>NZ_JBSSGP010000002.1:0-4595000 GCF_054063735.1 Bradyrhizobium sp. USDA 10063 | reverse complement strand
CGGCGAGCGAGATGCCGCCTGCCTTCAAGAACTCACGACGTTTCATGCGTTTCCCCTCTAGCTGAATGTCGATACCTCGACGAGGGACAACGATCTTGAGTGTCGTTTTTGGCTTCGTCGGTGACCGACGCTGGATTGTGGCGATTAGGTTGGCGGGCCTTCAAAGGCTCTTCTTATTGGAAGTCCGAAATTTCCGGTTCCGTCAGGGAGCATGACCGTTCGGGCACCGATAATCAAGCGCAATGCCCTACTGCAGTTGCGAAGCGAGCGCTGAATCTTCAGGCAGGGACGCGGTCGGCACCTGCCGCCTTCGTGCCGCCGAACGCCGCTTCCATCGCCTTGCGCGTCTTGACCGTCTCGTTGCCAGCGTCGATCTCGACATCGCTCCAGCGCACCACGGCGCCATGTGCGATGTCGTTCTTCAGCTTCACGCGATGGGCGAGCCCGATCGGCAGCGCGCCGGCGGCGAGGCTCGCTTGTGCCGGCATCAGTTTGCCCCACACTGTGTAACCGCCTTCGCCGTCGAGCTCTTCGCCTGCGCGCAGATCGCGCTTGGCGACCGCGGCGACATCGCCGCGAAAACCGTGCGGCTGGCCGGTCGGCTCATTGCGCAATGCCGCGGACAGCACCGAGATATTCAACTCCAGTCCGATCAGATGATAGGGCTTGTACATCGCCGCATAGCGGCCGGAGGCGTCGGTCTTCAGCCCATACTGCTTGAAACAGTCGGTCGCGTAATCGTTCGGCGCCTCCAGCACGACATAGACGCCCCAGCGCAGGTCGCGGAAGACGGGACGGCCGTCGCGCTCGATCGACGATACCACTTCCACCACACCCGACCTCTCCAGCACGCCGCCTTTCTCGCGCGGCCGCAAGATATGCGGAAGATCGTCGACGCCGCAGGGCGGAAACAGCAGGCCATCGGAGGGCACGTCGAGGCCGGTGGCGTTGGCAATCGCCGCCATCTCGATCGCGGACTTGGTGCCGTCGAGGAAGGAGTTGAACATCTGCGGATTCATGCCGGCGGATTGTGCCTCGCCGGCCGTGAGGCCGTAGTGGCTCCAGACGCCTTCCGGCGTCACGTCGTGATAGGCCGGCAGATACTTCGTGCCCTTGCCGGCGGCGACGACGCGAAAGCCGGTGGCGCGTGCCCAATCGACCATTTCCGCCGTCAATGCCGGCTGGTCGCCATAGGCGAGCGAATAGACCACGCCGGCTTTCCGCGCCTCTTCCGCAAGCAGCGGGCCCGCCAGCACGTCGGCCTCGACATTGACCATGACGACGTGCTTGCCGGCCGCGATCGCCGCGCGCGCATGTTTGATGCCGACCGCGGGATTGCCGGTCGCCTCCACCACCACATCCATCGCGCCGCCTGTAATCGCCCGTGCGCCATCATCGGTGAAAGTGGTGGCCTTGATGCGATCATCGTCCCAGCCGACGGTGCGGCACGCCTCGCGCGCGCGGTCGCGGTCGAGATCGACGATAACAGGCACCTCCAGTCCCGGCGTGTGCGGCACCTGCGAGAGGAACATCGAGCCGAATTTTCCGGCACCGATCAGCGCCACGCGAACCGGCTTGCCGGCGGCGGCGCGGGCTTTGAGGAGGTGGTGGAGGTTCATGGCGAGGAATCCGATGATGATTGGCTTCGTCATTCCGGGGCGCGCGAAGCGTGAGCCCGGACTCCATCGGGCCGCATGCGCAAGCGGAGAAATGGATTCCGGGCTCGACGCTTGCGCGTCGCCCCGGAATGACAGGTGAGAGACTACTCCGCCGCCTGCCGCGGTGCACGCGCCAACCGCACCAGCGCGTCGTCCTCGACGGTATGGATCGGCGTGAAATCGCGATGGGCGATGTATTCCGGCCGCGTCGGGGTACGGATGTAGTTCGAGACCGCGTTCAGCGTCAGGTAGACGATCTTGCGCGGATAGGGCGTGATGTTGCCGCTCGATCCGTGCACCAGATTGCCGTGGAACATCAGCATGCCGCCGGCCTTGCCGGTCGGCGCGACGATGCCGCCGTCCTTGACCAGGCGCGTCACGGTCTCCTCGTCCAGCGTCCACAGCGGATAGGACGTGGTCTCGAGGTCGTGGGCGGCCTTGAGGTCGCCGGCATTGTGGCTCTTCGGCACCAGCATCAAGGGGCCGTTGATCGGCATCACCTCGTCGAGGAAGATCGCGATGTTCATCGCGCGCGGCTCCGGCATGCCGTCGTCGCGCTTCCAGGTGCCGTAATCCTGGTGCCATTGCCAGACGTCGCCGGTGAAGGCCGCCTTCGCATTGATCTTGAACTGGTGCATGTAGACCTTCTCGCCGAAGATCTGCTCGATCGGCTCGATCATGCGCGGATGCGCCCCGAGGGTCCCGAAGGCCTCGTTGTAGAGATGTGCGGCAAAGGCGGTGCGCGGCGCGCCGCTCTTCTCGCGCCACACCTCGGGACGGTTAGCGTCGTAGATGCTCACCGCCTCGCGGGCGAGGAAGTCCACCTCTTCCTGGCTGAACAATTCGGGCAGGAACAGCCAGCCCTCGCGGTTGAAGAATTCGATCTGCTCTGGCGTCAGTTTCATGGTGCTTCCTCCTTTTGGTTTTCTTTGCTGTGGCTCATCCTTCGAGACGCGGCTTCGCCGCTCCTCAGGATGAGGACGGCGTGTCGATCATGCCGCCACGTCGGTCGCTCTCAATCTTTCCTCCGTCATCCGTCCTGCCGTCTGCGCATGCGCAAGTGCGGCGGCCTCGGCCGCCTTCGCATCGCCGGCAAGGACATGCGCGGCGATCTGCTCATGCTCGGCCCAGGCACTCTCACGATAGTCGAGCTCGGCGAGCACGGTCGCCATCGAGCGGCGCATATGCGCCCATTGCGGCGCGATCATCTCCTCGATCGCGGGATTGCCAGACAGCGCATAGATCGCGCTGTGGAAGTCGACGTCGCGCGCGATCAGCTCGGAAAGCGGCGTGTGCGCGTCGATCGCGCGCCCGGCCGTGAGCGCGGCTTCGAGCCGCCCGCGGCAGGACGCATCGGTCCTGCTGCGCCCGGCAGCAAGCCGCGCCGCCAGCGCGTCGATCGCGCCGCGGACTTCGTAGAGCTGGCGGATGCGCTGCGGATCGAGCTGGGTCACCTCGAAGCCGCGGCGGCCGCTTTCGGCGACCAGCCCCTGGCGGTGCAACAGATGCAGCGCATGCGACACAGGCTGGCGCGACACGCCAAGCTTCTCGGCAAGCTCGTTCTGGGTGATCCGCTGCCCCGGTGGCAGCGTGCGGTCGATGATCGCTTCCAGGATCCGCGCATAGACCTGGTCGATCAGGTTGGGTAGCGGCTCGAGCGGTAGCATGCCGGGTTCCATTCGGAATACGGAATTCCGTATTCGAAAAAAGCTACCCCCACCCCACGACGCGGTCAAGGCGAAATCCGGCCACCCTCGCTTTAATCGCTCGAAAGCACTTCGATGTTGAACGTCGCGATCCGCTCCGCATCGGCAATGGCCTCGAACGCCGTGATCCTGTCGCCAGCGATGGTGAACTGCAGCACGATCCGCAGTTGCCCGCCGAGGATGACCGCGAGCGCCGGCCCGCCATCGACCAGCGCCGGCTTTGCGGTCTGCGCCCGTCCCTTGAAGGTTTCGGCGACCGCCGTCGCGCCGCGGATTTCCGCCAGCGATCCCAGTCGCTGCGCCGCCGCATCGGCGCGGAACACGACATCGGGATCGAGCACCGCGAGCAGACCCTCGAAATCGCCGTCCCGCGAGGCGGCCAGGAATGCCTCGACGATCCTGCGTTGCCGCGGGGCGTCGCCATCGGCTTCACGGGAGCCCTGCACGCGGCGCCGGGCACGGCTGGCAAGCTGGCGCGCCGCCGCCGGCGTGCGGCCGACGATCGGCGCGATCTCCTCGAAGGGAACGGCGAACATGTCGTGCAGCACGAAAGCCAGCCGTTCGGCCGGCGCGAGCGTATTGAGCACCACCAGCAACGCCGCGCCGACGGAATCGGCCATCTCGGCGTCGCGCTCATGCATATCGTGCGCGGCCGGCTCGGGCACGGCCGGCCCCATCGGTTCCTCCCGGCGCGCCTTGCGCGCGCGCAGCATGTCGAGGCAGACGCGGGCGATCACGGTGGTGAGCCAGCCCGCGAGATTTTCGACCGCGGAGGCGTCGGTGCGGCTCAGTCGCAGCCAGGTTTCCTGCACGGCGTCGTCGACCTCGCTTGCCGAACCGAGCATGCGGTAGGCCACCGCGCGCAGATGAGCCCGGTTGGACTCGAATTGCGCGGCCAGAAAATTTTTCTCGTCCATCGGTCACACTCTCCATCTGCGGCCCGTCATGGACATGACGAAGCAAGTCCGGTCGGTGTGACAGCAGATCGGCCGGACCGCGTCAAAGCCAATGCTATGGAGAACAGATGATGCAAGCCCGCATGAATCACCCGGTGATGGTCATTCCCGACGCCATGAAGACGCTGCAGGCGCTCAGCAACCTGCCGCACGGTAATCTGCCGGAGAAACTGCTCGAACTCGTGCACCTGCGTGCCAGCCAGATCAACGGCTGCAGCGTCTGCGTCGACATGCATCCGAAACTCGCGAAGAGGGCAGGGGAAACCGACGAGCGCCTGTTCTGCGTCGCCGCCTGGCGCGACGCCCCCTATTTCACCGACGCCGAGCGCGCCGCGCTCGCGCTGACGGAATCGCTGACCCGGCTCAGCGACCGCGAGGAGGGCGTGCCGGATGCGGTCTGGCGCGAAGCCGACAAGCATTTCAACGAAAAGGAACTGGCGTCCCTGATCCTCGCAATCGCCGTCATCAACGTCTGGAATCGCCTCAACGTCGCCGTCCGCCAGCCGGTCGGCGCATGGAAGGTGTGATCGCTCCCTGTTTCCGCCTAGAGGCCGGCTGCGACACTGTGCAGCCGGTCTCGGTGGCGCTGCAAACGACACCCAATCCGGTCTCCGGAACTGTGCTAAATTCGCAGCCGCCGATCAGAACTTGACTTGGCCAAGTCGCGATTGGCCGCGCTTCTCATTTTCGTATCATCCCGATCTTACTTCAAAAATTCGGCCTGTCACGCCAGAGCGTTCTTTCATGCTGCGACCGACAATCAGAAACCAGATCCTTGGCATCGCCATGGGCCTCATCGTGCTGATGGCCATCACGTCGGTGTTGTCGACGGTGATGGCGAGGCGGATCGCCCATCAGCTCGACGAACTGACGACGAAATATGTTGAGGCTTACGGCCATCTGGCGCGAATGAATATCCGCTCGCTTGAGCAGGCACTCGCTGTTCGCCGGATGGTGATCGCCAAGATGGAATCACCGCCTGACGATGCTGCTGTGGATGAGCAGCAAAAAGTATACGAGGCGAAGGGTCTGGAAGTCGATCAGGAAGCGAACGCCGCGCGTGGTCTCGTCAACGCGATCATTGCGGATGTCGCCACCGAATCCGACAACGCGAGGCTCGGTCGGATCGACGATCGAATTGAGACCCTGAACAATGACCTCCGCCGCTATCTGGGTGAGGAGCACAAACGGCTGTTGTCGTTGCTTGAATCCGGCAATCTCTCCGAGGTCAAGGCGAGCCTTGCCAGGGCCGAAGCACTGCGCGACGAGTTCAACCAGAAGGTGGACGAAGTCCGAGGGGATATGCTGGCGCAGGTGCGTGCGGACGCCGCGGTGACGGCGAAGGACCAGCAACGGGCTATTTTGATCTCCGTCATCCTCACGGCACTCGCCGCGATCCTGGGGCTGCTCTTTTCATTCTTCGTAAGCACCGGCATTACGCGGCCGGTCAGGCGCCTGCTGGAGGGGACCCGCGCGGTCGAAGCCGGCCGGCTCGACGGCTCGATCGACGTCACGACCCGGGACGAGATCGGCCAGCTCACCGCAGCGTTCAACAAGATGGTCGAGCAATTGCGCCATAAGGAGCGGATGCGCGAGACGTTCGGCAGGTACATCGATCCGCGGGTCGTGGAGGGGCTGATTGAGCGACAATCACTGACCGCGACCGACGGCCAGCGTCGTGTCATGACCGTGCTGTTCTGCGACATGAAGGGCTTTACCAGCCTCAGCGAAGGAATGACGCCACAGGGGCTGGTCAAGGTTATGAACCACTATCTCTCGACCATGTCCGGCCCGATCCGCAGCCATCAGGGGATCATCGACAAATATATCGGTGATGCGATCATGGCCTATTGGGGCCCGCCATTCAACGACGATGGCGACCAAGCGCGGCTGGCCTGCCTTGCCGCCATCGACATGGCCGATCGCGGTACGACATTGCGGACGGAATTGCCCGAACTGCTCGGCGTGCGGTCGGTGCCGAGTGAATGTGACGTGCGCATCGGCGTTGCGACCGGCGAGGTTCTGGTCGGAAGCATCGGCTCGGAATTCATGATGAGCTACACCGTCATGGGCGACGCGGTGAACCTTGCGTCGCGCCTGGAAGGGGCGAACAAGATATACGGCAGCCATGCCCTGGTTTCCGAAGCGACCGTGAAAGCGGCAGCCGATGCGATCGAATTTCGCGAAGTCGATCGGCTGGTCGTCGTTGGTCAGACGCGGCCGGTCACCGTGTTCGAGATTATCGGCCGCAAGGGCGAACTCAGCCCGGCACAATTGGCATTGCTAAAGCGATATTCCGAGGGACTTGCCGCCTATCGCGCCCGCCACTGGGACGATGCGCTTCAGGCGTTCAAGGAAGCAATTGAAGCTGTTCCCGCTGACGGGCCATCAATGGCCTTTGTCAAACGCATCGATGGCTTCAAGGCAAATCCGCCCCCCGATGCCTGGGATGGCTCATGGTATCCGGATCACAAGTGATGCCGAGATGACCGACCGTCATCCCGCCAGAAAATCCAGCACGATCTCGCAATAGCGCTGCGGGGCCTGCTCGAACATCGGATGCGTCGTGCCCGGGATGATCTCGGTGCGCGACCCCTTCACATGGGCCGCCAGCGTGTGCAGCACCTTCGGCAGCGCGCCTTTGGTATTGGCGCCGCCGATGAACAGCGTTGGCGTCCGGATCGCTTCCGCGTCCGCCTTCGAGAACGGCGGACGCTTGTCGCGCGTCTGGCCGATCAGCGTCGTCGCATTGTCGCGCAACGGCTCCTTCGCGGCCGCCGGCAAACGCTTCCAGGCGCCGGGCCCTTCCAGCGCATCGATGAAGATTTGCAGCCCACCATCGATATCGCCCTTGGCGATGACGTCTGCCGAGGCGGCGATCCGCGCCGCCAGCGGCGAGAGGCCTGGCTTGAAGTCGGGATCGAGCGTCTCATCCAGTTCGCCGCCCGGCTCGGCCAGGATCAATTTGCGCAACAGATCCGGCCGCCGTTGCGCGACGCGGAAGGAGACGTGTCCGCCGCGCGAATGCCCCATCAGGTCGACTGGCTTCGGCTCGACCTGCTCGATGAAGGCGATGACGTCTTCGACGTGCTGGGCGATCGAATAGGTGTCGCCGACGCCGTCCCAGCGGTCGGGGAAGAAATGCCGCAGGCTGACCGCGATCACGCGATGCCTGCGCGACAGAGGTCCCAGCGTGGCCGACCAGATCCGGAAATCGCAGAGCGAGCCGTGCACGCACACCAATGGCGGGCCGTCGCCCACCTCGAGGTAGGCCATGTCGTGTCCGTTGATGCGAAGAGTTTGCATGGGGATGTTCTCAAGTTCCCGCAGGATTCGGGTGGATAGCAACATTCTCCAAGCCTAGATTCCATTGCAAGGACAAAGCTCGAAATGCCGGGCCTGAGATATGGAGCAAGCCATGACCGACCAGCATTTTGCGATCTTCGACACCGCGATCGGTGCTTGCGGCGTGCTGTGGGGCGAGCACGGCATCACCGGCGTGCAACTGCCGATGGGGAGCGAGGAAAGCACCCGCAAGCGCATTCGGCAGCGGAGCGGCGAGGCGACGGAAGCCACACCGCCCGCGGACGTGAGAAGCGCGATCGAGCGCATGACTGCATTGCTCGAGGGCAAGCCGAACGACCTTGCCGAGGTCGTGCTCGATCTCGACGGCGTGCCGGAGTTCAACCGCGGCGTCTATGACATTGCGCGCAAGATACCGCCGGGCAAGACCATGACCTATGGCGAGATCGCCAAGCAGCTCGGCGGCGTCGAGCTGTCGCGCGACGTCGGCCAGGCGCTCGGCCGCAACCCGTGTCCGATCGTCGTGCCCTGCCACCGCGTGCTTGCGGCCGGCAACAAGCCCGGCGGTTTCTCGGCGAACGGCGGCGTGGTCACGAAACTGAAGATGCTCGAGATCGAGGGCGCGATAGTCAACCACACGCCGAGCTTGTTCGATTGAGCTCTGACGGTGCCGCGGGCTCGAACACCTCTCCCGTAGGGAGAGGTCGGATCGCGTCAGCGATCCGGGTGAGGGGTTTAGGTCCCTCGATAGAGCGTAACCCCTCACCCGGGCGCTACGCGCCGACCTCTCCCTAAGGGAGAGGTGAAGAGAACGCGGCCGAGCCGCAGTTCACTTGCGGCACCTACAGCGCCTCGCACGTAAACCCGTCACCACTGCGCCTTATCTTGCCGGCCGAGGGCGAGGGAAAATGCGCGGTGCAGCAGAGCGTGTCGGTGTCGCAATAGCGCTCCAGGAAATTGCGCCGCGTCTGCGCCGCCTGCGCCTGGTCGACGTCGAATTTCGCCGACAATTCCGGATAGCGCGTCTGCAGTGGCGAGTGCATGAGATCGCCGGAGAACACGGCGTCGTCCTTGCCGCGCCCGAGGGTGAAGGCGACATGGCCCGGCGTGTGCCCGGGCGTCGGCAAAATGCGCGCGTGGTCACCGATCGCGAAATCATCGGTCACGACTGCCGCACGCTTCGCCTCCACGATCGGCAGCACGCTGTCGATGAACGGCGGCACGGCGTTCTTTTCGTTCTGCGCCGTCCAGTAATCGAACTCGCCCTTGGCAAAGACGTAGCGCGCTTTCGGGAAGGTCGGCACCCAGCGTCCGCTTTCCAATCGCGTGTTCCAGCCGACATGGTCGACATGCAGATGCGTGCACAAGACGTAGTCGATGTCTTCGATCGACAACCCGGCCGCGGCGAGGCCGCGCATGTAGGTGTCGTCGGTCTTCATGTTCCATTTCGGGCGCTGCGGGCGCGGCTTGTCGTTGCCGATGCAGCTATCGATCAGGATGGTGTGGTGCGGCGTCTTCACGACATAGGACTGGAAGCACAGCAGCAGTACATCGCTATCGTCGAGCGCCTTGGCCTCGCGCATCCAGGCCCGGTTCTCGGCCAGCACTTCCGGCGTCAGGCTGGGCAGCATGTCCAGCGCCGGCAGGAAGGTCGTCTCCTGCTCGATGATGCGGTGGATGGTGAGGTCTGCGATCGAGAAGGTGAGGCTCATGGCAGGCTCCGCTTCACGCCGGCGGCGGCACCGAGATCTTGACCGACGGCCGTTCCAGCATCTTCTGGTTGAACGCATCAAGTTTCGGATAGGTCTTGCGCCAACCGCAATCGGGGAAGCGGAAATCGGCGTAGCCGAGCACGCAGACAAGTCCGATCTGCGCGATGTTGAACGGCCCGGACAGCACGTCCTCCCGCTGCTCGAACCGCGCCATGCCGGCCCAGGCTCGATTCCAGTGGTCGTCGTACCAGGCTTGCCACTGCGAGCCCTGCGGCCGTGCCATCTTCTCGTAGCGGCACAACAGCATGGAATCGAGCATGCCCTGCAGCAGCGAGTGATCGGTCTTCGCCTTCCAGCGCGCCGGTCCGGACGCCGGAATCAATTTGCCGCCACCAGCGAGATCGTCGAGATATTCGACGATGACGTAGGAATCGAGGATGACGTCGCCGTCATCGAGGATCAACACCGGCAGTTTCTTCAGCGGATTGACATCGCGCGTATAGGTATCGTTCGCGGTGCCTGGCGCGACCGTGGTGGGGACCAGCTCGATCTTGTCGATCAGCCCGGTCTCGATCGCAGCAATGCGTACCTTGCGGGCAAACGGCGAGGCGGGCGAGAAGGTAAGCTTCATGGGAATGCCCCTTAGAGTCGTAGCGTGGGCAAAGCGAAGCGTGCCCACCATTAGCAACTCCGCTCTGATGGTGGGCACGCTTCGCTTTGCCCACCCTGCGCGGCTCCTCAGGATGAGGCGACGGTCGTCACGCCTCGACGATCTCCTGGCGCTGCTCGCCCAGGCCCTCGATGCCGAGCGTCACGACGTCGCCGACATTGAGGTATTGCGGCGGCTTCATGCCGGTGCCGACGCCGGGTGGCGTGCCTGTCGTGACGATGTCGCCGGGCAACAGCGTCATGAACTGCGAAACGTAGGAGATGCACTTCGCCATCGAGAAGATCATGGTCGAGGTCGAGCCGGTCTGGCGGCGCTGGCCGTTGACGTCGAGCCACATCGACAGGCTCTGCACGTTCGGGATCTCGTCCTTGGTGACGAGCCAGGGGCCGAGCGGGCCGAAGGTGTCGTGCGACTTGCCCTTGGTCCACTGGCCCAGGCGCTCGATCTGGAAATTGCGCTCGGAGACATCGTTGCAGACGCAATAGCCGGCGATATGGTTAAGCGCGTCGGCCTCGGAGACATATTTGGCGCGGGTGCCGATGATGGCGGCGATCTCCACTTCCCAATCGAGCTTGGTCGAGCCGCGCGGCTTCTCCACGGCGTCGTTCGGGCCGGAGAGGGCGGTGTTGGCCTTCAGGAAGAAGATCGGCTCGGACGGAATGGGATTGCCGGTTTCCTTGGCATGGTCGGTGTAGTTCAGCCCGATGGCGACGAATTTTGAGATGCCGGTGACGGGTGCGCCGAGGCGCGGGTTGCCGGGAACAGCAGGCAGCTTGGACGGATCGAGCGCGGCAAGCTTGGCGAGGGATTGCGGCGAATAGGCCTCGCCGGTGAGGTCCTTCACATGTGCCGACAGGTCGCGCAGTTGGCCGGATTTATCGATCAGGCCGGGCTTTTCCTCACCCTTCGCGCCGTAACGAACAAGCTTCATTTTTGATCACTCCCTACAGGGTTTCTTG
This sequence comes from Bradyrhizobium sp. USDA 10063, assembly GCF_054063735.1. Lineage (NCBI taxonomy): Bacteria > Pseudomonadati > Pseudomonadota > Alphaproteobacteria > Hyphomicrobiales > Nitrobacteraceae > Bradyrhizobium > Bradyrhizobium sp. USDA 10063. The sequence goes on along the minus strand of NZ_JBSSGP010000002.1, from coordinate 4,584,036 downwards.
AGAGGGGTTCTTGGGGCTTTACGGACCTCGGACGCTTCATGGAACAGCGCGGGGCGAAATTCAACTGCCGAAAGTGCAGGGGAGGGCGGGCAAAGGTAGGTAGGGTAGGCAAAGCGAAGCGTGCCCACCATCAAGCGCACCGCTCGCAATGGTGGGCACGCTTCGCTTTGCCCACCCTACGGCCTACGAATTGTCAAGCGCGATGAACTTGAAGGCCTCGCCCTCGCGCTTGATGTGGCCGGCGTTGAAATGGCCGCCGATCACCAGCGTCGGCGTGTCGGCAAAGCGGGAGAACAATTCGCGCCGCGTCGCCACCGACTGCCTGGGGTCCGAATCCGCCGTTGAGGACCAGTCCAGATGAGCCATCTGGCAGGGATGGTGGGCGACGTCACCGGTGAGCAGCCCTTCCTCGCCATCGGAGCGGATGCGGATGCTCATATGGCCGGGGCTGTGGCCAGGCGTCGGGATCAGGGTGATCTCGTCCGTCAGGCGGTGGTCGGAAGGCACGAGGTCGGCCTTGTCTGCATCCGCGATCGGCTTCACGGAATCGGTGAACACCGCGACGTGGTCTGGCGATTTGCCGTGGTCGCGCCAATGCTCGAATTCGGTCCGGCCGAACACGTAGCGGGCCTTGGGGAAGGTCGGCACCCACTTTCCATCGACGAGCTTCGTGTTCCAGCCGACATGGTCGACATGCAGGTGCGTGCACAGCACGGTATCGATGCTGTCAGGGGGAAAGCCGGCTGCGGTCAGGGTCTCCAGGAAGGGATGCTTGCGGTTGTTCCAGTTCGGCACGTTGCGGCCCTGTTTGTCATTGCCGAGCCCGGTGTCGACGATGATCCGCCGTGTCGGCGTCTCCACCAGCAGCGAATGGATCGACATTTTCAGCCGTCCTTCGCCGGTGGCGAAATGGGGAATGAGCCAGGGCAGCTTCTGGATTTCCTCGTTGGTCGCGAGCGGCAGGATGAAGCGGGTATGCCCGACCGTCTCCAATTCGACGACCTTCGTGATCTTGACCCTGCCTACCTTCCACTCCATCCGCCGCTTCCTTCTTGTGACGCTTGTTGCCGCGAAGATGCTGGTTTCCGCTTGCCCGCGCAATGGATCATCCCGCCTGATCCGGCGTTATCGGATCGCGAAAACAGGAGCGCGCGGCAATGCCGGAACTGTCGATATCGACCGATAAAGTCGGCTTTTTGATCGAGAAAGCGCGGGAATTCGATGTCAAGGAAGCGGCATCCGACCCGGATTCCGGCTCGAATGCCACTGACGACGAGATGGTTGATGTGCTGGAAGATAATGGCCGCGACCCGGTCGAGCGGGAAATCAGGGGCTTCATCCGCGCTCTGTCCGAAGACGAGCAGATCGATCTCGTTGCCCTGATGCGGCTAGGGCGCGGCGATCGTCCGATCGAGGAATGGGACGACCTGCGGCGAGAGGCCGGCGATCAATTCAACGATCGCACCGCGCGCTATCTGCTTGGCGAGCCGATGCTGGGCGATCTGTTGGCCGAGGGGCTCGAGCAGTTCGATCGTCCCTGGTCGGGCGAGCGAACCTCGGCGGACTCATCCAGCGAGAGCGAACGCGATCAACAATAACGGCGCCGAGCTTCCGGCCGCTCTCTGTGCTCGTGACATGATGGAAGCGCGGACGAGCCGGCCATTTTGTGGCGCCGGCTCGGTCCCTCATATCAGACCGCCCTCACAGCGTTCCCGGGAATGCGCCGCCGTCGAGCAGGATGTTCTGGCCGGTGATGAACCCGGCCTTGGTGCCGCACAGGAATGCGCAGGCGTAGCCGAACTCCTCGGGATCGCCGAAGCGGCCGGCGGGATTGAGCTTCGCGCGCTCGGCCAGCAGTTGCTGGGGCGTGATGCCGCGCTTTTCGGCTTCAGCCTTCGCGGTGCCAAGCAGGCGGTCGGTCTCGAACGGCCCCGGCAGCAGCGCATTGATGGTGACGTTGTTGACAACAGTCTTGCGCGAGAGGCCGGCGATGAAGCCGGTGAGGCCGGCGCGCGCGCCGTTGGAAAGCCCGAGGATTTCGATCGGAGCCTTCACCGCGGCGGAGGTGATGTTGACGATGCGGCCGAATTTCCGCGCCATCATGCCGTCGACGGTCGCCTTGATCAGCTCGATCGGGGTCAGCATGTTGGCGTCGATCGCCTTGATCCAGTCGTCACGGGTCCAGTTGCGGAAATCGCCGGGTGGCGGGCCGCCGGCATTGTTGATCAGGATGTCCGGCTCCGGGCAGGCCTTCAGCACCGCCTCGCGGCCTGCCGGCGTCGTGATGTCGCCGACGATCTCGGTGACGGTGACGTCGGGATGCGCCTTGCGGATCTCATCCGCAGTCTTCTTCAGCGCTTCGGCGCCACGCGCCGTCAACGTGACATGGACGCCCTCATTTGCGAGCGCGATGGCGCAGGCGCGGCCCAGACCCTTGCTCGAGGCGCAGACGATGGCGCGGCGGCCTTTGATCCCAAGATCCACTGTTTCACTCCCGTGATGTCAGGTGAGTTTCTGAAAGGTTCGATGTGGTCATTTTAGCCAAGGTCGCGCGGCCTGATAAGACCCGCGGCGTTGCGCCGGCCGAAATCGTAGGTATCAATGCGCGCATATCAAAGTTCTAGGAAACGTACCCATGTCCGATCCGTTCGACGTCAGCCAGGAAACCATCTTGATCACCGGCGCGAGCCAGGGGCTGGGGCGACAATTCGCCCGCGTCCTTTCCGCGCATGGGGCCGCTGTCGTCCTGGCGGCGCGCCAGACCGGCAAGCTGAAGAGCCTGGAGGAGGAGATCAGGGGCAGGGGTGGCCGCGCCGCCGCGGTGCAGATGGACGTCGCCGACATCGCCGGCATCGGCAAGGCGCTCGACGCTGCGGAGGCCGCGTTCGGTCCGGTCAGCGTGCTGATCAACAATGCCGGCATCGCCATCGAGAAACTGTCAACCGAGCAGACGGAAGCGGATTGGGACGCCGTGATCAACGCCAATCTCAAGGGCGCCTATTTCCTCGCGACCGAACTGGCGCGGCGCATGATCGCGCGCAAGCAGGAGGGCAACATCGTCAACATCGCTTCCGTGCTCGGCCTCGGCGTGATGAAATTCCTTTCGCCCTACACGGTCTCGAAAGCCGGCATCATCCAGGCCACCAAGGTGATGGCGCTGGAGCTCGCCGGCAACAACATCCGCGTCAACGCGCTGGCGCCCGGCTATATCGACACCGAGATGAACCACGATTTCTGGGCGACGCCCGCCGGCGAGAAACTGACAAAGCGGATTCCGCAGCGCCGGGTCGGCGCCGAGTCCGACCTCGACGGCGCGATCCTGCTGCTGGCCTCAAAAGCCTCGCGCTACATGACCGGCACCGTGGTGACGGTCGACGGCGGCTTTTTGCTGAATTGAGCTGGGCTACTGTGCTGCCCCTCATGGTGAGGAGCCGCGAAGCGGCGTCTCGAACCATGAGGCCCCGGTGTTGCCCGCGGCCCATCCTTCGAGACGCGCGCGAGCGCGCTCCTCAGGATGAGGTCTTGGTGCGTTGGCCCTTCCGCGAGGAGCCCTAGCCTGGATGTAGAAGTCGAGCGCAATCCGGGGTCTGCTCCCGTAGTGGCCCCTGATTTTCTTGGGTCCCAGGTCCCACTTTGCGGCGTTTCTGGCAAGCCCGGTTCCAAACGCCGGTTTCGCGCACGAATCCTGTCAATTTGGCCGTCACAAAACCTCAAAAAACCTGTGTCGAAGGGCTTTCCAAAGCGGATCAGCATTGATACATACCCCTCGCGCCCGGTTGCCCTCGGCCCCGGGTCGCCTTCTCAGGAAGTTTTCGAACGGATCGAGCGGCGCCCTTTCAAGCGTTGTCCGCCTCACGTTCGGCCTCTCTCCATGCAAGGCGGACATTCAGTTTAACGCGGGGTGGAGCAGCCCGGTAGCTCGTCAGGCTCATAACCTGAAGGTCATAGGTTCAAATCCTATCCCCGCAACCAAGTTGGTAGAAAGCCCCAGCAATCTCAGTGGATTGCTGGGGCCTTTTTTTGGTGACCAACTCGAACCGAATGGCGTCAATGCCCGGCCGGCAGGTTCAAATCGCCTCGCACTACACTGCACACAGTCGGAGGCTACTTCGACGCACAGGCAGACGTCGCGCGTGAATGGTCAGCCGTTAGAGCGGATCAACCGGGGGGCCGCTTTCATCATCGATTCGATAACATCCTCTGAAGGGTTTCCTCGATCGAATGTGGGGAAATGCCAAGTTCGGCAAATCCAGGCATCTCCGGTGACGACACGGTGTCGATCTGCATCAGCTCCACCTGATTGCGAGTAAGGGGTGAGTCAGGGAATATTTCCGAGGCCCGCGCCAGCGCGTGCCAAACGATAAATGGGATTGGAATCAGGAGAGGCGCGAGGCCGGCTTGATGGGCGATCGCTCTAAGCAGTTGCTCGTAAGAGTAGGAGGTCGGGCCGCCGAACTCAAAGACCGTCGGGTGGGTCTCGGCGCGCTCCATGAGCCGGGCAGCCGCTTCCGCAACATCCTCCACATAGACGGGTTGCAATCTGGTCCGGCCGCGGCCGAACATCGGATAGATTGGAAGTAGATGAAGGAGCTTGAGGATGGTGCTGAGGAACACGTCGTCCGGTCCGAACATCACGGCCGGGCGGACGAGACATGCATCGGGGAATTCTGCGCGGACCGCACGTTCGCCTTCGCCGCGCTTTCGGACATAGCGGGACGGCGAGGCTGGATCGGCACCGATCCCCGAGACGTGAACGAGCCGTTTGACTCCAGCCCGGTGGGCCTGGGCTGCTACCCGTTGAGCCGCCTCAACGTGAACGGAGTGAAACGTCTCTGCTCCGCGCTCGCGATAAAGGCTGACCGCGTTTACGACGCCGTACGCGCCGACCAGCGCACCCGCGACCGATCGCTCGTCGTGAATGTTGGCCTCTACGAATTGAAGTTGCGGCTTCGCAGGATCAGGCTGCCCGTGTGCTCGGTCCGGATGCCTTGATGCGATCCGGACCGGAAAGTCGTGGTCGTGCAGATGGCGAACGATGCGGCTGCCGAGGAAGCCGGTTCCGCCGAACACAGTGATGTCGCGACCGTTCGTTGCTGCTCCGCTAGCGTTCATGACTCCACGGGAAGAGGGACGCCGGGAAATCCGCCGCATAGCGATGACCTATCGGCGTGCGCGGCTCCTCTTGTGGGGGATTGGGGTCGGGCTCCACTACCTTCCGATAAAGATGCCAGGTGGCGTGACCGAGCACCGGCAGCACGACAGCGAGACCGAGGAAGATCGGCAGCGAACCGATCACCAGCAGTGCCGCAACAATCAGCCCCCATGCGGCCATCACGAATGGATTCTCCTTCACGGCCCGCAGCGACGTCCGGATGGCGTCTATCGCAGTGGCATGTCTGTCGAGCATCAACGGAAACGATACAACACTGACGCACAGCGACACGACGGCGAACAGGAAGCCGACGCCGCAGCCGACGATGATGAGCGACCAACCTTCCGGCGTCGTTAGCACACGTGTTGCGAAATCAGGGATGCTTGCGGCCGCGGCATGGCCGAAGGTGGCAACGTAGATAGCGTCCGCGGCGGCAATCCAGACCCCGAACAGAACGAGCAGCAGCACGCCGAGCCCGAGAATGGCGCCGAACGACGGTGCGCTCAGCACGTGCATCGCGTGCCATGCGGCGGCTTCCTCGCCGCGCTCGCGGCGGCGGCTGAGCTCGTAGAGGCCGAGCGCGGCAAAAGGACCGATCAACGCGAATCCGGCGGCCAGCGGAAACAGCAGCGGCAGCACCGAATAGCCAAGCACCAGTCTGAACAGGACAAGACCGAGAACGGGATAGATTCCGCACAGGACGACAGCGTGAGTTGGTATGGCCTGGAAGTCTTCCCAGCCCAGGCGCAACGCGTCGCGCAAGTCCGAAAGGCTGATCTTGCGAACGACATATGCGGTGGAGACGCCGAAGAATTGCAGGTGAGGTCTTGCAAAATACTGAGTGGCCATGGCTCCGCTCTCCTTGCTCGTGATCGCAGGGGAACGGCGCGGCCTTCAACTCGCGCACATTCGCCTCATGCGCGAAATCGCGATCGAGCCCGGCAAACCAAATTCAGCAAGAACAAGCTTTGCCGGACGGCACCTGTCGCGACCGGTTCGGAGAGGTTAGCGCGATACGCGATAGAAGCAAGATAGTGCTCACCGGCGGGTCGATTGTGCGCCTGCACATTTTGTCTGTTGCATTGCATCATCGGACGGTGATGCCGGCCGGCAATCGCCGGCTTGCGCGACGCCGGTAGTGCGCGAGACCAAGGGGCGGCCTACTCCACTATTGACGCCCGGCTCGACGCGTACCATCTTGATCAAAACGCCCCCAGCTCCGATGAGACGTGTGGTCGCGGCGTGCACGCTGCGTCGCGACCGGTTGAATGGGCGAGGCAAGAGGCACGACGACAGCGGATGTGAAGTCCGCGATCGCGACATACGTGAGCTCCGCCCTCTGGTTTGTATCCGCGGCCTTTAGCGGCAAGGATGCATGAGGGATGGCTGTAGCAATCATACTGCTTTTGGTCGCAATCGCCTCGGTGGTGTTTCACCTCTTCAGCCCGTGGTGGTGGACGCCGCTTGCCTCCAACTGGGGCTACATCGACCACACCATCACCCTGACATTCTGGATCACCGGGGCGGTCTTCGTCGCGGTCGTCGCGTTCATGGCCTATTGCGTCTTCCGCTTTCGCCACAAGGAGGGAAGGCAGGCACACTACAATCCCGAAAACAAGCGGCTCGAATGGTGGCTCAGCGTCGGGACTGCAATCGGCGTGGCGGCGATGTTGGCACCCGGACTGGTCGTCTGGCACCAGTTCGTTACCGTTCCGGCCGGTGCGACCGAGGTCGAGGTCATGGGACAGCAGTGGCAATGGAGCTACCGGCTTCCTGGAAAGGACGGCAGGCTTGGGACCTCCGACGCCCGCCTTGTCAGTGCCGACAATCCGATGGGGCTCAATCCCGACGATCCGAACGGAAAGGACGACATCGTCATTCAAAACGACGATCTGCACCTGCCGATCGGGAAGCCGGTAAAGGTGCTGCTCCGCTCGATTGACGTGCTGCATGATTTCTATGTACCCGAGTTCCGGGCGAAGATGGACATGATCCCGGGCTCGGTGACCTATTACTGGTTCACGCCCACCCGTACCGGAACCTTCGAGGTGCTCTGCGCAGAACTCTGCGGTGCCGCGCACGCGCAAATGCGCAGCAAGGTCGTCGTCGAGGAAGAGAAAGAACATCGCGCGTGGCTGGAGAAGCAGCGGACGTTCGCCGAGTTGACGGAGCAGCGCAACGTCGCGAAAGCGGCTTATAGGACAGAGAGCGAATGAAGTGAAAATATCGGCGAGGAGCGCCGCATAGCAGAGGGCCAGCTCTTCGCTGAAGAGAGAGAGACCAAGAGGGTATTCCGATGGTCGATGTCCCGTTTGACACAATCACACGCGTCCCGCCCGCTGAAGTGGGCGAGGTCGAACTCTATCACCCGAAGAGTTGGTGGACGAGGTACGTCTTTTCGCAGGACGCCAAGGTGATCGCCGTCCAGTACTCGATCACGGCGATGGCGATCGGGATGGTTGCACTGGTGCTGTCGTGGCTGATGCGACTGCAACTCGGATTTCCCGGCACATTCTCCTTCATCGATGCCAACCAATATCTCCAGTTCATCACCATGCACGGCATGATCATGGTGATCTACCTGCTCACCGCGTTGTTCCTTGGGGGCTTCGGCAACTATCTCATCCCGCTCATGGTCGGCGCCCGGGACATGGTGTTCCCCTATGTGAACATGCTGAGCTATTGGGTCTACCTGCTCGCGGTCCTGGTGCTGGCCTCGACCTTCTTCGTGCCTGGCGGGCCCACCGGCGCCGGCTGGACGCTGTACCCGCCGCAGGCGATTCTCTCCGGCACGCCCGGGCAGGATTGGGGCATCATTCTCATGCTGGCCTCTCTGATCCTGTTCATCATCGGCTTCACCATGGGCGGGCTCAACTATGTGGTGACGGTGCTGCAGGGGCGCACGCGCGGCATGACGTTGATGCGGATGCCGTTGACGGTGTGGGGCATTTTCACGGCCACCGTCATGGCGCTGCTGGCCTTCCCCGCGCTGTTCGTCGCCTCTGTGATGCTGCTGTTCGACCGCCTCCTGGGGACCAGCTTCTTCATGCCGACACTCGTCGAGATGGGCGAACTGACGAAGTATGGCGGCGGCAGCCCAATCCTGTTCCAGCATCTCTTCTGGTTCTTCGGCCATCCTGAAGTCTATATCGTCGCCTTGCCGGCCTTCGGCATCATTTCCGATCTGATCAGCACCCACGCGCGGAAGAACATCTTCGGCTATCGCATGATGGTCTGGGCCATCGTCGCAATCGGCGCCCTCAGCTTCATCGTATGGGCGCACCATATGTATGTGAGCGGCATGCACCCGTATTTCGGGTTCTTCTTCGCCACCACGACGCTCATCATCGCCATCCCGACCGCGATCAAGGTCTACAACTGGGTGCTGACCCTCTGGCGCGGCGATATTCATCTCACCATCCCGATGCTGTTCGCGCTTGCGTTCATCATCACGTTCGTGAACGGCGGACTGACTGGGCTGTTTCTCGGCAACGTGGTCGTGGACGTTCCGCTGTCCGACACGATGTTTGTTGTCGCCCACTTTCACATGGTGATGGGCATTGCACCGATCTTGGCCGTGTTTGGCGGGATCTACCATTGGTATCCGAAAGTCACGGGACGGATGCTCAACGAGGCGCTCGGACAATTCCACTTCTGGGTCACGTTCCTCGGCGCGTACGCCGTTTTCTTCCCGATGCACTATCTCGGCCTTTTGGGCATGCCCCGCCGCTACCACGACATTGGCGAAACAGCCTTCATCCCGGCATCTGCCCATGATCTCAATGCGTTCATGAGCGTGGCAGCCCTGATTGTCGGCTTTGCCCAGCTTGTCTTCGTATTCAATCTGATCTGGAGCCTGTTCAAAGGGAAAGAGGCGGGCGGCAATCCCTGGCGAGCCACGTCGCTGGAATGGCAGACACCGGAGACGCCGCCGGGGCACGGCAACTGGGGCAAGGAGCTCCCGATCGTCTATCGCTGGGCCTACGATTACAGCGTACCCGGCGCCGCGAGGGACTTCGTGCCGCAAAATGAACCGCCGGCCAGGCTGTCGGCGCAGGGGGCCCATCCGTGAGCGCCATTATCCTGTTCATGGCTGGAATAGCGGCAATCGTGGGATGGTGGCTCTCGCAGCAACGGCTGACCGCCAAACCCTGGCTGGAGGAGGGAGTGACCGTCGATCTTCGCGAGGAGAGCGGATCATCGCCGCAGGCCGCGAAGATCGGATTGGGGGTGTTTCTCGCGGTCGTCGGCTCGCTGTTCGCGCTCTTCATCAGCGCCTACTCCATGCGCATGACCATGGTGGACTGGCGGACGCTGCCAGTGCCAGCGCTGCTGTGGTTCAATACCGGCGTGCTGGTGTTGAGCAGTGTCGCGCTGCAATGGGCGCACATAGCCGCGCGTCGCGACGACATGGACGGCGTAATTCTCGGCCTGCTCGCTGGGGGAGCATCCGCCGTTACATTCCTGGTTGGACAGCTTCTGGCGTGGTGGCAGCTCAATGTCGCTGGGTATTTCTTGGCGTCCAACCCGGCCAATTCTTTCTTCTACCTGATGACCGCGGTGCACGGGCTGCATCTGATGGGCGGTCTCGTGGCGCTCGGCAGAACGACTGCCAAAGTGTGGCGCGGCGCCGAGGTCGCGCAGGTGCGCGCGAGCGTGGAGCTCTGCGCCATCTATTGGCATTTCCTGCTGCTGGTCTGGCTGGTCCTGCTCGGCCTGCTGACGGGCTGGACGGACAATTTCGTCGACATCTGTCGCCAGTTGCTCAGCTAGGGAGGGCAGGGACCGATGGCAGAGACTACACTGACAAACATCGGAGCGTCGCCTGCGCTGCTCCCAGGCTGGCAAGGGATCGCCGCCGATTGGTCCTCGGATCAGCGGGCGTTCAAGAATGTCTCCTGGGGGAAGGCCATGATGTGGATCTTCCTCCTGAGCGACACCTTCATCTTTAGCTGTTTCCTGCTGTCGTACATGACGGCGCGAATGTCGACGACCGTGCCGTGGCCCAACCCCAGTGAAGTCTTCGCGCTCAACATCGCCGGCCACCACATCCCGCTCATCCTGATCGCCATCATGACCTTCATCCTGATCAGCAGCAGCGGGACGATGGCGATGGCCGTCAATTTCGGCTACCGCCGGGATCGCGTCAAAACGGCAGCCTTGATGCTGGTCACCGCGGCATTTGGCGCAACGTTCGTCGGAATGCAGGCCTTCGAATGGACCAAGCTGATCATGGAGGGCGTCCGGCCCTGGGGCAACCCGTGGGGCGCGCCGCAGTTCGGTGCCAGCTTCTTCATGATAACCGGCTTCCACGGCACCCACGTGACCATCGGCGTGATCTTCCTGATCGCCATCGCACGAAAGGTTTGGCGGGGAGACTTCGATGTCGAACGGCGCGGCTTCTTCACAAGCCGGAAAGGGTACTACGAGATCGTCGAAATCACCGGCCTGTACTGGCACTTCGTCGATCTTGTGTGGGTGTTCATCTTTGCGTTTTTCTATCTTTGGTGAGGTCGGTGCATGACAGAAGCCGCGATACAGGTGGAAGGCCAACAACCTTCGCTGCACATTCACGCCCATGAGGCCCATGCGCCAGGAGCCACGCACGTAAAGGGCCAGCAGCACCCGATCAGGATCTATCTCGTGGTCTGGGGATGGCTGTTCGTCCTCAGCACCTGCTCCTATCTCGTCGACTATTTTGGCATCCATGGCCATCTCAGATGGTCGTTGATTCTGCTGTTCATGATCTTGAAGGCCGGTCTGATCGTCGCCGTCTTCATGCACATGGCCTGGGAGCGGTTGGCCCTGGCCTATGCCATCCTGCTTCCGCCGGTGCTGGTGTTGGTATTCGTGGGGATCATGGTGTTCGAATCCGACTACACGCATCTGCTCCGGGTCGTATTTTTCGCTCCAACGGTGTAGGCGACGATCGCCTCGCACCGAAGGTGGGCGGCTACGACCAGGGACGCCGTAGCGGCGCAAGGATGGAGATTTGTGAAATGCAATTTACCGTTGGGTTCAAGCTAAAAGGAAAAACAGACCATGTCGTCTTGGACGAACAAGACGCGCTCGTCGCCGCGCTGAGGGTGAAGACTGAGCTTCCGGAAGCAGTCATCATGTACGTGCGTCCACAAAACCGGCGTGGCGACACACGGCATCCGTCACATGCGCTCGCCGAAGACGTTCATCGATGAGAGACCGGCGGATTCGCATGTCACGCCGCATCCTCGACGACGGAGCGGAACGCGTTGAGTAGATCACCGTCGAGTTTGTTTCCCATGTCCTGCATGATGGCGAAGGCGTTCATCGGCGGCAGCGACTGGCGGTAGGGTCGATCTTCCACCAGTGCAGAAAAAATATCGGCAATTGTGACGACGCGCACGAGATCTGCAATCTGCCCGGCGCGAAGCCGATCCGGATAGCCCGACCCGTCGAGCAGTTCATGGTGATGAAGCACGCAATCAAGGATCTCGACCGGAAAGCCGCCTTGTTGTGTGAGCAGGTCATATCCGTATCGGGGGTGCTGCCTTATCTGCTCCATCTCATGGTCAGTCAGTTTTCCCGGCTTGTCGAGAATATCAATTGGAATGAACGATTTTCCAACATCGTGCAGCAGCGCAGCGTGCGCGATACGTTGTTGGTCCTTTGGGCGCATCTTAAGCTTCTGCGCGAACGCAACCGCGAAGCCGGTCACGAGCAGGCTGTGCCTGTAGGTGCCGCCGTGATGCCTCCTCACAGTTTCCATCCATGGACCAATTCCCCAGACATCGAGCGCCTCCAGGATAAGCGGAGTGTTGGCTTCGAGAGTTTCGAATGGAAGTGAGCTCTCGTTGTGCGGCGCGTCGATTATCTGCGCCAGCGCGCGACGAGCAGCAGAAACGCCTCGTAACACGATCCTGTTGTGCAATGGCGCCTCCGACTTGGCGCGCGCATCATGCATTGGAGAAAATATCCGCAGAACTTCATCTGTATCGAACGGATGGTAGATGTAGTTGCGTACGCCGAACGTCTTTGCGCGATGTATCTTTTCGGCAAGCGCGCGTTCTCCGATGTTCTTGTCGATAACAAGGAGGCTGGGCAGCGAACGTGCAAGAATTGCCTGGCGAGTGGGTTGAAGCGCTCGGATCACCTGCGTTGACGAAAGATCAACGTCAAGCACGACGCAAGAAGCGAAATTGTCGATGACAAGAGGGTCGATCGCTGGCGGCAGCAAATGGACGTCGCAGGTTTCACTGAGTATGGATGCCAGCGGTCTCGTTCGTTCCGGCGTCTCGGTTATGAGGGCGATATGAAGTTGTCGGTCCGTTGTGGCTGCCTCGATCATGCGATTCACTTTCCTGGCGGTCTCGCCTGTCCGTAAACTATCCCGGCTGCCTTTTGGTACGCCGTTACCTGCGCGAGCGACAGGGGGCAACCGCTTTCACAATGTGGCGAACATCCACCTCATTTCTCCCGCTGCCGCCATCATTCGTTTGATGGCCCGTCGACTCGAGATGAACAGAGAGAGTCGCGTTCCTGTCCAAGCTGCATCCGCTCGCGTGTAATCGTGAAGATGCCAACATTTCCCGGGTTGTCGGCGGACGTAAGCAGGAGCCGCTATTCACAGCGGCCGCCGCGTACTTCAGAGCATGCGTATGCAGCGTTACTGAATGCGACGTTACTGACGCGCGGGCGATTCGCCTTTTGGCCAGATCTCGCGCTAATTGGATAGCCACTGTTAAAATTGACGCGTCGTGGCACCGCGTTGCTTAACCGGAGAATTTCAATTAATCGCGAAACAATTACGGTGTGGCCTGCTTGGAATTATGAGTTCGTTTTCGCGTGTTGCTTCCCAGGACAAGCGTGGGATTGGCTTCGATACTTATCTAGATTGTCTCTCGATATTCTTGCCGGACATTTCGGCGGAGCCGGAGCAGGCCGGGCGGCAATTCTCGTGGCGAGCCAGCTTCGCTGCAGTCAACGGCCTGACCTGCTGGCGAGTGCAGGGTAGCCATGGCTACTCAATAACACTCAATTACTCCGCAGAGACCTTGCACGTCTCGCAGCCTGTCATTGGCGCTGTTGCCGTAGTCGGCAGGTATGGTGCCTGCCGCGCGTTTCCGGGATCTCTATTTACACATCTGACGGACGCTCCAAGCCGAATCTCCACCAAGGGGACTCATGCAATGAGAGCGCTACGATTCGAACGGGCGGAGTTGATGCAGGCCCTTTCCACATTCGATGAAAAGCTCTCCATTCAGGACCTCACTCCCCTGATGCTCCATCATCTGACGGAGACCACAACGCAATCACTTTATTACGTCGCGCAGGCTGTCGTGTCCGCCGTTCTTGATGAAGATCTTCAGGGGCGTTCCCCCATCGCAATGGCACTGCTGAGCGAATCCCTGCTCTTGCTGGTGCTCGGGAGACTGACATCCGGCAAATTGCGGGAGCCATCTGAACCAACCATGCGCCACCTTGGGCGGGCGGTCGATTATATGCATTCCAACATTCATCGGCCCTTTACCATGAGCGATGCCGCGGCCGCAGCCGGTATCAGCGTGCGGACGTTGCAGTCCGCCTTCCAGGCGCACTACGGTGCAACACCGCTTGCCTACTTGCGACGTATCAGGCTGGAGGCTGCACATCTGGAGCTCACATCTCCGGATAACATCCTGCCCGTCCATGAAGTCGCGCTGAAATGGGGCTTCACGCATATGGGACGCTTTGCGGAGACATATCGCAAGACCTACGGTCTCCTTCCGTCTCAGCTTGCCGGACTGCGAAAGCGTAATGGTTGATCCGTGCCGGACTGAAGGCGGCCGATCCGTCTGAGCGTGCAGCCGGCGTTCTGATGTTCACGCCGTATACGCGCCGCGCCGGTCCCGATTCGCCTGCGTGTAATATAGCCGCTTAGCGTACAGCATCTTCATGTCGGCGCGTTTGACCACCTGCTCCAGCCTGTCGCCGGGCCGGCTGGTCGCCATCCCGGTCGAGATGCTCAGCTCGAAGTCGGGATAATACTGGTTGTTGAGCTCGATGAGTTCCGCGAGCGAACCGAGAACGGCTTCTCCGCCGGCGGCGTTGGTGCCGGGCAACAGAATCGCGAACTCGTCGCCGCCGATACGCGAGACTGACGCCGGCTTCTGGACCAGCGAGCCGAACACCTCGCCGGCCCGTCGCAACAGCGCGTCACCGACGCCATGGCCGAGTTCGTCGTTTGCGGTCTTCAACCCGTTGAGGTCTGCGATGATGATCGTGACCGGGTGCGGTCCCTTGCGTTCAAGTCGGTTGAGCTCGTCGACATAGAACGAGCGATTCAAGGTGCGCGTCAGCACGTCATGAGTGCCGAGATATTCGAGATAGGCTTCCGCTTTCTTGCGTGCGGTGATGTCGGTCAGCGCGACCTGCACTAGCGACCAGTCCCGTTCGTGGCCGGGCAAGACCGAGAACTGCAGCAGCAGATGGAGCTTGGTGCCGTCGAGCGCGTAGTTCACCACCTCGCGCTGCTGGAACAGCTTGCCGTCCCAGAGATCGATGAGCTGCTCGCGGAAATGCGGCTCCATCTCGTCGCGAAACGCGGCGCCGAGATTGCTCAGCAACGTCTCCTTGTCGGGCGCGGCGAACAGCTCGAGCGTCCGGCTGTTGACGTCGAGCACGCGGATTTCGCTCATGCAGCGCGGGACGAACTCCTCGTGCACGTCGGTGAAGACGCGAAAATCTTCGACGCCCCGGGCGCGCACGTCGTCGATCAGACGTTTCACCCCGCTGAAATCCTCCACCCACAGCGAGACCGGCGAATGGGCGAACAGGCCGAATGCGTAGTTCTCGCTTTCCACGAGGCGGCGCCGGGCGCTCTCCCGCTCGGTCACATCCTCGATCGAGATCATGATGCGGTCCCAGCTTTGTTCGTGGCCGGGAAGGATGGTGCCGTGGAGCTGGACATCGAGGCGTTCGCCGGCCAGCGTGTAGTTGACCGTATGGCTGGAGAAGCTGGTCTGCCCATTCCAGAGTTGGGCAAGTTCCTCGACATGGCTTTTGAAGGTGTCGTCGCGCAGGACCCGGTCGAGATTGGCCGTCAGATGGGCAAGATCTCGGGCGCCGAACAACGACAGGGTCTTGCGGTTGACCTTGAGGATGCGGATGCGCTGCGAGCACTGCCGCACGCGGTCGGGATCAGCGGCAAAAGTTGCCTTGATATCGCTGACGCCGTCCGCTCGCCACTGTTCGAACAGCGCCTTGACCGCGCTGAAATCCTCTATCCAGAGCGAGACCGGCGCGAGGTCAAACATTGTGGCGTCGTCTGGATCGATAGACAAAGCGGACATGAAAGCCTTGGCGGAATGGCCGTATCGGATGCTCCTCGACTGCTTTAGCGATAGCTCGTTAAGATTCCGTCATTCATGCTGCGACGACGCGCCGTGTAGCGAGCAAGCAGCTCTCGCATGCGAAACGTCATTGCGCAAACTGTATGCACGCCGGCGCCGGTCGCGTCGCCTCCGCTTTCGATTTCAAGGCAAGAACCGGAGTTTGGCTTCCCTCGGTCAAGCGTAGCTCTTCGTTGAGATCACCGGTCGATGTCGGTGATCGTCACGAGACACAAGGAGTCATTCCAATGAGCAAGGAAGAGGATAACAAGGCCGTTGTCGGTCGCTGGTTCACGGAGTTCTGGGGCAATGACGTCAATCTTGCGGTCGTCGACGAGATCGCCGCGCCGGACATGCTGCTCAGATATTCGCTGCATGAGCCCCGCCGCGGCCGCGCCGACATCAAGGCGTTCATGACGGATTTCCGTGCTGCGTTCCCCGATCTCAATTTCTGGGGCGCTGCGGATCTGATAGCGGAGGGCGATTACGTCGTCGGCCAATGGGAAGGGGGTGGCACCCACACGGGTCCCGCCTTCAACGACTTCCTGATCGGCGGTCTGCCGGCTGCAACTGGCCGCAAGATGCACTTCACCGGCACCACGGTGCTGAAGGTGATCGACGGCAAGATCGTCGAGGAGATCGGTCTCGACGACGGCGTGACCGCGCTGACCCAGCTTGGGCTGCTCAGGGCCGCCTAGGCAGCTAACGCCTGCCATCGGATAAGGTCCGCACGCCTGTGTGGGCCTTATTTGCTTTAAGCGATCCAAGCTTCAATTCAGCATTCGTACACGCCCCTGGAACTCGTGAAGCCGGTGTTCCCGGTGATCCGGCTGGTGGCATACGCAATCGAATTCGAAAGCAAGGATCGGAGTGAATCCGACGGGAATTGGCGGCACGATCGATTCGGCACCATATGGGAAAGAAGATGACTGCGACGCCCGCCAGGAACCTGAAGTCGACGCCCCCGTCAGTGGCGGATGATCCTCGATGGGCACGCATTGTCGCGCGTGACAAGACGGCCGACGGCCGTCTCTGGTACTCGGTTGCAACGACAGGCGTCTATTGCCGGCCGTCCTGCCCCTCGCGCATCCCCAACCCCAGGAACGTGCAGATTCACGACAGCCTGGAGAGCGCCAGGGCGACAGGCTTTCGGCCCTGCAGGCGTTGCAATCCGGACGGCCTTTCGACCGAAGCCGAGAACGGGGCCCTGGTAGCGAAGGTGTGCCGGATCATCGAGGAGAGCGAAGAAGAGCCTTCATTGGAAGAATTGGCAGCCGCGATCGGCCGCAGCCCGAGCTATTTCCATCGCGTGTTCAAGGCCACGACCGGGCTGACACCGAAGGAATACGCCGCCGCGCACCGTGCCAGGAAGGTTCGTCAGGGGCTGGCCTCCGGCAACTCCGTCACCGAGGCGATCTACGACGCCGGTTTCAATTCCAGCGGACGTTTCTATGAGAAGTCGACGGACATGCTCGGCATGACTCCGTCGCAATACCGCGCCGGAGGTGCGAACGAGGAGATCAAATTCGCTGTCGGGCAGACCTCTCTCGGCGCCATTCTCGTCGCCTCGAGCACGAAGGGCGTGGCCGCGATCCTGCTGGGCGACGATCCGGACGAACTTGTCCGCAATCTCCAGGATCGCTTCCCGAAAGCGCATCTCATTGGCGCCGACCGCGACTATGAGGCACTGGTTGCCCGGGTCGTCGGCTTTGTCGAAGCGCCGGGCATCGGCCTGGACCTTCCTCTCGACGTCCGCGGCACCGCGTTCCAGCAGCGCGTGTGGCAGGCTCTGCAGGAGATTCCTGTCGGCGAAGCCGTTTCGTATGCCGAAATCGCAGAGCGTATCGGATCCCCGAAGGCCGTTCGCGCGGTGGCCGGAGCGTGCGCGGCGAACAAGATTGCCGTCGCCATTCCCTGCCATCGCGTCGTTCGCAAAGATGGCTCGCTCTCCGGCTATGCCTGGGGCGTCGAACGCAAGCGGGCTCTGCTCGATCGGGAATGCTCGCAGGACACATGAACATCGCGGATGCCAAACACGCAGGCCGCGTGCACGCCGACCCGGCGAAGGCTCGCGTGATGGCCTGCTTCCGCCGACTGGTCGCCGACGGCTATGCTGAATGGCAGATGCTCGAGAACGGAGATATTCAGCTCCGCTTTCGCACTGGCGAGACCTATCTTCTCGCGAAGACGACGATCATCCGCATCGCGTGAGCCGGCTGAAGTTCTGATGAAAGCTTTCTCGATTTGAGAGCAAGCATCGGAGTTCCGGCGAGCGCGTCGCAGATTACTTTTCGATCGAATTGATCAGAAAGGAGGCCATGGCATGACAGCCCGTTCGTCCACCATCTCCCGCCCCTCTGCGGTTAGGTCCGCAGAGTCACGGGTTGCCGCTTACGACTGGCAGGTGCTCGCCGGCGAGCTCGACGATTATGGCTGCGCCGTTCTGCCGAAGCTGCTTTCGCCTGAGGAGTGCCGCGCCATCGCAGGCCTTTATCCCGACGAGAGCCACTTCCGAAGCCACGTCCACATGGCGCGGCACGGCTTCGGTAAGGGCGAGTATCGCTACTTCAAATATCCGCTGCCCGACCTCATCGGCGGCTTGCGAACGGCGCTCTACCCGCGCCTTGCAGGCGTTGCCGACGCGTGGAACGCGCGGATGGGAATCGACCAGCGCTATCCAGGCGACCACGCGTCGTTCCTCAAGCAATGCCACGACGCCGGCCAGGCGCGCCCGACGCCGCTTCTGCTGCAATACGTGCCGGGTGACTTCAACTGCCTCCACCAGGATCTCTATGGCGATCTCGCATTCCCGATCCAGGTCGCGATTCTGCTCTCACAGCCGGGCGTGGATTTCACAGGTGGCGAATTCGTTCTGACCGAGCAGCGTCCGCGCATGCAGAGCCGCGCCGAGGTCGTGCCGCTCCGGCAGGGCGACGCCGTGGCCTTCGCGGTCCATAACCGGCCAGTGCAGGGATCGAAGGGCAATTACCGCGTGAACCTTCGCCACGGTGTGAGCCGCGTGCGTTCCGGCATGCGGCACACCGTCGGGATTATTTTTCACGACGCGACCTAGCGGCGCGGCAGACACGACATAGGCTCGGAAGAGCGCTGCCTGATCGAGTCATCAGGCGAATGTCGCTGCCGTTTTTCGATTTGAAAGCAAGGACCGGATCGGCTGCGCCATCGCCGGCTCCTATCTTCTCGCCACCAACAAATTCAAAGGAGCGCAAGGATGCGCGAAATCATCCGTCTTGCATGGGGGAGCAGTTCCCTCGGCGATTTCATGGCGGCCATGTCCGGCAAGGGCCTCGTAGCTCTCGAATTCAGTTCGAACCGTTCCGCGACGGAGGACGCATTGCGCGTCCGCTTTCCGGAGGCCGACATCATCGACGGCGAGCAGGAATTGACCGATGTCCTCGAAAAGGCGCATCGCGCGATCGAAGCGCCAAATGAAGCGCCAGGTTTCGATCCCGCCATTCCACTCGACTTGCGCGGGAGGCCGTATGAAATCGAAGTCTGGTCGATGCTGGGTGCAATACCCGTCGGCGAAACGACGAACTACGGCGCCCTGGCGGCTAAACTCGGTACCCGCGATGCACGCGAGGTGACCGAGGCGATCGCCCGCAATCCAATCGCGGTCCTCGTGCCGTGCCACCGCGTCGTCAAGAAGGACGGCTCGATCTCCGGCTACCGCTGGGGCGTCAAGCGCAAGCGCGAGCTATTGGCACGCGAACGACGGTTCGGCGCCGCTCGATCTGTCTGACCGCGCGACGCCTCAGGCTGCTTCGTTGGCGCGCTTCCACACCGGAAACGGATCGGGCAGGCTGGCCCAGGCCTGCGTGTTCATGCCAGGCTTTCCTTTGACGAGGCAGGCATCGAGGCGCGCACGGATGGCGGCTTCATCCATGTCCGTGCCGATGAAGACCAGTTCTTGCCGGCGGTCGCCATAGAGATCGTTCCAACTCTTCTTCAGGATCCGCTGCCACTCGGGGTCCTGTGGCCATCGTGCGCGCGGTATAGCCGCCCACCAGAATCCCATGGCCTCGGTCTTGGTGATGGCGCCGGCCTGGCTCATTTCGCCAACCCACTGCGGACGGGTGGCAATCCAGAAATGCCCCTTGGCGCGAATGACCCCCGGCCAGGCGTCATGAAGGAAGTGATGAAATTTCGTGGGCTCGAACGGGCGCCGCGCACGATAGACGAAGCTCTTGATGCCGTATTCCTCGCTCTCGGGCACGTGGTCGGCAAAGCCGTACAATTCCTTGAACCACAGCGGATGCTGTTGTGCCTTCTGAAAATCGAAGCGTCCGGTATCGAGGACGCGATCGAACGGCACCTTGCTGTGATTGGCTTCCAGAATCTCGGCTTCGGGATTGAGCGCACGGATGATCTTGCGGGCGGCGTCACGCTGCGCGGGCGTTGCGTCATCCACCTTGTTCAGCACGACGACATCGGCAAATTCGATCTGCTCGACAAGCAGATCGACCAGCGTGCGCCGGTCGTTGTCGAGGGCTTCGCCGCGATCGCTAAGGAAATCGGTGGAGGAATAATCCTTCAACAGGTTCACTGCATCGACGACCGTGACCATCGTGTCGAG
The DNA here is from genome assembly GCF_054063735.1 of Bradyrhizobium sp. USDA 10063. Classification (NCBI taxonomy): domain Bacteria; kingdom Pseudomonadati; phylum Pseudomonadota; class Alphaproteobacteria; order Hyphomicrobiales; family Nitrobacteraceae; genus Bradyrhizobium; species Bradyrhizobium sp. USDA 10063. The sequence goes on along the minus strand of NZ_JBSSGP010000002.1, from coordinate 4,563,941 downwards.
CCGCGCAACATCGGACAGGCTCTCGCCCTGCTCGGTCCGGAAATCAAATGTGGCCGCAATCGGCAGCGGCTCGGAGATGCCGGTCGATTCGATCAGCAGGTAATCGAACCTTCCGCCTTCAGCCAGCGCTCGCACTTCTCTCAGCAGGTCGTCGCGCAGGGTGCAGCAGATGCACCCGTTGGTCATTTCAACCAGCTTCTCGTTCGTACGGGAAAGATTCGCACCGCCATCGCGAACGAGGTCCGCATCGATGTTCACCTCGCTCATGTCGTTCACAATCACGGCCACCTTCAGGCCGTGGCGGTTGTTGAGCACGTGGTTCAGCAAAGTGGTCTTTCCAGCCCCGAGGAAGCCGGACAAGACGGTGACGGGCAGTTTTTGCATGGAGGTCGAACAGCCTTTTCAGCTTGAGGAATTTCCGCCCGGCAGAGGGCATTGGGGCTTCCTTATGTAATGTTATAACATTACATAAGCGGAGCCGTTTTCGATTGTCAAGCTGCACGGCTTTGCGCTCATCAATGTCGACGATATCCGCGGCGCCTTCGACGGGCGCGGTCGCGAAACAGCGGGCTACTCATCTGGCGGTGATGTCCCGAAATGGCGATGCACGACTGCAGTCCCTGGGCCAGGTGCTTGCAAATAAGTCGCAGGCGACGCGAGGCCGCTCCAGGTATTGCATCGCCTCGTCGTTCAAAGCTGGCACATGCGCCGCTCAGACGATTCTGGAGCGTCTCTAAATCATTGATGTTGCCGGTGTTTCTCTCCTCTCCTAACAGTGGGAAGAGTGCCGCGGCTTGCGCGCGGAGATCATGCTCCAACAAGAGTAGAGCGGGATGGCGGCTCGAAGAAAAGTCATCACGCGCTAATGCCGTACGATGTCCGCATTGTTGAATAGCGTTTTTCTACTGCACCGGCGGTCTCTCATGGGCGCCGCGCTCCGGATCGTGCGTGATCGGCAGACGGCGGAAGATCTGGCGCAGGAGGCCTATCTTCGTGCGCGCAGGGCCATCGAGGCCGGGCCGATTGAACATATCGAGGCTTTCCTGCATCAGACGGCGCGCAATCTCGCACTCGATCACGAACGGCGGCGCAAAACCCGTGCCCGATATGAGGACACTCAGGCAAGCGAGCAACTTGTCGAGAATGTCCCCGCCGACTTTCCGAGCGTCGAGGCGTCGCTGATCGAACGTGAGCGAATGGCCCGCTTCGAACAGGCGCTGCAGAAGCTTCCCGAAAGGCAGCGCCGCGCCTGGGTGCTGTCGCAGCTTGAGGGCTGGTCCTACGCACGGATCGCGGAGCATCTCGGTGTTTCCCGGAACACGGTCTACAATGATGTGAAAGCCGTCATGGGCCATTGCCATGACGCACTTGCCCGCCTGGAGCGCGGATAAGCTCCCACTTCACGTTGCGACGCAGGGGCGCCTGTGTCATCTCCGAAAATCATTCCAATGTGCGGCTCGCCGGCATAAGCATGGTCCGGGTGCAAGCTTTTTTGTGAAGGTCAGACCGGTGAAACGTCTCCTCTGTGAGGGGGCACGGAATCTGCAGGCCCGGATGGCGTGAGTGGGACAGAGAATGCGCGACGGTCCAAAGCCGGACGAACGGTACAGCCATCCGGACATCGTGACGGACGAGGCGCTGGACTGGTTTCTGCGCCTGCAGGACGAACGCGACGATCCCGCAGTGAGCGCCGAGTTCGACCGCTGGCTCGCCAGTGACCCGCGCCATCGGGAAGCGTTTGCCAGGTTGCAGCGGATGCGGTCGATGCCGTCGTTGCGCCGGGCAACTGAGCGGGACGCCGCGCGTCTCGGCATGACTACACGCAATCGGGCAGGGCAGATCATCCCGATCCGGGCTCGATCCCGCGCCTGGTCTGTCCGCATCGCGGCAATCGCCGCGGCCGCTGTGTTGCTGATCGGCGTTCAGCAATATCCGGCGCTGATGCTGCGCTGGCAGGCTGACTTTCTCACCGCGGCCGGCGAATTGCGGCGTGTGCGGTTGCCCGACGGATCGGACATGATCCTGAACACGGCCTCCGCCGTCGCGCTGGATTTCGAGCAGGGGCATCGTCGCGTCAGATTGCTGGCCGGCGAAGCGTTCTTCGATGTCAGGGCGGATGCCGCCAAACCCTTTACCGTCGTGGGTTCGTTCAGCGAGGTCGAGGTCAAGGGGACCGCGTTTGCGGTACGTGAGGACAGCGACCGTGACGTCGTGGTTCTCGAACGCGGTCTCGTCGACGTACGGCGCCTTTCGGCTCCTGCCGATCATGTCGGGCTCAAGCCCAACGAAATGGTTACCGCAAGCGCGACAGCGATTTCTACGGTGACATCAGTCGATCCGAACAACTCGCTTGCCTGGCGGGACGGGCGTATCGTGATTTCCGATCAGCCGTTCAACAAGGCGCTTGGCGAGCTGCGTCGTTACTACAGCGGTTCTGTCATTGTCGCGACCAGTCGTTTCTCCGAAACCAGCGTCAGCGGCAACTATCGCACCGGCGATCCGCAGGCCGCGATCCGCACGCTTGCAGAATCGGCAGGAGCAAGCGTGACGCGTCTTCCTGGAGGCATTCTAATCCTTCGCTGACTCTCTTTTTTTGTGACGGCGCCGTTCGCTCCACGTCAAGCCAGTGAGGGACGGTCTTCTGCATGGTGCAAGACGCCTCCCTCCGAGATCGGGGACGGGGCGGGTGGATGGAGAGAAAGAAGGAAACGGCAGGCCGCGACAGCTTGCGTGTCGACAGGCTGATGCCGGGCTGGCGGCTTTATTCCTGGCTTCTGGGTTCAACGATTCTAGGCTGCGGTATCGTTGTCGCGCCTCCCGCTGCGGTCGCGCAGGACGTGTCGCGTTCCGTCGCCGCTCAAGACGTTCGCTTCTCCATTCCCGCGCAGAATCTGTCGTCGGCAATCGACGCCTTCAGCCGGGCGACGGGTTGGCAGGTCGGCTATTCGTCGCAGCTTGCGCGATCCACCACGACGCGCGCGGTTGCCGGCGTCATGTCGCCGGGGCAGGCGTTGCAGACCATGCTGGCGGGCACCGGCGTCAGCATCCGCATGACGGGGCCGGCGAGTGCTGCACTGATTGATCCTGCTGCGGCGAGTGCCGATCAGCCTCCCGTGAACGACGGCTCGCTCGTTCTCGACACGATTGAGGTGAGCGGCAAGGGCGATCGCAGCGCGGCTTCCGGGTCCGGTTATCAGGGCACGCCCGATTGGGTCTACGAGACGCCCGCCGCGGTCAGCGTGATCTCGCGCGAGGCGATCGAGGGCAATCCAAGCCGCAATGCGCGCGACCTGCTCGACAACGTGGCGGGTGTCTATGCCAATCGCTCGGAGGCGCAGAACCCCGGCATTGCCGTCAACATTCGCGGTCTTCAGGACCAGGATCGCATCGGCATGATGATCGACGGCGCCCGGCAGAATTTTCAGCGCAATGGTCATGGCACGACACAGCGCACCTATGTCGATACGGCTTTCGTGCGAGCGGTCGAGGTCGAGAAGAGCAGCACGTCCGGCGTCGGCAGTCTCGGCACGCTGGGCGGCTTCGTCAATTTCCGCACCATCGTTGCCGATGACCTGATCAAGCCGGGTCAGAAATGGGGCGGCGAGATCAATGCTGCAACGGGAACGAATGGCTTCAGGTTCGACGGCTCTGCATCGGCGGCCGCACGGATCTCCGACAACTTCTCCATTCTCGCCGGCATCAGCCACAAGGACATCGGTCCCTACCAGGTCGGAAAGAACGGCACCATCGATCTCGGCACCACCTACACCGGAAATACGATGCTGTTTTCCGGACAGGAGGTTCTTTCCACGATCCTGAAGGCGGAGGCCAACGTCACCGATGACGCGAAGCTCACGCTCGGCTGGGTGCGCAACAATTCCGATTTCAGCACTGGAAACTACGACAACCTGGTCTTGAAGGGCGGACTGAGCGAAACGCAACAATCGGTCGTGAACAACACCGTGACGGCTTCCTTCGACTGGAAGCCCGATGGTGAACTGATCGATATGAAGTCGCGCTTCTACTACAACCATACCAAGAATACGGCGCTCGACGTCCTTCACGACGTGCCCGATAACGTCATCATCGGCAGCGGCTTCGGAACTCCGCAAAATTTCAAGCTGGCCACTATTGGCGGAAGCCTCGAAAATACCAGCCGCTTCGACACATCGCTTGGCCTGGTATCCGTGAACTATGGCGCCGAGGCGTTCCGTGACGACGGAAAGACGATTGTGCCGTCCCAGGTCGTTGATGGACAGGAATTCACCAACGCGTTTTCAGGCGGCAATCCGAGCGGCAAGCGCGATGTCGCAGGCGGCTTCCTCAATGGAAAGCTGGAGCATGATAACTGGCTGACGGTCGCCGGTGGGATGAGATACGACTGGTACAGGATCTCGGGAAGCACCTCGATCTATGGCAACAGGACGAGGGACATCGTTGATGTCATCAACCATCCCGGGACCCCTCCTCGGTGCTTGCCGCCGCCGTTTCCTCCCACCTTTTGCGTCCCTGGAACACCGGGCTGGACGGAAACTATCTACGGCCCATGGTACTACCAGCGCTACGATGTCGACGTGAACCGGTCGGAGGGGGCTTTCCTGCCGACCTTCACGGTCGCTGTGAAGCCTGTGGAGTGGCTTCAGCCCTTCGTCAAATACTCGAAGAGCTTCCGGCCCCCGACGATCATGGAATCCTTCCTCAACAGCGGTCACTCCGGCATCATCAACGGCTATGCGCCGAACCCGAACCTGATGCCCGAGCGCGGCGACACTTACGAACTTGGCGCGAACATATCCGCCGACCACATTTTCTCGGAAAGAGACAGCATCCGCTTCAAGGTTGTCGGATTCTATCGTGAGATCGAAGACTACATCGCCATTGGGCGAACGCAGAACGAGGAGGCAAACAGGGTCTATACATCCTTCGTGAATCTGAACGGCACGACGCGCATGCGGGGCGTCGAAGTCGAGGCCAATTACGACGCACGGTCCTGGTATATCGGCGGTACCTTCACCTACAATCATGCCGATTGGGCCAAGACTTACATCTTCAATGGCGCGAATGCATCCCTTGGTCCTGAGACAACTGTCCTGTTCGTGCAGCCCGAGATCCGGGTGGCGGTCGACGGCGGCGTGCGCCTGTTCGACGAGAAGCTGACCATCGGCGGTCGCATGACGCATGTCGGGGACACCGCTCCGACCGTCGGTACGCTGCAGAACAATTACAAGCTGGCCGCCTATACGCTTTATGATCTTTACGGGTCATTTGCCGTCAACGATACAACCAAGCTGCGCTTCAACATCACCAACCTGACTGATGTCGCCTACATCTCGGCGCTCGGTGCCGACTATTACGCAATGCCGGGCCGGACCGCGACGGTTTCGTTCAATGTCAAGTTCTAGAGGACGGAAAATGATGCGGTCCTCGAGACAGTTCTGGATGATTGTCGCGCTTCTGCTTGCGGTTGTATTGTTCGTCGGAACGTTGCCCGGTCTCGCTCAAGAGCCTGCGCCTGGCTCGAGCGTCGATGTTGTTGCTCCGGCGGGCGATTCCGCCGACGGTGCTAGACCATCCACTCCTGAGATGACATCCGCCGGTGATGCCGCTGCAACGTCGCCGCGATCCGACGGCCAACGACGCGTGGACCTGCCGTATAACCTGTCTCCCTGGGGCATGTTCACGGCGGCCGACTGGGTGGTCAAGGCGGTGATGATCGGCCTTGCCCTTGCGTCGCTGGTGACGTGGACGGTATGGCTCGGCAAGACCGTGGAGATCGCCTGCGCGCGGGCCAGGGCCAAGCAGGCGCTTGATGCCATCGTGTCGGCTCCAACCCTGGATCAGGCGGACCGGGTCCTTGCCAATCGCGGTGGGCCTGCCGCCTTCATGGTGCGATCCGCCGGCGAGGAATTGCATCAATCGGCTGCGGCACTCGCTTTTGCCGGGGATGGCGGCGTCAAGGAGCGTGTCGTGTCCCGTCTGACCCGCATCGAGGCGCAGGCCGGGCGGCGCTTGACGAGGGGCACGGGACTGCTCGCGACCATCGGCGCGACGGCGCCGTTTGTCGGTCTGTTCGGGACGGTGTGGGGAATCATGAATGCCTTCATCGGCATCTCGCAGTCGCAGACCACCAATCTTGCCGTGGTCGCCCCCGGCATTGCCGAGGCCCTGCTGGCAACCGCAATCGGGCTGGTCGCGGCCATCCCGGCCGTCATCATCTACAACGTGTTTGCCCGCGCGATCACCGGCTATCGGCAACTGCTCGCCGATGCGGCGGCGGGCGTCGAACGCCTCGTCAGCCGCGATCTCGACTTCCGCAAGGTGCCCGCGAACGTCAAGGCTGCGACGCGCGCGGTTGCGGCGGAGTGATGCGCCATGGCCGGCGGCATCCGCGAGCGCTTCGGTGACGATCTCGAGGACAACCACGAGATCAACGTCACGCCCTTCATCGACGTCATGCTGGTGCTGCTCATCATCTTCATGGTCGCGGCACCGCTGGCGACAGTGGACATCAATGTCGACCTGCCGGCGTCGACGGCGCAACCGGCGCCGCGTCCCGACAAGCCGATCTTTCTGACGCTGAAGGACGATCTCACCCTCAGCCTCGGCAACGATCCGGTGACGCGGGACGGGCTGAACGCGGCGCTCGATGCCTTCGCGAAAGGCGACAAGGAGACGCGGATATTTCTGCGCGCCGACAAGACGGTCGACTACCAGCATCTCATGGAACTGATGAATCTCCTGCGCACGGCCGGCTATCTCAAGATCGCACTGGTGGGGCTTGAGACGATGCCCCCCGGTGATGCCCGCATGGGTGAGAGGCCGTCACCTGCGCCGGAGGCGCGGTGATCGACATGAACAGCTTTGTCACCCGCCGGACGAAGATCGCCGAGACCGCTCTTTGGATCATCGCGGCCCTGGTCACAATCGGAATTCATGTCGGCGCGGCTGCCTGGATCCTTCGTTCCGAGCCAGTCATTGCCGCCGACAACGCGCCTCCAGCCGCCATCATGATCGAGATCGCCGATGCGCCGGAAGCGGTCATGACGGAAATGAGCGAGATTGCACCAGATCAATTCTCGGTCGAACAATCGGTCGCCCAACTGGAACAGAAAGCAGACGATAAAGTACCCGAACAGGTCGCCGAACCGGACGTGACCAAGCCGATCGAGGAGAAGGTGATCGAGGAGAAGATCGCGCCGCTGGAAAAGGTCGAAGTGCAGCTTCCGGCTGTTCAACCCGAGAAGCAAAAACCGAAAGAGAAGCCCAGGCCGCGTAAGCAGCAGGCTTCCGCCGAAGCCAAGGCCGCACTCCAGGCGCAGGCACAGGTTCGCCAATCGGAGCGTACGGCCGCCGCGCAGACCGCATCCGGCGTGTCTTCCTTGTCGCCGGCGAATTGGCAGTCGCGCCTCATGGCGCATCTGGAACGAAACAAGCGCTATCCCTCCGGCGCGCGCTCGCGCGGGGAGCGCGGCACCGTTTATGTACGGTTCGCCATCGACGATGCCGGCAATGTGCAATCGGCAAGCCTCGCACGCTCATCCGGCTTTTCTGAGCTCGACCAGGAAGTGCTTTCGCTCGTGCGCCGTGCATCACCCGTTCCGGCCCCGCCCCCCGGCGCGCAGCGGACCATCACGGCGCCGGTGCGCTTCAGCACCAACTAGCGATCCAGTTTTCGCTCGCGACAAACCCGAAGCGTTTGCGCCGGGATCGTTGTTCCAGTGCGCGCTTTCGCCGCAATGGCGGCGGCGTCATGCGGGGCTATTCTGAGTCATTATGACTTATGCCTTCGACATCGATCCACGCATTGCGCGGTTCTGTCTGCACGCTGGCCGCCTGCACGCAGGCACTTAGCCGGCCGGCCATCGAGCCGTCCGGAGTCTGTTCTCATCTACAATCTGAATTTACGGCTTCCGCGCAGGAGCCTGATTTGCGTTGAACAGAAGCAGCGTGCCGCTGGTTCGACCGCGGCCTGAACCCCAAGGTGACAGCAATGAGCGAGAAGACCGAATCCGATCTGCCGCCGATCCTGGTGACGACGGAGGAGAAGCGTCGGTTGAGCGGACTTGCGAACTCCAGCATGGAGCGTTTTCCGCGCGTGGCACACTTCCTTGCGCGCGAGATGGAGCGTGCGAGCATCGCTCCTGACGACGCCGATTTGAAAGACGTGGTCCGGATGGGCTCAGAGGTCGGCTATCGTGACGATAGCACCGGCGAGGCGAGGGAGGTGGTGCTGGTCTATCCGCACGAAGCTGACATCTCACGCAAGCGCATTTCGGTGCTGACTCCGGTCGGTGCCGCGCTGATCGGCCTGTCAGTCGGCCAGACCATCGAATTCCAAACGCCGGATAGCCGAACGCGAGCGCTGACCGTGTTGCGGGTTTCGCATTGAGCAGGAGCTTTGCGACCATGCGCGACCGTGTGTTTGAGCAGGCCGGACTGATCGTGATCTGCATCACCATTGGGCTGATCGGGCTCGTCGGCGGTCTGGCTTACCTCGCGCGGCTGCTCATGTGAGGCGGACCACGCCACAATCCGGTAGCCGCCCCGATCAAGCGCTGGGTTCGATCCTGCAACGGAACGCGCTATAATTGCGCATCGCTTCAGGCGAGACGCTTGTCATGCCGCAGCAGTGGTACTTCGTCTGGATCGAAGGTCCGCGCGGACCCGTGCCCCAAAAGTGGTCTTCGGAAGGGCTTTGGGGGCAGGTCAGCCGCCAGGACGTAATCGTGCGATTCGCGCTGACGGAACGCGAAGCGGAGCTTCCGCTCGACGAATTGGCAAGGTTGCATCCTGTTCCCGAGGACTGAACCTTAAGGAACTCGCGAATTTAATGTGTGCGAGGGGCTTGAATAGGTGAACTCGGACCCAATGTCCCGCACTTCACGTTCGTTGAAGCGCGGCTCGATCAGGGGCGTCTTTGACGAAGAGCCGGCGACAGGATGGCAATTCTAAGAAAATCATCCAGCGGCGGCACAAGCGAAGCTCCAGCGCGTCGTCGTGTTGGCGGGATCGCTGTCCCGCGAATGCAGGCGGCCGCGTGCGGCTTAGGCCGTTGCGCGGTGCAACCCTCCAATCCAGAGGAGCGAGGAACATGAAACTGAACTCAGCGCAGGTCGAGCGGGCCTTGAGCCAATTCGATGCCCACTGCCTACCCGACGATCATCCGGCGGTCGCCCAATTGAACCGCTTGTTCGGTGATCACACCTACTTCCTCGACACCAACGGGCTCAACGTCCTCGAGCCCAGCGAATCCACGGAGACGGACACACAGATCGGCAAGATCGTGAACCTCGCCCATTGGAGCGACGACACCCTGACGAATTTGATGCCTCACGAGCCCGAGCCGACCGGCGTCATCGTCAGCCTCGGCTCCAAGCACTGACGGTTCTCGATTGATCATCGTGAAAGCCCGCCTCCGGCGGGCTTTTGTTTTGGTGCGCTCTAAGGGTGCTTCAGATCCTGTAGGATGGACGCAGCGGGGAAGTGGATATACGCACGGTCTAGAAACTGGTCGGCTTCCATTGCATGCTGCGTTGCGTCTGCAAATGGAGTAACAACCATGCCCTTCTGGACGTGCGAACAATGCGGTGCGCAGTTTCCCGACAGCGACAGGCCGCCTGCGTCCTGCCCGACCTGCGAGGACGAGCGGCAATTCGTGAACTGGAACGGGCAGGTTTGGCTCAGCCGCGAGGAGCTGGCGAAGCGCCACCGTGTCGTTTGGCGCGACGATCTTGAGCTCACGGGCATCGCGCTCGAGCCCGGCTTTGCGATCGGTCAGCGTGCGCTGCTGGTGCCGGATGGCGACGCGCTTGTGATGTGGGACTGCATCCCGCTCGCGACGCGCGAGGCGATCGATCATGTCAGGTCACGCGGCGGGCTGAAGGCGATTGCAGTGTCGCATCCGCACTATTACGGCGCGCTCGCCGACTGGAGCGAAGCCTTCGGCAATGCGCCGGTCTATCTGCATGAGGACGATGCGCGATGGATCACGCGGCCACATCCGTCGATCGTGCCGTGGCAAGGGGACACGCTTGCGATCTCCGACGACCTCTTGATGATCCGAACCGGCGGACATTTTGCCGGCGCAACGGTGCTGCATTGGCGCGCCGGCTCGGGCGGGCGCGGTGTGCTTCTGACCGGTGATATCGCCACCGTGGCGATGGATCGCCGTCACGTCAGCTTCATGTACTCCTATCCGAACTACACGCCGCTGAACGCAGTAGCGGTGCGCCGGATCGCGGGAGCGATCGCGCCGCTTGCGTTCGACCGCATCTATGGCGCCTGGTGGGGGCGCAACGTCGAGCACGACGCGAAGGCGGCGTTCGATGCGTCCGTCGCGCGCTATCTCGCTGCCATCGCCGGATGACGTGGCTATAAAGCACAAATCTTAATCTTCACCATTCCAGCGCAGAGGTCCCTTGCCGCCCGAAGCGACATTGCTATATCAGGGCTTTCCCACCGTTTCGTCGACCTGTCAGCCAAGCGATTTGCCATGACCACCACCACCCCCGAATCCCAGCCATTCCAGGCCGAGGTTGCCGAGCTCCTCCACCTGATGGTGCACTCGGTCTATTCGGAGACCGATATCTTCCTGCGCGAACTGATCTCGAACGCCTCCGACGCCTGCGACAAGCTGCGTTATGAGGCGATCGCCGCGCCGGACCTGATCGCCGACGGGGCGCCGCCGAAAATCTGGATCAGGCCGGACAAGAAGGCCGATACGCTGTCGGTGATCGACAGCGGCATCGGCATGGACCGGCAGGAGCTGATCGACAATCTCGGCACCATCGCGCGCTCCGGCACCAAGTCGTTCCTCGCGCGGCTCACTGAGGCCAAGGACGGCACCAACCTGATCGGCCAGTTCGGCGTTGGCTTTTATGCCGCTTTCATGGTCGCCGAGAAGATCGTCGTGATCAGCCGCCGCGCCGGAAGCGATCAGGCCTGGACCTGGACCTCGTCCGGCGGCAGCGGCTTCGAGATCGCGCCAGCAGGCGAGGAGGATGCCAAGCGCGTCACCCGCGGCACCGAGATCGTGCTGCATCTGAAGAAGGATGCCGCGAAATATCTCGAGACCTATGAGATCGAACGCATCGTCCGTGCCTATTCGGACAACATCCAGTTCCCGATCGAACTGGTGCCGGAGGAGGGTGAGCCAAGCCAGATCAATTCCGCCAGCGCGCTGTGGCAGCGGTCGAAATCGGAGCTGTCGGAGGAGGATTACAAGGAAGCCTATAAATCGATCGCCGGCGCCTTCGACGAGCCGGCGATGACCTTGCATTATCGCGCCGAGGGCCGGCAATCCTATGCCGTGCTGTTGTTCGCGCCGTCGACAAAACCGTTCGACCTGTTCGAGCCGGCGCGCAAGGGCAGGGTGAAGCTCTATGTCCGTCGCGTCTTCATCGCCGACGATGCCGATCTTCTGCCCGCCTATCTGCGTTTCATCCGCGGCGTGATCGACAGCGAGGATCTGCCGCTCAACATCTCGCGCGAGATGCTGCAGAACAATCCGCAGCTCACGCAGATCCGTAACGCCGTGACCGGCCGCGTCATCGGCGAGTTCGAACGATTGGCGGATAAGGAGCAGGACGCGTTCGCCAAGATCTGGGACGCCTTCGGCCCGGTCCTCAAGGAAGGCCTGTGGGAGGATTACGAGCGGCGGGAGAAGCTGTTGGGCCTGGCGCGCTTCACGACCACCGCGGGCGAGAACCGTTCGCTCAAGCAATATGTCGAGGCTATCAGGCCGAACCAGACCGATATCTATTATCTCACCGGCGACAGCGTCGAGCGGCTGAAGTCGAACCCGAAGCTGGAGGCCGCGCAAGCGCGTGGCGTCGAGGTGCTCCTGCTCACCGATCCGGTGGATGCGTTCTGGACCTCGGCGCCGATCGATTTCGGCGGCAAGCCGCTGAAGTCGCTGAGCCAGGGCGACATCGATTTCGGCCTGATCCCGCTCGTCGATGACAAAGCGGACGAGAAGGACAAGCCGCCGGCGGACGAGGCCACGACGATCGCTGCGATCAAGGAGGCGCTCGGCGAGCGCGTTGCCGATGTGCGGGCCTCGCAGCGGCTGACCTCGAGCGCGTCGTGCCTTGTCGGCGGCGGCCGCGACCGCATGCTGGAACGCCTCCTCGCCCAGCAGAACCGCGGCGCGGTGACCAAGCCGATCCTCGAGGTCAATCTGCGCCATCCCCTGGTCGCCGCGATCCCTCGCGAAAAGGACGCGGCGAGGGATCTGTCGCTGCTCCTGCTCGAACAGGCCCAGATCCTCGAGGGCGAACTGCCGGAGGACCCTGCGGCATTCGCCGGCCGTCTCAATCAGTTCGTGCTGCGCGGGCTGGCGAAGGCGTAACGGGCGCTCCCTTCGTAGCCCGGATTGCGGTTCGCTCCATCCGGGCTACGCAACCAATTTCAAGGCCCGGCGTATCTGCTAGACAGACTCCGAAAGCGGAGCGGTCCATGGTGGCGGCAGGCGGCAGCGAGATCTTCTACGGCGGCATCCCGGTGTTCCGCGGCTTTGCGCGTCTGATGGAGCCGTCGCTGTATTCGCCATTGCCGGACGACTGGACGGTCGGCGTCGCCGACATCGTCGAATCGACCAAGGCGATTGCCGCACAGCGCTACAAAGCGGTCAACATGGCGGGAGCGGCGGTGATCGCTGCCGTCACCAATGCACTCCAGGGCCGCGAATTCCCCTTCGTGTTCGGCGGCGACGGCGCAAGCTTTGCGGTCGCGCCCGCCGATCTCGATGCCGCGCGCGCGGCGCTGGCAGCGACTGCGACCTGGGTGAGGAACGATCTCGATCTCATCATGCGCGTGGCGCTGGTGCCGGTGAAGGAAATCCGGGCGCAAGGCTTTGACGTCCGCGTCGCCCGCTTCGGGCCGTCGGCCAATCTCTCTTATGCGATGTTCTCCGGCGGTGGGCTTGGCTTCGCGGAAGCCGCGATGAAGCGGGGTGAGTTTGCTGTCGCGCCGGCGCCGCCGGGCACGCAGCCCGATCTCAGTGGGCTCTCCTGCCGATTCGAGGAAATCCCCTCCGCGCGCGGCGTCATCCTGTCGGTGCTGGTGGTCCCGGCGAAGGGCGTCGATCCCTATGCCTTCCGCAAGGCGATCGAGGAGGTCATAGCGCTCGCCGAACAGAATCCCGATGCTGGCCGTCCGGTGCCATCGAACGGGCCGGCGCTGCGCTGGCCGCCGCAGGGCCTCGAGTTCGAGGCGCGCACCAAGCGCGGCGGCCCGCTGTTCGCACGGCGCGTCCTGGTGCTCGCCGTCACGCTGTGGGCCTACACCGTCATGCGCTTCGGCATCACGATAGGCAAGTTCGTGCCGAAGGATTATCTGCGGCAGGTGGTCGAGAATTCCGACTTTCGCAAATATGACGACGGCTTGCGGATGATCCTCGACTGCAGCGAGGAACTTGCGCAGGCGCTCGCCCAACACCTGGCGCAGGCTTCGGCCAACGGCGTCGTGCGTTACGGTCTGCACCGGCAGGATGCCGCGATGATGACCTGCTTCACGCCGTCGGCGATGCGCAGCGACCACGTGCATTTCATCGATGGCGCCCGCGGCGGCTACGCTAGCGCCGCGACAGCCATGAAGACGATGGCTTGATTTGAAGATCGAGCGCCAATGCCGCCGCGGGTTTCACCTCTCCCATAGGGAGAGGTCGACGCGAAGCGTCGGGTGAGGGGTTACGGTCCCTCGTTAGAGCACATCCCCTCACCCGGATCGCATTCCGCTGCGCTGCATGCGATCCGACCTCTCCCTATGGGAGAGGTGAAGATGCGTGCTTCTCGCGCTGAGTCAGCGTCCCACGCGCGTCCAGGTTTCGCCGCCGCAGAGCGCGCCGACGCAGCCTTCGACCCGTAGCGTCTCGGGGCCGGCGAGCGAAATGCTGCTCGCATAGGTGCCGCCGTCATCGGCGTTGTAGATCTGGCCGGCCCACTTGCCGCCGTCGGCCGGCCGCATGCCCGAGAACAGCGGCAGCCCGAGAATGGGGCGGGTGGTGAGCGCCGGATTCGGATTCTTGTTGTCGACCTGCGGCCTGCCGGTCGCGGGATCGATCGGCTCGCGCAGGGAGACGATTACACCGCAAATCCCGCCGCCGCATTTGCTGATCTTGACGCGGGCGTCCCCCGCCTGCGTCTGCCAGACGCCGGATGGATCGGCCGCGCCCTGCGCGTGCGCCATCGGTGCGGCCAGTAATACCGCCAGCATCGCGGCGACAAGCACTGATCTGCAAGCCATGATTCGTTCCCCAAAAAAAGCAGGCCTGCATAGCAACAATTCAGCTTTGTGCAATCTCACTTCCGCGCGTTCGCGCGCGATCATTTGCCCCAGTTCGTGATGCGCACCAGGCGTCACTGCACGGCCGGCGCGAGGATCGATGGATGACGTTCGACATGTTATGGGCGGGCTTACCGGCGCCTCATGCAGAGGTCACCATGGCAGGCCGCATAGGTCGATGGTGCCCGTATCAGGCGCGCGCTTGATGTCGAACACAAACGGCGCCATCGCCTCGAAGCGGATGCGCCCGTTCGGCTGCTCGCAATAGACCTCGCCGGTGAACGGCCGCCAGCCACGCGCCTGGTAGAACGCGAAATTGTGCGGCTCGCAGAATAACAGCACGAAGCGGGCCGCTTCATTGGCGCGCACGGTCTCGACCGCGGCGTTGAGCGCGATCGAAGCGTAGCCGCGGCGCCGGCAGTCACCGCGGGTCGCAACCCCGCCGATGCCGCCGATATGGATCTGGTGTCCGTTCCAGATGATGGTGCGGAAGTGGATGCCGACATGGCAACCGACACCCCCCTCGGGCGCCTCGATCAACACGCGCAGGTCGGCGTTCGCCCACTCGATATGGCCCCACGGCAATTTCGCGACTGCTTCGGGCGGCCAGACCGCCTGAAGCAGCGGCTCCACCGTCTTCCAGGAAGCATCCCCGTTGAGGACTTCGATCTCGATGCTCACTTGAGTGGCCCTTGCATTCCGTTCGCGCGATCTTACTCGCACGAACGGGAAAAGGCACCTGAGCCCGCGTCCTGCCGCTGGGAGCTGATCTTAAGCATTTCATTCCCAACAATATTTTGGAGTTGGTTCGTTGCGCTGACGTTTTGCAGATCGCCTGCACGGCCTGCATGCCTGCGCCGAAAATGCGGTGTTTAACTGTGATGGAACCTTCTATAAGAGGTCTCCGTTAGTGTCGTCTCCCATCATGTTGGACATCGCACCATGACTTTCACGCTACCCGACCTCCCCTACGCCCACGACGCCCTCGCGCCCTACATGTCGAAGGAAACGCTGGAGTACCATCACGACAAGCATCATCAGGCTTACGTGACCAACGGCAACAACGCGATCAAAGGGACTGAATTCGAGGGCAAATCCCTCGAGGAGATCGTGAAGGGCTCGTACAACAAGAACGCGGCCGTCTTCAACAATGCCGGCCAGCACTACAACCACATTCACTTCTGGAAGTGGATGAAGCCGAATGGCGGCGGCGGCAAGTTGCCGGGCCGGCTCGAGAAGAAGATCAATGAGGATCTCGGCGGCTTCGAGAAGTTCAAGGCCGATTTCGCCGCCGCCGGCGTCGGCCAGTTCGGCTCCGGCTGGGCCTGGCTGCAGGTCAAGGGCGGCAAGCTCGAGATCTCCAAGACGCCGAACGGCGAGAACCCGCTGGTCCATGGCGCGGTCCCGATCCTGGGCGTCGACGTCTGGGAGCACTCCTACTACATCGACTACCGCAACCGCCGTCCCGATTATCTGAAGGCGTTCGTCGACAACCTCATCAACTGGGACTACGTCGACGAACTCTTCGGCAAGGCGTGATTTTCCAGCAGCGTCAATCATGCCACAGCATCCCGACCCTCCCCTGAAAGGGGAGGGTCGGTTCGCATGGCAGCGAAGCGTAATGCGAACCGGGGAGGGGTCAGCTCTCTCCACTCGGGCACCCTCTCTGCAGAGAGACCTGACCCCTCCCCACCGCTCATTTCATTCGTGTCGACTCTCCCTTTTCAGGGGCGGGTGTAGTTCCTCTCGGCGACACACCAGCGGGGGCAGTGGTGGGAACGGCAGCAAGCTATTTTCTGGTCTTCTTTGGTGGCGGCTTGGGCGCGATGCTGCGCCATTTCGTCAATATCGCCTGCGCCCGGTTCGGCGCGGACTTTCCGTACAGCACCTTCATCATCAACATCACAGGCTCGACCGTGATGGGCCTGATCGCGGGCTATCTCGCCTTCAAGGGCGAGGCATCGCAGCCGTGGCGCCTGTTCCTGATGACCGGCATCCTCGGTGGCTACACCACCTTCTCCGCCTTCTCGCTCGACACCGCGCTGCTCTACGAACGTGGTGAACTCGGGCTGGCAGTTCTCTACGTACTCGGCTCGGTCGCCCTCTCGATCGCCGGCCTGTTCGCCGGACTGGCGCTGGTGCGTCATCTCACGTGATCCTCTCCGTCATTCCGGGCTCGATGCTGTCGCATCGCCCCGAAATGACGACTGGAGAGAGCGCCGCACCCGCGCATGGCCATAGCCTGCGCGTGCATGGATGCATGGCCAGCTTCCGTTTGCGTCGCCTTTGTGACGGGACTAAGCAGGATGGAAATTCTCTACCCGCCCCGGCCCCATTGCCTTGTCAGATGCACCGCTGAAAGACCCGCCGCCGGCCGATGACGCCGCGGAGGCCGCGCCTCCCGGCCGCGTACGCAAGCCGCTCGGCTGGTCGATGATCTCAATCCTCGCGCTGGTCCTGGTCAGCGCCGGCCTGGTGTATCGGCGCGATGGCGTCGATGGTGTGCTCGAGATTCTCACCCACGACCTCTCGCTGTTCGGCGGCATCCTGCCGCGTGTGCTCGCGGGCTGTCTGTTGGGCGCGTTCATCGCGGAAATTCTGCCGCACGAAAAGGTCTCACGCTCGCTCGGACCAAAGTCCGGATTGAAGGGTCTGCTGATCGGCACCGCCTTCGGCGCGATCCTGCCGGGCGGTCCCTTCACCGCCTATCCGGTGGCGGCGGCGCTGCTCACCGTCGGCGCCGATTTCGGCGCGACGATCGCGATGGTGGTGAGCTGGACCCTGATCGGTTACGGCCGCGCGGTCGCCTGGGAATTGCCGATCATGGGCACCGAGTTCACGCTGTGGCGGATCGTGATCTCGCTGCCGCTGCCGGTGCTCGCCGGCGCCTTCGGCCGCTTCGTCTATGCCCGCGTCTATCCGAACGGCGCGCCGGAATGAGCGCGGCACTTCTGATCGACATCCTGCTGTGGGGCTCGGTCGCAGGCGTCGGCTACATCGCCTGGCGGCGCGGCGGCACGGTGCTGGTGTCGTCCTTGCGCGAAGGCTCGCTCGAATTTGCGGGCATCATGCCGCGGATCGCGATCGGCGTGGTCGGGTCCGGCTATATCGCCGCCGTGATCCCGCAGGAGATCATCACCGGCTGGCTCGGCCCGGATAGCGGCTGGCTTGGCGTCTTGACCGCCGTCGTCGCGGGCGCGGCGACGCCGGGCGGGCCGGTGGTCGGCTTTTCCATCGGCGCGGTGGCGCTGAAGGCCGGCGGCGGCCCGCCCCAGGTGATCGCCTACGTCGTCGCCTGGGCGCTGTTCGCCTTCCAGCGGGTGATCTTGTGGGAAATCCCGTTCATGCCGGCCCGTTTCGTCTGGTTCCGCGCCGCGGTCTCGGTACCGTTTCCGTTCCTGGCCGCCGCCATCGCCATGGCGATCGGCAAACCGTGAGCGGCGGCCACGGTGGACTCGCGTAATGTTATAATGTAACGTTCGGGGCAAATGGCTCACGCGCATACCCATACCCACGACCACGTCCACGGACGTGCCCACGATCATGTCCATGGCCACGGTGCGGAGACACCGCATCCGGCGCAGGCGGCGTCCTGGTCGATCCTGCGCATGACGGTCGCCGCACGGCTTGCCGCAGCGCTCGCGGTCTGCGCCGCCCTGTGGGCCTTCGTTCTGCTCGCGATGAGGTGAGCCGTGCCCGCGCAACTGCAATTCCGCAATGTCACACTCGGCTATGACCGCCATCCGGCGGTGCACCACCTCAACGGCGAGGTGGCCACGGGCGCGCTGCTCGCGGTGATCGGCCCGAACGGGGCCGGCAAGTCGACGCTGCTGCGCGGCATCACCGGCATCCTCAAGCCGCTGGCCGGCTTGATCCATCTCGGCGGCCTCGACCACAGGGACATCGCCTATCTGCCGCAGTCGGCCGAGATCGACCGCAGCTTCCCGATCTCGGTGTTCGATTTCGTCGGCACCGGCCTGTGGCGCGGCATCGGCCTGTTCGGCGGCATCGGCAAGGACGCGCGCGACAAGGTCCTCGCATCAATTGCCGCGGTCGGTCTCAACGGCTTCGAGAACCGGCCGATCGGCACGCTCTCCGGCGGGCAGATGCAGCGCATGCTGTTCGCGCGGGTGCTGCTGCAGAATGCGCGATTGATCGTGCTCGATGAGCCCTTCAACGCCATCGATGCCAAGACCACCGCCGACCTGCTGGCGCTGGTCAAGCGCTGGCACGGCGAGGGGCGCACCGTGCTGGCGGCGCTGCACGATCTCGACATGGTGCGCGCCAATTTCCCGGAAACGCTGCTGCTTGCGCGCGGACCGGTGGCGTGGGGGCTGACATCAGAGGTGCTGACGCCGGACAATCTGACGGTGGCGATGCGGATGTGCGAAGCCTTCGACGACCGCGCCGCCGCCTGCGCCGTGGACACTTCACGCGCTGCCTGAAGCCCGATGAAATTCGAATTACATCCGCGATGGACGCTGCGCTCCCTCTCCCGCCTGCGGGAGAGGGTCGGGGTGAGGGTGTCTCCGCGATGGGACTATCCGTGGGGAGAGAGCCCTCACCCGCTGCGCCAAGAGCGCAGCGACCTCTCCCGCGAGCGGGAGAGGTGAAGTGAACTCGCTGCTCACTGACGCGCTGATCGCGCCCTTCACCGAGTTCGAGTTCATGCGCCGCGCGCTCGCCGCCGTGGTCGCGCTGTCGCTCGGCGCGGCGCCGATCGGCGTGTTCCTGATGCTGCGGCGGATGAGCCTGGTCGGCGACGCCATGGCGCATGCGATCCTGCCGGGCGCGGCGATCGGCTTCCTGCTCTCCGGGCTCAATCTGTTCGCAATGACGGTTGGCGGCCTGGTCGCGGGCTTTGCGGTGGCACTGCTGGCCGGCCTCGTTGCCCGCAACACGGAGCTGAAGGAGGACGCCTCGCTCGCCACCTTCTACCTGGTCTCGCTGGCGCTCGGCGTCACCATTGTCTCGATCAAGGGCACCAATATCGACCTCCTGCACGTGCTGTTCGGCGACATTCTCGCGATGGACAACCAGACGCTTCTGGTGATCACCTTCAACGCCACCATCACGTTGTTGGTATTGGCGGTGATCTACCGGCCGCTGGTGATCGAATGCGTCGATCCGGTGTTCCTGCGCACAGTCAGCCGCGCCGGGGCGCCGGCGCACCTGGCGTTCCTGGCGCTGGTCGTGGTCAACCTCGTCAACGGCTTCCATGCGCTCGGCACGCTGCTCGGAGTCGGCCTGATGATCCTGCCGGCCGGCATCGCGCGATTCTGGTCGCGCGACATCACCGGCATGATCTGCATCGCGGTCGCAAGCGCGATGCTTTCGGGCTATGCCGGGCTGGTGCTGTCGTTCCAGACCCGGATTCCATCGGGCCCCGCGATCATCCTGGTCGCGGCGGGCCTCTATCTGGCCTCGCTCCTGTTCGGCAATGTCGGCGGGCTGGTCCGCCAGATGTTCCCCGGCCGGCATCTGGAGGCATAGCAGCGATGCGACGGTGGTTCTGGCTCGCGCTGCTCGCGCTCATCACGCTTGCCGGTCCGGCGCGTGCGCAAGACCGCTCCGCTCGAGAGCGCCTCAACGTGGTCGCCAGCTTCTCGATCCTGGCCGACTTCGTGCGCAATGTCGGCGTCAACGGCGTCAACGTGACGGTGCTGGTCGGCCCCGAGGGCGATGCTCACGTGTACAGGCCGACGCCCGCCGACGCAAAAAAGGTCGCGGAAGCGAAGCTGCTCTTCATCAACGGGTTCGCCCTTGAGGGCTGGCTGCCGCGGCTGGTCCAATCCGCTGGCGGCAAGGCGGCCGTCATCACTGCTACAAGCGGGATTGCTCCGATCAAGCTGGGCTCGGACGTCGATCCGCATGCCTGGCAGTCCGTCGCCAATGCGAAGATCTACGTCGCCAATATCCGCGACGCGCTCGTGGCCGCGGCCCCCGCGGATGCCGCAGCCTTTCGCGCCGATGCGGAAAGGTATCTGGCAGAGCTCGACGCGCTGGACAGCGAGGTGCGGCAGGCGGTTTCCGCCATCCCGGAAGCGCGCCGCAAGGTGATCTCGACCCACCGTGCCTTCGGCTATTTCGCGGCCGCCTACGGCATCGAGTTCATCGCCCCCGTGGGGGTCTCGACCGAATCCGAGCCCAGCGCTCGCGATATCGCTGGCATCATCACCCAGATCAAAAAGGCGAAAATTCCGGCGATTTTTCTCGAAAATATCAGCGATCCCCGCCTGATCCAGCGGATTGCGGACGAGACCGGGGCCAGGATCGGCGGGACCCTCTATTCGGACAGCCTCACTGCCGAAAACGGCGAGGCACCCACTTACATTGCGATGGTCAGGCACAATATAAAGGCCCTGACCAGCGCGCTCGGCCACTAGGGCAGGGGCCCTCCCTGCCGGCCCGGGCAGCGCATTCTTTAGTTCCGCCCCCGGAGTTGCCATGCCAGAACCTTCTTCGTCAAAGATCCCTGTGACCGTGCTGACGGGCTATCTCGGCGCCGGCAAGACCACGCTGCTCAACCGCATCCTGTCCGAGAACCACGGCAAGAAATATGCCGTCATCGTCAACGAATTCGGCGAGATCGGCATCGACAACGACCTGATCATCGGCGCCGACGAGGAAGTGTTCGAGATGAACAACGGTTGCATCTGCTGCACCGTGCGCGGCGACCTCGTCCGCATCATGGACGGGCTGATGAAGCGCAAGGGCAAGTTCGACGCCATCATCGTCGAGACCACGGGCTTGGCCGATCCCGCGCCGGTAGCGCAGACCTTCTTCGTCGACGAGGATGTGCAGAAGAACGCCCGGCTCGATGCCGTCGTCACGGTGGCCGACGCCAAATGGCTCAGCGACCGCCTGAAGGACGCGCCCGAGGCCAAGAACCAGATCGCGTTCGCCGACGTCATCGTGCTGAACAAGACCGATCTCGTGTCCAAGCCGGAGCTCGCCGAGGTTGAGGCCCGCATCCGCGGCATCAACCCCTACGCCAAGCTGCATCGGACCGAGCGCTGCAAGGTGGAACTTGCGGACGTGCTGGAGCGCGGCGCCTTCGACCTCGACCGCATCCTCGACATCGAGCCGGACTTTTTGGAAGCCGACGATCATGACCATGATCACGATCATCATCACCATGGCCACGACCATCACCACCATGATCATAGCCACGGCTTGAAGCATTACCACGATGAGGACATGCAATCGCTGTCGCTGCGCACGGACAAGCCGCTCGATCCCACGAAGTTCATGCCGTGGTTGCAGAACCTCGTTGCCACCGAGGGCCAGAAGATCCTGCGCTCCAAAGGCATCCTCGCCTTCGCCGGCGATGACGACCGCTACGTGTTCCAGGGTGTCCACATGATGCTGGAAGGCGACCATCAGCGGCAGTGGAAGGAGGACGAGCCACGCGAGAGCCGGCTAATCTTCATCGGCCGCGAATTGCCGGAGCAGGCTATCCGCGACGGCTTTGAGCGCTGCATCGTCTCGTGATGAGCGAGTTCGACCCGGGCGAGTTGCCCTCCATCGCTTCGATGACCGACCAGGTACGGCCAGTGCCGCTCGGCATGGCCGTCACATCAGTGCATTTCCTTGGCGACACCGCCCACTTCGTCGGCGCCGAGGAGAATGTCGCCGTCGTCGGCGGGGACGGCGAAGTCTCGCAGACGCCGGTGCATGGCGGCGCCATCCTCTGCTCTGTCTCTGATGGCGAGCGGATCGTCATGGGCGGCGACGACGGCAAACTGGTCGCGCTCAACGCCAAGGGCGAGGTCGCGACGCTCGCGACGGACCCGAAGCGGCGCTGGATCGATACCGTGGCGCTGCATCCCGATGGCGCGGTGGCGTGGTCTGTGGGCACGACCGCCTTCGTCCGCCCGGCCAAGGGCGAGGAGAAATCGTTCGACGCGCCGTCCACCGTGGGCGGCCTTGCCTTTGCGCCAAAGGGCCTGCGGCTCGCGATCGCCCATTATGGCGGCGCGACGCTGTGGTTTCCCAACATGGCGGCCAAGCCGGAATTCTTGGAATGGGCCGGCTCGCATCACGCCGTCACCTTCAGCCCGGACAACAAATTCCTGGTTACCGCGATGCACGAGCCGGCGCTGCATGGCTGGCGGCTTGCCGACAACAGGCACATGCGCATGAGCGGCTATCCCGGCCGGGTGCGATCGATGTCGTGGAGCGCCGGCGGCAAGGGGCTTGCCACGTCGGGCGCGGACACCGTCATCATCTGGCCCTTCACCTCCAAGGACGGACCGATGGGCAAGCAGCCGGCGATGCTGGCGCCGCTGCAGGCGCGCGTTTCGGTCGTCGCCTGCCATCCGAAGGACGACATCCTGGCCGCCGGCTATAGCGACGGCACCGTGCTGATGGTGCGGATGGAGGATGGGGCCGAGATCCTGCTCCGCCGGAACAAGGGCGCGCCGATTTCCGCACTGGCCTGGAACGCCAAAGGCACACTATTGGCATTCGCGGACGAAGACGGCGACGGGGGTCTGTTGGAGTTTTAATCTTCTGTCGTGTCCAAGCCGTATTGAGGGGCCATGCGGTTTCTGACGACCTTCCAGCTCGCCGATTTCTTCGACACGCTGATGAGCCTGACCACAGCGTTTGTGCTGGGCACGCTGATCGGCGCCGAACGACAATACCGCCAGCGCACCGCGGGCCTGCGCACCAACGTGCTGGTCGCCGTCGGGGCGGCCGCGTTCGTCGATCTCGCGATGCGCCTGTCGGGAGCAGATGGGGCCGTGCGCGTGATCGCCTATGTCGTGTCGGGCATCGGCTTCCTCGGCGCCGGCGTCATCATGAAGCAGGGCATGGACGTGCGCGGGCTCAACACGGCAGCGACCTTGTGGACGTCCGCCGCGGTCGGCTCCTGCGCCGGCGCCGACATGGAGGCGCAGGCCGCGATGCTCACCGTGTTTATCCTCGCCGGCAACACACTGCTGCGGCCGCTGGTGAATGCCATCAACCGCATTCCGCTCGACGAACGGGCGTCCGAGGCGACCTATTATTTCAAGCTCGCGGTCTCAACCGAAGCCTTGCCCGACATGCGCGATCAGTTGGTAGAGAAGCTCGAGGCCGCCAGCTACCCCGTGGCCGATGTCGAGGTCCAGGAGATCGGCGACGATCTGCTGGAGATCGTGGCGACGCTGGTCAGCACGGCAGTCAATCCCAACGAGCTGAATGCCGTGGTCGTCGACCTGCAGCGCCAGGTGGGCGTCCGCCACGCCACCTGGGAAGTCAACACAGCCGATTAGGGCGTGCGGGCCAAGCGGATGTGCCATCGTAAGTCAGGGTGCATCGCCACAGAGCCCAACAAGCGGTGTCAGTTATGTTTACGGTTAGTACAATCTGCGCTAGGCTTCTGTGGACCGCTGCAATTTTAGGGGTATAGATATGGCGCGAAGAGCTGCCTTTTCCCTGGGAGCGCTGTTGCTTGCTTCGTTCATTGCGTCGTCCTCTTATGCCGATTGCCGACTCGGCGTAGACCTTGCCGGTGCCTCTGACCGCGACCTCTTGTACTCGTTGGACGGTCGGTCATGGCAGACCTTCAGTGGGTTCGCTCAATTGGATCCGATGCCTTCCGCACGCCCGATCTCCTTCCTTTACGTAATGCGAACGGATCCCACTTCGCCGCGCGCCGGGGCCTTGGTTATCAAGTACGGGCGTCTCGTTTCGGCCGGAGCCCCTACGACTGGACCGCAGGAAACAGTTCACTTGGTGAGGAACGAGGCCGCTGCCCGATTCACGAACACCTGCTCGATCTATCAGGGACGGGCCAATAAACCGTTCCCGCTGGCTGGACGGCGGGTACCCGCGAAGTCCTACGATGATTATCACGATTATTCGGGTCGGCAACCGCCCGAGCTCGCTATCCTACGGGCTTATCACGTCAACTACGCAGCATCGGGCGGATGCCGTTCGACCGACGATCCCTATAATGGCGATCGCATCAGGAGTAACCGTTCGCAGTTCTCCTACCAGGCCGCAGTGGTCACAGGAGGCCAGTACTCCGGTCTGGGCGATTTCTTTTTCGGCACGGCGTTGGCCGATACGGGAATGTCGGAACGACGAACGGAAATCCGTCGTTATCGTATCCCCGCCGATGGTCTGGCATGCGTCCGCTTCCAATTTGCGGTCGCTAGGCCAGGAAATTTCCTTAGGATCAATGACTTAGATGTTCGGCGGGGACCCCTTGCTCTGAGAATACCGGAGAAAGAGTGGCGGTGAGCGTTCCGGAACCAGCAAAATTCATGCTTCGGAAACCATCTGGAAGCCATAATCATTCACCAAGGCTAGATAGGGTGGAGTGGTTCTGGATGCCGAGCAGCTATCCTTATCAGTTGGAGTTGGGGTTGCCTCGCCGAGACGAAGCATCCATTGCTGGCGTAAGAGCGCGTCCGCTTGGGCGAAGGCTTTTGGATCTTTTCCTGATCGGAATAGGTTGTCTCGCCTTCATCGCGGCCAGCAATCTTACTTCCGACGGCAACGTCACGCTCGATAGCTTGGGTTATTGGTTCCTCGGTTTGGTTCCGTTCGCGCTGATCATCTTGTCGGCAAGGGCAAGCAGGGGACGACGCGACGACTGGTTCATGTTGGACGAGGGTTTCCTCGTCTCGGCTTGGATGTTGAGCCTGCTTCTGTTCGTTGCGTTGCGAGTGAGCTCCCGCTCCGA
Source organism: Bradyrhizobium sp. USDA 10063 (assembly GCF_054063735.1). Taxonomy (NCBI): domain Bacteria; kingdom Pseudomonadati; phylum Pseudomonadota; class Alphaproteobacteria; order Hyphomicrobiales; family Nitrobacteraceae; genus Bradyrhizobium; species Bradyrhizobium sp. USDA 10063. The sequence continues at coordinate 4,538,980 of NZ_JBSSGP010000002.1, read as the reverse complement.
AACCTTTGAGTTTCCGCTTTACGAATTCGTCCGATACAATCTGGTTGCCGGACACCTCGTGCTCTCCTTCATTTATTCGGCGTTCGGATGCGTCGCAGCGTTTGCGATCGGTAGTCTGGTGCGTCGCGACTCCTGGGCGCTCGCAAGTCCTCGCGAGTTCGTCGCCAGCTTCTTTTTCGTGGCCGCGACTTTTTTCGTGCTGGTGTTTCTCATCCACGATGTCGGACCTCTAGTACGAGGCTAGACGCCGACGGGATTGTAAGTCTTCAGTATCTCGTCGGGTCGCGAAAGTGTCGTGTCGAGCTTCAGCGCACCGATCATCCGTCGCATAGATTCGTAGCCCAGCTCCCTATAGGCTTCAAACTGATCTGGGTCGAAGAACTGATCGATCGTGGATTGATGAGGAAACTCAGGATATTTCGCCAGATAGCCGCCAACGGAGACGCTCAGGTCGGCGATTACGGATGCTTTGCAGTAGATGAGCACGCCGGTGAAGGCGGCGCTTTCATTCGAAGCATCGGAAGACTTGTCCCGCAGAGCATCTGGGCTCTTCCCGCATGAAAGCGTGGGGGCTTCCTTACATGTCGGATAATGAATTTGAGCCACGAAAAACGATGATCGCGCGCAAAGCGCGCCGGCCGGGAACTTCCCTGCAGTGTTCGGCACCAGCCGATCGAGGCCCTCGTTCTTGTCGAATTCGATGCGAACGCCTTCGAAGTCCTTCTCAAGGCGGCTCAGCACCGACGTCAATGCCGGGAAGGTCGCCTTCGCATCCTCCTCGCCATCGATCACGATGATGAGGCCACAACGACGTCTGATAAGCTCATAGATGCCGAGATTGTCGAAGTGGCCGCCGTCGGAAAGTTCGACCAACTGGCTGTTTCTTCTATAACCCCGACCGAAGATGCCGCAGATCAACCCCGCATAGAGATTGTTCGGGTTCCTCCAGGCTAACTTGTCCGCCTTCTTTGCTGGGTTCGCGATCCAAAGGCCAAGCCGCACGTTGAGCAGAGTCATCAGGAGCGAGACCACGCGGCCCCGCGTAATTCCCGCTCCGACATAGCCGGCGTTTGCGTTCGCCGCCGCGGCGGAGGCCGCGACCGCCGAAGCCAGGGTTATCGGTCCGTTCAGCTTCTCGAAGGTCGATGTCTTCGTCCAACCGGTTGCGCGGCTTCCGACGTACTCAGGCGTCAGGATGAAGCTGTCGCCGCCTCGCTCGGAAAAGTCCGGATCGTCGTCGTTCACTAGGATGACGTTTGTGTTGATCAGAGGATAGGGAGCTTGGCTGCCGACGAGTTCACTGATCGACAATCTATCTGCAACCGGCGACAGCCCGCTTCCGCGCCCCATGACGTTTGCGCTCGACGGCATGAAGGCTTCCATCAACCTGTCTCTGTAGAATCGATGAAGGCCGATGACGTTCACCCTCACGATCCAAACCAACCCGACAGCAATAGGGACGATAACCCAGAAGATAGCGATGGCGACGCCAGCGTAAGGATCCGAATCGTCGGCCTTGTTGAACACGATTGCATTCGGCGTGTAGCTCGCAGCAGCAAGAAAATACGCGCAACAGAGCGCGGATACGAGAAACACGATCGAGCAAACGGTCGCCACTATTTCATTGACCATGCCTCGCATTCGGCCTGCCACCAGCATGGAGTAACCCTGTATCGCCGATGCAATGCCAGAAAGAAACGCGAGCAGGCCCGCGATGGTTGGGGCAGATATCGATGGTCCGGCCGCATGAAACGTGACCACAGGTACGATTCCGATAAAGAATAAGCTGAGATTGATCTTGAGATAGGTGCCCGCATATTGATCGAATTGGCGCACGACTCTGTAGGTTCTGTCAATGATCTCAGGTTTTCGGAGCTTGGCCCAGCCCAACAGAACCAGTGCGGTCGATAGAATGACGAGGACCGCTACGCCCGCATAGTCCGTCCAAACAGAAAGGATGGCCCTGACGAGTATGCACACCGCAAGCGCAATTCCGGCGAGTCCGAGGATGCTGACACAGATGCCGAGAGCCGCGGCTCTTCGCGTATTCGAACGCACGGAGGCTATGAATGCCAGGACGAACGTCCAGCCTATGAAGAGGGCGAAGAGACAGTAGGAGGCGAAGATGGATGCCCCAAACAATGCCGGTAGCCGAAGCTCGCATTGTCGCGCACTCAGGTGTGAGCATGCCGTCGCCCATCTTGGCGGAATGACCCAGTCGGGTAACGGCGGAGGCCAGCCCGTCAAGTACTCGATCGCGCCATCGCTTCCCCGCAACACAAGCCAGAAGACGGCGGCGGCCAGTGGAATCCAGATCAGGACATTCAGAAGGATTGTACGCATCACGACCGCAATGCCAGCCCAGAGATCGATCCCTCTGCCGGGGGTTAGGTATCGTGCGTGCCTGCGCAAGAAGGTCAACGGAGGCTTGCCGGCGGAGGGGCCATCGCCCTCGCTCACGTTTGGATCTGGATGTGCCGAGCCAAAGGGGAAGTCTTCGGCTCTCAAGCCTGCCACCGCAATGTATGGCTCCTTCTCCGACGGTAGCGCCTTCTCCTCCGCGAATCGTCGCTCGCTGCACCACCATTGGAGCGCTGCGGAGGTACATCCGCCGCCCGATACGCTTGATATGTAATCGAATCGCTTTAGCAGATCTTTGGCGGCGAGAGCCTGCAGCGCTCCAAGACAGAATACCGCGGATCTGATACCGCCCCCAGAGAGCGCTATGCCTGTCCAGAGTGGCTGATTGTCTGGCAATTTCTCCGATTGGTTCGATGCGCCTTCGGTGTCTGCAGGGGGAACTAGCGATGGCTTATTGCCGCCCCAATCCTTCCAACGTTCGCCGTTTTGCTTCTCGAGCAGGGCCTTCTCAGCCTTCACCAAAACCTTGGAGCAAGAGATGTACTCTGGCGTATCTGTCATTACTCGCTCGTACAGGTTGAGCTTCGAACCAACAAGCTATTCCAACCCTCCCGATCGCGCGAAAATCAGCCCTTGCGCATTTTGCTGAGCAGGTAGTTGTCGTAATAGTTTTCCGCGATCTGCGTGTAGAAGAGCACGTCCTTCATGTACGCGTCGTGGCTCTCTTTCGTCTTCTTGAAGAGCGGGCTCTTCTCGGCGATCTCGTTCAGATGGTCCTGGGTGGCTTTGTAGCTCGCGTCCATCACCGGTTGCGGGAATGCGCGCAGCTCCGCTCCATTCGCGACAAGCCGTTTCAAGGCCGCGGGGTTTACGCTGTCGTACTTCTCGATCATCCAGGCGCCCGCTGCCGAACCGGCCTGGGTGAGGATCGACTGGTATTGCTTGGGAAGGCCGTTCCACTTCTCGTCGTTCACGACCATGTGCAACATGGCGCCTCCTTCCCACCAGCCGGGGAAGTAGTAGTATTTCGCCACCTTGTAGAAGCCGAGCTTCTCATCATCGTAGGGACCGACGAACTCCGCAGCATCGATCGTCCCCTTCTCGAGCGCTGGATACACATCACCGCCAGCGATCTGCTGCGGCACGACGCCGAGCCTTGCGAGCACATGGCCGCCCATGCCCGCGATGCGGAACTTGAGGCCTTTGAGATCATCGACCGTCTTGATCTCCTTGCGAAACCAGCCGCCCATTTGCGTGCCGGAGTTGCCGCACAGGATCGCATGCGCCTTGAAAGGCTTCAGGGCTTCGTTGCAGAGTTCAGCGCCGCCGCCGAACGTCCACCAGGAATGTTGGTGGCGATGGTTCATGCCGAAGGGCGCGCCCGTCGCATAGGCAAGCGCCGGCTCCTTGCCGATGTAGAAATAGAGCGGCGTCTGCGCGATCTCGACGGACGCGACGCCCACAGCATCGAGCGCCTGCAAGCCGGGTACGATCTCGCCAGCCGCAAAAGTCTGGATCTGAAACTTGTTGTCCGTGGCTTCAGCCACGTATTTCGCAAAGGTTTGCGCCGTGCCGTAGATGGTATCGAGCGATTTCGGAAAGCTCGACGTCAAACGCCATTTGATCTCGGGCATCGACTGCGCGATCGCAGGTGCCGCAACCAGCGTAGTCGCGCCGGCCACGGCGCCGCCTTTGAGGAACGTACGGCGTTTCATGATGTGCTCTCACTCACTTGAATTGCAGGTCGATTGGTCAAGGCAAGGCGCCTTCCAGACTGCGTCCGCCGCAGCCTGGCGCCCTGGAATTAGCCCAAGGGCGAGCCGACGTCCAGAATGGTCTGCAACTCGGCCAGCCCAAAGCCTTTGGCATCGCATGGGTTCTAGCTGTCTGCTCGACGCGGCTCGATCCACACCCAGCCGGCAAGGCCGGCAAGTGCGGCGCAACTTGCGGGCACCAGCATGATCGTGCGTAGCGCGCGCTCGAATGCGGCTATCGCCGCCGCATTGGCGCCAGGCTCCCCGGACATCACGGCATTCAGGACTTCGTTGGCTTGCGCAGGCGTCGTTCCGGTAAGGTGATACAAGAAGCTTGCAAAGAACACCGCCCCGAGCGCTGCAACCGCGAGCAGGCCGCCCACTCGAGCGACCACGTTGTTGATACCCGAAGCAATGCCGGCATGGGCTTTGCCGGCGGCTCCCATCACGGTCGACGTCAGCGGCGGAACCGTGATTGCCATCCCCACGCCCAGCAGGACCATCGGCGGAAACACGCTAATCCGGTAAGGCTGCCTGAGATCGACATAAGCAAGCATCGCCAATCCACAGGCCGCGACGATCGGCCCGATGGTGAGCAGCAGCCGCGGCCCAAGACGATCGGCAACGATCCCGGCGAATGATGCCCCGAATCCCATTATCAGGGCAAAAGGCAGCAGCGCCGCGCCGGCTTGCGTCGCGGAGTACCCACCGAGGCGGATCAGGCCGAACGGCAGATAATACAGTGCACCTCCGAGGGCGAAGTAGAGCAGCAGCGTCAATGCATTCGTTGCCGAAAAATCGCGTGATCGATAGAGCGACAACGGCATCGTCGCCCGCTCATGGAGACGGGCTTCGATCACGACGAACGACGTCAGGAAAGCGGCTCCCACGCCGAGGGCGGCCAGCACTGTCTTGTCGCGAACTCCCAACGCCGGAATCGCGCTCAGAGACCATGTAATCGCAGCAAGGCCGATCGCGACTGAGGCGCCGCCACTCCAGTCGAGTTGCTTTGCGCGGGGATCGCTGCTTTCGCAGCCGAAGCGAAGTGCAAGTCCAGCCGCGGCAATGGCGAGCGGGACATTGAGGAGGAAGATCGCCCGCCACGATACCTGATCGACCAGCCAGCCGCCCAGCAACGGACCCGCCGCCATCATCAGTGCGCCTGCGCCCGCCCATATCCCGATCGCCTGACTCCGCTCGTCCTCGCTGAAGGTCGCCCCTAGCATTGCCAGACTGGCTGGCGTCAGCAGAGCGGCACCAAAACCTTGAACCGCACGGCTGGCGTTAAGCGCCATAATGTTCGGTGAGAGCCCGCAAGCGATGGAGGCGACGGTGAAGATCGCGATGCCCAGAACAAACATCCGACGCCGGCCGTAAAGATCGGCAGCCGAGCCACCGATCAGCACGAGCGCACCGAGCAGCAGCAGGTAGGCGTTGACGATCCACTGTGTCGCTGCCGCATCCGCATGCAGCGCCTCCTGGATTGCGGGTAGCGCGATGTTCACGACTGAGCCGTCGAGGAGGGCCATGCTGGACCCGACTACGGTCGCCGCCAACGTAAGCCATTTGCGTTTCTGTGATAGGCCCGCGTCAAAAGCCGGTGTTGCCTCGATGACCCCAGCGTCGCAGGGCGGCCGCGTGAATCCGATCATTGGATACTCGAGAAGGACGGTTATAGCGGGTTAGGGCAGTCTGTCGGTTGCTGCGGCCGAGCGCGATTGGCTGCGACCTCTCAAAACTATCGTACCCCGTTCAGCTCTTGAATGTCGCCGATTGACCCGGCTTGGACCTTCGGCGATTTCCGCTTTCGTGCCGCGGTTACTGGATCAGCAGGCATCAAACGCGTCCTGATCCCCGCAGCATCCCCGCAGCATACCGATCCACGACTACACGCCCCAGGTCGGTACAGTTCCCCTTGCGCATATGCGCGGAACCAGGGCTCGCCGGGATCGTTGATCCCGCGGACAATGACGCGGGTAGAGAACGAGATGGCGACCGACAAGCAGCGCGCTTTCCGGAAGGATCTTCTGATCGCATCGGCCCTGTTTGTGGGCGGACTTGTGATTTCCATCGTTTCGCTGGTTGAGATCGCCGCGCAACAATCCCAGGAGAAGGTGGCGCAGGCGACGCCGCCGGTGCAGTCTTCCCCGCCCGAGCCGCAGACGAAGCCTGCGGAGTCAAAGCCCGGCGGCGACCGTCCGACCACGCCGGCGCCCCAACCTGCGCGTCCTGACCCGGACGCGCTGAAGGCCGGCGCGCAGCCCGCGCTGCCACCGGCGCCGGCGGAAAAGACCGCGCCGCCGGTCCAGCAGAAGTGATCTCCTCATTGGCCTGAACGGACCCTGCCGAATTTGTGGTCTCGCCTGCGTCCCGCTGCCGTCGCATAATCTTCGTTGCCAACGACACAGTTGCCAACGACGCAGTTGCCAACGACACATGGGGTCAGCGCATGAAGATCGACGACGTCAGGCGAAGTGCCTATTCGATGCCGCTCACCAGCCCCGCGTTTCCACCGGGGCCCTATCGCTTCTTCAACCGCGAATATTTCGTCATCACTTACAGGACCGATCCCGAAGCGCTCGCCGCCGTGGTGCCGGAGCCGCTCGAGGTCGCCGAGCCCGTGGTGAAATACGAATTCATCCGGATGCCCGACTCCACCGGCTTTGGCGACTACACCGAGACCGGTCAGGTGATCCCGGTTCGTCTCAAGGGCGAGGAGGGGGCCTATACCCACGCGATGTATCTGGACGACGAAGGGCCGATCGCCGGCGGCCGCGAGCTCTGGGGATTTCCGAAGAAGCTGGCGAGGCCGAAGATCGAGGTCGAGAGCGACGTGCTGGTCGGCACGCTGCATTACGGCTCGGTGCTCTGCGCCTCCGGCACCATGGGCTACAAGCACCGTCCGGTCGATCACGACGCCGTGCTGAACAGCATGAAGGCGCCGAACTTCATCCTGAAGATCATCCCGCATGTCGACGGCAGCCCGCGGATTTGCGAACTCGTTCGTTTCCATCTCGAAGACATCACGCTGAAGGAAGCCTGGACCGGCCCTGCCGCCCTCGGCTTGTTTCCACACGCGCTCTGCGACGTCGCGCGGCTTCCGGTGCGCGAGGTCGTCTCCGCCCTGCATTTCAAGGCGGACCTGACGCTGGGGCTCGGTGCGGTGGCGTTCGATTACATGGCGAAGTGAGAGCCGTCATTCCGGGGCGCGCGGAAGCGCGAGCCCGGAATCCATCGCGCCACAGGCGCGCGCGGCGACATGGATTCCGGGCCTGACCCTTCGAGTCATCCCGGAATGACGAGAGGAGAGCGCGCGCGTCAGCGCACCAGGATGTTCCGGAACTGCCAGGGATCGCTGGTGTCGATATCCTCCGGGAACAGGCCGGGCCGGTCGGTGAGCGGGGTCCAGTCGGTGTAGAAACCCTTCACCGGGCCGAGATACGGACGCTGGATTTCCAGGCAGCGGTGAAAATCCAGCTCGTCGGCTTCGACGATGCCGGCTTCCGGATTTTCCAGCGCCCAGACCATGCCAGCGAGCACGGCTGATGACACCTGCATGCCGGTCGCGTTCTGGTAGGGCGCGATGCGGCGGGTCTCCTCGATCGAGAGCTGCGAGCCGTACCAATAGGCGTTCTTGGCGTGGCCATAGAGCAGCACGCCGAGCTCGTCGATGCCGTCCTCGATCTCGTTCTCGTCCAGGATGTGCCATTTCGGCTGCATCCGCCCCGCAGCGCCGAACATCTCGTGCAGGGACAGCACGGCGTCGTTCGCCGGGTGATAGGCGTAGTGGCAGGTCGGGCGATAGATCACCTTCTCGCCGTCGCGCACGGTGAAATAGTCGGCGATCGAGATCGACTCGTTGTGGGTGACGAGGAAGCCGTATTGCGCGCCGGGCGTCGGGCACCAGGAGCGCACGCGGGTGTTGGCGCCGGGCTGCTGCAGATAGATCGCGGCCTGGCAGCCATGCGCGTGCTCTTTGCCGTTGTCCGGCATCCACTTCTCATTCGTGCCCCAGCCGAGCTCGGCCGGCTGCAGGCCCTCGGAGACGAAGCCTTCCACCGACCAGGTGTTGACGAAGACGTTCATCGGCTTCGGCTTCTTCGAGCGCTGGGTGTCGCGCTCGGCGATATGGATGCCCTTGACGCCGAGCTTATGGGCAAGCTGACCCCAGCCCTCGCGGCTCTTCGGCTCGTTGAACTCGACGCCGGTGTCGCGGGCGATGTCGAGCAGCGCCTGCTTGACGAACCAGGACACCATCCCGGGATTGGCGCCGCAGGTGGAGACCGCGGTCGTGCCGCCCGGGCTCTTGCGCTTGGCGGCGAGCAGCGTCTCGCGCAGCGCGTAGTTCGAGCGCGCTTCGGTGCCGATGTTCTTGTCGAAATAGAAGCCGGTCCACGGCTCGATCACGGTGTCGATATACAGCGCGCCGATCTCGCGGCACAGCGTCATGATGTCGACCGAGGAGGTGTCGACCGAGAGGTTGACGCAAAAGCCCTGGCCGCCGCCGGCGGTCAAGAGCGGCACCAGCAGTTCGCGATAATTGTCGCGGGTGACGCCACCCTTGATGAAGCGCACGCCATGCTTCTTGGCGAGTTCGCCATCCTCATGCGGATCGATGATGACGAAGCGCGACTTGTCATAGTCGAAATGCCGCTCGATCAGGGGCAGCGTGCCTTTGCCGATCGAGCCGAAGCCGATCATGACAATGGGGCCGGAAATTTTTGCGTGGATCTGCGAGGAGGGGCTCATCATTTTCTCCAGGAGAACGGCTCGAGCGGGGTGGATGGTTGGTTAAAAGATCAGGCGGTGCGTCGTTTCGCGGTGACTTCGATCTCGACCTTCATCTCGGGCTTCAAGAGTCCCGCGACGATCAAGAGTGTGGCGGCCGGACGAATATCGCCGAGAAACTCGCCGCAGACCGCGAAATGGGCGTCCGCGTCTTTGGCGTCGGTCAGGTAGTAGGTCGCGCGGACGATGTCGGCCATCGCGAAGCCGCCTTCCTTGAGGGCGGCCTCGATGGTCTTGAAACAGTTCCGTGACTGGCTCGTGACATCATCAGGCATTGTCATCGTCGTGTAGTCATAGCCGGTGGTTCCGGCGACGAAGGCGAAATCGCCGTCGATCACGGCGCGGCTGTAGCCGGCGGTCTTCTCAAAAGGCGAGCCGGTCGAGATCAGGCGGCGGGACATTCAAGACCTCCTATTCTCAGCGTTGCGCGACATAAGGGTGGCTGCGCGGGTTTACGGGATTTTCCCGCCCGCGCAACCTTCGGTTCTGGTTTCGCGGGTCAGCGGGAGTGCTGGGTCGTGTCTGTAGCCGGAGCGGATGGCGAGCTCCAGCGGCGCACGAAGATGTCCCTGACGATCATGACCGAGATCAGGATCAGGACGATGGTGGTGATGACGCTGCGCAGACGTGGACGCGCGGCATCGCCTATTGTGGGGAGGTTCTCGGCCATGATCGCAACCGTCACGCGGCCTGCGGCACGGCGCGCAATGCCTTCGCGCGTGCGTTGCGTTTGAGCAGCAGTGGGCCGGTCGCGGTGACCATGCCGCAGGCGCCGTCGAGCGCGCCCTCGGCGAGCTCGAGGCCGAGCAGCCGGTCGCGCTCGAACGGGCCGGGCAGCGCCAGTTCGCTCATCTTCGCGAGTGAGAAGCCGAAGCGGGCATAATAGGGCGCATCGCCGAGCAGGATCACCGCGCCATGGCCGTGCTGCTGCGCCAGCTCGAGCGCGCGGTCCATCAGCGCGGCACCGACGCCGAGGCCGCGGCAGGTGAAATCCGCCGCCAGCGGCCCCAGCATCAGCGCAGGTCTGCCCCCGGCGCTGACGTGCCACAACCGCAACGTTCCGACCAGCCGGCCGCTCGCGACCGCCGACAGGGCAAGGCCTTCGGCGGGCGCGCGTCCGTCGCGCAGGCGCTGGCATGTGCGCTGATGGCGGTTCTCGCCAAAGCAGGCATCCAGCAGCATTTCACGCGCCCGGGCGTCCGAGGAACGTTCCGCACGGATCGCGAACGGAGCGGCGCTCGGGGTGAGGGCAACGGTGGTCTTCCGCAAAGCAGTCATGGCACGTCAGTCCCCGCTTCCAAACGGCGGGGCGCACCGCGGGAAGCGTCGTTCAGAGAACTCGAAAATGTCGGAGAGGGAGCCGGCAGGCCGGCTCCCTGTTTTCTTCTCCCTCTCCCGCAAGCGGGAGAGGTGAAGACGTCAGATGTGGTAGGTCTTCAGCGGCGGAATGCCGTTGAAGGCCACCGACGAGTAGGTCGACGTATAGGCGCCGGTGCCTTCGATCAAAAGCTTGTCGCCGATCTCGAGCGTCACCGGCAGCGGATACGGCAGCTTCTCGTACAGCACGTCGGCGGAGTCGCAGGTCGGGCCAGCGAGCACGCACGGCGTCATATCCGCGCCGTCATGCGGGGTGCGGATCGCGTAGCGGATCGACTCGTCCATCGTCTCGGCGAGACCGCCGAATTTGCCGATGTCGAGATAGACCCAGCGCACCTCGTCCTCGTCGCTCTTCCTGGAGATCAGAACGACTTCGGTCTCGATGACGCCGGCGTTGCCGACCATGCCGCGGCCCGGCTCGATGATCGTCTCCGGGATCTGGTTGCCGAAATGCTTGCGCAGCGCGCGGAAGATCGACCGGCCGTACTGCACCACCGGCGGCACGTCCTTCAGGTACTTGGTCGGGAAGCCGCCGCCCATGTTCACCATGGACAGGTTGATGCCGCGCTCGGCGCAGTCGCGGAATACGGTCGAGGCCATCGCCAGCGCCCGGTCCCACGCCTTCACCTTGCGCTGCTGCGAGCCGACATGGAAGGAGATGCCGACGGGCTCCAGGCCCAGCCGCTTGGCGAGGTCGAGCACGTCGACCGCCATCTCCGGGTCGCAGCCGAACTTGCGCGACAGCGGCCACTCGGCGCCGGCGCAGTCATAGAGGATGCGGCAGAACACCTTGGCGCCGGGGGCGGCACGGGCGATCTTCTCGACCTCGGCGGCGCAGTCGACCGCGAACAGGCGAATCCCGAGCGCGAAGGCGCGCGCAATGTCGCGCTCCTTCTTGATCGTGTTGCCATAGGAGATGCGGTCCGCCGTCGCGCCTGCGGCCAGCGCCATCTCGATCTCGGCAACCGTCGCGGTGTCGAAGCAGGAGCCGAGTGAGGCGAGCAGCGACAGCACTTCCGGCGCCGGGTTGGCCTTGACCGCATAGAACACGCGGCTGTCCGGCAACGCCTTGGCGAAGCTCTGATAGTTGTCGCGCACGACTTCGAGGTCGACGACGAGGCACGGCTCGGTGTCGAGGCCCTCGCTGCGGCGGTGACGCAGGAATTCCTGGATGCGCTCGGTCATGGCACTCTCCCAACGACCCCAGCGACGGGGCCGCATTTCAAGAACAAGACGTCGGATAGGAGTGCCTTGGCCGAATCGCGCGATGGAGGCGCAACGAAGCCAAAAAACTCAAACCAGACTGTGCTGCCGTGGATTGGTTGGGAGATTTCCCGCCCGCTCACCTGGCAATGAAGGACAAGCCTTTTCAGTAGCCCGCGCCGGCGTTGGAATGCCGGTAGAGACCAAAAAAGCCCGCTCCGTCGTTGCTTTAAGTCGCGTCCCCCGTTGAGAGCGGGGTGCGCCGGTTCGCCTCCGGCTGCCAGTCACGGTTGCAAGAGATGGAGAGACCTTCATCGGCATCCCTTGAGAGAGATGCTGGCCGCGTCAGAGGCGACCCTCGGTTCTTCATCCCTTGGCGGCTGTCCGGCCTCTTGTCCGGATACCTACCGACTGACACACGACCACAGGCACGTGCGAAATTGGGCAAGGCTGGAAATAAGTGTTTTGAGTTGGCTGCGCAAGAATTTTTTTGGGATGAGCGCAGATTTCCCTAACGCGAGCTTGCGAACGTCACTCGCAACACGCTCCGCGGCGTCAAACATGAACGGGCGTTAAGAGAAGCTAACGGTCGGTTGCGCGTTTCAAGCTTCTGCCACAGTGTTTTCTCGACTCGCGCCCCTCACGCGCGCCGCGTGAACGGCTCGATGCGCTGTGCCGCGCGGATGAACGCGATCATCACGAGGACGCCGAGCGCGAACAGCACCGCCTGCAGGATGTGCGCGCCGGTGTCGTTGAGCCCGAGCAGGATCGCGAGCGCCCAGCCGCCGGCGAAGGCTGCGCCGAACACCTCCGCGCCGATCAGGATCGCCGCGCTGATCACGGTGATCACGCTCGGCCAGGCAATCTGGCGGTTGCCGGTGGAGGAGGGCTGCAGGCTCATGGAAGAAGGTCCTTTTTGAGGGGCGCAATGTCCCCGAAATGGCCCCTGCGATCAAGCGCAAAAGGCCCAAAATTGCCGCATCGCATGGTATAGATTGCCGCAATATCTTGGACAAAAATGGGATTTCGCATGTCGGCAAGCTCGCAAGTTTCAGCCGCCTCGCAAGGTTCGGCCAACCCGCTCTTGCAGGGCTGGCAGACGCCGTTCGAGACGCCGCCCTTCGACGAGATCAAGCCCGAGCATTTCCTGCCCGCCTTCGAGCAGGCCTTTGCCGATCACTCCGCCGAGATCGCCGCGATCGTCCATGATCCGGCGGCGCCGGACTTCGCCAACACCATCACCGCGCTGGAGCGCTCCGGCAAGCTGCTCTCCAAGGTCGCGGCGGTCTTCTACGACCTGGTGTCGGCACATTCGAACCCGGCGATCCTGGAGATCGACAAGGAAGTCTCCTTGCGGATGGCGCGGCACTGGAACCCGATCATGATGAACGCCGTGCTGTTCGGCCGCATCGCGCTCTTGCACCAGAACCGCGCCTCGCTCGGCCTGAGCGGCGAGCAGCAGCGGCTCCTGGAGCGCACCTATACCCGCTTCCGCCGCGCCGGCGCCGGCCTCGACGACGCCGCGAAAGCGCGGATGGCCGAGATCAACGAGCGTCTCGCCCATCTCGGCACCAGCTTCAGCCACCATCTGCTCGGCGACGAGCAGGACTGGTTCATGGAGCTCGGCGAGGACGATCGCGCCGGGTTGTCGGACAGCTTTGTCGCCGCCGCCAAGGCCGCGGCGGAAGAGCGCGGGATGGCCGGCAAGGCGATCGTGACGCTGTCGCGCTCCTCGGTCGAGCCGTTCCTGAAAAGCTCTGATCGCCGGGACCTGCGTGAAAAGGTCTTCAAGGCCTTCACCGCGCGCGGCGACAATGGCAACGCCAACGACAACAACGAGACCATCGTCGAGATCCTGGCGCTGCGCGAGGAAGCCGCTGGCATCATGGGCTTTCCGAATTACGCCACCTACCGGCTCGAGGACTCCATGGCGAAGACCCCGGACGCCGTGCGGAGCCTTCTGGAGCGGGTCTGGAAGCCGGCACGGGCGCGGGCGCTTGCCGACCGCGACGCGCTGCAGGGGCTGATCGCGGAGGAGGGCGGCAATTTTACCTTGGCACCCTGGGACTGGCGCTACTACGCCGAAAAACTCCGGCAGATCAGCGCCAATTTCGATGACGCTGCGATCAAGCCGTATCTCGTGCTCGACCACATGATCGAGGCCGCCTTTGACTGCGCCTCCCGCCTGTTCGGCGTCACCTTCGAGGAGCGCAAGGATATCCCGGTCTGGCACCCCGACGTCCGGGTCTGGGAGGTCAGGGATCGCGAAGGCAAGCACAAGGCGCTGTTCTATGGCGACTATTATGCCCGCCCCTCGAAGCGCTCCGGCGCCTGGATGACCTCGCTGCGCGACCAGCAGAAGCTCGACGGCGCGGTTGCCCCGCTCGTCATCAATGTCTGCAATTTCGCCAAGGGCGCGGACGGCGAGCCCGCGCTGCTGTCGCCGGACGATGCCCGCACTTTGTTCCACGAATTCGGCCACGGCCTGCACGGCATGCTGTCGAATGTGACCTATCCCTCGCTGTCGGGCACCTCGGTGTTCACCGATTTCGTCGAGCTGCCGTCGCAGCTCTATGAGCACTGGCAGGAGCGGCCGGAGGTGCTGCAGCGCTTCGCAAGGCATTACCAGACCGGCGACCCGCTACCGGACGATCTGCTGCAGCGCTTCCTCGCCGCGCGAAAGTTCAACCAGGGTTTTGCCACCGTGGAGTTCGTCTCCTCGGCGCTGATCGATCTCGAATTCCACACCCAGCCGGCTGAAGCCAGCCGCGACGTCCGGGCCTTCGAGAAACAGGAGCTGGAGAAGATCGGCATGCCCGCCGAGATCGCGCTGCGGCACCGGCCGACGCAGTTCGGCCACATCTTCTCCGGCGATCACTATGCCGCCGGCTATTACAGCTACATGTGGTCGGAGGTGATGGACGCGGACGCCTTCGGCGCCTTCGAGGAGGCCGGCGACATCTTCGATCCCGCGACCGCAAAACGCCTGCTCGACGACATCTATTCGTCGGGCGGCTCGCGCGATCCGGAAGAGGCTTACGTCGCCTTCCGCGGCCGCGAGCCGGAGCCGGATGCGCTGCTCCGCCGGCGCGGTCTGCTCGAAACCGCCGAGGCCGCCTGAGGTGAGGCGCATGTCCCGCAACTGGCTTGGGCTGCTGGTCGCCGGAGCCGTGATGCTCGGCGCGGCCGCTGCACAGGCCCATCCGCATGTCTGGATCACCGCCCGGAGCGAGCTGATCTATGCGCCGGACGGCACCATCACCGGCGTCCGCCACGCCTGGACCTTTGACGACATGTTCTCGACCTATGCACTGCAGGGCATCGAGGCCAAGATCAAGGGCGCCTATACCCGCGAAGAGCTGGCGCCGCTCGCGCAGACCAATGTCGAGTCGCTGAAGGAGTTCGCCTATTTCACCTTCGCCAAGGCCGACGGCAAGAAGCAGAAATTCGCCGAGCCCGTCGACTATTTCCTCGAATACAAGAACACGGAGCTGACGCTGCACTTCACGCTGCCGGCGAAGACGCCGTTCAAGACGAAGCAGCTCGCGCTCGAAGTGTTCGATCCCGCCTTCTTCATCGACTTCAAATATGCCGACAAGGACCCGGTCAAGCTGGTCGGCGCGCCGGCCGACTGCAAGATGCAGTTTCAGCGGCCGAATGACGGCACCGCGAGCGCGCAACAGCTCGGCGAGCAGAACTTCCTGAACGGCGAGAGCTCCAATTTTGGCGCGATGTTCGCCAACAAGGTCGTGGTGGAGTGCCCATGAAGCAGCAATCGTCCTTCGCGCGCGGCCTGGCGGTCGCCGCCGTGGCGTTCGCAGCCTTCGCTGCCTTCGTGCTGGCCGATGCCGCGCTGCATGCGCTATCAGCGCAAAATCCGTTCGGCGGCCCCCGGCCGGCGGCCGAGCCGCAGGTCGGCGGCATCGTCGGCTGGCTGCTTGCCAGGCAGTCGGAATTCTACCGCGAGATTTCCGCGACCATCCGTGCCGCCAAGACCGACGGCTATGCGGTCTGGACGCTGCTCGCCGTCTCCTTCGCCTACGGGATCTTCCACGCCGCCGGTCCTGGTCACGGCAAGGCGGTGATCTCCTCTTATCTGGTCGCCAACCGGGAAACTGCCTGGCGCGGCATCGCGCTGTCGTTTGCGTCGGCCCTGATGCAGGCGCTGGTCGCGGTGGTGATCGTCGGCATCTTCGCCTGGCTGCTCAATGCCACGGCCAAGACCATGTGCGGGGCGGAGAAAGCGATCGAGATCGTGAGCTACGCCCTGATCGCCGCCTTCGGTGCGCGGCTGGTCTGGAGCAAGGGCGGCGGATTCTTCCGCGCGCTGCAGGCGCGCCTGCCGCAGCCCGCCTTCGCCGGCGTTCCGCACCAGCACCGTGACCACGGTCATCGCCGCCATCATCACCACGAGCACGAGCATGATCATCACCACGATCATGCTCACGGCCACCAGCACGCTCACGTCCATGACGAGCATTGCGGCCATTCGCACGGACCGGAGCCGAGCGAGCTCGCCGGCCCCGGCGGCTGGCGGCGCGGCTTGAGCGCGATCGTGACCGTCGGCATCCGGCCCTGCTCGGGCGCGATCCTGGTGCTGGTGTTCGCGCTGGCCCAGGGCCTGTTCTGGGCCGGGATCGCCGCGACCTTCGTGATGGGGCTGGGCACCGCGATCACGGTCGCCACCATCGCAATCCTCGCCGTCTCTGCCCGCGGCCTGGCGCAACGCGTGAGCGCTGGCCGCGACGGCGGCGGCATGCTGTTCATGCGCGGCATCGAGTTCGGCGCAGCCGGCCTGGTGCTGCTGTTCGGGCTAGGCCTCCTGTTCGGCTACCTCGCCGCCGAACGCGTGACGTGCCTCTAAAGTCACCTCTCCCGCGCGCGGGAGAGGTCGGCGCGTAGCGCCGGGTGAGGGCTCTCACCATATGAAGAGTCTCGATCGCGGAGACACCCTCACCCCGGCCCTCTCCCGCAAGCGGGAGAGGGAGAATCGGCACTTCCCGTTCGGCAACCTCGCCGCGGAGCGACCTTTAGAGTCACCTCTCCCGCTTGCGGGAGAGGTCGGCGCGTAGCGCCGGGTGAGGGCTCTCACCATACGAAGAGTCTCGATCGCGGAGACACCCTCACCCCGACCCCCCGGAGCGAGCTTTGCTCGTCTCTCCCGCAAGCGGGAGAGGGAGAAACTCACGCCCTCAGATAGCCCCGGATCATCGGCAGGAAGAAGATCGCGACATTGATCGCAAAGCCGATGGTCCACAGGATCGAGCGCAAGGTCGGGCGGTTGCCGAGATAGGTGAAGACGTAAGCGATCCGCACGATCAGGAACAGCACCGCGAGCTCGTCGATCAGCCGCAAGGGTCCCACGCGGAATTCGGCGAGCAGCACCGCAAAGGCAAAGAACGGAAAAGCCTCGATCCCGTTCTGGTGCGCGCCGAGCGCACGGGCGCGGATCGGATCGTCGTAGAAGGCGGGATCGCGCGGATTTGAATTATCGAAGCGGCCGATCGCGGTCCATTTGGCGGCTGCGATCGTCAGCAAGTACAGCATCAGCGTTCCGAACACGCACCATTCGGCAACCGTCATGGTTCCTCCCCGCACTGCGCGCGGAGCCTATCTAACCCCCCGTTGTCTTGACAAGGATGGGGCAACGCGCGAAGCCGTTCTCGTCATGACCGCGGTCGCCCCAGCAGGAAACACGACGCCGGCAGCGGAAGCGAAGCCGGAGCGGATCGGCGTGCTGCTGGTCAATCTCGGCACGCCAGACACCGCTGACGCCCAGGGCGTGCGGGTGTATTTGAAGGAATTCCTGTCCGACCGCCGCGTGATCGAGGATCAGGGGCTGTTGTGGAAGCTGATCCTCAACGGCATCATCCTGCGTACGCGGCCGCGCACCAAGGCACTCGACTACCGAAAGATCTGGAACGTCGAGAAGAACGAGTCGCCTTTGAAGACGATCACGCGCTCGCAGGCCGAGAAGCTCGCGGCGATCGACGAGGATCATGTCATTATCGATTGGGCGATGCGCTACGGCAATCCCTCGATCGGGACGCGGATCGAGGCGCTGACCGCGCAGGGCTGCAGCCGGCTCCTGGTGGTACCGCTCTATCCGCAATATTCGGCCGCGACGTCGGCGACCGTCTGCGACGAGGCGTTCCGCGTGCTGGCTGGCCTGCGCGCGCAGCCGACCTTGCGGGTGTCATCGCCCTATTATGACGACCCTGTCTATATCGAGGCGCTGGCGGTTTCGATCAACGCGCATCTGGCGACGCTGCCGTTCGAGCCGGAATTGATCCTGGCGTCCTTCCACGGCATGCCGCAGAAATATGTCGACCAGGGCGATCCCTATTTCTCCCAGTGCGTCGCAACGACGGAAAGCCTGCGCCGCCGCTTAGGCGTGGATGCCTCCAAACTGATGCTGACCTTCCAGTCGCGTTTCGGCAACGACGTCTGGCTGCAGCCCTATACCGACAAGACGGTCGAAAAGCTCGCCAAGGACGGCGTGCGGCGAATTGCCGTCGTCACCCCCGGCTTCTCCGCCGACTGCCTGGAGACGCTGGAAGAGATCGCGCAGGAGAACGCGCACATCTTCAAGCAGAATGGCGGCGAGCAGTTTGCCGCGATCCCCTGCCTGAACGACAGCGAGCCCGGCATGGACGTGATCCGCCAACTCGTGCTGCGCGAACTGCAGGGGTGGATCTAGCGCATACGCGACGACGGTGCGCGCTCCCTCTCGCGCTTGCGGGAGAGACGAGCATAGCTCGCTCCGGGAGGGCTGGGGTGAGGGTGTCTCCGCGATGGGACTCTCCGTGTGGATAGAGCCCTCACCCGGCGCGACGCGCCGACCTCTCCCGCAAGCGGGAGAGGTGACACGAACTCCCACAGGTGGGACAACCCACACATCATTTACGTTCACAGGCTATATCTGGCAGCCTCGCAAACCGCTCCTTAACTATGGTGTCAACCAACAGCCGGCTGAACCGGCGTAGCGGTTTTGCAGACCAAATGCAGGGCCGCGCCGGCTATCGCCGGTTTTGGAGGACTTCATGAGTGGTTTCGACATTTTCGCGATTGCCCTTGTTCTGCTCGTCATCGTTACGCTCTTCGCCGGCGTAAAGACCGTCTCGCAGGGCTATGCCTGGACCATCGAGCGCTTCGGCAAGTACACTCGCACGTTGTACCCGGGCCTCAATCTGATCGTGCCCTATTTCGATCGCATCGGGCGCAAGATCAACATGATGGAGCAGGTGATCGACATACCCGAGCAGGAGGTGATCAGCAAGGACAATGCCACCGTCACCGTGGACGGCGTCGCCTTCTTCCAGGTGTTCGACGCCGCGAAGGCGAGCTACGAGGTCGCCAATTTGCACCAGGCGATCACGGTGCTGACCATGACCAACATCCGCTCGGTGATGGGTTCGATGGATCTCGACCAGGTGCTGTCGCATCGCGATGAGATCAACGAGCGCCTCCTGCGCGTCGTCGACGCCGCCGTCTCGCCCTGGGGCGTCAAGGTCAACCGCATCGAGATCAAGGACATCGTGCCGCCGGCCGATCTCGTGGAGGCGATGGGCCGGCAGATGAAGGCCGAGCGCGTCAAGCGCGCTGACATCCTGCAGGCGGAAGGCCAGCGGCAATCGGAAATCCTGCGCGCCGAGGGCGCCAAGCAGGGACAGATCCTGCAGGCGGAGGGTCGCCGCGAGGCCGCTTTCCGCGATGCCGAGGCGCGCGAGCGCCTGGCCGAGGCCGAGGCGAAGGCAACCCAGATGGTGTCTGAAGCCATCGCCCGAGGCGACGTCGCCGCGCTCAACTATTTCATCGCCGATAAATACATCAAGGCGTTCGGGCAATTGGCGGAATCGCCGAACCAGAAGATCGTGATGCTGCCGATCGAGGCGTCAAGCGTGCTCGGCTCGCTCGCCGGCATCGGCGAGATCGCGCGCGCCACCTTCGGCGAAAGCGCGGCTTCCGCGACATCAGCCGCCCGCCGATCTTCGGTGCCGCCGTCCGGCCCGACTTCGCCGCCGCCGCTGGCGCCGGAGCGATGAGGGCGTGCTAGCATAGCGCTCCTGGAATCAGAGGTCGTGTCATGACCGAGATGTTTTCGACATTGGGCACCTGGAACTGGCTGATCTTCGGCTTCATCCTGATGGCGCTGGAATTGGCGGCACCGGGCGTGTTCCTGTTCTGGCTCGGGCTGTCAGCGCTCCTGGTCGGATTGGTGTCGTTCGTCATCGATCCGCACTGGCAGACGCAGTTCCTGATGTTCGCCGTGTTCGCGGTCGCCGCTGTGCCGGCATGGCGGCACTTTGCCAAGAGCGCGAGCTCGGCAAGCACCAGCAGCCCGTTTCTCAACCGGCGCACCGAAGCCCTGATCGGGCGCGAATTCACGCTGGAAAAGCCGATCATCGACGGGTCAGGCACGGTGCGGATCGACGACACCATCTGGCGCGTCGCCGGCCCCGACGCGCCGGCCGGCAGCCGCGTCAGGGTGATCCGCGCCGACGGCGCCAGCCTGACGGTAGCGGTGGCGTAGAAGGCAGCGCATCTTTCCTTCACCTCTCCCAAAGGGAGAGGTCGCGCCAACGGCGCGGGTGAGGGGTTCAGGTCCCTCGATAGACCGTAACCCCTCACCCGATTTGCTGGAGCAAATCGACCTCTCCCTATGGGAGAGGTGTTTCCGAGTATGCGGCGCTGACTGGTCGACTCACTCCTGGCGCTTCGTCCACCGCTCGGCGAAGCGGTGCAGCGGCAGGAAGGTTTCGAACAACTCTCGTCCGAGCGCGGTGAGGCCGTAACCCTCGCCCTGAACAAGTTCGACAAATCCCGCCTCGCGCAGTTCGGTCAACCGTGTCTGCAGGATGGTCGGGGAGGCCTGATCGCAGACCGTACGCAGCGCGCGCGAAGTGAGGGCGCCGCCACGCAATTCCCAGATGATCCGCAAGGTCCAGCGCCTGCCGAGCAGATCGAGCAGCGCCATGATCGGCCGGCCGGTTCGGGAGCCGCGGACGGAGCGCTTGCTGGCGGCTGAGGGGGACTTCGGCATCGCTGTTTCCTGCTTGCGTCTTGCTACAGATATTGTAGCGTATTGCTACGATTATTGTAGCAGAGGAGCCGGCCATGTCTCGGATCGCCCCGCTCGAGCCGCCATATGCGCCCGAACTGAAGCAGCAGTTCGACCGCATCATGCGCGGCGCGCCGCCGCTGCTGCTGTTTCGCGTGATCGCGAGCCAGGACCGCGCCTGGCGCAAATTCACCGCCGGCAGCCTCTTGGATCGCGGTCCGCTGACCTTGCGGGAGCGCGAGATCGTCATCGACCGCACCTGCGCGCTGACCGGATGCGAATATGAGTGGGGCGTCCATATCGCAACCTTCGCCGAGGCGGCACAACTGACCGAGGCGGAGGTGCGCGCGACCGTGCGCGGCGAGCCCAATGATCCCTGCTGGTCAGGTGCCGAGCAGGCCCTGATCGCTGCCATCGACGCGCTGCATCACCACGCAACCCTCAGCGACGCCGAATTCGCGGCGCTGTCGGCGCATTTTGATGAAGCGAAGATCCTGGAGATCATGCTGCTGTGCGGCTTCTATCACACGGTCTCCTACATCGCGAACGGCCTGGCATTGCCGCTGGAAGAAAAGGCCGCGCGGCTTCCGCGATAGATGACAGCATCTGTGCGAGGCGTGATCGCGACCAGGCAATGATGTGGAGGGGCAGCGTATTCCGGCCTATCCCCTCACCCTGAGGAGACCGCGTAGCGGTCGTCTCGAAGGGCGAGGCCGCTGTGGGGCCTCATGGTTCTCAAGGCGATGCGAGGCATCGTCCGGAGACGCGCGTTCCGCGCTCCTCACCATGAGGGTCTAGCGCATGACGGCCTGGGAGCCTACGCCACGCCCGCGCGCAGGAAGTCGTGGAAATGCACGATGCCGACCGGCTTGCCGGCGTCGGTGACGAACAGCGCGGTGATCTTCGACGCGTTCAGCAATTCCAGCGCCTCGCCGGCCAGCGTGTCGCGGCCGATGGTCTTCGGATTCTTGGTCATGATCTCGTCGACGACGGCGGTCATAAGGTCGGGGCGCATGTGGCGGCGGAGGTCGCCGTCGGTGACGATGCCCACCAGATGGCCGCGGCGATCGACGATGCCGACGCAGCCGAACCCCTTCGAGGTCATCTCGACCAGCGCGTCCGACATCTTCGTGCCCAGCGGCGTCAGCGGCACGGCCTCGCCAGCGTGCATGAGGTCGCGGGTATATTTCAGCATCGCCCCGAGCTTGCCGCCGGGATGCAGCACGCTGAAATCGGTCGAGGTGAAGCCGCGGCCCTCCAGGAGCGCGATCGCCAGCGCATCGCCGAGCGCGAGCATCATCAGCGAAGAGGTGGTCGGCGCCAGATTGTGCGGGCAGGCCTCGCGCGCCTTCGGCAGGGTCAGCGCGATATCGGCGGCCTTGCTCAGGCTCGAGTCCTTTTCCGCCGTGATCGCGATCACGTCGATGCCGAAGCGCGCGGCGTAGCTGATCAAATTCTTCATCTCCGGCTGCTCGCCGGACCATGACAGCGCCAGGATGACGTCGTCGGCGGTGATCATGCCGAGGTCGCCGTGGCTGGCTTCGGCAGCGTGGACGAAGAACGCCGGCGTGCCGGTGGAGGCAAAGGTCGCCGCGACCTTGCGGCCGATATGGCCGGACTTGCCGAGCCCCGTGACGATCAGCCGTCCCCTGGCGTCGCGGATCATCTCCGCGGCCGCGGCAAAGGGCGCGCCGAGGTCGGATCGGAGCGCAGCGTCGATCGCGGCCACGCCGCTGGCTTCCGCCTCCAGCGTCCGTAGCGCCGATTGAACGGCGGTGTCAGCGGGCTCGGTGTCCGACGATTTCGGCATCAGCGGTTTGGGCTTGGCCATGTCTCTTTACCAGAGAGTCTCTTTCCAGGGAGGAGGGCGTTGCGCCCAGAGCGCCTCCCTTAGCACGGCCGAGTGCGGGAGGCGACGCGGCTCGCCGCTCTCAACGGGGCATTAACCATAATTGTTTTAACTCCATTAAGGACGTTCTCGGCCCCGTTCCGCGTTTGCCGTGTAAGTCAAGGAATTCGTTGAGGTATTTCTATCGTGGGACGAGGGCGAGCAAGGGGCCGGTGGGGGCGCGCGCGCCATTTGCGCGCGCCTGTCATGTGCCTTGCCACGTTCGCCTTGAGCGGTCCCTCCGCGCAGGCCCAGACCGTCACGCCCGACCTGTTCAGCCCGTCGCGCACTACCCAGGTAGCGCCATCAGATTCGCCCTTGCGCAGGACCGCGGCAGAGCTGGCCGATCCGCTCAATGATCCGCGATTGCGCGATCGGGATTCCGATAGCCGCCGCGCGCCGTCGCGTGTCGGCCAGGTGCCGTCTTACGGCTTGCCGGCTGCGAGCGGCGCCTCGACCTCCGGCTATGACTCGCTCAACCGCAAACGTCAGCAGCCGAAATATTATCCGGGGCAGGCGAGGCCGAAACCACCGCCCGGCCCCGGCACGCCGCCACCCCCGCCGCCGCCGAGGAATCTGACCGGACAGTTGCGCCTGTCGATCCCGCCGTCGGAGACCGCCAACAAGCCGCCGGTACCGCCGGCGATGGCCGGCAACGTAGTGGGCCAGCCGCCGCGCAAGCGGCTCCGGATCGATGACGATCCGTTTGGTGCGGTCGGCGACTATGCCGGCAGCTTCCTGATCAAGTCCGCGGTCGAACTCAGCGCCGGTTATGAAACCAATCCCGGCCGACTCTTGGTGCCGCAGGGCAGGCCGACATACGTGATCGCGCCGGAATTCCTGGCGGTGTCTGACTGGGAGCGTCATGCGCTGGTCGCGGATTTGCGCGGCTCCTTTACCGGCTATACCCAAAATCTGACGCCGAACGCTGACGGCACGCCGCTCTCCGCGCCGCTCGATGTCGATCGCCCCAACTTCATCGGCCATATCGATGGGCGGCTCGACGTCACCCGTGACACAAGGCTGTTGGGGCAGGCGCGGCTGCTCGTGTCCACCGACAATCCCGGCAGCCCGAACGTGCAGGCGGGCCTCGCCAGGTATCCGATCTACACCACGGTCGGCGGCACCTTCGGCGTCGATCAGAACTTCAATCGCCTGCAGGTCTCCGCCGGCGCCACCGTCGACCGCACCGATTACCAGTGGTCGAAGCTCACCGACGGCACGTCGAGCTCGAACGACGACCGCAACTTCAACCAGTATGGCGGCGTCGCGCGCATCAGCTACGAGCTCAACCCCGCGGTCAAGCCATTCCTGGAAGTCGAGGGCGACAGCCGCGTCCATGACTTGCGGCTCGACCGCTCAGGCTTCGCGCGCGATTCCTCGGGCGGCTATGCGAAGGCCGGCACGTCCTTCGAGTTCTCGCGGCTGTTGTTCGGCGAAGTCTCGATCGGCTACGCCGCGCGCAACTATCAGGATCCGCGGCTGAACCGCCTGGAGGGTCTGCTCACCACGGCATCGCTGACCTGGACCGCAACGCCGCTGACAACAGCCAAATTCTACTCCGACACCCAGCTCGGCGAGACCACGCTGCCCGGCACCTCGGGCGTGCTGGCGCGCACCTACACTTTCGAGGTCGATCACGACTTCCGCCGCTGGCTGACGGCGATCGGCAGGTTCACCTACGGCACGCTCGACTACCAGGGCGACAACCGCTTCGACAAGATCTACTCGCTCTCAGGCGATCTCATCTACAAGATGACCCGGAGCCTCTGGATCAAGGGCACCGTCCGCCACGACGTCCTCGACTCCAACGTGCCGGGATCGAGCTCGCAGTCGACGGTCATGCTGCTGGGGGTGCGGGTGCAGAATTGAATGAGAAGACGGGTTCCTCACTCCCCGTCATGCCCCGCGCAGGCGGGGCATCCAGTACGCGGAAGCTTCTCTCGGCTTATCCTCCGACGCTGACGGAATACTGGGTCACCCGTCTTCGCGGGTGACGACAGTTGAGAGTGGTGCCAGCGCGGCGCCCTATCGCGGCAGATCCGTCTTCCCCATCAGGAACGTGTCGATCGCCCGGGCGCAGAGGCGGCCTTCGCGGATCGCCCAGACCACCAGCGACTGGCCGCGGCGCATGTCGCCGGCGGAGAAGACGTTCGCAAGCGAGGTCTGGTAGTCGTTCGTGTTGGCGCGGACGTTGCCGCGCTGGTCGAGGTCGACCGCGAGCTGCTTCAACAGGCCGTCGTGCACGGGATGTACGAAGCCCATCGCCAGCAGCACGAGCTCGGCGTCGAGCTCGAACTCGGTGCCGGGCAGCGGCTTGAACTTGTCGTCGACCTTGATGCAGTGCAGCTTCTTCACCTTGCCATCAGTGCCCTCGAACTTCTGGGTCAGCACGGCGTATTCGCGGATCGCGCCTTCGGCCTGGCTCGACGAGGTCCGCATCTTCAGCGGCCAGTTCGGCCAGCTCAGGCCCTTGTTCTCGCGCTCGGGCGGCGCCGGCATGATCTCGAGCTGGGTCACGGACTTGGCGCCCTGGCGCAGTGAGGTGCCGATGCAGTCGGAGCCGGTGTCGCCGCCGCCGATCACCACGACATGCTTGTCCTTGGCGAGGATGTCGGCCACGCCGCCCAGCGGCTCGCCGGAGACGCGGCGGTTCTGCTGCGGCAGGAAGTCCATCGCGAAATGGATGCCGTCGAGATCGCGGCCGGGGATCGGCAGATCGCGCGGGGCTTCCGCGCCGCCGGTCAGCGCGATCGCGTCATACTGGTTCTGCAGATCGCGCGGATCGATCGCGCCGGGTGCGCCGCCGACTTGGCTGCCGTAATGGAACGTGACGCCCTCGGCCTCCATCTGCGCGACGCGGCGGTCGATGATGCCCTTCTCCATCTTGAAGTCGGGAATGCCGTAGCGAAGGAGACCGCCGGCCTTGGCGTGCTTCTCATAGACGTGCACATCGTGGCCGGCCCGCGCGAGCTGCTGCGCGCAGGCCATGCCTGCCGGCCCGGCGCCGATCACCGCGACCTTCTTGCCCGTCTTCTCGGCCGGGACCTCCGGCTTGAGCCAGCCATTGTCCCAGGCGCGATCGACGATCGCGCATTCGATGGTCTTGATGGTGACGGGGTTGTCGTCGATGTTGAGCGTGCAGGACGCCTCGCACGGCGCCGGACAGATGCGGCCGGTGAATTCGGGGAAATTGTTGGTCGAATGCAGGTTGCGCGAGGCTTCTTCCCAGTTGCCCTGATAGACGAGGTCGTTCCAGTCGGGGATCTGGTTGTTGACCGGACAGCCGGGCGTGCCCGGCGCGACCGACCCGGTGCCGTGGCAATAGGGAATACCGCAGTTCATGCAGCGCGCGGCCTGATCGCGGATGTCCTTCTCGCTGAGCGGAATGACGAACTCGTGGAAGTGCTTCAGCCGCTCGGCGACCGGCGTGTACTTGCGCTCATTCCGATCGATCTCGAGAAAACCTGTGATCTTTCCCATTAAGCCTGAGGCCCCTGCACCCTGGTTCGTCTTGTTTCGTCATCCGGGTTGGCGTTACGCGCCCCGGTAGACCCTCATCCTGAGGAGCGGCGCTCGCGCCGCGTCTCGAAGGATGAAGGCCGGTATCGTGGCCTCACGGTTCGAGACGGCGCTTCGCGCCTCCTCATCGTGAGGGTCTTGAGATTACGCTCCGATCGCGATTTTCGGCTCGGCGTCGGCGTTCGCCTTCATTTCCTTCAGCGCGCGACGGTACTCGACCGGCATCACCTTGCGGAACTTCGGCAGCCACGTCTTCCAGTCCGCCAGGATCGCGACGGCTTTCTTCGAGCCGGTCAGCTTGGCGTGCCGCGTGATCAGCACATGGAGCCGTTCGACATCGGATTCAAGCAGGTTCTGGAACACATCGACCCGGCCATGCGCCTCGAGATCGCCGGCATGGTGGTAGGTGGCGGCGTTGATCATCTCTTCCGACAGCACCGGTTCCAGCTCGACCATCGAGAGGTTGCACAGTTTCGGGAAATCGCCGGACTCGTCCAGGACATAGGCGATGCCGCCGGACATGCCGGCTGCGAAGTTCCGGCCGGTCTTGCCGAGCACTACGACGATGCCGCCGGTCATGTATTCGCAGCAATGGTCGCCGGCGCCCTCGACCACCGCGACGGCGCCCGAGTTGCGTACCGCGAAGCGCTCGCCGGCAATGCCGCGGAAGTAGCATTCGCCCTCGATCGCGCCGTACATCACGGTGTTGCCGACGATGATCGACTCCTCCGGCACGATGCCGGAATTCTTCGGCGGCTTGACGATGAGGCGTCCGCCGGAAAGGCCCTTGCCGACATAGTCGTTGCCTTCGCCTTCGAGCTCGAAGGTGACGCCCTTGGCAAGCCACGCGCCGAACGCCTGGCCCGCGGTGCCCTTGAGGCTGACATGGATGGTGTCGAGCGGCAGCCCTTCATGGCCGTAGATATTCGCCACCTGGCCCGACAGCATCGCGCCGGCGGAGCGGTCGGTGTTGTTGATCTCCTCCTCGATCGTGACAGGCGCGCCACGGTCGAGCGCGGCGCGGGCCTTCTCGATCAGGCGACGGTCGAGCACGGCTTCCAGATGA
Organism: Bradyrhizobium sp. USDA 10063; assembly: GCF_054063735.1. NCBI lineage: Bacteria > Pseudomonadati > Pseudomonadota > Alphaproteobacteria > Hyphomicrobiales > Nitrobacteraceae > Bradyrhizobium > Bradyrhizobium sp. USDA 10063. The sequence continues at coordinate 4,511,960 of NZ_JBSSGP010000002.1, read as the reverse complement.
TGGTTCTGGGCCTCCGAATGGTAGATCTTCTGGCCCTTCTCCTCCTTCTGCCGCACGAACAGCCGCGAGAAGTCGAGGCCCTTCGCCTTCCAATGCGCGACCAGCGAGGTCTGGTCGAGCATCTGGGTCTGGCCCACCATCTCATCGAACTTCCTGTAGCCGAGCGAAGCCATGATCTCGCGCACTTCCTCGGCGACGAAGAAGAAGTAGTTGATCACGTGCTCGGGCTGGCCGGTGAAGCGCTTGCGCAGGACCGGGTCCTGCGTCGCGACGCCGACAGGGCAGGTGTTGAGGTGGCACTTGCGCATCATGATGCAGCCGGCCGCAATCAACGGCGCCGTCGCGAAGCCGAACTCGTCGGCCCCGAGCAGCGCGCCGATCACGACGTCACGCCCGGTGCGGAAGCCGCCGTCGACCTGGACCGCGATGCGGCTGCGCAGCCGCTCACGCACCAGCGTCTGGTGGGTTTCGGCGAGCCCGATCTCCCACGGACTGCCCGCATGCTTGATCGACGTCAGCGGCGAGGCACCGGTGCCGCCCTCGAAGCCCGCGATCGTCACATGGTCGGCGCGCGCCTTCGCGACACCGGCGGCCACCGTGCCGACACCGATCTCGGAGACGAGCTTGACCGAGACCTGGCCGTCCGGATTGACGTTCTTCAGGTCGTAGATGAGTTGCGCCAGATCCTCGATCGAATAGATGTCGTGGTGCGGGGGCGGCGAGATCAGGCCGACGCCGGGCGTCGAATGGCGGACGCGGGCGATCGTCGCATCGACCTTGTGGCCGGGCAACTGGCCGCCTTCGCCGGGCTTGGCGCCCTGCGCCATCTTGATCTGCATCATGTCGGAGTTGACGAGATATTCCGTCGTCACGCCGAAGCGGCCCGAGGCGACCTGCTTGATCGCCGAGCGCATGCTGTCGCCGTTCGGCAGCGGCTTGAAGCGATCGGCTTCCTCGCCGCCTTCGCCGGTGTTGGACTTGCCGCCGATCCGGTTCATCGCGATCGCGAGCGTGGTGTGCGCCTCGCGCGAGATCGAGCCGAACGACATTGCGCCCGTGGAGAAGCGCTTGACGATCTCCTGGGCCGGCTCGACCTCTTCGAGCTTCACCGGCTTGCGCTTTTCTTCCGCAGCGGTCTTGATCCGGAACAGGCCGCGCAGCGTCAAGAGCCGCTCCTGCTGCTCGTTCAGGATCTTGGCGAACGCGCGATAGCGCTCGAGCGAGTTGCCGCGCACGGCGTGCTGCAGCGTCGAGACCGACTCGGCGGTCCAGGCGTGATCCTCGCCACGGGTGCGGAAGGCGTACTCGCCGCCGACATCGAGCGCGTTCTTGTAGACCTGCGCGTCGCCGAACGCATCGGCATGCCGACGCGCGGTTTCCTCGGCGATCTCGGACAGCCCCACGCCCTCGATGCGGGTGTGCGTGCCGGCAAAATACTTGGCGACGAAATCGGCCTTCAGCCCGACGGCGTCGAAGATCTGCGCGCCGCAATAGGACTGGTAGGTCGAGATGCCCATCTTGGACATCACCTTGAGCAAGCCCTTGCCGATCGACTTGATGTAGCGCTTGACGATCTCCTTGTCGTCGAGCCCGCCCGGCAGACGGTCCTTCATCGCGATGATGGTCTCGAACGCGAGATAGGGGTTGATCGCCTCCGCGCCGTAGCCGGCGAGGCAGGCGAAATGGTGCACCTCGCGCGGCTCGCCGGATTCGATCACGATGCCGACCGAGGTGCGCAAGCCCGTGCGGATCAAATGATGATGCACGGCGGCGCAGGCGAGCAGCGCGGGGATCGGGATCCGGTCGGTGCCGGTCATGCGATCGGACAGGATGATGATGTTGATGCCCTCGCGCACCGCGCCTTCGGCGCGCGCGCAGAGCTCGTCCAGCACCTGCTCCATGCCTGCCGCGCCGAAGCCGGCGTGGAAGGTGGTGTCCAGCGTGCGCGACTTGAAATGCGTCTCGGCGACATCGGAGATCGAGCGGATCTTCTCCAGGTCCGCGTCGGTGAGGATCGGCTGGCGCACTTCGAGGCGCTTGGTGGAGGCTAGCCCCTGCAGATCGAACAGGTTCGGCCGCGGTCCGATGATCGAGACGAGGCTCATCACGAGCTCCTCGCGGATCGGGTCGATCGGCGGGTTGGTCACCTGCGCGAAGTTCTGCTTGAAATAGGTGAACAGCGGCTTCGGCTTGTCCGACAGCGCCGAGATCGGCGTGTCGTTGCCCATCGAGCCCGCGGCTTCCTCGCCGGTTGCCGCCATCGGCGTCATCAGGATGTTGATGTCTTCCTGCGAGTAGCCGAATGCCTGCTGGCGGTCGAGCAGCGGCAGGTTGGAGCGCACGCTCTTGTTCGGGGCGTCCGGCAGTTCTTCGAGCTGCATCTGGGTGCGGGCCAGCCAGTCACGATAGGGGTGGCTCTTGGCCAGATCGGCCTTGATCTCGTCGTCGGGAATGAGCCGGCCCTGCTCGAGATCGACGAGCAGCATCTTGCCCGGCTGCAGCCGCCACTTGGTGACGATCTGGTCCTCTGGGATCTTGAGCACGCCCATCTCGGACGCCATCACGATGCGGTCGTCCTTGGTCACGAGATAGCGCGCCGGCCGCAGACCGTTGCGGTCGAGCGTGGCGCCGATCTTGCGGCCGTCGGTGAACGCGATCGCGGCGGGGCCGTCCCACGGCTCCATCATCGCGGCATGATATTCGTAGAAGGCGCGGCGTTCTTCATCCATCAGCGGATTGCCGGCCCACGCTTCCGGAATCATCATCATCACCGCATGCGGCAGCGAGTAGCCGCCCTGCACCAGGAATTCGAGCGCGTTGTCGAAGCAGGCGGTGTCGCTTTGGCCCTCATAGGAAATCGGCCAGAGGCGGCTGATGTCCTTGCCGTAGAGCTCCGAATGCACGGAGGCCTGCCGCGCCGCCATCCAGTTGACGTTGCCGCGCAGCGTGTTGATCTCGCCGTTATGCGCGATCATGCGATAGGGGTGCGCCAGCGACCAGGTCGGGAAGGTGTTGGTCGAGAAGCGCTGGTGCACCAGCGCCAGCGCGCTCGCGAAGTCGTCCTCGTGCAGGTCGGGATAATACTTGCCGAGCTGGTCGGCCAGGAACATGCCCTTGTAGATCACGGTGCGGCACGAGAACGATACCGGGTAATAGCCGGCCATGCCACGATCGCGACGCTGATAGATCGCCTGCGAGATCGACTTGCGCAGAATGTAGAGCCGGCGCTCGAACTCGTCCTCGGTCTGGCCGACGCCGTTGCGGCCGATGAAGAGCTGCAGGTGATAGGGCTCGGTCGGCTTCACGGTGACGCCGAGCGAGGAATTGTCTGATGGCACGTCGCGCCAGCCGAGCAGCTTGAAGCCCTCGTTCTTGATCTCGTCGGCGATGATGCTCTTGATGACGTTGCGCCAGGAGGCGTCGCGCGGCATGAACAGAGCGGCGATCGCATAGTCGCCCGGGTTCGGCAGCTTGAAGCCAAGTTCGGCGGCCTTGCGCGCGAAGAAGGCGTGCGGGATCTGCACCAGGATGCCGGCGCCGTCGCCGGCGCGCGGATCGGCGCCGACGGCGCCGCGGTGCTCGAGGTTGCAGAGGATGTTCAGCGCGTCGGAGACGATCTGGTGCGAGGGCTTGCCCTTGATGTTGGCGATGAAGCCGACGCCGCAGGCATCCTTCTCCAGGCTCGGGTCGTACATGCCTTCGGCTTTGGGACGCCAATCGTGTTCGCGCCGGGAATCTTCAAGCAAAGGTTCGTCCGCTTTCGAGGCTGCGGTCGCCGACAGCGTTTCTGTCACGATGGTTTCGCGCTCGAATTCCGACCCGCTCATGTTTCCTCTCAAAATAAGGCTAAAGGGCCTCACGGTCGTTGGCGCACCTTGGGCGTTGCGGCACCCACCGGGCCACCGCTCGTCCTCCGCGAGCCGCAATGTCCTAAATCAGGCGAGGAGCGTTCAACGTCCCTGAGGAACGGCCTTGCCCGCAGCATTCTCGGAGCCCGAAGGGCCGAGGTTCCGTTGCAATCCTTATGCCGGGATTGCCCCGCGATTAAGACAGCTATACTGTCCTAACTCCGACCTTGCCAAATTTTTTTCTATCACACAAGCGCATGCGAGTCCTCGTCCGCATGTAGTTTTGGGTGGTTCGCTGTGGGAGGTCCGCCGCCGATTTGAAGCAAACGCGCCGTGATCCGGCCCAAGGACCGCCGGAATTGCCGATGAAGTTTCCTGCGGGCGCCAGAGAGCAAAAAAAGCTCCACGCCCAGCGTCTTACAGGAGCTACCGGTGATGAAGCTGTTTACGGGATGGGTCTTGTCTGCGGGACTTGTTCTTTCGGTCCCGACCGCCAATGCGCAGTTGCTGGCGCCCAATCACGTCGGAAATCCGTCCGTAGTGACCGTGTCCGATTTCGACGGCCCCTATGCTGCGATGCCGCCGGAGGTCCCGGCGCCGCGCTACGGGCCCGCCTACGAACCCAGGCTGCTGCCGCCCATCGAAGTCTATACCGTGCTGCGCGAAAACGGGTTCTTGCCGCTCGGCATTCCCCGGCAACGCGGGCTGGTCTACACGATCGCCGTGATCCAGCCCGGCGGGAGCGATGGCAGGCTGGTCATCGACGCGCGCACCGGGCGCATCATCCGCTTCATTCCGGCCGACGACGGGATGGACGACGATTACCGAGGCGATCAGAGCGGTGCCTATGGCGCTGCTGGACCGTTGCCGCCGGCGACTCCTGTTCGCAGCGGCGTGCCACGGCCGCCGGCTCCCATTCCGCATGTGGCGAGCCGGACCGTGCCGAAGCCGAGGCCGAGCCCGCTGGCAGCAAAGCCTGCGCCGGAACCGGCCCAGCAATCAGCCGCGGTGCAGCAGAAGCCTGCGGAGACGCAGCAGGCCATTCCGCCGGCTGCGGCCCCGACCGTCGCCCAGGCCAAGCCGGCTGCTCCCGCCGCGCCGACCATTTTGCCGACGCAGGAAATGCCAGAGGTGCAGGGGTTGGAGTAATTGACCTCGTCATTCCGGGGCGCCCGAAGCGCGAACCAGGAATCCATTTCGCCGCTTGCCCTGCGGCTGAATGGATTCCGGGCCTGCGCCTGACGGCGCATCCCGGAATGACGGAGGGGAAACAAAAACGCCCCGGTTTCCCCCAGCCCTTAGCTAAAATGTGGAATTCTAACTCGCCCTTCTTCGGCATCCCTTAGTCCACAAGGAACTGGGGGTGCCGACCATGCCGGCGATATCTTCGGGAGCGAGGCGGCGTCGTCTTCCTCCCCGTTCGAACGAGCAAGTCTCGGCTTCTGTAATCTTGAAGATAGTAAGTCCTTCGCTATTCTTCGTTACCGAGGATATGGGAGAGGATTTCCAATTTGGCTCACACCACGATACGGATGTGGATCATTCAATCGATAGGACGAATTCTCTCCGGAGAGAACTTCACCTACGAAGACTTCGAGGCCCAACCGCTCAATGGCTGGGAAGAGATAGAATCGAGGTCACGCTTTATCATCAGGCCGGAGCGAGCCCCTGCGCACTTCGCTTGGCTTGTTCTCCAAATGTGGGTGAATGATGATGATATTAGAGCCAAGGACCCTGGCTATGGTGAGATGAGAAAGCGCCAGCTCCAAGACTTACTGGAGATGATCGAAGGACGGTCGCCCTAGCCAGTCTCATTCCTTACCGATGCATTGAGCGTCAACGACAGGGTTGCAGAGAGAAGGGCCGCGTGGAATCGCCAGAATGGCGATTCCACAGTTAAGCTAGGGGCTGGCCGGTTTCCCAGGGCGCTTTGCGTTCGGCCAATATCTGCCGAAGCTGCTGCCGCGATCAGGCGGCGGCCTTGGAGTTGTCGGCGACCTGCGGCGCGGCGGAGCTGGTCGCGATCGGAATGCTACGCGGCTTCTTGGCCTCGGGGATCTCACGGACGAGGTCGACGTGGAGCAGGCCGTTCTCAAGCGAAGCGCTCTTCACCTGTACGAAGTCGGCAAGCTGGAACACGCGCTCGAAGGCCCGAGAGGCGATGCCGCGATAGAGAACGTCGGATTTATCCTTGCCATTCTCGTTGGCAGTCTTCTCGCCCTTGATCGTCAGCGTGTTCTCCTTCGCGACGATGGAAAGCTCACTCTCGGAGAAGCCGGAAACCGCAACGCTGATGCGGTAGGCGTTCTCGCCGGTGCGCTCGATATTATAGGGGGGATACCCGGGGCTGCCGTCAGACGTTGCCTGGTCAAGCAGGTTGAAAAGACGGTCGAAGCCGACGGTGGAACGATAGAACGGGGTCAGATCGTAGGAACGCATGGTAGTCCTCCAATGAGCGACTGATGAGATACCCGCCCGCCATCGGGCCGGGCTTTAGTCTGTGTGCAGCCTGATGTTCCGGTTCCGAAACACTGGTAGCGGCCTGCACGAAAATGATATGGGTGGGGCTGTCAGGCGTTCAAGAGGCGGAAATATCGTCGCTTTTTGGCGCTCACCTCTTGATTCCCGCCGTCCCTCACCTAGCGGTTCCCCTTCATGACGCTGGTCTCCATTCCAGCCAATCCGGTTCCGGAAGACGTCGTCAGCGGCACCATCAAGACATCAGATGGCGCTGAATTGCGCTTTGCGCGCTGGGCGCCGCCGCCGGGGCGCAAGGGAACGGTCTGCGTATTCACCGGTCGCGGCGAGATGATCGAGAAGTATTTCGAGACCGTGCGCGATCTGCGCGACCGCGGCTTTGCGGTGGCGATGATCGATTGGCGCGGGCAGGGCCATTCGTCGCGGAGGTTGCGCGATCCGCGCAAAGGCTATGTGCGCGACTTTGCCGATTACGAGATCGACGTCGAGACCTTCGTGCAGCAGGTGGTGTTGCCGGATTGTCCGCCGCCCTATTTCGCGCTGGCGCATTCGATGGGTGGAGCCGTGATGCTGCGCATCGCGCATGCCGGAAAACGCTGGTTCGATCGCATGGTGCTGTCCGCGCCGATGATCGACCTGCCGGGACGCCGTACGTCGTTCGTCCCAACCGCGCTGCTGCGGATCATGCGGCTCGCCGGCCAGGGCGGACGCTACGTTCCGGGCGGCAGCGACGAACTGGTCGGGCTGGCGCCCTTCATCAACAATCCACTCACCAGCGATCCCGTCCGCTACTCGCGCAATGCGGCGGTCCTGGAAGAAGACCCCACGGTCGGCATCGCCGCGCCGACGGTCGCCTGGGCCGACACCGCCTTCAAGGCGATGCGCACGTTCCGGGAATACTATTATCCGTCGCAGATACGCCAGCCGATCCTGATGCTGGCGGCGAGCAACGACACCGTGGTCTCGACGCCCGCGATCGAGGAGTTCGCCTATCACTTGCGAGCCGGCTCGCATCTCGTGATCGCCGGCTCCAAGCACGAGCTCCTGCAGGAGCAGGACCGCTACCGCGCGCAGTTCTGGGCGGCGTTCGACGCCTTCGTGCCGGGCACGCCGCTGTTCGGCTGACGCCTCGCGGTTACAGCGTCTTCAGATATTCGATCAGGGCCTCGCGCTCGTTTTTATCGAGCGCGCGGCCGACGATGCCCTTCGGATACGGAGCTGCCCCCTCGAACGAGTGGCCGCTCACGCTGTTGCCATGGATCTCTTTTCCGTTGCCGTCGGTGGCCGAGAACAGGGTCTGGCCGTTCTGGCATCTCGTCTCGTCGCCCTTCACGTCGAAGCCGACATGCTCCGGATCGAAATCACGCGCGCCCATGCAGAACTTCAATGGGCGCTCGGCGGCGGGCCGGAGCAGCCAATCGAGCGAGGGGACGGAGCCGTTATGCAGGTAGGGCGCCGTGGCCCAGGCGCCGTTCAGCGGTCGCGCGCGATAGCGCGGCGCCGGCTCACGGTTGGGGCAGTTCTTTCGCTCGCCCCACAGCTTCTTCTGCTGCGCCGACGGGATGTGCTGATCGTCCATCCATTTGCGGCTGACGAGGTCCACCGTCACCATCAAGGCGAGGGCGTAGGACATTTCGGTGGAAGAGGTCGGCTGAAGGTCGGGACATTCCCACCACTTCGTGAGGTCGCGCGCGGGATCGATACCGAGGAAACCCGGGACCTGAACGGTTCGCGTGGTCAGGATCCTGGCCTGCGCTGGGTCCGTACCCATGTCATCCGCTTTTTTCTGGACGGGGTCGAGGACCGGGCTCTCGCCGGTGCGGTCCCAGCGCGGCGACGACCAGAAGCTCTTGTCGGGAAATTGAACGTCGAACACGGGGTCATTGACCGGACCGAGATGGCATTCGACGCAGATCTCGGCGTACAGCTCCCGGCCCTTGGCGACGCGGTCGGGCTTGAGCTGCCAGGCCTGATCGTCGAACAGTTGCGACGGCCATTTCGGCGCGGTCAAACCGCCAAAGCGCGGTGGCGTCTGGGTGAAGGGATCGGGGCCGCGCAGCATCGATTCGATCCACAACAGATTCTGCACCTCCACCGACGAGCGGAACAGCGTGTCTGCCGGATACTCGGGCGACATGTTGATCAGCGCGGTCACCCCTAACGCCTCGCCGGCATTGCGGATCAGCGGCTGCTCGATCGAGGCGTCGTATTGGGCGTATTTGAGCCACGGCACGGTCCAGATCGGCGGGAAGCTGACTGGCGCGTCCTGGGCGTGCAGATTCCTTTCGAAGCCGCTGAGGCCGTTGATGGCCAGATCTTGCGAGAAGACCTGGTTGCCGATGCGGTTGAGAGCGTCGAGGCGGCCGAATCCTTCCTCGGTGTCCTTCTGCGGCTTGCCGTCCTCGGTCGTCTTGCCGGCGATCGTCTTGTCGTAAGTGGTTTGCCAGTCGATCAGGAATTTGCCGATCGCCGCCAGCTTCTGCTTGAGGACGCTGCGGTCTGCATCGCTCGCGTCGGGCCCGAGCACGCGATCCGCGAAGCGCTTGAAACGGAACGGCACGTACAAGGTGTAGGCGATGGACAGGCCGGTCGCGAGTTCGAGCTTCTTCAGGTCGGTCATGGCCGGGCCGCCGTCGAAGCGCACGGCTACGCCCTTGTAGTGAAGCTGTCCGGTGTGACAGGCGGCGCAGGTCAGCCCGATCTTGTCGTCCTCGCGGCGGCCCGTGGCGGGATCGACAACGCCGGTCATCCGCGCGAAGCCGACCGGCAGGCCGTCGACATTCTCAACCGGCGTCTTCCACAGACCCGAAGATGCCGGCGCAGGTGTCGTCTCGAAGATGCTGGCATAGCCGAAGCGGCGCAGCGTGGTGTCGTCGGTGTGGATGGTCTGGGGGCTTGGAATAAAGCCGAAGCGCTCGAGATAGCCGCTGTCCTTCATCAGTCCGGGCTCGCTGAACAGACGCAGGTACGGCTGCTCCAGCGCGACGAACCAGGCATAGGGCACCGGGAATGTCGCGGTGCCCTGGCTGACATGGTGGAACCAGTACCGATCCTCAATCGACCAGTTCTGGTCGAGCCAGTAGGCAGTCTTGGTCGCTGGCGCGTCCGGCAGCGGGGGCGGCAGCAATTGCGCGAGCTTGTCGGGCAGGACGGCCCTGACGCGATCCGGAAACTGGGTGAGCGCAAGGAGAAGCGCGATCACCACGGCCGCGGCCCCGCCGACGAGGCGAAGCGCGCGCCTGCCGGGGGCGACTTCCGACAGAGCCTCGATTCGCTCGACGATCCGCTCGGGCAGCCGGCGATCGACGAACAATGTCCTGACTTCCGCGACGCTGAGGTAGCGGTCCTTGCCTTCGCCCTTGCCCATGATGCGAAGCAGGACGGGCCATTCGCCCTTCATCAACAGCGGGTCGTACCAGCGCCTGTTGTCCTTCGCCCGTTCGAAATTGGCGTGCATGAAGGTCGTGATTTCGGACGCCGTCAGGCCGCGCTCGATCCCGCCAGCGGGATCATGGCATTCCTGGCCGAATTCAGCCAGTCGCGCGATCTGGTCCTCGCGGACATGGGCGTGGGCGTCAAGGATACGCGAGCCGACGCCGTGCTTGTCGAGCGGGCCGTCGCGTAGCGCATCCAGCTCGGCGCCGGACCACCAGCTCTTGAGCAGGCGCCAGGGACTGAGGCCGTTCGCCACGAGCGCGACGAGATAGATCTCGATGCGAGCCCGTATCTTGCTCAGCCCCTTCTCTCCGCTCGCCGCTCCGATCGTCCTTGATAGCGTCGAGAGGGGGCCGACGTGGCCGTCGACAAATCCTTCCGCGACCAGCGCACGCAGGAACGGGCAGGGATTGTTCGGAGAAACGTCGATCGGCCGCGTGACCGGCTTCTTGGTGCGGGGGTCGTGCATGGCGCAGAATCCTGAACGCAACGAATCATGAAAAGCGATCGCCCGATAGAAGCGGACGAAGTCTTAACATCCAGAATACAAGCGGGATGTTACACTACTACAGCGTGTGGCGAAATTTGACTGAATCCCTCAAGTCGGTGAACGACCGGAGGGCGCTGACGGATTGCGCCCTCGTTCACGACTCGGCGGCAAGCTTCCGGGTTTCGACCAGGGTCAGCCGGGCGAGCGGTACGCCGGCTTTCAGGAGTCCCTCACGATAGTGTTCGATATCGGCCGGCAGCTTCCAATGGAAGTTCTTCAAATGCCGATCGACGGTGAAGGTCGGATAGTTGGACATCAGAACGCCGGTCGCGTCCGCCGCCTCCTTGGTCCGCCCCAACTGGGCCAGCGCGGCGGCGCGGATCGCCAGCGCCGGCATGTGGTTCGGATTGATGTACAGTTGCTCGCGCGCCCAGGACAGCGTCGCGTCGTATTGTCCCAGCAGGTAGTGGCTGAACGCGTTCAAGGCCGCCCATTGGTAGCGCGGGTCGCTGTTGCCGCGTTGCGCCCCCATCGAAAACAGCTCGATGGCCTGGCGGTGCTCGCCGCTCACGAGGTGAACATAACCAAGCACGCCGCGGGCGCCCATATCGTATGGGTTGAGCGCCACGGCGCGGTTCGCGGCATCCATGGCCGCCTCGTAGTGCCCCTCCACCGAACGCACATAGGACAGGATCTGAAAGGCGAAGGACGAGCGCGGGTCGAGCCGAACGCTGGCCTCGGCAAGACCTACGATCGACGTCCATAGTTCGCGCGTGCGCTTGATCCAGCCAAACTGGATGCTCTGTACCTGGATCGTGGCGAGATAGGCATGCGCGATCGAAAGCGTCGGATCGAGCGCGATCGCTTCCTTGAACAGCGCAATGGAAGCCTCGTAGTCTTCCTTGGTGTGCCGGTAATAGTAGGAAAGGCCTTTCAGGAAGCGATCCCACGCCGTGACGTCGTTGGAAAGGCGGGCAGGCGCGGACGCCTCCGCGCGGAAGATCTCGGTGGCAATCGCCGCGGAGAGACTGGTCGTGATCTCGTCCTGCATCGCGAACAGATCGCCCATGTCGCGGTCATAGCGGCCGGTCCAGAGCTGCTCGCCGTTCTCGGGCGCGATCAATTCGGCGGTCACCCGGATCTTGCTGCCGGCCCGCCGCACCGAGCCCTGGATCAGGTAGGTGGCGTCGATCTCGCGGGCGATCAGGCGGGTGCTCGTATTCTTGCCCTTGAAGGAGAATGTCGAGTTGCGGCTCAGCACCCGGTAGAAGGACTGCAGCGAGAGCGCGTGGATCAGGTCTTCGGTCAATCCGTCGGAAAAATATTCGTCGCTGGAGTCACTCAGGTTGGCGAAGGGAAGCACGCCGACGATCGCGGTCCGAGACTGTCCTGACAGACTCGACGAATCCCGGACCTGACGCTCGCGCGCTTCCGAGCCGCCCGGCTCCCAGGTGAAGACCTCCACCGGATCTGCGATATTCTTGAAACGATGGCTGCCGGTGTTGACCAGGGGCGCCTTGAGGTGCTTGCCGGCCTCCTGATACGCCTTGGCCGAAGCGGCCAGCCCGCCCGGTGGGGAAACCGTCTCGAGCCGGACGGCGATGTTGACATCGTCCCCGAACAGTTCGTCCTCGTCGGCCATCACATCGCCCATGTGAATGCCCATCCGGAACTGCATGACACGGTCGGCGGGAAGCTGGTTGTTGCGTTCCGCCATCAGCATCTGCATCTCGATGGCAGCCTCCAGCGCCCCGACGATGCTCGGAAACTCCAGCAGGAAGCCGTCGCCGGTGTTCTTCAGGATACGGCCGCCATGATTGAGGATGATCGGATGGATCGCGGTCCGATGGGCTTTGAAGGCGGCATGCGTGCCCGCCTCGTCGGCCCCCATCATCCGCGAGTAGCCGGCGACGTCAGCGCATACTATGGCAGCTAGCCGTCTCTCCATAGCCGTATCTGTGCTCCGGAATCGGTCGACGACCGCCGAGGGTGCGGCCGACCGTTCCAATTCTTATAAAACAAGATGTACCTGGCGAAAGCCCGATCCGGAGATCATAGTAATGCAAACGTTCCGGAATTGCAGCGGACGGCCGCCGAAATGTTAACTGCACGATTTTTATGTCGTGGAAAATAATGCGGGACGGCTATCCCTGTCAGTTGGCCAGCGCCCACGCGAGAGATTATGACGATGCTCGGAATACACGAACTATGGCTCTTCATCCTTTCGGGGCTGCTGCTTAACGTCACGCCGGGGCCGGACACCGCCTATATCATCGGCAGGAGCCTGCAACTCGGATGGCGTGGCGGAGCGGCCGCCGCGCTCGGCATCAGCGGTGGCTGTCTTTTCCATGTCTTCGGGGCGGCGATCGGGCTTTCCGCGCTGCTGATGACCTCCTCCGTGGCCTTTACGGTCCTCAAATGGGTCGGCGCAGCCTATCTTCTGTTCACGGGCGTCCAGATGCTGCTGTCACGCCAGCGCCCGATCGCGGATGTCACCCTTCAGGATGATGCGCCGACGCTGCGCCGGGTGTTCTGGCAGGGCGCGCTGACCAATGCGCTCAATCCGAAGGTGGCGTTGTTCTTCCTCGCGTTCCTGCCGCAGTTCGTGGCCGCTGATTCGCCGCACAAGACCATCGCCTTCCTGCTGCTCGGCGCGATCTTCGTCTTCAACGGCACGTTGTGGTGTCTCGGCGTGGCGGCGTTTGCGGCGCGGGCGGCGAGGCGGATCCGCCGCTCCAGCGGGGTGATCGCCTGGATCAACCGCACGCTCGGCGGGCTGTTCGTCTATCTCGGCTTCCGGGTTGCGATGCTGGAGGCGCGTTAGAGCGTTTTCGAGCGAAGTGGATACCGGTTCGCGTGAAGAAAACGCGTCAAGACAAGAATCTCAGCCATGGATCTTCACCAGCGCGCTGCCGGCCAGATACAGCCCGAGCAGGATCATCGCGATCAGGAACCAGCGGCGGAATGCCTCCGGCTGCAGCCGTGACCGCACCGCCTGCCCGATGAACATGCCGATGAAGGACGCCGCCATCGCCACCGCGCCGGGCAGCGCGGTCGCCGCGGTCAACACGCCGGCGGCGGTGAGATTGAAGGCGAGGGCGATAGTGGCCGTCGTGAAGAACACGCCGAGCGCCTGTACCAGCTCATCCTTCTCCATGCCGATCGCCTGCATGAACGGCATCGACGGGATCACCTGGACGCCGGTTGCCGCCGAGATCACCCCGGTCACGACGCCGACGATGCCGCCGATCCATTTCTCGTCGCGGCGGGCGACCTTGAAGCTGAAGCGGCTGAGGCCCACCACCGCATAGATAATGAGCAGCAGACCGAGCACGACGGTGCCATAGGGCGCATAGGGCCCGGTGAGCAGCCCGCGGTTCAGCCAGATGCCCACCACGGTGCCAATCATCAGCGGCCATAGCCGCTTGAGGATGTCGCGCAGATAAGGCCCGACAAAGGTCTGCCAGATGTTGGTGATGATTGCCGGCACGATCACGATCGAGATCGCCTGCGCAGGCGGCATCGTCACGGCCAGCAGTCCCATCGAAACCGTCGGCAGGCCGAGCCCCAGCGTTCCCTTGACGAAACCGGCGAGCAGGAAGGCGAAGGCGATCAGGATCAGGAATGAGTCGAACATGCAGGCACATTGACCGATCGACGGGAGCGGCACAATCTGGAGATTACGGAGAATGCCTTCGGCTTTTCCGAAGATAGCTGGAGCCCAATATGCGCTTCGACCTGGTCGATCTGCAGCTCTTCATCGCGGTGGCGGAGACGCGCAGCATCACCAACGGCGCCTCCCGCGTTCATCTGGCGCTTGCGTCCGCCAGCGAACGGATCAAGGGGCTGGAGGCTGCGCTTGGCGTGTCGCTGCTCAAGCGCGGCCGCCGCGGTGTCGAGTTGACCGCCGCCGGCGAAAGCCTGCTCGACCATGCGCGGATCGTGATCCACAATGTCGAGGCGCTACGCGGCGACCTTGCCGCCTATGCCAGCGGCGTCAGGGCGAGCGTGCTGCTGCTCGCCAACACCTCGGGCCTGTCGGAGCATCTGCCGCGGGCGCTCGCCGCCTTCCTGCGCGAGCATCCCGACATCAATGTCGACGTCGAGGAGCGCGAGAGCGCCGACATCGCCGCCGCGATCGCGACCGGCGCCGCCGACCTTGGCTTCGCCGCCGAGCATGCGCTTCCCGAAAGCGTCGAGCGCTTCCTGTTCAGCGAGGACCGCCTGACGCTGGTGGCCTCGCGCCGCAGCGATCTCGCAGGCCGCCGCCAGATCGATTTCCAGGACGTGACCGGCTATGACTTCGTCGGGCTGACTGCCTCAACCGCGCTGCAGGCCCACATCGCAAGGCACGCCGCGCGGCTGGGCGCCCGTCTGCGGTTCCGGGCGCGCCTGCGCGATTTCGACGCGATCTGCCAGATGGTCGCGGCCGATGTCGGCATCGCCGTGATCCCGGAAACCGCCGCCCGGCGTTGCGCCCGGTCGATGCCGATCGCGTCGATCCGGCTCCGCGACTCCTGGGCCGACCGCAAGCTCACCATCTGCGCCCGCAGCTTCAAGGCGCTGCCGCGTCCGGCAAAGCTGCTCGTCGACCATCTGCGCAAGGCCGCACCGTAACGGCCGGCCCGCTCAGCCGTTGAGCAGCTTCATCGCCGCCTCGTGCACCCGCGGATCGCCGGCGGCGATGATGCGGCCGCCGCTTTGCGCCGGCTTGCCTTCCCAGGTAGTGACGATGCCGCCCGCGCCGGTGACGATCGGGATCAGCCCGGCGATGTCATACGGCTTGAGCTCGGTCTCGACGACGAGATCGAGATGGCCTGCAGCCAGCATGCAGTAGGAGTAGCAGTCGCCGCCATAGCGCGTGAGCTTGGCGGCGCTCTCGATACGTCCAAAGCAGGCCCGGTCGGTAGCGTTCATCAACAGCGGGCTCGTGGTGTAGGCCGTCGCCTCCGTCAGCGACGCGCAGCGCCTGACCGACAGCCGCCGCTCGCCGGACGGGCCGGAATAATGGGCCGAGCCGTTGTCGCCGGAAAACCGCTCGCCGATGAAGGGCTGATGCATCATCCCGAACACGGGCGTGCCCTTGTGCAGGAGCGCGATCAGCGTGCCCCAGATCGGAAAGCCGCCGATGAACGACTTGGTGCCGTCGATCGGATCGAGCACCCAGACATATTCGGCGTCCTCGCGCTCATTGCCGAATTCCTCGCCGACGATGCCGTGCTGGGGGAAATTGGCCTTGATCAACCGCCGCATCACCGCTTCCGCTGCGCGGTCGGCTTCGGTCACCGGATCGAAATCATTGACGCTCTTGTTGTCGACGGAGAGCGAGGTGCGGAAGAACGGCAGGATGGTTTCGCCGGCGGCGGTCGCGAGGCGGCCGATGAAGGCAGTGAAATCAATGACCGGCACGGCTGTTCCTTAAGGCGCGATGCGAACTGGCAGTTCAGCGCTATTGCCTAGCTCAATCCGGGCCGATCCGCACCGACATTGAGGAGGGTTGTCGCTGGCATTTTTGAGTGATGGACGGGTGCCGCGTGCGGCTATGAATTTTGGGACTAGGTGCAATCACGAAATCGGGAGGCTGTGATCAAAGAGTAGTATTAATCGTTCATTTCTTGATGAAGATATTGAAAGAAAACGACAAAATTCGACTTTAGCTCTGTGTTGCAGGTCTGCAAGCCCTGCGGATAATGCATGGGAAATGAATCTAAAACCGCTTGCGTTTTGTGCGGCGCGGCCGCATATTGTTGCGGTGCGGTAGCGCCTCGCGCTATCGCTGCCCTCCTTGGGCGTTTCCTCCCTAGACTTGGGCCGCTTGTTCATTCAAGCGGCCCTTTTTTCTTTTGGGGGTTCGCTCTCATTCGGGGTCCGCGCTGGGCGCGCCCCGGAATGACGACGAGAGCCTACTCCGCCGCTGCCTGGAACGGACCGAGGTCGTTGAGCGGGACGTCCGCCAGCGCCTCCGCCAAGGCCGCGAAATCGGCGACCACCTGCGCAAAGCGCGGCCCGCGCTCGCGCCGGCGCTCATCCATGTAGACCGCCCGGTTGAGCTCGAGCTGAACGGTATGCAGCCCGCTCGCCGGGTTGCCGTAATGCTCTGTGATGAAGCCGCCGGCATAGGGCTTGTTGCGGCCGATCGAATAGCCGAGCCCGCTCATGACGTCTTCGACGACGTCGGGCAGCACCGGCGCGCAGCTTGTGCCGTAGCGGTCGCCGATCACGATGTCGGGCCGTCGCGGCTCGTCCCGCGACACTCCGATCGACGGCATCGAGTGACAGTCGACCACAACGACGGTTCCGAACGCCTGGTGCGCCTTGTTGATGAGCCGGCGCAGCGCCCGGTGATAGGGCTTGTAGAGCGCCTCGATCCGCGACAATGCCTCGTCGACATTGAGCCGCTCGCGATAGATCTCCTGACCGTCGCCGACGACGCGCGGGATCGTGCCGAGCCCGCCGGCGACCCGCATCGAGCGCGTGTTGGCAAAGCTTGGAAGCCGGCCCATGAACATGCGCGGATCGAGCTCATAGGGCTCGCGGTTCACGTCGACATAGGAGCGCGGGAAATGCACCCGCACGACCGGAAAGCCGCGCCCGCTCAAGCCTTCGATCAACTCGTCCATGAACGAGTCTTCCGAGCGCCTCAGCGAGACCAGATCGATCCTGGAGGCATTGAGGAATTCGGCCGGATAGACCGAACCCGAATGCGGCGAGTTGAAGATGATCGGCGCCCGCCAATTGACGGGTTCGACGATCTCGAACGGAGGCGACAATTCACCCTCAGGCGTGCTCATCGTCCGGCGCCGTCCCTTCAATTCCGCTGGGCTTCCGGCGCGATTCTACCGGAAAAACGGAGGTTTTGTGTGCAAGCATTGTCGGTAATCACGCCCCTTCTGCCAAGCGAAAAAAATCGTGAGCCGGGCTGGAATGTCTCTTAAGAACAGGGAACGCCCGACGTGATTGATTCGTGCGGCATTCCGGTCCAGAGTTAAGTTAAGGATCCGGTCAGCCGCGCCGGGTCATCCTTCACTCGAAATTTACCGTCTATCGGGCTTAGTGTGCGGACTCCTCGCAAGCCGGGATTCGACGAAATCAACGCCATGCCCAAAATCCTCCTCGCCGAAGACGACAACGACATGCGCCGCTTCCTGGTCAAGGCGCTCGAAAACGCCGGATTCCAGGTCTCACCGCACGACAACGGCATGTCGGCCTATCAGCGGCTGCGCGAGGAGCCGTTCGAGATGCTGCTCACCGACATCGTGATGCCGGAGATGGACGGCATCGAGCTCGCCCGCCGTGCCTCGGAACTCGACCCCGACATCAAGATCATGTTCATCACCGGCTTCGCCGCCGTCGCCCTGAACTCGGATTCGGAGGCGCCGAAGAATGCCAAGGTGCTGGCAAAACCGGTCCATCTGCGCGAATTGGTCAGCGAAGTGAACAAGATGCTGGCGGCCTGACCGCGGCCAAGATTCGCCTCCGAGTATCCTTGCAAGTATCCTTGCCTGCCCGCCTGGGGTCCGTTATAGGGACCCGACCCAGCCGATTTTCGGGCGCGTAGCTCAGCGGGAGAGCACTACCTTGACATGGTAGGGGTCACAGGTTCGATCCCTGTCGCGCCCACCAGCCTTCGCTCGCGAAGCGAGAGAAGGCTGCCGCGCCGAAGCCCAAGGGGCGCAGGCGGGCTCGTATCCGCGAGCTACGGCTAGGCAAGCCAGAACCTTCGCTCGCGAAGCGAGAGAAGGCTGCCGCGCCGAAGCCCAAAGGGCGCAGGCGGGCCCGTGTCCGCGAGCTACGGCTAGGCGAGCCAGAATCTTCGCTCGCGAAGCGAGAGAAGGCTGCCGCGCCGAAGCCCAAGGGGCGCAGGCGGGCTTGTACCCGCGAGCTACGGCTAGGCAAGCCACTTCTTTGTTCCTTAGCGGCTACGTGTGGCGCAGCCATGCCGAGCACGCGAGGGCGAAGCGTGTCCGGCGTAGCCTGGAAGCGCTGCAATCATCAGTGTGACGGCGCACGCGATGTCGGCTCCACGTGACGGGCGCGCGTCTTCTCGGGATGAGCGGTCGGTCACGCTGGTGCTGACAAGACCTCGAACTCGCTGTGGAGATATCCTGCAGGAAACACGACACCGCATTCGTAGCCCCGTCTCCAGACGACGTGGCAATGCGTGCTCGATTTGAAGCCGTCGAACGACATCAGGAAGTCGTTGGCGAAGAAGTGAAATGAATTCGAGTACAGACCAGCACCGCTCATATGGAGATTTCTCACCAGGCAGGGATGGACTCCCGAAATCCCGCTAAAGGAAAGCAATGCGAGCTGGTTCAATTCAATACGTTCGAGCGCACGACGTTCAATCATGACCGCACCGCTCCAATTGATAAAAAATATCCGCAATTGAAGTCTCGAAGCGCTGCAACTTTCCATCAGTGCGGCTGTCCTAACGCGTGCGCTCGTGTCCATATGGTTAATGGTCGAGGCGAAGAAAGCGTGAGCCGGATGGCACAAACCGCACATCCCCGCGACACCTGACACTTTCTGGCGTCGCTCCTGGCACAAAGTGCACTGACGAACGCGCAACGGTTGTGCTTATTTGCGACGCTACTTCCCGCCCGATCGCACCCCGAGCGCCACAGCCCCCGTGGTCGGCCGGCAGAGCCAAGGCGGCCCCGGCGTGATCCCGACAGTTCGCGCCGGGGCAGTCCGGCCGATCTTGCATAGCCCGGATCGCGACGCTTTACGTCGGCGCTTGAGCTCCTTGTTTGAGCATGATCTCCGCGCAAACGCGTCGCGTTTGTCGCGAGGGACGTCTGCACGGCAGTTCCATCTCACATGACGGCCTGTCTCGGTTTCCAGCGCCACTCCGTTTTTAGAGACCTGTCACAAATCCTATATAGAGATAGCCATCGTGCCTGGGCTGAGGGAGCTCGGCACGCCTCAAACGATCTCACCGGCCTTCTCCAGACATGTCCGTACCGACCAGAATTGTTATTGCGGCGAAAGCGCCCGCCACATGAGGATGGACGGTTCGGATGGTTCGTTGCCCGCGAGGGATACGGACCGGATAAAGGCCGCGCTCACTGCAGGAGATCCTATGGCGTGGTCCAACGCGGAATTGGCGCGTCTCGTCATCATCCCGGCGCTGGCGGTGCTGTTGTTTGCCGGTGGGGTCTATTGGATCAAGGTTCAGCAGCCGACCGCATCATCCGTCGACCAAGGACCCACATCTACCATTCAGGTGCGCCTGCTTCCTCAACGCGAGCAGACGCCGATCCCGATCGATGCGACTTCGCAGGCGACGACGGCGAATGCCGCCCGCTCGAATCCCGAAGCCGAGCAGCTCGATGACCAGGCCAAGGATGAGGTTGTGGTCAAATCGCCCGACCGGGCGTCCCTGCCTGTTGAAGCAAGCCCCAGTATCCCCAGCATCTCGCGCCCTTCGACCGTGACGAACGTGGTGCCGAACAATGCCCTGGTGAAGTTTCAACAAAGCCTGCTCAAGCACATCGCAAGATTTCAGCGATATCCCGCGGCGGCCCACAACAGGCTTCAAGGCACGGTCGAAACGTTCTTCTCGATCGACCGGAAAGGGCGTCTCCTGGGCGTCTGGGTGAAAACAAGCTCCGGTCAGACACTGCTCGATACCGAAGCGATCGAGACCATCAAGAGGGCGCAACCCCTGCCATCCATCCCAGCCGAACTTCCGGAACGCCTCAACGTCCAGGTTCAGCTCGCCTTCGATCCATCCTGAGCAAGTCCCCGTTACCCACCTATAGGGGTGTACTCATAAAGGCGTAGATGTCCGATTCTGACGGCGAAGCGGAAATCTTACGATCAGTCGGAGCATTACAATGGCCCATTTGCTCGCCAGATTCCGAAACTGCATAGGCGCGTGATCCCGACAGACTTAGACTTCTGCTCACCAGGCAGAAGGACAGCCGCACTGTCAGAATGGCTGGACGATCCCACTGATCGACTGGGGATCAAACAAAGACGATCAGTCGAACATTATGACTTGGCCTGCTCGCGCTTTTCGCCTCAGTCGTTGCGCTGGGACCGCAGGCATCCGCGCGACAACAGAAGCGCAACATCATCCTTCACTAAAATCAAGGGAGAACGACCATGAAACTTGCGACAATAGCATTGGCTTCAGCGTTCGCACTCTCAAGCACGTTCGCACTCGCGGGGACAAGTCATCATAAGTACGGTAAGTACAAGTCGGGCGCCAGGACTCACCAAGGTACGGTCGGCATGAGTTCCGCCCGGACCAATAAGGGTTCGATGGGTCGATATGGCGGTAGCTCAAACGACCGTGGAGGCCTGGTTGGCGGCGCCGACCCCGGTACCTACAAGCCCTGAGAGTTAAGCCCCGCGTTTCCGCGGGGCTCTTTTTCCTCTTCGATTGAAGTCGCGCGGCGTCAGACTGAAAAGAAATTGAATGACGGGGCAGTCGTCAACTGGATGCGCACGGGGCAAACGGCTGCTCCTATCGTGAAAAACCAGCGCAGGCCAATCGATGCTAGAATGTCTGCCTGTGGGCCCATTGCGACCGATTTGAGATGCCTCGCTTAGGTCTCCGATCGAGGGCAGAGCCGACGTGATTTGCTAGTCGCGAGTATTGCGGCTCGTGACCCGAAGCGGACGTGCGATATGCCGATCTGGAGGCTGTTCAGCGTTCCATTTGTTCGAGGAAGCTCTGGAGCTCTCGCTTTCTCATCTCACCATATTCGGGGTCTTTGGCTCTGATGTCGTCATCGTTTACCCACCATTGTAGAGCCAACCACGCAAAGTAAGCGGGCTCTCTATCCGACCGAATAACAACACCTGGCCTTGGCTTTATCTCGTCCCAACCATTCGAGGGTCGAGCGTCGAAATCCGCTTGAGTGAACGGCTGTCCAGAAATGATGCGATTGATCGACTCTACTATCCATTCTCTGACTGTGGATGCCGTCATAGCGAGCCTCGCGTCACAGGGCATCGCTTTATAACATGCGAAGTATACCGAAGATCGTTGCTCATCGAACTTGGTTGCTTGTTCGTTTCCGGCACAGGCCGGATGCAACGTCTGGATTTGGCCCAACTCGGACGTCTGGTGAGGTCTGCTATCGCGCCGCTATCAGGGGCACAGCGGACCTTCTACGGACCCTGATCCATGATCCGATTAGACGGAATCGGATCGTGCTCTAAGGCTGATTGCCCGGCTCGAAGGTGCAGTCGGCGCCGCCGCCGGCCTTTTGCTTGATCACCTTGGGATCGAGCGTGCAGTTCAGCTTTGATAGCCCTGCGATGTTCGATCCGGCGGCGCCCTCGGCGGAGATGCCTGCCATCAGCATTGTCGCAAACAGTTCGTTGGCGTCGCGGCCCTTCAGTGCGCGCTTGGCGATCTTGAAGGTGATGTCGCAGGAGCGCGACGTGATGTCGACATTACTGGTACGACAGACGATATTGTCGGCAGTGACGGAGATCTTTCCGCCATAGGGAAAAATGGTGTCGCCCTTGAAGAAGGAAGCGACGGCACGCTTGGGCGCGGCGGCGATCGGCGCGTATTGCGCGACTACGGCGGCGAGTGCCAGTGCCACCGGGCCTGACGCGGAGGTTGCCGTCGCGGCGCCCGCGTCGCTGATCGTAAGCAAGAGAGTGAGAGCTGCCAGAGGTCCCGCGCGCATCGTTCCTGTCTCCCGGTCGGTGATCGACTCCTGACCTTAGCTAGCACGGCAAGTCCTGCCGAAGGGTGACTTTTCACCCACGCTCAATCCCAACACGCAGACAGCCACGCGGGCCGGGCCGCGCTTTGCAAGCAGACCGGCCCCGCGACCAAGGCCTTGCGCGGGCCAGTCATCGGCGTCACTCTTGCGGGACGCGACATCAAGATCGCCGTCGCGGTCGAAAGCGGCGAGGAACTGCAGAAGGGGCCGTATGTGGCGGAGACGTTTCCGGTACACGTCGAGGACAATTACGTCGTCGTCGAGGTGTAGTGAATCGGCCACCGGTCGTCCCCGCGAAGGCGGGGCCCATACCGCGTAATGTCTCAACAGGCGTTGGTGGCAGCCACCTTCCGCAAAACTACGCCCTGTGGTTATGGGGCCCCGGGACGACACCGAGTGCGCAGTGCTTTCCCCGTGCATGACCGCCCCGTTTGTGTTTCGTTCTCGAAACACAGCGGCTATCACTATCCCATGACAATGCAGCCGATTCGCAAACCCACCCGCATCCTCGGGATCGACCCCGGCCTTCGCCGCACCGGCTGGGGCGTGATCGAGGTCGAGGGCAACCGGCTGGTTTTTGTCGGCTGCGGCTCGATCGAGCCGTCGGACCGCTTGCCGCTGGCGGGACGGCTGCTCGCGATCCATGAGGGGCTCGCCGCGGTGCTCGGCGACTTTCATCCCGCGGAGGCTGCGGTCGAGCAGACGTTTGTCAACAAGGACGGCGTCGCGACGCTGAAACTCGGCCAGGCCCGCGGCGTCGCCATGCTGGCGCCCGCAAAGTTCGGCATCGAGGTCGCCGAATATGCGCCGAACCAGGTCAAGAAAACCGTGGTCGGCGCCGGACATGCCGAGAAGAACCAGATCGCCATGATGCTGAAGATCCTGCTGCCCAAGGCCGAGCCGCAATCCCCCGACGCCGCCGATGCACTCGCAGTCGCGATCACGCACGCCCATCACCGCCAAAGCGCCGCGCTGCGGCTGAGGGTCGCAAGTCTATGATCGGCAAGCTCAAGGGCCTCATCGACTCCTATGGCGAGGACTACGTGATCCTCGACGTCGGCGGCGTCGGCTATCAGGTGCATTGCTCGGCGCGAACGCTGCAGGCGTTACCGTCGCCGGGCGAGGCCGCTGTGCTCTCGATCGAGACCTATGTGCGCGAGGACCAGATCAAACTGTTCGGCTTCCGCACCGACAACGAGCGCGAATGGTTCCGCCTCTTGCAGACCGTACAGGGCGTCGGCGCCAAGGTCGCGCTCGCCGTGCTCGGCACGCTGCCGCCTTCCGAACTCGCGAACGCGATCGCGCTGCGCGACAAGGCGGCGGTGGCGCGCACGCCGGGCGTCGGGCCGAAGGTCGCCGAGCGCATCGTCAGCGAGTTGAAAGACAAGGCGCCTCAGTTTGCCAACGTCGATCCCGCCGTGGTCCATCTCGCCGGCGCCATCGACAATGAGCGCGCGCCGCGTCCGGTCGCGGACGCGATCTCGGCCCTCATCAATCTTGGCTACGGCCAGCCGCAGGCCGCCGCCGCCATCGCGGCCGCCTCGCGCAGCGCGGGCGAGCAGGCGGAAACGGCGCAGCTCATCCGGCTGGGCCTGAAGGAGCTCGCGAAGTGAATGCTCAGACCGTAGGGTGGGCAAAGCGAAGCGTGCCCACCATGACGAGGGAAGTGTTGGTGGTGGGCACGCTGCGCTTTGCCCACCCTACAATCGTGAGGGAGCTCGCGAAGTGAACCCGCCCTCCCGCATCGTCACCCCCGAGCGACGCGCCGATGATGTCGGCGACACGGCGCTGCGTCCGCAATCGCTGTCCGAGTTCGTCGGTCAGGCGCAGGCGCGCAAGAACCTCTCGATCTTCATCGAGGCGGCGCGCAAGCGCGGCGAGGCGCTGGATCACGTGCTGTTCGTTGGCCCCCCAGGTCTCGGCAAGACGACGCTGGCGCAGATCGTTGCGCGCGAGCTCGGCGTCGGCTTTCGCGCGACGTCGGGTCCGGTGATCGCCAAGGCCGGCGATCTTGCCGCGCTCCTGACCAATCTGGAGGAGCGCGATGTCCTCTTCATCGATGAAATCCATCGCCTGAGCCCGGCGGTGGAGGAGGTGCTCTATCCCGCGATGGAGGATTTCCAGCTCGACCTCATCATCGGCGAGGGGCCTGCGGCGCGCTCGGTGAAGATCGAACTTTCAAAATTCACCCTCGTCGGCGCCACCACGCGCGCCGGCCTGCTCACCAATCCCTTGCGCGATCGTTTCGGCATTCCGATCCGGCTGAATTTCTATACCGAGGAGGAGTTGGAAAAGATCGTCACCCGCGGCGCCCGCGTGCTCAACATCGGCATGAGCCCTGACGGCGCCAACGAGATCGCCCGCCGCGCCCGCGGCACACCGCGCATCGCCGGCCGCCTGCTGCGCCGGGTGCGCGATTTTGCATCCGCAGCGGACGCCAATTCGGTCGACCGCGCCATCGCCGACCACGCGCTTTCCGCGCTCGAGGTCGATGCCGCAGGCCTCGATGCGATGGACCGCCGCTACCTCACCACCATCGCGATGAACTATGGCGGCGGGCCGGTCGGCGTCGAGACGATGGCGGCGGCGTTGTCCGAGCCGCGCGATGCGATCGAGGACATCATCGAGCCCTATCTGATCCAGTGCGGCTATCTGCAGCGCACCCCACGCGGCCGGCTGCTCACCTCGCACGCCTTCCGCCACCTCGGCCTCGCCGAGCCCTCGCGCGATCCCTCGCAATTCGGCCTGTTCGGCAGCGACGACGACTGATTTTCTTCACCTCTCCCGCTTGCGGGAGAGGTCGGCGCGCAGCGCCGGGTGAGGGCTCTCTCCCCACGAAGAGTCTGAATCGCGGAGACACCCTCACCCCGGGAGAGGGGGCGCAGTGCCACCGTCGATGCATTTCGCGTTCACATCCTCGTGCACGCCAACCCCTGACAATCTGCACAAACGCACCGTAATTCCGCTCCAATCGGACCCCATCTACGGGGTGCATCACCGATCAACCCCATGTTCTCACGGCGTCAGTTCTTCAGGTCCATCGGCGGTTTGACCGCCCTCACGGCGTCGACTTCGGCCTATGGCTTCGGCGTCGAGCCGGTATTGCGGCTCCGCGTCACGCGTTACAATCTCACGCCGGCGCGATGGCCGGCGGATTTCCCGCTGAAGATCGCCGTGATCGCCGACCTGCACGCCTGCGATCCCTGGATGTCGCTGGAGCGCATCGAGGCGATCGTCGCACGCACCAATGCGCTTGAGCCTGACGTCATCGTGATGCTCGGCGATTACGTCGCCGGCCACCGCCATGTCACCCGCTTCATTCCGGCAAGCGAATGGGCCGCGGTGCTGGCGAACCTCAAGGCGCCGCTCGGCGTGCATGCGATCCTCGGCAACCACGATTACTGGGACGACAAGACCGTGCAGCGCGAGGGGCAGGGGCTGACGGTGGCCCATCGCGCGCTCGAAGCTAACGGCATTCCGGTCTACGAGAACGACGCCAGGCGCCTGACCAAGGACGGCCGCCCATTCTGGCTCGCCGGCCTCGGCGATCAGCTCGCCTATATGCCGGCGCGACGTTTCCGCCCCGTGCGTCGCATCGGCATCGACGATCTCGGCGCGACGCTTGCGAAAGTCACCGACGATGCACCGGTCATTCTGCTGGCGCATGAACCTGACGTCGCGCTGCGCGTCCCATCGCGCGTGGCGCTGCAATTGTCCGGCCACACCCATGGCGGCCAGGTCCGCCTGCTCGGCTGGTCGCCGGCGGTGCCGCCGCGCCAGGGCGTCGAGCTCGCCTACGGCCATCTCCGCACCGCCTGCGACGTCATCGTCTCCGGTGGCCTCGGCTGCAGCATCATGCCGTTCCGCATCGGCGTTCCCCCGGAGATCGTGCTGGTGACCCTTGGCAAGGCAGCAGCGGCGGTGGCTTAATACACGCTTGCGCGTGGCGCGGATTTTGCGCAAAAGCTCGATTTTTCCAACGAGACGATCGAGGCTCGCAAGTGACAGCTCATCTCGACGGCGAGGTCCGCGACGGCCGCCATCACATGCAGGTCCGTGTCTATTACGAGGACACGGATTTTTCCGGCATCGTCTATCACGCCAATTATCTGCGCTTCATGGAGCGCGGCCGCACCAATCATCTGCGGTTGATGGGCGCCGAGCAGCATGCGCTGTTCGCGGAGACCGAGGTGGAGACGCCGGGCTTTGCGTTCGTCGTGCGCTCGATGCAGATCGACTTCCTGCGGCCGGCACGGATGGACGACGTGCTCGACGTCGTGACCTGGCCGGTCGCCGTGAAGGGCGCCTCGATCACGCTGGCGCAGGAGGTGCGGCGCGGCGATGAGGTGCTGGTGAAGGCGCAGGTACGCGTCGCCTTCATTTGCGACGGCAAGGCCCAGCCGATCCCGAAAGCGCTGCGCCTCCTGCTGAAGGCTGACGTGGTTTGACGTTCGCGCCACAAATTCACTGTCGTCCCGGCCTTGAGCCGGGACCCATAACCACAAATGTGAGTAGTGACGCGAGCAGGTAGCCCCAATGTCCTCTAACCACAAGCGCCTGTGGTTATGGGTCCCGGGTCAAGCCCGGGACGACGTGGGAGAGAGTGCGCGCCCCTCATTATCGTCCCGGCCAGCGAAGCGCAGAGCCGGGACGACCACTGCTACGCCGCCGCCTTGTGGCGTGCGATCTCGGCCTTGTAGAGCTCGAACTCCTCCGCGATCGCCTTTGCCACGGAGGGCCGCGCGCGCAGGCGTTCGTAGTAGGCCTTCAGCGCCGGCCATTTTGCCAGTTCGACCGGCGGCGTCGCCATGGTCCAGTTGATGACGGTGACGAGGTAGGCGTCCGCCACGCTGAAATGGTCGAGCAGGTAGTCGCGCCCCTTCAGATAGTTGTCGAGATAGTCGAGCCGCGACAGATTCTTGTCCAGCACATAGGTCTTCGCGTCCTGCGGCGCCTTCCTGTCCAGCAGCGTCACGAACAGGCCCTTGTGCAGTTCGGTGCCGATGAAGCAGAGCCATTGATGCAGCCGGCTGCGCTCCATGCCGGCGCCGCTGCCGATATTGGCCTGCGGGAAATGGTCGGCGACATATTGCAGGATCGCGGCGTTCTCGGTCAGTACCGCGCCGTCATCGGTGCGCAGCGTCGGCACCAGGCCGAGCGGATTGATCCTGGTGAAATCCGAGCCGTCGTTCAGCACCACCTTGGTCCTCGGATCGACCTCCAGATAGCCGGCGCTGGCCTCCGCTTCATACAGCGCGATGCGGGTCGCCATCGAGCAGGCGAGCGGCGAGAAATAAAGCTCCATGGGTGCCTCCTTGGCAGTTCGGCCCGGCGGCCGGGCCTTTAAGTTGATTTTTGTACTGTTCAGCATAATATGATTGAGGTCAAGGAATTTTCTGCGAAATGGTACAAAAAAAGAAGAAGCTGCCATCTGCTGCCAGGAAGACTGATACCGCCGCGCCAAAGCGGCGCGGCCGGCCGCGCGCCTATGAGCCCGACGTCGCGCTCGGCAAGGCGCTCGACCTGTTCCGCAAGCGCGGCTTTGCCGCGACCTCGCTCGACGATCTGAGCGCCGCCACCGGCATGAACAGGCCGAGCCTCTACGGCGCGTTCGGCGACAAGCGCGAGCTCTACATCAAGAGCTACCAGCGCTATCGCGATGATGCGCGCGCCGCGATGATCGACATCTTCCGCGAGGAGCTGCCGATCCGCGAGAGGCTGACGCGCATCTATGCGGTGGCGCTCGACATCTATCTCGCAGGCGATTCCCCGCGCGGCTGCTTCACGGTGGTGACGGCCGCTTCCGACGCGGTCGCCGATCCCGAGATCCGCGCTTTGGCGCTCGACGGCTTCGTCGAGCTCGACAAGGGTTTTGCCGCGTGCTTCCGCCGCGGCAAGGAAAAGGGCGAGCTATCGCCGACGGCCGACGTCACCGCGCTCGCGCAACTCGCTTCCGCCACCCTCCACACCATCGCGCTCCGCGCCCGCGCCCGCGTCTCTCGCAAGGAATTGGAAGCCCTCGTCAACGGCGCCATCGACGTGATGTGCCGCTGACGATGCCTCTTTGAAAAAGACAGAAGGTGTCCGACGACCAATATTACGTCTGCAACAATTTAGATCGGGAATGAAATAGCGCCGTCACCTCATCCCTCCATCCTTTGCCACGCGATGCGAGATGATCGAACATCTCCCTCGCTGAAAAGGTGCAAAAATGGCCCGAATTGCTTCAATCTGTTTCGGCCTCGTCGCCTATGCAATCTTCCTGGGCACGCTCCTCTATATGATCGGTTTCGTCTTCGGCGCGGTGGTGCCGAAGAGCATCGACTCAGGGCCCGCCGCGCCAACCCTCGAGGCGGTGATCGTCAATCTTCTGCTATTGTCGCTGTTCGCTCTTCAGCACAGCGTGATGGCCCGAAGGACATTCAAGCAGTGGTGGACCCGGTTCATTCCAAAGGCCATTGAGCGAAGCGTGTATGTCTTTCTCTCCAGTCTGGCGCTGCTCCTGCTGGTTTGGCAATGGCGTCCCATTCCCGCGACGATCTGGAGCGTTGTGGATCCGACCGCCGCCACGGCCCTGACGGCGCTCTCACTGTTCGGCTGGCTGATCGCGCTTTTCGCCAGCTTCCAGATAAATCACTTTGAGCTGTTCGGCCTGCAACAGGTAATCGCAAATCGCACGGTCAGCACTGTCGGTGATGCTCGTTTCAAGACTCCATTTCTGTACAGATTGGTACGCCATCCGCTCTATCTCGGCTTCATCATCGCGTTCTGGTCGACTCCAACAATGACGGCTGGGCACCTTCTGTTCGCCGCCGTCACAACGGCCTACATTTTCATTGGCGCCAGCCTGGAGGAGCGCGATCTGATTGCACTGTTTGGCGATCAGTATCGGCAGTACCGTCAGCGAGTCGCAATGCTGGTGCCTTGGCCTCGTTCCATCAAAGCCGATCGCTACACAACTGAGCCCAACGCCGGCGACCGCTGAGGCCTCCGAACTTCATCGCGTTCTAGTGCTTGCTGCTTCCGCGCTCCGTTGCTCGGCTCTTCCTGTCCGCCATATGCTTCAGATACGCCAATATCAGCCCGATTTCCTCATCGCTCAGGTCCTCTTCGGCAAAGCTGGGCATCCGCTGCTCGGGCCAAACCCGAACTGAGCGCGTATCTCGGATCAGCGCGCAAGCCGGCTTCGGTGAAGTACTCCGTCGGGTTCATCGGCAAATTCAGATCGGGGCCAGCCGACGCCGGTCCTGCCTTGTTCATCGGATGGCAGGTGAAGCATTTGTTGACGAAAACGATTTGGCCGTCTCGCGCCGGATCGAGCGCGGGGAGCTTGGGATCTACCGCGAGTGAGGGCCAGCGCGCAGCCGGCGCGTCCTGCACCGATAAGCTTACAACCTGGTAGGGCCAGTTCATGATTGGGACGGATGACGCTTGATGGCCGACCCATACGATATAGAAGGGGCCTGCGCTCTTGGTCTTCCCCGGAATTGGCGGCCACGGTTGGTCGGCGACTTCGATTGCCAAGTACCCGGTGATGCCGTCGTTTGCATAGACCAGATCGCGAGGGAGTTGGGTCACGAAGCCGTCTTGCGCTGCCGCTTCCACCACGGCATCGCCTGGAATGGCAACGCCTTCAAACAACTTCGCGAGCGCCACCGCTCGATATCTCCGAGGAGCGCGATATGCGACGTCACGCGACGTGGTGATTTCGACGACATCCGGACGGGCAAGCAGGGCGTCCCGATCGAAGACCTGCACGCGGCCACCGGCTGACACCGTCAACGTCGGACCGGCCGCCCAGATCGATGTTGGCCCAATAGAGGCAACCAGCGAGATAGCTGCTGCCAAAGCAAGCCTGATCATCGTTGCAGGCATATCCGAAGTATCCCTCGAATCATCGACACTTTCCTGCCTCTGAGAGATTCGTCGTAGGCCAGTGCAGTCTGATACAAGGTGAGGATGAAATGAAGGCGCCCGAAGGCGCCTCCAAATCGCTGTGGTGATTGCGCCGCCCGCTTCAGAACCGGTCGTCCACGCCCATGCCGGGATCGCTCACCGAAGGGCGGCCGGTTTCCACATGGCCGGCTACGCGCCGATAGAAGCCGCTGCCCGAGTCGCTGGTGATGATGAAGTCATACCACAGGCCGGTGGTGCGCAGATTCCAGTATAGCTCGCTGGGGCGGCCGGAAGCGGACACCTTGACGTCCCACGACGTGCGCGGACCGCCGCCGAAGTCGGGTCCTGGGAAGAAGACCGGCGGATTGAAGCCGAAGCCGGGCGCGCAGACGTCGGGAGCGTGCCGGAAGCCAGGCACCGGGCCGAAGCCCACGGGACGGACGTTGGGACGCGGACCGAAACCCGGAGGCTCCGGCTGCATCGCGGCGGCTACCGAGGCGCTGACGGCGAGCAGCGGTCCATAGATCTTGTTGGATTTCACCGTGAAGCGCAGGTGGCCGTTGCCGTCGTTGCGGAGCTGCAGGTGCAGACCGCCGTCGTGGACATTGTAGCCGACGAAGATCTCGGGGTTGGGCTCATTCTTGTGCCGCATCGTAGAAATGTCGCCCTTGAAGTGGCGGTGGAAGCCATTGGGGGCGAGCACCCACAGATCATAAAGGCCATCGTCGCCGACTGACCATTCGTCGTCCAGCATCTGGCCGGCCTCGACGGTGTAGCGCCGCGGAATGCGATCCAGGTGCATTTTGTCGTAGACGTGGAACACGGCGCCTGCAAAGCCGGTGTTGGCGAACAGGAGCCTGACTTTGTTCTTGCTGGCGTCAACCTGGGCGCTGGCGTGCAGAATGTAGGGAAGCGAGCGCGAGAAGCGGACGCCGGTTTCCTGAAACAGCGGCTGGGGCGTCGCCGGCGCGGTGGGTGCCGGCAGCGTCTTCTGGCGCGCATCCGATGCTTGCCAGTTGCTCTGGTCGGGCAGTTCCGGGAAGCGAGGGTCGTTGGGGCTCGCGAAGTCGAAGGCCGTGGTGAGGTCGCCCGAAATGGCGCGATGCCAGGGGCTGATCGCGTCCACCTTGATGCCGAAGCGCTTCTCGAGGAATCGGCCCACCGACGTGTGGTCGAAGACCTGCGAATTGACCCAGCCGCCCTTGCTCCACGGCGAGACGACGTACATCGGCACGCGCGCACTGAGGCCCCAGGGACGGATGTTGCCGCTGATCGTGTCGGCGCTGCTCAGCACGTTGCCGACGGTGTTGGAGAAATATTCGCCCGCGAGCGGCATCGTGGCCTTGCCCATCACGTTGCCGTCGATGTCATAAGACGGCACTGCCGGTGCCGGCAGGTGATCGAAGAAGCCGTCGTTCTCGTCGAAAGTCAGGAAGAAGACGGTCTGGCTCCAGACCTCAGGGTTGGCGGTGAGTGCTTCCAGCACCTGGTCGGTGAAATTGCCGGCGCGGGTCGGGCTTCCACCGCCAGGATGCTCGGAGTTGGCCTGCGTCGGCAAAATCCACGAGACTTGCGGCAGGTTGCCGCTCATCACGTCGGCCTTCAATCTGGCCAGATAGTCCGGACCGCCGGTCAGGCCGTGCACATAGTTGGGATCGTTCGGCTGTGCGTGGCGGAAGCTGGCGAACGCCAGACAGCCGTGCATCGCGCCGGTCCAGTTGTCGTTCATGTCCTGGTAGATGTGCCAGCTTACGCCGGCGCGCTGCAGCAGATCGGGAAGGGTGTCCCAGTTGAAGTCGCTGCCGACATAGCGGTAGGTCGGCTGCGGCTGAGGCACGCCGGCCACCCACTTGGAAGGGTTGGGCCAGCAGCGGCTGTTGTTGGGCTCGGAATCGTTCGTCGTACAGTTGATGCCCTGCGCGCGCAGCGCGGGATTGAAGTTGGAGCCCGACCAGAACACGATCCGGTTGGGGTCGGTGCCGGTGGTGATGGAGGCGTGGTAGGCATCGCACAGCGTGAAGGCCTCGGCGAGCGCGAACTGGAAGGGGATGTCGTCGCGGCCGAAATAGCCCATCGCATACGGGGTCTTGTACTTGGCCCAGAAGCCCATCTTGCCCTGGTTCCACGCTGCCTGGCTATCGCCAAACGAGTGCGGCGTGCCGTAACCGACCAGCGCGTTGCTGGTTGCGGAGTCGCGATGATAGGGCGGGATCTCGCGCGTACCGTCGGACTGGAACCAGACCGGCTTGCCGCTTTCGAGCGGAATAGGGAAGCGATCGCCGAAGCCGCGCACGCCGCGCAGCGTACCGAAATAGTGGTCGAACGAGCGGTTCTCCTGCATCAGGATCACGACGTGCTTGACGTCCTTGATGGTGCCGGTCCGGCGCCTCGCAGGAATGGCCAGAGCGCGGTCGATGCTGGCAAAGGCAGCCGCCGCCGTGGCGCCCGCCAGAAAATCGCGACGTGTTGTCATTCTTATTCTACCTTAGGTTGAACAGTTGAAGAAACGGACGACGGTTTGCAGCGCAGGCTTGGCTCACTGCGCGGGCAAGCCGGTCGGCAATAGCAGTGCGACTTGACGCCGCTGTGAATAATTTATTTCCAGCGGAATTTTTTGTGAGCTTTTCTCAGTATAGGGTGGCAGCGCTACGGGGCGATCTGGGAGCAGGAATAGAGTGAGAGAGCACGAGAGACGGAACCAGGCGGGAATGACACATGCGCCATCATCGTCGCCGGCTGGTCCCGGCGGCCCACGAGAATTGAAGCTCTGCGCAAGAGGAATCGCGGTAACGTTGGGCGATCCGTCAAATGAATTCCCACATTGTTCGCGAGGGCGCGCGTGACACGCTCGAACTTCAATGCAGGATCGTCCGTAAGCGGTATCCTGTCCCGCGTTCGTGAATTGCAGTCTGATCTTCCGCCGAAAGCCAGGCAAATCGCCGAGCTGATTGTCGCGCAGCCTGAGTCTTTCATTCACATGTCGATCACCGAAGTTGCCGAGACGTGTGGCGTCAGCGAAGGCACGATCGTTTCCTTTTGCGCCCGGGTGGGCGCTCGAGGTTTTCAGGAGCTCAAGATTCTTCTGGCGCGGGATCTGATCGAGCCGGTTCGTCTGATTCAGGAGGATCTGCATCGGGGCGATGATCCTGCGACGGTCACGGATCACATCTTTGCCGCCCACGCCGCTTCGCTCCACGAGACGCGCCGCCTGCTCTCAATGGAATCATTGGCGAAGGCGGCAAGCCTGTTGAGGCAAGCGCAGCGGATTGAGATCTATGGCATAGGAAGCTCGGCGCCAATTGCGCAGGACCTTTCCTATCGCTTGCTGCAACTGGGGCTCGCAGCGAGCGCCGTCGTCGATTCTCACGTCCAGGCCGTCAGCGCTGGCATGACCGGCTCGGCCGTCACGACCGTCACGGTGTCTCACTCAGGCAGCACGGTCGAGACCGTGCTCGCGACCCGATTGGCGCGGGAAGCCGGTGCCCGGACCATCGGTATCACGCGCCTCGGCAAGTCGCCTCTCGCGGCGCATTGCGACGTTCTTCTCTATACTGTCGCAAATGAAACCCGATATCGGCCCGAGGCCATGAGCAGCCGCGTCGCTCAGCTCGCTATTATCGACACCTTGGTGAGCTGCTGCGCCCTGACCGACACCGAGCGCTCTGTTGACAGGCTTCAACACGCCGCGCGTATCCTTTCCGAGAAGCGCTTTTGACAGCGCAGCTTCGGACCGAGAACCGTTGACCGCCACGGGATGGATGTCCCTGCCAGGCACAGAATGTGCCACAGAGTTCCGCGGTCCGATCGCAGGGCTATCGCATATGAAAATAGAACTTGGTGGGCGGTCCCTTCGCGGCCCATCCTTCGAGACGCCGCTGCGCGGCTCCTCAGGATGAGGTCTGATTCGCGGCGGAATCGATCTTAGACCCTCATGGTGAGGAGCGCCGCTTGCGGCGCGTCTCGAACCATGAGGCCCGCCTCGTTCACGGCCACCAAACAGCCATATGCGATAGCCCTGGGTCCGACCCGGGCCGAGATTTGTCGATCTTATCTATAGCTCCAATGTTACGCTTACGCGCGCGCGAGACGCACAGCATCAGCCGGTCCTGCCGCTTCGACGTCGGCAACACCTTGTCGCGATGCAGGACAATGCCGTCGCGATAGCCACATTCGCAGGAGCCGCAGACGCCCATCTCGCAGGACGATGGCAGTGGGAAATCATGCTCGCGCAGCACATCGAGCAACGACTTGTCCGCAGGCACAAGAATCCGCTGCCCGGTGGATGCCACCATGGCCTCGAACGGCTCGGGCTTGAAGTTCTCATCCACCGTCATCTGGAAATGTTCGCAGTGAATCTGCTCCTCGGACCAGTCCGACAGCGACGACTGCACAGCATCAAGCAGCCGTTGCGGCCCACAGATGTAGATGTGGGTGCCGGGACTGTGCGGACCGATCACCGCCGGATCGAACCGTTCGCCGTGCTTCGAGAACCAGCACCGCAGGTCATCGCCGCAGACCTGCGCCAGTTCAGCAAGCAGCGGCGCCTCGGACGGCGACCTCGCACAATAGTGCAGCGTAAACGCCTTGCCCCAATGCCTCAGGCTGCGCGCCATCGCGAGCAACGGCGTGATGCCGATCCCGCCCGCGATCAGGACATAGCGCTCGCCGTCCGGCGTCAGAGGAAGATTGTTGCGCGGCGCGGAGATGTGGACCTCGCAGCCCTCCCTCAGCGTCTGGTGCGCCCACACCGAGCCGCCACGGCCGTTCGCCTCGCGTTTGATGGCGATCTCGTAGCGTGCGGTGTCGGCGGGATCGCCGCAGAGCGAATATTGCCGCACGCGCCCGTCGGGCAGGCGCATGTCGACATGGGCACCCGCCCTCCATTCAGGCAGAGCGGGCCGCAGGGGGTGAACGAGCGTCAGATGAATAACGTCCGCTGTCGAGAAGCCCAGCTTCTCGACACGCAGCTTCATGATCAAACGTGCCGTCATGCGCGGAGCAACTCGATCTCGTCGCCGGGGCGGATGATGCCGCCGCGCTCGATGCCACAGTTCAGTCCGGAGCGATTGTAGAGCGGGAGGAACACCGGCAGACCGAGGAGCTCTTCCAGGTACTTGCACGGAAAGTTCAGCCGCCCGCCGCGCAGGATCACGTCGCCGACGCGAAAGCGCCGCCCGACGAGATGGTTCAGCGGCACGCCCTGCACCGTCAGATTGCGGCGGTGGTCGCGCGGCTCCAGCGTGATCGGCCCCTGCTGCAAGGGAGGATCGTTGCGGGAGAGCGCATCCAGCGCTTCCTGCTCGATCAGCGTGACCTCGCGCACATCGGGCTTGGGCGAATAGGTGCCGAGACCGTTATAGTAACGGTCGCCGACGATTCCCCGCCCGGCCACGCATTCCGCCTCGGCAAGCTCCTCCATCTCGTAGCTGGCGCTTGGCGCGATGTGGATGTGCAGCAGGACGCCGCGCCACTGCGTGGCGCCGCCGCCTTGGGTGACGGCGACCGAACCTGCCGGATGCGCGAACGCCTCGATCATCTTCGGCGACGGCCGCCCTGGCGAATGCATGTTCATGGCTCATCCTTTCGTGCGTAGCGCAATGGCTTCGACTTCCACCAACGCATCCTTCGGCAGCCGCGCGACCTCGATGGTCGAGCGCGCCGGCGGCGCATTGCTGAAGAACTCGGCATAGATCCCGTTCATCACGGCGAAGTCGTCCATGTTCTTCAGGAACACCGTGGTCTTGACGACGCTCTCGAAGGAAGCGCCGCCCGCTTGCAGCACCGCGGACAGATTGGCCAGCGACTGGCGCGTCTGCCGTTCGATGCCTTCCGGAATCGTCCCGCTGACAGGATCGATCGGAAGCTGCCCGGACGCAAAAACGAACTGCTCGGTGCGCACGGCCTGCGAGTACGGACCCGCAGCGGGCGCGGCCTTGTCGGTGCTGACGAGGAATTTGGTGGTCATGTGGTCTTCTTTCTTTTTCTGACGTTCGAGGAGAGGTCTATCCCGCGAGAAATTCCTCGCGGTTCATGTTGGCTTTGCGTGCACGCTGATATTCGATGATGCGCGCGGTTTCGCTGGCGACGGCTTCACCCAGCATGCGCTGGATGATGTGCAGCGTGGTGTCGATGCAGAGCGACACGCCGCCTCCCGTCACCACCGCACCGCTGTCGACGATGGGGGCCTCCTGCGCGTCGATCTGCGGATACGCGCTGCGCATCCGCAGAAGCGGCGACACTTCCGGCGGCGCGACCGCGCGTTTCGTGGTGGCGGCGATGCCGTCGAGCACGCCGCTCGCCGCGAGGATCATGCCGCCCGTGCACACGGACGCCACCTGCGTGGAGGCATGGACGCGCCTGACATAGTCGAGGGTTGCCTCCGACGCGGCCTGCCGCTCCCACCCCGGACCGCCGGTCACGATGACGACGTCGCACGCCGGCGCATCATCGATACCGAACTGCGCGATGACATCGAGACCGTTGGACAGGCTGATGATCCCCGCCTTCGGCGCGATGGTGCAGATGCGGATCTGAGGAGCGATCCGGCGTGCCATGGACAGCACGCCGAAGGTTGCGAGATCAATCGGCTCGACACCGTCGTAGATGAAGATTCCAAACAGCATGGAGCCTCTCCGCTTCAGCCGATGTTTCATCCTTGGTTTCCCGCGCGGCAAAGGCTGCCCACAGCGTCAGGATGGCGATGCCGATCATCATCACCGAGACGCCCGTGGTGCCGCCGAAGTAGCCGACCAGTGCCGTGGCGATGATCGGCGAGAATCCGCCGCCGATGGCGGCTGCCGCCTGGAACCCGAACGACGCGCCGCTGTAGCGAACCCGCGGTCCGAACAGTTCGGGGAAGTAGGTGGATTCCAGTCCGAACATCATGCCGTGCCCGAAATTCATGGCGATGATGATGGCCAGCGTCACCATGGCGACACTCTTGGTTTCCAGCATCCAGAACAGCGGAAACGCGAAGGCGATGGTGAACAGCGCGCCCAGGATGAAGAACACGCGGCGACCGACCTTGTCCGACAGCCAGCCGAACAGAGGCAGCGTGATCAGTTCGAACAATGCGGCATACATCACCGCATCGAGCATCATCTGCTTGGGGAGCGCCAGCGTCGCCGTCGCGTATACCACCACAAACACCGTGAGCATATAGACCCACGACACTTCGGACAGCTTCAGGCCGACGGCGATGAGGAACGTCTTGAAGTTCTTCCCGACAGCCTCGCCGAACGGATTCTTCGAGAACGCGTCGGTGGCCTTCATCTTCTCGAAGACCGGCGTCTCTGGAACCCGCGAGCGGATGAACGTACCGAGCGCGAGCAGAACGACACTGGCCAGGAACGGAATGCGCCAGCCCCATGCCTGGAAGTCGGCCTCGGGAAGCTTCGTCGCCAGCGCAAACACCAGCGTCGCCAGCACCAGGCCGATGGGAAAACCGATCTGCACGAAGCTGCCGTAGAAGCCGCGCTTGTCGGCGGGCGAGTGCTCGATGACCATCAGCGAGGCGCCGCCCCACTCGCCGCCAAGGCCGATGCCTTGAATGACGCGCAGCAGGATCAGGAGGATGGGTGCGAGTACGCCGATGGAGGCGTAGTTCGGCAGCAACCCGATGCAGAACGTGCTCAGGCCCATGATGAACATCGTCAGCACCAGCATCGACTTGCGTCCCATCCGGTCGCCGAAATGGCCGAACAGCGCGCCGCCGAGCGGGCGGGCCACAAAGCCGACGGCGTAAGTGCCGAGCGCGGCAAGCGTGCCCGTCAAGGGATCAATGGTCGGAAAGAACGCCTTGTTGAAAACGAGCGCCGCGGCGGTCGCATAGATCAGGAAATCATACCACTCGATGATGGTGCCGACGCTGCTCGCAATCACGATCGATCGCATCTTGGAGCCAGCCGTTCGGGTGTCAGACATGGTCGCAGCAATGCTCATTTCCAACTCCTTATAGAAAGCTCCGAGGAACACATTTCCCCTTTATGAGAAGCTTTTCTACAAAAGTGGATGCAAGCGGTGTGCCGGAAATCCCCGCTGAAAACGCTGGGTTTTTTCGCGAGCACGAATGCTTTGATGAATTTGGAAGCTGCGAGTGCCCACAAAAGCCTGAAAATCAGCCGCTGCATGCAATTGCGGCAAGAAGCCCGCAACAGCGCGCCGACGCCCATCAATTGACCGGAGTGACTGAAAAAGCGGCTCCGGCCGCGGCAACGCCAGAGCGGATCAATGCGCGGATAGAAGATAAATTTCCACTTCAGTGGATTACGATCGTACCTTCGCGGTGTCGATCACGAGGAAATACTCGCACGGCGTCTTGCCGAGATTGAGGAACGAATGGTCGGCATCCGCCTGGAAATACAGGGAATCCCCCTGATTGAGATTGACGCGCTGATCGCCGATCGAGACCCGCATCCGTCCGCGCAGCACGAAGATGTACTCCTCCACGCCGCGGCGATGGGCCACGAAGTTTCCGGTCTCCGCTTCCGGCGGCAGCGTGTTGAGCACCCAGTCGATCCCGCGCCCGGGAAGCACGGGAGAAATACACCGACGCAGGAATCCGGATTCCTCGTCCCTCAGGATCGGCTGGCGGGCGGCCGGAATATGAACGATCTCGCGTTCGACCGCCGGCGCCATCAGTTGCGAGAACGTGACGCCCAGCGCTTCCGCCAGCTTGGACAGGATCACCGTCGAGGGAACCGTCTCGCAGCGCTCGATCTTGGAGATCATGGAGCGGCTGACACCGGACGCCTCGGCGAGCTGTTCGAGCGAGAAGTTGTTCTTCTTCCGGAAATGACGAATCTCTTCGGCGAGAACCGAGAGCTGAGAACTGTCAGTAGGATCCAAAGCGCTCAAACCGGTAAGTCCTTGTTGATGCGCGCTACTCTTAACGGATTCAGAGCGGTAAGGGCAATTCGGCTCTGGGCCATGTGCCGCCGCTGTTGGCAAGCGGATGCACACGCGCGCGGTCTTTCAGCAATAGGCTGATCAGCCGCAATTCCAGATCGGCCCGATCGGCGTCCGCGTCCAGCAAGGGCCGAAGCTGCCGCCATTGTAGCGACCGCCGTAAAAGCCCGGCCGGCCGAAATAGTGCCAATCGCCATCATACCCGTAATAACGAGGGACTGGATCGATGTACCAATGGCGCCGGTTGCGGCGCGCCATGCGTGAAGCCGAAGCTTTCTGGGCGTAGAGTGGGAGGCTGTTGTTCGGTGGCTGTTGATAGCCCGGGAGGAAGCCGTAGCCGTGCCAACGTGGCGGGGCTCGTTTATGAACCGGCGCAGCCGGCGCTACGACCGGCAGCAGCGACAGGGCGATGGCAATCGACAGACATGCGAGGCGCGACATAAACACAGCATAGATGTTCGGCTGTTGAGAAGCGATTCAAATCCGAATGATAGTCCGCTTCTTATATTTGGCTACTGATCGTTGGCATCGCCACTAGAGCATGATCCGGAAAAGTGGAAGCCGGTTTTCCGAAAAAGATCATCCTCAAACAAAGAGCTAAAGCGGGATGACGATTCGAAGAAAAGTCATCACGCTTTAGTATCCCCGCTTGCGGTCGACCACGTTCTCCAGCGTGCCGCCGGACTCGAAGCGTTCGATCTGCTGCGCGACATATTTCGAAATCTCGTCCGGATCGGTATCGGCCGCATTGTGCGGCGTCAGCACCACCTTCGGATGGCTCCAGAACGGGCTGTCCGAAGGCAGCGGTTCGGTCTCGAAGACATCGAGCGAGGCGGCACCTAACGTGCCGTCGTCGAGCGCGCGCAAAATATCGGCCTCATCCTGCAATCCGCCGCGGCCGGCATTGATCAGGACCGGCGCGCCCATCGGGCTGTTGCGGTTCAGTTTGGCAAAGAGGTCGCGGTTGAGGATGTGCCTTGTGTCCGGCGTCAGCGGCAGCAGGCAGACCAGGATGTTGGTCTCCTGCAGGAAGGCACTGAGCTTTTCTTTCGCGGCAAAGCATTCGACTCCGTCGACCTGCTTCGCGCTGCGGCTCCAGCCGACCACGCGAAAGCCGATTCGCTGCAGCACCTGCGCCGCATCGGCCCCTAACGTGCCCAGTCCCATGATCCCGACCGTGATTGCGCCCGCTGCCCATTGATAGCGCGGCGCCCAACGCTTCTC
The DNA here is from genome assembly GCF_054063735.1 of Bradyrhizobium sp. USDA 10063. NCBI lineage: Bacteria > Pseudomonadati > Pseudomonadota > Alphaproteobacteria > Hyphomicrobiales > Nitrobacteraceae > Bradyrhizobium > Bradyrhizobium sp. USDA 10063. Next base: position 4,471,986 of record NZ_JBSSGP010000002.1, on the reverse strand, counting down.
GCGCTGCGACTCCCGCAAATACAGTTCCTGGCGGTGATGCATCAGCACATGCAGCGTCACATATTCCGTCATCCGCCCGGTGAGATCGGAAACCGCGACGCGGACCAGCGGCACGTCGGGCAGGGAGGCATCCGCCATCAGCGCATCGACCCCGGCGCCAAGATTGAAGATCACGCGCAAATTCGGAAACGCCGCAAGCTCGCCCGGCCGCGGCTTCCAGACCGCGGCGTAGCGCACCTCGGCAGGATCGACGCCTGCATCGGGCGACAGCAGTACGCGCCTGTCCCGGCAAACCTCGTCGAACCGGGCTTTCCACCGCGCGGACGACCAGTTTTCGGTGCCGCCATGCACCAAGAGCGCCAGCGCGCCTTTCGTCATTCCCTGAACCCCTGGTTGTCAGCGTGACCCGGATCACATAATGGATCGAACCGGTCGCATACTCTCCTGCCACCAATCAAGGGGAGACTTCGAGATGCGCACATTGTCACGGTGACGCTCTGGCTCGCAATGACGGCGCGGCTGGAACACCTGTTCTCAAAATTTCTTCTAAGCGCTGTCGGCAGCGGGCATAATCGTTCGTCTTGAACATAATGGAGATGCCTGACGCATGCTGTACGCCATCCTTTGCTATCACGACGAGGACATGGTCGGTTCCTGGACCAAGGAACAGGACGCGGCCGTCATGAAGAAACTTTCCGTCGTGCAGGACAAGCTCGCCAAGCAGGGCCGGCTTGGGCCGGTGGCACGGCTGCTGCCGACGACGGCGGCGACCACGCTGCGCAAGGACGATCCGCCGCTGGTGCTCGACGGGCCCTTTGCCGAAACCAAGGAGCAACTGCTCGGCTTCTACGTCGTCGACTGCAAGAATCTCGACGAGGCGCTCGACGTCGCGCGCGACCTCGGCGCCGCCAATCCGGGCGGAGCCTATGAGATCCGGCCCGTCGGGGTGTTCAAGCCCGGGAGTGTCCAGACGTGACCGATACCGCCTGGATCGATGCCGCGCTGACCTCGGCGCGACCCCAGGCGGTCGGCGCGCTGCTCCGCTATTTCCGCGATCTCGATCGGGCGGAGGAGGCGTACCAGAACGCCTGCCTGCGCGCGCTCAAGAGCTGGCCGCAGAACGGTCCGCCGCGCGATCCCGCGGCGTGGCTGATCATGGTCGGCCGCAATGTCGGGATCGACGATATCAGGCGCGCCCGCAAGCAGGAGGCGCTGCCGGACGACGACCAGGCGATCTCCGACCTCGACGACGCCGAGGACGCGCTCGCCGAACGGCTCGACGGCTCGCACTACCGCGACGACATCCTGCGGCTGTTGTTCATCTGCTGCCATCCTGATTTGCCGCCGACGCAGCAGATCGCGCTGGCGCTGCGCATCGTCTCCGGCCTTTCGGTGAAGCAGATCGCGCGCGCCTTCCTGGTCAGCGAGGCCGCGATGGAGCAGCGCATCACCCGTGCGAAAGCGCGCGTGGCCGAGGCGAAAGTGCCGTTCGAGACGCCGGGCGCGCTCGAACGCAGCGAGCGCCTCGCCTCGGTTGCTGCGATGATCTACCTGATCTTCAACGAGGGCTACTCGGCGAGCGGTGACACCGCCGAGATCCGCAGCCCCCTCTGCGAAGAAGCGATCCGGCTGGCGCGGCTGTTGCTGCGGCTGTTCCAGAGCGAGCCCGAGATCATGGGGCTCACCGCGCTGTTGCTGTTGCAGTACGCCCGTACCGCGGCGCGTTTCGATTCGGATGGTGCCGTGATTCTGCTCGAGGACCAGGATCGGCGCCTGTGGAACCAGAGCCTGATCGCCGAGGGGCTCGCGCTGATCGACAAGGCGATGCGCCATCGCCGGAGCGGACCCTACCAGGTGCAAGCCGCGATCTCCGCGCTGCATGCGCGCGCGGAAAAGCCTGAAGATACCGATTGGAAGCAGATCGACCTGCTCTACGGCGCGCTCGAGATCATGCAGCCGTCGCCGGTGGTGACGCTGAACCGTGCGGTGGCGGTATCGAAGGTGCGCGGGCCGGGCGCGGCGCTCGACATGATCGAGCCGCTCGCCCAGCGGCTGCAGAACTATTTCCACTTCTATGGCGTCCGCGGCGCCTTCCTGATGCAGCTCGGCCGCAATGACGAAGCCCGCGTCGCCTTCGACCGCGCCATCGCGCTCGCCAACACCACCGCGGAAGCCGCCCATATCCGCATGCATCTCGACCGCCTGATCCGCGACAGCCAGCCGCGCGGCGCCAAGTCGTCGAAGAAATAGTTTTCTATTGCCACCAAACCCAAGGAGCGAACGATGCAGGTCAATCCCTATCTGTTCTACAACGGCAATTGTGAAGCGGCGCTGAAATACTATGAGAAGGTGCTCGGCGCGAAGATCGAGGCGATGCTGACGCACGAGCAGGCGCCGGAATCGATGCCGGTCGCGCCCGACTGGAAGAAGAAGATCATGCACGCCAGGATCACGATCGACGGCGAGATCATCATGGCCTCCGATTCGCCGCCGGAACATTTCCACAAGCCGCAGGGCTTTTCGGTCTCGTTGACGGTGGAGGATCCCGCCGACGGCGAACGCAAGTTCAAGGCGCTCGCGGAAGGCGGCACCGTGACCATGGACTTCACGCCGACCTTCTGGGCCAAGGGTTTTGGCATGTGCATCGATCAGTTCGGCATCCCCTGGATGGTGAACTGCCCGGCCGAAGGGATGTAATCGAAGCTGCCGTGGTCGCCGCGTAGGGTGGGCAAAGCGAAGCGTGCCCACCATTCACGATCGGCGCGAGAGAAGGTGGGCACGCTTCGCTCTGCCCCTACGAACTACGAACGAGCTAGCGGCACCTCGGATAGATCGCCGCGAGTTCGCGCCCGCGCAACAACAGGAGCCGCGACGTCAATCCGCCGCGGCTCCGGATCCAGCCGCGCACCGGCGCCGGATAGGCCTCGAGCACCGCCTCGGAGGCCTCCGGCTCGGCATAAAAACGCCCGCGCTTGTCGACCGACCGCGCGGCATGGAAGCCGAGCACCGCGCGCCGCGTCACGCAGATGCGATCGTTCGGCACCATCGAGAGCACCAGCGTGCAGGCCGACAGGCAGGGCCCGTCGATCACCACGCGCTCGCCGGCCTCGCGCACGCGCGCGAACAATTCGATGAAGGGCTCGACCTGTCCGCCCGGGCTTGCCAGGATGCGCACCTCGGCGCGCGCCAGCGAACTCGCCGCAAGCAGCGCCGCTGCGACCAAAGCCGCCTTCACCACCGCCCTTGACATCGCCGTCGGCATCCGCGGGCTCCCTGATCCGTTCGCCCCCTCGGATATTTAACGGCGTCGCATGCGGCAAGATTTTGTCAGGCGCGGATGTCGTTTAGACTATCGAGCTGCATGCGATTCCTTCGCATGATGCTGCTCGCCGCGTGGCCAGGCTTCAAGATGAGCATCGAAATCAATCTGTGGCTGATACGGCACGCCCCCGTCGATGGGCCGCGCGGGGTCATTCATGACCCGGACGCGCCGGCAGATCTAGGTAACAAAACGGCCCTTGCCGCGCTAAAGGCAAGGCTGCCGCAAGGCGCGTTTGCGGTCTGCAGCCCGGCGCGCCGCACGCGAGAGACCGCTGCGGCGCTCGGGCTCGCAGCGGCCCAGAATGCCGCCTTTCGCGAGCAGGATTTCGGCGCCTGGACCGGGCGGCGTCACAACGATCTCGTGACTGAGCTCGGCGACGCCTATCACGCGTTCTGGCGATCGCCGGCGAGCAATCGGCCGCCGGGCGGCGAAAGCTTTGTCGATCAGATCGCGCGCGCAAACCAAGGATTGGCATCGCTGCCGGCGGGCGATGCCGTGCTGGTCGCGCATTCCGGCACGATCCGCGCGGTGCTCGCGATCGCGCTCGACCTGCAGCCTGACAGCGCCTTGCGGTTCGTGATCGATCCGCTCTCGCTCAGTCGGATCGATCGCCTGGCCAATGGCTGGCGCGTCATTGCCGTCAACCAGCAACCCTAGCCGTTCCGGCCCTGTCCGCGCAGCGTCGGCAGACCGATGCCGGCGGCATCGAAGCCGCCGTCGACGGCGAGGATCTGCCCGGTGATGTAGCTGGCGCGGTCGCTGGAAAGGAAGAAGATCGCTTCCGCCAGTTCCTCCTCGAGGCCGTAGCGGTTGAGCGGAATCGCGTCGTGATAATCGGCGCGGATTGCCGCCGTATGCACAGCTTTCGCCATCGCGGTGTCGACCGGGCCCGGCGCCACCGCATTGACGCGGATGCCGAGCGAGGCGAGCTCGACCGCAAGCTGCTTGGTCAGATGCGCGAGCCCAGCCTTGCTGGTGCCGTAGGCCGAGCGCAGCGTGGAGGCGCGCACTGCCGAGATCGAGGTGATGTTGACGATGGCGCCGCCGCCATGCTCGCGCATCAATGGCGCGGCCGCCTTGGCGCAGAGGAACGGTCCGGTGAGGTTCACCGCCAGGATCCGGCTCCAGTCCGCATCCGAGGTCTCGAGCAGCGGCGCGAACACGGCAACCCCGGCATTGTTGACGAGCGCATCGAGCCGGCCGAAGCGCTTTTTCACCGCGTCGACTGCCGCAGCGACGCTGGCGGCGTCGGCGACGTCGCAAGGCAGCGCCAGCGTGCTTTCGGCCTGCTTGAGGCCTGCGACCGCCTCGTTCAGCAGTTCGCGCTCGATATCCAAGAGCGCCACGCGCCAGCCCTCGGCGAGGAATCGCCTGGCGGTGGCAAGCCCGATGCCGCGCGCCGCCCCGGTGACGAGCGCAACCTTTTGCGAAGATGTCGTCATGAATGTTCCGATGGTTTCGTTGTCGGCTCCTGTTGCGCCGTCTCCGCGATGAATGCAAGTTCCGCCGTGGCGAAAAAATCCGCTGGAATATGTCGGGCGCCCTGGCCCTGCTTCGTCTTCCCTGTAGCGGCACATCCGGCCGCCGCTAACAGGAGTTCCGATGTCGCTGACGCTGCACTATCACCCGCTGTCGTCGTTCTGCTGGAAGGTGCTGATCGCGCTGTACGAGAACGGCACCTCGTTCACGCCGAATCAGGTCGACCTCTCCAATCCGGCCGAGCGCGCGGCGCTGTTGAAACTGTCGCCGATCGGGCGCTTCCCGGTGCTGCAGGACCATGCGCGGAACGAGGTCGTGCCGGAATCGAGTGTCATTATCGACTATCTCGACCGCCACTATCCCGGCCGCACCAAATTCATTCCTGATGACACCGACAGCGCCCGGCAGACCAGGCTGCGCGACCGCTTCTATGATCTCTATATGCACCTGCCGATGCAGAAGATCATTGGCGACCGGCTGCGGCCCGCGGACAGGAAAGACCCTCATGGCGTAGAGGAGGCGAGGGCACAGTTGCTCAGCTCCTATCGCATCATCGACGGGCAGATGGCCTCGGGCGGCTGGGCGATGGGCGAAGCGTTCAGCCTGGCCGATTGCTCCGCCGCACCGCCTCTGTTCTACGGCAACATGGTGGAGCCGTTCGGCGACGAGCACCGCAACCTGCGCGCTTATTTCGAGCGCCTGAAGGCGCGCCCTTCCGTCGCGCGGGTGATGGAGGAGGCGGAGCCCTATTTCAGCATGGTGCCGAAGGAGAGCTGAATGTCATCCACGGACAAAGCCGAGATCATCCGCGCGATCTTCGCCGCCTATCTGGCGAACGACCGCCACCGCGTCGAAGCGGCCTTCACCGACGACTTCCATTTCACCAGCCCGTATGACGATATCGACAAGCCGACCTATTTCTCCCGCTGCTGGCGGGACAGCGGCTGGATTGCGCGGCACGAGTTGGAACGGATCTTTGCCGAAGGCAACGAGGCCTTCGTCACCTATCGCTGCGTGGCCAGGGACGGAAAGAGCTTCCGCAATACCGAGTTCTTTGCGTTCGACGGCGACAAGGTGAAGCGCATCGACGTCTATTTCGGCGCGACCTACCAGGATGGCAAATTCGTCAAGATGAACGCGTAGGGTGGGCAAAGCGGAGCGTGCCCACCATTCAAGCTCCGCTCGGGATGGTGGGCACGGCTGCGCCTTTGCCCACCCTACGGCATCCCCCGCGCCCAATTGCCGCAATGACCTCCGGAATAATTTTGCGGGACCTGTCGGTGCGGCAAGACCCCGTTCGTCTTATCTGCGAGTGCCGGCGCAATCCTGGTGCAATCGACCCAGTTTACCAATGACCAAGTGACCCTAACGGAGCGCGAGACGATGCGATTCATGGTGATAGTGAAGGCCAGCCGGGACAGCGAAGCCGGCGTGATGCCCTCGACGGAACTTTTGGCTGCGATGGGCAAGTTCAACGAGGAGATGGTCAGGGCCGGCGTCATGCAGGCCGGCGAGGGGCTGCATCCGACCACGAAGGGTGTGCGCGTGCGCTATGGCGGCGGGCAGCCCAGCGTCAGCCGCGGCCCGTTCGGCCTGAGCAATGATCTCGTCTGCGGCTTCTGGCTGATCGAAACCAAGTCGCTCGATGAAGCGATCGACTGGATGAAGCGTGCCCCGTTCGAGGACGGCGAGATCGAGATCCGTCAGGTGTTCTCCACCGAGGATTTCGGCGAGGCGTTGACCCCTGAACTTCGCGAGCAGGAAGAGCGCCTGCGCGCGCAGGTCGCGCGAAACTGACTAACCCCGCTGTCATTCCGGGGCGCGCCGCTTGGCGCGAGCCCGGAATCCATCGAGCCGCATTCGCAAGCTGCAAAATGGATTCCGGGCTCATCGCGTTGCGATGCCCCGGAATGACATCCCTCAACCGCAAGGAAACACCCAATGCGATTCATGATGCTGATGATCCCGCTCGGCTACGAGACCGCGCCGCCGAAGATCGACCTCGACCCGGAACGCGTCGCGGCGATGATGAAATACAACCAGGCGCTGAAGGACGCTGGCGTCCTGATCGCGCTGGACGGACTGCATCCGCCGTCGGCGGGCGCCCGCGTCTCCTTCGCCACCGGCAAGCCCGTCGTCACCGACGGTCCCTTCACCGAATCCAAGGAGGTGCTCGGCGGCTACTGGATGATCAACGTCGCATCGCGTGCCGAGGCGATCGAGTGGGCGAAGCAATGCCCGGCCAGCGAGAACGAGATCATCGAGATCCGCCAGGTGCAGGAAATGTCCGATTTTTCCGAGGAGGTGCAGAAGGCGGCCGCCGGCTTCGAAGAATTGCAGCGGAGCTCGGCACATCGTTAAGCCGCATCGATCATCAATTCAACGCAAGGGAGAAGCCCATGAGCACGACCGATACCTATCTCGCTGTCTTCGTCGGCAGCATGAACAATCCAAAAATGAAGGCCTGGCAAGCGCTGCCCGAGGCCGAGCGGCGCGCCAAGGAGCAGCAGGGGATCGCGGCATGGAAGGCTTGGGTCGAAAAGCATCAGGACGTGATCGTCGGCATGGGCGGCCCGCTGGGCAAGACCAAGAAAGTCGATGCCGGCGGCATCGCCGACACCAGCAACGAACTCAGCGGCTTCACGGTGCTGCGCGCCAGTTCGCATGAGGCCGCGGCGAAATTGTTCGAGAACCACCCGCATTTCGCTATCTTCCCCGGCGAGCGGGTGGAGATCATGCCGGTTCTGCCGATTCCGGGCGGCTAGCATCGCCGCATAGCGGCCTTTGAAGTCACCTCTCCCGCTTGCGGGAGAGGTCGGCGCGAAGCGCCGGGTGAGGGCTCTTTCCTCTTGGGGAATCCCGATGCGGAGACACCCCCACCCCAGCCCTCCCCCGCAAGCGGGAGAGGGAGAACCCCCACCTCCCATTCCGCGGAGCGGCCTTTGAAGTCACCTCTCCCGCTTGCGGGAGAGGTCGGCGCCACGCGCCGGGTGAGGGTTCTCTCCCCACGGTTGAACAACGTGAATCGCGACGGCACCCGCGCCAATCGGCACGAGCGGCGCCGTTAATCTTGATGAACGCCGCGCTCCGGCGCTAGTGACCTTTGCGTCCGGCTCATGTAAGACCTTTTCACATGAGCTGGCGCAAGGATCAGCGCCGCGGCGAGCGCGGCTATCATCACGGCAATCTCAAAGAGGCGTTGCTGCAGGCGGCGCTCGACCTGATTTCGCAGAAGGGGCCGGCCGGCTTCACCTTCGCCGATGCTGCGCGCATGGCCGGCGTCAGCCCCGCGGCACCCTATCGGCATTTCCGCGACCGCGACGAGCTGCTGTCGAGCATCGCCCAGCGCGGCTTCGAGCAGTTCGAACAGCTCCTGACGCAGGCGTGGGACGACGGCCGTCCGGATACGATCACGGCGTTCGAGCGCGTCGGCAAGGCCTATCTCGCCTTCGCGCGCGAGGAGCCTGCGTTCTATTCCGCGATGTTCGAATCCGGCGTACCGGTCGAAACAACTCCTGCACTGATGGCGGCAAGCGAGCGCGCCTTCGCGGTCATTCGCGCGGCGGCGGAGCGGCTTGCGGCGCTGGCGCCGCCCGGCGTGCCGCGTCCGCCGGCGATGATGATGGCGCTGCACATCTGGGCGATGTCGCACGGTGTCGCGTCGCTGTTCGGCCGTGGCGATGCCGCGCGTCGCAAACTGCCGATGACGCCGGAAGAACTGCTCGAAGCCGAAGTGCTGATCTATCTGCGCGGACTCGGCTTCCCCACCGAGCGCAAACCCGAGCCGACAGACGAAAAGCCCGCCGGTCCTTGGGGCAAGCCGAAATAAAATTGCCGAAATAAATTTGTCGCACCCCCCGGGGGTCCGCTTGACTTTCGGAGCGGATCGGCCAAGTATGTAAATGTTATTTACATTCACAACGGCGTGATGCCGTGATGGAGAAGGGAAATGGCCTACACCGCAGATGTCAATCGATGGCGCGGCCCTGTGGAAGAACCCTACCGCCCACGCATGTTCGAAAGCCCGTGGCACCCCGGCTGGATCGCCGTGACCATTCTCGGCTTCATCATCTGGTGGCCGATCGGGCTCGCCCTCCTCTTTTTCACACTCGGGAGCAGAAGAATGAGTTGCTGGAGTCACCACGATAGCGATCGCTGGCACAACAAGATGGAGCGGATGCAGTACAAGATGGATCGCATGCGCGACCGCATGGAGCGCCGCGGCTTCGGCTGGGGCTTTGGTCCGCCCACCAGCGGCAACCGCGCCTTCGACGAATATCGCGCAGAGACGCTGCGTCGCCTGGAAGACGAGCAGAAGGAGTTCAAGGAATTCCTGAGCCGGCTGCGCCACGCCAAGGACAAGGAAGAGTTCGACGCCTTCATGGCCCAGCATCGGCAGCGCCCGACGCCGCCGAACGAGCCGCCGCAGCAACCGTCGCAGAGCTGAGGCCAGACTTCACGAGCTAGCCTTCAGGCGATGTGCCCCCATAAAACCTGATGGCCCTGAGCCGCCCGTTTGCGAAAGCAGACGGGCGGTTTGGTTTTAGACTAGGCAAGCTGATGTTGCCGCACATTGCCTCCGCAATAACGGTGTCGTCCCGGCCTTGAGCCGGGACCCATAACCACAAGCCTTTGTGGTGTGCTCGGCTGCAACCGCTTGCTCGTGTCACAACGCATTTCGGTGGTTATGGTCCTGGCTTTCCAGGACGACACTGAGGCTCTTGCCAACAGCGTCGCGCAATGCCAATCAAGCCGCATGGACGATTGCCTGACCTTCACCGCGTCGCGCTGGTGGCGCTCCCTTTAAGGAGCGGCACGTCGTCTTGTCTCATCTGAAAAACATGACCGAGTGCCGCCGCAGTCCGGCGGGCGCATGTTCTTATCCCAACAGGTCTCTCCGTGCTGCGGCTCCATTAAAGCGTTTTCGAGCGAAGTGGACACCGGTTCGCGTGAAGAAAACGCGTCAAACAAGAATCTGGAGCTTTGGTTCTGATGCAATCAGAACCAAAGCTCAGGAGAACGCCGATGCCTGTTGTATTGATTGATGCTTTCGCCGCTTTAGTCCGGCCGCTCGCATGGCTCGGCCGCCAGGGCACGCGCGCCGTCGCTGCCCTGGTGTTCATCGGCATCGCGATCCCGCCGCTTGGAGAGGCCTTGAGACCTTTCGTCACCGAAGCGGTCTTCCTCCTCCTCTGCATCTCCTTCATGCGCGTGGACGTCTCCGCGCTGCGGCTCTATCTGCGCCGCCCCGCGATCGTCGTGGCCGCGACGGCATGGACGCTGCTTGCGGTCCCGGCGATGACGGGCGTGTTCTGGCTTGCGACAGGTCTACGCACGGCGTCGCCGGATCTGTTCCTCGGCTTGATGCTGCAGGCGGTGGCTTCGCCGATGATGGCTTCGCCCTCGCTCGCGGCGCTGATGGGGCTGGACGCTACGCTGGTGCTGATCACGCTCGTGACCGGCACCGCGCTGGTGCCGCTCACCGCGCCGCTGTTCGCCTATCTCTTCTTCGGCTCGGCCTTGACATTGTCGCCGGTCGCGCTCGGCGCAAAACTGTTCCTGATCCTGGCCGGTGCGCTCGCGGTCGCTGCGATCATCCGTTGGCTGTTCGGGCTTGCCGCCATCGAGCGCCACAAGGCGCCGATCGACGGGTTGAACATCCTGATCCTGTTGGTGTTCGTTTGCGCGGTCATGGGCCCCGTTGCGCCGAGCTTCTGGCGCGAACCGCTGCAGGCGCTCGGGCTGACGCTGCTCGCCTTTGCGGTGTTCTTTGCGCTGCTCGCAGGCACCATGCTGGTGTTTCGCCGCTTCGGCATGGAAAGGGCGCTGGCCCTGGCATTGATGGTGTCGCAGCGGAACATGGGGTTGATGGTCGCCGCCACCGACGGCGTGCTGCCGGGCCTGACCTGGCTCTACTTCGCGCTATCGCAATTCCCGATCTACCTGTCGCCGCAACTGCTCAAGCCGATCGTCGCCAGGCTGACGAAGCCGCGGTAGAGACAGGTGCGGCAGAAATAGCGCTGTCATTGCGAGGAGCGACAGCGACGAAGCAATCCATGCTCCCGCGCATGCGGCTTGATGGATTGCTTCGCTTCGCTCGCAATGACGGCTGGGCGGTCATTCGTCCGAAGTTGCGCAAGACCGGGGCGAGGGATCTTCACACATTCGTCCCATGAATCGCGTCGATCACGGCGTCGGTCACCTCTTTCGTCGTCGCTTTGCCGCCGACGTCGGGTGTCAGCACGCCGGCGGCGCAGACGCGCTCCACCGCCGCCATCAGTCGCGCGGCCGCGTCCTTCTCGCCGAGATGCTCCAGCATCTGCGCGCCAGTCCAGAAGGTCGCGACCGGGTTGGCGATGCCTTTACCGGTGATGTCGAAGGCCGAGCCGTGGATCGGCTCGAACATCGAGGGGAAGCGGCGCTCGGGATCGATATTGCCGGTCGGAGCGACGCCGAGGCTGCCGGCGAGCGCGCCTGCCAGATCGGACAGGATGTCCGCGTGCAGATTGGTCGCGACGATGGTGTCGAGGCTTTTCGGGTTCAGCGTCATGCGCACCGTCATGGCGTCGACCAGCATCTTGTCCCAGGTGACATCAGGGAATTGCTGCGCCACTTCGGCGGCGATCTCGTCCCACATCACCATGCCGTGGCGCTGCGCGTTCGACTTTGTCACCACGGTCAGCAGCTTGCGCGGGCGCGACTGCGCGAGCTGGAAGGCATAGCGCATGATGCGGGTGACGCCGACACGGGTGAAGATCGCAACTTCGGTGCCGACCTCCTCGGGCAGGCCCTTGTGCGCGCGTCCGCCGGCACCGGCATATTCGCCTTCCGAATTCTCGCGCACGATCACCCAGTCGAGATCGCCGACGCCGACATTGCGCAATGGCGATGCGACGCCGGGCAGGATCTTGGTCGGCCGCACATTGGCGTATTGGTCAAAGCCCTGGCAGATCGGCAGCCGCAGCCCCCACAGCGTGATGTGGTCGGGCACGTCGGGCGCGCCGACCGCGCCGAAATAGATCGCATCGAACTTCTTCAGTTCGTTCAGGCCATCGGCCGGCATCATGACGCCGTGCTTCTTGTAGTAGTCCGAGCCCCAGTCGAAGGTCTTGAACTGGAAGCTGACATCGCCGGAGCGTTGCGCCAGCGCCTCCAGCACACGAATGCCCGATGAGATCACCTCGGGGCCGATACCGTCGGCAGGAATGGCGGCGATGGAATGGGTGCGCATGAAGAGTCTCCGGGGCGTGATGGTAGGAAGGGTGCCACATATCGACCTCATCCCGAGGAGCCGCGCAAGCGGCGTCTCGAGGGATGGGCCGCGGGCCTCATGGTTCGAGACGGCGCTCCGCGCCTCCTCACCATGAGGGGCTGACAGCGCGTGCGCGGTGGAACGAATTATTGCAGCAATTTCATAGTGATTTGCCCCGTCCAGCCCATCCGCGAAAAATATTCCGCTTCCGTCGTCGGGCAAATCAGTGATTTAACTCCGCGCGTCTCACGGCGGATGAGGGGCGGCTCGCGATCGTCACGAACGTTGCGGTGAGATGCGGTGGACGTGATGCGTGTGACTGACGAGCACGCGCAGTGCGGACGGCGAAGTCGTGTGGTCCTGGCGCCCCGACGCTGGCGCTAAGTCTTGCGGAGATGATCCGTGAGGCGACGGTGGCAAGAAAGCCCGGTCACCGGGGAGAGCGCGAAGGAAACCGTAAACCATCGCGCAGGGGAAAGCCGGTGTTGCTCCGGTTGACCTGTGGTCCTACCCCCGTGCTTTTTGTTGCACGGGGCCCACGGGTGCAACCGGCACCCGGCTTTCCCTGCGCCCTCTGATCTCAAGGAGGGTGAAACGAGACGCAAAGCTCGGGCAATCCATGCCGCGAGAATGCCGACTCACATCCTCTCCCCACGCTCCACCGTCATGCCCGCGAAGGCGGGCATCCAGTATCCGGCGGCCTCTCAACTTAAGCCGAGACGTCTCTGGAATACTGGATCGTCCGCCTTCGCGGACGATGACAGCAGAGCTGTTTGACAATTGAGACGATGACAGCGGAGAGCTGTTTGACAATTGAATCGGAAGTTCTCTTCCCTGCTGCCCGAAGCTGGCTGCATCTCACCTCCCCTTGAAAAGGGGAGGTCGGTTTGCGCGTCTCACGCGCAAACCGGGTGGGGATCTTCTCTCCACACGCACCGGTGCCCCGGGGCTGACCCCCATCCCGACCTTCCCCCTTGCAGGGGAAGGAGCGCAGCCAGCCCGATGGCCGCAGGGAACCCCGCCCATCCCCATAACCGGCCGGATTTCCTGCATTTCCAGCCGCCAAAGCGGACTTTGGTAACCTCGCATTAACCACGGTTAGCGTCTGGTTAGGGGTGGAAATGACGCGCGAAAAGCCCTTGTTTTGACATGTTGACGGGGGAAGCAGGGCCCGGCCTTGGACCGCCCTCCCATGCGACAGATGAAAGCTTTTCGCGCTGGCGCTTACCGCCGCGCCAGGCGTGGGCTGCTAGGGGCGTTTCAAGCGAGGTGGAGACCGGTTCGCGTGAGGAAAACGCGTCGAAACGAACATCCGGGACCGGCGGCCATTTGCTCCGGGAAGGACAGGAGACCTTTGCGTTGAAAGGATATTGCCGATGAATCCCGCCGACGTGGCGCAGGCAGCGCTGCCCATGGCCTCGAGCGACGTTTCGCTGATCGCGCTGTTCCTGCAGGCCCACTGGGTCGTGAAGGCGGTCATGCTCGGGCTGCTCGCCTGCTCGGTGTGGGTCTGGGCGATCGCGATCGACAAGATCTTCCTGTATTCGCGCACCCGCCGCGCGATGGACCGGTTCGAGCAGGCGTTCTGGTCGGGGCAGTCGATCGAGGAACTCTATCGCACGCTGTCGGCCAAGCCGACCCAGTCGATGGCGGCCTGCTTCGTGGCCGCGATGCGCGAATGGAAGCGCTCCTTCGAGAGCCATTCGCGTTCCTTTGCCGGCCTTCAGATGCGGATCGAGAAGGTCATGAACGTCTCGATCGCGCGCGAGGTCGAGCGATTGGAACGCCGGCTCCTGGTGCTCGCGACCGTCGGCTCGGCCGGCCCCTTTGTCGGCCTGTTCGGCACCGTCTGGGGCATCATGTCGAGCTTCCAGTCGATCGCGGCGTCAAAGAATACCTCGCTGGCGGTGGTGGCACCGGGAATCGCGGAGGCGCTGTTTGCGACCGCAATCGGCCTGATCGCCGCAATTCCGGCGACTATTTTCTACAATAAGTTCATTTCCGAGGTGAACCGGCAGGCCCAGCGCCTGGAGGGCTTTGCCGACGAGTTTTCCGCGATCCTGTCGCGCCAGATCGACGAGCGGGCCTGATGAGGCGGGAAGTGATGAACGCAAGCGGTGGGTTTTAGATCATGGCGATGAGCATGGCGGGTTCGTCTGATGGCGGTGGCCGCCGTGGCCGGCGCCGCGCCGCTGTGATGGCGGAAATCAACGTCACGCCGATGGTCGACGTGATGCTGGTGCTGTTGATCATCTTCATGGTCGCAGCGCCGCTGATGACGTCGAATATCGACATCGACCTGCCGATCGCGAGCGGCGGCAAGTCGATTGCCCAGAACACCCCGCCATTGACACTCTCGGTCAAGCGCACCGGCGGGAGTTGCAATTCGAACGTGGAACTGTACCTCGGTGACGCCCCGATTTCGGCTGCCGACCTCTTGCCCAAAATCAAGGCTATCAGGGAGACGCGATCGGATAATGATGCCGTGGTATATCTGCGTGGGGACAAGGACGTCTGTTACACGGATATGATGAAGCTCCTCGGCCAGATTCGGACCGCGGGCTTCAAGGCCAATATCGTCATCATCCCGGAGGGGGGATCGTAAACCCGTGATATGGCAGAGCAGGGTAAGTTGAAGGTCAAGGTCGACAAGACACTGGTGGCATCGATCGCCCTGCACGTGCTCGTGCTGGGATGGGGCCTCGTGTCGTTTTCGACCAAGGCCTACGTCCTGCCGGACGAGGAGACTGTCGCTGTCGACGTCATATCTTCCGACCAGCTTGCCCATGTGATGGCCGGCCAGAGGACCGGCAAGAAGGAAAATCCGAAGCCGCTCGTCGAAAAGGTCGCCGAGGCCAAGCCGGTCGACGACACCGTCGGCAAGATCGAGGAAAAGAAGCCGCCGGTGGTCACCGACACGGCGCCGCCGCCGACCCCGAAGGTGGAAGAGAAGCCGGTCGAAAAGAAGCCCGACCCGCCGAAGCAGGTCACCGAGACCAAGCCCAAGGAAGAGCCGAAGAAAGAAGAACCCAAGCAAGAGGCGAAGCCGATCGAGAAGAAGCCGGATCCCGTCAAGCCGGATGCGATCGCGGAAGCGCTGAAGAAGGAAGAGAAGAAGCCGCCGCCGAAGCCGCAACAGCAGGCTGCCAAGCCGCCGCCGGAGCAGAAGCTGAAGGAGCGCGTGTTCGACCAGTCGAAGATCGCAGCCCTCCTCGACAAGCGCGATCCGACGCGCCAGGCAGCGGCCGGCGACACGCTCAACATGAACGCAGCCCTCGGCCTTGCCCATGGCAAGGCCGCCGACAATTCGGCGACCTGGGGCGCGATGTTCAAGAGCCAGGTCGAGCGCTGCTGGAAGAAGCCCTATGGCGGCATCGAAGCGCAGCAGACCGAGGCGGCCTTCGTGATCCGCCTGAAGCGCGACGGCACGCTCGAGGGCATGCCGGTGCCGGAAGGCACGCCGGCAACGCCTTATTTGCGCGTCTATCAGGAGAGCGCGCTGCGCGCGATTATCGAATGCCAGCCGTACAATCTGCCGGCGGCCTACTTCGACGAATGGAAATATTTTTCGCCCGTGTTCACCGAACGAAAGACCTGAGCGCAGTGTGCGCCTAAGGTCCCATGAAGCAAAGTTCGCCAACGATGACCAATCAGAACAAATCGTTTGAGACGTTTTTCCGCCCGAGCCGCCGCCAGATCATTTCGGGCATGGCCGCACTCGGTACCCTTGCCGCCGCACCGCGCGGCGCATTTGCGCAGGGGCCGAAGCGCGTGCAGATTCCCGATGGCGAGTTCGCGCCGCTGCCGATCGCGATCCCGAATTTCACGCCCGGCACTCCTGGAGATACCGAAGTCGGCGCCGGCGTCACCCAGGTCATCACCAACAATCTCAAACGCTCGGGCCTGTTCGCGCCGATCGACCAGGCCGCCTATCTGGAGAAGAACATCAATATCGACGCCGCGCCGAATTTCCAGAACTGGAAATCGGTCAACGCGCAGGCGCTGGTCACGGGACGCATGACCCGGCAGAACAACGGGCGCGTGAAGGCGGAATTCCGCCTCTGGGACGTCAATACCGGCCAGCAGCTCGCCGGCCAGCAATACGATACCTCGGCCGAATATTGGCGGCGCATCGCGCATATCATCTCTGACCAGATCTATGAGCGGCTGACCGGCGAGAAGGGTTATTTCGACACCCGCATCGTCTTCGTCGACGAGACCGGATCGAAGGAGCGCCGCGTCAAGCGGCTCGCGCTGATGGATCAGGACGGCGCCAATGTGCGCTACCTGACCCGCGGCTCGGACCTGGTGCTCACCCCGCGCTTTTCGCCGTCGACCCAGGAGATCACCTATATGGAGTTCGGCCAGGGCGACCCGCGGGTCTATCTGCTCAACATCGAGACCGGCCAGCGCGAGATCGTCGGCAACTTCCCGGGCATGTCGTTCTCGCCGCGGTTCTCGCCGGACGGCCAGCGCATCATCATGAGCCTGCAGCAGGGCGGCAACTCCAACCTGTTCGTGATGGACCTGCGTTCGAAATCGATGACGCGGCTCACCGACACGCCGGCGATCGACACTTCGCCGTCCTATGCGCCTGACGGAGCGCGCCTCTGCTTCGAGTCTGATCGCGGCGGCAAACCGCAGATCTATGTGATGGCGGCGACCGGCGGGCCGGCGCAGCGCATCTCGTTCGGCGATGGCAGCTACTCGACGCCGGTGTGGTCGCCGCGCGGCGACTACATTGCGTTCACCAAGCAGGGCGGCGGCCAGTTCGCGATCGGCATCATGAAGACCGACGGCTCCGGCGAGCGGATCCTGACGTCGGGCTACCACAACGAGGGGCCGACCTTTGCGCCGAACGGGCGGGTCGTGATGTTCTTCCGCGATCTCGGCCAGGGACCATCGCTCTTTACCATCGACGTTTCCGGCCGCAACGAACTGCGCGTGCCGACCCCGGGCTTCGCGTCCGATCCGGCGTGGTCGCCATTATTATCGTAAACTGTTAGGGGGTTCGCGGGTAACCATTCCCGTTAACCGGCAAATTTTTCCTAGTTAATTGAAATTAAAAGAGAATTCCTGCTGCATAAAACTCGAAACAAGGTCTTGGTAACGATATTCCCTCAGAAAGGCTTCATCAGCGCTGGGTAAAACTGCGACCCGACCAGAGGACGCGCGCCCAGATCATGCAGTTTGCCAATCAGACGGGAGAGCCCGACCGGCAGATGTCGCCAACGATTTCGGCTGCGCTGGTCGATTCCCTGTTCATGAATCCCGCGCCGATGATCTTCGGCGCCTTTGGCCCGGCCATCGCCGGCTCGGTGATTGCCGCCGTCACCGGCGATCTCTTGATGTGGCTGTGCGTGCCGCTGTTCGTCGTGGTGGGGCTTGGGCGCGCCCATCAGATGTACCGGTACCAGCAGCGCAATTCGCGGCTCACCGTCGCGGAGTCCGTGAGCTGGGAAAAGCGCTACCGGTTCGGCGCCGTCGCCTATGGGGTCGCGCTCGGCATCTGGGGGGTAACCGTTCTCCTGCGAACCAGCGATGCGGCCGCCCACATGCTCTGCGTGACCACGGTGGTGGCCTATACGTCGGCCGGGGTTGGGCGGACATTCGGCCGCCCGCGGATCTTCCACCTGCACCTGCTGTTGTCCATCGGACCCCTGATCTTCGCGTTGTTCTATGTCGGCGGCGCCTACTACATCGCGCTCGCCCTCCTGAGCTTCGTCTTCTTCGTTTCCATCCGCCACCTGACATCCAGCCTGCAGCGGATCTACGTCAACGCCTGGATTGCGAAGGAGCGCGAGGCGGCGCTGGCCGGCCAGTTCGATACGGCGCTGAACAACATGCCGCACGGCCTGTGCCTGTTCCTCGAAGATGGCCGACTGGCGGTGATGAACCATCGCTTCAGCGAGATGATGGGCCTGCCGGAAGATCTCGTCCAGCGTGGTCTCCGTGCACCCGACATCATCGCCGCGTGCGTCAGCGCGGGCTCGATCACCGAAGCGAGCGGCAAGATGATCCTCGCCGAGATCGAGCACACCCAGACGCGGGATATGATCACGAACGATCCCGACCCGACGCGCAACCGCGCGCTGTCGTGGACCTTCCAGCCGATGGCCGACGGCGCGGTCGTATTGCTGGAAGACGTCACCGAGCGGCGCAATGCGGAAGAACGCATCACGCATCTGGCGCGGTACGACGAACTCACGCAACTGCCCAACCGACTCAATTTTCGCGACGAGATCGGTCGTCTGCTGGCGAAGCCGCAAGGCGCGCAACTGTCGGCCTTGCTGTTCATCGACCTCGACCAGTTCAAGCAGGTCAACGACACGCTCGGCCATCCCTGCGGCGACCAGCTTCTCTGCGCGGTGTCCGGCCGGCTCCGGGAAATGCTGCGGCCGGAGGATTTCGTCGCCCGCTTCGGCGGCGACGAGTTCGTGGTGTTCCAGCAGAACATCAAGTCGCATGAGGATGCGGCCAGCCTGGCGCGGCGCATCGTCGATCGCCTGAGCGAGCGCTACAAGATCGCCAATCACCTCGTCGAGATCGGTGCCAGCGTCGGCATTGCGATGACCTCGCCGGGCATCAGCGCCGATACGCTGCTGAAGAACGCCGACATGGCGCTCTATCGCGCCAAGGCGGACGGCCGCGGCACCTTCTGCTTCTTCCGCGACGAGATGGCGCAAATCGTCGAGGCGCGCCGCATCCTCGAGCTCGACCTGCGCAAGGCGCTGGCGAACGAGGAGTTCGAGCTCTATTACCAGCCACTGGTCAATCTCAAGACCGGCAAGATCACGACCTGCGAGGCGCTCTTGCGCTGGAATCATCCGGTGCGCGGCACGGTGTCTCCGATCGAGATCATTCCGGTGGCGGAGGACATGGGGTTGATCGTCGATCTTGGCCGCTGGATCCTGCGCAAGGCCTGCATGGAATGCATGACGTGGCCTGAATCCGTCAGCGTCGCGGTCAATCTGTCGCCGCAGCAGTTCCACCAGCGCGACGTGCTGAGCGAGGTCCGCTATGCGCTGGAGGTCTCGGGCCTGCCGGCGCGGCGCCTCGAGATCGAGATCACCGAGTCCTCACTGCTGCGCAACACCCAAGTGACGCACGACGTGCTGTCGCAACTGCATTCGCTGGGCGTGCGAATCTCGCTCGACGATTTCGGCACCGGCTATTCGAGTCTGAGCTATCTGCACAACTTCCCGTTGCAGAAGGTCAAGATCGACCGCTCGTTCCTCGAAGGCATCGACACCGACCGTCCGCTGACGCTGTTACGCGGCGTGGCGCGGCTTTCGGCTGACCTCGGCATGTCCGTCGTGGTCGAAGGCATCGAGACCAACGAGCAGCTTGATCTCGTCAGCGCTGACGGCGCGGTGACCGAGGCGCAAGGCTATCTGTTCAGCCGCCCGGTGCCTGCGGTGCGTATACGGCAACTCCTCAACGCCTCTCATGGTCGCCGTCCGGAAGACTTGCTGATGCTGGCATCCTCGCGGTCGATCGCCTGACGCGATCTCTCTACCCGTAGTTTCACGGCTCCGCGGCGCCATCGACGCATGGCTCGCAAGCGAGCCGCGCAGCTATTAACCCTGTTGCCGCGATCTCTTTGCAATAAATTAAGAAGCTGTTAATCTTTTTGACACGCGCAGAAGTTGCTCGAAGGTGCAAGGATTGAACATAATGCCTGCGGTGGAGGCCATCAGGCCGACAAGCGGACGGCTTTCAGACCCGCTGGATCAAGTCGATTATCGCCTAGCTCAGACCCCAGCCGAAAAGGAAGAGATCTACCGGCTCCGCTATCGCGCTTATCTGCGCGAACGCGCGATCGAACCGTCGGCCGACGAGCGCGTGGTGGATCAGTACGATGACGCTCCGAACGTTTGGACGTTCGGCGTGTACTTTCACGGCGAACTGTACAGCTCAATTCGCATCAACGTCGTCACGCCGGAATGCCGGATCTCGCCCTCCGTGGACGTGTTTGGTGACGTGCTTCATCCCAAGCTTGATCAAGGGCTGGTCTTCATCGACTCGACGCGCTTTGTTGCCGATCCGGACAAGGCGCGGACAGTTCCGGAACTACCCTACGTGACGGTTCGGCTCGGATCGACCGCTGGCGTTCACTTCAATGCCGACTATGGATTGGCCATGGTGCGTCCCGAGCACATGGCGTTCTACCGTCGGGTGTTCCTGCATGAGGCTTGGTCGGAGCCACGTCTCCATCCGGGCCTGTTGAAGCCCGTCGGATTGATGGCCGCGCACCTGCCCACGGTGCGGGAGCGGGTGCTGGCCCGTTACCCCTTCCTGCGTTCAAGCGCGTTCGAGCGGCGGATATGCTGTTTGAGCGCGGTGCGCGAAAGACCTTGACGGACGGTATCGTTCCACCCTTTTCGAGGGCCTCGATCGTCCCCAACGGTTGATTGATCTCCCAAAAGCCACAAGAGCTTCGGTTCTGATTGAACTGAGAACCGAAATTCCAGATTCCGGTATCCACTTCGCTCGAAAACGCTCCGGGCCGGACCACGAGCCAGTTCCGCTTGGATCGGCTTTCGGCAGCGATATTGCACCCGGGAAATCGGTGCTTCCGGTTCCTTCCGCGCTTGCCTTCACCCTCGCGCCACATTTACAACCCATTAACCATAGGGGGCGCTTTTCGCCGTTTGTCCGCATTTGATCGGGTCCGGCAAGGTCTCATCAAGGTTGACGGAACGTTCGTTTAACCATCGCCCTGTAGACCGGATAAGAGTTCGAAAACGTGAGCGTGGAGGCTCCGGAATGAAATATCAGATGCGAATCCTCCAGGGATTGAAGCTCGCCGCGGTGCTCGCGGTGGCGCTGTCGATGGGTGCTTGCGCCAACAAGAATATCGGCGCCGACGGCGCGATGGCGAGCGCAGCGAGCCCGGGCAGCCAGCAGGATTTCGTTGTGAACGTCGGCGACCGCGTCTTCTTCGAGAGTGACCAGACCGACCTGACCCCGCAGGCGATCGCGACGCTGGACAAGCAGGCGCAGTGGCTGCAGACCTATAATCGTTACAGCTTCACCATCGAAGGCCATGCTGACGAGCGCGGCACCCGCGAGTACAACATCGCGCTCGGTGCGCGTCGTGCCCAGGCGGTTCGCGCCTATCTCGCCTCGCGCGGCATCGATCCGAGCCGGATGCGCACCATCTCTTACGGCAAGGAACGTCCGGTGGCGGTTTGTAACGACATCTCCTGCTGGTCGCAGAACCGCCGTGCCGTCACGGTGCTGAACGCGAGCTCGTAAGCTGTCGAAAATTCCCGATTTGCCCCGGCGCCGTGAGGCGCCGGTTTTGTTTGCGCGGCCATTTACTTCAGTCACAATTCCGGCGTACTCCGTACCTCAATGTGGTTCCGCGTCGATTTTCGTCGTCAGGGCAAGATGTCGTCCAGATTTCTTAGAGTTACGAGCGCCGCGGCGATTGCCGCGGGGCTGGCCGTTTCCGCACCGGCCTTCGCGCAATCCGATGATGCCGACCTCGAAATGCGGGTCCAGCACCTGGAGAACCAGCTTCGACAGCTCACGGGTCAGAATGAGGAACTGCAATATCGTAACCGCCAGTTGGAGGAGCGGCTGCGTCAGCTTGGCGCCGCGCCCGGCCCCGGCGGCCAGCCTCAGGCCGCCCAGCCACCGGCTGCGCAGTCTGCACCGTCCTACCCGCCGCAAGGCGGCCAGCCGGCCTATGGACAGCCTCAGCAGGGGTATGGGCAACCGCAGCCGGGCTACCGGCAATCGCAGGGGGGCTACGACCAGACCCAGATCGCAGCTCCCGCTCCAATCGTGCAGGAGCCGGCCGCGCCAGCGGCGGGAGGGCGCCGCCGCGGCGACGCTTTCGATCCCACCCAGAACCCGAACGCCCCGGGCGCGCCGCGCGCGCTAGGCGGTGGCCAGATGCCGATGTCGCCCGATGCCGCGGTCGGCGCGCCCGGCGGACGTAATGCGGGCGAACCGCTCGACCTCGGCAACACCAGCCCGCGCAATGCCGGCGCACCGGCAGCGGGCGGCACCACCGCCGCTCTGACCACCTTGCCGCCGTCGGCGACGTCGAAGGACGAGTTCGACCTCGGCATCGGCTACATGCAGCGCAGGGACTATGCGCTCGCCGAGGAAACCATGCGCAACTTCTCCCAGAAATATCCGAGTGATCCGCTGATCCCGGATGCGCAATATTGGCTCGGCGAGAGCTATTTCCAGCGTCAGCAGTATCGTGACGCCGCCGAAGCCTTCCTTGGCGTGACCACGAAATTCGACAAGTCGGCCAAGGCGCCGGACGCGCTGCTGCGGCTTGGCCAGTCACTGGCGGCGCTGAAGGAGAAGGAAGCCGCCTGCGCCGCGCTCGGCGAAGTGACGCGGAAATATCCGCGGGCTTCCACGGGCGTCAAAGCTGCCGTCGACCGTGAGCAGAAGCGGATCAAGTGCTAAAGCGGTGCTGATGGAGCCGTACGGCTCCGCGAGCGATGGCACCGCCATGTCCGACGACCGCAGCGCGATTTCTGCGACCGAAGCCAAGCGTCTGTTAGACGACTGGAAGCGCGCGCCGGCGATCGTTCTGGCCGTGTCCGGGGGGCCGGACTCGGTGGCGTTGATGTGGCTCGCCGCCCGCTGGCGCCGGGCACTCAAGCAGGGGCCGCGGCTGATCGCAGTCACCGTCGACCATGGCCTGCGCCCGGAGGCCGCGCGCGAGGCGCGTGAGGTCAAGCGCCTTGCAGGCACGCTCGATCTGCCTCATCGCACATTGCGCTGGACCGGGATCAAGCCGAACACCGGCCTGCCGGAGGCGGCGCGCGAGGCGCGCTATCGCCTGCTGGCCCAAGCGGCCCGCGCGAGCGGGGCGACGCATATCCTCACGGCGCACACCCGCGACGACCAGGCCGAAACGCTTCTGATGCGGCTGTTGCGCGGCAGCGGCATCGCCGGCCTCGCCGCGATGGCGCGCGAGAGCGAGCGCGAAGGCGTGAGACTGGCGCGGCCGATGCTCGCTATTCCCAAGGCGCGGCTGGTCGCAACCCTGGAGAAAGCCAGGATCGGTTATGCTGTTGATCCGACCAATCGTGATGCCGCATTCACGCGTCCGCGGCTGCGCGCACTGATGCCGGCGCTGGCTGCAGAGGGTGGCGATGCCCGGAACCTCGCGCGGCTGGCGGCGCGGCTCGCCCGGGCCAATGCCGCGGTGGAGGTGCTGGCAGACGGTGCCGAGCGCTACCTCGCGCTGCGCGACGGCAGTGGGGCACGCCCCGGATTCGATGCCGAGGCCTTTGTGGCCCTTCCAGAGGAGATCCGGCTGCGCCTGCTCAAGCGCGCGATCGACCGCGTCGGCCATGAGGGGCCGGCCGAACTGGGAAAGATCGAGGCCCTGCTCGCCGCACTCGATCAGGCGGTGATGCAGGGGACGGGCAAGCTGAAGCAAACACTCGCCGGTGCGGTCATTGGGCTCGCCAATGGGCGAATTCGGGTCGAGCCGGCGCCGCCCCGCCGGAGCCGGGCCCGCTGATATTCGGGTGAACGGGAAAATTCCCATCATTTCCGCTTAACCACCCGCAAAGACCCGGACTTTTTGCGCCATTATTTGACCGGGAATCGGGCTAGGATGCGCTAAATAGTCCTGTGCAGTTCCCTTGGCATATACTCCAGTGGCACCTAAATTGTATGCAGCCGCTGAGGGGGGATTCCCAGGGATGTCCTGAAGTGCCTGCCTGAGGCCGCCCGAGGATAGTTTGAGGCCGCGATCCGCGCGACCACGAAGGAAGATCAATGAACGCCAATCTGCGGAATTTCGCCCTCTGGGTCATTATCGTCTTGCTGCTGTTGGCGTTGTTTACGCTCTTCCAGAATCCCGGTCAGCGCGCGTCCTCGCAGGATATCTCGTTCTCGCAGCTCTTGAGCGAAGTCGACCAGGGCCATGTCCGCGACGTCGTGATCCAGGGGCCGGAGATCCATGGCACCTTCACCAACGGCTCGAGCTTCCAGACCTACGCGCCGAACGATCCGACGCTGGTGAAGCGCCTCTATGACGGCAAGGTCCAGATCACCGCGAAGCCGCCGGGCGATAACGTGCCGTGGTTCGTCTCGCTGCTGGTCTCCTGGCTGCCCTTCATCGCGCTGATCGGCGTGTGGATCTTCCTGTCGCGGCAGATGCAGGGCGGCGCCGGCAAGGCGATGGGCTTTGGCAAGTCGCGCGCCAAGATGCTGACCGAGGCGCACGGCCGGGTGACGTTCGAGGACGTCGCCGGCGTCGACGAGGCCAAGCAGGACCTGCAGGAGATCGTCGAATTCCTGCGTGACCCCGGCAAATTCCAGCGCCTGGGCGGCCGCATTCCGCGCGGCGTGTTGCTGGTCGGCCCTCCCGGTACCGGTAAGACGCTGATCGCGCGCGCGGTCGCGGGCGAAGCCAACGTGCCGTTCTTCACCATTTCCGGTTCTGACTTCGTCGAGATGTTCGTCGGCGTCGGTGCATCGCGCGTGCGCGACATGTTCGAGCAGGCGAAGAAGAATGCGCCTTGCATCATCTTCATCGACGAAATCGATGCGGTCGGCCGTCACCGTGGCGCCGGCCTTGGCGGCGGCAATGACGAGCGCGAGCAGACCCTCAACCAGTTGCTGGTCGAGATGGACGGCTTCGAGGCCAATGAGGGCGTGATCCTGATCGCTGCGACCAACCGGCCCGACGTGCTCGATCCCGCGTTGCTGCGGCCCGGCCGCTTCGACCGTCAGGTCGTGGTGCCGAATCCTGATGTCGTCGGCCGCGAGCAGATCCTCAAGGTTCACGTCCGCAAGGTGCCGCTGGCGCCCGATATCAACCTGAAGACCATTGCGCGCGGCACCCCAGGCTTTTCGGGCGCCGACCTGATGAACCTCGTCAACGAGGCCGCGCTGACCGCCGCCCGCCGCAACAAGCGGATGGTGACGCAGGCCGAGTTCGAAGAGGCCAAGGACAAGGTGATGATGGGTGCCGAGCGCAAGTCGCTTGTCATGACCGAGGAAGAGAAGCTCCTGACCGCCTACCATGAAGGCGGCCACGCGATCGTCGGCCTCAACGTCGTCGCCACCGACCCGATCCACAAGGCGACCATCATCCCGCGCGGTCGTGCGCTCGGCATGGTGATGCAGTTGCCGGAGCGCGACAAGCTGTCGATGTCGCTGGAGCAGATGACCTCGCGTCTCGCCATCATGATGGGCGGCCGCGTCGCGGAAGAACTGGTGTTCGGCCGCGAGAAGGTCACCTCGGGCGCGGCGTCCGACATCGAGCAGGCGACACGTCTGGCGCGCATGATGGTTACGCGTTGGGGCCT
Source organism: Bradyrhizobium sp. USDA 10063 (assembly GCF_054063735.1). Taxonomy (NCBI): domain Bacteria; kingdom Pseudomonadati; phylum Pseudomonadota; class Alphaproteobacteria; order Hyphomicrobiales; family Nitrobacteraceae; genus Bradyrhizobium; species Bradyrhizobium sp. USDA 10063. Next base: position 4,446,629 of record NZ_JBSSGP010000002.1, on the reverse strand, counting down.
GTCGGAAGAGCTTGGCACTGTCTCCTATGGCGAGAACCAGGACGAGGTATTCCTGGGCATGTCGGTGTCGCGCACCCAGAACGCCTCGGAGGCAACGGTCCAGAAGATCGACTCCGAGATCAAGCGCCTGGTCGAGGAAGGCTATCACGAAGCGACCCGCATCCTCACCGAGAAGCGCGCCGATCTCGAAGCGCTGGCCAAGGGACTGCTCGAGTTCGAGACGCTGACCGGCGACGAGATCATCGATCTCTTGAAGGGCAAGAAGCCGAACCGTGAGTCCGTGCTCGAGCCAACCACGCCGCGTGCTTCCGCCGTGCCGCCTGCCGGCAAGTCGCGCCCGCGCCCAGATCCGGACCCCGGCCTGGAGCCGCAGCCTCAGGCGTAAGCGCAATCAGAGAGCAAGACGTGCAGAAGCCCGGCCTAGCGCCGGGCTTCTACTTTACTTTGTGATTGCTCCACAACAGGCATCGGTGGTTATGGGTCCTGGCCTTCGCCAGGACGACACCGTCATTGCGAGGAGCGCAAGCGACGAAGCAATCCATTCTCCGCAAGCAGCGAAATGGATTGTTTCGCTAGCGCTCGCAATGACGTGGCAGCCGACTGCAGATCGTCATGCCGTCGCGGGCGCGCCGAGATGCACGGCCAGTATGTGCTCCGGCGTCTCGACGACCTCGATCTTCTCGCCATCACCGCCGACGAAAGAAAGCACGGTGCGCTCGCCGTCGCGCCACATGCTGCCGACGAGCGCGATATTGATGTGAACGGGCTGCCCCGTCTCGAACCTCGTGCATTGAATCCAGAAGCGCATGGCGTTCTCCTCCTCAAATCGCCACAGGATACGAGACGGGGCCTCACCGTCTAGGCAAGCGATCGCAATTCGCGCGCGGCGGCGACCATGTTGGCAAGTGCCGGGCGCACCTCCTCCCACTTGCGGGTCTTCAAGCCGCAGTCGGGATTGATCCAGAGTTGGGCATCGGAGAGCCGTTGCCTTGCGAGCTTGAGAAGGTCGGTGATCTCGCCGACATCAGGCACGCGCGGCGAATGGATATCGTAAACGCCGGGGCCGATTTCGTTCGGGTAGCGATAGTTCCGGAAGGCGTCGAGCAATTCCATTTTCGAGCGCGAGGTCTCGATCGAGATGACGTCCGCGTCCATCGCTGCGATGGCGTCGATGATGTCGTTGAATTCGGAGTAGCACATATGGGTGTGGATCTGGGTCTCGTCCTGCACGCCGGAGGAGCAGATGCGAAAACTGTCGACCGCCCAGTCTAGATAGCTATTCCATTCCGACCTGCGCAGCGGCAGGCCTTCGCGCAGCGCGGCCTCATCGATCTGGATCATGCCGGCGCCGGCCGCCTCGAGATCAAGCACCTCATCGCGGATCGCGAGCGCGATCTGCCGGCACACTTCGCTGCGCGGCAGGTCGTCGCGAACAAACGACCAGTTCAGGATGGTCACGGGGCCCGTCAGCATCGCCTTCACCGGCTTCGCTGTCAGCGACTGCGCGAATTGCCACCATTCGACGGTCATGGGGTGCGGGCGCGAGACGTCGCCGTAGAGGATCGGCGGCCGGACGCAGCGCGAGCCATAGGACTGCACCCAACCGAGCTCGGTGAAGGCGAAGCCGGAAAGCTGCTCGCCAAAATACTGCACCATGTCGTTGCGCTCGAACTCGCCATGGACCAGGACGTCAAGCCCGATGTCCTCCTGCCAGCGCACTGCGCGCGCCGTCTGATCCTGCAGATAGGTCTTGTACGCGGTATCACTGAGCGCGCCCTTGGCATGTGCGGCGCGTGTGTTCCTGACGTCGGTCGTCTGCGGAAAGGAGCCGATGGTCGTGGTCGGGAAGCGCGGCAGGTTGAACCGCTCGTGCTGCACCTCGGCGCGCTCGGCAAATGGGCTGGCGCGATGGCGCATGCCGTCATCGACGGCGGCGAGACGCTGCGCGACAGCCGCATTGTGAATCCGGGGCGAGATCTTGCGCGCGGCAGCGGCGGCGTCGGATGCGCGTATCGCTTCTGACGCATGCGCCCGGCCGCTTCCAAGCGCCGCTCCCAGCGCGGCAAGCTCTTCGAGCTTCTGCACCGAGAATGAAAGCCAGGTCTTCACTTCGGGATCGAGCTTGCTTTCCAGCGCGAGATCGATCGGCACATGAAGCAGCGAGCAGGACGGCGCGAGCTGGATGCGCTCCTTGCCGAGTTTCGCGACGACAGGTTCGAGCCGCTCGAAGATTCGAGTCAGATCCGCACGCCATATGTTACGGCCGTCGATCACGCCGAGCGACAGCACGCGCTCTTTCGGAATGTCCATGAGATCGCCGAGCTGCTCCGGCGCACGCACGAGATCGAGATGCAGGCCGGCGACCGGAAGATCAAACGCGACCGCACGATTGCCGTCGAGCCCACCAAAATAGGTTGCCAGCATGATCCTGATGCTCGGCACCGCTTTGGCGATTTCGGAATAGGCGCGACGTAGGGCCTGCTGAGCGGCGGCGTCCAGATCAAGCACGAGACAGGGCTCGTCGATCTGCACCCATTCCGCACCGCGGGCGGCGAGTTCGCGCAATATTTCGATGTAGACCGGCAAGAGCCTGTCGAGCAGCGACAGCGTGTCGAAATGCGGATCCTTGGACTTGGCCAGTTTCAGGAACGTGACCGGGCCGACCAGCACGGGACGCGTCTGATAACCCAGCGCCTTCGCCTCCTCATACTCTTCGATCGGCTTGCGCGAGGCGAGCGCAAAATACTGGTTCTTGCGAAGCTCCGGCACCATGTAGTGATAGTTGGTGTCGAACCATTTCGTCATCTCGAGTGCGGCCACGCCGTGTGCGTGATGGGCATGTCCGCAGTCGCCAGCGTCGCCCTCTACGCCGCGCGCCATCGCGAAATAGGTCGCAAGCGGCACAGCACCGCCGGTCCAGCCGTAACTTTTTGGGATCGCGCCGACCATTGCGCAGGTGTCGAGCACCTGATCGTAGAACGAAAAATCGTTCGACGGGATCACGGTGATGCCGAGCTTCTTCTGCCGCGCCCAGTTGGCTGCGCGCAGCCCGACGCCGGTTTCGATCAGCGTCTTTTCGTCTATCGCGCCGGACCAGAAGCGTTCCAGCGCGAATTTCAGTTCACGGCGCGGACCGATCCGCGGCGTGCCGAGGGACGCAACAGCAAGTGAAGTGGGAGACATTGGCTTAACCCCATGAGTTGGGGGCAAAGGCCGTAGTGACACGTCTGGATTCCCTGAGCGATGGGCGCACGGAATCGCAACCGCACCACCGGGACACCCCGCCCGAGGACGTGTACGTTGTCGAGGCAGGTCTCCTGGCTCGCGGGTCGTCACTGCGGTCCGGCCTTCCCGAAGCCTTGCAGGCTTCAGTGGCAGTTGTGGACCGCGGCTCGCCGCTTACAGTTGCGGGGGCAGCTCCGGCTTCACACCGGCTTCCCTCTTAGCTCCGGAAAGATCTCTCCGAAGAACCACGACGCGTTCACTTACCGGCAAGATCGCGCGAACGTCAACTCGGCTGACATCACGTGCGCGTGGAGCCCGTTGTTCACAGCGCCAGCGGGGGGAGCCGAAATTTTTGCGCTTCGCCGATACGCGCCATTGACACCATTGTCCAAATCGCACCAGATGTAGCTGTCACGGTCCATCATGACGCAAGGAATGGTGGCTAAGAGGGAATCCGGTGATCGCGTATCGCTCGCGAGAATCCGGCGCTGCCCCCGCAACTGTAAGCAGTGAGTTGCTTCCGGCTTAGACGTCACTGATGCGGCATCGCATTGGGAAGACGGGGAGTAACGCCGACCTGCGAGCCAGGAGACCTGCCGTGACAGCAAAATAACGTCCACGGGCGGGGTGTCCCGGCGGTCGCTTGCAGGCTCATGCCGGTCCGCCGCCGGCATCATCACGCAGCGTCGCTCCTGGCATCCGGCCCCAGCAACATCACGGGGTTCGCAAGATGTCACTCTCTCTCGATCGCGAAGCAACAGTCGCGCCTCTCATTAACCTGCGGCCCGAATCGATCGCGGCGCCGGAAGCACAACTTCCGATGCAGGTGATCCGTCGCAACGGCATGGTGTCGCAATTCGATGCCGGCAAGATCTCGGTGGCAATGACCAAGGCCTTCCTTGCGGTCGAAGGTCATACGGCGGCTGCGTCGCGGCGCGTTCACGAAGCGGTCGAGGCGTTGACGGCCGAGGTGGTCGGCGCGCTGTCGCGCCGGATGAGCGAAGGCCGCACCTTTCATATCGAAGACATCCAGGACCAGGTCGAACTGGCGCTGATGCGCAGCGGCCATCACAAGGTCGCGCGCGCCTATGTGCTCTATCGCGAGGAACGCGCGCGGCAGCGCGCCGAGCAGCAGGCGGCGAAATCGGCAAAGGCCGCGGCCGGCCCCGTCATCCATGTGACGCTCGCGGACGGCAGCAAGGTGCCGCTCGATCATGCGCGGCTGGCGATGATTGTCGGCGAGGCCTGCGCCGGACTCGACGGTGTCGAGGCCGCGCCGGTGGTCGCTGAAATCCAGCGCAATCTCTATGACGGCATCAGCCAGGATGAACTGGCGCTCGCCAGCGTGATGGCGGCGCGCACGCTGGTCGAGCAGGAGCCGAACTACGCCTATGTCAGCGCGCGCCTGCTGCTCGACAAGCTCCGCACCGAAGTGCTGTCCGTCGTGCAGGGCGCACCAACCACTGCGTCGCAGGCGGACATGGCGATCCGCTATGGCGAATACTTCCCGGCCTATGTCAAGGTGGGCATCCGCGCCGAATTGCTCGATCCCGAGCTCGGCCGCTTCGACCTCAACAAGCTCGCCGCGGCGCTGAAGCCGGAGCGCGATCTGACGTTCCAGTTCTTGGGGCTGCAGACGCTCTATGATCGCTATTTCCTGCATGCCCGCGGCAACCGGATCGAATTGCCGCAAGCCTTCTTCATGCGTGTCGCCATGGGGCTGGCACTCCGCGAGATCGACCGCGAGGCGCGCGCGATCGAGTTCTACAATCTCCTGTCCTCCTTCGACTTCATGGCGTCGACGCCGACGCTGTTCAATTCCGGCACGCTGCGCCCGCAATTGTCGTCGTGCTTCCTCACCACCGTTCCTGACGATCTCGACGGCATCTTCAAGTCGATCAAGGACAATGCACTGCTTGCCAAATATTCCGGCGGCCTCGGCAATGACTGGACGCGGGTGCGGGGGTTAGGCGCGCATATCAAGGGCACCAATGGCGAGAGCCAGGGCGTGGTGCCGTTCCTCAAAGTGGCCAACGACACCGCGATTGCGGTCAACCAGGGCGGAAAACGCAAGGGCGCGGTCTGCGCCTATCTCGAGACCTGGCACATCGACATCGAGGAGTTTTTGGACCTGCGCAAGAACACCGGCGACGATCGCCGCCGCACCCATGACATGAACACCGCGAACTGGGTGCCCGATCTCTTCATGCAGCGCGTCGAGGCCGACGGCGAATGGACGCTGTTCTCGCCGGACGAGACGCCCGATCTGCACGATCTCTACGGCAAGGCCTTTGCCGAGCGTTACGCGTCCTATGAAGAGAAGGCCGCGCGCGGCGAGATCCGCGTATCCAAGAAGATCCGCGCGGTCGATCTCTGGCGCAAGATGCTGACCATGCTGTTCGAGACCGGCCATCCCTGGATCACCTTCAAGGACCCCTGCAATTTGCGCTCACCGCAGCGCCATGCCGGCGTGATCCATTCCTCCAATCTCTGCACCGAGATCACGCTCAACACTTCGGATGAGGAAACCGCTGTCTGCAATCTCGGCTCGATCAACCTGCTCAACCATGTCGGTGAGCGCGGGCTCGACTCTGTCAGGCTGAGTCGGACGATCGCGACCGCGATGCGGATGCTCGACAATGTCGTCGACATCAACTTCTACACCATCCCCGAGGCGCGGCGCTCCAACCTGCGGCATCGGCCGGTCGGCCTCGGCCTGATGGGATTCCAGGATGCGCTGCATGTGCTGCGGATCCCGCTCGCTTCGGATGCGGCCGTTGCCTTCGCCGACACCGGCATGGAGGCGATCGCCTATCACGCGATCTCGGCCTCCGTCGATCTCGCCGCCGAGCGCGGGCGCTACCCGTCGTTCGAGGGATCGCTGTGGAGCCAGGGCATCCTGCCGATCGATTCGATCGAGCTGCTCGCAGAAGCACGCGGTGAAGTCGCGATGGACCGCTCGCGCACGCTGGATTGGGACGGCTTGCGCGAGCGCGTCAAGACGGTCGGCATGCGCAATTCCAACGTGATGGCGATCGCGCCGACGGCAACCATCTCCAACATCTGCGGCGTGGCGCAGTCGATCGAGCCCGCCTATCAGAACCTCTATGTCAAATCCAACATGTCCGGCGACTTCACCGTCGTGAACGCCTTCCTGGTGCGCGACCTCAAGGCGCGCGGGTTGTGGGACGAGGTGATGGTCAGCGACCTCAAATATTTCGATGGCAGCCTAGGTGCGATCGACCGTATCCCCGATGATCTAAAGGCGCTCTATGCGACCGCGTTCGAGATCGACAGCGCCTGGCTGATCGAAGCGGCGGCGCGGCGGCAGAAATGGATCGACCAGTCGCAGTCGCTCAACCTCTATATCGCCAACCCCTCCGGCAAGAAGCTCGATGCGCTGTATCGCCTGGCCTGGCAGCGCGGCCTGAAGACGACCTATTACCTGCGCTCGCGCAGCGCCACCCATGTCGAGAAGTCGACGCTGAAGGGCACCGACGGCAAGCTCAACGCCGTCAGCGTAGCCCCCGCGATGTCCAGCGCACCGGATTTGTCCGGCGCGATCGCGTGCTCGATCGACAACCCCGAATGCGAAGCCTGCCAGTGAGCAGCGGAATAAGGAGTAACGCCATGCTCGACTGGTCAGAGCCCACAAAGCCCGCGCGTCACGTGGCCATTCCCGTCATGAACCCCGCCACAGCCAGCAACCAGACCGGCTTAGGTGCGATCGATCGCCACGGCGGCCGTGTCTCGGTCGACGACAAGCGGATGATCAACTGCCGCGCCGACGTCAATCAATTGCTGCCGCTGAAATACAAATGGGCCTGGGAGAAATATCTCGCCGCCTGCAACAATCATTGGATGCCGACGGAGGTGTCGATGCAGGCCGACATCGCGCTGTGGAAATCGCGCGATGGTCTGACCGAGGACGAGCGGCGTGCGATCAAGCGCAATCTCGGCTTCTTCGCGGCTTCCGAAAGCCTGGTCGCCAACAACATCGTGCTCGCGATCTACCGCCATCTGACCAATCCGGAATGCCGGCAATATCTGCTGCGTCAGGCATTCGAGGAGGCCGTGCACACCCACACCTTCCAGTACATCGTCGAGAGCTTGGGCCTTGATGAGGGAGAGCTGTTCAACATGTACCGTGAGGTGCCCTCGATATCAGACAAGGCGGCCTGGGCGCTGAAGCATACGCAGCATCTCGACGATCCCGATTTCAGGACCGGGACGCCGGAAGCCGACCAGGCGTTCCTGCGCGACCTCGTCGCCTTCTACGTCATCTTCGAAGGCATGTGGTTCTACACTGGTTTTGCGCAGATCCTCTCGCTCGGCCGCCGCAACAAGATGGTCGGGATCGCCGAGCAGTATCAGTACATCCTGCGCGATGAATCCATCCACCTGAACTTCGGCATCGACGTCATTAACCAGATCCGAATCGAGGATCCGCATCTTTGGACGAAGTCGTTCCAGGAGGAGATTCGCGAGATGGTGCGAAGGGCGGCCGAGCTCGAAGCAGCCTATGGGCGGGACACCATGCCGCGCGGATTCCTGGGATTGAACGCGGCGCTTTGCGAGACCTACATGCACTTCATCGCGAACCGTCGTTGCGCCCAGCTCGGGCTCGCGTCGGTCTTCGATGAGACCGACAATCCCTTTCCCTGGATGTCTGAGGCGATGGACTTGAAGAAGGAGAAGAATTTCTTCGAGACCCGCGTGATCGAATACCAGAACGGCGGTGCGTTAAGCTGGGAGTAACCACAGTCCCGGCAGCCACGGCTGAACCGGGACCCCTTCCTTTTGCGCATTCCAGCCGTCGCAAATCCGTCTTGCCAGACGCCCTGAATAGGTGTTCAGCTTTTGCAGCGATCCGCGCTCGATCGCCCAAAACAGTGAAGTCTCGTTCGGCCGATGGCAAGCCGACGAGGGCCTGGGGACGGGAACTGCGCCATGGTCTATCGGCGAACCCATCAAGTGGTGAAACGGCTGGCCGCCCGGCGCAGCGCCATTCTGGCAGCGGCGCGGGAGGCGGCGGCGGACGGCGGCATGGCGGCGGTGCAGATCGCGCCGGTCGCGGTCCGCGCCCATGTCGCGGCCGGCACCGTCTACCGCTATTTCCCGTCCAAGGCCGACCTGATCTCCGAATTGATCGCCGAGGTCTCGCGCGATGAGCTCGCTGCGATCCGCCGGGCGGCCGATGCCGCACCGGGGCCGTCCTCGGCGCTGGCCGCCGCGGTCACTACGGTTGCCGTCCATGTGCTGTCGCAGCGCAAGCTCGCCTGGGGCATCCTGGCCGAGCCTGTCGATGTCGACGTCACCGCCTCGCGGCTTGCCAGCCGGCGCGAGATTGCCGGCGAGATCGCCACCCGAATCGATGCCGCGGTGCGCGCCGGCCACTTGCCGGCGCAAGACACCGCGCTCGCCGCCACGGCGCTGCTCGGCGCGCTGCATGAGTCGCTGGTCGGCCCGCTCGCGCCCGACAATCTCGACGATCCCGCCAAGCTGCGCGACGCCGTGCAAACGGTGACGCTGCTCGCCTTGCGCGCCGTCGGCGTCATGGACGCCCGCGCCCGCGGCCTCGTGGTGCAAGCGACCACGCCCGCAAAGGCGCTGGTGGGAGCGTAGGCGACACAGGCGTAGGGTGGGCAAAGCGAAGCGTGCCCACCATCAACATTCTGCTCGCAATGGTGGGCACGCTTCGCTTTGCCCACCCTACGGGTCTTCTGCGTCGTACGAACCCGCCTCACTTCTCCAAGTCGCTTTGGGGTGCGACGGAGGCGATGCGGACCATGTTGGTGGTGCCGGGGATGCCGAGCGGGACGCCGGCGACGACGATCACGCGCTGGCCGGCGCGCGCAAAGCCATCCCTGAAGGCGATGGAGTTGGCGCGGTCGACCATGTCGTCCTGGTCGCGCGCGTCCTCGGCGACCACGCAGTGCACGCCCCACACGACCGAGAGTTTGCGGCCTGTCGCCAGATTCGGCGTGATCGCAACGACCGGTACCTTGGGACGTTCGCGCGCGACGCGGATCGCGGTCGAGCCCGACGAGGTCCAGCAGATGATTGCCGAGAGGTCGAGCGTCTCGGCGATCTGGCGCGCGGCATCCGCGATCGCATCGCCGACCGTCTGCTCCGGCTCGGCGCGCTGCGCGGTGAGCACGCCGCGATAGGTCGGGTCGCGCTCCACTTCCTCGCCGATGCGGTTCATGGTGGTGACCGCTTCCACCGGATATTTGCCGGCGGCGGATTCCGCCGACAGCATGATCGCATCCGCGCCTTCATAGACGGCGGTGGCGACGTCGGAGACCTCGGCGCGGGTCGGCACCGGCGCCTGGATCATCGATTCCAGCATCTGGGTTGCGACCACCACCGGCTTGCCAGCACGGCGCGCCATCCGCGTCATCTGCTTCTGCAGGCTCGGCACGCGCTCCAGCGGCAGTTCGACGCCGAGATCGCCGCGCGCGACCATCAGCGCATCGGACGCATCGATGATGTCGGCCAGCCGGTCGATCGCCTGCGGCTTCTCGATCTTCGCCATCACGGCGGCGCGGCCGCGGATCATCCTTTTGGCCTCGTGGACATCCTCGGCGCGCTGCACGAAGGACAGCGCGATCCAGTCGACACCCGTCGTCAGCGCGGCCTCGAGGTCGGCGCGGTCCTTCGGCGTCATCGCCGAGACCGGCAGGTCCGTGTCGGGCAGGCTGACGCCCTTGCGATCCGACATCTTGCCGCCGATCACCACGCGCGTCACCGCGTGGTCGGGCCAGGTCTGCTCCGCGATCAGCCGCACCTTGCCGTCATCGAGCAACAGCGTGTGGCCGGGCCGTAGCGCCGCCAGGATTTCCGGATGCGGGAGGTTGACGCGGGTAGTGTCGCCCGGCGTCTTGTCGGAATCGAGCACGAAGCTCTGGCCGTTATTGAGCTGCACTGCGCCTTCGGCAAAGGCGCCAAGCCGGAGCTTGGGGCCCTGCAGGTCGACCAGGATGCCGATCGGCCGGCCGTAGCTGGACTCGACATTGCGGATGGTCTTGACGAGGTCCCGCATCTTGTCATGCGGGGTGTGGCTCATGTTGATGCGAAAGAGGTCGGCGCCGGCCTCGAACAGCTTGCGGATCATCGCGCTGTCGGAGGAGGCGGGACCCAAGGTCGCGAGGATCTTGATCCGACGCAGTCTTCTCATTGCTTGCTTCCGGGCGGTGCCGCTGGAGGTAGACCAGACGCGCCTGGAGGCGTTCCGCCCGGTGGATTTGGCAGGCCTGGCACCGCGGGAGCCCCCGGTGCGACCCCGCCCGGCATTCCCGGCACCTTCTGCGCCGGCTGTTCGTTCGCTTCCGTCAGTTGCACGGTCCACGCCCGTTGCTCCCCGGTATCGACTTCGAAGAAGCCGGTGCGGTCATAGCCGCGCGCCAGGCAATTCTCGGTGCCGCGGATGGTGAATTCCTTGTCGCGCGAGCACATGAAGGCCTGGCCCGACCATTCGCCGCCGCGGTCATAATCGAGGGCGTAGATGTAGTAATAGCGCGCCACAAGGTTGCCCCGCAGCAGGGTCTCGCAGGAGCGCGAGGAGATGTTCCACCAGCCCTCGGTGGTCCAGCCCTCGGCGTCCTTGTAGCCGAGCGCGATGCCGACCCGGCTGGCGGTGTTGTTGCAGAGCCGGAAATCCGCCGCCGCCGGGCTGGTCCACAGGCACGCCGCCACAAGCGCCAGCACGGGTAGAAGACCGGCAAGCAGGCGAGGGGGGAGGGGAAGGGAATCCAGCACGATCATGGGGCGAAGCTACACCGAATCATTGACGATTTCGCGTGGCCCGGCGGCGCCTGTCAACGGAAGGCAGGCGGACTTCTGCCATCGAAAACCGCCGATCCCACCCGATTTCATGCTGTTTTGCGCAGCGATATGGCAAAATCTGTGACGAATCCCACCTGATATCAATATGCTGAGAATGACTTATTCGAGCATGACCCCCGCGCAAACGCTTCGCATTTGTCGCGAGGGAAAACCGGTACCCACCTTTCCGGGTCATGCAGGTAACGGGATGACAGCCATGACCATTGACGACAAGACCAGGACCGAGCTGGAAGCCGCCGTTTTCCGGCGCCTGGTGCAGCATCTGCAGAACCGCACCGACGTCCAGAATATCGACCTGATGAACCTCGCCGGATTCTGCCGCAACTGCCTCTCCAACTGGATGAAGGAAGAGGCCGACGCCAAGGGCGTCGCGATCAGCAAGGACGAGAGCCGCGAGGCCGTCTACGGCATGCCCTATGAGGAGTGGAAGGCGAAATATCAGGGCTCGGCGACGCCGGAGCAACTGGCCGCGATGAAAAAGGCGCACCCCGGGCACTAACTCATACGCACTCCGTCATTCCGGGGCGTCCGAAGGACGAGCCCGGAATCTTGAGATTCTCCGATGCGCAATTGCGCATCGGAGTTCAATGCTGCGCATTGTCCCGGAATGAGGGTAATTGCCGATACACCAGCATCTCCTGTGGGCGCGCTGTGGATGAGCGCGACGTTTCCTTGACGGGAGGCGTCGCAAACTTGAGGGTCATTTCCGACACGCGATCCGTGAGGAGCGCACGCCAAGACGCCTCAACAGGACGCCTCATCACCAGTTCCATTTCAGGAGTACCCGATGGCCACCTCCGCCGCCGTCAAAGAAGAACCCGCGACCCGATTCGCAAAGGACCAGCTCAAGGCCATCATCGAGCGCATCGAGCGGCTGGAAGAAGAGAAAAAGGCGATCTCGGACGACATCCGCGACGTCTATGCCGAGAGCAAGGGCAACGGCTACGACGTCAAGGCCCTGCGCACGATCGTGCGCCTGCGCAAGCAGGATCCGAACGAGCGTCAGGAGCAGGAGACGATCATCGAGACCTACATGCAGGCGCTGGGGATGATATAGGCTCTCGTCGTGTCCGAACCTCCCCTTGAAAAGGGGAGGTCGGTTTGCGCGCTAGCGCAAACCGGGTGGGGATCAACTCTCTCCACACGAGCAGTGTAACTCGCGGCAGACCCCCATCCCGACCTTCCCCCTTTCAGGGGGAAGGAGAAGAGAGTTGCTGCGGCGCTCGGTCGGCTCTATCCGCGAAAAAAATCAGCGCAGCGCGGCGGTGCGGACGACGAAGGAGGTCGTCGGCAGCGTTGCGGTGGCGGAGCCGGTGAAGGTGTCGCAGCTCATGCCCATCATCGGATCATTCGAGAAGGTGATGTTGATCGCAGCCTGCGGCTTGACGAAGTGAGTGCGCATCAGGGTCATGTCGGTGTCGCCGAGCACGGTGGTCAGCATGGCGTTGCTCGCGCTTGGCGCCAGCATCACCACGCGCATCCAGAGATCGTTGCCCTTGGCGGCGGAGATGCGGGTCGAGGTCGCGATCACGCTGCTCTGACCTTGCGCGCCCTTCGCGACCACCGTGTTGATCTCGGTCGCAACGGCGCCGGCATTGCGGGCCGGGCGGACGTTGCGCGGGACAGGTGCGGAGGCGGTGACGACGTTGCTGCGCTCAACCGGCGGGTTCGCCGCCGGGGCATAGGCGAGCGCCTTGTTGAAGTTCTCCGACACGCTGGCAGTGGCCTGCGGATCGGCGGCGCCGACTGCCTCACGCGCCTTGAGGGCGGCGATCTGCGCAGCCGTTGCCTGTTTCGGCGCGGGCAGATCGTCACCCCAGAAGCCGCGGGCATTGATGATGTCGGCAGGCGTCTCGGGCTTCGGCTCGGACTTCTCGGCAGGCGTCGGCGCGGCCTGCTTGGGCTTTGCGGCCGGGATGATCTGCGCGTCGGCCGCGGCGAGCTGGATGGTCGAGGCGAATTGCGGTTTTGCACGCGGTATCGGCACGGGATCGGCGGATTTGGCGGAAGCCAGGACAACCGCGGGCGCCGGCTTCTCGGCGGCAGCCGGCGTAGCGGCGCCCTCGTCGTCCTCATCGCTGCCGGCAGACGATTTGCCCGTAAACAGCGCGGTCAGGAAGCCGCCGAGCTTGCCGCCGCCGGATGAAGAGCCATCGCCATTGCCGCGCCGCTCAATGTCGGCGCGGGCAAGCTCATAGCCCCTCAACGGGTTGCCGTCGGTGGGGATGTGCACCGTGCGACCATCCGGGAAGACCCTGGCCAACTGGTCATGCGTCATGCGCGGCCAGTGGCGGATCGACCCGGTGTCGAGGTGAACAAAAGGCGAGCCGGAGGTCGGATAGAAACCGACACCGCCACGCTGTAGGCGCAGGCCGGCATAGCGGATCTGCTCGAGCGGCACGCCGGGAATGTAGAAATCCATCGCATGCCCCAGCATATGCTGGCTGTAGCGCGCCACCCCGGAGGAGCGGCGGCGGAGCATGGCGTTAGTCGCGGGAGAGCGGTATGAGGAGATGACGTTGATCGGCTGCTTGCCATCGACGTCGCGATAGACTTCCCAGAGGATGTCGAACAGCCGACGATCCATCGTGGTCTCGTCCTGGGTGCGCCAGTCGCGCAGGAAATGATTGAGCTTCTTCAGCGCGTCTTCGTCGTAGCGGCCGTCGCGCTTGAAGGTGACGGTGAGGTCTTCGTTTGAATGGGTGTGGTGGAAGGAGAGGGTGCGGGTCTCGTTCAGGGCGGCGGCGTCGTGAACTGATCCGGCGCCCGCGAGCAGCAACAGCGACGTCAGCCCGACCTGACATCCGGCTTTCGGGAGCGACAGCAGTTTATTGTGGCGTGCGCGGACAGCCAGCACCGATGAGCCCACCCAGTCGTCGAGCGTTCGACCTTTCTTTCGCAGACCCCGGCGAAAGGCGGTGAACGCATTCTTAAAGCAGGACGGTTAACCGAGATTTACCATCCCGTTTCCCAAGTTGGGTTTAACCTAAACTGTTGACTGTGGCGAAAAAGTGCCGCCACCCGCGCTACATGGATATTGGTTAATGTAATTGATCCCGCCGGGCGGGCGGGATCGTTGATTTTGCTCTAAAATTTGGCGCGTCTGGGGAACGGTGGATTACCGGGTGAACACCCCGCGCGGCTGCGCTTGTCCGCGCCCAATCGGAGCAGGTGGCACCGGCGGGCCGCCGCCGAACAGCCGCTCGAAGAAGTTCAGGCCGGAATTGGTGTTCTCGCTGGCGATGCTGACGCCGGGCGGCAGGGTGTTGCGGCTCGGGCGTGAATAGTTCGGCTGCGCATGCGCCACAACTGATTCGAGGTCCTTGCCGCGGCTGTTCTTCAACATCGCCAGCATGGCGGCGTCGCGGCCATAGATGTCCTTGCGGAATTGCAGCTTGCCGGCATCGTCGACGAACGCGGTCTGGTAGGTGATGTTGACCGGGATCGGAGTCGGGAATTTCAGGTCGATCTCGCTCGAGCCATACATGTTGCGGATCCGCTCGGGCGTCCAATGCTCGTTCGTCATCGTCATGTTGAGCAGCACGGAAGCGTACTGGTCCGGGTTCTGCACGCGCATGCAGCCATGGCTGAAGGCGCGCTCTTCCCTGGCGAACAATTGCTTGTCCGGCGTGTCGTGCTGATACACCAGGAATTTGTTCGGGAAGTTGAAGCGGATGCGCCCGAGCGCGTTGGCTTCACCCGGAGGCTGCGAGATGTGGACCGAGCCGTCGCGGCCATATTCGAGCCGCAGGCCCATCCGCTGCAGCACGGTCGGGTCCTGCTGCAGGGCCGGCAGGTATTCGTTGTAGATGATCGACGGCGGCACGTTCCAGGTCGGGTTGACCGTGATGTATTTCATCGTCTCGGTCAGAAGCGGGGTGGCGTGCTGCCCCGGCTTGCCGGTCACGACGCGCGTGGTCCAGACCGGCGCGCCGTTCTGCATCACCCGCAGCGTGTAATCGGGGATGTTGAGGATGACATAGGCGTTGCCGAGGGACGCCGCGCCAAGCTGGCGCGGCAGCCAGCGCCAGCGCTCCATGTTGACGATGACGGTGTCGATCTGCCTGTCGCGCTTCGGGCTGTTGATCGCCTTCACGGTGCGGTCGTCGAGCACGCCGGTGGGCTTCAGCTCGACGCTCTGCTGGAATTTGCGCACGGCCTCGGCGACCTTGGCGTCGTAACGCGTGTCATCGGGATTCTCGCTGACGCCGAGCTTGGCGCGGAGCTGCGGCACGCGCGGATCTTCTGGCGCCACCGCCGGCTGCTTCTTGGTGCCGGGCTTGTAGGCCAGCGTGGGCCCTTCCATGATCTGGATCACCGGGCCGTCACCCTGACCGCGCAGCTCGGCGAGCTTGGCCTTGAGCTCGCGGTAGAGCTTGTGCGGCGGATTGTAGCTGTCGAGCGCGGCGGAGGCGTCCTGCGCGCCGGTCACGTTGGCGAGGACTTCCGAGGGGATCGATCGGGTGCTCGGGATAAAGGATGTCGGCCGAGACCTGCGACCAATGCATCCGGCCGCTCTGCGCCTGACGCGCATAATCCAGCATGCTGGCGGCGAGCTTCAACTCGGCGTCCGCCAGCGCGTCGGGCGAGGCGGCAGCGGCAAAATCCGGCACCGCATAGTCTTCCGGATTGAGGCCGTCGGAGGCGGCGTCCTTCAGCCGCGCGATCACGCCCTTGGCGGTCGCGGTCAGCTTGCCGGCCTGCGTGAACACCGGCGCGTAGTCGCGCGCGGAGTAGAACTTCTCGACTGCGGCGCGCTCGTTCTTGCGGTCAAAGGTGCGCAGCGTCTTGCTGGCCAGCGTCTCGCGAAGCTTGTCGGCAACCGGCTGATCTTCCGCCGGCACGTTGCTCGCAGCCTTGACCGGCTCCTTGGCGGGCTCGGCTGCGGGCGCGTTGGCGGTTGCCGGAGCAGGAGATGTAGCGGTCGCAGGCGCGGCGGGCGGCGTCACCGTCGCGGTGTCGTTCTTGACCGGCTCCGGCTCCTTCGGCGCGTCCTTTGCCACGTCGCTCGGCTTCGGCTCGTCGGCGGGCGCGGTGACGACATTAGCCGGCTTGGACTCGACCTTGGGCTCTGCGGTCTTGGTAGCGGCGTCGGGGTCGCTCGGCTTTATGACGTCCTTGCTCGCATCCGGCACCGAGGCCGTGGTGTCCATCCTGATATCGGCCGCGGTCGGCGGCGGGACGTTGGCAGGCTCGGGACGGGGGATCGCGGCATCGATCGCGAGTTCTGCCGCACTGGCGCGTGGCGCGTCCGACTGGGCCAGCGCTGAGGTCGCGGAGACCGCCAGGAACGTCGCGGCGACGGCCATCAGCACGCGATCGAATCCGGTACGGCCTTTCGAACAGTCACGCATCGTCACACCCCCTGGGGCGAACTGCCCCTGCATTGGAACAGTTCTCACGTCATGGTCCTGGAGCAGGATGACGCTTCGCGGAAAGCGTCATCACGCTCGATTTGTTCGAGCATGATCTTCCCGGATCATGCCCTGAGCTTGCGCGAAAGCGCCGGCCTCACTCGATCAAAAACTCCGTCGCGCCTGCACGCAACAAATCAACGCAGACGATACCTAGGCCCCCTTCATGCAGCCAGCGCCATGCGGGGCAACTCACGACAAACTGACCTTGATCAACCACTTGCACTCGATCCTGCGCGATTTTTGCCACGCGGCACCCCGTTTGTCTGTCACCGCCAAGCCACGGTTCAATAGGTTCCGGACCACGCGGGCCAAGCCAAAACTGAAGCCAAGACTGAAGCCACGACCTCCAATACCCGCTCGGTGGCATAAACGCCCATTGGCTCAATTGGTGCCGCTGGCGCCGTCGGCAGAGTCATTTGCTGCGGCCTCGTCGATCTTGCGGTAGAGCGTCGAGCGGCCGATCTTCAGGCGCCGCGCGACTTCCGACATCTGCCCGCGATAGTGCGAGATCGCGAAGCGGATGATCTCGTTCTCCATCTCTTCCAGTGGCCGCACGTCGCCGCTGCTGGTCAGCATCGAGAGATTGCCGGCGGCCGGCAGTGGCGCAATTGGTATGTCGTTACCCGATACCATCGCGGGCGCCGTCGACGGGCCAATAATCAGGGGCTCGCCATGCGCCGGATTCGGCTCAGCGAGCGGGTGCGCTGCGACCTGCGGGAAGTCGGCGAGGCCAAGCTGGTCGCCGTCGCTCATGACCACCGCGCGATACACCGTGTTCTCGAGCTGGCGGATATTGCCGGGCCAGTCGAGCTGCGAAAGATGCGCCATCGCCTCGCCGCTGATGCCGGTGATGTTGCGGTTTTCCTCGGCGTTGAAGCGCGCGAGGAAATGCCGCAGCAGATGCGGGATGTCCTCGCGCCGCTGTCGCAGCGGAGGAATCGTCAGCGGCAAGACGTGCAGGCGATAGAACAGGTCCTCGCGGAATTGACCGGCCTTCACCAGCTCGAGCAATTGGCGGTTGGTGGCGGAGATGATGCGGACGTCGACCTTCACCGGCTTGCGGCCGCCGACGGCTTCCACCGTGCCCTCCTGCAGCGCGCGCAACAGCTTGACCTGCGCGGTCAGCGGCAGTTCGCCGACCTCGTCGAGGAAGAGCGTGCCGCCATGGGCTTCCACGAACTTGCCCATGTGGCGCTCGGTGGCGCCGGTGAAGGCGCCCTTCTCGTGGCCGAACAGGATCGACTCCACGAGATTGTCGGGGATCGCGCCGCAGTTCACTGCGACGAACGGCTTCGACTTGCGCTCGCTGCTGCCGTGGATGGCGCGGGCGAACAATTCCTTGCCGACGCCGGATTCGCCTTCGATCAGCACCGGAATGGCTGATGAAGCGGCCTTCTGCGCGGTGCGCAGCACGCTTGTCATCGCTTCGCTGCGGGTGATGATGTCGGTGAACGTGAGCCGCCCCTCGCGGCTGTGGCGGATGCGCTGCAATTCACCTTTGAGTGCAGAAGTGTTCAGCGCATTGCGCAAGGATACTTGCAGCCGCTCGAAGCCGACCGGCTTGACGACGAAATCCTGGGCGCCGGCGCGCATCGCCGAGACCACGTTGTCGATGCCGCCATGCGCGGTCTGCACGATGACGGGGACGTTCAAACCAGCGTCACGAATCTTTGCGAGCACGCCAAGGCCGTCGAGGCCGGGCATCACGAGGTCGAGCACGACCGCATCGATGGTCTGGTTCTCCTGGGCGGTGAGTGCGGCGAGTGCGGCGATGGCATCGTCGCCGCTATCGACTACGAGGGGCTGGTAGCCGCATTTTTGCACCATGTTTTCAACCAGACGGCGCTGTACTGCGTCATCATCGGCAATCAAAATGGTGGCAACCATGGTTTTCCCCGCGCGTTACGCTTATCTGTCTCGAATCGGGGCACTCTCGCCGAAGCCGATTAACGCCCTCTTAAACGTTGCCGACCCCCGCACATTTCGCCGCCGCGTCTCCGATTGAACACAGGTTTCCACCAAGATGACCTCGCGCTCCTCCGCTCTCCGCAAACCAACGCAACGCAAACCCGCCGGCGCCAAATCCGCCGCAAACAAGTCCGCCGCCAAGAAGCCCGCGGGCAAAACCGGCAAACTGCCGGAATGGAATCTCGCTGATCTCTATTCCGGCATCGACGCGCCGGAAGTCGCGCGTGACCTGGCAAAGATGGATGCAGATTGCGTCGCGTTTGAGACCGACTGCAAGGGCAAGCTCGCGGAACATGCGGCGCGGGAAGATGGCGGAAAGTGGCTCGCAGAAGCCGTGCGACGCTATGAAGCGATCGACGATCTCGCCGGCCGGCTCGGCTCCTTTGCCGGCCTGGTGCATGCCGGCGACAGCGTCGATCCCGCGATCACGAAATTTTACGGCGATGTTTCAGAGCGCCTGACCGCGGCCTCGACGCACCTGCTGTTCTTCGCGCTCGAGCTCAACCGCATTGACGATGATGTGATCGAGCGCGCGATGCAGGCGGAAGAGCTCGCATATTACCGGCCCTGGATCGAGGATCTGCGCAAGGAGAAGCCGTATCAACTCGAGGATCGCATCGAGCAGCTTTTCCACGAGAAGTCGCAGAGCGGCTATGCCGCCTGGAACCGGCTGTTCGACCAGACCATCGCCGGCCTGCGCTTCAAGGTCGGCGCCAAGGAGCTCGCGATCGAGCCCACGCTCAATCTCCTGCAGGACCGCGACGGCTCAAAGCGAAAGGCGGCGGCAGAGGCGCTGGCGAAAACCTTCAAGGCCAACGAGCGCACTTTCGCACTGATCACCAACACGCTCGCCAAGGACAAGGAGATTTCCGACCGCTGGCGCGGCTTCCAGGATGTCGCGGATTCCCGCCATCTCAACAACCGCGTCGAGCGCGAGGTGGTGGACGCGCTGGTCGCTTCCGTGCGCGCCGCCTATCCGAAACTGTCGCACCGCTATTACCGGCTGAAGGCGGGCTGGTTCAAAAAGAAGAAGCTGCCGCATTGGGACCGCAACGCGCCGCTGCCCTTTGCCGCGACCGGCACGATCGCCTGGCCCGAGGCGCGCAACATGGTATTGACCGCGTATCGCGGCTTTTCCACCGACATGGCGGCGATCGCCGAGCGCTTCTTCACCGACCGCTGGATCGATGCGCCGGTCAGGCCGGGCAAGGCGCCCGGCGCGTTCTCGCATCCGACCACGCCGTCGGCGCACCCTTACGTGCTGATGAATTACCAGGGCAAGCCGCGCGACGTGATGACGCTCGCGCATGAGCTCGGCCATGGTGTGCACCAGGTGCTGGCGGCAAAGAACGGCCCCCTGATGGCGCCGACGCCGCTGACGCTGGCGGAGACCGCGAGCGTGTTCGGGGAGATGCTCACCTTCAAGCGCCTGTTGTCCGAGACCAAGAGCGCCAAGCAGCGCCAGGCGCTGCTCGCCGGCAAGGTCGAGGACATGATCAACACCGTGGTGCGGCAGATCGCGTTCTATTCGTTCGAGCGCGCGGTGCACACCGAGCGCAAGAACGGCGAATTGACCGCCGAGCGGATCGGCCAGATCTGGCTTTCCGTGCAGACGGAAAGCTTAGGGCCGGCGATCGAAATCAAGCCCGGCTATGAGAATTTCTGGATGTACATCCCGCATTTCATCCATTCGCCGTTCTACGTCTACGCCTATGCGTTCGGCGACTGCCTGGTGAACTCGCTGTATGCGGTCTATGAGCACGCCGCCGAGGGCTTTGCGGACCGCTATCTCGACATGCTCGCGGCCGGCGGAACCAAGCATTATTCGGAACTGCTCAAGCCGTTCGGCCTCGACGCCAAGGATCCGAAATTCTGGGACGGCGGGCTGTCGGTGATCGCGAGCATGATCGACGAGCTGGAGGTGATGGGCTGAGGGCAAGCCGTAAAACATTTGTTGAACGGGTGTTGGAAATGCGTTATACAACTGTATAACTCAAGTCTGAGACCTGCTCTTCAAGGAACCTGACCATGAAAATCGAGATCAAGAAGATCGGGAATTCCGATGGCCTGCTGCTCCCTCGCGAGCTGATGCAGCGGCTCGACCTCAAGCGCGGTCAACAGCTCCATATCACCGAACTTCCGGGGGGCGGTTTTCAGGCGCTTCCCTACGATCCGGATTTTGAACGGACGATGGAAATCGCAGACGAGGTCATGGACAAGTATCGCGATACGCTGGCGGCTCTTGCGAAGTAGTGGAAATTCCGGGTGAGCGAGTCGAAAGAGCCCCTTTGGATCGCCTATGAGCAAGCCATCGCTATCCATGCTCGCCAGCTCCGCCGCTTCGGCGGAGCTCCCGGCTTGCGCGACGAAGGCATGCTGCGATCGGCGCTGGAGCGGCCGGTCAACAAATGGAGCTATGAGCAGGCCTCCCTGGCCGAACTCGCGGCCGCCTATGCGTTTGGCCTCGCCAAGAACCACGCCTTTGTCGATGGGAACAAGCGCATCGCCTTCATGGCGATGATGACGTTTCTCATCAAGAATGGCGTCAATTTCGGTCCTGATCCGGCGCACGCGACGTCGATCATTCTGTCGCTGGCGGCCGGCGAGGTCAGCGAGGAAAGCCTCACCCGCTGGATCCGGGATAATTGGCCTTCCGAATGAGGCGATAGGCAGGGTGGCGTTGCTCTGCCATCCGGTTTGCGGTATTGGCACGCCTGAAATTCAGACGTTTGACGACTGGGGACTCCGATGGCAGACCATAGCGAAGTGGCTTACACCACCGCCGACGGCAACGACTACATCGAGCATGAGCGGACCTATGAAGGGTTCATCGCGCTGGTTAAATACGGCACGGCGACGGTCGCCCTCATTCTCATCCTGATGGCCTTCTTCCTGCTCTGATCCCTCTCTGCCTGCGCCGCCAATGCCGGCGGTGCTCACAAAAATTGCACCCAAGCCGGTCCCAAAACCGGTATCCAACGTTGCGGGAGTAACGCTAAGTTTGCTTGCGTGCGCTGTCCCGCGCCGCCGGAGGCCTTATGAAGATTGCCGTTGCCAAGGAAATCGACCCGTCCGAGCCGCGGGTCGCCGCATCCCCCGACACCATCAAGAAACTCAAGGCGCTCGGTGCCGAGGTCGCGGTCGAGTCGGGCGCGGGGATCAAATCGGGCTTGCCGGATTCGGAATTCACCGCCGCGGGCGCCACGGTGAGCGCGGATGCGGTGAAGGACGCCGACATCGTCATCAAGGTGAAGCGGCCGGAGCCGTCTGAACTCTCGAAATACAAGCGCGGCGCTCTCGTCATTGCCATCATGGACCCCTACGGCAACGACGCTGCGCTCAAGGCGATGGCTGACGCCGGCATTTCGGCCTTTGCCATGGAGTTGATGCCGCGCATCACCCGCGCGCAGGTGATGGACGTGCTGTCGTCGCAGGCAAACCTCGCCGGCTATCGCGCGGTGATCGAGGGTGCCGAAGCATTCGGCCGCGCCTTTCCGATGATGATGACTGCGGCCGGCACTGTGCCTGCCGCGAAAGTGTTCATAATGGGCGTCGGCGTCGCCGGCCTGCAGGCGATCGCGACCGCGCGCCGGTTAGGGGCCATCGTCACCGCGACCGACGTGCGTCCGGCGACCAAAGAGCAGGTCGAGAGCCTTGGCGCCAAATTCCTCGCCGTCGAGGACGAGGAGTTCAGGAACGCGCAGACCGCCGGCGGCTACGCCAAGGAGATGTCCAAGGAGTACCAGGCCAAGCAGGCCGCGCTCACCGCCGAGCACATCAAGAAGCAGGACGTCGTGATCACGACCGCGCTGATCCCCGGCCGCCCGGCGCCGAGGCTTGTCTCCTCGGACATGGTCAGGTCGATGCGGCCTGGTTCGGTGCTGGTTGACCTCGCCGTCGAACGCGGCGGCAATGTCGAGGGCGCGAAGGCGGGCGAGGTCGTCGATGTCGATGGCATCAAGATCGTCGGCTACACCAATGTCGCCGGCCGCGTCGCGGCCTCAGCCTCGGGTCTCTATGCCCGCAACCTGCTCGCCTTCATCGAGACGCTGGTCGACAAGGCGAACAAGGCGCTTGCCGTCAATTGGGACGACGAACTGGTGAAAGCCACTGCGCTCACCAAGGACGGCGCCGTCATTCATCCGAACTTCCAGCCGAAAGCTTAAGGAGAGAAGCCATGGAGCATATCGCGCAGGCCGTCGATCCCTTCGTATTTCGGCTTTCCATTTTCGTGCTGGCGGTGTTCGTCGGCTATTTCGTGGTGTGGTCGGTGACCCCCGCGCTGCATACGCCGCTGATGAGCGTCACCAACGCGATCTCCTCGGTGATCGTGGTCGGCGCGCTGCTCGCGGTCGGCGTCGGCATGATCTCGAGCGGCTCGGGCTGGGCGCGCGGCTTCGGTTTCGTCGCGCTGATCTTCGCCTGCGTGAACATCTTCGGCGGCTTCCTTGTCACCCAGCGCATGCTGGCGATGTACAAGAAGAAGTCCAAGTAAGCGGCCACCTCGGGGAAGAGGCAAACGGGGACCTGAGATGAACGCCAATCTCTCTGCATTGTTGTATCTCGTGGCGGGTGTGCTGTTCATCCTGTCGCTCAGGGGGCTCTCGAGCCCCGCCACCTCGCGGCAGGGCAACCTGTTCGGCATGGTCGGCATGGCGATCGCGATTCTGACCACGCTCGCGAGCCATCCGCCGGCGGACGGCGTCGCCTGGCTGCTGGTCGTGCTCGGTGTCGCCATCGGCGGCACGATCGGCGCAGTGATCGCGCGGCGGGTGCCGATGACCTCGATGCCCGAACTGGTCGCCGCCTTCCACTCGCTGGTCGGCATGGCCGCGGTGCTGGTCGCCGCCGGCGCGTTCTATGCGCCCGAAGCCTTCGACATCGGCACGCCCGGCAACATCCACACCCAGAGCCTGATCGAGATGTCGCTCGGCGTCGCGATCGGCGCGCTGACCTTCACCGGCTCGGTGATCGCGTTCCTGAAGCTGTCGGCGCGGATGAGCGGCGCGCCGATCATCCTGCCGTTCCGTCACCTCATCAACATCGCGCTCGCCCTGGCGCTGGTGTTCTTCATTGTCGGCCTCGTGATGTCGGGGAGCGCGCTCGACTTCTGGCTGATCACGATCATCGCGCTGGCGCTCGGCGTGCTCATGATCATCCCGATCGGCGGCGCCGACATGCCGGTCGTGATTTCGATGCTGAACTCTTATTCGGGCTGGGCCGCGGCCGGCATCGGCTTCACGCTGGGCAATTCGGCGCTGATCATCACCGGCGCGCTGGTCGGCTCCTCCGGCGCGATCCTGTCCTACATCATGTGCCACGCGATGAACCGTTCCTTCATCTCGGTCATCCTTGGCGGCTTCGGTGGCGAGACCGCGGCGGCGGGCGGCGGGACCGGCGAGCAGAAGCCGGCCAAGCTGGGTTCTGCTGATGATGCCGCCTTCATCATGAAGAATGCCTCGAAGGTCATCATCGTGCCCGGCTACGGTATGGCGGTGGCGCAGGCCCAGCACGCTCTGCGCGAGATGGCTGACATCCTGAAGAAGGAAGGCGTCGAGGTGAAGTACGCGATCCACCCGGTCGCGGGCCGCATGCCCGGCCACATGAACGTGCTGCTGGCGGAAGCCAACGTGCCCTACGACGAGGTGTTCGAACTGGAGGACATCAACTCCGAATTCGCCCAGGCCGACGTCGCCTTCGTGATCGGCGCCAACGACGTCACCAACCCGGCGGCGGAAGAGGACAAGTCCTCGCCGATCTACGGCATGCCGGTGCTGCAGGTCTGGAAGGCCGGCACGGTGATGTTCATCAAGCGCTCGCTGGCCTCGGGCTATGCGGGCATCGATAATCCGCTGTTCTATCGCGATAACACCATGATGCTGCTCGGCGATGCCAAGAAGGTGACCGAGAGCATCGTCAAGGCGATGTGAGGCCGTTGCGGGCAGCGATGCTCGTCCTGAAATGGCTCCTGATCGTCGCCGCAGTCGGCTATCTCGGAGCGCTGGCGCTGCTGTTCGTCAAGCAGCGCCAGATGCTGTTTCCGATTCCGACGCGGGAGCGAACCTCACCGGACGCGGCCGGCTTTCCTGAAGCCGAGGAACATGTGCTCACCACCGGCGATGGTGAAAAGGTCATCGTCTGGCACGTGCCGGCAAAGCCCGGCCATCCCGTGATCCTGTACTTTCCCGGCAATGGCGACTTTCTCGCGGGGCTAGTCAGCCGTTTCCGCGCCATAATTTCGGATGGCACCGGCCTGGTCGCGCTCTCCTACCGTGGCTATGCCGGCTCGAGCGGATATCCGAGTGAGCGCGGCCTTCTGCAGGACGCCGCTGCAGCTTACGCCTTCACCACGGCGCGCTACGCCGCGGAACGAATCGTCGTCTGGGGATTTTCGCTCGGCACCGGCGTTGCGGTCGCGCTGGCCTCTGAACAGCCGATCGGCAAATTGATCCTGGAGGCGCCCTATACTTCGACGGTCGATATTGCTGGCGCGGCTTTCCCGCTCGTGCCGGTGCGCTGGCTGATGCGGGACCAGTTTCGCTCCGACGAACGCATTGCGCGCGTCAAAGCGCCGCTGCTCGTCATGCACGGAACTGACGATCCCGTGATCCCGATCATCTTCGGTGAACGCCTGTTCGCGCTGGCACACGAGCCGAGGCGGCTCATTCGATTTGCTGGCGGCGGCCACGACAATCTCGATTATTATGGCGCGATCGAAACAGTGCGGCAGTTCATTGGCGGTTCGTAGGTGTGGAATGAAGGCATGGGGTGGTGTGCTTGTCCTGTCGGTGTTGGTGCTGCTGCCGGAGCAGGCGTGCGCCGCGGCGACGCTCGACGGCGCGGCGATGACTTGGCCGTTTGCGCTTCCTTTCGCCGGCCTCTTGCTGTCGATCGCGCTCGGGCCGCTGCTGTTTCCGAAAGTCTGGCATCACCACTACGGCAAGATCGCCGCCGCCTGGTCGGCGCTGACGCTTGCCTCGGTCGCCTGGTTCGCCGGAGGCGCAACCATGCTGGAGAGCTTCGTGCATGCGATGCTCGGCGAATATCTGAGCTTCATCGTGCTGCTGTTCGCGCTCTATACGGTTGCCGGTGGGATCCTGGTGACCGGTGACCTGAGAGGCACGCCCTGGACCAATACGTCCGTTCTCGCACTGGGCACGATGATGGCGAGCGTCGTCGGCACCACCGGGGCCGCCATGATCCTGATCCGCCCGCTGATCCGCGCCAATCTGCTGCGGCCCCATAACGCACATGTCATCGTGTTCTTCATCATTCTGGTTGCCAATGTCGGCGGCGCGCTCAGTCCGCTCGGCGATCCGCCGCTGTTCGTCGGCTTCCTGCACGGCGTCGAGTTCTTCTGGACCACGAAGAACATCTGGCTGCAGACCACGATCGTGGCCGGCATCCTGCTCTTGGTCTTCGTCGTGCTCGATCTCTGGCTTTTCCGCAGAGAACCGGCGGCCCCGCCCGGGGGAGCCGCGCCGATCCGAATTCATGGCCTGATGAATCTGCCGCTGATCGCAGCCATCATTGCCAGCATCCTGATGTCGGCGACCTGGCGGCCGGGAGTAGCCTTCGACGTTCTCGGCACCAGGATGGAGCTGCAGAACCTGGTGCGTGACGGCCTTCTGGTCATGATCGCGCTGCTTTCGCTATGGCTCACCCCGGACGAGCATCGCGAGGCCAACGGCTTCAACTGGGAGCCGATCCGGGAGGTGGCAAAACTGTTCGCCGGTATTTTCACCGCCATCATCCCGGTGCTGGCGATGCTGCATGCCGGGCGTGACGGGTCCTTCGCCTGGCTGTTGTCCGCCGTCACTGAGCCGAACGGTGCTCCGCGGGAGGTCGCCTATTTCTGGTTCACCGGGCTGATGTCCGCGTTCCTCGACAATGCTCCGACCTATCTCCTGTTCTTCGAGCTCGCCGGCGGTGACGCGCAGCAATTGATGGGGGAATTGTCGGGGACGCTGGCAGCGATCTCCATGGGCGCCGTCTACATGGGGGCGCTCACTTATATCGGAAACGCTCCGAACTTCATGGTAGCTGCGATCGCGAACGAGCGCGGCATCAAAATGCCGAGCTTCTTCGGCTATCTTTTCTTTGCTGGTGGAGTGTTGATACCCCTGTTCCTGCTCCTCACCCTTCTACCGATCGCCCCTGTTCTCAGCGTTCACTGAGTGCCGTATGTTGGATCTCCTCGAGCAGCGGAAGGGGAGTTCATGAGCGGACACGGTCCGATGCCGCATTCGGCATGGATTTTCCCGGCGCTGGCGATGGCACTTTTCGCCGCGGCGACCGGCGTGGGCTGGGTGTTTACCCCGTCTCTCGGCGGATGGCTGCTCGCGGCGATCCTGCTCGCCATCCTGTTCGGCACGGTGTTCGCGGCGGTTCATCATGCAGAGGTGATCGCCGAGGAGATCGGAGAGCCCTTCGGCACATTGGTACTGACGCTCGCGGTGACGGTCATTGAAGTCGCGCTGATCACTACGATCATGCTGGGTGACAAGCCGCAGCCGGCGCTCGCCCGTGACACTGTGTTTGCAGTTGTGATGATCGTTTGCAACGGTCTGGTTGGGCTATGCATCTTCATTGGTGGGTTGCACTACCGAGAGCAGGATTTCCAGGTTTCCGGTGCCAACCTTTACCTTAGCGTGTTGTTTGTGTTGGCGACGATAACGCTGATCATGCCGAATTATACGTTGACCACGCCTGGGCCGTTCTATTCGGCCACACAACTGGGCTTTGTCGACGTGGTCACGCTCGCTTTGTACGGCGTCTTTCTCTACATCCAGACCACGCGGCACCGCGATTACTTCGTTGCCGAGTCCGCAAACGATACCGGGGCGCCGAAGAAGTCATCGGGCGCGGTGCTGGCGCTGAGCATTCCGTTGCTCCTTATTTCCCTCCTTGCCGTCGTGCTGCTGTCAAAGAAGTTTTCGCTCGTCATCGATGCCGCCGCGGCGATGATCGGCGCGCCGCCGGCCTTCGCAGGCCTGGTGGTCGCGCTTCTGATCCTCATGCCGGAGGGCGTTGCAGCGACTTCCGCCGCCCGCAACAATGATTTACAGAAGAGCATCAATCTTGCGCTCGGCTCATCGCTTGCGACCATCGGATTGACGATCCCGGCGGTTGGCATCGCCACCTACATGCTGGACAAAGAGCTTGTGCTCGGGCTTAGCGCCCAGAGCACGGTGCTGTTGTTGCTCACCTTCCTGCTGAGCATGCTGACCTTCGGCACCGGCCGCACCAACATCCTGTTCGGCGTGGTGCATCTGGTGGTATTTGCCGTATTCCTGTTCCTGGAATTCCTGCCCTAAAGCGCGATGAGATGGGGATGAATCATCATCATGCTTTAGGTTATTGTTTGAGCATAATCTCCGCGCAAACGCTTCGCGTTTGTCGCGAGGGAAAACCGCTTCACACTTTTCCGGATCATGCTCTAAGGAGACAATGACGATGCTTGCCGCCAAATCCGACGTCCAGGTCGATACCCCCGAGGTCCGCGTCACCGAATGGCGGCTGGCGCCGGGCAGTGCGACCGGGCGTCATATCCATGAGATGGACTATGTGATCGTGCCTGTGACCGCGGGCGAGATGACCATCGTGGCGCCCGGTGGCGAGCGGTCGAAGGCCCAGCTCGGCGTCGGCAAGTCGTATTTCCGCAAAGCTGGGGTGGAGCACGATGTGCTTAACGAAACCTCTACGGAGATCGTCTTCCTCGAGATTGAACTCAAGCCGTAAGCATCCGTGATCGCCGGAACAGGCCGATTGCCATTGATCCGTCGCAGTTGATCCCTCAATGTGCCTCAAAGTTCCCGCATCTAACTGCCCGGCGGGGAGTGGTTGGCAATGCTGAAATACCTGACGAAATTCGTCGTCGACATCTTTCCCTCGGTGGCTGCGACGGTCATCGGGGCCTACATCGTTAACCATTACATCGTAGCCAAACCGGAGGCGCCGGCCGCCGCCGCTGTTTCGACCGCGCAGCCGAAGGCGGCCGCCGCGAGCAAGCCCGTCGAAAAGCCTGCCGAGGTCTCCAATCTCCCCGAAGCTGGCGTGAAGGCCAGGGGCATGTCCGAGCGCACGTTGATGGAGCGCACGGCGTCCGAGAAGGCCACGGTGACCGAGAAGCCGCAAGACAAAGCGCAGGAAAAATCGGCCGACAGCAAGTCCCCAGATGCGCCCGCGGAGACCGCGAGCATCCCTGCCGAGCCGCGCCGTCATCAGCCGGCGACGCGTGAAAAGACGGTGGCCAAAGTCACGCCGCCGCCGGGCCAGACTGCTCCCGCGCCGGCCGCCGCGCCCGCTGCGCCGGGTCAGGCGGTCGCTCCGCCGACACAGACTGAGGCCGTGGCTGCGCCGGAAGAGCGCCGCGACGCCAATGATCTCGCGCGCGCCGCGATCGAGCGGCTG
The DNA here is from genome assembly GCF_054063735.1 of Bradyrhizobium sp. USDA 10063. Lineage (NCBI taxonomy): Bacteria > Pseudomonadati > Pseudomonadota > Alphaproteobacteria > Hyphomicrobiales > Nitrobacteraceae > Bradyrhizobium > Bradyrhizobium sp. USDA 10063. The sequence continues at coordinate 4,417,758 of NZ_JBSSGP010000002.1, read as the reverse complement.
CGCGGCGGCGGTGATGGCGCCCCGCGTGTGCAAGAGACGGCACGCGTGACGGAGGTGCCGCGCGTGCCGGAAGCGTCCCGGGTCGTAACCGCGCCCTCGTTGCGGCCACTGCCGCCGCCAATCATGGTATCGACGCCGCCGAGCGAAGCGTGGGGCCAGACCTCGCAACCCAGGCCTCCCTATCAGGCAGATGCGACCGATGATCCGAATCGCCCGACCCCGCCGGCCGAAATCCCGGCGCGTCCGCCGCTGGATTTGCGCGCCGAGGCCGCCGAACCGGCCAAGGATCGCCCCAACATAGGCGAGGACATGCTGTCGTCGATGAAATCGGTGTTCCACGCCGTCCTGCCGAAATAACTGATTTGAATCGCGCAGGCTGCTCATTGCCTCCACAAACGCGATGGGTCCCCGCGGAAAGCGGGGACCCATAACCACAGGATTTTGTGGTTAGCAGGCTGTCAGTCCGAGTCATCGCAAAACGCAACCCTGTGGTTTTGGGTCCCGGGTCGCGCTCCGCTTGCCCGGGACGACACGGGAGAGAGCACGCGCGTTTAAGGTCTAACCGCCGGTGCGCGCGAGGCCGCTGCGAGCGGTTTCGTCTCTGGGCCGCAATATGATCGCACGGCTATACGAAGCCGCCGCCTTGCTTTTGTCGCCGAGCCTCTCATAGGCCTCGCCGCGCACCGACCAGGCCTCGGCGCTGTTCGGATCGGCCTGTACCGCTTCGTCAAGATCGGCGGTCGCTTCCTTGGCCTTGTTGAGGGCGAGATAGCTGCTGGCGCGCGCCAGCAACGGTTCTGCGCGCTGCGGCGCCAGACCGCTGGCTGCGGTGAAATCCTCGATCGCCTGCTGGTGCTGGTTCTGGCCCTGATAGATCAGGCCGCGGCCATAGAGCGCCTGCGTGTTGTAGGGGTCCAGCGCGAGCGCCTGTTCGAATTCGGCGAGCGCCTGTTCGGTCTTGAAGGATCGCGCGAACTCCTGGCCCCGCGTCGCGTGCTGCTTGGCGTCGCTGATGTTCTGGGGGCTGACACTGCCGGTCGGCTTTTCGGCGGCGACCTGCCTGGGCCTGTCGTTGCCCGATCCCCATGATCCGAGGTCGAATGAGCAGCCGCCCAAGGCGACGCCAAGCAACACAGTAAGCAGGATCGCCGGCCGCGCCATCAGGCGCGGAAAGGGCGAAGCTCCAGAACGGGGGCGGGAGGCCGGAAACGCCATCAACGGAACTGCTCGCGTAATGGAAATGCTCGCGTCTGCAATTCCGTATTCGTAGCCGGGCGCGGCGCAAAATGCACCGGTCAAAAAGCAAAACGCGGACCGCCCGGGCCCGCGTTTTCATTTTCCGAGCTTTACAGAAGTGCGATCAGCGCGGACCGCGGCCGGCGCCCGGGCCACCACGTCCACCGGCGCCGCGGTCACCACCTGCGCCGGCGCCGAACACCGGCTTCGGCTTCATCGGCAACAGGCCTTCGCGCTGCAGCTTCTTGCGCGCCAGCTTGCGGGCGCGGCGCACGGCTTCGGCCTTCTCGCGGGCCTTCTTCTCGGAAGGCTTCTCATAATGACCGCGGAGCTTCATCTCGCGGAAAATGCCCTCGCGCTGCATCTTCTTCTTGAGCGCCTTCAGGGCTTGATCGACATTGTTATCGCGGACGAGAACCTGCACGCGGCATCCTCTTTTCGATTGATCGGTTCGGAAATCTGGCAAAGCCAAGGTCGGCAAAAGGCCAGACCCTTAACCCTAGGCGCGCGCATGTATCAGACAAAATCGCAAATGTCCACCGGTGAAGCACGGTGAAGGGCCAAGTAAAGCCACGAAATGGGGCGAAATTGCCACTTGGCGGCCCTGATTTGGGTGATTCGGTGCCAAATGCTTGGCCGCTCCTGCAGCTTTTGCCGGCTCCGGGAAACAAAATAACGGGAGAACTGGTATGGACACACAAAAATATGCCGCCGAGGCGATCGGCACCTTCTGGCTCACATTTACGGGATGCGGCAGCGCCGTGATCGCCGCTGGCTTTCCGCAAGTCGGAATCGGCCTGGTCGGTGTGTCACTGGCGTTCGGATTGAGCGTCGTCACCATGGCCTATGCGATCGGCCATATCTCCGGCTGCCACCTCAATCCAGCCGTCACCGTCGGGCTTGCCGCCGGCGGGCGTTTTCCCGCCGGCCAGATCCTGCCCTATGTGATCGCGCAGGTGGTTGGCGCGATCGTCGCCGCGGGAGTGCTCTATCTGATCGCGAGCGGCGCGCCCGGCTTCGACGTCGCCAAGGGCTTTGCGTCCAACGGTTATGACGCGCATTCGCCCGGGCAATATAACCTGCTGGTCTGCTTCATCACCGAGGTGGTGATGACGATGATGTTCCTGTTCATCATCATGGGCGCGACCCATGGCAGGGCGCCTGCGGGCTTTGCGCCGCTCGCGATCGGGCTCGCGCTGACGCTGATCCATCTGGTCAGCATTCCCGTCACCAACACCTCGGTGAACCCGGCACGCAGCACCGGGCCCGCATTGTTCGTCGGCGGCTGGGCGCTGGCGCAGCTCTGGCTGTTCTGGGTGGCGCCCCTGATCGGCGGCGCGCTCGGCGGGGTGCTCTATCGCTGGCTGAGCGAGGAGCCGACCGGCATCGTCGAAGGCGCAAGGACGGCTTGATATCAGGCTGAACTCAAGGCACCGGCAGGCGGTTACGTCCTGTCTGCCGGCGCAACTTCCGTGACATGGCCCATCTTGCGGCCAGGCCGCGGTGGGCCCTTGCCGTAGAGGTGCACGGTTGCGCCGGGCACTGTCAGCCATTCCTCATAGCTCAGGATGTCGTCGCCGATCAGGTTGGTCATGGTCACCGCGCCATGGCGGATCGGCTTGCCGAGCGGCCACCCGGCGATGGCGCGGATGTGCTGCTCGAACTGCGAGATCGAGGCGCCGTCGAGCGTCCAGTGCCCGGAATTGTGAACCCGCGGCGCGATCTCGTTGACCAGCACGGTCGGACCGTCCTTGCCCGCCACCACGAACATTTCGACCCCGAGTACGCCGACATAATTCAGCGCATGCGCGATCTTCTCCGCAACCGATAGCGCCTGCGCGGCGAGCTCGCCCGGGACCGCTGCCGGCGCGCGCGAGATCTTCAGGATGTGATCGCGGTGCTCGTTCTCGGTGACGTCGAAACATTCGACCTGACCGTCGGAGGAGCGTGCGGCGATCACGGAGATTTCACGCTCGAACGGCACGAAGGCTTCGAGAATCGCGGATTTGGTGCCGAGCTCTTCCCAGACTTGGTCGATGTCATCGCCCTCGCGGACCATCGCCTGGCCCTTGCCGTCATAGCCGAAGCGGCGCGTCTTGATCACGGCGGGAAGGCCGATGCGCGCAATTGCGGCGCGCAGGGTTTCGAGCGAGGAGACGTCGGCATAATCGGCGGTGCCGATGCCGAGCCGGGTGATGAAATCTTTCTCGATCAGCCGGTCCTGCGTGGTCTCCAGGATCTTCTGCGATGGCAGGACCGGGCGGCGCGCCGCCAGCACCAGGGCGGTCCCGGACGGCACGTTCTCGAATTCGTAGGTGATCACGTCGACGTCATTGGCGAACAGTTCGAGCGCCTCGACGTCGGCGAATTCCGCGCAGGTCGCGTGCTGCACCACGTCGAAGGCGGGCGAATCCGGATCGGGCGAGAATACCTGGCATTTGAGGCCGAGCCGAGCCGCGGCCATCGCCAGCATCCGGCCTAACTGTCCGCCGCCGAGAATTCCGATGGTGTCACCCGGCTTCAGCTTCACTGCTGTCGAAGCCGTCACGCCGATGCCTCCGGATGCTCCTTGACCGCGTCGGTCTGTTCCTTGCGCCAGGCGGCAAGGCGCGTTGCCAGCGCCGGGTCGTTCAGCGCGAGCACGCTCGCCGCCAACAGCGCCGCGTTGATGGCGCCCGATTTTCCGATCGCCAGCGTGCCGACCGGGATACCGGCCGGCATCTGCACGATCGAATACAGCGAATCGACGCCCGACAGCGCCTTGGATTCGACGGGAACCCCGAACACCGGGAGTTCCGTCAGCGCCGCGGTCATGCCCGGCAGATGCGCGGCGCCGCCGGCACCGGCGATGATGACCTTGAATCCGGCCGCCTTGGCGCCCTTGGCGAACGCATACAGCCGGTCCGGGGTGCGATGGGCGGAAATGATCCGCGCCTCAAACGCGAGCCCGAGGGCGGTGAGCGTTTCGGCGGCGTGGCCCATGGTCTCCCAGTCCGACTGGCTTCCCATGATGATGGCTATTGCGGCGGGCATGTCGTCAATTCTGATCGGGAATCCAGAAGCATGGGCCGGATTATAGGAGCGGCCCGTCACTGATCCAAGGCGTGGCAAGGAATCCGGAATGGACTATCCTGTCTTGGTGAATGCGGGCAAGCCTCATCAGCGGGCCTCAACAAGGATGCTTATGAAAAAGAAGAAGAGGGCGGCTGCATCCGGGGCCGCGAAAAGCAAAAGCGCGGCCGCGCGCAAGATTGCGCCACGCCGGGCCCAAGCCGCGCCCGCCCCGGCGCCGTCCACGGCATTGGCCGAGGCCAAGGCGACAATCCGCCGCCTCAAGGCGGAACTGGCTACAGCGCAGGCACAGATTGCGGAACTGCAAGCGTCCGCGGAGACCGACTTCCTGCTGGATATCCTGAACCGGCGCGGCTTCGAGCGCGAACTGAACCGTTCGATCGCCTATATCAAGCGCTATCACGCCAGCGGCGCGCTGGTGATGCTCGACGTCGACCGCCTGAAGCCGATCAACGACACCTATGGCCATGCCGCCGGCGACGCGGTGCTGAAGGCGATCGTGAAGACGGTTACCGGCCAGGTGCGTGCCTCGGACGTGGTCGGACGGCTCGGCGGCGACGAGTTCGCGGTATTGCTCTGGAACCTGAGCGAGACCGACGCCAAGGCCAAGGCCGCGACGCTCGAGCAATCGATCGATCGCCTCACCTTCGATTTCGGTGGCCGCAGCGTCAGCGCGGGCGCCTCCGCCGGCGTTGCGATCCTCGGTCCGCACTCCGACGCGAGCCGCGCGCTGGAGGAGGCGGACAGCGCGATGTATGTGCGCAAGGCGCAGCGGCGGCACGAAGTGGTGGACCAGAGCATTTTCGGTTCTGATTGAATCAGAACCGAAGCTCTAGATTCTAGTTTTGACGCGTTTTCTTCACGCGAACCGGTTCTTCACGCGAACCGGTGTCCACTTCGCTCGAAAACGCTCTGGTAGCGACCGGCTTCACAGGCCGCTGAGATCGTCCGGCACGTTGCCGAATTTCCGCAACAGCCGCGCATCGCCGAACTCGCCGATCATGGGATCGCCGGTGCGGCTGAAAGCGACCGCACCGATGCTGCCCGGCATCCGCGACATCATCTCGGCGCGCCGCAGCGCGGTCGCGGCGCTCTGGCACTCCTCGGCATTGCCCGCGACCAATTCACCGCGATCGTCCTGCACGAAAGGCAGCGCAACGTAATAGGTGATATCGGCCACAGGCGTGCTCCCTGGCTTGCCTCAGGTTGGCTCCCCTCAGGCGGCGTCGTTCTTCGCCTGCGCAAAACAGGTCGCGAGCGCGTCCTGCAATTCCGCGACCTCGGTCTCGAGGAATTCGTTGGCCATGATCAGCGCCTTGATGGTGCTGCGCAGATTGCCGTCGCACATCGCGATCGCCTGGTCGCAGGCCACTTCGTAGCGGTTGTTGTCGGAGAATAATGACGGCACGGGCATGGCGATATTCCTTCCGGTTCTGGCTGGGCGGCCGCACAATGTTCTTATTTTGTTCTAGTGGAGTCAAGAGGGGCGGAAGCGCCTCAAGGCGGCTTGTGATCGATCGTGCCAGGTGCCTGTGGATGTCGGGGACAGCGAGCCAACGTGCGCTGTCGGCAAAGCAGGGGCAAATTCTCTCGTCTCGTCATTCCCGGGCTCGCGCTTTGCGCGCCCCGGAATGACGAAGTGGAGAAAGCCAACGCGTCACGCGATGATGTCGGGCGTGATCTGATCCTCGATGAAGGCGATGCGATCGCGCAATTGCAGCTTGCGCTTCTTGAGCCGCTGCACCATCAAGAGATCCGGCGCCGGCGACTGATGCAGCGCGTCGATGGCCGCGTCGAGATCGCGGTGCTCCTGCTGCAGCCGTGCAAGCTCTGCGTGGAGTTCGCGCTCTTCTTCGGTCATGGCTGTGTACTAAAAAATAGGCACGGTAAGGTTGTGGCCGGATCGCTTAGTATCCGCGTGCCGAAATATCCTCCCTCCACGCTCGCCGCGCAAGTTAAGACGGTTCCATACGCACGTTCCGTTACAGATAAATCCGAAATAGTCGCAGCGCTGATTCGCAATCCCCATCGACAGATAATCTGACTGGTGTACACTTGTTTGTCCTGATCGAAATTGAGGTTTAACCCGCCGAGGAGATTTCGTAATGGCGATACAGGCGCATCTGGTCGAACTGGAACGCAAGCACAAAATTCTCGAAAGCGAACTGCACGAAGCGCTCCTGCACCTATCTACAGACGACCTGCAAATCACCGAACTCAAGCGCCGCAAATTGATGGTCAAGGACGAGATCCAACGGTTGAAACAATCCGCCGACGAGACCTTCCACTAGCCAGTCCCCCGAGTAACATATCGCAACGCACATCTCTTCATGCCGGATGGGCGCCGAAGCGCTCATCCGCGCGAGATGATATTGCTGCGGCTGCTCACACGAGTTCGCCGACGTAATCGGCGATCGCGAGCGACGACGTCAGCCCGGGCGATTCGATACCAAACAGATTGATCAATCCGGTGACGCCGTGATCGCACGGCCCCTGGATCAGGAAATCCTGCGTTGCAACCGCCGGTGGAACAATCTTCGGCCGGATCCCGGAATAGCTTGGCATCAGCGCGCCATCGGGCAGTCCGGGCCAGTATTTGCGGATCGCCGGATAGAAGCGGTCCGCGCGTGCCGGATCGACGGCGTAATCGATGCTCTCCACCCATTCCACATCCGGGCCGAAGCGGGCCTGCCCGGCCATGTCGAGGGTGAGGTGCACGCCGAGCCCGCCGGGCTCGGGGACCGGGTAGATCAGCCGCGAAAACGGCGCCCGCGCGCTGCAACTGAAATAGTTTCCCTTGGCGAGATAGGCGCATGGGATCAATTCCAGTGGCATGCCCTCGATCCCGCGCGCGACCGCCGGCGCCCCGAGGCCTGCGGCATTGACGAGCAGGTCGCATTCCAGCGTCATCGGCGCCTCGCCGCCGGCCTCGATCTCGATCCGGCCGGTCGCGGCTTTGGCGCGGAGCAGCGGGGTGTGGAACGCGAATGCTGCGCCGGCAGCCTCCGCATCGCCCCTGAGCGAGAGCATGTAGGCGTGGCTGTCGATGATCCCGGTGGACGGCGACAGCAGCGCCGCGTCGCAGTTCAGCGTGGGCTCCAGCGCGCGAGCGGCCTCGCCGGAAAGCAGCTCCATGTCGAGCACGCCATTGGCCTCGGCATGGGCGCGGATCGATTGCAGCTTCTCGGTCTCTTTCGGCGTGGTCGCGACGATCAGCTTGCCGCAATTGCGATAGGGGACGCCGTGGTCCTCGCAATAGCGGTAAAGCGCATGCTTGCCGCTGACGCACATCCGCGCCATCAGGCTGCCGGCGCGGTAGTAGATGCCGGCGTGGATCACCTCGCTGTTACGCGAGGAGGTCACGGTGCCGATTCCCTCGGCGGCTTCCAGCACGATCACTTCGCGCCCTGCCTGTGCGAGGCGGCGTGCGACGGCAAGCCCGATCACACCCGCTCCGATGACGACGCAATCAACTCTGTCCATGGATCCTTCAAGTCCGGGAATCGGCGCGAATAAGGTTCTGTTGGTTGTTGTCCATCCGCGCCTTCGTAGCAACGCCCCGGATCGCCTCGAAATGGGCTTCGTGGCGTACCGGCATTAGTGTGGCATTAATCATGTCAGGGCAATTGCCCCAAATTAAGTCACATTTTCCGGTTGCATCACGCGGCGTTTACCCGATCCAAACTGCCAACGCCAGACACTGTAATGCGGAAATCCGCAAGGTGACGGAATGGCTGGCAAGAAGGGGCAGGCAGGCGGGAGGACACTGATTCCGGCGCTGGCCGTCGTGTGTCTTGTTGCTGCGATTGCGCCGGCTGGACCGGCTCTCGCGGCGTCAGCCGGCTTTGCACCATCGAGCTATATCGGCTCGCTTGCGCCCGACCTGCTGTGGGAGTTTCTGATCGGCGGCACCGTCGTCGCCTCCTTCCTGGGTGCGATCACGCTCTCGGTGCTGTCGGCGCTGCGAAGGGCGCAGCGGGTACAGCTCCGGCGCAATGCCTTCGTCAGCTCCGCCCTCAACCACCTGAACCAGGGCGTGGTGATGACCGATGCGCAAAAGCGGATCGTGTTCTGCAACGACCGCTATCTCGAGATCTACGGCCTGTCGCGCGCCGACATACCGCGCGATATGACCGGGCCCGAACTGCTGGAAATGCGCTACAGGCGCGGTTTGATGGATGTAACCCCTGCGGAGTTCTACATCCGGGCCGCCAAGCCCGAAGGGATGGTGACGGAACTGCCCAACGGCAAATCGGTCGTGGTCCGGCATTTCGGGCTGCCCAATGGCGGATCGATCGCGACGCACGAGGATTGCACCGACCAGCGGCAACTGTCGCGCAAGCTCGCATCCACGACCCAGTTCCTGGAATCGGTGCTCGACAACGTGCCGGTCTGCGTGGCTGCAAAAAACATCGAGGATGGCCGCTACATCTTCGCTAACCGCGCCTTCGAGCGGTTCTCGCGCTTCTCGCGCGATCGCATCGTCGGCAAGCGCGCCGACGAGATATTTCGTGCCGAGACCGCCGCCAGCATCGCCGCCGCCGACAAGGCGGCGCTTGAGGCGCCGCAAGGCTTCTTCCGCAACGAGTTCTGGGTCGAGCGTGGCTCGGAGCGGCGCATTCTCGCCTCCAACCGCGTGATCGCGCGCAACGAGCACGGTGAGCCGGAATTCCTGATCGCGCTGTTCGATGACGTCACCGACCGCCGCTCGCTGTCGCGGGAATTGGAGAACGCCAAGAAGTTCCTCGAACTCGTGGTCGACAATATTCCCGTCTCGCTGATCGTCGAGCGCGTCAGTGACGGCCGATACCTGCTCGCCAACCGTTCGGCCGAGACCATCCTCAACCGACGGCGCGAGGATGCCACCGGCCTGACCGCAACCGACATCTTCAATCCGCGCGAGGCCAAGCTGATCATCGCGCGCGACGAGGCCGCGATCAAGAAACGCGGCCTGCTCACCGAGGAACATCCGATCTCGACCAAGGATGGCTTGCGGCTGTTCCTGACCCGCCGCATGACCGTGCTCGACGAGCATGGCGAGCCGCAATACCTGATCAAGACGCATGAAGACGTCACCGATCGGCGTCAGACCGAATCGCGCATGGCCCATATGGCCTATCACGATGGTTTGACCGACCTGCCGAACCGCGCCGCCTTCCTGCAGGCACTGGCGCAGATGATCGAGGCCTGTGGCGGCACCGACGAGGAATTCGCCGTGCTTTGCGTCGACCTCGACGGCCTGAAAGAGATCAACGACGTGTTTGGCCACGCCGTCGGCGACAAACTGCTGATCGAGGTGGCCCAGCGCCTGCAGACCTCGGCGCGCGGCGGCGTGGTGGCGCGCCTCTCCGGCGACGAGTTCGGCCTGATCATCGACGGCAAGCAGCCGGCTGCCGGTATCGTCCTAGCCGAGCAGGTAGCGGAAGCGCTCGCGAAGGAATTCTCGATCGACGGCAAATCGGTTCGCACCGGTGTCACCGCAGGCATCTCGGTATTCCCGCACAATGGCTCGGATGCTGCCTCGCTGCTCGCCAATGCCGGCGCGGCGCTGTTCCGGGCGAAGGCGAAGTCGCGTGGTACGATCTCGATCTACGAGCCGGAAATGGACCAGCAGATCCGCGACCGGCGCGTGCTGCATCAGGACCTCTCCGCCGCGATCAGGAACGGCGAATTGTCGCTCTACTACCAGCCGCTGGCTGCGGCAGGCGCAACGGTGGCCGAGAGCGGCGTGATCGGTTTCGAGGCCCTGGCGCGCTGGCAGCATCCGACGCGCGGCTTCGTCTCGCCCGCCGATTTCATTCCGCTTGCGGAAGAAGGCGGCCTGATCGTCGAGATGGGCGAATGGATCCTGCGCGAGGCCTGCCGCGAAGCGGCCTCCTGGAAGCAGCCGCTGCAGATCGCGGTCAACCTCTCGCCGGCGCAGTTCATGCACGGCGACCTGGTCGGCCTCGTGCATTCGATCCTGCTCGAAACCGGCTTGCGGCCGGACAGGCTCGAGCTCGAAATTACCGAGGGCGTGCTGATCGAGGATTTCGATCGCGGCCTTGCCCTGCTCAGGCGGCTGAAGGCGCTCGGCGTGCGCATCTCGATGGACGATTTTGGCAGCGGCTACTCCTCGCTGAGCTATCTGCAGGCGTTTCCTTTCGACAAGATCAAGATTGACCGCGCCTTTGTCATCAATCTCGGCCGTAATCCGCAATCGGCGGCGATCGTCCGCGCCGTCATCGATCTCGGTCACGGCCTGCAGATGTTGATCGTCGCCGAGGGCGTGGAAACCGAGGAGCAACTCGGCTTCCTGGCAAAGGAGGGCTGCGACGCGGTGCAGGGCTATCTGATCGGCAAGCCGGCGCCGGTCGGCCAGTACGCGGCGTTTGTCGGTGACCCCAGCAATGTCGTCGAGCTTGTCCGCAAGACCGGATCGTCTCGCTAGACGCATTTTCTTCACCCGAGCCTGACCCCTGGGCGCTCGCGGCGTTGATGGCGAACGAGACTTTGGAGCTAGAGCATGATCCGGAAAAGTGGAAACCGGTTTTCCGAAAAGATCATGCTCGAACAAAGAGCTGAGATCATGATCCGATTCGGTCTAATCGGATCATGATCCAGGCGCGTACTCATAAAGCGGGAGAGATGTCCGCGGGCTTCTTCAAACTTCAGCCTGCCATCGTGGGCGTACTGTCCTCGTGGCGGCTTAGGCCGGTTTTAACCATCGGACGTCTTTTACTTTTTCGCATAAGGCCTCCCGCTGTAGCCTTGCAATGGTCAGTGCGGAGGTTGCCGTGGACAAGCGAGATTGGAGCCGCGTCGAGCAGGAACTCGGCGAGCTGATACCGAAGGTGGACAAGTCCCTGGACCAGCAGCCGGCTCCAGCGCAGAGCAGTTTGGCAAACCCGGGTCCGGCATCAGGCGCGGACTCGACAGAGGCGATCCTCGAGCAGATCGCTCAGGCCCTCGAAAGCGACGGAATCGTCAGCAGGAAATCCCCCTGAGCATCGACTTCCGACTCCATCTTGATGTGCGAGCGGCCGGACGACCCGCCGTGTCTTGGCGAAGTTCACGCCCTAGCTGAGGGCCCTGTCTCGACCTGCTTCCCGCGACCACGCTTCGTCGCGATGGGATGGACGCCGGTGCAGCCGTTCGGCGATCAACCTTGTCGCCTTCTCGCCGCGTTCTGCGCGAAGACAGGCCACGATGAACGTATCCTCCCAAAGCTCGCGCTGGGCGTGGCTGCCGCCGATCCGTACCAGTTCCGGCATCAACGGCTCGAGTATGCGGACGGCGCCGTCGTTGTCGCCCGACGCGAATGCCTGGGTGCCGCGGCAGAGACCGATCGCGGAAGCGCCGGGCGCCAGCTTGCCCTCGGCGTGCCGCGCCTCCATTTCTGCAAGCCTTACCTCCAGAGCGCCGCCGCTGGCCGCCGCGGCAGCCAATGCCTGGTGGACGTCGGCAAAATGCGCGCCGGCTTTCGGGAAGAATTTGTCACCGTAGGCGGCAACTTCCTGCCAATGCGATTCAAGCCCGGTCTTTCCTGTCAGCGAGAGCCGCCATAGCAATGAGGCGGTATCCGTCAGGATGTTCAGCGGCGGATAGGGCCGTCCGTGCGGTCTGATGTGCCGCTCATAAATGTCGAGCGCGCCGTCAGTGTCGCCATCCTCGAGCGCGATCAATGCCAGGTGCCAGGCAAGGTGTCCCTGCAGGAAGCTCACCCGGTCGTGGGCCGGCAGCCAGCCGGACAGGAAGGCGCGGCCTTCTGTGGCATCACCCTGCTCGAACAGCGCATGCGACAGGGCGTGGGCTGCGCTGGCATTTGCCGGCTTCATCCGATAAGCGCGCTCGGTCGTGTCACGGCCGGTGACGACGTCGCCCGCCTCGGTTCGCGACCAGCCGAGATAGGTGAGGAACCACCAGTCCTCGCCATAGTCTCTTGCGTAGCGCTCGCAGATCGAAAGCCGCGCCGTGTCATGATCGGGGCGCCCCGAGAAAGCGTAGAGGCCGAAGGCGCCGAGCAGCAGCGACAGGATCAGCGCATCGCGCGAAAATTCCGTGAGGTGCTGTTCGGCACCTTGCAATGCCTGCTTGGTCTGGCTTTCGACGACCGCGGCCACGATCTCGACATGCCGCTGCTCGCGCCGGCTTGCGGTCGCGGCCAGTTGGCGGGCTTTTGCTGCCTTGGCCCGGGCCGCCGCGCCTTCCATGTTGATCTGATGGACGCGGGCGCGCGCCACATGCGCCAGCGCGAAATCGGGATCCTCGGCGATGGCTGCGTCGAGGGCCGCATCCGCTCCGTGCCAGGCCGCAAGGATACGGTCGATGCCGTCACGATAGAGCGCCGCGGCGCGATCGGAAGCGGTCGTCAACGGCAAGTCGTAGCGGTCCCGGTGCATCAGTCGTCCTCCTGACGTGAGGGCGAAGTCTAGCAGAGGCGCGTATGGCAACAATATTGCTGATGACGCCGCGTGAGGCGGTTGAGCCAGTGGCGATCCGCCGCTAGCTTGCGGTCACGACCGGGCTAAAGGGAATCATGGCTGAGGAACTGGCGAAGGCTAAAAACAGGTCGACGACGGAAAACACTGTGCCGCAGAGGGTAACCGCTATGCCGCTGCTGCGCATCGAGGGCGTGACGAAAAGGTTCGGCAACTTCAGCGCGGTCAATCAGCTCTCGCTCGATATCCGCGCCGGCGAATTCTTCGCCCTGCTTGGCCCGAGCGGCTGCGGCAAAACCACGCTGTTGCGCATGCTGGCTGGATTCGAGACCCCGGACGAGGGACGCATCCTGCTTTCTGGCCAAGACATCGCGCAGGTGATGCCGCATGAGCGGCCCGTCAACATGATGTTCCAGAACTATGCGTTGTTTCCGCACCTCTCGGTGCATGACAACATCGCATTCGGCCTGAGGCGCGCCGGCATGGCGCGCGCCGAGATCGCCACGCGCGTCGCCGAGATGATGGCGCTCGTCAAGCTCGACGGGATGGAGAAGCGCAAGCCCGACCAGCTTTCGGGTGGACAGCGGCAGCGTGTGGCCCTGGCGCGCTCGCTGGCACGTCGGCCGCAGGTGCTGCTGCTCGACGAGCCCTTGGCCGCGCTCGACAAGAAACTGCGCGAGAGCACGCAGGCAGAATTGATGGAACTGCAGCGCCGCCTTGGCATGACCTTCATCATCGTCACCCATGACCAGGAAGAGGCGATGACGATGGCGAGCCGGATCGGGGTGATGGACGCCGGCCGCCTGGCGCAGGTCGCGACTCCGCGCGACCTCTATGAGGCGCCGGCCTCGCGCTGGGTCGCCGAGTTCGTCGGCGACGTCAATCTGTTCGAGGGGCAGGTCATCTCCCGCGAGCAGGGCAGGCTGAAGGTCACGACGCGCGAAGCAGGGATCATCACGGTGGCCGAACCGCGCCAGACGGTGACGAAAGAAATCGTCACCGTCGCGATCCGGCCCGAGAAGATCAAATTGTCACGGCGCGGACTGGCGTCGGGCGCCGACGCGTTGCGGGCGATCAATCGGTTCGAGGGCGAGGTCGCGGAGATCAACTATCTCGGCGGCCTCACCGCCTACAGGATCAGGCTCGACAATGGTGCCATTGTGCGCTCGGTGATGGTCAATACCGCGCGGCATGACGTGGACGGCTACGGCTCGAGCGAGCGCGTGGCGGCGTGGTTCGCGCCCGACGACGGTGTGGTGCTCGAGCAATGAGCACGCGCCGTATCTTTGCCCGTCCGGCGCGCTATGCCGCCATCGCGCCATATCTCTGGATGGCGGTGTTTTTCCTGGTGCCGTTCGGCTTCGTGCTGAAGATCAGCCTGTCGCAGACCGCGATCGCACAGCCGCCTTATACGCCGGTGTTCGATCTGAGCGAAGGGTGGGGAGCGTTCAAGGGCGCGTTCGAGCAACTGTCGCTGGAAAATTTCAGGCTGCTGGTTTTGGACAATCTCTACATCCTGTCCTATCTGCGTAGCCTTGTCGTCGCCGTGACCTCGACGCTGATCCTGCTCGTGATCGGCTATCCCATCGCCTATGGCATGGCGCGGTTGCCGCAGCGCTGGCAGGGTGTCGCGATGGTCCTGGTCATCGTGCCGTTCTGGACCTCATTCCTGATCCGCATCTATGCCTGGATCAACATCTTGCAGCATGACGGCTTGCTCAACCGGATCCTGGTCGCGTTGCATTTGTTGTCCGAGCCGGTCGTCTGGCTCTCGACCGACACCGCGATGTATATCGGCATCGTCTATTCCTATCTGCCGTTCATGATCCTGCCGCTCTACGCCACGCTCGCGAAGATGGACCGCGCGCTGCTGGAGGCTGCCGAAGATCTCGGCGCCTCGCCGCGGAAGGCCTTCTGGCTCGTGACCTTTCCGCTGTCGCTGCCGGGCGTTGGGGCAGGGGTCCTGCTGTGCTTCATTCCGATCGTCGGCGAGTTCGTGATCCCCGATCTTCTGGCCGGCTCCAATTCGCTGATGATCGGCCAGACGCTCTGGCTCGAATTCTTCACCAACAAGGACTGGCCGGTGGCGTCTGCAGTTGCGATTGCGCTGTTGCTCCTGCTGGTGCCGCCGCTCCTGCTCTATGACCGGCTGCAGCGCCGGCAGGTCGAGGGCGGACGCTGATGGCACGCACCGTGAACCGGCTTTCGCGCTTCAACATGACCGCACTGGCGCTCGGGCTTGCGTTCCTGTATTTGCCGATCGTGATCCTCGTGATCTTTTCGTTCAATGCGTCGCGGCTGGTGAACGTATGGGGCGGCTGGTCGCTGCGCTGGTACGTCGAGTTCTTCAACGACCGCGCCATGCTCGAGGCCGCCTGGATGAGCCTGCGCGTCGCCGCCGTATCCGCGACATTGGCGACGCTGCTCGGCACGCTCGCGGCCATAGGCCTGGCGCGCGGCGAACGCTTCGTGGGCCGTGCGCTGTTCTCCGGCATGCTCTATTCGCCGCTGGTGATGCCGGAGGTGATCTCCGGACTGTCGCTGCTCCTCTTGTTCGTGGCGCTGAACGCCGAGCGTGGCTTCTGGACGGTGGCCATCGCGCACACCACGCTGACCATGTGCTTCGTCACCGTGGTGGTGCAGTCACGTCTTACTTCGCTCGACCGCAGCCTGGAGGAAGCCGCGATGGACCTCGGCTGCAATCCGGTGAAGGCATTCCTGATGGTGACGCTGCCCCTGATCCTTCCTGCCATTGTCGCGGGCTGGATGCTCGCCTTCACGCTGTCGCTCGACGACGTCGTGATCGCAAGCTTCACCACCGGTCCCGGCTCGGCGACGCTGCCGATCCGGATCTATTCGGAGGTGCGGCTCGGGGTGAAGCCGGAGATCAACGCGATCTCTACGCTGTTCATCGCATTGATCACGGTGCTGATCGTGACCGCCTCGTTCGCCTCGAAACTGTCGAGCTCACAGGGCGAGAGCGCCGCGCCGCTGTGAGCAGTCACGACTTCACCGCGCCCGCGGTGAGGCCGCCAACCATGTAGCGCTTGAAGGCGTAGTAGATGGCGGCCGGCGGCAGCGCGTAGATGAAGCCGGTGGTCATCAACAGCTCCCACGGCGAGTCGTCGGCGGCAAGGAAGTTGCCGAGCGCGACCGGGAGCGTGATATCGGTGTCCTTCGACAGCAGCAGGAACGCGTAGAGATATTCGTTCCAGGCGAGCAGGATCGCGTAGGTGCCGACCGCGACCAGCGAGGGCATCATCAAGGGCACATAGACCAGGCGGAACAATTGCAGCGTGGTCGCGCCGTCCATGGTCGCGGCTTCGTCGAGTTCGACCGGCAGTTTGTCTGAAGCCTGCTTCAGCACCCAGATCGCGTAAGGCGAGGCAATCGTCACCATCGCCAGGATCAGCGACCAGTGACTGTTGAGCAATCCGTAATTGCCCATGGTACGGTACATCGGCACGGCCAGGAACGCGGCCGGGATGAAATAGGTGAACAGCGCCAGGTTCATCACCGCGCGGCCGCCGGGCGCGCGCAATCGCGAGATCGAGAACGCCGCGGCAGTGGCGATGAACAGCGTCAGTGCGCCGGTTGCGATCGCAATCACGGTCGAGTTGCCGAATTGGACCCAGAAGTCGCGCAAGAAGTAATGCTGCTGGCGGAACACGATCTCGAAATTGTGCAACGTCGGATGATCCGGCCAGAGCTTGCCGGAGAACGCGTCCTCCTTCGGCGAGATCGCGAACAGGAACATGTGATAGATCGGCACCAGCGTCCAGATCAGGACGGGGATGCCGATCAGCAGCAGCTTGGCCTCGGTGCCGATCTCGCGCAGGGTAGGCAGCTTCATCGCGACAACCGTTTCATCATGAAATAGACCAGCGGCAGCACCAGCGGCAGCGCGCAGACGATCGAGGCCATTGCAAGATTGAGCTGGTCGAGCCGGAGATAGCGGATGCCGAGCGTCGACAGCACATGGGTGAGGTCGGCCGGTCCGCCGCCGGTCAAGAGATAGACGCTGTTGAAGTCGCCGAGCGTCCAGATCATCGAGAGCAGCGTGCAGGTGACGTACAGCGTCCGCATCGATGGCCAGGTGATGTAGCGGAATTTCTGCCAAAAGCTCGCGCCGTCGACGGCGGCGGCCTCGAACAGGTCGTTGGAGATGGCGAGCCGCCCGGTCATCAGGATCAGCGTCCAGAACGGCAGCGACTTCCAGATGTGCACGCCGATCGCCATGGTCAGTGCTACCGTGGGATCGTTGAGCCAGTTCGGGCCGTCATCGCCGGTCAGGCTGAAGATGATGTGGTTCACCACGCCCCATTCGGGATTGAGCATGAAGCGCACCGACAGGATGGTCGGGATCGACGGCACCGCCCAGGGCAGGATGAACAGCACTGACAGCCACCTGATCCAGGCGCGCTGCTGGGCGAAGAAGCCCGACAGGAACAGCGCGATCAGCATTTTGACGTTGATGCCGATGACGAGGAAGATCAGCGTGTTGACGGCGGCGCGCGCGAAGATCGGGTCATTATAGAGCGCGACATAGCTTTCCGGATGGCGCGCGAGCCATAGCCCGTAACCGACGGGATAGAGCACGAACGCCAGGAACACGAGCAGGTAGGGCGCAAGCAGCACGATGCCCCAGACTTGAGGCGTTGACAGCCGCGACGACAGGGGTGCGCGCGGGATCGCGTGATCGGAAAGCGTGATCGCCATGTCTTACATCGCGTCCTACATCGCCGTGACAGGGAGGCCGGCCGCGGCGACCGTGGCCGGCCTTGTTGACATCAGCCCGCGACCTGCTTGATGCGGGCGATCAGTTCGTCAACCGCCTTGTCCACCGGCACCTTCTCGCTGACGACGCGGTTCATGGCCTTGGCCCAGACGTTCTCATTGTTCAGGATCGTGAACTTGTAGTTCTTGGTGAAATCGAACGGCGTGGTGCCGCCGGTGAACTGGGTGTAGACCGCCTTGCGATGCCGGTCGGCCTGCCAGAACGGGCTCTTCTGGCCGGCGACCGTGACCGGGAACCAGCGGCCGAGCGCACCCTCGACATAGGGTCCGAGATTCTCCTCCTGCAGCAGGAATTTGACGAACTCCTTGCCTTCGGCCTTGTTCTTGGCAGCGGCGAAGATCACGCCGGTCTTGACGTCGGAGCGATATTTGATCGGCGTGCCGTCCGGCTTGTTGGGGAAGGACGCCGTGATGATGGTGTCCTCATAGGCCTTCTTGCCGGCCGCGCGCTGCTCCGGTGTCAGCGCCTGGTTGTTGGAATCCTCGAACCATTTCGCCGCGATCGAGATCGTGAAGTTGTGGGTCATCACGATGGTCTTGTTGTGGAAGGCGACGTTGTTGTCAGGGTCCTTCCAGGTCGTCGAGGAGGGCGGCGTGCAGCCCTTGATGTAGGTGTCGGTGTAGTCCTTCAGCGCGTGGATCAGTCCGTCGCGCACCTTTGGATCGTCGACAAGCAGCTTGCCGTCGTCGTCGACGAGCTTGACGTCATAGGCGTCCATGAAGGTGTAGAACGACTGGAACGAGTCGGTCGATTCCACGCCCATCGGCTGGCCGACGCCGTAGATGCGGTTGCCGGTCGCCTTGCGGATCGCCGGCTGCACCTTGTCGCACCAGAACGACCAGTAATCCGCCCATTTGGTCGGGATGTCGCCCGGCTTGAAGCCGGCCTGCTGCAGCATGTCGCCCCAGATCTGCACATGCATGCTCTGCTGCTTCAGCGGGAAGCCGTAATAGCCCTTCTTCTTGGTCTGGTCGTTGTAGAGGTAGGCGGTCTCCAGCGTGTTCGGGGCGAAGGCCGATTTCATCGGCAGCAGGATGTCGGAGAGGTCCTCGAGCTTGCCTTCGAACGCCCATTTGCCGCCGGCCTGCACGTCATACGTATCGGAGTAGGCGACGTCGGGCACGGTGCCGGAATCGAGCGCGGCCACCGTCTTCGGGATCATGTCCTGGATCGCGTATTGCGACAGCTCGACCTTGACGCCGGTCTTGGCTTCGAACTTCTTGATCGCCTCGAGGAGCGCGTCGTCCTCGGACTTGTAAAATCCCTTGCCCCACCAGACCGTGATCTTCTTTTCCTGCGCCATTGCCGGCGCGGTCGCGTGGATCAGCCCGATGGCGGCGACTGCAAAAGAAAGCGCAGCAATAGCCTTGGATCCCACCTTGAAACTCACATTCTTCTCCCTGTCTTGATGCCGGCTTTTTTAACCGGTTGGATAAAAGACTAGCGCATGGCCGCAGCGTGATCCAGATGGTGCATCGGAATCTTGGCATTTCGCCGGTCGCGTGCTCGCCCTTGAACCACGACGAAAGTCTGAAGGTTCAATTCGGCTTGGCGTTCTCGGCCGCGGTCGGCGTGCTCGGCGCGGATGACGCGGCATCGGCCGGCTGCTGCCGCGCGCCGCCGGTGAATCGCTCGATCACCGAGCGCACGGTGTCGCGGGTCTTGCGATCCTTCACCGCATCGAGCAACCGCGACGACGCCGGCGAGCGGCGGATCAGGCTTTCCGGATCCGGGAACACCAGCGGATCGTCCCACGGGCCCTGTACCACGAACGGAAGGTCAAAACCGTTGCTGCCGCTCGGCGCTGAATTCAGGCTGGCAACGCCTTTCAGATCGTATTCGCGCGACGGCACCGAGGCGGTGCCGGTCAGCGTGATCTTGGCGGCAGGTCCTTCGAGGCGGATGTTCTCGGCGGTGGCGACACCGTCATTGAACCGCACGGCGATCGTCAGATTGTCGTAAGGCGTCGTGCCCGAGCGGAAATTGCCGCCGCCGGACAGAGGCCGTCGCTCCAGCCGCTTCAGGAGCTGCTCGACATTGAAGCCCGCGATCGCACCATCATGGCCGCTCAGCGTCGCCGTGCCATCGAGCGACTGCGCGAGTCCGAACGGGCTGGAGCCGGAGGCGGTCAGCGAGAGGTTGAGATTGCCGCGGCCGGTGAGCTTGCTGATGCCGAATAATTCGCCGGCGCAGGCCTGCAGGTCGACATCGGTGAACTCGAGCTGCGCCTTCACATCGGCGACGGCATCGGAGCGCGCGATCCCGAGCGAGCCCTTGGCGATGCCGCCGTACATCTGCGCTTCCGCGACCGAGAGCGCCAGCGCACCGTTGCGCAAATTGGCGCCGAGCGCGGTGCGCCCGAGCCTGGTCGAGCCGACTGTCACCCGCGCTGCCGACAGGCGCATATCGAGGTCGGTGGCGGAGAGCGCATTCAGATCGAACAACTGCCGGTTCCAGTCGCGCTGGCCGCTCGCGAGCAGACGGAAGGTCGAGATATAGGGCGTGAAATCGAGGTTGCCTGCGGCGAGCGTCGCCTGCAGCGTCTGCCTGCCATTGTTGGCGAAGGTCATCACGCCCTCCGCGACATTGCCGTCGAGCTCGACATTGACGTTGGTGAGCGCCACCGAGCCGCCGACAAGATTGGTGCGCGCCTTCAACGTGAAGCGGCCGAACCCGCCGCCGGCAGGCGGAGCCTGTCCCATCCAGCGCAGCGCGTTGCGCAAGGACACGCTGTCGATGGTGGCGGTGCCCTCCATCATCAGGCTGGTGCGGTTGGCGACTGTGCCGTCGAAGGCGAGCTTGAGCGGCGCGCTGGCGAGCCGCGCCTTCAGCCCCGAGCGGTCACCCGACAACAGCGCGATGAAGTCGCCGGCGCTGATCGAGCCGTCGACGCGCTCGCCGCGCCAGTCGAATTGCCCGGTTGCGGCAAAGGAACGCGAGATCGACGGCCAGGCCAGCGACAGGTCGATGTCGCCGAGCTGTTCGGCGACATGGTTGGTCTCATCCTGGTAATTGAGGATGCCGTCCTGGATGCGGATCTCCGAGAACGACATCTGGTTCTCGGCGCCCGGCTTCATCGCGCGCGCGATCGTATCGATGAACGGCGTCCAGTTGCTGTCGCCCTTGGCGTCCCTGACGACATGGATATGCGGCCGCAGCATCATGACGTCGGCGATCTCGAACCGCCGCAGCAACAGCGGCAGCAGGCGGAGATTGGCAGTGAGCACGTCGACCTGCAGCGCGGGGTCGATGGTGCCGCCGCCCTTCAGCCCGACATCGTGGAACGAGACATAGCTGCCCGGGAACACCGATACGTCGATATGGCCGTTGACGACCAGGTCGAGCCCGGTGACAGCGCGGATCTGCGCCTCTACCGCCCGCTGCAGGGCGTCCCGGTTGAGAAACCAGGACTGCCCGATCAGGCCAAGCAGCGCGAGGCCGAAAAACGCCGCAATCGGCATCCCCAGGCGCTTCATTCCTTGGGCCATCGTCAGTGACATATCCAGGTCGGGTTGAGGTGATCGGATCGTCGAATAAAACTGGGCGGCGCACCAGGCGCCCCTGCCAACCCACGCAACTTGAAGGGTTTTCTTGACGCTTTCAAGGCCGTCATCGCGGTTGTAGGCAGTTGAATGGCCAAACGGGGCGTCATTGACGCGTTGCGAAGATTTCGCCTAATAATCCCAATCAATTCCGGCCGCCGCGCCTTTCCTCCATCAGGTCCTCTTTCATGAACAAGGTCTATCCCGACGCCAAATCGGCACTCGACGGCATCCTTAAGGACGGCATGATGATCATGTCGGGCGGCTTCGGCCTCTGCGGCATCGCCGAAACCCTCTCCGATGCAATCAGGGATTCCGGGGTCAAGGACCTGACGGTGGTCTCCAATAATGCCGGCGTCGACGGTATCGGGTTGAGCCGTCTCCTGGAGACGCGGCAGATCAAGAAGATGATTTCTTCCTATGTCGGCGAGAACAAGCTGTTCGCCCAGCAATATCTCGCCGGCGAGCTCGAGCTCGAATTCAATCCGCAGGGCACGCTGGCCGAGCGCATCCGCGCCGGCGGCGCCGGGATCCCGGCCTTCTACACCAAGACCGGTGTCGGCACGTTGATCGCCGAGGGCAAGGAAGTGAAGGAATTCGACGGCGAGAAATACATCATGGAGCGCGGCCTGTTCGCCGATCTCGCCATCGTCCACGCCTGGAAGGGCGACACCGCCGGGAACCTGATCTATCGCAAGACCGCGCGCAACTTTAACCCGATGATGGCGACTGCCGCGAAGATCACGGTGGCCGAGGTCGAGCACCTGGTTCCGGCCGGCGAGCTCGATCCGGACCACATCCATACGCCCGGCATCTTCGTGAAGCGCATCGTCGAGGTCGGCACCGGCAAGAAGCGCATCGAGTTCCGCAACACTCGCCCGCGCCCCGCAGCCTAAATCTAGCAGGAGAGTCCCATGGCCTGGACCCGTGAACAAATGGCGGCGCGTGCCGCGAAAGAGCTGCGCGACGGCTATTACGTCAACCTCGGCATCGGCATTCCGACGCTGGTTTCCAACTACATCCCTGATGGCATCGACGTCAGCCTGCAGAGCGAGAACGGCATGCTCGGCATGGGGCCGTTCCCCTACGAGGGCGAGGAAGACGCTGATCTCATCAATGCCGGCAAGCAGACGGTCAGCGAATTGCCATCGACCAGCTATTTCTCCAGCGCCGATTCCTTCGGCATGGTGCGTGGCGGTCATATCGACCTCTCGATCCTCGGCGCGATGCAGGTGGCGCAGAACGGCGATCTCGCCAACTGGATGATCCCCGGCAAGATGGTGAAGGGCATGGGCGGCGCCATGGACCTCGTCGCCGGCGTCAAGCGCGTCGTCGTGGTGATGGAGCATTCCGCCAAGGACGGACCGAAGCTGCTCAAGACATGCTCGCTGCCGCTGACCGGCGAGCGCGTGGTCGACATGGTCGTCACCGACCTTGCCGTGTTCACCATCGACAAGCACGGCAAGGACGGCATGGCGCTGATCGAACTCGCCGACGGCGTCACGCTGGACGAGGTCAAGTCCAAGACCGAGGCCGAGTTTCGGGTCGCGCTGAAGAACACGTGATGGTCCTGTGGGGTGGGCAAGGGCGCGCAGCGCCGTGCCCACCGTCCAATGCACGTTCGCTGTTAGACCCTCATCCTGAGGAGCGCGGAACGCGCGTCTCGAAGGATGAGGCCCCGTCGGTGGCCTCGCCCTTCGAGACGACCGCTGCGCGGTCTCCTCAGGGTGAGGGGATAGATCGGAGTCTGCCGTCCTCTCCACGTCATTGTCTCTGATTTAAGTTTCAAACAACTCTCTGCTGTCATCGTCCGCCGGACGATCCAGCATTCCAGAGGCATCTCAGTTTAAGTTGAGAAGCTGTGGGTTACTGGATGCCCGCCTTCGCGGGCATGACGGTGGAGTATGGCGAGGGGATGTGAGCTCGCATTCTCGCGGCGCGTTGCGTCCGAGGTTTGCGTCTCGTCTCACCCTCATTGAACAGAGGGCGCAGGGAAAGCCGGGTGCCGGTTGCACCCGTGGGCCCCGTGCAACAAAAAGCACGGGGGTAGGACCACAGGTCAACCGAAGCAACTCCGGCTTTCCCTGCGCGATGGTTTACGGCTTACTTCGTGCTCTTCCCGGTGACCGGGCTTTCTTGCCACCGTCATCTCTCACGCGAACCTGTTCGCGCAAAAAACTTAGCGCCAGCGTCGGGGCGCCAGAACCACACGACTTCGCCGTCCGCACTGCGCGCTCTCGTCAGTCGCACGCATCGCGTCCACCGCATCCCACCGCAACGTTCGTGACGATCGCGAGCCGCCCCTCATTTGGGTGAGACGCGCGGAGTCATAGTGCTGATTTGCCCGACGACGGAAGCGGAATATTTTTCGCGCGAGGGCTGGACAGACTTTTGCTGATTTGCCCGTCGGGTCGTTATGTCGCAACCAAACTAGCTACATCGTCATTGCGAGCGGAGCGAAGCAATCCATAGCGCCGCAAGCGGAGGCATGGATTGCTTCGTCGCTTCGCTCCTCGCAATGACGAGAATGGCTGTTACGCCGGACCGTTCGGCACGTCGGAGAATCTCGTCAGCCACGCCACGGGACCGATGCTGGCGGCGATGATGAGCAGCGCTGCGAGTGCCCCTTCCTCGAAACTGCCGCGGCTGGCGAACTGGTAGATCGAGGTCGAGAGAGTCTCGACGTTCAAAGGCCGCAGCAGGAGCGTTGCAGGAAGCTCCTTCAGGCAATCGACGAAGACGATGATGGCGGCGCCGAACAGTGCGGGCTTCAGGAGCGGCAGATGGATCCAGCGCAGGATCGTTGCCTGGCCGGCGCCGACGGCGCGGGCGCTCTCGTCATAGTCGCGTGGGATCTGTTCGAAGCCGGCCTTGATCAGGCCGGTCGGCACCGCGAGGAAGCGGATCGCGTAGGCCATCACCACGGCTGACCCCGAGCCCATCAGGATCAACCCCGGCAGTGATCGTCCGGTCCATGTGGCGAGCGCGTTCAGCCCGTTGTCGACGGCGAGCACCGGCGCGAGCAGGCCAAGCGCGATCACGAGGCCGGGCAGCGCGTAGCCGGCCTGCGAGATGTTCATCGCGATATGCTGCAACGGACTTGGCCGCCAGCGATGGGCGATGATGGTGGAGAGCCCGAGCAGCAGCGCCAGCAGCGTGGCCAGGCTTGCAAACGTGACCGAATGGAACGCGTGGCGCCAGAGAGACGGATCGAAGTTGGCGAGCAGCCCGCGCTTGACACTTTGGTGCAGCAGATAGAGCAGGGGCACGACAAAGCCGATCAGCACCGGCAGCAGGCATGCCGCGAACACCGACCAGGCTCTTGCGCCGACCAGCGGTGTTCGCGGCATCAGCCGCGGGCTTTCGGCGGCGAGTTCGGCATTGGTATTGCGGCGGCCGTAGCGCTCCATGACCACCAGACCGGCGACGATCGCGAGCATCAGACAGGCGAGCTGCGAAGCCCCGGCGAGGCTGCCGCGGTTGAGCCAGGTCGTGAAGATCGAGACCGTCAGCGTGCGGATGCCGAGATATTCGCTGGCGCCGATATCGTTCAGCGTCTCCAGCGACACCAGCGCCACGCCGACCGCCAGCGCCGGCCGGGCCATCGGCAGCGACACGCGCCAGAAGATGGTCCATTTGCCGGCGCCCAGCGTTTTCGCGGCTTCGGCGAATTCGGCGGTCTGAAACTGGAACATCGCCCGCGCCGACAGATAGACGTAGGGGTAGAGCACCAGTCCGATCACGACGATCGCGCCGGGCAGCGAGCGGAGATTGGGCAGCCAGCCCACGGCGTCACGGAGCGGCAGCCAGATCGCGAGCGTGCGATGGACGAGGCCGAGCGGCTCGAACAGATCCGCATAGACGTAAGCAGCGAGATAGGTCGGGACCGCCAGCGGCAGCGGCATCAGCCACAGCAGCATGCCGCGGCCGCGGAAATCATGGCGCGATATCAGCCACGCGGTGCCGGCCCCGAGCAGGAGCGTCAGTGCGCCGACGCCGGCGAGCAGGAGCGCGGTGTCGAGCATCGCCGCCGGCAGCACGTAATTGATGAGGTCGTGCCACACGTCCGGCGCCGGCTGCATCGCAAGCGACACGATCGAGATGACGGGAGCGGCCACGAGCGCAGCCGTCATCACCGCGATCGCCGCGGCGATCCGCCCGGCGTAGACGCGCCGCTTCGTGCTTGGTCGGGACGATTGGCTTGACCGGCTGTTCACCTTCACCTCTCCCGCTTGCGGGAGAGGTCGGCGCGCAGCGCCGGGTGAGGGCCCTCTCCACACTAAGAGTCCCGCCGTGGAGAGAGCCCTCACCCCAACCCTCTCCCGCAAGCGGGAGAGGGAGAATCGGCACTTCACGTTCGCCAACCTCGCCGCGGAGCGGCCCTTAGAGTCACCTCTCCCGCTTGCAGGCGAAGGAGGGGGCGAAGCGGAGAGATCAGTTGTCAAAGCCGACCTTGTCGACCAGCGTTGCCGCCGCCTTGCGGTTGGCGGCGATCTTCGAGATCGGCAGGCTGTCCGCATTCAGCTTGCCGTAGCCGGCGATGGTGGGATTGACGGCGACGCCGGCACGAACCGGATATTCATAGTTCTGGTCGGCATACAATTGCTGCGCCTGTTCGCCGGCAAGCCATTCGATCAGCTTCACGGCGTTGGCCTTGTTGGGCGCATGCTTGGCCAAGAGCACGCCGGAAAGATTGACGTGGGTGCCACCGCCCTCGAAGGTCGGCAGGATGACGCGGGTCGCCTCCGCCCACGGCTTCTTGTCGGGATCGTTGTTCATCATCAGCGCCCAGTAATAGGTGTTGCCGATGCCGATGTCGCATTTGCCAGCGGCGACGTCGCGCGCGGCTTCGCGGTCGCCACCCGACGGCTTCTGCGCCAGATTGGCCTTGACGCCGCGCAGCCATTCCTCGGCCTTGGCCTCGCCGTACTTGGCCGTGTAGGCCGCGAACAGCGCGTTGTTGTAGATGTGCTGGCCGGAGCGGATGCAGATCTTGCCCTTCCACTTGGGGTCGGCGAGTTCTTCGTAGGTGATCTTGTCCTGCTTGACGCGGTCCTTGGAGGCATAGATCACGCGTGCGCGCATGGAGATGCCGGCCCAATGCCCGTCCGGATCGCGATATTGCGCCGGGACGATCTTCTCGATCACATCAGACTTGATCGGCTGGGTCACGCCGGCCTGCACGGCTTCATCGATGCGGCCGATATCGACCGTCAAGAGCACGTCGGCCGGGCTGTTGGCGCCCTCCGCCTTGATGCGCTGCTCCAATCCCGAACTCGCCGAGACGACATTGACCTTGATGCCGGTGTCCTTGGTGAAGGCATCGAACAGCGGCTGGATCAGCTTGGTCTCGCGATAGGTGTAAACGTTGACTTCGCCATTGTCGGCCGATGCGGTCGAGATGGCGGGTAAGGTGACGCACAGCATTGCCGCTGACGCGGTGAGGGCGCGAAAATTGATCATGAGGCTGCTCCGGCAGGATGTCACGCGGTACCAGAGTGCCTAGCGCAGGAGGGGCCAGGATGTCCGCGACCCGATGTCGCGAACACCACGATTTAGAGTGATTCCAGCCTTCTCTCACGTCACCTGTTTCACCAGGGCCGGAGCCGTCTCGTCCTTCTTCAACTCCTCGAGGCTGCGATGCCGCGGCTCGATGCCAAGTCCCCACACCGTGATGATCTGCACCACGAGCAGCCCGATCATCAGCGCCATCACGCCGGCGACGCCGCGGGCCTCGAACAGCGTCACCACCAGGAAGGGGGTGACGATGGTGGCGCCGCGGCCAAGCGTGTTGACAATGCCGGAGGCACGCAGGCGCACTTCGGTGGGGAACAGTTCGGGGATGTAGATGCCGAACAGGAGGGCCACCAGCACGTAGATCGGAACGGTGAGCGCAAAGCCCACGGCGGGCAGCAGGAAGGGGTCCGAGATCATCGGATAGACGATCCCGAGCACGACCGAGATCAGCGACGCGCCGATGATGGTCGGCTTGCGGCCCCAGCGGTCCGCGGTCAACGCGCCGATGGCCGAGCCGATCGGCGCGCCCAGCGCCATCAGCAGCGAGTAGCCGAAGGACGTCGCGATCGACAGCCCCTGCTTGATGAAGAACACCGGCAGCCAGGTCACGAAGCCGTAGAGCAGGGTGTTGATGGTGATCAGGCAGACCGCGCCCACGATCATGCGCGACAACAGCGGCGGCGTGAACAGCGTGCCAAGGTCGGGCGAGGCAGGCACCGTCGCGGCAGCCGCCGGCTGAGGCAGCGGCTGGCCCTGCGCGGCCTCCTTCTCGATCGCCTGCATCAGGGCTTCCGCCTCCGCGGTGCGGCCGACGGCTTCGAGCCAGCGTGGCGATTCCGGCAGCGATTTGCGCAAATACCAGACGATCAGCGCGCCGACGCCGCCGAGCACGAACATCGCGCGCCAGCCGAAAATCGGCACCACGACGGAGGCGACCAGCAGGGCGGCCGGCAGGCCCGTCACCACGCAGACCGCGGTGAAGCCGAGCCACTTGCCGCGCGTGCGGGCCGGCACGAATTCGGTCATCGTCGAATAGCCGACGACATTTTCGGCCCCGAGGCCGACGCCCATGAAGAAGCGGCAGGCGATCAGGAACGTCATGTTCGGCGCGAACGCCGCCGCGAGCGAGGCGATACCGAAAAGCAGCAAATTGAACTGGTAGGTGAAGCGGCGGCCGTAGCGGTCACCGAGAAAGCCGGTGCCGAACGATCCGAGCATCATGCCGACGAAGGTCGCCGAGATGAATGCGGCGTTTTCCGCCAGCGTGGAAAATCCGGTCTTCAAGGTGACGCCGAGGACGGTGCCGGCGATGTAGATATCAAATCCGTCGAAGAACATTCCGATGCCGATCAGCAGCATGATCCGGCGGTGGAATGGGCCGATCGGCAGCCGATCGAGACGGCTGCCTGCGTTGACCGATGACGACATATACGCTCTCTCCCCTACTGTTATCTTTGTTGACGCGGCCGCCTTCTCTGTGGGCGATGAGCCGCGGACTCTATTTTTGGAGCATGATCTTTTCCGAAAACCGGGTAGCCACTTTTCGGGATCATGCTCGTACTAGTTCAGTCGCCGCTGGTTCGCCGTGTCGCGGTACCAGTCGAACGGCTGGTCGTGGGTGGCGACCATCACGCTCTTGGTGTTGAAATGATCGTCGAAACTTTCGGTGCCGCATTCGCGGCCGATGCCGGAATCATCGACGCCGCCCCAGGGCGAGGCCGGGTCGAGGCGGTGATGGTCGTTGATCCAGACGATGCCGGCCTTCACGGCGGCGGCCACGCGATGCGCGCGGGCGACGTCGCGGGTGCGGATCGCGGCCGCGAGGCCAAACGGGGAATCATTGGCGAGGCGCAGCGCGTCCGCCTCGTCCTTGAACGGCGTCACCGAGGTGAAGGGACCGAACACCTCCTCCTGGAAGATGCGCATGTCCGACCTGACGTCGGCGAACACGGTCGGCTCGACGAAATAGCCGTTCTCGTGGCCGGGCACCTTCGCCGCGACGCCGCCGGTGACGAGCCGCGCGCCGTCCTCATGGCCATAGCGCGAATAGGTCAGCACGCGGTCGCGCTGCCGCGCCGAGATCACGGGGCCGAGCTGGGTTGCCGGATCGAAGGGATCGCCGATGCGGATCGTACGGGTCTTGGCCTGCAGCTTCTCGACGAACTCGTCATAGATGGAGGCCTGCACCAGATGGCGCGAGGCGCAGACGCAGGTCTGGCCGGCGCCGATGAAGGCGCCGAAGGCGGCATAGTTGACGGCGCGGTCGACATCGAAATCGTCGAACACCATCACCGGCGTCTTGCCGCCGAGCTCCATGGTCTGGTGCGCAAACACCCTTGCCGCGGCGCTGCCGGCGATGCGGCCGGCTTCGGTGCCGCCGGTCAGCACCAATTTGTTGATGTCGGGATGCTCCGCCAGCATCTTGCCGGCGCTCTGGCCGAGACCGAGCACGATGTTGAAGACGCCGGGCGGCAGGCCGGCCTCGGTGAAGATCTGCGCCAGCTTCAACGTCGTCAGCGGCGTGTATTCCGACGGCTTGACCACGGTTACGCATCCGGTCGCCAGCACCACCGACAGCGACTTGCACAGGATCATCAGCGGATGGTTGAACGGCGTGCAGTTGGCGACGACGCCGGTCGGCGTGCGCAGCGTGTAATTGAGGTACGAGCCCTCGACCGGGATCACGGAGTCGCGGCGCGACAGCGCAAGGCCTGCAAAGAAGCGGAAGAAGTCCGGCAGCCGTGAAAGCTGTGCGCGGGTCTCGTTGACCGGGCGGCCGTTGTTGAGGGTTTCGAGTCGATACAGCGCGTCGAGATTGGCCTCGAAGGCATCCGCCAGGCGGTTGATCAGCTTCGCCCGCGAGCGCGTGTCCATGCCACCCCATGCCTTGCCCTCGAAGGCGGCGCGGGCGCTCTTCATGGCGCGGTCGATATCTTCAGCGGTCGAGTTCGGAATGCGGGCGATGACGTCGCCGGTTGCGGGATTGCGGACGTCGAGCATCTCGCCGCTGCCGGCCTCGATCTCGCGGCCGTCGACGAAGTTGCCGTGAATCTCGACGTCGATCGACGCCGGCTTGGATGAAATGTTCATGGCTACCTCTCTTCGACGATGACGGCGTTGCGCTTGAGCGCCGGCAGCACGCGCTTTTCGGTCTGGACGATGTGGGCCTTGATGATGCGGGCGGCGGTGCGCGCCTCGCGCCGCTGCATCGCCTCGATCAGGGCGGCATGCTCGGCGACCAGCCGGGTCGGATCATGGTTCTTCACATTGGCGACGCTGACGCGCACCAGACGATCGGCCTGTCCGATCAGGTCGCACAGCGCGGCCGCCATCCGGCGGTTGCCGGAGGCATGCGCCAGCGCGGAATGGAAGGCGCGGTTGTAGGCGATGAAGTCTTCGTGGCTGCCGGAGAATTCGCGGAACTGGTCCAGCGCCTTCAGCGTGGCGTCGGACGCGCTTTCGATCGCCTCCGCCACGCAGGCCGGCTCCAGCGCCAGGCGGAAGCGCAAGAGGTCGCGCGCATCCGACAACGAGATCGGATTGACCCGGTAGCCCTGGCGCGGCTGCACCGTGACCAGATGCTCGCGCTCGAGCCGCAAGAGCGCCTCCCGGACCGGCTGGCGGCTGACCGCATAGCGCTCGGCCAGATCCTGCTCGCGCATATCATGACCAGGCGCCAGATGACATGATAAAATATCAGAACGCAGGCGTTCGTAGATATTGTCGCGTAGAAGGGTAGATTTCGGCTCGCTCATGAGGATAATGTTGCCATTGTGAAATATCACGTCAAGTCCAAAAGGCTTGAAATATATGAAATCTGATTTATCCATCGAGGCGAAAATGGCGTCCGGGGAGGGCGCCGGCATCGCGACACGCGGCTTTAGAAAGAGAGCGGGAATGGAACGGCTTCTTGCTGGCGGCACCGTCAACGCAGCGCAGGCGGGCGACGGGCCGCCGCTGTTCCTGTTCCACTCGCTGTTGTCGGACCGCGCGAGCTTCGATGCGATCGTGCCTGACTTGTCGAAGTCGTTTCGCGTGATCGTGCCGGAATTGCCGGGCTTCGGCCGCTCGCACGCGGTTGCCGGCGGCCTCGCCGCAGTGGCCGACCGCATGGCGGAAGCGGTGCGGGATGCCGCCGGCGGTGAGGCAGCCATCGTGCTCGGCAATGGCTATGGCGGCTTCGTCGCGCTGCAGATGGCGATCCGCCATCCCGCGATCGCAAGCCGGCTCATCCTTGCCGATTGTGGTGCCGCGTTTTCGGAGCCCGGGCGCGAGGCGTTCCGCACCATGGCCGCCGTCTCAGGGGAAAAGGGGTTAGCTGCCATCACCGATGTCGCGATGCGCCGATTGTTTGCGCCGGATTTCCAGGCGCAGCATCCGGAGCTGATGCGGGATCGCCGCGAGGCCTTCCTGCGCACCGATCCGGACGTCTTCCGCGCTGCCTGCGAGGCGCTGGCCAGTCTCGATCTTCGTCCGCAGCTTCAAGGCGTGAAGCTGCCGGCGCTGGTGCTGGTCGGCGAACACGACGAGGCGACGCCGCCGCCAATGTCGCATGAGCTGGCGGCTGGACTGCCGGACGCACGGCTCAAGGTCATCCCGGGTTGCGCGCATGTCCCGCAACTGCAGGCGCCAAAGGTCTTCCTCGATGCGATCGGCGATTTCCTGCCGGCCGTCAGTTCGGCGATCTAGGCAAAGACCGCGTGCCGCCAATTTGGGCAGCGCGCCCAGCTAATGCGATTCCCCTTCGCGCGCTCCGCGCCTAGTCTTTGTCTCCGGCGGAGGTGGCCATTCGGATGCGCGCGATGCTGGACTATTGCGGTGGAGGCGTTCAGCGGCAGGTGCCGGCCGGCACGCTCATCATCCATGAGGGCGGCAAGACCGGGCATCTGTTCGTGCTGATCGAAGGGCGGCTGGAAGTGATCAAGGGCGATGCCGTGGTCGCGGTGCTCTCCGAGCCCGGCGCCGTGCTTGGCGAGATGAGCGTGCTGCTCGATCAGTCGCACACGGCGACCGTGCGCGCCGCGTCCGACTCGCTGGTCTACGAATTCGACGATGCGGCAGCCTTCCTGCGTGAGCAGCCGGAGGTGGCGCTCTTGCTGGCCCGGCTCTTGGCGCAACGGCTCAACGTCGCCACCACCTATCTCGCCGACCTCATGTACCAATATGCCGACCATGGCACGCACCTCTCGATGGTCGGCGAGATCCTGCAGAGCATGATCAACTTGCCGCCGATGCAGGTCGCGCCAGGATCGGATCGGCAATCAGACCCAAGGATGTGAGCCAGGCCGGCGGCTTCTCGATCCGCGCGGCCGGCTGCAGCGACGCCTTGAGATCGATGGTCTGCTCCGCGCCCGGCGCCAGCCAGAATGCGGTGCCTTCGTCGATATCGAGCACGATGTAAGTCGGCGGCCGGCCGGGCATGCGGCCGGTGTTGAACACCCAGGTCGCACCCAGCCGGTCGAACCACGAGCCATCAGGGATGAACGGCGACTGGTGCACGTGGCCTGATATCACCATCGACGGCTGGTGACGCTCGATCCATTGCACCAGCTCGACGTCGCCGAAGAAGCGCTTGCCGCCCCAGCTCGTCGGCGAGTTCGCGGGCGGAGCGTGATGCACCCAGATCCATCGCCCCGGCCGGTTGACGGCGGCGTCGCGAAGCTGTGCGTCGAGCCGCTGCTTCACGAGCGGGCCGTCCCACCATGGGCACACCGTGAACAGTGTGTCGCCGATGGCGAGGTTGTCGCCGTCGCTGGCGATGCCGAGCTCCCTGACGTCGCCGACCCAGCGCGCGATCTTCTCGCCGTCCGGATTGCGTTCGTCGAGATCGTGATTGCCGGAGCAGAGGATGACGCGGGTGCGCGCTGCGAGCAGCGAAAGATATTTCTTCACCACCACGATCTGGGCGCGGAAATCGACGATCGATGCGATGTCGAGCGCATCGCCGGCGAAGATCACCAGGTCGAATTGCGGCGCGGCCGCGAGCAGCCAGTCGAATTGCGGCAATGAATAATGCAGATCGGCGACGACCAGGCAGCGCATGGGACCTCGATCTCGATCCGATGAGGTTAAATCAAATTGCTCAGGAAATGGGCGCATCGAGCGCCGATGCATTCAAGTCCGGGAAAATCGAGCAAAATATGTGCCGCGCCGCCGCGGCTGGACGCGACACATGCCCGCAGCGAAGCTCGTTTCAACCTCTCCCGCTTGCGGGGGAGGTCGGCGCGCCAGCGCCGGGTGGGGGCTCTCTCCACACACAAGAACAGTGGGATTCGCGGAGACACCCCCACCCCGGCCCTCCCCCGCAAGCGGGAGAGGGAGAGGAGAGGGAGAAGAGACTCACGCCCGCGCGGCGGCGTGGGGAAAGGCGACCTCGATCAACGTGCCGGAGCGGCCGCCGGTCTTGATGTGGAATTTGGCGCGGTTGGCCTCGACCAGCGCCTTCGTCAGCGACAGGCTGACGGCGGAGCTTTCGGAGGTCTGGTCCGATGGCGCCGTCGTGCGGAATGGCTGCAGCGCGGCGGCGACCTCG
Source organism: Bradyrhizobium sp. USDA 10063 (assembly GCF_054063735.1). NCBI lineage: Bacteria > Pseudomonadati > Pseudomonadota > Alphaproteobacteria > Hyphomicrobiales > Nitrobacteraceae > Bradyrhizobium > Bradyrhizobium sp. USDA 10063. The sequence goes on along the minus strand of NZ_JBSSGP010000002.1, from coordinate 4,384,641 downwards.
TTGTCGTTGAGGCTTTGCCCGGTGTCGCGGACGCGCAGCATCACCTCGCCGAAATCGGACAACGCGGTCGAGACGATGACCTGGCCGCCGGCATTGGCGAGGTGGATCGAGTTGCCGATCAGATTGAGCGTGATCTGGCGCAGCGCGCGCGCATCCGCCAGCACCGGCGGCAGCATATGCGCAAGCGAGGTGCGGATGATGATGCGCTCGCGGTTGGCCTGCGGCTGCATCACCGCGACGCAGCTTTCGACCATCTCGTTCAGGTTCTGGTCGGTGAGCGCGAGGTCGAGCTTGCCGGTCTCGATCCGCGACAGGTCGAGCAGATCGTTGATGATCGCCAGCACGTGCTCGCCGGAGGCGCGGATGTCCTTCATGTATTCGAGATAGCGCTCGTTGCCGAGCGTGCCGAAACGCTCGCCGATCATCACTTCGGCAAAGCCGATGATGGCGTTCAGCGGCGTGCGCACTTCGTGGCTGATCCGCGCCAGCATGTCGGCCTTCGCGGTTGCCGCGCGCTCGGCGAGGCGCCTCGCCTCGCGCAACTCGCCCTCGCTGTTCTTGGCCTGCGACAAATCGCGGAACACCGCAAAGAAGTTCGGCCCTTCGGCGCGGGTGCGGCCCATCGTGATCGACAGCGGCACGAGGCCGCCCTGGCGCACGCGCCCGAGCGCCTCGCGGCCGTGATCGAGCAGGCTGGCGACGCCTTCGCCCTTGATGCTCTCGAGATAGTCGAGCACGACGCGCTGGCTTTCGGGCGCGAAGAGATCGGCGAGGTTGCGCTGCACGAGCTCGTCGCCGTCATAGCCGAACAGTGCTTCGGCGCTGCGGTTGCAGGAATTGATGTTGCCTTCGGCATCGAACATCACGATGCCCTCGGCCGCGGTGTCGAGGATGGCGCCGAGCTCTTCGGCATCGGCCAGTCCGGCTCCCGCAGGTACGTCAGGTGGAAGCGCTTCCGCGATCGCCGCCGCGACGGCCGCGCCCTCGTCGCGCCGCTCGGAGAAGATCAAGGCGAGCGCGGAATCGCCGTCCCAGGAGATCGTGTGGAGATGCGCCTCTGCGCTCGGGTGGCTGACCGTACTGTCCGGCGGGGCTGCCGCGATCCTCACCGGCGTGCCCGTGTCGGAGGTGCTGCTCGCGGACGGGACGCCGGGCTCGACATAGAGCGCATCCAGTCCGCCGGCATCCTCCAGCGCGCGGATGCTCCCATATCCCAACCGCTGCAGGAAGGCGGGGTTGGCATAGAGCAGGCGATCGAGCCGGTAGATCAGGACGCCGACCGGCATCAGGTCGAGCAGCGCGCGGTCGCGCCTGGCTTCGCCGCGCGGCGGCGGCTCGGGCTCGCTCAGCCATTCCGGCGCGACAGTCGCCGGCGCGACAGTCGCCGGTACGGCAGTCGCGGGCTGCTCCGCGCTCAGCGCCTCGAAGGCGGGGTCGTGCGTATCCGCAGGCGGCGGTGGCGCTTCTGCGACCGCCTCTTCTCCAGTGCCGGATGGCGTCGGCGCTGCGGCGATCTGGCTTTCCAGCCGTGCCGATAGTTGCCGCGCCAGTTCGTTGAAGGCGTTGTTCTCGACCGGCGTCAGCGACGGCGGCTTGGCCTCGCCAGGCGGACGGAATGGCAGCACGTTGCCGGGCGCCTCGATCGGCGGTTCCGTTGACATGTCCTTGCGCGTATCCAAAGTCGTTTCCAAATCGGTCTGTTGTGAAGTCTCGGACGCTTTCGGCTCGGGCACTTCCGCCTCGGTTGCAGATGCCGTGGCGGGCTCTGTCGGCGGCGCTGCGCCGAAGACCTCGGGGCGCGGCGCCTCCTGCACTTCCAATCGCTCAGGCTCGGCCGGAATTGTGTCGGCGGACAGGGGCTGCGCCGGCGGTCCACCGAAAAATTCGTAGCGGCGCAGCGCCTCCAGCCGCGCCAGGGCGTCGAAATCGCGGCAGACGCCAAAGCCGCGATAGCCGACGAAATTGCGCGCGCCGTCGAAGATCGGCAGGCCTGACAATTCGACCGGCAGCCGGCCGCCGCCGTCGACCGGCCAGTTCAGCACGATGCCGCTCCAGGTGTCCTGGGTGGCAAAGGCTTTCATCACCCGGCCTTCGGGATCGAGGGTGAACTTCTCGGCGATGTCGCTCCACATCCGGCCGAAGCCGGCCGCCGCCTGCACGCCGATCAGCCGGGTGAACTCATCCGAGCCGAGCGAGAAGCGGCCTTCGCGGTCCATCTGCCACATGAAACGCAGCGGATAGCGGCGCACATTCGGGAGCGGCTCGTCATGCCATGACGGTGTTTTCCCGGACGCGTCGGCCGGCGCGCGTTCATCCGGCGTCGTGTAGGACAAAGGCGTTGCGACCGGCGCTGGCGGTTCGTCGGCGATCGGCTCGATGAAGGGCGAGGGCTCGGCTTCCTCAGGTCCTGGATCCAGCGCGTCGAACAGCGCGAATTCGGCGGGCGCTTCCCCCGACAGAGCGGGCTGCTCGTAAAACGGCTGCTTGGCGGCCAGGGCGGTGGCGGATTCCGGCGGGGAAGGCGCGGCCTGATTCGCTGCGGCCGGGGGCACGATCAGCGCGATGAGGCCGACATCGGCGCCGCTGCCGACGCGCTGCAGCACCATGTGGCCGATAATGACGGAGGTTTCGACCCGGCCGTGCCGGAGCGCGTCATCGCGCGCCGCATCAAGGCCGGCCTCGGTGAGATTGCGGAAGCCGAGCAGCGCCCGCGCGGCGTCGCTGGCCCCGACGAACATGCCGTCGCGCGTGAACGCCGCCATCGGCATCTCGGCGCCCCGGACCAGGCGGGAGAGCCGCTCGAGCAGCGGCATCGTGCGGCCGATCGTGCCGCTGGCGGCGGCGATCAAGACCGCGTGCCGGCCGTCGGGGAATTCGAGCCGCGAGCAGGCGCAGGTTGCGAGCACGCCCAGTGCGGCGCCAAAGCCACGCAGCCGCTCCAGCCGGACCGCGCCGTTTTGCGGCAGGCGGCCGGCGAGCTGCGCGATCTGCCGCCGATGCCGGTCGGCCGGTCCGAAAACCTTTTTGGACAGCGCAGCGCCATTCTCGGCACCGAACAATTGCGCGCCGACCGGATTGGCCCACAGCACCCGCTTGCCGTCGATCGACCACAGCCATGTGGGCAGGGGGCTCGTCGCATGCACGGCCAGCCTGGGATCGCCGAGGCCCTGCAACTGGAATTCCGCACTATTCATCGCGACCACTTGACCGCACGGTTTCGCTTCTCGCTCGCCGATGGCTGAAAGAAATCGGCGGCCAAACGATGACAGCCTTAACAGACCGTTAGTATCGCAAGTGCGACGCGGCAGGTCCACGGCCTCGCCAAAGTACCCACGATCCAATGCCGCGATAACGTTAACTTGGCCGAACGATCAAGCCCGCTTTCGCGTTGTACCTTGCAAGCCGCCGTCAGAGGTCCACGATGGCACGAAGTCTTACGTCATCCGGGCGCGGTCTTTTGACGGTAGGCTGATGCGACCGGGAGGAACAAGGGGCCGGAAAGGGCCTTGGTAAAGGACCTTGGCAAAGGACAAGGAGTGGACCATGAGCAACAATGCGCGGGACCGTTTCGAGATTCCGAAGGACGTGCGATCGATGGCGGAGGCGAGCTTCGAGCAGGCCCGCAGGACCTTCGAGAAGTTTCTGGCCAGCGCGCAGGAGACCGCCGGGTCGCTGGAGGAGCGCGGCGCCACCGTTCGCGCCGGCGCCAAGGACATTTCGAGCAAAGCGTTCACCTACGCCGAGAACAACGTCAAGGCGTCGCTGGACTATGCGGAGTCCCTCGTGAAGGCCAAGGACGTCAGCGAAGTGATGAGGCTGCACAGCGAATATGTGCAGGGCCAGATGCGGGCGCTGGCGCAGCAGGCGAGCGAAATGGGCCAGATCGTCAGCCGCGCCGCGATGGATGCGATCAAGCCGAAATCCTGAGGTTTGGCGCAGCGGTTCACCGCGGGTCGGAAACCTGAGCTGACGGATATGGCATCGCATCGATTTAACGTTGCGTTGCACAAAATTGACATGATAAAGAGGTTTACTTGTCCTGCCCAGGGACAGGGCATTCCGTGAACTAGGAACTAGGCAGCGTGATCCAATTCGACCGTTCTCGGTCTTTGCGGGCCGGCGACGTTCGCGATGGGGTCACCGGACTTTACCCCGTTGCGAAGGATGCATGCGATGACCAGTTCGACTGATCCATTTTCTGCTTCGATCATCCCGTTCGAAGTTCCCGAGCAGATGCGCGCGTTCGCCGAAAAGGGCGTTTCGCAGGCGCGCGACAACTACGCCAAGTTCAAGGACGCCGCCGAGGCTCATAACGGCACCATCGAGGCGGTGTTCACCACGGCCAGCAAGGGCGCGAGCGAATATACCGCCAAGGTGATGGAGTTCGTGAAGGCGAACACCACCTCGGCGCTCGATTTCGCCCAGGAACTGCTCGGGGCCAAGACGCCCTCCGAGGCGCTGGAACTGTGGACCGCGCAGACCCGCAAGACCTTCGAAACCCTCGGCGCCCAGGCCAAGGAGCTGACCGAGCTCAGCCAGAGGGTCGCGAGCGAGACCGCCGAGCCGATCAAGGCCAGCGCCTCGAAATATTACAAGCCCGCTGCCTGATCGAGGCAAAATCACTGACAAGGCCCGGGCACCCGAGCCCGGGCCTTTCGTTTTGGACGGAGTTTTGGATTTCCCGGGTGCAGGAAAGTACCGCGTTCGGCCTTGCCAAAGCGGAGCGTTGCACCTAGTTTCCGGCCCATTCGCGAGGCCCCTTTTTGCGGCCTCGGGAGCATGATCCGGAAAAGTGGAAGCCGCTTTTCCGAAAGATCATGCTCAAGCAAAGAGACGAGGCCATGATCCGCGTCGGATCATGGTCGGGGATGCAGTTGTAGCTCAGTTGGTTAGAGCGCCTGTCTGTGGAACAGGAGGTCGGTGGTTCGAGCCCACCCAACTGTACCACCATAGCTTCACCAGTATCCGCCCCAGGTAAGAGCGAGTCGTCTAGACTCAATAAAACCGGGCTTTTTGAATCCGGGGTGAGTCGGATTCCGCAATATTAGCGAGTCGAATAGCGTTTTCGCCGGCGAGCCACGCGAATGCTTCGCTGAGGCGTGCATATTGCGGTCAAAATGGGAGTGGACCGGTGGGCGCGAACGGGATCTTCCGAGCGCGCACCCCTCAGCGTGCTCGGCCAATCATCAACAGGAGGCCGCCGACCTGCGGAAGCAACGACAGCAGCAACAATCGCAGCATCGCGAAGTCCGTCGCTGTGGGATTAGCATTCCCCGCACTGAGCCAAGCGACGATCTTACTCGCGGCCTCGGTTTGCGGATCGACGGCCCGTTCGACCGAACCGACAGCAGCATCCAGCGCACGCTGACGCTCGATCACGGTTTGCTCGCGCTCGCGACAAAAGCGGCCGACGCCGCCCGCGCATTCCCTGTCACGCGACGTCATGGCGTCACGTAACGCGTCCTGAGCAATCGTCACGGCAGGTGTGGTGCGTGACGCGCGAGACAGGGTCGTATCGGCTATGTTGACGGAGGCGAATCCCAGACCCGAGATGAGAGCAAAAACAAAGGACGCGGACCATACCAGCCACGCCACTGCCGCAGTCACTCGTTGCCGTGCAAGCCAAAGCCTTGCGGCTGCCGCAGGCACTGTCAGGGCAACGACGTCATTTGCAATGCCGCTCGCAAGGAACGTCCAGCCTGCCAGATCGGTCGATCCGAGCGTTCGGGCGAACCACCCATTCATGATGAGGCCAACGCCGGCGAGGGCCAGTGCCGCCGCCGTCAGGCAGTGTGAAGCGATCGGACGCCGCTCCGTGACGTGAGGGCGTGACGCCGTTACTTCGTCCGTAACGCGTGACGTTACGCCATTCGTGACGAGCGTTAGGGGTAACGCCCCGACCGTTGCTGGCGTGACCGTGACGTTCGTCGTGACTGGTGGTTCGAGGGCGGCCGTGGCGTTTTGACTGCCGATCTGGCCATGCGAAGCCGTGCCGGCAGAAGCCATCGCGATCTCGCGTTTCTCCCGCTGGCGCTGGCGGAAGGCCCGTTGTCGTTCGGCTGCCGTTTTCGGCCGGCGAGATTCATCGGTCGGTGCCGTCGGTGCGGTGCTGCTGTCAGCCATTCAAAGCGGCTCCTCTCGGTTTTGACGCCTCTGACGATCGGCGATCCGACGGGATATCGTGGCCGCCAGCCGTGAGCCCATCGAGTAGCTGCTGCGCTGTCGATCCAACACCTTCACGATGTCGACGGGCGAGAACGCTCTGTTTGATGATCGGCATGACGTCCGCCTTCCTCCAAGCGACACCTGTCGCATCGCTCAGGGGATTGACCGAATGGGCGGGCAGCACGCCGTAGCCATCCATGATGCGCTTGACGCCCAGGACGCCGATCTTCAGCCGCCTCGCGATCGTGGCGGTGGTGACATAGCTTTCGTTGAATCGCCGGACGCTCTCCCCGTCTATGTTGTACTCCGCCTGCAGCACCCCTGCGTTGACGAACGCGACGACGTCTTCGGTCGGCATGTCGAGATACATCTTGACGTCCCTACGCGTCATCTTCGTCGGGGTAGGGGCCGGCGCAACCTCGTCGACCATTGTCTCGACAAGCTCGACGGCGTTAGCGGACAGGACCACGTGCGAAATAATGCCGCCCCGGCTTGCCGACAGCGAATACTCAATTCGACCATCGAGACAAAGTTGAACCAGCCTCACCAGCAGGCCACCGCCGGCGCCGCCCGCATTCAACACCGTTCTCGTCAAAGGCTTTCCATCGGGGAAGCTGGCCGCGCTCGCATTGGCTTCGATTCTGCTCCGGAACCTTTCGATTTCGGACCTATGCACGGACGGATCGCGAAATCTCGCGAGAGCGCCTGCTGCGAGCCGGATGTGCCCCGACTCAACCAAGGCCTCGATCGCGAACATGGGCAGACCCGTGATCACTAGCAGACGATCGATCAACAGAAGCTGCCGACGGGATTCCAGCAATTCGACGAGCTGTCGCTCGTTGTAATAGGTCGGGGCGAATTTCTCGTCCCCGGTCTGGATGACCTCGATGTCCTTGTTCTTCGCGACCGACGTCAAGAAGGTCGTGGTCACGTCGTACTTCTTGAGCGCCTCGCGGTAGGAGATCATCTCATGTGCACGCTCTGGCGGCGCCTGATAGCTCCGTTCGGGCGCTGACCCGCGGACGGCCGCATAGTGTCCGGCGATCGCGCGTTCAATCGCGGCTTTGACCTTGGGGAGCGCGCCGTAACTGTCACCGAAGTCGGCCAAGGGCCCGAGCTCTTTATAGCGACCGTAGTACCCGCTGCGCGTGCCCGCCGCATCCTTCAGGAGCTTCACGAGGTCGCCGGCGCCGTCGGGCCAGCTCATAACCACGCGAGCGGCTGACATGAGGTTTTGATGCCATTCGGGGCCAGCGAAACACGCGGACCCCCTCAATTTGAACCGATCGGGGAAGCGCCTGCATAGGTTGTTGCCCAGCATGGCGATCATGTCGAAGACTTCCCATCCATGCCATGACGCGAAAGAGGGGGGCAGCGCGCGCATCGCGTCGGGGTGACCGGCCAGCAAGCCCGTTACCGAGCGATAGAGAGCCAGTTCGTCACCAACGAGACGCGGCAATTCCAAATCCCGCAGATCCGTCGTGGGACAACAGTCGTCGTCGAGGCAGTATTCGCAGAAAGGGACGCCCTGCGCGAAATTCCAGCCGAGCGGCTTCCCGCATCCCGGGTTCGGGCAGTCGGACGTCAACAATTCGCCGCTCTCGGGGCAATACCGCAGCGGTCGCAGTGTCGAGGTAGCCCTATGGTGCGGCGAAACGCGAAGGGACGCGGGAGACACGCGCCGAAGAGCCGGTTCGCGCATGAAGCGTCGAACCGGTGAACCGAAATGAGAGATGAAAGTGTTTGGCAACGAGCCCTGAACCTCGATCGGCAACTGCATTCGCGAGCGTAGCTCTGCTTCCTTGCAGCCGAAGAATCGCGCGAGGCTTTCAAGATCGACAGTTTCGCTGACCGGAAGAAAGCGCGCCCGGTGCGTCTCGAAGCCAGCGAGCTCCAGCACACGGACGACCGACGGATGTCCGTTCCGGTCGCACGCCCTGGCGACGAATCCCATCAGACTTTCGCCGGCAAGCGGCTCGGTAGGAATGACGAAACCGCTCACTTCGAGCCCCCGTGCTCCGCATCGAGCTTATCGGCGTAGTCCTCGAAGACGTTCTCCTTAAGACCGAACAACTTCTTGCCGCGAGTGATCGCGATGGCAAAGTGAGCTGGCAACAGCGTGCTCGCGCCCCGCTCCAAAGCCACGCGCACGCTTGCTTTCATGATCCTTTGACTCAGTCCGATGCGGCCATCGGTCTGAAGGAACAAGTTGCCGATCGTTTCGGTGGCCTCGAGCGTTTTGGCGGTTCGCAGAATGCCGCGCCCCTCGATGCCACTCCGGAACGTACGAAGGAACTCGACGAAAAGCGTCCGATCCTCGCTCGATTGACTATCGAGGCCCTTGAGTTCGAACCGCCAATCTGCGCGTTGGGCAACTTCCTCACCCGATTCGAAGATCCGGCTCGCGTTCTCCGTCCCGAACAAGGCCATGCCGAAAATGCCGGTGTTGAGGATCTTCTTCACGGCGTCGCCGACGCTCTTCGTCGACTTGCCAGTGTCGCTGGCTACCACGTGTTGGATCTCGTCGGCCAAACCAAGTTCGATCTCCTGTTCCGCGGCAATCTTCGAGACGCGTCGGCGGAGAGCAGACTCGTTGCCCTTTTCGGGGTCCGGATCTCGGAGAGCCGTCAGAGCATCGACCTGGAGTTGCCGCTTGTTCGCGTCAACTGAAAGTTCGAAATCGAAGACCGGGCGCTTGCTCTTCGCCCAGTTCTCCTTCACGCAAAACTCTTCGTAGTAGGTCTTGATGATATGCGACTTCGCGGTGCCAGACGGTCCGAACACCGAAATAAGCGGGAGCGGATTTGTCTTGATCGGCACTTCCGGATGTCGCTGACTCTGTTCGATGGCGTCGGCACGCGACTGCCGCACTTCGGCGCGAGCAAGATTGAGCGCGCGATGGATCTGGCTCAATTGCTTGTGCGGGTGTCGGATCTTCTCGAATTCGCTGATCCGCCGAGCGATTTCGTCGTCGGAGAGGTTGTCAGGTGTCATATAGGTCAGGCCTCGGTCTGATCAGGCTTCCGCTTGCGGAAAAAATCGGCGAGAGAATCCGGTGAAGCGGGCATCTCCGGCGCCGTCGACGGCGAGGGAGGTGGCTCTTGCGAGGCCAGGTCGGCGGCGAAAGCAGCCCTCACAGCGTCCTTCGCCCGTCCGCGAGCTTCGGGCTTCGCCTGCCGGGCTTCGGCGACGCGCGCTTTGGCGCGGCCGTCGTCTTTTCCCTTGCCCTTCCTGCCACGAACTGGCCCCGGCGGCGGGACGTGGTTGCCATCGGGAGCGAAAGCGGCAACATCGATTTCGACGTCGTCCTGGGCCATCCCGCCGACCGTCGGAGGGGCCTTGGTCTTCAGGATGGTCTTGCCTTCGATGAGCTCCGAGGGTTCGTGGAGAATGCGGCGCTTCTCCTTGATGGCCTTGTAAGCCGCCGCCGGTATCTGCTCCTCGACCGATTCGCGAAGCCGGCGCCGGGCCGCCAACTGTTCGGCCGGCGTCGAGAACGCGATGCTCTCCTGCTCAGCCCAGAGCCGCAGGATCCTCCAGTGCCAGATGGACAGCCCGGCGGCGGCGTCTCCGGCGATGTTGGGCAGTCGGATGTATTCCTTCCGGCGCGGGTTCCAGACGTTGATGGCTTCGACGTTCGCCGGATTGTACTTGAACATCACCTCGGGATTCAGGGAGGATAGAAGCGACTTGCGGCGTTTCCGCCGCGGCGCCATTGCACCCAGATCATCCATCAAGGCCCCCGTAATGTTGGGGTCGTGAAACTCCATGTTCTCGAACTTGATGCCGGACGTGGTGAGCGTGCCGGTCTCCAGTGCGCCGAAGGCCTTATCCAGGAAGTCGATATCGCCGATGTACGGGCGCTTGTGCTTGCGCTTGGATTTTTCCCACGCCAGCGCCGGCGGCACTCCGATCGTCGAATGGGGGTTGTAGTGGTAGAGGTCGTTGATGGCCATGTTGACGAGCTCGGTGAGCTTGCTGAGCGTAATGGTCGCGACCTCTTTGGGGTCGATACCTAGTGCTCGCATGACGTCGGGTTTGTAGGGGAGGCCGCCGGGAAGCTTATCGAGCAGCATCTTCTTGATCGTCAGGAAGACTCGTTCGACCACGGCCTTGTACTGAGGCCGAGCGACAGGAGCCCACTTGACGTTGACCTTGGCGTCCTCGCACGCCGATTGATATGATTTTCCCACTTGGGCGAGCTCGTTGTCGACCACGACCGTGCCCGGCTTGCCCCAGCCGTCAGACGAGCGGACGATGGTCGGCCATCGTTCGTTGATGTCTTCCTTGGACATGTTGACGCGCTTCAAGCACGACATGGCGGTATAAAGACTTGGTGGTTCGTACGTGATGATGACCGCCAGGATCATCCTTGTGAAAAGGTCGATGGCGAGGGTCAGCGTGGGCCTGCCGAGCGGCAACATGGATTCGTCGTCGAGTACGCACCAAGTGTCCAGGATGGTGGAGTCGATCAGAACGACCTCGAGCAGCTTGGATGCGGGAATGGGATGATAGTTGCCGGCGAACTGCGCATCGGCTCGTTTCTTACCGTACTTCCGGCAGACGGTTTCGTAGCACTCCGCGGAGTTGATGTAGGCGCGCACGGTTTCATCGCTGGGCTTTTTCAGCGGCTCCATGACCGCTGAATCCGTGGCGATGCGCGCTGCGGCTTTGAGGAACCAGCCATCGAATTCGGCAATGGAGTCGCTCAGATTGCGGCCGCTGGTACCTTCTTCCCAATGCCAATCGATGATTTTTTCCAGAAGTTTGGCAATTTCCGGATGCCAGCGCTGGCGCGTGACCTTGCCCGACTTCGAAATGAGAAATCGAGCGGTCAGTTGTTCGATGTCGGGATACTTCTTGATGTGGCGATGAAGGGTACCGGAGCTCGGCAACCAAGTATGGCCGAGCCTGTGCGCTTCCGCTTTATGGTCTTCGACGAACTCGTCCAGACGAGCGTGATGGAGGCTCGTCGGGTTTTGGTGCCATTTCTTCAGAAAGAAGAACAGCGAACGGGCGTCTTTGACTTTCTGACTGTCTTCCTTGGTAGGATCGAGATCTTTGTCTCCGTCGGCGATGATCTCGCCGTTATGGTCCCGGATGACGGTGTGGGCGCGGATTTCGCCATCCTTCAAGTGCTTCCCGAACTCGACCTCGGTGCAGGTGAACTCGGCCCCATGGTCGGGCTCCACGGGCATGAACAGCATCCGGTCCAGTGGCAATTCAAGCGCATAGCGGTACAGGGCGTTCTTCCGGACGAAGATTTCGTTTTGCTTGATGGCGAGAGAAACGGTCACGTAGACTCCTCAGAGCAACGGCGGCGAGTGACGGCGCAGTGCGTCGTGATCCACGCGCATCACCGGGAGGTCGTCGGAAACCGGCAGCTTCAGGTCGAAATAGACCGAGCGCCGGACCACCAGCGCATAGAGCAGCGGCGCGCCGCCGGCGATCTCTGCCGCCTTGCCGAAAGGCAGCGTTCCTCCGGCTGCGTCGATGGCGGCTTCCAGGGCAAACTGGCGGGCTGACGGGACCTTTGCGTAGGCCCAGGTGATGATTTCGTGGGCGTTCCTGTAGAGGCGGCTGCCCAATATCTCCTTCTTCTGGAGCGTCCGGAACGTCCAGCCTTCGCCGAGATAGACCTCGTGGACGACGCTGAGTTTGAATTGGTAGTGGGGCTCCTTCGCCCGACGATCGTCCTCTTGTTTGGTTTCGATGATCTCAACCGTGCCGTCGGCCAAGTCTCTGCGCAGGTCTGGGAAATAGATCAGCGGCCGGTTCTGCCACGGCACCGGGATCTCGACTCGATGCGGTTGAGCGAGGACCCTGACGACTGCTTTGTCGGCGTCGCTGATCTCCATCAGCCCCATCTCATGGTCGGCCTCATACGGGAAGGACGTGCCGTCCGCCTTGAAGGCGGGATATCGGCCTGTGGGTTTGATGTGCCGGCCGTTGATGATGAGGCGTAGCGGTCCGCCGTCTTCGGATTCGACGATGCGGGGTTGGTCCTGCATCAAGCCGGCGGCGATCCGACTCAGCCTAGCGTCGCGTTTGGTCAAAAAGCTCTCCATGAGTTCGCAGTCGGGGTCGCGCTTGACCTCGTTTTCCTTGTTCTTGATCCGACGAGCTCGATCGTGGGCAGGTCGAGCAGGCAGTTCGGCTTGATGTCGGGCGTGATCGGCATGCTGGCTGATGACTCCAGGTCGTGGGGAAAGAGATCAGGCGGCCTTTGACGGGCGCCAGATGGGATGATGGTAAAGAACGACCGCCGAGTTCTGGGTGAGGCGTCGGGTCAGGTCGATGCAGACGAGGCGCTTGACGATCAGCGCATGGAGCTTCGCCACGGCGTCGCGGTCCCACGGCTCGTTGCGGCCGCTGAGGGTCGCGACGGCCTCTCCGTAGGTCAGCTTGCCGCGTCCCTCGTCCATCGCCTGGCCGAACTGCAAGTGATCCTCGGAGGCGACGCGGGTCCGCCGGTCGAGGCGCACCAAGCGAACGTTATCGAGCAGGTGCCCGGGGAGGATGTGCTTGTCCGCTGCGATGACGCGGAATTTCCAGCCCTTGGCCTGGCAAGCCTTGCGCGCGAGCGAGAGCTTGAAAGCGTAGTAGGGGTCCCGGGCGGCCTCGCACTGCGTCTTCTTAATCTCGATGATCTCGATGGCGCCGTCGAGCGTGCGCTCGATGTCGGGGAAATAGGCCATCATCCCGCCGCCCTCGAACCAGCACTCCATCCGGAACGGTTGGGCGACGAAGCTGCGGACGCGGAAGTCGACCTCCGAAATCCACATGAAGTGCCGCTCGTCGATAGATTCCCACGGTAGGGCGCATCCGGCTTTGAGCGACACGAACGCGTCCGTAGGCTTTGCGTGGGCGCGTTCAACGATGGTGCGGATCGGCGCGCCGCCTTTGCCGCGCATTATCTTCACCTCGACCACTTTCCGGTCGCTCGGAATCTTGCTCTTGCTCGCCACGTCGCCCCCAGCCAATCGGCCAAAGCTTCGCCGTTCGCCGGCAAGGTGCCGGCGTCGGGCACGTCGTTAATGGGAGGTCGAACGCCGCAATTGGCGCAAAATCCCGCTTGCGTGGCGCAGGGTGATGAGCAAAGCTCCAGATGCCTCGCGGCAGCATCTGTCGAGTTGCTTTCGACCGGTGAAGGACCAGGCGGGTCGCTGGAACGGCCCGCCTGTCCTGTTTCCGCCTCATCAGGCGGATGGCAGCGTCTCTCGTTGTCCTCGTTGGAACTGCCACTAACTGAACGTGAAATTGGCGCGATCGCCACAAAAATCGATCGACCGGCATCCCGTGGGACCGCAGACGGAAATTTCATCAAGAACGCCAACTCGGCGTGGCCCCAGCGTATCGGCCGTTAACCACGTTCCGAGGCCTCGCACAGGGCCTAAATGAAATTCGCGACTTCGATGAAGGCGGAATTTCCTACCGAGTTGCCGGCCGGATTCTCGAGATTCGAGGCACGAGTTATTCAAGGTGGAAAAGCTGAATTGCGGGGACAACTCCGGGCTGACCGCTTCCTAAGCTCATCGAACTCGGCTTTTCCGGCCGCCTCCGCAGCCTTGGCCAAGAGAGCCCGAACGGCCTGCCGGCGGTCGTGCCCGGTGACCCAGCAGCGTGCCCTCCGAGCCGGCGAGCCGGTCAGCGGGTTTCCGCCTTCCCTGACATCGACTGCGTAGTCGGACGCGTCCGCTAGGTCGGAGACGTTGGCGATCCGCATGGTGCCCATGGTGCGGCGGTGGGATTCATATCCGCCGGGGAGGAGGTCGACTGTGATGACGAGCATTGGGTCTCCTTCCTGGGTTTAATGATCGCTGGTCCCGGCCTGGTCGTGCGGCGGCGTCCTGTCGACGATCCGGCGAATTTCCTCTCCCGAAAGCTGCCGGTGCGTGCGAAGGCGATCGGCGACGGCTAGAACGGCGTCGCGGTACCGGCGAACTATTTCATCCGCGCGAGCCTGTAGGGTCTGGAGGTGCCGCTCGACCTTGGAACGAAGCTGCCGGTCGCCGCGGATCGCGGATAGCGCATCGCGGTGTGCGACGATGTACACCAGCGTATCGCCCAGACCCGCCGAGAAATGCAGCGTTGCTATGAATTGCGTCACCTGTGCCAGATCGGAATCGTCGTCGCCGCCTGCTCCTAGGCTGGCTTCGCCGATCAAAATGCGCTCGGCTGTACGCCCGGCGAGGATAACGACAGCGCGCCGCTCGACCGCATCGCGAGTCATCAGATCGCTTCTTTCGTCCTCGATCAGCGTCCGGCCAGCTGCTGTTATGTCGCTGGATCCGATGACGCACCGCTTGAGGATTCCGGATGGGACAACGAGCGAAGCCACCGCATGAGCGGCTTCATGGATACATATCCGCCTGAGCGCCGCTGGCGCGATCTCCTCCACTGGCGTAATGGCCCGCATGAGGTCTTCCAGCTGTAGGGCGCGATCGCCGTAGCGGGCAAAGCGGCGTGCGCCACGGACGGCCATCATGATCTCGGCGCCTGTTGAGCCGTTCATCAGATGCGCGATGTCGGTCAAATCCGCATCTGCGAGCTGGCCGTCCAGATGATAACGCAGGATATTGAGGACGCCAGCGCAGTCGGGCCGCTTGATCTCGATCGCCCGCTCAAGGCGGCCGGGGCGCAACAAGGCTGCATCGACCCCCCGGATGTTGTTCGTGGCGGCGCAGACCACGATTCCGGCGCGCTTCCCGGCAACGGCGTTATCAAGGCTGAGGAGGAAGTCCGTTAGCACCGGGGTCCACCAGTCCGCGCCGCGCGGCGACATGGTGGCGCGGTTTGGAAGCGCGTCGATTTCATCTAAGAACAGGATACAAGGTGCCATGGCAGCGGCGCGCTCGAACATTGTGCGCGAAGCCTTGATCACCGAGTCCAGGTAACCCGGCGAGTTCGCGAAAAGATCGGCGATCGAATAAGCGATCAGCGGCAGACCGCAGGCCTTTGCCAGGACGCGCGCGTACAGCGACTTGCCGAGGCCGGGCTCCGAAAACAAGACCGCGCCCCGGTCCACGCTTTGCCAGTCGAGACGCCCGGCGCGGTAGTCGGCTAAATCCCGCGCCAGCGCCAGGCCCCAGGTTCGTGCATCGCCGTATTCGACCGCGTCCTCCAGCTTCGGCAGGCGTTCCGTCGTCCCGGCACCGCCCGCGCTCGCGACGGCCTTCCGCAGCCGCGCAATGATATCGGCAGGCGAAGAGTCGGCCCGGAACGTGGCGACCAGATCGTGGAATTCGAGCCCGGCGGCGATGCCGTCGTCGATGTCGGTCGCGACCGGCCGTCCAGTGAAAATGCGGATGGCGCGTCCGATTGTCGCCGCGGTCGGCGCGTTGATGCGGATCGTCAGATCGGCGGCCGTTGTCAGCGCCCCGGGCAGCGCGTCATGATCCACCGCGACGCCGATCACCGGTCGGCCGCGCGCGAGGTCGGCCGCGATCTCGCTGTTTAGGTCGGACTTCTGCTGCGGCGTCTTCAGGGCTTCCACCGCGACCGCCTGCCATTGTTCTCCGAAGCGCGAGATGAACAGATCTCGGACCGGCCTGATCCAGCTCGGCCCCGGCACCAAGACAGCCAGGGCGAGTGCGGTCCTGCCTTTCAACTGCCGCCGGACGGCGCCGCTGGTCGCCTGACGGAACGCTGCTGCGACAATTGCACAGCGCGCCGACGGGTGCGTCTTGTTTGCAGCGGGTCTCGCTTGCGGAGGCGCTTTGCTGGTGGCGGCCGCTTGTACATCGACATCGGCCAGCAAAGGGGTGACCGCGGCAGCCACGAAGTCGCGCGCGCCTTTTCGCGAGCGCGACTTCGCCGTTCTCGGACGGTTAGGCGCGACCTTCGTCCTTACCAAGGCCTTCGAACGGCGCTGCAATTTCTTCGCATTCCTGGTCACGAGCGGCTCCTGATGATGGTGGGGGGCTGAGCGGCTGCGAGATGAAGTCGAATTCAAGCAGATCGCTGCATGCAAGCACCATCACCGTCAGCGCCGCGTCCCGAACGGCGCGGAGGCGCTTGAGTCGCCAGCCGAACTGCAGCGGCCCGTCTTCCTGTAGGATCGTTAGAATGTGTACGCGCATCTCGCTTCCGACTGGATGCAACTGAGATGCCCAGACGGTCCTCACGTTGGCGTGTCGGGCTCGCGCCGGATATCCTCGGCGGTGACGATCAGCCACGTGAGCTCTAGATAGGCGAGAGAGACCAGCACCAGGCCTTTCTCCTGGACATCCAGGACGCGTCGGGCAGATACCTCGTCCCGGAGGACGCGGCACTCGTGGCGCTGCATGACGACGGCGCCAAGCTCTGCCTGCTTGGATGTAACAATCGCTCACGCAAGATAGCCGATCGTCCGGACTTGAGAATCGACGGAAGCCTGAGCGCGTCTCGAAGCGCCGGACGTCGTGCTGGGATCGCGGTGTGGTCTTCGGAAACGAGCAGGTCAGAGCGGTCCTGTCGCGCTTTTCTGGAGAACATGCGGAAACACTCGAAACCTGATGAAGGGAAGGGTTAGCTTCGATGTGCTTCCCGTTGTGGATGTCGGCCATGAGCCCTCAATTAGACTTCAACAATGAAATTCGGATCGAAATGCGGATTGTCCCAGGCCTGCTCGCGCGGCAGCCAGGGCCCGTAGCCCTTCCCGTTTGACACCACGCGCGTGGCGCCGATCACAGCATCGAAGGATTCGTGCGTGTGGCCGTGGATCCAAAGATCTGCAGGCCGCAGTGCGCCGCGCCCGTCGTCCGGGGAGGCTGACATGAGCATCCTGAGATCGCTTCGGTAGGCCGGGGCGAGACTAGGATCGTTGCCCGATCGGCCGGCTTCATGCGACATCCCGGGGATGGGCGCATGATGCGTGACGACGACCAACTTGCCCTCGGCCCGCGGCTTGCGCAGCTCGGCCTTCAGGAACGCTCGGGACTTCAGATGTCGGGTGAGTGCGTGATGCGGGAGAAAACGTTCCCTGTAAGCCGCAGTCCTGATCTTCTTAAAATCGTTCATCCGGTCGCCGGCGACCGCCATCGCGCGATGCGCGTCGCCGTTGATGGCGAAGTCGGTCCAGAGCGTGGCGCCGGCGAACCTTACGGCGCCGATGCGGACGGCCTCGTTCTGCAGCACATGGACGTCGCTTCCAGCGGCGGCTTCCTTGGCCTTTTCCACGGTCCTGATCTCATCCGTGCCGTAGAATTCATGATTCCCGGGCACGTAGATGACGGGCCGGTCAGGCACGCGCTCGCGCAGCCACTTCACGCCGCGCTCCATCTTCGGGATCAGGTCGCCGGCGACGATCAGGACATCGAAGTCCGGCCGCTCGGCCGGGGACGGCAGGTCCCAGCCGCGGGTGAGTTCGACGTGGAGGTCAGACATGATCCAGAGGCGCATGTCAGTCTCCATGGCTTTCACGATCGTCGGGTGGCGTCCACCAGAAGCAATCTTCGCAGACCGCCCACTCGCAGCCGGCGTCGATCCACAGGATCTCAGTGGTCACCTGGAACTGGCCGTTCTCGTCATCTCCCATTAAAATGGTGGCCGGGCTATAGAAATCGTCGTAGTCCGGATAGCGGATCAGGTCGATGCCGAACCGCGCGCGTCGCAGTGTCCGCTGCGGGATGTCCGGATCGATCTCGTCCGGATACCCCGGACGCCAACCGGTACGACACCTATCGGCGAGGTCGTCGATCTTGACCCGAACGGACTCAGCATTCGCTATCAGGGGCGCCACGCGCGCGAGGATCTGCCATGTCGTTTTGGCCGCAGCGATGTCAATCTTGAACCGGAATTTGCGGTCGCGGTCGAACACCGTCACGTCGCCGTCGGGCCGCACGTAGATCGAGCGCGCACGTTCGTCGTCCTCGATGATCGTGATGGTCTTCATGCGTGGAGCCTCGCTCTTGATGTCAGTGTCCTCGGACGACGATCATGACGTCGAAACCCGGACGTGCGCCTCCAGGCTGATGCCAGCCGCGGATCAATTCGGACGTAATCCAGAGCCATGCGTCAGTTCTCATCGGTTTCGGGATCGTCGAGTGGTTCGGCCGAAGCGATCGCTTCGATGATCTCGTCGGACAATTCGTCGATGGCGAGGGCGAAGACCACATCCTTCGAGCTGCAGCGCGGGCATTCGTGGCGCTGAGGGTCGTAGACGAACTCGCCTTCGCGGCCGCAGGCGGCGCAGCGAAATCTGGCCATCGCTACTCCTCCTCGATTCCGAGGGAGCCTGGATCGACGTCGACGAACGAGTCGGTCTCGCGGTCGTAGCGGCGGCGCCGGACAATCCGCTGGTTTCCGACCCATTGTTCCTTGACGTGGACATTCTCGAACTCGGGCTGGAACCCGACAGGGCTCCGCGCCTCGGCATGTTCCGCGCAGCGCGTCATCAGCCTGCTTGTGTCGTAGAGCCGGCCGGGCTCGCCGCAGACATCGCAGGTGCAGGCGCTGCGGGCTTCCGCCAGGTCGATGGCTTCCTCGACCTTCGCCTCAGCCTCTGGAGACAAGGTGCCATTAAAGTAGAATCCGAGAGTCGCGTACTTCTTCTTGATCTGCGTCGCGTGAAAGATCCCGCCGTCGACCTCCGCCCGGATCCGGACGCAAGCGCGCTCCAGCAAGTCGCGCCAGCCTTCGCCGACCTCGGGCCAGCCCTCAGCCGCGGGCGGGTCGCCGACCGGGTGAAAGAGGTCCGGATAGGTCTTTACGAGCTCGACTCGCCAATCACTAGCCGCCATACCGCTACCCCATCCCTTCTTGGGAGCCGCGAAGATCTCGACAGAGCCTTTAATTTGCAACGCAACCGCAGGTAACGACGGTTCGCAGGTCCCATGTGAGCCTGATTGTCTTGCCGGGCTGGTACCGGTCCGCCGTTCGAAGTGCGCGTGTTGCGTCGTAAGCAAACAGTACCCCAACCATAGAGCCGCGCTTTCTCGTCGAGTTGTCGGTCTGTGCCGCTCGCCCGGACCCTATCGACGCCGGCTGTGTCAGCAGGAGTTAAGCAGTCGAACTGCTAACAGAGAGAATGAGGTCGCTCATCACTCATCGCCGCTCTCGAGGACTTGTCTGGTGCCGAGTCGATAGAATCCCGACCACGTTCGAGCCCAACCGGCTTTGGGGTCGATCAGGACAGCCTGTTGCGTGTGGATGCGCGGCTGGTTGCGGAAAATTGGGCACCCGACCATCGTCCCAACGATGCAAGGAACCGGAATGAGACCGATCGACCATTGGTCAACTAGCGGAGCTTCCTCCAAATGAATCGGAGCCGGCGCTGTCTTCACGCGCAACTCTCGAATGTCGTTCAGAAGCCGAGTTAGTTGCGCATGAAGCGTGGCCAAGTCGCCACAAGAGGCTGTCCCAGTCATGCTCCCTCCCTCCATCGAGTCCAGCGAGACGAGCACGCTAGAAGTCTGCAAAGAGCCAAAGCTCACTCAGCATCTTGCACCGGACGTCGATCTTCGAGCGACGCCTTAGGGCTGAAGACACAACGATCGCAGATGCTGCGTTCCCTTCGATTGCGCAGCAAAGCACAGCCGACAGGGCCAGATCGACCTCAGCCGCACCGATGCGCTTCGATTTGAGCTGTCGAACTGCAACTCCCACGGCGATCGGCGCATTCCCCAGCACGGCGCTGCGCCATTCGGGCTCCCCCGGAACTTCCGTGCCGATCATGGCCCGACGTATCCTTGCTACATCGTCGAGCGAAAAGGTGTCCGGTTGACGCAATCGCCACCAGCCCGTGGGTGAACATGATGAGAAGCGGGGAATTGCCGTAGCAATTGGCGCACGTGTAGCTGAAGCGGGCATGTAAACTCCCGTAGCAACAGGTTGGACGTGATCTGTTAGATGCCCGCGAAAATAAGCGTCGCGGCCGAAGTCAAGGATTCCCTTGCGTGAGTGGGTCCTGGCAACCCGACTCTTGAGGACACGCGTGCCCGCTCATCTAAATCCATGTTCAAGGATTCGATGTTAGCTTTCGATGGCTCGCTTGTTGGCAGACGTTCTGTCTTCGGCAGCACGTTAACCGATCATTTACCACATTACCGCGGAAACTTCCACTTTTCGGTGTGAATATGGTTAATATGACCGCAATCAGCCCCAATCAATTGCGCGCTGCGCGCGCCTGGCTTGGCTGGAGTCGGGGAAAGCTGTGTCTCAAATCAGGACTGTCCGAGCGCGCCATCGCGCAATACGAGCTAGGACGCTCGGTGCCGCATGATGACACGCTTGCCCGCTTGAGAGCTACACTTGAAAATGCGGGAATTCAATTTCAGTTTGTCGGCGCCGTGGGGACGGGCCTCGGCATAGTGGTTGGAGAAGACAGCATCAGCGCTCGTTAGGCTGAAGCGTGGTGTCTTAAATGCCGGCGGTAGGCGCATCCCGGTGAGATCTTGGTCGGTGGGAGCATTGCACTCCGCAACCGTGCACGCATGCGCTCACGGGTTACTTGCGCACGTCAGACTCAGTTAAGGCTCGTAAATCGGAAACAAATCGTCTTCGGGCTTGGCAATTGCAGCCTTACCGACGAAAGATGATCGCGTGGCAAGCGCCGCTGCGGCTGAGTGACTGATTGGCTGAGGCGCAGCGGGCCCTGAGATCAGTGCTGCACCCGATGACGAGATCCGGGCTGAGCCATCTCTCGGTCGATCACCTAAAATAGCGGGCAGGCGTTCGATTTGGTCGGCAATCGTTTCACGAGACGACATCATGATCGAGGATAGTTACCTCTGCCTGCAGGTATCCGTCCGGTGAAGGCCGCCTTGCCGAATGAGGCATGTTGTTGAGAACTGTCCTTATGGACGGTGATAGACGCAGTGCCCAAGTTGAACGGGTTGAGGTGGTGGACACGGGCCGGCGGCGGCGCTGGTCCGAGGATGAGAAGCTCAAGATCGTCCTGGAGAGCTTACAGGCGCCGCGCCAAGTCGCGGCAACAGCGCGGCGGTATTTCGCGCTCATTGCTGCTGCGATGGCGACGCTCGTTTCGGCCGGAGCCGAAGGATGCCGCCCATCAACCTGGCTTCGTACCGGCGATGGTGGTCGCGGAATCAGGGTCGACGCCTTGTCCGGTCGCGCCGGCCAGCAGCGGCGGGTCGATTGAGATCGAGTTTGCGGCCGGGGCTCGGATGCGGATCACGGGTGCGGTCGACGCGGCGACGCTGAAGGCCGTCGTGGCGGCGCTGGCAGATGGACGCCTACGGTGATCCCCATTGCGTCGGGCGTGGGGCTGTGGATTGCGACCGGCCACACCGATATGGGTCGCGGCATGAACTCGCTGGCCTTGCTGGTGCAGGAAGCCTTCAAGCGCGACCCGCACGGCGGCGACCTCTATGTGTTCCGTGGCAAAAGCGGCAAGCTGATCAAGATCCTTTGGCACGATGGACTGGGCATGTCGCTTTATGCCAAACGGCTGGAGCGCGGCCGCTTCCTGTGGCGTCGTCGGCTGATGGCGTGGTGACAATCACCCCAGCCCAGCTCGGCTACCTGCTGGAGGGCATCGACTGGCGGATGCCGCAACATACCTGGCGACCGCAGGCGGCCGGCTGATCGCTGGGATTTGAATCGGTGGCACGATCAGCGGTCCGGACAGAGACCGCGCCTTGTGATTCTCTGGTCGGCGATGGGCGCCGATGATTCTCTTCCCGACGATGTGACCACGCTGCAGGCGATGCTGCGCGCCCAGCGAGCGGCCCGGTTGGCCGCGGAAGCCGAGGCCCAGGCGGGGACCTTGCTGATCGAGAAGCTCAAGCTCACGATCAAGAAGCTCCGGCACGAGCAGTTCGGACAGTCCTCCGAGCGGGGCGCATTGCTGGACCAGCTCGAGCTGTAGCTCGCCGACCTGGAGGAGAACGCGGCGCAAGCCGAGACCGCGGCGCAGATGGCAGCCGAGAAGATAGCGGTGCCATCGTTCGAGCGCCGCAAGCCAGCCCGCCGGCCGCTGCCGGAGCATTTGCCGCGGGAGCGCCTTGTCTATCCGGTGCCTGCCACCTGCCCATGCTGCGGCGACAGCCCCTTGCGCAAGATCGGCGAGGACGTGACCGAGATGGTGGAGCTCGTTCCGCGCCAGTGGAAGGTGATCCAGCACGTGCCCGAGAAGCTCGTCTGCCGGGCCTGCGAAGCGATCACCCAGCCGCCGGCTCCCTCGCATCCGATTGCGCGCGGGCGTGCAGGGCCCAAGCTGCTGGCCCATGTCCTGTTCGCCAAGTGCGGCCTGCACCTGCCGCTTCATCGTCGGAGCGACGTCTACCAGCGTGAAGGCATCGATCTCGACGTATCGACGCTCGCGGACTGGGTGGGTGCCTCCGTCGCAACCCTGATGCCGCTGGTTGACGCGATCCGGAGCCATGTCTTCGCGGCCGAACGCATCCACGCCGACGACACTACGGTGCCGGTCCTGGCCAAGGGCAAGACCCGCACCGGTCGCCTCTGGACCTATGTGCGCGACGACAGCGTTTGGCGGCCCCGATCCGCCGACGGCCGTGTTCTTCTACTCGCCCGATCGTGGCGGTGCGCATCCGGAGCAGCATCTGGCGGGATATGCCAGACTGATGCAGGCCGACGCCTACGCCGGTTTCGGCAGGGTCTATCAAGCAAACCGCAAAGGAGGTCCGATCATCGAGGCCGCGTGCTGGGCACACGGCAGGCGCAAGTTCTTCGATCTCGCACGGCTCAGCCAAGCGCCGATTGCGGTCGAGGCGGTCAAGCGCATCGATGTCCTGTTCGCCATCGAACGCGAGATCGACGGTCTCGCGCCGCAGGAACGTTTGCGGGTGCGCCAGGAGCGTAGCCGCCGATTGATGACCGAACTGTAAAGCTGGCTGCGCGAGCAGCGCGCCAAGCTCTCCAGTAACAACAACACGACCAAGGCCATCAATTATTGCCTCAGCCGCTGGGACGCTTTCACCCGCTTCCTCGACGACGGGCGCCTATGCATGTCGAACAACGCTGCCGAACGCGAGCTACTGGCCGTCGCCGTACGAAGAAAGAATTGAACCTTCGCGGGTTTCGATAAGGGCGGCCGTCGCGCCGCTGCGATCTACAGTCTGATCGCTACTGCCAAGCTCAACAACATCGATCCGCAAGCTTGGCTCGCCGACGTCCTAGCCGGCCTGCCGGATCACTCTGCCAAGCGCATTCACGAACTCCTCCCCTGGAACTGACGTTCGCAGAACGTCGCTCACGCTGCTTGAGCCCAATCAACTGCCCGGCAAAGATGACAAATGCATACTTTCAAGCAAGCTTTCAGAGATGCGTCGTCTCCACGACTCGCATGGCGGCGGTGAACCGCGGTCGCAGTGCGATGCCGCTTGATCCGCCGCAGCGCACGGAGCAGATCAAAACTCAAGGTCGACGTCTTTCGCGACCTGGCCTTTGCAACGGATGAGTCTCGTGCCGAAGTCGTCTTCGAGCGCCACCTCCGCCAGCGCGTACTCGATAAGCTCGGTGTCGGACGATATGCCGGACTTTTTCTTCGCAGCTGCCACCAGATCTTGGCAAACGCGGCCGCCGATCCGACGGTTTTCGCCACCGAGCAGACCAAGTTTCCGTGCCGTTTCCAAGACCGCACGCCGCCTGACGTTCGGCTGTACCGGTATGTTTGGACTGTCGCGGGTCGACTTCAAATGATAGATCTCCTGCTTGGGAAATAGAGATTTGGCCAACAGGTTCAACGTCATTATGGCCCCAAAGACGTCAATCTTTCCCGGCCTGATGAAAAATGCCGAACCCACGTGGTCAAGGACGAGCTTGCGGGATCACCTCAAAGGACGCTGATGGAGACACGATCACAGCTATCCGGCTCGGATTGACCCAAACTGGACTCCAAGGGAACCACTAACCCCGGACTGAACATCAAAACCATCTTGCGGCAAACCCAGACCAAACGGAAACGACGACAGATCTAGTCAGGGTCTTTACCGGATGCGTACGCCTGCAGACCCACGGCCGTCTGTGCTGCGCTGCATCCAGCGAAGCCACCGTTAGGGCGCCTTGATCCAGCCCTGAAGGATCGAGCTTGCGGCGCGCAAAAGAGTCAATTGATAACCTGAAGGGGAGCGCGAGCAGCAAAGTAGTCTTCGAGCTCTGCTACTGCCATATGCTCCCATTCTTCCGCTTGCGCCAGGAGAGAGCAACTTTGAATCGGCCGAAAGGCCGCAGTTTGGCGGCACAGCGAAGCTATTGTGCGGAATCGACGAACATTCTCTAGGACCGCTGTCCCGTTCATATCCGGCTCCCCAAACTGACTTGGTGACCGCAAACGTGAGGCAAAACGCTTTTTGATTCGTTAGCGCTGTCCGAAGGGAGGCGTGAATGGTTGGCGAATCATTGCCAAGCAAACAGCCCCCTTCGCGTAATCGATCCGAAATCAATTCCGCCGACCGCGAATAGGTTGCCGCAGAGGAATGTGCTGCCGCGCGACCAACTCCCAGCCCTTCTTAGCCATGGAGTACGCCAGCCACCTCGTCTTCCGACGCCGCAATGACGCGTGCTGGTTGGCGGGGAAGCAAGTTCTGCGGTCGCTTACCGCCAGGAAGCTGCTGACGGACGCGAACCAATAAGCGAGGCCCCAGCCGTCTTTCTGTCCACGAAAGACGGCTAGCAGGCTGTTGAAGAAGTCGGTAGCGAAGCGCTTTGTATCGTGATTCTCTAGGACCAGGATTTAACTGGGGGGCGCGATGCGGGGGAGAGACGAACGGTCCGGCTCGCTGTTCAGTTATGTGGACCTGGAGGCTCGGGTTCGCGTCGACCATCCGTTACGGGTGATCCGAGACTTGGCGAATGCGGCGCTGGGCGACCTTTCTGGGGAGTTCGGCAAGCTCTATACGGACTTCGGTCGCCCCTCGATCGCACCGGAGAAGTTGCTTCGGGCGATGCTCCTCCAGGCGTTTTATGGAGTTCGCTCCGAACGGCATCTGATGGAACGGATAGAGTTCGATCTTCTGTTCCGCTGGTTCGTTGGGCTTGGGGTGGACGATGCGGTTTGGGACCATTCGACCTTCTCGAAGAACCGCGACCGGCTGCTTGAGGGCGAGATTGCAGCCAAGTTCCTGAACGCGCTTTTGGCGCAGCCAAAGGTCAAGCGTCTGCTATCGAGCGATCACTTCTCGGTGGATGGTACGCTGATTGAAGCCTGGGCTTCGATCAAGAGCTTCCGGAAGAAGGATGGCAGCGACAAAGACGAGGATGGTCCGGGACGCAACGCCGAGCGCAGCTTCCACAAGGAGAAGCGATCCAACGAGACCCATGCGAGCACGACCGATCCTGAAGCACGGCTCTACAAGAAGGGGGACGGCCAGCCAGCCAAGCTGAGCTATATGGGCCATGCTCTGATAGAGAACCGCAATGGTTTAGCGGTTTTGGGCGAGGTGAGCCAAGCGACGGGCACCGCTGAACGGGAGATTGCGCTTGCCATGATCGCCAGGCGCGGGTGCGCGAAGCGGATCACTCTGGGGGCGGATAAGGCCTATGATGTCACGCGGTTCGTGCACGACCTGAGAGATAGATCGGTTACCCCGCATATCGCGATTGATGGACATCTGAGGAAGACCGGCAAGCGGCGCAAGACGGCGATCGACGCGCGTACCACGCGTCACAGCGGCTACGACATCAGCCAACGTTGCCGCAAACGCATCGAAGAAGTCTTTGGCTGGATCAAGAGTTCCGCTGGCTTGGCCAAGGTCAAGCTGCGAGGCCGCGAGCGGGTGGATGCCGTCTTCGTTTTGGCGCTGCGGCCTATAATTTGATACGGCTTCCCAAGCTTCTGGCGGCACCGGCATGAGCATTCGGGGCAGATGGCAGGTCGTCGAGACACCGGGCTACGACATGGCCTTGGCGAGCGCCTACATCCGGTTCGACGAGGCCGGCGGCGAATTCGCCTTCGATTGCCTCACAGGCTCCATTCATGGAGCCTGCCACGGCGATGCCGTCGCGTTCGGCTGGCAGGGAAACGACGAAATGGAGCCAGCTGAGGGGGACGGTTGGGCCGAACTAAAGGATGACGGCTCACTCGAAGGGGAGATCTGCCCTCCTCAACGGCGATAACATCCCATGCGTCGCGCGCCGTTCAAAGACTTCTTCAACCGCCTGCTAGCACACTTGACAACCTAGGTCTCGGCGAAACCAAATTGCTCTTCCACTTTCGTTGAGACCGACCTCAGCTCTGGATGAAATACACACCCCCTAAGAACCGAGGTTACCTCAATCTTGATCTGCGCCACATCTCGTTGAACGGTCAGCTTGGTGACAATGCCTTCGGCTCGGTTCACAACTTCATTGACGTGCACTTCGCCTAATCCATCACGTATCGCGGCCGCCATCCGTTTCATGGCGGCATGAATCGCGGCCAATGATTCGGGCCGAGGGGCCACGGGCAAATACGTCAGGTCGATGTCGACCGAAAGGCGGGGCATATCCCGTACGAATAGATTGATGGCCGTGCCGCCTCTGAGGGCGAAATCTTTCTCCTCCGCCACAAACGGCAGATTTTCGATCAGCAGCGCGACCCGGCGCTGAAATCGCTCAGGCAGGGGCACTCAGGTCCTGCGGCACGGTAATCATGTATTTCGGATCGAGCTTCCCGCCCTTTACCAGCATGCGCTTCCCTTTCCCCAAGTCGACCTTGCTGCGGTCTATTTGCTTGAGCCAGGAGTGATTGTGACGTTCGGCGAACCAGAAGAACAGGCGTTTGACTTTGACGCTCTTGCAGTCTTCCAGGAGCTTTTGCAGTCGCCGCGGACTGAGGTTGCGCAAGCCTTCGACGAGCATGTCGACCTGATGGAAGCTCTCGTTGTTTGGCAATTCGTCGAGCAATTCGAGCAGCGCCCGTTCGGGTGACGAAACGGTCAATGGCCACTCGGCCTGGTCCCAGACTTGCTTGAATGATCCCGCTTCGCCAGTGTTGTCCTGAACATTCCAGGCATAGTTCTTGAGTCCCTTGGTAACGGGATCGGACTTGAAGAGCACCTGGCTTTTCCGAAAGATGAATCGCTCTTTGAGCGGCAGCTTGAATAACCAGCCGGGCGGGGCATCATGACCGTAAAGGTAAACGACGGCTGGTCCTGTGGCCTGGAGATAGTGCGAGAAGCCTTGCAGTTCGAGCGCGGTCCGTCCTCCAACTATAAGGGGCCGCTGAAGCAGGGTCTGGAGCGATATGACGACCTTCTGCCAGGTCAAGGTGCCGAGCGGGCGCTTGAAGGTTCCGCGGGACGGCTGAACGAGCCAGCCTGACGCGACGTATTGGCTACGCAGGCCCGTGGAGTATCCGTGCTTTGTCATCCATGCGGAATCGACAAGGAGGCCCTCAGGAAGGGTCCGCTCGAGCTGGTTTAATTTATCCCTCGTTTGCATAGTCATGCTTAGTAAAATAGCATAATTTCAAGCAGGTTTGAGAGTATCATTTTTCGCTAAGCGCTACTTATCAAATCGAAGGCCACTCACTCCCTTGCCTTCTGAAACATGCACGAAATCCGCCCTTCGAGCGGATTACGTGTTTTCCATTCCCGGCTAATTATGGAGTCGTTCAGGCTGGCGTGCTGGATGCGCTGTGCCGCATCGACGAAGTGCGGCCAGGCCGTTACCGCCTCCTCACCGCGTGCTGGATCACGCCGGACGGCGCCGTCGAAGATGTGCCGTGGATTGGCCGCACGGGACGCGCCACCGTCCGGTTGATCGACCGGAAGTTGCTCGGTTTTCATTTCCGCGAGCTGTCGCCCGAGTCTGTTCAGCCTGGGCGTCTACTGTTCGTGCCGTAGCTCGGTGGGCATCACTTCGGGTTGCGCAATGGTCGATGCTAGCCTTCGCGCTTATGAGGGCGCCGAATAAGCCGTCTGTGCGGCGTCGGCCATCGCACCATAGCGTCTGGGGGTTGCGCTGCCCTACGCCGAATAAAACGAGGATACGGCGTCGGATCGACACAAGCAGCGCCAAGATGGCGGCCTTTGCGATCTCCTGGCATGCCATGGCTTGTCGCGACTGCGACGCGTTTGCTGCACCTCCGCGCAGAAGGTAACGGTAGCCCTTCTTAGTCATCCATTGGGCGCGGGCGCCAGATGGGTTTCCCATGCCCGCCGGGCTCGATCGGGAGCGACGTCCGGATCCATGTGCAAAACGATTTTTGCGACTTCCCTCCAATCCGCGCCTTCGGCATGGGCGGAGCAGCCGCAGCAGATCGGCGCGGTGGGTGTCACCGACTTCGGCGCGGACGACCGCTTCACGAGCATGTCCGTTACCACCGAATCCACCGATGTACGTCATTGCGCTGATGAGGATTGTTGGGTGGTTCTGAGAAACAGCATTCGTAAGGACTTGTTTACGCTGGCTGAGGGTGAGGCTGCCGGGCAGTCGAGCCGCGCGGCGCTTTTCACGCGAATGCCTTGGTGCGGCGGTCGGGGGTGTCCGGACTGATCAGCACCGATCCGCGGTGGCCGCGGGACAAGCTAAGGATCGTCGTTACGCCGGAGGCGCAGAGTTGAGGTCTTGGTCCGGCCTGTATGCAAACGGTGTGGGTACCTTTTGGTCGCTATCTGGCCAAGGCTGTTCTAAAGGCTTCATAGGCCCGACGTCTGTAATCAAGAGTTTTCCCAATCTACCCCCAACACTTTGAATGAAGGGTTGCCACGGACGGCAGATCAGGTGAAGCCGTAGGAAGCCTTCCGAGGGAGTGCATCTCTCCGGGCCAACCGTCGGCTGAGAGGCCAACGATTTGGATGTCCTTCTCTCCCTGCGCCGACGACCCCTCGGCCTCCCGTGAGCACAGCCCCGGCAAGGCGTACAAGCCGGCCTCGGCGGTGGTCACCTGTTCAGAGGCCAGCAACGGCCGCGCACAAGCGCCATCAACGAGCGTGATGTTGGGAGGCAAGTTTGCCACAAACCGCTCAATAGGGCTGATCGGGGACCCGGAAA
Organism: Bradyrhizobium sp. USDA 10063; assembly: GCF_054063735.1. Lineage (NCBI taxonomy): Bacteria > Pseudomonadati > Pseudomonadota > Alphaproteobacteria > Hyphomicrobiales > Nitrobacteraceae > Bradyrhizobium > Bradyrhizobium sp. USDA 10063. Next base: position 4,355,595 of record NZ_JBSSGP010000002.1, on the reverse strand, counting down.
GCTCCATTTTTTGCCAGAGTGAGTCCGAAGTCTCGCTACTGTGGTCAGCATGCGTTGTGTCAACTTCGATTTCGGTATCAGACGTTTCGACTTTACAGTTTTTAGCCGTGTTGATTCACCCGCCGACACTTGCTTTCCCGAATTCCACGGCCCCTCAGCGTCCGGATCGCGCGGTCGACGACGCTTATGTCGTCTCCGACATGCACACCCTCGCCTCAGTCCTTCGGATAGCACCTTGGCAAACTTACGGTCATACTTCGCCCCATATAAGCGACCTTAAACGGCCGCACGCCACGGGTCAGCGTCGCGCTCCCGTCGGGCGAAGGCATCCTCTTCGAAATGGCGCCCATCTTCTTCGGCATGACGATTTCTCCGCAGATGTGGTGAGGGACCGTTCGAGCCCACTCGATCACACCTTTGGTGGTTTGTTATTGTAGCTCGGCCTGCAGCTTTCTACGACCGGTGTGCGCCCGGCCTATTTACTTCCGCGCCTGGGTGATACGGCCATGCCCAGGAACACCATCATCGCCTGATTGAGCCGTACGATATCCTCGTCGCGCCTGCGTTGTCGACGTTACTCGGCACCTTCTCTGGAGGATGGCGTTTGCCCCCGCATTGCCGGACCCGGCGTTCGCCACGCGTCGTCTGACCACTGCGACGATTCCTGCAGTATAGCTATGATCTCCGTTGGACGCCACTCCGGTGATCTACAGGATATGCCGAGGGCAGCCCGTTGCGCCACAGGTAGAGCCCGGACCAGCCATTGAATCTTCTGCTGACGATGTCGATTGCAGGTCAGCTCAGAACCGCCGGATGATACTGGAGCTTCCGAGATAACTATCTTTTCCTGGCCTACTTTGACTAGAATCCAGCTCGGGAAGACCCGGGGGCGGCGCATACTCAGCAGCGAAATACCTGACCTTGCCGTTGACCTCCCTGGCAACTACTAAGCCCTTTGCGATGAGGTTTTGCACCGCAACCTGCATGTCAGCCTTGCTATACTCGGCGGATGTTTTCTTTCGGGACACCCTTTCACTCCTTCGATTCTGGCTGGCGCCTAGGCCTCAGCCCGTGCTCAACCGTCTAGACCGTCCGCCACCATTGATGCACCTGCCTCGGCAAGGATCAAACTCTTTTTGGCTTTCACCAACTTTGCCGAGATAGCTCTGTGCATCGCGACGACTACAGCTAGGGAAACAACACCTTCGCAGCACGGCAAGAGCTGGTCGAAAATATCATCGAGAAAGGCGGGGAAAACCCCTGCGTAAGGAAATCAATTCGACTTAGCTGCCCAATCGTAGATCTCCAAGCGCGCTCATATTCGCGTCGCTCATCTGCATAAGCGTGGAGATCGAATGGTCGCGATCTGTTGCCCCAGAAGCTTTTGACCCTGAACCCGTTTGGGTCGGCGATGGCCCTGCTCGGAGAGGAAATTGTCGCCTCCGCAGATTGTCAGATCGGCTCACTCACGTGAAGACTCCTCGAGAACAAGATAGTCGCGGATCGGTCTAAGGAGAGACCCGCCCTCCGGTAGGGCTTTTTACATCAAGTCGAAGTATAGAATTTCGGGGCGGCCATTGAGCGTCAGCTGAGATACTTCGTCTCGGAAACACCAAAGAGGAAACCAGGGCGTCCGCTTCGAGCGCTTTCGGCAATTTCGATGTAGTAGTAGTGGCTCGGAGCGCATGCTCCTGTAACCCCGTTCTAGCCCTTTTCGTTGTGAGGCGGTATTTGCCGCCGACGAAATCGTAGAGTCGGTTCTCGGGCACGGCGCGAAGGTGATTGCGCCGCATCTCAAAAAATTTCTTCCGCCCGCCTTCAGGAATTTTGAGGTTCTCGGCGATCTCTTCTTTGGTCAACCCGTGCTTCCTCGGCACCGGTTCGGGCTCGCCGTGCTGCAATTGCATCTCGATCGACGTGGCATATGCGATTTCCCAAACGGTCTTCGCGAAGGTCTCAGCGAACTCCACGACGTCAGGAGGCAGCTTTGTGATGTCCTTCTGTTCGTCCCTCCAAGCTTTGACCATCGGCGCCAGAAATTCCTTATGCGAGCGATGGGACAAAGCTCCAGCGCAACGTGCGCTGCCGGCTACCTAGCGACACTTCCCGTTGTAAGATGCCGACACTCAAGGTTCTAAGGTTGAAGTTAAGGTTCTAAGGCTGAAGTTGTCTTCCGCGGAGGCTCCCTTTGAACTCGGGAATCATAATCCTGGGGTCGGGGGTTCGAGTCCCTCCCCCGCTACCAACGGTCCCCCACCCACAGAACGCTTCACGAACGGTGCGCCCAAGAGTTCCTGCAAGCGCCCCTTAATCTCCACGTCGAACGTACCTTTAACGCCCGGCTCGGCGTGAACCACGACGCTATGGATCAGCCGCCGCAGCGGCGCGATCAGCTCGGGGCGCTCGCTTGCGTCCGTGTCGTCGAGTGAACTGCGCATAGCCGCAACGTCGTCGAGATAGTTCTTGATCGCGGCCGGGTGGACCGCTACCGGTTTGCCCTTGTCGTCCGCAGCGGCGAGTTGCTCTTGGACTGACAGCCTTTCAGCCTCTAGGGCGTTCAGCCGGGGAATGAGGGCGTCGGTCCGCGCACCTCGGGCGATGGCATCCACGAGCCGCTCAGTCTCGCGCTTGATTTCGCCTGCACGGCGTTCAAGCTTGGCGCGGTCCCTGGCCGCACCGCTGGCGAGCAGGCGGCGTTCCTCGTTGTAGACTTTCAGATAGTGCTTCCAGTATCCCGGGTCCTTCAGAACTTCCCGCAATCCATCGAGCACAGCCGCTTCGATCTTGTTGCGATTGACCATGCGGCTATTCGAACACGACCCGCTCTCGCGATACGTCGAGCACTGAACGCGCGGCTCGCCACGGTGCAAGCCCACAGAGCCCATCCCTCCACCGCACATCGGACAGCGAAGCAGGCCGCTCAGCAAGCGCGGCACGCGGTGCATCGTCGGTTTGACGATGGCCCGACGCTTTGCGCGAACGGCCGCCCATGTTTCGTCGCTGACGATGCGAAGGTTGGGCGCAGCAACCCGCTTGTGCTTCGACGCCGGATTAGGACGCGACAGTCGTTTGCCAGTGGTCGGGTCCTTGACCATGCTGACTTTGTTCCAAACGATTTGCCCGATGTAGATTTCGTTTTGCAGGATGCCGTTACCCCGCTGTGCGCTGCCCTGGATAGTTGAGGCATTCCACCGCAATCCGCTCGGCGGCGCGATCTTGTCTTTGTTCAAGCGCCCCGCGATGTCGCGAACGGTGCGGCCTTCGATGTACTCTTTGAAGATGCGACGGATTACATCCGCCTGCTCGGCAACGATCTGAAGTTCGCCCGGCTTGCCCGGCACAGTCTGGTAGCCATACGCCTTACCGCCTGCACGCCTGCCGTCGCGAAGCACGGCTTCCATGCCGCGGCGCGTGTGGACCACCAAATTCTCTATGAACATTTCGCCCATCAGCGCGCGTAGTGCGCCGTCGAGCTTGGTGACTTTGCCCGTTGCGGTGTGGACGGAGATGCCAAGAAACTCGAAGCGCTTGCGGGCAGCATGCCAATCGCCCTGATCGCGCGAGATGCGGTCAATGTCTTCGGCCACAAGAACGTCAAAGCCCTTGCTCTCGGCGGCCCGCATCATCTTTTGGAAGCCGGGACGGTTGACGGCCGACGAACCGGAGATGGCGCGGTCTTGGAAGACCGCGACGACCTTGAAGCCCTCGCGCTCGCACAGCTCTCGGCATAGAGCTATCTGATCTTCGGTCGACTTCTCGTTCTGATTCTCGGAACTGAAGCGGGCGTAGATGGCGGCGCGAAGCATGGTCAGTTCAACCCCCCGGGCCTCTCGGTCGCGGCCTCATGATCTTTGCGAGCCGCGTAGCGGGCGAGAGCTTCGACAAACGCGACTAGATCGGAGTCAAGTGTAGCCGGGTCGGACGGCCGGGGTAAGCCCTTTCGAGAGGCCGAAAAGCCGGTCTGTCCACAGGAAGCAGACATGAATTTTCCTATTGCCGCGAGCCGGTAGGGCCGCGCGGCGGAAGCAATACTAATGGGGCTCCCATAGGGGCCGGTTTTTCATTTGAGCCCGGAGGCATTCCAATTTGATATTGGAGCAATCGCACCGACCGCCCGAACCCGTCAATTAAATCTCCCTCACATAGGAGCGGGGGTCTCTTTCTGAAAATTATTTTCGGTTCCTGGAGAAAAAGCCTTTAGGACCGAGCGATGCGCTATAGATATCAAGAGGGCGCAGCTAAGCGATTTAATCGACAAAGTTGAACAAACCTGCGCATAGAGTGTTGAACACTTAAGGATTGCAAGCGTCGTGCAATGGAGACGGACACGGCGCGGAGCGGGGGACCCGACGATTCTCATTGTCTTCCCCGGTTGTGTAGCGGCGAACACCCGCAGGTATTGTCGAGAGGCAGGCCGTCCGCCTTGGCGGACCCCACAACGCGCTTAACAAGCACTGCTACCCGCATGCGCAGGCGGGCTCCGAGAATCCTAACCACTTGGAGCCACGACTATGCACGACCACAAAGGACGCACGCGCGTCGCCATTCCCTCTGACTTCCCTCACCCCGAGCGCCTCGCCGGGCGTGACCTCTTCCTTGCGATTCTCGGCGGCCCGAGTGTGGCGACCTTCAATCGCTGGCTGGCCGCTGGAAAGGTCCCCCATCCGCGAAAGCTGGGCCACATGAATCGCTGGCCTGAAACGGAGATGGCTGCCGTTCGCGACGCGGGAATCGCGTGATGGCAACCGACCTCGAAGTGCTCGCTCACCTTGTCCGTCGCTACGCCGATGGCCTTCCGCTCCCGCCCGTCATTTCGCGCGGCGACGTATCGATCCGGCTAACGGCGTGGCTCGGGAGCCTAAGCTCCGATCAGCGAGCTTGCCCGATGGTGACAGCGATGCTGCTTGACCATCCGGCCGAGCGCCCGACAGTCGGCGAGATCGCGTCGACCCTGGCCGCACGCCTCGCCGAACGTCAATCGTCTTAACCCTTACCGCCCGGAATGCCCGTAGCTCTCAGAGCGACGGGCCGCCGCGCGGCACATGGACTGCCACCATGAAGCACGCATCACACCGCGCCAAGGCCAGCCCCTCTCAGATGGAAGCCGAAGCGACACGCCTGACGGGCATTGCGCCCTACAATGACAAGACCCGGCCCGACGCCGAGCGGTTACTGGATACGCCCGGCAAGCTCGACCACTGCGCGGACGCGCAGCAAGCCGCTGGTATCTTTAACCCGCTGGTCTCGACCTTCGATCACGTCGACGGCCTCGACGATGACGACGTGTCGGACCTGGACACCGCGCAAGAACGCGCCGTGTATCGCGAACAGCTCAAGCGGAGCGAGTTTGTTGAGGCGTTCAATTACTTCGCCGAGCTGACGAAGCCGTGCGAGGGTGACGCACTAATCGCCCGAGCGCGCAAAGGCCTTCGCCGTCTGCAAAAAGGCATTCGCGGGAAGTTCGAACGTGACGTGACTGTGGCTGCCGTTCGCTCGGACCTTGCCCGCGGTGGCATGTCCGGTTGGCTTGTCAGAGATACGCTCGCGCTCGCGCTGTCGTGTGGCGTGACGACGGTCGACACATACTCGCGCAGTGGCATCGCGCATCTAAGGTTCGCCGCAGCAATGGCGCGCGCCAAAGCGACCGAACAGCCGGAGGACGAAACGTCTCTCAGGTTCGGGCCGCCCGCGACATACGACAAACGACCCGCATTCAACCTTGAGCGGGCGACCGAGGGCACGAAGTTCGACAGCGACGCATTCAGACAGGCCGTGCTCGAATTACCCATGACGGCGCAACATGACTTCGTCGTGTCGCTGCAACGGCAGGCGACAGAAAGCGTGTTGGATGCGGCGGACAAGGTCGAGCAACGGCTGCCGAAGCTCTCGCACTATGAAATCGAGGCTTTGGAGATCGCAGGCCGTAACGACGCAACGACGCGCAGAACGCTCGCAAAGCGCAGCGCAACAGAGCGCAAGATGCTTCTAGCCGATTGGCTGACCGAAGCCACGCACGCCGCGATAGCGGGTGATACCGCGCAACGCGCAGCGTCGAAGACGTACACAACCCAGGAACACCGCGAGGCCGTAGCGGACTTTCTTGAAGCTAACAAGCGCAGGTCCTTCCGCCAACGACCCTGCACAACTCTCGAAACCAAAGTTGCACGCCGCAGGCGTGAGGCAACACAAGCCGAACAGAAGAGCCGTGTCTATGCTGCCCACTAACTCACACGCCGAGATATCTCCCATTGAAGCGTCGATTGACGCTCAGACAAAAGGACAGTCTATGCCCGAGCACGGGACAGCCGTTGCGACATACAAGGGCGCCGACGGCAAAGAACGCACCCTGATCGTTCCCGCGATCTACTACAAGGGACACTTCTTTATCGACGCCGATACCCAACACATGGTCATGCTCGCCATGCGCGCGACGGGCGTTGAAGAGCTTCAGTTTGAGTTTGCGGAATCGGATTGCTGAGATGACGGCAAGCGTTAAGAAGCCGCCGCCTCACCCGGACGACATCAGGCGGTCGTACAATCTCCAATTGGGTATGCGCCTGATTGAGGCCGGGATTCCCGTGTTCGTTTCATACGATAAGACGTCTATGATTCCGAAATGGAATAGGCTCGACAGCGAACTGACTGAGGTCGAGCGGGAAGAGGCGCGGCAAAAACGGAAACGCGAAGGCAAACCCGCGCCGACCATTATCGGCTCGACGCTCGACGCAAAGACATGGGAGCGAATGCAGCGGTTGGTTCACCGCGATGGCACCGCGAGCATTTGCTGCGGGCTGGCGAAAATCGTTGTGATCGATGCCGACAAGGGCGAAGACAAAGTGGATGGGCCTGCGCTCCTGGCCGCCTATCTCGACGAGCACGGCGGCGTGCCCGAAGGCACTCTAATTCTAACGTCTCAGTCGGGTGCGAAGCACTATGTGTTTGCCGACCCGGATGGGAAGTACAGCAACGCCGAGGGCCAAATCAAGCGCGTGCTTGGCTGCAACGTGCGCGGCGTCTCGGGGCAAATCGTTGCACCCGGTTCGTGGCGCGCGGACGGCAAACGCTATGGGACGATGGACGATTTGCACCGGTTTATCGACGCGATCACATTGGACACGTTGCCGGAGTTGCCGCAATGCCTCGCGGACCTTATCGGCGAACAGTCCGGTCAGTCCCTCAGCGACAGCGACCCGCGCATTCAAGCGGGTATCGCCGAGCTGAACGGCGAAGAGTGGCCCGAGTATGCGGACGTGTTCGGCCCTGGCAAAAAGCTCGACGTTGAGCGGATAAAGAAAGGCTCAGATAAGTTTCGTGAGCTGATCGACAATCCGCGCCCGGATCGTTCGGCTAATCGACTTTCGCTAGCATCAGCGCTGAAAGGCGCATCCTCGCATGCGACCGTGCGGGACTTTGCGACGTTCTGCGGCGAGTATCCCGAGACATTCGGCGAGCTTGTCGACAAGCACGAAGGCAGCGGGACTTACACCGTCCGAAATCTGGCAAAGGATTTCACAGCCGCAACACCCGCTAACGTGTCGCAGTCAGAAGGCAACGCGTTCGGAGCTGTCGACGAAGAGGCTGAGGCCAAAGCGGATAAGCGCTCGAAGCTTCAGGCCGAGATCGCCGCGCTCGACTCCGCCATCGCCGCGCTGAAAGTAGCCACCGCTTCGGGCGAGTCTACTCAAGCACTAGAGCGGGCGCGCAAGCGCACGGCCAAAGAGCTTGCCAAGCTCGAAGCGCAGGCAGCTAAACCCGCGCTGTTCTCGGCCGAGCAGCTTGAAGTTGTCGACCTGGAAACCTTGCCTCCCATGCCGTTCGTATACCGGCAATGGCTGGCGAAAGGCGAACTAACCGTGTTCCTAGCACCGGGCGCGACGGGCAAATCCGTTTTGACGCTCAGCATGCTTGCTGACATCTCTTGCGGTGTCGACCATCTCGGCGCTGAGATCAAGCGCCCGCGTGCAACACTACTTCGCAACGTCGAAGACTCCCAATTGATCTTGCAGAAGCGGCTTAGCGCCTACGCGAAGTTTCACAACTTCACCGACGAAGAGCTGGCGCTAGTTAAGCAAAATCTGCACGTCAAAGGCGGCCCGGACAAGAACCTGGCGTCGCAGCATCTCGTGACAGCTGATCGCAACGGCATCACCGTAAACGAAGAGCTGCTACAGGCCATCGTCGACTATCTCAAGGTCAACGGCATCGAAGTCGCTATCTTTGACCCAGTGAATCGCCTGCACAACGTCAACGAAAACGATAATACAGGCATGGCGTTCGTTGCTACCGTGTTCGATCGCATCGCCAAGGAAGCTAACGTTGCAGTTGCAGTCGTGCACCACACGCGAAAACTATCGCACGGCAAAGGCGCGACCGAACTGGACTCGGAAGACTCCCGCGGTGCGAGCGCGCTCATCAACGCCGCAAGAATGTCTGTCATCCTCAACACCATTAGCCCCGCGCGGGCTGACGAGTTTCAGATTGTTGACAAACCGGAGCGCTATTTCTCTGCGCGGCTTGGCTCGAAGGCCAATCACTCGGCGAAAGACCGCAACGTGCTCGTTTACTATTTGAACAGCGTCGCAGTCGACAACGCGACCGACGAGTATGCTGCGGACAATTTGCCCGCTATCTCGCAGCACAAGTTCACGCGCACTGTCGGCATCGGCGAGGACGCTACGGAACGCGTGCTCGCAAGACTCGATGGCGGAGAGCCGGTCGGGTCGGACAGCAGGCATGCGAACTGGCTCGGCAAGATCATTGCAGAGGAAGCCGGGTGGGACATTGATGTAAAGGCGACCCGAGCGACCATCAAAGAGCTGATCGCCGATTGGACGCGCAGGCGTTGGATCGTCTCGGCAGTTATGGAAGCGAACGGCAGAGGCTCGGACAGACGAAGGCCGGTTGGGATATACAAGCGCGGTGAAGTCCGGCCCGAGCGGCGCGCCTATCAGTTCGGCGCGGTTGTAGACGAGGACTGACAGCCAATACGGTGACTAGCAGAAGGGGCGGCTCGGGAAACCGAGTCGCTCTTTTCGTTTGGGCGCGGCAGGTACTACCGAAAGCAAACGCAGGGGTGAAAAAGCTACAGGCAAAAGTCGGGCGTCGCTCAGACGTTCAGGCCTGACCGCTCGGGCAGACGCGGGACAAACGGGGCTGACCGGCGAGCGCTGGGCGCAGCCGAGCTTGCAGGACTGAGCGGTTTTGCGCTGGAGGCAGTTGAGACCGGGTAGCCGTTGCAAGCGGTATGGATGGGGCGCGCTGACGATCCTGGCAGGCGTTCGGGCGTTCAGTCCGGCAGTCCGGCGATGGGCGTTCAGACGTGACGGCGGATTCAGGCAGACGAAAAAGAGTGGGGTTAGTCCGCAGCGCTCACTGGCCCTATTTCGGCTAACCCATTGAAATCATTAATGTGGTTAGTTGTTCGACTGACCCCACTTTTTCGAGGGCAAAAACAAGCATGCACGACTGACCCCACAACTAACCCCAACGAGGCTTAACCTATTGAAATAATTGATGGGGTTAGTCGTGCGACTGACCCCACTAACTAACCCCAACCCCGCATGGGGTTAGTCGTCGTTTTCCCTATTAAGGGAAACGACGGACTGACCCCAGCTACGGACGCACGGGAGCGGGCTACGGCTCGGGAGCGGCAAGGCAGAGCGCCGCATGCGAGGACTGATTCCAGAAAATTGCAAACTAGGCGCTGAGACCGCCCCTATGGGTGAGGGGTCGTGTATGAGCGGGATGCACGGTCCTTTCCGGTTCCGCGCGGCTGTCCCCTCCGAAGGCTGCCGCGCGGACCTCCCTGGCTAGACTAGCACTCGCGTGGATTCCAGTTTTTCGCAAACTAGGCGCTGAGATCGAACCCATGGGTGAGGGGGCTGTTTTGGCAGGCAGCCCCCTTCGCCCTTTCGAAGGGTCCGCGCGGCTGGCTTGGTAGCAGCCACCCGCGCGGGCACTCGACGAGATCGCCCTAAAGCTCTGCCATCGCCCTAGCGCTTCGAGCGCCGCATAGGATAATCGCCCATGACCGATACCATCACCGTTGACATTGAAGCGCTGCGCGCATCCGAGCGCCTTCGCATTGTGAAAGCGACCGAGTGGCAAGCCAAGCTGATCGAACGAAGCCTCGCCGCGCAACTGCGCCTCGCTGAAGCCGCCGAGCGTCAAGCGCTCGCGCTCGAAAACATCACGCTCCTGTTTGAGAGCTGCATCGGACGTGGCGTCTCGTCTTGCCCGCCATCGGACTCGATGGGGCAATGGGGTATCTCGGATGTGCTCTACCTACGCACGGGAGACGGCACCAAGAGCTTTGGCTGTGACAAGCTGAGCGCGAGCGACGACGATGGTGGATAGGGGCCGAGATGCTGTTGAACGTCAAAGTTGACGCAAGCGCATTCGAGAAGTGGGCTGAAACGCTCTCGGCGCGAGGACTTCGCAACGCCATCCGCAGAGCTATCGACAAGTCCGCAGGGGCTGCGCGCAAAGCCGCGTTGAAGACTATGGTGCAAGATAGTGGCGCGCCCGCCGCTCGTATCAAGCCGGGCGTCAGCAAAGTGAAGCGCACCACGCAGTTTAGCCTCTCGGCGAGCTTTACAGCAAGCAAGTTGCGGATTGGCATTATGCAAACGTCCGGCGCGAAGGTAAGCCGTCCGGGCGGATTGCATGCCAGCACTTTCCGTGCGACGGGCGGCGGCTCTGCTTCGCTGGATGTACGTCGAGCATTCCTAATAAGCGCCAACGGCGGCCGATTCGTTGCGATACGCAAGGGCAAAGAGCGGCTGCCGATCAAAGGAATCTATGCGGCCATGCCCAACACTATGATGGCCCAGGATGCCGGCGCAGCGCGTCAGGCTTGGCAGAAAGCCGCCGAGGCTAAGCTGTCGGAGCTTCTGCCGGCCGAAATCCAAAAGCAGCTCATTGCTGAAGGGCTGCCCTACACCGCGCCTGCCGACGAAGGCGACTAACACCAACACGCCACTGCGGGCGGCCGTCGACAACGCATAGCCGCAGCGGCGTAGTGCTGCGCCCTTGTGTCTTTCTCCATGGGCACATAGGGCGCAGCACACGGTACACGCATAGGGCCGTGAGCGCGCGAGGGTCGGGATAGCGGCATGACGCTTGCCTAACCGAACGCAGCGCGACGGCTCGCGCGCCGCGCTCAGCACGGGATGATGTCTCGGGCGAGGCCAACCCCGTGCGAGCGCGGCGCGACAAATCACCCGCACAAGAGGGCGGCACACCGAGCACGCAATGAGATGGCTCGCGCGTGTATGCCTATACCCAGCACGCCCCGCGCGTCTGCGCCTTGGCCGCGCCCGGCCACGCACAGCACACGCGGGGCGCTGCGGGAGTAGGTGCCATAGCACCATACCATGCACCGCTCGCGTCACGTCTAGACTCGCCTTGGGTCCCCTGCCAGCCCCCGCGCGCACACGCTGCGGCCCACGGCCGCAGTTCTTGAACAAAACCGAACCAACTTTTCGATAGCAGAGAGCAGCCATGGGCAGGCCCAAGGGAATCATACGCAAGCTCGCGGACGAAACGGGCTTGGATCAAGCTACCGTGCGCCGCGCGTGCGCGGCGGCCGAGCTGACGGAAGAGCAATGCGAAGCCGACTTCGCGCACGCTGTTGAGGCTGTCAAGGCAATCGCAGACAGCGACCGAGTAATAGGCCACGCCGCGAGCGGCAGAGGTGGGGTTAGCAATAACGCATATGCCGAGGCTAAAGCGCAAGCGGAACTGCACCGCGCACGCAAGCTAGAATTACAAAACGCGCAGCTCGAAGGCCGTTTGATCGACCGCGCCGCGGTCACCGAGACGGGCGCGCGCATCATCGCCGAGGTTCGCACCGCGCTCCTGGCCGTTGGTCACCGCATCGCGAACAAGGTAGCGGGCAAATCAGACACGCGCGAGATAGCCCGCATCGTCGAAGCTGAAGTGAGGGAAGTACTCGGCGCGCTCGCAGACGAAGAGAGATTTTTTGCCGCGCTGGACGCCGAGACGCTGAGCTAAACGGTACACATGCAATGATCGACCACACGCTAGCGCGCGGTTGGCTTGCCGCGCTGCGGTCGCCACCGCGCATTGCACCGACTGAGTTCGCCGAAACCCAAATCATCCTGCCCGCCAGTGCCAACGCATTGCCGGGACCGCTGCGACTGGCCGCCTATCAGCGCGAACCGGTTGACGCCGTTTCCAATGACGACGTCGAAGTCGTCGTTCTCATGCTCGCATCGCAAGTTGGCAAGTCAACCATCGTCAATGCGATAATGAGCCACTGCATCGCTAGCGATCCAGGGCCAATGCTTCACGTCAGCCCAACGGGCGGGCGCTCCGCTGAATTTGTGCGCGAGCGACTCGACCCGCTAGTCGCAAGCTCGCCCGCGCTGCGCGAACTAGTCGGTAAAGGCCAAGATGCGCGGAAGGGCAGTAGCGGAGGTTCTAACTCAATCTCAGCGAAGACATTCCCGGGCGGACAGCTAAGCTTCGCGTCGTCATACAAAGCCGATGAGCTTGCGGCTCGCGCAATCAAGTATCTGTTTCTCGATGAAGTGGATCGCTTCGCACTGTCCGCAGGGCCGGAGGGCGACCCAATCTCGCTCGCGCTGAAGCGAACGAAGACGTTCGAAGGCAAGGGACGAAAAATAATCATCGTCTCGACGCCAACGAGTCGCCTTGGCTCGCGCATCAACGCGTGGTTTTTGCGCGGCGACCAGCGACGTTTCGTCGCGCCGTGTCCCGACTGCGGGCACTGTGCGCCAATCGACTTCGCGAATCTGCAATGGGAGCTTGGCAAGCCCGAAACTGCGCGCCTCGTCTGTGAGGAATGCGGCGTTGTGATCGACGAGCCTAAACGGCGCGCCATGATCGACAACGGGAGATGGGAAGCGACAGCAACCGGCGAGCCGGGCATTCGCTCCTATCATATCACCGAACTATCTTCGCTGTTCAGCACGATGGCATCAGTCGCGCAAAGCTTCGAGGGCGCGACGACACCCGAGCAAAAACAAGTTTGGTACAATACCACGCTTGCGCAAACGTATGACGCTGGGACAGAAGTCGAGTTATCCGCATCGGAGTTGCAACAACGCGCCGAGAAGATCGCCGCGCCCTACGCGGCTAGCATCGCCTTCGTGAGCGCGGGCGTCGACGTGCAAGGTGATCGCATCGAATGCACGTACCTCGCGCACCACACCGACCAGACGTTCACGGTGCTAAACCATCTGAAGCTGATGGGAGACACAAGCGGCGATGCGGTGTGGCTGCAACTCGACGCAGCGATGGCCGCAACGTTCGACACCGCAGACGGCCGAAGGCTGCCCGTGCACATTCAAGCCGTCGACTCGGGTTTCAATGCTGACATGGTCTTGAAGTACGTGAACGCGCAGCGGCGCAATTCGCGAGCCGTATACGCCGTGAAGGGCCGAGGCGGCTTCGATCGCTTGCCACTTGTGCGTGGCGGCCGTCTCAAGGGGCAGATGGGATTGCTGATCGTTGGCGTCGATACCGTCAAGCTGTCAGTCCAAAAGATGCTAGCTCGTAGCGATACAACGTTACCCGGCTTCATTCGCCTGCCCGATCATCTCGACGACGATTACTTTGCAGGCCTCGCCTCAGAAGAGCTGCGCGTGCGCTACATCAAGGGCGCGCCACGATACGAGTATCATCGCACGTTCAAACGTAATGAGCCACTCGATGCGCTGGTCTACGCGATGGCAATCGCACGGGCCGTAAACCCGCAGACGGTGAACAAGCCGCCTGCACCAACCACACCCAAACCCACGTTCGAAGAGAGCGCAAAGCGATTGGCCGCGCTCTCGCAACAAACATCGAGGTAATTAGCATGACTGCACGGAAGACCCCGAAAATCCCCGCCGCTGTGGGCGGTGACACGAACGCCGCGATTGCCAGCGAACGACTTCGCATCTCCGCCATTCTCGAAAGCGCGGAAGGCAAGCGCAATCCGGCGATGGCTCAGAAGCTCGCCCTGTACAGCACGCTCGATGTCGACACGGCCAAAAGCATCCTGGCTGAAGCTCCGGCCGCCAACCCCTACCTGCAAGCCATGGATCGCGAAGGGCCTGTCGGACTGAGCGCCGCAACGCTTGACGTCAGCAACGACCCGAGGGCAGCGCGCCTTCAAGAGATCAAAGAATTGGGCGCGATCATGAGGGCAGAGAACCGCCGCGCGCAGGGCTTGTCGCCGAAGAAGGACTAAACGCACATGTCGTTTATGGATAGAGTCAAAGGGCTGTGGGGCGGGGGCGTTAAGTCTTCCGGCCCAACAGAGCGCATCGAGCCGACAGCGCTCACGCCCGTCGACGTAGCATCGCCGCAAGCGGGAGTTATGGACGGAACGGACGGCAAGCCGTCGCTCGTCTGGGCTCGCTATGACGCGCGCCCGTTTACTGCGGGCTACACCGGAGGTTATCAACCATTTTGGGGCACGCCCGGCTCGGAGATAAGCCGGGAGCGCGCGCTTGTTTCGTCAATCAGCTTGGAGTTGCTGACAAGCAATCCCATTGTCGCGGCGCTAGTCGAAGGTTTCGCTACGTACGCGATCGGTAACGGCCTCACATTGTCGTCGTGTCCGAACTACGCCGCGCTCGGCATCTCGAAAGATGCAGCGCGGGAGTTGTCGCATCAAATCGAAACGGCATGGGCCGCGTGGGTGAAGAACCCCGCCGAATGCGACGCGTCGGGCCGGCACAATCTGCATCAGCTCGCAACGGCTGCTTATAAGAGCTATCTTGTATCGGGTGAATCGGTAGTCCTTCTCGATTGGAAACGCAACGCCGGAACGGCTACGCGAACGAAAGTCAACGTGATCGACTCCCGGCAACTCGATCAATCCATCTCTCGCGTCGCTGATGGCGCTAACGGGGGCAGCATCCTTCAGGGCGTTCAGTTCGATAAGAGCGGGCGGCTTGAAGGCTTTTGGATTCGGCCGTTCGTGCTTGGCAATATCAGCACAGCGCCGCAGGCCGTATTCGTTAAGGCTCGCACGTCATGGGGCCGTAACCGTGCGGTGCATCTCTTCGACCTGATCTTGCCCGGACAAATCCGAGGGTTGTCACCGCTGGCCGCAGCGCTCACGCCCGCGCATTCGAAGAATACGCTCAGGGAATTCGCCCTGGCTCAAGCCTTAGTGCAGAGCATGACCGCCACGACAGTGGAATCGGACCTGGACCGGAACTCAGCGCTCAGGGCGCTCGCGACTGATGATCCGCTCGGCGGGCAAGCGCCCGAGGGTGTGAAGCCGGACGATTGGGCAGCGGCGCGCGCAGCGTACTATGAGGCCGTAAAGATCAACCTTCAGCCGGGCGTCGTCACGCATATGATGAAGGGCGACAAGCTCGTCATGCATCGCACGCAATCGCCGAACAGCACATATGACGCGTTCGACAAGTCGCTGAGCCGCGAAGCCGCGAAGGCAGCCGGTAGCAGCGCCGAAGACGTGAGCGGGGACTACAGTCAGACTTCGTTCAGCGCTTCGCGCCTCGCTCAAGAGTTGCCATGGCGCATCAACAAGCGCAGGCGGGCGGCAATCGTCGAGCCCTTCTACCGTGCGGCGTTTACCGCGTGGCTCGAAGAGGCCTGCGAGACTGGCCGCATCAAGCTTCCGAAGGGCGCCCCCGCATTCTGGGAAGCATCGGACGCATACAGTAATGCCGTTTGGCGCGGCGAAGGCAAGCCGGTTGCCGACCCGTTGAAGCAAGCACAAGCAGATATCGTTGAGCTGGAAAACGGTTTGGCAACAATGGAGCAGAAGCTCGGCGAGCGGGGCATGGACCTCGAAGAGGTAATCTCGCAGAGGCAGGCCGAGCGCGAACAGCTTGAGGCTGCGAAGCTGCACGTTCCCGTTCCAAAAAACAGAGATTCGTGGAAGTCAGAAGACGACACGAAGTAAGAGGTTACTATGTCAGACTGCAAACCGAACGGCGGGGCTACACCCATCGTCGTCGACAACCCCTGCGCCATGCTCAACGCACTGCGTGCAGCTTACTATCAGTTGCTGGCGGGGCAGGCGCGAGCCCAGGTTCGTAACGGCGATCAATGGCTCGAATTCCATCGGCCGGACACCAAGACGCTTGAGCGTGAAATCCGACGTCTCGAAATCGTATGCGAGTCAGGCAACGCGGGCCGCGCTGTTCGCGTCGGGCCGCGCTATCCGCGCTTGCATAGCCCTTTCCGCCGCTATTGAGGACACCACCCCATGACGAAAATTAAGACCGCCATTCCATTGGATGGCACGCCGAGCATTGTCTTACTCGATAACGGCGACCGCATGAAGCGCGATAAAGCGATCGCGGCCGGTTACAAGATCGTTGACGCCGCGGCGGTGCAGAGCGCCGAAGCAGCTAACGTATCTGTTGACGCCTATGGCTCGTGGCGTACCGCCATCACATGCCTACCCGAAGCACGGGAGCGACAGGCCGCGGCGGCCGAGCTGATCGCCAACCGGAATCATCAAAACCTTACGATCGATCAGGCTCGCGCCTTCCTGCGCGGCTTGCCCGTCGAGACAGAACAATCCGACACCACGGAAGAGAACACCATGAACACCAACGACCCGCGCGCCGTGCGCCTCGCCGAAATTAGCAACAGCATGGCTGCGTACAACCGCAACAATGGGTACAACGTCAAAGCGCCGCAAGTGTCGGCAAGCGACGTTGAGCCCGGTAAGCTCAAGCGGCTTGCAGAGATCAGGCTCGGCGCGATGGACGCAAGCGGGCGTGGCACTTCTCAGGAAGCCCGATCACTGCGGCTAGCCCTGAACACTCACGAAACAGTCGGCACCCCGTTGAGCCGTCTCTTCGCACAGCTTGGCGTCGACACGTCCAAGTTCCTTTCTTCCAACGTCTAACCCCGTCCCCTCAGAAAGAATACACCCACCATGCCCGAGACCTTCAAACTGTCGCGCCCGCTCAAGACCCACGATGGCGATGTCATCGAACTGAAGCTCAAAGAGCCGCGTGCAAGCGCGCTGATTAAGTACAACGATCCGTTTACGCTCAAGCCGATCAAGGACGAGAACGGCGAGCCCAATGGCTTCGAGTTCATCTTTCACAACAAGTCGATGATGCAATTCTTGTCCGACATGACGGGCGTCGACGATTTGCTCCTGGCTGATATGTCGGCATCCGACTTCATGCGGCTGCGCGGCGTTGCGGCGAACATCATCTTGCTGTCGGTGCCTGACAAGGACCCTTCCGCAGCGGCCGGCGTCTGATCGCAGCGTTGATTAGCGACCGTGGGCTCAGCGTCTTTGACGTTGAGCGCATGCGGCTGCCGAAATTAATCAGATACGCTGACATTTTTGCTGACCTCGACGCATATCGAGAGCAGCACAGAAAGAAGTAAACTATGTCTAATCCTTCTGTCGTAGCTACTATTTCGGCTGTCGACCTCGCGAGCCCGAAGGTTCGCGAACTCATGCAGACTCTCAAGCAAGCCGAGAGGCTTGCAAACGAAGCGCTCAATGGTGGCATAGGCGGCAAGTACGCTGCGGGCCTCAACCAAGCTACATCAGCCGCGCAGAAACATGTTGGCGTGCTGCACCAAATCCACGCTGCGCACAAAGCCATCGGTGCAACTGTACTCGGCTATTCAAGTTTGAGGATAGCGCACGGTGCTATCGAGCAGATTAAAGAGGCTCTGCCGTACCTGCGCCAAGACACGAACATCAAGGCCCGTACCGGCTACAGTGACCAAGACATGGTGAAGCTGCGCAAACAGCAAAACGAGCTGGCGAAAACCTATGGCGCCAGCCCCGAGGCAACGCAGAAAACGCACGAAATCTTCGGGCGCCTCAAGTACGACGCCGACACCAACGTCGCGATTACAGTGCCGACCGTCATGGGCGCTAGGGCTAAGGGCGTTTCGAACGAAGAGAACGCTGAGCTAATGGAGTCGATGATTAGCCAATATGGCGCTCACTTCAATAGCCCGGAGGACGCGGCCCGAAAAGTCACGCGCCTTAACGACCTCTCGACCGTAGCGACCAAGAAATCGAACATGACGTTCGAAGACGTCAAGGAGTTCACGAAGTACAGCGCGGCGGGTGCCACTGCGGTAAACGTTTCACCTGAACAGAATACGGCTTTGGGTATGGCGCTGCGACGCGCCGGCATCGTGGGGTCCGAAGGCGGCGTGTTTGCTCGCCAGCTCTACGCCCGTGTTATGGCGCCGACGCGACTAGGCCGGGAAGTGCTTGCGCAGAACGGAATCAACGTCGACCAATATGCAACCCACGGGACCATATCGGGCGAAGGGCTGAGCGAAAAATTCGCCCGACAGTTCGGCAAGAGCCTCAGCAAGGGCGCAATCGAATCGCTCAACAAAGACTTGGAGGAGAACGGCGGCGAGATATTGGGCAACCGCGGCAAGTTCGCCGAAGCTGTCGTTAAAGCGCGAACGGCTGATGGCGAAAAGCTATCGGAGACCGACCGAAAACATTTGGTCAAATCGGCTAACGAATACTACGACACTACGAAGTCAGGCTTTCGCGGCGGTGATTTGGTCGAAGCCATTATCAATTCGCGCAACCCAATGCTGATGCGGTCCTTTCTTGGTGACAAGCAAGGCGCCCGCGGTATGGCATTGATGCAAGAGGGCGATAGGTATTACGAAGCGAAGGCAGACTTAGGCAACGCCGACGGGTATGCGCAGAAAGTCGCCGACGAGATGAGCAAGGGCCTTGCGGCGGCAACCGAAAGGCTTAGCGCTTCGTTCGACGCGCTGCGCAACACGATGGTGCAGGCGAACGAAGGATGGCTTACGCCTTTGGCGAACGGGGCGACGGCCGTTGCGTCGGCATTTACAAATCTGAGCCCCGAAGTACAGAAGGCGGTTGGCATCTTCGCGGGTGTTGCGACGGTGGCGGCGGGCGGCTCCGCGGCGGTTATCTTCGGGAAGTTTCTGCTCAACGTCAATTCGCTGGCAGCGTCCGCAAGCCATGCGGCGGTTGCCTTGGAGGCCTTGGCACTCGCGGGCGGGGTACCCGGTGCGCTCGGAGGTAAGCCGAAGCCCGGCACGCTGGGCAGCTCGGGTAAGGGAATGGTATTCAAAACCGGAGCCGCCGCGCTTGGTGCTACGTTGGGACCGGTTGGCGCGCTTGCGGCTTGGCAAGCCGGCGAGATCGCGTGGCCCTACGTCGAGGACTGGGCAACGAAGGATGACGTAACGGCGGGCAGCGATGCGGACATTGAGCGGCGTCGACGCTTCGCTATGGGGCCGATGACATGGGGACGCAACCCCGAACTGTACAAATCGGCACGTCGCGTGACGCTCGGCGCCGAGACAAGCAGGAACCTTGCGGACACCGATCTGCCAACGTCGGGCGGCTGGAAGGACTCAATCGTTGCCGGCGACACCAAACCTTCGCAGGGTTTTGGCGACCCCGGCAAGACGTCGACACAAGTCGAAGTCAACGGCACCGTGAGCGGTAGTGCCGAGTTGCACAACAACGTTCAAATAGAAGTGCAACCCTCAACCTACTTCCAAGGCTTGATTAAGCAAGCGCAAAGCATCGCGAACATGGCGATTAATGGCAATCTCGGCACGAGCATGCAAGGCCCAGGTGATAACGGCACCAAGGCTAGCACGGCTGCCCACGCATCCGTAGGGGCCAACTGATGACGTTATTTCCATCCACAAGCGATTGGCGCTTGGGCATGCAGGACGTGAGCGCCGCGATTGACGACACGATGGGCGAGCCGGTGACAGTGACACCGGTTCAACCCAGCAAGCCTAACTTCCCAGGTACGCCGCAGCCTGACAAGGCCGTCACTGTGATTGCTGTCTTTATGTCGAAAGCACACACCGCGCTTTCGAGCACCGAGGGCAAGATTAGCGGCGGGATCACGCTTTCGCCGCTGGTTTCGACCAGCAAGCCTGTCTTCGAGTTCGGCTACAACGTGCTGCCCTGGCCCCTCAGGCAAGGCTATCGCATCAAGCTTTGTCGCACGGGCGAACTGTTCGAGGTTACCGACGTTAAGCCGGACAGTGTTGCGCGCATTTGCGCGCACGTCGTTCAGCTCGGCAGGCAGTCGGGGTCGCGATGATGAATGTCGTCGACAGAATACACGGCAAACCGCGGGGCGCACCAATTGAGACTGACACACCTGACGTTTTGGTCTATGCGCTCGCGCGGCTTCGAAAGTGCAAAGATGCAATCGACGTGCTTCGCCTGACAGACGAACTGCCGGATGTCATCTTGCCCTATCTGACATGGGCGGCGTCTCGCAGGCAGGACATTCCGGCTCGCGTGGTACGCATACTGATGAAGTGCTGCGGTGAGTTGTTCTTGGAGCGCGCCCTTGGACTGTATCGTTTACGGGTGTTGAAGTCGCGCTATCCTGGCTGGCAGGACCCGAGTGGCCTGCGAGGCTGAGCGACTAAGACTGAGCGTCGCAACGGCGCTCAGTTTGTAAGGCGTGTCACCTTACAAGCCTTACAACTTTCGAGCGTATTATCGTTTTAACTCGCGTTCAGTCAAGTTAGCAAATAGCCGCGTTGCTAGCGCGCGCATTTCGCGCGAAGGTCGGTTAATGGCGACTGATCGGACCAAGAGGGGAAGAGAGATGCCCAAACGAAAGTTGTCTATGTTGGACTACCCGCTCTTGAGCGGAAAACCTCTCAAGGATGCAACGAAGAAAGACCTATTTGCGGAAGCAAGCACAAATACGGAAATGGAAACGATAATCGACGCAATAGCTGTGACTGGCATCGAAGAGTTTGTTTTGACGGAGACGGAAAAAGCACGTCGACTCGCTGCTTACCTGACGCGCATAATAGAACTAGCGCCTGCGCGGAAGCTCGCCCGCGCGTCTGACGAATAGGAGAGGTACAATGCAGCTAATCGCAACACGTCATTACTTCGACTGGATTCCTAGCACGGGCGAAGAGTTCGATTTGCAAGACCGTGTGTACCGCAAGCCGGATGACTCGTTGGTTCTGATGATTGCGGGCGAACTGCCGGGCGATCCTTCGACCGAACAGGCTTTAAGTCTACCAGAATATTTCGAATGGTTGCGGGACTGCCCTTCTCAGATTAAGCGCGCAGTGATCGAGGGCGGAAAGCACTGACAATTATGAAACAGTCGATATTCGTAAAACTGGAACCGTACGAGTGGACGCAATCGCTACGAGGTGAGCACGCGCGCCGTTACAACGGCCGTAACTTGGGATTGTCCGCGCATGTGATGGCAGCGAAACATGTCGTGCTCGTAAACAGCAACGAAAAGCTGGAACATCTGACGGCGCATATGAGCCTTCATTCCGGCGAGCCAAAGATGGGGGACGGTAAGCCATTCACCGAAGGCATCGGTATGTTCGTGTTCAACGAGGCGCGGCCGGGCGGAATAGACTATCCGGGAATCGATGCGGCAATCATGGGCTGGTTCTATCTCGATCCCGAACTGTACGAGGAGGCCTGGGCGCAGGTAGCCGCGAATACGTATTCATCGTGCACGCTGAGCCTTACAGTTAAACCAGTGCCGTTTCACGGAATAGAGTGGCATTGGGACGTAAAGAATAACGGCAAGCTCATCATCGACGCCGCAGACATGTATTTCTCGCGAAGTAGGACCCTGAAGAGAGAGCCACCCGAACCGCCACCGAAGCGAGGCTTCTTCAGATAGAAGAGGCAAGGCGATCAGCCGCCTGCTGCGGAGGGAGCATAAGACCGTTCAACCGGGAATAGGTATTGAATCGTCCACGCCTGCCATCATTGAATGGCAGTGGCACACGGTTGCCAGCCGGCTAGACACTGGCAAGCGCTGCACACCTCTGCGCTGTCGGTATCGATCGACGAACCGTCTCTAGGTGTTCGCGGATTCGTTCTGGATAGTCCTGGCAAGCTTTCTCAAACGAACCGTCAATCAAATGATCCAATAGCATCAGCGACGAATTCAAGGATTCATCGTTTCGCGACACCAGACCAACCGCTCTCAAGAGGGTGGCGACATCGCGGGTGGAAGGCTGCGCGTCGTCACTGGCAAGGGCGCTGGCGGCAGCGGCATCGGCGTGCGTGAGAAGGACGGAGATCGCGTTGTGGAGATGGGGTGTCACTCTGGGCTCATGATGCTCGAAGTTTTAGTCTAGTTGAGGCTCAGACGAACGAGACTTTCCTAAAGTGACTCTCTATCGTCGCGATGCCCGACACCGCGAAAATCCCAAGCATGCAGAACTTTTCCTTGGGCGACATCGTTCCGTAAACCCATTCGCGTCGGCTTCCGTCCTTCTTCTCGTGCTGAATTGTGAGATGAGGCGATATCTGTTGAGGAGCTAACAACCTACTAACCGGCTCTTCCAGAATCGCCACGTCGCTTGCCGTCAGTGCCTCTTTTTCTCTATGCGCGAAGTCGTTTCGAATGGTGTTTATTACTATCGCTGGTTCAATCCGAACGTACGGTAGCCCGAGAGCTTGAAGAAATTTAATGCGCTGACCCGTAAAGCGGTGTTGGAGATGTTGGGGCGCTGGCACCATTGCGTTCACGATGTGCTCTAACGCGCGATCAATCTCGAAGTGCAAGCGGACCACTGCGCCGATATCATCGGGCGTGTCAATCGCGCGGATCATTCTGCCAGTGTCAATGGGGAAATTTTCGGTCATGATTCACAATTGCGCCTATCGAGGGACAGGAACGACAGATACGAGCATGGCCAGTCCTATCTTGACTAAACCGAAGATTGTTCCCATCGTGCGTTGATTCGGTCAAGCGGAGAGGTCGACGCGATGGCAAGCATTACTGCCGATGCCGAAGCCTACATGAGAGAAATCGTCGACCCCACCATTGCCGATTTTCACGCGCACCCAACGTCGCGGCGACACGCCTTCCTGGCGTGCGTCGCAACCTACCACTGCATCGATTACATCAAGCGCCCACCGGGAAATCTGCGGAAGCAATTCAGAGACGAATGCCCCGACTTCGGCACGGTCGACCGTGTGGCACATGCCTTCAAGCATACGGTCACGGACGGCCAGAAGCCGTTGAAAGTTACTTCGGTGTTCGAACGGCCGCCCGCTGGGGCCGGTGTTGCGCAGTGTGGCTTGTCTCGCGTCGGAGATTCCATAGGCGGCGTCGAAGTTTGGAACGAAAGCGAATCCGATTTAATCGGCGCGGTCACGAAGGCCGCTGAGTTTCTACGCGGTGAAATCTCTCGACGTGGCAAATCTCGCACGTAGAGCAGGCGGGCTGCTCGCCTGTCAGCCTTAGAGTCTGACAGACAAGAACCGCATGCGCGTTCTTTGCCGGTGCAGGCGAAGAGTTAGATAAAACCTCGCACAATCTAAGCTTGAACTAGTAGCCACTATGATCGTATTTAGGCTTAAGCGACCTCTTGTACCGACCCGCGCGGAGCATCCCCTTGAATAAAGATGGCGTGAGCAATGTCTCTTACTCTGAGTTCCTCAAGCTTTTCGAGCCCGAGGAAAGCGAGATACTGCTAATGACTGATAATCGTACCGGGGCGTTGTTTTGCGAATGCCACGTTAGGGGGTCAAAACTCGTGAGTCTCGGGACTACCGATGTGCCGCTCGATCCCGACGAGCCGGATTACCGAGCAAATCGGGAAATTGTCGAAAACGCTCCCGCTTACGAGCGCATGATAGAGGATGCAAAGCTAAAGAGAAGCTTCAGCAACATCGTAGCGGAATATACGAAGGATTTCGACCAAGATCACCCGATGAAGATTATCGGGGGTCAACATCGGTTTCAGGCGATTAAAATGGCGTTGGATGACGGCGTGGACGAACTTCACGGTGTGAAAGTGTATTTTGATTTGAATATGGATGCGCGACTAGACGTTCAACTTATTTCGAATACAAACATTGCAATCTCGGGCGATCTATTTGATCGGATGCACGAGACGGTCATGGGGCCAGAGTTGCGCAACTGGTGTCAATCGGTAGGTCTACTGCCAGAAGGTCATGATTTTGCTGACCGTCGAATGCGTGGCGGTGTTATTTCCGTTCAGCAAGCGCGTACTTTTATCATGAACTATTTCGAGGGGACGAAGGTCGATTCTAAGAAATTCGACAAGGCAGAAACGACGCCCGATCTTTGCGTCACGGGCTCACGAGACGATGAATGGGAAGCCTTAAGGAAAACGAATCCTTCGATATGGCAGCAGATAGGGCTGAAGCGAGCGGGAGAGTCGTTCGCGGCGCTGATCGTAGCGCAGCGCGAGGCCTTCGCTAAGGCGAAGAAAGGCAGTAAGCCTCGCCCGGACTTCCCGGAGAAAGCCTTAAATCCGGCAATCATTGCTTCCTGGGCCTACATCGCGGGAGTCTTGCATGGGAACGAAACGCGTTTGAAAAGGCACTATGGTCTCGTTCATGCGACATCGCATGATCCGCTGAACGCAACCGCTCTGGCGAACGGAAGACACAAAACCGATCCCGCCAACTATCGGGGTCTTGGGTATCGAACCGATGCGAAGGAACGCGGGAGGCTTACCGAACTCTTCTTCTTACAGGCAGAGAAGGGCGACGGGATAACAAAGAAAAACATCGAAGTCGCCATTGCGAAATTTCACGCGAAGCAGGCAATGCTAGAAGTTGAGAAGGCCGAAGCAAAAGGATCAAGTGGTGGCTGACATAGACGATTTCGCAACTTCACTGTTGGAAGAAGCGAAGCGTTTTCTAGAGAAGGCGCAGGAGGCGGCCTCTGATCCCGTCGCCCACTTAGCTTACCTGCATGCCGCTCTCATGCTGGGCTTTTGTTCACTAGAAGCGCACGTAAATGCCATAGCAGATGAGTTCGCAGGACGCCCGGAGTTGTCTCAACACGAAACCGGATTTCTCCTCGAACGCGACGTGAAGCTAGAAAACGGCGAGTTCGTTCTTGGTGGCCTTCGAATGTCGAGGCTCGAAGACCGGCTGGCTTTTTTACACCGAAGGTTTTCAGGAAAGCAGTTGGACACCCAAGCTCCTTGGTGGGGGCAACTGCGCGGGGCTATAACGTTGCGCAATAAGCTTACGCACCCGAAAGATGCTCAGCCGATATCCGGTGACGATGTGGAACTATCGCTCCAAGCCATCATATCGACGCTGGATGCGCTTTATCAAGCGATCTACAAAAGGGGCTTTCCTGTCGCAGGCATGGGCCTAATGTCCCGAGTAACGTTTTAAGCGGGACGTCCTCAAGCGAGCTGACGGTGATTAGTTCGCCTCAGCAGCAAAGCCGTTCGCCACGCTGTTCTCTAAAAGCCTTGAAATAGGCCGAGCGCCGAGAGGTACTTGGAAGTAATGAAAAAGATACTGGCGATAGTATTCGCGCTCTCTCTATTTGACCCATCTAGTGTGCTTGCGCAGCAATTGCAGGAAGATGTCAACGCGATGATGCACTGTTACGAATTGCAGGGCTTCAGGTACGGATTAGAAACTTGCAGTCCGCCAGCGGAGCTAGTCGACGCGGTATTCGGAAAATGCGATTCAGAGGAAAGGAGGGTTAGGGCAGGTTTCGAGACAAAACGACGATTGCAGGGCAACTATTCGGACGATGACGTCGCCCAATATTCCGCTCTGATGATTAGACGCTTCCGAGAAGAGTTCCGTACTAAAATTCAAGCTCAAATCGTTGATGCGCGCGTGACCGTGAACAAACGTTGCAACCGTTAGGCCGCCCGGTAAGTCTTTGAAAACAAAGGCTCGAATTGGGTGGGGGACCGTTCGAGTCCCTCCCTCGCTACCACGTGCTACGATTTTGCACGCCAAACTACGATTTTCTACGATTTCCTGCGCTTGATGGTAGCGCTCGGTCGCCCCGGTTAAGGGGGAAGTTTGCATTAGAACTAGCCACCAGTCGAGAGGGAGCCGGTTTGCCTATTATTTAGCGACATTGATTTGAGTTTTTCAACACGTGCTAGACTAGTAGCTCGGACCGCCGGTTGCCGCCCGTCGGCGAAAAAATAAGCCTAACATCACATCAAGGGGCATTGACTGACACTCTCTCCGCCACCTCGCGATTTTCCACGCCAGGCTACGATTTCTGCGATTTTCTGCTTCGCTAATGCTTCAGCGGCGAAATTCGTGCAGCCGGATGAATGCCTAGAGCGCTTCATGGTTAGGCTGAATCGGTAGGGATTCCCCTGCGGGCCGGTTTGTGATTCAAGATGTTGGCTGGGTCTGGGGGCCAGCATCTGATGAGCCGACCTCTTTCCAATGATCTGCGTGAACGTGTCGTTGCAGCTGTGAGTGGGGGCGAGAGCTGCCGGGTGGTTGCGACGCGATTTGGCGTGGTGGTGTCCTCGGTGGTGAAGTGGTCACAGCGCTATCGTGCGACTGGTTCAGTGGCGCCCGGCAAGATAGGTGGATACCGCAAGCCGGTGCTGGAACCGCATCGCGCCTTCATCAAGGAGCGGATCAGCCAAACACCGCATCTGACGCTGCACAGGCTGAATGAACTTGCGGCCCGTGGGGTCGAGGTCTCGCACAATGCGGTCTGGACGTTCCTGCGGCGCGAAGGCCTGCGGTTCAAAAAAAACGCTGTTCGCCCTTGAGCAGGCCCGCTCGGACGTCGCGCGCCGGCGCCGCCGTGGCAATCGTGGCAGGCGGGCCTCGATCCTCAGCGCCTGGTCTTCATCGATGAGACCTGGATCAAGACCAATATGGCCCCCTTGCGCGGGTGGGGACCGAAGGGCGAACGGGTGCGAGGTTTTGCACCCCACGGCCATTGGCGGACGTTGACCTTTCTCGGCGCCTTGCGCTCCGACAGCCTCGTCGCTCCCTGCGTCTTCGACGGGCCGATCAACGGCGAATGCTTCCGAGCTTATGTCGAACAGCAGCTTGTTCCAGTTCTTAAGCCGGGCGACATCGTGATCATGGATAATCTCGGCAGCCACAAGTCGGCTGCTCTGCGCCGCATCATCAAAGGCGCCGGCGCCAGACTCTGGTATCTGCCGCCTTACTCACCCGACCTCAATCCGATCGAACAGACCTTCGCCAAGATCAAGCACTGGATGCGCATCGCGCAGAAGCGCACCCTCGAAGACATTTGGCGACACATCGGCGACCTCGTCACCTCGATCCAGCCGACCGAATGCAGCAACTACTTCGCCAACGCAGGATATGCTTCCATCAAAACGTGAAACGCTCTAGCCTCGTAAAGCGCCGGTTTTCGCACCGGTTCGAAATTATCCAAAATTACTGCCGTCGGATTCCGTGTTGCCTAATCCTCCCGCGGCACCCAAGGGATGACGAATGAAAGACATGCAGGCACAGCTGGAGAAGCTTCGTAATGAGGCCGAGGAGTGCGAGTTAATTAGCAGGCTCGCGACCAACACGACCAAGAAAGCACTATTTGCCAAGCTTGCTGAACACCACCGAGCTTTGGTTAAGGAAGTAGAGCAAGCCATCGCAGCTTCCGCGATAGACCCAAACGATTGAATTTCGCTACCTGTGAGAGGAGAAGGAGACAATTCAACTAGGCGCGAAAAGCCGCAAGTGGTCGACGGTGATCGGACACGGTCGGGGTACCGAGACCTGAGCAACATTCGATCGGAGAATAACTCGCCGGCCGTGCCGGCAAGTCGCAGGCTCTGTGGCCCCAAGGCGGCGGGCAAGCGTATCCCAAAGGTTGAGCAAAATGCCTAGCGAAATGATGATCCGAAAGCTGCGGGTCCATTCCAAATTGAGCGACGATGACGCAGCAGCACTCCGCTCCCTGTCTGCTCACGTCAAGGAATTCGAGGAGGAGACGGTTGTCGTTGGCGACGGCGAACGTGCGACGCGCTGTTGCGTGATCATGAGTGGTTTTGCTTATCGCGCCAAGGTCGCGGAGAACGGCAAGCGGCAGATCCTCTCGTTCCACCCCGCAGGGGATATGCCGGACTTGCAGGGTCTTTTCCTGGATCGGAGGGATCATGACCTGGTGACGCTTTCGCGCGCCCGTATCGGCTTTATCGAGCATCGGTCCATCCATCAGTTGCTCGAAACACGGCCGTCGATTGTGGAGGCACTTTGGCGCGAAACCCTCGTGGACGCGGCTGTCTTCAGGGAGTGGATCGCAAGTCTGGGCACGAGAACGGCCGCGGGACGCATGGCCCATCTCATTGCCGAACTCCGCCAGCGCTTGACTGCAATTGGAATTGCGGCAGATGACGAGTTCGAGTTTCCGATCACCCAATCGAAGCTGGCTGAGGCGCTGGGGCTAAGCGCGGTTCATGTCAACCGGGTGCTCCAGACCTTTCGCGCGGAGGGCGTGCTCGATATTCACAAAAACACGGTGAAGATGCGGGACATCGAGAAGCTCGTGAAGATCGGGGGATTTAACGACGTCTACCTATACCAGCAATAGAGCCGCATTGGAACGAGCGTAGATTGCTGGCGTTGGCGCGAAATGAGCATCTCTCACTTCCATATTGGCGCGACCAACCATTCCACGATCCGGAAGGCATGAAGTTGCCGGGGTCGGAAGCCGCGTGGGAGGAGGCCGTGCGGTTTGTCCGTGACATCGCGACGCCGATGCGCGCGAACATAGTGGGGCCGTTCAATTCGACCACCAAGATAAGCGCCTCCATCGCCGCCTGCCTTTCGGGGACGTCGGCTTCCGTCTTCGGTAGGCTGGTGATGTAGTTCGCCGCGTCGCGGAGAACGACCAAGCGTCGACCATCCGGCAGTGTGATCGAGTCGTCAAACTTGCGGCTCCAGCCTGCATTGCGCTCTGCCGTTGGTCCCGGACGTCCAACCGGAGGTGAGCCGGCGGCGCAACACAGCAAGCAGCCATCACTCGGGGGGCGTTCACCCGAAATACCGGTTCGTCTATAATTCCTCCTGGTTAGTTCATTCTTTTCATGAGGTTCATTGGGAATGGCGAAGTCGGCCAAGCTCGTCGTCGTCAAGCGGGGCAAGGTCCTTTTGGTGCGACGACGGTCCGACGGGCGGTGGATGTTCCCTGGCGGACGCAAACGACCGCGCGAGACTGATCTCGCTTGCCTTCGGCGCGAGATCAAGGAGGAGCTGCCGAAGTTGAAACTCGGCCGATTGCGGCTCTGGAGGGAAGTGAAAGCCAAGAACAAGCGTTCAGGCCGCAAGATGAGCGATGCAATCTTTGTAGCCAAAAGCGCAAAGGGAAGACTGACGATCGGCGACAAAAGGGAAATCAGTCGAGCGATCTGGCACAAGCCACGCGGCGTCCGACTAACGCCGACCTCGCGCTACATCAGGGACAAGCTTTTCTGGAAGGGTTGACCGAAAAGAAACGGCCCCGGCGGCGGGAAGATGTCAGGGCCGAAGGTGTCTGTCTTTCTCAGAATCACCCAACGCGCGGCGTTCTAGTCCGTTCCGGAAAACGGCCCCAGAACCGCCGGGGCCGCCAACCTGATTGGGCACAGGTTTTCCACCGGCCTGGGCTGTGAGGGTTAGGCCGGAAGCAAGGGTTCGACGATCGCCGATCGATTTCGTTCCTACTTGACCGAGCACTGGTAACCGGCCGGCGCGGCGCGTCCAGACCTAGCGGATTGCGAAACGGTGCCGCCGGCGCTGTAATCGCTCGGCTATGGGAACGAAATCGCGCGAGGTAATTTGGGGCGGCCGGATCATGGGCGCGGAGATTCGCGCTCCGGGTGCCCGGAAGGCTGCCGAGAGGGCGCTCGTGAAGCCGACCGTGCAGAGGCGGAAGCTTGGTCTATACGCATGGAGGGCGACGGCGGCCCCGCTCAGCCGTCTCGGACGATCGGCCGATGCATCAACGGCGGGCTAGGCTGGCTTGAAGTCGAATGCAATCGCTGCAAGACCCGCGCGAGCCTTCCCCTCGACTCCATCCGCCGGCCGCAGGACGCGCCGCTGTGGAAGCTCGAGGCTTCGCTCAAATGCCGGTCGTGCCGGGAAGGGCCGTTAGGCGCCGCCGGTCCACATGATCAAGTTGACCGAGACGCGGAGGATCACGCCCTACAATGGGTGCACCCGGACGAGGAGCGGCGAACACCAAGACCAGAGTGCAGCAGCCGCACGTCCTTGGTCAGGATGCTAGCCATCGGCGCTGTCGGGCCTTGGTCGTTCGCTGTAGCCGGTAAGCTTTGAATTGGGCCAAGAGCTGCTCAGCATCCAACGTTTCTGCTTGCCGAACCTGCTCTTTCAACCACTCCAACTCGACAAGCTTTTCGAGCAGATCCGATGAATATTGTTCCACCTGCAATCGTCGGTTCCTGGAAATTCCCACTGCCGCAGCTCCTATACGCACGCGAGCATTCTCCGGATACCTTTTACGCTGAGCTGGATTAGCCAGATATCCGGGAAACCACTGCTACTACTTTGGGATGAACTTCCGCCATTTGCGACCCCAAGGCATGACCTACGGGCGCGCAAAATCCCGTTGGCAAATGATCGATCCCTTGAGGGTCGGAACGCGATCAAGCTACAGGGCGTACGTGGGTAGGGAGAAGTCAGGTAAAGCCCCACGCCGACGTCTATCGAGCGGCGCTTCGGCGAAGTGCCAGCAGCGGGGGCCAGGATCCCGATCGGGTGGCCCGCCGCCGCAGTAGACCAGGACCGTTTTGAAGTCCTCCTGCGTTCACGTCCGCCGGCCGCCCGGTTAACCAGTAGCGGAGGCGAGAGTTGGGTTTGCGGCGCTAGGGCATCAAGCCATTGCAGCGGGAATCCTGATGCAAACTATTCAGGCGTTGGGGTCACGGAACGACGGCGAGCCACTGCGCGTCGTGGGTATGGAAGGAAGGACCGCAGTCCACAGGAACGAATACCAAGCGCCGCTGTTTGCTAGTCTCCAACAATACGGAGGCTACCTTGAAAAAACTCGCCGCCAGTGCGGCCCTTCTGATGATCTCGACGGCGGCATTCGCCCAAACTCCGGCGCACACGCAGTCGGAAGCCGCCGCGCCAATCGCCGCCGCTGGAGATTGGAGTGCGGACAAGATGAAGGGCGTGAACGTTTACAACGAAGCAAACGACAAGATCGGGGAGATTTCGGACATTTTCATCACCTCCGATGGCCGCGTGAAGGGTGCCGTCGTCGAGGTCGGCGGGTTTTTGGGTATCGGCACCCACTACGTGCTGGTCGCCATGAACAGCCTTAAGTTTGCGAACAAGGCAGGAAAAACAACCGAAGGTATGACCTCCGAGACCAAGCGCGAATGGTATCCCGACCGCGTCGTTCTCAACGTCACGAAGGATCAGCTCAAGTCGATGCCGGAATTCAAGTACTAGGCACCGCGAGACTGTGCAGAGGTGAAGCGTGGTTCATACGCATGGAAGGCTATAGCGACCCTGCCCACAAGTGTGTGCGGGCGGAGGAGGCGCGCTAATTTTCGATCCAGAGCAGAACAGAGCAGTGGAATTTCGCGCTTGCGGCGCGACCGGACCTGCCAGCGCACGTAGAACGCAAGTACGGATCGCTGAGATTAACTTCGCGCTTGTCGTCGTCCCAAATCGATTGCGGCCTCCGATCCAGACTTCCTCGCTATAATTGCCTAATTGCTTTTGTGGCATCATCTCGGTCAGCAGAGCAGCGAGGACGGTTCGCAACTCCTCGTAAGAGATGGACGGCTTCGGCCCAGTCTCGGCCAATGCCAGCAACATGACCTGATAGATATCGGCCTCGCCGCCACTCCGGAGGGGGCGTTTAGTCCTCACCTTTCGACTTTGGGGGCCTGCTACAATCGCTGGTAGATCGGCAGACCGGCGTCGCTAGCCAGCCGAACAAACATCCCTTCAAAGTCATAGCCGTGGGGAATTATGTGCGGTCATGATCCTGGCCGCATGTTCGATGCCAAGGTCAAAACAGATTTCCCAACAGAACTTTTGCATGAGGAACGCGCAGATCCGATGGTACAGGTCGATTACGTGCTCGTCGTAGAATAGGATATTCGGGAGAACAAAACGGACAATCTGTTCTGCTTGGGGGGCGACTCGCTCCTCCGCTACCGTGCCAAGCACTCATGCCACTATACTAAGGACAAGCATGGTTCGTTGTGTCGCTGGTCGCGTATGATTCTTCCTTGGGCGCCAGGCTACGCTTTTGTGCGCGAGACTATGATTTGTGCGATGGCGTTGCGTGAGGCGCTGCCTGCGGGTCCATCGTCGCCAACCACGACGCCACGCTGTATGACGTGAACCTCGAGGGCCGTCTGACACTTCAAAGATTTTCTGCTCACATTGTCGCTCTACCCTTTTCGCGCGCGGCGGATTTCAATCCGATGCCAATCTCAAGCCAAATGCGTCGTGCATTGTCGTGGAGATATAGGAGATTAAATGGCGTCCGTATTCCGTACGATAGCGCGCCGGGATTCGTGAAGGTCCCGTTGATACTCTCTCCCAAAACCCTGTTGAGGCAGTTACCTTTGCGAAGGTTGGCGGTCCTCAAGGAGGTACCGACAACCTCTCAACAGGAAAATAAAGCCCTTGAGGGTATTGGTCTCCGGGAGGTGGTACCTGCACGCAAATCGTTCGGAAGATCGGCGCCAGTAGCGGCGATCTCGACAGCGAGTGATGACAACAGTCGTAGTTCGTTCAGGATGATGAATATGGCTATCGGACTGGGACTGATTCTTGTAGCGTTAGGTGTCTTCTATCTCGGGATGCCGGATAGTGACGGCAACGCTCCGCGTCTTCTGCGTTCTGCAATAGCGCGGCTTACTTGCCCTGTTGTCATTCTCGCTTTGCTGGGATTCGGTTGTGCTGAGTGCGTTTTTTCGGCTCTGCCTTGACGCGATCGGTTCTGCTGAGGACGTCTCTGATGTTCGGTGCTCGAAGGAGTTACGAGCAGTGTACGAATTTCATCTGCCTTTGGCGGCGTCTGTATGAATAAATCGGAGCGATTCCGCATTAACGCTGAGAATTGCAAACTGTTGTCGGATGAGGCAACCAGCCTTCCGGCTCAGAGGCGTTTTCATCGGATAGCACAGGCCTGGAATGCGTCGGCTCGAGAACAGGCCTGGCTGGATGGAGAGGTGGCACCTTGTCAGCTCGCGGCTAATAACCGAACCGGCGAGGAGTAGTGCGCCCCTCTGACCATCCGCCCTACTTGAAGTTCTAAGGCGCGCATCCCTGATCTGGCCACGAAGGCGCTCCACTCCTCGCGCAATTGGTCCGGCGCAGTCCGCAGCGCTGGCACGACGCGATTCTGCGACGATCTTGGCCGCCAAATCAGAAAGGTTCGTCATCTTGCCCCGTGCGGCCGGCGCGCCTGGGCCGCCCGCGCGCTTGCGAGCATCACTGGCGGCACTGGCGTGACGTGGATGGGTCTGTCGGCGCTGGCGAAGACACATCAGGGTCTGCGGAGAGTCTTGCGGGACCGCGGAGAGGGACTTCGGTCGGCCAGCGTGGAGGCGTCTTCCAGCCAAAACGCCTGGAGGCGCCTGTGCCATAGCGTCGCAGTGCGCAGTGGCAATTCAAGTTGACACGCGCCTTTCGGGTTCCAATTGTTGACGTCCGTGCATTTGTCGGAGACCAGTCATGATGAACTTGGCGAGGCAGATGGTACGCGTCGCTCCACGTAAGTTGCTCGTCGGCTGCGCGCTTCTGGCATGGACGGTGGGCACTGCTTACGCGCAACAGACCACCGGCACGCCGGGTTCGCCCAGCGCCACGACCACAATCGACGGAGAGCAACTTCCGCCGCCCGATCCGAAGTTCGGCGGCGTGATCAAGGATGACGCGCTGCAGTCGAAGCCATGGTGGGCGCCCCGCGTCGTGCCGCCGAAAGACGCGCCGAACGTGCTGCTCATCATCACCGACGACGCCGGCTTCGGCGTGCCGAGCACCTTCGGCGGAGTGATCCCTACACCAACCATGGACCGGATCGCCAACGAGGGCCTGCGCTACAACCGGATGTTCTCCACGGCGCTGTGCTCGCCGACACGCGCTGCGCTGATCACCGGACGCAACCACCACTCGGCCGGGTTCGGCGTGATCTCGGAGCAGTCGACCGGCTTTCCCGGCTACAACAGCATCATCGATCGTGACAAGGCAACCATCGGTCGCATCCTGCTGGACAATGGTTACTCGACGTCGTGGTTCGGCAAGGACCACACACACCCCGGCGTTCACAGCCAGCCAGGTCGGGCCCTTCGACCAATGGCCGACCGGCATGGGCTTCGAGTATTTCTACGGCTTCGTCGGCGGTGACGCCAACCAGTGGCAGCCAAACCTGTTCCGCAACACCACGCAGATATATCCCTTCCAAGGCAAACCGGGCTGGAACCTGATCACCGGGATGGCCGACGAAGCCATCGACTGGATGACGCGGATGCACCAGACCGACCCGAGCAGGCCGATCTTCATCAAGTACGCTCCTGGCGCCACGCACGCGCCGCACCACCCGACCAAGGAGTGGGTGGACAAGATTGGCGCGATGCACCTCTTTGACGACGGCTACAACAAGCTGCGCGAGCGCATCTTCGAGAACCAGAAGCGGCTTGGCGTGATTCCCAAGGATGCGAAGCTCACGCCCTGGCCCGATGACGTCCTGAAGCCGTGGGACAAGCTCACCGCGGAGGAAAAGAAGCTCTACATCCGCCAGGTCGAGGTCTTCGCCGCGTATGCGGCTTACAACGACCACGAGATCGGGCGTGTGATCCAGGCCTTCGAGGACCTCGGCAAGCTCGACAACACGCTCATCATCTATATCAACGGCGACAACGGCACGAGCGCCGAGGGCGGGCCACTCGGCACGCCGAACGAGGTCGCGTTTTTCAATGGCGTCCAAGTGCCGGTCGACGTGCAGATGAAGTGGTACGACGTCTGGGGAACGGAGCAAACCTACAACCACATGTCGGCGGGATGGTCGTGGGCTTTCGACGCGCCGTTCGACTGGTTCAAGCAGAACGCATCAAGGCTCGGCGGCATCAACCAGAACATGGTGGTGTCCTGGCCGGCGCGCATCAAGGACAAGGGCGGCTTGCGTGAACAGTTTGTGCATGTGATCGACGTCGTGCCAACCATACTTGAGGCTGCCGGCATTCGCGCGCCCGATATCGTCGACGGAATCAAGCAGAAGCCGATCGAAGGCACGAGCTTTGCCTACACCTTCGAAGGGCAGAATGCCAAGGCACCGTCGCGCCACAAGACCCAGTATTTCGAGATGATGGGCCAGTGGGCCCTGTATGACGACGGCTGGTTCCTGAGCACCAAGGTCAATCGCGCACCGTGGGAGGCCTTCGGAGCGGCCAATCCCGACCCGCTGAACAACCAAGTCTTCCAGCTCTACAACCTGAACACCAACTTCACCCAGGACGATGACGTCGCGACGAAGCACCCGGATAAGGTCAAGGAAATGCGGGAGAAGTTCCTGGCGGAGGCGAGGAAGTACCAGGTCCTCCCGCTCGACGCGTCCGTGGCAGCGCGCATCGTTGCGCCGCGACCGAACATCACGGCAGGGCGCACGGAGTTCGTCTATGCTCGGCCGATGGTCGGGTTGCCGCAGGGCGATTCGCCGTTCCTGCTCAATAGTTCGTATACCATCACGGCGGACATCACGGTCCCCGAGGGTGGTGCGGAAGGCATGATCCTGACCTCGGGTGGACGTTTCGCGGGCTTCGGCCTCTACCTGCTGAAGGGCAAGCCCGCATTCCTGTGGAATCTGGTCGATCTCGAGCGCATCAAGTGGGAAGGCCCGGATGCGCTCACACCCGGCAGACACACCGTCGAGTTCGATTTCAAGTACGACGGACTGGGCCCGGGCACGCTCGCGTTCAACAATTTCTCCGGCGTGGGTCGACCCGGCACCGGCACGCTGAAGGTAGACGGCAAGGTGGTCGCCACCAAGACGATGGAAAAAACCCTGCCCATGATCCTCCAATGGGACGAGAGCTTTGACATCGGTTCCGACACGCTCACCGGCGTGAACGATGCGGACTACAAGCCTCCGTTCCCGCTGACGGCCAAGCTCAACAAGCTGACGATCAAGCTCGACCGGCCGCAGCTGTCGCCTGAGGACATCACGAAGCTCGAGGGGGCGATGCGGACCGCCGCCGACGGACCCCCGACGGAGGACCTTGGTTTGGTCCAGAGGATAGAACAGCGCGTCGATAAGTTAGAGGATTGCCGAAAGCAGGCTAATGCGCAAAAGCTCGATCCGATCGGGCGGATCGAATTTGTGCGGAAATGCCTCCATTGACGCATAGCGGTCCAGGAATCTGCGAAAGGGGCCTCGAGGCCCCTTTTCGTTGCGAGTAGTAATCCTGTCACCATCAACCACGGCTTGGATTCAACTGAAGAAGAAGCCGCATGACCGACAAACCCGCGACCTTATCGATCGAGTGCTGCTCATCGAGAACCTCCAGCGTCTCGGCAACGTCGTGTCGCAAACGCGGTGCTGATGCCGGAAAGCCTGAAGGCGCTTTATCCACACCTGGATCGTCTCAAGATCATCGCTGCGGCATGATGCGCTGCCGGCATGCGCCCAGCCTGCGCCCGAATCTGCTGAGCCCGTGCGCCTGGAGTCCACTGTTGTGCCTGCTCCAGCGCTCGCAGACGCCAATCCGTCTCCTTGTTCGTCGGGGGCCCAAAACGGGTCCGGTACGTTTCGTCTTGCGATAGCAAAGCCCGTTGCAGCGGCGGATCTGCGCGAACAGATGATGCATCGGCCGAGGGAAAACCCGTTGTACTAGTCTAGGACGGTGAAGGGACGGCGCTCAAAGTTGACAGATTAAAGAGGCGGCACAAATATCGTTGCGCAGTATTTCCTGCTGAACCCTACGGTTAGGACCCGTAAGCTGGAGGTTTTGCTGCAGCAATGTCACCGATCCCAACCCCATTTCTTTGAGATTAGCTTGCAGCCGAGAAGCGCCTAAAGCGCAGTTGGCGAATGCGCCACGAGGTCCCAAGAAGGCGCTATCGCGCTGAAGATACCGACCCGATGCGCATCGACGCTCGCGACGGCAGCATCCTGTTCGATCCGGCTTTCTTCGCGCCCAAGCCCGGTTCCATTCAAGCCGGACTCGACATCCTCGACCTGAACTTCGTCGGTCAGCACTTCACCGCCGATGAGACCACCATCGTGCGCGGCGGTGACATCCGGATCTTCATCGGCGGCAGCATGACGGTGAATTCGTCGCGCGGGTTCAACCAGCGGCGCAGAATACAAGGCCAGCACTCCTATAATCCCGATGGCAATGCAGGTTCTTGGTTGTTCGACGTTCAGCGACACGGAAACGGTCGGTTTGACCGAGGCGGAGAAACGGGCCATCAGAGGCTAGACGCCTCAGCCGCAAACGCCGGAGCACTCACGAAAAATCGGCTTTTCCGGATATCGTGTTGAAACGTGATCCTCCAATGTACGCCGAGGCACGCAACGCCGTGTTCGAGAGTGTCGATTGGCTAAATACGGTGCGGATTGGCGAGATGGCAGGATTTAGCGCGAGCAACCCCCACTGCCCAGCCAAACGAATGGAAGAAGGATGGGCAGCTCTGTGCGGCGCGCCCGGACAGCTTTCCCAGCGATTACCTTGGATCCTCGATAAGGCCGCTCGCCGATAAGAAAACAGAGCTTTCGCGATACGCGGTTTCGCGATGTAGCGGACCACACCGGATAGTCCGACAGGAACGACGCAACGAATTGGGTGAAACGAGCGTGAACAAAACGTGACGGAAGCGCACGCCACAGCAAGAAAAATCAATCACTTAGAAAACATTCATTGCGTTCGGGACGCAGTGGGTATCGAGGCTATCCCTGACGCCGATGCATATCGGCTTCGATGATCAGGCGCGCCGACTCGTCGAAACGGGACCGATACACTTGGAGGTTCTCCATCACTCGTTGTACGTAGGTTCGTGTCTCCGCAAATGGGATGCGCTCGACCCAGTCGACCGCGTCCACATTCGGATCGCGCGGATCGCCATAGCGCGCGATCCACTCCCTGACTCGCCCGCGCCCGGCATTATAGCCGACAAAAGCGAGGACATGGTTGCCATCGTATGTGTTGACGAGATCCGCGATCTCCGCCGAACCTAGTGTTGTGACTCTAACGTTTGTTTCGCCCGGGCCACTTTTTCAAGGATTTCGCCTGCAGACTTGGTCCAGACGAAGGGCTTGGGGGCGGCATTGTGGTTGTCCAGGTATTGCATGATGGCGTTCTTGAGCTCAGCGAGGCTTTTGAAGGCGCCGCGGCGAATGCGTTTTCGGGTGATCTCGGCAAAGAAGCGCTCAACCATGTTGAGCCAGGACGCCGAGGTCGGCGTGAAGTGGAGATGGAAGCGCGGATGCGCCTTGAGCCAGCGCTTCACGGCGGACGTCTTATGGGTGGCATAGTTGTCGACGATCAGGTGGAGGTCGAGACCGGGCGGCGTCCGGTGATCGATCAGCTTGAGAAAGCGCAGGAACTCTCGATGCCGGTGGCGCGGCATGCAGGTCCCGATCACCTTGCCGTCCAGCATGTTGAGAGCTGCGAACAGGGTCGTGGTACCATTGCGCTTGTAGTCGTGGGTCATGGTGCCGGCGCGGCCCTTTTTCATTGGCAGGCCGGGCTGGGTTCGGTCGAGAGCCTGGATTTGGCTCTTTTCATCGACACAGAGCACCAGTGCCTTGTCGGGGGGATTGAGGTACAGCCCGACCACGTCCTCCACCTTGGTGGCAAAGTTTTTGTCGCGGGAGACTTTGAAAGTGTCGACGAGATGCGGCTTGAGCCCGTGCGCATGCCAAATCCGCTGGACGCTGCTGTAGGAGATACCTGCCGCCTGCGCCATGCTGCGCACGCTCCAATGGGTCGCGTTCGGCGGTTTCGCGTGCAGCGTCATGTGCACCACCTGCTTGATCTTTTCGGGCGGCAGCGGCTTGACGCGCGACGGTCGGGTCGCGTCCTTCAGCAGCCCGTCCACGCCTTTCGCCACAAAGCGATGGCGCCAACGGCGGACGGTCAGCAGGCTCTTGCCAACCGCCGCAGCAATCGCCTCCGCCGTCAGTCCATCGCTCGCCAGCAGCACGATCCGCGCTCTCCAGACCACCTTCTGCGCCGTGTTGCGGTCGCGAACCAACCGCTCCAATCGTTCACGATCGGCTGCGCCGATCGAAATCTGCTCGATCTTTCTCATCCGCGCAGAATCGCAGCTTCGCGCCGATTTGTGAATCGTGCGTCAGCAACAAAACACTAGTTGCACGTTATAGGCGGGGTCGTTCAGAAGCCGCTTGGGCTCGAATTTGATACCCACCCGGCGAGCGATGGTGTGCCCTGTCTCGGGCGTCACTTGCATCAATCCATGGGCGTTGGCGGACGAAACCACCTTCGCGTCGAAGGCGCTTTCCGCCCGTGCGACGGCGTAGACAAGACTTAGGGGGGCCTTCGGCCCGACCGCAACATATCTAGGCAGGCCGAACCGGGGAAAGGCATACGGATCAAAAGCAAAACCGCGCACCAGCGCGCCCCTTCCCAGCGTCAGTGTGGCACGTGCATCGCCGTGCCTCGCGGTTGTTTCAGCGATCAGCGTCAGAATGCCGTTGTCGACGACGCGATCGAGGTCGGCGACGAATGGAATGACTAGGTCCCGGTTGCCGGTTGCGTAAAGAAGCTCGACGGCTCGGACTAGATCGATGTTGCGCAGGGTCGGGC
Organism: Bradyrhizobium sp. USDA 10063; assembly: GCF_054063735.1. NCBI lineage: Bacteria > Pseudomonadati > Pseudomonadota > Alphaproteobacteria > Hyphomicrobiales > Nitrobacteraceae > Bradyrhizobium > Bradyrhizobium sp. USDA 10063. The sequence goes on along the minus strand of NZ_JBSSGP010000002.1, from coordinate 4,316,088 downwards.
GCTGCATGTGCTTCAATTCCGGTGGTCGGCGTACCGCGATCTTGCGGTGACCGAGACGGGCGCTTGCAAGCTGTCCGTAATAGGCCGCAGAGTGTCGCGCCGCCCTCGCGTAGCGGCGGCGTGCCTCGCGACTGCAGCCGACCGCTTCGGCCGCTCTTCCAAGCCAGTAACCGGCGCGCGCAAGCGAGGTCGGATGCGTCGTGATCTGCGGCAGGCGAGCGAAGTGTTGCGCTGCCGTATGCGGGTCGTTGAGAAACCGCAGTGCAATCCATCCTGCGGTGAACAGTTGGTCGACGCGCAAGGATTCCTTCGACGGGGAAACGGCCTCGCTGGCGATCCGGTAGGCGAGGCGGACCTGGCCGGCGTCAAGCAGCTTGCGCACCAGGATGCGGCGCTCGATCCACCACGCATCGGGATTGCGGATAGCGCCGGGATGGCGAGGCGCCGACAACATCAGTCGAGCGGCCTCGCCAACATGGTCGCCGCGACGAAGCCATTGAATACGAGCGAACACATAGGCAGGATTGGCGCGGGCGGCCATCGGCACGGCGTTGAGCAGCGCATGCGCATTGGCTGCGTTGTGGTTGACGGCGGCACGCGCCTTCACGATGGCCATCTCGGCCGCTCCGAGGTGACTTGCCGCGCGCATCGCGCCATCGAGATCATTTGCATAGAGCCGAGAACGCATGCGCGCCTCGTGATCGGTCGTTGTCAGGAGCGGTCCAAATGCCGCGAGCACCTGCGCTTCGAGCCGAGCCGAGAAATTGCCCTCGCGCCAGGCGGAGCGGGCGCATTTTCGTGCTGCGCCTCGATTGCCACGGGCCAGGTGCGCGCCCGCCATTGCGAGCTTGCCATGCGTGCTGAGCGGCTTCTGTCCGGCGAAGAATGCGAGCACGACGCCGGGATCGCTTCGCTCGATCCAAAGCCGGAGCTCTGCACGTCGCCGCAATACATTGAGGCTCGGCCAGGACGGGTGGGCGCGCACGAACGCGGCGTAGCGGGCCGAACTCATCGCCTCGTCGCCGATATCACCGGAGCGCAGCATCACCCACTCTACGAGCCTCCTGCCTATGGCGTCGTGAATCTGGTCGCGTCGACCCGTCGCCGCGGTCACTTTGCCTCGACGAGCCAAACCTATTGCATCCTTGATCGCGTGGACGTCCGCGTCGGATGTCGGCGCCGGCGACGAAAGGAACCGGCCGATCGCGTCAGAGGTTGTTGGAGCGGCCGTTTGGTCCGTTTGAGAACGCGGCGCACCGATCGCGTGAGAGCCGAACAGCACTGCGCCCATGACGAGCGAAATTTGCGCAAGGCGGATATGAATCATCTGGCCGTCAAAGTCCCTGCTGCGATAAAGGCCGTGCGATGGTGGAGGGGACTAGAATTTTTCGCCTGGGTATGCGCCCCACAATCTGGTTTGACGGATGTATCCCCGCCTTCCCCTGACTTGCACGCGGCACCAGCGTCCGTCGCACCGCTTGATGTGAACCAGCACGTTTTGCTGCACGATTGCGACAATCGGGGTGTCTGCCGCCGCGTTGGCGCGCAGCGAGACCGGCTTGGCTCCATGCCATGGAGCGACCAGCGCCCTCCTTCTGCCGGAAAGCAACGGGCCCAACATCCATCCCTCTTGCCCCTCCCAATCGCGGATTCGCCGCCAATGTTCGAACTCCGCAGTTATCTCGACCGGAACCTGTTGGCCGACGAATGTCCATTTAAGGGGATAGTTGATGCCGGGTCCCTGGCGCACGTTCGCAGGTGTGGCCTTTACAGAAACGAAGCGCGGTAGCGGAAGGCCGGTCGTCCGTCCGACATCCGATGCGGATGCGAGGGCCGTGTGCAAACCCAGAACGATGGCTGAGATGATCAAGCGCCAGAAGAGGCGATGCTTCGGAAATGACGTTAAATGCGACAAAAGGGGCCCGATTTAGATGTTTGGACGGAGTTCGAATCTGTAGCGCGACCTCAGTCCCATTTTATGAACACTGTCTTAAGCAGCGAATCGAATCAACCTCACATTGTGAAGCTCTAGTTTGGCGCTTGCGATCGGACAGAACAGGAAACCTCTCGACCCCTCTCATTGCGTTGGCTGCAGTTCCTGTCGACGAGACCGCCGTTCCAACGTCAGGATTTTCCTGACAGCGTAGCTGCGCATATGATCCTTGACAGACCCTGGACTGAGCCAGGCAGAAAGCTTGCAGAAGAGTGCTCATCGTTGTTGAATCTAATGCGAGAGAGGATGCACGCGGACGTATGAATGTTGTCGAGAGGTTTGCTAAAGTCGGTAGCACGCAGGCTGTTTGGCTGTTCATCGCGCTTGCCCTGAGTGCGGCCATCCCGGTCCTGCTGCTCGGGGGATGGATGGCGTATATTACGGCTGACCAGGAGCGCAGCTACGCACGTCAGGCGGCTACAGAAGCTCTCACGCAAGTGGCGCACCGGATTGAAGGAGAGATATCCAGAGAGATGCTGGTTGCCAAGACGCTTGCGAATTCGACTGCGCTTGACCGTGGTAACCTAAATGACTTTTACCAAGAGGCGACGCGGCTCGTCGCTGACCGTCCCTTGTGGGAAACAGCATCGCTAACGAAGCCGGATCTGGAGCAGGTCCTTAACGTGTTGCGGCCGCTTGGGGAATCTCTCGGCCCAGTAACCGATATGGACAGCTTCAATGCTGTCCTCCGCGCCCGCAAACCTGTCCTGGGAGGACTCGGCGCTTACCAGCCTGCAATTGGCAAGAGGCTGGTGGCATTGCGTGTCCCGGTTATTCGAGATGGCGAGCTTCGCTACGTGCTGACTGTCGGCCTCCTGCCTGATCAGATCAGCACGATCTTGGGGGAAGCTGGATTACCCGCCGGGTGGGCGGGGACGGTCGTTGACGCAAAGGAAAGAATTGTAGCCCGCACTCCAGACAAGGAACTGGCGAGCGGAGATGCCAAGACGCCTACCGTACAGGAGGCGATTGCTCGCGGCAGACCCAATTCGTTGCGAACCAAAACGAGTGAAGGCCTTGACGTTGAAACCGTCCATCGTGCGTTGGCTGGCGCTGACGGGTGGTCGGTGCATGTGGGAGTACCCGTATCGGAGCTTAACGCGCCCGTATCGCGCTCCCTACGCCTGTTGATCGGAGGAACGACGGCGAGCTTGGCATTGGCACTTGCACTTGGATTGGTGATCGCACGGGAAATCGCCCAGCGACGCCATCTGGAGGCTCTACGGTCGGCTGCCGCGCTGCTGGATAGTGAAAAGCGCGGCGCGTTGGCCATTGATGCCGCCGAGCTCGGTACGTGGCGCTGGGATCTGGTTGCAAATGAATTCAACGGTTGTAAACGCTTTTGTATGCTGCTTGGGCTGCCCGGCGGCGCGTCCGGTGTAATGAAGTGGTCTGCAGAGGAAGTTCTTGCACTCGTAGAGTCATCCTATAGGTCCGCCCTGTCGTCATTCGCCACTACCTGCCTTGAAAGCGGCAAATCAAGCAGTGTTGAGTTTCTCGTCCAAACGCAGGATCGCGGCGAGTATTGGTTACGGGCTGCGGGAAGAGCCGAGGGCCAACCCAATCACCGTCGCATAATTCATGGGGTATTGGCCGATATCGACATCCTCAAGCGCGCAGAAACGGAGAGATCCCATTTGCTTCGGCGTCTGGCGTCAGCCCAGGAAGAGGAACAGCGTCGGATCTCCCGTGAACTGCACGATCAGGTGGGCCAGACCGCAACTGGTCTATCGCTTGGACTGAAAGCGCTTGAACAAGGATTGGCCTCAGGAATAGATTTAAACGTAATAGCCGAACAAGTGCGTTGGCTTAAAGAGCTTGCCGCCCAGATCGGTCGTGACATTCATCGTTCTGCTTCGGACCTGCGACCGACTGCCATCGACGATCTGGGACTTTTCAGGGCTATTGGAGCCTACGTCGCGGAATGGCAGGAGCGCTATGACATTGATGTCGATATGCAGACGTTCGGACGAGACAATCAATTGCCGCTCGACGTTGCAGTGGTCCTATACCGGATCGTTCAGGAAGGATTGACCAATGTTCTCAAGCACGCGCACGCGAACAAGGTCAGTATCATACTCGAGCGGAAGTTGGGGGTATTCGTGCTCGTCCTTGAGGACGACGGAGTCGGTTTTGATCCAGACGACCAAGGGCGCCTGGATGGAGGCGAGATTTCAGGTCTGGGTCTCTCTGGTATGAGAGAACGGGTGGCGCTTCTAGCCGGCACTATCGCTGTGGAATCTGCTCCAGGGAAAGGGAGCACGATCTTTGTGAACATACCGTTGGAGGAGCCAGACGGTGAAACAGATGACTCCCATTCGCATCAGCCTTGTTGATGATCATCCTGTTGTGATCGCCGGGATCAGAGCGCTCTTGCAGGCGGCGCCCGAGGTCGAACTTGTCGGCGAAGCGAATACCGCTGCAGCAGGCCTGAAGGTCATCTGCGAATGTTCCCCTGATATCGCCGTCATCGATCTTTCGTTGCCAGACATGAGCGGTATGGAACTTGCGCGCAGGGTGAGCAAGGACTGTCCGGAAGTGAAAATTGTTGTGCTCACAGTTCATGAAGATCGTGCGTACGTTCATCCCGTCTTTGAAGCGGGAGCGAGGGGCTATCTTTTGAAGCGATCGGCTGGGGACGAATTGCTACGCGCAATTCGAACCGTAAGGAAGGGCGAGACTTATCTTGATCCTGCAATAGCCGAAAAAGCATCTATGGCCGTGCTTCATTCGCTCTCTGTAACCGGCAATGATGGTGGCGAACTCAGCCGGCGCGAAGAGGACGTACTGAGGCTCGTGGCTCAGGGACTGAGCAACAAGCAGATCGCCGGGCGCCTGGGGGTAAGCATCAAAAGCGTTGAGACCTACAAGGCGCGTGCGTCTGAAAAGAAGGGGCTCCGCAGCCGCGCGGATATCGTCCGCTTCGGCGTTAGACGCGGCTGGCTTATTGCGCCCAACTGAGTAACGCATGTTAATCTGCGGACCGACTTTCATGCGAATGCGATCCACGTGGCTCAGGTGTCGTTTTGAGCAGGCAGAGGAGGGGTCCGTGTGGACTTGTTGAACGCAACGATCCTAGCAGGACGAACTGTTCAACTTCTGCCGAATGGCCTCGGCTCGAGAGTCGTTATTGCAGATCAGGCAGATTGCTTTCGACGTCAGATGGCCGTTTACACCTACCCGTTCGTAACGATGCAGCGTCCTTTCAGCACAGGGCTCGCAGTAGGTCGACTCTCGTTCCTTTTGCCCCTAACCATTTTTCATGTCCCCCAGCTTAACGTCAGGACGAAGCGACCGGTCACTGTCGGTAGCGTCCACTTGGGTCTTTAGATTGTTTGCGGTCGTGACCGCAAGTGCCACGTCGGTCAATCAGCTGAGATGATTCGATGTATGTCGAACGGTGCTACTGTTTCCTAGTCACAAGCAGTTCAATGGCCACCAACCCTAGAATAAGGATCGCCGACGTCAAAGCCTGGCTCCTAAGTGCGGCGCTCGGTATTCCCAACTCGTAATGGGCGATGTGCGCCACGGAATAGGCAACGAATGCCGCACTGCACGAGGCGAACACAAATGTAAGTGCGAGATCGGCGAGCTTTTTCACGTGCTCTTACCTGGTGCGATCAATGCGCCGATCAGATTTCGTGACAATCTGTCGCTGGGCCGAACTTGCCTCAGAAAGCCCTGAATGGTTTCGGTGCAGAGAGATGCGCAGCATTCGCGTGGAAGGCAGAACATGAGCCGAAGCGCAAAGTATCCAACAGACAAGGAAGTCTTGATTCCGGCACGTCGGTCAGCCGAATCTAGCAAAGTCCTTTGCTGAAGATGGTCCAACACGAGGTTATTTTGCTCCGATAGAGAATAGCTAAGTTCGGCTGCCAGATCGTCGGCATATCCTTATTCCATTTCGACCGTTCCGTTCGATGTTGGCTCTAGTCATAATAAAGAGGTAGCGACCTTGGGAATGTCAGGAAAAGCCTGTCAGAGGCCACGAAAGAATCGTTGTAACGGGCAAGATGGAGTAGTCATCTTTCAGCAAAGAAGATCACTACAGGTCAGGCAAAATAGCGTCGATAGATGGAGGTGGCCGCCGTGACGACCGCATAGGGATGGATCACGCAGGGAAAGGTCTCGATGAGACCAAGAAAGCTGCGTTTACAGAGCTCTGTGGTGCCGTTGCAGGTGCAGTCGATCTGATTGGGAGGAAAGTTGATGCGTTACAAGGGAATTGAACGCAAGCCTCCAACCCCGGCTCGCTGACATGTAAGGGCTTTCCTGACAAGACGGCGTGTTGGCGTCCTCTTAAACGGTCTGTGAAGAGTGTTACGGGATCTGAATGAGAATATCATGATCGCTACAGTGGGGTTGGCACTTTTGGTGTTTCTTGTGGCGCTCCTCTATGTTGTAGGACCGACCTACGGCGACGAATATCCACATGGGCGCCGCGTCAACTCTGCGCAGTCGCTTCATGGACGCGTGGTGCTGATCTGTCTCGGGTTTGGAATCGCGGCGCTGCTGAATTCGATGCCGAGCTAGCAGCGTTGCTTGGGGGTGCCACTGCTAGAGCATCCCGAGCCATCACGCAGCAAGAGACGAAGCCGATGATCGGTGTTTCAGTCGCCATTCTGATCGCGTTGAGTATAGGAATATTCATCGCACACGCGTTCGACGCCTGGCGAGCAAACTGATGGGTCATTCGCGGGCCACCGTTGCGTTGCTCTCTCGAGGATAATGACGAGCTCAAGAGCGTCTGGCACTCCGACGGAGAGTCCTTACCACGCGGATGATAAAGGGGTAGGGCGCCTGCGGCGTCGCAATCACAGGCCAGCTAGCCATGCCGCGGTTCCGTCGGGTCGTTCGCTCGGACCCAGCGGCAGTTGTCGGAGCGCGCACCGGAGCGTCGGGAGCCCCAATATTCATACGATAGCCCACCCGATGGGGTCCCAAGGATAGCTCGGTGAGAACGGCTTATTCGCGAATATTGGCAGAAACTTATCGCGCTGAAGATCGAAAGTACCAAGCTTAACGCTTCTTAAAGTCCAAACATACAGACTCATGGTCAATTGCAACGGAAGATTCTTGTTTGATCATGCTGCAGAAGCTAACCGTCGGGAAGAAGCTCCTTCTCATTGTTCTGATCTTTACGACTGTGCTGGTGTGCGCAACCAGTTATATGCTTTTGGACATGCGGTCGGGAATGTTTGAAGACCGCAAGGCAAAGTTACGCGCGCTGGTCGAGACAGCAGTCAATACCGTGAACCGCTACGGGGATCTCGCCGCCGCCGGTAAGATTCCCTTGGAAGAAGCACAGAAAACCGCGTTGACTGTCCTGGCGGGTATGAATTTCGACGGCAAGAACTACTTTTTTGTGTTCGACCGCAAAGGCATCATGAAGATGCATCCTTCGCGAAAGGATAACATCGGCCAGAACATGCTCGAGCTGAACGACGATCCGGCCCGGGCGAACTACATTGGCTACCTGGAAGCAGCCAACAAATCCGTGCCGCTGGAGGGATTCTCCCAGTTCCCAGGAAGGCGGCCGGGCTCCGCGGTGAACGATACTCCGAAGCTCTTCTTGAGCGCGGTCGATAAGCATTGGGATTGGGTCGTCACCACCGGCATCTTCATCGACGATGTCAACGCTATATTTCTCAGCCGCGCCCTTTGGGTTGTCGGCTCTCTTTGCGTAGGTCTGTCGCTGAGCCTGCTCATAACGATCCTGCTGGGCCGCTCCATAACGCGCCCCTTGAATCGGACCGTGACGGCCCTTGAGGAACTCGGCGCTGGAAAGTTCGACACCGAAGTACCGAAGGACGAGAGCAGGACGGAAATTGGGCGGCTCAGCCGCGCTTTTATTCAGTTTCGTGAGAAGATGAAGGAGACCGAGGCGCTGAGAGCCAGCCGGGCGAAAGCAGAAAAGCTGGCAGAGGTCGAGCGTCGTAGCGCAATGCTCCGCTTTGCCGACGAGTTTGACGCTGCTGTGGGCTCGCTCGTCGAAGCCCTGTTTGCAGAAATCGAACAAACGTCTCAGACTGTGATGCGGCTCTCGAAGAACGCAAAGGATTCGGCTGCCGGAACAGAGCGCATGGACAGCGCCGCTTCATCGGTTTCGGAAAACATACAAACAGTAGCGGCGGCCTCCCAAGAACTTGCGGCATCGATTAATGAAATCGGGCGCCAGATTCACCTGACCCGTGACATTGCACAGGAAACACGAGTTCGATCTTCCGAGACGGAACGACGAGTAGCAGCATTGTCGGACAGCGTGGAAACAATAGGGACGATTATCGAGATCATTAACTCAATCGCGGAGCAAACCAACCTTCTCGCACTTAACGCGACCATCGAGGCCGCCCGCGCGGGAGAAGCAGGCCGGGGCTTCTCGGTAGTTGCCTCCGAAGTGAAAGCACTGGCAAGTCAGACAACGAAGGCGACCGAAGACATCAGTCGGAATATCGAAATGGTCCGTGCCGCCACGACTGCCGCCGTGGACGCGGTTCGTGCAATTTCCACTTCCATCAATGGTCTGGATGAGTCGGCGGGCACAATAGCTGCCGCCGTCGAAGAGCAAAATGCGGCCACCTCCGAAATCAGTCGAAACACCACTGTAACCGCCGAGCAGACAGTCGCGATCACGCGAACGATCGCGGAGGTGGCCCGTTCAGTGAATGGTACAGATCGTTCGGCTCGTGAAGTGGAGCAACATTCGGCCGCTATGCGCGGCAGGTTCGAAGATATGCGACGCGAGGTCCAGGCCTTTCTCGGACGAGTTCGAGCCACCTAGTTGCCTGGGCGTGAGCTGGTATTGCTGGATGATACTGGGCTTGGCTCACGGTGCTGGTCGTCATTTCGTTCTTCGCAGTCTCGAAAACCTCTTTGGTGGGAACCGCCCGATCTGGGAATTGTTGTGGTCCACAGAAGCCTCGAGGGCTAGCTTCCGAATCCGGTGAATGTAGATGCAAATGGTGAGGGGCTTGGTGCGCCACAAACGCTGGAGCATGAGACGTTCAAGCGCTGCAGGCCCCATTTGGGGATTAGTCGAGTGTATTGCCTATTCGGGCCGTCGCTTCCGCGTCGACAAGCTGTTGATCGAGGCTAAGCCCACCGGCAATGCCCGCGCCCAGGAGTTGCGTCGGCTGTACAAGGACGAGAATTGGACGATCAAGCTGCCCAACCCGACCAAGGAAAAGGTCGCCGAGCACACGCGGCTGAGCCGTCGTTCGCTGCCGGTCTGATCTACGAGCCGGACACTGAGTGGGCCCGAGAAAGTCGTCGCCCAGCCGGAGACCTTCTCGAAATCCAAGTTGAAGGACTTGGTCGGCTCGACGACCCAGGCCATCACCTGGATGCGCAAGCATGGGCTGATCGCCCACAACACGAAGTGCCTGCCGAGCTGTCCGAGCGGATAATGCATCGGCCGCGGCAGAGGGCACTGTCTAGATAAGTCTCTTAGGTTATTGCCCTCGGGTTCCCCTGTTGCCTAGTCTTCGTGGAGCACGGAGAATGACCAATGAAGGACATGCAGGCGCACTTAGAAAAGCTTCGGAATGAAGCCGAGGAGTGCGAGTTAATCAGTAAGCTTGCGACCAATGCGACCAAGAAGGCGCTGTTTGCCAAGCTTGCTGAACACCACCGAGCGTTGGTCAAGGATCTGGAGCAAGCAATAGCGGCTTCCTCGGTAGATCCGAGCGATTGAACCTATATCTTCGGCCGAAGCTGACCTTGCGCGTTTTGCAAGTATGGTTCGGAGAGGCCCAAACTGAGAGCAGAGCAATGTCACGAGCAGACCGAGCGCGCAACGAGGCCGACGTTTAGCGGGCCTGTGAGGCGGGTCGCCCTAAGCCGATTTGCGCTCTATCAACTCCTGCAACGCTTGTCGTGCGGTAATTTCAAGCTCGCCGAGCGTTGTATTTCCTTGCCTCGCGGCTTCGATCATCTTTAAAGCGACGAATTTTCGGCTTTTGTGGTTGCCACCATAGGCAGACAGTCCTTTGCAAACTTGTTCTAGGACTAGATCCATTTTTGCGACGGTGCGCTCGTCGAGCCTGCTCATTGCAATCTCCCCGTAATTTCGAACCGCGCCCTTGACGAGCGTCTTAATGGCAGAAAGGCATATAGCTGCCTGTTGGTTCCATTTATGGCAGTAGCACTACCACACCTGCTGGGCATTCGACCGCGCTTTCGTCTCCAGCGCAGCAAGTGGCCGAGGGACGGCCCAGTACGCACCGCCACCGCGTAAGCTCAAGTGGCGCCGCACTGAAGAAGAGGCGTTCAGGTCGCCGACGCTGCGAGCACCGTAAAAAGTGGCCCGGCCGGAGTGCGACCGAGCTGCCGGAGCAGTGCACACCCGGTTGGCGATCGCGTGTGCGTGCATACGTGACGAAAGGTCTGTTCCTATCGTGCCCGTAGTATTCCGACCGAGAACAAAGTTCACTTCTGAACAGAATGCGGCGGCGGCTGGCGTTATCGTCCCGCTCCCCGGCCTGGGTAATCTTTCCGCGGGCGCTGACGGCTGAGAGACCAATTCCACTCCCGCGAAACGCCAGGAGCAACTTATGGTCCGAGACCAGAACGCCGAAAGTATCGATGATCTTCAGTGCCGTATTGACGAGATTATCGAACAAGCGGCGGGGGCAGTTTGCCAGGGTCACGACCCAGCGCTGATTTTCAGCCATTTCCTAACGCGATTCGACATGGCGTATTTGAAAGTGCAGCGATCGGCAGTGATTAACCGGGCTCGGGCCTGAGACCTCGTGCATCCAAATTCGTGAGCTTCATTTCGGCGGCTCTGGGCTAAGGGCCTCATTGAGTTCGGCAGCCCGTTCGGCTTGCCGCGCTTGCCGGAGTAGCTTCTCACGCTCCTCGCCCGGCGACATATCTCTGGCGCGATCGCGAGCGTATTGGGCTAAACCGATCAGTCGCTCCTGGAGCGAAGTGGTCGGCTTAGCCCGGTTGCGCTTGCGCTTGCCTTGCATGACGTTGGAGACTAGTTGTCGAGGTCCCATTTTTATTACCCTATGTAAGAACTACTATCATCGACTTTCCTGCGCGGCGCAGAGCGTCTGAGACGCGGCCTAAGGCTCTTCATCGCCCGCCAATGCGATTAGCGCCGCACGGTCGAGAATATTCCCGAGCAGGTCCTTGAAGGCCACATCAGGATGTCCTTCTTCGGCGAATTGGGCGGCCTTCTCAAGCGCCTGGCGGGCGGTCTCGACGATGACGCCGAACGCGCCCGAACCATGCCGCGCATAAACATGGTAAGGCATCTTCAGCTCCGAGCGTCATCGAGCGCATCGCGAGACCGCCGGCCTCGCCGAATAACCGGGATACCGGCCGCGGTCACCCCGTAGCGCGAACGAGCTGACCGCCAAGCCGCTATCCCTGCGCTGAGACTACGCTCAAGGTCTCCCTCGGTCGGCTCAGCCTCGCAACGGATTGCTTGACTTTCCCTCATCATTATCCTCCTTAGGCCGCAGCCCGGCGCTCAGTTGAACGCAGGCGCATAGGCTTTCCGCCAGGTGGATTGCGCGGGCCTCCGTCTAGCGCGCCCAAGGCTTCAAGGATGTCATCGATGTGGACGGGCGCTTCAAGACCCTCAGGCACGCGCAAGGCGGGGCAGGATGCGATGGCTGATGCGTCCGAGGCCCAGGAAGCGAGAATCGCTCGCTTCTCGCCAAGGGTCAGCGCTGGGTCTGAGACGACATCGCGCGGATGAGCGTAGATCCTGCCAGGATGAAGAAGCGCTTCAAATTCGAATACATTGCCGTCACGCGCGGTCGGCCGCATGGTTACCTCCAGTTTTTGAAACGAGTTGGGACGTGGCCGCGCGGATCACCGCGCGGCCGAGGTTGATCTGCGAAGATCGGATGGATCAGGCCGCCTTGGCCTCGATCTGTGTAACATTATTGATCGGGATCCGGCGCGGCTTCATGGCCTCGGGGATCTCCCGCTCAAAATCGATGATCAGAAGGCCGTTTTCGAAGCGGGCCCCCTTGACCTCGACATGGTCGGCCAAGGTGAACTGCCGCTTGAAAGAGCGCGCCGAGATGCCGCGATGCAGGAACGTCTTGTCTTCCTTCTCGCCCCTGGCGCCTTCGAGCGTCAAAACGTTCTGCTCGACTGTGAGCGCGACTTCATCTGGCGCGAATCCGGCCAGCGCCACCGAGATCTGGAAGCGATTTTCGTCGAGCCGTTCGATGTTGTAAGGGGGGTAGCTCTCTTCAGCGGTCCGCTGGACCTCATCGAGAGCGTCAAAAAGGCGGTCGAAGCCGATGGTCGACCTCCAGAGCGGAGTCCAATCATACCTCATAGCCAAATCCTCCTGAGAGCAAGATGGATACGAGCCGGCACCGGACACCTGCCGGTGCCCGCCTTCGTTCGGGGCCCGATTGGCGCCCCGACACCGCTATCTGCGGCGTCCAAGAAAATTTGTAACGGAAGAAAAAGTTCAAGGGGGCTGAAAAAAATTTTTGCGTACGTCGGCCGAGTGCAAACTGGGCGTAGGACCCACCGGCTGGCAGGTAGTGACGGTGGGGCCCCGGAAGACCTCTGGTCAGGCGTGGCGGCCAATACCTCAATTCCAAGTGAGGAGCAGCCAGCATGACCGGCAAACCCGCAACCCTGTCAATCGCCCCGACCGAATGGCGAGCGCTGTTCGTAGAGAACATCCAGGGCTCGCAAACTTCGTAAGCCAGAACGCAGTGCACATAGAACCTAAAGGCTCTGCAGGCTCGTCTAGATCGCGCGCGAAGATGACCGCGACCGCATGGTGTGCCGCCGGGCTTCCGCCGTCCGCCCATGCGCCAGAACCGCCGGCCGGTCATGACCCGGTCCGCGTCGAGGCCATTGGCGCGCCACTCTGGCGATCTCTGAGGCGTTCCCTTTCGTGCCAGCGGCCTGACTTGGCGCGTCATTGCCCAACGACTTCTTCGATCCGAGGCGTCGGTGCTGGGGTGGGCCGCAAAGCTGAAATCGGCAGTCGATAAGGAGTAAGGCCGGCATTAGTTGGGGATTGCTGCTGCGCGTGGCGATAAAGCACCAGCGCCAGAAACAGAGATCTCACATGCCATGGCTTGCAAATACTTTTTGACAGCTTTTGCTCAGTCTGGTCCTGTTCTGCTGCAGGCATCGTTGGACCGCCGAATCATCGGCCAACTGCTTGCGGCAAAATCGCTGCGCATCTCGCCTGCAGGCCTGCTGCTCTTGTGGCGTGCCCATGTGCCCCTGTGCAAAAGAGAGCGACGTCTCAGTGAGCAGAATAACTAGAATTAGAACAACAGAGCGCATAACGATCTCCGTATGCTGACAGGAGCGAAACGTAGCTCAGCGTCTCCGGTTCCTCGAAACCTCCACAATCACATCAGCGGTTTGGCTCGCTCGATAACGGTTCAGCCGTGGTCTTCTCGGTTGCTGTCACCGATGCGATGACCTCAGGGGAGGGCACACCCATCCCCTCTGGAAGGCGATTGGTCCGTTGCAAACTTGCTTCTTTGCTGATGGCCGCGATCGAGTTGCCGATGCGGCCGACTATCTGGGTCAGCTCCGGCTCGGACAGATGGAGCCTCTTCCTCAGCAGACGGACTTGGACGCGATCAGACAAGTCTAGTTTGTTACGGATAGGCGACGGCTTTTGGCGGCGGCGCATAAGGGGCTCCTCTTTTCCCCGTAACAGCGGTTGCTGTCTGAAGTTCCTCCCGACGCTTCACTTCGTGTTCGTGGCAATTAAGGACGCCCCTGCCTCGCCATGCCGCAGCGCGGCTTTGGAACGAAGGATTGCGCCCCCGGTTGGCCGAACGTGAACCACAGGAGAGAGCAATGGACTGGAATCGCGTTGAGGGCAACTGGAAGGAGATGAAGGGCAAGGTCAAGGAGCAGTGGGGAAAGCTGACGGACGATGATCTCGACGTCATCGCCGGCAAGCAGGACCAACTCGAAGGCCGTTTGCAGCAGCGCTATGGTTATGCGAAGGATCAGGCGAAAAGGGAGATCGACGATTGGTACAGCCGTCAGACGTGGTGACGTGCAGAGGAGAGCCCCGCGATGGCGGGGCTTTTCTTGTGCTGCATTCGAGCGTCAAATAGGCAGATTGTCAGTCATGCCGGGCGGCAGTTCGCCCTGCTTTTCTCGCTCGGCAAGGAGTTCTTTTTCGGCCTCTTACCAGAAACTATCCGCCTGGTTTTCCGGTTCGCCCGCCGCTTGCCAAAGCCGATAAGCGCGATCGCGGATTTCCTGCTTCTGTAGGTCAATCATGGGTTTTCACCAGTCGTAGAGGACAACTTCAGCCGACACGGGCGGATTGTGAGCAGGCGACCAAGCGGACCATCATCTAAGTCAAGATGCCGGACCGGTCAGATCGCAGGTTCAAGCGGCTGGCTGGAGGCTTCGACGACCTCTTCAGTCACAACATGAAACCTTGCCAGTTGGGTGGGACCGAAGGAGGTCGAAATCGCGACGTCGGCGGCATCCCGTCCCCGGCCCATAACAATCCGCCCCACGCGCGGATGATTGTGCCGCGCGTCGAACGTAAACCAGCGGCCATCAAGGAAGACCTCGAACCACGCGCTGAAGTCCATCGGTGCAGGATCACGCGGCACGCCGATGTCGCCCAGGTATCCCGTGCAGTAGCGAGCTGGGATATTCAGGCAGCGGCATAGAGTAACGGCGAGATGGGCGAAGTCCCGACAGACGCCACGTCCCTCCTCATGACCTTCTGAGGCAGTCCGATCCGACCGCGCGTGGTGATAGCCGAACTCGAGCTGGCCATGCACATAATCGCAAATGGCTTGAACGCGCTGCCAGCCGCCGGCGACGTGGCCGAATCGCTGCCACGCGAGCTGACTGAGCTTTTCCGTATCGCAGTAACGGCTGCCCAGCAGGTAAACGAGCACATCATCCGGCAGTTCGTCGATCGGCCATTGCTCTGCCTTGGGGGCAGGTTTCGTCCGGCAGGCCATTATCGGCAATAACAAAGTCGTTGCGGACTTCCAGAAGACCTGGCGGCGCCACGAGCCGCGTGCAGACGTTTCCGAAGGCGTCGAGATAATCGCGCGAGCGAATGTTGCCGGATAGTTGGATCCGGTGGTCCGTTAGCAGATCGGCTTGGCGCTCCGGTCGCACGCTCAGCATCAGCAGGATCGGCGTTTCCTGGTAGCACTGGAAGGCGATGTCGTAGCCGGCCTGGATTTTCACAAGTTGCTCCATTGCGACAGAGTGGGCCTTCTTAAGCCGCGGCCCAGCAAGTTGTTCCAGACGGAAAGCAGAATGCTCAACGCTATCGAGCGCCGCCCGAATCCTTTCGCGAGAAGGCGAGGAACCTTGATCACGGCCACGTGTTTCTTTGGCCAGCAATGGCACCTGTGGGAGAGACCTATGTCTGAAAAGGATCTGAACGCCCTCTTTCTCGATACGCTGAAGGACATCTATTATGCGGAAAAGCAGATTTTGAAGGCTCTTCCGAAGATGGCAAAGGCAGCCCAAGCCGATGAGCTGCGGGCGGCGTTCGAGAAACACCATACCGAAACGGAAGGCCAAGTCGAACGTCTAGAGCAGATCTTTGAACTGCTGGGGAAACAGGCGCGCGGCAAGAAGTGCGACGCAATCGAGGGGATAATCGAGGAGGGCAAGGAAATCATGGAAGAGTACGACGGGATGCCTGCGCTCGATGCCGGCCTTCTCGCAGCCGCACAGGCTGTCGAACATTATGAGATTTCGCGCTATGGCACCCTCAAAGCCTGGGCGTCCAAACTCAATATGACGAAAGCCGAAAGGCTGCTCGATCAGACGCTCGCGGAAGAGAAGAAAACCGATGAAAGCCTGACCAAGCTCGCCGAGACGGCCGTGAATGCCGAAGCAGCCTAATCGAGGTCCTCTCAGATCCCGCGCTCCGGCCGTGCGCGGGATCTGAGTTGAGGCGATTTCATCACGCTCTCTTTCGGCGAACACAGTTTTTTTCGACTCTGCCCGTCAGCTTAGGCTTTCCGCCGGTGAGGCGCTGCCGATGACTCCTTGTGTCACTGCTGGCTTGGCGGCTCCCGACAATCATCGGCTCTCTCGCGGTAACAGGCTGAACCATCGACGAGATTGGAACTATCGCTGAAGGGGATTTGTTGGAAGGATGGAAAAAGAGAGCCGCCCGGATCCCGCATACTTACGGAATTGCCCATGCGACTTCGTCTCACGCTATCGTGCCTCGGCATCTGCAGTTCGACTGCCGCGGCCCAATCTCAGGATGACGCGAAAAAGCCGTGTGACTCGCAATGGAGCACAGGTCGCACGGTCTTGCCACAGCTCCGCCCCCGAGCTGAGGCCTTCCTTCTTCCGCGAGATGGCGCCTGGGTTCGCGCCTGCGCGCGTCGAGTCCATCTTCGAAACCATCGGTGAAGCCAGCGGGTAGAGCGTACCGGTGGCAAGCTAATTCAGTGCGCAGCTGTCGCCTGATGGCCAGTTGTAGGCCGGTAGCCGCAGGCGATCGACGATTGAGCTGCCCAATGCTAGTCTTGAGACACCGGGAACAGAGAAGCCGTTGATCACCAAGTTACGGAACCATAGGCCCCAATGCGTCCTTGGTGCGAAAGCGGTGGCGAAGCTCTCAGCGGCCTGCTGCTTTTTCGTGATGTAGTCGCGCAAGATGGCCTCGTACCGGGTGAAGGCCTCCTGGTGACGGCCGCCTGCACTCAGCAATTCGCCCGCCAGTACGTATGCGGAAATCATGGCGAGCGCAGAACCCTGACCGGCCAAAAGGGAGGGGCAGAATGCTGCATCTCCGACAAGGGCAATGTGCCCGCGCGACCAACGGCTCATCCGGATCTGACTGACACGATCGAAGTACAGCTCCTGAGTTCGATCGAGATTGCTCAAGATATGATTGGTTTCCCAGCCGTCTGCTCCGAACCGCCTGCGCAGCAATGCCTTCTGCGCATCGAGCGACAGCGGAACGAGACCTTCCTTGTCAAGGAAAACAAGCAGGAATAGCGTTCTGTTGTCCCGCAACGTGAAGCGCCCGAGCATGCGTCCCGGTTTTCCATGCATGATGTAAACGTCTTCGTCGCGCGGCCGGTAAGCGTCGCTCTCAAAGGCTGCGACCGAGTATCCGAGAGGCTTCTCAAATTCATCCTGTCCACCGAATGCGAGCCTGCGAACCATCGAATGCAGGCCGTCGGCGCCGATCAACAGGTCAAAGCGCCGTTCGGGTCCCTCCCGAAAGCGCACGTGGACGCCGTCGGCCTCCTCACTGAGGGCAGAGATATCATCTCCGAAGATGAATTCTGTGTGGTTCTTGATTCTGTTGAAGATCAGGCACGAAAGTGCGCTGCGCGGCAGGGTTACGTAGCGTCCTGCAGTCAGCTGTTCAAACACGCGAGTACCAAAATCCGCGACCCGCCGACCGCCATCATCCACTACCCGCAATTCACGAACATGATAGCCAATGCGCTCGATCTCGTCTTTGAGACCCATCGCTTCGGCGATGTCGTAACCCAGCCCCCAGAAATCGATCACATAGCCGCCGGTACGCAATCGCGGCGATCGCTCAATCACGGTTGGCGTCAATCCGGCTCGTCTCAGCCAGAACGCGAGAGCCGGTCCTGCTATGCCGGCGCCAGAAATCAGTACGGTCTTGGCTTCCATGTCAAACGGCAGATGCGCTGCGCTTGTAGGCTCGAGGGGCCTCTTCAGTACTTCGGTCTCGGCGATGATCAAGCCTCCGGCAAGCTTACAGGCAAGGCAATACCGAAAGCCATGTCGATTGCAGTATGTGCCGGGGGGCCCATCAGCACAACCAAGCTCCCAGCAATGATCAGCAAGCCGGCGATCACCGCTACGATTCCGGCCAAGCCGTCAGCGAGGCGGGGCCAACGGTTGTGTAGCCAAGGTGTCACCGCGACAATCCAGATAAGGAGAACGATTGGCCCAGCCGTGCGTGGAACGAAGATCCAGCCATTTAGACGGAACTCCCACCAAGCCCACAAGAGCGCGATAAGAAGCACGATGACATAACCCCACGCACTTTCGGGTCGTTTCGCCACCAGATAACCAGACGCGATCAACCCAAAGCCGGTCGGCAGATAGTAAGGCGACCCTTCGAGGTCCACAAACCACCCGCCGCCAATTGCGAGGATCACCCCAATAAGCACGGTGACGCTGCCCAACAGCAGTGCCGCTGTTTCATGAGGCATAGTGGCACCTCTCAACATCCATGATTTGAGCCAGGTGTCCGAAACGCTCGGCCGTCAGGGTGTTGTTACCATGAGCGGGGTCGCCGAAGCCTGACTGCTGAGGGCAGGAATGCCGAGATCGTCACGACACCCACGCACGCGATGCCGCTGAACTTCATGTTGCTCTCCGTCTGTTTGGCGCACGCTGCACCAATCCATCGGAAGGGCAGCGGTTTCTGCGAAAGGCAGGAGTTTCTGCTATGATGGTACGAAACCGTACAAAGGGCGAGCCGTAGGGCAAGTGGAGAAGCCTGTGCCCGCTTTCTCGCGGATCAGTGAATGCCACCGATCGCCTGATCGGATCGCGAGGCGAGGTTGACACCTGTTGGCTGGCTATGCTGCTAGGTTGAGATGTTGGTGCGTCAAGGGACCTCAATGTTTTTTCGGTTTGCTAGCCTCGCTCGCTACGGCGGTGCCGGGCTGATTGCAGTTTTGCTCGCAGGTCTCGCGATTGCGCCGTTTTCCAGAAATGTCATCGAGCAGTGGTCGCGACGCGACGTGGAAGCGCGTTCGCGGCTGGTGTTCAATGCGATTCACAGCTCACTCGATCAGGCCGTCAAGGCGCATGGCTGGAAAAGCCTGGAAGGCATATTTGAAAACGTGGCGCTCGATGAACGGATTCTTGCGGTCGGGCTCTGCGATGAGGCGGGCGCGTTGATCGCCTCAACAAAATCGATGCCGAAAAGCTTTTCCTGCGAGAAGGTGGCAAGGTCGGAGCCGGAAAGCTTTTCGAGCATCTCCAGCGATGGGAGACGGCTCCTCGCGGCAGCGTTTCCGGTGAGCGGGCAGGGCCGAAGAGAATATCTGGTCCTGCTGACGGACTTGAGTTTCGTCGACGCCAGGTCCGGACAAGCGCTTGCTTACCTGGTTGCACTCATTGCGATCGCATCGATTGTCCTTGCGGGAGTGGCGGCTCTCCTGATGTTCCTCGCAGCGCGGAAATGGATGCGGTCGCTACAGCGGGCGGTAGCGCAGGTGCGTCGCGGTGACCTCGACTACGGCTTGCCCGGCGCGCGTTCGCCGATCGAGGCGGAGATTCACAAGCTTCTACGCGAAACGGATCATTTCTGGGCCTCGGCGGATCGAGTGGAATGGTCGCCGAGGACGCTGCAGGATCTGCTGCACAAGGCACTGCCGGACGCCGAAGTCTTGGTGGTTTCGAATCGAGAGCCGTATATCCACAACCATTCTGGCAATAGAATAGTTGTGCAAACGCCAGCGAGCGGCCTGGTATCGGCGCTGGAGCCGATCATGCGCGCGTGCGGCGGGGTCTGGATAGCACACGGCAGCGGCACCGCCGACCGCGAGACGGTGGATGAACACGATCGGATCCGGGTGCCGGAGATATCGCCGTCATATTCGCTTCGCCGGGTCTGGATCACCGACGAAGAGCAGGATGGCTACTATTACGGTTTCGCCAATGAAGGACTATGGCCGCTTTGCCATATCGCATTCGTGAAGCCAGTGTTTCGTGCGAGCGACTGGCAAGCCTATCGCGCTATCAATCGACGGTTTGCCGAGGCTGTCGTCGCAGAATCCAGATCGGAGGACCCGATCGTATTAGTTCACGACTACCATTTCGCGTTGGCGCCAAAGATGATACGCGAGCGGCTGCCGAAAGCGACGATCATCCTATTCTGGCATATTCCATGGCCGAATGCGGAGACATTCAGCATCTGCCCATGGAAGGAGGAAATCATCGAGGGACTTCTCGGCAGCACGATCGTGGGATTTCACACCCAATTCCATTGCAACAATTTCGTTGAATCCGTCGATCGGTTCCTTGAAAGCCGCATCGACCGCGAAACGTTGACAGTCGTGCTGGCGGGACACGAGACCAAGGTGCAGGCCTATCCGATCTCGATCGAATGGCCACCGGCCGCGCTCGCAGCGGTGCCTGCGTCCGCGAGGTGTCGCAGCGAAATCCGGGAATCGCTTGGAGTCTCCGCCACGACGAAAATTGCCCTCGGCGTCGAGCGGTTTGACTATACGAAAGGTATTCTTGACCGGATGAGGGCGATCGACATGCTCTTGAGTCTCGATCCCTCACTGAAGGAGCGATTCGTTTTCGTACAGGTTGCCGCACCGACGAGAAGCAAGCTTGCTTCCTACGCCAGTTTGCAGGCTGAGGCCGAGGCGCTGGCCGCCGAGATCAACCAGCGTCATGGAAGTGCCGGTTATCGGCCCGTCCGACTGATCGCGCGGCATCATGAGCCTGACGAGGTATTCAAGCTGTTTCGCGCCGCCGACATATGCATCGTCTCCAGCCTCCACGACGGAATGAACCTCGTGGCCAAGGAATTTGTCGCTTCCCGCGAGGACAACACCGGCGTGCTGGTCTTGTCCAGTTTCGCCGGCGCATCTCGCGAAATGTCGGAGGCGTTGATCGTAAATCCATACCACACCATGGGGACTGCCGATACGATCGCTCGTGCCCTGTCCATGCCTGTGGAAGAGCAGGCCGAGCGCATGATGCTGATGCGGCAGCAAATAAG
This sequence comes from Bradyrhizobium sp. USDA 10063, assembly GCF_054063735.1. Classification (NCBI taxonomy): domain Bacteria; kingdom Pseudomonadati; phylum Pseudomonadota; class Alphaproteobacteria; order Hyphomicrobiales; family Nitrobacteraceae; genus Bradyrhizobium; species Bradyrhizobium sp. USDA 10063. Next base: position 4,295,392 of record NZ_JBSSGP010000002.1, on the reverse strand, counting down.
GGAAAACAACGTTTATCGCTGGGCGGGAAGGATGATTATTGATGCAATCCGAAGCCGCAAACGACAGAAAGTACTCGCGTGGGCATCACCGCCCACTCGTCCAGGACCGGTAGCGGCTTCATCGAGGGCACCGACCGCAGTCGGCAGCGGTGATCATCCCTTTGCCAGACGTTCAAGCCAGCCTTGAGCAACGCCATATCGCACGATGTCGGCGCGGGTAAATAGCCCCAACTTCTCGACTGCGCGGGATTTGTGCGTCTCGATCGTCTTGACGCTGACATCCAAACGCGCGGCGATCTCCTTGTTGCTGAACCCCTGAGCGATGAACCGAAGAACGTCGGTCTCACGAGGCGTAAGTTCGAGTTGAGCTGCTTTTCTGGGTGCCAGATGATCGCTGGAGGCGGACGGCAGCGCTTTTTCGGCAATCGCTGGATCGAGGTAGAGGCCGCCTCCGGCAACTGCATGGATTGCCCGAACCAGTTCGTCTGCGGCTGAGCGCTTGAGAAGATAGCCTCGCGCTCCGGCCTGCATCATCGGTTGCACATAGGCGCGGTCTTCATGAACTGTCAGCGCCAGCACACGGACGCTCGGAAACTCGGCGGAGATTCGTCGGGTCAACTCGATTCCACCGACACCCGGCAACGAGATATCGAGCACAGCGATATCGGGTCTCTCCTGGTTGATCATCTGGATCACGCCTTGCCCGTCGGTTGCTTCGCCCACGATGGTGATGTCCTCAACGGGTTCGAGCAGCGCCTTCATACCGGCCAGCACGAGCGGATGATCATCGGCAAGGGTAATGCGGATCACGAGCCCGTTTCCTTTCCACCCAACGGCACCATCATGAAGAGCGTCGTGCCATGAGAGGGCTCCGATTCCACCACAAGCGATCCTCCCAGCAGGGCCAAACGTTCTTCTATGACAGACAGACCAAGTTTTGAACTTCGAAATTCGAGGCGGCTCAGTTCCTGGGTATCGAACCCGCCGCCGTCGTCCTCGACAATGATACGGAGCTCGCGGTCCCGTCGATCCAGCACGACGCTGACATTTCGCGCATTAGCGTGTTTCACGACATTGGTCAGCGCTTCCTGAACCGCCCGATATACGGCGATTTCAACGTCGGGCGGAGGTCTTTCGGTGCTCCCCAGCACCTGAATATCGGTATTCACGCCGAAGCGTCGGCTCCATTCGGAGCAAAACGCTTCGAGTGCCTTGTGAAGTCCTAAATCGTCCAAGGCGGTAGGGCGCAGATCGGCCGCGATCTGGTGGATGTCGCGCCCGATGCCTCTTGCGAGACCCTGGAGCCAATGCAGCTTATCGAGGCGCGCCGCCCGTGCTGGCGCGTCCCCAAGAGATTGCTCGAGGTTCTTCAGTCCAAGCAGCAGACCGGTTACGGTCTGCCCAATCTGATCGTGCAGCTCGCGCGCAATTCGTCTGCGTTCGTTCTCCTCGGCTTGACCAAGGCGCCGAAGCAGTTGCTGCCGTTCCAGTTCGGCGCGCTTCGTCTCGTCTATATCGAGAAGAACAGCAAAGACGACGTCCGATGCCGAGGGATCGAGACGCGAGGTGCGCCCGCTTGCTCGCAACCAGCGTCCGTTGGGCGAAGCCGTACGGAAATCGGCGACCACGGCTTTCCCCTCGCGACACTGTAGCAATGACGTCTCAAAGGATGCGCGATCGGCTGGATCAACGCTTGCAAGCAACCGCTCGAATGGCAAACTGGCGTCGGCCTCTTCGGCGGAGTCTCGAAGGCGGAGCATTTCTAATGTTCGGGCTGAAGCGACCACCTCGCCAGTGGTGAAGTTCCAGCTGAATACCCCGAGATCGGCCGCATCTACCGTTAGTCTACGCCGTTCTTCGCTGGCCTTCAGTGCGAGTGCCGCCTGGGCTTCCTGATCCTTGCGGCGCTGCGATATATCGCGCGCGGTAAACCACACGAGCGCCAGAGCCAACGCCAAACTGACCGCGCCCCCGCCCGCGAGGAACACGGCCGATCGCCGAACCGGTGCATCCAGCTGATCGGTGGGGATGCCGAGGTGGACCGACCAGCCGCTCGTGCCTGGTAGCTCCTTGTAAATCGAGTCGACCTGATCGCCCTCAAGCGTCGTGCCGATGTAGCTTCCCTCGGGGCCCTGTGCGATGGCGTCACGGACCGACTGGCTCGCGGGATGTCCCAATTCAAACTGCTCTCCGATCGTTCGAGCGACTATGTTGCCCTTTCTGTCGACTACCGCACCGAACCAGCCTGCCGGAGCACCGGCCCCCTTCAGAATCTGACTCACGGCATCTGGGACAAGGGCGACCGTTAGCACAAATTTGAGCTCGCCATTGCGCTCGACTGGTGCGCGAAGGGCAACAAGACGCTTTCCCGAGATCGGGCCGAGTGGACCTATTCCGCCGAGGGCCGCTTTGCGCGTCCTTAATATTTGCTCGAAGTTTTCTCGATCCGCCGTTGCTCCGAGATCGGCGCCGATCGGGCGCAGTAGATTAAGCACCTGATTCCCCTGAGGATCGACAAGTTCGATCGTCTCCCACAGTGGCCGCGTCTCCTTCACGCGCAGAGCTTCAAGATAGAACGAGGCCAGATCCGGCTCATCCAGCGCTACCGAAGCAGCCAGCGTTTCTGCAATTTGGACCTGCAAATCAAGTTCGGAGGAGAGGCGGGTGACCACCCGATCCAGTGTTTCCAGCGCGGCAAGCCGGGAACCGGTCCGCTCCTGACGGGCGTTCAAGAACACGACCCACCCGGCAAACAGCACCAGCGGGATCGCCGCAGCCATCACCAGCAGGATCAAGGGACGCTGCGCCGCACTTTTCGTCATTCTTTGCCCCGGATGCCTCAAATGCAATTTCCCTCGACCTTGCCCCCTAGTCTTTGAAAGAACTAGGTTTTTTTGTCTCCAAAGAATGCCGCAGAGTTGGGGGGCAGGGGTCAGGTTTTTCCTGACGGGTGCTGACGCTCAGCCCGACTGCAGATGAAGGTGTTCTGTCTCACTCTTCGAATCATTCATCCAGGAGGTAGTTATGCTCGGGCCCGATCAAACGGCGGAAGCAAAGACCAGACATCCGGATGGGACGGATACTGCAGCGCCAGAGGCGCCTCACATTTGGGCTGGGAAGTCCAGTTGCACCATCGCCAACGATCTCGTCAGCCGTCTGTCGCCACAATCGCGTCGCCAACTTCTTGATCGTTGCGAGTCGGTCCGCCTGCTTCGGCGACAGGTATTGCATGAGCGAGGATTGCAACTGCGGCACGCCTATTTCATCGAATCGGGCGCCGCCTCGCTTACCACGCGGGCGGGAGACTGCCCGGCGGTCGAGATTCATACATTGGGCCAAAGGGATTTCGTCGGCCTTCCCCTCATTCTGGGAATGCGGGTGTCGCCACATCGCTGCACGGTCCAGGTTTCAGGTCAAGCACTGCGGCTGGAAGCCGAGGACCTCATCGAGCTGATCAAAACGAACGTCGAAATTGAAAAGCTGCTCTTGGGATACGTGCAGGCGACGCTGATCCACAGTTCGCAGCTGGTCGCGTGCAACTCGCGGCATAACCTGCCACAGCGCCTGGCCAGATGGCTGCTGGTTGCCAGAGACAGGTTGGGCTCAAACGAGATTGCGCTCACGCATCGTTGCATGGCGCAGGCACTGGGGGTGCGCCGTGCTGGAATCACGACGGCGGTTGGTGAGATGGAGAATGCCGGCATGATCCGGCGAAGCCGCGGGCGAATCGTCATCGTCGACGAAATCCGGCTGGAAACAGCTTCTTGCGATTGTTATCGCGTGATTCGCTCCGCCCATGATCGTTCGCTCGCCTTGTCACCGGCGATTCGGATCGCGCATTCATAGCGGCAGATCGGTTCGTCATATCAAGCGGGGGCTTCTTCAGTCGGAAACTACGACCAAGGAGCATGACATGAAAGCCAACATGCAAAGAGCGGCTGCCCTGATTGCGTCGATCGCGCTGGTCATGTCGACCGGAGCCGCGGCTGCCGGAACCAAATACGACACCGGCGCAACCGATACGGATATCAAGATCGGAAACATCATGCCCTATAGCGGGCCGGCTTCTGCCTACAGCGTCATCGGTCGGACCGAAGCGGCCTATTTCCACATGGTCAACGATGAAGGCGGCATCAACGGCCGCAAGATCAACTTCATCTCCTACGATGATTCGTACAGTCCGCCGAAGACGGTCGAGCAGGCGCGCAAGCTGGTCGAGAGCGACGGCGTCTTGCTGATCTTCAACTCGCTTGGCACGCCGACCAACAGCGCCATCCAACGTTACATGAACCAAAAGAAGGTACCGCAATTGTTCGTCGCGACCGGGGCCACAAAATGGGCGGATCCAAAGGATTTTCCATGGACCATGGGCTGGCAGCCGAACTATCAGACTGAAGCACGGATTTACGCTCGCTATATCCTCGAACACAAGCCGAACGCGAAAATCGCGGTACTGTACCAGAACGACGATTACGGCAAGGATTACCTGAAAGGCCTGGTGGATGGGCTAGGTGACAAGGCGAACATGATCGTGGCCAAGGACAGCTACGACGTATCAGAGCCGACGATATCATCTCACATTGTTAATTTGCAGGCTAGCGGAGCCGATGTCCTGTTCACCGTGGCGACGCCCAAGTTTGCGGCGCAGGCAATCCGCGAGGTGCGTCAGCTAGGTTGGGACCCGCTCTTCATTCTCAACAACGTGAGTGCATCTATCGGCGCGGTTCTGAAGCCCGCCGGATTCGAAAATGCGAAAGGAATTGTCTCGGCGGCATACATGAAAGATGAAACGGATCCCAAGTGGACGAGCGAGCCGGATTCAAAGGAGTGGGCGGCATTTCTCGACAAATATATGCCGGATGCCGACAAATCCGACGCAGGCGTTGCGGTCGGCTATTCCGTAGCGCGGACACTTGTCCATGTCCTCAAGATGTGCGGCGACAACCTGATTCGTGAGAACGTCATGAAGCAGGCGGCGAACCTGAAGAATTTTGATCCGGGACTGCTTCTGCCTGGGATCAAGATCAATACGAGCGCTTCGGATTTTTCGCCGATTCAGCAGTTGCAACTGATGCGCTTCAACGGAACGTCCTGGGAGTTGTTCGGACCGGTGATGAACGGCGACACCAGTTCGTAGTGCAAGCGACGGCCACCTGCGGATGGCCTTCCGTCAGGGTAGACGGAAGGCCATCCCGGCGATCCTGCCCGACCGAATCTCCGGGCTCGGACTAGCGCATTGCGTTCTGTGTTCGCCATTCGGCGCCTTCCCCGTATTCACTTCCCGCGCACGCGATTCTTGATCACGATCGCAGAGATGATCAAAGCGAAGGTGATTAATCTCGTACAATAGGGAAACGGTTCGAACTCGCCGGAGAGACTCGTCAGGCCTAGCACAACCCGCGCCAGAGCGTCAATTCCAAACGCGAGGGCGAATAACAGGAAAAAGGTGTCCCACGTTTGACGCCAGAACTTCAGAAAGAACAATGTGACTGCGAGAGATGCCATGGCGACGGCTCCAGAGAGAACGGATGAAAGATTGCTCATTATTCGACGTCCCAGATAAGGCCGTACAAGAGGATGGTCATGGCAACCAAGGCGACGGACAGCCGCCAAGGCGAGAGATCGACATCGGGAAAAATGACCTTGTCGATGACGAGCAGCGAGTTGTTCAGTGTGAGACCGGCAAAGCAAAGTCCACTCCAAAGCAACAGCCGGTATTTTTGCCTTCGGTATCCGTCCAGCAACATAGCCGCGCAGACGGCGCACGTTAGCGCGCAAAGGCTGAAGACGACCACGGCCAATTTCAGGGATCCTTTCGCAGCTTGAACGCGTCAGCAAACGAGCGAATCCGGCGTGGCTTTGCGTGAATGATGTTGGTCACCGGAATAAGATGACGAGTGTAAACAGCAAGAAGTCGCTCGATCAGGAGCATGTTTCCAGCCGAAACCCCCTCAAGTCGATAGACTTCCTTTTCGCAGTCAAGCAACCCGGTTGTGCGAAGGCGATCGAGCGCCTCTTTCGTGTCGCTGTCGCCCATGTAGAGACGGGCAGCAATCTGCGGAATGGTCCATCGTTCCTGAGGATGCGACTGGATCAATAGCAGCGCCTCGATCTGCGCCACTGAATCGATGTGCTTCAGGATGAAATCCCGAATGTCATCGGGAACGTATGAGTCGGCCATCTCTAGCCCGCGAGGTCTATGATGCAGCCTGATCCCGGTAGCATCAGGCTGCCATCTCCGCGACCAACAGGAGGCGCGATGTAGTCCGCCTCGATGCATCACTTCGGCGCAAGATGGACAGGCGTTTTGATGGAGGTTCCTTCATGGAGGCGGCACTTCCTGCTTCGCCTCTTTTGGTTGCTCTCTGTTGCAGGCAAGGCACACGGAACGCGTCACCAAGCGGCGATCGATCGCCAAGCGTTCGTGGACGTGTGGCGTCGTAGCTGAGCAGAAAATACAGAATCCCTTCGGATAGCGATATTCATTCTTGTTCGGTCCAAACATGATAGCCCCCTTTTGGACCGAATTTCACCTTTCCACAATTTGAACGCAATCGACGCGGCCATCCCCACGTCGGGCCGAGACACGATAATTGGTACGGTAGCGGGCCAAGAAGAAGAGGTGGTGCGTTGCCGGCATCCCGCCCCGATGATCAAAGTGGCCAACGTCCTTATGATTGGCTGATCATCCGGCCGATCGCGGCAGTGGCGGATCGTGCGAAGATATCAATTGATCAAGACAGCACTTTATCTCGTTGCGGCTCTCAATGGTACCGGTGCCGGAGCGGTCAACGAGTTTAGCGGTGTTCCCAGAATCATCGATGGAGATACGGTGGCGTTCGGAACCACCAGTGTCCAGCTCGAAGGTATAGATGCGCCTCAGATAGACCAGCTGTGCTTCGATGAGAGGGGGGCGGAGCGCAGATGTGGACTCGAAGCACGCGAGCAACTTGGAATGCAAGTCCAGGATAAACGCTGGGAATGCAGGACAGTTAGCAAGAACCTTTACGGCCGCTTGCTCGCCAAATGCGAGGTGAATGGACAGGATATCGCTCGACAGATGGTTCGAAGCGGGTGGGCTATTGCGTCAACCACGGGGCTTCCGATCTATCTGGAGAACGAGAAGGAGGCGCGGCTGACAGCCTCCGGGCTGTGGGCGGGAGCATTCGTCGCGCCCCTGGATTGGCGACAGCACAATGGGCACGCGAAAATCCTCGGCAGGCCGGCGATGGCAGGTCAACTCTCATCTCGATTGCTTATGTCGGCGTTCGGGAGCGATCCACCATCTCCAGAGTGTGCGATCAAAGGCAACGTCAACACTGAGGGCAAGTGCATCTTTCACCGGCCGACTGGCCGCTGGTACAAGCGCATTTCGATGGAAGCCAGACATGGCGATCGCTGGTTCTGTTCTGCGACCGAAGCCATTGCCTTCGGATGCAGGGAGACAAGACGATAGTTTGACCAGGAAACTAAAAGCCCGGCTCGCGCAGTAATTTCGGAAGATCGCAACCGATGGGACCGTAGCAGGACATCATGAATTCGGCTGTAGGATTTGTACTGGTCATCGTCGCCGCAAGTCTGATTTGGCTAGGAATGCCGGACAAGGCTGGCAACAGCCCCCGCTTCCTCCGTTTCAGAGCAGCTCCGGTTGTCTATCCTCCGCTTGTCCTTGCACTGCTCGCTTTGGGTGCGGCCGAGAGTATCTACTCGCTCTTGCATTGATGCGAGGCATCGGTGGAGCATCGCCGCTGCTCAAGCTTTTCGTGGCAAACGGTCGGCTTGCGTCCCAGTTTTTCGCGACGTTGTAGAGTTCCCACTTGAACCGTTCATGACGTCCGAGGGGCGGTTCGTCATCGTCACATCCCAGGGTCCCTGGATGGGAGGCGCCGAGGCGATCTACCCGTCGTGATAGATCGCGCGGGAGCCGAACATCTCGAAGTACTGAGTCACCCGGCGGCCGGACGCCTTGGCATCGTCCCACGTGTACGCCATGCTGACGCCCTCGATGGGCCGCTGCGCCACGCCGTTGACCATCACCTGCTCCGGCAGCCTGGCTGCTTCGAGGATCGTCGGCACGACGTCGATGACGTGGTGGACCTGGTGGCGGATGCCGCCTCTATCCTTGATACACGCGGGCCAAGCCAGGGCCATGCCGTTGCGCGTGCCGCCGAAGTGCGTGGAGCGCTGTTGCGCGACCATATCAGCATAAAGCAGAAAGGCGCCGAGCGCTTTGCGGCGCATAGGCGCCCAAAACACACGCTGGGCTGCTTTTCCGCAACCTGGTCATCAAGGCCGTTGCATTTTCCGTCCTCGCCATCGGCGGAGATATCGCCGACCGCTGGCGGTCCCCGATTATTGCTGGCCCTTGCTACATGAGGATCCGACCGTATTAATTGACCATTTCGCAACCACTGCCAAGGTCTGCGGCGAATGCATGCGCTATCGGCAAGAAACACTTTTGTGCACGGCACGTTGGTATATTACCTGAACTCATGATTTTTCAAATGGTGAGTCCGAATGCCAGCCGAAATTGCGTCCGAAGGCGGACCCGTGCTCATTGGCCCCGGCGTCAAAACTGCCGGTGACGAGCGGCGGGTGAGCCTGCTGACGCTTTGCGGACTTGCTCTGGTGATCGGGGTGATGACGGGCTTCGGCGCGGTTGCGTTTCGGGCCTTGATCGCAATCGTGCACAATCTCTTCTACAATGGCAAACTGAGCTACGTTTTCGACGCCAATCTGAGCGAGGGCCCAAGCCGTTTCGGCGACCTTGTCTTTTTCTCACCGATCATCGGCGGCCTCCTCGTTGTTTACATTGTGAAGACGTTTGCGCCGGAGGCCAAGGGACACGGCGTTCCCGAGGTGATGGACGCGGTCTTCTACAAGCGCGGCAACATCCGCGGCAAGGTTGCGCTAGTCAAGGCGCTGGCCTCGGCGCTCTCGATCGGCAGCGGCGCGGCCGTCGGGCGCGAGGGTCCGATCATCCAGATCGGTTCGGCGCTGGGCTCGGCCTTTTCCCAATCTCTCGGACTGTCGACCTGGCAGAAGATCACGCTGCTCTCGGCCGGTGCCGGTGCCGGCATTGCGGCGACCTTCAATACGCCGCTCGGCGGCGTGCTGTTTGCCCTTGAGATCCTGTTGCCGGAAGTCTCCAACCGCACGTTCCTTCCCGTGGCCGTGGCAACGGGAGCCGCGACCACGATCGGCCGGATCCTGATCGGACCCGATCCAGCCTTTACAGTCCCCGACGTGCAGTTTTCGCCGGCGAACTCGCTCGCGCCGGGTGAAATCCTGAGCCTGGTGCTGCTTGGACTGCTCTGCGGGGCCGCGGCCTGGGCCTTCATCCGCCTGCTCGTGATCATGGAGGACGGCTTCCCGAAGCTGCCCGGAAACGAATACACGCAGAACATCATCGGTATGGCCATCATCGGGTTGATCATGGTGGTTCTGATCCGCGTGTTTGGGCATCCCTATATTGACGGTGTCGGATATTCGGTCATCCAGTCGATCTTCGACCAGAACATGACGGCGGTGGGCCTGCTCGCTTTGCTGTTCTTCTCAAGATGCTCGCGACCACCGTTAGTCTCGGCTGCGGCGCTTCGGGCGGCATTTTTTCGCCGTCGCTTTATCTTGGCGCGACCCTCGGTGCAGCCTTTGCCTCAGCCATCGGCATCATCCTTCCGGACTCCGGTCTGACCCTGCCATCTGCAGCGATCATGGGCATGGCAGCCATGGTTGGCGCGGGTACCGGCGGCGTCATGACCGCGATTGTTATGGTATTCGAGATGACGCGCGATTACGCGATCATCGTGCCTGTGATCGTTGCGGTCGCGTTGGCCGCCGGCGTCCGCCGCTCGCTGATTGGCGAGACGATCTATACGATCAAATTACGCCACCGCGGTCACCGCATCCCCAAGGAGCGGCACATCAACCTCTATCTCGTGAAGCAGGCGCAGGACGTCATGGAGATAGGTTTCATTGTGGCCAGAGCTGGTACGACGCTGAAGGACGCGATGTTGCCCGACGACATCGACGACGTGCGCCCCATCGTGGTCGAGCGGGAGGGACGCATCGTCGGCCTCATTCCGCCGCGCTCCGGGTTGTGGCTGGAAGCTCGCACCAATCCGGAGGTGCGCGTCGAGAAGTTTGTCGAAAGTCGGCTCGTGATTTGCCGCGACCAGGATCTTTTGAGCCTGGCCTTTGCGCGGCTGAAGCGTCATCGCGCCGGAGCCGCGGTCGTCTTTCGCGGCACGGCGCGCCCCCGCATCAACGACGTGGTCGGCATCATCACCAAGCGCGCGGTCGCCGACGCCGTGATCGAGAGCTACGAGGACTGAGAATCGGCGGCGGGGAACTGACGGCTCCGCGTAGGATGCTCGCATGCGCATTCGACTCATGCCGCTCTTTGGTTCTTCGGCATCCTCTACTTACTGTGGATTGTGCCTGAGCCTGATTGCCCTTCCGGGACATCGTATGGTGGCCCATTGGGGTTCACTCGTTCTCGGTGGCTTCCTGGTGGGTATCAGCACGGTCGGTGGACTGTTCGATGGGCCTTCTGGCATCACCGATGGCTCATCCCGTAGCCAATCAACGCTTGGGACGTCCCGCGCATTGGTCCAAGTTTGAACTTTTCGTAAGCATCAGGTTGTTGCTTGGAGTCCAACTGTCTGCTCTAAATCACTGAAGGGTGCGGGCAGTTTGGTAGTCCGCCGCGCTCAACATGCGCCGTTGTTCAAACCTTCTTCGCAGAAAAACTTCAAAAATTGTCGCCTAATCGTTTTGATTGTTTGAGTTTCTTGCAAGAACTGCAACCCCGCTGATAAAGGCGATGACTATGCTGATCACAATGATGTCGACGGTAACGATAGTCAAAGGTCTCGCTCCGTAGCTCTATTGCTTTTTGACCTGCAGCATGCCCCAACTCAAACCAAGGCAAGCCGCGACTACCGAAGCTACGAGCACGCCGAGCTTCGCAGCAGCCAATAGGCTTTCGTCATCGAAGGCGAGCAGTGCGATGAAGATCGACATCGTAAAGCCGATACCGGCCAGCAGGCCGATCAAGCAGACACCCGGCCATGAAACTCCGGGTGGCAGTCTGCCCCATCCGATCCTCACCACAAGCCAGGTCGCGCCCATCACGCCCATCGGCTTACCTGCCACTAGCGCAATGGCCACACCGGCCATCACCAGTTGCGATCCTCCGACAGATAGGTCGATGCCGCTCAAGCTGACGCCTGCGTTTGCTAACGCGAATAGAGGCATCACGCCGTAAGCGACCCATGGGTGCAACGCTGTTTGCACACGGACAACTGGAGGCAGCATCTCTCGATTGGCAAGCTGAAGCTGATGTAGCGGGCGCTCCATCCAACGAGTTCCTCTCGCAAGCTCGCGAAGCCCACGCAATTCGTCTGCGATGCGGGTCACCACGTCTATCGGATGCTCCCGCATCGGAAGAGGCTTCACAGGCGTCATCAAACCAAGCATGACACCGGCGAGAGTCGGGTGAGAGCCAATCATCAGCAGACCAGCCCAGATCACCGCGCCGGCGGGCACGTAAGCGTAGGCTGAACCTACACCAATCCGTTGAAGGCCCAGTACCACCAGCCCGCCTAAGCCAGCGACGGCAAACCCCCCGTAGGAAATACCTTCCGAGTAGAAAAACGCAATAATTAGGACGGCGACGACATCATCGATAATTGCCAGGGCCAACAGGAAAACACGAACGTTGACGGCGATAGACCGGCCTAGGAGGGCCAGGACACCGACAGCAAAAGCTATATCTGTAGCGGTCGGTACCGCCCAGCCATTGCGGCTTATGGGATCGCTGTTGATAGCCACGTAGATCAAGGCGGGGACAAGGACGCCGCCCAACGCCGCCGCAATCGGAAGTATCGCCTGCCTGAGATTGCTTAGAGCGCCTTCATGGATTTCACGTCTAATCTCCATGCCGGCCACCAAGAAGAACACGGTCATCAAGACATCGTTAATCCAGAAATGTAGCGTTCGGGAGAATACGAAAGGCCCGAATCCTACCGAGACGGGCATGTGCCAAAAAACGTCGTAACTTTGCGCGAAGGGCGAGTTCGCCCAAATCATCGCAGCCATGGCTGCGAACAACAGCACGATACCGCTAATTGCCTCGATGTGCAGAAACCGCTGAAGCGTGTCAAACACGCGTTCAGCCAAGACTTGGCTCCGCGGCGGATGTCGTGGTGTTTCAACCATAGACGCACGCATTCCGCGCGGCGGCCCGACCAACGCACTGACCTGCCTCGCTGCGCCATGCAGCCGACACCCTACTGTTATTTCACACGGATGAGGCCGATCAAGCAATCCCAAAACGCCGCGAACGCAACGATCTGTTCCAGGTTTTCAAAGGAAGGGGAACAGGGTCTGCCACCGTGGAACCTCGGGAGCACATGACCGAGCTAACATGGGCCCAGCTATGCCCGCTCCCGAGATCAGGACAGTTTCATGAACAAAGAACGAGATCCGCTGCGATTTGTTCGAATAAGTCATCGACACGATTTACAGGCGTCCGGAGAAGCCGAGGGGACCGCTTTTTGGTTTCGGCATAGCGCTTGCATCTGTGCCGTCGAGGTTATCCGATGCTCGGCATTCCGCGTCGCTACACCCATTTCGTTTTTGGCGTCATTCAGTCCGGATTGACTTGCCTGATCGCTGCTGGCATCGCCAGTCTTCCTTCGCTCGCGGGCGGTAATTTCTTACAGAACTGGCTGTCATCCTGGGTGATCGCTTGGGTGACAATGTTGCCGGTGGTCTTGTTGGCCGCGCCAGCGATCAGATTGCTTGCGCTGGCTCTGACGCGAGACGAGCAGACGAATTAGCTAGAGCTCAACGGGGATACGAATCTGGCCGCCCGACGGGAACATGCAGCCGCGCTCGAAGATTCAGTTCCACGTCGGTGAGCCAATCTTAAAGCGACCGTCGCATGCTTTCCGTGCCACCGTATAGGACGAAATCGAAGTAGCGGCCGGCGAGATGTAGCACTTTATGGAAGAGCCAAGCTCAATGCGGATTTTGTCAAACGAATCCCTGAGATCGCCTTCGACCGGATCATGGCTCAGTTCAAGCTCAACAGTGAGATCAAAGACATTAACGGTCGGGGATTTACAACAAAAACCGGCATCTACGGCACCGACTACCTCATGCGGGCCCTGGTGACGGCCATTGGTCTCGGAGCCCATCGACCCCAAGATGCGGTCTATCCGACTTCGCTGAAGGACGACGAAGACAGGTCGTATGATGGCGCGGACAAGTACGTCATGCATTTTCAAGAAGGGCGCTACCGCCGGTAAGCGGCTTCTGGTCGCTTCCAATGTATGATGACAAGTATTTCTTCGTGAACAATCCGTTCAACCGCTATTCGATCAGCCCTCGGCAGAATCTCAAGACTAATCCCGATGGGTCCACCGACCTCTACATCCAGAAGGATTCACCCGGACCTGGCAAGGAATCCAATTGGCTTCCAGCACCGGCCGGCAAGTTCGTTCTGATGCTCCGCATGTATTGGCCCCCACCCGGTGCGGGCCTTTGTTCTGGAGCGCGCCGCACAGCCGTGGTCGGGCCAAAACAATTGCGACCTCGACACGCGCGTTCCTCCGATTCCTGGTCGCGACTGGCCAATGCCCCGCGGGACGGGACTACGCCGTTTCGCGCTTCGCGAATTGGCAGTTGTCTGTCCCATTCCGCTTCCTTTCGAGGCAGGACTATCATCGGCTGTCGGCAAACACCTTCTGATCGTTGAGAACAACGACAGTTGGGTCTCGTTTTCGATGTGGAATCGGTCAGCGGCCCGCCTGTCGGCGGTGGCGTATGCGGGTGGCGGCCACGCCAAGAGCCTCGCCTACGACGAGACATTCATCGACGAGCTAATAGGGCGGTTTCAGGCGGAGGCCTTATACTACTTTGGCGACATCGACCCGGCCGGCTTGCGGATTGCCAGCCAGGCGGCGCAGCGGCGCGCCTTGCGTCTCGCTCCTCCACTTCAGCCCGCAGCGTCACTCTATGCATGGCTTCTTGAGCATGGGACGCGCACGCCACTTGAGGCAAGCGAGCGGGCGACGGATGAGGATCTTGCTTGGCTTCCACCTAACATGCGAGGGCTCGTCACCACCTTGTTTGCTTCGAAACAGCGTGTTCCGCAGGAAGCGTTAGGGACGCGCGTACTGATGTCTGGGCGTGTGCCGGACTGGATCTAGGTCCTTAGCAGTCGGGAACTGGGTAGTCTCGCCAAGGGGCGCAATCCTTTCAGCATTAGATGGCAAGGTTCCTCCTACGGAATCGGTATTCAGATCGCTCGGATAACAGCCAGTGCAACGAAAGATTTTGATCGTGCGACGAATCCCCATCTTCTGCCGGATAAGCCCTGGGGTGCGACCAGTAAGTCATTGATTGTTCTCAACGCGTCGCTATCTCTTAATCAGCGGGTCCCAGGTTCGAGCCCTGGTGCGCCCACCAAAGGAAAATCTTTGGTTTCCAATAGCTTCGCCAGATGTCTATTGAGGGAAAAACGAGCTTCGTGCGACTTTTTTTGTAATCGGGCGTCGCACGGCTGGATGGCCGCGCGACCTTCCTTTGTTTCCGCATCTTCTCCTTTCCTATGTATCTTCACCCCATTCGATACAGAGCGCTGATCCGATGGTACAGGGCGATTACTTGCTCGTCGTAGAATAGGATATTGCGGCGAGCAAAACGGACAATGTATTCTGCCCGTCGCCGCAGGGTACCGCGTGTTGCAGAGCCAGAACGGATCGTTTGTGTCGGGGGTTCGAGTCGCTCCCCCGCTACGACGTGCTACGATTTTGCACGCCAAACTACGATTTTCTACGATTTCCCGCGATTGATGGTAGCGCTCGATCGCCCCAGTTAAGGGCGAAGTTTGCATTAGAACCAGCCACCAGTCGAGAGGGAGCCGGTTTGCCTATTGGTTTAGCGACATTGATTTGAGTTTTTCAACACGTGCTAGACTAGTAGCTCGGATCGCCGGTTGCCGCCCGTCGGCGAAAAAAAGCCTTGCATCACATCAAGGGGCATTGACTGACACCTCTCCGTCACCTCGCGATTTTCCACGCCAGACTACAATTTTCTGCGATTCCTGCTTCGCTAATGCTTCAGCGGCGAAATTCGTGCAGCCTGATCAAAATGTCCCGGGATAGCCGCCGCCGTCAATCAACACATTCTGGCCGGTAATATCTCCGGCTTGCGTCGAGCGCAGGAAAGCGGAGGCTGCGCCGAATCCATCCGGGTGACCGAACTGCTTCGGTGCGAATGTCCTCGGTAACGTCGTTCAACGCGCGCGATGAACTCCTTTCCGCAGCGAAATAGCATGACTCGCCAACTTTCCTGGGGCGAACTAATATAACTCCGCGGAAACTGAATCAGGCCGCACGATTGTTTGACAGTGCGCTAATCGATTGCTGACGCCTGCAAGGTCGTGGCAAAGTGTTCGATCTGACCTGTCCTGCGGCAGATATTGCAGAAAGATCGCGGGACAATGGACGAGCGTCGAGCGCAAGACGCTGCTGTGCTCGAGTGCCGAGACACAGCGTCCTTGGAGCGAACATTCCCAAATTGCGAGCCCGTAAGGATTGAACTGGCACTCATCTATCATTGTTTGTCGTATATAATTTTATCAGCCGCGCTGGCAGATTGGCTCTTTCATCCCGATACTCCCCCACGCTTGCCGTAGGGTTTGCGCGGAAGACGTTACGAAGCTGCCCGCCATGATCGCTGCCACGATCAAGTCCGGCCATGCTGTCGCGGTGCCCCAGACACCCAGGGCAGCCAACATCAGCGCCGTGTTGCCGATGGCGTCGTTGCGTGAGCAGAGCCAGACCGACCGCACGTTTGCGTCGCCATCCTTGTAAGGCATCAGCAGTCCGACCGACGCGCGATTGGCGGCAAGGGCGACAAACCCGATCACGCCCATGACCTCTGCGCTTGGGACACCCAGAATGAGCGTCTGGTAGACTGTGGACCCGAACACCCATAGGCCCATGAGGCTCAGCGACAGTCCCTTGAACAGGGCGGCGGTGGCCCGTGTCCGCAGCGTTGCCCCAATCACGGCTAGGCTCAGGCCGTAGGTGATCGTATCGCCGAGGAAATCGAGCGCGTCGGCTTTCAGTGCCTGCGAGCCCGCGAGTTCGCCAGCGATGATCTCCGTGAGAAACATCGCGCCGTTGATGACGATGACGGTCCGAAGGACGTATTTGCTGCCCGGCTTAACTTTGTCCGTCACGCTCGCGAACGCTAGGCCGAACCAATCCTGCACTGAGGTCGACGAAATCGCACGGCGACACATCGCCGAGATCGATCGCCGCATCGAGCATTTGACCATGCTTCGCGCGGAGCTACAGCGCACCGTCCATGACTGTGGTCAAGGACAGGTCTGCGAATGCCGAGTGATCGAAGTCCTGAACGATCCCGCTCGAACAGAACGACGAATGGGCGGTCCAGCGCGCCCGCTACATAGCCCTGGAAACCATCGCGCCCTTGAGCGATGATCCCATCGTCGGTCTGCCCGCTGTGGCAGGCTGATGCCTTCCGACCCGCCACAGTATCGGCGGTGACCTACCATTAGTTCCACCACGCCACGGGACACGATCTTCCGCTATCCGCCACCACCACATATCGTCCTCCCGATGGCCTGCCAGCACTCCGATTTGCGCGAGACCGCGGAGAGCCGGCGGGTCTCGAGAAGAAGCGTCCGTATGCTTCGGATGCGCTCGCGCAAGCCTGTTACCCGGACCGAAGCTCCAATCAGCGATCTTTCTTTTGGGACGGTTACTGACCTGAGGTTTATCGCGGCACAAGGCGGCTTGGGCTGGCGGGAGACATGCCAGCCATACGGATGCACGCCCCCTCTTTCGGGCATGTGTGAGATTGCGTTTGCCGGCGGCGCCTATGTGCGCGAGATTGTTGCTTTGAGTGTTCGACGACTTCGCGGATGTGCCCACGCGACATCAACATCTTGTTACCGGCTTAGTCGTATGAAGTCCGATTTCTGCAATCCGCCGGACTCTCCGGTCTCTAACGTCGTCACGGTGCAAGTGTCGGAGTTATGGATGAAGATTATCGAGCGACATAGGGATAATTTATTGTCAGGTATGGAGGTATGGCTGGTTAGACCTGACAATATCGATGACGTTCTGCGTGTGTGTATCACGCCGAATCGGGCGCCTCCCGCGGACGAGCGTGGTGCGCTGGTGATAGCGACGGACGCCGAACTAAGCGCGGGTTCTCTCATCAGCACGATCAAGAGCTGCGCCATTGGACTGGACTTGCCATTGCTCTACGGAGTCAGCATCGGTTACCCACTTGATGCCGATCCGCCGTTCGTCCTCAAACGAA
The DNA here is from genome assembly GCF_054063735.1 of Bradyrhizobium sp. USDA 10063. Taxonomy (NCBI): domain Bacteria; kingdom Pseudomonadati; phylum Pseudomonadota; class Alphaproteobacteria; order Hyphomicrobiales; family Nitrobacteraceae; genus Bradyrhizobium; species Bradyrhizobium sp. USDA 10063. Next base: position 4,278,022 of record NZ_JBSSGP010000002.1, on the reverse strand, counting down.
ACCGTGATCTGACTACGGCATGGCCCGCCTTCGAGCCTGTGGCGCCCGTGCTTGCCGGACTTTCCGGTGTCGCGCCGACGGGAGGGGCGGACGCTTTCCTCGCCTTCCTGGCGGATGAACTCAAACCATCGCTCGCTGAAGCCTTTCCTATCGATCTCGACGAGGCGACGCTGACCGGCCAGTCCTTCGGCGGTCTTTTCGTTCTCTACGCACTGCTGCACCGCCCTGATGCGTTTCGTCGCTATCTTGCAGTCAGCCCATCGCTATGGTGGAACGATCATGCTCTGCTTGGTGTGGCCAAACGGTTTGTTGAAGCAAACCATGCCCCACCAGCAAGCGTTTACATGTGTGCTGGCGAACTCGAGAACCGTGCGCGATTCGGCCGCCAGTTTGGTGTGCCGCTGCCCGAAAGCATCAGATCAGTGGTGCAGACTGCAATGACCGCCGCGGACTTGCCGGGCGACATGTTTTTGATGGAACAAATACTCCAGAAATGGCAAGGTGCCCTATTTTCAGTCGAGGCGCACATCTATCCTGAGGAAAGTCATGAATCGATCATGGGCGCTGCCTTCAGTAGGGGGCTTCGCCGCCTGCACGGCAAACTCTAGATGAAAGCTTTCAATAGATTGTCCACTCGGTCTGGTCCGAGGAAGCTGAGATTGCGAAGTGTCAGTTTCGCAGGAGGGCGAGTGGACGTTCACAAAAATACCCGATTGACTCCGAAGGGCCGAGGTGAGATGGCCCGTTGGGTTCTGCGAGGTGAGCCGCCGGAGCGCGGTAGCGGCGGCCTCCGGAACAACCACCAAGACGGTGACGACGGGGGTCGAGCGCTATTAGGCCGAAGGGCCGCAGGCCTGGAAGACCGGTCGTCACGCTCGCGTACTAATGTCGGAGTTATGCTCCCCATAAATGCCAATTGATTTTCCCCTCGGGCGCCGGAGGCACCCCGTCTCGGTCCTCGAGCCAACGTCAAGCTTTTGGTTCCCGCGAGCGGTGACCTGGATTTCGACTGAGAGGTGAGCCAGGCTGATCGTGGTCGGGGATGAAGTTTCGCGGCTTCTCCTTGTACGTCTGGGTGGCTTGTCCGAGCTGTCTTGAAGCGGAAGCTGTCGTCCTAGTCCCGTATGGCAGTGGTGCGTAAATCGGTCGAGCAAGGCCATGATCATCTTGGGCGTCGCCGAAGACGCTAGCCCATTTAGCGAAGCTGAGATTGGTGGCGAAGACGCTGGTGCGCTCATAGAGCTTGCGGAGCAGAAGAGCAAGGCGCCGCCTGAAGCGCTGAACGCAGGTATCGAACACTCTCAGGAACGGGATAGAGGTCAGCAGAAACTTTGGCCAACGATTGAAATTCCGGCTACTATACTGGCGCCCGTTAAGATGCCGATCTGAGGCTGAAGGCTGCAATGAGTGTGGCCAGGATAAGGGGCCAAAGATCTCTCAGCCAGGAGGATGCGGCGGAAGTGCGGCCCACAGCAGAGAAGGCGACGTTGGCAGCGTCTTCGGCGTCCGATACCGGATCTTCCGTTGACTATAGATAGCGAACGTCTTTTTCCTTCAGGAAATTGAAAACCGCTTCAGCCGCCCCCTTCGACTTTGGATTCATGCGTACCACCAAAGTTCGAGATACCGAGAAATCCGAAATCGGTACGCGCGCCACACCGGCGCCGGAAAATAGAGCCGGCATCAAGGCGAGCCCGATTCCTGCTGCAACAAGATTGAACGCGCGGTCGTCTTGTGCGGTTCGTGCGACGACTTTAGTGCGGATCCCCCGTTCGGTCATGATATCTTGCGTTGCACGACGGGCCTCGCATGACGTCCTCAGAACGAAGTTTTCGCCGTCGATGTCGCTCAATGAGATCGCGCCGCACCGTGCCAGCGGGTGATCGATATGGCAGGCGAGCATATACGGCTCGTCGAGGAGCCGCGCCTGCAGCGGGCCGTCCTCTTCCGTCAGAGACGACGCAAATGCTAGATCGAGTTTCCCTTTGCCCAGCATTTCGTGAAGCTCTGCACTGTGGCCCTCTCGAAAGTCGAAAGATATCTCGGGAAAGGCGGAAACGCAGGCTTTGGCGATGGCCGATATCTTCGCTATTGGGAGGGATGGCATGACGCCAAGGGCAATGGTCTCGAGCCGGTCATTCTCACGCATTTCCGCCCGTGCATTAGAGCAAACCTCCAGGACCTGCCTCGCCCGCACAGCCAGGCGCTGCCCGTGTTTCGTGAGATGAACCGCGCGCCGGTCGCGGTGAACCAGAACCACGCCAAGCTCTTCCTCGAGTTTCGAAATCCCGGCTGACAGGGCGGGTTGCGAAACGTTCAGCCGCTCGGCGGCGCGGGTGAAGCTGTTCGTCTCCGCAACCGCAAGCAGTTGGCGAAATTGATAGATTTCCATGGGGGCGCGCTCCTGCATAAACAATAGTTATTGTAAAGATAGAATCAAACGATTTCTATTTATGCGACCCCGCCGTTAGCTTCCCTTGATCAAAGCCCGTTTCGAGGGGCAAGGGAGGGGACCTATGAACAGACTGCTTTTGTTTTGCTCGGCTGCTTTTGCCGTCACAGCGCTCGGCTTTGGGATGCCGGCGCTGGCTCAGGAGCGGACCGTCAAGATCGTGGGCATCGGAGCCAAATCGGGTGTCGTTCGTGTCTTCGGTGTCAACAGCGAGGCGGCTATGAAGGCCGGTGCTGAAGACATCAACAAGGCCGGCGGCGTCACGCTAGGTGACGGCACGAAGGCCAAGGTTCAAGTCGAGTTTCTGGACGATCGATGCAACGCCGAAGAGGGCATCTCGGCGCTCCGCCGCGTCGCTTCGACCGATGCTTTCGTAGCCATAGGACCCACGTGTTCGAATGTCGCCGAATCCCTCTTTGGCATTCTGCAAAAGAAGGTCGGCGATGCGTCCGATAGCGGCCTGCAGTTCCCGATTGTCGCCGACGTGGCCGCGAAAGGCGGCCTTGCTAAGATCTCTGAATGGTCGTTCCGAAACGTCCCAAGCGAACTCGAGATGTACAAGTCGCTGTTTGCCTGGATCAAGCAACAGCATCCGGATCTGAAGACCATTTATGGTGGCGTCGAAAAAGACTTCGCTCATTCCAACGCCACTTACGGCGTGATGAAGTCGCAAGCTGAAGCCAACGGACTTCAGATCGTCGGCCAGAGCGAGTGGTTGCTCGCCGATACGACGTTCTCGACCCAGGTGCGCGAAATGAAGCACACCACTCCAGACGTCGTCGCTATCTCGGCGCACCCGTTCACCACTTGCGGCGTGCTGAAAGAGATGGAGCGCCAGCGGGTGAAGCCCAAGCTCCTGATTGGCCTCACGAGCTCCTCAAGCATTGAAACCCTTCAGGGCTGTGCCAAGCAGGCGGAGGGTATCGTCATTCCGACCAGCTATGCGCCGGTGACGCCGGAAGCCAAGAAGGCGGCCGATGAGATTGCGAAGTTCGGTGGCAGTGCTGACCTGCACAGCGCCGCGGCTTACGAGATCATGTTCATGCTCAAAGATGTGATCGAGCAGCAGAAGATCATGGCAAAGCCCGGCACTGTGCAAGCTGATCGGGAGAAGATGCGCCGGGGTCTTGCTGGGCTGAAAGAGGTTGACGGCCTTCTCGGCAAGATTGGGCGCACGCCGGAGCGCGAGGCGATCAAGCCGTTCCTCTTTGTGAATGCGAAGAGCGGAGTGTGGGTCGTCTTGCATAAGCCGTCCGCATAAGCGGAGATTTCGGGCGGAGCAGCGTGCCCGTCGCCCCCTTTGCCCTATCCACCCTGCACCATGTTGAATGTCCGTGGACCTGATTGATCTCATTGATGCTGTCCAATCTATCGTCGATGGCGTCCTGTTTGGCGCGACCTATGCGTTGCTGGGCATTGGCTTTACGATGATCTTCGGCGTCATGCACAAGATCAATCTGGCCCATGCGGGCGCCTCGATCGGCGCCGCCTATGCGAGCTTACTAATTCTGCCCGGAATCCATGCGCCACCCGTAGCTACGTTCGCAATGGCGGCCGTTGCTGGTGGTGCGATCGGCGGACTTGTCTATCTCTGCGGGTTCAAGTTTATCCCCCTCACAAATCCGCTCGCAACCCTGATGGCGACGGTCGGTCTCTTGCTCTTGTTTGATGAGATCATCGTGCATGCGACCTCAGGTGTGCCGATGACTTATCCGGCGCTTTTCTCCGACGTCATCATTCCCGTGGGCCCATTCAACTTGCGCGGCGATCTGATGTTCGTCTTCGCTCTCGGTTTCGTTTGCATGGCGTTGCTGCTGTTACTGCTCTATCGCACAAAGCTGGGCCTGGCCACGCGAGCGGTTTCGCAGCAGGCCGTTGCGTCGAAGCTCTGCGGCATCGGCGTCACGCGCGTAAACATGCTGACTTTCGTCATCACCGGTGTGATTGGGGGCATAGCGGGTGCGATGACTGGTGCCGCAATTGGAATGTTGTCTCCATTGCTATCGCTGCCGCTCACAATCAAGGGGCTGATCGTCACGGTCATCGGCGGACTCGGAAGTATTCCTGGCGCGATCATTGCAGGCTTAATGGTCGGCGGGCTCGAGAATACCTTCCAATTCTTCCGTGGCGTCTCCGAGCGCGATCTCTACATCATGCTGCTGCTCTTTGTTTTCCTGGTGCTTCGGCCGGGCGGCCTCTTCGCGCCGCCCGCGGGCCGCGACTAACGGGTGTCCTGATGGATTTCTATCTTGGTCTCTTGCAAATCATCGGAGTGCACACGCTGCTCGGCTTGTCGGCCTATTGTGTGCTGCTGACGGGACAGGTGAGTCTCGCGCAAGCCGGCTTCTTCGCCGTCGGCGCCTACGTCGCCGGCATGCTCACAGTGCTCGCGCAGTGGCCGCTCACCATTGCGCTCGTGGTGGCCGGTCTGGTCAGCGGCGCCATGGCATGCGCGGTCGGTTTTCCCGCTTTTACGAGTCAAGGGGCTGATGCTCGTGGTGGCGACCATCGCCTTCGGTGAAGCCGTGCGGCTGTTCTTCTTCAACTTCAGTTATCAGATCCAGGCAGGAAATCTGCACATTGGGCCGGACGGTGCCGAAGGCTTTCGCCAGATTCGCTATTTCCTCCAGCGCGGATGGTCGACCCTGGATGTCGTGCTCTTCATCTGGTTCGTAGTCGCAGTGGTGATGCTGGCGCTGTGGTGGATGGACCGCTCACGCGCAGGCGCCGTTCTGCGCGCCGTCGGAGAGGATGAACTTGCGGCCCAGAGTGCCGGCATCAACATTACGGCCGTAAAGGTCTCGGCCATGACCGCTGGCGGAGTGATCGCTGGTCTCGGTGGAGCACTGTTTGCGCACTATACGACCCACATTGAGCATGCCCAATTTGGCGTCGCACTTGCCACCTTCGCAATCGCCTATCCGATCCTCGGGGGACTTTCCAACGTGTTCAGCACGTTGCTGGCGGTCATCTTCATTCAGGGGATTCTGATCGAAGGTCTGCGCTTCATGGGCGACTGGCGCAATCTTCTGTTCGGCGGGCTCATCGTGGTCGCGATGAATCTGCGCCCGCGCGGATTGCTGGATACCCGCACAATGTTCGCCCTGCGCCGCCTGTTCTCCGACAAGGAGCATCTGATCTCCAAGAAGGAGGAGGCTGCTGCCCGTGCTTGAACTTAAGCAATTAACGAAGCATTTCGGCGGCATCCGAGCGGTGGATGGCATCGATCTGACCGTGCAACGCGGAGAGATCCTGGGCCTGATCGGGCCGAACGGTTCTGGTAAAAGTACGACCGTGAACCTGATTTGCGGCTTGTTCCCGCTGACGAGGGGGCGGGTCCTCTTCGAGGGGCGCGATATCTCAAAATGGCCGATGCATGCACGCGTCTCGACGGGCATTGCGCGGACGTTTCAGAACATCCGGTTGTTCAATCAACTGACTGTTTGGCAGAACCTATGGGTGGCGCAGAACTCCAAGTCTCAGCGCGAACATAATCTAGTTGGCCGGTGGTTCGGCGGCTCTCGCAAGGTCCGCGAGGAGATCGAAGGGCTCCTTGAGTTCTTCGAGCTTGCCCGCAAGCAGGATGAACTGGCCGGCAACCTGTCGTTCGGCGAGCAGAGGCGCCTGGAGTTTGCGCGAGCACTTTCAGCTAAGCCTACGATGCTGCTGCTCGATGAACCGGCTGCTGGAATGAATGCGGAGGAAATCGAGCAGCTCGACGCCCGCATCCGCAAAGTGCGCGACAATGGAGTGACCATTCTCCTGATTGAGCATCATATGGAGTTGGTCATGGCGGTGACCGACCGCATCGCAGTGCTCAATTTCGGACAAAAGATCTCAGAGGGAACGCCGGCCGCTGTCCAGACGGACAGGGCCGTGCTTGAGGCTTATCTCGGTGCAGCTGCGTGAGGTGACATGATGCTTGTTGTTTCTGACCTCGCCACCGCCTATGGCAAGATTGAGGCGCTCAAGGGCGTCTCGCTCCAAGTCCAAGCCGGCAAGATCACGTGTCTGCTCGGACCCAACGGTGCCGGCAAGACGACCCTGATGATGACGATCGCGGGGATTTTGCAACCGCGTCGCGGCTCCATCAAATTGGCCGACACGGAGCTTGGCGGCCAGTCGCCAGCCCGAATCGTATCCCAAGGCATCGCTCTCGTGCCGGAGAACCGGCTCGTCTTTCCGCGCATGAGCGTTCGGGAGAACCTGCTCGCCGGGGCGTATCAGCGGACCGACAAGGCTGCGATCGCAGAGGATATCGAGCGCATGTATGACCGGTTCCCGCGTCTCCGGGAGAGGCGCGATCAACTTGCCGCAACGTTGTCGGGTGGTGAACAGCAAATGGTCGCAGTCGCGCGCGCACTGATGTCGCGACCCCGCATCCTCCTGATGGACGAAGCATCGGTGGGACTTGCACCGCTCATCGTCGCGGAAATCTTCAAGATCGTAGCCGAGCTCAATCGTGACGGCACCACGATCTTCCTGGTCGAGCAGAACGCGCATATGGCGCTTCAGGTCGCGCACCAGTTCTACTTGATGGAACAGGGCCGCATTACGTTCAAGGGATCGCCCGGCCAACTGGCGGAGGATGAGGTCATCCAGCGCGCTTATCTCGGAAGTCGCCGCAGCAAGCATTGAGCAATCGAGGCGCGACGACAATGATCGATTTCGTGCAGAATGCGATCGACGGTGTGATGGTCGGCTCCTCCTACGGGCTCTTCGCGCTCGGCTTCACGCTGATTTTCGGCGTGATGCGCAAGTTCAATCTATCCTATGGCTCGTCGATCATGATGGGCGCCTATCTGGGGACGCTGCTGCATCTCAACTTCGGAGCCGGCGCAGTGACTGTTGCGGCCGCCGTGATTGCGGGGGCGGTTATCGCGGGCCTCTATGTCGAACGGCTTTGCTTCGCTCCGATGAAGGCGGGCGCTGGCATTGCTTCAATGGTGTCGAGCTTTGCAGTATGGATGCAGCTTGAGCAGGCTGCCTTGCTCGTCATGCCGCGCCACACCTACGCCTTTCCTGCTCTAGCGGCAGGCGCTCCGCGGGAGATCGGACCGCTTCTGTTGCGCATCGACCAACTCATGATGTTGGTCTGCGCGCTTGGCGTGGCGTGCGCTGTACAGATTGTACTGTACAGGACCTGGTTCGGATTGGGGGTGCGTGCCATCATCGAAAGTCCGATTGCGGCGCATCTTGCTGGTATCAATGTGTCCAAAACCACACTGACGTCCTTTGCGGGCGCTTCGGCAATTGGCGGCATTGCTGGGTTCGTGGTGCTGGCGGCAGATCAGCAGATGACGCCGATGTTTGGGATGTGGGTCACGATCAAGGGCCTTATTGCCATGATGATCGGTGGCCTTGGCTCCGTGCCGGGTGCGCTGCTTGGCGGCTTGCTGCTGGGCGTCATAGAAATCCACAGTCAGTGGCTTTTTGGGCCGCAGGCCCGTGATCTGGCGGCCTATCTCGTGCTGTTCGGCTTTCTGGTGTTGCATCCGGGCGGGCTGCTCGGCCCGCCACCGGTGGTTGACGCGCTGACGCCGCGAAGGACGTGACCGATGGATGATCATCTTATCGCCGTAATGTCGAATATCGGCGTGATCTGCTTCATTGCGTTGTCAGCATATCTCCTGCTGCTGACGGGCGAGATTTCGTTCGGTCAGCAGGCCTTCTTTGCCATTGGCGCCTATGCGGCAGGCATTGGGACGGCTCTTTGGGGGTGGCCCCTCTCGCTCGCTTTGGCTCTGGGAGGCGCAGTCGCCGGTGTTGCCGCCCTCCTGGTCGGTGTCCCGACACTGCGGTTGCACGGGCTATACTTCTCCATGGCAACGCTCGCTTTTGCCGAGATGGTCAGGATCTCGCTCGAGCTCGTCGATTACCAGATCCTGATCGATGGCGCACTTGTTGGCCCAAAAGGCACCAATGGCTTTCGTGACATCCGTTACGTCTTTGAAAACAACATCGATGCATTCCAGTTTCTGCTGGTAATCTATTTGCTTCTGGGAGCAGCAGTGGCGGCTCTGGTCCTGCTCGAGCGTTCGCGCCTTGGCCTAGTCTTCCGTATGATTGGCGAGGATGCACTGTTGGCGGAACTGCACGGTATCGCAGTTGCGCGATGCAAAATTCTCGCTGCGGCGATTGCTGGAATGCTCGCCGGGATAGGCGGGGGGCTCTACGCGCATCTCACGACGTACATTGAGCCGCGTTTGTCGGACATGATGCTCGGGATCCACAGTCTCGCGTACGGCCTGATTGGCGGGCTCGGGACCCCTCTGGGGCCGCTGCTTGGCGTCGTGGCCGACATCGGTTTTCTAGAATCGATCAGGGCGTTGGCTGGCTACAGGATGATCATCTTCGGCAGCCTGGTCGCGTTGCTGCTCATCGTGCGACCACGCGGATTGCTTGACGAGCGAGCCGTGTACCAACTCCGGCAAATCCGTCTGCGTGTGCTTCGTCGAATATTTGCTGCGGAAGTTAGGCTACGGACCGTCAGACGAGGGGGATGCTCGTCATGAAGGCGCTGAAAAAATGGAGCCCTGTTGCGTTGCTGGTCCTGTCAGCATTGTCCTCCCAGACAGGTCATGCGCAAGCGAGGCTTACGGCCGAGGTAAACTGTCGCCCGACGGCAGAGACCCTTCAATATGACTGTGAGATACGAATTCAGGATCCGAGCACTAGCCGGCCGCTCTCTGGTGTGAACCTAAGCATTGGCACCGAGATGCCCTCGATGCCCGGGATGCATCATCGAGCTCCCGTCAAGGCGACCGAGGACCCGGCAGGAGAGATATATCGCGTGCGCCTCGAGTTGGAAATGTACGGCGAGTGGGCCCTGCAGTTGAATATCGCAGGTCACGTCAGGGACCGTCTCGTAAAGAGAATCCGGTTTGAGCCGGATCGAATCCAAGATCACAAGCGCTCGGAGATGCCAGCGCAAAATCAGCGTCCGAGTGAGCTCGACCGCAGCTTCGAGTTTCAACCGAGCGGAGTTCGATCACGATGACAAGCGATACAAGATTCCAGACATTGCTGTTTGAGCGGCGCGGAAAGATCGCGCTCATCACGCTGAGCCGACCCGCCGCGCTCAATGCCGTAAACAGCGTAATGATCAGAGAATTGAACATGGTGCTCGGCGATATCGATGCATCTCCGCAAATTGGATGCAGGCGAGGAAAGAAAGGAAGATGTAATGCCCACCTACGTGTGTACCAGTCGTTCGGGGACACTCTCACCTGACCAACGCGCGCGCATTTCGCGATGCCTGACCGAGATTCACCATGAGGTGGCGGTCGCTCCTCGCTATTTCGTGCAAGTGATCTTCAACGACCTCGCTCCCCACTCTCACTACATTGGCGGTGACGAGGCCGGCCCAGGACAGATCTGGATACGCGCCGACATCCGATCCGGGCGCACGCAACAGCAGAAGGCGAAATTGCTTGCGCGGATCGTAGACGAAGTGAGCGGTATCTCGGGCTCCTCGAAGGAGGATGTCTGGGTCTACATCTCGGATATTCCGGGTCAGAGCGTAGCGGAACTTGGTCATATTCTTCCTTCGCCAGGCGAGGAAGACGCGTGGTTCGCAAAGCTGCCGTCGGACCTTCAAGCAAAGCTCCGATCGCGAGCGTAGGAGCGTCGGCGTCTTTGACGCCGGACCGTTCAACATGTTTGCCGGGCAAGCGCGCGGCGGCTGTCCTGCCGTTAAACCCGAGCTGGCCTGGCGGGCCCGGGCACTTGGCGCGCCAGCCGGTCGCCGGAGACGCGCCACCGAAGCCATTCTGCCGGCTTCGATATTCAAACCGATCAAGCTGGTTGGGAAACGTTCAGTCGTTCAGAGGCATGGGGTTGTCGGTCGGCCATCGCCAATAATTGACATGATTTCCAAGCATCCATCATAAATGATGGTTATTTGAAAGATAGGATAAAAATATTGTCATTTATGGGCCTCCGCCTGTAGCTTGGCTCCCAACAAGAGTTTTGCTTGAGGGAGACGAAGTTTGTCTGCGATGCACAGTCATCCATGACGAAGCTCAACGTGGTTGCAGGGGGCTGGCGGCGATGAACGATGCGGCTGTGGGCGCGATCGCGACCAGCTAGACCAAGCTCAGTGTAGGACGCTGCCACGCCGCTTGAACAAGGTTGTGGCCGCCCGCAGTGCTTCCATCAATTGGTCGAAGTTCTTGATCGATTGTCCGCAGTTTGCCGGTGGATAGGCTCGTGCGACACTAACGACACAATGGCGTACCTTTGGAGCGCAACGATGACCACGCTGCTGATGACCAAGCCGACGCGGCTGGAGACGCCTGCGGTGCCCGTCCTGTCGGACGAGCAGGTCGGGTCTATCCGCCACATCGACAACCTGTCCCGCCTCCCTCGCGGGGACTGGCACCACATGACGGGGCCCCTGCCGCTGCAAGAGGACTTCAACGCCTATCGCTACCAGCTCGGCTACATGAGCCTGGCGCTAGCACTGGCTCACTATCATCGTCTGCCGGCTGCTCCGGCCGTGTTCCGCGGCACTTTGGACCGCTTGATCCAGCGGATGCTTGAGCCCGACGTGTGGTGGTATTGGCGCGACACCAGCACGGCCGGTGGCTTCGGGGGCATCCCGCTGCCGAAGTTGCCGAGCCGGACTGATCCGGTTGCGGACGACAATATCATGTACAGCGCCTATCTGATGGACATGACATTGCTCTACACAATGTTGTTCGACGACCGCAAATATGAGGAGCCTGGCTCGCTGACCTTCCGCGTCCAACCGTTCCTATGGGGCGGTGATCGTCAAGAGGAGTTTCGGTACGACCAGCGTACACTGATCGACCGCATCTACTGGAACCTGGTTCAGAATGGGTACCTGGGGGTCGCCTGCGAGCCGTACTGCGTCTTCCAGATTTGCAATCAGGTTCCGATCCTCGGATACCGACTCCACGACCACATCTACGGTGGTGACATGGCGCAGGAAGCGATGGATGGCTACATCAAGGCCTGGACCGACTTTGGCGGTGGAGTGAACGAGCGCGGCCACTTCATCAAGTTCATCGTCCAGCGCAACGAACTCCTTCCGAAGGACCTGCCTATGGACGCGGACTCCGCGTTCGCGGACGCTTGGCTCGGGCTTCTGTTGAATATGTGGCGGCCGGAGCTGGTCCGGACGACCTACAACGAAAAGGTTGAGGAGTGGCTGGACCGGACGCCCGACGGCACTATCGCCGTCAAGAATTTAGGGCGCCTGCCTGGTAGTCAAGATCTGGTTCAGCCCGGCACGCTCGGCGAGTTCGGATGGTTCGCCGGGTGGGCCTCGGAGATGGGTGAAGAGGACGTCCTCGCCGGGTTGTTTCGCCACGCCGACAGATTCATGAGCCCGCGATGGGAGAACGGGGGACTCTACTACCCTCGCTGCGACAATAGCCACGACGATCACGGTCGATTCATCAGCATGACGCCCATTGTCAGCAACGCGATGCTTCCCTACGCGCGCCTCAATGTCGCCAACGGCCTGCGAGCGCTTTTCCAGCATCCCTGGACTGATCGCGAGCGATCGCGCCCAGCCCTCACGGAGCTGAGCCAGCAGGTCGACGTGCGTCGCGCTTGGTACCACGAGGACGAGCAGAAACTGCAGCTTACCGTCAGTCCCATGCGCGGACTTGCGAGGACGACTGCGGAGCTCACGATCTCGTCGGTTTGGTCCGACAACTGGTCGCTCGTCGTGGACGGGGTCGTGGCGGCTCGGGGGCGCAACGGGACTGTCGTTGCGACCGATGAGGGGCGACACCTCGCGCCGCGCCGGAAGGGCAATATGCTGGACCTTTCGCTGCCTCTGGATCATGGCGCCCGGGATATTGAGATGACGTGGGGGCGAGCATGACTGCTGGCGGAGCGCCAACTGAGCCTCGGTGGGCGCTCACTGACCACCACGGCCGACACGTCACCGACGCGGATTTCCGGGGCCGGTACCAGTTGGTTTTTTTCGGCTTCACCCACTGCCGAATGGTGTGCCCTCGCGCCCTGAGCAAGCTCACCGCTGTCCTTGACGCCATCGGCGAGCTCGGCGAACGAATCCAGCCGCTGTACATCTCGGTTGATCCAAGGCGCGACACGCCTGACATTATGCGCGTGTTCCTCGAGCAGAACTATCCCAGATTCCTCGGTCTCACCGGGAGTGTGGAAGAGTCGGAAGTTGCCCGGAGTGCATTCCGAGTCTTCGCCGGACGCCGTGAGGACCCCGACGACCCGGACGGGTATGCTGTGCCGCACTCGGCTCTGACCTACCTGATTGACCCCGACGGGCGCTACGTCACGCATTTCTCGGATGTGGCCGGAGCCGATCGCATCGTGGACAGTCTCAAGAAGCTCGTTCATTGAAGAACTTGAGCCATCAGTTCCCTTCCCACGCCAGCACAGCAGGCGGCCCGAAGAGAAGTAGGCTCAAATGGGCGTGAGCGGGAGAGCGCGCGGCGAGGCCGCATGTTGGCTTTCATGGTGTTCGACATGGTGATGTTGGTGGTCGTACGCCGTAGCGGCTGCATGACGAAGGTCTGAGGCATGCGCGCATCGAACGGCTATTCGGGGGAAGTCGTTACCGCTTCGACCTGAAGCGGGCGTCGGGTACCGATCACGGCTATCCTACGGCAAGCGCCGGCCTCGTGACTGCGCCCGCAGACTTTGCAGCCCCATCAGTCGCTCGACGGCTAGGACAGTCGTCCACGCGCCGCCCCGTGCGCCATCCTCGGCGGCCTCCCAGCTATGAGGATGAATCACGCTTCGCTCGGGAATCCCCGGCGATTCAATTCGATCCCCGCCCGGTCCTAACCTCCGAAGGGATCGCTGCGCCAGCGGAAAGTGCAGTGTCCCGCTTCCGGCGCGGCACGACTCTCGACCTTCTATTGCCTCACACGCGCGATCCTCACGTCCCGCCAAGCAACGGGCGGAAATCGAATAAGTTGCGCTGCCGATGTTTGCCCAAGGTTCCATGGAGGGGTCGGAATGCTTGAAGAGATCGCCGATGCAATCTCGGTCCTCGTCAGTCCACGAGCCAGTTACATCACCGGAGCAACCTAAGGCTTGATGGGGAAATGTGGCCTGGACTTTAGAGTTTCACTTTGGGTGCTTCCGGCTCGAAGCCATCATTTACCTACCTGAGCACACTGACGCGGAAATTGTACGGTGCCCATTCTAGCGCCACAAACTTTAGGTCGATAAACTGAGTGAAAGCGCGCCACACACCACGCGCTTTCGTCTTGCTTGGTCCTGAGTGTGTGGACTAGGGCGACTAGATGGGGCGGAGCCCCACAGCGTAGCACCAACTGCATCGCCGTGGGAAACTCAGTTATCATCAGTTCTGTACGCGGCACCATTTCTTACGCTGAGAGCAGATAAGCAACCCTCCAGATGCAAAGAGGAACGAGAGCGTTGGCAAGGCACGATTACGAAGGACCGGTCGGCAACAACGATCGGGCGGCTGTTGAATTCGGCGACCCCGCAACAGCTTTGAGTTGTCTCAGTGCCTTTCCTGTGATGGTGCGCCAAAGTGAATCGGTCAGCGGCGTCGACTTCTGAGTGTCTCTGTAGATCATGATGTCAACCGGGGTAAACCACTTAGGCCCGCCGGCAAGAACCAATCGACCGCTCTTTAGGTCATCGCGCGCGAGTGATTGCGGGATCCACCCCATGCCCAGACCTCGCAGGATCATGCTCTTGAGCGCTTCGCTTCGCGCATTGACGTAACGCACCGTCAGGTTAGCCTTCACAGGTTGAGCAGCGATCATGCGCTGAACCATGTGACCGAGGAACATCTCCTCGCCAAAGAAGGCGAGCGGGATAGGCTCGCTCTCGACCCCGGGCAAACGAAACAACGGGTCGCCTTCCGTATTTGCTGCGGAAACCGGTAGCAAGGTTTCCGAACCAAGACGGAATTTCGAAAATCGCTTCGAAGGCAGTAAGATCGGCGCGTCCTTGTGCGAATAGCAGAGCATGAACTCCGCGTTTCCATCGGAAAGCGTCGCGATACTATCTTGACGGCTGTTGTTGACCACCGCAAAGGTAACCTCGGAGACCTCACGGTTCGCATGCATGTGCAGATAAGGAAGCCAGTGATGACAAAGGGAGTCGGCGGTCGTGACATGGATCACCCGAGACGCCTGCGGCTGGAGAACCAGAAAGTCCTCGCGCAGTAATTCGGCCTGGCGTATTAGATCGGCCGAGCGCGACAGGAAAAGCTTCCCAGCTGCCGTCAAGCCGAGTGGAGAAGAGTCGCGATCGACCAGCGCCGTTCCCACCCACGTTTCGAGCGCCTGGATTCTTCGGCTGAAAGCCGGTTGCGTGACATGGCGCCGGTCCGCGGCGCGAGAGAAATTGCCGGTCTCAAACAGAGCTTGGAGGTCTTTGATCCATTCAAGCTTCATGTGAAAGCCCTATAGGTAGCTTGTGAAATCGTGGCAGGAGCATCGAGCCTGGTCAATTTAGATCAAGGCACGAAGTGTGCCAGCTGGGACCTACGCACGAAGTATGCCAGCGGATAACTGCTCCCAGAGCTTAGGAAAATGCGGTTCGAGCCCGAAGATCCTGCTCCAGGAGCTCCGCCACTACCTTTGCAGTGGCGGCCGAGAGCGTCCAGCCTAGGTGCCCGTGGCCGGTATTGTAGTAGGGTCGTGTCCCAGGTGATGGTGTAGCTGGTTAGCGAAGCCGCTCGCGACGCGCGCCCGACATAGCGCCGTAGCGAGCGAGCGGCTTTGCGGGTGGTCACCGATGATTCGTCGGTAAGGTTTGGGTTGCGACACCAACCTGATTCGAGGAACCACCGATGACCGACGACATGATGAACCTGCGCGCGCTCGTGGAGAAGGCCCTGATGCCGATCTATTGCGAGAGATGATCGGCTTTGCCGCCCACCGGCTGATGGAGCTGGAGGTCGAGGGCCTGACCGGGGCCGCTTACGGCGAGAAGAGCCAGGAGCGCCAGGCCCAGCGCAACGGCTACCGCGATCGGAGCTGGGAGACCCGCGCCGGCACGGTCGAGCTGCGCATTCCCAAGCTGCGCAAGGGCTCCTACTTCCCGGGCTTCCTCGAGCCACGGCGGATGGCCGAGAAGGCGCTCACCGCCGTAGTGCAGGAAGCCTACGTGCAGGGCGTCTCCACCCGCTCGGTCGATGATCTGGTGCAGGCGATGGGCACGACGGGGATATCCAAGAGCCAGGTGTTGCGGCTGTGCGGCGAGATCGACGACAAGGTGAAGGCCTTCCTCAATCGCCCGATCGAGGGCGACTGGCCCTATCTGTGGATTGATGCGACCTACGTGAAGGTGCGCCAGAACGGGCGCATCGTCTCGGTCGCGGTGATCATCGCGGTCGGCGTCAACAGCGATCCGTCGGCTGCGGCTCAGGCTGCAAAACCAGCGTAATCGATGTGCTTGTGCCGATCGAGGGTGCGCAGCGCAGGCGGCAGCGCGTACTTGTGTCCTGATGCGCAATTGAAGAGGACGACCCGATCGGGGTCGACACCCGAGCTTCGGCAAGGCTGCGCTTGTAGGCCGCGTAGGTCGCGGCGCCTTCCGGACATAGCAATAAGCCTTCCTCCGTGGCCACCTCGAGCAACGCTGCCTCGATCTCTCGGTCCTCAATGGCAATCGCGTATCCGTTGCTTTCGCGCAACGCACGCAAGATGAGGAAATCACCTATCGCTTGCGGCACTCGGATCCCAGCGGCGATCGTTTGCGCATTTTCCCAACGCTGGGCCGACTCGGCCCCACCGTCGAAGGCGCGGACGATCGGTGCACAACCCGACGCCTGGACCGCGACCATTTTTGGCCGTTTCGGACCAATAAAGCCTATGGCCTCCAGTTCGTCGAAGGCCTTCCACATGCCGATGAGGCCGGTCCCTCCGCCGGTCGGCGCATTTGCGGGCAGGACGCATCTCTCGATAGCGCCAGAGATCGGCTGGCCGTCGAGCCGACCCTTCCTTTGAGAACTCCTTTCGTATCCCGTCCAGATCATATCGGACAAGAAGCGGTTTGCCTCTAACAGAAAGTCCGTGAAGCCGATCCGCTCGATATATGTCGCCGTCGAGCGTACATTCCAAATGCTTTAAAGGTCGGCCGTTCAACGATCAGGTTTTCGTTCTGTGCCATCTATGGTGCTCGAGGTGCATGCTGGGGCCGGCGGTGATGGGAGCTTTCCGCAGCCTTTGCGCTTGGGCTTAGTCGGACTTTTGGGGAGGTCTCAAATGCCGATTTATCATCGGTCATGCAGGATAAGCATTGGAGGTTGCGGGGCGATGGCTCCTATTTTCGAGAGCCAAGTCCGGTTATCGAAGGACCGAGGGGGGTAGTCCGAGGACGCAGGGCTGCCCTCAGCGAAAGAATGTTTGATGGCGCCGGACGACGATGAGCGAGCAAAGACCTTGGCGATATCGAACGAAGTCGACACGATCTCCTCTCTAGCTGAGTCACGATCGAAGCAGCGAGCTTCCTTTCTTCCGAGCTGGGGAAAGGGGCTGTCAACGGTGGCGTGGAACGTCGGATCGCTCGTCGTCTTCCTTCTGATCTGGCAGTTTTCCAGCATCGCGTTCGAGTCCACCTTCTTTCCCGGTCCGAGGTTGATCGCATCCGCGTTCTATGAATTGTGTACCAACGGCGATCTGCAGGGCCATCTGCTTCACGAGCATGCATTCGCGAGCCTAGTGAGAGTGGGACTGGGCTTCGGTGTCGCTTGCGTGACCGCTATCCCGTTAGGTGTCGCATTCGGGCTCTGGCAGCCGCTCTATCTGAGAACGCGCCTTGTTTCCGAACCCTTGAGGTTTATTCCTCCGCTCGCGTGGATACCACTCGCGATTCTGTTGTTCACGGGCACGGGCCGCTACGTCTTCCTGATCTGGATCGGAACATTCTTTCCCCTTTTCATCCTCACGATGAACGCTGTGTCACGCGTCGAGCCGATCTTCGTGGAAGTGGGGAAAGTGTACGGCGGATCTCGCTGGTTCAACGTCCGTAAGATTATCATTCCTGCCGCGTTGCCCGCAGTATTCGGCGGCATGCGCGCGGTGATCGGACCCGCCTGGATGTGCATCGTCGCCGCCGAAATGCTGGCAACCGAGCTGCTCGGCCTGGGTCAGCTTCTCTACAATTACTCCAGCCTGTTCCGCATGGATATCGTGTTCGTGGCGATGATCTCCATCGGGTTGCTCGGCTTCGCGCTGAATGAGATGTTCATCCTCGCGGAGCGATACCTGTTCAGCTATGCGCGAAAAGTGAGCATATAGCATGCTTGAATTCAGGAACCTGTCAAAGTCTTTCACGACGGATGGCAAGACGCATTCGGTTCTGAACAATCTGAGCCTCTCGATAGGCGAGAGTGAATTCGTGGCGATCGCCGGACCGTCGGGCTGCGGAAAGTCGACTCTGATCCGTTTGACAGCCGGCCTTGATCATCCTGACAGCGGTCAAATTCTGGCACGGAACGGCACCGGGCGGCTCGGTTACGTGTTTCAGGAAGCTGCGCTACTGCCTTGGCGCACGCTCACCGACAACGTTGCCATCGGCCTGGAAACCAAAGGTGTTTCCAAGGCCGAAAGAAGCGCTAAAGCGGTGACCCTGCTTCGCACCTTCGGTCTTGGTGGCTTCGAACATTATTACCCTCACATGGTTTCCGGCGGCATGAAGGCCCGCGCAGCGATCGCACGCGCCTACATCATCAATCCAACGCTGCTGCTGATGGACGAGCCGTTCGCGGCACTGGATGCCCAGACTCGCGAGAAGTTACAAGGCGAGCTCTCGCAGCACTGGCAACAGTCGAAGCGCACGGTGCTGTTCGTGACGCACAGCCTGGAAGAAGCCCTTTTACTCGGTACGCGGGTCGTCGTACTGGGCCGGCCGCCATTGACGATCGTTGCCGACTATCCAATCCCGTTCGATTTCCCGCGGGATTCTTCCGCGAGGGAATTTGTGGATATCAAGCGGAAGCTCCGCGAAAACCTGCAGTGAGGGCGATATGTTGAAATTGACGCGCCGGTCGACAAGTATCGCATGCCTGCTCATCGTTGGCATGCTTTCCATGATCGCGCCGGCCGATGCGCAGCAGACCAAGCTCAAGCTCGGGGTGACGGCGACGGGGCCGGCAGTGGGTATCATGAGCCCCTTCGCTGCGTTGATGAGCGGCCAATATGAATCGGAGGGGCTCGATGTTTCGTTTGTGAACATCGCCAGCGGGCCCGAGACGATCCAGCGCATGATCGCCGGCGAGATCGAGGGCGGCGTGTCGGTCGGCACCTTGCCGTTCTTCCAGGCGGTTGCTGCGAACCTCGACCTGGTGTGGATCGCATCGACGCTGCAGAACACTTCGCCCATCATGGTCAAGGGGTCCTCTACGGAACCTGCCCAGCTGAACGGCAAACGTTTCGGGTCGCCAGGGGTCGGCACGATACAGGACACCCTGTTTCAGTTGTTCGAACGCAATAACAGCATCAAGACCACGCACGTTTACGGCCGCATGAACGATCTCCTCGGCTATCTTGAGAAAGGGGAAATTGACGGGGTCGTAGGCTGGCAGCCGACCATGGAGATCGCCCGCAAGAAATTGGGCGCGACCTACGTGACCAAATCCATTCTGCCCGGCGCGCAGATCACCGGCATGGTGTTCCCTCGACGGTTCCTCGAAGGCAATCGAGAGGTGATCCTGCGCTTTCTGCGCGCCAACCTTCGCGGCATCGAGGCGTTCCGGAAGGACAAGAACGCATTCGTGGAATGGGCAGCGAAGCGCGAAGGTGTCGACGTTGACGTTCTCAGAGCGCTTTATCTCGAACCCGACCAGTTCTGGGTCGAAAATCCGCGCACCGACATGGCGAGCGTGAAGGTACTGATCAAGGCTGCGAAGGACTCAGGAAAGATCTCATCGACCCTTGTGCTCGACGATGCAGCTATCGATGCCTGGACTGCCAAGCTGATCGACGAGCGCTTGCTCGAACAGGCCATCAAGGAAACCAAATTCCAGGTCGCCGAGAAGCCGTAGGGCAGACGGCGACGGAACGACGAAAGGATGATCGCGATGACCAAGCAAGCAATACCGGGCTACGTAACCAATGAAGAGGCCCTTGCCATGGTGCGTACGTGCGAACGGTTGACCGCCCATATGTGGGTACGCGTGTCTAAGGCCGTTGTAGACAAATACGGCGATGAAGGACGCGAACTCCTCGGAAAGGTGGTCCGAGAGCAGGGGCTGGCGCGCGGCCAGGGCATACGCAAGCGCGCGGAGCAACTGGGCTGGCCTCTCGACTCGATAAAGACATTCTACGAGGCGTTCGAGGTTGCTTTTCCGATCTGGTTTTCGCGGGAAGGCGAGAAAATCGAAGTGACGGACAAGCATTCCGTCGTCCGCTTTCACCATTGCGCCTTCGGCAGACAAATGGCCGCTCTGCATTCGGAGCTCGGCACAGACGTCGGCAAGATCTGGTGCGAGAATTGCGAGGGCAGCACGACGGGCCATGCTGACGGAAGCACGGATCATGCACTTGCAGCCGGATACGATCCCAAGCTCAAGTTCCACCCGGAAAAGCACATCCTGCGCGGGGATTCCTATTGCGAACATCATATGTGGTGGGAGTCCGACGAGAAAAAGTCGGATGTAGAAGCGGCTAGCGGCTAGCCGTCGCGGCCGGAGGGCTCTCACGGAGGCGGCGGACTGCCCGCGTCCACCTGTTCGGCATGCTCAAATATCGAAAAGGAAGCGACGTTGGTGTCGTCACGTATCGGATCGGCCGGCCGTACCGGGCCATCAAGCGGCCGCAGGTTGGGTCGGACGAGCGATGTCGTTCCGGGAGTAGCTCTCACAGTCATCATTGCCACCGCTGGTTACGCTCTGCGCGGCTTGCCAGGGCTTGCCTTGATCAATCCCATGATCCTTGCAGCACTTCATGTCGACGAGGAATTCACGTAAGCCGATCGCGAAACCTCAATTCCAGAACGGCATCTATTGAAGGGCAACGGTCCAGTCCGGGCTTGTATGGTCAATCGCGGACCCGGTGCTGGCGCGCGCCAAAAACCGGACAGCGCGCCTCGCTAGGATCGCCTCATCCTTCTTTCCTGCTCGGCAGGCGCGGGCGCGCGCCCACGGGTCTTTGTGCGCTTGCCGGACCGCTCCGAAGAGTGCGACAGACGACGTAGAAGGTGGGCGTAAACAGTAGCCCAAACGCGGTCACGCCGAGCATGCCCGCAAACACCGCCGTTCCGAGCGCCTGCCGAAGCTCGGCCCCCGCACCTTTAGCGAGCAGGAGCGGCAGCGCGCCGAACACGAAAGCGAAACTTGTCATCAGGATCGGTCGCAACCGCTCCTTCGCAGCGATGACGGCCGCCTGGGCCGGCGACGCTCCGTCGCGATCCTCGGCCTGACGCGCGAACTCGACGATGAGGATCGCGTTCTTGGCCGCCAGCGCGACAAGGACCACCAGCCCGATCTGCGTCAGCACATTGTTGTCCTGACCGCGCAGGTTCACGCCGATCATCGCCGCAAACAGGCACATCGGCACGATGAGGATGATCGCCAGCGGCAGCGTCAGGCTTTCATATTGGGCCGCGAGCACCAAGAAAACGAACATCACGGCGAGCGCGAGCACGACTAATGCCGTATTGCCCGCCGCCTTCTGCTGGAAGGCGATCGCCGTCCACTCGTGCGAGAACCCCCTGGGCAGAGCCTGGTCCGCGACGCGCTCCATCGTGGCGAGCGCCGTGCTGGAGGAGGTCCCGGGCGCGGTGTCGCCATCCACCGCCACAGCGGGACGTAGATTGTAACGCACAACCCGATAGGGGCCTGTGTCGTCGCCGAAGGTCGCGACCGATCCGATCGGGACCATCGCGCCGGAGTCGGAGCGCGTCTGCAGGTTGGCGATGTCGGCCTTGGCGCGCCTGAACGGCGCGTCGGCCTGCGCAGTGACGCGGAAAGTCCGGCCGAGCAGGTTGAAATCGTTGATGAACGCCGAACCGAGATAGACCTGCAGCGCCTCGAACACGCGTTCGGGCGGCACACCGAGCATCTGTGCCTTAGCGCGATCGATGTTGGCTGTAACGCGCGGAGTGGCCGTCTCGAAGAATGTGTAGACCCCAGTGAGCCCTTCGGTCGCGTTCGCCCTGGCGATCAGGCTATTGGCCGCCGTTTCGAGTTGCCGGTAGCCCACTCCATCTTGGTCTTGAACCATCAGTCGATAGCCGCCGGCCGACCCGATGCCACGGATCAGAGGCGGCTTGACGATCATGATTCTGGCGCCAATGATGTCGGCTGTCGCTCTACGCGCCTCCTCGATCAGCCTGTCGAGTGTCTGTCCGTGCCTAGCTCGCTCGCCGTAGTCGTCCAACATGAAAAACGCGGCGGACGAACTCGCCGCCCGCGTCTCGGACGGGCCATCGACGCCTGAGAAGCCGATGCTCGTCCGGATACCGGGGATTGGGAGCACGCGCTCCGACACCTCCTCCAGCAACGCTTCCGTACGCGCCGTCGAAGACCCCGGCGGCAACTGGATGGCGGCGATGAAATAGCCTTGATCCTGCGCCGGAATAAAACCGACCGGCGTCATCCAGAACAGCATGCCGGTCGCCGCGATGAGACCGCCATAAGCGACCAGCATCGCGCGCGGCCTGCGCACGAGGCGCATCGTCAGCCGCCCGTAGCGGTCGCTCACCCACGCGAATGCCGCGTTAAAGCGGTCGCCAGCGGCCTCGACCATCCGACGCCAGCGGCCGGGTTCCCGCGCCGCCGGGGGCGGCTCGAGCAGGATCGCCGCGAGCGCCGGCGAGAGCGTCAGCGACACGAGCAGCGAGATGACGGTGGCGGTCGAGATCGTCACCGCGAACTGCTGATAGAACGCCCCCGAAAGGCCGCTCATGAACAGCGTCGGCAGGAACACGGCGCATAGTACGAGGACAATGCCAATCAGAGCGCTCGACACCTCGTCCATGGACAGTCGAGCGGCCTCGAGGGCGGACTTGCCCTCTTCCACGTGCCGCTCGACGTTCTCGACCACCACAATCGCATCATCGACGACGATGCCGATAGCCAGCACCAGTCCGAACAGTGACAGGTTGTTCAGCGAGTAGCCCACCCCCGCAAGCACAATCGCGGTGCCGATGAGCGAAACGGGGATCGCGAGGATCGGGATGATCGCTGCCCGCCACTTCTGCAGAAACACTATGACAACCAGGGTGACGAGCAGTACGGCCTCGAACAGGGTCTTCACAACCTCGTCGATGGACCGCTGGATGAACTCGGTCGGATCGTAGGCGATCCTATAGGTGAGGCCCGGCGGGAAACGCTGCGACAGGTGCTCCATGACCGCTCTGGCGCCTTTGGCAGCGGCAAGCGCGTTCGAGCCGGGTAACTGGACGACGCGGATGACCACCGACTTCTGCGCGCCGAGATAGGCCGAGAGGCCGTAGTCCTCGGCGCCGAACCTGACGGTCGCGATGTCGGAAACGCGTACCTGCCGCCCATCGGCGTCGGTGCGGATCACGACGTTGGCGAACTGGGCAGGATCGGTGAAGCGCCCCTGCGTCTGGATGTTGAGCTGGAAGGCGTCGCCGTCGGATGGCGGCTGGCCGAGCGTGCCGGCCGCGACCTGGACGTTCTGGGACCTGAGCGCCGAGACGATGTCGCCGGCGGTCAAGCCGAGCGCGGCGGCACGGCGCGGATCGAGCCAGACGCGCATGTTGAGCTCGCGCGACCCGAATAGCTCCGCATCCCCGACCCCCTCAACGCGGAGCAGTTCGTCGCGCACCCGGGTCAGGGCGTAGTTGGAGATGTAGGCCTCATCCAGCGAGTGATCAGGCGAGATCAGGTTGATCGCGAGAAGGATGTCCGGAGCGGTCTTCTTGGTGACAACGCCGAGCCTCTGCACCTCCTCTGGAAGACGGGGAACGGCGATCGCTACCCGGTTCTGGACCAGCGTCTGTGCAGTGTCGAGGTTGGTCCCCTGTCTGAACGTCACCGTGATGACGAGGCGGCCATCGCCGGTCGACTGCGACGACTGGTAGAGCATCCCGTCAACGCCGTTGATCTCCTGCTCGATCGGGGCAGCGACCGTCTCGGCGACGGTCTCGGCCGAGGCGCCAGGATAGGTCGCAGTCACCTGGACCGTCGGCGGTACGACTTCGGGGTATTGGGCGACCGGCAGCACGGTGTAGCAGATCGTACCGATGATCGTGGTGACCACTGAGATCACGAACGCAAAGATCGGCCGGTCGATGAAGAAGCGCGAGAATCGCATGGCACTAGCGCTCCGGCTGGCTGCGCGCGGCGCGATCCCGACGCGCGCTTGTGCGCTCGGCGTGGCGGCTCATGGTTCCCCCATGGTGGCGGTCCGCGCCTGGGGCGTGGCGATGGCCTCGCCGGTCGCCTGCGGCTGCGGCGTGATGCTTCCGGGGCGTACCTGGACCCGCTGTCCAGGCTGAACAAGCTGGACGCCGCTTACAACGATCCGGTCGTCCGGCTTCAGTCCCGCTCGAGTTATCCGCAGGCCGTCGACTAGTGCGCCGAGCTCGACGGTGCGCGCCGCGACGACATTGTTCGGACCGACAACGAGCACGATTTTACGGGTCAGGTCGCTTGAAACAGCGGTGTCGGGGACGAGCAAGGCCCGCCGCGTGTCGGCAATCGCCAGTCGCATGTCGCCGAACATGCCGGGTGTGAGGAAAAGATCAGGGTTGGCGACTGTGACTCGTCCTCGGATCGTTCCCGAACGAGGATCGAGACCATTATCTGTAAAGTCGAGCGCGCCGCGCCACTGGTATGCAGCTTCGTCCTGCAGGCGGATCTCCACCGGCGACGGCTGGGCACCGGTATCTCGCGCGCGCTTGGTCTTGAGGTATAGCGCTTCGGAGCTGTTGAATGAGAAATAGATCGGATCGAGCGCGTTGATCGTAGTCAGCAGCGTGCCGGCGTTCCCTGTCGCTGCCGTCACTTGGTTGCCCGCATCGACTCGCCGATCGGATATCAGCCCCCCGATCGGCGCGCGGACCTCCGTGAACTCGACGTCGAGTTCGCGCGCACGGACGACCGCTTCAGCCGCTTCAACGGCTGCCGCCGTCGCCCCAACCCTCGCATTCCGATTGTCGGCCTCGCTTTGAGCTATGGCGTCGGAAGGTCTAAGGCGTGCAGCCCTCTCCGCATTGATGCGGGCAAGTTCCAGATCGCTGCGCGCGCTTGCCAACTCCGCGCGCGCCTGTGCCAGCGCTGTCTCGTACGGGCGTGGATCTATGGTGAAGAGGAGCTGTCCCGGCTGTACGATGGTCCCATCGCGGAAGTGGACGCCGATTAGTTGCCCCGAAACCCGCGGACGAACCTGAACCGTTCGGCTGGCCTCGAACCTGCCGATGTACGCATCCCATTCGACGGCATCTTTCTGAAGAGGCTGCGCGACTTCAACCGTCGGGTCAGTTGCCGCGGGCCCGCTCTGGGGTCCACGTCCAAGATACCGGATAGCCAGCCATGCAAGAAGAAGTGCCACCACCAGAACCAAGAGCGCGATTACGCGAACCCGTTTTCGGTCAGGGCGACGGTCCTGGTTCGTGTTTTGAACGTCAATCATGAAGGCGCGCTGATCGTTCATCGCTGCAGCCTCCATCGGCAAACCGAGGGGACATGCAGCTTCAGAGAGCGACGAAGCCCCGTTTCACTCCGGTAGACCAGTGCTCCGAGTAGCCACCTCAGAGAATTGGATGAGCGGATTTGTTCGTCGTTCATTGGTTGAAGCACCATCAAAACACCGACTCATTGACGCGCGAAAGAACGGCCAAAGCTTTGCACACGCGCGACGGCTTTGGTTGTCGGGGGGAGCGTCTGCAGGCTCAGCCGCAGGTCGCAGACTGTTCAGACCGGCCCAGATGATGACCACGGCCGTCGATGTCAGGACGACGTCAGCTGCAAGCGCGAGGCGGATCCCATCCAGTAGATCAGCCCGGATCACCATCACGGCACCGAGGACTGGGATGCCGATCGTGACCGCCACCCGTTGGCTCGTGGTCACAAGGCCAGAGGCGAGCCCTTTATGGGTGTCCGGAACGTCTGCGGTGGCGGTGACCGTTGCGGCGACAACAGCGGTGATGTGACCAAAGAAGCCGACGAAGAGCGCAGGGATGAGCAGCCAGAGCGAGTTCGACTGAGTGCCGAGCAGCATCAGGGGCGCGGTGAGGCCGCCCTGGACCAGCATTGCCGCGAGGAGGACAGTGTGTGCGCCGCGACGCTCGATGGTTCGGCCGGCGACGACGCCTGCGGCCATCGAGGAGAGGCCAGGAACGCCGAATATCAGGCCGGTCGTCATCGGCCCGAGATCAAGCACGTCCTGGAGGTAGAGCGTCGTGAGGAAGACGAGTGCGGCCTCCATCGAGAAGATGGTCAAAGCGGCCAGGTTTCCCCACCGAACCGACGGGCGCTTCAACATAGCGATCGTGACCAGTGGCGCTGCTGTTCGGCGCTCGATCTGGAAGAACACCACGAACAGGATCAGTCCAACGGACAGTACGGGCAGGGATTGATCGGTGATACCGAAGACAGTGGCAGAGAGAGCCAGCGTCACGCATGCTGCGCCTGGAACGTCAAGTCGCACGCTCTCGCGCGGATAGCCAGCAGGAATCACGAACGGCGTCAGCACCAGGATTATGAGAGCGACGGGGACGTTAATCAGGAATGCCCAGCGCCAGCTCAGCACGCCAACGAGCATCCCGCCGACAATCGCTCCGAACGTGAAGCCACCCGAAAGCAACGCGCCGCTCCACCCCAATACGCGGGCGCGTTGGCCTTCGTCAGCGAAGGTTGTGATCAGTAGCGCCAACGCCGCGGGAGCCGTCATCGCAGTAGCAACGCCCTGGAGCGTTCGAGCGATGAGAAGGAGAGTCGAACCAGTCGAAATGCCGCCGAGAAGCGACGCCACCGCGAGAAGCGACAGGCCAGCGAGAAAGATGCGTCGACGTCCGTAGAGATCGCCAAGCCGCCCGAACAGGAGCGAAAGCCCGGCGGACGGAAGTGCGAAGGTCGTGGTCACCCAGGGAAGGTCGTCAACCCCAAGGCCTACAGCTTTTCCGACCATGGGCAGGGCGACGTTCAGGATCGAGAAATCTGCCGACAACATAAAATTGGTGCCGAGAAGAAGTATGAGGATCAGCCGCTGCCGAGCTGTCATCGTGAGCGCCTCGCTTGGACGCCCCACGATTGTTTCTGACGTTGTCATCGAATCATTCCTGAACTTGCCGATCGAGGCAGCTCCGACGCGCTGATCGGTCGCGCAATCGGTCAGCGCTCCCGCCCTTCGTATGGAAAATTCATGCGGCCAGATGCCGCCGCCTGGGTTTCGCCGCGGCGATCTACCGGTTTGATGGCCGAAGCCGATCGTAATTGCGCCGAAACAGCGTCACAGAACCGTCCACGCCCAGCCGATCTATACTGGCGACCGTCCAGCCATGCCCCCACTCCAACGGGTGTCCTAAGCCCTCAGCCACCAGCTCAGAGCAGAGGCGGTGCGAGGTCGCCAAGTGGATCGAGCCGTTGAGGTGGATGTGGCCGAGTTCGTCCGAGCCGACATGGAAGTCGATTCCATCGACGCGATTTGGCTGGTCGAAACGCCAGTGCGTCGTGGCCTCGACCTCCGGCCATGCGGCTACGGCGTCGGTCACCGCCTTCAAGTTCCCAATCAGCGCAGGCGGCGCGGCAATTCGACCTTTGGACTCGCGCGGTAATGTGGAGAGTACTTGGTCAGTCATATCCGCTCCTCGCTCGTGCATCGGCGACTTGAGACGTTGCGATACTCGCAGCAGCGTCTCAAACACGCCCGCCTCGTTCCCGTCAGCGCTCCGGCAATCGTGCTGCCTCCCGTTTGCAGGAAGGTGGTTCCAGAGCCGTCCCATCTTGTGCTAAACTGAAGGGGGCCTACGTTTAATATACCGTAGGGTCCCTACGTTTAGCAAGGGGCATCGACCGACGTGCACGAAGAATCCTCTCGTACCTCGACGCGCCGACCGCGTTCCGACGGCGAGCGCAACCGGGCGCGTTTGATCGTGGCGGCTAAGCGCGCCTTTGCCGAAAAAGGCGCGACCGTCAGCCTCGAGCACATCGCACGCGAAGCGGACGTCAGTATCGCCACGCTGTATCGTCACTTTCCGACGCGCGACGAACTGATCTCGGCGGTGTACCAGCAGGAAGTCACAGCGCTGATCGAGGAAGCCGATCAACTGATGACCGAGCGCGAGCCGGTGGCTGCGCTTCGCGAATGGCTGATGTCGTTCGTGGAGTTTCTCGACGCCAAGCACGATATGGCGGCGGCGATGGACACGCTCATCGGCGGGCCCGAACCCATCTACAGCAAAACCCCGCAACGCCTCGACGTTCCGATCAAGGCGCTGGTCGCCCGCGGGGTCGCGACGGGCGCCTTTCGGGATGACATCGAGCCGCACGATTTGCTTCGCGCGCTCTCTGGCGTGGCACACGTTAGGCCCAATAAAAACTGGAAGCGACAAGCAGTTCGGATGGTCGACCTGCTGCTCGCTGGTCTGCAACTCACTGCCCAAGACTAGGAGCCGTTCCACTCACTTGGATCTGCAATCGCGTGGTGAGTGCACGGCGGGGAGTGGCGCGGTCAATACGGCGGTAGCGGCGCTCGTTCCGATCCGTTCAGCCGAACTCGAGCCACCGCGCTTGTACGGCGTCTCTTCCAGCGTGATCGATACGCTTTGCTGGGATGCGGTTCATGAGTACGCATCCGGCGACGGCCCCCGGTCAGGTCGCTTTGGGCGGATAACCGTCACCGAAAACGTTGCTTTCAGTCTCCAGATGCGTGGCGTCGGCAGCGCCGACGTGGGTGCTGGATGCTCACCTTGTGAGACTGGTGCATCGTGCGGGCCGAATGCCAAAGCAGATTTCGGCGCGCAACAACGGCGCGTAGCCCTTGCTCGGACGCTGAATTCGTCTGGCAGTCGCGCACAAACGGTTCGCGTGTCTGATTTCTCCAAGCCGCCGGCGGGCCTATTGTGTATTGAGGCTGGGCCATCGCCCCAACGACGGCCGGCCCTTAACACAATCTGTCAGAGCTCTCCTTGTGGATGCGAACATGATTGCGCCCCGATCCGGCGAGGATCGGCCCTCCATGAGCCCACAACCAAACCGCACCAGGCCCCTTGCGGCCAGCAGCGCGCAGAGACGGGTGCTCCTCATCGATAACCGGTTCGCGATCCGAGACCGATTGGTCGACTACCTCGAGAGCGGCCACATGCACGTTACCGCGGCTTCCGATCTAAAGCGCGCGTTATCGAAATTCGATGCGCTGCAACCGTGCCTTGTGATCCTTGTACTCGGACCGGGTTGGCTCAACGCGTCCGACGTTCTGCGTGCAATCCGATCGCGTTCGGTAAATTGCGGAATCATCGTCCTTTTCCGGGGACAAGAGGGCTGCTGTGAGGCGGAGCGTGTGAGGGTGCTGGAGCTTGGCGCGGACGATTGTGTCTCCGAGAAGATCGGTATGCGAGAGCTGCTGGCGAGGACTCGCGCAATCCTGCGGAGGCGCAAGCCTCAATTGGTCGCGCCTGGAGGCCATCGGGATCCAAGTCGCTGCCGGTTCGGTGGCTGGATCCTCGACCATCATACGCGCCGCCTCACTGCCCCTAACGGATGTGAGACCGTCCTGACCAGAAGCGAGCATGACTTGCTCGCGGCGTTCCTCAACGCGCCCCAGCGGCCGCTGACACGCGAGCAGCTGATGAACGCGACCAGCATGCACGAAGACAAATTCGACCGCAGCATCGATGTCGGCGTTCTTCGACTGCGACGGAAGCTGAAAATCGAACTGAAAGCAGCGGGAATGATTCGGACCGTCCGTGGTGTCGGTTACGTGCTGGACCTGCCAGTCGAGCGCGAGGGGAGGAGGCTGGGATATCTGTCCTAGGCTCAGTTTTTTGATGTTCTGCGCTC
This sequence comes from Bradyrhizobium sp. USDA 10063, assembly GCF_054063735.1. NCBI lineage: Bacteria > Pseudomonadati > Pseudomonadota > Alphaproteobacteria > Hyphomicrobiales > Nitrobacteraceae > Bradyrhizobium > Bradyrhizobium sp. USDA 10063. The sequence goes on along the minus strand of NZ_JBSSGP010000002.1, from coordinate 4,248,653 downwards.
TTAACTCTAAGGGCATAGAACTTTTTTGTGCTGATATCGAACGAGCGAGATGCGATGATAGCTGGCATAGCACTCCTCGATGCGTCCTCCGAGTTCGGAAAGCGGGTCATCGTCGCCGACGAGCTGAATCCGGCGAGCCGAAGAGCGGAGCGGAACTCGGCTTGAGCTCGGTCGCGCTCGTAGCGGAAGATCTCGAAATCTCGCATCGATACGGCGGCAGCGCTGCTGCTCTGCGCTATGGCGACGATGCCGTCGAGCGCGCCTTCAGCCATTCCTAACGCAATCGGCCCACGCAACAGCGCCGCAACCTGCATGTGCGGCTAAGCGCGCAAGACGCCGCCTCCGATGTTGTCTTGGTCAGGCGGCGGTTACCACTCCGTGGGGCGCGAGTCCGATTTCTGCAATACGCCGCCATCTCCGGTCGTTAGTCTTTGCCGCGATTGTCGATGCTGGCAAAACGGCCGACAGCAAATGATCCGGCATCCCGGAACAACAGTGCAACATCGCGGAGCGCACGTACGTGCAGACGAGTGAACAGAAACAATCGGTAATGCAGAGCACCAACAACGAGGCGGCGGATCGTGTGACACGACCGACAGGTGCAACTGCCGAGACAGATGTCGCGCGGGCGGAGGAGCTTGCCGAGACGATCCGCGCTAATCAAGCGAGGCTCGCAACGAATCTGAAGGCGTCTTACGACTTTATCGTCTGCGATTCGAGATCGTCCGGCTCGGTGGTGGCGCGGCGGCTTTCCGAGGCTGGCGCTGCGAGCGTGCTGTTGTTGGAAGCAGGCGCGAGCGACGAGGTCGAGAGTGTCGCTGATGCCGGTCTCTGGGCGAGCAATATAGGGAGCGAACGGGACTGGCGCTTCGTGACGAATCCCTGTGCGCACGTCGGCGGTCGCACATTTCACGAGGCGATGGGCAAGGTTCTCGGTGGCGGGTCCAGCGTCAACGCCATGATCTGGTCGCGCGGCCACAAGGCCGACTGGGATCATTTCGCAAATGAAAGCGGTGACCCTGCATGGAGCTGCTCGTCGGTTTTAGAGATTTATCGCCGGATCGAGGACTGGCACGGAGAGCCCGATCGCGCCAGGCGCGCTTAGGGCGGACCGTTGTTCGTCCAGTGGCGGAGGATAGCGGAAGCCAGCAGCGAACACGCCGAAGCGGCAATTGGACGTAGGCACTAACGTGATTTGGCCGAGCTTTGAGGTGTGCCCGAGTCTTTGCCGCAACCTGTCCCAGGACGGACCAGTTCTGCCGGCGACACGCCCACAATCTCGGTAAATTCATTGATCATGTGTGCCTGGTCGGAGAATCCGAGCTTATAGGCGACGTCCCGCCACGTTGCTCCCCGCGCTCGCGCCGCCATCACCCTTTCGATGCGAGCAATTCGGGCGAACTGCTTGGTCCCCATGCCGAACATCGTGTAGAAGTTGCGCAACAATTGACGTTCGCTGACATCGATTCGGGCGGCGAGCTGGCCGACCCGCAATTGGGGATTCCGTCGCAGCAGAGCTGCGGCCCGGGAGGTAACGGGTTCAGTCCGGCGTGTGCGCTGATTTGCATGAAGGAATTTCTCCACGCAGGCAAACCGCTCGGCGCTCGTCCTTGCATACGCTAGAATCTCCTCCAGCCGAGACATCCGGCTCGCAGGGAACAGCTCGTCAAGCCCGATCTGAGCATCGAGGAAATCCAGCATGCGCTCACCGAGAAGGTTGGCGGCCGCCTCGGCCTTGAGGCGTATCACGATCACGCCGAGCGCTCCGCCGGGCTGCACGATGACGAGACCGCTGTGCAGTTTGGTCGCACAGTTGCGGCGATCCGGTTGGCGAAAGGCCTGAGGTCCGAAACGCCGGGTCAAGACCGGCGGTTTGCGATAGTTGATCACAAGAACCGGGCTGGTGCCCGGAATGATCTTAAGGCTGAGCGCTCGCGCCTGATCGGGACAAGGGATATCCCAATCCGCCATTTCGTCGACGAGATATGCCAGCAGGGAAGATTTACCAAGTACCGGACCAGCATACCGGGCCGGATGCATCATGGTCCGCACGCCATGTTGGTTGAGATGCACGTGATTCTCGGCCGTCAACCGTTGCCGCATCGGCGGCGACAGGGGCGTGCTTTCCTTCGGCGAGTTCCTCGAAATAGACATCCTTCCTTCCCTACCTCTGTCAGAATTCTTTCACTTCTGCGGCCACCGCCGCTGCCGCCCCGGCGCGATGGTTTATTGGCGGAGCAGAAGCTTCAGGTCGACGGCCTTGGCCATGACCAGATACCCAGCATCGTTGGGATGGACATGATCCCCGCAATCATAGGCCGGCGCCAGATGGCCGGGCTTTGCCGGATCCTCCAGGATCTTGCCGAAGTCGATCACGCCGTCGGCGGCGTTGCCGGTTCTGACCCAGGCATTCACGGCCTCCGCGATCTTCCCCTTCTGCGGTGTGTAATACTTTGAAAAGCGCGTGCCGGCGAAAGCGTTAGCGGCCGGCGTCAGGGTCGACAACACCACGCGGATGCCACCCGCGTGGGCGCGCTCGATGATCTGCTTGAGGCCGGCGATGACGTCGTCGGCTGTCGGCTCCGGATCGTTCGGTATGGTGGCGCCCGGCAAGCCAATGTCGTTGCCGCCCAGCATCACGACGACGGTCGACACCCGAGCATGGCTCAACACGGACATATTGAACCGCGCGAGGCCACTGGTCCCGAAGCCATCGGCCAGCACGCGATTGCCATAAAATGCCTCATTCACGACCGCGATATCGGGATGGCCCTCCGCCTGCAGACGGCTGGCGAGTTCATCCGTCCAGCGATGGTTGCTGTCGGGAGTAGAGCAGGTCCCGTCGGTGATGGAATCACCAAGGACCACGATGGCGCTGGAATCGGGCTTGGCGGTCGTGAGGATGCGGCTGAGCAGCAGACGCGATTTGGTGGTGCTTTCGGGCTTGAAGTCGGCTGCCTTCGTCATGTCACCCGAGCCCGATATGTAGCCGGTCTGCATGGCCTCCCAATGAACCGAGGCGAGTTTGGTGGGGTTGGGCAGATAGAAGCTGACGGCCACCCTCGATAGCGGCTTAACCGGAAAGTCGACCGGGTCGCTGATCAGCGGTGCGCCCGGCGGTATCACGGCGTCGATGTGACCGCTGAAGGTCACGGGCTTGATCGTCGCCAGATCGACAGCGCTGCCGCCGGCCGGCAGAGCAACTGTCGCCGCGCCGATGGTGATGGGACGGACGCCGAACTCGTTCGAGATCACGATCCGCAGTTTCTCGCCGCCTACGCTGATGCGCGTGGTCTGCCGCACCGTCCTGTTGCTCAGCACCTCCGGCACGCCAAAGGGGACCGGCAATTCGTCCGCCCAGCGCGGTCCAGGGGTTGCAGCCCATGTCGTGATCCAGGGCTCGGCAGGCTGCGCGCCGGCACAAGTCACAGCGACCACAAGCGCTAGCAGAGCCGCGGACAGCCGCATCCGGCCGGGTGCGCCAAATCGATGAAGGCAAAGCGCAGATTTACGGAAACGCATCTTCTGCCGATCCGTGATAGTTGCGGGGACAAGGATGCATTTCCCGTTTTTCGGTTGTATTTCAAAAGCGCGCGGCACAGTTACAACGGCAACGATCGCTTCCTTGATGCCGCAATGCGGTCTCTCGCAAGGGAACGGGATGGCGTCCGTATTGAGGATCAGCGCGACAGCATTCACTCGCCCCGAAAGTCGGGCGAGGGGTGAGGCGCATCTTTGGGAGTTGCCGCGAGCCTCGCTTGATTGGCGCGGACCAAATCGACAAATTCCTCCCCTTATGCGACGTCTGCCTCGGATTGCACTTGCCAGGCGCGCAAGACGCCGCCTCCGATGCTGTCTTGGTCACGCGACGGTTACCACTCCGTGGGGCGCGAGTCCGATTTCTGCAATACGCCGCCATCTCCGGTCGTTAGCCTTTGCCGCGATTGTCGATGCTGGCGAAACGGCCAACAGCAAATCATCTGTCATCCCGGAACAACAGTTCAACATCGCGGAGCGCACGTACGTGCAGACGAGTGAACAGAAACAATTGGTCATGCAGAGCACCAACAATGAGGCGGCGGATCGCATTCTCTCGGAGCTCGATCGTCTGGCTCCGATAATCGCGGCGCGAGCTGCCGAAGCTGAAGAGGCGCGGCGCATTCCGACCGATATGATTCAGATGCTCAAGTCGGTCGGAGTCTTCCGGATGACCGCGCCCCAAATTCACGGCGGCTTGGAATTTGATTTGCCTACAGTCGCTCGCATCCTTCGGAAGCTCTTCAAGATCGACGGCTCGACGGGGTGGGTCGTCACCATTACCAACGCAACAGCCCTGTTGCTGCCACTCCTGCCGCGCGAGACCTACGAGGAAACCTATCGAAATGGTCCTGATCGCCTTTGCGCAGGGGGAGGACAGCCCACCGGAACAGCCGTCGCAGAGGCCGGCGGTTTGCGGGTGAATGGCAGATGGCCATTTGCGAGCGGGTGTGAGGACGCTGACTGGATCGCAGCAATCTGTGTGCTGACCGAAGACGGAAAGCCTGTTCCGGGCCCGACCCCTGAAATTCCCGCGACGCGCGTCGTGTGCCTGCCCGCTGGCAACTGGCAGATCGAGGATACCTGGCATGCCCCTGGACTGCGCGCCACCGGCAGCCACCACATCGTGCTCAAGGATGTTTTCGTGCCGTCAGAAAATGTCTTCGACATGGCCTCCCCTCGACCTTGTCTCCCGGGACCGCTCTACAGCGCTCCTCCAATGCAGATTGCGACCCTGTTGCATGGGCCGATTGCGCTGGGAATGGCTGAAGGCGCGCTCGACGACATCGTCGCCATAGCGCAGAGCGGCAGGAAGCAGCAGCGCGCGGCCGTATCGATGCGAGATTCCGAGATCTTCCACTACGAACTCGGCCGTGCTCAAGCCGAGTTCCGCGCCGCTCAGGTGCTGTGCGACGCTCAAATTGCCAGCCACTGGCGCCACGCGCTTGCTGGCACGCTCAGTGGCGACGCGCTACTCGCGGAAGCGACGCAATCCATGATATGGGTGACCGAAGCGTGTCTTCGGGTGATCCAGAGTTGTTTCGCGCTGGCGGGCGGTGCCGCTGTCTCCAATTCATCGCCGCTGCAGCGAAGACTGCGCGACATGCAAACCGCCGCGCAACACGCAGGAGTGCACGCACGCCACTACGCTCAGGCCGGAAAGCTACTGCTTTCTCAGGGGAACGACGGGTTGCAACAGGCAGGCAGTAGCCCAAGCGACGGGCCGCACGCAAAGTCGTAGTTTTTGACATGCATGGGCAATCGTCTGTCACAACACAACTACGAGCACGCTCATAAAATGCACGTTCTTCGGAACGTCTCGAGCCATAAGTTTCGCCTGCTGCAGGAGGCGTAGTTGTCCGACTCACTCCTGGAATGGAATTCGTTCATCAGCAGCTTCGCGTCGAATTCTGACACACCAGCAGCTATCAGGCATTCAGCAGGAAGGCTATTCCTATGAAACTCTTCACCCGGGTGCTGATCAGCGCCTAGCGCTAGTCGGGACGCTATCGCGAGCAATCCGTCAAAGCCGTGGCTTGAGAACGAGGCTTACCGACATCGATGACAGTGTCCGATTACTGATTCCAGGCGGACAGCGTCTACCGAGGCGCTCCTGTCGTCAAACCATCATATTCTGGCACTAGCGTCCCGGCGCGACTCACAGGTTGAATAAATCATAACGATGTCGGGATAGACTGGTGAGCGGCATCTAGCTCGTTTGAAAGCCGGTCTGTTGTTGTTTCGGATCATCTGTGTCAGCTGTGCTGCGCTACTGAGCACCAGCCTTTCGTTTTCCGGTTCAACGGCGGCCGCTCGATCGTCCAGTCGGACAGCGCCGATCGTTTTCGACATTCCGGCACAGTCGCTCGTGCACGCATTGATCGCTATGGTGCCGCAACCGGTCTCGACGTCTTTTACGATGCGGATCTGGGAGAGCGGCAGTACTCGACAGAAGTCAGAGGGGCCTTCACCGCCTCGGAAGCCTTGCAATTGCTGCTCCTCGGCACCGGGTACAACGCGCGCAGCACTGGGCCTGGCGTCTTCACCATCGCTCCAGCCACCCGAACATCGGTCGCCGATCCGGCGGCGCCCACCGCAGCTCAAGCGTATCGACCGTATTTTGCAACCATCCAGGCGCGTGTCAGCGACGCGCTGTGCCGAAATGCATTGATCGCCGCAGCGCGCGACGAGGTATTGTTCCGGTTCTGGCTCGCGCCGTCCGGCTTGATCGCACGGGCAGAGGTGGTCACTGACGACGGTACTTTGGCCGGGGATCAAACCCTGGCGGTCGCCCTGCAAGGTATCGTGATCGGCGCGCCGCCGGCCGATATGCCGCAGCCTGTCAACATGGCGATCTATCCGCCGACCGGATCGTCGACCTCATGCCACGCCACGCCGACGCGCGCGGGGATAGGATCGCGTGCAGGGAGCCGGCCGCAATGAGCGAATCCGGTGCTGATTTGCTGCGCCGATGGCTGTTGCTTGACTGCGACAATCTGAAAAGGCCGCTGGCAAAGCGTCTTGGGTCCGTGGATCGTGCAGATGACGCGCTTCACGACACTTGGTGCGGCTGGAGGGGACAAACCAGCTCGGCGTCATTCATCTGATTGAACAGAAGCAGAGCCGTCGATCATCTCGCAACGAGGCTAACATGACTGCAGAGCTTCATGAGGCATTGACGGGGGCGCTTGATCGCGTGAAGGCACGCGGACTGATTCGCAAGTACGGCTTGGTCTGGAATGGCCGGACCGAGGCCCGCGTATCATCGTCCGGAAAACGAGCGACGTTTCAGATGAAGGACTGCGGCACTCCCTTGCGCGCTTGTTGGCCGGCCTCGCAGCCGAAACGCAGCTTACGATCGAGAAGGATTAGGCATGCGAAGGCGCTACGGTCAGCGTTTCTGTCTTCTTGATTGGACTGACATTGTGGTTGGCAGCAGGAGTCGAATAATTCCTGGGCAAAACCGGCATCAGCGTCATGACTTGCGTGGCCCTTATCGTCGCGGCGATTGACGACCTTCAGCCGAGCGGGCCGCTCTTGAAAATCGGCCACGCTATTCTAGGTCGCCTACCGTCTGGGCGCCCCGCTTGTCGGTAAAAGCCGGATGCTCGCCTGGCCGCAGAAGGTGGTGCTTATCGCCGGGACAGTCGTCTTATTCGTCACGGGCTACGTTGTGTTTCAGCGGCAGGAGGTGAGCGTAAGGTAAGAACCGACTGTCGCCCTCGCTGCGAGGAGAACACCATGGCCGTCCGAAAGATTGTTGTTGAATGTGGCGGAGGCCAGCTGACGCCAAGAGCGTGTATCTTGGAGTAGAAACGGGCACATGCGCGTTCGATAAAGAAGGTAGGGCCTTGCTCACGCCCCGTGAAACCTCATTCGCAGCGCTGAAGGTGAGAGTGGATGAATTGAAGGCGCAATTAGATATTGCCTTAAGGAAGCGAAGGCCTGCCTGCCAGCTTGAGCGGGACCACTGTGGATTCACGAGATCAGGATATCGATGGTGCATCAAGCATTTGCCACGTTGTCCGAGTCGATACGGTCATGTTGTGTGTTGAGGTTGTTTCTGCCCGAAAGAACCGCCACTGCTTGGATGTCCGGAGCAAGCAGCTTTCCTGATTGGCGCTTTTGCAGGTCCAATGCCGTCGTCTCTCGAACCAGCTACTTAGTCGTGATTAGCTGGGCCCTCGTGGCTTCGACTTTTGGTTTGTGAGCGGAACGACTTCGACGGTCACAGCTTCTTGCGCGCAGTCTCGCTCAACGATGATGCGGACTTGCTGGCCGACCGGAGTAAGACCAATTAGGTTGCGCATCTGCGTCGCGCTCCGGATCGGGAAACCATTGGCCTTCAGGATCACGTCGCCCCTGCGCAGGCCTGCACGCTCTGCCGGAGAGCCAGGGCTAACCTCCTTGATCCGCGCGCCCTCGAGATGATCAGCGGCGGGCGCCTCGAGATCCTCGAGCGCTACACCGATACGGCCGCGGTCGACGCGGCCTGTCGCGATCAGCTGATCCATCTCCTTCTTCGCCATGTTGATGGGCACAGCGAAACCGATCCCGACATTGCCGCCGCCTGGCGAAATGATTGCGGTATTGATACCGATCAATTCGCCTTTCAAATTGATCAAGCCGCCGCCCGAGTTGCCAGGGTTGATCGCCGCGTCGGTCTGAATGAAATCCTCGTAGCCTTGCTTCACGAGACCTGTGCGTCCCAAAGCGCTAACAAGACCTACCGATGGCGCTTGGACTGTGGTTCATCGACGTCCCTGGCGCGTTGCTGTGGGGGTGCTTGGCTGCGGTGCTGCCCTTCGTTCCGTTTTTGGGTCCACTGATCTCCGCGATCTTCCCAGTCGCTGGCCTTCGCAATGGACACCGGCTGGAGTATGATCCTGTGGACGGTGACGCTCATCATCGTCCTGGAGCTGGTCAGCAACAACATCGTCGAGCCACTTCTCTACGGATCCAGCACCGGCCTCTCGGCCATTCCCTGATCACGGCCGCGATGTTTTGGACGGCACTCTGGGGTCCTGCCAGATTGATCCTCTCGACCCCCTTACCGTGTGTCTGCTGGTTTTCGGCCGCAACTTGCCGCAACTGCAGTTTCTCGACACCCTTCTCGGCTCGACGCCAGCGCTTAATCTTCCTAGACGCATCTACCAGCGATTAATCGCCAGCGATCCGGATGAGGCGATCGATATCGCCAACGAAAGGATCGAAGCATCATCCCTTCGAGAATTTTATAACGAAGTCAGCATTGAGGTCCTTTGCCACGCGAGCGAAGATTATCTGCGGAATGCTACCGCCGCGCATCGTTTGCGCTTCGCCACGGGAATGGACGCGCTGCCGGATGAGTTGATTGAAGAAGGACCCCGGCAGGTTGGCGATGGTGCAAAAGCAGGGGTTATCTGTATTGGGGGTAAATGGGAGGTCGATGCAATTGCCGCTCGCATAGTTGCTCACGCGCTTGAGCTTGAGGGAATTGCAGCGGAAGCGCGCCCGGCCGCGACGGTGAACCGCCATTATGTCGAACAGGTCCCATCGGAAGGGAACGGAAACGGTCTGCCTCAGTTATTTCAGCGAGAAACCGGTAATCCCTGCTCGTCATTTCACGCGACGGCTTCGGATCAGGCGGCCGGAGCTCCGCATCGTGCTCGCATTCTGGAATGCGCCTTTGGAGCTGTTGCAGGAAGCGACCCGTGACGTATCGGGCATCGCATCGTCGCACCCGAAGCACGGCTGCGAGCCGGTCGATCAAGCTCCGATATTCCGACTTTTGCCATCGGCAGTCGATCCGCGGAACCGAGACAGCCCGCGGGGCCAACCTAAGCTTAGACCTGATTTCGTTTCTTTCGTTTGTCCGCAAACCACTCCACATGCCGGATTTTGTAGGCCTTGGTCCCGCCTGGCGCCTCGACGAGCACGGTTGTTCCCTTCGTCTTGCCGATCAATGCTTTGGCGACGGGTGACGCCACCGAAATCTTTCCTTTGCTCGCGTCAGCCTCCGGCTCTCCGACGATCTGCCAAGTCCGCTTCTCACCGGTATCATCGTCGATCAGCGTCACGGTGGCACCAAATTTGATTGTATCGCCGGAGAGCTTGGATACGTCGACGATTTCTGCAAGCGCGAGCTTGTCTTCCAACTCGGCGATCCGGGCCTCATTGACTGTTTGCTCTGCCTGTGCAGCTTGATATTCAGAGTTTTCAACCAGGTTGGCATCATCCGCGATCGCTTGCCGAATTCGCTGAACCAGGCGAGGTCGCTCTATTCTGATGCGGCCCCTCAGCTCATCTTCAAGGGCGGCGTGCCCCGCAGCCGTCATAGGAAGCCTTGTCATCGCAGCACCCAACCGTCCCCCGAGTTGTTTCAAAGTTTCAAGGCCAAAGGGAATGCAGACGCTAAGAGGCCTTCAAAGGCTGACAGGCGTTCACGAAGGCGTTTCTCCGCAATCTCTCGTTCAGCTTCGGCGAGCTCAGTTTGGAGCAGCTTGCGACAACGCCAGATGTCATTCCGCACGGATCTGATCTCACTGAAGCTGTCATCAATCGTAGACATCGCCGAACGGATCCCACTGACCCTCGAGACTTGTTAGCTCCGCAGTTCTTCAGCGAGCCGCCGCTCTATGAAGGTGCGTTCAACGTCTGTCAGTTGCGTGTTCAGCAGCTTTTGATAGCGCCGCACGTTTGCCTCGCGAGTCCATCGCGAATGATTTGCTGGGCGCGCGGTCGGCGTCGACCGATACCGCCTCGTCGCCGCCAGCCTTTCCAACTTGCGCTCATCGGGAGCAGTGCATTCAAGCTTGCTGAAACGAGGCAGCCGCATGGCCAATGCCGCGCGTGGCGGTGGATCGTTGTCCTCGTCCAGCTGCTTCAATGCCCCCAGGATGTCATCCAGACGGAGTCGATGCGTGATGCCTGGGACCTTACGAAGGGCCGGCTGGGATTCGACGGCATACATATCCGATGCCCAGGACGACAGGATTATTCGCTTCTCGTCGGTCGACAGCTTGGCATCGCCCAGGACGGCGTCGGGTGAATCGTAATGAGATACCGGGTGGAAAAATGGCTCAACACTATTGGCAGTACGATTGGCCTGTGTCATGTGGTCTCTCCTTTGGCTCCTTTCGTCTAGAGACGGGTTGACATGAGACGAGGTCGAAAGCGGCGGGATCGTGCCGCCGCCTTCTTGCTTTCAGTTTGTGTTGATCGCGATACGCTTGACGTTGCGGCTCGATTGCTCAGACTTCGGAAGCTCACCGTTAGAACGCCGTCCTTGAAGTCCGCTTGGGCCTTGTCTTCCTCGACGCCCTCCAGCGGAATCTGGCGTTCAAACGAACCGTAGTAGCGTTCGCTGACGAATTTCGAGTCATCGCTGCGTTCGGCCTTTTTCTCGCCGCGGATCGAAAGGACGCCGTTGGCGATCTCGACCTGAACGTCCTTTTCGTTGAGACCGGGAAGTTCGGCCGAAACCGTGACCGAATTGTCGGTTTCGCTGAGTTCGAGCCGAGGCCAGGCGAATTGGCCCTCCATTAACGGATTGCCAACACGACCAAGCGGGCCGAATCCGCGAAAGACATCGTCGAACAGGCGGTTCATCTCGCGATGAAGCGTGAGAAACGGATCGAAAGGCTCCTGCCGGGTCGACAGCTGCTGACCTTTCGTCCACGGAACAAGATCATGAATACCCATGATATCCTCCTTGACTCATGAAGCTGGTCGACGCGCGGACGACTGCTGTCTGCGCGACGTGATCAGGCATGAGGCGGCCTAGGCTGCCTTCTGCGTGATTTGCCCGGCAGAGGCGCCGCCGTCGATGGCGATGCGCCGGGGCTTCATGGCCTCGGGGATCTCGCGAACGAGCAGGATCCGAAGCAGGCCGCTGTCGAACGTCGCGGACTTCACCTGGACGTAATCGGCAAGGTTGAATTGCCGCTTGAACGGCCGAGCTGAAATGCCGTGGTAGAGATATTCGTGCTGGTCCTTGTCGCTCTTGCGGCCTTCAACGGTCAGCACGTTCTGCTCGGCTGTCACGGCGATCTCTTCCGGGCGAAAACCAGCCAGCGCCAGCGAGATCTGGTAGCGATCTTCGCCAAGCCGCTCGATATTGTAGAGCGGATAGTTGTCCTCGGTCCTGTGCTGGGTTTCGTCGAGGAGATCGAAAAGGCGGTCGAAGCCGATGGTCGAACGCCACAGGGGAGCAGAGTCGTAGGTCCTCATAGCCAAGTCCTCCTAAGAGCAAGATGGATACGAAGGAGCGCAAGACAGCAGTGCAAGACACCGGTCCGGCGCCCTGTTCAGTCCGCCGGACCCAAAGCTGGCGCCCGGCACCGCCACAGGCGGCACAAATCGAATTAGAAGGGTCAAATTCAATTTCAAGAGCATCTCCAAAAAATTTTGCGGTCGACTCCCACGGTTAATTTCGGGGTGCTCTCATGCGGCGAGACTCTGGAGCTGGGCTTCAGCCTCGCCAAGCAGTCGCATCAGCCGGCCCCGCTCCTCTGTCGTCGTGCTCGGATCGTCCAGCGGTTTTCTGCAATGCAAAACGACCCGCCGTTCGCTCTCAACCCGGAAGCTACGAACGGCATCGTTCGCAGGGGGTGGGGCGGACCACCTAGCCGGGGACGCCGAATTTGGTGCGGTTTGCAATTCCAACATGGGCACACGAAAGATTAGTCAGCGCAACGCGGGCCGCGCTGGGCTGCCCGCATTGTGCCACCACAGGATCGATTAGCTGAATGCCGGTGAGGTCTGTGTCCGATCCCGAGGAGTTTGCAGGATTCCCCAGGGCGTGACGCTCGGGGACATGAGCGTATCGATCCTCAGCGTCGGGGCGGGAGCGGTCCAGTTCATCCAGGGCATCGAGTCGAGATATCGGATCGGTGGCAAAGGCAGCATATCGCCGGCCCTCGCCGCGGCCCGTTGCGGCGAACTCTCAATTCCCCAGGCGGCCAGCGACGGCAGCGTCAGGGCCGATGCCAGCAAGGCCGTCACAAGCTTTGAATGACGCGGTTGGTGACGCGATTTTTGTGCTTCTCCGCACGAGCGGAGCCAATGGTTTGATCTCTGATCATCTCATCCTCCTATCGTTCGAAAACTTGCCCATGCAATGGTTGCGACATTCGAGGCCAGCATGAGCCAGTTCAGAACAGCCTCGCCTTGCGCAACGGAGCTTCGATCTGCGTGCTCATCGTGGACCCCATTTTTCGTCGCGTTTACTGTCTCCTTGCCCGGAAGTGATGGGAGCCCCGGCCGACCGACGGCCGGGCGCAAGTTTTGTCAGAAGTCCATCGGCGGCGCAGCCGACATCTGAGCCTCCGCCTTCTTGGGCTTGTCGGCCACCAACGCTTCCGTCGTGATCAATAGCGAGGCAACCGAGGCTGCGTCCTGCAACGCCGTCCGGACAACCTTAGCGGGGTCGATCACGCCGGCCTTCACCAGATCCTGGTATTCGCCGGTTGCAGCATTGACGCCCCAATTGTAGTTGCCGTTCTCGAGCAGCTTGCCGACCACCAGGGAGCCGTCCTCACCGGCGTTCTGGACGATCTGCCGGGCCGGCACCTGGATCGCGCGGCGCACGATGTCTACGCCGGCCTTCTGTTCGGCGTTGACCGTCTTGACGCCGTCGAGCGCCTTGAGCGCACGGAGCAGCGCGACGCCGCCGCCGGGAAGGATATGCCCAGGCTTACAGCACCTCAAAACAACGTGCCGCCGAGCTGCCAAGATGGCTTCACCGATACAACTGGCACCGACCTCATGGCAGTCTCGACTCGAACGGGAGCTGTCGCAGGAAGAGATTATCATCCGCGCTCAGGAAATCATCTTCCTTGAACCAGTTAGGAACGTCCTGCCGGGCGGCATGTTTGCTGTACGGACCATATCCAGGAGGAAGCCATGGGATTTTTTACCAAAGACATCAAAACGCTCAACGACCTGTTCGTGCACACCCTGCAGGACATCTATTATGCTGAGCAGCAGATCGCGAAAAACCTGCCCGACATGATCGAGAAAGCGAACGATGCCGGCCTTAAGAACGCGTTCCAGACGCATCTCTCCGAAACCAAGGGCCAGATCACCCGGCTTGAGAAAGTGTTCGAGATGCACGGCGCCGAGGCGAAGGGCGTCGATTGCCCGGCAATCGACGGAATCCTCAAAGAAGCGAGTGAAGTCGCGGGCGAAGTTGACGACAAGCAGGTGCTGGATGCGGCATTGATTGCGGCGGCCCAGGCGGTCGAGCACTACGAGATCACTCGTTACGGCACGCTGATTGCCTGGGCCAAAATGCTTGACCGCGATGACTGCGCCTCAGTCTTGCAGCAAAACCTTGATGAGGAGAAGGCAACGGATGAGAAGCTGAATACAATGGCGCTGCGGAGTGTGAATCAGAAAGCCGCGTAGCTCGTTGGCCGGAAGAAGAATACGAGCGAGGGCTGTCTTCTATGGACGGCCCTCATCCGCCAAGAGACTATCGATCTGGTCATCAAAACGGTGGCCGCAGCCACGACGATGATCGCGGCGGAATTGATCGCAGTGAACTGATGGACGGGTTGAGATATGCGGGTCCCTGACTTTTATTGCGGCGTCTGTCGCTTGGATTTCAGGCAGCCTGCTTGACGGGCAAAACCTCGCTCATCGTCCAGAACGCCGCTCTCCTACTGATCAACGTACGGTGGGCGCCGCTGCCTCGGACCGGAAAATGAAGCTAGGCAGCAGCGCCGGTCATGCTGTCGCCCACCGGCTCGCAGAGGCTCAAGCCTGCTTCTGCTCGGAAACCGTCCAGCGAGCCAGTGCCGCCTCTCCGGCTTCCATCAGCGCCCCAATGGTTGTCTGACCGTTCCCCGCGCAACGGACAAGGCTTTCGGCAATGAACGATCGAAGCCCATGATCTGCGCAAGCCGGTCGCCCTTCGCAGACCCGGTCCAGCGCCGCCTGCATGTTCGCGAGCGTGCGGCGATCGAAGCTCTCGAAAATCATGGAATGCTCCTCCCTGTGTTCGGACAACGAGGCAAGCCATAAACTAAGAGCCAAGCGGAAGGTTCCCTTAAATATCCGGACCCCCCGTTGCAGGGGCCGCGCCTTCCCGACGAGCTCGTGCGGACCTCGGACGAGGTTTCTTGCGCCTGCATACGCTGCGCGGTGGAACGACACAATAGTCGAACGCAGAGCTTCAGATATGGGCCGACAGGACGAAGCTAAAGACGCTTCGAGCGCCTGAGTTTACTTCAACGACGGCTACAGTTCAAAATGCGCAAACGCCGCACATCATGCTTTCGGGTGTCGGCACAAATGGCCGCGGACCTCTTATAGGAACCCCTGCGCCACGCGATGATTGACAAGCATGTTCCGCACTCATCCCATCGGGCAGGAGACCGCTATGTATCATCACGTCAAAAAACTCATGTACACCGTTCGCGTTGACGAGCCCGATCCTCGTTTCGGCAACATGCTTCTCGAACAGTTTGGCGGCGCCAACGGCGAGCTCGCTGCCGCAATGCAGTACTCTATCCAGGGCCTCAATTGCGAAGACCCCGAGCGCAAGGATCTTCTGATGGATATCGGAACCGAGGAGCTCAGCCACCTAGAGGTTGTAGGCTCTCTTGCCCGCCTCCATCTCAAGCCACTGAAGTTTGATCGGGAGCAGGCAGAGGCAGACCCGCTCATTGCGATCGCCGGGGGCGGCGGCGTCAATCTGTTCAATTCGCAGGGCAACGCTTGGACAGCAGACTATCTCAAAATCACGGGCGAACTCGACGTTGATCTGCGCAGTAACATCGCGGCGGAAGCGCGGGCCAAAATCGTGTACGAGCGGCTCATCAATTTTTGCGACGATGCGGGGACCAAGGACGCGCTGCAATTCTTGATGACGCGCGAAATCACCCACATGAAGGCCTTTTCGGCCGCACTCGAAAGCATGAAGAAGCCGGCATTCACAATCGGCAAGGTTGCTCCCACCCCGGGCCTGGTGGATCAGTACTTCAACGATTCGACCGGGTCAGGCGATGAGGGCGAGATCGACACGCGAGGCCCCTGGAATGAGGGCGGCGACTGGGAATACGTCTCGTCGCCGGCGCTATCGGCTCCAAACGCCGAAACCGAGGCGCCCATCAAAGCGGAAAGCTCTCCGCCGATCGTGCCCGAAGGTATCAGCGATCTTCTTCTCGATGAGCTGAGGGATATTCTTCACGCCGAAAAGCAGCTGACGAAAGCGCTCCCGAAGATGGTCAAAGCGGCCCGGTTCGATCGGCTTCGCGAATGCTTTGAAGAACACCTCCTCGAAACGGAAGCTCAAATAGAGCGGCTCAACGAGTGCTTCTCGCTGCTCGGAGAAACGGCCCGGGCGAAGCCGTGCAGGGGGATGATGGGCCTCGTTGAGGAAGGCCAGGAAGTTATGAAAGAGGGAGAAGAGAAGGAAGATGCCCCCGCAGACCTCGCGCTCATCAGCGCCGCGCAGCGGGTCGAGCATTACGAAATATCAGGTTATACCACTGCAAAAAGCCTCGCGCAGCAACTGCGCCACAGCGCCGTCGTCGCGTTGCTCGCAAAGTCGCTGGCTGAGGAAGAAAACGCCGATCAGCTCCTCAACCAAATCGCGCGGAGCATGATGTCGGTTGCGAAAATGCCCGACGCCATCGAACAGAGCACGGAAGAGGAGCCCGCGCGGTAAGTGCGATTGGCTGCGCATCGGAGGTTCAACGTGGGCTAACAATGGCAATAGGGTATGCCTGAAGTCAGGCAAGCGGCAGCGAGGGTTGTGCTCGCAATCTTAAACGGCCGGATCTTCGCGCTGACTTATCCAGAGGTTTGCTGTGCGGCGAATTTTTAGCTGAGGTAGAACGTGGCGAGAGTCGACTCGCATCCGCTCTTTGAACGTGTGCGAAGAAAAGAACAAAAAGTGAACACTTGCTACCCAAATGTCAAGGTCCCTGTTGCAGAAGCTTGAAATCCTCGCGGACGCTGCAAAGTACGACGTCTCCTGCGCATCGTCGGGCGGCACCAGGCGCAACGCCCGGACGGGCGGCCTCGGCTCGACTACCGGCGCCGGCATCTGTCATGCTTACACGCCTGATGGGCGTTGCATCTCGCTGCTAAAAATTTTGCTGACCAACTTTTGCAGGTATGACTGCGCCTATTGCGTCAGCCGTCGCTCCAGCAACGTTAAGCGCGCGCGCTTTTCGGTAGAGGAGGTCGTGCAGCTAACGCTCGACCTTTACCGTCGCAATTGCATCGAAGGGCTGTTCCTATCGTCCGGAATTGCGCGCAGCGAGGATGACACCATGGCCGATCTGGTGCGGGTCGCGAAATCGCTCCGCACGGAGCACGGTTTTTGAGGTTACATCCATTTGAAAACGATACCTGGCGCGAGCGACGAGCTAATAGCGGAGGCCGGCATCTACGCTGACCGTCTCTCGATGAATGTCGAATTGCCAAGCGAACGATCACTGGCCGCGTTCGCGCCGGAGAAAAGTTCCGCCAGCATAAAAAAGGGCCTCGCGCTAACCCGCGCCGGCATCGACAACGCGGTCGATGCGCGAAAGCGCTTCGACGCAAACACCGCCGGCCGCGCCCGTCCGCCGCGTTTCGCGCCGGCTGGCCAATCCACGCAAATTATTATCGGAGCCGATCAAACTGACGATCTCGCGATCCTTGGCGCATCCGTATCTCTCTATGCTTCATATCGATTGAAGCGTGTCTACTATTCTGGATTCAGCCCGACCGGCCATCCTTCGGCGCATCTGCCGACGGTGCCGACGCCGTTGGTCCGTGAGCACCGTCTCTATCAAGCGGACTGGTTGCTTCGCTACTACGGCTTCACGTTGCCCGACCTGGCGGCGGCCGCTCCGTCGGGCGCGCTCGATCACGACATCGATCCCAAGTTGGCCTGGGCACTTCGCCACCGGCACTGTTTTCCGGTTGACGTCAATCGCGGCGAGCGGGAGATGCTGCTGCGAGTGCCGGGGCTCGGCGTGCGCACCGTAGACCGCCTCATCGGTTCGCGCCGCACCGCGACGCTCCGCCTGGATGATGTGGCGCGGCTGTGCGGCGCCATCTCGCGTGCGCGACCTTTCATCGTAACCGCCGATTGGCATCCCGGCGCGAGGCTCGAAGATGCACACCTGCAACACAAGTTCGCGCCGCGGGCAATTCAACTGCGTCTGTTCGGGTGAACGATGTACGCGGTGCCTCCCTCTCGGGACCCGGATGAAGGTGCTTTTCGCGCGATTGCCCGCCGCTGCCTCGCTCTGGGGCTAATGCCGGGCGACGTCGTGTTTACCACGGAGGACGAGCCGTCTTTGCTGCCAATCCTGCCGTCCCACGGTTCCGAGCCGAAGGCATTCAGCGTGCCCCGCGCCTATGCTGAGCTTTTGACGGATGCCGTTTGCCACCGCGCCGCCGACCGCTTCGGGATTCTCTATCGCGTGCTGTGGCGGATCACGCAGGGCGATCGCAAACTTGTCGCGCGGGCCTCCGATGCCGATGTGGCGCGGCTAAACGAATATGCCAGCAACGTGCGACGCGACATTCACAAGACACACGCGTTCCTGCGTTTTCGGCCGCGCCAGGTCGAGGGCCGGACGCTGCACGGCGCATGGTTTGAGCCGCAGCATTACACGCTCAGGCGCTCCGCGCCGTTTTTCGTCGACCGATTCGCCAACATGGACTGGCTAATCGCGACGCCGATCGGCACCGCGGCGTGGAGCGAGGGTCGGCTGGCATTCGGACCACCCATCTCTAGGCCCGCTGAGGCCAACGATGTCGTGCTCGACGAATTGTGGCTCACTTACTACCGCACCACGTTCAATCCGGCGCGTGTGCGGACGAAGTCGATGGTCAACGAGATGCCCCGCCATTACTGGCGCAACATGCCTGAGGCGTCGCTCATCCCCGAGATGGTCGCCAGCGCAAACGGACGCGTCGCGGACATGAATGGGAGAGTGCCCGATCGCCCGCCACTGTTTGCAAGAAAAATCGCCGCCCGGCTTCGGCCGCAAGCACCCGCTCCGGAAATTCCGCTGGAGCGTCTACGCGCGAAAGCGGTCGGCTGCACACGATGCCCGCTGTTTGGTCCCGCTACGCAAACGGTGTTCGGCGACGGACCGCCCGAAGCAAAGGTGATGTTCGTTGGCGAGCAGCCCGGCGACCAGGAGGATTTGGTCGGCCGACCGTTCGTAGGTCCAGCGGGGCAGCTGTTCGACCGCGCGGCGGCCGAGGCCGGCATCTCACGCGACACGGCTTACATCACTAACGCGGTGAAGCATTTCAAGTACGAGCCGCGTGGTAAGCGGCGCATCCACTCCAAACCAAACGCCGACGAGGTGACCGCCTGTCGCTGGTGGCTTGAGCGCGAGCTTGCGGTCGTGAAGCCCCGGCTGGTGGTGGCGCTCGGCGCGACCGCCGCGCTGGCGCTCGCGGGCCGCGCCGTGTCGGTCACACGTCAACGCGGCATGATGGCGTTCGGTTCGTATCGTGGGTTCGTGACGGTGCACCCCTCATTTCTGCTGAGGTTGCCGCGGGAGGACGTGGAAGTTCAGTACGAGGCGTTCGTCAAGGACCTTCGCGCCGTGCGCGCGCTGATAGCGCAACCCCGCAACGATCGCAACGCGCTTGGATGCTGAGCCTGCCGAATCTGAGCCGCTCTCCGATCGGTCACTCCGCTCGTGTGGCATGGCTGCCTTCGGAATGGGGCCGGCCTACGTCTCGATCAATTTGCGGAGCCCATGTACCGGAGCGCGACTTGGTGATGACGTGATTGAATGGACCTGAACTCCTCGCCGGGTTCGCCTGGAGGACCACCTTGATCGCCCGAACGCCCAAGCAAATCGGAGATGCCATCCGCCGGCAGGGTGGCAAGCGCGGCCTGAACCAGACCAGCGTCAGAGGAAAAACGGGAGAGGATGCGGGCCGGAACTGAAACGAAAGCGGTGACTGCGCGGTTCGCCAGCCCGAGGCGGAGGCCCAGGGCTGCGGCTTGACGGTAAGGCGCAGCCCCAAAGCGACGGGCGTGCGCAGCCGTGAGGATCTTTCGCTCAGCCGCGCGCCCAGCGTGTTGAGGTGCCCATGCGGCGATGGGCGGAACCAAAGGAGCCGTGTTGCGTTGTAGTGCTTACTTTTGTGACTAAGAAATTGAAAGCATTACAGTATTCGTCCGGCGCGGAAACGCGATTTGACGATATTAGGAACAGCCGCTGCAGGGGAAAATGCCGCGCTATCCAGCCTATACGACGACGGTGATCGGCGCGCACAGCGTGCCGCGCTGGTACGAGGGCCTCGATCGCCTGGTCGCGCTTGGCCAGCTTACCGAAGGCGATCTCGCCGACGCGCAACTCCGCGCGTCGCAGGCCGCGATCCTTGAACAGGAGGTTGCCGGCATTGATGTCATCACGGGCGGAGAGATGCATCGGCGCCGCCACAACCGACACTCGCCGCCCAATGCCATGCTGAACCACTTCTGGCAGAGGATTCCCTCGTTCCAGGGCGAGACCAAGCCCAAGCCCATCACGAAGTACGATCCGAACGTCTTTCATCCGGCGGCGATCTGCCGCGGGCCGATCCCTGACACCATCGACCTCGGCCTTGCCGAGGAATTCAAAACAGTCTCAGCCTTCGCAAGCAAACCTGTCAAAATCACGATGACTGGGCCGCATCTGCTCACCGCGCTCGCTTTTGATGAGTATTACAACGACACAAAAAGGATGATCGGAGATTTCGGCAAACTGCTGCATCAGAACTTTCAGGCTCTCGCGGCAGAGGGTTGCAAGCATATCCAGATCGACGAGCCATATTTCACCGTTGCTGGAGACGATGAAGTCCGTGCGGCCATCGATGCCATCAACCTGTCTATCGAGGATTTGCCCAACGATGTGCACGTCATGGTGCATGTCTGCCAAGGCAACTACGCCGTTGGTCCCGACTATGACGGGCAGATCGGGCACCGCTATTTCGACCACGGACGGTACAAGGCCGATCTCGTGTGCGGGATCGAATGCGACGGCTATCTGATCGAACACGACATGGCGCCGCATTATCGATCCTGCTTGGGAGACCGTCAGCTCGGCATCGGGGCCGTCGACGTACAAGCCCCCAACGTAGAAACCGCCGAGCAGGTGGCTGAACGTATCCAAACGCACCGCTGGCTCTCGCCAGAGCAAACACTGATCACCAGCTCCTGCGGCTTCAACCATCTGCCTCGCCATATAGCGCTCGGCAAGTTGCGCGCGATGGTCGAGGCCAAGGCTATCCTCACCGGAAATGCGCGCTCAACCCTATGAACCAAGAGACGCAAAATCCTGGCGGCTCCACATCCCGCACATCGGTGCTGAAGCGGCAGCTCCGGGAGGCGCAGGCCGCGAGCGGTATCGGCGCTTTTGTTCTCGACCTTTCCCTGGAGGAATGGGCCTGGAGTCCGCCGCTTGCCGGCCTGTTCGGTTTCGCCAGCGACCGTGCGCCCGAAAGATTCGAGGAATGGCTCCAGTCTGTGTTCATCGACGATGTGCCCAAGATTAGGCATGCGATCGATACGGCCAGTGCCAGCGGCGGATTCTATGTTGAATTCCGCGTCAGGCGATCCGAAGGTCCGTTGCAATGGCTAGCAGGCAAAGGGGAGGCAAGCGATGGGATATTGCGGGGCATCTTCTATGACATCGGCGAGCGAAAGCAGCTTGAGGCGCGCCTTCTCGCCGTCAACGAAACGCTGGAAGCACGCTTGGCGGAGTTGCGCGAGGAGGCGCGTGCGCTCGAAGTATTGAACCGCACCGGCATCGCGGTCGGGGCGGAGCTTGATTTGGAGCGGCTCGTGCAAGCCGTGACCGACGCCGGCGTCGAGCTTAGCGGTGCGCAATTCGGGGCCTTCTTTTATAATGTCGTGCGGCCTGACCGCGAGGCCTACACGCTCTTCACCCTTTCCGGCGCGTCGCGTGAGGCGTTCGCCGGATTTCCCATGCCGCGCAACACGGAAGTGTTTGAGCCGACGTTCCGCGGCACCGGTGTCGTGCGCTCCCCGGACATTCTCGCCGATCCGCGCTACGGCAAGATGGAGCCCTACCGGGGGATGCCGCACGGCCATTTGCCCGTCCGCAGCTATCTGGCGGTGCCTGTGCTATCGCGCAGCGGGGAAGTCCTGGGCGGGCTGTTCTTCGGCCACGGCCAGCCGGGAATTTTCACCGCCCGGGCCGAGCGAATTTTGGTCGGGCTTGCCGCCCAAGCCGCGGTGGCGATCGACAATTCACGGCTGTTTGCGGCCAGTCAGCGCGAATTGGCCGCGCGAAAAGAGGCCGAAGCGCGGCTCCAGGCATTGAACCGCGGGCTTGAAGAGCGGGCGCTTCAACGTGCGGCCGAGCTCGCCTCCAGCACGCTCAAGCTGGAAGAGAGCGAGCGCCGCTTCCGGCTTCTGGTCGAGGGCGTGAACGATTACGCGATCTTCATGCTCGACCCCAACGGGCTCGTCATCAACTGGAATCCCGGCGCACAACGCATCAAGGGTTACACGCGCGAGGAAATCATCGGACAGCATTTTTCCCGCTTCTATACCGAGGAGGACCGCGCCAAGCAGGTCCCATGGAACGCACTCGAAACAGCCGCCGCCACCGGAAAGTTCGAAACGGAAGGCTGGCGGGTGCGCAAGAACGGCACTCAGTTCTGGGCCAGCGTGGTCATCAATGCGATCCGCGATGCACGCGGTGCGATTCTTGGCTTTGCGAAAGTGACGCGCGATCTCACCGAACGGCGCGCCGCCGAGGAACGTTTGCACCAATCTCAAAAGATGGAAGGGATTGGGCAGCTCACCGGCGGCGTCGCCCATGACTTCAACAATCTGCTGACCATCATCATTGGCAACCTTGAAACCTTGCAGCGCAACTTCCGGGACGATGGTCTGGACAAGAGCCGCTTGCAGCGCGCGGCCGATAACGCCATGCGCGGGGCGCGGCGAGCGGAGGCCCTCACGCAGCGGCTGCTCGCCTTCTCAAGACAGCAACCGCTTGAACCGAAGGCGGTCGACGTCGGGCGGATGGTGGCGGGCATGTCCGATCTGCTGCGCCGCACGCTTGGCGAAAACATCGCGGTCGAGACGGTTCACGCCGGGGGCTTGTGGCGCGCCTTTGCCGATTCAAACCAACTCGAAGTGGCCATCCTCAATCTCGCCGTCAATGCCCGGGACGCCATGCCAAAGGGCGGGAAGCTCACCATTGAGACGGCCAACGTCCATCTCGACGAAATTTATGCCGCTGCCCAAGCCGAAGTGCTGCCCGGGCAGTACGTCTTGCTTGCCGTTAGCGATACCGGCGTGGGCATGACGGCGGATACAAAGGCAAAAGCCTTCGATCCGTTCTTCACTACGAAGGATGTCGGGCACGGAACCGGGCTTGGTCTGTCCCAAGTGTACGGCTTCGTTAAGCAGTCGCGCGGCCACGTCAAGATCTACAGCGAAGTCGGTGAGGGGACGACCGTCAAAATCTACCTGCCGCGGCACCATGCGGACGCCCCAGAGGAAGAGGAAACGGGGGAGCGGGGGATTGCGCGTGGCCGCCACAGCGAGATCGTGCTGGTGGTCGAGGATGACGAGGACGTGCGGACATATTCAACAGAGAGCTTGCGGGAACTCGGCTACAGCGTGCTTGAGGCATCCCATGCGCGCGCGGCGCTTCAGATGCTCGACGCCCATCCCGATATCGCGGTTCTATTTACGGATGTCGGCCTGCCCGGCGGCACGAATGGCCGCCAGCTCGCCGAAGAGGCGCGCAAGCGTCATCCGAACCTCAAGATCTTGTTTACGACTGGCTACGCGAGGAACGCCATCGTTCATGACGGGCGGCTCGACCCCGGTGTCGAGCTGTTGACCAAGCCATTCACGCAAGCCGCGCTCGGGGCGAAGCTGCGCGACATCCTCGATGCGCGATCGACTCCGGCCCGGGTCTTGGTCGTGGAAGACGAGGCGCTGATTCAGATGCTCGCGCGGGAGTACCTTGAAGAATGCGCCTTGAAAGTGGATGTGGCGTCTTCTGCCGCCGAGGCTCTCAACAAGCTGCGCCTCATTCCGGGCGGCGTCGATGCCATGGTCGTCGACATGGGACTTCCGGACAGCAAAGGCGATACGCTTATCCGTGAAGTACGCTCGATCTACCCGTCGATGCCGATCGTCATCGCGAGCGGCCAAAGGGCGGGCGACATGCGCGAGATGGTTAAAGGGATGGTCTCGGTCGCGATCGTGAACAAGCCATACACCTCGGACGAGCTCAAGGCGGCGATCCGGACGGTCGGCATCCGCTGCTGATCGCGTTGACTAAGGCTGAAACGCCGCGGGCTGGAGCCGCCGCTCCCGCGGCCAAGCTACAATGCCGGCCTTGTTTTCACATCCTTGCTAGCCGCGCCGGCGTCAATCGTGGAAAATCGGGGGGATGGCGCCGTAGCAGGGCGCATGGATTGGCGAAGCAGGAAAGCCGCAGCCTTGGATTTTGCGAGAGTTCGGTCTGTGCGGCTATGCAAATTCGGCAAACCGGCAGGTACTTGCACCCGGGAAATTGTGGCATGGAAGGCACAGTCTCTTGCCAAGGATGCACAAGTCGGGAAAGCACGGATCACGTGTGGATGCGCTGTGATAGTATCTCCTCGTTTCCGGTCCCTCGCACGCCGGATCATTCTTCGGCTGTGACGGGAGAGCCGTTGAAGAAAAGGGGGGATTGGCAGATGAAGGGCGGGAAATCGCTATCGACGGCCGGTTTCGTCCGGCGGTTGAGCGCGGCAGCAATTGCGGCCTTACTCGTGCTCCCCGACCAAGCAGCGCGCGCCGATGAGGGCGGCATCAGCTTCTGGATACCCGGCTTCTTCGGTAGCCTCGCGGCTACCCCCCAACAGCCGGGTTGGTCGATAACTTCGATTTACTATCGCACGGCGGTTTCCGCCGGCGGAAACGTGGCGCGGGCACGGGAAATCACGATCGGTCAAATACCGACGAACCTGACGGCCAGCCTGGACGCCAGGGTCAATGCAACCGCCAATCTCGGCATAGTGGCCCCCAGTTACGTTTTCGAGACACCTGTGCTGGGTGCGCAGGCCTCCGCCACCCTGTTAGGGCTTTACGGCAACAACTCGACGTCACTGGCCGGGCAGCTCACAGGAACACTGACAACGCCGGGCGGCACGTTTCCGTTCTCGCGGTTCGACAGCATCGATAGCTCGCTCACCGCATTTGGCGATCTGATCCCGATTTTCCAGTTGAAGTGGAATGCCGGCGTTCACAACTACATGACCTACATCACGGGGGACATCCCGGTCGGGGCCTACGAATCATCCCGCCTTGCAAATCTGGGGCTCGGGCATTGGGCGATCGACGCCGGCGGCGGCTACACCTATTTCGACCCGAAGACCGGGCATGAAGCTTCGGCGGTGCTCGGGTTCACTTACAACTTCATAAACCCTGCTACTCAATACCAGAGTGGCGTCGACATGCACCTCGACTGGGGCGTGTCGCAATTCCTGACCAAGCAGTGGCAGGTCGGCCTCGTGGGTTACCTCTACCAGCAGATCGGCTGTGACAGCGGCTCCGGCGATCGCGTCGGCTGCTTCCAGTCGCGGGTGGTCGGCGTCGGACCGCAGCTCGGCTACATTTTCCCGGTCGGAGACATGCAGGGCTATCTAAACCTGAAAGCCTATGGCGAATTTGCCAACGAGAATCGGCCGGCGGGCTGGAACCTCTGGCTGACGTTCAACCTCTCCCCCGCAGCGCCAACGCCGCCTACGTCACCGAGGCCGATAGTGAGGAAATACTAGCGCTGGTCCCACGGTTCAATGACGTCACTTCAGACGCGCGCGAAGATCGTCGGTGAGGCGGGTCAATTCACGGTCATTCGGGAAGAGGCGAGAGAGTCGCTCAGCATATTCGAGCGCGGCACCGATGTTGCCGGAATCGCGGTTGAACGTGACGAGAGCTGACAGGGTTTCGCGATCGTTCGGATGCCGAGCGAGGTTCTTCTTCAACACGTCAATCGATTCATCGATGCGGCCCGCCGAATGCAGCGCCACGGCGTAGACATAGGCGTAGCGCGATCGGTCTGGTTCGAGCTCGCTGGCCATGCGGAATTCGTCGAGCGCGTCATCCCGTCGTTTCTGTCGGGTCAGGCTGAGCCCAAGCGCATGGTGCAAACCGGCGTCCTGACGTGAAGACGCGATGGCTGTTCTCAGGATACTTTCGCCGTCGCTATCCCGGCCAAGCTGCCGATACAGGTCCGCCAGATTTATCGCCGCAGGCGTGTATTGGGGACTGAGACGGACGGCTGCCTTGTATTCTCCCTCTGCATCGGCTGTCAGCCCGCGCCGCGCGTAGAAGTTTCCGAGCATCGAGCGGGCTTCGGGCCGGTCAGCGTTGAGGCGTTGCGCCGCAACGAACTCGGCCGCCGCCCGGTCAAACGCGCCGCGGTCGGGGGCTGGCTGGCTGGCAACTGGCACGGCGGCCAAAACGGACACCGCTCTGATACGAACGCCGCGGCTTGGATCGGAGAGAAGAGGCGAGACGAGCGGCCAGATCCGATCGCCGGGCAGGCCGTCGAGCATGTCAAGTGCCGCGACCCGCACCATTGGGTCAGGATCGGCCAAGCCCTTGCGGGCGAGCTCGATATTCGTGGGCGAGACGCGCGAATGAAGTTCGCTTAGGGCGCTTGCACGCGCGATTGCCGGCGCCGTGGGACTGGCCGCCACCATAGCCAACAACGCGGGCGCATCGGCGCGGTCGGTCCAGGAAGCCTGGAATGCCTCGGCGTAATTCTGGAAGCCCTTTCGCACAGGCCCGTGCCAGCGCTCGATCGCGTCGGCCGCCCATTTTGCGGATTTGTCGGCGTGACAATCGTTGCAGGCATTGGGTGTCCCGAGCTTCACGGAGAGATCCGGCCTCGGAATTCGAAGGCTGTGGTCGTGCCGTTTGTCGACCACCATGTAGGTGCTGACAGGCATATGGCATGAGGCGCAGGTTACGGTCGGCGTTACGCCTTCGTGGCGATTGTGCGAGGCAACCTCATACTTCTCCGAAGCATGGCATTGCAGGCAAACGCCATCGCCCGGAGCGCGAAGCGTGGCGGCATGAGGCTCGTGGCAATCGCTGCAGGTGACGCCGGCCGCGAACATCCTGCTCTGCTTGAACGATCCATAGTTGTAGACCTCGTCGCGCATCTGCCCATCAGCGTGATACAGGCCGCGGGCAAGGGGGGAGACGACGTGCGTATCGGACAACGCTTGTCCGGGCACCCAGTCCTCGGAAAATTCGCCGCGTCGGGCGTGGCACAGACCGCAAGTCTCAACCTCCCTGCGCGTCACCGCAGGGGCGACGCTGCGCTGCGGATTGCCGGTCTTCGGATCGGGGTGCCAAGTAATGCCGTTGCGCTCGTTCAAGAAGACGGCGAGCCCCTTGCGCGGGTCGTCATCTCTCGCAAACCAGCTCCGTTGGCTCATCGCCCAATCGACGTGGCGCGAGCCTTTGCCGTGGCACGCCTCGCAGCCGACGCTGATTTCTGCCCATGTCGTCTGGAAACGATCATTGGTCGCGTCGTAGTTCTTCCGTACGCCGGTTGAATGACACTCCGCGCACATGAAGTTCCAGTTCTGATTGAGCTTGGTCCAGTGCAGCACGTCGTCGTGCTTGATCTCCTCGCCGGGATAGAGATGAAACCAGCGTTGGCCGCCCTGGTCTTTCGGCCTGCTGTCCCAGGCGATCGAAAGCGCCTGTATGCGTCCATCCGGAAATTCGATCAGATATTGCTGGAGCGGATCAACGCCGAAGGCGTATTTGACTTCGAAGGTCGCGAGCTTGCCGTCGGGGCCGTCGGTTTCGACGAAGAATCTGTTGGCATCTTTGAAAAAGCGCGAATGGATGCCGAAATAGTCGAAGCTGGCATCATCGAAATTGCCGAGCACGGAAGCGGCCGTAGCATGCTGCATGGCATGCTTGTGCTGGGATTGTTTCCACAACGCGGTTTCAGCCTGATGGCACCCGGCGCAGGCTTCGCTGCCGACAAAGGCGAGGGCAGGGGCCACGTCGCTGCTGCGAAGAGCTTTGGGCAAGACGATGTCGTCCTCGGTGACGAACAGCGAAGTCACGCCCGCGAGCGCGACGACTGTCGCCAGTATCGCTAGGCGGGTCGCCGACTGCCACGAGCGGCGGGGCGAGGCGCGCGCGCGATCGGCACGGGCGCCCGTCGAGGCCGAAGGGCGCCTCGAAAACCCATCGCTCCTGTCCGCTCTGATCTCCTTGCGCGCCACGGATTGTTACCTGCTGGCTAAGGGACTCCCAAATCCTCGTGCAGATCCTCGACGAGAAGCTGGGTCGAATCGACCTGAGTACGCTATGCCGTTTCGGCAGAAAGGCATGTCAGCAGGACAAGTCATCACATTCAAGCATCGAATTGAGTCTCGAAAGTCGGCGGCACCCCCTGATGGGCGTCCGCTTCTCGATAGCGCGCCCTGGCGCAATGTCGCCGATAGGTTCAAGCAGATCGCGGAATTGGGCCCAAAGGGCAATGTCGAGCAGGCGCACCGTATGTTATTATGCACGCTCGGCGAGTGGGCGGGCACCGCAACCTTGCTGCTCTCAACTGCGATGTGGAATCGGGAGATCGGAAATGTCACACAGATCCAGGATTGTCTTGACCACGTTACTGTGTTTGCTGGGCGCGCTGAACGCGGTCGCGCTGGTCGTTAATCTCTCGCAGCCATCAAGCGCAGCCGTCCCCAGAATGAGCTACGAGGATTTGCTGTGCGACCCCAATTTCACGCGAGCGGTCAAGACCATCGCGGAGCAATGCAGCGTGAACGTCGACCTCGCCAAGCTGAAGTGCCAAGGGGGATGAGCCTGCACGGCTATTATCTAGCGATCGGCTACTTCCCTGCCGCACGCGTCAGGATGGCTGTCATCAATTGGGCCGTCGTCTGATTGGAGACAACGGCCTGCCTCCGGAGTTCCCGATACACGTCTGGAGGAAGAGGAACATTGGCGATGATCAGCGTTCCCGCTGGCATCATATTTACCGAGATCTGCCGCTCCAGGACATTGTCGAACTGGCGCATGCGGCCCCATTTCTCTGCGGCGGTGAGCCCCGGCGTTCGGGCAACGACACGACAATAGGCAGCGATCAGGACGTTCTGCACATCGGTCCATGAGATAGCTGGGCTAGCGATTTGCAGCCGGTTGATCGCCTCGTTGATCTCGTTGGCGAGGTCGACGCGATTTTCGGTGCCAAACAACTCGCCGCCGGAAACGTCGCCGATGAGATCGGGAACGGAGGTTGAACCGATTTCTGGACAATCGAGAGTCTCGGCGCCGTAGCTTTGTCCGGTCGAGCAACTCAGCATGATAAGGACCACAAACACAAACCCGATGCATCGTCGTCGGCGCTTGCATGAAGCCGTGACGGGCGGACGCCGCGGTACAAACTCTGACGCGCGAGGGCGATCAAGCATTCCGAATGACATCAGCATGGCCAATCTCGAAGACGTCCTTGTGGAGGCAGTGCTATTGCTCGAACCGGAACACTCTCTTCCAATACGCTGCCGTCCAGAATTGCTGACCATAATAATCCGTGAAGATCGCGCCCTGGTTCGCGATGCGATCGATGTGGCCGAGGTTATAGGCGCTGATATTCCAGTATCCGATATCGTCGCCCATGATGATGAGGGTATTGAGCCTCTGCGGCTGTTGCGCTGATGCCGGCGTAACGATAGCCGCTGTGCCTACGAGCGTCGCGAACAGCCCGAGAAACACGCATTTCAGATCGCACGATCGATCCTCCATACCCAGCTCGGGCCCGGCTCGGCTGATCTGCGCGCTCTATTGGACCTACGGTCCCAGAGAGCGCGCATCATTCGCGTTGCTTCAGTAGCAAGGCGGATAGGGGTAGTAGCCGCAGTAGGGATAGGCGGCACTTGCCGCCGCCGCACCCAGCGCTGCCCCGCCGAGCGCCGCAGCGCCGTAGGCGTATGGAGCCCCGCGATACCAGGCGCCACGCGCGACGTAGGGATGATAGCCGACGGCACCGACCCGACCGAAGCGGACATCCCCCACTCGAGCGTAGCCGCCGCGGAAGCCGGCGGCGTGGAAGCCGCCGAAGCCGCCAGCATGGAAACCACCGGCGTGGAAGCCGCCGAAGCCGAAGCGGTCGATGAAGAGTGCCGCCGGCCCGTCGCCGCCCGTCAGTTCGCCTTCGAGCACGTCAACATCGAAGGTCAGCTTGTCGCCCTCGAGTTTGGCCGTCTTCAGTACCACGACGGCATCGCGGATTTTCGACCCGTCCGTGTTGAACACGGAGATCGTGCCGTTCGGCGGATCCTTCGTGAAGCTCTCATCGCTTTCGTTGCTGGGCGACCATTCCTCCAGCAGGTGCGTCGTAAGCGCATGCCCTGCCGCCCGCACCGGGCGGTCCGCGAAAACGATCGAGTTGGGCGCTACGCCGGTAAGGGTCAGTTTGCCGCCCTGCAGGCTGGCGCCGCGGGCGTTCATGACGATCAATGACGGCACGATATCCGGGCCGGGTTGGCCGATCGTCTTCTGCAGCGGTACGTGCTGCGGCACCGCAGGTGTGGTCTGCGCCAGAAGTGGTCCCGCGCTGGCGAGCAGAACGGCGATGATCATGCAAGCGCTGTGTGTCTTGGTCATGGTTGCGACTCCGTCTGTGCTGGTTCTTGCACTCGTCCCGAGTGCGGGCGCCCGTCATGGGGCGCCCACTTGCTCACACTGTCCTACGCGATCAGTCGCTCGGATGAGCCTCATGTTGCTTTTTGAACTCACGCAATTCAGTCGATGCCGCACCTGAGGCTCAGACAGAGGGGACGGGGGCATGGCACGTGGATCTGGACTCCAATCAAGCGCGTCTCGACAGCGGGGCGGCCATGGCCGCCCCCTTTTCTTCATCGCCTCGATACCCTATTCGCCCTGGTGGGTTGTAGTCTTGGTCTCCCTGATCTGTGCAATGACCTGATCCAGGTTGTAGCTCGACGGCACCTGCATCGGCGGAAACTCGCGGTACGACTCCAACTCCTTGAGCCACAACGACTGGCCCATCGGGAACATGGCAAGTGCGTCGTACATGTAGGCAGTGCTCGGCGCCGCCAATGAGCCGCCGAAATAGAGCAGCGACTTCGCATCGTCGGGGGACACGTTCTGCTCGAACGGGTCACGCTTGATGTTCTGGATCAGCGGGAAGTTCCACTTCTCGGGCCCCTTGAGCCAGCCAGCGGGCCCGGGCCCCGCCACGTCGTAGTAGGTCTTCCAGTTCTTGTAACGCACCGCCGCAGGCTTGGCTCCGGAGTAGTAGAAGAAGTAGTCCCGGGCAGACTTGTCCGACTTGCCGGTCAGGTAGTCGATCTGGTTGAAGCCATCGAGGGTCGTCTTGACGATGCCGGGATATTGGCCGGCCTCGATTTGCTTCTTGAGCCCATCACCTTTCGGACCACCGGCGATCTCGACAAAGGTGGGCAACCAGTCGAGCGAGGCGAACAACTGGTTCTTGATCGTACCGGGCTTGATGACCCCCGGCCAGCGGATGACAGCGGGAGCGCGGTAGCCGCCGTCCCAAGCTTCGCCTTTCTGACCTCTGAACGGCGTGATCCCACCATCGGGGAAAGTTATCGTTTCCGCACCGTTGTCGGTGGTGAATACGACAATGGTGTTGTCGAGCTGGCCCATGTCCTCGAGCTTCTTGAGCACATAGCCGATATTGTCGTCCATCTGCTTCATACCGGCTTCATTGATGCCCCAATCCTTGCCGCCTACTACGCCGAGCATAGCCAGGTATTTGTCCGACAGCACAGTTGTAACGTGCATGCGCGCCGGGTTGTACCAGACGAAGAAAGGCTTGCCGGTCTTCTTGGGGTCGTTGCGATCGAGGAAGTCGATGACCTTGGCTGAGATTTCCTCGTCCACCGTCTTCGAGCGCTCAAGCGTCAAGGGACCCTGGTCCTGACACGTCTGATTCTTCGACGTGCCGTCACTCGATTTGCACCAGATGATGGGTCGCGGTGGGGTCGCGCAGGTCGTCGTTTTCGGATCCACGGCGCCGGGGACCTCAGGCAGGCCGGGGATCGGCGTGTTTTTGCACGGCGACACAAAGGCCTGGGTGGTCGGGCTCTTGTTGACGTCGGGGAAGCTCACCGCCTGCATGGCGTCCAGGTGGTAGAGGTAGCCCCAGTATTCCTGGAAGCCGTGCGCGGTTGGCAGCGCGGCGGTGTGGTCGCCGAGGTGGTTCTTGCCGAATTCGCCGGTGCTGTAGCCGAGGTCGAGCAGGAACTTGGCGAGCGCCGGCGTGCCAGGCTGCAGATAGGTGGGACTGCCCGGAATCTGCGGCTGGACCATGCCGGTGCGCAGCGGATACATTCCGG
Source organism: Bradyrhizobium sp. USDA 10063 (assembly GCF_054063735.1). Taxonomy (NCBI): domain Bacteria; kingdom Pseudomonadati; phylum Pseudomonadota; class Alphaproteobacteria; order Hyphomicrobiales; family Nitrobacteraceae; genus Bradyrhizobium; species Bradyrhizobium sp. USDA 10063. Next base: position 4,216,775 of record NZ_JBSSGP010000002.1, on the reverse strand, counting down.
TGAAGAAGGCATTGCGCCCGGAGGTGCAGCTCTGCATGGCGAGGTAGTCCATGAACTTCGCACCTTCCTGGCCGATCCGATCGATGTTCGGCGTTTCCCCGACCATCAGTCCCTGGTGGTAGATGCTCGGCTGCATCCATCCGATGTCATCACCCATGATGAAGAGAATGTTGGGCTTCTGTGCCTGCTGGGCGGAGGCAGGAATGCTCGCCATTGTCGTGGCGGTGCACAACACGACAAGAGCGACCCAGATTGTTCTGAACAAGCTCATGGTTGCGTTCCTCGATGTTGGCTGCTGAATCCAGGGCCGCAGCCTTCGCCCAACCCCATCCACGCCGGATCACATTCGGCGATCGGTCGGACGCCTCGCGGACAGGAAATTGATCCAAGCGCCCTGGATGCGCTATGCGCTTTCGGCAGGTTATCGTTACGGATCGCGCTGCAGCGTGACGGAAGGTGACTCGCCAAAGGTGGTGCGATACGTCACCGCAAAGCGCCCAAGCTCCAGGAATTGATGATTTCGGGCGACCTCCGCAACTGTGGCCATCGAAGGATCGGCACGTCGGAGCGCCGAACGAGCCTTGTTCAAACGTCGCAACAAAAGATATCGCGTCGGACTCACGCCGAGGAATTTGGCGCAACACATCCTCAAGCTACGCTCCGGCACGCCGATTTCTGCACAAAGCGCAGGCATTTTCAGTTTCTGATCAATCCCTTTGCTGAGGGCGTCTTCGAAGCGCCTCATGATGACGTTGTGATGGTATCTTGCCCTGGAATGGTCGTCGGTCTCTTCGGCGAGACAATTGATGATTGCATGAAGCAGTGCCTGCTCCAACGCTCTTGCCACCTCGGGGCGCTCGATCAACTTCGGTCTCGCCTCCGCAAGATGGCAAGCTTCTCTAAAGAGGCGCTGGAACCGTGATGCGTCCGCGCGAGCGGGGCGGAGTCTTCTGCTCGCATGCGGCGGTACGATCTCGTGTCCGGTCAATGCCTTGCTGCAATTCTCAAATTGCTCGGCCGATAGCGATATCAAGCCCCACTGGCAAGCACCCTCGGATCGTTGATGCGTGCTCTCGCCGCGACCGTGCAAGACCATGTCACCCTTTCGCAACGCAAATCCATTGGATACAAGGGACGTCGTACCGAGCGGGAACGACAGGAATATCCGTTCGGGGGGCAACGAAAGATAGGCGATGCGCGGAAGGCTTTCGCAGCACCGACACGCTTCCAGCTGATTCAATTTCAGCCGTATCAACCGTGCGTCGAAATCGCCGGCACCCGTTATCGTGAGATTGATACGTGCGTCGCCGAACCCGGCGGTGTAGCCGTCAGCGTAGCCGAACGTGAGTGTACCGCATTCTGCCATATGCCCCGTCCCGTCGGACCGGCGGACAGTTCTTGCGACCCATTGAAACTATCGGTCTGATCGACGGGAGGCAGCATTCCGTAGTTGGGCTCCTTCGGCTATGCGGGTTCGGAAGTTCGACGTCGATGGCGGAATGTGACGAATATGCAAGTCCGGCAAGTCCAAGATGATCGCGACCAAATGCTGCGGCTATGGGCGCCACGGTCAATGGAAAGACCGCCTGACGGCGGTCTTTCAGAACCGAAACGCGAGCTGCTCGTTTCCCGGATAATTTGCTCAGACAAACGCTATACGGCCGGACAGCCGACGGAAAAGAATCGGCAAGATCGGCTTTCGGCGTGCGAGCTCAGCACCGCCCTCTGTCCGCCAGTTGGCGCCGCCCGATCGTGTTCATCACGTCCGAAGTCGTCTTTGAGAGCAAAGTGGGACTAGCAGGACAGTCAAGCGACCTGCAAGTTCGTGGCCGCGAGCACTGACGGGCGTTTGAAACAAACCTCCGGCTGGTTCGCGGGGCGCCGCAAGGTGCACGACGGCAGCTCCCCGAACAGTGCGCGGTAGGCAACCGAAAAGCGCCCGAGCTCCCAAAAGCCGTGGTTGGTAACTATCTGAGTGACGGTGGCGTTGCACGGATCCGAGCGCAGGAGCGCCCGCCGCACGAGGTGCATTCGGCGCAAAGTGAGATACCGGATTGGTCCCATGCCGAGATGCTCTTCGCAGGAGGCGCGAAGTGTCCGCTCGGCGACGCCGATCGCTGCGCAAATTTCGGGAAGATAGAGCGGCCGGTCGGGATTTGCCTCCAAGAATTCCTCGAACCCCGCGACGATGGTGTCGTGACGACGGCTGCCGGCGGTCGGCTCTATGCCGGCGCCCTCGGCAAGGCACCTCACCATGAGGTGAGTGAGCTTATTCTCCAACGCCCGAAGGACTTCGGGTAACTCCAGAATATCCGGAGTGTCATGCGCAAGCTGCCCAATGCCTTTGTGCAGTCTTAAGAGACGGAGCATCAGTGCAGAGTTCGGGCGAATAATTCGTTTCTGCGACGCTTTCAGAAACCCAAGCCCCATGATTGTCTCGGCAGCGGCGTCCAGATCATCAATTGGAAGAGACATCGTTCCATAATGAAGGTCAGCCTCAGATCGTTGATGTACGACGTCGAACCGGTTGACAACGACGTCGCCGGGCAAGACTTCCAAGCCACAGTGCAGGAATGGTGATGAATCAGGTTCGGTAAGAAAGCCAATCGATCTACGGCCGGGCCTGACCGCGACAGTATTGACCTGTGGCAGGGCGATATGAAATCGATGCATCCAGAGCCTGTTCATGCCGATCTGTGTAAGCTCGGCATGAAAATTTCCTTTGGCTGTCGGATATAGCTCGACGTTGGCAAACCGAATAGCCTGCTGGCAGGCCGACGGATCGGTAAAACTAAGAACTCTACTCAACGCCATTTCTGTTCTACCCAAAACAGAAAAGTACTATTTCGTATGGCAACCGGTGTTACGGCGACGGTCGTCAGGAGAACTTAGCTTCAGGATTTCAATTAGCTGCGGATTGCAGAAGCACTGCAGGCAATGCGATGGGGGCGACCCAAAGTCGCAGTTGTATAATAATCTCTGTATTACCTCTGGTCAACTGGCGGAATCCTTGACTTAAATCAATGCTTGGTTTGTGACGTCTGTGTGGGGAGCCATGATGAGTTCGACAAGGTCGGGCTCACTGGACTCGGTCAGCATCTTCATGTCGCCTTCGAGAACTGCCGTGAAAGGCTACTTGTCCTTCCACTCCGGATGCATGAGGGCGAGCGCCTGGCTGCGATCGAGCGCGAAGGCGAGTTGGGTTGCTCCACTCACAGCGTGCCGTCATTGTCGAATAGGGCGTGCAATCGGAAGGTGCGATGAATCCGAGCTACCAGTTCCGGTGAGACGGACGAAGAATTCGATAATGGCTTGTTTTGCGAGCGTGTCGTTCCAGAACGGCAAAGGATCGGTCCGCGCGGAAGCAGGGGACAACGGGGTAGGACGAGCCTTGGCGGTCCTTATCTTCGCTGTCGCGGTGACAAACCTCGTTGCCAGATGGTCCCATTGTCGAACTGAATGACCATGCCATCGGGGGAATAAACCGCACCTTCGTTGAAGGCATCAATCCAGATCCGGCTTGTCGGCGCAAACCAGTCCGGCCATGCTTGTGCAGGTACGCCTCCTTCGGTCAACAGATTAAGTGCAGGGCCGTTCTGCGTGATATGGGCAGGTAGGCTTCCCCGGCACCTTTCAACGCACGTATAGATACCGGTCAGGTTAAGCGATTGAGCCGATGCAACGGTAGCCGCGAGCGCGGCCACCATGCCGATGGCCAGTGATATACGTTTCATAACACCATCCCTTCCATCTAATATTCAGGTTGGCCCCAAAAGGGGTTGCCAGTCTCTCATCTTCAGCCTTTCCGAGTTTGATCGCTAGACTAACGAAGACTTGGCAGCTATCGGACGCCGATCGCCCACCTGCCGAGAGCAATGTCAAGTCTTAAACCCAGGTTCGCATGACGGGCTATGCAGATTCGGAATCTCGCGAACGTCGAGCCGGGAAACGATTTGCCCTTTGAGAAACCTTGCCCAGGGGCTGTCATCGCTTCCACTCTCTTCAGAGCGGAGGTGTCAGCCGACCGCCGATCGCGACAGACTCTGCATAGCCTCAAACCGTTCCTGGCGGCCGAATCGTCGGTCCGACATCTGTCGGAGAAAAAAGATCGGGAGCCAGCGGCTGCGGCGCGCCGGGATCATGCGCCGCGGATCTGATGATCCCTAACCACGCCAAAGTCGATCGAGAACCACAGCCCTAGCCAAATTTGCGAGACTGGGCCAGCGGCCGAGCCGCGACCTGGTGCTCGAAACGCCGACATGCCCAAGATCGGAACACTCGACGAATATCCTTCGAGCTTTCATAAATTGCCAGCTCAGCGGATTTCGTTTCTGGAACACAGTCTGAACGTCGTGTTGTAGGTATCCGGACACGACGATGGGCGGCGGGGCAAACACCTCGGGCAATGCCGATGACAGGTGACTATCGGTCAGAACCTTCCATCGCGAGTGGCCACCCATGAGCGGTGACCGCAAACTGAACACCACTCGTCCGATCCTAGTTTCCCGGATGGCATAAGAACACATCGCACAAGGCTCAATGGTTGAATAGAGCGTGCAATCATCAAGACTCGTCGTGAAGAGCTTCTTCTGAGCGGAGGCAATGGCAACCATCTCGGCGTGTCGCGTAAGGTCTCCTTCGGCTCTGACCATATTGAGGGATTCGCAAATGAATTCGCCCCGCCGAGCGATGACGGCGGCAAAGGGGTACTCCCCGCTTTGCCCCGCTGATTGGGCGAGAGCAACGCAACGACGCATCATGGTCGCATCGGACTCCGAATCAGGGACTCTCATCGCGCTCCGTTCTCGCGCTGTCGATCAGCGCGCGTCGCAGCGTCGCCGATGGATTTTCGCCGAACGCCGCGCGATGCCGCTCGATAAGGGATGTCAGGCCGCTTTGCTTTCCAATAAGCCATGCAAAGCTAATGCCGGGTTCGCAACGCTGACTATGCAGATTCGGAATTCTCCGAACGCGGCGCCAGGGACGTACGAACGGCCTTTAAGTGGTCCTTCGGCGTGCGGGCGAGTGGCCCCTCCTTGTGCTTCCAACGGCGTGAAAGGGGGACAACAGCCTCCTCAATCGTGAGAGCTTTGCTCTGATGTGGAGGGCATGCCCATTTCAGCCGAAATCGCATAGCGCCTGACATGGCCCTGCGGTCAATCTCCGGCCAGGAGCGGAAGGCTTACAATGACGACACGATGCCGCTTCATTGCGACTGCCGCGGTGGTGCCGGCAATGCCGCTTGCTTCGATCAGGGCGGCATTGGCGCCGCCCACGCCAAAGCCGACGGAGCGTGCAAATCTGCCGATAATGCATAGCGCCCTACAAGTTCGGAGTTAGATTTGAGCTTCGAACTTGATTTAGCGCGAAAGCGCCTCGAAATTTCAGCGTTTTTCTTTTGCCCAACAACGGAAGTGAGGAGGAAGTAACCGAACTGAGGAGGCCGTGCATGATGGACCTCGTGAAAACGAACGGTCGAGCTGCTCCGGATATTGCGATGCACAATGTTGCTGCTGACATCAATGACCGCTCAGTTACAACAGGCGACGACAGTAGCGCCGGTGAAAAAAATCAGGGCGAAATCAATCTCAATTCAGCGCAGCGCTGTGCCGCAAGCTGGCGTGGCTCGGCGTGAAACTGGACGACCAGCCTAACGCCTCTGGGGCCCGCGCATTTCTATCCGGACTGGTCATCCTCACCAACGAGGAGCTGATGATCGCACACCATCCGCCGGCATTAGTGCGGCCGTAGCTGACGTTTGAGTAGTAGCATCGTTTGGAGTGGCCCATGTCCGTTCATGCCTTGGATCCCACCCCCGAGGTCAATTCAGACACAACCAGCGCCATTGATCTTGAAAAGGTGCCGGTCGATCGAGTCCTCGCCCAACTCGCCGTCAAGCCTGACCACGGGCTGAGCAGCGCCAACGCCAAGCAGCGACTTGCCAAGTACGGACCCAACGCCCTCGTCGAAAAGGAGGAAAGTCTACTTCGTAAGATCGTCGGGCATTTCACAGGGCCGATCGCCTACATGATCGAGGCCGCCGCGATCGTCTCGGCCATCATCGGCCATTGGGACGACTTCACCATCATAATGGGCCTCCTGTTTTTCAATGCCGCGCTTGAATTCTGGCAAGACCGCAAGGCGTCCAATGCGTTGGCCGCACTGAAGAAGGGGCTCGCCCCCGAAGCCACCGCAATGCGAGACGGCAAGTGGCAGACTGTTGAAGCCGCGATGCTGGTTCCCGGCGACATCGTCAAGATCAGGCTCGGCGTCATAGTGCCGGCTGACCTGAGGCTAGTGGGCGGCGACTACGCCTCCATCGATCAGGCCGCCCTGACGGGCGAATCCCTGCCGGTGGCGAAGAAAGTCGGGGATGAGGCCTATTCAGGCAGCGTCGTCAAGCAAGGCGAGATGCAAGGTGTCGTCATTGCAACCGGAGCCAACACTTTCTTTGGTCGGACTGCCAAGCTCGTGGCCGGTGCCGGTGCGATAAGCCATGCGCAGAAAGCGATGTTCGAGATCGGGAACTTTCTAATCATCATCGCTGTCGCGCTGGCGCTAATCATGGTCGCCGTCCAAGTCTATACCGACATTGTCATCACTGATAACTGGGGTTTGAAAGACGCGCTCGGCATCTTGCAGTTCGTCCTTGTTCTGCTCGTCGCATCGATCCCAGTTGCGATGCCAGCAGTCTTCTCCATCACCATGGCACTGGGCGCACTTGCGCTGTCGAAGGAAAAGGCAATCGTCTCCAAGCTGTCTGCCATCGAAGAGATGGCAGGTGTCGACATCCTTTGCTCGGACAAGACCGGGACGCTCACCAAGAATCAGCTCACGCTCGGCGATCCTATCCTGTTTTCCGAGAAAAGCGAGCAGGATTGCATCCTGGCCGCGGCGCTCGCTTCAAAGATCGAGGATCGTGACGCCATCGATACAGCGGTAATTGAAGCATTGACGGACCAGGATGCGATCAAAACTTACAAGCAGACAAAGTTTATGCCCTTCGATCCGGTGAGCAAGCGTACCGCGGCAACAGTGACCGACGCCAAGGGGAAAAGTTTCGTCGTCACCAAGGGGGCGCCGCAGGTAATTGTCGATCTCGCGAAGCCCGTAGCCGAGATCGCGCAACGGATCAAGACGACCGTCGATGAACTCGCAGCCAAGGGCTCGCGCGCGCTTTGCGTCGCCCGCTCCGAGGATGCGGGGCAAACCTGGTCTCTGCTCGGCATATTGCCGATGTTCGATCCGCCGCGCGACGACTCCAAGGCCACCATCGAGATGGCGAATGCAAAGGGCGTGCGGGTCAAGATGGTGACCGGCGATGACACTGCCATCGCCATTGAAACCGCGCGCAAGCTCGGCATGGGCACGCACATCATTCCCGCCGCCGAGGCGTTCCCTAAGGACATGGATCCCAACAAGGTGCCGACCGGCATTGTCGATGCCATCGAGCGGGCGGACGGTTTCGCCCGCGTCTTCCCCGAGCACAAATACGCTATCGTAAAGGCGCTGCAGTCGCGCGGCCATTTGGTTGCGATGACGGGCGACGGCGTCAACGACGCACCGGCATTGAAGCAGGCGGACTGCGGTACCGCGGTGTCCGGCGCCACCGACGCGGCCCGTGGCGCCGCCGCACTGGTTCTAACCGCGCCCGGCCTCTCCGTCATTAATAACGCGATCGATGAAGCCAGGCGCATCTTCGGACGGATCACCAGCTACACGATCTACCGCATAGCGCTGACCATGGACATCATGTTTGTGGTCGTGCTGTCCACCATCTTTCTCGAGTTTGCGCCGCTGACTGCGATGATGATCGTGGCCATGTCGCTGCTCGATGACGTGCCGATCATGACCATCGCCTATGACAATACTCCCGTGAGCGCAAAGCCGATCCGCTGGCAAATGCCTCGGCTGCTTGGCGTCGCGGTCGTGCTCGGGGTGTTCTCGATCGTCGAGACGTTTGGGCTTCTCCTGATCGGGATCCGGGTGCTCTCCCATCCGTACTTGCAGGACTTTTTCCGACTGGTGAGCCAGGATCAGTTGAGAACGGTGATATTCCTGCAACTTGTCGCTGGCGGCCATTTGCTACTGTTCATCACCCGGACGGAACGCTGGTTCTTCCTGCCGCCGTTCCCGGCGGCGACGTTATTCGCTGCGATCCTGCTCACCCAGATCCTCGCGGTGGCGATGTGCGGGTTCGGGTGGCTCGTCCCGTCGACTCCCTGGACCTTGATCGGATGGGTGTGGGTCTACAACATCGTTTGGATGTTTGTGCTCGGCGGGATTAGAATGCTGGCCGAGCACCTCGCTGCCTATCGAACCGCGCGGCAGGCGAAAAGCGCTCGCATGGTGAACCAATCGCTCCAGCTGCATGCTGCAGCGTAAGGCATATTGGGAGCATCCAGAATGGACTATCGCAGGAAGTTTGTAGTTGAGCCCGGCGCGAAGGTTCGGCTAGCGAAAATTGACGCTTCCTACACGGGCAAGCACGAGACCCACGAGAAGGCACTCCCCGAGATTCAGAGACATGTCGAACGCATGGACAAGCTGCAGTACCTGCTTTACGCGAACGGCAGCCAATCCCTTCTCGTCGTGTTGCAGGCGCTCGACGCCGCAGGCAAGGATGGCACTATTCGGCACATATTCAGCGGGATGAACCCGCAAGGAACGTTCGTCTTCGGGTTCAAGCAGCCGAGCAAGGAGGAGGCCGCTCATGACTTCCTCTGGCGTGCGCACGCGCGCGCGCCAGGCAAAGGCGAGGTGGTGATCTTCAATCGATCCCATTACGAGGATGTCCTCGTGGTGCGGGTGCATAAGCTCGTGCCGCAGCCGGTGTGGTCAAAGCGCTTCGACCTGATAAACGACTTCGAAAAAATGCTGTCGCAAAACGGCACGACCGTCCTGAAGTTCTTCCTGCACATCAGCCCCGAAGAGCAGTTGGCCCGCTTCAAGCAGCGCCTCGACGACCCATCGCGGCATTGGAAGATCAGCGAGAGCGATTACTCCGAGCGCGAGCTTTGGCCACAATACGTGGAGGCCTACGAGGAAGCGATGGAACTGACGAGCACGAAGCACGCGCCCTGGTACGTCATTCCGGCAAGCCATAAGTGGTTCCGCAATCTTGCGGTATCGCAGATCATCGCAGATGCGATGGGTGAGATGGGCCTCAAGCTGCCGCCGACGCGGGTCGATATCGCGGACATTCGCCGCAAGTATCACGCGGCGGAGGGCGAGCGGAAGATCGGCGGACAGCAACAGAGCAAAAACGCCGAGAAGGTCAGATAGCGGAACCGCCGAATGCCACCCTGGCTGTTCGCATCGCTGCGTGGCTACAGGATCAGACGGCTGCCGGAGGATCTTGTTGCCGGGGTTATGCTGGCTGCGATTGCGATCCCGGGACAGCTTGCAACCGCACGGCTGGCGGGCATGCCGCCCGAGACCGGTCTGTATGCTTTTGCCGCCGGGTCGCTCACATTCGCCGCCGTCGGGGCGAACCGCTTCATGTCAGTCGCCGCGGACTCGACAATCGCGCCGATCTTCGCCGGCGGGATTGCGTCACTGGCCGCCGTCGGCACGGCGCACTACGCCGACCTGGTGACGTTAACCGCGCTGATGGCCGGCGCCATCCTTCTCGCCGTCGGCTTGCTCCGTGCCGGTTGGCTTGCGACGCTGCTTTCGATTCCCGTGACGACAGGCTTTCTTGCTGGCATAGCCGTCCACATCATCGTGGGGGAGCTTCCGACGCTGCTCGGTATATCGGAGGCGCGGGGGCCTCTGCTGCTGCGCCTATTTCACATCCTGGGCCGCCTAGGCGAGGCCAATGCCTATACGTTGGCGCTCGGCGCCGGCGTGCTGGCTGTGACCCTGGGCATGGCCAGAATCAGCTCCAAGATTCCAGGGGCGCTGATCGGCATGGTCGGGGCGGGCATCGCCGTTGCGCTATTCCATCTCCAGACCCGCGGGGTGAGTCTACTGGAGCCACTGTCCATCGAACTGCCGCACCTGGCCCTTCCGCCGCTGCCAGACGCTCGCGAACTCGGTCATCTGGTGCCACTTGCCCTCACAGTCGCCATGGTTTGCATCATGCAGACCTCGGCGGTGGCAAGCACCTTTCCTTCGGAGAAGGGTACGCCGGACGACGCCAGCCGAAACTTTGCCGGCGTCGGCTCTGGCAGCATCGTGACCGGGCTGATCGGCTCGTTCGCCGTCGATGCAAGTCCGCCCAGCACCGCCATCGTCGTCGAGTCCGGTGGCCATTCCCAGATCGCCTCGATCACGGCAGTCGTGCTGATGGTTGGATTGTTCCTCCTAGCCGCGAGTCTGATGGCCTATCTGCCCCATGCCGCTTTATCCGGAATTCTCGTCTACATCGCCTTTAAGCTCTTTCGTCTTGGCGAAATGATCCGCATCTACCGCCGGAGCCGGCGAGAGATCCTGCTTGTGGCGGCGAGCGGCGGGCTCGTCGTGGCGCTGCCGATCGAAACCGGCATGCTTCTGGCGATCGTGCTCTCCTTCGTTTACAGCCTATATGCCGTTGCCCGGCCCTATTGTGCGGAGCTTGCGCGCGTGCCGGGAAGCACGGTGTGGTGGCCGCCTGGTCGGGACGAGAAGGGCGAGCACGAGCCCGGTGTCCTTGTCTTTGCGACGGCGGCACCGCTTACCTTCACCAACGCCCAGTACATCAGTGACAAGATCATAGGCGCACTTGCTATGGCGCCGGCGCCGGTGAAGCTCTTAGTGATCGAAGCGAGCGGCATGATCGACATCGACTATACCGGCTCGCAGATCTTGCAGCAGACCATCGCCGAGCTGCAGTCGCGCTCCATCGCCGTCGCCATGGCCCGGTTGTCGGATACGCGGGCCCAGGAGGAAGCCGGCCGAATCGGATTGATCGCGGCGCTGGGACCCGGCCGCGTCTTCAAGTCCGTCGAGGAAGCCGTGCGCCTGTTGGGTCCGGGCGCGAAACCGGACGACCGTCGCTAACGCGGAGTACCACGGCGGGACTCTTGCTGCCTTCGTTCGTCGCGTTCCGCGAGAGGCGGTCGCGCTTCGATCCGACTCACGCCGCTTGCACGAAGCGGTCTAGAGTCTGGATTTCTGAGGAGCCTATATGCGACAAATATTGACCTTGTTCGTCAGCACGTTTTCGACGCTGCTTGCAATCATAAATCCACTCGAGGCTCTACCGGTCTTTCTCAAGCTGCTCGAGGGCGAGGGAGACGATCGGCATAGACAGGTTGCACGTCGCTCGTGTCTCTATGCTTTGCTTCTCTTATTCTTCTTTCTGATTTTTGGCACGCTTATATTGCGAATATTCGCAGTTTCACTCAGCATGGTTCGCATCGTTGGTGGTATCGTTCTGTTGCGAATTGGCTTCGAACTTTTTTCTGGCTCTTCCTCTACCGGCTCTATGATTGCGCCTAGCGCGGGTCGCCAAAAAGGCGACATTGCATTCGTGCCCCTCGCCATGCCGCTAATGTGCGGACCCGGTGCAATCGCGACGACGCTTGGCATGACGTCGCTAGTGAAACACTCCGACTTCGAATTTGTCTCCTTTCTCGCTATTGCAATCGCGATGCTAGCGACGATGTCTGTGACCTATCTATGCTTGGCCTACGCCAAATACGTTGTTGGGCGAATCGGCTCGATGGGCATCGATGCAGTCACTCGAATGGTTGGATTTTTCGTCGCCGCGATGGGTGTGGGACTTGTTTTCCATGGAGTAATGGAAGCCCTGCAGGAATACGGTGTGGTAGTTGCGCACTGATGGTGGGCTGAGGGACACAAGCGATCTGCGGCAGTGCGTTTTTGACAGCATCGACCCAACTCGGACCTCCATCATGAAGCAAAAAAGGCGCGCAAACGCCAATCCGATCGACTGCAGCACAGATTGCCGAAGCCGCGTAGGCCGCCATAGCGGAGCAGGGCACAATTGGAGGCTCCGGGCCTTGAACGGTGATGGGCGAACTTAAGCTGCCGGAATCGCACAGCACTAAAAGTTTCCTCCGGCTGGAGTCTCTAGGCGAGTTGGCAAGATCGAATGGAGGGAAGCCAATGAAAGTTCGACGCGCATTATGGCATGGCCTTCTGGGGGGGCGCGGCCAGTGGCATCGGCACAATAGTGGCAGTGATCGCGTTCTTCGTCACGGCGCAGGCGCAGACCCAGTGCCCCCCGTCATCGGAAGTGCATCCACCTGGGGATTTCCTGCGACGGGTTATTTCGATGTTTCCCCGGGCGGCACCTGCCTCTTCTCGCTCAACATAAATGGTGAAATCCTAAGCGCCACCATCACGCAAGCGCCCTCGAATGGAAGGGTAAGCATGGTGAATGTATCCACCTACACCTACACGGCGAACCCGGGCTTTACCGGCACAGACACGTTCGTGATACGGGCGACAGGAAAGGACATCGATGGCCCTGCGGGAACGTCGGTGATCACCATGAATGCGACAGTTCGCTGAGACGCTCCGGAAGGCACGGCGGATCATGTATTTCCGACCTGGAAGCCCTCGGTATGGTCGGGGATTTTTTTCTTTAGGCTGTGCCGGCGTTCTGCTTCTGCACGCGCGCCAACTTGCCCTCGCGCGAGGAGTGACAGAAGACTTCGGTGTTGACCAGCGCGCGGGCGTGGTCGCGCATCCTCGTGGACGTCGCGGCTTCCGCGCGGGTCACTTTTTGTACATCTTGGTTTCGACGCGCAGGCCGAACAAGTTGCCCAGACGGCTGCCTCGCCGCGAGGGTTTTTCATACACTGGACAGCTGCGACATGTTGCCCCTGCTCAGGAGAAGGCCCCTTCTGCCGGACCTGCATAGTCAAACCTCCTACCTTCAGTAAGATCAAAAAACCGAGAGGATGCGTTCGCGGCATGCGGCGGTCGATTCTGCACGTCAAGTCACCGACCATACGAATCTGCTGATATCGTAGGAGAATGCCATGAGCAGGAACACGAATACGTTGATGTTGGCCGCGATCTTGACGGCCGTGGCCTGTGCTTCCGCAGAAGCCCAGCAAACGGCCGGGGTGCCGGGCTCGCCCGGCGCGACGACCACCATCGATGGCAGGTACCTGCCGAATCCGCCACAGCCCTTCAGGGGCGAGATTGATCCCAACGCCGCCCAGTCGAAGCCCTATTGGCCGGCACGGATCGTGCCGCCCAAGGGCGCGCCCAACGTGCTTCTGATCATGACCGACGACGTCGGCTTTTCCGCGCCGTCCACCTTTGGCGGCGTAATTCCGACGCCGGCCCTGGATCGGATCGCCCAAACGGGTCTGCGCTACACGCGCTTCCACACCACGGCGCTCTGCTCGCCGACGCGGGCCGCGCTCCTCACCGGCCACAACCACCATTCGGTGGCCACCGGCGTCGTCGTCGACCAGGCGACGGGCTACCCCGGCTATAACAGCGTCATCCCCCGTGACGCCGTCGCCATCGGCGAGATCCTCCGGCAAAACGGCTACGACACCTCGTGGTACGGCAAGGACCACAACGTGCCGCAGTGGGAGGGAAGCCAAGCGGGGCCGTTCCACAACTGGGCGACCGGACCCATCAAGGGCTTCGATTACTACTACGGCTTCATCGGCGATGACACCAGCCAGTGGCAGCCGAACAACCTGTTCCGCAACACCACGCCAGTCGAGCCCTATCTCGGCAGGCCCGGCTGGAACCTGATCACCGCGATGGCCGACGAGGCGATCGGGCGCATCAAGATGCTGAACGAAGTGCAGCCGGACCGGCCGTTCATGATCTACTACGCGCCGGGTGGCACCCACTCGCCGCATCATCCAACCAAGGAGTGGGTGGACAAGATCAGCGCCATGCATCTGTTCGAGGAGGGCTGGAACAGCCAGCGCGAACGCATCCTTTCCAACCAGAAGAAGCTCGGCATAATCCCGCAAGACGCCAAACTCACGCCGTGGCCAAAGGACTTGCCCCAGTGGGACACGCTCTCGGCCGAGGCGAAGAAGCTCTACATCCGCCAGGCCGACATTTATGCCGCGTTCTTGGCCTATACCGACCACGAGATCGGCCGCGTGATCCAGGCCGTCGAGGATGCCGGCAAACTCGACAACACGTTGATCATCTACATCAGCGGCGACAACGGCTCGAGCCCCGAGGGCACGCTGCATGGCCTGTACAGCGAGTTCGCAGTCGCGAACGGCGTGCACCCGTCGGTGCAAGAGAACATGAAGTTCTATGACGCCTGGGGCACCGACCAGACCTATCCGCACTATGCGGTGGGCTGGGCGTGGGCCTGGGACACGCCGTACCAGTGGACCAAGGAAGTCGCCTCGCACTTCGGCGGCACGCGCAACGGCATGGCTCTGGCCTGGCCCGCGCGCATCAAGGACAGGGGCGGCGTCCGCCACCAGTTTCACCACGTCATCGACATCGTGCCGACGATCCTCGAAGCAGCCGGCCTGCCGGAGCCGGTGATGGTCAACGGCGTGACGCAGCGGCCCATCGAGGGCGTGAGCATGGCGTACACGTGGGACGACGCCAAGGCGTCCGACCGCCGGGTGACCCAGTACTTCGAGATGTTCGGCTCCCGCGCGATCTATCACGACGGGTGGATCGCCTCGGCGCCCCCCATCCAGGCACCCTGGGACGTGACGCTGACGAAACCGCCCTCGGACGTCATGAACGGCTTCAAGTGGCAGCTCTACAACGTCGCGAAGGACTGGACGCAGGCCGACGACCTCGCCGCCAGCATGCCGGACAAGCTGCGCGACATGCAGCAGCTGTTCTCGATGGAGGCCACGAAGTACCAGGTCTTCCCGCTCGACGACACGCGCCTCGCCAGGTTCATCTCGCCGAAGCCGAACTACGCGGCCGACCGGACCCTGTACACCTATTCGGGCGAGATCTCCAACGTGCCGTTCCCGGGCACGGGCGGTGCACCAAGTCTTCTGAATCGCTCCTACACGATCACTGCCGACATTGAGATTCCGCAAGCCGGCGCCGAGGGCATGCTCGTCACCGACGGTGGTCGCTTCGGCGGCTACGGCTTTTACCTGGTCAAGGGCCGGCCCGTGTTCACGTGGAATCTCATCGAATTGGTGCGCGTGAAGTGGCAGGGCAAGGAGGCGCTCGCGCCGGGCAAGCACACGCTCGAGTTCGACTGGGAGTACGACGGCCCGGGACTCGGCAAGGGCGGCACCGGCACCCTGAAAGTGGACGGCAAGGTGGTGGAGAGTCACCC
Organism: Bradyrhizobium sp. USDA 10063; assembly: GCF_054063735.1. Classification (NCBI taxonomy): domain Bacteria; kingdom Pseudomonadati; phylum Pseudomonadota; class Alphaproteobacteria; order Hyphomicrobiales; family Nitrobacteraceae; genus Bradyrhizobium; species Bradyrhizobium sp. USDA 10063. The sequence continues at coordinate 4,201,573 of NZ_JBSSGP010000002.1, read as the reverse complement.
CATGCCGCGCAGCCTGCCGATCACCCTCCCGTGGGACGAAACCTTCAACGTCTGCCTCGACACCGGCACGCCGGTGGACGACCAGGACTATCAGGTGCCGTTCAAGTTCACCGGCAAGATCGACAAGCTGACGGTGAAGCTCGGGCCGAATGAGATGTCGGCGGCAGGAATGACGCAAGGGAGCCGTCGATAGGCGCGCTAGCAGTTTATCAAAAGACTGGTCAGCTCGTTTACGGGGCTGACCTCAGTGCGTCTGTCGCGTGAAAGCGTCCCCATTCATCTCGTAGGCGGAGGAGGCTCAAGTCCCGCGGACCGAATCGAAGCATCAAGTCGTCGCTATCTAAAGGGAGCCATCCCATGAGCTTGCGAAGAACCGCACTGTCCATCGCGCTGGCGACGAGCTGCATCCTCGGCACGTCCCCGGCGCTGGCGCAGCAGCAGACCGGAACGCAGTTGCTGGCCGGCGACGAGTTGACCTATCAGCTTGTTTTCCAGCGCGGCGCGCAGGCCGTGATCTGGGGCGCGCCGGCCGCTAGCATGATGGGCCTGATCAAGAGTGCCAAAAGTCAGTTGGGCGCAGTCGTCAACGAAGACATCATTTACTTCTCGAAGCCGATGGTCTCCCGGCACGGCTTCCTGACGCCGAACAATCAAACCCCGTACGTCTTTTCGCTGATGAATACGAAGGGCGGGCCCATGGTCCTCGAGGTCCCGCCCGCGAGCCCCAAGGTGATCTTCTTCGGCACAGCGACTGACACCTGGCAAGTCCCCATCGTCGATGTCGGGCCGGAAGGGCAAGACAAGGGCCGAGGCGGCAAATACCTGTTTTTGCCGCCGGGCTATGAAGGAGGGGTGCCGGAGGGATATTTCGTCCACCGGCCCGCGACCTTTCACGTCTCGACAGCGCTGCGCCCTATCCAGATCAATGGCGGCACCGCCGAGGAGGCGGTCGCCTACTCCAAACAGCTCAAGGCGTATCCATTGTCCGAGGCTAAGAACCCGAAGCCGAATCGGTATATCGACGCCTTCCCCGAGACCTGGGACACCCTACCGGGCTACGACTTGAGCTGGTTCGAAAGCCTGGCGGCGGTCATCAACGAAGAGCCGGTGCAACCTCAGGACCTGGTCATGATGGGAATGCTGCCCACCATCGGTATCGAGAAGGACAAGCCATTCAAACCGAATCCCGTGGCAGCCAAGGCGCTCGACGACGCCATCACGCTCGCCTACGGCGAGATGCTGGCATACTTCATCACGCCGGGCAGGGCCTTTGCGCCCTATTGGTCCGACCGGCAGTGGGGCGCGCCGAACTTTCCCAAGGAGGTACTGGAATCGGGCTTCCATTTTGCGTTCAAGGATCAATATCTGCTCGATCACCGGGCGGGCGGCTTCGCGTTCTGGGCGACCTGGGTACCCAAGCATCTGGGCAAAGCCACCTTCTATCTCATGGGTCAGCGCGACAAGGACGGCAAGCTGTTTGACGGCTCGTCAACGTACCGGCTGCGTGTTCCGAAGGACACCCCCGCTGCCGAGTTCTGGTCCGTCATCGTTTACAGCGGCACCAAAGACAGCTTTGCCGCCTTTATCCCCAAGTCAGCGCGCGTCGGCACTTCGTCCTACGAAAAAGCCGAACTCAAGGCCAACGCCGATGGCTCCATCGACATCTACTTCGGGCCAAAGGCTCCCCTTGGCTTTGAGTCGAACTGGCTGCCCACGGGCCAGGACTTCTTCCTGCTCTTCCGCCTCTACGGGCCGGAGAAACCGTTCCTCGATAAGAGCTGGACATTGCCGGATGTCGAGAAGGTGTCGTGACGGAATGGACCGAAAGCCTCTTGAGAGGAGAACATCCATGAACCGAACAACGAAGTACACTAGCGCGGCCGGCTCACTCTTGGCCTTATTTGCAGCCCTGTTGCTCGCAGCGCCCGACGCTAAATCCCAGGATACGACGCGGGCCGACGCACGCAAGCCGATTCCAATTCCCAAGAATCCCACCGAAATGACCTTCGCGTCACAGCGCGACGTCGGGTTCTGTGAGCTTTGGCTGATCTCCGGAAACGAGCAGACCGGCTTCTCCGTGGTCTTCTTCAACAGCATCGACCTCAACAAAAACCCCGACAAGATGACCAGTTGCCCGCCAAGCCTCTGGGCCAAGGTCGATCCCAAGAAGCTCGAGGCCGAGTACGACGTGTCTGGTACCCACAAGTTGGGCCCGCGGTCCTGGACGTTCGACTCGATCACACTCCCGGTCGGTCCGGTGATCGCCTTCGAGGGATTCCAGACCCGCTGGGGGGGCGAGGGCAAGGTGGCGGCGCATTACAAATTCCACGAGGGCGGCGGCCTACCCCCTTACCACCCGGTCCAGTCGCATCGAAAGTCGCAAATCAGATTCGAGAAGGGCAAGCCGGTCTTCGTCCTCGAAGACAAGGAAGGCACGCCGTGGGTCATGCAGACGCACGATGCGAGGTGGACGTATGACGACCTCAAGACCCTTGGCGACAGGTTCAAGAAGACCGACGGCTGGAAGTACCGGATGGTCATGCTCGACAGGGAGCTCGTGGTCTCGACCCCTCAAGGCTACAACTGGCTGATGTATGACGAGTTCAACAACGGCTACGACGGATGCAAGGAGGGCGCCTGCAACTTCAACCCCTAGCGGGGCAAAAACAGAGGGCGATGACATCGTTGGCGGCATTGCACAGAAGAGCTGGCTCCCAACCTGAGGGAGAGAGGGCCATCAGGACCAAGCCAGCGGTTCTTTTGTGGTTGGCGGTCGCCGGCGTCCTCGCGGATGCGGCTCCGGCGATCGCTCAGCAGACCACCGGTACTCCGGCTGCGCCCGGCGCGACGACCACTGCCGGCGGCAACTACCTGCCGCCGTTCCCGCCGCCCTTCACGGGTCACATCGGCCGGGAGGCGAAGGACTCGACGCCGGACTTCCCGACGCCGGTCCGCGCACCAAAGGGCGCACCCAACATCCTGCTCATCCTGACCGACGACGTCGGCATCAGCGCGACGAGCACGTTCGGCGGCCCGGTCCCCATGCCGACGATGGACCGGCTGGCCCAGGCGGGGCTGCGCTACACGCATTCCACACCACGGCGCTGTGCTCGCCCACGCGGGCGGCGCTGCTCGCCGGACGCAACCACCATACCAACGCGACCGGCGTCGTCATGGAGCTGGCCAGGGGTTGTCCTGGCTACAACTCGCTCATGCCGAAGAGCTCCGGTACGTTCGCGGAGGTGCTCAGGCTGGCAAGAACCACAACGTCCCCGCCTGGTAATCGAGCCAGGCCGGCCCCTTCGACCTGTGGCCCACCTGGCTCGGCTTCGATTACTTCTACGGTTTTGCCAACACTAGGCTCACGCCGCGCCCCGAAGAAATCCAGGCGTGGGACTAGGAGGAATCTTGCTAAAGAAGTCGATGACCTGCTTGCGCCGCAACTGACGGGTGATGACGACCTTGCCCGCAAATATCCACGCCGTGCACTTGGAACACGCTCTTGGCGAGATCAACGCCGGTGCTAACCTGCATGTGACGACCACCTCCAGTGATTCGATCACCCTTTGGCACGTTCGATGCCGGGAGCGGGTATCGAACTAGCAACTAGACCGTCTCTCCCGGGCATATAGATCCGGCGATCATAGTTCTTGCAGCCCACATCCTTCCTGCAGCGCGTGGTTCTGAGGCGGTCTCGAATCTCATCGGAACGCGAGCTTTGCCCGCCAGGCCTTGAGGTTTGTGATAGGGCCGTCCTGCCAAGGATATCGACTTAACTCATCAGAGCAGTCGCTCTTGATGGGGCGCCAGTGGGGTTAGCCCCCGAGGAAACGATTTTTGTAAGCCGCGATGTACCCCTGTTGTGCCCCAGCTTTTTCGGGACACCCTTCCAGGGAATAAGGCTGCTAAGTTGATGATTGAAAAGGCCTAATGGTGGGCGCACAAGGGATCGAAACCTTGGACCTCTCGTGTGAAACGAGCGCCGGACGCTAGGCGGCCTTTCGTTGCCGTATGATGGTGTAAACAAGCGCGACGGGGGAGGGGGAATCAGATGAATCGCCCCCCCCCCCCCCCCCCCCCCCGCTACCAGAAAACCTCATTAAATCAAAGTCTTGGTTACCAACCACGCGCAGCGTGATTTTTGGCGCGCGAGTTCGTAGCAAGTCGGTAGCGTCGCGGTTAGTCGCGGAGAATAGCCAAATCCTTGAAAACTTGCTCCTCATTCGAATCCTTCGATGCCCGAAAAGCTCGGGATGCCGATCCTTCTCACGCGAAAAGACTCTGACAAATCAGCCTCACACGAGAGGAGATCTAACGTTTGTTGCCAACCGGAAACGTTCGCAACCCGTAGAGGGCGCCCATTGAAAGGAAAGCACTCTCGGTCCGGAACCTCCGTGAATCGAATTGTGCCCGCAACCTGGGTTTCAGGATTCGCTGCGCAAATTGGGAGTGGTGAGAAAGTCTAGCAGTTGGGCCATAGCGCCAGGCTCGCAGACGCTTCGCGGTTTTGTGCGTGCAGCTCTGGGATTCTGATCGGCGGGCTGCAGGGGATGAGAGTCCCTAGCTCTCCGCCACCTAGACGCGAGGTGCAAAAGACCCAATAAAGCCGGGCATTTCTCGAGCCACCGGGATTCGGACGGTGGAGAACCGCGGTGGAGACCCGCAGTCGGTTCAAATTGCCATCATTGGGTCGACGGCGAAAGCCCGAATCTTTGAAACAGCGTCACTTTGGTCCGAGGCCGACATAGGCCTCAGGGAATGCAGATTTCGATCACTTGGCCGGGTAAAAAGCAATTGCTGTCCGGTCGTCTCCTCGATGCAGTCTCCTATTCGCTCGCTCCATTACGCCCGATTGGTCCTTCGTGTTCGTCTGTCGCCCAGCCCAATCCTTGGTCGATCTCTTTCGCGAATCCTTGACTGAAGGCCTCGATCGTCCGACCGCGATCAAACTCCGGGGCGACACATCCTCGTCGACATCGCCGTCGGCGCACAAATAGGCCCGGCGCATGATGCATCGACTCTTTGGCACGACAGAATCTTGTCCCGTGCAATCGAGGAGACCGACGTTTCACGAACGCGCGCTTCCCAAGCTGAATACGAGGGCTCGATTCCCTTCGCCCGCGCCACTCAGTACTCATCTGCGAACCCCGGTCCCTATCGTAAATCCAATCCGCTGGCAGTTGATCGAGAATCGGGCGATGCTACTGCTCGATGTTTGATTTATGCAACTGATCGTTGGGACAGTGATCGATCTGCTGCGGTCGCGCGCGATGCTCGAGGCGGAGATTTTGATGCTGAGGCAGCAAATCAATGTGCTGCGGCGTGCCAATCCCAAGAGACTTCGATTTGCGTCGATTGACCGGCTGATATTGGGAGGTATCTGCCGGCTGGTTCCCAAGATGTACGATACACTTGCAATTGTCCGCCCCGATACCGTGATCCGCTGGCGCCGCGCCGGTTTTAGGCTGTGTTGGCGCTGGAGATCGCGACGCTGTTGCGGTCGACCAACGGTGTCGTTGGAGATTCGCCGGCTGATCCGCGAGATGAGCATCGTCAATCCATTGTGGGGAGCACCGAGAACCCATGGCGAGCTTCTCAAGCTCGGCATCGATGTCGGCCAGACCAGCGTCGCCAAGTATATGGCACGGAGGAGGGGACCTCCCTCGCAGGGATGGACGACGTTCCTTCGTAACCATGCTGACGGGATCGCTGCGATGGACCTTTTCGTGGTGCCGACGGTCTCGTTCCGGTTGCTCTATGGATTGCTGATCATGGGCCATGGACGGCGGCAGATTCTGTGGTTTGGAGTGACCGCGCACCCAACGGCCGAATGGATCGCCAATCAACTGACCGAGGCGTGTGGCTGGGAGCAAATCCCTCGTTACCTGATCCGGGACCGCGATGGCGCCTACGGCGAGATATTCCTGCGTCGGGTTTGGTCCATCGGGATTCGAGACCGTCCGACGGCTCCTCGCTCACCTTGGCAAAACGCTTGTGCAGAACGGCTGATCGGTTCAATCCGCCGGGAATGCATTGATCATGTCGTGGTGTTCGGAGAGCGCCATCTGCGTCACGTGCTGCTCTCGTACATGAACTATTACAACGGCACGCGCACCCATTTGTCGTTGCACAAAGACGCGCCAATATCACGCGCCGCCGAGACAGTTGGACGCATTCTCGGTCGCCTGATTCTGGGCGGACTGCACCACCAATATGCCCGGATTTGATTTGCGGTAGGCACAGGCGCTCAGATACCGCTTACCGTTCGCTTTGAAGCGGTGCGGCCCAAACGAGTAGTCCAGGAAGTCGAAGCGCTGTTGTCGAGCGTTCCTCACGGAGGTTTTATTCTCGTTGAGCGTGAGCCCGAGCTTGGTCATCACCGCCTTCGTCCATGCCAAAGCCTCAGTTGCGTATCCGCAACTGAGGATGACAAAATCGTCGGCGTACGCAACAACGTGCGCACGGAACGGTTCCCAACACCCCGTCAGCCGCCAATGCTTCAGGAACCGATTCATATAGATGTTGGCAGGCAGTGGGCTTGCAACGCCACCTTGCGGCGTGCCGCGAGTGTTGCTCTGCAAAAGGCCGGTTTCAAGTACGTTGAGATGCACATCACGGTTCCAGGCCCGCTTAATTTTCATCAAACGGTGAACCGTTGGATGATAAATAGGGGTTGAGGGCCTCTAGCGGCGAATCTTCCCACGGTCCCACATTTCATCGCCCCTTCGGGCGATCGACTTGATAACGGCGGGTTATCGAGACAGGCACTCGACGAGTGTAGCGGGCGGCACTGCACTCTTAACCCGAGCAGCCAAGCTTCTTTGGTTGGTCGGCACTTCCAGCCCGTTTGCTCTTTCCTAACTCGGCATCGCGCCTTCGCAAAAAAGGTGATTACGGGGAGTCACCACGCCATACAGGCGCCATTAGCCACATCGATGGCCATCGATACGATAACAAAACGTCATGGTGAACTCGACTATAAATCCCTTACAGCTTGACGTCGCCGGTGCTGTCGATAGGTCTCGTGGACCATTAGTTTTGGGGTCTGTATGGAGTTTGCCCTTTCGCTTTTGAGCGCATTCTTGACGCCATCGCTTACAGCGCCGCGACCGAGGGCGATTTTTGGACGCTACCAAACAGCATCGGCGACATCGTGATGGGGCTAAAGCGGGAGGCACGCGTCCCCGTCGGCGTAGTGACTGTAGTTGGCGTCTGCTTCCACATGATGCTTTGCGCCGCGTACGTTATCGCGATCGGTTTTGGCCTCGGAAGGGGATTCAGTTTCTGTTATCAGCGTCTGAAGCTTGGTTTGAACTCAATCTGGACCAATCATCAGTGTGGTGTGTGCCTCGGCGCAGAATGGAGACGCGTTGCGATTCTCCATGCTATTCGATCGCGATACGACGGCTCGCACGCACCCCTATGCCAGTTCTTTCGGGTCCGGCTTGTATCCAAGAAACGAAGGCAACAGCCTCCTCACTCGACGTCGCGGCGGGTTAAGTGCCAAGCCAGCAAGTCCAACAATGCTGCCGGCCATCATTGCGCGTTCCACTTCTTCCGCGCCTGTTGAGGGACAATCCTAATGAGCAACGTAGAGCAAACAGGCCGTGCCACTATCTGGCTAGGCGCGATCACTTTTGCGCTCGTCGCAACAGGCGGCTTGCTCTACGTGAAGTGGGTTCCATACTATAATCGTGCTTTTGCTGCCGCCGCGAACCATTCGATTGGTTTGTCCATTTTAATGGGCGCGAATCCGAGCGCACCGAGTCCATCCTGGGCTGCCGCGGTAGGCTACGCATTAGCCTACGGCAAGGCGGTTTGGCAGGCGATGGTCTTCGGTCTGTTGCTTGGTTCGGCGATACAGGCGTTGTTGCCTGTCGAATGGGTTGCAAGGCTACTTGGCAAAGCTGGGTTCAGCAGTGTCGCGAAAGGTGGCTTGTTGGCGGTCCCGGGCATGATGTGCACCTGCTGCGCCGCACCCGTCGTCGTCGGCCTTCGTGAACGATTGGCATCGCCAGGCGCAGCAATATCGTTTTGGCTCGGCAACTCGGTCCTAAATCCGGCAACCCTGATTTTTATGGGCTTCGTGTTGGGCTGGACTTGGACCGGCCTAAGGTTCGTGTTAGGCATTTTGATGGTGTTCGGGCTTGGATATTTGATCAATCGAATAATGACGCCCGCAGAAATGGCAGCTGTCGACAAGCGACTCGGCGAACTCGCGGTCAATCAACAGAAGTTCAGTATTTTCAAGCGCTGGATCTTCATTCTGTGGCAGATGGCGATACGGCTCATTCCCGAGTATATTTTGCTTGTATTGTTACTTGGAGCTGCCCGCGCTTGGCTCTTTCCCCATGCGGGCCCAGAAATCGGCAACAGCATTGCCTGGATCATTGCGTTCGCAGTTGCAGGTACGTTGTTTGTTATCCCGACCGCTGGTGAAGTGCCGATTGTGCAGGCCATGTTGGCACTCGGGGTCGGCCACGGACCTGCCGGAGCGTTGTTGATGACGCTGCCACCGATCAGCGTACCGTCGCTCGCTATTGTCTCGCGGTCATTCAAACCACGCGTCCTTGTCATAGTAACCTTGGTCGTCGTGGCGTTTGGTATCATCGGCGGACTGTTGGCCGCCCTACTAAAGTTCTAGCCCGCGCATTCCCAGCCACATTGATGTGTCAGCAAACGACTTGCAAATCTCTGGGGTTGCAGGGCGCAATCAGCGCGGGGCTTACAACACTTGTTCCAAATCGGATTTGTAATGACCCGCCACTGAACTTTAATCCGGTGGCTGTTAGAGTCTCGGGGTTTTTTACGCCAAGTGGCGCGAGTGGAGCAACGGATGAGCGGCGGAGCAGGTCGGGCTTGCGCAGCCGATCGTCCGTTGCGGTGAGGTGGGCGGCATAGGCCGCGGAGGTCAGGTATTTCAGCGACGAGTGAGGCGGCCGGATATTGTAGTCGACGACCCAGTTGGCGAACGCCGCCGAAAATACTAATCAAGGTAAGAGTAGCAGGGCATTTCGGTTGTTGGCCCGAAGCGACGGTTCGAGGATGTCGTCTATTCCACCGCTGTCAGGGGGACAAGCAGACATCTGACGAACAGGTCGAAAATGACGCGAATGACCCACAACGGGCCTTATCGGTACAGCCACTTTCTCGACTCTCGGGTCCATGCGGGTCGCGCCTCTCTACGCAATCTTTAAACACACGTTCTGCTCCTCGAAGGCCATCGAGCGCCTACGGGCGAGTTTGAAGACGACTGCTTGTCTAGATGCTGCAGGCGGCCTTGATCATCTCCGCTGCCCGCTCACCAATAACGGTACAGGGCGCCATAATGTTTCCGCTGGTAATTCTTGGCATGATCGACGCATCGGCTATGCGCAGGTTCTCGACACCGTACACCTTGAGGCAGCTGTCAACCACAGACATCGAATCGCGTCCCATCTTGGCGGTACCGCACTGATGCCAGTAAGTGACCGCGGCGTTTCGCGCAAAGTTTTGCATAGCCTGCTCGCGGAGCTTCCCAGGCAGAGCCTCACGAGTTACCAGCTCGCGAAAAGCACCGTGGTTGCCGAGTTCGCGGCATAGCTCGATGTTGGCGAGCGCCGTCGTCATGTCGTCCGGATGAGACAGCGTATTGGCGTCTATCAGGACCGGATCCCGCGGATCTGGGCCGGACAGACGGACCGATCCACGACTTTTGGGATGGGCCAAGCCCGCAAACATCGTCCATCCATGCTCCGGAAGGCCCAACAACGCAGTTTCGGCGCTGGGTGCCAAAAATTCCACCTGGCAATGGAACATGTCGGGGAGATCCAGACGCTCGTCGCTGGACCAGTACAGGGTGGCTTCCGAGCCGCCATAGCCGATCGGCTGTGGTTTCGCATATTCAAAGATGCAGCCGAAAGAAACGTGGTCCTGGTGGTTCTGGCCGACCCCGGGCAGATGCGTTCTTGTCGAGATGCCGTGTCGTCGGAGTTCTGCGTCCGGCCCGATGCCGGACTGCATCAACACCTTCGGCGTGTTGATCGCGCCCAGCGAGACGATGACTTCGTGCTGCGCAACATAGCGGCGCAATTCTCCGTCCTGGGCCACTTCCACGCCTGAAACCCGGGTGCCGTTCAGGATCAGCCGGCTCACCACGGCCTGTGTAAGGATCGTGAGATTGGACTGTCCCCGTCGCGGTTGCACATAGGATCGGAAAATCGAGACTCGCCGCCCGTCGCGAACGATCAGGTCGTTGATCGCGACGCCGCCCCTGCCTTCCATCATCTCGCCATTGGGGCTGTCGAAGCGTGGCAAACCGAGCCCACGGGCTGCTTCGACCATAGCCAGGGCCACGGCTTGCGGGTCGATGGCCGATTGAACGAAGACGGGGCCACCCACGCCGCGTCGGAGGGAATCGCTGGCGCCCTGCCAGTCCTCGATCCTGCGGTAGACACCGAGCACCGCCTCGTATCCCCAGGCCGGATCGCCTGCTTCGGCGGCGAAATGATCCCAGTCATTCTTGTGGCCCCTCGCCCAGGTCATGACGTTGATGCTGGAACCACCGCCGAGCACCTTGCCCATGTTGAGGGGAATGGCGCGCCCGTTGAGATGGGGATTGGGCTGCGCCGTAAATCCCCAGTCGCGTTGCGAGCCCAGATTGGCAGGCCACGCCGCCGGATTCATCACCTCCGGAACGTCATCGCTCCCTCCGGCCTCAAGCAACAAGACCCGGACTTCAGGATTTTCAGCCAAACGACCTGCAACCACTGAACCCGATGATCCAGAACCGCACACGATAAAGTCGAAGGTCTCAAGCACGTCCCACTCCGCCGTCTAATTGAATCGGCCGCCGTCGAATGACAAAGCCTCGGGCAACCGCACAAAGTCGCGGCCGGAAAGTTCTTGCATGATGCTGTGTCGCCAATCGTCATGGCGACGAATCGTTACGGTGTGATTTCAGCACGGACAAAGGATGTTACGATTGTATTGCCGGTATGCTGTGGCTGTGGAGAAGCCTGGCGCAGATGTCGCCGATAGTTGAAGGTTCTGTCCGAAAAAAGACATCGGCGGGAAGCACCGCAACCTAGAATGCTGTGGAGGGCTTTGCATGACCGATGCTCTTGGCACCGTTGCGAGTGCATCTGCAAGTCTTACAAAGGTCATGCGAGAGATTCCTGACGAATGCCTGTTTTCTCCGCAGAGAAGCACCGTTTGTGTTTTCGCAGGAGGTCTCGTTGCCAATACTTGTTCGTCCGATTAAATCAAGCCGAGATGCGCAGGGCTGCGTGTCCTCGCTTGATGTCTCTGATTGTGAAGGGTTTCGGATGCCGGCCCAATGATTGACGGTGCCGCGGGCTGTGAGCGCCGGCGTCCGAAAGCCTCCAAGGGAGGAAACCGCGCTTAAGGGAACGTCGGGCGGTGCGGCAGGCGTTATGGGGATTTAAGTGCTGCGGGCGAGCTGGCTGAGATGGATCGAGCCGACTCAGCAAGTTGTGCGACGGTAAACCGGCTGGCGACTGAGCGGCGGATCGCATCGAACATCGTGAACTGTCGGACGATTGGAGATGCGCGCCCGATATCGGGGCGCGCTGTGCCGTGGCCGGTCGAGAGCCAGCGGGCACAACGAACAGATTTGCAGGACCGTGACGCGGTCATGAGGCGTCGATCCTGATGCGGCTCGTTGGAGCTGTTGGCTGATGCCGTGGCGTTGCTCCTCGCGCGAACACCTCGATGACGATCATGCGGCCGCCGCAGCATGGACAACTGGGCTTGCTGTGCTCGACGGCGGCATCGGTGGGCTGGCCTTCAGGTTTTGCAACGGCCAGCAGCTCACGGGCGCGTGCGATGTTGTCGGCGCAAGAGCTTTTGGCGAACAGGCCGTAGTGACGGATGCGGTGCAGGCCCTTGGGCAGCAGGTGGACGAGGAGGCGGCGGATGAACCCGTCGGTGGCGAGCGTCATGCGCTTGTATCGATCGCGGCCTTCGATGCGGTAGTCCTTCCACTTGAAGGTCACACCGGCATCGTCGACCGAGATCAGACGGCTGTTGGCAATGGCGACGCGGTGGGTATAGCGCGACAGATAGGCCAGCACCGCTTCGGGCCCGCCGAACGGGCGCTTGGCGTAGACGACCCATTCGACCTTGCGTAGCGGGGCCAAGAAGGCCGCGAAGGATTGCGCCTCGGCAAGATGGATGTGATCGCCGAAGAAGCTGAGGCGGCTGGCTTGATGCGCGGCGACGAGCTTCTGAAGGAACAGTCGCCGAAACAGGCGGGAGAGCACGCGCACGGGGAGGAAGAAGCCGGGTCGGCACGACACCCAGCGCTGGCCATCCAGCGAGATGCCGCCGCCGGGCACGATCATGTGCACGGACACATTTTTTCGGGCTCAGGTTGCCACGGCAGTTATCCGAGGGCCGGCTGCGACACGCCAAGGGGCTTTCGCAGGACGACCTTGCATATGAGGCCGGGGTGACCTTTCGCGGCATGGCGCATTGCGCCGACAACGTGAGTAACCGTGAACCGCTATAGGTTTGAAAAACGGTCGGTGCTGCATACCTGATCTGTAACGCCTCGCCTCGACGTGCGGCTTCCTTGTTCGCCCCGGCTGAGCCTGTTGACCTCATAGACATTAACCGAATCGGAGCGATCGAATGCGTTCTATTCTGGTGGTGCTAGGACTATTGCCAGCCTACAACGATCCAGGCCCGAACAACCTTGGAGGCTCGGTTGGCGGCAACCCCAATGGCGGTTGATCTCAACCCCCTGAGGCGAAGGCGGCTGCGAAGCGTTCTCAGACGCGCGTCACACATTCGGCACCGACGACGGCGGTACGTACCAGCCCAGATGGTAAGCGTCGCGTTTCTGCGCGTGGAGCATGTCCACACATGGCCTGCCCAGACCTAGGGAAATGTCCGAGTTGAGTCCGCGAGGGTAGTTCAAAGCGGACACCGATAACATCGCTACCACGCGATTGCAGGATTGGTCGCTTCCGGAATGCGCGCCGTACATCCGGGCGACATCACTCCAGAAGCGCTCGGCCACCCGCCGGGGACAACCGGTGCAGCCGATTGCGATGCGGATCAATGGCGGATTTGGCATTTTGGTTACTCCGAGTGTTTACCGTGCGCAGTGCCCAAGACAGCGTCTCGTAGTCGCAAGTATCACCGTCATCGCCGGTGAAGCTGGTGGTGCCGTCTGGCCTGACGACGATCTGGCGCACAACATCAGCATGCGGCCGGATGGGCAAGGGCTTCGGCCGGCGCCTTAATTCGGCCGAAAGACGACCAGCGGAGATCTGGTGGCGAGTGCTTCGCTGAGCAGGCTCCGCTGTTCACGCCTGATCGAGAAGCAGACACCAAAGCCATCGGCGGTCCGCAACGTCAACAGACTTTTGTTCGCCTCGCTCGACTGTTCGAGCTTCCATGATGCGAGCTCATGACTATAGCGCAGAGTGGCATCGGCATAGCGGGTCTGCAGCGCCTTATCGATCAGGTCGGGCAATGTCATGATCAATACGCTGGCCTGATCCACCGACAGCCGAACGGTCACGGGCTGTCCGTTGGAATCGACGAAACCAAGCAAGATGAGGCCACCATCAGAGGCGACATCGCAGGACGTAAAGAATTTCGCTTCGATCTCCACGTTATCGGCTCCTCTGCCTGCTTAACTCGTTGGTCTGCGCCAACGGGCCAGAACCAGAAAGAGCAAAGTGCTCTCCAGGCTATGCTCTTGCTGGTCACAGCGAGTCCACAACACGTCTTCAATCGTCCGCGCACAGTTTCATCTGTAGCGCTATCCGGCGCGTTTGAAAAAAATGCGAAACGTTCGCTGACGAGCATGACTATCCTCGCTGACAATGCCCACGATTGCCGACGGTCTGAACAAGGAAGGGCGAGCCGTTTTGCGAGGGCATCCGCGATCTTTCGAAAGGCCGATACAAGCAGGAAATCTATCATCAAGACCCCTCCGATGCTCCCGTTGGCGAATGGTCAAGGATCCTTGGATAGATCAAACCTCGTAGAGCTAACGCGCGACAACAGTTGAGGATTCGCCAACCGCTTCTGCATGACGAAGTGCGGATCGAGGTCTATGTCTAGGCAATCAACGAGTACGTTGAACTTGGCAAGGTAAAACGTGTGGCGGCCAGACCCACGAGCAAGATCAAGCACCAGCCCCGGTGTGGACGCAAATAACGCGGCTGCCTTCCTAACGAAAGGCGAAAGCGACAGAATTTTGTCCAGTTCACTATGCATCACGCTTTGCGTTGCTGACTGAGAAAAGAGGTCGTCGGCGCACGCGTAACTGGCTACACGGACATGGCCGCTCGCGCGAAAACGTATAGCGAGCAGTGCTAGCGAGCCTCGGCTGATCTCGCATTTGTGGCCCACAACGACGCGCAACTGATGGTCATAAGGCGACGGACTCCAATCTGAAACATTGATGCGCGGCACCGAGCGGTTGCTCCTTCCGAATAACGCCCGCTTTTATTAATTGATTCTCCAATTCGGAAGATGCATCAATCGTCCCGTGACACGGCTCGTGCCCACCCTCGCACTCGCTAACGAGGTCGGCCATGGCAGTTGCCAAAAGCGCCACGAGCGACAAGGACAAGATTGAGTTTGAGAATATCGCGCGCAACAAGGCAGCCTTCATGCTATTGCCGCGATACCCCGACTATAGCGGGGGCGGCCGGTGGCAAAGAAGCCGCTGCAATTACTTTTTTCGCGACAACCGTCGCACTGATCAAGGCAAGCATTTTTCCAATCTGAGATTGATCGAGCGGCGTAGGCCCAGATCGTCCGGTCGAGCACGCAAATACGTTCAACTTTGGATTTGGTAGCGTCTCGGCATACCAGCAGCGAGTTCGCTCGTCCCTGGCTCGAACAAAGGCCTCTGGGTCAGACGGTTCGACAAAACGAGTCTCAATGCCTTGGTTCTTCAGGGTATTGGCGGAAAGATTCCAAGTGCCCCCATAAAGCCCGGACGAGCTTACGATGTTATCGCCGGCCTTCGCAAGATTCTGCACCGCAAGCGCGCTCGCCGCCTGACCGGAGGCAACCGCAAGCGCAGCCGCGCCGCCTTCCAAAGTCGCGACGCGCCTTTCCAAAGCGTCTGAAGTGGGATGCGGCTATAGATGTTGCCCAGTTCCTTCAGGGCAACAAGTTCGCTGCGTGCTCCGCACTGTCGAACTGGAATGCAGTTGTCTGATAGATCGGGACGGCCACAGCACCGGTCGCTTCATCGCAACGCAAGCCAGCATGAATCGCTATCGTCTCCGAACGCACGCCTTCCCTCCGAAACCGCGATACACGAACTCGCCCTGGCCGCGGCAATGGCGGTCGAGAGCAAAACCTCGCAGTGTCGTGTAACGAAGCGCGCCGATCATTTGAAGCCAGGTGCGTTTATCGATTCCATAACCGTAAGCTATTTCCCAGTTCGAGGATCTCCGCGATAAGTCGAGGCAAAGGAGCAAAATCGGTCCGAAAGCGATCAGGTTACCGACCTCCAACAGACTTGGTGGGCAACAAGGACTTCTACCGCGATGGCGGAAAATGACGGGGGGCGTTCCGCCCATCCTCGCGCAGAAACATTATAGGCAGCCGTCCGCATTCACTCCGGAAAACTTGCTGCGCGAAGCGCGCCGGCAGAAGCAGATTGGGCGCTCCCGCGTCCCGGATATTTGCATTCTCGACCCCGATGGTGACATCGTGCGCAGCCTGCTGGCCTGCTGCGAGGCCGGACTTGAAACGGGATGGGCCTGTTATCATACACAGCTCTACACCTTCAGCCGGAGCGGGATCGATTTCGGAATTGTCGGCTGCGCTGTCGGCGCCTCGTTCGCGGTGCTGATCGCCGAGGAAATGTTTGCATCGGGCTGCAAACTGCTGATCAGCGTCACCTCCTCCGGGCAGATCGTGCCGGTACGTCCGCCGCCTTATTTCATCGTCATCGAACGCGCCCTGCGCGACGAAGGCACCAGCTATCACTATATGGCGGCGTCCGACTATTCACATGCTGATGCCGGATTGATCTCGGCGCTCAACGGCGCATTCCGCGAATTCCCCGTGCCGGTGCTAACGGGCGCGACCTGGACAACTGACGCGCCGTTCCGTGAAACCCAGCCGGCGATCGACGCAATGGTTCAAAGGAATTTGATGGCAGTCGAAATGGAAGCCGCTGCGCTTTACGCGTTCGCGCAAGCCCGACAGAAGCCCGTCCTGTGTCTTGCCCATGTGACCAATCAAATGGGGCGCGTCGATGGTGACTTTGAAAAGGGCGAAGCAGACGGTAGCCGGGACGCGCTGCAGTTGATCGCGATCGCCGCCGATCGCCTGCGGTTCCGGCTCCTTCCGTGAGTGTCGCGGCGATCGGGATTATTTGCAAGGCGCCACAGCCCGGCCGCGCAAAGACGCGGCTGGCGACCGCCATTGGCGCAGTTGCGGCGTCGGAGCTCTCCTCCTGCTTTCTGCGTGACGTCGCCGCAGCCATTGACGCGGTCCCTGAGACTCTCGGCCGGCGCGGGTATGGTGTCTATGCGCCCGCGGGAGTCGAACACATCATGCGGGAGCTTCTTCCCGCAACGTTCGGGCTCATGCTGCAGGTTGGCGACGATCTAGGTGACGTTCTGTTCGGTGCCACGCGCGATCTGCTGATCGATGGGCATGACTGCGTCTTGCTCGTCAATGGCGACAGCCCGACCCTTCCTACCCGTTTCCTGATGCAGGCCATTGAAATCCTCCGCGAGCCAGGCGACCGAATGGTGCTCGGGCCGGCGAGCGATGGCGGCTACTATCTTATCGGCTTGAAACACCCGCACAGGCAGCTGTTCACGCGAATTGCCTGGGGAACCGAAACTGTGGCTCGCAGCACATGCGAGCGCGCTACGGCGATCGGGCTTGCGACGACGCTGCTTCCGGAATGGTACGATATCGACGACGTTGAAACGCTGGGTTGGCTTAGGGACGAACTGTCCGGCAGTTCCACGCGCTTTTCGTGGCGGTGGTCTTGCCCCGGCGAGCCGGGCCTTTCTCGAGGCCGCGCCGCAGATAGATCCATGAAGCCAATGCCGGTGGCTGTTCCCAGTCAATTCGATCGACTTGCGCGCTCCGCCAACAACATGCCTCCGCTTCACTTGTTGGCTAGCATCGGTGCGGCTCTGGTGGCTCTGACCCTGGTGACACCCTTTGCCTTCGAGGCCTATGGTGACAATGCTTTCATTGCTCTGAGCATCGCCGCAGGTCTGCTGACGATCGTAGCAACACGCCTGGTCGAGCGCGCGCCGCCTGATCGAGCCCTGTTGCTTGTTTTGGGGCTCCGGATTGCGCTGCGAATCTGTGCGCTGCTGTTCGATCCACTTCTGTCCACTGACATTTATCGCTATGTCTGGGACGGCAAGGTGCAGGCCGCTGGCATCAATCCCTATCGCTATATGCCAGCCGATGACGCGCTGGCGTTTCTGCGCGATGGGACGATCTTTCCTCACATCAACCGGGCTGATATCGCCGTCACCATCTATCCCCCGGTGGCGCAATTCTTCTTCTTATTGTCACGCGGATCGGCGAAGGCGTGACGACGATGCGTCTTGCACTGCAGGGGTGCGAGTCAGTCACCGTCACCCTGATCATGCTTCTGTTGCGGCGTATGAACCGTCGGGTGACGCGCGTGATCGCCTATCTTTGGCACCCGCTTCCCCTGTGGGAGATTGCCAACAGCGGCCATGTCGATGCGTTGATGGTTGCGCTGATGCTGCTGGGGCTGTGGATTGCCCTGACGGGCCACGCTCTCCGCGGAGCCGTCGTGATCACTTTTTCAGTGCTGGTGAAGCCCTATGCGGCGCCGGTGCTGGCCGGAATTTGGCGCCCTTGGGACCTCAGGATGCCACTCGTCGTGATCGCCACCGTGGCGCTTTGTTATCTTCCCTATTTGTCGGTTGGCTGGGGCGTTCTCGGATTCCTGACCAAGGGCTATCTGACGGAAGAGGGGATCAGTGCCGGCAACGATCTCTGGCTGCTGTCCGTCTGGCGCCTTTTGTTTGGCGAGCATCAAGGTGTTGTTATCGTCTACGTCGCCCTGGCCGCGTTGGTCCTCCTGTTCAAGGGGCTCTCCGTGGCCCGCAGCTCTGACCGCACGATCGTGTCAACGCTTGCCGACATCAATATGCTGTTACTCCTCACGCTGTTGTTGTTGTCGCCCAACTATCCCTGGTATTTTCTGATCATCATGCCGTTTGTCGCCCTGCGTGGATCGGCATCTACCTGGGTCGTTTCGATCGGCGCGCTGTTGCTGTCCGAACAGCTCGATCGGGATTTCTACATTCCGAGAATAGTGACCAAAATTCCGAGAATAGTGACCAAATCAATTCTGTTCGGAGGTCTTTTCCTAGCCTGCGCCTTCACAGCCTGGAGGGCCCGCATGCAGCGGATTGCAGATACAGAGGCATCGCGATGAGCCTTTCGCAGAACGGTCGCGCGCCGCTTGATCCGCGCCGATATCACGAGTCGGTCATGGGCGAACGCACCGAGATCGCCCCGCGTCCGCCGGTCTGTCTTTATCTGGAAGTCACCAATCGCTGCAACCTGCTGTGCACGACCTGTCCTCGCACCTACGAGGAACTCGAGCCGCCGGCGGACATGAGTTGGGACCTGTTCACGTCGATTGTCGATCAGGCTCCGGGCCTCTCGCGCGCGGTGCTGCACGGCGTCGGTGAGCCGATGCTGGTCGCCAACCTGCCCCGGATGGTCAGGTACCTGAAGGAGCGCGGCGTTTACGTCCTGTTCAACACCAACGGAACAGTGCTCAGCGAGCGCAACGGCCGTGCGCTGATCGACGCGGGACTTGATGAGTTGCGTGTGTCGCTTGACGCATCAGATCGCGAGAGCTTCAAGGCGATCCGTGGCAGGGACTATTTCGGTCGTATCATCCGCAACGTGCGTGCATTTCGCGAGTTGCAGGAGCGGGAGGGTCACACAAGGCCGCAAGTTTCTGTTTGGCTTACCGGCCTGAAAGAGACCGTCGAGCAACTCCCGGCCTTTGTGAAAGTTGCGGCGGAGATCAGTGTCAAAGAAGTTTATCTGCAACGGCTCGTGTTTTTCGACGAAGCAGCAATCGGCAAGGCGCGTCCCGATCAGGCGTTGTTCGAACGTCTGACTGAGGGGGAGGCAGTGTATCTGAAACAGGCCGAGGATCTCGCACGCTCGCTTGGTGTGGCCTTCAGCGCATCGGGCGCAGCGAGCGAGCCGGGGTTAAGTCTAAAGAGCAGCGGTGACGGTTCGCCGTGGTCGCTCTGCCGGCGGCCCTGGTCGCTGATGTATTTCACGGCCAATGGCCGCGCCTTGCCGTGCTGTATCGCGCCATTTTCGCAGCATGGCTACGACAACTATACACTAGGCCATGCAGGGCAGCAGTCCTTGCACGATATCTGGAACGGACCGGCGTACCGGGACTTTCGTGCGGCCCTCCTGTCGGACAAGCCGCCCAAGAGCTGCGCCAATTGCGGCCTGCGCTGGAGCCTGTGAGCGAGGTGAGCCACGAGATCGACGGGAAGCGGCCTGCATCGTGCCAACCGCCCGTCGTTTCGGTGATCATTCCATGCCTCGACGAGGAAACGGCAATCGGCCAGGTCGTAGCTGCGGTGCTGGGACAGAGGGTGAGTGAAGTCATCGTGGTCGACGGGGGTTCGCGGGACCGCACGGCCGAGCGGGCACGGGCCGCCGGAGCTTGCGTGATTGTCGAGCAACAACGCGGCTACGGTCGCGCCATCCAGGCAGGCATCGCCGCCGTGCGCGATGACGCCGACATTCTTGTCTTCCTCGACGGGGATGGCAGCGATCGCCCGGAATTCATCTCTGATCTGGTGTCGCCGATCGCCGCCGGGCAGGCTGTGTTCGTTCTCGGCTCGCGCGTTCGCGGTTCGCGCGAGCCCGGCAGCTTGACGCCGCAGCAGGTCGTCGCGGCCCATGTTGGCAGTCTGCTCTTGCGGCTGACCTATGGCGCGAGCTTCACCGATCTGTCGCCGTTTCGCGCCATCCGGCGCGATGAGCTCAGACGTCTCGGCATGAAAGAAGAGACGTATGGCTGGAACCTGGAAATGTTGATGCGGGTCGCGGTCGCCCGCTTGCCGGCGCTGGAGATCGCTGTCGGGCAGCGGCGCCGGATCGGCGGTGTATCGAAGGTCTCCGGCAATCTTATCGCTGGCGTCAAGGCGGCATGGTCCATCTCGGCGACGTTCGTCCGCCTCGCCCTTGAACTCCGACACCGGAGGCTTCCGGCAGACAGGCGTGGCTAGATCAACGGGGGCCGGTACGATGACCACAGGCAACGATGTCCCGGGGAGATTTTCGGCTTCCTTCCTCAGGTGGAGAAAACGCCGCCAGATATCCACCATCGCCTGCGAGCTGATACGTGGCGATCTCGCGATAGCCAACGGCGGCGAGCTCGCAACGCAGTAGCTCAATTGGCGTGCCATGCTCCGACGTCGGGCGCTCGAGGTCGACAATTCCGACCCGCGCGCCCTGCTTCAAGGCGGGCGCCAGATTGTAGAGGAAAGCGTATGGCTGAGCTATCTCGTGATACATGTGCACGAGGATGGCGACGTCGAGCAGGGAAGCGGGCAGGCGCGGGTCGTGCGGTTCGCCCGATGCGAATATGACATTTGTCAGCTTCAGGCGTTGCGTTCGCTTGGCGAGCGCGATGAGGTAATGCCGCGTGACATCTTGGGCGATGACAGAGCCGGCGGGACCGACGAGCCGCGAGAGCCGGACCGTGTGGTAGCCGTTACCGGCACCGACATCGCCAACCGTCATCCCTGGCTTGACTTCAAGAAGACGGGCGATCTCGCCGGTCTCATTCAGTGAATCGCGGCGCTCCTCGGAGCCACGGGTCGGGCTGACGATCTGTGCAACCGGACGCCGAGGCGAGGGAAACTCTTTTGCAGGGACTCCAGGCGGAGCCAGGTAGCCGATGTCGGCAGCGTATGCGCGAGCTGCGTCCAGCGCCGCAATAAACATCGCCGCGCGCACCAGTGCGATCATCTGCCTGCCAAGCATCCGGCGCCGTCGTCCGGTTCTATCAGCTCACGAGGTGATCCAGCATCATCCTTCCGCAACTAGCCTGCGATGTAGAGGAACCAACCGATAAAGCCCTTCTTGTCGCGCACGGCAGGGACTTTGCGACGCAACCAAGCATCAAGGCCAAGACTGCGGCCGGCGCTCTCGACCACGAACAGGAACATCAGCAAGGCCAGAAACATATACGTCCACGGCCACTCTGCCGGATTGCCATAGAGGCCGAGCCACAGTTGCAGCACATAGGCGATGGCCAGCACGCCAACCACCCGCACGGCAAGCCCGAGGATCATCGATGCTGCAAACACCAGCTCGGCAAGAAAGACAATTGGTCCAAAGATCGTCATGTTAGGCAACACGACGTCCTTCATGAAGGTGCGGTGAAATTCGAAAGCCGCATGGGTCGTTTCCTGTTCGGTCCAATATTGCAGGCCGTCGGACACGGGCAGCGGCAGTTTCCACAACATGCCCTGGAACCACATGCAGCCGATCAGGACGCGGACCAGCCAGATTCCAAGATGTCGGCCAGTACGCTGCGCCGGATCCTCCCGCCAATTCTGAAACGCCACTGCAACGCCGGCGATCAGCAATGCCCAGAACAGTGCCAGGACCAAATAGCGCCAGTTTCCCAGACGGAGATAATCACCCGTATTCGCGGTCAGGAATTGCCACGCATTGGTGAAGGGATTGTTGGGCATAAGCGGGTGCTCCAGAGATTTGGATAGTTACTCTGCGTAAGGCGCACCACCACGCGAGCGGGTCGAGAGGTGCGCCTACCTGGGCTACTACGCAGCAGAACGCGCAACTATTACGCTGAACAGCGCGTACCGGTCCGGATTCTTGTTTTATTTTCGCTCCTGGTGGCTACGATGAACCAGAAATCCTCCCTCCGCAAATCCTTCAATTTGTCTCAACGGCGCTGACGGCGAACAAACATTAGTGAGGCGCCTCCTCGATCTCACAACTTCCCGCAGATTCTAACGGGCATCCGGCCCGAACCCTTGGCACTTTACTGCGCAGTGAAAAGAGCCACACACCGGACAACGGCTAGCCACGGTGCTTGCATAGCATGCGGGCACGACCGTAGGCGAACGGTGGCTCGCATGTTTGCTGGCGCTTGGAGGCGCGAATTGCATGAACTTCCATGAGACGTTTCGGCGAGACAACGACATGCATGTGATCGGCCTGCTCGCAAGCGGGGTTGCTCACGACTTTAATAATAGATTGCAGAGCATGGCCAGCGCCCTCAGCCTGATACGCGCGCGCGTTGCCACGGGGTGCACGTCTGACCTCGGTTCTCTCATAGAAGTTGCAGAACGGTCATTAGCTGGCGCCGGCAAACTCGCGCATCGTCTCATGACCGTTGCACGTAAAACGCATCATCAATCAGACACTCTATTTCAACTTAACGATGCCCTGCTTTCAATAAGTGATCTGCTGCGCTGCGTCGTCGGAGAAGGAATCGTGCTACGCTTGGCTTTATCGGATTCAGCAACTCGGATCCGATGTGATCCTCACCTGCTCGAATGCGCTATCATAAACTTGGTGATAAACAGCCGAGGCGCTATGCCCAAGGGAGGTATTATTACAATCGAGACCGGCAAGACTTACTCGCCCAAAGGCGACAATGGCCGAGAGTATGTTTCCCTATGCGTCACCGATTCTGGATGCGGCATTACCTCCGACGTCCTGCAAAAGATATTCGAACCATTCTTTACGACGAAACCTCAAGGTGTTGGAACAGGGCTTGGACTTCCCATGATACGCCATTTTGTTGATCAGGCGCGCGGCCACATTGAAGTTCACAGCACGCCGCGACAGGGCACATCCATAAAGCTCTACTTACCGGTGGCGGCCGAAAGCCAGATGGAAACAGCTTAGTTCGCTGCTTGATCGCAAATCACGAAGTTAGTTGACGGTGAACATCCAATGAAGCTCCACCAGGTTCGGTACTTTCTAGCTCTCGCGAACACGCTGAACTTCACGCGCGCTGCGGAGGTGTGTAACGTCACGCAGCCGGCACTGACCAAAGGCGTGCAAAAGCTGGAGCAGGAACTTGGGGGCGAGCTCATATACCGAGAACGTCAACTCACGCATCTGACTGACTTGGGGTACGCGGTGCTGCCCATGCTTGAGCGCGCACTTGCATCAACGGAGGCCGTTCGACGCCGCGCACGTGAGTTTCAGCAAAAGGAGGTGGCTCCTCTGGCTATCGGTCTCGCCCCGTCCATTTCCGCTTCGCTTGTTCTTGAGCCTATCGCTGAAATTCGCAAATTTGTGCCTGGCCTCCATGTCGAGCTTCGAGAAGAGCCCCAAAGCCGCCTTGTTGAACTTCTGTTAGAGGGCGACATCAACGTCGCCATCGTTGGTGATCTCGACGATAAGCCCGAACGGATCGACGATTGGGCGTTGTTCGAAGAGCGCTATGTCGCAGTTCTCGCTCCGTCGCATGAACTTGCGGATCTTCCCGTGATTGGAATGGAAGCGCTTCGCGAAGCCACGATTCTGGATCGCTTCAACTGTGACGTGGCTCCGAAATTTCACCGTTTCTGCTTTCCTGACGCGCCGCCAAACCACAATCACCGCAGCAGCCGGGACTTGCACCTGCAGCATTTGGCGGCCGCGGGGTTCGGAATAGTCCTCGCTCCCGAGCATATGCCCCGGTTACCCTCCCTAAAGGCGCTTCCGATCGAAGGGGATCCGGTACGCCGAAAGGTCCGGCTTCTTACCGTGCAGGGCCGCCGCTACTCACCGGCGCTTGATGCCTTCGTAAAGGTTGCGCGTCTGCGCGACTGGTCTGCTCACACGGAATCGCCTCTCCAAGCAGAGTATCGCAACCACCTCGAAGCGGCCAGGATGTCCGCATGACCGCGCACATCGTCCATTTTTTGAGATGCCCGGTGTGTCGATGACCGTCGAATTGATGTCCGACCATTTAACCAAGACCCTCAGCCAGGTGCGTAGCGAGCTTTTTCCGCTCGACGACCCGTGGTGCCCGGTCGCGAGCTCTCAGATCTCGGTCATTGCGGACGCAAATGCGCAACAGAATTGGAGTGCCGTGATCGAGTGGCGCAATCATCTTGCTAGCGCCGATACGCTTGAAGCAGCTTATCTCGATGTTGTCCGTCGTTCGCTCAGGTTTCCTCACATCTTCGTTTGATAGTTGGTGCAGGCAATCCGGCGCAATATGCTGAACGACCGCAATGAGGTGTTCGCGTTCCACATCGCAGGGCGGCCGATACTATGCCGAACGGCGGCGCGATCACCGTCGTGGTGCGTAACGTCGTGTCGTACGCCGGCGCGATCCCGGGGTTCGTCGAGATCCTCGCTATCAACGACGGGGAAGTCTGACCGAGGAGTCCTCTCGCAGGTATCCACCTCTTACTTCATGACAAAGGTCGCTGCAGCGGCACAGGCCCTCGGACTCGCCTAGGTTCAGCGGTTCGCCGAAGCGCGAGGCGGCGCCATCGGTATAGAGAGCATGGTGCCGGCACACTGGTGCGCTTCTTTCTCCCGCACGTCGGCGATGCGGTGGTACAGAGCGGTATCGCCGGCATGGAAATCGCGTAGGCGCCCCCCAACGGCGGAACATTCCGCGTCGTCGATCCAGCGACGGTCGCACCGGCATCCTAGCCCTCGCGAACATCCAGAGACCGGTTCAGCAATAGAGTTCATGCGACGGTATTGATTTCCGATACAGCGACTGAACGGGCTTGAAAGTCTCTGCTGAATAAACACGTCGGTCTCGAGGTGTGATGCCGATTGTGGCATTCCTCGCTACGGCATCGCGCCGCACGGCGAGCGGCAATAACGATCGTTTATCGACTCTATGACGAAGGGTGATTTCCATTGCCGGCGGCGGAGGCCAATCTACGGAAGCTCCAAGACCATTTGGAGACACCAAAGGAGGCGAGCGCGATTTAGATGTATCAGCCGACACCAGCGCATATTGAATAGTAGCTAGTATGGGGAAACGTTGAGGTCGCGTTGACCGAGGATTATGAGCGATTCCGGTTCGGCCCGTTCCGCCTAATACCGTCCGAAAGACTGTTGGCGAAGGGGGACGAGCCGGTGCCGTTAGGCGGCCGTGCTTTCGACATCTTGATCACTTTGGTCGAGCGGGCGGGACAGCTCGTGAGCAACCGAGAACTAGTCAAGCAGGTTTGGGGTGACGTTTTCGTCGAAGAGTCGAACCTTCGCTACCAAATTGCCGCGCTCCGCAGAGCGCTTGGTGACGGCCAGGAGGGCGCGCGCTACATCGCCAATGTACCCGGACGAGGCTATTCCTTTGTTGCATCGGTCCAGCACTCGACGCAACAGGACTTGTCCAAGAGTGCATCGGCCGGGCATAATAAAGTCTCGACTCTGCCCGCGCGCTTACAGCGGATGGTCGGCCGCGATGAAGCTATTAAATCGTTGAGTTCGCAGGTCACGTCTCAACGATTTGTGAGCATCGTGGGGCCCGGCGGAGTTGGCAAAACAACTGTGGCGGTCGCCGTCGCACACGCGATGGCGGCTGACTTCCGTAACTCGATTTGCTTCGTCGACCTCAGTGCGCTCCAGGACGGCGCGCTTGTCGTTCCTGCCGTCGCGTCGGCGGTGGGATGCCTGGCGCAGACGCAAGACTCCCTGCCGCGACTGTTAGCATTCCTGGCCGACAAACGTATCCTTCTGGTGTTCGACAGCTGCGAGCACGTGATTGAGTCTGCAGCTATGTTGGCTGAGGGGCTCTTTCGCGAAGCGCTGCCTGTGCACATTATCGCGACTAGCCGCGAAGCATTGAGGGTCGAAGGAGAGAACGTCCATCTGCTCAAATCTCTCGACTATCCGCAAAGCGGGATCAAGCTGACGGCGGCCAAGGCGCTGTCCTCTCCCGCCATACAGCTCTTTATGGACCGTGCGGCTGCCGGTGGATATCGGCGGGATCTCACCGACGAGGAGGCACCTGTCGCAGCGACCATTTGTCGTCAACTTGACGGGATGCCCTTGGCAATCGAGCTAACAGCCAGCCGGGCAAGCAAATATGGCATCACCGGACTAGCGCAGCTGAT
The DNA here is from genome assembly GCF_054063735.1 of Bradyrhizobium sp. USDA 10063. Classification (NCBI taxonomy): domain Bacteria; kingdom Pseudomonadati; phylum Pseudomonadota; class Alphaproteobacteria; order Hyphomicrobiales; family Nitrobacteraceae; genus Bradyrhizobium; species Bradyrhizobium sp. USDA 10063. Next base: position 4,175,477 of record NZ_JBSSGP010000002.1, on the reverse strand, counting down.
CGGCGATCGCTTGATGCTCCTTTGGCAGGGGCGGCGTAGCGTGCCTCGCCATCAGACGCTGCGGGCGACACTCGATTGGAGCTACAATCTGTTATCAGAACGCGAGAGAGCGATTCTATGCGCGCTCTCCGTGTTTGTCGGTGCATTTACTCTAGAAATGGCGCGGGCCGTCGTAGAGCCGGACGGCGACGCATTGCACGTCGCTGATGTGATCGCGAGCCTTGTCGACAAATCGCTTGTCTCGGTTCCGCAGACTGAGGGCCCAAGCCTGTATCGGCTTCTTGATACGACACGAGCCTATGCTGCGGTCAAGTTGGCAGAGCGGGGGGAGGCGAATGCAATCGCGCGGAGACACGGACTTTACTATGCAGAGCGCCTCGTGGGGATGCGCACCAACATGTTGCAAAAGCGCGATCTATCCGATTGCTCGCGGCAGGTAGGCGACATCAGATCGGCGCTCGAATGGAGTTTTTCGCCGTCAGGCGACACCTCTGTTGGTGTGGAATTGAGTGCCGGGGCGGTGCCACTGTTTCTCGGGCTGTCGATGCTGAGGGAGTGCCGGCGCTGGTGCCTGCAAACGATACATGCGTTGAGCGAGAAAGATTGTGGAACACAGCTCGAACTCGCTCTGCAACTCTCATTGGCGATATCCTCGACCTACGTTAACGGCAATAGCGACGAGGTGCGTACGGCGCTGGAGCGCGGTCTCAATCTTGCCAAGTCCCTTGGAGATAACGAGTACCAGTTGGAATTGCTGGCCGGTCTCAATCTTTACCGGGTTCGGCTTGCGGATTTCGGCGGGTCGCTGGTGGCAGCGGAAAGCTATGCTTCCCTGGCCAGGGAAACTGGTGGGCCGCGCGAGACCGTGATGGCCGAGTGGATGCTCGGAGCGAGTTATCGTCTGGTGGGAAACCACGCCGCGGCGCAGGATAGCTTTGAAAGCGGCTTCGAGCGTGCAGCCGCCGCCAGCCTGAGCGAAGTACATTCTTTCGGATACGATCACTACGTGAGAGCCTTGATCGGGTACGCGCGGACGTTATGGGACCGAGGCCTTCCCGATCAGGCGGCTCAACTCGCACATAAGGCCATTGACGTTGCTGGAAGACAAGAGCACCCCGTCACGCTTTGCATCTCTCTTCTCTATGCTACGCAGGTGTTACTATGGCGGGGAGATTATAAGATCGCAGGGGATCTCATTGAACGGCTTATCGCTTATGCGGCCAGGTATTCGCTCACGCCGTACCGTGCTTGCGGTCTAGGTCTGCGGGGTGAGCTGATGTTAGCGAGAGGAGAGACAAAGCTTGGTATCGAGGCCTTGCGTACCGCGCTGTCGATCCTGCAAACCGAGCGGCAATATATCCTCTCATCCGCATTTTCTCGGGCCTTGGCAGAAGGTTTGGCTTGCACCGGACACTCGACAGAGGCAATCAGCATCATCGACGCAATCGTGGCCGACGCCGCACGCGGCTCCGAAACCTTCGAACTGCCCGATTTGCTGCGGGCTCGGGCATCAGTGCTGATGGCGGCCTCGCCGGCGAACTGGCCGACAGCCGAAGCCTCGCTCAAGGATTCGCTCGATTGCGCCCGGCGGCAGTCCGCCCTCGGATGGGAACTCCGTTCGGCAATAGCATTGGGTCGCCGGTGGGCAGATCACGGGTGTGCAGACGAAGCGCGAAATCTGCTTGCCGATGTCTACGAGCGATTCACTGAGGGATTCGGGACTGCCGATCTGATCGAGGCGGAGCGTCTGCTTCGCGATCTCGAAGCCCGGGCCTGACCATTCGCGAACACGCAAGAAAAGTCACGCCAAAAGTTCATACAAGACTCATCATGTCTAATCCTGAAGTCATCGCTGCCCCCGTGTCTGATGCGTTCGACCTCAAGCGTCGACATCTCGTCATCGCCGCGACGATCGGCAATCTGTTCGAATGGTACGATTTCTTTGTCTATGGCGTGCTCGCCATCACGATGGCTAAGCTGTTCTTTCCCGCTGAGAATGAATTCACATCCCTGTTTCTATCACTTGCCACATACGGCGGCGGGGTAGCGATGCGACCTGCTGGGGCAATCGTCCTTGGACTTTATGCTGATCGCATCGGTCGCAAGGCAGCACTCTGCCTTGCGATGTCTGTGATGGGCATCGGTACCGGCCTTATGGCGCTAACACCGACTTATGAAACCATCGGAGTTTCGGCACCGTTGCTCATTGTGTTTGCGCGGCTACTGCAGGGGTTTTCGGGCTCCGGCCAACTTGGCAACGCGACAGCCCTTCTGGTCGAGAGCGCGCCGGACCGTTGGAGAGGCCTATATGCAAGCTTGAATGCCTCAAGCCAGCAAATCGGTTTCCTGCTTGCCGCATTTGTTGTCATGGTCATCAACCTTTCCATGGCCCCAGCCCAGATCGAGGCGGGCGGCTGGCGTTTGCCATTTGTGTTCGGCTTAGTGATCGTGCCGGTCGCTATCTACGTCCGGTTCAAGCTTCAAGAGCCGGAGGTGTTCCGTACGCATCAGAGGAAGGCCGCGTAACGGTCTCTCGCGCGAGCAGTCGTGACTGCGTTATGATGGAGGACAGTTCAGGCTGCGACGGGCCGCTGATCGGCGGGCTTTTCGACCTCGCGCAGCCTTTTCCATTCCCAGGGAAGCAGCTCGTGCAGGCGCGAAGCAGGCAGATCGGCGATGCGCGCGAGGATGTCGGCGAGCCAGGCTTGCGGGTCAACGTCATTGAGGCGTGCGGTTGTGATGAGTGTCAGCATGACGGCGGCACGGTCAGCACCGCGCTGAGAGCCGGCAAAGGTCCAGTTACGTCGTCCAAGAGCGATACCACGCAGCGCTCTTTCCGCCGCGTTGTTGGTCAGGCAGATTCTGCCGTCATCGAGGAAGCGGGCGAAGTCGGTCCAGCGCTTGAGCATGTAATCGATCGGCCCGCGGACCTCGGAGGCGCGAGAGAGAGTAGCGCGTTCCGTGGTCAACCACTCGTGCATCTCATCGAACAGCGGCTTGCTCTTTTGCTGTCGCACGGCAACTCGCTCGGCGGCGGTCAGGCCGTTGATCTCGCGCTCGATGGCGAAGAGTGCATCGAGGCGCTTGACGGCCTCCAGCGCCATCGGGGAGATCGGCTTGCCTTTCTTGCCCTCCCGCGCATTTTTTCCGATGTCGGCCAGCTCGAAGAACTTCCGTCTCGCATGCGCAAGGCAAAATCCCGGCGTGATCGGCAACACTTTTTTCTTCGGATCGAACAGTGGCTCGAAGCCGTTATAGCAATCCGCCTGCAGGATGCCGTTGAACAGCGCCAGATGTTTCTGCGGGTGCTCACCCCGCCGGTCGCCGGAGGCGTAATAGACCGCCGCCGGCGGCGCGGTGCCACCGAAGGGACGATCGTCACGCACGTAGGTCCAGATCCGTCCGGTCGTGCACTTGCTCTTCGCCAGAATGCGGATGGTGGTGTCGTCACCGTGAAGCCGCTCGGCGGCGAACACATGGCTCTTGATCAGCTCGAAGAGCGGCATGACGGCGAAGGTTCCGTAGCCGACCTGATCGGCCAGCGTTTGCGTCGACAGGTCGATCCCTTCGCACTTGAAGCGCGTGCTCTGACGATTGAGTGGCAGATGCTGGTTAAATTTATCGACGAGGATCATCGCCAACAGACTGGGACCGATGAAGCCGCGCGGCGTGGCGTGGAACGGCGCCGGCGGCTGCGTGATCGCCTCGCAATCCCGACAGGTGAACTTCTCGCGCACCGTCTCGATCAGCTTGTAACGGCGCGGGATCGCTTCCAATGTCCGGGTCACATCCTCGCCCAGCTTCGACAGCCGCGATCCGCCGCAGCAGGCGCAGGCGGCCGGGGGATCGATGACGACGCGCTCGCGTTCGATGTCATCCGGCCAGGGCTTGCGGATCGGTCGCTTGCGCGTGAAGGCGCGCACGGTCTGGGTTTTCGCCGCCGCGGCCTGTGCTGCGAGCTCATCCTCGGTCGCTGACGTCACCAGGTCTTCCAGCTGCAGCTCCAGCTGCTCGATCAGCCGTGCCGTGCGTTCGGAGCGCGGCCCGTGCAACTCTCGTTTCAGCTTCTCGATCGTGAGCTGCAGATGCGCGATCAACGCTTCGGTGTCGGACAGCTTCGCCTGCGCACTGGCGGCTTCGACCTGCCAATTGATGGCCTCGACCTGTACCTTGGCGGCTTGGGCCACGGCCGCATCGCGCTCAACCTCAACCTTCAGCCGCGCTTCGCGTTCAGCCCGCAACGATTCACGTTCGACCAGCAGTGCGGCCTGGGCGCTGGCAAGGTCCAAGGGAAGATCATCCGGCTTCAGACTCATGAAGCCAATGAATCATATTTGCTGGCAAGTTCAACCGCAAATCGCTATCCAACTCGCGTTGGACGCCACGTTTCTTGAGGATTGCGCCAGTCGATTCCGGACAAGAGATAGCTCAATTGCGCCGGAGAGATCGTCACTGCTTCGCCTGCCACCGAAGGCCAGACGAACCTTCCTCTCTCGAGTCTTTTTGTAAACAGACATGCCCCCTGGCCATCGTGCCAAATGACCTTCAAAAGATCGCCGCGCTTCCCCCTGAAGCAAAAAAGATTCCCGCCGAGCGGATTTTGCTTGAGCACTTCCTGCACGCGGAGAGCCAAACTCGGAAAGCCGCACCGCATGTCGGTGTAGCCGGTGGCAAGCCAGACACGAACGCCCGTCGGAATCGGGATCATCGCCCCTCCAGCACTCTCAAGACGCGCGACAAAGCGGCGGTATCGACATCCACGCCAACGATCAGACGAACACCGCTGCCGAGCACGATCTCCATCCGTCCAACAGTCTGCTCGCAGCGAGCGTCGTCACGGCTCCCTTCGCTTCTCGTTGGCTCCGGCTCAATCAGCGCCGCGACAAACCCGTAATCGCCATCTTTGGCGTTCAGCGCTGCAAGAGTGCCCTGCCGCGCCAGGCGTCGCCACCCGAACAGTTGACCAGGAAAAAGTCCGTGGCGGCGAGCAACGACAGAAACAGGATCGCCACAGCAATAACTCTCCTCCACAATCCGCTGCTTCGCTTCAATGCTGAACCGTCGGCGCCGTCCTGTGTCGACGATCTCCATAACTTTCGCATTATTGGCAGTCGATATGGTGTCCATACTGCCTGTAATCATGCGATAGCCAACCTCTGCAAGGCGGCCGCCCTCGGATGAGTACGGTGTTCCTCAAGAAACGCAATGAGCCAGCAGCGGCGAGTACCGTGACTATGCTCGAGCGCGAAGGCCGGGCGCTACTACTCGCCTTTGGCATCTTAATGCTATACCTTGTCACCGGTAACGTCCTGTCGGTCTACATGCCGACATTTGCCGTTCACAAGCTGGGCCTTCCCAGTGCAGGAGGTTTGTTCGCTACGGTCGTAGCAACCTGTGTGACAATCGTCTGCACTCCGCTTGTGGCGGCTATGTCCGATCGTTTCGGCCGCAAGCCGTTACTCCTACTTGCAACATTAAGTTATCTGCTGCTGACCTATCCGATGTTCGCAATCGTCACGACGTGGCCTTCCGTTGCACTCCTCACGATTGTTCAATCGAGCTTTGGCGTCCTCAAAGCGCTGTACGCGGGTCCTTTGATGTCGGCTCTGGCAGAGCTATTTCCCACGTCTGTACGCGCCACTGCGGTCGCTCTAGCGTACAGCCTGACAGCTACTATCGGCGGCTTCTCGCCAGCTTTGGCAACTTGGCTCGTTGCTGCGACCGGTGACGCCCGTGCACCAGCATTGATCGTGATAGGTGCAGGTCTCCTCAGTGGCTTTGCTCTCCTGCGGTTTACGGATAGATTTAGGCAGCCGTTGCCGTGAAGTCCTCGACGCTCGGACTGTATCGTCTGATCCTCTCCGAGCCGGCGGCGCCGGGGGTTGTGCTCTCGACATTCTGAACGCTTTAGTCGAGCGGGTCGGTAAGGTCGTGAGCCACAAGGAATTAGTCAAGTGAGTTCTGCGGCGCCGCCGGCGAACAGCGGGGGCTGCACTGAAGGATTTGCTCGATTGCGCACGACGACAGTCCGTCCTCGGTTGGGAACTTCGTTTAGCAATAGCGTCGGGCCGCCAATGGGCAGATCACGGGCGTGCAGACGAAGCGCGAAATCTGCTTGCGGATTCCTACGAGCGATTCACCGAAAGATTCGGAAGTGCCGATCTGATCGAGGCTGAGCGTCTGCTTCGCGATCTCGAAGCCCGAGCATTGCATTCTTGAGCTGGTTAGCATCAGCAGACGAGTCAGTCGATTTTGGGGGCTCCTTTTGGGTGTTCTCCAAGGAACGGCTCGTTGCTCGCAGAATGCCGTAGGGCCGCCTTGCCGAGCGTCGCATTCACACTTTCCCACACAAATGAACTCGCAACTGGTCGTGTATCGCGCCAATGTGTAGCGCATTTCAGGGTCATCCGCCGGAGAAGTAGTCATGTTACCCCGCCCTTTGCCTCCCTTCACGTGGGAAACCGCAATAGAAAAGGTCCGGGCAATAGAAAACAGTTGGAATAGCCGCGAACCGGCTCAGGTGGCGCGTGACTACTCCATCGATAGCTTCTGGCGAATTCGCCTCGAGTTTCTGTCAGGGCGCGCTGCTATTGAGGCGTTTCTCGCACGCAAATGGGCAAGCGAGCTTGAGTGCCGGTTTATTCACGAACTCTGGGCCTTCACCGACAATCGGATAGCAGCGAGGTCCGCGTGCGAATATCGCGATGGCAATGGCAGATGGTTCAGGGCGTATGCAAGCGAAAACTGGGAGCTAGATCCAGATGGACTGATACGGCGCTGCATCGCTAGTATCAACGATCATCCGATCGACGAGGTCGATCGGATGTTCGTATGGCCGCTGGGACGCAGGCCCGATAACCATCCCGAGCTCAGCCATTTCGATTTTTAAGAACCGCGAAACTTCCAGATACTCTGTCGAAACGGGTGCTGATGAAGAACCCGTGCTCTACAGTAAACCAAGCTCGGCCGCATGGTCGCGGTCAACCTGCTTTCGCCGGATAACCGCTAGTTCATTGACGCAAGCGAGAAACTCGCTGGTCCCGGCGCGCATTCCAAACTTCTCACAGAAGTCGCAATTTTCTTCTGCTATCGCGAGATCAAGTCGCTCTTGCGCACTCGCGCGCACGGCTGGTCCGGCGATGAAAGCCACATACAGACCACACGCCAATAGCGCGGCAAAAAACAATGAGTACGCAAGGCGTGAATGTCTTTCAGCGTTCGTCACGATAGGAGGAGTGGTGCTAGCTTTGGTCATTGCAATCTCCTTCACGCTTCTGACTGTCGTTAATATCGTTTGGGCCACGAGTATGCTTGTAAGCGTCAGTGGCTGGAGAGACGATTGCGCTGGCCCGCATGAAGAGGAGAGCGCAGTTATGTGGCCGGAAGATTATTCATTGGTGAAGCCTACGACCGGACAAATCGCCAGATTGTCTGTCGTCTTCACCGGCTCGCCCACAGGGCTCACCAGTAAGCCTGACGCACTCTTGGCTTCGAGGTCGTCGCCGTCAGTGATCAGTTTCCGTTGATCCTTCAGGATAGCGATGTCGCCGGTGCCGAGGTCGACCGCACCGCTTTTGGCAAGTGCTTCCGTGGGGCGAAGCGACAGCGGGTCAAAGCCGAACGCAGCAGCCCCGGTTGGCGTGGCCCCCGCCCAATTTAGTACGTCCGCCGCGATCGGTCGCATACATCCGCTCCCTCTCGCCGAGCTAACGAAGTTGCTCTCTCCACGGGATTCCTCCAACTCCGGCGTCGGCCGGCCGACCCGAGGCTGGGTACCACGGCATAGCGGCCTTAAACGCATACTGCGAATTGGTTGGAGGATGCCGCCGCCGCCGGGTAAAGGGAAATGCCGTGTGACTATCTATCCGATAACCATTCATCATGGACCTTGATTCAGACGCGAGCGCATCGCGGCGGCCTTGCCTGATGCTGCCGCGGGCACCTCGCCGTATCTTCAATCGGAGTGCTGTCCATCAGCCTCAGATTTTGCTGGGACGTATCGATGCACTTGGCGAAAGGCACGGAGAAAGCTGCTGCAACTCCTATAACCGACCGCCCGCGCGATCTGCTCAACTGAAAATGTCCTCGCGGCGAGCATATCGGCTGCACGCTTCATCCGCATTTGCCGGAGCGCAATCATTGGCGAACATCCGATTGCGCGCACGACGCGCGCCATGAATGCGGATCGGCTCAAGCCGGCCTTCTGCGCCAAGGCCATGACAGAGTGATCGGTCGATGGTCGCGCCACCATATCGGCGAACGCAAGAGCGATTTGACGGTCACTCAGGATAGAAAAGCGTTCGAGCCAAACGCTCGTCGAATTCAGACTGCTCGGCGGGAGACTGGCCAGGCTTGAATCCCAGACGCGCTTCGTGAAAGCGTTCCCGATGAGGTCCTAACTGAACTCAAGCGGCCTCACTTCGACACTGCACTCTCGGTCGATCCATATGTCTTGTCGTGCCTGCTCGGTAGCCAGGAAGGCTAGCGCATGCTTGTAGCCGTCGCCGCCGAACCACCTACGCACGATAGGCGGCGTCGTCCCCCCCATGACACGAGACGACCAGACTGTTACCCACGTCTCCGATGTCAACCGTAACGCATGTGTCCGGAACGGACCTACGTCAACCTGGAGCCGGTTGCCGGAGTTGAACCAAAAACATTTCGCTTACAAAGCGACTGCTTTATCCGTTGAGCTAGGTTGGCTGAAAATTTGGAACCCTGGTATGAGGCTGCAATCAACCAACGCGGCATCACACTCGGATCATGTTTCGGTAATGACACACGGCTATCCATAGCCTCATTGTCACAGCGAAAATGAACGGCATGGCCTCGTAGGCGTGGCTTACGGATAAAGGCCTAGATGAATGCGAAGCACTTACTGTTGCGAAGACGACACAAGGTCACGACCAAGATGGCGCCGAATGCGCTCGCCTACAATATGAAACGTGAAATAACGCTTCTCGTTGCCGGAACACTGCTGGAAGCGACGCAGACGTATGGGACATTTGTACCGACGAATCAATCTTTAGAACCTTATGGCTGCTCACGCGTCGCACATCATTGTCCGCAGGCATCCTCAGGGGGAATGTCGCATAAACGCTGTCTCTTTCTAACGAGCGGAAGGTCGAAAAAAGACTTTCCTTTTTGGCGCTATTGATGTGACCAAGCCACCGTCTGCGATCCTGCCGCTACATGAAGATTTGCGAGATGATGGGTTTCGTCATTGAGTAAGTTCGGAAGATTACGTCGGGCCGGAGCCGATCACCAGAGAGGTTTGCTCGACAAGATGTTATCGTGGTAACCGATGCTGATGGTTGCGGCGCCTCCTGCACCGAACTGTCCCGAGTTGTTAGTTGGTAGCGTGCCATCCTGGAGGAAAAGAGATAAGCGGCCAAGCTAACTGATTATCGTTTGCCGCCCTTGGCGTTCTTGGCAGGCGCCCTGGCTCAAGCTTGCCTTCCAGCTTTTCGAACACGATCGCGGACTGCGTAAATCTAATTGTCATCGGAGAGGCCTTCGAGCGAGGCCGTCGAAGCCGCTGTGCAGATCGCTTCATCCGGCGAAGCGAGTGAAAAGTCGCGAAGCGGTGCGCTCAAGGCTCTCGCGGGCGGGGCTGGTACAACAACTGCAGAAAATTGCATCAAAGTCTCCAAGTCATCACACATCGCATCGTGAAGATCTCCCGTTGCTCCACTGTTTCGACTTTCGGAAATTTGGTTACAGTAGTAACTGGCCGCGCCAAAGTTCGTACAGAGCGACGCAGTCAGGACCATGCTGCGAACACTTGGCGCCGAAGTGGCACACATGCGTTCCGAATGCAGAACGGCGATTTGGTCAATGATGGAGTTTCATCTTCGCTAGCTAGTGAGATAACGGTTGCCGGGATCCTGATACTGATCGCCGGATTGCTCATCCTCTTGCTCGGATATTGGTATGGGCGGGATGGCGCTAAAAGTTCAGTGAACTTTCGGTGTTGCCGAATGTAAATACTGATCGAGAAATGCTCCCTGATCGGCATCGCAGACCCATCCAGCTCTCATAAACATCCAGGTCCCGGGCGGCCTCCGCCACCGAAACCCCGCGATTCCCCACAAGCTTGACCGCCTCCACCTTGACTCCCGACTTAATCTTCGTCTTTGCATGACCTCCCTCCCGCTCCATGAAACACCTAAACTTGGTGTCCATCAAACCGGCTGCAGCTCAAGTCATGAAAGCCTCCGAGTTTCTAAGGAATGCGGGACCGGGCGCAGTCGGATCGGCAGGGTGGCGCCGCCGATCTGGCATGGCTTGCTTAGGCGACCTTGGTTAGATGACCTAAGCCGAGCGCCTCGACGACATTTGCCTGCACGGGCGCCGTCTGCGCGTTCACGGTATCAGAACCGAACGGCACGCCGACCACGGTGCGCGCAGGGCGGCTGCCCTTGGGCAGCGCCACGAGTTTGGCGATTGCCTCAGCGACGTCGTGGGAATTTGGAGCGTCGGGGGCTTGAAACTTTGTCATGAAGTGCTTGAAAATAGTGCTTGGAATCTCCCCCACCGTCCCGTAGGCCGCGATCCGATCAGTATCGGCGGGCTGCTGAACGTTCTCGTAAAACGGTGTGGGATAGGCGCTCGGCTGCACTAGGACGACATCGACACCGAATTGCGAGACCTCATAGCGGAGGCTGTCGGTAAGTGCCTCAACTGCGAACTTGCTCGCGCCGTAGATGCCGAAGAAGGGGAACGTCACGCGGCCCAGGACCGAGCCAACGTTGACGATCAATCCCGCGTGCTGATCACGCATCGTTGCCAGAACCGCGCGGGTGGTGCGCAGAATGCCCACGACGTTGGTGTCGAATACGATCTTGGCCTGGTCGGGCGTGAAGGCCTCGGTGACTCCGGCCGACCCGATGCCAGCATTGTTGACTAGCACATCGATACACTTCGTGCGCTTCATCACCTCCTGCACGCCCTGGTCGACCGAGGCATCGTTGCTGACATCGAGCTCCACGACGTCGATGCTCTGTTTGCGGAGAGCCTCCGCATGAGGTCGGTTCTTCCCTTGCGGATCGCGCATTGAGGCGAACACAGTATGGCCGGCGCGAGCCAAGGTTTCCGCCGTGTCGCGGCCAAAGCCGGTGCTTGCACCAGTGATCAGAATCCTCTTAGACATGATTAGTTCCTTCTGGCGATGGGCTGGGGTTAGTCAAGGCAACGCCCGAGACACTGGCGATTCTCATCGCGATGCTTGCGCTAGCGAACCCGTGGCGTTGACATTTCGGTTGTCGCGCCGCGGGACGAAATTTCCCAATAGTTGGTACGAATAGTTTCCATAGCGGCGGGGAATTGCGGTGCGACAGTCCTCACTGCCGTTCGTAAATCAATGCAAGTTGCACAGGCCGCGACTGCGTCAAGCCGCGCGGCAAGCGGCAATAACGATCGTCTACGGATTCTATGGCGAGGGCTGATTTCCCTCGCGACGATGTCGAAGCTCCTGGCATCAAAGCGCGGCTAACCCGTTGGGGCAAATTATCAATGTTTGGGAGTCGGAACCGAGCCGAACAACAAAGCGTCGTGGATGTGGATATGTTCCAGTGCTTCGTTTCTAACTCAGGATAAGGCGCCGAATTGTGTGGTGGGTCATAAACCAAAAACCTTGGCGGGCCGGGGACGCAAGCGGCCGGCTGACACGATCAATGGATCGCATCGACACAAATGAGCGCTTGGGCAGAAAGGCCACCGAGAGCGACCCAGTATCTTGCTCCAAATGCACCACCGCGCCTCGTGTCTTCGTTGACGTACTCAACATCAATGGGAAGGTGTTTCGCCTGTTTCAATGCGAGCGCGGAGAATCGTTCTGGAACAAACGAGCCGACGTCAGTTGACGGCCTTCTTGATTTTGCCGAGCGTTGTCAGCCCTTCGACCTCGGCCGAAGGCCCAGCGATGGTCCGCTTTCAGGCTTGGCGCAGATAGGGTGGGGCGGATCCGCTTGCGAACTGCTAGAAAGACGATCTGACCGTCAGCCCTGCCGCGCGAGCATTCTGTATGAATGTATGTGCTTCCTCATTGGACATTTTAAGATCATCGCCGCCGAGAAATTCCTCTCCGTTGAGTGTGTTCGCGCGGAACACCGTCTCGTGTCCGCCCACATCAACAGTATAACCAATGTCGGTCGGCGTTTCGGGCATGGCATCCTTCTCGATCCCGAAGCGAGCATATTGTGTCCATTTCGACCGGTCGTACAAGGCGGCAGTTGCAAGGTAGCGCTGCACCGCCTGACCGGAGCGTTAGTCCCGCTTATCGAACGGTGGTTAGTTCCACTCGTCGGCCCTGGCAAGACAGGCCAACGCGATCTCGCGCCGGACCTGATTCACGATGGCGTCGATGTTGCGCCTGACCGCTGCGCCACGCGAGCACCAGGCCGACATGCCGCTCGGATGCGTCCGCATTGGTGCCAGCGATCTGGTCGATCAGCGCATCGACCTCGTCCCTTCGTACCAGTTCTCGCTTCTTCTCCATCAGTCGCAACTGCAGCATCTCGGTCTTGACTTTGATGTGGTCAGCGACGGCCTCGTGACGCGGCGATGGTCGTCGCTTGCGTCGCAGGAATCGCGGATAGGCGCGGCCCTGGTCGACCGCGAAGCCGTCAGTTTGCCGCTGGATGATGCCTTTAGCTTCGAACTTGTAGGTGCGGCTGCAATCGAGGTGCAATGCCAGTGCCGACGCGCCGACAACGGATGCGGGCTTTCCAAATCGTGGTCGAGAGGCGGCCAGCGGATCGTTGGTGACGGACTCAATCAACGTGTATTCGTTCCTGAAGCGTCGCGGCAGGATACTCCGATTGCAGCATCAGGGTGAAGGCGGTCTCTAAACGCAGCGCCAAGGCCGTGAACTTCCGCTTTCAGCGGCATACGGACTATACCCGGACTTGCCGCTTGGCCCGCCCAGTCGCGAATGACCCGTTGCAAACCAAGGCTCGTCGACCGCCGCCTCATCGCTGTTTGGGGGGGTGAACCGGGACCTACGTCAAGTGTGAAGGAAGTGCAGCTTAGATTCACCGGCGTCCATAAAGCTCGTTAATGGCACCATGCGCCGCAAGAAAGCAACGGCAAGATATCATCTCAATCTTCGTGCAGGATTGACCGCACGCGCGCCGCCAAATCTGACATGCGGAATGGTTTGTCTATAATCGGAAATTCGCCGACCGCCTGATGTCGTTCTAGCACGTCTCCGGCGTAGCCCGAGGCAAGCAGGACCTTGATGCGCTTGTTCAATTTCCTCGCTTCGCGGGCAACCTCAATGCCGTTAACCCCGGTTGGCATCACAACGTCACTCAGCAAGAGGTCGAATTCTTCGCTCCTGAGCAACCGAATTGCTTCAGTGCCGTTCCGGGCGCAACGAACCTGATAGCCCGACCTGGTCAGCATCGCCGACGTGAGGTCCAGAAGATCGTCGTTGTCCTCGACAACCAGGATTCGTTCCGAGCCGGCCGGAAACGTTTGGGATTGGGTGTCTTCGATTTCAACGTCAGGCTTTTGCGTGGCTTTGGGCAAGTAGAGAGCGACAGTGGTCCCCTTTCCCAATGCGCTTTCGATCGTAATGTGACCGCCGGACTGACGGACAAAGCCGTAGACCATGCTAAGGCCGAGCCCGGTACCTTTGCCGACCTCCTTCGTCGTGAAGAAAGGCTCAAACACCCGGTTCCGCACCTCGGGAGGCATTCCAGAACCCGTGTCTCTAACAGAGATCCTGACGTACGAGCCGGGCGAGCAGCCGGGCACGGCTCCTTCGTTCACGACGACGTTTCTCATCTCGATGTCGAGCACGCCGCCATTGGGCATGGCGTCGCGCGCGTTCAGGGCCAGATTGAGAAGGGCGGTCTCCAGCCGCGCCGGGTCGACATGGCAGAGCCATAACCCTTCACTGCTCCACACCTTGACCCGGCATGCTTCCCCAACGGCTTTGCGAATGAGCCCCTGGAACTCGGAAACAAGCTGGTTCGCATTGACCGGTCTTGGATTCAATATCTGCCGTCGCGAGAAGGCAAGAAGCTGCGCCGTCAGTCTTGCCCCCCGATCAACAGCCCGCCGTGCAGCTGCAGCGAAGCGCTTGGCTTTGCCAATGTCGTCGCCGGTCTCGATAAGTTCGAGGCTCGCGGAGACCACCGTGAGCAGGTTGTTGAAGTCGTGCGCGACACCACCGGTGAGCTGGCCGACGCTCTCCATCTTCTGGCTCTGATGGAACTGCTCCCGCGCTTCGGATAGTTCATGCTCACGGTGCTTCAGCGCATCGGCCATGGCGTTGAATGCCCTAGCGACCCGTGCGATCTCCGAGTTGCCCGGGATGTCCACACGCTGGCCGAAATCGCCAAGCCGCCATCGGTTCGCGGCGTCAACCAATTGCGCGAACGGGCGCTGAATGAACCGCTGGGCGCCCCACGCCGTCAGGATCAAGACAAGCATGGTGCTCATAAAAATGAACAACACGTCGCGCCGCGTGCGACGTTCGATCTTGGCGAAAGTCTGGTTCATGCCAAGTCCGTAGCCGACAAGAAGATCTTCGTCCACAGCGGCGAAGCCGACAATTCTTCGCACGCCGTCAATGTTAACCATGTCGGCTACAGTCCCGTTGTTGAGCATCGGGTCTACAATGTGCAACTTCTTGCCGACGCACAGGCCATTATCGGGATAGCGAGCGAGACAGATGCCGTTGCGGTCCGCGATGGCGAGCGCGGCTCCCTCCGGAACGCCCTTGTTCGCGATGTAGTCAGCCAACCAATCGAGACTGAGAGCCGCTATGACGACCCCGCCCATGCGGCCATCGTCGCCGTAGAATGGCAGCGCAAAATGGACCACCTTGCCGCCGGTCACTCGACCGATCGCGAACTCTCCGACTGTGAATTCACCGGTTTTCAGGACGTTGGCGAAGTAGGCCCGCCCGGCGGCGGTCGTCGGCTTATGATCGCTGCTTGTGTCGCAGATGCGACTGCCATTGATATCGACCACGTCAAAGCTGACGAAGGCCGGATATCGTTCCTTGACTCTGGACAGATAGGCGTTGCATCCGTCGGCGTCCTTCACCTTTATCGCCGGATGCTCCGAGAGCGCAATCAGGGCCTGATGAATTCCCTGGACGATCTGCTGCTGTTCAGCGGCGGCAAGCTTGGCGAGGCCGAGTGCTTCGTTCTGCACTTCAACTTGGCGCGTGCGACGCAGGTCGATTTCATTGTACGCCTGTATCGCGATTGCCGGCAGCGTGGCCGCAGCCACCAGCACGAAGAGGCGTGATAACAGGCTGCTCATTTCGACCGTTTCCTACGCATGCTCGGTGGCATCAGACCGACCGCGCCAGTCCACCGACAAGCGCCATTGTCTAAAGGGTTCTCCGGACCGCAATCGGAAGACTGTTTCAGTCCATCGGCAAACGATTGCGATTGTAGCCGAGCGGCCAAAACGGTCGCACTTGAAAAGCAAAGCAGGCGGTTGAGCTGCCTCCATCGCGTCGTTTTCGCGCCGATGTGGAATTCGGTCGCTATCGGGTATAGCGCGACAATCTGGGTGGAAAGCCCGTACTGCTTCATGAGTAGATGCTGCCGAACGTGCGATCGTTGCCTCACGTTATTTCCCAGGCAGAAGGGAGTAGCCCGGCCATGGAGCTGGCCGGAGTTGCGTAACGGCCGGCCTCGTCCGGTGCGGCGTTCTCGTTACTAGGCGTTGCAACGTGGTCAGTTCGTGCCGTCTCGCCAGCCGATGCAAACAGGAGCGCGTTCGCCTGCTCGCTTCGCCAGGATTTAACTCGACAATTCCCTTAAGCTAAACGGCTTGGTGATGTAGTCGTCAGCTCCAAGCTCCAGCCCGACGACTTCGATCGATCTCGTCCCCGAGACGTCCGGTAGTGATGAAGACGGGTATACTGGATCGCGCACGGAGTTCACGAAGCAGATCGAGGCCACATTCTTGTCCGAACTGCAAATCGAGCACAATCAGATTGGGCTGGTTGCACGCATGCAACGCTGCCACGTCGCGCAGCCGGGATGCGCACATCACGCGGACGCCATAATCCTCCAGAAAATTCTTCACCAAGCCGCGAAGATGATGGTCGTCGTCGACGTGGAGGCATGCGACATCGTCCGGCAGCTCGATTTCGTCTCGATGTAACCTGCGGCGTTCTTTGCTGGTTGATGTCATTGCACGGTCTCAGAACTGGAAAGCCACGCGCGTGGACACAGCGAATGAGGTCCGTCGATGTTGGCCAAAAGCCCGTCGATTCCGTTCAACGTGCGTAACTCTCCGGCAGACGGTTTTCCACCCGCTGTGTTCCGTCCTCAGTTGCCCTCGCCGTTACTCGATGAGATCGGCGACAAAGCTACCAAGTTATCGCGGCGCGCGACGAAATCTTCCAATGCATTGCGAGAATAGTTTCCATAGCGGCGGGGAATACTGCCGCGACGGTCCTCGCCGCCGTTCGTGCATCGAGGCGAGTTGCGCGCGAGGTCCCACTAGTGATAATCCACCCATCCCGCGAGCCGGCGTAGCCCTCGGCGTCAGCATCCGGCTGGCGTTCGTGCACGATCGAGCGGCCGTCGGAGAAAATCAGGCGGTCCCAGACCAAAGGTTCGCGGCGCTGACCTAACTGGCGTTGTAGTGCTCACCGATAACGCGCGTCCCCTGCGGCGCAAGGGGAGTTCGGCACGTTGGGCTGTCGTAGATATTTTCAGTGACCTGCGCGGTGATCCGATCGGCTAGTTCCACATCGACATCGCCGAGGTGAGGACTGAGGAAGGCAAGCTCTATCTCTTCGTCGCCGTGGACCGGACCTCGAAATACGCCTTCGCCCGGCTCTTGCCGAAGGCGACTGGGCGCGAGGCTCGCGCCTTGCTGGCGGCCTTGATGGCAGCGGTGCCGTATGAGATCCACGCCGCGCTCACCGACAACGGCATTCATTTCGTCGATCGGCTGCCTAGAAACCACGAGGGACCTACCGCCAGATGACGTGGCCATCCCTTTTGATCGCGCCTGCCGGAGCCATAGCATCGAACATCGCCTGACCCAGCCTAGTCAGCCCTGGACCAATGGTTAGGTCGAACGAATGAACCACACCCTCAGGGAGGCGAACGTTCAGCGCTATTACTGCGAGGATCACCAACAGCTTCGCGAGTTCCTCGATGCCTACAACGTCGCCAGGCGATTGAAGACTTTACAAGGCCTCACATCATATGAGGCCATCTGCAAAGCTTGAACGGACAACGCCGAGCGATCCAGATACGATCCGATCCATCTCACATCGGAACCGAACAACTAGTGGCGGTGACTCGGCTTGTCCCCGTGCGCCCGGGCTGTGTCGTCGGGCCCATCGCCGTTTTCGAACAGGATTCGTTCGGCGGCGCCCGCAAGATCGTCATATTGGCCGCTTCGCAGCGACCACATGAACGCCCCGAGCGCTATGGCGCCGAGCGCGAGCGCAACAGGAATCAGGAAGAAGTAATCCGTCATCGGGCTTTCTCTATCGCGAGCGCCTGGTTGGAGATATTGCCAGCGGGCGCGCCCGCGCGCGGCTCCTCGCGCGAGCGCCAGCCATGCAGCCGCAGGGCATTGGCGATCACGAGCAGTGACGAAGCCGACATCGCCACCGCCGCCACCAGCGGTGTCACATGGCCGAGGATCGCGATGGGCACTGCAATGGCATTGTAGCCGATGGCGAGGATGAGATTCTGGCGCACGAGCTGCCGCGCATTGCGCGCAACCGCAATGGCCTGCGGCACGGCGAGAAGACTGTCGTGCAGGAAGACGAGGTCGGCGGCATTGCGTCCGACATCGGCGGCGGTGGCCGGAGCCATGGATGCATGGGCAGCGGCGAGGGCAGGCGTGTCGTTGAGGCCGTCGCCGACCATCAGCACGCGCTGTCCTGCTTCCGTCAGATCAACGACGTGTTTCGTTTTGTCTGGGGGGGAGACGCCGGCGCGGTAGGGAAGTCCGAGATCCGATGCGAGATAGCGCACCGGTTCGTCGCGGTCGCCGGACATGATCTCGACGCGGCATCCTTGATTGGACATGGCAAGCACGGCCTCGCGGACGTCCGGGCGAAGATCGCTGTCGAAACGGAAGGCCGCGCGCAGCCGCCCGTTCTCGGAGAGGACAACGCCGGCGGTGGCCGACTGTTCGGCTGCAGCCGGCAGCGCCCAGTCCGCCCGGCCGAGCCTGTAGGTCGTCGTGCCGATGGTGGCCTGCATTCCGGCGCCCGGCTGCTCTGAAAGATCGTTCAGCGCCACAGGCGTGACGGCATTGTCGCGTCCCGCGGCGGCCAGCGCGCGCGAGTAGGGATGGCGTGAATGCGCCGCGAGCGAAGCGGCGATCGCCAACGCCGCAGGATCGATGTCATTGCGGTTCATGAGCCGCAGCCGATCCATGGTCAGCGTTCCGGTCTTGTCAAAGATTACGGTGTCGACTTCGGCGATGCGCTCCAACGCGCCGCCGTCCTTGACCATGACGCCGCTCTCGAAGAGACGCCGCGCGGCAACGACCTGCACCATGGGCACGGCAAGGCCGAGCGCGCAGGGGCAGGTGATGATCAGCACCGCGATGGCGATGGTTGCCGCGCGATGCAGGTCGCCTTCCACGATCATCCAGCCGATAAATGTCAGGAGCGCGGTGAGATGCACGACCGGCGCATAGAGACGCGAGGCGCGATCCGCGATGCGCCGGTAGACCGAGCGCACGGCTTCGGCCGCTTCCATCATGCGTACCATTTCGGCGAGGAATGAATCTTTCGCGGCAGCCGTCGCAACGATGGTGAGCGGGCCGGTCAGGTTCAGCGTACCCGCGGACAGCACCGCGCCCGGTGCAACCGGCTGCGGCAGGCTCTCGCCGGACACCAGCGCGCAGTCGATCTCTGATTGTCCTGTTTCGACGCGGGCATCGACCGGTACGCGCTCGCCCGCTGCCAGCAGGATGTGCATGTCCGGCTGGATCTCGTTCACCGGCAGATAGGCGTGTGTGCCGTCGTCCTGCACCACGAGCGCGCCGCGCGAGGACAGGCGAGCCAAGCCTCGGATAGCAGTTCGTGCGCGCGCGCGCATCATGTGATCGAGCGTGCGGCCGATCAGCAGGAAGAACAACAGTGAAATTGCGGCGTCGAAATAGGCGTGCGCTTCGTGATGGAACGTCCCATAAAGGCTCATGCCGAAGGCAAGCAGCACGCCGATGGAAATCGGAACGTCCATGTTGGTCTGACCATGGCGTAACGCGCGCCAAGCCGAGGAAAAGAATACGCGGCCCGAATAGATCAACGCAGGGAAGGCGATCAGTGCGGAGATCCAGTGAAACACGTTGCGGATCGAGGCTTCCGCACCGGACCATGCCGACACTGACAGCAGCATGATGTTGCTGGCGGCGAAACCTGCCACCGCAAGCGCGCGGATCAATTCTTTCAGTGTCTCGTCGGTCTCGTCCGCGCCCGCATCGTGAAGGTATGCGTCGTAACCGATGCTGTTGAGTGTCTCGATGAACGGTGCGGGCGGTTCGTCCGCCTGCCAGCGGATTGCGACCCGCTTGGTGGAGAGATTGACCCGCGCTTCTTCCACGCCGGGAAGCGCGCCGAGCGCCGCTTCGACCTTCTGGATGCAGCCGCCGCAGTGAATGCCCGGCACCGACAGGTCAGTCTGGCGGACGCCGTCGCCGATGATGCGGCTTGCGAGCAGCACTTCCTCATTCGCGGTGTGGGGATCGGCCATCGCGGGAGCGAGTTCAGCGCCGGGCGCACAACAACTCATCGGCACTCCGTTTCTGTACGTCGCCGGCATTCCGCCGGCGGCGTGTCGTTATATTGCAGCTTCAACCGCCACCGCGCGATAGGCGTGCCAGGTGCCGTGCCCGAGCAGGGGAAACACGATGATCAGGCCCAGCATTCCAGTGGCGAGGGAGAGCAGGAATAGTGCAAGCACAATGGCGCCCCAGGTCAGCATCACGGTCAGGTTGTTCCAGACCAGCGCCATACTCGAGCCCATGGCGGTGAGGGCGTCAACGCGCTCGTCGAACATCATGGGAATTGAAAACGCGTTGATGGCAAACGAGAAGGCCGCGAAGAGTCCGCCGACGGCGCTGCCGACAATGAGCATCGCCCAGCCGACCGGCGTGGTGAATAGCATCGGTGCGATATACTCGAGGCCGGGAAACGGCACCAGGCCGAAAAACAACGCGTAGATGATCACCGCCGCGCGCATCCATGTGATCATCAAAAGGCACAACAGGACGCCCACGAACAGAATCTGTCCGCCGCATCGCGGCCTGACGAAGATCATGTTCACGAGATTGACAGGCAGGCCGGCGGCGAGGCGGCGGCTCTTTTCATACAGGCCGATTGCGAGGATCGGGCCCACCACCATAAAGCCGGCGAACGCAGGAAATAGGATGTAATCCCACTCTAGGCGAAACAGGCCGTCGACAATCGCAACGGACGCGAGAAAGATCAGCAGGCCATAGCTCAGGCTCGTCATCGGCTGCACGGTCAGGTCGTGCCAGCCTTTCGTAAGCCATGTGAAGGCATCGGCGGGGACAAGAAAGCGATGCCAGCGGTTTTTTGTGGGAAGCGGAGGCAAGACGGTCGGGATCATGGTCATGTCGATCATTCCACCTGCGCTTTGGTTGTCATGGACGGTTTAGATGAACACGACGAGGTCGCCGCGCTGAAGCTATTGGTGCCGTTGCCTTCGCCGTGCAGGAGATGAGCGACGCAGTCCGGCTGCGAGGATACAGCCACGTAAAGTAGATGCGCATTGGCGGCGGCGAACACGATCAGTCCGATGCCGATCGACAGCCAGACGATGGACTTCGCCTTCCGCCCACCATGGGATGCCGCCGCGCTGCTCATGGGGTGGGCATCCTCTGATCGAAAAGGTAGAGCGCCAGGATCTTGCGATCGAGCGGTGTCAGGCGGCCCTCCCATGACGGCATGTGGCCCTGCCGCCCATTCCACAGCGTGTTCGTGATCGTCTGCACGTCGCCGCCGTAGATCCAGAACTTATCGGTCAGGTTCGGTGCGCCCACGCCGCTGTTGCCCTTAGCGTCCTCGCCATGACATGCGGCGCAATTGGCAGTGAAGATCTCCTTGCCAGCGTCCACATCGCCGGGCTTTGCGGTCTTCGCGTTGGATGGATCGGAGAGCGAGCGCACGAAGGCCGCCACCTTGTCGACATCGGCTGGCTGGAGGATCTGATCATGGCCGAAAGCCGGCATCTGCGAGGTGCGGCTGTCGGGATGCGGCGAGTTGATGCCGACGCGGATGGTCTCGGCAATGGCGTCCGGATCGCCGCCCCACAGCCATGAGGTGGTGGTCAGGTTCGGGAAGCCGTGGCCACCCTGTGCGTTGAGCCCATGGCACACGGCGCAATTGTCGCCGAACACGGTGCGGCCGGTCTGGCGCACGATGTTCATCAGCGCAGGATCGGCCTGAATCTCCTGAGAGCTTTTGGCCTCGATCTGCTTGGTCCATGCGCTGCGGCCGAGGGCGGCTCGCTTCAGCGAGTCCTGTACGATGTTGCGTTGGTCGAGGCCGAGCAGTCCTTTGGTGTAGCTGACGCCGAGTGGCCACGCGGGCATCAACACCCAGTAGCCGACCGAAAAGACAAAAGCGATCAACAGGAAAAAGTACACCGCGCGCGGAACGGGTGTGTTCAATTCCTTGATGCCGTTCCACTCGTGCCCGGTCGTGAGATAACCGGTGTAGTTGTCGCGTTCTTCTACCGCCATGGTCCATCCTCGTTGTGCAGGACCGACTTCGCGGCGCGATCGAACGCCTTCCTGTTCGACGGCCAATAGGCGTAGACGACGGTGATGATCGAGAGTGCGATCAGATAGAACAATCCGAACGACTTCGAGAACCACACCAGCGTATCGTGTCCGAGATCCATGATCACCTCGCAGCGTCCGCGACGGATTTGTGCGCCGCGTCGGTCAGGTGGCCGAGCACCTGGAGATAAGCGACCAGGGCGTCCATCTCGGTGAGTTCGCCAGGCCTGCCGTCGAACGCGCGGACGTTGGTGACCTTGCTGTAGCGTTGGGTGACGCCATCGGCGTAGGGTGATTCCGGCGCGGCCTGGCCGTAGGCGTCCTTGCTCGCATTCGCGATCATGTCGTCGGTGTAGGGCACGCCGACGGCGCGCTGGGCCTTCAGGTGCGCGCCGAGATCATCGGTGCGCAGCGTCGTTTTCAGCAACCAAGAATAGGCGGGCATGACGGAAACGGAAAGCACATCGCGCGGGTTGTTGAGGTGCGCGACGTGCCATTCGTCGGAATATTTACCGCCAATGCGTGCGAGGTCCGGTCCCGTGCGCTTCGAGCCCCACAGCATCGGATGGTCGTATTTCGATTCAACGGCGAGCGAGTAGGGGCCGTAGCGTTCGACCTCATCGCGCAGGGTGCGGATCATCTGCGAATGACAGGCGTAGCAGCCTTCGCGAATGTAGATGTTGCGGCCCGCCAGTTCGAGCGGTGTGTAGACGCGCATGTCGGGCGCGTCTTCCACCGTCTGGTGGATGGTGAAGAGTGGCGCGATTTCTACGAGGCCGCCGATGCTGGCCACAAGGGTGATGCCGAGAGCGAGGCCGATCGCTTTGCGTTCCAGCCGATAGTGCAATCCGAACACGGCTTACTCTCCCGGTTGAAGGACGGTCGTGCCGCCGAGCGCCGGCGAAGGCATGTCGGTTGCAGATTCATGCACCTCGCGAATGCCGGTTCTGATCGTCATCCAGATGTTGTAGGCGCCAACGATCGCGCCGATCAGGAACAGAAGGCCGCCGATGGCGCGCGCGATGTAGTAGGGATGCATCGCAATCAGCGAGTCGACGAAAGTATAAGCGAGGGTGCCGCTCTCATTGTAGGTCCGCCACATCAGCCCCTGGATGATACCGGAATTCCACATGGCGAAGATGTAAACAACGGCGCCGGCCAGGGCGAGCCAGAAATGCACCTCGACGAGCCGCGGCGAATACATGCGGTCGCGTTTCCAGAGCCACGGCACGATGGCATAGATCGATCCAAACGTGATCATGGCCACCCATCCGAGCGCACCGGCATGGACGTGGCCGACGGTCCAGTCGGTGTAGTGGGAGAGCGAGTTGACGGGTCGGATGGCGAGGAATGATCCTTCGAAGGTGGTGATACCGTAGAACACCGCCGCCACCATCATGAAGCGCAGCGTCGCATCGTCCCGCACCTTGTCCCATGCGCCGTTCAGCGTCAGCAGCGCGTTAGCGGCGGACGCCCACGACGGAATCAGCAGCATTAGCGAGAACGTCATGCCCAGCGTCTGCACCCATTGCGGTAACGCCGTGTAGTGCAGGTGATGCGAACCCGCCCACATGTAGAAGAAGGTGATGCCCCAGAAGCTGATGATCGACATCCGATAGGAATAAATCGGCCGTCCGGCGCGTACCGGCACGAAGTAGTACATCATGCCGAGGAAGCCGGCGGTGAGGAAGAAGGCGACGGCGTTGTGACCGTACCACCATTCGGTCATGGCATCCTGCACACCGGAGAACAGCGAGTAGCTCTTGGCGCTGCCGAACGAGACGGGGACGGCAAGGTTGTTGACGATGTGCAGGATCGCGATCACCAGGATGAAGGCCATGTAGTACCAGTTGGCCACATAGATGTGCGGTTCCTTGCGTCGTGCGAGCGTGCGCAGATAGATGGCGAAGTATACGACCCACACGACCAGCAGCCAGATATCCGCGTACCATTCTGGCTCCGCGTATTCCTTGGACTGGGTGATACCCATCATGTAACCAGTAACGGCGAGCACGCAGAACAGATTGTAGCCGAGTAGAACGAACCACGGGCTGAGCTGATCGGGCAAGCGCGCGCGCGAGGTTCGCTGTAGTACGTAGTAGGATGTGGCGATCAGTGCGTTGCCGCCGAAGCCGAAGAGCACGCTGGTGGTGTGAACGGGACGCAGCCGCCCGAAGCTGGCCCACCCGGCGTCAAAAGTGAAGTCGGGCTTCACCAAGAGCCACGCCACCCAATCGCCGATGAAGAGGCCGAACACAGCCCAGATCATGGCGAGAACGATGCCGGATTTCGTCGGATCGTCGTAATAGCGGTTGAGGCGTTCGTTGCCGGGTTCAGGATCGTAGTAAACCGAAATGACTTTGAATATCCCGGCAAGCGCTGCGACCCCGATGAGCGCGCCGTGAATGCCGAGCGGATCGTCCTTGCCTGATATGCCAAATATCAATCCACACAGCGCGAGGCCGAGCAGGATCAATAACGCATACTGACGTTCAGCCTTGGTCAGTTGTCCGATCATTGTATTGCGGCCCTCCAAAACTGGAATCGCGATCCGGTCTGCGTTGAAAGATCAAAGGTCAGGTCAATCGCCTGGTGGATCATGCGCAAATATCCGCGGTGCTGATCTCCAACAAAGCTAGTCAGTTGTCGCAGCATGCGAGGAAGCTTTCCAATAACTGGCATGTATAGTTTCCATAGCAGCAAGGAAATTGACTTCCAGACTGAACTCCCGCTACCAATTCCGTTCAGGGTAGCCCGCCTTGTGCCGATGGTGATGAAAATGCCAGTCTCTTACAAGGATGACATCCGTTCCCTGTTTCGCGATTTTGATAGAAAATCGATGCTCGCCGAGCTTGATCTCTGGAAGTATGACGACGTAAGGAAATGGGGAGAGACGATCCTGATCAAGGTTGAGAACGGCCTGATGCCTTGCGACGCAGCTTGGCCCAACAAGAACGTTCAACTTTTCAAACAGTGGATTGCTGACAGAAAGTTGCCCTGAGCGTCTAAAGGCACTGTTTCTTAATTCAGCGAACATCCAAAATTTGAGGAGCTGTCACGTCGTACGGTGTTAGTCCGCTTCGGTCACCAGCGGTAATGCTGTGACCATTCGTAGCATTTCAGCTCGACCGTCAACAGCTGACGTTCGAGTGCACACCTTAGTCTTTCCAGATCAACACGCCATTAGTCCATCGATACTCGCTGACTTCGGTGTCGGGATCGTCGCTTGCTTGAAGGGCAGGGATAGCCTTGGCTGTACTCTCGCTGAACGCCAAGCGATGAACCCTCGCATAGTAGGCCAGGTTCTTTTCGTTGAAAGGGCTGGAACAGGGTCCGGACCCCCATCATTACGCTCGCCGCGATCGATCGTCTCGTTTATCACGCTATCATCGTCGAGATGAACGTCGAGAGCTATCGCGGGCGCGTGGCCCACGAACGAAAACGCGGTCCGCGACGGCCGCGGTCGCGCGCGACACCCAAAACCG
The DNA here is from genome assembly GCF_054063735.1 of Bradyrhizobium sp. USDA 10063. Classification (NCBI taxonomy): domain Bacteria; kingdom Pseudomonadati; phylum Pseudomonadota; class Alphaproteobacteria; order Hyphomicrobiales; family Nitrobacteraceae; genus Bradyrhizobium; species Bradyrhizobium sp. USDA 10063. The sequence continues at coordinate 4,150,230 of NZ_JBSSGP010000002.1, read as the reverse complement.
CGGCTGATTGACGCTCCGCGACAATCCAAGTTCAACAAAACTCTTGAGCGCGACAATCATCACCTTAACGCGACACCGACTCGCCATTCTGATTGTCGCGTGCTTCCCACCCAGATTGCGGCGCTATATCTGCCTCCATTATACGAGCAGAAGCCCTCAATACTACCGCCCAAATCACCGGTCGCCATGGCGCCGTTTCTGTGGTCGATGTCGCGTCGAGTTCCGACGTTGGCGATCTTCTTTTGTTGCGGTGCCCGTCTCACTCATGGTGTGGGACCAATATGTAATTGCGCCATGGACCCGCAATGGCGGCGTGCGTGATGTTTCGCAACGATTCTTGTGCTAACGAGAAAACATGGCTTTATCACGCGAAAGCTTTGCTCAGGACGAGTCTCTCCCACGTGATAGGTGACGTATCACTGCGACCTCGCTGCATGGCGCCGGTGGCAAGTGGTGATGAAGGTCCCATCTCAAAAGCTAAGCTATCTGGCATTTCCTATAATTGATCGCGGATGGCGTCTTGATGATGCCTCCCTCGACGAGCCGCTACTTCAACGTAGCAAGATGAGCAACGAGGTCCGTCCGGTGCGTCGCATCCTTCAGTCCCGCGTAGGGCATACTGTTTCCTGGGCGACCTTATGCGGTAATTCCAGATAGGCATCGAGGGTCCTCGTGTCCCAGACAATACGAGAATTCTTCATGGCGTTACTATAGCGGAAGCCTGGAACAGTACCCGCTTTCCTACCGACAACTTCTTTCAGACCCGGCCCGACACGATTGACGTGGTCCGTTGCATGGCATGTCGCACAATCCTTGAAGACGGCTTTGCCGTGCTGGGCGTCCTGAGCATAGCCGGGGCCAGCAGCTGCGCGCGCAGGCATGAGCACTGCGATAAACGCGCCGACGGTTTCCGTGTCCTTCATTGTTGAACTCCTTTTTTAAGATCTGGATCAGAAGTGGCGCGGTCCGTGGAAGGTAATCGTTGAGGTTGTCGCCGGGTCGAAGCGCGAGTGCCCCTAGCGGTCCTGTCAGGACACCAGGAGCCAACGAAGCAGCGCCCGTGCCAGCGGCAATGCCGAGAAAGCCTCGACGGCTCGAGTGGAAGTTCTTGTCGCTCTGATTATTGGTCACCAGCGTTGCAATCCATAGCGGCATAATCGCGTGATCATCCATGAGCCAGGCGGCCCCTCTGTGCGGCAGAAGCGTGAACCGACCCAGTCTATCTTGCTCTGCCGGACGGCATCGCCCAATGGGTTCAGGGAGTCGCCGATCAGGCCGAGGATCTGCTTTACGCCGACTTTCTCGAAGACGTCGACGAGGGCTTCTGCGACAGTACGCGACATGGATCACCTCCGCGCTTGGCCTGCTTTCGTCGAAATGGCCGCCGCCTCCGAGCCAATGCCGCGACGTCACCGCCGAAGTCTCGCGCTCTTGCACTAAGCGGCTCGTTGTACAGCAGGACACGTTCGCGCAGTGATAACCCCGCGTTATGAATAGCATGCCCCTGTTGTATTTCCCGCCAGCGCGCGCAGAAGGTACACACGACCGTTGGGTGCGGTACGCAGCTTTAGACGTGGGTGCCAACGCGCCGCAAGCCGAACTGCTTCGTCGCCCGGGGACGGCGGCGATCGTGGGAGTCAACGCCGTGCCGCACCAGATACTCGCGCTCTACGGATCGTACCGGTCGGACGGAAGGAGATCCGCCTGGCGCGGCGCATATGCGAGGAGCTCGGATCACGTGGTGACGCGGCCGAGCTCATCGATGCTAGGACTGTCGGCCTGCCGATCATGCATCGCATGTACTAGGAATACGCGGCATTGGCGAGGAAGATCCGTCAGCCCGACGCGTTCGCATTCGTTGTCGGCGAATACAACTGGGGAGTCCAGCCAAGCCTCAAGAATCCCATCGATCATTTCCTCGAGGAGTGGTTTTGGAGGCCCGCCGTCATCACAAGCTACTCCGCAGGCCGAACAGCCGGCGTGCGCGCTGCGCTCGCCTGGTGTGGCGTTCTCTCCGAGATGGGCATGGTCGTCGTGTTCAGTACACTCACGTTAGGCCTTATCGAGGAAGATGACGTCGACCGACTAGAAGCCCGCCCGTTATGCCGCCTCCCGACCGACGCCTCGGATTGGATCTACGTCCGGGGATATCGCACTTGAAACAATAGGCCGTGCCCGCAAGCGGCAGCAATCTAGGAGAATTACATGGGTCGTTCACGATCGTCGAATCTCATCTTTATCGCGCTCGTGCTGCTTCTCTTCGGGGCTCTCCGAGTAGACGCGCTGGCTTCGGACCTTGTAGGTCATGTTTACATCCAGACCAATGAAACCCAGAACCGCATCATGCACTTCGGTCGCAATGCGGATGGGCAACTCGAACTACGCGAGAGTATCCCTACGGGGGGCGCTGGCTCGGGCGTCTTCAAGCCGATCAGCGGACAGGAGCGCGCGCCCAACGCATTCGAGGGCGCTGGCAGCGTGATCCTAGCCGAATCCAACACCCTGTTGTTCACGACGAACGGCGGCGACAACAGCGTGACGAGCTTCCGAGTGGGTCCGGACGGCAAGCTGACTTTGATCGATCGGCAACTGACTGGCGAGCTCGTAACCGGCCGCAGCGGAACGGCGAAGTCGCTCGCCTATCGCCCCCAAAGCCGAACACTATACGTTCTCCATGCCTTCGGCCCCAACCACCTCCGCTCCTACACGGTCGCCGAGGATGGCAAGCTGAAGTTGCGCCCGGAGCGCCATTCGGTAAACACCGCGACAAAGACCGATCGGGTGTCGTCACAAGCGGTTCTGTCGTCCGACGGCCGCTTCCTGCTGATCGATATCCTCTTCGACGCTCGTCCAGCCGCCAATCCGGACGGGTCGCCAAATCTGGTCGTGGCGAACGCCTCCGACCCAGACGGGCTCGCGATATTCCCGGTGCGCGACGACGGCGCGCTCGACGAGGCTTCGTTTGCCGATGCCGGCGGCGGGGGGCCATTCTACATCGCCTTCCTCAACCAGAGTCGTGATACCTTCCTCAACGGTGTCGCGGCAGGGGATGGCGTGCTGGTGAGCCACATTGATGGCAGAGGTCGCGTGACCAACGGCCCGTTGACCCCGATCGACACCTCGCTCGGGAAACCGTCCGAGCTCTGCTGGCTGCAGGTGACCTCTGACGACTCGCTCGTGCTCGCGACCAATTTCGGCTACGGAACGGTCTCGACCTACCGGCTCGTAGCAGGCCGATTGAGCCTTCTCCAGGACCCGGCCAACAAACCGATACCGGGCGACGGTACCTTTCGCGCCGTGAACGGGCTCGTCAGCAGCGGACCCAGCGACAGCTGGCTGACTCCCGACGACCAGTACTTTTACCAAATCTTTGGAAATGCCTCGGTGCTTGTCAGCTACCGCCTCGACAAGACGAGCGGCCGACTGACGGAGATTGGTCGAAACCCGATACCCTACGATAGCCCCCAGGGTCTTGCGGGATTCTAAGCGTCTACAGGCGGAGCGCGATCGACCAGGCAACATCCAGCTTTTTCCACTGTGATCCGGTCCGGCGGACGAGCTCCCGTCACGATCGTCACCTTGCCAAGCAAATCAGTCGATCGCTGAGATATCATAGCGCAGCTTGACGCATACAATTAAGGGGCGGCCTTGCCTATCTTGTGTGACACTGCGGAACGGAACGAGGACTTCTTGGCCACACGGGTGTCGACCGAGCTCACTCGTAGTGCCATGCGAGGCGCTCGCGTCATGGTGTTTTGGCTTTCAAATGTTGAGCCCGAACACGCCGGAACTGGCAATGTGCCTCCTCGCGTCTGCACGGTCCGCCAATAAGGACGGCTCGGTTACCTGCGAGTCCAGCTGATCTCGTTTCTGCGCTTGTCGTTTGTGACCCGACGATTTACGAGCAGCAGGGCAGCGACTTCCGACTGAGCTCCCGGTCAGCAATCCTTGACCCATCGTGTCCGGGATAAATCCCGAGGAGCGATTTTGGGCGGTCGAGCCAGAGCATCAAGACTACCTGTTACGGCATCCCCGGTGGCTACTCCTGCAATTACCTACACCCCAATTGACGCCTTCCGCCTGGCGAAAAGCAAACTTGCGGTGCCGCCGAATGCCTCCCGTCTGCCTATATCGCGTCTATCCGTCCCAACCGCTTCGCGGTATCTTGTGAGACTGTGAGTGGCGCTGAGGTGACTATGCGCCCGTGCGTTCGAGAGGCGATCCAGTACTGGAAAGAGGTCCGATGGGTTTGACCGGTGAGTTTGATCCGGATCGACTTCCGAGTAGGCGATGACTCCGTGTTGATCGACAACGAACCGTGCCGGAATTGGAAACGTCCAACTATCCTTCCCGTGAAGGCTTGGCAGATCAATTCCGCTCTTCAGATGCAATGTCCGGCGCAGCTCGGTAACGCGCCAACGAACGCCGTACTGCACCGCGATCTTCCCGCCTTTATCGCTCAAGATTGGTAGCGTTATTTGCATGGTCCTTCGGGTTCTTGGAATTGTCTGAGGCGAGATGGCGACCAGCGAAGCTCCACGTGCCTCGATTAGTGGGCGGACTTCTTCGAGCTCCCTTAAGCCGAGATTGCAACTGCGACACCAACTGCCGCTATAGAGGATCAAAAAGGAGCGGACCGTGGCGCGTTATCGATGTCAAGGAGGTCTTTACGCCATCTTGGTTCGGCAGAGAGAAGTCCGGCGCGTGTCGTCCGGCGGCTAACGCCTTCTCAGTTTGCCCGGAGGCCTTCAGGTATTCGGCGGCCTACGCCGGGCAATCGTGATATTAGTGGTCATTTCCGGCGTCCTGTAGTCCGAACAGCTCGCGTTTCAATGCCAGAACTGGAGATAAAGGCTTCTCTCGGTAGCGGTCATTGGCGACTTCGACTTATTCAGCTCCGTCATGAGCCGGTCGCGAACCGCCCAACCCAGCGGATCGAACCTAGAGTCCGCAAATATGGCAGACCCAAATCGCGCGAGCTGCGCATCCTGCTGGACGGCCGGGTATCGATGGAGAGAACGTTCTGTAACGGCCAACAAAATGCTAATCCAAACGAACGAGTCTCATGTCAAAGTCCAAAAGGGGATTCTTGCGGGAGTGTAGGCACTCACCCGCGCTTGGCGGGTGGACGTGCGCTCGGAGTTAAGCTCTCCCGGTCGTCTCGAACAGGAACCATGTGCGACGTTCCGCCTCGTGGATCCAGTTTTCGATCAGGCTGGCCGTGGCGACATCGCCATGCTCGTCGCAGACATTGCGGGTCTGTCGCATGCGCTGGGCGAGCGCCAGGTTGTCTTCCTTCAGCTCGGCCAGCATGTCTTTGGGTGTAACGAAATCGGCATCATTGTCCGCGATATGCTTCACCCTGGCAATGTGACCGATCGAGCGGATCGTTGTGCCGCCGATCTTGCGGGCTCTTTCGGCGATGTCGTCCGTCATCGCGAAGATCTGCGCGGCCTGCTCGTCGAGAAGGAGGTGATAGTCCCGGAAATGCGGGCCTGATATGTGCCAATGGAAGTTCTTGGTCTTGACGTAAAGCGCGAACACGTCTGCCACAAGCGCCATGAGGGCGGCCGAAATATCCTTGGTGGCATTGGAGCCGAGATTGCTCGGCGTCTCTAGCGGTGCCTCGCGGCGCTTTCTCGTGTCTTCTATAGTCATTTTGATTCTTCCTTCAGGGTTGATGCAGTCTTGCTGTTCGCTGGGGGATGGCTCTGAATAAGCAATTTGCGAAACTGTTCACCGAGTAGCCGTGGGTCACGATCAGGAACACCCCGCCCACCTACTCCTTCTGACAAGAGTATGGACACCTCCCAAGCGGGCGACCACGGCCATCGCTGTTGCCGGCTTGCGCCAGAACTCCCTAGGTCCGCTTCATATCCTCGACCAGCATCGCCGCGGCGTGGCGCGCAAGCGCCTGGGTCGGCGCGTTGGTATTGCCGCTGGTGATGTTCGGCATGATCGAGGCATCGATTACCCAGAGGCCATCGACCCCGTGGACCCTGAGTCTTGCGTCGACCACCGCTCGCGCATCCTGGCCCATCCGGCAGGTGCCGACCGGGTGCCACATCGTCGTCACGACACGCTTCACCCATTCGCCGATCTCCGCATCCGACTGGATGTGCGGGCCGGGATCCATCTCTTCCTCGATGACCGACGCCAACGACTCCTGGGCCATAACCTCGCGAATCGCACGCACGGATTCCACCGCGGCCCTCAGGTCTTCCTCTTCGCCGATGAAGTTCGGGTTGATGAGGGGCATCGACGTCGGGTCGCTGTCGGCCAGCCGCACCCAGCCACGGCTCTTGGGCTGAAGCACCACGAGTTCGAAGGTGACGCCCGAACGGTCGCCGGCCGGGCCGAGTTGCTCGTTCAAGACCACGGGAGAGTGATAGCATTGGATCGTCGGTTCGGCGGTGAAGTCGGATGGATTCCAGTGGGTAACCGTCTCGATGCCGTTGCCCGCCGCCGGGCCATCCTTGGTGATGAGATAACGCAGGCCCGCCTTTATGGTGCCGAGGCCATGCGCCGCGGCCTGATAGCCAAGATCACCCTTTACGTAGGCACGCACCGGCACCATCGGGTGGTCCTGGAGATTTTCGCCTACCCCTGGTGAATCGACGATCACCGCGATACCGTGCTGGCGCAGCTGCTCGGCTGGCCCGATGCCCGAGTGCATGAGGATCGTCGGGCTATGGACCGTGCCAGCCGACAGCACAACTTCGTCGGCCGTGATCCTCTCGAGGCCGTTGTCCCTCAGCTCGATGCCGACGGCCCGCTTGTTTTCGATAAGAATCCGAATGACGGTCTTGCCGGTGAGAAGAGTGATGCGGCCCGAAGCGAGGTGAGGACGCAGATAAGCGTCGACCGCGCTGCACCGGCGCTGATTTCCGACCGTCGACTGCACCGGCGAGACGCCGATCTGGCTCTTGCCATTATAATCGGGATTGAAGGGAACCCCATATTCCTGGAATGCCTTGAGGCAATACTGGTTCAGCTCGTTGATGCCTTTGGGCAACTGCACCGCCAGACCACCATTGATGCCGTGATATTCGTCGTGGAAGGTGTCGTTGCGTTCCTGCGCCATGAAGACGGGAAGCAGGTCTTCATACGACCATTTGCCGGTGTCGCCGACCGCGTCCTGCCACGCGGCGAAGTCGCGTCTCTGACCACGGACGTAGCACATCGCGTTGATCGAGGAGCCGCCTCCGAGCACCTTGCCTGAGCGATATGCTCGCTTGGTGCCGTGCTGGGGAACCGTCTCGTATTTCCAGACATGCCGGTCATAGGCCAGAATATTGGCAAAGCCGGCAGGAATGTGGATGAACGGATCGCGATCCATGTCGCCTGCTTCGATCAGCGCGATCGACGCATCGGTGTGTTCGGCGAGATAGCTCGCGACGACGCAGCCAGCCGCGCCCGCGCCAACAATGACAATATCATACCCCTCCTGAGACATCAGCGTCTTTCTCTTTCGCGCCATTTGTATCGTTCAATCAACGTCCGTAGCTGGCGCCTCGCCATCGCGACTCCTGATCCTGACATTGATCGGACGATGCTTTCGCAGAATGACCCTGCAACGCCAACGAGGGAAATCACCTGTGGCCATAGAGTCGATAGACAATCGTTATTGCCGCTCGCCGGGCGGCGTGATGTCGTAGCGAGGAATGCCATGAGCCACATGACACTTTCGAAACCCACGTTGTTATCCTGCGGAGCGAAGCCTAAGCTGCGTTCAGTTGCTGAATCGGCGATCGACGCCGTCGCGGCCTACGCGACTGGTGCTGTGAGAGTCGGGACGTGAGCCCGAGAAAAGCTCTTAGATGGTGCGAACGGCAAAAGTGCGCAGGGCGCGGCGGGTCACTCATGATCCCCATGAATAACTCAAACGCATTTTCACGATCTAGCGCTCTTCGGCGAATTGGTCATTTTGCGCGCCGACGTACTCCAAGATCATTCAGGAGATGACAGGCCCTTCGCGAAAGCTTCGGTTGAAGCGACCCCTTGCCCGTTGCTTTGACACCGATCGGAACCCTCACGGGCTCAACGACGACAGCGACCGCTAAGAAAGAGACAGCGGACGCTGCCCGGCTCTACGCCCTGAAAAAACGGTTGGAAAACGCGTGGGCTTTCCATCGCTCGAAGGACCGTGCAACCGCGCCGTATCCTCTCAAAAATTGAGAGTCTCAGCCCATAATCACGTGCATTGTCTTTACCATCGAGAGGTGCCATTCGGCGCCGGAACCCAGCTGGAAAATTGAGCGAAAAATAGAGTAGCGATGAACGACCGACTTACAGCGCTGAAACTGTTTGCCCGCGCGGCCCGCGTGGGTAGCTTTTCGAGCGCCGGTCGTGAACTCGGTCTCTCTCAGCCCTCGGCCTCACGCCTCATCGCCGCGTTGGAAGCCGACGTCGGCGCGGCACTCTTCAGCCGGACAACCCGCGCAGTCACGCTGACGGACGCTGGAGCAACCTACTTGATGCGTGTGGAGGCGATCCTAGCTGCTCTTGACGAGGCCGACCACGAGGCTCGCGGCACCGGAGAGTTGCGAGGGGTGCTTCGCGTCGGCACCTCGTCGAGCTTCGTATTGCGGGAGATCGTTCCCAGGCTGCCGAAATTTTTGTCAACCCATCCGGCGCTTCGTGTCGAATTGCTGTCCAACGATCGGTATCAAGATCTGGTCACCGAAGGCATCGACGTCGCGTTCCGGTTCGGAAGCCTGCCTGATTCAAGCGCCACCGCGAGGAAAGTGATCGACGCTCCGCGCATTCTTGCAGCTGCCCCTTTCTATCTCGAAGAGCACGGCACACCGGTGATGCCGTCGGATCTCGCGCACCACGCGGTCATCATCGGCCCTGCCCATCTCTTACCGACATTCTCATTCCGCAAGGACGGGCGTGTTGCGTCTGTCCGTGTGCAAAGTCAGTTGGCAGTGACAATCACTGAAGGCGCGATCGCCGCGGCGAAGGCCGGGCTGGGTATCGTCGCCTCAAGCCTCATTAGTGCGAAGGCTGAGTTGGAAAGTGGTGCGCTTGTTCGCATTCTGTCCGAATGGGACTTCGGCTCGATGGAAGTCAATGCATTGTTTGTGAGCGGGAAGACCATCAAGCCCGCCGCGCGCGCATTCACGGATTTCCTCGTCACGGAGCTTCGACGCTGACTTCACGAAGCATTCCCGCCGGTTATGGATATGATAGCTTTACCCGAATGGTCGCCGAATTTAATTGCTGAACGGACCGGCTGGGGCGGATGCGGCGCTGAGATCTCCCACGACTTCCAAGACTTACTTTGCGTTGTTCCCGACCTGCGCACTCATCCAAACCGGTGGATCAGTCGTTCGAGCGATCGGGACCCCGATCGTGGCCAAGGCACCCAAAACGCTTCAAAGGAGTCCGCCATGATCACCAGAGGCTTTACCGGCCGAAATTCGCGAGGAGACCAGTTCGATCGAATTCCGCCAGGACAGCACCTTGTCGAGCACTTGCCTGTTCTCACAGCCGGGCCGACCCCGCGCATTGAGACAGCGGAGTGGAAATTTACCCTCAAGATCGGGCCGAGGGCTGTTAAGGTTTGGTCCTGGAGCGAGTTCAACGCGCTGCCTAAGACCAAGATGACGAGAGACATTCATTGCGTCACAACCTGGTCGAAACTCAACACCACCTGGGAGGGCGTTTGCGTCGACGACATCCTTGCCGATGCTGGGGTGGAGTGTCCCACCGATTTCGTGCTCGCGCACTGCTACGATGGCTACTCTTCAAATGTCTCCCTTGCAGACCTTGCCTCCGGAAAGGCCATGGTCGCTCTGAACTACGATGGGCAGCCGCTTCCACGCGACCATGGTGGCCCAGCACGACTCCTCGTGCCACACCTATACTTCTGGAAGTCCGCCAAGTGGGTAAACGGGCTCCAATTTACCGAACGCGACGAAGCGGGTTTCTGGGAGGCGCGCGGATATCACATTCATGGCGATCCATGGCGCGAGCAGCGCTACACCAATGGCTGAGGGTAACGCGCGATCGGCGGTTTGGCAGACATGCGCCATCGCCAAGATCATTCAGCAAACGCCGGGCATCAAGAGCGTCTTCCTGCGGCTCAGTGAACCGTTTGTGCATATCGCCGGTCAACACGTCGATGTGCGACTGACTGCTCTGGACTGCTACGCCGCGATGCGCAGTTATTCGATCGCCTCGTCACCGAGTGCCTCGAACGTCATTGAACTTGTCATCGAACGCCTCCCGGACGGTGAAGTCTCTCCGTTCTTCCATGACTTTGCGGCTCTGGACGATGAAATCGAACTGCGAGGTTCACTCGGCGGCCACTTCTTGTAGCCTGAACGGGCAACCGCACCGATACTTCTGATCGGGGCGGGGTCTGGCGTCGTTCCGCTGATGGCGATGATCCGACAACGCCACGCCCTGGCGCAGACTGTGCCGACAGCGCTGCTCCTGTCATCTCGGACGCGGCGTGACCTGTTGTTCTCCGATGAGCTGCTCTCATTGGAGATGGCTGATCCGACGTTCAAGTTGGCGTTGGCGATTACTCGAGAGACCCCAGAGCGTGCCTCTGACTTTGCGCGACGTATCGATAGCGCAATGGTCGCCGAGTTAATTGTCCGGCTCCCTCGCATGCCTGCGCATGTATTCATCTGCGGATCAAACCCCTTCGTCAATATCGCGGCCGATGGCTCGCTAATGGCAGGGTGGACGCCTCGGCGATCAAAACGGAACGATATGGCGGCTAACGACGCCGCTTTGCACGATGCGCTCGACACAGTGGAAGGACGCTCTATGACATCACAGGACAAGGCATCCAAGCTCCGAGAAGTTATCGTCGCGAGCGACCCCACCAATCATGGCGCGCTGGTCGGTCGTGTCGACGCATCTCAGTTTCCTATCGGCGGTCCAGATGGAGTCGGTCACGTATCTCCCGGTCCCAATCCTTACGACCTTCTTAGCGCATCTCTCGCTGCATGCACCGCTATGACTGTTCGTTTTCAGGCCCGGCGCCAAAAATTTCCGCTAGAGCGGGTGGAAGTGGGCGTCAGCTTCCACCACGGCGCCCAGGGCGAAAGAGATTCGTTCGAGCGCACTCTCGTGCTGGAGGGAGAACTCGACGCGCAACAGCGCGCATTCTTGCTTGAGGCCACAAACCTCTGCCCCGTTGGCGAAATTCTCGGCGTTAGTGCAGATATTCACACACGCCCGGACGCCACTACGTCCGGCCACAACGCGCGCGCTCAAGCCAGCTATGAGGATGATCTGGCTGCACTCCCCATCCCATATATCGATGCAGATTGAGCCTCTCTTGTGCCGTCGATCACTACATTGGGGACCCTGAGACCTATCATACCGCAGGGTCTCAGGTTCCGGCTCGGCGGCGCCCAAATCGCCGTTCCCAAGACCGGGATCATTACGACAACCGGCATTTCAGGGCACCCCGCCCCTACCGTTCGCGCCAATAACGGGCAAATCAAGCGGTCGGCCTCTCGGAAAGTGAGAAAGATGAATCGATCGGCGCCGTGATCGTAAGAGTGCCGCGTGGGCCGCTATACTCTCCAGCGGCTTGGGATTCGGCTTCGTCAACCTGATCGAGGATGCGCTTGCACGCGGCTAGATAGAAGGCTCCGCTAGCCTCCACCGCGGCGATGAAATGCTTCCAAACGGCGGTCTTGCCATTGAAAAATGCGCCTCTTCGTCGATTTCGCCGTTTCGCGTCTGCGCGAGTCCCTGGAGGACGACCCCGCAAAGCTGAGATAAGCTCGTAGAAGTGGCACGGGGGCAACATTGGCCTCGTGCGTTGGAGTCGCGCTCATGTCGTGCGAGGATATGTTAAATTCACTTTTTGGCACTACCGCCAGACTGCCGCCAGCACGATGTAGAGGGGGGGCTGCCGATCAGGGTGATGATAATCGCGATGCGACTCCAGGATAGACTCGATGCGGTTAGGGACGAGTGTTATGAAAACACCCCTCCGCATATTTGGCGTGTCCGCGAGGAAGCTATCGACGACCTGGTCTCTTCGGGCATGGCCGAAAGAGCTATTCATGCTGGAGATCATGCTCCCGAATTCCGGCTGCGCGATCCCGATGGCAAAGCGATTTCATCCTACGACTTACTAAACAGTGGCCCAGTTCTCATTGTCTTCTACAGGGGGCGGTGGTGTCCCTACTGCACCCTCGATTTGCGGGCGATCCAGGCTGTCGTGCGGCAGCTCCGCTCATCGGGTGCATCGATCGTCGCGGTTTCTCAGCAGTCTGCGCACGAGAGCCGCTCCACTGAGCGAATGAATGGCTTATCGTTCCCCAGCGTTGTTGACCGTGCCGGGAAGGTCGCTCGCGCGTTCGGCCTGCGTTGGAAGCTATCCCGAGAGTTGCGCGCCGCTGAACTAGAATGCGGTCTCGACCTTGCCGCCGTGAATGGCGAGTCGAGCTGGACACTGACGATGCCAGCTCGGTACGTAATAAGTCCAGAAGGGATCGTCGAGTACGCCGATATCAGCGGCGACTACACCCGACGCTGCGACCCCTCTGAGCTCTTTCCGATCCTTAACCATATTCGCGCGCGTCTGGCGCACTGATCCACGGCGCTGGACCGCTCTGGATTCCAGAAAGCGTGTCCGCCCGTCCGGGGATGCCTGACGCGGGTTTCATCGCGCCAGCACCAGTGGCAACATGGCTTTAGGATATAGTGCCTCTGCGCGCTGCGTGAGCCGCATTGCCATCGCACGGGCTCATTAGTGGCGAGAATAGTTGACAGTGAACATCCAATGGAGCTCCACCAGGTTCGGTACAGGTTAACGGGATTGCGTGACAGGCGTGACGGAATTGCGTACCGAGCGGCTCACGCTCACGGGAGTCGTTCCCGAGGATGCGGCTTTCATCCTCGAGTTGCTCAAAGATCCAGGTTGGCTCGCGAACATCAGTGACCGGGGAGTTCGCAACTTGGAAGATGCGCGCGCCTATATCGAGGACCGGCTCTCGAAATCACTCTGGCTCGTGGCTCGGGACAGATCGAGCGATCCGGTCGGAATCTATGGCTTGGTCGATCGCAAGGGCCTGCCGCATCCTGATATCGGCTACGCAAATCTTTCGCGCTATGCAGGCCTAGGCTATGCGACCGAAGGAGCAGCCGTGTTGCTCCATCACGCTATGGATGTCTTGGGCCACGAAGTCATCCTGGCGATCACAAAACCCCACAACGTCGCGTCGCAGCGGGTGCTGGAGAAGATCGGCCTCCGATTCCTCCGCACTGTCCAGTTGCCCGGGCACGACAGACATTGGGCGCTTTACACGACGCAGATCGAAGGGGCGGCGGGCGCAAACGGCGTTGGGACATGACGGGCCCTCGCCAAACCGTGCTGGTTGGCCGCGAAGCGAAGATCCTATACAGGCCACTTGCTCGCTGCTATTGCTATCAGTTATGGATCCGGATCCGCACGTCCTATGCGGTGCCACCCGCGCTCGCTTACGGGATCATGCTGTTGTTCCGGCTGCTTGGGATATCAGATGCATGGCGGAGCGACCGCAGCTCAAGGCAGCCCGTTTCAGCCATCTCCACCATTCACCGCTACGTCGACGACCGCGTTAGGTTCTCAGCCGTAGCCGCCGCCTTCGAGGAAGAGGAATCACATAAGCCGGTTTGACCGCTCGCGGACCACGCTGCCGGGAGCCGAACGAAGGCTGGCATGATGGATGAAAACGGTTTGGCAACCGAAAAGAGGGCCTCCGCATATTCGCAGCGGACCTACAGGAACTGCGCGCTTGAATTGAAAGCCGGCTCCAATAGTCGGCCCGAGGCCGATTCATAAGACAAGGCGTCACGCCGACGATACCACTGCCAAATCGAATTCCAATTCCATCCGGTACACTTGATGCTCGTCTTTCGCGCAATGCGCGTGGTGAAAGACGCACGACGACAGATGCGCGTCTCGCCGTCATTCACCTTCGACTTGATCGCGCCCGAGATCACACAGGCGTAGACGAAAGCTGACTTCGCGTGGGTGTGGGGCACGGAGGCTGCCCCGGGCGCGTGTTCGGCCTCAACAGCGAGCAGCGACTTGCCAGGGATATTGGGAATGGCTGCCCTCGAATTTCTTCGTGACGGTTCGGGCTTCGAGCGACTCGCACTGCAGCCAGGCCGTCCTTGCCGCACGCGAAGCAATGCACAAGGGTCGCCCAGCCGTGAACCGTCTTCTCTGGCATGTCGATCCTCTCAGAGAGGTGATGGCCACGACCGGGTCTAAATTAATGGGCCGTTTGCGCCCGTAGAAGCGAGTTGCGCCCCGCGGCCGACGTTTGTTTGTAGATAAGCGGCTCGGCATGCGGTTCCATATGTCGAAGTCATTCCCGCACGACAGGATCCAGACCGGCCAGTTTCTGGTCATCACGCAGATCCCGCTCTAGCCCAGATTGTTGAAGAGCTTCAGTCTCGCCGTCGCGACTTCTCTGATCGCATCGACGGCAAGAGGCAGGATCTTGTATGGCACGACCTTTTGGGGAGCGTTCGCAAGGCCGGCCTCGAGGCCGCGCCTCCACGCAACGCGCAGTTCGGTATTTATGTGGACGATGTTGATGCCCGCGGTGATCGCTTGACGCAGGCTCTCGTCGTCGGTTCCTGAGCCGCCATGCAGCGTCAGCAGCGCGCTGGTCTGGCGTTTGATCCTCTCGATCCGCTCGATGTCGAGGTGCTTCTTCACCTGTCCTCGCACCATGCTTGGAAGCAGTCCGTGCATGTTTCCGACCGCTGGCGCCAGCATGTCGATGCCCGTGGCGTCAACGAACCGTTTGGCTTCCTCTGGATCGGTGAGACCTTTTGTGAGATCAGGCGCCGCCTCATGGATTTCGGAGCCGCTACCGATATCACCGATCTCTCCCTCGACGAGGATTGCCGGATTAATCGCCTTCAGCTCCTTGATCGCCTCCCTGGTCCGGCGGATATTCTCTCCAATTGGCAAAGCAGACAGATCGAACACGAGCGCATCGAAGCCTGCCTTGACTGCGTCGACCGCGCTCTTGAGTGAATGGACATGATCGGCGTTCAGAAACAAACGAAAGTCGAATTCCTCACGTAGGCTTCGCACCATCGCGGCAATCAAACGGTCTCCGATGAATTGGCGCTCACCCTCAGACACCCCGACGATGACGGGAACGTTCAATTCCCGTGCGCTGGCGAAGACGGCCTTCAGAGTGACGAAGTCGCCAACATTGAAGTGGCCGACCGCCACTTGGTGTTTCTGAGCCTCGTCAAGCACGCCACGCAATCGGAACATAACAGCTTCCTTCCATCACAATACGCCTGCACGCCACAGTGCGTATAAATTTCATCTCAGGATCGGAGAACTGGATCGCGCCCCAAAAATGGGCCACTGACATGCGTTCTCGCTCAAGTCTGGGGCGGGATGCAGCGAGGTCGCGGCGATACCCCACTTATCATGTGGGAGAGACTCGTACTGAGCACAGCCTTCGCGCGACAAAGCCATGTTTTCTCCTCAACATGAGAATCGTCGCGCAACGTTACGGTTCCCGTCATACCGGAGACAAGCGGCATGCCAGGCGGTACCCCATCGATGGCGATTCTGACCGGGACACGTTGTGCCAGCCTTACCCACGTGTAGACGGGATCAATATTGGGGAGACCCTGAGCGCCGGTCGCCGCATTGGACACGCTAACGCCTCGGGTAATCGTCGCCACGTGACCGATGATCGGCGTAGAAGAACCCATCAACTTGACCTCGGCACGATCGCCAATGCACAACTGCGCCAACTTTGTCTCCTCGAAATAGCCATCCACCCAGAAGCTATCGGTATCGACGATCGAAATGTTGCTGACCCCCGCATGCGCATAGTCGCCCACCTGTAACAGAAGATTCGTGACGTAGCCGTTCACTGGACTACGGACCTCCGTTCGCTTCAGATTAATATCTGCCTGGGCGACCTGTTCACGCGCCGCGTCGACCGCGGCTTTCGCCTGTAGGGCATTGCCTTCGAATACCTGCTGCTCTTCTCGCGAGGTGGAAAGATCGGATAGCCGCTTCCGCCGTTCGGACTGTAGCTCCTTCACGTAGCTGTCGGCTTCCCTTTGCTTCAACAGCGCTTTGCTCAACCGCAACGCGACGTCGAAATCAAAGGGCTCAATCTGATAAAGGACGTCTCCCTTGTGAACGAATTGGTTGTCGGCGATCCGCAGCTGCGTAATCCGGCCGGACACCTGAGGTGCGACGCTTGCAACCTGGACCCGGACGCTGCCGTCGCGGGTCCACGGCGCATTTATATACTGGTCCCATGCCACGATTGAGACGAGCACGGCAACCAGGAGGATCGCCAAGGTCGCAAGCCTCCGCGAGATCGACCACAGAAATTGCCCGATGGCCCTTCTCCGGACGACCGGTGGCTTGGTAGCCATTTCGGAGGGCTCCTGCTCGTATAATGAAGGCCGATCGGATTTCGTACGCGCAACCGCACTGAGTTCGGACAACGCTTCGCTTTGGGTCGGCCCCGACGAGGACTCAGACTGCTGTTCTTCTCGATCGATCGACTGATTTTGACTCGCAGCCTGCATAGAAATATCCCTTAAAAAAACAAGACGAGCAGACCAAGAATTGTCACGTAGAGGCTGAGCTCGGCAATAGCCGCGTTGCTGAAGATCTGCAAAAACCCGACAAAACGCAGCAACGGTCTGATGAGAAGCACGACAAATAGAGCCACCGCTGCATAGCTGATGAACGGCGCAACCAAAACGCCGCCGATAACTAATTCGCGGAAGGTATGCGCCATCATGCGGCCTCACCAAGAAGAACGCGTCGTCCGAGCGCCGCCTCGATGTGGTAGCTCGCCACTATGAGCGCAGCACAGAGATCGGCCACAACATGATCTGACGGCGACACCTTGCATAAGAACTGGGACGCGGCGCGAAGTGCTTGTGGCTCCCGCTTGTTGAACGAAGCGCGCACCGCTTCAGCCAACGCTGTTAAGGGTCCGCCAGCGAGCATCTTCAGCTTGTCGTCGCACAACCGGATCATCGAAGATCGGTCGAAATAGGAAAGAACCTCCTCGATCGTCTCTGCGTTATTGGGAGCGTTTCCCCCAGCGGAAAGGATCTGACCAATCCTGACGGCGTCACGAAACATCTCCTCCTCGGGCTCATGCCGTCGATCACGCGATAGCCCCTGAGCGAACTCTTCGCGAGCAGACAACAGCATCCAGCGTCTCCGCTGGTCTTGCGGTACTGGAGGCACAAGAAATTGCGTCGCCAGTAACACGCCGGGGGCAACACAAGCCAAAAGAAAGAAGATAACGTACGACTGTCCGTCGTAGGTCTGCGGATTGGTGGGCGAGAATATTGTCACAGCGGATATGAGGATGAATCGACCGAGAGCCGACGCTATCCGATTGGGCAACGATATCACGACTGCGGCGCCGATCACGAGAGGAGCAAGTCCGATTGCGAGCAACGCGAAGGCATCGACGCCATCGAGGACGACAAACTCGAGAAGCCCAGCCAGAAAACCGGCAATTGGTGCCGCAACCAGCGCCAGGGCGGTCGTCGCGCGCGAATTGGGCGTCATTGCTCCAAGGCCGACGAAGGCTCCAATAAGGGCAAGGGAAGTGCTTGCCGCAGGCCAGCCCGCATACACAAGGAACATCCCTGCCAACGCAACCCAGATCGCCGCTCGAATGCCGCTTTCAACAGCAGCGCGGTGGGATCGATAGATCAGCGGACGCCAATGCCATGGAGGACGTCCATCGGTGCGTAGGGCGGCAAGATTCTGTCGAACCTGCTCATCTCTTCTGAGTAATTCCTTGAGTGTCCAGGCCAGCGAGGCGGTCGCGCCTGCGTCGCCTTGCGGGTCGGCACGCCACACGACCGTCGGCGGCGGGAGTTCGCTTTCGTTGCGCTCAAGCGCGCGCGCTATCCGCTCGGATGTTGCCCCATCGGCGACCACCGGTAGCACATTGAGGCTCCGCGCAGCATGAAGCTCGGCCACAAGCGCTACGGCCGCGTTATGGCCTGCTGCGATCCTAACTGGGCCGCTGCTCGACTCAAACGCCAGGCTCGCCATCTCCGGCCGAAGCGCCGCTATTTCAGCGAGCAGGGCAGCGGACGCTATTGGCTTCGTGGCCTCACCAAGAATCGCTGCTTTCGCGTGGTTGCCAATCCGGCGATGGATATCAGCCAATTGCGCTGCAAGCTTCGCATGACGGTCGGGCGCCAATAGCAGATCGTTAATAATCGTAAGAGATACAATTCCGATGAAGATACCTGCACCGCGCATCATGCCCACCTCGAACACGTGCCCCGGATTGTCGATTTCCCGGATCGCAACCAACCCCACCGTGTAGCCCGAGAGGACCGCTGCGTAAGCACGGTTGCCGTCGAGCAGTCCTGCCACGTACACGCATAGGCCCATCCAGCTGGCATAGGCTATCAACAAAAGATCTCGTGTCTGGGAGAAAAGCGCTGTTATTGCAATCGAAACTGAAACACCCATGATGGTCGCGACTACACGAAAGATTGCTTTCTCCAGGGCCTGACCGCGAGTTGGTTCGGCTATGATCGCAACCGTTATTATCGCCGTCGACGGCATTTGGAGCTGAAGCCAGAAGCTCACATACAATGCCAGGATTACCGCCAGCCAGATCCGGATCGCGAAAGCCCAAGAAGTAAGAGGAATACCCAATCGAAGGAATCTCACTTGTTTAGGCAGCGTCGAAGAAATCTACTCCGTGAGGTCGACTGTCCGCCTCAACGGAAGAAGGGGTGTTGTCCGCGCCTGTCATGCGGTTCTTCGGTAGTTGCCGACGACGTCTTTGGCGGCGATCGTTGGACCGCTCGCAAAAAATCTCACTGGAACTAATGATTGCCAGCGTAGCGACGTAACGCCCGAATGGATCACGTTTTGCTGACACCTCGCTCAACGAGCCGCTACTTCAACGTAGCAAGATAAGTAACGAGGTCCGTCCGGTCCGTCGGGTTCTTCACCCCTGCATAGGTCATCTTGTTTCCCGGAACCACCTTCTGTGGTGATTCCAGATACGCATCGAGGGTCTTCGCATCCCAGACAATGCCGGATTGCTTCATCGCGTCACTGTAGCGGAAGCTGGGAGCCGCAGCCGCCTTCCTGCCGATGATTCCTTCCAGGCCCGGCCCGATGCGATTGGCATGATCCGTTGCATGGCATGCTGCGCAAGCTTTGAAAATGGCTTTTCCGTGCTCGGCGTCCTGTGCGTAGCCGGGATTCGTGGTTGCTCCCGTAAGTACGAGCACTGCGATAAACGCTCCAATCTTTCGCGCGCCTTTCATTGGGAGGTCCTTTTTTAAATCGGGATCAAAGGTAGCGCGGCCGCGCAACGTAACTGTTGAGGTCGTCCGTCGTCGAGTCGAAGCGCGCGTGCCCCCAAAAAGCCCGTCGAGTTGTAGCCCGCATTGAAGCGATAGACGGGCGCAGCGACAACAAAAAGGTTCTCCACGTTCCTCCTTCGTAATCGGTGAAAGAAAGCGCAGCCACGACTGCGGCCTCGACCGACAAGCGATACCGCTGTCGAATTTATCGACGGAGGCGAATAGTGGCTCGCCCGACACCACATCGGCGTAAAGTTCCGGCTCTTTGTTGTCCCAATATTCCTTCTGAAACAGTCGCTCCGTAGTGTCTTGCTGCGTGACTCGGCACTGTTCTGGCGTTAGCTGCGACAGTGCCTTGCTGTATGTCTTCATCCTCCGATCTCCTTGCAAACAAGCAAGAAGTAGGACGACGAAACTCGACGGTCCAATGACCTGTGGCTATGGAATCGATGCCATCGACCCTGCGTGCAAAAAATAGACGGTGCAGTACAAACATATGCGTCTCACTGAGGGGGCTTAGAGGTCTCTGCAGAGTAAGACGTCGGTTTCGAGGTGCCATGCGGCTGGGTGGCATTCCTCGCTACGGTTGCTGGAACGATCCGCAGGCAACGTCGGAGAGCCTGAAGGGCGGCTGGTTTCACACCGGCGATCTGATGCAACGCGGCGAGGGCGACGAGCTCTTGTTCGTCGGGCGCAAAAAGGACATCATCATTCGCGACGGCACCAACATCTCGCCCGTCGAAGTCGAGCAGGCGCTCATTGCGTCCCATCTTGCCGTTGTGGAGGCCGCCGTCGTAGGCATGCCGGACGCCACGCGCGGCCAGCGCGTAATCGGATTTGTCAAGCTGGCACAAGGGGTGGAGGAGGCGTCGGTGAGCCTGATTGTTGTCTCGCTCCCGGGCGTCGCGCCCGGTGAGGTCGAGGCGGCGGTCAAGGCCGCCGCCCTCGTCGTACGAGGGCCGCCGTGTGCCGCCTGCCGAATTGCGAGAGGCGTAGATCCACCACATGGATCTGCCGCAGGGTCGTTTCGAGCGCTTGCCGAGGGCGTCAGCGAACAAAGCGCTGAGCGCGCCGCGCACACGACGCGTGTTGGTGCCGGCTAGGTAACAGCTGGCGATCAGCGCGTTGGCGGCCAGCGTGCGACGCTGGTAGGTCAGCGATTTGGCTCTTCCATTCGGTGATCTGGCCGTCGGCGGTGTTGAGCCGCGCGCGGGACTGGGATCTCAATCAGTCCGAAGCGGCCAGTCAGCAACCGCAGCCGGCTGCCGTGCCGATGACCCCTAATGCCGGGCGTTGCCTCACGGCCAGCCTTCTTGCCGTTCGTACCGCGGGCGCCCAAGGGCCGCATCGAGCCCGCTGCGGATCAATTCTTCAATGAATTCCCGCTCGTTGCCGCACCACTAGGATCGAACCAATCGCCGAAAAGCTGGGGAGCCGTTTCTCCTTCACTGCGGAGAATACGTCTTCGTGATATTGCTGGTCATGGCATGGTCTCCGATCCGGCGCTCTAACGCCGGATGATTCGAGGTTGATCACCTCGGAGACTACGCCGCCTTCAATTCCAACCAATCCCGCGACGGGAACCTCTGGCATCGCTAAAGTGACTTCGTGGTTCGAGACCGAGTAGCGACTCTAGCTGCTTCCATCTAGGGCGTGGACTTATTACGGGCAGCCAACCATATCCGGATGGACGCAAGCTGGACACAAGCAAGATAATTGACGGCAAGTTTGTCGTAGCGCGTCGCACCCCGACGACATTGCTTGATCCGATTGAAGAATCGTTCAACCCGGTTGCGGGCCCAGTAGAGATAAGGGTTGAAGCAGATCGGATCGTTATGTTGCTTTTCGGGGTATGTTAGCCCATGTGCCTTTCCTCATGGCAAGCTCTCTGATCCAATCGGCGTCGTAACCACGGTCAGAAGATGCCATTGAGGACACGACGGTCATTTACCCTAGGAGCGCCACGCGGCTTGTTGGGTAGCATCGGCTCGATTGCAGACCACTCTTCGTCAGTGAGTTCGTATCGAATGATTCGCCCTCTCGATCGGGAGTTTGAATCATGGCTCGGAGCTGAGCTCAACTTGGCCCGACCAAGGGGTGGGGCGGTCACCATGCACCCGAAAGCGGACCTATTATGCTGTCCTGGAGCTTGTTGCAGAAGTGGTCGGCTTTAGGGCCGCGTTCCCTAAACCTTCGTATCATTCCCCTGGCCCCTTTGGATGGCCGGCGCATTACCCACGTTCAATTGAGCGGCTGACCGCGATCGTCCTAGGCTGCACATGTAGGAAAAGCGCGCAGGCCCATGCAGTGCGACGGTGGAAAAGGATGATCGACGAACAGCGATGAGAGTACCAAGAGGAGACTACGATGCCCCATTGCTCCAATAATCTTAGATCTGGCAGTGCCGCGCGATGCGCAGTTTGTCATGGCAAGTTTGGTCTCGTCCGACACTACTCGTGGCGAACCCCGCTTTGTTCCAAGAAGTGCGTCGATCACTTCAGAACTCGCAGGGAAAATGACCGCAATTGGGTCAGCTGGCTCCAATTCGCCCTCGACCAACTGCCCGGGAACCGCGCGAGGGCTTTATGACGGTCCAGAACTCACAACGAGGCGAGAAATATTTAGAGATAGCACAAACTTTGCTCCGCGCCGCCAAAACCATAACCGACTTAGTGATTGCGGATCATATTAAGGCCCTTGCCGACGACTACCAGCGGCGAGCTGAGAAGGCTTCGCATGTTGGTGCGGATGGATGAATTTCCTGACTGCAGAGAGATTCCGGGATTGGGTGTGAGATGAACAATCACATTTGGCATGCAACGGTTGTTGTATTCGGTGTGTCATGCCGCCGACGTCTACAATCGGTCACGTCCGCGCCCACGATTATCAGCAGCCTGAGTTGAACAGTTGGTATGAGAGCTTCCACAGCGGCAAAGGGCCCTGCTGCGATGGCAGGGATGCGAAGCGCTTGATGACGTCGATTGGGAAACTAAGGATGGTCACGATCGCGTACGCATTGATGGCGAGTGGGTTGATAGTCCGAACGACGCTGTCGTGGATGGACCGAACCGCGCTGGCCGTACGATGATCTGGCCTTACGACCTAAATGGTCAGCCGAAGGCGCGCTGCTTCATGCGGGGAGCATGGGCCGATCGCGAGCGCAGGGCGATCAGCAGTTCCCACCCACTAGCACCAACTCGTCCGATGCCGTCTATTGCTTCGCATAAGGACGCGCCAAATGACAACTGGAAGGTGGAATAGCCGCAACAGGATCACCAAAGAAATTCGCGAGCAAATCCTGTATACTTATCTATGCGATCCCGTCAAAGGAACCGAACTTGCGATGAACAACGGTTATTGGCGAGGCGCTGCCATTCAGCGAGATTGGCATCGACGTGATCGTCCTCACTCCAGAAGCAAAGGCAATGCCTTGAGGCAGTCAGGGCCGAGTGTGGTTCGCGAGCGTCCCAACGCTACGCAGGCCGCGGATCGTGTTTCAGTGAAGGCGATTACTACGGTTCAGCGCAGCCACAAATGCTGGGGCAGCGCGCGGAGCTACCCACCGCGTGCCAGAAATGAGCGGCGAACCTCCACCGAAACGGATTTTCGCGCATACATGGCTTCGTGGAGCCGTTCACGGAGCACAATGCAGGTTCGCGACCTCTATCTCGCCGCTGTTGGGGGTTGAGCAGGCATCAGTCAGGCATTCGCTTTATGAGTACGGCCCTAGCTTTCGGCCGCGACCGGTAAGTAGAGCTTTATGCATGTGCCCTGTTGCGGCATGCTGTGAACTTCAATGTGGCCGCGCGCCTGATCAACAAAATGGCGTATCATGGGAAGTCCAAGCCCTGTTCCAACACCTTGAGGTTTCGTCGTAAAGAATGGTTCGAATATCTTTTGCAGGACGTCGGAGGTAATGCCGCATCCGGAATCCGTGACGCATAGGGAAACATACTCTCGGCCATCGTCGCCTTTGGGCGAGCAAGTCTTGCCGGTCTCGATTGTAATAATACCTCCCTTGGGCATAGCGCCTCGACTGTTTATCACAAGGTTTATGATCGCGCATTCGAGCAGGTGGAGATCACATCGGATCCGAGTTGCTGAATCCGATAAAGCCAAGCGTGGCACGATTCCTTCTCCGACGACGCAGCGTAGCAGATCACTCATTAAAAGGAGGGCATCGTTAAGTTGAAATAGATTGTCTGATTGATGATGCGTTTTACGCGCAACGGTCATGAGACGATGCGCGAGCTTGCCGGCGCCAACTAATGACCGTTCTGCAACTTCTATGAGAGAACCGAGGTCAGACGTGCACCCCACGGCAACGCGCACGCGTATCAGGCTGAGGGCGCTGGCCATGCTCTGCAATCTATTATTAAAGTCGTGAGCAACCCGCTTGCGAGCAGGCGACTCGATCAGCTCAGCGATCTTCTGGGTTGGCCGCGAGCCAAGCAGCCTGGCGACTGTCTGCTCGACATGCGCCCGGTATCCGTAGACTTCGTCCAACGCCGGCCGCGTGACCATGTCGCGCCGAGGACGCCGCTGCGGCGCCCCGAGTGCCTCGTAGTAGAAATTGAACAGGAACGTGAACCGATCATCGAACAACCTGTAGCCCTTCAGGTGAGGCGAGAGAACCATCGCCTCAAAACCAAAGTCGTGTGCGCGAGGTGCTACTTGGCAGGGCTCGGCTCGGGCATCGACTGCACCGTTGTGTCCGCGTCGGAAAGCGGTTCGCCGAGCCTCTCGCTGGTGTGCCGGACCTCGCGGTAGAACCGCTCAAGATCGCTGAGCGCGAGTGCCGACTGGAAAAATGCGCGAGGGACTATGGCATATCCTCACGATGAATTCGAAATGGGCTGTCGCAACGGGCACGGCACCGCGCACGCTAAACGACATGCAATCATCCAAGGTCGAGAATCTCAAAGCCGTGCCCGGCCGTCCAAACCTCGCCACCTTGTCGCGTTGTGAGCGACTTCGCGGGGGCGGCGGGGACACTTGGCAAACGCCTTACGACATACACGCCGTGAGGCTGCGCCTGCCGCAGGCCACATGCACCGCGGTCGCTGTCAGGCGGCGCTCCTCCTCGGCAACTTCCACTGCGGGCGGACGAAGTGGCAGGTGTAGCCGTTCGGATAGCGTTCCAGGTAATCCTGGTGCTCGGGCTCCGCCTCCCAGAAATCGCCAGCGGGCGAAAGCTCGGTCACCACCTTGCCCGGCCACAGCCCTGAAGCCTCAACGTCGCCGATGGTGTCTTCGGCGATGCGGCGTTGTTCCTCGCTCGTGTAGAAAATCGCCGACCTGTAGCTTGTGCCCCGGTCGTTTCCCTGCCGGTTGGGCGTCGTCGGGTCGTGGATCTGGAAGAAGAACTCCAGCAGGTCGCGGAAGCTCGTCTGACGCGGGTCGAACGTGATCTCGATCGCCTCCGCGTGCGTGCCGTGGTTGCGGTAGGTGGCGTTCTTGACGTCGCCGCCCGAGTAGCCGACCCGCGTCGAGACGACGCCGGGCAGGCGCCGCACCAGCTGCTGCATTCCCCAGAAGCAACTCCCTGCAAGGATTGCGCGTTCTGTAGTCGCTGCCATCGTCAGGCCTCGTGCTTTGAAAAGAGCTTCGCGTACTCGCCATATCCCTCGCTCTCCAATTGGTCGCGGTGGATGAACCTCAGGGAGGCCGAGTTCATGCAGTACCTCAAGCCGCCCTTGTCGCGCGGCCCATCCGGGAAGACGTGGCCAAGGTGGCTGTCGCCGTGCTTGGAGCGAACCTCGGTTCGCGTCATGCCGTGCGAGCTGTCAACGTTCTCGACGACGTTCGCGGCCTCGAGGGGCCGCGTGAAACTCGGCCATCCCGTCCCGCTGTCGAACTTGTCGAAGGACGCAAAGAGCGGCTCGCCGGAAACCACGTCGACGTAGAGGCCAGGCTCCTTGTTGTCCCAGTACTCGTTGGCGAAGGGGCGCTCGGTCCCGTCAGTTTGCGTGACGCGGTATTGCTCGGGAGTCAACTTCGAGACCGCTTCGGGGTTTTTCCTGTAGGTCGGCATTCGCGTACCCCTTTCGTACAGCATTGAAGATAGGCACGGGATGGTCGACCGTCCAATCACCTCCGGCTATCGAAACGATGCCATGCGGATCGACCCCCGAGGCGTTTCAACCTGTCGGGGCCGATTCATTGCCTCGGGCGATGGGTCTGACATTGCTGGAACAGGACTTTGAATCGGCGCTCGCCGCGATACCGAGCGGCTACGGCGAAGGCGTACGAGGGGCTGCGGTATGGTGCCACCGTGCGAAAGTTTCGCGATGGAAAGCGGACCCAGCCTGTTCGCGCGAGCGCTCGCGGGCGGCGACGTCGCTCGGTATGCGGAAGCACGGACGCAGTGACTATGAGAGTCAGCGGTCGCGGCCTAAAGCGGCGCCCAGTGCTTCGTTTGCCCGGCGGCACATCGCGATATTTGCCCGCCGACTATTCCTAACCATTATTCGTCAACGATTATCATTCCAAAGTTGAATTTTCGTTTTCCAAAACGCACGGTCACCATGCAAGAAACATACGCGGGCAAGTGCCGCGAGGGGCAACCGTTTGGGGGAGAACTAGAATGGGCTTTGGCACACTGGACATTCAAACCGACCGGCTGCTTTCATCATGGCTGCGAGAGGCGTGCGTTCCTGACGGCGGCCTGAAGGCGAACGAACCTGCCCCCGATTTCCTTCTGCCCGAGGCAAATGGAAAGCTCGTTTCATCTTTGGAATTGCGACAAACTGCACCGTTGATTGTCACCTTCGTTTACGGAACTTGGTCCCCCGCATTGTGCGCAGCTGGACTACGCGCTCTTCACGGGGCCACCCCTAGTATCCGTGCTGCCGGCGCCAGAGCAATTGCCATAACGCCCGAGACTGGAGACTTGCCACGCAATTTCAAACGCGATCACCGACTGGATCTGGAAATCCTCTCCGACCTAGATCTTGGGGTGAGCCTTTCGTTCGGCCTGGTGTCCGTGGTGCCGGCGGAGATAAAGAGACGTCTCTTGCAGAGCGGCCTTGATCTCTCCGCTCCCCATGGCTTCTCCTTTTGGATGTTGCCAATGCCGGCCATCTATGTCCTCGACCAGCGGGGGATCATCCGTCGCGCGTGTGTCGGGCCGGACTCCGTCACGACGACCGAAACCCTGCTTGCCGCCTTGTCCGAATTGGACGGCCCTACGCCTCGGCCTTAGAGCCTGACCGGAAATGAGACGAGTCAATTCAAGAGCTACGCGTGGCGACTGCAACGTCATGACCGGGTTTGGCCTGGCCATCCACGACTTCGATTCACTTGAGCAACGACGGTTGGATGCCCGCGACACGCTTGGGCATGAGGACGCAGGACCGGGGCCCGTGATTCAGATCAAGGAGCCTGCGCCTTGTGCTTCAGCCTTGCGAACATTGTCCTTGTTCGACGCAGGGCCAGACGCGCGGCGGAGTTTGTCCAGCGCACTCGTCCAGTCGCAAACACGAGCAACCTTGATAAAGCCGTCGAGCGCCGGCGAATATTGCCTCCCCGCTACGGCCAAAAGCTGCACCTCGCGCCGGACGGGGTCGCCCTCAATTGGAATAGCGGCAAGCGACGGCAGTCTGGGAGCGTGCTCTGGCGCCAGGATGGCCCCAAAACCGGCGGATGCCATTTGCTGAAGGTGCCTTTCCTCAGCGCTCCTGTGTACAACCCTAGGGCCTGGATGGTCGGCAAAACAAGCCTGCTTGAATCGGCCTGCGACGTCGCATCCAACCCTTTCGAGAAATACCGCCTCATGCAAGTCTTGGAGCGGGATAATGGTTTGCCTCGCCATCGGATGTTTCCGAGACACGACGAGCACATACCGCTCCTCGAACAGCAGCCAGCGGTCGATACGCTCAGGTAGCTCCACCGCGTCACCGACGAGCGCGGCATTGATCTCGCCATCCAAAAGCATCGCAACGAGCCCGTTGGCATCCGCCTCGCGCAGATCGACTCGAAGGTCAGGAATGATCCTGGCGAGCTCCAAGAGCAATTCCGTGATGAGTGCGGCGGAGATTGACGGCACCAGCCCGATCTTGAGCGGGGCGATTGTCTTCTTCTGATAGCCTCGCGCCTGAAGCTGTACCGCCTCCGCAGCGGCAAACATTTTCTCCAGCGTAGGCAAAATCATCTTGCCCAGCTCGGTGAGCTGGGTGAGGTGACGTTCACGGTGAATTAATGTGCCACCGAGTTCTTGCTCCAGCTTTTGTACCGCCTTTGTCAGTGCCGGCTGGGTCACATTGCATTGCTGCGCAGCCCGCGTAAAATTGAGAGTCTTCGCTAGGGCCAAGAAATACCGCACCTGATAAAGCTGCAGCTGCATACTCATACTCGAAAGAGTTGCCGTGGTTCGGACCGTTCGAGTCCGCTGCCATAGTAAGCAAGGGCGATGGTCAAGCGGTTTGTCGCGGAGGCGTCCGACGAAATAGATATTGTGCGATTGCGTAGAACATCGTTGGGCGAGACCAGCAATAAATGTCGGTGTTTGCAGACCGGGACCAGCTAGGCCATCCTTGCATCAGGTGGTCTTTGCTCATTTAGAGTCTCCTAAGGTCTCATTCCCAGCTTCCGCCGAGTCCGCTGGTCGCGGCGAGCAGGTGCGCACCGTCCTAGTCATAAAGCAGTACCAAGATTTGCAATTCCGAGTGTATCATCGGGCGATGACTGCGCTCCCCATCGACCGAGTTGTCGGAAGGCATTGTCCTGTCCGAATACTAGGACACTAGCTCAATCGGAGGGTCCGAAACACATGTCCGATCGTCCAAATCTCGCATTACCTCGATCCGACCTCGATGTGCTGATGGCAACCTTGGATGTCGACGTCATCGGGCTCATCGAGTGTTTGGTCAGTCCGGGTTGGCGCCTGTCATTCGGGAGCGCGGACGCGCCGGCTATCCACTACAATCTTTCCGGGACCGGACGAATGGCCGTGGGTGGTTTCTCCGCATTTCCTCTGGTACCTCACACCCTTGTCATCACACCGGCCAAGAAGCCGTTTCACATCGAGGTCGATGACCGCACCGCGGCCAAAACAGTGAAGGTGGTCGAAGCGCAATGGGATCCGCGCTTCGGCGAGCGTGTCCAGCGATTCGTCGCCGGAGACGTCGACCCGATGGTTATGCTGATCTGCGGGTACTTTCGCGCCACCTACGGCTTGTCGATCGACCTCTTTGCAGGCCTTTCGACACCGATTGTCGAGCGCTTCGAACCCACTGATGAACTGGGGTCAAAGTTGCAGGCTGCGTTGGCGGAAATCAGCGGCCGGCAGGTTGGAATGCAGGCGATGACGACTGCTATCCTGAAGCAGGTGCTCGTCACGCTCATCCGTCGGAGTCTGAATTCGACCAGCGTTTGGCTCGAACGCTTTTCTGTTCTGAGTGACCGTCAAATCGCTCTTGCGTTCGCCGATATGGTGGCGCGACCATCGGCCGATCACTCTGTCATGGCCTTGGCGCAGAAGGCCGGCTTGAGCCGATCCGCATTCATGGCGCGCTTTGTGCGCGCAATCGGGTGTTCGCCAATGGTTGCGCTCCGGCAAATGCGGATGAAGCGTGCAGCCGATATGCTCGCCGCGAGGACATTTTCAGTTGAGCAGATCGCGCGGGCGGTCGGTTATAGGAGCTGCAGCAGCTTTCTCCGTGCCTTTCGCCAAGTGCATGGATACGTCCCGGCAGAATCTGAGGGTGATGGACAGCACGCCGATTGAAGATACGGCGAGGTGGCCTCAGGAGCAGACTTCACGAGCAGCTTTCAGGAGCAGTCTTCATGACCGAAAGTCACGTTTTCGACGCCATCGACCCCGATCTCGCCTCCCGCATCGTCGCGCGACGTGATCTTTTCCGTAGTAGCGCGCTTGGGCTTGGGGCCTGGCCCTCGGCACTAATAATGCTCGCTACTGTATCGAGCGAAGCATTCGGACACGTAGGTGCTCACGATGGCACTTAAGATCGTGCTGCCTGCCCTGCAACTGCAACCACGGATTTTCTCGCAGCAGATATCTTCGATAAGTACGGTCGCGCGGTTCCCCGAATTTCCTCACGCTCCCCAAAGCACCCGAGAAACCGATTGGGACGCGGTCGCCGCCCCTAACTCCTGTCGTACTGGTCATGATCGTAGGCCTGCAGGATGCGGACAAAATCGGCCATGCTGGATCGATCCCGATTTTCGGCCATAGCCGAAACCTGAGCATTGGACGCAGGCTGACTCCGTTGCCAAAATCGCATTAGGAGATCGGCGATGTTTTTCATAGCGTACTCTCTGCGGCCAACTATGGCAGTAGACACCAGTTACTGGAGCGGCAACGCGCGGCTCGATCAAGGGAAAGGCCGGCGGGCGCTACGCCGCCGACCTTGTCCCGCAACTGCCTGCTCGCTGGCCGGTTCCGTTGCTACTCACACCACACACATTAGTTAGCACCGAGCACTTGGTTGACGCCATTGCGCGCGAGTATGAAGCGACCGTACTGAGGTAGGCTCGGGCTAGTGAATCGGTATAAGTCGACCAGACGTCGGTTTAATCCCAGGGTGGACACAAAAAGAGAGGCCGCCTGCTTTGCCACAAGCGACCCAAGTCCAAGGAGGAAACGCCCAGGGCGGGCAGCGATAGCGGGAGCACTACCGCATACCCTATATATAAGACGATCGCGATTGGCAGCTCAATTAAACGCCGGTAAACGTCGGGCATCTAAACGGGTAACGGACCGATACGAAGGTTTAAGGCGCCCGCCCTAAAGCCGACTACTTCCGCAAGGCTTAGGTCATCACTGCCAGCGCATTACGTCGAGCATCGAGCGCGGCATCAGCGCGACCGCGATGCGAACCATGCCGGCATCGAACGCACGCCCATCACCAACGTGCAACGAGACCCCTTCGGAGCTCTCCCCGGATGGCGAGAGTATCTTCGCTACTTGAACAACGCCGCTTCGTCCGCCAGCACGCCGCTGGTGATCGAGATTGGAGAAAATGGCGCGTTGGCCGCGACCTTTACGCTCGACAGCATGATCTGATCGATCTTGGTCGCGAGCTGCGTCGCCGACGCCGCAAAAAACCAGCCGCTCGACGTGGCACCAAAGGATCGCCTCTCATGGGCGTCGCGGCCTCAGGAAGCTATTGTTGGGGAGTCAAACATCGGAGGTCCTAGCGGACGAAAGCGTGCTGGTTGGTAGTACGGTAACCGACATAAATGATAGTGCACCATGTGGTGAAATGCGACCGTTCGAGCAATGGAAGTAGAGCTGAGCCATGTTCCGCGTCCATTGGCAGTTTCATCTCGAAACCGCCAACGGCCAAGTTCATCCGCAAACGGACCCCGATGTCGAAGTCGGCTTGTCCGTTTCTGCCATCGGTGCGTCAATAATGCTATATTTCGCGCATCAAGCTTTAGCGCCTAGCCTTTTTGCCACGTCCGACTCCCTTGTTAGCGGGATTAAACAGAGGCGAAAGATCTTCCAGGACATTAATTTTATTTGAGAAAGCTCATGCGCAGTTTAGAAGGTCGGAACAGGCGCGGGAGTGAGGCCCGCGGCCTTGAAGGGGATACGCATGGCATCGGATCGATTGCGAATCGGCACGCGCAAAAGCGCAATGGCGATCGCCCAGACTGAGGAGATCGCGCGACGCCTGAAAGCCGTCGGCACCGAGGTCGAAATCGTCAAGTTTGAGACCACGGGCGATATCGACCAGGTTGGCAAGCTCTTGCCGCATGGCGGCAAAGGTGGGGCCTTCGTGGCGCAGATTCGCAAGGCGGTGCTTAACGGAAGGCTCCACGCCGCGATGCATTCGCTGAAGGACGTGCCGGGCAATGAGGACACGCCCGGGCTTGTGATCGGCGCGACGCTCTCGCGCGATCCGCCCGGCGACGTCCTGGTGCTGCGGCCGGGCACCTCGGTCGACGAGCTCAAACGCGCGCGTGGCAAGGGGTTCGAGATCGGCACCAACTCCGTTCGCCGCGCGGCCTATGTGCGGCGGTTGTTTCCGGAGATCGAGGTTATCCATTTCCGCGGCGCCGCCGACAGCCGCGTGCGCAAGCTTGACCACGGCGCAAAGCAGAAGCTGCCGGATGGAGGTGCGGTAGGGCCCGCGGATGCGTTGATCATGGCGCGCTCAGGCCTCGAGCGCGTCAGGCTTACGAGCCGGATCGCGTACGAATTTTCGATTTCTGAGATGCTGCCGGCAGTGGGGCAGGGGATCGTCGCAGTCGAATGCGCCGCGCGCGATTTCGAGACGCGTCGTATCCTGTCAGCGATCGACGACGCGACGGCCCACGCGTGCGCCGACGCCGAGCGCGAGGTGCTGTGGGTGCTCAACGGCCATTGCAACTCGCCGATCGCGGGATT
Source organism: Bradyrhizobium sp. USDA 10063 (assembly GCF_054063735.1). Taxonomy (NCBI): domain Bacteria; kingdom Pseudomonadati; phylum Pseudomonadota; class Alphaproteobacteria; order Hyphomicrobiales; family Nitrobacteraceae; genus Bradyrhizobium; species Bradyrhizobium sp. USDA 10063. Next base: position 4,118,540 of record NZ_JBSSGP010000002.1, on the reverse strand, counting down.
TGCGGAAGTCATAGGCGCGGAGATGCAGCTCGCCGCATCCGTGCTCGATCATGCGGGCGGTCGCATCATCGAGGCCTCGCGTGTTGGCCGCGCAAGCTGCCCGCGCGAACTCGGCCGCGCAGTGGGGATGGAGCTGCTCGCCAGAGGCGCTGCCGAGATCATCGAGCGCGGCCGGCCGGTGGGATAGAGCGTCATTGCGGGGAACGAAGCGGCAGAGCAATCCAGAGTCACAGGCGAGGCTCGGGATTGCTTCGTTTGGCTCGCAACTACGGCCGGACAACGACGAACGCCGACCGCGGCTGGTGGCGGAACTTGCTTGGCCAATTCCCGACTAATTGGTTCGGCGCTTTGCCTTCTCACGCTGCCAAAAGGACGTAAGAGAGCAGATAGATGCTCCGCGGGGATTCGGCATCGATGAAGTCATCCTTTCCATTCCTCCGCAGATCGGTTCGCTCGGCGCGAAAATGTCGTACGTGATCTAACGACCGTCCTAATGCGAATATGCTCTAATCCCGCAACAAGGCGGCCGACTTCAATCGCTCTCTCGATTTCAACACCTCTCCGTAGGGCTTCGGCCGCCTCGTAACTGATCACTGCCCATAACACTTAACTAACGTGCCATAGCAGGTTAGTTGAAAACCCCGCGGTTCGCGACAAGACCAGGAAAATGCCGACAGTCGATCGATAGTATCCTCGACGTGATCGCCGCTAGTTAGAATTGAGTCGTGAGGAGCGATATGCGGGCGGGCCGACACTCACTGGCAGGGATTGCAGTACCGGGCTGGCGGGGTCTGAACTCCGCCGGCAGCAAGCAGCGCTTGGTCATCGCGTTGCTCACCGTTGTATGACGCGTGCGATGTCCTGGTTTAACAGGTAGTCCGACACAGCAAGGAGGGCCCGCGCCGAGATCGAGAAGAGAGCGAGTGCCAACAACGGGGCAATGGGCGCGGCGCTCAATTTTAAGAACTGTCTCGCGACGGTGCTTGCGGACTAGAGTTTAGTAGGGCGGGAAATGGTGACACTCCGTGGTCATCGAGTTGAGCAACGAATGTGCGGAGTGACTTCATCAAAGCCAGCACGAGACTTTGAATGTCAGCTTGAACGTTTGTATGCTTTATCGGTCTCATGTCGACGTCGCCGGCGGGACCGCTTGCGCTCGTAGGGCATCCGCGTATCCGTCGCCTCGTTTTCGGCATATTTTTCCCATCCCGAATTGCAAAGAACTAGCCGACACGCGCAGATTCGTTGCGCGTCTAGCATGCAATGCGTTAGCGGGTCTTTTCATTGCACCCAAATACACACGCTTAAGAAAATGGGCCGCAAGCAACGCCAGCGGCGCAAGTCAACAGGGATTTGCCAGATGTCGGACACCTCGTTCTAATCCGAGTACGCCACGCGCGCTTATGCTGGTTTTGCGGCACGTAGTCAGTGCAGTGGCTCGGACTAATCATTCATCCGCCCGGAGTCATCGACTGAAAGACTCCGTCGCGCAGATAGAAGTGGTGGAAGAGAGCCGCGGCCGCATGCACGCCGGCAACCCAGAGGATGGCGTCGCCGAGGGTGGTGTGTATTTCCATGATCAGCCGCCCCAGTCCATGCGCCTTCGCGATCTGGGGGGCGACGTCGAATCCGGGAAGAGTGACGGGAATCCCCACGAGCCAGGTACCGAGCACCGCCGTTGCTGGAATCGCGATGAGGAGCGCATAAAGCGCGAACTGCACGAGCTTCGCGGCCGCAGCCATCCATCGCGGCATCGGCTGCTTTGCGGGCGCGCTGTCGATCAGCCGCCATAGCAGCCGCAGCACGACGACAATGAAGACGAGCACCCCGAGCGTCTCGTGAATCCTGCGGAGCCCGTCCGCGCCAGCGGAATAGAGAGAATCGGGGTCGCCCTTGCTCAGCACATAGGCGGCAACAACCAGCATGACGGTCAGCCAATGGAACGCCTGGGCGCCGACGCCGTAGCGAGAGGAAGTGCTGCGCAAACCGATTACTCCGATCTTAAGCCCGCCGCAGCGGTTGACGAACGGTGGCGGCGTGTCGCCAGAGATTTGAGCGCTTGGTAAGCTGGCCGGTTCCCCCCGGCGCCCGACTTTACGTTATGATGAACCCATTGCCCTGGCGCCCTCAATCGGCGCCCCAGCGTCCAGCACTCTTCAACCCGGACTGCAAGAGGGAAATGTTCAGCGCAGCTGCCGCGGAAATTGGGGGCATTCGCCAAAAGGGTCAAATGGTGGTTCATGTCCTTTTCAAGCGCGTCCTCGATCGCGTCGCGCTCTTGCTCTTCCGAAATGACGGGCGTTGCCGTATGGGCGACGCCGGGAGGCACCCGGCCCAACACCGGGCATAGGGCCGGCAGCGGCAGGCGCACGTATCGCAGGGCCGGGCTCGGCAATCGGCGGTCGCAAAGGCCGCATCCCGGCGGCAGCGGGAGGGACGCGGGGGACTGCCGCCGGGAGCGCCGACGCCGGGCTGGGGGGACTCCCGGCGTAGCTTGTGCCGGCGCTTGCGGCGCCGGCGGAGTGGAGAACCGGTTGGTGCCATCGAAGCGCCGGAGCGCCATTGCGGCCCATCATGTCGGCGCTCTTCGGCTTCTGTGGCTGATCATCGCCAACCTTCATAGGACCGGCCGCCGGCAGCATCTCGCCCATGGCATTCGCCTGGAACAGCGAGCACGCTGCGAGCAACAACGCGTGGCGCACCGTCGACATGCCTTCCAGCGGCACCGAGGGTGAGACCGATGTTGCGGTGGCGGTCTCGATTACCAGCCCGAGCAGCTTGAAGCCTTCCGACAGCATCTCCAAGTGCTCGCGGCGGGATTCGTCATGGCGCCTGATACCTTCGAGCAATTCGCTTGCGGTGATGTTCAGCTCGCATTCATTCGTAGCCAAGTTCGCATAGAACTTGTCATCGACGACGGACGGCGCAGCGGCCCGACCTGGAAGATCGATCGAAACCGAGCCGTCCGGCTTTTCCGTGATGGCGGCGCCATCTTGCACAGTTGTAGTCGGGCTGAGCGAACAACTCATGCTTATTGTTCTTCAGGATGGGCGTTGGATTGCCTGTTCAGTCGTGTAGAGCGCTGATACTGAATTTTGTAGCTAGGGCACGTACTAAAGGCGTAGATGTCAGCTTCTATCGGCCAAGCGCACAGATCGCGATCAATCTGAACGTTACCGCTCGTAACCAAGAGCGATGTGCGCATGACTCAGGGACCCTCAAATCTCCCAAATACATGTTGGCTAGCGGCGGCTCGAGGGAGCCGCACGCTGCCAAGTTTTGGCGTCACCAGCCGTTGTAGTCACCCCAGCCGTAGGAGAAGCTAGGATAGTAATAGGTCGGATAGCGCCAGTATGAATCATAGGGCGGATGGCTCCAGTACGAATCATAGCTGGAATAGCCCCAGTACGAAGGGTAGGGATAATCAGTCGGCGTGCGTTGCACGCCGCGTGTTCCCCGATTCCGCCGCACCCGATAGCGCACGTCCGTCGTCACGGCTGGTACCGCCGCCTTGATCGACGTGCCATTGATCGGCGCAGCAGACGATTCGGCCGTGGTGGCAACTGCGATAGGGACAGCAATTGCGAGCGCAATCACGAGGCTGCCGACTTGAATCTTCATGGTAGCTCCTGTTCGTGTAAAAGATGACTATCCACCACCGATGAGAATGATCTTGCAACGCCGGCGACGGAAATCACCTCTCGCCATGGAGTCGATAGACGATCGTTATTGCCGCCGCGCCGCGTGATGCCGTAGCGAGGAGTGCTGCCAGCCACATCTGCAGAAACTTCTAAACCCGTTGCCGTCCTTGGACCAATCGAGGTTGCGCGTGCCAACGCGCCACCGCCCTTGACCATGACGCCGCGCCTACGGTGGATTTGTCGTGCGCCACGTCGCCGACCGGATGCCGGACCAGGTAAGAGAGGGAAAGACATCGCCATTTTGGAGCTGGCGCAGGATGGCTACAGAAAAATTTCGAAAATCCGGAATTGTGTTACGTAGGTAACGATCAAGCTGTTCTTGCACACTCAGGTCTGGTGATGGCACGAAGCCAAGTCCCCTGACCCGCCACTCGAACCGAGTTGACCCGAACCTTGTTCATGTCCACGACAAGTGGCTTCGTGGAAACGACCTGTGACAAGGTGTGCTTTCGATCTCGACGATGAGTTCTCCCCAATCTGGCAGCACCTTCATCGGCACGCGGAGGGCGCGTCCGAGGCGCTCAGCGGGGACAACCGTCCGTTCCGTGGTCCGCCCGTCAGCAAACAGGCACATGCTGTCGCAATGCGCAACGCCGCCGCGCGCGTTGGTGGCTCCAAACGAGGCGGAGATGATTGAGGGCCGCCCGCCACGGGAAGTCAGTCTTGACCTTTGATCTTCGGAGGTCAGCAGAAATCTGTTCGATCACCCGCGGCGGCCGCTAGCGGCAGAGCCGACGGAGGACACGGGATCGCCGGTTCGCGCCGGCCAAAGGTTACACTCTCGGTTAGCGTAGATGACACAGCTGGAATCTGTTGGCCCTGAGTAGCGGTCGCCACCGCGTTTCGAGTGTTGTTCAAGATCTCCTCGATCCCCTTCGAAGAATTCACCTGCGTAAGAAGAGCGGTCATCAGCTGACTATGTAGTTCATCCGATTCGTCGACGACCTGGCCAGGCGCTGTTGAGCTCAGGATGAACGTGTTCTCACTCGTTTGAATGGGTGCAAGTCCGTGTGAGTAAGTCCTGAAACGTCGTTCATAGGGGTTGCGGCGTGAGGCTTCGATGACTACGAGCCGGACGCGTGCTCCGGAAGTCTTGAGTTTCGAAAGGAGGAGGTCAATGCTCACACCTTGTCGACGAACATCCTCTTCATACCAGATCTTCGCATCGACTGGGATTAAGTAATTTTGACCGTCAGACTGAACTCCGTAACCTCCAAAATAGATTAGCACAATCGAGTTCAAATGTGCTCTTGCCCTTAGATCATCGATTGCGCGGGTCATGTCGCGGCGCGTCGCATTGACAACGGCGTCCACCAGGAAGCCGTTCTTGCGAAGAGCATTTGTCAAACCTTCCGCATCGCGTGTCATTTGGGGAAGAGGAGAGTCGGCATCGGGATAGTTTGAATTGCCGATCACCAGAGCTAGCCGATTAGTATCGAGGGGGGCGGATTCACCCAACCAGCCGGGCGCGCTCATGGGCTGGCCATGAGCCTCCTCCAGCCGCATTGTCTTGCCGAGGTCGGTCGAGAGCAAGCCGAGCAGGACTGCAACGCTGACTAGTATTCTAGGAACTGTCATCTCATTATGAGCTCCGGTTCACCGAGGAAGCGCTTCTCTCCGTAAGATGGCTTGGCGCCGCCAGCATTCGCGCCACAGTCGCACCCAATCGCGTGCCGCCGTTGCGTCCTTCAGTTGCGTCGCGCCGTCCAGTAGCCCGAGCATCGCGCAGTTCCTGAGTGGCCGTTCCAGGTCCCCTGGCCGGACGCTGCGAACAATTTGCCTGCACCCGAGGCATATTTATCCTGGACCGTCACCGAAGCGCGAACCGCGCCGGATTTTGCGACGTGACCTCGAAATCTCACGAGATTGGGATGCGTGACAATTCCGTTGGTCACATCGACAGTAAAGCTGTAACTGGAATCGCAGGTTCCTCTTTGCGTTACGAAGACGAGGTCCCAGGAGCCGTCGTACGCCGAGCGTCCGTATGCTGCCGGTGCAAAGGCAATGAAGTAGCTTGTTGCCGCGATTAGAAGCGACCGCTTGGTCACGATAGTTCTCCTAACTGAGTTAAAGCAGATCATGTGTTCGAGCGTTGGCGCCGAGGTTATTCGCGATCACCGGCCAAGAGTATGCTCGCAAGCGTCAGTGGCTGAGAGACCGATTGCGCTCCACCGCATGAACAGGGGCAGCGCAGTTATGTGGCAAAGCCTTAAACGCATACTGCGAATTAATTGGAGGATGCCGCCGCCGCCGGGTAAAAGGAAATGCCCTGTGACTATCTATCCGATAACCATTTATCATGGATCTTAATTCAGACGCGATCGCATCGCGGCGGCCTTGGCTGCTGCGGCTGCCACCTCGCCGTATCTTCAATCGGAGTTCTGTCCATCACCCTCAGATTTTGCCGGGACGTATCCATGCACTTGGCGAAAGGCACGGAGAAAGCTGCTGCAGCTCCTATAACCGACCGCCCGCGCGATCTGCTCAACTGAAAATACCCTCGCGGCGAGCATATCGGATGCATGCTTCATCCGCATTTGCCGAACGACGCTGGCCTTGGAAATGTCGCACATGGAAATTCCGGACATACGGAGCCTGCGCTTGGAACCACGGACGAACGAGCGTTTAGTAACGCAAAACTAGGCCTTTCGCGGCCGCAGCCCTTCGCGTGCATCCGCCGCTCCGGGATCACCTCGCGATCGAAGTGCGCGATCTTCTCAATAAGCCGGATGTCCTGCAGCGGCGCGCGGCCGCGCGGGCTACCGCCTTCAATGATGCTCGCGCTGCACGAAATCTGGCACTTGTCGCGCGAAATCCGGAATGATGATCGATCGCAAGGCGGTAAGCCTCCGAAAGCGAGTTGGCACATGACGTATGTAACACCAGCCTCAACGACCTGGCTCTTGAGCGCTTCTCGCACCGTGCATGGTGATCCGACCAGGCAGAAACGGTCGTCCAAGGCTTCCTCGAACGACTTAGGCAGATTCGGCGGACCGGCAAATTGCAAGTGCGCGACAGGAAGGTGAATGTCTTGAACCCGCGCGCATAGGCAGGAGGGGCCAGCATTCCTTGACTTCGAGCGTTACGGCGCGAGTTCCACCTGGAAAGCAAAGCATTACAGGCGTAACGGGCTCCGTTCCGGCGGAGTATCTGATCGACTCTTTCGCGCTTTGCCTGACGGCCGTCTTGAGCCAGCATTTGCCGTGGGTCTTGGCCGTTTCAAAACGATCTTAGGGACGTCGGCCTTGGCAGCTTCGACCGCGGGGTGTCTTAGGCCGCGACCGCTAATTGCCGACGCCATTGAACTGTTCAAGTGCCCTCTCGTACTTCCACTCAAGTTCGGCCTTCTTGCTGCGCTTCAAGAGCGCCGTGCAAGCCGAAGACGGATGATCTTTCGGACTGTTCCGACAGACTGGCGTCAGTTGCCAATTGGTCGTGTCTTCCCACAAGCTCTGGCCGGGCAGGAAAGAGTATTCCAAGCTGTTTCGTTCGAGGGATATCACATCACTGTAAGTCAATCCGTAGGACGTGACGGCGGTGACCAGTTCATTGGTCATGTCGGTTCTGGAAACCCCTTCGTCGTCGGTCGCGATTACCAGAGGGACATGAAGGCGCCGATAGATTGGAAACGGATGCTGTTTGCCCGCTACGCCCAGAATGAGCCGATTGCTGGTGAGAGCGATTTCCACGGCAATGTGCCGATTGGAGAGCATCTGCAACAACTCGTACGGTCGATCCTCGTACATGACATCAACGCCATGACCGATCCGCCGGGCACCGCCGGTGACGACCGCCTCTCGAATGTGAGAGTGCAACTGTTCGGGCGTGACGAGTCCAAGCGTCAGCTCCCCCGGCATGTAGAGCAACGTTTACGTTCGGCATTTTTGATTCGAGGTAGTTCAGTATTCGCATGTGCAGGGAATAGTCTGCGAGTGCCACGGGGGCATCCTCGGCTCCGACAAAATTTGACGCCGACGACGCGCGGATCCTTCCCTGCCAGCATGAAACCGAATACGGTCTGGGCGAAGACAACTGCAGGCGTCGCAGTTCGACTCGTCGTCATCAAATAGCGCACCTCGACGGTGCATCCGGGTTCGGCGTCCTGCTGGTCGCATTTGAGAATGCGTCTCCTCTCTCTCTCAACCTTATCGAGGTCGCCAACCGCGTTCTCGACAATTCGCTCGATGCCGAGGCTCGACAACTTGCCCAGCATCGTGCCGAAGTCGTCGGTCCACGTGACGTTGGAAGCGATTTGCTTGATCGCCTGGGTCTGGAGCGAGGTCATCAGCTCTATGTAGATGAGCCGTTCGCGTGCGGCGCGATTCGAGACCTCGGCGACCAACGCGCCTGGTTCGACTGCGTTACCAAACAGACTGAATGTCCTGAAGAATTGATCGTGACTAGTGATCCCCGCATCAGCGACGAAGCCTCGCATGGACCACGCATCCACGATCTTTCGATTCAAATCTGCGTCCTGCAGAGCGTTCGAAATCGGCCGGAGACCGCGGTCGGGATCACATGGTGGTGTCATGGCGACGAGTTTATTCACGTCAATGCATGCGCCTCTATTGGCGCCCGACCTTATCAGGTTCTCGGCGTAGGCGCCCCCGGTCAAGTGGTAGTGCAGGTCCGCCCCTTTTGGCATCTCTTGAAGAAACGCGCGAAGTTCCGGAGGTGATAGGACAGCCTCATGGAAGTGCATGTTGGCAGCCGAGCGTGGCTCTTTCGAATAACCGGGCGGTTGGTCAACCATGATGAACAAAGCGATCGGCAAGCCGACCGCCCATAGGTATCGTCGCATTTCATTCTTCCTTCGACTTGAGGCGCGTATTAAGAGGCTGGAGTTGGTCGAGGTGAAGTCCCGCTCGAGGCGGGCTTTGGGAATAGCATGGATGATGCGAATCTGACCTCAGGGTCGAAGGCGTGACGCGAAGATTTTCGACTACAGCTGTAATTTGAGCGTTGCTGTTATCGCCCGATAACCAGTCATTATCGGTAACATTCCCAATCTTCATTTCAGCATGTGCTCGCGCTCTGGGATGGTGACATCCCGGATACGAAGCACTTCGCTCTCAACGAAAAGTCAAACGGGATCGCGCGATCACCTGGAAACTTCTCGTGAGTCATCTTCAGCAATGATGTGTTCTGCAAAACCTGCGAGACCAATTGGCGATGCTGATAAGTGTACAGCGCGAAAGAGTTGAGGAAGAGCAAAGCCCGACCTTGGCTCTTTTCGAGGCGAGAAGCCGAGAGGAACTTGGAGAGAAGCTCCTCGAGATCGCTCTTCAGTGGTCACGAGCGTCAACTGGCGCTGTGCTATTCAACGAGAACGGTCAGTTCGTACCGTTCGCCACATCGAACTGGGCCGAGAACGCTGTGAGCGGTGTTCGGTTTTCCTCCTTGCGGTTTGCGTTGGGCGTTGGGGCTCATGATCATGCTGCCAGGATGCTCGATCCCATTTCGAGGAACGAGGTTCTTTCTGGGTTCGATGGCATCGAATTCTCCGTCCTGTGGTTACCTCTAAGGTATCAAGAGGACACAGTGGGTCTGATCTACCTGGAAGCGGATCGAGGCGGAAGCTTCGGAGCAACCTCCATCGAAAGCTTCAGCGCCATCGCGATCCAAGCTGCCGCCGTTCTGGTCAACCTTCGATTAACCGATGATCTCGCGCGAGAAATAGGGCTAAGGCAGCACGCAGAGGCGAGTCGCGACGAAATTTATGATTCGACGCGTCGACATCAGTGCATCGGAAAGATAGGTGATTTCAAGTTCGACCCCACGACGGGAGTGTCGATCGGCTCAAGAGAGTTTTTTCGGATATTCGGTGTCTCACCCGAGGTGGAGAAGCTCGATCGGGAAATCTGGATCGGCAAACTGCATCCGGACGATCGAGCTCGTGTCGAACGCGAAACCTCTATTGCCGTCGCGACCGGGAGCACTCTCCAGCTGGAATACCGGATCATAAAAGATGGTAGGGTGCGTCACGTCTACTCGGAAGGTCATCCTGAGACGAACGGGGATGGAGATCTCCTGTACCGGGGAATCGTCACCGACATTACAGAAAGGAAGGCGGCCGAAAGATTGTCTGCCGAAACTCGGGCCGAGCTTTCGACCGCTTCGCGCCCGGCGGCTTTGAGCGAGCTTGCCGTCTCGATCGTGCGCGAGATGAATCAACCACTGACCGCGCTGATAACCAGCGCGGAGGCGTGCCGCTGTTGGTCGTCAAGATGTCCAATGGACATATCCGAGGTGGTCGAAGCCGCCAACCAGGTTGTAAACAAAAGAAAGCTGGATGTTGCGGTCGTGGGTGGATTGGAAGTGCTAGCCAAGGGGGCGCAGGCAAACGTCAGCTTCATAAGGATCGACGGCGTCATTTTGGAAGTATTAGGCATGTTTCGTCACGAGTTGGAGAAGTCATCCATTGCCGTGCGTGCCGATATCGATGAAGGGTTGCCGGAGCTGAGGGGAGATCGCCTGCAGCTACAGCAGGTTGTTTTCAACCTGCTGCGAAACGGTATCGATGCGATGAAGGATGTGCACGGCCGGCCGCGAAGGCTGGAAATATCGTGCCGTGCCGACGACGTCGAAATGCTAACGACATTTCGCGATTGTAGTGGTGGCTCGGGAACAAACACAAACGATGCGGATCGTTTGTTCGATCCGGTCTTCACCACAAGAGACTCTGGAATGAGTTTAGGCCTATTCATAAGCCGGCGCATCATAGAGGCGCATCGTGGGCGGATCTGGGCAGAAAGGAATGAGGATTGCGGCCTGACTATTCGGTTAGCGCTGCCGCTATGAGGAAGAGCCAGGAGCGTTCAGGGAGCGTTACGGTATTTTCCATCTGCTTAGGAAGCAGGCAACTTAGGCGTCCCAGCTGCGAACAACGTCACCGTCTGCCGTTCAGGATAGTTCAGTGGGCCAACCGAATGACAGGGTTGATTATGAAGTGTGTTCACCTCAAGTGCGGGCTCCGAGCGTAATCGGTTCGGCTCCGACGTATAAGCGCCGACTGAGCCTGCGGCTGGGTGGGAGCGGTAGCCGGTTCGCTGGAGCTGTCGGGTGCGCACCCCCTCGACTGCGAGCCGTGTAACCTCGGTCGCGATCATCGATGACGACAATGGCATCTGTGCAGTACGCGGAGCGCTCATGCGGTATGCCTGACGTGAAGGGATGGGATCCGATCGATATTCTTATACGTGGCGCGTCCAGTCGACGGCGATGCGCTGCGGCAATCGATACGGCTTATTGTGATCGCCGGAAGGCCATATGGTCCAGCGCTGGGGGTCTTCATCTAGCTACTGAGATGCAGGATTGGAATTCCTGTCAAAAGAATGGTGTCTTGCAGACTGCGCGAACGCGGGACTGTCGCGCGATCAATCAACGCGGATCATCTTGATCGCCCGTTGCGCAAAGCCGTTGTCGCAAGCCATTAATCCGCTTCACCCGCGGGGTGTAAGTATCGAATCTGGGTGCAGAGGAAGAGATTAGCCTCATCTTCATCGATCCGGACTTTGCCTTTCTCCTAATGAAGGTGGTCATCAGAAATCTGACAGATGGAAGAAAGCCGGACGAAGGCCTCAAGATCGGCGCTTCTCGACCATGGACACACTGACACCCTCCGACCGACAACAGGCAATTCGTCTTTCACGTCGTGAATGGCTCGGCGGTGCAGCTTCGGGGCGCAACTCCAAGCTATCGCGATCCGCTATAGTTTCAATAACTTTACTCAATGCGCTGCGGGAATAGAAATGATCCATGGGAAGTCGACGTTGCTTCGGCGAAACGCCGTTGTCGGAATGCGCTGGGGGCGAACGTGGAAAGATGCATGTAGTGAAGATATCGCAGCTATTGCTGGTTGGAGCGTTGGTCGTATCGAGCGGCGTAGCCGACATCAATATCCTCGATCGACTGCCAACGAAGCAACCCGGGTTACTCAACGCGTACATCTCGAACCGAATGCCATGGGCGAGTTCGAAAGCACCAGGCGATGGGCGGATGGCACGCAGATAGTGAAGGAGTTCAGCGCGGTGGAGAAGGGCGCAGGATGCGATCCGGATACGGCTTATTGCAAAGGTGGATTCGGAGAGAGCGTCTTCGAGACGGGATGTGTCGGCTTGGCATGATGAAAGGATGCCAAGAGGTTCGCGCGAGCGCAAAAGAAACCGGGGTGTATTTCACGTTTGGTCACGGGCGACCCTTTACGAAAAGACCGCCATGCCAAGCGAAAGTGCGAAGCGTGCCACATCAAACTGCATCGGATACAGATTGTGTCATCTCACGCGCATATATCGGACTAGTTGAATGGATTGAGAAAAACGACAAGGGAACCGGCAAATGACATCACCCCAAGACGGCTTGATGGGCAAGATTGCTCAAGAACCTGCTTTCGCAAGCACGAATACAGAGCATTTCTACGCCGATCTGAAGCCATTCGACAACTTCTCGCAACTAACGAATTTCAATCGCTATCTTCCCTTGCCGGACGATTGGTTCATCGGGATAGCCGATGTTGTCCAATCGACTCGAGCGATCGAGACCGGTCGATACAAGGCCGTCAACACTGTAGGTGCTGCGGTGCTGGTCGCCATAACCAACGCGTTACCTAAACTCCGCTTTCCCTATGTTTTCGGCGGCGACGGAGCGGCCGTAGCCATTCCAGGCAAGTATCTCGATGAAGTGCGGTATGAATTGGCGCGAACTGCGGCTTGGGCCGAAGATTTTCTCGATCTTATGCTTCGAGTCACGATCGTTCCCGTTTCGGCAATCCGCGCAGCTGGTCACGATGTCCGTGTCGCGCGATATGCAGCATCCGAGAACGTCTCGTACGCCATGTTCACCGGGGGTGGCGTTGCCTGGGCGGAGACGCAGCTAAAGAAGGGGGAATTCGCCGTACGCCGCGCACCGTTGGATGCCAAGCCCAATCTATCAGGGCTCTATTGCGGGTTCGGTCCAATCCCTGCCGAGCAGGGGATCATTCTGTCTATTATTGCCTCACCGATCGAAGAGCAAAGGTCGTATACGGCGTTGGTGGCAGATGTTTTGGCCCTGATTGAATTTTCTTCGCGCCGGTCGGGACATCCGTTGCCTGAGGGCGGTCCACTACCCAGCTGGCTCGGAGGCGAGATCCAGAGACTGCTTAGTAGGGACTCCCCGCACGCGAACCTCCTGACAGCCGCCGCAGATGCACTACGAGCAATCAAGACGCGAATCGTTTTTGCGACGGGTATTCGCATAGGCCGGTTCGAGCCCTTCAAGTATAGACGAGAGATCTGGCAGAATACGGACTTCAGGAAGTTCGATGATGGACTGAAAATGACGGTGGATTGTTCGCCAGAAATTGCAGATGCTATCGAAGCTCGACTGGTTTCCGCTCAGCGTTCTGGCGTTTGTTCGGCGGGTACACATCGTCAGAAAAGCGCACATCTCACCTGTTACGTTCCTTCAAACATTCGGTCCGATCACGTCCACTTCATTGACGGGGCCGATGGAGGCTATGCCGCGGCAGCGGCCAAGAAGAAGGCAGGCGAGGCTGCGGCGGGGCGCGAACGGTTGCCATAGAGCGAACAAGAGCATCAGAGCCTCGCTCCCAAATTTGCATGCCGAATGACATCGTCGTGCGGAAGCTGCACATCCAAGAGCGGATGACGGCTTCGGATATCGCCGGAAAGCGTGGCGCGCGTCGATGTGGTTGCCCAACAGCTCATGGAGGCACTCCTAGAGCCTGACTGCCAGGATCAAATCGCTGTTGGAAGACGAAGTCGACCCGCGTCGGATCCTGGGAATAAGGGAAAACCGGTTAAGCCGGTCAGGCCATTCGACTGCGCTGATACGTGGCAAAGGGTTCCATTCAGATGCGGCCTACGGCATCGAAACGATAACCGATTGTAATTGGCGAAGTTGCCGCGGACGCATTGTATTACGCGATAGTCTCGGCACCGACTTTGCTGATGATGCAATTGGGCACTAGCCGTTGGCAACCAGTTTCGAAAGAGCTCTCGACCCCCACATCCGGGACGGTCGATTTCAGGAGATCGCAAACTTGAAGGTCGGTTTCATCGCCTACGCCAATCCCACCAATTTTTTGCACATTGCCGCGAAGCTTCTGCCGTGGCTGTGGGGTTTGACGGCGTTAGCTTTCGCGCTCGGCCTCTTCGGTACGTTCACGGCACCACCCGACTACCAGCAGGGCGAGATGGTGCGCATCATGTACATTCACGTTCCGGCCGCCTGGGTGGCGATGCTGGCCTATACGCTGATGGCGATCTCGGCGGTGGGCTCGTTGGTTTGGCGCCATCCGCTTGCGAATGCGGCGCAGAAGGCCGCGGGACCGCTCGGTGCCGCCTTCACTTTTATTTGCCTTGTCACCGGCTCCCTCTGGGGCAAGCCGATGTGGGGTACGTACTGGGTGTGGGACGCCCGGCTTACTTCTGTGCTGGTCCTCTTCCTGATCTATCTCGGTCTGATCGGACTCTGGCAGACAATCGAGGACGCCAGCAGGGCCGCGCGGGCTGCGTCGATCATGACGCTGGTCGGGTTCATCAATATTCCTATCGTCAAATTTTCCGTCGACTGGTGGAATACCCTCCACCAGCCAGCCTCCGTGTTGCGGATTGAAGGCTCGACGATCGCCGGCCCGATGCTTTGGCCACTCCTCGTCATGTCGCTTGCATACACGCTTCTATTTGCGGCGCTCCACGTTATGGCGATCCGCAACGAAATCATGCGGCGCCGCGCTCAGCGGCTCGCGATCATGCTGGCGACCGTTGGCGAATCCACTGGGGCACGAATGCAATCGATCGAAGCGGTTTCCTGAGGGTGCGATGGCTCAGCATAGCGGGTTCATCGTGGCAGCTTATCTGGTGACGGGCACGATCCTGATCGGAACGATCGCGACCGTCCTCTTCGACTATCGGCTTCAGCTCCATGCGCTGGCCCGCCTTGCACCAGACCGTCTCGGCAATCGCTCATGAACGACACTCGTCCCTCGAAATTCCTCTCGCCCGATATCGCGGCCATTCGGAACCACTTGGTCCGCATTGTGGCGGCGGTCCCGATTCCGGTCTTCCTCGGAATTGCCGCACTGCTCGCGGTGCGGCTGGGTGTCAACAACCCGTCGCTCGTGCCTTCGGCCCTGATCGGCAGGCCGGTACCGCAATTCGCGTTGGCGGCGCTTGAAGGGCTCGCCACGCCCGGGCCGCCCGGCCTGTCGAGCGCCGACCTGAAGGCAGGACATGTGACGCTTGTGAACGTGTTCGCGTCCTGGTGCGTTGAATGTCATAGCGAGCACGAGGCGCTCATGGCCTTGTCGCGCGACCCGGCGCTGCAGCAGCATGGGGTAAAGCTTACCGGCATCATCTACAAGGACGACCCAGGGAGTGCGCGGAGCTATCTCGACGCCAAGGGCAACCCGTTCGCACAGGTCGGCATTGACCCGTCCGGCAGGACCGGTATTGATTTCGGCGTCTATGGCGTCCCCGAGACCTACGTAGTCAAAGGAAACGGCACCATCGCCTACAAGCTGGTGGGCGGCATCTCGGACGCGACGCGTCCCGCTTTGACGGCGGCAATCGCAAGCGCGCAATCGCCATGACGGCCACCTTGCCAAGTCTCGATCCATATACAACAGGTCCAAAAAGTCTGATCTTGTCTTTACGCGCGGCGTCACTGGCTTGCGCCGCCGGCCGGCAATCGATTAGTTCGAAGGAGCTATGCTGCAGGAGCAGTTTGGTCGTTGAGAATGGCGAACGTACCATGTTTTGCAAGCTCACGCGTTCGCGAAAGTCGCTGGTGAAGGACCTTGAGAGATGCTTTGGCTTGCCTTCGCAATGATGACGGCCGCGGTCTCGCTGGCGCTGCTCCGGCCGCTCTCGGCGCCGCACGAAGAGCGTAACCCGCGCGCTTCTGACATCGCTTTCTATCGAAGCCTATTGGTTGAAACGGATGATGATGTCCGCCGAGGCTTAGTCGCGGCTGACGATGCCGCAGCGGCGCGAGCCGAAATAGCGCGCCGGCTGCTCGCCTCCGTCGACTCCTTGCCGAAGGATCGGCCGCATGCATCGGCGCGACCGAGCCGCATCGGCGCCGTTCTGGCGGTTGTTGTGGTGCTGCCGTTTGTCGCGCTGGCGCTTTATCTTAGGGTGGGTGCGCCTAGCCAACTTGACATGCCAGCGTCACGTCGGACGGGTGCGGAGTTCAATCCCACAGCTGTAATCCCCAAGATCGGAGCTCATCAGGCGGGTAAACTCCAACGACGGATACGACTTCCAGGCGATGACGATCGAGCAAGACGGCAGCACAGAAAAAGCGAGGCAACTCTGGGAGGCGCTACGAGCGGATTCGCTATCCGACGCGCCGTGGACGGATGCAGTACATCCGCATTTGGCTGCTGTTGCCGGAGCGCCGCAGCCGGGCGTGGAGGCCGCGCGGTCTGGCCTAGACAGGACTGGCGTTGCGGCGCCGCCTCCGGAGCAGAGGACAGGGGCGATCGGTGGGATGGTGGAGGGACTCGCTGAGAAGCCCGCGAAGGACGATCACGATCTCGACGGGCGGCTGCGATTGATCAGGGCCTATGCGGTCCTGTGTAAGCAAGAGAAGGTCGACGAGGCCGTGGCAAATGCGCGGGCTAGGCATTCGGGCAACATGAAGCGTTGGCACGCGTTGATAGGCTCGTCAAATAGCTCGGGCTGAAAGGATAAATTTTGGCAAGAAAGAAAAGGCGCCTCCTCCTCATCGGCGCGGCCGGTATAACTTTGGCGATCGCGATGAGTCTCGTACTCTTTGCGCTAAGCGACAGCATCGTCTTCTTCTACGGGCCGACCGAAATGGCCGAGAAAGCGCCGCCGCTGGGAACCCGGTTGCGCATCGGCGGGCTGGTGGAGCGAGGCTCACTGGTCCATGAGGGGCCGTCGACCGTCACTTTCGCGGTGACCGACCTTAAGAAGCACATCAAGGTCATCTACACAGGATTGCTACCCGATCTCTTCCGGGAAGGGCAGGGTGTCGTGGCCGAGGGCACGGTGGAGAGCCCAAGCCTCTTTCATGCCGACACTGTGCTCGCCAAACATGACGAGCGCTACATGCCCAAGGACGTTGCCGACGGGCTCAAACGGCAGGGCATTTGGCGTGACGGCGAGAAATCCGCGCAGACACAATAGAGCTGCCGTTTATGGTTCACATCAGCCTCCAGGAGTGACCGGGTGATCGTCGAAACTGGACATTATGCGCTCGCCCTTGCCTTGGCGGTCACACTGCTGCAGTCGGTTCTGCCGATCTGGGGTACTCGCCGCGGCGATCTCGGGCTTGCCTCCATGGCAGTGCCTGCCGCGATTACCCAATTTGCGCTGGTGGTCTATGCCTTTGCGGCACTGACCTACGCTCATGTGGTGTCCGACTTCAGTCTCGTAACGGTCGTTGAGAATTCGCACACCGCCAAGCCGCTCGTCTACAAGATCGCGGGCGTCTGGGGCAATCATGAAGGCTCTATGCTGCTCTGGGTCTTAATCCTCGCGATCTTCGGAGCCGCGGTGGCGAGCTTTAGCCGCAGCATGGCAGATGAACTGCGGGCCAATACGCTGGCGGTCCAGGGCTGGATCGCGTTTGTCTTCCTGCTCTTCATTCTGCTCACATCCGACCCCTTCGCGCGCCGGTTTCCCGCACCCTTCGAGGGGCAAGACCTCAATCCGTTGCTTCAGGACCCTGGCCTCGCGATACATCCGCCGCTGCTCTATCTCGGCTATGTCGGCTTCTCGATTGTGTTCTCCTTCGCGGCGGCGGCGCTGATTAGCGGCCGCGTCGATGCCGCCTGGGCCCGATACATTCGACCATGGGCGCTGATCGCTTGGAGCTTCCTGACGCTCGGCATCGCGATGGGTTCATACTGGGCCTATTACACCCTGGGCTGGGGTGGATTCTGGTCCTGGGACCCGGTCGAGAATGCCTCATTGATGCCCTGGCTCGCGGGCACGGCGCTGCTGCATTCTGCGGCCGTCATGGAAAAGAGAGACGCGCTCAAGATCTGGACCATCTTCCTCGCGATTCTCACCTTCTCGCTTTCGCTGCTCGGCACGTTCCTGGTCCGTTCGGGCGTGCTTACCTCGGTGCACTCCTTCGCCAGCGACCCATCACGCGGCCTCTTCATCCTCGCGATCCTTATCCTATTTATCGGCGGGTCGCTCGTTCTCTACGCTTGGCGCGCTCCGGCCTTGCGACCCGGCGGCCTGTTCGCGCCTGTGTCTCGGGAGGGTGCGCTCGTGATCAACAACCTAATGCTGACCATCTGTTGCGCCATCGTCCTCACCGGCACCCTTTACCCTCTGGTGCTTGAGACCTTGGTCGGCGACAAGATCTCGGTCGGCGCGCCTTTTTTCAATCTGACCTTCGGCCCGTTGGTCATCCCCATCCTGCTACTAATGCCGATCGGCCAGTCGCTTGCCTGGAAGCGCGGCGACTTTCTGGGCGCAGCGCAACGGGTCATGGTTGCGGCGATGGCGGGCGTGGCCCTTTCACTGGTTCTCGCGGCGACCCTGCGTGGCGGCCCGGTCCTCGCCCCGATAGGTGTGGGCTTGGCGGTCTATCTGATCCTCGGATCGTCCAGCGAACTGGCGTCGCGGATCTGGGGCAAGGGGCAGGCCTGGCGGGTGACTTTGGCCCGCGCGATTGGGCTTCCGCGTTCGGCTTGGGGCACGGCTATCGCCCACGCGGGGCTCGGCGTGACATTGTTGGGGCTCGCCGCAACCGGTTGGGGCGTGGAACGGATTGCGGCGGTCAAGCAGGGGCAGACAGTCGATCTCGGACCCTATCAAGCCACCATAGTCAACTTTGAGGAGCGACAGGGCCCCAACTATTCCGAAATAGGGGTCCGTGCGATTATCAGCCAGGATGGGTCGACGGTGACGACGATTAAGCCGGCCAAGCGCACGTTTCCGGTGCGCCAGACTACGATAACGGAAGCCGGCATCGTGACCCTAGGTTTCGGGCAGGTCTACATCTCGCTCGGGAATCAGCACCCGGATGGTTCGATCGATGCCCGCATGTTCTGGAAGCCGCTCGTTACGACAATCTGGATTGGCGCGATCGTGATGGCGATTGGAGGAATTGTGTCGTTGTCCGATCGGCGTCTCAGGATCGGCTTTGCGCATCGCGCCATTCACGGCCGCCTATCTGGCGATCCTGTAGCGCCGCAGCCCGCAGAATGACCGCGCTCCGTCGCTTTTTCATTCTTTTGGTCGTGCTCGTGGGGTTCGCGCCCGGTCTGGCGAGCGCGGTGCAGCCCGACGAGATCCTAGCCGATTCAAAGCTCGAAGCGCGCGCGCGGGGAATTTCCGTTGGGCTGCGCTGTCTTGTCTGTCAGAACCAGTCAATCGACGATTCAAACTCGGAGCTTGCGCGGGATCTCCGGCTACTGGTTCGCGAACGTCTGAAGGCGGGCGACAGCGACGCGCAGGTGCGCGATTTCCTGGTGCGACGCTATGGAAATTTCATGCTGTTGAAACCGCCATTGGACTCGGAAACCGCCCTACTCTGGGGCATGCCGGCCCTCCTGTTTGCGGTAGGCGCGATCCCGCTTCTTCTCGGACTGCGCCGCCGCAGGCGGTCCCCACCGCCTGATCCGCTGAGCCAAGCCGAGTGCGACCGGCTGGCGTCGGTATTGAACGCCGATATTCCCTCTAAGTGATCTTGGCATTGGTCGGATCGTTTTATCTTGCGAGATGCACGTGCTGAGGCATTTCATCTCTTCGCTTCAAGCCTCCAGTCGAACGGTGGCGTTAGCCGCATCGCGCGGCAGATAGTCCACATATTGGAGCCGTTTCACTGACGTGATCCGCTTCGGAACGAACTTATTTCCATCGCTTGCATCTTTTGTTCCCCCGCCCCGCGAAGCGCGGCAGCTGCAGCGATCGGGGCGAGCGCGAAGGACGCAAGAGCAAGCGCGCAGAGGATCAGAAACGGCGTTAGGAATGACACCGTGCCACTCGCCGCCGCCGAGGCCGCCGAGACGCTAAAGATCATCACTGGCACCGCCAGCGGTACGACGAGAATCGAGAGCAGAAGGCCGCCACGTCGCAACGTGAGGGTAAGGGCTGCGCCGATCGCGCCCAGAAAAGTCAAAGCTGGTGTGCCTACTAGCAGGCTCATGGCCACTCCCCCGAGCGCCGGGCCATCCAGGGCCAACATCAGGCCGAACAGAGGGGAGAGGATCACCAGCGGTAGCCCTGTGACGCACCAGTGCGCCAGGCACTTTACCAGGACAACGAGTTCTAGAGGTGCCGGTGACAGAAGCATCTGGTCCAGCGAACCATCCTCGTGGTCGGCCTGGAACAACCGGTCAAGGCCTAGCAGGGTCGCCAGGAGTGCTCCGAGCCACAGGATGGCCGGACCGATTCGCGATAGCAGGTTCAAGTCGGGTCCGATCGCGAAGGGCACGATCGTGACGAGACCGAGGAAGAAGACTATCGCGAGAGACCCTCCGCCGCCGATGCGGCGCGATAGCACGAGATCGCGGTAAAAGACGGCAAGAAGAGTAGCTGTCATGGCCTCCATCCGCCGCCGCCATCGCGGCGTGACCGTTTGCCTTGAAGAAAAGGATCGGCCCGGCCTTGTGTCTCGCTCCGGGGCGCATGGAAGTGGAGCAGGCGGGGAGGGCGCCACGCCCTCATTGCGCCTGAAGCCTCAGTTCGAGGGTCCCTGGCAGACCGAATGGTTCGTGAGTCGCCGCAAGCACCAAGCCGCCGCGTCCGAGATGATCGGCCACAATACCCATCAGCATGACACGTGCGGCCCCGTCGAGTGCGGTCAATGGCTCATCGAGCAGCCATAGAGGGCGGTCAGCGACCAGGAGCCGGGCCAAGGCGACGCGGCGGCGCTGACCCGCCGAAAGATAGCCCACCGGCAGGTCGATAACGTGGGCGAGCTCGACGCGGTCGAGCGCCTCCCGAGGGGTGAGCCGGGCCTGCCCTGAAAGGGTCAGACCGAATTGGAGGTTTTCGCGAGCGGTCAGCGCGGACTTCAATCCGTCGAGGTGACCGACGTAGTGGACGCGCTCTGAAAGAGGCGCCGGATCCTTGGCTCTCCACTCGTTCCACGACGCGCAGCCGGACGCCGGGGGTAAGAAGCCGGCGATCACACGCAGGAGAGTTGATTTGCCCGCGCCATTTGAGCCCGTTACTTCGGCAAGCTGTCCGGCGTCCAGCCGTAACGATACGCCACGGAGTACTGTGCGCCCCCCACGCACGACCCAGAGGTCCGCGACTAGGAGATGGCAGGATTGTGTGTGGCTCATTTTCGCTTTCAGTCAGCTATGTCTCGTGCCGCTCGCATTTTTACACCGCTCCCCCTGCTTGCTTCTCGCTCGCCGCGGCGCCGCACGAGCCCAGGTTGGCATCACATCGCGTGAGAGACCCGACTTTGCGACACAAGGTGCCAGACGTGAGGCCACAATTGGGCCGATGACCCCGACAACGTCGATGGCGGAACTTCGGTGGCTCGACCCAGGCTCGCCTCTTGGCCGAACCATTGGAGCGCCCTGTTCACGTGTGGCCGAGCACTCCGCTGTCGAGGACCCAGCTCGTCCAGGGACACGGCTCAATCGAGAGCCAGAGTATCCCAGGTCTCGACGAGCGCGGCCGTTAGTTTGGCTATGTGCGCCGCCCCGTGGAAGGGCGAGGGTGTGATGCGTAGGCGCTCCGTGCCGCGCGGGACAGTAGGGTAGTTGATCGGCTGGATGTAGATGGCGTGGCGCTCAAGCAGGTGATCGGCAGCCGCCTTGCACCGCTCTGCATCACCGACCATCACCGGCACGATGTGAGTGTCGGTGGCGAGCACCGGCAGACCGGCGGCCTTGAGTGCGGCTTTCGTTGCAGTGGCCTGTCGCTGGTGCGCCTTGCGCTCGGCATTCGAGTGCTTGAGGTAGCGTACGGAAGTGAGGGCAGCGGCGGCAACCGCAGGAGGCAGGGCCGTGGTGAAGATGAAGCCCGAGGCGAAGCTGCGTACCGCATCGCAGATTGTCGGCGAGGCCGCGATGTAGCCCCCGATGCAGCCGAAGCCTTTAGCGAGGGTGCCCTCGATTACATCCACGCGGTGCATCACCCCGTCGCGCTCGCTGACCCCGCCGCCGCGGGGGCCGTAAAGGCCGACCGCGTGCACCTCGTCGAGGTAAGTCATCGCGCCGTACTGATCCGAAAGGTCACAGATCCTGCCGATAGGTGCCACGTCGCCGTCCATGGAGTAGACGGACTCGAACACGATGAGCTTAGGGCGGTCGCCCGCCTCCTGTAGCAAAGCCTCAAGATGGCCGTGATCGTTGTGGCGGAATATCCGCTTCTCGCAGCTGGATTGACGGACGCCTTCGATTATCGAGTTGTGGTTGGAGGCGTCGGACAGGATCAAGCAGTCCGGGATCAACTTGGCGATCGTCGAGATGCCGGCTTGGTTCGAGACGTAGCCCGAAGTGAAGACAAGGCTCGCCTCCTTGCCGTGCAAGTCGGCGAGCTCGCGCTCAAGGTCCACCAGCGGCGAATTGTTTCCCGCGATGTTGCGCGTGCCGCCCGCGCCGACGCCGCAGCACCGGGCAGTCTCGATCATCGCGGCTAGGACCTCAGGGTGCTGCCCCATGCCGAGGTAGTCATTGGAGCACCAGACCGTGATCTCGGTGATCATCCCGTCGGGCCGGCGCCACTTGGCGACCGGGAAGCGGCCAGAAATGCGCTCGATATCGGTGAAAACACGGTAGCGCCGCTCATCGTGCAGGCGATCGAGGGCGTCGCGAAAGTGGCGCTCGTACGATTGGTCCGCGCCCTCCGGACTGGACGACACCCTTGCGGGCAAGTGCACGGCTGGCGCTCCCTGCCCCGACATCGCGTCCAAGCACGTACGTGCTTTGCTGGCAGGCGCGCGAGTTTGACGTTTGGCCAGCAATTCCGCCACTATAACGTCATCTGCCATCTTTGTCTGGCCCTAAAGCTGAAGCCCGGTTGTGCATGGCTCAATATCTTTCAGGCCTTCTCGTCTCGCACAAGTTATTGTTTGTATGCCTTCTGATTATCGCTATGTGCATCGCCTAAATTGGAGTTTTGGTGTGAACTTGAGAAGCCAAGTAGCGTGAGGACTAGGTGCTTAGTCCCGGCATTTGCTGGAGCGGATTGAGTTTGAATCGTTCGGGCTGGGAAGTCCAGCATTTGCAGATGTACTCGTTAGGTGTGAGGCCCTTCAGGGTCTTCAGCCGCCGAGCGTAGTTGCCCAGTGTCCGATTAGAAATAATAGCTTCACAAATCACTGACTTACGTTTCACGACAGACCCGTCGCAGCGCTATTCTCCGCCGCTATGAAAACTATACGCACCGGCTATTGGAAAATTTCGTCCCTCGCTGCGATCGATGGTTATCGTTGTCGCGGATTTTATCGAGCGACGCGCAGTGCAACCTGCGACGGATATTACAGAAATGCGCGGCTCGACGCAAAACGTGGCACCAGTGATCAACGAGGCTGCCCGAGGCGGAACGCGCCAGCTCGCTTTCATGTCCGCCGTGGCGTCCCTGGTGGCCTCATTTGCTGCGGCGGCCGCTCCGATCCCCCTCTACAACATCTACCGGGCAGAGGACGGGTTCACCAACGCCGGCATCTCGATGGCTGTGGTCGCCTACGCCGTCGGCACCATCGCCGCACTGTTGGTGCTGGGACGACTGTCCAATCATCTGGGCCGCCGGCTCACTGCGATCACTAGCCTCAGCCTGCTGCTGCTGGGCTGTCTGCTGTTGCTGAATGTGCGCGACATCGACATGCTGCTGGCCGGTCGGTTCCTGGTGGGCGTCGGTACCGGGTTGGCCAGCAGCAGCCTGACCTCCTACATCGTCGACGCCGCCCCCAGCAGGCCAGAATGGTTGGCCTCCGTCGCCTCCAGCCAAGGACCGATGCTCGGCCTCACTGTCGGTGCCATCACCTCCGGCGCCTTGGTCCAGTTCGGTCCCTGGCCACGCGACCTCATCTACCTGGTTTGCGTCGGCTTCCTATTACTGTCTGCTACACTTATCGCCATCAGCCCGGAAACAGCAACTCCGACACCGGGCGTTTGGCGATCGCTGTTGCCCCGGGTGAGCGTACCGGCTCAGGTCAGGCATCTGGTCCCTGTAGCGGCGGCGGTGTTCTTGGCCACCTGGTCAACCGGCGCCTTCTACCAAGCCTTCGTGCCTGCGCTGGTCGAAGATCAACTCCACACCCGCAGCTCGCTCATCCTCGGATTGGTGTTCGCCGCCTATATGGCCCCCAGCGTCGTCGGTGCTCCCATTGGCGGCCGATTCACACCCGCGATAGCCCAACGCGTCGGCATGATCACCTTCCTGGCCGGAATGATCGGCATCATCACAGCGATCAACGCCAGCACATTGGCGTTATTCATCATCGCAACCACAGTCGCCGGCGCCGGCCAAGGCATCGCTATCACTGCCGCCACCCGTGGGCTGCTGCACGGCAGCACGCTAGCCGACCGCGCACCGATATTCAGCGCGATCTATCTCCTCTGCTACAGCAGCGCCACCTTCCCCAGCCTCATCTCCGGCAAGCTTTCCAACACCTTCTCGCTACCGCAGATCGCGTTCGGATACGGGGTACTTGCCCTCGGCACCACCCTGTTCACTGTCCTCTCCGCACGCAACCCGCACACTGACACGACCGGAAACAACACCTGCGACAGCTCGTCGACCCCCACGGTCGTGCACGGCGTCAAGGAATCTACTCGATGATCACGGAAGAGCGACACCGTTATCAAATGTGTCCGGTGCTCGATACGCCACGGTCGGAACAAGCGTGTACCGAGGCCGTATCGTTTCCTGCTTTTTGGCTTCGCCCGCGTGTCAGCTCAGCACACATCTAGGTAGAAGATTCGGCCATGTCCCGCGCAGCTCGGCTGCTCATCCAGGAGGAAGAAAGTGACGCTCGATCATCCGATTTTCACTCGCTGGCCGGCGCAGCACCCTGATCGGTTGCAACTCTTTTCCGCCCCGACGCCTAATGGGGTGAAGGTCGGCATCATGCTTGAGGAAACGAGCCTCGCGTACGAGCAGCACCGGATCGACATCATCACGAACGAAAGCCACGACCCGGCCTTTCTCGCGCTCAACCCCAACGGCAAGATTCCCGCAATCTACGACCCCGACGGGCCGAGCGGCACGCCGCTCGCGCTGTTCGAATCAGGCGCGATCCTCCTCTATCTTGCCGACAAGACGGGACAATTTATCTCGGCCGATCCGAACACTCGCTACGAAACGATCCAGTGGGTGATGTGGCAGATGGGCGGAGTTGGGCCGATGTTTGGCCAGGTCGGCTTCTTCAACAAATTCGCCGGCAAGACCTATGAGGACAAGCGCCCGCGCGACCGCTACGCGACCGAATCGGCGCGGCTGCTCGGTGTCCTCGACGAACGGCTCGCGGGCCGCGACTGGGTGATGGGCGTCGACTACAGCATCGCCGATATTTCGCTGCTCGGCTGGGTGCGCAACCTCATCGGCTTTTACGAAGCACGCGAGCTCGTCGGCTTCGACCGCTTTCTTCATGTGAAGGCGTGGCTCGACCGCGGACTTGCGCGTCCGGCAGTGCAGCGCGGGCTGCACGTGTAAGCAGGCTAGAGAGGGTTCGCGAAGAACGAAGCGAGGATATCTATGATTGAAATCACTGCTGACATGGAGGCGATCATCAAGCAGGCGATACTGTCGTTCGTCGCGACAGTCAACGAGGACGGAACGCCCAATCTTTCGCCGAAGGCGTCTTTGACGGTCACAAACGGCGTTCTCTACTTCGCGGATATCGCATCACCGCGGACGATACTGAACTTGAAGCGCAATCCCGCCGTCGAAATTAACGTAGTCGACATCTTCCAGAGGCGCGGTTATCGATTCAAAGGCCGCGCGTTGATACTGCCGCTAGAAGATGACGAGTCTTTGATAGTCGCCGACTGGGTTCGGGCGACGAATGGTCTAGAGTATCCTGTCGATCACGTTGTCAAAATCGAAACCACTTCGATCGCCCCGTTGCTGTCTCCAGCCCATGTCTTTGCCCACCCTCCTCGAAGTCAAGACGAAATCAGGAGCACCTACTACCAAAAGTACGGTGTGAAACCCATGGGGGCATAGGTGCGGGGTCCGCGAAAAACGAAGACCGACCTATAGGCAGAAGGAGAAAGTCCATGAAGATCCGAACCATCATCGCCGCTACCTGCGCCGCCCTCGCCATCTCGATGGCCGGCCCCATCCACGCCCATGATAGCGAAGCGCAAACCGTCACGAAGAACTTCGAGGCGGCCATTCCCAATATCCCTGGCAAGTCGCTGATCGTCGTGGAGGTCGATTATGCGCCCGGCGCGGCCTCCCCGTCCCACACCCACGCGAAGTCGGCTTTCATCTACGCCTATGTGATCTCGGGTGCGATCGAGTCGAAGGTGAATGACGGCGAGACGCGCATCTATCGGGCGGGTGAGAGCTGGTCCGAACCGCCGGGTGCGAGCCATTCGATCAGCCGCAACGCGAGCAAGACCGAGCCGGCGAAGCTGCTCGCTGTGTTCGTCCTCGATACCAATGACCGCACGCTGACGACACCCGTCAAATAAACCTTCAGACGCGTTGAGAGGAACGAGGGTCTTCCGTCGCGAGGCGGAGGGGGTCCTCATCCCACCAAATTTCATCCTGCAACGCCTCAATGGCGACGGTAGGAACTCCCATGGGCGCGCGCTGCCCGAGAAGTTTTCCTTCCTGGCTTTCTGCCGTACCGTCCCAGGAAAGAGCGCTGCGTCTCATCTCGCGACGTATCGAAACGACGATGAGCGTCGGGCGACCGAGGAAGGAAAGTAAACCATGAAGATAATCGTGATCGCGGCACTAGCCTGATTGGCTCGAAGACCGTTGCCATTCTGCGCCAGGGCGGCCACGAGGACGTCGCGGCGTCGCCCAAAGTTGGAGTCAACACCGTCACCGGAGAGGGGCTCAAAGAAGCCATGGCCGGCGCACAGGTGGTGATCGACGTCTCCAATGCGCCTTCATTTGACCCCAGGTGGCGTTGGAATTCGTCGAGACCTCCGGCCGCAACCTTGTCGCGGCGGAGGCCGCGGCAGGCGTTCAGCACCATGTTACGCTATCCATCGTCGGGACGGACTGGTTACCCGACTAAGGCTATTACCGCGCCAAAGTGGCGCAAGAGCAACTGATCGAGGCTTCCGGTATCCCCTACACGATCATCCGCTCGACCCAGTTTCTGGAATTCCTCGGCGGCATCGCCGGGCCTGTTTCAGCCTATCGCGGTTGAGGACGTTGCTGCCGTCATCGCCGAAGTGGCCTGCGCTGATCCGCGAAACGGGATCATCGAGATCGCAGGCCCGGAACGAGCGCCGTTCACCGAAATCGTCGCTTGCTATTTGAAGGCTGTCGGCGACCCGCGCAAGGTCGTGAAAGACCGAAGCGCGATATTTCGGCGGGCGACTCGAGGAAAAGCCGCTCGTACCATTGGGCGAGGCGCGTCTCGGCCGTCTCAATCTCGAGGAGTGGTTACGCCGCTCGCAGAAAAGAGCCTGATCATGCGGTCGCGGGCCGCGTCGACACTGCGCGACTCGGCCACCACTGGCGCAGCCGTGTAAAACTTGTCCCATAGCGCATCCTTCGAATCGTGCGACAAGAATGCACTATCAAAAACTGGGACTAAACACCTAGCCGTTCCCCGCGTGGGCACTGATGGCGTTCTGATCGCCAAGAAGTGCGCAGTGGGTCGTCCGTGATCATTGTTCGCACGATGCCGCGTTGCAGGTTTCGGCTTCAGGTTCCGGCTCGTACTTGCCGCGCGCGCTGTTGGCCCATCGAATTACTTCCTTGATCCCGGTCGCTCCATGTGCCGGTGAGGACAGAACATGGGTCTGCCGATCTCAGCCTCTGCGTCTGCAGTCTCTGCGATGTCGCCCTCGGAAAAGCGCCTCAGATCGCTCTTGTTTGAATTGATGCATTTGCACTCACCGGAACGATGAGGCAGCGGCTCAACGCCAGCGCGCTTGAGCGGGGCGTCACGAGCATCCGCGTCATAGTCTACCATCGGAGCCAGCATCATCCGGCCGCCGTGATTTTCGCTTCGCACGAGGTATTCCGGGAATTTGGCGAGGGTGCTCAGCGGGTCTGCAGCTTCATCCCGTCGCGCGCCGACGATGTAGATAGTGCTTTTGTGTGGGTCGTTCTCTTCGAGCCAACGCATGCCGGGCTCGATCTTGAGGATATAGGAGCACCACTGGTAGCGCTGCGTCGGGAATCCCTTTTTGTCATGAACGGAGCTGGCGGAAGCCGATCGCATTGGTCCGGTAAGGCGCCAAACCAAGCGATCGAACCCATTCCTCCTTTTCGAGGACGCGCTTCTCCCAGCCTTCCGTAGCCCAGCCGGGCCGTAGCTGGCGAAAATGACGAAGCGATTAGTCATGGTGTGGACGTTTCAACCTTTGAGCGCGATTTGGTGGCTGGGTCGTTCTGGTGACGTTTCAACCTCGGATGGCTCAGAGCCGAAAATCTTTAGCCGTATCTCAGTGCTACTGGCTTTTGGACTGGCTGGACAAAGTGCGCGTTGGACTCTGTCCAAGTGCGGCTCCCGCATCGTGCATCATTGGGCACATTTGACGAAACCGACTTCTGTCGCGCCCTCAGCGATGATGGCGATCCTCGATAGGAACGCTTCCGGGTCTCTCATCATATGCGGTGAGGTCGCGTCGGCCAATTTACCGATCTTGCGTTCACCGCTGAGATACCAGATGCTCGCCTTGGCTGCGCTGCCGCGCGGTAAGTTGATATTGTCCTGGTGCACGAGCAACATCGTCAGCGCGCAGCTTGGCAATGCCTATAACCGCCGCCTTGAAATTGAAATTCGCCGAGGATGGTATTGGGTTTTCTCTTGTGAGCGTGGCTCTGGTGATGCGGTCGATTGCTCGTGAAGCTAGCCGGATCCCAGACCGAATCGTCGGCGACAGCCCACGAACCAGCAGTACAAGCGATTGTAGTTCGATTGCCGATCAGCCGTCGTTCCGATCGAATGCCTTAGAACGCCTGCACAGCAATTGCTCCAGAGGGATCGAGGGGCTCCTTAGTTCGAATAGAGCTTACCAAAGCAACCGTTCAGTTTGCGCAGCACACTACAACAACCGCACGAGTCCTTCTCAGCGGATGGTTCGGCGGCACCAACATTCCGGCGAGATGTACGAAAGCGGCCGGCCCTGATCCACACATGTGCCCCGCATACGAGCTTCCACCAATTCGAGATAAAAAAGGTGAAGCAGCAAATTCTCGCTACGGCGAGGGGTATTTCAGCACACTGCTAGTGAGTGCTGGACTAGGTGCGCGCTTGCTACGTTGAGCGCAGAGATCGCCTCGTCGAGTTGCAACACAATTGCCGCCGCCTTGCGAGGCAGCAAGGTGCCTGGCCAAGGGAGTATCGTGTCTCGAAGGATAAACTGCCCGGGATGCGCATTCCCAATGTGCATCGATTCGATGCCCACATTCAATTTTCGCGAAGCAGGGCCTTGGGTTAAATCTCGCCCTGCTGGGCGGAGGAAGTCATTCTCATCGCCGACGCGAGCGAATCGCGGTTTGACTGGAGAAAATCATGAAGCACACGGTGTCACTATTACTTTCCAGCGTTCTTGCTGTCGGCGCGATCACAACGGCGGTATTCGCGCAGCAACCAAAGCTTCCTCCACCGGACGACTGGCATGCGACTGGGCGCTATCTTCCGGAATACACGAGTGATGGTGATCTCGTGCTACCGAAAAACTTTCATGAATGGGTTTATGTTGGCTCGCCTCTGACACCAAACGCATTGAACAATGGGAAAGCAAACTTCCCGGAATTCCACAATGTGTACATCGAGCCGGGTTCGTATGAGATCTATAAGAAGACGGGCGTCTTCCCCGAAGGAACCATATTCGTAAAGGAGCTACAACTTATGCTCCCCGCCGATCGTGCGGACGGTTCGAGGCAAGAACCCTCTGGGCGCGGCTTCTTTCCGGGACCCTTTAACGGGGCCGACGTAACCGTCAAAGACACCAAACGATACCCCGAGACCAATGGCTGGGGTTACTACAACTTCAACCACTTCGAGCCGAAGGCCGCCACCGCCAAGGTCAGGCCACTCGAAGAATGCGCGTATTGTCACATCTCGAGTGCTAAACGCGATGACGTGTGGACGCAGTTTTATGCCCTGCTTGATAGCGTACCCGTCCCCGCCGACCAAAAAAAGAAGTAAGGGGCCGCGATGAAGATCCTCAGGTCGGCGATGGCGGCTTTGTCGGTGCCAATAATTGCAGCGGGCGTTGGATACCTTGTATCGCTGCCAGCGGGTAGTCAGGCCGCCTCTGGGAAGGTTCAACTCGTCGACGCGGCTGGCAATATGCGCATACCGGACGACTACCGCACGAGCTATGAATACCTGGGAAGTTGGTCTGTCGCAGGCGACGAGAAGGGTGCGAAAGAGATGCACACTGTTTACGCCTCGCCGGGAGCTGCGAAGGCTTATCGCGCTACGGGCAAGTTCCCTGATGGATCGGTCTTAGTAAAAGAGGTCCAGAGCACAGCGACTGAAGTCATGACCACGGGCACGGTCAGTCATGTAGATCGTCTCAAGGGCTGGTTCATGATGGTGAAGGACAGCAAGAACAGCCACCCTGACAACAAGCTGTGGGGCAACGGCTGGGGTTGGTCCTGGTTTGATGCCGACAACAAGGTCAAGACCACCTCGAAGGATTTCCGTACTGATTGTCTGGGCTGCCACGTTCCAGCCAAGGCAACGGATTGGATCTATGTCTCCGGATACCCCGAATTGAAGAAGTAGGTGCGGAATCGCGACAAATGGTACGCCGGCCAACAAGGCCGGCTACGAAAGCCAGTGATCGGACCGATTATGAAATCCAGCAAACCTCTTGGGAAATGCCTCTACGGACCGATAATGGTTCTTCTTCTGTCTTTTTTCGCGACTGAGAGGAGTTTGGCGGCGGATACATCGACCGAAAAGAGAATCACCAAGCTATTCCTCACGTCAGGCCTAGTCGATCTTGCAAGAGAAGTGGTAAGATTGCCGCTTCATCGCGGTCGTCTTTCTTCCGGAGAGACCGTTTGGTTTGTTCTCACCGACGTAAGTGATTTCGCTATTTCCAAGAAAATGGGCCTCACATGGGCGCCGAGCCTCAGTAAGGCAAAAGACCTCGCGAGCACGCGGGTTGCGGACATGGATGAGTCCAATAACTTCACCTTCAAATCGGGGCGGGTTGATTTCTCACCGGTTCAAACGTTGACGGCCGGAGAGACGCCAAACTTCTTTCCGCCTAGGTTGGCGCGGGCCGGGTCTGTCGGGGATGCGCACTACAGCCCGTTGGTCCGGATGGCAAACCGTAATGACATTGTTTTCAACGCCCCCATGATCGCCTTCAACGTCGGACCAGAGAAAATCTCGTTCTGCGGCGGCAATCCCGATTACTCGGTTGTGACAGACTCGGTGGCAAGCATCTGCCCTGACAATGGCACCGTCGACTTGAAACTCCGCTTTGGCTTTGCGGACGGCAAGCACCTGCGGTACCTCAGCTTCGACGCCAACTTCGAGGAATCAGCAGCACTCGAGGCATCTACTTTTGCGCCTGCCGAAAGCGACATCCTCCAAAGCGGCGCGACGGAGATTATCTACACAATCGTAAATGGTAGGACCGGTCCGAAGGATCCCGAGCGCCAAGGGCTTAACAGCACGCTCAGTGGCGAAGGCCCTGCACTCGACATCCTTGCGAATTTCAAGGAGATCAGTGCCGGATATTCACCGATGTGGGATGTTCAGTTGGCCGAGTGGACCAAAGAGGCTGTTGAGAACAATCAACGGAACCTGATTACTGACGGTAATGACATTGTGGCAAAAAGCGAAGCTGGCTTATTGGTAAGCCCTGTCGGAGGTCCGGTTAAAACGACCGGACATCTGGTGAACTGCCCAGTCGTGGGTTTCACCAACGAATGATTCTTCGACGAAGGACATTGGCGAGTCTGAGGTTTCACGAAAGCTCTCAACGAGGGTACTGCGCGCGCAGCTTCGCGACTTCGTCGATGCAGATGATCGAATGGTGTCTTTCGGCGAGAGAAAGTGACAAGCAAGAGAACAGCGCGTTCAAGTTTTTTCGATCGGCCGCGAACGTGCCGATGTGATCGTGCGAATTTGAAAGCGGCTGCTAGTAAACTGCACCTGAAATCCGGTCTCAGCCGGGCGCTCGGGGCAGAAGGTGGTTCGGTTCGAGGCGATCGAGCGCTTTGCACACTGGCTGACGGCGGCGTCGTTCGGCGTGCTCGGGTTGACCGGATTGAACATTAATTACTTTCGGGAAGATCGCGTTGCTGCCGCTGGTCGGGCCGGACCTGTTCGCTGACATCTCGCAGATCGCGAAGTACGTACACAACTTCACGAGCTTCGCTTTCGTGGCCGGCCTCGTCCTGATCATGGTGATCTTCTTCAAGGACAATCAGCGGGAGAAAGTGGATATCGATTGGCTCAAGCAGGGCGGCGGATTCATCAAGAACAGGCATGCGCCGGCGGACCGCTTCAATTTCGGCGAGAAGATCGTGTTTTGGCTCTCGATTGCGGCCGGCATCGCCGTATCAGTGTCGGGATTCCTGCTGCTGTTTCCGTTCTACGGGACCGATATCCTCGGCATGCGGCTGGCGCAGGTGGCGCACGCCGTCGTGGCCATCCTGTTCATCGCCCTTATCCTGGCCCACATCTATATCGGCACGGTCGGGATGGAGGGCGCATTCGAGGCGATGGGCACCGGCGAGGTCGATCTCAACTGGGCCAAAGAACATCACGATCGGTGGCTCGCCAAGAAGCTGGCCAGCGAAGGCCGCGACGGACAGCATCGGTGACGGCAGCGGAATGATATGGTGGTTGTTCAGTTGTGGTCGCGATCGGTGCGGCTCTGCGGCTCGCGCCCCCGCAGATAGTCGTTAGTGGTGCGGATGGGCGGGCTCGACACGACGTAGGATTCAAATCCCTGCTCGGCGATGAAGTTGACGCGGCAGTCGGAAGGCCATTCCGGAGGCTTACCGAGAGGGCTGGCGCGAGTTCTCGACGCTGATGCTTTAGGACGGGGAGGGAGAGATCGTGCTCCCTACATGTCTCGTATGTCCAGCCAAACTAGACCCATAACGATGGTTACGATCGGCCGCGGGTGGTGGTTCGCGAAGTCAATCATCTCCCTACCAACCGCGACTATCCCCACCAAAAAGCAGAAGAGGTAGACCAGACAAGGCCAGTCCTTGTGCTTGGTCTCGGCCTTCGACTCGTGCACCTTTAGCACTGTCCATTTGGCTATGCTGTTGTTCATTCTCGGCGCCCCAGACTTTCTTTATCACCTCTTGAGAATATATTTTGGCAGCTGTGAACCCGTTCCCGGCGCACGGTAAGCTGGTGGTGCTTGCCCATCGCCGCGCCAAACGTTACCTATGAACCAGCAATGGAGAGGTTGCCCGTATGGTGGTCAATGCTGATGACGCGCTGCAATTGACAGGTCTGTTCGAGCTGTGAGCAGCGTGGTGATTGGCATCGTTTTGCAAGGCGCCGCAAGTGGGTTTGTCAAAAACGCGGCTTGCGAAGGCCGTCTGAGCTGTCGCCGCGTCAGAGTTGTCTGCCTGTTTTCTCCGCGATGTTGCTGCGGCGATTGAGGCGGCGCCGGAAGCGCTCAGCGGGCGCGGCTACGGCGTCTATGCGCTGCTCGGAATGGAAAGCATCATGAGAACGTTGCTTTGCGCAGACTTCGGACAGTTGCTGCGGGCCGGCGACGATCTCGGGCACATGTTGATTGGCGCGACGCGGGTAATGGTAGTCGGTGGGAGAAGCTGCAGATCGCGCGACGCTACCTCATGCGCCGGCGACTCCACAGAAGCGGTCTGACGTCCGAGCAAGCTGGCGTAGATGACGAGATCCTCCGCCTCATCATCAATGGATATACCCGCGAGGCGGGTGTCCGCAGCCTCGAACGGGAGATCGGCAGGAGCCTGCGCAACGTCGCGGCCCGGATCGCGGAGGGAAGCGCGAGCGCGGTCAGGCTGACCTCGAAGGACATCGGCGCCGTGCTAGGCCAGCCTCGGTTCGAGAGCGAGGTTGCCATGCGGACGAGCGTCACCGGCGTTGCAACGGGTTTGGCGTGGACGCCGGTCGGCGGCGACATCCTCTTCATCGAGGCCACGCGAACGCCCGGCAAGGGCGCTCTCATCCTGACCGGACAGCTGGGCGACGTTATGCGGGAGGGCGCCAAGGCTGCATTGACCCTCGTGAAGACACGGTCGTCGGAGCTCGGCGTTGGCCTCGGCGTGCTTGAGGGAGCGACATCCACATCCACGCGCCCAGTCCCCGCTGGCCGCTGAGCCGCATCATTCATGTTACAACTGAATATATCTAATTCGGCTGCAACCACTACTCGGTCGGTCGCAACTGGATATTTGTTCAGCGTCTTCAGTTGAAGGCAACCAAGATCGAACCGATCAAGACCCCAGATCAGGTTGGAGCGCGGAAGGGCCCTTCACCCCAGTTGCGCAGGCTGGATGCCGGCGTGAGACGGCACTGACCCGCCGTCTCGAAGCCGAGCTGATATGGACCTGAGCAACATAAAGGCGTCTGGACGTGGTAGGCGAGCCGTTCTGGCGTATATCGCGACAAGACCTCGACAAGTTGATGACCACCCTGGACGTCACCTTGGTCACGCTTTCGGAGTGCGCGCTTGCGGCGGGTGCGAACCTGGTGGTCGCCCGCACCAGCGCCTGCGCCATCCACTACTGTCTTCGAGGCGCCGGGTTCATCCTCCTGGACGACGAAACGCCCATACGCCTGACGCCGCACACGCTGGTGATCGTCCCGCCAGGGCGAGCGATGACGGTCGCCGCCACGGAGCACCCGATCGCACGACGGAACGCCGGCAAGCTCGGCGAAGGCGCCTTCGCGCCCGGCTCGTCGCGTCGGCACACTGTCGGAGACGGCGAGCCGACACTGGTGCTTGCGTGCGGGACCTTCCGAGCCAACTACGGACCGGCACTGGACTTGTTCGCATCCCTTGCAACGCCTATTGTCGAAACGTTCGACGTGCACGACCACCTCGACCAGGTGATGGCTTACGCGATGGCCGAGCTCGCGGCTCAGGACGTTGGTGGAGGGCCGATGTCGGCGGCGCTGCTGAAGCTCGTGCTGCTTGCGCTACTTCGGCGCTGCCTGGTGTCGACGAAAGCGTGGGTGGAGCGCTTCTCGATCTTGAGCGACCCCCCGATCGCACGGGCTTTTGCCGAGATGGCGTCTTGCCTGTCATCGCCGCACACCGTTCAAAGCCTGTCGCACGCCGCCGGTCTCAGCCGCTCAGCTTTCATGGCGCGCTTCTCCGCCGCATTCGGAGAGTCGCCCATGTCACTGCTGCGCCGCGTGAGGATGCGCCATGCGGCAGACCTGCTCTCAGCCAACGCGCTGTCGATCGACCAGGTCGCCCTCAACGCCGGCTACCAGAGCCGGAGCAGCTTCACGCGCGCGTTCCGCAGGTACTACGGCAGCGACCCGTCAGAATACCGTACCCGGGCGCAGCGCACCCCGTCCTCAAGCGCCGCACCGGCCGAGGATGCGATCGAGGCGATGCAGCCTGAGCCGGCCGTCACTCCGCGAGAGCGTAGGCACCGTTGTACGCGACCGCGGCGAGGTAGGCCGGCCGCAACTGGAAACGAGCGCACCCAGGCTTAGCGCGAACGGTCCGTCCATCGGCCTGCCAACTCTTCGATGAAGCTCAGTTGAATGTCGGTGCCGGACAGCTCACTGTCGAGCAGATAGTCGCGGCCCCGAGCCAGCGGTCGATGTAGCCAAGGTCGTTCGCGAGCTCGCGCTCGATTTGCGCGTCAATAGGAGGGGCACGTCGCCTAGTCGAGCGGCGTTCACCTTGAGCACGATCACGTAGTCGATGATCGCCTTGGATTCCGTGACGGTTTGTCGGCCGTCCGTGATGATCGGAGACCTGCCAGCGGGTGGACCGCCTTCAATTCCTCGGGCACGCCGTTCGTCTGCGCGTTGCGTTTGTAGAACTTGATTTCGTAGGGCAGCCCCAGCCCGTGGAGTAGCCACGGCATGCGTTGAGACGTCGAGTTGTTCAGGACGACGTTCGGTCACGGTCGAGGCGATCGGCCATCTCGAGGGCCACGCCAACTCAGTCGCGACGAATCCCGACGCATCAACCTGAACGACGACGCCGTTTGTCGCTGCCCGCGGCTCGGGGCCGCTCCACCAGCTTAATCCCGGCTGTTCCCGGAGCCTGGTTCGTTGCCACGATTGCCTTCATGGTAATTTTCTCCTCGGTCGTTTGTCTCTTTGCTGGATATGTTCCAGCGATAAAAAGGCCGTTCAACATCTAATGGCAGGGGCCATGGGTAGTAACCAGGACCAACCCAGCCGTCGCCCCAAAGCTTGTTTCCTGGAAATCGGCCGACGTTGTCTTTCACCATGACGAACCAGCCAGCGAGGGTGCCGGTACTGCTTACGGTTCCGGTTGTCACAATGCATTCACGCAGTGATAAAACGATAAGTGCCATAACGCAAAGGGCCTCGTCAGCAGCGCCGTATAGGCAAGCAGAAAGGCTGCGCGGAGTGCGCCTCAGCCAAGCACGAGCCAAGCCTGGTTGAAGGAGCCGCTGCATAGCGCTTATTGCACGTTTCTCAACCTCGTGAAGCATCATAGTAAAGAGTCGACGGTCCATCGATTCGAGCCGGCGAGACCCAGAAATAGGGCGCAGCACATCGCGGCGAATACAGAGTAGTCGAATGGCGACTTGATCCCAAACGAAATCGCCATGGCTGAACCGAATAGGAAGAGCAGGCCCGCGCCGCCGAAAGCCGCCCACCGCAGCGCGAGTCCGAGTACCATCGTAACGCCAAATAGGAGCTCCAGCACCGTCGCGCCCACGCCGAGAAAGGGTATCATCCATGCTGGTGCGAACGCATTTACCTTGGCCGCGTAGCCCAAGAATCGCTCGAATGTTCCCCAAGAAACTCCGCGTTCGCCTGGATTGCCGTAGAACCCGAGCCGGTCGCTGACCGACAACAGGAACGAGACCCCCAGTGCCGCGCGGCTTCCCAGCGAAAGAAGATCGAGGGCAAGAGAAGCTCGTTGCTCCGCGGATTGCAGCTTGAGCATGGGTTGGCCACACGAAGTGCGCAGGACGCCACGAAGCGTTTCGGTTGTTGCTATCAGAACGCAATCCTACGTGTGGGTGGGGCGGGAACCTTGGGGATCGGTACTGTGAGCGCGCCGTTGCCGACACTCGAAATGAAGACGACAAGGAGGCGCGCCGGCAACGTCAGACTGGCATTGCGCGAAACCGAATGCCCCTGCTTCGGCGCTTCGAACCAAAACTGGCCGCGACGGTAAGTCACGAGACTGGATTCACCACCCAGCTGAGAGATGACCTCGCCGTCAAGCACATACACAAAAACAGCCGCCGGATGTTGATGCGGAGCCGAGGCGGCGCCGGGCGGATACTCCAGGAGCATCGCCGTGAGCTTCCGCCTAGTCCCTCCCGATCCCAGCGTCTGCTCGAGGATCACCTCGAGGATTGCAGCTATGCGGACAAGGCACCCCGCCGAAATGGTCGAGAGCAGCCGGAGTGGTTGCTTGCTTATCCGGCGTTTCCAGTGTTCAGTCGTTTCGGCCATTCTTGTGTTGGTGTTCGCCATGGCAGACTCGTCTAGTTGTGGCGGCCATGTGAGCTGATTAGATTGGTCCAAGAGAAGAGCCAATTTCATGAAACTTCGTGCAACGAACAGCGTGACCTCGCTTCCTGAACTGCTCGAGCAGCGGCTTGACCAGTGACACATCAGCGTCCACCACATTTGCGGTCGGGCCGGATGGAGCCGCTCCACTGATCTACGCGAGCGGCGCCGCGGCGCCGGCGACCAGTAAGACGGCGAAAGCCAGACCGACAGTCCTCGGTAATTTCATGGGGGTCTCCTTTGCTGCTCGCACGCGGCACGGTGACTCGGCGCAACGGTTTCAATCGCTGTCGAGGTGGCCGCGCGTGCTCGGGCGGCCCAGCGGACCCGAGAATCGGACACAGCCGACGAAATTAGAAAATTCCACTTGGGCATGCATTCGAAGGACGCAAAGAGCGGCTCGCCGGAAACCACGTCGACGTAGAGGCCAGGCTCCTTGTTGTCCCAGTATTCGTTGACGAAGGGGCGCTCGGTCCCGTCAGTTTGCGTGACGCGGTATTGCTCGGGAGTCAACTTCGAGACCGCTTCGGGGTTTTTCCTGTAGGTCGGCATTCGCGTACCCCTTTCGTACAGCATTGAAGATAGGCACGGGATGGTCGACCGTCCAATCACCTCCGCTATCGAAACGATGCCATGCGGATCGACCCCCGAGGTGTTTCAACCTGTCGGGGCCGATTCATTGCCTCGGGCGATGGGTCTGACATTGCTGGAACAGGACTTTGAATCGGCGCTCGCCGCGATACCGAGCGGCTACGGCGAAGGCGTACGAGGGGCTGCGGTATGGTGCCACCGTGCGAAAGTTTCGCGATGGAAAGCGGACCCAGCCTGTTCGCGCGAGCGCTCGCGGGCGGCGACGTCGTCAGCTTCAAGCTTTACCGGTTGAGGTTGGCGAGGACTCTTTGCGTCCCTGCGAAATGCCGGCCGAGAAGGCTGTCGCGTTTGTTCTCGGGTATATGCCCCGACCCACCGCGGAAGAGCACAAGCGCCCCTGCGGTCGGTGCAAGCCCGCAGGCGATCGACACGGCGGCGAATCCCGAGAGGCGGAGAATGAACGTCCTCCGCCGACCGAACGTGTCGCCGACCGACCCGCCGAAAAGGATCAGGCCGGCAAGGGTCAGCAGATACGCATTCGCGACCCACTGCGATGCCTCGAACCCAACGCCCAGCGCTGCCGGCACCTTCAGAAGCGCGACGTTGACGACTGAGCTGTCGATGAACGCGAGGCTGACTCGAGTATGGACGTGGGCAACACCCAACGCGGGTCGCGTCCGGCAGAGCGTACCGCTGATGGCGTCTCGCACGGTGCCTTCTGGAAGCCTACCAACCCGATCCTCCTCGCGCCGACGCGCCCAACCTCCCTAGTCCGCGACTGGGAGGTCTTGGCGCTGGACGGCGGGCCCTTCCAGCGAGGACATGGAAGCGGCCTGGCGCAGCGAGGCCAAGATTTGCGCCGGCTCCTCCCGTATCGTGAAGTCCGGCTCGACGAATGCGCTGCGGATCCGGCCTTCCGCGTCGATCACGTAGGTCGCGGGAATGGGCAACATCCACACCGGTGACCCGTGCCGGGCGCCGAAGTCGAAGCCTAGCCCGGAATAGTGCGCTTTGGTCTCGTCAGGCACCCGGAACAGCACGCCATACGACATGGCAACGCCGTAGTCGACGTCGGAGAGCACCTTCAGATCCAAGCCCAGGCTCCGCTTGAGCTGCCGCGGGAAGTCCCTTGTCTCGGGTGTCACGACTGCGAGGGTCGCGCCGACGCTCTCGAACTCATCCTTCGCAGCCTGGAGGGCGCAGAGCTCAGCGCTGCAGAACGGACACCAGCCGCCTCGGAAGAAACTCAGGACGAGGGGTCCGTTGCGGCGCAGCTGTTCGGAGGAGTGGAGACGGCCGTCAGCGTCCGGCAGGAGGAAGTCCGGCGCGTCGTCTCCGACCTTCAACGCATGCGATGCCACGTCTGTATCCCGGAGCCAGCCCACGAGGTAGTTGTATGACTCCCAGTCCGCGGTGCTGAACGTCGTCAACAGCTCGGTGCGAATCCGGGCGAGTGTCTTGTCGGTCTGGTTTGGCATCGGTGGGGCGTTGTCAGGCTGCGGATCGATTGGCTGGAAGCGGTCGGCCGCCGGCGTGCGTGTCGTGGTCATGCGGGCGCCCTCGCAACCTCCGGGACCGCTGCATGCGGCATGCCCCGTTGGGGCGACTTCGAACGACCAGTCGCGAAGCCGCGCGACCTTGACGAAAGCGTCCAGCGCCGGCGAGTAGCGGCGCGGCGCAATCGTAGGGGGTGTTGGTCTGCTTCCACTCCGCGGGGCGCGTCGCGTTGATCAGCGTGACCGTCGTTCCCTCCCCGACCTCGGTCTCGTCGAGCCGCTGCTCGTTGAGGGCGTGCCCCGCGGGTATCTGATTGTCGGCTGTGATCTGGCCGACACGCAGGTGGTAGTCTGCGAGGATTTCGTCGCGGCCCTTCTGCTGAACCTCGTGATGGCGCATGCGGGTGCGCCAGCGGACGAGCGACTTCTCGTCCCGCCAGTTCGAAAGCGAAAGGATCCAGCCCTCGCGGGTCAGGCTCTTGTAGCGGATGTTATCGACGAAGCCCTCGACTTGCTCCAGCTCGGGGCGCAGCATCTTGGCGTTGTCGAGGTAGTCATCCCAGTTCCCTCTATTGGGGAGAACCTCGAAAATCACTGAAAACATGGTCGTATCCCGCTCCTAGAATGCTGTGACGTAGTCGATCGCGATGTCGAAGTGCCCCGACCACGCGCCGCGTTCACGGCAGAAGACTGGTGTTGTGCGGCGCATGAGCGCGAGACCCCGGAGCATGGGATTCGGCGCGGCGAACGGGAAATGACGTTACGCTATGAAGTCGATAGCCGCGCGTTATGATGGCCGTAGGCCTTCCGCATCGGACGGGCGTGCATCCGAGGCCGACTGCTCCAGCAGTTCGGTCAGCATCCTGACGGCGTCCGTTAGCCTCGGGACTTCGCGCTCGTGCAGTTGGTCGATCTTCTCATGCAGCAACTCTATCTCGGGCTCCGCCTTCGCGTTGATCCGGTAGTCGTTCTGCGCGGGCCTTGCGATCGATGTCCTGCTGCCGGTTCTGGCTCATCATGATGACTGGCGCGGCGTAGGCCGCCTGGAACGAAAGCGCGAGATTGAGAAGAATGAATGGGTAGGGGTCCCAGCCCTTCATGGCGCCGACCAGGTTGGCGGTTATCCAGGCGAACAGGATCACGCTCTGGACGATGATGAAGCTCCACGATCCCATGGCGGTGGCGACCGCGTCAGCTATTCTTTGCCCCGGCGTCAGGTGCGCAACCGCTGGAGCTCATCCATGCCCTGAAGCCGAAGCGAGCGGCGCGCTCGCCGTAGGTCGGCGAGCAGGTCGTGCTCGGCTGTTCCATGCCGCCCCGGTCTTCCGCCTTCTCTTCCATGCTGCCAGCACCCGTTCCGCTCGACTGCGCGGCCGACGCGGCCAGAGCCCTGCCGCGTTCCGATCGAGCCGTTCAGCCGTGGAGTTTCGCGGCGGTCTCCGCGACGGCGCGCCGCTGGTACCGGGCGCCGGCAAGCTCGTTCTCACTCGGCCGCCGCTGCGCATCGAGCCGCAGGCTCGTTCTCACCGACCTGCTGGCGAATCCTGAACCTGGGAAGGTCAACCACTTGTTGCTGTTGTTGCTGAAGTCGATCGGTGGCATCGCACCACCGTACGGCGGCGTGTCGCGTGATCTGCGGCTGAATTGCACGTGGCGGCACAGGCACGAATTGGCGGCAGCTGTCCAGACGATGCTGTCCTGGGAGCCCGAGCGCATCATCTTCGCGCGCGGCCGTTGGCACGACACAAACGGCACGACTGAGCTGCGCAACGCATTTAGGTTGCTTTTGCAGTAGCCGCAGTGCACGCATGCGCCGCATGCTCTCCTCGGATGCTGGACACATTCCACGATTTCACGCCGTGCGAACGACGACCGACCAGTCGCGAAGCCGCGCGACCTTGACGAAAGCGTCCAGCGCCGGGGAGTAGCAGCGCCCCTGCACAGCCAGCAGGCGCACCTCTCGCGAGACCGGGTCGCCTTCGAGCGGAATGGTCTTGAGCGTCGGAAGGCGCGGCATGTGCTCGGGCGCGAGTATCACGCCGAAGCCAGCTGCGGCCATGTGCTGCAGGTGCAAGTCGTGACCGCTGCAGTAGCCGAGCTGGAGCGGCTCCTCGGGGAAAAATGACCGTTGGATCTTCGAGGCGACGTCGCATCCGGCGCGTTCCAGCAAGACGGTTTCGCGAAGGTCGTCGATGCCGATCGAGGGACGGTTTGCGAGCTGGTGTGTCGGCGCGAGAACCGCGACGTAGCGCTCCTCGAACAGCGACCAGTCGTCGATGCGGGCGGGCACGTCCTGCACGTCCCCGACCATTGCAGCGTTGATCTCCCCCTCAAGCAAGAGATCGACAAGCTTCTCCGCCGCGCCCTCGCGCAGCTCGACGTGAAGTCCAGGGACGTGCTTTGCGATCTCCGCGATCGGATCGAGGACGAGCGACGCCGAGATGGAGGGAGCGAGGCCGATCTTCAGTGGCGCGACCTCCTTGCGTTGGAACTCCTGGGCTCTGCGACGCACCGTCTCTGCCGAGGCCAGCGTGCGCTCCAGCATCGGAAGGACTTCCTTTCCAAGATCGGTGAGTTGGGTCAGCTGGCGCTCGCGGTAGATCAACTGGCCACCGAGCTCCTGCTCGAGTTTCTGCACCCCCTTGGTCAGGGCGGGCTGCGTAACATTGCACTGCTCGGCCGCGCGGGTGAAGTTGAGTGTGGACGCGACGGCGAGGAAGTAGCGAACTTGATGAAGCTCCATGGGCTGTTCTCCGTCAAGTTGCCGCGGACTATACAGACGAGCCTTGCGTCGCCCTGTTCGGACTCGGGCGCTCGTGGTCGTTCACCGAGATGGAGAGGGCGACCTCGGTGACCGTCAACGTCCGCCTGGTCGTCACCTTCAACGAGGTCGGGTTGGCGGTCGCCGTCGCCGGGCTCGGGGTCCTCTCGATGATCGTTGGCGCGGCGAGGAAGGAGATTACGGAGGGTCTGCTCGTGCGCGTCCTCGTCAACTGGGACATGGGCGAGGTCGAGCTGCACGCCGTTTTTCCGGCGCACAAAGCCGCGAAGCCATCCGCGCCTTCATTCGTCGACTTGCTTGTTTCAAGTACCATCATGATCATTCCTTCTGGGTCGCACTTGCGCTCCGAGTTCCCTCGGAACCAGCGGGCCTGGCACTTATTGACCCGCGTGCGCTGCCGCAGCGAGTAAAGCCCGGCAAATCGCTCCAAATTGCTGCAAAAAAGAAGGAGGATCTGCGTCCGCCGCATCCGGCAAGACTAGGGACGGCTGGCATTTCTAGGGCGATGGCGTACGATTTCCTCAGGCTGGAGACAGGCCGCGCGTGCGGCACGCGAAGAGCTTGATCAGTCGACTTCAAGCCGAAGCCCGACGCCGGAGTCTGACAGATGGTGCAGCGGTCGCTGAACGTCGCGTACTCGGACGGTAGCTCTCAGGTGCTGTGGGAAGACGGCGAGCGCGTGTTCAGTCGTGGCTGGCGACTCGACGACAATGGCAACCGGGTCGCCGTGCTGCTTGTTGCCCCTGCCGCCGACCACCCGTCCCGGACAAGACTCGATCGCCTCACGCACGAATACGAGCTGAAAGATGAGCTCGACGGGGCATGGGCGGCGCGGCCGTTGGCCCTCATGCGCGACGCCGGTCGGACCGTACTGGTGCTCGATGATTTGGGCGGCGAGCCGCTCGACCGTTTGCTCGGTGGGCCCATGGAGGTAGGACGCTTCCTGCGCCTGGCTATCGCTGTTACCTCGGCTCTGGGCAAGCTTCATCAGCGCGGGCTCATCCACAAAGACATCAAGCCAGCTAATATTTTGGTGGACTGTGCGGATGGACACGTGCGGCTCACCGGGTTTGGCATCGCATCGCGCCTGTCCCGCGAGCGGCAGGCGCCCGAGCCGCCCGAGACCATCGCCGGTACGCTTGCCTACATGGCACCCGAACAAACCGGGCGGATGAACCGCTCAGTCGACGCCCGCAGCGATCTCTACGCCCTCGGCGTCACGCTGTACCAGATGCTCACGGGCGTTCTGCCCTTAACGGCGGCCGATCCCATGGAGTGGGTGCACTGCCATATTGCCAGAAAGCCGGTGCCGCCAGGGGAGCGGATAAAGAGTGTCCCAGCGCCCGTCTCGGCGATCATCATGAAACTGCTCGCCAAGACACCCGAGGATCGTTACCAGACCGCCAGTGGTGTCGAGCGCGATCTGCGACACTGCCTAGCTGAATGGGAAGCGCGACGCCGCATCGATGACTTCCCGCTCGGTCTGCAGGACACGCCGAACCAGCTGCTGATCCCCGAAAAGCTGTACGGAAGAGATCGTGATATTGCGACGTTGCTTTCCTGCTTCGATCGCATCCTCAAGACCGGTGTGCCAGAGTTGGTGCTGGTCTCAGGATATTCCGGCATCGGCAAGTCCTCAGTCGTCGACGAACTGCACAAGGTGCTGGTGCCGCCGCGCGGCCTGTTCGCGTCCGGCAAGTTCGACCAGTACAAGCGCAATATCCCTTACGCGACACTGGTGCAGGCTTTTCAAAGTCTCGTCCGGCCTCTCCTCGGCAAAAGCGACACCGAGTTGGCAAGCTGGCGCCACGCGCTTCTAGAGGTGCTGGGATCGAACGGACGGCTCATGATCGACCTCATACCCGAACTCAAGCTAATCATCGGAGACCAGCCACCGGTTCCTGAGTTGCCGCCACAGCAGGCACAAAGCCGTTTTCAACTCGTGTTTCGGCGCTTCATTGGCGCATTTGCCCGACCGAACCAGCCACTGGTGCTCTTCCTCGACGACCTGCAGTGGATCGATGCGGCGACGCTTGATCTGCTGGAGGACCTGTTGCGGCCAGATTTGGAGCAACTTATGCTGATCGGTGCCTATCGCGACAACGAAGTCGCTGCGGCCCATCCGCTAATGAAAAAGCTCGACGCCATCAAGACCGCCGGCGGAAAGGTCGCGGAGATCAAGCTGTCGCCGCTGGCCCAAGAGCATCTTGGGCAGTTGGTTGCGGATGCACTTCGCTGCGAGTTAGAGCGCGCTGCGCCGCTTGCGAAGCTGGTGCAAATGAAGACCGGCGGCAATCCGTTTTTCGCCATTCAGTTCCTGTCTTCGCTCGTCGAGGAAGGATTACTCGCATTCGATCATGATGGCGCGCGCTGGTCCTGGGATATCGACCGCATTCACGCCAAGGGCTACACCGATAACGTCGTTGATCTTATGGTCGCGAAGCTCACCGGCCTGCCGACCGAGTCGCAGAATGCATTGCAGCAGCTGGCTTGTCTTGGAAACATTGCTGAGAGCACAGCACTTTCGATGGTCCTCGGGATTTCGGAGGAGCAGCTCGATACGACTCTGTGGCCGGCCCGCCATCAGGAGTTGGTCGAGCGTGTGGCAGGCGCTTACCGGTTCGTCCACGATCGCGTTCAGGAGGCCGCCTATGGGCTGATCCCGGA
Organism: Bradyrhizobium sp. USDA 10063; assembly: GCF_054063735.1. Classification (NCBI taxonomy): domain Bacteria; kingdom Pseudomonadati; phylum Pseudomonadota; class Alphaproteobacteria; order Hyphomicrobiales; family Nitrobacteraceae; genus Bradyrhizobium; species Bradyrhizobium sp. USDA 10063. The sequence goes on along the minus strand of NZ_JBSSGP010000002.1, from coordinate 4,073,544 downwards.
GCAACTGCGCGGCGAGGCGCACCTTCGAATAGGGAGACTGCTCGCGGCGCGGACATCTCCGGAGAAGCGGGACGAGGCGACCTTTGAAATCGTTAATCAGCTCAACCGAGGTCTTGGCTTGATCACATCGGTCGATGAACGCGAGCAGGCCGCGGAATTGAACCTGGCAGCAGGCCGGCGCGCTAACGCTTCGACTGCCTACGTTTCGGCGCTCAGTTACTTTACCACCGGTCGAGGCCTATTGGCAGAGGATTGCTGGGAGCATCGGTGGGAGCTCATCTTCGCACTCGACCTCCATCGCGCCGAGTGCGAGCTCTTGACTGGCGCGCTCTCGGACGCAGAAAACCACTTGGCTGCATTATCTGCTCGCGTCACGGATATGGCAGATCGAGCGTGTGTGGCGCGCCTCGGAATCGACCTTTATCTCACGCTCAATCAGCCCAGCCGCTCGGTCGCCGTCGGTCTCGAGTACCTAAGACACCTCGGCATCAGCTGGTCGCCGCATCCGACGGATGAGGAGGCGCGCCGGGCGTATCAGCGTGTCTGGTCGGAGCTCGGCCGGCGCGCGACCGAGGAGCTGATCGCCCTTCCCTTGATGACCGACCCGGCATCCCTCGCCGCGCTGGATGTCCTGAACCGGCTCTCTTCGCCGGCACAATACACCGACCTCAACCTCTACACGCTCGTCGTCTGCCAAATGCTCCGTCTTACCTTGGATCGTGGCAACAGCGACGCGTCTGCCGTCGCCTATGGCCGGCTTGGAATGATCGCCGGGCTGCGGTTCGGCGAGTACGAGGGCGCGTACCGCGTCGGGCAACTCGCTTATGAGCTCGTCGAGCAGCGTGGACTATGGCGTTTCCAGGCGGGTGTGTACCTGAATTTCGGAAATATGGTCATGCCTTGGACAAGGCATATGAGAACATGCTGCGAACTCATTGGCCGCGCATTTGACGCCGCGCAGAAATCAGGCGACCTCGTGTATGCGGGGATCTGCTCCGGGTTGAGGGTCCTGAATCTTCTTACGGTCGGTGATGCGCTTGCCGACATCGAACGTGAAGCTGAGAGGGTACAGTTTGGCCACATACAGCTTGGCACCAACCTCGAAATCACCAGTGTGACACTCGCTATAGTGCGAATGCTGCGCGGCGCGACGGCAAGATTCGGCTTCTTGGATGACGGGCAGTTTGATGAGCAACGAATCGAACGCGATTTCGCAAACACTTCGGACGTGACGGCCGGCCAATGCTTGTATTGGATCTGCAAGTTGCAGGCCCGCTTTATGGCTGGTGACTATGCGATGGCGGTTGATGCTGCATCGAGGGCGCGGCCGCTTCTGAGCATGTCCCTCACGATCATGGAGGCGGCCGACTATCACTTCTACACCGCCTTGTCGTACGCGGCGTTCTGCGATTCGATGCCCGCCGGCCAGCGGACGTCGACTCTGGAGGCCTCGGCCCCTCATCACCGTCAGCTCGCCAGCTGGAGCGCGGCCTGTCCGGAAAACTTCGAAGACCGCGCTACGTTGGTTGGTGCGGAGATAGCCCGGATCGATGGCCGCGCTCTCGATGCCATGGAGCTTTACGAACAAGCCATCCGTTCGGCACAGGAAAACGGCTTTGTCCATAACGAGGCGCTCGCCAACGAGCTGGCGGCGCGCTTTTACGCCGCGCGCGGCTTCGAACAAATCGCGCACCTATATTTGCGAAACGCCCGGGACTGCTACCTGCGCTGGGGCGCGGACGGCAAGGTGCGCCAACTCGATGCGATGTATCCGCACCTCAGAATGGAAGAGCCCGCACCCGCTCCGACAAGCACAATCGCAGCGTCTGTCGAGCAACTCGACCTCGCAACGGTGATCAAGGTATCGCAAGCCATATCGGGCGAGATCGTGCTGGAGAAGCTGCTTGAAATGCTTATGCGCACGGCGCTCGAACAGGCTGGCGGCGAACGAGGCTTGTTGATTCTCTCACGTGGAGCTGAGCAGCGGATCGCCGCCGAAGCCACGACCGATGGCGATTTGGTGACCGTGCATCTGCGCGACAAGGACGCGGCTGCGACAGTGCTGCCGGAATCGGTGCTCCACTATGTCCAGCGCACCCGGGGAAGCGTTATTCTCGACGATGCGTCATCTCCCAATCCATTTTCTGCCGATACCTACATCGTTGAGAATCATCCCCGTTCCATTCTCTGCTTTCCGTTAATCAACCAGGGAAGGCTTACAGGCATTCTCTACCTGGAGAACAATCTGACACCCCGAATCTTTACGCCCGATCGCGTCGCATTGTTGACGGTGCTTGCGTCGCAGGCGGCGATCTCGCTCGAAAATTCGCAGCTTTATAGCGACGTCGCAGATCGCGAAGGAAAGATTCGACGTTTGGTCGACGCCAATATCATCGGGATCTTGATTGCCGACCGCGAAGGTCGAATTCTTGAAGCCAATGACGCGTTTCTACATATTACAGGATATGACCGTGAAGACTTGGTTTCGGGCCGCGTACGCTGGAATGAGCTGTCCCCGCCCGAATGGCGTGAGCGCGACATACTGACTCGGGCCGAACTGAACTCAACCGGGAGAGTTCAGCCCTTCGAGAAGGAGTATATTCGGAAAGACGGCAGCCGCGTTCCTGTGCTTATTGGAGCAGCTCTGTTCAAAGAAGGAGGCGACGAGGGCCTTGGATTCGTGCTCGATTTGACAGAGCGCAAGCGGGCGGAAGAGACGCTGCGGGCGAGCGAAGCGAAGTTTCGGTCAGCCATTGACGGGATAGCCGGACTTGTTACGATCCTGGCTCCGAGCGGGGAACTCCAATACGTCAACAGCCCAGTCACCGAGTATTTCGGTCGGACTGTCGAAGAGCTGAAGAACTGGGGGACAAGCGATGCGGTACATCCTGAAGACCTTCCCCGTGTCCTTGAAGCTTATGAGACGTCAATCGCCGCCGGTACTCCCTTCCATCACGAGCTACGCCTGAGACGCTTTGACGGCGAATATCGGTGGTTTGAAAATCGCGGCGCCCCAATTCGCGACGAGTCCGGGCGTATCACGCGTTGGCACTGTCTGCTGACCGACATCGAAGATCGCACGCAAGCGCTGGCGCGACTGCAGCAGATGCAATCGGATTTCGCCCACATGAACCGGGTGAGCATGATGGGAGAATTGGCCGCCTCGCTTTCACATGAAATCACGCAGCCAATTGCCAGCGCGCGCAATAACGCGCGCGCGGCTCAGAATTTCCTAAAGATGCAGCCGCCGGACCTGGGCGAGGTCATGGAAGCACTTGCTTGCGTCGTCGGAGATACCGATCGGGCCGGGAACATCATCGATCGCATGCGTGAGCACGTCAAGAAAGCACCGCCGCGAAAGGAGCGTTTCGATCTTAATGTGGCGATCAACGAGATGGTTGTATTGGCCAGAAGCGCAATCATTCGGTATGGCGTCTCAGTCCAGACCCGGCTTTCGCAAGGACTGGTCCAAATCCAAGGGGACCGGGTTCAACTGCAACAAGTCTTGCTGAACCTGATCCTGAACGCAGTTGAAGCAATGGATTCGGTTGAGGTGGGAGTACGAGAGCTGTTGATCACTACCGAGCAAGACCAGACAGGCGTACTCGTGGCTGTGCGCGATTCCGGGCCGGGCATTGATCCGGCCCATCTCGATCGAGTCTTCGACGCCTTCTACACCACGAAGTCCAGCGGAACGGGTATGGGGCTGTCGATATGCCGCTCCATCATCCATGCTCATGGAGGCAACCTGTGGGCGGAAGCGAATGAGCCTCGCGGCGCCGTATTTCAGTTCACCTTGCCCGGCACCGACGGCGAACTCAGGAGTCCGCTTCAGGTGGGTCACGGGACCTTAGAGCCGCACAAACGCATTGAGTGAGATGCTCTTGGTCAACTGGCTTGCGCAGGTAGCACACGACCCCGTCGTTCAAGGCGCGAGCCCGGTCAACATCATTGGGGAAAGCGGTCACGAGAATTGTCGGAATCGCGTGGCCCGCATCGATGAGGCGTCGATAGAGCTCGAGCCCCGTCAGGACAGGCATGTGGATGTCGGCGATCAGACAGGCGGTTTTGGCCAGGCGTGGGGACGCGAGAAATTCGGTTGCAGATGAAAAAAGCTCGACCGTATAGCCCAGCGATCTCATGAGCCTACCCATGGACTCACGAAAGGACTGATCATCTTCAACGACCGAAATCAGTACCTTTTTCATCATGCCGCCTATGGCTATCCGCTGGACCCGTCGTGCGGGCAGCCAATTATCCAATCATGGTGACGCTCCGCATCGAATTGCATGATCTCTGAGAGGATGCCACCAGTGTGCCGCTTATGCCCCGTAAACTTTGGTTTATCTGGACGATGATTGCGAAACCAATCCGGCATGCCCTGTGATCGAGGATTCCGCCGGACGAAGGCGGTCGCGGGATCGCAGCGGGCGAACTCCAGGACTCGTCCGAGCGCCCTAAGCCTTCGTATCATCGTCCCGCCCCCTTTGGATGCCCGCGCTCAACCCGCGCTCAATTGAGCCGTTGGTGACAATCCTCTTAGTCTTGCTACATCCGAAATGCGCACAGGCCGAAAGGAGAAAACAATGCCTTACCGCTTGGAAAGTCACAGGTGTGACAAGGCCATGCGATGCGCATTCTGTGAAGGAAAGTTTGGTCTCGTCCGTCATTACTCGTGGCGAAGGTCGCTTTGCTCCAGGAAGTGCGTCGATCGCTTCAAGGCGCGCCGCCAAAGTGACCACAATTGGATGGGCTGGTTCCTGATCGCTTTCGACCAAGCGCCCGAAAACCGCGCGAAGGTGTCATGACGGTTCAGATCTCACAACGAGGCAAGGAATATTTGAAGACAGCGCAGGCTTTGCTCCGCACTGTGGAAACCGTGACTGACCAAGAGATTGCGGCTCAGCTCAAGGCTCTTGCCGACTGGTACGAGGGGCGAGCCGAGAAGGCTTCGCTCGACGATGCAGCCAAAGCATTGGCTCGATCCGCCGAGCGCTGAATACGAGTGGCATATATATGAGCTGATGGGCAACTTCCCTCGGAGGCTATCGGGCCGACCGGAGATCGAACTTCAGCCGAAAGTCGCCCCGAGCGTCGGGAGGGGAGTGAGCTGTGTCTGCGCGCAAGCTTTGGTATATCGGCGCGCATCCCTTCAGAAAAAGGGGCTGTTCAGATTCCAGGATTGGGATTAGAAATACGCGGTCTGCCGGACCTGCAAACCAACATGCAAGCTGATTTTCGTGATCTCTCCCGAGTGGCAGCGATGTCTGACCCAACCTCCACCGTGTTGGTCATCGACGACGATCCGGATCTCCGCGCGTCGGTCGGGCGCCTGCTCCGATCGCTTGGCATTGACGTTCAGCTATTTGCCTCCATTTCGGACTTCCTCAAATCCGATCCACCGGATTGCCCCACCTGCCTGGTGCTCGATATCAGGTTGCCCGGCCAAAGCGGTCTCGATTTCCAGCGCGAGCTAGCTGCGGCAAACAGGGAGATCCCGATCATCTTCGTCACGGGCCACGGCGACATACCGATGTCTGTGCAGGCAATGAAGCGGGGTGCGATCGAGTTCCTCACCAAGCCGTTCCGCGACCAGGATCTTCTCGATGCCGTTCAGCTTGGCTTGGCCCGCGATCGTGCGCGGCGGGAGAATGACCAGGACCTGGTCTCCCTAAGGCAGCGTTTCGCCTCCCTAAGCCCCCGGGAGCGCGAGATCGTAATTCAGGTGGCGCGCGGCCGCCTGAGCAAACAGATTGCCCACGATATCGGCATCGCCGAAGCCACGGTGAAGGTGCATCGCAGCAGGGCGATGCAGAAGATGCAGGCCGGTTCGCTTCCCGAACTCGGCCGGATGGCTGATAAGCTCAAGCTGGTGCCTGACACGCCGCAACGCTCTTGAGGTGTGCGTTTTGCCCGATGTGCTATTCGCGCGGCCGGATGAGTTAAGCAGTCGCGCGATCTTCAACGCAAACCAAGAGAAAAGGCCGGCGGACGCTACGCCGCCGACCTCTTCTTGCAACTGCCGGTTAGCGGGTCCGGTTCCGCTGCGATTCTCTGTACTGAGTGCCAGAGCAAACAAGAGTGGGCTGCTGTGCACTTAGCGGTCCGCATAGATTGAATCGGCACCACAGAGGGGCCACCGCCGCTATCGTACGCTGGTATGGCGCGAATGTACCGAGGGAGGTTCGCATTACCGAATCCGGATACAGCCAATTATACGCCGATTTATTGATCACGAAGTCCCGCGCAGATGCGCGGTAGCCTCAAGTTCTTCCTCTTGGGTGACTGGTGACTATTGTGATTTGTACCAAGGGGTGCCATCGCGAAATGATGTAATCTACGGCATCCCCCTGACTTGATCCCGCCATAGCACTCACAATCTGCCGCCGATTGGAGCCGTCTCCCGGCTTGTAAATCTAGGTTTAGGCAACGCAAACAAATCTTTGATTGCGCGACACCAGTGTAGAATAGCTCGCAGTACTCCAAATCGTCAGATTAGGGGTCACTAGCCTCTTTGCGGGGATAGCCATACCAAAGCAAGCGAGGTCACTATGCGATCGACTGCAGCTTTCGGACGCTTGGAACAATTCCATCTCGAACCGGAGCTTGACGTCGGACGCGCCGTTCAGCGTCCGGATGCGGCAAGGCCATTCCTCGAGAAACGAACCGAATCAGTCGGCGCAACGCCAACAGAAGTTTTGTTCGGACCGTTTCGCCTGCTTCGAACGCAGTTCCTTTTGCTGGAAGGCGACAAGCCGGTGCCTCTCGGAAGTCGCGCTCTGGAAATCCTGATTGCTTTGCTTGAACGCCACGGAGAGTTGGTCAGCAAGCAGGATTTGATGGCACGCGTTTGGCCCGATGTTTTCGTCGAGCCCGCCAACCTCACGGTTCATATGTCAGCGCTGCGTCGCGCGTTGCGGGACGGTCAGGATAGGAATCGCTTCATCGTCAACATCCACGGACGCGGCTACTGCTTCGTCGCCTCAGTCACTATGTCGGCTCACGACAATTGAGCACAACTGGCGAAGCATCGGCAAATTCGGATAAGGCATTACCGTGGTCGCGACAATAGCAGAGCAGCCGTTCACTGTAGCGAACATTCCCGTCAGCTTCTGGAGCTTCGCCGTCCGCATCTGGCTCGCTATAATCCTGGTGTTGTTCGTGAGCTTTTGGCTGCAGCTTGAAGCTCCGACGACAGCTGCGCTAACCGTTGGAATTCTTGCCGAACCGACCCGGGGCCAAGCGCTGGACAAGGCAGGTTTTCGGTGCTCGCCACCGTCGTGGGCGTGACAGCGTCTATCGCAATCGCCGGCCGCTTCTCGCAGGCGAGGGATCTGATCCTCGCGGCGTTTGCCGTGTGGGTCGGTATTTGCGTCTTTGCGGCGAAGCTTTTGGACGGTTATCGCGCCTAGACACCGAGCGGCGACCGACCCTCATGGCCGAAGGGAATCCGGAGGCCGTAACGCTGCTGGTCCAAGGGTAGCTTGTCGCGCGTATTGAGCTAGGCGCCCTCGAATGCGGTCTGGACTGCGGCGAGCCCGACATCCTTGGTGCGTTGATCTTGAACCAACGCCTGGAAAGTTCGAAATCCGTGCGAGTGGCAGCCACCGCACCAATGCTGGTAGAAAAAGAGAAGCCTGTGCCGCGGCGCGAGCTCCTTCAGACTGAGATGCGCGCGTTCCTTTCTTTCAGCATCGATCCAGAAGGGGATCGCGAGTTCGGGAGCAGGCCGTCCTGCGATGCTCTGAGTCATGGCTATACTCGCTATTCTGGTTGCGGTGCGGTGTACCCCGTTGCTTCGGCCTCTCGACTGCGCTCGCGGCACCAGCCGTATCGCCGTCGAATCCGCTGGTAAGGCTATGATTTCGATAACCGCCCGTTATGCGGCGCGGCCGGCAGGATAGCCGCGTAAGACCTTTTCTCGGCCGCCAAGAGTGCTGCTCGGCAAATCTTCGCAGGGAGACGCGGCGCACACCTTCGGGCAGCGCCCTAGGCGCCCTCACTCATTTCGATAACGGTCGGCTATCGACTCTATGGCGAGAGGTGATTTTCCTTTCGACCGTCATGGACTCAATCTTCGACCTCTCGTCGCCCACCCTCGTGTACGGGCCGAAGTCGGCATTCCGTTGAACGATCGCAGGCCAGGAGTTCCGACATGCACATCAAAGGGACAACCGGCATTTCATTTCCCGGTTCTGTCGAAGGCCCGCCGCTGGAGGATGTCGTCGTGCTCGCGCACGGCGCCGGCGTCGCGCTTGGAGTTCAGCGTGCGTTGAGCGCAAGGGTGCGGAGCGTCCGCGATGGCGGTAGCGGCCTCATTGCGTCCAGATGCGTGGAGATCCCGCGCGTCGAGTCCAACGGCGAGGTCTCGGGGATTTTGTGCCACACCGGCGCGCGGTCCGACATGCGTGGCGCGGTCGCCCCTCGCAGGCGGGAAAGGGTGAGGGCGATAGCGGACGTCGCGCAGTTCGTCGTCCACGATATCAACAGCCTTCTCGCCGTGATCGGCAGCGGCCTGCGGCTGCTCGAGTGCCAGGACGATGCCGCCTACCGAAAGGCCATCGTCGGCAAAATGCAGGAGGCGATCATGCGAGCCGCGTTACTCAGCCGGCAGCTCCTCGACGCTGCGCGACCGGGCCCCAAGTCGATCGACGGACTTGTCGAAGGCAGTCGCCTCGCAGCGCTGGCGGGCTCGCTTGATCGGGCGTTGCGTCCGGACATCACGGTCCGCACCGAGATCGCCCCTGGCTTATGGGACTTCAGCGCTGATCCGGAAGAGCTGTATTTCGCCTTGTTGAACCTCTGCCGCAATTCGGCCGATGCTATGCCGGACGGCGGCATGATCACCGTCGCGGCGCGGAACGTCGAGCCGTCCGCCGGCGCGGTCGGGGGGCTCGTCGAGATCATCGTCGCCGACGACGGGGAGGGCATGCCCGAGGAGGTCCTCTCGCAGGCCTTCACCCCGTACTTCACGACAAAGGCCCCGGGCAGCGGAACCGGTCTCGGACTCCCCCAGGTCCAGCGCTTCGCCGAAGGGCGAGGCGGCGCGGTCGGTATAGAGAGCAGGCTGGGTGCCGGCACACTCGTGCGCCTCCTTCTCCCGCGCGTCGGAGGCGCGGCGGTCCCGAGCAGCCCCGCCGGCAGGGAGATCACCTACACGTCGTCACCCAACGGCGGCGTATTCCACATCGTCAACCCAGCGAAGGCTGCGCCGACGTCGTAACTGGCGCGAAACACTTGGAGACCGGCCCAGCGATGGAGCTCATGATCCCGCCCGGCCGCCTCGACCGTCCGGTCGACCACGAGACGGACCACGTGCTCGGCCCCACCGATGCCGAGATCTCGCTCGTCGAGTACGGCAGCTACGCTTGCCCGCACTGCAGGGCTGCCAACGAGCCCATCGCGCAAGCACGCGACCAACTTGGCGACCGCGTCTGCTACGCCTTCCGCCACAGGCCGCTCACGGACAACAGCCTTGCGTTTCGGGCCGCCGAGCTCGCTGAGCTTGCCCAGACGCCCGAGGCGTTCTGGTCCGCGCACATCAAGCTGATGACGAGGTCGACGCAGCTCACAGAGGACGACCTCGCCGCGGTGGCCGCCGACCTCGGCGTGAACGCCGACTTCGCGCTCGGCGATAGCGACAACGTGCGGCGCGCGAGGACGAGGGTGGAGGCGGATATCGCAAGCTCCCGCGCGAGCGGCGTGAGGTTCACGCCGACCTTCTACATCAACCGCCGGCGCTACGACGGGCCCTGGGACGAGAGCTCTCTCGCCGACGCGATGCTTGGCACGCTCGGCCACCGCGTCCGTACGGCGGCCCTTGACTTCGCGAGCTGGGGCCCATCCGCCGGTATTTTGCTGATCCTCGCGACCGTGGCGGCGATCGTCCTGACGAACTCGCCGGTCGGGCCGGCGTTCGAGGCGCTCTGGCGCCAGGAGCTCGGCGTGAGCTTAGGCGACGCAGCCTTTCAGATGGCTATCCTCCATTGGGTCAACGACGGCCTGCTGACGGTGTTCTTCCTTGTCGTGGGATTGGAAGTGAAGCGCGAGATGACAGTTGGCCACCTCGCAAGCCGCCGCTCCGCCGCGCTTCCGATCGCGGCCGCGCTCGGCGGCATGGTCGTGCCGGCGCTTCTGTATGCGCTGGTCATCCCTGCGGGGACGTGGTCGCACGGGTGGGGCGTTCCGATGGCGACCGACACCGCGTTCGCGATTGCCTTGATCGCCGTGATGGGCGCCCGCGTCCCCGTCGAGCTGCGCATCTTCCTCACCGCGGCGGCCATCGTCGACGACATCGGTGCGATCGTCGTCGTCGCTGTGTTCTACTCCGGCGATATCCATCCGGGCTACCTGGCCGCGGCTGCGGCGATGGTCGTTGCGCTGGCGCTGCTGAGCCGATCGAGGGTCTATCTGCTGTCGCCCTACATCCTGTTGGGCGTCGCGTTGTGGGCGTTCGTCTACGCGGGCGGCCTCCACGCTACGCTGGCCGGCGTGGTACTTGCGCTGTTCATTCCGACGCGGCCGCCAGCCGACTTGGCCGCCCTGATGACGCAGGCCAGCACCATCATCGCCTCCGAGGCCCGGCATGAGGGCGAGGTGCTCAGGCACGGCCCCTCCACGCCGGCACTGCATGCGCTCGACGCGATCTACGACAGACTTGAATCGCCCGCCGACCGGCTGCTACGGCACGCAGGCGCGCGGTCGAGCTACGCTGTCCTTCCGATCTTCGCACTGGCTAATGCGGGCGTGACGATCAACCCTGGCGCCTTCGTTGGGCATGGCTGGCTCATGGCCGCGATCGTCGCTGGCCTCGCCATAGGAAAGCCGCTCGGCGTCTTCCTCGCGGCCGCCGCGGCCGTGCGCGCAGGCATGGCCGCCAAGCCGGCAGAGTACACGTGGCGGCAGTTGGCCGGGGCAGGAGCCCTCGCTGGCATCGGCTTCACGATGTCGCTCTTCACCGCCGGGCAGGCGTTTCCAAACGCCACCGACTTCTCGGCCGCCAAGATTGCCGTGTTCGCCGCGTCGATTCTTTCGGCCGTCGTTGGGACTGCCCTGCTCTGGGGAGCTTCGCGCCAGGAGCTTATCGAAGAGGCGCCGCAGAGCGCTGGCATGCAAGTATCATAACCCGCGGGCGTTATGCGGGATCGTGAACGGGAGGTCTTTCGATGATTCTACCTATCGGTACGACAGTAGCAGTCGCTGACGGCGAGACGATCCGCCTGTTCCACAATACAGGCGTGAAACCTGGGGTGCACTTGGTCGAGATCACGGCGGCTCCGCCTGCGCCCGCCCACTCAGGCTCGGGTGCGCGGCATCACACCGGCACTGCCAACCCCGATGGCAGGCGGCTCGTCGAGGACGACTTCGCGGCAGCGACGGCTGCGTTCCTGAACAAGCTCAGCCTCGACGGGACCATAGAACACCTGGTCGTTGTCTCCGACCCCAGGACCCTGGGGGAGATGCGCAAGCACTTCCACCGCGACCTGAGAGGCAAGATCATAGGCGAGCTCGCGAAGGACTTCAGCCGGCGTCCGCTCGAGGACATCGCCTCACTGATCGCCGACGCCTGACGCGCCTCTGGAAAACAGCTGCCGGCGCAAACACGTCCGGTCATAGCCTGCGCGAATAACTCAAAGTTACTGACGAGGACTACTGCTCTCGATCAACCTGGACTAGAATTGCTGAGGTCACTGAAGACCGCGGGTCGAGGGAAGGCCGGACATGAGGAAAAACGAGAACATGCCTGCGGCGGCTTCGACAAAGCGAAGCAAGCGGGACGCTGCGGATGCGATGCGAAGCGCGACCGAATATCTGATCGCAACACGACAGGCAGAGCGCGGGCTCAAGGCGGGCACCTGCGCGCCGTCCTTTCGATTGCGGGATCAGCGCGGCGCCGAGGTCGCGTCGGAAACACTGCTCAGTCCTGGTCCGCTGCTCCTTACCTTCTATATCGGCTTGTGGTGCCCGGCATGTAGCCGCGACTTGCAGGCGTTTGAGTCCCTCCGGCCGTCGGTCGAGGCGCGGGGGGCGTCTGTCGTGAGCATCTCGCAGCAGACGGTCGCTGAGAACGCAAAGGCTCACGCGCAGTTGAAGCTGGGTTTTCCCATTCTCTCCGATCTAGGTGGACGGATTGCCCAGCTGTTCGGCGTACGCTGGTGCATTCCGGAGCTCCTCCGAAACGTCCACAGGAAGAGCGGCATCGACCTCCCACTCCTCAACGGCGACGAGAGTTGGACGCTGCCGATCCCGGCCCGCTTCATCCTCGATAGGGCAGGGGTCATCGCCTATTCCGAGATCAACCCGGGCCAGTCCGGCCGCTCTCCGCCGCGAGACGTCTTGCCCGTGCTGGATCACCTGCGCAGCCTGCGCGCCGCTTGAACCGCGAACAGCAAAGCGCCGGCGTGCCACGACCAGCATCCGGGCTTCCAACGTGTAGGCCTTCCGCGTTCCTACAAAATGTGTGGATCGGCGCGCTGCTTCGCCGCCGGAAGCGGCCACCCTTGCAATCCGGCACGACAGCTCCAGAAAGGCGTCGCGATGATTGAGTTGTTCACGTGGCCCACGCCCAACGGGACGAAGCCTTGGATAATGCTCGAGGAGGTGGGCGCCCCTACTCGGTCCACCTCGTAAATCTCGGCTCAGGCGAGCAGCACGCACCGCGTTTCTCGCCGTCTCGCCCAATGGAGAGATACCGGCGATCGTCGACCACGACGGCGTGGGCGGCGCAAGGACAGTCTGCGAGCCGGGCGCGATCCTTGTGTATCTTGCGGAGAAGACCGGCATGCTGTTGCCAGCATCGGTCGCCACGAACAAGCGATGTCCTGGCTCTTCTGGGCGATGAGCGGGGTGGGCCTACCTTCGGCCCGCTCTTGCACTTCGTCTCCGAAGAAGATGGATCATCCTCCACCGTCCGCCGCTTCGTCGGCGAAGCCGTCAGGTTGGTGCACGTCTTGGAAGGTAGGTGAACGAGGAGACCAGGCCCGGCAATCGACTCTATAACCACCCGGCGCTTGCGAGCCTCTCGGCGAAGCTTATGCCCTCCACGGGCAAATGGAGAAGAACAGAAGCCGCTTCCCTACACGAGAAGCCCGAATGGCGGAGTGCAACGATACGATCGTTGTCACCGGCAGTCCGGGCTTTATCGGTTCAGCCCCAATCAAGAAATTGGCTAGGCGATTCGCACTCGTCGGACTTGATCGGATGACTACACACCAACCGCAGCCAACGATCGACTGCATCTACGTCGATCTGACTTCGGAAGATTCGATCGCAGTCGGTCTTCAACGTATACGGACGGCCCATGGTAACCGTATCGCATCAGTGATCCACCTTCCGTCCTATTTCGACCTCACCGGCGAACCAAACCCGCTTTACGATGAGATAACGGTTCGCGGCACCGAGAAGCTGCTGCATACGCTACAGTCGACTATCTCTTCGACGGCGTGATGTGCACCATAACCCGCTGGACAGGCAAGCGACGATCCCGACATCGAGTTCGGCGAGTATGAATGGACTGACGGCGTATGGATCTAGAAGGGCTAAGGTGCCTCGAACGTCAGCTGTTGATGGTCGAGCTGAAATGCTACGGATCGTTACAGCATTACCGCTCGTGAGCGAACCAGACCAACACCGTACGACGCGCCAGCTCCTCAAATTTTGGATGTTCGCTGAATTAAGAAACAGTGCCTTTAGGCACTCAGGGCAGCTTCCCGTCAGCAATCCACTGCTTGAAAAGTTGAACATTCTTGTCGGGCCAAGCTCCGTCGCAAGGCATCAGGCCGTTCTCGATCTTGACCAGAATAGTGTCCGCCCATTTCTTTACGTCGTCATACTTCCAGAGATCAAACTTTGCGAGCATCGATTTTCTATCAAAATCGCGGAACAGGGAATGGATGTCATCCTTGTAAGAGATTGATGTGCGTCTCATGATCCCTCTCCTCTCACCAGCTATATGTCGCCGAATGAGGTAATGACGGCATTCCTGCGCAGCTGGTCTCATTAACTACTCACAGGTTAGATTAAACGTGGGTGCCCAAACGCGAAAGCAACAAAGGGTCATGAAATTAATGCCCGTCGGGAATGACGTCCTCTCGAACTATCGATGTTTGGCCATGGATAGCTTCTGGCCCTCGCAACGCGCGCCGCAGTGACTAGGGATTGCCGGCGTGAATGCCATTCCAAGCCTACACTAATGAGCTGGTATCCTTGGCATCTGCAGATGGGGCCATTGACGCCTCCAGTTCTTGTAGTTCCAAATTGGTGCAACCGATCCTTCGGAAGCGGCCAATCCAGTTTTCCGGCCGCATCGTCGCGGACAGGCAACGTCGAAAGCCGCTCTCCGATCGAATCTGCCTCGTGCGTCGCTTCACTAGTACCTACTTTTCTTGGATCATGAGTCGTGATTTAGGATGAACCCTGACGACCCCGCAAAATGGAATCCCGTCAGATCACGCCGGCGAAGTAAGCTTGTCCGGGGCCGATGCCGGCCGTGACCTAGAAACTGATATTAGGCTTGATGTTAGACCGACCTCAACTACTTGCCGTCCTCGCCGGAGCGGCCGCGAGCGCAGTTGCTATCGGGAGCATGGAGGCGTTCTCCATTGAGAGCGCATTTCCGCTCTTCGCGATTCCATTCGGGACCTCGATCGTAACAGTATTGGGGTCACCAAAAGCAGAACCGGCGCAACACCGTGCTCCTGTCGGCGGTCATCTTGTCTCCACCGTCGTTGGACTGCTGGTTGTGAAATTGTGCGGTCCAGCGCCGTGGGCCGCCGCGGTCGCCGTTGGCTTGGCAATGGTCGCAATGCATCTGACCTACACGTTTCACCTGCCTGCCGGCATTGATCCACTGGTTGTTGTCGTCAATAATATGTCTTGGACTTTTATGATTGTGCCAGTCGGCCTCGCCTGCTGCTCGCAACGTTTGCTTTTGCTGGGAACAATCTCGTCACGCGACGCGCCAATGAGAGCAATGCCTGGCCCCATCCGGTGGTGGTGACCTTCACGCGTCGTTTCGCTTTTTGCCGGGGAAAGCATGCCAATGTCGCCCATTGGCCCATACCGACGAAAACCATCGTTCGTCGACGTGTCGCCTGTCCGGGGGATTGTTCGAAAAACTCAAAATCAGAGCGAGTGCGAAATTCTCGCAAGAGAATCGCGGTAGCGATATTGGGCGGTGCGATCCTTCTCATAGCCAATACGAGGATCGCTGGCTGCAACTACACGAATTGATGCAATCCCCTACGTCTCCGCCGCGAGGGCGCATTGGCGAGGCTTAAAGATTTTGCATCTCAGCGCAAATCGAGTTTTTCAACACAATCCGGGGTAGACCGGAAATAGCTGGCGTAGGGCCAAGACGACGCGAATGACCCAAAGCTGACCTGTCCATTCATTAGCGCGGTCGACTCCTAGCGGACGAGTGAACTGTCGTCGGGCTCGGCCAAGAAGCGTTGAACCGCGTTGAGATTGGAATTACCATCAAAAAATAGAACAAATGTTCGTCTCTTGAACAAAATTGGTGAGGGAGGATCCAATGGTCTCCAAGTCGACGGCGCTTGCGGTTTTCGGAGCGGGAATGTGGCTCGCTAGCGCTGCACCTGGGCAGCCCAGCAGGGAAACTTCAACGCGCCTGACCTCGTCCTCATCAACGGAAAGGTTCTGACGCTGGACGAACGATCCACCGTCATAGAGGCGGTCGCCATCAGAGACGGAAAGATTCTCGCGACCGGAAGCAGCGCATCGATCAAGGCGCTTGCCGGCGCTGGGACGCGCGTGCTCGATGTGTCCGGCAAGACCGTCATTCCCGGGTTGATAGATACTCACGCTCACTTCAAGGCCGCTGGTCTTGGCGACTATGTCGTCACCATGGGCCGGGCAAAGACTGTTGCGGACGCGCTCGAGGCGATCAAGGCATTCGCGGCGAAGAAGAAGCCGGGCGAGTGGATCGTGGGTGGCGCATGGCATCCGCCGTCGCAACTCGCCGAGAAACGCTATCTGACCAGGCAAGAGATCGACAGCGTTGCCCCGAACAATCCGGTCTACCTGCGCACCGTCGGGCATTTCTCGATGGCGAACACCATGGCCCTGCAAGAGGTAGGGGTCGACAAGACCACCGCGGATCCGAGCGGTGGATCATTCGAGCGCGACGCTACCGGCGAATTGACCGGCGTGCTTGTCGAGACAGCGATCGATCGGGTCGAGAAGGCCGTGCCGCCCTGGACGGAAGACGACGAGATACGGCAGTTCACAATTGCGGAAAGCGTGCTGAACAGCTTTGGAATCACCAGCGCGGTCGAAGGCGCAACGGAAGCCCGCGATATCCGCACGCTGCAGAAGCTTGCCGCGTCCGGAAAAGCCACCTTGCGCACCGGCGTGATGTTCCGGCCAGAGCCGCCAGCTGATCTGACCGCGTGGGAAGCGATCATGTCTGGCAACGGGGCCTCGTCGGGCTTTGGCGACGACTGGCTCAAATTCGCCGGCATCAAGATCTTCTACGACGGCGGCATGACGCTGAAAACAGCGCTCATGCACGACGTCTATCCCGATTCACATGACAACTACCACGGCATCGCGCAGCAGACACCCGACCGGCTGAAGCAACTCGTCTTGATCTGCAACCGCTACGGCTGGCGTGTCGGCGTGCACGTCGTCGGCGACCTCGGTATCGACCAAGTGCTCGACGCGCTCGAATCAGCCGACAAAGAAAAATCGATCCGGGATCGTCGTTTCGTCCTCATCCACGCCAGTCTGATCAGGCCGGAGCAGATGGAGCGCGCGCGCAATCTAGGGGTCCGCATCGATTTCCAGAACGTCTTCATGTGGGACAAGGCCGCGACCGTCGAGCGATTTCTGGGGCGGGCGACCGCTGACCGCGCCGTGCCGACCAGGACGTTGATTGCGAAAATGGGCCTCGACAGTCTCGGTGCCGGAACGGACTTCCCCGTCAATCCGATCAACCCTTTTCTCAACATGTACATCATGGTGACCAGGAAGGATCCGAACGGAAACGTCTTTGGCGCAGCGGAAGCTATTACTCGCGAGCAGGCCCTGCGCCTCTACACCAGTGCGGCTTCGCGCTACACGTTCGATGAAGAGCGGAAAGGGACGATTGAGCCTGGAAAGCTTGCCGACTTCGTGGTGCTCTCCGCGGACTACATGGCGGTGCCGGAAGAGCAGATCAAGGACATCAAGGCGGATCTGACGCTGGTCGGCGGCAAGGTCGTCTTTCAGCGCTGAACCGTAGCCTCGGCAAACTAGCATCGAGGCGCCAAGGATCGCCGGCCGTTTGGCTAGGGTCCGGTTTTGGGCCCTTCAGAGACATGCCGACCGCTATGCTGGATGTCCGCATTCGAGGACAAAGCGGAGAACATGAGCTCACACTAGGCTCTTCTCAGTTTGACCGTTGCGGAAGTGGTTGGCTTTAGGGGCGAGCGCCATAAACCTTCGTATCGTATCCGTGACCCCTTTAGATGCCGCACGGTTACCTACGTTCAATTGAGCCGCTGATCGCGATCGTCTTAGGCTGGGTGCGTTGGAAAAGTGCATACGCTCATGAAGTGCGACAGTGAAAATGGGATGATGGACGAACAGCGAACGACATTGGGCGCAAGATGAACAATCGCTTTTGGCATGCAAGGCTTGTTGCATTCACCGTCATGCTGTCGATTTCCACAATCGGTCACGCTCGCGCCCACGATCATCAACACCCTGAGTTGAACAGTTGGTATGAGAGCTTGTACAGTGGCAAAGGGCCCTGCTGCGATGGCAGTGATGCGAGGCGCGTTGATGACGCCGATTGGGAAACTAAGGACGGTCACTATCGCGCACGCATTGATGGCGAGTGGGTTGATGTTCCGAACGACGCCGTCGTGGATGGACCGAACCGCGCTGGTCGCACGATGGTCTGGCCCTACTATCTGAACGGCGCTTTAGTTGGCGTCAGATGCTTCTTGCCGGGGAGCATGGGCTGATCGCGACCGCAGGCCGATCACGCCTTGCACATAAGCGTGAGTGAGATATGTCCAATCCCGTCGCAAAAATCGTCGATCGTCACCTGAAAATCTGGAACACTCGACACGCCGCTGAGCGCATCACGAGTATCCCTTCAACCTATGCAGAAGACGTGGTCATCGGCGAGCCGACGGCGTGGTTTTCAGGTTTTGCGGGCATTGAACTTGCGATTAGAGCGGTACAGGCACAGATGCCGGGAATGGACCTTGCGGTCACCGGCCCGATCCAGACAACGGGGGACGTGTCTACGTACACTTGGGCGCTCGCGGGGAAAGACGGCAACCCCGTTGTCAAGGGCCGCGATGTGATCACGGTGAAGCACGAACGGATTATCAGTCGATACATTTTTTTCGACACCTGACCTTTAGCAGGCTGTTGAAGAAGTAGCCAATCGGCGGGCGATAAAGGGAATGTCGTCGCCGCCTTCGAGGCATATCTCACCTTCAAGGGAGCCATCGGCGCGTTTTTCTGCCCAGCCATGGCCTCCTGCGGGCTCCATCTCGTCGTTGCCATCCCATGTAAACTCGACGGCATCACTGTCGCATCGGCCATATATTGCCCCCGTGAGTCAATCCAGGGCGAACTCACAGCCTTCGTTTGTGAACAGAATGTAAGATTCCGCTCCAGCCATGTCGTGATCGGGCGTTTCCACCACACGCCATTTGCCCCGCACGCTCATAGCTGCACCGCCAGCAGCTTGGGCAGGCGGATCAGATTGTCGGCCGCAAGCGCCAACGTAAAGACGGCGTCCACACGCTCGCGCCCACGCAGCTTTACCTTGGCCAGACCGGCGGAACTCTTGATCCACCCGAACACCTCCTCAATCCGTTTGCGGCAACGTTGGCTGATCTCGTAGCCGGCATGGCGGATGGTGCGGGCGTCGACCGCCGTCTTGCGCGGGACGCCTGTCTTGCTGAGGTGTCCGTCGATCGCGATGTGCGCCGTCACTGATCGTTCTCTCAAGTCGCGCACGAACTGCGTAACGTCATAGGCCTTGTCCGCGCCGAGCGTGATCCGCCGCCCCCTGGGATGGCGACTATCAATCAACGCCAGCGCTGTCTCTCGTTCGGCAGTGCCGGTGGCCTGGCTGACGATGCCGCCGACCGCCAGGCCATGACGGTTCTCCATTAGAGCATGCCCCATATAGCAGAGCTTGGCCGGCCGCCCGTCTCCCTTCTTGTACAGCCGGGCCTCCGGGTCGGTCGTGCTTTGGTGCGTCTCGTTTGAACGCTTTTCCTTGTGGAAGCTGCGCTCAGCGTTGCGTCCCGGCCCCTCACTGTCGTTGTCGTCTCCGTCCTTCCTGCGGAAGCTCTTGATCGAAGCCCACGCCTCGATCAGCGTGCCGTCCACCGAGAAGTGGTCGCTCGACAATAGCCGCTTCACTTTCGGCTGAGCCATTACCGCCGAGAGGAACTTAGCAGCGATCTCGCCCTCCAACAGCCGGTCGCGGTTCTTGGAGAAGGTCGAGTGGTCCCATACAGGATCGTCCACGCCCAGACCGACAAACCAGCGGAACAACAGGTCGAACTCTAGCCGCTCCATCAATTGTCGCTCCGAGCGGATGCCATAGAAGGCTTGCAGCAACATGGCCCGAAGCAGCCTCTCCGGTGCAATCGAGGGCCGGCCAAAGTCCGTGTAAAGCCCCGCAAAAGCCGTCGATAGATCGCTCAGCGCAGCGTTTACGATCTCCCGGATCTTCCGTAGGGGGTGATCCGGGCGAACCCGCGCTTCACGGTCCACGTAACTGAACAGCGATCCTGACCGCTCGTCCGATCCCCGCATCCTGGCCTCAAGATTCAATCATCGAGAGAATCACGTCCAATTCCATCCTGCCAGAGACTTCTTCAACAGCCTGTTAGGACGCGGGCGGCCTTTCTTTTTGTGTGCGCTGCCCTCGTTTTCCGGGTCCTTTGGGGCACAGAGCAAAGTGCCGAGACCGCACGATGGCGCAGTATGAAGATATTTGCAAATTATCATATCGCTGTAAATTATGTACCAGCTAGTACACGATAGGCGGTGTGCGATGTCGCGCATGTCGAACGCTTAGGCGCTGATCTTCGTCGCGACGGTTGTCATGGTCGCGCTGGCAGTGTGGATGGCTCTGTAGCCAACGATAGAGGGAGGCAACGATGGCGGATCGATCAGAAAGCCCGGCCTATGCGGCGAGGCGGCCATCGGTGACGGCAGCAAGGCGAGCGTGAGCTACGTCGCCTTCCGGCTGGACTACCACATCGCACGGGCTGCGGTGTCGCGGTCGCTGAAGCTGCTCGACCATCTCGGGATGATCAAGATTTCGCCGGGGCCGCGGCTGGTCAACGTGTTCCGGCTCTCGAAGGGCTGGCGGTTTCCGCCAACCATGGCAGCTCAATGCACCACGAGTTGGGCGTCTGGGTTCGCGGCTTATTTAATGACTTCCACGTGAAGGAGATTGCAATGACCAAAGCTAGCACCACTCCTCCTATCGTGACGAACGCTGAAAGACATTCATGCCTTGCGTACTCATTGTTTTTTGCTGCGCTATTGGCGTGTGGTCGGTATGTGGCCTTCATCGCCGGACCAGCCGTGCGCGCGAGTGCGAAAGAGCGACTTGATCTCGCGATAGCAGAAGAAAATCGTGATTTCTGTGCGAAGTTTGGAATGTGCGCCGGGACCAGCGAGTTTCTCGCTTGCGCCAATGAGCTATCAGTTATCCGGCGAAAGCAGGTTGACCGCGACCATACGGCTGAGATTGGTCTGCTGTAGAGCACGGGTTCTCCATCACCATCCTCCACTTCTTCGGGCATGACTGGCCCCCATGGCCGGTCGCGATGCTCTCAGGATCAGTCAGTTCGCGCCTTGCAGCAGGCACAGGAGTGGATCTGCCTGCTGTAGGCAATCGTCACAGCCTCGGGATCAGCGGGATTGCGTTATGTTGTCACGCCGCCACGGTGCGTTACGGTCAAGCGCTACGGTGCGTTACGCCGCGGGCCGTTACGGCCAAAGCGCAAATGCGTCCGACAAATTTGAGACAGACTCCACCCTGTTGGGCGATCTTCTGATCGATACCAACGAGCTTCTTCGTAAGGTCTACTTTGCCATCTATAAGACGCTGTCCGAGGAAGCACAAAAAGAGCCGGGCTCATTCAAGATGAGACTGGATCACAACCTCCACCAGGATACGTAATCGCTCATCGACATGTGCAACCTCTACAGCATCACGACCAACCAAGAAGCGATCATCCGCCTCGTTCGCCTTATCCACCGCTACGGCAACCTGCCGCTGATGCCGGGCGTTTTTCCGGATTATCCTGCGCCGGTGATCCTGACCACCGACGAGGAGCGAGACCTTTGGATGCGCGCGCCGTAGAATGAAGCCAAGCGCCTGCAGCCAGGGCACGTGGCGCAGGAACAACTCCGATGGATAATCGGCGCGTTTCTTACGCGGGCTTGATCATATCCCGTGCATAGGCCAGGCCGATACCATATCCGCCACCGTGAGCCTCCACGATCGCTCGCGCCCCGTCATAGGTCTCATGCCGGGTCCAGTCGCGCTGGAGTTCAAGAAGGACCTGGATCCACGACGTCGGCTTCGCCCCCGCCGCTTCCATCCGTCGCATCGCCAGATCGTGACTGACCGGAGTGAGCCCACCGCAAGCGTCGCCTACGACGTGTACCTCATACCCCGCCGCGCGGGCGGAGAGCACCGGAAAAGTCACGCACGCTTCTGTCAACAGCCCCGAAAAGATCAGCTTCTGCCGTCCGGTCGCCACGATCGCGCCGCGCGCAGCGTCGTCCTCCCACATGTTCATGTTGCGGCGTTCGATCGCGACCACTTCGGGAATCGCGGCGTGAATCGCGGTCATCAGGGGGCCGCTGTAGACCTTGGTGGCGGACGTAGACGCCACGATCGGCATGCCGAAAACGGTGGCAGTGCGCGCTAGAGCGATCACGTTGTTCAGAAGCATTTGGCGATCGATCGACCCACGCCGAAAGCAAGTCCGGCTTGCTGATCGACCAGCACCAAGGCGCAATCCTTTGGCTCGGCCAGAATGTCGGGCATTGGCCTTGCGGTTCCAGGTCCGTGTGTCATGATTCCGTTAACTCCAAACATTGGGGATTTAGTACCGCGGCTTTGCTTCTGCTCCCGACAGCATAGCCTTGAAGGTGATTTCGATCAGCTGTTCAGGAAAGGCCAGTCTCGTCACACCGATCAGGTTGCTAGCGCACTGAGGTCGTGCCGTGCCGTAGGCCTCCTTGCGCACCTTGCCCGCGGCGGCGAATGCGGCGTCGACATCGAGGACATAGAGCGTCTCCTCGACGACGTTGTCCAGCGTTGCTCCGAAGCGCGCCAAAAGCTTGACGGCATTGGCGTAGGTCGCACGCATCTGCTGTTCCATCATCGAGAACTCGGCCGGCTTGCCGGATTCGTCGACAGAAGCAGGCGCGATCAGGTTCCCCTTCTCGTCGTGGCTGAGCTGACCCGAGACGTGGATCGTGTCACCAACCTTGATCGCCTGTGCGTATCCGTACGCATCTTCCCACGGCACGCCGAAATAGGCGGCCTCTCTACCATTCACCACGGCTGCGTTTACGTCATTGCTTTGCATATCGGGCCTCCTGACTTCTCAATCTGGCATCGCGTCTCGGTGGCGGCACTGAAAAGTTCGGTACGACGATGCTCTGGAGAATGACCTTGCAACCCCGGCGAGGGAAATCACCTCTCGCCATAGAGTCGATAGACGATCGTTATTGACGCCGCGCCGCGTGATGCGTAGCGACGAATGCCACCAGCCGCATCTGCGGAGACTCCCGTTGCCGCCCCTGGACCAATCGAGGTTGCGCGTGCCAACGCGCTGCCGTCCTTGACCATGACGCCGCTCCTACGGTTGATTTGTCGTGTGCCACGTCGCCGACCGGATGCCGGACCGAGGTAAGAGGGGGAAAGACATCGTCATTTTGCAGATGGGGCAGGATGGCTACGGAAAAATTTCGGAAATCCGGAATTGCGTTACCTGGGTAACGATCAAGCTGTTCTTGCACACTCAGGTCTGGTGGTAGCATGAAGCCAAGTCCCCGACCCACCACTCGATCCGAGCTGACCCGGACGCGTTACGTCGCCTCTTGGCCCAGGCCGTATGAAAACTCCGCCTCTGCTATTATTCTCCAATGAATCGGCGGGGACGAGCGATGGCGGGATTCGTGGAAGGGGTTGATCGCGGACAGAGCACGTTGTTCCCCGCGCTGCTCGACGACTACGTGGCCGAGGACAATCCGGTGCGTGCGGTTGATGTGTTCGTCGACGGGCTCGATCTGGATAAGCTCGGCTTCGTTGGCGTCCAGCCACTCGAGACGGGGCGACCCGGCTACCATCCCGGCATGATGCTCAAGCTCTACATCTACGGCTACCTCAATCGCGTGCCGTCGAGCCGACGCCTGGAGCGGGAATGCCAGCGCAATATCGAGATGATCTGGCTGACCGGGCAGTTGGCGCCGGACTTCAAGACCATCGCGGATTTCCGCAAGGACAATGGCAAGGCCATTCGTGAAGTCTGCCGCGAGTTCGTCGCGCTGTGCCGCAAGCTTGATCTGCTTGTTGCAGCGAGCGTCGCCATCGATGGATCGCAGTTCAAGGCCGTCAATGCGCGGGACAAGAACTTCACCGAGGCGAAGATGAAGCGGCGCCTGGAGCGGATCGACGAGAGCATCGCCCGCTATCTCTCGCAGCTCGAGACCGCCGATCGGCACGGCGATGCAGTGCCAGAGGCGAAAGTTGCGAGGTTTCACGAGGTGACCAACGTGGGCACCGATCGCCACCAACTCGCCAACATGGCCGGACAGGCGCGCGACGAGATGGCTGTCGAGATGCTCGAAGTCGTCGCAGACCGCGGCTATTACGATGGAGACGAGATCAGGGCCTGCGAGGAAGCCGACATCACGGTGACATTGCCGAAGCCGATGACTTCGGGCGCCAAAGCTGCTGGCCGCTTCGGCAAACAGGACTTCGTCTATGTCGCCGCCGACGATGTCTATCGCTGTCCCGCCGGCGAGCGGCTAACTTATCACTATACGAATGTAGAGGACGGAAAGATACTGCGCCGCTATTGGACAAGCAGCTGCAAAACCTGCGCGCTAAAAGCCCAGTGCACGACAGGCCCCGAGCGCCGCATCTCACGCTGGGAGCACGAGGCCGTTCTGGAGAAGGTTCAAGATCGGCTCGACCACAACCCCAATGCAATGGGGGTCCGCCGTCAGACAGCGGAGCATCCGTTCGGCACGATGAAGTGTTGGATGGGAGCAACGCACTTTCTCACGAAAAAGCTGCCAAAGGTGGCCACCGAGATGACGCTCACCGTGCTCGCCTACAACATGAAACGCGTGATGACGATCATGGGCGTAGGCGGATTGCTGGAGGCGACGCGGGCCTGAGGCCAGCCTCTGCGCGACCAAATCAGCGCCTACATGAAGCTCTTGGTTGCTACTGAAATGACAGGAGGTCGATTCCACCGAGATGGAAACTCGGCGGCCACGAAATGCGCCGGTGCGCTCCAAGTTGCGCCATTTCCACACGGCCTGGGCCCAGAGCCGGTTGCGACGGAGGGGCAGAGCATATCCGCTCTGCCCAGTCAGTTGAGACCTCCACCTGTTCTGCTATTGCGAGTGCGCCATCGACCTCAATTCCGAGGTAGCGGACCGTGCTCTCGATTTTTGTATGCCCCAGCAGAAGTTGCACGGCTCGCAAGTTGCCGGTGCGACGATAGATAAGCGTCGCCTTGGTTCGACGAAGTGAATGCGTTCCGAACAGGCGAGGGTCCAATCCTATACCAGCCAGCCAGTCCGACAGCAGGCGTGCATACTGCCGCGTCGTCAAGCTGCGGTCCGGCCCCCTGCGGCCGGTGAATAGACGATCTCCTGGCTTTTTGCCGCTTGCCCTCAGATAGTCATCGATGGCCTGGCGGGTCGCCTCAGTAAGTTCGAATTTGACCGCCCGACCAGTCTTTTTCTGTCGAACGCTCGCTCTATCGGCTGCATAGCCGCTCGGCGCAATGTCAAAGTGCTACACACCACCGGCACCGTGCACGACGGCAATATGCTCCGCTACCGCGCCTCCAAATTCGACTGCGATGCGTGTGCGCTGAAGATGCGATGCTGTCCGAATATGGCTGCCCGACAGATACCCCGTGATGTCCACGAAGATGCCCGCGATATCGCGCGACGGCTGATGGGGACAAAGCGCTTCCTCAAATCGCGGGATGAGCGCAAGCGCGTCGAGATGCGTTTTGCTCATCTCAAGACCCACCACGGGTTCGAGCGCATGCGGCTTAGAGGCCTCTCCGGCGCCCGCGACGAGTTTCACCTTGCCGCCATCGTGCAGAATCTCAAGACGATGGCGGTCCGTCTACTCGGTTCGCCAACAGGTCGAGTGTGCGCGTCGCTTGCGTAAGTGTCACCGCAATCCGGGCGAGGTGTTCGCCGACTAGGCCGTGACGTCAGCGAGAAAGACGCCGAAACCGCTTTCCAAACAGCGGGCCGATCGCCACAGGGCCTTTTTTGACAGCATCGACCCAAAAGAGACTTTAACGTTCGAGTTGCAGGATCACGATCACATGCGCCATCTCGTAGCGAAATCTCGGTAAATGCGATCCAAAGCGTCGTTTGTTTCTAGCGTTGCGACCACCGAAATTCGCGAGGAGTAGTACCGAGCATATAATGGAAATGACGCGCTAAATGACCTTGGTCGAAAAAGCCCACGGCGATCGCAATTTCCGCCAACGAGAGATCCGTCTGAACCAGCATCTCCTGGGCGCGCTCGACTCGCTTTTGCGTGAGGTAGACATGCGGGGTTACCCCGACGGATTGCTTAAATTGTCGCGCAAAATGATGCACTGATATTCCTGCTACTCCAGCCAGCATCGACAGATCGATACCTTCGCCCAAATGCACTTCCACGTATTCCTGCACCCGACGCATCGTGCGGGGGGACAATCCGCCGCGTGCTTGCTGTGCTTGCGGCAGCGTCGAAATATCAATCGAGCCCAGGCGCGGGCGTGTGTGCAGGTTGCGGTTCGTTGGATTGCTCGAGGCACGCATAGGGTGATCGGGTGGGGTCACAAGCGCGGGCCGGCTGTCATTGCTGCCGGCGATCAGCAATCGCGCAGAGATATCGGTCCGGTCCTGACGCCGGAAGAGGTGGACGTCTCGCTCGAAGATCGACCACAAGCTGATACCCGCCCGGAGGCCGCGATCATCGAGCATGAGGGACGCGCGGGCGACCCGGTTTGCGCCGACAATGCGTTGGTTGCCGTCAATCGCCAGCAGCATCCCTGCACCCCCTCCCGCCGGCGGCGCTACCGCGACGATCCACTCTTGACGGAACTGCTCACGAAAATATCGCTCTTCTATCACGTGCGCTGATCGTACTGTTAGCGCGCCAGTCAGCGCGTGCGCTCGTTCGGAGAGTTCGGGATCGATGGCGGAGACGTCCAAGACTGCTATCAGTCGCCCATCGACCCCGAACACCGGCGCGCCAGAGCAGCTTAAGTTAATGTGTCTGGACCTAAAATGCTGGCTTCTGTGAACAGTGACAGGCCGCTCATCGACGATGCAGGTGCCGATGCCGTTTGTACCTTCCACCTCCTCGGACCACACCCCGCCGAGCCAAGTTCCCCAATGTTGGAACTCCCTCGCCCGCGTGTGTTCGCCGCGATGTGCGACTGCGACGCCCGAGCTATCACAGAACAAGACGGTATATCCAGCTTCGCGAACAACCTCGTATAATTGATCTATCTCTTCCTGGGCGATGTAGATGAGCTTATCGAGCGGTTCGCAAAAACTTTTCAGCTCAGCAGGCGTGAGGATACGTGGCGCCTTGCTATCGATTGGATCGAGGCCGTATTTTTTTGCTGATCTTTGCCAGGAGCTTGATACCGCTTCTATCCCCGGCGGAGGCGTCGCCCCCTCGGCAACCGAACAAACGTGTTCAGCGTGCCCCACGATTGTGCCCAGCGAGCTTGCAGAGCGCTCCATCACCGCACCTGGTTCACGATCGCGGCTTATAGCAATGGCGCGCCGTCCAGTTTCCGACTATGGCGAAACACGCTGTCGTGGCGAACGGCGCCATCAAAGCACCGCGGATACCAAAAAAGCTTTGCCGAAGCGGCCTCAAGCTACACCGCGCGGAGTACCCCCGCAATCACCGCAACTGACGGAACTGACGGAACTCTTTTCGCGTATTAGCAGTGCTGATCCCGACGCAACAATAGATCAAAATGCCCGGTAAAAGAGCAAGGGCCTCCGGGCCGGATCAAATCCCTCCAAGAGGGCCTAGATCATTCGTGGGATGCTCACTTCAGACAGACCTTCGCGATCTTGTGCTCCGCTCCGAACATGCAATGGAGAGTACTATGGTGGACCCTGGACATGTGGGCGCAGTATCAGACAATTTGGCTGAAGTGACGCAGCGCATTGCGGCGATAGTCACTTACGCTCAGGCCGCTCGGAACTTTCTGAATCATCGACCGCTGGACCTGGACGAGGTACGACAAGCGCTCGATTCCATCGTGAGGGACGGCTTTCTAGCCAGTGACGTGATCTACCGGATCCGCGGGCTGCGGGCTCTTCATGGAGGCGCCGCCGAGCGCTAATTTCGTGGTTGCTTAGGCGCACCCAGCCGCCCATGCGACCGATGCGCGTCGCCGGGATAGTCGAGGTCGAGTTGTCACCGGAGCGAATGGTGAGGCCGCTGCGCGAGTTGCAGCGGCGCGCGGGTCTATTGAGCCCTTCTTTGCACACCTGGATGAGAACCGCTGCCGATCGGAACGGCACTCGCCCATACGGCTGCTTTGGGCCCGTTTGAGACATCCAGCGGCATCCGGTCTGTGGCCGCTATCGGGGGAAAAGTGGAAGTCCCCCGATATTAGACTGGCGCGCGCAATTTGGGCGCAGACTAGAGCATGATCCGAAAAAGTGGATACCGGTTTTCCCTCGCGACAAACGCGAAGCGTTTGCGCGGAGATCATGCTCAAACAAAAAGATAGAGCGGAACGATGATTCGAAGAAAAATCATGACGCTCTAGGCCGCTGCGAGGCATGGCCGATAGTACGGCTATCCGGCTGCCGCGGGTCGGTTACCGGGTTCTCGCCCGAGCGTTCGCGCGCCATCGCTCGGAGAGGCTCCGCGGCGAGGTGGCCGGTTTCCACTGGAGGGACACGACCCAGTTGTCGAAGACGGTGTCGAAGCTCCCGGACTGGTAGGAGAAGTTCTCGCCCCCCGGCCAAAAAAGGCCGTGATTGGCCGCGTAGGTGAAGACCGTCCAGGTATGGGGCTCCTTCCAGAACGCGTTGCCGCCGTCCGGGTCCCCGTCGAGCGCGCTGAAGTCAAGGAAGAGCCAAAGAGGTGCAGTGTCGGTACCGAGGTTCGTATCCGGCGTTGAACTGCAGTGCGTTCCAGTAGATCCCCGGTCCGGATCCCGGATCATTATCGTCCACGAGCTTCTGCAGCCGCCAGTAGAAGCTCGCATCGCCGGTCATAGTGGTCGCGCCCGTGAACGTGATCAGGCCAGCCTGCGGGCCTGACTGAATGATGCCGCTGATGGAGGTGGTCCCGCTGATTGTTCCGCTCCCCTGTAGTATGCCGCCGGGAGCAGGCGAATCGGTGCCGGTCGCTGCAACGGTGACCGGGCCCGAAACCGTCCCACCATTCATGAACAGCGTGCCCGACTCGCCGACGAAAACCGCACCGGTCACCGTGCCGGCGACCTCCAGCGTCGCCGCGTAGGATACCAGCACCTCGCCGGCACCGGTTGCTGATCCACCGGTACCGCCCGCAATCAGCGTGCCCCCATTCACCCTGATCAGACCGGACAGCGTGCCGCTGCTGTCTGCACTCAGGGTCAGCGTGCCGGGGCCCAAGATCGTCCAATACCTGCCTGAGATTGAGGAAATCCCAGCAATTGCGCGTATGCGAGCGAGGGACGAAGCAAACGTTTATGGATGTCCCAGCTACTTGTACCCGCGATTTTCAGCACGGTGTTCAGCTGAAATCTTCGATCAAGATCGCCATCGTCTAAGGACACATCGAAGCCGTCGCGATCCACCTCGGGCGCGAAGATGGACAGCGCGTAGTTTGAATGCGCGGCCGATAGCTTTAAGTCAAAGTGGAGACGGTTGAAGAACATCTTTTCACGCGACGTATTGTTGTGACGGTCGCTGAAGAACTCGGCTAGTCTCGACTTCGTCCGATCCGTAGCGCTTTGCGATGCCATCCGATCCCTCCTCCCCCAGAGATTGAAATTTTAGGCAGGTCTTTGGGCGCGATCAATGTCCGGAATTGATCCTGGCTGTGTGAAAAGTCGCGAGTCAGCTAGGATTCGTCCGTTTCCTGATGGGGGATACGGATGGGACGTTTAGTCGAAGGCGCGGATAGATCCCAGCTGACGCTCTTCCCGGAATGCCAGGAGGATTGGGTGTGCTTGACGTGCAGATGCGCGACACGCCAGATCAACAGATATCGCTCACCGATGCGGATGCCCGTTCGATGGCGACCAGCGGGCGCGGATCGGGCGTCGTCGGCTACAATGTCCAGGTCGCCGTGGACACCGAGCACCATCTGATCGTTACGCACGAGGTCATAAACGTCGGCAACGACCGTGGGCAGCTTGCTCGGATGTCGAAGCAAGCCAAAGAAGTGCTCGAGGTCGACAAGCTCGAGGCAATCGCCGACCGTGGCTACTTCGATGGAGAGGAGATACTGGCCTGCGAAGAGGCTGGCGTTGCAGTCACCTTGCCCAAGCCCATGACGTCGGGCGCCAAAGGCGGAGGGCCGGTTCGGCAAGCAAGACTTCGCCTATCTGCCTCAGGATGACGTCTACCGCTGCCCGTCCGGCCAGCTGTTGCCTTATCATTACACCAACGTCGAGCATGGGATGACGCTGCGCCGTTACTGGTCGACGGCGGCTTGCCAAGGCTGCGCGATCAAGTGCCAATGTACGCCGTCCAAGGAGCGCCGCATCACACGCTGGGAGCGTGAGCATGTGGTCGAAGAGGTCCAGAGACGGCTCGATTCCAATCCTGACGCCATGCGGACGCGACGCGAGACAGTCGAGCATCCCTTCGGCACGATCAAGGGGCGCGCATGGGGGCGACCCACTTCCTGATGAAGCGCCTACGGAACGTCGCCGCCGAGATGGCGTTGCACGTCCTCGCCTACAACCTTACGCGGGTGATGAACATCGTCGGCAAACCGAGCCTGATTGCAGCCAAAAGCGCGACAGGCCGGCTATTGGACGATCCGACGCGAAAACATTGGCGGCCCGCAACGATTGTCGACCCCGGCCGCTTCCAAGCTATCCATTTCCACACAGCCAAGATCCGAAGCCGCCGTTAACCAAAGAGCGGAGCGTGTCCGCTCCGCCGGGCAATTCAGACTTCGACTCGTTCCGCAATGAGACGTGCGTCGTCCACGTCGCCAAATTGATATCGAGCGTCACTCCCAATTCTTATGTTGCCGAACAAGAGTTCGGCGTTAACCACCGCTAACGGTTCCAGTTTGAGCGAAATCGCTTCGAAGTTTCTTAAATATTGCTGGGTACCTCTTCCAGGCATGGTGACCTGGGGAAAGATATGAATAAGCGGGCCAAACGTGGAAAGGCAGAGACGCTCGCACTACCAATGGTCGGGAGAGTTGCAATTGGCGCCGTGGCCGTCGCCGCATTGGGGTACAGTTTGCTGTCTCGCCCAACGAGCGTGCAACCGATACGAAAGCCGTCCGCGCACCAAGCCCTGGCGTCGTCAACTCCGGTTTACGTGTCAACTCCAGTTCATGCATCAGCTCCGATTCCGGCCCCGGCGCCTCAGGTCGAAACACCAAAAGCCGCTGACGTTCCCGGAGCATTCGTTCGGCAGGTGGTTGACTACGCCAGCCACCAGACGCCGGGCACCGTGATCATCGATACCAAGAACACATTCCTTTATTTCGTTCTGAACGACACGCAAGCAATGCGCTACGGCATCGGTGTTGGCCGCGAAGGTTTCACGTGGTCCGGTGAACAGACTGTGGCCCGTAAAACAGAATGGCCGGATTGGCGTCCACCTGTAGAGATGATTTCGCGTCAGCCTTATCTGCCGCGGTTTATGGCTGGCGGTCCCGGCAACCCGCTCGGCGCTCGGGCGATGTATCTGGGCGAGACCGAATATAGAATTCACGGCACCAACAAGCCCGATACGATCGGGAAGCGGGTTTCGTCCGGCTGTATCCGGCTGACCAATGAGGACGTCGTGGACCTTTATGAGCAGGTGAAAGTCGGAGCGAAAGTGATCGTGCTTCCGGCACCCGCTGCCCGTCGACCATCCCAGGGAGCGCCGCCCGACGCCGCTTTCCGATCGCCGGACCCGGCATCGCCGTCGAACCGGCCCTCGGCAACCAACGCGCAGATGCTGTCATCTGGAACGAGGATCGCCGAGGTCCAGTAACTCAGTCCTCCGTCCTCGGTCTGCAACTGAGGACAAGGAGGCAATTCGAGTCGTCGCTTTTAAGTCAGCTTCTGGGCGATTCTGTTGAAAAAGGCGGCTGTTGCGACGCAGAGGTATCAGTGATTCAGTCGGTCTTATTGGCAGGACTGAGGATCATGATGGGACATCGGCAAGTCGAACAGGCTGCGTTGTTCTATGAGTTTTCGCTTGAAAGGCATAATCCCGTCGACCACCTGCTGCGGTCGATCGACAGGTTTGTCGACCTTGAACAGGTTAGGCAGGACCTGGTGCCTTTCTACAGCAGCATCGGGCGACCTTCGATCGATCCCGAACTGATGATCCGGATGCTCCTGATCGGCTACTGCTTCGGCATTCGATCGGAGCGGCGCCTGCGCGATGAGGTTCACCTCAATTTGGCCTATCGGTGGTTCTGCCGGCTCGGTCTGGATGGCGCGGTCCCGGATCACTCGACTTTCTCCAAGAACAGGCATGGCCGCTTCCGGCAGAGCGACCTCTTCCGTCGCGTGTTCGAGAGCGTGTTGCGCCGCTGCATTGAGGAGCGACCGGTCGGCGGTGAAGGGTTCGCAGTTGATGCGAGCTTGATCAAGGCCGATGCCAATCGGCAGAAGGGGATCGAAGGCGACAAGGGACTTCCGCCGGAGGCGACCGGCCGAGCGATCGATGAGTATCTGGCTGTCCTTGATGATGCCGCTTTTGGAGCAGCAACCGAGGTTACCCCGAAGTTCGTGTCGCCCCCCGACCCGGCAGCCCGCTGGACGGGGGCGCACGGCGGCCAAGCCTTCTTCGCCTACTCGACGAACTACCTGGTCGATGTCGAGAACGCGATCATCGTCGACGTCGAGGCGACGACGGCAATCCGACAGGCGGAGGTATTGGCTGCCAAGCGCATGATTGAGCGCACGCTCGAACGGTTCGATCTCTATCCGAGCCGGCTCCTCGGCGACAGCGGCTATGGCTCGGCCGAGATGCTCGGCTGGTTGGTCTATGAGCACGGGATCGAGCCACACGTTACAGTGTTCGACAAGTCGGCACGTACAGACGAGCTCTTCTCGCGCGAGGACTTCACCTATGACCATGCCGCCGACGTCTATCGTTGTCCGGGCGGCAAGGTCCTTACCACGACCGGAACGCTGGTGAACGATGATGCCACGATGCTTTACCTCGCCAGCAAGCGCGATTGTGATCGATGCGCATTGAAGTCCCGGTGTTGTCCCAAGCAGGCTTCACGGAGGGTGCCGCGCTCGATCTACGAGGGCGCTCGCGATATGGCGCGCCAGATCGCAGGGTCGTGGGAGGGCCGCACTTCGCGCCGGCTCCGCAAGAAGATTGAGATGCTGTTCGCGACCTCAAGCGCATTCTCAAGCTCGATCGCTTACGGTTACGAGGCCCAAACGGTGCGCGTGATGAGTTCATCCTCGCAGCAACCGCCAGAACCCGAGGAAGATGGCCAAGCTGATCCAGACTCCTGCCCCGAGGCCCACATAGAAGCCGGCAAAGGCGCCGCTCGCGCCATTACAAACGAATTACTGCCGGCCTTTGTCAACAGAATCGGCCCAAAGCCGAGCGCACGCAAAACCGCTTGAGCCTCTCTTGTTGGGAGGCAAGCGGACATCCAGGCCTTCAATCCGAACGTTGAACTGGGTCATCGCTAGGACGAAAACCGGGTACCGCCTTCCACCACCCCTCGCCGGCGTACGCCGAACTGGCACGATGCGACTTCGCCCGGTTGCGCCCGCGTCCAGCGACTGAGACGAGGACCTGAAAGCCCGGCCTGAGAAAGCCGCGGCGTCGAACCACCCCTTGTCGGAAGCCCCAAGTGAGACTATGTTTCGCCTCATGTGAGGATGGAGACGATGATGCTCGCTTTCAGCAATGTGGCGGATGTGTTGGGCTTGGGCACCAAACAGCGGCTGTCCGACTCGCCTTTCGCACTGATCACCCGGATCGAGGGCGGTCTGCCCGTGGCGGCCCTGGACCGGGTTGCGCGCCTCCTGGCGCCAGACGACGCTCAATTCAAATACCGGCTCGTTCCCAAGGCAACCTATGAGCGCCGCAAGGCTGCGCACAAGCTTTCCGCGGAGGAAGGCGGACGGCTCGCCCGCGTCGCCCGCGTTTGGGCACTGGCGCTTGAGGTCTGGCAAGCGGAAGCTGCCGCCCGCGACTTTCTGTTCCGGCCGCATCCCATGATCGAGGACAAGCGGCCCATCGACGTCGTGATCCAAAGCGAATTCGGGGCCGAGTTGGTCATCGATATTCTCGGCCGTCTGAAATACGGCACGGCCGCGTGACGGCACAGATTCTCGATCGCGGCCTAACGTGTTTTCGCATTGGCGACCCTGCCGGCGCTTATCCCATCTTCGACGCGACAGGCTCGACGATCGCGCCCGGGCGCTGGAACACCATCGGCAGCCCGATGATCTATGCAAGCGAGCATTATTCCACGGCTCTGCTCGAGAAGCTGGTGCATCGGCAGCGGCGCGCTGCCGCCGAACCAGCATTTCATCACCATTACCATTCCACGTGGAATGACCTACGAGGTCTTTTCACCCCCCCTCACTCCCCGGCTGGGACCAGATGCCGGCAACGGTCAGCAAGCGTTTTGGCGAGGCCTAGTATCTCGAAAAGAGGAGTCTCATCTTGATGGTGCCGAGCGTCGTCGCGCGGGTTGACCACAACATGCTGATCAATCCCGCCCACCCTGAATTCCGTCACATCACCACGACCCTGCACGAGCCGGTGTTTTGGGATCGCCGGCTGTTCGGCGCCTAGACTGCGGCTGACCGCAACCCCTGGGCCAGCGAGCGCGACAGAGACGGATTCCGGGACTCGGCGACCAAGTGCGAGCTAGTGAGCAAGGTGCACCCCCTAAGGCCGAGACTTCGCCAGATCCTCAGCTTTCTGGGTAGACCGGACCGAGCTTGTGGGGTCTTCGCCCTCCCGTTTTAGACCAGAACGGGCTCGACGCTGGTCCGCGACATTCGTCAGCGCAGCGCAAGACGTCGAGATCCGAATGCAGGACGCGCCACAGTGACTGTCAAAAATTGGCAAAGCTTGTGTCACTGGGAGCAAAGCGTGTCGATTTGCGTCCAAGGTCATTCGAGCGCCTTCCCGATTTTGAAGACTTGAAGACTGGACGCCGGCGTGGTTAGGCGCCGCTCTGCTACGCCGCGCCTGAGTTGTTGGCCTAGGAGCGGTGCCTGCCTTTTCCTCGCCAGCCGCTTTTCCACACGCGTGGGGCTGTTGCCGACCTTGACGACAAGGATGCGGGGGAGGTTGAGCTCGAACGCGAAGAGGTTCGCGCCGATCAATGTGGGAGAGGTGACCGGCCGCCCTATGCGGCTTTCAACCATCTTTCTCTATATTCTGAGGTACACTTAGCTCAAGAAACCTAGTGAATGGCTTTGCAGCTCGTTCAACCATGTAGCGCGAGCCCGCAAAGCTGAAGTGAGTTCGGTCCCAATAGAGCCAAGCACCGCCAGAGACGACCGGGCAATCCGTATCGCAGAAATAATCAACGGGCCTGAGCAGTTCGATACGATCCGGCCATTTCGCCTGAACACGAGAAAGCATTTCGTTTACTTTGGCACCCGAACGCTCGACGCTTTCCTTGCTCGAGGGAGGACATGGAATCAGAGGCGCATGAGGCAGAGGTCCCTGCAATAGCCGGGGACGATTTATCTCGCAGCTTGCTTCGACTTGGGCGCCGATCAGCAAGATCCGGTGTTGTTCAACTGCCGTTCCAAGGGTGCGCTCAAGCGCGCGCTCCAGCTTAAAGTAAGACGCTTCGCTATCGGTGCCGTCCGCCATCCCTTGGTATTCGATGCTCGCATCATCATAGAGATCCCACCGCTGGACAAAGATCATCGGGAGGCGATTGTCTCTCATTCGCGCGATAGCTTGATCTCGTGCTCTGATACAGTCTTCCCTCCGGCGGGATTTCAGGGCTACACCCTCCAGGATTGGGCAGCCGGCACTGCCGACTAGCTCCATGCGAATGCCCATTCGCCTCATGAGCGGCTCGAGTCCTCTGCTGTAGTGTTCCGAGTGTGAATCGCCAGCAAGAAGGAACGTTACAGGTCCATCCAACGCCGCAATATCTTTGGCCAACGATGGCCCGTTAATGGTTGCGTGCTCGGTCTGCGTTTCGGACAATCTCCAATCAAAGCCCTTGGAGACGAACGTCAGATGTGTGACAGCGACGAGCGGGAGGACGATGCCTCCAAACTGGAAAGCATTCTTCCATGCGCTCACGCTAAATCCCTGAGGCAGAATGAAGCGACGCTCGACGAAGCGGTACATCGCGATTGCGACGATGTGCATGATTAGCAACATCGTCAAGATTCCGGCCGGGCTGTCGGCGCTTTCCCCGAAGATAAAGCGGCCGAAGAAAATGATTGGCCAATGGCACAGGTAGAGGGAGTACGAAATGGTACCGATGCCCGCGACGAGCGGATGCCAAAGAATCCTTGAGATTACCGTACTCTGCCCGCCAAGAATTGTTGCCGCAGCACCGAGGCACGGAATGAGGGCCATCACTTCCAATTTTGGGGTCGTTGGCCTAAGAACTATTGCGCTCGCGACGATGAATAGTAGGCCGAGGGTAGAAATAACTTCCTTAGTTATCCGGCTGAGATGATCGCTATCCCAAAACAGCACCAAAGCGCCGCAGCCAAACTCAAAAATGCGAAAAGGCATCAGGAAGAATGCCGCTGACGGATCGCTCCTTCCCACTAAATATGCGCCAACGAGAGAGCTGATCGTTACCAGCAGGATGATTTCGCGTTGCCGGCGGCTTCTATTCGCGAGCACAATTAATGCTGGCCAGACGAGATAGAATTGCTCTTCCAGCGAGAGAGACCAGAAGTGCAGTAGGGCCAGTTCATCCGAACTTCGGGCAAAGTATTGATGTGATTCCCGCCAATACTGGATATTTGCGATCGACAACAGCGCGTGGGTGCATTCCTTTGCGATATCCAGCAACATGAGCGGCGCGCACCACAGCGCCCCGGCCAAGTAGGTCGCAATTACCGTGACGATAAGGGCCGGATAGATGCGCCTGGTCCGGCGCACATAAAACCCGGCGAACGAAAAGCTGCCTAGCTTCAGGTCGTTCAAGATGTTGCGTGTGATCAAGTAGCCGGAGATGACAAAAAATACGTCAACCCCAACGAAGCCGCCCTCGAAGCCCGGTATCTTTAAGTGAAAGAGCACAACGCATAAGACGGCGAGTGCTCTGAGCTGTACGATCTCAGCCCGAAACAGACTTTTCATCGCGGCGAAAATTCAGGAGGAACGGTAAGGAAGTGAAACGCTCCTAAGTTGCACAGCGAAAAGCTTGGGGCAAGCCGGTCCTTCGTGGCGCGCGGGTCGAAGTGACGATTGACATATCTCGCCTGTGAAAGCGGTATGTTTGTAGGGTGTCTACCGGCTGCGGATGGATTGTGCCTGCGGCGGCCGTAGTGTTAGTGATCTCCCCATCGATCGGCTGGGGAGCAGATCAATGTTCGAGGCTTTGCGCCTATTTCTGGCGCGGCCAAGCGATTTTGCTTGGCATCAATGCGAGCTGCCGCTGTTCGGCGCCCGCGGTGTCTGTGGCAACCGGCTAGCGTTGGTTGGCCAAGTTTGGCGACGCCTAGGGCCGGACGGCAAATGGCAATACCGGCAGGATGGTGGTGCCGACCGTCGATTTTGCTCGGCCGCCCTAGGAGCAGCACCAGGCGATTGTTGAGGGCCTCGCTGCATGCGAGTTGCTTCGGTCGTTTTTTGTAATGCACCGGCAGAAACTGCTCTCTGCCACTCAATGAAGCTACGCGATCCAACTGGCCGCTCGCTTCTGTAAGCCTTCGAGTATTGAACAAGCCTGTTGCGAGCTGCCACCGAGAGATGGCTTGATGAAATCAATTCCTGAATGTCAGTGAAGCGATCTTCTGAAATGACATGTCTGAAGCGTGCCGGTATGGTGCACTCATGTGCCACACCTAACAGCCGCTTGGCCATCGTGGGCGGGGTTCGATCTCGACATGCTGGTGCGGCATGGCGTGTCTGCCCGTGGCGATCTTCTGCACGGAAGGCGCCGGTCCGAACGAATGGAAAATCGGCCGCTTCCTGAGAACGCTGGCAGCGAGGGATTCGCTCAGAGGGTGGTCCCCGGGCAATTGGCAATTCGGAGCATTACCGACCGCAGGCAAATGCTATAGGGCGTTGCGGACGACTGTTGGGGGGCGGCATGGACATCAGAATCCAAGGGCAGGGCGTCCATGCGCGCGAGATTCACGGTCTGGGACAGCTTCGGCATCTGCCGCAAGAGTGGTACGCCTACACGAATCTCGAGGTCGCTGTCGGACCCGGACAATACCGCGAGATCGATGCCATCATGGTCATCGACGACAGGGTTCTGCTCGTCGACCTGAAGGACTGGAAAGAACGAATCACTTGCGGCGAGGGCCGCTGGTACCATGGCAAACTCGACATGGGCTCGCCGGTCGGGAAGGTCCGCTTCGTCGCCCGCAAAGTCCTGGAAGCATTCAAGGCCCATCTGCGCGAGCACAATGAAAAACAGCCGGGTGCGTCTGCGAAATTGCGTGCTCCGCTCATCCAGGGCATCGTCGTCCAATGCGGACCGGCATCGCTGGACGAGATCGTTAACAACGAAAAGTCCAGCGCGTTCATGCTCGACGACTTCATGCGTTTCATCGGCACGGCCGAAGCGCGGGCCTCGTTTCTCGGAACGCCTCAGCACGTCGACCGGCAGAATCCGCTGACCGCCCCCGGGAGCCCTTGGCGGTCGTTCTTCGCTACCTTTTTCAACGCTTCGAACGGGCCCTTCAAACCTGGCAAGCGGCGCTACGGCCCGTACCGGGCGCTGCCCTTGCCGATGCATTCCACCTCTGGCGCGTGCAGTGAGTAGACCTTGGGGCCGCGCTGGTGCTGCTTCTGGTCCAGCACCCGTCGCGCCAGCGCCAGCATGCGTCCAAGGACAATCTCGCCGAGCCAGTCGGTGCGGCCTTCGATCTTGCGGGCGATGTCGCGGATGACGCGGCCGAGATAGGTTCGGAGCCTCTTCAAGGCCCGGTTGGCGCGCTTGAACTGCTTGGCGTGGGCATAGCGCTGGTGCTTGATCAGAGCGAACTTGCCCACCCGAGCATAGGATTGCCGCAACGAAAGGCCCTGCCGCTTTGCCAGCCGGACCAGGATCTCGCGGGCGCGGTTGAGAAGCCTGGCATCGGTCGGGAACATCACGTTCTTGGGCTGCACCGTGGTGTCGACGATGACACGGTTGAGGTCGCTTGGCTTGATCGCCTCGGTCCTGGTGGCGACCGCAAGGCTCTCCTGCAGCAGCGCCTGCAGCTTCTCCTCGCCCGTGCGCTGGCGCCAGCGCGTCAGCGAGGAGCGGTCGAACACCAAGCGGTGCTGGAAGAACTCCTCGCCGCAGAAGAACTGGTAATACGGGTTCTCCACCCAGCGTTCGCACAGCACCTCATCGGAGAGGTCGTAGGTGTGCTTGAGGATGGCCCATCCCGCCATCAGCCGCGTCGGCAACGGCGGCCGGCCCGGCTTGTCCTCGTAGACCGCGCCGAACCGTTCCTCGAGGAACGACCAGTCGATCGTCCGCGCCAACTTCACCAGCGCATGGTTCATGTCGATGATCGCGTCCAGCCGCGAGCGCAGAAGATCGGCCTGTCCGCTGTCCCGTCGTTCCTTGGGTCGCATCGTCCCCTCCGATACGACCACGGAATCACGACCCGCGATTCGAGGGAATCGCAAAAAAGAAATTGCAAGCTCTTGGGGTCTCAAGGGCCAAAAGCTGGCAATCTCGAATGCCGTTGTGCCCAGAAAAATCGACTCCCGCTCAAGGACTTGAGAGATTCTTCACGGCGAACTGCTGCGCGACGAGCAGCAGGCGGTAAGGTTCGGATGTGCGACGTGATGGGTCGCTGCGGGTGGCGGGAAGTCTACGCTGAGACTAGCCGGTATCGCGGATGTTGGTCACCGGCGCCTGCGGGCGCACGGTTGTGACGTCATGCCCTCGTCTCTCGAGCGAGCCAATACTAACCCTGCGGTCTCATTCCGAGCCGCTGACCACAGATACTCCCGTAAACGCCTATGACGCCGGGAAGACCATAGCCTGCGTTTGAATCCTCGGTATCCAGTTGCTGGACAATGCCGGTTGGCGACGCGATGACGCTCACCTTACAGAACCGCGTTGACGCCTGGCCGATGCCGCGGTCAACCGCAATGTCCGTTACCGATGTTAACTGCCAATTGTACGAGGTCTGACCGCTATTCATCTTGAACGTGTTGCTGGGCGGACCAAATTTGAGCACAAGCTTATCGACGTTCTGTCCGATGTATTCCTGTCCGAGCCGAGTAACAACTTCTTGGCTCGAAGCGGCGCAGCCGCCCAAAACGGCGCAAAGCGCCAGCACCCATATATCCCGCATGCAATCAAAACTCCCTCAGCCGGGGCGGCATCCAATAGCAACTCAGGCGCGAGGGCAAGGGCCGCGGCAAGGGAGCCAACCGATTCCTTTGTCGTAGATGATGGCTCTTGGGTACCGTTGCAAAATTCGGCCGACAATCAGCAGACAGTCCTATTTTCCGATTCCGTTCTTGCCGACTACTGTTCGCTGCACGTCGCGATGCTTCTGGTGAGCGAGAATGGTTTGTATCAATCCGTCAATGTTCTTTATCCGGTAATCACGAAGCTGCCGGAGCTTCTTC
Source organism: Bradyrhizobium sp. USDA 10063 (assembly GCF_054063735.1). Classification (NCBI taxonomy): domain Bacteria; kingdom Pseudomonadati; phylum Pseudomonadota; class Alphaproteobacteria; order Hyphomicrobiales; family Nitrobacteraceae; genus Bradyrhizobium; species Bradyrhizobium sp. USDA 10063. The sequence goes on along the minus strand of NZ_JBSSGP010000002.1, from coordinate 4,033,347 downwards.
TGCGCAAAGCTGATTCGCTTCAACTCCAGCATCTGTGGGGCTGGTAGCAGAAGGTAGTCAAGGATCCTGCTGTTGGTCTCGTTCATTCTTGCCGCAAGATACAGGTCACGTGTGTAGTCAATTCGACGAGATGAAATCCAGCGAGGCCACTTGCGATCGCGCACGCAGCGGGCAATGGAAATCGAAACGGTCAGCGCACCGTTGACAGTTAAGACGCTCGTCGCCGGGTCATATGCGGCCCACTGCCGGGCGTTTTCGATTCCAGCAACGATTTCATCGGCTGCGGCGGACAATGTTTCAACGAGCGCGTGTTTGGCCTCGACGTTTCTGAAATTCTCGTCAGGAAAGTAGCCGATCAGGCTGTAAGCATTTTTCAAACCGCCAAATCGCCACGCGTAGACGTCGTTGGTTGGCAGAATGGGCGACTTGTCGATGATCGTCCGACTCAGTCTACCTTTTTCTTGTAGAACCGTCCTGAGGCGGCTGAGCATCTCGTCACTCGTCAGAAGCAGGCGCCGTTGCGGCTGGATCTTCTCCTGGGCTTGCAAGAAGATGCTTTTGTCGACGATTGGCTCGAATACCTCTGGAGCTCTGATCACAAGGTCGGGCGGATTTCGTCGGGCTTTTTGCCCGAGACGCAAGTTCATTCGGTTATAGACATTGTTGCCGATGTAATTCTCGTTTCTTAAGAGGTTCCGGACCGTAGAGCCTGACCATGCTCGGCCGCAATGGTTCAAGACGCCGTCGGCGTTGAGTTCGCACGCGATTTGCGACTCGCTTTTTCCGCATCGAACAAAGAGATCAAAGATGTGCCGAACCACTTTCACTTCGCGCGAATTACCCGGTCTGAGGACAACATGATCTGTCTGCAGACATTTTCGTTCGCCGGGCTTCAGCAGCACTTTGGGCTGTCGATTTTCGTCCACCAGCATTCGTCTGAGCCCGTATCCTGGTGGCCCTCCCTGTCGGAACCCCATGCGAACAAGGCGACAATGTCCAGCGAAAACCTTAGTCGATAGCTCCCTGGAATACTCGGCCGCCATAGCTCGCTTGATGTTCTTGATGATCGTGGACAGCAAGCTTCCATCGTTCTCGAATTGCTCGGCGCAGTAGTGGATCCGGATGCCTGCCTCGCTGCAGATAAATTCGTAATAGGCACTCTCATCGGTGTTCTGAAAGCGTCCCCAGCGGCTGACGTCGTAGACCAGGATCGCTTCGAAATCGGCGCGCCCGCGTTGAACGGTTTCGATCAACTCCTTCAGCGCATCTCGTCCGTCAATGTGAAGTCCGCTGCGTCCGTCATCCTGGTAGCTCCGGACGATCGAAAAGTTGCGCTGGATGGCGTATGCGGCGATGGCCGCGGCCTGGTTCTCAATCGAGTATTTTTGAAGGTCAGTCGACATCCGCATGTATTGCGCGGCGCGGATCTGTCGCCCCGCTGGAGTCCCTTCCAAGGTACAGAACTGCGGCGCTTTGGGTGACGGTTGGTCCATCGCAACCTCCCAAACGACCTTAAGGTTGTAATTCTGCCCCGATCCAGCCGCCAAAGCAATTTGGAACCGGAGATTTGTGGGAATTGCCGCACGGGCAAGACGCTAGGGCTTGCCGTGGTGTGAGGCGCAGCCGATCAGCTAGGGACAACAGAGTTCGCCCGGCCGACAACGGGTTGGCGGGTTCTGCGCCGTGATCGTGGTTGGCCGCAAGGCCACCAGGTAGTTACGCTCGCAGGGGAGAGCCGTCGTTTCTCCGAGCACATGTAGTGCTTGAGCTCGTAGATCGGCGCCGCCTTAAGCCCGCGGATGATATCGAGGGCGACGGTGTGGTGCGTATGGCAGCCGAGGCTCCGCACCTCGAGAAGTCGACGCTTTCTGCCACAAGGATGGTTGGTCAGGTTTAGGAAAGATGAGGCCCTGGCGACATTTGGGCGCGTACTCATCGATTTTCGTCGATGTCGGGTTCGCCCCGGCACCAACCTCCTTTGTACAATCGCAGCAAATGTCGGGATGGGCCGATTCTGTTGAAAAAGGCGGCTGTTGCGACGCAGAGATATCAGTGATTCAGTCTGTCTAGTTGGCGGGACTGAAGATCATGATGGGGCGTCGGCAAGTCGAACGGGCTGCGTTGTTCTATGAGTTCTCGCTCGAAAGACATATCCCGACTGATCACTTGCTGCGGTTGATCGACAGGTTTGTCGACCTTGAATAGGTCCGGCGGGACCTGGCGCCTTTCTACAGCAGCATCGGTCGGCCTTCGATCGATCCCGAACTGATGATCCGGATGCTCCTGATCGGTTACTGCTTCGGCATCCGATCGGAGCGGCGCCTGTGCGATGAGGTTCACCTCAATTTGGGCCTACCGGTGGTTTTGCCGGCTCGGTCTGGATGGGGCGGTGCCGGATCATTCGACATTCTCCAAGAACAGGCATGGCCGCTTCCGGCACAGCGACCTCTTCCGTCGCGTGTTCGAGAGCGTGCTACCCCGCTGCATCGAGTAACGACCGGTCGGCGGTGAAGGATTTGCAGTCGATGCGAGCCTAATCAAGGCCGATGCCAATCGGCAGAAGGGGATCGAGGGCGATAAGGGACTTCCGCCGGAGGCTGCCGGCCGAGCAATCGATGAGTATCTGGCTGTCCTCGATGATGCCGCTTTCGGAGCCGCGACCGAGGTTACCCCGAAGTTCGTATCACCCTCCGATCCGGCGGCGCGCTGGACGGGGGCGCACGGCGGCCAAGCGTTTTTCGCCCATTCGACGAACTATCTGGTCGACATCGAGAACGCGATCATCGTCGATGTTGAGGCAACGACGGCAATCCGGCAGGCGGAGGTATTGGCCGCTAAGCGCATGATTGAGCGCTCGCTGGAGCGGTTTGATCTCTATCGGAGCCGGCTCCTCGGTGACAGCGGCTATGGCTCGGCCGAGATGCTCGCCTGGCAAGTCGGCCCGCACAGACGGGATCTTCTCGCGCGACGACTTCACCTATGACCATGCTGGGGACATCTATCGTTGCCCAGGTGGCAAAGTTCTTACCACGACCGGAACGTTGGTGAATGATGGTGCCACCGTGCTTTACCTCGCCAGCAAGCGCGATTGTGATCGATGCGCATTGAAGGCTCGGTGTTGCCCCAAGCAGGCTTCACGGAGAGTGCCGCGCTCGATCTACGAGGGCGCTCGCGACATGGCGCGCCAGATCGCGAGATCGTGGGAGGGAGGCACCTCGCGCCGGCTCCGCAAGAAAATCGAGATGTTGTTCGCGCACCTCAAGCGCATTCTCAAGCTCGACCGTTTGCGTTTACGAGGTCCAAACGGCGCGCGCGACGAGTTCATCCTCGCAGCCACCGCCCAGAACCTTCGAAAGATGGCCAAGCTGATCCCGATGCCTACCCGAGGCTCGCATAGGGTCGGTAGAGCAGTTCGGCCACGTCGCGACGGAGCTATTGGCCCGTAGCTGGCGGTGCCTTTGACCTCTGGGAGGTCGGTTCGTCGACCTAAAGCGGACATCGCTCGGATCGATCGTCATCGTCCCCACCCCATCAACATCCGAAATAAAAGCCCTGCCATCGCTGGCGGGGCTTAATGTGTTTCAGGCTAGGGGACCTACTTTGCCCCGATTAGGGGACCAACTTATAGGGGACCAACTTTGCCCACGGCTGCAACGGTGCAGCGCCGCGGCAAAGTACGTCCCCTAGCTCACCCGCAAGTCGTTGAAATCGCACCATTGGATTCGACGTCTCCTCAGACCGGATAGGCGGCCGCGGGAGCAAAGTACGTCCCCTAGACTAGCAGCTGGACGGCCACTCTTGCCATCCCGCCGAAGCCCTCCTATCTTACTTTCGTCTTACCAACGAAGCCGCCATGTCCGCCAAACAGAAACTGACGACCACCGTCTCGACCAAGGGCCAGGTGATATTGCCTAAGGCTATCCGGGAACAGCGGCACTGGCCTGCCGGAACGGAACTGATTGTGGAGAATACCCCCGAGGGCGTATTGCTGAAGGCGATGCCCGCCTTTGCGCCCACCCGGCCGAAAGACGTATTCGGCTCCCTGCCGTACAAGGGGCCGGCAAAGTCGATCGCGGATATGGAAGCAGGGATCGCCGCCGAGGCGAAGCGGCGGTATGCTCGCAATCGATACTAATCTCATCGTGCGCTATCTGGTGGGTGATGATCCCGGACAGGCTGCCCGGGCACGAAGGCTGATCGATAACAACGACGTCTTCGTCTGCACCACAGTCCTGCTAGAGACCGAGTGGGTGCTGCGGAGTGTATATGGGTTTTCCGCGGCCCAGCGCGCCAAGGCCCTCTCCGACTTCGCCGGACTGCCGCGCGCGACTCTGGAAGATGCAACCGCCGCGGCCAAGGCGTTGACCTAGATGCGGCGGGGTTTGGATTTTGCAGACGGCCTGCATCTAGCCAAAGCGGAAGGCTGCGAGGCCTTCATCAGCTTTGACCAGAATTTCGCCAAAGCCGCCAACACCCTCGGCGGCGTCAAGGTACGGGCGCCCTGACACCGGGCACGCGCAGCGCACGGAAAACGAGCATCCTTTGATCGACGTCGGCGAAAACAGTCATATCAACAACAGCCGCCGCAAGATGACTAAGGGAGGTTTATTCGACCATCTCGCCGTGCGGTCCAGCGCATCCGAAATCAGCCGGTCTTCCGGATTTCCTGGCGCAACTCGTCTGCGGCAGTCGAGATTTTGCGAATTAGCTCTTGCTCAACAAAAGCAATCCTCTGTTCAATCTCTTCAGTCGAGCGACGATCAAAACCAGGCGTCAGTCGCTATTTATGGATCTCTGTTGTAGTCACTCATTTTATCATTATTAATCTGGATCCCAAGCACATGCTCTGGTGCTGCGTTGATGTGGATCACTCCTCGGCCACGAGTCCGCAATACCAATTTGAAATCAAGCATCGTCCAAGTCCTGAACTTGTCGCAAATTTGTTGCGGTTGATTTTCGAACGCTCCCCGAACCGAAGGCACGTGATCAGCATGTTCAGTCCGAACAGCGTACTCCCGACGAGAAAGCCGACGGGCAGAAGGCCGAACCATTTCCAGACCTCCCGCCATTCGCCACTCCAGGCGAAATGCGCGTTGTCGAACGCGATGGCGTAGCGCCGCGCAGACGAGGACGACGACGTGGGCGGCCGCGTGTACGGCGGCCGTGCTCCAGATCTTGAACTTGTTGGAGACCTCCTGCTTAATGGTGTAGCCAATCAGCGAGGCGCCAAACACCGCGGCGATCAGCGCGTAGACGTCGGGGCGGTCCCGCAGAGAGATCAGCGCCGCGAAAAGGAAGTAGATTCCGCCCATCAGCAGCGAGAAGTCCCAGTTGGTGAACGCGAAGACTACGTTCCGCAGCGCCAGCGATCTGCTCGTCGAGAACGACGGGTACGCCGCGGCCGCCGTCTTCTTCGGGTCTTCGGGATCCGGCATGGTGCCGAGCGTCAGTTCCTCGCGGTGACCGACGAAATTCACCGAGACTTCCCGCTCGAGCTGGTGCGTCGGATGGAGGAAGGCGCCCCCGCCACCCCAGGTGACGCACTGACGGCCTTCCTTGCCGACCTAGCGGCTGTAGCAGAACCGGAATTGTGTGTCCCCGCCTGGCGTTCGTCGCGATGCCGGCCGCGTACTCCATGATCTCCCAGGATTTGCAGTTGCTGTCGGTGTACAGCCAGCCGGGCTCCGCGCTGCACAGGATGATCCGGGACCCCTCCGGCATTGCGGCGGCGATGTGCTTGAAGTAGTCCGCCTGCGGCCCGTCCATGTCGTCGGCGAGCTGTATGTCGGTCGCCCAGAGCCACCAGGTCTCGGTCAAGCGGACGGCGAAGTAGCTTCGGCGCTGTAGGACCGCCACGCTCCGACATGCCACGGCTTCTCCTTACAGAAGAGCGCGAGGAGAGGACGAGACAGTCGTAGCAATCGTGGTTGCCGGGAATCGCGAGCAGCGGCCTGCCTTCGTCGTTCTTCTTGTCGGGATCGGGAGCCGCCCATGCGTAGGGCTGTCGCAGTTGGTTCGCATAGGCCTGCCGAGTGGCCTTGGGCTGGAGCAACAGCACCAGATCGAACCAGTGTGCCATTCGCGGGTAGGTCTTCGTGTCGTTGAGCAGATCGTCAGCCACTGCAAAGTCCTAATTCGAATACCACCCGGGCGAGGCGAAGTTCTGGCTTTCTATTCTGGCGAACGCTCTCATCGGCATCGGGCTCGCGATCGAGTATTTCTGCATCCGCGGGACGATCATTGCGTCCAGAGAAGCGGAGGCCGAGAACGACGCAAAGCTCGCGGCGGCACTCAATCGAGCCGCTTCCGCGGAGGAGGACCTCGTCGCGTTCCGCACGACAAGGCGTCATGTGATCGGTCCGCAGCGAGCCGAGCTCACAGGCTTGACGCGTCCATTCGCCGGGACGGTCTTCGACACCGCCATGAGCCATTTCGAACGAGAGATCGGCGACATCCTGTGGGACATCGAAGAGGCCCTTCATGCCGCCGGCTGGCAACAGATCGATTGGGCCGCGCCCGCAAACGCCTCCGCTATCCGGCGCAGCCACCGCCCCATTTCCGGGGCCGCCCTAGCTCAGAACGTGGAGATCGAAATCGACCCGAACCAGCGACAAGCCTTGCTGCCGGCGGCCGAGGCATTGATCCTGGCCCTGAACCAAATCGGCATCGACGCCCGCGAGGCTCCGTACACCTCCGTCAACGGCAATCCGCACGCCGTACACATCATGGTCGGCCCAAAGAGATAGCGGAAGCTCCTGTCGTCCGTGGAAACGTCGCCTCCAGAGGCGAGGGCCGACACTTGCAATCTTGCCGATTGTAAGGAATCACTGGGAAACGCGCATCCTTGAGGCTCCGCCCATGGGCTGAGAGATCGCAACCGTTGACGCTAGGGCTTGGCCGGAGGGTGCAGGCGAGGATCGAGTGCGAACGGCTCCTGCGACTTTAGCTTGTAGGAGCCGACGGCATTTGAGCCGACAAACATCAGCTTCCAGCTCGCGGTCGACACGACGCTCGGAATTAGCACGACCCTATGTCTGGCAAGGAGATCGTCGCCGAATGCTTGCTGTCCGGCGCTGGGGATGCCGGGCCGAAGCCAATTCGGGTTGGGAATCATTGTCGGGTCGACCACGAACACGCTTGTCGGGTCTACCGTGACGGCGGTGAGTACGTGGGGGACCGTGTCGAGCGCCCTGAAGCCCTTGTGGACTGCGACCTCCAGAATCGCGGTAGCGGGATCGACCGAGCAGTACACGGCCCGAAGTCCTCGGCTGTTCCAGCGGCCGCCGACCAGAAAGGCTCCCTCACCGCTGTCCCACGTGGACGCGTACGTCGCTTGGTGCAACCGCCAAGCGACGAGCTCGGCGCCGCCGAGCGCCCCAGGCAATGGCGTCACGCGTAGACACCGTACTCAAGTCGAGCGAGGAACTCTTCCACCAGTTCGACGCCGGCCGGCGTTGCCAACAGCTCGATCGGTTTGTGCTGGTTCAAGCCCATGGCCGGGCGTTCCAACCACTGCTCGGCTTCGTCCTTGGAGCCCAGAATGGAAGTCGCTTTCGCCAGGACTTCTGCGAGCTTCCATGTTCGCCCGCTCTGCTCGGGGCTCAGTGGCCTGGCTCCCGCGGAGACGTGGCGTTGGTAGGTGCGATGACTTATTCCAATCGCCTTGGTGAACGAGTCATCCCAGCGGAGAAACACCAGGTTCTGAACCAGGTGCGACAGCGCTCTGGACGGCAGGCCGCTCAGAAGCATCTCATGCGCTTCCAGCGGGCTCCGCGGCACCTTTCGAAGGGTGGATGGCGCCCCAAGCAGGCTGGCTACTGCAGCCAGCCGTGCCTTCTCGACCGGCTCGGGTTGGTCGGTTTTTGGATTCGGCATTGCAACCTCCGTCACGTGTCGTTTTATATACGACAATTGACGCGACGTCTTCAGGACAGGCGGATCGGCAGTTTCTCAGGAGGCGCTCCGGCAGTATGTGACGACAGGCGATTGCCTGAAGCTCGATGCGCTTGCCAGCACCGTACCTTGACAAATCTCGTCCTTACAGATCGAACGGACCCACAATAGAAATCCGGGCGAATTGCTGGGCACTGCGCGTTTCTTGACAGAAGCGGTGAGCACCCTGCAACTAATATATTACCAACCGACGGCGCGGCCCTTCCACCCCAAGGAAGGATTTGGCCCCTCGGGCCTCCTGGGGGCCGATTCCGCCGACGATCACGCTGCCCGTTCCAACTGGGCCGTATCGCACAGTGGGCCGGGGGGGCGGAATTGCCACTTGATCGTTAGATTAGATCTCCTCGCTGCCGCCCATCGTCTCCGACTGACACTTTCGGAGCCTCGACAGCTATATCAGAACATAGTAAGAACTATATTCCTCTGGTTGCACCATTCTGAACTCACCCTCGATTGAAATACCGCCGTCAAATCATGACTTTAGAGCCCGATTTGCTGAATCCTTTGAGATGAAGCCGATCCAAGGAGCAGCATCCATTGTCCTTGTTCCGCCATTTGCATGACGACGCCTTTCTGGCCTTTTCGCGCGATCACAAGCACCTGTACGCGGCTTGCCTGCTGGATCTCCATGAGCGCTTCTTTTCGGGCGCGCCGGCGTTTCCGACGCCCCAACAGGTCGTTCACGCCATCTACGATGTCATGCGAGCGAATCCTGCGTTGTGGAGCGACGGCGACGACTTCGGCGCCTTGCCGGAAATGATCTCGGCGGGCCGCCGCCGCATCCGGAAGGCGGATGTCGCGCTCGCCTCCGAGAAGGGCGACAAAGCGCTTGGCCTGGCGCGGCAGCTCTACGCACGGCTGCTCGCCTGGGGATGGCTCGAAGAGGAGGAATACGGCCTGCGGGTTACCGTCGACATGGCGATGGGTCCGCTCCTGGTCATTCAACGGCTGGCAAGTCTCAACAAGGATCTCTCGCAACGCTTCGGCGGACTGATCGTGCAGATCCGTCTCAATCTCGAGGCGGTCGAAAAGCTGACGCCCGAGATCACAGACCGGAAGCAGCGCGAAGCCGCACTCGCCGTCCGCGAGGCGCGTAACCAGGCCGACCAGTTCACCAAGAGCCTGCGAGCCATTCTCGCCGACCTTAAGCGCATCCGCCGGACGGTCATGGAATCAAAGACCGTGGGCACTCGCCTTGAGGCCTTCTTCGAAGAGTTCGTGGACCAGCTCTTGCTGAAGGACTTCGAGTCCATCCTGACCGTCAACCATCCGTACCGGTTCCGCGACGCCATCGTCGACCTCGCACGACGGATCTCCTATACCCCTGAGACCATGCAGGTGCTCGCCGAGGAATACGTGGCGGCCAGTATGGCGCCCGATGTCGAAGACGGGCGAGCGGCCGCCACGGACGATCTGTTGGCGATCGAAAACATCTTCGAGCAGATCGGTGAGATGTTCGAGCGGATCGAGACCTTCCGCAGGCAGCTCGAGGCGCGGGTCCGCAACACGATCAAATATGCCGAGCGCGGAGCCCAAGGGCTCGTCGGACGAGCCGGCGACCTCGTGCGCCGCCTGGATGCCCTGCTGCGCGACGGCAGGCACGACACGGCGACGGTCGAGTGGAGCGTCGAGCCGCTGCGCTCACCCTGGTCGGAGCATCACCAGGCGCCGACCAGGCAGCCGCGCCGCCCCGTCGAGGCCAGGCCGCTCGCCGGGCCGCCTTCGGATCCGCTGTACGAACTGCGCAAGAAGCTGCGTCTCGAATACATCGCGCGCATCGCGCCGCACCCTGAGGACGTGAGACGCTTCCTTGAAGGGCAGGTGCCTCCCTACGCGACCAAGGAAGCCCGGTTCATGGAGATCGACACCGTCGACGACTTTCTCGCGTTCGATTGCGCCCGCCGCTACGCGCTGACCGGCGAGGTGCCGGTGCAGATCGCCGCCGGATTCGAACTCGAGCCGTCTCCAGATACGCCGCCGCACGACAGCGACTGGCTCCGGTGTGCCAACTTCGTGGTCCGGCGATCGGGCCCGCTCCGGAAGGGCAGGACGGCCCATGCTTAGCGAATTCGAGAACATCGAGAACTCCGCCGGCGCCGAAAAGGCATCCGATCTGCGCAAGGCGCTGCACTTCCTGCTGCGCCGGCAGTTCGTCTTCGCCGGAGACCCACGAACCGGTACCGTGTTCAACACGATCATGGACGGCCGCTTCCGCGATGTGATCGACGGCTTCTTCGACAGTTGCGGATATCGCGTCCATCGCGATCCGGAGGCGCAGTGGGCCGGCATCGTCGCCATGGACGAGGACGTGCCGCTGCCCCGGATGAAGCTCGACGAAACCATCGTGGTCCTGGTCCTGGCGGCATATTGGCAGCAGGAGGTCAACATCGGCGCGGTCGAGGATCGCGCGGTGGTCGTGGCGACCTTGAACGATCTCTTCGACCGCTACCGGGAGATGGCGCAGCACAGCGGGGGAGGGGCGATCTCGGCGGCGCGTTTCCGCGACATTCTGCGCGAAGTCGCCCAGCGAAATCTGGTCGAGATCGGCGAGTTCGACGACGAGCAGCAGGATTGGGAAGTCAGGATCCGGCCAATGATCAAGCTGATCAGCGGTGGTGACGCCCTCCAGCGTCTCGAACGCTACGTCCGGAGTGAGGAGGCCCGTTTCCCGCGCAGCGCCGGAGGAGAGTCATGATGGAGCTGCGCTACCTCACGATGGTGAACTGGCATCTCTTCGATGTGGCCGACATCGAAGTGGCCGGTCACGTCGGCGTGCTCGGCGAAAACCGCTCCGGCAAATCGACGATCCTGGACATGGCGCAGGTCGTTCTCACGGGCGGCAGCCGCCGCTTCCTGCGCCTGAACGCCGTCGCCGGGGACAGCGGAAAATCCCGGAGCGCCTCGAAGCGCAGCGTCGTCGACTACTGCCTTGGAACTCTTGGAGAGGACCAGCGGCGGCGCGACGAGGCGCGGACCTACATCGCGCTCGGCTTCGAAGACACGGACGGAGAGCGACCGCCAGTCACGATCGGCATGGCTCTGGAGGCCCGAAAATCGGACACCCGGGAGACCGTGCTGGCGCTGTTCGTCGCTGTCGGAGCGATCCTGAAGTCCAAGGATTTCATCGAAGAGAAGGGGAAGTCACAGTTCCCCGCGCAATGGGAGGACGTGCGCGCCAGGATAGTCGCGGCGGTCGGCGAGGCGAATTTCGTCAATCACCGCGACCGGGCGGGCGACTACGTCCGCGAGTACATGCGGCATCTCCTGCCGCACTCGCCGTGGGGCGAGCAGAACGCGAGCGCGCTGCAGAAGTCGATCGTCAACGCCATGACGCTCGAGCACAATCAGACGGCCACCCAGTTCGTACGGAACTACATCCTCGAAGACAGTCCGATCGGGATCAAGGAGCTGCGCGAGTCGATCCAGACCTACCGCAACATCAGCGATACCATCCGGAAGATGCGCCTGAAACTGGAGGCGCTCAAGCAACTCAGGGCGATTCTCGCAAACCTGGAGGCGACATTCGAGATCATTTTCCGCGAACAGTGGATCGCCAAGCGCGCGGAATGGCTCGCGGCGCGGGCCGCCAACCGCGAATTCAGGAGCAGGCTGCGGCTCGCGACGGCCCAGCGCGACGCTGCCACTGGCGAGCTAAAGTTCCTGGACGACGACATCAGGGCGATCGACGACGAGATCGAGCGACTGACCGAGGCCATCGCGCAGCACGATGCCAAGACCGGCAGGAAGTCGTTGCAGCAGAGCGCCTCGGTAGCCGAGCAATCCGCGCAACGCGCGGCGTCCGATTTCGGCGCGCGGCTCGAGACGATCCGGCGATTGCAGCCGCTGTGCGCGATGGCGGGACACGGGTTCGACGATCTCATTCCCGCCGTCGAGAGGCTCATTGCCGCTACAAGTACGGGCTCCGTCAACTCGGTTTCTGAAGAAGTCTCGGCCGCCGAAGCCGCCGTGATAGGCTTGGGCGCGCAGCGGCTCGCCGAGGTCGACGTGGCGCGCCAAGCGATCATCGCAGAGGTGTCGAAGCTGCGCAAAGAGCGGAACGAGCTCATCGAGCGGATCCGGCAGCATGCATCTGGGGGACCTGGAGCCCATCTGGAGGATGATACGAAACTCCTTTGCCAACGGCTCCGGCAGAAGGGAATGGCGCCGCGCGTGCTTTGCGAACTGATCGAAGTCGCCGAACGTGAATGGGCAGGAGCAGCCGAGGCGCTGCTTGGCCGCGACCGCGATGCGGTGTTCGTCGACCGGTCGCAGATCGGGACGGCCACGGGAATTTTCAAGGAAGGGCGACGCGAGTTCCGCCGTACGTCCCTTGTGAGCCTCAACAAGCTGGAACAGTTCAGGGCGAAGCCCGAGCGGGGAACGTTCCCCTCGATCTTCCGGACGCAGGATCCAGATGCGCTTTCGTTTATCATGCGCCGATACGGCTCGGTACGGCTTGCGGACACGTTGGACCAGTTCAATAGGCCGGGCCGCGCCATCATGAAGGACGGCCTTTACGACGACGGTCTCGTCCGGACGCATCGGTCGATCGACCCCTCGCAGTACAAGATCGGGAAGGCGGCGCAGGCGAGCGCGCTCCGCGCCCTGCAGGAACGAGCCGAAGATCTGGCGGACTCGCTGGCGCAGGCAGAAAAGGAAGCTCAAATCGCCGATAGTGCATTCATGGCGCTGAAGACCCTTTGCGATGTGCCTTCCGACGACCTGAAGGCCGCAGCCGCGGCGTTTGCCGTGGCTCAAGCCGATGCGGCGGATGCCCAGGCCAGGCTTGCGGCTCTCGACAGCGCCGGCGACGGCGGCCTTCGGGACAAAAAGCAGGCCCAGCAACAACTCAAGCAGACGAGGCTCTCGGAGCGCAAAGTCCAGCAGAATGCCTTCAACAGGCACGACGGGGAGGTGAGGACGGCGCAAAGCAGATTGAGCGACGGCGAAAACGTACCTGGCTCCCAGCTCAACCTGAAGATCGCCTGGTCCCTCTTCGCCAAGAATCTGTCGCTCTACTCCGTGGCGAAAGGCCGCCCCGTGCACCGGGCGCGCCTCGACGCCCGCCCACACAAGAACGAGGTCGAACGTCATCGCGTCATCGCGGAGAAATCTCTCAAGGACGTCGGGGAGGCGAACGACAGGCGCAGAGAGATCGAGAGGGAGGTACGCGAGGCGCTGGAGATGTATTTCGGGGAGTTCGGCGTCAGTTCCCAGGTCGGGATCGAAAGCGAGCCTCTCCAGGAGGTGAAGCCCTGGATGACGCAGTTGATCGACGACATCGAGTCGAACGAGTTGCGCCAGTACGAACGGCAGGCCCGTGAAGCGGCCGAGAAAGCCGCCACGCTGTTGCGCGGGGAGTTCATCAACGCGTTGACCTCTCGGATCGGTAAAATGGAGCGGGATCTGCAGTCGCTGACACGCAGTCTCCAGGCCCATCCCTTCCACAACGAGCGTTATTCGTTCCACCGGACCCAGGTGGTGGAATTCCAGCCTATCCTGAAGATCATCGAGATCGGCAAGACGTCTCCGGAGGCGTTGGACATGCTGTTCCGCGGCGACGTTCCCGACGACTTTCCGCACAAGGACACGATCTTGGCGCTCGAGGCGCTGCTCGAGGATCCGGAGAAGGACTTCACCCAATTCGAGGACTACCGAAACTTCTACACCTTCGAAATCCATATGGAGGACGTCGCGACCGGACGTTCGAGCCGCTGGGAGCAGCGGCGCGGCACCGGATCCGGCGCCGAACAGCAGGTTCCGATCTACGTGGCCATCGGCGCGTCGCTCGCGGCCGTCTACGGCAGCGCGGAGCGCCGTGCCGGAAAGCCTTCGGGCTTCGCGCTTGCCATGTTCGACGAGGCTTTCTCGAAGATGGACGGCAAGAACCAACGGCAGATGATGAGCTTCTATAAGAATCTCGGCCTGCAATTCGTGATCGCGGCACCGTTCGAGAAGCGCGTCGCGGTGCTGGAGCACATGGACACGATCGTGGAAGTGGATCGCATCGGCGAGCAGTCGAGAGCAACGGTAGTCGCGCTGAAGGAGAGGGCGAAGCGCGAACTGATGGCGATCGACCCGGACCTGATGTCCGAAGATGAGCTCGCCACGCGTCTCGCGGCCGAGTAGCCATGGCACGGCGCTTCACTGACGCGAACGAACTGCTGAACGATCTGCTGGACCGCTACGAAGGCGGGGTCGTGAGCCCCATCGCGCATCCGGACTACGACGCATTTCCTTCCGTGGTGGCCGCCGACACCTTCCTGAAGCAAATCGCGCGTGCCGGCGAGGTCGGCGCCGTCAGTCTCGGAATGGGAAGGGGGGCCAGACGGGATCAGATCGCCCACGTGAGGCTCCGCGCGGCCGATGCGCTCTATGGTCATCTAGATCGCGTTCCCGCAGGACAGCTCGCGCAAGACGCCGGCGCGCGTCTGGTCGCCGGCCTCACTTTGGATGAACGCCTGGACAAGGCTATCCCTTCGATCACCGACGCTTGGGGGAGAGGGAAGAGCTGGCATGGCTTCGCCTCGTCCGATGCCGACAAGCTTCGTGACGGTTTCGCTCTTGCCCAGGCCATCCTGGACAACAAGCATCTCGACGTAGACTATAAGACGTTTTCGCGTAGGACGGTGGGCTACAGCAAGACGCTCGAACACATAGAAGGCGTCGTTGTGCGGCTTCTCAGCGGGATCCTCGAGTTTCCGCCAGCCGCCCGCCCTCGAGAGGCACTTCGGACCATCGGGCTGGAGCGGTTCGCCCCGCCGCTCCTGATCGCGGGCCGGATCGACCTCGACGCGGCCGATCTGTCGCGGGCCGCTCCCCACTATCTCGGAATCACGCCCAAGGAGGCGGATCGCATCCGTTTTCGCGCGCCGCCCGCCTACATCCTGACGATCGAGAACTTCGCAAGCTTCAACAGACACATCGCCGAGGCGGATCCCGGTCGACTCGGAACGACGATGTACGTAGGCGGCTATCCTTCGCTCTCCACCCAACAAGCGCTGCGGACGATCGCGGGAATGGTATCCGAGGGCACGCCGCTTTTCCATTGGTCGGACATCGATCCTGACGGCACTTGGATCTTCCATACGATCGAACGCGCCATCGGTCGCCCCGTTCGTCCTCATCTGATGAGCGTCGAGATCGCCGAACGATCTGGCGAGCTGCCGCCTAAAAAGTCCGCGCCGGCGCGATGTGCGCCGGACTCAGGGATTGCGACCCTGGCAGGGTACCTGGCGAGGGAAGATGCCAAGACGCTCGAGCAGGAGGAACTCGATCCCGTCTTGCCCGTGCCTCTCTCCAACTAGAGAAACTTGGGCCTGCCTCAAGGACTCACATGTGCGGCAAGAGGGATCTTGACAGTGATCCGCGCCTGAATATTTTCTCGCCGGGAAAGCTCTTCCGGCCATCTCAATGAAGGATTGCGACGACCGTCAGGAGTGACGACGATGCTCGATGAAGAACTGGCCCGCATTCGCGCGCACCGCAACAACATCCATCGCTACCGGCGACTGCTTCGCACCAAGCTGTCGGAGCTCGAACGTCAGTTCATCGAACGCCGCCTCGCCGAGGAGAAGTCTTCCCTCGAATCCATTCCCGCCACGTCCTTCCCAGTCGCGTTTACGGTGACACAAGGTCCATCAGATCCCGCAGGGGCAGGGGCCTAGCAATGAGCGACCTTCGCGACCTCCTTATGCGCGGCAGCGAAGAGGTCATTGGACACTATCGACTGCTGCTGGCGAACGCCAGAACCGAGAAAGAGCGCCAGCTCTATCAAAGGCGGATCGAGCGCGAGCAGCGGCTGCTGGACGTGTTGCAGGGTGGCCTTGCCGATCGGTCCGTGGCATCTGGCGTGGCGCACGAACGACCTGCGTGATTGGCTCCTCAGAGGTCCTCCCGCAGTCCCTTGAAAAACGGGTGCCGGACCTTCCTTCGGCTGACTTGGCCCGGTACTCGATCTCTGCTGTGAGCTTCGGCTCGACCCAGATGCCCTTGCGCGCGATGCGCTTTGCGTAGGGCTGCGACTTGCGGATCAACGGCTTCAGCCGCTTCTGCAGGGCGGCGGTAGTGGCCTTGTCGAAGCCATAGTCTACCTTTCCGGCATAGACCAGGTCGGCACCCTTGTGTCGCCCGAGATAGATGCCGTCCCATTTGCCGTCTTCCAGGGCGAAGCCGGCTATGGTCAAGGTCTCCCGTTGCGCGCAGGTCTTCTTCACCCAATTGTTGCCCCGGCCGCTCGCGTATCCAGGCTTGCGCAGCCAGGCCAAGCGGGAAGAAGCTGTCCCAAGGCCGGGCTAACGCTGGTCGACCACTGCGCGGTGCTATATGGGCAGCGCCGACCTGAGCTTGACGAAAGCACGCGAGATCGCAATCCAGATTCGGCTGATCCACGGCCGGTGCCGCTCGTCGTGAACGACATGACGCGCGATCTGATTGCGCATGACGGTTGACGCCTGAGCCGCCGAGAACGCAGGCAGCCATTCGACCTTGCCGCCCGCGATGATGTAGTGCGATTTGCAAGGCGCATCGCAGACCGAAATCGAGGGCAGGACGGTAGGAGTGCCGTTCTGAGCAAACACCTGGTGGCTGTCGGGCACCAGCAGCATGACCCGATGCCCGCAGCCGCACGCGCAGGAAAGGGCAGCCACCTCGAACTCCTCGGAGTGATATAGCACGCCCTCCGCAAGCTGCTTCGGCAAGCGCTCGACAGCTTGGTAAGTGAAGCGCATCGCGGTCATCTTGCTTGTCGACCTCCAGCGTGGCGGTGTCGAAGATGCTGCAGGTTGCCTCGTCGAGGCGTTCGAGCAGTTTGAAGTGCTGCTTGAACCTGATCACGGCCATGACGGCGTTGAGAGCGTTCAGCTCGGTGATCTGCGCCTGCTTGCGGTATTCGTTGGCCTTTGCGTTCTCCGTCGGCAGCCGCGCGGTTCCGACGTTGTCGTCGAAGGCCTTGCGGTCGGTGCCGGTCACGCGGACGAATCCGCTCAGGCCGACGAGGGATCGATCGAGTCCCATGCCGCAATCGACGTACGGAATGCCGCGCGAGCTGAGCCAATCGACGATCAGGAGGCGGGCCGGTCCGTCGTCGACGGACACGAAGACGAAGTCGAAGGCGCTCAGCCGTTCGATGTTGGCGGCGGCGATGCGTTCCGGCACCGGCTCCAATCCCGCATGCCAGTTTCCGTACTGTCGGGCCAGCGCGTTCACCTTGAGCTCGCCGATGGCGCGGGGAACGAAGCCCGGTATCCGGAAGATCGTGTGGACGTGCACCTTGTCATCGTCGAACAGCGCGATGCGATCGAGATGCGTCCTCGCGATGAAATCCAGGATGTAGGATCCTGTACCGCCGAGGCCGATGATCGCCACGCACTTTCCGCGAAGCAGGGAGGAGATGTCGTTCATATGGTACCTTGAGGACATCGTGTCCGGGAAACGCAGGGGGCTGCCTTGCGCCGCCGCCTTTACGGCGATGCCGCGCAGGGGCGTCGCGTCCGGATAGGCGGCGAGCGCGGGGGCGGTGATCGCGTCGAGATAGGTCTGCACCTTCTCTTCGAACGAGCGATAGGGGCGGTTCTCGCCGTTTTCCTGCAGCTTGAACGAGAACGATTGATTGGCGACGAGATCCGGAGCGATCGTCACAGGATTCGGTCCCCCGCCTAGTCTGATCTGGCGCCCTTCCTGGTCGAACGGTCTGGTACCTCGCCACCATGCCTGATGATCGGACGGCGGGTCGATCACGGCGTTATTCAGGTCCAGCGGGCTGGCCCAATCGCCATGCTGAAGCGCGCCCTGATCGTCCAGATGGGGCAAGCCGTAGATGACGAAGTAGCCGCCCACGAAGCCAAGCTCGTAGCCGAGCTCCTCGAGATCCTGGACGAACGGATTATGACTCGCCAGTTCCGGCAACTCTAAAGCGCATGCCATCTTTCACAGTAACCTTCTGTCCAGGAGCCAAAGTGCCGCTCGGGTTCTCCGCGGGGCCGTGGGAATACTTCACGAGGTATTCGTTCGACGGGCTGCCGCCGCTGCCGAGATAGAGCTCGACAACCTGGGCGTACGAGATGTGCTTCTGCTCGATCTCGTGCTCGTCGGTGTTGACGAAGATCTCGAACACCTTCTGGCTGTAGAAGTGCGCGTTTTCCTTCAGGTGAATGGTCTCGGCGTCCCGGGGGATCGGCTTGTCTTCCTTGTCCCCATTGACCTCCCGGTACAGCCGCTCATGGGGAGGGATCTGCGCGAGCCCGTAGAGGGCTTCGCCAGTCGTGGCGTTCGGCGAGTCGTAGGGCTCGCGGTTGATATGGATGCGCACCAAATGCGCGACGACTTCGACAGACATTCCAGTGCCTTTCCTGCCTTTCGGCGCTTGCATTCCGCGCTCGGGGCTGTATAGCTGGTGTCCAGCCAGACAACACCCGGGCTCTTAAAAACGCCCAGTCCGCGCAGCGGGTAAGGGCGTGTTGTCCAGCCAGACAACAGTATGATTGTGGCAAGATTTTGTCGGGAGGACGGATGCCGGAAACGGCGCTTGGGATCTGGTTGAGGGATCTGCGGGACCGCCGCGGCATGAGCTTGCGGGAGGTCGCTGAGCGCAGCCGCGTCGACCACGCCTACATTTATCGCCTCGAGACCGGCACGAAAGAGGCTCCCTCGGACGAAGTGGTCGGCAAGCTGATATCGGCGCTGACGCCGCCCGAGCGCGACGCGGAGATACTTCGCTTCCTCGTCAACCACGCCAATATCGACGTCAAGCTGATCGAATTCGTGCGGGGCGATCCAGACATCGACTTCGAAGAATTTCACATGCTGACGACGACCGTGAACCGCGGCGCGCGCCCCGACTACGCTACGTCGCTCGCCCGCATCCGCAAATTCATGAAATAGGAAGGCAAGCGATGATCGATGAACTCAGTATCGCTATAAAGGCGCGTGAGTTCATCAGGCGTTGTGGACCGTTGGCCCTGCCGGTTTCGGTCGATGCCTACGCCTCGCAGATCGGCGGGGAAGTGCTCAAAGAGGCGTTGGAGGAGAACGAGGACGCCTGGTCCTTCCGCGACAAGAGGGGCAAGTACCGCATTTGTGTGAATTGCGCCCATAACGGGAGGCGCCAGCGGTTCAGCGTTTGTCATGAGGTGGCCCACGTCGTCCTTGAGATTAATTCCGATCATGCGACGCCGAGCTGGAGCTATTCGCGCCGTCCCCCAGGCGAGATCGCTTGCGATGTTTTTGCGGCCGAGCTGCTCCTGCCGTATCAGCTGTTCAAGCCGCGCGTCGACGGCGCCGACATCTCGATCTCGGCGATCAGCA
The DNA here is from genome assembly GCF_054063735.1 of Bradyrhizobium sp. USDA 10063. Taxonomy (NCBI): domain Bacteria; kingdom Pseudomonadati; phylum Pseudomonadota; class Alphaproteobacteria; order Hyphomicrobiales; family Nitrobacteraceae; genus Bradyrhizobium; species Bradyrhizobium sp. USDA 10063. The sequence continues at coordinate 4,014,090 of NZ_JBSSGP010000002.1, read as the reverse complement.
GCTTGGCGGACGAGTTCGACGCGTCCGTGATCTCCACTGGCTCGCGTTTCGCGACCTTTTCTCGCGAACTGTGTGCCTTCGTCGTCTCCGAGGGAGGCAAGGTCCGGTACAGCGCCCGCTCTGCCCGGCTCCGCGAAGCGAAGGGGTGGATCAGGCCAGGCTCGCCTCTGCCGACGGACTCCTACAGCGCCCGTGTTCGCGCCGGCGAAGCGCCGTCGGGCGTCGAGGACGCCGATCCGGATTCATGGTTCGAGGATATTGCGCGGGATGGAGCGCTCTTCGAAGATGCGCTGCATTTGGGACATTGGGACCAGACACTGACACTGCTGTGGTTCGATGACGAGCAGCTGTCGGCGCCGACTCCGGAACGAAAACAATGGGACGAGGATTCCTACCGGCTACGCGAGCTCGACGGCGTGCTTCCGTGGCCTAGCGGTAAGAAGCGAAGGTAAACCATCGCCGAAGTGGACCTTCTCCAACTTTTCGATCAGCCCGCGGTCTAGCAGGCGCTCAGAGGTCTTCTTGGAGCTTCGCTTTCGGCTGCCGATTTTCCGGCGAAAAGCTGCGCGAGTGCGAACAGACCCCCCTCGGTTTTTCGGCGTTAAAGAAAGCGGCGTAAAAATCGAGGCAAAATCGTAAGTTGTGTCAGCAGGATGGGAAATCGAGTCCGTCTTAAGGGAGCAATCGAGTCGTTCTTAAAGCGAAATCGAGTCGTTCTTAAAGCGAAATCGAGTCGTTCTTTCGTTGTCCGTACACATGATTTGGACCATGGTGGGCCCGGCAGGATCCGAACCTGCACCCAGACTGTTATGGACGGCTAGTTCTAACCATCAAAGTCGCGCAGGAGGGATGGTACTCTTCCGGTCCAGACATACGCGGCGCAACGCAGCGGCCTGGCCACCGCCGAGAAGCTGCTCTCCGGCCGCGCTCTGGACGACGAGGAGATGGAACTCGAGCTCGGCGACGAGAACCTGGATTTCGTGGACGAAGAGGTCCGCCAGCTCCAAGCAATCATCGACGTCCTCTCGCCGCATCTGACGGACGCCAAGCTCGATGCCGTCCTGTACTACCTCCTGGAACGTCCAGATCCTTGGCTTCCGAAGGGCAAGTGGGTGGGCGAGGCGCTGACGCAGCGGATCCCGGACGAGCCGATCGCGGTGTACGCCGGCGCCGGCAAGTCCGGCATGTACATCAGCGGCGAGTGGAAGAGCGTCGAGCGTGAGCAGATCAAAAAGGCCGTGAAGGATCGAACGATCCGCCTGGTGGTGGCGACCGATGCGGCTTGCGAAGGCCTGAACCTCCAGACCCTGGGCACCCTGATCAACATCGACCTACCCTGGAATCCTTCGCGCCTGGAGCAGCGCATCGGGCGCATCAAGCGCTTCGGTCAGCGGTTCGATGACGAGCAGCTGTCGGCGCCGACTCCGGAACGAAAACAATGGGACGAGGATTCCTACAGGCTACGCGAGCTCGACGGCGTGCTTCCGCGGCCTAGCGGTAAGAAGCGAAGGTAAACCATCGCCGAAGTGGACCTTCTCCAACTTTTCGATCAGCCCGCGATCTAGCAGGCGCTCAGAGGTCTTCTTGGAGCTTCGCTTTCGGCTGCCGATTTTCCGGCGAAAAGCTACGCGAGTGCGAACAGACCCCCTCGGTTTTTCGGCGTTAAAGAAAGCGGCGTAAAAATCGAGGCAAAATCCTAAGTTGTGTCAGCAGGATGGGAAATCGAGTCCGTCTTAAGGGAGCAATCGAGTCGTTCTTAAAGCGAAATCGAGTCGTTCTTTCGTTGTCCGTACAGGAAACAACCTTTGGGTGTCCGCACAAGAATCCGAATCTGCACCTAGGCCGTTATGAGCGGCCGGTCCCAACCATTGCGGATGGAGGCGCGTGCGATGCCCGAGCGTTTCGCCTGGACCGATCCTTGACAATCGGCGTCCGTCATCCATTCTGTCCGGGTACCGGCTTGTCCAGCCGGGCCGTCCACATTGGCGAAGCCTTCGGGGCAGGACAGACTAATCGCAACTAACTCTCAATGGACATCCTTTTCTAGGGCGCCTTGAGCCAAGTGGACCTGTCTCGCCATATCGCGCGCCCGCGATGAGGACTGTCATGCGCTTCCATTATCCCAATCTCGACCGACCCAAAAAGGCCGCGAAACGCGTTGCCCGGCTGCTCGGAGATCGCCTACCGCTGTCGAAGGTTCAGAACGGCCTCGCTACGGTGCTCGGCTATCGCGACTGGCACGAACTGGAGTTTGCCCACTCCGCCCAGCCGCCGGTGCCGCTCGACCAAGACCTTTCCCGCGGGGACTTCCGCAGCCGCAGCGCCGACCTGACGTTGAAGCTCGCCCGGGCTCTCGACATCACGGCCGGGGAGGCGCTGTACGTCCTGTTGGCGTCCAGACTGACCGGTGACCCGGCACCATCGAGGATCAGTTCGCGATCCGCCTGCAGTGCTGGAAGGCGACCGGCGATTGGCCCGCTTCTGGAATGGCGGGGACCACCGTTCGTTTCCGCGGGAGCTTCGCCGGACCCCGGCGCCTTGCCATGCTGACGGCCGACTTCGGCCGTGAGCGCGATTCCCCGGTGCAGATCATCACCGATAATCGCTGTGGGATCTGCACGCGCGAGGAGATCTCCATTCCTCGCGATCCGCTGCCGCCGTTTCTGCCGCACCGGCTTTACTTCGTCTACGGCGCCTGGACGGAGTCGGACGGCAGCAAGGTCCTGTTCTCGCGAGATTACGCTCCACTCTGGCGCCTGCGCGACGGACAGCGGCCGCAGCAGGTCCCATCGACAGACTGGATCAAGCACCAGGACGAAATGTGGTTCTGGGAAGATGCCACCGCACCGTGGGAGGATCGGCATCGCCAGGCCGAGGAAGAGGTCCGCCTGAAGTCGTTCGGTATCACCGGATTGCCGCTGCTGATCGACCTGTTGCCGCTGATGGTCACGTCCGTGGGCAACGTTCGGATGCCGGCGGGAGTCCTGAGGGATCTCAGCTACGGGAGAAATCAGGTCCGCCCCGGCTCATGATGGCGTAGTGAGCAAATCTTCCGGGCGACCACCGTGTTGCTCGTCCGGAAGCCTCGCGTCCTAGGAACTTCGGGCCGGGTCCTCGAGGGTTAAGATCGCGATTTCCATTAGGAAGGCGGACCTTGTCCGGGCGCCAAGAGGTCTGCCAGGAACGCAAAAATATTCTCGGCTTTGGCGCCGGAATCCCCCGGGCAAAGTCTGCCGATTTCTAAATACAACGATCCCCAATTCCTGGGGTCCTTCCCAAGGCCTGACCGGAACCTGAGGACGATATCAACGGTCCCAAGAAGGATACCCATGAACACTCAAGACACCACCGAAACCACGCCGCCCAGCCAGACCGACTTCTCAATCCGGTCTTTCCTCCGGGAGCGCCAGGCACTGCTGGTCCATTTCTCGACGCTGATGAGCAACCACCCCGGCCTAGTCTTTCCTGACGACCTTCGGCAGGCGGCCGGTCTGGCCGACGTCCCGCTCTCCTTCAGCACGATCATGGCCGGCGATGTCGGGCCATATCAGCATCCCGACATGCACCCTGCGGACGCGAATGCCGGTGGCAGCATCGGCATCATTGTCGATATCCCTTCGAACGACTCCGTTGTCACCGTTGGGGCCAACGACGACGGCACCTCGTTCAACCCGTCAACCGGCGAAATCATATCGGGCGGCTACACTCCTACCTCGGAAAGCTGCGCACGGAGTATCGACGAGCGCAGAACCAGCAACGAGTGGCTCGTTCGCGGCTACCGCACGGTCGGAATATTCGCCTTCGGCCCGATCCTCGTCAGGCATTTCACCGGCGGCGAGGGAGAAGTCGACCGAGACGCCGCCTTCGCTTGCTTTCCGCAATTTCGGATATTTTCCGTGCACGGTGGGCAGTTCGTGGAATTCGACCGCGAGACCAGAAAGTGGAGTCCGGTATCGTACGACACGATCATGAGCGCGAGTCCGCGCGCGGCAGGTCCGGTCAACGCCGGTGATGGCTCCTCATCTGCTGAAGCCGAATAAGGCAGGCCTCGGCAAACAAACCGGTAGGCTGGGTCCCAGCCGCAGGTGCCATCACGTAGTGATGGTACCACGAAGAGCCAACGTAAGACGCGCCAATAAACATAGATAGTAGAATGGCTTAGAGGTAGATCGAAGTACATCGACTCGCTGTTATCCTGAAAGCCCGCGGTTTCGACTCGCTGTTATTGCGAAATCCGACTCACCGCGGATTCAAAAAAGCCCGGTTTTATTGAGTCTAGACGACTCGCTCTTACCTGGGGCGGATAACCAGCTTACTGATAAGCCTGATGCCGTTGCGCCTCACGAAAGCGCGACAAATGGCATTGCGCACGATCGCATTGAGCCGAGAAGGCCGGCGACGATTCGCGCACAAAGCCATGTCCGAGGATGTGCGTGAAGAGCATGCACAGCTCTACGGTGTTGGTCGCGAAGCTCATTTGAAGTTATCCGCCCACCACGCGATCAGACGCGAAGCAGCGAGCCGCCGCATCCCGAGGACAGCGGCGGCGCCACCAGAATGCAGGGGAGAGCGATCCTCGCCGAGGGCGTGCTTACCGCCGGAGGCCGTTTTTGCGAATGCAGGAGTAATAGGCATTCGCCCCGACAGAGTTCCCTTCGGCCGCAGCGGCGGGATTGGCAGAAGCCATGCCCACTTGGGCTCTTGCCGCCTCATTGGCCTGCCTGAAGCATTCAGCGCGTATGGCTTGGGTCCTATCCATTGGTTTTGCTGTTTGTGCCCATGATGCGGCTGCAAGGAATGGAAGAATAGCGACCGCCAACAATGTCCGCGTACCCAGCATAGTTTGCCTCCTTGAAGACGTTGGTTGCAGCGTGATGCGGTCTCGCTCCGTTCGAGGCGGGCCTGGCGATAATCCGGAAAGCCCTCAGCTCGCCCAGGCTGGTGCCAAGGCCACGCGCCCATAGGCAAGGACGGCAAGAAGTGCATGTTGACTTAGATCAATGCCGCGGATCACGCGATGCAACGCCAGCCAGAAAGCCTGCCTCGCTGCATCGCGCACCAATTGCGCCATACGATGCCGGCAAAGTGAGTGTTCCGAGCTTTTTTCGTGCCGCCTGCAGCGCCGCCGCAACACCACCGCCCCGAGGGCTGTACGGAATATAAATTCCTGCACGACGTGATGTCGTGAGCGCGCAAAAAAGTAGGTTTATCAAGGCGAAAGCTGGCGGGCAGCAGTGCCGCCGCCCAACGGTATCACGCATGAAGTCATCATTGCCGTCGGAGGGAGGTCGATGCGCTTTGGCTGTGATGTTCCCTCCGCGTCGCCTTGCCAAGGCCACGACCTTCACCGACACTTCCCGCGACGCGACGCGAGAGGAACAATGACGATTGTCGGCTCCACTTATTTCAGGTTCGGTTTGCTGTTGGCCGCGACGGTGATGCTCGCGATGTGGCCGCGACCCAGCGCTGCTTACACGCCCGAGCAGCAGCAGGCTTGCTCGCCCGATGCGATGCGACTCTGCAGTGCGTTCATTCCGGACGTCGATATGATCACCGCCTGCATGATCCGCAACAAGGCGCAGCTCTCGCCGCCATGCCGCGTGTTCTTCGGTCCTGACCCGGAGGAACGACGCGAACGCAGGCGGCGCGCCAGACCCGAAAATTAAAGCGCCATCGCGAACCGCGAAGCAGCGCGATTCTCCGGCACGAATCGCGCGGGCGCCGTTTCAAGTCCTGTGCGCGCGACAGACTGACGCCTTGCGGCGGCTTCGCTCGTCAACATCTTCTCGCGCGAGGAGAATCCGGTGAGCGAACATTACAAGATGGAAATAGACCGGCACTTTGCCTGGCTCGAAGGCAAGCTGCCGACGCGGCCCGCCAGGTTCGTCGCGTGGCTGCGCAGGCCGTCGTCGCGTTATGCGCGGATGCCGCTTGCCATTCTCCTGATGTTCGGCGGCGTCTTCAGCTTCCTGCCGGTGCTCGGGCTCTGGATGCTGCCGCTTGGACTCCTTTTGTTCGCACAGGACGTGCCAGTGTTACAAAAGCCGACCGCACGGACTCTCGGGTGGGTTGAGCGCAAGTGGACCGAGCGTCAGCGCGCCAAAAACGTGCCGTAATCCGCCGAAAAAACCCGCATCGGCTTCTATTGCCGGTTGTGTGCGCCGCAGGGTGTGACTCAAACAACAACATTTTCCGGCAATTTGCGGCTCACGCCGCATTGTTCGCAAATTTGTGCTTTCGCGAATCACCACGCTGATTCATTTTCGTGGTCTGGGGTCAATCTGGAGGCCAACGTAATGAACGTGATTGTTTTTGCTTCGCGTAAGGGGGGCTCGGGCAAAAGCACCCTGGCTGCTCACCTGGCTGCCCATGTACACAAATCGACCAAGCCCTGTCTGCTGATCGACGCCGATCCGCAGGGCTCGCTGACGCTGTGGCACAAGCTGCGCGGCACCAACGAACCGCCGATCAAGACCGCGGTCAATTCCGTGAGCGGCATCGTCGCCGCAGCCAAGCGCGACGGAATCGAGTGGGTGTTCATCGACACGCCGCCGAACCTGTCGGCCGTCGTCGACGACGCCATCAAGAATGCGACCATGGTGATCATTCCGGCGCGGCCTGGCGTGTTCGACGTCAACGCGGTGCAGGAAACGATCCAGAACTGCCGTTCATCGCGCAAGCCCTACGCGGTCGTGATCAACGGCGCGCCGGCCCAGCGCGATGGTGCCGAAAGCCCGATCGTCACGATCGCGCGCGAGTCTCTGGCGAAATTCCGTGCACCGGTGTGGAGCGGACAGATCACCAACCGCGCCGATCTCCTGATGGCTTTGAGCCATGGTGAAGGCGCCCGCGAATATGATGCAGAGGGGCGCGCCGCCGCCGAGGTCGGCCGGCTGTGGGCCGCGATCGAACGTTCGATCAAGGCGATCCGCGGCGCGGCATCGGCAAGCGGCGCGATGCACAAGCAGGCGGCCTGATCACGACAGGCGCTCCAGACTGACAAAAACGCGCGGCCCTCCGCGCGTTTTTGTTGGTGGGTGGCTGTTCGTGGCCAGCGCCAATGCTCCCCGTCATTCCGGGGCATCGCGAAGCGATGAGCCGAGAATCCATTGCTCCGCGCAATCTGCGGATAAATGGATTCCGGGCTCGCGCTGCGCGCGCCCCGGAATGACGGAGTGCGTGATGACGCTCACGCCACCATCAGCATGTAGAGGATGATCACCGGCGAGAGGGTGAGGATCACCGACCAGATGCCGAGCGCCCAGAGGATGTCGCCGGTCGTAAATCCTTGATGGTCTGAAATTGGATCAAATTCTTTGTGCACGATGCGCCCCATATTCTTTGGCGGGGCGATCGATACGCGAATGGTTTTAAGTTCCCGCTCGCAATTTCGCTCGGATTTGACCGCAGGCGCTACCGCGGATTAACCACGGCGCGGCGGCCTCTTCTTGCGCGTGTGGAGAGAGCTGATCCCCACCCGGCTTGCGCTGACGCGCAAACCGACCTCCCCTTTTCAAGGGGAGGTGACCACGCAGCCGTTTACCCGCTGCGCTCCTTCCCCCTGAAAGGGGGAAGGCTGGGATGGGGGTCCGCCGCGCTTGACGCTGTTCGAGGGGAAGCGAGAGCATCACCGATCGGCGCGGCCGATCACGTCCATCAACTCGGCAATCTTTTGGCGCTGGTCGGCCTTGTCGCCGGAGGAGATCGCGTGCTCGACGCAATGGGCGACATGGTCGCGCAGGACTTCCTCCTCGACCCGCCGCAGCGCCGCGCGCGCAGCGCCGATCTGGGTCACCACGTCGATACAATAGCGATCGTCCTCGACCATCTTGGCGAGGCCGCGGATCTGGCCTTCGATCCGTTTCAGCCGTTTTAGACAGGAACTCTTGATCTCGTCACGCATAGGGCTCATATACCCCCATAGGGTATCAGGTTCAAGGGCCGGAGTTCGGCCGGGAAGAGTTTGCCATGGTAGAGGCAGGTCACGATCACGCGCATGAGGGGCACGCGCATCATCATCACGGCACACCGGCGGCTGGCTGCTGCGGCGGCAAGCACGGTGCAGCGGACGACAACGGCGCGCTCGCGACAGATCCGGTCTGCGGCATGAAGGTCGATCCGGCGACGGCAAAGCATCGCTTCAGCTACAAGGGCGACGATTACTTCTTCTGCAGCGCGCGCTGCCGCGAACGGTTTGCGGCCGAACCTGAGAAATTCCTAAAACCCCGCGAGAGCGAGCCGGCGCTGCCGGCCGGCACGATCTACACCTGCCCGATGCATCCGGAAGTGAGGCAGCTCGGGCCGGGCTCCTGCCCGATCTGCGGCATGGCGCTCGAGCCGGAGGAGGTGACGCTCGACGACAAGCCCGATCCGGAGCTCGTCGACATGACGCGCCGGTTCTGGATCGCGCTGGTGCTGACGTCGCCGGTATTCGCGATCGAGATGGCCGGCCATGTCGGCGGCTTAGAACTGGTGCCGATGGGTTGGGCGAACTGGATCTCGTTCGTGCTGGCGACGCCGGTGGTGCTGTGGGCCGGTTGGCCGTTCTTCGTGCGCGGCTGGCAGTCGGTCGTGACGCGCAACCTCAACATGTTCACGCTGATCGCGATGGGCGTCGGCGTGGCCTATGTCTACAGCGTGGTCGGCACGCTGTTTCCGAACCTGTTCCCGCCGGCCTTCCGCGACATGCACGGCCAGGTCGCGGTCTATTTCGAGGCGGCCGCCGTGATCACGGTATTGGTGCTGCTCGGGCAGGTGCTCGAATTGCGGGCGCGCGCGCAGACCTCGGGCGCGATCCGCGCGCTGCTCGGGCTGGCGCCGAAGACGGCGCGGCGCATCACCGAGCATGGCGATGAAGACGTCGCGATCGAGGCGATCGCGGTCGGCGATCGCCTGCGCGTGCGTCCGGGCGAGAAGGTGCCGGTCGACGGCATTGTCACCGAAGGCCATGCAGTGCTCGACGAATCCATGGTCACCGGCGAGTCGATGCCGGTCTCCAAGAACGAGGGCGACCGGGTGATCGGCGGCACCGTCAATCAGAGCGGCGGCTTTGTCATGCAGGCCGAAAAGATCGGGCGCGACACCATGCTGGCGCGGATCGTCGACATGGTCGCGAAGGCGCAGCGCTCGCGCGCGCCGATCCAGCGATTGGCCGATCGGGTCGCCGGCTGGTTCGTGCCCGCGGTGATCGTGGTCGCGGTGCTGGCCTTCGCCGCCTGGGCGGCGTTCGGGCCGGAGCCGCGCTTCACCTTCGGCCTGGTCGCGGCCGTCACCGTTCTGATCATCGCCTGTCCCTGCGCGCTCGGGCTCGCCACGCCGATGTCGATCATGGTCGGCGTCGGACGCGGCGCGCATTCCGGCATCCTGATCCGCAACGCCGAGGCGCTGGAGCGGATGGAGAGCATCGATACGCTGGTGCTCGACAAGACCGGCACGCTCACCGAGGGCAAGCCGAAGGTGGTTGGTGTGATCGCTTCAACGGAGTTTGACGAGACCGAACTGCTGCGTCTTGCGGCAAGCGTCGAGCGGGGCAGCGAGCATCCGCTGGCACTGGCGATCCTGAACGCCGCCAAGGAGCGCGAGCTTGCGCTCGCCGAAGTCAGCGGCTTCACCTCTCCGTCCGGCAAGGGGGCGACGGGCGCGATCGAAGGCAAACAGGTCGCGCTCGGCAATGCCATGCTGATGGGCGAACTGAAGATAGCAACCAGCACGCTCGATGCGGCCGCGGAAACCGCGCGGCAGGACGGCGCGACCGCGATCTATGTCGCGGTCGACGGGCGGGTGGCCGGCGTGATCGCGATCGCCGATCCGATCAAGCCGTCGGCCAGGGACGCGCTGGCGGCGCTGCGCGGCGATGGCCTGCGCGTCGTGATGCTGACCGGCGACAATGCGACCACCGCGCGCGCGGTGGCGAAGCGCCTCGGCATCGATGAGGTCGAGGCCGGCGTGCTGCCGGACCGCAAGAGCGAGGTGGTGCAGCGGCTGCGTGGCGAGGGCCGTATCGTCGCGATGGTCGGCGACGGCGTCAACGACGCGCCGGCGCTGGCTGCCGCCGATGTCGGCGTTGCCATGGGCGGCGGCACCGACGTCGCGATCGAGAGCGCCGGCGTGACGCTGCTCACCGGCGATCTCCGTGGCCTGGTGCGGGCACGGCGATTGTCGGTCGCGACCATGCGCAACATCCGCCAGAACCTGATGTTCGCCTTCGTCTACAACGCCGCCGGCGTGCCGATCGCGGCCGGCGTGCTCTATCCGGTGTTCGGCATCCTGCTGTCCCCGATCATCGCCGCCGCCGCGATGGCGCTGTCCTCCGTCAGCGTCATCGGCAACGCGCTGCGGCTGGCGAGGGTGAAGCTGGATTGAAGCAGCGACTTTCCTTCACCTCTCCCGCTTGCGGGAGAGGTCGGCGCGCAGCGCCGGGTGAGGGCTCTCTCCCCACGGAAAGTCCCATCGCGGAAGCACCCCCACCCCGGCCCTCCCCCGCAAGCGGGAGAGGGAGTGCAGCGTCCATCGCGGAAGCAATTTGAGCTCATCTCATTGTGCTCTACACGCTTGCCAGCGCCGATGCCCGCCGCTCGATCTCAGCATCCAGCCTCGCCGCAAGCGCCGCGCTCACCCCCACCATCGGCAGCCGCACCTCCGCGCTGTCGATCAGGCCCGTGCGCCACAGCCAATGCTTGGCCGGCGCCGGGCTGGGCTCGACGAACAACAGGCGCGTCAGGTCGGCGATGCCTTGCCACGCTGCCGCTGCCGCATCGCGCTTGCCCTGCCTCAGCAGCGTCCGTACCGAGGCGAAGGCGTCCGTCTCGACATGCGCCGACAACAGGATCGCGCCGTCGGCCCCGTCGCTGAGCGCGTCGAAAACTTGCGCATCCTCGCCGGTCAGCACGCGGAAGCCGGCAGGGCGGCGCTTGAGGAAGTCGATCGATTGCGCGCGGTCGGCGCAGCAATCCTTCATGCCGACGATGTTCGGATGCTCTGCGAGCTCGAGCAGCGTCTCGTTGGTGACGTTGACCGCTGTCCGGTAGGGGATGTTGTAGATCAGGAGCGGCCACGAGGCGTGATCGGCCAGCGCGGTGAAATGCTGCAGCAGGCCGCGCTGCGACGGCCTGACGTAATAGGGGCTTGCGATCAGGTAGAAGTCGATCGGCCAGGCCGCCGTCTCGTCCAGCACATCCTTGAGCTTGGCGGTGCTGGCACCGGAGAGGCCGAGACAGATCGGCACATAGCGCCTGATATCGTTGATCTCCGCCCGTACCAGCGCGACCAGCCGTTCGAGCTCGCTCATATCGAGCGACATGCCTTCGCCCGATGTGGCGCCCAGGATCAACCCGTCGACCGGGCCGCTCGCGTAGTGCCGCACCAGACGGCGCAGCGATGGCTCGTCGAGCCTGCCGTCGCGAAACGGCGTGACGAGGGGCAGCCACAGGCCCTGCAATGGGTCGGATAGATCAGTCATGGTCCTTCTCCTTAAGGTGCGTGAAACGCCGGAGACGGGACCAACAAAAAACCCCGTCCAGGCGGCGGGGTCTTCGGGATCGGTTCGGTCGATTTAACTCTATCGCGCGCGTCGATCTCGGCTCCCCGCATGGGGAGCTTTTTTCGACGACAGAACTGCGCACGAATTCGTGATCATGTTGCGATACTGCTGGGACAGCCGGAGGTTGTCAATGCATGTTAGCGGGCAGAAGGCGAAAAGAAGCCGGGCTCGATCGAGCCCGGCTTAAGGTATTGGCCACGTGAGGCCGACACAATCACCTTCCAAGAGGGATTACTGAGCTTCCGCACCACTGGAGGAGGGGGACATAAGCGTAGCGCGACCGCTCAGCGCACGAGCACTATGATCCTCATCGGCGCCATGCAGCAACCATCCGAGCCGCATGTCAGACATGCGGAGTCCGGGGCCTCTATGAAATGCGGCCGACTACGAAGGCCAGCGCTGCGCCTTGCTGACCACGAAGTCGCGGAAGACCTGCACCCGCGCCACCGTCTTCAGCTCTTCCGGATAGACGAAGTAGGTGTCGAGCTGGATCGAGTCGGACTCGCCGAAGAGCTGCACCAGGCGGCTGTCTTCCTCGACCAGATAATCCGGCAGCGCTGCGATGCCGAGGCCCTGCTGGCAGGCGCGTACCAACCCCAGGATGTTGTTGACCTTGAAGTAGGGCTCGCGCGGACCCGAACCGTTGCGGCCGGCATCGATCAGCCAGCTTCGGTTCTGCAGATGGGTCGGAACCTGGGAGTCGCCGAGCATGATGATGCGGTGCGAGTCGAGGTCGTCGAGCGTGCGCGGCGTGCCGAAGCGCTTGATGTATTCCGGCGAGCAATAGGCGTGGAAGCCGATCGAGAACAGCTTGCGCTGGATCAGGTCCGGCTGCGTCGGCTTGCGGGTGCGGATCGCGACGTCGGCTTCGCGCATCGAGAGATCGAGATCCTCGTCGGTGACGATCAGCGAGATCCGGATGTCCGGATAGAGCGCGGTGAATTCGTCGAGCCGCGGGATCAGCCAATTGATGCCGAGCGCGGGCGGCGTCGTGATCTTGAGATCGCCGCTCGGCCGCTCGCGGCTGTCGGTGAGTTTTGCCCGCGCCGCCTGCAACTGCATGAAGACGTCGTGGGCGGTGCGGAACAGGAGGTCGCCCTGCTCGGTGAGGATCAGGCCGCGGGCGTGGCGGTGGAACAGCGAGACCGAAAGCTCCTGCTCCAGCGCGCTGACTTGCCGCGACACCGCCGATTGCGAGAGGCCAAGCTGCTCGCCGGCATGCGTGAAGCTGCCCGCTTCCGCCGCTGCGTGAAACACCTTCAGCTTGTCCCAGTCCATGTCCGTAAATCCATCGCGTGTTCTAGCCATGATCATTCCGCCGCCGCGCGATCGCTCGCGCGCAAAGCCAGGAAGCGTTCGGCCTCGAGCGCTGCCATGCAGCCGAGGCCGGCGGCCGTCACCGCCTGGCGATAGGTTTCGTCCGCCACGTCGCCGGCGGCAAACAGCCCGGGCACGGAGGTCGCAGTCGAATTCGGCGCCACCTCGACATAGCCGGAGGGTTTGAGTTTGATCTGGCCCTTGACGAGGTCTGTCGCAGGCGCATGACCGATGGCGATGAAGACGCCGTCGGCCGGCACTTCGGTCAGTGCGCCGGTCTTGACGTTCTTCAAGCGTACATGGGTGACTTTGGTCGGGTTCTCGGCGCCGCGGATCTCGTCGACGGCGCTGTCCCAGACCACCTTGATCTTCGGATGCTTGAACAGGCGATCCTGCAGGATGCGCTCGGCGCGGAAATGATCGCGGCGATGCACCACGGTGACCTGCGAGGCGAAGTTGGTGAGGAACAGCGCTTCCTCGACCGCGGTGTTGCCGCCGCCGACCACCACGACCTCCTTGCCGCGATAGAAGAAGCCATCGCAGGTTGCACAGGCCGAGACGCCAAAACCCTTGAACTTCTCTTCCGACGGCAGCCCGAGCCAGCGCGCCTGCGCGCCGGTGGCGAGCACGACGGTTTCGGCGAGATAGACATCGCCGCTATCGCAGGTCAGGCGGAACGGCCGCTGCGACAGCTCGAGCCTGCTCACGAGATCGGTGACGATCTTGGTGCCGACATGCGCCGCCTGCTTTTCCATCTGTTCCATGAGCCAGGGGCCCTGGATCACGTCGGCGAAGCCCGGGTAATTCTCGACATCGGTGGTGATGGTGAGCTGCCCGCCCGGCTGGATGCCCTGGATCAGTACCGGCTCCAGCATCGCTCGTGCTGCGTAGATCGCCGCGGTGTAGCCGGCCGGACCGGACCCGATGATGACGACCTTGGCATGGATGGGAGCAGGCATAGGCGAATCCCTTCTCAAGGGAGATTTTGTCAGGACTGTGCGGAAAGCGCCTGGAAAGGCATCGCGGCGGCGCCGCCAGAGTCGTGCCCAACTTTATTCTATCTGGGTAGCTATGCAAGAATTGCAATCCATATCAGCGATTTTTCCCCGGAACCGCGGCAAATCCTGCACTGCACGCGCAATAAAATTGCGCCTGCCGAGCCGACTGGGCTATGAGAGTTGCCATCAGAACCTCCAACTTCTCCAAGCTCCTGGGAATCGGACCCGCGTGTCTAAGAACCTTGACGAGATTGACCTCAAAATTCTCGCCGAAATCCAGGCCGATGGCCGAATCACAAATGTGGAATTGGCCAAGCGTGTCGGCATTTCGCCGCCGCCCTGCCTGCGCCGCGTCAGGGCGCTGGAGGAAGCCGGCTATATCCTGGGCTACCGCGGGCTGCTCGACCCGCAGCGGCTCGGCTTCGACGTGACGGTATTTGCCGCGGTGCACCTGTCGAGCCAGGCGGATGCGGATCTGCGCGCGTTCGAGGATTTCGTGCGCAAGGAACCGCTGGTGCGGGAGTGCTGGATGCTGTCGGGCGAGGTGGACTTCATCCTGAAATGCGTCGCCCCTGACATGGCGACGTTCCAGAACTTCGTCACCCAACTCACCGCCGCGCCTCACGTGCGCAACGTCAGGACATCGCTGGTGTTGCATAACTCGAAATACGAAGCCGCCGTGCCGCTGGATGTGAAGGCGGGAGGGTGAGATCCTTCTCCTTCCACCTGAAAGGGGGAAGGTCGGGATGGGGGTCTGCCGCGAGTCACACTGTTCGTGTGGAGAGACTTGATCCCCACCCGATTTGCGCTTGCAGCGCAAACCGACCTCCCCTTTTCAAGGGGAGGTGAGGAAGAAGGCTACTTCTTCCTTGCTGCGTCGATGCTGATGGGGCCGCCGCCGGAGGTTGCGAGATAGAGGCAGGCGAAGCAGAACAGGATCGCCGCGGTGCCGCCGTTGAGCAGTGGCAGGAAGACCGGCGCGGCCGGGTTCTTGAACATGTGGCCGAGGAAATAGGCGAAGGCCATCTCGCCGGACAGGATGAAGGCGGACAGCCGAGTGAAAAGGCCTATCATCAACAGCGCACCCAGCACGAGCTCAAGCGCTCCGGCGACCATGATCAGGGGCGGCGGATTGGCGAAATATTCCATCGCCGGATACTTGAAGATCTTGGCGACGCCGTACTGAAGCAGCAGAAGTCCGGTGATGAAGCGAAACAGGCTGAGCGCGAGCGGCTGCCATTTCGAGAAAACCTTGTCCATGTAATCTTAGCCCCTCATGGTTGATTGCCGCGTGAGCGCATTGTCGCGGCGAATGATTTCGTACGTCGTTGCCGGTGATTCCTCTCGCGACAGCGTGCCGCTGCACATCCGGTCAGCCTCGATACGCAGAACTGCCCGCACAGTTCCTAATGCCGAACGAAAGATGCAGCGCCGCTACCGGAGTGTCCCCTCACGATAGTTATGTAACATAATCAAATGCAGGCCTCGCCGACGAGGGAAATGCGATGCCGGTTCCACTCACAATCCTGTTAACGGGATGTGAACCAGGGCGCGTTTCCGAGCGCGGTGGCTATCGGTTCGCGTCAAGAACGCCAAACAAGAATCTGGCGCGGGCCCAGCCAACAAAAAGGCCGCGTCGAGAAACGCGGCTCTTTTGCAGATTCGAAGTGGAAGAAATCTAGCGCCACTCGACCTTGGTGATCTCGTAGGCCTTGGCGCCGCCGGGCGCCATCACTTCCACGGTCGTGCCCTTGGTCTTGCCGATCAGCGCGCGCGCAAGCGGCGAGGTGATGGAGATGCGGCCCTTCTTGGCGTCGGCCTCGACTTCGCCAACGATCTGCCACACCGCTTTCTTCTCGGTGTCCTCATCGACCAGCGTGACGGTGGCGCCGAACTTGATGGTGTCGCCCGAGAGCTTGTTAATGTCGATGACGTCCGCGCGCGCGAGCTTGTCCTCGAGCTCCGCAATGCGGCCCTCATTATGGGACTGCTCTTCCTTCGCGGCGTGATATTCCGCGTTTTCCGAGAGGTCGCCATGTGATCGCGCCTCGGCGATGTGCTCGATGATGCGCGGACGATCCACCGACTGGCGGTGCTTCAATTCGTCCGTGAGAGCCGCATATCCGGTCGCGGTCATCGGAACCTTTTCCATCATCTCTCATCCTTCAAATCGGGGCGAACCGCAGCGGCGCGCGGGGAGGCGTTGCTTCGGTTGCGCTGGACTTAGGGCCGTCACGGCTCAAAACGCCAGCCCGCCCGCTTAGTGATTCTCGGCCCCTGAAGGGCCGAGACAACATCCAAACGGGCGGTGAGTTCCAGCCGTATCGGCTTCATTACCAACCGTTTAGCGGGGCCTGGGAGCGGATCTTGGGCCGAAGCTGACGGTCAGTATTCGGAAAAGTAACTCTGCAGCGTCCGGACCTCAAGGTCCCCGTCCCGATAGGCGCGGATGCCCTGGGCCGCCGCCACAGCGCCTGAAAGAGTGGTGTAATACGGCACTTTATGCAAGAGGGCAGCGCGCCGCAGAGAACGGCTGTCGGCGAGTGCCTGTGGACCTTCGGTGGTATTGAACACCAACTGGACGTCGCCATTGGTGATGGCGTCGACGATGTGTGGCCGGCCTTCCAGCACCTTGTTCACCTTCTCGGCCGGCACGCCCTTGTCGGTGAGGAAGCGCTGCGTGCCCGACGTCGCCATCACCTTGAAGCCGAGCCCATGCAGCAATCTCACCGCATCGGTGATGCGGTTCTTGTCGGTCTCGCGCACCGAGACGAATACCGTGCCCTTGCGCGGTACGCGCGTGCCGCCGCCGAGCTGGCTCTTGGCAAAGGCGACTTCGAAGGAGCGGTCGATGCCCATGACCTCGCCGGTCGAGCGCATCTCCGGCCCGAGCACGGTGTCGACGCCGGGGAAGCGCGCGAAGGGAAACACCGATTCCTTCACGCCGACATGCTCGAGCTTCTTCTTCTTGAGCTTGAAGTCGGCGAGCTTCTCGCCGGCCATGATGCGCGCGGCGATCTTCGCGACCGGCGTGCCGATCACCTTGGCGACGAACGGCACCGTGCGCGAGGCGCGCGGATTGACCTCGAGCACGTAAATATCGCCGTTCTTGATCGCATATTGCACGTTCATCAGCCCGACCACGTCGAGGCCGAGCGCGAGCTCGCGGGTCTGCCGCTCGAGCTCCTCGATCGTCTTGGCATCGAGCGAGTGCGGCGGCAGCGAGCAGGCGGAATCGCCGGAGTGGATGCCGGCTTCCTCGATATGCTCCATGATGCCGACGATGAAGACTTCCTCGCCGTCGCAGAGGCAGTCGACATCGACCTCGGTCGCGTCAGAGAGATAGCGGTCGAACAGCAGCGGGTTCTTGCCGAGCACGGTATTGATCTGCCCGGTCTTGTCGTTCGGGTAGCGCGCCTTGACGTCGCCCGGCACCAGCTCGGGCAGCGTCCCGAGCAGGTAGTCGGCAAGCTGGTTCTCGTCGCGGATGATCTGCATCGCGCGGCCGCCGAGCACGTAGGACGGGCGCACCACCAGCGGCATGCCGAGATCGGCGGACACCAGGCGCGCCTGCTCGACCGAATAGGCGATGCCGTTCTTCGGCTGCTTGAGGCGGAGCTTGTCCAGCACGCGCTTGAAGCGGTCGCGGTCCTCAGCAAGATCGATCGCATCGGGCGAGGTGCCGAGGATCGGCACTTCGGCGGCCTCCAGCGCGCGCGCGAGCTTCAGCGGGGTCTGGCCGCCGAACTGCACGATCACGCCGTGCAGCGTGCCGTTCTTGCGTTCGGTCGCGATGATCTCGAGCACGTCCTCGGCGGTGAGCGGCTCGAAATAGAGCCGATCGGCGGTGTCATAGTCGGTCGACACCGTCTCCGGATTGCAATTGACCATGATGGTCTCGTACCCGGCATCATCGAGCGCGAAGCAGGCATGGCAGCAGCAATAGTCGAACTCGATGCCCTGGCCGATGCGGTTCGGCCCGCCGCCGAGGATGACGACCTTCTTCTTGTCCGACGGCGCGCTCTCGTCGGCCGCGAGACCTGCGAACGGCGCCTCATAGGTCGAGTACATATACGCCGTGGGCGAGGCGAATTCGGCGGCGCAGGTGTCGATGCGCTTGAACACCGGGCGGACGCCGAGCGCGTGGCGCTTGGCGGTGATCTCGGCTTCCGTGGTCTCGGTCAGCACGGCGAGCCGCGCGTCCGAAAAGCCCATCGCCTTCAGCATGCGCATGCCGTAGCCGTTCGGCGGCAGGCCGTGCTCGCGGACCTTGGCTTCCATCTCGACGATGCCGCGCAGTTCGCTGAGGAACCAGGGATCGATCTTGCAGGAATTGAAGATCTCATCATTCGACCAGCCGAGCCGCATCGCCTGCGCCACCTGCAGCAGACGGTTCGGCGTCGGCGTGCCGAGTGCGGCGCGGATTGCGTTCTTGTCGTCGCCCTGGCCGAGGCCCTCGATCTCGATCTCGTCGAGGCCGGTCAGCCCCGTCTCCAGTCCGCGCAGCGCCTTCTGCAGGCTCTCCTGGAAGGTGCGGCCGATCGCCATCACCTCGCCGACGGATTTCATCGAGGTGGTCAGCGTAGCGGAGGCGCCCGGAAACTTCTCGAACGCGAAGCGCGGGATCTTGGTCACGACATAATCGATCGTCGGCTCGAACGAGGCCGGCGTCGCGCCGCCGGTGATGTCGTTGGCGATCTCGTCCAGCGTGTAGCCGACCGCGAGCTTGGCCGCGACTTTTGCGATCGGAAAGCCGGTCGCCTTCGAGGCGAGCGCGGAGGAGCGCGACACGCGCGGATTCATTTCGATCACGACCATGCGGCCGTCGGCGGGGTTGATGCCGAACTGCACGTTGGAGCCGCCGGTCTCGACCCCGATCTCGCGCAGCACCGCCAGCGAGGCGTCGCGCATGACCTGGTATTCCTTGTCGGTCAGCGTCAGCGCCGGCGCGATGGTGATGGAATCGCCGGTGTGCACGCCCATCGGATCGAGGTTCTCGATCGAGCAGATGATGATGCAGTTGTCTTTCTTGTCGCGCACCACCTCCATCTCGAATTCCTTCCAGCCGAGGACGCTTTCCTCGATCAGGACTTCGTCGGTGGGGGAGGCGTCGATGCCGCGCTCGACGATCTCGATGAATTCCGCCTTGGTGTAGGCGATGCCGCCGCCGGTGCCGCCCATGGTGAAGGACGGGCGGATGATGGCGGGCAGGCCGATATGGTCGAGCGCGCGCAGCGCGTCCGGCAGGGTCTTGGTCTGGGTCGAGCGCGGCGTCTCCAGGCCGATCTTGGTCATCGCCTCGCGGAAGCGGCCACGGTCCTCGGCCTTGTCGATGGCGTCGGCCGTGGCGCCGATCATCTCGACGTCGAACTTCTCCAGCGTGCCCTGGCGGCGCAGCGACAGCGCGCAGTTCAGCGCGGTCTGGCCGCCCATGGTCGGCAGCAGCGCAAAGCCGCCGGGAATGACGTGCCGCTCCTTCTCGATGATCTTGGCGACGATTTCGGGCGTGATCGGTTCGATATAGGTCGCGTCCGCGAGTTCCGGATCAGTCATGATCGTCGCCGGATTGGAGTTGACCAGGACGATGCGGTAGCCCTCTTCCTTCAGTGTCTTCACCGCCTGGGTGCCGGAATAATCGAATTCGCAGGCCTGGCCGATCACGATGGGACCGGCGCCGATGATCAGGATGGTGGAGATGTCGGTTCGTTTGGGCATCGGCTCTCGCGGAAGAAGGAATTTCGGCACAAAAAAAGGGCGCGCTACCGCGCGTCCCTATCGCCACAGCGTGAGGGATGCCCTCGCGCGCGGGTGGTCTTTAGACCAGATTTTTGGCCTGCGAAACCCCGAAAAAGTCCCCGTCAACCGGCAATTTTGTATGGTCTGAGCCGTTCCTGCCTGGCGCGCCGCCACAGCACCGCAAGTGCCGCGGCGACGCTGCCGCCGCCGACCCAGCCGAGGTCGGTCGGTCCAAACGCCGATAGCACGACCCCGCCGACTGCCCCGCCAAGAGCGAAGCCGAGATACATGCTGGAGGCGTTCAGCGAGACCGCGATCATCGAGGCGTGGGGCTCGATCCGGATGATGCTGGCGATCTGGGCGGGATAGAATGCCCATCCCGAGATTGCCCAGCAGAACACGAGCAGAAGCACGATGTAGCGCGCCGATTCGGGGGTGGCGGTCTTCAGTGCGACTGACAGCAGAACCAGCGCCATCGACATGCCGGCAAGCCCAAGCGCCGAAGTTGGCGTTGTGCCAAATCGATCCGCCAGCGTGCCGCCGACCATGTTGCCGATCGCGGCCGCCGAGCCGAACACCAGCAGCGTGAGGCTGATATCCGAGGCGCCGAACCCGAGCTGCTGCAGCGGGACCGAGAGATAGGTGAAGACGGTGAAACCCCCGAGCGCCCACAGCACGGTGGTTCCGAGCGCATAGAGGACGGCGCTGTGACGCGCGATGGCGAGCCGCTCGCTGAGAGTCGCGGTGCTGCTCGGCAGGCCGCGCGGCAACCCGAACAGCAGGCCGGCCAGCGCGACCGCGCCCAGGATCGCGACCATGACAAAGGTCGCGCGCCAGCCGAACTGGTGTCCGATCATGGTGCCCAAGGGGACGCCGACCACGGTTGCGACCGTGATACCTGAGGTGACGAGCGCAACCGCCCGGCCGCGGCGTTCGGGAGAGGCGACGGCAGCCGCCACGCCCAGAGCCGTCGGCATGCACAGCCCGGCGCCGAGCGCCATCAGCACGCGCGAGGCCAGCAGCATCGAAAACCCAAAGGCGAATACGGCCACCAGATTGCCGGCGATGAAACAGGAGAGCGCCAGCGTCAGCGCATTCCGGCGATCGAAATTGTTGAAGACCACGGCCAGGATCGGCGAGCCGATCGCATAGGCGAGGGCATAGGCCGTCACCAATTGCCCGGCTGCCGCCACCGAGATCTGAATGTCACTGGCGATGCTCGGTAAAAGTCCAGCAATCACAAAGACTTCCGTGCCAATCGCAAAGGCCGCGAGCGCCAGCCAGAACACGCTCATAATGATCTCCGATGTTCAATGTTTATTGAACTATCGACGACGCTGTAGCGAATGTCAATTGGTTCAATCATTATTGAACATTGCAACAAAGAATCTACGTGGCTATGTTCGGTTCATGAGCCGAACGCCCTTACACCCCACGCGGGATCAACTTGAACTGCCGATGGTGTTGGACTGTCTGAGCGATCCGACGCGGCTCGCGATCGTCTACAATCTGGCGAAATACGATTCCGCGAACACTGAGCTGCGCTGTGGCGATTTCAATGCCTTCAGCGGCAAGTCGAACCTGGCCTATCATTTTGCGAAGTTGCGCGAGGCCGGCCTGGTGCAGACCCGCATCGTCGGCACCACGCGCTATATGAGGCTGCGTCGCGCGGATCTCGACTCGCGCTTTCCCGGTCTGCTCGATGTGATCATCGCATCGGCCGCGCGCGATGCCGAGCGGCTGCAATTTCCGGAGTGCGAAGCGGTCGCTGCCAACTGACCGGCTTGCCGAGCCGAAGCTGCCGGAGTGACGAAGGTTGGAGGCCCGGCCTGGATTTGAACCAGGATAAAGAGCAATGCACTGCTCCCGCGTCGACGCGTTCCGCCACCGGGCCGAGGCGACCATTGCCTATTTCGCGGGCGCTAGCCATCCTTACCCCGGATTAACCCTAACGGTTGCGTGATCGTGCCTAGAGCTTTGGTTCTGATTGAATCAGAACCGAAGCTCTAGCTTCTTGTTTTGACGCGTTTTCACGCGAACCGGCGTCCACTTCGCTCGAAAACGCTCTAGGCGTGATGCGCGACGAACGTCATCCGCGATGGATTGTGGCCGATGTTGCGGGGTGCGCGGGAGGCTTTGAAGCTTGCGGCCGCGAGCTTCTTCAGCACCTCCTCCTCGCCGTAACGCTGCAGGCCGATCCGCGTGCGCAATTGCCGATAGTCCGACAGCGCCGTGCTGATCAGCCCGAGCAGGGCATCCCTGAGGAAGCCGTGCCGGGCGCCGAAGCGGAGCAGCGCGACGACGTCCCTCGCCATGCCGACCTCGGGGCGCAGGACATCGCCGAGCACGAAGCGTCCGGAGGGTTTGAGCAGGCGGCGAATGACGGCGAAGGCGGCATCCAGCTCGTCCGGCGTCATGTATTGGGCGACCGAATTCATGACGACGAGATCGATCGAGCCCTCGGCCATTTGTCGCACGTCATCCAGCGAGCGCACCTGGATCTTGCCGTTGGACGCAAAACGCGCGATCAGCCGCCCGCGCACGCCGGGCGCGGGCTCCGCGAGATAAAGCTTGGCGCAGGCATCCGCCACCTCGCCCGCGGACAGCGCTTCGCCGCAGGCATAGTCGAGCACGACGGCGTCGGGCGAGGAAATATAGGCAATGATGTCCCGCGCAATGATCTGAAAATGCAGGTCGCGATGCAGCTTGCTGACATAGATCGTATGCGTGGAATCGTAATAATCGATCCATTCGTCCATCGGCAGGGTGCCCGGCAAAAACTTGGGGTTCCGGCATAGGAACCGGCATCTGTATGATGCGTTAGAGGGGCCGGCGACCAGGGAGTTCGGGCCGCCGGTGTCCGGTTTCCTAACAGGAAGGTTCAACGTGAGCAAAGCCAAGCCTGATCCAAAATCCGAGAAAATTTCCCCCGACCTCGACACGCCGACCGATCTGCCCAACGAGGCGGTCACCAAGGTCTCGGTGGCGCTCAATACGCTGCTGGCGGACGCCTTCGCGCTGTACCTGAAGACCAAGAATTTCCACTGGCATGTCAGCGGCCGGCACTTCCACGATTATCACCTGATGCTGGACGAGCAGTCGGACGCGATCTTCGCCACCACCGATCAGCTCGCCGAGCGGGTGCGCAAGATCGGCGGGACCACGCTGAAGTCGATCAGCCAGGTCTCCAAGCTCCAGACCATCAAGGACAACAACGAGGATTACGTGCCGCCGCGCGAGATGCTGCGCGAATTGATGGAGGACAACAAGCACATCGCCGCCGCGATGCGGAAGGCGCGCAATCTCGCCGACGAGCACGGCGACGTTGCGACCGCGAGCATCCTCGAGAACTTCATCGACGAGACCGAGCGCCGCACCTGGTTCCTGTTCGAGGCCAGCCGTCAGGAAGGCAGCAACGCGGCGTAACGGCATGCAAGCTGGCCGTCGTCCCGGCCCTTGATCGGTCGGGACGCGGCCATGCGGTGCGATTGGCGGGAGCCCGCCTAGCCTTGAAAGCTCAGGGCCATCCAGTTTCGATACAACATATAGATCGCAACGGCGAAGATGAGCGCGGCGAAGAGGTTGTTGAGCGCACCTCGTTTGTCGGAGAGCTGTTTGGCCAGTTTCCCCCCGATCAGGCCTCCGATCACGCCACCCGCCAGGAAGACGATAACGAGCGCCCAGTCGACCAGGCCGGACAGGGCGTAGTTGAACGCGGTCGTCAGCCCGAACGCCGTGACCGCAACGAGCGACGAGCCGATGGCATTGAGGATCGGCATCCCGGTCGCCAACATCAGGGCAGGGACGATCAGGAATCCGCCGCCGATTCCAAAGAAGCCCGACAGGGCACCCGTCGCGAGTCCGAAGCCGACGAGCGCCGGAAAGTTGTCACGGCCGAGCCTCACGGCAAAGTCGCCCTCATCTGCGCGCCTGCGCAACATCAGCGCGCCCACGACCAGCATCAGCAGCGCGAAAACCAGGAGAAGCTTCTGGCCATCGAGCATCTTGCCGAGGGTTGAACCGCCGAATGCGCCGGCGATGCCCGCCGCGCTAAAGACGGTCGCGCAAGGCCATTTCACATGGCCCGCTCGAGCATGGTTGGCCAGGTTGACCGCGGCGTTTGCCGCCACCGCGACCGCGCTCGTCCCGATCGCAACATGCGGATTCGGAACACCGACGAGATAGATGACGAGAGGAACCGCCAGGATCGATCCGCCACCGCCGACCAGCCCGAGCGAGAGGCCGACCAGCGAGCCGGAAATCGAGCCGAGTGCCATTTGCGCCGTCGAGAGCGCAGCCATGTCCATGCTCCGGAAAGGAACTCCGCGTAACGACGACGGGAGCAATGATTACTGGTGGCGGCGCACAGGTCGCCGCGCTGCCTGCTACAGCAGATTGATCGGCACCTTCAGATATCGCTTGCCGTCGGCGTCCGGCGGCGGAAGCTTGCCGGCCTTCATGTTGATCTGCAGAGAGGGGATGATCAGCTTGGGCATCTGCAGCGTCCGGTCGCGCGCTTCGCGCGTGGCCACGAATTCGTCTTCCGTTATTCCGTCGTGGACGTGGATATTGTGGGCGCGCTGCTCGGCGACCGTCGTCTCCCAGCGGATCTCGCGGCCGTTCGGGCCGTAATCGTGGCACATGAACAGCCGGGTCTCGTTTGGCAGCGACAGAATCCGCCGGATCGAACGATAGAGGTCACGGGCGTTGCCGCCCGGGAAATCCGCGCGCGCCGAGCCGCCGTCCGGCATGAACAAGGTGTCACCGACGAAGGCCGCGTCACCGATCACATGCGTCATGCAGGCCGGAGTATGGCCTGGCGTATAGAGCGCGAAGGCCTGCATCGCGCCGATCTGGTAGGTGTCGCCGTCCTTGAACAGGCGGTCGAACTGGCTGCCGTCGCGCTGGAATTCGGTGCCCTCGTTGAAGATCTTGCCGAACGTCTCCTGCACGACCGTGATCTTCTCGCCGATGCCGATCTTGCCGCCGAGCTTGCTCTGGATATAGGGCGCGCCGGACAGGTGGTCGGCGTGAACATGGGTCTCGATCAGCCATTCCAGCTTGAGGCCGGCTTGCGTGATGAAGTCGATGATCTTGTCGGCGGACTGGTAGGCGATGCGGCCGGCGGCGTAATCGATGTCCATCACGGAGTCGACCACGGCGCAGGCCTTCGAGCCGGGGTCCTTGACCACATAGCTGACGGTGTTGGTCGCCGGATCGAAGAATGCGGTGACCTCTGGCTTCACGGAGAGATTGACCGTGTGCGGGATGTCGGACATGGGCTGCTCCTCTACTCGTAAAGTGGTCCTGCAAGCGCGGGCCGCCGGTCCGCAAGCGCGCGGGCGACAGCCATTCCGGCCAGCATGGCGATCACGAACAGGATCGACGCCGACGATCCATAGCCAAGCGCCACGAAGGCCGGGCCGGGACAGAAGCCGGCGATGCCCCAGCCGACGCCGAAAATCGCCGGCCCGATGATAACGCGAAGATCGAGGTCGGTCTTGGCGGGGAGACGAAATGTCCCGCCAAGGATAGGGCGTGGCCACTTCAGCACAAGGCGGAAACCGAGAAAGGTGACAACAACGGCACCGATCATCACGAACATGAGACTGGGATCCCACGATCCCGTGCGAATCGCCGCGAGATCGAGGAAGTTCAGGACTTTCGCCGGATTGGACATGCCGGAGATCAACAGCCCGAGTCCGAACGTGAGGCCGATGACGAACTGGATCAGGACAGGCATGGCGGGCCTCACGACAGATGCCGGATGACGAAGGTGGTCGCAAATCCCGTCACCATGAAGACGAGCGTGGCCACGATGGATCGAAGCGAGAGCCGCGATATTCCACAGACGCCGTGGCCGGAGGTGCAGCCACTGCCCCATACCGAACCGAAGCCGACCAAAACACCCGCCAAGACCAGAAGGACACCGCCGGTCTCGATGGCCTGCGGCGGAAGGCTGCCGGTCGCAACGCGCACCATGATTGGTGCGGCGACGAGTCCGGCGACGAAGGTGAAGCGACCGGCCCATTCGCGATCACTATAGGGCGGAAGCAGGCGGGCGGCGATGCCGCTCACGCCCGCGATGCGACCGGTAAACGCCATCAGCGCCACGGCGGAAAGGCCGATCAAGGCTCCGCCCACGAGCGCGGTGATCGGCGTGAAAGCGGTTGGCATCCTGCATTGCTCCCTTCGATAGCCGTCACCCGTTCAGGCGCAGCCTGCATCCGAAGTGCGGTGGTCTCGGCCCGGATCAGGTTCTCATAATTTCAGTTGATTATTATATTCGCAAATTCTAATATATCAAGCATGAAGAATCAGGCCAGGCGCAAGATTCCGGATACTGCCATCGTCGACCTCGAAGAGAAGGCCGAGGAGGCATCGCGCCTGCTCACCGCGATGGCGAATGCGAAGCGGTTGATGGTGCTTTGCAATCTGCTCGACGGAGAAAAGTCGGTCGGGGATCTGGCCGCCATCGTGGGGCTTTCCTCGGCCGCGCTGTCGCAGCACCTCGGCAAGATGCGCGCGCTCGACCTGGTCGCGACCAGACGGGATGGGCAGACGATCTACTATCGTCTGGCCAGCCTGGAAGTCCGCGAAGTCCTTCAGACGCTTTATCGGCTGTATTGCGCGCCAGCCGCTTGAGCAGCCAGTCCGACCGGCGGGCGAAGCGGCGATCTAGTGGCTCTTGAGATGGCGACGCAGCCAAGCCAGCAGCTTGGCGAACTCGGCTGACATCGTGGTATCCGATTGCGAAAGGACGGTTTCGCGTCCCTGATCTTCGATGGTGATCACGTAGCTCATCTCGTCACGAGCTTTTCCGGAGGCGATCGCGCCGGTAGGCGCCGCGATCGCAGCGTCCGCCAGCGCCTTGAGTTCGGCTGCCGATGGGCCGTCCAGCGTCGCGGCGTCGACGACCTGCGGCGGGCGCTGCAGATTGATGCCGGCCGCCAGACCGCCGCGCTGGACAAGGGTGACTTTCATGTCCGCCAACCTACCAGCGGTAAGGCCCAGGACAAAGTCCGATCCGCTCGGCGGCTAGTGCGCCTTGCTCTTGCTTTTCAGGCTCGCAACTTCCTTTGTCAGCATCGCAAGCTGGCCGGAAAGCTGCTCGATCTTCCGTGCGACATCTGCCGGATCTTCGTCGTGCCCGTTGCCGCTCGCCATCGCCTGTCGACGCATGCGCGTCGCGGTCCCGGCCAGGCTCTGAACACCGCTGATGCGGATGCCGACGTCCTTCCAGGCCGACAGCACCGCCTGCTGCTCGGCGCTATGCGTCCCATAGAGCTGGCCGGCCTTGAGGTAAGTCGTATCGGCGAATTCCTGAAAATCCGTCGAGGCCGTCGACGCCAACAGCGCCGCGTACCAGATATGGCCCGGCGCTTCCCATGCGAATCCGCCAATGCCGATGGCGGTCAGATAGAACGCCTTGTTCGGAATGCCCGAATTGATGTGCACGCCTCCGTTGTCGCCAACATCGTTGTCAGGCAGGTTCACGTATTTGCTCATATGATCCGGCTGCGGATCACGTCCCAGGGTGGGACTGTTGTAGGCCTTGCCCGGCTCCTTCAGCGACCGCAGCGCGTCGGCACCAATCGCCGGCGTGAAGATATCGGTCCCGATCAGCCAGTCGGCCTGAACAGCCGTTTGCTTGCCGACCCACTGCTTGACCAGAGAGCCAAAGACATCGGACATCGACTCGTTCAGCGCTCCGGGCTGGTTATGATATTGCAGTCCGGCGGTGAACTCGGTGACGCCATGCGTCAGTTCGTGCGCGATGACGTCGATCGACTTCGTGAAGTCGGTGAACAGCACGCCGTCGCCGTCGCCGAACACCATCTCGCTGCCGTCCCAGAAGGCGTTGTTGTATTCCGAACCGTAGTGCACATAGGCATTGAGCCGCATGCCCTGTCCATCAAGCGAGTCGCGATCAAAGACCTCGCTGTAGAATGCGCGTGTGTCGCCGAGCCCGTCGAAGGCACGATTGACCGCTTCGTCGTTCGCGGCCGGACCATCTTCGCTCCGGGCGAGCGCCGCCGCGGCGAGGAAAGTGCTGTTCGCGCAGTCGGAGATCGTGCGCCGGCCATGAGATGAGGCCGCCGCGGCCGATGCAAAAAGGCTCCGGACGCTTCGCTCGCCGCGCAGACGCGAGGTGGCCAACAATGTGCGCAACGCCGCGTCGCGCACCCTGGTGTCGGAATTGTCGAGCAGTTTCTTGAGAACGTGAGGGGGCGTAATGCAATTGACGCAACGACAGTAACTTGCACGCATGACAATCTCCCATTTGTAAGAAGCAGAACAACAATGAAGCGTCGTGCAGTCGGGCGATTGTCTATCTAGGATTGAGTCCGTTAAGTGAGCTGGCTCACACGGTTCTCGCAAGTTACTGTGATGATCCGCAGAGATCGGTCAGCCTCGCTTCCACAACCGGACCAGAGCACGATGAGATTAGATCAGGTTGCCTCCCGGATGCGTGCTGCGCTCCCTCTCCCGCTTGCGGGGGAGGGCCGGGGTGTGTTTCCGCGATGGGACTATCCGTGGGGAGAGAGCCCCCACCCGGCGCTTCGCGCCGACCTCCCCCGCAAGCGGGAGAGGTGAAGCGAGCTCGCGGACAGGCCGATTCGACCAAATGGCATCATGCTCTAGCAGGCCATCTTCGCCCATCATCGGGTCGTTTTCGGCACGGAGCACCGACGCGAAAAGCATCGACGCTCCGTCAGGATTTACTGTGCCGACAATCCCACCGTTGTCTGCGTCTTCACGACGGGCGGAGGATTCCATTTTCCGGTCAGCGCCTCGGACTTCGGACTGTAGAGGCGCATGGTCAGGTTGAAGGGGCCCTTCGGCGCCGGAAGCCAGTTGGCTTCCTTGTCCTTGCCCGGGCTTTCGTTCTGGAAGTACAGGTCGAGCGAGCCGTCCGCATTGTACTTGAACGGCATCCAGCTGCTGACGGCGAAGCGGTTCAGCACATTGCCGACCTGGAAGCCTTCCGTGTCGTAGAGCGTGATCGACCAGAATGCATTGACCGGCGGGGCAGCGCCCTTCTCGAACGTGATGGTGTATTTGTTTGCACCATCGAGCGGCTTGCCGGTTTCGTCGCCGAGATTGAGCGGATAGATGGCGTCCTCGGGCAGATTCGCCCCGAGCCCCAATTGCGCGACGATGGCACGCTTCAGATAGTAGTTGCCGTAGACACCCATCGTATCGGTGTTCATCGACCAGCCATTCGCGACCCGCGCCAGAGTCGGCACCTTCCAGGCCATCAGCTTCTGCGCGTCCTGCGGGGCGGTCTCGAAGGCTCGCTGCAGGACAGGATCGATCCTGCCGATATCGAAGCTCTTGCCAGGCTCGATGCCGATCTTCTTCATCTGCGCGATGATCGGCTCATCGGTGATGTGCGGCGGGTGAAGCTTCAGCAGTTCGGCGGCATAGGCGAAATACACGCCGGCCGTCATCGTATCGACCTGGACCTTTGGCGGCGTCTTCATGTCGACGCTCGGGTCGGGCTTGAACTCGACGGGCTTGGGCGTCTTGCCAAATTCGGACAGCGGCGCGACCTTGTAGCCCGCCTGGATCTTGTGAACCGCATCGTAGTCCGCCGGTCCGTCCGTCTTGGTACGGCCGATGACCCAGACATAGGGCGTCGGCACTTCGATCCGTTGCGTGTCCTTCGGGAGCTTGAACTCTTCGACAAACCTGTCGCGCAGGTCCGGCCGCCAGCCGGCGGGCGTCAGCAGGAAGGTGCCCGCCTTGGTGCCCGTCGTTCGCCACCCCGGCGACGCAAAAACATCGGTCCACATGTCCAGCATTGGCAGCAGGTAGTAGCGCCCATCGGTGTCGGGCACCGAGATCACGACGGGCTCCTTGGTCATGTCGAGCCATGAAGAGGAATACAGCGTGTCGAAGTTGGAGCGCACCACGCCTTTGAAATCCGCCGATGGATATTCGGGCACGTTGACGAATGTGTTCATCGGCCCCTTGAGACCGGTCGTGCCGTTGGTCAATTGCTTCCGCGTCACATCCATCGACAGGATGGGGTAGAAATAGATGTAGGCGTCCACCGCGATGGCGTGTGCTTCCTGCTCGGTGATTGCAGGCGCTGCTTGTGCCAGCGCCGTCGGCGCAGCCGCCGCGCCCAGGCAGAGAGACAATGTCAGCGTCAGAATTCCTCGAAACATGTCGACTACTCCTCAACTGATGTGCTGTCGTGATTTGTGGGGGTGGCCGGCCTCTACAACTGTTGGATGCTTCGACTTCGACGTGTTCGCGCTCAAGCACGGAACGTCGCGTGCGCAAGAGGGGATGCAGCACTTGCTGCATAAGACGCCGTATGGCGCCTGCAGATTGTTGAATTAAATGCTAAAGAACCATCTGTCGAAGAACGACTGTTCGACTACCTCCACGAGCAGCAATCTAGCACAAGCGCGAAATGTGAACCAGTCCGGTCATCCGCGTTGCGTTGCGCCGTGTGCTCGCTGATGGGCATTCCCGCAGGCTTCCCGTTTTTTTCAGTCGCGCGACCGCCCTCGCGACGACATTTGGCCGCACGGTCAGCCGCGCTTCCATAGCTTCACCAGCGGCCCGTTCTCGCCCATCACCGGATCGGTCTTGGGTGTCGCGACCTGCGGGATCGTCTTCAGCGCTTTGGCGTGATTTTCGGGCGTCGGCCGCGTGATCTCCATCGGTGGTCCCGGCGGATAGGCGCCGACCACGCAGAAATCATCACTTGCGGAAATCAACTGGTGCCCGGTGCCGGCAGGCAGGATCGCGACATCGCCGGCGGAGATCTCCAGCGCCTTGCCGCGCTCGCCGCCGAACTGCACGCGCGCGCTTCCCCGGGAGACGCCGAGCACTTCGTGGACGGTCGAATGATAGTGCACGTAATCGAAGATGCCGTTGCGCCACATCGCGCCCCAGCCATTGGCGCCGAACAATCCTTCGATGGTCTTCTCCGGGTGGTCGTTGTCGACCTCGACGGTAGCCTTGTAGACCAGGAACGGCAGCCGATTGTTCGGTACCAGGCCGTCATCTTCGAAGACGATCGTGAGCGGCTTTGCGTCGGCTTTGACGACGGGCATGGAAGCCTCCCGTAGAGTGGGCAAAGCGAAGCGTGCCCACCATTGCGAGCGGAATGTTGATGGTGGGCACGCTGCGCTTTGCCCACCCTACAACCCCGTTTTGGCCGCCTACGTTCCTACGCGCGCCTCTTTTCGCGCATCAGGTCGGCGAAGCGCTTGAAGAGATAATGCGAGTCGCGCGGGCCGGGTGATGCTTCCGGGTGATACTGCACCGAGAACACCGGCTTGCCGTCGAGCTGGATGCCGCAATTGGAGCCGTCGAACAGCGAGACATGGGTCTGCGTTGCGCCCGCAGGCAGCGTTGCCTGGTCCACGGCAAAGCCGTGGTTCATCGAGGTGATCTCGACCTTGCCGGTGGTCTCGTCCTTCACCGGATGATTGGCGCCATGATGGCCCTGGTGCATTTTTCTGGTCTTGGCGCCGACAGCAAGGCCGAGCATCTGGTGCCCTAAGCAGATGCCGAAGGTCGGCGTCCCGGAGTCGATGACCTTCTGGATGACGGGCACGGCATATTTGCCGGTCGCCGCGGGATCACCCGGGCCGTTGCTCAAGAACACGCCGTCCGGGTTCATCGCCAGGATGTCTTCGGCGGAAGTCGTTGCCGGCACCACCGTGACCTTGCAGCCGACGCCGGCGAGCAGGCGCAGGATGTTGCGCTTGATGCCGTAGTCGATCGCGACCACGTTGAATTCGGGATGGGTCTGCCGGCCAAAGCCCTTGTCCCATTCCCACGGCGTCTCGTCCCAGGTGAAACGCTGGCCGGACGTGACCATCGGCACCAGGTCCATGCCTTCGAGGCCGGGCCATTCCCGCGCTTCTTCCTTGAGGCCGTGCAGGTCGAACCGGCCTTCTTTCGAATGCGCGATGACGGCGTTCGGCATGCCCTTGCTGCGGATCAGCGCAGTGAGCGCACGGGTGTCGATGCCCGAGAGGCCGATGATGCCGCGCGCCTTCAGCCATTGATCGAGATGGCGGGTGGCGCGGTAGTTCGAGGGATCTGAAATCGCGGTGCGGAGGATCACCCCGCGCGCGCCCGGCGTTGCCGCCATGTTCACCGTCTCGATGTCTTCGTCGTTGGTGCCGACGTTGCCGATATGCGGGAAGGTGAAGGTGATGATCTGCCCGGCATAGGAGGGATCGGTCAAGATCTCCTCATAGCCGGTCATGGCTGTGTTGAAGCAGACTTCGCCGACGGCCTGGCCTTCCGCGCCGAGGCCAAAGCCTTCCAGCACGGTGCCATCGGCGAGCACGAGGAGCGCGGTCGGCTTGAGGTCCGGCCAGGCTGATGCGTTTTCGGATGTGGTCATGAGCCCTTTACATAGTTCCCACATCCTGCCGCGTCAAAGCGAAAGGGTGTCCATTCACACGGGTTTTTGCGCCTATTTGACTGGCGGTTCCGGGGTTTTAAGCTAGGGTTCCCGCCATAGCCTCGTTTCCCGCCAAGATTGCCTGGTTCGGAGCCCCGCATGGACAATACGATGCCGATCCTGCTCGTCCCGGGCCTGGTTTCTTCGCCGCGGATCTTTGCCCCGGTCGTGCCGGCGTTGTGGCGGTTCGGGCCGGTCACGGTCGCCAACCACATCCGCGACGACCATATGGGCGCGATCGCGCGCCGGATCCTGGCGGAAGCTCCGCCGCGCTTTGCGCTGGCCGGGCATTCGATGGGCGGCTACATCGCTTTCGAGATCATGCGCCAGGCGCCGGACCGGGTGGCAAAGCTGGCGCTGATCAACACCCAGGCCCGTCCCGACACGCCGGAGGCCTCCGAGCGCCGCCGAGGCATGATGGCCCGCGCCAAGAGTGGCGATTTCCGTGGTGTGCTGGATGAGTTGTTTCCCGGCTTCGTGCATCCGTCGCGGCGCGAGGATGCGAGCCTGCGCCGGCTCGTCCACGACATGGGCGACGATGTCGGGGTCGAGGGGTTCATCCGCCAGCAGACGGCGGTGATCAGTCGGCCCGACTCGCGGCCGACGCTGGCCTGGATCAAGTGCCCGACTTTGGTGCTGACCGGTGACGAGGACCACACCATCCCGAATCCGCTGTCGGTAGAGATGGCGAACGGCATTCCCGGCGCAAAGCTCGTGATCCTGCCCAATTGCGGGCACCTGCCGCAGCCGGAACAGCCCGAGGCGACGGCGGATGCACTGGTCGAGTGGCTGCGGAACTGAGGTTGTTCTCGCGGAACGAACGGCCTAGATGAGGGGTTTGATCATTCAAGGATACCGCCATGCTGCGCGACGACATCAACAATGCAGTGAAAGAAGCCATGAAGGCGAAGGAGGAGCGAAAACTCTCCACGCTGCGCATGGTGAATTCGACCATCAAGAACGCCGATATCGACGCGCGTGGCCAGGGTAAGCCGCCGCTTTCGGATGCCGAATTACTTGGCGTGCTGCAGAAGATGATCAAGCAGCGCCAGGAAGCGGTCGAGCTCTACGACAAGGGCGGCCGCGCCGAGCTCGCCGCGCAGGAGCGCGAGGAGATCGCGGTGATCTCGGCCTATCTGCCGAAGCAGATGTCGGAGGACGAGGTGAAGACCGCGATATCGGCCGCGATCGCCGAGACCAATGCTGCCGGCGTCAAGGACATGGGCAAGGTGATCGGTGCGCTGAAGGCGAAGTACACCGGGCAGATGGATTTCGCCAAGGCGAGCGGCTTGGTGAAGGCGGCGCTGGCGGGATAGGCTTCAAGCGGGACCAAGTTTCAAACAAGCGGAGGAAATCATGGCCGACCAGCAAGCCCAGCCCTCCGGTCCCGATCTGTCGCAGGGTGTGGAGCCTGCCGACTTCTCCGACGCGACCCTGCTCGGCCATGTCGGCGACGAGGACGTGCTGCTGGTGCGTTCAGGGTCGGACGTCTTCGCGATCGACGCCCATTGCAGCCATTATCACGGGCCGCTCGCGGAAGGCCTCGTCGTCGGCGAAAGCGTCCGTTGTCCCTGGCATCACGCCTGTTTCGATCTGCGGACCGGCGAGGCTTCACGCGCTCCGGCCTTGAACGCGCTCGCGGTGTGGAAGGTCGAGCACGAGGGCGAGCGCATCTTCGTCCGCGAGAAGGTCGAGCAGCCCAAGCCCCGCGTGAAGGGCGTGATCGATGCGCCCGGCCGCATCGTGATCGTGGGTGGCGGCGCGGCGGGATTTGCCGCCGCCGAGATGCTGCGGCGGCAGGACTATCGCGGCAGCATCGTGATGCTGAGCGGCGAGGCGGCAGCGCCGGTCGATCGGCCGAACCTGTCGAAGGACTACCTTGCCGGCAGCGCACCGGAGGATTGGCTGCCGCTGCGGCCGGACGATTTCTATTCGGACGCCGCGATCGATCTGCGGCTCAAGACCAAGGCTGCGTCGATCGAGCCGTCGGCGCGCCAGGTGGTCCTCGCCGATGGCAAGGCGATTGCCTACGACCGGTTGTTATTGGCGACCGGCGCGGAGCCGGTGCGTCTCCTGATCCCGGGCGCGGACCAGCCCCATGTCCATCTCTTGCGCTCGCTGGATGATTGCCGTGCGATCATCGCTTCCGCGAGCGGCGCGCGCCGCGCGGTCGTGATCGGCGCCAGTTTCATCGGGCTCGAGGTCGCGGCATCGTTGCGGGCGCGAGACATCGAGGTCCACGTCGTCGGGTTGGAGCAGCGGCCGATGGAGCGCGTGCTCGGGCCTGAGATGGGCGACTTCGTCCGCAGCCTGCATGAGGAGCACGGCGTCGTCTTTCATCTCGGCGACACCGTCACCGCGATCGACGGCAAGCGCGCGACCTTGCAGAGCGGCGGCGTGCTCGAGGCCGATCTGGTCGTGATCGGCGTCGGCGTGCGGCCGCGCCTCGCGCTGGCGGAAAAGGCAGGACTTGCGATCGATCGCGGCGTCACCGTCAACGCCTATCTGGAAACCAGTCAGCCCGGCATCTATGCGGCGGGCGATATTGCTCGCTGGCCGGATCCGCATTCCGGCGAGAACATCCGCGTCGAGCACTGGGTGGTGGCGGAGCGCCAGGGCCAGCTAGCTGCGCGCAACATGCTGGGTCAGCGCGAGGTCTACGATGCGGTGCCGTTCTTCTGGAGCCAGCATTACGACGTGCCGATCAACTATGTCGGCCACGCCGAGAAGTGGGACGAGATCGAGGTCGATGGCGATATTGCCGCGCGGGACTGCGTGGTGCGGTACAAGAGAAGCGGCCGCGTGCTCGCGGTGGCGTCGATCTATCGGGATATTGCCAGTCTCGAGGCCGAGCTCGCGATGGAGCGCAGCGCGCTGGCGGCGTAGAGGTGATGAGATTGGATCGGCTGCGCTCCCTCTCCCGCTTGCGGGAGAGGGCTGGGGAGAGGGTGTTTCCGCGATGGGACTGTCCGTGGGGAGAAAGCCCTCACCCGCTGCGCTCTTCGAGCACAGCGACCTCTCCCGCAAGCGGGAGAGGTGGAGTACCCGTTACTTCGGCTGCAGCTTCAGTGCTGCCGAGTTGATGCAGTAGCGCAGGCCGGTCGGGCCGGGGCCGTCGGGGAAGACGTGGCCGAGATGGCCGCTGCATTTCGAGCACAGCACTTCGGTGCGGACCATGCCGTGGCTGACGTCTGTCTCCTCGTCGATATGGCTTTCCGTCGCCGGCTGCGTGAAGCTCGGCCAGCCGCAGCCGGAATCGAACTTGGCATCGGACTCGAACAGGGTCTGGCCGCAGCCGGCGCAGACATAGGTGCCCTTGCGGTGCTCGTGCTCGTACTCGCCGGTGAAAGGACGCTCGGTCGCCTTCTCGCGCAGCACCGCATACTGCATCGGCGTCAATTCCTTGCGCCATTCGGCGTCGCTCTTGACGACCTTGTCTGGGGTCTTGGTGTCGGACATCTAACCTCCTTGAAGTGAAAGCGAGGTCGCTTAATTCGTGACCTTGGTGTTGCCGACCAGTGTCGGCTTCTCGATGTAGTTCTCCGCGAAGATCTTCTTCAGGTTCTCGACCTTCGGGATGTCGTTATACGCAATATAGGGTTGGTTGGGGTGCAGCGTCAGGTAGTCCTGATGGTAGGCCTCGGCCGGATAGAACGCCTGCAGCGCACCGACCTTGGTCACGATCGGCTTCCTGTAGACCTTGGCGGCATTGAGCTGGGCGATATAGGCGTCCGCGACCTTCTTCTGATCGTCGTTGGTTGTGAAGATCGCCGAGCGGTACTGCGTGCCGGTGTCCGGGCCCTGGCGGTTCAACTGCGTCGGGTCGTGCACGACCGAGAAGAAGATCTGCAACAGCTTGCCATAGGAGACCTGCTTCGGGTCGTACTTGATCTCGACGGATTCCGCGTGCCCGGTCGTGCCGGTCGAGACCATGTTGTAGTCGGCGGTCGCCTTGCTGCCGCCGGCATAGCCGGAGACGGCGCTGACGACACCGGCGGTGTGCTGGAACACGCCCTGCACGCCCCAGAAGCAGCCGCCCGCGAGCACCGCGGTCTGGATGCCATCGGCGGCCTTGGCGTCGGCCGTGGGGGTGGGAATGATCACGGCGTCTTCAGCGGCGCGCGAAGGGGCCGCGGCGAAGGAGGCGATGGCCAGCGCGCCGAGGGCGGCAGCGCCGAGCGACAGGCGGCGGAACGGGCGAGTGGACATGGTTTCCTCTTGGGATGCGAGGGTAGGGGCCAGTCTAGAACGGAAGCCGGGTTTCGGAAATCGGGCGGTCTTCCCCTGGATGTCTGGAAATACGGGCCGGGGACGGGGTTGTTACGGCCGGACGGACACGAGTCTGTGAACCAGGGCGCTGCAGGCGGATGCGAGGGCGGCGCCGCCGGTGGCCTCATCCTTCGAGACGCGCTTCGCGCTCCTCAGGATGAGGGGAAAGCTGGTCGCTCGGAGATGGAGCAGCACACGCTTGTCTACCCGCCCTCGTGCGGCTGCCGCCCCTCATGGTGAGGAGGCGCGAAGCGCCGTCTCGAACCATGAGGCCCGGATCTCGCCCGCGGCCATCCCACGAGATGCCGCTTTCGCGGCTCCTCGGGATGAGGGCTGAATGCGCGGAGATACCTACACCACCACACTCAGCCGCTTCGCGGCGCGGGTGATGCCGGTGTACAGCCACCTGGCGCGGCTGTCCTGGAACGCGAAGCTTTCGTCGAACAGCACGACGTCGTCCCATTGCGAGCCCTGCGACTTGTGCACGGTGAGCACGTAGCCGTAGTCGAATTCGTCATAGGGCTTGCGCTGTTCCCACGGGATGGTCTCGATGGCGCCGCCGAAGCATTCGCCGCGCACCGAGACCTTGGTGACCTTGTGGCCGAAATCCTCGTCCGGCATCACGCGCATGGTGATGATCTTGGATTTCGATTGCGCGCGCGCCTTCACCCGCCATAGCCCGCCATTGAACAGGCCCTTCTTGCGGTTGTTGCGCAGGCAGACCAGCTTGTCGCCGGCGACGGGCAAGGGATCCTCGATGTTCTGCCGTTGTCGCATCCGCATGTTGTAGGCGCGGCGGGTGTTGTTGCGGCCGACCAGCACCTGGTCGGCGTTCATGACGCGCTCGGGATCGAGCTCGTTGCGCGGCACCACCTCGCTCTCGCCGTGGCGACCGATCTCGAGCTCGCGGCCTTCGCGGATGTCCATCGACATCCGCACGATCGGATCGTCCTGCGCCTGGCGATGCACCTCGGTCAGCATCGCGTCGGGCTCGGCATTGGTGAAGAAGCCGGCGCCCTGGATTGGCGGAAGCTGCGCGGGATCGCCGAGCACGAGCAGCGGACAGTCGAACGACATCAGGTCG
Source organism: Bradyrhizobium sp. USDA 10063 (assembly GCF_054063735.1). NCBI lineage: Bacteria > Pseudomonadati > Pseudomonadota > Alphaproteobacteria > Hyphomicrobiales > Nitrobacteraceae > Bradyrhizobium > Bradyrhizobium sp. USDA 10063. The sequence goes on along the minus strand of NZ_JBSSGP010000002.1, from coordinate 3,976,702 downwards.
CGGCCGAGCTCGGCGTCCACCATCGAGCACTCGTCGATCACGATCAGCTTGGCTTTCGATGCCGGCGCGTCGTCCCACAATTCGAAGGTCGGCTGCTCGACGCCGGATTCGCGGGCGCGGTAGATCAGGGAGTGGATCGTGGAGGCGTTCTCGCAGCCCTTGTTGCGCATCACCAGCGCGGCCTTGCCGGTGAAGGCCGCAAACTTCACCTCGCCGTCGACGCCTTCAGCGATGTGGCGTGCCAGCGTGGTCTTGCCGGTGCCGGCATAGCCGAACAGGCGGAAGATCGGCGGTGTTCCGTTCCGGCCGGGTTTTGCCTTGAGCCAGTCGGCGACGGCTTGCAGCGCAGAATCCTGATGCGGCGTAAAGGTGGTCATGGGTCTCGGGCGGAGAGGAGCGGGCACATACTGCCGCGACTCGGCCCCTCAACCTACTCATTCGCGCTGCCGGCGCAAGGTGCCGGCCGGGCCGCTGAGGCTACCCAAACCTATTGCCAGCCGGGAACGCCGCGCATGTCCGGCAGATGGTGGGCGATGCCCTTGTGGCAGTCGATGCAGGTCTTCTCGCCCGTGAACAGGAAGCGTTGATGCGCCACGCTCGCCCGCGGCGACTGCTTGGTGATGTCCATCGAGTCAGCGCTGTGGCAGTTGCGGCATTCGAGCGAATCATTGGCCTTGAACCGCGCCCATTCATGCAGCGCGAGCTCGAGCCGGTTGTCGACGAACTTGTCGCGGGTGTCAATGCTGCCGAAGATATGGCCCCAGACTTCCTTGGAGGCCTGCATCTTGCGGGCGATCTTGTCGGTCCAGTTGTGCGGGACATGGCAGTCCGGGCAGGTCGCGCGCACGCCGGAGCGGTTGGTGAAGTGAATGGTGGACTTCAGTTCGGCGAAGACGTTGTCGCGCATCTCGTGACAGCCGGTGCAGAATTTTTCGGTGTTGGTCAGTTCCAGCGCGGTGTTGAAGCCGCCCCAGAAGATCACGCCGGCGACGAAGCCGGCGAGCACCAGCACGCCGAGCCCGAACACCGAGCTCGGCCGGATCAGCACGTCCCATATTTCGAGGGCAAAGCTCCACGCCCGCGCGAAGAAGCCGGGGCGAGGCGGCGCCTTGTCGACGTCGCTCATCGGCGGCCACCCGGTGCTGCGCGGTTCAGGATGGTGTCGATGTCGACGAAATCATTGGTCACCGGCGGCGTCGCGACGTTCTGCGGAACGTGACACTCCGTGCAGAAGTAGCGGCGCGGCGATACCGAGGCGAGGAACTGGCCGTCGCGGTCCATGAAATGGGTGATGCTCACCATCGGCGCCTGCGATTCGCCGGTGCGGGCGCGGGCATGACAGGACAGGCATTTGTTGCCGTTCATGTCGATTTGGTAGCCGTCGATCGTGTGCGGGATCACCGGCGGCTGCTCCGGGTAGTTGCGGATCTCCCGTTCCGCAGTGTTGCGCATCGGCGTCATCGGTGGCGCCGGTCCCTCCTCGTTGAGCGGAGCGGGACCGCGCAGACTGGATGTGACGCCTTGCGCGAGCATCGAGCTCGAAGCAGCAACAAGCGCGATGGCGAGAACAACGATAGCGGACTTTCCGATCATGTCGTCGTCACCTTCTCGACGCGCACGGCGCATTTCTTGTAGTCGGTCTGCAGCGACAGCGGATCGGTCGCGTCCAGCGTCACCTTGTTGATGAGCTTGGATTCATCGAACCAGGGCACGAACACCAGCCCGCGTGGCGGCCGGTCGCGGCCGCGCGTCTCGAGCCGGACGCGGATGAAGCCGCGCCGCGATTCCACCTTGACCTCGTCGCCGCGGCGCAGCTTCAGCTCGGCCGCGTCGTCGGGATGCATGAAGCAGACGGCTTCCGGGAATGCCCGGTAGAGCTCGGGAACGCGGCGGGTCATGCTGCCGGAGTGCCAATGCTCCAGGACGCGGCCAGTGGAGAGCCAGAGCGGAAAATCCTTGTCGGGCGATTCCGCCGGCGGCTCGTAGGGTAGCGCGAAGATCCGCGCCTTGCCGTCGGGGAAGCCGTAGAACTGGACGCCGGTGCCTTGCTGGACGTAGGGGTCGAGACCTTCGCGGAAGCGCCAGCGGGTCTCCTGGCCGTTGACGACAGGCCAGCGCAATCCGCGCACCTGATGATAGGTGTCGTACGGCGCGAGGTCATGGCCGTGGCCGCGGCCGAACGAGGCATATTCCTCGAACAGGCCCTTCTGGACGTAGAAGCCGAAGGCCTTCGCCTCGTCATTGACGTAGCCGGCTTCGATGTCGGTGACCGGGAATTTGTCGACCTGGCCGTTGCGGTAGAGGATGTCGAACAGCGTCTTGCCGCGATACTCCGGCATCTTCGCGATCAATTCTTCCGGCCAGACCTCCTCAACCTTGAAACGCTTGGAGAACTCCATGAGTTGCCAGAGATCCGAGCGCGCCTCGCCCGGCGCCGAGACCAGTTGGTGCCAGTTATGGGTGCGGCGCTCGGCATTGCCATAGGCGCCTTCCTTCTCGACCCACATCGCCGCCGGCAGGATCAGGTCGGCGGCGAGCGCCGTCACGGTCGGATAGGCGTCCGACACCACGATGAAATTCTCGGGGTTGCGATAGCCGGGATAGGTCTCCTCGTTGCCGTTGGCGGCGGCCTGCAGGTTGTTGTTGACCTGGATCCAGTAGGCGTTGAGCAGCCCGTCCTTCAGCATCCGGTTCTGCAGCACGGCGTGATAGCCGGGCTTGTCGGGAATGGTGCCTTCCGGAAGCTTCCAGATGTGCTCGGCTTTCTCGCGATGCGCCTTGTTGGTCACGACCATGTCGGCCGGCAGGCGGTGCGAGAAGGTGCCGACCTCGCGGGCGGTGCCGCAGGCCGATGGTTGCCCGGTCAGCGAGAACGGGCTGTTGCCGGGTTCGGAGATCTTTCCGGTGAGGAGGTGCAGATTGTAAACGAGATTGTTGCACCAGACTCCGCGGGTGTGCTGGTTGAAGCCCATGGTCCATAAGCTCATGACCTTGACCTTCGGATCCGCATAGAGCTCGGCGAGCGCTTCCAGCCGGTTGAGCGGGACGCCAGCCATGTCGGCTGCTTTCTCCAGCGTGTAGTCGGAGAGGAACTTGACGTAGTCGTCATAGCTCATGTCCTGGGCATCGCCCGCCTTGGCGCGGCCGGTCGCCTTCTTCTCCAGCGGGTGGTCGGGCCGCAGGCCGTAGCCGATATCTGTCTGGCCGCGCTTGAACAGCGTGTGCTTGCCCACGAAATCCTTGTTGACCCGTCCGGTCTTGACGATGTGATTGGCGATCGCGTTGAGCAGATAGAGATCGGTCTGCGGCTTGAACACGAGGCCGATGTCGGCGAGGTCGAACGAGCGGTGCTCGAAGGTGGAAAGCACGGCAACGCGCACATGCGGCGCGGAGAGGCGGCGATCGGCGACCCGAGTCCACAGGATCGGGTGCATCTCAGCCATGTTCGAGCCCCACAGCACAAAGGCGTCGGCGGCCTCGATGTCGTCATAGCAGCCCATCGGCTCGTCGATGCCGAACGTGCGCATGAAGCCGACGGCTGCGGAGGCCATGCAATGCCGCGCATTGGGATCGATATTGTTGGAACGGAAACCGGCCTTGAACAGCTTTGAGGCCGCGTAGCCTTCGAAGATCGTCCACTGGCCGGAGCCGAACATGCCGACGCCGCTCGGCCCGCGCTTTTTCAGCGCATCCTTGAACTTCTCCGCCATCACGTCGAAAGCCTCGTCCCAAGAGACCTCGGTGAAGTCGCCGTTCTTGTCGTACTTGCCGCCCGTCTTGCGCAGCATCGGCCTGGTCAGGCGGTCGTGGCCGTACATGATCTTGGAGAGGAAATAGCCCTTGACGCAGTTGAGGCCGCGGTTGACCTCCGACTTGATGTCGCCATGGGTGGCGACGACGCGGTTGTCCTTGGTGGCGACCATCACGCTGCAGCCGGTGCCGCAGAAGCGGCACGGCGCCTTGTCCCACTTCATTTCGCTCTCGGCGCGCTCAGTGACGAGGTTGGCGGCACCTGCGGCAACCGGCATGCCTCCGGCGAGCGCGGCCATCGCGGCGGCTTCCAGTTTCAGGACCTGACGGCGATCCAGCTTGGGAGCGGTCATGGCGTTTCCTTCCCTTTGGTTGAGGGGCCTTTGATCGCGCGACATCAGACAGCGCCTGGATCGACGGCGTGGAACACGAGCGAGGCGGAATAGACGTTGGGCAGCGCGGAAATCGCATTGAGGGTGGCGCCGAGCGAACTCGCATCGGGCGCATCCACGACGACCACGAGCTTTCCCTTCTCATCGCGACCGTAAATCTCGCAGCCGCGCAGTGCCGTGATCGCAGCCTCGGTGGCTTCGAGCCGGTCGGGCCGGACCTGCACGAGGATGCTGGCGATCTCGCCGCCGGGCGGCGGCACGACAGGCTCGGCTTGCAGGACACGGCCGGTGATGAGCGCTCGGCGATCGATGGCAGTCTGAGCTCTGATCATGGCGTACTCCTTAGGTCGGCTGATCAATGTGGCGGGGGAGGGCCCGGTGGGCCCGCGATCATCTGATAGATCCACACAGCAAGGCCGTAGCTGCCCACCGTGGCTACGGCCAAAGCGGGCATCACAACTGCCGTGAGAAAAAGAAACGCGAAGATCTCCATGCGCCTACGGCGCGGCCTCGCGCTCGCATCGTCGCTGGTTGCCGACATACGTCGTCTCGCTTCAATTCATGTTGTATGGGGGAAGGCCTCGTTGCCTTCCTCAAACGTAACGTCGCTGGGACATTTTAGCACTGATCCAGATCAATGCGCGCCAGCATTGTATCCGCACGGAGGGGATTCGGCGGCGCGGCAACCGGCAAGGTTACCGTTTGGTTGCAGCGTGCATCTTCCGCCACCCGGAATTGGCGGAGACTGGACTTCGCATGCCCCGGCAATAGACTGGCGCAAACAAACAAGACGTACGGGAGCGACGCCATGAAATTCGGCATCTTCTACGAGCTGCAACTGCCGCGTCCGTGGAACGAGGGCGACGAACTCAAGCTCTACCAGGACGCATTGACGCAGCTCGAGACCGCCGACCGGCTCGGCTACGACTATGCCTGGGTCGTGGAACATCACTTCCTCGAGGAATACTCGCACTCGCCGGTGCCGGAATCGTTCCTGGCTGCGGCGAGCCAGCGCACCCGGAACATCCGGCTCGGCCACGGCATCCTGCAGCTCACGACCAACCATCCCGCGCGGGTCGCCGAGCGGGTCGCGGTCCTCGATCTCCTCAGTAACGGCCGCTGCGAATTCGGCATGGGCGAGAGCGCCTCGATCACCGAACTGACGCCGTTCGGCCGCGATATGGAGACCAAGCGGGAGGTGTTCGAAGAAGCGGTCGCGGCGATCTTCCCGATGTTCACCAAGGTCGGCACCGAGCATCACGGCAAATATTTCGACATCCCCTTGCGCAACGTGGTGCCGAAGCCGGTGCAGAAGCCGCATCCGCCGCTTTGGATGGCGTGCTCGCAATTGCCGACCATCGAGCGCGCCGGGCAGCACGGTTTCGGCGCGCTCGGCTTCCAATTCGTCAGCGCGGAAGCGGCGCATGCCTGGGTGCATGCCTATTACAACGCGATCACGAAGCGGCTGAAGAAGCTCGCCGACTACCAGATCAATCCGAACATGGCGCTGGTTTCCTTCTTCATGTGCGCGAAGACGGACGAGGAAGCGCGTGCGCGCGCCGACGGCGCCACCTTCTTCCAGTTCGCGCTGCGCTATTATGGCGCGTCGCAGAACCGGCAGCGGCCGGCGCCAGGCGCCGTCAACATGTGGGACGAGTACAACAAATGGAAGCGCGAGAATCCGGAAGCGCAGGAAGCTGCATTGCGCGGCGGTCTGATCGGATCGCCTGAAACCATCCGCAAGAAGCTGCGCCGCTTCCGCACCTCCCACATCGACCAGGTGATCCTGCTGAATCAAGCCGGCAAGAACACGCATGAGCATATCTGCGAGTCGCTCGAATTGTTCGCCAGGGAAGTGATGCCGGAGTTCCAGCGCGATCCCGAGCACAATGCGTGGAAGCAAGGCGTGATGAGCGGCGAGATCAAGCTCGAGGAAATCGACACCGAAGCGTTCAAGGATCGCTACGGAAAACTGTCGATTAATCCCGGCGGGGCGCCGAAGGTCGTGGCGACCGGCTGACGGATTCTCGCAAACCACACACCGCCGTCGTCCCTGCGAACGCGGCAGGGCTATCGCATATTGCAGTTTGGTGGCTGTGAACGAGGCGGGCCTCATGGTTCGAGACGCGCCGCAAGCGGCGCTCCTCACCATGACGGTCTAAGATCCCGCCGCGAAATCAGACCTCATCCTGAGGAGCACGCGCAAGCGTGCGTCTCGAAGGATGGGCCGCGAAGGGCCGCCCACCAAGTTCTATTTCATATGCGATAGCCCTGCCGAACGCGGGGACCCATAACCACAGGGAGGAGTTGTGAGGCGAGGGAGCAGTTGCAGCGGAGCGCACAACTACGCCCTGTGGTCATGGGTCCCGGGTCCCGGCTACGCCAAGGGGCTTCGCCGCGGCGCGCAAGCCCGGGACGACAGCGGAGAGCGCGACTCGCATCCCGATTTCGTGAAGAAAAAATTTCGCTACGCACAATCCGCGCTTTGAAAGAAACGTCACGCGCATTGCCCGCACGACAGTGCGGGCATCGCTATTTTTTCGGGGTCCTCGACAGCTTCATTCGCTCCCCCCATCATTTCATGACGTTGCATGATAGCGCGCCGATAACGCGCTCGATCGTCGGGAGAATTTTGTGATGAAGCGCCGCGAGTTCCTCAAGCTCTCGCTCGGCTCTGCCGCCGTCGCTACGCTGCCCTTGCGCGCGCGGGGCGAAGCGGCGGTGAAGGAAGTTCGTATCGGCTACCAGAAGAATGGTGTGCTTGTTATCGCGCGGCAACGCGCGACGTTGGAAAATCATTTCAAGTCGGCCGGCATCGAGGTGAAGTGGGTCGAGTTCTCTTCGGGCCCGCCGATGATGGAAGCGATGAACGTCGGCAGCGTCGATTTCGGTGCGGTCGGCGACTCGCCGCCGGTCTTTGCGCAAGCTGCCGGCGCGGCCATCGTTTACGCTGCAGGCCAGCCCATCACCAATGGCCAGGGCATCCTGGTGCCGCAGAATTCGGCGATCCGCATCATTGCCGATCTCAAGGGCAAGCGCATCGGTTTCACCAAGGGTTCCAGCGCGCACAACATCGTGGTGCAGACGCTGGAAAAGGCCGGCCTCACCTATAGCGACATCACCCCGGTCTATCTGGCGCCGCCTGATGCGGGACCTGCGTTCGCCAATGGCAGCATCGACGCCTGGGCGATCTGGGATCCGTATTTCGCGATCGGCGAGACCAAGCAGAACGGCCGCATCCTGGTCAACGCCCACGAGATCACCAAGACCAACTCGTTCTTCATCGCCAACCGCGACTTTTCGAAAAATCACGGTCCCGTTTTGCAGCAGGTCATCGATGTGCTCGCGTCGACGGCAACGTGGGCCGAGGCGCACCGCGATGACGTGGCGAAATCGCTCAGCGCCGTCACCGGCATTCCGCTCGACATCCAGACCATCGCCGCCAACCGAGCCGCGTTCAGGATCGGGCCGGTCACCGACGACATCGTCGCGACCCAGCAGGGCGTCGCCGACCGCTTCTTCAAGCTCGGCCTGATCCCGAAACAGATCGCGATCCGCGACATCGTCTGGCGCAATCCCCAGAGCTGAGTTCATTTCCACACAGAGGTCATTATGCGACGTATCGTTCAACGCTGGATCACCAGCGCGGTGCTTTCAGTCAGCATCGTCACTGCGGCCGTCAGCGCGTCCTACGGACAGGAGAAAACCGTCCGCATCGGCTTCCAGAAATACGGCAAGCTGGTGCTGCTCAAGAGCAAGGGCACGCTCGAGGAGAAGTTGAAGGCGGTCGGCTACAAGGTGGTGTGGACCGAGTTTCCGTCCGGACCGCCGCTGCTCGAAGCGCTCAACGTCGGTGCGATCGATTTCGGCAACACCGGCGAAGCACCGCCGATCTTCGCGCAGGCCGCCGGTGCGCCCATTCAATATGTCGCCTATGAGCCGCCGGCGCCGAAAGGCGACGGCGATCCTGGTGCCGAAGGACAGCCCGCTGAAGTCGGTTGCCGACCTCAAGGGCAAGAAGGTCGCGCTGAACAAGGGCTCCAACGTCCATTATCTCCTGGTGAAGGCGCTGGAGAAGGCCGGCGTTAAATACTCCGAGATCGAGCCGGTGTTCCTCGCACCCGCCGATGCACGCGCGGCGTTCGAGCGCGGCGCGGTCGATGGCTGGGTGATTTGGGATCCTTTCCAGGCCGCGGCGGAAGCTGCGACCGGCGCACGCACGCTCGCTGATGGCACCGGCATCGTCTCCAACTATCAATTCTATTTCTCCTCGAAGAGGTTTTTGGAGAGCGATCCTGACATCGTCGATCTCGTGCTCGCGCAATTGAGCGAGGTCGATGATTGGGCCAAGGGCGACATCCATGCAGTCGCCGAGCAGCTTGCACCGACCATTGGCCTGTCTGTGCCGGTAGTCGAGGTGGCGCTGAAGCGCCAGTCCTACGGCATCAAGCCGATCACTGACTCCGTGGTCGCCGACCAGCAGAAGGTGGCGGACACGTTCTTTGCCCTCGGCCTGTTGCCGAAACCCATCAAGATTTCAGACGTCGCGCGGAGGTCCGGATCGTGACTAAGCAACCCAACGCCAACATCCTCTGGTTCCTGCCGACCCATGGCGACGGCCGCTATCTCGGCACCTCCATTGGCGGACGCGAGGTGAACTTCAACTATCTGCGCCAGATCGCGCAGGCCGCCGACCAGCTCGGCTATTACGGCGTGCTGCTTCCGACCGGGCGAAGCTGCGAGGACTCCTGGGTGGCCGCTTCCGCAGTCGCGCCGCAGACCGAGCGGCTGCGCTATCTGGTGGCGGTGCGGCCCGGCCTGCAATCGCCAGCCGTCGCCGCGCGCATGACCGCGACGCTGGACCGGCTGTCGAACGGACGGCTCTTGATCAACGTCGTCACCGGCGGCGACCCCGTCGAGAACAAGGGCGACGGCATCTTCCTGGCGCATGACGAGCGCTATGAGGTGACGCGCGAGTTCCTCAACGTCTATAGTGACCTGCTCGCCGGCAAGACCGTCAATGTCGAGGGCAAGCACATCCGCATCGAGGACGGCCGGCTGCTGTTCCGGCCGATCCAGTCGCCGCGGCCGCCACTCTATTTCGGTGGTTCATCGGATGCGGGCATCGACGTCGCCGTCGACACCGTCGACAAGTACCTCACCTGGGGCGAGCCGCCGGCGCAGGTGGCAGAGAAGATCGCGCGCGTGAAGGCGGTTGCCGACAAGCGCGGCCGCAAGATCTCCTTCGGCATCCGTCTGCACGTGATCGTGCGCGAAACCAATGTGGAGGCCTGGAGGGCCGCCGATGAGTTGATCCAGTACGTCACCGACGACACGGTGGCGGCGGCGCAAAAGATCTTCTCGCGGATGGATTCAGTCGGCCAGCAGCGCATGGCGCAATTGCATGGCGGCCGCCGCGACAAGCTCGAGATCAGTCCGAACCTGTGGGCTGGCGTTGGCCTGGTGCGCGGCGGCGCGGGCACCGCGCTGGTCGGCGATGCGCAGACGGTGGCGGCGCGCATCAAGGAGTATCAGGACCTCGGCATCGATACCTTCATCATGTCGGGCTACCCGCATCTCGAAGAAGCTTATCGCTTCGCCGAGCTGGTGTTCCCACTGCTGTCGCTCGAACATGGTGGCAACGTGACGCCGATCCGCGTCAACACCGGGCCGTTCGGCGAGACCATCGGCAACGACTATCGGCCGCAAAAACAGGTATCGGAATCATGAGCCTCATCGACAGCCTCCCGCGCGTCCGCGCGCCAAGATTGCCGCGGGCCGATGGCCTGATCCCCTGGATCGTGCCGCTCGCCATCATTGCCATCTGGCAACTTGCCTGCGTCACCGGCTTTGTGCCCGCGCGGGTGCTGCCGGCGCCGACCGACGTCGCGCTGGCGGGATGGAAGCTGTTGTTGTCGGGCGAACTCGTCCGCAATATCTGGGTCAGCTTCTGGCGCGCCAGCATCGGCTTTCTGGTCGGCGGCGGCATCGGCTTCGCTTTCGGCCTCGCCAACGGCCTATCACAGCTCTCGGCGAAACTGACCGACACCACGCTGCAGATGGTGCGCAATATCCCGCACCTGGCGCTGATCCCGCTGGTCATCCTGTGGTTCGGGATCGACGAGTCCGCAAAACTGTTCCTGGTGGCGCTCGGCGTGTTCTTCCCGATCTATCTCAACACGCTGCACGGCATCCGCACCGTCGATCCGCAATTGATCGAGATGGGCCGCATCTATGGCATGAGCGACGGCGAGTTGTTCCGCCGCGTGATCTTCCCGGGCGCGCTGCCGTCGATCTTCGTGGGCCTGCGCTTTGCGCTCGGCATCATGTGGCTGACGCTGATCGTGGCCGAGACCATCGCGGCCTCCTCGGGGCTCGGCTACATGGCGATGCAGGCGCGCGAATTCATGCTGATCGACGTCGTCGTGCTCTCGATCCTGATCTACGCCCTGCTCGGCAAGCTTGCCGACAGCGCTTCGCGCGCGCTGGAGCGGCTGACGCTGTCCTGGCACCCGGCCTTCCAGAAACATTAAGGAACTGAGGAAGAGACATGCAGGAAGTTCTTCGCTTTCGCTCGCTCGAGGCCGCGGCCGTGGCGCGCGAGGATTTTGCCGAGGAGGCGCGCCAGTTCCGCCGTGCTCCCGACGTGCCGTCGCGCGGGCTGTCGCTGACCATCCGCGGCTTGCGCAAATCCTTCGGCGACAACGAGGTGTTGCGCGGCATCGACCTGCACATCCCCGCCGGCCAGTCCGTCGCGATCGTCGGCCGCAGCGGCTGCGGCAAGAGCACGCTGCTCCGGCTGATCGCGGGGCTGGAAAAGCCGACCGCCGGCAGCATCGGTTTCGGCGAGCAGGCGCGCGCCGAGGATGTCCGCGTCATGTTCCAGGAGCCGCGGCTGTTGCCCTGGGCGCGCGTGCTGTCGAATGTCGAAGTCGGCCTCGGGCGCGAGCGGTCGCAGGCGGATGCGCAGGCGCGCGCGGAAAAGGCGCTGGTCGAGGTCGGCCTCGGCGAGAAGCGCGGGCAATGGCCTTCGGTGCTCTCGGGCGGCCAGAAGCAGCGCGTCGCATTGGCTCGTGCGCTGGTCAGCCAGCCCCGGGTACTGGCATTCGACGAGCCGCTCGGCGCGCTTGACGCGCTGACGCGGATCTCGATGCAGCGGCTGCTCGAACGGGTGTGGCGCGATCAGGGCTTCACCGCGATCCTGGTGACGCATGACGTCTCGGAAGCGGTGGCGCTGGCCGACCGGGTGCTGGTCATTGAAAATGGCCGCATCGCGCACGATTTCAATGTCGACATCGCGCGTCCGCGCGAGCGCGGCTCGGCAGAACTCGCAGCGCTCGAGGGTGCGATCCTGAAGAATCTCCTGAAAGGCACCGAAGACACTTCCGACGACCTGTGAGGCCTGCATGAACTCCGCCGTCCGCAACATCGCGATCGATCCCGTGGTCACCTCCGACGAGTTCCGCGGCGCCATGCGCCATCTGACCGGCGGGGTCAGCGTCATCACGGCGGGGCGGGGCAAGGAGATCTCCGGGATGACGGTGACCTCGGTCTCCTCGCTGTCGGTCGAGCCAGCCTCGCTGATCGTGAGCCTCAACCGCGCCGCATCGTCCTGGCCGCTGGTCAAACGCCACGGCGTTTTCGGTGTGAACATCCTGAGCTCGGACCAGATCGAGATCGCCGAGCGCTTCACCGGCAGGGACGGGCTCAAGGGCGCCGAACGTTTTGCCGGCGCCCAATGGACGACGCGAGCCTCCGGCGTGCCGCTTCTGGTCGGCGCGCTGGCGGCGATCGATTGCGAAGTCGAGGACGTCGTGGAGCGCCATTCGCACGCCATCGTCATCGGGCGCGTGCTCGATGTGCAGGTCTCTGCGCGCACCGGCGCACTCGCCTATTGGCAGGGCCGTTATGTCGCCGTAGACCAGGATGAGGATGCGGCCAAGCTGGCCGACGTCAGCGTTCCCACTCGCGGGGTGCATCTGCGCTAGGAACGGAGATGCCAGCCGTGGCGTTTTGTCCTGTCGCGCAATAGAAGGCATCGGTCTTCTATTGCCGGGGAACAAAGCGCATCATGGGCTTGATGAAACGTCTTGCAACTTGGGTCTTCTACGGCATCGGTGCGCTCGCGGTCGCTTATCTCGCACTCTATGCCTATGCCGCGTTTACCGGACGCGACCTTACGCCCGGTGATCCCATCCGCATCTTCAGAAAGCACGACGCGCCGGAATATTCATAGCCCGAGGCGTCATTGCGAGGCGAAAGCAGCCGCATCCGTCATTGCGAGGAGCAAAGCGACGAAGCAATCCATGTCTCCGTGTGCGGTGCTATGGATTGCTTCGCTGCGCTCGCAATGACGGTGCTGGTGGCCTGGGCTACCCCGCCGTCGCCAGGCGCTGATAATCGGCGGTGCCAGATCCCGCCGGCGGGATCGGCAAGCCGCCGTCGGCATATTCGTTCAGCTTGTTGCGCAGCGTGCGGATCGAGATGCCGAGGATGTTGGCGGCATGGGTGCGGTTGCCGAGGCAGTGCTTCAGCGTCTCCAGGATCAGGTCGCGCTCGACGTCGGCAACCGTGCGGCCGACCAGCGCGCGCGTCACCTGCTCGGCGGCGAGGGTGGCATGCGCCACCGCAGGCGCAGTCCTGGCGAGGTCGAGGCGATCGCCGTCCGGGGTTACGATGGCCTCGGGGCCGATCTCATCGCCCTGTGCCATCAGCACCGAACGGTGAATGGTGTTTTCGAGCTCGCGGACGTTGCCCGGCCAGCGGTTCGTGGTCAGCACCCGCCGTGCCTCGGCCGACAGCGGCCGCGGCGGCACGCCATTGGCCCCGGCGTATTTCTTCGCGAAATGCTGCGCCAGCTCGAGGATGTCGGCCGGCCGGTCGCGCAGCGGCGGGATTTTCAGATTGACGACGTTGAGGCGGAACAAGAGGTCCTCGCGGAAGGTGCCGGCGCGCACAGCGTCTGCGAGATTGCGGTTCGAGGTCGCGATAATGCGGATGTCGACCGGCACCGGCCTGGTGCCGCCGACGCGGTCGATCACGCGCTCCTGGATCGCACGCAGCAATTTGGATTGCAGGCGCACATCCATTTCCGAGATTTCGTCGAGCAGCAGCGTGCCGCCGGTGGCTTCCTCGAACTTGCCGATGCGGCGGGCGATCGCGCCGGTGAAGGCGCCCTTCTCGTGGCCGAACAATTCGGATTCAAGGAGATGCTCGGGGATCGCCGCGCAGTTGATCGAGATGAACGGACGCTTGGCGCGCGCTGAGCGGGAATGGACGTAGCGCGCCAGCACTTCCTTGCCTGTTCCGGATTCGCCGGTGATCATCACGGAGGCGTCCGAGCCCGCGATCTGCTGCGCCAGCTTGATCACACGGCCCATGGCCTCGTCGCGGTAGACGAGGTCGCGCGAGTCGTTTGCGACCGCGGCGAGCACGGCGGCGATCAGCTCCGGCTCGGGCGGCAGCGGGATGTATTCCTTGGCGCCGGCGCGGATCGCCGCCACCGCGGCGCGCGCATCGTTGGAGATGCCGCAGGCAACGATCGGCACGTGGATGTGCTCGGCTTCCAGCCGCATCACGAGGTCGCGGATGTCGAGGCCGACATCGACCAGTAGCAGGTCGGCGCCCTTGCCGCTGCGCAACACCGCCATCGCCTGCTCGTTGCCTTCCGCGTGCGTCACGGAGGCGCCGTTGTCCATCGCGATCTTGGTGGCGGTCGTGAGCTGGCCCTTGAGGGTGCCAACGATGAGAAGCCGCATGAGTGTCTCCTGTCTCCCGCGCGTCCGTCGCGCGTCTATCGGTTAAATGAACCTGTTTTCACCTCCCCCGCCTGCGGGGGAGGTCGGCGCGAAAGCGCCGGGTGGGGGCTTTCCCCACTCAAAGACTGTCCCATCGCGGAGAGACCCCCACCCCAGCCCTCCCCCGCAAGCGGGAGAGGGGGCGTCGCACTGTCTCGGCGTTGTCCAGTGTGGATTCATCATGATCAGGTGCGCTCTGCCTTGATGATTTCGGTCATGGTCACGCCGAGCTTGTCTTCGACCAGCACGACTTCGCCGCGCGCCACCAGGCGGTTGTTGACATAGATGTCGATGGCTTCGCCGACCCGGCGGTCGAGCTCGAGCACGGTGCCGGGGCCAAGCTTCAGGAGCTGGCCGACATCCATCTTGGAGCGGCCGAGCACGGCCGAGACCTGCACCGGTACGTCAAAGACGGCCTCGAGGTCGGAGGCGATGCGCGAAGCGTGCTCATCCTCGTGATAGCCCACATCGTCGTCCCTTGGTGCGTCCGCCGAGTTGAGGTCGGGGAGCGGGACATGTGCGTCGGTGTCACTCATCGTCGATCCTTTGGCTCAATCTCATGGCCGTTGGTCACGGGACGCCATGTAGCGCCCGACAAGCTCGTCGATCTTGGCTTCGATGGCCGCGCGTTCCAGCACCATGCCGCCGTCGGCCCACTCGATCCGGCAATCGCCAGTCGCAATTGTCGGCTCGGCCAGGATCACGAGGCGGCCCTGAAAGCCGCTCTGCGTTGCCAGCCGCTCGATCTTCTCGCGCGCGCCGTCGTAGAGCGCATCGTTGATGCGGACGACGATGTGGGGCGTCGAGACCAGATGCGCGAAGCAGTCGGACACCAGCGCCGTGATCTCGCCAAGCGGTTCGCGCGCGATCAGCTCGCTGCATAATTTGCGCGCGGCCGCGACCGCGACATCGACGGCTTCGGTCTCCATCCGCGCCTCGATGCCGGAAAAACGCGACGCGATGTTCCTGATTGCGAGTCCGATCTCTTCCAGCGCGAGCGCGGCGCGGCGGTCGCTTTCCACTTTCGCCTCGCGCTGGGCGGCATCGTAGCCGTTGCGATAGGCGCGCGCTTCGGCTTCCGCGATCTTCTGGGCGATCTCCGCGGCGGTGGCGGCGCGCTCGCGCGACTTGGCGGGCGCCGAGAAGTCGGTATCGAACAGGAATTTTGCGGGCGCAGCCATCAGTACACCAGCTCGTCGTCAGCACGGTTCTTGGTCAGCATGATCTCGCCCTTGGCGGCGAGATCCTTGGCGAGATTGACCAGCAGCGCCTGGGCCTCGTCGACATCGCGCAGGCGCACCGGTCCCATCGCCCCCATGTCATCCATCAGCATCTTGCCGGCACGCGAGGACATGTTGCCCAGGAAGAAGTTGCGGACCTCCTCGTTGGCGCTCTTGAGCGCAATGCCGAGCTTCTCCTTGTCGACATGGCGCATCAACGTCTGGGCGGAGGCGGAATCGAGTTTGACCAGGTCGTCGAAGGTGAACATCAGCGCCTTGATGCGCTCGGCGGATTCGCGGTTTTCCTCTTCCAGCGAGGTGATGAAGCGAGTCTCGGTCTGGCGATCGAAATTGTTGAAGATTTCGGCCATCACTTCGTGGGCGTCGCGGCGGCGGGTCTGCGACAGGTTGGACATGAATTCGGTGCGCAGCGTCTGCTCGACGCGCTCGATCACTTCCTTCTGCACCGCCTCCATCCGCAGCATGCGGCCCACGACATCGAGCGCGATGTCCTCGGGCAGGATCGCCAGCACGCGAGCGGCGTGCTCCGGCTTCAGCTTCGACAGCACCACGGCGATGGTCTGCGGATATTCGTTCTTGAGGTAGTTGGCGAGCACCTCTTCCTGGACGTTGGAGAGCTTCTCCCACATGTTGCGGCCTGCGGGACCGCGGATCTCGTCCATGATGCCGGAGACGCGGTCGGGCGGCAGATATTGTTGCAGCAGCCGTTCGGTGGCGTCGAAATTGCCCATCAGCGCGCCGGAGGCCGACATCCGCGAGACGAATTCGAGCAGCAGGTCTTCGACCACGTCGGCTTCGACGGTGCCGAGCGTCGACATTGCCATCGACAGCTCGCGCACCTCGTCGTCATCGAGCAGCGACCAGACCTTGCCACCATATTTCTCGCCGAGCGCCAGCATCAGGATCGCCGCGCGCTTCGGGCCGGAAATCGGCTTGCTCTTCGGACGGTCGCCCTGACGACTCGACAGCGTCGAGATGACGCTCGTGATGTCGTTGGCGTTTGCGGTTTGTGGGACGCTGGCCATCTCAGGTCTCGGCAGGCTCGGTCAGCCATTGGCGAACAATGGAGACGGTTTCGTTCGGATTGCGTTCGGCCAGTTCGCCCACGCGGTTCACGGCCTGGGCATGGACCTGGCCCTGGATCTGGGCGACGTCGATCATGTGCGCAGCGCCGCCGCCGGGCAGGAGCGCCTGACTTTGTCCGCCTTCGCCGCCGGCTTGTGCGCTGCTGTCGGTCAGCGCTGGCACCGCGGCCTCGGCGCGGCTGGGTACGACCTCCGCAGCCAGGATGCGCTTGACCAGCGGGCGGATCACCATGAACAGCACGACCAGGCCGAGCAGCATCATCACGCCGAGCTCGATCACATACATCACGTCGTCCTTGGTGAACTGCAGCATGCCGAGCAGGCCGGTCGGTTCATTGAGCGGAGTGACCGAGGGCGCTTCAGCAAAGCGCAGGTTGACGACCTCGACCTGGTCGCCGCGCTTCTGGTCAAAACCGATCGCCGAGCGCACCAGGGCGGCGATGCGGTCGAGCTGCTCCTTGGAGCGTTCCTGATAGACCATCTCGCCCTTCTCGTTCTTGGCATAGCTGCCATCGACGAGGACCGCGACCGAGATGCGGTTGACGCGGCCGGCTTCGGTCACCTCGGTCTTGGTGGTGCGGGAGATCTCGTAATTGTTGGTCTCCTCGCTCTTCTTGCTCTGGTCGCGGGCGCGCGCGGCATTGTCCTGGTTCTGGTTGCCCGGCAACTCGTTGTTGACCGTGACCTGGCCGCTGTTGTCGGCGCTGAGGCTGGATTCTTCGCGGGTCTGGCTCGAGCGCAGCACGCGCCCTTCGGGGTCGAACTTGTCCGAGGTCTGGGTGATCTTGTTGTAGTCGAAATCGGCGGAGAGCTGGACACGGGCGCGGCCCTGGCCGACCACGGAGGACACGATGTCCTCGACCTGCTTGCGCATCCGCTTCTCGAAAGCGGCGCGGCGTTCGTCGCCGACCGCGTTGTCGGCATCGCTGGTGGCGCCGTCGGCGAGCAATTGGCCGGCCTCGTCGACGATCGACACCCGCTGCGGCTTCAGCCCGTTGACGGCGGAGGCGACGACGTGACGGATGGCGCGTATCTGCTGCGGCTCGAGGGTGCCGCGCACCCGCACCACGATGGATGCGGACGGCTCCGGCGTCTCGCGCGAGAACAGCGGCCGCTCCGGCAGCACCAGATGCACGCGCGCGGCCTGGATACGGTCGATGGCGCGGATGGTGCGGGCGAGTTCGCCCTCCAGCGCGCGCAGATGGTTGATGTTCTGGACGAAGCTCGTGGTGCCGAGCGCGTCCGACTTGTCGAAGATCTCGTAGCCGACGCCGCCGCCCTTGGGCATGCCGCCCTCGGCGAGCTTCATGCGCAGCCGCGTGACCTTGTCCTTCGGCACCATGATGACGGCGCCGTCATTGCGCAGCTCGAACGGGATCGCCTGCCGCTCGAGCTCCTTGACGATCGAGGAGGAGTCTTCGACGCTCAAATCGGTGAACAGGGTCGTCAACTGCGGCGTGGTGACGCGCATGATGACGAAGGCGAAGAAGCCGATGAGCGCGGCGGTGACCGCCACCATCGCCGCCAACCGGGCCGCGCCCAGGCCCTTCAGGAAAGCAACCAGACTTTGCACCAACCGCCCCCAGGGGATTCGGCCCTCGAGGGTCCGACTGGGCAATTATTGCCTAGGGTATGGTTTCCATCTGGTTAACGACGGTTAAGAACCGCGGCAGAATGTAGGACATGAAAAAAACCGGCTTCGCAAAGCGAGGCCGGTTTTCATCAAATTCGATTGGTTTCGAGGGCTTACTGGCGATATTGCTGGATCCGGGTGGTGCGCAGCCCGGCCAGGCCGTGCTGATCGATGGAGAATTGCCAGGAAAGGAATTCGTCGACCGTCAGCGTGTAGCGGCTGCAGGCTTCCTCAAGGGAGAGCAGACCGCCGCGCACCGCGGCAACGACTTCAGCCTTCCGGCGAATGACCCACCGTTTTGTACCGGGCGCGGGCAAGTCGGCGATGGTTAGCGGACTGCCGTCGGGCCCGATGACGTATTTCACCCTCGGGCGATGGGGTTCTGTCATGGCGTACTCACAAACTCTCGACCACTGAACTCACCCGGCCAACCTACGCGTGTCGGCTTAAAATTTACCTAAGCGCAAGCGTGCAATACGAATCGCGTTGGAAATGCCGGCAAGGTGGCTCCGCCCCGGCACCTGTGCCAGTGTGGCAAAGCGACCAGGCCGGCGCCGACAGGCGCCGGGAGGGTCGAATCACAACCGGGGGGAAGCTCGCCCGTGCACGAGATTGCAATGCCGATCCTGCTCTGGTTCTCCGCGCTCGGCTGCGGCCTGATGGCTGGGCTCTATTTTGCGTTCTCGACCTTCATCATGGGCGCGCTCGGCCGCATCGGCCAGGCATCCGGCATCGCGGCGATGAATGCGATCAATGTCGATATCGTCCGCTCGCTGTTCATGCCGCTCTTCCTCGGTACGACGCTGGTGAGCGCGATCCTGGCCCTCGTCGCGGTCTTCCGCCTGGGCGAGCCCGGCGCGCTGGCGATGCTCGCCGGCGGCGTGGTCTACGTGGTGGGCATGTTCGTCGTCACGATGATCTTCAACGTGCCGCTCAACAATGCGCTGGCCGACGCCGATCCGGCGAGCACTGAGGCGGCGTCCCTGTGGGCGCGCTATCTCAAGGAGTGGACATTCTGGAATCACGTGCGGACGGTCGCCTCCACGGCGGCCTGTGCGCTCTTCATCGCCGCCATCGCGGCGGACTAGCTCGAGCCGGAATCGGAGCCGGAGCCGTTGTCAGAACCGGAGTCTGAGCCATTGTCATTGCCGTTGCCGGTGCTCGGACGGATCACCCGCTTGATCTGGTCGGTCGTATAGGTCTCGCCACCGATCGAGAGCAGCGGCGGGGTGGCGGTCAGGTCGACGGAATCGACGATGCCCTGGACTTCGGTCGAGATCGCGACGGTGTTGCCGGACGAGTCCTTGCCCGTCGCTGTCAGCGTGTAGCTGCCCGGCGGCCATTGCGTGCCGTCATTGCCCTTGCCGTCCCAGACGAAACTGGAGCCACCTGATTTCAGCGAAAAAGTGCCGGAATAGGCGGTCTGGCCGGTCGAGTCGGTGATCGTGATGGTGGCGTTGGTGTCCTTCGGGGAGTTGATGTTCCAGGTCGCCGCGCCGTTGAAATTCGCCTTGCTGCCGTCGACCGCAACGGTGTTGCCGACGTAGATCAGCGCCTGCGTCGACTGCGCGCTCTTCTCCAGGGCGACGATCGAGCTCAACTGGTCGTTCATCTTGAGCTGCTGCTCGACGCCGGCGAACTGCACGAGCTGCGCGGTGAACTGGTTGGTGTCGAGCGGATCGAGCGGGTTCTGATTCTGCAATTGCGTCGTCAGCAGCGTCAGGAAGGTCTGGAAGTTGTCGGCGATGCCCTGCGTCTGGGTTGACGCGGCGTTGTTGCCGGTGCTCGTTCCGGTCCCGGGCGCCGATACGACCGGCGACGGCATGGATACGTCGGTTGCCATGGCAGTCTCCTCTAGACTCTGATATCGACGCCGCCGCTCGCGCCGAGCATGCGGCCATAGCTGCGGCCGGCGACGGTCGCCGGCACGCTGTCCTCTTCACTGACGATCAGGCGATGGGCATTGGGATTGGACTGGTTGCCGCCGTTCTGTCCCGACGACGATTGGTCGCGCAGGCTGAACTGCAGCCCGCTATTGCCGGTCGAGAGACCGGCATTGTCCAGCGCGCGCTGCAGTTGGTTGGCGTCCTGGCGCAACATCTGCAGCGTTTCCGGCCGTTCGACGGTCAGATGCGACGTCACCTGGCCATTGTTGTCGACATGGATGCGTACATCGATGCGCCCGAGCTCGGGCGGATCGAGCCGGATCTCGAAACGGCTCTTGCCGTTCTTGGCCGAGGCCGCGATCTCCATCGCAAGACCGCTGACTGGCACCGCGTTGTTATGGGTCGTTGCCGCGGTCACGGTCAGTTGCGAATTGGCCGACGGCGTCGCGGACGCGGACGGAACCTGCGGCTGGATCATGGCGGCCGCCTGCGCAGCATTGTCGGATGCGGCGGCAAGCGTTTGTGCCGCATTCGCGGTACCCGTCTCCGCATGGATTGCCGCGTGTGCCGCCGGCGTCTGCGCGGAACTACCCGAGGCGTCCGCCTTCACCGCGTCAACAAAGGCGTGCTCGGCTTTCTGTTTGCCCGCGGCCGCGGTTGGCGGGGCGATATCAGGGACAATGCCGGTTGGTGCTTCGGCCGGCGCAGAGTCCGTCGAGCTATCTTGCTGGCCTGATGTCGGGATGGCGTCCTTCGCGGTCAGTGTCGGCTTTGACTGGGCTGCTGCCTTCGCCTGCGGCGTCGGCGACGCTGCAGACAGCGCGATGCCGGTCGCGGCGGTGTAGCCAACCGCCTGCGCACCATCCGAAACGGCAGCTACCGCTTCGGCGTCGGCTTGCGCATCGGTCTTGACGGCGTTGGCCGCTGCCGGAGCTGCGCCGGCGACCGAGGCTACGGCCGCGATGGCGGCGGCCGCCGTCGCGAGCGGAGCGGTGGCCGTGTCGGACGCGGGCGGCGTCGCGGGCGATGCATTGGCGGTGCCGGTAACGACTGCGGAAACCGTTGCGGCGATCACCGTGGTTGCAGCGGTGCCGTCGTCCTGCTTGGACTCGTCGCCGTCCTTGGCATCATCCTTGGCCGGGGTATCGTCCTTCGGCTTCGACGCCTCCGCTGAATCGGATTTCGGCCGGTCAGACGTCGGCGTCTCGGGTTTCGAATCGGCGCGATCGGGCTTGTCCGTCCGGCCGCTGGAGGCGGCGCCGTTACGCGCATCGACAGTGTCCCGCTCAGGGCGGTCAGGGCCCGCGCGGTTGTCATCGCGCGACCTTGAGTCCGTTGCCGGAGCAGGATCATCGTTCCGGCGCGCCAATGCAGGCGGCACTCGGGAACCATCGTCGGGACGCTCGTCGCGGGCAGCCGTGTTGCTGTCAACCAGCGCGGCAAAACTGTCATTTCCGGCCGCGGGGCCGGAATCGGGCCGCGCCGACCTCGGCGAATTGGCCTGAAACGACATGCTTGCCAATGCTTCTTGCGCGACGTTGACCACGACGGACCCTCGAGATGGAATTTCAGTTCCCCATCAGCAAGGAGCGGGCCATTGGATGCTTGACGAAATATCGTTATGTTACAGTGCCTTAGGAGGCCGGCGCCGAATTTGGAACGATGTTGCGGCGGTTCGCTTTTTGCCCGGCGGCAAGATTTGCCGTCTGTATCTCTTCCAAGGACGGCTGATTGCTTCGCGGCGATACGGCCTATATTAAAGGGTGGCTTTCCCTGCACCGCGACGAGGCAAACCAGCCTTTTTCGGCGATGCTTCAAAGCCTTCTGGGCAAAGTCCGCTTTTTAACGCTGGTCGCGGGGGCAAAAGCTGCTCGCGATAGAAATCGATGACCTCTTCCATGCGCAATAGTCTCGATCTCGAAGGCCGTCCCGAGGACACCAGGGTCGTGGTCGCCATGTCCGGTGGCGTCGACTCATCGGTGACGGCTGCGCTGTTGAAGTCGGAAGGCTATGACGTGGTCGGGATCACGCTGCAGCTTTACGACCACGGTGCCGCGACCCATCGGAAGGGCGCCTGCTGCGCCGGGCGGGACATCCATGACGCCCGCAATGTCGCCGAGCGGATCGGCATTCCGCACTATGTGCTCGACTATGAGAGCCGTTTCCGCGAATCGGTGATCGACAATTTTGCCGACAGCTACGCGCTTGGCGAGACACCGGTGCCGTGCATCGAGTGCAACCGCGCGATCAAGTTCCGCGATCTGCTCGCGACCGCGCGCGAGCTTGGCGCGGCGGTGCTCGCGACCGGGCATTATGTCGCCTCGCGGCGCCTCGCCGACGGATCGCGGGCGATGGTGTGTGCCGCCGACGCGGATCGCGACCAGAGCTATTTCCTGTTCGCGACCACGCGCGAGCAGCTCGACTATTTGCGCTTTCCCCTCGGTGACATGACCAAGCCGCAGGTTCGCGAACTCGCGCGCCGCTTTGGGCTCGAGATTGCCGACAAGCAGGACAGTCAGGACATCTGCTTCGTGCCGACCGGCCGCTACACCGACATCATCAGCCGCTTGAAGCCGAATGCGGTCGCGCCCGGCGACATCGTCGATCTCGACGGCAGGGTGATCGGCCAGCATCAGGGCATCGTTCATTTCACCGTCGGCCAGCGCAAGGGCCTGGGGATCGCGACCGGCGCGCCGCTGTATGTCGTGAGGCTGGATGCGGCGAGCCGCCGTGTCGTGGTCGGCCCGCGCGAAGCGCTGCGCATGGATCGTATTCTGTTGCGCGACGTCAACTGGATCGGCGACGGCGCGCTCGATCGTGTCATCGGCGATGGCATCGAGATGTTCGTGCGCGTGCGCTCGACGCGCGCGCCGCAGCCGGCCTGGCTGCGCAGGACCGATCGCGGTTATGAGGTCGAGCTCGTTGTCGGCGAAGAGGGCGTATCGCCCGGGCAGGCCTGCGTGTTCTACGACGCGCCGTCAGGCCAGGCGCGCGTGCTCGGCGGCGGATTCATCAAGAGCGCAGCCGCGAGGAATGTTGCTGCGGCGGCCCGGCCGCTCGCTGAGGCGGTGCGCTGAGATAAATTCGGGGCAGGGGATGGCTGCGGATATCGACCGCGAAGGGGTCGAAAAGGCCTATGGGCGCTGGGCGCCGATCTACGATTTCGTGTTCGGCAAGGTGTTCGATCAGGGCCGGCAATCGACGATCGCGGAAGCCGACCGGATCGGAGGTCGCGTGCTCGATGTCGGCGTCGGCACCGGATTGTCGCTGGCGGACTATTCGCGCAGCACCAGACTTTGCGGCGTCGATATTTCCGAGCCGATGCTGCGGCGGGCGCAGCAGCGCGTGCGCGCGCTGGGCTTGACCAATGTCGAGACGCTGGCGGTGATGGACGCCAAGAACCTCGCGTTCCCGGATTCATTCTTCGATGCGGTGGTGGCGCAATATGTCATCACAGCGGTGCCGGATCCCGAGGCGACGCTGGATGATTTCATCCGTGTGCTGAAGCCCGGCGGCGAACTGATCCTGGTCAACCATATCGGCGCCGAAAGCGGGCCGCGGCGCCTGTTCGAACTAGCCTTTGCGCCATTTGCGCGAAGGCTTGGCTGGCGGCCGGAATTTCCATGGGCGCGGCTCGCCAACTGGGCCAAGAAACATGGCGGCGTCATCCTCGCCGAGCGGCGCCCGATGCCGCCGATGGGGCACTTTTCGCTGATCCGCTTCCGCAAATCGTGAACGTGGCTGTTGTCGGCGCGGAACCTCCGCGCGCGCGAGCCGTTTTCTCGGCATGCGGATGAATCAGTCAGTCCTCTTATTCGGTGTGCTGATGGCTGCCTCGGGTGCCGCGGTCGCACAGGCCCCGCCTGCGCCGACGACGCCTCCGGCCCAGACCGCGCCGCCCCAGCCGCCACGCGGCGAGAACTGCACGCCGATGCAACGCCCGGCGAACCCCAACACGGCGCCGGACACCACCACCGGCCAGCGATCCGAGCCGCTCGGCGAAAGGCTCTCGCGTTCCGACGGCGTGTTGTGCCCGCCGGCGGGCGTCGACCCGGACATGCACGCACCCGCCCCTGACGGCGGCAACACCCCGGTGATCCCACCGCCCGGCAGCCCCGGCGGCGATCCCTCGGTCCGGCCAAAATAGCCCCCGTTTCGCAGCTACTTGGCAGAGGACTTCGCCGGTGGCCTGCTTTGCTTGACAGGCCGTCCGCCCACTCCTTATATGCCGCGCATTCGCGCCGCGGCATCTCCATGCCGCAACGGCGCCGCCGTGGCGGGGTAGCTCAGCTGGTTAGAGCACGGGAATCATAATCCTGGGGTCGGGGGTTCGAGTCCCTCTCCCGCTACCAAGAAAATATCCTAAAATCAAAAGGTTGACGTCTGTCGCGCCGGACATTGCATTTGGCGTGCCAATTTCGTAGCAACTCGGTAGCGTCAAGGCAGTTCGTGAACAATAGTCGAATCCTTGAGGTCGAGCTCGCATTCGAATCCTTCGTTCTGCCGTTCGAGTCCGTCGAGGGCGCCCGTTGAAAGGGAAATGCTCTCGGGCCCAACCCGGGCCTGAAAGATCACACGATCCGTTGGGCAGATTGGGAAGCAGGGAGGGGTCTTGCAATTGGGCCGCGCGACGCCTGTATAAATCCACGCCGATCCTCACCTGGACCGTTTGCTGCGGCGACGAGATACTTCAGGAATTCGCGGACGCTTCGCGGTTTTCTGTTTTACAGCTCAGGGATTTTGATCGGCGCGTCGAGGGGTGAGAATCCCTCCCTTTCCGCCATCGATTTTTGACAGCGCAGAAGTCCTTCAAAAACAGGCTTTTCCCGACCCGCCAGGGCATCGGCGGTGACCTGCCGTCAGCTACACAACGCCAGGGGACACGATCAAAAGCTCGCAGGCGGTGATCGCGACGTGCAAGCGATAGCAGCCAACGTAATTGTCGACGATATTCAGATTGATCGAGGCCTCCGTACGCCGAACAGGCACGATGCGACTTCGCCCGGTTGCGCCCGTGTTCCAGCGACTGGGACGAGGACCTGAAAGCCCGGCCTGAGAAAGCCGCGGCGTCGAACCACCCTTTGCCGGAAGCCCCAAGTGAGACTATGTTTCGCCTCATGTGAGGATGGAGACGATGATGCTCGCTTTCGGCAATGTGGCGGATGTGTTGGGCTTGGGCACCAAACAGCGGCTGTCCCACTCGCCTTTCGCACTGATCACCCGGATCGAGGGCGGTCTGCCCGTGGCGGCCCTGGACCGGGTTGCGCGCCTCCTGGCGCCGGACGACGCTCAATTCAAATACCGGCTCGTTCCCAAGGCAACCTATGAGCGCCGCAAGGCTGCGCACAAGCTTTCCGCGGAGGAAGGCGGACGGCTTGCCCGCGTCGCCCGCGTTTGGGCACTGGCGCTCGATGTCTGGCAAGCGGAAGCTGCCGCCCGCGACTTTCTGTTCCGGCCGCATCCCATGATCGAGGACAAGCAGCCCATCGACGTCGTCATCCAAAGCGAATTCGGGGCCGAGTTAGTCATCGATATTCTCGGCCGTCTGAAATACGGCACGGCCGCGTGACGGCACAGATTCTCGATCGCGGCCTAACGTGTTTTCGCATTGGCGACCCTGCCGGCGCTTATCCCATCTTCGACGCGACATGCTCGACGATCGCGCCCGGGCGCTGGAACACCATCGGCAGCCCGATGATTTATGCAAGCGAGCATTATTCCACGGCTCTGCTCGAAAAGCTGGTGCATGGCAGCGGCGCGTTGCCGCCGAACCAGCATTTCATCACCATTACCATTCCACGTGGAATGACATACGAGGTCTTTTCACCCCCCTCACTCCCCGGCTCGGACCAGATGCCGGTAACGGTCAGCAAGCGTTTTGGCGAGGCCTGGTGTCTCGAAAAGAGGAGTCTCATCTTGATGGTGCCGAGCGTCGTCGCGCGGGTTGACCATAACATGCTGATCAATCCTGCCCACCCGGAATTCCGTCACATCACCACGACCCTGCACGAGCCGGTGTTTTGGGATCGCCGGCTGTTCGGCGCCTAGAACCGGGCTGACCGCAACTCCTGGGCCAGCGAGCGCGACAGAGACAGATTCCGGGACTCGGCAACCAAGTGCGAGCTAGTGAACAAGGTACGTCCCCTAAGGCCGAGACTTCGCCAGATCCCCAGCTTTCTAGGGTAGACCGGATCGAGCTTGTGGGGTCTTCGCA
The DNA here is from genome assembly GCF_054063735.1 of Bradyrhizobium sp. USDA 10063. NCBI lineage: Bacteria > Pseudomonadati > Pseudomonadota > Alphaproteobacteria > Hyphomicrobiales > Nitrobacteraceae > Bradyrhizobium > Bradyrhizobium sp. USDA 10063. The sequence goes on along the minus strand of NZ_JBSSGP010000002.1, from coordinate 3,950,704 downwards.
CGCCCGTTAGACCAGAACGGACTTCGCCTCCAAGATGGCGACGAAGTATTGGTCGCAAAAGGGATTAGTTCCCGGGCGTGAAGTTCGTCGGCGATTATGGTCGCGTCTGGCCTGAAGATCCCGTCGTCCATCCTGGAAGCCGGCTCGTCGAAGTTCGTCCTCGATCGGCGGCATCCGAAATGAAAACCCCGCCATCGCTGGCGGGGTTTTATGTGTTTCAGGCTCGGGGGCAGCACCAGGCAAAGTACGTCCCCTAGTTCTCCGACAACCGCCTGGAATCGTTCAGATCAAATCCCGCCTCGCAACCGGCGACCGCGCCGAAGCCGGGCAAAGTAGGTCCTTGAGTGTGCCACCCGTCGGCAGCGCTTCATGTGAGGCCTTTTGGCAGTTCGAATGTTCCATCCAGGCTTGGTTCGAAAGGCTCGACAGCGACAACGGCGCTCGAATTCAGGGGCCCATAGATGTGCGGGTAAAGCTTACCGTTGCCCGCGTCCTCGTACCGGATAGGCGAGATCACGCGATCTGGATCGATGACAAGCAACACGAGACCGCGTTCGCCACGGAACAGATAGTTGGCCACCTCAACGAGTTGATCGGGTGTCGAGCAGTGGATGAAAACCGCGCCAGACCTCTCGAGGTTCGATGGGCATGTGCCCCCGCTCTCTTCGGCCAACGCGAGTAAGTTCTGCAGCGCGTCGAGGCTCAGCTTAGTCTGCGTAGCGCACGGCAAGCCGTTCCGCTCAAGATTCGTCACTCCAAGCGGCAGAAGAAGCGCGTGAGACCGAATCGATAATGTACACGAGCAAAGAGCTCCTTGCACGCTCCACGGGTGGTCGACTCCTTGCCGATCGAGATCAATCGATAGCGCCGGCCATAAAGCGGATGACGCGGATCAACGACTTCCACCTCTTCGCCGGCGGCTACGTCATCGTGACTCTTATGGGTATCTCCCGACGCCTTCGTTGTCGGGCATCGACTGGAGGCACCCGCAAGAGACGTGGCGGCCGACATCGGTCGGATGAGGCTTTTTTGAGCTTCTCGGATCGTGATGGATGTGATTCCATCATCGCCGTGACCACATCTGAATCGCTTCCCACCGATCTTGCCGCCGCGCATGCGATGATCCTCGCCGAGCGCCTTCAAGCGGAAGCAGTCGCGGCGAGCGCCAAAGCGGAAGCAGCCAACGCGAAGGCGGCCGAGGCGCTGATCAGTTACCTCAAGCTCGAGATCGAGAAGATGCGTCGCCAGATTTACGGCAGCCGCTCGGAGCGCAAGGCACGGCTCTTGGAGCAGATGGAGCTGCAGCTTGAGGAGCTGGAAGCAACGCAACCGACGACGAACTGGCGGCTGAGAGGGCCGCAGCTCAGACGTAGACCGTCAAGTCCTTCCAGCGAGGCCGACGCCTATAGATAGTGGCTATAACGAGCTGTATGACGCCTCGCGCGCGCAGGGACCGGTCACGCCCGCTCTCTGTTGGCCCATGCCAGGCGGCAGTTTTTTGAGCTGGCGGACATCGCCGCCAATGCAAGGCGCGGTAAGAACGCCACGGCGATCTCGCCGATCGCGCTGGAGGCGGTCAACCGCATCGATGCACTGTTCGATATCGAGCGCGGCATCAACGGCCAGAGCGCCGAAGAGCGGCTGCGGGTGCGCAAAGAACAAAGCGCCCCACTCTTAACGGCATTGGAAGCATGGCTGCGCGAGCAGCGCGTTCGCCTGTCAAACTCCTCCGCCGTCGCCAAGCCGATCGACTACATGCTGCGCCGCTGGGACCGGTTCGCTTGCTTCCTGGACCATGGGCGGATCTGCCTCACCAACAACGCCGCCGAACGCGCCCTGCGCGGCTTTGTACTCGGCCGCAAGTCCTGGCTATTCGCCGGTTCGGAACGTGGCTCCGACCGCGCCGCCGTCATGGCGACGCTGATCATGACGGCAACGCTCAACGACGTCGATCCGCAGGCTTGGCTCGCCGACGTGCTCGCCCGCATCAACGACCACGCTGTCCACAGGCTCGAGGAACTCTTGCCATGGAGCTGGGCCTGCGAGACGGAGCGTCGTAAACTGGCGGCATGACGATCGGAATCGCTCGCCTCAGGATTACGCTCGATGACGTCAAGCCGGTGGTTCTGCGCCGGGTCGATGTCCCGTTCGACATCAAGCTCGACCGCCTGCACCTGACCATCCAGGCGGCCATGGGTTGGACCAACAGCCATCTCTACGAGCTGCGCGCCGGCGACGTCGGATGGAGCACGCCTTACCCGGAGGCGGATTGGGGCGTCGGCGAGTTCCTCGATGCCCGCAAGGCTCGGCTTAGCGATACCCTCGAAGATCTTGGAATAAAGGAGCTCACATACCTCTATGACTTCGGCGACGGTTGGGAGCACTCGATCAAGGTCGAGCGCCTCATCGATCCCGAGCCGGGCGGGCTCTATCCGCGTCTGATCGAAGTCCGCGGCCGCTGTCCTCCCGAGGATTGTGGCGGTCCCTGGGGCTATGCCGAACTCCTCGAAGCCATCAAGGACCCCACCCACGAACGCCACGCCGAACTCACCGAATGGATCGGCGACGACTTCGATCCCGACACCGACGAGGCCGAGTGGCTCACCACGGAAGTTGAGGCTCTCGCCAAAAAATGGTCACGCAACCCCCCAGGCAAGCGCGCCAAACGCAGCTAACCCGCGGCCTTCACCGGAGGGTTACTTCTAAACCCGGCCTTGCGAGAGAGGTGCGGTCATTGGCCAGAAGGCTGGCGCGGACTTTCGTGTGTAACAACATCATTGCGCGCAGCATCTTTGCACTCGGAGTGAACGCATCCACGGCCTGGGCATGCCGGTTCTCACGCTCGCGCGCAGCGGTAGGCGCGCTAGTGCGGGGTCCTGGCGTCCAATGCTGATCGTGTGCCTGCGCGTTTAGCGCTCGCTGCTACAAGTTTCAGCTTGACAGCAGAGGGGGCGTTCGCGATGATCTGAATAATTAATTGTCTGGCCAATAAATAATGGCTGGTCCTGAAAACATTATGTATTTCAGGAGTCTATCAGGATGGGAGGCGTTATGAAGAAGTTGTTTCTGCGGGCTGCGATGCTGGCCTTTGCCGCTGTTGCGACGCCTGCGATGGCGCAGGAAGAGGTCAGAATCGGACTCGTCGAGCCGCTTACCGGTTCGGTCGCCTACAACGGCAACTCGGTCGTCGAAGGCGCGAAGCTTGCGATCTCCGAGGTCAACGCTGCAGGCGGGATTCTCGGCAAGCAGGTCCGCCTTGTGATTGAGGACGGGCAGTGCCAACCGGCAGCGTCGGTCAACGCGGTGGAGAAGCTCGTCCAGAAGGACAAGGTTGCCTTGTTGGTCGGGGCGTTCTGTAGCTCAGCGACCGCGGCGATCATGCCGGTGGCGCAGAAATACAAGATCCCGCTGATCACCGCGGTGTCATCGAAGGCGGATCTGACCGAACAGCGTAATCGCTACTTCTTCCGCGCCGCCGAGACTGACGCGCTGATGGCGCGCGCGTTCGCCAAGATCCTTGCGCAGGGACTGAAGCTCAACAGCGTCGCCTATGTCGGCGTTAATGATGACTGGGGCCGTGGCGGCGTCGACGAGTTCAACCGCGATCTGTCCGAGCTTGGCGTCAAGGCGGCGCTGGTCGAGTATTTCGATCACGGCGCCACGGACTTCTTCACTTTGCTGGCGAAGCTGCGCGCCGCCAAGTCCGACGGCCTGTTCGTGGCGGCGGAGACCCAGGACGGCTCCATCCTTGTGAAGCAGATCCGCGAGATGGGTTTGACGACGAAGGTGTTCGGCGTCGGCTCCTGGGCGACGGCCGATTTTATCAAGCTCGCCGGCGAAGCTGCTGAAGGAATCTACGCCGCCGTGCCCTACGTCTCGAGCCTCGATACCCCTCGCAACCAGATCTTCGTGAAGACCTACGAGGCGGCCTACAAGGTCAAGCCCGGCAAGTACGGCGCCGCTGGCTACAATGCGCTGCATATCGCCGCGGCGGCGATCGCAAGGGCTGGCAGCATAGATGCGGAGGCGATCCGCGAGGCGCTGCACAAGACCCGCTACGAGGCGCCGAACGGTGTCTATCAGTTCGACGCCAAGGGCCAGGCCTATGGCTTCGAGGCGGTGCTGGTCCGCATTGAGAACAAGGAGCCGAAGGTGATGGCCTCGGCGCCGGTCGAGCTGCCGCACTGAGACATCTATGAGCGAGGGCTTCGAGATGGACCTGTTCCTGCAGTTTCTGGCGAACGGCATCGTGGTCGGGGCGTTCTACGCGCTCTCCGCCCTCGGCCTGACGCTGATCTTCGGGCTGATGCGCGTAGTCAACTTCGCGCACGGCGAAATCTATATGCTTGGCGGTGTCGCTGGTTGGTATTTCACGACGGCACTGGGGCTGAACTTCTTCACGGCGCTGCTTGTGGTGGCGATGGTCATCGCGGCGTTCGGCTGGCTGGTCGACCGCGTCCTGATCGAGCGGGTCCGCGACAAGGGCGAGGAGGCCGGCATCCTGCTGACCATCGGCTTGTCGATCTTCCTCGCCAACCTGACGCTGCTGGTGGTCGGACCTGCACCCATGAAGGTTGTGGGGCCGATCGGGGAAGGCGTCATCTTCCTCGGTCCGGTGGTCGTGACCAAGTTGCGCCTGCTCGCTGTCGGAGTCGGCATTGCGCTGATTGTTGGCGTCAATGTCCTGATCCGCATGACACGCCTCGGCCAGGCCATGCGCGCCACCTTCCAGGACCAGATGGCTGCGAGCCTCGCCGGTATCCGCACCGACCATGTCTACGCCTGCACCTTCGCGCTCGGCTGCACGCTGGCGGCGATGGCAGGCATGCTGCTCGCGTCGATCTATTCCACCCAGGCCTCGGTCGGCGGGCTCGTCAGCCTCAAGAGCTTCGTCGTGGTCATTCTTGGTGGCATGGGCAGCTTCGCCGGCGCGGTTGCCGGCGGCCTGCTGCTCGGCGTCGCCGAGGCGATGTGGGGCGGCTACGTGTCGACCGGCATGGTCGACATCATCGGCTTCGCGCTCGTGATCGTGATCCTGCTGGCGCGTCCGCAGGGCATTTTCGCGACCCGGGTGGAAAGGGCCTGAGCATGACGTTCGAACGCAATACCCTCATCGCCCTTCTCGCCGCGGCGGCATTGCTGCCGGTGACAATAACTGACCCGTATCTGCTGCATCTCGCCATCATGGCGCTGATCTATGTGGTGCTGGCGAGCAGCCTCAACCTGATCGTCGGCTATATCGGCGAGTTTTCGCTCGGCCATACCGCGTTTCTCGGCGTGGGAGCCTACACGGCGGCGCTGCTATCGAGCCGCGTCGGCCTGCCGCTCTGGGCGACGATTCCGCTCGCGGGCTTGATGGCTGCCGTGTTCGGTTACCTGATTGGCGCGATCACACTGCGCCTGCAGGGCCCGTACTTCGTCATCGTTACCCTGGCATTCGCCGAAGTGCTGCGCATCGTCGCCAACAATTTCATTACGCTCACCAACGGACCAATGGGGCTTGCGGGCATCAGTCAAGGCGGTATCGCCGACAAGCGTGGCTTCTTCTACGTCATTCTCGCCATCGCCGCGTTGACGCTCTACCTCTGCTATCGCTTCGTCTATTCCAATCTCGGCCGCGGCGCAGTGGCAGTGCGGGAGAACCGCTACGTCGCGCAATCGATCGGGGTCGATCCGTTCCGTTCGGCGCTGCTCGCTTTCGTGCTCGGGGCCTTTCTCGCCGGGCTCGCCGGCGGTTTCTATGCCCACTACATCTCGTTCGTCGGCCCGGAGGTCTTTCAGTTCACCTTCACCGCGAGCATGATCATCATGGTGCTGATCGGCGGCAAGGGTACGCTGATCGGTCCCATCCTGGGTGCGGCGATCGTCACCATTCTCGAGGAATACCTCCGTCAGGCGCAGGAATTGCGGCTGACGCTGTTCGGGCTGATCGTGATCCTGGTGGTGCTGTTCCTGCCGCGCGGCCTCGTTAGCCTGACGGGATCGCGCCGCGAGCAGCGCTCGCGCGATGTCGCCCGCATCGTCCCGAAGGAAGGTGTCGCATGACCATGACGCGCGAAACGGCCCCGCTGCTGCGGGCCGAGAACCTGACCAAGCGCTTCGGCGGCCTTACGGCAGTCAGGCAGTTCGGCTTCGAGATCATGCCCGGCGAGATCGTCGGCCTCATTGGTCCCAACGGCGCCGGCAAGACCACCTGCTTCAACATGCTCACCGGATTCTACACGCCGACTGAAGGTCGTGTGGTGTTCAAGGGAGAGGATATCACCCGCTGCAAGCCGCACGCCATCGCCCGCCGCGGCATGGTGCGCAGTTTCCAGAAGACCAACGTGATGAGGACGCTGTCGGTATTCGAGAACGTACTGGCGGGCCACTACATGGCTGGCTGCCAGACGCTGCTTGGCACCTTCCTGCCGACCGCGCGGGTCCGCAGGCAGGAACAGGCGATGCGCGACAGCGCTGCTGATATCGTGCAGCGGATCGGCCTCGCACGGCGCATGAATGCGCCGGCTCATCTGTTGTCCTGCGGTGAATTGCGATTGCTCGAGGTGGCAGTGGCGCTGGCAGCGAAGCCGTCGCTGCTGATGCTGGACGAACCGGCGGCCGGCCTCAACAGTCACGAGGCGGCGATGTTCGGCGACGTGCTCAAGACACTGGTCGGAACGTATGTGGAGGCGCTGCTGCTCGTGGAGCACAACATGAGCCTGGTGATGGCCGTGTCGGATCGTGTGCTGGTGCTGAACTTCGGTCAGAAGCTGGCGGAGGGGCGGCCGGCCGAGATCCAGGCCAATCGGGACGTCATCGAAGCTTATCTCGGAAAGGCCGCCGCATGATCGAGACTCATGCCAAACCGGTGCTGATCGTCGATGACCTGCGCGTCGCCTATGGCAGCGTGGCCGCGCTCCACGGCATCTCGCTCGAGGTTCACGCCGGCGAAACCGTGGCGCTGATCGGCGCCAACGGGGCCGGCAAGAGTACGACGTTGCGCGCGATCTCTGGGCTCCTGAAGGCGCGCTCCGGCACCATCGTCTGGCAAGGGCGGCCCATCCACAACCTCGCGCCGGATCGCATCGTTGCCGCCGGCGTCGCGCATTGCCCGGAGGAGCGCCACGTTTGGCCGCACATGACGGTGGAGGAGAACATCCGCCTCGGCGCCTACCTTTGCCGCTCGCGCGAGGAGATCAGGCGGCGCCTTGCGCTGGCGTTCGAGCGGTTTCCGCGGTTGCGCGAGCGGGCAGGGCAGTTCGCCGGCACGCTGTCCGGCGGCGAGCAGCAGATGCTCGCCATCGCCCGTGCGCTGATGTCTGAGCCGGCGCTGCTGATGCTGGACGAGCCAAGCCTTGGTCTGAGTCCAAGGATAGCTGACGAGGTGTTCGAGGTGGTGCGGGCGATCAATACCCACGGCGTCACAGTGCTGCTGGTCGAGCAGAACATCCACAATGCGCTGTCGATCGCGAGCCGCGCCTACGTCATCGAGACCGGGCGGATCACCGCGGCGCGGCCATCGGCAGAGTTGCGCGGCGATCCCGCGCTGCTCCAGGCCTATCTCGGCGGCGCGCCGGCCGCGGCATGACCGCGTGCGGCCAGAAAATTAAAAGATCGAACAATTAATTATATGTGAGATGGAGTGGACGGTGGCGAGACTGAGGATCGGCATTATCGGCGGCGGCATCGGCGGCGTCGCGCTGGCGACGAGCCTGCTGCAGCGCGGCTTCGAGGTGCGGCTGTTCGAGCGGGCGAAGGAGTTTGGCGAGGTCGGCGCCGGAATCCAGATGACGCCGAACGCGGTGAAGGTGATGAAGGCGCTCGGGCTGCTCGATCGCATGCTCGAGGCGGGCTTCCTGCCGCACGCGCTGGTCGGGCGCAACTGGCGCTCGGCGCGGGAGAACTTCCGCACGCCACTGATCGATGTCTGCCAGCAGCTCTATGACGCGCCATTCATCCACATCCATCGCGCTGACCTGCATCACATCCTCGCCTCCGGCATCCCGGACAACGTGCCGCGCTTCGGCGTCACCTGCACGGGCGTGCATCAGCAGAAGGCCGGTGTGGTGGCGACGTTCGCCGACGGCAGCGCGTTCGAGGCGGACCTGATCGTTGGCGCCGACGGCGTGCGTTCGGCGATCCGCTCCGCGCTGTTTGGTGCCGAAGAACCTCGCTTCACCGGCCACATGTGCTACCGCGCCGTCGTTCCTGTCGGCAGCCTCGTTGACTATGTGAGCCCGGACACCTCGTTCTGGCTCGGCCCAAACGGCCACGTCGTCACCTACTACGTGCGCGGCGGCGCGGCGGTGAACATCGTTGCCGTGGCGGAGACCGCCGATTGGGTCGAGGAATCCTGGAACGTCGCCTCCAGCAGGGAAGAGATGCTCGGCGCCTTCCGTGGCTGGCACCGCAACATCGAGACGCTGTTCCAGCGGGTTGACGAGGTCTACAAATGGGGCCTGTTCGATCGTGATCCGATGACGCGATGGTCGCAGGGGCGGGTGACGCTGCTCGGCGATGCGGCGCATCCGATGCTGCCGTTCCTGTCCCAGGGCGCGGCGATGGCGATCGAAGACGCCTATGTCCTGGCTGCCTCACTTGCCGCTCACGGCAACGACATCGCCGCGGCGCTCAATGACTACGAGCGCGAGCGCCTGCCGCGTACCAGCCGCGTCCAACTCGAGGCGCGCGAGCGTGGCCGTACCTATCATCTGCCGTCGGCCTTCGCACAGGCGCGCCGCGATTTCATGTACTGGCTGCGCGGTTTGTTCAACCCGCAGGCGTCCGGCATTCGCGCCAACTGGGTCTACGAATACGACGCCCGCAAATTCCGTCCTGCCCCGCCCGACGCCGCGCGGCGTCTCGTTGCCTGAGAGCGGAGATTGTTCTTCTCATGACCAGCAATATCTATCGGATTGGCCAGATCGTTCCGAGCTCCAACACCACGATGGAAACCGAGATTCCGGCGATGCTGAACGCGCATGCGCTTGCCCACGGCACGCGCTTCACGTTTCATTCGAGCCGGATGCGGATGAAGACGGTGAAGAAGGACGAACTCGCGGCGATGGACGCCGAATCCGATCGCTGCGCGCTCGAGCTGTCGGACGCACGGGTCGATGTGCTCGGCTACGCCTGCCTCGTCGCCATCATGAGCATGGGCCACTCCTATCACCGCGTCTCCCAGCAGCGGTTGCATGGCCGCACGGTTGAGAACGGCGCGGCAGCGCCCGTCGTCACCAGTGCCGGCGCGCTGGTGGAGGCGCTCAAGGTGATGGGTGCGAAAAGGGTCGCACTGGTTGCGCCCTACATGAAGCCGCTGACCGAATTGGTGGTCGACTACGTCGTTCACGAGGGCGTCGAGGTCAAGGATTGGCGGGCCCTGGAGATCCCGGACAACGTTGCTGTCGGGCGCCACGATCCGTCCCGTCTCCCGCAGATCGTCGCCGGCATGGCGCTTGATGGCGTCGATGCAATCGTCTTGTCCGCCTGCGTGCAGATGCCCTCGCTTCCCGCGATTGCCGAAGTGGAGGCGCGCACGGGCCGTCCGGTCGTCACCGCAGCGGTGGCAACCACCTACGCCATGCTGAAGGCGCTTGAGCTCCCGTCACGTGTGCCGGGCGCCGGCGCGCTGTTGTCGGGCGCGTATTGAGACGATGGCTATGACTCAAGACCGAGACGGTACGTTCGTCGGCGGTGGCAACGTCCACGCCAACGGCATTCGACAGCACTATCTGCGCTACGGCGGTAGAGGACGCCCCGTGATTTTGGTTCCGGGTATCACCAGTCCGGCTGTAACGTGGGGGTTTGTTGGCGAGCGGTTTGGCCGCAACTTCGATACCTATGTGCTCGACGTACGTGGTCGCGGCCTTTCGCAGTCGGGCGACGGGCTCGACTACGGCCTCGACGCCATGGCCGCGGATGTCACCGCATTCGCTGCGGCGCTGCAACTCGACGACTATGCACTGGTCGGCCACTCCATGGGGGCGCGGATCTCGCTGCGAGCGATCGCTCGACATGGCGCGCATCCCTCCGCCGCGGTGTTGGTGGATCCGCCGGTCTCCGGTCCGGGGCGGCGGCCATATCCGGCGGCGCTGCCGTGGTACGTCGATTCGATCGGCCTGTCCGCCGCCGGCTGCGACGGTGAAGCGATGCGCCTGTTCTGTCCCTCCTGGACCGACGCGCAGCGGGCGCTCCGGGCCGAGTGGCTGCACACTTGCTACACGCCGGCGATCGTCCGCGCTTTCGAGGATTTCCAGAAGGACGACATCCATGTGGACTTTCCAGCGCTCTCTTGCCCAGCGCTGTTGATGGCCGCCGGTCGTGGCGACGTCATCCTGCCTGAGGAGGAGCGCGAGATTTGCGCCCTGCAGCCGCGCCTGCAGGTCGTCCGCGTCGAGGGTGCCGGACACATGATTCCCTGGGACGACGAGGAGGGCTTCTACCGCGCCTTCGGTACGTTCCTGGGCCGACCGCTCTGATCTGCCTCTATCAACGAATGAAAGGATTCTGAACATGCCCGTCAGTGACGCCGACATGGTTCGTGCCTGGACCCATGTGCTGTCGCTCTCCAAGCTGCAGCCGAAGCAGACAGTGACTATCCTGACCAGCCAGAATACCCATCAGCAGACCCTGAATACGGCGCGCATTGCCGCCACCAACATGGGCGCGACCGTAAACCGGCTCGATCTTTCGCCTGTCAACGCCGAGCTTGCGCACAGCCGCGACAGCCTTGCCTATCTCGGCACCACGCCATTGACCGGCAATCATGCCGCTATTGCCGCGCTGAAGAAGAGCGACCTGGTGCTCGACCTGATGACGCTGCTGTTCTCGCCGGAGCAGGCGGAGATCCTCGAGGGCGGCACCAAGATCCTGCTCGCGGTCGAGCCGCCGGAGGTGTTGGTGCGGATGCTGCCCTCAGTCGAGGACAAAACGCGCGTCGGTAAAGCCGCTGCCATGCTGCAGGCGGCGAAGGAGATGCGCGTCACCTCGAAGGTCGGCACCGACCTGCGGCTGCCGATGGGTGAGTTTCCGGTGATCCAGGAATACGGTTTCGTCGACGAGCCTGGCCGCTGGGATCACTGGCCGAGCGGCTTCAGCCTCACCTTCCCGAACGAGGGGCAGGCGTCGGGCCGCGTCGTGCTCGACAGGGGCGATATCCTGCTGCCGATGAAGTCCTATGTCACGACGCCGATCGAGATGACAGTCGAGCGCGGCTACGTCACTTCAATCACCGGCGATCTCGATGCCGATTTGCTCAACGACTACATGGCGGCGTTCGACGACAAGGAGGCCTACGCGATTTCCCACATCGGCTGGGGCCAGCAAACCCGCGCCCGCTGGTCGACGCTTGGCCTGTATGATCGCGAGGAAACGATCGGGATGGACGCGCGCGCCTTTGCCGGCAATTTTCTGTTCTCGATGGGGCCGAACAACGAGGCCGGCGGTTCCCGCACCACCGCGTGTCATATCGACATTCCGATGCGCAACTGCACGGTGCTGCTCGACAACCGCGAGGTCGTGCGCGATGGCAGGCTATTGCCGCTGGAGCAGGCCGCATGAGTGGTCCCGCATCCGATGTTGATGTCTATCGACGCCAGGGCTTCGGCCGCGCCCTAGGCATCCAGGGGCGGCTCGGCCTGCTAATCGTGGATTTCGTGAACAGCTTTGCAGACCGCGACATCTTCGGCGGCGGCAACATCCCGTCAGCGATCGCCAGCACGCGCGGCGTGCTGGCGGCCGCCCGCAAGGCGGGCTGGGCGATCGCGCACAGCCGCATCGTCTACGCCGACGATGGCGCCGACGCCAACGTTTTCTCGATCAAGGTGCCGGGCATGCTGACGCTGACCGAGCACGCGGCGGCGAGCGCCATCGTGCCGGAGCTCGCTCCGGCCGCGGGCGAACTCGTGGTGCGCAAGAATGTCCCATCGGCGTTCTTCGGCACTGCGCTCGCACCCTGGCTCACGCGGCAGGGGGTCGAAACCTTGCTGGTCGCCGGCTGCACCACCAGCGGCTGCGTACGGGCGAGCGTCGTGGACGCGATGTGCTTCGGCTTCCGTCCGGTTGTGATGGCTGATTGTGTGGGCGATCGGGCGCAGGCGCCCCATGACGCCAGCCTGTTCGACATCGGCCAGAAATATGGTGATGTCATTGCCTCGGAACAGGTTCTAACTTTGTGAATGGACGCAAAGGGTGCTAGGCCAGAGCAAATTGCTGCATCGCGCTGGCCCGATATCCGCTGTACCTGCTCATGACTGACGCCCGATCGAAAGGCCGGATCAAGCCGGCGGCGAAGAAGACCGCCGCCTCCGGCACCGCGACCCGACGGCGCCGACGCTCCGGACCGGGCCGTCCCGAGGGTGTCAGCAACGTGCGCGACGAGATTCTCGACGCCGCCGAGATCGAATTCGCCGCGCGGGGCTATGCGGGTACCAGCCTGCGCGACGTCGCCGAGCGGGCGAAGGTCACTCAGGCGCTGATCAACTACTATTTCCGTTCCAAGAACGGCCTGTACGAGGAGGTCTTCCTGCGCCGGGGACGTCTCGTCTCCGAACAGCGTATGGCAAGCCTGGCGGCGCTGCGGCAATCCGGCAAGAAGCTCGACGTGCGCACGATCGTGGGCGCTTTCCTGGCGCCCGCGCTCGCCATGCGCGACGTGCCGGGCGGCCGCACCTTCATGCGGCTGAACGCGCGGTTGCACACCGAGCCGCCAGAGATCTCCTATCCGCTGCGCAACGCCGCCTACGACGACTCCACGCGCGCCTACGCGGACGCATTGTGCGAAGCGCTGCCGCACCTGTCGCCCAAGGATGTCTACTGGCGCATGACGCTGGTGGTCGGCGCCTACCTCTATGCGTTCTCCGACACCCATCGCCTGGAAGTGATGGCGCCGGGCATCTGCAATCCTAACGATACTGAAGAGGTGTTCACCGCAGTCACGAGCTTCGTGACTGGCGGCATGCAGGCGCCGGTCCTTACTTCGTTCGTGGCCAATAAGTCCTAGTTGCTCCAGGCCCGGAGGTTGGGTCCGGCTCGCGGCAGGGAAGAACACCTGCTCGCCGAGCCACATGCTTCTGAACAACCCATTTCCAGGGTGAGAGCCGTCAGTCCCGAGAACTCGCAACGAAATCGCAACGAATTGGGTGGAGCGACCTTACAACATGGTCTTGATTGATCATATGCCTGTCACCGCTGTGATCTGTAACTGCCCTCCGAAGACGTCGCGCTTGCCTTGTCCCCCACTTGGATCGCGAGAGTAGTAGGCGGGAATAAATATCCCGACTACTTGGATAGCAGGCGAGACAACGAAACAATTTGATCGTGCGACGGATGCCCATTTTCGGCCGGATAAGCCCAGGGGTACGACCGGCAAGTCATTGATTGTTCTTGACCCGTGGCTGACTCTTAATCAGCGGGTCCCAGGTTCGAGCCCTGGTGCGCCCACCAAAGAAAGTCTTTGGTTTCCAATGGCTTCGACAGATGCCGGTTGAGAACAGACGGGTCTCGTGCGACGTTTTTCTTGATCGGACGTCGCACGGCTGGATTGCCGCGCGACTTTTCCTTTATTACTGCATCTTCTCCTTGCTTATGTATCTTCACCCCATTCGATACAGCGCGCAGATGCGATGGGACAGGTCGATTACGTGCTCGTCGTAGAATAGGATATTCGGGCGAGCAAAACGGACAATCTGTTCTGCCGGTCGCTGCAGGGTACCGCTTGCTGAGAGTCAAATTCATGTAAGCACAGCCTTCAGCGGGCTGGCGCGTGTCGTGAAACTGTAATATCGCGTCTTTAGTCTTGGCCGCATTCGTCGGCGTGGGGATTGATGTGCTGGCGTTCAACTTGAATCGTCAGCAGCCAGTGTCTTTCCGAAGCTTCTACTGCTGAACGGGCAGTGAAAATGCTTCGAGCGGCTGATACTGCCGTTAGGTCATACCGCAATTTGCAGCGTTGCTGGTTCAGCTACGTCGCCCCTTGGGCTATTGGCCTTGCGCTGACCGGCATGATGCCGGCTGGACGACCGGTTCTGGCGCAGTCAGCCGGAGCCGAGACAGTCATCGATTTCTCGATCCCGCCGCAGCCGCTTGCCTCGGCGCTCAGCGGTTACGGCGATGCCACGGGAAATGAGGCGCTTTATGAAGGCGGTCTCGCGGACGGGCGAATCTCGGCCGACGTGCAAGGGCGCCTCACGCCAACCGAGGCTTTGCAGCGGCTCCTGGCAGGGACCGGCCTCGTTGCCCGCTTCGTTGCCGACGGCACCTTCATCCTCGCGCCCACGCCCGAGCTGCGATCGAAGCAAGCGACGCCGGCTGCGCATCGTCGCTATCATGCGCTTATCCAGGAAGATGTGCTCGACGCCTTGTGCCGGCTGCGCGAAGCGCGGCCCAGCCATTACCGCCTTGTCACCGTGTTCTGGATTGGGCAAAGCGGCGCTGTTGAAGATCTCTTGCGTGTCGGCACGTCGGGAAGCGCGAGCACCGATCAACTGATCGACCAGACATTGCGCGGACTGAAATTCAGGGAGCCGCCGCCAGCGGATTTCGTGCAGCCGGTTCGCCTGCTGTTCGTGCCGCAAGGTCCTGGCGTGAATTCGGGCTGCGCAGCCGCAGACGCTCGCCTGCACGCTCATGACCCAACGCCTGGGCTCGGCTGACCTCGCCGGGGAGGCCATGCACGATACGTGGTTGCGGCTGGCGCGACTGGAGCCGGTCGGTGTTGTCCAGCGGCCTGAGCATTATCTTTTTCGAGCCGCCTTGAATGCGGCGGATGATCGACGCCGGCGCGAGAAGCGTCACAGCCGCAACGTCGAGCTGGATAGCGCTTTGGAGATACGAGACGAACAGCCGACGGCGGAGGAGGAGTTGATCGCCCGGTCGGAGCTTGCAGCATTCAACACGATCATGGCAGAACTTCCGCCGCGTCGGCGCGCCATTTTTCTGGCGGCGCGTGTCGGCAACGTCCCTCGCCAGGTCATTGCCGACCAAATGAGGATTTCGCGACGGCTGGTCGCCAGAGAGCTGATGCTGGCGCACAAGCATTGTCTGTCGCGCTGGAAAGAATTGATGGAATAGCGTTGCTCTTTCGGTTTTCCAGAATCGTCTTAGTAGTAAGGGCTATGAAGATTACGAGCCGTATCCTTGGGCGTCGGGCGGATAGAAGCGCGGAAGTGCGATGAGCAAAGAGCGTGGCCAAGGGCCGGATCTCAGCCGCATCGAGCATGAAGCCGTCGGTTGGGTCCAAAAGGTCGCGTCTGGAGAAGCGACGCCGGAGCAATTGCAGGCGGCGCTGGGCTGGCGTGCGCAGAGCCCGCTTCATGCCAAGGCCTATGAGGACGCGGAACGCGTCTGGAACAGGATGAGTGTGGTTGGCCGTGCGCAGCACGGCCGTGACATGGACTTCGTGGGGCCCTTGAAGGAGTTCGGGCAGCGTAAGGCGGCGATGACCCGTCGCATGATGCTGGGTGGCGGCGCGGCCGCGATTGGAGCAGCGGCCATTTACGGCGTGATGAATCCACCGCTTGGCCTGTGGCCATCGCTTTCGGAGCTGCGGGCTGATTTTCGCACCGGCACCGGCCAGCAACGGACGATCCGCTTCGTTGAGGCCGTTGCGATCGACCTGAATACACAGACGAGTCTCGCGGTCCGTCCGGCGACCGCGCGGGAGGATTGCATCGAGTTGATTGCCGGGGAAGCATCGTTTGCGACGCAGGGGCGTCTGGCACGGTCACTGGCTGTGTTTGCCGCAAGCGGCAAGACGGTGAGCGATTCTGGCCGGTTTGACGTCCGGTACATTGCGACCAGCGATCATGCCGCGGTCAGCGTGACTTGTTTCGAGGGCCAATTGCGGATCGAATTCCGGAATGATGTCGCTGAGCTTCGCCCGGGACAACGGGCCCGGTATGACGGCGCCGGCCTGAGCGAGATCGGCACGGTCGATCTGGCCGTCGAATCGGAATGGCGGCGGGGCATTGTCGAGTTCCGCAGCACACCGCTTGCGGATGCAGTCGAGGAAATGAACCGATACCGGCCGGGCCGCATCATCCTCGTGAACCCCGCCCTCGGGCGAAGGCTGCTCAGCGGCCGTTTCCGGATCGACCAGATGGAGCGGGCATTGCTGCAGCTGGAGCACACTTTTCAGGCGAAGCTTCAACGCCTTCCAGGCGGAATCATCCTGCTCAGCTGACCACTATAGAATTTTTTTAAGAATTTCTTCTCCGACGTTGCTCAACCTGCGGGGTCACTCAGTCTCCCTCAATGAGAGCCAATTTTTGCCGGGGCGGCAGCGTCATCACGCTGCTGCGTCGGTCGTCCATTGTCGGCTGAAGGAACCACCCGATGTCCCCCCTAACAGCAATTTCCTCCATCGATACAGCACGTTGCAGGACTCGTTACGCCGCCCTTCTCGCCGGAGTGAGTATTGCGGCACTCTTCCTGTCCAACCCACATGCGGCGGCTCGTCCCCTGGGCGGTTCGGCGCCGACCCCGTCTGCGGCGGCAATCGCCGCAGCACAATCGGCGGCACAGGAAGCAGCACAAGCGGCGCAGTCCGCCGGCAATTCGCTGAACCGCGCGGCGCTGGCGATCCAGGCGCAGCGGGCCGCTCAGCAGGCGGCGCGAGACGCGGCAAGGGCGGCGCTGCAGGCGATGCCGGATGGCGTGCCGAACGGTCTGCGGCCGGGCGGTTTGCGGATTGGGATCGGCGTCGTCGGCGCCGACGGCAGCGTAAACCAGAACCTGTGGAGAGGTGCGGACCTTCCGACCGAGTTTGCCAATGGCGATCGCGTCAACGTCGCCATCAAGCAACGCGAGCAGAGGGCGATCTTGACCTGGGACAGCTTCAATGTGGGCGGCCGGACGGATCTGCGCTTCGACCAGCAGGGCAACCGCGACTGGGTCGCGCTGAACCGCGTCCTCAGTGCGCACGCGCGGCCGAGCCAGATCCTCGGCAACATCAAGGCCGACGGCTCGGTCTATGTCATCAACCAGAACGGAATCATCTTCGGCGGCGGCTCCCAGGTGAATGTCGGCACGCTGATCGCTTCGACCGCCAATATCACCAACGATCAGTTTCTGAACAGCGGCATCTATTCGACGAAGGAGCAGAACAGCCCTTATCAGCCAAGTTTCATCGATGCCGGTGGCTTGATCAAGGTGGAGGCGGGCGCACAGATCAATACCCATGCGCCGCAAAAGGCGGAGCAGGGCGGCGGTTTTGTGCTTTTCCTGGGCACGGAGGTCGACAATGCGGGATCGATCTCGACGCCGAAAGGGCAAACGCAGTTTGCTGCCGGCGACAACTTCATCCTCAGGCCTGGCTACGGCACCGACGCGAACCAGTCTTCGACCACGAACGGCAATGAGATCGTACCGCTCCTGAATGGCTCGGGCGCAAGCGGGCTGGTGCGGAATTCCGGGGTCGTTTTCAGCCAGCAGGGCGATATCACGCTCGCGGGGCGCGCCATCGAGCAGAATGGCCTCTTGATCTCGACTACTTCGGTCGACACGCGCGGTACGATCCATCTTGTGAACTCGGTGTCAGATACGAAAGGCGGCGTTATCCTCGGTGCTGGCAGCGTGACGACGATCCTGCCGGAGCTGACAAGCGATGCCACCGCGCTGAATGGCAAGCGTGATGCGCTGATCAAGGCCTCGGGTGAACTCCCGCACCGTCCGATCGCGAACGCGCAGTTCGACAATCTCTCCACCATGGACGACCGGCTCGACCAGTCGCGCATGGAAATCGTCACCGGCGGCAGTGTCGTGTTCAAGGGCGGTTCGATCACCCAGGCGCAAGGCGGGCAGATCGTGGTGGAGGCGCCAAAGGCGCGCATCTTCGCCGAAAGCAACGCCATGCTGGATGTGTCCGGCACGCGCGGTGTTCTGCTGCCGATGTCTGCCAACAACATCGAGGTCAACATCCAGGGTAATGAGCTGCGCGACTCGCCGGTAAATCGCGAAAGCAGCAGCCTGAAGAACGCCGATGTCTGGATCGATCTGCGCGATCTCGTTCTGGTACCGGGCGGGACCGGTGGCTATGAGAGCGACCGCTATTACACGCCGGGCGGGTTGTTGGAGGTCTCTGGATATCTCGGCAACGTCGCGCACAAGATCGGCGAGTGGACGGCCGTCGGCGGCACCATCACGCTCTCCGCCAAGGAGGTCGTCGCGCAACAGCACTCGATCTTCGACATCTCCGGCGGCTCGGTCACCTACGAAGGCGGCTATATCACGAACTCGAACTTCCTCGGCGCCGACGGCCGCACGTACAACATCAACGACGCGCGCGGAGATATGCAGTTCTTCGGTCTGGGTGAGGGCTTCATCCGCGCTCACGAGCATTGGAACGTCAAGGAGGTATGGGCCAGCCCGTTCGGCAAGGGCCGCACGAGCCGCCGCTGGGAGGACGGCTACACGGTTGGCCGCGATGCCGGTCATCTGGTGCTGTCGACGCCGACCGCGGTCTTCGAAGGCGACATCCTCGCCGACGTGGTCGCGGGCGAGCGGCAAACCGGCAAACGGCCCTCGGGCGTGAGCGACGGCTACAAGCTCGGCCAGAACGTGGTCGCGCAGGCTGGTTCGCTCGAACTTGGAAAATATTCGCTGACCGAAGGTCGCGACGCCTATGTGACCAAGGTGATCCTCGGCCAGATTTTGCCGAGCGCGAACACGGTCAGGCCGGGCGACAGCCTGCCGTCCGATCGCGTCAACACCGCCTGGTTCGACGCCGCGCATCTGAATGCGCAGGGATTGGGCGGCCTTCAGATCAGGACGCGCGACAGCATCACGGTCGATGCGCCGCTCGCGCTGGCGGACGGCGGCGCACTGTCCTTCACCGCGCCGGTCATCGACTTCAAGGCCGGTGTCACCGCCCATGGGGGCAGCATCAGCACGAACAATGTGCTGCAGCGAACGAATACGGTGCTGACACTGGATGGCCTCGCCGCCGTCACCTTGCATGCGGGCGTCACGCTCGATGCGAGCGGACTGTGGAGCAACGGTCTCCTGGATCGGACAACGCTGCGGCTCGCGTCTATCGATGGCGGATCTGTCTCGCTGCAATCGTCGCAAAGCGTCATCGTGGAATCCGGCAGCATGATCGACGTGTCGTCGGGCGCTGCGATCCTTGGTGGACGGAAAGACCAAGGGCGGCAAGGGCGGCGATGTTACCGTCGAAGCCAATGTTTATGTAGGTTCGTCCAGCATAACTGTGGGCAGGTTGGTGCTCGATGGCGAGCTGCGCGGCTATGGGGTGGAAGGCGGCGGCAAGCTCAGCATCGGGGGAGCATCCGTGCTCATCGCCAACAATGACGTTGCGCTTGAAGCCGGGCAGATTCTCCTGAATCCCGACTTTTTCAAGAAGGGCTTCTCGCAGTACGAGATCAAGGGCAGCCTCATCAACAGCGGCAGTGTCACCGTCGCGGAAGGAACCGCGGTCGATGTGGAGATGCCGGTCTACCGCTTCACAGACGCGGCCTATGCCACGGCCAGCGACGCTGATCCCGCCACTGCGCTGGAAATCTGGACGCCGCCGCTCTATGTCGAAAACATCAAGAACAGCACTTTCGTTCAGCGTAAAGGCGCTAGCGTCGCGCTCAGCGACGTTGGAGAGTTTACTCTCGGGACGGGCTCGCTGATCGAGGTCGATTCAGGCCAGTCCATTGCCATTTCGGCGCTCGGGCAAGTCACGATCGACGGACGGCTCAACGCCTGGGGCGGTGCAATCAGCATCAAAAACGGCACAGGCGCAAACGCGGGCAGTGTTTTTGTGCCGGGACTCTCGATTTGGATCGGCAGCAACGCGGTGCTTGATGTCGCCGCGCGCGCGGTCATCGGGGTTGATCGCCTCGGGCGGCCGTATGCGCTCGTTCCGAATGGCGGCACGATCAAGATCGGTGCTGGCTCCCTCACGCCGAACGCGAACGGCCTCCTGGATTCGCTCACGCCGGCCTTTGTGATCATACGGCCGGGCGCCGTTCTCGACGCGTCAGGCGCGAGCGCCACGATCGACCTCGCAGCCGGTGGCAACCCGCTTACGGGCTCTGATGTCAGGACGTTGGCCAGCAATGGGGGCGCGATTGCGCTGGCATCCACTACTGGGCTTGTGCTGGATGGCAAGATGCGCGCCGCAGCAGGCGGTGCCGGGGCGGCAGGCGGCAGCCTCAATCTGATCCTTGAATCGACATTCCAGCTTGAGTCGTCGCTCGATGTGATCAGGCAGCCGCGCATTCTCACCATTACGCAGGCGCGCCAGCCGTCGTCGCTGCCGGCCGATCTTCGGCCCGGCGAACACCATGCCGCGCTGGGCTACACCAAGGCACGACTGAGTGCTGAGCAGGTTGAGGCAGGCGGCTTCAGCGATCTGTCGCTCTGGAGCTCCGACATCATCGCCTTCGAAGGCGATGTCTCACTTCATCTCGACCGGAGCCTCACCCTGCAGCGCGGAGTTATTTCCGTGGCGGATACGACGCCGCAGGCGCAGGTCGTCCTCGCCGCGCCAGTCGTCCGCTTGGAGGGCGCGGTGCGGCGTGAAATCAGCGGCGCTGGAGGTATCAATCCCACCCTTCGAAACGTCTCGGCGGGAAGCTGGCGGCCGGGTACGACGAATGGCGGCCGGCTGACGGTGGACGCGGACCTGATCGACATCGGCAATTGGGTCCGGTTTGGCGCGTCCGACATGTATGACATCGCCTTCCGCCCGGGTGCGTACCCCCAAACCATTACCGTTCCGATCGAGGTGCCGGGCTTCGCGGACATTCATCTCGTAAGCCATGGCGACATCCGTTTCCGAGAGGGCTCGCTTGCCACCGCGGGCAATCTGGCACTGACTGCGACACAGATTTATCCCGTCACCGGGGCCAGCGCGACGATCCTTGCGGGGGCTATGCCGGACAACTCATCGGGAATCATGCCGCGCCCGGATAGCGTTCTCGCCATCCGCAGCAATGGCAAAACCGCTGAACTGCCCTCGTCCGTTTTTGGTTCGCTCGGGCTTATTGCAGGCATCATCGAGCAGGATGGCGTCCTGCGCGCGCCGCTCGGCACCATTCGTTTCGGCGGTTCGGTGGGCCAGGCGGGCTTCTTCCAATACCAGAGCGGTGGTCACGTCACTCTAGGTGACGGCAGCATAACCTCGGTCAGCGCCGCGGGTCTTGTGGTGCCCTATGGTGGCACGGTTGATGGAATCAAATACGTCTACAATGGCCGGGAATTGACGCTTCCCGACCTGATGGTTCTCAAAGCCATGGGCCAGATCGAGATCGTGTCGGATAGGTTTGAGGCAGCGCCCAGCGCGGTGCTCGATCTTACCGGCGGTGGCGAACTGGCTGGCGCGGGCTTCATGGCTGGCCGCGGCGGCTCGGTCGATGTCCTCAAGACGCCGCTGTTGAGCGCCAATCCCGCCTTCAGTTACAGCGCGGCAGGCAACAAGGTCTATGCCATCATACCCGGTTACGCCTCGGGTTATGCGCCAATCGTCCAGGAAAAGGGAGCAGGCGATCCGGCTATCGGCCAGCAGATCACCATTCCGTCGGGCATTCCCGGACTTCCGGCCGGCACCTACACCTTGCTGCCGTCAACCTATGCACTCATGCCCGGCGCCTATCGCGTCGAGATCGGCGGCAGCCTGCCGCGCGAGAACGGCGCGGTTCCGCTTGGCAACGGCTCCTATGTTGCAAGCGCCCATCTCGGCGTCGCCAATACGGCGATCCGCTCCGTCTTGCCGAACCAGATCATAGTCACGCCCGAAAAGACGGTGCGCACGCATTCCCAGTACAACGCGGCGAGCTACAGCACCTTCGCGCTGGAGACCGCAGCCCGCTTCGGCACCACCCGAGCGCGGCTGGCCGTCGACGGCAAGCAACTCGTGCTTTCCTTCGAGGAGGCCGGCGACGTCCTCGACTTCAAGGGCACCGCGCGGTTCGCACCGGGCGAAGGCGGCTATGCCGGCACCCTGCTGGTCCAGAGCATCAAGCCGCTGGAAATCAAGGCATCCGGCGCTGCCGCCACGACGGGCATGGCGTCGCTCGATGCGGAAGACATATCGCGCTTCAACGCCGGAACTCTGCTCGTCGGAACGGAGTATTGGGCAAACCGGGGCTTTATCACTCTTCAACAAAACAGTTTCGGTAGCAGCGATGCGATCACGGTGCGGTCTGGCGCCGTGCTTGAGGCGGGTCAGATCCTCTTGGCAGGCAATGCGGTTTTGGTCGAAGACGGAGCTGTCCTCGACACGACCCGCAGCGTCTTTGCGGTACCCGACTCCACCCTTGGTTATGTCTTTGCGAACGGCAACTCTCCAGATAACGTGCCATTCGGTTCTGTGCTTGTGGTCGCGAACGGATGGTTCAATCTGTTGCCGGCGGTGGTTCCGAAGAATGCGCGGCCGAGCACATTGACGGTGGCAGACGGCGCCATCCTGCGCACCCGCGGGACCATCGGATTTATCGCCGCCGATCAACTCTCGCTTGGACAAGCGCAGCTCAACACACGCTATCTCGCATTGAGTCTGCCGGCCGTTAACGTGGGAACGGAAGCTTCCCTTGCCGCCGCGGAAGCGGCGGGTGTGCTCGGTACCGGCTGGAATCTGACGCAGACAACGCTGGATCGCCTGCTCAATCCTGTGACAACGAATCTTGCCGCACTCGAGCGGCTGTCGATCTCGGTGCGTGATGCGATCAAGTTCTATGGCGATGTCACGCTCGATGCGCGCAGTCGTGCCGGCGGTTCGGCGGAGACCATGGTGGTGCTCAATACGCCGGCGATCTACGGTTGGGGCGATGGTACATCCGCCATCCTCGCTGCCGACACGCTGATCTGGAACGGTGTCGCAAGCGGCGACGGGTCAGTGCAGAATCCTTTTGCCAGCCTGAAGCCGCCGACCGTACAGCCGAACGGCGCCGGCACCGGATCCGGCCGGCTTGCCTTCCAGGCGCGCGAGATCCATTTTGGTTATGATCCGCTGGCGCGCAGCCAGAGCAGCGCCGAGCTTGAACGGCTGGCTCTCGGCTTCTCCAGCGTGAACCTCGAGGCCAGCGAGAAGGTCACCGCCAACAATCGCGGAAGCGTGTCGTTCTATCACACCGGTGCCGATGCGGCATCCTATGGCGGCGGCAATCTCACCATCTCGACGCCGCTCTTCACTGCCGACAGCGGCGCCATGATCGACATCCGCGCCGGCGGCTCGATCACGGTCAACGCCGGGGGCAAGACCATCGATCCATCAACGCGCGGCGATCTCGGCGGCGAGATACGCCTGCAGGGCGCCGCCATCGCGCTCGACACGACGGTCGCTCTGCCGAGCGGGCGCCTGGTCATGACGGCGCAGAACGACATCGTGCTCGGCAACGGCGCGCTCATCGATCTCGCCGGCCGCGCGGTCTCCTTTTACGAGGTGACGAAATACAGTTGGGGCGGGACGCTGGGAATGGAGAGCCGCGCTGGAAGCATCATCCAGGCTGCGGGCTCGCTCATCGATGTATCGGCCAGCAACAACGACGCGGGGGCGATCAAGGCGTCCGCAGTCGGCGGCACGGCAACATTCGGCGGCACATTGCGCGGCGGGAGCAGCGGCGGCTCCAGCGCGGGCAGTTTTTCGCTTGCTGCGAACACCATCGCCGATTTCGCTAGCCTCAATACCAAGCTCAACGCAAGCGGCTTCTTCGGCGTACGTAGCTTCACCACCAAGAGCGGTGATCTTATCATCGGCGATGAGGTAAAAGCGCGCATCGTCAATATTTCGGCCGATGGCGGTAGCTTGGTTGTAAACGGCAGGATCGATGCGAGCGGTGAGAAGGTTGGCACTATCCGCCTTTCGGCGCGCGACAATCTCACGCTGACATCGAATGCTGTTCTCGACACGCATGGCAGCGTGTTGCAGACCGATAGCTACGGCGCGGCGATCGATGCCTCCAATCGCGGTTCGATCGAACTGACAGCGAGGAACGGCGCCATCACGCTGGCGGGCGGCTCGACGATCGACATGCGCTCGGCGGATGGCGTGTTCCGCGGCAGGCTTGAGATCAACGCGCCACGTGTAGGCGCGGACGGGATCGCGATCAACGCGGCGAGCCGTGTCAACATTCTCGGCGCGGGCAGTATCGCCGTGGATGGTTTCCGCAACTACACGCCTTTGGACGGTGTTATCAATCAGGCCTATCTTGATGGCATCCATGCCGACAGCCAGGCTTTCATCGACGCAGCAAGTGTGAATGGCGCGTTGCAGGCGCAGCTTGCCGGGCTGAAAGCCTATGGTTCTGCCTTCCATCTGCGCCCTGGTGTGGAGATCACGAGCGAAGGCGATCTTGTGACAAGCGGCGATCTCGATCTCTCGGGTTACCGCTACGGCGCTGCGGCCGACGCCAACATTCGCGGTTCAGGTGAGCCCGGTGTGCTCGTCGTGCGCGCCGGCGGAAATTTCACGGTCAACGGCAGCATCAATGACGGCTTTGCGCCGCCGCCACCCACGCAGGACGACTACAACTGGGCAGACGGCCGTGCGGGACGCTTGTGGGCGGTGTCGGAGATGCTTGCGCCAGGGTCCTTGTCATGGTCCATGCGTTTCATTTCGGGGGCCGATCTCGGCGCGAGCGATACGCGGGCGGTCAAGCCCATCCATTCGCTCGGCCAGGGCGGCGACCTCGTGCTCGATGATCGGCACAGTGCCGGAGATTGGATCCTGGAAGTGATGAGTGTGGTGCGTACCGGCACCGGCTATCTCGATCTCATCGCCGGCGGCGATTACCGGCATGCCTCTCTCTTTGGCGTCTACACCGCCGGCACGGCTTTGGCCGAAACGCAAAACTATGCTGGCCTGTGGCTCACCGAAGGCGGAGGCGACGTGCGCGTTGAGGCCGGCGGCACCATGACCGGCTACAACTATATGTCCGACCTGAACACGAACCAGAGTCGCATCAATGAATGGCTGCGCTGGCAGGATGGCGTGTGGGGCATCAATTTCGGCGCCTACGTTCCAGATTCCTGGGGGCTGAATCAACTCGTGGGCTTTTCCGGCATCGGCGCGCTGGGTGGCGGCAATGTGAATGTGATCGCAGGCGGCGACGCCGGCATCATGACGCCGCAGATTTCGGAAATTAGCCCGATCAACACCCTGTTCGAAACCAGGGCCAGCGCTCTGGTTGTCGCAATCGGCGGCAGCGGCTACCTCGATGCCAATGGTGTGCTGCGGCAGACGGGCGGCGGCGATCTCGTGATGAATATCGGCGGCCGCCTGAATACGGCGCCGCTCTACTATGCGAACAACCCGGGTGGAGGCACGCTCGTCAATGTCCGGGGCGACGTGTCGGTCACCGCCTCCGCCATTGGCCTCGTGAGCGAAATGAATTACGGCACTCCGCTGGGCTATGTCGATCCGCGGCCGATCGATCCCATACGCCCGTATGACTACTACCCCGATAGCGGTCTGTACCTGGCGCTGGGCGACAGCCGCGCCACGATCAACACGCGCGGCGACCTCGTCATCCTGTACGCCACCGATCCTGGCCTACCTGATCCGGCTGCTTCTCGTGGTCTTCTGCCGTCCACTGGTGGATCTGGCTTCTCGCTGTGGACCAACCGCACCGCCCTGGACCTCTTCTCGGCGGGAGGATCGGTCGCGCCCATCACATCCTACGACTCAAGGGGCCCGAACGACTATTACAGCTATTACACCGGGCGCCCGTATCCACCGGCTCTCGGCGTCGTGGCCGCCGGTGGTGATGTGCTGGTGTTTGGCCAGGCAAATCTGACGCCTTTGCCGAACGCGCGGCTTGATCTGTTGGCGCGCGATTCGATCCATTACGGCTACAATCCCAGCTACCCAGAGGGCAATTATCTCTCCATCTTGGGAGACGGCGCGGATCACAATCCGATGCGTTTCTATGCGGTGCACGGGGATATCACCAATTTCCACGTCGGATATATTCAACAACCTACATTCGACCTGCCGGTGACCCTCTACATCGGCGGACCGGTGTGGATGCGTGCCGGGCGTGACATCATCGCTGCCGGTGGGGTCGACGATCCCAATAGCGATTGGCGTGACGAGGCCGGGGGCGGCGGGCTGATCATCCACAGCCGTGACGATGATATCTCGGTCATCCAGGCCGGCCGCGACATCATCTATGCGAACTTGCAGGTATCAGGTCCCGGTGTGCTCGCGCTCACCGCAGGCCGCCACATCTATCAGGCCGATCAAGGCAGGCTGCAAAGCATCGCCCCTGCCGTGCCTGGCGATACGCGCCCCGGCGCCTCGATCGTTCTGCAAGCAGGTGCGGGTAGCAGCGGGCCGGACTACGCCCCGCTGATACGCTATCTCGATCCGGCCAATCTTGCGATGTCAGGCACGCCGCTCGCCGAGCAGCCGGGCAAGGTGGCCAAGACCTATGAGAAGGAACTTGTTGCCTGGTTGAAAGAGCAGCGCGGCTTTGCCGGCAAGGATGAGGACGCGCTGAGCTATTTCCAGACCTTGCCGCGCGATTTGCAGGCGGTGTTCCTGCGCAACGTCTTCTACAACGAGCTGCGCCAGAGCGGCATCGAATACAACGATGCGGAAAGTCCGCGTCATGGCAGCTATCTGCGCGGTCGCCAGTCGATCGCGACGCTTTTCCCGGACAGGGACGCCAATGGCAACCCGATCCGCTATCAGGGTGATATCACGTTGTTCGGCGGCTCGGGGGTCACGACCGAATTCGGCGGCGACATCCAGTTGCTTGCACCGGGCGGCAAAGTGGTGTTGGGCGTGGAAGGCGAGGTTCCCCCGAGCACGGCAGGGCTGGTCACGCAAGGCAAGGGCAATATCGAAATCTACAGCAAGGGCTCGATCCTGCTTGGTCTCTCGCGCATCATGACCACCCTTGGCGGCGACATCCTCGGCTGGTCGGCGGAGGGCGACATCAACGCCGGCAACGGCTCGAAAACGACCGTGATCTACACGCCGACGCGACGCCGCTATGATCCCTATGGCCATGTGCTGCTCAGTCCGACTGTGCCATCGACCGGTGCAGGCATTGCCGCCATCGCGTCGGTGCCGGACATTCCGGCCGCCCGTGTCGACCTGATCGCGCCGCTGGGCACGATCGACGTGGGCGAAGCCGGCATCCGTTCCTCCGGAAAGGTCAACGTTGCCGCTCTGCAAATCGTCAACGCGGCGAACATCCAGGCGCAGGGCGGTGTCAGCGGCGTGCCGACTGTCCAGGCGCCGAATATCGGCGGCTTGACGCAGGCCTCGAACCTCGCCGGCGCGGCCCAACAGACCACCATGCCGACCCAGAACACTGCTTCCGGTCAGGCGTCGATCATCATCGTCGAGTTTCTCGGCTTTGGGGGCAGGTCGGGTGAGGACGAGCATCCGGCTGAGCCGAAAAACAACAACCGGCAAAGTCGCTTGAACTATGACTCCGACAGTACAGTCCGCGTTCTCGGCAATGGCCCGATCAGCGCGGAGCAGACCAGCCTTCTGACAGACGACGAGAAAAAACTCGTTGCCGAAGGTGAGCAACGGCGGAGGCGGGATCCGGCAAACTGAGGAAACATCGCAAGGACAGCCGCGCGCAGACATAACTCCGCACCGCCATCATGATGAGGTCGAGTTGGATTAGGCCAATTACACTGATCTTGAGGTCGTTTGGCAGCCTCACTCCTCGAACATGGGCATCGGATGGTTTGGGTGGCGTGCTCGCAAGGACTCTCGGGTCACCTCTGCAAGGGAGTCGGCGGTTACCGTGACCTGATCGCAAGGACTCGATTGCTGTACATAGCGAGCGGTAGGAGGAGATCGGGGCCTCCTTCGTTCCTTCCTCTAAACCCCGAGACGGATCGTGTCCCGTGGCGCGGTGTAACTGACGGCGGGCCACCGCCGAGCCGGGCACGGGATCCGGAGATTGTCGCCGAGCTTCAAACTCTGGCGAGTGCCTATCGCAGTCAGGCTGAAATCCTAAAGCAAAAAGAACAGCCAACCAAGGAGGGTCGCAAGAGCCGCAAGAGCACGGCTCACGACACCCCGTGCCGTCCAGATGCATCCTGAAAACAGGTCAGCCGTGCCGCTCCGGCAGGCGACGCAGTGGCTTTCGCGATCCATAACCGGCCAGTGCAGGGATCAAGAGCCCCCGGCCTTTGTGCTGGAGAAAGCCCATCGGGATCAGCTAAATCGTAGTATTTACTACTGGTTTTGGGATGACGATCGACCTGCAGAGTGTTCGGTGGAGCGCTAAGGAGACGAAGCGCCATTCAACTTAGAACTTCTGTAAAATATTGTATTTGAAAGGTTTTTTTGTTTAGCTTAGTAGCCTCCCGTGATGTGGGCTAGAGTGCGGGGGGCATGAAATGTCGGCAACGACAAAAATCGTAGTATCTATTACTTTAATTGGAGCGGCGGCGAGTGTTGTGGCGAGAGCTGAGCCGGCTCCCCCGGTTGCGCTCGATCCGATCGTGGTCACTGCGCCGCCCCCTCCACGATCGAGTGCCAAGCAGTCGACGCAACGCTCGACGAGATTGCGGGCCTCGTCGAAGCGTTCACCGCCGCCAAGGGAGGAGCGCTCCAGCCAGGCCTCGAGAGCAGGCAAGCTCGGCAGCCAGGAGGTGACCGAAGGAACGGGAGATTATACGGCGCGCGCCATCACCGTCGGGTCGAAGATCCCGGTGTCACCACGCGAAGTGCCGCAATCCGTCAGCGTTGTGTCCCAACAGCAGATCAAAGAGCAGAACCTCGTCACACTGTCCGATGCGTTGCAGCAGACGCCCGGGGTGACGGTTGTGAACAACAACACGTTCATGAGTACGTTCTTCTCCAGAGGCTTTGCGTTGACGACGGTCCAGCAGGACGGGGTGCCGCTGGAATATGCAAACAACCAAGCCTATGGCCCGTTTGACCTGGCTATGTACGACAGCATCCAGGTACTGCGCGGACCGAGCGGTCTTTTCACCGGTGCTGGCCAACCAAGCGGCACGATCAATCTCATTCGCAAGCGCGCACTCAGTCAGTTCTCGGTCAGGGGCGACGTGAGCGTCGGCTCCTTCGATTTCTACAGAGGGATGCTTGACGTCACGGGGCCGCTCAACAAGGCGGCGACAGTCCGCGGGCGCTTCGTGACGTCCTTTCAGGACAACGACTATTTCTACGATACGTCGCATAATCGCAACGCACTGTTTTACGGCACCGTTGAAGCCGATCTGACGCCTGACACGATGCTGCGCGTCGGCGCAAGCTACCAGAAGAATGATGCTATCCCGATGGGAGGTCTGCCTGCCTACAGCAATGGGAAATTGCTGGATGTTCCTCGGTCGACCTTCGTAGGCGCCGCATGGGGAAAACGGCCGGCGGAGACCGCAAATCCCTTTTTCGAATTCACGCACCAGTTCGAGAACGATTGGAAGTTCCGCGCTGCCGGCGATTATTTCTATCAAGACACGGACTGGCTACGCGCCTATCCCACCGGCCCCGTCAACCCGCTAACCAACAATTTCCCGGGTTACTACGGCGTCAGGACCCTCTATACCGACAAGCAGACCAGTCTCGACACGTCGCTGAGCGGTCCGTTGCACCTCTTCGGTCGCACCCATGAGCTCGTCTTTGGGTTCAATTGGCGAAACGAAGACTATCTCTACACGCCGGGAGCGACGATTCTCATCCCGGGGGCCGTTCAACGTCTACAATCTTTCGCCGAATATTCCGCTGCCGGCGTCGCTTCCCTTTCGATCGAAAACCGACACGGACACGATACAGTACGGCGCCTATGCTTCGGCCAGGATCAGCCTGGCTGATCCACTGAAGCTGATTCTTGGCGGCCGGCTGAGCTGGTACGATGCGAAAATCCAGACCCTGTATCCGACAGTGCAGGCTCCGACAAAGTACGGCGAGGACGCGGTCTTCACGCCCTATGCCGCGTTGATCTACGACATCACCCGCGACCTATCGGCTTACGCGAGTTACACGAGCATCTTCCAGCCGCAGAATTTTCAGACCTATCAGGGGCAGTTGCTCGATCCTGTGGAAGGAGAGCAATACGAAGTCGGCCTGAAACAATCCCTGCTGAATGGACGCCTCGAAGCTTCCGCGGCTGTGTTCCTGATCAAGCAGGCGAACACCGCGCAATTGGACAACACGCATCCCGGCTATTATCTGCCGTCGGGCGGCGAGATCGAGAGCAAGGGCGTCGAACTGCAGCTAACCGGTCGCCTGCTGGCAAA
Organism: Bradyrhizobium sp. USDA 10063; assembly: GCF_054063735.1. Taxonomy (NCBI): domain Bacteria; kingdom Pseudomonadati; phylum Pseudomonadota; class Alphaproteobacteria; order Hyphomicrobiales; family Nitrobacteraceae; genus Bradyrhizobium; species Bradyrhizobium sp. USDA 10063. The sequence continues at coordinate 3,920,545 of NZ_JBSSGP010000002.1, read as the reverse complement.
CTGGAACGTCGTCGGCGGCTATACCTACAATCCGACCAGATACACCCGGGACCAGAATTACCAGGGTCAGCCTTACAGCACCGTCACGCCGGAGCATATCTTCCGGCTGTGGACCAATTACGACGTCACCGAAGGCGTTTTGCGCGACTGGAGTTTCGGCATGGGCATCAACGCGGTCAGCGAGTTCGGCAACAACGGCTACGTGCAACCAGCCTATGCGACGCTCGGTGCCCGTATTGCCTACAAGATCAATGAGCACGTCACGGCATCGCTCAATCTCGAAAATATCACCGACACGAAATACTATCAGACGGTTGGCGCGTCCGCCTACAACAACAACTATGGCGCTCCGTTCAACGCCACCTTCACCCTCCGGAGCAAGTTCTGAAATCTTGCAAAGGAAGGGAGCTGCTCGACGCAAACGGAGCCCGCAGATCTACCGGCGGGCTCTTTCTTTGATCAGCGGGCCGATCCATTGGCTATTGGGCCGCCACCTGTGCATCGATTGTCTGGCGGTTCACCAGGTCCGCGTAGAAGCCGCCTCTCGCGATCAACTCGGCATGGTTGCCGCGTTCAACGATGCGGCCTTTGTGCATGACGAGAATGATGTCGGCGGAACGGATGGTCGATAGACGATGGGCGATCGCGATCGTTGTGCGGTCGGTCATCAGCTCGTCGAGCGCCCGGCGTACACGTTTTTCGCTTACAGCGTCGAGATGCGACGTGGCTTCGTCAAGGATGAGAATGGGCGCACCCTTGAGAAATGCGCGAGCGATCGAGACGCGCTGTCGCTGACCGCCCGACAGGTGAACACCGCGCTCGCCGACCTTTGTGTTAAGACCCTGCGGCAGGGTGGCGATGAATTCGGAAAGAGCGGCCCGTTCGATGGCCTGTTTGAGATCCTCATCGCCGGCGTCGGGTCGGGCGATGCGGATGTTCTCGGCGAGCGTCGTGTTGAACAGGTAGGTGTCCTGGGCGACCAGTGCGATGCGCCCGCGCAGATCGTCGAGTGACACGTTTTTCAGGTCCCGCCCATCGATCAGCACCCGGCCTTGCTGCGGATCCCAGAACCGCAGCAGCAGGTTCGCCAGCGTCGTCTTGCCCGCTCCCGACGAGCCGACGATGGCAACTCGCGTTCCCGATGGAATATCGATGTCGATATTCTGCAGCACGGGCGCGCCAGCTCCGTCATATGAGAAGAAAACGCCATCGAACTGAACAGTGGATCCGCCTCGCGCGGCCGGAAAAGCGCCTTTTCCATCGACGATGCTGACCGGCTCGGCGTGCACGGCATGAACGCGCCTTGTCGAGGCGATGGAATCTGCAAGCTGCCGGGCTGCTTGCGCAAGCTCGGAAACGGGGACGAAGGCGGCCGAGGCGAGCAGGGCCATCAATGGGATCAGACCGTGATCGAGCCCGGCATGTTGGGCGAGGACCGCGCCCGCCATCATCACCGCGATTGCGCCGAGGGCACTGATCGCCTCCTGCTTGGCAGTCTGGAATGATAGATCGGCGTTAAGCGCGATACGCGTTTTCTGATAGTCGGAGATGAGCGAAACGAAGGTATCGCGTCGCACCTTGACGGCGCGAAACGCGACGAGCTCGGCCATGCCCTGCACGGTATCGAGGACGAAGGCACTCAGCAGCCCAAGTCCCTTTCGCGCCTTGGATCCGATCGCATCGACGCGGCGCCGGTCCAATACCGGCGCCAATGCTGCATAGAGGAGGAATAGCAGCAGGATCAGTGCCGCGGGCCAAGCGATGATGCCAAGCACGATGAGAACGGTCGCGGGAACCAGCAAGGCCACTATCGCGGGCGCGACGACATGGGCGAAGAAGTATTCGATGGTCTCGACATCCTGGGTGCCCAGCGAGACCAATTCGCCGGAGCGACGACGAAGCAGGTAGGCAGGCGCCAGCTTTTCCAGGCTGCGATAGAGATCGATGCGCATCTCTGCCAGCAACCGATAGGCCATATCGTGCGAGCGCCAGGATTCGTTCCATTGCAGCAACGCGGCAAGCGGCACGAGTGCCGTCATCCATGCGAGGAGCGATCCGAATTGCGCGCCAGACTGGACCGCTGCAACAGTCAGGGCACTGAGCGCGCTGACGGCGATCAGCGCATAGACACGGCCGACGCCTGAAGCGACCGTCAGGACGAGTTGCCGGCGCCAAGGCGTGACAAAATGAAAGAGCGTGGTCAGTGTCGCAAAGCTGCTCAATCGTGCCGCGATCCTTTCGCCCTCAGTCGCAATGAGCGCGGCGTTGGTTGTCGGTACCGAGTGCGCGGCCTCGGCTATTATCTGCGGCTCGATCCGCGAGACGTCAATGATCCGGTCGTTGTCGTCGGTATTGATCTGCTCGATCATCAGCCGACGGTAGGGGCCCTCCTTGACGATCAGGTCGGCATGAGTGCCGGTATCGACAATCCTGCCGTCTTCGACGACGATGATCCTGTCCGCGTCGATCACGCTCGATAGGCGGTGCGCCAGAACGATGGTGGTGCGTCCAACTGTCAAATCGTCGAGCGCGGCCTGTATGACGCTCTCATTTTCCGCGTCGACCGACGACAGCGCTTCATCGAGGATGAGTATCGGCGCATCACGCAGCACGGCGCGCGCAATCGCCAGTCTTTGTCGTTGTCCGCCCGAGAGGCGAAGGCCGCGTTCTCCAATAAGCGTGGCATAGCCGTTCGGCAACGCAGAGATGAATTCATGGGCGTTGGCGGCTCGGGCGGCTGCTTCGACCTCGGCCTGTGTTGCGCCGGGCCGCGCCAGACGGATGTTGTCCTCCACGCTGCCGTAGAAAAGATACGTGTCCTGCTGGACAACCGCAATCTGGTTGCGAATGTGATCGCTGGATAATTCGTGGATGTCATGCCCGCCGAAGGAAATCCGCCCTGCGGCCGGATCGTGGAGCCTCAGCAGTAGCTTGACGATGGTAGATTTGCCTGCGCCGCTATAGCCGACGATGGCAAGCCGCTCCCCGGCGCTGACCGTGAAAGAGACGCCCTTCAGCGCTTCGCCGCGTTCGTCGTCATAGCTGAATCGAACATCCGTAAATGCGATGGTCGGTTCCAGCGCGGATCTCATCTCGCCCTCGACAGGAGGCTTGGGCGGCGAGGTATCGAGCAGCGCTTTGATACCGACTGCGGCGGCGTTCGCTGTCATCCCCTTGTGGAGCAGCGAACGGAGATCGCGTAGCGGCCTGAATACTTCAGTTCCCGCCATGAGCACGATGAGCAGTGCCTCGATGCTCATGGCGCCCTGGCTGACACGCCAGGCACCAAGTGCGACCGCGCTCGCCGCGCCTCCGGCGATAGCGAGATCGGTCAGAGCTCGGCTCATCAGGCTGGCCTGAACGACAAAGAGGGTGCTTTCGGCGAGCTGGTGTGCACGCTCGGCCAGCTTCCGGCCGAAGGCGCCGCTCTGGCCGAAGGCCTTGAGTGTCGGCAAGCCCTGTATGGCATCCAGGAGTTCTTCGCCGAATGCCCGGAACGACTCCACGCGGCGCATCGTGGACGCCTCGCCGATCCGCTTCAGAACCACGGGCAGGACAAGCGCCAATATGGCAGCCATGGAGACAACGGCCGCGACCGGCACATCCCAGAAAGCGAGGATGGCGAACATCAGCAACGGCGTCAGCAGCGCGATCGCGAGCTGCGGAAGGAACTGGCCGAAGAACGTCTGAAGCTGTTCGACGCCATCGACCGTCGAAAGCACGATGCCCCCGGTGCGATTGCCGGCCAGCCATGCAGGCCCAAGCAGCACCAACTGGTCGTAGAGCTGGAGGCGGAGACGATCCTGTATCAGCATCGCCGTGTGATGCGCGACCACGGCACGCCAATATTCGAGGCCCATGCGCCCCAGAACGACCATGACGAGGACGCCGAGCGGCCAAAGCAGGCTGGAAAGCTCTACTCCCTCGAACAGGCGCGCCAGAATCCAACCCAGTGCGACGAACCGTGCAATCCCGAGCGCCAGCGACAGGAAGCCGAGCGTCATCGCCCACAGGATGCGGCCGCGAAAACCCCTGGTCGCACGCCAGAGTTGGACATCGAAGTGCATGACGGTCTCCTGGAGCCGACCTCAATTCGCCGGCCGTATTAATTACTACGATCTCGCTGTCAGTCGTGTGTCGTAAATGCCTACGATTATCGACACGATATGCACACGAACGGACTTTCCTGGACGCGAATTTGAGCACTCCCAGGACATTTGCCGTAGTATTTACTACGATATTTGCGGCTGAAAAGGGGGCCTTGGTGGGAGCGGGGCCGTTGCCGATGAATTCAGGCCGGCTTAAGGCCGGTCGGCACCAACAGGGCGCCGCGTAATGTCACGCAATCGTGCGGGGGCAGAAGTGTCGGCGCTCATCAGCATGCAACGATCAGCCACGGCCTCAGCCAACTCCCGGTCGTGGGTGATCAGCAGGATCGCGAGATCGCCCTCATCGGCTGTCTCCCGCAGGTGCCTGATCACCTCGGCCTGGACCGGCGGATCGAGCCGCGATGTCGGCTCGTCGGCGATCAGAAAGTGCGGCCTGAGCGCGAGGATACGCGTCAGCGCCAGACGCTGCGCCTCGCCGCCGCTGATCTGTCCTGGCAGGCGATCAAGCAGATCCTGGTTGAGGCCGAAACGACGCATGAGGGCTCGAATGGCTTTCACCGCATCCTGGCCGCCCGGCAATCTGATGAGATCCTGCATGCTGCGTCCGATGGACTGCCATGGGGAGAAGACCCGTGTCGGATCCTGGTGCAACTTCTGAATCGCCAAAGCGTCAGGGCGCGTCTTGGCAAAGCGGCGCCTCACGGCCCCCGCCATCGGCGCGGAGAGCCCAAGAATCGTGCGTCCGAGTGTGGTCTTGCCAATCCCGCTTTCTCCCAGCAGCGCGGCGATGTGGCCGGCATGGCAATGAAAATTGACGTTCTCTGCAAGGACGCGTCCGGCAACCCCGATCCGGAGATCCTCGACCTCAAGAACTTTCGGCGTCGATGAGCGTACATAAGGGCGCGCTGTCCAGCTTCGCGGATCGCTTCTCACATATCGCCGCGCATAGTCGGATGCCGGCGCCCCGAGCACCTGCGCACTCGGCCCTTCTTCCACGATTCTGCTGTCATCCAGGAAGGCGATGCGGTCGGCGACCTGCCGGACAAGGGCGATATCGTGCGTGATCAGCACGATTGCCCTGCCGTCGTTCTTGAGGAGATTGAACATTTCCGCCACGGCGTCGCGTCGATCCGCGTCCAGCCCCTTGGTCGGTTCATCAGCGACCAGGATTCGCGCACGCGTCACTGAGGCGATTGCGGCCATCACCCGTTGCGCCATGCCGCCTGAAAGTTCGTGCGGCCGCTTGCCGTGGTGCTCAATCTGCAGATGCATCGCCGCAAGCGCGTCGGCTGCAAGGCGGCGGCGCACATTGGCGCTTGCGGCAATTTGCTCGGCAACCTGGCTGCTCGCTTTCAGCAGCGGCGCGAGCGCGCTCAACGGCTCTTGCGGCAGAAGAAACAGGTCACTGGACCAGAGCCGCCGAAGGCCGCTGGTGTCGGCTACGGCAATCACGCGATCGTTGACGACGATCCGGCCGCTGACCTCCATCCCGCGCGGCACCAAACCCATAATGGCGCTGCCAATCATGCTCTTGCCGCTTCCGGTCTCGCCGAGAATGGCGATGATTTCGCCGTGAGCGACCTGAAGGCATATATTATTGACGATGCCTCGCGTCGGTGTCCCGATCGAAAGGTTCTCAACGCCGAGTGCGGTCATGCGTCACCGATCCCATCGCGGCGAAGCGCGCCATAATGTTCGCCAATCAGCGTCGCGGAGAGCGTGCAGATCAGGATTGCGGCGGCGGGTACCAGCACCAGATGCGGCGCAGTTCGGGCGAAGCTCAAGGACTCTGCGATCATCGCGCCCCATTCCGGCGTAGGAGGTCGCAATCCGATGCCGAGAAAGCCGACCGAGGAAATCGTCAGGACATTGCCGCCTAACGTCAGAGCGGCGAGCGAGTAGATATAAGGGCCTGCGCCCGGCAGTACGTGACGCATGATGATGTACGGCGTCGAGAAACCGAGGAGCCGTGCCGACTCAACGTGATCGGAGTTCAGTTCGCGGCCGGCGGCGGCGCTGGCGAGGCGGGCGAAACCCGGCCATTGCGACATCCACAAGGCGAAGAAAACCGGTCCCAATCCCCCACCAATTAATCCGGATACCAGGATGACAAAGAGCAGCGCCGGGCAGGCGATGATGACATCGGTGGTTCGCATCACCAGGGAGCGAAGCCATCCGCCAAAATAGGCGGAGAGAAAGCCAAGCACCGTGCCGGTGCATGCTGCCGCCACAGCGCCGGCGAAAGCCAGTCCAAGCGATGTTCTCGCTCCCGCTATGAGACGCGCCGCGATCGAGCGGCCGAGATGATCCGCTCCCAGAACGTAGTCGCCGAGCGGCGACGCATAGGCTGCCATCAGCGACTGCTTGTTGGGATCGACAGAGAGAAATATCGGTCCGACCAGGGCGAGCGACAGCATGGCAGCGGCGGGGGCGAGGCCAAGGCACAGGAGCGAGGCCGATAGCTGCGTCGTTGAGTGGCGCGGCTCGGCTACCATCATGCTCATCGGGGGCTCCCGGACAGGGAATCGCGTGGATCGAGCACTTTGACGGCGACGTCCGTGAGGCCGTTGATGACGACGACAGAGACACCGATGAGCAGTCCGGCGCCAAGCGCCAGCGGGATGTCGGAGGCAAGCACGCTTTCCACGAGAATCGAGCCGAGGCCGCCGAGATTGAACAGGACGTCGACGATGATCATTCCGCCGACCATGTGCGCAACGAGCGGGCCAAGGTAGGCCACGACCGGAACAAGCGTTGGGCGCAACGCGTGGACGAAGACGATGCGGAGCCAGGATTGGCCCTTGACCCGGCCGTAGGTGACGTAGAAATCGCGCAGCGTACGCACGACCGCGTTGCGCGTGATCCGGGAAAGATCCGGCACGAGTGCAATCGCCAGGGTCAGCGCGGGAAGGACGAAATAAAGCGACAAGTTGGTCCCGGCGACCGGAAACCACTGGAGCTTGATGGCGAACACCGTCACCAGCAGAGCGCCTGTCAGGAATGCCGGGATCGAGGACAGGAAGGCGGCCACCACCAGCATCAAGCGATCGACAGGGCCGCCCTTGTTGACCCCGGCAAGAAAGCCGATAGCGCCGCTCAGGATGACGGCGAGGGGCACGGCCAGGCCGATCACAGTCAAGGTCGGTGCGAGGCCGCGCCCCAACTCTTCGACGACGGGACGGTTGCTGACGATCGAGCGGCCCAGATTGCCCGCGGCAATCGATCCGATCCAACGGACGTATTGAGCGAGCACTCCCTGATCGAGCCCCGCGTGCCGCCGGATATCGTCGGCCAGCGCAAAGGTGATGGCGTCGCCATACCGCGCTTCCGCGACCCGCATCGCAATGTCGCCGCGCAGCGATTGGGTGCCGATGAAGGCAAGTGTCGCGACGACCAGCGCGACGCCAATGGCGGCTGCGGCGTGTCTCGTCACGCTCGTGCCAAGTCTCCAGCCAAGCGTGTCTGTCATGTCGCCCACCTGATGCGATCGATCCAGAAGCTGAACTCCAGTGGATCGACAACCACGCTGCCTGGGGCGATCCTCTTTGAAACCGCCACGCCGTAGTCACGATAGGTGATCGGAATGGCCGGAAGGCCGCTGACGAGAATGTCCTGTATGGATCTGCGCGCCGCTGTCCGTGCATCCGGTGTTGTCGCAGCGAGGTAGGCATGGAGGGCGCCGTCAAGTTCGGGAGCCATGAAGTTGCGTCCGCCCCAGACGTGATTGACCGCCGTCTCGGCTGAATAGTCGACCCGCAGGGTCGCAATCGCATCGGGGACCTGCGCATAGTTGCGGGCGCCGATGTTTGCCTGATCGGTGTTTGTCTTGACCTTGTCGAGGAGCACGGACCATTTGCCAGGTTCAAGAACCGCCTCGATTCCGATCTCCCTGAACTGGTCCTGGAGTGCCTGTCCGAGCGTGGCCCATTCGGGATCTGGGCCTGTAAAGAGATTGAAGACGAACCGTCCGCCGTTCTTTTGCAGAATGCCGTCGGCACCCGGTTTCCAGCCGGCCTGTTCGAGCAAAGCTCTTGCGCCATCGACGTCGCGCCTAGCTTGCGGAATGGACCGATCATGCCACTCCGGCAATGCGTTTGAAACCAACTGATTGGCGACACTCGTTGGATTCGCATAAAGCGCCGTCGCGATTCCAGTTCTGTCGACTGCCAGGGAGAGTGCCCTGCGGACGCGGACATCCGAGAACAGTGGATCGGCGACATTGAGCCTCAGCGTCAGGGTCCGGGCGGTCGGCACGACAATGACTCGCGTGCGCCCCGAGGACTCAATTCGGTTCTTGAGCAGGAGCGGAACGGAGAAGGTGAGGTCGGCCTGCCCGGATTCGGCAAGGTTGGCGAGTGCGTCCGGTGTCTTTGCCGCCGCAAAGCGAACCTTGGCGATATGGGGTTGCGGACCCCAGTAATCCGCAAACGCTTCGAGATCGATTGCATCCCTGCCGATGATCTTGACGGCTCGATAGGGGCCTGTCCCGATGACTTGCCGGACCATTCCACGCGCATCGAATGAGACAGGGGCCAGGATAATTGCGGTTGCATCGGTAAGATATGCCGGCAGCAGGCTGAACTGCGTGGTGAGACCGAACACGAGTTCGTCGCCCTCTGCCGTTACCTTCTCGATTGGCGCCGTTGCCACGAGTTCGGATGTCGGGCGAAGACGCTCGAAAGACTGGCGTATGATTTCGGGGCTCGCGGTCGTGCCGTCATGAAATCTGACGCCGGGCCGGATCTTGAAGCGCCAAGTCTTGCCGTCCGCGCTGACATGCCAGCTTTCGGCAAGTTCGCCCACGAGCTTGCCGGTCGGGTCGATTGTTACCAGGCACTCGGCGACGCGAAGCCGGCGGAAGTGAAATCCTGTATCGCGCGGCTCCAGGCTGGTGATCTCACGCGGAGAGACAACCTGAAGGACTCTGCTCTCGCGGGCCGCGCCGAGGGAGGCGCGCGAAGCGAGACCGGTTGCGATGCCGGCCGTCAAAAGCGACCTTCGGGATATCATGGTATTCCCTGAACATGGGAACGTGCCGGACGTCGGTCGCAGAGGGTCGCCAAGAGCTTCTCAGAGCGCCCGCGACCTCAGCAGGCGTCATTCACGTCAGACGTAGCGTTCATTACATTTAAATGGATGAAATTACGTCTGATACAGCAACAATAGCAGATCCGGGGGAGGGATGTCAGCTAACCTGCGTGCGAATCTAGTTTAGAATCGTAATAAATGCTACGGCTGCGCGATGAACCCGCTAACGGTCGTCCTTCGGCGTAACGGCGAGGTCAACCCTGAAATCCCTCAGGCGCCCTGCTGTTGCGAGGGCTAGCTTGGGCTCCTCGCGCGTCAGGGACAGGACGATGCTCTCAAGGGTCATCAGGATCGTCCCGTACAGGGTCATGTTGCCGACTTCGGTGCGCGGTACGACCACGATCGCATTCGCCTGCGAGGCCATCCTGCCCGTGGGATTGTCGGTAATCACAACGATGTCGCCGCCATGCTTGCGGATTTCCTTTTGGGCGAGCATGCCTTCCTTCTGCACCTGCCCGTAGGCCAGAACCAGAAGCGCATCGCCTTTTTGGATCTGCAGCAGGCTGTCCGCAAAATAGCCGCCGGCGCCGGCCAGCAGATAAGCGTGTCGGCCGATCCGATTGAGATGGATTGCCGTCTGCTGCAGGATCATGGCCGAGGGGCCGGCTCCATACAGCGCGATTCGGCGCGCCTTGCCGAGGACGGACCCGGCAGCGGCGATCGAGAGGTCGGTATGCGAATGACGCAGCATTTCGAGTGAATGCGCATAGGCCTCCACGGTCAAGGCAAACGGCGATGCCTCGTGCCGCTCGTTCAGCGTCTTCACGGTGGTGCTGACCTTGTCCGGCGCGTCGCGCGTTCCTGCGTCGAGCTTGGCGGCAATGACAGATTTCAGGTGGGGGAGGCCTTCATAGCCGAGCGATTGTATCGCGCGGATCACCGTGGCATCCGATGCGCCGATACATGACGCGAGATCCGCCGCAGAACTCACCAATACCGCGTTAGGGTGGCTCTCCACGTACGCTATGACGTTTCTGGCTGATTTGCTTAGCCGTTGAGTTCCAGATCTAACCAGTTGTGTGGTCGCCGCGAGCCGCTTTTGCTTCGGATTTCCCACGTATTCACCTCCCTATGGTGAAATGATAGACTCGATGGCACAACCAATACCATTCTTGGTCGACGTCAGGGGCCCGCTGTCACGATCGGGTGGGGTCAGGCACTGGGGCTCCGTGGGGTGCTGTTAGCAGATTTACGTAGAGATCGGCTCGGCCGGCGGTGACAGCGCGCCCAAATGGGCTCAACGGACATCCGGTTCGGGTGTAAGCGCCGGACTAGCCTGGAACGGTCCGGCGGCTTACTTCGTCGATGCGATCAGCAAGTTAGTGAATACAGGGATTCGGGAAAGGTCACAGAGCCAACTCCGTTCATGCAATGAGCCCTCGGATTTCCCGTTCGACCATTCGCAAGAATCGGATGTTGCAAGTCCGGGGGTTGAACTTGCTCGATAACATTCGAAGCATAGTTAGATCGCGCACAAATGGCGGCTCTTGGCGGACTATAAAGGCTGCAGCAGACCAGTTACGCTGCCCGCCGATAAGAAAACAGGGCTTCCGAAATAGTGGGTTTCGCAATTTAGCGCTCCCCCGCTACCAGCGGCAACGATCTGGTGCGCTAATCTACGATCGTCGTGATTTTGCACTCCGGACGGTAGCCGTCGGAGCGCTGCCGAGAATTTGTCAGTTGAGAGAACCTATTGAAGGTCTTGGATGTGCTTCAGAAAGGTGACCTTCTAGTGCCGACGAGGCGATCCGTGCTTGAGCCGAGTTTGCACGCAAGCGGGTCAGTCGAAGATGCGTCCCCGACCCAAGATCGCATTTGGGTCGAGAGCGGCCTTTAGTCGACGCATGGTCGCGATTTCGGCCGGGCTTCGAGAAAGGTGCAGCCAAGGTTTCTTGTCGACGCCGATTCCGTGCTCGGCCGAGATCGAGCCGCCGTGTCGGGCGACCAGACGATAGATCCTCTCTGCGGCCTCGTCCTGTCTGGGTGTTCGAATGACATAGTGCAAGTTGCCGTCGCCGACATGGCCGAACACGATCGGATCGGTTGAGGGATCGACAGCCCTCAGCTCGGCTTGGCCGTCCTGGAGAAATTCTGCGATCCGACAGGTTGGAACGCTGATATCGAGGCCGAGGACATATTGAAGGCTTCGGACATAGTCCGCGCAGGAATCGCGCATGTCCCACAACGATCTGAATTCACGCGAGGATTGCGATACGACGCCGTCAAGTGCGAGGCCGTCTTCCATTTCCTGCATCAGGCACGAAGTAAACGTCTCGGCGACAGACGCATCGCTGAGGGACTGGACTTCGGTGAGCACGTAGGCCGGTGCTGTGGTCCGGATCGGCCGCGGAATGTCGAGAAACGCGACGACCCCGTCGACTGCTTCGGGAAGCATGAGTTCGAAAGCCGAAAGACAAGGGCCAAGAGCCCGCCGCAGCCGGCCAAGAAGTCTCAGCGCGGCCTCGACCGACGTCACCGCGAGGAAAGCGTTGGCCTCGGCGACGGGCTTGGGGTGCAAACGGAGCCTCGCACGCGTGACAACGCCCAGCGTGCCCTCGCTGCCGATGAACAGCTGGTTCAAATCGTAGCCGGTGTTGTCCTTGTCCAGACCGCGCAGTGAGGAAAGTATCGTGCCGTCAGCCAGCACCGTTTCCAGGCCTGCCACTTGGGACCGGAACATCCCATACCGCAACACGCGAATGCCGCCGGCGTTGGTTGCGATATTGCCGCCGATGGTCGCCGTGCCTCTGGATCCGATATCGACCCCGAAAAGATAGCCGGCCGCGTCAGCCGCCTCCTGCACAGCCTGGAGCGGTGATCCCGCCTCGACGAGCATCGTGGCCTTGTCGTCGCCAATCCCGTCGAGAGCGGTCATGCGCTCCAGCGACAATATTGCCTCTCCCTCGACGATCCGATGTGCGCCCGAAAGGCCGGTGCGACCACCCTGAACGACAAGCGGCTGTTCAAATTCATTGCATGCGGCGAGGCATTCGGAAACCTCCGTCGTTGAGGTCGGTCGCATGACGAATCGAGGCGGCGCAGAGTGCTTGCCTCTGCGGTCTTCCCGGTAGCGCGCGTCGATGGCATCGCCGACCAGAAGGGCGCCAGGCGTCAATCTCGCGGACAGCCGTTCGAGCAGGGCCGGGCGGGCCGGTTCAGGGGAGGCTGGATTGGCGCCAGACTTGATCGGCTTCACCGCACCGTTGCTCCAAGGAAACGCATGCATGTCGACCCTAATGTCGTTTCTGTATTTGTCAAACCTATATTTGAATGGATTGGTATGCTACTGTTCGGGTGCCCATGATGCAGACGGGAGATAGGCTTGTCTCTGAAGTACGACGAGATCGTCAAAGGTGGTCTTGCCAAACAGGTGGCCGACGCCATTCGAACGGCCATCCTTGAAGGGCATCTCAAGGTCGATGAACGGTTGCCGGGTGAGGAGGAACTGGCACGCCGTTTCGGCGTGTCCCGCCCGACCGTCAGGGAGGCCCTCAAGCGCCTCGCCGCGCAAAATCTCGTTCGCTCTCGCCGCGGTCCCACGGGTGGAAATTTCGTCGTACGTCCGGACCTCGAAGGCGTGAGCCGGACGATTACCGGCGCCGCCACCCTTCTGGTCGGTCTAGGCGCCTTCAACGTCGACGAGATGATCGTTGCGCGCATGGAGGCGGAGGCCGTCTGCTGCAGGATGGCGGCCGTAAACCGCAGCGAGGCCGACATCCGGGCAATGGAGAGCGAGATCGCATTGCAGCGGCGCGGTGACCTCTCGGATGAGGACTTCTGCGCCTCGGACGTACGGTTTCATCGCGCTCTGGCCGACGCGACCGCGAACGCTCCGTTGCGCCTGATGATGTACATGGTCATCGAGAGTTTCATTCCCATCACCAACATGTTGATCTACCGAACCCGCGAGCGGCGCGGCACGGCCGATGCGCACGAGCAGATCATGCATGCGGTGGAAGCCCGCGATGGCGAGAAAGCTGCAACCCTGACGCGCCGACACCTCGAAGGTATGCGCGATCTGTTGACGAATGTGCTGACCAAGAGGACCGCACGCAAGTGACCACGCACGGTAGTTCAGGAGTGAGTGAATGACCGACGCTTTCCGCGCCCTTATGATCGTCGAGAGGGATGGCAAACACCAGGCTGAGTTTCGCGATCTCACCCTTGCCGAGCTCCCGGCACACGACGTGTTGGTGGAAATTGCGTTCTCGAGCCTGAATTACAAGGACGGCCTTGCCGTGTCCGGCAAGGGGCGCATTGCTCGACGTCTTCCGATGGTCGCAGGCATCGACATCGCGGGCACGGTCGTGGAGAGCCGGTCGGCAGGCTGGAAAGCGGGCGACAAGGTCGTCGTCAATGGCTGGGGATTGTCCGAAACGGAATGGGGAGGCTATTCGCGCTTCCAGAGAGTCAGGTCCGATTGGCTCACGCGCCTGCCGGAGGCCTTCACGCTGGAACAGGCCATGGCGATCGGCACGGCCGGCTACACCGCGGCTCTATGTGTCGACGCGCTGGAGAGCTGGGGCATGCGCCCCGGCGGCAGGGAAGTCCTGGTCACCGGAGCCGCTGGCGGCGTCGGCTCGACGGCCATCTTACTGCTCGCGAAGAAAGGCTATTCGGTCACGGCGTCGACCGGCCGGTCCGAAACGAAGGACTATCTGGCTTCGCTAGGGGCGAGTGGTTTCGTCGATCGTGCCTCGCTCGCGGAGAAGGGGCCGGTTCTTCAGAAGGAGCGCTGGTCCGGAGCGGTCGATTCGGTCGGCTCGACGACGCTGGCCAACGTGCTTGCTCAAACGGTTTACGGAGGCGCGGTCGCCGCCTGCGGCCTGGCCGGGGGCATGGACCTGCCTGCCTCCGTCGCGCCTCACATTCTTCGCGGCGTGACGTTGATTGGAGTCGATAGCGTGTTCGCACCGCCCGCCAAGCGCGAGCGCGCCTGGCGGATATTGGCCGACAATCTCGACAAGCAGCATCTTGGCGAGATTGCCCGCACCGAGCCCCTGTCGGCGCTGCCACAGCTTGCCGCGGACATCGTGGCCGGCAAGATCAAGGGGCGCGTCGTGATTGATGTAAAGGCGTAGGATCAGGCAAATCGCTTCTGACGGTGGGGTAGGCCGGCCTGTTGGAATAGCCAAGCGCAGCGCCGATGGTTCGCGCCGCCTCCATCACGTGAACCGAATATTCCTTGATCTGCTTGCGCTTGATGCGCGTGTCGGGCCCGGACATGCCGATTGCTCCGACGAGGTCGCCGGAGCGGCCAAGGATCGCACAAGCGCAGGCAGCGATGCCCTCGCGCCACTCGCCATGCAGCACGGCGGAGTAACCCTGCGCGCGTGCCAGCTCGATGTCCTCGCGCAGCTCCTTGATCGTCGTTCGCGTCGTTTCGGTGTAGCGCCTGAGATGAGGCCGGAATCGCTCCAGGTAGTCGTCCGGCATATGTGCGAGCATCGCTTTTCCTGTCGCCATGGTGAAGGCGGGGGCGCGCATGCCGACGCTCGTATGGGCGCGGATATGGTGCGCGCTTTCGATCTTGTCGACGTAAACGACGTCGGTATCCTCGAGCACGGAAAGATGAATGGTCTCGCCGGTTATCTCGGCAAGTTTCGTCATCGCCGGTCGCGCGACGTTGATGAGGTCCATCCGGTGGATGACGTGGCTGCCGAGCGCCCAGATCTTGGTCGTGAGCTCATACGTGCTGTGCGGGGGGATCTGGCGCACATATCCTTGGGACTGCAAAGTCATGAGCAGCCGATGCACGTTGCTTTTTGTGAGCTTCAGCTCGCTCGCTAGGTCCGTGACCCCGCGAGGTTGCTCGCTCAGAGCAAGTGCTTCCAGGAGACGCAGTCCCTTGGTGAAAGCCTTATCCATCCAACAGCCAAAATAGCATGATCTTTCACCGATCTAGCATGGCCGGGCGATCGGCCATAGCCCGCGGATGGGCAGCCCCGATCGTGGCGGATCGGGGCCACCTGCTGATCGGTCTGCCTATTGTGCCAGCAAGGCGTTGAGCTTCTCCTGCCCGTACTCTTCATTGGTGGAATTTCCGGCCGGCGAAGGTGCGCCCCAATAGTCCGGGCTCCATTCGATCGCCTTCGAGACGTTGTCCGGGTTATTGGCCCAGTACCGGGCGAGCTTCTTGTCGGTTGCTGCCTCGAACACGACCGGAGAGGGAAGGGCGACCGGGAAGGTCGAGGTGAGCTGCGCCGCGCGCTTGGCGTCAAGCCGCCAGGAAAGCAGTTTCAGCGCGTTGTCGTAGTTCGGCGCCCCCTTGGGGATCGAGAAGAAGTCGTAGTAGACGAAGCCCTGATTGAAGGTCAGGTCGATCGGAGCGCCCTCAAGGGCGAGCTTGCTCATCGAACCGGTGTAAGCCATGCACATGTCGGCCTCACCGTCAAGCAGGAGCTGCGGCGGCTGTGCGGCCGTCGTCCACCATTTGGCGATATGGGGTTTGATCTCCTTCACCTTCTTCAGCGCCCGTTCCATGTCGATCGGGTAGAGCTTGCTCTTCTCCACGCCGTCAGCCATCAGCGCCGCTTCGAACACGAAACGCGGCCAGGCAGGCATGCAACGCCGGCCGGGAAACTTCTTCACGTCCCAGAAGTCGGCCCAGCTCGTCGGTACATTTTCCCCCTTGTACTTGTCCTTGTTGTAGACGAGGCCGACGCCGATCACCTGCAATGCGACGCCCTTCTTGCGCTTCAGATTGTCCGGCATCGCCGCCAGCGTCTGTTTCGCCGCGTCGGAAAGCTTGGAATAGTCGATATCGGCCAGGCAGCAGTCGCCGAGGAGCTTCGTCTCCTGGTCGAAGATGAAAGTCAGGTCCCATTGCGCCTTTCCGGCATCGGCTTGAGCCTTGATGCGCGGACCGCTACGGGCCTCCTGGACGGTCACGACCTTGATACCGGTCTCCTTCTCGAACGGGTCGTACATGACCTTGCGCAATGCATCGCCATATCCGCCGCCCGGATCCTGCATGATTACGACGTTGCTCTGAGCTTCAGCGAGGCCCGTACCCATCGCGATGAACAGGGCCGAAGCCAATACGGAAGCCGATGGTCTCAAGCGTTTCATTCCCAGCATTCTTTCTTTCCTCCACCTGAAATTGATCTGTATCATGCGGTTTTTCGCGACGTGGCGAGAACGGGTCGCGCAAGGACGAGCCCTGCGATCACCAGCAGCACCTCCAGCGTCGAGACCACGGCCAGTACCGGATTGAGCCGATAATTGATGTCGCCCCACAGCATGAGCGGGAGTGTCTTGAGCTGCGCGCTCGACAGGAACAGCGTCAGCACTAGCTCGTCGAATGAGTGCAGGAAGGCGAAGAACGTCGCTGCAGCCAAGCCCGGCATGATGGCCGGCAGCGTCACCAGTCGGAACACCGTCAACGACGATGCGCCGTGGACGGCGGCGGCCTGTTCGAGCCTGGTATCGACGCCTTGAAGCGAGGCGGAGAGGATGACCACGACGATGGGAAGGCCGCCGATCGTATGCGCGGCGGCGAGGCCAAAGACGGAGCCGACGAGATCGAAACGCAGGAACAGGCTGTAGAGCGACAGGCCGAGCACGACCGGGGGCACGATGATCGGGCTCACGAGAAGCAGCATGATGGCGGACTTGCCGCGAATCCTGCTCCTGACAATACCGAGGGCCGCCGACGCGCCCAGCACGATCGCAATGCCGGCCGACATCGCCGCGACGATCAATGATGTCCAGAACGCCCGCATCCAGTTCGAATCGGAGAAGAACTGCTCGTACCAGCGGAGTGAAAAGCCCGGTGGCGGGAATGTCAGATAGCTTGCGCTGCTGAAGGAAATGATCATCACCACGATGATCGGCAGGATGAGAATGGCGATGACGAGGCCACCCATGATGCGAACGGTCCAGGTTCCGCAGTTCGCCGGCAGACGCCCGAACAGCCGTAGCAGCGGCCAACCGATCAGGTCGGCAAGCGAGGCGCCGAAACTGCGGCGACCGACGTCCGCTGCAGAGCGGTCTGCGGCTCTTGGCGTGGCCTCCGTCAGCTTGCGACCGCCCCAAATGAACTCGAAGCCGAGGAAGCGTCCGGCCACCGCGACCACCGCCAACGTAATCGTCAGCAGCACCACGCCCAAGGCTTGCAGGAATCCCTCCGACGTGACCGAGTCCGCCTGCTGGGTGATATGCATGGCGAACATCTGGTCACCGGGCCCTCCAAGCAGGGTCGGTGTAATGAAGAAGCCGATCGCAGCGACGAAGACCAGCAGGAAGCCGGCGCCCATGCCGGGCAAGGTCAGCGGAAGCAACACGCGCCAGAATGCCGCAATGGGCCCCGCGCCGCTCGCCAGCGCCGCCCGGGTCAGGCTTTGATCCAGGCGCGCCACGCTGGAATAGATCGTCAGCACCATCAGCGGCAGAAGCACCGCGGTCATGCCGAGAAGCACCGTGCCGCGGTTGAAAAGAAGCTGCACGGGCTCGCTCAATATGCCGAGCGAAACCAGCAGCTTGTTGACCGGCCCGTTGCGGCCGAGCAGGACCATCCAGGCATAGGTCCGGATCAGGATGGCAATGAAGTAGGGCAGCACGATCGCGGTCGCGATCAGAACCTGGGCGATGCCGCGACTGCGGTGAATGAGCAGTGCAGTCGGATATCCGAACAGCAAGCACAGACCCGCGACCGTGACCGAGATCTGCATCGTTCGCACGAGCGAATCCCAATAGAGCGGTATCGCGAAGACCCGCTGAAAATACGACGACCACGACGGCCCGCTCACGCTGATACGGATGAGGTCGATCAGCGGGAGAAGATAGATGAAGGCGAGGAAGGCAAGCGCAGGCAGGAGCAGCAGCGCCGGATCCTTCAACCTCCTGATGAGATCAAGGTCCGCAGGCCGGTCCGCTTGGATGCCGATCGATGCGGAGGTCATGCAAGCACCCAGCAGTCCGCGGCGTCCCAGGTCACGTGGAGGCGATCCCCGACCGCCGGCAGGGGACGGTCGGCCATGTCGGTACACCGAATCAGGAGCGGCTCTCCGCCCTCCATTCGCGCCTCGATCCGCAGGATCTCGCCGAGGAAGATCGCAGATGTGACGCTGACCGGCGCGGAATTCGCGGTCGGCTCGTTCGACACGGCAATGCGTTCCGGACGCACCAGCACGGTTGCGCGTCCAACGTCGATGGTGTCGCGGCTTTCGGCGCTGAACACATATCCCGCGCGGTTCTTCATTGTCAGCGTCGATCCGCGCTTTTGGAGAATCTCCGCCTCGATCAGATTGCTCTCGCCGACGAACGAGGCGACGAAACGATCGGTCGGATGTCGATAGATGTCCAGCGGCCGTCCAATCTGGACGATCTTGCCGGCGTTGAGCACCGCAATGCGGTCGCTCATGGTCAGCGCTTCTCCCTGGTCGTGCGTGACGAACAGGATCGTGCTGCCGATGGTCTGATGGAGGTCGCGGATCTCGATCTGAATCGACTCGCGCAACCGCCTGTCCAGGGCGCTGAGGGGTTCGTCCATCAGCACGACCTTCGGCCTCTTGACGATGGCGCGGGCGATCGCAACGCGCTGCTGCTGCCCGCCCGACATCTGGGAGGGAGATTTCGTCGCATGCTCGGTCAGCCGCATGATTTCCAGCGTTTCGGCAACGCGTCGATCTGAGGTCGCTCGATCGACGCCCGCCATGCGAAGTGGAAACGCGACGTTCTGGCTGACCGTCATGTTCGGAAAGAGCGCGTAGCTCTGGAAGACCATGCCGAAGCCGCGCTTGTGGGTCGGCACATTGTGGACCGGCCTTCCGTCGACGAGGATTTCGCCGCTGTCGAGGCTCTGGAATCCGGCCACGAGGTTGAGCAGCGTCGTCTTTCCGCTGCCGGAGGGGCCAAGAAGGGTGATGAATTCGCCCGGCTCGATGTCGATGCTGATCCGGTCGACGGCATGAAAGCTGCCGTATGTCTTCACCGCCTCGCGGACGGCGATGCCCGATCCGATGGCGTCGCGTTCCCGGAGGCGGCCGGTCAGCGACGTCCGAGCGCTCGCATCGCCGGAACGCATTGCGCGCAGAGCCGCAGGCTCACCCATTCTCACCTCCCCAATGTGTTCTATATTGTAGAACGATATTCCATTTATTGTTGGCGCAGCGCGCCGTCTTGTCAAGTCGAGCCGCCCGACCGCCCCGCAAGCACGCGCAGGTGCAGTCGGGTGCGCAGGCGCGAACCTCTGCAAAAAAAGGCCTCGCCGGCGAAGTCAGATTGACAGTGCCGTCCAAATCCGCCTAACATAATTTTGGAATAGCGTTCTATAATATAGAACAAGCGCAGGGAGGATGAAGGTGTTGAGCGAGCCTCGCGCATTGGCGAAGCACATCGAGGCCGGCATGCGGGTTGCGCTGCCGGTCGATTACGCCGGCGTGTCCATGGCCATGACGCTGCCAATCATTGAGCACGGCGCGGGCAATCTCGATCTCGTCTGCGTGCCGACCGGCGGATTGCAGGTCGATCAGCTCGTCGGCGCGGGTCTGGTGCGGTCGGTGGAGACCAGCGCCGTCTCTCTGGGCGAAGCGGGTGGGGCGCCCCGGTTCAACGCTGCCGTCAAGGAAGGCGCGGTTCGCTTGAAGGACGCGACGTGTCCTGCCATCCATGCCGGGCTGATGGCGGCGCAGAAGGGCAGTCCCTTCATGCCGCTTCGTGGGCTGATCGGAACGGATCTGCTTCGTCACCGCGACGATTGGCGCGTCGTCGACAATCCGCTGGCGGACGGAGGCGATCCGATCGTGCTAATTCCGGCCATCACGCCTGACGTCACGATCTTCCACGTGCCGCTGGCCGATCGCTTCGGCAATGTCTGGATCGGGCGGCGCCGCGAGCTTGCCGCAATGGCTTACGCCTCGCGCACCGTTCTCGTCACGGTGGAGCGCGTGGTCGAGGAAAACCTGCTCGCGGACGAGATGAGCGCGGCCGGCGTGCTGCCGGCACTCTACGTCACGGCCGTCGCGCGCGCTCCAAAGGGTGCGTGGCCCTACGGTCTATGGGGCGAGTATCCGCCCGACAGCGCGGAGATCGCACGCTATGCGAAAGCCGCACGGACGGCCGAGGGCTTCTCTGCCTATATGGCGCAGGCGCAGATGGAGCCCGCATGATGGCCGACGTTCTCCCTCGCGAAGTGCTGATTTGCACGATCGCGCGGCTGCTCGATGGGGTCAGGCATGTCGCCGTCGGGGCCTCCTCTCCGATTCCCGCCGCCGGCGCGATGCTTCTGCGCGCGATGAAGGAAGCGAGCGGTGCCGTCGGCCCGCGCATCTCCATTCTCGGCTCTGTCGAGCACAATTTCTTCACCAACGGTTCAGCGGAACTGTTCGATTGTGCCGGTCAGGGACGGATCGACGCTTTCTTCCTTGGCGGCGGCCAGATCGATGGCTTCGGCAACGTGAACCTCGTCGGAACCGGTAACTATCCGCGTTCGAGCGTGCGTTGGCCCGGCTCATTCGGATCGGCTTATCTCTACTTCGTCGTGCCGCGAGTCATCCTGTTCCGGGAGGAGCATACGCCGCGCGTCTTCGTCGATAAGGTTGACTTCATCAGTGCCCCCGGTATCAGCCCGGAGGGAGTTTTCCGGAGCGGCGGCCCTATCGCTCTGCTGACCGGCAAAGGACTCTTTCGGTTCGACAAGACCCGACCGGGATTCGAGCTGGAGAGTGTGCATCCCGGGCACGATCTTGCGGAAATCAGGCAATCGACCGGCTTTCGGTTCGAGCATGATGCTCAGCCACAGCAGACCGCGCTTCCCGACGGATCGACGCTGGAGCTGCTCCGCGGCCGCGTGTTCGACGAACTCGCCGAGACCTATCCCGAATTCGCTGCGCAGATGCGGCGCGAACTTGGGGCGGTTGACGCATGAGCAGGATCAAGCGGGTCCCGCATTGCAGCCATTGGGGTGCGTATACGATCCTCGTCGAGGATGGTCGCATTGTAGGCGTGGAGCCTTTCGAGCACGATCCTGCACCTTCCCCGATCATCCACTCAGTCGCCGAATGGGCGAACCTGGAGCGCCGCGTGCTGCGACCGATGGTGCGTTCCGGCTGGCTCGACAAGCGCGAGAAAAGCGATCGCCGGGGGCGCGGCCGGGAGAAATTCGTGCCGGTCAGCTGGGACGAGGCGACGACGCTGGTTGCCGACGAAATACGCCGCGTGGCCGGCACCTTCGGCAACGCGTCGATCTTCGCGGGCTCCTATGGCTGGACGAACTCGGGCCGCCTGCACCATGCCTCGTCGCTTCTGAAGCGCATGCTCAACTTGGTTGGCGGCTTCACCAGGCATGTGGACACCTATTCCATCGCGGCAGGTCCCGTGATCTTGCGGCACACGCTGGGCAGCGACGACGCCTGCGGCGGTCGCGCCAATACGCTCGACACCATCGCGCAGCACACCGAGACGCTGGTGGTGTTCGGCGCCTTGTCACCGCGAACCGCGCAGAACGAGGCCGGAGGAATTGGCAGCCACCGGCTTGAAACTTATCTTCAGAAAATCGTCGAGCGAGGCGTCAGGATCATTCACGTCTCGCCGCTGAAGGACGATCTGCCGGACTGGGTCAACGGCGAATGGTGGCCGATCCGCCCGAACACGGACGCTGCGCTGATGCTCGGCCTCGCGGGCGAGATCGTGAACGCGGGCCGGCACGACAGGGACTTCCTCGCGCGCTGCACCAGCGGTGCTGATCGTCTGCTTCGCTATCTCGAAGGCGAGGCGGATGGCACACGCAAGGACGCGGCGTGGGCCGCGAGCATCTGCGGACTCGATGCTGGCAAAATCGCTGGGCTCGCAAGGCGCCTGGTCGACACGCGGAGCATGCTGACCGTGAGCTGGAGTCTGCAGCGGGCCCATCACGGCGAACAGCCGTTCTGGGCAGCGCTCGGACTCGCATCGATCGTCGGCCAGATTGGACTGCCGGGCGGCGGCGTGGGCTACGGCTACGCGTCACTGGGCGGCGTCGGGTCACCGTTCAACTTGGGCAGGTCTCCGGCTATTTCGCAGCTTCCGAGGCCGATCGACAGCTTCATTCCGGTGGCACGGATCAGCGATATGCTGCTCAATCCCGGCACGCCGTTCAGCTACGAAGGACAGATCCGCTCCTATCCGGATACGAGGCTGGTCTATTGGGCAGGCGGCAATCCCTACCATCATCATCAGGACCTCAATCGCCTGTCGGAAGCCTGGACGAGGCCCGAAACGATTGTCGTCCAGGACCCGATGTTCACGGCGACGGCCCAGCGGGCCGACATCGTGCTGCCGGCAACCACGTCGATCGAGCGGAACGATCTTGCCGGCAACAGGCGCTCCGACTTCATCCTGGCGATGAAAAAGGCAATCGAGCCGCTGGGCGAGGCCCGTTCCGACTTCGAGATCTGCAATGAGATTGCCGGCAAGCTCGGGGTGGCCGGTAGCTTCAACGAAGGCCGTGACGAGATGGGCTGGCTCCGGCATCTCTACGAGGTCTGCCGCAGCGACGCATCGGAGCGTTTCGGCTTCGCCATGCCGGATTTCGATGCGTTCTGGGAAGCCGGCTATGCCCGCTGCCCGGTCAAGGCCGAGCACACGTTCCTGGCCGACTTCCGCAACAAGCCGGAGGAGCACGCGGTCAAGACCGAAAGCGGAAAGATCGTGCTCGGCAGCGATACGCTGGCCAGGCTGGACTACGCCGACTGCCGCTCGCATCCCGCCTGGATCGAGCCGGCCGAATGGCTCGGCAACGTCGCCGACGGCGGCCAGATGCACCTCATCTCGCACCAACCGGCTGGCCGTCTTCACAGCCAGCTCGAAACCGGCGCATCGAGCCGGGCCATGAAGCGCAATGGCCGTGAACAGGCCCGCCTTCATCCGGACGACGCGGCCGCTCTCGGCATTGAGGATGGCCAGACGATACGCATCTGGAACGGCCGCGGGGAATGCCTTGCGACCGCAGAGATCACCGACAAGATCCGTCAAGGCGTGCTGGTGCTCCCGACCGGTGCCTGGTTCACGCCGACCGGCAATAGCGGGCTGGAGGTCGCCGGCAATCCGAACGTGCTCACGCTCGATATCGGCACGTCTCAGTTCGGCCAGGGTTGTTCGGCCCACACCTGCCTCGTGAGGGTCGAGCCGTATGCCACCGATCGGCGCGATGCGTTCGAGGCGTATCACGAAACGCTCGTCGCGCTCGCGGCGATCTAACAGGAGCCTCAGAACATGTCTTCGCCCGCTATCAGCCGCTTTCCCGTCCCCGACATCGCAACGCTCCCCGCGGATATCCGCGCGCGGATAGAGGCGGTTCAGGAGAAGTCCGGCTTCGTGCCCAACGTCTTCCTGACTCTCGCGCATCGTCCGGACGAGTTTCGGGCGTTCTTCGCCTATCACGACGCCCTCATGGACAAGCCCGGTCCCATAACCAAGGCCGAGCGCGAGATGATCGTGGTGGCGACCAGCAGTGCCAATCAATGCCAGTATTGCGTCGTCGCGCACGGCGCCATCCTGCGCGTGCGGGCGAAGAATCCGCTGATCGCGGATCAGGTCGCCGTCAATTATCGCAAGGCCGATATCACCGCCCGGCAAAGGGCGATGCTCGATTTCGCGATGAAGGTCTCGGCGCGCGCCTATGAAGTGGACGACTCCGACATCCAGGACCTCAAGGCTCATGGATTCACGGAGGAGGACGTTTGGGATATTGCGGCGATCGCTGCATTCTTCGGCATGTCGAACCGCCTCGCCAACGTCACCAGCATGCGTCCGAACGACGAATTCTTTGCGATGGGACGCTGAACGCTTCGGACCAGGAATCCAATGGTTTCGCTTGTCATCGATAGACGCTTCCGGGGTCCGCCCAACTCCGGCAACGGAGGCTATGTTTGCGGATGCCTCGCAAGGCATGTCGCCGGAGACGCAGAAGTAACGTTGCGCGCCCCGCCGCCGCTGGAGCGACCGCTCGACATCCTTGCGGGAGCTGACGGCGAGATCGAGCTGCGCGAGAACGACAGGCTGCTTGCGACGGCGCGGGTTGCGAGCATCGATGCTCCCGACGTTCCCAAGGTGAGCTACGAGGCGGCCGAGGAGGCGATCGGCAGAACGCCCTACGATGAGCAGACCCACAACCTCCCGACATGCTTTGTCTGCGGCCCTGCGCGTGCCCATGGCGACGGTCTCAGGATCTTCGCAGGTCCGCTGCAGACGGCGCCGATCCCGGGGAAGCCCGTCGTGTTCGCGGCGTCCTGGGTGCCTCATGGCAGTCTTTGCGGCGAGGACGGTTACGTCGCGCCCGAATTCGTCTGGGCCGCTCTCGACTGCCCGACGGGTTATTGCAGTGTGGGCGCCCGTCACCTGGGATTGAACGGTGACGAAACGGCCCTGCTCGGACGCATGGCCGCGCGGATCGATCGCCGGCCGCGCCCAGGGGATCGTTGTGTGGTGGTGGCTTGGCCGACCGGCCGGGAAGGCCGCAAGCTCTTCGCCGAGAGCGCCTTGCTGAGTTCGGAACAGGACGTGCTGGCCATCGCACGAACCACGTGGCTGCTGGTCGACCGGCAGGTTCAGCTCGGAGCAATGCCATGAACTTGAGGTCTCGGAGCAGCACATGACCAGCCGCGATGCAGAGCTCGAACTTCGTCAATCCATCATCGACGCGTGTCGTGAGATGGCGGCGCAAGGTATCAACCAGGGAACCTCTGGAAACATCAGTGTTCGAACCGATGACGGCATCCTGCTCACGCCGTCCGGTCTTCCATACGACCGCATGAAGCCCGAGGACATCGTGGCCATGAAGTGGGACGGTTCATGGATCGCGTCGGCCGGCAACGTTCCGTCGACGGAATGGCGTTTTCACCTCGACATCCTGAAATCGAAGCAGGAGGTTGGCGCCGTCGTTCATGCGCATCCGATCTTCTGCACGATCATCGCGATCATGAATCGCTCGATCCCCGCGATCCACTACATGATCGCCGCTGCCGGCGGCAACGACATCCCCTGCGCGCCCTACGCTCAATACGGCACGGCGGAGCTCTCGCAGGCGGCCTTGAACGCGCTTCGCTATCGCCGCGCCTGCCTGCTCGCGCATCACGGGCTGATCGCCATAGGTCCGAACCTGCGCAAGGCCATGTGGCTCGCGGTGGAGGTCGAGGTGCTAGCCAAGCAGTATCACGGTTGTCTTCAACTTGGCTCTCCTCCGCTCCTGCCGGACGAGGAGATCGACAGCATCCTGAAGCGATGGGGGCAGTACGGCCTGCGCGATAGCGACGGCGCGTCCAAGGGTCCCCAGCGGTCCAGCTAGATCACGGTCAAACCACTGTCTTGCGAGAACTCATGGGTTACACTCACGACGTCAGCGTCTGCGGTACTTATATTCTGGATATTCTGGGAGTCCCGGTTACCGAAATTCCGCCCGGTGGCGGCCGGTTGTTGATCGAGGAAATTCGGCTCGCGGTCGCAGGCACCGCGGGCGGGACTGTCGTCCCCTGCGCCCGTCTCGGTTTGAAGGCGCTTGCGGTGGGCGCCGTCGGCTCCGACGAGAAGGCCGACTGGATGCTGAACGCGCTGGAGCGCGAAGGCATCGACATCTCTCTCATGGAGCGGATGGCCGACAGTCCGACCTCGGCCACGATCCTGCCGATCCGGCCCGACGGCTCGCGTCCGGTCATGCACGCAAGGGGCGCTTCCGCCCGCTGGCGTATCGCACCCGAAGCGCAAGTGGCCGCCTGCCGCAGCAAAATTCTGCATCTCGGCGGGGTTGGCTCCCTGCTCGCAATGGACGGAGCGCCTTCCGTTGCCCTGCTGCAAGACGCGAGGGCGGCCGGTTGCACGACGACGCTGGATCTCATTCAGGCGCGGCGTGAAACGCTCGCGCTGGTCGAGCCGCTGCTGCCCTATGTCGATTTCTTCATGCCGAGCATTGACGAGACCAATGCCATGGTCGGAACCGACGATCCCGCTTCTTGTGCGCGGTTCTTCATCGACAAGGGAGCGGGGGCCTGCGCTATCTCTCTTGGCGCCGACGGATCGTTCGTGATGACCCGCGATGGACGCCAGTTCACGGTGCCTGCTTTCGAGATCACGGTCCGCGATACGTCGGGATGCGGCGATTCCTACACGGGCGGCTTCATCGCGGGTCTCGTCCGCGACTGGGATCTGCTCGACTGTGCGAAGCTTGCGACCGCGACCGCCGCGATCGTCGCGACGGGGCTGGGTTCGGGCGCCAATCTCGTATCGTTCGAGGATACGGTCAGGGCCATGAATACGCTCCCGGTCCGCAAGCTTAGTCGCTCCTAATCTTTTCACATCATCGCAAGAATTCATCCGGACAACAGGGGAGAAAACAGCATGGCCCGACATGCGATCGTGACGGGAGCAAGCCGCGGAATTGGCCGCGCAATTGCCATTGGTCTCGCCATGCGCGGCTACGATCTCGCGCTGACCGACATCGCAGCCCAGGAGAAGGTCCTCCTTCAGACCGTCGCAGAGATCAGGGAGCTTGGCGGCCGCTGCATCCCGGTGCTGGGCGACGTCAGCGACATCGAAGACTGCAGGCGGGCCGTGGCCGAAGCGGTGAGTGGCCTCGGGCATGTCGACGTTCTCGTCAACAATGCGGGGATACTGAGGCTGGCGACGATCGACGAACTGACGCCCGACACGTGGGATCAGACCTTTGCCGTCAACACGCGCGGCGTCTTCCAGATGACCCAGGCCGTCGTGGCGCATATGAAGGAGCGCAAGTACGGACGGATCGTGAACATCGCTTCGCTCGCGGCCCGAACCGGCGGTCCGGGACAGTCCCACTACGCGGCATCGAAGTCGGCGGTGGTCGGCTTCACGCGCGTTTCGTCCATGGAGTTCGGAGGTCACGGCATCACGGTCAATGCCGTCTGTCCGGGCATCATCGTAACGGATATGGGCCTCAACAATCTCCGTGATCCGGAGCGGGTCGCCTATTTCGAGAAGGTCACGGACCTGCACCGGCTGGGGCAGCCCGAGGATGTCGTCGGTCCCGTGGCATTCTTTGCGTCGGACGATTCCGCGTTCGTGACCGGCCAGGCCCTCAATGTGGATGGCGGCATATTCTACAGTTAGAATGGCAGTAGCCCATGAGCGACTTGGCTTCAAATTAGAAGCCGCGCTGTAGTCGGAATTCAGCGCGGCAGCGCCTGCGATGGGTTGTGCGGCGGAATAGTGGCAAGGAATTCACGGACGAATGGCGGCCTT
Organism: Bradyrhizobium sp. USDA 10063; assembly: GCF_054063735.1. Lineage (NCBI taxonomy): Bacteria > Pseudomonadati > Pseudomonadota > Alphaproteobacteria > Hyphomicrobiales > Nitrobacteraceae > Bradyrhizobium > Bradyrhizobium sp. USDA 10063. Next base: position 3,893,159 of record NZ_JBSSGP010000002.1, on the reverse strand, counting down.
TGGCGGACGATCAAGGCGCCGCCTCCTCAGTCCGAAATAGGGGCCAGGAAGAGATACCAGGATGCACTGCCGAGCATCACCCCGATGGGGGTCGCCAGCGTGCGATCCATGATCAGCGGTTTGTTGGTTTCCAGCGCGGACGTGACGCCCAGGTATGGCAGTATCGTCATCGGGTTGGCGGCGGCGATCAACAGGGTCGATGTATAGGCCGAAAGCAAATCTCCGCATGCCGCGCCGTGCGCCGCACGCGTGGACACGAGAATGGTTCTGAGGCCCATCAAGACCAGGACGATCCCTCCAGTGATGCGTAGCGGCGTGTGCAGGGCGAGCGTCATCTGCGTCAGCACGGTCGCGCTCACGGCGGCCAGGCAACTGAACATGCCGTGCGCTGTCACCGCACCCATGCCGCTCGCGATTCCAAACCAGACTCCGAATGCCAGCGTCCGCTGCACGCACATCAAGCCAACCGGGCCGAACGGGATAGCGACGCACAAGCCCAGCGCCGCCGCCGGCAGCAAGTGCGCGATGAACGGCGTCATTTCCAGAACGGCTTGGCTGCTTCGGCGTTGGCCTCTTGCCGCGTCTTGCCGATGTCCTTGAGATGGTGGTCATCGAGCTCCGCCAGGGCTTGCCGCTGCCGCGACCGGGGCATTATCAGCGCGAAGAGTGTTTATCTCTGTTCATCCAAATGAGTGACCTTCGTTGCGAACTGGTAGCCGCCATTGCGGACAGTCTTGAATATGTGAGCTGCGCCGCTGTCCGAAAGTTTGCGTCGCAGGCGGCTGACAAGCACATCGATCGAGCGGTCCAGCACGTCTCCATCGCGCCCGCGTGTCAGATCGAGCAGTTGATCTCGTGAGAGCACGCGGCCCGGACGATCGAGAAAGGTCAAGAGCAGATCAAACTCGGCGCCTGTTAATTCGATATTGCCGCCCTGCGGATCGACCACCGAACGGGCAAACGGATCTGCTGCGAATCCTTCGAAAAGATAGCGTCCTTTCCCGCTCTGTGCGGAACGGTCATCTTGACCGCGACGGAGCACTGCGCGGATGCGAGCGACGAGCTCGCGCGGATTGAATGGCTTTCCCAGGTAGTCGTCGGCCCCGATCTCGAGACCGATGATCCGGTCCACGTCTTCCTTCAGCGCAGTGAGCAGAATGATCGGGACATTCGATCGCTTCGACCGTAGATCGCGGCAAAGATCGAGCCCGGAACCATCGGGCAACATGACATCGAGGACAATGAGATCGATCTGGTTGGTGGCGATCCGTTCGCGTACTTCCGCACACCTGGAGGCAAGCTGCACACGAAATCCCTGCTCCTTGATGTAGCGAGCCAGAAGCTTTCGGATCTCAAGATCGTCATCGACAACGAGAATTTGCGGTATGTGCATAGGAGCCGGTTTAGTCACGTTCGAGCAGGTTGAAGGGAAATATTTGTAACGAAGGCTGTCCCCAACTCGCCTGGACATCTTTCGACATAAATGGCGATCGAGCAGCAACATTCGGTCATGCCCGGCCAGATTCCGAGCCATGTGACCCGTCTATCAAGGCCGCAGGGTTTAACTATCAGGGGGTCTGAATGCGCTCCGCGGCCACTCTCAAGTCCTACAAGGCGTTTCCTTTCTACCGACCATGGCGGGTCAAATATCGCGCGTCGCGCTTGATCCGCCTTCTGGGGAGATCGTGTTCTTCCAGCACCTATCAGCAGTTGTCGAGTGCGATGACTGCCTTGATGTTTGTTGCTGCAATACGATTGGCACCTTTTGCGGGCGGAGGCCTAGCAATAGCGCTTGTTCAAGTCCTTTTTGTCCCGACACCTTCAAGGTCGCCTTTCAAACGGGGGCTGGTATCCGAGATCGGACTCGTTCCCCTATCAAGCTACCGATCATGGATAGGAATAGCGGCAGGTTGGAGGCAACCGACGGTTGGGCAGCATCACTCGATGTCTCTCGCCATGCTAGCTATTCTTGCCTTATTGCCGGGCTGCGCGACTGCCCCACTTGTACAAGGCGCCGGTCTATCGTCCTACGACGGACTGAAACCGTCCGACGGCAAGATCACGAAGTCGCGCCTTCACGTAAGAAAGGAGCAGGTGGCGGCGGCGAAGACTATCAACATTGCACCGACAGCCTTCCCACCGGGCGTGGCGCCAACGCTGTCAAACGAGCAGCGGGCGCTTGTTGCGAACGCGGTGAATCGAGCCCTGTGTATTAGCCTCAGCGATCGCTTCAATGTCGTCACGCCGGACACTCCAGCCGACTTGACCGTGCGCGCCGGCGTTACCCGCGCGACAGCGACCGACGAAGTTGCCGCGGGCATTTCGGCAGCCACGTCGCTCGGTACAAGTTTTGTGGATACGAGTGTTCCGATCCCGGTACCGCGCATTCCGATTGGCTTGGGGGATCTCTCTATTGAAGCCGAAGCGGTCGATCGCTCGGGTCGACAGCAGGCGGCCATGATCTGGGGTAGAGGCGCGACCGTGTTTTTCAGTACGCCTAGGGCATCGAAAGCGAGTGACGCTTACGAACTGGCGGGGGCCTTCGGCGAAGACTTCGCAAAGCTGCTGAACAAGGGCGAGAGCCCTTTCGAAGGTGTCGGCATCGATATTCCTTCTTGGCAAAAAGTCAGTTCGAACATGGGTCTCGCTCCGAAGTATGCAGCGTGTGAGACCTATGGCCGCGCTCCGGGCATCGCTGGTCTGGTTGGCGGTAAGCTCGGGCTGCCGCCCGAATGGACCGATGACGGGCCGAAGGAGACTCGAAAGCAGTAAGAATTGGCAGTGCGGGTGTCAGACGACTGCCGCGCTGCTCCTTCGGCTCAGCGCACGTTCCAAACGCGCGCAGAAGCAGAATTTGCAGCCGGATCCGGGCGGAAGACTTTAGATGTACATCGCTGGTCAGCCCGGCAGATTGCGCCGACCGGGAACGGGAAGCCTCGAACTGACGGGCAATGCCAGGCTGCAAAGGTCGGACATACGGCCGACGAGCATGACAGCCACATGCACACCGACAAGGGTGCTTCGTACTGTCGCGCTGCTCATATTTGGGGTGTCCGGCGCAGGATGCGCAACCATGATTCCCCGCGATGTTGCGCCGGAGCGGCTTGCAGACGAGGCCGAACTTACCGGCGTGGACCAGCCGACGATGTTCCCCGGCGGAAATTCCAGCGGGACCCGATAGCTATTTTCGCTCAGTCGGCAGCTTCACAGTCTGAAGTAATCCTCGCAAGGGACCATTTTCTATCGTGATGGTGCCTCCGGCTCGTTGCACAATTTCATTCGCGATCGTTAGACCCAGTCCAGCACCATCGAAATGCTTCGTGCGCGCTCGGTTGGCGCGGAAGAACGGCTCGAAGACCTGTCCAATCATGTCCGCTGGGATTCCCGGACCTTCATCGTCTATGACGACGAGCGCCTCTGAAGAGGCGCTCTCGACGGCGACGCGTGCCTGCTTCCCGTGGGTAGCGGCGTTGATGAGCAGATTTCGAAACGCGCGATTGAGACCGGTTCGGTTGGCCCGCACGACCGCGGCCGTAGAGCGAGTGAGCGTGACGTCGTATGAAAGTGTCCGCAACTCGCCCACAAGTTCCGAAATGAGCATGTCTAGTCTCAGAGACTCGGGCGCCGACTTTCCGGATTCCTCCCGCACGAGGAGGATCGCACTATCTGCAATTCGATCGAGCTCGTCGATGTCTTTCAGCCACATCGCACGGTCATCATCGTTTTCAACGAACTCCGCCCTCAGACGCATGCGCGTGATTGGCGTCCGCAGGTCATGCCCGGCGGCAGCCACGAGGCGCATCCGGCCCTCCATTGCCACCTTGAGACGTGAGGACAGGGAGTTGAGCGCCTTGGCGGCGACGCGCACCTCGGCCGGCCCTGTGATCGCAAGCTCGGGCAGCAGGGCGTCGGGCCCCACGGACTCGATCGCTCTTTCGAGCAGGACGAGAGGCTTGACCATCCTGTTGGCGAAAAAAAGGGCGACCGCCATCGCGCCAAATGCAATGAACGAGAGCCACATCAGAAGTAGGTTGAAGACTCCGCCTTCCGGGGGCAGGTCGGGGATCTGCGTGATAATCCAGCCCTGGTCCAGGGGAACAGACAGTAGAGGCAGGTCGTTCTTCCGAGACACCACGACGTTGCGCGGTGCTCCTCGAGCCGCCAGCGTATCGCGCAGCCAAGAGGTTAGGTCAGCCTCGACCTCGCCTCCGGCTGGCTGCTGCTGAATCGAAACCAAGGCGGGCGCGACGCGCGCTATCTGCTGCAGCAACTGGACTTGCTCGGCCATGGGACCGACCGCTTGCCGCTCCTCCGGCGGCTTGAACAGGTAGACAAGCACTCCGGTCGAGACACTGACCACCGAAACGATCACCACGGCGATGAGCATGGCGAGTTTGGCCCGCAACGTATTCACGACCGAAGTTCCTGGAGCTCGACTTTCACGACGAACTGATATCCGCCGTTGCGAACCGTCTTGAATAGACGTGAAGCCCCTGAAGCATCCAGCTTGCGCCTCAAGCGGCTGACAAGGACGTCGATCGAGCGATCGAATACATCCCCCTCACGACCGCGCGTGAGATCCAGAAGCTGGTCTCGCGAAAGCACGCGTCCGGGCCGGTCGAGGAATACCTGCAGAAGATCGAATTCGGCGCCCGTCAATTCGATGGTGTTGCCTTGGGCGTCCGCCACGCTTCGCATCTGTGGATCTGCAGTAAATCCCTCGAACTGATACATCCTTGAATCCTGAGCCTGAGATCTCGGCTCGGAGCGGCGTCGCAACACAGCGCGAATCCGCGCCACCAATTCGCGTGGGTTGAATGGTTTGCTGAGATAGTCATCGGCTCCCATCTCAAGTCCGACGATGCGATCAACGTCCTCCTTGAGAGCGGTCAGAAGAATGACCGGGACCGTGTTCCGTCTCGCTCTCAAATCTCGGCATGCGTCGAGGCCAGACCCATCCGGCAGCATGACGTCCAGGACGACCAGATCGATCTGATCGCTCGCGATGCGCTCGCGGAGTTCGCCGCAGCTTGAGGCCAGCAGGACGCGAAATGCCTGTCCTTCGACATAACGAGCGAGCAGTTTTCGGATCTCCGGGTCGTCGTCGACCACCAGGATCTGCGGCGTGTGTGCACTCATGAACCTTCGTTCGTCGATGGCTTGGAAGTTACCTTCTACAGCGAAGTGCAGGCGAAAGAAGCCATGATTCGTGACAAATTGCGGCGCCGGACCATTCTAGCAACATTTCGACACAAATGGGCGACGGGCAAGACAATCAGACACAAATTGTTCTACGCGAGCAAAGCTCCCGCTCTAATCGGGTATCCGCAACCGTTCAGTGAAGCCGACAACGAGGCATTCGTTCGTCAAACGAGCACAGAGGAAGACGTAGGATGATTGCTATTGCCGAACGCAGGCGCGCGTGGGCCGCTTCCATCGCGGTTCTTCTGCTCCTCCATTCCGCCGCCCTCGCGGAAGGTCCCTCGGTGGCAATGACAGTCATCGCCGCGTCGGTAGAGAAGTCGCCGGTCACGAGGGGTATCACCGCAACGGGAAGCGTTGTCGCCTGGCGCGAAATACCGGTCAGCTCAGAAGCCGGCGGTCTCGCCGTGACCGCGATCGTGGTCGACGAGGGCGACGTGGTTGAAAAAGGTCAGATCCTGGCGCGCCTCAACCAGGATCTTACAATTGCGGGAATATCGAAGCAGAGGGCAGCGGTTGACGAACTTCAGGCGAGTCTTGCAATCGCCAGGTCGGACGCCGCACGGGCGCATTCCGTCTCGTCTGGAGTGATCAGCGCCCAGACGATCGAGCAGCGCGAGACGCTCGTCAAGACGACGGAAGCCAGGTTGGAGGCCGCGCAGGCGCAACTGGACGAAGTCGAAGCGCGGCACCAACAAACGGTCATTGTGGCTCCAGCCGCAGGCACGATCGCATCTCGATCTGTTGCGATAGGTCAGGTGATCCAGACCGGAGCCGAAATGTTCCGGCTCATTCAGGATAACCGCATCGAGGTCGACGCTCGCGTGCTCGAGTCGGATCTGCTTGCGGTCGTCGCCGGGCAATCTGCAACGATTTTGGGTCCTGGCGGCAAGTCCGAGCAGGGCATCGTTCGAATCGTATCGCCGATCGTCGATCCCAAGACCCGCTTGGGTACGGTCCGCATTGCGCTCTCCAGCGACACGCAGTTGATGCCTGGCATGTTTGCGCGTGTGGAGATTGCGGTCGAAAGCAAACTTGCGCTGACCGTTCCGCTCAAGGCGCTGGTCTGGCGCGACGCCAAGGCGCACGTCTTCAAGGTCGGTCGCGGCAATCTGGTGTCGCTGACCGAAGTCAGGATCGGCGGAGGGGCAACCGACAACGTAGAAGTGCTGCGGGGGTTGGATGCGGGAGATCGCATTGTGACCCAGGGTGCCGGCCTTCTGAACGACGGCGATGTCGTGAATGTCAGAACCGCGTTCGTGAAGGGCGGTGCTGTGCGATGAACAAGATCTCCAGTTGGGCGATCCGCAATCCGATGGCAACCACGATCCTGTTCCTGTTGCTGACGCTGTCGGGCTTGGTCGGATTTTCGAAGCTTCGGCTCAACAGCATGCCTGACATGGACATCCCTACGGTGACCGTCAGTGTCTCCTGGGCTGGAGCCGCGCCGACGGAGATCGAAACGCAGATTACGCGTTTCGTTGAAGACAGCGTCGCCGGATTGGGTGCCGTCAATCGCACGCGTTCGATCGTGAACGAGGGGCTCTCTTTGACCATGGTCGAATTCGCAATCGGAACAGACATCGACCGGGCAACGAACGACGTGCGCGATGCGATCGTATCGATTCGTTCAAAACTGCCTCAGGGGGCTGTCGATCCCATGATCCGGCGCGTCGAGGCGACCGGACTGGCCATCCTCACGTTCGTCGTCGACGCGCCGACGATGGCCCCGGACGATCTGAGCTGGTTCATCGACAACGACATCGCCAAGGCGGTGCTTGCGGTGCCGGGAGTATCCAGGATCTCGAGATCCGGTGGCGTTGAGGCCGAGATTTCGATCAAACTCGATCCTGACCGGATGATGGCGCTCGGCCTGACAGCCGTCGAGGTTTCCGACCTGATCAAGGGCCAGAACATCACTCAACCGGGCGGCCGCGTGACGTTGGGTGGAGCGGAGCAAACGATCCGTACTGTCGGGAGTGTCTCGGATGTTGACCGCCTGAAGGACATGCGCATCGCCTTTGGCGACGGACGGAGCGTCAAGCTGTCCGACCTGGCTGTCGTCGAGCGGGCCTGGGCCGAGCCACGCCAGAGAGCTCGGCTCGACGATCGAGAGGTCGTCGGCTTCAGTGTTTACCGGGCAGTCGGCACTGGCGAGTTTGCCGTGACCCGGGATGTTCGGAAGCGAATGGCGGAATTTGCGGCCGCCCATTCTGGGGTGCGCATTCTCGAAGTAACGTCGTCGACCGACGCGGTCGCCGAAGGATATGATGCGGCTATCGAGGCGCTTTCACTGGGTGCGCTGCTGGCCGTTCTGGTCGTCTGGGTATTTCTGCGCGATATCCGTGCGACATTGATCTCCAGCGCTGCGCTCCCGTTGTCGCTGATCCCGACATTTGCGGTGATGTATGCGCTGAATCAATCCCTGAACAACATCACGTTGCTGGCGATTGCCCTGGTCGTCGGGATCCTCGTCGACGACGCGATTGTAGAAATAGAGAACATCGTTCGACACATCCGGCAGTCCGGGAAAAGTGTCTATGAGGCCGCAATCGACGCGGCCGACGAGATCGGCCTGGCTGTCGTTGCGACGACGCTTGCGATCATCGTGGTTTTTGTGCCCGTCGGATTGATGCCGGGCATACCGGGCCAGTTCTTCAAGGCATTCTCGATTGCCGTCTGCAGCTCGGTGTTCTTCTCCTTGGTCGTCGCGCGTCTCCTGACGCCCTTGATGGCGGCGTTTCTTCTGAGGAGAACCGGCAAGGAGCACCGCGAGCCCGCATGGCTGCGGCAATACACTCGGGTATTGGATTGGACCCTGCATTATCGGTGGATCACGATCTCAGCGGGCGTGGTGTTCTTTGTGGTCTCGCTTTCGCTCGTTCGTTCTCTTCCCACGGATTTCATGCCGGCGGCGGACCGAGGCCGCTCGATTCTTACCGTTGAATTGGCGCCGGGCGCAACATTGCGGGAAACTGACCTCGCGACGCAAAAGGTGGTGTCCATTCTAAGGGCGCAGCCAGAAGTCGCGTCGGTGTATTCAGCGCTCGGAACGGAGACGTCGACGTTGTCCGGCCCCGGCGACTTGTCGACGTCGGCCGGCGAGGTGAGAAGGGCGACGATTACGGTCAACCTGATTCCGAGGTATGAAAGAACGCTTTCGCAGCAGGCGTTCGAGGCCTCGATTGGGCCAGAGCTATCGAAGGTTCCTGGCGTTCGGATCCGTCTTGGAGAGGATGGATCTTCCGGTGCGAAGATCCAGGTATCGTTGTTGAGTGACGATCCGGCAGCGCTCGCAGGAGCGACAAGACGACTGGCTCAGGACATGCGTGCGACCCCGGGATTTCATCGCGCGAGAGTGACCAGCGGCTTTGCAGGGCCCGAGCTGCAGATTGTCCCCAAAAGGGATAGGGCGGCGGCCCTTGGGGTTTCCACGACGGCGATCGCGAAAACCGTCAGCATCGCCACCGTAGGTGACATCGAACAGAATCTTTCCAAGTTCAGTCTCGGCGCCAGACAGATACCCATCCGTGTGTTGTTAAACGAGGATGCGCGTACTGATCTTTCCCGCCTGTCGATCCTTCAGGTTCCGGCCTTCGAGAAGCCGGTGCCGTTATCGTCGGTTGCCGACATCGTCTTCGGTTCGGGCCCGATCCAGATCGAGCGGACGGATCGCACCCGAAGCGAGACAGTCGAAGCGGAGTTGAGCGGGATCACCGTTGGCGAAGCCGAGCGTCTGGTATCAACCCTGCCGTCGATCAGGCAACTGCCGGCGGCGGTGACCTACAAGCCGGCAGGCGACTCCGAACGCATGCAGGAGTTGTTCGGTGGCTTCAAGCTTGCGGTGAGTTCAGGAATCGTTCTGCTTTTTGTCGTTCTTGCTGTCCTGTTCAACGGCTTCGTTCAACCGGTCACCATCCTGACCGCACTGCCTCTGTCCGTGGGTGGAGCACTTGGGCTGCTGCTCATCACACGAACGTCGATCTCGCTGCCGGTGCTGATCGGCATCCTGATGCTGATGGGCATCGCAGCGAAGAATTCAATCCTGCTGGTCGAGTATGCGATTGTCGCCCGGCGGGACAGCGGGTTGCACCGCGCGCACGCACTTTTGGATGCCGCTCGCAAGCGAGCTCGACCGATCGTGATGACCACGGTCGCCATGTGTGCCGGGATGCTGCCGATTGCGCTAGGCGTTGGAGCCGATGCTGAGAGGCGTGCACCCATGGCAATTGCCGTAATCGGAGGGCTGGTCAGCTCAACACTTCTCAGCCTGGTTTACGTCCCCGCTTTTTTCACAGTCATGGACGATCTGGAACGCTGGATCAGGAAACGCCTACCAGGGAGAAAAACTCAAAGCGCTGCGCCAAGGCGTCAGCCTCATTTCAAGCGCTTGACGTCATGACAACTGCCAGTCGAATCGCCCTTTTCATCGACGGACCTCGATGAGATGCGAGCTTCGATCGGCCGCCGGCAATAAAAAGCGCCATGCTCTCCGCGCCAATGTGGCCGGCAAGCGAACGATGAGTCGCGCAGCATATCCAACCGGCGACTTCGGCAGTTGTGAAATCCTATTCCAGAATCCGCGGCAACTATGAAGTCTATTTTCAGATGGAGCGTTCTATAAGTGCGCAATACGCAACCGGATTGCGTATTGGCGTTGCTAGTCTTTCCGCAAGGCAGACATGTCGTGTGGAGCGAGCAGCGGGAAATGCGAACGATTGGCTTGATCGGCGGAATGAGTTGGGAAAGTACCGCCGTCTATTACCGACGGCTCAATGAACAGGTCCGAACCCGGTTGGGCGGACTGCACTCTGCCGAAATCCTGATGCGGTCTGTCGATTTCGATGCCATCGTCAACCTGCAGAAGCAGGGGCGCTGGGACGAAGCCTGCAAAATTCTTGCAAACATCGCCCGCGAGCTGGAAGAGGGCGGCGCCGGCTGTCTCCTGATCTGCACCAATACCATGCACAAGCTGGCCGAGGAGGTGCAGCAGGCGGTGTCGATCCCGCTGTTGCATATCGCCGATGTCACCGCGCACGCGATCAGGGCAGGCGGCTGCAAGCGTCCGCTGCTGCTGGCGACCCGCTACACCATGGAACAGGATTTTTACGTGCAGCGCCTGCGCGATCAGTTTGCGCTTGATCCGATCGTCCCCAATAAAGCCGACCGCATCGCTGTCCATGACATCATCTTCGATGAACTGTGCCAAGGCGTCGTCAGCGACCATTCGCGCCAGCTTTACCTCGACGTGATCGCGCGCGGCAAGTTGGATGGCGCCGATAGCGTGATCCTCGGTTGTACCGAAATCTGCCTGTTGGTCGGGCCGCAACATGTTGATCTGCCGGTGTTCGACTCCACGATGTTGCACGCCGACGCTGCCGTGGATTTCTCCATGACGAAACAAGCGCCGCATCCGCGTGCGGCGCAGAGCGTCCATTCCTGAAGTGGCACCGATCTTGCCTCGAAATCTGCGCGCCGTGGATCGGTTTGTAAGAAGTGAGTGACATGGCTTTGACCATCGATGCAGTGAAGCCCGTTCTCGATCACGTCGTCATCAATGTGATGGGGAAGCTCGACGAGGCCGCCGCGCAATTTGGCCGGCTCGGCTTCAAGTTGACGGAGCGTGGTCACCACTCGCTTGGCTCGAGCAACAATCTCGCGATCTTTGGCGAAAATTACCTGGAATTGCTTGGATATCTGCCGGGGAACGAAACCAAGCGCGCCGATTTGTGGGCGCATCCACCCGGGCTGACCGGATTGGTGTTCAAGTCGGTCGACCCCGATCTCGTCTTTGCCGCCTTGAAACAGCGCGGTGTTCCGGCAGAGGCGCCGATGAGCTTTTCGCGCCCCGTGCCGCTTCCGGGCGGCACGCAGGATGCGCGATTCAAGGTGGTTCGCATCAGCGGCGAGGAGGTGCAGAACGGCCGCACCTTCTTCTGTCACCACGATACCCCGGAACTGGTCTACCGGCCGGAATGGCGCGGGCATCCCAACGGCGCCATCGGCATCGTCGAATTCGTCATCGCGTCGAAAGCGCCGTCGCGTACCGCTGCACTATACGAGCGAATGTTCGGATTACCTTTGCTCACGGAAATCCCTGGAGGGGTGTCGTTTCGCGCCGGCCTCGCCACCGTGCGCGTGCTTAAGCCGTCGGCAATTGCGGAGCGCTATGCGGGCTCAGCTCTCGTCAGCGAAGACGGCTCGGATCGCATGGTCGCGCTCGTGTTCAGGGTGCCGTCGCTCGATGTCCCGCGCGCGGTGTTTGAGAAAGCGCGGATCGGCTACCGCCCTTATGCCGATGGCATCGTCGTCAGCCATGCGGACGCCGCCAATGTGGCGCTCGGGTTCACCGCGCCATGACGATCGATTTCACCCGGAGCTTTGCCTTGGATTATGCGGGCGCCCGCGCCAAGTTCCGCGCCACTGTGGCCTCGCTGGGCGGCGCGCTTTCCGAATATCGTCATCCGACCGAAAAGGCGCCTGATGGCCAGGATCTGGTGATTGACGTGGCGCGACTGGGTGATGCCGCAGCGCCCTCGCAGTTGGTCGTGATCAGCGGCACACACGGTCTGGAAGGTCTCAGCGGCTCGGCGGCGCAGGTCGCGTGGATGCAGAGCACCTCGGCGCGGGGGCTGCCGCCGCACGTGTCCGTGTTGCTCGTGCACGCGATCAATCCATATGGTTTTGCGTGGGGCACCCGCACGACCGAGAACAACGTCGATCTCAACCGCAATTTCGTCGATCACGAGGCGCCGCATCCGACTAATCCCGGCTATGCCACGCTGTACCCGCACCTGGTGCCGGACGATTGGACGCCGGCAGCTCTTGACGCCTACGCCGCAGCGCTCGATCGTTTTCGTGCCGCGCATGGCGATGATGCATTGTTCAATGTGCTGGCGAGCGGGCAGTACGACTTCCCCAAAGGCAACAATTTTGGCGGCACCGCGCGCGAATGGTCGAACGTTACGCTGGAGCGGATCGTCATCGATCATCTCGGCAAGGCCGAGCGCGTCGGCTTCATCGACTGGCATACCGGTATCGGAGGCTGGGCCGAATCCTTCTTCCTCTGCTTCAACGAGGAGAATGGGCCGCTGCATGCCGAGGCCGTGCGCTGGTGGGGCAAGGAACGGATCGTCGGCCAGCGGCCACACAACATGGCGCGGCCGAACTACCAAGGGCTGGTGTTCCACGGCCTGACGAAATTCCTCGGTCGCCGGCCGATGGTCGGCGCTGTCGTCGAGTTCGGCACCCGGGGCGTTCATGTCCGGCGCGCGCTGCAACTCGACCTATGGCTCAAGTTCAAGGCTGAGCGCGACAGCGAGCGGGTTCGGCTTTTGAGAGCCGATCTTCACGACTGCTTCGTGCCGGTATCAGCCAATTGGCGCGAGCAAACCACCGAACAGGCGATCTCGATAACCCAACAGGCGATCGACGGACTGGCGACGTGGTCGCTTGCCGCGGCGGCCTAACACGGAGCTGAATGACAAAATGCGTGCCCTCGTCCTTCGCGAACATGGCGACAACGACAAGCTTCAATTCGTGCCGGATTATCCAACGCCGAAGGCGGCGGAGGGTGACGTCGTTGTGCGCGTCAAGGCCTCCTCGATCAACTATCACGATGTGTTCACCCGCCGCGGCATGCCCGGCATCAAGGTGCCGCTGCCGGTCATTATCGGTCTCGACGTGGTTGGCGAGATCGCGGAAATCGGCGCTGGCGTCACCGGCTGGAAGGTCGGCGATCGCGTACTGATCGATCCGGTCAACCGCGTCGAGGGCGGCTTGATGGGCGAGACCCAGGACGGGGGCCTCGCGGAATATTGCCGGGCCAAGGCGCACCAGTTGGTCAAGATTCCCGACAATGTCGGCTTCGAGCAGGCGGCGGCGCTGCCGGTGGCTTATGGCACTGCGATCCGCATGATGAACACGATCGGCAAGATCAAGCCGGGCGAAAAGGTGCTGATCCTTGGCGCCAGCGGCGGCGTCGGCGTCTGCTGCGTGCAGCTTGCCAAACTGGCGGGCGCCTATGTGATCGCCTGCGCCGGCAGCGAGGAGAAGGGGCGGCGGCTCAAGGAGCTCGGCGCCGACGAAATCATCCTCTACACGCAGACTGATTTCATGAAGGCGGTCTTCGAGCGTCACGGCAAGCCGCATCGCCGCCGGTTCGTTGAAGGCGGCGGCGTCGATGTGGTGGTCAACTTTACCGGCGGCGACACTTGGGTCAAATCGCTTCGCTGCCTGAAGCTGGGCGGCCGTCTTCTGACCTGTGGCGCCACCGCCGGATTTTCCCCGACCGAGGACATCCGCTTCATCTGGACCTTCGAACTTCAGGTCCTCGGCTCCAACGGCTGGGAGCGCGAGGACATCGAAAAGCTGTTCGATCTGGTGCAGGCCGGCCAGCTGCAGGTCCTGATCGACAAGTCCTATCCGCTCGAAGAGGCCAAGGAAGCGGTACGCGTGATCGAGGATCGCGCGGTGTTCGGCAAAGTCGTGGTGACGCCGTGAGCAAGACAGAAGTCACCACGCTGACCGCGGCCGATATCCAGAAGATGCTGGATGTCTCGCCGTTCAACCTGTTCCTCGGCCTGACCGTCGTTAACGCCGATCCGGTCAAGCAGGAGGTCACAATGCGCTCGGCGATGCGTCCGGAATTCGAGCGCCGTCCCGGCTCGAAGCAATGGCACGGCGGCGTCATTGCGTCGGTCATCGACACTGTCGGCGATTTTGCCGTTGGCATGATGGTCGGACGGGGACTGCCGACCGTCAATTTCCGCGTCGACTACCTCAAGCCTGCGGTCGATACGGCGCTGGTCGCCGTGTCACGCGTGCGACGCGCCGGCAAGAGCGTCGGCGTCGCGGATGTCGATGTGTTCGACGAGAAGGGTTCGTTGCTCGCGATCGGAAGGGGCACCTATTCGACGCTGGATACGAAATAACAAGCAAGAACGGGATGGACGACTCGCCGCAACGAGAGCCGATTTGACGCAATGGCAGAGGGGCCACACGATGAGCAGTCTTTCGAGACGTGACTTTCTGATCACCACGGCGGGCGCCGCGCTCGCATCAAGCATGGCCGGACCTGCGCTGGCTGGGCTGGAAACGCCAAAGCGCGGCGGTACGCTGATCGGCACCTGGGGCGGCTTTGAGCCGCAATCCCTGTTCGTGCCGCCGGGCGGCGGCTCGAGCCCGTACTTCACCTCGACCAAGGTATTGGAGCGTCTGATCCGCCTGACGGTCGATCTGAAGTTCGAGCCGGTGCTGGCCGTCGACATCAAGCCATCGGCCGACTTCAAGAGCTACACGATCAGGCTGCGCGAAGGCGTCACCTGGCACGATGGCAGTCCGTTCACCGCCGAGGACGTCGTTTTCAACGCGATGCAGTACTGGAAACCGATCTCGGCCGGTGTCTCGCTCGATGCGCTCGAAAGCGCGGAGGCTGCCGACCCGCTCACCGTGGTGCTGAAGTTCAAGGCGCCGGTCCCTGAGTTCTTCCTCAAATCCGTGCTGGCCGGCAAATCCGGCCTGGTCATTCCGAAGCACATCTATGCCGGCAGCAACATCATCACCAATCCGATCAACAACGCGCCGATCGGCACCGGCCCGTTCAAGGTCAAGGAATGGGTGCGCGGCAGCCATGTCGAGTATCTGCGCAACGAGAAATACTGGAATCCGGGATTGCCGTATCTCGACCGCCTGGTCATCCGCTGGTGGCGCGATCCGGCGTCACGGGCGGCTGCCTTCGAAGCGGGGCAGCTCGACATCGGCACGTTCAATCCGATTCCGATGCCGGATATCGCGCGGCTGACCTCCGGTGGCAAGATCATCGCCGAGACCAAGGGCTATGCGAACTCGGCCTGGGTCACCACCATCGAATTCAACCAGCGCCGCGACATCTTCAGGAAGCGCGAGGTGCGGCAGGCCCTGATGCAGGCGATCGATCGGCAGTTCATTGCGGACACCGTGTTCTTCGGCCGTGCGCGTCCCTCGCTCGGCGCGGTTCACAGTTCCAATACGATCTTCTTCACCAAGGACGTCCAGGACTATCCGTTCGACGTCAAGAAAGCAGGAAAGCTGCTGGATGCCGCAGGCTTCCCGGTGAAGGGCGGCTCGCGCTTCAAGCTCAACCTGGTTTCGGCCGGCTGGTTCGAGGAGAACGTCAAGATCGGCCAATATGTGAAGCAGGCGTTCGAGGACCTCGATATCACCGTGGATCTCGCGGTGCCGGATCGCGCCACCTCGCTCAAGCGGATCTACAGCGACTACGACTATGACGTCGCGATCTCCAATAATTCCGGGAGCATCGAGCTGATCCCGAGCACGACGCAATATTACACGACCGACGGCATCGTGAAGGGCGCCGCGTTCCGCAACGCGACCGGCTATTCCAATCCGAAGCTCGACGAGATCGTCGCCAAGATGACGGTCGAGACCGATGAGCCGAAGCGCATCGCGCTGGCCAAGGACTTCGATCGTCTGGCTACGATAGAGGCTCCACTGCTTCCGATGGTCGATCTGGAGCCGGTGACGATTGTCCGATCCGACGTCCGCAATCATTCCGCTACCGCCGACTTCATGGGGGAAAGCTGGGCCGAACTCTGGCTCGATCGCTAGACAGGGAGCGCCGACTTGAACCGCATCGTGCTTCGCCGATTGGCTCAGGTGATCCCGCTGGTTCTGGCGGTGATCGTGCTCAACTTCGTGCTGATCCATCTCGCGCCGGGCAGCCTGTTCGACGTCATGACTGCCGAGCAGCAGATCTCCGACCCGGCGATGCTGGATCAGCTACGTCACACCTACGGCGTCGACCAGCCGACCTGGGTGCAACTCGCGAAGTATATCTGGTCGGTGATGCGGCTCGACCTCGGCTTCTCCTACCGGCAGAACGCGCCGGTGCTCAACGTGATCATGGACCAGTTGCCGGCGACCGTGATCCTGATGCTGGCGGCGACTTCGGTGGCACTGCTCGTAGGAGTCACGGCAGGCGTGCTGGCGTCCGTCAGAGTGAATACGATCTGGGACAATCTGATCTCGCTTGCCGCCGTGTTCTTCTTCGCGGCGCCAAGCTTCTGGCTCGGCATCATGATGACGGTGTTGTTCGCCGTCAAACTCGGCTGGTTTCCGGTCGGCGGCATGCGGACGATCGGAGCCGGCAACGGCGCGTTCGCCGATGCGCTCGATGTCATGCACCATCTGGTGCTGCCGGCGACCGCGCTCGGGCTGTTTTATGCCGCGACCTATGCGCGGGTCATGCGCGCTTCGATGCTGGAAGTGTTCCGGCTCGATTTCGTCCGCACCGCGCGCGCCAAGGGGCTCTCACCGGCGCGCGTTGTGCTCGCGCATGTCATGCGCAACGCGCTGCTCCCGATCGTGACGCTGCTCGGCCTGCAGCTTGGCACCATCCTTGGCGGCTCCGTCGTCATCGAGGCTGTGTTCAGTTGGCCCGGCATTGGCAGCCTGCTGTTCGACAGCGTGATGAGCCGGAATTTTCCGATGGTGCTTGGCGTGCTCGTGCTCGGCTCGCTGCTGGTGGCGGTCGCCAACGCAACCGTTGATTTGCTTTACCTGCGGCTCGACCCGCGCATCCGGGCGAGGTAGGCGGATGCTCAAGCTTGGGATCGATTTTGCCCGCCGGTTCGCGCGCAACCGCGCTGCGCTGGTCGGCCTTCTGCTCGTCATTGTCGTGATCGGCGTCGCGCTGGCGGCGCCCTGGCTGTTCCCGCGCAATCCCTTGCGCATCGTCGGCCGTCCCGAGATCTGGCCCTTTGTCAATTCGCGCTACCCGCTGGGCACCGACTCGCTTGGCCGGGACATCGCGGCGATGATCGCCTACGGCGCGCGCACCACGCTGTTGATCGGGCTGTGCGCCAGCCTCACCGCGACGCTGATCGGCATCACGATCGGTGCCACCGCCGCCTATTTCGGCGGCTGGATCGATGAAATGCTGATGCGGTTCACCGAGCTGTTCCAGACCATTCCGAATCTGATTTTCGTGCTGACCATCGTCTCGATCCTCGGCCAGAAGATCGAATATGTCACGATCGCGGTCGGTATTGTCACATGGACGCCGATCGCGCGAATGACGCGGGCGGAATTCATGGCGTTGCGCGATCGCGAGTTCGTCCAGGCCTGCCGTGCCATGGGCATGGGAAACTTGCGCATCATGCTTGGCGAGATCCTGCCGAATGCGCTGCCGCCGGTGATCGTGCTGTCCTCGTTGGTGATCGCCGGCGCGGTGCTGTTCGAGTCCGCGGTGTCTTTCCTGGGGCTCGGCGATCCCAACGTCTCGAGTTGGGGGCGGCTAATCGGCGATGGCCGGACCCTGATCCGCACCTCCTGGTACATCTGCGCGGTGCCGGGATTGGCGATCATGCTCACGGTGCTGGCGCTCAACCTGGTCGGCGATGGTCTCAACGATGCGCTTAATCCGAAACTCCGGGATCGCTGACATGGCGGCTGGCGATGGTCCGATTCTCGAGATCGATCGGCTGAAGGTATCGCTGTTCACGCGACGCGGCGTGCTGCCGGCGGTGGACGGGCTGTCGTTGACGGTGGCGGCGGGCGAGACGGTAGCGATTGTCGGTGAGTCCGGCTGCGGCAAATCGCTGACGGCGCTCGCGGTCATGCAGCTCTTGCCATATCCGCCGGCTAAGATCGTCGGCGGCAGCGTGCGTTTCATGGGCCGTGAGCTGACGTCCTTGTCTGATCGCGAGATGCGGCGGGTCCGCGGCAAGGACATCTCGATGATCTTTCAGGATCCGATGACCTCGCTCAATCCGGTCACCACCGTCGGCGACCAGTTGATCGAGGCGATCCAGTGGCACAACGACGTCTCGCGGGCCGAGGCGCATGAGCGCGCCGTCGACCTGCTGCGGCAGGTGCGCATCCCCGATGCCGAGCGGCGGCTGAACGATTTTCCACACCAGATGTCCGGCGGCATGAGTCAGCGCGTCATGATCGCGATGGCGATCGCCTGCGGGCCGAAGCTATTGATCGCGGATGAGCCGACCACGGCGCTCGACGTGACGATCCAGGCGCAAATCCTCGCTTTGTTGAAGGAATTGCAGGCGAGCTCGGGCATGGGGCTGATCATCATCACGCACGACCTCGGCGTCGTGGCCGAGACCGCCGACCGCGTCGTGGTGATGTATGCCGGCCGCAAGGTCGAGGAGGCGCCGGTGGAGGCGCTGTTCGAGCGGCCGCTGCATCGCTACACCCGCGGCCTGCTCGGTGCCACGCCTTCGGCGACGCGGCGGCGCGGGACCAGGCTGGCAGAGATCGGCGGCAGCGTGCCACCGCTGTCGGACCTGCCGGCCGGCTGCGCCTTCCAGAACCGCTGCCCCGACGCATTCGATCGTTGCCGCGCGCAGAGACCGGACCTGATGCCGTTATTGCCGGGACGCACTGCGGCGTGTTTCGCCGCCGAAGAGGAGCTGTCGCGACATGCCGCTGTTGTCCGTACTTAGCCTTTGCGTTCAGTACCAGACCGCGCAGGGCACCGTGCGCGCGGTCGACGACGTCAGCTTTGATCTCGAGGCCGGAGAAACCGTCGGCCTGGTCGGCGAATCCGGCTGCGGCAAGTCGACCCTCGGCAAGGCGATCATGCGGCTGGTGCCCAGCTCCGACGGCCGCGTCGTGCTTGACGGGCGGGACATCACGAGCATGTCGAGCGGGCAGCTCAAGTCCGTACGCAAGAACATGCAGATGATCTTTCAGGATCCCTATGGCTCGCTCAATCCGCGCCACGACGTCGGCACCATCATCGGCCAGCCGCTCAGCGTCGCCGGCTGGTCGCGCCGCGACATTCGCGATCGTGTTGCCGAGCTGATCAAGCAGGTCGGCCTGCCGGCGGATGCCGAACGCCGTTATCCGCACGAGTTCTCCGGCGGCCAGCGTCAGCGCGTCGGCATTGCGCGTGCGCTCGCGCTGCGGCCGAAAGTCATCATCTGCGACGAGCCGGTATCGGCGCTGGACGTTTCCGTCCGCGCGCAGGTGATCAATCTGCTGCAGGACCTGCAGCAGCAGACCGGCGTATCCTTTCTCTTCATTTCCCACGACCTCTCGGTGGTCGAGCATATCTCCGACCGTCTGATCGTGATGTATCTCGGCCGCATCGTCGAAAGCGGCAGCGGTGAGGAGATCTGGCGGCAGCCGGCGCATCCGTACACTCTTGCCCTGCTGGCGGCGGCGCCGGTCGCCGATCCACGATTGGCGCGCAGCCGGGCCAAGCAGGTCTTGCAGGGCGAATTGCCAAGCCCGCTCAATCCACCCCAAGGCTGCAGCTTCCATGAGCGCTGCCCTATGGCACGCGAGCGCTGCGGCAAGGAGCGGCCGGTGCTGCGAAAGGTGTCCGGCGGCCGAATGGTCGCCTGCCACTACGACTTGCTTGAGCAGCCCGCCGAATTGCCGCGGGCGGTGAGTGCGGTCAGTTAGCTGATACGAAAGACGGAGTTCTGCCGATGCGTTGGCACAATCTGGGCGATCTCATCGATCGCAGGGGCAGTCTGGACAAAGAAGCGATCATCGATCTCGCTTTGCCGGGTGGTCCGAGGATCTATACCCACCGGCAGATCGACCAGCTCGCCAACGGTGTCGCAAAATATTTGACGGACCGCGGATTTTCCCGCGGTACTCATATCGCCGTCCTGTCATTCAATCGCGCCGAATATGTCGCGGCCTATTTCGGCATCATGCGCGCGGGCTGTATCGCGGTGCCCGTCAACATCAAGGTCGCGCGCGACACCATCGACTATGTGATGGACGACGCCAGGATCGCGCTCGCCTTTGTCGACGCTGCGAACCGCCCTCATGTGCGTGAGGGCATCCCGGTGATCGACTTCGACGACGCTGGGCCGAAAGGCTTTGCCGCGAGCATCAGGCCCTTCGACTTCTTCGACAGTGTCGTAGCCGGACCGGACGAAGTGGGCCAGATGCTCTACACTTCCGGCTCGACCGGCCGGCCGAAAGGCGTGCCGCTGTCGCATCTCGGGCAGCTCTGGGCGCTCTCCACCCGAACCAGCGGCGCGCTCAACGAAAACGAGCGTTACATCATCGCGCAGCCGCTGTTTCACATGAACGGGTTGTTCGCGACCAAGACAATCTTTGCGACCAACGCATCCATGGTGCTGCTGCCGTCGTTCGAAACCAAGAGCTATATCGAGGCGATCGCCAAATACAGGGCAACGGCGGCGACGGCGGTTCCCACCATGTGGGCGCGGGTGATCAAGGAGCGCGAGCTGCTGGCGCAGAACGACATCACTTCTATCAGGCGCTTGATGCTGGGCTCGGCGCCGATGACGATGGGCCTGTGGGACAAGATCAAGCAGGCGCTGCCAGACGTCACACTTTCCATCGGCTATGGCACCACCGAAGCCGGACCGGCGGTGTTCGGGCCGCATCCAAAGGGCATTCCAACGCCGCCGCTCGCGCTCGGCTACCCGATTGATTTCGAGACCGTCAAGCTCGTCAATGGCACCGAGAACGAGGGCGTGCTGCTGATGCGCAATCCCGCGCTGATGGATCATTATCATAACCTGCCGCAGCAGACCGCGAAGGCGATCGCCGACGGCTGGTATTACAGCGGCGACGTGATGCGTCGCGACGAGAACGGCTTCTATTATTTCGTGGGCCGCGCCGACGACATGTTCGTCTGCTCCGGCGAGAACGTCTATCCGGGTGAAGTCGAGAAGCTGCTCGAACGCCATCCGCAGGTGCAGCAGGCGGTGGTGGTGCCGCTCCCGGACGAGGAACGCAGCCAGGTCCCGGTCGCCTTCATCGTCACCCGCGCCGACGCCAAGCCAACTGCGGACGACATCCGCAAATTCACGATCGCCAATGGGCCGGCCTATCAGCATCCGCGCCGCATCGAGTTCGTCAATGAACTGCCTTGGGCCGGCACCAACAAGATCGACCGCAAATCGCTAATTGATCGCGCACGCCAGCTCGAGGCGGCGAAAGGCTGGTCGGTGTGAGCACGCTGGCAGGCAAGATTGCATTGGTCACCGGTGCCAGCCGCGGCATCGGGCAGGCGATTGCACTCAGGCTTGCTGTCGATGGCGCGATCGTTGGGGTTCATTATCATGCTGCTGAGGGTCCCGCCCGCGCTGTCGTCGATGAGATCGTCGCTGCGGGCGGAATGGCTTTTGCCCTGCAGGCCGATCTGGCCGCGCGGGGCGGTGCTGCTGCACTCGCCGCGAAGTTCAGTGCGGAGCTAACCCGGAGATACGGGAAGACAGAGTTCGATATCCTCGTCAACAACGCAGGCGTCAGCAAGCGTGCGACGATCGAGGAGATCACGGAAGAAGATTTTGAACTTCTGTTGCAGACCAATCTCAAATCGCCGTTCTTCCTGATCAAGGCTCTCTTGCCCCATCTGCGCGACGGCGGCCGCATCATCAACATCTCGTCGATGGGAACGCGCGCCGCTTACCCCGCCATGGCAGCCTATGCGCCGGCAAAAGCGGGCCTGGAGGCGTTGAGCCGGCTGCTCGCTGTTCATCTTGGCGGGCGGCAGATCACGGTGAACTCCGTGATGCCGGGCGCCACGGCGACCGACATGAACGCCAACGCGCGCGACCCCATCGCCAGCCGCGAGGTTGCCAAGTCGATCGCGCTAGGACGGGTCGGCCAGCCGGACGATATCGCCAAGGTCGTCGCGTTCCTGGCGTCCGACGACGGCGGCTGGGTCACGGGCCAGCAGATCGACGCCAGCGGCGGCCAGCGGCTGTAAGCCGCACTGCCGCCCGCGCAGGCAAAGATCGGTTCGTCACGGCTGGATGGCTTGCCCGCCTGAGTGCTTTTCCTCGACAGATTTCACATTGTTGGCTTCAGCGCGCGGCGGCCGCTGCACGTTGCCACGCGATTGCACAGGCGTTGATGAAAATTCATGCTAGTCTTGGCGCAGACATGGCAATATCTTTCTTCAATCGAGGTCGAAAACACCAAAAATATTCTTCGTCTTGCTGGATCTGGAGGTTGGCATGCTCGACGAATTCGACCGCAAGATTTTGGCGACGCTGCAGGTCGATAGCAGCCTGTCGATGCAGGAGATCGCCGATCGGGTCGGATTGAGTTCGACGCCCTGCTGGCGCCGGATTCAGAAACTTGAGAGCTCCGGCTATATCAAACGCCGGGTGGCTCTATTGGATGCGGAAAAGCTGAACCTCGGCGTCAGCGTTTTCATCGCGGTCAAGACCAATCAGCACAATGCGGAATGGGTGCAGAAATTCCGGAAGATCGTCACCGGGTTTCCGGAGGTCGTGGACTTCTACCGCTTGAGCGGCGACGTCGATTATCTGATCCGTGCCGTGGTATCCGACATCCGCGCCTATGACGATCTTTACCAGCGATTGATCGCAAAGATCGACCTGCACGACGTCTCCTCGATGTTCACGATGGAGCAGATCAAATCGACCACCGAACTGCCGCTCACGAGTCTCGCGTGAGTCACTGAAGCGCGGGCCGCGCGAAGAATACAACGCGCCGCACCTATCGAGCTTCGTAGCAGCAACCGTCTGCTTGCCCGCACAGCCTCCTCCCGGTTTCGATATCCGTTACGAAACGGGCCCGGCCGCCGCCGGACTGACCGCGCGGCTACCTGCTCCCTTCCTCGATGGTTGACCGGTTGACGCAAGCTAGACGGCATCTTCGCGATTTCGTTAAATCGTTTCATTGACAGAGGGAGGATAACGGCACATAGTTTCAAGACAGGTGCTGGAAGAACAATCGTAGGGAAGGGACGTCAACGCTCGGGCTGAGCGCATGCTTCGCCCGAGTCATATGCCGCAAAATAGATTACATCAAAAATTCAATGACTTATTGGAAAGGCGCGTCCGTGCTATAGCCTGCTGACGCGACTTCCCGAAGCGAGGCGATGTGTGCCTCGCAACGAGCACTGGCGGCATAATAAATGAAACGATCCATAAACGGGGAGGATGGAATGAAGATAACGCGTCGTAACTTGCTGTTGGCTGGCGCCGCGATCGGCGCTTCGCATGCCGTGTCGCGGCAGTCCGCACTGGCCGCTGGACCGGAACTCAAACTCGGCGTTGTCGGTGTGCTTTCCGGGCCGGCTGCGCAGTGGGGGCTCGCCCTCAAGGGCGCGGTGGAGTTCGCCGCGGCGGAGGCCAATCGCAGCGGATTGGTCAAGATCGACGGCGCACCCTGTCAGGTCAGTGTTGTCGCCATCGATAGCAAATACACCGCAGAGGGCGCCGCGGCGGCAGCAAATACGCTCGCGGGGCAGGGCGTGAAGTTCATCATCGGTCCCATCGGTTCACCCGAACTCACCGGGCTAAAGCCGATCGCCAAGCGCAATTCGATGCTGGTGATGGGCAATGGCTACGCCAAGGACGCGCTGGGTCCGCAATGGCCCCTGGTATTCCATGTTGGCCCTGGCCCGTCAGGATGGGCCGATCCGATCATCAAGATCGCCAAGCAGAAATTCGGCATCAAGAGCGTCGTCCTCGTCGCGCCGAACGATCAGGGCGGCACGGATATCGCAAGCGTCGATGCGGAGGCCTACAAGAAGAACGGTATCGCCGCGACCGAGGAATACTACCAGCGCGGCACTACCAACTTCGCGCCGATCGTGACGCGCATCATGAACGCAAAGCCGGAGGCTGTGGATCTGGCGTCCTCGCCGCCCGGCGACGCCGGCATCATGGTCAAGCAATTGCGACAGGCCGGCTTCGAAGGACCCATCGGGCGCCTCGGTGGTCCGGGCTACGGCGAGATCTCCCGTGTCGCCGGCGGCGACGCCGTGCTCAAGGACTTCTATTGGTACGAGCCGGTTCTGGTCGACGAGAAGGTCCAATTGATCGCCGACGAATACAAGAAGCTGTTCGGCACCGAGCGGCCTGAGAACAATCTATTCTTCCAGTGGGTGTCCGGCGCCCGCATGGTCGTAAAGGCGATCGCCAAGGCGGGCACGATCACCGATACCGAAAAGGTGGCCCAGGCTCTGCGCGCATTGCCCGTGGACGATCCAAATATTGGTTCAGGCCATTGGATCGGCCAGTCATTCTTCGGCATCAACCAGGAACTGTCGTTTCCCTTCGGCGTGGGGCTGGTCACCAACGGCCAATTGCAGCCGATCGTTGCGGTCGAAGCGGCCACAGGCAAATAACGGAGCTCCTGTGGAAGGCATCGTTGCGACCGGCCTCATCGGCATCAGCCTGGGCGCGCAGTATGCACTGCTCGCACTCGGCTTCACCCTGATCTTCGGCATCCTCGGCGTGGTCAATTTCGCCCATGGCGGATTCTACGTGCTCGGAGGCTATCTCGCTTATTCGGCGGTGACCTATCTTGGTGTGCCCTATGCGCTGGCGGTGATCGCAGCCGCGCTTGGTACGACGGCGCTCGGCTATCTCTTCGAGCGTTTCGTCCTCGATCGCGTGATCGACGATCACCTGGCTACACTGATGCTGACGCTCGGGCTCTATTTGATGATGTCGAGCGGCTTCCTGGTGACCTTTGGACCGCAGTCGCCCGCGTTCAGTTTTCCTTTGACCGGCGTCATTCGCGCGCACGGCTTCTACGTTCCGATCGAGAATCTCGTGGTGCTCGTTGTCTGTCTTGTGGGGATTCTCTTGATCTACGCCCTGATCTACCACACCGATTTCGGCCGTGCCCTGCGCGCGCTCGCTGACGACCGTGCGGTCGCCACGGCACAGGGATTGCGTCCTAGACTTTTGTTTCCAACCGCGTTTGCGCTGGCCACCGGGCTTGCGGGTCTCACCGGCGCGCTGGTCACGCCGATCCTCTCGCTCGCGCCGCATGTCGGCGATCCCGTGCTGGCGACATCGTTCCTCATTGTCATCCTTGGTGGTCTGGGAAGCATTGGCGGTGCAACCGTTGCGGCCTTTATCGTCGGCATGGTGGAAGCGTTCTCGGCGGTCTATCTCGGAGGTTCGAAAGGCGCCCTCGCACTGTTCGTGCTCGTCCTGATCATGCTGGTGATCAGACCGTCAGGTCTGTTCGGTCATCGGGTACGCGGAGCGTGAGCCATGGCAAGCATTGATCTTGGCACCGCGCGCAGCGGCTCCATCGCCGAGACGGCAAGCGTTGTCATCATCGCCGCCGCCTTCGCCATCCCCTGGATCAGCCAGAACCCGGCGATCTACTCGCTGGCCAATCAGATCCTGATCGGGGTCACTGCCGCCTTCAGCGTCTACATCATGTTGCGCATGAATCTGATGACGTTTGCGGTGCCCACGTTCATGGCGATCGGAGGCTATACCGCGGCGATCCTCGGCCTCCGCCATGGTGTCACGGACGTTCTGCTGCTCGGCATTGCGAGCTTCATGGTGCCGGCGCTGTTTGCGCTGCCGCTAGGCGCGTTGGTGCTCCGCCTCACCGGCGTCTACTTCGTGCTCGTCACCTTCGTCCTTACCGAGATCACACAGCTCTTGCTGTTCGAGATGCCAGGTTGGACTGGAGGGGCCAACGGTCTGGTCGGCATGCCCGCCGTGACCTTGTTCGGGATCGAACTCGGCGATAATCGCGCGGTGCTGTTGGTCACGACCGGCCTGGCTCTCGCCGGTGCGCTGATCAGCGCCGCAGTCACTCGCGGTTTGCGCCAGCATTTTGCTGCGATCGAAGAGAACGAGTTGCTTGCGCAATCTCTCGGGCTCGTCGTCTGGCACTACAAGGCATTCGGCTTCGCGATCGCTGCCGGCGTCTCCGGGCTCGCCGGCTTTGCGTTGGTCAACATGCTGCTCACCGCGCATCCGACCTCATTCAGTCCGCTCTCGTCGGTGAACTACATCGCCTACACGATCATCGGCGGCAAGAGCACCATGCTCGGGCCGGTCGTTGGCGGGGCCTTGCTGATCTGGGCAGGAGACATCTTCTCGCTGCGCGGTGAATTTTCCCAGCTCCTGTTCGGGTTCCTGATCGTGGTCGTGGTGCTCGCGGCGCGCGAAGGCATTGTTGGCACCGTGTCTCGGTGTCTCGTCCTCCTAGGTTCGCGCGTTCCCCGCCGGCCCACGATCAACCCTGGGTCTGGCGCCTTGGGTGCTTCGGCCGCCACGGAGTCGCAGCCATGACGAGGAGGAGAGAACCGCTAACCAGGGACGCGGCGCAGACCGAAACGGGTTTAGGCGGGCTGCGTGTGTCCAACGATGAGGGGTTTGCGATGCCGCCAGGCGACGTGCTCGGCGTCATCGGACCGCGGTTCGACCGCCGCGAATCTGTCGTCGGCACCGCGAACTCAGGGATGCGTCTCGAGGTCGCCAGCATCTGCAAGCGTTTCGGCGGGCTGCATGTCTTCAATGATGTGAGCTTCTCGATCTCGCCTGGAGAAGTGCTTGGCGTGATCGGCCCGAACGGTGCCGGCAAGACCACGTTGATTAACGTGATCTGCGGCATGCTACCGCCGAGCGCCGGCCGCGTCTTGCTCAACGGCCAGGACATGACGGCAAAGCCGCTGCATGCCGTAAGCCGCGCCGGCATCGTCCGCAGCTTTCAGCAGACCAACACGTTCCGTACCGCGACGGTGCGCGAGAATGTTTCGCGAGCGGTGCGCTTCAGCAATGGCGGTGAGGGCGTGTGGCAGACCATCGCGCCGCTGATCGATGAATTCGAGCTTGCCGCGCACCTCGACGAGCAAAGTGACAAGCTGCCTTACGGATTGCAGAAGATGCTCGGCCTCGTGCTTGCCTGTGCGGTGCGCCCGAGAGTGCTACTGCTCGATGAACCGGCGGCAGGCCTCGAACGGCGGGAGCGCCTCCGCGTCGATGCGTTCGTCCGCCATGCCGTGACGGAATTGGGGTGCGGCGTTCTGATCGTCGAGCACGACATGGAGCTCGTGCGTCGGCTTTGCCCGAAGATCCTGGTACTCGATTCCGGTCGCGTGCTCGCCGAAGGCGCGCCCACAGAAGTGCTGTCGCGCAAGGACGTCATCGACGCCTACCTCGGAACGATGGAGGGGGCAGAGGCATGATGCTCGCGGTGCAAAACCTGGAAGTCCGCTACGGCGGCATCACCGCCCTGCGCGGTATCTCGATTGATGTTGCGGAGGGCGAGACGGTCCTGCTGGTCGGTGCCAACGGAGCGGGAAAATCCAGCCTGATCAATGCCGTCATCGGCCTTGCTGACGCTTCGCGGGGCACGGTGCGTTTTGCCGGCAGGGACATCAGCGCGCTCGCATGCGACGGCAGGGCGCGGGCCGGCATGGGCTATTCGCCGGAAGGCCGCCGCGTATTTCCGACCATGTCGGTCGCCGACAATGTTCTGAGCGGCGCCTGCGGGCGAGGCAGTGCCGCACAACGCGAAGCCTGGGATTGGCTCTGCAGCCTCTTTCCGATGCTGCGGGAACGCGCGAGCCAGCCGGCGGGACAGTTGTCCGGCGGTCAGCAGCAGATCGTGGCTCTGGCCCGCGCCATGAGTTCGTTTCCCAAGCTGCTGCTGCTGGATGAGCCTTTCCTCGGGCTTGCGCCGGTGTGGATCGCGCGGATCAGTGAGGCGATTCGTCATATGCAGGCGCGCGGCACCACGATCCTCATGACTGAGCAAATGGCCCGGCCGGCGCTCAAGCTTGCGACGCGCGGCTATGTGATGCGCGGCGGCGAGATCAGGCGAAGCGGTTCGGTGGCCGAAATACGCGATGTTGCCCTGGCAGAGGAGTATCTGTGATGGCTGAAGTCAACGCAACAGCGCGTCTTGGCACCTTTGTCGCGTCAGCGGCTGAGGCTGAGCTCGCGGCTGAGATCTCCGTGAAGGCGGCGATCTGCCTCCTCGACTCGCTTGGGCTTGCGTTGGCGTCGCGTAACGAGCCGACGGCCAAGGCCGCGCGGGCGATGACGACGGATGTAATGCCGGGCCCGCGAAGTGCGCGGATCTGGGCCAACGGCAAACATGTGCCATTGTCCGAAGCGGTGCTTGCCAATGGCATTGCCGTGCATGCGCACTTCCAGGACGATACCGACCACGATTCGTGGACCCATCCGGGATCGTTGATCTCACCGGTGGCAGTGTGCCTGGGTGACGCGCGCGATGCGTCGTTGCGCGTCGTTCTCAATGCGCTCACGGCCGGATACGCCACGCTGAAATGGCTCGGCGCCGGCGAGAGCGTTGCCCGCGGCCTGATCGGGCGCGGCGTGCGCACCAGTCCGACATTCGGCACCATCGCCGCGGCCGCGGCGGGCGCCGCAGCGCTCGGTCTCGATTCGTCGTGGGCCACCAACGCGGTCGCCATTGCGGCCTCCACGACAGGCGGAACGCTGGAGCCGGTGCGCTGCGGGTCGGACGAATGGCGCGTGCAGAACGGACGCGCCGCTCACGGCGGGTTCATTGCCGCTGAGCTCGCCGCGCGCGGCGTGCAAGGTGCGCCCGATGCGTTGGAAGGGCCGAAGGGTTTTCTACGTTCGCTTGCCGGCCTCGACCACACGCCCGAGGCTTGGCTGAAGGATCCCGATCCAGCGACGATGCTCGGCGTCATGGCCAAGCCGTTCGCCACCCTCGGCGACAACATGTCAGCGGTGATTGCAGCCAGGCTGCTCCACGGTGACGGCATCGATCTTGGGCGCGCCAGGCGGATCACGGTGACGATCTGGCGTCCCTACACCGAATATCCCGGGACATCCTTCAAGGGACCATTTACGAGCATCGTCCAGACACAGGCGAGCTCCGCCTTCGCGGTTGCCGCCATGCTTCGCTACGGCCGGCTTGATTACGAGATGGGCGCCGAGCACCAGCGGGATCGAGAGATCTTGGCACTGGTCGAGAAGACAACGGTGCTGCCTGACGATGTCGGGACGCATCTTGATGCAACCATCGAGATCGAGATGGACGATGGCGGCCGCCACCACCGCACCGCGCGCGAAGCGCCGAGGACGCTGGTCTTCCAGGACGAGGCGCGCGCAACCGAAGTGCTCGAAGCGCGGATGGCACGATCGGGATTCCCACCCGGCGCCGCAAGCCGGCTGGCTGCTGACGTCTTTGCCTCCGCGCGCAATGGCGGAACGATGCCGATCCGCGTGCTGCTCGATCGCATTACCTCGCTTCAGGGAGAAAACAGATGAAACTCGGATTGGAAGGCAAGACGGCCATCGTCACCGGCGGCAGCAAAGGCATCGGCCTCGAGACATGCCGGCTACTGGCCGAAGAAGGCGTCAAGGTACTCATCTGCGCACGGCGCGAGGATGCGCTCAATGAGGCGCGCGCCGACATCGAGAAGACCACCGGCAAGAAGGTCGAGACTTTGTCGCTCGACGTAACCGATTTGAAGCAGATCGAGCGACTGCCGATGGTCGCCCGCGACCGTCTCGGCCGCATCGATATCCTCGTCAACAATGCCGGCACCGGCACCTACAAGCCGTTCCTCGAGGTCACCGACGAGGAATTGCAGTACGGCATGGCGATCAATTTCTTCGCCCAGTTTCGCATTTGCCAGCGCATCATTCCTGTCATGATCCAGCAGAAAGGCGGCAGTATCGTCAACGTCTCGGGCGAGACTGGCATCATGGTGACGATGCCGCCTTTCCTTTCGTCCTGCACCGGGCCGGCCAAGTCGGCCGAGATCCGCTTCTCCAAGATCCTGGCCAACGAGTTCGGGCCGCACAACATCCGCATCAACTGTGTGGTTCCCGGCTTCGTCAACACGCCGGAGCGCTTCGCGAAATGGGAGCGTGAGCTCGCCAAGCGCAATCTGAGCGCCGACGAAGCCGAGGCTGAACGGCGGCGCTGGTCCGAGAACAATGCGATGCGCAACACGCGCTGGGGCTCGCCGCAGGAGCTTGCCAATCTGATCGTATTCGCGCTGTCGGACCGGGCGAGCTTTGTCAATGGCGCGGTGCTCGTGGCCGACAACGCGATGGATAAGTCCTGAGGCCTGGGTCGGGAATCTCGGGTGAATGATGAAGATGGCGAATGGCGCTTCGCTCCATCGAGGAGAATGTAATGGATGAGATCGACAAGCCGCTGAAAGGCATCACCGTCGTGGAGCTCGGTCACAGCGTGGCCGCGCCCTATGCCGGGCTGATCCTGGCTGATCTCGGCGCACGCGTGATCAAAGTCGAGAATCCGAACAGCGGCGACTATGCGCGGGGCTGGGGGCCTCCATTCTGGAACGAGACTGCCAGCGCCTTTCACTGCCTCAACCGCGGCAAGGAGGACGTGACGGTCGACTTCAGCGATGTCCGTGAATGCCGCGAGCTGAAGGCGCTCATTCTTTCGCAGGCTGACGCCGTGATCCAGAATCTGCGGCCAGGCATTCTCAACAGGTTCGGGCTTACGGCCGACGCCCTGCGTGCCGAGAAGCCTGCGTTGATCTGGTGTGACATCGGGGCGTTCGGCACCAAGGGGCCGCTCGCGAGCAAGCCGGGCTATGATCCACTCGCGCAGGCCTCAACGGGGATCATGAGCGTCACGGGCGAGGGCGGACGGCCGCCGGTGCGGGTCGGCGTTTCCCTGATCGATATGGGGTCGGGCATGTGGGCCGTGATCGGCCTGCTCGCCGCGCTGGTTGCGCGCAAGGGCGGCGCCAAGGGACGGATCGTCTCGACGTCGCTCTACGAGACCGGCCTTGCCTGGATGACCGTGCCGCTTGCCGGCTACGCGGCATCCGGCGAAGTGCGCAGGCCCTACGGCTCGGGCACGGCGGAGATCGTGCCCTATCAGGCGTTCGAGGCATCCGATGGCTGGCTGATGATTGCCGCTGGCAATGACAATCTATTCCGCAAACTTTGCGGCGCATTGAGACTCGATGCGCTTGCGTCCGATCCCGCTTTCGCCACCAACGCGGCGCGCGTCGTCAACCGCGAACGGCTGTTGCCGCAGATCGAAGCCGCGGTGCGGCAATATGCGGGCGAGGCGCTAGGCAAGCTGCTTGACGAGGCCGGGGTGCCCAATGCGCCGCTGCTCGGCATTGATGAAGTCGCCAAGCATCCGCAGACCCGCGCGCTCGACATGACGGTGCGTTGTGACGACGACATCGAGCTGGTCGGCATTCCCCTTGCCTTCAACGGGGCGCGCCCCCGAGCGCGCACGCCGGCTCCGACGCTAGGTCAGCACAACGCCATCCTTCGGACATCCGCCAGCACGGAGACAGCCAATGCGAAGTGATTTCGAAACCATCACGGCAGAACGGCGCGACAATCACGTCCTGCTGGTCACCTTGAACCGGCCGGACGCCGCCAATGCCATGAACACCCAGATGGGTCTCGACCTGATGGAGCTGTTCGAGGGGCTCACCGTCGATCTCGAAGGACTGCGTGTTGCGATTCTGACCGGGAGCGGCGCAAAGGCGTTCTGCGCCGGCGGCGACCTCAAGCAGCGCAACGGGATGACGGACGATGCGTGGCAGGCTCAGCATCTTGTGTTCGAGCGCATGCTGCGCGCGATCCTGGCTTGCCCGGTTCCCGTTATTGCGGCGGTGAACGGCGCCGCATATGGCGGTGGCTGCGAGATCGCGGCCGCGGCCGATTTCGTCTACGCCGCGACCAACGCGCGCTTTGCACTGACTGAGGTGACGCTCGGCATCATGCCCGGGGCTGGCGGCACACAGAACCTGCCGCGGGCCATCGGCGAACGCCGCGCCAAGGAAGTGATCCTTTCCGGCCTGCCGTTCACAGCCGAGGAGGCGGAACGCTGGGGGCTGGTCAATCGCGTACTGCCGCCCGAGGAACTGCTGACGGCAACGCTCTCCATCGCCGAACGGATCGCCGGCAATGGCCCGATCTCGGTTCGTCAGGCCAAGCAGGCGATTCATCGCGGCCTGCAGATGTCGCTTGCGGACGGTCTCGCGTTCGAGATCGAGGCTTACAACCGCCTGGTCCCGACCGCGGACCGCCGCGAAGGGGTGCTCGCCTTCAACGAGCGTCGCAAGCCAAACTTCCAGGGCAAGTAATGGAGACGCGAGATGCGTGAGAAAGCTCATGTTCGCGAGGTCGGGCCGAGGGATGGCTTGCAACTGGTGAAGGCGATCCTGCCAAGCGCGCGCAAGCTCGCGTGGTGTCGCGCCATGGTCGAGGCGGGCATCAACGAGATCGAGGTGACGTCCTTTGTGCCGCCAAAAGTGATTCCCCAGTTTGCCGATGCGGAGGAGGTGGCCCGCGGTGCAATCGCGATCAGCGGCTGCCGGCCCTCGGTGTTGGTGCCAAATCTGCGCGGCGCGGAGCGCGCGTTCGCGCTGGATCTGGCGCAGGTCAATTACGTGCTGTCGGCGAGCGAGGAGCACAACCTCGCCAATGTCCGTCGCAGCACCGAGGAATCGTTGCAGGATTTCGCGCGCATCGTCGCAGCGCGTGATCAACGCGCCGGCGCGCGGATTGCGCTCGGCGCTGGCATTGCCACGGCCTTCGGTTGCACCATTTCCGGATCGGTATCGGAAGCGCGGGTCGTCGAGATCGCGGTGCGGCTTGCCGAAATGGGAGCCGATGAGATCATCGTCGCCGACACCGTCGGCTACGGTGATCCGGGTCAGGTCCGCCGGTTAATGAAGGCGGTGATCGCCGCCGTCGCGCGCGTGCCCGTCGCGTGCCACTTTCATGATACGCGCGGCCTCGGTCTCGCCAACGTCACGGCCGCGCTTGAAGCGGGCGTTCGCGCCTTCGATGCGTCGCTCGCGGGACTTGGTGGCTGTCCCTTCGCGCCGGGCGCGACGGGCAACATCGACACTGAAGACACCGTGTTCCTGCTGGAGCAACTCGGCTTCGATACCGGCGCCGATATCGAAGCGCTGATTGCATTGCGCGGGCAAGTCGAAAGCTGGCTGCCGGGCGAGCGGTTCTCCGGCGCCATCGCTCGCGCCGGATTGCCGAAGACCTACCGCCCGCCTGCCCGGGTTGCCGTCTGAAAGGATACTGTATGAACTATCACGATGCTTCCCACCAGGCCGAGGCGGACGTCACGGTTGTGCTGGGCGAGGATTTTCCGGAGCTGCGCAGCACGGTCCGAAAAATCTGCGAAAGATTCCCCGGCGAATATTGGCGGGCGCTCGATGAGCGCAGCGGCTATCCGGCCGAATTCGTCGCCGCCCTGACCGAGGCCGGCTTTCTCGGCGCCCTCATTCCGGAGGAATATGGCGGCTCCGGCCTGCCGCTGCGCGCGGCGGCGGTGATCCTGGAAGAGATCAATGCCAATGGCTGCACGGCGAGCCCGGCGCATGCGCAGATGTACATCATGGGCACGCTGCTGCGTCACGGCAGCGAGAAGCAAAAGCGCACCTATCTTCCGGATATCGCCGCCGGAAAGCTGCGGCTGCAGGCCTTTGGCGTGACCGAACCCAACACCGGCTCCGACACCACCCAGCTCAGAACACGGGCGGAGCGTCAGGGCGACGTCTACGTGATCAATGGCCAGAAGATCTGGACCTCGCGCGCGCTCTATTCCGATCTCATGCTGCTGCTGGCACGGACCACGCCGCTCGATCAGGTGAAGCGTCGCCCTGAGGGACTTTCGGTGTTCCTCGTTGATCTGCGCGAGGCCAAGGGCAATGGCCTGGAGATCCGCCCGATCAAGGCGATGATCAACCACAACACCACCGAAGTCTTTATCGAGAACTTGCGGGTGCCGGCGGAGAATTTGATCGGCGAGGAAGGGCAGGGATTTCGCTACATCCTCGACGGCATGAACGCCGAGCGCATCCTGGTCGCCTCCGAATGCGTCGGCGATGGACGCTGGTTGCTCAACAAGGGTGTCGCCTACGCCAACCAGCGCAGCGTGTTCGGCCGTCCGATCGGACAGAACCAGGGCGTCCAGTTTCCGCTGGCGCGCGCCTACGCCGAGCTCGAGGCGGCCGACATGATGGCGCGGCGCGCCGCGGCCCTATTCCAGGCCGGGCGCCCGTGCGGTGCTGATGCCAACATCGCCAAGCTGCTTGCCTCCGAAGCGACGTGGAAGGCGGCCGATACGGCGTTCCAGACCCATGGCGGCTTCGCCTTTGCGCAGGAATATGACGTCGAGCGCAAGTGGCGCGAGGTCAGACTTTACCAGACGGCCCCGATCTCGACCAACATGGTGCTCGCCTATGTGGCGCAGCACGTGCTCGGTCTTCCCCGATCCTATTGAGGAGGCGATCATGCTTGATATCACACGTGAGACTGCAAAGTTCGTCGCGGGTCTGAGGCCGGCGGACTTGCCCGACCGGTGCAAGGAGGCCGCGCGCATCGGCATCATCGATTGCGTCGGCGTCATGATCGCAGGCGCGGCCGAGCAACCGGTGCGCATCGTCGCGGCCATGCTCGCACCGTCCACCCAGAACGACGGGGCGCCTGAAATTCCCTCGGGCCGCAACCTCGCGGCGCCGGATGCCGCACTCGTCAACGGCGTCGCCGCGCATGTGCTCGACTACGACGATGTAGCGCTTGCCGGCCATCCGAGCGCAGTACTCGTTCCAACCATCCTGGCCGAAGGCTGGTCGCTTGATTCTGATGGTGCCGATGCGGTTGCCGCTTATGTCGCGGGCTATGAGCTGTGGGCCCAGCTCGCAGATCTCGAACCAGGGCACCTGCACGAGCGCGGCTTCCATCCGACTGCGGTAATGGGGGCGCTCGCAACCGCAGCGGCATGCGCCCGCCTGCGCGGCCTCGATTCCGAGAAAACAGCGCACGCGATCGCGATCGCTGCCTCACTCGCCTCGGGTCTCGTCGCCAATTTCGGCACGATGACGAAATCGCTTCACGCCGGCCGCACCGCGCAATCGGGGGTGCTCGCCGCACGGCTGGCGGACCAGGGATTCACGGCTTCGCTGGACGTGCTGGAACACCGAACCGGGTTCCTGCGCGCCCATTCACCATCCGGCGCACCAAGGATCGAGGGTGGCACGCTCGACATCGGCAAGCATTGGCGACTGGCTGAGCTTGGAATCAATGTGAAGCGTTATCCGACCTGCTATGCCACGCATCGCTCGATCGACGCGATGCTGGGCCTCGTCGATCAGCACAAGCTGAACCCCAATGACGTCAGGGAGATTCGGGTTCATACCGGCGTCACGCAAAAGCTGATGTTGCGCAACAGCAATCCGCAGACGGGGCTGGAGGCAAAATTCAGCATGGAATTCGCGATGGCCGCCGCGCTCATCGCGCGCCGGGTCGGCCTTGCCGAATTGACCGATCAATTCGTCACGCGGCCCGATGTCGGCGCCACCTTCGCCAAGGTGCGCTGCACGACGACCGACGAGATCATGTCCGGCGACCAGCCTTTTGCGCCATCGGACCGGGTGAGCGTTGTGCTCGATTCAGGCGAGGTGCTGGAATACGCACCTGTGGTGCATGCCAAGGGGAGCTGGCAGGCGCCGCTCACGCGCGATGAACTGAGGGACAAGTTCCTGGACTGCGCGACGCGTGCGTTCGGCCGTGCCCATGCAGGTGACTTGTTCGAGCAGCTCTGGCGCCTGGAAGAGATCGGCTCGTTGCGCTCGCTGCGCCTGACGAGCGATCGGACCGACGCATGACAGGAACAGGATCCGGTGGAGGCTCGAAGCCCCGCATCTGGCACCAGTCGGTCAACGAACTCGACCACCTGGCGGTCTACAAGCGCGCGCTGGAGGCGCATGCGGCGGAAATCCTCGGCAACGACGCCGAGCTTGTCGTGCATGGTCTTCCTTTCGGTAGCTACGGCGGAGCGTCGGCCACGGCTGTGCTCGGCAATGCCTATGCCTATCACCGCATTCTCGGCCGCGTAATCGACAATGCGATCAGGGCGGAACAGGAGGGCTACGAGGCCTTCGTGATCGGCTCCTTCAGCGAGCCGTTCCTGCGCGAGATCCGTTCCGCTGTCGACATTCCCATCGCCTCGCTGACGGAAAGTGGCCTTCTGGTCGGTTGCTCGCTCGGACGCTACGTGGCGCTGGTGTCGAACGCGCCGGCGGTGCAATGGATGACGAAGGTTGCGGTCGACAAGCATGGGCTTGGCGCACGCGTGCTCGATGTCGTCGCCCTCGATCCGCCGCTCGACGAGCCGGCGCTGGCCGCCGCCTATGCCGACCCGGCAGCGGTGATCGCCAATTTTGCTGCCGCGGCCGAACGCCTGGTGGCGCGCGGCGCCGATGTGATCATTCCGGCCGAAGGCGTGCTTGCCGAGCTTCTCGTCCGTCATGGCGTGCGCGAGATCGCCGGCGCACCGGTGATTGACGTGTTCGCGGTGGCCTGGGCTTACGCGCTGATGGAGATTCGACTTTGGTCGAGAACCGGACTTCGCGTCGGCCGAAGCTGGCATCACAGACGCGACGATCCCGCTGTCGTCGCCCGACTTTGGGAGGAGAGTGTCCGATGAGCAGGTTTCCCGAGGCGCAAGTCGCCGGCGTCTACCACCGCAGACTGGGAGACGTGCTGGTCACGGGGCTAAGTGACGGCTACGTCGACATGGGGTACTCGATCTTCCGCAACATTCCGGAGCAGGAAACCAAGGCCATTCTCGCCCGCGATCACCGGATCTCGCCGCCGCGCATTTCGGTGAATGCTTTCGCGTTGCGTGTGGACGGCCGGACCTATCTGATCGATTGCGGCTCCGCCGATCTGATGGGGCCGACCTGCGGTCGCCTGCCGGACAATCTTGCGGCAGCAGGCATCGAGCCGGCCTCCGTCGATGGCGTGCTGCTCACTCATGTCCATCCCGACCACTCCAACGGGCTGACCGACGCGGCGACCGGCACGAGACTGTTTCCCAATGCCGAGGTCATCGTGCATGAAAACGAGGTCAATCACTGGTTCAACGACGAGCTAATGGCGAAGGCGGCCGAGCGGCCCCGCCGCCGCTATTTTGAGGCCGGCCGGACCCAGCTCAAACCCTATATGGCTGCCGACCGCGTCCGCACCTTCCGCAGCGGCGAGGTGCTGCCGGGCGTCACCGCGATTCCTATCCCCGGTCACACGCCTGGCCATACCGCTTACGTCGTCTCCTCCGGCGGCCGGTCCATGGTCGTGTGGGGCGACACGGTGCATGTGCCCGAGATCCAGGTGGCGCTCCCGAACGTCACTATGGAGTTCGACACCGACCCCGAAGCCGCGGCCAAGGCGCGGCAGATGATTTTCGACATGGTGGTGACCGACGACATGCTGATCGGCGGAATGCATTTGCATTTTCCCGGCTTTGGCCATATGCGACGCGAAGGTGGACAATATACCTTGGCAGCAGAGCAGTGGGCCTTCGAGATCTGATCGGTGCGTTCGAAGGTTGAGGTCGCGGAATTCACTTCAGCGCCGCATGCGCTAAAGTGAGTTCGGACCTCAGGTGGAGACGATGACAAATCGGCAGATAGCGGGCCGTGGAAGCAAGCTGACGATTCGCGACGTGGCGACCGCGGCTGGCGTTTCGACCGG
The DNA here is from genome assembly GCF_054063735.1 of Bradyrhizobium sp. USDA 10063. Classification (NCBI taxonomy): domain Bacteria; kingdom Pseudomonadati; phylum Pseudomonadota; class Alphaproteobacteria; order Hyphomicrobiales; family Nitrobacteraceae; genus Bradyrhizobium; species Bradyrhizobium sp. USDA 10063. Next base: position 3,855,702 of record NZ_JBSSGP010000002.1, on the reverse strand, counting down.
CACCGTTTCGCGTGTCCTGAACGCTAATGCCACGGTTCGTCCCGACGTCCGCCGAAAGGTCCAGCGCGCGATCGACGAGCTCGGCTATGCGCCGAACGCCGTGGCGCGGAGCATGCGGATCCGCTCGACGCATACGATCGGCTGCATCCTGCGCGAGATCAACATCCCCCAACTCGCCGGCTTCGTGAAGGCGGCGCACGACGTGCTCGACGATGAGGGTTTTTCCTTGGTCATCTCCAACTCGGAGGGCCGGGAGGAGCGCGAGCGCGAACTGCTGAGCCGCCTGTCGAGCCGGCAGGCCGACGGCGTCATGATGGGGCCTTACACGCCGATCGAGGGCGAGTTCGAGGCATTCCTGCGCGGGCTCGACATTCCGATCGTGTTGATCGATCGCGCTCAAACGCCGTGGGCCGATGCGGTCATGGCGGATCACGCGGGTGGCATGCGTGCCGCCGTCGGCCATTTGCTCGATCTGGGTCATCGCCGCGTGGCGCTGATCACGGGTGAGCGCGGGCTTTATCCGGCAAGTGAACGCATCCGCGGGTATCGGGAGGCCTACGCGGCGCGGGGGCTGCAGCCCGACCCATCCTTGATCCAGACCGGCAGTTTCTTGCCGGGCGCAGGATTCCGTATCACCTCGGCGATGCTCGGCCAGCGTGATCCACCGACAGCGGTGATTTCCGGCGGCATCGACATGCTGTCGGGCGTGCTGCGCGCGGTGCGGGGAAGGGGCTTGCGGATTCCCGATGATGTCTCGGTTATCGCGTCCGGCCATTCCGAACTCGCGGAACTTGTCACGCCGCCGATTGCCGTCATCGGCTGGGATCAAGGCGAAATCGGCCGGATCGCCGCCGGCATGCTTCTCGATCGAATCCGAAACCACGACGTGCAGGAGGCCCGTCACGTGCTGGTGCCCAGCGAATTCATCCCCCGCGCGTCGGTGGGACCTCCGAGGCGGGCGCCTAGCCCAGGGGAATGAATCCCTGCCGGGACAGTTTCCAGCGCGCCGCGAACCCGACTTCCCGTAGTCCCGGGTTATGATGTCCAACTGCTGATGAACGACGTCAACCGAGCCGCGTGGGCGCGGATCAGACGGACATGACCGCAGGCGCATCGATGCACGATTTGACGAGACGTCGCTTGCTCGCGGCACGCGACGCTCAGTGTGCGTAGAGTCCTTCCACGATCGGCAATCGCGCGGCGCGGAATGCGGGAAATAATCCACCGATCAACCCGACGATCAGCGCGAGCGCGACGCCCTCACCAATCAGCCGCGGGCTGAGCTTGAAGTCAAACACCACCTGCGTGAAGTTGCCGCCCAGAGTGGAGGCCGTGACGCCATCGAAAATCAGATATGTCGCGGCTGCACCGAGCACGCCACCGACGGCGGCAAGCAGCAGCGATTCGGCCAGCGTGCCGACGAAAGCGGGGAAGCCGCCAAAGCCGATGGCCCGCAGGGTCGCGATCTCGGTCGCGCGGGCTGCGACCGACGAATACATGGTGTTGAGCGCGCCCGCGAGCGCGCCTAACGCCATCGCAATCGCCAAGGGCCAGCCGAGTTTCTGGATCAGATCCGAGGTCTGCGACGCCTGCTCCGCGAAGTAGGTTGCTTCGGATTTGACGTCAAGTTTCAACCGCGGATCGTTCTCGCTATAGCTTTTAAGCTCGTTCATTGCATCCGGTCCGGTGAGACGGGCGCGCACCGTCTGGACGATGTTGTTGCGGTTGAATAGGCTCTGCACCACCGAAAGGTCGGCCCAGATCTCGGATTCGAAAACGCTGCCGCCGGCTTCGAATACGCCGACGACGCTCCAGCGCGTGGCGCCGAACGAGACGGTACTGCCGAGATCAAATCCTTCAAACTCCCGCAGCAGCGCCTTGCCGACAACCACCTCGTTGCTGCCGCGATTGAACATGCGGCCCGCGATGAGGGTAATGTTCTTGCGTAACGCCGCGCCCTGTTCGCCGATCCCGCGCAGCGGCAGGTTGGCCTTGGTCCTGGTGGACCGCTTGAGGCCGTCGACCACAAGATAGAGTTCCGGCGAGATCAGAGGCTTGCCGTCGGCACCTCGTGCAATGCCGGGTCCATCCTCGATCAGCCGCACCTGATCGCGGCTCACGGTGCTGTTGATCTCGGCCTGCGAGCCGGCCCGCAGCACCATCGCGATATCGTCGGCGCCTGATCCCGCGATGGTGCGCTGGAACCCATTGGCCATCGCCAGGAATGCGAGCAGCACGATCACCACCAGGGCAATCGCAATCACCGTCGAGAGCGATAGCCAGCGCCGCTGCGCAATGCTCTTGAGATTGATGGAGGTGACCGCCGCCACCTGAAGCAGGAGCGAACGCATCTTTATCCCCGTCCAAGTGCGGCTGCGATCTTGAGCCGCATGGCGTTGACCGCCGGAATGATCCCGGTGATCAGCCCCAGCGCGATCATCAGCGCGACTCCTTCGAGTGCGATAACGGGCGATACGGCAAAAGCCGGCGCGACGTTGGCAAGGCTCGCGCGCAGCGCCATCGCAATCAACGCCGCAATCGCCAGGCCCGGCAATCCGCCCAGCAGAGCCAGCAATATGGATTCGCCGAGCACTAATCCCAGGATCCGAGGGCCGGAAAAGCCGAGTGTCTTGAGCACTCCGATCTCTCGGGTGCGCTCCCGGATCGACAACGCCATGGTATTGCCGACGATCATCAGGATGGTGACGAAGGCTGCGCCAACCACCAGGAACACAATCAGTGCGATGTTGCCGAACTGCGCCGCGAACGCTTTCCCGAACGCCTTTTCGGTGTCGGTCGAGGTCTCGGCGGTGGAATTGGCGAACATCGCGTCGATCGTTTTCGCCACGCGGTCATTGTTCTCCGGCGATGTGGTCTGCAGGATCATCCAGCCGATCGTGTCCTTGCCAAATGAGCGGGTCTCGTCGAAATAGGCATACTGAAACAGCAGGAAGTTGGTATCGATGTGCGCGGCCTTGCCCTTGACGATGCCGGCGATGGTGAAGTCCCAGGTGTGTCCGCCACTCTTCTGGCTGAAGATGTTGCTCGCGACCGGTATGCGATCGCCGACCTTCCAGCCCCACTTCCGCGCCAGCGAGTCGCCGATCAGCGCACTGCCGCGATCGCGGATGAAGGCCTGAAGCTGGTCGGGCGGAACGTCGAACTCGCTGCGATAGACGTCGAAATAAGTCGTCGGCTCGACTGCAAGCGTTATCAAGATATTCTTCGGATCCTGATAATAGCCGCCGAACCAGTTGGCGAAGGTCACCTGCCGCACCCCTTCCACCGCGCGCACGCGATTGTAATAGGCGATCGGGAGCGGCTGGGTGAAGTTGATCTTGTTGACCGTGATCATTCGATCCGCGGCGGCGCGATCCTCGCCGGCCGTGAAGGCGCGGTAAAATCCGGCGAGCACGCCGAAGATCATGAAGGCGATCAGAATCGAGACGATCATCAGTATGGCGCGCAATTTGCGGCGGAACAGGTTCTTCCGCACCAGGTCGAAGTCGTTCACGCGGCAAGCTCCCGTTCGACGAAACGGCCCTTGTCGAGGTGCAGGATGCGCTTGGCATAGTTTGCCGCGGCGGGGTCGTGGGTGACCATCACGATGGTCTTTCCCAACTCGCCATTGAGCAGTTGCAGGATCGAAAGAATCTCGTCGGCGGAGTGACGGTCGAGATCGCCGGTCGGTTCGTCGCACAGCAGCAGGTTGGGATCCGAGACGATGGCGCGCGCAATCGCAACACGCTGCTGCTGGCCGCCGGACATCTCGCGCGGACGGTGCTTGATGCGATCGGCCAGCCCAACCACCGCCAGCGCCGTCTGAACACGTACCGCGCGCTCCTTGCTGCGCAGTCTGGTGAGCAGCAGCGGCAGCTCCACGTTCTGCGCGGCGGTCAGCATCGGCATCAAATTATAGAACTGAAAGATGAAGCCGATATTGGCGGCGCGCCAGGCCGCCAGCTCACCCTCGGAGAGGCCGTCGATGCGCCGGTCGGCCACCGCAATCTCGCCCGCGTCGGCGTGATCAATGCCGCCGAGCAAATTGAGCAGCGTCGTCTTGCCCGAACCCGACGGCCCCATCACCGCGATGAAATCGCCGCGGGGAATCGCCAGATCGAGATGATCGAAAATTGAGATCGTTTCCTTTCCCTTGGTGAAGCGCTTGCTTACGCCGGTGAGACGTACCATCGGAGATTCGGCGGTCACTTTTCTCTCCCTGAATGCTACTGCGACGAGTTCGCCGCGGTGGTGTCCGTCGCGGGCGCACCACTTGCCCGTCCGTCAGGCAAAAAATTCACTTTAACCGCCATGTCGGGCAGAATGCGCGCATCCTTTTGCTCGAAGCGGATGCGCACCTTGACGGTGGCTTTCTCGCGGTTTGCCGTCGGTACGATTGCAATGACCGAAGCGGGGATTGTCCAGTCCGGATAGGCGTCAAGCACGGCGTTCACGGCCCCGCCGGGGGTTACCCTGCCGATAAAGGCCTCGTTCACGTCAACTTCGATCTCGATCGAATCCATGTCGACGATGGTGCAGATGCCGGTCCGGGTGAAGCCACCGACCGACATCGGTGAGATCATTTCGCCGGGCTGCGCGCTACGGTCGATCACGACCCCTCCGAACGGCGCCCGGATCTGATGCTTGTCGAGCACCGAGGCACTGCGCTTGGCGTCAATCTTGGCTGTCTCGAACTGTGATTGCGCCTGGCGCAGTTGTGCGGTCAGCACGCCGACCCGGGCCTGTGCCTTGGTCAGATCGGCCTCGGTCGCAAAATTCTTCTGCGACAAGGTCTGCACCCGCGACATGATTCGGCTGGCATCCTGCAGGTCGGCGGTGATCGCGGCGATCGCAGCATCGGCGGTCTCAACGCGCGAGCGCGCCAGCTCATAGTCCTTTTCGGCAAGCACGCTGTCGAGCCGCGCGACGATTTGCCCGTCGGTCACCGTCATGCCTTCATCGATAAAGACCTCGACCACCTTGCCGGTGATCTCGGCCGCAACGGTTGCCTTGCGACGCGCAACCACATAGCCGGATGCAGCCAGGCTGCCGGCGTCCCGGCCGCTTGGTGCAGCCTGTTGTTGAGGGGGCGGCGTTTGCTGCCGCGTCGGCGCGGTTGGCTGCGGTGCCGCTTGGTTGGAGGAGTCTTGCCCGCGAAATTCGTATACGCCCAAGGCCGCAAGGGCGATCGCACAGGCGGCAACGGTCGCGGAGATCGGCAACCAGCGGCGGCCTGATTGCTCCACCTTGGTTCCGCTGCGATCAATGGTGAGCGATCTCAGCAATTCGCTCTTTTCTTTGGTCATCGTTCAATTCCATCCGGGCGCGCGCCGCGGCATCGTTCTCACGCCAGGATTCCCACCCCAACCGGCCTGCATATCCCGACACGAGATGTTGGCCGCACCCTTGTTCGGTGGTGCCATGCACCCACCCGAACTACAATATCCGGTTGTGCGTTTCGGCGCCTTATACCCTCTTCATGACCAAGCCCATAGGGGCGCGGGCGAGCCCTTTCGTGGCAGTTCATCGTTCTTGATCGGATCATCGTGCGCGGTTCCACCCAAACCGCGACCGTCTGTCGCGCTGCCATCCATCATTTGTGCCGTCACGTCACAGATAATGTGCCCGTTCGGCTCTGTTGACACAAATGCACCGACCCTAAATCTCTGAAATCAGAAGGGAGCACGCCGGGAAATGAAGGTATTTGTGACAGGGGCGAGTGGATACATCGGCGGCTCGGTCGCCGTGCGTCTGATCGAGGCCGGCCATGAGGTAAGGGGCCTGGTGCGCGGCCCCGGGAAAGGTGACGCGGTCAGGCGGTTCGGGATTGAACCGGTGCTCGGCAGCCTGGACGATCGCGACCTCCTGGCCGATGAAGCCCGCCGCGCCGACGCCGTCGTGAACGCCGCAAGCAGTGACCACCGCGGCGCGGTCGAAACGTTGGTCGAGGCGCTTGCGGGTTCGAACCGGCCGCTGCTGCACACTTCCGGTTCGAGCATCGTCGGCGACAACGCCGCCGGCGAGCCCTCGGATGCGATCTTCGATGATGACGCGCCCATCCAACCGACGCCGGACAAGGCGGCCCGGGTCGCCATCGACCGTTTCGTGGCTGGCTCAGCCGCGCGCGGCGTGCGCTCGACCGTGCTCTGCAACACGTTGATCTATGGCCGCGGCCTCGGGTCGCATCAGGAAAGCATCCAGATCCCGTCGCTGGTTCGCCAGGCTCGCCGTAGCGGCATTCCCCGGCACATCGGGCGCGGCCTGAATGTCTGGTCCACCGTTCACATTGCCGACGTGGCCGATCTCTATCTGCTTGCGCTTAAGAAAGCGCCGGCCGGCAGCTTCATGTTCGTTGAGAACGGCGAGGCATCGTTCCGCGACATGGTCGCTGCGATCGGCGCCGCGCTCGGGCTCGGCGAGGCCAAGCCGTGGCCGCTGCGGGACGCGATCTCGGAATGGGGATATGAGCGCGCGACCTATGCCCTGGGCTCGAACAGCCGGGTGCGGGCGCGCCGCGCCCGTGCCTTGGGCTGGACGCCGCGCCACGCCTCGGTCGTGGACTGGATCATGGGGGAGTTGCCAGCAATTGCGGCCGGAAGCGAATCCGATGAGGCCTGAGAATGCCGTGCGCGTGTTTCGCGAGCCTGACCGCGTTCACTGCGATTCTGGCTCGTCGGCGCCGATCCGCGGAATGCAGGACCCATGACAAAGCTGGCGCGGGTTTTCAAATGCACCCTTGGGTGAAATTCATTCCGCGCCCTATCGATGCACGGGCAGTGCCGGGTGGACGCACAGGCTCAGAACGTTCGCGACATTGCACTTCGTACGGGGGCAGAGTCATTGTACGGGGGCAGAGTCATTGAGCTATTGCCCAAGCGAAGAGCATATGTTCAAATGGCTTGATGAAACCCGATCTGGTCATCTTCGACTGCGACGGCGTCTTGGTGGACAGCGAGGTGCTGAGCTGCCAGTGCCTGTCTGAAGTCCTGAGGGATTGCGGCATTGAACTCAGCAAGGACGACGCGCTCAACTTGTTCCTTGGCCGGAGCACCGCGGCCGTCTTGCATTACTATCGCGAGGATCGGCGCCTCGTTCCCGAGACGTTTCTGGCCAAACTGAAGGTTCGGGTACGTGAGCGATTTGAACACTCGCTGCAGCCCATCGCCGGCATCAGTTCGCTGGTGTCGCGCCTGCAGACGCCCTTTTGTGTCGCTTCATCCAGCGATCTGGACCGGGTCTCGTTGTCGCTTGCACTGACCGGGCTGGCGGCGCATTTCGGCGATCGGCTGTACACGGCGCAGATGGTGGCACGCGGCAAACCCGCGCCCGATCTCTTTCTCTACGCGGCCGCGCAAATGCAGGCCGCGCCGGCGCGCACCCTGGTCATCGAAGACAGCGTCAGCGGTGTGGCCGCAGCGAAGGCCGCCGGCATGACAGTGTGGGGATTTGTCGGCGGCAGCCACTACCACTCGCGCGACGGGCACGGCATACTATACGATGCCGGTGCCGATCGCGTGTTTTGCCGGATGACAGACTTCTGGAGCCAGGGATAGCTGATTTCCATGGCGGCACCCGAGAGCGAAAAATCCCGTCTCGACGACGCCGCGCGCGCCGGCTGGCTCTATTTCATCGCCGGTCACACCCAGGATGAGATCGCAAAGATGCTGCAGGTCTCGCGCGCCTCTGCGCAGCGGCTGGTGTCGTTGTGTCTTGCGGAACGGCTGATCACCTTCCGCCTCGAACACCCTATTGCCGCATGCATGGAACTGGCGTCGAAGCTCAAGGATCGTTTCGATCTCGTTCACTGCGAGGTCGTGCCGTCGGATCCGGCATCGCCTCATTCCACCGCCGGCATCGCGGAACGTTGCGCCAACCTGCTGGACTCAACTCTACGACCGGAAACGCCGGTTATTGTCGCGTTGGGCACCGGGCGCGCGGTACGGGCTGCGGTAGAACGGGTCACGCTGATCGAGCGGCCGAATCATCAGATCGTCTCGCTGGTCGGCAACATCTCGGCGGACGGCTCGGCCAGCTTTTTCGATACCGTCGGGCGGCTCGCCGACCGCACCGGCGCCCGTCATTATCCCATGCCGCTGCCGTTCCTGATGTCCTCAGAAGACGAGCGCAACCGCATGGTTCGTATCGAGCCCATCGCCAAGGTGAAGGCGATCGCCGCGAAGGCGGATCTGCGTCTCATCGGGATCGGTCAAATGGACCAGAAGGCGCAGGTGCATGTCGACGGCTTCGTCACCCGCGAGGAACTGTTCGAGATGATGCGGCTTGGCGCCGTTGGCGAGGTAACCGGCTGGGCTTACGACGCCAAAGGCCGTCTCATCAAGGGCGGAACGAACAAGCGCTTGACCAGCATTCCTCCCCAAGTTCCGGCGCACACCGCGACGATTGCCGCGGCGATCGGGCAGGCCAAGGTTCCGGCGATCGGTGCCGCATTGATCGGACGCCTCATTAACGGCCTCATCACCGATGAAGAAACCGCCCGGGCTATCCTCGCTCGATAGCTCGGAGATCGTCGCGTCCTCCTGAATGAAGCGCAGATTCTCTTCGGCGCCGCCGGCCGAGACGCCGAGGTGTCCGCTTGACAAGCTCACTGGTTGGTGTGAACATACGCTCAACGCGTGGGCATATGCTCAAAGCGCGACCAAGGGAGGTTACCGTGAAAAACGTCCATGGCGCCCTTCTGGGCGCGGCTGCGCTTTTGCTTTCAACTCCCTCGCTCGCCCAGACCACCCTGACGATCGCCACCGTCAATAACGGCGACATGATCCGCATGCAGGGATTGACGAGCGACTTCACCAGCAAAAATCCCGACATCACCGTCAAATGGGTGACGCTTGAGGAGAATGTGCTCCGCCAGCGTGTCACCACGGACATTGCGACCAAGGGCGGCCAATTCGACGTCCTGACCATCGGTACCTATGAGGTGCCGATCTGGGCCAAGAAGAACTGGCTGGTGCCGCTCGACAAGCTTGGCGCCGACTACGACGCCGCCGATCTCTTGCCGCGGATCAAGGACGCCGTGTCCGTCTCTGGCAAGCTCTATGCGGCGCCGTTCTACGGCGAAAGCTCGATGACCATGTATCGCGCCGATCTGTTCCAGAAGGCCGGACTTACGATGCCGGAAAATCCCACCTGGGACTTCGTGATCACTGCGGCCAAGAAGTTGACCGACAAGGAGGCCGGCATCTACGGCATCTGCCTGCGCGGCAAGGCCGGCTGGGGCGAGAACATGGCATTCCTGACTGCCATGGCCAATTCCTACGGCGCGCGATGGTTCGACGAAAAGTGGCAGCCGCAGTTCGACAAGCCCGAATGGAAGAAGACGCTCGCGACCTATGTCGATCTGATGAAGGAGGCGGGACCTCCGGGCGCGAGCTCGAACGGCTTCAACGAGAACCTGGCGCTGTTCAATGCCGGCAAATGCGCAATGTGGATCGACGCGACCGTCGCAGCATCGTTTGTCACCAATCCGAAGGAGTCCAAGGTCGCCGACAAGGTCGGCTTTGCGCTCGCGCCGAATACGGGGCTTGGCAAGAACGCGAACTGGCTGTGGGCGTGGAATCTCGCGATTCCCGCAGGCTCCAAGAAGGTCGAAGCCGCCGAGAAGTTCATCGCCTGGGCAACCAGCAAGGATTACACCAAACTGGTTGCGTCCAAAGAAGGCTGGGCCAATGTGCCGCCGGGCACGCGGACGTCGCTCTACCAGAACCCCGACTATCTGAAAGTCGCCCCTTTCGCCAAGCTGACGCTGGCGTCAATCGACGCCGCCGATCCGAACAAGCCGACGGTACAACCGGTTCCTTACGTCGGCGTGCAGTATGCGGCCATCCCGGAATTCCAGGGGATCGGCACTTCGGTCGGCCAGCAGTTCTCGGCGGCGCTATCAGGTTCGACCACCGTAGATACGGCGCTATCTACAGCACAGTCGTCCACGGAGCGGGAAATGAAGCGCGCCGGTTACATCAAATAGGCGGCTCCCTTGGCTCACTCTCCCGAGCTAAGCCCCTCGCAGCCATCCGGTGCCTTGCACCGGCTGGCTGCGCCTGTTTCGAAGCGAACGGAAGCAAAGACAGGGACCCGACAGACGCAGCTACTCGCGCGGATGCTGCTGACCCCCGCGGTTGCGCTGTTGTTCATCTGGATGATCGTCCCGCTCGCACTGACGATCTATTTCTCGCTGCTGCGTTACAATCTGCTTGACTCCGAGTCCGTGCAGTTCGTGGGCTTGGACAATTTTCACTATTTCCTGACCGATCCCGCTTTTCTCGCGTCGCTCCAGAACACGCTGGTGCTGGTCGGCTCCGTACTCGGGCTAACGATTCTGATCGGAATTCCGCTCGCACTCCTGCTCGACCAGCCCGTCATCGGCCGCAACATCGTGCGGCTGATGGTGATCGCGCCATTCTTCGTGATGCCGACGGTCAGCGCGCTGATCTGGAAGAACCTTTTGATGCATCCGGTGTCAGGTCTGTTCGCCTGGATCGCGAAGCTGCTCGGCGCGCCACCGATCGACTGGTTCAACGATGTCCCGATGCTGGCGATCATCCTGATCGTCTCCTGGCAATGGCTGCCATTTGCGACGCTGATTCTTCTGACGGCGCTGCAATCGCTCGATGAGGAGCAGAAGGAAGCGGCCGAGATGGACGGCGCCGGCGCACTCTCGACCTTCATCTACATCACGCTGCCGCATCTGGCGCGGCCGATCACCGTCGTGATCCTGATCGAGACGATATTTCTCCTGACGGTGTTCGCCGAGATCTTCGTGACCACCGGTGGCGGGCCGGGATTGCAGACCACCAACATCGCCTTCCTGATCTATTCGCAGGCGCTGATCCAGTACGACGTCGGCGGCGCCTCCGCGGGCGGGTTGGTGGCCGTGGTGATCGCCAACATCGTGGCCTTCTTCCTGGTCAGGATCGTTGGCCGGAACCTGGAGGCCTGACGCATGGCGCGAATGGCAACGAGCAGGCGTGTGGCGGTCTCGACCATTGGGGCGTGGCTGGTCGGCTTCCTGATCTTCTTTCCGATCCTCTGGATGGTGCTCGCGAGCTTCAAGACCGAGCTCGATGCCTTCGCCATACCGCCCAAATTCCTGTTCTTTCACTGGACCACGGAAAACTATGCGACCGTGCAGCAGCGCAGCGACTATGTTCACCACGCGCTCAATTCCATCATCGTGGCCGGCGGCTCGACCCTGATCGCGCTGCTGATTGCGATTCCCGCCGCGTGGTCGATGGCGTTCTCGCCGACCAAACGCACCAAGGATGTGCTGCTCTGGATGCTGTCGACCAAGATGATGCCGCCGGTCGGCGTGCTGGTGCCTATCTACCTGATCTACCGGGATTTCGGATTGCTCGATACCTTGACTGGTCTCGTCCTCATCCTTTGCCTCGGCAATCTGCCGATCGTGATCTGGATGCTGTTCACTTACTTCAAGGAAATCCCGAAGGACATTCTGGAAGCGGCGCGGATGGACGGCGCAACGATCAGCCGCGAGCTCATCTATGTTCTGACGCCGATGGCCGTGCCGGGCCTCGCTTCGACACTTCTGCTCAACCTGATCCTCGCCTGGAACGAGGCCTTCTGGACACTGAACCTTTCCACCCTGAACGCTGCGCCGCTGACCGTCTTCATCGCGTCCTATTCGAGTCCGGAGGGGTTGTTCTGGGCCAAGCTGTCGGCCGCCTCGACGCTGGCGATCGCGCCCATTCTCGTGCTCGGTTGGTTCAGCCAGCGGCAACTCGTGCGCGGCCTGACCTTCGGCGCGGTCAAGTAATAGAAAGGCGGCGAACCATGGGTCAGATCACGCTCGAGAATGTCCAGAAATCGTTCGGGCCCGTCGATATCATCAAGGGCGCGGACCTCGACATCGCCGACGGCTCCTTCGTCGTTTTCGTCGGGCCATCCGGCTGCGGCAAGACCACTCTTCTCCGCCTGATCGCCGGACTTGAGGATGTCAGCGGCGGCAATATCCTGATCGACGGCAGGAACGTCGTCGACGTTCCGCCGGCCAAGCGCGGATTGTCGATGGTGTTTCAATCCTACGCGCTCTATCCGCATATGAGCGTGCGGGGCAACATCTCGTTCGGCCTGAAGATGGCCGGGCTGCCGAAGGGTGAGATCAACCGCAAGGTCGAGGCCGCGGCCGCAACGCTCAATCTGACGCCGTATCTGGATCGAAAGCCACGCGAATTGTCGGGCGGCCAGCGCCAGCGCGTCGCCATCGGGCGCGCCATCGTCCGCGAGCCGAAGGCGTTTCTGTTCGACGAGCCCCTGTCAAATCTCGACGCCGCGCTGCGCGTGCAGATGCGCCTGGAGGTCACGCGGCTGCAAAAGCAGCTCGGCACTACGGCGATCTATGTCACGCACGATCAGGTTGAGGCCATGACCATGGCTGACAGGATCGTTGTGCTGAACGGCGGCAAGATCGAACAATATGGCACGCCGCTCGAGCTCTACGAGCGCCCCGCCAACCTGTTCGTCGCGGGCTTCATCGGCTCGCCGAAGATGAATTTCATCTCTCGCGAAGCTGCGGCTCGTCTCGGCGCGGCCACGATTGGCGTGCGTCCCGAGCACCTCAAGATCGCGCGCGACGGCGAAGGCTGGCCTGGGACGATCATGGTCGCCGAGCATCTCGGCAGCGACACATTCCTCTACGTCGACGCCGGCCCGATCGGAACACTCACCGCCCGACATGTCGGAGAGCTCGACTTGAGCGCCGGCGACCGCGTCCTGCTGTCGCCGGACCTCGCGCGCCTCCATCGCTTCGATGAAGGTGGCAAATCGTTGCGGTCCTAACGGGAAGACAAAAGATGTATCTGGAAAAATTCAAACTGCCCGGCAAGACCGCGATCGTGACCGGCGGCGGCCAGGGCATAGGATATGCCTGCGCCGAAGCCCTGGCCGAAGCGGGTGCCAGGGTCGTGATTGCCGATCGCGATGCGGCGGTGGCTGACGAGGCGTGCGCCAGCCTGGGCAAAAAAGGCTATAGCGCGGAGGTCGCGCTGATGGACGTGACCGATTCGCGCGTCGTCTCCAAGGTCGCCGATGAGCTTGTTTCGCGCCATGGACGGGTGGATATCCTCGTCAACAATGCTGGAATCGCGCGGAGCGAAACCCCGGCTGAAATCGTGACCGACGAGCATTGGTTGAACGTCATCGACGTCAATCTCAACGGCACCTTCTGGTGCTGCCGCGCCTTCGGCAAGCATATGCTGGCGGCGGGCGCAGGAACCATCGTCAATATCGGCTCGATGTCGGGCTTCATCGTCAACAAGCCACAGGAGCAGTGCTACTACAACGCCTCCAAGGCCGCGGTGCATCATCTGACCAAATCGCTGGCCGCCGAGTGGGGCGCGCGCGGCGTGCGGGTCAATGCGGTGGCGCCAACCTACATCGAGACGCCTCTGAACGCTTTCGTGAAAGGCAACCCACGCATGTACGACGCCTGGATCGGCGGCACGCCGATGGCGCGGATGGGGCAGGTCGAGGAGATCGCCTCGGTGGTCCTGTTCCTGGCATCCGATGCGGCCAGCCTGATGACGGGAAGCATCGTTCTTGTCGATGGTGGCTACACTTGCTGGTAAGCTTGCGTCGAAACTGACGGGAGCGGAAATGCGGCAGGCCTTCATCGGCATCGACGTCGGAACATTGAGCACCCGGGCGGGAATCTTCGACGAGACGGGAGCACTGCTCGCAACTGCGAAACATCCGATTGCAGTCTGGCACGAAGCAGGCGACGTCGTCGAGCAATCCTCGTCCGATATCTGGAACGCCTGCGTCTCGGCGGTCCGCAGCGCCATGGCAGACGCTGCGATATCGCCCGACCTCGTGAAAGGCATCGGGTTCGATGCAACCTGCTCGCTGGTCGTGTTGGGCCGGGACGGCGAGCCGCTGACCGTGAGTGGATCCGGCGACGTTAGGCGCAATGTCATCGTGTGGATGGATCACCGCGCGATCGAGGAAGCGCGACTGATCAATGAGGCGCAGGATGACGTGCTGCGCTATGTCGGCGGCTCGATTTCGCCGGAGATGGAAATGCCAAAGCTGCTCTGGCTCAAGCGGCATTTGCGCGACAGTTTCGACCGCGCCGGGCATTTCTTCGATCTGGCAGACTTCCTTTCCTGGCGCGCGACCGGCTCGCAGGCGCGCTCGACCTGTACGGTCACCTGCAAGTGGAACTATCTCGCGCATGAGGCGCGCTGGAGCGCGCCGTATTTTCAGCGCGTTGGGCTCGAGGACTTCGTCGCCGAAGACTATCGCCGAATCGGAACCGAGATCGTCGCGCCCGGCACGCGGCTTGGGTTGGGCCTGACGAAACAGGCGGCGCGGGATTTCGGGCTGAACCCGGGAACGCCGGTCGGCGCCTCGTTGATCGATGCACATGCCGGCGGGGTTGGCGCGATCGGCGGCCGGGACGCGTCTGGCGCGACTGCCGACCTCTGCGAACGATTGGCCTACATCATGGGTACTTCCGCCTGCATCATGGCCACCACCGTCGACCCATGTTTTGTGCCCGGCGTTTGGGGACCCTACTACTCCGGCATGGTGCCCGGGTTCTGGCTGAACGAAGGCGGGCAATCGGCCGCGGGAGCGGCGATCGATCACCTGATCCGGTCGCACCCGGCACATGCGCAAGCGAGCACCGAAGCACGGCACGAAGGTACAGAGATCATCAAATTCCTCGAAAAGCGCATCATCGAGCAAGCCGGAGATGCGAGCAGGGCGGCGCTGCTGGCGCGCGATGTTCACGTCCTGCCGGAATTCCTCGGCAATCGTTCGCCCTATGCCGATCCCGATACGCGCGCCGTTATCGCTGGCCTCGATCTCGATACGGACATCCGGGCGATGAAGCGTCTGTTCGTGGCGGGATTGTGCGGGCTCGCCTATGGCCTTGCCGACGTCATCGATGCATTCAGGGCGCACGGGGTCGACAGCAAGGTGATCGTGATGGGCGGTGGCGCCGGGCGGAGCCCGCTGGTGCGGCAGATGATGGCAGATACGACCGGCCTCACGGTGGCGCTGCCGCAAACGGCGGAGCCAGTGCTGCTCGGCGCGGCCATGCTTGGGGCGGTCGCCGCGGGCACCTATGCCTCGCTTGGCGAGGCCATGGCCGCGATGTCGGCACTCGGTCCCCTGACCGAGCCGGCCGCGCCGGACATGCAGGAATTCCATCGCCGGAAGCGGCAGGTATACGAGTTGCTACGAGGGCTTGATCGCGGAAGCCGTGAGGTGATGCTCGGCTTCGAGATCAACGGCGGCTAGTTTCGAAAAGGGCTGAACGATGCTGCTAAGCTGTGGCGATGCGTTGATCGATTTCGTGCCCGTTACGGCCGCAGACGGCCGGGAGGCGGTGCGGCCGGCAGTCGGAGGCTCCTGTCTCAATGTCGCCGTCGGCCTTGCGCGGCTTGGCGTGCCGACAGGCTTTGTCGGCGGCGTCTCAACCGATCTGTTCGGCCGTATGATCGCCGACCACTCCGCGTCGTCCGGCGTCGACCTTCGTTATGCCACGCGCAGCGACCGCCAGACCACGCTCGCCTTCGTTCGAATGGTGGCAGGCGAGTCGCACTATGCTTTTTATGATGCGGAGACGGCCTCGCGGGAATGGAGCTATCCGCGTGGCAAAATTCCGTTCGAGACCATCGAGGCGATCCACATCGGCTCGACGACCCTGGCCAATACGAGGGGAGCCGCGGAAACCGCTGCGATGGTCGCCGACGCTAGGTCGTCCGCAACGATCTCGCTCGACCCGAACTGCAGGCCCAATCTGGTCACCGACAAGGCGGCTTATCTCGCCCGCATGGACACGTTTGTCGACAGCGCGGACGTCGTTCGCATGTCGGACGTTGATTTCAACTATCTCTATGGCGATGAGGCCTATGCGGCCAAGGCCGAACAGCTCCTGGCCCGGGGCTGCAGCCTTTTTGTGATCACGCGCGGAACAAAGGGGGCCCTGGCCTGGCATCCAGTAGCTGGCGCGGTAGAAGTCGGGGCACCCGCGATCAAGGTCGTGGACACGATCGGGGCCGGCGACAGCTTTCAGGCCGCGCTGCTGTTTGCTCTGCACAAGCAGCGCAGGCTCGGCAGGAGCGGGTTGAAGGATACCAGCGCGAACGAGCTTCGTCGCGCGCTATCGTTTGCGTGCAAGTGCGCCGCGCTGACCTGTACGCGGGTCGGTGCAGATCCGCCCCGTGCCGACGAAATAGCTTGGGTGGGTTAGCACCCGCTCGAGGAGCACCGCTGCGCAGACGCTCCGATCCCTGGCAACAGTTTTGAGACAAGGCAGACCTTGACAGCAAGGAAAGTTATTTCCTGCCGTCCGCATTCTTCATTCGTCGAACCGTATCAACAAACGCCTTGATGATCGGCGAATGACCGCGATCCATGTGATAGGCAATGCTGTAGCGCGTCTTGATGGCGTGATCGCTGATCTCAAGGGCGCGCAAATGTGGGTGCGGCACAAACTCGAAATCGGCTACGACACTGATGCCCAGACCGCGCTCGACCGCCTTCCACACCCCTTCGCGGCTTTCAATTTCGAAGACCGGTTTGATCTCAAGTCCCTTGGCGCGCAGAGTTGCCTCGAACGCGCGGCGCGTTGTTGATCCACGTTCGCGCAATACGAATGGCTGATCAACCAGTTCACGAAGCTTCACCGATTTTCGAGTGAACCAGGGGTGATCCCGGTTGACGAACACAACAACCCGATGGGTCCGGTATGGGATCATTTTTACCCGCGGATCTTCGTGCGGCACCTCCGCGAGAATTCCAACATCCGCTTCGAAATCAATTATGTGTCGAAAGGTTCGTTCGGAATTGGCAAGCAGAGTCGAGATCTGGACGTCGGGATAGTCGCGCTTGAAGGCGGCGATGATCTCGGTTGCATGGAAAGGGCCGACGGTTGCGACTCGCAAATGACCTTTGGTTGCCTTTCCGTGAGCCGCCAGCAAGTCGTGCGCTTCGTCGCAGAATTTCATGATGCCCCGCGTGATCTCGAACAGCGATTTGCCGGCCTCAGTCAATTCCGTTCGCCGTGATCTTCGGATCAGCAGTTCGACACCATATGTTTGCTCGAGCTCCTTGACTTGAATCGTGAGGGTCGGCTGGCCGACGTTGAGAACGCGCGACGCTGCTGTAAAGCCGCCATGTTCGGCAACGGCGTGGAAGGCGCGGAGCTGGCTGAAAACTATTGACATAGTCAATATCACGTATCCGAAGAATGAATTTGTCAATAGTTCGATGATCCTTAAGCCTTGCGCAAAACGGAGAAGCGCGATGGCTTGGAAATACACGAACCCAGTCCAGATCGAATTCGGCGTCGACAGTTTCGCAAAGCTCGCCTCGCTGATTGGGACGAGAGCCTATGCGCTGGTCACTTACGGCGAGCCCGCCTTTCAGCAACTGGAGCGCAGATTGGCGGATAACGCCGGCGCGCCGGTTCTTGTCGTCCGCGACGTCGCACCCAATCCCGACTACCGCTTGCTCGCCGAACAGACCGCCCGCTTCGGTGGCCTCCGCAAGCTGCCTGACGTGATCGTGGCGCTCGGCGGCGGATCCGTCATCGACTCCGCCAAGGTGTTCGCTGCCGCCGGCGGCGACTTTGCGCTCGTCAGGAATTATCTCGAGACGCAAGCGGGCGCCGAGCGTCTTTCGGCGATCCCGATCATCGCGGTGCCCACCACCGCGGGCACCGGCAGTGAAGTCACCTGCTGGGGCACCGTCTGGGACGAGGCCAACGGCAAGAAATATTCGCTGGCGCGCCCTTCGCTCTATCCCACCCACGCGGTGATCGACCCGCGCCTGATGCTGGGCAAGCCACAACTTCTCACGGTCAGCACCGGTCTCGACGCGCTCTCACATGCCCTGGAGAGCCTCTGGAACGTCAACAGCAATCCCGTATCCGCCAACCACGCAGTTGCGGCCGCGCGCGACGTCCTCGACGTGTTGCCGAGGCTCGTCCGCGATCTCGGTAACTTAGAGCTGCGCAGTCGCATGGCGATGGCGGCGTTGTTCGCCGGCCTGGCGTTCTCCAACACCAAGACCGCGATTGCCCACTCGCTGTCCTATCCCATCACGCTGCACCATGGTGTGCAGCACGGCATCGCCTGCTCGTTCTCCCTGCCGATGGTGTTGCGCAGCGTGTGGGGCGTCGGTGGGCTCTGCGAGAACAGCTTGAAGCAGATCTTCGGCGACGATCTCGCGAAGGGCGCCGACGATCTCGAGGATTTCCTCGGCATGCTCGGGATCTCCTGCAATCCGGCGGCCTACGGAATCGACCCGCAGGAGTGGCGTGCCCTGATCGCGGACTCACTCGAGGGCGAGCGCGGCAGAAATTTCTTCGGATCCCGGGAGCGATTGATCGAGGCATCTCAGGTAGTGCGGTTGCCGAAAGCGAGAACTGCCTGAACAGCGCGTCGCGCCGAATCGCGAAGGAGGCGAAAATGACATCCAATGGAAAGACTGTCTCGGTAAACGGTCGCGCCTACAAGGCGCCCGAGCGGCCCACGGTCGTGATCTGTCTCGATGGGTCGGAGCCCGGCTACGTCGAGAAGGCGATCGAAGCCGGATTGGCGCCGACCTTCGCGCGATTCATCAAGGATGGCGCGCATGTTCACGCGAGCAGCGTCATTCCAAGCTTCACCAATCCAAACAACCTCTCGATCATCACCGGAAGACCCCCCGCAGTCCACGGCATTGCGGGGAATTACTTCTACGATATCGACAGCGGCACCGAAGTGATGATGAACGACCCGCGCTTCCTCCGCGCTCCGACGATCCTCGCCGGTGTTCATGGCGCCGGCTACAAGGTCGCGGCGGTCACGGCCAAGGACAAGCTGCGCGCGCTGTTGTCCCACGGGCTGGACTACTCCACCGGCCGCGCTATCGCCTTTTCTTCGGAAAAGGCGGACCAGGCGACAGTGAAGGATAACGGGATCGACAACGTCCTCGATTTCGTCGGCCTGCCATTGCCGGAGGTCTACTCGGCGGACTTGTCGAAATTCGTCTTCGCTGCCGGCGTCAGGCTCGTCGAGGTGCACCGGCCTGACCTGATGTATCTGTCGACGACGGACTACATCCAGCACAAGACGTCGCCCGGCACGAAGCTCGCGAACGATTTCTACGCGATGATCGATGGTTATCTGGCGAAGCTCGATGCGCTCGGCTGCAACATTGTCGCAACAGCCGACCACGGGATGAACGACAAGCATCTCGCCAGCGGCGAGCCCGATGTCATCTACCTCCAGGATCTGATGGATCGGTGGGCCGGCAAGAGCACGACTCGCGTCATTCTCCCGATCACCGATCCCTACGTTGCCCATCACGGCTCGCTCGGCTCGTTCGCCACAGTGTACACCGACGGGACTTCGGCTGAGAAATTGCTGCCAAGGCTGCGCGACGTCGACGGTGTCGAGCTCGCTCTGACGCGCAAGGAGGCCTGCGCACGATTCGAGCTTCCAGCGGACCGGGTCGGCGACATCGTCGTCATCTCGTCGAGGCACAAGGTGCTGGGCACCAGCCGCGACCGCCACGATCTTTCAGGGCTGACCGAGCCGCTGAGGTCGCACGGCGGTCTGACCGAGGAACGTGTTCCGCTCATCGCGAACCGGAAGATCACGCTCCCGCCGGATCATCTCTTGCGCAACTTCGACGCATTCGACGTCGCGCTCAACCGCATCCAGTAAGGTGGAGGACTCCATCATGAACATCCAGACGCCACCCGTCCGCCATGAGCAGATGCGCATCGCGGGAGCGCGTATCGACGTCAATGAGCGGGTTGAGGTCGTCAATCCCTACACGGGCAAGGCAATCGGATCGGTGCCCGCGGCACGACCCGAGCATGTCCGCCAGGCCTTTGCAAAGGCCGTAGCGTTCAAGCCCAAGCTGTCGCGCTACGAGCGTCAGCAGATCCTGTTCAAGACCGCCGACATCCTGTCGCGCCGGAAAGAGGAATTCGCACGCCTGATCACCGCCGAATCCGGCTTGTGCTGGAAGGATTCGCTTTATGAGGCAGGTCGTGCCTACGACGTCTATTCGTTCGCCGGCCAACTAGCGATTAACGACGACGGCGAGACGTTTTCCTGTGACATCAGCCCGCAGGGCAAGGCGCGCAAGATCTTCACGACACGCACGCCGCTGCTCGGCGCGATATCGGCGATTACGCCGTTCAACCATCCGCTCAACATGGTGAGCCACAAAATCGCGCCGGCGATCGCCACCAACAACCGTGTCGTGCTGAAGCCGACCGAACTGACGCCGCTGACGGCGCTCGCGCTCGCCGACGTGCTCTATGAAGCCGGGCTGCCGCCCGAAATGCTGTCGGTGGTGACGGGCAACCCTCATTCGATGGGGGACGCGATGATCACCGACCCGGATGCCGACCTCGTGACTTTCACGGGCTCGGTGCGGGTCGGCAAGCACATCGCCGAAAAAGCCGGCTACAAGCGCCTCGTGCTCGAACTCGGTGGCAACGATCCTCTGATCGTCATGGAGGACGCCGATCTCGAAAAAGCCGCTGAGCTGGCAGTCACGGGCGCCACCAGGAATTCCGGCCAGCGCTGCACGGCTGTGAAGCGTATCCTGTGCGTCGAGGCGGTGGCCGACGACTTTGCTGCGCTGGTCCTCAAGAAGGCTCGCGCCTTGAAGTGCGGCGATCCGATGGATCCGGCGGTCGACGTCGGCACCGTGATCCATGAAGGCGCGGCCAAGGAGTTCGAGCGTCGCGTCAATGCTGCGGTGCAGGACGGCGCCGAACTGCTCCATGGCAACGACCGCAATGGCGCACTTTATCCGCCGACGGTCGTCGATCACATTCCCTACACCAGCGAACTGGTGATGCAGGAGACGTTTGGTCCGGTGATTCCAATCATCCGCGTGCCAGACGACATCGACAGCGTGATCAGGATCTCCAATTCGACCGCGTTCGGCCTGTCGTCCGGCGTCTGCACGAACCGGCTCGATTACATCACGCGCTTTGTCAACGAGCTCGACGTCGGCACCGTGAATGTCTGGGAAGTGCCCGGCTATCGCATCGAGATGTCTCCGTTCGGCGGCATCAAGGATTCGGGCCTCGGTTACAAGGAAGGCGTGCAGGAAGCGATGAAGAGCTTCACCAACGTCAAGACGTATTCGCTTCCCTGGCCCGCGTAGAAGCGCATCCATCCGAAGCGGAGGCGGCGCCGAACAACAAGAACAGCGGCGCCGGTAGTGCACAAAGGCAATCAGCGCAAAAGGGAGGTGTCCTGATGTCGATTACGTTCAGTCCTGCGAGCGTCAGCCCAGCCGGGATACAGAACCCGGAACTTGCGACGTCATTCCGGCGCGCGCAATGGCGGATGCTGCTCGCCGCGATGTTCTGCTATCTGTTTTTCTACACCGGGCGCCAGACCTTCGGCTTCGCCATTCCGGGCATCCAGGCCGAGTTCGGTGTCAGCAAGGAGGCACTGGGCTGGGCCAGCGCGGCGCTGCTATGGTGCTACGCGATCGGGCAGGCGATCAACGGCAATCTCGGCGACAAGTTTGGTGGCCGCCGGGTAATGAGCGCCGGCGCGATCCTCTCGTTCATCATGAACTGGATCACCAGCCTTTCGACCGGGATCGTCAGCCTCTCCGTCTTCTGGGGCATTAACGGTTACTTCCAGTCGATGGGGTGGGCGCCGGGCAGCCGGCTGTTGTCGAACTGGTGGGGACGCCATGAGCGCGGAACGGTTTATGGCCTCTACACCTTCGCAGCCGGTCTCGCGTCGGTGCTGTCTTTCGTCACCTCGCTGATCGTGGTTGGCTATTTTCAGCTCGACTGGCGCTGGATCTTCCGCATTCCTGTCGTGCTGCTTCTGTTAGGGGGCATAGCCTTCTATCTGATCGCTCGCGAAAAGCCCGAGGATATGGGCTTTATCTCGCCGCACGACGAGGCGGACGACGTCAAGGAGAGCGAAAGAACGATCATTGACAACGAGAGCTCCTTTACCCGTTACAAGGCCGTCCTCTCGACTTGGCGCTTGCTCATCGCGGGGGTTGCGATCGGCTTCCAGAATGCGGCCCGCTACGGCCTGTTGGTGTGGGTACCTGTCCACTTCCTCGGCAGCAACTGGGCCAAGGCCGGCGCCACCTCCGCCATCGATCCGCGCTGGATCAGCATCGCGCTGCCGGTCGGCATGGCGGTCGGTGCATTCAGCAATGGATGGATCTCGGACAAGGTCTTCGGTTCACGCCGCGACCTCGCTATCGTGTTGTACATGGTGCTGGCTGCGATCACGTCGCTCGGCATGTACGCCATTCCGACCTCGGAGGTCTATCTCGGAATCGCAGTGCTGTTCCTGTGCGGCGTCTTCACTTACGGCCCGCAATCCTCGTTCTGGGCCTTATGCCCGGATTTGGTCGGCCACAAGCGCGCGGGCACGGCGACTGGCGTCATGAATTTCTTCGCATATCTATTCGCAGGGCTTGGCGAACCGGTGATAGGGCGCTTCATGGATACGCATAATCAGACATCGCTTGTCTTTTTGGTCGTTGCCGCTTGCGCAGCCGCCAGCGCGATGGTTGCCTCCTTTATCCGCCGGTAAGAGAGGTCGAGCCATGCAGCAGAAGTCAGTGACGACGGATGTCCTTGAGATCGCCTATCGCGAATATGGTCCGGCCGACGGCTCGCCCTGCATCATGGGCCACGGCTTTCCCTATGACGTGCACGCCTATGCGGAGACCGCGCCGCTCATTGCGCAGTCCGGTGCGCGGGTGCTCGTGCCCTGGCTGCGCGGCTATGGGCCGACGCGATTCCTCTCGGACAAGACGCTGCGCTCCGGCGAGCAGGCGGCGCTCGGGGCCGATCTCCTTGCCTTCATGGACGCGCTGAAAATCGAGCGCGCGGTGGTCGGCGGCTATGATTGGGGCGGGCGCGCGGCCTGTGTCGTCTCAGCGCTTCATCCGGAGCGCGTGGTCGGGCTCGTCTCCGGCAATTCCTACAACATTCAAGACATCGCCCGCAGCATGGAGCCAGCCTCGCCGCCGGAAGAGGCCGCGCTCTGGTATCAGTATTTCTTTCACAACGAGCGCGGCCGCCGCGCGCTCGATCGCAACCGGGCAGGCTTCGCCCGACAGCTCTGGTCGATGTGGTCGCCCAAATGGGCCTTTGACGATGCAACGTTTGCGCGGAGCGCGGTTGCCTTCGACAATCCGGATTTCGTCGACGTCGTGATCCACTCTTATCGGCATCGTTATACGCTGGCTACAGGCGATCCAGCCTATGCTTCGATCGAGCAACGGCTTGCCGCACAGCCGCCGATCTCTGTGCCAACAATTGCGATTGACGGCGATTCCGATGGCGTCAACCGCGGCACCGCCCATCACGCGCGCAAGTTCGACGGCTTTTTCGAGCGGCGCGTGTTCCGCGATGCCGGCCATAATCTGCCACAGGAGCGGCCGGCGGAATGGGCACAGGCTGTGAACGACGTGCGGAAGGCTGCAGCAGGTTAGGCGCCGTTCCGACTTATCGAGATTGTGGGAGCTTTTTGCGGTTGTAAGCCGTCGAGCTTTAGTCAGCGGATCCCAGGTTCGTTTCTGCACGTCGCGCAGCCTTCCCTCAGTCGACTGATCGAGCAACTGGAAGAGGAATTCGGCGTCGAATTGCTGGTGCGGCATGCGGGGGGGCACAGCCACCGAGCGCGGCCAGCAACTCTATGATCACGCCCGGTGCATCCTCGATGAAGTTGACCACGTTGCTGGCCTTGCTGGCCGCGAGCCTTGTTTTCACAGTCAGCGAGGTGGCAAACGCATCACATAGTCCAGCACCTTGGGATAGCAGGGCAGGTCGAGCAGGGTTTGCGAAAATGATCCGGCCGCGATCTCGGCGAGCGTTGCGATGCCGGTACGCCACTGCCACTTGCCTAGCTGCAGCAATGTGGCGTGATAGCGACGAGCGATGGGTACTCCAGATCGAATAGCTTCGGCATGATGGTAAAGTTCGTGAGCGATGAATACGTCTTGGGTCGTTGCCCGGCCAAGACATCGCCTAGCCAGATCATCGACGAGCACTTGCTCAAGCGGGGCGATCCCACGTGCGTAGAGCACAATAAGCGGTGGCCGGGATCGATACTCGGCAAAACGCCATATAGAGCTGACCAAGGGATCATCGTCGGCGACAACGACATGCACTTGAAGCTCGCGCGCAATTTCACGTGGACCTAATCCGGGAAAACGCTCTTGCAGACTCCTCGCCGTCGATGCACCGTCGAGAAGGGCGTCGGAAACGGCGGCGAGTTGGGTACGGTCGTCCAGACGCACTGCATAGCGGTCGGTCTTCAGCATCAACAGTCCGAGCGTCTCCGGTAACGCGGTTGCGACCTCCTCGAAGCCTAAGCTTGCGCCGTCATGCGCCATCTCGCAAACCTCGGGACGGTGGTATGCCGATCAGTGCTATCGAAGCATCCGCTGTCAGTCCATCGAGTTCGCCGCGGGTGACTGCCATGGCCTGATCGATCGAATTCACGCCGGACAAATCGATTAGCTGTCCCCCGACGATTACGAAAATATCAGGCGTGATCGTGCTGTCGCCGTTGTAGATCGTAGTGTCTTCCCACAGCCGCCGCAGGCCATCGATCGCCGTCTGCGCAGTGACCCGACGCACCACGCTGTGGCTGCGTTGCACACGAATGACGCCGTCGAGATCAATCGCGCGAACCGGACTGCGGCGCTTCTTGAAGATGCCCCAAATCCGTTCTTCCACCGCGCCCTGGAAAACGCGGATGCGCGGCGTGGCGGCCGCAAGCGCAACACGTTCCGGGCTGACGCCCATCGCCTTCGCCGCTATTTCGCGCGCCTCGATCTCTCCAACCTCTTCCCGTCGTTGACGCGCGCGCATTTCCGAAGCGCCCATCGCGGTCGCCCGGACACGATGGGTGTTCGGATCGACCTCGATCGTCACCTCGACGCCGTCAGGTGCAGCGCCGAGCTTGACCACGGCTTCAACAGCCTCGCGGCGGATTCGTTTGATGTCCTCGGGCTTTGCATTGGGTATGATACGTTCGACCACGTCGCGGACCAACGCCAGCGCGACGCCAATAGAGGAAATCACTTCGGCATCTCTGGAAATTTCGTGGTGAAGGCCGGTCCGGATGGATGTGTGAGGGATCAAGGCGGCCGCACCGCCACCCTCGCCAACGAGCAATGCCTGATCGCGATCCAGCTTGTATTCGGCGATCAGATCGTCGACGACGGGGATGACCTTGTCGGTGGCGATATCGAGTATAGCGCGCGCCGTGTCCTCAATCGGTTTGCCGATGAAGGCGGCGAGTGCTGCCATGGCGCGCTTTGCCGATTCCGTGTTGCCGCTGGCGTGTAGACCGGGCCTGGCGTAGCCAAGAATGTTGGCCGCGCAGGTGTTGGTGACGGCATAACGGGTGCCGGTAGCCGAACGTAGCGCGACATAGTCGGCAGGATCGTCAGCCTTCGGCTGGAAGAACTCGATCTTGGGGTCGATGATATCTTCAGGGTCGGCAAAAGCGGCGTAGGGGAGGCCGGCAATATGGGCACTCCGGGGGCCGACATCGACCAGTTTGCCGTCACGGGCGCGGACCATGCTGCCGCCTGCGATACCGATCACGCGAACGTCGAGCGAGCTGACATAGGTTTCGTGGCCGCCGACGCGCGCATATTTGACGGTCGGACGTCCATTCCGGATTACGCCGATATTGGTGCTGGTGCCGCCAACCTCAAAGTATATGCCGTCGGATATGCGTAAATACATCAAGGCTCCCGCGACGCTTGCTGCGGGACCAGACAGCATCGTCATGACCGGACGGCGTCGCATCTCCTTGATATCCATGACGCCACCGTCGCCGCGCATGATCATCAGGGGCGCCACGATGCCGGCCTCGCGAACGCTGGCTTCGGTCATCGAAGCGGTGTCGATCATCTTTGGCAGGATGCTGGCGTTTATGACGGCGGTGCGGGTTCGTGTAGTCAAGCCATAGAGCTTGGTGATCTCGTTGCCGCAGGTTGCGGCCAAACCGGCCTTGACCGCCAGGCCGCGAACGGTCTCCTCGGCCTCGTTGTCATCGACGCCGAAGGCCGAACTGGCCACGACCACCTTCACGCCGTCGGCCTTGAGTTCGTCGATCGCCTTGTTGATTGTGTCCTCGCTCAGCGCTTCCTTCATGAGGAAGCGATTGGCAGGCGTGAGATAGCGACCCGGCGCGAGTTCAATCGGTTTCATGGCGCTCTGACCCTTGGCCAGCAGCGACTCCACGCGGGTCGACATCCCGATCACGCCCACATTTGCGACGTCACCCTCGAGCAACGCATTGGTCGCCTGGGTGGTCGAATGGGCCAGAAAGATGACCTCGCGGGGGTCGACAGATGATTGCTCCAGCACGTTGCGGAACACCTCAACGACCCCTTTCGCGACGCCGCGCGGATCGGAATGAGTAGTCAGCACCGAGAACCGGCCGACCACTTCATGGGTCGCATTGTCTATCAACACAGCTTTGGTGAAAGTCCCGCCGACATCGATGCCGATGCGATAGGCGCGAGCAGGTGTGGTCGGTTCCGTCAACTTGTTGTTGTCCTTCTAGTTGATAGAGCCAAGCATCAGGTAGCAGATCAATGAATTGACGGCGACCATCAGGCAGCCGAAGGGCAGGGCTGTCTTTAGGAATTCCCCGTGGCTGACCTTGGTCTGTCCAATTGTCCAGAGGGTCCACGAGTTGGTCGGGTCCATGCTCCCCTGCAGGATCGTCGGCGCAAGCCAGATCGAATAGAGATAGGGAATTGGGATGTCCTTGTTCGCGAGCACGATAGCCAGCAGCGCAGCACCGGTGCCGATGACGACAAGCGGCCCACGGTAGATGCTCCCGATGCCTCCAAGCAAACCGAAGAAGATAGCGGCCTGCAGCGGCGTGTGCGGCAGTACAGGGGCGAAGAGCGGTTTCAGGGCATTGGCGACCTCGGGAGTCTGGCCGGCAACGATGATCATGCCGCAGATCGTCCATAACGCGGCCATGGTCGCGATGTCGGGAAACGCATCGGAGAACGTCTTGTTGAAGAGATTGATGCTGCCCTGAAACGTTCGGTCCCGTCCCGTCAATACGAGGGCAAGCACGATCGAGACCAGGAAGGTCGGGATTATTTCCCATTTCAGGATCATGATCATCAGTACGGGAAAGACCGGCACGATGTATGTGTAATATGGCGTCCGCCTGCGAACTGCAGCTTCATCGGCCTCGGCTATGTCGATGGACGACAACCGGCGCGCACCACCGTTCCGCAGGTAGATAAATTCGAGGAACCACGCCGCCAGGATGTAAACGCCCATTCCGACGATCCAGTACGTCAAATAGGGCGCTTCATACTTGAGACCAGGAAACAGTTTTTGAAATGTTCCGAACTGAACGAGGTTGATAAAGGTGCCGGCACCGATTCCCATCGTGAACGCGGGCGCAGCAACGTAAGGCGGGATGCCCTGGCCGAGCATGATCGGCAGTGCGATGATGCCGATGGCGATTGCGGCGCCAACGCCGTACATCGACGTAAACAGCAGCGCGGTAACGAGGGTAATGGTCATCGCAGTGACGAGTGGCCGATCGCCCGCCAATTCCACCGCTGAGCGGATTACACTTTCGGCAATACCTGTCTGGATCAGCACCTGCGCAAACCAGGCGCCGAACACGATGATGATGACTGCGCTGGCGTAGGCGACGCCGCCGCCCTGAAGAATCTTCTTCTGAATTTCATCGATACCGATGCCGGCGATCGCCGACCACAGCACTGCCAGTATCAGCAGCATGATGATCGGGCTCTGCCCCCGGATGATCAAGACAACGACGGCCAGAAATGCAACGAGCAACGCAATGCCAGTTCCAACGTCCATGGTCGCTTCCCTTCCCCGTTTCGCTGGCCATTTTGATATCGGCCTTTTTGCGAGCAATAAGTCTGGCATAACTGGCAGGAGCTGGCGAGACCAAGATGCGCACACGTGCAATGAGTGAGACGCTCGCATGTTGCGGGCATTTGCGCCGCACCAATTGCGAGCGTGCCCGAGCGTGTCGCTAATGCGGTCGTTACGGCGTTCCGCGCCGAACGTTGCTGATGTCCGTATGACAAATCAACAAATGACTTGTGCGGTGCACGGACCTGGATAGCTGCTGCGCATTCTACGCTTCTTGACAGGGCCAGACAGCAAGCTCACCTTCGCCAAAAATCTGTTGCTGGTCGCAATGAAAAAGAAGACTGGAGGATACGAATGCCGAAATTGCTGAGCGAGAGCGAGATCAATAACTATCGCGAGCGTGGCTACCATTTCCCGGTTGATGCCCTGAGCGAAAGCGAGGTCGCAGAATTTCGCGGCAAGCTCGAGGACTATGAGGCAAGGAGCGGCGGCCCGATCAAAGGCGAGATGCGCCATCGCAGCCATGTACTCTTTCCATGGATCAACGACATGATCCGCCATCCCAAGATCCTCGATGCGATCGAGGATTTGCTGGGTCCGGATATCCTCTGCTGGAATACAAGCTTCTTCATCAAGGAGCCGCACGATCCCGGGTTCGTGTCCTGGCACCAGGATGCGACTTATTGGGGATTGAGTTCGTCCGATGTGGCCACCGCCTGGATCGCGATATCGCCAGCCAACAGATTATCCGGCTGCATGAAGTTCGTGGCTGGGACCCATAAGCAGCAGGTCCAGCACGAGGACACTTTCGACCAGAACAACCTTCTGACCCGCGGTCAGGAAATCGCTGTGAAGGTCGATGAATCCGAGGCCGTCTTCGTCGAGTTGAAACCCGGACAGGCTTCGCTGCACCATGTATTGTTGTTCCATGGATCGGAACCCAATCGCTCCGATGACCGGCGGATTGGTCTGGCGGTCCGCTACATCCCGACACGGTTGAAGCAGGCGGTAGGACTAAGGGATTGGGCGACGCTGGTGCGGGGCAAGGATATCTACCGTCACTTCGAGCCGGAATACGTGCCGAAGCGCGATCTCGAGCCAGAGGCACTGGCGTTCCATAAGGCAGTGACCGAAGAACAGGTCCGCGTGCTCTATCGCGGTACTGATAAGACCGCTTATCGTGCCTGACTGCGGCTCGACGACCTCTTACAGAGCTGATTGACCGTGCCCGTCAAAGAGGCGCGATCGCGTGGTCGATCTGTCGATTTGCGATGATCAGCGCCGTCCGGCGAGCCGGTCCTTCAGGATGGCCCAGGCCAGGGACCAGAAACTGATCGGCTTGATCTGATTCGCCGACGCTGCTTCGCCCTTGAGTGAGCGCTCGAGATTGGCTGTAAAGTCCGATGTGAGGCGCTGCACAACGTCCTGCACCAGACCAGCGCGATTGAACTGCGCCAGCCGGCCACTCAGACGCCATGACAAGGTGACGGCAAGCGTGCTCGTAGCAGGCGGATCGCCATCGCCGGGCAGCACACGCCATTCGACTTCGCCCTCGGCGCTCGAACCAGATCCCGTGTCCCGTCCGCGACCGGTCATGCGGCCCTGACGTGCTGTCGCATCCAGAGTAACGGTGCCGTCACCCTTGAACGCAACCTTCATCGGCCCCAGCGCCATGTGCATGCGGCCTTCGATGCGCTCGCCGTCGATGGTCGTGATCTCCGCACCGGGCAGGCAGGTCGCGACCTGCTTCAGATCGGCGAGCTTCGTCCATACGTCGGCAGGTGCCGAGGCGATCTGAAGCCGCTGTTCGATCGAGGTCCAGCCTTGCCGCGACGAAGTGGCCGCGGCGCTTGGCGGCGCAGATGGTTTGGCCGGTGAAACAGTTTCCCTAGGCGGTACTGGTGACTCCGCTCGGACCGCGCTCGCCACGACGGTGGCGACATTCGCCGCCGGCTTTTTGCCTGCGCTGACCTCATGGATCGCCTCGACGATGCCGACATAGCCGGTACAGCGGCACAGATTGCCCGACAGCTCTTCGCGGATCCGCGCCGGCGTAACTTCCCCAAGGCGAACCACGATGTCTCGTGCGGTGATCAGCATGCCGGGCGTGCAGAAGCCGCATTGCAGGCCGTGATGCCTGGTGAACGCGGCGCGCAACTCGCCCATGAGAGGATCGTTGTCGAATCCCTCGATCGTCGTCACCGACGCGCCGTCGGCGTCTCCGGCATAGCTGATGCAGGAGCGCTGCGGCTTGCCGTCGACAATCACTGTGCAGGCGCCGCAGACGCCCTGTTCGCAACCGGCATGCGCGCCGGTCAGGTTGAGATCTTCGCGCAGCAATTCCAGCAATTGCGTACGCGGCTCCGCGCTGGCGCGCACCGACCGGCCATTCACCGAAAGCGAGATATCGATCGCCGGCATGTCAAGACCTCCGCGGCTCATTGAGCTGCGCCAGGCTGCGCTCTACTGCCACGGCGAGTTGCTGCCGATGTGCGACGTCGAGCGTGGCGAGCATGTCGTCGATCTCGTCACGGACAAGGGCGGCTGCCTTGTGATGGCCGTCCTGCTGCAGCGATGCGGTCGCGCGCGGCAGCAGCAGCGGGCGGCCATTCAGGGCACCGGCGACGACGCGGCAGATATCCAGCCTCGGGTCGACGACGCATGCGCCGATCGCCTTGGCAAACTCGCCGGTCTTGCGACAGACCTTGTAATAGCCCCAACGCATATCGGGCGAGAATCTCGGGATGTGCACGGCGCACACGATGTCCTCCGGCGCAAGTTGCGGTGTGAATGCGCCGCGCAGGAAGTCCTGCGTCGCGACGGATCGCGCTGAGGCTTTGGCGTTGCGGATCTCGAGAGTGGCTCCGATCGCGGCCATCGTGGACACCCAGTCTGCCGCTGGATCGGCGTGCGACAGGCTGCCGCCGACCGTGCCGCGGTTGCGCACCGCGCGATAGGCGATGCCGCGGGCGACGAAAGGCAGAAGCCCGCGCGTCGGGTCTTCGATCATGCCGTCTTCGATCTCGGCATGGGTCCAGGTCGCGCCAAGCGAGAATATGCGGCTGTCGGCCTCGATCGCGCGCAATTGCGGGATGTGGCGGATGTCGATGAGTTTGCCGGGGCGGGCAAGCCGCAGATTGAGCATGGGCCCAAGCGACTGGCCACCGGCAAACACCTTGGCTTGTCCATCGCTGGCCGCGAGCCAGTCGAGCGCGTCGTCGAGCGTGCGCGCCCGCGCGTAATCCAGAACCGCCGGTTTCATGCCGCATCCTTGGTGTTGGCGCGTCCGCCTTTCGCGATAGCGGCAAGAATGCGCTCCGGCGTCGCCGGGATATCGCGCAGCACGGCATTCAGTGGCGAGAGCGCATCGTTGATGGCGTTGACGATCGCCGCCGAGGGCGCAATCGCGCCACCTTCGCCGACGCCCTTGATGCCGTGCGCGGAATAGGGCGACAGCGTTTCCATATGATGAATGCGGAAACGCGGCAGCTCGGTCGGCCCTGGCAATAAGTAATCGATCAAAGTGGAGGCCAGCGGCTGGCCATTGTCGTCATAAGGGCTCTCTTCAAAGAGCGCCGTTCCCACGCCTTGCGCCGCGCCGCCGAAGGTTTGTCCCTCCACGATCATCGGGTTCACCATGCGCCCGCAATCCTCGACGATGGCGTAATCGAGGATCTCCACGAGACCGGTCCTGGCGTCCACGGCGACATAGGCGGCGTGGCTCGCATAGGAGAAGACGCCGCTGTCGACCTCGGGCTTGTAGGCCGCCGTCGCTTCCAGCCCGGCGCGATCGACATTGTCAGGCAATTCGTCGGGGCGGATGTACCAGGCGCGGCCAACATCCGCATAGGAAACATTCGCCGCGCCCGCGAAGATCCGCCCCTCACGGAAAGTGACGTCCTCCGGTTTGACCTGCAGCAGATGCGCCGCGATGGCCTTGATGCGGCCGGCAACGATGTCCGCCGCGCGCGACACCGCGCCGCCGGTCATCACGATGCCGCGCGAGGCATAGGCGCCCGTGGAGAAGGGCGTGGTCGCAGTGTCGCCCAGCGTCACCCGGATATCATTCAGCGGAACGCGCGTCATTTCATGCGCGATCTGCGCCAGCGTGGTTTCGAGCCCTTGCCCGATCGTGTGGATGCCAGCTTTGACTTCGAGCGCGCCGTCGGGCGTGAGCTTGACATGGGCCTGATCGAAGCCCGGCACCAGCGGAAGCCCCCAGGCGGCGAACACCTTGGTGCCGTGCGCGGACTGCTCGGTATAGGTCGCGAAGCCGATCCCGAGATAGCGGCCCTTCTCGTCGCGCGCAGGCAGCTTGCGCCGCGCGTCGAAATCGATCATGCGCTTCACTTCCAGAAGCGAAGCCGGATAGTCGCCGCTGTCGTAATGCTTGTTGGTGATGTTGGTGTAGGGCATCGCCGCGGCAGCGACGAGATTTTCCATGCGCACCTCCCACGCCTCGCGCCCGACCGCCTTGGCGATCGCATCGATGGTCAGTTCGATCGCGAAACAGACGCCCGGTCGCGCCACGCCTCGGTATGGCGCGAAGGGCGGCTTGTTGGTTGCGACCGAATAGGTCTTGCAGCGATAGGATTTGAGGTCGTAGGGGCCGGGCAGATTGCCGCCGGCTTGCGCGGCTTCGAGACAGGCCGAGAACGGCCAGACCGAATAGGCGCCGCAATCGACCGACACTTCAGCGTCGAGACCGAGCAGGCGTCCGCGCGCGTCGGCATAGGCTTTCAATTTGTATTCGTGCTGGCGCGCATTGGCGCCGGCGGTCAGATGTTCGCGGCGGTCTTCGATCCAGCGGAACGGCTGCTTCTGTGTCAGCGCCAGCCAGGCCACGGCGATCTCCTCCGGCATCAGCATGCATTTGTAGCCGAAGCCGCCGCCGACATCGGGCGGCGCTACGCGCACGATCGCCTGCGGAATGCCGAGACATTCTGCGAGGCCGATGCGGATCAGATGCGGAACCTGCGTGGAGGTATGCACGACAAGCTGCCCGGCGCGGTGGTCCCACCATGCAACCAGGCCCTTGCCTTCCATCGGATGCATGACCTGCCGGGCGGTCGACAAGTCCAGCTCGACGCAGACCGACGCCGTCTGCGCGATCCCGTCCATGCCGCGATCGAAGCTGGTTTCGAGGAAGAGATTATCGCCCCATTCGCGATGCAGCAGCGTTGCCTCGCGCTGGCGGCCGCCAGTGCTCGATGCGATCACCGGGATCGCGTCGTAATCCACATCGACGAGCTCGCAGAGATCCTCCGCCGCCGCCCGGTTATCGGCAACGCACATCGCCACGATTTCGCCGACGAAGCGTACGCGTCCGTTTGCCAACGCGGGATAGTCGGAGACCTTGTAGCCGGGGATAGAGGACCTGGTGGTGATCGGCGCGACACCGGCGAGATCGCTGTGAAAGAAGACGCAACCCTCAAAGCCTTGCGGCTTGCCCTGTCGGGTGATGAGCGCATGCGCCACCGGGCTGCGCAGGAATGCGACTTCGCGCATCCCCGGGATACGAATGTCGGCGGTGAATTGGCCACGGCCATGCAGATGCCGGGCGTCTTCCTTCCGGGGCGCCCGGGCGCCGATGCCTTCACCGTCGTTGCTGTGTGCCATTTGCGTTATTCTCCCTGCGCTCGAACCGACAGCTTACCTCATCACCGCGCGTCGAGAAGTCGCCAGGGGTGGTGCCGCTCATAGAGTGCGACGGCCCCGAGCAGCTTTGCTTCCTCGTACCAGGGGGCGACGAGCTGGAACGCCAGCGGAACACCGTTGTCCGAGAGGCCGGCGGGTACGCTGATCGCGGGATGCCCGGTCAGATCGAACAGATTGAGGTACGGCGTCCATTCGCGTCGCATGTCGCCGACCATCTCTCCGTCGATGCTGATCGGATCGAGCGGCTTGTGCAGCGCACCCAAAGGCTCGCAGCTCATCACCGGCGTCACCAGGAAGTCGAAGCCGTCAAACAGCTTCTGTACGTGACGGAACAGCGCGGTGCGCTTGTTGAGCGCGCCCTGAAGATCCTGTCCGGAATAGGAGAGACCGGCGCGCACACCCGCGGTCAAACTCGGTTCGATCTTGTCCTCGACGTCGTCGATGACCTTGCCGAGCCGCGCCGCCCAGTTCGACTGCTGAAGGATGCGCCAGGTCGGCTCTGGATTGTCCATCGTCCATTCGATTTCCGTAACGGAGGCGCCGTACCCATCCAGCGTCTTCGCGACATTCCGGATCGTCTCGGTCATCGCACGGCTGATGCGCGCATTACCGACCCGCATGATCAGGCCGATGCGCTTGCCGGCAAAGTTTCCCGCATCGACGCCGGCCTGTGATGCGTCAAAGCGCGGCAAGCCGAGCGAATGCGGATCGCTTGGCGCCGGACCGGCCATCGTTTCGAGTGCAAGCGCCATATCCTCGACATTGCGCGTGATCAGGCCGAGATGGATGAAGTTGGAAAACCCTTCCGGCACGAGATCATGCGGGACGCGACCGAGCGTGGGCTTCAGCCCAAGCACGCCAGTGCAGGCGGCTGGCAGTCGCGTCGATGCGCCGGCGTCGGTGGTAAGCGCAAGGCGCACGAGGCCTGCGGCGACGGATACCGCGCCACCGCAGCTCGATCCGCCGCAGGTGGCGTCCGGATTCCAGGGATTGATGGTCAGGCCGGTCAAGGGCGAGGAGCCCATCATGGTGTGGGCGAATTCGGTGGTCGTGCTCTTGCCGATAATAACTGCTCCAGCCGCGCGTAGCCGAGCGACCGCGATCGTGTCGGCCTCGGCAGGCGCAGCGTCCTGCATCAGCCGCGAACCCCAGTTCGTCGGCAAGCCGCGGACATTCAGGATGTCCTTGACGCTGACCGGAACGCCGGCGAGCGGTGCAGCGCAGGCGCCGCTCGCATCGATGGTGCGCGCAGCGGCAAGCGCGCCGTCGCGGTCGATCCGGACAAAGGCGTTAAGCGTCGGCTGGCTTTGCTCGCAGCGCTCGATCGTGTCGGAGATGGCGTCTTCGACGCTGCCCGTTCCCGCGCGGATATTGATCTGCATGTGCGTCAAGTCATCAATGCCGAGATAAGAGGTATACTGACGATATAGCCGACGCTGTCAAGCCGCCGTCATGCGAGGGAGAGTCGCAGCCGCGCTCACTTGAAGTTTATTGTCGTTGCGTCGCTGTCCCCGCTGTCGCTCTTTGGCAGATCGATGCGGATGGTGGCCGGATCGACGTTTGATTGCTTGTCGATCCAATAGGTGACGCTTGCCGGCCAGAAGATCACGACTGCCACCAGTACGAGCTGTAGTCCGACCCACGGTAGTGCCCCGAGGTAGATGTCGCGAGATAACACCTCTTTCGAGGCGATGCCGCGGAGGTAGAACAGTGCAAACCCGAAGGGCGGGTGCATGAAGCTCGTCTGCATGTTGACGCAAAGCAGGACCCCGAACCAGACGAGATCGATGCCGAGTTTGTCGGCGACCGGCGCCAGCAGCGGAATAATGATGAAAGCTATCTCGAAAAAATCGAGGAAGAAGGCGAGGAAGAACACGAAGATGTTGACGAAGATCAGGAAGCCGACTTGTCCGCCTGGCACATGGCTCAGGAGGTGTTCAATCCAGCGCGAGCCGTCGACGCCCTGAAAGACGAGGCTGAACACGGTCGATCCAATCAGAATGAAGATGACCATCGAGGTGATGCGCATGGTGTTCTGCATCGCCTGATTGACCAGCGGCCAGCTCAATCGACGGTTCAAGGCGGCGAGGATGACCGCGCCGACCGCGCCCATGGCGCCGGCCTCCGTCGGTGTCGCGAGGCCCATGAAGATGGTGCCGAGCACCACGAAAATCAGGATGATCGACGGCACCATGCCCCAGAGGACGCGGCGCACCAGTACCCATCCACGCTGCGCGCGCGCCTCTTTGGGCAGGGGCGGGACGCGCTGCGGCGAAATGATCGAAACGGCGGCGATGAAGGCCAGGAACAGCAGCACCTGAAGGATCGAAGGGCCGATCGCGCCCGCATACATGTCGCCGACGGAGCGACCAAGCTGGTCGGCGAGCACGATGAGCACGAGCGATGGCGGTATCACTTGCGTGATCGTTCCGGAGGCCGCGATCACTCCGGTGGCGATGCGCATGTCGTAGCCGTAGCGGATCATGATCGGCAGCGAAATCATGCCCATGGCGATGACTGAGGCGGCGACGGTACCGGTGATCGCACCGAGAATGGCGCCGACGATGATGACCGCATAGGCGAGCCCGCCGGGCACGCCGCCGAACAACTGGCCGGTGCCTTCCAGAAGATCTTCGGCAAGGCCGCTGCGTTCGAGGATCGCGCCCATCAGGGTGAAGAAGGGAATTGCCAGCAGCAGATCGTTGGACAGGATGCCGAAGATGCGCAGCGGCAGGTTTCCGAGATAGGCCTCGGGAAAAAAGCCCATGCCGACCGACAGGAAGCCGAAAAACAAACCAACGGCCGCAAGCGAGAACGCGACCGGAAAGCCGATCAGCAGGAACAGGACGAGGCCGCCGAACATCAGCGGCGGCATATGGGCCACTGTCAGCATCGGGACAGTTCTGTCGAGGATCGGATGTACGCGGCGGATAGGGTCATTGTTCCATACGGTGATATTCGGTCATGACCTCGGCCTCGGGCGCCACGCCACGCAACAGCGCGATGCGTTTGACGAGCTCGGACATGCCCTGAAGGGTCAGCAGCAGGAAGCCGACCGGAAGGATCAGCTTCACCGGCCAGCGCAGCAATCCGCCGGCGTTGGACGAACCTTCATCCGTCAGCCAACTCGTGACGAAAAACGGCCATGTCATCCATGTCAGCAGGATCGTCGCCGGCAGCAGGAAGAAGATGATGCCGAAAACATCCACGTAGAGCCGGGTTCGCGGACGGTAATTGCCGTAGAGCAGGTCGACGCGGACATGCTCGTTGCGGAACAGCGTGTGGCTCGCCCCGAGCATGACGATCCCTGCAAGCATGTACCATTGCGCTTCCAGCCACGCATTGGAGCTGTAGCTGAAGCCGTAGCGAACAACGGCGTTCGCAGCGCTGATGGCGCACGACAGACCGACCATCCAGTCCGCGATCCGTCCGAATGCTGCGTTGGCGGCGTCGATCTTCCGGCTAAAGGCGAGCAAGGCGTGCATCGATCTCTCCACACCGGCGCGGTGAGCGCGCCGATTTCCCGCGACCGTCAAAGGCTGATCGCCCGGCAGCGTCAGTGCGCGATCGGGCGCGCAGCATCATTGTGATGCCGCCGGGATATCGTGCGTGAGGCGGTAGGCGTCGAGGCTCTGCTCTGCGACCCGGAACCACGGATTGGAGCTTTCGAGGAAACGCTTCCAGGGGTCGTAGATGGTCTTGAAGTCGGCGTCCTTGGCGGCAATCTCCTCGAATGTCTCGAAGCTCGCCTTGTAGCACGCGTCCAGAACCGCGCGCGGGAACAGCCGCAGTTGCGTGCCTTCCCCGATCATCCGCCGCAACGCATCCGGATTGCGCGCGTCATACTTTGCGATCATGAACATCATCTGCTCATTGCACGCGGTCTCGAACGCGACCCTGAACGGCTCGGGCAGCGCTTCCCAGGCGGGCAAGCTGACTGGCGCGGTGATGCCGGCGCTGCCTTCCCACCATCCCGGGGCGTAATAGAACTTGGCGACCTTGTTCAGGCCGAGCTTGGCGTCGTCATATGGGCCGATCCATTCCGACGCGTCGATGGTGCCGCGCTCCAGCGCCGAATAGATATCGGACGGCGGCAGTTGCTGCGGCACGGCGCCGAGCTTGCGCAGGATGGTGCCGCCAAGTCCGCCGATGCGGATCTTCAGGCCCTGCAAATCCTGCACGGTGTTGATTTCTTTCCGATAGAAGCCGCCCATCTGCGTACCGACGTTGCCGACGGGGAAGGGGATGACGTTCGACTTCTTGTAGAAGGCGCGAACCAGCGGCAGGCCGCCGCCTTCATACAGCCAGGCGGCCTGCTGCCGCGCATTCAGGCCGAACGGAAGTCCGGCATCGAACGCATAGGTCGGGCTCTTACCGATATAGTTGGCGGACAGAATGTGTCCGCATTCGATGGTGCCGTTTTGCACCGCGTCGAGCACCTGCAGCGCCGGAACGACTTCGCCGCCGGCGAAGCAGCGGATCTCGAAGCGGCCTTCGGTGAGCTGACCGACGCGGCGGCAGAGGTCTTCGGCCGAGCCGTGAATCGTATCGAGGCTCTTCGGCCAGCCGGTGGCCATGCGCCAGCGGACGGTCGGTTGAGTTTGCGCGATGGCCGGTGCGGCGAGCGCGACGCCGGCGGTACCGCCCGCCAGGCCCAGAAGCAGTTTGCGGCGATTCATAGTCCCCATCCTTTCTTCGCTTGAGAAATGTCGTCGCTTGCGCGCGCGGGGCGGCCGCACATATCGCGCCTGTTCGCCAAGAGCCATGTCGGTCGCGGTATTCGGTGAAGCATATTAATCAGTATATATCCTATTTTAGAAGATGCAAAAGCTGCACCAGTCGGAAGATGGTCTCTTGGTAAGGGCAGCGGTCCTGGATCTTTCGTCTGACGTGGCATTCGCTTAATGCCTTATCACTGAATAGGTTTTGCAGTTGCAACGATGTTGACCGGAGCGCCGTATCCAAGAACCGCGCCGAATAGCGACCGCCTCGGTTTCATTGCGGATCGCGCCGGCGTCACTATATTACACAGCGTACTGCCTATTTTTCTTGCGGTAGATGCCTAAGGCTCTGGCCGCGGCAGGGACGGCAGGTCAGGAATAACCGGGACGAAGGAGGTGCGAGTGGATGCTGGCGGTGGTAGAGAACGGCCGGAAGCCGTCGCAGGGAGATTGTTGAAATTGGCAAAATCCAAAAAAAGCGGGAAACCCAAGCCAGTGCGGAAGGCGAAAAGCCAGCCCGCCGGAGAGAAGGCGGAGCACACCTCGCTTTACGCCAGCATGCCGTTGTGGGCCCGCCCTGGCTTTCTGATCCGGCGGCTGCACCAGATCAACTATGCCTTGTTCTTCGAGGAATGCGCCGGCTTCGACATCACGCCGGTGCAATATGCGCTGCTGACCACGCTCAGCCTCAATCCCGACACCGACCAGCATACGCTCGGGCGGGAGGTCGGCATCGACCGCACCAACGTCGCCGATGTGCTGCGTCGCCTTGAGCAGCGTGGATTGCTGACGCGCCGCAAGGGCGAGCAGGATCGGCGCGCCGTGCTCGCGCGCCCTGACGCCGGCCGGGGAG
The DNA here is from genome assembly GCF_054063735.1 of Bradyrhizobium sp. USDA 10063. Lineage (NCBI taxonomy): Bacteria > Pseudomonadati > Pseudomonadota > Alphaproteobacteria > Hyphomicrobiales > Nitrobacteraceae > Bradyrhizobium > Bradyrhizobium sp. USDA 10063. Next base: position 3,816,581 of record NZ_JBSSGP010000002.1, on the reverse strand, counting down.
AAGGTCACCCGGGAGATGTTCAAGGCGATGCAGCGCGCGCAGGCGCGCCTGCTCGAGCCTTTGCCGCCCAAGGAGCGCGCGGCCCTGATGGCGGCGCTGCTGCGGCTGGTCGACGCGAACAACCATCTCGGCCGCACGGTCTTTCAGCCGAGCTGAGATCGTTCGCCGGCTGCGCGCCTTGTCTGCCGGTTCGTCGCGGCAGGTCATATGTGGTCACACCGGCAGACAAAGCGCATTCGGCACCAGCAGATTGTCATAGACGCAGCGCCGGTCGGCCAATTTGAGCACGCCGTTCTCGCGGCGGAATACGTCGTAATACACGCCGACCTGATGCAGCGTGGCGTCCGGTCGGTCGAACAGCACCTGCAGCACGACGTAATTCGCGCGCGCCTTGATGGTGCCGTGGCGCTCTTCGCTCTGCACGTCGAGATTACCGATGATGTGCCGCAGATAGCGGGGCGCAAACATCGCGGTCTCGCTCAGGGCGAAGGCGCGGTCGCGGATCATGCCCTTGCCCTCGCAATAGATCAGTCCAACCGGCATGTCGCGGTCATGGTTCTCGCGCGACAGGATGACGTAGGTCGCGTCCTCCGTGAACATCTCGGTCCAGTCGGCGAGACGCTGCTCGTCGAGCGCGTTCGCATAGCGCACGTTGAAGGTCTCGATCTCGTGCCGCAGCAGGACTGCCTCGAGGCGCGGATCCATGAGCGAGTCGGATGCAGGGTTGCGCTTAAGGGCCATATCCATGACTCACAGTCCCATCTCGGCGCGCCAGTGCTTGTACATGGCGCGGATCGCTGCTTCGGAGATCAGGTTATCGGCGGTACCGGCTTCGACCGCCGGATCGAGTTTCACCAGATGCTCACCATTCGGCACGCGCTGCATGCCGTCCTGCACGAACTTGATCGCCTCGTTGTCTTCGAGCCCGAGGAAGCCGGCCGGCCCCATCAGATTGCCTTGCCGCAGGCGATGGCGCGTCATTTCCTCGCTGTCGCCCTCGAAGCCGAACATGGTCCACTTCATGATGAATTCGTGCGGCCCGGTCGGCACGATCTGGCGCACGCCGAGCGTGTTCATCTCGCGCTGCACGATCAGGTTCGGCCAGATCGTAGCCATTGTCACCGACCAGGGGCTGTCGAATTCGTCCACGAAATCCATGAAGCGCGGCTCGGCCAGCGTCATGCCTTCCTTGTAGGCGCGCATTTCCTTCTTCGCGTCGCTGGACACCGCTTTCCCGTCGGACTTTGCGGAGGCCATCACACCATGACGCCCACTCGGATCCGCGAGCATCAGCGACTTGTTGCCTGCCACCAGGAGACCGAACGTAACCAGGAAGGTGTGCAGCAGGGTGGCGTGATAGGGGTCTTTCAGGTTCTCATGATAGAGCTTCCAGTTGCCCGGCAGCGAATGGCGGTAATAGCCGAGCACCTTGAGCTTGCGGCCATCGAACGTCGCCTCGAACTCACGCATGATCTCGGGCGTGAAATATTCGGCCAGCGGCTCCATGTCATCGCAATAGGAGGCGAACACGACGCCGCGATGCGTCGTCACTTTCAGGCGGCGGAGGCCATGATCGGCATTCCTGAAATCCGCCGGCATGCCGCCCTTGCCGCCGACGCCGCGGCGAAAGGGAACGCCGGCCAGATTTCCCTTCAGGTCGTATGACCATTGATGATAGGGGCAGACGAACTCTTTTGCGTTGCCGGAAAGCTCGCGGCAGAACTCGGCGGCGCGATGCGCGCAGCGGTTCTCGAACACATGGATCGACCCGTCTTCCGCGCGCGAGACGACGACCGGTGTCGGTCCGACATTCGAGCGGATGAAGTCGCCGGAATTGGGGACTTCGGATTCGAGCGCGACATAGTTCCAGGTGCGGCCGTGGAAGATTTTCTCGACCTCGCGCTCGTAGATCGCCTGATCAGTGTAAACCCAATCCGGAATGCGGGTGAGGCCATCGGCCGGCCAGATATAGCGTTTGGTGAGCGACAGTCCCGGGTTGGCGTTCATGAGGCTGGCCTCCATGGCATCGGCGCCGTCCTCTCCATCGGATGAGATGATGGCGCCATGAATATCGGGATCGAAAGGCGTTGCGGAATCGAGTTCAGCGCGCGCGGCGCGGATCGCCTGCGGGTCCGAGAAGGCGACGACGCCGGTGAGCCGTCCGGTCGCCTTCTCGAACATGCGATAGACGGCGCGAGGTGCGGCTTCGTCGGCGGCCGAGAGCGCGACATGGTCCTCAGCGCCGACAATTCCGAGCATCTGCACATTACAGCCAAACTGGTCGGTCCAGAACCAGGGACGCTTTTGCGCCACCGCCGCATTGCGGCCAATGATCGAACGGCCGGCCGCGGCGCCCTGCTCCTCGGCGTTCTGCCAGCTTTCGAGCGAGAGGCGCCGCCCTGCGATCGACTCATGGTATAGCGCGCAATCTCCGGCCGCCCAGATCCCTGGAACGGAAGTGCGTCCTTGCATGTCCACATCGATGCCGGCGGACGTGGTGACGCAGCCGGCCTGCAGCGCAAGATCAAGTGTCGGCAGCATGCCAATGCCAACCAGAACGGCATCGACTTCGACGGTGTCTTCGCCGGTCACGACGCCCAGCCGTCCGCCGCGCCTGGTGATTTCGACAACGCCAGCATTGCGGCGAACATCGACGCCATGCCTCTCCGCCATGATGCGGAAGGCTCGGCCCACGGCCGCCGGCATGATCCGCGCCATGATCTCGCGTTCGCGTTCGAGCAGAGTGACCGCCACGCCGCGCGAAATCGCCGTCGATGCAAGCTCAAGGCCGATGAATCCACCGCCGATCACGGCGACATGCTGGGCGCGGTCGAGGGCTGTGCCGATGGCGACGGAATCGTCGATTGTGCGGAGATAATGCACGCCTGGCAAATCCGCGCCGGGAACGCCCAGTCGCCGCGGCGTTCCGCCGGTAGCAAGAAGCAGCGAATCATAAGCGAGAACCTGACCGTCTGCGAGAGTAATACGGCGCTGCGCGGGATCTATCGCGGTTGCGGCCATGCCAAGATGCAGACGCACGCCAAACTGGGTCGCGTCTGTCTCGCTCAAACGGACGCTGGAAGAGAATTCGGCCGTACCGAGCAGAAATTCCTTCGATAGCGGCGGCCGCTCATAGGGAGGATGGGGTTCTGCGCCAACCAGATCGATGCTGCCGTCGAAGCCGCCGGCGCGCATCGCCCGGATTGCGGCCGCGGCTGCCTGACCCGCGCCGACGATCACCACACGGTTCGTATCCTTCTCCGGATCGGTCGCAATAGGTTCGCTCTTGAAGATCGATGTAGCGGCCGGCTGCTCGGGATCGACGAGGATGTCATTGCCTTCGACGCGAACGGCATAAGTCCGCAAATCCTCGGTCACCGGCGCGCAGAGTGCCTTTCCGCTGCGGATGTCGAACTGCCCCTGGTGCAGCGGACATTCCACCTTGCCATCTTCGATCCAGCCTTCGGCCAGCAGCGCGAGCGCGTGCGTGCAGATGCCATGCGTCGCGTAGATCTCGCCGCCGAGATTGTAGAGAGCGATGCGAATGCCGTCGAGTTCGATACCGAGAGCCTTACCCTCGGGCACCTCGTTCAGCGAAGCGGCTCTCGTCCATGCCATCTGCGGCGTCTCTCACGCTCGAAATTTATAATCAGTATAACAACATTTTTATGGCTCGCAACTCCGTGAAGAGCGCCGCTGCGCACAAAAACAGCGCAATCCTGCAACTATTGCGAAATCAGAATAGTCTGTGTACCATCATATATATTCAGGAACGGGAGACCTTCATGGCGCAAGAGCCGCTCGCCACCAAAGGCAACTATCTGCACATCTACGACTTCCGCGTCATGCCCGGGCATGAGGACGAGTTCATCAAGCTGTTCGAGGAATTTGACTATTCGGACGGCAATCCGATGCACAAATCATCGGCGCAGGTGAAGGATGGCGTGCTGTGCCGCGATACCGAGGACCCGCAGCGGTTCTTCCTGATCGCCGAGTGGAGCGATATCGAGGAGCATGCCAGGATCCGCAAGATCCTTGCCAACGAGATCAAACCGGCCTTCATCAAGTATATCGAAGGCGGCAAGTTCATCCCGAAATATGTCGAGGTCGTATCCTCCACGCCGGACGATATCCTGCAGAAGGCCGCCGCAGAGTGACCTGACGTGTCGCGGCAGCTCTACACATTCTTTCGGTCTTCGACCTCGTTCCGTCTGCGGATCGCGCTAGCGCACAAGCGGCTCGACTACGAGCCGCGCTATGTCAGTCTGCCGAAGATGGAACATCGGGTGCCGTCCTATCGCGACATCAATCCGCAAGGGCTGGTGCCGCTTCTGGTCGAAGGCGGTCGGTCCCTCATCCAGTCGATGGCGATCATCGAGTATCTCGACGAGGTTTACCCCGACCCGCCATTGATGCCGAAGGATCCGCTCGGGCGGATTTACGTCAGGGCGGTGTCGCAGATCATCGGCTGCGAAATTCATCCGCTCAACAATGTGCGGGTGCTGAAGCATCTCAAGGCGCAGTTCGGCGCGGACGAGGCTGCCACCAATGCCTGGTATCAGCACTGGATCGCGGAAGGGTTGTCCGGACTCGAAGCCTATTTGCAGCGCGAGCGTCTGTTCGGCCGGTTCTGCTACGGCGATTCCGTAACGATGGCCGACATCTGCCTCGTTCCGCAGATCTTCAATGCGCGCCGATTCAATTGCCCCCTCGACGCTTATCCGACCCTGCTGGCGATCACCGATCGCTGCATGGCCCTTGACGCCTTCCGCACGGCCGAACCGAGCACGCAGGCTGACGCTTTCTGAGCAGTCGTCGTCTGCGCTGCATCGCCGAAGCGCCTCATTGTTGGGCAATTCGAAATTACTCAGTACATAATCATATCTTGCGCAGGCAAGGCGCCGTGTTAGTCTTTCGCGCCGGAGGAGGGGTAAGGGGTATGCGCATGGCGAGCTTTCGAGGGTTGACTGCGATCACGGCGCTTATCGCATGTGTACTGATTAATTTTGGCGCGTTGGCGGCCGACCGGCTGGCGGTGCGGCTCGACTGGACGCCCTGGGGGTCACAGGCCCCATTTCATCTCGCCGCGCAAAAGGGACTGTTCGCCAAATACAATCTCGATGTCGTGCTGGATGACGGAACCGGCTCCGTTGCCACCGTGCAGATCGTCGGCAACGGTGAATACGATGTCGGCTATGCGTCGCTGGCTCCGATGGTGATCGCGCGCTCCAAGGGTCTGCCGGTAAAGGCGATTGCCGGCTTCATCAAGCAGAACGATATCGGCCTGTTGGTTCCGAAGGACAGCGGCATCGTCAGCCCTGCCGATTTGAGAGGCAAGAAGATCGCCTTCACCGCCGGTTCGCTCGAAGCGCCGTTCATCGACCGGTTTCTTGCGGCGGGAAAGCTGACCCGCAATGACGTCGACCTTGTCAGCGTCGACGCGGCGGGCAAGGCGGGCCTCTACATGGCCGGCCGGTCCGACGCAGCGTTCTCGTCGGGACCGTTCTTTCTGGCCGTGGTCGCCAGCCAGCGTCCCTCGAACGCCATCCGCTTCGCCGATCAGGGATTGGAATTTCCGAGCTTCGGCTTGCTGGCGACCGAAAAGTCGATCGCCTCGAAGCGCGAGGCGCTGAAGCGCTTTGCGAGTGTGGTCGCGGGATGTTGGGCCTACATCTTCGCCGGCAATCAGGACGAAGCCGTGAAGGCGATCATCGCGGCACGACCCCAGGCCAAGCTCAATCCGGCCGTCCTGCGCCAGCAGATCGATACGCTGAAGGACTATGCATATACGGACGCAACCCGAGACCTGCCGTTCGGCACCATGGCCGCGGCGGACTGGAAGCAGGCGGTCGCGGTGTTGGCCGACGGCGGACTCGTTGAAAAGGGCCTCGATTCAGATGCGGTTTTCACCAATGAGTTGATCGATGCGCGCATCGTTGCGGACGTCGCCAGCGGCAGGAACTGACCCCGCGAATCCCGTTGCTCCCATGATCGCAGCGTCTGACGTCGTAAAAAGATACGGTGACGCCGACGGTGTCACCGCGCTGCAGGGCATTTCGCTCGATATCGCGGAAGGCGAATTCATTAGCCTGGTGGGACCGAGCGGCTGCGGCAAGAGCACGTTTCTGCGCTGTCTCGCCGGGCTCGAGGTTGCAACCAGCGGACGCCTGCACCTGGATGGCGCGCCCATCGATGGCCCCCCGGAGCGTCTCGGCATGGCGTTCCAGCGGGACGCCTTGCTGGACTGGTTCGACGTTCTGGAGAATGTGTTGTTGCCGGCGGATTTCGGCGGTTATGGCAAAAAGAAATACGAGGCGCGCGCACGGCAATTGCTGCAGATGGTCGGGCTCGACGGTTTCGCGGGCGCCTATCCGCGCGCGTTGTCTGGCGGCATGCGGCAGCGCGTCGCGATCTGCCGCTCGCTGCTGCTCGACCCGCGCTTGCTGCTGATGGACGAGCCGTTCGGCGCCCTCGATGCGCTGACGCGCGACCAGATCAATGTCGACTTGCGCCGGCTCTGGACCAAGCATCGCATGACCGTCGTCTTCGTGACGCACAGCATCACCGAGGCGGTGTTCCTGTCCACCCGTGTGGTCGTCTTTACGCCGCGGCCGGGACGCGTGGTTGCGGACATCGCCATCGATCTGCCGACCGAGCGGAAATTGGCAATGCGCGAAACGCCGGAATTCGGCGCTTATACCAGCCGCATCCGCGGTCTGTTCGAGCAAATGGGCCTGATCCATGACTAGCGGGTTGATGAAAGCGGTCCGACACGGCGCCGTGCCGCTTCTTGGCGCTGCGATCTTCGTCCTGATCTGGGAGGTTGGCGTGCGCGCGCTTGGTGTGCGCTCCGTTCTGCTTCCGCCGCCGTCGCTGATCGCCGAGGAGCTCGCAGCCTCTCCGGGCTGGTTCGCCGTGCAGACGGCCTACACCCTGGGCATCACGCTCGCCGGCTTTGCCGTCGCTGTCGTGTTCGGCGTTCTGTTCGCGGTTGCGATCGTGGAATGGAAGATCCTGGATCGCCTGTTGTTCCCGCTCTTCGTCGCGCTCAACAGTGTGCCGAAAGTGGCGCTGGCCCCGCTCTTTCTGATCTGGTTCGGGACAGGCGCCGAGCCAAAGATCGCGATTGCCTTTCTGATTGCCGTGTTCGCCGTCGTGATCGACACCGCGCTTGGCCTGCAATCGGTGTCGCCGGACACGATGGACCTGGCGAGGACGTTGCGCGGGTCGCGCTTGAAGGTACTGCTGCGCATAAAGCTGTATTGCGCGCTGCCGCATCTGTTCGCCGGGCTAAAGGTGGCGATGTCATTGGCGCTGGTCGGCGCCATCGTCGGCGAATTCGTCTCCTCCCAGCGCGGCCTCGGCTATGTCATCCTGACGGCGCAGGGCACATTCGATACGCCGCGTGTTTTCGCCGCGATTGTCATTCTAGCTATGCTCGGCGTCGCTTTGATCGCTGTGATTGGAGCGATCGAGCGTCTCGCCTTGCCGTGGCATCACACAAATTCACGGGGCGTGAGGTAGTCGGGCCGCCGGCGAAGCCGTAGCGTGGTTCTCTCCGCTGTCGTCCCTGCTCCCGGCTACGCCAAGAGGCTTCGGCCGCGGCGCGCAAGGCCGGGACGACGGGGGACAGGTTTCCGATTCAAATGTCAAACAGCGGAGGGGATGTGCGTTCGCGTTCTCGCGGCGCGATGCGTCCGAGGTTTGCGTACCGTTTCACCCTCATCGAGTAGAGGGCGCAGGGAAAGCCGGGTGCCGGTTGCACCCGTGGGCCCCGTGCAACAAAAAGCACGGGGGTAGGACCACAGGTCAACCGATTCACACCGGCTTTCCCTGCGCGATGGTTTTACAGCTTACTTCGTGCTCTTCCCGGTGACCGGGCTTTCTTGCCACCGTCGCCTGCGGGATACTTCCCGCAAGCTTAGCGCCAGCGTCGGGGCGCCAGAACCACACGACTTCGCCGTCCGCGTTACCTGCGCTCGTCAGTCGCACGCATCGCGTCCACCGCATCCCACCGCAACGTTCGTGACGATCGCGAGCCGCCCCTCATTCGGGTGAGACGCGCGGAGTTAAATCACTGATTTGCCCGACGACGGAAGCGGAATATTTTTCGCCGATGGTCTGGACAGACTTTTGGTGATTTGCCCGTCGGGCTGTTTGTCGCACCTCGCCTCAACACACGAGGCCCGCTTCGCCGGCAACCTCGCCGCCGGACGCTCCGGTCTGGTGGTCCCCGGCGTTGCCCGCAAGCGCCACCTTTTGATGCTGCGCATGGTGCCGCAGCTCGACGGCCAACGCTCGCTTAGCGGCCGGTACGGCGCGCTGTCATAGTACCTTCGTAAAACATGGCTTGATATCGAGAGGCTTACTGTCTGGCGAGCCGGCATTACGACCGTAGCTCGGGCAGACTATGGCTTGGATTGTTCCGTGAGACCAGTTGTCGATATCTTGCGTGGGCGGGGTGCTCAATATCTGTTGCTTGCGGCGCTGGCCCTGGGGATGGCTGGCTCGGCCCTTTACGCCGAGCCGTTGTCTCCGCATGCGAACGTCCAATTCGATATTCCTGCCCAGCCGCTTGCTGAAGCCCTGGTGGCCTACGGCGCCGCAACCGGTCTTGAGGTATTTTACGACGGCTCGCTCGCCCTCGGTCAGCGCTCGACTGCGATCAAAGGGGTATTCACCCCGGTTGCCGCCCTGGAAGTGTTATTACGTGGCACCGGCTACGTTCCCAAGACATCGCAATATCTCGACGCAATCAGTGTCATCAAGACGCCGCGCGACCTTGCCGTCTCACAGGCTGCAGCGCTCGGCCGCTTCGAGCCCTATCTCGCCATCGTTCAAGCCCGCGTCACGGAAGCTCTGTGCAAGACCGATGAGGCGAAGCCCGATGATGGAGAGATCATGATCAGCTTCTGGCTCGATCCGTCGGGGCGCGTCTTGCGCGCGCAGCTTTGGCACTCCGAGATCTCAGCCGATCGCCAGCGCATTCTGCTGGCAGGGCTGCAGGGACTGGACGTCGGGCATGCGGTGCCGGCCGGGCTGCCTCAGCCGCTCGCGATGGTGATCTTTCCTCCGTCAAGCCGAGAGCAGGCTGGATGCCGTCCGACCAATCGGCGGCAGCAGGCCACCAATTAGTGTCGAGGCGTGAGCGGCGCAATGCGAAGGGCTTGCGGGCATGACTGAGCTGAGCCGCGCCCTTTTGCGCCGCGCATTTCTCTTGGGCTACGACGATCTGAAATTGCGGCTGACGAAGCGCCTCGGATCGATCGAACTCGCGGGCGATTCCCTGCAGGAGGCCTGGCTCAGCCTCGAACGCGCCGCGCCCATTGGGCCGGTGCTTCGCCCGCAATCCTATATCTTTCGGATCGCGTACAATATCGCTCTCAAGCGCCTGCACCGCGAGCGCAATATTGTCACGCTCGACGAGGCGATCGAGGAGCTCGATCTTGCTGACGAAGCGCCTGGGCCTGTAGAGGTGACGGAAGGCCGCGCCGAATGGGCCTTGCTGGCGCAGGCGGCCAGGGAGCTCACGCCGCGCCGGCGGGACATCTTGCTTGCGGTGCGGCTTGAAGGTTTGTCGATACGCGAAGTGGCAATACAGCACGGTATCTCCGAGCGTCTTGTTGCCCTGGAGCTCAAGCAGGCCGTGATGCATTGTGCCGAGCGCCTCAAGCGGACTATCGTTTCGCGATTCAGCTCACAGCCGTTCGAGGGATCTCATAAGGAGGGAGCCCAACGAACAGATGAACCGACGGATGGCCATGGATAGCTCTCGCTCTGCGCAGTCCGGCGTCCCGTCGATCGACGAGGAGGCCTATGAATGGGTGATGCGGTTCGCAGAAGGGCGGGCGGACCGGGCGGATCTTGCGGCGCTCAAGCTGTGGGTTGCTCGCAGTCCCGCCCATGGTGAGGCCTTCCGCCGGATCAGCCGCACATGGAAATCCCTGGGGCCGGTCGGCAAGGATTTGGCGGTCGACGCAGTTGCTGGCGGGACCTTACGCACAGCCGCAAGCGCCAGAGCCGGCGTCGGGCGCCGTGCCTTTCTGGGTGGCGCGCTCGCGGCCTCTGCGGTTGGCGCCGCCATTCTCGCTGTCCGGCCTCCGCTCGGATTGTGGCCGTCGTGGTCAGAGTTTGCTGCCGACTACCGGACTGCAATCGGCGAGCAGCGCGAGATCACGCTGGCGGATCGCGCCACCATCGATCTGAACACGCGGACCAGCCTTTCGCTGCGCGCTGATGGTACGGAGGCTGAGATCATCGCGGGCGAGGTGATGATCTCCACCAAACCCGACACCACCGATCCTTTCACGATCGTCGCAGCCGATGGCCGCATCGCCGCCGCTGCGGCGCGTTTCAATGTGCGGGTCGACGATCACGTCGCTTGTGTCACCTGTGTGACAGGCAATGTGCGGGTCGAGCGGGGTATGTCCGCGCTGTCGCTCTCGCCCGGACAGCAGATCGCTTATTCCAGCGAGCGGATCGGCCAAATCGTCACGGTCGATCCTGCCACGGTTTCGGCTTGGCGAGACGGGATCGTTATCTTCCAGTCGACACCGATCGGTGAGGTGATTGCGGAGGTCAATCGATATCGACCGGGGCGAATCATCCTGACGAACAAGGACTTGGGACGCCGCCTGTTCAACGCGAGGCTCCGGATCGAGAATATCGGCCGCGTCGTTTCGCTGATCGAGGAGGTGTTCGGCGCCCACGCGACCGCGCTGCCGGGGGGCATCCTGCTCCTTGGATGAACCCTGTAAACTTTTTTTGCAGTTTTGAGCCCGTGCGGGGATCCAGGAATCGAGAGGGGAGGCATTCGCGTGCTGCCCCGCCGAGAACGATTGCCTGAGAGAGCGTATCCATGTCTGTCGAGACCACGGCCCTTCGACTTCGTCATCGCCGAACCAGCGCTCATTCAGCATTGCTTGCTGGCGTCAGCGCCGCTGCTCTCCTCGGAGCCATGGCCGGAGCCGATGCTCGTCCGCTCGGCGGCTCGTCGCCATCAGCGGCGGCGGCTGCGCAAGCCGCGTCGCAGGACGCGGCAAAGGCGGCTCAGCAGGCGAGCGATGCGCTGAAGCGCGCCACCCAGTCGATCCAGGCCATCCAGGCGGCTCAGAGCGCCGCGCGCAATCTCGCATCGCAGACGCAAAGTGCGATCCCGAACGGGCTTGCTCCTGGTGGCCTGGTCGTCGCGCCGGGCGCGGGGACGTCACCCGGCGTGTGGACTGGCGCGCAATTGCCGACGCAGGCGCAGGTGAATGGCCGCACCCAGGTCGACATCAGGCAGACCCAGCAGAAGGCGATCCTCAACTGGACCACGTTCAACGTCGGGAAGGAGACCACGGTCAATTTCGATCAGCAGGGCAATGGTTCCTGGGTCGCGCTCAACCGCGTGGTCGACCCGAGCGCACGTCCGTCGCAGATTGCCGGCCAGATCAGGGCTGACGGACAAGTCTACATCATCAATCGCAACGGCATCATCTTCGGCGGCGCCTCGCAGGTGAATGCGGGCGCGCTGATCGCTGCGACCGCTGACATCACCGATGACCAGTTCCTGAATCGCGGCATCTATTCGCAGCAGGCCTCGGGCACCTATTTGCCGAGCTTCACCGGCGCGGCCGGATCGGTGACAGTCGAGGCCGGCGCCGAGCTGACCACGCGCGCGCCAAAATCGGTGCAAGAGGGCGGCGGCTTCATCATGCTGCTCGGCAACAATGTTGAAAACGCAGGGTCGATTTCCACGCCGAAGGGCCAGGCGCTGCTCGCGGCCGGCAACGACTTCATCCTGCGGCCTGGCTATGGCACCGATGCCAATCAGTTCTCCACAACGAGGGGCAGCGAGATAGCTCCGGTGATTTCCACTGGCGGCACGAGCGGCAGTGTCATCAACACGGGTCTGATCTTCAGCCAGCAGGGCGACATCACGCTGGCCGGGCGCATCATCGCACAGGACGGGACCCTGGTCTCGACCACTTCGGTCAATACGCGGGGCACCATTCATCTTCTGAATTCGGCGGCCGACAGAAATGGCAGCATCGTCTTCGGCAATGCCAGTGTCACCACCATCCTGCCGGAACTCGACAGTGACGAGACCGCGCTCAACAGCCAGCGGGATGCGCTGATCGCGGCGTCGGCAACGCAGGACCGCCTCCGCGCGCAGGCGAATTTCGGACAGTTCGATAATCTTGCCAAACTGGCGGACCGACAGGATCAGTCGCGTATTGAAATCGTCACTGGCGGCAACGTCCTGTTCGAGCACGGCTCGACCACGATGGCGCAAGGCGGACAGGTCGCGGTCTCGGCGGGCCAGCGCATCTCCGCCGAGACTGGCGCCACCATCGACGTCTCCGGCGTGCGCAACGTGCTGCTGCCGATGTCGGCGAACAACATCAAGGTGAATGTCCAGGGCAACGAGCTCCGTGACGCGCCCGCCAATCGTGACAGCGGCAACCTGATGAATGCCAATGTGTGGATCGACATACGCGATCTCGTGCTGGTGCCGGCGGGTACCGGCGGCTACGCCTCCGATCGCTACTACACGCCGGGCGGGCTGCTTGAAGTCTCGGGCTATCTCAACAACACCGCTCACACGGTCGGGGAGTGGACTGCGCTTGGCGGCACTATCACGCTTTCTGCGACGGAAGTGATGGCGCAGCAGGGCTCCGTCTTCAACATCTCCGGCGGCGCCGTCACGTATCAGGCAGGCTATATCCTTACGACGAATTTCCGTGGTGCCGACGGCGGGATCTATAACATTGGCGACGCGCGCGCCGATGTGCTGCTCGACGGCGTTGCCGGCAGTTTCACGCGCAAGCACGAGCGTTGGAACGTCACCGAGACCTGGGCAAACCCGCTCGGCAAAGGCGCGGTGAGCGTCCGCTGGGAGGACGGCTACACGGTCGGGCGTGATGCCGGCAGCCTTGTTCTTTCGACGCCGACCGCGGTCTTTGCCGGCACGATCGTGGCCGATGTGATCCAGGGCCAGCGCCAGATCGAGGCGCGTCCCGACGGCGTCACCGATGGCTACAAGTTCTCGCAGAACACCGTGCCGCTCGCCGGGACACTTGCACTCGGTCAGTACACGGCGCTTGGCCGCACAGGCGTCTACAACACGAATGTGATGATCACCGATCTGGCGGCCGTCTCGCCGCCGGCAGACCGCACCAATACCGCCTGGTTCGATGCCCAATACCTGAACCGGCAGGGACTCGGCGCCATCGATTTCGCGACCGGCGGCAAGATCACGATTGATGCGCCACTATCGGTTGCGGATGGCGGTTCGGTCACGCTGACTGCGCCGGCTGTGGACATCAAGGCCGACGTCACCGCCCGCAGCGGCGAGATTACGGCGACCAACCATTTCACGTCGCGCTCGCCTGTCGGTGGGACGCTGACGCAAGTGCTGACAAACGGCGGCGCCTCGACCATCACGCTGGCGCAAGGGGCGAAGCTCGATACGCGCGGACTGTGGGTGAATGCGAGCAATGATCCAGCAAGCGAGAGCAGGCAGGCCTTCATCGATGGCGGTGACGTTCACCTGGTGTCTTCGGGCGACGTGCTCGTCGCCGCGGGCAGCCTGATCGATGTGTCGTCGGGCGGCGCGATCCTGCGCGATGGAGGTTTCAAGGGCGGCCGCGGCGGAGACATCACGCTCAAGGCCGACGTCGTCGTCACCGGCGTGGCGCCCAAGGTCGGCAGGCTCACGCTGGACGGCGACATTCGCGGCTACGGTGTCGAAGGAGGCGGGACACTGACCCTGGGATCGGGTGCGACCGTCGTGCTTGGTGGCAAGGTATTGGAGACCAACGGCGTGTTGAGTGCCGGCGAGACGGCGCCGGTCGACCTTAAGGCCCTGGAGGAGTTTCGCGTCCGCGCCGGCGAGATCCTGCCTGCCGACTACATGCGCACCTTCACGGTGGCGGCTCCCGGGCAACCGGTCGGCGCGGCTCCCTACATTACGACGCCTTTGACCCTTGCGGCTGATTGGACTCCTCCGCCCTCGCTATCGCCAACAGTCAGCTACTCTATTTATGTGGTGGGTAGGGGGTATGTGGGCGTGAGTGCGCAAAGCCAGCCTGTCATCCGGGCTGGATCGACGATAAGCTTCATCAATGGCACGCAGTTCTTCCCGCTGGACTACGTCGTTCCGGCCAACGTCTTTCCCAATGGGATGCCCATCGTCCCGACGACGGTGATCGTGAGCGCCGGCGTTCCCGCGCCAGTGGACGTGGTCTTTTCTGCCGGGACGATCATTCGTGCTGGCGCGGTCATGGGCAGATCGGTGGCAGTGGCGCCGATTCAGTATCTCAAGCCGGATTTGCTGCAGACCGGGTTTTCCAAGTATGACATCCGTGGCAATACTGGCTTGCTCGTCGCGCCCGGCGCGCAACTCGATGTCACGATGCCGGTCTATCGATTGTCATCGGCCAGCTTCAGTGCGCCGACCAACGCAGATCCATCGACTGCGATGGAGGTTTGGACGCCGCCGCTCTACCTTGATAACCGTGCGAAAGGCAGCGTCACACAACGCGGTGGCGCCGACCTGTCCTTGACGTCGGCGGAAGGCATGGTGCTCGCCGCGGGTTCGGCGATCAGGGTCGACGATGGCCATTCGGTCACGTTGAACGCGTTGCGGCAAACGACAATCGACGGCGCGATCACGGCCGCGGGCGGCACGATCACCATCGGCAGCGATCTCGGCTCAACGGACTATCAACAGATCGGCTTTGCCGGCGAGTCGATCTGGATCGGCGATCACGCGGTGCTGGATGTTGCCGCGCGGCCGGTCAGCGGTGTCGATGCGCAGGGACGCCGCTATGGCATCGTCCGCGATGGCGGCTCGATCAATATCGGTATCGCGTCGCTCGCGCGAGACAGCAAGGGCACGCTGCCGGCGACCCAGTCGCATGTCATCATACGGCCGGGCGCCGTGCTCGATGCGTCCGGCACGCACGCGGCGATCGATCTCTTGGTCGGCACCGGCGAGACGGCGGCCTGGCAATCTGCCGATGTGGCAAGCAACGGCGGCTCCATCCTGATTGCCTCGCAGACCGGACTTTATATCGACGGCACGATGCGCGCGGCGTCCGGCGGCGTCAGCGCCGCTGGCGGTAATCTTACTCTCGCCCTTGAAACACCGTTGTACTTCAATGCCGCGACCGCGACCGGTCCGCGCGTCTTCACCGTCACCCAGGACCGCGTTGCGAGTTCCCTGCCGTCCGATCTCCGTCCGCGTGCCACGGATGCCGCGCTTGTCGACGGCAAAGCCTATGTGAGCACGTCGCAAGTGGTCGAGGGAGGCTTCGACAATCTCGCACTTTGGAGCCGCGATGTTTTTCGCTTTGAAGGCAATGTCAGCCTGTCCACACGCCAGAGCCTCGCGTTTTATCGCGGCGCGTTGTCCGTGGCGCCCTCGACTCCTGAAGCGCGTGTTTCACTGTCGGCGCCTTATGTGCTCCTGGATGGCGCGACAGACATCGAGATCCAGTCCGGCGTGGCTTATCCGGGAGTCTCGGGCATCTGGCAGCCGTCGGACACCAATGGTGGCACGCTTACGGTCTCTGCCGATCTGATCGATATTCGCAATCGGGTCTTCTCCGGCCTCTTCGGAAAATACCAGACGGGTACATACCCGGCGCCGTTCATCGACCACACGATCGATGCTCCCGGATTCGCTTCGTTCGAGCTCGTCAGCCGTGGCGACGTCCGTTTTGGCAGCGGAGCTCTTGCCAGCGGCGGTGACATCACGATCGAGGCGGCGCAGCTCTATCCGACCACGGGAGCCGTCGCCACCATCGCCGCCGGCATGACGAAGCATTTACAAAGCATCATCCGTAGTGCGGAAGGCACTTTGACCATTCGGGGCAATGGCACCAATCCCGCGCTTCCCCAATCTGTCTTTGGCGTGTTGGGCCTGGTAGCGACGACGATCGACCAGGGCGGTATTGTGCGCGCGCCGCTGGGAAGCGTCGTGTTGGGCGATGTTGCGTCACTCTGCGCAGGATGTTTCAGTACCGATCCTTATACGCCCCAGCCTGCCATTACTGTCACCCTGCGTAGCGGCAGCATCACCTCAACCAGCGCGGCCGGACTCATCGTGCCGTATGGCGGAACCACCGATGGTCTGTCCTACAAATATAACGGGACCGATGTGGTTTTCGACGATCTCGGTTCAGTCGGCCCGGCAGGACAGCAGGTTCGGGGCGTCACGCTAAAAGGCAATCGCATCGTCGCCGAGCCTGGCTCGGTGCTCGACCTGTCCGGCGGCGGAGAACTCACCGGCGCGGGGTTCGTCAGCGGGCGAGGCGGTTCGGTGGACGTGCGCGAGACGCCACTCGTCAATGCCAACCCCGCAAACTCCTATAGCAAGGCATCAAATCGCGTTTACACCCTTGTCCCCAGCTATACCAGCAACTATGCGCCGCTAGCGCCCGACAATGGGGCCGGGGATCCGCTGGTCGGCCAGCAGATCACGCTGACGCAGCCGACCGGCGGTCTGCCCGCGGGCACCTACACGCTGTTGCCGTCGACCTATGCTCTGCTTCCGGGTGCATACCGTGTCGAAATCGGCGCGAGTGCGACAGGCACGTTTGGGCCGGCCGCCGTCGGCAATGGTTCGTATGTGACCACCGCTACGCTCGGCATCGCCAATACCGGCCTCCGCTCCGCCCTACCGCGCCAGATCATTCTTACTCCGGCCAGCAGCGTGCGGACCTATTCGCACTATAACGAGACGAGCTATAGCGACTTCGTCATCGCCAATGCGGCGACGTTCGGTTTGGCACGGCCGCGGCTGCCCATCGACGGCCAGGTCCTCAAGCTCGACCTCGGGGCCGCGTCGGGTGAGGTCCTGTCTTTCGACGGCACCGCGCTCTTTGATCCCGCTGAAGACGGCCGTGCCGGCGTTGTGGCCGTCGTCGGAACCGGCTCGATTGAGCTCAAGGCCGCGAGCGCTGCCGCAACGTCCGGCATGGCGTCGATCGACGCGGAGGACCTGTCGCGCTTCAATGGCGGCACCCTGCTGGTCGGTGGCCAGTATACCTACTATTCGGGTGCCGGAGATTCGACCAGCCAGGGTGCGCGTACTTTCTTCTCCGCCACCACGAACAATGTCTATGTCCGCCCCGGCGCGGTTCTGCGAGCCGGCCAGATCCTCATTCTGGCGAAGAACACCATCCAGGTCCAAGATGGAGCCGTGCTCGACACCACCCGCGGCAGCACGAATGTTCTCGATTCGAGCGACGGCTATATTTTCGCCAATTCGATCAATGGAAACATCGCCGCGGCCAACGCCATTCTCTCCGTCGCCAATGGATGGTTGAATTTCCTGCCGCCGGTGACGAGCGCGACGGGTACGGTCACGATCGAAGATGGCGCAGCGCTTCGCACGCTCGGCACCATCGCGGTCTCGTCGAGCCGCGCACTCAATCTCGGCGCCGACGTCGCGCTCAATACACGATATCTCACATTCAGCCTGCCGGAGATCAACGTTGGAACGGACGCGTCCCTTGCTGCCGCCAGTGCCGCTGGTGCGCTCGGTTCTGGCTGGCTGTTGACTCAATCTACACTCGATCGGCTGCTTACGCCCGGCGACTTGGCGCTCGCCAAGGTCGAGCGCCTGACCTTGACGGTCGGCTCCTCGCTCAATTTCCTCGGCAATGTGACACTCGATACCCGCAGCCGGCACGGCGGCAACACCGTGCTGGTGCTCAATACGCCCGCCGTTTATGGCTGGGGTGGGCAGAGCGATGCCGCCACGCTTGCGGTCGACACGCTGATCTGGAACGGCGTGTCGACCGGCGTGGGCACGTCCGCAAATCCGTTCGTCAGTCTGCCGCCGGGCGCGGTGCGGCCCGGCGGGCCGGGAACAGGCCATGGTACGCTCACGGTCGACGCGCGCGACATCGTGTTCGGCTACGATCCCTACGCGCGTAACCAGAACGATACCGCACTCGATCGTCTTGCACTCGGCTTCGCGACCGTCAATCTGGCGGCCTCGAACCGGATCACCGCCAAAGACCGTGGTACGCTCTCGGTCTACCACACCGGCACCAATGCGCAGACCTATGCCGGCGGCGATCTCGATATCAAAACGCCGCTGCTCACCGCGGCAGCCGGCGGCTTCATGTCTTACACCGCCGGCGGCGCCATCACGGCGCGCGCGCCGGGGGGCGGGGTCGCAGACACCGCGACTGTCAACGGTCTCGGCGGCGAGCTTCGCTTCGACGGCAGCGCAATCACAATCGACACCGCGATTGCACTACCGAGCGGCCGGCTCGAGCTGAAGGCCACGGGCGATATTGCGCTTGCCGATCGCGCGACGCTCGATCTTTCAGGCCGCTCGATCACGTTCTTCGACGTGACCAAACACAGTTGGGGTGGCGACTTGGTGATGCAGAGCGACGACGGCGAGATCACGCAGGCCGTGGCCTCAGTGATCGACGTCTCGGCCGCTCACAATGTTGCCGGTTCGATTGAGGCGGTTGCCTTGGGCACGAATGGGACGCTCGCATTCGGCGGAACTCTGCGGGGAATGGCGGCGGACGGATTCCAGGCCGGCAGCTTCGAGGGCCGCGCTCGCAGCCTTTCCGATTTCGCGGGCTTGAATGTCAAATTGAATGATGGCGGCTTCTTCGGCTCGCGCAGTTTCGTCACCAAGACCGGCAACCTCGTGATCGGCGACGAGGTCCGCGCCGGCGAGGTGAATATTTCGGTTGATGGCGGCAGTCTCACGGTCAACGGTCGGATCGACGCCAGTGGCAGAAAGGTCGGCATCATCCGTCTGGCCGCGCGCGACGATCTGGTGCTTTCTTCCACGGCTGTTCTCGACGCGCACGGCTCCGTGCTGCAGGTCGACGGCCGCGGCGCGCCGATCGAAGCATCGAACCGCGGTCATGTGGAGCTGACGTCTGCGCAGGGAACGGTGCGCCTTGCTGCAGGTGCCACCATCGACTTGCGCTCAGCCGATGCCGTGGCGCGCGGGCAGCTCGAGATCAACGCGCAGCGCCGCGGCGGGGCCGGTGGTACGGGGGCCGGCGCCAACGATATCGCGATCGACGCTGCCGGTCCGCTCAACATCCGGGGCGCCGCCAGCATGGCGGTCAATGGTTTCCGCCGTTACGAATTGGTCGACGGAGTTGTCAACCAGAGTCTGCTCGAGACCATCCACGGCGATAGCACGGCCTTTATCAATGCAGCCTTGGCCAACAACGCATTGCTGGGCAGGCTCTCCGGGCTCACCGCCTATGGCGATGCCTTCCATTTGAGGCCCGGCGTCGAGTTGACCGCTGCGGGCGACATCACTGTCGTCGGCGATCTCGACCTCTCCGGCTATCGTTACGGTCCGAATGCTGATCCCATGCGGCGCGGCTCGGGTGAGCCCGGCGTCGTCGTGATGCGCGCGGGCGGCAACCTCAATATCAACGGCAGCATCACCGACGGTTTCGCGCCGCCGCCTGCGACGCCCGACGACGGCCGCTTCCCCGGCCAGACGGTCACGCTGCTCGGTGGCCAGCCAGTCGCCCAGGACCTCGTTTTCACGACGCCCTATCAGGAATCCCTGGGCTGGAACGGCTTTATTTTTCCCGGAGCTCAGCCCGTCGTGGTCTCGGGCCAAATCCGTGATGATTTCTACGTATACAATCCCGGTGATCCGATCTGGGATGGCGTGCTGTGGGGTACGGTCTACATCTCTGCCGGCACGGTCTTGTCGGTTTCGGGCGACCCGAGCCAGGCGAACATCACCTATACGTCGGCCCGGCAGGGCAAAATGTGGGCGCTGGCGCCGATGCTGGCGCCAGGCTCGCTTTCCTGGTCGATGCGCTACGTGGCTGGCGCCGATCTCGGCGCTGCCGACACGCGTGCGGTCCAGTCGGCGCTCGCCGCCGGCAACCTCGTGCTCAAGGATCCTCACGGGACCGGGATTGACGGCGCTCAGGAGGCATTGAGCGTATTGCGCACCGGTACCGGCTATCTCGAACTGATGGCCGCCGGCGACTACCGCCAGGAGTCGCTGTTCGGTGTCTATACGGCCGGAACAGCCGTCGGCGGCCTTGCGCGCGAAACCCGCAGCGACGGCACCGTGCTCGGCCCGGGCTATGCGGCCTATGAGGCGGCGCTAAACCCGATCGGTATCTATTTCACCGAGAACGGCGGCGACGTGTTGCTGGCGGCGAGGGGACACCTCGGTGGCCGTGTTGTCTTGAACCAGTTCAGCTGGAACGATCTTGTGCTGTCCTCGGACGTCGAAAACTGGTCGTGGAGCCAGCAAGGGAGCTGGGGCATCAATTTCGGAACCTACGATGTCGGTTCGGAATCGCTCGTGATGCGCGGCTTTGCCGGCATCGGCGCGCTGGGCG
Organism: Bradyrhizobium sp. USDA 10063; assembly: GCF_054063735.1. Lineage (NCBI taxonomy): Bacteria > Pseudomonadati > Pseudomonadota > Alphaproteobacteria > Hyphomicrobiales > Nitrobacteraceae > Bradyrhizobium > Bradyrhizobium sp. USDA 10063. Next base: position 3,796,227 of record NZ_JBSSGP010000002.1, on the reverse strand, counting down.
GCGGCAACGTGGTGTTGCGCGCCGGCCGAGACGCTGGAGAGAGCAGCATCGGCGACGCGTTTGTCACGAGCTCGGCCGGGCTGTCGGCAGCGATTGGCAGCAGCGGGCGCGCCGACGCCAGCGGCACGATCGTCCGCAGCGGCGGCGGCACATTGACGGTGGATATCGCCGGCCACCTCAATCCGGGAATGAATCTCAACCTGGACGAGAGATTGTACGGTGATCTCACCAACCTTCGCGGTGATATCGATGTTCGTGCCGCCGCCATCGGCACTGTCGTTGCGGCGTCCCATGGCGTCCCCGAATCTGGCTTCCCCTTGCCGCGGTCTGGCGATCCGCGTCCCATTGATCCGCTCGCGTCTTACAAGTCGGCCATGTATGGCAGGATGACCTTCAACCTCGGCGATGGTTCGGTCACTGCCGACAGCCGTACCGATCTCGTGGCCGATGTTTTTGCGGTCCGGGATCTGTGGACGGATACGACGGGCGCAACGCTGTTCTCGGCGGGTGGTGACATCAATCCAGCTGGGCAGAATTTTTCGTCGAAGTCGGTGGTTCCCTCGCTCTCCGTGACGACGGCGGGTGGCAGCATCCTGCTCTCCGGCACGATCGATCTGCTGCCTTCGCCGGTCGGGCGATTGGAATTCCTGGCCTGGAATTCCATCAATGGCCAGGGTGACAAACACGTCCAGGTCCCAGGCTATGTCGGCATGGGAGTCGGTACACCGTTCAGCAATCTGCATCTCGACGACCCTGAGCCGATGCGCTTCTACGCCGTCACGGGCGACATCGCCAATTTCCAGGCCGGCCAGAGCGAGACGCAAGCGGGTCTGACCACCTATCACGTCGCCGGCAAGCAAACCTGGTTGCGCGCCGGGCGCGACATCTTCAACACCGGCGGTGTGATCCTGAACAACCGGGACACCGACGTGTCGATCGTGTCGGCTGGTCGCGACGTCATTTTCGCCAACTATCGGATCGCCGGACCCGGCACGCTGCTCGTCTCTGCCGGACACAACGTGTATCAGGCCGATTATGGTTCGCTGACCAGCATCGGCCCTCTCGTGCCGGGGGATCTGCGGCCCGGCGCCGGGATTGTGGTGCAGGCCGGCGTCGGCGCCGCCGAACCGGACTACGCCGCGCTTGCTGCGCACTATCTGGACCCGGCCAACCTGGCGCAAGGCGGAGTGCCGCTCGCCGACCAGCCCGGTAAGGTGGCCAAGGTTTACACCACCGAGCTGGCCGCCTGGCTCTCTGAGTCCTACGGCTTCGCGGGAACGACCGGGGAAGCGCTGGCGTTTTTTGCGACACTCGCCGCCGAGCAGCAAAACGTCTTCCTGCGCCAGGTTTACTTCGCCGAATTGCGTGAAGGCGGACGTGAATACAACGATCAATCGAGCTCGCGCTATGGCTCTTACCTGCGCGGCCGCCAGATGATCGCGACCTTGTTTGCGGAGAAGGACGAGAGCGGCAAGCCCATCCAGCGGGCGGGCGATATCATCATGTTCGGCGGCTCCGGTGTGCGAACGAATTTCGGTGGCGATATCCAGCTGATCGCGCCGGGCGGGCAGGTCATCATCGGCGTGGAGGGCCAGGCGCCGCCGGCGACTGCTGGCGTGATAACCCAGGGCTCTGGCAACATCCAGATCTACGCGAAAGGCAGCATCCTGCTCGGCCTCTCGCGCATCATGACCACGTTCGGCGGCGACATCCTCGCCTGGTCTGCCGAAGGCGACATCAACGCCGGTCGCGGTGCCAAGACCACAGTCCTGTACACCCCGGCACGGCGCGCCTACGACAAGTACGGCAGTGTAGTGCTCTCGCCGGTGGCGCCGAGCTCAGGCGCAGGCATCGCCACGCTGAACCCGATCCCCGAAGTACCGCCCGGTGACATCGATCTGATTGCGCCGCTCGGCACGATCGATGCCGGCGAGGCGGGTATTCGCGTCTCCGGCAACGTCAACCTTGCCGCGCTGCAGATCATCAATGCCGGCAATATCCAGGTGCAGGGCTCCGCGACCGGCATTCCGACGGTGCAGGCGCCGAATGTCAGCGGCGCGTTGGCCGCCTCCAACACCGCCGGCGCCGCGTCGCAACAGGCGAAGACGCCTCAGCAGGGAACTGCTGACGCGCAGCCGTCACTCATCCTCGTCGAATTCCTCGGTTTCGGCGGCGGCGATGATGGCAGCAACCATCAGGAACAACGGCGCCCGCAGGACGAAGAACGCCGCAGCCAGATCCAGGACCCGCAAAGTCGCTATCAGATCGTCGGCGCCGGCAGTCTGACGGAAGAGCAATTTCGGGAACTGGCGGACGAGAGACGCAAACGGGTTGGACGCTGAGATCGGTCGAGAGCCAGGGCTATCGCATATGAAATAGAACTTGGTGGGCGGTCCCTTCGCGGCCCATCCTTCGAGACGCACGCTTGGGCGTGCTCCTCAGGATGAGGTCTGATTTCGCGGCGGGATCTTAGACCCTCATGGTGAGGAGCGCCGCTTGCGGCGCGTCTCGAACCATGAGGCCCGCCTCGTTCACAGCCACCAAACAGCCATATGCGATAGCCCTGGGTCGAGAGCGGGGGGCTATATATTACGGTTGGCGCTCATCGATGGAGAGGTTCTACCTGCGCTACCTTGCCTGGGTATTTTCCAGCCTATCACGTTTGAGCTCGTGAGTACGCTATGCGAAAAGCGAACCTCGCACGACCCAGCGTAACTCTCAAAGGTGAGAGCCCATGTTTCTGAGCCAACAAGATCTGGCAGAACTGATTGTCTGGCGACGCAACCTCCATCGCAAGCCGGAATTGTCGGGACAGGAAGAAGAGACCGCGCAAACGGTGCAGGCGTTTCTTCGGGCAACGGGAGCTGATGATATTGTAATGCAACTCGGTGGGCATGGTGTGCTCGCGATCTACAGGGGCAATGTGCCTGGTCCGACGATCATGCTTCGCGCCGAGTTGGACGGACTGCCGATCCAGGAGACATCAGAGATTTCGTATCGATCCATGGTGCCCGGAAGAGCCCACTTATGTGGTCACGACGGCCATATGACGATTCTGGCGGCCGTCGCGCGTGGCCTGGGTCGAAGCCGCCCGCGGTGCGGACAGGCCGTACTGCTGTTTCAACCGGCAGAGGAGGATGGATCAGGTGCCGCGGCTGTCCTTGCCGATAAGAAGTTCGATCAAGTGCAGCCGGATTTTGTGTTCGCCCTGCACAACCTGCCGGGTCTTCCGCTGGGACATGTCGCTATTGCCGATGGCCTGGTCAATTGCGCGTCACGCGGCATGCAGATCAAGCTGTTCGGACGAACGGCGCATGCATCAAATCCGGAGTTGGGCGTTTCTCCGCAAGGAGCTGTCGTCCGGCTGTTGAACGACATCACCGGATTGGGACGGGGAGGAGAGCTCGATCATGAGTTCTCGATGGTCACGGTGACCCATGCGCGGCTGGGAGAGCCGGCGTTCGGCATCTCGCCAGGTTACGCCGAAGTTTGGCTGACACTTCGAACGTTGACGGACGCAAGGATGGAAAGTCTCCGTTTGCGCGCTGAACAACTAGTTAGACGTATCGCGGAGAACGAGCGTTTGGAAGCCGATATCGTCTATCGTGACGTGTTCGGTCATTGCATGAACGCGCCGGAGGCGGTCGCCCGCCTGAAGAGCGCGCTGGACGCGGAAGAGATCGAATACTCGGGGCAGGGACTTCCGTTGCGGGGATCGGAGGATTTCGGCCTGTTCAATCAGCGGTCAAGATCCGCGATGTTTTTTCTGGGCGCTGGCGTGGACCATGCAGGCCTGCATGATTCAAATTATGATTTTCCGGACGAACTGATCGGAATCGGCTCGAGAGTTTTCATGCGCACGTTGCGGGATCTGCTGGGTTGAAGCCCGTACGGTATTTGAAGACACACGAGCTTTGTCGCTGAGTCGCTGGAAGCCGGTCGGGACATGTGACTGCCACAAATTCCCGGGCATTCTGCAAAGAATTCCCGAATCTCCTGCCGAGAACGGTGTGCGACACTTTCGGTCACGCAGTCATCATAGACCACTCGTGCTCAGGCGCGCATGGCGCATATTCTTTAGAACGATTTCAAAGAACGTATGATGTTGTTTCGCTGCAGCTAAATAGACTCTGCGAGCAATTTGTCGCAGGAGCATCGCGAGCTTAGACCATTTCTATTGGGCGTTTCTCCACCCCTGCAGAAGCGTGTGTTAGGACGAATCCGGGACCTGCAAGTTGCCTGGGGGTGTTTAGGCATGACGTATGACGTCGGGGCGAGAAATGTTCTGCGCGCTGTTGCGCTGGGAGCGGCGAGCTATCTCGCGCTTTCCTTGGATTTTTTGGACAGTCAGAAAGCATTCGCACAAGGAAATTTGCCACCCGTCACTGTAGATGCACCAACGAGATCAAGGGTGCGGCAGACGAGCCAGCGGCCGCAGACGTCCACGACGCGCGGGCAAAGGCGCGTTGCTGCCCCGGCTCCTCGCCGGGCTGAGCCGGTTCCATATGTGACGCCTTCGACGGGTACGCTTGGCGCGCCACCGGCTCCCTATGCCGGCGGGCAGGTTGCGACAGGCGGAACCCTCGGGTTTCTTGGCAATCGCAGCGTGATGGATACGCCGTTCAACCAGACCAACTACACGGCGGAGCTGATTCAGAATCAGCAGGCGCGTACTATTCGCGACGTCCTGGCGAACGATCCTTCGGTCAGGGTGATCCAGGCGGCAGGTGGTGGCGCCGACAGCCTGTTCATCCGTGGCTTCTACTATGATAGCTGCGACTACGCGTTGAACGGACTTTACGGAATCGCACCGTGCTACTCCACCGGTGCGAACTTCATCGAGCGGGTCGAAGTGCTGAAAGGGCCGAGCGCCGTGCTCAACGGCATGACGGTCGGAGGCACCGGTGTCGCAAGCGGCGGCGCGGTCGGCGGCAGCGTCAATCTCCTCACCAAGCATGCGCCCGACGTTGATATTACGCAGCTCACAGGAATTTACACTTCGAAGTCGCAGTTCGGCGAGGCCATCGACGTCAGTCGGCGCTATGGCGAACACAAGGAGTGGGGCGTTCGGCTGAACAGCACCTATCGGAACGGCAATACGCCCTGGAATCGCCAGAACGACGAACTTGGCAACGTGGTGCTGGGCCTTGACTACCGCGGCGAGAACGCGCGCATGGCGGTCGATATCGGTTATCAGGCCGACGTCCTGAATCCGCCGTTACGGTTCTTCACGATCGCTCCAACCACGACTTTCATTCCCCCACCCCCGAAGGCTGGAACCAATTTCCAGGTACCTTGGGCATTTTATGAGCCGACGGACTTCTTCTCGACCGCGAGAGGCGAGGTCGACCTCACCGACTGGATGACCGCGTACGCGTCGTTTGGTTATCACGACAGCAACATCAACTATGCCTATCCCTCGCCGATCATCACCAACGCCGTGCCAGGCGCCGCATCATCACCTCCGGGACGCTTCCAGTTGGGAGGCCTGGCGTCGAATCCGTTCACCGGAAAAGAGACGTACGAGACCTTTGCCGGCGAAGCCGGTGTCCGCATCAACGCAGATACGGGACCGATCAATCATGAGTTCAATGTCGGTTACTCGATCAACGATCGAACCTATACGCAGCGGATTTTGACGCCTCCGGGCGGCGGCACGATCTTCTGGAACCTGTATACCGAGCCGACCAATATTCCTCGTCCCAATTTCACGACGCTCGGCGCCAATCAGATCACGGGTGTCAACCTCTGGAGCGTCGGCGTTGCCGATACGATGTCGTTCCTGGACAAGCGGGTTCAGGTGACCGTCGGCGTCCGTCGTCAGACCGCGGGGAGCGAGGTCAACAATTTTCTTACGCCCGCGTTAAGCAGGCCGGAGCGCGACGCTTCGGTATGGACGCCGGCTTACGCGATCGTCGTAAGACCGATTGAAAACATCTCGCTCTATGCGAACTACATCGAAGGTCTTCAGACACCGGTTGTCGTGTCCGGCGCGTTTTCCAACGTGGGAACCGTGTTTCCACCCGCCAAGACCAAACAGGTCGAGGCGGGCGTGAAGATCGATACGGGGCGCCTCACCACGACTATGAGCGTGTTCGAAATCTCTCAGCCGAGTATCATCGCGGTGCCCGGGTTTCCGCAACCCTCGCAGCAGCTCAATGGCGAGCAGCGCAACCGCGGTGTGGAACTCAACGTGTTCGGCGAGATCACGCCCGCGATTCGGTTGCTGGGCGGCGTAGCCTTGATCCGAGGTGAACAGGTCAGCACGCCCGGCGGTCTCACCGATGGCAGAACAGCCATAGGCGTGCCGGCCGTCACCGCCAACATCAATGCGGAGTGGGATTTGCCATTTGTGCGCGATCTCACGCTGACCGGAAGGGTGATCTACACCAGCTCGCAATATGTCAACGTGACGAACACACTCTCGCTGCCGGAATGGACGAGGGTGGATCTCGGCGCGCGATACACTTTCACCAATCCCTGGAACGGCAAGCCGATCGTGGTTCGTGCCAGTGTCGAGAATGTCTTCAACGAGGCCTACTGGGCATCGGCCTATAGCGGCGTCATCACGCTCGCCGCTCCGCGCACGTATCTGGTGTCGACGACGTTCAATTTCTGAGACTGCGCGACGTCGCAGACCTCCGTCATCTACCGCCGTGGATTTTCGTCCACGGCGGTATTTTTTTCGGCGGTTCCGTTCAGCCAAGTTGATGAGAATGCGATGAAAAAACTGCGACGGCGCGCACGGCTTGCCAACGCTTCGCTGCGCGCACGCTGTTGTTGCAGCTTCGTGCGATTGTCACCTTGGAGGCATTAAAAACTGCGGCGGCGTTATTGCTTTGACCATCATCTGCTTCTGCCTTAGTCAAAGCGCCATCGCTTTCCTTTTTCGAGAAGGAGTCGAGCATGATGGTTTTCGACAGGGATGACGTTACCTTCACCGTCGTCATCAATCACGAAGAACAATATTCCATCTGGCCGACGTTCAAGGAAATTCCAAACGGCTGGAAGCCCGTCGGCAAGACAGGCTCCAAGAAGGAATGCCTTGATCACATCGAACAAGTGTGGACCGACATGCGGCCGCTGACGCTGCGCAAGTTCATGGACGAAAGCGTTCCATCGACGACCACACGCTAGCGCTGCCGATCTGAAGTTCGCGGAGGCCGTTTGCGATGCGGCTTTTTTGTCTACCCTATTCCGGCGGCAGCGCCATGGTCTATGCGCGATGGCGCAGGCTGTTGCCGTCATGGATCGAGGTCCAACCGATCGAGTGGCCGGGGCGAGGCGCGCGCATGGACGAACCATTGGCAACGGATCCGCGGACACTCGCCGAGCAACTCGCTTCGGAGCTTCGTGCACAGGTTGACGGTCCCTATGCCCTGTTTGGACATAGTCTCGGGGCGCTGGTGGCATTCGAACTCGCTTACAGTCTGCTCGATCGCGGCGCGCCAGCTCCGGTCGTCCTGTCTGCCTCCGGCACGGAGGCGCCGGCCGTCCGAGATGGCAGCAGATGGCGTCTGCCACTGAGCGACGATGCGCTGCTGGATGAATTGCGCAATCTGCGGGGAACTTCGGATGAGGCGCTGTCGAATCCGGAGATCATGCGGGCGGCCTTGCCGGTGCTCCGTGCCGATTTCCTGATGTGTGGCGCCTACACCTACCGGCCGCGACCTCCACTGCCGTGTGCAATCCATGTCTTCGGCGGCGAGGATGACGAGACCAGCGGCGACGATTCCCTGATGGCCTGGAAGCGGGAGACGTTGGCGGAGTTCAGTCTCGACATGCTGCCAGGTCACCATTTCTTCATCCACACTCAGCAAGCCCGGATCTTGGACCTCATCTGTTCGGTGCTGTCACGACAATCGAATCGATCGCAGGCAGGACGTCGGGATCACGGGCAAGGAGGCTTGCACCAGCTCATCTAGTCTTCGCGCAATAGCGCATCGCCCGCATCAATTCTGCAATTCGTGGCGTACGGCGAACTGCCGTCCCCGGATTCAAGATTGGCACTCATACGGAATCAGGATCATGAGCGCATTTTCCATCCGACCACTGATTGATGGCAGGAGCCTGCCAATGCTGCTGCAGGCCGATGAAGCCGGCAAGCCGCTCGGCGCCGCGCTTCCCACGCTGCGCGACACCATCGACCGGCATCTGATCGATTGCGGCGGCATTGTCTTTCGCGGTTTTTCCGTTGATGGTCCTGACGCCTTCCGGGCCTTCGCGGCAAGCTTCGGCCATCCGCTGCTTAGCTATGAGTTCGGATCGACGCCGCGCTCACAAGTCACCGCCGGGGTCTACACTTCCACCGAGTATCCGCCGCATCAGCATATTCCGCTGCACAATGAGCAGGCCTATACGCGCGACTGGCCGATGAAGATCTGGTTCTATTGCATGCAGCCGGCGCTCGAAGGCGGCGAGACGCCGATTGCCGACAGCCGGGCGATCTATCGCGATATGCCGCAGGCGGTCCGCGATCGCTTCGCCGAGAAGGGCGTGATGTATGTGCGCAACTATGGCAGCGGCCTCGATGTCGATTGGCAGCAAGTGTTCGGCACCGATTCCATGGCCGAGGTCGAGGCTTATTGCGCCATGCATGACATCGAGTGCGAATGGAAGGACGATGGCGAACTCCGCACCCGGCAGATCTGCCAGGGCGCCGCGCGTCATCCCGTGACCGGGGAGTGGGTCTGGTTCAATCAGGCCCATCTGTTCCACGTCTCGAATCTGGAGCCCGAAGTCCGCGAGAGCCTGCTCGACATTGTCGATGATGAAATGGATCTGCCGCGCAACGTCTTCTACGGTGACGGCTCGCCGATCGACGACGAAACGCTGACGACCGTGCGCGGCGTTCTCGATACGCACAAGATCGTTTTCCCCTGGCAGGCCGGGGACGTTGCGATGCTCGACAACATGCTGACGGCGCATGCTCGGGAGCCCTTCAATGGACCGCGCAGGGTGATCGTCGCAATGGCCGAACCGAACCGGCAGAGCTGAGCGGGCCTCTGTCGCCCACGATCGCGAAGTCTTCGATATCGCGCCGGCAATGGATTTCTCGAACATGCATGAAGACAACCTCGTCGAACGACTGCGCAGCCACGCCGCATCACGGCCGGATCGGGTGGCCTTGCGCTTCATCGAGGGAGACGACGTCGCGGGCGAGTTGACGTTTGCTGATTTCGACGCCCGAATTCGATCCGTTGCCGCAACGCTGCAGCAGTTCGGCGCTTCGGGCGAGCGGGCCTTGATCCTGCTCCCGAGCGGCTTCGACTATGCCGTCGCGTTCTATGCTTGTCTCTATTCGGGCGTCATCGCCGTTCCCGCCTATCCGCCGGAGGGCGGCGCGCAGCGTTATGCCGGACGCCTCAATGGAATTCTGCGCGACGCCACGCCACGCTTCATCCTGACCGAAACGGCCCTGCGCGGCACTGTGGAAGCGTTGCTGGCAAACCATCGTGACGTCCATCTTATCGAGGTGGATACGGTGCCGGCCGAACTGGCGGCCGATTGGCGAGAGGCGCGTTTCGACCAAGGTGCGATCGCGTTCCTGCAATACACGTCCGGATCAACGTCCCAGCCAAAAGGCGTTTGTGTCTCGCACGGCAACCTGGCGGCCAATGAGCGCGCGATGCAGGCCGTGATTGACGGAACGGCGGATGACGTATTCGTAAGCTGGCTGCCCCTCTATCACGACATGGGACTGATCGGCGGATTGCTGAATCCGCTTTTCACCGGTTTCACCGCCGTTCTGATGTCGCCGCGCAATTTCCTGGAGCGGCCGCGGCGCTGGCTGGAGGCCATCGATCGTCACGGTGGAACGATCAGCGGCGGCCCCGATTTCGCATTCTCGCTGTGCGCCGACCGCATATCCGATGAGACGCTCGCAAAGCTCGATCTGAGCCGCTGGAGATTTGCATTTTCAGGCTCGGAATTTATCCGTTGCAACACGTTGCGGCGGTTCGCCGAACGGTTCAGGCCGGCGGGCTTTGATCGGCACGCACTGACCGCCTGCTACGGCCTGGCCGAGGCGACTCTGCTCGTGACGGCAGGCGAACGTACGAAGGAGCCGGACAGTCACACATTCGATACCTCCGAGCTTGCCGCCGGCCGCGTTGCAACTGGCGGTGAAGGAACAGCGCTCGTGGCCTGCGGTCCGCCGCCCGCCGATCATGCCGTGCGCATCATGCGCAAGGACGGATCAGGCGCGGCGAAGGCCGATGAGGTCGGCGAGATCTGGGTAGCCGGGCCAAGCGTTGCACTCGGATACTGGAACAACGAGGAAGCAACGCGAAACGCTTTCGTTGAGCGCGATGGCACGCGCTGGCTGCGTACCGGCGATCTCGGCTTCATGCAGGATGACGCGCTGGTCGTGGCCGGCCGGCTCAAGGACCTGCTGATTGTTCGCGGCCAGAATATCTATCCGACTGACATCGAGGAGGCGGTCGAAGCCGAGGTCTCGGCCGTCCGCAGCGGCCGTGTCGCGGCCTTCCCGGTCGACATCGATGGGCACGAAGGCATTGGCGTCGCGGCTGAGTTCAGCCGCATTGTGCTCAAGCGGACGTCTCCCGAGGTTCTGGCCCATGCGATTGGCGAGGCGGTAGTCCGACAGGCGCAGGAATATCCGGCGGTCGTCATTCTGCTGAATCCGCAGGCGATGCCGCTCACGACCAGCGGAAAGTTGCAGCGGTCCGCCTGCAGCGCGGCCTGGGCGAACAACACGCTCGACAGTTTCATGGTTTTCGAAAAGGGCCGCCGGCGTGACGGTGCTGCCCCGCCGGACCGGTCGGCGGCGCCTTCGACCGAAACCGAGCGCGCCGTTGCATCGATCTGGTGCGAGGCACTTGGCGTGCAGTCGGTCGGCCGCGAAGATGATTTCTTCGTGCTGGGTGGAAACTCGATCACCGCCGGGCAGGTTGCTGCCGCGATCCGCGAACGCCGTGGCGTCGAGCTGGAGCTGCGCAGCTTCTTCGATGCGCCGACGCTCGCGGCTTTCTCTGAAAGAGTCGATGCCTTGATGCGTGACGGGGCGGGACAGGTCCTGCCGCCGATCAAGCCGGCATCGGCTGATGACCGTATTGTTCTGTCCCATGCCCAGGAGCGGCTCTGGTTCCTCTGGAACATGGACCCCGGCGGAACGGCCTATACGGTCGCGAGCACGATCCGCCTGAATGGAAAGCTCGATCATACCCTGTTGTCCCGTGCGATTGCCGAGATCGTTCAGCGCCACGAGGTGCTGCGCACCACCTTCATCGCGCAAGACGGGCAGGGGAGACAGGTGGTTCACGACACCATGAAGGTCGCGATCCGCCACGAAGATCTCCGTCGTTTCGCTCCTGACCAGACCGGACATGCCGCTGAGTTCGCCCGCGCCGAACTCGAAAAGCCGTTCGATCTGATCGAAGGGCCGCTGCTGCGCGCGGTTCTCTTTCAGTTGTCCGACCACGGGCACGAACTGCTTCTGCTTGCCCACCACATCGTTGTGGATGGATGGTCGCTCAACGTGCTGCTCGAAGAGCTGGCCGCACTTTATCGCAGCTTCATCCATGATGACGCCCGTACGCCACCGGCGCCCGAGATCCAATATGCGGATTTTGCGGCCTGGCAGCGAGGCTGGCTCGCGTCAGGCGAAGCCGTTCGGCAACTCGCCTACTGGCGCACGCGGCTCGGCGAAACCCACCCCGTGCTGGCGCTTCCGCACGACCGGCCGCGTCCGCCGACGCAGAGCCATGGCGGCGACACGATCGGCCTGACGATCGATGGAGCCCTCGCCGCGCGGCTCCGCGAGATCGCGAAGCAACGCCGCGCCAGCGTCTTCATGCTGCTGCTTGGTGCCTATCAGGCTCTTCTATATCGATATACCGGGCAGAACGATTTGCGCGTCGGTGTTCCGGTGGCCGGGCGTCGTCACGCGCAGCTTGAACGTCTGGTTGGGTGTTTCGTCAACACCCTGGTGGTGCGCGCCGAGATAGAGCAGCGGGCAACATTCCCTGACCTTCTCGAACAGGTCAAGGAAGCGGTCATCGCTGCGCTTTCGCACCAGGATCTCCCTTTCGAACTACTCGTTGACGCCCTGCGGCCCGAGCGCAATGGTGGACACAACCCGCTGTTCCAGGCGAAGTTCAACTACATGACGGCGCCGCGCGGTTTCGATGGCGTCGAAGGCCTTTCGGCTGAGACACGCATCCTCGATCTCGCCGGCTCGCATTTTGATCTCGCGCTCGACATCGTTGACGGCGGCGACGACATGAAGGCGACGTTCAACTTCGCAACTGACCTGTTCGATTCCGCAACGATCTCGCGGATCGCTTCACAGTTCGGCTCGCTGCTCCGGCAGATCGCTGACAACGCCGATCGTCCGCTGTCCGATTTTGCGATCGATGAGACGAACCGTCAGCGCGTGCCAGCCGAGACAGAGGCGTTCGATCTTGCCGATCTGGTCAGTCTCTATCGTGCCGCCTCTGCCGATCGCGCGGCCGCCATCGCACTCAGATGCGGCAGCGAAGCGCTGACGTTCGGGGAGCTTGAGGGCAAATCGAACCGCATCGCCCGGGTGCTGGCCGCAAGCGGCGTGACGCGCGAAGTGCCGGTCGGGCTCTGGATCGAGCGTTCCCCCGCCTTTGTCGTAGCCCTCCTTGGCGTGCTGAAGGCCGGTGGCGCCTACGTGCCGCTCGATCCGAAATGGCCGCTCGAGAGGGTACGGCGCATCCTTGAAGACGGCGACATCGCAACGGTGATCGCCGCCGGCGACACGCTGGCTGCGGCGCGGGCGCTCGGTTGCGCCGTGCTCGATGCGAACGACGATGCAGGATTTGAAAGCGCATCCACAGCGCCCGTGGAGATTGCGATCAGCCCGGCGCAGACCGCGTACGTGATCTATACATCGGGATCGACCGGCACCCCGAAAGGAGTCGCGGTCTCGCACGGCGCGCTGGCCAACTACGTCCAGGCCTTGTTGCGACGGCTACGACCGGCACCAGGCGCGAACATGGCGATGGTCTCGACGGTGGCGGCCGATCTCGGTCACACCGTGCTGTTCGGCGCGCTCGCGACCGGAGCGACGCTCCATCTTCTGCCTCCAGAGGCCGCCTTCGACGCCGATCTGTTCGCCCGCGCGCTGCGGGACGGCGAGGTCGGCATTCTGAAGATCGTGCCGAGCCATTTGCGCGGCCTGCTGCAGGCGTCCCGCTCGGCGGATGTGCTGCCCCGCGACGTCCTCATCCTGGGCGGCGAAGCCTGCGATGCAGCGCTCCTGGCCGACATCCGTCAATTGCGTCCGCAGTGTCGTATCCTCAATCACTACGGCCCGACGGAAACGACGGTCGGCGCCGTCACGCATGAATGCGAGCCGGAACGCACGGTGGGCCCAATTCCGATTGGCCTGCCGCTCGCCAATCTGCGCGCCCATGTGCTGGATGCGGCGCTGAACGAGGTTCCGATCGGTGTGACCGGCGAACTCTATATCGGCGGCGCCGGGCTGGCGCGCGGTTATCGCGGCGAGCCTGGCTTGACTGCCGAGCGTTTCGTTCCCGATCCATTTGGACCGCCCGGAGAGCGGCTCTATCGCACAGGGGACATGGTTCGCTGCGATCAATCGGGGCGATTGGTGTTCCTCGGGCGCGGTGACGATCAGGTCAAGCTGCGTGGCTATCGCGTCGAACTCGGCGAGGTCACGCGCGCCGTCAAGGCGCTGGAGCATATCGAGGATGCCGTTGTCGTTGCACGTGCCATCGGGGCGGGACAGGAGCGTCAGGAACTGGTGGCCTACTGTGTTAAAGCGTCCGGCGCGACGCTGAAGCCGGAGGCAGTCAAACAGCATCTCGCCGACCTCATGCCGGACTACATGGTGCCCTCGCGCATCGTCGTGCTGGACCGGCTGCCACTGACGCCGAACGGCAAGGTCGATCGCAATGCGTTGCCGCAGCCGGATCAAGACACCGTCGTTGCGGCCTATTCGGCGCCGGTAGGGGAGATCGAGCAGGCGATCACGACGGTGTGGCGAGACGTGCTCGGCCGCGAACAGATCGGCCGCCACGACAATTTCTTCGAACTGGGCGGCGATTCGATCCTCAGCCTTCAGATCATCTCGCGTTTGCGCAAGCGCGGCATTCGTCTGACACCGAAGCAGGTGTTCGCGCAGCAGACCGTGGCTGCGCTGGCAGGCGTCGCGACTGTAACGGCTGAGCCTGCTGCGAAGAAGGGGAAGTCGAAAACGCAGGCCTCTACCTCTGCCGGGACCGATCCGGTAAGCGGCATGCATCACTTGCTGCCGATCCAGCTCCGCTTTTTCGAGGACGATATCGGCGACCGCAATCACTGGAACCAGTCCGTGCTGCTGGTGCCACGAGCGCGGCTTGACTGGGATGTCCTGCGCCGGGCGCTGGCCGTGGTGGTGGATCATCACGACGCCTTGCGGCTGCGATTTGAGCAGGCCGACGGCGTATGGCGGGCAGAGTACGCGGCAGCCCCCGTGCCGTCAGATCTGCTCAGCGTTCATGCTAGCGCGATCGATGCGGCGCAGGTCACGGCGATCGCCTCCGCCGCACAGGTAGGCCTGTCGCTGTCTTCCGGTCCGCTGCTGCGCGCGGTCGGGATGGAGCTTACGGATGGTGGCCAGCGTCTCTTGATCGCGATCCACCATCTGGTGGTCGACGGCGTGTCGTGGCGGGTGCTGCTGGAAGACATCGCGTCCGCCTATGATCAGTTGAAGCAGGGCGCGGCGGCCGTGACGCTGGCACCGAAGAGCGAGTCCTTTGCGTCATGGGGCGCGCGGCTGAAGGCTTATGCGACCGCTCCGGAACTCACGGCGGAATTGCCGTTCTGGCTCGCGTCCGGAGCGCCAACAGAGCTCCATTGCGATGACGATCACGGCGGCATCGACCGCGTCTGCGACAGTGAAGACGTGTCGCTGGCGTTCGATGCGGACCTGACGTCGCGGCTCCTCGGGGAAGCGCCCTCTGCATATCGGACACAGGTCAACGATGTCCTGCTCGCGGGCCTCGTGCGGGCGGTCTGGCGCTGGAGCGGCCTCGACGATGTGACCATCGAACTCGAGGGCCATGGGCGCGAAGACATCTTCCCGGACGCTGAGATTTCGCGGACGGTGGGCTGGTTTACGACCGCATTTCCGCTGCGCCTTGAAGGCGCCTCGCGCGATGATGCGGCGCTGATCAAGCTGGTGAAGGAAAAGATTCGCGCCGTTCCGAACCGCGGGCTCGGTTACGGCGTGTTACGCTATCTCGGCGAAGAGGAGCATAGCAAGGCGCTGTCACGATTGCCGGACCCCCGGATCGTGTTCAACTACCTCGGTCGCTTCGATGGCAGTGTGGGCGAGGCTTCGGCCTTCGGGATTGCTCCCGAAAGCCCGGGTCCAACACGTAGTGCCAATGCGCCGCTGCGGGGATGGCTGAACATCAATGGCGAGGTTCGCGAGGGATGCCTGCGGCTGTCGTTCGGATACGGACGCCGCCGCTATCGCCGCGAGACGGTCGAGCGGCTGGCGCGATCGTATGCAGCGGCGCTGCGGGAGCTGGTTGACCATTGCACCAGCGGAGCCCGCGGTGTCACTCCCTCGGACGTGCCGCTGTCGGGTCTTCGGCAAGCCGATATCGATCGCTTGGGAATGGCGCTGGACTGGCGCAACGTCGAGGATATTTATCCGCTTTCGCCGATGCAGCAGGGCATGCTGTTCCATGCGCTGCGGGACGGCGACGACGATGTCTATGTGAACCAGATCGGGCTTGAGCTCCTGGACGTCGATCCGGCGAAACTACGCGCGGCATGGCAGGCGGTGAGCGATCGTCATGCAGCGTTGCGGACCGGCTTTGTCTGGCAGAGCCTGTCAGGCTCGGCGCAGCAGGTGGTGTACCGTCATGTCGCGGTACCTTTCATCGAGGAGGATTGGCGCGACCGCACCATCGAGCTGGTGCGTAACGGAAAGCCCTCCGAACTGGATGCGGCGCTGGCGGAAGCGTCACGGCGCGAACGCGGCAATGGCTTTGACATGTCGCGGCCGCCATTGCAGCGGGTGCGGTTGATCCGGCTCGACGATAATCGTTACTGGCTGATCTGGACGCATCATCACATTTTCCTCGACGGCTGGAGCTCGGCGCGGTTGATCGCCGAGGTGCCGCAGCATATGGACGGCGGCACGCTGCCCGGAGTGCATGGCAGCTACCGCGACTATATCGCCTGGCTGCAAAGCCGCGATCACAAGGTCTCAGTCGCATTCTGGCACGACGCGCTGGCCACGCTGGAGACGCCGACGCTTCTTGCGGATGCGCTGGCATCGACTCCTCCGGCGCCGGATGCCTCCGGTCATGCCCGATTGGCCCTCACAGTCGATCGCGAGCTGACGGACCGTCTCAAGACATTCGCGATGCGCGAACGGATCACACTCAACACCCTCGTGCAGGGGGCATGGGCTCAGCTCCTGCGGCAGCATGTGGGACAGAGCACGGTCTGCTTCGGTGTCACCGTCTCCGGACGCCCGGCGGAGCTTCCGGGCTCCGAGGAGATGGTCGGCCTGTTCATCAACACCCTGCCGATCGTCGATGAAGCAAATCCGCAAACGCCCGTCGGCGTCTGGCTGCATCGATTGCAGGAGAAAAATCTGGCATTGCGCGAGCACGGCTGGACGCCGCTCTACGAGATCCAGCGTCTGGCCGGGCAGGCGGGCCGCGCATTGTTCGACAGCATCCTGGTGTTCGAGAATTATCCGATCGATCAGGCCTTGCTTGGGAAAAGCGAAGGCGGTCCCCGGTTGGGACAGGTGGAGCACGTCACGCCGACGAATTACGCGCTGGCGGTCGCCGTGTTCGCCGGACCGGACGTGCTCAAGCTGGAATTCAACTACGATCGTACGCGCTTTGATGACGCCCGGCTCGCGCTCCTGCGGGATGCCTTGCGCGGATTGCTGCAACGGATTGCGGAGAGCGCTGAACGGCCGCTAGGCGATCTCGGATCGTCCGACAATGAAGAGATGAGGCGAATCCTGGACTGGAGCGGGAAGGCCGCACTCGCGCGCGCGGCCTCAGAGACATCGCGAGACTCTTGCTCACGCTTGTCCTTCGGCGTCGTTGCTCAGATCGAGAAGCAGGCTGCGCAGTCTCCCTCCGCCGTCGCGCTGATTTGCGGCGACGAGCAGATCAGCTACCGCGAACTGAATATCCGCGCCAATCGCCTGGCGCGGCGTCTTCGCCGTCATGGCATTGGTCCGGATCGACTGGTGGGCCTCGCGCTCGCGCGCGGACCGGAGCTGATTGTTGCGCTGCTTGCTACGTTGAAGGCGGGTGCGGCCTATCTGCCGCTCGATCCGGATTATCCTTCCGAGCGTTTGGTCCACATGCTGCGCGACAGCGCGGCCACGCTGCTACTGACGCAAGGCGCGCTACGCGAACGTCTCGCGCCGGTGCTGCGGGAAACCGGGGTCGAGGCCTGGTGCCTCGACGAACTGCAGCCAAGCGCAAAGGACGACATCGGCAACCTCGAGATCGAAATCCATCCCGACAGTCTCGCCTATGTGATCTATACCTCGGGCTCGACCGGAGTGCCGAAGGGCGTCGCGGTCGCGCACGGACCGCTCGCGATGCATTGCGACGCGATCGGCCGGCTCTACGGCATGAATCCGGCCGATCGCGAATTCCATTCCGCGTCGATCAGTTTCGACATCGCCCATGAGCGTTGGCTGGTGCCGTTGATGACGGGCGGAGCGCTGGTGATGCCGCCAACACGTGACCTCTCGATCGACGACCTCCTGCGCGAGATCGAAGCTCGTTCGGTCTCGACGGTCTTCATTCCTCCGGCCTACGCCGACCAGTTGAGCGAGGCGTTGCGGCAACGCGACAGAAAGTTGGCGCTGCGGCTCTGCATTGTCGGCGGCGAAGCCTGGTCGGATGTCGGGGTCAAGGCACTCCGCCGGTCAACGGACATCGAGTTGCTGATCAATGCCTATGGCCCGACCGAGACGGTGATCGCGCCGATGGCCTGGGCGGTCGATGAGACCGCATTGACTCCGGGCCGATACGCGCCGATCGGGCGGCCCGTCGGTTTGCGGTCCGCTTATATCCTCGACGGCGACCTCAACGTCGTGCCCGTCGGGGTGACAGGCGAACTCTTCATCGGCGGCAGCGGGCTGGCGCGCGGCTATTTGAATCGGAGACAATTGACGGCGGAGCGGTTTATCCCGGATCCGTTCTGCAGCGGCGAGCGGCTTTACCGGACCGGCGATCTGGCGCGATGGCGAGTGGATGGCGTGATCGAATATGTCGGCCGCTCCGACCATCAGGTGAAGATCCGCGGCTTCCGGATCGAACTGGGCGAGATCGAGGCGCGTCTGCTGGAGCAACACGGCGTGCGCTCGGCGGCTGTGGTCACGCATGAGGCCGCCGCGGGGCGGCAACTGATCGGTTACGTGAGCGGTGCGCCGGAGCTCGACGGCAGGGCGTTGCGGGAGAAACTGTCCAGTCGCCTGCCGGACTACATGGTGCCGCCGCTGATCGTGGTGCTGGAGCAGTTGCCGTTGACGCCGAACGGCAAGATCGATCGCAAGGCGCTACCGGTGCCGCAGGACGGAGCCGTGGCGCGGCGCGGCTACACGGAACCGGAAGGTGAGATCGAGACCGCGCTTGCGAAGATCTGGGCCGAATTGCTTGGCCTGAATCGCGTCGGGCGCGACGATCACTTCTTCGAACTCGGCGGACACTCCCTTCTCGCGGTGCGGCTGCTCAGCCGCGTATCGCAGGAGTTTGGCGTATCCGTTCAGCTTTCGGATCTCTTCCGCCATCCCGAACTCGCCGAGTTCGCCCGCGCCGTTTCGATCGGTTTGATCGAGCGCGAATTCGACGCAGGGGAACTTCAAGAGCTGATCGCCGCGGGGATATGAGCATGGCCACTCCATCCAAGCGCGATCTGCGGGAGCTGGATCCGGAGGAGCTAAGAAAGCTCGTCCTGCTCGCCAAGGATCGTCGTCGCAGTGCCGGCAAGCGCGAAAGCTCCGAGATACCGACGGTCTCGCGGGACGGCGTGCTCGCGTTGTCCTTTGCGCAGCAGCGGCTTTGGCTGCTGGCGCAGCTCGACGGTGCGGCCAGCAACTATCACGTCCGTGGCATGCTGCGCCTGTCCGGGGTGCTGGATGTTGCTGCCTGGCGTCGCAGTCTGGATCGCCTGTTCGCGCGCCATGAAGCCCTGCGCAGCATTTTCATTGCGAGGGGTGGAGAACCTCGCGTTGAGCTGCTGCCCGCCGATGCGGGCCTGCCTTTGGTCGAGCATGATCTGCGTGATGCACCGGACCGCGAAGCGGCGTTCGAATGTCTGTGTGCCGAGGAAGTGCAGGCTCCGTTCGATCTGGCTCGCGGGCCATTGATCCGCGGATGTCTCATCCGCATGGCGGAACAGGAATACGTCTTTTTGCTCACTCAACATCACATCGTTTCCGATGGCTGGTCGATGGGAGTGCTGATCCGCGAGCTCTCCGCGCTGTACCGCGCCTTTGTCGCCGGCCAGGAAGATCCGCTGCCGTCGCTTGCGATTCAATATCCCGACTATGCCGCCTGGCAGCGCCAGTGGTTGACCGGAGAACGATTGCAGCGGCAGATCGACTATTGGCGGCAGGTGCCGGCTGGTGCTCCGGCCTTGCTCGAACTGCCGACCGATCGGCTGCGCCCACCGATCCGGTCTCTTTCCGGCGCATCACTGCCGATCGAGATCGATGCTGATCTTGCGATCGGCATCCGGCGGTTAAGCCAACGCCACGGCACGACGACGTTCATGACGATGCTGGCGGCCTGGGCGGCCGTGCTTTCGCGGCTGTCCGGTCAGGGCGATCTCGTGATCGGCACGCCCACGGCCAACCGCGACCGGCGCGAGGTCGAAGGCCTGGTCGGCTTCTTCGTCAACATGCTGGCGCTTCGTCTGGATTTGTCGGGCGAGCCGAGCGTTGCGGAACTCTTGAGCCGCGTGCGCGATGCCGCGCTGGCGGCGCAGGATCATCGCGATCTGCCTTTCGAACAACTCGTCGAGATCATGCAGCCTCCGCGGCGTCTCGATCACACCCCGATTTTCCAGGTCGTGTTCGCCTGGCAGAACAACGATATGGCGGCGTTTGAACTGCCCGGTCTGCAGGTCGAGGTTGCCAGAACCGCGCTCGACCAGGTCAAGTTTGACCTGGAGCTCGACCTCGGCGAAGTCGACGGCCGCATCGTTGGTGCGCTGAACTACGCGACCGCACTGTTCGACGAAATGACGGTGAAGCGTTATCGGGGCTATCTGCTTGCCGTGCTGCGTGCGATGATTGCCGATGCAGACCAGATCGTCGACCGCATCGATCTGCTTCCGGCCGAAGAGCGTGCGCTGCTTCTGGAAACGTGGAATCGGACGGCAACACCGTATCCGTCCGATTGCTGCATCCACGAATTATTCGCCGAGCAGGTCCGCAAGGCGCCGGAAGCGACCGCGTTGGTCCACCATGACCGGCGCGTAGGCTATGGCGAACTCGATGCGAGGGCCAATCAGCTTGCTCATCATCTGATCGGGCTCGGCGCAGGCCCGGATCGGCTGGTCGCGATCTGTCTGGAGCGCGGCGTTGACATGATCGTCGCGCTGCTGGCGGTGCTCAAGTCGGGCAGCGCCTACCTGCCGCTCGATCCGGCCTATCCAGCCGAGCGGCTGCGCCAGGTCCTCGACGACGCAAAGCCGCAACTGTTGATCTGCGATGACGTCGGCCGATCGTCGCTCAGCGACACGACGTGTCACATCATTCACATCGAAGCGAATGCATCGGGCTGGGGCATGCTGCCAACATCCACCCCTGACTCCGATGTTCTTGGTCTGACATCGCGCCATCTCGCCTATGTCATCTATACCTCGGGTTCTACGGGCACGCCCAAGGGCGTGATGGTCGAGCATCGCGGATTGGTGAACCTCGCGCTGGCCCAGATGAAGCTGTTTGGCGTTTCGTCCCGGAGCCGCATCGTTCAGTTTGCGTCATTCAGTTTCGACGCGAGCATCTGGGAAATCATCATGGCCCTGTGCTCGGGGGCCGAATTGCATCTGCTTGGTGCGCGCGAGCAGCGCAGCGTGCCGGAACTCCTGGATTATCTGGCGCGCAACGGCATCACGCATGCGACCCTTCCGCCGGCGCTGCTGCAGGGACGCGCGGATCTGGAACGCCTGGCGTCGTTGCAGGTGATCGTTCTCGCCGGTGAGTTGCCCAGGGCTGAGCTGATCGAAAGCCTGCCCGCGGCGGTCGCCGTCTTCAACGGCTATGGACCGACGGAGGCCACCGTCTGTGCTACGACCTGGCGGCGGCCAGCCGGCTTTGACGGTGGTGTTGTCCCGATCGGCCGTCCGATCGCGAACACGCGAATTTATCTGCTGGACAAAGCCGGCGCGCCGGTGCCGAGAGGTGCGATCGGGGAGATCTGCATCGGCGGCGTCGGTGTCGCGCGCGGCTATCTGAACCGGGCCGATCTGACGGCGGAGCGGTTCGCGGCCGATCCCTTCAGTTCCGATCTGGCGGCGCGGATCTACCGCACCGGAGATCTCGGACGCTACCTTCTCGATGGCAACATCGAATTCCTCGGCCGTAACGATCATCAGGTGAAGATCAGGGGTTTTCGGATCGAGCTCGGCGAAATCGAGTTTCGTCTGAACGAACATCCCGCTGTGGGCGATGCGGTGGTTCTGGCACGTGGCGATCAAGGCGACGCCCCGCGCCTCGTCGCCTATGTGGTGCCGGCTGTGCAGCAGGGCGATAACGGTGAACTCGATTTGACCGCATTTGCGGCGACGATGCGCGACCATCTCGGCGAACGATTGCCTGATTACATGGTGCCGTCAGCCTTCGTGCGCCTCAATGCATTGCCTCTCACGCCGAACGGCAAGGTCGACCGCCAGGCGTTGCCAGCGCCTGACAGCGATGCCTTTGCGCGTCGCGGCTATGCGGCGCCGCAAGGCGAGGTCGAGGAGATCCTTGCGAAGATCTGGTCCGAACTACTGGGGATCGAGCGGATAGGGCGCAACGATCATTTTTTCGAGCTCGGCGGGCATTCGCTGCTTGCTGTCCGACTGCTGGAGCGGCTGCAACGGCATTCGCTCACCACCGATGTGCGCACCCTGTTCGCGCGGCCCGTGCTGTGTGAACTCGCTGCCAGCCTGAATCGCGGCGGCGAGGTCGTCGTTCCCGCCAATCCGATCACGCCGCAGACCACGACGATCACGCCGGAGATGCTGCCGCTGATCGCCTTGAGCCAATCCGAGATCGACAGCTTAGTCGCCAGGGTGTCGGGTGGCGTCGCCAACATCAAGGATATCTACGGCCTGTCGCCATTGCAGGATGGCATCCTGTTCCACCACCTGCTGTCGACCGAAGGCGATCCATATCTGATGGTCGGTCAAATGGCGTTCGCAAGCCGCGACCTGCTCGATCGCTATCTCGCGGCCGTTCAAGAGGTGGTCGATCGTCACGACATCCTTCGCACCTCCATCGAGTGGGAGGGGTTGTCGAGCCCGGCCCAGGTGGTCTGGCGGCAGGCGCCCTTGATCGTCACCGAGATCGAACTCGATGACATTGGTGCTGCGCGCGACCAGTTGGCGTGCCGCTTCGATCCGCGCCAACATCGCATCGATCTTGGCCAGGCGCCATTGCTGCGATTTGTCATCGCACGCGCATCCGGCAGCGAACGTTGGCTGCTGTTGCTGCTGCTGCACCACATGATCGGCGATCATTCGACCTTGGAGGTGGTGCATGGCGAGGTCGAGAAAATCCTTTCCGGGCGCAAGCACGAACTGAGTGCTCCGAATCCGTTCCGCAATCTCGTGGCACAGGCACGAGGGAAGCTCGCTGCAGAGGAGCATCAGCGATTCTTCCGCGACATGCTGTCGGATGTCGATGAGCCGACTGTTCCCTTTGGTTTGAACCAGGTGCATGGCGACGGCAGAGATGTGCGCGAAGCCCGCCGGATGTTGCCGCAAGCGCTGAACGAGCGCCTTCGTGCTCAGGCGCGACGCCTGGGGGTGAGCTTGGCGAGCCTCTGCCATCTCGCCTGGGGCCAGGTGGTCGCGCGGAGCAGCGGGCGAGAGCAGGTCGTGTTCGGGACGGTGCTGTTCGGCCGCATGCATGCCGGCGTCGGTGCCGATCGCGCCATGGGACTGTTCATCAACACCTTGCCGCTGCGGCTCGATCTTGACGGTACGGCTGTCGAGGATGCTGTTCGTCACGCGCATGCCCGGCTGGCCGAGCTGATGACGCACGAACATGCCTCGTTGGCGCTCGCGCAGCGGTGCAGCGGCATCGCGCCGCCGGCGCCCTTGTTCAGCGCGCTCTTGAACTACCGTCACAACAGGATGCCGGCAGACTCGCCGGGGACCAATGAACTCTTGGACGGCGTTGAGTGGCTCGGCGGCGAGGAGCGGACCAACTATCCCCTGATGCTGTCGGTCGAAGACCATGGTCAGGCGCTTGGCTTGACCGCGCAGGTCGTCGAGCCTGTTTCCCCCGAGCGTGTCTGCGCGATGATGCAGCATGCGCTTGATCAATTGGCCACCGCACTGGAACGAGCGCCGCGCACTCCCGTCCGCCAACTCGATATCCTTCCGCCGGAGGAGCGTGAGCTGCTGCTTAGGGCGTGGAATCGGACGCAGATGCGATATCCGTCGGGCCGTTGTTTCCATGAGCTGTTCGAAGAACAGGTCGGCAAGACGCCTGATGCGGCGGCGGTTGTCGTTGGTGACCGGGAGATCAGCTACGGCGAGCTGAACCGCCGGGCCTTTGTGCTGGCGCGACGCCTGCGCGGAGCCGGCGTCGGCGCCGATGTAGTGGTCGGGCTGGCGCTGGAGCGCGGCGTCGAGATGATGGTGGCGCTGCTCGCGGTGCTGAAGGCGGGCGGGGCCTATCTGCCGCTCGATCCGGATTACCCCGAAGGGCGATTGGCGCACATGCTGCGCGACAGCGGCGCAAGGCTGGTGTTGACGCAGGCGTCGCTGCAGCAGCGTTTCGCTCCTGTGCTCGCGGAGACCGGGGCCGAGGCGTGGCTGCTGGAGGGGCTGCATGATGAAGCAGGCGATGATGGGAGCAATCTCACCATCGCGGTGCATCCGGAAAGCCTGGCCTATGTGATCTACACCTCGGGCTCGACCGGATTGCCGAAGGGCGTGATGGTGCGTCACGACGCGGTGACGAACTTCCTGGCGACGATGGCGGAGCGGCCGGGCATGACGGCGCAGGATCGGGTGCTCGGCCTGACCTCGCTGTCGTTCGACATCGCGGTGCTGGAATTGTGGCTGCCGCTAACGCGTGGCGCGTGCGTGGTGCTGGCGGATCGCGCCGCGGCGCATGATCCTGGCAGGCTCAAGGCGATGGTGGCTGCGCAGGACGTGACCATGATCCAGGCGACGCCCTCGACCTGGCGGATGCTGCTCGACCATGACGAGGCATCTGGCCGCTGGCTTCCGCAGGGCTGCCGGGTGCTGTGCGGCGGCGAGGCGCTGACGCCGGATCTGGCGCGGCGGCTGGTGGGGCAGGCCGGCGGAGTCTGGAACCTGTATGGACCGACCGAGACCACGGTGTGGTCGGCCCGTCACCGTCTCGACGCGCAGGATGATCGCCCGGTGTTGGGCGGACCGATCGGCAACACCACGCTCCACATCCTGGACCGCGACCTCAACGTCGCCCCGATCGGGGTCGTCGGCGAGCTCTATATCGGGGGCGTGGGATTGGCCCGCGGCTATTGGCGTCGCGGCGCACTGACGGCGGAGCGGTTCATTCCCGATCCGTTTGGTTCTCCCGGCACAAGACTCTACCGCACCGGCGATCTGGCACGCTGGCGGGCGGACGGGGTGGTGGAATATGTCGGCCGCGCCGACCATCAGGTGAAGATCCGCGGCTTCCGCATCGAACTGGGGGAGATCGAGGCGCGGCTATTGGAGCAGCCCGGCGTGCGCGCGGCGGTGGTGGTGGCGCGCGAGGTCGGCGCCCACCGCCAACTGGTGGGCTATATCAGCGGCGAGGGGACCCTGGATGGTTCGGCGCTGCGGGCAGCGCTGTCATCGCTGCTGCCGGACTACATGGTGCCGTCGCGGATCGTGATACTGGAGCGGCTGCCGCTGACGCCAAATGGCAAGATTGATCGCAAGGCGCTGCCGGCGCCGGACGCCCTCGCAACCGCCACGGCCCGCGTGGCGCCGCGGACGGCGACCGAGGCGGCGCTGGCCGCGATCTGGGCCGAACTGCTGCGCCAGGGCGACATCGGCGTCACCGACAACTTCTTCGAACTCGGCGGAGATTCGCTGATCGCCGTGCAACTCGTCAGCCGGATCAAGCGCGATCTCGGCCATGAATTGCCGCTGCACCGCCTGTTCGAAATGACGACCATCGAAACGATGGCGGCGGCGCTGGCGCCCGAGCTTGTTGCCGACAAGCGGACAGATGACATCGCCGCCATGTTCGACATGCTGAAGGAAGTCGAATTTTCCGATGAGTGATCTTGCCGTAACGCAGAAGGACCAGCTTCGCGACATCTCGAGGCGGCTGATGCGCCTTGATGCCACCAAGCAGCACGCGTTCCTGACGCAGCTTGGGGCAAGGGGCGTCAATCTGTCGATGCTGCCGATCGCGCGTCAGGAACGAAAACGGGCGCCGCTCTCCTTTGCGCAGATACGACTCTGGTTCCTGTGGCGAATGGATCCCGGCAGCGCCGCCTATAACATGCCGGTGACGGTGCGCGTGCGCGGCAAGCTCGATGTCAACGCCATGCAGCAGGCCTTCGACGCACTGGTGGTCCGCCACGGCGCGCTTCGCACGGTATTCCGTCAGGAGGGCGGGGAAGCCGAGCAGATCCTGCTCGAGGCGGACGCTGTCAAGCTGCGGCGCATCATCGTGGATGGCAGCGACCGGGAACAGCAAGCCCGGCGCCTGGCCCGCGAGGAAGCCGCAGCGCCCTTCGATCTCGAGATCGGCCCGCTGCTGCGGGTGGCGTTGCTGGGACTTGGAGAGGAAGACCACATCGTCGTCGTCACGATGCACCATATCGTGGCCGACGGCTGGTCGATGGCGGTGCTGGTCGACGAGTTCTGGCAGCTCTACGGAGCGGCCGTCCGCGGCGAAGCGGCGATACTGCCGGAACCTGAGATTGAATACACCGACTACGCCGCCTGGCAGCGGTTGTGGATGAGCGCCGTCGATGGCGAGCGCCAGGTTCAATATTGGACCCGTCGCCTCAAGGAGCCGGTTGCGCTGCAGCTTCCTGTTGACCGGGCGCGTCCGGCATTGCCCGATCATGCCGGCGCGGCCGTTCGCATCGAGTTCGATCCGATGCTCGCCGATGCCTTGCGCGCGCTTGCACGCCAGCGCCGGACCACGCTGTTCACTGTCCTGCTGGCAGGTTTCAAGCTGCTGCTTTATCGCTACACCGGTCAATCCGATGTCAGCGTCGGAGTACCCGTCGCCAATCGCCACCGGGACGAGACCCGGGGGATGATCGGGCCGTTCGTCAACACACAGGTGCTTCGCACATCGCTCGACAGCCGCGAAACGATTGCGGATTTCATCGCTTCCGTCCACGCCGCCACGATCGAAGCGCAGGAGAATCAGGATCTTCCCTTCGAGCGCCTTTTGGATATCCTGCAGCCGCAGCGGAGCCTGAGCCAGAATCCGCTCTTCCAGGTTCTTTACAATCATCAGCGCCGCCGGGGTTCGATCAATCCGCCCGATCGAACTGGCCTGCGAATCGAAAAAATCGACCCCGAGGTCGATACGGTCAAGTTTGATCTGGCGCTCGACAGCGAAGAGACGTCTTCAGGAGAGATCAGCGCCGTCTTCTCCTATGCGACGGCGCTGTTCGAGCGGGCGACGATTGAACGCCTTTCGGCACATTGGCTCACGATCCTCAAAGCCATGGCCGTTGATCCGATGCAGCCGATCGCCGGCATCACGCTGCTCTCGCCGCAGGAACGGGCCGAGCTTTGCCGCTGGAATAATAACGCGTCCGCCCGAACGCCCGTGTCGTTCACGCCTGTACACCAGACGGTTGCCCGCATTGCGGAGCAAGCGCCGAATGCGCCGGCGCTCGTGTTTGCGGAAACTGTCATCTCCTACGCCGAACTCAATCGCAATGCCAACCGTCTGGCGCATCGCCTGATCCGCCTTGGCATCGGTCCGGATGAAGTGGTTGGCATCGCCGCGCGGCGCTCGCCGTCGCTTGTGGCGGCCCTGCTGGGTATCTTGAAGGCCGGCGCCGCCTATCTGCCGCTTGATCCCGATCATCCGGCCGCGCGGCTGGCCGGCACGATGCACGATGCCGGCCTGCACTTTGTGTTGGCCGATGCCGTCGGTTTGACGCGGTCACCGGAGTCGACCGGGATTGCGATGATCGATCTTGAGGCGATCGATCTTGACCAGGAGCCGGAAAGCGATCCTGCGATCGCGGTGAATCCGCAAAGCCTGGCTTATGTGATCTACACATCCGGCTCGACCGGAATACCGAAAGGCGTTGCCGTTGCGCACGGTCCCTTCGCGATGCATTGCGAGGCGACCACCGAACTCTACGAGATGGATCGGAACTCGCGCGAACTGCATTTTCTGTCGTTCACGTTCGACGGCGCGCATGAGCGGCTTTGGACCGCGCTGACCTGCGGCGCCGCGCTCGTTATGCGGGATGAGGATCTGTGGTCTGCCGAGCAGACGCTCGACGTCTTGCGCCAGCAGCGCGTGACCAATGCTGGGTTTCCGCCTGCCTATCTGCAGCAGCTCGCGGATTTCGCGGCGTGGCGCGGCGATCCACCGCCGGTCGCACTCTATTCGTTTGGCGGCGAGGCGATGCCGAAGGCCGGCTTCGACAAGGTCAAGCGTGCGCTGAGGCCACGCAAGCTGATCAACGGCTATGGTCCGACGGAAACGGTGGTCACGCCGCTGGTCTGGAAGGTCGACGCCGACGCTGAGATCGAGGGGGCCTACGCACCGATCGGACGTCCGGTCGGGGATCGCTCCGCCTTTATCCTCGACGGCGATCTGAACATCGTACCCGTCGGCGTGACAGGCGAGCTGTTCATCGGCGGCGAGGGATTGGCACGGGGCTATTGGCGGCGCCGTGCGCAATCGGCGGAACGGTTCATCCCCGATCCGTTTGGCGAACCCGGCGCGCGGCTGTACCGCACCGGCGATCTTGCGCGCTGGCGCGCAGATGGCGTGATCGAATATCTCGGCCGGTCGGATCATCAGGTGAAGATTCGCGGCTTCCGGATCGAACCGGGTGAAATCGAGGCACGGCTGATACGCCAGCGGGGCGTACGGTCGGCGGTGGTGGTCGCGCGTGAAGCAGGGGCGGGCCGCCAACTGGTCGGCTATGTCTGCGGCACGGGCAAGTTCGACGAGGCGACGCTACGCGCCGCGCTCGCGGAGGAACTGCCGGACTACATGGTGCCGGCGCGGATCGTGACGCTCGAGCGATTGCCGCTCACCGCGCATGGCAAAGTGGACCGCGAAGCCTTGCCGGCACCCGACCTGCCTGCCGTCCCGGGGGAACATGTCGCACCACGAACCCCGACCGAGATCGCGCTTGCCGCGATCTGGGCCGAACTCCTTGGTCAGCCCGCCATTGGGGTCACGGACAACTTCTTCGAGCTCGGCGGCGATTCGATCATCTCGCTGCAGTTGGTCGGTCGTGCGCGTCAGGCAGGTTTGTTGATCGAGCCGCGCGACGTTTTCCGCCATCAGACGCTGCAGGAGCTGGCGCTCGCGGCACGCACCGACCATCCGGCGGAAGAGGCGGCGTTCGAGCAGGATCTCACCGGCGGCGAACATTCACTGCTGCCGATCCAGGCGCGATTCTTCGGCGAAGACGCCGGCGAACGCCATCACTGGAATCAGGCGGTGCTGCTGGTGCCGCGATCGCGCCTGGACTGGGATGTGTTGCGGCAGGCGGTCGCGGCCGTGGTTGCGCATCATGACGCGCTGCGGCTGCGATTCGAAGAGATCGATGGTGCCTGGCGGGCGGAGTATGGCGCTGCGCCCGCGCTCTCCGACCTGCTATGGATTCGCAGCGGCATACGCGATGCGGCGGAGGTGACGGCGTTGGCTTCGATGGCGCAGGCCAGCCTGTCATTGCAGGGCCCGCTGCTGCGCCTGGTCGGGATGGATCTCACCGATGGCAGCCAGCGGCTGCTCGTGGTGGTGCATCACCTTGTGATCGACGGAGTATCGTGGCGGGTTCTGCTGGAAGACATCGCCGCGGTCTACGGCCAATTGACGCAGGGCGCGGCGTCGATCGCGATGCCGCCAAAGAGCCAGTCCTATGCCTCATGGGGCACGCGGCTGCAGGCTTATGCCGTTATTCCCATGCTGGCCGCGGAGCTGCCCTATTGGCTCGAACGGAAACCGGATGCCGAGTTGCCCTGTGACGATGATCACGGCGACATCGATCGGGTGTCTGAAGGTGAAGAGATTGTGCTGGCGTTCGATGCGGCAACGACAGCTCGGCTACTTAAGGACGCACCTTCGGCCTATCGGACCCAGGTCAACGATCTGCTGTTGGCGGCACTGGCGCGGGCGGTATGGCGCTGGAGCGGAATCGACGCAGTCCTCGTCGAGCTCGAGGGCCATGGCCGCGAGGACATCTTCGCGGGCGCCGACATCTCGCGCACGGTGGGTTGGTTCACGACCGCCTTTCCGGTGCATCTGAAGGGCGGCGCGAAAGACGACGTCACGCTGATCAAGACCATCAAGGAAGAATCGCGCACGATTCCGGCCCGCGGACTGGGTTACGGCGTGCTGCGCTATCTCGGCACCGACGAGCAGCGCAGCGCGCTGGCCGCGATCGCGGAGCCGCGGATCGTCTTCAATTATCTCGGCCAATTCGATTCCAGCATTGGCGAGGGCGCACCGTTCACGGTCGCGTCCGAAAGCGCTGGTCCAGCACGCAGCGCGAGCGCGCCGCTTGGCCGCTGGCTGAGTATCAACGGCCAGGTATCGGAAGGTCGGTTGCGCTTGTCGTTTGGATTCGGGCGCAGGCGGTACCGGCGCGCGACGGTCGAACGCCTCGCCGAGCATTATGGGGCAGCGCTGCGGGAGCTCGTCGCGCACTGCACCAGCGGCGCTTGCGGCATCACGCCGTCGGACGTCGCAATGTCGGGATTGAGTCAGCCCGATCTCGATCTGTTGGGAGCAACGCGCGACTGGCGCGAGATCGAGGACATCTATCCGCTGTCGCCGATGCAGCAGGGCATGCTGTTCCACGCGCTGCGCGACGGGGAAAGCGGGCTCTATATCAGCCAGGTCGCGGCGGACATCGGCGGTCTGGACCCGCGCAGGCTGCGCGCGGCGTGGCAGGCGGTCAGCGCCCGCCATGCGGTGCTGCGCACCGGCTTCGTCTGGCGCGAGCTGTCGGGCGCGGCGCAGCAGGTGGTCTATCGTCACGTGACGGTGCCGTTCGTGGAAGAAGATTGGCGCGACCGCGCCGCGCGGATGGGCCGCGCCGAGCTGGATGCCGCCTTGGCGGAAGCGTCGCGCGCCGAACGCTTCCAGGGCTTCGACCTGTCGCGACCGCCATTGCAGCGGGTGCGATTGATCACGCTCGGCGAGGATCGCTACCGGCTGATCTGGACCCATCACCACATTCTCCTGGACGGCTGGAGCTCCGCGCGCCTCATTGCCGAGATCCTGCAGCACGAGCGTGGCAAGCCTTTGCCGGTCGTGCAGGGACGTTACCGCGATTATATCGGCTGGCTGCAAGGCCGGCATCACGACGGGGCGGCGAAGTTCTGGTCCGCGACGTTGGCCGAACTGGACGAGCCGAGCTTTCTCGCGGATGCCCTGGGTGGACCTTCCGATCCACAAGCATCCGGCCACGGCTCGCTCGACCTGGTGCTCGATCCGGAGCTGACGGCGAAACTGCAGACATTTTGCAAACGCGAACGGGTGACGCTGAACACGCTGCTGCAGGGAGCGTGGGCGCAGCTCTTGCGTCAGTATACCGGCCGGCGCACCGTATGCTTCGGAGCGACGATATCCGGCAGGCCTGCGGAGATCGTCGGCTCCGAGGAAATGGTCGGCCTGTTCATCAACACGCTTCCGGTCGTCGATCAGGCTCGGTCGCAAACCGATGTTGCTACCTGGCTTCGCGGCCTGCAGCAGCGCAACGTCGATTTGCGGGAGCACGGCTGGATGCCGCTCTACGAGATCCAGCGCCTCGCGGGGCGCTCGGGCCGGCCGCTGTTCGACAGCATCCTGGTGTTCGAGAACTATCCGATCGATCAGGCGTTGC
Organism: Bradyrhizobium sp. USDA 10063; assembly: GCF_054063735.1. Lineage (NCBI taxonomy): Bacteria > Pseudomonadati > Pseudomonadota > Alphaproteobacteria > Hyphomicrobiales > Nitrobacteraceae > Bradyrhizobium > Bradyrhizobium sp. USDA 10063. The sequence continues at coordinate 3,764,977 of NZ_JBSSGP010000002.1, read as the reverse complement.
GCGGGCAGAATGACAACGGTCCGCCCATGGGACGTGCCGAACAGATATCGATCACGAACTATGCCTTGACGGTGGCGGTGTTCACGAAGACCGACGGCATCAATCTCGGCCTTCGTTATGACCGCAGCCGCTTCGACGAGCGGCAGGTGATACGTCTGCAGGAAAGTCTGGCACGCCTGCTTGCCGGAATCGCGCGCGGTGCGGATCGTTCGCTCGGCGAACTCAACGGCCTCGGCAAGGAGGAAGCACAGCGGATATTGGGCTGGAATGGCGAAGCCGCGAGCGCGCCAAGGGCTTTCAATGGCGGCATCGTGGCCCAGATCGAGGCGCGCGCCGCCGGTTCGCCGTCCTCGACTGCTCTGGTGTTTGGCGAAGAGCGGATCAGTTACGGCGAGTTGAATGCGCGGGCCAATCGTCTGGCCCGGCGGCTTCGCGACGGTGGCGTTGCGCGGGACACGGTGGTCGGGCTTGCCCTGGAACGCCGCGTTGACCTGATCGTTGCGGTGCTGGCGGTGTTGAAAGCGGGCGGGGCGTATCTGCCGCTTGATCCGGACTATCCGCCTGAGCGGCTTCTTCTGATGTCGCGCGACAGCGGAACAAAGCTGGTGCTGACGCAAGGCCGGTTGCTCGAAGCCCTCGCGCCTGTATTCGCGAAAGCAGCCGCCGAGGTTTGGACGGTCGAAACAGGCGATGAAGCAGGCTCTGATGATGTCGACCGCGATCTCGGCATCGCGCTTCACCCCGAGAACCTGGCCTATGTGATCTACACTTCGGGATCGACGGGAGTGCCCAAGGGCGTGGCCTGTTCGCACGGTGCGCTTGCCGCACGGCTCGGCTGGATGCAGGCCGAATACGGCCTCGATCCCGGCGAGACCTTGTTGCAGAAGACGCCATTCATGTTCGACGTCTCCGTCTGGGAGATCCTGTGGCCGCTCGCCACTGGCGCCCGTCTTGCCATTGCGCCGCCGGCTGCGCATCGCGAGCCGCGGCTCCTGATCGACGCGATCATTGCCCACGACGTGACGACGCTGCATTTCGTTCCGCAGATGCTGGAGCATTTCGTCGCCGAGCCCGAGGCGAAACGCTGCGCGACGCTCAAGCGCCTGTTTGCCGGTGGCGAGGCGCTATCGGCGGAGTTGAAGGCGCGCGTGCTGGCGGCTTTCCCAAACGTTCGCTTCGACAACCGTTATGGTCCGACCGAAGCTCTTATCAACGCCACGTTCTGGAATTGTCGAAACGATGGCGCGGCGCGAGTGCCGATCGGGCAGCCGATTCCAGGAACGGTGATCAGGATTCTCGACTGCGATTTGAATCTGGCGCCCGAAGGCGTGACCGGCGAACTCTATATCGGCGGTGCCGGCCTGGCGCGCGGCTATTGGCGCCGCAGCGCACTGACGGCGGAGCGCTTCATCCCCGATCCGTTTGGTCCGGCCGGCGCGCGACTCTATCGCTCCGGGGACCTGGCGCGGTGGCGGGCGGACGGCTTGATCGAATACGTGGGCCGCGCCGATCACCAGGTGAAGATCCGCGGCTTCCGCATTGAACTCGGGGAGATTGAGGCGCGACTGCTCGCGCAGCCCGACGTGCGTTCGGCGGTGGTGGTGGCGCGCGAGATCGGCGCCAACCGCCAACTGGTGGGCTATGTCAGCGGCGAGGATACGCTGGAAAGCTCAACGCTGCGATCGGCGCTGTCGTCGGTGCTGCCGGACTATATGGTGCCGTCGCGGATCGTCGTGCTGGAGCGGCTGCCGCTGATGCCGAACGGCAAGATCGACCGCAAGGCATTGCCGGTGCCGGAAGCGCTTGCGGTCCCATTGGACCATGTGGCGCCGCGGACGCCGACAGAGGCGGCGCTGGCCGCGATCTGGGCCGAACTGCTCCATCAGTCAACGATCGGTGTCACCGACAATTTCTTCGAACTGGGCGGCGACTCGATCATCTCGCTGCAGATGGTGAGCCGGGCCCGTCGCCAGGGCTTGTTGATCGAGCCGCGCGACGTTTTCCAGCATCAGACGCTCGAATCCCTGGCGCGCGTGGCGCGCACGGAGCAGCGGACCGAAACTCCGGCTGATCAGGGGCCCATCTCCGGTCGGCATCTCCCGTTGCCGATCCAGGTACGTTTCTTCGCGCAAGACATCGCCGAGCGCGATCACTGGAATCAGGCCGTGCTGCTCTGCCCGCAACACCGGCTCGATTGGCAGATCATGGCGCGCGCGTTTGCGGCCGTGGTCGATCATCACGATGCGTTGCGTCTCCGCTTCGCAGAGGTTGATGGGACGTGGCACGCCGAGCATGGCGCAGCGCCGGAAGCATCGGAATTGTTCCGGGTTTGCAGTGCGACTGACGGCGAAGCCGTGACGGCGCTGGCCTCATCGGCGCAAGCGAGCCTGTCGCTGTCCAGAGGACCGTTGCTGCGCGCGGTCGGAATCGATCTGGCAGATGGCAGTCAGCGGCTATTGATCGTAATCCATCATCTCGTCGTCGATGGCGTATCTTGGCGTGTACTGCTGGAAGACGTCGCGTCCGCCTATGACCAGTTGGCGCAAGGTGCGGTGATCGCTGCTCTTCCACCCAAGAGCCACCCCTATGCCTTGTGGGGCGAACGCCTGCACGCTTACGCCGCATCTTCGGAACTGGCTGCGGAATTGCCTTATTGGCTCGAGCGCGATGCTGGCGCCGGCCTGCCATGCGATCACGATCATGGTGGCGTCGACGTGGTGGCCGACGGCGATGAAATCTCGCTGTCGCTCGATGTCGAACTGACAAGTCGCCTGTTGAGGGATGCTCCTTCGGCCTATCGCACCCAGGCAAACGATCTCCTGCTTGCGGCGCTCACGCGTGCGCTGTGGCAGTGGAGCGGCCGTGAGGAGATTTTGATCGAGCTTGAAGGCCACGGCCGCGAGGATCTGTTTGGCGATCTCGACATCTCTCGCACGGTCGGCTGGTTCACGACAGCGTTTCCCGTGAAGCTGACTGGCGGCGCGCGCGATGCCGCGTCCCTGATCAAGACGGTGAAGGAAGAGCTTCGCGCCATCCCCGGCCGCGGGCTGGGTTATGGCGTGTTGCGTTATCTCGGCTCTGAACAGCAGCGCACGATGCTGTCGGCGATGGCCGAGCCAAGGATCGTGTTCAATTATCTCGGCCAGGTCGATGGCGGCACCGGAGAGGCCGCGTCGTTCACCATGGCGCCGGAAAGCGCAGGTTCTTCGCGCAGCGCCTCGAGCCCGCTGCGGCGCTGGCTCAGCGTCAACGGCCTGGTGCAGGAAGGCCAATTGCGGCTGTCGTTCGGCTTCGGTCGCCGGCGTTATCGGCGCGAGACCGTCGAGCGGCTGGCCGGCTTCTATGAGACAGCCCTGCGCGAACTGATCGATCATTGCACCAGCGGTGTCTCTGGGCTGACACCTTCGGACGTGGCGCTGTCCGACCTGAGCCAGGCCGATCTCGACGCGCTCGCACTGGATTGGCGAGAGGTCGAGGACATCTACCCGCTGTCGCCGATGCAGCAGGGCATGCTGTTCCATGCGGTGCACGACGATGAGCGCGGGCTTTACGTGAATCAGGTCGCGGCCGAAGTCCGTGACCTTGATGCCGGCAGGCTCCGCGCGGCGTGGCAGGCGGTCAGTGACCGGCACGCGGTGCTGCGAACCGGATTTGTCTGGCGCGAGCTATCCGGTTTGGCGCAGCAGGTCGTCTGTCGCCATGCCGATGTGCCGTTCGTCGAAGACGACTGGCGTATGCGCGTCGCTGAACTTGGCGAGCCCGAACTGGAGGCCGCGCTGAGGGAGCTGTCACGGCGCGAACGTGCTGAGGGCTTCGACCTGTCCCGGCCACCGCTGCAGCGGGTGCGGCTGGTCAGGCTTGCGGACGATCGTCACTGGCTGATCTGGACCCATCATCATATCCTCCTGGACGGATGGAGCTCGGCGCGGTTCATCGCGGAGGTGATGCGTCACGATGGTGATGGCCTGTTACCCGCACTGCCGATTCGCTATCGCGACTATATCGAATGGCTGCAGAGGCAGGACCGTGACGCGGCGGCGTCGTTCTGGCGCAATGCGCTGGCGTCGCTGGATGAGCCGAGCTTCCTGGCGACGGCACCGGCAGAACGCGTCGATGGTGACGCGTCCGGTCACCGCGCGCTGGCGCTGGATCTGGAATTGACGGCGCGGCTGCAGGAGTTTGCGTCGCGTGAGCGCGTGACACTGAACACCCTGGTGCAGGCAGCATGGGCGCAATTGCTGCGCCAGCATAGCGGGCAGAGCACTGTATGCTTCGGCGTCACCGTTTCGGGCCGGCCTGCCGAACTCGCGGGCTCCGAAGAGATGGTCGGCCTGTTCATCAACACGTTGCCGGTCGTTGACAGCGTCAATCCGCAGCAGAAGGTCGGCGCATGGTTGCGCGACTTGCAGGACCGCAATCTGGCCCTGCGGGAATATGACTGGACGCCGCTGTATGAAATCCAGCGTCTGGCCGGACGTCCTGGCCGGCCGCTGTTCGACAGCATCCTGGTGTTCGAGAATTATCCGGTCGACCAGGCGCTGAAGGAGAAAGGGCAGCGCGTCAGTGTCGGCAGGACCAGCATCGTCGAAACCAGCAACTATCCGCTGTTCGCGAGTGTCGGTCTCGATGATCGGCTGCGGCTGGTGTTCAATTTCCAGCGCAAATATTTCGACGAGGCGCAGATCGACAAGTTGCAGGCCGCGTTCGTGCGGCTGCTCGACGCGCTGAGCGCTGACGCGGACAGAGCCGTCGGCTCGATCACGACGAGTGATCCGGCCGAGATTGCCTTGCTCTTACAGGCCAATGATACGAGCCACGACAAGCCGCGTTTGGGGATCATCGCACAATTCGAGGCACAAGCGAAGGCAGCGCCCGATGCGATTGCGGTTGTCGTTGACGACCGGGAGATCAGCTACGGCGAGTTGAACCGCCGGGCGAATGTGCTGGCTCATCGGCTGCGCAGGGGTGGCGTCGGCGCCGATGTGGTGGTCGGGCTGGCGCTGGAGCGCGGCATCGAGATGATGGTGGCGCTGCTCGCGGTGTTGAAGGCGGGCGGGGCCTATCTGCCGCTCGATCCGGATTACCCCGAAGGGCGATTGGCGCATATGCTGCGCGACAGCGGCGCGAGGCTGGTGTTGACGCAGGAGGCGCTGCAGCAGCGTTTCGCTCCTGTGCTCGCGGAGACCGGGGCCGAGGCCTGGCTGCTGGACGGGCATGATGAAGCAGGTGGCGACGCCGGCAATCTCGACGTTGCGGTGCATCCGGAAAGCCTGGCCTATGTGATCTACACTTCGGGCTCGACCGGCCTGCCGAAGGGCGTGATGGTGCGTCACGACGCGGTGACAAACTTCCTGGCAACAATGGCGGAGCAGCCGGGCCTGACGGCGCAGGACCGGGTGCTCGGCCTGACCTCGCTGTCGTTCGACATTGCGGTACTGGAATTGTGGCTGCCGCTGACGCGTGGCGCGTGCGTGGTGCTGGCGAATCGCGCGGCGGCGCATGACCCGGCCCGGCTCAAGGCGCTGGTGAGTACGCAGGGCGTAACGGTGATGCAGGCGACGCCCTCGACCTGGCGGATGCTGCTCGACCATGACGAGGCATCTGGCCGATGGCTTCCGCAGGGCTGCCGGGTGCTGTGCGGCGGCGAGGCGCTGGCGCCGGATCTGGCGCGGCGGCTGGTGGGGCAGGCCGTTGAGGTCTGGAACCTGTATGGACCGACCGAGACCACGGTGTGGTCGGCGCGTCACCGGCTCGACGCCCAGGATGATCGCCCGGTGTTGGGCGGGCCGATCGGCAACACCACGCTCTACGTCCTGGACCGCGACCTCAACGTCGCCCCGATCGGCGTTGTCGGCGAGCTCTATATTGGTGGCGCCGGCCTGGCCCGCGGCTATTGGCGTCGCGGCGCGCTGACGGCGGAGCGGTTCATTCCCGATCCGTTTGGTCCTCCCGGCACAAGACTCTATCGCACCGGCGATCTGGCACGCTGGCGGGCCGACGGCCTGATCGAATATGTCGGCCGCGCCGACCATCAGGTGAAGATCCGCGGCTTCCGGATCGAACTCGGGGAGATCGAGGTGCGATTGGTGGCACAGCCCGGCGTGCGCGCGGCGGTGGTGGTGGCGCGCGAGATCGGCGCCCATCGCCAACTGGTGGGCTATGTCGTCAGCGAGGGTACCCTGGACGGCGCGGCGCTGCGGGCAGCGCTGTCATCGCTGCTGCCGGATTACATGGTGCCGTCGCGGATCGTGGCGCTGGAGCAATTGCCGCTGACGCCGAACGGCAAGGTCGACCGTAAGGCGCTGCCGGCGCCGGACGCCCTCGCAACCGCCACGGCCCGCGTGGCGCCGCGGACGGCGACCGAGGCGGCGCTGGCCACGATCTGGGCCGAACTGCTGCGCCAGGGCGACATCGGCGTCACCGACAACTTCTTCGAACTCGGCGGGGACTCGATCATTTCGCTGCAGATGGTGAGCCGCGCGCGCCGCCAGGGCCTGTTGATCGAGCCGCGCGATATCTTCCGGCATCAGACGATCGAAACCCTTGCGACGGTGTCCCGCGAAGTGCGGCACGAGGAGCAAGCGCCAGCCTCGGCACTCGGCTCCCTCTCAGGCCTGACCAGCGAACAGCTTGAACGGCTCGGCCTCGACTGGAGCAACATCGAAGACATCTATCCACTCGCGCCGATGCAGCAGGGCATGCTGTTCCACAGCCTGCGCGATGCCGGCAGCGGCGTTTACGTCAATCAGGTCAGCGTCGAAATTCGCGGGCTCGATGCCGGTCGCCTGCGGAGCGCATGGCGCGAGGTGACCGCGCGTCATCCGATGCTTCGCACCGGCTTTCTCTGGCGCGAGTTGTCCGGCTCGCCGCTGCAGGCCGTCTATCGCGAGGCGGTTGCCCCGTTCGAGGAAGAGGATTGGCGCGGGCAGGCCATCAGCGAGGAGCGCATCGCAGCAGCCCTTGCCACCGAGCGTGCCGCGGAATTCGATCTCTCGACGCCACCACTGCAGCGCGTGCGGCTGCTCCGTCTCGAGGACAATCTCTATCGCCTGATCTGGACCTATCATCACATCCTGATGGACGGATGGAGTTCGGCGAGGTTTGTCGCCGAAGTTCTGCAACATTACTACGACGGGACATCGACAGCGAACCCGACGCGTTACCGCGACTATATCGCCTGGCTGCTGGCACAGGATGCGCAGGCCGCCGAACGTTTCTGGCGCGGACAGTTGAAGGCCTTCGCCGAGCCGACCCAGCTTTCCGACGCCTTCGGTTCGCGCCGCCATCAGGCGTCCGGCCACGAGCGCTGCTATACGCGGCTTGGTGAGGAAGCGACCGCGACGTTGAAAGCGTTCGCACGCCGCGAACGGATCACGCTGAACACCCTCATTCAAGGCGTCTGGGCGCTGTTGCTGCAACGTTATACCGGCCAGCAGACAGTCACCTTCGGCGTCACCGTGGCTGGCCGCCCGGCAAGCCTCGATGGGTCGGATCAGATGCTCGGCCTCTTCATCAATACGCTGCCGGTGATCGAAACGCCGTGGCCGACGAGCAAGGTTGGCGACTGGCTGCGCACGCTTCAGGATCGCAATCTGGCAATCCGCGATTACGAGCATACGCCGCTCTACGATATCCAGGGCTGGGCCGGCCGCGCCGGGCAGTCGATGTTCGACAGCATCATCGTGTTCGAGAACTATCCGATCGAGCGTGGCATGCAGCGCGGCGACGGCTCGCTGCAGTTCGGCGGCCTGAACAATGTCGACGTGACGAATTATCCGATGGACCTTTCGATCCTGGTCGAGGAGACGCTTCAGGTCGAATACACCTACATGCCGAGCCATTTCACCGCTGCGCAGGCGGAGCAGATCAGCACACAGTTCGAGCATCTGCTTACGGCGCTGACGCGGGACGCAACCGCAACGCTCGGCGGCATCGATCCGGTTACGGCATGCGACACGGCCTTTGCCGACAACTGCAACGGCCATGCAAAGCCGGCCGTCGCCCTGCCGTTCGTGCATGAGGCGATCAGCGCCTGGGCGGGACTTCACCCCGAACGAACCGCCGTGATCATCGGCGGCAAGGAGCTCTCCTATTCCGCGCTCGATCGCAGGGCCAATCGTCTCGCCCATCACCTGATCGCGCGCGGGCTTCGGGTCGAACAGCGCGTCGGCGTGATGGTCGAGCGCTCCGATACGACCATGGTGGCGTTGCTCGCGGTGTTGAGGGCAGGCGGCGCCTATGTTCCGCTGGATCCCGAGTATCCGGCTGACCGGCTGTCCTACATCATGCGTGATGCTGGCATCGCGTTTCTGCTGACGGGACAGTCCGACGTCGCGGGCCTGGCGGGTGTGGATCGGGTCGAGCAGATCAAGCTTTCCGCCTTCGACTTTGACGCCGGGCCGGATCATGTGCCGCAACCTGGCCTGCACCCGGAGAACCTCGCTTATCTCATCTACACCTCCGGTTCGACCGGCAAGCCAAAGGGCGTGGCGGTCGCCCATGGTCCGCTTGCCATGCACTGCCACGCGACCGGCGCACTTTACGAAATCGACGCGAACTCCTGCGAGTTGCATTTCCTGTCGCTGGCCTTTGATGGCGCGCACGAGCGTTGGCTGACGGTGCTGTCGCATGGCGCACGGCTCTTGATGCGCGACGCCGAATTGTGGACGCCGGAGCAGACCGTCGATGCCTTGCACGCCTATCGCGCAAGCCACATCGGCTTGCCGCCGGCGTATCTGCAGCAAGTTGCTGACTGGGTCGAGCAGGCCGGCAATCCGCCTCCGGTCAAGCTGTATTCCTTCGGCGGCGAGGCGATGCCGAAGGCAGGATTCGACAAGGTGAAGCGGGTGCTGAAGCCGCGCATCCTGATCAACGGCTATGGCCCGACCGAGACCGTGGTCACGCCGCTGGTCTGGAAGGTCGATGGCAGCGCCGAATGCGCGACGCCTTACGCGCCGATCGGCGTGCCCGTTGGCGACCGTCGCGCCTACATTCTCGATCACGCGCTCAATATCATTCCCGCCGGCGTCGTCGGCGAACTCTATCTTGGCGGCTCCGGGCTTGCGCGGGGCTATCACGGCAAGGCCGGCATGACCGCCGAGCGCTTTGTGCCCGATCCGTTTGCGGCGGTGCCGGGCGCCCGGCTGTACCGGACCGGCGATCTGGCACGCTGGCGCGAGGACGGCACGATCGAATATCTTGGCCGCAGCGACGACCAGGTCAAGATCAACGGCTTCCGGATCGAGCTCGGCGAGATCCAGACCGCACTGCTGCGCCATGCGGAGGTCGATCAGGCCGCGGTCGTGGCATTGGCGGGCGCGTCCGGAAGCCAGCTTGTCGCCTATGTCGCGCCTAAGACGACGAAGCATGCATCCGGCGAGACAGCCGAGTGCATGGCCGAGCGACTGATTGGATTCATGAAGCAGAGCTTGCCGGCCTATATGGTGCCGTCGCGGATCGTCATGCTGGATCGTCTGCCGGTGCTGCCGAGCGGCAAGATCGACCGCCAGGCGCTGCCGGCGCCGGACGCGCCGACACGGACCTTCGTGGCCCCGCAGAGCGCGGCCGAAATCGCGATGGCGCGCCTCTGGTCCGAAATACTCAAGCTGCCGCAGGTCGGTGTCACCGACAATTTCTTCGAACTCGGCGGCAATTCGATCCTCAGCCTGAAGGTGGTCGCGAAGGTTCGGCAGGACAAGAACTTCGGCATCGAGATCAAGCTTCGCGATATCCTGCAGAAGCCGACGATCCGCGAATTGTTGGCCAATGGCGCTGCCACCGCGGAGCGGTCGGCGCCATCGGCTCTGTTGCCCCTCAACGCGCCGGTTGCTGGCGCACGGCCGGTGTTCTGTCTGCATGGCGGGTTCGGGACTGTCTTCGACTATGAACCGTTGGCGCGCCGCGTTGAAGGTCGCCGTCAATTGGTCGGGCTGCAATCCCGGATGCTCGTCGATCCATCCTGGAGCGATCGTTCACTTGAGGCGATGGCGGTGGACTATGCGGGTGAGATCATGCGCGTACAGCCGCGTGGTCCATACAGCCTGGTCGGCTGGTCGCTCGGCGGACTGGTTGGCAGCCTTGTCGCGGCCGAACTCGAGCGGCGCGGCGAACACGTCGATTGTCTGGCCATGGTGGACAGCTTCGTGCCGCGGAAGCATGGTCTGGCGGAGCGGACGGAAGTTGATAACCATTGGACCGATGAGCTGGCCGGCTTGCTGACGGCGGTCGTCCCGGCGGTGTCGGTTGCTCGCGTTCAGTCGCACGCGGGATCGACGAAGTCCGCGGGCGTGCCGGAGACGCCGGCAACCGTTCGGCGGTTCGTCGCGGAAGTATTGGATAAAGTCGCACCACAGGCCTCGGGAGACGTCTCTCTCGGGATCGATGACATCTCCAGCGCTTTCTCCGTCGGGCGACACTTGAAGAATCTCGCGCAGGAATCGTCCTTGCCGGCGCGTTTGGCGGTCGCACCGCGATGCTGGTGGACGTCGACCCGCCTGCTACAGCGCAACTGGCTGGAGGACAGGCTGCCGAACGCCATCGACAGCGGCGTTGTCGGCGACAATCACTTCGCCATCCTCAAGGATACAGATTTCCTCGACGTGATCTGCGAGCTGCTCGATCCGAAGCCGGAAGCGGCGGTTTCCCGGATCGCGGAACCGGCGGATTGACGACATGAGCCTTCATCCCGATATCGCCGCACTCCTCGAAATGGTCCAGGCCGGGACCGAAAGCGGCGCGCGCATTCCGTTCCCGCAACTGAGCGCGGCCCAGGCGCGGGCGGACTTCGATGCATCCTCGCCGCTGCTCGATGTCGATCCGCCGCCGCTTGCCCATGAACGTCATCTATCGCTGCCGACGCGCGATGGCGGCAGGATTGCCGCGCGTCTCTATGCTGAACGGGCGCCCGACAGCCATAGCCCCATGCCTGTTCTCCTCTACATGCACGGCGGCGGCTTCGTTGTCGGCAGTCTCGATTCGCATCAATCCTTGTGCCGCGGTCTTGCGGCCGACAGCGGTGCAGCCGTGCTGTCGGTCGATTACCGGCTTGCGCCGGAACACAAGTTTCCGACGGCGTTCGAAGACGCCGTCGATGCGCTCGCCTGGATCGCTCGCGAAGGTCCCGCGGCGGGCCTGGACCCGCAGCGCGTCGCCGTCGGCGGCGATAGCGCGGGCGGGACGCTCGCGGCGGCGCTGGCGATCGAGGCGAGAGCCAACGGAAATTTGCCGCAGCCGGTCCTCCAAGTGCTGGCCTATCCGGGCCTGAGCTCGCGGCAGGTATCGGACTCCTACATCCGCTACGGCTCCGGATTTCTTCTGGAGCGCGACACGGTCGACTGGTTCTTCCGGCAGTATCTGCGCGACGATTCCGACCGCGACGATTGGCGCTTTGCGCCGCTCGTCGCTCGCGATTTCTCCGACCTGCCGCCGGCGCTGATCGTTCTCGCCGAATATGATCCGCTGCTGGACGAGGGACGCGACTATGCGTCAAGGCTCGAGGCTGCCGGCGTTGCCGTCGATCTCCAGGTCTATCCGGGCATGATTCATGAGTTCCTGCGGATGGGAAACGTCGTCGCGGAAGCCTTGCGCGCGCGGGCTGCGATCGGGCAAGCGCTGGCCGCGGCCTTCCGGACCGAAGCTAATATAGAAGGGCGCCGCGATTGAAGATATGCCATGATCGTTGCTCCGGCCTCCACTGCAGCGGCGCTCGATGAACCGACCAGAGAACGTGACTTGGCTATCTCGCCGCGCCTTTGTTGCGGCCGGCATTGGGCTTGGCGGGGCGTTGCTGGACCGCGCGCCGCTGGCGAAGGCGCAGCCTGCGCCGTCGCGGGCGGTGCCGCGCGTCGCGGCGCTCGGCTGGGCTTGTGCTCAGACGCTGCTTGCGCTCGGCGTCGTGCCGTTGGCGATCCCGGAGATCGAGCGATACGGCAAGCTCGTGGTCGAGCCGGAGATTCCGCCTGCCGTACGGGAAGTCGGGTTACGCTCGGAGCCCAATCTCGAATTGCTGCAAAGCCTCGCGCCTGACCTGATCATCATCGATCCGAGCCTGGCTGCCGCCACGCCGCGGCTCAAGCTGATCGCACCGGTCGAGGTCTTCACGATCTTCAAGCCCGGCGGCCGTCCGCTGGAGACAGCGCGCAATTCGACGATCGAACTGGCCCGGCGTCTCGGTGCGCAGGCCGCATGCGATGCCTACCTTGCACGTTTCGATGCGGTGATGGACGAGAGCCGCGAAGGGCTGCGCGATTCCGGAAGCAGGCCGCTCTATCTCGTCAGCGAGATCGCCCGCAATCGGGCGCTCGTGTTCGGTCCGAACAGCCTTTACCAGGACGTGCTCGATCAATTCGGGTTGAAGAATGCCTGGACCGGGCAGAGCGGCCCATGGGGACACACCAGTATCGGCCTCGAACGGCTCGCTGCAGTTCCGGACGCGCGCCTGGTCCTCCTGAGCTCGCGGGTCGCGGATATCAAGGCCTTGCTTGCGGTGAGCCCGGTGCTGCGGACCTTGCCCTTCCTCCGGTCGGGGCGGTTGACGGTTCTCGGAAATCAGTTCTTCTACGGCGGCGTTCCGGCAGCCCTGCGCTTCGCGCGCCTTCTCGCCGAACGGCTGCCACGGGACGCACATGAGCAAGGTTGACGCGTTGCCCGTCCGGTCCGGCCTCGGCGTGCATCCCGCGATGCTGGTCGGCTTGTTGTTTGCCGCCGCCGGCGCACTGGCGTGTCGCGATCTGTCGACGCATCTGCCTGTCGCGGCCTGGTTGCCGGTTTTGTGGCGACCCGAGGTCGCGGACCCGCAGCAGATGCTGGTGCACTACACCGTCTTTCCGCGCATCGCCGTTGCATTGCTGGGTGGGGCGGCGCTTGGCCTGGCAGGCGCGGTCTGCCAGCAGGTGTTGCGCAATCCGCTTGCCGAACCGACCACGCTCGGCGTGTCGAACGGCGCTTATCTTGCGCTTGCCGTGACGACCCTGTGGGCGCCGTCGCTGCTCGTCTTCGGCCGCGAATGGGTTGCGGTCCTCGGCGGCTTCCTTGCGTTCATGTGCGTGTTCGCTCTCACCTGGCGCCGCGCGCTGTCTCCGGTTGCGCTGGTGCTGGCGGGGCTGATCGTCGGATATTATTGCGCGGTCATCACCCAGGCCCTGGTTCTGATCAACCACGAATATCTCATCGGCCTGTTCATCTGGGGCGCAGGCTTCCTCAATCAGCAGGACTGGAGCAACGTCGCGTTCCTCGCGCCGCGCTTTCTCATCGCCATCGTGCTCATCGCGATGATGATCCGCCCGCTGACCTTGCTCGGCTTCGACGATGAGACCGCACGCAACCTCGGCCTCGGCCTGACCGGGGCACGCGTTTGTGCGCTCGGCATCGCGATCGCGCTGAGCGCCTCGGTCGTCAGCGTGGTCGGCGTCCTGGGTTTCGTCGGCCTTGCGGCGCCGGCGCTCGCCATGCTCGCGGGCGCGCGCCGCTTTCGCGACCGGCTGATATGGGCACCGCTGTGCGGTGCGGGCCTGCTGTGGCTGACGGACGAGATTGTGCTGCTGATTCCGCCGGGCTATCGCGAAATGCCGGCCGGTGCGGCGACGGCATTGATCGGCGCGCCGATGCTCCTGGTGTTGCTGCCGCGGTTGCGGGCCGCGGCGCCGGTGGGCGGTCTCACGCCATCCGTGCCTCCACGCCTTGAACATCCGTGGCGGGTGATCCTGCTCGCTCTCGCATTGCTGTTGCTGGTGGTCTGGGTCGCGCTCGCCGTCGGCGTGGGCGCCGGCGGTTGGAGCTGGAGCGGTCCGGCCGGTATTGAGGAGTTTCTGCCATGGCGCTGGCCGCGCGTGGTGTCGGCGCTTGCGGCGGGCGCCACCCTTGCGGTGGCTGGAACGTTGTTGCAGCGGATGACGGGAAACCCGATGGCGGCGCCGGAGGTGATGGGGATCAGTTATGGCGCGGCGATGGGTGTGATCATTCTGCTCTATCTGCTTCCGTTCCATTCGCGCCTGGCGCAGATCGCCGCCGGCGGTCTCGGCGCTCTCGCCGTGCTGACGTTGATCATGATGTTCAGCCGGCGCTCCGAATTCAGTCCCGAGCGCGTCCTGCTGGCTGGTGTCGCGATGGCCGCCGCCTTCGGCGCAATCATCGCGATTGCGCTTGCCACCGGTGATCCGCGCATCGGAATGCTGCTGTCGTTGCTGACCGGTTCGCTCTATCAGATCGGGCCGGCCGAAGCCGTGGTGCTCGCGGCAGCCGCTTTCGTCCTGTTGCTTCTGGTGCCGATGATGTCGCGATGGCTTGACATCCTGCCGCTCGGCCAGGACACGGCGCGTTCAGTCGGCGTGTCGATGACCAAAAGCCGCATGCTCATCATGCTGCTCACCGCGCTGCTGACGGCAACCGCGACGCTGATGGTCGGGCTCCTGAGCCTTGTCGGTTTCATCGCGCCGCACATGGCGCGGATGATGGGTGCGCAACGGGCGCTTCATCATATCGCGCTCGCAGCCGTGATCGGAGCGATCCTGATGGTGGCGGCGGATTGGGCGGGACGGGTGGTGATATTTCCGTTTCAGATGCCGGCCGGCATATTCGCCATGATGATCGCCGGACCCTATCTGCTATGGCTGCTGCGTCCCCGACACGCATGATGTCGCGCGTCGAAGCCTTTCTCCCACCGTTCCCGCTCACCGTGCAAAGCTGATAAGGCGGTCGCCATCCGGCGACGGCATCACCCCCATGGGGATGCCGTAGATGGCCTCGAGCCGCGTCGACGTCATGATCTGATCGGGCGTTCCTCTGGCGATCAGTCTGCCCGAATGCAATGCGATGATCTCGTCGCAGAAGCGTGCGGCCATGTTGACGTCATGCAGGACGACGAGGACGCCGAGATTGCGCTCGCGGGCAAGCTGCTGCACGAGCGACAGCACTTCGATCTGATGTGCCACGTCGAGCGCCGATATTGGCTCGTCGAGCAGCAGGCACTCGGCGTCCTGTGCGACCAGCATGGCGATCCAGACCCGTTGGCGCTCGCCGCCCGACAACGTGTCGACCAGACGATCTGCGAACGGCTCGATATCGGTGAGCTTGATGGCTTCGGCGACTTTGCGGCGATCAACCTCGCCGAAACGGCCTAGCGCGCCGTGCCAGGGATAGCGGCCAAGCGCGACGAGCTCCTTGACCAGCATGCCGGCGGCTTGCGGAATCTGCTGCGGCAGATACGCCACCTTGCGGGCATATTCCCGATCGCTCCACTCTTTCAGGGACCGTCCTTCGAAACGGATCGTGCCCGACGAGCTTGGCTGCTGCCTCGCCAACAGCTTGAGCAGGGTGGATTTGCCCGAGCCGTTGTGGCCGATCAGGCCGACGACCGTGCGGGCGGGAAGGGTTAGCGTCAACGGTTCGAGGAGCGTGCGTCCGGTGACCGCGAAGCTGACATGCTCCAGTTCGAACAGCGGCGCGGCAAGGTTGCTGGCGGACCGCTGACGCGAGTCTTCGCGAGCAAGAACGCCGGACATCATGATTGCCGCAGGCCCCAATACGCGACCGCGAGATGCTGCTCGCGCGTGAGCTGGCGCGTATCGCGCAGATATTTGCGTATCGTCCGCACCGCCTGTGTCTCGGCCGCGATCCAGGCAAAGACATCCGGATCGTCAGGCCATCGCACGCTGTTGACGGCCTCGGCCAATAGCTGTGTTGAGCCGGGAACGGCGTCGCCGCGATGCAGCCAGCGGATCGACATGCCGGATGGCGCTGTCAGCGCCAGCTCCTCGCTGGCATCGGCGACCTCGATGAAGACCTCGCCGGAAGTGGTCTCGGGCAAGCTCTCGAGGATGCGTGCGATGGCCGGAAGCGCCGTTTCATCCCCGGCTAGAAGCAGCCAGCGTGCCGGCCGAACACCGCGTCCGAGCGGGCCGGCCATTCCGCAGATCGCGCCAGGCCGCGCCTTAAGGGCGAAATCCGATCCCGGCCCAGCGTGTTCATGAAGCACGAAGTCGACATCGATCTCGCCCGCGCGCGTGTCGATCCGACGGACCGTGTAGTAGCGCGGCGCCGGTCGCCGATCCGGTTCGGGCCACAAGATACGTCCGTCCGGGGCGGGCCGGGGCCACTCAGGCTTGTCGAGACCATCAGGCGGGAAATACATCCGGACGTGCAGGTCCTGATTGCTTGCGAAGCGGGCGATATCGTCTCCGACGAAGGTCAGGCGCCGCATGTGGGGCGTGAGATCGAACGAGGCTTTCAGCCGCACTTCGCGGAAATTGGCAAATGTAGTTCCGGACTCGTGGCCCTGCCATACGATCGTCGGCGCGTCATCGCCGGCCAGTTCAACGACGTGGGAAGCAACGACCGAACGCAGCACTTCGAGGTTGCCCTTGTCGGATGCTGAGACGCGAATCTTGAGCGCGTCCGCTTCAACGGCGAGGGTACTGGTTCCATACGGCAACCGTGCCATCATGACGCCATCGCTTGTCTCGAAGGCGATCTCGTGTTCGGCCAAATGCTCCACCATTCGGGCGGCAAGACCGGCGGGATCGGCAAGCGTTATGCGCGTTTCAGAGATCAGCCAATCCAAGTCTTCCTCCAGCCGCGCCTGGCCGACACTGGCCGATTGATTTGCGGAGTTCCGGCTCGTCGCAGCACGATACATCGACGCGGCTTCGGCATTCTGCCTGCTGACCAATCTCAAACGGAAGGACAGCCGTCGGTTGACCGTTCTATTGAACACGCTTCAAATCGCAAATTAGAATCCATCGAAACAACGGTAATCTGCTTCACAATGCCGGTGTCATCATCCAGGTAATTCCGGCAAGGCTGTTCGCGCGACGATGAACCGTGTAGCTTCGCCGCTCCCGCTCGAACGTGACGCCCATGATGACCTCACGAAACAGCCTTGCTGCGCAAATCTTTCATCTGCTGCGACCTTATTGGCAGATCGTTCTGGGAGGGAGCCTTCTCGGCCTCGTCGGCGGCGCCAGCGTTGCGGGACTGCTTGCGCTCGTCAATCGCGGGCTCTACGCCGGGCAGCACGACGCGGCCACGCTGCTTGGCGCGTTCGCGGGGCTGTGTATCTTGATCCTGATCGGATCCGTCGGCGCTGATATCAGCGCCAATTATGTGGGACAGCGCATCATCGGCGCGCTTCGCAAGTCGTTGGCCGCCAAGATTCTGCTGGCACCGATCGACCAGCTCGAAATCTACCGAACGCATCGCCTGATCCCGGTCCTTACGCACGACGTCGATACGATCAGCGATTTCGCATTCTTCTTTTCTTCTTTCTTCGTGTCCCTGGTCATCGCGATCGGCTGCTTGGTTTATCTCGCGATATTGTCGTGGCCGCTTTGTCTCGTCACGGGACTGGTCATCATCCTCGGCTCGATCGCTCACGCTTATGCGCGAACGCGAGGCGTGCAGGGCTTCAACGCGGCGCGCGATTCCGAGGACCAGTTGCAGAAGCACTACCGGGCCATTGCGGAGGGAGCAAAAGAACTGCGATTGAATCGGTCGCGCCGTCAGCGCGTCTATGTCGACCAGCTTCAACGTACCGTCGACCGGATCAGCTCGATCCAGATCAAGTCGATCAACCTGTTCGTGACCGCGCGGGCGCTGGGCACAATCCTGTTCTTCGTCGTGATCGGTGTGGCGCTCGCCCTGCGACCGTTCCTGTGGCCGGACAGTCCAGCTTCGGTCTCAAGCGGTTTCGTCCTGGTCCTCCTCTATATGAGAGGGCCGGTCGATCAGGTGATCGGAATCCTGCCCGCGCTCGGCCGTGCGCAGGTGGCGATACGCCGCATAGCCGAGCTATCGGAGCAGTTCTCGACGCCCGAGCAAGGGCTGCTGACGAACCCGGCGGCTACCACGGAAGCGTCGGGCAAGGTCGAGTCGATTGAGCTCCGTGGCGTGTCCTATGGCTTTCAACATGTATCGGGCAGCGATCCCTTTGTCCTTGGGCCGATCGACCTGTGCATTCGAGGCGGCGACATAGTTTTCATCGTCGGGGAGAACGGCAGCGGAAAGACGACACTCATCAAGCTGCTGCTGGGTCTTTACACACCGCAGTCCGGCACGGTGCTGCGCGACGGCGCACCTGTCGTCGTGGAAACACGCGACGACTACCGCCAGCTCTTCACCACCATCTTCTCCGACTACTACCTCTTTGAGGATCTCCTGCAGGACTCGAGGAGCGTGCCCGATATGGCAGAACGATACCTCGAGCGATTGGAGCTCGCCCACAAGGTTTCGGTCGAGAACGGCGTCTTCACGACGACGGATCTCTCGACAGGACAGCGCAAGCGACTGGCGCTGATGAACGCCTGGATCGAGGATCGGCCGGTCCTTGTCTTCGACGAATGGGCAGCGGATCAGGATCCGACCTTCCGGCATATCTTCTACACCGAGCTATTGCCTGATCTGAAGCGTCTCGGGAAGACGATCATCGTGATTTCACACGATGACCGCTACTTTGCTGCCGCGGATCACCTCGTGCGTCTTCGCCATGGCAAGATCGTCGCAGATCAGGTCAACGACGACGACGTCATCGAGCCGTCACTTACTCCAGGCAGGGCTTCTTCGTGAAATCATGTTCTTCTGCGACGGTTTGAAATCAGTTCCGGGAATCGGTAGGGGAGGCAGTCGGCGGAAAGTTCCGCTCCCGCATCACAAGATAGGTTTGTACAGAATCTAAATTACAATCACCGTCATTTCTTGTCTTCATCCGCCGGAGTGATTTACATCGCGTGCTAGAGCAACCTGCCTTGTTGCACGCTGTGGTGTTCGCGATATGAGGGCCAGATGAACAGAGCTTCGAGCTCCGCGATAGGACCTCATGTGTTTCCAATCGGTCCGGGTCCCGCGATGAAGGTCGTTCAACAGGATTGCGACCTGCAGGTTGTTGCGAACGATGTGACGCTGATGCGGCTGCGTCTTGAGGAACAGTCAAAGTATCTGAAAATGTTGGCTGTTCCGGACGATCCGCAGCTTGCCTTGCCTGCGGTCTCGGGGGCCGCCGAGGCGTTGTTCGGCTGGCGGCCTGGGTTGGATCGGCTCATTCTCGATGTGGCAGATCGGGAAATTCTTGCAAGGGAGATTTTGCATCACGGGCTCGCCGTGATGATCGAAGATGACCTTACGCTGCTTCCGGAGCTTGCGATGCAGCGGCGTGATAACTGGCTTGTCGACGCGATGCGGCCCCCGCTACCGCAGCTCTACGTGATGACTGATGGCAAGCGACATCCGCGACGCGCACCCAAGCCGAGCGGCCTGGTCTATGCCCGCTTCATCCCTTGGCTCTCGGAAACGATCTCGTTTCGAGCAGCCAGCCTGGACGATCACCTTCATCTCCTGCATCGCTGGATGAACGATCCCCGCGTCGATGCGTTCTGGAACGAGGCCGGAGATCTGGAGAAGCATCGAGCGTATCTATCGAAGATACTCGCCGATCCACACATGTTGCCGCTGATCGGTTACTTCGGCGACGAACCCTTCGGCTATTTCGAGCTCTATTGGGCCAAGGAGAACCGCATCGCTCCCTTCTACGACGCGGATGATTACGATCGCGGCTGGCATGTCATTGTCGGCGAGGACGCCTATCGCGGCCGGCGCTACATCAGCGCGTGGCTGCCGTCCCTCATGCATTACATGTTCCTCGACGACTGCCGGACGCAGCGGATCGTGGGAGAGCCGGCTGCGGCGCATTTGCAACAACTCCGCAATCTCGAAGTCTCCGGATTTGCCAAGATCAAGAATTTCGACTTTCCGCACAAGCGGGCGACCTTGGTCATGCTGCTGCGCGAGCGCTTCTTCGGTGATCGACTCTGGCTGCCGGTCGCAACCGGTTCGGCAGCCGCGGCTTAATGCGCAAACGGAACGCAGCCTCATGTCCCAACAGCTTGCCATCGAACACGACGTCATCGGTGTCGGCTTCGGGCCTTCCAACCTCGCGCTTGCGATCGCGCTTCAGGAATGCGCCACCAAATCCCGCCTGAGATGTTCTTCCCTGTTCGTCGAGAAGCAGCCGCATTTTGCCTGGCACGGCGGCATGCTCTTGCCGGGCAGCGACATGCAGATCTCGTTTCTCAAGGACCTGGTTTCCCTGCGAGATCCAACCAGCCCGTTCACGTTCGTGAACTATTTGCACAAGCGCGGCCGTCTGCTGGATTTCATCAATTGCCGAACGTTCTATCCGAGCCGGCTGGAATTCAATGACTATCTGCGTTGGGTGGCAGGTCAGCTCAAGTCCGTTGTCGCCTACGGCGAGACCATCGTCGCCGTCGAACCGGTGACGGTCGGGCAGTCCGTGACATCCTTGCGGGTTCACTCGCGTACCCGTTCTGGCGGTGAGACGATGCGGCTTGCGAGGAATCTGGTGGTTGCGGTCGGCGGGACGGCTTACGTGCCTCCGATCTTCGAGAAAATCGCAGATGATCCAAGATTGCTTCATTCGAGCCGGTATCTCGATGCTATCGACGCTGTCGGGCTCGAAGGGAAAGCGGCGCGGGTGGCCGTTATCGGAGGCGGCCAGAGCGCGACCGAGGTGACGGTCGACCTGCACAGCCGATTCCCGGAAGCGACTATCGATTTGATCTTTCGCGGGCATGCGTTGAAGCCGTCCGACTCAAGCCCGTTCGTGAACGAGATTTTCAATCCGGACTACACGGATTTCATGTTCTCCCAGCCCGACGAGCGGCGCGACGCCATCGTTCGTAACTTCCGAAACACCAACTATGCCGTCGTTGATGCCGATCTGCTCGATCAGTTGTACCGGCTGCTTTACCAGCAGCGCGTCACCGGCTCGGCGGGTATCAAACTGCACCCGCGCAGCGAGATCACAAATGTCAGCGCCGCATCCGATGGCATTGACGTTGCGACGGTGGATCGGTTCGGCGGTCGTACTCAGCGTGGTACCTATGTCGCTGTCATCCTGGCGACCGGCTATGACAGGACTACGCCGCACGCATTTCTGGAACCGATTCAGCGCTATGTGGAAGGGAACACGCTTGATCGCAATTACCGGCTTGTAACGAGCCCGGCGTTTCATCCGCAAATTCATCTGCAGGGCTATTCCGAGACATCGCACGGCCTCAGCGATACGTTGCTCTCAGTTCTCGCCACACGCTCGCAGGAAATTGCTGAGTCGCTCGTGCTGACCATTTCTCGACGCGAGCTTATTGCCTAGGCATCGTAGTCAGGTTTCGGAAGGGGCGATGAGGTGCCACTCTGCGACAGATCCAAGCGCAGGAGGTACCGAGAGGACCGTTGGGGTTGGTCCTGCATCGACAATGACTGCATTCGGCGAAACTGCGAAGCCTAGTCCGGCTGCTTTCAGCAATGCCTCTTTGAGGGTCCAATAACGGAGGAACATTCGCGACCGCGATGCCTTCGACGCCTTCCGCAAGACAGCTTGCTCCTCCGCAGCCAGGACCAACTCGATCATGGAATCCAGATGATTCACTTCACGCAGAGGTTCGACATCGACGCCGATGGGCATGCGTGCGGCTGCGACGGCAACAGCGCCTCTGGCATGACTGAGGCTGAAATCGATTTCCTGCGGATGGCCGAGAAGGAACGGCTTGCCATTCGGCGACGATCCAAACTGCAGGGCGTTCGGTGGCCGACCTACTGCATGTCCGAGAATCAGACGTGCTCCGGCATGCGCGGCCAGATAGCTGCGCCGATCCTCATGATGCCGAAGTCGTGCCAAGTGGTCCGTCTCCTGCACGTCAAGCAGCGCGGCACTGTGCTCAAGGACAAGCGCCAAGGGGACCGGTGTGGCGCCTTCTCCAGGCGGAGAGACTATGGCCAACCAGAATGCGATTTCTCCCGGCATCGGTCGTCCGGCCGCAATGGGGAGGTTGGGATGAGGCAACCATCGCAGGCGCAACTCGTCGTCATGCGGCGTGACACGCTTGACAGCGATTGCCCAGGCGACCGAGGCTGTTGCCTGCGACGCGGTAAGCGATGAGGCGAAACCTTCGCACCCGGTATAGCCCGCATTTCTCATGCGACATTGACCAATCAGAAAGTGGCGCCCGTTCGATGCTCTCCGCCAATTGGCTACGGCAGGCGCCGATTGGAAAGGAATACCAATTAGAATCTCTCTAACGATCTAGAATGGAGATCGAAGCTTCCGTGTGTTGTCGATAATATCAACCACCGGTTTTCTGAAGCGAGCATGATATCCAGCATTGGCACGCGAGTGACGCGCGCCCACACCACGATCTCATCCACCCCGAGAAAGCGTCTGCGATCACATGCCCATACACGCCAATGCGCCCGACCTTCAACCTTCCCAGGGAAGAAATAGCGCTATGGAACCCGACCTGCCCGAGCGGCTCATCGAAATGTTGGTCCGCAGCAGGTACGCTGCCCTCGTGGGTCGAACGATGTCGGCGCGGCTTGACTATGTTGCGGAGATTGCGTCGCTCCACACCAGGGACGAGCTGTTTCGGCAGCGTGGCTTGGGGCGATTGACCATCCGCCGAATTGAAAAGTGGCTGGCGTTTCACGGGCGACGTCTTCGTCACGCGGACGAGAGTCTGGATAGCGTGATCTGTCACTTCGAGTTTCGCAAGGGACGCGCCAAGCCCACGATTCGGCCGCCACGAGCCGGAGCAACTGGTTCCGGCGATGCTTCGAGCATCGTGGTTGGTGAGAATGCGCCTCAGCCGCAGCCGCGTAGAATGCGTGAGCTTGCATGATTGGTGCGATATCGACTCCATTGCATCGCTCCTTCGCTGCGGCGTGATCAGCGCCGAAGCCGAGGGAACGTCGCGCTCTGTCAAAGTCCTTCATGGCGATTTGATCCGACTGATCAGATGGCGAGGGTGGCCACCCTGGTGCCAATATTGAAGCGGGTAGCGAATGGCTCGGATAGGTCGGCGAACCGTCTCAGGATGCGCTCAGCCTCTTCTCCCGCCGCAAGCCGGGGACGACCTCGGAGATGTCTCTTGTCACCAAGACCGAACGTGACAGGATGGATATCGATGCGGGACAAGCGTCCGTCGCTGAAGCTGCAGATCGGCACGACCGTTTCCCAGAGGCGCCGGTCGACCGGAAAGCTCTTGCGATCGGAATCGGTGCGCTGCTTGAAGACCATGCCCGGCGTTAGCTGCGGATCGACGCGGAACCGCTCAAAGGCATCGGATGGCAAGCGCGACACCAGTTCATTCTGGCCCACGAAGTTGCCAAGGCTGTAGAAAATCGGAAGGCTGACGCGCAAACCCGTGAGCGCCGGCCAAGTAGGCCGCGTTCCGCCGAGACGCGATCTTCAGACCGGACCATCTTGTTCCGGCCCCGCACGCAGGGTCGTGGGGTCCCTACTGGCGCCAGCGACGCCTGTGCATTAAATACTTCCGACCATGCAAGACCACGCGCTCGAGGACTTCATCAACCGCCACTCTCGTCTGTTCGTTCTGACGGGGGCAGGCTGTAGCACAAATTCCGGTATCCCCGACTATCGCGATAGCGACGGCAAGTGGAAGCGGACACCGCCGGTAGCCTACCAAGCCTTCATTCGTGAACACGCGACCCAGCAGCGCTATTGGGCACGGAGTCTGATCGGGTGGCGGAGGTTTGGGCGTGCACTCCCTAACGATGCCCACCATGCGCTGGCCAGGCTGGAGGCGAAAGGTCGAAGCAAGATTCTCCTGACCCAGAATGTGGATGGGCTTCATCAGGCTGCCGGCAGCAAGCAGGTCATCGATCTGCATGGACGGCTCGACATGGTTCGGTGCCTGGGATGCGCGTCGACGACGCCGAGGTCGATCTTTCAGGACGAACTGTCTCGATTGAACGCCGCGTGGCTCGCTTTGGACGCTGCGGACGCTCCAGACGGGGACGCCGACGTCGAGAACGAGGATTTCTCAAGCTTTGTCGTACCGCCTTGCCAATCGTGCGGGGGCGTTCTCAAGCCGGATGTCGTCTTCTTCGGCGAAAATGTTTCGCGCGACATCGTCGCCGCCGCTAAGGGCCATCTGAACGAAGCGGACGGCATGTTGATCGTCGGTTCCTCGCTTATGGTCTATTCCGGCTTTCGGTTCGTACAGATGGCGGCGCAAAATGGCCTGCCGATCGCGGCCGTCAATCTCGGTCGGACCCGTGCCGATCATCTTCTCACGCTGAAGGTGGAGGATCGTTGCGAGGCCGCGCTTGCCTTTTTGCTGTAAGACATCCGGCGAGCGTCAGGAACGACAATGCTACGGTGAGCGTCCAATAGACCAAAGGATGGCGCTACTCGATTGCGGCCTTGATGAGATTCAGCAATTCCTGATACGGCTCTCGGCTTGGCGGATCCGACGGAGCTTGCCGCATCAGGTCGTAGATCTTCGGAACGAGTTGGACTGCCTGGTCGAGTTCGCCATCGCGGCCAGGCTGGTAGCCGCCCATCAAGCGAAGATCGCGTGTGTCCTCGAACCGCGCGATCATGGCGCGCAGCTTTCGCAGCAGGTTGCGTTCGTCCGCGGTCCAGACCTGTTGCGCCAGCCGCGACACCGATGAAAGGACATTGACGGCGGGATAGCGCCCCTGATCTGCGACCTCCCTGTCAAGCACGATGTGCCCATCGAGGGTGCCGCGCACCGTATCTGCCACCGGCTCGTTGTGGTCGTCGCCATCGACGAGCACGGAATAAATGCCGGTGATCGAGCCCTGTCCATCGCTTCCGGGGCCGGAGCGTTCGAGCAGGCGGGGCAGGTCGCTGAAGACGCTTGGAGCGTAGCCGCGCGCAACCGCGGGCTCGCCGGTGGCGAGTGCGATTTCGCGGGCCGCGTGAGCGAAGCGGGTGACCGAATCGACGATCAACAGCACCGATTCGCCGCGATCCCGAAAATATTCGGCGATCGTGGTGGCGGTCTTTGCTGCCAGCCGGCGCATCATCGGACTCTCGTCGCTCGTGGACACCACCGTGATCGCGCGCGACTTATGCTGAACGAGCGCCTCGTCGAGGAATTCGCGTACCTCGCGGCCGCGTTCACCGACCAAGGCGGTAACGACGGTGTCGAAGCCCTGGCTTTGCGCGAGCATGGTGAGCAACGTCGTCTTGCCGACGCCAGATCCTGCAAAAATGCCAATGCGCTGCCCGATGCAGAGCGGCGTAAACAGGTCGAGCACGCGCACACCCGTCCGTAGCGGCATGCGCACGCGGGCGCGGCTGATGGCGGGCGGTGGGCTCGCATCGGTCGACATGATCCGGTCTCCGACGTGCAACGCGCCAGCGTCGTCGAGCGGCTG
Source organism: Bradyrhizobium sp. USDA 10063 (assembly GCF_054063735.1). Taxonomy (NCBI): domain Bacteria; kingdom Pseudomonadati; phylum Pseudomonadota; class Alphaproteobacteria; order Hyphomicrobiales; family Nitrobacteraceae; genus Bradyrhizobium; species Bradyrhizobium sp. USDA 10063. The sequence goes on along the minus strand of NZ_JBSSGP010000002.1, from coordinate 3,739,771 downwards.
AGCGAGCGCATTGAGCACCCGACCCTTCCAACTTGGATGCGGCGAGATCGTCTTCGGCGGAAGACGATAGGCAACGAGACCCAGGCCCGCCCCGATATGGGAATCGAACGGCTTGGCAGTAATGCCGTTACCGTCGATGCGAACGACCTCGCCGAGTTGTACCTGGTCATCGATCTCGAGCCCGACCAACTCGCCCAGTCTCACAAATCGCGACAGGCCCGATACGCGGTAGTGCGTCGGCGCGACCTCCGAAACAATGCCGCCAACCCGAACCGTCGGTACATCCTTGCGGAGCGACGCAAGCGTCGATTCCAGCCGCTCCAGCGCGTTCATCGCTCACCAGGCTCCACTGTTGCCGGCCGCTATGCCTTGGTCGGCTCGCCAAGCGAGCGAATGGCGTTCTGCATCGAGCCCTCGGAGCCCTCCACAAGGGAGGTGACGCTCTGGAACGCGCGCGACGCGGTGATCAACTGTGTCAGCTCCGATAGCGGGTCGACATTGGACTCCTCGACAAAGCCCTGCTGGAAGCCGGTGTTCAGGAAATCGATGACCGGCGTGGCAGCTTGGTCGGGAATGACGCCTGAATTGCCGAAACGCTCCAGCCTTGCGCCCGCAGGAATTTCGAACAGGCCCAGTACCCCGACCTGATTTGCGCCTTGAGTCATGGTCCCGTTACGTGCGATCGTCAGCGGTCCACCCTCGGGATCGACGATGATCGGCGTGCCGCCTGCATCGAGCACGGGGTACCCTGCAACGGTTTGCAATTCGCCATTGTTGCTGATCTGCATCCGGCCGTCCCGTGTATAGACCTTGCCGGTGGGCGCGGAAAACCCCATCCATGTGTTGCCGATGACGGCGACGTCCAGAGTGTTTTCGGTCCGCGTCACACTTCCGGGCTTTCGAGAGATGAAGTTCTCTCCGGGGGTCGAAAAGGCGACAGGCTGGGATGCCGCGCGCGACAGCGCCGTTTCGAACTTCACGGCATCGGCGCGGAAAGCGGCTGTCTTCATGTTCGCCAGATTGTTGGCGATGGTCTCAAGCCTCTTTTCGAGGGCGACCTGAGCAGAAAGGCTGACATAGAGCGCTGATTGCATACCGACTATCTTCCGATCTTCAGGTTTTATGCGCGTGGTATTGCGATGGTGGACACCATCGCGGGACACCATCGCGGAAATGACTCCTTCGCGCACTGAGGCTAGCGGCAAAATCGACTGGCAAGCTTGTGTGAGGCTGTTCGCGGTGGTCCAATGACAGCTTCGTGCAAGCATCGCTGCCTAAACGAATCGTAACCGAATTCGGAGCGGTGCGATTGAGCATTCTTTTTGGCGTCATCATCACGATCGCGAGCCTGCTGGGCGGTTTCGTGGCGCTGGGTGGGCATGTCAGCGTGATCTGGCAGCCGTGGGAGTTCGTCATCATCGCCGGGATGGCGATCGGAACCTATATCATCGCGAACCCCTGGAAGGTTGTCATCGATACGGGCGTCGCGACCGTGCAGGCGCTTACGGTGGCTGTGCCGAAGCAGCGCCACTATCTCGACCTGCTTGGACTTCTGCACGCTCTCATGCGCGAAGTGCGCAACAAGGGGCGCAATGAAGTCGAGGCACATATTGACGATCCGTCATCGTCGGAGATTTTCCAGAGTTTTCCGACCGTGCTCGCCAACGATTCTCTCGTCCATTTCATCTGTGACTATTTTCGCCTGATCGTCATGGGAAGTGCGCGACCGCATGAAATCGAGGCGCTGATGGACGAAGAGATCGAAACGATCGTTCGCAGCAAACTGAAGCCGTACCATTCTCTGATGATGGTTGCGGAAGGCCTGCCGGCGCTCGGGATCGTGGCTGCGGTCCTCGGCGTCATCAAGGCGATGGGGGCGCTCGATCAGTCGCCCAAGCTTCTCGGTGGCTTGATCGGTGCGGCGCTGGTTGGAACATTTGCTGGAATCTTTCTCTCGTACGGTCTCGTTGCGCCGTTGGCCCACAAGGTCAAAATGGTGCGTGAGCAACGATGCCGGCTGTACATCATCGTCAAGCAGACGCTGCTCGCCTTCATGAACGGCGCGCTGCCGCAAATCGCAATCGAGCATGGCCGCAAGATGATCGGGCCCGGCGATCGTCCCTCGATCGATGTGGTCGAGAACGAAACCATCGCCGGCGCGACAAAGGGCGGAGGTGGTGAACAGGTGGCGAAGGTGGCGGGAGCGAAGGCCTGATGTCGGAAAGCAAGCCGTTGCGGCACGAACAGGCGCCGGATCAGTTGCTCGGAGCTGCCGGAATCTCGGTCGATCGCATGCCGATGCTGCATGTGATCTTCGACCAGATGACCAACCTCTGCGCCGAGAGCCTCCGGTCGATGTCGCCATCGCAGTCGTATTTTTCGCTGACCGGCGTCGGCAGCGATCGTCTTTCCGAGATCCTCGACGGCTACGAATCGGAAGCGATCGTGGCGGTATTCCACGCTCAGGCGTGGGATGGCCGAATCCTCATCGGCTTCGATCGCGATTTCGTATACACGATGGTGGAGCTGTTGTTCGGCTCCGATGGGGCGGAGCCGCCGCTGGACATGCCGCGGGTATTCTCGAACGTGGAGCTGCATGTTGCAGAAGCGCTTTTCGAGCGCTTCGGCAAGGCATTGCAGTCATCGTTCTCGCGCGCTTCGGATGTCAAGTTCAATCTGGAACGCGTCGAGACGCGGATGGATTACCTGGCAATCGGCCGGCTCAACAACATGGCCGTATATGCCAAGATTCTGGTCCAGGGACTGGACCGGGGTGGCGAGATGTTCATCGTCATTCCACACTCGGTTCTCAATCCTCTCCGCCAGTCTCTCTCGCAGATCGTGTCCGGGGAGTCCGTATCCACGGATCCGAACTGGAGCAAGCAGCTGCACAATGAGATACAGCGCACCGAGGTGGTGCTGAAGGCGGTGCTCGAGGAGCGCTCGCTCAGTCTCGGCGAAGTCGCGGGATTCCACGTGGGTCAGGTGATCAAGCTGAATGCCACGCCGAGCACTCTCGTGAGGCTCGAGTGCAACAATCAGCGGCTGTTCTGGTGCCAAATGGGACAGCTGAACGGGGCCTATTCGCTGCAAGTCAAGGAATCTGCGGATCAAAAGCGGGAGTTCATCGATGGCATCCTATCTCGTTGACCTTATTCTCCTGGTGGCGCTGCTTGTCACCACCATCCGTGTGACAAGGATGCACCGCGAGCTCGTTCACCTGCGCGCCAGCCAGGGAGATTTCGCTTTCATCCTCGGTAAGACGACCGAAACCGTCGATGACATGGTGCTCATGGTGCGAGAGTTCAGCGCCGATGGGAAGCAGCTGGTCAATATCCTTGGGAGCAAGATCGAAGAGGCGCGCAAGGCAATCATTGATATCGAGACTCGCGCCGATGTGTCCCGAAGGTAGCCAAGATTGGCGTAGTCGCCAGAAAACAGAATTGCCGAGAAAGCACGTGAGATGAAGCAACCGTTCGAAGCCGAATCAGCCAGCCCCGCGACAGCAACTGCGTCGGAGACGACCAAGCTGGGAGGCGCCGCGTTCGGGAAACTGGCGGATCTCGCTGCGCGCGCGGCGGAGGAGACGAGCCGACTTACAAACCTCGAGCCGATCCTGCGCATTCCGGTCACTGTCCAGGTTCTTCTTGGTTCGGCGACGATGCCGGTCGCCGATCTGATGAAGCTGGGACGAGGCGCCGTTATTCCGCTTGATCATCGCGTTGGCGAACCCGTGGAGGTGGTTGTCAACGGCCGAATCGTGGCGCGCGGCGCGGTTGTCGTCGTCGAGGATGAGAACTCGCGGTTCGGCGTGTCGCTCACCGAAATCGTCGGAGGATCCGCAGGCGATGTAGAGGCTTGAGGGATCTCCGAATGGCGTTCAATGCACCTGCAAAGCGTGGCTCCGAAGCCAGGCCGCTGCGTGGCACCGAGAAGGTCGCCGCGCTTCTTCTGGCCATGGGCCGGGAGCTTTCCGGCGGCGTTCTGAAAGAATTCGATCCGGAAGAGATCAGGCTTGTCACGCGCGCAGCGGCGGAATTGAAACCTGTTTCGGGTCCCGAGCTGGAGGCGATCATCGAGGAGTTCGCCCAGCACTTCTCCACGGGGCCGAACATCTTTGGAACGGTTGGCGAGCTGGAAAAACTGCTGACCGGCGTTCTCCCTCCTGAACGAGGTCACGGACATCATATCGGAGGTGCTTGGCAACAAGACCAAGTCGGTGTGGGAACGGATCTCTTCCGTATCAGAAAGCCTGCTGGCCAATTATCTGCTCAAGGAGCATCCGCAAACGGCCGCCTTGATCCTTTCCAGGGTGAAGCCCGCGTGCGCCGCAAGGGTGATGAGCCTGCTGCCGGCGGACCTGCGGCATGATCTGATGCGTCGGATGCTTAGCCTGAAACCCGTTGTCGAGGAAGCAATGGGGATCATCGAAAAGACCATGCACGAAGACTTCATGATCAACTTCGCGCGCAACCTCGCATCCGATACCTATCCGCGCATGGCCGACATCATCAACAAGATGGAGCGGACGCAGATGGAGGAATCGCTGAAGAACCTTTCCGAATCGCGACCGAAGTCGGCGGAGATACTGAAGGGGATGCTGTTCACGTTTGACGATATCGTCAATCTCACCGCCAAGGCGCGCATGCTGATCTTCGATCAGGTTCCGACCGATCGCGTGGTGACGGCGCTGAAGGGAACGGATGCGAGCTTTCGCGAACTCATTCTATCATCGCTGGCGTCGCGGACGCGCCGGCTGGTCGAGCACGAGCTTGCGAACGGCATCCCTTCGAACCACCGCGAAATCCTGGAGGCGCGACGGGCGATCACGGACCTCGCGCTCGATATGGCCGGGCGAGGGGAGATCGAGCTCAACCCCGACCAGGAAGATCAGCCGGTATTCACGTAAAGACCAGCCGTTATGGCAGAGGGACCCGACAAGGAGAGCAAGACCGAAGAGCCGACGGAAAAGAAGATAAGGGACTCCGTCGAGAAGGGCAAAATTCCGGTCTCGCGTGAAGCGTCGGTCTTTTCGTCCATGATCGCACTCCTCATCATCCTGAGTTTCCTCACCGTCGACAGTGTCCGGAATCTGGCATCGACGCTGAGCCGGCTGATCGATGACCCTTCCGGAGTTCGCATCCGCAATGGTGCGGATGCCGTGGAATTCATGGTCGTCATCGGCGGCAGTTCGGCCATCCTGCTGCTTCCAATCGTGATCGTCTTGGCAATAGCCGGGTTGGCGGCCTCGTTTCTGCAGAATGCTCCGCGTATCGTGTTTGAGAGGATAAAGCCCGACGCCTCACGCATCTCGATCTCGCAGGGATGGGGAAGAATATTCGGCGGTCAGGGGCGCATCGAGTTCGCGAAGGCCGTTTTTAAGTTTTTTGCCGTAGGCATTGTGGTGACCATCGTATTGCGGGCCGAGGAGGCAGTGGCCGTGAATTCATTGTTCAGCGATCCGACCAGCGTTCCGGAACTCATCTTGACCACCGCGATGCGGCTCGTATCGGCAATCAGCATTGCCACCATCGTGCTGGTGGCACTCGATCTCGTCTGGGCCCGATTTCACTGGCGCCGCGACCTGCGCATGACACGGCAGGAACTCAAGGACGAATTCAAGCAGGCGGAGGGTGATCCTCTGGTCAAGTCGCGGTTGCGATCATTGGCCCGCGATCGGGCACGAAAGACGATGCTGGCGGCAGTCCCCCGCGCAACGTTGGTCGTGGCCAACCCCACTCATTATGCGATCGCCCTGAAGTATCGACATGGCGAAGATGCAGCTCCTACCGTGCTTGCAAAGGGGCAGGACCTCATCGCCCTCAAGATCAGAGAAGTTGCCGAGCAGAACAATGTACCGGTCGTGGAGGACAAGATGCTTGCGAGGTCGATGTACGGTGCGGCTCAGGTCGACCGGGTGATTCCGCAAGAGTTCTTTCGCCCGGTAGCCGAGATCATCTACTTCCTGCATTCGCGCAAGCAGAAAGCCGGTGCGTGAAAAACGCTCCGCATTGACGGTGAAGGTTCACCAGCCTCGGACAAGTTTGGGTTCGTATACGATCGTCATAGGTCGACTGTGACGAGGACGTTGTGGGACCCGTTTATCTCTTTGATCTTGCCTCATCTCACGCTCGCTGGCTGTCGCTCCGGCAGGCCACGATTTCGTCGAACGTAGCCAATGCAAATACGCCAGGCTACCGAGCGCAGGACATCGAGGCGTTCGACAAGATACTCGATACCAAAGTCGTGCCGCTCGCGGTCACATCTCCGAAACACATGACCACCGGCTCGCTCGTCCGTCCGCAGGGCACGCGCAAGGAGAATAGCTGGGAAGTCGTTCACTCCGGAAACTCGGTGAGCCTCGAGCAGGAGATGCTCAAGGCAGGCGATATCAACAAGGACTATTCGTTGAATGTCGCAATCGTCAAATCCTTCCACCGCATGTTCATGACCGGTGCAAAGAGCTAACGCGAGGCTTGATGATCGATCCGCTGCAGGCATCAGTTCAAATCGCCAGTTCAGGACTTGAGGCGCAGTCGACCAGGATGCGCGTCGTATCCGAAAATATGGCGAACGCAAACTCGACCGGGCGTACTCCCGGTGCGGAGCCCTACCGACGCAAGACCACGACGTTCTCAGCGGAGGTCGATCGCGCGGCGGGCGTTCGGGTCGTGAAGATCAAGGATATCGGCGTCGATCGTGCTCCGTTTCGGGTCGACTATGAGCCGACTCATCCGGCGGCTGGCCAGGACGGCTACGTCAAGCTGCCGAACGTGAACATGCTGATCGAAATGGCCGACATGCGGGAAACCAACCGGTCATATGAAGCCAATCTGCAGGTGATCAAGCAGGCGAGGTCGATGGTTGCCATGACGATCGATCTGTTGAAGGGGGCATAATCGATGATGATGGAAGCGGTTTCTTCGGTTCTGAAGGACGTCGGCGGCGTCGTTCGATCGAGCAGTGTTGCGACGTCCGTGCCGGCCGTAACGCAGACGGCTCAACCCGCGGTCGGCTTCGATGGAGTCCTGGAGCAGGTTGCGGCCGATGCCATCGGTAGCCTGAAGAACGGAGAGGCGGCGTCGGTCTCCTATATCAAGGGCAAGGTGTCGGCTCAGAGCGTGGTGGAAGCCGTGATGTCCGCCGAGCAAACGTTGCAGATGGCGGTCGCCGTGCGCGACAAGGTCGTGCAGGCGTACCAAGAAGTCAGCCGAATGGCGATCTGAGGGATAGCAATGAGAGCGCTTGCCATCGCGGCGACCGGAATGAGCGCGCAGCAGCTCAATGTCGAGGTCATCGCCAACAACATCGCCAACATCAACACGACATCCTACAAGCGTGCGCGAGCCGAGTTCACCGACCTGTTCTACCAGGTTGATCGCATGCAGGGCGTTCCGAACCGCGCCGGCGAAGCTGCGGTCCCCGAAGGGGCCAAGCTGGGGCTGGGCGTTCGGTCGGTAGCGGTGCGAAAGCTGCACCTGCAGGGTTCGCTGGCGCAAACCGGCAATACCTACGATCTCGCCATCAACGGCAGAGGATGGTTCCAGGTTGTGGGGCCGAACGGCGAAACGCTCTACACCCGCGCCGGGGCCTTCAATACCAACGCGGACAGGCAGTTGGTGACGGCGGATGGCTATACTGTCGATCCGGCGATTATCGTCCCGCAAGGAACGGTCGACGTCACGGTCAATGAATCAGGCGAAGTGTTCGCGAAGCTGGACAACGAGATCGCTCCGCGCCAGCTCGGCCAGCTAAATATCGCCAACTTCGCCAACGAGGCGGGCCTCGATCCGCTTGGCGGCAATCTCTACAAGGAGACGTTGGCGTCCGGTGTTCCGGTCGTGGGCGTTCCCGGCGATCCCGGCTTCGGCAAGATCCATCAGCACTATCTGGAGAGTTCGAACGTCGATCCCGTCAAGGAAATCACCGAATTGATCTCGGCGCAGCGGTCTTACGAAATGAACTCGAAGGTGATCCAGGCGGCGGACGAGATGGCGTCGACGGTCTCCAAAGGTCTTCGATAGGATTGCACGCGGAGAAGCGTCTTGAAGCTCGTTCAGTTCGCCGTGGTTCGCATGATCGCAACGCTCATGCTCGTTGCGAGCGGCGCGCATGGTGGTGCGGTCGCCGAGGAGTCCATGCACTTTCCCGTGCCGGCAACGGTGATCTATCCGGGCGATATGATCAAGGACGAGTTGATCATCGATCGTGCCTTCGCGCCAAACATGCCCGGTGCGGCGGCCTTTGTCGCCAACCGGGCATCGGCCGTCGGCCGTGTCGCGCGAAGGACGTTGGTGTCGGGCCAGCCGATCCCGATCAATGCGCTCGAAGAGCAGAAGCTCGTGACGCGAGGCAATGTCGTCAAGGTGATTGTCGAGGATGGATCGCTCTCCATCGTCACCTACGCCTCATCGCTGCAATCCGGAAGTCCAGGCACTCTGATCCAGCTTCGGAACCTTGATACCGGCGTGATCATCAGGGGCGTCGTTCAGCAGGACGGTTCGGTGCGGATTCAAAACGGATGACACTGCGACTTCTATCATTCATTGTCCTGCTCCTCTCCTCCACCGTCGCCGATGCGGCGGTGCGGATCAAGGATATCGCCAACCTCAAGGGTGTGCGAGAAAACCAGCTTATCGGCTACGGTCTGGTGATCGGTCTCAAGGGGACCGGTGATACGTTGCGCAACGCTCCCTTCACCGAGCAGTCGCTGCAATCGATGCTCGATAACATGGGGATCAATATTCGAGGCACGTTGCTCCGGACGCGGAACGTCGCCGCTGTGGTGGTGACGGCCGATCTGCCGCCATACGCTCCTGGTGGTTCGCGCATGGATATTGCGCTCTCCTCGCTCGGCGATGCCTCTTCGCTATTGGGCGGCACTCTCCTTATGACCCAGCTCCGCGGCGCCGACGGCGAGGTCTATGCCGTGGCCCAGGGCGCGGTTGCGGTTGGCGGATATTCGGTCGAAGGCGCGGCGCAGACCGTCAGCCAGGGCGTTCCAACCTCAGGCCGCATTCCAAACGGCGGGCTGATCGAGCGCGAGGTACAGGGCAAATTCTACGAGATGGAGTCGCTCATTCTCGAGCTGAAAAATCCGGATTTTGTCACCGCCACGCGAATCATCGACGCCATCAACCACTACGGTCAGGGGCGATATCGCGCCAGCATGGCCTTCGAGCGCGACTACCGGTCGATCATATTGTCTCGGCCACGCACGGTTGCCCCGGTTCGTTTCATCGCCGAGATTGGCGAACTGCTGGTCGAGCCTGACACGCCGGCGCGTGTCGTCATCGACGAACGGACCGGCACCGTCGTGATCGGCCGCAACGTCCAGGTTTCGACCGTTGCCGTCACCCACGGCAATCTCTCGGTCCGGATCACCGAGATGCCGGTCGTTTCCCAGCCTGCGCCATTCTCACGCGGCGAAACGGTCGTCACGCCGCAAACGTTCATCGAAGCGGGCGAGCCTGGTGCGCAAGTCGCGATCTTGCGCGGAACGGACTTGCAGCGTCTTGTGCGCGGCTTGAACCAGATCGGATTGAAGCCGCAGGGCATCATCGCGATCCTGCAAGCGATCAAGGCGGCGGGCGCGCTGCAGGCTGATCTTGTCATCCAGTAGAACGCCGCGTCAGCGTCGCACAAGCTTGAACGTGCAACGCTTCGGACAGGTGCTGTGCGGAGAGCGGACGGTGAAGCTCGCGACGTTGCTGGGAAAAAGCATTCTCCTTGCGGGGTGTCTTGCGCTCTACGCGCAGGCGGAGGCGTGGGCGCAGCCCGAGCAGAAATTGTCGAAGCCGCTGAACTTGGCCAACTTTGCCAAGACATCGCGCGCGCCGCCGTCCCGCCCCGTTGCCAAGCCGGAGGCCCCGTCCAGCACCTCGCAGCCCGAGCCGCCGCTGACGACTGCGACCGTTGCAAAGAATGCAGCGTCACCGTCGACACCTGGAGAGCCGGCGACAACCGATCCTCGTGGATCTGACGCCACCGAATTCTGCAAGAACATCACGGATGCGGCGCTGGACGCGCGCGTAGCGTGGCAGCAAAAGCAGCTCGAAGCGTCCGAAGCCAAGCTTCGGGAGCGGATCGCGGAGCTGGAGGCGAAGCGCGCCGAATACGAGAAATGGCTGAAGCTGCGCGAAGACTTCCTGAAGAAGGCGGAAGACAACGTCGTCGAGATCTACTCCGGCATGAACCCGGATGCCGCCGCCCAGCAGATCGCGAGCATGGCGGATGAAACCGCGGCCGCCGTGCTCGCCAAGCTTCGGGTGCGGACGGCAAGCGCGATCCTGAACGAGATGGAGCCCGGGCGCGCGGCCCATCTCGCCGATACCCTGGCGGGCATGCGGCGCCCCGACGACGGGAAGACGAACAAATGAAGGTTCTTCGCTTGCTTTCCCTGTTTCCGTTTCTTGCTCTGGGCGGATGCATGAACAGTCTCGCCGAGCTCAACCAGGCGCCTTATTTGTCGCCGATCGGCCAAGGCCTGCGTGCGGAAGCGCGAGCGGTTCCCGTCGAGCCGCGCGGCCGATACACCGCAGGTTATCATTCGCTGTACGACGAGCGGAAGGATCTTTACCGCGATCCGCGCGCGGCGCGTATCGGTGATCTCATCACCGTCACCATCCTGATGAACGATAAGGCGACGCTCGACAACAAGACCGACCGGTCACGGGATTCGCAGACGAAATTCAGCGCCGACTACCTCGTCGAGATGTTTGGCTGGTCGCCCAAGGGGCAGGCCAATGGCAACGTCAACTCGCAAACGTCGACCAAGGGAGAGGGAAAGATCGACCGGACCGAGGAGGTGAAATTCTCGGTTGGGGCAGTCGTGGTCGACGTGCTGCCGAACGGAAACCTGCTGATCAGCGGATCGCAGGAAGTGCGCGTCAATTACGAACTGCGCATTCTGAACGTTGCCGGCATCGTCCGGCCGCGGGACATCGGCCGCAACAACACTATTGCCTATGACAAAATCGGAGAGGCGCGGATCTCCTATGGTGGTCGCGGTCGACTCATGGAGGTGCAGCAGCCGGCGTGGGGGCACCAGATCTACGACCAGGTCGGGCCGTTCTAGCCGGTGCGGCGAGAAGCGGCGAGGCTCGTCAGGCAGCGGAGCGGGACATGGGGAACGTGATGCAATGGTTGGCCGCGTTGTTGCTGCTTACGGTGCTGTCGGCTGGGGCGGGCGGTCTTGCCAGCATGTATCTTTTGTCCGCCGGGCAGCGGATCGCCGATAGCCAGAAGGAGCCCGCGGAGCGGCCGGTCGCGACCGCATTCAGTCCGACGGCGCGCCTGCGGAAGATCTCGCCGGTCGTGACCAACCTGGCGGCGCCGGCCGGGACCTGGATCCGCATGGAAGGATCGGTTGTCACCGATCAGATGAACGAGGAGGAGGCGAGCGTTCTCGCTGCCCGGCTGGGCGAAGACATCGTGTCCTACCTGCGAACGGTTTCGGCGGCGCAGATCGAGGGCTCGCGCGGGCTGCAGTATCTTCGCGAGGATCTCAACGAGAGGGCGGCAATCCGTTCGGGTGGAAAAGTGCGCGAACTGATCATTGAAACACTGGTCATCCAATGAAGCGCTTCTGCCTCGTCCTGCTCCTGGCTCTTCTCCCCACCGCGGCGGCGGCCCAGATTCCGGATCTGTCCACGCTGATCCCGCAAGGCGGTGGAAGCGCCAGTGGGCGGATCATCCAGCTCGTGGCGCTGCTCACGGTCTTGTCACTGGCTCCCGGACTCCTGATCATGGTGACGAGCTTCACAAGGTTCGTCGTCGCGCTTTCGTTTCTGCGCGCGGGACTCGGGCTGCAGACGACGCCGGCAAATATCGTCATGATCAGCCTCGCGCTCTTCATGACCTTCTACGTCATGGCACCGACATTTGACCGCGCCTGGAAGGACGGCGTTCAGCCCTTGATGCAGAACGAAATTTCGGAGCAGGAAGCATATACGCGTGTGACAGATCCGTTTCGCGATTTCATGCTGGCGCATGTTCGCGAGAAGGATCTGCAAAGCTTTGAAAGCCTGGCGGCCGAAGGCTTCAAGACGCGGCCCGACGGCCAGCGGATCGATCTGCGCGTGATCATACCCGCCTTCATGATTTCCGAGCTGCGAAGGGCCTTCGAGATCGGCTTCCTGGTCATCATGCCATTTCTCGTGATCGACATGGTCGTCGCCACGCTGACGATGTCTATGGGCATGATGATGATGCCGCCGACCGTGTTCGCGCTTCCTTTCAAGGTGCTGTTCTTCGTGCTGATCGATGGCTGGAATCTTCTCGCCATCGGCCTGGTACGATCATTTCAGTAGACTAGCATCGGGTGCCCCGGACGGTATCCGGACTGCAAATGCCCGAGCTGCTGTTCAGCTTTAGGTAAGGTTCGGCTGCTAGGATGGATGAACGGCAGGTTGGGTGCTCCTTCAACCCCAAAGGCATGATGCCGCCCTGCCGTACCGGTGAAAGCCCGGTATGTCCCCAGATAAACACCTCACACTAAAGGGACATAAGCAATGTCTAGCTTGATGACTAACTCCTCCGCCATGACCGCTCTGCAGACCCTGCGGACAGTCAGCGCGGGTCTTGCGACCACCCAGAACCGCATCTCCACCGGCTATCGGGTGTCGACGGCGTCCGATAACGCCGCTTATTGGTCGATCGCCACCACCATGCGTTCGGACAACATGGCTCTGAGCGCCGTGCAGGACGCTCTCGGCCTCGGCGCCGCGACCATCGACACGATGTATACGGGCCTGAACGGCACCGTCAGCGTCGTCTCGCAGATCAACGCGAAGCTGGTTGCCGCCCGTACGCCCGGCGTCGATCGCGCCAAGATCCAGAGCGAAATCACCGAACTGCAGAAGCAGTTGAAGAACACCGCCGACAGCGCGGTTTTCAACGGTGAGAACTGGATCTCGGTCGACTCGACCTCGGCGAGCTACAACTCCTCGAAGACCGTCGTTTCGTCGTTCTCGCGTGCCGGCGGCACGGTCAAGATCGACACGCTTTCGATCAATCTGGACTCGATCAAGCTCTATGATGCGAATCTGGATACCACCTACGCGGCGCAGACCTTCCCGACGGCCGATACGGCTGCCTATGACAACACAACCGACGTCGGCGGCAACATCACGGTGACCGTCGGCGCCAATCCGGCGATCAACATCGCGGTGGCGAAGAACACCTCGCTCAAGGACATCGCGACGGCGATCAACAAGCTCGGCATCGATGGTCTGTCTGTTGGCGTCTCGGCGGCCGGCGACAAGCTGTCCTTCAAGAGCCGCAACGATGAAGACATCGCGATCGACGCCAGTGTTGCCGGTCTCGGTGCCGCGGTCACGCTGACCGCGCTCGCCACGCCCGTCGACACCAAGAAGGGTATTCTCGACGCCACCTACGATGCCTATAGCGGTACGGCCTGGGAGACCTTCAGCGTCGCGACGCTGGACATCTCGAAGCTCACCGACAGCGCTGCTGACCTGGCGAAGCTCGAGACCTACATCCAGGGCACCCAGGATGCCTTCGCCAAGATCACCGACTCGGCCACCAACCTTGGCGCGATCAAGAACCGCATCGGCCTGCAGCAGGACTTCGTGAAGACGCTGACTGACTCGCTCGATCGCGGTATCGGCCAGCTCGTCGACGCCGACATGAACGCTGAATCGACCCGCCTGCAGGCCCTCCAGGTCCAGCAGCAGCTCGGCATTCAGGCTCTGTCGATCGCGAACTCGGGCAGCCAGAGCATCCTGTCGCTGTTCCGCGGCTAGTAGACGTCACCTCGTGACTACGACGGCCGCGACCGACCTGGTCGCGGCCGTTTTGCAATGTTCGCGCCGCGCAACCCTCGGACAAGCTTCACGATCGAGTATCGATTCGGAAGTATCGCAGAGGGTTTGATGGTTAACCGCGAACATGCGCAAAGGCTCTGGAACAATCTGCTCGAGCTTGGCCCCAGGCGCCTCACCGTGCTCGCGCTTGTCGGCCTTGCCGTCTTCCTGGGTGTCGGCGGCGGCGCCTATTACCTGAGCCGGCCGGAATTCGATGTGCTCTACACTGGTCTTACCCGGGAAGACGTCTCTCGCGTCGGCGCGGTGTTGCGCGACGCGAACGTTGCCTTCGATGTGAACGCTTCGGGCGACACCATCTTCGTGCGACCGGGGCAGACCGCCCAGGCAAGAACATTGCTGGCCGAGAAAGGCTTGCCGAACAGCAGCAGCGGGGGATATGAGCTCTTCGACAAGATCGGCTCCCTCGGCCTGACGTCCTTCATGCAGGAAGTCACCCGCGTCCGCGCGCTCGAAGGTGAAATCGCCCGTACGATCCAGGTCCTCAAAGGCGTGAAGGCTGCGCGCGTCCACATTGTCATGCCGGCGCGTGGATCGTTCCGGCGTGAGCAGCAGCCGCCTTCGGCATCGGTTGTGATCCGCACCGACGGGGCTGCCGACGCCAAAACGGCTCGATCGGTTCGTCACCTCGTCGCGGCGGCAGTCCCGGGGATGGCGGCCGACAAGGTGACCGTCCTCGACAGTGATGGATCGTTGCTCGCGTCCGACGACGAGGCCGCGGCGCCGACGAGCATGGCGAACCTGCAACGCGTCGTCAGCCGGCTGATCCAGGAGAATGTCAGCAAGGCGCTCGCGCCCTATCTGGGGCTCGACAACTTTGAAGTCAGCGTCGCCACCCAGCTCAGTACGGACAAGCGGCAGACCAACGAGACCGTCTACGATCCGGAGTCCCGCGTCCAAAGATCGGTTCGCGCCGTTCGTGAGAAGGAATCGTCGCAAAGCCTGGATCGGCAGACGCCGACGACGGTGCAGCAGAACCTGCCGGATCAGCAGATCAATGCGACCGGGGCTAAGAATTCCAACGACGAGAAGCAGCGGCGGGAGGATGTCACCAATTTCGAAGTGTCGTCGAAAACGACGACGACCGTAAGCGACGGCTACGTCGTCAACAAGCTGTTCCTCGCGGTGCTGGTCAATCGTCCACGCCTCCTGGCCAGTCTTGGCGACAAGGCCAGCGAGGCGGCCGTGGAAGCAAAGGTCGCCGAGATCAGCCAGCTCGCCGCAACCGCGGCGGGGCTCGACCGCCAGCGCGGAGACCAGATCCAGGTATCGGCGGTCGAGTTCATGGAAGGCGCGCGCGACTTCCCGCCGGTCCCTGCCATCACCTTCACCGAAGTGCTGATGCGCCAGTCGGGCGCCTTCGTCAGCGCGGTCGCCATCGTCGCTGTCGCGGCCATGCTGATCTGGTTCGGCCTGCGGCCCGCGATCAACGCGATCCTCGACTCGCGGTCAAGCGAGACTGCCCAGCTCGAGACGGGAGAGGCGGCCGCGCTATTGAGCGGCGAGGGCGGCTCGATGGACCAGTTCGGGGAAGAAGCGCCGAATCTCGTCCAGGACATATCGAGAAGAGTTCAGCACGCTCCCCAGAGGCGGTTGGAACAGATCGTTCAGCTCGATGAGAAGCAGGCGGCTGCGATTCTCAAGCAGTGGATTCGGCAGGAGGAGTCGGCATGAGTTCGGAGAAGGTCGCGCGTTTGCTGGCAAGCTTCGATCAGCCTGAGCCGCAGAGGGCTCGCAGCCGCGTCGTCCCGTTTGATCACGCGCAGCACTCCAGTCCCAAGGTGCAGGCCAAGCCAGCGCCCCCGCCTCCGTCCAACGACGATGACGCGTATCAGCGTGGAAGATCCAACGGCTATGCGACGGCGTTGGCCGAGTTCGAGCAGAAGCTTGCCGACGAGAAACACGGTCTGAGCATGCAGCTCGTCGAGGAAAGGCACAATCTGCTGAATGAACTGGCTGCCAAGATCGCCAGCGACATCGCCGAAGCCGGCGCGCAGCTTGAAGCCAAGATCGCCGGGGTGACCGCGCGCATCCTCGAGCCGTTCATTTCGAACGCGGTTCAAAAGCAGGCGGTTGCCACCTTCGTCGAGCAGCTCGCGTCGGTCGCCTCGGATGTTCGCCGCCCGGCCTTGCGGGTTACATGTCCCGCCGAACTGGTGGAGGCGCTGCGCAGCAAGCTTGCGATACGCGCGATCGCGGTGGAGCTTCGGGCCGCTCCGGTGGCGGAGGTTTCCGTCACCGTCGATCAGGTCTTCCTTGAAACCCAGATTAAGCTCTGGGCGGAGCGATTGAAGTTTGCGGTCCTGAATTGATATGGCCGATCAAGACGGGTCAGAGCTGATCATCGTTCGACGCCGGAGCAGTCTCGACAGCGCCGAAGCAAAGAACAGCGTCTGGAAAATTGCCTATGCCGACTTCATGACGGCGATGATGGCGTTCTTTCTGGTGATGTGGCTCATCAGCGCCACCAACCAGGAAACGCGCGAAAGCGTCGCCAGCTACTTCAACCCGATCAAGCTGACCGACTCGACCCCTGATCGCAAGGGCATCAACGATGCCCGGCGCGTCGATCCCGGCAAGGCCGTGGAGGAAGACAGCCTGCGGCCGAAACCCGAACCGGGCAAATCCGCGCAGCAGATGCAGCGTCCGCAGGCGCCGCCGCCGCGTTTCGGTGAGGCGGCGCTGTTCCGCGATCCTTACGCAGTGCTGTCGGAAATCGCGGGCGCTCCTCCGCGGATCGCGGAAGTGGGCACCTCGCTGGATTCGACACGCAAAGAGGGATGGAAGGGCGGCGAGGCGTTCAAGGATCCGTTTGATCCCATCTACTGGCCCATGGCGTCGACAGCGCCGCTGGAAAAGAAGGCGTTGGGCAGCAAGGAACTTGGCAGTCTGCCGTTCGACGAAGACGCCGCTGTTCTCAGCGAGGGAAAGGGTCCACGCCCGTCGGAAGGCAAGCCGGACGCCACGGCGGGCCCCGTTCAGCGGTCGGATCCAGCTAAGGGATCTTCGGCGGCCAGCGAGAAGCAGGACACGGCAAAGGCGATTGGCTTGTTCGCCGATGATGACTCCAAGAACGATCCGGCCACCAATCGCGCATCATCGGCTCCAGGAGAGAAGGGCTCCAATCCACCCGCAGGCGACAAGGGCTCAACCGCTCCGCCAGGCGACAAAGGCTCATCCGCTCCGCAGGCTGAAAGGAAGCCTGTGCAGAGTGAGGCGAGCAAGCTGCAGGCCGCCATATCCGCCGTCCTTGCGCCGCTCGGATCGTCGCATCCCGTTGCCGAGGTCCGCGAGAGCAATGAGGGCCTTCTCATAAGCCTCACGGACGATGTGAACTACGGCATGTTCGCCACCGGGTCGGCCGAGCCCACCCCGGGCCTCGTCCGGGCGCTCGACAAGATCACGCCTTTGATATCGCAAAGTCCGGGACCGGTGATCGTACGCGGCCATACCGATAACCGCCCCTTTCGATCGTCGGAATACGACAATTGGAGATTGTCGACCGCGCGCGCCCACATGGCTTACTACATGCTGATCCGCGGCGGCCTCGATGCCCGGCGCATCGAGCACATCGAGGGGTTTGCCGATCGCCGGCCGAAAAATCCGAGCGATCCGTCTGCCGCCGAGAACCGGCGGATCGAACTGTTGATCCGCGCTCCTTTGCCATGAGCCGCGCGGGAACCATCGCTCTCGCGCTGTTCGTTCTGCTCGGCACAGCCCGAGCGGAAGAGGCTGAAGCGCCGTCGCGCGAACCCTATCAACTGGTCCGGACGCTCCACGCCTTGCAGGACCAGATCGCGCGCGGAAGCCTGCAGGCGCATAACGCGCAGCCAGCCTTGCTCAAGCGATTGGGCGAGGAGTTTCAGAAAGCCGATCTGGCGGTCTGGAAGGACCCGAGGAACTCGCGCGCCGTGGTGACCTTCCTGCTGAGCGGAGGATCGCCCCAGGTGGTCGACGCGCTGCGCTCCCGAGACCTGCTCAATATCGATGGGGCGATCCTGGATGGCGCGATTGCTTACGTGGAAGGCAGGGCGGACGATGCCAAGGCACGGCTTGGCAGTATACCTGCGCGCGACTTGCCGCCGACCATCGCGGCCGAAATTGCGCTGGTACAGTCCGCGCTCGTTGCCCAGGCCGACCCGAAAGCCGCGATCGAACGGCTCGATGAGGCGAGACTGCTGATGCCCGGAACGCTGGTCGAGGAGGCAGCACTGCGCCGGGAGATCTTCGTGGCTGGCCAGGTTGATGATTTCGACAAGTTTGAAGCGCTGGCTCAAAAGTATTTCCGACGCTTCAGGCATTCGATCTACGCGGGGAATTTTCGCCAACGCCTTGCCGTGGCCGTCGCGCGCTTCAGCTTCGCGCAGCAATCGGATCGGTTTCCTCGCCTCGTCGCCTTGCTCGATCAGCTCGACCACGCCGGCCAGCGCGCCCTTTATCTGCTGATCGCGCGCACTGCGCTGGTGCGCGGCAAGGTCGAAATGGCGGATCTGGCGGCAGAGCGCGTGCTGGGACTTACTGAAGAGGGGAGTTCCGAGCGGGAGCGCGCGCGCTTCTATCGCGCGGCCGCGCGTGTGGTGACAAACGCCCATGAAGAAGCGCTCCTGGACCTGCAGAAGATCGAGGTTGGCCGGCTTCCCGAGCGAGATGCGGAGTTGCTGAGGGCAGCGCTCGCGGTCGGGCGCAACGTCAGAAAAGCGCTTCCCGCAGCCCCGGCACAGCAGGACCACTCAAGCGAGGGGCAGACGTCGATGCGTCCGCGGATCGACTTCGGCCGCTCGCTTGCGGCCGTCAATCGGGCGCAAGTCCTTCTCGACGAATCGAAACAGCAATTGAAGGAGCGAGCTCGATGACCAAGACCGACCCTTTGATGGCAATGATCCGCCAGCTCACGGGTGGCAAGGCGGCTTCGCGCCTCGCTTCCCAGAACGCGATGGTCACCAAGGATCACAAGGGCAAGGTCGAGGACAGCAAGGGTGATGCCCGGCATTTTCGTGAGCAGCTTCGGACGATTGCAGAGGGAGCGAAGCAAAAGCCTCAGCTCGATATCAAGAGTGTCGATATGGAGCCGGCGCAGGACCCCGAGCCGTCCAATCCCCTCGCGGAAGTGCTGGATCACGTAGCCGGTCGGCCCCGAGGTCGGACTCGCCAGCAGGCGAACGAGACTTCTCCCCACCGACCGGACGGAGACATCACTTCGCCTGCGCCGGAATGGCGTGCGCCCGAGGCTGCGCTCAGTTCCGTGATCTCCAGGCTCGATCAGCAGCCGCTCTCTTCACGGGATGATGGCGATGCCCCGCGCCCAGCCCGCTCCCAAGCCCGGGTCGAGCATCGAGCGGACGCGCTCACACTGGGCGAGCCGGCAAAATCTCCAAAGGCGGACGTCGTCTCCGAACAGCGTTTTGCATCCTCACTCGGTGCGGTCGAGACGCGGTCCATGCCGACGGTAAAGGTCGCGGTACGTG
The DNA here is from genome assembly GCF_054063735.1 of Bradyrhizobium sp. USDA 10063. NCBI lineage: Bacteria > Pseudomonadati > Pseudomonadota > Alphaproteobacteria > Hyphomicrobiales > Nitrobacteraceae > Bradyrhizobium > Bradyrhizobium sp. USDA 10063. The sequence goes on along the minus strand of NZ_JBSSGP010000002.1, from coordinate 3,720,462 downwards.
AACAGGAGACACATTTCCAACCTGTCGACCAACCGACGCTACTGCAGAAGATCGTCGATCGCATCGCTCCTGATCTGGCGCCGGCGCCGACCGCAGCCCCTGCGACTGCGGCCGATCTCACTCCGCCGGACATGCGTCGGGGGCCGGATGCGCCGATCAGGATGCTGACCCTGCAACTGGATCCGCCCAGCTTGGGAACGGTGACCGTGAGGATGCGCCTGGCTGGCGATGCCGTCGAGGTGAGGCTTTTGGCGGACCGACATGAGACAACGCAGCTCCTGCGCGAGGAGCGCGGCGCCCTGATGGATGCGATGCAGTCCGCCGGCTACACGTTCGACATTGCGTCGATTGACCACGGCAGTGCACGCCATCCGACGTCGGGTGGCGGCCAATCGCACGCGCAATCGGACCAGCAACAGTCGCAGCAGCCCCAGGGTGGATCACAGCTCAATAATGGCGCCTCGGAGCGTCAATCCAGCGATGCGCAAGCCGGGACGCGTCACAATAGGCAGGGTCATGACCAGTTCATCAAGCCAACCGAGCGCCGTCAGGATGAAGAGGTTGCGCCCGATCGCAATGGTGGTGCTGTCTATCTGTAGCTTCGCCACCGTCGCACGTGCCGATGGGCCCTGCGAGCGTGAGATGGCGCGCGCGGCACGTGCTCATGCCGTGCCGCTTGGGGTATTGTATGCGGTGGGCCTGAGCGAGACCGGACGCAAGGGCGTGCTGCACCCCTACGCGCTTAATATCGACGGCAGGACAGCCATGGCTCGCGACCTTCGAGATGCCGTTGCCCAGTTCCGCGAGGCCAAGAACAAGGGCGCCAAGCTGGTCGATCTCGGCTGCATGCAGATCAACCATCACTATCACGGGCGCGAATTCGCCAGCGTCGAGGCGATGTTCGATCCGGCGAAAAACGTCGACTATGCGGCGCGCTTCCTGAAGGAATTGCGCGCGCGGGAGGGTAGCTGGACCATGGCGGTCGCCCGCTACAACGCCGGTCCAAACAATACCGTCGCGCAACGGCGCTACATTTGCAGTGTGATCGGAAGTCTGGTGGCGAGCGGCTTTGGTGCGTGGACGACCGGCGCGCGCGCATACTGCGGCGAGCGCACGACCTGAGCTAGAGGAATGCGTCGCAGACAGCCTCACACAAGGAAGAGCGGCTCTAATGGCATTCACTCACAATGGAGGTGATTGATGAGTCTGTATGGTGTTATGCGCACCGGTGGCTCCGGCATGAATGCGCAATCCAACAAGCTGTCGACGGTGGCCGATAACATCGCGAACGTCAACACCACAGGCTACAAGCGCGCCTCTACCGAATTCTCTTCGCTCATTCTGAGGAGCGGGTCCGGCAACTACAATTCCGGCAGCGTGGAGACACATGTCCGCTATGCCATCTCCGATCCCGGAGCGCCGCAATTCACGACGTCCGCGACAGATCTCATGATCCAGGGCAACGGCTTCTTTGTCGTGACCGATGCCGGGGGCACGCCGTTCCTGACCCGCGCCGGATCCTTTGTGCCGGATGGCGAAGGCAATCTGGTCAATGCGGCGGGATTCTATTTGATGGGCTATGACGTCAAGAACGGTCCGCCCAACGTTGTCGCGAATGGTCTGACCGGCCTCGACGTCGTCAACATCGCGCAAACGGCACTTCAGGGTAATCCTTCGACCAGGGCGACATTGGAGAGTGCCAATCTCGACGCCAACGCGACCGTTACCGCAGGCCCGCCCGCCTATACGTCCAAGACCTCGATCGTCACCTACGACAATATCGGGAACAAGGTGATGCTTGACGTCTACATGTTCAAGACGGCGGCCAACACCTGGGACGTGCAGGTCTATGACAACGCTGCATCGACGAACGGCGGTTTCCCCTATTCAAGCGGACCGCTGGATTCCGATACGTTTACCTTCGACGTCAGTGCGACCGGAAAAGGCAGGCTGGCCGCGGCCAGTCCCACCGCTCTCGCCTTTACAATCCCGGGCGGCTCGCCATTCACGCTCGACCTTTCGGCGATGACGCAGGTCGCCGACGACTTCGCCTTCAAGCCGAACGTCAACGGCAATGCTCCGAGTGCGATCGACAAGGTGGAGGTCGATACCGACGGCACCTTGTACGCGATCTATGCCGACGGGACGCGGCTCGCCACCTATAAAATTCCGCTCGCGACGGTCCCGAGCCCCGACAATCTCATGCCCGAGGCCGGCAACGTCTACTCGGTTGGCATCGACTCCGGAAACGTGCAGCTCGACTTCGCCGGGCGGAGCGGTCTGGGCACCATCACATCGGAGGCGCTCGAACAGTCCAACGTCGACCTTGCGGCGGAGCTGACCTCGATGATCGAGTCACAGCGCGGGTATACCGCCAATTCAAAGGTCTTCCAGACCGGCGCCGACCTGCTCGACGTCCTGGTCAATCTGAAGCGCTAAGCGGCGTCGGCGTATCATCGGGGCGGGGGGTCTCATGTCACTCACGGTCGCACTCAGCTCGGCGCGTACGTCGCTCATGACGACCAGTGCGCAGGCTTCCGTGATATCGCGCAATATCGCCGGCTCCATGCAGGAGGGCTATTCGCGAAAGAACGTTCTGGTCGCCTCGCTGCCGGGAAACGGGGTCTATGTCGCGGGCATCCAGCGCGCCACCAGCGAGGGGCTGTTCTACAATGTGCTGAAGGCGGCTTCTGCCACCGCCAACCAGGATTCGATCTATAACGGCCTGCAGAAGATCGCGGCCACCACCGTTGACGATCCGCAGCAGGACCAATCGCCGGCCGCACAACTTGCCAAGCTGAAGAGTGCCCTGCAGCAATATGCGACGGCGCCGGACAATATCACGCTCGCGCAAGCGGCAGTAACGGCGGCCAAAGGCGTTGCATCGGCGCTCAATGACGCGACGAAGACAGTCCAGTCGGTGCGGGCCGACGCCGATGCCGATATGGTGTCATCGGTTTCGACCATCAACCAACTGTTGGCCCAGTTCGAGACTGTCAATACCTCGATCGTCAAGGGGACCATCACCGGAAGCGATGTCACCGACTACCTCGATATGCGGGACAGCATCCTCTCCAAGCTCTCGCAGGAGGTCGGCATAACGGTCGCCACCCGTGCCAACAACGATATGGTCATTTACACGGATTCTGGCGTTACGCTGTTTGAGACCAAAGCGCGATCGGTCACGCTCAGTCCGACCTACGCTTACACGGCAGGCACCACCGGAAATGCAGTCTATATTGACGGCGTGCCCGTCACCGGCGCCTCCGCCGTGATGCCGATCCACGGCGGAAAGCTCGCGGGCCTTGCCGCGCTGCGCGACGATGCCACGGTCACCTATCAAAATCAGCTCGACGAGATCGCGCGCGGCTTGATCGAGACCTTCGCGGAGAGTGACCAGACTGCCGCGGCACTGCCCGACGTGCCCGGACTTTTCACCTACCCGGGCGCACCGGCCATGCCACCAGCGGGTGTGATCTCCTCCGGGCTCGCCGGCGCCATCTTCGTCAATCCGTCGGTCGATCAGGGGGCCGGAGGCAATCCGCTGCTGCTGAGGGATGGCGCGATCTCCGGCAACGTGGCTTATCGGTACAACACTAGCGGCGCGGCCGGTTTCTCCGCCAGGGTTCAGGAGCTTGTGGACGGCATGGCGGCAAGCCGTCCGTTCAGCCCGGCGGCCCTCGGCAAGCCGAATGCGAGCCTGATCGATTTCGCCGGCTCGTCGGTGAGCTGGCTCGAAGCTCAGCGCAAGAGCACGAACGATGAAGCGACTTATAGCCAGACTTTGCTGGAGCGCAGCGCGGAAGCGCTGTCCAACGTCAGCGGCGTGAACATGGACGACGAAATGTCGTTCATGTTGCAGGTCGAGCGCACATTTTCTGCCTCGTCGAAACTGATCGCGACGGTCGATGAGATGTTGAAAGATCTTCTCGCGGCGGTGAGGTAACGGCATGGCTACGACATTCATTTCCTCCAGCTCGATCTCGACGACGTTGCGCATCGCGGCCATGAAGAGTCAGACTGCGATCGCGCAGGCGACCAAGGAAGCGACGAACGGCCGCTTTGCCGATGTGGGTCGCGAACTCGGTGCTCTCGCTGGCCGCGACGTGACGCTCAGGGCCGAGCTGCTCGACCTCGACAAGCTGGTGGACACCAATGCCCTGATCGCGGGACGACTCGACATATCGCAGCAGCGAGTGGGCGAGTTGATCAGCACGGCACAATCCTTCCAGAAGGATTTGTTTGCGGCGCGCAATTCCGCCAACGGCGGCAACGTCATCCTGCAGCCCTCGCGCGCCAACCTCGATAGCCTGATCGGGGCGCTGAACGTCACAATGGATGGCCAATATCTGTTCGGCGGCATCAATACGGGTGTGCAGCCGATGACCGAGTACGCAGCCGGATCGACCAGCAAGAATGCCGTCGATGCCGCGTTCCTGGCCAATTTTGGCTTCACGCAAAGTGCTCCGGCGGTCTCGAGCATCAGTGCCGCTGCGATGCAGAACTTCCTGGATACCACGTTCAAGGCGCAGTTCGACGATCCGGCTTGGGGCGCAAACTGGTCGACTGCTTCCGATCAGGTGATGCGAAGCCGCATCTCGACGACCGAAACCATCGACACGTCAGTCAGCGCAAACGAGCCGGCATTCCGCAAGCTGGCGATGGCTTACACGATGCTGAGCGACCTCGGCACGCAAAACCTCAACCAGTCCGCGTTCCAGGTGGTGGTCGACAAGGCGACCGAAATCATCGGTGATGCGATCAACGACCTGGCCGGCGTGGGCGCCAAACTGGGAACGGCGCAGGAGCAGACGACCAACGCCACGAGCCGCCTCAAGATCCAGAGCGATCTGATCACGAAGCAAGTCACGGCAATGGAAGAGGTCGATCCGGCGGAAGCGTCTGTTCGCGTCACGAACCTGAAAAACCAGTTGGATATGTCGCTTGCGCTCACGGCCCGCATTCAGCAGCTCAGCATCCTCAACTATCTCTGATCGGCAACCTGTCAGTGTAACCAGCCGGCTGCGAGTTCAATGACATTTTCCAGTTACGACGCGGTGATCGAGGATAGCGGACGGGAGGCGCGCGCCCGCGAGCAACAGGCCTTGAATCACGGGATCGATCTGTTGAGGCGGCTGCAGAGCGGGGATCTTGCGCCTCCGGAGGATGCGGAGGCCTTGCTGTTCATTCGACGGCTCTGGGCCTTCTTCGTGGAGGATCTCTCCAGCGCCCGCAACGGGCTTCCTGAAAAGTTGCGCGCCGACCTTATCTCGATCGGCCTGTGGATCATCAGGGAAGCGGATCGAATTCGGCAGGAGAAATCCGGCGATGTCGCCGAGCTCGTCGCGATCAACGTCATTGTTCGAGACGCGCTCGCATGAAGAAGCCGATCTGTATTTCGCTGCGCGGCGGCGAGCGGATCTACGTGAATGGAGCGGTGCTCCGCGTCGACCGCAAGGTAACCCTCGAGCTGATCAATGACGTGACGTTTCTGCTCGAGAGCCAGGTCATGCAGGTGACGGACGCGACGACACCGCTCCGCCAACTGTATTTCGTCGTCCAGCTCATGCTCATGAGCCCTCACGACGTCGAAGAGACGAAAGCGGTCTATCGGCTGCAGCGGTCCGGGCTGCTCGCCGCCGCCGAAAACGCGGAGATCCTGGACGGCCTGGAACAGATCGACAAGCTGGTCGAATCGAAACGATACTATGAGGCTTTGCGCAAGATTCGCGCTCTGTTCGAGGTTGAGCAGGTGATTCTGGCCGGCGGCGATCTGCCAAGGCCTGTTGAGGTCGCGTAAAGCATCAGGAGGACGATATGAACGTTGACGGCGTGGCTTCTCCAAACTCGACGGCGAACAAGAATTCGGAATCCTCGTCCGCACCGGCAACGGTGGACTACAATCAGTTCCTGCAGCTCCTGATCGCGCAGATGAAGAATCAGGATCCGACCAGTCCAACGGACATGTCGCAATACATGAGCCAGTTTGCGCAGCTATCCGCCGTCGAGCAGGCAATGCAGACAAACGCCAAGCTCGACACGCTGCTGTCCTCCAGCGCGCTCGCCCAAGCCGAAAGCCTGGTCGGGCGCACGGCGTCATTTACGTCGTCCGAGGGTGAGGATGTGAAAGGAAAGATCATGTCAGTGCGAATCATCCAGGGTGGAGCCGTGGCAACACTCGACAATGGCGTCGAGGTGCAACTCGGGCCGGGCATCACGATCAGCTAAGCCATGAACGAACGCGACGCTCTCGACATCGTCCAGCAGGCGATCTGGACCATCATCGTGGTCTCAGGCCCTGCGGTCGGGGCCGCGATGATCGTGGGCGTCCTGATTGCGCTGCTGCAGGCGCTGACCCAGGTGCAGGAGATGACGCTGACGTTCATTCCCAAGATCGTGGTCATGCTGATCGTGGTCGCGGTCTCCGGCTCGTTCATCGGCGCGCATATCTACGCCTTCACCGAACTGCTCTACTCGCGGATCGAGCACGGATTCTGAAGCGGGGACGCGGTCCAACACCTTCGCGCAAGCTAGGCGCTGCAAGGTGCTGATATGACGGTGTCGCAGGAATCCCCATGGCGCAAGCACTAAGCCCAGCTCTCCCGAGCGAGCGTCGGATTGGTGCCGACGTTGCCTTTGCGGTCGGAATCGTCGCCATCCTGACGATCCTGGTCCTCCCGGTTCCCTCGGTCCTGATCGATGTCGGTCTCGCCTTCTCGATCGCGCTCTCGGCCCTGATCCTGATGGTCGCGCTGTGGATTCAGCGCCCGCTCGATTTCTCGGCCTTCCCGACCGTGCTGCTGATCGCAACCATTCTTCGTCTCGCGCTGAACGTGGCGACGACGCGGGTGATCCTGTCGCGCGGGGCCGAAGGAGAGCACGCAGCCGGTTATGTGGTGGCCGGATTCTCGAAGTTCGTGATGGGCGGCGACTTTGTCATCGGGCTGATCATCTTCGCCATTCTTGTCACGGTCAATTTCGTCGTCATCACCAAGGGCGCGACGCGTATCGCGGAGGTCGGGGCGCGCTTCACGCTCGATGCGATCCCGGGCAAGCAAATGGCGATCGATGCGGATCTGTCCGCGGGGCTGATCGACGACAAGGAGGCGCAACGCCGGCGCAGGGAGCTGGAGGAGGAGAGCGCCTTCTTCGGCGCAATGGATGGCGCCTCCAAGTTCGTCCGCGGCGATGCCATTGCCGGGCTGATCATCACCGCGATCAACATATTCGGCGGCATCGTCATCGGCGTGGTCCACCACGGCCTCCCGCTGGCGCGCGCGGCGGATATTTTCACCAAGCTTTCCGTCGGTGACGGCCTGGTCTCGCAGATCCCGGCTCTGATCGTCTCTCTGTCGGCTGGCCTGCTCGTCTCGAAGGGCGGCACGAGGGGATCGGCCGAACAGACGGTGCTCAGGCAGCTCGGCGGATATCCGCGCGCGCAGTCGGTGGCCGCGCTCATGATGTTCGTCCTCGGGATGTTGCCGGGCCTGCCACTGCTGCCGTTTGCCTTCCTGGGCGGCGTGATGGCGTTCATGAGCTACGCGCTTCCCCGCCGGCAGGCGGCAAGGCGACAGCAGGAGGAGGCGCTTGCGGCGCAGGAGCGCGAACGGTCGCAGGCCGACTCGAAAGAATCCATCAAGGAATATCTGAAGACGGCGGACGTCGAGCTCTGCGTCGGCAGCCAGCTTGCGGTTCAAATGCTGCATGCGCATGGGGAGCTTGCGCATCGCGTCAGCAAGATACGGCGCCGCTTCGCGACCCAATACGGATTTGTGATTCCCGAGATCAAATTGACTGACGACATGTCCGTCGGGCCGAAGAGCTACCGCATCAAGATCCACGGCACCATCGTGGCGCAGCATGAGCTGCGCATCGGCGAGGTCCTCGTGCTTTTCGATGGTGTTCGCAAACCGGACGTGCCGGGCGATGAGACGGTGGAGCCGGCCTTCGGCATGAAGGCGATGTGGATCCCTGAGACTTTCCTCGAAGAGGTCAAACGGGACGGCTTCAAGGTTGCGGACAACATTTCCGTCCTGCTCACCCATTTGAGCGAGATCATTCGCGGCAACCTGTCGCAGCTCCTCTCCTACAAGGACATGCGGGCCCTGCTGGACCGGCTCGATCCCGAGTACAAGCGCCTCATCGACGATATCTGCCCGTCGCAAATTTCCTATTCGGGCCTGCAGGCGGTGCTCAAGCTGTTGCTTGCCGAGCGCATCTCGATCAGGAACCTGCATCTTATTCTCGAAGCCGTCGCGGAAATCGCGCCTTACGTCCGCCGCGCCGAACATATCGCAGAGCACGTTCGCACGCGCATCGCGCAGCAGATCTGCGGGGACTTTGCCGACAACGGGGTACTGAAAGTGCTTCGGCTCGGAAATCGCTGGGACCTCGCATTCCATCAAAGCCTCAAACGCGATGCCAAGGGCGAGATCGTGGAATTCGACGCCGATCCACGCCTTGTCGAGCAGTTCGCGGCGGATGTCTCTGCCGCGGTTCGAAAGGCAATGGGCCAGGGCGAAAGCGTCGTGCTCGTCGCGCCGCCCGAGGTGCGTCCGTATGTTCGCATGATCACGGAACGGATGTTCCCGACCCTGCCGGTGCTGTCGCATGTTGAGATCGCACGTGGTGTCGAGGTGAAGTCGCTCGGAGCGGTTTCTTGATCGCGGGCGTATCAGGCTCCGTGCTGGCCACATTTCTGATCTTCTGTCGGGTCGGCACATGCCTGATGATCGCGCCCGGATTCTCTCGGTCCAACATTCCGGTGCAGGTCCGGCTGTTCCTGGCCATCAACGTCACGCTGATGCTGGCGCCCCTGCTCGAAGCCACCGTACGTCCCGTTGTGGATGCGGCCGCGACGCCGGCCATCGTCCGTGCGATCATGTCGGAGCTGGTGATCGGTCTCCTGATTGGCCTGGTCGCCCGGGTGTTCTTTCTCGCCCTGGAAACGATGGCGACGATGGCGGCATCCGCGATCGGGCTCAGCGGAATAGCCGGAACGGCGGAAGACGGCGAACATATGCCGGCCCTCGTGCCTTTCATCACATTGCCGGCGATAGTCCTGTTCTTCATGACCGATCAACATTGGGAGCTGCTTCGGGGCCTCATTGGCTCCTATCGGATCTGGGCACCGGCGGCCGGCATAAGCGGCGAGACCGGGCTCTCCGAGCTCACCGATCATCTTTCACAAGCGTTCATCCTGGCGCTCAGGGTGGCGAGCCCCTTCGTCGTTTACGGGGTCATCGTCAACCTCGCGCTCGGGCTCGCCAACAAGCTGACGCCGAGCATTCCCATCTATTTCATTTCGCTGCCCTTCGTGCTCTTCGGCGGCCTCATGCTGGTCTATCTCACCAGCCGCGAACTCGTGCTGCAGTTCACGATCGCCTTTTCATCATGGCTGACCGGTTGATCGACGCATGAAACCAAGGGATCGCAAAATCCGTCGCATTGCAGCCGTGCAGGCGAAGATGCACCGCCTCGCCCAATGGGAGCTGATGGAGTGCAATGCGAAGGAGCACGCACTGCAGGAACGGCAGCGGCGGATCATCGAGGGTTTCAACGACGGCAACGGAGTGACGCCGTTGGCGGCACAAACCGCGGGCCAGAATCTGAGAACCGCAAGCGTCGAACAGGGAGTGCTCGCCAAGGCGAAGGAGCGTCTCGCCTCACACGCGATGACCGAGGCGCGCAAGCTGAAGCAGGTGCTCCGGATGGCCGGCACGGCCGCGCGGCAGGCATTTCGAGAGCAGGAACGGCGAGTTCTCGAGGAAATAACTGAAACGGCGGCGAAACGGCCGGCGGAGAAAAATGCAGGCCAATGAAACAAGTTCGGATCGCTAGGCGAGGCACAGCATGACCGTCACTCCCGTACCGGATCTTATCCTGGATGTGATGGAGGCCGCAGATCCGGTCTCCCAGCGCATGGCGGCCGGCAAGCTTGAGCGCGCGTCATCCGCAGGCGGCGAAGATTTCTCTGCGGCGGTGGACCGGAAGATCGAGGCAGGCGCACTGGAACGAACCGTAGCGTCTGGGCAAGGCATGAGCGCGTCGCGCGTTGGCGTGATCGACGGCGGCGGGCACGCCACGATCATCAAGAAGGCGGATACCGATCGCGCCGTCTATCGAAAGTTCGAAGCGTTCGTCCTGCAGACATTTGTCGAGTCGATGCTGCCGCAGGGCGCAAGCGAGGTTTTCGGCAAGGGAACCGCCGGCACGATCTGGCGGTCGATGCTGGCTGAGCAGATCGGAAATGAGATGGCCAAGGGTGAGGGGATCGGAATTGCCAAGCAGCTCGCCAAGGCGCGCCACGCCGCCGACTCCGCAACTGGCAAGGGCTAATTTGCAGCAAGATGAGCGCAGCGATGAATCAGAATGATGAGCAGCAAGAAACACTGGAAGTCCTCGAGGTGCAGGGGGAGGCCGTTTCTGAGGGAAGCGGTTTGCCGGTGCCGTCACAACACGTCTTACCCGGGCTGACGGATGCGCAAAATATCGCCGCTCAATGGCTCGGAACCAATTCCAACACGTTGAATGCGATCGAGCGGCTTACGGCAACCATCGACGAGGAGACGGACAAGCTTGAGAGCCGGATGCAAGTCGATTTTGATTCCTTCAGTCAGCGCAAGAATCGCGGCCTCCTTGAGCTGACGAGGGCCATGCGCCTGGCGCAAGGGGTCGAGTTCGACCCGCGCGTGGTCGCGCATCTGACGCGTCTGCGAGCAAGCCTCGTAAGAAATCAAGCCGCATTGCAAATGCATCTCGATGCCGTTCGCGAGGTCTCGGCGATTATCGCGAAGTCGATCCAGGAAGTTGAATCGGATGGCACATACTCGTTGATGGGGCAGGGTGGATGCAAATAGTCAGGCTGCTCGTGGCAGGCGTCTGGGCCTGCGTCGTCACGGTCGGCGCGAGCCTGGCTCTGTCCTATTGGAAGGAGGGTCAGGCATCGCCGGCGGCCAAGCAGGACTATGCGGGCGGGCTCGTCTACGAGAAGACCAGGGTGATCAACGTGCCGATGATCGCGGAAGGCAGCGTCCAAGGCTACATCGTTGCGCAGTTTGTCTTCACGGCCGATGCAACAGTGCTTCGTCAGCTTCCGGTGCCGCCTGAAGCCTTCGTTGTGGACGAGGCATTTCGGAATATCTATTCCGACGAGAATCTCGACTTCAAGAATCTCGCCCGGTTCGACCTCGCCCACTTCGCGCGTATGGTCAGAGAGCGCGTCAACAAGCGTCTTCAAGCCGAGGTCTTGCAGGACGTGCTCGTCCAGGATTTCAATTATGTTTCGAAGGATCAAATTCGCCGTTAGAGCGCCTTCTCAGGTCGTCGAGCCGATAGCCCATATAGCGCTTTGACTCAATCGGATCGTAGCCGAGGTGGTTGCGGAGCTTCTTGCGGAGCTTGCTCACGTGCCCCTCGATGACGTTTTCGTCGAAGCTCGCGTCGAAAAGACCGTAGGTCGCATTGAAGAGCTGGGTCTTTGTAAGCCACTTTCCCTGGTGGGCAACCAGGTGCTCGAGAATGCGCAGTTCGCGACGCGGCAGCGCCAACGTTCTGCCGCCGATTTCGGGATCCCGGCCGTCAAGAAAGACGCGGATCAGGCTTGTCGGCGTTTCGGCTGATTGCCCGACGGTTCGTCGGCGGATGACGGCCGTGCGAACGAGTATCTCGCGAACATGGATCGGGACGTGAACGACGTCGTCGACGCCGGCTTCGAATAGTTCGATCGTATCCCTGAGCTGCTTCAGGTTGTTCAGGGCGATGATCGGTGCGTGAGACTTGTTGCGGATGCTCTTTGGAATGCTCGTTCGGTCCGAGCAGTCACCCAGGATAAACGCCCCGATTGCCATTACGTCGTTGCCCACGGCGGATTGCAGCCATTCGCGGAAATCTTTCGATGAGAAGCCGATCGAAACGATGCCTTCACGATCAAATCCTGCTGCGTAGCCGCGTGTAACGGTCTCCCGATCATCGATGACGATGAACATGTGGATGCCCCTGTTTGCCCTAGAGTGTTGTTGTGGAGTCGAGCAGGCGTGCTCGCTCCGCTTGGTTACGCAAAACAACAGGTACTTACACGATACGAGATACTGAGACCGAAACACGCGCGTCTGGTTCGCTCGGAAGCTTGATCAGGTGCGGGTGGTGCCACCGTTTGTGGCGATGAGGAACGCTGCCGTGGTGATGCAGTTCGGCAATCTTTCTGGATTCCTCAGCACTGTCTTTGCAGTTGCAATCTGGTCTCTATACCACCGACCGCCATTGCGGCGAGAAGCGCACAGCGTCTTGTTGTTGAAGATCACATCAAGAATGAACATCAGCTCGCGCACTGTCGAATCGGGACGCGTCCATTACGTCGCAGTGGACTATGATCGTCAAGCAATTGAACTAGTCATTTACTGCAAGACAACTCATCAGCGAGTAGATGTTGCCTAATTGGAACGCTAACTCATCGGATCCACTCGGAATACTTGGCAATTCACTCCTCTAAGTTGAGACGAAAAGAGAGGATTTTTTTCGGCGACAGGAGCGGCGATCATTGTCGTGGAACCGTCGTAGAAGATGTCCGTCTTTCTACGGTTATTTTTCACGCACAAGTCACACTCTTCAGCAGTCGGGCAGTTCTGCCGTCGTCAAATTGCTACGAAAGCAATCTGCAGTCGTCAGCCAGCTCGTCGCCGCGGAATTGAAGTGGCGTCGCTGGGTTACGGCGCGAGCAGAACCTGCGGAAGGTCGGAGCATGCAGTAGGCTGCATTGGCGTTCCTGGGATGCCAACGCACCTGCGAGCAATCGCTCACGCCGAGCGAATTGATCGTGTCATGCGATCAAGCTGCGCGAGAGCAACATCAACGTGCGGAAACAACGATGCCTCTGCTGGTCAATACTTGCCAGCTACCGTTCTCATGTTTGATTTCCTCGATGCGACCCAGATTGGGGACATCCTGGCCCTGAGCAACCTCGATCACACCGGCTTGGCCCTCGAGAATGGCGATGCCCTCATAGGCGCGTCGCACGCGCCAGCCCTGGATTATCTCCCGTCGCGCGGTGGCTGGCCGCGGCTGTGGCTGAATGGCGCCGGTGACTTCGGGGGACGAAACTGCCGCCACGGTTCGCGCAACCTGCGACTTTCCTTCGGCCATCCGCTCGGCCTTTGTGGCCGACAGCGATTGATCTCTTTCGACGCGCTCGACGCTTTGGACCAGACGGCCAAACCGGTCGCTCGCGGCTCTATTTGCGGCGTCGAACGCCGTGCGGTTCGCCGCCACGTCGCTTGATAGGGTTGCAACAGTGCGTCGTAGTTGCGACATCGCCTCACGGAGGTTGCGAAGCTCGGCATCCGATCCTGCGTTGATGGCAATGGGCCGCAAGAACAGATAGGCGACGCCGCCGATGGAGATGACAGAGGAGATCGCGACGATCACTGCAAGGGTGACGAACGGCGCCATCCATGTCCGTGGCTGCGGCTTCTTGACGACGAGTGTGGCAGCCGGGACCGGGGCGCGTGCCTTCGATCTGACCGGCTCTCCCCGGGACATTGCGCGTGTCCGCTTCAGGGTGGCGAGCGCCTCCTGCGCGAGCAACTCGTCAACGGTAGCTGCGGCCACACGAGGGGCGCCGGAAGCTTTCGCCTTGTTGCCCGGTCGCGCCTGCGATGCGCCACTCTTGCCCGCATCGGAGGTGGCTGGCTGCGAGGCAGTCGACGTCGCTGGGGCGGCGGTCTCGTTGGTTGCTGGTTCGGCCATGGTTTGTCGGCGGATAGGCAAATCCTGATTTGCTGGATATCACGCGAACCTTACGTGAAACCTACGATCCCTGAGGCCAAGAGGTGGCATCCAATCTTCCGCGATCGCGGCGGTCTATCGGATCCGAATCCCATCATCCAGGATGCAACCCCCATATCGCCGGGAACTGCGGCCGCTCAATATTGCTTGCCCAACAGCGCGATGGACAGGAGCGTGTCTTGACTGATGCCCGCGCCGGAGCCTTGCAGGATGGCCAGCCCAGGTGACGAAGCCTGGCTGCTGTTCTTCATGTCGTACATGGCGGCAAACCGGTTTAGCAGCGCTCCGACTTTCTCCGGATCGCCGAGATCCTTCAAGTTGAGGTGCTTTTCCACGATCTTTGCCTGCTGGTCGATTGCCATGCTCGCCAGCGCGTCGGGCAGGTTGTAGGTGGTTCGAAACACTTGTGCGAGAGCCGGGTCGGCAAGGATGTCGTATGCGGACGTGATCTGGGCTGACTTTCGTTGGAAGTACAGCGCCAGGCGAACGCCGGCATTCGCCTCGCCTTCCTGCGTTTCCAGCGTTTGCTGGAGATAATCGTTCTGCGTTTCCAGAAGCTGGTCTCGCTTCTGGGGTCCTATTGCAGGGATACGGCTGACGTTGCCGTCCTCGTCGAAATTGAACGATGCTGCGATCTCGGCAAAGCGGGAGTCGCCGGCGTTGTTTGCGAAGCTTTCGGGATCGCTCAGATCGGAACTGAAGATCTGCTTGAGATACTCGTTGGTTATCTTCGCGGGATCCAGGCCTTTTGCAACAAGAAGGATATCGACCAACTTCCTGTCTGCGAGCAGTTCGGAAACGCTCCCTATGTTCGCGATTGCGCTTTGGTAATAGGCGGCGTCCTGCTCGGCTTTCTGCCGAAGTCCGTCCTGTTCCGCAGCGCTTGCAAATCGCGTTTTTGCGATGATGTAGTCCTTTGCAATCTGCGTGACTTCAACCGAGTTCTGCGCCACCAGCGGCGTTGTCAGGTTGCCCTTGCCGTCAAAGTTGAAAGCGTGCGCGAGCCGTATATATCGATCGTCCCCGAGGGTATTGGCATAGCTCATCGGATTGCTCAAATCGCTGGTGAGCACCGCCTTGATCGTGACCGCCGAGACCTTTTCCGGGTCGAGGCCAACCGCCTTGAGCGCGAAGTTGTACACGTTCGGCGTAGACACGAACTGTTCAACTGACTTCATGCTGTAGATGCCGGCTCTGAACTGATTTATCGCGACGGCTTCCAGCTCTTCCTCCGCGTCGAGATATGTCGCGCCCTTGCTGAGGACGAATTTGTCGTTGGTGCTGGTCCGGTTCGCGTCGGTCTGAGCGGATTTGCCGGAAGCAAGCGCTCCATCTGCTGAAAACTCGAACGCGCCGGCGAGATCGAAATATCGGCTGATCGTGGAGAGAGAGTTCTGGAAGCTGGATATGTCCGCGTTGCTCTTCGCCAACCGGTTGGCTTGGGTCGTAATCTTCGCTCTCAGATCTGCCACGTCGGCGCCGGGTTGCGATAGCTGCGCCATATAGGCCGCTATCTTCGCGTTGGCATCGCTGGCATCCGCCTGGGCTTGAGTGAGGTTGGCATTGATCTGATCCCGCTTTGGCGCCCAGACGGTGTTGACGTAGCTGTTCGGATCGGTTGGATCGCTGCTCAAGACGTTCCGTATCGTGTCGCGCGACCAATTGCTGTCGTCGATATCGAACGCCTCAAACACATATGTGCGCAGGCGGTCGTCGTTCAGAAGCTCATCGACGCTTTTGACGCCGCCGATCACGGTGTTGTAATAGCGGGTATCTTCGTCGATTGCATCGACCCGCCTCTGGACCGCTGCCGTGTACAAGCCGATCATCTCGTCGGTCTGGTTTGACGATTGCGCAGCAGGTGTATCCAAGCCTGTGAAGGAAAATGCCGACGCAAACTCGCGAAAGCGCTTGTCCGTCAGTTTGTTGGCGAAGCTGTTCGCGTCCAGGAGATTGCTGTCCAGCACCTTTTTCATGAAGGCTTTTGCATAGATCATATCCTCCAGCCCATATGCCTTCATTGCATACTGGTAGAGCCGATCGTTCTTCAGAAATTCGTCGACGGTTTCTACTTTGCCTATGTTTTCCTTGTAATAGGCGGCGCTTCGTGCCACGTCGGGCTGCTGCGCGACTCGCGTCAGGGACTGCTGGAGGTTGCGCACGACGGAATTGTAGCTGGCGTACGTCGACACCATCGAGACATCCTTTCGGAGAACTCCCTGATATAATGACCATCTTGCTTGCGCGAAGCTGACAGGGTTGCTCAGAACGGCGGTCATCCAGCATCGGCGGCTGCTGCGCCAGGCAGGTCAGTTGCGCTGGGCGGTCCAATAACCTGCGCAGCGCGCGTTGCCGGAATGACCGCTCCAGGTTCCACGACCCGATGGGCCGACGAGCCTGCCGGATCCGGAGGCATATTTCTCGTGAACGGTGACAGAGGCGCGAACCGCGCCGGATCGCGCCACTCGCCCTCTGAAATTGACCAGATTGGGATGAGTCACGATCCCGTTGATGATGTTGACGGAGAAATTGTACGTCGGGTCACAGGGACCGTATTGCGTGACGAACAAGAGATTCCAGGGGCCGTCGTAGACAGATCGCGCATCGGCATTGGTAACGAGGAGCGAGCCCAGACCAGTGATTGCGATCGCGAGCGGAAGCCGTTTCATGACTTTGTCTCCAAGGGTTATTCTGGGAAATGTATATTTGCCTGCTGCATCAACATCGCAATTGCGGATCATCGGCGATCCGATCCGCACTCATATCGGCGCCGATAAAGATGTAGGTCGGCTTCCATGAGCGGCCCCGTAAAATTTCGCTGGGCCAAGTCACTATGCTGTTACTGCAGATAGCCGCGGTCGTGCGGGGCGCATTCCGGCGGCGCTGAAGGAGAGAATGCGACACCGAAGAAAGCAGTCCGGACAGCCGTGAAATCTATCCCGGGGCCAGGGAAAGTGAATCTGGCCGAGATTGATGGATAGGAGAGCTACGTCGTCCCAATCAATGTGCCTCGATCCACCGGATCGGACTCCAGCGAGAAGCGTCGCTTTCACGATAGCTCTCACAGATTCTCCGAACTTAACGCGGCCCGACGCGATCCCGGCATTACAGCTATCCAATCGGCGCATGGCCGAGATGGAGAGCAAAATTATGAAGACGGTTTCAAAGGTCTTGGTCGTCGTTGCTTGCGCGACGTTGTTGGCGCTTTCCCTGGCATCAATAGCCCCGACCGTTGTGCACGCTTACGAATATTGCCGCAGGGACGTGCCGGGACACATGACGAGTTGCAGTTTCGATACCATGGAGCAGTGCTACGAAATGCGATCCGGAATAGGCGGAGATTGCTTCCGGGATCCGTTTCTGAAGGACAACACTGCCGCCTACGCGCGTTGGCCAGAGTTTCCTGGCTCGAAACACGACGGGATCTCTGCCAGGCGCCATCGATAGCAGGGAGGCCGGATTACGCGCCTTCACCACCTCGCAGATGAGGAGTTCGTACGAGGGGTCATGTCGACCGGCGAACTTGAACTGTACTTCACCGAGGCTGCCACACTCTTGGTTTCGCACATGACCATACCATTCAACAGGCTTGACCTGAACCTTCTACGTGTTTTCGACGCCGTTATGGAGGAGCGAAGTGTGCTAGGGGCAGGCCGGAGGATGTGCCTCAGTCAGTCTGCCGTTAGTCACGCACTCGCTCGCTTGAGGGACGTGTTGGACGACGAATTGTTCATTCGCACGAGGGAGGGAATGCAGCCGACGGTGCGTGCGCTCTCCATGGCTCCATTGATACGCGTGGCCTGGCAATCATTGGAGGCGGCGATCTCGGAGCCGACATTCGAACCTGCGAGGTCCACCAGACGGTTTACCATCGCTGTGAACGATTTCGTGACCGCGGTCATGGTGCCTCGTCTCCTTGGCCTGCTCAGAGGCGAGGCGCCGCTCGTCGATCTCGTGCTCTCTTCCGATACCCGATCCGATCTGGCGGAGCAGCTCGACGTCGGGCAGATCGACGCTGCAATCGGAACGTTCTCCAACGTTGCCCCGCGCTTCCGGTCGAAGTCGCTCTTTACCTATGATGACGTTCTGATCGTCAATTCCTCGCGGCAACTCGGCAAATTGTCGCTCGATGATTTGTCAGGCCTCTCAATTGCTGCCATCTCGTTGCACGGAGAACACCAGCGTATGGTCGACGGCTATGTTTCAGAACGTGGCTTGTCGCGACGATCGGAAATGTATGATCGGAGTGCGTTAGAACGGGCCGTTTCCAACTTGAAAGGAGGTCCGCGCATAGCAATAACGTTGCCGCATGTTCTAGCGCTTCCCTCTCTGCTCGAGGACAGGCACCTGACGGCGATCATTCCGCGGCCTCTCGCCAGGTCATTGACCCGCACCCATCCATTGTCGACGTATGATTTGCCATACAAGACCGCAACGGTGGATGTAGGCGTTCTCTGGCACGAACGGAACGCCGGTGATCCGGCGCATCAGTGGTTGCGCGAGATGCTTGGCCGCGCAGCCGATCCGCTGCGCGCTCGTTTGTTTGAGCTGACGGAGCCGTCTCAATCTATTTCGGACGGCTCGCTGTCACGCATGGTCGAGCGAGCGTGAGTTGCGACAGCCGGCAGGCGTGGGCAGTCATTATTCGCAAAATGCAGGTTGTAGGCGGATCGCGCTCCCGTGATCTCTGTCGCGTGGGCGATAGCGATCAACTTGTTGGGAGCGGATGGTGACTACATTCATGGTCGACCTGCGCGTTAGTGACGAATGCGGCGTATGCACAGTCATACTGCGATCTTTTCAATTCTGCCGAGAGGACCGTGCGCCCATATAGAGATGCATGGTGAGCGGCCGCGCCCTGCATCCACAGTCAGAAATCGATGAAGCTGTGAAGATTGCAGGCCCACGCGTCCACGGCAGCACCAGTCTGTAGCCTTGAACCACAGGACACAAAATCATGGATTCCATGTCTCGCCGCAAAATGCTGGCAGCGACCGCTGCCGGAGGTCTTCTCACAACAACCGCTATGGCACGGGCACAATCGGCGGACGCAAGTCCTCAGCCGCAACGGCCAGGTCGCGGCGGCACCGATCATGGTCCGCGCGATCTGACGCGAGACCGGCAGAATCCGGATATGCTCGTGCCGCCCTCGACCGATCACGGTAGCTTGCCGAACCTGCGCTTTTCGTTTTCCGATGCGCATATGCGGCTGGAAACAGGCGGCTGGACCCGCCAGGTCACCCGGCGCGAGCTCGGCGTTGCCACGGCGCTTGCCGGTGTGAACATGCGGTTGAATGCCGGCGGCGTGCGCGAGCTGCATTGGCACAAGGCTTCCGAATGGGCCTATATGCTTTACGGTACAGCGCGTATCACGGCGGTCGATGCCAACGGGCGTTACTTCGTCGATGATGTCAGTGTCGGCGACCTCTGGTTCTTCCCTTCCGGAGTTCCGCACTCCATCCAGGGCCTCGGTCCGGACGGTTGCGAATTTCTCCTCGTGTTCGATGACGGCGATTTCGATGAAGATAATACTTTCTTGATCGCCGACTGGTTCAAGCGTACACCGAACGAGGTGCTCGGCAAGAATTTTGGGGTGCCCGCTTCGTTGTTCGACCATACTCCGGAGGAAAGCCAGCGCTACATTTTCCCGGCTCCCTTGCCGGGGCCGCTCACCTCGGACAACATTCCGGGAGCAACGCCAGTGTCGCAAAGCTTCAGTTCCCGGCTAATGGCGCAGGATCCCATCAAGACCGCCAGCGGGACGGTGCGGATCAGCGATTCCACCGTATTCCCGGTCAACACCACGACCGCTGCGGCACTGGTCGAGGTCAATCCGGGCGGATTGCGCGAGCTGCACTGGCATCCGAACGGAGATGAGTGGCTCTATGTCATCGAGGGACAGGCACGCATGGGCGTGTTTGCGGGTCAGGGCCAGGCGCGCACCTTCGATCTCCGCGCCGGCGATGTCGGTTACGTGCCGGTCGCGATGGGCCACTATCTTGAGAATACAGGCGCTGGCCCCTTGCGATTCCTTGAAACATTCAAGAGCCCTTACTTTGTCGACTTCTCTCTGGACACGTGGATGGCATTGACTCCGCCGCCACTGATGGATGCGCACCTGAATCTGGATCGACAAGTGACGGATAGGCTACGCAAGACCAAGGCGCCGGTTGTCCCGGACTAGCCGAGCGACGGCTCAGCGTGAAAGCTTGGTGCCGCTCGTGCTCAACGCGTCTCGGCTTGATGAGGCGTCTCAGCGCCTCGTCGCCGAGGTGGCCCGGGCGCGAGCAGGAGCGGCCCCGTTTACTTCGAAAAGCCGAGTTCACACCGCGTTACAGCACTGAATTCGCCTGCACATGCCAATTGCGCAGAGTTCGCTCGGGAGTTGGGGTGGCAGTTCACGCGCAGACAAGCGGAGTGGAAAAAGTTGCCACGAGCCAGCAGTCCCTACTTCGGGCATGGAATGATCGGTCCAACGAGCGAGACGGACGCCTGTGAGTTCGTGGGGATTCTCCTCGCCATGGCCGGTCACGACCTTCGTCAACCGCTCCAGATTATCCAAAGCGTTCACGATCGCCTCGGCGACTGCGCCTGGACAAAGTCGGAACTGCACTTGCTGAGGCTGGGCCAAAGCGCCGTCGATCGATTGACAGAACAACTCGATCAACTGTTGGACGCCCTGCGTCTTCACGAGCATGGGAAGCGCGTGCAGATGGTGCCCGTAGACGTTGGAACGCTGCTGCGCGAGGTCTATCGGGAGAATGAATGGGCCGCCTTGCAAAAGGGAGTTCAAATTCGATTGGTGCCCACCACATCCTCGATCGTGAGCGATGCCGTTCTTCTCGGCGCGGTTCTCCGCAATCTGGTCAGCAATGCGATAAAGTTCACGGAATCTGGTGGCCGTGTCCTTTTGGGGTGCCGTCACATGCGAGACAGCATACGCATCGATGTATTCGATACGGGGGTCGGTATTTCCGCCGAGCAAATACCGAAAATCTTCGAAGCCTTCACTCGCCTCGACCCTGCGCAAAGTGACGGGCTTGGCGTCGGCCTGCTGATCGTGCGACGGGCCATCGCCATGCTCGGACATCGCGTGGACGTGAGTTCGGTCGTCTCGCGAGGCACGAGGTTCTCCATCCTGGCCAGGCGCACTTGCGGACCGTCGACCAGCCTGAGCGGGAGCGCGCCGTTGCGGGTGAGAGCAGGCTCCTTGGCGAGAATCCGTTCGACAAGATAGCCGCCGTTGTTCAGCAGGAGGATCTTCATTGCCGCTGCACGTCAATCGAGCCGGCATGAGACGGAGTGACGACCTTGTCGTGCTTGCCGAGGCGCTTCGCAGGGCGTCAAAGTCCGAGGTCGCTGAGGCCCGGATGCCCGTCGGGTCGGCGACCGAGCGGCCAGTGAAAGCTGCGATTGCTGTCGACAATCGGTCGCTCGTTGACGCTGGCGATGCGACGGCGGATCAGGCCGTCGGCGTCGAACTCCCAGCTCTCGCTGCCGCAGGCGCGAAACCAGCTACCGCTCTCATTGTGAAACTCATAGGCGACGCGCACCGCCAAGCGGTCGTTTGTGAATGCCCACAGTTCCGCGATCAACCGGTACTCGAGTTCTCGCGCCCATTTCCTCGTCAGGAATGCCTCGATCGCGGCTCGGCCAGACAGAAATTCGGCGTCATTGCGCCAGTGGCTGTCGATTGCATAGACGAGTGCGACCCGATTCGGATCGCGGCTGTTCCAGCTATCTTCGATGAGACGGACCTTTTCGGGAGCGCTGGTAGCCGTGAACGGGGGAGAAGCGCGAGGTGACACGGATGATCTCTCCATGGGAAAGAAAGCGTTGACGGCTCCTCGACCCATGCTCGCACGTCTTCCTTCCGACCTTCC
The DNA here is from genome assembly GCF_054063735.1 of Bradyrhizobium sp. USDA 10063. Taxonomy (NCBI): domain Bacteria; kingdom Pseudomonadati; phylum Pseudomonadota; class Alphaproteobacteria; order Hyphomicrobiales; family Nitrobacteraceae; genus Bradyrhizobium; species Bradyrhizobium sp. USDA 10063. The sequence continues at coordinate 3,698,797 of NZ_JBSSGP010000002.1, read as the reverse complement.
GTTATGTGATGAAAATCGCTGATAAGAAAGGTAAATGGTCCGATCCGCGGGCCGGACAGAGACACGCCGTTCTTGTTGCGCGAAGCACGGCAGCAACGGCCATCCTGAACAGTCAGCACTCGCGACAAAATCGAACAGTGAACTCGACCTGGGAGCGGTCTCGAATACCCATGTCGCGCAGGGTCTGATCGTCAAACTCGGCGAGCGCGCGGACTGCTCGCCTGACTTCGCGTTCGTTTTTCCACTGCGTCCACACCGAGGGCGTGCGTGAGAGGGAAGTACTCAGAAAAGACCTGTCCACATGCAACTCCGCAACCTGTTAGCGGGAGCGAATGTGGTTTTCCGTTGTTACGGTACGATAACCCGGCGCGTAAATCTGGTTACATCGGAAATAATGGATCCCAACCCTTACAATTCGTCCTGGCGTTGAGCGTGCTTGCGTTCGCAACCAGGTCTGTGTTTCGACCGCGGCACGCGTGCCGATCCATCTCGTGCGTAGTTCCGATGCGGCGTCATACCTTGCCCCACGGGAATGTGCTAAATTGCCTGGCTGGAACCTCTCAGATGGGGACGCTTGTCGGATTGTGAGTAGGTCTCTCTTGCCGCAGCGATTCAACGAAACCGAAGTATTTCAATTCGGACCGTTCCGCCTGATCGTGTCCGAAAGATTGTTGCTGAAGGAGAATGAGCCGGTTGCGCTGGGCGGCCGCGCGCTCGACATCCTGATTGCTCTGCTCGAACAGGCAGGGGAGGTCGTGAGCCACAGAGAATTGGTGAAACGAGCCTGGCCGGATGTCACGGTCGAGGAGACCAGTCTTCGGGTCCATATTGCCGGGCTCCGCAAAGCGCTCGGCGATGGGCGGGACGGCGCGCGTTATATCACCAACGTGACTGGCCGAGGCTACTGCTTCGTTGCGACGGTACAGAGCCCAACGCAAGACGGTATGCATGAGCGAATTCCGGTCGGGCGCGCCAAGATCGAGACCTTGCCCGCGTGCTTGCAGCGAATGGTTGGCCGCGATGAAACCATCGATGCCTTGCGTGCGCAGATCACGTTTCGGCGGTTCGTCAGTATTGTGGGGCCCGGCGGGGTTGGCAAAACAACCGTGGCGGTGGCCGTTGCTCATGAGATGGCGATCGAATTTCCCGAAGCCGTATGCTTCGTCGATCTCAGCGCCATCCAGGACAGTGCACTTGTTGTTCCTGCCGTCGCGTCATCGATCGGATGTCTCGAACAGACCCAGGACTCCTTGCCCCGGCTTCTGGCTTTTGTTGCAGACAAGCGAATCCTTCTGATCCTCGATAGCTGCGAGCATCTGATTGAGCCGGTAGCAATCCTGGCTGAGAGGATGTTCCGCGAAGCGCCGCTCGTGCACATTATCGCAACCACGCGTGAAGCATTGCGGGTCGAAGGCGAGAACATTCATCTGCTTCTCGCTCTCGAGAGCCCACCAGACGAATTGAGCGTCACGGCGGCCAGCGCGTTAGCGTTTCCCGCCGTGCAGCTTTTCATGGAGCGAGCGGCTGCCGGTGGATACCGGCACGGCCTTACAGATGACGAAGCACCGGTCGTCGCTGACATTTGTCGGAAGCTCGATGGGATGCCACTGGCAATCGAGCTGACGGCCGGCAGGACGAGCACTTACGGTATCAACGGACTGTCACGGCTGATCGACGAACGCTTGATGCTGGTCTGGCAAAAGCGGCTGAGCGTGCCACGGCACCAAACGCTCCGGGCAATGCTTGATTGGAGCTATGATCTCCTATCCGAAGACGAGAAGGCCATTCTATGCGCCCTGTCGATTTTTATAGGGTCATTCACCCTCGAGAAGGCGCAGGCCGTCACTTGCGGGCTGGATAGCGCCGGATTGCCGGTGACAAACGTCGTTGCGAACCTGGTCGACAAGTCGCTCATCTCGGTCGCACAAACTGAAAGCGCGACCGCATATCGGCTCCTCGATACGACCCGAGCCTATGCCGCGGTCAAGTTGAAGGAAAGTGGTCAGGCTGACCAAATTGCCAGGCGGCATGCACTGTACTACGCAGAACGCCTCGCGGGGATGCGGGCGACGATCCCAAGGGGGCGTGATCTAACCGTGTATTCGCGACAGCTCGGTGATATCAGAGCGGCGCTCGAATGGAGTTTTTCGGAAGGAGGCGACAGTTCGGTCGGGGTTGCACTCGGCTCCGGTGCGGTGCCGCTGCTGCTGGGCATGTCGATGCTGGCCGAGTGCCGGCGCTGGTGCCTGCAGACGATCGCGGCGTTATCCGAAGAAGATCGCGGAACAAGGCTCGAGCTCGGCCTCCAGCTTTCATTGGCGACGGCGTCGAACCATGGCCATAGCGATGGTGCCGAGGTAGACGCCGCGCTGGAGCGAGGGCTCAGTCTGGCCGATTCATTGAGAGACACCGAATATCAGTTGGAATTGCTGGTCGGTCTCAATCTTTATCGGACACGTCTTGCCGATTATGGCAGCGCGCTGGCCGCGGCGGAGCGCTATGCGGCCATAGCCCGCGAGTCTGGCGGCGCGCGAGAGGCCGTGACTGCAGAATGGATGCTGGGCGCGACTCATCACTTGGTGGGAGATCAGGCCGCCGCGCAGCGCAGCTATGACAGCGGATTCAGGCTGGCGGCTGCAACCGGCGTAAGAGACGTGCATTCGTTCGGATACGACCACCAGGTCAGGGCATTGATTGGGTACGCACGGACGCTGTGGCTCAGGGGTCTTCCAGATCAGGCAGCCCAATTTGCCTATCGGGGCATTGAGGTCGCCGAGAGACAGGGACAGCCGGTCTCGCTCTGCATCAGCCTTGTCTACGCTGCGCCCGTGTTCATGTGGCGAGGGGATCAGCGAATTGCAGAGGATCTCATAGCACGGCTTGTCGCTCATGCTGGCAGGTACTCGCTGGTAATGTACCATGCCGGCGGCCTCGGCCTGCTCGGCGAGCTCATGCTGGCGAAGGGCGACACCGAGGGTGGCATCGAGACCCTGCGCGCCGCGTTGTCGACGCTGCGAAGCGAGAAACGATACATTCTCTCGTCATCGTTCTCTCGCGCCCTGGCCGAAGGCCTGACCCAGACCGGACATTCTGCGGAAGCCACGATTATCATCGATGCGCTCCTGACCGAAGTCGAACATGGCTCCGGAACGTTCGAGCTACCCGACCTGCTGCGAGCTCGCGCTGCCGTGCAGATGGCGGCGTCGCCCGACGACTGGCCTGCGGCCGAGGTCTTGCTCATTCGTTCGCTCGACTGCGCGCGGAGTCAGTCGGCGCTTGGATGGGAACTGCGTTCCGCACTCGCGTTGGGCCGGTTGTGGGCGGACCATGGACGTTCGGACGAGGCACGAAGCCTGCTTGGCGACGTCTATGGACGCTTTACGGAAGGATTCAGCACGGCCGATCTGGTGGGGACAGAATGTCTTCTTCGAACGCTCGGGACGCGGATTTCGCAATCGTGAATTCGCTGAGCCAATGCGGTCCGGCAGGACACCGCGGAACCATCGTCTGCAACATTCAGCACGGCGTGGAATCGGCCGTTTCTGCTGTAACCACAGTTCACCAAATTTGAAATTTTGATGTAACGGGAGACGGCGACTGTACTCTTGAGCGCCCGCGGAGCGATACGCAATGAGGGCAGCAAATTGATGGTGCGATGAACGCGAACAGACGAGAGCGGCATAATGCGGCAAATGGTGATGATCGGCTTCCTGCAGGCACAGAACTGCACCACGCTGCCGAGCTCGTGGCGGCATCCGGAGTCGCGAAGCGATTCGATGTCGGTCGAATACTATCAGGAGATCGGCCGCATTCTGGAGGCCGGGAAATTCCACATGGCCTTCTTCGACGACAGGCTGGCGATGCCGGACCGTTACGGCAACGACCACGCGCATGCTGTCGAATATGGCATCCGCTGCGTGAAGATGGACCCCATCGTGGTGCTCACGACGATGGGAATGGTCACGGACAAGCTAGGGCTCGGCTCGACCTGCTCGACGACCTATTTCGAGCCGTTCGATGTAGCCCGCCGCTTCGCAACGCTCGATTTGATGACAGGCGGCCGTGCCGCCTGGAATGTCGTTACCTCCGTCAATGACGGCGAAGCTCTCAACATGGGCAAGGACGAACATCTCGAGCACGATCTGCGTTACGACCGTGCCGACGAATTCATGGAAGTCGTGCTGGGCCACTGGGATACTTGGCAAGATGGCGCGTTGATCGTCGACAGGAAGAGCAATCGCTTCGCCGATCCGACCAGGGTGAAGCGGCTGGATCACAAGGGAGCGTTTTTCAAATCGCGCGGCCCTTTCACCGTGCCGCGCTCGCCGCAAGGCCATCCTGTCATCATCCAGGCCGGTGCGTCCGGCCGCGGGCAGCGTTTTGCCGGCCGATGGGCAGAGGTGATCTTCAGTCCGTTCCCCAGCTTCGCGCTGGCCAGGCAGGGCTATGACGCGGTTCGGCGCGAGGCTGCGCAAGCAGGTCGCGATCCGGATCAGATGTTCGTCTGCAAGCTGACGACGCCGATCTGCGCGGCAACCAAATCGGAGGCCGAGGACAAGATGGCGCTGATCGAGAAATTGCCGCTGGAAATCGAGACGCTGTCACTGCTCGCCGAAGGCCTCAACTTCGATTTCGGCGCAAAGCCGATCGACGAGCCGCTGACCACAGAAGAGCTTCAGAGCATGCAGGGCATGACTGGCATTCGTGACTACGTACTCATGGGTTCCGGCAAGACCAATCCGTCGACACGCGACTTCGTCACCTACTCCGGCCGCGCCAAGCCTCACGATGCGATCGTCGGCGGACCAAAGGAGGTCGCCGACAAACTGGAAGAGATGTTCGTCGGTCGCGCCTGTGACGGCTTTGTGATCGCCGCAACCCACGTGCCCGGCTCTTACGCCGACTTCGTCAAGCATGTGGTGCCGGAACTGCAACGGCGTGGGCTCTTCCACAGGGATTATGCCGGAAAGACGCTGCGCGAAAATCTCGGGCTGAAGCAGCCACCGGCTGGCGCGTGGAAAACAGAGCCGCGCGCCGCGGCCGAATAGAGGGCCACAACATCGCACCTATCGCGAGCGCCTGGGCCAAGCTTGCGCGTTTACAGTTCTTAACACCAATCAACTCGCCAGCTAGTCGTGTGTGCTCCAGTTTGTGGCAAGGTCCCTTCATCGGCTGGAGCAATGACCATGCCACGTCCTTCTTCGCCGCCGTTCAGTTGGAAGACTGCAACGGAGAAGGTTCGAGCCATGGAAGATAGTTGGAATAGCCGTGAAGCGAGGCTGGTGGCGCTTGACTACACGATCGACAGCGTCTGGCGAACTGGCATCGAGTTCTTGTCCGGCCGCGCCGCGATTGAGGTGTTTCTAGCGCGCAAATGGGCCGCAAAGCACGAGTACCGGCGCATCAATGAACTCTGGGCCGTTGCCGACAACAGGATCGCTGCACGGTTCGCATACGAATGCCACGATGCAAGCGGCAATTGGTACAGGGCTTATGGAAATGAAAACTGGGAGCTGGACTCAGATGGCCTGATACGGCAACGCTTCGCCAGCATCAACGAGCATCCGATTATGGAAGGCGACAGAATATTCCTGTGGCCTCTTGGGCGAAGGCCTGATGATTTTCCCGAACTCAGCGATTTCGATTTCTAGCAAGCACGGACGTTCCCGGGTGCTTTTTAAGCCCGATGGGACGCGATCGGCCCCTGCCGTTCGGCCATATAGCGGCCTGGAGTTGTGCCGAGCGCTTTCCTGAACATCGTCACGAAACTGCCCGCGCTCTCATAGCCGAGATCGATGGCCACCTGCTGAATCGTTGCGCCGCCCGCCAGCCATTGCAGCGCGAGCATGATGTTGAGCTGCTGCCGCCAGCGGCCGAAGGTCATGCCGGTCTGCCGGGCAATCATGCGCGCGAGTGTCCGTTCGCTAAGCCCGGCGCGCCGGGCCCAGATCTCCATCGTTCCCTGGTCGGAAGGATCGGCCATCATCATTTCGACGACCTTGCGCAGCCGACGATCCGTTGGCATCGGCAGATGCAACTTGCCAACCGGCGCCACGGCGACTTCGTCGAGCAGGAGGGCCACGAGATGCGTCTCCATGCCCCCCTCGGGGTAAGCGATTGGGAAGCTGGCAGACCGGACCAGGAGCTCGCGCAAGAGTGGCGTGACCGAGATCGTGCAGCAGTCTGGGGGCAGGTTCGGCGCGACCGCGGGATCGATGAAAGCATTATAGCCTTCGATCGCGCCCGCAACCTTGATGCTGTGCGATACGTCGCCCGGAATCCAGATTGCGCTTTGCGGCGGCACGATCCAAAGGCCGCCCTCCAGCTCGCAGGCGAGAACGCCACGCAACGACAGAAGGAGCTGCGCTTTCCGGTGACTGTGAAAATCGAGCTCGATGCCGGTCGTGACCGTCGTAATGCCGTAGGTGACCACGGCGCGCGGCACCTCATCCGGGTCGACGAAGTCAGCCGCGTCGCTCAGATCAGTAAGGATTGGCATTCCAGGCGGTCCGGACTTCGCAATATGGCAGGTTGGCAGGAATTCAAAATATATTGTCAGAATTCCCTGATGCTGCCAACCGCTCCACGGCCTATCGAGATGATCGGCGCAGCGCCAAACTTTGGTGGCCTCGCGAGGGACTTTTCGATGAGCAAGCAGATCGCCACGGTCGCGGAACTCGAAGCGATCGTTGGCAAGACGCCGCTGCCAATGACGCTCAAGGTGATCGATCATCTTGATGAAGGTGCGTTGCATTGGATTCGGCTTTCACCGTTTGGCTTTACCGCCTTCAGTGACTCCTCTCGCATCGCGGTCACAATGGCGGGCGGAAAGCCCGGCTTCGCATCGGCCAGCGCGCACGAACTGCGGCTACCCACCGCGTTGCTCGATGATGCGGCGCTAGCCCGGCCTGGTGTCGGGTTCGCCTCCCTGTTTCCGCTTCCAGGCATCACCGAGACGCTGCGAGTCAACGGAAGGGTAGCCGAGGTACGGCACGACGAAATCTGCATCGCGGTGGAGGAATGCTACGGCCATTGCGGCAAGGCGCTGATCCGCTCGGATTTCTGGACGGCGGCGCCGATCGCTGTGGCGCCATCGAATCTCTCGGCCTTCATCGCTGATTGCCGTTTCCTTGCGCTGGCCACCACGGATGCTCAGGGCCGCGCCGATCTCAGCCCGAAGGGTGATCCTGCCGGCATGATGGCGCATCTTGAGGGCCCGCGGCTGTGGTTTGCCGATCGCCCGGGAAACCGTCGTGTCGACAGTTTTCGCAACATCATCGCTCAGCCTCGCGTCGCCGCCGCGCTGCTCATTCCTGGTTCGGCCCATATCGTGAGGTTGTCGGGGACAGCCCACATGACCGACGACGAAGCCGTGCGCGCGCAGTTCCGGGTTCAGGACAAGACGCCGGTGCTCGCCATAGGGATCGACGATCTCAGCATCACGATGTCCGAAAGCCCCGCCCTCGTTCGGGCGCATCTCTGGCCGGCGGCCGACCGTCCCGTCATCGACCCCGCGAAGGTCTTCAGCGAGCATATCAAGCTCAACAAGGCCAACGGACTTGGAGCCCGGCTGACGAGCGCCGCACTATCCGTTCCCGGCGCGACGAGCCTTCTGAAGAAGGGCCTGGAGCACGAATACAAAAACAATCTCTACTGACCGCCGTTGGGCGTCTTCCCGATCGATATAGTGACGCTGTTAATTCTTCATTCCGGTGATCGAGGTGCTGACCGCCCGTGGATCGCGGAGCGGCCAGCGGCCGCAATCTACCTGGGCGAGGAAATCGCCGACGATCCGGTTGTACTCCTCCGGCTCCTCGATATTGATCGCGTGTCCCGAATTCGGCATCACCGCAAGCGCAGCCGACGGAATGCTTTGCTTCATGAGAATGCCCGGCAGCAGGCACGGCCAATCCTCATCGCCCGTGATGATCAACGTCGGCACGGTGATGCGCTTCATCTCCTCGACCAGCGCATAAAGCGAAGGCCGCTCCTTCTGCACCCCTTGCTGCGTGTTGGCCGATCCGGTCGCCGAATGTTCCGCCAGCATGGCCTTGAACTCGGCGTGGCCGCGCGGATCCTTGTTCTGATACTGCACGCGCGTCGGCCCGTAGGCATAGCGCTCGGCGAACGCCGGCATGCCGTCGCGCCGGATCATGCCGGCGATCACGTCGGCCTCAGTGCGGAACGCCTCGCGCTTGTCGGGCTCGGCGCCGTAGCCGCAGCCGCCGATGCAAAGTGACAGCGCCCGCCCGGGGTGACGCAGGCCGAAATGCAGGGTCGCGAAGCCGCCCATCGACAGGCCGACGATATGCGCCTGCCGCTCGCCGATATGATCGAGCACCGCGAGGATGTCGTCGGCGGCGCGTGCCTGCGAATAGGATGAGACCTGCTCGGGCACGTCGGATGGCGGGAAGCCGCGCGCGTTGAAGGCAATGCTGCGATAGCGCTTGCCGAAATGCCGCATCTGCAGCTCGTAGCTGCGCAGATCTCCGGCGAATTCATGAACGAAGATGACAGGACGGCCGGCTCCCGTTTCCTCGAAATAAAGCCGCACGCCGTCATCCGTTGTCGCATAGGGCATGTTGATCTCCCGTCGTCAGAAATTGGCCGTCGCCGCTGGCTTGCTCCGCGGCAAATAGGTGCCATGGCCCTTGGCGCCGACCAGCATGCCATCGTCGACCACCACGCGCCCGCGCACCATGGTCAGCACCGGCCAGCCGGTGACCTCGAGCCCCTCATAGGGCGTGTAATCGGCGCCATCATGGATAAGCTCGTGGCCGATCGTGACCTTGCGCTTCGGATCCCACAACGCGATGTCGGCGTCCGATCCCACCGCGATCGTGCCCTTGCGCGGATAGAGGCCGTAGATCTTGGCGTGATTGGTCGCGCTGAACGCGACGAAATCGTTGAGGTCGATGCGGCCCTTCACCACGCCTTCCGAGAACAGGATCGGCAGCCGTGTCGCGACGCCAGGGATGCCGTTCGGCACCCAGCGGAAACTGGTGCGGCCCTTGGGCGCGAGCTTTCCTTGCGGATCGTCATAGCGGAACGGGCAATGGTCGGACGAAAAGACCGAGAACACCTTTTGCTGCAGGCCTTCCCAGCACGCCTGCTGGCTCGCGAGGTCGCGTGGCGGCGGCGAGCACACATATTTGGCGCCTTCCATGTTGAGCTGTTCCAGATCCTTCGCGGTCAGGACCAGATATTGCGGGCAGGTCTCGCCCATCACCTTCAGTCCGCGTTGCCGGGCGCGGCGGATTTCCTCCATCGCGTCGCGGTTCGACACGTGCACGATCATGATCGGCACGTCGACGAGTTCGGCCAGCGAGATGGCGCGATGCGTGGCCTCGCGCTCGACCGGGATCGGCCGCGAGGTCGCATGAAAGTGCGGCGCGGTCTTGCCGGCGCGTTCGAGACGGTCGGTGAGGAAGCGGATGGCGTCGAAGTTTTCCGCATGCACCATCAGCATGGCGCCCGTCTCGCGCGCGACCGACATGGTTTCGAGCAGTTCGCGGTCGGATAGCGCCAGCCCTTCATAGGTCATGAACACCTTGAGCGAGGTATAGCCGTCCTCCACCAGCGCCGGCAGCTCCTGGCCGAGCACCTGCTCGGTCGGGTCGGTGACGATGAGGTGGAAGGCGACATCGACGTGGCATTCGCCGTCCGCCAGCGCGTGATAGCGCCGCAATGCCTCGCGCAGCGTCTGGCCTTTCTCCTGCAGGCAGAACGGCAGCACGGTGGTGTTGCCGCCGAACGCCGCTGAGCGCGTGCCGCTGGCAAAGCCGTCGGCCATGACGATGCCGTCGCTGGACGGCTGCGCGAAATGCACGTGGCTGTCGATGCCGCCGGGCAGCACCAGACGACCGGTGGCGTCAATGATCGTCTCCGCCGCGCCGAGATCGTGGCCCAAAGCAGCGATCTTGCCGCCCTGGATTCCAACGTCGCAGGCAAAGGTATCGGCGGCGGTCGCAACGGTGCCGCCGCGGATGATGGTGTCGAACGGCATCAGTTGGACCCTCCTTCCGCATCATGTCGCGGCCGATGCTCGATGACCGCGGCCAGCGGCTCTGCCAGCCCAATGGTCGCCTTGGCATCGGGACGGCGGAACGTCCCGGCGACGGGCTTGCGCAGCTTAAGCACGGCAAGCGTCTCGGCCTGCCGCACCGCGGCCGCGATCGGATCGATCACAGGCACTGGAATGCGATGGCTGACCTTGGCGGCAAGGCCGGCCAGCGGCGCGCCGGAAAGAATGACGACATCGGCGCCATCCTGTTCGACGGCGCGGTTGGCGAGCGTCACCAGCATGTCTTCCTTCTCGGCCTGGACATCCGCAATGGATCGGAAGCCATCGTCGAGTGTCCGTATACCGGCGCAACGCGCGGACAGACCATGCATGGCAACGCATTCCTGGTACCAGGGCGCAAGCGCGCGGGCGAAGGTCACGATGGAAAATCGCTGGCCCACCATGCAGGCGGTCAGCATCGCGGCTTCGGCCAGGCCTACGACCGGAATGTCGAACAGTTCGCGCGCCCCGAACAGGCCGGGATCGCCAAAGGCGGCAATGATCGCTGCATCGATGCCCGTGCTGGCCTCCGCCAGCATTTCCAGCGCGATGGCGCCGCCGATCTGGGCCTCGGCGCGGGTCGCAATATAGGGCACGCCGCGGCTGGCGGTCATCGCCACCAGCTCGGTGCCGGGGGAGGCCACTTGCGCGCCGGCCGCATGGAGCAGATCGGTCACCGCTGACGTGGTGTTGGGATTGAGCAGCAGGATCTTCACGGCGCGGCCTTTCTCGTGATGCCGCGCATGTTGGGCCGGGCCTTCGCCGGGCTGGCATCATCCGCATCGCCATCCAGTGTGGCGGCCATGATCTCGCCGGTGCGGCGGACATGCTGGCCGAGCAGCCGTCCGGCGCGGTCGGCATCGCCGGCCCTGAGTGCGGCCAGGATGTCCTGATGCTCGCGCACCGATTCATCCCATCGCCCGTGGACCGACAGGGCGAAGAAGCGCGCCCGCTCCACCCGCGCCAGCAGGATATCATGCGTGGTCTTCAACACCGCGTTGCGGGCGAAGCCGACGATGGCGCTGTGAATCTGCTGGTTGATCTCGAAATATTCGCGCAGCTCGCCGCGGTCGTGGTGCCATTCGATGCGCTCCTGCAGCGCCTGAAGTCGCTCCACATCGCGCTCGACCATTCGCGTCGCCGCAAGCTCGGCGGCGCAGCGCTCGATCCCACTCACCGCCTCGAACAGCTCGGTCAATTCATCGCGCCGGAACGGCGCGACGATGGCGCTGCGGTTGAGGCGCAGCTCGACCAGACCTTCAGCCGCCAATTGTTTCAGGGCCTCACGGAGCGGCGTGCGCGAGATGCCGAGCGCCTCGGAGAGGTCGGCTTCGAGCAATTGCTCGCCGGGGAGAAGATCGCCGCGCACGATCAGCGTGCGAAGCCGCGTCGCAGCCTGCTCATGCAGGCCGGTTCGCGGCACGCGCAGCCGCCGCCGTTGCAGTGCCGTCACGCCGCGGCGCGATTTGGGCGCTTTCCTGGTCTTGGTCGCTTTGGTCTCAGCCACGGTCAGTTTTCGTTCCGGTTATCAATCTCCGCACCTTCGAGTGTCCCGTGGATCGCGTCAATCCGATTGTCCGTCGCCCTCGATCGGGATTTGAAACAGGCTGCCCCAGCCGCGGATGCGTGATGGATCAACGCCGGTTGCAGCCAGGCACGCCCACAGGGTCACCGCGATCGAATCGAACACGGGGATGTTAAGCTTCGCCTCGAGCCGCGCGGCGGCGCCGGCGCCCCGCATATTGGTACAGACCACCGCGACCGCGTCGCAGCCCTCGCGCGCGACCTCTTCGATCAGTCTCGCCACCTCGGCCTCCGGCACTTCGGCGAAGGAAAAATTGTCCTGCAGCGAAAGATGGCGTTCGGCAACGCAGTGCAAGCCTTCGGAAGCCCAGTTGGCGATGATCCTGTCCTGCACGTCACGGCGATAGGGCGTCACCAGCCCGATGCGCTCGGTCTTGCCGCGCCGGAACTGGTCGCGGTAGGCAAGCACGGTGGTGCAGGCCTTGATGCCGGTTGCGGCGGTGATCCGCTCGCATAATTGTTCGTCGCGCTCGAAGCCGAGCCAGCTCGCCGATGTTCCATTCCAGGCAATGACGTCCACTTTCGCATGCGCCAGCAGCTCGGCGGCGCGCAGGATCTCGCTGTCGTCGAACTGGCGCAGCGCGGATTCGGACAGCGCGATTTCAGTCACCTTGAAGCGCGAGAAATGCGCCGAGACATCGGCGATGCCGGCCAGCATCGCATAGGTGATCGGCTCCAGCGCGGTGTTGGACGAAGGGGTCAGCATGCCGAGCCGGACCGGACCAGTCATGTTGCAGCCTTGATCATATGCGGCCGTTCCATACTGCTACACCGGCAATTTGCGGCTGTAGTCGATCAGCGTCGAGCAGATCAACAGCGCAACGCCGGCGGCAGCGAAGAACATCAGGGCCAGGAAGTAGGAGCCGGTGGCCTGGACGATCAGGCCCACGATCAGCGGCGTCATGATGCCTGCAATGTTGCCGCCGAGATTCATGCACCCGCCGAGGAAGCCCGATTTGTCGCGCCCCGCGAGCGCGGAAGGGATGGCCCAGTACATCCCGCACCAGCGCAGGAAGAACAGCGTGGAGGACAGCAGCACCACGACCGTTACCGGGTCGCGCACATAGGCCACCAGGAAAATCGACACCGTCGCCATGATGGCGGCAATGCCGAACAAGGTGCGGAATACCAGGTTTGGCGCACCGCCGCGGCTGCGCCAGGTGTCGCCGATCCACCCGCCGACCAATTCGCCGACGAAGCCCGCAAAGAAGATGATGAAGGATGCGCCGCCGAGCACCTTGATGTCGAAATTGTGCACCTTGAACAGATAGGTCGGCATCCACGTCAAGAGGCCATAGAAGGTGGTGTTGAAGAACATCCAGCCCAGGCACATGCACCAGACCGAACGGAAGCGGAAATACGCCATCCAGCTTCCTCCGGAGGAGGGCGGCGTGGCGGCGTCTTCCAGCGCGTGCGCCTGTTCGAGGTAGCGCGCTTCGGCCTCGTTGACCGACGGGTGCTGCCGCGGTTCGTTGCGGATGTAGTACCAGGCCCACACCCCGCATAGCATCGTGCCGACGCCGGCGATGACAAAGGCGATGCGCCAGGAATCGAAAGCGGCGATCAGCCAGGCGATCACGATCGAGCCGAGCGCGGCGCCGAGTGGCGCGCCTCCGTCGAGCAGCGTCGCGCCACGCCCGCGCTCGTTCTGCGTCATCCAGATCGCGTTGAGCTTGCCGCCCGCCGGATAGATCGGCGCTTCCGACGCGCCCAGTCCCAGCCGGGTCAGCAGCAACACCCACCAGTTGGTGGCCACTGCTGCGATCGCCTGGAAGGCGCCCCAGAAGATCGTCGCGAGCGCGATCACGATCCGCGGCTTGTAATGGTCGGCGAGCAAGCCGCCGGGGATTTGCATGGCGGCGTAGGTCCAGAAGAACGAGCTCAGGATCAGGCCCTGCATCGCAGGATCGATGTCGAACTCCTTGGAGATCAGCGGCATCGCGACCGAGAGCGAGGCGCGATCGATGTAGTTGATCGAGATCAGGAACAGCATCAGCAGGAAGATGTTCCAACGCACGCCGGTCGGCCTGACGGCGCCTGTCGCTCCGATGGCGGACACCTGATCGCTCATTGCTCCCTCCCAACTGCCGGCGGACTTCCAGCGACCGTCTCCATTGACGGTCATCCGTCCCCTGACGTCGCCAAGTCTGGTTCAATCCAGGATGAGCGGCAACAACATTTTGTATGCTGCATGCAATATCTAGTATCATATTGATATATATGACATTATTTTGGAAAAATATTCGCGATGCTGAAATTTTTATCGCGCGCCTGATTACGAACTGAGCGTCGCGATACGGCCCGGTCGGCGGCCGTAGAGGATGCGTTGCGGCCACTCAGACTTTGTCGAAAATCGTTGGCGGCTCCCTGCAATCGGGATTGCGCATTTCAATTCAGATCGATAGATTTGAATGTCGTTAAAAAGAGCGGATAGCGGCGTGAGATTTGCTGGACCGGCTGCTCTGACAAACTTCGCAGGCAAGTCGTGGAAATCAAGCAGAACTTCGTCGTGTCGCAGCCTCTCCCCACGGTGTGGGCGTTCTTCCATGATGTTCCGCGCGTTGCGGCGTGCCTGCCGGGCGCAGAATATCTCGGCACAAAAGACGATGGCTCGATCACTGGAAAGGTCTCCGCCAAGGTTGGGCCATTCCAGGCGAGCTTCGAAGGCGAAGCAAAGGTCAGATACGACGAGGACGCAAAGAAGGTCGAGTTCGAGGGAAAGGGCGTCGACAGAAAAGGCGCCAGCCGCGGCAAAATGTCGATGCTGTGCAAGCTTCTTCCCGAAGGCAATGCCACCCGCGTCGATGTTCTTGCTGACGTCCAGCTCTCCGGCAGCATCGCTCAGTTTGGAAGAACCGGGCTCATCGCGGAGATCGCCAATCAGCTTGTCGCCGAATTCGTGAGAAATGCCGAAACCGAACTCGGCGCCCGAAGCGACGCGGCGGCGGCCGACAATGCTCAGGCGGGCTCGTCGACCACATCGGTCGCGCAATTCCCGCCTGGTTCTGGAGCGGTCAAGCCGCTCAACACCACCTCGCTGGTTCTTGCGGCCTTGAAGGGGTGGTTGAGCTCGCTCTTCAAGAAGGCTGCGTAAGCCAATCAACGCAATCAACGGAGTTCGCGCGATGAAGATCGTCGACTTGTCTCACCTGATGAATGTGCACACGCCCGGCTGGGTCGGATATGCCGGCAACAAGATGTACTATGCGCAAAATCTGCAGACGATCCACATCGTCGCACAGCGGATCGACTCCGCGCTCCATGTCGGAACCCACATTGACGGTGCGATGCACGGCACGGATGGGATGGGCGACATGGCGTCCTATCCTCTGGATTTCCTGGTCGGACCGGGGGCGGTCGTCGATGTGTCCAAACACATGGAGGATTGGGCCGTCATCACTCCCGAAATGATCGAGAGTGCGCCGGTTGACGTCAAGGACGGCGACATCCTCATCATTCACACCGGCTGGCACCGCTATTGGGAAGGCAAGCCGCAGCAGGATCTGGTGAAATACTTCTGCATGCATCCCGGAGGGAAGCAGGAACTGCTCGATTGGATGCTGAAGAAGAAGATCAAGTGGTTCGGGATCGATTGCGGCTCCGGCGATCACGCCATGAACACCACGATCCGGCGCATGCGGCCTGATCTTGCCAAGCAATTCGAGGCCAAGGTCGGCATGAGCTGCGACGAGTTCTTCGGAAAGAACGCGTACACGCATAAGCGTTCCGGCCGAAAGGTCGTCGAAGACTATTTTCCGTTTCACTCGCAGGCATTTCAGGAAGGGCTCATTCACGCTGAGAATGTCGGCGGCGACATCGAGTTGATGCTGAACAAGCGCGCTGTCATCGGCGCTTTTCCCTGGCGCTATGAAGGGCTCGAAGCCTGCCCTTGCAGGATTGTCTGCTTCCAGGACGTCGAGGAGAACGTCGAAGCCGTCGGTGACGTGGCGAAGGCGATCTTTGGGCCGCGCCAGATTCCGTCGGGCATGATGTCAGGTGGCCCGGACGGCCGTTGACCCGTTGCGCGACAAGCGGGGCTGCGATCGTTCAGCGGATGGAGCTACTTTGAACGTCGTCTTGCTTGCTGGGCGCGCTTGCGATGGGCGGCCTGCTTCGCCCGATTGCCGCACACCGCCATGCTGCACCACCTGCGCGCGCGGCTTCGGGTGCGATCGACGAACAGCAGCGTGCAATCCGGTCCCTCGCAGGCTTTCACGTAGGTGAAATCCTCGGTGCAGACGAGGTCGGCCAGCGACCGCGCCAACGGGAGAAGCAGCGACTCCGGTGATTGCCAGCGCCGCCGTCGTCGCCACGCGAGGCCAGAAGCTCCTCCATGGCCATGCTGGCGCTTGTTCGGCCGATCACGCACCGCGATCTGACCGAACTCGTCGTCGCGCGCCAGCAGTTGGTTGAGCGGTTCGAGCTGGCGCAGGGCATTCGGCTCAATGGGCCCACCCATATGCCTGTAGACAAACGGTTTGAACCAGTCCCGCAGCGCACGCGCCTGTGCTGCAATGGCATCCAGCTCGCCGGGGAGAGTACTCTTCCGAAACGCGTTCAGCACCTCGTTCGGCACCAGTCCGGCCTGTTTCAGCCACGCCAGAAGATCTTCCCCCGAGGCCAGCCACTCGACCTTGACATCCACCGGGACCGCAATGGAATTCAAGAAGTCCAGTCCTGGGTTGTCGGCGATGAAGAACGGTGGCGGGCGCTTGGCTGTCACGGGGTTTCCAGAGATGCCGGCAAAGACCGATGAGCCGGAAACCTGAAATATAGCCGCTGGCGGCTTGCCTTCAATAACCTCCGCAAGGCCATTTCCATGGTTATAGACGTGGCCCTGCGGCCGACCATCTTGCGCCGCGGTCTCTAAGTATTATAGGCATGTGCGACAAGCACCACCGGACCATCGGTCCGCTCCAGTGCACGCTCAAGGGCCGCGACATCATCTGACAATGACGTCAGGGGGATCGGAGCGGCGAGGACCCTCAATCCCTTGGATTGCAGCGACTTGATAACGCGTGTCCAGCTAGAGCCGTCGGCCCAAGCTCCGTGAACCAACACCCGCTTTGGATTGCGAAGTCAGGCGATTGGTGGCCGGGCGGCGCTTGTTGGCGATCGGTCGCTTTCAGCGAGATCCGATCGAATCGTGTCCCGGTCTGACATTGGGTGGCTCGGGGCGGAGATATACGATCAGGCAGAGGCAAATCAGGGCCATCCCGCCGATCGGATATTTGAGCGCAACAACCCCGGCCAATGCGAAAAGTCCGAGAGTCACGAATGAGCGGACCCGCATCATCCGGCGCGCGCTGGCTGGTACGTCCTTGCTCCGGGGCCGGTCGATCGCTTCCATGCACAGGAGCAAGTACGTCGCGTTCACCAGAACGAAGACGCCAGCGTAAAATGAGACAGGAACTGCAGCTAGCTGCGTTTGTGCGATCCAGGCCGTCGAGAACGGCATGAGCGAAACCGAGAACAGATGCGCGAAATTCGCCCAGATCAGACGGCCGGTCGCGATATCGGCATAGTGAAAGAGATGGTGATGATTGATCCAAACGATAGCAATGAAGAGATAGCTGACGGCATAGCTCACGGCGGAAGGCCACAATGAGATAAGCGCCTGGAAGCTCCGGTCTTGAGGCGGCTTCAATTCGAGCACAAGGATCGTGATGATGACCGCGAACACTGCGTCCGAAAACAGGCTCAACCGATCCGGTTTCGCTTCCCGCGCTGTCATCGCGTTGTCCCTTGATCTGCGAGCCTAGAGGGCTTTGGAGCTTGCAACGGCTCGATCGAACGGATGGTCGTCGCCCTGCCAATAGACGAGTGGGCAAGAGCCTGTAGAGCTGCGGACCGCGCAAACGCGGCCGGCGATGATGGCGGATCACAATATCGCTTGTCGGGGTGCCGATACCACACTTGGCCAGCGGAGCATTAGATGTCCTTTGCGGCGCGCGCGGCGCGGCGCTTCGGAGGATGAGCGGGCGTCGTTGCGGCAATGACGTCGCAGGAGACCAACGCAGCCAGTCTCTTCAGGCCTCGATGGATGTTGATCTTGACGAGCGGTGCAGACTGGCCCGTGACGCCGGATGCGCGCGCAATGCTCAGGCCGTCGAGCTTCACGAGGCGGATCACGGTGGCTTGAGCGGGCTTCAGCCGGCCAAGCAGATCGTCCATCGCGGCGGCACTTATCGCAGCTCCCTCGTGGTCATCGGTCGATATGTCTTCGTCGAGCGGTAGCGCGGCGAATCGGGACGCATCACGGATGCGATCGATCCCCTTGTAGCGTGCAATTGCCATGACCCACGCCCCGAAAGCTCTCGACGGTGCGTATGTGTGCCGCTTGGCATGGATCGCGAGGAGTGTATCCTGCCTTGCATCATCGGATGCAGGATATGGAAGACGGCGCGCGTAGTAACGACGGAGCCAGACGTCGATCTCGCGGAGCAACTGCTCGTAGGCCGGGCCGTCGCCATTTTGTGCGGCGACCATCAGGCTGCCCCATCGCTCGGAACGGCTATCCCAATTCGCAGATCGTAACGCTGTCTGCGTTTTTCGCGATGACCGACCCGCAAAGTCGAACGATAAGAGCTTCTCGGCCGCATTCCGGGCGCGCTCGGTCCAGGCGGATGCCGGGCAATCGATTGTCTTATCGTTGATGGTGCTCATTTGGAGAGGCTCCTCGCGATGCAATCAAGAAAGGCGCTGGTTTCGAACGGCTTTCTGAAAAGACCGTAGGCGCCGACGGCCATCGCCTCATCGTCCAGCCGCTGGTCAGGCAGGGCCGTGATGAGGATGACAGGTGTGGTGATGCCCCCTTCCTGGAGGCTTCGCGCGAGCTGAAGTCCACTCATTCCGGGCATGTGAATGTCAGCGACGATGCAGTCCAAGCTGAACAGGTTGGGCGATGCCAGGAACGTCTCTGCCGAGGCATAAGGCTCGGCGCGATAGCCGACGGAGCGCATCAGATCCACAAGGGCTGAGCACAGCGCTTCATCATCGTCGACGATTGCGAGAAATGGGCCTGTCACCGGGTGCAAACTCGCCCGCGCGAACGCGCGTAAACGCCATGGGAAGAAGACGCTTTCCCCGCTGAGACGGAGTCGTTGCGCGTTCGGCATTTGCGGCGAGGAGGAGTGTTATACAACCGAGAAGGGATGTGCATGGCATCATCTCCCTGGTGGGCAGAGGCCATCCAGTGCCGAATGGCGGCACGAGGTGGAGCTGCACCATGCTTTCGGCCGCGATGGGGCGCAATCTCTCGGTTGTGACGTCTACGCCCATACCTTGGTATGGCGTGGCTGCGGCCGGCTCTGACATCGCCCGAAGGCAGGGCGTCGCATGCCTGTTTCACCTGTCGGAGGCGAGAGCCTCCGCTATCCGGGCGAGCGTCGCAACCGATCTTGCTCCCAACTTTCGCATGACGCTGCCACGATGCATCTTCACGGTGACTTCGCTGATCGACAGTTCGCTCGCGACCTGCTTGTTCATGAGCCCGGACGCCACGAGGGCCATCACTTGCCGTTCCCGGGGTGTCAGGAGCGCATACTTCTCTCGCAATTGCGCGATCTGCGCAATGTCCCGGCGTCGAGCTTGGTCGATTCGAATCGCCGCGGCCACGGCATCGAGCAGATCCTGATCCCTTATCGGCTTCGTGAGGAAGTCGATCGCGCCGGCCTTCATGGCCTTCACGGACATTGGAATGTCGCCAAAGCCGGTCATCAAAATGACTGGCAGATGGATGTCGATGCCCGTCAAATATTTCTGGAGCTCCAAGCCGCTGGTGCCCGGCAACCGGACGTCCAGCACCAGACATGCGGGTGCATCAGGCAAATCGACATCGAGAAACTCCGAGGCCGATCCATGCAACATGACTTGATAGTCCATGGAGCGAAGCAGGTCTCCCAACGACTCACGAACCTCCTCGTCGTCGTCGACGATGTGAACAAAGGCCGACGACGACATTCTCGATTGCTCCCCGCCATCTCGTTCGATCTGTGCGGGAGAGTGAAAGTCAACATCCCGCCATGCGTCGTGGGTTCTGTCGCCCATAACCGTTCTCCATGGACACCAACAATCCTGCGGCACCACGCGTGGGAGCAGTTCGTCTGTTTCCGCCGCCGCATGTCCCGGCGGTCAACCCCGCCATGCGGCACGCGAGAAATTTTCCATGACGATCGGCGTCCCCTGTAACCAAACCAGTTTACCCCACGAAAGATAGTCACGTGAGATCGGTCTGGATGGACCGGAACAGCCATATCAAGAAGTGCCATAACCGTCGAGGCGGTAACGGACAAGTTACTGCGCCCGCGTGAGGCGGAACCCTGCATGTGGTCAAGGGAGATACCAACAGATGACGGACAAGACAGACGTCGCGCGTCGCACCCTGCTCCGTGCAATCACCGCAGCTTCCGGTACGGCACTGTCGTTCACCCTGTCGCAACGCGCCGCCGCTCAGACGATTGGCGAGGCCGCATCGGCCGCTTCCGATCATTTTGAGACGGCGGAGATCGATGTCGGTGACAACACCATTTTCATCAGGCGTTACGGGAAAGGATCCCCGCTGCTCATGGTGCATGGGTTTCCCCGAACCGGCCTGATGTGGCGCCACGTAGCGCCCGAGCTCGCGAGCAGGCACACGGTGATCTGCGTCGATCTACGCGGCTATGGCCGCAGCGGCGTGCCCGCTTCCGCCGAGGATCACTACCCTTATTCCAAGCGAGCAATGGGGAACGAACTTGTGGCGGTGATGGACAAGCTTGGATTCTCGAAGTTCGATCTCGTCGGGCATGACCGTGGTGGCCGCGTTTCCTATCGCCTCGCGCTCGATCATCCGGAAAGGGTGCGCCGTCTGGCCGTGTTCGACGTCATCCCGATCTCGGAGGGATGGTCCCGCGCGGATGCAAAGTTCGCCATGACGTACTGGCCCTGGATTCTTCTGTGCCAGCAGGCGCCGCTTCCGGAAAGGTATCTCCTGGGCGCACCCGGCGCGGTATTCGACAATCCGTTTGGCCAGGGCTCCTTTGGCCCCGATGTCAGAGCGGCGTACACCGAAACCTATCGCGATCCGGCTCGGGTGCACGCGATCTGCGAGGAGTATCGCGCGGCTGCATCCCTGGACATCGAGCACGACAGGAAGGACAGGGAAGACTCGCGGCGTATCGCCTGCCCGATGCTGCATCTCTGGGCTGCCGGCGGACCGCTCGATACCTTCTACGAACAGGATGGTGGCTCATTGGGAATCTGGCGGAGATGGGCCGACGATGTACAGGGACGGGCCATGAAAGGCGGTCACTTCTTTCCCGAAGAGAACCCCACGGAAACAACCGAAATCCTGGACGCCTTCCTATCTGCTTGATCCGCGAAAGGCAGTCACGTGGAATTGAGCTGGATGGACTGGAACGGTCACGTAGGTATAGTAACCATTTAGCCCGTTATAAGATGGTTACTAGCTCGAGCAAGGCAGGAACTCTTCATGACCAGGATTCATTACCGGAAGGCCGACGTCGACGGGTTCAAGGTATTCTACCGCGAGGCCGGGCCGGCTGATGCGACAGCACTGCTGCTGCTTCACGGGTTCCCAAGCGCCGGCCATATGTTTCGCGAGCTGATCCCGGCCTTGTCGGATCGCTTTCGCGTGATAGCGCCTGATCTGCCCGGCTTCGGCCAATCCGACATGCCGTCTCGCGACAGCTTTTCATACACGTTTGACCGATTGGCCGACGTGATCGAGCGCTTCACCGAAGTGATCGGGCTCGCCCGCTTCGCGATCTATGTGTTCGACTACGGCGCTCCGACCGGTTTTCGACTGGCCGTTCGCCATCCCGAGCGCATCACTGCAATCATCTCGCAAAACGGCAACGCCTATGAGGAGGGGCTGAGCGAGGGATGGAATCCGATCCGGGCCTACTGGCAGGATCCTTCGCAGGCCAATCGCAACACGCTCCGATCCTTCCTCGCCCCCGAGGCGACGATCTGGCAATATACGCACGGCGTGCCCGACACGACCTCTGTGTCCCCGGACGGCTATTCACTCGACAACTTCTATTTGGCTCGCCCCGGCGCCGGCGAGGTCCAGCTCGACCTGTTCGGCGACTACAAGAGCAACGTCGTGCTTTACCCGGTCTTTCAGGAATACTTCCGCAAGCACAAGCCGCCGTTCCTGGCGGTTTGGGGCAAGAACGATCCGTTCTTTCTGCCGCCAGGCGCGGAGGCGTTCAAGCGCGATATTCCAGGCGCGGAAGTCCGCTTCTTCGACACCGGCCACTTTGCGCTTGAGACTCATTGCGTGGAGATCGCTGCAGCGATCCGCGATTTTCTTTCGCGCGTGAAGTGAGACGTACCGCCGGAATTGACCCTTTCCAGAGAGTGATCCGATGCGCGCAATTGTCCTCGAAAAATTTGGTGGCCTCGACAGCCTGGTGATCAAGGAGATTCCGGAGCCTGAGCCGAAGGCGGGACACGTCGTCATCCAGGTAAAGGCGTTCGGCATCAACCACGCCGAGATGCATATGCGCAGGGGCGAGTGGGCGGAGGCCGCTCCCGTCAGCGGCATCGAGTGCGTCGGCCTCGTCAAATCCTGTCCCGGTGGCGAGTTTCCGATCGGCGCCAAGGTCGCCGCGCTGATGGGCGGGCTCGGTCGCACGATCAATGGCAGTTATGCCGAATATACCCGCGCACCGGTTTCAAATGTCGCGCGGATCGAAGCGGACCTGCCCTGGGCCGAACTCGCCGCGATTCCCGAAACCTATGCGACCGCATGGACTTGCCTGTTCCGCAATCTCGAGATCAAGAAGGGGCAATTGCTCGTCATTCGTGGCGCAACCTCCTCGTTCGGTCAGGCGGCGCTCAAGATGGCCGTCAATGCCGGAGCCCGCGTGATCGCAACCAGCCGTAACCGCGATCGCTTCGCCATGCTTGAAAAGCTCGGGGCCGAGCGCTGCGAAGTCGAGCGCCGCGATTTGTCGAAGGTCATTCCCGAGGCGAAGAAGATCGACGCGGTGCTCGACCTGGTGGGCAATACCGTCATGCTCGATTCCCTCGCCATGCTTCGGCGGGGCGGCCGTTCCTGCCTGGCCGGTTGGCTTGGCGGGCTCGATCCGATCCCCGACTTCAACCCGCTGCTGCAAATGGCCAGTGGCGTCTATCTGACCTTTTTCGGCAGCTTCGTGTTCGGGACCGAGGGCTTCCCGCTCTCGGACGTGCCACTTCAGCAGATCGCTGCGGACGCCGCGGCGGGCCGGCTCGACGTGAAGCCCACCCGTATTTTCCGTTTCGAAGAGATCCGCGAGGCGCATCGCGTCATGGAGGCCAATGAGGCCACAGGAAAAATGGTCGTGGTCCACGCGTGAGCCCAAGAACCAAGAATCCGGACAGAACAAAGCAAGGCACCATGACCAAATCGGTAGCGATCGTAACCGGCTCAAGCTCCGGTATCGGTAAAGCGACTGCAATCAGATTATCCCGTGATTTCTCAGCGGTCGTCCTCGCCGCGCGAAGCGCCGCCGAGCTCGGCGAGGCCGCCGAACAGGTGAGGGCGAACGGGGCCGAGCCACTTGTGATCGACCTGGATCTGATGGCTCCGACCGCCGCCGAGACTGTCGTCAGCCGGACATTGGCGAAGTTCGGCCGGATCGACGCGGTGCTGAACATCGCCGGTGCAGTGCCGGGAATCGATTTGTTCCAGATGGCGGACGAGCAGTGGAGTGCGGGCATGGAGCTGAAGCTTCATGGGGCCCGCCGGCTGACGCTTCGAGCATGGGAGGCCTTGAAGGCGGCAAAGGGCGCGGTGGTCCTCATGGCCGGCAACACTGCGGAAGTGCCAGGCGCATCGGCCGCCGCGGTCGGAGTCATCAATGCCGCGATCGTCGCTTTGGCCAAGGCCTTTGCCGATCGCGGGCTCACGGATGGCATCCGGGTGAACAGCGTCTCTCCCGGGCCCGTCATGACCAACCGGCGGCTGGCGATGATCGAAAGATGGGCCTCGGCACGTAACGTCAGCCTCGCGCAGGCGAAGCAGACGCTTCTGACGCAAGCCGGCATTTCTCGCTATGGCGAGCCGCAGGATATCGCCGAACTGATCGCCTTTCTGGTTTCCCCTGCCGCGCAGTGGATGACCGGCACCCAGCTTCGCATCGATGGCGGCGAAGTGAAGTCGATCTAGTTTTGTGCGAGCCGATCCGCCGTTGCGTCGCGTGAAAGCGACCATCGCTACAATCGTGGTCCATCTCATACACACCGTTGTGAATTAGCGCCCGTAACGACGGACGCCGCCCATGCGTACCGGATGTCATGAACTTCAACGCGGTGTAGTCGATCTCAGACGAGGAAAGAGATGATCCACATGAAGACATCGTTCAATGTCGCCGAGAAAGGCGACGGGTCTTACCGAATGCTGGCCATCCTGCGCTGGGTCATGGTCGTCATCTTCGTGTCGTTTGGCATGCAGAAGTTCACGTTGCAGTCGGCGCAGGGCATCGTTCAATACATCAGCAATAGTCCATTCATTTCGTGGTTATCGGTGTTTGGTCTCCGGGGAGAAGCGTATTTCCTCGGCGTTGCCGAGCTTGGTATCGCGGTGCTTCTTGCAGCGGGCGCATTCAGCCCGATCCTGTCAGCGGTCAGTTCGCTCCTGGGCGTGATTACCTTCGCCATCACCTGGTCGTTCTTCTTCACGACGCCGGGTGTCGTCAAATGGAGTTGGTCGACCGACCCGATGGCCTGGAACCTGACCGGCGAATTCATATTCAAGGATATCGTCCTGCTCTGCGTCTGCATCGTGTTGTTTCTCGCCTCCTTGCCGCGATCTTTCATGGGGTCACGCAAGACGTAAGACGGTTCCTGTCCTCGTCGCTGCTGTCGCAGACTTCAAGAGCTCGGCTCTCCACATTTGGCGGGCACAGTGAACTGGAAAACGGCGCCGCGGGGTGCATTGGCACTGGCCCACAATCGGCCGCCGTGCGCCTCGATGATCGAACGGCATATCGACAGGCCGACCCCTAAGCCGCATGGCTTGGTCGTATAAAAAGGTTCGAAGAGGCGCTCGAGATTTGTCGCCGGCAATCCCGGACCCGAATCCATGACTGCTACCAGAACGCCATCGCCATCGGCCTTTGCGGTGCGGATCAATAGCTCTCGCGTCCCTGGAGGCACGTCTCTCATTGCCTCGATCGCATTGAGGATCAGGTTCACGACAACCTGTTGCAGTTCGACCCGGTCACCCTCGATCATGGGCAAGCGCTCTGCAAATGCGGCTTGTACCGTGACGCTGTTCCTTTCTGCTTCGGTCTGGGTGAGCTCGATCACCTCGCGGACGACCGCATTGATCGCCAGGCAATCCTTTCTCGGCGGCGTCTTCTTGATGAGATCGCGGATCCGCCCGATGACCTCGCCGGCCCGATTGCCATTCTTGATGACGCGGGCCAGCGCATGACGCGCTCCCTGCAGATCAGGCGGTCGGCGATCCAGCCAGTGCAGCGCTGCTTGCGCGCTGGCAACGACCGCGGTGTTGGGCTGGTTGACCTCATGGGCGATCGATGCCGTAAGCTGCCCCATCACCGCAACACGGTTCGCGTGTGCCAGTTCCATCTGTGCCTCGCGGTATCGCCGTTCCCGTTCCTGAAGCTCGCGGTAGAGGCGAGCATTGTCGAGCGATGTCGCGGCCTCGGAAGCAAGAAACTTCAGAACGGCGATCCTCGCGGGGGTGAACACGCGGGGCGCAAGGTTGTTTTCGAGATACAGCAAGGCCACTGGCTTGCCTTGCTTCATGAGTGGCAGGGAGAGAACCGAGCGGGCTTGCCTGCGACGGATGTATTCGTCGCTCGTGAACGCGCCGCTCGCCGAGGCATCGTCGAGGATGACGCTTTCCTGCGTACGCGCGGTGTACAGAACGAGTGACGCCGGCAGTTCAGCGCCGGAGATTGGCCGATCGCGGAGATCGATCTTGACCGAGGCGCCGTCGGTAGTCGCTTCCGCCTCGATCCGCAGCTCGGAGCCTCGCGGCAGGATCAGCAATCCGCGTTCCGCGCCGGCGTGCTCGAGGGCCGTGCGCAACAGCGTATCGATGAGCTTCTCCAGCACGATCTCTCCCGACACCGCCTCCGACACTTTGAGGACCGTTACGAGGTCGAGATGTTCGACCGGGGCGCCGATCGTGCTCGTTGGAGTGGGTACCGGTTGTTTCTCCTCGAGGTCTGGATATCTCTCGTCGAGCTGCCGCACCTTGCCCGTGGCTCCCCAGCGGACATAGCCGTTGCGCGCATTCCGCAGATACGTTTTCGCAAACGCATCGAAGCCACGGGCCGCATAGAAGCGCGCGGCCAGTTCGTAACCGAGGGCCTCGTTGTGAACAAAGCCGTTTGCGCGGGCCGAGCGGATCGCCTCCTCGTAAAGGTGCATCGCATCGACATCGCGGCCTTCCAGCCGGGCGATTTCGGCGCCGACCAGCGCGGCACGGTTCTCGAAATTGTCAGGGCAATTCTGCGCCCAGGCCTGCAGTTGGCGGTGATGCGCTGCGAGAG
Source organism: Bradyrhizobium sp. USDA 10063 (assembly GCF_054063735.1). Lineage (NCBI taxonomy): Bacteria > Pseudomonadati > Pseudomonadota > Alphaproteobacteria > Hyphomicrobiales > Nitrobacteraceae > Bradyrhizobium > Bradyrhizobium sp. USDA 10063. The sequence goes on along the minus strand of NZ_JBSSGP010000002.1, from coordinate 3,672,634 downwards.
CGGCTGGATGCTGACGCTCGGCGGCGACAGTTCCGGCGACGGCCGCGACGGACAATGCGCCGTAAAAGTGATAGGCCGCCGCTTCCATCGGGGTTAGCGGCGTCCATCGCCGCCGCTGCAACTTCGATAGGGCCTCAAGCGCCGACACGTAGTCGCCGGCAAAGAAGCGCGCCCGCAATTTGAGGATCCAATAGATGCACTCGGCTCGCCACAGATTCGGGTTGGCGGCGAAATGGCGCTCAGTCCGAAGCTCATCAAATTGCCCGTCGTCGAAGCAACCGAATTTGGCAGTCAACCCGCGCAGCGTCCGGAATAGCCCGAGCTGCGCGGCGATGATGTCCATGATGAACCCGAACCGCATCTTCTGTGCGAAAGCGAGGCCCTTCTCGGCCTCGCTTTGCACCTCGGCGAGCGGATTGCCCGTCTCGAGAAAATTGCCGTTCAGATTGCTGCGGCTGTATGCAGCAAAGGTGAGGTCGCCGCTCTTGTGGGCGGTCTCGAACGCGCGATGCAGCACATCACGCGCAGCCCGGAAGTGCCTGGTCCACGGCACGACGTGCGCGCCAAAGATCAGATAGGTTGCAGCCTGGAAGCGCTTCATGCCGCGTCGTTCGACCAGCTCGTAGCCGAGCTCGCCGAACCGGAAGCCTGCGTCATAGTCGCCGAACTGCAGGCCGGCGACCATGCCGAGCTGCACATAGGCGACGCACGAACCGTCGCTATTGCCCCGCTCGAGGCTGAGGTTGACGGCCCTGCAGATCACCAGGCAAAGCAGGTTCATATCCGTGAACAGGGCGGGCGGCAGGAGCTTCGTCAGAACATCCATTGTCGCGAGGGAGGCCGCATCGCTCATCAAGGGCAGCTCGACGAGCTCTTCGATCCCGCGCTCTCCCAGCTTGGACCAGATGCGGTCGTACTCATGTCGTGCCTCCTCATGCGGCGGGTTCGGCGACCAGTGGACACCGAGCTGCTGGAGGTAGCCGAGACCAATGGCAACGGCGCGTCCGGCCTGATCGAGCGTCGTACATACATCCATGCGCAAGCACGCGACCGCGGCCTGCTCCATGGAGTTGCCGGCGCGCCTCGACAGCGCCGTCAAGCGGTCCTCCGCGGCCGCGGGCTCGCCGGTCAGGAACTCGCATTCCGCCCGGTTCAGTTCCAGCGCAAAGGCGAGCTCACGCCGGCGCTCCCAGCAATCCTCAGCCAGCAGGTCCGTGCCGGCGGCGAGATAGGTGAGTGCCGAGGCATAGGCGGTGGACGCTTTAGCGCGCCGGCCGGCGATCAGGTTGAGTTCGGCGAGTTGTTCGCGCTCGTCCCGCGATCTGATGAGAGAGGCGCCGCGATTGAGCTGATTGACGATCTCGAAGATCGCGTTCTCCCGCCGGCCCGGTGGCGTGTGCGCTGCCAGCAGCCGCCCGATCCGCAGGTGCGCCTCGGCCCGCAGGTCCTCGGGAATGAGCGCGTAGGCAGCTTCCTGCACCCGGTCGTGCACGAACTTGTAGGAGCCATCCCGCCGCTCGATCAACTCGAGACGAACCGCCTCCCGAACATCGGCGTGGACTTGTTGCGTCGATGTGCCGTGCACGAGGGAGAGAGTTGTCAGCTCGGCGCTGTTGCCGAGGCAGGCCAGCCGTTGCAACGCTTTCTGCACCTCGGCGGGCAGTTGGCTTAGTTTGCGGACCATCAGATCCACGACGTTCTCGGTGTAGCCCTTGGCGTGGATGCGATCGAGATTCCAGCACCAGCGCGCCGTGTCATGATCGAATGTGAGCAAATCTTCTTCGGCGAGTGCTTGCAGGAACTGGATCAGGAAGAATGGATTGCCGCCGGTCTTCTCATGCATCAGCTCCGCCAGTGAGGCGGCGCGCGCTTGCTGGCAGTGAAGTGCATCCGTGATGAATTGATTCACGCTGCTGCGGTCGAGAGGCGCAAGGTTGATCTCCTGCACCCGCGCTCCTGCGTGGCTGACTGCCTCGAGCTTTCGCGTCAATGGATGCGTGGCGCCGACCTCGTTATCGCGATAGGCGCCGATCAGCAGCAGGTGTCGCAGATCCGACCGGGTCAGCAGGTCCTCGAGCAGATCGAACGTGGCCCCATCCAGCCACTGTAAGTCATCGAGGAAGAGCACCAGCGGATGGTCCTGCCGGGCGAAGACTCCGATGAAACGTCGGAAGACAAGCTGAAAGCGCCGCTGCGCGTCTTGCGGTGAAAGCTCCGGAACCGGCGGCTGGTTGCCGATGATCAACTTCAGTTCGGGGACGAGATCGATCATCAGTCGGCCGTTCGGCTCCAGCGCGTCGCGAATGCTGTCGCGCCACGGGGCCAGGTCAGCGTCGCTCTTTGCGAGAAGGCGCCGGATGAGAGTCTGAAAAGCCTGAGCAAGCGTCGCATAGGGGATGTCGCGCTTGTACTGGTCGAACTTGCCGGAGGCGAAGAGGCCGCCAAGCGGAACCAGCGTCTTGTGCAGCTCATGGACGATGGCGGACTTGCCGATGCCGGAATATCCCGAGACGAGCACCTGCTCCGGCACACCGCTCCTGGCGACGCGATCGAATGAGGCGAGCAAGGTCTCGATCTCGCGTTCTCTCCCGTACAACTTTTCCGGAAGAAGGAGCCGGTCCGGCTGGTCGTTCTCGCCGAGTGGAAAGCAGTCGATGCGGCGTTGTGTCTCCCACGTGGCAAGGCAGTGCTGCAGATCACTCTTCAGGCCAGCCGCGGTCTGGTAACGCTCCTCGGCCGTCTTGGCGAGCAGCTTCATGATGATCGCCGACATGGTATCAGGCACTTCCTTCACCCGTTCGCTGGGCGGCATCGCCCGCTTCGCGACGTGGCAGTGCACCCATTCCATGGCATCGGCGGCGGTGAACGGCAGGGCGCCCGTGAGCATCTGGTAAAGCGTGACGCCGAGCGCATACAGATCGCTGCGGGAATCAATCGAACGATTCATGCGTCCGGTTTGTTCGGGCGCCATATAGGCGAGGGTGCCGGCGATGGTCTCGGGCGGCTCGATCGCCTGGCGCTCGCGCGGAAGGCGCGATGCGACGCCAAATCCTGTAAACTTGACGTCTCCGCGGGCGCGGTTCACCAGGATATTTGCCGGTTTGAGGTCCTTATGGACGAGGCCGCGTCGATGGAGCTGCGTCAGCGCCGCAGCGATGGCGATGGCCAAGCGCAAGAAGCGGCCCAGCTCCATCGGCGCGCCGAGCAGCCGATCGAGCGGCTCGCTGGCGGGATCTTCGAGCATCAGCATGGTTCGGCCGCGCTCGTGGATCAACGCCAGCGGCCGCACGGCCCAGGCCGCATCCAACTCATCTTTCAACGCGTATTCGTGGGCGAGCCGGTCGAGGCAGCCGGGTGTCGGATGCTCCGCGGCAGGCATCATGATCAGAACGTCAGTGAGCTTGCCGTGAGCGTCCGGACGCCGCTCGCGGCAGAAGACGCGTTCGCCGTCCTCCCACACGACGTCGAGACCATCTCGCTTGGTACGGAGTTGTGGGGACGTACTCATCTGCCGGACTCCGGAGTCTGGCCGATGGCCGCTACTTGGTTAAGTGGCGGCACTAAATGTTCGTCCGCGTCGGTTGGCCAGTGTGCTCTCGAAGAATCTACCACAGCCATTGCAGCTGCGCGCGCGGCAAGGGGAGTTGGCGAGCATCAAATCTTCTGCGGCAAACCTATACGAAGGTATGGGTCTAGCCGTCACATTCAACGACTGTGCGGGCGCGCTTTACCGAGCCCGCTTCGACCTTGATCCCCACATGCAGAGGCTCGTCGGTTCGAACCCGAACTGGCGCGGCCGATGCGTTTCCTCGTTCTCGATTTCATCCACCCCGACCGAATATTCGAACACCATGCCGTCGGGGCCCTGGAAGTAAAGGAACCGCGCGCCGGACGTCGGGTGACGGCCAGGGCCGAAGACGATAGGCACCCGTTGCCCGGACAAGTGATAGAAGGATCGCAGCACGTCGTCGTTGCTCTGCACCTGATGGTTGATGTGCTGGATCCCGGGACCTCTGGCGGGCGCAAGCGCGATGGTGTGATGGATCGCGTTCACGCGCATCAGCGCAATGTCCCCGATGCGATCGCTGACGCGCGCGTTGCAGACCTCTGTCCAGAACTTCTCGTCGCGGACCGGATCGGTCGAATTCAAGCCGACATGGCTGAAGCCGGTGATTCCGGCGTCCCGCGAAGCAAAGTAGCGGCGGCCATGCTGTTCCGGACGGACAACCAGCTCGATCTGGTTGCCGCTGGGATCCTCAAATCCGATGAAGGCGCGAACCTTGCGTGCCGAGCATTCGGCGGCCGAGCCGACATGCACCGGATGACCAAGCGAGTCCAGGGTCGTGGCGGCCTCGTTCAACTCACTCTCGTTCTCTACTTCGAATCCGACCGTCTGATCGGCCGGGTCGCCTTCGAAGTAACAGAGCGTATGCGCACGCTCATCCGAACGCAGATAGAGTGCGTTCCGCGATCTCTCGCTCACCTGCAGACCCAGGCATCTGGTGGCAAATGATTCCGCTTCCTCGAGGCTCAAAGCCCCCAGCCGCGCATAGGTGACATCCTTGAGCTGGATCATGGTTGCGCTCCTTCTGCAGAGATCAGGTGATGGCTTGCCGCAGCTCTGGAATCTCGGAGCATTCGCTTCCCCACTCGCACAGCGAGGAAGCTGCCGGCGCAAATTGCCTCGGACGGTGCCGGGCGTCGATGTCGGCAAGCCCATGTCCGTACGAAAAGACGTGTCCTTCCGGTCCGGCAAATCGCAGGAAGATCTGGCCGGATGCTGCCTCACGGCCTGGACCGTGCAGGATCTTGATCTGTCGCTCCTGGGCGAAATAGTGATTCTGCATGATCGAATCGAGGCTCTCGACTCCGTAGCAGACGTAGAGCAGTCCCGCCCGATCGGAGGGGTAGAGCGCAATCCGGTGATGCTTCCGGTCGATGCCGAGATAGGCAATATCGCCCACCCAATCGCTGACCGCTGCTCCCAGGATCGTGGTCCACAGCTTCAGATCATCCTTGATCGCGCGGCTGCGAAGGCCCACGCATTGCAAGCCGTTGACACCCGCATCGCGGCTCGGAAAGTAGCGCCGACCGCTGACCGCCGGACGCGATACCAGATCGATCTCATTGCCGCTCGCGTCGCGCATGATCAGCGCGCGCCGGACAAAACGCCGGCTGCATTCCTCCGCCGACGCCTCGCGGACTTCAAATCCCCCTCGCTCCAGGGCGTCGGCCGCTCGATCAAGGTCGTAGGCGGATGCGAGTTCCACGCCGATGCTCGACCTGTCGGCGCCTTCCGCCAGGCAGAGCGTGTGGAAGCGCTCGTCGGACCGGAACAGGAATTGCTCCTTGTCATCAGTGACACGCTGAAGTCCCAGAACGTCAGTCACGAAGCCGGCCGCGGCCGCGCCGTGCTGTACCGCAAGCCTCACATAGCAGAGCTGGATCAACGGAATCGGGGTGAACTGCTTGGCGTCCATTTTCAACCACGGCTCTTGTCGTTCGCCATCGCCGTCTGCAGGTGTTGGCGAACGATGTCGCGCCACACTTTCAGAAGGCGACTGAACTGCTCGGGATCTTTCTCGATCAGGGTTCGAACGGAATAGCCGCGGACCACGCTCAGCGTGAGCGACAGGATATCGCTTGCGAGCTGCTTGGGGACGCCCGACGACACCAGCGCTTCCAGCCAGGCGGCTTCGACCGAAAACCGGCTGGTGCGGGAGTTCCTGTATGTCTCGCGCTTGAGAATGCGCGAGTCGCTGTCCGCGCTCATTGCGATCGCGAGCTCGATGAAGAAGTAGTCGCCGAAATAGAAATCCTGCGCGTCCTTGATGATCCCTTCGATCGGATCGTTTCCGCTGTTCTGGGCGAGGTGGGCCCGGCGGGCGCTCTCCACCAGCGAGACCTCGTTGACGTGTCTGATGACAGCGACCAGCAGGTCGTGCTTGCTCTTGAAATGGTGCAGCAGGGCGCCGCGCGAGACGCCCGCGAGCTCGGCCACCTCGACCGTGCGCAGGCCGCGCAGCCCGTTGGCGCGGACCAGTTTCACCGCAGCCTCGATCAATTGGGTCTGCGTGGTTTCGCTACGCTCCGCCTGGGTTCGTCTGGCGGCGTATTTCGGCTCGCTCGAGCTGTTGCGGCGCGATTGCAGCCGTTGCCGCGTCGCCGCGCGGGGCAGGGACGCCTGACCTCCGCGCGCCTCTGGTTTCGTCTTGTCAGCATTCGACATAAACGTCCTCTTCGCTCAGTTTGACCCGGAAGGTCTTCAGCGCGACCGTGCAGGGCATGCCGGTCGGCTGCCCATTTGTGACGTCGAACGTGCCGAAGTGCCACGGGCACTCGACGATTTTCCCCGTCAGAATCCCTTCTTCCGACAGCGAAGCCTCGCCATGGGTACACAGATCAGCCGTGGCATAGATCGCTCCATCCACATTGTACACGGCGATATTGGTGCCATCCGGCAGCGTCGCCTGACGAACCTCTCCCGGCGGAAACTCGTCCAGACTCCCGATCAACACGTCCTTGGTCATCGTCGTACTCATAGCATCGTGCTTCCGCCGTTCACGCTGATGACCTGGCCTGTGACAAACGAGGCTTCCTTGGAAGCGAGATAGCAGACCATGGACGCCACTTCGTCCATCTCCCCGGGACGTCCCATCGGCACGACGTCGATAAATTTTTGGATCGACTGCGGCGCCTTGGCGGCCGCGCGTTGCACCTGGGGCGTATTAATGATGCATGGCGCGACGACATTGACGGTGATTCCGTCGGTCGCGAATTCGCGCGCCAGTCCGGTCGCGATGGCGTGAACGCCGCCCTTTGCCGCGTTGTAGGCTGCATGATCATAAAGCCCGTTGCGCACGGAGTCGGCGCCAATATTGACGATCCGGCCGTAGCGCTTCGCCTTCATCACCCGCACGGCGTGCCACGTGCACCACAGCATCGTCCAGAGATTGCGGTCGATGGTCGTCCGCAGCGTCTCCGGAGTGTGCTCCAGGAACGGCTTGATGATGCCGCCGCCGGCATTGTTTATGAGGACGTCGATGGTGCCGAACGTCTTGACGGCATCCGCGATCAATCGGCCGGCGACATCCTCCTGCGCGAGATCGCCGCTTCGGATCAGCGGCTTCTCGTGGCACAGCGGGGAGAGACCGTCGGCGGTGGCAGCGAGCCCGCTCTCGTCCAGGTCCGAAAGCACCAGTCTGGCACCCTCTCGGGCAAAATGCTGTGCGATCACAGCGCCGATGCCGTTGGCGGCGCCGGTGATCACGACAACCTGTTCGGCAAATGGTTTTTCCATCGGAGCTGTCTCTCAGAGCACAATGGAAATCCGGCCATGGGGACGCAGGCCGTCGCCGCCAAGCAGGCAGCGTTTCTCGCTGATCCTTATCCTGCTGTCGTCGACCTTGAGGCGGTAGTTGCTGGTGCCGAAATAGAGATCGGTTGTACCGTCCTTGGTGCGGAAGGTCTGGAACACCGCGCTGACGTCGACACTGTCTTCACTGCGCCCGCGGATACGCACGTTGCCGACGATGCGGCTGGTCTTGGAGTGCGGAAATTCGGCGTGCGCGGTCCGTTTCATCAGGCGCTTGACCCTCTCACCTAGCCGGAACCGGTCGTCGGCAATATAGAAGAGGTTGTTGTCCGCCGAGGCGTCGGGCGGCAGATCGGTGCAGGGGACCTCGTAGGTCGCATCGTCGGTGAACAACTCCAGCCATTCGGGCAGTCGCCATTGGTCGAGCAGGTCTGCCTCGTGAAACAGGAAGTCTTCCACGTCTGATCGTTCGATTGCGCGCATGACGATCTCCTTTTAGGCGACGTTCTTGAGGCTGGAGATCGGAGCCGGGAACATCATGGCATTCCATTGGGTCCAGAACGCACGCATCTGGAGCTCATCATTGTAGGCAGGACGCTCCTTGCCCATTCCCTTGGAGATATCGTTCCACTGCGCTTCCTTGGCGTTGTTGAAGCCGCGCTGGCAATGTTCGAGCGCCTCGGCGTCGTCAGGCGTCGCGAAGCCGCCGGGCCCGAGAAATTCGAGAAAGTTGTTCAGGCGATATTTGCGAGCCCATGAGGTCTCGTCGTTCGGGCCCAAAGCCCAGGCGCTGATGACCATGTAGTCGGCGGCCATCGGAAAGTAGGTGCGGACGGTCAGCGCCATGATGTCGTTGACGACGAGATTGGGGAAGATGAAGAGATTCCGGTTCTTGCAGGCGATGCGGTCAGCGCGTTCCTTGCCGAAGCGCTGGACCAGATTGCCGTAAAGGCGGCTGATTTCCCGCTTTCCATCATCGCCCCAGGCGGGAATCCACTGCGCGACCGGCCGGCCCCACGGCGCGCCATACTCCAGAACCGCGTGGCCGTTGCCGAGATCGTAGCCATATCCGCCGCCGCCCATGCCGGTGGCGAGCCCATCCGTCGTGTTCATCAGATAGTCGAAGTAGCTCGCATGCGTGGTGGTCGCATGATAGCCATCGATGCTGTTTTCGGTGAGAAGCTTCCAGTTGGCCCGGATCGAGTATTCCTGGGTCCCGGCGATGATCGAGAGCCCTGCATCGGTCTGATCGCAGATGAGATCGAGATAGTCCTTCGCGCCGGCGAGATAATCGACGAGAGGGACGATGGTCCTGTCGAAGGAGATGAAGCAAAAGTCACGGTAGGTCTCGAAACGCGGAACCGCCTGCATGTTGGAGGATTCGCGAGTCTTGAATCCTTCCGCATAGGCTTCCTCGCCGGGTTGGCTGCGCAGCTTGCCGTCGGCGCCGAACACCCACCCGTGGTAGAAGCACTGAAACGATTTCGCGTTGCCTTTCCGCTCGCGGCAAACCTGCGCGCCGCGGTGAGGGCAGGTGTTGAGGAGCGCGCGAAGCGTTCCCTTGCTGTCGCGGGTGAACAGGATGCTGCGACCGGCCACAGTCCGGCTTACAAAGTCTCCGGGCTTGGGAAGCTCGGATGCATGGCCGAGATAGAGCCACGAACGCTCGAACACGAGTTCCTTCTCCGCCTTGAAGATCTCGGGATCGGTGAAGTTGCGGCGCGCGACCTTGAAGATCTGTTGCGCCGGATCAACCAGGATCGCCGGCTGACGGTTGTCGGTCTGCATGTCGTTTCCTCCGTCTGCGCTCTTCATGAAGCGAGAGCTTGTTTCAAGTCGAAAGCGGGATTGGCGATATCGGACGGATTGACCCGCTTCCGGGAAGCGGCAAGCCTTCGCAACAGCGCCATGTCCTTTGGCAAGCTCACCGTGACGGCGCCGACGACTTCGCCGTCGCGCAGGCTGATGGTGGTGAAGCGTCCGCGCTCGACATCCCCGCGCACGATCTCGTCGGCGCCGCCGGGATGGCCGATCACCTGGATGTTCGCCTCGAATTGGTCCGACCAGAACCAGGGCGGCGCCTCGTAGCTGACGTCCTGGCCGATCATGTTTCTGGCTGTCGCGATCGCCTGGTTTTGCGCATTGGCCCAGTTCTCGACGCGCATCCAGCGCCCGTGCCAGTCGCTCCATTGCTCGGCGACGTCGCCGGCCGCGTAGACGCCGTCGATCTCGGTCATGCCGGTGGAGACGACACGGATGCCCTGGTCAATCGCGAGCCCCGCCTGGCGGGCAAGGTCTGCCGCTGGCTCAACGCCGACACCGACGACGACAAGATCGGCCGGAACGATCTTTCCGTCGGACAGCTCGATTCCTTTGGCCGTAGCCCGCACGATGACCGCGTTGCAGCAGATTGTAACGCCGCGATCGCTGTGCAGCCGCGTCAGATATCCGCTCAGGACCGGCGAGCCGACCTGTGGCAGCAGCCGATCGGCCTTCTCCAGCACGGTGACCTCGCAGCCGCGGGCGATGGCGGCAGAGGCGACCTCAAGGCCGATCACACCACCGCCGACAAGCACCACTTTGGTGCCTGACTTAAGATTGCGCCGGAGTTCGAGCGCATCGTCGATGCAGCGCAGATAGCAGACGCGCAGGCCGGAATTCTCGAGATCGTGCAAGCGACGCGGTCGCGTGCCGGTCGCAAGCAGAAGGCGATCGAATGAAATCTCGCGGCCGTCCCATAGTCCGATTGCACGACGGTTCACGTCAATCGCAACAGTCGGCGTGGAGGTACTCAGCTCGATGTCGATCTTTGCCCAATCCTGCGCATTCTTGATGAAGCGTGGTTCTTCGTCCGCATTGATCAGCATGGCCTTCGAAAGCTGCGGGCGCTCGTAGGGCGGATGTTGTTCTGCGCCCAGCAAGGTGATCGGCCCGCGATGCCCGGCGGCTCGCAACGCCTCGGCGGCGCGCGCGCCGGCCTGGCCTGCGCCCACGATGACGATGCGTGTCCGGGATAGATCCAATGCGTTCGCTCCCCTTAAGCGGTTCTTTGCCGCTTGCGGCGCTCCTTTCGCGGCCGCTTGACAAGCAGAATAAAAACAATCATTCCTGTTTGTAAAGTAAATTATCCTGCGCAGTCGAAATGCGGTGCGAACCGGCATTCGGCAGCGCAGGGATCAGGGAAGGAAAGGAGGGCGCCATTGCCAGTGGTGGATGCCCATACGCATGTCGTGCCGGCACGACTCCCGGCTGACGCGACGCGCGATCGGCGATGGCCGAGCGTGGAGCTGTCCGGCGACAAGGCCGCGGTGATGATCGGCGGAAGGGTGTTCCGCAAGATCGACCAGCGCTCGTGGGACGTCAGGCGCAGGCTGGCGGACATGGAGGAGGATGGCACCGCAATGCAGGTGCTGTCCCCGATGCCGGAGCTGCTGTCGCATTGGTTGCCGGCTGACGACGCCGAGTACCTCGCCGAGATCATCAACGAGCACATTGCTCTAATGATTGGCGAGGCGCCGCGCCGCTTTGCTGGCATAGGCATGGCCTGCGTTCAGGATGTGCCGCGCGCGCTGGCGCAATTGCAGCGGATCAAGGCGCTTGGTCTATGCGGCATCGAAATCGGAAGCCATGTCGATGGCATCGCCCTCGGCAGCGAAATGCTCCATCCGCTCTATGAGGCCGCAGAGGCGCTCGACCTCTGCATCTTCGTTCATCCGCTGCATCCGGCCGGGCTTGAGCGGATCGGGGCGGGTCCTGAATTTGCAGCGACTGCGGCATTTCCGCTGGAGACTGCGCTCGCCGTAGTGTCGCTGCTCGCGGGCGGCGTGCTCGAGAAGTTTCCGAAGCTGCGCATCCTGCTCAGCCATGGCGGCGGGGCGCTGCCCTGGATCCTGCCGCGGCTCGATTACGGCTGGTCGCTCGGCGGCGAGATGCAGAAACGGATGACGCAGCCGCCGAGGGAAATCGCGCGCAGCTTCTTCTACGACACGATTCTCTACGATGCCGCCGCGCTTCAATTCATGTCCTCGGCCGTGGGGTCTGGCCGCATCGTGGTCGGCTCCGACTATCCCTTCACCATTCGCCAGAAGGATCCCGGCGCATTTGTCCGCGCCGCGCTCCCGGATTGCCCGGACGTTCTCGCCGACAACGCCTTCGCCCTCCTTGGCCGTGCCTTCGATCTGGAAACGCAGCATGCAGCAACTAGCGATTGCCACTCCGTCGCGTCACAGCAGGCCTAACGTCATGATTGCCTGCAGGTCGCTGCCACAGATGTGCCTGCTCGGTCCCGTTCCGCCGCGGACGCCGGGCCGCAGCGATGCGCAGGTCCCGTCCGACGCTGCGCTTGGCGCCAGCCGCTATGCGCGCATCTCCTATGTATATTTCTACAATGAAGATGACGCCGGTGACGTGGCCTTCGGCTTGCTCGATGTGGAGATCGCCGTTCAGCGTCGGGCGAGGGGCGAATTCACCCTGGAGATCTACTGTATCGGCGACGGCTATCAGAGCGGCCACGGCTCGAGTGCGGCGGCACCGCTCACCGTGGAGCTCAAGGCCGGCAGCCGTACATTAGCGACTGCGCATTGGCGCTACCCCGATGTGCTCAACGGCCACATGGACCCGCTGACGTTCACGACTCCGGCCGCTTTGTCGGAAGCGGACTTCGAAGCGCTCGACCACGTCTATCTGCCGTCCGTGCGCGCCGAGGCGGTGATATGCTTGGAGTGAACAAACTGGACAGGTCGATCGTTATCGGAGCGCACAGCGTTTCGTGCGACATGCTGCTCGCGCAGGGCAGGCGCGCGGCATCGGCGCTTGCGGCTGCGGGCGTCAGCGAAGGCGATGCGATCGCTCTCCTGATCCGGAATGACCCGGTCTATTTCGAAGTGATGCACGCCGCGTCCCTGCTCGGGGCGTATGTCGTGCCGCTCAACTGGCACAGCAGCGCTGACGAAATCCGCTACATCCTCGCTGATTGTACGCCGCACGCGCTGATCGGCCATACCGGCCTGCTACAGGGTATTGCCGCCGCAATTCCCGCGGACCTTCCAACGTTTTCTGCGACGTCCGACGTCGCGGCCTCCTCGGACGCTCTTTCGCTCGCGCGTGCCTGGGCTCCCTATCGGGACGGCTTTGCCGAATGGTCGGAGCCGGCACGGGCTCCGCGCGGCACCATGATCTACACCTCCGGCACCACGGGCCGGCCAAAGGGCGTGCGGCGCGCGCCGATGAACGCGGAGCAAGTCAGCAAGAACGCGATCTTGCTTCGGCGGATCTACGGGATCGAGGAGGGCATGCGCGCGTTTGTGTGCGGCCCGCTCTATCACGCCTCTCCCGGGGCATTTGCCAGGCAGGCCTTTCAGCATGCCGACCTCGTGATCCTCCAGCACAATTTCGATCCCGAAGAATTGCTGAAGACGATCGAGCAGCATCGCATCACCCATCTCACGATGGTGCCGACCATGTTCGTGCGCCTGCTTCGGCTCAGCGACGAGGTCCGGTCGCGATACGACGTCTCTTCCATTCGCTGGGCGACCCACACCGGCGCCGCGTGCCCGCCTGACGTCAAGCGGCGCATGATCGACTGGTGGGGGCCGGTGATCCACGAAACCTACGGCGCGACCGAAACTGGGCCAGCCGTCGGCTGCAACTCGCTGGAATGGCTTTCGCATCCCGGCACCGTCGGCAGGGCGATGCCTGGCACGACTTTGCGCATCTACGACGACGAGGGCCATGAGCTCGGCACCGGACAGACCGGCGATATCTACCTGCGCACGGAAGCCTATGCCGATTTCACCTATCACGGCCGGCCGCAGCAGCGGGAGGAGATCGATCGGGGCGGCCTCGTGACCTGCGGCGATGTCGGCTACGTCGATGCCGACGGCTATCTGTTCATCTGCGACCGCAAGCGCGACATGGTGATCTCCGGCGGCGTCAACATCTATCCCGCAGAGATCGAAAATGTCCTGGTGAACTGTCCGGGCGTACGGGACTGCGCGGTGTTCGGTGCACCCGACGAGGAGTTCGGAGAAAGCCTGGTCGCCGCCATCGAAGCGGAGGGCGCAATTCAGCTTCGGCCCGAAGCCATCACGACATTCCTGGAGCGCCACATCGCCCGGTTTAAGATCCCGAAGCGGTTCGTGTTTCATGACGCGCTGCCACGCGAGGCGAGCGGAAAAATCTTCAAGCGGAAACTGCGCGACGCCTATCTGCAGGCGACCGCGCGAGGCTGACAGAATTCATCATCGAAGTCGGAGATTAGCAGTGGAACTGAAAGGCAAGCATGTCGATGTCGCGGGGACGCGCACGCATTACTACGACGTCGGGCAGGGGGAGCCCACGCTCCTCATCCATGGCGGCGGTCCGGGCGCGTCCGGCCTGAGCAATTATCGCAAGAATGTCGAGGCGCTCGCCGCGCGTCGCCGCGTGATCGTGTTCGACCTTCCCGGATTTGGCGAGACCGAAGGGAAGCTGAAGGACGGTCCGATCTTCGAAGCGATGGGAGATTTCACCCGCGCGTTCATGGACGCGATCGACGTCAAGAAGGCGAGCTTCGTCGGCAACTCCCTCGGAGGCGCGACATCGTTGATGGTGGCCTTGCGCGCGCCTGAACGGGTCAACCGGCTGGTGCTGATGGGGACCGGCGGCAGCCAGGCGATCTTCTCGCCGATGCCGACCGAAGGCCTGCGGCGGATGGCGATGTTCCATGCCGGCGAGGGGCCGACCTTGCAGAAGCTGAAGGGCGTGATCGATCTGTTGGTGTTCGACCAGTCCTCGATCACCGAAGAGCTGATGGCCGAGCGGCTCAAGGCCGCCACGCGTTCCGATGTCATCGACATCTTCAAGCGGCCGCCGCTCGATATCTGGCGTGAAAACCTGGGCGGCTTGAAGCATCGCACGCTTCTGGTCTGGGGGCGCGAGGATCGGGTGGTGCCGCTCGATTCCAGCTTCATCCTGCTGAAGACCATGCCGAATGCGCAGCTTCACGTCTTCCCCAAATGCGGGCACTGGGCACAGTGGGAGAAGGCCGACGAATTCAACGCCCTCGTTTCTGATTTCCTGGATCGGCCATGAGTAATATCGTCGACAACATCGCGACACGCCTGCAGGAAGCGGAGGTGGCATGCCGCCCGATTGCGCCGATCGCAAGCGAGATCGGCGAGGGACGGGTGGAGGTGGCTTATGCCATTCAGGCCGAAGTTGTCAGGCGCGGGATTGCCGGCGGCCGCCGGCTCGTGGGCCGAAAGATCGGCCTGACGTCGAAAGCAGTCCAGCAGCAGCTTGGCGTCGATCAGCCCGACTATGGCGCGCTGTTTGCCGACATGGAGGTCCCGACCGGCGAACGGATCGAGGTCGCGCGACTGATCCAGCCGCGTGTCGAGGCGGAGGTGGCGCTCGTGCTCGAGCGGGATCTGGCGGACGATGACATCACGCTCGGCGAATTGATGCGATCGACGGCGTATGTCGTCCCCGCGCTCGAAGTGGTCGACAGCCGTATCCGCGATTGGAAGATCACGATCCTCGATACGGTGGCGGATAACGGTTCGAGCGCCCGCTATGTGCTCGGCGCCTCTCCGCGCCGCCTGACCGATGTCGATCTGGAAGCCTGCGGCATGACGATGACGCGCAACGGCGCCATCGTCTCCGTTGGCTGCGGCGCGGCCTGTCTCGGCCATCCCCTGCGCGCCGCGCTCTGGCTTGCGCGCACCATGGCAAAAGCCGGCCAGCCGCTGCGGTGTGGCGATGTCGTGCTGACCGGCGCGCTGGGACCGGTGTCGTCGGTCTCCGCAGGCGAATTCTACGAGGCCAGGATTTCAGGGTTCGCTCCGGTGAGCGTTTCGTTCGTCTAGCTCACCGGGCCTCACGCTGCCGGAAGAGCAGCAGGCCCGTTGCAGCATTCAATTACAGCCAAAATGAAAGGGAGGAGCCGAAATGACATTGATCTCGCGGCGAACAACGATCGCCGGCCTCGGCGCAACCGCACTCACGTTCGGTCGAGGGTCGCGCGCACGCGCTGCAAATAATTACGGACCCGGAGTAACCGACACCGAAATCAAGCTCGGGACCACCGCGCCCTATAGCGGACCGGCGTCCGGCTACGGCGTCTATGGACAGGCACAGACTGCCTATTTCCAGATGGTCAACGACAATGGCGGCATCAACGGCAGGAAGATCAACCTGATTTCGCTGGACAATGCGTTTTCGCCGCCGAAGGCCGTCGAGCAGACGCGCAAGCTCGTGGAGTCGGAGGAGGTGTTCGCGATCGCCGGCTTCCTGGGGACCGCAACCAACGCCGCCGTACAAAAATATCTGAACGCCAAGAAGGTGCCGAGCCTGTTCCTGACGTCAGGCGCCGAGCGCTTCAACGATCCGAAGGAGTTCCCCTGGATCATTCCGTTCTACCCGATCTATGTCGCGCAAGGCGCCGCCTTGGCGACGTTTATCCTGAGCGAAAAACCGAATGCCAGGATCGCGGTCCAATATGTCAACGATGACCTCGGCAAGGACTTCCTGCGCGGGCTCAAGAAGGGGCTGGGCGGCAAGGCGAGCGCCCTTGTCAAGGAGGTCAGTCACGAGATCACCGAGCCCACCATCGACAATCAGGTCGCCGATTGCAGGGCTGCGGGCGCCGATGTGTTCGTCCAACTGACCTACTCCAAATTTGCCGCGCAAGGCATCCGAAAGGTGGCGGCAATGGGCTGGAAGCCGCTGCACGTCGTCAATTCGAACTGCAGCTCGATCGGAGGCACGCTTGCCCCGGCCGGCCTGGACAACGCCAAGGGCTTGATCTCGGCATGGTGGGAGATCGTGGTGACCGATCCGAAACACCAGGATAAGCCAAGGGTGAAGGCCTATGTCGAGTTCATGAAGAAGTACATGCCCTCGATCGGCATCGACGACAATACGGCCACGCCAGGCTACAACAATGCCTATATGATCGAGCAGGTCCTCAAGCGCTGCGGCAGCGATCTGACGCGGGAAAATCTCTTGAAGCAGGCGACATCGCTCAAAGGTGAACTACCGCCGCTCTTCCTGGATGGGATCAAGGTGAGCAATTCGCCAACCGACTATCGCGCCATCCACAACCTTCAGATCGCCCGCTTCGATGGTGCGAACTGGATTCCGGTCGGCGATATGATCGATCTCGATGGGATCGCGTCCTGAGCCGTGCGGATCGCCGGGTTGGTTGGGCGAGGGCGGCAATGGCGCTCTCGCCGGAGATGCTGCGGAGGAACGTTAATCCCCGGATGATGCAGAAGAGTCCGACGGCATCGCCTTTGCAATCGCCAGCATGCATTTGAGAAAATGCGCGCGATCTTCCTTGCGCAATGGCGCCAGCATCAGATCCTGCAGTTCGGCAGCGGCGGGAACCACACTCAAGAGAGCTGTCTCTCCCTTGGCCGTGATCTGAACCTGCACGGACCGGCGGTCGTCCGCATTGCTCTTCTTCGAGATCAGCTTTCGCGTCGTCATTCGCTTGAGCATTTCGCTCAGCGTATTGCGGTCGCAACTGATGTGCTCCGCGAGCACCGATGGCGTGAGGGGGCCTCGTTGATAGAGCGCCATGAGCACGCCGAACTGCCGGGGGGTGATGTCGCTCTGGCGCGTCACCTTTTGATAGAGGACATCGTAGCGGGCTTCGAGCAGCCGAAGGAGAAAGCCGATGCCGCCCTCGAGCTGCCAGTTGCGCGCGAGCTCCGCAACTGAATCCGTCTTCATTGCCTTGTCGGCTGACATGCCGTTGTCGACCTGAGCTGTAGTCCATTCTGACGCGAAAGTTGCCATAGCCGTTAGCAGCTTGGTGTTCCGTCCTCAACCCTTGGGCGGCCCTTGGGCGGAGGGCCGGGAGCGGATCGGATCCGAAACGCGAGCCCGAAAGGCCGCATCGGCCCTTGCAAGATAGCAATCGACATAGTACGTATACGTAACAAATGCGGACGCGAACGGATCAAGGTTCGTGCAGGGAGGATGGTTTTGGATCTGCGCGAGTTTTTGTCGGTCCCGTATCTCCTCGAGGCTGAAGCCGTCGAAACCGAGCCAGGCAAATGGCTCTTGCGGCTCGCCTATCCCGAGCTCCCGGGCTGTATCGCTGAGGGGTTTGTCGTCGAGGACACCCTCAGAGAGCTCGAACGACGGCGGATCGAACAGATCGTGCGCCTGGTGGAGTCAGGCCAAGAGCCTCCCGTTCCCCGAAGGCCGCTTGCCGCATCCGATCCGCTCTGGACCGCTCGCGATCTGGGTCTGTCGCCCCGCATCGCTGCTCTCCTCGAACGCGCAGCCAAATAGCGCTTCGGCGCGAATTGTTGAATCGAACGGAGAGAGCTCATGCTGTCGCACGAAGACAATGAAAGGCTGGTGAGGGTCGGAAAGGGCACGCCCCTTGGAGAGCTGTTCCGGCTGTACTGGATTCCCTTTCTGCCGTCAGCCGATCTCGTCAGTGACGGCCAGCCGAAGCGCATCCGGCTATTGGGCGAAGATCTGGTCGCCTTCCGCGATACCGAGGGCCGCGTCGGACTGGTCGATCATGCATGCCCGCATCGCGGCGCGCCGCTGATCTTCGGCCGCAACGAAGATTGCGGATTGCGATGCGTCTATCACGGCTGGAAGTTCGATGTGACAGGCGCTGCAACGGATATGCCGGCCGAGCCGGTTCGCAGTCGCCTGAAGGAACGCGTTCGGATCAAGGCCTATCCGTGCCAGGAGCGCAACGGGATGCTCTGGACCTACATGGGGCCGGACGCTGCCAATCCTCCGCCGCTTCCGAACCTGGAATGGAATCTGGTCCCGGCGGAGCAGGTGCACATCTCCGTGCGGGTCCAGGAGTGCAACTGGCTGCAGGCGGTCGAGGGCGAGATCGATTCCGCTCACGCGCCGTTGCTTCATGGCCGGCTCGACTCGCAGGGCACCACGAGCGCGTGGATTCAGAAGCGCGATCTCCGTCCGACGTTCGAATGCATCAAGCAGGATTTCGGCATGAGCATCGCTGCGCGGCGGAACTACGACGAGAACACGCTGTACTGGCGCGTCAATCAGTTCATGCTGCCCTTCTATACGCTCGTCCCGCCGTTGTCGCCGTTTCCGGATCTGAGCGGGCACGCCTGGGTGCCGATCGATGACGAGAACACGCTCTGCATCATGTTCTCCTATCACCCCTCGCAGCCATTATTGCCGAAGACCCGTCAGATCTTTGAAGAGGGGCACAATGGCCGCGAGAGCGGGCACGCCAGCCGCCATTCGCTGGTCCAGCATCCTCCGACCGTTCCCTATGCGGGGTACTGGTCGAAGTACAATCCGCAGAACGGATTCCAGTTCGACTACCAGGCGCAGCAGGCCACCTGGTTCTCGGGGCTGCCGGGCCTGTGGGTGCAGGATGGCGCATGCCAGAGCGGTGTTTCGCCGATCTTCGACCGCACCAAGGAGAATCTCTGCTCCAGCGACACCGGAATCGCGATGACCCGGCGGCTGTTGCTCGAGACCCTGGGCGCCTATCGCGATCATGGCACCAGGCCGAAAGGCGTCACCGATCCCGATGTGTTCATGGTGCGCGCCGTGTCGCTGCAACTGCCGCCGGAGGACTCGTGGGTCGACGTCGGCGCCCGTTTCATGCGCGCCGAGCTTGGCGCTGATTTCGGATACAAGCTGTGAGCAGGGCCGCCCGCATCAAGCGCAATCATCGTGCACGCGGAGGCGCCGAAGCTCATGGCTGAGAGCACCATGCAGCTCCGCGTTAAACGGATCGGCTACGAGGCCGAGAGCATCAATTCATACGAACTGGTCGCTCCCGGAGGCGGCGATCTCGTTCCTTTCACGGCCGGTTGCCATATCGATCTTCATCTGCCGAACGGAATGATCCGCAGCTACTCGCTCGTAAACGACCAGAGCGAACGGAAGCGCTATGTCGTTGCGGTCAACCGCGATGACGCAGGTCGAGGCGGCTCCAGGCTCATCCATGACACGGTGCGGGTCGGCGATATCATGACGATCTCGCATCCCAGGAACAACTTTGTCCTTCAGGAGAACGCCGCCCATTCGGTGCTGATCGCGGGTGGAATCGGAATCACGCCACTGCTTTCGATGATCCGCCGCCTCGAGGCGCTCGGTCGCTCCTGGCAGCTCTTCTACGCCGCAAGGACACGTTTCGCTGCGGCGTTCCTCGACGATTTGCGTGTGCTTCGACCCTGTGGTCAACAAAACCTGCACGTGACCTTCGACCACGCGCCGCTGGGCCGCAAGCTCGACCTTGCGGCGATTGTCAAAGGCGCACCAGTGGATGCGCATCTCTATTGCTGCGGTCCCGTGTCGATGCTGGAGGCATTCGAAGCGGCGACCACCAAGCGGCCCGCCGACCACGTGCATGTGGAATATTTCAAGGCAAGGAAAAAGCCGACCGCCGAAGGTGGGTTTGAGGTGAGGCTGGCGCGAAGCGGCCGAACGATAGCGGTCGAGCCGGGCAAGACGATCCTGAACGCGCTGTTGGATGCGGGGATACCGGCGAATTACGCCTGTGCCGAAGGTGTCTGTGGCACCTGCGAGACCCGCGTGATCGAGGGGATTCCGGATCACCGCGACCAGTTTCTCAGCGGGGAGGAACGAGCGGCAAACAGGACCATGATGATCTGCTGCTCGGGCTCGAAATCGCCGACGCTGGTCCTGGATCTCTAGGACATTGGTCACGACAATCAGCAATTGGTGCGACAAACCGATAGGGTAGGAAAAATGCTGGATCAGCTTGAAACGGAATTTCCGGAACATACGCCGCGTCCATCCGATGCGCCAAAGGCCCTGGACGGAATCCGCGTTATCGATTTCTCGCACTTCATCGCGGGACCGCTTGCCACGATGATCCTCGCCGACATGGGCGCGGAGGTCATCAAGATCGAGGCGCCCGGGAAGGGCGACGATCTTCGCCGCTATCCCCCCGTGCACCCCGACCTCATGCATGGCGCGCCGTTTCTCTGGACCAACCGCAACAAGCGCAGCGTGGCGATCGATCTGAAATCGGCAGACGGCCTCAAGATCGTGCGCGAGCTGATCGCGAGGGCGGATGTGGTCGTCGAGAATTTCTCGACCGGGGTCATGAAGCGGCTAGGGCTCGACTACGACGATTGCCGCAAGATCAAGCCGGAGATCGTCTATTGCTCGGTGTCGGCCTATGGCCGTGACGGCGCATCCGCTGACAGGCTCGGTTTTGATCCGATCGTGCAGGTCGAGAGCGGGTTTGTTTCCATGAACGGCTACGCCGATCGCGAGGGCGTGCGCGCGTTGTCGCCGGTCATGGATATCAGCACGGCGATGATGGCATCCAACGCGATACTCGGTGCGGTAGTCGCGCGCGAGCGGAGCGGCCTCGGGCAGGCCATCGAGGTGTCGTTGTTCGACAATGCCGTGTTGATGACCGGCTACGCGACGCTGCAACATTTGTTCAGCGGCGCAGATCCGCAGCGGCACGGCAATACGTCTCCCGACACCTGCCCCTCGGGCGTGTTTCAGGCACAGGACCGCTCCTTCTATATCAATTGCGGCAACGACAAGATCTTTCAACGATTGATGTCGCAGGTGATCGGTCGCCCTGACCTGGCCTCGGCCGAAATCTATGCAACCGGACCCGAACGCATCCGCCGGCGCGATGAATTGTTCGCGATCCTTGGCGAAGTTTTCGCGCAGCAGCCTTGGTCGTATTGGCAAGCGCGGATGCGGGCGGCGGGCGTGCCTTCGGGCCAGGTGCGCAGCGTCGGCGAGGCCATTCGCTCTCCGGAAGCGAGAGAGCGCGTGATCGTGACGCGCATCCCGCATCCCACGGTCGGATGGGTCCCGAACGTAAGACTGCCGATCCGATATTCGCACACCCCGATCGCGGATCCCGTCGCCGCGCCGGCCGTCGGGCAGCACACGGAACAGGTGCTGCGCGACGTGCTCGGCTATGACGAGGACCACTTCGCACGCCTTGCCGAAACAGGCGCTCTGGGCGATCATCGCCGGCACCAGTCGTCGGAAAAGAAGGCATAACGGGACGGGCCGATCGCACGCTCAGGGGCTGCGTGGCCGTCGTCGGGATTGGGGAGACGCCTTATTATCGGCACGGGGCGTCGCCGGATGCCGAATTCAAGCTCGCGTTGAAGGCAATGTCAGGCGGGGGATTTGCGGCCAGGCGCTCGAGACTGCCGTTCTCTCCCACCAGATCCTTCGGCGGCACGATGAAGCCAGTCGGTGAACCGATTGATATGCCTGCCTTCGGCGCGCGGCGTGCGGTGGACGAAGTACGGGGCGCCCTTGATCACCAGATCGGGCAGCGGCGCCGCGAACTCCCGCTTCGCGATGCTTGCTTCAAAAAGATTTTGAGGGGCGATGATCGACCCCAGCCCGTCGCGTACGGCGTGCATGGCCACGAACAGATGATCGAAGCGGTGGCCTCCCTCCATTATTGGATGGTCGACGCCGACGTAATCGAGCCATGCCTCCCATTGGCCTGGACGAGTGGCGGAGGCGATCAAACGATGACGGGTTACATCGATCGGCTTCTTGACCGGAAGTTGGCTCAGCAGCGATGGTGATGAGATCACGGTCAATCGCTCTTCAAACAACAGCTTTGTTGCATGCAGGCGCGGGATTGACGGATTGCCTCGCGTGATGACGATGTCGGTCGAAGACAGGTCCGGGTTTTGGCCTGTATGCCGAGTCGCGGTCCAAACGGTGATGTTGGGGTTTTCCTGCTGAAAGCCAAGGAGCTGCGGCAGCAACCAATACATCGCCATCGTCGTCGGGGCCTCGACCGACACGACAAGCTGACCTTTGCGATGACGAACGTAATCGCATGCGCCCTGGATGTCGTCGATCGACTGACCAAGCTTGTCGGCAAGCATCTGTCCTAGGGGCGTGAGTACGAGGCGTCTGCCTTCGCGCATGAACATCCGCTGCCCGAGCCAGTTCTCAAGCACGCTGATCTGCTTACTGATCGCGCCGTGTGTCACGCCCAACTCACTGGCGGCTGCGGCGAGACTTGGAGCGCGCGCGGCGATCGCAAAAGCTCTTAAAGCCGAAAGTGGCAATTCGCGTGCCTTCACAGCGGTCCCCCGAGTGTCCCTGACGGTCGACGTTAATCTACCAAAACTCACATATCGAGGCAATTTATTCGATTGAAACTCACCTCGTCAGCCTCGAATGTGGCGGCATGTTTAGAGGCAATCGGCGAGGCTGAGTTTGTCATCTCAATCCATCCCATCGCGTCAAGGCAGGAGCATCACGCATGAATCAACGCATTGCACCGTCCTGTCTTTCGGAGACGGGCGTCGAAGTAAATGGACGATCCTACGCCGCGCCAAAACGTCCCACGGTGGTGATCTGCGTTGACGGCTTCGACCCGGCCTACCTCGAACACGGAATAGCCAACGGCACGCTGCCGACGATGAAGTCGTTCAAGGAGAACGGTCTTGCAGCGATCGCCGACTGCTCGATGCCCAGCACGACGAACACCAACAATACGTCGATCGTGACCGGTGTGCCGCCCGTCGTGCACGGCATCAACGGCAATTACTACCTCGATTCCGAAACCGGCAAAGAGATCATGGTCACCGACGCCAAGCGGCTGCGGTGCGGCACCATCCTCGGCGCGTTGAGCTGCGCCGGCGTCAAGACAGCCGTCGTCACCGCCAAGGACAAGCTGCTCAAAGTGCTGGCCTACGAAATGCAAGGAATAAACTTTTCGTCGGAATATGCCGGCAAGGCCAATCTCAAGGAGAATGGCATCGAAGATGTCGAGAAGCTGGTCGGCCGGTCCACGCCGGATCAATACTCGGCGGATCTGTCGATGTTCGTCTTTGACGCCGGCATCAGGCTTCTGTCGACGGAACGTCCGGATCTCATGTATCTCTCGACCTCCGATTACGTGCAGCACAAGCACGCGCCGGGCGAGCCGGAGGCGAATGCCTATCATCAGGCGGTGGATAAGGCGGTCGCGGCGCTGATCGCGCTCGGTGCGACCGTCGCGATTACAGCCGATCACGGCATGAACGACAAATCCGCCAGGGACGGCACGCCGAACGTCGTCTATCTGGAAGACGAACTGAATTCGCATTTCGGCGAAGGATCCGTTCGTGTCATCTGCCCGATCGCCGATCCATTCGTTCGGCATCACGGCGCGCTAGGCTCGTTCGTTCGCGTGCATCTGAAGAAGTCCGGTGACATCCAGGCCATGATGGCGTTTGCCCGAACGCTTCCCGGAATCGAACTGGTTCTGGACAAGCAGCAGGTCTGCAAGCAATTCGAACTCCCTATCGATAGGGAAGGAGATTTCGCGGTGTTCGGCGACAGGCGGACGGTAGTCGGCGCCCGGCGGGAGGATCACAATCTAAGCCAACTGGCTGGCCACCGGCTTCGCTCTCATGGCGGCTTGGGCGAACAGAAGGTTCCGTTTCTGCTTTCGCGGCCGGTCAACGAAGAATACCGGAAGCGAGCGAAGGCCGGGCCGCTTCACAACTACGATATCTTCGATTTTGCGTTGAACGGAGTGATCGATCAATCGCCGACATGATCGGCGCCTCACTTCCCTGCTTGCGCCGGCTTGTTCCCGAGCCGCCGCTGCAGCACCGACCAATACGTCCCCGGCAGGAAGCGTTGCAGCAGGTCCATCAAGCGGGCGTCGCGGCCGATCAGGATGCGCGGCCGGTTCTGCTCGATGCCATCGATGATGGTGCGCGCGGCGGCGGCCGGTGTCGTCTGGGCCGCCGCATCGAACCGTTCGATCAACTGCGCCCGCCGCGTATTGTCGGCTACGCCGACGCCGGTGCGGGAATTGCGGACGATGTTGGTGGCGACGCCGCCGGGATGCACCACCGACAGCCGCACCGGGCTTGCCGCGACGGCAAGCTCATGCCGCAGGCTTTCGGAGAAGCCGCGCACCGCGAATTTGGAGGCGCAATAGGCGGTCTGGCCGGGCGGCGCGACGATGCCGAAGATCGAGGAGACGTTGACGATATGCGCTGCGCGTTGGCGCGCAAGCTGCGGCAGCAACGCCCGCGTCGCATGCACCGTGCCCCAGAAGTTGATGTTGAACAGCCATTCCATCTGCGCCTGGTCGATCTCGTGGAACTGGCCGAGCAGGGCGACCCCTGCATTGTTGATGAGGATGTTGAGGGACGGATGCGCGCTGGTCGCGGCTTCCGCGAAGCCCGCGATTTGACTGGCCTCGCCGACATCGACGCGATGCACCGTGACTTTCCGCGGGGTCGCCTTGCCGATCTCGGCGGCCACCGCGGCAAGGCCGGCCTCGTCGCGGTCCGCCAGCGCGAGATCGGCGCCGCGTGCGGCAAGCTCGAGCGCGAGCGCCCGGCCGATGCCGCTGGCGGCCCCCGTCACGGCCACCGCACTTCCCGAGATTGCAGTCATTCGGTCCAGCTCCCACAGATGAGGAGACCCATCTGTAGCACAGGGTTCCGCAAGTTTTTCACATTGGAACTGAACCAGATCGCGGCGCAGGCTTTAACCTGTTTTATTTCACGAAACGGGAGGCGCCGATGGAACGGGCAAGGCCGCTTCGCGCAAAAGCGCTCATCGTTGAAGACGACCCGATGCAGCGGCAGATGATCGGGCTCTTGCTGGAAGAGAGTGATTTCGATGTGATCGAATGCGCCAGCGCCGAAGCCGCGGAGGCGGTTTTGCAGCGCGACGGCGAGGGCCTCGATCTGATGATGACCGACGTCGAGCTCGCCGGCTACAAGGACGGCGTCGAGCTCGCCCATATCGCCAAGCGCTGCAATCCCGCCCTCGGCGTCATCGTCACCTCGGGCAAGCCGCTGCGGCGGAAGCTGCCGGACGGCGCGAAATTCTGGTCGAAGCCGTGGGTGCCGCTGGACGTGATCCGCGAGGCGGAGCGGATGGTGCTGGCGCGGGATGGCGGGCGGTAGCACGTGGCGCCTTGCGATGCGCGCCGATCGGGGGAGCACAAAATCAAACGGCGGGCCGAAAGCCCGCCGGTTTGACAACCCCGGTTTGAGCGCCCGGGCAGGGCGAGCGCGCGCCGCCGCCCGGGCTGAAACAGCTACTTCTTGGCCTTCTTCTTCTTGGTGGCCTTCTTCGCCTTTTTCGCCTTCTTCGCTTTCTTAGCCATAGTATCCTCTCAGGGTTTAATGGATTGAACGCGACACCGAGGCATGCTTGGCGGAGGGCCAACCTCGCAACATCCTCAGGAGACAAGCTCAACAGATTCGCGGCGTGCTGCCGCGGGCTGTCACCTCGCTGTCATCGTGTTATCCACAACTGTTGTGCCTTTTGACGCGATTTTTCGTCGAGCCAGCCGTGTTCCGCCGCGAGCCGCTGCTCACGGCGTCATCGAACAGCCGACCCGATAAGGTTAATGCTGCGGAAATTCGATCTTCATCGATTCAAAACCACAGCAGCGAATAGGCGATCGAATTGAGATTCCGTTAAGCCAAACGACGGCATGTTGCCGGCCGCAGGAGAGCCGTCACGGGCGGCCCGTTCACTTGACGGAAGGGGCAGGATGCAGATCCTGGATTTGCGGTGCTGAGCGTTCCGACGCTGTGGACGGTATCCGTCACCAACTTTTTCGCGCTCGGCCTCGTCTGGGTCTACGTGCTGCGCTGCTATCCCAAGTTCGAGGCGGCGCGGTTCTGGACCGCCGCGGCGTTTACGGCAACTGCGGGCGCGGCGGCCTCGATGCTGCGCGGCGTCGTCGACTTCCCCTTGCTGCTGGTCGGCTGCAACGCGCTCCTGATCTTCGCGTGCTGGTTCGTCGTGATGGGCGTCCAGCGGTTCTACAATGTGCCGATCTCCTGGCGCCTCCCCGCGCTCGGCACCGGCCTGACCTGCATCGGCCTCGCCTATTTCCAGTTCGTGCAGGACGACATGCCGGTGCGGATCGCCATCTATTCCCTCGGACAGATCGTCCCGGCCGCGATCACGTTGCATTTGCTGCGGCGCGACGACCAGAATGCCGGCGCCCGGCTGGCCGCCATCTGCGGCGTCCTTCTCGTCATCGCCTATGCCGCTCGCTCGGTCCTCGCGCTGCTGCAGGTCGGGGGCAATCTCTCGATCGTCGACTTCAACGGGATCCAGGCAGCCCTGATCCTGATCGTGATATTCCTGTCGATGGCCTGGAACTTCGGCCTGCTCTTGATGGCGATCGACCGGCTGCGCAACGAGGTCGCCGATCTCGCGCTGGTGGACGACCTTACCGGGGTCGGCAATCGCAGGCATCTGGTGCAGCGGCTGACCGAGGAATGCGCCCGCTCCGTCCGCAGCGGCGAGCCGTTCGCGCTGCTCGTGATCGACCTCGACGGCTTCAAAGGCATCAACGACACCCATGGCCATGCCGCCGGCGACGCCTGCCTGCAGCATTTCGCGCTGATGGCGCAGACCCGGTTGCGGCCCGGCGACATGCTGGCGCGCAGCGGCGGCGACGAGTTCTGCATCGTGCTGCCGTCGTCTACGCTGCGCGAGGGGGCGATGATCGCCCGCCGCGTGCTGGACGTGTGCCGGGCGGATGCTGCGGAATGCTCGGGCAAGGAGATCCCGATCGCGGTGTCGATCGGGGTTGCGCAATGGACCAGGGAGATCGGCGCCTATCCGGACCGTCTGATCGCCGTCGCCGACCAGGCGCTCTATGACGCCAAGAAGCGCGGCCGCGACGGCTACGCGATCTCCGAGCCGGCGCCGCCGCTGGTGCCCGAAATCCCCGACATGCCTGACATCGTGAGGCGCAAGACGGCGTGAGCCGTGCTACTAGAGCGTTTTCGAGCGAAGTGGACACCGGTTCGCGTGAAGAAAACGCGTCAAAACAAGAATCTAGAGCTTCGGTTCTAATCAGAACCGAAAACGCTCTGAGGCCGCGTCACGGGGGCTGATGCATGAACCTTCGCCTGCTTGCGGCGACGCTTTGCACCGCAGCGCTCGTCACGTCGGCCTTCGCGCAGACACCTGATCTTGCGGCGATCGCGCGATCCTCGGGCACACCCGACATCCCCGGTCTCAAGATGGTGTGGCTCGCGCCGTGGGGCGATGTCGCAACAGCCCATCCCTGGCGCAACATCATCGTGCACCAGACCGAGGGACCGGCAGGCTCTGCCCGCAGCGGCGCGCAGGCGCAATCGAAGAACCCGAGCCGGCGCGGCGTGATGGTATGGGTCGAGACCGACGGCACGGTCTATTGGGCGGTCGACGAGAAGCTGGTGACGACCCACGGCGACGGCGCCAACCGTAACGACAACAAATATATCGACAACGGCCCGACCTATCACCAGGTCGTCGCCGGCAATTCGATCGGCGTCGAATTCGCCGGCAATTACCCCGACGTGACGCGGGGACCCACAGAGGCGCAAGTCGCGGCGTGGCGCGTCCTGGTGAGGGTTCTGCGCACCCGCTACAGCATCCCGCTCGAGCGCGTCTACGCCCATAACTGGATCGACTTCAAGGACGCCCGCTATTGCGAGGGCTGCGCGTTGGCGACGATGGCGCGGGAGTGGGGCGAGTAGAGCGTGATGGTAGTTGGTTGAATCGGCCCCGCCGCAAGTTCACCTCTCCCACAGGGAGAGGTCGCGCCAAAGGCGCGGGTGAGGGGTTGCGGTCCCTCGATAGAGCAAATCCCCTCACCCGGCGCTACGCGCCGACCTCTCCCTGCGGGAGAGGTGAAAGGGGCGGCGCCCAGCCGGATACAATTCGACCTTATCCCATCAAGCTCTAGGACAAAGAAAAAGCCGGCGTTGCCGCCGGCTCTAACATGCTGTGCTGTCGCCCCGTTAGTGGGCGGCTTCGAGCGCCGCTTCCTGCCTGGCGATCGTGCCCTTGACGGCCGATTGCACCTTCTCGAAAGCGCGGACCTCGATCTGCCGCACGCGTTCGCGCGACACGCCGAATTCGGCGGCGAGGTCTTCCAGCGTCATCGGCTCGTCGGCGAGGCGCCGCGCCTCGAAGATGCGGCGTTCGCGCGGGTTGAGCACGTTGATGGCGCCGGTCAAAGCCTGGCGGCGATGATCGAACTCTTCGCTCTCCGCCATCAGGGCTTCCGCGTTCGGCGCGGTGTCGACCAGCCAGTCCTGCCATTCGCCCGCTTCGCCGTCGTCGCGGATCGGCGCGTTGAGCGACGCGTCCCCGCCGAGGCGGCGGTTCATGTCGATCACGTCCTGATCCGTCACGCCGAGGCGGCTCGCAATCAGCTTCACCTG
The DNA here is from genome assembly GCF_054063735.1 of Bradyrhizobium sp. USDA 10063. Lineage (NCBI taxonomy): Bacteria > Pseudomonadati > Pseudomonadota > Alphaproteobacteria > Hyphomicrobiales > Nitrobacteraceae > Bradyrhizobium > Bradyrhizobium sp. USDA 10063. The sequence goes on along the minus strand of NZ_JBSSGP010000002.1, from coordinate 3,644,146 downwards.
GTCGGGGTGGAGATCACCCTCGTCCAGCGCGGAGATCTTGCTCTTCGCCTTGCGCAGGTTGAAGAACAGTTTCTTCTGGTTCGCGGTGGTGCCCATTTTCACGAGCGACCAGGAACGCAGGATGTACTCTTGTATCGACGCCTTGATCCACCACATGGCGTAGGTGGCGAGACGGAAGCCCTTTTCGGGCTCGAACCGTTTCACCGCCTGCATCAGGCCGACATTGCCTTCCGAAACGACTTCGGATATCGGCAAGCCGTAGCCGCGATAGCCCATGGCGATCTTGGCCACGAGCCTGAGGTGGCTGGTGACGAGTTTATGTGCCGCGTCGCGATCGTCGTGCTCGCGCCAACGTTTCGCGAGCATATATTCCTCCTGCGGTTCCAGCATCGGGAACCGACGGATCTCGGCGAGGTATCTAGAAAGACCGGATTCTCCATTGAGAACCGGTAACGAGGCTGTACGGGCCATACTTGCGCCCTCCAGTGGTTCAGGCCCCCGATAGCGGCGGGCCTGGCAGGCGGCCGCTGTGTTAAAGCCGGCCGGCTTGCGATGTTCCGCGTTGGATATTCAACGCACCCGCAACATACACCCAAGGGGCCCCGATAGGGAAGGATTGCTGACGTCACGTCCCCGTGTGGCTGATATAACCTTTTGTCATATCAAGGCTTTTCCAGGGGATGCGTCATAGCGCCGCCTCCAGCGCGCGTTCCAGGAGAAGCAAATCCTCCGGTAGAGGAGCTTCCCAGTGCAAAACTTCTCCGGTACGCGGATGCTCGATGGTAAGGAGATAAGCGTGGAGCGCTTGGCGGCCAAGGGCGGCCAGCGCGGCCTGTGCCTTGGGGCCGAGATGGCTGGTCTTGGTCTTGAAGTGCGGCCCATAGACGGAATCACCCATCAGCGGATGGCCGATATGGGCGAGGTGCACCCGGATCTGGTGGGTCCGTCCGGTCTCGAGCCGGCAGGCGAGCAGGGAGGCGACCGGCTTGCCGCCCTGCCCCTGAAACACTTCTCTTAGCTCCCAATGGGTGACCGCCTCGCGACCGCCTTCGCGCACCGCCATCTTCTCGCGCGCATACGGGTGGCGGTCGATCGGCGCGTCGATGGTGCCGCGCTGGCGGTTCGGCGCCCCCCAGATGAAGGCCATATAGCCGCGCTCCATCTCGCCGGTGCGGCCATGGTCGGCAAATTGCGCGGTCAGTGACTGGTGCGCCTGGTCGTTCTTCGCCACCACCATCAGGCCGGTGGTGTCCTTGTCCAGCCGATGGACGATCCCCGGACGCCGCACGCCGCCGATGCCGGAAAGGCTCGCGCCGCAATGGGCGATCAGGGCGTTGACCAGCGTGCCGCTTTCGTGACCGGCGGCGGGATGCACCACAAGGCCGGCCGGCTTGTCGATGACGATGAGGTCGTCGTCCTCGTAGATGATATCGAGCGCGATATCCTCGCCCTTCGGCTCCGGCGGGACCGCTTGGGGAATCTCGACCCCGACCGTGTCGCCTTCGGCAACATGAAAAGCAGGGTCGCGGACGGGAGCGTCCTTCACCGTGACGGAACCGGCGAGGATCAGCGCCTTCAGCCGCGACCGCGACAATTCCGGCAGGCGCTGGGCGAGGACACGGTCGAGCCGGGACGACCCCTCATCGCCCTGAACGACGACGGCCAGCCTTTGGGCGCCAGGCGACGACAAGCCCTGTTCCGTCCCGTTCACACTTACCTTTTTCGACAAAACCGGTTTTCACTTTCCCCGGTCATGCTCTAAAGAGCGGCATATGACCGAAACGACGTTCCCTGAACCGACCCAAGAGCAGGCCGCCCTGATCGCGCGGGTGCGGCGGATGATGCTGATCGCGGGCCTGACCTCGGCGCTCGCGGTGACCGTGGTCCTCATCGCCATCGGCTATCGTTTTTACCGCGGGGAGGGAAGCCCTGCCGCCACGACCGACATCACGGCGGCCCTGCCGAAGGGCGCCCGCATCGTGTCGACCGGCATCGCCGGCGACCGCCTGGTGGTGACCCTCGATATAGGCGGGACCACCGAAATCCGCACCTTCGACGCAAAAACCCTGAAACCCGCAGGAAAACTGCGCTTCGTCAGCGAACCCTGAACCAAGCTGGCTTGCAGTTTTCGGTTTTCGAGGCTATTGCCTGAGACCACGCTCCCTTCGTCTAGCGGTTAGGGTGAGAAATACCCCCCTCTGACCCTACCATGTATGTAGGTTCAAGGGCTTAACCGCGGTAGACATCCCATCGGGGAGCAAAACGAGCCTACTTTGGTAGGTTCGTAAAAACCGGAAGCTCCGTTCGTCTAACGGTCAGGACGTGGCCCTCTCAAGGCCAAAATAGGGGTTCGATTCCCCTACGGAGCGCCACACATCACTCTCAACAACTCACGGCGCTGCCCGCTCGCTCGGTGGCCGCTCGGGTCAGGGACGCCCGGGTCAGGGACGCCCGGTCTAGCGCTGGCGGCCGACAGGACCGATTGCCAGTTCAGTTGGGAAGTCCGCGCAGAAATTCGATGACCGCGGCGCTGACCTCTGCGGGACGTTCTTGCTGGGTCCAATGCCCACAGCCGGCGAGCATCTGGACCTCGCGCAGCAGAGGTACGTCCTGCTTCATGTTGGCGATCTGCTCGGCTGCACCCGGAAACGCCACGACCATGTCGTGATCGCCGGCGATGTAGAGCGCCGGCACCGTGACCTTCGTCCCCTCGAACGCCGCCATCAGCTCCCAATTCCGATCGATGTTGCGATAGTAGTTGAGAGGCCCGCGAAAGCCGCTCCGCGCAAATTCTCCAGCGTAGACATCGAGGTCGGCTTCGCTAAGCCATGACGGCAGGGGCGGTGCGCTGGATGGCAACCAACCGCCAGTGCGCGGTACCATGCCGACGCCATGCGCTCGTCCGCTAGTTGCCGCTGATGCGCGGATCGCGGCAACCCCTTCGCCGGATCCGCCGTAAAGCATCGCGCGCAACGTCAAACGAGGATCTTTCTCGAACTCCGCTTCAGCGACGCCGGGCTCCTGGAAGTACAGCTGGTAAAACTGCGCATCAGCCGATTGCGGCATCAGGCTGGTTGGGCGCGCCGGACTGCGCGGCCGAAACGGCACGCTGAGGCTGACGATTGCACGGAAACGGTCCGGACGCATACGCGCGGCCTGCCAAGCGATATTCGCGCCCCAATCATGGCCGACGATGACCGCCGTGGAAGCCTCGAGCCCGTCCAGCAGCCCCACCAGATCGCCGACCAGGTGGAACATGGTGTATTGATCGATCGCTTCGGGACGATCGCTCTTGCCGTAGCCGCGCATGTCCGGGGCAACGACGTGGAAGCCGGCATCGGCCAGCGCACTGATCTGGTGGCGCCAGGAGTACCAGCTTTCGGGAAAACCGTGGCACAGCAAGACAAAAGGGCCGTGGCCCTGCTCGACGACATTCAGGCTGATGCCATTTGTCTTCAGGCTCCGCTCGAACGGTCTGGTCATGCTTTCCTCCTACTAGGGTTGCCAGCAACCCGGTTCGGTGACGCACTGTAGTCAATTCGCTTGAATCTTCCTGGTCGCCAATTCGATCGCAACGTCGAGCGCGTCAGATGCCTTTACCGAGACGTCGGGCTCGACACCGGTACCTTCCCAGTTCGTCTTCGAAATCGGATTTATCGCGCGCGCAAACGGTACTCCAATTACGAAATGATCATCTATGGGGCGTGACATGACGGGGTGAGCGCCTCCGCCAGTCGTTTCTCCGACGATCGTTGCACGTTTTAGGTTTTTCAAGTTGTAACAGAATTCCTCCGCCCCGGAGAATGTGGTCTTCGACGTCAGCACAAAGGCAGGTTTGCCAGTCAACCTGACACCAGGAACGAAGGGCAGCGTCCAAAATTGGGTCGTGCTGTCTTCCTTACGATTGAAGATGTCATTTAGATGCGTCGGTTGATCAAACAGGTAGGAAGAGATCAGCGCAATCATCTTTGGATCACCCCCGCCATTGTTTCGAAGATCAAAAATAACTGCGTCGACATGAGCAAGAAAATTCATCGCTGCGGTAGCCGTCGAGCCACATATCGCAGGGTCTGCAAACATATTGAATTTTAGATACCCAATGTTTCCGGGCAGAATCTCGATCTTCTCGAAGCCACAGTTGATCCGTTGCATCTGCTTCGCCATCTGCGCTTTCTGGTCGGCGGCGCCGGGCTCTGAGCGACCGGCGGGCTGCGTGAACGGATTGTAAATGACGTACAAATGCCTGTCTTGGTTCACTGCTTGCAGATGTTGGGTGAGCAGAGAAGCGAAGTCGACGCCGTCAGTCGTTCCATCGTAGTCGCCGCTTTTCAAATGGCTCTTTAGCGCATCGGCCATTTTCTGCGCCAGGTCGGGAAAGACGTAGAGCTCCTTCAAGTTTGCAATGGCACCATCGATGACGCGTTCGCGGCTTTGAGCGTCAAGGGCGAGATCTTCAAATACCGCACCCGGAGGCATCGCACGCAGGATCTGTGTGTCCACCATTTCCGGCGCGCCGCTTTTGAGTCTCAGTCTACCAACGGCCACGGTTGGACTTGCCTTTTCTTTGACTCGGAACTTTATCCACAAAGGCTCGCTGGCGTCGATCGAAAGCAAGTCAAATCCGCCGGTCTGGCGACGGAAGGCCATCAGTCCGTCCACGTCGATTTTGGCACCGAATTTCTGCTGGTAGTCCTGAACCTTGGTGCGGTCACCGCTATTGAACGCTTCTAGAAAGGCGTTCAGGGTCCTGCCGGCAGGCGTATCCGGTATTGTGATCTGCGCAAGCACGGCTCTGCTCCCTAGGAAGAACGCGCATAAGGCCATGAAGATCAGCAGGCTTCTTTGATTGTGCAACAGTTCTGTCATTGCGCACCAGCCTATCTCGTTGTGCTGTTAGCTTACGAAGCTTAACAAGGTAGGTTCGTGGATGGAGTGGCGCAAAAGCTACAGTTCGGTTGGATTGCGCACCTTCTCTGTCCGAGAACAGACAGGTTCGCTCGAGATCGGTGCAAACGAATTGGGGTACGGCGTTGGGTGCGATTATCCTCCTTCCCTAGTGACGTGTCGTACCGCTGGTGAGGGGGTCAGATTCATCGTTCAGGATCTTGAGAACCTCGCCTGACTTCAGCTTGAGGCTCTTCATTGATGCGTCATCGATCACACCGTTTACCACCGCCGCCTCTCCGCCGCCTGCCTTCAGCGCTACCTTCACAGCCTGGCCCGGCTCGGCGATCGCAACGGCGTACATTTCATGGCCGATTTTGCCGCCATTCTTGACGATCGCGATCGTCACCATCCAACCCGTCTTTGCAATCGGTTCATTCATCGCGGATGCAACGATCAATCGCAGATCCGTGGCGCTGTCATATCCCGGCCGCCTTGATGCAGAGTGAGTCCTGTAGTCATGCCGCGTTCATCAACATCGAACGTAATTTGGGCGTCAACGATCTTGTAAAAGAAGTCTCGCTCGCTCTCCGGAAAGATTTCACACCTTGCTTGTCCAGTGGCTTCGACAAAGAGGCGATCGCCGAACCGTGTCACGATCGCGATGAAGTCAGGGCCCAAGCGATAGCGTCCGACGTAGCCGTCGAGCACCGTCGTATCTATTTCTACCACCTTGCGCTTCTTCGGCGGTGGTTGCAGCGGAATTGTGCGATCGAGCAGATGGTAGCCGATATCGTCGCCGCCAATTTCAGTTGATGCATTTGACAGGACCACGACGCCAACCCGTGCCTTTCTGAGGAAGCCGACGAAGGACCGATACCCTCCTGTCCCACCGCCGTGCCACACGAGCTCGTCGTCACCACGGCTCATGACGACCCACCCGAGGGCGCTTTGCGATGCTGGCATGGCCATCGGTCGGCGAACCGCCAGCATGCTATCCATTGCTGACGCAAGCGGTGATTGCCTGTAACCAAGCACCGCTTCGAGAAAATTCAGAAGATCATTTGCGGTCGATCTCAGAGCGCCAGCCCCAGCAAAGGCAGGCGTCAGGTCCCAGTTCGAAACCGGGTCGAGCTCGTGGTCATGTCCGCGCGAGAGACGGGACGTTAGCTCGGAGGAAAGACTGATAGCCGTACTGGTCATGCCGAGCGGCTGCAAGACCCGAGCGCGAACAAGAGTCTCGTAGTCCAATCCGGCACGTTGCGCCAAAGCATGCCCAAGGAGCCCGACCCCCAAATTGGAGTATTCGTAGAGGCTATCGACATCGCGCGTCAGCTGATGGCCCGAAAGGAAACTGTAGAGCTGTTCGACCGAATAGTCGGCATATGGATTGCTTGGATCGGCTGGCTGAAAGTTGTCGGGCATGCCCGGTAAGCCCGAGGTGTGCGTGGCAAGATCCTGCAGGGCGATTGATCGACCTGCGCGCGCGGGCACGACCACCTCTGAGGGTAGATATTTTGCCACCGGATCGGACAGCCCGACCTCGCCCCTTTGAGCCATATCGGCCAATATCAGAGCGGTCAAAACCTTCGTCACGGAGCCGATCTCGAAGAGGGTGTCGCCGTTCAGCGGGCGAGGATCGTCTTTGCCAAGCCTCCCGTGCGCGACAATGCGGCGGCCGGACGCCTCGATGACCCCGACGACGATTCCGACGCTCTGAGCCTGCGCATCGATCCGATCGCAGAGAATATGACGGATGTCTAAGTCTGACAGAATAGGCGATGAGGATGTCGATTGGGTTGCAGCAGTCATCGTTCTGGGTCCGGCAGTCGAAAACAATATGTGAGCCTTCTACCATGTATTAGCGACACTCCTGTCTTGACCGGTACACGCCTCATTCTGGTCAGCTTGTACTGACGATCTAGGGGCATTCTATCCAAGGTCGGTAAATGCGGGGGCATAGTCGATCCTTCCTATTTCGGGGATGTTGCCCCTCAAAGGACGGACCATAAGGTGCGGTCCTGCGTAGGGCGAAGTGAAATGACTTGCCAGCTCGGGATCAAACCCGAAACGGCGATAAAAGCCCGGATTGCCCAATACGAACACGGCGTCCCAGCTCCCCAGCCTGGCTTGCACCAACGCTTCTCGGATGAGCGAACTACCGACGCCAGAGTTTTGACGGTCCGGTCGAACCGATACAGGTGCGAGGCCAAGTGCTTTGAACGGAGCCTCCATCTTCGAGAGCATCACATGACCAATCAATAATGCATGATCAATGGCAACCAACGAAATCACGGCGTCGCCATCCGCACGAAGTTGATCTACGAGCGTTGCTTCGACCATCCTGTCGAACGCGATTTGAACGAGACCGCGTATTGCGGGCACGTCATTGAGCTCTTCGTCGCGAATAATCATGGAAGAAATGATACACAGGAGGCCAATTGACAGACAAGTATGGCGAACTCGCTGCGCGATAATCCGCCTTGGCCTGAATTGCCGACAATTCGATCACCCGAGCGCTTTGCAAGCCTCGTTGCTCAGCAGCTCGCTATTCCCGAGACGTCAGGGCTCGCGAACCTCGATATAGCTAGATGTTCCACTGGTTCGTTCGCCGGTTAGCCACGACCATTCGAAGTCAAGTGTAAGGAGTCCAGCGCTGCTTTGGCCGACACGCCCCGAAGACATTCCACACATCAGTTTTCCGTCGGCGGTGACGCATTGGAACAGCAGTTCGATTGTTGTCGGACCTATAGCCTTGCCGACTATCCTTCCTAGAATTATTTCACCTCCCCGATACTCGCCACTCACCGTGGTGCCATCGACGAAGTATTGAAAGGACGTTGCCGTAGTCGCGAGGCCATGCTCATTGCCCGTTGTAACAAACTTACGTCCATGAAGTAGACTGACCAGTGACTTCGATATCTCTTGAAAAGACGGCGCATTTTCAAAATTCTTTGCTTCGGTCATGACTTTCCACTTCAGTCATTAGGGGACAGGCAAACTGTCGATACTCCACAACGCTAAGGACTTGTCCGAATAGTCGCCGCCTGCTTCCGTGCAGTTCTCGTTGATTATTGTATCTGGACTAGGAAAGAGAAACGGAGCAACCCGGAGGTTCAGCGGTCGCCAGTCTCCATCTTCAATATCCCGGTTGTGGCGAATAGCCGGGAACGTTGTCGTCAGCAGCCATTTGCTCCGGGATCGTTTGATGTTTTCGATCGTGCGGTTGATCTGCGCAAATGAGAAATGCACGAGACAATCCCTGCACAAGACAACATCGTGTCGTGGAATTGGGTCTTCGACAATGTCCATGCGCCGAAACGCCCGGCTGGCCTTGCTATGCTTCAACAAGTTGGCCTCGATGATTTCCGGTACAATATCGGCGCCAAGATATCGAATGTCGTCCAGGTCAGTCTCAGCCATCCATGAGAAGTCGCCACAGGGCAGATCAAGCAGCGTTCTCACGTTCAGGCTGCGCAGCAAATCAGAGAGTTCCTTGCGAAGCTTCTCCGTCGCAATAATTTCGGAGCCGACGCCCGATACGGAAGATTCCGCACCCCAAAGATTGGTTTGATAGATCAGGTTGAAGCGCGCGGCGCGATCAAGATCGATGAACTCCTCTCGTCGCGCTGCAAACCGCTCTTGTGCTAGTGCCGGAATGCGTTCTCTATCATAAAGGGCCACGCACGAGCGAAGAAGCTCATATTGACTGATCGAGACTTCATTAAAGGCTTCGTCTCTGTTGCTGACGATATCCTTGTACTCGATGGGGCTAACGAATTGCTCAGCCGTAAAATCCACTCTGCAGCCGTCGAGGCAATTGTAGAAATGCCACGCCCCATCAACGTTTGTCTTCAGGATATCTCCACCCAGAATGTCTTGAACCACCAAGGCGGTGACTGCGCATTGCCACTTGCTGCTGGTATCCGTGGACCATGATTGTCGCAGCCGTGCATAAAGATCATGGTATGATGAAGTTTCGGCCGCCAAAGGTCTATCCCCGTATTGTGGTGGGCAACACAGTAGCGGGTGAGGTGAGATGATACAACCATTGGATGAGCTGCGGTGATAAAGAAAATATCCTGCCGATCGATGCCGCACCGTCATTCCGGCCGTTCGTAGCTCTTCGAGATTTTTCGAAGCGCTGAAAGGAATCCCGGATCGGCGACCGCGCCGCCGTCGATCGTGAACACCCCATCGTCCTTCGATGGCTCCAAGTGTTTTGCCCTAAGTTTCCGTGGATCGATGAAGTCACGGATTGCGTCCAACTCCGCCGGCGTCAGCACCAGATCTTCTTCCGCTGGCGCCATCACAGTGCCGGGCCCGTCGAGCAGAACACGTATCTGCCGTTGCCCCTGAATCTTCTTGAGCATGTTGAGCCGATTGTGGAGGCTTCGGTTCTGCGCAAACACCGCTGTCACTTGGTGACGAAGGGTAGGATCCTTGATTGTGTGAAGGTCGCTCTCCCGCAGGATCAACCCATCCTTCCGTTGGGTGGGCAGCGCAGCCGTTGCCGCGGCATGGGCGACACTTTCCCATGCGCGATACACCGTCATGTACGGATTTCCGTTCGGCCGCTTGTTACGGATCGTCTGTTCGCTGAGTGGCTGCTTCGGAAAGCGCGCCTTGTACTCGCGCACTACCTCCGCAATTGAAAGAGCTTGGCTTGGAGCGGCCACGATCGTCCGGCAAACGAGCGCCAGATTTTCGAGCTTCTTCTTGATCGTTTCGTTAGAAGCCTTCTGGATCTCGGCCGCGAGACATTCCTCGGCCGCCTTCTTCATCTGAGCGCTCAGTTGCTTGCTCACGATGTCCTCCACTCAACGATGTCAGTCGAATTCCGCTCGGGCTCACCAGGGATCAATGCTCGATCCCGGACCTCCCTCCCGCTCAAGGCCCTGGCATTGCCGTGCTCTCGCGCAAGGGCATCCACGCCTGACGGCGCGGACCCTCCCTTGCGCGCTGCGCGCGCCAGTGCCGGACGGGTCGCGCGAGGGCGGCTCCGGGGATCAATCAAACTAATGATCGGGAGCCCGCAGAATTTCTCTTCGATCACGGCCATCGCAATCCCGTTTTCCTGAGCGTTGCGCTGGGAGGCTTCGCGACGGACATCTTGAAGACTGCCCGGTCGCCGACGAGCACGACCTGCTGCTCGGCGCGGGTGACCGCCGTGTAGAGCCATGATCGATCAAGCAATCGGCTGGCGTAGATCGGCACGACGACACGTTTCGCGCTCGAGCCCTGACACTTGTGGCAGGTGACCGCATAGGCGAGATCGAGATCGACCAGGTGCTCGTCAGCCAGCTTCTTGGGCTCGGAATCGCCGTCGAACAGAACGTCGACCGAATGCTGTTCGGGGTCGAAAGCCGTGACGTGCCCGAGCAGCCCGTTGAAGAGGCCAGCACGGTAATCATTGCGGCCGAAGATCACGGGCTCGCCTACCGAGAACCGGCGGCCGAAGAAGCCGCGAATCTCTTCATGGCCGGCGGCGAGGTACCGGCGATGGAAACGCTCATTGACGCCGTCCACGCCGGCGGCACCGGCGAGCGTTGCTGTCACAACGAGGGCCTCGGTGGGGCCTCCCAATCGAGCGATTACATCGTCGAGCCTGGCCGCGAGATCCTCATGCCGAGCATCGACGAAGGAAATGCCGGACGCCGGACCCTGGAATGGTGCAAACTCGGGAACGCCTCCTGCGCGGATCACCGCAGCCGCCGTCGGGATCCCAGTCTCCGCGGCCTGTCGGTGGACGTGCGTCAGACGGAAAGCGATCGACGTGTCCTCAACCAGCTTGTGGAAGACCAAGCCAACGCCGATGGGAGGCAGCTGGGCTTCGTCGCCGACCAGCAGGAGGCGGCTCGCAGGACGTAGGCGCTTGACCAGAGCATGTAGGGCCGGAAGATCGACCATGGATGCCTCGTCGACTACAACCAGCGTGGCGTCGCCGATCCGACTGAGCCCCTCCAGCTTGCCTTTGGCCTTACCGGCTTCCTCTTCCGAGGTGCCTGGGTCCGCCAATAACGCTTCGATGTCGTCCCGCTCTGCCAACTCGGCCAATGTCCTCGATAAGGTCTTTGCCAGGCGGCCGGTCGAGCGCGACAGACGCAGCGCCGCCTTGCCGGCGAGCGCGCACAGCAGCACGTCCCCGCCGAGCCGGACCCACAGATCGCAGATCATTTTGCAGGTGTAGGTCTTGCCGGTGCCGGCCCCGCCGACCAAGCAGGCAAGCGGGCGCGACATCGCCTGCACCACCGCCGCGTTTTGTTCGGTCTGGAGGGTTCGGCCAGGGCCAGCCAGGTCAGCGAGCATCTCGGACCAGCGGCTGGGCGACATCCCCTTCAGGCGGGGCTCCGGGCGCCTCTGGGACAGGGCCCTGAACCGGTTGACTAGGTCATCCTCGAGCGCCGCTACGCCGGGAGCCCTCAACTGTCTGCCGGACGGCAGCACTGCGCCGTTTGCTATCGCCACGGTCAACGCCGCCTCGCCATCCGAGGCGGGCCCCAGCAAGGTCGCCAACGCGGATGTGAACTCATCGGCCGTGGCGGCCGTATCACCGCGGTGGAGCATCCGCTTGACCGCCTCGTCGGCCGCGCCGACCTGGCGTCGCGCGTCCGCGAACGGTTCGCGGCCATCCTCCCGCAGGAGCCGGCATCCCAATTCGTCAACCTGCTTCCACGGCAGGAGCGGCACCATTACGTACGGATTCGCCGCGATGGCTTCCATTGCGGTGTCTCCCAACGCCCGGTGTAGCCGGCGGACAACGCCGATATCCCGGACGCCAAGACCGTCCAGCCACGCAACGAGCGCCGCTTCGCTGCTGGCGGTACGCCAGGCCGACGCTACGAGCACGGCTAGACGTGCTCCGAGCGCAGGCTTGTCGGGCGCCGCGGTGGTCGCGATCTTGTCCAGCATGTCGTCCGTCGAGAGCACTTCCGGCAGGTTCTCCCCGAATGCGTCCCAGAGGCGTTGCGCCCGCTCGATGCCCACGCCCGGCACGTGCGATGCCAGGAATTGCTTCACGAGGTGTCCCGAGGACAGTAGACGTCGGCCGCCGCGGGCGGCGACCTGCGGCCCGTAGGAGGTCTGCAGAACCTCGCCGTCGATCTCCCAGGTATCGCCGACAGCGGGTACGCCGAGCAGGTGCCGGAGCTCGGCGCGCACGCGCAGGCGCTGCCCGTGCCGTCGGCTTCCTTGGTCCGCGACCGTCCCCGCGAAAATGATGCCGAATGGCTTCTCGGAGACAATGCTGTCGACCGTCACTCTCATGTGGGCACCGGCGCGGTCCTGAGGACCTGACCCGTTTCCTCAAAAATCCGCAGCTGTTCCCGTAGGCTTTCGATGGTTCGGCGCTGCTTCTCAATGACGGAGGCCTGTTCCGCCACGAGCTTCGACATCTCGCTCGACCGTTTTTCAGTTCGCCGCATCCGGTCGGCGATCGCCTTCTCAAGATCGTCCGGAAGGCGGGAGCCGATCGGTTTGAGGCCCTGCTCGATGGCCACCGCGTTGATGGCCGATTTCAGGGCGGCTCGCTTGAACAGGTGCTGCTCCTGCGATTGCGGCCGGCCGAGCGCGAGAATGATCGCGCGCACGTTGACCTTGCCATCCGAGGTCGACGGCAGCGTAGGCAGCCGCGCATGTTCGCTCTGCTGCTGCCACGCGGCCGCTTGCCGGTCGAGATAGGTTTCCAAGTCCTGCAGCAGCACGGGAAGGACGGATTGGCTCACGGCGATCTACTCCGCGGCCGCCTCGATGATGGGCGGATTGTTGGGTTTGGGAAGAGCCAGCCGATCTAGGGGCCGACCGATCGCCTTGCGCGCCGTCGCCTCCATGCGTTCCTGCAGCCCTCCGTATTCGGCGAGCGTCTTCTTGCCGTCGATCAGATTCTGCGTCTCCGTCGCCTTCAACTCGATCAGAAGCAGGGCAGCCAGCGCGTCGGCGGCACGCCGGCGCTCCTCCTCGCCGAGCGGAGCCATGCCGATCGGAGCATAGCCATTCTGGTACAAAATCTTGTCGAGCGAACGGTCGCGCTCCATCTCCAGGTTCGAATCCGCGATCGAAGGAAACCACCGCGAAGCCTGGACGACGGAATCGACTAGCTCAAAGCGGGTCGACTCGCGCCCCACCACGTCGGGAAATTTCTCATCGGACAGCAGCATCGGTAGTTTGCTCTCGCCATCGGCATTGCCTGCGATGTGGCGAATCTTCTCGATCAGCAACATCGTAGATTCAGCGTCCGCCAGCGCCTGGTCACGGATTACCGCATCACTCGACCATGTTTCATCGAGCAGCCTGATCTTCGCGCCCAACCCGTACGGCGCTTCCTCGCCGGCCGAATTCAGCTGGTGACGCTCTCCCTTCAGCCTGTCGATCTCGGTGCGGGTTGCTTCCATTTTCCTGGCGACGCGATCAAGCTTGGCAAAAACCGCGTTTGCATGCGCCCAGAGGGGAATGAGGAATGGTAGACCGGTCACGAAGAAGCGGCAGCGCACGCAATTGCGCGCTCCCCCCGGCACCCGGCTGTGTTTCGACTTGTCTTTTCCCTTGTCCTTCCGGCGGGTGACCACCGGACCGCCGATGTCGCACAGCGTGCCGCCATTCGGACATATCCCGATGTCGAACCTGGACCATAAGCCGGGCTCGCCGTAAGCCGACTTCATCTGACGGATGCCGTCGTCCGAGACGCGCGCCGTCATCTGCATCGCCTCCTCGAGCGATGCACCCCTGAGCAGATCCGGAAAGTCGTTTCTCGCCGTCTCAAGCGCCTGCATCCGCGCTTTGGTCAGGATCTCATTGACGTGGACGGGTTCGAACTTGGTGTACTTCAGCGTCATCAGGATGGTGGCGTGACCGGCCACAACCTTGCTCAGGATCTCAATCGGCACCCCGGCCATGTAGAGTGCCGTCAGGTTCGCCGAGCGCATGCCGTGAATTGTGAAGATCGCTGCTTTCGGCGAGTCTCCAGCCCACTTCGTGATGATCCGGATCGGAAAATCCGGCTCCTCTTCGTTCAGCCGGCGCTCGAGCTCCGCCAGGGCGTCATGGAAGAACTGATAGAACAGCGGATAACGAACTGGCGTCTCGTTTCCGCGCGGACCGGAATTGTTCGGGTAGCGAAAGAGATAGAAGCGCGCCGGCAGCATGGTCTTGACAAGCCGCGATGGATCATCATCGAAGGTATTGGCAGGCAGGTCTTCGTGTTCCAGTGGACCTTCCACCGGATTGTATTTCTCCTGCCACGCCCGCAGGGCCGCGAGATTGCGCAGCGCTTCTTCATGTTGCCATGGAATCTCATAGCCGCTGTTTTCGCCGAAAAGCTCTCTGCCATCCTGGGTCTTGTTGCTGTTGACCCAAAAGCCCGTGATCTGACCCGTGAGGGTCTGGATCTCCCGGAACACGCCGCGACGCGGGTTCTTCGCACCAACGCGCTCCCAATAGCCGCCATGCGTGCTGGTCGACGGCTTCCAGCGGCCGCTCTCAGGATCCCACATCCGGGAATCCCCTTCGCCGCTGTCGAGCCGCCGGATTTGAACGTTTCGCAGCGGCAGATCGAGGTGAGCCAGCAGCATCCGTGGCAGCACCTCACAGAACACCGGCTTCGGGATGCCGGTCTCGGGATCGAACCACGTTATCCAGTGTCGCGGCTTGCCCGACTTCTCGAGCGACCTCGGCCAGGCGAAATCATTCTCGCAGATGATTTCTCTCAACATCTGATGGTAACGCGGAGGCATCGGGCGAGCGCGCACGTCGCTGTGGGCTGACGAGGCTGTGGCAAGCTGCTGGCTGGCCTTGAAGCGTTCCAGATCAACGTCGCGGAAGCCGAGCTCAAGCCTGTTTCCACCGCATGCCGTGGACTCATCGGAGAGGTGTTTGGCGAAAGCCTGTATCTTATAGACCGCATTGATGCGCGCCGTCGGCGCAAAGAACGTCTTCGCAAAATCCAGAAGTGGCCGTAGCACCGGCTCGGTCAGGAGATCCAGTGGGTTCCGAGCGGGATCAGTCGGCAGGCTCGCCAGGTAGGTCAACAGCAGTCGCAATCCATCCCGATAATTGCCTTTTGTCAGGACGTTTTGCCGATCGATCCATAGCTCGTACTGCTCCTCGATGAATTGCAGATGAGGCGCGTGACGCAGTAAATCCGATAGCCGCGGCGACACCTTGGCCTGCCGGAGGTCCTGGCGCACGGCAAGTGCGAACAGTGGATCGCCGCGCATCTCCCCAAGCAAGCGGGCCAGGTGACGGATATTTTTCTTCGTCCAGGATTGCACCCACGGCTTCCAGCGCCCATTCACCCTGAGCACCTCGGCCATCTTCAGAAGATGGATTTCCTGGAGGCTTTCGATGCCTTCGACCCCTTCAATGGCAAAGTGCAAGGCGGCGACAAATTTCCATAAGGCGAAGCTGCGGTTGGCTTTCTCGCGGCTGGACCATTTTGCCTTTTCAAAATGTTCGGTCTTCAGAATGGTGCTGCGGACACCAAATAGATCGGGATCGTGATCCTCAACGCTGCGGGCAAAGCGCTGCTCGTTGACCTCGCCCAGCGCCGAACGGTCCCACAGCGCGCCGAGCGGCCACAGAATGAGACCCTGACGGTGCAGATCCATCAGCTCGGCAATGATGTCGTTCTTGGCATCGAGGTCTTGCGTCTCCGCATGCCTGCGGATCAGTGCTTCAACGATGGCCTGAAGCTCAAGGGGCTCCTCCGAGCGGCTCGGGATCAGGGCGAAGCGATCTTCGCTCGAGTTGAAGTACGCGCCGTCGATCCACTCGCTCGTCATGAAGGTCAATTCAGTATCGGCCACCCGATCCTCCCCCTGCCACAAATTCGCTGATCTTCAGTAACGCTTCCGCTGTGCTTTCGGCGATCGGCGCAATCGCCCGGATTTCGCCCTTCACGATTTTTTCCTGGGCTTCCCGCAGCTTCTGATTGGTCTTGGCGTTGTCCGGGACTGTGTATGGCGCCTGGGAGAGATAGTTGCGGTGATGCAGGCCCTTCTTGATCACCTGCGGCGGAACGCCGAGGTCCTGCATAGTTTGGCCATACAGGTGCCGAAGCCCGTGGGTCGTCGTGCCCAGATATTTGCGGTGCGCAAGACCTATACGCTTGACCGCCGCCTCATGGGCGCGCTCGTAAGCAGCCTCCGAATAGGGCTCGCCAGGCAGCGTCGGATCGTCGCCGCTCTCATCGCCGCGGGCGGACACAAACAGGAAGGGATGATTGCGCCCGCCGAGTTTGATGCGCTCAGCCATGATCGGTGTGCGGACGTAATTCAGATAGCCCCAATAGAGCACCCAGAAGAGAGCACCGGCATCGGGATCGATCCAGAAAACGCAGGCCCGATACTCCCGATCGAGGTCCATGCCCTTCCATCCGGCGTGATATGCACCGCGCGTAACCTCGTGCCGAGGCAGCAGACCATGTTCACGCTTCAGGAATTCACGTCTGGTCACGATCTCCACGCGCCGCGTGATCGGATCGGTGAATTCGACCTTTGCTTCCGACGGGTGATTGAGCACGACGAGTGCGTGCTCAAGGTTGTTGGGATCCTCTATTACATCCTGAACCCACAGATGCAGGCCCTCCGATCGGCGCAGCCCGCCCCAACCGTCCAACAGCGCGATCATCATGTTTCGCACGTTATAACGAAGGAAAATGTTGGGTTCGCTTTCGGTGCCGGGGGCCTTGTAGCCATCCCACAGTAGCCGGGCCGCGTGTTCGGGTGGAAAGAATTTGACGGGCTCTGGGCCGCGTCCGCGAGGATCGGGTCCGTGGTCGATAGTGCTCCTCTTCCTGGCTCGCGGCGCGTGGGTGATGTGCTTGAGCATCGACGTTTCACGCAGCCGGCTCCAGCGGAGCATCGCGGTGACGTGTTCGCTGGTCTGAGGAACAAGGGGGACGAATTCGGGCGAAATCGGCGATGAGGTTCGCTCTTCGGCGTCGCACCACTCTGCAAACTTTTCGATGGCTTTGATCAGGCTCTTGCAGCGCGTGTAGGGCGTCGCCGGCCAGAACAACCCTGTGGGGTCGGTAGCGTCCGTTGCGATCGTGCCCTTTGCGAGCGCTAGGGCGAAGTCGCGGAAGAGATTGCGCGGGCTGCGGTCGGGATACCGGTCTTTGGTGGCGATACCGTAGTCCCAGAGCAAACCAAGCGCTTGGGCCGCGGTGTCCTGCCAGGAGCTACCCCGCGTCGAATGAGCCTTGAAGTATTTCAGTAGGGGACCGAACGTTTCGACCACGCCGTCAGGACGGCTCAGGCAGAGAACGCGCGCGGTCCAGCCTTCGGCCATTCCCTCCACGGGCATCGGTACGGTGACATGATGGATCGGCTGCGGACCGTCGGCGGGCCGCATCGGGACATTTTGCTGCATAAGGTCGGCTGCGGACGGAAGACTGCCCGCTCCTGATGAACTCTGAACACCAAGCGACATAGGCGCACCGACTCTGAACAATGTCTAAGCGGCCGCCACATCCTGCAGTGGCGGTAAACGAATCCTTGGAATATTGTCGCCGACTAAATCCTTGGCGCCGGCGGATACCCGTCCTCTTCGAGAGCTTCGCGGAGCTGTGGAATCGCCGCGAGATGATCGTCGGCGAAGGACTCGGGCCAGCGCTCCTGGACGAGGCGGATCATCGACGAATTGAGCTCGGCCGACGTCTCCCGACGGATCAGTGACATCTCCTCGATGTCCAGCGCCATGCACTGGAGGATGCACCAGGCCCGCGGTTCGGGGACGGAAACCTGAGCTGATCGACCTTGGCGGTCGATCAGGATCGACTGAATCGGCGATTGCTCCAACGCCCAGCGCGCCGCTTCTGCGCCCAAGGCGCGATGCTCCGCATAGTCGTCGACCATGCGCTCGAGCGTCGAGCTCGTGAACAACCGGATCTTCAGGCCTCCATCGGTCCGGAGTTCGGCCGCCGCGCGGTCGCCGGAAAGGCGGGGACGGTCCATGTCGATCCGCGCACGGCGGAAGGTCGCGACCAGCTCATCAATCGCGTCCGTCGGATGCACACCTGCGACCAGGAGATCTACGCCGGCATCGGGAAGGACTTCCCGCGGCAGCAGCGCGGCCATCTCGCATTCGTAGGCGTACATGGCGGCCTCGCCGATGATGACGACATGATCGACCATCTCGGACACGCCGATGGCGCGCGCGATGGCACCGACGTCCTCTGGAGCGCGGTTGAGACGCAGCGCCCTGGCCATCCTGGCCTGCTCGGCCATGCCAGGCCGAAGCGTGCGCATACGCTCGTCGAGCTCGGCGCGGCTTTTGGTGAAGCGGTCGTAGATTTCCTCGGTCTCGGGCGAGCGGCGCCCGATCGAGGTTGCCTTCTGCTCCCCGGTGATCGGATCCCGGCGATACCGCGTCAGGTACTCAAACTGCTTGACCCTGAGCCACTGCATGCCGCCGCCGAATTCGTCCCGCGCGCGGGCGGCAGCGCCGTAGTCGAGCGCCGTGGAGCGCATGGTCTCCACCAGCCGTCGCTGCTCCCGGGTCATCGCGGTGTGCATGCGTTTTCATCCTGTGGATGTCATGAGATCTGGTGATATAAACTTGGTTCCGCAAGGCACGGCCTTAGTGATCTTGTGCCGTGTGGTTAATTTCCTTAGCTCATGCCCCAAAGTTCCGATTTTCAGGCCGGCCGCGTAGGCTGAGATTGCGTTTAATAGCGGAACCGCTATATTGGAGTGCGTGTCGTCGCCCGGAAGTATCGACAAGAAGGTCATCAGGTTCGTCGGGCCAGCGGTGCGGGCCGATTTCAGGAATCTGCCGCCCGACGTGCATGAAGCCGCGACCGACGTGTTGCGGGTCCTGCAGGCGGGCGAGCTTCCGAAAGGAAGGGACGTCTACAAGCGGTTGAAGGAAGATCTCGCCGGGATCGACGAAATCAGGATCGGCGGACCTGACGGAAACACCTACCGGATCTACGACATCATCCGCTTTCGGGAGGTCATCTACGTCCTCGATGCGAGAGCCAAGAAGTCCACCGAGGGCGGCAACATCACGAAGGCTGACAAGAGGACGTTGCTGGAGAGGAAGAAGGCCGCCGAGGCCGACTACAAGGCCAACGAAGCGGGTTACAAGCGGAACTATGCCATCCGAGCGCAGGTGCGCGCGGCACTTGAGACGGCCCGTCAGCCGAAGCCGAAGGGAGCATGAACATGGGACATGCAAAACGCACTGTCGACGAACGGCCGCAGGATCAGACCGAAGATCTGACCATCTGTGGTGGCGACGATTTTCTCGCCGAGCAGGGCATCGCCGATCCGGATGAATTCCGGGTGAAGAGCCACCTCTGCCACGAGATCGCGTCCATCGTGGAGGCGCGCAAGCTCACGCAGGCCGCGGCCGCCGAAATCACGGGACAGAAGCAATCCGACCTGTCGCGGATTATCAACCATCGGCACAACGACTACTCGGTCTGGCGCCTCATGAAGATGCTTTCGGCGCTGGGGGCCGACGTCCTGATCACCGTCAACCCGTCCGGTGTCTACGACAAGGGCATCATCTACTCCAAGAACGTCAACGATCACGAGTCCGGTCAACCTGAAGCGTCGATGGACGAGCACGAGGAGATGCGGTGTGCGCCGGGGATGACTCCATAGGCGGCAGACACCGGCGTGCCATCTATCGAGCGCAAGCTTGCCGCGTCAGGCTGCTGGCCGGGCGCTTGCGGCAAAGCTCAGTGCACAGGATAGGCGGGCGCACCCATAATTAGATCAGTCGGCACGAATTACGGCCGCTGAGCGCTGTGCTCTAGCGCGACCGGTTTTGGCAATGACTGGACATTCGGTCGGGCCCTCAAGTCTCAGAGGGGCCAATAAAGGCCATCAGCCTGATGGGCATCCTGTCTGATCCGTTGTAGAATACCCTCTACGTTGGATTGCAGGCCCATCGTGCAAGAGCAACCAGTCCGGGTCGAACGGAGGTTGGCGGCGATACTGGCCGCCGATGTAGCTGCGTATTCGCGGCTGATGCACAACGACGAAGAGGCCACGCACGCCAAACTGACCGGGCTCTTGGCGAACATTGTCAGGCCAGCGATTGTGGAACACGGCGGTCGCATCGTCAAAAACACCGGCGATGGGTTCTTGGCGGAGTTTTCAAGTGCGGTCGAGGCTGTGCGGGCCGCAACCCAATTCCAAAGCCGCACCCATGAGCTGACAAGCGATGATCCGGAAGAAAGCCGCGTTCGCTTCCGTGTCGGGATCAATGTCGGCGACGTGATCGTTGAGCCTCACGATATTTTCGGGGACGATGTTAACGTCGCGGCGAGGCTTGAGGGGATAGCTGAACCCGGCGGTATCTGTGTCTCAGCTTCCGTCTACGCCCATGTTGGAGGCAAGGTCGCCATTGAGTTCGCTGATTTGGGTGACCAGAAGCTCAAGAATATCTCCCGACCGGTCCGGGCCTACGCAATCGTCTGGGAGGAAGCCAGCGGCGTTTCACTGAGTCTTGGAGGACAATCAGACGCGCTTTCAGGGCCTCATCTTTCCATTGTCGTGCTCCCTTTTGCCAATCTCAGCGGTGCTCCCGAGCAAGAATATTTCGTCGATGGAGTAACCGAGAGCCTTACCACTGATTTGTCGCGGATCAGCGGCTTGTTTGTTATCGGACGACACACCGCATTTACCTACAAAGGCAAAGCGATCGATCTCAAGCAGATCGGTCGCGAATTAAAGGTCCGGTATGCGCTCGAAGGCTCGGTACAGCGCAGCGAAAGTCGGCTGCGCATAAACGTGCAATTGGCCGACGCAGGAACCGGAAATCACCTCTGGGCCGAGAGGTTCGACAAGCCGATGGCCGATCTCTTCGACATGCAGGATGAGATTGTGGCACACATCGCCAACGCCCTAGACGCTCAGCTTGCCAAGCAAGAAGCGAGGCGATCAGAACGGTCCCCGCTTCCGAGTTCAATGGACTTGTACTTTCAAGGTAAGGCTTTGATGTACAAGGGATGGATACCTGAAAACTTGGCACAAGCACGAAGCAAATTTGAACGAGCGCTGGCGCTTGATCCAGAAAACGTCGGAGCAATGGTCGGCATACCAGCCCTTGATGTGATCGTTAGCATGGCCAGCATGACGGACGACAGCGCTGCGCTTCTCGGGTCGGCCGAGGCAAGAGTTCTAAAGGTCCTATCTCTCGCTCCAAACCACGCCTTTGCCCACTTGACCTTGGGTTCCGTTCTAACTGCGACAAACCGTGCGGTTCAAGGCATCGCCGAGTTTGAGCGCGCGTTGGTGCTGGATCGCAATTTGGCCGAGGCGCACGCCTCAATCGGCTTCGCGAAAATTCTAACTGGGCGCTGCGCAGAGACCGAAGCACATCTCGATCAGGCGTTTCGGCTTTCGCCCCGTGATATCTTTGCTCACCGCTGGATGATGTGGATGGGCTTTGCCAAGCTGCAGCTGGGTGCGGATATCGAGGCACTTGGCTGGTTTCGTCGTAGCATCGAAGCGAACAGAAACATTCCCCTCGCGCATTTTTCACTTGCTGTTGGGCTGGCGATGCTGGGCTCTATCGACCAGGCAAAGTCCGCTGCAAGGGCAGGATTTGAGCTTGATCCAAGCTTTTGTCTGCGGCGGTTTCGCGACAGCGTCGCGAGTGACAATCCAACCTACCTCATGGGACGCGAGCGGTTCTATCAAGGCTTGCGGATCGCCGGGGTGCCTGACGGCTGACGTCCGCTTTGGGTCCAAAGTGCGAATTGGCGGAATGGCAGCCATTGGCACAAAGCTGCCATTCCGCCTGACTCCGGAAGGATGCCGGCAGGGCCCAGCGCACGCGGCCGCGCCAAAAAAACCGGAAGCTTTTCGGAGCCACCCACCCTAGCCTGCACGCAACGGAACATCGCAAGGGCGAGCGCATGATCGCTTCGGCAAAACGGCTATGTGACGATTGCACACTCTGCTGCAAGGTGATGGCCATCGAAGAGCTGGCAAAACCGGCAAATTACTGGTGCCCCCATTGCAGACCAGGGCGCGGCTGCGCGATGTACGCCGACCGGCCGGCTGAATGCGAGAACTTTAGCTGCCTCTGGCTGATCAATGATCACCTCGACGAGCAGTGGAAGCCGAACAAATCCAAACTGGTTTTAACCACATCCGAAGACGGAATTGAAATCAGATGCGACCCCGGCTTTCCGGATGCCTGGCGCAAGGAGCCGTACGGAAGCGAGATCCGCAGATGGGCGATGTCCGGTGAAAGCAACGACGTCACGGTGATCGTCGTCGTTGGGCAGAGGATGATCCTCGTCACGTCGGATCGGGAGTTCGATCTCGGGGTCGTCCGCCCGGACGAGCGTATCGTGCGGGAGCTAGAGGGGACAAAAGTCGTAGGTGCGAGGGTGGTGAAGGTCGGCGACCTAGAAAGCTAGGCGGTTCAGCGAGGCGGAAGGCCGACAAGTCCGTTCAGGCTCAACTCCGATCGCAGCGTCTTGGCGAGCCCGAATCCAGCGGATGATGCTGGCAAACTTCGACGAGATGGAGCGAAGTCGTCGTGTGAGCCAAACCAAGCCTTTGGACTTTCTGGCCGGCCGATTAGGTTCTTTCGATCTACAACGTCGGGAGGCCATCGTGCCCATTGTCCACGTCGGAGACTATCTTCCAGGAATCTTTTATGTCCGCGTTTTCTTCGAAGCCGGAGACGAGCGCGGTTGCCCATGGTACGCGCCGCTGCCGGAGGAAGATCATCTAGCCGCCTACAAGACTTTTCTCCATCTCTCAAAGCAGGCGGCGATTGATGCATTCGCTGAGACGCAGCATAGGCCAATCCAAGTGAGCTCAGAACGTTGGTTCCAGCCGTTCGCACCGCTGCCGCAGCACGAAGAACCCCTCGAAGATGGAAATGACTACATCTGTTCCTGCCGGGTAAACGAAAATGGAGAGGTCGATTGCCTCTCGAGAGTCGCTCATCTTGACCGCTATCGAGGCGTCGTCAGGCTGCTGAGTTTCGATGAGGATTTCTTGATCCAATGGCCCCGCAGCTACATCTTTGAGACCCACAAATTGATCGACCCATATGCGCCAAAGCTCGCGATGTAAGACCGCGCGGGCAGGTGAGCCGCTGAAAGATTCAACGCAAGTCGTCAGACAGAGATGCATTCGCCCTTCCGCGAGGGAAGGACCACAATGCTGCGTCCTTGGCTGAGAGGTTTAGTCGACCCGTTTGAACAGCTCCGTCTTCTGGCCATGAATAACGGTCAGATCGGACGGCCTTTCCGGGTTGTTTCCGCCCAACTGCAATCGCAGGTTAATTGCCTTTGAGAAAAATTCTCCAGTGGTCGAATAGTACAAAGGAACAGCCTTTTGAAACGGGAACTCGACTAGAAGCCGCTCACCGTCCCGCGCTACCCGGATCCTTTGGTTTGCGCTCTCATATTCTCCGGTCAACATGAATTTTTGGTCTATCTCGCTTGCTTCCTGAAGCTCTTTGAGCGCGGGCCAGCTATATTCACGACCAACCGCGGCGGTGATCTCGCTGCCCAACATCCAACCCTGAATCGAATTCACCATCGCAACCACGCCTTTGCCAATCTCTGGGAGCATACGCATGGTTGCCAAATATCCATGATTGCCGCCATCGTGGCCAAATCGAAAGGTCTCGTCTTTGCCGAAGCAAAACCATCCGAGCCCTACGAAGTCTTGGCCTATCTCCTGATCCGGGAGCTGAGGGCGGAGCATGCTGCTCACCGTCTCAGGCGTGAGTCCAAGTTTGGAAGATCTGCTCTTCAGCGTACGCATGATTTCCACGCTCAGTAGCGCAAGATCGGCGGCGGTCGTCCAGAGGCCCGCGGCTGCCATTTCCGGATAGACGTGATAGCCGCCGGGCGTTTCGACGCCATTCCAAGGGTGGCTCTTGGCAGCGCGTTCGGTGAGGGCAGATGGAGCAGGCTGCTCGAAGCTGCTGTCCGCCATTCCAACTGGCTCCAGGATGAGCTCTCGCATGAGCTCCGGAAAAGGCCTTCTTGTCACGTCGACCACGACCTGCTGAGCTATCGTCGTCCCGCCCCCAGAATAACGGAATTGCGTCCCCGGAAGAACATCGACAATGATGGGGTGATTGTTTGCTGGGGGAACGCCCTGCAGAATCTGGGCGACCGTGGGCAATGGCCCCGATGAAGGATAACCTGGGAATCCGTGTACCGTCGTGCCCGCGGTATGGCTCAAGAGATGTCGTAGCGAGACATGCGGTTGCCATCCGTCGTTGGCCGGCAAACGCCATGTCGTAAGATAATCGTTGACGTCCGCGTCGAGATCGAAGGTCCCGTTCTCGACTAGCTTCATGACTGCGAGCGCGAATACGGGCTTGCTGATCGAACCGCACTGAAACGGCGTATTGGCTGTGGTGGCTTCTGAACCTACAGCAATCGCTCCGAAGCCACGCGCCCATGCCACCTCAAAATCGTCGACGACAGCAACGCTGGCGGCCGGCGTGCAGGTTTCCACCATCCTTTGATCAAGCGTGCAAGGCGAGCCACCTTTGCCCGGGATGATCGTCTCCTCACGTAGGTCAGAGGTCACTCGCTGGATGCGGTCTTCCAGATGAGACGTTGACATAAGACCGCCCCTTTCCGTGATGGCACCTTCAGTAAATGAATCCGCACTCTTCCCATAAGAACTGTGATGAAAAGCCATGGAAACGTCGATGTCCCGCGCCGAAGTGGCCGCTGTCACATCGTAGAGAGCTTAAGCACAAGTCTCGGCAGTGTCGGGCGGCCCGCGAACCGTCATGTCGGCTCGGCGGTGGAGAGCCACCAGCCATCCCCGGCAAACCAGCAAGTCTCGTCCATTCGATCATCGAACCGCAACGATCGCACGCGATCCCACCCTTCGGCGAAGGAGCTGATGAGGCGCTCATTGTCTTCCGGATCGCCTTGAAGTCCCGTGCAGCCGATGAATCGCGCGCGGGATACGAACGTTGCGGGCCAGCGGTTACCCGCCTGAGGCCGCGTCACGCGCAGCATACCGCCCAGTCCGAACTCCGGTGCCAATGGAAACATCAGTCGGCCGCTGGGAAGCAGGGCATCGATCCAAGCCCAGCTCGGAGTGGTGGCCGCCGCGCAGACGTATACGGCGTTGGCCTTAGGCAACTCCCGGCCTATGCCGGACCCAGTGTGCACCACGACCTGGCGGTAGTCCTTCAGATTGTGCCGTGCCCCGTTCGGCTAGACCTTCATCGATCTCGAAGGCGGTGACAGCGCCGGACGCTCCAACGATCTGGGCAATGACCGCCGTGTAGTACCCCGTGCCAGCCCCCACCTGGATGACCCGATCGCCTTCTCCCAGATCCAGTTTGTCCAGCCAGCCGGCATGGGCGCTGGGCATGCCGATATTGATCCCGCGATCCGGATCCAGCGCGACCAGGACGTCCTGGTAGATGAATGCTGGATCGTCGTCTGGCGTGCGGATGTAACCGTCTCCGCAACGGATCGACCACGGACCAGGACCGGCAAACGGTTCGCGGGCGACGCGGGCAAATGCGCTCACGATTTTCGGGTCGGCGTCTCCGGCAACGAACTTGGCGAAGAACTCGCGATATTTCGTCGACCGATCGTTCATCAGGGAAGTACATCCAGAACCTAAAGGCCGAGAGCTTACGGCGAGGTTTCAATTTGGCAACAGCCCGTTGCCAAATTGCTCCTAGCCCGACGATCGATGTTCCGCGGTGCCGAGCGGCTGGACGTTGACGCTTGAGCATTTTGCCGCCATACAGAGGACATGAACGAGCTTCGATCAGCAGCATCGACCACCACGGCGACCGCTTACGGCGGATCGCCTCCTGGTCGCGTGCGCTAGAGACAAGCGTATTTCCAACCAGAAAAGGCCCCGCCGGCGACGGACGGGGCCTTTTCTGGTTTTTGATGGTCCCCCGTCCGCGCTTATTCCAGCCACAAGGAACACAGCCATGGACGATCTCGACCACAGAAATCTCGGCGTGAAGCTCAAGCTATGGCACCTTCAGGAAGACGCGCCTGGCATGGTGTTCTGGCATCCGCGCGGCTACGCGGTCTACCGGGTGCTGGAGGATTATGTCCGCCGCAAGATGCGCCGAGCCGGCTATGCCGAGGTCCGGACGCCACAGCTGCTGCCGCAGGAGCTCTGGGGCCGCAGCGGCCACTGGGACAAGTTCGGCGAGCACATGTTCCGGATCGAGGACGGCGAACTGGCGATGGCGCTGAAACCGATGTCGTGCCCGTGCCACGTGCAGATATTCAACAAGGGGCTGCGCTCATGGCGGGACCTTCCAATCCGCTATGCCGAGTTCGGCGCCTGCCACCGCAATGAGCCTTCGGGTTCGCTCCACGGCATCATGCGGACGCGCGCCTTCGAGCAAGATGACGCCCATGTATTTTGCCGCGAGCAGGACGCAGAGGCCGAAGTTGCGCGCTTCATCGCCCTGCTGGACGAAGTATATCGAGACCTCGGTTTTCCACACTACGAGGTGGCGCTGGCCACGCGGCCGGCGGTGCGCGCTGGCGATGACGCGACCTGGGACTGGTCAGAGGCGAAGCTCGGCGATGCCGCGCGGCAATGCGGCCTCGTGCCTCAAATCAATCCTGGCGAAGGCGCGTTCTACGGACCGAAGCTGGAATTCGCACTGCGCGACCGGCTGGGACGATCCTGGCAGTGCGGCACGGTGCAGCTCGATGGCGTACTGCCGCAGCGGCTGCAGGCATCCTACGTCGCCCCCGATGGCAGCCGCGCCAGGCCTTTGATGATCCACCACGCCATCTTCGGATCGCTCGGCCGCATGATCGCGATCCTGCTCGAGCATCATGGCGGCGTGCTGCCGTTCTGGCTGTCGCCGGATCAGGTCGCGGTTGCGCCGATCTCCCAGGAACAGGCCGGATACGGCGCGGAGGTAGTGGCGGCGTTCGAGGATGCCGGGATCCGGGCCGCTGCCTATGACAGCGCCGATACCCTTTCGCGGCGTATCGTGGCGGCGCATGAAATGGCGGTGCCGGTGATGGCCATCGTCGGCGCGCGCGAGATGAGGGACGGTCGGGTCACCCTGCGTGAGCGCGATGGCTCACAGGCCGACATTCCGCTGGCCGAGGCGGTGTCCCGTTTGCAAGCGAGGGCCCGGTCTGGCGCCGATGGCGTGCAATACCAACGGGCGGCGGAGGTCTCATGACGCTCGATCATGGCCATACGCGACATCACCGATTTAGCTTGATAGCATGGAACGAACACGGAGACGGACTTGCGGCAATCAGTGATCTTTCACATCTGTTCCCCGGCGGTATGGTCAGCAGCGAAGAGCGGCGAATATCGCTCTCTGTCGTTGGACCGCGAGGGTTTTATCCATTGCTCGACACCCGATCAACTCGTTGAGGTCGCCAACTACCTGTTTCGTGGCGAACGCGGTCTCGTATTGCTTGTCATCGATCCAGATCGCGTGATCCCGCCTATCCGGTACGAGGACGCCGGCAATGGCAAGCTTTACCCGCACATCTATGGACCCCTGAATTCGAGCGCTGTTGTCGCTGTCCAGCGCTTCGAACCAAGCGTGGACGGAACATTCGAATTGCCGAAAGGCGTCGCATGATCAACCCCAGGGATCGGCTTTGGTTCTTGGTTGTGCGAAAATACAGCGGCGAGCGTTGCGCGTCGCGCAAGAGATTAGCCCGTAAAACTTGAGAGGCGGCGACATGGATATCCGCGCTCCCGACCAGAGATATAACCCCTACCGAATTTTTTCGCGCGCGCAGTGGGCCGCATTGCGCGATGACACGCCGATGACACTCGAGCCCGGCGAGTTTTCGCGGCTGCGCTCGTTGCACGACCGCCTCGACATCAGGGAAGTCGAGGAGATCTACCTGCCGCTGTCGCGGTTGCTGTCGATCTATGTCGATGCGGCGCAGCGGCTCTATTATGCGCAGCGTCAGTTTCTTGGCATCCGCGACCGCAAGGTTCCTTACATCATCGGTATCGCCGGTTCGGCTTCGGTGGGTAAGTCGACCACCGCGCGCGTCCTGCAGGCGCTGCTTGCACGATGGTCACCGCGGCCCAAAGTCGATCTGGTGACAACCGATGGCTTTCTCTACCCCAAAGCGGTGCTGGAGCGCGAGGGGCTGATGCAGAAGAAGGGATTTCCGGAGAGCTACGATCGACCGCGGCTGTTGTCGTTCCTGAGCGACATCAAAGCCGGACGAAGTCTAGTGCGGGCGCCGGTCTATTCGCACCTTACCTACGACATCGTTCCGAACCAGTGGCAGGAGATCGACCAGCCAGACATCCTCATTATCGAGGGCGTGAATGTCCTGCAGACCGCCCCGTTGCCGCACCACGGCAAGGCAGTGCCCGTCGTCTCCGACTTCTTCGACTTCTCCATCTATATCGATGCGGACGTGTCGGTGCTGCGCGATTGGTACGTGCAACGCTTTCTGACCTTCCGCGACACCGCGTTCCACGATCCAAGGTCGTACTTCCACCGGTATTCACTGCTGTCGGACGATGAGGCAATCGCCACAGCAACGGCGATCTGGGAGCGCACCAATCTCGCGAATCTCGAGCAAAACATCCTGCCGACGCGACCGCGCGCAACGCTGATCCTCACCAAGGGCGCCGATCACGTCATAGAGACGGTGGCGTTGCGACGGCTCTAGCGCTCAATGGCCCGAGATCGTCGCGGCGCACTCGCTCGCAATCCAGCTATGTATTGCAAGTCGACCGACGCAGAGCTCAACGATCCGGGTTGCGAGTGAGCGGAAGTTGAGGCCCATTCGAAATGGTATGGTAGACGAGGGGGGTATTTCAGCTGCTGCCAACCATGCTGGCTGCCGATTTCAATCAAAATCGCTCCCAGATGGTATAGTTCGGTAGAAATCCTGAGGGGGGTATTTGGACGCGGCCCTCTCAAGGCTGAAACAGGGGTTCGATTCCCCTAGGGAGCGCCATGTGTTTCAATGACTTAGATCCATTTTGGAGAAGTCGTCGAATATCCGTTGAATAAGCGTCGGCGAACGTCGGCGAACTCCACCGCGCTAATTCAGTAAAAGCTACTTGCTGAACACCGAAGCGTAGCGTTCGAGTTCGACGAACTGATTCAGCATCCTACTATGCGGGTCGGACGCTCTATCAGAAGGGTATTGCTGCAATCGCCCATGAACCCACACTTGTCCAGGTTTCCGAGCTTTTGGTCGGGCAGCCGGGTCTTGAGTTAACCCGCGCCGGTATAAATCCCGGCTGGTTCTACAGGATTGGTACGGACGGTCTGTGGAGGCGCGAAGCGCATTCCGAAGAGTGTGATTGCGGACACGAAAAGACTCATCATCGTCACATCTCGGCGATGCACATCATCGAGTATTACCTGGCAAACCCCGATTCCTTTGGATGACGTTCTTGCGGCTGGTACGTCTCGGCGGCGAGGTGATTGACGCCGAATTAATTTAGCGCCGGACGCCAAGACGTTTATCCCCGGACGATTGATGCGTCCCGTTGACAGAGCGAAACCGATCTGATCTGCTATTTAAAGCTGTAAGGTAATGGGGGTTGCCTTGACTGCGTTTCGTGGCATTTGCGCTGCGTTGCTTGCAGCCTCCTCGGGCGCTTGCGCAGTTATCCCCGATGTACCGCCTGACTTTGCCCTTCCCGTTCGCGCGATTATCGCGCAGGCTTCCTGCGAGCTTCGCGATGCTTTCATCGTGCTTGATCAAACGCCCCAGTTCAAACGTTTCAAAGCCAAGCAATGGCTTGTAACGATTACTCTCCTGCCGAGAACGGAAGTCGACCTCGGCGCAAGCGGCGGCTTCACTCGCCGAAGCCTTAGCAATCCTATTCGTTTCACGACCTGGGCTCTTAACGGCCCCGGTGTTCAGCTCGATGACAAGGGTATCCGCAGCAGCGGAATAAGCTACAATTTTGTATCCGGTGCACTTATGGCGGACCGGACACTGATATGTCCTCCAGATTTTCCATCGATCCATATGCTGGCCCAGCACCTCAACGTGGGCCGATGGCTATTCCGATCTGCTGACGCCCTTTCTGTGGCCGCGGCGCTTTCGGCCGACAAGCCAGTGTACAACAGCCAGATTCAAATCAGGATGGGCGCTAACGGCTCCTATACCTTCACGTTCCCTGCCGGAACAGACCTGGCTTCCTTCTCGGGAAGTTACTCACTCGATGAGCAGCTGAACATCAGCATGGCGCCCATCGACGACAAAGAGACGATCAGCGTCACTTCTCTTCCCATAGGAAAGCAGTACAGAGCACCGGTAACCTCAACGGTGCAGGTGCGAGCCGCCCAGACGCGACTGGACATACAGGGCTTGGAAACTGCTATCCGGCAGCTTCAAACGCGATAGATGGACGCCCATGAAATGGATTCTCTACGTGATGCTGTTCTCTACTCCGGCAGCAAACGTTACGCACAAGGACGATAAGGAGTGCTTGAAGAACAAGGAGGTTTGGCAGATTGAGCAAATTCTGAAGTGCCGTCCCGCATTCGAAGCGAAGCGCATCTGGTCGCTGCAGGCCACTTCTCAATTTGAATATAAAGAATTCGAAAGCTGTGTCAGGACGCAGGATCAGCTTATGGCGGATACGAACGTTGCATCCACCATGACGGTGCGCACCTGGTGTTTCTGCGAAGCGGAAAACTTAGGGTGTCCAACTGACCAGCTCGCTCTTCGGCTCGCAGCGACATACAGATTGTGTGAGAAGGATAAGATTCGAGATTGCCGCACTCGTGCTGACGCCACGATAAAGAAGTATAACGAGGAAGAGGCGGAGAAAATCTTTCGGCCTTTGGGCCGCCCCCCATCGCCCCCCGATGACTCAACACCGCTGCCCCCGCCACCACCAACCGGCCGGAATTCCTCGTCCATCCGGCTCTATCCGCCGCCCTAGTTCGAGGGCTCACACCTGTTCTTTGCTTCTCGGAGACGTTGCCAGTCCGAGGAACACGAGCACCGCCTGATTGAGACGCACGACATCCTCATCGTCCAGGCGCCCGATACGCGTCCCGATTTTGGATTTCAGAACGGTGGTTAATTTGTCCACCATGAGACGGCAAGGCGCGTGCAATCCGTTGTGCTCATTCGGTACGACAGGGAGCCGGAACAGTGG
Organism: Bradyrhizobium sp. USDA 10063; assembly: GCF_054063735.1. NCBI lineage: Bacteria > Pseudomonadati > Pseudomonadota > Alphaproteobacteria > Hyphomicrobiales > Nitrobacteraceae > Bradyrhizobium > Bradyrhizobium sp. USDA 10063. The sequence continues at coordinate 3,613,187 of NZ_JBSSGP010000002.1, read as the reverse complement.
TGCGTCGGTCTCGTCCGTCGCGGTGCGATGCCATTACGGAGTTCATCTCGGCCCATCGGATGCCAGCACCAGCAGACGAAGACTAGCCCATAGCGCGGTTTAGATCGTCCGCGTTTGCGCTTTGACGCGGACTTTCGGTTTCTCCAACCACACGGCCTGATCAACTCCCTTTAGCGAACGACGAACCTCCAAAACGCAAAGCCTGCCGCCCTTGGTGCTCTTGTAAAATCCGGCAGGGAGCCACGGCTTTGAGTTCTTCTTTTCCGAGAGGAGGTTGACCATGCCTCGTTCTTTTTGCCAATCATCAAAGTCGACGCGGCTAGGCAACTCTGGGACGCGATCCAGAATTTCCTTCCTGATCCAGCACGTCATGCCCTCTCCCCGCGCTGACGAATCGCATCGCAACGTTGGGGAAGGATGAAGCCGCAATGTTCCGGCTTCAAGCCGGCAGTTAGGAGTTCATGCCAAGTTGCACGCAGTTGAACTACAATAGCGTGCACTAGGTCGAGTTCTGGAATCATTCCCGACCGCCTCGCGCGCGCCGCCTCTTGACCGAAAGCTTGTATTCGCCGCGTACACGTAGCGGATTCGCATGCAATTTGTGTGCGTCGGTTGGACTTTAGTCCAACGCGCGCGTCGCTCCATCGGTCTTCGCTGGTATCCAGTTCCTGTAGAAGGGCTGGCTGCTAATTTGACCGCGGATGTATTGCAACTCTTGATAGATTTTGGAAATGTGCCCCAGGCAGGGGGAGCGAATGATTCACGCGGATATCGCGACTAAGATTATTGATCCCAACGTTTCGATTTGGGTTGTTTTTCCAGGACGTGGTCGGCGGTTCATCAACGATTTCATCCGCGGGGAACGCATCTTCCTTGAGACACCTGGATTAAGTCTCCCTCCAGGGAAGGCAAAGGACGCGGCAACGATTCGACGTCATGTTAGGATGTCTAGAGCAATTGCCGATTTTGCAACCTCGACAGATACAAATGCAAAAGTGCCATCGAGGAATCCAAGTCGGTACTCTGATGCGCCGTTCAAGGATAGAAGCGTAGCAGTTCTCGCGTCTAGCGTTCGCAAGATGTTTGGGAGAATGAAGCCGGGAGACCTGGTTATCGTTCCGGGTAAGTCCTACCAGTTGGTCTACTTCGCAGAAGTAATCAGCGACTTTGTCGTCGCGGACGTAACGACTGTGGCTCGTTACGGCAGTGAGCAGATACCATACCGCCGAATCCGATGGCTTAACATTGGGGTGCCGCGATACGCAGTGCCTCCAGGGCTACAATCTTATCTTTCGAAGCCACCCGCCATAGCGCACTTGCTGCGGACTCCAGAGACGGAGGAGTTCTTTCGGCTTGCTTATCCCGCATACGTCCTGGCGGACCGCTCTGCCGTTATCATGGATGGCCCGAAGTACGACGGGAAGGACCCTCTGGCCACTGTGGAAGCGAACTATCTGGTCTCATATTTTATCTCGGCGTTCGCGGCGATTGAGAAAGACCAGTTGTCGGAGTTTGTTGACCTCGACGTACGGACCGCAATTCAAACGTTTTATGATCGCTCACTCGTCCAATCCTTTACGCAGAATTTTAATTCGCCCGGAAAGTATGGGCTTGTCGCGCTTTCAGCTATTCTAAGTGCGTTCGTTAGCGTAGCGATTTCAGTCTCGCTCAAGGGCTTTTCTGCCGCTGAGTTAAGTCAAGGCATTGAAGTTACCAACTCGATTTCTCCGGCGGATGCTCACTTGCACGATACGGGCGTCAAATTAGACTATCTGTTTAAGTCACTACATCAAAAAGAGATCGATGAAATAAACACCCTGGCGAAGCGGTCGAAAGAGCAGATCGGTTTAGACACACCCGTCCAGCTCGAGATCAAGCCATGAAACGTGTGCTGGATCACACCGTAGCTTTCTTGCTCGCGGAAAAATTACCAGTATGGGCTACGATCCTCGGAATCATTCTAGGCGCCATCGGGACATATTACATTGTTCCAGGTATCAACCAGAGTCTCGAAAAGCAAAAGATTCGATCTGAGTTCGTGATCAGAAATTTGGATGACCTGAATGCAAGAACACGATCTCTCGTGAGCGACGTGTCGGACATTCAATATGGAGTCCTTCGAACAAGCTACGTAGACAGTGCCGCGATACAGAAGGTGTTATCGAAGATTGCGGAGATGCAGTGGAAGGCCATCGAGCTGGCCGTGATCTTCGAAGGAACTCAGGGCGCCAGAAGTGTTCAGCAATACCAAGAAGCGCTCGATCACGTTCGGGCAGCTCTAGTTGGACTAAAATCGAAGGAAGACCTGAAGATATCTCAGGCTGCAATAGAGCAGTTTTCCGAACGAACGCTGAATGTTCTGAGGGAGCTTGCCGCCGTGGGCGGCATACGTATCTCGGCCAAAACACCAAAAGCGTAAGCGTTAGACTGTATTGCTGATCAATCGACACGACGCCGGTGCGCATGCTCCTCGGTGCCAAAGAGATGCGGATCATCTTGCGAAGCCAATCACTTCATCCCTTCCAGCAGCTTCCGCGCTTCATCCGACAACGCCTGAATCTGCCTTCGCTCGGCGATCGCATCCTTAGTGAACAGGCCGTGCTTGCGCGCGTTCAGGTTGGTCTTGGGCGCGCCGGATCCTTGTGCACCGCCGTGCATGCGGCAGCGCTTCTTGCCGTGCACCGCCGGCGAGCGGCACGCGCCACTGGTGCGGGTTTTGGCGCCACAACGTGGGCTCGCCAGCATCGGGCCGATATTTCTGATGTGACCGCTCATGCCTGCGCTTCCCGCTTGGCATCGGCGGAATCGCGCCCTCGCTTCGAGCCCGAGGCTTTCGGCGCCTTCCGCGCCGCGGATGCCCCGTTCTTATCGGAAACGATCACGCTCGCATGCTGCGTGACGTTGCCGACAATGGCATTGCCGCCATCGCGGACCGTGGATGTCGATCGCTCGCGGTTTGGCCCCGGTGTAGTGAAGGTTGCTGCGCTGAAGGATTCGTTGCGGAAGGATATCTCGCCATCTAGACCAGGTTTTGGACGTCGCGTCGGGTAACAAGCCTCAGGTTACAAGATATCGGGTGCGCGCGATTTGCACAGCTCTTACACCGCCTCGTAAGACGCAATCTTCTTGATCTGCGGCGCGAGCACGTCTTCGGCCGTTTCGAGATCGAAGCGTGCCTGCATGTTCATCCAGAACGCAGCGCCGGTCTTGAAGAACTTGCCGAGCCGCAGCGCGGTATCGGCCGTAACGGGCTTTTCTTCGCGCGCGATGCGTTCGATCCGGGTGCGCGGCACGTTCAGCGCGGCCGCGACTGCGTAAGGTGTCAGCTTAAGCGGGACGAGAAATTCCTCCCGCAGGATTTCGCCGGGATGAACCGGCGGAAGTTTCCTTGCCATTTGCGATCTCCTATTCGGTGGCTGCATTCGGCCGATCGGCAGGGGGGCCTTCGCCGGACGGATATGAGCAATAGCGCCTTCAGAACAATCTCGATGCCCTGCAGAATTGAGTACAGGGCATTCGGGGGCATGGCCAACGGTAAGTTCATTAGGCGCGTCCGCGTGCTGGACGATAAGCATGTGCCTGGCGATCTACGAGCTTATGTCGGGAAAAGCTGGCGAAAGTAATTCCACTCACTTCATCTCTTCCAACAACTTCCGCGCCTCACCCAGCAACGCCTGAATCTGCCTTCGCTCGGCGATTGCATCCCTGGTGAACAGGCCGTGCTTGCGCGCGTTCTGGTTTGCCATTGGCGCGCCGGATCCCGGTGCGCCGCCGTGCATGCGGCAGCGTTTCTTGCCGTGCACCGCCGGTGAGCGGCACGCGCCACTGGTGCGGGTTTTGGCGCCGCAACGCGGGCTCGCCAGCATCGGGGCGGTATTTCTGATGTGATCGCTCATGCCTGTGCTTCCCGCTTGGCGTTAGCGGAATCGCGCCGTCGCTGGGAGCCAGCGGCCTTCGGCGCCTTCCGCGCGGCGGAGGCCCGGATCTTGTCGGAAACGATCACGCTCGCATGCTGCGTGACGTTGCCGACGATGGCCTTGCCGCCGTCCCCCACCGACACGTTCTGCACGGTGATGGCGGGCTCGCCATGGCTCCGGTAGCGGTTCAGCGCCTCGATCTGGGCGGGAAAGGTGCGGGCGAGCCTGCCCAATGCGCGCGCGGCGCTGTCGTGCTGGGCGAGGTCGTCGGCACTCGCGAGGTGATGGGCACATCGCATCGCCATCACATGAACCGAAACCATCTGCGCCACCAGCATGGCCTCGACGGAATCCCTTGGGCGAATGCTCTTCACCATTGAAATCATGAAGGACAGGTTGACCTCGTCGGGGCTCCCGCCGCTGACGCTGGCCCTCACCAATTGCCGGAGGATGCCATCCATCGCTTCGCGATCCGCAGCCCCCAGCGCGTTCGCCATGAGCTGTTCGCCGAGCTCCGGATCGGGATGGTCGATGGAGAATCCCTGTGATGAGAGCCTTATCCGCGGGGCTGCGGCAGCCTTGGTGGGGTCGGTTGCGGCGATCGTCTTTGGCATAGCGAGGCTTGGGGCGGTGGTCATGTCGCGACTCCCTGGCACGCCGCGCGGCAAGCGCGCGCGGTTCGGCCACGCGCGAGGCCATCGTTCGCCGCGCGGAGCCGGTGCAATTTCAATGGTGGGTGAGGATTTTGAGCCGCAATCCGCGCCAAGACAGCCCGCTATTGCGGGGCGACGGGCGTTTACAAGATTGCGGGATAATGAAGGAATGCCCCTGATTTGCCCGACGTGTCAAGTTGCTAGAGCATGATCCGGAAAAGTGTGAAGCGGTTTTCCGAAAAGATCATGCTCAAACAATAGGCTAAAGCGCGACGACGATTCATCCTGATCTCATCGCGCTTTAGCCGCGCCCGCGGCCGCCTGCACCTTTGCATGGGGTTGTTTTCGATATTTTGGGAGCGCGCACCTTTGAAGGGGGGGGTCTCCAACGTCACCCGCAGTTATGCCGGCAAAGGCGCGGTGCGATACGCATGGTAAAGTGCGACGAAGCCAGGTGCGGTGTATTGCTTATATCGAAGGCTTGTTCAATCGAAGCCGTCGCCGCTCGGCCATCGGCCAGATCAGCCCAATCGAGATAGAACCAAAGGCACCATGTCCATTGTTTCGGGAGAGGATCAATTGACGACCGATGCGCCGTTCACCGCTCAAATTCGGAACAGGTGCCGGTCGTCCGCGCTCATCCTTGGTTTGGTGTTCGCGATTTTATCGTCATTTGCGGTCGCAGACGAACGTAGCATGGAATTTGACATTCCGGCACAGGCGCTGGACCAAGCGCTGCATGTCTTCCGCACTGCCGCCGGAGTTCAGATCTTCTACGAGACCGCGCTAACGGCCGGCCGGCGATCGCGGGAGGTTAAAGGCAGTTTTGCTCCGGGTCGCGCACTGCAGACGTTGCTCGGAGGGACGGGACTGCTGGCCCGCCGCACGGATGTCGATGCATTCGCCATCCTTCCTGGCCGGGCGGAGCCAGATCGCGCGGAGGCGCCGGCAAGCCAGCCCGACGGACGCTTCGTAAGCGCGCTGCAGAACGGCGTTCTTGATCTGCTATGCCGAAACAGTCAGACCCGGCCCGGCAGATACAAAGCAGCGCTCGAACTCTGGATTGCCCCGACCGGCGCCATTCAACGTAGCGTGCTCGTGGCCTCTACCGGAGACGTCGCCCTCGATACAGCCTTGCTCCGCGTGCTTCAGGGCGGCAGCATCAACGCGGCGCCGCCGGCCAACGTGCCCCAGCCGTTCATTCTCACCGTTGCCCCGCGCGCCCCGTCTGAAACGGGGGATTGTGGCGGGTCATCGCAGACCACCAGGTAAGCGACACCGGACCGTAGCCAATTTGTCATGCAGCCTTGATAGTTCAAAGCCGCTCCTTCTGGCGTTTGCCGCGCTTGGAGCGGCTTGCGCCGGTGCCTGATCTCCAATGAATGGGGGGAAGTAACCTCGGGGCTGGTGAACTCGGGTTCTTGATCTGGTCCGGCGGGGCTACCGATTATGGCGGAAACGACGTGGGCATTGTTACGCAATCTGCTCACCGACAGATACACGGAGTTCAAGGTCAGGCTGACGCGGCGGCTCGGTTCGGAGGAGCTCGCGAGCGAGAGCCTGCACGAGACCTGGCTGCGGCTGCATCGGCCGGGTCATGTTGGTTCGATCGAACGTCCGTCAGCGTACCTGTTGCGCATCGCCATCAATATTGCGACGGATCGGTTGCGCTCCGAACGCAATCGCGCGCGCCGGTCCGAAATCGAAGCCGTGCTCGGAACAGGCGGAGAACCTCCTGACCCGGCGTTGGAGTTACAGGCACGGCTCGAGCTTCAGATTGTTGAACGGGCGATCCGCGGATTGCCCGATCGGCCGCGGACGATACTCATCGCCTCTCGGCTTGAGGGGCTGACTCATCAAGCTATTGCCGAGCGGCTTGGAATTTCCAGACGCACCGTCCTGTATGAGCTTAAGCGCGCTGTGGAATATCTGGATGCACAACTCGAGAATGAAGGCTATTCGTCCTCCGATTGCACTCCCAAGTCCCCCGACGCGTCTTAAGGAAGGATAGAGGACGCAAGTTCGATGGTATTCGCCAATGGGAACGCTTGAGCAATGACGGCCGCGGACCGCTCGAAGGGCGAGCTTGAGTCGCTGAGACGCGAAGCCTGGACCAAGCTTCTGCATCTCACGTCGGGCCACGCCAGCAAGGCAGATGTCGCGGCGCTGAAGGTCTGGTGCGCGCAGAGCCCCCGTCATGCCGAAATCTTTGCCCAGGTGAGCGGACGATGGCGTGTGCTAGGCGCGGCCATCGGAAACGTCGCGCAAACCGGGCATCCCATGCGCGCAGGAGCGGACGCGAGCGTGCGCGCGCAGATCGGGCGTCGTGCGCTTTTGGTCGGCGCTCTCGGCGCGTCGGCGGCTGGGGCAGCCGTCATGATCACGCGACCACCGATGGGATTGTGGCCGTCACTCGGCGAGCTGGCTGCCGACTACCGGACCGTGACGGGCGAGCGTCGCCATATCGCGCTTGACGAGCGCGCATCGCTGGACATGAACACCCGGACCACCCTCAACGTCCGGGCAGCGAGCGGCGGAAGCGATCAGATCGAGTTGATCGGGGGAGAGGCTGCATTCGCGACGCGATCCAAGCCCGTTGAAGTGCTTGCGGGCAACGGCCGTGCCTGGGCCGACGATGCCCAGTTCAGCGTCCGTCGCAATGGTTCCGACATCTGCGTGACATGCCTCGAAGGCCTTGTTCATGTTCAGCAGGAAGGACGCTCTGCGACACTGCAGAAGAAGCAACAGGTCATCTATGACGATCGCAACCTGGGCCACGTGCAGGATGTCGACCCCCTTATTGTGACTGCGTGGCGCGAAGGCGAGCTGTTGTTTCAGAACGAGCGGCTGGCTCGAGTTATCGAAGAGGTTAATCGCTATCGGCGGGGCCGTATCATTCTCGTGAATGATGCGCTCGGACAAAAGCGCTTCACCGCGCAATTCAAGCTCGATCGCCTCGAGGTCGTGATCACCCAGTTGAAAGCGACATTCGGAGCGCGGGTGGTGTCACTTCCGGGCGGCGTGGTGCTCGTGAGCTGAGCGTTCGGACCGGGCAGATGCGCGCGATTTCGCGCGGCAGAATGGGAGTTGTGCGATCGCACCAGGGTGACGGGCGGATCGAAGTCGGTCTGAAAAAAATTGGCGCGGTACGTTGCGCACTTGCCGGTGCTCACTCGTCTATGGTCGTCGGAAAAGTCCGACGGTCGGCCGAAGCCATGGGGGTGGAGGCCGATAATCTGACGAGAGTGCCAATTCATGCTTCCGCCCGTTCTCGACGCCGCTCCGCGCTCTTTTTCCGCTCGTCGTCTCTCCAAGCGCGCCCTGCTATTCGCCGGCGTAAGTGCGGTCGCGCTGTTCGCGGCGGGTCACAGCGCGCTCTCCCGTCCCTTGGGCGGCCCGGCGCCAACTTCGTCCGCGCCGGCCATGGCGACCGCGCAGGCAGCCTCGCAGGCCGCGCAGCAGGCGATCAATTCGCTCAAGCAGGCCACGCAATCTATCCAGGCCATGCAGGCGGCGCAGCAGGCCGCCCGCGATCTCGCGCGGACCACACCGAGCACGGTACAAAACGGCTTGCGGCCGGGTGGTCTGGTGGTGATGCCGGGTGCGACGCCAGGCGCGACCGATGGCGGTGCTGGATTGTGGCAGGGCGCGAATCTGCCGACAGAGTCCTCGAATGGCGGCCGCACCCAGGTCACGGTCAAGCAGAACGAGCAGAAGGCTATACTGACCTGGAAGGAGTTCAATGTCGGCCGCGAGACGGATCTCTATTTCGACCAGCGCGCCGGCGGTGCTGACGCCAGCAACTGGATCGCGCTGAACCGTGTGGGTCCCGGCGCCGCGCCGAGCCAGATCCTCGGCTCCATCAAGGCCGAGGGGCAGGTCTACGTCATCAACCAGAACGGCATCATCTTCGGCGGTGCGAGCCAGGTCAACGTCGGCTCGTTGGTCGCGTCAAGCCTGAGCCTTTCCAATGCGCAATTCATGGCGGGCATCAACAAGGAGCTCTATGTTTTCAACGATCAGTCCGGCAATAGCATCGCGATGCCACAGTTCGGCTATCTCGGGCAGCCGCGGCCTGTAAACAATTTATCCATCTATAACCCGGGCCAGGTGCCGCGCACGGCGATCGGCGATGCGCCGGGTGATGTGCGGGTGGAGGCCGGCGCGCAGATTACGGCGGCGAGCGGCGGCAAGGCGATGCTGTTCGCGCCGCACGTCGTCAATTCAGGGCAAATTTTGGCGCCGGATGGCCAGGTAATCATGGCCGCCGGCGAGCAGGTCTATCTCAGGACCAGCACCGCCTGGCCTGATCCCGTTACCAACAAGAGCACCTTTCGTGGCCTTGATGTCGCGGCGTCATCGCCAATGCCCTGGATGTTCTCCTACGCTCAAGCGGCGCTTGAGACGGATGCCTTCAGTACCGCTGTCAGGAATACTGTTCTTCCCGAAATGGAGTTGCGCGCGGCTTCCATTGGCTATCGCGTGGTGAATACCGGCATCGTCGAGGCCGACCATGGCAACATCACCCTGACCGCCCGCGATGTCATGCAGAATGGCGCCCTGCTGGCGTCGACTGCGCTCAACAACCGTGACGGCTCGATCCGCCTGCAGGGCTTTGGCCAGGGCATGGGATGTTATTCGAGCTCATTTTGCGACCCGTCCGCTGGGCTCTTGTGGTTCTGGTCGACCGGCACGGTGACCCTGGCGCCGGGCAGCGTGACGGCAGTCATGCCGGATCTTTCCGACACAAGCGAGATCGAGCTGACATCGACGGGCACGCGCTACAGGCCGGGCCGCGTCGAATTGCGCGGCAATCTCATCAATGTCGAACGCGAAGCGAGCGTCATTGTCCCCGCCGGCACCATCAGCGTGGTGGCAAGTACCGATGGATGGGCTACCGACGAGCCCATCACCGGCGAGAGAAAGCGCGATGGCAGCCGCATCTATATCGGGGAGGATGCGTATCTCAGCGTTGCCGGATTGCAGGACATTATGATCGCGATGGAGCGCAATGTCGTTCAGGCCGAATTGCGCATCAACGAGCTGCGCGATTCACCGCTCTTCAAGGATTCCTGGCTGCGGGGACAAAAGATCTATGTTGACCGGCGCGCGAGCGGGACGTTTTCCGATGACCTGATGTCCGGCGTGCGGTGGGTGACGGACGAGAACGGCAATTACATTCCTGGAGCGTGGCAGGGAACGCCGCTTGCCGACGTGTCGGCGTGGGTCGGCGTGGGCAAGACCGATATCGCCGAACTGTCGACGCAGGGCGGTTCGATCACCCTGAAGTCGGCCGGCTCACTGATCACGCGGTCGGGCTCACTCCTTGATGTCTCGGGAGGCTCGGTCCGCTATGCGGATGGCTGGATCAAAACGACCAAGCTGATCGGCGCCGATGGGCGCATCTACGACATCGGAGAAGCCAGGCCGGACCAGGCCTACGTGGCTTTCGCAGGAGGCTTCACCCGCTCGCACGCCCGCTGGGACGTCACGGAGACCTGGACGAGCCCTCTCGGCAAGACGGGCGCTCGCTACGAGCGCGGTTACACGGAAGGCCGCAAGGCTGGCTCTATCCAGTTCTATGCGGCCGAAGGGATCGTGCTCGAAGGCGGCTATTGGGGCGGGGTTGTCGTTGGCGAGCGCGAGGCTGCCTCGGGCAAGCTGGCGCAGGCCGGTACATTGGCTTTTGGCGACAACGGCGATGATGCAAAGCAGTGGTTGCTTGGCAACCTGATCATATCGAACAGCCCAGTTCAATTGCCGGCAGACTTCAGCGCGACCACGCCGCTCGCATCTTTCTGGTATAGCGGCGCAAATTTGCCGAATGACGACTCATTCCTGCGCCGCACGACCTATCTCGATTCCGATGTGCTGGGTGCCGCGGGCTTCGGCAAGATTGACCTTTATGTCTCGAAGAGCTTCACGCTCGAGAAGGGCACGACCCTTGAGCTGGCGCCGCGCAGCTCGTTTACGGTTCAAGCCAATACCACGGACGCTTACAGCCAGGATTTCAGGGTCGACGGCGTGATCCGCTCGGCCGGCGGCAGCGTCAAACTCGATCAGGCGGAGAGGGTGTATTTCGGCTCCGGCGCCGCCATCGATGTCAGCGGTCAATGGGTCAATCAACGGACGGATGCCGCAACGGTATTGGCGCCGGTCATCGGCGGCGGCAGCATCGAGGTCATGAATGCACGGTTCGAGCCGGGCGCCGTCCTCGATGTCTCCGGCGGCGGCTGGTACAGACTGCAGAAGGGCAAGCTCGATCTGCGGGTCGGGGACGCAGGGAAGATCACTCTTGACGACATCGACGCTGCGGAACTGTTGAAGGCCGATCTGCGCGGCTATGCGGCGGGGTCGGGCGGCAGCCTGACCTTGACCACAGGCTCATCCCTCCAGATCGGAGGCGCGGCTCCAGCGCCCGCGGGCACCGTCCGTCTGGGGGAAACGCTGTACTCCGATCTCGGTTTCCGTTCGGTCCAGATCACTTCAGGCGGCGACATTAGCGTTGCGGACGGGGCCACCATCCGGCAACTCCCGCGCAGCGTCGACGTGACGGATGCTGCCCGCTTCGAGTCGGGGACGTCGATTGCCGATATCGGTCCGCTGGTCGTGCTGCCGTTGTCGCAGCGCGCGGACTTCGCGCCGACGTTGCTCTCGCTCACGGGCCGCAATGTGACGATTGGAGCCGGGGCCACGGTTGCGACCGATGTCGGCGGCAGCATCACCGTTGCGGTTCAGAGCAATACACCCGGCGGCACGATCAAGATCGGCGGCCGGCTGGAGGCGCTGGCCGGAAAGATCAACATCATCTCGGCAGTTTCGGCGACGGTCACTGTCGCCGGCACAGCGGCGCTGGTGGCGAGCGGCGTGCCGCGCATCGAAACGGATGGCCGTGGACAGCGCGATGGTGTTGTGCTCGGCGGCGGCTCGGTGACCTTCGATGCGAGTTCTATCGCCCTGGAATCGGGTTCGCTGATCGACGTCTCGGGCGCCAGCGGCGAGATCGATGTGCCTGCGGGCGGGGCGCTCGGATCACGCGGGAACGTGCCAGTCAGGCTTGCCAGCAACGGCGGCTCCATTTCGGTCAAGGGCCAGGGACTGATTGATGGAACGTGGCGCGGGCAAGGCGGTGGCAGCGGCGCACGCGGCGGTGCCATATCGTTGTCCACCACGACGGCGCCTCTGATCCTGTCCGACAACGCGGCTGTGCAAGCGGGGTTGGTTTTCCGTCCGGCAATCCTTCAATCGTCCGGTTTCACCGATCTCACTCTCAATGCAATCGGCAGCTCCGTTCGGCTCGAGGGCGTCGACCTCACGCTTGGGAGCTCGATCTCGATCAGCGGCGCGCTGGTCAATGGCAACGGCGTCGATTCGCGCCTGTCGGCACCGTACATTGCTCTCTATGGGACGTCTGCCGCCGCCCCCGCATCGAACGGCACACTGACGCTCGCCGCCACCGTCATCGACGTCAAGCAGGCGGCCATCCGCGGCTTCGCGCAGGCGGTCCTGGAAGCGACCGATATTCGGCTCACTCCCTACAGCGAAGGGCAGTCGGTTTCGCTCGACATGGCCGGCGTTTTGGTCTTGAGGGCTGCTCAAATCTATCCAGCCTCGCAAACGAGCGCGACGATCAAGGCGAGCGAGAAGATCATCGTCGAGCGGAACGGCATCGCCGGTGTGGTGCTGTCGGCGGGAGGCTCCTTGACGCTGGAGGCGCCGGTGATCGAGCAGGGCGGCACGCTCAAGGCGCCGTTCGGCCAGATCGTTCTGAAGGCCACCGACGAGTTGACCCTTGGTGCGGGCAGCGTGACCTCTGTTACCGGTGACGGCCTGCTTCTGCCTTACGGCAATCTCGGCAACAACGAGAACTGGACCGTGAGCACCGGTAGCGGTGCGCCGGCCATCGTCACGAGCCCGCCGGAAAAGCGCATTACGCTCGATGCCCCGAGCGTCAATCTTGCGGCCGGATCCGTTGTCGACATCCGCGGCGGCGGCGATCTCTATGCGTGGGAGCATGTGCCGGGACCCGGCGGTTCGCATGATGTGCTGACGCGCCCGGGAATGTACGCGATCATGCCGGCGCTGGGCCCGGTGACAGCGATCGGCGACCGCATCTGGCTCGACGGCGGCAACGGTATCTCCGCCGGGTGGTACACGCTCCTGCCGGCACGCTACGCGTTGCTGCCAGGCGCTTACGCCATCCAGATGATGAGCGGCTCACAAGGTGCGCCGGTTCGGCGAACGGTGGACTTGACCGACGGTTCCGCGATCATGACCGGCTATGGTGGCAACGTGCTCGACGGCAGCCATGATCAGATGCCGTCGTCATGGCGCGTGATGTCGGGCGACGTCGTCCGCAAATACAGCGAATACAACGAAGCCTTCGGCAATACGTTCTTTGCCTCCGACGCATTCAAGCAGACCCAGTATCGCCTGACCGGCAAGGAGATCGTCACGCCGAGGCTCCCCATGGATGGTGGAGCCGTGCTGTTCAAGGCGACGCGCGATCTGATCCTGAACGGGCAATTGCGCTCGCAGGCGGCGAATGGCGGCCGCGGCGGCTTGGTGGATATAGCGGCGGAGAAGATCGCGGTCGTCGGGGCGGAACAGGATGCAGGCGATCTGCGCACCAACGGGTATCTCGTGCTCGACGCCACCAGCCTGTCCAACTTCGGCGCCGGCAGTCTCTTGCTCGGCGGCGTGCGCAGCGGCGACACGCGCGGCTTGCGGGTGGATGTGACCGCCGACGATATCGTCCTTCGCAACAGCAGCAGCTCGGCATTGACGGGGTCGGAGATCATCCTGGCCGCGAGCGAGACGATCGACATCGGCGCCGGCAGCGTCATCGCCGCGAGCGGTACTGCGCCGAGTGGCGCAGGCGATCTCGTGATGACGCCGCAGGCTCCGACGCGGGATTGGGGCGCGCTGATCCGGCTGTCCAACGGCGATGCGGTGCGGGTGATCCGCGAGAATGTGGACCTTTCGGCCGGAGGCGTGGTGACGATCGGCGCGGGAGCGACGCTTGCGGGCGGCAAGGCGCTGCTGATTGACGCTACCCGCAACACCTACATGCAATCTGGCGCACAGCTTTCGGGCGCGACCTTGTCGGTCGCCTCGGGCCGCATCGGCTTTGGCGGCGGCAGCGGCCTGGTGCTCGATCAGGCCGCGTTGGCCATGCTTCGCAACACGCAGAATCTGATTCTGCGCAGCTATACAAGCATCGACTTCCACAATGCCGTGGATTTGTCCGGCCTGCGTGCGGTGACCTTCGATGCGGCAGTTATCGCCGGCTACGGCACGAACAGTATCGATGTCGTCGCCAACCGGCTGGTGCTGGAGAATTCGACGAGTACCTTCAGCGAGCCGACCGGCGCCGGCCATGGTAGCTTGAATCTCGTCGCGGAGGAATTGGCTTTCGGTCAGGGCGCCAAGGCGCTGCGCGGATTCGACGCGGTTGTGCTGACCGGCACGACACGCATCGTCGGCGAAGGCAAAGGCTCGCTCGATGCCGGCAACGCCGCAGTGACATTGCACGCGCCGCTTCTGACCGGCCGGAGCGGCGCCGCACAATCGCTGACGACGACTGGCGGGCTCACCGTTGCAGCGTATGGGACGACCGCACCGGCGCGAGACCAGGACAGCCTCGGTTCACGCTGGAGCTTGACCGGAAGTTCTATTCTCTTCGGCGGGCGCGCCGATGCGCTGGGCGGCGGTGTTGAGCTGACCGCCACGCATGGCGACGTGATCCTCGCTGAGGGCGCACTGATCGATGTCGGCGGCTTTGGCAAGCAATTCTTCGACGTCGCCGAGTATACCAACGCGGGGCGCATCGCGCTGACGGCTGTCGGTGGTTCCGTGCGGATGCGTACGGGCGCTGTGCTCGACCTCGCCGCACAGCCGGGTGGCGGCGGTGCGGGTTCGCTCGCCATCACCTCGGATGGCAGCCAAGTAGGGCTCGACGGCGCGATCAAGGCGCAGGCAGCGGCTGGGCAGCGTGGTGGCTCGTTCTCGCTCGACATCGCGCAACTGCCGAACTTCGCGGCGTTGAACCAGCGCCTGAACGAGGCGGGCTTCTCCAGGTCGCGCGACTTCCGCATCCGCACCGGCGACGTCACGGTGGACGGCACGACGGTGACTGAGTCGTTCACGCTGGCTGCGGACCATGGCCGCGTGACCATCGCCGGCACGATCGATGCGCGCGCCCGCTACGGAGGTTCGATCGCCATCCATGGCGGCAATGGTCTCACCATGACCAACACCGCCGTGCTGCAGGCGGGCGCCATCGATACCGTGGATCACCTCGGCTCCGGCCGCGTGACGCTCGGCATCTCGGACGGCACGCTCGCGGTGCAGGGCGGCCTGATCGACGTGGCCGGTGGTGAAGGGGGCAAGGTCACCCTGCGTGCGCCGGTGATCGTGCAGCCGGGCGCCGACACCGTCAACGTCGCGTTCGCCGGCAGCATTGCCGGCGCGCGCGAGATCGTGCTCGAAGGCTTCAAGCGGTTCGATCTCGCGAGCCTTGCGAGCAACCCCAACTTCGTCGGCGTGAACATCAACGGCAGCGGGCAGGCCGAACTCGATCTCGCCGCCACGGCCGCGGGCAAGCTCAACGTGCTCGCAGATTACGGCGCCGGCACGCTGGTGGAATTCGTGCGCGATTTCGACGTCTCGGCGGCTTATGGCGCGCTGGGCGGCCTGGCGAGCCAGTCGAATTTCCATGCGCGTCCCGGCATGGAGCTCAACTATGCCGGCGACATCGTGCTCAAGTCGAACTGGAATCTCGGCGCTGGCACTGTCAATCAGGCTTCCGCGATTGCGGCCGGCATCATGGCCATCGATCCATTGCTGGGTAAGGCTTACGTGGTCCCCGGTCAGGAAGGCAGGCTGCTGCGCGACCACACCACGATGGTCTACCGCACAGGCGGCAGTATCCTCGGCGAATCCGGCGTGCTGACGTTGCGCGCCGAAGGCAACATCGATCTCAAAGGCAGCATCAGCGACGGCTTCTTCCAGTTCAGCGACACGTTCGACAGCAAATACATCGAGATCAACAAAACGACCGGCTCGGCGCTGACGCTCGTCCTCAACGGCGGTCGCAACAACACGACCAATAACCTCACGACCTACAGCAACTCCCTAACGGCCCTTCCTTCCGCTTATGCGGGTATCAGCTTCTCGACGACCGGCATTCTAAAGACCCAGACCTCAGTGACGCGGGTCACCGCGGCCCCGTTCAATGCTGCAGCGAATACGCCTGCCGCCACGTCACCAAATGAACTCGGCAATGCGGTGCTATTGCCTTCTATCACCAAGACGGACGGGACCACGGTGGCTGCGACATCCTGGAGCGAGACTCTCGTGGCCGGCGCCGCGCCGGTGGGCCAGAGCGCCGACCCAACGCGCCGCGCTGCTGGCGCTGCCGGCAGTATTACCCTGAGCAGCCAACCGCCCATCTCATATGTCAGCGGCGGGACAGCCGTCTTCGACACGACCCTCGTTGACGTCGATCCGGGCTACAACGCCATTCTTAAGCCGAACGCAGCGGGCGCAACTGTGAGTCCAACGTCCTGGCTCTCGACCCTCGAGACCGCGGCAGGCACGCGCCTGAATGCGAATTCAACCGCAGTCATCAATGTTGGGGGGACTGGTGAAGCCGGCTACACGTATCTGATGAACTTGTGGAACACCTACGCGGCAGCGAAGGGAGTAACCGACTATAAGCTCATCACCGCCGCCAGCCGGATCAACATCGTAACGAAGTACTCAACCTTCGCGGATTTCTATACGACACAGATCCTCCCAAACCTGCGTACCATCGCGCTCCTGTATTCGTCGGTCCAGCCCGGCACAACGACGAGCACGATGACTCCAATGACGGCCGTGCGCACCGGAACGGGTGACATTGCCATCGCCGCAAACGGCGACATCAGGCTGAACGGTGCCGCATCGATCTATACCGCTGGCCGGCGGGATCTGGCGCGGCTCGACGATTTCACGACCGCACCTGACAGCGCTACGTTCGGCGTCGGGGGCGGGCATCTCCAGATCGCGACTGGCGGCAATATCGAGGTGACGCTTCCGGCCGATCGTACCCAGATGCAGCACTACACGGAGTGGCTGAAGAAGCAGGGAGCCACCGATGCATCTTACGTGTTCGGACCCTACAACCATTCGGCATTGGGACTTCAGCCGGCCCGGCAAAGCGCCTGGTGGATCGATTACGGCAATTTCGAGCGTGGCGTTGGAGCGCTTGGCGGCGGCAACGTCGCGGTCAGCGCGGGCGGCGATCTGCTCAATCTGCTGGTTGCACTGCCGACCAATGGCCGTGTGCGCGGCGGACGCTCGATCGACGAGCGCAAGCTGCTAGAGGTGCGCAATGGCGGATCGATGTCGATCGAGGCGGGCGGTGCGATCAAGGCCGGCTATTACTATGTCGGGCGCGGGGCCGGCACGATCGCGGCGGCTGAATTCGATTTTGGCCGGTCGGTCAACGTCCGCGTTCAGCAGAACATACTGACTACCTATCCGATCGCACCCATCCTGTCTCTCGGCGACGCAACGCTGGATGTGCACACAGCCGGCGATCTCACATTGCAGACCATGCTCGACCCGTTGCTCGTCGGCAAGGGTGAAGGCAATGAATTGGCCTATATGAGCGGCCAGACCGAACGCACGGCGTTGAGCCTCACCTCGACCGGCGGCGACGTCATGATTGTCGGTCAGGTTGAATATCTGTCGAAGGACATCAATTTTGTGACCTCCCCGACCGCGGCGCGTTACTATTCCAAGGTGAACGAACTGGCGGGAAACCTCTATCCGTCAAGGGTTCGCATCACGGCGCTGAATGGCTCTGTCATCAACGCCGGCCAGATCTACACTCTGCCGGGCAGCAGCCCGGAGCTGCGAATCCTTGCCGGAAATGACGTCTATCCAGGGGCAATCGTCATGTCCCGCGCGACGCCGGCGATGATCCCGTCTCCGTTGGAGCCCGTGGGGGGCGACGGTGCGGTGATCCAGTTGCCGAGCTATTATAATTTCCACACCGTTCTCTACAACGACATCGTCGCTCCGCCCTCTAATCTGAACGGTCATCAATTGCATCTCTATCCTCTGCGCAATCCCGAACACCTGCCGAACGAGAAGGACTACGAGCCCAGCCGGATCTACGCGCTGTCCGGGTCGATCATCGGCTCGCCGAAACCTGTGCAAGGAGTCGGAACGTCGCCGGCCATCACAACGAACGAGGCAACGTGGTTCCGGGCTGGCATGGATATTCGCAGCCTTGACTATGGGCTGCGCAATATTCGAGCGACGGACGTCTCCTTGCTGGAAGCCGGCAATGACATCATCGGCGGTACCAACCCGTTCCAATCAGTCCTGGTCGGCGCACGCTATGGCGGGCAGGTCGAGATCTTGGGGCCTGGTGCGCTGGTGCTCTCGGCGGGACGCGACGTCTACGGCACCGATCTTGTGCTCTACAGCCGTGGAAATCAGGGCTACGACACGAGCAACCGGGTCCTTCCCGACACCAAGATCGCGGGGCTTCCCGACGACGGCGCTGCGATCACGGTGATGGCGGGATTGAAGGGCAAGCGGCCCTCCTACGACGCCTTCCTGGCGGCCTATCTCGATCCGGCGAATGTCGCTTCGATGCCGGATTACCTCAAGACGACGCTACCCGATGGCACGGTGGTGCCGCTCTATCTCACCAACGCCTTCGAGACCCGCAACAGCGGCTCCGTGAAGATGGTGCGCACCGGTCTCGTCGCCTTCATTGAAGATATGACCGGCGAAAAGCTGGCACCGCTCGACGCCTGGGCGCGGTTCAAGACGCTGCCGCAATTCACGCAGGAGCGCTTCCTGCGCCAGGTCTATTTGCAGGAGCTGCGCGAGGCGGGGTCGGACCAGAACACGCCCGGCGAAGACGGTCGGCCGCGCAACGGCGGTTATAACCGCGGTTATGCGGCGATCGACGAACTGTTCCCTGGCCACGACTGGAAAGGCAACGTGACCATCGGCAATGCGCTGTTCCGCACCATGGCGGGTGGCGACATTGAGGTGCTGACCCCGGGCGGCGGTTTGCAGGTCGCGGCGTTGTCTACCGACGCAGGTCCAGGCTACGGCCTGGTTACGCTGGGCTATGGCAGCATCAATATCTTCGCCCATGACGATGTCGTCGTGAACCGCTCGCGCATCCTGACCTTTGCCGGCGGCGACGAGACGATCTGGTCGACGCTGGGCGACATCGATGCGGGCGCGGCGCCAAGACGACACGCGTGCCGTCGGCACCGGAGGTCCAGACCGACGTCAATGCGGTGACGAAAGTGCTGGAGAAAGCCGACATCGCCGGCAGCGGCATCGGCACGATCATCGGCTTCACCGGCATCGAGGAGGGTGACGTCAACCTGATCGCGCCGCAGGGCACCGTCAATGCCGGCGACGCCGGCGTACGGGTAAGCGGCAATCTCAATCTTGCGGCGCGCTTTGTTGTCAACGTGGACAACATCCAGGTCTCGGGTCAAGTCAAAGGCATGCCGAAGGTGGAGACCAAATCTGCACCGCTCACGATCGAGACCAAGGACAAGGCCGCGGCTGACGCCGTAAAGGACGCAACCCAGCAGGCGCCGTCGGAGCGGCCGTCGGTGATCATCGTCGAGTTTCTCGGGTACGGCGGCGGCGACGGCGGTTCAAATCGCCCGGAAGAGGACGAAGGCCGGACGCGGCGGGATCGACGAAGCTACAATCCGAACAGCGCGGTGCAGTATGTTGGAGCCGGTTCGCTGAATGACGAACAGCGGCGACAACTGATCGAGGAAGGGCGTCCCGCTGCGCCGGCAATCGGACCTTGACAAGTTTCCTTGATCGGGCCGCCTCGCATGGAGCACGTGGACCGTGCTCCTTTCGAGAAGTCACGAGCGGTCCCCCTGCGTGGCCGGGTCGAAGGGTATAAGGCGCGCCGGTTCTCGATGCGCTTACGCGGGAAATGATCACCCACTCGATTTCTGAGGCCGTGTTCATGGGCGATCGGGTCGTCGTGATGTCGCCGAGGGCCAGGTCGAGTGGTTGCCGAGGTCGATATTGCGTTGCCTCGGCCAAGACATATCGAAACGCTTAGTGGAGAAGCCTTTGTCGCCTACACGGGGCAGCTTCGGCGGTCGCTCGATATAGGCTCGTCTGGGAAGGAGGGGGCGTAATCGATGCAAGTTGAACAAGCGCAGAGCGCAACAATCGCCGATCCGACTCGGTTTCGAAAAGGCAGGTCAATACGCTCTTTTCTTTCAGATACAGCGATCTCGGTCCTCGGCTTTCTGAGTGGCGCACCAAGCCGCCGAATGCAGCCGTCTCTGCGATTTCCCACGCCTTCACGCGACGACGGTTCGAGAGCTGGGGCCCGGCAACCACTCGGCCTTCGTTCATCGCCTCAATTCGCTGAGGCCCAATTCTGTCCATAGCCAGCCGAAGCTGTAATTGGCCATCGGGCCATCTCGGTCAGCGGACTTCGCCGTCCGGTTCTCCATCATCTTGAGCCACTCGACGACTTTGATCCGTCCGCTGTCCGTCTTGACCGCGGCGCGAGGCGTTTCCCCTCCAAGCATGGGAACCGGTTGATCGAGCACGTCGCGGTAGTGCCGGTCCATGTAATCATGGACGATGGCACGATGCTCCTCCTCGGGAATATCGACCTGGTGCGGCGCCCCAGAATCGCGTGATGCCGTGATTTGCTCGATCAATTCCGTTTTGATCGAGGGTTGCAGGAGGCATCCGCCGAGCACGTCGGACAGCAGCGCGCATCCGCGGTCGCAACGCTGCTTCGAATTGACGCTGAGCACCAGCGTCTTGTCGTCCAACCGTACATCTCCGAGCACGAGCTTGCCGTCGTCGGACCATGTTTCGAAGGTGAGCGTTTCCTGTGACGGCTCGCCGTGATCCGATGCTGCTGCGGCCGGCTTGGCCGCGTCCTTTCCTGCGCCGACCCAGCTCCAGGACGTCGCGCTCGTGCGACGAAACTCCGGACATGCCTGCAGAACGGCGCGGATGTCGTCGGCCGTCGCGGCGGCGGCGAGCGGATAGCGCGCTTCGCACAGCATCAACTGGTCCCCCTCGGCGTTCCGCAGTTCGGGAATCCTCGGTGCCTGGATACGGTCAATTGCGTCGACGAGCCAAAATGTCGTGAACATGGGAGCGATTGCGCGTAGCCTCTCGGTCGGAGAAAGGTCCGAGAATGCTTCGTCATCGAAG
The DNA here is from genome assembly GCF_054063735.1 of Bradyrhizobium sp. USDA 10063. Lineage (NCBI taxonomy): Bacteria > Pseudomonadati > Pseudomonadota > Alphaproteobacteria > Hyphomicrobiales > Nitrobacteraceae > Bradyrhizobium > Bradyrhizobium sp. USDA 10063. Next base: position 3,592,378 of record NZ_JBSSGP010000002.1, on the reverse strand, counting down.
TCGTATCCGTTCGCCTCGGCAAACTCCTGCTTCTCCTTGCTGCTGAACGAGTCGAACTTCCGAACGGCCTCGACCAGGATTTCCGATGTCTCGTGGTCGAATGGCAGGACGCCGCCACCGATCTGCAGTCGCGATCCCACCTGAACGACGCGGGCGGCAATGCGGTCCCACGGCTTGAGGCTTTGGGTAGCGCTGCGCTCGCTGATGAGGACCGGCTCGCCGCCGCGGATCAGGTCGCGCGCCCGAAACGAGGTGCCGCGGACAATATCGCTGACCTCATAGAGGCTCATCGCCGAATTTCGCAGCGCGGCCATGTAGGTGCGAACCGACGCGGTTTCCTTCCAACCGCGGCGTTTGAGATAGTCGTCGATCGCGTTTTCGCCGTCGTCGAATTCACGGGTCAGGAAGTCTTCGAAAGCGCAGGCCCACACCATGCTCATGAACAGGTCTTCGCCAATGGTCGAGACTATATCATCGATCTCGAGGCCGGTTTCGTCGCAGGTTTGCATGAGGTGATCTTCAAGGATCGCCTCGAACCTACCGGCCCAGCGCTCGCGCGTGGACCACTTTATCAGCCCCTCGAGCATATGCTTGCTGGCCATATTCCTGCTCGCGTCACAAATCCCGATCGCTGCCTCGAATGCGACCGCGCCGCAGGTTAGCAAGCGCACGCCGTCGGTTCGACCCGGAACCGGATCGTTCGGACGAAATCAACGATTTTTTGTAGTGCCAGCGCTGGCCCGGCGATCAGGCTGGCGACGCGAGGCGCAAGGGAAGATTGTAATGCGATTTCAATAGTGTAGGAGTTCGCGGTTTTGTTCTGGGTGGCGCGGCAAGATCATGCTTTTCCGCGCCAATCTACGATTTTGTGTGTTTGGGTTCGCCGGACAGTAAGGCGGGCCGCCTTCTCATCCACTACAATTTCGCAAGCTCTCGACGGCAGGGCTCGGTGGTGCTCCGAGTGTGATCAGGCTCGGCCGATATTCTGGATCAATTTCAAGCGAGCGCATTTTGGGCAGGGCATCGTCTCGATCGAATACTCACGCAGAAACGCTGCGGGTTGCCGGTTCGAGAGCGTTGATATTGTCCTTCACTCCTGCGACCGCGATTCGAGGGCTGATGGGAGGGGGTCCGCCATCCAGCGGTGGCAGGCTGATGGCCGCGCGCAGTCCCTTCTGCTGGTTGATCAATGTGATATCTCCGCCATGGTGGCGGACTATGGTCCGCGCAATGGAAAGACCAAGACCGACGCCCCCGGTTTCGCGGTTGCGCGAATTCTCCATCCGGAAAAAGGGCGTGAAAACCTGCTCCTTGGCGCCATCGGGAATACCCGGTCCATCATCCGAGACGATGATCTCGATGCTGTCTGCCCGCCTCTCCACGCTGACCCGTGCCCGCTCGCCGTAACGGATGGCATTTTCGACGAGGTTGCGGCACGCGCGGCGGAGCGCGTCTGGCCGGCAGCTATAGCTGATCTTCACTCCTTCCGAAAACGAGACGTCGTAACCGAGTTCGGCGAGATCGTCGCAGAGACTTCCCACGAGAGCGGAGAGGTCCACCGTACGTGTGGCTTCCGCGGTCGCATCCTCGCGAGCGAATGCGAGGGTTGCCTCCGTCATCGTCTGGATCTCTGAAATCGTGGAGAGCATTTTCTCCCGCACGTCCTGATCGGGTACGAATTCTGCGCGCAAACGGAGTGAGGTCAGAGGCGTGCGCAGATCATGGCCGATGGCGGCCAGCATTCTGGTTCGATCGTCGACGAAACGATGCAGGCGTGCCTGCATGCGATTGAATGCCTCGGCCGTACGTCGGATGTCGTCGGGACCGGTTTCCGGCAGCGGTACGATCTCCTGACCGCGACCAAGGGCTTCGGCCGCTATGGCCAGGCGACGCAATGGTTGCGCGATGCCGCGCGCAGCGAATACGGCAATGATCGACAACAACAACGCCGATAGGCCGAGCGTTACGGTGGATTGCGAAGTCCAGAAGCCGTCTTGCGCGGGTTTGGCAAATGCAGTGTTCAGCCAGGCGCCGTCCGCCAACTGAACCGCCAAACCCATGCCGGTGGCGTCATCGAGGTAAAGGAATTTCGCAGGTCGGGACAGCGGCCAGGCTTCCGGCTTTAGATCGATCCATTGCGAGGAGGTGGCGCTGCTGCTGCTGGCCGTATTTCGCGCGAAATCCGGTTTCACCTCGATCGGCGCGCTGTGGCCGGGAAAGGTTACGCGCGGCAATGGTTGTGCCAAACGCTCCCACGCCTCCTCCCGCCACTCGGGGGCATCCTTCAGGCCGTTGGTCGATATCCAATATCTCGCTGAACTGGTGTTGCTGGCGTTCAGGATGTCGGACTGGAGCGCTGGAGGCGTCGCCTCCAAGACCCGCGCAAGCGAGGCGCACCGGCTGAATATCTCGCCCTTGGCGGCCTTCCGGATTGCCTGCCCGTGCTCATCCCAGGAAATGAAGAACACGACTGCCTGCGACAGCATGAGCGACAGCAGCGTGAAACAGATGAAGCGGGCCGCCAAGCTGCGCTTCCACAAGCTCATCATGGCTGTTCGACCTGTGCGACGAGGCTGTATCCACCGCCCCAGTGAGTCTTGATCAAGGCGGGTACTTTCGGGTCGGCCTCGATCTTCTTCCGCAAGCGACTGACCTGATTGTCAATGCTCCGGTCGAACGGATCGGCGTCCCGGCCGACCGTCAGGTCCAGGAGCTGATTGCGGCTGAGTACCAGACCGGGATGATCGACAAAGGCGCACAGGAGGCGGAACTCCGCCGTGCTGAGCGGCACGGCAACGCCATCGTGTCCGACTAGCTCGCGCCGGCTGACGTCAAAAGTCCACCGATCGAAACGTACGATCCTGGTCGCGAGCCGACCTTTCTGCGGCGGCAGGCTTTGGACTCGTCGAAGCACCGCTTTGATGCGGGCGAGGAGTTCGCGCGGATTGAATGGCTTGCACACATAGTCATCGGCGCCCACTTCGAGGCCGACGATACGATCGGTCTCCTCCGCCATGGCCGTCAACAGGATAACGGGAAGGTCCGTGGTGCTGCGCAGATGGCGGCAGAGCGACAATCCGTCCTCGCCCGGCATCATGACGTCAAGAACCACCAGGTCAAAAGCACTTCGTTCCAGCAAACGGCGAAGTGCGACAGCGCTCTCCGCAAGGCTGATGCGGTAGCCATGCTGCGTCAGGTATTTGCCGACGAGGTCGCGGATGTCGCGATGATCGTCCACGACGGCGATGTGCGGTGCCGAGTCCATCCAGTTGCTCCGTTCCGCATCATACCGAAGTCCAGCGCCCAACCCACCGGAAAAGTGTAACAGAATGTATCGGTTGCGTAGGGTCGACTGAAATCAAATGCTTGCTGCACAGCTTCCCTGATGGCCTCGTGGCGTCGGGTCAAGACCGCAACATGCCGATCTATTTTGAGGGAACCGTCCCGATGCGCTGTCAGCGAAACCGGCTCCAACCTGTCGCGAACTATGCAATGCAGCGTTCCTGAGACAGATCGCGACAATTGCCGGTAGCGGTCGGCAAAGTTCTGCGACAACCAGATCCCATCGTGCGCACGTTCAACGAAGCAGGAGCGCTACATGTGCGATGCGATGGATGCCGTTTCTCGCGGGGCAGTTCCGGAAATCTCGAGAGGGGCATCAGCCGGGAGCGACGAAGACGACGCCACACGGAAGGAGCTGTTTCTTTGCAGAGCCGCATTTCGGATCAGTTGGCTGCTCGTCCTCGTGTTGCGGAATGCGTCTACCTCGGCCGCGCCCCTGGATCTGGCATATGGCGGGGGTAGCATGGCCATTTCCCGCCTCGTGACGGAGGGCGACAGTTTGAGGTCCGAGCCAGATCTCAAGCTCGTATGTGGAGGTGCCCGACTTTTCTTCATCAAATAATAGGACACGCGGCCCATTTCGGTGAGGCCAAGCGAATTGAGTAGATCAACCAGAGGTACCTGCCATGGCTTTGACCCCGATGATCGGAGAGGGAGAACTCCGCGTCATAGGCGACACCCGATCGGAGCCGCCGGACACGTGTTCATGGCTTGATGGCGCAATCGTCTTCGATCATCGCCGCTGGTCCTGCCAGGAAGCTGAACTAACCTGGACGGCGCCTTCGCATCTGATCGTGCTGACCCATGCGGGCAAGACCGCGCGAACGCGGATTTCGTGCTCCGGCGAACTCGTCTATGACGGCCGAGACAGGCCGGGCGCGCTTTCTTTCATCCCCGCAGGTGTCGAGCGCTCCGGCAGCTATGGCGAGCCGGATCTCGTCTACTCCGCCCTTTGGCTCGATCACGCTCGGTTCAGGCACGAGCGTTCGGCGGAGACGTTGCCGATATTGGTGAATCGCGCCGATGCCGTTATCGCGGCGCTCCTTACTGCGCTGCATGAGGACATTGCATCCGGCGGCAAGCCGGACACCGCCTATGTCGAGCATCTCGCCGCCATTGCGATGCATCGGGTCATGGCGCTCGACGGCGGAAAACCCCGTCCAAACGGACATGGCGTGCTCTGCAAGGCGACGCTCCGCAGGATACAGGAGTATGTCGAGGAGCACCTCAGCGGAGAGATCAGGCTGAGCGATCTCGCGGCGATCGCGGATATGGAGATCGACTCCTTCGCGCGCCGCTTCAGAACCGCGACCGGAATGGCTCCCTATGCCTTCGTGATCGAGCGGCGGATTCGTCGCGCCGAGCAGCTTCTTGCCGATCCCGACCACCAACTTGCGCTGATCGCGGCCAGACTGGGCTTCTCCAGCCAGAGCCATTTCACCACGGCATTCAAGCGCGAGCGCGGCATGACGCCTCGAGCCTACCGGCAACAGCTTTTTTCCTGAATCCTGTAACACTGCCGGAATCCTGAAAGAACGCCCGAAGCCGGCCCACCATCTTACGTCGAGCGAGCACTTGATGCGCAAGGAGCAAGTTCGACATGGCCGATTGCAAGGACCGACGCCCGACCAATGACGGGCCGACACGACGGAGCGTCATTCAAGGGTCCGCGGCAGCGACGGCGCTGCTCGCTGTTGGGGTCTCCGATCCTGTGCCGGCGCTCGCTCAGCTTGGCGGTCGTGTCGAGCCAACAGCCGGAACGGCGAGGCTCCCCGTAAGTCTAACGATCAACGCCAGCCTGACTTCAGTCGAACTCGATCCGCGCACCACGCTGCTGGATGCGCTGCGCCATCAGCTTGGCCTGACGGGTTCCAAAAAGGGCTGCGACCATGGCCAGTGCGGTGCCTGCACCGTCCTGATCAACGGCAGGCGGGTCAATTCCTGCCTGACGCTTGCGGTCATGCATCAAGGCGACGAGATCACGACGATCGAAGGATTGGCGAGGGGCGAGGCGCTGCATCCGATGCAGGCCGCGTTCATCGCGCGCGACGGCTTCCAGTGCGGCTATTGCACGCCAGGCCAGATCTGCTCGGCCGTCGGCATGCTGAACGAAGCCAAGGCCGGCTGGCCGAGCCATGTCACGGACGATCTCGTTGCGCAGACCACGCTGAGCGATGCCGAAATTCGCGAGCGCATGAGCGGCAATATCTGCCGTTGCGCCGCCTATCCCAACATCGTCGCCGCCATTCGCGACGTTGCCGAGAGGACATGAACGATGAGGATGTTCACCTATGAGCGCGCGTCCGGCCCGCGGGAGGCGGCCGCCGCTGTGGCTGCGCGTCCCAATGCCAAGTTCATCGCCGGCGGCACCAATCTCATCGATTTGATGAAGCTGGAGATCGAGCAGCCGATGCATCTCGTCGATATCAGCCGGCTGCCGCTGCGCTTGATCGAGGAGACGCCGGAAGGCGGTCTGCGCATCGGGGCACAGGTTCCCAATAGCGATCTTGCGGCCGACATGCGGGTGAGACGGCGCTATCCGCTGCTTTCGCAGGCGCTCCTCTCGGGTGCCTCCGCCCAGTTGCGCAACAAGGCCAGTACTGCCGGCAATCTGCTGCAACGTACGCGCTGCCCGTACTTCTATGAACGCGGCATGCCATGCAACAAGCGCGACCCCGGCTCAGGCTGCAGCGCGCTCGGCGGCTTCAACCGGCTTCACGCGATCCTCGGCGCCAGCGAGGCCTGCATCGCAGTCCATCCATCGGATATGGCGGTGGCCATGTCGGCACTCGATGCACGCGTCGAGACGATACAGCCGGATGGCCGCATACGGGTCTTTTCGATTGGCGAACTGCACCGCCTGCCGGGAACGACGCCGAACATCGAGACCACGCTCGCCACTGGCGAGATGATCACCGCTGTGATCTTGCCGGCACCGCCGCCCGGCCGGCAGCTCTACCGCAAGGTCCGCGACCGCGCGTCCTATGCTTTCGCGTTGGTCTCGGTCGCTGCGATTGTCGACGCCAGCGCGGGACGCATCCGCAGTGCGCGCATCGCAATGGGCGGTGTTGCGCCGAAGCCTTGGCGTGCTGCCGAAGGCGAGCGTGCTCTTGCCGGGCGCGCCGCGGGCGAAGAGACCTATGCCGCGGCCGCCGATGCGGCCCTTTCCGGCGCGCACGCCGAAGGCCACGCCGCCTTCAAGATCGAGCTGGCGCGGCGCACGCTGCGGCGAACGCTCGCTGAAACCGCCCAAGATATCTGAGGTGTAAGACGATGGCACAAGACCACATCGTTCAGGCGACGTCGCGCGCCGGCGCTGCCACGGCAATCGGCCAGCCCGTGGACCGTATCGACGGCACGCTCAAGGTCACTGGGAGGGCGCGCTACGCCTACGAGCACAAGCTCGACCGCGCGCCGGCCTTTGGCTTTATCCTTGGTGCGAGCATCGCCAAGGGACGCATTGTCGAGATCGATACCGGCGATGCCGAGCGCGCGCCCGGTGTCATCCTGGTGATGACGCACAGGAACGCACCGAGCCAATCGGCCTTCGGTCCCGCTGTCACGCCAACTGTGCCGGAGGTGTTCACGCGCGCCCGGCCGGTGCTGGCGAGCGAGCGTGTCCGCTATCATGATGAGCCGGTCGCGCTGGTCGTCGCCGAGACTTTCGAGGAGGCGCGAGCGGCAGCGGGGCTGATCAGGCTGCGTTATGCGAGCGAACCGGGCGCGTTCGACGCCGCAGCGGCGAATGTCGAGATCTACCGGCCCGAACGCATCAATGCCGGCTTCCCGACGGACTCGACCCTCGGCGACTTTGACCGCGCTTTCGCCGACGCGCCGGTCAGGCTCGACGCGGTTTATGCGACGCCGTTCGAGAGCCATAATCCGATGGAGCCGCATGCGGCCATCGCCGAATGGGATGGAGATCGGCTGATCGTCCATACTTCGGCGCAGACGCTGGCGAATATCCAGGCTGGCCTCGCCAATACGCTGCGCATCTCGCCGCAGAATGTCCGGGTCATCAGCCCCTTCATCGGCGGTGGCTTCGGTTCCAAGCTGATCGTTCATCCCGAGACGGTCTGCGCCGCACTGGCCGCGCGCGTTCTCGGCCGGCCGGTGAGGGTCGCTCTGACGCGGCAGCAGATGTTCGCCAATGCCGGCCATCGCCCGGCGATGAACCAGCGGGTCCGGCTCGGTGCGGACTGCGATGGCCGCCTGACCGCGATCGGGCATGAGGTCACCTCCTCGACATCCCGTTTCGAGGAATTCGCCGAGCAGAGCGCGGTGCCGACGCGGGCGCTCTATGCCGCGCCAAACCGCCGTACGACGCATCGCCTCGTCCGACTCGACACCAATCGCGGCGAATGGATGCGGGCACCCGGCGAAGCATCTGGCCTGCTCGCGCTTGAATGCGCCATGGACGAGCTTGCCGAGCAGCTCGGTCTCGATCCGATCGACTTGCGCATCCGCAACGAGCCGGAGCGCGATCCGGAACGCAACGTGCCTTTCTCCAGCCGCAACCTGATTGCCTGCATGCGCGAGGGAGCCGAGCGCTTCGGCTGGCGCAACCGCCCGGTGAAGCCGGGCAGCCGTCGGGAAGGCCGTAAGCTGATCGGCTATGGCATGGCAGCCGCGATCCGTGCGAATTATCTCGGCCCAGGCTCGGCACGCGTCGCCATCGATGCGCGGGGCAAGGTCACGGTGCAGGCCGACATGACTGATATCGGCACCGGCACATACACGATCCTGGCGCAAGTCGCGGCCGAACGGCTGGGCGTGCCGCTCTCGGCCGTCAAGGTCGAGCTCGGCGACAGCCGTCTGCCACGCACCGCCGGTTCGGGCGGCTCGTGGGGCGCCTCGAGTTCGAGCACGGCGGTCCACAATGCCTGTCTGATATTGCAGGAGCAGATTGCGTCCGCAGCCGCATCGCATGAGCGTTCGCCCTTGCGTGGCGCGACCATTTCGGAAGCACGTTTTGTGGGCGGCGAGCTCCGGCTCGGCTCACGATCGGAAAGTCTGGTGGACCTTCTGCCCCGGATCGCACCGGACGGAGTGACGGCCGAAGGTTCTGCGGTCCGCGGCGAAACCTATCGCACCTATTCACAGCATGCGTTCGGCGCGCATTTTGCCGAGGTCGCAGTCGATATCGACACCGGCGAAACGCGGATGCGGCGCATGCTCGGCGTCTTTGCCGCCGGCCGTATCCTCAATCCGAAGACGGCGCGCTCGCAAATGATCGGCGGCATGATCTGGGGCGTCGGGGCGGCGCTGATGGAACAGACCGTGCTCGATCCTCGTCATGGCCATTTCGTCAACCACGACCTCGCCGAGTACCACGTGCCCGTGCATGCCGATATTCCCAGCGTCGAAGCCGTCTTCCTTCCCGAGGAGGACGACAAGGGCAATCCGCTGGGCGCCAAGGGCATCGGCGAGCTCGGCACCTGTGGCGCGGGAGCTGCAGTCGCAAACGCGATCCATAACGCAACCGGCGTGCGTGTCCGCGACTTTCCGATCACCCTCGACAAGATCCTTCCCGGACTGCCTGTCGGCTGAACTCCGCCCGACTGGACATTCCGCGCGAGATGCGGGGCAGCCTTGCCGGACAAGGGGGCTGAGGTTGATGTCTTCGGCGTTTTTCTTGCGGGAACCAAACCACAGGGGCCCTCCGCAAGTCGTGAAGGGGTTGAGAGTGTAAGGCGCGGAGAACGTGGCATATCCCGCCTGTCTGCCCGCAATGGGTGGACGAGAAATTTCTCGCGAGGATCGGGGTGCCCTGTAACCAAACCATAGCGATCCACGAAAGGAGGTTGGGGCCATCCGTGAATTTCTACGACGGGTCCAAAATGTGAATCTGTTGGTGACCCACGTAGCAGACAGCGAGGCGATCATGATCAACTATCTGACGGCTGCATTGAGCAGGTCCGGCCTTCTCAAGGAGGATCTGGATTATCACTTGATCCGTGCCTCGATGGTGATCGTATTTTTGTTGTTCGGATATCAGAAATGGTTCGCGTACGAAGCGCGGGTCCTGATTCCCTATATCAGCAATGGGCCCCTGATTTCCTGGATGTATCCTGTTTTCGGTATTCGCGGAGCCAGTTGGTTCTTAGGCGTTTCGGAGTGGCTGATCTGCTTGCTGCTGTTCTGGGGATTTTGGAACAAGCAAGCGGGAGTCCTTGGTGCTCTCGGGTCATGCGCTACGTTCGTGGCAACCGTCACCATCATTCCATTCATGCCGAATGGGTGGGATCAGGTTGCTGGGGGCTTTCCAGCGATGACCGGAAACATTCCCTTTCTTATCAAGGATGTCGTGCTTCTGGCCGCGTCATTCTATTTGCTCAAGCAGGATGTCGTAAGGGCGGTGCGCAGCGGCACATCGAACTATCTGATCGGAAACCTTAAGAAGATACTGGCTGGCGTTGGTCTTCTCGGCGACGATGTCGAATACCATGTACTCCGCGCCTCTATGGTCATCATATTCGCATTTTTCGGCTACACGAAATGGCATCAGTATGCGGCGCAGGTCATGGTCCCCTTCATCAGCCACAGCCCTTTCATTTTTTGGCTGTATCCAGCCTTCGGCCTGCGCGGTGGGGCCCGGTTCCTGGGCGCCTCAGAGTGGACGATCCTGGTTCTCTTGTTCGCGGGATTCTGGGATAAGAGGCTCGGGCTTCTCGGCGCCCTTGGTTCAACCATCACGTTTCTGACGACCCTCACAATCATCCCGTTCATACCGAATGGTTGGGATCCGGCAGCCGGATTTCCTGCGATGGCTGGCGAGGTGCCATTCCTGCTGAAGGACATTGTCCTTCTTGCTGTATCGGTCTACTTGCTGAAGAAGGACGTGGTGAGAACGGCACTTTCCAGCGGAAAGCCGGAAATGGTTGTGCAGATGCTCTCGCCGACTTGCCGGCCCGCGGATGCCCGCGCTTTGGCAAATCCAGCCTTCAAGTGAGCGATGCGATCGAGTTCGTGCGCGCCGCGAGCGACCGGCCACTCAGTCCGGTCGCAGTGCCGTATCGGATCGAACTCGCGCCACGTCGGCCGCTCCGACGGGCGCCGCAACCGTTGCGCATGTAGGTGAGCACCGTAGCGATCTGCGCGTCATCGAGTTGGCGGCCGTAGGATGGCATGCCGGGAGCCGTCGGTTGCGCTTGGGTCGCGACGCTTCGGGCGCCGCGCAGCACGATGCGTATCAATGTCGTGGGATCGTCGGACTTCACCATCGAGGAGTCCGCGATAGACGGGAACAGTTCGGCGACGCCCTTGCCGTCGATGCCGTGACGGGCCGAACACTGATCGCGGTAGATGGCGGCCCCGTTGAGGTGGGTCGTCTGATAGGTCGCAATATCGTACGAGGTTCCGGTTACAGCACTCGGAGGAAATTCCGTGAGCGCCTGGATGGGCTAAATCCGGCCCGAAAGCGCGGAACCAGAGATCGTCACGCGGAAGTTTCGATCAGATGAGGAACTGAGCCTTTTGCCAGGGTCCTGTAACCAAACCCGAACGATCCACGAAATTGGTCATGAGAGAGTCTGGAACGGACGTTGCTAATCGGAGCCCAATAACATGACCACCCTTCCTTTGATCGTCTTCGACGTTAATGAGACGCTTCTCGACCTTCGAACGTTGGAACCGACGTTCGAGCGCATCCTTGGCGAGAAGGGCGCCATGCGGCTCTGGTTCGCCAATTTCATACTGTATTCAACGGCCCTGACCGTAGCCGGCTGCTACGTTCCCTTCAGCGACATCGGGTCGGCTGTCATGAAGATGCTGGCGAATACCCAGGGCGTCAAAATTGATGAAGCGGACAAGAAAGAACTAATCGAAAAATTTTCGATGATGCCGCCCCACGCCGAGGTGCCGGCGGCGCTTCGCAAGCTGCGCGATGCCGGTTTCCGGCTGTTCACTCTCACCAACAATCTGCCCGAAATTCAAAGCCGCCAGCTCCAGCATGCCGGCATTATCGATCTTTTCGAACGGCGACTCAGTGCAGACAGTGCGAAGCATCTGAAGCCGTCGCCGCACGCTTACGCTTACGTCGAAAGGGAGCTCGGAGTTGGTTCTTCGCAGCTCTGCCTTGTCGCCTGTCACACATGGGATACGCTCGGGGCGGTGGCGGCCGGTTGGGAAGCGGCAATGATCAAGCGGGTCGGCAACGATGTCTTGGCAGTAGGCCCTCAGCCGCAGATTGTCGGCGATGACCTGAATGATGTTGCCGATCAGCTCATTGCACGACACAGGGCGCGAAGCTAACCGCCGGCGATGTTCTGACACTGCGGCGGCGATTCCTCTCAACCCTTCACCATGTCCCCCAGCAGGTTCGCCGCCACCGTCAGCTTGGCGAGCGTCAGGCCGCTGGCCGCAATCTCTTCGACCGAGCGGCGGATGCGCGTCGCTTCAGGATGAGCCGCAAGCCAGTCGCCCGCGGCCTGCTGGCCGCATTGGCCGGTTGCCAGCATATCCGCAGCCAGCCTTCTTTCGGCGGCCGCGATCTGGTCGACGGCGCGATCAATGGCGAGACGTTCGTAGTTGTCGTTGGCCGTCACGCTACGTGCGGCCGCGATGAGGCGATCGAGGCGGAAATTGGCCTCGGCCGCGAAGAAGGTTGTGGCGGCGTCGTCGATGGTCCGGCCGGTGCGCTCCGCGACGGTTACGATATCCGGTGCCGAGACCAGGGCGTCGAGATCAGCAAGCTCGCTCGCGAGGTCGGCTGGGACGCCGGCATCGATCAGGTCCTGCCGCCGCTTGCTGCGCCCCGCCTGCACGTCCTCCGGCAGGGTCTTGTCGAGTCCGGCGGCGATTTCGCGGATGCTCGGGCCGAAGCGAGCGATGACCGAGTCCAGACCTGCCTTGAAATCAACGTTGCGCACGTACCAGAGCATCCGGGAGAGCAGGAGATCCTGAATCGCCGCGTAGAGGCCAAGTTGCGCTTGCCCGTCGATGCGGGTGTCTAGTCCGTCGATAGCGTCATTCAGCCGCTTCAGTCCGTAGGACTCATCCACCGCCACGAAGGCCATGACAATGGTCGACACGTCGGCATCCGTCTCGTCGATCAGACGCACGACACAAGCCGGGCCGCCACGATTAACAACAGCGTTCGCGAGATTGGTTGCGATAATCTCCCGCCGAAGGCGATGGTGGTCCACTGCGGCGGGGAATTTGTCCTGAACCTCGCGCGGGAAGTACTGGGATAGTTCGCGGGCGAGATAGGGATCGTCAGGCACGCTGGTCACGAGCAGATCGTCGTAAAGTGTCAGTTTGGCGTAAGCGAGCAGCACGGCAAGTTCCGGCCGGGTCAAATATTGGCCGCGCCGGGCACGTTCGGCGATCGCCGCATCGTCCGGCAGGAATTCCACGGCGCGGCTGAGAAGGCCGCGCTGCTCGAGCGATTGCATCAGGCGAGTGAGGAAGCCGGTCTCGGCCAGCCCCTTGCGTTCGGCCAGTGAAAGCGCCAGCGTCTGCAGATAATTGTTGCGCAGCACCAGGGCGCCGACCTCGTCGGTCATCGCGGCGAGCAGGCTGTTGCGGTCGCTCGGACTGAGACGCCCTTCGCGTTCGGGACGTGCCAGCGCAATCTTGATATTTACCTCGACGTCGGAGGTGTTGACTCCGGCCGAATTGTCGATGGCGTCGGTGTTGAGCTTGACGCCTTTCTGCGCGGTCTCGATGCGGCCGCGCTGTGTGACGCCGAGATTGGCCCCTTCGCCGATCACCCGCGCGCGGATATCAGCGCCCGTGACGCGGATCGGATCGTTGGCGCGGTCGCCGACCTGATCGTCGCTTTCCCCCGACGCGCGGATATAGGTGCCGATGCCGCCAAACCAGAGAAGGTCGACGCGTGCCTTGAGGATCGCCGTCATCACCTCGAAAGGTGTAGCCTGCGGCTTGTCGAGATCAAGCAAGGCCCGCACTTCCGGCGCCAGCGGGATTGCCTTTAGCGAACGCGCGAATACTCCGCCACCCTGCGAGATCTTTGACTTGTCGTAGTCCTGCCAACTCGACCGCGGCAAGTCGAACAGGCGTTGGCGCTCGGCGTGGCTGGCGGTCGGGTTGGGTGAGGGGTCGATGAAAATATCGCGGTGGTCGAACGCCGCAACGAGCCTCGTTGTCGGCGAGAGCAGCATGCCATTGCCGAAGACATCGCCGGACATATCGCCTACGCCGACAGCGGTGAAGGGCATGGTCTGGATATCGATGCCGAGTTCGCGGAAATGGCGCTTGACCGCTTCCCACGCGCCGCGGGCAGTGATGCCCATTTTCTTGTGATCATAACCCTGGCTGCCGCCGGAGGCGAAAGCATCGCCAAGCCAATGTCCCTTCTCCACTGAGATCGCGTTGGCGATATCGGAAAAGGTGGCGGTGCCCTTGTCGGCAGCGACAACGAGATACGGGTCGTCGCCATCGTGCCGCACGGTGTCGTCGGGCGGTACGATCGCGCTCGCCGTCGAGATTGTCGGTGAGTTCAAGCAGCGAGCGAACGAAGATGCGATAGGCTTCGGTGCCTTCTGCTATCCAGGCCTCGCGATTGGAAGGCGATGGCAGCCGTTTGGGCACGAAGCCGCCCTTGGCGCCGACCGGCACGATGACGGCGTTCTTGACCTGCTGCGCCTTGACCAGGCCGAGAATCTCGGTGCGGAAATCCTGCGGCCGGTCGGACCAGCGCAGGCCGCCGCGCGCGACCTTGCCAAAGCGCAGGTGAATGCCTTCGACACGCGGCGAATAGACGAAAATCTCATAGAGCGGCTGAGGTGCAGGCAACTCCTCGATCTTCCGTGCGTCGAATTTGACGGAAATCACCGGGCGCGGATGCCCGTCTGGACCGATCTGCCATAGATTGGTGCGGACGGCGGCCTGCACCAGATTGGTGAAACGGCGCAGAATGCGGTCTTCATCCAACGAGGCGACGGATTTGAGCTGCTCCTCGATCTCGGCCAGGAGGGCCGTCTCGCGCGCCGAGCGCTCGGCATCGGTGGCGGTGAGGCGCGGGTCGAAGCGGGCCTGGAACAGGGCGACGATGCTGGTGGTGATCGCGGTGTTCTTGCGCAGAGTCTCCCACATGTAGTCCTGGCTGAACGGCGCGCGGATCTGATGCAGATAGCGGGAGAGGGCGCGGATGGCCGAAACTTCGCGCCAGCTCAGGCCCGTGCGCAGGATCAACGCGTTGTATCCGTCGGATTCGGCGCGATCGCCCACCACCGCCATGATCGAGGCTTCCAGGCGGGGGGCGAATTCCGCGGTGATGACGATCGGCTTGCCGTCATTGGTCTCGATCGTCATGTCGTGCAGCCATACCGGCGCGGGTGCGGGTGTGGCGCTGGGGGTGATCTCGTAGGTGCGCTCGTTGACGACGCGCAGGCCATGATTTTCGATGACCGGCACGCGGTAGGACAGCGACAGGGGCGCGCCGCGCGAAAACACCTTGAGGCCGAATCGCGTCGGATCATCATCGTCGATGCGGTAGACGGAAAGCGCCACGGAACGAGCGGCAGTGAGCTTTTCGATGATGGCGATATCGGCAATCGCCTGCGAGGTATCGAAGACCTCGGTATAGCCACCGGTAAAGGCGCGTGCATAACGGTTGGCGATCAGGCGGGCCCGCATGCCGTCCGCGGTGGTCGCAAGCGCGGCTTTCAGCTTGTCAGCCCATGTTGCGGCGATGGCACTGATTCCGGCTTCAAGCGTGGCGCGCTCGATGACAGGCGTGTCGCCTTCATAGCGCCCGATGATGTAGTGGACGCGGGCGAGCGATCCCTCGGGGAAAGCTGCGTAGGAGGCCGCCAATTGCCCCTTATAGACCTGCGCCAGGAAGCTGGCGACGCGCGTACGCACGTCGGTGTCATATTTATCACGCGGAATGAAGACGAGGATGGAGACGAAACGGTCGAATTTGTCGGCCCGCACCAGCGCCCGCACGCGGGGGCGCTCATAGAGCATCAGTATCTCCATGACGAAATTGTAGAGAGTCTCGACGTCGACCTGGACGAGCTCGTCGCGCGGATATTCTTCAAGGATGTGCAGGAGCGCCTTGCCCGAATGGCTGTCCGGCTCGAAGCCGGCGCGCTCGAGCACCTGCGCCACCTTGTGGCGGACATAGGGGATCTGCCGTACCGAGCGGGTATAGGCGGCTGAGGTGAACAGGCCGACGAGGCGCAACTCGCCCTCAAGCCGGCCGTCGGGCGTATAGAGTTTGATGCCCACGTAGTCCATCCGAACGCGGCGATGAACGCGGCTGCTCACATTGGCCTTGATGACGATGAGCAGCGTGGGCTCTCGCATGAACGCGCGGATCTCGGACGTCATCACCACCATTTCGCTGCCGCGGCGCAGGACCTTCACATCGGGATCGCGCAGGATGCCGAGGCCTTCGCCGGTCGTGATGTCGTCCGACGCATCGCTGTCTGGCGCGAAGCGATATTCGCGCAGGCCGAGAAAAGTGAAGTTGTCGGCGCACAGCCATTGCAGGAACTGGGTGGCTTCGGCGACTTCGTCGATCGGCATCGGCGGCGGATTGGAGCTGAAGGTCTTGATCGCCTGCTCCACGCGGGCGCGCATGGCTCGCCAGTCGGTGACGCAGGCGCGCACGTCGGCCAGCGTCTTGGAGAGGCTGTCAATCAGCTTCTGGCGGTCGGCGTCGGCATCCAGGCGGGCGATGTGGAGGTGAATCAGGCTTTCGCGCTCGCCCTTTACCCCCTCCGGGAGTGTCTCGCCATGGAAACGCAGCAGCTTGCCTTGCTCGTTGCGCTCCACGGCTATGATCGGGTGGGCGACCAGCGTGACCTCGATGCCCTGCTCGGCAAGCTCCGCCATGGTGGAATCGAACAGGAAGGGCATGTTGTCGTTGAGAACTTCGAGCACCGAAATCTCGCGCCCGTCCGGCATCATCGGATTGATGACGCGGATGTCGGCACTGTCAGCGGTGCGCCGCTGCACATGTTCCCAGGCTTGTTCTGCCAGAAAGGCCAGGGACGCGGCATCGTAGTTGGCAAGGTCCTCGATGTTGCCGTGGCCAAACAGAAGCTCGGCAAAGGCTCGGGGGGTCCTGCCCGGCTGCACGCTCCCACCGGCCTCGCGGATCAGGGTTGCCCGGGCCTTGTCGTCACGCCACGCCATAATGTCCTCCATTTCCCGCGCCGACGGACCGCAGCCACGATCGCCTGCTCGATTTCGGAGTGCATCTCTTCGAGCGCCATTGTCTTGACCGCAGTCGGTTGCGTAAGCGAAACCTTGGTCCTCGAACTTCGGTAGCTCCTGATATCCGACATTATATCATCTTGGCGCGACCAAGGGGTGAGCTGTCGTCAGCGCGCCGCAAAGGCTTTGCGGTGCAGCGCGAAGTGGACGTCGGTGCCGTCGACTTTCCCAGGGTCATCCGGAAAACAAAGGAATTTCAATTACGTATGAGTCGTAATTCGTCAGCCTCGATCACGTTCATTGGTGACTGGCAGGTAGGCTTTCCACTCGGCCGGGAGCAGGCGCTCCTCGCCCTGTCCATAGGCTCTTGCATCCTGCAATCTATCCCACGGCGACCGCCAGGGCTGCAGGATTCGTCGGCGCGATTGGATAGCTTTCGCCCGTGCGGGTGTCACGGCGCGCCTTGTAGAACTCAAGCACACGTCTCGCCGTTCGGAGTTCAAGCCGCTCGAAGTTCTCGCGCGCTTGATCAAGGTCGATCTTGGTTAGCCTGCGCTCCGCTACCCTCATCAGCAGCAAAGCTTTGGCGGTTGCCCAAGAGCATCCGCTGGCCCTTGCGACAAGTTGCACGGTGCCAGGATTGTCATGAAGAATTGCCCGCTCGACCAATTCAATGGGACAGGCTGCAAGGACCGACAACGCCATCACTGCTGTTTCAAAATCCTGCGTTCGAGCGGCTGCGTGAACGTCGGCTTCGCCGAGTTCCCTCCAGTATTTGCGCCGCTTTATCCTCTTCCTTGCCCTCGCGTGATCCGGAGACTGACTGCGAACCTCCAAGTTTATGTCGTCGATGACCTCTGTCACAGCGTCGTGCACGGCGCCGGAAAGTTGCGGATTTGCTGCGACGATCTTGCTGCGCACGGAAGCAGAAGCAGTTTCCATAAGTTTCAGGAAGTGATGCCGAGGGATGTCATGACGCGTCCCGACATGCAGCGCAAGCTGGGCATCTTCGCATGATCGGGCGACAAGCTCACGAAAGCTGCCATCCGAAATGCGGGCGCCCGGGTTACTCGCAACGGCATGGACCACGCCAGCTTCGCCGCGCAGAATCAGCAGTTCCACGATCGCCTCGCTGATTGTTCGGCGTTGCGCGATTGCGTGAAGGTGGCCCTGACTTTGCGTGCTGGCGCAGATAGCAAGATCGGCTTCGCTAAGCGCATCCGACTGACTGAGAACCGGAGCCGCCACGGCAATCGCATCATCCTGCGCAAGTGCTCTGACCAACGTTGCCGGCGCATTCGGGTCAGTCGCGAGATGGTGAGCCAGCTTGACCCTGGTTTTCAACTCAATCACGGCAACGAGGGTTTTGAATATCTCGTCGAACAGTTTGATTTGCTGCTTCGAGTAGCGACCAGACCCGGCAAGGAACAAGTCTGTAATGCGGGTGAGGGCCTTTAGCTGCCGTTTCGTCGACCCAGATGTCGTCGTAGTCTGAACTTCATTGATTAGTGAATAGAACGTCGTCATGCTCATGGGTCTCGTCAGCACATTCACCTTTGACGGTGGGGAGTTTATGGTGACGTGCTAGCACGCAGGCATGAAGATTTTTGGCTCGAGCTGCGTCATAGATGATTAAAATTGTCTCCACTCGAAGCATCGTCTGGCTGCTCGAAGCTACGTTCTTTGTTTTGCTCTCTCCGCATGTAGCAACACGAAGAGGGTTAACGGACTTCTGCGGTGCCAACGTAAGTGAATCTATCGCCGGCCCCGCTCGAAGCTCGCGCACAATAGCGTAGTGTCGTCCGACGTAATCGCTGTACGAAAGAAGCGGCATGTGAATTGTGGCGAGGCGTTGCCTGCCACGGCCTCGGGACTATTCTCCGTCAAGAACGTGCACTCCTTGCATATGTCCGCATGCTGCCGGTGCTGGGTAATATCCAACCGGTCCAACACCTGGCGGAGTGCATCGCGAGAACTGGTCTGCCGTTCGACGCCGAGCGCGGCAATCGCCTTTACAAGAACGTTGATCGGATCATGCCCAAGGAATTTCTCACCCTGCGCGGTCACGCATAGTATCACCGAGCGTTTGTCTTCCGCAGCGGGCTTGCGCACCAGGAATCCCTTTTTCTCAAGTACCTTGACGATTTGAGATGCGGTGCCCCTGGTGGTGCCGACAAAATTGGCCAATGCCGACGGCGTCCGGGAGAATCGGTTCGCGCGGGCAAGAAAGCGCAGGGCCATCCATTCACGATCGCGCAGCCCGTGCCGACTACCTTCGAAATGCCAAATCCTCGCAGCTTGAACCAACAATTCAACTGTCTCGCGTGCTAACGTCATGATCGACCCAACTCAAAAATTTGCGAGCAGTTTCGCGGCGCGCACCTCATCCGCTTCGTGATTCGCCAGCCGTTTGGTTCGAGGCTCAACTCAACTGCATGTCTCCCAGCCCACTAATGCGCCGGCCATTAAGAAATTATCTGCTGATCGTCTGAATTTCCCGGCAAGCAACACTGACTTCATTAATCATCCGAAGATTGGACCGGACCACACACTGCAGCAGGCAATCCAGATCGTCCGTGACAATGCCGCTGTCGCAATCGCAAGCCGAAAGGTCGGCGGAGCATTTGAAGAATGATGTTCACGTTACGGAACGTCTCCAAAGGATTCACGCGAGATCAGACAAGATCGTGTTGTTTTACGGATACATTTTTCGAGGCAGTGCGCGAAGTCACGATCATCATTGCCTGGCGGTATCTGACGCCGAAACGGATGGTATTGAGTTCATCGTTGCACTGGGCGAGAGTGAGTGACAGTGACTGATCTCCAGGTATATGCCGTCACGGCTGGCGGCAGGCCTGCGCGTCGCGCAAGCACGTGATCCATCAGTATGGGATGCTTGCGCTTGCTGCAGTGAGGGACAGCTCGTCACTGAACCTGCGCGACCGCCCCGCGGTCGTTGGTCATACGGTCGCTCCGGTGGCAATGCGTTACCTGCCTTAAACGATAATCTCGTTTGCTCTCGTGAGGATAGGTCGTAGTCTCGACGATGTTTGCTTGACCGGGATGCCGAGAGTTAGGAGATCTCGCGTCGTATCGTCTACGGCGACTCTTGTTGACGCATCGAGGCGGTACCCGACATATCGCCTGGAGACGATCGGGTCGTAGCCGAGACGATCGCGCAGCTTCTTGCGCAGTTTGCTTACGTGACTTTCGATCACGTTTTCATCGAACGTGGTCTCGAAGATCCCGTATACCGCATTGAAGATCTGCGTTTTGCTCAGCCACTTCCCCTGGTTGCTAACCATGTGTTCCAGGATGCGGAGCTCGCGACGCGGCAGCGTCATGTCTGCTCCACCGATTTCCGGATCCCTCCCGTTAAAAAAGACGCGAATCGCACTTTGCCCGCCATGGACCGATTGTACCGAACTGCGACGGGAAATCGCGGCAGTCCTTGCCAGGATCTCGCGTGGGTGGATTGGAACATGGACGACATCATCCACACCAGCATCAAAGAGCTCAACCGTGTGCTTGAGCGCTTTCAGATTGTTGAGCGCGATGATCGGCGCGCGGCAGCGCTTCCGGACAGTGCGGGGCAAGGAGGCGCGAGCAGCGCAATCTCCGAGAAGAAAAGCATCGATGGCCGACAGGTCATCGTCGCTCGCAGACGCCAGCCACTCCAAAAACTCCGCTGACGAAAATCCAGCAGAAGACACGCCTTCACGATCGAAACCGCCGATGTAGCCGGTTGCAACGCTCTCCCGATCATCAATGATTACGTACATGCGGTATATGCCCCCATTCGCCTGGCGTGTTGAAATTTCTTGTAAGGACGTTTTCGTTCGGTGTGCGCCGGTGGTGCTGATAGCGCGAAGAGGCGCTGCAACTGGTGTGAGGGCAACCGGATGGAAGCGATGCACGTTTCGTCATCAATGATCGAAACACTGTTGTGTGGTCATTGCATGCAACAGGGCTTGTCCGGTCCAGCGGCCTATCGGCCCAGAACCAACGGACCATAGAGTGGCAGTACGCAATTTCTGGCTGAGAAACGGCCAAGCTCTCGTTGGCCGCAGAACTTGCCCTGCGCAGGCAGCTTTTGCATTCCGGATAGGTCACTTGCAGATTCTATTGTGGCGTGAGCTCAGCGCATCGTGGATTTGGGTCTTGAGGTTCAGACTCGACGAGACGCCACAAACGCACACGCACACAATCGTGAAGGTGTCCCTAAGACAGAGCTGGTCACCTTGAACGTAGAACGGCCCCAGCGCAGTCGCGTTGGAGTGCTTACCCCTGTTGAGCGCTCCAAATTTTTGCCGTTCTTCTGGAGCAGCGACGTGAATCATTCGCCCTGACGTTGGCAAAATGCAGAAACGCAATCAAGCTCGCCCGGACAACACTTGGTACGCGGCGCGATCATTTGTTTTGAGGTCTTTGAAGCAATTAGTTTTGAAACAAATATTAGATGATTTGGTAACGACGTTATTTACGCTCATGACCCACATCATGGAACATGATCGACGAGGTTCGACCTGGCACCCCGAGATGGTGCTGGTCCGCGGCGGGTCACCGCATGACGTTGAACGAACGACTGCGCGTTGGGTCGATCGTCGGAAGGTGACGTAGATCGCCTTCAAACCCCAGTGGGCTCCTGTGGCACAAACTGCACTGGTCAATTGTCGGCGGCAGTCGCATCATATTGGCGTGGAGTATTGGGGCCATGCCATCACTCTCAAACCCGACCCGCGCGAAGACCATAGTGATTCTCGCTATCGCCCGATTGCGTTGGCGCAGGGGCGTTCTCGGATTGAGGTCTGGCTCGTTCTGGTTCGCAGAGAATGATCTGGTATTCAAGGCGATCGTGATCTCGCTCGGAATATTTTCCAGCCTGACGACCGCTATTGCCATGCTCTACCTGTGACCGGGTCAAGATGGACCTAATGCAGTGCGGCACAGTCCATCGGCGGCTTAGCTGAGTGTCAGCGACAGGTAGACCGTCTGCGGGTCCCGCCGCGAAGCGATCGTATTTCGACCTGGCTGCCGTCGGTCAGACGCTCGCGTGCCGTGTAGGTTGCGGCTTCCGGCATCCGGTGCCTCTTGTTCCAACAATTCAGCGGCAGGTCTCACCGACCAGGCCGAGTGAGGAAGCCGCACCGGAGCATGGCGCTCGATTCAACCAGGCGATGTCGAGCGGAGCAGGTGGAGACGCCTGCCGAGCTATATCTCCGCTTCGAGCTGCTGCAGTGCGACGCGAATATACTCCTGCATTTTCTCGGAAATCTGGTTCTTTGTAATGCCTCTCGGTGTCAGATCGCCGGAGACCCTGAGCAAGGTGTCGTCGATCGTCTGATTCTCCAGATTCGCCGTGACGAGGTGGTTCGCATAGGACGCTGCTTCCTCCCCTGCCAGCCCGAGCTGCACAGCCGCCCAGTTGCCCAGCAACTTGTTGGCTCGGGCCATCGCCTTGAATCTAAGTTCCTCGTCGTGAGCGAATTTTGCTTCCATCGCCTTTTCGCGCTCGTCGAAGGTGGTCATGACCTGATCTCTATCTTCTAGAAGGCGGTTGCTTGCGTGAGGGTGACGTGAATTGCCTTGTAGTGATCCAGGCGGGCGATGGCCTTATCCAGTTCTTGCCCGGGCGCCGTTTGCCTTAATGCGTTCTCGAGTTGCTCGATCCGATCCTTCAAGGCCACAAGATCAAACTCTCCGACGGGCGATGCCGTCTCGGCCAAAATCGTGAGCTGGCCATCCGAAAATTCGGCCAGCCCGCCCAGCAAAACGAATGACTCGCGAGCATTCTCCCTTATCATCGTCGCGATGCCCGGGCGCAGCATCGTGACGATTGGTGCGTGACCCGCGAGCACGCCCAGATCGCCCTCGGCTCCGGGGAGGTCGACCTGATTGACCTCATCCGCAAACAGAAGGTGCTCCGGCGAAACGAGGGTCACCTGAAACCTGGACATCAGCGGAACCATCACTCGTCAGGCTGGCGCTATTCAGAACCAAATGTGACCGCGAGATCGGCAATCAAACCTGCCGTTCGGGGGACCTGGGAGCTTGATCTAAATCAACCTGCGTCGAGTAACGGTTGTAGGGACCCGCGGGGGCGCCATTCAGTCACCAGCACGTGACGGTCGTGTGAATTTGCGCGGGCCGCGAGTCGCGGCTCACTCAGGCCGGCTCCCACATGACGCCGGCCATCCCGATCTGAATCGCTCTTTAGTTGGGGTTGATGATGCAGGCTCCGTCGCGAGGGCTCCAGATGAACCACCGGTAGCACGGAGGACGGGGGCGACTCGTGGCCGGACACTCATTCCGCACACGTGCGCCTCTGTCCCAGCCATCGACGACGCACCCACCGTTGCGCGCCACATGGCAGCCGGGGCCGCAGCCGTCTGCGGCATTGGCCATGCCAGTGCTCACGAGTGTGGCTGCGAACAGAACTGCAAATGTCACTCTCATCTCTATCTCCTCTCGCCCCTCATGTTTCTACAGGCAAATGCTGCGCTGAGCGCGGCGTTGATCTTGGATCAATGGGGCGGAAAAGCGAAGCCCCTGCCCCGGTGGGAAAAACGGGCCGGGCGAGGGCACCAATTGCGCGGCGGTGGGGCAGTGAGCCCGTGCCGAGCCGTTTCTGCCGTCAGCGCGTGGGTGCTTGATCTAAGTCAAGACGCATCGCGTAGCGCGATGGGTACTTTTTTGCGCTGCCGCGAACGAGAGCGCGCCCTTGAGAACACTTCGCCAGCTTTTGTCCGGGGAGGACATCATTCAGCTTGCAATCCGGCTCGGATTGCTCGCTTTCCTGATCTACTGGACCTTTGTCCTTGTGCGCCCCTTTGTACCGATCGTGGCGTGGAGCGTGGTGCTCGCTGTCGCCTTCTATCCGGTCTTTAGCGGGCTCGCCAAGTTGCTCGGTGGGCGTCCCAAGCTGGCGGCGGCAATTCTCACCATCGTCAACCTCGCGATAGTCATCGGTCCGGCGACCTGGCTCGGTCTGGGCGCGGTGGAGGGTTTGAAGGAAATTGCCGGACAGCTCAGCGCCGGAAGCCTTGCGGTTCCTTCGCCGCCTGGGCGTATCAAGGATTGGCCGCTGGTCGGCGCGCAGCTCTACGATCTCTGGGACCAGGCATCGATCAACCTCCGTGCCGTCTTGCGCGAAGTCGCGCCGCATCTGAAGCCGTTGGCGGCGACTATTCTCGGCTTTGCGGGTGATGCCGGCGTCGGAACACTCAAATTCCTCCTGTCGGTTGCACTGGCTGGCTTTCTCTTTCCCTATGGACTGCAGCTAGTGGCGGCGGGCAGGGGATTCCTGTCCCGCGTCGTTCCCGAGCAGAGTGAACACTTCCTGGAACTGGCGGGGGCTACGATACGCGCGGTATCTCAAGGCATTATCGGCGTCGCTATCATCCAGTCCTTGCTGGCCGGCATCGGCCTCAAACTGGCGGGAATTCCGAATGCAGGCCTATTGGCTTTCGCGATCCTGCTGCTGAGCATCGTGCAGATCGGTTCGGCGATTGTGCTGTTTCCGGTGATCATCTGGCTCTGGACAGCCAAGGACGTCACGACGGCGCTCCCGCTGACCGTGTTTCTGGTGATCGTCGGCTTGCTCGACAACATCTTGAAGCCGCTGGTGATGGGGCGCGGCCTTACCACACCTACGCTCGTCATCTTTATCGGCGTGATCGGAGGAACGCTCGCGCACGGAATTGTTGGCCTCTTCATCGGCCCGATCATTCTGTCAGTTGCCTGGGAGTTGACGGTGGCCTGGATCAACCAGGATCGCGCCCACCTTGCGCGATCGGCGGAGCAGTAGCCCGCGAGTCGAAGCCGCTCAAAACGGACCATTTCGCTCCGCTTCACGACGTTGACCTAGATCAAAGTTTGAGGTGGTGGGGCGCATTCAATCGACGCGCGACAGGGAGATCCGGACATGTCGATTGACAAGGCACCGCTTGCGCGCGATCCCGTGTCAGGCCTCATTGCCTCAGCCGTGGAATACATGATCGATGCCGGGCAGCGCAGCGTGCTGTTCCTGGACATCCTGCGCCGGCGCGGCGATCAGTATCAGGAGCACATCGCCCAGACGGCACCGCATGTTCTGCACTACACCGCCGAACTGGTCATGGACGGGCGCAAGCTCACCGCGCCGGTGAACTACGCGCTGGTGCGCATCATTCCGCCCGAGGATACCGAAATCGATCTTGAGCGGCGGCCATTCATCGTGGTCGATCCGCGCGCCGGGCACGGGCCGGGAATTGGCGGGTTCAAGGCGGACAGCGAGATCGGCGTCGCCATGAAAGCCGGTCATCCCTGCTACTTCATCGGTTTCCTGCCGGAACCGATGCCGAACCAGACCATCGAGCGCATCGCGCGCGCGGAGGCGTTGTTCATCGAGGAAGTCATCAGGCGTCACCCTGAAGCCGATGGTAAGCCCTGCGTGATCGGCAACTGCCAGGCCGGCTGGGCCGTGATGATCCTTGCATCGCTGCGTCCGGAACTTTTCGGGCCCGTCATCATCGCCGGCGCGCCGCTTGCCTATTGGGCCGGCGTCCACGGCAAATATCCGATGCGATACTCGGGCGGCCTGCTTGGCGGCAGTTGGCTGACGGCGCTCACCAGTGACCTTGGCGCCGGCAAGTTCGACGGTGCCTGGCTGGTGCAGAATTTCGAGAACCAGAATCCGTCGAACACGCTGTGGAGCAAGCAGTACAATGTGTATTCGAAGGTCGATACCGAGGGGGATCGCTATCTCGAATTCGAGCGCTGGTGGGGCGGGCACGTCAACCTGAATGCGGAAGAAATCCAGTTCATTGTCGATGAGCTCTTCGTCGGCAACAATCTTGCCGCCGGTCGCGTCAAGATGTCCGACGGCACGACGGTCGATCTCCGCAATATCAAATCGCCGGTCGTGGTGTTCTGCTCCAAGGGAGACAACATCACCCCGCCACAGCAGGCGCTGCACTGGATCCTCGATCTCTACGCCGACGTCGACGAGATCAGGGCCTATGGGCAGACTATCGTCTACACGGTTCACGAAAGCGTCGGCCATCTCGGAATCTTCGTTTCCGGCGGCGTTGCCAAGAAGGAACACGCGGAATTCTCAGGCAATATCGACCTGATCGACGTGCTGCCGCCGGGCCTCTATGAAGCGACCTTCGAGGCAAAGGACGCCGATACTGCCAATGCGGATCTTGCCGTCGGCCAGTGGGTGATGCGCTGCGAGGCGCGCACGTTTGATGACATCCGTGCCATGGGCGGAAATTCGCCGGAGGATGACCGGCGCTTCGCCGCCGCCAAGCGCGTGTCCGAGATCAATCTGGCGGCCTATCGAAAGTTTGTCCAGCCCTGGATCAAGGGCATGGTGACACCGCAGATGGCCGAGTGGATGCGCAATCTGCACCCGCTGCGCCTGCAATATGAGGCCTTCAGCAGCCACAATCCTTTCATGGCCGCTGTGAAAGCGACGGCAGACACCGCGAGTGAGCATCGCAAGCCGGTGTCATCAGACAATCCGTTCCTTGCCTTCCAGGAGCAGGTCTCCAAGCAGATCGTCCAAGCGCTCGACAGTTGGCGCGATTCGCAGGAGGCGCTTAGCGAGGCCATCTTCCTCGCCGTCTACGGTTCGCCCGCACTCCAGGCGGCTGTTGGAATTGATCCGCAATCGGCGCCGTCGCGGCGGCGGGAGATGTCGCCGGAGTATCGCAAAATGCTGCAGGCGCGGATCGCCGAGTTGAAGTCCAGGATCGATGAGGGCGGCCTTCGCGAAGCGGCCATTCGCGGTCTGCTCTATGTCGGCTCGGCGCGCGGAATGGTGGACGAGCGCAGCCTTGAAGCGCTGCGTCAGGTTCGACGTAATTACAGTGGGGCGCGACTGCCGCTGGCACAATTCAAGATGCTGGTGCGCGAGCAGTTCTTCATGCTGCTGCTGGACCAGGAGCGCGCGCTGGCCGCGATTCCGAAGTTGCTGCCTGACAATGCCAATGAGCGCCGCGCGGCGTTCGCCGTGATCCGCGACGTGCTGTCGGCCAGTGCCGAAATCTCCGGCGAGGTCGCCAAGCGATTGCGGCACGTCGCCGGGCTGTTCGGTCTGGATGCGAGCGAAATGTCGGAAAGGGGTTCGAAGGTTGCCCCATTCGACCCGAAGGCGAAGGCGTCGTAACGCTGGTTGGAAGAATCCGGAGCGTCACCATGAGCGTCATGCCCGCAGCTTCAGGCGAAGTGCGATCCCCGACCAAGTATGATCGGTTGATCGCGGCCGCCAAAGCCGTGCCGCCCGTACCGACCATTGTCGTGCATCCCTGCGACGAGACTTCGCTGCGCGGCGCGTTGGACAGCGCGGAAGCCGGCATCATCCGTCCGCTGCTGGTCGGCCCCGAAGCCAAGATCAGGGGTACTGCAAGCAAGCATGGCCTCGACATCACCGGCTTCGAGATCATTGATGCTCCGCATAGCGAAGCGGCGGCTGCCACAGGCGTCGAGCTGATTCACGCGGCCAAAGGCGAAATGCTGATGAAAGGCAGCCTGCACACCGACGAACTGATGCGCAGCGTGACGGCAAAAGCGACGGGCTTGCGGACCGACCGGCGCATCAGCCATGTGTTCGTGATGGACGTCCCGGCCTATGCCGACACGCTGTTTGTGACGGATGCGGCCATCAATATTTTCCCCGATCTCGATGACAAGCGGGACATCATCCAGAACGCCATCGACCTCTTCACAAGGGCCGGTTTCGGCACGCTCCCGCGGGTGGCGATCCTGTCGGCGGTCGAAACCGTCACCCCCAAGATCCCATCCACTATCGAGGCGGCGGCGCTTTGCAAGATGGCGGATCGCGGGCAGATCACCGGCGGGGTGCTCGACGGGCCGCTTGCCTTCGACAATGCGATCGACCTGGAAGCGGCCAGGATCAAGGGAATAAAGTCCGAAGTCGCGGGGCGCGCACAGATCCTGGTCGTTCCCGACCTCGAGGCTGGCAACATGCTGGCAAAGAATCTGGCCTATTTCGCGAAAGCCGACGGCGCCGGCATCGTGCTCGGGGCCCGGGTGCCGATCGTCCTGACTTCCCGGGCGGACTCGCCGCGGGCGCGCATGGCCTCCTGTGCAGTCGGGGCGCTCTATGCCGATGCGCGGCGCCGACTTGCTCCAATTGCCGCCGCGTGATCGCCATGGATACGATCCTTGTTGTCAATGCGGGCTCCTCCAGCGTCAAGTTCCAGATCTTTGCGATTGAGGGCGAAGGGAGGCTGCGACGGCAGATCAAGGGCCAGATGGATGGCATCGGAAGCCGTCCGCGCCTGCGCGCGACCGACGCCAACGGCGATCCGCTGGCGGAGCGCGCCTATCCGATCGAAAGCGTTTCAGACGTCCCGGCTGCGATGGCTATAGCGGGAGCGTGGCTGCGGGACGAGCTTCGGATCAACCCGATGGCGGTCGGGCATCGCGTCGTCCATGGCGGTCCGGACCATGACCGGCCGGTGCTGATCGACCATGGCGTGGTGTCGCGCCTGGAGCGCTACGTCGCGCTGGCGCCGCTGCATCAGCCGCACAATCTGGCGCCGATCCGTTCGCTGCTCACGAATTTTCCCGGCCTCCCGCAGGTGGCGTGTTTCGACACCGCGTTTCATCGCACGCACGGGCCGGTCGCCGACCATTACGCGATTCCCTATCAGCTTTACGCCGAGGGTGTGCGGCGCTACGGATTCCACGGCCTGTCCTATGAGTATATCGCGAGGACCTTGCCGCAGATCGCGCCGGATGTCGCAAAGGGGCGGGTGATCGTCGCGCATCTCGGCAGTGGTGCATCGATGTGCGCGCTGAAGGGCGGACGCAGCGTGGAGAGCACGATGGGGTTCACCGCGCTTGATGGCTTGCCGATGGGGACGCGTCCGGGGCAGATCGATCCGGGTGTCGTGCTTTATCTGATATCCGAAAAGGGAATGTCCGCGTCGAACGTCCAGGATTTTCTCTACCGCAGTTGCGGACTGAAGGGACTCTCCGGCATCAGCAATGATATGCGGCAGCTCGAGGCGAGCGACGATCCGCACGCGATATTGGCGATCGAATATTTCGTTTACCGCATCTGCCTCAACGCAGGCATGCTGGTGGCGGCGCTGCAGGGCCTGGATGCGTTCGTCTTCACGGGCGGCATCGGCGAGAACTCGGCGGGAGTTCGGTCGCGCATCCTCGAGCAACTGGCCTGGCTCGGCATAGCGCTGGATCCCGCCGCGAATTCCAGCCACGCGCGGCTGATATCGCGGTCCGACAGCCGTATCCCGGTCTACGTCGTACCGACGGATGAGGAACTGATGATCGCACAGCACACCTTGTCGGTGCTGTTGAGCGGGCCGTCGCCTAATCCGAACCGCGAGAGGATATCATGAATATTCCCGTGTTTCCGGAGACCAAGGTTGCCCTCAAGGGGAGGAAGGGATTGATCGTGGGCATCGCCAATGATCAATCGATCGCATGGGGCTGCGCCAAGGCCTTTCGCGCACTCGGCGCCGATCTGGCGGTCACCTACTTGAACGACCGGGCCAAGAAGCACGTCGAGCCGCTGGCGCAGGCGCTGGAAGCGCCGATCTTCATGCCGCTGGACGTCAACAGCGAGGGACAAACGGAGCAGGTGTTCGAGCGCATCGGGAAGGAGTGGGGCCGCCTTGATTTCGTGCTGCACTCGATCGCGTTTTCGCCGAAGGATGCACTGCATGGCCGTGTCGTGGACGTCGGACGGGACGGCTTTTTGAAGACAATGGATATTTCGTGCTGGTCCTTCATGCGCATGGCGCACCTGGCCGAGCCACTCATGAAGGACGGCGGGACGCTGTTCACGATGACCTATTACGGCAGCCAGATGGTGGTGCAGAACTACAACGTCATGGGCGTCGCGAAGGCCGCGCTTGAGGCGGCCGTACGCTATATCGCGGCCGAACTGGGGCCGAAGGGAATCCGCGTGCACGCGATCTCGCCGGGGCCGCTCGCCACGCGCGCCGCCTCAGGCATCCCCGAATTCGACGAATTGATGGACAAAGCACAGTCGAAAGCGCCGACCCGCAGCCTCGTCAGTATCGATGACGTCGGCAACGCAACGGCATTCCTGGCGCTCGATGGCGCAAAGCTGATCACCGGTGGCGTCATGTATATCGATGGCGGCTATCACATCATCGATTGAGGGCATTCGGCTCCCGTAGCCGCGACGGAGCCGCTCACCGATAATGCAGCGCGATCAGTTCGGTCACGCAGGCAGGTCGTGTCCCGTCAGATCTTCATTTCCGGAACTATGTCGGGAATGACGAGTTCGGCTTCCGTCACCGCCATGACCTCGGCGATCGTGATGTCCGGAGCGGTCTCCACCAATGTCGCCTTACCGTCGGGGAAACCGATCACGGCCATGTCGGTGACCACAAGGTCGATTGTTCGCGACGACGTCAGGGGCAGGGTGCATTTGCTGACGATCTTCGATCTCCCCTTCGCGGCATGCTGCATCGCGACGATCACGCGTTTGGCGCCGCTGACGAGATCCATCGCGCCACCCATGCCTGGCACCATCTTGCCGGGGATCATCCAGTTAGCGAGGTGTCCTTCCGCGTCGACCTGAAGGCCGCCGAGCACGGTCACGTCGACATGGCCGCCGCGGATCAATCCGAACGACATCGCGCTGTCGAAGGTGCAGGCTCCCGGAAGCGCGCTGATCGGCCGTCCGCCTGCATCCGTCAGAAGGGGGTGAGCCATCCCTTGCTCGGGGATCGGACCAGTGCCGATCAGTCCGTTCTCGGACTGGAAGAACACCTTGATGTCGCCGGGAACGTAGTTCGCAACCAGCGTTGGAATGCCGATCCCCAGGTTCACCAGGTGGCCGGTGCGAAGCTCGCGTGCCACGCGGCGACCGATGATCTCTTGTGCATCCATGTGTCACTCGTTCGCAATGAGATAGTCGACAAGCGGAGCCGGCGTCACCACGTGATCGGGCGCGATGACGCCGACCGGAACGATGTGCTCGGCGGTCACGATCACGGTATCGGCCGCCATCGCCATGACGGGGTTGAAGTTGCGCGCCGTCAGCGCATAGGAGAGGTTGCCGAGGTAGTCGGCGAGGAAGGCATGGATCAGCGCGAACTCCGCGCGCAACGCCGTCTCGAGCAGGAACGCTCGTCCATCGACTTCGATCTGACGTTTCCCTTCGGCCACGATTGTTCCGACGCCGGTCGGCGTGAGCACGCCGCCGAGGCCGCATCCGCCGGCGCGGATCCGTTCGACCAACGTTCCCTGCGGAATGAGGTCGACGGCAATCTGGTTGGCCAGCATCTGCTGCTGCGCCTTGGGATTGAGGCCGACATGGCTTGCCGTGAGGCGTGAAACCAGGCCGGCATCGAACAGCTTGCCGATACCTTTTCCTGGCGTCGCCGCGTCGTTGGAGATCACGACCAGGCCTGTCTTGTGCTGGCGCACGACTTCATCGAGCAGGCGTTCCGGCGTACCGACGCCCATGAAGCCGCCGACCATGATGCTTGCGCCTGCCGGAATCATCGCAACGGCTTCTTCGACGGGTACGGCCTTCATGGTTGGCACTCCGATCAGCACGCGATTGATGGAAGGGCAGTACCGGTGGGGGATGCTGGTCCCCGCTCTCCGCGTCGCTTTGATCTGCATCAAGGATATTCGTTCAGTGCTGCCGCCGATCGGTCATGCCCACACCTTCCAGGGCTTCGCTCCGCAACTTGCGAACGTCGGCATGGTGCCTTTCGACGGCCGCACTTGGCATCGCGAATGACACCAGGTCCGCGCCCCTTACAAAGACAATCCGCGCCCGCAATAGCCGGCCGCTCTCAAATTCGATACCCTGGGGCGAGCGGGACGGCTTGATTTCGTTTGCCGACCTCAAGACAATGGCGGCGGAGATGCCGGACTGCCGGCACGTCGTGGTGCCCGGCATCGGTCACTCGATGAAGCTCGAATTGCCGGCGCTTTACGCCCGCTATTTCGGCGGCGGCCTCGCGAAAACGGGCGGCACCTTGATGGACTTCACCAGGAGAGGAGGATGCGATGTCGGACCCCCAAATGGCAGCGGACAACGCCCGGGCGATGCTCACTGAGAATCTCGGCCGTGTTCGCAAGGCCAGTTCGGATTATTTTGACATGCTGGAGAAGGGCTTGAGCTCCTCACAGCTCCCGATCGCCGGGCAGGCCACGCAGTTCTGCGATCATATGCGGCGGCAGACCACGGCCACATTCGACCTCTGCGACAAGCTGATCCAGGCCAAGGACGTTCCGGACACGATCAGGATTCAGTCCGAGTTCTTCCAGGAGCAGATGCGAGCGCTGATGGAACAGGCAAGGAGCATGGGCGAGTCGGCCATGAAGGCGGCAACGGGCGTGTTTACTCCCAAGAGCTGATTTGCTTTGCGGGGCTCGTGTCAGCTCTGCAAATCGAGGCTGGCGAGCTGGGGACGGTTCAAGATCACGATCTGGCGCTGATTATTGCCGATGAATCCGAGGATGCCGAGCTCGTGCAGCCGCGACAGGGCGCGAGAGACCGTTTCCAGCGTCAGGCCGAGATAGTCGGCGATGTCGCGGCGGCACATCGGCAGCGCCATGACGCCGGCGGCGGTAAGGCGCTTGTCCATTTCGAGGAGGAAGGCGGCGACGCGCTCGAGCGAGGTCTTGCGGCCGAGCAGGAGCATGTGATCTTCGGCATGCTGCAGGTTGTTCGTGGTCATGCTGAGCAGGTTGCGGGCAACCATGGCATCGCTTTCGGCCACCAGCTCGAGGCTGCGACGCTTCACCAGGCGTACCGCGGTGTCGACGATCGCTTCGGCCGTGAAGCGATGCTCGCTGCCGTTTTCCAGTCCGAAGATATCGCCGACCAGGTGAAACGCGCCAATCTGGCGGCGACCGTCAGAAAGCAGCTTATAGCTTCGCACTGCACCACTCTTGACCTGATAGACGTAATCCGCGGGCTCTTTCTCGCCGTAGATCTCGGTCCCTTTCTTGTAAGTGAATTCGTTTAAGGTCACCCTCGGGTTTGAAGCGCTTACCATGCCGAATTCGCCGAGCATATTGGGCAGCGGTACTGCCGGATCGATGCTGACATAGGAAAACATGGCCCAACTCCTAACCTGACCGTTACAATTTTTGTCAGTCTTTGGAAGTATTGCGCTGCAAGAATTCGGTATCGGGTCAATCGCGCTAAAGTTGATCTGCGACGAAGGCAGCATTCCTAATCATCGTCTCAAGGACCATTGTACTATGGGACAAGTTGGCAATGACGTCGAGGCGGCGGTGAGACGACCCGTCGCGGCAACGGCTCCTTGCCGCCTTGGAGGGAAAATTGGCTGGCCTCGTTCACGTGGTTGATGACGATGCGTCGTTCCGGACGGCCATCGAGCGGAGGCTGAGGCTCGCCGGCTATGACGTCGCGACCTATCCGTCCGCTCAGCAATTGCTGGATCGCCTGCCCGACAATGGGCGGCCGGGATGCATCCTGCTCGACGTGCGGATACCCGGGCTGAGCGGCCCCGAACTGCAGAATCGTCTCAGCGAACTCGGTTCGATGCTGCCGATCGTGTTCCTCACTGGGTACGCCGACACTGCGACGACCGTGCGGGCAATCAAGGCCGGCGCCGAGGACTTTCTGACCAAACCAGTGTCGTCGGAACAACTGATCGACGCGATCGAGCGCGCCATAGCTCGTCACGGCGCAGCGCGCAGCCAACAAAGCAGGCTCGACTCCCATCGGTCCCTCCTTGCGAGGCTGACGCCGCGCGAGCGACAGGTGTTCGAACTCATCGTGCGCGGCAGGATCAACAAGCAGATCGCGCATCAATTGGGAACAACCGAGCGCACGGTGAAGGCTCATCGCCACCAGGTGATGGAGAAGATGCAAGTGAATTCGCTCGCCGAACTGGTTTCGATCGCGGAGCGGCTGGGCGTGCTCGGTTCAAATAGCGGCGTGGACGGCTAACGCAAAAGTACACCCGATCTTTCGAGGATCGCTCCAGATCGGGGAAAGTATGCGAGCGCTGTCAGGTTCCCGCGGAACGCTGTACCAACGGACAATATCACACCTTAATGACAGCGCGTACTAGCCGGGTGTGAACTGCATATTCGGACGGCGTCAGGTCGTCGTCGGCACGCGCCACCAGATAATCGAACGATTCTCGAAAGGACGGAAGGCAACGATCTTGCCGAACCAGAAGTCTGTTTTTGTCGTGGATGACGACCAATCCATGCTCAGGAGCCTTAAGCGTCTGCTGAGGCAACACGGCTTTGATACAACGCTATTCGATTCCGCCAGCGCGCTGCTTGGTCATGGCGATTTCGGCGGCGCCTTTTGCATTGTCCTGGATATCAATCTGAACGGCCAATCCGGCATTGATCTGCGTCGCCGGCTCCTGGAACAGGGCGTCATCTTGCCGGTGATCTACATCACCGGCAACGACAGCCACGCGAACCGCACGGCGGCGACGGAATCGGGATGTGTCGCTTACCTGACCAAGCCGTTCGCGGCGAAATCGCTGATCGAGCCGATCGAAAAAATGGCTGCCGCTGTCGCCTAGCTCATCGAGCCCCACTCACCGATATGTTCGAAAACGCGTGCGGGTGTGCTCCTGCGCACGGTCGCAAATCGGGCGGCGCAGAGCTCCGCTATTACGAGGCGACTAGACGTGTCGAATCCCACGCGACACTTGATCCAGATCAATCCCGGTTGGCGCCAGCCTGCCGTTCATTGGGGGCAAATTGGCGACCGCTACGTCTCGAATCTCGCGTGACGAGGCAGCTCACATGACGCCATCGTCATTACAAACAGAATGGACACGGCTGTTTCCGCCGTTGGAGTGGCTTGGCAGCTATCGGCTCTCCTTTCTGCCCCCGGACACCGTTGCGGGAATCACGCTCGCCGCCTACGCGATACCGGTGTCGCTGGCCTACGCGGCGCTTGCCGGGCTGCCGCCGCATGTCGGGATCTATGGCTATCTGCTCGGTGGCGTCGGCTACGCCCTCCTCGGCTCCTCGCGTCAGCTTGCGGTCGGTCCGACATCGGCGATTTCGCTCATGATCGCCGGCTCGGTCGGAGCCCTGGCCGCGGGCGATCCGGTCCGATACGCTGGCATCGCAAGCCTGGTGGCCTGTGCAGTGGCGCTGCTCTGCCTGATCGCCTGGCTGTTCAAGCTCAGCCTTCTGGTACGCCTGATCAGCGACAGCATCCTGGTGGGATTCAAGGCGGGCGCCGGGCTGACGATCATGATGACCCAGTTGCCAAGCCTGTTCGGCGTTGCAGGCGGTGGTCACAACTTCTTTGACCGGACCGTTCGGCTGGCCGGGCAGCTCGGCGATATCAACCCGTTGGTTGTGACGATTGGTCTTGCTTCGCTTTCGCTGTTGCTGATCGGCGAACGATACCTGCCGGGCAAGCCGGTTGGGCTCGCCGTCGTCGCGCTGTCGATTTTGGTCGCATCGATGTTTGGCCTGCCGGCACTGGGAGTGCCGATTACCGGGGCGATCCCGCAAGGGCTGCCAGCGTTTGGAATGCCTTCGTTCGGACTGTCGGAGCCTGCGGAATTGTTTCCGATTGCCGCCGGCTGTCTGTTGCTCGCCTATGTCGAGGGTGTTTCTGCGGCGCGGAGCTTTGCGGCCAAACATGGCTACAGCCTCGATGTCCGGCAGGAATTTTTGGGGCTGGGGGCCGCCAACCTCGCGGTGGCGTTCGGCCACGGCTATCCCGTTGCCGGTGGCCTGTCGCAATCCGCGGTGAACGACGCGGCTGGAGCCCGCACGCCGCTGGCGCTGGTGCTCTGCTCGATTACGCTGGCGCTGTGCCTGCTGTTTTTCACGGGCCTGCTGACAAATCTTCCCAAGGCGGTGTTGGCTGCCATCGTTTTTGCCGCGGTGTACAGGCTGGTCGGCATCCCCGCGCTGCTGCGCATGTGGAAGATCAGCCGCATCGATTTCTATGCTGCAGCGATCGCGCTTGCTTCGGTGCTGCTGCTTGGAATCCTGCAAGGGGTGCTGCTTGCGGCGCTCGCATCCATCTTCCTGCTGCTCGCCCGCGCGTCGCGGCCAAACGTAGCGTTCCTCGGACGGCTCCCCGGAACCGGCCGTTATTCGGACCGCGCCAGACACGATGGGGTGGAGCCGCTGGTCGGTGTCATCGCATTCCGCCCCGAAGCGTCGCTGCTCTACATCAATGCTGAGACGATCCTCGACACGGTTCTGGCTGCGCTCGGAAAATCGTCTGACATCAAGGTGGTTGCCTGCGATCTCTCGGCATCGCCCTTTATCGATCTGGCGGGGGCACGCATGTTGCACGATCTGCATGAAGAGCTCGAAACCCGTGGCGTGGCGTTCTGCATCGTCGGCGCCCATGGCCAATTGCGCGACCTGTTGCAGGCGGACGGGCTGGCGGAAAAGACCGACAGCCGCGACTGGATGCGGACGCTCGACAGCGTGCTTGGCGAGAGCAAGGCCGGCGAACGATAGCCGGATCTCCAGAACGAGCCGCGGATTGGATAGCGACCGCGGCATTGACTTGGATCAAAGAGGCGGCGGGGCGAGCCAGCACGATTGAGTGTCGTCGTTCACGATGACCGGGGGAGGCCCGCGTTCAAGCGCGTCTATCGCGCGAAGCAGTGTTGGCAAAATTGTTCTGGGAGGTAGACCATGAGACATGTTGGGGTGATCGCGCTATTGGCCGTGTTGGGGGTGGCGGGACTGAGCGCGCCGTCGCAGGCGGAGACCGGCCAGGTTGCAGTCGTCTTCACCAAGGGCGGCTTTGTCCTCGGCGTCGGCGGCGGCGAGGGCGTGCTGATACTTCGGGGCAAGCGCTATCCATTCACTGTGTCCGGCATGAGCGTTGGTTTTACGATCGGAGCCTCGACCACCAAGCTTGTCGGGCGCGCGCTGAATCTGCGGGGACCGGAATCCATCGAAGGCAGCTACGGCGCGGTCGGCGCCGGTGGCGCCATTGCCGCCGGCGCCGGTGGCGTTCAGTTGCAGAACAACAATGGCGTGATCTTGCAGCTCAGTGGGCCGAAGATTGGAGCCGAAGTGTCAGCCGCCGTGGGCGGCGTCACCATACGATTGAAAAGATAGCGGCTCGGCCTGTCGCATTTTCGAGCGAAGTGGATGCCGGTTCACGTGAAGAAAACGCGTCAATACAAGAAACTGGAGCTTCGGTTCTGATTCAATCAGAATCGCCTGCTCCAGGCCGCGTTGCCTGGTCCGCTCAGTATCGTTCAGCAACAAGCTTCATCCCGCGCAGCCCGGTCTGATCGTTGTATCGTCCTTTTGTGGAGCGCTTGGGCAGCTTGACCTTGTTCCGGCGAACGCGCTTGTACGGGATCAAGTACAGGACATGCGAGATGCAGTTCAACCGTGCCCGCCGTTTGTCGTCGGAGCGGATGATGTGCCATGGCGCGTGCTTCGAATTGGTGGCCCTGAACATCAGGTCGCGCGCCCGCGAGTAGTCGTACCAGCGCCGATAAGATTCGGTATCCATTGGGCTCAGTTTCCATTGCCGCAGCGGATCGTCGATCCTGGCCCTGAACCGTCGCTCCTGTTCCTCCATCCCGACCTCGAGCCACAGCTTGATCAGGATGATGCCGGTTTCGATGATGTGTTGCTCCATTGCGGGGCACAGCTCAAGAAAGCGCTTGTGCTCGGCGGGGGTGCAGAACCCCATCACATATTCGACCCCGGCCCGGTTGTACCAGCTCCGGTCGAAAATGATGATTTCGCCCGCAGCAGGGAAATGCTGCATGTAGCGCTGGATGAACATCTGGGTCTTTTCGCGATCCGAGGGCGCAGGGAGGGCGACCACGCGAAATACGCGCGGGCTGACCTTTTCCGTGATGGCCTTGATCGTGCCTCCCTTGCCTGCCGCATCCCTGCCTTCGAACAGGATGATGACCCGCGCCTGGTTCGCTTTCACCCATTCCTGGAGATGGCATAGCTCGACCTGGAGCTTCTCCAGTTCCTTCTCATAGACCTTTCGCTTCATCCGTGCGACGGGCGCGTCTGCCATGTCCAGGCTTCCACTGCTTCAGATCGCCTCGAACCGGCCGGCGATCTAATCGCCCCAGGCGATGGTGACGCCGATGTCGCCGGGCACGCCGCCGGGAAAATCGATGATCTGATAGCGGATGCGGTAGCCGCGCGGCTTCAGGTAGTCGGTCCAGAGCTGGTAGATCTCCTTGGGAATCCCGGTCAGCGTGGCTTCCCAGCCCGCTTCCATCTGGTTGATGGCGCGCCCCTTGTCGGTAGTCAGCGAGTTTGGGAAGCGATACACTAGGACTTCGGTCAATCCGTTCCGCACGGCACGCTGGATAATGGTCGATGCCAACTGGATCTTTTCCTCTTCGGATTTGCCGGAGGGCCGGCTGAGCCGATCGATCAGGGCTTTCTTCTCGGCCTCGGCGGCGACCGCGCGGCGGACATACTCGTCGGCCTTTTCCGCCTCCCGGAGGGCGGCCTCCTTCTGGATCTGGCTGGCGTTGGGGATCAGGTCATCAATGTTCGCTGGCATGGCTGACATCTCCTGATGTGGCCGGTTTCCTCTGGTCGTTTGCGAAAGGCTAGGACCGGGTAGGGGCCCACCTTTGATCCAGATCAAGCGACCTCTGGACGACGGTATCCAGACTGAACGGCCAAAGGCTCAATTTTTGACCGGGAGAAGCAGTTGAGCGAGCAGCTTCATCCAATGGCGCCCCATCATCTGCCGTTTTTCATCACGCCGCCGAACGAGGTCGACGTGTTGATGGTTGTGATGGGCATCTTCCTGGTGGCCGCTGTGCTCTGGGTCGGCACGCTCTATTGGCGCCTGCACAGCCTGCCCGAGCGGATGGCGCACAAATCGCAGAAGCTGCAGTTCGAGATCGTAGCCGTTCTCGGCCTGTTGGCGTTGTTCACGCACATCCACCTGTTCTGGATCGCGGCGCTGTTGCTTGCCATGATCGATCTTCCCGATTTCAGCACGCCGCTGCGCAGCATTGCCGGCTCGGTTGAGAAGATAGCGAGTGCCGCAGCGGATGAGGGCGACGCAGCAAAGCCTGAAACCAAACCGGATCCGGCACTTCCGGCCGCCGCATCGGAGACGAGAGGCCCGGATGCCGCGAGGGCAAGGGAGCGCAGCAATGCTTGAGCTTCTGATCTGCTCGCTTGTGACGGTCCTTCCAGACTATCTCTACCGCCGCTACGTCCAGGGCAAGCGCTTCGGCAAGGAGATCACCTTCTTTTCGGTCTGGTTCGAGCTGAGGTGGGGCATCACCGCCTGCCTGATGCTCACGGTGGCGCTGATCACCATGATCTTCTACTTCCATCCATCGACCAACACGGCCGCACTGTTTTTCCGCACCGTCCCGATCCTTCCGGAGACCTCGGGACGCGTCGCGGAGGTCAATTTCGGCTCCAGCGCACCGGTGAAAAAGGGCGACGTGATCTTCAGGCTAGACAATTCAAAGCAGCAAGCAGCCCTTGAGACGGCCAAGCGCAAGGTCGCCGAGGTCGATGCTGCCCTGGTCGCCGCGGAAGCCGATGTGGTCAAGGCCGAGGCCCAGATCCAAGAAGCAAGGAGCGCGCACCAGCAGGCCAAGGACGAATTGGACGTGAAGAGCGAACTGCAGCGCCGCAATCCCGGCATCGTTCCGCAGCGCGACATCGAAAAACTCCAAGTCCTCGTCGATCAACGGCAAGCCGGGATCGATGCCGCGGCGGCTGTCAAGCAGTCTGCGGCTTTGCGGGTCTCAACGCTGCTGCCGGCGGAGAAGGCAAGCGCCGAAGCGGCACTGGCGCAGGCTCAGGTGGATTTGGACAAGACTTTCATTCGTGCCGGCGTCGATGGGCGGGTGGAGCAGTTCCTGCTTCGCGTCGGCGACGTCGTCAACCCGCTGATGCGGCCGGCCGGGATCCTTGTCCCTGAGGGGGCCGGCCGGCGGTCGCTGCAGGCCGGATTCGGTCAGATCGAGGCTCAGGTGATGAAGGAGGGCATGGTGGCAGAAGCGACCTGCATCTCAAGGCCCTGGGTGATCATTCCCATGGTGGTCACGACGGTCCAGGACTACATCGCCGCCGGCCAGTTCCGGGGCGGAGAGCAGCTGATCGAAGCGCAGAACGTCGCGCGACCGGGCACGATTCTGGTGTTCCTGGAGCCGCTCTACAAGGGTGGCCTCGAAGGGGTCACGCCGGGTAGTAGCTGCATCGTCAACGCCTACACCGGCAATCACGAGGAGATCACCAACAAGGAAACCAGCGCCGGGCGGCGCATCGCGCTGCACGTGGTCGATGGGGTGGGACTGGTGCACGCACTGCTGCTGCGGATCCAGGCACTGCTGCTGCCGATCACGACCCTGGTGTTCAGCGGCCATTGATACATTCGGAGCACGGCGAGCATTTGAGAACTTCTGGCAGGGGGGAATGAAATGAAGGGACTTCGCAGGTCTCCGGTGCTTGCGACAGCATTGGTTGTTTCCGTTTTAGGATCATCCGAAAGCGCTAGCGCGTTCGATCTCACCGGGGCATGGGCGGCGAGCGCCGACCAATGCGACAAGGTCTTCGCCCGCAAGGGTAGGGCAAAGCAGGTCACCTTCACGAATTTCTCCGGCGTCTATGGCGGCGGCTTCATCGCCGAACCTAATCGCCTGAGAGCCAAGCACGCGACCTGCTCGATCAAATCCAGGAAGGACGACGGCCAGAACGTCAATATGGTCGTTAGCTGCGCCTCGGGGATCATGCTCGAAAACATCCAATTCTTCTTCAAAGTAGTTGATGACGACAGCATCACGCGCCTGTTCCCGGGCATCGAGGGAATGGAGGTCACCTATCACCGCTGCAAGCAATAGCCCTTGCCGCGGCAATGCGCGCGGCGTGCGGCTTGATTCAAGCTACGATCTCCTCTTGCGTACAGCCCGTGGACGCCTGCGGCCGGGGCACGACGCGCGCTGCTGAACCCGCCGCCCGGCGGAGTAAGCCGTTGGCTGCAGCGCAATCCGCGCTAGAATTGCCGAGCGCGAGATGCAACGTTTGGACGTTTGAACTGCTGGGGAAAAGAATGGGCGGACGTGCCCCCATTGCTGCACCCGACATGGGCAGGCCTGTCGTGGCCGCCTGGCTCTGCGCCTGGTTGCTGGTCTGGGTCATCATCCCGCCCGGGCCAGTAAGCGCCGCTCCTCATGGCGAACCAAAGCGCGTGCTGCTGCTCCATTCCTTCGGGCGAGACTTCCGACCATGGAGCGAATATGCCCGGAGCATCCGGACCGAGCTTGAGCGCCAGTCGCCGTGGCCGCTGGACCTCCAGGAACACATGCTACTGACGGCGCGGTTCGACAATCCGGGCCCGGAAGCGCCGTTCGTCGACTATCTGCGCTCGCTCTACCAGCGCGCGGCGCCAGACATCGTGATAAGCATCGGGGCGCCTGCGGCCAGATTCGTCCAGAGATACCGCGCGGAGCTCTTCCCTGAGACCCCCATGGTGCTGACGGCAGTCGAACAGCGGCTGGTGAACCGCGCCGAACTTACCGACAACGATACGGTCGTCTCAGTCCACAATGATTTCTCAGCCTTTTTCAGCAGTATTCTTCAGGTCCTGCCGGACACGAAAACGATTGCCGTCGTCATCGGTGCCTCGCCCTTGGAAAAGTTCTGGCTCGATGAAGTGAAGAGGGAAGCGAAGTCCTTCGAAAGCCGGGTCGCATTCGTCTGGTACGCGGACCTGTCATTTGAAGAAATCCTTCAGCGGGCGACAGCGCTTCCGCCGCACACTGTTCTGTTCTGGGGCTTGATGTCGGTCGACGCGGCAGGTGTCGCCCATGAAGGCGATCTCGCATTGCGCGGTCTTCATGCGGTCGCGAACGCCCCGATCTTCTCCTTCCAGGAAGCTTTTTTTGGCCAGGACACCGTCGGCGGCCCGATGCATTCCATCGACGCATCGAGCGAGAAAACCGTCAATGCCGCGATCCGCATCCTCGCTGGCGAGAAGCCCGCCAACATCAAGATCGAGCCGATTGGATTCGCGGCCCCGAGATACGACTGGCGCGAGCTGCAGCGCTGGGGCATCAGCGAGAGCAACCTGCCCGCGGGAAGCGAAATTCTTCGTCGCGAGCCGACGTTCTGGGCAAGATATCAATGGCAGGTCGCGTTGATCGCGAGCGTGATTCTCGTGCAGGCGGGTCTGATCAGTGGGTTGCTCCACGAACGTCGCCGCCGTCGCCTCGCCGAGGTCGAAGCTCGGCAACGTCTGGCGGAGCTTGCGCGCGTCAACCGCTATTCGGCTGCCGGAGAGCTGGCGACCTCCATCGCGCATGAGCTGAACCAGCCCCTCGCCTCGATTCTCACCAATACCGAGACGGCGGAGCTCATGCTGAAATCGGTGTCGCCCGATCTCGGCGAAATACGAGAAATCCTGGCCGACATCAGGCGTGATGACCAGCGGGCGAGTGAGGTGATCCGCCGTCTTCGCAGCATGCTGAAAAGAGAGCCAATTGAAGTTGAAGAGATCAAGCTCAACGAGACCATTGCGGAGGCCGTTGGCATAGTGTCGGCGTTGGCTGAAGGCCGTGCCGTAATGTTGAAATATGTTCCGGCTTCAATGATGCTGCGCGTGAAGGGCGACACCATTCAACTTCAACAGGTTGTCCTCAATCTCGTCATGAACGCGATCGACTCGGTATCCGAGGTACAAACCGAGAAACGGGAGGTGATCATCGCGACGGGCATGTCTGATGAGCAGGCCGAAATCCTGGTTGGCGATACAGGTCCGGGCATCGCCAGCGATCATCTGACGGACGTCTTCGAGCCGTTCTTCACGACCAAGGCGCAGGGCATGGGCATGGGGCTTGCGATCGCCCGGACGATCGTCGAAGCGCATCATGGCCAGATCACGGTGGAAAACCGGAGCGGCGGTGGGGCGTTGTTCCGCATCAAATTGCCACTTGCTCGCTGAGCTTCGGCGCGACCGGCCTGCTGCAGGAGTTGGTCTTGATCCTGGCAACCGCGCGCGAACATGTCGCGTCGCAGCAATGTCGCTCTCCGGGTGGACCCCGTTTCTTTGATCTTGATCAAGAAACGCGCATGCTTCGGGCCGATGCTTGCCGCGCGTGAGGCTCATGGAGGGTGTGATGTCTCGTTGCGGCAAGATTTTGCTCGCGCTTTCGTTGTTTCTGGTGGTTCCCGTCGTCGCCTTTGCACAGGCGACCAGCACGCCGCCCGGCCAAGGCAATCAGTCGCAGGGAACGCCCCAGGCTGCGCCGAGCGAACAATTGTTGAAGCCTGAACAGCTCGAAGCGCTGGTTGCGCCGATTGCGCTTTATCCCG
Organism: Bradyrhizobium sp. USDA 10063; assembly: GCF_054063735.1. Taxonomy (NCBI): domain Bacteria; kingdom Pseudomonadati; phylum Pseudomonadota; class Alphaproteobacteria; order Hyphomicrobiales; family Nitrobacteraceae; genus Bradyrhizobium; species Bradyrhizobium sp. USDA 10063. The sequence goes on along the minus strand of NZ_JBSSGP010000002.1, from coordinate 3,549,613 downwards.
ACGACCTCCTGGCCAACGTGCTCGCGGCGTCGACCTATCCGCTGGAGATCGTGCAGGCCGACCGCTGGGTAGCCGCGCACAAGAACCTGAAGGGCGATGCACTCAAGAACGAGGTCGCCAAGCAGTCCTGGGACGACAGCGTGAAGGCGCTGGTCAGCACCACAGCGGTTCTCTCGATGATGAGCGACAAGATCGACTGGACCAAGGATCTCGGCGACGCCGTGCTCGCGCAGCAGCCCGACGTGATGGACGCGATCCAGCGGCTGCGCGCCAAAGCCCAGGCGAACAACAAGCTGGTGACGACGAAGCAGCAGAAGGTCAGCGTGCAGACCCAGGACAACAGGCAGGTGATCGTCATCGAGCCGGCTGATCCAAACACGATGTATGTTCCCTACTACGATCCGGCCACCGTCTACGGAACTTGGCCGTATGCGGATTATCAGCCCTATTACTTCGGCTACCCGTCCTATATCGGCGCGGGCGTGATCGCGGCGGGTCTCGCCTTCGGTACCGGTTGGGCGATCGCCCGCTGGGGCAATTATTGGGGCGGCGGATGCAATTGGGGCAACCGCAATCTCTACATCAACCATTATAACAGGGTCACCAACGTCGGAAACAACTGGCAGCACAACCCGGCGCACCGGCAGGGCGTGCGATACAGCAACGCCAATGTTCAGCAGCGCTTCGGCAACAACAATCTGAAGGCGGGAAGCGCCAACCGGATGGATTTCCGCGGCCGCGGCGGCGAGCAGGTGCTGCGTCCAGGACAGGATCGCCCGGGCGGCGGCGATCGCGTTGGCGACCGGGCAGGGGATCGCGGCGGCGACCGCGCTGCCGCGCGCGATCGGGGCAATCGCCCCGCTGCGGCTGATCGCGCCAAGGGAGGCGGTGATCGCGCACGGGCCGGCGACCGCGGTCGCGATGCAGCGCGTGGTGGCGGCGGCCGCGGCGGTCGCGACACGGCCTTCAGGAACGTGTCGTCCGGCAGAGCCGCCAATCTGCAGGCCGCTCAAGGCCGGGCGAGCTTTGCCGGACGGGCCGGAGGCGCCGCCGCCTTCGCCCGCGGTGGCGGCGGTTTCCACGGCGCCGCTGTTCGCGGAGGCGGTGGAGGCTTCCGTGGCGGAGGGGGCGGAGGCTTCCGCGGCGGTGGCGGCCGGCGGTCGGACATCGCGCTGAAGCACGATATCGTTCTGCTTGGTCATCTCGGCAACGGTCTTGGCTACTACCGCTTCAGCTATCTCGGCAGCGGCAAGTCCTATGTCGGCGTGATGGCGCAGGAAGTGCAGGGCGTGATGCCGGAAGCCGTCACGCGCGGCAGCGACGGCTATCTCAGGGTCCACTACGACAAGCTCGGATTGAAGTTCCGGACCTACGGCGACTGGCTTGCCGCCGGCGCAAGGATTCCCAGAGCATCGGAGCCATCACCATGATCGTCGTCCAGTCGCTCCGGTTGGCTCGCCCCGCAGCCGCTGTCGCCGCCCTCGTGATGCTGGCGCTCGCGATCACGTCGGCTCGCGCGCAACAGGCCTATCCTTCACCGGAGGACGCCGCGGCCGCGCTGGCTGCCGCCGTCAAGACCGGCGAGAAGAAAGCCATGCTGAAGGTTCTGGGCAAGGACGCCGAGGAGATCATCGAATCCGGCGATGATGTCGCCGACGCCGAGACGCGCGAACGTTTCCTGTCCGCGTACGAAGCCAGACATTCGATCAAGGCGGAAGGAAACAAGAAGGCGACGCTCATCCTGGGCGCGGATGACTTCCCTTTCCCGATCCCGCTGGTCAACAACAGGGATGGCTGGGAGTTTGATTCCGCGGCGGGCCGCCTCGAGGTCCTGTATCGCCGCATTGGCCGCAACGAGCTCGATGCCATTCAAACCTGTCTCGCCTTTGTCGATGCCGAGAACGACTATGCGGACAAGGATCGTACCGGCCAAGGCGCCGGCATCTACGCGCAACGGATCGTCAGCACGCCAGGCAAGAAGGATGGCCTGTTCTGGCGCGACGATCGCGACCAAAGTCCCCTCGGCGAGCTCGCGGCGCAGGCGGCAGCGGAAGGCTACAAGGCCGGCGCGGAGGGCGGCACGCCATACCACGGCTATTACTTTCGAATCCTGAAAGGACAGGGGCCGAATGCGCCCGGCGGCGCCGTGAACTACGTCGTCAAAGGCAAGATGATCGGCGGCTTCGGGCTGATCGCCTATCCCGCAGAGTATGGCAATTCGGGTGTCATGACCTTCATGGTCAACCACGCAGGCACCGTCTACCAGAAGGATCTCGGTGAACGCACGGCGGTCATCGCCAAGCGCATTTACCTGTTCGATCCGGACCAGACGTGGAAGAAGGTGGAGGCGACGAATCCTTGAAGCGCGCGGGAACGCTGCGATGCAGTCATTTGCAATTCGTCTTGCGATGATCGCGCTATTCGCGTTTGCGCTTCCTGTGGCGCCGTCGCAGGCACAAGCCCCGGGCTATGTCCGGGTCAATTTCCTGAAAGCGGGCCTGGTGGTCGGCGCCGGCAGTGGCACCGGCGTCCTGACCTATCGCGGCCGCAACTATCCGTTCCGGGTCTCAGGCCTCAGCCTCGGTGTTACCGCCGGAGCATCCGCCAGTCGCCTGGAAGGCTGGGCCTCAGGCATAGCCGACGTCAGTGATTTTGCCGGTACCTATAGCGCGGTCGGCGCCGGCGGTGCCCTCGTCGGCGGTGCAGGAGGCGTCAGCTTGAGAAACGAAAAGGGCGTGGTGCTTTTGCTGAAAGGGCCGAAAGCGGGGATGGAGTTCGCCGCCAACCTCAGCGGGATCAGGATCTCCCTGAAATGATCCATCGGCGTCGTTGCGTAGGGTGGGCAGAGGCGCCCTTTGCGCCGTGCCCACCATCAGGCACTCCGCTCGCGATGGTGGGCACGCTTCGCTTTGCCCACCCTACGGATTCTGGCACACCTCGCACCGGTGTCGTCCCTGCGAAAGCAGGGACCCATAACCACAGGCAGTTGTTGTGGCACGAGCAAGCGGTTGCAGCGGAGCACACGACAACGGCCTGTGGCTATGGGTCCCGGGGCAAGCCCGGGACGACGAGGGGAGAGATCACGATTCAAATGTCAAACAGCGGAGAAGATGTGAGTCCGCATTCTCGCGGCGCATTGCGTCCGAGCTTTGCTTCATTTTTCACCCTCTCATTGAGCAGAGGGCGCAGGGAAAGCCGGGTGCCGGTTGCACCCGTGGGCCCCGTGCAACAAAAAGCACGGGGGTAGGACCACAGGTCAACCGAAGCAACTCCGGCTTTCCCTGCGCAGTGGTTTTAACGGTTTCCTTCGTGCTCTTCCCGGTGACCGGGCTTTCTTGCCACCGTCGCCTCTCGCGCGAAACTTGTTTGCGCAAAAAGCTTAGCGCCAGCGTCGGGGCGCCAGAACCACACGACTTCGCCGTCCGCGAGTGCCACGCTCGTCAGTCGCAACACTCTCGTCCACCGCATCTCACCGCACGTTCGTGACGATCGCGAGCCGCCCCTCATCCGCCGTGAGACGCGCGGAGTTAAATCACTGATTTGCCCGACGACGGAGCGGAATATTTTTCGCGCGAGGGATGGACACGTTTCCGCTGATTTGCCCGTCGGGTTGTTATGTCGCACCCAAAGCATCCACGTCGTCATTGCGCCAACATCGTAACCGTCGATCATCATCGACCGGCGCGAAGCTAATCAGCGGCCAGAACGCTGTTAGGGGCGCTTCGTGATCGGGCTTGCTTCCGCCGAGCTGAGTCACTGCCAGAGGATGCTCGAACGGCCGATGCAGGTCCGTTTACGAAGGCCGTGGTCTTCGGCTGAACCCGTGATCCGTCTATCACCTCGAGCTCGCCGCAGCGGTTCAGCGTGTGCAACTTCCTGCCTGGCCATGCAGGCCCTGGCCTAAGAGAGTGCCGAACGATTTGTCTGAAGGTGGTCGGCGACAGTTCGAGAACTTCCGCAAGACCGAGTGCTGCGCCATAGCCGTCGGAGCAATCCTGGACCGGCCGCCACAGGCTTCCATTGATGGTCACAAAGTTGCCCGCCGGCCGCGCACTTGCGCGATCCATCAGGACCGGATTGCTCGCATGTGGCAGCCAGGGGCCAAAGAGCTGCTCGGCATAATAGATCGCCAATGTATCGGAATAGCCTCCGGTGCCGTCGCGCCAGGCGCCGAACAGATAGTACATGCCGTTGTGCCGCGTGATGGTCACGTCGGCCAGTTCAAGGCCTGAGAGCAGCGTGCAGTGACGCTCCCATTGGTCCGGAAAGCGAACGCATTTGTAAACCGCGACGTCCCGATGCTCCGAGCTCTCCGGGATCATCCATAGTTCACCATCGTGCTCAAACAGAAACGGATAGGACAGATGCCAGGGCTCTTCCAGCACCGGTACGACGTCTGCGACCGGGCCAGTGCGGTCGAACTCGACGGCGGAAATGATGCCCTTGCCAACCCTGTGATCGAGATCTTCAAAGAAGACGAATGTTCTTCCCTTCCATTTGACCGGGAAAGGATCGGCGTAGAAGCGATCTCCGGGATCCCCGAGCACCTTCCAGTCCGGCCCGGATAGATCTCCGCTCCGCCACACATCGGCATTGTCGCTGTAGCGCCATCCGATGTGCCAATGAGGCGCATAACAGCAAAGCCGATATATTTCCTTCGCGATCGATACGGCCAAGCCACGCACAACATACTTGGCCGCCGGTTGTAGGGTGCGCTCGCTGGCCGAAGAAGCCAGCTCCGGAACTATTCTTGGCGCTCCCGACAGAATCGCCGTCAGCATGGTCAGGGTTCGCGCCATGACCGTTTCGAGCGAGCCGCCCAGGCCGACTGCAATTTCTCCGGAAGGATGGCCGCGGTCGAGGACCGTTCCGTCGAGTTCATTGACGATCTCGATAACCGGCAAGTCACCGGCGAGTATGGCCGCCAGCGCGGCGTTTTCCCCTGCTACCCCATTAAACAGCGGGCGAAGGTATAGCCGGGCGGAGCAGTTCGGATCCCGTGCAGCGCGTGTAAAATCGACAATCACGTCGACGTTGCCGGCATGGTCCTGCGGCCGTGCCGGGATGATCTTCAGCTTGTCGGCGCCGCCGCGCTTGCCCCTCCGCAACACCAACCGTTCGAGTTCGAAAAGCGCCTCCAGGCCAGCAGGCCGAGAGTCCGCAGTTGCCGTCCACGCGATTTGAACCGGGACATCCCGGCCGTTGACGGACAGCGTCTCACGGCACATCCACTCCCGTGCATGCTCGCGCTCGCAGCGAAATTCGATAATCATGTGCGGCCCATCTGAATGCGTGCCCGGTCAAACAGCCTGGCTGAGAATTTGGACGTATTCCTCCACCATCGTGTCTACCGAATAGCGCGACCTCAGGCCTTTGGCGTTTTGCCGCAGCTCGTCGCTCAACGTTCTATTTGTTAAAATTGTGGAAACGGCGGCCGATAGTTTCGCATTGTCCGAAGCATCGACAAAGAGCGCCGTAGGCTTTCCTTCGAAAGATAATACCTCGCGCAAAACGGGGAGATCATTCACGACGGAAGGAACGCCTGCGTTCGCGGCTTCAACCGCGGCCAGCCCGAAAGTTTCAGCTTGCGTAGGGAACACGAACACGTCGAGGCAGGCGAGAAAGTCCGCCATCCGTCGCGGTGGAATCTCGCCGATAAAATGCACCCTGTCGGATACTTTCAACTCATCTGCCAACAGCCTTAGCCGGCCCTCGTCCGCGCCTTGTCCAGCCAGGGCAAGATGCCAGGACGGTTCACCGGCCAGGAGACGTATCGCCGCATCGAGCCGCTTGTGAGGGTGCAATCTTGCGGCACAACCGAGTAGTGCGCGATCCGGCGGCAGCTTGAACTGTTGCCGCGCGATATCCTTCGGCAGATCGAGCGATTTGTCGTCGAAACCGTGGGGGACATGCTTCATGCGCGATCGGTAAGGAGCGGGATACCGCGCATACTCGCGCTCCATCTGCAGCGAGTTGAGCGTTATACATTTGAAGAAGCCAACGCTGCCCATGACGATGTCGGCGATGCGGACCGGCCAGCTCATCGACATCGCGGACGAAACCTGGTTGGCAATAACCGGAGCGCGGCTGACGAGGCGCGATACGCCTCCGCCGATGACATTGCCGAAATGCTGGAACGTAAGGACGACGTCGGGCCTGATAGCCCTGAGATGGCCGGCGAGCTTCCACAGCATCCGCAGCAGCGCTACCGGATTTCCCGGCCGGCTCTGCGCGCAATAGAGCGTATTCGGCGGCTCGTCGAAGGAATCCGATTTGCGGAAGAAGAATAGATTGAAGACCTCATAGCCGCGCGCGGCCAGGCCGGCACCGAGCAGCCTTGTGATCTCCTGGGCACCGGCGTTCTCCGCCTGGGTCTGCACCAGAACGACACGTCGCTTTGGCTTTATGCTGTTTGACCGATCACGTGACGCTGCCGACGGCCGTATCGGTGCCTCGCGCAATTCTGTGCTTGGCTGGTAACGGAACACGGATTCCTCACCCGTTGAGGGAGTGCGATCTTTCCCCCGATTTTCGCAATCGTGCCTATCACGCGATGCTCGGTCATACACCGGCTAGCACGCAACGGGGTTAATGCAGCACAGCTCGCTGAAGAGGAGACGTCGCTGCATCGCGCGGAAGATAGAGCCGGTTCGTTAACTAATTGGTCATGGCGTTGCCGAGAGAGGGTAACTGCCGATTAACCATAGATATTTACGTTGGGGCAGGCCACTGAACAGTGTCTGCCAGTTGAATTCGAGTCAAAACCCATGATGTTCGGTAGCCGCGCAGGCCCGAGAAGTTCCGGTTCGACGGAGCCCACCGCGGCGTCGTGGGAAGCTCCCCGTCTGCCGCTACGCGCCACTTCTGCCGAACGCATTAAGGGATTGCTAACCGTCTCAGGCATGCTTTCCTTTCTGCGGGAAAACGGCGGACGCATTTTGATGCTCGCGCTGGCCATCTTCGCCGTTGGCGTCGTTGCTCTGTTGGTGATTCCGGTTCGGTACGCAGCAACCGCGCTGGTTGTTGTCGATCCGCGCGAACAGCGCGTGACCACGGATCAGGACGTGTTGCCGGGTATCGGCCAGGATGCCGCCGCGCTTCAGAGCCTGGTTGAAATCGCCAAGTCCGACGGCTTTCTCCGGCCGCTGATCGAGCAGCTCAAGGTTGGAGACGACGAAGATATCGCCGGCGGTCAAACCGACGCCACGCGTCTGCTCGAAAGATTCCGCAACCGGCTCGATATTTCGCGCCGCGGGCTGACATACGTCATCGCCATCAGATTCACCTCGAACCGGCCGGACCGAGCTGCTTACTACGCCAATGCGATAGCTGAGGCGTTCGTCGCCAACCAGGGCCGTGTCCGCACCGAGGCGACCGACGAAGCAGCCGATTGGCTCAGCAGCCGGCTCAAGACATTGAACGACCGGTTGAGAACGTCGGAGGATGCCGTTGCCGCCTTCAAGCTCGAGCACAGGATCGTCAATGCGGGCAAGGATGCCACGACCCAGCAATTGCGCGTGACCGATCTGACGCAGCAGGTTTCCGCTGCTCGCGCCCGTACCGAAGAAGCAAGAGCCCGCTACGAGCAGGCGCAACGCGACCTCAAGGCGAATGTCGATGGACCGGTCAGACAGGACCTGCTGAGTGCCCTCAGAGCTCAGCGGTCCGCGCTCAATGACCAGATCGCGCAGAAACGTGCGGTGTTCGGCGATCGCCATCCCGACCTCGTCATATCGTACAGCCAGCTAAGCGATCTCAACAGGCAGATCGAGATCGAGCGGAAGAAGAACATCGAAACTGCAAAGTCTGAATATGAAGCCCAACGCGAGCAGCAGAAATCCCTGGAAGATCAGTTAAAGGCGGTCGAATCACAGATACTGGTCGACGGTCAGGCACTCGTCAGACTGCAGGAGCTGCAGCGCGACGCGGAGGCCAACAGGAATATCTACGAACAGTTCCTGTCGCGGTTCAAGACCACCAACGAGCAGCGCCTGCTGCAGAGCTCGCAGACCAAGATCGCTTCGCTTGCCATTCCACCGCTGCGTCCGACCCGGCCGCCGCTCGCATTGCTGCTGGCCGCGCTCGCGATTGCCTCGATGTTGATAGCGACGGCGGTCGTTGCGGTACCTGGCATCAAGAGCGCTCTGGACAGGTCCGCTCCCAAGGTTCGCCGGGCGAACTCACCTTCGCTCCAACCTGAACTGCCGCCCCAGCCCGAATTGCCGCCGAAGCTGCCGGTCTGGGTCCGCATTCCCGACCTTCCGGCACCGGAATCCTCCAGGAGCGTCTGGCAAAAGCCGATAACGGCAACCAGCGAACTTGATCTGAGTGCCTACCTGCGCGCGCTGATGGAGAAAATCAACGCGTTGCCGGGGTCCCGCGGCAAGGTCGCGCTCGTGATGTCCATCGAGAGCGGCGCGGGAGGCAGCACGGTTGCGCGATCGCTGAATCGGGCGGCCCTGAACAAGGGAATGCTCAGCGTCCTGATCGAGCTGCAGTCGGATCTTGCTGCTGCAAATCCCGCCGTGCAAGAGCGCGGCGTCAGCAAGACAGACCTGCGCTCTGTCAATGTACTCCTGAGTGCCAGCACGAAAAGCGGCGCGGTCCCCGCCGACGACATTCGCAAGGAGTTCGATCTGATCGTTGTCGATGCGTCAGCCCTCGCTGCGCAGGCGGACGTGCGAACGCTGGCAGCCCATGCCGATCTGATCATCGTGGTGGTTCGCGACGGAGCTGCTCCGGCGGCAATTCAACGGGCAACGGCCGGCCTGTCCAAGTTCGGTGCGGTGCCGACCGGGCTTGTGGTCAATCGCGTATCCATCAATTCCGTCATCACTCAATCGCAGCGCGAGACGTTGGGGCTGGCGAGCTGAACGGCCTCTAGTGCAATCGGCGATCAGGTTGAAATGCAGCCGCGGTGAAGCTGCGCTCCCTCTCCCGCTTGCGGGCAGGGCTATCGCATATGAAATAGAACTTGGTGGGCGGTCCCTTCGCGGCCCATCCTTCGAGACGCACGCTTGGGCGTGCTCCTCAGGATGAGGTCTGATTTCGCGGCGGGATCTTAGACCCTCATGGTGAGGAGCGCCGCTTGCGGCGCGTCTCGAACCATGAGGCCCGCCTCGTTCACAGCCACCAAACAGCCATATGCGATAGCCCTGCGCTTGCGGGGGAGGGCTGGGGTGGGGGTGCCTCCGCATTGGGGCTCCCCGAGTGGAGAGAGCCCTCACCCGGCGCTACGCGCCGACCTCTCCCGCAAGCGGGAGAGGTGACGATTCAGCCCGATCGGCTCTTGCTCTAGTCCTTCGAGTCTGCGGCGCGGACCGCATAAGGTTCTGCTTTCGAGGACAAGAGGCGGGAAAGCACAAGGATGGAAGGATCGACGCCGGTTCGGCGACGGCACAGCACGTTAAGCGCGATGGTGGCGAGCGCCAGCGAGACAGTGGCCGAGATGGCGGCGCCCAGCACGCCGAGCCAGGGAATGAGAACGAGGAATCCGATCAGCCGCAGTACGACATTCCCGGCGACGACGGGAACATAGTCACGCTCATGGCCGGTCACCTGCAGGATGGCCGCGGACGGACCGCCGGCGGCCTGAAAGGCGGTTCCGAGCGCGAGCACGATCAGAACCCATTGCTGGGCGGCGAAATGAGGCCCGAACAAGCCGAGAAGATGGGGCGCGCCGATCCAGACGACGACGAGCCCGGCGATCACGCACAGCGCGGTCACCTCCGCCATGAGCTGCAGCGTGTGGCCGAATTCCTGGTGATTCTTGCTGAAGTACAGCGACGGCAGGCGGCGCGCCCCGAAACTGTAAAGCGCGGCCGAGAGCATGGCGAAGATGTTCGCCAGACGCGAGGCGGCAAAATAGATGCCGGCCGTGGCCGGATCCAGCATCCAGTAAATCAGGATCACGTCGAAATACTGATTGGCCGCTTCAAGAATGGAAGAAAGCCAAAAATGAAGCGCGCTCGATCTCCAGCGGGAGCTCTCCGAGCGCGCGGGCACATTGCGCAAGTTCGGCAGAGCCCGCGCAATCGAAACGACCTGAACCGCCAGTCCGATCGCCATGGCGATTGCCATCACTGTGAGCAACTGTGCGGGATCGAGTCGTCCATGACCGAACGATACTGCGACCAGAAACAAGACGGCGGCAACTCGCCAGAAAAATTCCCGATTGCCTTCTCCCATCAGAATGCTGACCAGCGATCGTGCGATCTGGCTGCCAAGCATCAGCCCTGCATTCACGGCCGTAAAGGCGGCTATTGCCAGGATCAGCAGCCACGCCTCACCACGCACGCTCGCGCCCGCTGCGATCGCCGCAATGACAATCAGCATGCCAATGAAGGAGATCTTCAGGCTCGATAGCAGGACACCTTTGGCCAGATCGGCCTGGTCTCGTACCTGGTACTCGTTCAGGAATCGAACCAGCAACAGTTCCTGACCGACCAGCCCCACGACCGATGCGATCTGGGCGACAGAAAGCCACATCGCGAAAGCGCCAAACGAATCCGGCGACATGGCCCGTGCTGCCAGCGAGAACAGCGCGAACGCGAGGCCGCCGCTGCCAACCTTGAGAAGGATGGTCCCGGCAACACCGCGCGTCACGTCGCGTCGCATCAACTGGAGAATGAAATCGATCATGCGAAGTACAGGGCATCTTTCCTTTTCAAGATGCTCGTAGCGCGCACCTGGCCCCAAGCCTAACACCCGCGCAAGCCGGGAGTGTTAATGCCCGGCTGCTAAGATTTCGTTCTCCCCGCCCGGCAAGTGTGTCGGCACACACCTGCGATGTCCGGCGAGGCCGCGGCCTTGCTTCATTCTGGAACGCCGCTGTCCCGGCTGTCTCCAGACAGGGCAACCGGTGATGTCCCGGAACAGCCGGTGCGACGGCACGAAGATGATTGCCGAAGCCAAATCCGCGTAACGACCGCCCGTTTGCACGAAAATGGCGTCCCGACCTGACAATAAACATTGGTCCACCCTACCGCTGAGCAACGGGCAATAGATTTCACGGTATTCGTTGAGCAAGGCGCGTGCCTGATTTGGACCGGTACGCCGGCGTTAACTGCGATGCTCAAAAATGATCGTGCCGGCTCGGCGAAGTGGCTATCAGGCGAGAAAATTGCAGTTCGGCCGCCAGCACTCGCCGGAGCCGACAACATGATGGTGAATGAGAAGGTGACACAACCGATCGCGGCAGATGGATGTGAAACCATCACCACGGACGTCGCGATTGTCGGCGGCGGGTTGGCGGGATCGCTCGCGGCAGCAGTCCTCGCCAGGGCGGGATACCGGGTCGTCCTGATCGACAAACGCGCGGTTCATCCGGAAGAATTCCGCGTCGAAAAGATCGCCGGACGACAGGTCGATATCTTTCGCAGGCTAGGTTTCATCCGCGAACTCGAAGCCGTCGCATGTGCGTATGATCGCGTGATCAATATCAGGGAAGGCAGGGTCGTCGATGTCAGTGCGGGCCAGACCTATGGCCTTTCCTATGCCGACCTCGTCGCCATGGCGCGACGTCTGTTGCCGGACCATTCCAGCTTCATTGTCGATCAGGTCACCGCCGTGAGCTGCAGCGATGACGTTCAACATCTCGTTTTGGCCTCCGGAAAGCGCGTCACGGTGCGTCTCGTGGTCCTGGCGACAGGCATGGCCGGAGCTCTTGGATACAATCTCGGAATCACGCGGCGCATTCTCGCCGAGCGCCATTCGGTTTCGTTCGGCTTCACGATCGCACGTCCAGATGGTTCGCCGTTCGAATTCGAGGCGCTGACCTGCTATGGCGAACGAACCGCCGACGGCGTCGATTATCTCAGCTTGTTTCCGGTGCGGGCCGGCATGCGGGCAAACCTGTTCATGTTTCGCGATCCGACCGATCCGATCATGCGCGAGCTGCGACGGGAGACGAAATCAACACTGCTCCGCCTCATGCCCGGATTGCAATCTTATCTCGGGGATTTCAGCGTTGTCGGTCAGGTGCAGAATTGGGTGATGGATCTGTCTGTCGCCGAAGGTCATCTGCAGCCGGGGGTGGTGCTGATCGGTGATGCGTTTCAGACCAATTGTCCGGCAGCCGGCACCGGAGTGAGCCGTCTTCTGGTGGATGTTGAGCGTCTTTGCACGGAATATGTGCCACGCTGGCTCGAAACTGGCGGCATGGGCAGGGAGAAGATATCGCAGTTCTATTCCGATCCCGACAAGATCGCGGCCGACCAACACTCACTGCAAATGGCGCGGTTTCGGCAGGCCCTGACGTCGAGCAGCGACATAAGATGGAGTGTGCGGCGCAGGGTGCATTTTCTTCGGCGCAATATCACCCATCGGGTCGACGGTATCAGGCCGGGATGGGTCGCACGCGTTCGCAGCGCGCTTCGCGCCTAGTGCAGCGCTCCGGCTGGCCGAGCACGTTGAAATTCAAGTGCGGACCGGCAGCAGCTTGAATTCGGCCATTCTCTTGGCGGCCAGTTTGACCCAGGGCGCCTGTCGTAGCGCGAACAGAGCAACAGAGCCGGCGACGCTGCCGGCCTGAGTGACGCTCCACAACGGCGAAGGCTGGCCGCCGAACATCTTCTTGTACGGCTCGTCGCCAATGGTGAAGTCCAGGATCTGATCCCCGCGCTCGATACAATCCCTGGCGACTTGTTCGAACGTCAGCGCGCCAAGGGATTGGCTCTTGTATCCCGCGATGTCGAATGCGCTCATGATGATGAGGAAGCTGCCGCGGTGGCACAATCCCAGCACGGCCGCGATCAGGTTGTCGTCCATTTTCATGGTGTAGAGCCGCACAAAGGCGCCCAGGCCGCGGAGCGCCACACTGGAATAGAAGTCGAAATATTCGGGACGTTGCAGCAGATCGCCATCGCCTTGCGCTCGAAAACGCGGGCCTCGGAATTTCTTCATCACCTCCATCGCGGCGATGACGGATGCATTGTCATCGCAGCACGAAAAGCTCAACGCGCCCTTCTTCTGGAGCTGGCGGTGCTTCTTCGCGAGCTCCTTCTGATAGGAGCGGCTCAGCGCGCTCGCCCGCCATTGCTCGAACGGGGAGATGAGGACCGCCGCGTATGCATTGGTTTCCATGAAGGTGCGGCGAGGTGCGGCCAGAAGATTTTCGATCGGCATTCTTCCGTCAGGAAGCTTGCACATTCGCAAGAGATCGAAGGGCCTGACGAGCCGCCGGAGCGCCAGGCAGGCGTCCTCGTCCTGGAGCAGATCGGAAAACATCTTGGCCGTGCAGACAGGGGTCAGATAATCGGACACACGGAGATCGGCGAATTCAACCGTCTGCATCGGTCCGCGCGGCACCCGGAGCAACGGCAACACCATTGCCAATGTTCCGCTTGCGCGATAGCGGATCACGATGACCAGAGGTTTCGCCGCCGCGGCGGGCGCGAGCTTGCGATAGAGCGTGTCGAGCCACACCGGATGCTGGAACGCCGTGGCGTCCGAGCCATCAAACAGTTCGGCGTATTCCTGAGACAAGAAGTCAAATGCGTTGTCGATGCGGACATCGAACGTGTCGTTAGTGTTTTTGTTTTCGTTCATACGTGCGATCAGACAAGCCGGACTTTTTTAAGGGCGCCGGCCGAGCCGGAGCTGCGACCTTTTAGCAGAGGCTGGTTGGTGGAGACACGGGCAGATGCGATTTGTATTAACGTAGTGTGGTTGCCGCCGGGTGCCGGGGCTTCTTACCAAGCGCTTGATAATGGCCGACCTTGCGGTCGCCGCGCAGCGCGTACCATTTCGTCATGGTTAGCGGGCCCCTCACAGCTTTCATACACGGTTAACCAGTTCATGCAGCGTCGAACTGCAGCAAGCGGTTCGAGCCGGCGATGGACCGCATATTGCAGTTGGAGTGGAAAATAATCGGAAGTCCCCAACTGAAGCGCATGTGTCATGGTGAATGAACAGATTTCCCGCCCGATCTCGACGTCACGGGACGAGGACGAACGCAATCGGCATGTCAGTTTCGGTCGAACTGTCTCGGCTGTCCGGATTTGTGACATTCCACGCGGAGGGTCGACACCGCTGTCAACGGGCTCGACGTCAGACCGCCAACCGTCAGAGCCAGACGATACACGCGAACGTCGCGCCAACCCGATCGGAAGAGCGGCCACTGCGAGCGTGCCCCGCGTCACCGTCGGAGGGCTCCGGCTCGCTGTGCTTGACCTCGAGCAGACCGCCGATTTCATGATCGAACAGGTCTGGCCGGAGCGCCGCGCGAGCCGTCCGCTGTATCTGACCTCGGCCAATGGCGAGGTGGTGGCACGCTGCTCGAGCGAGCCGATGACGGACCGCCTGTTTCGCGCCGCCGACCTCATCAACGCCGACGGACAGCCGCTGGTCACGGTGTCGCGGTTCAAGTCATCGCAGCCGCTGCCGGAGCGGGTCGCGACCACCGACCTGTTCCACATCGTTGCCCGCAAGGCGGAGGCGGCCGGGCTGTCGTTCTATATGTTCGGCGCCGACGAGGCGGAGAATGCAGCCGCCGTCGCCAAGGTCCGCGGCATGTATCCGAAGCTGAAGATCGTCGGCCATTCGCATGGCTACCTGCGCGGCGAGGCGTTGCGCGCCAAGGTCGATGAGATCAACGCGCTGGCGCCCGACTATCTCTGGGTCGCGCTCGGCGTGCCCTACGAGCAGGCCTTTGTCGAGGAGTTCACGCCGCGGCTCTCCAATGTCGGTGTCATCAAGACCTCGGGCGGGCTGTTCAACTTCCTCTCCGGCAGCCGCCGCCGCGCGCCGCAATGGATGCAGGATATCGGGCTGGAATGGGCCTGGCGCGTCTGGCTCGAGCCGCGCCGGCTGTTCTGGCGCTATCTGACCACCAACCCGCGCGCGCTCTATCTGCTGTTCAACAGGAGCCATTCCACGGCGACCAAGCGCGACTGACGCATCCAACCTGCTACGATAGCGAATAATTAACCGTGCTTCACGAAGCTCATTCCATGACCGAAACACAAATTCAGATGGATACGAGCGCGCTTGACGGCGCGATCCGGCAAGCGCGCGGTGTCGACATCGAGCGGGCCGCAAGGGCCGTCATGAACTGGTCCATCACCATCAATGTGGTTGCATCGATGGGGACCTTCAACACTGCGCTATTGGCGGTGGAACAGACTTACCTGCAGCAATTCGCTGCGCTGTCGATGTGGTTCGTGCTGATCTATGCAAGCGCGTTTGTGCGCCCCAATCTGCAGCTAGGGTTCAACCCCGACCTGGTCGCGATCGTCTCATTTTACGTCCTTGCCGCCATTTCCGTGCTTTGGACAAATCTGAGCCTCGCCGCCATCATGAAAAGCGCGGCTCTTGCAATAACGACCCTCGGCGCGTTCTGTCTTATCACGCGACTTGACATCGACGATATTGTCAAATCGGTCACTCGCGGCCTCCTCGTACTGGTTGCGGCATCCGCTTTTTTCGCGGTGTTCGTGCCGGATATCGGAGTTGACAGCAGTTGGATGCACAACGGTCAATGGCAAGGTGTTTATGAATCAAAGCAAACGCTAGGCTTCGTTGGAGCCTATCTCATGTTCTTTGCCTATTATCGAAAGATAACCGGGCAGAGCTGGCTCCCCTTCCTTGTTACATTCCTGCTCGCTTCAACCTGCGTCCTCGCATCGGGATCGCGAGGCGCCGGCGCTGTGGCACTGGCGGCTTGTGGCCTGCTTTTCACCTCCCTGCGGTCGGTGAACTGCATGAAGGTCTATGCGGTGTTGCCCTTTGTGATGTGCATCATGGCGGGCTTCCTGATCCTGTATTTCTACGTGACCGGATACGACGCCATCCATCTGTTTGACTCGACGATCGACTTCACGGAGAGAACCTACATCTGGCAGTACGCAATAAGCCATTTCGACGATGCACCCTTGCTCGGCTTCGGCATAAACGGATTTTGGACGACCCAATCAATCTACGATTACTTCGAGCAGAACCACGGCTGGGTACTTGACAACTATCACAGCGGCTACATCGCCATTCTCATGGAAACGGGATTTTTGGGTTACCTGCTTTTTGCGGCAAGCGTCTTCCTGTTCTCGAACAAGGTGCTCCATCTGATTGCATCCCGATCGATCGATCGGTTTCACTGTGCTCTCATCATCGGATTCTCCGTCCTCAGTTTTCAGACGAATTTCACGGAGACGATATTCCTTCGTTCCACGATGTTCACGTCGGTGCTCCTGCTGGTCTTCTTCCTCGCGACTTGCCGGCCGGTGCGGCCGGAAGAGCCGCAGCTATCCTGAGTTGGGGCAAGGATGATCGCCATACTTGCCCGTTCGTCAAAAGCGTTCAGGCGTCCACTGCTGGCACTTGTCTTTGCAGCGTGGATTCCTCAGGCCTATGGGTTTGAGCAGATCGCGTTTCGCGACGCGGCCCGGTTAGGGCGCGGCATCAATATCCTGGGATACGATGGCATCTGGGAAGGCGCAGCGAACGCGCCGTTCCGTTTGGAGAACCTGACTACAATTCAAAGGGCTGGCTTCTCGCACGTCAGAATCAATTTCTTCGGCTTCAAGCACATGGATTCCGAGAACATTCTCGATGAAGCTGTCTTAAGGCGCCTTGATACAGTCATCGAAGAGGTTCTTGCGAGGAAGCTCATTCCCATTCTCGATGAGCACGATACCAATTTTTGCCAGCGTGATATCTCAGGATGCGGCGAGAAGCTCAGATCGTTCTGGAAACAGATTGCGTCGCGCTATGCAGGGAAATACCCCGCGCTCATATTTGAAATTCTGAATGAGCCCGGGGGGCAAATGACCTCGGCCGAATGGAACGCGCTTCTCAATGAATGCCTTGGCATCATCCGGATCACAAACCCTGAGCGAACCGTCATCGCCGCTGTTCTCAACACCGACGATGCGCCCATTGAGGAACTGGCTCTTCCGGCCGGTGACAGAAGACTTATCGTGACGTTTCATTACTACGCGCCGATAAGGTTTACGCATCAAGGCGCGCCATGGTCCCGAACATTTTCGACGATTGGGCCCCTGGAATGGGGTGCTTCTGAGGACGAAGCGAGGGTTGTCGCTGATTTCACCAGAATTAATCTCTGGTCAAAGCGGGAAAAACGTCCCATCTATCTTGGCGAGTTCGGGGTTTATGAGCGTGCCCCATCGGAAAGCCGCCTGAGATACCTGTCGTTCGTGGCGAGAAACGCCGACCGATTTGGCTGGGCATGGGCCTACTGGCAGTTCGACCATGATTTCGCTGCATTCGACAGCGCCCGTCAAAGCTGGAATCGGGACGTCTTGCGCGCGCTCATTCCGTCTGCGCATTGAAGCTGTCGCGGATTTCGTCCTCGCTGGTTTGGAGAAGAACAATTGAGCGGAAATGCGGAGAGCCGGGCCAAGGATGACGTCGCCGCCTATCGGGCCGTCGAACTGATCTACCATTCCTATCTCACCGGCCTCATCCTGATGCTGTCGTCCCGCGCCGGCGCTGCGCGCGCGGCGGAGGTGGTGTTTCGCACCTTCCGACGCCAGCAACTGGCCCGCTTTGTTCCGGGGTTGAAGAAGCTCGGGCTCGACAAGCTTCCGCACGCAGTGGCCTGCGCGCAATACCATTATCTTTCGAACCAGGTCGGCGGCGTGAGGGTCGAGTATGTCTATGAGAGCGACCAGAAGGCCTGGGTACGATATCCGCCGCCGCGCTGGATCTGGTCGGGCACCGCGATTTGCGGCATTCCATCGGAGGTGTCGCGCGCGATGTTGCGAGGATGGCATGCCAATAACGGCGTCGTCCTCGGTAATCCGCGGCTCGGCTTCGTATGCACGGGCCAGACGGTCGACGGACAACCCGGCCTGGAAGGCTACTACAAGGAGTGGGATCACGACCTCACTCCCGACGAACGGCTGCAGTTCTCGCCCGGCGAGCAATGTCCGCCGTTTCGAGCGGATCTTGCGCCACGGCTTCCGGAAAACACCTGGCCCGAAGAGCGCCTTCAGAAGGTCCTGCGCAACTACGCGATGGAATACATCACGTCGATCGTGCCGGAGACCATCGCAGTGCTCGGTCCCGACGAGGGCGGTCACCTTGCCGGCGCCGCAGCGCGACTGGTCGGGATGCACAGCTTTGATGACGTCGCTTCGCTCCTCGGCGGTGTCGGTCCCGGCGCCGCGGGCTTCGCCAGCGCCTTCGCCCGCATTGCCCGAGGGCAGGGCGATGACGCCGAGTTGCGCGTGCATGGCGTAACTGCGACGGTACGGCAGACCTCATGGCGCCTGATGGCAGAACGCGGCCCGCTGTCCCCGGTGGTGTTCGACGCCTGGAATGAACTGTGGGTCGGCGCCGCGCTCGCGCATGATCGTTTCATGCGCGTCGACGTGACGGAGCGCCGCGATCGCGGCGATCCATCCTGGTGCTGGCAATTCCGCTGACGAACCAGCGGGCGGATCGACCCGTGACCTTCTGACGGGTCATGCCTTCACGCGCACCTCAAAATATCCATTGAGATCGACAACGCGATCGTAATAGTCCCGCAAGGCGTCGCTATGGCTAGCCGAAAGAATCGCGGCTTTCGGCAACCGACGGCGGATCAACTGATGCAGTTCGCGCTCGGCTGGTTCGTCGAGGCCGGAGGTTGCCTCATCGAGCAGCACAAGGTTCGGTTCTGCGAGAAGAATGCGTGCGAGCGAAAGCCGCTGCTTTTCGCCTTCCGACAGCTTCCTGTCCCAGGCGTCGGTGACGTCCAGACAGGACCGCAGATGTGGCAGTCCGACCGCGACAAGCGCTTCCTGCAGGCGTCGGTCTTCGAAGGACTCCGAAGGTGCCGGATAGCTCAGCACGCGGCGGAGCGAACCAAGCGGGATGTAGGTGCGTTGCGGCAGAGCCAACATGCTCTCGCCCGCGCGGGCGACCGTGCCCGTCATGTGAGGCCATATGCCGGCGATAGTTCGAAGCAGGCTTGTCTTTCCGGCGCCGGACGCACCGGTCAGCAGCGCTGCCTCACCCAGATCGAGCGAGAGGTCGTCGAGAGCGACAATCTCTCTGCCAGCCGCGTCCTTGACGGCAAGATCCGAGACGCGAAGTCCGCTCTGGTCGCCAAGGGACGCCGGTTCATCGCTTGACCTGGCCTCCGTCATGGCGCGATCGAATTGCGACAGCCGCTGCACCGTCGCAGCGAGTCCTGCGATCCTGACATATGAACTGATGAAATAGGAGAAGGCCTGCCGCACCGCATTGAAGGCAGAGCCCGCCTGCATGAATGCGCCAAGCTGCATGCTGCCGCCAAAGAACAGCGGTGCCAGCGCGAAGTAAGGGAAATAGCGTGAATAGTATCGATAGCTCTCGGCAAACAGCGTTACGAATTGTTGCCAACGCATCAACCGATACCAGTTTTGCACGATGTCCGAGAGGCGGGCCAGCAGGTCAGCGCGCTCGGATGCTTCGCCGCGGAGCAGGGCGATGGACTCGGTGTTTTCGCGCACGCGCACGAGCGCAAAGCGAAAGTTGGCTTCCCGCTGTTCCTGCTGGAAGTCGATCCCGATCAGCCGGCGGCCGATCCAATGCGTCACCACGCTGCCCATGAGGGCATAGATGAGCGCAGCCCACACCAGGTAGCCGGGTATCACATAGGAATCCCCGAATATCCGAAGCGGCGTCAGGTTCGAGAGTGTCCACAGCACGGTGACAAAGGAGAACAGGCTGGCGACCGCACCGATCAGACCGATGGTTAGCGTGAGCAGGCCGTCAATGAACTGCCTGATGTCCTCGGCGATACGCTGGTCGGGATTGTCGACATAACCGCCGGCGACCATGGCGCGGTAGTGAGTCGGCCCGTCCAGCCATCTGTCGAGATACTGGGCCGTCAGCCAGCGGCGCCAGCGGATGGTGAGCCATTGCGTGAAATAGCGCTGATAAACCGTCGCCAGGACAAAAAAGACCCCGATGGCGCTGAAGACGCCGAATTGGATGAGAAAGCCGTTCCAATCCTTGTCCTGCAAAGCCTGGAAGAACGCGTTGCGCCAATAATTCGTCGCCACATCGGCTGCGACCAAAGCGAGTTGTGCCGCGATCGTGCAGAATAGCAGTCCGATGGCACTCCATCGCTCCTTGGAGCGAAAATACGGAGCCGCAATACGAATTGCTTCCCGCAAGGAGGCCTTCAGCGAGAGCGCTTCAGTCAAGATGTTGGTCCCTCCTGCCGGGGTTGGATGCGGGCTTCCTCGATCGGGCAGGCTTTGCAGAAGCGCCGATCGGGAAGTAGATATTGCAGGCAACAAACGCGCCGACGGCGGACGCTGGTCCCGTTCTCCGAAACGTAGTGAACCGCATCGAACAAGGGATTGGCTTTGCCGTGCCAATCAGCGGTCTCCAAGAGATGCCGCGCTTCAGAAAGCCTCTGCGAGGGACCGGATACCGCCTCGATCCTGCGCAGCATTGCTTCGAATGTATTGCCGACATTGCTCCAGAACACGCGCGCCGTGACGTCAGTCCTCCCGCACCACATGTCGATCAGCGGCGCGAAGTGATCGAACACCAGCGGCTTGAAGCGATGAAACGGGCCTTGGTTGCCGCTGTCGTTGACGCCGCCGATCTTCACCGCATCGACACGCGCATCATCGCCGACGATAAAGCGCAAGCTGGATAGCTCCACCGAGATGGATTGTTCCAACAGGATGTCGGCAAGCCGCACCGGCGGGATGAACGCGTTCAAATACCATTTCATCCATATCGAATGCACGGCGCGGGCATCGAACACCTCGAAGCGTCGCGCGAAACGTTGATTGATCGCCTCGCGCATTGCGCTATCCAGGAGTCTTTCCGCCTCCAACGCCACGCGCGGGTCTTGCCAGGCCACCAGACGGCCGGCGAAAGATGCGTAGTCTCCGACGGCCAGCCGGTCGAGCGCGGTACAGACTTCGTCTGATGTCACGCGCCGCCCGCCCCGAACGATTTACCAGCGCGCACGCAGGGTCCCCGTGATGTTGCGTCCCGGTCCATAGTAGCAGTTGAGCGCGTCGTCGCACGAACCGATATACCGCTCGTCCAAGAGGTTCTTGACGTTCAGCGCGATGTCCCACTTCTTGAATCTTGGCGACAATTCGCCCAGCTCATAGCGTGCGGTGAAGTCGTACAGCGTGAAGGAGAGCACCGCCAGGGTGTTGAGTGCATCGACCGCTTGATCGCCGACGAAGCGCACGCCGCCGCCGAGCGTCACGCCGGCCAAATCTCCGCCTGCAAAACGGTAGGTGGTCCATAGTGACGCCTGGTTCATCGGGATGCCGACGGGATGTTTGCCGAGCCCGCCGGCCGTGTTGGTCGCGATCACCTTGGTGTCGAGATAGGTGTAGGCCGCGCTGATGTTGAAGCCATACAGGCGGGTTGTCTTCAGCTCGATCTCGCCGCCTTGGCTTTGGACAGAACTGGTCTGAACCGCAAAGCCCCTGTGCGCCAGATCGGCCGTCAGCACGTTGTATTGGGTGATATCGAACACCGCGGCGGTCGCCAGAATATCATAGCCGGGAGGCATGTATTTGATGCCCACCTCCTTCTGGTCACCGGTGACCGGAATGAAGGCCCGACCAAAAAAGTCGGTACCTGCCGTCGGCGTGAAGGTCTGCGAGTAGCTTGCATAAGGCGCGACGCCGTTGTCGAAAGCATAGATCAGGCCGGCGTTGTACGTCAGGGCATGGTCGGGCTGCCGCGTCCAGGGCGGGTTGGAGAGCACCCCTGTTGCCAGGTTGAGCGAGCGGGTCTTCTGATCTTGCTGGAGTTGATCATAGCGCGCGCCAAGCAGGACCGACAGGCGGCCGATCTCGGTGCGATCCTGCACATAGGCGCCGGCCTGCCGCTGATCCTGATAACGGAATGTGGTGATCGGGATCGGGCTCGCGAACGGCTGTCCATAGATGGGATTATAGAGATTGAGCGGACTCGCTGCGCCAGTGCCTGTACCCTGGAAATTCGGGACCGCGGAATAGTCGGCGCCAAACAGCACATGATGGCGCAGCGGGCCCATATCGAAATCCGCCTTCAGGCGGTTGTCGATCTGGTACATGTCGATCTGGAAGGTTTGGTTGGCCGCGATCCGGTTCGTTGTCGTGGTGTTCGGGGTCGCGCTGCTCTGCACTTCGTTCAGATTGATATCGATGTTCTGGTAATAGAAATTCTGCTGGAACGAGAATACGTCGTTGAACTGATGCTTGAACTCGTAGCCAATGCGGGCCTGCTGCACCGATGTGTTGTGGTAGCTGGGCTCCCCGAGAAACAGGTTACGGGAGATGAACTGACCGGTCGGGCCGGGAACGATCGTGCCCGCGTAGGGCAGCGGCTGTAATACCGTGAGCTTGGGATCGTTCTGATAGGCCGCGAGTATTGTAAGGCTCGTATCCTCGTCGATTCGCCACGTGAAGGATGGCGCGATGAAGGCGCGCTCGTCTTTGGTGAAGTCGATTTGACCGTCGCCGATCCTGCCAAGGCCGACCACGCGATAGAGCAGCGAATGATCCGACGTGACCGGGCCGCCGACATCGAATGCGCCTTCCAGCGAATTGCGTATTCCCATCCGCAGCAGGACTTCGCCGAAGGCCTGATCGGTTGGACGCTTGCTGACGAGGTCCCAAAGACCGCCAGGGCTGCCCTGGCCGTACAAGGTCGCGGCGGGTCCCTTGAGAACATCGATGCGCTCGAGCCCGTACGGTTCCAGGCCGTAATTGTTGACGTTGAGCCGCAGCCCATCGAGGAATTGCAGGCCTTGGAAACCGCGGATCGAAACATAATCGCGGGTAAACTGGCCCTCCCGGAAATAGGTGCTCACGCCGGCCGTGTATTGCAGGGCGTCCCGCACGCTCTGCACGTCGCGGTCGGTCATCTCCTGCCGGGTCACCGTCGAGACCGAGCGCGGCCACTGCAGGATCGGCGTTCCGACCTTGGCGCCGGCCTCGGTGGTGCGGGCGACGTAGCCGTCAACGCCATCTCTGCCCTGATTCGTGCTGGAGGTATCGGAAGCCGGCGACACCGGGGCGGGGTTGGCATTGGAGCGGGACGTTCGCGACGCGCGATGCGCTGCGTTTCGTGACCTTGCCTGCTGTGCAGCACCCGGCGGCCGTGCGCTCGGCTGGCCGGGGTGCACCACCACCGGCGGCAGCGCAGGATCGGGTCCCGCTTGTTGCGCCTGAGCCGGTAGGCCCGCTGTCAGCACCATCATTGCGGCGCCGGCAACACCAGACTTGAACGCTAAACGACTTAATCCGGCGACAACACTAAACTGAATTCTCAATACGAACCCCCAACGAGCGAAATGAACGGCGATCGCGAGCCTGCGTGCAAAAGCACGCGGCATGCATCACCGCGCACGACGCCGGCAACGACCTACGGCAGCTTTCTGATTGGCAGAACCGAACGGGCCCCCACGGCAACGTGACACGTCACCGCGACAAATCCCCAGGGGATCAGGCGCTGTAAGCGCCCTTAACCTTGAGAATTTCGCTTCGGCTCACCCCGACCGACGCGTTTCGCCCGTGACCACGACAAACGGCAGGTCTCCTGGCTTGCGGATCATCGCCTCCTGATCGCCTTCCCGGATCCGAGATCCAGTGGCACATGACCAGAGACTCACCGCTTACAGTTGCGGGGGCAGCTGCGGCGTTGGGACAGAGCCCGCACCGCATTCCCTTTTGATCTCCCGAAGGAGAACCGTCGCGATCACAATAGGTTTTTTCAGAAACCGCTGTCAACAATACGCGAGTAAGCAGACGACATCATCTCCGCGCCGATCTTTCTGCGGTAAGTCTGTAGAGCGGTGTCGAAAAACCGAGCTGCTGCGGTGGACTATCAAATCGACCGGATGACGGCGGCAACGCCCAGCAGAAAACCGACCTCGAACACCTGCTCGATGGCCCCGAGCACGTCGCCGGTATAGCCGCCGATCAGCCGTCGCGACCACAGCGTGACGGCAACTGCCAGTGCGATGCCGCAAGCGATGCCGGCAAGAAGGGCGAACGGAGCATGTGTGCCGGAGGCCGCAGCGAGCGGTGTCAGCGCGAGCAGCACCACGATCGTCGCGAAGCCGATTTCGCCTGTCCGGAGCGTCGAGGGTGCATAAGCCACCTTCATCGAGGAGATGTTGCCGGCATATTTCATCCAGCCGAGGACCGGCAGCGCCACGGCGCGGCCGGCGGCTCCACTTGCAATCAGCGCCGCCGCGCCAGTCCAGGCCGGCATCTCAGTGAGCGCCGCCACGCGCAATGCGATCGCGAAAACGAGTGCGAGCGTGCCATAGGTTCCGATCCGGCTGTCCTTCATGATGGTGAGACGCTGTTCGACCGTCCAGCCGCCGCCAAAGCCGTCCGCGGTGTCGGCCAGGCCATCCTCGTGCAATCCGCAGGTGAGGAGGACGCTTGCCATCACCGCCATGAGCGCCGCGATCACCGGTCCCAGTATGAGGGATGTGAACAGAAGGGCGGCCGCCGAAACCAGACCGACGATCGCGCCGACCAGCGGGAAGAATGGCGAGGAGCGGGCCAGCCAATCGGAATCGGGCGCATCCTTCGAATCGCCGACCGGGATGATCGTCAGGAATCGGACCGCGTCGCGAAAACGATCCAGGCTCATCTAGATCTTTCCCTCCAGCACGTCGCTGAGGTCGGCGACGTCGGTCAGCAGGCGGGACGCTGCCCGCACCAGCGGGACCGCCAGCAACGCGCCGGTGCCCTCGCCAAGTCTCATGTCGAGAGCGAGCAACGGCCGCGCCTGAAGCGCCGTCAGCACGATATCGTGACCCTTCTCGGCCGACCGATGCGCAAAAACGCAATAGTCGCGCGTCGCCGGCGCCAGCCTGACGGCGACAAGGGCGGCCGCAGACGAAATGAAGCCGTCGATGACGACCGGACGGTGATGCGCCGCTGCGCCAAGCGCTGCACCCGTCATCATCGCGATCTCGAAGCCGCCGAATTCCCTGAGCACCTCGAACGGCGCCGTGGCGTCGCTGCGATTGGCTGCCTTGTGGATGGCGGCGCGCTTGCGCGCCATGCCTGATTCGTCCTGGCCGGCGCCGACTCCGATGCAGTCATCCAGGGAAGCGGGCGCCAGCCGATGCACCAGGAGTGCGGAAGACGCGGTGTTGCCTATTCCCATCTCGCCGAGTGCGATGATGTCGGCACCTGCCTCGATTTCACGGGAAGCTATGGCAAAGCCGGCCGCGAGCGCCTTGTGCGCTTCCTCGGTCGACATGGCAGCCTCCCGCGCGGAATTCGCGGTGCCGGCCCGGATCTTGACATCGAAGAGGTCGGGATGGGCAGGCAGATCGCTGGCAACGCCGGCGTCCACGACGCGGATGCTGACGTCTGACGCAGCCGCAAAGGCGTTGGCGCTGGCGCGACCTGCGAGGTAGGTCCTCACCATCGCGGCCGTCACGGCGGACGGATATTGCGAAACGCCTTCTTCCGTCAGCCCGTGATCGCCGGCGAATACGAGCAGGACGGCCTTTTGTAGCGCTGCGGCGGATGGATGGGCGATCATGCCGAGCTGCACCGCCAGGTCTTCGATTCGTCCCAGCGATCCCGGCGGCTTGGCTTTGCCGTCGATTCGCGCGCGCATTGTCTTAGCAAGCGTCTGATCGATTGGAGCGATCGCGGGGATCTGCAAGTCGGATGGGATTTGGAAGGTCATGGGCGCCTCGTGAGCGCGCCTTAAGTGACTGAAGGAAAGGTGCGGGTCAACTGCGGTTGACCGCCGTCGCGGGGACAGTTAGCGTGGCGGCGATGGTCCTTCTTTCGGGAAGGTGAAAAAGGGAAGCCGGTGCAAGGCCGGCGCTGCCCCCGCAACTGTAAGCGGCGAGCCAAAGCCGAAGCCACTGGGATGACCGGGAAGGCGGCGAGAGGCAACGACCCGCGAGCCAGGAGACCTGCCATCGCGCATTGTGCTTTGGAGGTTCGTCGGGCGGGGTGCACCGGACGGAACGAGTTCGATGGTCGTTCCACCGTCGAACGCGATCCAACAAAGCTCGCGGCCGTCATGGCCTTGACTTGAGCGTCGTGATGGATCGCAACGACTTCGATCAGCAAGATCTTCGCCCGGATGAACTTTTGCCCGCGAACGCCGCGCCTGGCGGTCCCGTCGTCGTGAGCGTTTGCATCACCTGCAAGACGTCCGATGGCGCCTTGGCCGGCCCTGCCATGTTCGACGCGATCCAGGTCGCTACAGGCGAGCGCGATGCTGCCGTTCAGATCCGTCGCGTGCAATGCCTGAGCGTGTGCAAGCGGCCGACCACGGTCGCGGTTTCGAGTTCGGAGGGCTACACCTTCCTGTTCGGCGACCTCCAGCCCGAGGGTGCCGGTGCCGTCGTGTCCTTCGTCGAGTCCTATCGAAAGTCGTTGTACGGCCTGGTGCCGTGGCGCGAGCGCGCCGAAATCCTGCGCAGGGGAATGGTGGCGCGGCTGCCGCCCGTCAGTTGGTCGCCGGAAGATGGCAGCGCCCCGAAATGAATTCCCTCTCGACCACGCTGGTGCTGGGGGGCGCACGCTCGGGCAAATCAGCCTTTGCCGAACGGGTGATTGCCGAAAGCGGCCTTGCGCGCGTGTATCTGGCGACGGCGACCGCTGACGATGGCGAGATGCGGGACAGGATTGCGCATCATCGTGGCCGGCGCGGTTCGGATTGGACCACCGTAGAGGAACCGCTCGCGCTGATCGATGCCTTGACGCAGGTATCGCGGCCCGGCTGCGCGGTGCTGGTCGATTGCCTGACGCTCTGGCTCTCCAACCTGATGCTCGCCGGGCGTGATCCGGATGTCGAGGCGGAGCGGCTCGCGCAATTTCTTGGCGCCGCTGCGAACCCTGTTGTTCTGGTGTCGAACGAGGTCGGTCTCGGCATCGTGCCCGAAACCAGGCTTGGCCGCGACTTCCGCGATGCTCAGGGCCGTCTCAATCAAATGATCGCCTCAAGCGTTCCCAACGTCGTGTTCGTCGCGGCCGGTCTGCCGCTGTGGCTCAAACGTTCCCCTTAAGGAGTCCTGAAATATGTCCCGTGTTCCAGTCACCGTGCTCACCGGATTCCTCGGTGCCGGCAAGACGACGCTGCTGCGCTCGCTTCTCACGCAGGCCGACGGTCGCCGCATCGCCGTCATCGTCAACGAGTTCGGCGACGCCGGTTTCGATGGCGGCCTTGTCGAGGAATGCGCGGCCAAGGCCTGTGCGCCCGGCGATATTGTCGAGCTGACCAATGGCTGCATCTGTTGCACCGTCGCCGACGATTTCATTCCGACCATGGACAAGCTGCTGACACGCGACGGGCCGCTGGATGCGATCGTGATCGAGACCTCCGGGCTGGCGCTGCCGCAGCCGCTCTTGAAGGCGTTCGCGTGGCCCGCGGTCCGCACGCGCGCGACCGTCGACGGCGTCGTCACGGTCGTCGATGCGTTGGCACTATCAGAGGGACGGGTCGTGCTCGACGAACACGCGGTCGCGGCTCAGCGCGCCGCGGATGAGGAGATCGATCACGACGACCCGATCGAAGAAGTGTTCGAGGACCAGCTCGCCTGCGCCGACCTTGTGGTCCTTTCCAAGAGCGATCTGGTGTCATCGGATGTGCTCAGCGGCATCGAACAGCGGCTCGGCGCACAATTGAGACAGGGCGTCCAGGTCGTACGCTCGCACGGCGCTCTCGCGCCCGACGTGCTCATCGGAATGAAGGCTGATGCCGAGAACGATCTCGCCGCGCGAGCGGGTCATCATGGCGAGGAAGAGGAGCACGATCACGACGACTTTGACAGCATCGTCGTGACGCCTGCGGCGGCCGAGAGCGTGGAGGCGATGCGCATGCGCGTCAGCGGCGTCTTGGGTCTGGCGGGCGTGCTGCGGGTCAAGGGGCACGCGCGGATCGCGCAGAAGCCTGCGCCGATCGTGGTGCAGGCGGTCGGCAGCCGTGTCGAACTGGCGTTCGCGCGGCCCGATGCCAGGCAGGCCGAGCATCTGGTCGTGATCGGCCTGAAGGGCTTTGACGCCGACGCGGCGCGCCGCGCGCTTGCGGGATAGCCTCTTGAAAGGCGAGCATGCATCTGAAACTCGACAGCGGCGGCGGCATCGACGATGGCGATATCGCTCGCGACCTCGGGCAGGACACCGCCGACATCGTCATATTGTCTGCAGCGGATAGTGATCTGGCGACCTTCGGCGCGGCGCACGCTGCATTGCCTGCGGACTTCCCGAGTGTCCGCCTGACCAATCTGCTGGCTCTCGGTCATCCCGCCTCGGTCGATCTCTATGTCGAGCGCACGCTCCGCGAAGCCAAGATCGTCGTGCTTCGGATGCTCGGCGGGGAAAGCTATTGGCCGCATGGCGTCGAGAGCATTCGGCGCGACGCGATTGAGTGCGGGACGTTGTTCGCCTGCATTCCCGGCGAAACCGACTGGAACGCGGCGTTGGCCGCGCGCGGCACGTTGGGCGCCGACGAGACTTATGAGCTGTGGCGCTATTGCACCGAAGGCGGCAGCGACAACGCGCAGTTGGCGCTTCGCTTCGCCGCGCATCTGATCGGGTACGGCAACAGGCCGCCGTCGGCGCGGCCAATGCCGGCCGCCGGCTTCTGGAACGGCGAACCTGCCACGGACGAACGCGCGAACGCTGTCGTGATCTTCTACCGCGCCCTGGTCGCAGGCGGCGATACGGCCGCGATCAATGCGCTGTGCTCTGCGCTCAGAGCCCGCAGGCTCAATGTAGTCGGGCTCTATGTCACGAGCCTCAAGGACGAACGCTCGATCGAATTTCTCCGCGCGGCGCTTGCCGCGCATCCGCCCGACATCATCGTGAATGCGACGGCGTTTGCGACGGCGACCGCGCGCGAAAATGCCGGGATATTGTCGGAGACCGACTGTCCCGTGCTGCAGGTCGCGCAGGCCGGCATCTCCCGAAAGAGCTGGGAAAGCTCGATCCGTGGCCTCAATCCGCGCGATCTTGCCATGCATGTGGTGCTGCCGGAGGTCGACGGGCGCATCTTCGCCAACGCCATCGCGTTCAAGGAAGCCGGACAGAGCCTCGGCTCCTTCACGCCGACAGCTTTCCGACCGGTCGAGGATCGCGTCAAGGCGACGGCCGATCTTGCCGCGGCATGGGTGCGGCTGCGCCGCGCGCCCGCGAACCAGCGACGGGTCGCCATCGTCCTAGCCAATTATCCCAACCGCGACGGCCGCCTTGCGAACGGTGTCGGCCTGGATACGCCGCAAAGCTTGATCGGGATACTCGCTGCGATGGGGAACGAGGGATACGAGATTCCCGGCGCGCCCGATGATGCGGCCGACATGATGCGGCTGTTGCAGGAGGGACCGACCAACGCACTCGAAGGCCGCGCGTTGCGGCGTGGCGGCGCCTCATGGCCGTTCGCCGAATACGAGGCGGCGTTTGGCGCGCTCCCTCTCAATGTTCGTCGTGCGGTCACCGGGCGCTGGGGCGACGCGGCGCGAGACCCGCATGTCACCGATGGCATGTTCCGTCTCGGTCTGCATCGCTTCGGCAACGTCGTTGTCGGCGTGCAGCCGGCGCGCGGCTACAACATCGATCCCAAGAGCACCTATCACGATCCGGACCTCGTTCCGCCCCATCACTATCTGGCATTCTATCTTTGGGTTCGTCGCGTCTTCGACGCCCACGCGATCGTTCATCTCGGCAAGCACGGCAATCTGGAATGGCTGCCCGGCAAGAGCACCGGGCTTTCCGCCGATTGCCTGCCGGACGCGGTGCTCGGTCCGCTGCCGCACCTCTATCCCTTCATCGTCAACGATCCCGGCGAAGGTATCCAGGCCAAGCGCCGCACCTCCGCGGTCATCGTCGATCATCTGACGCCGGCGGTGACCCGCGCCGGATTGCATGACGATCTGGCACGGCTGGAATCGATGGTCGACGAATACTCGGTCGCGACCGACCTCGATCCGAAGCGCGCCGCTGTCATCGCCGAGGACATCCTTTCGACGGCGCGGGCGCAGCGGCTCGATGCGGATGTGAACCTGACGCGGGACATGCCGGTCGGCGAGGCGCTGCGCGCGCTCGACGCGCATTTGTGCGACATCAAGGAGATGCAGATCCGCGACGGCCTCCACGTGTTCGGGCGTGCGCCCGATCCGAGACAATGCGCCGATCTGCTCGTGTCGATCGCGCGCGTGCCGCGGTCGGACCGCAAGCCTGAAGACGCTTCGCTGCATCGCTCGCTGGCGCTCGATCTCGGTCTTGCCGATTTCGATCCGCTGACCCGCGATCTCGCTGGCACATTCAAAGGGCCACGACCGGCGGTTCTGGCCGAGCTCGGCTCGGACCTATGGCGGACGACGGGAGACACCGTCGAGCGGATCGAAGAATTGGCGCTGCGGCTGGTGTCGCGTGAGATGAAGCCGGACCCGTCATGGATGCGCACCATCGCTGTCCTGAACTGGTTCGAAACGAGATTGCGACCGGCCATCGACGCGAGTCCGCCGCAGGAGATGACGGCATTGCTGCGCGGTCTTGACGGCCGCTTCGTGCCTCCGGGTCCGTCGGGCGCGCCGACGCGTGGCAGGCCCGACGTGCTGCCGACCGGGCGCAACTTCTTCGCGGTCGACGTGCGCGCGGTGCCAACTCCCTCGGCTTGGCGGATCGGGCAATTGGCGGCCGAACGGCTTGTCGAATCCTTCTGGCAGGAAACCGGCGAATGGCCGCGCACGATTGCGCTGTCGGCCTGGGGGACCGCCAACATGCGCACCGGCGGCGATGACGTTGCGCAGGCGCTCGCCTTGATCGGCGTCCGGCCCACGTGGGAGGAGACCTCCGGACGGGTGACCGGCTTTGCGATCACATCCCTGTCCGAACTGAAGCGTCCACGTATCGACGTCACATTCCGTGTCTCGGGCCTGTTTCGGGACGCGTTTCCGACCCAGATGGACATCATCGCAAGCGCGGTGGCGGCGGTTGCGGCCCTCGACGAACCAGATGACGCCAATCCCATCGCGGCGAATGTTCGCCGGCGCCGGCAGGCGCTGGAAGCAAGCGGCGTCAGCCGCGAGATCGCCGCGCGCCGCGCCAGCCATCGCGTGTTCGGCTCGAAGCCGGGCGCCTATGGCGCGGGGCTGCAAGCCTTGATCGACGAGGGCGGCTGGAATGATCGCGCCGATCTGGCCGACGTCTATCTGGATTGGGGCGGCTATTCGTATGGCGCAGGGGCCGAGGGCAGTGCTGCCCGTGACGATCTTGCCGCGCGGCTGGCCGACGTCGACCTGATCGCGCAGGCCCAGGACAACCGCGAGCACGATATCCTGGACTCCGACGACTACTATCAATTCATGGGCGGACTGGCGGCAACGGTGTCGGCCTTGCGCGGGCAGGCGCCGCGCATTGCGCATATCGATACGTCACGGCCCGAGATGCCGGCGGTGCGGCCGCTGGCGCATGAGATATCGCGCGTGGTGCGTGGCCGCGCAGCCAATCCGAAATGGATCGCTGGCGTCATGCGGCACGGCTATAAGGGCGCATTCGAGATGGCCGCGACCGTGGACTATCTGTTCGGTTTCGCCGCCTCGACTGACGCGGTCTCAAATCATCACTTCGATCAATTGTTCGCGGCCTATCTCGAAGACGACCGCGTGCGAAGTTTCATGGAGCAGTCCAACCCGGCCGCACTCCGCGAGATGGCTGCCCGGTTCGCGGAAGCAATCAGGCGCGGATTATGGACGCCACGCTCCAATCGCGCCGCGGATTTGATTGCCGAAAGCCTGCAAGAAGCAAAGAAAGAAATCGCATGACGAGCCCATCCCAAGAGGTCGACGAGAATGCCCGCCATCGCGAGAAGGCCCGCAAGCACAAGGCCGCACGCGACAAGATCATGGCGACCAAGACGGGCGAAAAAAGCCTGCTGATCGTCCATACCGGGACCGGCAAGGGCAAGACATCAGCGGCGCTCGGTATGGTGTTTCGGCATATCGGTCACGGCTATCCCGTCGCCGTCGTTCAATTCACGAAGTCGCCGAAATGGGATACCGGGGAAGCGCGGCTGTTGGCCAGATTTCCAGAGCTCGTGACCTTGCATGTGATGGGGGAGGGCTTCACCTGGGAAACGCAGGATCGCGAGCGCGACATTGCAGCCGCGCGGAAAGGCTGGGAGCGCGCCAAGGAGCTGATCCGCGACGATCATCATCGCATGGTGCTTTTGGATGAACTCAACATTGTCCTCCGTTACGACTACCTTCCCATCGACGAAATCCTGGCCTTTCTCCGTGATGAGAAGCCGGCCGACAAGCACGTCGTCATCACCGGCCGCAACGCGCACGCCTCGCTGATCGAGATGGCCGATCTGGTCACCGAGATGACGCTGGTCAAGCATCCGTTCCGTGCCGGCGTGAAGGCCCAGAAGGGGATAGAATTCTGATGACACGGCCGACGCCGGCGCTGATGATCCAGGCCACCGGGTCGAATGCGGGGAAATCGACTGTTGTCGCGGGTTTGGCGCGGGCGCTGGTGCGGCGCGGTCTCAAGGTCGCGCCGTTCAAGCCGCAGAACATGTCGAACAACGCAGCGGTGGCGGTGGATGGTGGCGAGATCGGCCGTGCGCAGGCGGTGCAGGCGCGCGCCGCGCGGATGCCGCCGAGCGTCCATATGAACCCGGTGCTGCTGAAGCCCGAGACTGACACTGGCGCGCAGGTGATCGTGCAGGGCCGGCGACGCAGCACGCTTCGCGCGGCCGATTATCTCGGAAAGAAGGCCGCGCTGCTGCCCGCCGTGCTCGACAGTTTCGCGCATCTCGCCCGCCCTGCTGATATCGTGCTCGTCGAAGGCGCAGGCAGTCCGGCCGAGATCAATCTGCGCGCCGGCGACATCGCCAACATGGGATTCGCGACGGCGGCCGATGTACCCGTCGTGCTGCTGGGCGATATCGATCGCGGCGGTGTCATCGCTAGTCTCGTTGGCACCCATCTCGTGCTGGAACCGGAGGAGCGCACGCGCATTCGCGGCTTCCTGATCAACAAGTTCCGCGGCGATCCCAGGCTGTTCGACCAGGGACTCGAAGCCGTGACGCGTCTGACCAATTGGCCCTCGCTCGGCGTGGTGCCGTGGCTGCCCCAGGCCGCCTGGCTGCCGGCGGAGGACGCCGTTGATCTCGATCGCGTGCAGGCATCTTCCGCGCAGAAGGTCATCGCCGTTCCCGTGCTCGCGCGCATCGCCAATTTCGACGATCTGGACCCGCTGGGCATGGAGCCTGGCGTCAGGCTGGTGTTCGTGAGGCCGGGCGAGCCGATCCCGGCCGACGCCGATGTCGTGATCCTGCCCGGCAGCAAATCGACGATCGGCGATCTCGCCTTCCTGCGCGCGCAGGGCTGGGATATCGACATCAAGGCGCATGCCAGGCGCGGCGGTCAGGTGCTTGGACTGTGCGGCGGCTACCAGATGCTCGGCCGGACGATCACAGACCCCGATGGCATCGATGGCCCGGCGGGCACGGTCGAGGGGCTGGGGCTGCTCGACATTGCCACGACGATGGATGCCAACAAATCGACGACGCTCATGCAGGGTATTCATTGCGCCACAGGCAGCCCGGTCGAAGGCTATGAGATCCATCTCGGCCGCACCAGTGGCGAAGATTGCGCGCGCCCTGTGGCCATGATCGACGGCCGGCCCGATGGTGCCGGCTCAGCCGATGGCCGCGTGCAGGGGACGTATCTGCATGGGCTGTTCGTCAATGACAGCTTCCGAAAGACGTGGCTTGCCAATCTCGGTATCGCTTCGTCTGTCGCCTACGAAGCAAAGATCGAGTCGGCGCTCGATGCCCTTGCCAACCATCTGGAAATGCATCTCGACATCGATCGCATGCTGGAGATCGCAAGGAGCCGTTAGATCACCAACACCAGCGCCGCATAGATCATTGCTTCCAGCGAGCAGGCGGCAATCAACAGCTTGAGTGCGCGACGGATATCGGCACGGCCGGCGTCCAGCCGCGCGCCTGTGTTGAGGAAGGGGTCATCGACGAGGCGGTCGCCATAACGGCGAGGCCCGGCCAGGGCGAGACCGAGCGCACCTGCCATGGCGCCTTCCGGCCAGCCCGCGTTCGGCGACCTGTGCTTTGAAGCGTCGCGCCACATCACCTTGAGGGCCTGCACGGTGGAGCCACCTATGATCGGCG
The DNA here is from genome assembly GCF_054063735.1 of Bradyrhizobium sp. USDA 10063. Lineage (NCBI taxonomy): Bacteria > Pseudomonadati > Pseudomonadota > Alphaproteobacteria > Hyphomicrobiales > Nitrobacteraceae > Bradyrhizobium > Bradyrhizobium sp. USDA 10063. The sequence continues at coordinate 3,515,533 of NZ_JBSSGP010000002.1, read as the reverse complement.
CGACCATGGCGATCAGCGCCGCGGCCAGCCTTGCAGGCGCGAGGTTGAGCAGATCGTCGAGCCGCGCCGCCGCCCAGCCAAAGGACTCATGGCGGGGACTGCGATGGCCGATCATCGAATCCGCCGTGTTGACGACCTTGTAGACCAACAATCCCGGCAACCCCAGCAGCGCAAGCCAGAACAGCGGCGCGACCACGCCGTCGGAAAAATTCTCTGCGCAAGATTCGATCGCTGCACGCGAGACGCCACTGGCGTCGAGCTGTTCCGGATCGCGGCCCACGATCATGGATACCGCGCGCCTTGCTTCGGCAAGTCCACCGCCAGTGAAGGCCGAGACGACCCGGTTGACGTGCTGATAGAGGCTCCGCTGCGCGATCAGGATGGAGGCCACAAGGCCCTGGGCTATTTGCCCGAGCAGTGTCCACCCCAGCGCGGCTTGCAGCAGCAGGCCAAGGCCAGCGCAGATCGCGACCAGCACGCCCGTGGCTAGGCATCCCGCGGCCTTGCGCTGTGCGGCCGACCAGTGCTCGCGGTTCAGCGCGCGATCGAGCAGGTTGATGGCCGAGCCCATCAGCGCCACCGGATGAGGGAAACGGCGCCACAGCAAATCCGGATCGCCGATGATCGCGTCGAATGCGAGCGCCAGTACAACGATCAACGCCGTTTCGCTTCCCGCCAGCATGTCATCGCGCCACGCGGTTTAGTTCGGCGACGAGGCGTTCCAGCGCCTCCGAAAGCATCGGGCCGCCGCAGACGGTCAGCTTCTCAGGGATGACCAGGCGTTTCGACGGCGGATAGAAACGTTCAAGTGCGGGATGCATCAGGAATGCTTCGCCTTCGTCTTCTGCGAAGTCGCCGCCGTCAGATACAAGGAGGAGATCGGGTCTCAGCTTGACGATCGCCTCCAGCGACGCGAAGCCGCCAAGCTTGTAGCCGAGGTCACTTGCCGCGTTCTTCAGGCCGATCGTGGCCAGCATGGAGCTCATCAAGCTGCCGCCACCCGAGACCCAGCCGCGCCGCGACAAGGCCAGCACGCGATAGGATCGCTGCGAGAGCGCCTCCTTCGCGTGCTGGATTGCGATGTCCAACCGCCGTATTTCGGATGCGGCGCGATCCGTCTGGTGCAGGAGTTCGCCCATTCGCCGGATCTGGTCCTTCACATCCTCCAGCGAACGCGCAGCGTCGAATTCGATCACGCGCACGCGATTCTCCTTCAGCAATTCTCGTGTCGCACGCTTCGTGAACCTGCCGGCGACCACTGCGTCCGGTCGCAATATCAGGACATCTTCGGCTTCGCCCGATAGTCGGGGGTAGGCTGCGGCCTTCTCCGCGTTCCAGGAGCGGGCGGGGTCGCGCGAATAGGGACTGAGGCCGAGAATCTGGCTTGGATCCGCCAGCGCCAGCAGCAGTTGGTCCGTGCACACATTGATGGACGCGACGCGTGGCAGATCGGCTGCATCAGCGATATGTGCTCCGCACAGCGCTGCCAGTAACAAAAACGTTGCGCCGATCGCCGGCCGCAGCGCGTCAACAAGGGTCTCGCGCGGGGTCGCGATTGATGGCATGAAGCGATCATGAAGCACGGCGGTGATCTGACGGAAGCTATTGCGCGCCACGGCGGCGAGCCCTTGGACTGGCTCGACCTGTCGACCGGGATCAATCCCTGGCCGTGGACGATTCCGCATCCCATTCCAGAGAGTACATGGACGCGCTTGCCATCGTGTGCCGACGAGCAGGACCTGCTCGCCGCCGCGCGCGAAGCCTATGGTGTGCCCGACCATGCGGGTATCGCGGCCGCCGCCGGCACGCAGGCCCTCATTCAATGGATCCCGTATCTCGCCGGTCCCGGAACGGTTGCGATTGTCACTCCGACCTATGGCGAGCATTCGGCCGCATGGAGCAGCGGAGGCCGAGAGGTCATCGCCGTGAATGATCTGTCCGCGTTGCCTGAACGCGCCCTTCACGCTGTCATCGTTAGTCCCAACAATCCGGATGGACGTATCGCGGATGGCGGGGTGCTCCGGCACGTTGCCGAGCGGCTCGACCGTCGTGGTGGCTGGCTGGTCATCGATGAGGCCTTTGCCGACGTTGATCCAGCGATCAGCGCTGTCGGGATGAGCGCCGACCTTCCCATCCTCGTGCTGCGTTCCTTCGGCAAGTTCTATGGGCTCGCCGGACTTCGCCTCGGCTTCGCGGTCGGCCGACGCGACATCGTCGAGCGTATCGCCGCGGCGCTCGGTCCATGGCCGGCCTCCGGCCCGGCGCTTCACGTCGGCACCGCCGCCTTGCGGGGCCGATCGTGGGCTGATGCGATGCGTGCGAAGCTCGCTCGCCAGTCTGGTGAGCTCGACAATATCCTGACAGCGGCCGGCCTTCATCTCGTCGGAGGGACCACGCTGTTTCGCCTTGCCTCCCATCCCGATGCCCCGGCCCTGCACGCCGAATTGGCCCGACGCCACATCTGGTGCCGTAGCTTCGACTGGGCGCGCGAATGGCTGCGATTTGGCCTTGCGCCGGACGATGGTCTCGATCGCCTGGCCAGCGCGCTTCAATCGTTCAAATAGCGCATCCCGCGCGTCAATCATCACGTCCGCTTTACCAGTGAGCATCAAACCCGACATAAGCTGCGGGACCGGTGGTGCCATAGTTGAACACTTCCTGATAGTGCTCGTTGAAAATGTTCTCGCCGCGCAAGTACACCTTCCAGGTCTCATCGATCTTGTATTCGGTGTAGAGGTCGACGCGGACGTAAGGGGCGAGCGGCAGCGTCTCGTTCGAACCGCTGTAGCGCGTGGATACCGCGAGCACCCGCGGCTCGATCAGCCAGTCCTTGATCGGTGTGATCGGAAACGAGAATCGCGCCAGGTTTTCCGGCCGGCGCGCCAGCGTCAATCCGGTCGAAAGATCCTTGGCCTGCAGATAGGTAAAGGCGGCGTTGAACCGCAGGTATCCCGGCAGGATATCGACATTGACGCCAAGCTCCAATCCGTCGGTTTCGGCACGCGAGATGTTCACATAGTGGCCGAGTGGATGTGCCGGATCGATCACGAAGTCGATCAGGTTGCTGAACCTGTTGCCGAATCCGGTCAGCGAAACCACGACGCGACCTCCGAACAGGCTTTGGTCGATGCCGGCGTCGTAACCGAAGCTTTCCTCTGGACTGAGCGCGGGATTGCCGTAGGTCGGCGCATAGAGCTGATAGAGCGTCGGGGCCTTGGCGCCGGTCCCGGCGCTCGCATGCAGCTTGGTGCCGGTCTCCGCGATCGTGTAGGCCGCGGTGGCTCGCCATGTCTCGAACCGCGCGACGTCAACGACGTTGTCGACCCGGCCGCCGATCGTGACGTTGAGCCGCTCGCCGATCGGCAGTTGCCAGAGCGCGAACACCGAATTCGTGTCCTGCGTCCCCGCGAGCTGTGGCGTCGTGGCTCCTGGGATCGGCAGCAGGTTGGTGGTGGAGGTGCTCGCCGTTTCGTGCTGCACGCGCGATCCGACGATGAGCGATCCCAGCGGGCCGACCTTCAGGTTGCCCTGATATTCCAGGCCCGTGCTGTCGCCGACGAAATTGGAGAGGATGGACGTGGTGTTCCGCGGCAGCTTGTTGATCTTGTAGGTGACATCATCGAACGAGCGGTCGATGTGCGTCTCGAACGCGCTCACGCCATGGGTGAGGATGCCGCCGAGCGTGTCGAAGGAGGCGCGTCCCCAGACCTGTTCGAGAAGGCGCGTCGCGCTCGACGGCGTGTCCGGGAACGCTCCACTGGACTGGTCGTAGGCGGACCGCGTGAACGAGGCCAGCATTCCGGTCTCCAGGCGTACGCCTTCGCCGGCGTCGTAGCCGACGCGTGCCGAACCGCCGACGCGGTCGAAGCCGTCGCGCTCGAGGGGCCCATACTTGGCCTCGAGCGCCGGGATGCGATAGCCATAGCGCGAAAAGGCCGTTGCTGTGCTGACCGCTTCCCGTGAATGCGTAGGACCACGGCCCCGAGGTTCCGGTCAGCGCTGCGCTGCTGCTCGCCGTGCCGTAGCTTCCGCCCTCGGTGCGGACGTCGAGTTGCGCCGGGCCGGTGCCCCTCTTGGTGATGATGTTGACCACGCCGCCCATCGCGTCCGATCCGTAGAGCGCGCTCTGCGGTCCTTTCAGCACCTCGATCCGCTCGATCGCGCCCGGGGCGAACATCGCGAAATCGAAATCGCCGCTGGCGGCGGTCGGATCGTTGACCCTGATGCCGTCGATCATGACCAGCGTCTGGCCGGTATTGGCGCCGCGCAAACGCACATTGGTCGTTGCGCCTGGTCCGCCGCTCTCGGTGATATCGAGCCCGGGCACTGTCCGCAGCGCGTCGACGAGCGAGGTCGGATTGCTGGTCGCGAGCATCTGGTTCGTGACCACGCTGACCGAACTTCCAGTCCGGCTTGCGGGCTCCGGTGTCCGGTCGGGAGTTACGACGAGTTCAGGAGTCGGCGGAGGGGCCTCGTTACTCGGCGCCGGACGCACAGGACGAGTCGCTGAAGATGTTCGCTTGTTCCTCGAGGCCGGCTTGGACCGGGCGTCCGGATTGACGACCACCGCAGGGAGTTGTTCGGGACGCGATTGAGCCATCGCGCCAGTCTGATCGCATGCAGCAACGGCCGCACACACGGCAAGAAAACGCCGCAAGCTCATGAATGCCCTTTCCGCCGACCCACCGTCGAACGAGTTGATACCCGTCAACGGCCGGTCTCCTGGCTCGCGGTCGTCTCGCGATCCGCCTTCCCAAGCCCGCTTGGCAGGCTCAGTGGCATCCGGATCGCAAATATCCGCTTACAGTTGCGGGGGCAGCCGCGGCATTGGGAAGAGTCCCGCACCGCGTTCCCGTTTCACCCTTTGAGGGCACCGATGACGGCGGCTAAGAAGCACAACGCCGAGCAAAACTCAAATCGATAACGATCCTTCAGACCCCAACAGCATTTCTCCAGATCGCTGGCAGGGGCGAACTGAATGATGAACACAGAAAGTTGCAGGCAGGCGAAAGGATAGAAACGGCTCGTTGATTCGCCGCGCCGAAGCCATTTGACATGGTTCAACGCCGGCCAGGGGGAAACACACTGCGCTATTCCCGCGACCGGAATCGTCAACCTCTGATAAATACCTTAGGTTGCTAATAGTGGCCTGAGGCGGTAGCCTGTCGATCGAGCAGCTACTGCGGATAGATGCCGAGCATTGATGCCTGTCCGGTACGCTGTCGGCACACGGAGGAACAGAACATGTCGGTCCCGTGCAAGTTCGAACTTAGCCTCCTCAGCCACGACGAATACGAGACCATCCGCCTCACGCATCATCCCGCCATCTATGAGGTCGAGCCGACTGATCTTGCGGCCATGCAGTCCCGCTTGCGCAAGATGCGCGACAAGGAGCGAACGCTCAGCCGACAAAAGCGGCGAGAGACGCGTGGAAAAGGCCAGGCTCGCGGCGCGAACTTCCCTGGAACGGCCGACCGTCCATCACAACGCAAGCAGGTCTTTGCCGCAGCACTGAAGCGGGTCAACAGCGAGCTCAGGCGTCTTCACAACCTGGCAGCTCGGACCGCCCATGCCGAGGCGGCCCGAAAGGCGCTCGCGCTGCGTCGAGCCGCGGACTTCGTTCCCTATCCCTCCGCCGGGTCTGCCGCCAACGAAGGCATGGTGCCGCGCTTGAGCACGCGCCGAAGGAAGATCGTCACTGGCGCGCGAATCGGGCGAGTGTCGCAGGCGACGAAAGTCGCTCAGGCAATACGCGATGCGCGAGGCGCATGAGCCTGCGCTGACCAGTGCGCATTACCGCCAGCGGGTGTCTTACCGGCGGGGTTCGTCGCAACGCTACATTTAGGCAGGACGGGTAAGGCGTGTCGGCTTTGATCTCGGCGTCACCGGAGGTGGCGTTCTATCCTGGGCTGTCCTTGCCAAGAACTCGCGGATTGGTCCCGGCACCATGCGCGGGAGCTATGTGGGGGCCAGCGCCAATGTTGCGCTGGGCCCCGGCTTTGGCGCCAACGTCCTGATCGGCGGATCGCGCCGAAGCGTCGTCCTGCAGCCGCATTCCGTCGAGCGCACGATCGGGGTCAATCTCGCGGCAACGGTGACCCATTTGACCCTGGGCGCAAGGGGACGACGATAACGCATCCCTCGATAGTTCCTCAAAAGCAATGCGGAACGTTGCCGACCTTTGGCTCAGGCCCCACGAACCCGCGTGCAGGCTCGTCGTATTCAAAAACCAACGCAGTTCAGGACACCACATCCTTTTGTCGTACCAACTGATTTTGGTGCGCCATATGTACCGCCGGCTGCCGGGTGGTGGCTGGAAATAGACCGGCTGAGACGCTGGCCAGACGGTGGTGGGTCGTAAGCAATGGCCGAGGTGCAGGCCGGCATTGACTACGGCTTCGCCATTTTATTCTGCGTGGCGCGCGAAATTGCCATCATTCTAATAAGAATTGCGACTCGTGCGCGGATCTTTCTTGGGTTCCGACGTTCGACGGCGAGATCGGCACTCGCAAGGCGAACCTGTGATTTTGTCACTTCGATCTGTCCTGATATGTCTTTTATCGCTGGCGATGCTTGCGCTCGGCGGCAGCGCGGTCCGCGCGCAAGGCACAGCCGCCGACAAAGAGTTGGTGGTGGCGACCAAGGAAGCCCCGCCTTTCGCGATGAAGCAGTCGGATGGGAGCTGGGGCGGTATCAGCATCGATCTCTGGAAGAGAATCGCTGATGGAGCGCATCTGCGTTTTCGTCTGGTTGAAACCCAGAGCGTGCAGGACCTGCTCGATGGCGTCGCGAAGGGCGACTTTGACGCCGGCGTCGCCGCGGTAACTGTGACCGCTTCGCGTGCGCGCGGCGTCGATTTTACTCAACCTTTCTACAATACGGGGCTGGGGATCGCGGTTCCGCTCAATGAGAGTCCCTGGGTCTCGATCGGGCGGGCGCTTCTTTCCTTCGGCTTCTTCCAGGCTGTCGGTCTGCTGCTTTGTTTTGCGATGGCGGTGGGCTTCCTCATTTGGCTGTTCGAACGCCGGAAAACGGAACATTTCGGCGGAGGAGCCAAGGGGCTCGGCTCCAGCTTCTGGTGGTCGACCATTGCGATGACGCAGGCGGGAGCTGCCGCGAACGCACCGGCAACGCTGCCCGGGCGAATCGTCGCGACCGGGTGGATGATCGCTTCCGTCATCGCGATAGCCGTGTTCACCGCCGGCATCACCTCCACCCTTACGCGCAGAGAGCTGCAAGGCGCCGTCCACGGCTTCAACGACTTGCGGTCCGTGCGCGTCGGCGCTGTGGCGAACTCTGCGACAGCCGACTATCTCACGCGTCAGCAGCTTTCCTTCCGGGCATTTCCAGATGCTCAAAGCGGCCTGTCCGCTATGAGCCGCGGCAGCATCGATGCCTTCGTCCACGACAAGCCGCTCCTGGCCTGGATCGTTCGGAACGACTTCTCAGCCTCGATTCGTGTCGTCGATACCAGCTTCAGCAGCGAGAGATATGCGATCGTGCTGCCGAGAGGCAGCGCCTTGCGCCCGATGCTCGATCTCGCCACGCTCGATCAAATCGAAAGCGATTGGTGGCAGCGGACGCTGTTCCAGACCCTTGGTAACGCCCGATCCCCCTGACTCTCCGCTCTGACCCGCTCACAGCCTGCGCGTGTGAGCTAGTTCATACGACCAGACCGTGTGCCCGGATAGCATAGACGCACGCTGATGGGGGGCGTGTGGCCGGCTGCAATGCGCCGGGCCGGTATGGCCGAGGAGAGCGTCATGCGTGCCATCAGGACGTTTGGAATACTCGCAACGATTTTGGTGGTGACCTGCACCGCCACGCCGGTCTTCGCCTGTCCCGCGGGCTACGTCGCATGCGGCGGTGCTTGCTGCCCCGGCCGATAACCGCGCCGATGCACGTCCGACCTGGATATGATGGCAGGAGGTAGTCATGCGTACCATGACAATGATTGCGCTCGCCGCAACGGTCGCGACGGTGGCCGTTCCGTCGGCAGCGTATTACTTGACCAGACCGAGCGAGGATCCCCTCGGCGATACGTTGCGCCGATACAGCTTTGTCCCAATCAATCCGCCCTCCAATCTTATGGAAGTCGGATCGCTCTACTATGTCGACGCCGAGGTGAAGGAGTTCAAGGCGATCTGCCACGCCGACAAGGCCGACCTCGACGGTGCCGTCGTGTCGTCGCCGAGCTGGGAGATGCAGGAAAGCCTGGAACGGAACGGACGCTTCAACACCGGCGTGAAGATCGATCTTGGCTGGATGCTGAATGGGAGCGTCGGCAAGAACTATGTGGTGAAGGTGCACGCCTCGCTGAACGACGTTCTGCTCGAGGAAATTCCGCTCGGTCCAAACTGGCTGATCTTCACCAAGCTGATGGAAAAGCCGCAATGCAGCCAGGTCGCCATGCAGTATCTCCATGCCGGAGGCTATGTGTGCCAGGGGCAAAAGATCCTGCAGGCGACCGCCGAGTTCAAGCTCGACCGCGACGCGCAGAACAAGCTCACAGCCAATGCCAAGACCTCGCCTGACGAGATCAAGAACATCATGAAGCTCGCGGTCGAGTCGCAGAGCGATCAGAGCGTTGTCGACAAGGAGGGGCGCCTCTTTGCCGGAGCGGCATTGAAGTACGGCGTCTCGATGAATCCGATCTGCCTCGCGCCCCCGGACGGGCGCTTCCGGCGCGTTCTGCCGCGGACCGCGCTCGGGCGCGTGACCAATTTCGTGCTGTTCAACGTCGTGGAGCCGATGCTCCCGTCCAGGTCGGCGCGTGTGGAAGTGGCGCAGGACACTCACGCAGCCGAGAGACCGAAGTGACGAGAAGCATATTGGCAGCCTGCGAGGTCGGTTGACGTCAGACGTATCCAAGCCAATGCCAGTAGGTGGCGCCAAGCAGCATCACCAGCGCTAGCGCGATGATGGTGAGCACGAGGCCGGTGCGAACGAAATCCCTGGCCTCGAAGGTCTCGGTTCCATAGGCGACCATGTTCTGCGGCGCATTCACCACGAGAATGAAGCCGAAGCTCACGACGAACTGCAGCAGCATGGTCATGCCGACCATATTGATCCCGGGCGTTGCCACATGCTGGAGTACGGCAATGACGATCGGGATCATCGCGGAAGCGAGCGCAGTTGCGCTGGCGAACCCGAGGTGGATCAGGGTCAGGAACAGGCTCATCACGGCGAGGATGAACAGCGGGCTGGCGTTCTGAAGCCCAAACTTGGTTACGACCAGATTGGCGAGCCAGACGGCGCCGCCGGTCTGCAGCAGGGCGGTGCCAAGGCTGATGCCGACGCCAAACAGCACGACGGTGCCCCACGGAATCCTCGGCTGCGCCTCCTTCCACGTCATGATTCCGATGCTGGGCATGAACAGCAAGGCGACGGCCGCGATGGTGGTCGATGATGTATCGAAACGATGCAGCACGCCCTCGGTCGCCCAGAACGCAAGCAGCGTCAGCGAAATCGCAAGCAGCTTCTTTTCGGACGCTTTCATTGCGCCCAATTCCGCGAGCGACTTGCGGATCGCGTCGCGACCGCCGGGCACTTCCTTGACTTCCGGCGGCATCATGCGCGTCATCACGAAATAAAGAGCGACCGACATGATGAGGCCGAACGGCGCCGCCGCGACGAACCATTCGAGCCAGGTGATGGTGTGGTTCAGCGTCCTCTCGATGAAACCGACGGCAACCATGTTCTGCGCCGCCGCGGTCTTGATGCCGACATTCCAGATGCTGGCCGTCTGCGTCGCGGTGATCATCAGCATGCCGGCAAAAGCGCCTTTCTTGTTGACGCCGAAGGCGGCGATGATGCCGAGCATGATAGGCACGATACAGGCGACACGCGCTGTCGTCGAAGGCACCAGAAACGACATGATGAAACCGACAAGAATCGCACCGATCACGACGTTGCGGGTTTCGGTGCCGACGCGGGAGAGAATGAAGAGCGCGATGCGCCTGTCGAGCTTCGTGGCTGTCATGGCGGCGGCGATAAAGAGCGCCGACGCCACCAGTGCCAATGCGGTGTTGGAAAAGCCGCTGAAAGCAAGGCCCAGGCCTGCGCTGGTGCCCATTGCTACGGCCGGATTGCTGAGGCTCGGCGCCGTGCCGAGCAGAAAGGCCATCAGCGCGGCGATGACCACTCCTGATACAGCGTAGTCGAGCGTCTCCGTCATCCAGATGATCACGGCGAAGGCGAGCACGGCCAGCATGCGATGGCCCGCCACCGACAATCCCTGCGGCGTCGGCAACAGGAGCACAGTGACCAGCACCGCGATGGCAACCAGAAGCCCCCAGTTGGCGCGAAGCCACGACGGTTGAGCGGGATGACTGGCGGGGGCGGCAACGGGTACGGATGAATCTGCGGTGGACATGGGCGCTCCTCTCGTCGCTGCGGGACTTTGCGCGACGAATGCTGCGCTGCCTTGAGGAAGATCAAGAAACAATGCCGACGATGTCCGCTATGCAGGGCGGCCAGCCCGGCGCGCAGTGGGGTGACGTGCTCCTCATTGCGCTACGTCGGTAATCTCCAAGTTCGCCGCGGCTTCCGCTCCGACGGCAGTCCTTGCTCGATACTTTGAAACCGCAGCGGGGCGAGGGCAACGGCGCGTTCCCACCAGTCCGTCACGCGCTCGCCGAGCGCGGTTCTGCCTCGGCCCTTGCCGGGGAAGATCCTGATGCGCCTGACCGCCTCGGCCTGATAGCAGCGGGCGAGGCGGGTGATCTTGATGACGGTGCCGACCCGGCCGCGCCTGGTCAGCGGGACCAGCAGGCGGCCGTTGCGGCGGAGCGCCTCGATCCACAGCGGATGCGGATGGTTGAAGCCGGCATGGACGATGATCACATCGGCCGGGCCGCCGACGTCGCTGCAGCCGTCGCCGTGGATCACTTCGACGTTCTTGTAGCGCCTGAGATTGGAAGCGGCACGGCTGACCAATGCCTTGTCGCAGTCGATGGCAAGGACCGTGCCTTGCGGGCCGACGATCCTGGACAGGATCGCCGAATAATAGCCGAGCCCGCAGCCGATCTGCACGACACGCTCTTTCTCCTTGATGTCGAGCACATCCAAGAAATGCGCCCACAGGCTCGGCAATCCAGTGTCGAGCCTGCGGCGCTCATCGATCGCCACCAGCACGTCGTCGTAGAGATGAACGGGATCGGCGTCGGCGGTGGGGCTGTAGCCGTCTCGAGCTTCGCTCCGGATGCGCCAGGGCCCATCGCCGGCAAAGTGCTCGCGCGGTACCGCGGCGAAAGCCTGCAGCAGGCGCGCGGAGGAAATCCGCTCGCGTTGCCCGATCGCGCTCGCGTAGCGTCGTCGTGCGGCCGCCAGATCGCTCATCCCGCCCGGTGAAGCCCTGTCCGGTCGGCCCACGGATGCTGTCTTGATGGATTCGCGCCGAGCTCCTCCATCAGGTTCCAGGCTTCCTTCAGGTCCGACGTGCGTAAGCCCTCCGTGAACTGCGCCGCGACCGGCACAAGCAGCTCGACGGCCTGCTCGCGCTTGCCGGCATCGCGCCAAAGGCGCGCCAGACTGACGGCCGACCGCAATTCCCATGCAAGCGCGCTCTGCTGGCGCGCCAGCTCCATCGAACGGCGGAACAGTTCCTCGACGTCGTCGGCCACCGCGAGGCCGCCCTGGGCAAAGGTCGTTTCACCCTGCAGGCGATAGACCTCGGCGAGGAAGAAATGGTCGCCGGTCCGCCTCGCAACCGCCAAGGCGCCGTCCAGCGCGCGCAGCGCCGCTTCCAGCCGGCCGGCTTTCGCATAGGCGGTCGCGAGCAGGCTCCTGAACCAGCAGCTCGCGAGCCAGGAATCCATGGCCTCATAGCCCTCCAGTCCCGCCCGCATCTGCTTCAGCCCCTGGTCGATCTCGCCGAGCTCGGCCATCGCCCAGCCGCGCAGGATGGTTGCCTGATGCTTCCAATGCAGGAAGCCATGATCCGACGAGACCACCATGGCGCGGTCGGCATAGTTCATGGTCCCCTCGACATCGCGCAGGTGCTGGCACAGATAGGCGCCGAATTCGAGGGCGAAGGCGAGCGTGAACGGATGACGCAACTGTTCCGCGTTGACGATCGCATCCTCGCTGTACTGGCGCGCCGCATCCGGGCGGCCGAGAAACCACTGGAGATATCCGAGATAGGACAGCGAGACGACGCCGGGATCGATGCCGTGCCGTTCGGTCAGTTCGCCGTGCAGATCGGGCGTGTAGAGCCCGATGCAGCGCTGCAGATGATAATGCGAAGCCGCAAATCGCCCGCGATAGAGCATCGTCATGGCGATGGCCCGGTGGGCCTCGATCAGATATCCGGCCTGCTGCTGCATCGATTGCGCGGTCGCGTTCGGGCGCATCCGCTTTGCGAACTGCAGGAGCTCGACGCTGAGATCATGGGCGCGCGTGAGATCGGCGCGGATGAAATGGCACACCCAAAGCCCGCGGGTCGCCGTGAACACCTTTGCCTCGTCGTCAAGCTGACGGCCGAGCTCGAGCGCCTGGGCGTAGTTTTCCTCGACCTCCTGCACCGCATAGCCCTTCGCGGCGATCAAGGCGTTGCCCAGGGCGGTGCGAAGCTCCAGCTCCATTTCGTCGCGTCGCTGCATCTTGGGATGGCTTTGCGTGACGCCGAGGCCGCGCCGGAGATGGCTGATCGCTTCCAGATTGGCGCCCGCCTTCGCGGCCTGCTTGCCCGCCTTCAGCCAGAAACCGGCGGCCGGTTCGCTCTGGCCGGACTCGGTCAGGTGATAGGCGAACAGCTCGGGCTCGCGCTCGGTACGTTCCGGATAGATGCCCGCGATCACCTCGGCGATCCGCGAATGCAGCCTTCGCCTTTCGCTGTGCAGGAGGCTCGAATGCGCCGCGTCCTGGATCATCACATGCTTGAAGACATAGACCGCATCCGGCCCATGGCCACGGCGAACGATCAGCCCCGCCTGCTCGAGATGATCAAGCGCCGCCTCGATCTCCTCCGCCGGCGCTTCGGCGACCGCGCGAAGGATCTCGTAGGAGAACTCCCGGCCGATTGTGGCCCCGATCTGTGCGATCTTCTTGAACGGCCCCATGCGATCGAGGCGCGCCATCAGCGAGTCGGTCAGGGTCGCCGGGATCGAGAGCTGGCGCCATGGTCCGGTGAAGACGTAGCGCCCATGCCGCTCGGTGAGCAGGTTGGATTCGATGACGGCCTTGGTCAGCTCTTCCAGGAACAGCGGCACGCCGTCGGTCCTGACGATGATCTCCTCGACGACTTCCCTCGGCAGCTCACGCCGCCCTGCGACCCGCTCGACCAACGTCGTCCGCAGTTGCCGGCTGAGCCGGTTGAGCGTCAATGTCGTGATGTGGCGATGCGCATTCCAGCTCGGCTCGAATTCCGGACGGCAGGTGACGATCACGAGAATGGTGGCGCTGTGGGCCCTCGCCACCAACAGATCGAGCACTTCCCGCGAGGTAGGATCGATCCAGTGGGCATCCTCCAATGCGATCATGAGCGGCCGGTCGCGCGCAAGCCCGATCAGATGGTTCACCAGCGCGGCGACCGTCACATCCTTGTGCTGCTGCGGCGAAAGCTCCGGCAGCGCATGCCGATCGCCGGTCGAGATCGACAACAGCTCCGCAAAGATCGGCACGACCTGCTGCACATTGCCCTTTGCGGCGGCCACGGCCGCCTCGAGGCTTGAAAGCGCCAGCACCGAAGAGCTTTCGCGATCAAGTCCGATCGCGAATTTGAACTGCTCGATAAACGGATAGAACGCGGTGCCGGTGTAATAGGGAGAACACTGGAACGACAACTGCCCGTGCTGCTCGCCCGCGACCCGTTCGTGAATCTCCTGGAAGATGCGCGACTTGCCGATTCCAGGCTCTCCCGACAACAGGACGACCTGGCCGTTGCCCCGCTTGGCCTGTTGCCAGCGCTGCATCAGCAGGGCGATTTCTTCCTCCCGGTTGACGAGCGGGGTCAATCTCGGGCCCATTGCCGCGGCGAAGCGTGTTTCCGTGCGCGCCCGCCGGACCACGCGCCAGGCCTGGACTTTTTCGGATAGCCCCTTGAGCGTGTGAATGCCGAGGTTCTGGTAGTCGAACTTTCCCTTCAGCAGGGATTGCGTCGAGGACGCGATGACCACCCCATTGGGCGGGGCCAGCGGCTGCAGCCGGGCGGCGAGGTTCAGCGTTTCGCCGACGGCGGAGTCGCGTTCCTCGGAGCTCTGTCCGATCATGTCTCCGACGACGGCAAGGCCGGTCGCAATTCCGATGCGAACCGCAGGCGTGTAGCCGGACGCCCCTCGCGGCTCGCCGCCTTGCGCCGATGACAGCGCCTCCACGATCTCAAGTCCGGCGCGCACGGCGCGCTCGGCGTCGTCCTCATGCGCATGCGGATAGCCGAAATAGATCAGGATGGCATCGCCGACATAGCGCGCGGCGAAGCCGTCATAATACTTCACGATCCGGACGCAGGTCTCCCTGAAGCGGGCGATGATGTCGCGCACATCCTCGGGATCGAACTGCTCGGAGAGTGACGTGGAGCCCACCATGTCGCAGAACATGGCGGTGAGCTGCCGCCGTTCGGCGGCGTTCGCCGTTCTCGGCGGGGTCGGATTGATCGCCGGTGCGATCGGGACGAGCGAACCTATCGCGCGCTGCAGGCGCCGGCGATCACCCATCGGCAGACCAAGCTTCGCCAGATCCTCTTCGGTCAGATCGGGGAGGACGTCGCGGTCGATGCGGTGCTGGATGAAAAGATCGCCGTATTGCCCGAGGCCGATCTCCTCAAGCCAGTGCTTCAAGCCATCTGTCGTTTCAGAGCCTGGCTTATTCTCCGGCATAACTATCCGTCGGGCTGCATCTCAGGAAAGGACCGTCTCGGTCTGGTTGCATACATTTCAGGGGACTATTGCCCGACCTCGGTCTGGACGGATTTGCGAAGTTCGAGAACAATAGCTCAACTCCAGCAAAAAGGCACGTGCTTGTCGGACGTCGCAGCCTCACTGTCGCAGGGATCGGCCGGCAGCAGCACCGGAGGCCAAGCCTTTTCGTGCATCCAAGCCTTTTCGTGCATCGGGGATATCCTCGATTTCTATGCGCGTACGGCGTCCGATCGGACCGCGGTGCTTGCTCCCGGGCGCGGTGGCGCGACCTATGCCGAGCTTGCCGCGCGGACCAATGATACCGTCCGTCAATTGCGCGGGCTCGGCATCGCTCAGGGCGATCGCGTGGCGGTGGTGTTGCCGCGGGGCGTTGATAACGCGCTGGCCCTTGTTGTGGTAGCCACAGCAGCCGTGTGCGTCCCAGTCAATCCGGACCTGACCGGGGACGAACTGCAGCGCTATTTCAGCGAGCTGAAGCTTGCCGCCCTCGTCACTTCTGCGGAAGCGAGCTCGGCAGGCCGGGCGGCTGCGCACGCGTTGGGCGTTCCTGTGATCGACCTCTCGCCCAGGCTGGGCCAGGGCCTCGGCGCTTTCGAATTGGCGGGCTCGGCGGCTGGGCCTGCCATTGTGGGTGGCGCCGCGCGCGGTGACGATGATGCCTTTATCCTCTTGACGTCAGGCACGGCATCTCGCCCTAAGATGGTACCGCTGACACATGCGAGCGTGTGTCTTTCGGCCCACAATGCCGGAGCCGTGCTGGCGCTCGGGCCTCAGGATCGCCTGCTCAACGTGCTGCCGCTGTTTCATGCGCATGGCCTGATATCCGGCCTGCTCACGGCGCTCGCGGCCGGATCGAGCGTGATCTGCACCGCGGGCTTCGATCCCGTGTCCTTCTTCACCTGCCTGAAGGAGCTCAAGCCGACCTGGTACACCGCGGTGCCGACCATCCACCGCGCGCTGCTGTCCGCTTCAGAACATGACACAGAGATGACGCGGGCGTCCTCGCTGCGCGTGATCCGCTCGGCCTCCGCCTCGCTTGCGCCCGCCATCCTGCAAGGATTGGAATCGCGGTTCGGCGTTCCCGTCATCGAGACCTACGGCATGACGGAAGGCGCGTCCCAGATTGCCGCCAATCCTCGCCACCGGCGCAAGCAGGGCTCCGTCGGCGTGCCCGCTGGTCCCGAGATCGCGATCATGGACAACGAAGGCCGGCCGCTGCCGGCCGGCGAGCGCGGCGAGATCATGCTGCGCGGCCCCACCATCAGCAGGGGTTATTACAACGATCCCGAGGCGACCAGATCCGCCTTCCGGGACGGCTGGTTCAGGACCGGTGACCTCGGCTATCTCGACGCGGACGGTTATCTCTTCATCGTCGGCCGCATCAAGGACGTCATCAACCGCGGCGGACAGAAGATCTCGCCTTCCGAAGTGGAAGAGGTGTTGCTGAGCCATCCGGATGTGCTCGAGGCCGGGGCCTTCGGCACTCCGCACCAGAAGCTCGGCGAGACCGTCGCCGCCGCGATCGTGCTGCGGCCGCAGTCCGGCGTGACAGCGCATCAGCTTCGGCAATTCGCGCGGCAGCGGCTCGCCGCCTACAAGGTCCCGAGCCTGATCCGGATGGTGCAGGCGTTGCCGAAAGGCGCAAGCGGCAAGCTCAAGCGAAGCGCGCTTGCCGAGCTGGTGTCGGCTGCGCCGGTAGGCCAGGACACCGCAGGCGGACGTTTGCCTCGTTCCGAGTTGGAGCGGCAACTGGCCGAGATCTGGGCAAGGCTCCTGGAAGTGGAGCAGGTCGGCGTCGATCAGGATGTCTTCGCACTGGGCGCGGATTCGCTTGCTGTGACGCAAATGCTGTCGCGCTTGCGCGAACAATTCGGCACGGATCTGTCGTTCAAGGATATTTTCGACGCGCCGACGGTCGCCGAGCTTGCCGGGCGGCTGCAATCGCGCGCGGCGGATCGCGACATTGCGATGCCGGGATGGCGCAAGACCGTGACGGAGGACGGCCGTGCGCCGCTCTCGTTCCAGCAGCAGCGGATGTACGTGCTCAGTCGGCTGGACCGGACCAAATACAACTACAATGTCGCGGAAGTGGCGCGCCTGTCCGGCCGGCTCGACGTTGCCGCATTCGAGGCTGGTATCGCGGCGCTTTGCGAGCGGCATGAGATCTTGCGCTCGACCTTTTCCGAATGGCTGGGCGAGCCGGTTCAGCGCGCGGATGCCGCAAGGCCGCGGCTCGAACATGTGGACTTGACGCGATGCGTGAAAGGTAAGCGCGAAACGGCGATCCGGCGGGAAGCCTTGAGACTGGCGCACCACCAATTCGACCTCGAACATGAACCGCCGCTCAAAGCCAGGCTGTTGCGCTTCAGTGCGACCGATCATGCATTGGTGATCAACATCCATCACCTCGTCACCGATGGCTGGTCGCAGCGGCTGTTCTGGCAGGAGCTCGAAGCGCATTATGCAGCGAGCCGCGCGGGACGCGTGGCCGCGCTGCCTCCGCTCGCGCTCCAGTATCGCGATTTTGCCGGCTGGCAGCAGGACTGGGCGGCAACGCCGGCGGCGAAGGAGCAGTTGAGCTATTGGCGCAGGCAGCTCGATGGCGTCACCACCCTGCCGCTGCGCACCGATCGCCCGCGTCCACCGATCTGGAGCGGTCGCGGCGCCCGGCATTACGTCGAATTCCCGCAAGGCCTGTCGGCGCGGCTCAGGTCGCTGAGCCAGGCGAAGGGCGTCACACCCTTCATGACGCTGCTCGCGGCGTTTCAATGCCTGCTCCATCGCTACACCGGCCATGAGGACGTCGCGATCGGCTCGCTGATCGCGAACCGCAACCAGATCCAGACCGAACGCCTGATCGGGCTGTTTGCCAATACCGTGATCCTGCGAACCGACTGCTCCGGCGATCTCACCTTCGGCGAACTGCTCTGGCGCGTGCGGCAGGTCACGCTCGATGCCTATCGCAACCAGGATCTGCCCATCGAAGAGGTGTTGCGGGCGCTGCAGGTGTCGCGCAGCCGCGACGGCAATCCGCTATTTCCGGTGATGTTCATCCTGCAGAGCGCTTCGATCGAGGCGGCGACGTTTCCGGGCTTGACAACGCAGCGCCTCGAGGTTGACCCGCAGATTTCGCGCTTCGACATCACGCTCGAGCTGGTCGAGACCGACGGCCGTTTTTCCGGCTTCTTCGAATACAGCACCGACCTGTTCGATGCTTCGACGATCGCAGGAATGGCCGTGCATTTCGAACGGCTCCTGAAAGCAGCCGTTGCCGATCCCGAGGAGAAGATCTCGCGCCTGCCGCTGCTATCGCCATCGGAGCGCCGCCGTGCGCTGGCGGATTGCAGCGGGGTCGAAGCAGATTTCGGCGCCTTCCACGATCTTGCTGAGAGCTTCGACCGGCAGGTCGCGCGTGCGCCGGAAGCGGTCGCGGTCTCCGCAGGTGAGGCGCGTCTTAGCTACCGCGAGCTCGCCGACCGCAGCGCGGCGATCGCCGCGCGGTTCGCGCAGGAGGAAATCGGCGCCGAGACGGTGGTCGCGCTGTTCGCCGAACGAAGCCCGGATTTGCTGGCTGCGATGATTGCGGTACAGCGCGTTGGAGCGGCCTTTCTCTGCCTGGACCCGGCCCTGCCTGCCGCACGGCTCGCCGAGATACTGAAATCCAGCGGCGCGCATTTGATATTGGTCGGAGCGAGCCGCTTCTCGGCATTACAGGAAGTTCTATCCCGCTCGCCCGTTCAGCAGCACATGCCCATTGTTCGTCTTGAAGGTCCGGGCAGCGCCGCCGTCAATCCCGCAAAGCCGGCGCGGCGCGCGCCATCGAATCTCGCCTATGTCATCTACACCTCGGGTTCGTCCGGGACGCCGAAGGGCGTGATGATCGAGCAGCGGGGATTGTCCAATCATCTCGCGTCCCTGATCTCCGAGCTTGGCCTGTCGTCTGCGGACGTCATCGCGCAGACCGCGCCGCAGAGTTTTGTGATCTCGATCTGGCAGTTTCTGGCCGGCCCCATGGTCGGTGCGCGCGTCCACATTTGCGCCGACGAGGTCGTGCGCGATCCCGAACTGCTGGCGCAAGACATCGGGCGGGCAGGGGTGACGGTGCTGCAGATCGTGCCGTCGCTGCTGCGGGTGATCCTCGAACGAACCGACGAAGCGCCGGTGCTGCGCGCCTTCTCCCGCCTGCGCCTCTTGATCTCGACCGGCGAGCCGCTCGCCGTCGATCTCTGCCGCGCCTGGTTTCGGCGGTTTCCCGCTGTGCCGCTGGTCGACGCCTATGGTGCGTCCGAATGCTCCGATGACGTCGCGCTCCATCGCCTCACCGAGCCGCCGACGCTCGCGACCAGCGTTCCGATCGGCCGCCCGTTGCCCAATACGCGCCTCTATGTGCTCGATCCGCACCTGCAACCGGTGCCATCAGGGACTGTGGGTGAACTCTGTGTTGGCGGCGCCGGTGTCGGGCGCGGCTACGTCAATGATCCCGGGCAGACAAGCGCGCGCTTCCTGCGCGATCCGTTTTCGCAAGCCGCGGATGCGCGTCTGTATCGAACCGGTGATCTTGCCCGGCGCCGCGCCGACGGCACGATCGAGTGCCTCGGCCGCATCGACGATCAGGTGAAGATCCGCGGCTATCGGATCGAGCTGAAGGAGATCGAACATGTTCTGCTTGATCATCCGGATATCCGCGCCGCCATCGTCGAGCCGCGCGGTGAAGCCGGTGGCGAGGCCCGGCTGGTCGCGCACATCGTCGCGAGGCCGGGCAGCCGGCCGGATGCCGGTGCGCTGCGCGATGTCCTCAAGAGCAGGCTGCCGGGCTACATGGTGCCCGCGGCTTTCCTGTTCCTCGAACGCATTCCGCTGAACAGCCACGGCAAGGTCGACCGTTCCGCGCTGAGAGGCGCGTACCCATCCGAGCCGACAGCCGCCGGCGCGACGGTGCCGGCGCGGCGCGCCACCGAAAAGACGCTGACCGACATCTGGATCGATCTGCTGAAAGTCCCCGGCATCGGCGTCACCGACAATTTCTTCGACCTCGGCGGCCATTCGCTGTTGGCGGGCCAGGCGATGGCGCGCATCGCACGGGCGTTCGGCGTGTCGTTGCCGATCAAGACGATTTTCGAAGCGCCGACCGTGGAAGAACTCGCGCAGCGCATCGACGATGCGTCGGCAGCGAAACCGCAACAGGTTTTGCCGATCATTCCGGATGTCGCGGAAACGGATTCGCGCCTGCCGTCGATCGCGCAGGCCCAGATGCTCGGCATCGAGCGCGCGCTTCCGGAACTTCCCTTGTTCAACCTGCCGTTTGCACTGCGGCTGCAGGGGCCGCTCGACCCCGCTGCGCTGAAGAAGAGCTTGGGTGAGGTCATGCGCCGTCACGAGTCCTTGCGCACCGCCTTTGGCTGGGATGGCGCCGAGCCTGTGGTCGCGATCGCGCCCCCCGGCAAGCGCGCCGTGTCATTGGACGTCGAAGATCTGACGGCTCGCAGGCCGTCGGCGGGCAAGCGCGTCAGCCAACTGCAATTGAGGAAGGCCAAGCTCCGCGCCG
The DNA here is from genome assembly GCF_054063735.1 of Bradyrhizobium sp. USDA 10063. Lineage (NCBI taxonomy): Bacteria > Pseudomonadati > Pseudomonadota > Alphaproteobacteria > Hyphomicrobiales > Nitrobacteraceae > Bradyrhizobium > Bradyrhizobium sp. USDA 10063. Next base: position 3,495,130 of record NZ_JBSSGP010000002.1, on the reverse strand, counting down.
AGCAGGAAGCCCGGACGCCGTTTGACCTGACACGCGCTCCGCTGTGGCGGGCGCGCCTGTTGCGATTGGGCGAGGAAGACCATGTGCTGCTGCTCACGATCCACCATGCCATCGCCGATGGCTGGTCGATCGGAATCCTCTTTGACGAGATCTCGGAGCGCTATGCCGCGCTCCTGGATCGTCGATCGGAACCGGCGCTCGAGCCGGCCTTGCCCTTCTCCGACGTGGCGCGCCGGCAGCGCCGATGGTGTGCCACGGACGCGGCGGAACGGCAGGCCAGCTATTGGAAGGAGAATTTGCGCAGGGCCGCGCCGGTCTTTGGCGATGCTGCCGACGTTGCGCCGGCTCCACCCAGCGATCATCAGCCGGTGCGCCTGTCGGGCGATCTGGTCACAGCGCTGAGCAGCTTTGCGGCCTGCGAGAACGGCACGCTGTTCATGGCGTTGTTGACCGGGCTGAAGACCCTGCTTGTGAGGCAAACCGGCCGCGATGACATTTGCGTTGCCACCGCGATGGCCAATCGCTCCCAGCCTGATACCGAGCGTGTGATCGGACCGTTCGAGAACACCGTGATCATCCGCACCCGCATTGATCCGGGACTTTCGTTCCGCCAAGCATTTTCCCGGGTGCGCGACAGCGTCCTCGAAGCCCATGCCAGGCAGGAATTGCCCTTTAACATCCTTGCCGCGCGACTCGCAGACGCGGGCATCGATCCGGCCTCCCTGATCCAGGTCTACTTCACCTTGCAGAATCCGCTGCGCCAGCCGCTGAAGTTTCCGGATGTGAAGATGCGCACGCTTGGAAGCGCCTACCGCGAAGGACAGCCCGTACTGCCGGTCAATCAGACCTTGCTCTCGCTGATGCTGAAGGAACGGCCGAGTGGCATCACCGGCTCGTGCAGCTACAAGCGCGAACTGTTCGGACACCGCGTGATTCCACAATGGATGGAGGATCTTGTTGTGATCCTCACGCGCGCCGCAGCGCAGCCCAACGCGCCATTGCAGCGTTTGCTCCGTCGCCGCGCCGCGTGAGGCGTGCAGGCGTCAGTCACTCCAGGCTGCAGCACTCAAGAAAACTACCTTGATTATTTGTCGCTTCGCGAGCAACATTGTTTTCGCGCCTGACAAGGGGTCGCGGGAAACCCGGGGTATTTACTATGGGATTTGTTCCGTATCTTGATTTCGATAAGTTGTCGCCCGAGGAAAAGAGAAAACTGCGGGATTTGCTCAAACGCGAGCGGGATCAGCTCAAAGAGGCGTTGGCCCTGACCGAAAAAGGCTTGGCGAAGCTGGGCAAGGCGGCCAAGAAGAAGGCCAAAAAGAAAAAGAAGAAAAAGTCCAGGTAGACGCAGCAAGGCTTAGAGGCCATGCGCGGCTCGGACGCGTATCTCTTTAGGATATCTGTTCGAAACGCCGATGCAGAATTCGCAGCGTGCGCTTCCGGCGGACCGTGCCGGCAGCGCGCGCGTTGCTGTGCGACGCGGTGAGCAGAGATGGATCACCGCGTTTCGCCGCCAGAACCAATCGCTTGCGCGGCATGACCGCGAACAAGCGAAGATCCCGATCGGGTGAGCCGTCGGCGGCGAAGACCGGGCTTCGCGTCTTCCCGGCGGTTTCGCGCAACCGCGATCCCGCAAAATATGCCGACGAGCTGATGCGCATCGCGCATTTCGCCGACCGCAACGGCTTCGAAGGAATCTTGCTGTTCGTCGGCAATGACGTGTTCGTCGAGCCGTGGTCGATGGCCCAGCATATCCTGGCGCTCACGCAGCGTTGCGCGCCGCTGATCGCGGTCAATCCGGTCTATCTGCATCCGTTCACCGCGGCGAAGCTGATCTCCTCCTTTGCGCTGCTCTACGGCCGGAAAGTCTACCTGAACATGATCACGGGGACCGCGCTGAGCGATCTGCATGGGCTCGGCGACGAGCGGTCCCATGCCGAGCGATATGCAAGACTCGGCGAATTCATTGCCGTGGTGCGGCAGTTGCTTGCGAGCACGCGGCCCCTCAGCTTTCGGGGCAGGTTCTACACCACGAACAATCTGCAGATCTGGCCGCGCCTGCCGGCGGAATTGATGCCGGAATTCTTGATTGCCGGCCAATCGGACGATGCCCGCCGCGTGGCGGCGGAGATGCAATGCCTGATGATGCAGATGCTTCCGCCCGATCTCGAGCAGGGGATCAGGGCTCCCGGATTGAATTTCGGGATCTTTGCCAGGGAAGACCGCGAGGAGGCGAGACGGGCCGCAAAACTTCGATTTCATGACAGCGACGACAATCGCGAATTGTTCAAGCTGACGATGGAGAACACCGATTCCATCTGGAAGCGGCGGCTTGGCGATGATGAGCAGGATGGCGCGCTCCACGACAACGGCTATTGGCTGCTGCCCTTCCTGACCTTCCAGGCGGATTGCCCGTATCTCGTCGGCAGCTACGCCGAAATCGGCGCGAAGCTGCGCAGCTTCGCCGAGCGGGGCGTCCGCAACATCATCCTCGACGTGGTCGCCGACGAGCAGGAACTCGAGCACATCCGCAAAGCGCTCGCATCGAGCGGCGTGTTTTGACGGCGCATTGACCACCGCTCACTCGGTCGGACGCCGCCCGGTGCGCGGGTTGAGCGGGGCGGTCGGCGGTCGCCGCAGCGCCTCGGGCAGGAACGGCTCGTCCGGCGCGGGCGAAGGATCGGCGCGGACGTCGGCCGCGGTCTGTGCCCGTTCATGCGGGCTTTGATTGTCCCTGAACTTGCGCTTCACGTCGACGCCGCTGACGGGATCATTGACGCCGTGCTGGATGTCTCTGGTGTCCGTCATGATGTTCCTCTCGGAAGAATCGGCGCTTCCAGTTAAGAACGCCCGCAGTCACCCGCAGTTCCTTTTGGTTCCATGCCGCAGCCGCGATTGAGGTGCCAGGGCGTTCGCCTCACACCCCGATCGCGTTCTTCGCCACCACGTCGCGGTAGAATTCTGCGCTCAGTTTCGGCACGCGCGCTTGCGTCTCGAAGTCCACGCGGTAGAGCCCGAAACGCTTCTCATAGCCGAAGATCCACTCGAAATTGTCCATCAGGCTCCAGAGGAAATAGCCGCGTACCGGGACGCCCTCCGATGTCGCGCGCTGGAGCTGCGTCAAATAGTTGCGCAGATACATGATGCGGTCGAGATCGTAGACCTTGCCATCGGCCATAAGCTTATCTTCGGACGAGGTGCCGTTCTCGCTGATAAAGATATTCTCGATGTTCCAGATCTTCGCGGCGAGCCTTGGCGCCCAATAGATCGTCTCCGGGCCGACCCGCAGCCATTCCGAATTCATGTGCGGGAACGAGGTCGGGAACGGCAGCACGTTGAAATGCGGCTTGCGGTCCGACGCGGTGATGTAGAATTGCGGCGCGTAGATATTGAGCCCGACGAAATCGGTCGGCGAAGCAATGATCTTCAATTCCTCGGCCGTGAATTTGGGCGCGTTGGCGCCGGCATATTCGAGGAAGCCGTCGGTGTATTTGCCCTCCAGGATCACGCCGAGGAAGCCCGCGTTCAGTTCGCGCGTGGCGATCTCGGCGGCACGGATGTTTTCCGGCGTCGCGATCGCGGGCACACAGGCTGCGATGTTCTCGGCGACGCCGACCTTGGTGCCGGCGCGGCCCTTGGCGCGGATCGCCTGCACCGCAAGCCCATGGCCGAGCGCGACATGATGGCGGACCTGGTTCAATGGCGCCGTCGGCAGTTTGAGGCCAGGGGCGTCGATGCCCCAGCCATAGCCGAAATTGACGAAACGGCCCGCCTCGTTGACGGTGAAGATGTTCTTCACCCGGTCGGTGATGCGCTCCGCCACATAGGCGGCGTAGTCGCCGAACGCCTTTGACGTTTCGCTCGATTGCCAGCCGCCGATGCGATCCTGCAGCGCTTGCGGCAGGTCCCAGTGATAAAGCGTGGCGTAGGGCTCGATGCCGTTCGCGAGCAATTCGTCGATCAGGCGATTGTAGAAGTCGAGCCCTTTCGGATTCGGCTGGCCGGTGCCTTCCGGAAACACCCGCGGCCAGGCGATCGAGAAGCGGTAGGCCTTGACGCCGAGATCCCTGATCAGCGCCACGTCCTCCTTGTAGCGGTGATAGTGCTCGTTGGCGCGGTCGCCATTGCTGTTGTCCTCGATCTTGCCGGGCGTGTGGCTGAATGTGTCCCAGATCGAGCGGCCGCGGCCGTCCTCGTTGACGGCGCCCTCGATCTGGTAGGACGACGTCGCGGTGCCCCAGACAAAGCCGGCGGGAAAAGGTCCGGGCGCGTGCGGGTCGGCGGCTACGGCCGGCGTCACGTTGCCCTCTGCCGCGACTGCGGGCGTCGCCGCCATGCCGAGCGCGGAAATGCCCGCAAGCTTGGCGAAATGCCGGCGCGAAAATCTACCGAACATCGGTCTCTCCGGTCGGGTTGGCATCGATCTGGTAGGTCGAGATCCGATCGATCTCGAAGGCGACGTCTTGGGGCGAACTGGTATCGACGAAGCCGACGCCGAGAAAGAATTTCGATCCCATTGCCAGATTGACGATCATGTACATGGGATCGTCGTATCCGATGGGGACCTTGATATCGGACACCGGCTTGCGGTCGATGAAGTAGATCAGCCGATCCTCTTCCCACAGCACACCGTAATTGTGGAATTCGGATTCTGCGCCGGGCACGGTGAAATCGAACCCGCAGGACTGGATGCGCTGGCTCGACGGAATCCGCCAATGCGTCGTCATCACGACGTCGCCGGGCCGCTCGCCCCGACCTTCCACGACGTCGACTTCCGGGGGCCAGCCGCCATCGTCGGCGAGCATCCAGAACGCCGGCCACACGCCACGGCCGATCGGGATCTTCGCGCGGATTTCGAAATAGCCGTACTTCTGCGAGAACTTGCCCTGTGTCGTCAGGATGCCCGAGATGTATTCATTGTCGAACAGCGCCGGCTTCAGGTCGGGCGGCGTGCGGCTGGCGACGATCGACAGCACGCCATTGTGGACCCTGAACGGGTCAAGTCCCAGCGGAGTGTTCATTCTGCCGCCATAGCGGGGATCGACATAGATCTGCTGCTCGCCATTGGCGCTGGTCTTGCGTTTGAAGTCGGAGCCGTCGCCGCCCCAGTAGCGGGCCTCCGGCCACGCCGCGCCGCCAGCATAATGCGGCACCCACCTTCCGTCCGCCAGCGGATGTTCGTTGAAATCGTCGCTGAAGGTCCGGTGCAGGGGCAGGAAGGCGAGTGACGTGGCCGGCTGATCTTCGACGCGACGGCACTCGGTGGTCGTGGGCTCGGTGGTCACCTGCAAGGTGAGCGCTGCCGGCGCCGCTTCGAGATCGTCCTGGGCCAGGGCGGGCGCCGTCACGGCGACATAACCGATCGCGAGCAGAACTCTCGGGGTCAATTCGCCGATCATCTCCGGCCTGCAACGGTGGATTAATCCACGTTAACCTTTCGTGCCGCCGCCGGGCAAGACGTTGGGGTGCGGCATACGGGCCACCGTACGGGAATGTGACGGATCAGTGATCCGGCGCCGGGAAGGCCCAATGATCTGATCGGCCTGTTCGGAGACGCTCGAGTTCGACCATGAAAAGATTGCGGATGCCCGCAGCCCGCTGCAGCCGCGCGGCATAACGCTTTGCCTGCAACCGGCTCGCCCCTATAGTGATGTCTCAAAGACAGCATTGGTCCTGAGAGGTCACGTGACTGCACCAAATCCTGCAGCAGGCAAGCCGGTCGATCCCGCTTCGCTTGCAAACATCCCGCGGCTCGTCACGGCGTATTTTGCATCAAAGCCCGATCCAGCCGACGCTACGCAACGGGTCTCCTTCGGAACATCGGGTCATCGCGGTTCCTCGCTGCGAAATTCGTTCAACGAGGATCATATCCTCACGACGACGCAGGCGATCTGCGACTATCGCCGCGAGGTCGGGCTGACCGGGCCGCTCTTCATCGGCATCGACACCCATGCGCTGGCCGAGCCGGCGCTGGCGAGCGCGGTCGAGGTGTTCGCCGCGAACGGCATCGAGATCATGATCGACGAGCGCGGCGGCTACACGCCGACGCCGGTCATCTCGCACGCGATCCTGACCTACAACAAGGGCAAGACCTCCGGCCTTGCGGATGGCGTTGTCATCACGCCGTCACACAATCCACCGGAAGACGGCGGCTACAAATATAACCCACCGCATGGCGGACCCGCCGATACCGACGTCACCGGCATCATCGAGAAGAACGCCAACCGTTATCTGGAAGCCGGGCTGAAAGGCGTCGCGCGGATGGCTTACGAGCGCGCACGCAAGGCGCCGTCGACGCACTTTTATGATTACATCACGCCCTACGTCGCCGATCTCGCCAACATGGTCGACCTGGCGTTGGTCAAATCCGCCGGCGTCAGGATCGGCATCGATCCGCTCGGCGGCGCGGCGGTGCATTTCTGGCAGCCGATCATCGAGCGCTACGGGATCAACGCCAGCGTGGTGAACGATGCGGTCGATCCGACCTTCCGCTTCATGACCGCGGATTGGGACGGCAAGATCCGCATGGATTGCTCCTCGCCCTACGCGATGGCGAGCCTGATCCAGATGCGCGAGAAGTTCGATGTCGCGTTCGCCAACGACACCGATGCTGATCGGCATGGCATCGTGACGCGCTCGAACGGCTTGATGAACCCGAACCACTTCCTCGCCGTGTCGATCGCCTATCTGTTCAGCCAACGCCCGCAATGGAACGCGAGCGCCGCGATCGGCAAGACCATCGTCTCCTCCTCGATCATCGACCGGGTGGCCAGGAAGCTTGGCCGCAAGCTGGTGGAGACGCCGGTCGGCTTCAAATGGTTCGTCGAGGGTCTCGGCAGCGGTGCATTCGGTTTCGCGGGCGAGGAGAGCGCCGGCGCTTCGTTCCTGAAGCGCGACGGCTCGGTGTGGACCACCGACAAGGACGGCATCATCCTGGGGCTGCTTGCCGCGGAAATGATCGCCAAAACGGGTCGCGACCCGAGTCATCTGTTCGCCGATCTCACCGCCGAGCTCGGCGTGCCTTTCTATGAGCGTACCGACGTTGAGGCGACGCCGAAGCAGAAGAGCGCGCTCAAGGCCGTGGGTCCGGAGCAGCTCAACATGAAGGAGCTTGCCGGCGAGCCGGTGCGCGCGGTCAGGACCAAGGCGCCGGGCAACGACCAGTCGTTCGGCGGCATCAAGGTCGAGACCGAGTCCGGGTGGTTCGCGGCGCGGCCGTCGGGCACTGAGGACGTCTACAAGATCTACGCCGAGAGCTTCCGCGGAGAGGATCACCTGAAGCGGATCCAGAGCGATGCGCAGGCGGCGATCGCGAAGGTTTTTGGATAGGGGCCTGCCGTCATCGCCATGCGTATTCTGCTCACCGGTTCCTCCGGCTGGCTGGGGCGCTTCCTCGCGCCGAGACTGCGGCAAGCCGGCCATCACGTGATCGGCCTCGATATCGTCGCGGGCGAGGCGACCGACGTGGTCGGATCGGTTGCCGACCGCGCGCTCGTCGAGCGGGTGTTCGCCGATCACGGCATCGAGGCCGTGATCCATGCGGGCGCCCTGCACAAGCCCGATATCGCGCGCTTTTCGCCGCAGGCTTTTGTCGACGTTAACGTATCAGGCACGCTCAACCTGCTGCAGGCGGCCGTCGCCGCGCGCCACGAGCGCTTCATCTTCACCTCGACGACGTCGCTGATGATCTCGCAGGCGATCAGGGAAGGCGAGGGACGTGCCGCGGTGTGGCTCGACGAGACGGCGGGGGCGCTCGAGCCGCGCAACATCTACGGCGTCACCAAGCTCGCTGCCGAGGGGCTCTGCCGCATCTATAGCCGCGAGCACGGGCTGAACTGTGCCGTGCTGCGCACCAGCCGCTTCTTTCCCGAGGAGGACGACAGCGAACGGGGCCTCGAAGGCGAGAATCTCAAGGCGAACGAGTTTCTGCACCGCCGCCTCACCGTCGAGGACGCCGCAGACGCGCATCTGGCGGCGCTCGACAGGGCCAAGGGCTTCGAGATCTTCATCATCAGCGCGCCGCCGCCGTTCGCGCCGGCCGAGACTGAGGCGCTGAAATCGGATGCAGCCAGCGTGATCGTGCGCCATTTCCCTGAAGCGGCCGCGCTCTACGCCAGGCGAAATTGGCGGTTGCCGCGCAGCATTGGCCGCATCTACGATCCCGCCAAAGCCGAGCGTTTGCTCGGATTCCGCGCCCGGACTGATTTCGCCGAAGTGCTCGAGAGCTTGCGCCGCGGCGCGCCGCTTCCCTTCGCGCACGATCCCGACTATGTCTCGCCGTCCACGAGGTTGCAGCATGGCTGATTTCCACGGCGTCTTTCCCTATCTGGTCTCGCCGCTCGATCCCGCCGGCCATATCCGCAGCGAGGTGCTGGGCCGGCTATGCGACGACCTGATCAAGGCGGGCGTGCACGGACTGACGCCGCTCGGCTCGACCGGTGAATTCGCCTATCTCAACAATGCGCAGCGCGCGCAGGTGGTGCAGACGACCATCGAAGCCGCGAATGGCCGCGTGCCGGTCGTAGCCGGCGTCGCCTCGACCTCGACGGCGGATGCGGTCGCGCAGGCCAGGGCCTATCAGAAGCGCGGCGCTGCGGGGATTCTCGCGATCCTCGAAGCCTACTTCCCGCTGCCGGATGCGCAGGTCGAATCCTACTTCCGCGCCATTGCGGATGCGGTCGATATTCCGGTGGTGATCTACACCAATCCGCAATTCCAGCGCTCGGATCTGACGCTCGACGTCATCGAGCGGCTCGCCGCCCATCCCCGCATCGGCTACATCAAGGATGCCTCGACCAACACCGGCCGGCTGTTGTCGATCATGAACCGCTGCGGCGACAACATCAAAGTGTTCTCGGCCTCTGCCCATATTCCGGCGGCGGTGATGCTGATCGGCGGCGTGGGATGGATGGCGGGCCCGGCCTGCATCATCCCGCGGCAGAGCGTCGAGCTCTACAATCTCTGCCGGCGCGATCGCTGGGACGAGGCGATGGCGCTGCAACGAAAGCTCTGGCGCATCAACGAGGCCTTCGCCCGTTTCAACCTCGCTGCCTGCATCAAGGCCGGCCTCTCGATTCAGGGCTACGACGTCGGCGACCCCATCCCGCCACAGGCGCCGCTGACCGACGATCAGCGCAAGATGGTGGAAGCCGCGCTGCAAGAGTTGGACTCGTAGATGCCGTAAGGTGGACAAAGGCGTCTGCGCCGTCCCACCATTTCACGTCCCGCTCGCGACGGTGGGCACGCTACGCTCCGCACGTAACCTCAACGCTGCGTGAAGGCAGGGACGAGCGAGGTTATCGCGCTGGATTGAAAGAGCGTGATGAAAACGTTCGCTTTAAGCAGTCAAGTGCCTCCCCACCTTTGCAGTGAGATACAATTGGAAAGGAATCAGCCATGAAGCTCGCAGCAATCACGCTGGCAACTGCACTTGCTCTCTCGAGCACGGCGGCACTGGCGCAAACAACGCCGCAAACAGCCGGAACTGCCGGCTACGGGTCGGTCGTCGGACCATCAGTGGGATCGTATTATTGGCCGTCGGTAGGCTCGACAGACGCAGTTCCTACCTGGAGGAACACGACAAACGCCGGGCCTCTGCCCGGTCGCCTGCAGTCGGGTAACGCGACCGTCGGTGCTTCCGCGGTTCGCAGGTAGCTACCGTAGGGTGGGCAAAGCGAAGCGTGCCCACCATTTCTCGCTCAGCTCGTGATGGTGGGCACGCTTCGCTTTGCCCACCCTACAAATCCACATCTCACACCGCGCGTAGGCCCTCCGGCGCTTCGCGGATCAGCGCCTCCAGGTCGCGCTGCTCCAGGGTCTCCTTTTCCAGCAGCTTCTTCGCCGCGCGATCGAGCACTGCGCGCCGCGCGCTCAGGATGCCCTGGGTACGCTGGAACACGCGCTCGACGATGTCGCGCACCTCGTGGTCGACCACGGCCGCGGTCTCTTCCGCATAATCGCGTTCCGGCATCGGGTAGGGCCGGTCGGCGCCAGCCAGGAAATTGCCGGGCTCGCGGTCATAGGCGATGCTGCCAAGTTTTTCCGACATGCCGTAACGCGTCACCATGCTGCGCGCGATGTCGGTCACCCTGCGCAAATCGTCGGCCGCACCGGTGGAGAGATGGTCGAACACGATCAACTCGGCGACGCGGCCGCCGAGCAGCACCGCCATCTTGTTCTCCAGTTCCTCCTTCGTCATCAGGAAGCGATCCTCGATCGGACGCTGGATGGTGTAGCCGAGCGCGCCGACGCCGCGCGGGATGATCGAGACCTTGTGCACGGGATCAACGCCCGGCAGCGACAGCGCTACCAGCGCATGGCCCATCTCGTGATAGGCGACGATCTCGCGCTCCTTCGGGTTGAGCAGCCGGTTGCGCTTTTCGAGCCCGGCCACCATGCGCTCGATCGCATTGTTGAAGTCGCTCATGGTGACGGCGTCGCCGCCGCGGCGCGTCGCCAGCAGCGCGGCCTCGTTGACGAGGTTGGCGAGATCCGCGCCGGTGAATCCCGGCGTCAGCGCCGCGACCGCCTCGGGGTCGACGCCGGGCGCCAGCTTCACCTTCTTGATGTGGACGTTGAGGATCTCGGTGCGCCCCTTCTTGTCCGGACGGTCGACCAGCACCTGACGGTCGAAGCGGCCGGCGCGGAGCAGCGCGGGATCGAGGATTTCCGGCCGGTTGGTGGCGGCGAGGATCACGAGGCCGGAGCGCGAGTCGAAGCCGTCGAGTTCGACCAGGAGCTGGTTCAATGTCTGCTCCTTTTCGTCATGGCCGCCGGCGAACGGGCCGATGCCGCGGGCGCGGCCGAGCGCATCGAGCTCGTCGATGAAGATGATCGCGGGCGCCTTCTGGTGCGCCTGCTGGAACAGGTCGCGCACGCGCGCGGCACCGACGCCGACGAACATCTCGACGAATTCGGAGCCGGAGATCGAGAAGAACGGCACCTTGGCCTCGCCGGCAACGGCCTTGGCGAGCAGCGTCTTGCCGGTGCCGGGCGGGCCGACCAATAGCACGCCCTTAGGCATGCGGCCGCCGAGCCGGCCGTATTCGGTCGGGTTCTTGAGGAAATCGACCACCTCGCGCAGTTCGTCCTTGGCTTCGTCGACGCCGGCGACATCGCTGAAATTCACGCCGGTATCGGCTTCAACGTAGATCTTGGCCTTGCTCTTGCCGATCGCCATAAGCCCGCCGCCGAGGCCTCCGCCTTGCGCGGCGCGCCTGGCGATGAACCACCACAGACCGAAGAACAAAAGCACCGGCATGACCCACGAGAGGAGATCGCGCAGGAATGTGCTCTCGATCTGCCCGGTGAAGCGGACATTATATTTCTCGAGTTCTTGCGCGACCTCCGGATCGACGCGCGTGGTGATGAACTGCTTCTGTCCGCCAGGGAGCGGCCCCTTCAGGGTGCCCTGAAGCGTGCGGTCGGAGATGCCGACGCTCTCGATCTTCCCCTCGCGCAGCAATTGCTGATACTCGCTATAGGGGATAACGGCGATCTTGCTGGCGCTGACATAGACGTACTGAACAAGCAGGATGCCGAATATCGCCGCAATCGCATATCCGACATTGAAGCGCATCTTGTTGTTCATGACCGCCCTCCGATCAACACCGATATGGGCCGCTCCAAGCGTCGGTCCGATGGCCTTGGACGTGCCCCCGAGCGGGCAGCCGACACTCTGACACTACGGAACAACTAGCGCGCGGCGGCCGGGTTTCAACCCTCAGCGCGACAAATGGCGCCGGGTTGCCAGTGCGGAAAAAGCGCACCAGTGCGACGCTGTGGTAAGTTCGCGTACCAGAAACCTCCGGCCAATTGTGGCGTTTGTTGCCGCGGAGATCCGATGCCGATGAATCGTCGCTATCTTGTTGTTCTCGCTGTGGTCGCGGCCATTCTGGCGGCTTTGACCGTCAGCAATATTCGCAACGCGCCGTGGACCAGCTCGGCCGCCCGCTCGGTGGAGCAGCGTGGCCCGCTCTCCGATGCCGAGCGCGCCAATATCGAGATTTTCGAGCGGGTCTCGCCCTCGGTCGTGCAGGTGGCCGCACAGTCTGCCGCCAATCCGCTCAGCGAGGAGTCGGAAGGCGGCGGATCATCCGGGACCGGATTTGTCTGGGACAATGACGGCCATGTCGTCACCAATAATCACGTCGTGGAGGAGGCAAGCGCGCTCGCGATCCGCTTTGCCTCGGGCGAGGTAGCGCGCGCCGAGCTTGTCGGCACCGCGCCGAATTACGATCTGGCGGTGCTGCGGATCAGGAGCGCGCGCACGCTGCCGCCGCCGGTTGCGATCGGCAGTTCTTCCGATCTCAAGGTCGGCCAATTTGCCTTCGCGATCGGCAATCCCTTCGGGCTCGACCAATCGATGTCCAGTGGCATCATCAGCGCGCTCAAGCGGCGGCTTCCGACCTCCACCGGACGCGAGATCGCCAACGTGATCCAGACCGACACCGCGATCAATCCCGGCAATTCCGGCGGTCCGCTGCTCGATTCCGCCGGAAGGCTGATCGGCGTGACCACGGCGATCCTGTCGCCGTCCGGATCGAACGCCGGCATCGGCTTTGCCGTCCCGGTCGACATCGTCAACCGCGTGGTCCCCGAACTGATCCGCAATGGCCGCGTGCCGACGCCGGGCATCGGCATTGTCGCCGCGAGCGAGGCAGTTGCCACTCGGTTGGGCACCGAAGGGGTGATCGTCGTGCGCACCGCGCCCGGTTCTCCGGCAGAGCGCGCCGGAATCCGCGGCGTCGATCTTGCCTCCGGCAATCTGGGCGACGTCATCACCGCGGCCGACGGCAAGCCGGTCCACCGCCTCTCCGACCTGACCGATCAGCTCGAGCAGATCGGCGCCGGGAAGACGGTGCGGATCAGCCTGAAGCGCGGCTCGGAGACGCGCGATGTCAATGTCGACATCGTCGATATCGGCCGCACGCAATAAAATTCCTGTCATCGCTCTGCGAGTGGTCATCCATCCTTCTCATGCGCGGGCGGGATGGCGCGTCTGCTCTCGTCCGCGGTCGGTTGTCTCGCGGCAAAAATCCGCTAAAACGCGCCCCACCCCAAGAAGACTTTGAAGGACGGACTGATGAATATTCTTCCCGGCAATTTGCGTTTCGGTGCGGGCCAGCCGGTCAAGCGTTTGGAAGACCAGAGACTGCTCACCGGGAAGGGACAGTTCATCGACGACAAGCCGGAAGACGGCGCGTTGTGGCTGCATGTGCTGCGCTCGCCGCATGCCCACGCCAGGATCGTTTCGATCGATGCCAAGGCGGCCAAGGAGATGCCGGGCGTCGAGGCGGTCTATACCGGCGCCGATCTCGTGGCCGATGATGTCGGTACCATTCCGACGCTTGCGATCTTCAAGCGGCCGGACGGCTCGCCGATGACGGTGCCGCCGCGCCGCCTGCTCGCGCATGAAGTGGTGCGCTTTGCCGGTGAGCCGGTGGCGGTTGTGGTCGCCACGTCTCGCGTGCTGGCGCAGACCGCATCCGAAGCGATCGTGGTCGATTACGACGTGCTGCCCTCGGTGGTCGATCCGGTCGAGGCGATCAAAACAGGCGCGCCATTGGTGTGGCCGGAAGCGCCCGACAACATTGTTGCCGCCATGAGCTATGGCGACGCCGCCAAGGTCGAGGAAGCCTTTGCAAGAGCGGACCACGTGGTCTCGCTCGACCTCGTCAGCCAGCGCCTCGTGCCGTCGGCGATGGAGCCGCGCTCGACCATCGCCGAGATCGAGAAGAAGACCGGTCGCCTGATCCTGCATGTGCAATCGCAAACCCCGGGCTCGACCCGCGACGTGCTGGCGGATGCGGTCCTGAAGCGGCCGAAGGAGAGCATCCGCGTGCTGGTCGGCGATATCGGCGGCGGCTTCGGCCAGAAGACCAACCTCTATCCGGAAGACGGCATCGTCGCCTATGCCGCCACCAAGCTGAACAAGAAGATCCGCTGGCGCGGCGACCGCACCGACGATTTCGTCGGCGGCACCCATGGCCGCGACCTCACCTCGACCGGCCAGTTCGCGCTCGACGCCAAGGGCCGCGTGCTGGCCTATCGCGTGCGCTCGATCGGCGGCACCGGCGCCTATTCCTCCGGCGCCGGCAACATCATTCCGCTGGTGCTGGGGCCGTTCGTGCAGACCGGCGTCTACGATCTGCCGCTGGTGCATTTCGAAGTGAAGTCGGTGATGACCCACACCGCGCCGGTCGGCGCCTATCGCGGCGCGGGCCGGCCGGAAGCGGTGTTCATCGTCGAGCGGCTGTTCGACGCCGCGGCGCGCCAGATCGGCATGGATCCGCGCACCATCCGAAAAGTGAACTACATCAAGCCGGCGCAACTGCCCTACACCAATGCGGTCGGCCAGGTCTATGACTCCGGCGCCTTCGCGCACATGCTGGAGCGCGCTTCGGATCTCGCCGATTGGAACGGCTTTACCGCGCGCAAGAAGGCGGCGAAGAAGAAGGGCCTGCTCTATGGCCGCGGATTGACCAGCTATATCGAATGGACCGGCGGCCGCGCCCACACCGAAAAGGTCAGCCTGCATGCGACCGCGGAGGGCCGCATCATCCTGCATTCCGGCACCATGGCGATGGGGCAGGGCCTGCAGACGACCTACACCCAGATGATCTCGGACACGCTCGGCATTCCCCTCGACAAGATCGACGTTGTGCAGGGTGACACGGATTTGGCCACCGGTTTCGGCAGCGTCGGCTCGCGCTCGCTGTTCGTCGGCGGCACGGCTGTCGCGGTCTCGACCAACGACATGATCAACAAGGCGCGCGAAAAGGCCTCAAATGCGCTCGAGGCGTCCGTCGAGGACATCGAGTATCGCGACGGTTTCCTCACCGTGGTCGGCACCGACAAGCGCGTCAGCCTGTTCGAGATCGCCAAGAAGGAAAATGGCGCGCGCCTCTCTGTCGAGAGCCAGGGCGAGGTCGACGGCCCGAGTTGGCCCAACGGCACGCATATCTGCGAGGTCGAGATCGATCCGGAGACTGGCGTCACTCGTGTGGTGCGCTACACCACGGTCGACGACGTCGGCATCGCCGTTAACCCGATGCTGGTGACGGGGCAGATTCACGGCGGCGTCGCGCAAGGCATCGGGCAGGCGCTCTATGAGGGCGTCGCCTACAGCGAGGAAGGCCAGCTCCTGACCGCGACCTATCAGGACTATTGTGTGCCGCGCGCGGCCGACGTGCCGCCGATCGTGGTGACGCTCGATCCGTCGGCGCCGTGCAAGACCAATCCGCTTGGCGCCAAAGGCTGCGGCGAATCCGGCGCGATCGGCGGCCCGCCCTGCATCACCAACGGCGTGATGGACGCGCTGAGCGAACTCGGCATTTCCCAGCTCAATACACCGCTGACGCCGGCAAAGATCTGGAAAGCGATCCAGGACGCCAAGGCGACGCAGGCCTAGGCTCTCTCCCCGTCATTCCGGGATGCGCCCTCTTGGGCGCAGGCCCGGAATCCATCGGGCCGCCTTCACCAGCGGTGAAATGGATTCCGGGTTCGCGCTGCGCGCGTCCCGGAATGACGATGCGGCAACGTTTGCAGGCTTACGCGACCACGCCATTCTGCTAGGTTGTCCCAGTTCGACCGGGGAGAATTGCGATGCGGAAATTTTGGAACGTGCTGGCGGCGCTGGCAACGCTGAGCCTGACCAATTGCGGCTACAACGCGATCCAGACCAATGATGAGCAGGTCAAGTCGGGCTGGTCGGAAGTGGTCAATCAGTATCAGCGCCGCGCCGATCTCGTGCCCAACCTCGTCAATAGCGTGAAGGGTTTTGCGCAGCAGGAGAAGGACGTGCTGCTCGGCGTCACCAATGCGCGTGCCAAGGTCGGCAGCATCCAGGCGACGCCGGAAGTGCTGAACGATCCCGCCGCGTTCCAGAAGTTCACGCAGGCGCAGGGCGAACTCACGGGCGCACTGTCACGGCTTCTGGTCGTCACTGAGAACTATCCGCAGCTCAAGTCGGACGCGCTGTTCCGCGATCTGGTGTCGCAGCTCGAAGGCACCGAGAACCGCATCACAGTCGCGCGCAACCGCTACATCAAGGCGGTGCAGGAGTATAACGTCGGTATCCGCACCTTCCCGAACAATTTGACCGCGAT
Source organism: Bradyrhizobium sp. USDA 10063 (assembly GCF_054063735.1). Classification (NCBI taxonomy): domain Bacteria; kingdom Pseudomonadati; phylum Pseudomonadota; class Alphaproteobacteria; order Hyphomicrobiales; family Nitrobacteraceae; genus Bradyrhizobium; species Bradyrhizobium sp. USDA 10063. The sequence continues at coordinate 3,479,021 of NZ_JBSSGP010000002.1, read as the reverse complement.
GCTGTTCGGCTACAAGGAGAAGCCCAACTTCACGGTGGAGAACGAGAAGGAGATTTCGGTCGCGCCGAAGGTCGACTTCAACCCACAGCCGTCGCCATCGCCGGCGAAATAGTCCAACGCGCGATCCGCTTCCGATGAACGCTGCACGCGCCATCCTGCTCGCGCTGCTGGTGGGCTGGATTTTCCCGGCCTTCGCCGAAGTCGCGGTGCCGCCGCTCACCGGCCGCGTCGTCGATACGACCGGCACGCTGTCGCCAGGCGACATCTCCTCGCTGACGCAAACGCTCGAGGATCTTGAGAAGCGCAAGGGCAGCCAGGTCGCGGTGCTGATCGTGCCGACCACGGGCGAAGAGACCATCGAGCAGTTCTCGATCCGCGTCGCGGAAGCCTGGAAGATCGGCCGCAAGAAGATCGACGACGGCGCACTGCTCGTCATCGCCAAGAACGATCGCCATCTGCGCATCGAGGTCGGCTACGGCCTCGAAGGCGTGCTCACGGATGCCACCACAAGGCGCATCATCGACGAGGTCATCGCGCCGAAATTCAAGGCCGGCGATTTCGCTGATGGCGTCGCCGCCGGCATCAACCGGATGATCCGCCTGATCGACGGCGAGAAGCTGCCGGCGCCGGAGCCCGAGCACTGGCAGGCGCCCAACTTCCTCAACCAGATCGATCCGCTCAATCCCTTCGTCATTGTCGGCATCTTCGTGCTGGGCTCGTTTCTGCGTACCGTGCTGGGCCGGCTGCTCGGCGCGGCCGCCACGGGTGGCATCGTCGGCTTCTTCGCCTGGGTGGTTGCGGGGTCAGTCGCCGCTGCGGTGCTGCTTGCGATCATCGCCGTCGTCGTCACCTTGCTCGCCGGGAGCTGGGGTTGGGGCGGTCCGGGCGGTTATCGCCGCGGCGGCTGGCCGGGTGGCGGCTATGGTGGCAACTATGGTGGCTCTTGGCCCGGCGGCGGCCGCAGCTCGCGCGATAGCGGCGGCTTCAGCGGCAGAGGCGGCAGCTTTGGCGGCGGCGGCGCATCGGGGAGCTGGTAGCATGGACATCCGGCGTATCGGCAGGCACCTCGTCGAACACCGTTGGCGCGTGCAGCGGCTGTTTCCGCCGCGCGCGCTCGACGCGATCAAGGAGGCGATCAAGGCCGGCGAAGCCACCCATTCCGGCCAGATCCGATTCGTCGTCGAAGGCGCGCTCGACGGCGTCCCCTTGTTGCGTAACCAGCCGGCGCGCGAGCGCGCGCTGGACGTGTTCGCGCATTTGCGCATCTGGGACACCGCACACAATAACGGCGTCCTGATCTACCTCCTGCTCGCCGACCGCGACGTCGAGATCGTCGCGGACCGCGGCATCCACGCCAAGGTGGGTGCGGAAGGCTGGGAGGCGATTTGTCGCATGATGGAGGAGGATTTTCGGGCCGGCCATTTCGAGCTCGGTGTGATCAAGGGCATCGAAGCCGTCTCACGCGAACTGGCCAGGCATTTCCCGCAGCAGGGCCGGGGCCCGAACGAGCTGCCGGATACGCCGGTGGTGATGTAGCGGCAGCGACGATCGGCGTCTCGATACCGCTGCGGTTCCGGTCATGTCCGGTTCATCAGGCCTTCCTCAAAAATGACGTCATCTGCCTCACAGTCAGTGATGCACGTCGTGATGGCCCGAAAGGTTCCTTAAATTTCGGTAAGTCCTGCTGCCAGTAACGAATTCGCAAGCAATAAAAGTTACCAAATGGTCAACCTAATCTGGAGACTTTGAACGTGAGTGAGCAAGAGCCTGCCCCGATCCAAGCTGAAGCCGGAGCCAACGGCGCCGGGCCGGCCGCTCCGTCCGCCGCCAGCGAACCGGTGTCGGCGTCCGCGTCTTCGGCCGACATGAACGCGGCGGTGATCGCAGCAAACCAGGAAGAGACGGCGCCGAAGGCGGACGTTCCCAAGCTTGAGGCGCCCAAATTTGAAGCGCCGAAATCTGACACTCCCAAGTTCGAAGCGATCAAGGCGGAAGCGCCCAAGGTCGAGCCGACCAAGATCGAGCCGGAAGCAACAGAAGCAGCTCGCGCGCCCGGCAAGCTCATGATCATGTCGCCCGGCGAGCGCATCTGGGACGACGAAGGCGTGGCCGCCAAGCCCGCCAATGATGAGAAGCCGGCATCGTCGGGCAAGCGCCGCTTTGCCGCGATGGCGGCAGTCGTCGTGCTCGCGACCGCGGCGGGTGCGATCGGCGGCGCGCTCGCTACGGCAGGCCTCGGCCTTTACACGAAGCCCGCGACGGCGGCAGCACCTCCGCCGAAGGACACTGCGCTCGAAGCTTCGATCGCGCGCATCGATGCCGATGTCGTCGCGCTGAAGGCCGGGCTCGAGCACGCCTCCAAGACGGGAACGAGCCAGTTCAACAAGACCAGCGACCGCCTCGACAAGCTCGAGAAGGCGCAGGCCGAGCCGGCTGCGAGAATCGCCAAGCTCAGCGAGACCGTCGAGAAGCTGAAGGCCGCTGCCGCCGCGCCGGCCCCGGTCGCCGCAGCCCAGCCCGCCGCGGCCAGGGATGTGACCGGCAGCGTGACGCCGCCGGCGACCACGGCGGCTGCAACGCCCGCTGCCGCGGCTCCAAAGCCCGAAATCGGCCGGCTGCCGACCGTGGAAGGCTGGGTGCTGCGCGACGTCAGCAATGGCGGCGCATTGATCGAAGGCCGCCGCGGCCTCTACGAGGTCTATGCCGGCGATCCCGTTCCCGGCCTCGGCCGCGTCGACGCGATCCGCCGCCAGGACGGCCGCTGGGTCGTCGTCACCAGCAAGGGCCTGATCGTCGCGCGCTAGAAGTTCTCCCTCTCCCGCAAGCGGGAGAGGTGAAGCGCCTCACCGCGATGTGAGACGGCATTTGACTTGAATACGCCGCGCCGCACGGTGTTAGTGGGGGCATGAGCCGTGCGCTGCGTTTTCTTGTGATCCTGCTCGCCCTGTTGTGCGGCGGCTTGGCGGCGCGTGCCGCGCAGGACAAGGCGCTGGAACGCGGCGCTGCGATCACGGATCCATCTGTGCTTCGTGATCTCGATCGCGGCAGGTTCGGTCTCGGACGCATGCTGTCGCCGCAGCGATCTGCCGATCTTCCGCTCGATGACGCCGAACTGTTCGCGCTGCCGTCGATGGCGCCGATCCGCGCGGCGCTCGACCGCGAGTTCGATCGCTACATCGCAAGGCACAGGCGAGATCTCCCGAACGAAACCATCGGCGTCGGCGACAGCTTTGCCTTCCAGCTATTCGACCGTGCGCAGCTCTACTCAGCCGGAACGCGCTTCGTGCTGGCCGGCATCGTGAACCGCATGGACCGCGCCTATGTCTCACCTGAAAGCTGCGGCGAGATCCGGCTGATCTATCGGCTGACGCGCATCGATGCGCCCGTGATCGGCGAGAACGCGGTCTCGCAACGGCTGCCGATGACGCTCAATCTGGTTTTGAAGGCGAAGGGCGAGGGCGCGCGCGATCGAAACGGTGCCGCGATCACCTGCCGCGAGATCGCGCGCCGCTGGCTTGCCGTCAGCGACCTTTCGTCGGCGGGCGATCGGGCACTTGAGAAGCTCACCGGCAAGGACGGTCCGCTCGACCTGATCGGCTACCAGAATATCGAGCAGATCGAGACCAACCTGCAGATCGCCCATGCGCCGAAATCGCCCACGCGCGATTTCCGCACCGACTATCTCCTCAAGGTGTTCAACTACAACAGCGACGCCGGGCGTTTCGAGGAAGCGCCGCTGGAAAACCAGATCGATCGCGATCGCATTCTCGCTGACGAAAACCTGAAGCGCGAGTTCAAGAGCTGGCTGCTCGATCCCAGGCATTTCGCCGAGCTCGACCGCGGCACGATCCTGATCCCGGAGAAATTCCTCGCCAGGGCTGCGATCGCGCCGACACCTGTTGGCTTCGACCTGTCGGACCTGCAGCCCGAATATGGAATGATGAGTGGTGAAAGCAGCGCGGCCGCATTCGATGACAATGACGTCGTTGGCGCGCTGAAGAAGGCGGCGGAAGACGGCACCAGGCTGCAGAACATCCGCTCGGTCGCGGGCTTTGAGCGCCGGCTCAACGATATCACCTGTGCCGGCTGCCACCAGACCCGCGGCATCGGCGGCTTCCATTTCCCCGGTGTCGACTGGATGGCGGCCAAGCCGTCGAACACGACCGTGGTGCCGGCCTCGCCGCATTTCTTCGGCGACCAGGTCCGCCGCCGCGACATCCTGGCTGCGTTTTCCCGCGGCGCGCAGCCGGATTTTTCCCGCGGCTTCTCCAACCGCCCGCAGCTACGCGGCAGCACCGAGCTTGCCGGCACCGAGTATGACGACGGCTGGGGCGCCCATTGCTATCAGCAAAGCGCCAAAGCCGCCGACAACGACCGCAGTTTTCGCAACTGGACCTGCGCCGAAGGGCTCGCCTGCCAGGCCGCCGGCAAGACCTCGCGCATGGGCATGTGCTTCATCAAAAGCCCGTAAAGCTGACGGTTGGTTCGTTCCGTGCGCTCCCCATCCTCCGTCATGGCCGGGCTTGACCCGGCCGTCCACGTTCTTCTGTCTCTGAACGGCAAAGGGCGTGGATGCCCGGGACAAGCCCGGGCATGACGACGTGGTACGTTGGAATTTACGCCACCGCGCCGCTCGCACGCAGCTTCCCGATCGTGGCCTCGTCGTATCCCGCTTGCCGCAGGATCTCGTCCGAATGCTCGCCGACTTCCGGCGGCTTGCGCGGCTGCACTTTCTTCTCGCCGTCGATGAAGATCGGGCTGTTGACGGTCAGCATGGTGTCGTTCTCGAACCGCACCAGCACCTCGTTCTCGATCATCTGCTTGTCGGTCGGGATGTCGTCGAGGATGCCGACTACACCGAACACGAGGCCATTGCCGTCGAGGATCTTCCGCCACTCGGCAAGGTCGCGGGTTGCGAAGACTTCGTCGAGGATTTTGATCAGTTCCACCGAGCGCGCATGGCGCCCGGCCTTGGTGGCGAAGCGTTCGTCGGCCACGAGGTCCTCGCGGCCGAGACAGCGCGCCAGCGTCGGCCATTGCCGCTCCTCGTTGAGCAGCGACAGGATGATCCAGCGGCCGTCCTTGCACTTATAGTGGTTGGTCACTGCGTTCAGCGCCTCTTCGCGCGGCTTGCGCCTGGAGAATTTCGCGCCGCAAAGTTTTGCCTGCGCCAGTACGCTGTTGGCCCAGACGCCGTTCGCCATCAGATTGGTCGAGACATGCGAGCCCTTGCCGGTGCGCTCGCGCTTGAACAGCGCGGTGACGATCGCGCCGTAGAACGCCATCGCGCAGGGGTGGTCGCCCATGCCGGCGACGGAGCGGGCCGGCGTGGTGTCCTCATCGGCGCGCACCAGGTCCATCAGTCCGGAGCGCGCCCAATAGGCGTTGCTGTCGAAGCCCGGCTTGTTGGCTTCCTCGCCCTTTTCGCCATAGCCGGTGAAGGAGGCGTAGATCAGGCGGTCGTTGAGATGGGCGAGATGGTCATAGGTGATGCCGAGCTTGGCGCGGACCTGCGGCGGCATGTTGGTGATGAAGACGTCGGCCTCGGCCACGAGCTTGTAGAGCACCGCCTGCGCCTCCGGCTTGGTGAGGTCGAGCGCCAGGCTCTTCTTGTTGCGCGCCTCCAGGAGCCAGGCGAAATTGTGCTCGGTATGGGGATAGCCGGGCAGGTTCGGCAGATTGCGGTAGGGATCGCCGGCCCCGGGCGGCTCGATCTTGATCACATCGGCGCCGAAGTCGGACAGCACGGTCGCGGCCGCCGGGGCCGCAATGAAGCTCGCGCAGTCCAGAACCTTCAAGCCTTCAAAGATACCTTTTTCCATCGTGCCGTCGCTCCCGTGGCGTTTGTTGCTGTTGTTCGTGAGGCGGAATTACCGCTGCCGATGATCCCGAGGAAGCGACATTTGACCTATGATGGGTGGGGGATGCAACGGCTGTTTGGGCCGTCATTGCGAGGAGCGGAGCGACGAAGCAATCCATGCCTCCGCGAGCGTGGAGAGATGGATTGCTTCGCTTCGCTCTCAATGACGTGGAGAGAGCCGCGCATTCCAATCTATCCCCTCACCCTGAGGAGAGCGCGAAGCGGTCGTCTCGAAGGGCGAGGCCACCGGCGGGGCCTCATGGTTCGAGACGCGCTGCGCGCTCCTCACCATGAGGGGCGGACAGCGGTGCTAGTCCGTTATTGCGGCGCTGGCTTACTCCCCGCCCGCGAGCAACGCCGCATTGCCACCGGCGGCGGCCGTGTTGATCGTCACAGTCTGTTCGGTTGCAAACCGCGCCAGGTAATGCGGGCCGCCGGCCTTGGGGCCGGTGCCGGAGAGGCCGCAGCCGCCGAACGGCTGCACGCCGACGACGGCGCCGATCATGTTGCGGTTGACATAGATGTTGCCGACCGCGAGGCGCTCGACGATGTCCTCGACGGCGTCGTCGATGCGCGAGTGGATGCCGAGCGTCAGCCCATAGCCTGTCGCCTCGATCGATCCGAGCACGTCGCCGAGATTTTCCGCGCGGTAGCGCACCACGTGCAGGATCGGGCCGAACACTTCCTCGGTGAGCTGGCCGGCATTCGCCAGTTCGAAGATGTGCGGCGCGACGAAATTGCCTTCTGGCGCGATGCCTGCGAAATGCACGCGCGCCTCCCGCTTCATCCGTGCGATGTGCGCGTCGAGCCGCTGCTTGGCCTCGGCATCGATCACCGGCCCGACATGGGTTGAGGGATCGACGGGATCGCCAAGCTTCAGCTCACGCGCTGCGCCGGCGATCATCTCGATCGTGCGGTCGGCGACGTCGTCCTGGACGAACAAGAGCCGCAGCGCCGAGCAGCGCTGTCCGGCGGAGCGGAACGCCGAGGTCACGACATCGTCGGCGACCTGCTCGGGCAGCGCTGTGGCATCGACGATCATCGCATTGATGCCGCCGGTCTCGGCGATCAGCGGCACGATCGGACCGTCCTTGGCGGCCAGCGTGCGGTTGATCGATCGCGCGACCTCGGTCGATCCGGTGAAGACGACGCCCGCGATGTCCGGATGCGCCACCAGCGCCGCGCCGACCCGGCCGTCGCCTTGCACGAGCTGCAGGGCGGAAGTTGGCACGCCTGCCTCGTGCAGCAGCGCGACCGCCTCAGCCGCGATCAACGGCGTCTGCTCGGCCGGCTTTGCCACCACCGAGTTGCCCGCCACCAGCGCGGCCGTTACCTGGCCCAGAAAGATCGCCAATGGAAAATTCCACGGCGAGATCGCGACAAAGACACCGCGGCCGCGCAAGGCGAGCGCGTTGCTCTCACCCGTCGGTCCCGGCATCGCCTCGGCGTCGCAGAACAGTTTGCGGCCCTGCGCGGCGTAGTAGCGGCAGAAATCGGTCGCCTCGCGCACCTCGGAGAGCGCGTCATCCAGCGTCTTGCCGCCTTCGCGCTGCAACAGTGCGATGAAATGCGCGGCGCGCTGCTGCAACAGCTCCGCAGCACGTTCGAGGACTTTCGCGCGCGTCTCGGCCGGCATCCGGCTCCAGCGGCCGAAACCGCCGCGCGCCGTGGCGATCGCGGCATTCGCTTGTTCCGGCGTGGCCTCGCTGCTCGCGGCCGCTGGCACTGTTTCGGCGCCGATCGCCGCCAGGAGGCCGTTCAGCGCGGCGCGTTCGCCGAACTCGATGCCGCGTGAATTCTGCCGCTCCGGCCGATAGAGATCCTGCGGCAGCGGGATGTTAGGATGCCGTGCATTCGCCGCCGTGCCGATGATGTCGGCCGGCCGGCGCAGCAATTTCGTCACGGGCACCGCCTCGTCGGCCGCGAGCGCGACGAAGGAGGAGTTGGCGCCGTTCTCGAGCAGTCGTCGCACCAGATAGGCGAGCAGATCGCGATGGCTGCCGACCGGCGCATAGGTGCGATGGGCGATGTCGGGGCGGTCCTTGGCAAGCTGCGCATAGAGCGCCTCGCCCATGCCATGTAGCCGCTGGAATTCGAAGCTGCTGCCGTCGCCGGCCAACTCCAGGATGGTCGCGACGGTGAGTGCGTTGTGGGTCGCGAATTGTGGAAACAGGCGTGGCCGCAGCGTCAAAAGCTTTCGCGCGCAGGCGATGTAGTTCAAATCGGTCATCGCCTTGCGGGTGAAGACCGGATAGTCGTCGAGCCCGCGTTCCTGCGCGCGCTTGATCTCGGTGTCCCAATAGGCGCCCTTGACCAGCCGCACCATCATCCGGCGGTTCAGCCTTTGCGCAAGCTGGTCGACATAGTCGATCACCTCGCCGGCGCGCTTCTGATAGGCCTGGATCGCGAGGCCGAAACCGTCCCAGCCCGCAAGCGCATTGTCGGGGAATGCTGCGGCGATCACGTCGAGCGACAATTCCAGCCGGTCGGCTTCCTCGGCGTCGACGGTGAAATTCAAGTTGAACGCCTTGGCCTGCCGCGCGAGTTCGACCAGCCGCGGCACCAACTCGCGCATGACGCGGCCGTGGCTTGTCGCCTCGAAACGCGGATGCAGCGCCGAGAGCTTGACGGAAATGCCGGGTCGGTCGGGCAGGGGACGGTTGTCCGCCGCTCGCCCGATCGCCTCGATCGCACGCGCGTAGGAATTGAAATAGCGCTCGGCATCAGTGGCGGTGCGCGCGCCTTCGCCGAGCATGTCGAAGGAATAGCGCGGCCTCTCCGCCGACTGCGACTCTGCCCGCGACAGCGCCGCCTCAATGGTCTCGCCGAGCACGAAGTGACTACCCATCAGCCGCATCGCCTGCCGCGTGGCAGCGCGCACCGCCGGCGCGCCGAGCCGTTTTGTGAGTCGCCCTATTGTGCCCTGCGGCGTCTCACCCGGCTGGATCACCCGGGCGGACATGCCGAGCGCCCAGGCCGAGGCATTGACCAGGAAGGCGCTCGACTTGGTCTCGTGACGGATGAAATCGCCTTGCGCCAGCTTGTCCTCGATGAACTGATCGGCGGTGCGCGCATCCGGTACGCGCAGCAGCGCTTCCGCCAGCACCATCAGCGCCAGGCCCTCCTTGGTCGAGAGCGCGAATTCCCGCAGCATGTCCTCGATACCGCCGAGCGGATCGTCATTGGCGCGGATGGCCTCGATCAGCCGCGTCGCGGTGGTGTCGATCCCTGCTTCCTGCTCCGCGCCAAGCCGCGAGTCCTGCAGCAGCCGCGATGCGATCGCGGCATCGTCCGGCGCATAGGCTGCGCTGAAAGGTGGAATCGTGTGTTCGACCGGCATGGCGTTTTCCTCAGACCCAGCAGAAGCTTACTTCCCTCCAAACCGTATTTCGATAGACAAATTCGTATATATTCCTTAGAAAATCAGGATATACTTGGAAAACGGTTGATATATGCCGGAAATAGACAAAATTGACCGCAAGATCCTCGAAATTCTGCAGGACGACGGCCGAATCGCCAATGTCGAACTGGCGGAGCGCATCGGCCTGTCCGCGACCTCGGTCGGCGAGCGGCTGAAACGGCTGCAGCGCGAGGGCTATGTGGAGGGGTTCGGCGCCCGCCTCAATCCGCACCGGCTCGGCCTCGGGCTGCTCGTGTTCGTCGAGGTGATGCTCGACAAGACGACGCCTGATGTCTTCGAAAAGTTCGCACGCGCGGTGCAGGCCGCGCCTGAGGTCCTGGAGTGCCACATGGTGGCCGGCGGCTTCGATTACCTGGTGAAGGCGCGCGTCGCCGATATGACCGCCTATCGCCGGTTCCTCGGCGAGAGCCTGCTCGCGCTTCCCGGCGTGAAGGAGACGCGCACCTACGCCGTGATGGAAGAGGTCAAGCGCGACGCGCCGCTGCCGGTCCCCTAGCACTTTTGTCTGGCGAGATGTGATCCACAGGCTCTCGTCCGGCATATTGGCAGGATCGAGAGGCCACGCTAATCCTCAAGCCCACTTCGGGTGCAGGGTTCATGAGCGACACCGATCGACAGATGCAGCGCCGCCCACGCGCAACGCTTCCCGGCGTCTGCGTGAGCCTCCTGGCGCTCTTTGCCGGCCCTGCCGCGTCCGCCGAGATGAGCGCGGCGGTCGAGGCGCTCTACACCTCGGTGTCGATCTATCCGCCGTCGGCGAACTCGATGACGGTCTGCTACGGCTTCGTCTGCCGCCGCCGCGAGATACTGGATTTCACCGCCGCCGACCGCGCCGCGCTGACGCAGATCATGAATGCGGGCCGCGCCTCCGCGACGGCCGAGCGTGCTGCGGTGCAAAAAGCGGTGATGTGGTTCGACCGCCGCATGGGTCCAATCATCGGCACCGACAAGCGGGTGGCGAAGGCGGATTTCCGCTATTTCGACGACAAGCACAATTACGATTGCTGGGACACCACTCGCAACACCACGAGCCTGCTCCTGGTGCTGCAGCAATGGAATCTGCTGAAGCACCACGTCGTCGGCGATCCGCATTATCGCGGCAATACGCTGGTGTTGCAGACGCCGCACAACACCGCGGTGCTGGTCGAGCGCGCCACCAAGGTGGAATGGGCCGTCGATCTCTGGCCGCGCGGCTATCTGCAGCCGCCGGATGTCATGCCTGTCACCCAATGGGTGACGGAGGACTGAAAGTGGCCGACGCGCGGATGCGCGCGCTCAGCTCCTTGCGAACGCTTCCCTCTGCTGTAATTTGTTTGGACGCCACTCCCGGACGCATCCCCGAGAGCGCGACCTTTGGGATGATGCTAGACCTTCAAATTCTCCGCCGATGTCCGGCCGCGGTTGGCGATCTCGTCATACTCGACCGACTGCCCTTCATTGAGCGTCGTAAGACCGGCCTTCTGAACCGCTGAGATATGAACGAATATATCTTTGCCACCCGCTGAGGGTTGGATGAACCCGTAGCCCTTGGTCGGGTTGAACCATTTTACAGTACCTTTAGCCATTCACGTCGTCTCCGGCGGAAATCAAATAATTAAACGAACCGGCCGGTCCCCGCACACCCCGGCATGTTCGCAAGGCGCAGGATAACGCAGATTGCGTCGCGCTTGGTAGCGCAAAGCTCACGCGTGATTTTGGCGGAAACACGCCGTTTCGCGGCGCTTTTGCGCCCTTTTGCCTATTTCCCGCTCATTCCCGTGGAAAAGATCGGCCAATAGCGGCAAGTCTCGGGCATCTGGCGCGGCCGGGGCCTTGCAGGCCGGCGTTCGCGATCGGTACAAGCCGACGTTGACGATACGCGAGCGATTGCCGAACCGCGTCATCAACAGGTGATAATCAGGCCGCAACGACTCGATCGCCGTTGACCAGCGCGGACAGCGTGCGCGTGTCGCTGGCCGTGCGCACGGTCATCGGCTCGTTGCGGCCTCGGATCGCGACTTCCTGTTGGGGCAGTGCATCGTCGGCAAGGCCCGCGGTGATGCGCACCTCCTCGGAGAAGATGGCTTCGCAGCCGAGCATCTTGGTCATGTCCTGCAAGCGCGCCGCAACGTTGACAGCGTCGCCGAGTGCGGTGAACACCATGTGGTCGCGATAGCCGATGTCGCCGACGATCACCTCGCCGCCATGGATGCCGATGCCGAAGCGGAGTGGCTCGGGCAGGTCATGGCTCAGGAACTGGTTCAATTCCTCGATGTTCTTCCCGATCTGCGCCGCCGCGCGCAGCGCCTGCCGGCAGGCCTGCTGCCGGCTGCTTGCGAGGCCAAACAGCGCCAGCATGCCGTCGCCGACGAACTGGTTGGGCTGGCCGCCGCTTTCGATCACCGCCTGCGACACCGCGCCGAGGAAGCGGTTGACGATGAAGACAGTGTCGAACGGCAGCCGCGTCTCTGCAAGCTGCGTCGAGCCGCGCATATCGACGAACAGGCTGACGAGGTAGCGCTCCTGCCCGATCCGCGTCGGGCTCGACGCGTGCGCATTGGCCGACATCGTGTGCGGGGTGAATAGCTGGAAGAAGGAGAGGTCGGTGGTCGGCTTGAGCTGGCAGGCAAGCCGGATCGAGGGATCGCTCGATCCGACGCGGCCGAGCACGAAGGCCTCGCGCGGCGAGGGCTCGGGCAGATCGCTGCAGTCGCCGATGATGCGGATGCGGCAGGTCGAGCAGCGCGCGCGGCCGCCGCAGACAGAGGCATGCGGCACGTTGTGGCGCAGGCTCGCCTCCAGCACGCTCAATCCCCTGGGGACTCGGACGGTGCGGCCATTGCCGTAGGACAGGCGGACCATGCCGCCGCGCCGCTCGAGGATCGCGCGTGCGCCGCGCGCAAGCAGCACCAGGCCAAGCAGACCGACATAGCCGATCGTCATGCCGCTTGTGATGCGGTCCAGCATGTCAGCCTGCTCGAGCGTGCCGACATGTTGCGCGGACAGATTGTCGTGCCGCCATTCGGGCTCCGTGCTGTCGGCGATCACGGTGCGCCCGCCCTGGTAGATGCCGAGCACCGCCAGCGTCGGGATCAGCACGGCGGCTGCGAGCAGAAACGGTGCCGCGCGCTTGAAGAAGCTGCGCAGCCTCAGCCAGAAATAAAGCCCGATGCAGCCGTGCACCCAGGCGATGACGAGCACGGCGAGCATCAGCCACAGCCTCTGTTGCGCGCTGATGAAGAACAGATAGAGTTCCTGCGGATAGAGCTTCTCGTGCCCGTACAGCGTCTGGCCGAGCCGCACGCCGACGATATGGGCGATGATCAGGAGCGGGATGCTCAAGCCCAGCACGAGTTGCAACGGCTCGATCGCCTTCCAGCCGAACTGGCGGCGCTGATACAGCGCCCAGATGCCGAGCCCGGAATGCACGAGGCAGGCGCCGTAGAAGATGAAGGCAATGGGCGGGAATTGCCAGAAGGCGGTGTGCCAGTCGACGCCCCAGGCCAGCGCCTCCAGCGAGATGTTGCCGAGCGCGTGATTGACGAAATGGCTGACCAGATAGGCGAACAGGATGGTGCCGCTGGCGAGCCGGACCTGCCGCAAGCCGATGCCGCGGAAAAATTCCCTTAACTGCTCGCGCGCCGAGGAGGCCATGTGATCCGTAGTTACTATCGTCAAATCTAATGCCTTATTCCATTGCTGAACACCGTGGGAGAGGCCGGATTTCACGCCTGCCGCGCCCAGGTTACACACCAGTGTCATGGGTTCGGCCTCGCCGGGACGCCACTTACCATTCTTTTCCCGCGACACGTTGACACTCCGTTAGGAGTCTAGGAAAAGCGCGGCCGTGACGAAGATCCCGCTTAAAACCAGCCGCGCCACAGCGGACGACTATCCTGCCGCGCCGCCATGGCCTGTAGTGATCGCCCTGATCGCGGCGATGACGGTCATGCGCCTGGTCTATGCGGGCACGCTCGACCTGCGCACGGACGAGGCCTATTACTGGACCTGGTCGAAGGAGAACGTACTGTCGTTCCTCGATCATCCGCCCATGATCGCCTGGTTCATCCGCTTCGGCACCGCGATCTTCGGCGATACCAATCTCGGCGCGCGCTTCGCCGGCATCTTGGCGATGCTGGCAACTCAATTGCTGCTCGCCGACATCGTCCGCCGCGTCACCCGTGATTTCAGGGCGATCGTGCTGGCGCTGCTGTTGCCGGAGGCCGCGCTCTATTACGGCCTGTTGATGGCGAAGATCGCGCCCGACACCGCGATGATCCCGTTTGCGGTCGCGATGCTGTGGTCGCTGGTGCGGCTCACCGAAAGCGGCGACGGGCGCTGGTGGCTCGCCGCCGGCCTGTTCGGTGGGCTTGCGCTACTATCGAAATTCACCGTGATCATGCTGGTGCCGGGGGTCGTCGCGTTCATGCTGGTGCCTCCCTGGCGGTGGCGCTGGCTCTCCAGCCCCTATCCCTATCTTGCCGCCGTGATTGCAATCGTGGTGTTCTCGCCGGTCTTGATCTGGAATTACCAGCACGACTGGGCCTCGTTCCGTTTCCAGGCGGTGCGCGCCACCGCCGACCATCCGTTCTCGCTTCGCACCTTGGGCGAGTTTTTCGCCCTGCAACTCGGCCTCGTCGGATTCGTGGTGCTGCCGGTGGTGCTGTCGGGCGTGACGCTCACTGCGTGGCGCGGCTATCGCACCCGCGAGCCGGTCGCGATCCTGCTCTCGACCGCGGTGATCGTGCCGTTCTTCTATTTCCTGTGGAAGTCGCTGACGCTCCGTGTTGGCGACACCTGGCCGATGTTCCTGTGGCCGGCCGGCTTTGCCGCCACGGCCATCAACATCGCCATGCTGCCGCGCGAAGGTTTTCCGAAATGGATGATCCGCTCGACCATCTCCTGGGCGCGGATCGCGGTGATGTCAGGTCTCGCCTTCGTCGTCTGCGTATTCCTTTATTATGTCGCGACCCCCTTCAATTTGATCGGCCGCACCGATCCGATCGGCGGCGAGGCCGGCTACCGAGAGCTCGCCGCGCGCGTGGAAGATCAGTTGCAGAAGCAGGGCGCGACCTGGATCGCCACCACTGACTACCGCACCTATGCGATGCTGCGCTGGTTCTTCAACGGCCGCGTGCCGGTGGTTCAGCTCAACGAGCGCGGCCGCTTCCAGGGCTTTCGCGATCCCGGCATGGAGCGTGTCCGCAATCATGCCGGCATCTATGTCGTGCGTGAGCTCGACAGCCAGATGCCATTCCTGGATTCGGCAGGTGCCGTGCGCCAGCCGCTCGAACGCGTCGAGCGCGTCTGGCGCGGCATGGTGATGGACAGCTATTCGCTGGAAAAGCTGACCGGCTACACCCCCGAACTCTCGCCGCCGCCGGATTCGCCGCTATTCCGCTGGCGCGTGCTGGCGATGCTGATGCCACAAGGCGAGAGGTGTAGATTCCATGGGGCGGTGAGCGCGCCCTTTCCGGTAGGTTTGGGTTTCCACACTCGAACCATCGGAGAGTCTGATGCAAGCATTGACCAAGAACACGCCCACCGCCGGGCATTGTGGCACGATTTTCGTTGCGATCGAACTGAGTCAGAAGACGTGGCTGGTGACGCTGCACAGTCCGGATCGGGACCGGATATCGCGCCACAAGCTGGAAGGCGGCGATCACGCCGGGCTGCTGGCGCTGATCGAGCAGGTCAAGGCCCGGGCGACTGCGAAGCTTGGAGCGGCGCCGCGGGTGGTGAGCTGCTACGAGGCTGGCTATGACGGCTTCTGGCTGCACCGGCTGCTCGCGGCGGCTGGGATCACCAACTTCATCTTCGACCCGGCGAGCATCGCGGTGGAGCAACGGGCGCGGCGGGCGAAGACAGACCGGATCGATGGCGAGCTTCTGCTGCGCACCTTGATGGCTCATTTGCGAGGCGAGCCGCGGGTGGTGCGGATCGTCCGGGTGCCGAGCGTGGCCGAGGAGGACGCCCGGCGCGCCAGCCGCGAACGCGAACGACTGGTGAAGGAGCAGACGGGGCACACCAACCGGATCAAGGCGCTGCTGCGCCTGTTGGGCATGGCGGCCGGCACCTTGCGACGACGGACCTGGCTCGCCTGGCTGGAGCAGCAGCGGGACTGGCAAGGGCAGCCGCTGCCGCCGCAGCTTCTGGCCGAAGTGAAGCGCGAGCATGCCCGGCTGATGCTGGTGCGCGACCAGCTCAAGGCGCTGGAGCAGGCCCAAGTCGCTACAGAAGTCGCGGCAGAAGTCGCGGCGGAAGCCGCCGCGGCGCCGGCGCCGATGGCGAAGCGACGGGATCAGTTGCAGCAGCTCAAGGCGCTCGGCCCGGCGTTTGCCGCGACGCTGGTGAACGAGGTGTTCTACAAGGACTTCCGCAACCGGCGCGAGGTCGCCAGCTATTGCGGATTGGCGCCCAGTCCCTGGCAAAGCGGCAGCATCGATCGCGAGCAGGGGATCAGCAAGGCCGGCAACCGGCGCGCCCGCCACAAGACGATCGAACTGGCCTGGCTCTGGCTGCGCCATCAGCCGGACAGCGCGCTCAGCCGCTGGTTCCGCACCCGCACCGAAAACGCCGGCAAGCGCGCCAAGCGCATCGCCATCGTCGCGCTGGCGCGCAAGCTGATCGTGGCGCTGTGGCGCTATCTCACCACCGGCCTTGTTCCGGAGCAGGCCGTGATGAAGGCCTAGCACCGGACCACGCCACCAGGGCGAGGCGGCTCCGCGCCGCGCGCCCCGTACAGGATGGATGATGACCGTGCCACCCAGGGGCCCAACCAGGCCGCTTTGTAGATGGGTCTCATCCTCTTGGCTTCCTCGCCGCAAGCATGCGGAATGTGGGTACGGATCAGCCGATCCGACCGGATATGAGGTGATGCAGTGAGCTGCAGAAATCTTCGGAAGCCAATCCTCGCCCGGGGCCCGGTCGTCGCGCTGCGCTACGCATGGCTCCGCGCGCCGCCCTCTCACTGCAAAAACCCAACCCGCACCGGTTCAAGAGCCTTGACTCACAAAGCCCCATATGAGGGTGGGCAAAGCGTAGCGTGCCCACCATCAGCACTCCGCTTGTGATGGTGGGCACGCTTGCGCTGGTGCTTGTTGCGCCGGCCGTGAATGAGGTCGCTTTGCCCACCCTACAACTCTTCCTCGCTATCGCTCTTCGTCGTCGCGCTTGCGCAGCAGGTCCTTCGCAAGATCAGCCAGCGCCGGCCGCGGCAGCGCCGTGAACGGCAGTGGCCTCGTCACTTCGATCGCCGCCAGTCCGAGGCGGGCGGTGAGGAGGCCGTTGAGGACGCCTTCGCCGAGGCGCTGGGACAGCTTGGCGGCGATGCCGTGGCCGAGCATCTGCTGGATCAGGCTGTCGCTTGCGGCCATGCCGCCGGTGATCGCGAGATGCGCGATGACCTGGCGCATCAGGCTGAACATGCCGAGCGCGCCGGGCCGGCCGCCATAGAGATAGGCCAATTGCCGGATCATGCGCAGCGCTGCCACGAACACGAACAGCACGTCGATCGCCGCGCGCGGGCTCACCGCGGTGACGACCGAGACCCGCTGCGCCGCTGACGACACCAGGCGGCGCGCCTCTTCATCGAGCGGCGTCAGCAATTCGCGTTCGGCGAGCTTGATCATGTCGGCGCCGTCGATGATGTCGTCGGCATGGCCCTGCAGCGTGGCGCGGGCGCGGGCGAGCTGCGGGTTCTCGTGCGCGAGCTTGAGCAGGTCGTTCACGATCGCCCGGCTCGCTGCGCGCTCGTCGCTGAGCAGCACCTCCGCGGCGCGCTGATGCAGTTTCTCGATCGTCGTCAGCCGCGCCAAACCGAAGGCCTCGCGGCCGATGACGACGAACAACGCGACCGTTGCAACGACGGCCAATGCAAGTCCGACGAAGCCAAGCCCTTCGTTGCGCGCAAACAGGTCT
This sequence comes from Bradyrhizobium sp. USDA 10063, assembly GCF_054063735.1. Taxonomy (NCBI): domain Bacteria; kingdom Pseudomonadati; phylum Pseudomonadota; class Alphaproteobacteria; order Hyphomicrobiales; family Nitrobacteraceae; genus Bradyrhizobium; species Bradyrhizobium sp. USDA 10063. The sequence goes on along the minus strand of NZ_JBSSGP010000002.1, from coordinate 3,461,841 downwards.
TCGATCAGGTTGATGACGCCGAGGCCTGCGCCGAGCAGCATCAATCCGCCGGAAGCCGCCCAGAATAGCGTGCCCCAGCGGAAGCCGCGGCGCGCAGCTACCTGCGGCGCATCGACCGGCACCGGCAGCAGCGTCGGATCAGGCTCCGGCGTGATCTGGATGGTGCCGCGGGCGGGCCGGCCCTTCTCGTCCGCGTCGATCACGATCACGGAGGGGTCGTCGAGCTTGAAGGTCGCCGGCCGCCGGTGGGGCGTTTTCTCGCTCATTGCAATCGGTCTCCGATCAGGAACTGGAGCGCGCGGTCTAGGCGGATATGGGGCAGGGCGGGTTCCTCGTCACCCTCCCGCACCAGCTTCGGCGGCCGAAATCGCAGGAAGCGGTAATCGGCCTTGTCGGCCGCCGCACTCGACAGGCCGCGGAAAGTACCCCTGAACAGCTCGTCCGGGTCAACAGGCAGGTCGCCCGGAAAGGTCGCCACTTCGGTCTCTCCGTCGAACGTCTCGCCATTGGCCGTTTCGCCGGGCGCCGGCGTGCCCAGGATCGACGGCAGCTTTTCCCGGCCGCGCGCCACCTGCGCTTCGCGGGTCGCGCGCACCGCGGCCAGCGCCACCACGTCGATCGCGGCACCGGCGAATTCGGCGCGGTCGGCGGCTTTCGCCACCGTTCGGCGCAGGATCGCTTCCAGCCGGTCATGGCTCTGGTGATGCAGATGGTCGGCCTTGGTCGCAGCGAACAGGATGCGGTCGATCCGCGGCCGGAACAGCGCACTCAGGATCGTGCTGCGCCCGATGCGGAAGCAATCCAGGATGCCGGCGAGCGCGGCCTCGAGATCGTGCAGCGCCTCAGGCCCGGCATTGAAGGCGGCGAGCGCATCGACCAGCACGATCTGGCGGTCGAGCCGTGCAAAATGATCGCGGAAGAACGGGCGGACCACGACGTCCTTATAGGCCTCATAGCGCCGCCGCATCATCGCCCACAGCGAGCCGTCGGGCGCGGTGCCGTCGATGGGAACTTCGAGCGGCGCAAAGGTCAGCGCCGGCGAGCCGGCGAGGCTGCCCGGCATCAGGAAGCGGCCAGGCGGCAAGAGGCTCATGGCAAAGCGTTCGTCGCGGCAGGCGCGAAGATAGTCGGTGAAGAGTTTTGCTGCCTTTAGCGCCGCCTGCTCATCCTCGCGGTCTTCGGGATCCAGTGTCCTCAGATGCTCATGCCAGGGTGCGGCAAGTCCGGCGCGAAGCGGCTCGCGCGAAAGCGCGAGGCCCTCAGTCGACCATTGCTCGAAACTCTTGCCGAGCAGCGGCAGGTCGAGCAGCCACTCGCCGGGGTAGTCGACGATGTCGAGGGTGAGGGTGCGATCCGCGCCATTTTGCCGCTGGTAGTCGATGACGAGGCGAAGCTCGCTGATGTCGGTGGTCGAGTTCGGCCAGCGCCGTTCCTCGACGAGGGTGCGGACATGATTCTCGTAGTCGAAACGCGGCACCGCGTCGTCCGGCTGCGGCTCCAGATGGGCGCGAGCGATCCGGCCCGAGGCATAGGCCTCGAACACCGGAAAGCGGCCGCCGCGGGTCAATCCATGGATCAGCGCCGTGATGAACACCGTCTTGCCGGCACGCGATAATCCGGTGACGCCGAGCCGCACGGTCGGGTTGAAGAAACTGTCGCCATAGTCCCAGAGCGCCCGCGCCGACAGGCGCGCTTCCTCGACGATATCGGTGAGACTGGGAGCCATGCAGGCGATAACGAAACCCGGCGGGAGGGCAATTCACAGAGCAACTTATCGGCAAAATGGCAATTGATGGACCAAAATCAAGCACTTCCTCAGTCCCTGGCGGGCGGGCCTGTTCATCGCCGGTTCAAAAAACAGCCACGACGATGGGGTAGTAGATCGGCTAACCTCCCAACGCCGATATCCCCTCGCTGCCTCACTGGTGCGCGCCGACTGGTCATGACGATATTCCGACTGAAGCAACTCGCCTCCAATTCGTTCCACGCGGCCGGCGCCGTGATCTGGAACTATGACCGCGCCGAACTGATCGCCGACGGCATCGTCCATGTCGTCGGCATCTGCTTCGGGCTGATCGCCGCCACCGTGCTGATCGTGCTGACGGCGGTCTACGCGACGCCGCGCGATGTCGCGGTGGTCTCAGTTTACGTCGCGGGCCTCTTGGCCATGCTGGTGCTGTCGGCGACCTATAATCTCTGGCCGGTGTCGCGCGCCAAATGGGTGCTGCGCCGCTTCGACCATTCGGCGATCTATGTTCTGATCGCTGCGACCTATACGCCCTTCATCATGGAATTGCGGGAGAGCTACTTTGCCATCGCGCTCCTGGTCGGGGTCTGGTGCGTGGCGATCGTCGGCATCGTGCTGAAGCTGACGCTGCCGGGCCGCTTCGACCGCCTGTCGGTCGGTCTCTACCTCGCCATGGGCTGGAGCGGCCTGATGCTCTATGATGCGGTGGTGAAGGCGCTGCCGGCGATGGCGCTGTGGTTCGTGGTCGCGGGCGGCCTATCGTACAGTCTCGGCGTGGTATTCCACGCCTGGCAGCGGCTCCGCTTCCAGAATGCGATCTGGCATTGTTTTGTCTTGCTTGGCGCGGCCTGCCACTATACGGCGATCCTCGACCTCGTGCTCGCGAGCTGAGGCGCTGACAAATACAGAGATCGGGAGGGCGCCATGCAGGTGGCAGAGAAAGTCGTGGTCGTCACCGGTGGCGGCAATGGCATCGGCAAGGCGTTGTGCGAGGTATTCCACCGCGCGGGTGCCGCGAAGGTGGTGGTCGTCGATCTCGACCATGCGGCTGCCGAAAAGGTCGCGGCCTCCGTCGGCGGCGCGGCGTTCAAATGCGATGTCGGGCAGGAGAAGAATGTCCTGCATGTGATCGAGGCGACCGAGCGGATGTTCGGCCCGATCGCGCTGTTCTGCTCCAATGCCGGCATCGGTGGCGGCTTCGATCCGCTCTCCGTCAATGCCGGCGGCACCTCGGATGAGCCGTGGGCACGAAGCTGGGCGATCCATGTGATGGCGCATGTCTATGCCGCGCGGCATCTGATCCCGCGCATGAAGGCGCGCGGCGGCGGCTATTTCCTCAATACGATCTCCGCGGCCGGCCTGTTGTCGCAGGTCGGCAGCCCCGCTTATTCCACCACTAAGCACGCCGCGGTCGGCTTTGCCGAAAACCTCGCGATCTCCCACCGCGCCGACGGCATCAAGGTCTCGATCCTCTGCCCGCAGGGTGTCGACACCAACATGCTGCGCTCGATCCCGAAGGGCCCGCAATCCGGCGACGGCGACCTCACGGCAGAGCAGGTCGCGCAGGACGCGCTGCGCGGCATCGAGCAGGAGACCTTCCTGATCCTGCCGCATCCGCAGGTGCTAGGCTATATGCGCAAGAAGACCGAGAACTACGACCGCTGGATCGGCGGCATGGCCAAGATCCAGGCCAGGATGCGCGAGGAGCACGGGAAATAAGCGCAGGCGGCGCGACTCATACTTTCGCGCAGCGTTTGGTCGTCGAAGGACGGGGATTAATCGACGCGCACTCGCCACAACAACACGCGTCGTCCCCGCGGAAAGCGGGGACCCATAACCACAGGGAGTTGTTGTGGCGCGAGCAAGCAGTTGCAGCGGAGTTCACCACTAACGCCTGTGGTTATGGGTCCCGGGTCAAGCCCGGGACGACAGTGGGAGAAAGCTGCGCGCTCCATACTATTCGCTCAGGCAAGAGGACTTTCCGCGTGGCTCCGCATTACAGATGTAGCCGTGTTCGGGCATCCACGTCCTTTCCATCCGCGGAAGCTTGAGTAAGAGTAAGAACCGGGAACCCTGAAAATCTGCGAGGACGTCATGGATTTCGTCACGGTGCGGAACGGATCGATCAACCTGAATGTTGCGCTCGCCGGCCGTGGTCCCCTGATCCTCTGCGTTCACGGCTTTCCCGAGCTTTGGTACTCTTGGCGTCACCAGATCGGGTATTTCTCGGAGCGAGGCTACACGGTCGCGGCGCTTGATGTGCGCGGCTACGGGCAGAGCTCCAAGCCGCAGGAGATTGCCGCCTACACCATCCGCAATCTGGCGTCCGATATCGCCGCCGTGATCGATCAATTGGGTGATGGCAAGGCGATCCTGATCGGTCACGATTGGGGTGCGCCGATGGTCTGGAATTCGGCGCTGCTCTATCCGAACAAGGTGACGGCGGTCGCCGGTTTGAGTGTTCCGTACATCCCCAGACGACCTGTAGCTTTTCTCGATGCCGTGAAGGCTGCCTACAAGGATCGCTTCTTCTATCAGATCTATTTCCAGGACGAAGGCGTGGCGGAGAAAGAGCTCGAGGCCGACATCCCTGTTGCCTTACGAAAACTCTATTTCGCCATCTCAGGTAGCGCGCCGCTCAACAAGTGGCTCGAACACAAGCCTGCGGACGCGAAACTGCTCGACGGGATGGTCGATCCGCAGCCGTTTCCGGAGTGGATGAGCGAGCAGGACTTGCAGGTCTATGTCGACGCATTTCGCGCGGGCGGCTTCCGCGGGCCGCTCAATCGCTATCGCGCGCAGGACGTCGATTTTCGGGAATTGGCGGAGCTTGCCGGAAAGCCGGTGACGCAGCCGTCGTATTTTGTGGCCGGCGAGCGCGACGCGGTTCGCGCGTTCGTTCCCGGCATGGATCTTTATGCGAACCCCGGAATCGGCTGCACCGACTTTCGCGGATCGGTTATCCTCCCGGGCGTCGGTCACTGGGTGCAGCAGGAAGCCCCGGCGGAAACCAACGCCGCGCTGGAGCGATTCCTGGCGGGGCTTTGAAGCTACGGGAGCAAGATATGAACGCGCCGTCAAACATCGATCCCGGCACCGCGCATTCTGACGATGACGTTGTGCACTGGCTGACAAACGACACGCGCGATGAGCGCTTCATTGACAATATTTTCGCTGAGCTGTGTGTCCGCCTTCAGCGAGCGGGCATTCCCGTCAAGCGGGCGTCGCTTCATATCCTGATCCACCATCCCCAATGGCTCGGCGCCCGGATGATGTGGGTCGACGGAATGCGCGAGGCCGAGATTGCGAGAGTCGATTACGATGTGACGGAGCGATCCGAATACATCGATAGTCCTGTCAACGAAATTCATAACGGTGCCGCCGAGGTGCGCGAAAATCTCGAACGCGATCCGTCGCTGGGCCGCAAACACGCCGTCTACGACGAGATGCGGGCTAGCGGCTTGACCGACTATGTGGCGTGGCCGCTGTATCATACGCTCGGCAAGCGGCACATCGTGACCTTTGCAACCGACCGGGTGGGAGGTTTCGACGACGCGCATGTCGCCCGCCTGTTAAAATTGTTGCCGATTCTGGCGCTGGTCAGCGAAATCCGTGTCAAGAACCGGCTGGCGCGAACGCTGCTCGAAACCTATGTCGGCTCGCACGCCGGCGAACTGATTCTGGCCGGCGCCACCAGGCGCGGAAGCGGGACGACGGTACGCGCAGCCATCATGATCTGCGATCTGCGCGATTTCACCAGGATCTCCGACAATTGGCCGCGCGATGACGTCATTGATCTTCTGAACGGCTATTTTGACGCGATGTCGGAGCCGATCGCGCGACATGGCGGGGAAATACTGAAATTCATCGGCGACGGCCTGCTCGCCATTTTTCCGCTCAGCCAGCCGTCGGCCTGCGCAAATCTGCTGCATGCCGTGACTGAGGCCCGTCAGGCCATGATTGCCCTGAACGAAAAGAACAGCGAAACCGGTCGTGCGCCGCTGAATTACGGTATCGGCGTCCACGTCGGAGACGTCATGTACGGCAATATCGGGTCCCGCACCCGGCTCGACTTCACCGTCATCGGTCCCGCGGTCAACATGGCGTCGCGTCTCGAAACCCTGACCAAGCAATTGGGTAGAAACGTGCTATTGTCCCGCGCGTTCGCCGACTTCGTACAAAGCGATTTCGATCTCGAACGCGTCGGCGAATTTCCGGTGCGAGGCTTCAGTGATCCAATCGAGCTGTTTGCGTATCATGGCTGAGTGCGGAGCTATCGCCCGTTGGCCTCTCAACTTGGCGCTTCAAAGGTCAGAGCCGTGTCAACCTTGAGAGTGGGGGCAGCGCTTCCCGATCCGCCATTCGAGTTCTTGACGACAGATGGTCCGGCGGGATTCGACATTGCGCTAATGCAGCGCATTGCCGGGATGCTCCGCCGCAGATGGCAGCTCGTCCCGTATACGGGCTCCGATTTCAACGGCATCTTCGCCGGTCTGGATGACGGCAGTTACGACTGCGTCGCCTCCGGCACCACCATCACGCCCGGACGGGAGGAAATGGCCGATTTCTGCGCGCCCTATGCGATCTCAGGCCAATCACTCGTTGTCGATGTCATCCGCAATCCAGCCGTGCACGGCATCGCCGATCTCAAAGATCTGGTCGTCGGGGTGCAGCAGGGCAACACCAGCCAGCCCGTCGCCGAAAAACTGGTCGCCGAGAGTCGCGCTGCGCGGGTGCGCGTCTATGCCTATCACGAGATCGAGAAAGCGCTCGACGATCTGACAGGCGGAGGCTGCGACGCCTTCATGAAACTCGCACCCGTCACGGCCTGGTTCGTGCGCGACCGGCCGAGGCTTCGGGTCGTCGAGACCGGCATCACGGTCGAGCGCCTTGGCATCTGTGTCCGCAAGGGAGACGTTGCGCTGCGCAATGCCATCAACGGGGCGCTAGGGGCGCTTGCAGCCGACGGCACGTTGGCGGCGCTGGTCAAACAGTGGCTCGGAGCCGGAGCCACGCTGCCATCATGAACGTCGCCGCGGGCTTTCCACAGGGCCGAGGCGGAAGAGGTGAGGCGTTGAGGGCGCAGGTCTGACGCCTATGGCTCAATCGGGCCTCAGCACTCGAGTGAGGCTAGAATCCAGTCGGCTCGCTCGGCGACGCTCACTTTCGGCAGCACGTGGATGTCGTAGCCCAGGGACGGATAGACGCTGATCAATCGTTCGTATTCCGCAACGGCCTCAACGAGACTGTGCCGTCGTGCCTGGTCCGTTGCGTAGATCTCGGGCCAAGGCGGCGTGAGGAACGCGCGTCTGTTGTAACGATGAACCAGACCAAGACTATGAAGGACCCGTTCTCCCGTCAGATGCTGGAGCGCAGCGCAAGCATCGATCAAACCTCTATCGAAAAAGATCCAGCGAGCGCCGACTTCAGCAGTGGCCCGATCGGCGAGTGACACCTCGATCGCGCGCCGGGCAAAAGCAACCGCATCCACCCACGGCAGCGCTCTCCCACCGCAATTGACTTGCTCGGCCACGACCCGCCGTCCCGGCTCATCGATCGTAGTGAAGCCGCGTCGCCGAAGCTCCGCCAGCAGGGTCGATTTGCCGCCGCCGGAACAGCCTGAAATTGTCACGAAGTTTTCCATCTGACTGGTTGCTTTCAAGTCGCCCATGCTTCCAACCATTGCGATTACATTTAGTATGGTATTTAGATTGTCTCGGCTCATGACAGCTCGTCCTCGCCTAAACGTGCCGAGTTCCTTCGCCCAAACATGAACCACTTTGCGGTGAAGATAGATCAATCGCAACGAATACCGGGGCGGTCAGCTTCTCTACCTACATGCCACTTATACTACTCCGATTGGTTTCCAAAACGACGACATCGGCGACGGCCCCAAACCCGGGATGAACCTCGGGAGGCCTACGACATCGCGCCCCGAGTTGTGTTTGAGATCGATCATCTCTGCAACAGCACAACCGATGCCGCACGATACGCTGAGTCCCGGAACACGCTGGTCGTCGAGGGGGACAGCGGAACGGCAGGGGCAATGTCTCCCTTGGATCAAAAGCGGATCAAGACGAGCGCACAGCGATGTCTGCCCTACGTCGGACAGCCGACATGCTCGCGCCCGGAACGTTGTTCGGCTTCGGGCCAGGATCCGGGGCCCTTACCGGCTGGCGCTTTCGAGCCGACATAGAGATCACTGGCGGGCAGAGCCGCGGCCGCAGGCACTGGCTCCCAGCCGCGCGGGATGTGGTAATACGGCAACCTGGCTGGCGGCCTCCGTCGGCCGTGCAGTGCGCCACTCGCGTCGCGACGCCGAACCGGATCATGAATGACCGCGCTTTCCCAGGACATGGCTGCCGAACTGAGGTGCAGGATCGACGAGCTCGAGCAGCAATTGCAATCCGGTGCGGCCGAGAATGCACGTCTGCGAAGCGAGCTTGCGATTGCGCGTGATCGCCAGAGCGCCAGTGCCGCGATCCTGCGTACCATCGCGGCCTCGCCCTCCGATGCCCGGCCGGTATTCGAGGCGATCGCATCCAGCTCCAAGCGCCTGCTCGGCGCCTTCTCCGCCACCGTCCTCCAATTCATCGGCGACGAGCTTCATCTGGTGGCGTATACGCCGGTCAGCCCCGATGCGGACGAAGGATTGACGTCATCATTCCCGCGACAGATCGCGGACTTTCCGACCTTTGCCCTGGTTCGCGGTGGTGAGACGGTGCAGTTTCCGGACAGCGAGGCCGATGACGTCCCGCAACTGAACAAGGAGCTGGCAAGGCTGCGCGGTTTCCGCAGCGTCCTGTTCATGCCGCTGATGAATCGCGGAACGCCCGTCGGCATGATCAGCGTCACGCGTGCCGAGCCGGGCGCGTTTGCCGCGGATCACGTGCAGTTGCTGCAGACGTTCGCCGATCAGGCCGTGATCGCGATCGAGAACGCGCGTCTGTTCAATGAGACACGGGAAGCACTGGAGCGGCAAACCGCCACCGCTGAGATCCTGAAAGTGATGGCAGGTTCACCGTCGGACGTGCAGCCGGTGTTCGAGGCCATCGCGGCCAATGCCAACCGGCTGATCGGCGGCTTTTCCACTGCGGTGCTTCGCTATGTCGACGGCGCCGCCCATCTGGCGGCCTTCACGCCGACCGATCCGGCCGGCGATCGGGCGCTGCAAGCGGCGTTCCCGGTGCCCTTCGCTCAATTCCCGCCCTGCCAGCTCGTGGCGGGTGGTACGGCCGCGCAACTGCCCGACACCGAGCTCGAGCCGGCCGCGCGGGACATCGCGCGTGCGCGCGGCTATCGCAGCATGTTGTTCGCCCCGCTGGTGAGCGAGGGCGAGGTCATCGGTATCATCATCGCTACACGCCGGGCGACCGGGGCGTTCGGCGAGCACCAGGTCCGGCTGTTGCAGACCTTCGCCGACCAGGCCGTGATCGCGATCAAGAATGTCGGCCTGTTCAACGCGACGAGGGAAGCGCTGGAGCGGCAGACCGCGACCGCCGAAATTCTCAACGTCATCGCGAGCTCACCGACCGATGTGCGGCCGGTATTCGACGCCATCGCCGAAAGTGCGAGGCGGCTCCTCGGCGGCCAGACGGGGCTTGTCACGCGCGTTGTCGGTGACATGCTTCATCTCGCAGCTCATACTGCCGGAAGCCAAGCCGGAGACAGGGAGATAGAGAATTCATTCCCCACCCCGCTCACGTCTTCGGGAATTCACAGCCGGGTCGCGCAGAGCTCAACCATCGCGTTTCGCACCGACATCGAAGCCGAGCCCGATGTCTCTCAAGCGGTCAAGGACATGGCGCGCGCCAGGGGATATCGAAGCATCATCGTCGTGCCCATGCTGCGCGAAGGTGTCGCGATCGGCACGATCGGTGTTTCGCGCGCCGAACCGGGAGCGTTCGCCGACAACCAGATCGCCCTGCTCAGGACATTCGCCGATCAGGCCGTGATCGCGATCGAGAACGCGCGGCTGTTCAACGAAGTGCAGGCCAAGACGCGCGATCTGCAGGAAGCCCTCACCTACCAGACCGGCAGCGCCAACATCCTGAAGGTGATTGCTTCCTCGCCGACAGATGTCGGGCCGGCATTGAGGGCAATCGTCGAAAGCGCCTGCGAGCTTTGCGATGCCTATGACGCTGCAGTGGTGCTAAAGGACGGCGACGATCTCCGCTTCAGCGCCCATCACGGGCCGATCGAGATCAATGTCGAGAAATGGCCGATCAGCCGCGGGTGGACTGCCGGCCGCGCTTTTCTCGACGGCAAGCCGGTGCATTTGCGCGACTCAATGTCGGAGCAAGGCCATGAATTTCCGGACAGCAAGGCGCTGACCGAACGCTCCGGGGCCCGCATTCGTACCGTGCTGTCGGTACCGCTGTTGCGCGACGACGAAAGCATCGGCGCGATCCTGCTCCGTCGCAACGAGGTGCACCCGTTCACCGACAAGCAGATCGCACTCCTGCAGACCTTCGCCGACCAGGCGGTGATTGCGATCGGCAATGTCCGCCTGTTCGAGGAAGTCCAGGCCCGCACCGGGGAGCTTGCAAAATCCCTCGATGATTTGCGCGCCGCGCAGGACCGCCTGATCCAGACCGAGAAACTGGCCTCCCTCGGTCAGCTCACGGCCGGCATCGCGCACGAGATCAAGAATCCGCTCAACTTCGTCAATAATTTTGCCGCACTTTCGGCGGAACTGACGGGCGAGTTGAACGATTTGCTTGCATCAGCGGCACTCGCCGACAACATTCGCGGCGAGGTCGATGAACTGAGCGGGCTGTTGAAGGACAACCTGCAAAAGATCGTGCAGCACGGCCAGCGCGCCGATTCGATCGTCAGGAACATGCTCCTGCATTCGCGAGAGGGCAGCGGCGAGCACCAGCCGACCGACGTGAACGCGCTGGTCGAGGAGAGCCTCAACCTCGCCTATCACGGCGCGCGCGCCGAGAAGCCGCAGTTCAATGTTGCCCTCAGCCGCGAGCTCGATCCGGACGCCGGCACGGTCGAGGTGTTCCCGCAGGAGATCACCCGGGTGCTCTTGAACCTGATCTCGAACGGCTTCTATGCGGTCGCCAAGCGCGGCAGGGAAAATGGTCCCGAGTTTGAACCTGCGCTCAGCGCCAGCACACATAGCCGTGGCGATTACGTCGAAATCCGCATCCGCGACAACGGTGTCGGCATTCCGCCCGAGGTAAAGGAGAAGATGTTCAACCCGTTCTTTACGACCAAACCGCCAGGCGAAGGCACTGGCCTTGGACTTTCCATGAGCCATGACATCATCGTGAAGCAGCATGGCGGCACGATCAACGTCGAGAGCGAGCCCGGCGAGTTTACCGAGTTCACCATCCTGCTGCCGCGCAGAAGCAATTTTCCGGATGATACCAGAGGTTAGCCGTGAGTGTGATGGTTCTGGTGGTGGATGACGAGCCCGATGTGGAGGCCTTGTTCCGCCAGCAATTTCGCCGCGATCTTCGCGCCCAGCGTTTTGTGATGGATTTCGCCGGGTCGGCGTCGGAAGCCTTGACCCGCATCACCGACGTCGGCGAGCACTCGCTGATTCTGATTTTCTCCGACATCAATATGCCCGGGATGAGCGGGCTGGAGATGCTGCCGGAGGTCCGCGCCCGGCGGCCTGACGTTCCCGTGATCATGATCACGGCCTACGGAGATACCGCGACGCGCAAGAGGGCCCTGGAGCGGGGCGCGGAGAGCCTGTTGACCAAGCCGATCGACTTCGGTCAGGTCCGCCAGGAGATCGACGCGAGGTTGGAACACTCAGCATGACCGCCACCATCCTCGTAGTCGACGACGAGCCTGATCTGGAGGCGCTCGTGCTCCAGAAATTCCGCAGGCAGATTCGCGACGGGCTGGTGAGCTTCGTCTTCGCGCGTGACGGCCTTGAAGCCCTCCAGTCGATCGAGCAGCATCCCCATGTCGATCTTGTGGTCTCCGACATCAACATGCCGCGCATGGATGGCCTGTCGCTGCTGGCGAAACTGCAGGAGGCGGACGACAAGAAGTCGACCATCATCGTCTCGGCCTACGGCGACATGAGCAACATACGCACCGCGATGAATCGCGGCGCGTTCGACTTCCTGACCAAGCCCATCGATTTCGCCGACCTGGAAATGACGATCGAGAAAACGATGCGTCACATCGAGGTCCTGCGCGAGGCACGCCGCCGCCAGATGGAAGCGGAGCGCGCCCACGCTTCGCTGTCGCGCTATTTCTCACCCGAGCTCGCCAAGCGTCTTGCCGCCGGGGACGACGGCGACGACATGGAGGTGCGCTGGCGCGAGGTCGCCGTGATCTTCACCGACATCACGGGCTTCACCTCGCTGGTCGAGACGGCCGTGCCGGAGGTGCTGGCGGAGCTGCTCAACGAATATGTCGGCGGCCTGACGGATGTCGTCTTCGCTCATGAAGGAACGGTGGCGAAGGTGATCGGTGATGCGATCCAGGTGCTGTTCAATGCGCCCGGCGACCAGCCCGACTACGCGACCCGCGCGGTCGCCTGCGCGCAGGCGCTCGATGAATGGGCCGAGGCGTTCCGCGCGCGTTGGAAAGAGAGAGGCGTGGATTTCGGCGCCACACGGATCGGCGTGCACGCCGGCCCCGCGCTGGTCGGCAATTTCGGCGGCGACCGCTTCTTCGATTACACGGCCTACGGCGACACGATCAACACCGCCGCCAGGCTGGAAGCCGCGAACAAGGCGCTGGGCACGCGGATCTGCGTCAGTGGCGCGGTCGCAAGCGCGGCACAGGAATTCAAGGGGCGGCCGGTCGGCGATCTCGTCCTGCGCGGACGCAGCGAACCGTTGCGTGCCCACGAGCCTTTATCGGCCGCTGGGTTCGATGCGCCGGCCACAGCGCAATATGCGATGGCCTTCGCCAAGCTCGAGTCGGGCGACGCCGCGGCCATGCCGGCTTTCGCCGCACTGGTCGGAACGCATGCCGATGATCCGCTCGCCAGCTATCATTTGAGGCGGCTGCTCAACGGCGCGAAAGGCGTCCGCATCGAACTCGGCTGACCGGGCGCAGGTTGCGCCGACGGCCCCTCTATTCTGCCGTCTAGCGAGTCGAGCCAGCGGGTGCGAATTGCGTTAGCCGCCAACGGTGCAGGTCGGGTTTTTCCTTCGGGATATGATTCAAACGCCCTGGCTCTGTGCGTAGCGCAGCTTCAATTCCGCGTCGGCGTCGCGGCTGGCCTGGAGCGCGCGTGCGTAGATCATCAGTCCATCGCGCACGATCTTGCGCTCTGTCTCGCTGAGACGCTCGAGTGCGCCGGAAACTTGCCGCCGGCCGAAATCATGGAGGGCGGAGAGCGTGCGTCGTCCCTTCGCCGTCAACGAGAGCTGCTTGATCCGCGCATCATCAGCATCGACCGCTTCCTTCAGCTCGCCGCACTCGATCAGCTTGCGCACCATGCGGCTGACGCTCGATTTCTCCAGATGGAGGATTTCAGACAGTTCGGCCGAGGTCAGGGGACCCCTTGTGCCGATTTCCAGGATCGTATGGACGGCCGACGGCGGATAGTCGGTCGCGGCCACCGTCTGCTCCATGAAGCCAAGCTCGCGCACCATCAGCCGCGAGGCCGCGCGAATGTCATCGACGAGGGACAGGTCACGGAAAGGCATGGCTTGACTCCGGCACAATAGTTGTATCATACAACTATTGTCGAGACAACGGAGTCCGGCCCGATGAGCGAGCCAGCAACCAGCGGTCGGACCACGGCCGAGAACCGAATGAAGGGCAAGGTTTGCCTCGTGACGGGCGGTGGCACCGGCATCGGTCGCGCCACCGCGATCAAAATGGCCGAAGAGGGAGCGGCGGCAATCCTGATCGCCGGCAGGCGCGAAGCCGAAATTGAATCGGCCGCGGCCGAATGCCACGCTCTGGGTGCAGAGGCTCTGGCAGTCAGGACGGACGTGACGCAGGAGCAGGAGGTCGAGCGACTGGTCCGGACGGCGGTCGAGCAATACGGCAGGCTGGATGCGGCGTTCAACAATGCCGGTTTCCAGGAGCGTCGCGCCGGCGTCGAGGAGCAGCGCAGCGCCGTCTACGACGAGGTATTCGACACCAATGTCCGTTCGGTCTTCTTGTGCCTGCGCTACCAGCTCCCGCTCATGTTCGCGCAAGGCGCGGGCAGGATCGTCGTCAACACATCGGTGAGCGGCATCCGGAATCCAAATACAGGGCTTTCGCTCTATTGTGCGTCGAAGGCGGCGGCGATCTCGCTGATGCGCTCGGCCGCGATGGAGGCCGCGCCACGCGGCGTCACCATCAACGCGATCGCGCCCGGCCGTGTCGTGACCGACATGATGCTCCGCTCGGGCGTCGGCGATATGTCTGCCGTCGCAGCCGGATTGCCGCTGCGGCGGATGGGCAAACCCGAGGAAGTCGCCGAAGCCGTGGTCTGGCTGCTGTCGGACGCCGCGTCCTACGTGGTCGGTCACGTGCTGGCAGCCGACGGAGGGTTTCTGGCGTCCTGAGCGGACGTTTTCGCGCGAAGTGGATACCGGCTCGCGCGAAGAAAACGCGTCAAAAGCAAGAATCTAACTCTTCTGCGTGGTGTCGGCGCCGACCTGCTGACTTGCGATGGACTGTACAGCTTGCTGGAATAAACTGTCATCGTCCACTTGGAAGGGTACACATTGGTCTCCGCAAGCGAATTGGAGGCTACTCTGGATTTCGTCAGGGCTCGGGCTGCTGGATCTGCCGAGGGCATTTTTGGTCCAGCCTCGATGACCTGGAGGATCGATAGAGAAGCCGTCATCTTCTTGGGCGCCGGCCGTGCCTTGCTCCTTCAGCTCGCGCATCCGTGGGTCGCCGCCGCCGTGGCCGAGCATTCCCGGACTTTTGCGGATCCAATCGGTCGTTTTCATCGAACCTTTGACGTTATGTTTACGATGGTGTTCGGCTCGCTCGATACAGCTCTTGCTGCTGCCCGACATCTACACCGCCGCCATGCCACGATCGTCGGCCGCTTGCCCGAAGCAGTCGGTCCGTTCGAGAGCGGCTCACCCTATCGCGCGAATGAGATCGCAGCGCTGCGGTGGGTTCACGCGACCCTCGTCGAGACCGCCCTCATGGTGCACGACATGATCTTGCCTCCGCTCTCGGTCGAGGAGCGCGAGCAGTATTGGACCGAAAGCCGGCTGTTCGGGGCGTTGTTCGGACTCAAGCCGACTGACTTGCCGGCGGATTGGGAATCATTTGTCGCCTATAACGAGGCCATGATGCGATCGGACACATTGTCGGTCACTGGCACCGCAGGCGAGGTGGCTCGACAGATCTTCGCCGGCGGACGACCATGGTTGCGCATACCGCGATGGTATCAAGCCCTGAGCACTGAGCTGCTGCCTGACCGCCTTCGCATGTGTTTCGGACTTGCTTTTGACGAACGGGACAGGAAAGCCGCAGAACGTGCGCTTGCACGTATACGACGCGTATACTCCGCAATACCGACCCGGCTTCGCTACGTCGGCCCTTACCACGAAGCTCAAGCGCGACTACAAGGAAGACCGCGGCTCGGCTGGGCAACCCGCTGTCTTAACAGGGCCTGGATCGGACGGCCCCAGCTCGGTGATCGCTGGAACATTTGAAGCTCTCGCGCTCCACCTGCGGGGCAGATCCTAGTGCCAGCCGGCGAATCCCGGGCGCCGCTGCCATGGCGTTTCTGCATTTGCGGCTAACAGCCTACTCGTGGTGATATCGGTTCATGAGTCCATCCGTACGACAAAAGCGGTGCCGAGGTCAGCCAGTAAGTGCTGGCAAAGGACGCAAATTATAGTAGCGTTACGGCAAGAAAAATGGCCACCAGGCCAGATACAATAGTCGAAAAGAACAGGGAGGGCTTCCAATGCAATATTTCAAGACCGCACTTGCGGCGGCCGCAGCAACTGCAATTTTTGCAGGTGCCGCTCTTGCGCAGGGTAAACCCCAGGACATCAAGATCGGCATAGCGACATTCCTGTCCGGGCCGGCCTCCGTTTTCGGCGTTCCCGCAAAGGCCGCCGCCGAGATGATCGCGGAGGATCTCAATAAGAAAGGTGGTATCGGCGGAGTACCGGTCAAGCTTTCCTTCATCGACGAAGGCGCCGGCGGCGAAGCATTGGTCTCGAACTACCGGCGCATGGTGCAGGACGACAAGGTTGACGCGACGTTCGCTGCAATCTCCTCGGGTAGCTGCAATCAGCTTGTTCCGGTTGCCGAAGACCTCAAGGTCATGAACTTCATGTGGGATTGCGGCGCTGCTTCCATTCTCGAGACGAAGAAGTACCGCTACAATTTCCGCACCCAGGCGAACGGCACGCCTGAGATGCTGGCGGTGCTGATCTATCTCCTCAAGGTGAAGCCCGACTTCAAGACGATCGCAGTCGTCAATCAGGATTACGCGTGGGGTCGCGAAAGCTGGGAGATATTCTCCACTGCGTTGAAGGCGATGAAGCCTGACGTCCAGGTCGTTGCGGAGCTGTTCCCGAAGTTCGGCGCGCCCGACTATTCCACGGAGGTCTCCCGCTTGCTGGCGCTGCGACCGGACGTCGTGCTCACCACCGCCTGGGGCGGTGACCTCGACACTCTGGTTCGCCAGGCGGGCCAACGTGGCCTGTTGCAGCAATCGACATTCGTGCTCGGTATCGGAGAATCGTCAATCCAGCGATTGGGCAAGGATCTGCCCGAGGGCCTGATCGTCGGTGCACGAGGGGACCACTGGTTCCTGCATCCGGAAAAGAAGAATGATCCGGCCTTCAAGGCCTTCAACGAAGCGTTCAAGGCGAAGACCGGCGCATGGCCGATCTATCCGGTCTATCACATGGCGCAGGCGTTCACGGCGTTGCAAACGACCTATGACAAGGCCATCAAGGCGAATGGCGGCAGCTGGCCGACGCGGGAGCAAGTCGTGGATGCGGCCGCCGGCACAGAGTTCGCGACCGGCTTCGGCAGGCCGGTCACGCTGAGGCCCGAGGACAATCAGGGTCTGGAAGCCCAGCTTGTCGGCGTCACCAAATCCGTTCCAGGCTACGACTTCAAACTGCTCGATAACATGATGATCTTCGATCCGAAGGTGATCACCAACCCGGCGGGCGTGCGGTCGGTCGAGTGGCTCAAGACGCTCAAGCCGGAGTTTGCCAAGATGGACGTGCCGACCTTCAAACAGTAGCGCTCCATCACCGTCCTCCGGCTCTGCCGGGGACGGGCTTCCCTGAAGGTCTCCATGAACTCGACTCTCGCCATACTGGCCGTCCTCGACGGGATCAGCTACGCCGCCCTGGTGTTCCTGGTTTCCGTCGGGCTCAGCCTGATCTTCGGCGTGCTTCGCGTGGTGAACGTGGCGCACGGCTCACTGTATGCCTTTGGCGCCTATCTCGCCGCGACGTTCAGCATCAAGGTTGCGCCACTGTCGCCGTGGCTCACCTATCCCGCACTGCTGGCTGCTTCCATCGTGATCGGCGCAGTTTGCGGCGGCTTCATTGAGCGCGTTCTGCTGCGGCCGCTATACGGACGGGACGATGTCCTGCAGCTCCTGATCACGTTTGCCGCCTTCATGATCATGGACAATCTGCAGCGTTTGATCTGGGGCGTGCAGCCGATCTTCGCGGCCGAGCCGTTGAAGCTGCTGCCGAACGTGACCGTGTTCGGCGTGAACTACACGTCCTACCAGGTCATCCTGCTGCCGGTCGTGGCGCTCGCGACGCTGTTTGGCCTGCGCTACTTCCTGCGCCGCACCCTGGCCGGGGCGGTGATCCTGGCCGTCACGGAGGATCGTGAGGCGTCCACGTCGATCGGTATCGATGCCAGGCGCGTCTATTTCGTTACGTTCATCATTGGCGCGAGCTTGGCGGCGCTCGGCGGGGCGCTCGCCTCGCCGACGACATCACTCGTACCCGGGATGGGCGCCGACATGATCGTGCTCTCTTTCGCGGTAGCGGCAACTGCGGGTCTCGGGCAGATCGAGGGCACCGCTCTCACCGCCCTCATGATCGGCCTGACGCGCGCCTTTGTGATCTACCTCCAGCCGGAGTTCGAAGTCCTCGTGCCTTATCTGTTGATGGTGCTGGTGCTTCTGGTCCGTCCGTTCGGACTGTTCGGTGCTGCCCAGGTGAGAAAGATCTGATGGCGGGCCGCATCAAGCCGATCACGACGGCCGCAGTCATCTTCTTCCTGGTCAGCGCCGTCGCACCGCTGTTCGTGTCGAGCTGGGCGACCCTGTTCGCGCTTATTCTCGCGAAGGGCATCGTCGTGCTCGGAATCGTTCTGCTGTTGCAGGCAGGACAGGTATCTTTCGGGCACGCGATGTTCTTCGCCATCGGCGCCTACACGTCGGCCTTCTGGGGCAAATATGTCGGTGGCGGCGATATCCTGCTTTTTCTCGTGCTCGGAGGCATATCTTCCACCGTCTTCGGCCTGATTGTCGGTCTGTTCGTGGTCCGCTACCGGGAAATCTTCTTCGGAATGCTCAATCTGGCGTTCTCGATGGTGTTGTGGTCACTGCTCGAGAAGATGTTCCACTACACCAACGGCGCGGACGGCATCCGCGTGGCGCGTCCCGGCCTGCTGGGGTTTGCCTTCACGCCGGAAACCTTTCAGTACGTCATTCTTTACGTGAGCCTGTTGACGGCGGTCGCGGCATTCTACGGCGTGCAACGCTACCTCGAGAGCCCGCTCGGGCATATGCTGCGGGCGATCAAGTCGAACGAGACCCGGCTCGAGTATCTGGGAATGTCGGCCCGCCGCGTGCTGCTCATCGGGTACGTGATCTCTGCATTCCTCGGCGGAATCGGCGGCACGCTGGTGGCAATCGTCCAGCAGATCGCCACGCCGGAGTTTGGCTTCTGGACCAAATCGGGCGAGTTCGTGTTCATCGCGATCCTTGGTGGCGGAGCCCACGCTTTCGGCGCGTTTGCGGGGGCCGCGATGTTCGAGTGCGTCCGGTTCTATGCGGCTGCTCACCTCGCGGATTCCTGGCAGCTCATCCTCGGCGTCGTGCTGATCGTGATCATCCTGTACGCGCCGAACGGGCTGATCGGTCTCAGGCAACGGTATAGCCAGTCCGGCAAGGGGGGACACTGATGGCCGACGTCCTGCTCTCTGCGAAGGACATCAAGATCCGGTTCGGCGGGGTTATCGCCGCGGATGGAATCAACCTCGACGTCCATGAGGGCGAGAATCTTGCCATCATTGGACCGAACGGCGCCGGCAAGACGACGTTCCTCAATATATCGACGGGCTATCTCCGGCCGCAGGCCGGTACGGTGACTTTTCTCGGCCAGGATATTACCGCGCACCTTCCGCGGACCATCACCAAGCTCGGCATTGCTCGCGCCTTCCAGATTCCGCAGCTCTTCCTCGATCAGACGGTTATGGAAAACATGCTGATCGCGGCGGCCTCGCGGCAGGGATACCCGTCAGGCTTCACGGCTCTCTCGCGATTGCCGGAGGCGTCCGAGATGGAGCGGCTGCTCGAGCTCGTCGGTGTCGGGTCTTATGCCGAACGAAAGGCGCGGGAGCTGCCCGAAGGGCAGCGCAAGCTGGTTGATATTGCGCTTGCGCTCGCGCTGAAGCCCAGGCTCCTGCTCATGGACGAGCCAACCTCTGGCGTCGCGTCATCCGAGAAGCTCGAGATCATGGATATTCTCACCACCGCGCTCGCGAAGGAGAAGGTTACGTCGGTCTTTGTCGAGCACGACATGGACATGGTGGAGCGTTACGCCCACCGCGTCGCCGTGTGGAACGTCGGGAAGATCCAGAAGGTCGGCACGCCGGCGGAGGTTCTGGCGGACCCAAGGGTTCGGGAGCAGGTAATCGGAATATGACACCGATGCTGAGTTTCGAGAATGTCAATGTCGCGATCGCCGATGCGCCGGTGCTACGCAATGTCAGCTTCTCGCTGAAGCCCGGAGCGAGCGCCGCGCTCATCGGGCGCAATGGTGCGGGCAAGACCACGACCGTTCGCACCATCATGGGCTTCACGAAAGCCATCGGCGCCGTGCGGCTCGGTGGCGAGGACCTCGGGCCGATTCCGCCGCACCGCCGGCCGTCGCTGGGCGTCGGCTATGCGCCTGAGGATCGCCGCCTGTTTTCGGCTTTTACCGTGGAAGAAAACATCCTTCTGCCTGGTCGCGTTGCAAAGCTCTCTCCTGAAGAGACACGACGAAGGCTGGAACGGGCCTACGCCGTGTTGCCGGAGCTGAGCGAGCTTGCCAGGCGTCCGGCGGGATCGGTCTCGGGCGGACAAGGCAAGATGGTCGCGCTCGGTCGGGCGCTTATGCTGGGTACCCGGCTCCTTATTCTCGACGAGCCATTTCAGGGACTTGCACCTGTTCTCGCGCAGCGATACGCCGAAGCGCTCCGTCGGCTTCGTTCGCAGGACAAAGACATTACGATGCTGATTACGGAGTCGAATCCGAAGCTGCTTGAGACGTTTGCCGACGTGACCCTCACCATCGAAAGAGGCGAGATAGAAGGCGGTTCGAGCCAATCGATCGGGTGACTCGCTGATCGGCGGGGAAAGCGCTAGAGCATGATCCGGAAAAGTGGAAACCGGTTTTCCGAAAAGATCATGCTCGAACAAAGAGCTAAAGTGGGATGACGATTCGAAGAAAAGTCATCCCGGTTTAGACTTACGGCTGGAACTCTGAAGGAGACGACACATGGGCCGGTATCCGGATTTCGTGCCCCAGGGTGTGATCCCGGCGGTGCTGCTGCCGTTCCACGAAGATCTATCGATCGACGAGCAGAGCTTTCGAGCTCACTTGCGCGATGTCGCGGCGGTGCACGGATTGTCAGCGGTCACGATCAACGCGCACTCCACAGAAGTCGCATCCTGCACGAGCGACGAGCAGCGCCGCGTCATGGAGATCACGGGGGAAGAAGTCGGCAGCACTTTGCCGATCATCCATGGTGTCTGGGCAGACGGCGGCCTGGAGGCGGCGCGCATCGCGCGGCAGGCGCAGGGCGGCGGGGCTTCGGCGCTGCTGGTGTTCCCGCCGGCACCGTTCACGCTTGGCCAATCGGCCGAGATGGTGCTGGCCCATTTCAAGACCATCCGCGATGCGTCCGACCTGCCAATGATCGTGTTTCAGTATCCCTTGGCTACGGGGCAGGGCTATCCGGCGGCGACGCTGGAGCGGCTGTTCGCTGAGGTGCCTACGATCCGCGCAATCAAGGATTGGACGCCACTGGTGCCGCAGCACGAGAGCCAGATTCGCGCATTGCAGGGGCGCAAGCCCTCCGTCAACGTGCTGTCGACCAACAGTGCATGGCTGTTGAGTTCTCTGGTGCTAGGCTGCAATGGCTTGCTGTCGGGCAGCGGCAGCGTGATCGCCGATCTTCAAGCCAGGCTCTTTCGCGCGGTACAGACCAATGATCTTGCAGAAGCCCGTCGGCTCAACGACCGGATTTATCCATTGGCGCGCGTGTTCTACGCCGATCCCTTCGTCGATATGCATAACCGCATGAAGGAAGCCTTGGTGCTGCTTGGAAAACTGCCTCGTGCTGTAGTGCGCCCGCCTTTGGTCAAGATAACGGATGCGGAAATCGCACGAATCCGGGCAGCGCTGGTTGAAGCCGGGCTGCTCGACCAAGGGGCGGCGCTGCGGCACAACGCTGCATAGCGGTCCACGTGCCGGACTTCCCGGTTAAGGCAACTGGGCAGCCAACATTCTCCTTCCCGGCTCTGCGGCACGTCACAACGTTGACGGGTAGTTCGTGTTGCGCACTTTCATCCTGGAGTGAGGCCGGCTAAGCATTATGATGTGCAGCCGTCGGCTGATTGTGCTTAAGAGTGAACTACGAGTCTGGCGGGACGCGAAGGCCAATACGTTCGATTCAGCCCGACAAACGGATTTGAAGTCTAGTTTCTGTCAATTGCGAGTCCCCTTCGTCCGACATTGTCGAATTTCGAGTTCCCGACCATCAGCGCGGCCGGTTTCTGCGCAAACCGGATATTCGGCTGCACCTACAAGTCTCAGAAGGGCCGGAAGGCGACATGGCCCGGAGGGGCTGGCCTTCTTATCTGCGCCACCAGAAGGGCTCCGACACCGGTTGTCGAAGGCAGTAATATATGCTGATGCGCGCTCTGGGCTATCTGATATTCTCACCGCAGGCCCGTCCCCGGCTGCGACGACCAGCATTGGACGGTGTCTGGCAACGGAGGTGACCTTGGCTCGCAATTGGGCGAAGAGCCGAACGCGAGATCGCAAGCTTCATTCGACCGGCGCGAAGGCGCGCGTTGGTCGAGCTACCAAAAGCCGCGCCGATCTCGAACGACAGCTTAAAGCATGCAAGCGGCAGATCGCTAACGCGCGGGAGCGCTTGATCGAGGCTACGAAGCAGCAAACTGCCACCTCCGAGATGCTGCGCCTCATCTCGGATTCGCCACTTCAGTCGGTGCTGGAAACGGTGGCCGAACATGCCGCACGCCTCTGCGACTCGAACAATGCGGAGATCTACCGCCTGGAGAACAACCTTCTTCGCTTGGTGGCTTCATACGGGGAGCTTCCGGTGCACATTCAAGCCCGTGAGGGATTTCCCTTAAATCGCGACAGGGTGATAGGACGAGCTATATGTGATCGGCGGTCGGTTCATGTCCACGATCTCGTCGCAGAGGATGGCGAGTACCCGTCGGGCAGCAGTGATGCAAAACGCCAGGGCCATCGCACCACGCTCGGGACACCGTTGTTGCGTGAGCGAACCCCCATTGGAGTAATTCTGTTCCGGCGATGGGAGGTCCGACCATTCTCCGACAAACAGATCGCGCTCCTCGAGACATTCGCCGATCAGGCGGCGATCGCGATCGAAAACGTGCGCCTGCTCGAAGTCGAGAAGCAACGCACGCTGGCGCTTGCGCACGCCAATCGCGTCGCCACCATGGGCCAACTCGCAGCTTCGATCGCCCATGAAGTGAAGCAGCCCGTCGCCGCGATGGTGACCAACGCGCAGGCCGGACTGAGCTGGCTGGGCGCTCAACCGCCAAATCTGGAAAAAGCCCGGCAGACGTTCGGTTATATCGTTAACGACGGCATGCGAGCCGGCGATGTCGTCGAACGAATCCGGGACATGATCAAAAAAGCGCAACCGAGGAAGGAAATCCTGAACATCAATGATGCAATCCGCGAGGTCGTTGAGCTCGCCCGCGGCGAAACGATGAAGAACGGCATTTCGGTGCACACGGATCTGGAAGAAGGCACACAACCGTTGGAAGGCGACCGGGTGCAACTCCAACAAGTGATGCTGAATCTCGTGATGAATGCAGTCGAAGCTATGAACAGTATTGGCGAGGGCGCGAGAGAGTTGCTTATCAGTACCCGGAAAACGGAATCTGACGTCATTCTCGTCGCGGTGCGAGATTCGGGACCAGGACTGGCACTAGAGACTCTCGATCATCTTTTCGACGCCTTCTACACGACCAAGCCTGGCGGTCTTGGGCTGGGGCTGTCGATTTGTCGCTCGATCATCGAAGCGCATGGGGGCCGATTGTCGGCGAAGGCTAATGTGCCTCGCGGCGCGATTTTTGAGTTCAGCCTTCCCGCCGCCCCAGACATTGCCAAGCAACCAACTGTCGTGAGCGCTACCTAATCCCTGTGCGGTGATGGCTATCCGCCAAAGCTTGGCTGTCCAAACTAGCTCGGGCGGCCGACTCGTTGGTTAGGCAGCTTGGGGTCAAAACGCGACTTGCGATACACGTCGGCTCTTAGGCCGGATCGGACGTACCGTAGAGCGGGGGGTGACGACCGCCGGCGCTGCGACGTGCTGGCCGTTCGTTATTGGGCTCAAACCGACTCGTTTTTGCTCTCAAGGCATACTGAGATGCGATCACAGGACATCGCGGTATTCGGCCCGGCTTGCCGATTCCAGCTTATAGCTGCGTCGGAGGCGAAGAATCGTTGGCCGATTGCCGAAGTTGCATAGGATCGCTTCCCCGCTCCCGATAGAAGAGGACACGAAGACTGCCGAGAATTCGGAGGCGCGTGCCTGCGGTCGATAATGTCAATCGATGCAGGGACCAAGGAGAGGGACATTGACACAAACCATCATCTTAGGCTGCCGGTCGTTGCCGGGCTCCTACCCCAAATGCACCTTCCGTGTCATGGCGGCAGGATTGATCTTGGCGCTAGCGGCCACGATTGCGCGCGCGCAGACGTCCAGCGATTCCAAGCCGGCGTCGCCATCCACGCTGGAGTTCAACAAGGCCTCCACGGCCTCATTGCCGTGGTCAGACAATGCGGATTTCGCAAACGCCAAGCGTGGCCTGATCGCGCGATTGCCTGATAGCGGCGTCATCAGGGACAAGAATGGCAGGATTGTTTGGGATCTTTCGAGGTTCGCTGGTTTCATCAAGGATGGCACGGCCGCGCCCGACACCGTCAATCCGAGCCTTTGGCGCATGTCGCAGCTTCTGATGGAAGCCGGTCTCTATGAAGTGGTTCCAGGCGTCTATCAGGTGCGTGGCGCGGACCTGTCGAACCTGACCATCATCGAGGGTGAGCAGGGCATCACGATATACGATCCCTTGATATCGGCCGAAACCGCGCGCGCTGCACTCGACCTTTACTACCAAAATCGGCCGAGGAAACCGGTCGTGGCCGTGATCTATTCGCATTCCCACGTCGATCACGCTGGCGGCGTGCGGGGCATCGTCGACGAAGCCGACGTGACGTCGGGCAAGGTCAGGATTTTCGCGCCCGAAGGTTTTCTCGAGAACTTCGTCGCCGAGAACCTGTTTGCAGGCCCGGCCATGGGACGCCGTGCGTCCTATATGTACGGAAACCTGGTTGCCCC
Source organism: Bradyrhizobium sp. USDA 10063 (assembly GCF_054063735.1). Classification (NCBI taxonomy): domain Bacteria; kingdom Pseudomonadati; phylum Pseudomonadota; class Alphaproteobacteria; order Hyphomicrobiales; family Nitrobacteraceae; genus Bradyrhizobium; species Bradyrhizobium sp. USDA 10063. The sequence goes on along the minus strand of NZ_JBSSGP010000002.1, from coordinate 3,437,312 downwards.
CGGACCGCGGGGCTCGGTGACGGCGGGGTTGGGTGTCACGACATCGAGCGGCACGGTCACGCTGATCGCGCCGACCGATCTGATCACGAAGACCGGCGAGAAGCGGATCATCGACGGCATTGAGTACGAGTTCCTATTGGCACCGGGCTCGGAGGCTCCGGCCGAGATAATGTGGTATCTGCCGAAGTTCAAGCTGATCAATACGGCCGAGGATGCCACACGCACGATGCACAATCTCTATACGTTGCGCGGCGCCAAGACGCGGGACGCGCGGCTGTGGCCGATGTACCTGAACCAAGCCCTTCAGATGTGGGGCGGTCAGTATGAGGTGCAGATCACGATGCACCATTGGCCCACCTGGGGGAACAACGAAATTACGCAGCTTCTGAAGGTGCAGCGCGACACCTACAAATTCATGCACGACCAGACCCTGCACTACGCGAACATGGGTTACACCATGAGGGAGTTGCCGGGCCTCGTGATGTTGCCTCAATCGCTCGCCAATCACTGGGCGAGCCAGGGTTACTATGGCACGCAAAGCCACAACGTGCGTGCCGTCTACAATTTTTATCTGGGATATTTCGACGGCAACCCCGCGACCTTGAACCCGCTGCCGCCGGTCGAAGTCGCAGGCAAGTATGTAGCGGCGATGGGTGGACCCGGCGCTGTCATGAAGCTCGGACGCGAGGCATTCGAGAAGGGCGACTATCGGTGGGGCGCTGAACTGGTGAACCACCTGGTGTTTGCCCAGCCCGACAATCAGGAGGCGAAGAATCTGCAAGCCGATATCCTGGAACAGATGGGTTATCAGGCGGAATCCGGCCCCTGGCGGGGCTTCTATCTGACGGGCGCCGATGAGCTTCGGCATGGCGTCAAGAAGCAGGCGACAGGCAATCCAGCCAGCGCCGACATCGTTGGCAGCATGTCGCCTGAGCTGTTATTTGGTTACATGGCCGTGCAGCTCGATGCCAAGAAGGCGGACGGCAAGACGCTTGCGGTCAACTGGATATTCCCTGACATCAATGAGAAGCACGCGCTCTTCCTGGAGAACTCCGTGCTCAACCATTGGCCCGATTACACCAATGCCAAGGCCGATGTCACCGTAACTGTGGATCGTGCCACTTTGACCAAGGTGTTGACCAAGCAGGTGTCGTTCGAGGACGCCGTCAAGACCGGCCAGGTCAGGTTTGCCGGCAATCAGGCGAAGTTCGGTGAGTTCATGGGCTATCTCGTCGATCTAAACCAATATTTCTGGTTCAACATCGTGACGCCATAACGGATAACATTTTCAGCCGGCTTACATGCCGTGGCTGGCAAATACTTTTTGACAGCCCTTGCTCAGTCTGGTCCTGTTCTGCTGCAGGCATTGTTGAACCGCTGTGTCATCTGCCAATTGCTTGCGGCAGAAGCGCTGCGCATCGCGCCTGCAGGCCTGCTGCTCTTGTGGCGTGCCCATGTGACCCTGCGCAAAAGATAGCGAAGTCTCACTCAGAAGAATGACCAGGACCAGAACAACAGAGCGCATGACGATCTCCATATGTTGGCAAGCGCGAAACGTAGCTCCGCGTCCCTCGATTCTCGGACCGTTGGAAGAACCGCGGCGCTCAATCGTAAAACGGGAGGAAATGGCAATCGTTCCATGCTATAGTGCCGGCGCGTTGAGATCGACCTGAGCGATGCGACAAGTTCAAGGCGGATTTGTCCCGCCACTCGGATCAGAAACTCGAAATGCAGGAAAATTTCTGTCACGCCACTCTGGTGAGAAAGCCGAATGATCGGTCCAGCAATAGGCTCAAGCGGCACCTTTGCGAGATGCGCCGCAATCAAAACGTTGAATAAATTGTCGCTCTAGGAACGCGACCGCACTATTTGATCACTACTGATGACTTGAGGTGCGCTGCGATTTTGGTAAGCCACAAGTCCTTTTATGCAGCAGGAGCTTGGAAATTGAAGAAGAGCAAAAAGAGGTCAGTTCGTCGCGAATGGACCGCAACGGATCTCCGGACTTTGAAGAAGCATTCAAAGGCACGCACTCCGGTCGGGAAAATTTCGAGGGAGCTGAAGCGAACCGTAAGCGCGCTTCGTGCAAAGGCCTCTCAGCTCGGGATAGGCCTCGGTCATCAGCGATAGTCGCCCGAACTCATCTTGAGAGCGACCCCGGGAAAGCTGGGGTCGCCTTCTCGCGTGACAGATTGTCCGATTAGTGCGCGACCGCATCTGGTCGCGGGATACGTCTGTCCGCAGCGTCGATAGAGCGAGATAAGCCAACTAACCCAGCGTGGCTCAAGGCCTTCTGGCGGGTGCAACGAACGGGTTCGATTCCGGACTCTGTCGAAGATTCTTGTCGAAACATACATCAAGACGTTCAAGCGCTGCCGCGCTTCCATCCAGCGGCAGACGGAGAGTCATCCCTTCGCCTCGAACTTCGAGAACGTTGGCGATTCGCAATCGTTCGTTGAACGGCGCGTCGGCTAGCGCGATCGTCACTGATTTCGATTCCGCCAGGGCCTTCGCGTCGACCGAGCGCGAACCCGCAGACAGGCGAACGGAGTAAGCTTTACCCCGTTCAAGCCTCCATTTGGGCGAATCGAGCGATAGCAGAAGGCCTTCCTGGTTGCGTATGAACATGATGCCTAGACCATCGCTGGATCGCGTCATGGTGCAGTTCTCGAACTTATCGGCTTTATATGTTGTCGCTATCGTCCAAGGGCCGACGGCAAGGGTCTGGATGTCGGGCTGTTGGGCGAGTGCTGGCTTTGCGAGGATTGAAAGACAGGCAAACGCAATGATCGCTCGCATCGTCGCCTCCATGAATGGTTGTGGGTATCTGAGACAAAATGCAGTCGGCGGGAAAGACTAACGCGATCCGGGTTCAACAGTTCCGGATTGCTGTTTCTCTTCATTTCTGACAAGTTCCCTTGCCTGCGCGGCGCCATAGGCGCTCAGCCGCGTGCGGCCTTCGATTTCAATGAAGCAACGGAGTTCGCTCGGGAGATCGTCTGCTCTGCAAAAATCTGATAGATTCGTGATCTCCGGATTTGGATCTTGAGTTCGATGATCGAAGACGAGCCCATCGACGAGATTTCAATGCTCGAAGCTCGGCTCGAGCAACTAGCCGAAGTTGCCGAGCGATGCAGGAAAATCATTTTATTTTCGAAGGCTGCAATCGCAGGCGGTATTGCATTGCTGATCGTTATGATGCTCGGCCTGTTCGGGCCCAATCAAGTCGCCGCCATTGGATCGATAGCCCTGGTGCTGGGCGGAATCGTATCGCTCGGATCGAATGTCAGTACATTGCAACAGACGTTGGCCGATATAGGCGCGGCGGAGCTGCTCCGTTCTGATCTGATCGACAGGATCGACCTCAAACTGATTAGTGAGAGCACACGAAGCTGAGTTCCGCGACCGCCCCCGAGTGCTAAGAAACGTTAGCTCTTTTGTGCGTAGAGCAGCGGCACCGACGAATCCACGACCACCTCGATCAGGCTGGTGCCCTCATGCGTGAGGCCACGCTTCAGCGCGGCCGGAAGCTCCGCGGCCTTCGTCACGCGTACCGCGTGGCAGCCCATGCCTTCGGCGATCTTGACGAAATCGATATCGGGCAATTCGAGCCCTGGCACGTTGCGCACCTGCATGACCTGGCTGAACGAGCGCATCGCGCCGTAGCCTGCGTTGTTGAGCACCACCACCGTCAGCGGCAGCTTGCGCTGCGCCGCGGTCCATAGCGCCTGGATCGAATACATCGCCGAGCCGTCGCCGATCAGGCAGACGATGCGACAACCGCTGCGGCCGAGCGCCATGCCGACCGCGGCCGGCAGGCTGTAGCCGAGACCGCCGCTCGCCATGGTGTAGAAGCTGTCCTGTCCGCGCATCGGCATGAATTTTTGCATCGCCGGGCGATGCGAGGGCACCTCTTCCACCAGCACGTCGTGCGGGCCCATTGCGGCCGAGAGTGAGTGCATCAGGAACTCGACGGGGATTGGATCGCCAGCCGCCGGCAAGGGCGGCAATGTGCGGCCAGTCGGCACGGCGCGCCTGGTCTCGGGCAACAGTTCGAGCAGCATCGCAAGCGACGGTTTCATCGTGCCGATGATGCTGTTGCCGACCGGCGTGAACGACGCAGCGCCTGCATCGTCGGTGATCTGAAACAGCGTGGCCGCGCCATCGAAGATCGCGGCGTGGCCCTCGACATGGAAGGTGAACACCGGCGCGCCCGATCACGACCACGAGGTCGTGCCCACGCAGTGCCTCGGACAACTGCCCGGGGGAAGCGTGCAGGAAGCCGGCGAATTGCGGATGCCGTTCGGGGAACGAGCAGCGCGCCGAGAATGGGCTCGCCCACACCAGGGCCTTGGCTTTCTCCGCGACCTTGACCATGAGATCGACGGCCTGCGCGCGGTCGACGGCGGGGCCGACCACGAGGGCAGGGTGCTTGCTCTCGGCGAGCGCCGCGACCAGCGCCTTTATCGCTGCCGGATCGGGCCCGACCTCGCGGCTGATCTCGCGCGCCTCGATCGGCTGGGTCGGCCGGTTCCAATCGTCGACCGGCACCGAGACGAAGGTCGGCCCGCAGGGCGGCTGCATCGCGATGTAATAGGCGCGCGCGATCGCGCCCGGCACGTCCTCGGGCCGCGCCGGCTCGACGGCCCATTTCACATAAGGCTGCGGGAATTCGGTGGCACGTTCGGCATAGAGGAATGGCTGCAGCGGCAGGATCGAGCGCGCCTGCTGGCCTGCGGTGATCACCAGCGGCGTCTGGTTGCGGTAGGCGTTGAAGACATTGCCGAGCGCGTGTCCGACGCCGGCCGCCGAATGCAGATTGACGAAGCCGGCGTTCCGCGTCGCCTGGGCATAGCCGTCCGCCATGCCGACGACGGAGGCTTCCTGCAGCCCCAGCACGTAGTCGATGTCGTCGGGCCAGTCGCTCAGGAACGGCAATTCGGTCGAGCCCGGATTGCCGAACACCTTCTTGATGCCGAAAGCGCGCAGCAGGCCGAACGTCGCGTCCTTGACCGTGACGGCTTTGCTGTTGGTGGTGGCTGGCTTGCGGGACGACATCAGGCGATTCTCCCCAGTTTTATTATTTTGCTCCGTCATTGCGAGCGAAGCGAAGCAATCCATTCCGACCACGTGGAAAGATATGGATTGCTTCGTCGCTACGCTCCTCGCAATGACGGCTTAGTGCGACACTACCACGTCGCCGTACCCTTCATCGTCGGCTGTCCTTCCGAATTCGCGGTCCACAGATCGAGGCCTTCGCCATTCTCATTGGCATTGACCGAGAACTCGCTGCCTTCGAACAACGGCTGCACGCCGCGGTAGCTGAACTTCCTCGGCGGCTTTCCGCCATGAAGCTTTGCCGCCAGCTCAACGATGAACGCGGCCTGCAGCGGCCCGTGGAAGATCAGGCCGGGATAGCCCTCGACCTTGGTGACGTAGTCGCGATCGTAATGGATGCGATGGCCGTTGAAAGTCAGCGCCGAATAGCGGAACAGCAGCACCGGATCGGCCATGTGGCTCTCGCGGTGCTTTGCGACCGGTGGCGGGGGCGGCGCCTTTGCTGATACGGCCGATGGCGTGCTCGTCATCTCGCGATAGACGATGTCCTGCCGTTCGCGGATCGCGAGCCCGCGCGGCGTCGTCACTTCGTGCTGAACGGAGACGAAGCACAGCGTGCCGGTCGAGCCGCTCTTCAAGCTCACGTCGGAGATGCGCGAAGTGCGCTTCGGCTCGTCGCCGACGCGCAGGGTGTCGAGGAATTCGAGCTCGCCGCCGGCCCACATCCGGCGCGGCAGCGGCACCGGCGGCAGGAAGCCGCCGCGGGTCGGGTGGCCGTCGGGGCCGAGCTGCGACATCGGAAACACCGGCTGCGCCAGGCACCAATGCACCGTGAACGGCGCGGCATCACCTGGCTTCGGCTCGCCGATCTCCTGGAACAGCGTCGCGCGCAGGCCCTTCACGAGCTGCGCGGTGACGATGTCGGAGGCTTCACTTGTGCGGCCGATCCATTGCCGCAGATGCTCGAGGTCGAGTTGTTCGCTCATGACGATTTGGCCCGGGCAGGAGGGGATTTTGCGGCGCTGGTCTGTTCGCCGATCGCCGGCACCGCGCCATAGTGGCGCGGCTCGCCGACGAAGATCGCAGCCGGCGCCGGATAGGCGACGCGGCCGTTCGGCGTATCGACCTCGATCCGGCGCAGATGCGGATGATGGGCGAGATCGTCCATGGTGTTGACCTCGGCGAAGGCGATGTCGGCATCGGCGAGCTTCTGCAACAGCCCGTCGCGTGTCAGCTTCGCGAAGGCGTCGCCGACGGTCTTATCGGTCAGCGCGCGGTTGCGTACGCGCTCGACCATGTTGGCGAAACGCGGGTCGTTGGGCAGATCCGGCTGTCCCAGCACCTCGGCGCACAGCTTCTTCCATTCCCGCTCGCTCTGGATCGAGATCAAAATCTCCTTGCCGTCCCTGGAGCGGAACACGCCGTAGGGCGCGATCGAGGGATGGGCGAGGCCCATCCGCTTCGGCGGCTTGCCGTCCTCGGCATTGAGCAGCGGCACCGTCAGCCAGTCCGCCATCACGTCGAACATCGAGATGCGGATGTCGGCGCCCACGCCCGTGCGTCCCCGCGCGATCAGCGCTTCCAGGATCGCCGCATGTGCGGTCGCGCCGGTCGCAACATCGACGATCGACATGCCGACGCGCGAGGCGCCCTCCGGCCCGCCGGTGATCGAGGCGAGCCCGCTCTCGGCCTGGATCAGGAGATCATAGGCCTTGCGATTGGCATACGGCCCTTCGTCGCCATAGCCCGTGATGGTGCAGCAGATCAGCTTTGGATAGTCCTTGCGCAGCCGCGCGAGCGAGAAGCCGAGCTTGTCCATCGAGCCGGGCTTCAAATTCTGCAGCAGCACGTCGGCGCCCGCGATCAGTTCCTCCAGCGAGGCGCGGCCTTCCTTGGTCGCGAGATCGACCACGACCGAATCCTTGCCACGGTTGAGCCAGACGAAATAGCTGCTCTGGCCCTTGGCGGCGGCGTCATAGCCGCGGGCGAAATCGCCCTCAGGGCGTTCGATCTTGATGACATGCGCGCCTGCATCGGCCAGGCGCGATGAGCAGAATGGGGCTGCGACCGCCTGTTCGACGGCGATCACGGTCAGTCCCTCGAGCGGCAGCATGCGTCTCACCTCAGTACGAGCGGGGCATGCCGAGCACATGCTCGGCGACGAAGGACAGGATCAGATTGGTCGAGATCGGCGCCACCTGGTAGAGTCGGGTCTCGCGGAACTTGCGCTCGACGTCGTATTCCTCCGCAAAACCGAACCCACCATGGGTCTGCACGCAGGCATTTGCCGCCTCCCAGGACGCATCCGCCGCCAGCATCTTCGCCATGTTGGCTTCCGCGCCGCAATCGAGCCCGGCCTCGTATTTGCGCGTGGCTTCCTTCACCATCAATTCGGCCGCGCGCATCGCCGCATAGGCTTTCGCGATCGGGAACTGGATGCCCTGGTTCTGGCCGATCGGGTGGCCGAACACGACGCGCTCCTTGGCGTAATTGGTTGCTTTCGCAATGAACCATTTGGCGTCGCCGATGCATTCGGCCGCGATCAGGATGCGCTCGGCATTCATGCCGGAGAGGATGTAGCGGAAGCCCTTGCCCTCGTCGCCGATCAGATTCTCCGCCGGTACCCGCATGTCCGTGAAGAACACCTCGGTCGTCGCGTGGTTCATCATGGTCCTGATCGGGCGGATCTCCAGCCCCTTGCCCTTGACCTCACGCATGTCGACGATGAACACCGACAGCCCATCGGTGCGCTTCTTCGCCTGCTCCTTCGGCGTGGTGCGCGCCAGCAGGATCATCAGGTCGGAATGCTCGGCGCGGCTGGTCCAGATCTTCTGGCCGTTGACGACGTAGCTGTCGCCGTCGCGGCGCGCGAAGGTTTTCAGCGAGGACGTATCAGTGCCGCTGGTTGGCTCGGTCACGCCAAAAGCCTGCAGCCGCAATTCGCCGCTCGCCACCTTCGGCAGATATTTTGCCTTCTGCGCTGCGCTGCCGTGCCGCAGCAGCGTGCCCATCGTGTACATCTGCGCGTGGCAGCCGCCGCCATTGCACCCCGCACGCTGGATTTCCTCCAGGATCGCCGCCGCCGCGGAGAGCTTCAGCCCCGCGCCGCCATATTCCTCGGGGATCAGCACCGAGAGGTAGCCGGCCTCGGTCAACGCATCGACGAATTCCTTCGGATACGCCATCTGCCGATCGAGCTTGCGCCAGTATTCGCCCGGAAACTGCGCGCAGAGTTTTGCCACCGCGTCGCGGATGTCGGAGTGGTCGTCATGTTGTTCTGGTGCGGTCATCGGAAATCACCGGCGCGTTCGTTGCGGGAGGGTGGGTTGAAAGGCGGCGGACCGTTGTGGCGCCAGCGTAAACTCCCTATGCTGTTTTGTTATAGCGTATGAAGTAGCATTCCAAGATTGGCAAGCATGGATTTCCGCCAGCTTAGGACGTTTACCTGCGTCGCGGAACTCGGGAGCCTGAGCAAGGCCTCCGACACGCTGCGCATAGCTCAGCCGGCGCTGAGCCGGCAGATCAAGCTGCTCGAGCATGAGCTGCGCACTGAGCTGTTCACGCGGAACGGCCGCGGCATGGTGCTGACCGATGCCGGTCGCCTGCTGCTCGCGCGCACCTCGGGCATCGTCCGCCAGGTCGACCAGATCCGCGACGACATCCAGTCCGCGCAGGGCCCGCCGTCGGGCCGCGTGGTGCTCGGCCTGGTGCCGACGGTAAGCTGCGTGCTCTCGGCGCGTTTCGCCCGCCGCTGCGTGGAAAATTTCCCCGGCATCTCGCTGCGGATCGTCGAGAGCTATAGCGGCCATTTGATCGAATGGCTGCACCGCGGCGAGATGGATCTTTCGATCATCTACGGCCGCACCGCGGACCTGCATCTTGCAGCGCAGCCGCTCGGCCGCGACCAGATCGTCGCCGTCGGCCCTCGCGGCTGCGGCCTGTCGCGCAAGAAGCAGGTCGAGATCGGCTGGCTGCTCCGCCAACGCCTGGTGCTGCCAAGTCATTCGCATGGGCTCCGTGCCCTGATCGAGCACGCTGCGGCGCTCAAGAAGATCAAGCTCGACGTCCAGCTCGAGGCGGATTCCTTCCGCGTGCTCACCAGCCTGGTCGAGGAGGGCCTCGGCTTTGCGCTGCTGCCGCCCTCCTCGGTGCGCAGCGAAGTCGCCGACGGCCGGCTGGAAACCGCGGCGATCTCAAAGCCGCTGTCGCGCGACCTCGTCATTGCCTCTCCGATCGATCGTCCGGCCTCGATCGCGACCACCGCCGTCACCACGCTGTTGCGCGAGGAGGTCGTCGCCTGCCGCAAGGAAGGCCTCTGGGACATCAAACTGACGTAACGCCGTTGCGGTGCGCGCCAGCAGCGGAAGACTTAAGGTAAGCTCGCGCGGTCTTCCCTTCGCATCTGGTGCAGGCTGTCATGCCGGGTTTTTATAGCGGCGCTGTCGCCCCTCATGGTGAGGAGCGCGCAGCGCGTCTCCGGAAGATGCTGCGCATCGCCGGGAGAACCATGAGGCCCCGCCGGTGGCCTCGCCCTTCGAGACGGTCGCTGCGCGACCTCCTCAGGGTGAGGGGATAGAGTTGGAGCGTGCCGTCCCTCCTTCTGTCGTCCCCGCGAAAGCACTAGGGCATGCACGTATCTGGTGCGACGGATTGACTCGGGGCGGGTGTGAGGGATTCCAGAATCGGGAATCTGTGTGATCTCTATTGCGGCACTTCGATTTGACGGAGGTGCCGCCATGTTGCCACGGATTGACTGGACGTTGGGCCGGTTCGGGGATCGTCGTCTCGATAAAGGGGGGCGGCGCTCGTCGAACGCATGGTTGCGGGCAAGGATGTTTGCCTGCGGCGGCTTGCCAAGGGCGACCGCGCGCTGGAGGTGCGGTTCAACCGCTTTCTCGGCCACGCCAAGGTGACGACGGAGCGCATTATCGAGAGCTGGAGCGAAGGCACGGTTGCGGCGGTCGCGGGCCGCCATGTGTTGGCGATCCAGGACACCAGCGAGATCCACTTCAACACCACGCCACACCATCGGCGTGGGCTCGGGGAGATCGGCAAGGGCAATCACCATGGCGTGCTGCTGCATCCGCTGCTGGCGGTCGATGCGGACAACGGCGCCTGCCTTGGACTTGTGAGCGGCGAAGTGTGGACGCGCGAGGGTCGCCGCACCGTCTCGCATGACTCGCGCGAATTGTCGGACAAGGAATCGCAGCGCTGGATATCCACTGCGCTTGCGGCCAAGCCATTGCTCGCCGGCGCCGCGATGGTGACCGTGCTCGGCGACCGCGAGAGCGACATCTTCGCCCTTTATGCCAGTGCGGCCGAGCAGCACTACCACGTGATCGCCCGCAGCATGCATGATCGCAAGCTGGCCTCCGGCGACGGCTTGTATGCGGCCAGCGACGCCATGACGGTGGTGGATCGGCGCACCATCGAGCTGCCTGCACGCCCACAGCGGCCTGCACGTTCGGCTCACCTCGAACTCCGTTTTGGCGCAACCGAGCTCGCTCGACCGCAGACCAAGTTCCTGCGCCATTTACCGAAAAGCTTGCCGCTGGCCGTGGTTGACGTGCGCGAGGTCAACGCCGGAGCCGGGGTCGAGCCGCTGCATTGGCGGCTTCTCACCTCGCATCAGATCGCCAATACAGAAGACGCTTGGCGCATTGTCGAATGGTACAAACAGCGCTGGATCATCGAGCAGTTCTTCCGCGTCCTCAAGACGCAAGGCTTCCGGCTCGAAGACAGCCAAATCGGCACCGCCAACCGGCTGCTCAAACTGGTCGCCATCGCAGCCAAGGCCGCCGTCATCACCATCCAACTCCTGCAAGCGCGCAACGGCAGCCCACAGTCGGTCCACATTGCCTTCAACGCCAGCGAGGTCGCCGCGCTTACTGCCCTCAATCAGCAGCTCGAAACCAGGAGCAAACGGCTGAGAAACCCGCATCCATCCCACAGCCTCGCCTGGGCCGCCTGGATCATCGGTCGTCTCGGCGGCTGGGATGGCTATCGATCATCCAAGCCACCAGGCCCGATCACCTTCAAAAACGGCCTGGAATACTTCCATGCCGCCGCAGTCGGATGGAGCCTCAGACATCCGTGCATGCCCTAGTGCGAAAGCAGGGACCCATAACCACAGGGAGGCCTTGTGGCGCGAGCAAGCGATTGCAGCGGAGCACGTTACAGATGCTTGTGGTTATGGGTCCCGGGTCAAGCCCGGGACGACGGTGTCCCTGTCACCCCGGAATCCGCACGGGCAACGTCTCATACCCCTTGATGAAGCTCGAATAGATCCGCCGGGGCTCGCCGACCACCTCGATGCGGTCGAAGCGTTTCAGCATCTCCTCCCACACGATCCTGAGTTGCAGCTCAGCGAGCCGCATGCCGACGCAGCGGTGGATGCCGAAGCCGAACGACAGATGCGTGCGCGGCCGCGGCCGGTCGATGATGAACTCGTTGGGACGGTCGATTACTTCCTCGTCGCGGTTGCCGGAGACGTACCACATCACGACGCGGTCGCCCTTCCTGATCGTCTTGCCGCCGATCTCGGTGTCGACCAGCGCCGTGCGCCGCATATGGGCGAGCGGCGTCTGCCAGCGGATCACTTCCGGCACCATCGAGTCGATCAATTCAGGGTTTTCCTTGAGCTTCCTGTACTGCTCGGGGTTCTCGTTCAGCGCCAGCACCGAGCCGGTCATGGTGTTGCGCGTGGTGTCGTTGCCGCCGACGATGAGCAGGATGAGGTTGCCCATGAGGTTGTCGCGGTCCATGTACCGCGTCGCGTCGCTATGCGCCATCATCGACAACAGATCGTTGCGCGGCGGCGCGTTGACGCGCTCGTTCCAGAGATTGGCGAAATAGGCGTAGCATTCGTCCATCTCCTGTCGCCGCTGCTCCGGCGATTCCACGATGCCGCTCTTGGGCAGCGCGGTGGCGACGTCGGACCAGCGCGTCAGCTTGCGCCGCTCTTCCCAGGGGAAGTCGAACAGGGTCGCCAGCATCTGCGTGGTCAATTCGATCGAAACGCGGTCGACGAAGTTGAAGGTTTCATTGCGCGGCAGGCTATCCAGCACCTTTTGCGACCGCTCGCGGATCAGCTTCGCGAGTTCATCCAGATGCGTCGGCGTAAACATCGGCGACACCGTCTTGCGCTGTGCAGAATGCTTCGGCTGGTCCATCGCGATGAAACTCGGCCAGTCATAGCCGGGCGGCTGGTCGCGGATGCCGATGCCGCCCAGGCTCGCATCGGAGGAGAAGATGCCGTGGTTGGTGTCGACACGCATGATGTCGTTGTATTTGGTGACCGACCAATAGGGCTCGATCGGCGCGTTGGTGCAGTAATGCACCGGCTCTTCCTTGCGCAGCCGCTCGAACCATGGCTGCCACGTGTCGTTCTGGAACAGCCTCGGCGCGCCCGGATGGAAATCCTTCAGCGGCGTCGAATAGGCTTCCTCGCGCGCTACGCGCATCAGCTCGTTCTTGTCGGCCCTGACTGAAGTCTGGACGTTCATTGCCATCTCCCAAAAGCGCTAGGCCGCGATGCGAACCGGCAGCGTCTCATATCCCTTGATGAAGCTCGAATACACACGCTTCGGCTCCTCCACCACCTCGATCGTGTCGAAGCGCTTCAGGATCTCTTCCCAGATGATCTTCAACTGCAATTCGGCAAGTCTGAGGCCGACGCAGCGATGAATGCCGAAGCCAAACGAAATGTGAGTGCGGGGACGGGCGCGGTCAATGATGAACTCATAGGGACGCTCGATCACTTCTTCGTCGCGATTGCCGGAGACGTACCACATCACGACCTTGTCACCCTTCTTGATCTGACGCCCACGGAACTCGATGTCGGCAAGCGCCGTGCGGCGCATATGCGCCAGCGGAGTCTGCCAGCGGATCACCTCCGGCACGAAACTGTCGATCAGGTCGGGGTTCTGCTTCAGCTTGTGATACTGGTCCGGATTCCGGTTCAGCGCATAGATGCTGCCGGAGAGCGTATTGCGCGTGGTGTCGTTGCCGCCGACGATCAGCAGGATCAGATTGCCGAGGAAGTTCTTCGGGTCCATGTCGCGGGTCGCAGGGCTGTGCGCCATCATCGAGAGCAGGTCGCTCTTCGGCGGCTGCTCGATCCGCTCCTTCCCCAGCCGCGAGAAATAGCTGGCGCATTCCAAAAGCTCGGCCTGCCGCTCGTCCTCGGTCGCGACCAGCCCGCCGACGCCCGGAAGGGTGGTGGCGACGTCGGACCAGCGCGTCAGCTTGCGCCGGTCCTCCCAGGGGAAATCGAACAGCACGGCCAGCATCTGCGTGGTCAATTCGATCGAGACCTTGTCGACCCAGTCGAACACGTCGCCGCGCGGCAGATTGTCGAGGCATTCGGTCGAGCGCTTGCGGATGTTGATCGCGAGGTCGTCGAGATGGGTCGGCGTGAACATCGGCGCCACGGTCCGGCGTTGCGCCGAGTGCCGCGGCTGGTCCATTGCGATGAAGCTCTCGCGGCGCAGGTCGGGGGCGATGTCGCGAATGGTGATGCCGCCCAGCGAGGCGGCCGAGGAGAACACCGAATGGTTGGTCTCGATCTCCATGATGTCGTTATATTTGGTCACCGACCAATAGGGCCCGAACAGGCTGTCCCGGCAGTAGTGCACCGGCTCCTCCCGGCGCAGCCGGTCGAAATAGGGCCAGAACGAATCGGTCCGGAACAGTTCGGGATCGCCGGGGTCGAATTGATCCAGCGGGATCGAATGGGCCCGCTCCCGGGCGGCCTCCTGGGTCTCATTGAGGCGATCGATCGTCCCGTGCATGGCGTATCTCCCTGGATCGTCCCGGTCCGGTTGTTCCGTCGGGCGCATTTTATGGGAATTACAACCCGCCGCGCCGCGCAGGGCAAGGGCGAGTTTGGCACATTTGGCCGCATCGGATTCTACCTCCCCCCGCTTCTCACCTCCCCTTGAAAAGGGGAGGTCGGTTTGCGCTGAAAGCGCAAACCGGGTGGGGATCATCTCTCTCCACGGGCACCTGCGCCCGTGGCTTGACCCCCATCCCAGCCTTCCCCCTTTCAGGGGGAAGGGGTCCAAGATGGAGCCCCGTGACAACCGGTCCGGCAGCGAATAAGCCTAGGGCAACAAGTCATTCTCCCGGAGGCCGCCCGCCATGATTCCCAACGCGCAACGGATGTTCAATTTCGACCTGGGCGAGACCGCGGATGCGATCCGCGAGACCGTGTTCGATTTTGCGAGCAACGAGGTTGCCCCCCGCGCGGCCGAGATCGACCGCACCAACCAGTTTCCGCGTGACCTCTGGCCGAAGATCGGCGCGCTCGGGTTGCACGGCATCACGGTCGAGGAGGAATATGGCGGCAGCGGCCTCGGCTATCTCGAACACTGCATCGCGGTGGAGGAGATCTCGCGGGCGTCCGCCTCGGTCGGCCTGTCCTATGGCGCCCATTCCAACCTTTGCGTCAACCAGATCCGCCGCAACGGCAACGAGGCGCAGAAGCGGAAGTATCTGCCCAAGCTGATCTCCGGCGAGCATGTCGGCTCGCTCGCGATGTCCGAGCCTGGCGCCGGAAGCGACGTGGTCTCGATGAAGACCCGCGCGGAGAAGAAGGGCGACCGCTTCGTGCTCAACGGCAACAAGATGTGGATCACCAACGGCCCGATCGCCGATACATTGGTGGTCTATGCCAAGACCGATCCGAGCGGCGGGCCGCGCGGCATCACCGCCTTCATCATCGAGAAGGGCATGAAGGGATTCTCCACCGCGCAGAAGCTTGACAAGCTCGGCATGCGCGGCTCCGACACCTGTGAACTCGTGTTCGAGGATTGCGAGGTGCCGGAGGAGAACGTGCTCGCCGAGGTCGGCCGTGGCGTGAACGTGCTGATGAGTGGCCTCGACTATGAGCGCGCGGTGCTGGCCGCGGGGCCGATCGGCATCATGCAGGCCTGCATGGACGTGGTGATGCCCTACGTGCACGAGCGCAAGCAGTTCGGCCAGCCGATCGGCACCTTCCAGCTCGTGCAGGGCAAGGTCGCCGACATCTACACCACGATGAACGCCTCGCGCGCCTATGTCTATGCGGTGGCGAAAGCTTGCGACCGCGGCGAGACCACGCGCGAGGACGCCGCCGGCGCAATCCTCTACGCCGCCGAGAAGGCGACGCAATGCGCGCTCGATGCCATTCAGCTCCTCGGCGGCAACGGCTATATCAACGACTATCCGACCGGTCGCCTGCTGCGCGACGCGAAACTCTATGAGATCGGCGCCGGCACCAGCGAAATCCGCCGCATGCTGATCGGCCGCGAACTGTTCGACAAGACCGCGTAGCCGACCTTCTCCCTTGCTCCGCTCTTCGCGGGGAGAGGGCTCTCTCCGCGAATACGATCAGAATCCGTAGGGTGGGCAAAGGCGCGTAGCGCCGTGCCCACCATCTGGCGTTCCGCTCGTGATGGTGGGCACGCTCCGCTTTGCCCACCCTACGGCACTCCCCCGCGAAGGGCGGCGCGAGGTGACTGCCGCCACAAACTACGCTCGTCATTCCGGGGCGCGCCTCTTGGCGCGAGCCCGGAATCCATTGGACCGCATGCGCTGGTGGAAAAATGGATTCCGGGCTCGTCCTTCGGACGCCCCGGAATGACGGAGAGCGTGGTCTACCCCCCGACTCCCCTCTGAAACCTGCATCACACTTCCTTTGCTATATCTATGGTTTGATTCGCCGAAATCCGCTGCCTGGAGTTGGCCCGTGCACGACATGAGCTGGACCCCGATTGGGCCGCCGCAGCCGCCGCCCCGGCCTGTTCGGCCTGATGCCGCAGGTGCTGCCCGTGATCGCGGGGCAGGTGCTCTATTACATCGAATCGAACACGCGTTCGGCCACTATCATCGGCATCGTTGGCGCCGGCGGCATCGGTCTGCAGCTCGCCGAACAGATCCGCGTGCTGGAATGGCAGAAGGTGTCGTTCTTGATTCTAATGATCCTGATCGCGGTCGCCGTGATCGACTGGATCTCGACGAAACTCCGCTTCGCCATCATCGGCCGGCGCGCGGTGGCGTGAGGCCAATCGCGATTCGTAGATTCGTAGATTCCATGGGGCGGTGAGCGCGCCCTTTCCGGTAGGTTTGGGTTTCCACACTCGAACCATCGGAGAGTCTGATGCAAGCATTGACCAAGAACACGCCCACCGCCGGGCATTGTGGCACGATTTTCGTTGCGATCGAACTGAGTCAGAAGACGTGGCTGGTGACGCTGCACAGTCCGGATCGGGACCGGATATCGCGCCACAAGCTGGAAGGCGGCGATCACGCCGGGCTGCTGGCGCTGATCGAGCAGGTCAAGGCCCGGGCGACTGCGAAGCTTGGAGCGGCGCCGCGGGTGGTGAGCTGCTACGAGGCTGGCTATGACGGCTTCTGGCTGCACCGGCTGCTCGCGGCGGCTGGGATCACCAACTTCATCTTCGACCCGGCGAGCATCGCGGTGGAGCAACGGGCGCGGCGGGCGAAGACAGACCGGATCGATGGCGAGCTTCTGCTGCGCACCTTGATGGCTCATTTGCGAGGCGAGCCGCGGGTGGTGCGGATCGTCCGGGTGCCGAGCGTGGCCGAGGAGGACGCCCGGCGCGCCAGCCGCGAACGCGAACGACTGGTGAAGGAGCAGACGGGGCACACCAACCGGATCAAGGCGCTGCTGCGCCTGTTGGGCATGGCGGCCGGCACCTTGCGACGACGGACCTGGCTCGCCTGGCTGGAGCAGCAGCGGGACTGGCAAGGGCAGCCGCTGCCGCCGCAGCTTCTGGCCGAAGTGAAGCGCGAGCATGCCCGGCTGATGCTGGTGCGCGACCAGCTCAAGGCGCTGGAGCAGGCCCAAGTCGCTACAGAAGTCGCGGCAGAAGTCGCGGCGGAAGCCGCCGCGGCGCCGGCGCCGATGGCGAAGCGACGGGATCAGTTGCAGCAGCTCAAGGCGCTCGGCCCGGCGTTTGCCGCGACGCTGGTGAACGAGGTGTTCTACAAGGACTTCCGCAACCGGCGCGAGGTCGCCAGCTATTGCGGATTGGCGCCCAGTCCCTGGCAAAGCGGCAGCATCGATCGCGAGCAGGGGATCAGCAAGGCCGGCAACCGGCGCGCCCGCCACAAGACGATCGAACTGGCCTGGCTCTGGCTGCGCCATCAGCCGGACAGCGCGCTCAGCCGCTGGTTCCGCACCCGCACCGAAAACGCCGGCAAGCGCGCCAAGCGCATCGCCATCGTCGCGCTGGCGCGCAAGCTGATCGTGGCGCTGTGGCGCTATCTCACCACCGGCCTTGTTCCGGAGCAGGCCGTGATGAAGGCCTAGCACCGGACCACGCCACCAGGGCGAGGCGGCTCCGCGCCGCGCGCCCCGTACAGGATGGATGATGACCGTGCCACCCAGGGGCCCAACCAGGCCGCTTTGTAGATGGGTCTCATCCTCTTGGCTTCCTCGCCGCAAGCATGCGGAATGTGGGTACGGATCAGCCGATCCGACCGGATATGAGGTGATGCAGTGAGCTGCAGAAATCTTCGGAAGCCAATCCTCGCCCGGGGCCCGGTCGTCGCGCTGCGCTACGCATGGCTCCGCGCGCCGCCCTCTCACTGCAAAAACCCAACCCGCACCGGTTCAAGAGCCTTGACTCACAAAGCCCCATATGAGGGTGGGCAAAGCGAAGCGTGCCCACCATTCCGAGCGGAGCGGGAGATGGTGGGCACGGCGCTTGCGCGCCTTTGCCCACCCTACAAGACGACAAACGGATCACCCGTTCTCCACCAGGAACTCCACGCGCTCGGCGGCGAAGCGCGAGCGCTTCGTCACCAGCGGTCTGCCGTCGGGATCGACGTCGGTGGAGTCGACCACCAGGATCGGGCGTCCGAGTGCGAGGTCGAGCCGCGCGGCGTCGGTGGCGTCGACGATCCCGGCGGTGATCCGGGTCGAGGCGCGACGATAATCGCGGACGCCATAATGTTCGAGCAGCTTCGTCATCGAGCGGACGGTGGCGAAGACCTCTCCGGCGCCCGGAAAGCGCTCGGCCGAAAGCCAGGAGGTGGAGACGCAGATCGGCGCACGGTCGGCTGATCGTACCGACTCGATCCGGACCAGCGGCGCGCCAGCCTTCAGTCCGAGCTCCCGCGCCAATTCGCGGCTCGCGGCTTCCTCCGACGCATCGATGAACTGCCCGCGCGGCTCGCGCCCGCCCGCGCCGACGATCTCCGAGAATCGCGTGCGTGAGCGCAGCGGATAGGCGATTTTCTGCACTTCGACATAGGTGCCGCTGCCGCGCTCGGCGCGCACCAGGCCGCGCTCGGCGAGCGCCGCCAAGGCCCGTCGCACCGTGTGCCGGTTCACGCGGTAGATCTCCGCGATCTCCATCTCGCCCGGCAGCTTCTCGCCGGCGGCAAAGCGGCCCTCGGCGATGCCGCGCTCGATGCCATCGGCAACCAGCCGCCACAGCGCGACGCCCGATGAGGCGGTGTCCTGCACGCTCATTCCGGAAACCCAGTCCTGTCGAAAATCATGCCTGTGTCATGAAACAGTCATGGCGTTTGCCTATCAAGTTGTCTATTATCATAGACAACTTCAGTCAGGCAAGGTTCCGCGATATGACGAAGACCGAGCAAGGCGGCAGGCGGGCGCAGCGCAAGGCGGCGATGGCGGTGCTCGCGCAGTCGGAAGCCGCCGACATTTCGGCCCGGCTCAGCGCGATGGCGCTGCCCGATCACAAGACCCTGCGCGAGCCGGAAAACGGCCTCGTGATGGTGCGTGGCCGGATCGGCGGCGACGGCATGGCCTTCAATGTCGGCGAGGCGACGGTCTCGCGGGCGGCGGTGCTGCTTTCGACCGGCCAGGTCGGCTTCGGCTACACGCTCGGGCGCGACCATGAGAAGGCGCGGCTGATCGCGCTGTGCGACGCCATGGCGCAATCGGACGCGTTTGCCGATGCGGTCGAGGCGGAAGTGATCGCGCCGCTGCGCACGGCCATGATCGCGAAGCGGAGCCAGGTGGCCGCGGAGACGGCGGCGACGCGGGTTGATTTCTACACCATGGTGCGCGGCGAGGGCTGATGGACATGACGACGGTTGCCGAACTGCCGGGTGGGTTCGCCGACAAGGTCCTGTCAGCGCAAGCGACCTTCCGTTCCGTGATGAATGCGATGGCGCGTCCGGGGACGATCCAGCGAATCGCGGCATCGGCTGGTAGCCCGGACGGCGTGATGCACGGCACGGCCGCGATCGCGCTGATGCTGTTCGATCACGACACGCCGATTTGGCTCGATGGCGCGATGTCGACCTCCGACGTCGCCAAATGGCTGAAGTTCCACACCGGCGCGCCCATCGTCGGCGATCCCGCGATGGCAGGCTTTGCGCTGATCGGCGATCCCAAAAATCTTCCCGCGCTCGACCGTTTCGCGTTCGGCAGCGGCGAATATCCCGATCGCTCGACCACGCTGATCCTGCAGGTCGACAGCCTCTCGCGCGGCACAGCCTACGAGCTGCGCGGCCCCGGCATCGACGGCGTCACCGTGCTGACCGCGAGCATCGAGCCGCGCGATCTGTTCGATCGGCTCGCCGTCAACGCCACACTGTTTCCGCGCGGCATCGACGTCGTGCTGGTCGACGACTCCTCGATTGTCGCGATCCCGCGCACCACGCGGCTCGTTCATGGGAAGGACTGACGATGTACGTTGCAGTCAAGGGCGGCGAACGCGCCATCGAGAACGCCCATCGCCTGCTCGCGCATGAACGGCGCGGCGACCGCGAGGTGCCGGAGCTTACGCTCGCGCAGATCTCCGAACAGCTTGCACTCGGCGTCGACCGCGTCATGGCAGAAGGCTCGCTCTATGATCGCGAGCTCGCCGCGCTCGCGATCAAGCAGGCGCGCGGCGACCTGATCGAGGCGATCTTCCTGGTCCGCGCCTTCCGCGCCACGCTGCCGCGCTTCGGCACCACCGAGCCGGTCGATACCGGCAGGATGCAGATCCGCCGCCGCATCTCCGCGACCTTCAAGGATATTCCCGGCGGCCAGATCCTCGGCCCCACTTTCGACTATACCCATCGCCTGCTCGACCCGCAGCTTGCCGAGGGTTTTGTGCCGGAGGTGCCCGCGGCAGGCGAGGTCTCGCAGGCCGAGACCCCACGCGTCACCGACATCCTCGGCCGCGACGGTCTGGTTGAATCGTCGCCGCAAGCAGAGGCGGACGCGCCGGTCGGCGACCTCACGCGCGAGCCGCTCAGCTTCCCGGCCGACCGCGACCTGCGCCTGCAGAATCTCGCCCGCGCCGACGAGGGTTTCCTGCTCGCGCTCGGCTATTCCACCCAGCGCGGCTATGGCCGCAACCATCCCTTCGCGGGCGAAATCCGCTTCGGTGAGGTCGATGTCGAATTCTTCGCCGAGGACGCGGGCTTTGCCGTCCCGCTCGGCTCGATCGAACTCACCGAGTGCCAGATGGTCAACCAGTTCAAGGGCTCGGCGACCGAGGCGCCGTGCTTCACCCGTGGCTATGGCCTCGCCTTCGGCCAGAGTGAGCGCAAGACCATGTCGATGGCGCTGGTCGATCGCGCGCTTCGTGCGCGCGAGCTCGGCGAGGAGGTGGGGGCGCCGGCGCAGGACGAGGAATTCGTGATGTCGCATTCCGACAACGTGCAGGCGACCGGCTTCGTCGAGCATCTCAAGCTGCCGCATTATGTCGACTTCCAGTCCGAGCTCGGCCTGCTGCGCAGGCTGCGCCAGGAATTCACTGAGGCCAACGCATCGGAGCCGCTGCAGGAGGCCGCCGAATGAACGCGCCGTCCTATAATTTCGCCTATCTCGACGAACAGACCAAGCGGATGATCCGCCGCGCGATCCTGAAGGCTATCGCGATTCCCGGCTATCAGGTGCCGTTCGCAAGCCGCGAGATGCCGATGCCCTATGGCTGGGGCACCGGCGGCGTGCAGGTCACCGCCGCGATCCTCGGTCCCGATGACGTCTTGAAGGTGATCGACCAGGGCTCCGACGACACCACGAACGCGATCTCGATCCGCAAATTCTTCGGCAAGACCGCAGGCGTCGCGACCACGACGTCGACGACGGAAGCAACGGTGATCCAGACCCGTCACCGCATCCCCGAAGCGACGCTTCATGAAGGGCAGGTGCTGGTCTATCAGGTGCCGATCCCCGAGCCACTACGTTTTCTGGAGCCGCGCGAGACCGAGACGCGGCGCATGCACGCGCTCGCCGAATACGGCTTGATGCATGTCAAACTCTACGAGGACATCGCGCGCTTCGGCCATATCGCGACGTCCTATGCCTATCCGGTGAAGGTGAACGCGCGCTATGTGATGGATCCGTCGCCGACGCCAAAATTCGACAATCCGAAGATGGATAATTGCGCGGCGCTGCAATTGTTCGGCGCCGGCCGCGAGAAGCGCATCTACGCGATCCCGCCCTATACGACGGTGGTTTCGCTCGACTTCGAGGACCATCCTTTCAAGCCGTACCGCTTCGACGCTCCTTGCGCGCTCTGCGGCGCGGAGAACTCCTATCTCGACGAAATCGTCACCGACGACAAGGGCGGGCGGATGTTCGTTTGCTCCGACACTGATTACTGCGAGCAGCGCCAGGCGGACGGCCATCGCGGCCGCGAGAGCGCGGCGCCGCACAAGGAGAGGGCGCATGTCTAAGCCGGTGACCACGCCCGACGATGACGAGCCGCTGCTGGTCGCGGACGGCCTGTCGAAGAACTACGGCCGGCTCGCCGCCTGCCGCGACGTGTCGTTCTCGCTCTATCCCGGCGAGGTGCTGGCGATCGTCGGCGAATCCGGCTCGGGCAAGTCGACATTGCTGCAACTGCTGTCGGCGCAGCTCTCGCCGAGCGCGGGCCGGGTGTCCTACCGCATGCGCGACGGCGTGCTGCGCGATCTTGCTTCGCTGGGCGAGGCCGAGCGGCGCTTCCTGTTCCGCACCGATTGGGGCTATGTGCATCAGGATCCCGCGCAGGGACTGCGCATGGCGGTCTCGGCCGGCGCCAATGTCGGCGAGCGGCTGATGGCGGTCGGCTGGAATCACTATGGCCGCATCCGCGACACCGCAACGACATGGCTCGATCGCGTCGAGATCGACATCGGCCGCATCGACGATGCGCCGAAGACCTATTCCGGCGGCATGCGGCAGCGCCTGCAGATCGCGCGCAACCTTGTCACCGAGCCGCGCCTGGTGTTCATGGACGAGCCGACCGGCGGGCTCGACGTCTCCGTGCAGGCCCGCCTGCTCGATCTCATGCGCAATCTCGTCAGCGAACTCAACCTCGCCGCCATCGTCGTCACGCATGACCTCGCCGTGGCGCGGCTGCTGTCGCACCGGGTGATGGTGATGAAGGGCGGCCGCGTCATCGAGACCGGCCTGACCGACCAGGTGCTCGACGACCCGCGCGAGCCCTACACCCAATTGCTCGTTTCCTCGATCCTGCCGCCATGAGGGCGCCGATGACTGCGATGATCCAGATTTCGAACGCGGCCAAGACCTTCACCATGCATCTGCAGGGTGGGGTCGAGTTGCCCGTGGTCAGCGGCGTCTCGTTCCATGTCGAGCCGGGCGAATGCGTCGTGCTGTCCGGTCCATCGGGCGCCGGCAAATCGTCGATCCTCAAGATGATCTTCGGCAACTACCGCTGCGACACCGGGCGGATCGACGTCCGCCACCAGGGCAAGGTGATCGATCTCGCCAGCGCCGAGCCACGCCAGGTCCTGAGCGTGCGCCGCGCCACCATCGGCTATGTCAGCCAGTTCCTGCGCGCGGTGCCGCGGGTGCCGACCATCGACGTCGTCGCCGAGCCGCTGGTCGCCAATGGCACGCCGCGGACCGAGGCGCACGACAAGGCCGGCGCGCTGCTCCGCCGCCTCAACATTCCCGAGCGGCTGTGGCGGCTGCCGCCCTCGACCTTCTCCGGCGGCGAGCAGCAGCGCGTCAACATCGCGCATGGCTTCATTTCCGATCTGCCGATCCTGCTGTTGGACGAGCCGACGGCCTCGCTCGATGCGGCCAACCGCGCCGTGGTGGTGGAACTGATCGGAGAGAAGAAACGCCGCGGCGTCGCGATGGTCGCGATCGTGCATGACGATGAAATCCGTCATCTGATTGCAGACCGAATCGTGGATGTCACGTCATTCGCTGCAGCGGCATGAGGGGGTGACATGAGAGGGAAGGGGAGATGACCGCAAGAGAGACCATCATCGGCAATGCCCGGCTCGTATTGGCGGACCGCGTCATCGAGCGCGGCTGGGTCGCGCTCGCCGATGGTCGTGTCGCCGAGTTCGGCGAGGGGAGCGCGCCCGATGGCGGCGAGGATGCCGGCGGCGACCTCATCATGCCCGGCATGATCGAGCTGCACACCGATCACCTCGAAGGCCATTACGTGCCACGCCCGAAGGTGTTCTGGGACCCGGTCGCCTCCGTCATCTCCTATGACGCCCAGCTCGCGACCTCAGGCATTACGACGGTGCTGGATTCGCTCCGGGTCTGGCGCGAGGATGGCGCCGAGGACGTCGACGGCCGCGCCGGCATTCTGGCTGCCGCGATCTCGGCAGCGCGCGAGGGCAATCTGCTTCGCGCGGATCATTTCCTGCATCTGCGCTGCGAGATCCCGATGCCGGACGTGGTCGCCGAAGCGAAGGAGCTGATCGATCGGCCCGACGTGCGGCTGATGTCGCTGATGGACCACACGCCCGGCCAGCGCCAGTTCCGCGACGAGGTGAAGCTGCGCGACTACTACCGCGGCAAGGGCGGCGGCATGACCGATGCCCAGCTCGACGAACTCTTCGCACGACGTTTCGCCAACCAGAAGGCCTATGCCGCCACCAACATGCGCGCGATCGTCGCGCTCGCGCATGAATACAAGATTCCGCTTGCGAGCCACGACGACACCACCGAGGAGAACGTCGTCGACGCCGTGCGAGACCGCGTTTCCGTCGCGGAATTCCCCACCACGATGGAAGCCGCGCGCGGGCTGCATGCGGCCGGCATCGATATCCTGATGGGCGCGCCCAATGTCGTGCGCGGCGGCTCGCATTCCGGCAACATCGCCGCCGTCGATCTCGCCCGCGAGGGGCTGCTCGACATCCTCTCGTCCGACTACATCCCTTCCAGCCTGTTGATGGCGGCGCTGCAATTGCCGCAGCACGTTCCCGCGATCGATCTCGCATCCGCCGTGCGTACGGTGACGAAGACGCCGGCTGAAGCGGTGGGGCTCACCGACCGCGGCGAGATTGCCGTCGGCAAGCGCGCCGACCTGATCCGCGTGCATATCGCGCGTGACCTCCCGGTAGTGCGCAGTGTCTGGCGCGAGGGGGAGCGGGTCGCATGACGGAAGCGCGCGCAGTTGCAATCGACGCGCCTGTTGCGATCGGCCCCGGCCGCCTGGTGCTGGTGGTCGGCCCGAGTGGCGCCGGCAAGGATACGCTGTTGGGACTCGCCCAAGCAGCCTGTGCTGATGACGGCAATGCCGTCTTCGCCCGCCGTGTGATCACACGCGCCTCCTCGGCCTCCGAGGACAATGACGAGGTCAGCGCGGAAGCGTTCCGCGAAGCGGTGGCGTGCGGCGACTACGCCATGCATTGGGAGGCGCATGGTCATTGCTATGCGCTGCCGCGCGCGATCGATGACGATGTCCGCGCCGGCCGCACCGTGATCGCCAATGTCTCGCGCACGGTGATATCGGTGGCCCGCCGCGCCTACGCCAATGTCGTCGTGGTCCAGATCACGGCGCCGCCGAACGTGCTCGCCGAGCGGCTGGCGATGCGCGGACGCGCGAGCGACGGCCGGATCGAGCATCGGCTCGGCCGCACCGTCGACGAGACGACGGCCGCTCCGGACTTCACCATCGTCAATGTCGGCGCCGCCGACTATCACGCGCGTCAGCTCGCGCGGATCATCAGGGGCAGCCGCTGGGACGAGTAAACAAGGGAAGCCGATGACACGTATCGCGACGATCGAACAATTGGAGGCGATCTACGGCTTCCCGAACGATGCCTCCACCGTCAAGGTCGCCGACCATATCACGCCGCCCTATCGCATCCTGATCGAGACGTCGCCGTTCGCGGTGCTCGCCACCGTCGGTCCGGAAGGCATCGATTGCTCGCCGCGCGGCGACCTGCCCGGCTTCGTCCGCATCCATGACGAGAAGACGCTGATGATGCCCGATCGTCGCGGCAACAACCGCGTCGATTCGCTTCGCAACATCGTTCGCGACTCGCGCATCGCGCTCTTGTTCCTGATCCCCGGCTCCGGCACCACGCTCCGCGTCAACGGCCGCGCCCATCTCTCCATCGATCCGGATTTGCTCGCTTCCTTCAAGATGGAGGGAAAGACGCCGCGCTCCGTCATCGTCATGACCGTCGACGAGATCTACTTCCAATGCGCCCGCGCCATCGTCCGCGCCGACCTCTGGAATCCCGACAAGCGCGTCGACCCCAGGACATTGCCGACTCCGGGCCAGATCCTCGCCAGCATGAGCGAGGACAAGGTCGGCGGCGAAACCTACGACCGCGAATGGCCGGAGCGCGCCCGCCAGACGATGTGGTGACGCGGCCCGCGCGATGCACGCTGCGCTCCCTCTCCCGCAAGCGGGAGAGGTGAAGTCTAGCGGGCGGCTTGGTCTTCCCAGTCCTCCCATGCCACATCACTGTTGATTTCCAGGTAGGTGGAGACGGCTGCGCCGACGGTCGGGAAGAAGCTGTCTTCACCAAGCTGCGCCAGCAATCCGAATTTCTTCAGCTTGTCCTTTACGGGATCCTTGAGTTCGGCAAATCGAAGCTCGATACCCCGTGCGTGCAACATCTCGTCCAGTTTGGCAAGCGTATCGCCGGCAGTGACGTCCACGCTGGTGACCGGCTCCGCGGCAACGACCAGCCAACGCACGGGCGTCGGCGATTTCGCCACGGCGTCCAGAATGCGCTCGTTGAAGAACTCGGCATTGGCGAAGAACAGAGGCGCGTCCCACCGAAACAGGACCAGACCGGGGATCTGGCGCGCATCCGGATATCTCGTGATGTCGTGATAGCCTTTCACGCGATCTGCGCGGCCCAATACGGCCGAGTGCGGGCGCCACGCGTCCCATAGAAACTCGGCAATGGCGATCGCGATGGCGAGACCAATGCCCGGAATGACTCCAAGCACTGCCACGCCGACAAAGCAGATGATCGATAGCCAGAACTCCCACTGCTGGATGCGATAGATTCGTTTCAGGTCGGTGACTTCGATCAAGCCGATCGCGCCGGCGATGACGACGGCGGCCAGCGCAGCGTTGGGCAGATGCCGAAGGAGGTTTGGTGCTGCCAGCAAAAGAAGGGCGATGGCCAGCGCGCCGACGACATTGGCCAGTTGCGTGCGGGCGCCCGCTGCTTCCGCAACCGGCGTCCGCGAACTGCTGCTGCTGATCGGAAATCCCTGGAAAAAGCCGGTTGCCAGATTGGCGGTGCCGAGCGCCACCATCTCCTGGTTGGGATCGGCCTGCGTGCCCAATCGCGCAGCAAAGGCGCGCGAAAGCACGCTGGTATCGGCGAACGATATGAGCGCGACGGCGCACCCGCCGATTATCACCGGCAATATGTCGTCGTAGCCGATCCGGGGAACGGCGAAGCCCGGCAGGCCTTCCGGAAGAGGACCCAGAACGGTCACGCCGTACTGGGGCCCGAGATCCAGCGCACCGACGACGACCGTCGCCCCGACCACCGCGATCAGAATACCTGGCAGCCGCTTGTTGTTGCGGAGCAGGAGCATGACGATCAATGTGCCGAGCCCGATCCCGAACGCGACCCAGTTGGTCCTGCCTTCAAGGATTGCACCGGCGATCGCCCGCAAGCTCCACAACAGTCCATCGCTCTCAATGGAAAAACCGAACAGCTTTGGCAGTTGGCTGACCAACACCGTCAGGGCAATGCCGTTCATATAGCCGTAGCGTATCGGCTTGGAGAGCAGCTCGGTCACGAAACCCAGACGCACGATGCCGGCCAGAATGCATATCGTCCCGGACACGATGGCCATCGCGCCGGCCAAGGTTATGGCGCGCAGAGGATCGCCGCCGGACAACGGAACGACGACACCGAGGATGACGGCTGCCAGAGCCGAGTCCGGCGCCAGCACAAGGATGCGGCTGGGGCCGAACAATGCGTAGACGAGCAGCGGTACGATCGTTGCGTACAGACCATAGATGCCAGGCAGACCCGATGCTTCCGCGTAGGCAATCCCAACCGGCGCCAGCATGGTCGCCAGCACGAGCCCGGCGAAGACATCGCGCGGAAGCGACGCCGCTTCATAGCGACGGAGGGTGTAGAGACCAGGCAGCCAGCAGCTCCAATGCTTCATTGCCGGTCACTATGAATTGCTCTGCTCCTCGAACGCCTTCAGCGATACCGCAGCGACCTGCCGCAGCGCCTCGCGGTCCGCGCCGGACGAAGCCATCACGCCCATGCCGGCGATAACCGCGGAAAGATAGCGCGCGAGCGCGGCAGGGTCGGCGGTTTCCTTGAGATCACCCTCGGCTCTCGCCCTTACGAAGCGGTCGCGGAGCTGGTTTTCGGTCTGCGCCCGATGGGCGGCGAGTTCGAACGGAACGTTTTCCGAACCGGTGCCGCAGGCAAGGCCGCCCTGGACCAAGAGGCAGCCGGGCGGGTTGGCCGGGTCGGTCTGGGTATCGGCGGTGCCCATCAGGATGCGCTCGGCCACTTCGCGGGCGGTCGGCGCGCTCACGATTTGTTCCAGCCAGCAGGCGCGCTTGGCGCTGTAACGATCGAGCGCGGCCTTCAACAGGCCCTCTTTGCTGCCAAAGGCCGCGTACAGGCTTGGCGGATTTATGCCCATGGCGTCAGTGAGTTGCGCGATCGTCGCGCCCTCATAGCCGTGCCGCCAGAACACTTCCATCGCCTGGTCCAGCGCCGCGTCGGCGTCGAACGCCCGGGGCCTGCCCATCGCCATTGCGTGCTCCCTGAAAATTTCTTAACATCCGCTACATAAGTATCTTGCGGACCGGCGTCCAGCTCCACATTTGTAGTGCTCACTACAATTCTGGAGCGCGCAAATGCCCCCATCCCGCATCACCCCCCGTTCCGGCCGGTTCCGACGCATCGTTGTCGGCATTGTGATCCTTGGCGCTATCGCAGCGGCCGGATCGGTCCTTTCCGGCCGCTATTTCCATGCCGCGCAGGCAACCAGTGCCGCCACCGCACCGGAGCCGGCCGTCGCCGTGACGGTCGCGGTGATCGAACCCCGACAGGCCAATCTGTGGGACGATTTCTCCGGCCGGCTCGAAGCCATCGACCGGGTCGAGCTGCGGCCGCGTGTCGCCGGTGCGATCCTTTCGACCAACTTCACCGAAGGCTCGCTGGTGAAGGCCGGCGATGTCCTGTTCAAGATCGATCCCGCGCCTTACGCCGCGGAGGTCGACAAGGCCAAGGCACAGCTCGAGGCCGCCAAGGCGCGCGTGGTCTTCACGACCAGCGAGCTCGAGCGCGGCGCGCAACTCGTCGGCAACGCCGTCGTGACCCGGCGCGACTATGACCAGCGCGACAACGCCAATCGCGAAGCCATCGCCAACGTCAAGGCCGCCGAAGCGACGCTGCAAACCGCAAAGCTCAATCTCGACTACACCGAAGTGCGCGCGCCCGTGGACGGCCGCGTCGGCAAGTTCGAGGTCACCGTCGGCAATCTCGTCGCCGCCGGCACGGCGTCGCCGGTCTTGACGTCGCTGGTCTCGGTCAATCCGATCTATGCCAGCTTCGATGCCGACGAAGAGGTGGTGCTGCGCGCGTTGCACTCGATCGCAGATAGCTCCGGCACCCGCGGCAATCTCGATCGCATCCCAGTGGAGATGACCACGTCGGGCGGCACCACAGCGAAGGGCCACATCCAGCTCATCGACAACCAGGTCAACGGCCAGAGCGGCACCATCCGCGTGCGCGCGGTGTTCCGCAATGATGACGGCCGCCTGATCCCCGGCCAGTTCGCTCGCGTGCGGATGGGCCAGCCGCAGAAGCAGACGCTGGTCCTGGTGGACGAACGTGCGATCGGCACCGACCAGGACAAGAAGTTCGTGATGGTGGTTAGCGAGGACAACCGCGCGGTCTACCGTCCGATCACGCTCGGCGGCACCGTCGATGGTTTGCGCATCATCACGTCAGGCTTGAAGTCCGGCGAGCGCATCGTCGTCAACGGCCTGCAGCGCGTGCGCCCCGGCGCTCTCCTGAAGACGGAGGTCGCCGAAATGGGCGCGCGCGGCACCCAGCGAGCCTCCAACGAAGACAACAAGCACGTGGTGCAGCGCTAGAGCATGATCCGGAAAAGTGGAAACCGGTTTTCCCTGCGACAAACGCGAAGCGTTTGCGCGGAGATCATGCTCAGACAAAGATAAGATGCTGCGCACAGGGGCACACCTATGAATCTCTCGAAATTTTTCATCGACCGGCCGATCTTTGCGGGCGTGCTGTCGGTCCTGATTTTCCTCGCCGGCCTGATCTCGCTTCTGGCGATGCCGATCTCGGAATATCCCGATGTCGTGCCGCCGTCGGTCGTGGTGCGCGCCACCTATCCCGGCGCCAATCCGAAGGTGATCGCGGAAACGGTCGCGACCCCGATCGAGGAGCAGATCAACGGCGTCGAGAACATGCTCTATATGAGCAGCCAGGCCACCACCGACGGCGCGATGACGCTGACGGTGACCTTCCGCCTCGGCACCGATCCCGACAAGGCGACGCAGCTCGTGCAGAACCGCGTGCAGCAGGCCGAGCCGCGGCTGCCGGCCGTGGTGCGCCAGCTCGGCATCATCACCAAGAAGAGCTCGCCCGACCTCACGATGGTCGTGCACCTGCTGTCGCCGAACAACCGCTACGACATGACGTATCTGCGCAACTATGCGGTGCTCAACGTCAAGGACCGGCTGGCGCGGATCGACGGCGTCGGCGACGTCCAGCTCTATGGCGCCGGCGACTATTCGATGCGGGTCTGGGTGGATCCTCAGAAGGCCGCCGAGCACGGCCTGACCGCGAGCGACATCGTCAGGGCGATCCAGGCGCAGAACGTGGAGGCCGCCGCGGGCGTCGTCGGCTCCTCGCCGAGCGTCAAGGGCATCGACCTGCAGCTTTCCGTCAACGCCGAGGGCCGGCTCGCCAGCGAGGAACAGTTCGGCGAGATCGTGGTGAAGACCGGCGCGCGCGGCGAGGTGGTGCGGCTGCGCGACGTTGCCCGCATCGAGCTGGGAGCCTCCGAATACGGCCTGCGTTCCTTGCTCGACAACAAGCAGGCGGTCGCGATCCCGATCAACCAGGCGCCCGGCTCCAATGCGCTGGATATCTCCACCAAGGTCCGCGCCACCATGGCCGAGATCAAGAAGAACATGCCTGACGGCGTCGACTACAAGATCGTTTACGACCCGACCCAGTTCGTGCGTTCCTCGATCGAGGCGGTGGTGCATACGCTGCTGGAAGCGATCGTGCTGGTCGTCCTGGTCGTGATCCTGTTCCTGCAGACCTGGCGCGCCTCGATCATCCCGCTGCTCGCGGTGCCGGTGTCGATCGTCGGCACCTTCGCGGTGATGCATGTGTTCGGCTTTTCGATCAACGCGCTCAGCCTGTTCGGCCTGGTGCTCGCGATCGGCATCGTCGTCGACGACGCCATCGTCGTGGTCGAGAACGTCGAGCGCAATATCGAGTCCGGCCTGTCGCCGCGGGACGCCACCTATCAGGCGATGAAGGAAGTGTCCGGCCCGATCATCGCGATCGCGCTGGTCCTGATCGCCGTGTTCGTGCCGCTCGCCTTCATCTCCGGCCTCACCGGGCAGTTCTACAAGCAGTTCGCGCTGACGATCGCGATCTCGACCGTGATCTCGGCGATCAACTCGCTGACGCTG
Organism: Bradyrhizobium sp. USDA 10063; assembly: GCF_054063735.1. NCBI lineage: Bacteria > Pseudomonadati > Pseudomonadota > Alphaproteobacteria > Hyphomicrobiales > Nitrobacteraceae > Bradyrhizobium > Bradyrhizobium sp. USDA 10063. Next base: position 3,406,386 of record NZ_JBSSGP010000002.1, on the reverse strand, counting down.
TCGCCGGCGCTCTCGGCGCTGCTGCTAAAGGGCCATCACGAGCCCAAGGACAGGCTCACGCTCATCCTCGACAAGGGGCTGGGCTGGTTCTTCCGCGGCTTCAACCGCGTCTTCACGCGCTCCTCGGAGAATTACGGCCGCAGCGTCGGCAAGGTGATCTTCGGCAAGGCCGCCGTGATGGGCCTCTATGTGCTCCTGATCGGCGTCACCGCCGTGCTGTTCAAGCAGGTGCCGAGCGGCTTCGTCCCCGGCCAGGACAAGCAGTATCTGGTCGGCTTCGCGCGGCTGCCCGATGGCGCGACGCTCGATCGCACCGAAGAGGTCATCCGCAAGATGAGCGACATCGCGCTGACCCAGCCGGGCGTCGAAAGCTCGGTCGCGTTCCCGGGGCTGTCGATCTCCGGCTTCACCAACTCCTCCAACGCCGGCATCGTGTTCTCGACGCTGAAGCCGTTCGACGAGCGCAAGGACGCTTCGCTCAGCGGCAATGCGATCGCGGCCGACCTGAACAAGAAATATGCCGGCATCCAGGAAGCCTTCATCGCGATGTTCCCGCCGCCGCCGGTCAACGGCCTCGGGACCATCGGCGGCTTCAAGCTGCAGATCGAGGATCGCGCCGGCCTCGGCTATGACGCCCTCAACGATGCGACCAAGGCGTTCATGGCGGCGATGTCAAAGGCGCCGGAGATCGCCGGCCTGTTCTCGAGCTTCCAGGTCAACGTGCCGCAGCTCTATGCGGATATCGACCGCACCAAGGCGCTGCAACTTGGCGTCCCGGTGACGGAGGTCTTCAACACGCTCCAAATCTATTTGGGCTCGTACTACGTCAACGACTTCAACAAATTCGGCCGCACCTATTCGGTCTATGTCCAGGCCGACGCGCCGTTCCGCGCCCGCGCCGACGATATCAGGCAGTTGAAGGTGCGCTCGTCCTCCGGCGACATGGTGCCGCTGTCGGCGTTGTTGAAGATCCGCCAGAGCGCGGGACCCGAGCGCGCGATCCGCTACAATGGCTTCCTGTCCTCGGACATCAACGCCGCCGCCGCGCCCGGCTATTCGTCCGGCCAGGCGCAGGAAGCGGCGACGCGGATTGCCGCCGAAGTGCTGCCGCCGGGCTTTGCCTTCGAATGGACCGACCTGACCTATCAGGAGTTCATCGCCGGCAATTCCGGCATCTGGGTCTTCCCGCTGGCAATCCTGCTGGTCTTCCTGGTGCTGGCCGCGCTCTATGAGAGTCTCACGCTGCCGCTCGCGATCCTCATGATCGTGCCGATGGGGCTCTTGGCTGCGATGTTCGGTGTCTGGCTCTCGGGCGGCGACAACAACATCTTCACCCAGATCGGCCTGATCGTGCTGGTGGGGTTGTCGGCGAAGAACGCGATCCTGATCGTCGAATTCGCGCGCGAGTTGGAGTTCGCCGGCCGTTCGCCGATCCGCGCCGCGATCGAGGCCAGCCGCTTGCGTCTTCGCCCGATCCTGATGACGTCGATGGCGTTCATCATGGGCGTGCTGCCGCTGGTGCTGTCGACCGGTGCGGGCTCGGAGATGCGGCGTGCGATGGGCGTCGCGGTGTTCTCCGGCATGATCGGCGTCACGATCTTCGGTCTGTTCCTGACGCCGGTATTCTATGTGTTGCTTCGCAGCGCCACCGGCATGAAGCCGCTGACGCATCACGGCGAAGCTACGATTCCTGCAAAGGCACACGCGGCATGATGCCGCGTGTGCTCAAACCTTAATTTCAGGCGGCGAGGTCCTGCAGCAGCTTCGACGAGCCGCGGACCAGCACCTTGCGTCCGGCCGGCGTTAGCACAAGCGATTCGCCGCGCATCGCGACGAGTCCGAGCGTGATCAGGCTTTCGACTGAAAACCTGTTTATTCTCGAAGGATTTGCTGCAGGTGCGCGCAGCGCCTTGAGAACTTCCCATTGATCCGCCGTCAATTCGGTGTCGAATTCGTCGTTCATGGTTCCTCGGATTCGTTAACCATTGGCGAGCGCGGTTTACCCAGCGCTCATGAAGAACATGCGACCAGATCGAGTCAGGATTTCGAACAGAGCGTCACATCATCGTGTGGCTGGAATCCTTCAACATTTTCAAGAATTCCATTGAATCTTAACCACGCAGGACAGTGGTGCTGCCGCTTCTTCTTCGCCCCGTCCTTGCATTAACCAACTCAGCCACGCCGTACGCTGGCACCGCCATCCACAGGCAAGGTTACTCCGGTAATAAAACTCGCTTCATCTGAAGCCAGAAACAGCGCGGCGTTGGCGACGTCCCAGCCGGTGCCCATCTTGTGTCGCAGCGGTACCTTGCTGTCGCGCTCGGCCTCGACCTCAGTGCGGCTCTTCTTGAACTGGCGGGCGCGGGTGTCGACTGCCATCGGCGTGTTCATCAGGCCGGGCAGGATCACATTGGCGCGAATGCCGTATTGCGCATTCTGATAGGCGAGTTGTTCGGTGAAGGCGATCATCGCCGACTTCGTCGCCTTGTAGGCAACGTAAGGGTAGGTCGTGATCGCGGCCATCGACGAGATGTTGATGATGGCGCCGCTTCGCTGCGCGCGCATGATCGGGATCACATGCTTGGCGGCGAGGATGCAGCTCTTGAGGTTGATCGCGACGCAGCGGTCGAACGCCTCCTCGCTGATCTCGAGCAGTTCGGCATCGCCGCCGGAGAGGCTGACGCCGACATTGTTGTGCAGGATGTCGACCTTGCCCCAGCGCTGATGCGCATCCGCCACCATCGCCTTGATCTCGGCGTGCTTCGTCACGTCGGCCTTGAAGACTGCAGCGGTACCGCCCTTCGCCGCGATCATGTCGACCGTCTCCTGCGCCGAGTCCAGGTGATGGTCGACGCACAGCACCCTGGCGCCTTCGCGCGCGAAGGTCAGCGCGGTGGCGCGGCCGTTGCCGATGCCCTCGCCGGGGCTCTGGCCGGCGCCGACGACAATGGCGACACGATCTTGAAGGCGCATCTCGTTTCACTCCCGCTGGTCCATCGGGGTCTTCCCCGTTGCCGCCACCGTTTCAAAGTGGCGCCATCGCGGCAAGAGGCGACGGCTGCCGTGAGATATGCCGTCAGACCATGAATGCGGTCCTGTCCATGCATAGCAAAATCAGTGCATGCTATGCGGCAACGACAGAATCTGCAGGGACGGGGAGCGAGCATGTCGCTGATGGAAGTTGGCCTGGACGACAAGTACCGGTTGGACGTCAAACGCATCTTCCTTTCCGGTACCCAGGCGCTGGTCCGGCTTCCCATGTTGCAGCGCGAACGCGATCGCGCGCAGGGTCTCACTACCGCGGGTTTCATCTCCGGCTACCGCGGCTCGCCGCTCGGCATGTACGACCACACGTTGTGGCGGGCGAAATCCTTCCTCAAGCAGCATGACATCGCCTTCGTCCCCGGCCTCAACGAGGATCTGGCGGCGACCGCTGTGTGGGGCAGCCAGCAGGTCGGGATGTTTCCGGGCGCCAAGGTCGATGGCGTGTTCGGCATCTGGTACGGCAAGGGCCCCGGCGTCGACCGTTCGCTCGATGCGCTGAAGCATGCCAATTCGGCCGGCACCTCGCGGAACGGCGGCGTGATCGCGCTCGCCGGCGACGATCATGGCTGCCAGTCGTCGACGCTGGCGCATCAGAGCGAGCAGGTGTTCGCGGCAGCGCTGATGCCGGTGGTCAATCCCGCGACGCTGCAGGATTATCTGGACCTCGGCATCCTCGGTTTTGCCCTCTCGCGCTATAGCGGCTGCTGGGTCGGCTTCAAGGCGATCTCGGAGACGGTGGAGAGCTCGGCCTCCATCATCAGCGATCCCGACCGCATCCGGATCATCACGCCTGACGATTTCGAGATGCCACCGGATGGCCTTTCCATCCGCTGGCCGGATGCGCCGCTCGAACAGGAGCGGCGCCTGCACGGCCCGAAGATGCAGGCCGTTGCCGCCTTCGCCCGCGCCAACCGCTTCGACCGCATCGTGCTCGACTCCAGGCCGGCGCGGCTCGGCATCATGGCGACCGGCAAGGCCTATCTCGATCTGCGCCAGGCGCTCGCCGAACTCGGCATATCGGATGCCGAGGCGCAGGCGCTCGGCCTTCGCATCTACAAGGTCGCGCTGACCTGGCCGCTGGAAGAAGCCGGAGCCCGCGCCTTCGCCGAAGGTCTGCAGGATGTTCTCGTGGTCGAGGAGAAGCGCGGCTTCATCGAGGAGCAGCTCATCCGCATCCTCTACAATGTCGATGCCTCCAAGCGTCCGTCGGTGGTCGGCAAGCGCGACGAGAGCGGCGCGGTGCTGCTGCCGAGCGAAGGCGAATTGACGCCGACCATGGTCGCCGCCGCCGTCGTCGCACGGTTGCGCAAGCTCGGCCATCGCAGCCCGATGCTGGAGCAGCGGCTCGCAAAACTCGAAGCTTTCGACCGGCCGGCGGAAGGTATTGGCGCCGCAAAACTGCAGCGCACGCCGTATTTCTGCTCGGGCTGCCCGCACAACACCTCGACCAAGATCCCGGAAGGCAGCCGCGCCATGGCCGGCATCGGCTGTCACGGCATGGCGCTGTCGATCCCGGCGCGCCGCACCGCGACCATCTCGCATATGGGCGCGGAGGGCGTGGCCTGGATCGGGCAGGCGCCGTTCACCGACGAGAAGCACGTCTTCCAGAATCTCGGCGACGGCACCTACACCCATTCCGGCCTGCTGGCGCTGCGCGCCGCGGCCGCCGCCGGCGTCAACATCACCTACAAGATCCTCTATAATGACGCGGTCGCGATGACCGGCGGTCAGCCCGCCGAGGGCAGCTTCACGGTGTCGCAGATCGCGCATCAGGTCGCCGCCGAGGGCACCAAGCGCATCGCCATCGTTTCCGACGATCCCACGAAATATCCGGACAACTATTTCCCCGCGGGCGCCACCATCCATCACCGCCGCGAGCTCGACGCGGTGCAGCGCGAGCTCCGTGACGTCGCTGGTCTCACGGTCCTGATCTACGACCAGACCTGCGCGGCGGAGAAGCGCCGTCGCCGCAAGCGCGGGCTCTATCCCGATCCGCCGAAGCGCGTCTTCATCAACGAGCGCGTCTGCGAGGGCTGCGGCGACTGCTCCGTGCAGTCGAACTGCGTCTCGGTGCAGCCGCTCGATACCGAGTTCGGCCGCAAGCGCCGCATCGACCAGTCCAACTGCAACAAGGATTTCTCCTGCATCGAGGGCTTCTGCCCGAGCTTCGTCACCGTCCATGATCCCAAGCTGCGCAAGGCCGACCGCGCAGCCGCCGATCCGTCGGCGCTGTTTGCCGACCTGCCGACGCCGAAGCCGCAGGCGCTGTCCGGCCCCTACAACATCCTCGTCACCGGCATCGGCGGCACCGGCGTCATCACCATCGGCGCGCTGCTCGGCATGGCGGCCCATGTCGAGGGGCTGGCCTGCTCGACGCTCGACTTCACCGGTCTGTCGCAGAAGAACGGCGCGGTCATGAGCCATGTCCGGCTTGCTTCCAATGTGGAGGATCTCGCCAGCGTCCGCATCGCCGCGGGCGGCGCCAACCTGATCCTCGGCTGCGACATCGTGGTTGCGACCAGCGTCGCGGCGTTGAGCCGGGCCGAGCGCGGCGTCACGCGCGCGATCGTCAACGCCGATCTGCTGCCGACCGCCAGCTTCGTGATGAATCCGGACATCGATTTCGAGGCGGGCGCGATGCGCGATGCGCTGAGCGAAGCCGTCACCTCGTCCGACCTCGACATCCTCGATGCCACCGGCCTAGCCACGGCGCTGATGGGCGACAGCATTGCCACCAACGCCTTCCTGCTCGGCTTCGCCTTCCAGCGCGGCGCGGTGCCGTTGTCGCTTGACGCGCTGATGAAGGCGATCGAGCTCAACGGTGCCGCGGTCGAGATGAACAAGCTGGCCTTCTCATGGGGCCGGCTCGCCGCGCACGATCTGGCGCGCGTCGTCAGCGCCGCGCGCTTCAAGACATCGAGCGCAGCGCCAGCGAGGCGCACCCTCGACGAGACCATCGCCTTCCGCGCCAAATTCCTCACCGACTATCAGGACGAGGCCTATTCGCAGCGCTACCTTGCCGACGTCGCACGGGTGCGTGCCGTCGAGTCAGCGGCCGCTCCCGGCTCGCATGAACTGACGGAAGCGTTTGCAAAAGGCCTGTTCAAGCTGATGGCCTACAAGGACGAGTACGAGGTCGCCCGTCTCTATACCGATGGCGAGTTCGCGAGGGCGTTGAAGGAGCAGTTCGACGGTGAGCCCGGCCTGAAGGTGCTGCTGGCGCCGCCGCTGTTCGCTCGCCGCGACAAGGTCACCGGACATCTGCAGAAGCGCGAGTTCGGGCCCTGGGTGTTCGGCGCGTTCAGGCTGCTGGCGCGGCTGAAGCGCTTGCGCGGCACCGCGCTCGACATCTTCGGCTACACCGCCGAGCGGCGGATGGAACGGGCGCTGCCGCAGGAATATTCCGCGATGATCCTGGGCCATCTCGACAGCAAGCCGCTCGATTTGCCGCGGCTGGTGGCGCTGGCGAGGGCGGCCGAACTGGTGCGCGGCTACGGCCACGTCAAGGAAGCCAACGTCGCGCGCTATCGCCAGGAATGCCAGCGGCTGGAAGCCGCGATTGGCCAGCCGGTCGCGCAGGCGGCTGAATAGGTTCCGATCCAGTCCGGTGCTTGGGACGATTCTTGGGCCGATTCTTGGGCCGCATGAAGCAACCTGCGGCCATTACTTTCGTTGATCGGTAACCGTGCCCACAGGATCGGCTGGAATTGCCCGGCCGGCTTCCTACATGATGGGCGTGTTCCATTTGGAGTCATTTCGGAGGCGTTCGGTGAGCTCCAGAAATGCAATTCTGGCCGCCGTTGCCACCGCCGCCCTGGTCCTGAGCGTCCCGGCGATGGCGGACGAGTACCGTCCCGGCGACTATTTCAATCTCGACCTCTCCAAGGCCGTGCTGTCGCCCAAGCGCCTCGGACCGTCCACTGAGTTCGCGCCGGTTCCCGTCGAAGCCAAGAGCGATCGCAGTGATGCTGCACACGTGGTCGCGGAACCGAAGCCGGTGCAGACGACGAGAGTGAGGGCGGCCCGCGCCGCGACGGCTGCGCCGGCGCCGCAACGCTCAGTGCGCACCGAGCGCCGGACTCCCGCCCGCGCGAAGCTTGCCCGCCGCCACAGCAATCCGCTCGACGCCCAGGCCCGCGACACCCGCATCCAGACCTGGCCCTGCCGCTCCGGCGGCATCTGCAACTGGCGCTGATCGCGTTCGCTTCTGTGGAAGCCCCTCAGACGGCAGACCCTCATCCTGAGGAGCGCGCTCGCGCGCGTCTCGAAGGATGAGGCCCCGATCTCGCAGCCGGGCCACATCCTTCGAGACGGCGCTGGCGCGCCTCCTCAGGATGAGGGGATAGAGTTGAGTCCGCTGCTTCAACGTTTCTCATCCACGTTCTTTCGATCCGCGAAGCCCACGAGTCATCCGCCTGTCGTAAAACCGTAGGCTGGGAGTCAAGCAGCGCAGGCAACCTCCGTCGCGATTCGACGGAGGTCCTGCCCAATGGCGATCGCGACACGTGCCAGGCGCGGCCTGACCCGGCGCCAGCTTCTGATCCGTTCAGCTTCGACTGCCGCACTCGCAAGTCTCGGCACCCTCGCAAAGCCCTATCTCAGCCGCGCCGCCGATCGCCCGCAGCTTCGGTGCGGAACTCAATCGGGCGACGTCTCCAGCGATGCCGCCGTGATCTGGTCGCGTGCCGACCGGGCCGCGCGGATGCGGGTGGAATGCGCCGCCGACGAAAATTTCAGAACCATTTTGCGCACGGCTTCCGCGGACGCGTTGCCGTCGTCCGACTTCACCGCAAAGCTCCTGCTCGACAGCCTGCCGCCGGGACAGGACATCTTCTATCGCGTGCGCTTTGAATCGAGCGATGGACTCGCGGGCGAGGCGAGGGGCGGCCGTTTCCGCACGGCGCCGGTGACGCGCCAATCGATCTCCTTCGTCTGGTCCGGCGATACTGTGGGGCAGGGCTGGGGCATCGATCCCGCCCGCGGCGGCCTGCGCAGCTACCGCACCATGCTGGAGAACCGTCCCGATTTCTTCATCCATTCCGGGGACCACATCTATGCCGATTGCCCGGTGCCGTCAGAGTTGCCGCTGCCGGACGGCACGCTCTGGCGCAACATCGTCACGGAAGAGAAGTCGACCGTTGCTCGCAGCCTCGAGCAGTTCCGTGGCAACTACAAATACAACTGGTGTGATGCGAACTTCCGCGCCTTCCATGCGGAGGTGCCGATGTTCGCGCAGTGGGACGACCACGAGGTTTGCGATGACTGGTCGCCGATCGGCAGCGCGGATGAGACCGGCTATGCCGAGGACGGCTCGTCGCGTCTGGTGGCGCGGGCGCGGCGCGCGTTTCACGAATTCATGCCGACGCGCGCTATCCTATCGCAGGACGGCCGCGTCTATCGCAGGATCGCCTACGGCCCGCTGCTCGACGTCTTCCTGATCGACATGCGTTCTTATCGCGACTCCACCTGGAACAAGGGCGAGGGCCGCGACAGCTTCATCCTCGGCAAGGCGCAGCTCGCGTGGCTGAAGCGCGAACTGGTCGCTTCCAACGCCACCTGGAAGGTGATCGCCGCGGACCTGCCGATCGGCCTCATCAGCCTGGATGCGGTCGCGCTCGGCGACGGTGCGCCGGAGCGGCGCGAGCATGAGATCGCCGATCTGTTGTCCTTCATGAAGCGCGCCGGCGTCCGCAACACGGTCTGGCTCACCGCCGATATGCATTACACCGCGGCCCATCATTACGATCCGAACCGCGGAGTATTCCAGGATTTCGAGCCGTTCTGGGAATTCGTCTCCGGCCCGCTGCACGCCGGCACCTGGTCGCCCGGCGTGCTCGACAACACGTTCGGCCCGAAGGCGATGTATCAGAAAGGCTGCAGCGCGGAGCAGGGCGACAACCTTGCCCCGTGCTTCGGCCTGCAATTCTTCGGCCGCGTCGACATCGACGGCGACAGCGAGGTCATGACGGTCACCTTGAAGGACGTCGACAACCGCGACCTCTGGTCGGTCGACATTGAGCCGCGGCCGGATGCGCGGCCCGGCGAGATCATGGCCGAGCATATCTGACTTTGCCGCCACCTTCCGACCTCATCCCGAGGAGCCGCGAAGCGGCGTCTCGAGGGATGGGCCGCGGGTGTCTCACTCTCCGTCATTCCGGGGCGCGACGAAGTCGCGAGCCCGGAATCCATAGGGCCGCATGCACAGGCGGGGACATGGATTCCGGGCTCATCGCTTCGCGATGCCCCGGAATGACGAGAGAAAATTCACCAGCAATTCCAAAGTGATTTGCCCCGTCCAGTCCTCGCGCAAAAAACATTTCGCTTTCGCCGTCGGGCAAATCAGTGATTTAACTCCGCGCGTCTCACCCAGATGAGGGGCGGATCGCGATCGTCACGAACGTTGCGGTGAGATGCGGTGGACGCGGCTGTTGCGACAGACGAACGCAACATCCGCGGACGGCGAAGTCGTGTGGTTCTGGCGCCCCGACGCTGGCGCTAAGTTTTTTGCGCAAACAAAATTTGCGCGAGAGATGACGGTGGCAAGAAAGCCCGGTCACCGGGAAGAGCACGAAGTAAGCCGTAAACCACTGCGCAGGGAAAGCCGGAGTTGCTTCGGTTGACCTGTGGTCCTACCCCCGTGCTTTTTGTTGCACGGGGCCCACGGGTGCAACCGGCACCCGGCTTTCCCTGCGCCCTCTGTTCGATGAGGGTGAAACGAGACGCAAACCTCGGGCGCAACGCGCCGCGAGAATGCAGAGTCACATCCTCCCGCTGTTTGACATTTGAATCCGAACCTGTCCCCACGTCGTCCCGGCCTTGAGCCGGGACCCATAACCACAGGCCTTTGTGATGCGCTCCGCTGCAACAACTTGCTGGCGTCACAACACCTCCCTGTGGTTATGGGTCCCTGCTTTCGCAAGGACGACATCGTAGGATGGGTAGAGCGCAGCAAAACTCATCATTTTCAGCAAGCATGGCTCAGAATGCGTTCAGCCCTGCGCGCGCTCGATATTGCCGCTGCGTGTCGGCACGCCGAACTCGCGACGGCACACTTCGGCGAGCACGGCCACGCCTTCGCGGATCTGCTGATGCGACGGGCTTGCGAAGCACAGCCGCAGCCGGCTGCCGGACCAGGCCTTGTTGGTCGACCATTCCGGTCCCGGGTTGATGGAGACGCCGGCGGCGAGCGCTGCCTGGTAGAGTTTCAGCGTATCGACATGATCCGGGAGCTTGACCCAAAGGAAGATGCCGCCCTTCGGCTCCTCGAACTCCGCCACGGTGCCGAACTGCTCGCCCAGCGCCTCCATCAGCGTATCGAGCTTGGCGCGCAGGCCGCGCGTCAGCTCCGGCACGTGGGTTGCAAAATGCGGCGTGCAATATTCGGCGAGCACCATCTGCTCCAGCGCGCCGGAGCCTGCATCGGTCTTTAGCGCCAGCATCCGCGACATCACCTCCCAGGGCGCGACGATGAAGCCGACGCGCAAGGCGGGCGCGATGGATTTCGAGAACGAACCGATATGGATCACGCCTCCCTGCTGGCTCATGGCGTAGATCGCAGGCGGACGCTTGCCGCTCCAGGTGAGGTCGGCGTAGCAATCGTCCTCGAAGATCGGTACGCCATAGTCGCGCGACAGCTTCAGCATCTCGGCGCGGCGGCTCTCGGGTAGGATCGTGCCGGTCGGGTTCTGCACGGTCGGGATGGTGTAGATATATTTCGGCGTGACGCCGCGCCGCTTGTGGTCGGCGAGCGCGGCCGCCAGCGCGTCGATCCGGATGCCGTCCTGGTCGAGGGGAATACCGACCGCATTGACGCCGAGCCGCGTGAGCCGGTTCAGCGAGCCCTGATAGGTCTCCTGCTCGATCAGCACCGTGTCGCCCTTCGCAAGCAGCGTGTGGTTGACGAGGTCGAGCGCCTGCAGCGAGCCGGAGACCAGCAATATGTCGTCGGCCGTGCAATCGATGCCGGCATCGCGCTTGAGCTTTTGGGTGAGGAATTCGCGCAAGGGCCGATAGCCCTGCGGGCCGTGGGCGAGGTTGTAGGTCGCGAGCGCCTTGCCCTCGCGCTTCAACACCGCATTGACCGCCTCGATCAGCCCGTCGACCGGAACCCCGTCCGGATCGTTGTTGCCGCCGACGAAGCTGTATCTGGCAAGCCCGGTCCATTTTGCGGCCGGCGCCGGCAGGCCGGCAGGCAACAGCGGCGTGAAATCGAATTGGGTTGAGGCGGACATGGACATTCACTCCCGTGTTGTTGTCGTTGAGAAGGCCAAGAGAAAGTCGATGGCCTTCCTGCTAGTTCTTGCCGACGATCCTGATCGGTCGCCCCTGGCTGATGAAGGCATAATGCCCCGGGCCGACGCTGCCAACCATCAGCGCTTCGACCGCGGGTTCGGCGATCTCGCCGGTTGCGGCCCAGTCCACCACGAAATTGGCGCCGGTGCCGCCGCGCACGTCGGACGTGGCGATGAAGACCTCGATGGTCGCAAGCGGCTTCAGCGCAATCGGCGCCTTGAGGTAGCTTTCAACCAGCTTGCCTTCGGTGTCGAAATAGGCGATCCGCTTCAATATCAGGGGCTTGGTTTCGGAGGTGTTGTGGACACTCAACGTCACCGAGAAATCGGCCCTGAGCCTGCCTTGGCTCATCGAGACACTGGAATAGACTGGGACATAGAACGAGCCGGAGACAGCGGGATTCTCGATGGGAACAGCCGTCAGCGAACCCGCAAAACCCTGCTCGATGTTGCCAGTTTGTGCCGTGCAGGGACGGGATGCGATCAACGATGCCAGAATCGCGAAAAACAGGCTAAGGGCGCGGATGTGACAGATTGCTCGTTTGACCCCCGTGCTTGGGTCTCTAGGTTGCGACGAGGAGAAGCCCCAAGACATGCATGAACTTATAGGTGATATTACTTTAAGCATCCTGTTCGCCTGGGTGCTCGGCCTGTTAGCTCATTTCTCCCGGCAGCCCCTGATCCTGGCCTACCTTATCGCCGGGTTTTTCATTGGTCCATTCGGCACGGGCTGGGTCAAGTCCCAGGAATCGATCAGCGTCATATCCGAGCTCGGCCTGATCTTCATGCTGTTCATGATCGGGCTCGAGATCGACCTGAAGAAGATCGTCCGGGCCGGCAAGGTGATCCTGTTCGCGGCCGGCGGTCAGCTCCTGGGCGGCTGCCTGCTCGGCATCCTGTTTTTCGTCGGCATCGGGCTGTCGATGGGCGGCGGCGGGAAGTTCGACGCGCTTTATCTCTGCGTCGCCTGCGCGCTCTCCTCGACCGTGATCATCGTCAAGGTGCTCTACGAGAAGCGCGAGCTCGATACGCTGCCCGGCCGCATCACGCTGGGCGTGCTGGTGCTGCAGGATATCTTTGCGATCCTGTTCCTGGCGGTGCAGCCGAGCCTCGACAATCTCCAGGTCGGCATCATCCTGCTTTCGATCCTGCGTGTCGGCGTGCTGGTGGCGACGGCGCTGGTGCTCAGCCGCTACGTGTTGCCGCGGCTGTTCCAGCAGATCGCTCGGCGCCCCGAATTGATCCTCTTGGGCGCGCTCGCCTGGTGCTTCCTGATCGGCGAGGTCGCCGAACGCCTGCATTTGTCACGCGAGATGGGCTCGCTGGTTGCCGGCGTATCACTGTCGACCTTCCCCTATGCGCTCGACGTCACCGCCAAGGTGACGACCCTCCGCGATTTCTTCATCACGCTGTTCTTCGTCGCGCTCGGGATGACCATTCCGGTTCCCGGCCTTTCGGTGATCGGGCTGGCGCTGGCGATCGCGGCGTTCACCGTGGTGAGCCGCCTGGTCACGACGTTCACGCCGCTCTATCTGATGAGGCAGGGCTTGAGGGCCAGCCTGCTGCCGGCGATCAACCTGGCGCAGATCTCGGAATTCTCGCTGGTGGTGATCCAGACCGGCGTCGCCGCCGGGCACATCTCCACGGCGACGTCGAGCGCGGCCTCCTTCGCCTTCGTGGTGCTGGCGGTGCTCAGCACCTTCGTGATGACCAGGAGCGGCGAGATCACCCGTTCCCTGATCGGGCCGCTCAAGCGGATCGGGCTCCACGACCTCGACCAGGGGCACCCTGCGGAAGGGGGCGGCGAGGGCGGCCACGGCGAGAGCCGCCGGATCGTCATCCTGGGCTTTTTCCGTGCCGCAAGCGCCCTGCTCAGCCAGATCGAGCGGCAGAACGAGGCGCTTCTGGAGCAGATCAGCGTCATCGATTTCAACCCGCTGGTGTTCAGGACCTTGAAAGATCGCGGTCTGCAGGTGATCTATGGTGATATCAGCAATGTCGATACGCTGGTGCATGCCGGCATCGGCAAGGCCGAGATCATCATCCTGAGCGTGCCGGATTCGCTCCTGGTCGGCGCCAACAACGAGAAGCTGGTCCGCCACGTCCGGAGTCTCAATCCGACCGCCAAGATCGTCGCGACCGCCGATCTCCTGGCCGACGTGAACGATCTCTACGCCGCCGGGGCCGACTACGCGATGGTGACGCGGCTCAGCGATGCGAAGGAGCTGTTCTCGGTGATCGAAGCGGCGGATGCCGGCCTTTTGGAAGAGAAGCGCGCCGAGATGGATGCGCAGCTCGCCGAGCGCCGCGAGGTGTTGCCTTGAGGCATAGTGCGACTAGGTCGAGCTGCTGCGGCAATGGAGATGTGCTCCCTCTCCCGCTTGCGGGAGAGGGCCGGGGTGAGGTGTCTCCGCGATGGGACTTTCCGTGTGGAGAGAACCCTCACCCGCCGCGCTTCGCGCGTCGACCTCCCCCGCAAGCGGGGGAGGTGCAATTAACCTGCGGATTGATGCTGGCGTGGGCTGCCGGTTCCGGCTAATGCACTGCCAGCACAAAGCGAGATTTTGAGACATGGCCGATACGATCCAGGAAGTGTTGCAAGCCTTTGCGAAGGGTGAACTCGTCGTCGTCACGGATGATGATGACCGGGAAGGCGAGGGCGATCTGATCGTCGCGGCCTCGCTCTGCACCGCCGACAAGATGGCCTTCATCATCCGCCACACCTCCGGCATCGTGTGCGCGCCGATCACCACCGACGACGCGAGGCGGCTGCGGCTCGACCCGATGGTCGCACACAACGATTCCAGCCATACCACCGCCTTTACCGTCTCGATCGACTACAAGCCCGATGGCGGCACCGGCATTTCGGCGGACGAGCGCGCCTCCTGCTGCCGCGCGCTGGCCAATCCCAACGCCGGCGCCAATGATTTTGCCCGGCCGGGCCACATCTTCCCGCTGATCGCGCGCGACGGCGGCGTGCTGCTGCGCTCCGGCCATACCGAAGCCGCGGTCGACCTCTGCAAGCTCTCCGGCCTGCCGCCGGTCGGCGTCATCAGCGAATTGATGAACGACGACGGTTCAGTGATGAAGGGCGAGCAGGTCGCCCGTTTTGCCGCCGCCAACAACCTTAAGCACGTCACGATCGCCGACCTGATCGCCTATCGCCAGGCCCGCGAGAAGCTGATCGAGCGGGTCGCGACGTTCACGACCGACAGCCCGATCGGCCCGCTGCAGGGCTATGCCTACCGCTCGCCCTTCGACGAGATCATGCACGCCGCCTTCGTCTATAACGGCATCGGCGACGGCAAGAATGTGCTGACGCGGCTGCACAAGCCGAACATCGTCAAGGACATCTTTACCGGCGGGGCGCGCATGGAAGCCGTTCTGCGGCAGTTCAAGAAGGCCGGCCGCGGCGTGCTGGTCTATCTGCGCGATGGCGCCGCGGGTGTTCCCGTTGAGCCCGTCGGCACGCAGACTGCGGAGGCCGATCGCAACCGGCAATGGCGCGAGGTCGGTGTCGGCGCGCAGATCCTGCGCGATCTCGGCGTCACCTCGATCCGCAACCTCACGTCATCCGTGCACGACTACAAGGGATTGTCCGGTTTCGGTATCGAGATCGTTTCGAACGAGAAGCTTGAGAGCTAGATGCCGTCATTCCGGGAACCCAATGCAATTGCGCTTCTACTCACGGCGCTTTAATTTATCGGACAATTCCGAAACGATGCGAAAGGGATTTTCATGAGCGTGCGCCCTCAGGCCAAGGACAAGCCGGCAGCGGCTTCTTTCCAGTGGGATGATCCGTTCCTGCTCGATGACCAGCTCACCGAAGACGAACGCATGATCCGCGACACCGCGCGCGCCTACGCGCAGGACAAGCTGCTGCCGCGCGTCATCAACGCATATCTCGAGGAGAAAACCGACCGCGACATCTTCAACGAGATGGGCGAACTCGGGCTCATCGGCGTGACGCTGCCGGAGGAATATGGCTGCGCCAATGCGAGCTACGTCGCCTATGGCCTCGTGGCGCGCGAGATCGAGCGGGTCGATTCCGGCTATCGCTCGATGAACTCGGTGCAGTCCTCGCTGGTGATGTACCCGATCTATGCCTATGGCGATGAGAACCAGCGCAAGAAATATCTGCCCAAGCTCGCCACCGGAGAATGGGTCGGCTGTTTCGGCCTGACCGAGCCGGATGCGGGTTCCGATCCCGGCGGCATGAAGACCCGCGCCGAGAAGGTTTCGGACGGCTACCGGCTGACCGGCAGCAAGATGTGGATCTCGAACGCGCCGATCGCCGATGTCTTCGTGGTGTGGGCGAAGTCGGCCGCGCACGACAACCAGATCCGCGGCTTCATCCTGGAGAAGGGCATGAAGGGCCTCTCCGCGCCGAAGGTCGGCGGCAAGCTGTCCTTGCGTGCTTCGATCACCGGCGAGATCGTGCTGGATGGCGTGGTGGCGCCGGAGAGCGCGCTGCTGCCCAATGTCTCCGGTCTCAAGGGGCCGTTCGGCTGCCTCAACCGCGCCCGCTACGGCATCTCCTGGGGCGCCATGGGCGCCGCGGAGGACTGCATGCACCGTGCGCGGCAATATACCCTCGACCGCAAGCAGTTCGGCCGCCCGCTTGCCGCGACACAATTGGTGCAGAAGAAGCTCGCCGACATGGAAACCGAGATCGCGCTCGGCCTGCAGGCCTCGCTTCGCGTCGGCCGGCTGATGGACGAGGGCAAGATGGCCCCGGAGATGATCTCCATCGTCAAGCGCAACAATTGCGGCAAGGCGCTCGACATCGCCCGCATGTCGCGCGACATGCACGGCGGCAACGGCATCCAGATCGAGTATCACGTGATGCGCCACGCCGCGAATTTGGAAACCGTGAACACCTATGAGGGCACCCACGACGTCCACGCGCTGATCCTGGGCCGCGCGATCACCGGCATCCAGGCGTTTTCGTAATGGTGTAGAGGGGCGCGAACGTGGCCCCGCATAGCGCCGTCATCGCCCGCGAAGGCGGGCGATCCAGTACTCTGCGGCATCTCGATTTCTTTTCCGTGCCGGCGACTACTGGATACCCCGCCTTCGCGGGGTATGACGGACGTGGATAGGAAATCCCCATGGCCGACAACGACGACATCCCGTTCAATCGCGATTTTCCGCTGCAGCCCGGCGTGGTCGAAGAAGCCCGCCCCGGCGTGCGGCGCGTCCTCTGCAACAATCCGAGCCCGTTCACCTTCACCGGCACGGTCAGCTACATCGTGGGCAAGGGCAATGTCGCGATCATCGATCCGGGTCCGGATGACGAAGCGCATGCCAGGGCGCTCTTGGATGCCGTGCGCGGCGAGACCGTGACGCATATCCTGGTCACCCACACCCATCGCGACCATTCGCCGAACACCGCGCGGATCAAGCAGGCAACCGGTGCGCCTGTTTATGCCGAGGGTCCGCACCGCGCCTCGCGGCCGCGGTTCGAGAGCGAAAAGCATAATCCGGAGTCCGGTGCCGACCGCGACTTCAGGCCGGATATCGAGGTCAAGAACGGCGACGTGATCGAAGGTTCCGGCTGGGCGCTGGAGGCGGTGGCGACGCCGGGCCATACCGCCAATCACCTCGCGTTTGCCTGGCCGGAGCGCGGCATCAATTTCGTCGGCGATCACGTGATGGGCTGGTCGACCTCGATCGTGGCCCCGCCGGACGGATCGATGATCGACTACATGGCGTCGCTGGAACGGCTGGAGCAGCGGCCCGAGGAACTCTATTTCTCCGGCCATGGCCCGGAAATCACCGAAGGGCCGCGCTACGTCCGCTACCTGGCGCGGCACCGGAAGGCGCGCGAAGCCTCGATCCTGCATCGCCTCGCCAAGGGCGAGACCGATATCCCGACCATGGTGCGGGCGATCTATATCGGCCTCGATCCGCGGCTAACCGGTGCCGCCGGCTATTCCGTGCTGGCGCATCTGGAGGATCTCGTTGCGCGGGGGATCGTCACGACCGACGGGGATCCGGTGATCGGGGGAACGTACCGGTTGGCGTGAGGAGAAAATGACGGATGGGACGGCCCATCCGCCATTCGCTGTCGCGTCAGTGTGTCACCAGCGGGCACCCGCCCTTGTCGAGCGGACGGAACGCTTCGTCGCCGGGCACGGTGGCGAGCAGCTTGTAGAGGTCCCATTCGCCCTTGGACTCCGAGGGCTTCTTCACCTCGAACAGGTACATGTCATGCACCATGCGCCCGTCGATGCGGATCTTGCCATTCTTGGCGAAGAAGTCGTTCACCGGCGTCGCCCGCATCTGCGCCATCACCTTCGG
This sequence comes from Bradyrhizobium sp. USDA 10063, assembly GCF_054063735.1. Classification (NCBI taxonomy): domain Bacteria; kingdom Pseudomonadati; phylum Pseudomonadota; class Alphaproteobacteria; order Hyphomicrobiales; family Nitrobacteraceae; genus Bradyrhizobium; species Bradyrhizobium sp. USDA 10063. The sequence continues at coordinate 3,388,747 of NZ_JBSSGP010000002.1, read as the reverse complement.
CGCCCCGTCGGTGCCGATGGCCTCGATCGCCTTCAGGTAATGCATCGTCGCCGAATAGAGCCCGGCCTGGATCATGGTCGGCATGTGCCCGACCTTCTCGTTGAAGCGCTTCGAGAAGGCGCGCGTCTCGTCGTTCATGTCCCAGTAGAAGGCGTCGGTGACGATCAGGCCTTGGGTGGCCTGGATGCCGAGCGAATGGGTGTCGGTGATCTCCTGCAACAGCGCGATCATCTTCTGACCGCCCTGGGTGAGGCCGAATTCGGCGGCCTGCTTCAGCGCGTTGGTGGTGTCGCCGCCGGCGTTCGCGAGCGCCACGACCTTGGCCTTCGAGGCCTGCGCCTGCAGCAGGAAGGAGGAGAAGTCGGAGGTGTTGAGCGGGTGGCGCACTTCGCCGAGCACCTTGCCGCCGCTCTCCTTGACGACGTTGGCGGCGTCGCGTTGCAGCGCCATGCCGAAGGCATAATCGGCGGTGACGAAGAACCAGGTGTCCTCGCCGCGCTTGACCATCGCCTTGCCGGCGACATTCGACAGCGCATAGGTGTCATAGGTCCAGTGCACGGTGTTGGGCGAGCAGGCGACGCCGGTGAGGTCGGATGAGCCGCCGCCGGAATTGATGTTGATCTTGTTCTTCTCGCGCGTCAGCGCCGAGATCGGCAGTGCGACCGAGGAGGTCGGCACGTCGAAGATCGCGTCGACCTTCTCGTTATCGTACCAGTTCCTGGCGATCGCGACGCCGACATCCGGCTTGTTCTGGTGGTCGGCCGAGACCACCTCGACCGGCTTGCCCTTCACCTTGGCGCCGTAATCGGCAACCGCCATCTGCACCGCGGCGACCGAGCCCTTGCCGGTGGCATCGGCATAGAGGCTGGACATGTCGGTGAGCACGCCGATCTTGACCACGTCGTCGGAAATCTGGGCATTGGCGGCGCCGCTGGAGGCGGCAAGCGCGAGACCCGCCGCAAGGGCGGCCGCAAGCGATTTCATCGTTTCTTCTCCCTGGCTTCTTGTTAAGGGCTTTGATTAACGCCGCCAGTTCTATCCGGTGCCATAGAAGCGGCAAAGCACAAGACTGCGAACAAGGCGCAGGGGAGGTCTGCGCGATGCGTGAATGTGCAGACCGACCTCCCCCTTTTCAAGGGGAGGTGAACTACAGCGCCGGGAGCTTGCTGATGGAAACGTCGATCGCGCCTTCGGTTTCCACGATCACGCGCAGCGTCTTGGAGTCGAAGGCGATGCCCGCGAGTCGCAGGCTCGTGATCTCGGTCGAAACCTTCACGCCATCGTCGTTCTTCTGGTAATCGGCGATCGCGGCGGCGAGCTTCTCGCGCGCGTTGCTCGCGAACGGCTTCAGGTCGACGGTCATCTTCTCCGCGAGTGCGCGCTGCAACTGCGGCACCGCTGCGCGCGCCGCAGCGCCCAGCAGGCCGAAGGCGGCCTCGGATTCGACCGCCAGCTCGATATCTGTCAGCCGCACGATCTGTTGCGCCTGGTCCAGCACCGGCCGTCCCCAGATGTGCACAGTGGCCTCGGCGCCGAGGCCGAAGAAGCTCTTCTTCTCTTTCGCGCTCACCAACAGCGAGATCAACAGGCGATCGCCGGAGGCCGCCACGCTCGCGTGCTTGACCGTGACGTCGACGGGACCGGAGCCGTCCTCCGGGAAGGTCTTGCCGGCGAGCTGCGCTTCCAGAAGCTTTGTCAGCGACACAAAGGACATGTCGACGGGCATGCCGATGCTGACATGGCCCGGTGTCTGCGGTCCGATCGTGATCGTCGCTGGGAACGGGCAGTCCGGCTTGGTCGGCGCCTCGGTGATCCGGGTCTCGGCTTCGATGCCGAGCGTCAGCGTCACCGCGGACGCGTCGACACGCGGCTGCGCCGCCAGCGCACGGATCGGGCGAAGCTCCAGCCACAGCGGCGGCATATTGGCGATGGCACCCGCGCCTTGCAGCGGGATCGAGCGGCAGGCTTTCGCCCATTGTGCCCGTGCATTCTGCTCGAAGGTTGGGTCGTTGCGCATCCGCGTCGAAGCGGCGTTGAGCTGCTCGGCGACGGTCTTGTCGATCAGCGGCTTGACCTGCGCCGGCACGTTGACGCGGGCGCCCGCGACCGAAAGGCTGGTGTCGCCGAGATTGACCTGTCCCTGCAGATTGGGCTCGATGCGCCAAGCCGCGGCAAGCCGCGGCCGCGAGGTGATGACCACATTGCCCCTGATCTCGGCATTCGCATTGATCTGCTTGATATTGATGCCGCCGATCTGCTTGGCGGCATTGGCGCCGAGCAGGCTGCCGAGCGCGTCGCCGATCGCGCCCGTCGCCTTCGCCGACAGCGAGCCCGTGACGTTCAGCATGCCGGTCAGCGGCGTTGCGAGCGACAGCACGTCCTGCGCCCCTGTTGCCGCGATCGGCCCGCGCGAAGCGGTCCAGCCGATATCGGCATTCTCCAGGATCTGCTGCACTGGATTGTCGGCCTTGCCGCCGAAATTCTTCGGCGTGCCGCGGTCGGCGGCCTCGCGGATCGCCGACAGCGCAACGGCGACGGGCGCCATCACCACGGAACTGCGCGGCGCCGGTGGCAGCGGCGGCAATTCGGCAAGCGGCGGTGCTGGCACAGCGGCGCGCGGCGCCAGCCAGTCCATAGCCTTCAGGCTGAGTAGGAACGACGCCGCAATAACCGCTGCGCCGATCAGTATCGTCTTCGGATGCATCGGCAGACGCATCATTCCCCCAAATCGAGAAGAACCCCCGATTCGCTTATTATAGGGAAGGCGAAAGATGCGCCAGTGAGGCGGATCGGTGTCCGCGCTGCGGCGTTTCTGGGCCGGGCGGTCGTGATGTTACTTGGTTAAACGGTATGCCCGCGGGTTCACCTCTCCCGCTTGCGGGGGAGGTCGCCGCGTAGCGGCGGGTGGGGGTTCTGTCCCCACGGATGGCCCCATCGTGGACACACCCTCACCCCAACCCTCTCCCGCAAGCGGGAGAGGGAGCGCGACCACCGTGGCTATCGCAAAAACGAAACGGCTCCGGCGGGTACCGGAGCCGCTTTCGAATTCGCTCTTGTGCGATCAGCGGACCGTCGTACCGAGATCGGCGCGACGGTCGGTCATCGGCAGCACGATCACCTTGGTTCCGACGTTGACCCGGGAATAGAGGTCGATCACGTCTTCGTTGGTCAGCCTGAGGCAGCCGGACGAAACGTGGGTGCCGATCGTCTCCGGGGCGTTGGTGCCGTGGATGCGATAGACGGTGCCGCCGAGATACATGGCGCGGGCGCCGAGCGGGTTGCCGGGGCCGCCGGCCATGTGGCGCGGCAGATAGGGCTGGCGGGCAATCATTTCCGGCGGCGGGGTCCAATCCGGCCATTCCGCCTTCCTGGTGACGGTCTGGACGCCGGACCAGGTGAAACCATCGCGGCCGACGCCGATGCCATAGCGGATCGCCTGGCCGTTGCCGAGCACATAATAGAGATAAGTGTGCGGGGTATCGATGATGATCGTGCCGGGCGCCTCGCGCGTCGCGTAATTGACCACCTGGCGGCGCAGGCGCGCGGGCAGCTCGAACCGGTCCTGACCCTGCGGCGGCTGAGCCTCGACCGAAGGCGGCGGGGCGGCTTCGGTCGGCGGCGTCATGATGAACGGGAAGAACGGTAGCGGCGCGGCCGCGCTCGATGCGGAAAAGCCAATAGTGCCAATCGCCAGCGCGCCCAAAGCGGCGGCGGCAAGACGCGCGTTTCGCTTAATGGAATTAAACATTGTCGACCCCTGTCTGACTACGCCCTGTTGCGCCGTTTGTGGCGCGTCGTTGACGCAATCCAGTACAGGTCAAGCGTTTCGGGACGTTTGCACGAAATCGCCAAAATGGTTTCGTGGGGGTAAGGAATTGTTTCGTTAAGATTTCGTCGCTGCATTTCGTCGCTGCGCCGGGCTGCCCAACCTACGTCCTTGACTCGCCGTTTGCGCAGCGGGCAAAGTGTTGGTGCAATTAGAAGAAAAACAAACGCATCAGGCAGAAAAGGCCTGTTGCGGCAGGGAGTTTAAAAATGAAGCCATTCTTGAAATGGCTCGCAGCCGCGAGCATTCTCGGTCTCGGTATTTCCGCCCAAACCGCTTTAGCCCAGCAGCCCATCCGTATAGGTGTGCCGACCTCCATCCAGCTCCAGGTCGGGCGTGACACCCAGAATGCGGCGAAACTGGCCGCCGACGAGATCAATGCCAAGGGCGGCGTTCTCGGCCGCAAGCTCGAGATCGTCGTTGCCGACGAGACCGAGAACCCCGAGCAGGGGATCGCCGCGATCAAGAAGCTCACCGCCGACGACAAGGTCGACGTCCTGATCGGCGGCTACACCTCTGGCGTCACGCTGGCGCAATTGCCGCACATCTCCCGCGCCAAGACCATCTATATCGGCGTCGGCGCAGCATCGCCCGCGATCACCGCGAAGGTGAAGGCCGACTACGACAATTACAAATATATATTCCGGGCCTTCCCGGTTAACGCGGCGCACCAGGCCCGCGCGCTTGTCGACTTCATCAACGGCAAGCTCAAGGGCGACATGAAGTACACCAAGATCGCGATCGTCGGCGAGAACGCGAAATGGGTGCAGGATCTGGTGCCGATCCTCAAGAAGGGCGCGATCGACGGCGGCACCGAGGTGAAGCTCGCGGAATTCTTCGACACGTCGACCGCGGACTTCTCGCCACTGTTCGCCAAGGTCAAGGACAGCGGCGCGCAGTACCTGATCGTGATCCTGTCGCACGCTTCTTCGGACGTGTTCGTCAAGCAGTGGCATGATGCGCAGGTGCCGATCCCGATCGGCGGCATCGACGTCAAGAGCCAGGATGCTGACTTCTTCACTCGCGTTGGCGGCAAGGCCAACAGCGAGACGGTCGGTATGTTCGCGATCCGCGCGCCGCTGACGCCGAAAACCATTCCGTTCTGGGATGAGTTCGTGAAACGCTACGGCACCGCGCCTGTTTACACGGGCATCGGCGCCTATGACGCGGTCTACGTCTATGCCGATGCGGTCGCCCGCGCCAAGTCGACCGAAGCCGACGCCGTCATCAAGGAACTCGAGAAGACTGACCATGTCGGCATCGCCGGCAAGCTGGTGTTCGACGAGTTGCACGACGTCAAGGCCGGTCCAGGTCTGCAGAATCTGCTGTTCGTGCAGTGGCAGCCGAATGGCGAGCGCGTCGTGGTCTGGCCGAAGGAATCGGCCACCGGCAAGATGATCGCTCCGCCCTGGATGAGCAACTGATCGCGTCTGTTTTCGCTGGGCGGCCGGCCCGCTTTGGTGTGGCCGGTCGCCCCGACTCGCGACGTTCGACAGGGATAGCATGCTTGAAATTCTGATCTATGGCGCGGTGTCGAGCGCGATCTACGCCATGCTCGCGGTCGGCTTCACGCTGATCTTCGGTGTGGCGCGGATTCTCAACCTCGCGCATGGCGCGTTCTACGCGCTCGGCGCCTATGCGGCCTATGTCTTCACCAGCCTGTTGCAGTGGCCATTGTTCATCGCGGCGCCGCTCGCGGTGCTCTTGGTCGCGCTGTTCGGCGTGCTGATGGAGCGTTTCCTGGTCCGCCCGCTGCGCTATTCGCAGCTCGCGGTCTTGATGATCACGCTCTCGGTGTCGCTCGCGGTCGAACAGGGGCTGTTCATCACCTTCGGTTCCGAATACCGCAACGTGCCGTCCTTCGTGGCGGAGAAGATCTCCATCGGCGGCGTCGACATCGGCGGGCAGCGCCTGCTTGCTCTGATCGCAGGCGTGCTGGTGCTTCTCCTGCTGTGGCTGTTCATCCAGCGCACGCGGCTTGGGGCTGCCATCCTCGCGGTGTCGCAGGATCCGGAGGCCGCGCAATATATGGGCATTCCCACCAACCGCATCTTCTCGGTCGTGATGGCGATCTCGGCCGGCACCGCGGCGCTCGCGGGCGTGCTGGTGTCGCCGTTCCTCACGGTCCAGCCGACCATGGGATTGCTGCCGATGGTGAAGGCGTTCGCCATCGTCATCGTCGGCGGGCTCGGATCGATCCCCGGCAGCATCCTGGCCGCGCTCCTGCTCGGCTATTCCGAGACCATCGTCGCCTATCTCATTTCGTCCTCCTGGACCGAACTGGTGTCGCTGGTTGCCGTCGTCATAACGTTGATGATCAAGCCGTCCGGATTGCTCGGCCGGCGGGCGGCGTTCTGATGAAACAGCTTTCCATCGTCGACCTTTCCGGCGCCGTCGTCATCGTGGCGCTGCTGGCGCTCGCGCCGGTGCTGCTCAACAGCAACTACTTCACCGGCGTCCTCACCGTCTGCGTGATCTACGCGATCTGGGCGGCGAGCTGGGACTTCATGTCCGGGCTCACCGGGCGTGAGAACTTCGGCCACTCGCTGTTCATCGGCGCGGGCGCCTACACCGCGGGCTTCCTCGCCACCGTCTGGTACGCCAATCCCTGGTACAGCCTGCCGACGGCGGTGGTGGTCGCGGTCGCCTTCAGCCTGATCGTCGGCTTCCCGACGCTGCGGCTGCGCGGGCCGTATTTCGCGCTCGCCATGCTGTCGGCTTCCGCGATCATGCAGCGGCTCTGCCTGATCTTCTGGGAGTATAGCGGCGGCGAGGAAGGGCTCTACGGCCTCGATCCGCTGATCCAGTCGCCGCTGCATTACTACTGGTTCGTGCTGGCGATCCTGGTCGCCGCGGTCGCAATCCTCACCGCGCTGGCGCAATCGCATTGGGGGCTGCTGCTCCGTGCGATCCGTGGCGACGAGGCGACCTGCCAGGCCGCAGGCATCAACGTCACCTTCTACAAGATCGCCTCATTGACGATCAGCGCGGCCTTTGCCGGCCTCGGCGGCGCGCTGTACGCGCACTACCAGTTGCAGGTGAGCCCGCCGCTGTTCTCGGTGGTGGTGTCGATCACGGTGATCATCATGGTCTATGTCGGCGGCATCGGCTCGATCTATGGTCCGGCTTTAGGCGCGATCATGCTGACGCTCTTGACCGAGCTGCTACGCACGTTCGGCGAATACCGGCTCTGGGTCTATACGCTGACCTTGATGCTGATCCTGTTCTTCCTGCCCAACGGGCTGATCGCGCCGCTGTGGCGGCGGCTGACGGAGCGCTTCCGATGAGCGCCATTCTTGAAGTGAAGGACCTCTCCAAGCGCTTCGGCGGCCTCACGGCAACGAAGAACGTCAGCTTCTCGCTCGAGCCTGGCGAGCTCACCGGCATTCTCGGACCGAACGGCGCCGGCAAGACCACGCTGTTCAACCTGCTCACCGGCTTCATCGCCGCTGACACCGGCAGCGTCCTGTTCGAGGGGCAGGAGCTTCGCGGGCTGGCGCCGCACAAGATCGTCAACCGCGGCGTCGCCCGCACCTTCCAGCTCACGCGGCCCTTCCTCGGCATGACGGTGCTGGAAAATGTCGTCGTCGCCTGCCTGTCGCCGCGCGCGCGCGACGCGCACGACAAGGAGGCGCGTGCGCAGGAGCTGCTCGACCAGGTCGGCCTCGGCGCCAAGGCGCGCGAGCCGGTCGAGACGCTGCCCTATGGCGACCTCCGGCGGCTGGAGATCGCGCGTGCGCTTGCGACCAAGCCGAACCTGTTGCTGCTCGACGAACCCTTCGCGGGGCTCGGCAGCAGCGAGATCGAGCCGCTGGCGCAACTGATCAGGCGATTGCACCGCGAGCAGAAGCTGACGATCCTCTTGATCGAGCACAAGCTGCGCGAGTTCATGGCGCTGGTCTCGCGCGTGATCGCAATCGATTTCGGCGAGATCATCGCGATCGCGCCGCCGGCCGAGATCGTGCGCGACCCTCGCGTGATCGAGGCCTATATCGGGAAGACGGAGGCCGCGCATGCCTCTGCTTGAAGTCGCGGATCTCAGCGTGCGCTACGGCAAGGCGCTCGCCGTCGAGCAGGTCAGCGTCACCGTCGACAAGGGCGAACTGGTCGGCGTGCTCGGCCCGAACGGCGCCGGCAAGACCACGCTCCTGAAAGCGATCTCGCGCGCGATTCAGTCGACCGGCACGCTGAAATTCAAGGGCGAGACGCTGGAGCGGCTGCCGCCCTACGACGTCGTCGCCCGCGGCATCTGCCACTGCCCGGAAGGGCGGCGGCTGTTCCCGGAATTGTCTGTGCTGAAGAACCTGCAGCTCGGCGCCTATCTCCGCAGCAACAAGGCCGAGATCGCCGAGGACCTCGAACGCGTGTTCGCGCTGTTCCCGGTGTTGAAGGAGCGCCAGCAGCAGCAGTCGAGCACGCTGTCGGGCGGCGAGCAGCAGATGGTGGCGATCGGCCGCGCCATGATGGGCCGCCCCGAATTGCTGCTGCTCGATGAACCCTCCGTCGGCATCGCGCCGCGGCTGAAGGGCCTGATCTTCGACGCCATCGAGAAGATCAGGAAGGACGGCACCGCGATCCTGATCGTCGAGCAGGACGCCACCGCAACCTTGCGCATCGCCGACCGTGTCTATGTGCTCGAGCACGGCCGCACCGTGCGCGAAGGCCGCGCGAAGGAACTCGCCGGCGACGAATATATCCGGCAGGTCTATCTGGGTGTTTGAGCGGCTCCCTCTCCCGCTTGCGGGAGAGGGCCGGGATGAGGGTGTCTCCGCATCGGGACTCCCCGAGTGGAGAGAGCCCTCACCCGGCGCTATGCGCCGACCTCTCCCGCAAGCGGGAGAGGTGAGGAAGCTGCGCTAGACTAACCCGGCATCGCGCGCATCCGCGGCGCATCGGGCGGCGCGATGCCGAGCATGGCGCGGCGGTCGGCGACGGCGTGGTGGAGCTGGTCGAGCGCGAGCCCGATCGCGGAGAGGTCGCCTTCCTCGATCGCGCCGTCGTCGTAGCAGTCGAGCGCCTCGCGCAGCACGCCGTCGGCCTCGCTCTGCATCGCAGCCAGCGCGTCCGGCGTCTCCGCCTGCCGCACCCTGGCGATCAATTCGAGCAGGCTGTCGCGGTGGTCCAGATAGCGGTCGCGCTCGTCGCGGCGCCACGCATGCCGCAGCCAGGCGCCGACCGATCCCAGGCCCGACAGGCCCAGGATCGCGAACCAGATATAGTCGCTGTATTTATCCATGAAGGTGCGCTCGGTGCCGTCGATATAGGCGGCTGCGCCCGGATGCGCCGGCAGTGCCGCGTCCTTGTCGGTGTCGGGTTTCTCGATGTTCGCCGCCGCCGGCACGTCGCGCGCAAGCTCCTGGCGCACATTGAAGAGCTGGCGGACGAAACTCCCGATCGCAGTGTCCGAGAACGAATGCAGCGCGACGATGAGATGGTCGACGCTGACGGTCTCGACCTTGTCGTCGGGCCAGGCCGGCGAGGATGAAAAGATGCTGCCCGCGATCTCGGCCGATTCATAGAGCGGATGCTTTGCGGCGATCGCCTCGGAGACGTCGATCGGCAGGAATTTCGGCTCGCCGCGTGCGGCGGCCGTCGCGGCGATCGCGCCCGCGGTGATCTTGCTGTCGAGCGGACCGACCGCCATGTAGGCGTCGAGCGTCATATCGCGCGCCATTTCGGCGGTCTGGTTGATGGCGAATTGCGTCACCGCGACCTTGTCGGGGTTGACGCCGGACTCGCTCAGGATCACGCGCAGCAACGTGACGTTGGCGTCTGTCCGCCCGATGACGCCGATGCGATGGCCGTCGAGATCGTCGATGCTCTTGATCTTTGGCGTCGGCGCTCGCCTCGATCCCTTCGCGCGCAGGCCGGAAGGCGCCCACAGCACCACGACATTCTTGCGCAGGATCGCGACCGCATCGGCGTTGGCGGGCAGGTTGAGGTCAGCGCGCGCCACCGCCATGTCTGCTTTCGAACTCGTCAATGCCGCAATGCTTTCAGCGGCGTTTTCCGTCACCACCGGTGACAGGCGCACCGGGCTTTGATCGCGGGCAAAGGTCTGCGCCAGCGCCTGGATCAGCTTCTGGTCCTCGCTGCCGGGAGGGGCGACCGCGATCGTCAGCGTCACGGGCCGCAGGAAATAATAGAGCGTGCCGGCGGCGACGCCGAACAGGAAGAGGCCGGCCGCGAGGATCAGCAGCGAGTAGTTTTTTCGCTTCCGCCGCGGCCGCTTTGGAGCCTGATCTTCGCTCGTCTCTGACATCGTTCTGTCATGTTAGCCGAAAAAGCAGGGGGAGCTGCCCGAAAACCTTCCTTACATATCGATGACGTCATACGCCTGAAATATCTATGTCAGAACTTCTGGCCCGAAGAATCATTAACGCTTCGGGTTTTCGAGATGCGGATCTTAGTTGCAACCGACGCCTGGCATCCGCAGGTCAATGGCGTGGTGCGCACGCTGACATCGCTGCAGCGTAGCGCGGCGGCGCTCGGCGCCGAGATCACTTTCCTGACACCGGAAGGGTTTCCTTCCCTGGGCGTGCCGACCTATCCCGGCCTGCGCATGGCGCTGCCGAACCGGCGCGAGATCGCGCGGCGGATCGAGGCGGCGGAGCCGGAGGCGATCCATATCGCGACCGAAGGCCCGATCGGCTGGGCGGTGCGCGGCTGTTGCCTGCGCCGCAAGCTCGCTTTCACGACCTCCTACACGACGCGCTTTCCGGAATACGTCTCGGTCCGCACGGGGCTTCCGGCCAGCGTCGGCTACTGGATCCTGCGCCGCTTCCATGCCGCCGGTGCCATGACGATGGTCGCGACACCCTCGCCTCCGCCAGGAACTGGCCGAACGCGGCTTTCGCAAGCTCGGCTTCTGGACGCGCGGCGTCGATACCGAACTGTTCAATCCCGATCATCCGGCCAAGCTGGATCTGCCGCGGCCGATCTTCATGGCCATGGGCCGCGTGGCGGTGGAGAAGAACCTCGAAGCGTTCCTGTCGCTGGATCTGCCGGGCACCAAGGTCGTGATCGGTGACGGGCCGCAGAAGGCGGAGCTCGAGCGGAAATATCCAAGCGCCGCCTTTCTCGGCGAGAAGACCGGGCAGGACCTCACCTCGCATCTGGCTGCTGCCGACGTGTTCGTGTTCCCGAGTCTCACCGACACGTTTGGCGTGGTTCAGCTCGAAGCGTTGGCCTGCGGCACGCCGGTTGCAGCGTTTCCGGTCACTGGTCCGAAAGACGTGATATCGGATCATCCGATCGGCGCGATCGATGACGATTTGCGCAGCGCCTGCCTGCGCGCGCTCACGATGTCGCGCCAGGACTGCCGGAACTTCGCGCTGCAGCGTTCCTGGGAGAACAGTGCACGGCAATTCATCGGCAATCTCTCCGCGCTGCAGCCGAGCCGGGCGCTGCGCCCGGCGCGCCGCGTCGCCGGCCAGAGCGCGGTGCAGGGTTAATCTTCAAGACGAGAAGGCAAGCTAACGATGGCAGAAATCATCAAACTCGACGGAAGCAGCCAGTTGGATTTCGATCGCGAGACGGTCGAGCAGGCTTATGACCGCTGGGCTCCGGTCTACGACCTCGTGTTCGGCGGCGTGTTCAGGAAGGGCCGGGCTGCGGCGATCCAGGCCACCAACAAGATCGGCGGCCGTGTGCTCGAGGTCGGCGTCGGCACCGGCATCTCGCTGCCGCTCTATGCCCCGCATGTCCGCATCTTCGGCACCGATATTTCGGAAGCGATGCTGGAGAAGGCGAAGAAGCGCGTCGCCGAACTCGGGCTGAAGAATGTCGAGGGGCTCGCGGTGATGGACGCCGAGAAGCTCGAATTCCCCGACAACTCGTTCGACGTGGTGATGGCGCAATATGTCGTCACCGCCGTGCCTAACCCGGAAGCTGCGCTCGATGAATTCGCGCGCGTGCTGCGCCCGGGCGGTGAGCTCATCATCCTGACCCGCGTCAGTGCCGATGCCGGCATGCGCCGCTTCATCGAGCAGAAGCTGCAGCCGGTCGTGCGTCCGCTCGGCTTCCGCACCGCCGAGTTCGCCTGGTCGCGCTACACCAAGTGGCTTGCCGGCGCCAACGGCATCGAGCTGGCGGAGCGTCGCCTGATCCCGCCGCTCGGCCATTTCTCGCTGGTCCGCTTCCGCAAGGCCGAGGTGGCCAAGGCCGCGTAGGTCTTGTCTCGCCCCTCATGGTGAGGAGGCGCGCAGCGCCGTCTCCGGACGAAGCTTCGCTTCGCCTGGAGAACCATGAGGCCTCGCCGCCGGCCTCATCCTTCGAGACGCGCGTTCCGCGCTCCTCAGGATGAGGGGAGACAGTCAGTCCTTGATGAGGGGAGACGGTCTCCCATTGCGTCACCGCGTCGCTGCACACCGTCATATGTCATTATGATGATGTCACACGCCGTACATCGAATCTCTGTAAGCACGTCCCGAAATCCTCGTGGGGGAAAGAATGATCAAGAATTTTCTGCAGGAACTGCGTACCCAGCGCTGGGACGACCACCGCTTCTATCATCACAGCCGGATCAATCAGAGCCTGCACTTCGTCAGCGCCCTGAGCTTCCTGTTCGCCTATGTGATGCTGTTCTTCGATCCGGCGATCTCGGCGCTGGTCGGCTGGCTGGTTTCGATGACCTCGCGTCAGGCCGGTCACTTCTTCTTCGAGCCGCGCGGTTACGACCACATCAACCAAGCCACGCATGAGCACAAGGAAGAGATCAAGGTCGGCTACAACCTGCAGCGCAAGGTCGTGCTGATGGCGATCTGGGCCTTGTCGCCGCTGGTGCTCCTCGCCGATCCGACCCTGTTCGGCCTGTTCGCGCCGTGGGAGACGCTGGCCGACTTCACCCGTCAGGTCGCCAAGATCTGGCTCGCGGTCGGCATCGGCGGGCTGCTGTTCCGCACCGTGCACCTGTTCTTCATCCGCGACGTCGAGACCGGCCTGGTCTGGATGACCAAGATCATCACCGATCCCTTCCACGACCTGAAGCTCTATCACAAGGCGCCGCTGGCGCTGCTCAAGGGTGAGCTGATCGATCCGGGCCTGCACCTCGCCGGCGAGCTGGAAGAGAAGCACGCCTGAGCTCGTGCCAGCAGATCGACTTCGCTGTGTTCACTTGCGTCATGCCCGGGCTCGTCCCGGGCATCCTCGTCTCAGGCTCGGTTATTGTCTCAGCCCCCGTCATTCCGGGGCGCGCGGAGCGCGAGCCCGGAATCCATCGGGCCGCGGTGACGGTGGCGAAATGGATTCCGGGCTCGATGCTTTCGCATCGCCCCGGAATGACGGAGAGAGGGTTGAGTGGGAAACGAGAGCGCCTAGCGCCTGAACTTCCCGGCGAGCATCTCCTTCAGGATCTGCCGCTTGATGTCCTTGTTGGTGACCCCGGGCTTCTGCCACCACCAGCCGTCACGCTTCATCTTCTCGCCGGCGGCTATGACGCGATCGGCGACCTCGGCGAAATCGGCGTCGCTGGTGTTCAGGCCGAAGATCAGGCGCCCGGTGCCGACCCAGCTCAGCGCCAGCCCTTCGGCGCGCAGATAGTATTGCAGCATCCAGTTGTAGCGGGACGGCTCGGTATAATGGACGGTCCATATCGACGAGAGATTGGCGACGCGGACCGGAAGTCCCGCGGTGGTCAGCCGGTCGTTGAGCTGCTTGGCGCGCCCGTTCCAGGTCTCGTCCAGCCCGTTATAGACCGAGCGGAAATTCGGGCTGGCGAGCCGGCTCAGGAACTCGTCCATCGCCGTCATCACGTAAGGGTGCGAATTGAAGGTGCCGCGAGCGAAGCAGATGTCGGCGGGCCGATCATCACGGAAGCGCCGCATCAGGTCCTTGCGGCCGCAGACCACGCCGACCGGCAGGCCGCCAGCGAGGCTCTTGCCGTAGGTGACCATGTCGGCGCGCACGCCGAAATATTCCTGGGCGCCGCCGGCGGCGATGCGGAAGCCGACGAACACCTCGTCGAAGATCAGCACGATGCCGCGCTCGGTGCACACCTCGCGCAGCTTCTTCAACCATTCGGTATAGGCGGCGCGATCGAACTTGGCGCCGCGGGAACTGTCGACCAGCGCGGAATCGCCGGGCGCGTTGGCATTCGGATGCAGCGCCTGCAGCGGATTGACCAGCACGCAGGCGATGTCGCGCCGCGTGCGCAACACGTGCAAGGTCTTTTCCGACATGTCGGCCAGCGTGTAGGTCTCGTGCGGCGAAACGGGATTGCCGACGCCGGGCTGCACGTCGCCCCACCAGCCGTGATAGGCGCCGGCGAAGCGGACGAGATGCGTGCGGCGGGTGTGGTAGCGCGCCAGCCGCACCGCCTGCATCACCGCTTCGGTGCCGGACATATGGAACGAGACTTCGTCGAGGCCCGAGATCTCGCAGAGCCGCTTGACGTTGTCGATGATGACAGGGTGGTACGGGCCGAGCACGGGACCCAGGGCATGCGCGCGTTTCTCACCGTCGGCGATGCACTCCTTGTAGAAGTCGTTGCCGAAGATGTTGACGCCGTAGGAGCCGGTGAGGTCGTAGAACACGTTGCCATCGACGTCGGTGACGGTGACGCCCGAGGACGACTGCATGAACGCGCTGATGTTGAGATGCTCGCGCACCAGCCGGCTGAACTGGAACGGCACGCGGTAGCTCTCGGTGAATTGCAGGTCGGAGATGTGCTGCGCGGCCTCCGCCGTCATCTGCCGGCCCTTGGCATAGTGCTGGGCGTAGAAGCCGGCGAGGCGGAAGAAGCCGTCCTGCCGCTGCATCGCGATCTCGCGCGGCGCGCCGTCGACGGCGAAGAACTTGTCGATATCGAATTCGTAGTGGGGCACCAGCCGCGCGACCATCTTGGACATCTTGGAATGTCCGGTCAGCGAGCGATGCTTGGCGCGCGACAGCGCCAGGCGGGCCCCAATCTTGGGGAAAGCTGCGGCGGCGCCGGCAATCGCGGCGGCGGACAGCGAGAGAATCGGAAGGGACGTATCCATGCCAGAAGCGCTAACGTCGGCAGCTAACAGATTCATGACAGTCCGCGGCCTGATTTCGTCGATAACCCAGCAGGAGGACCTGAATTTCCTGCTCACCAACCGCATCCCCCGGGCGGCCGTGACCCGCTTCATGGGCTGGTTCTCCAAGATCGAGAACCCCCTGGTGCGCAACCTCTCGATCGCCTGCTGGCGGCTGTTCTCCGACCTTGACCTGTCGGAGGCCAAAAAGACCGAATTCAAGAGCCTGCACGACTGTTTCACGCGAGAGCTCCGCCCCGGGCTGCGCCCGTTCGATCCCGATCCCGCGGTCATCGCCAGCCCGTCGGACGCGATCATCGGGGCGCATGGGCGGATCGAGGACACGAAGCTGTTTCAGATCAAGGGTGCGCCCTATGCGCTCCTCGACCTGCTCGGTGATCCCGCTCTGGTCGAGCAGCACCGCAACGGCCGCTTCGTCACCTTGCGGCTGACCTCGAGCATGTATCACCGGTTCCATGCGCCCGCGGACTGCCGGATCGAGAACGTCGCCTTCATCCATGGTGACGTCTGGAACGTCAATCCGATCGCGCTGAAGCGGGTCGAGCGCCTGTTCTGCAAGAACGAGCGCGCGGTGCTGGAGGCGCGTCTTTCCACCGGCGAGCCGCTGACCTTGGTGCCGGTCGCCGCGATCCTGGTCGCGAGCATCCGGCTGCATTTCCTTGATCGCACACTGAATGCGCAGACCAGGGGCCCGGTCACGTTCCCCTGCGACGCCGGCGCGCATAAGGGCGATGAGCTCGGCTGGTTCGAGCACGGCTCCACCATCATCGTGCTCGCCCCCGATCATTTCGAGTTTTGTGAAAATGTTGCCGACGGCACCCGCATCCGCGCCGGCGAGCCGCTGCTGAGAAAGCCTTCGGCGTAGCCTCGCTATCTCCCCTCATGGTGAGGAGCGCGTAGCGCGTCTCGAACCATGAGGCCCCGTCTGTGGCCTCATCCCTCGAGACGCGCTTCGCGCTCCTCGGGATGAGGGCAGAGAGGCTCGCCCGTCACGAAAACCGCAGTTGAAACAGCCATCGCTCCAATCTCGATTTTGCCGCCAGAAGCCCCTATATCGTCCCGATACGATTCGGCATTCGAGCAATTCGAGAACATACATGGCGCGGACGCCTGTTCTGGCGGCGGGAGGCATTGTGCTGCGGCGGCGAGCGACGCCGCTGATCGCGGTCGTGCGCCTGCGCAAGCGGAACGAATGGGTGCTGCCCAAAGGCAAGCTCGACGACGGCGAGACGCCGCGCGCGGCCGCCGAGCGCGAGGTGCTGGAAGAGACCGGGCACGAGGTGTCCGTGCACGAATTCCTGGGCACGCTCGTCTATGACTCCGGCGGTCGCTACAAGGTCGTGCACTACTGGCGCATGGAAGCGGGCGACGAGCCGGCCTACGAATTGATGTACGACATCAAGGCCGTCGACTGGCTGCCGCTCGAGGATGCGCTCGAACGGCTGTCGCGCGACCATGAGCGTGCGTTCCTCGAGAATGTCGGTCCGATCGCACTGAAGGCCGCAGCCCTCAGCGGAGCCACGCGGCGGAAAGCGGCCAAGCCGGCCGCGCGGCGGCCCCGTCGTGTGGTCACGCCGCCGCCTTTGGTCAACGAACCGGCGACCGTGCCCCCCGAGCCCGCGCATCTCGATGCGCCGATCGCGCAGGAGGAGCCGCTCTCTACCACCGAGGCGGTGGAGCCCGCGATGTCAGCTCCTGCGCCGGAGAGCGAGATCCCGCCGCCGTTTGCACCTGATGTCGAACCTGTCGTCATCGACGCCCACCGTCCGCGCAGGAATTTCATCGACCGCGTCAGGGACTGGCTGCGCCGCGCGGCCTGAGCCGGCGCGAACCGCTCAATCGCCGCGCCGCTCTCGCCTGCCGTCCCTCAATGGAAATTGCCGTCGCGGTTGCACCGTCGGGCGGTTCAGCAATCCGGGCCGTTGCAGGCCGGGGGCAGCTTGCCTCAATCCACCTTGCCGCGGTTGTCGCTCGCGGATGGACGGCGGTTGCCCAGCTCGCTGCGGCGCGCGTGACGGCTCTGCGCCTTGCCGCGGCACGCCTTGCTGTCCGGCACGTGGCAGCGGCGTACCGCCGGGTTGTCCGGGCAGTGTGTGCTGGTCGGCGCGCGACGGCCGCGCCTGCTGCGGCGAGCCCGGTCGCTGCTGCAAGCCCTGCCGGCCAGGCCCGCCGGGCTGCTGACCCGGCAACATATTCTGCCGCTGCGGACCCGGTCGGAACGGCTGGCCGCGATTCGGGTAGGGCACGCCGGGATTGGCGCGGCGGAACGCGCGCTGCTCATTGACGAGCTGCCGGCCGAAATTCTGCGTGCTGTGGAGCTGGCGGACGAAGCCGCGGTCGCGCTGGATCTGCAGCGCGGACATCGTCAGCGGCACGGCGGTGAAGCGCGCGCCACCGGCGCCGCCGGGCCGGATCGTGAAGCCGCTGGCGCCGCGCGTCAGCGTGCCGAGCTGCACACCGCCGCGGTCGTTGATCTCGATCCTGCCAACGCGGCCGTCAGCGTCCGGATAGAGCTTGATAGCGACGTTGTTCGACGTCGCCGTCGCGCCCTCGGGCACCTCGACCAGACCGGTGGTGCCGCGAATGCCGAGCGTTGCAGTCGGCGTCGCGATCCGCATGTCGCCGCTCTTGGCGACGCCGGCCGCGACGAAGGCAAGCGTGCCCTTGGCGACGTCGAACAGCGCGGCGTTGCCTTTGCCGCTTTCGTCATAGACATAGTTGTCGATCGTGATCCTGGCGCTCGCCGACAGCTTGAACGTCGTGGCATCGTTGAAGGTGATGCCGAGCGTCGACTTGGCCTGCGTCTCCACGATGTCGCCGGCAAAGATGTCGTCCCTGATCTGCAGCGCCGTTGTCGCGTTATTACGCGTGACGCTGGCGCTGCCGGTGAGATCGGCGACATTGCCGATCGGCTCTGCGGCGGGCCGCTGCGCATTTGCTGCCGGCGATGCGGGAGCCTGCGTGGCGGGTGCGGCCGGAGTTTGGGCAGGAACCGGCAGAGGCTGCGCCTGTGCGAGCCGCATCGCGTCGGCTGCGGCCGGTGAGTTGGCCAGGCCGCTCAACAAAAAGCCGATCGCAAACAGGAGCGCGAAGGAAAGGCGGCGCCGCGTCACAAGAGATTCCCGGAGAGACCACAGGCGAGGGCCGCGATATCAACTGCTCCGGGCTGAACGCCGCATGAATGGGCGCGCCATCTCTCAGCCGTCATTCCGAGGTGCGCGAAGCGCGAACCCGGAATCCATTTCTCCGCTGGCAGTTGTGGCGCAATAGATTCTCTGATGTAGGCTTCCGTTATCAGTGTCACAGAGCCGCCCGCGCTCTCGCTGCACACGCCATTCGTATCCACCCTGCGTTACCGCCGTCGCGGATTTCATTACCGACAATTCATGTTCGGCATGCCCAACGCATGGCAGGCCACACGTCTCGCCATCTTCCGTCCGGTCGCGCCTGTGGCAAGATGTGACAGAGATTCCAAGGTGTGCTGCCTCGCCGCGTGCCGAACCAGCGACAGCGCATAACAATAACCAAGCAAGTGCCCGATCCCGATCTTTCCCAGACACTGACCTTCCGCTGCCCCGCGGAATTGGAGGGCGTGCTGCCGCCGCCAATCAGAGCCGGCCTTGGGGTGCCGGACTGGCTGAAGACGATGCCGGCGCAGGCCTTCAACGCGATCAACCTGCGCGAAGAAAACACCGTCAAGCGCTGCCCGCCCTTTGTCGATGCCATGACTTCCGGCTTCCTGATCCCGCTGATGTGCGATCTCAAATTCGAGAACGGCGAGATCACCTGGGACAACGAGTTGCCGGCGGGCGGTTCAGCCAGCTTCACGCGTTCGCCGATCGGATTTCATGATGCAAGCCAGGTGACCGGCACGCCGTTGTTCGAGGCCGATCGCTTCCTGATCAAATTCCACAATCTCTGGACTATCGAAGCGCCCGAGGGCTATGCGGTGCTGTTCACGCATCCGATCAATCGCCCCGACCTGCCGTTCACCACGCTGACGGGCCTCGTCGATTGCGACCGCTATCACGACAACTGGATTCACTTTCCCGCCTACTGGCACGATGTGAATTTCTGCGGCGTGCTGCCGAGGGGCACGCCGATTGCGCAATGCATTCCGGTGAAGCGCGAGAACTGGACGCTGCGAACCGCGCCGTTCACATCAGAGGAGACGCAGCGGGCGCACGATCTCACCACCAGCATCGAGCGCGAACCGGGCTTCTACCGCCGTCAGTTTCGCGTGTGAGCCTGATTTGCTACTTTGCTACCGCGTAAAGCTCTTCCACCTATCTAGGGCGTAGATATCGCCTTCTGAGGGCCAAGCGGAAATATTACGATCACTCTGAGCATTACCGCTCGTGACCCATCTCGGATATCGGTTGCCGATGGCAGATAGCCTGCCGTTGAGGCTAAGGTCCTCACGTCCGGACGTGTCGCGCCGGAGCGCCAGGCGGAGGGGAACAGCATGGCCGCGCGTGGATCGGGTGGACTGCTCCTTTGCATGGGTCTCCTTGCGATGCCGACGCTGTCCGCCATGCCGACCGACCGGGAAACTTCGTCACGAGCCACTACAAGCCTGCCAGCAACTTGCGAGCGTCCACGAGATCGCGCGTTTCCAAGCCCTCGCTGAACCAGCTGTAGATCGGCCCGAGAGCGTCGCGCGCCTGCTGTCGCATGCCGCGTGCGGCGTGGAGTCTTGCGCGCGCAAAGCTTGCGCGCAGACCGGGGAGCTTTGCTCCCTGGGCAGCGGCGATTTCAATCGCAGCCGCGAACTCCGCGTCCGCTTGATTTTCGGCCTCCTGCCCGGCTGCTAGCAACAGCAATTCACCGCGCTCCCGGTGAAGCTCGACGTCGCACCAGCTCTCGAGACTTGCTTCCGCAATTGCGACTGCTTCGTCGATGAGCCGAAGCCCGGCCATGGCGTTTCCAGCTTTGCGATGAAGCGCGGCGAGCAGGCCCAGGTGGTGCGGAATGCGTAGTCCCGCACTGGTTCGCCGGAAATCCTCAAGCCCGGCATCAAAGTCCGCAAGACCTTCGTCAAGCCGGCCGGATTCAGCGATCGACCAGGCGCGAACGAGACTGGCCCATGCGCCATAGTAGTCGAAGCCGTGCTCGGCGCAAATGTCGCGTGACTCTGCAGCGGCTTTCAGTGCGGCATCGGGCTCTCGCCGGAATTGATACAGCATCGCCATATAGTTGAGCGCGAGCGCGATGCTGAACGGATGTGAAATCTCGCGTGCAACGGCGAGCCCTTCCTCGGCAATCTTAAGGCTACGAATGGGATAGCCGAGATGCCAGTCGCAATGGCTCATGTAGGCACGGCAGAATACGCCCATGTCGACTCCGTAAACCTCGGAATAGTAACGGCCGTGATATTCGCCGGCTTGTGCGCTTCTCTGGAGCCGATCGCGCGAGAATTGAAACTGGCCGAGGTGGAACGAGAGCACTCCCGCAAGATGATCGGCTTCGGCCTGACGCACGGGATCACCGCTTCGTTTCGCCAGCTCCTCCGTCTCCTCGACAAGTTTTGTGACCTCGCGCAGATTGGCGCGCACGTGATAGACGTGGCCGAGCCCCTTCAACGCGGCGGAGAGATCACCTTCGCTCTGCAGCTCGCGGCTGAGCTCCTGCGCGCGCTGGAACGCCGCTTCTGCCTCGCGTGAAGCAAATCCTTTGGTTGCAATCAGCGGGCCGCCAAGTCCAAGCTGCAGGGCAAGCTCGAAGCGCGAGCGTGATGCTCCTGCAGGAAGTGCTTGGGCGCACTCGAGCCCGATCTCAAATGGGCAATGGCCTCCATGTTCGCCGATCGGGCGGCTGCAAGACGGCCGGCCTTCAGCCAGTATGGAATGGCCTTCTCTGCCAATCCCGCCTCGCTGAAATGACGGGCGACGAGCTCCGGCTGCGCTTCGACAAGTTGCGGAAACAGCGCTTCGATCGATGCGGCAATTCGCGCGTGCAGCTCCTGCCGGCGCCGCTTGAGCAGGCTTTCGTAGGCGGCATCGCGGACCAAGGCGTGCTTGAAGACATAGGTAGCTGCAGGCGCAAGGCCCCGCCGGAAAACGAGCTCTGCCGCTACCAGGCGGTCAAGCGCCGCGGCGAGCTCCACCTCTGGCATCGACACGACCGCGGCAAGCAACTCGTGATCGAACTCACGGCCGATACAGGCTCCGATCTGGGCGACCTCCTTGACGGGAGCAAGACGGTCAAGTCGCGCCATCAACGAATCGTGCAGCGTCGCCGGGATCGCCAAGAACGGGATTGCTCCGGCGAGCACGTAGCGGGCGCCGGTGTAGTGGAGGATCCCAGCTTCGAGAACGGCCTTCGTGAGCTCCTCGGTGAAGAGCGGCACACCCTCGGTTCGCGCCAGGATCTGGTCGAGGACCTCGGCGGGAAGCGCTTTACCTTCGGTGATCCGGTCGACGAGTACGACCGATTGCGCCCGTGGCAGGCGGTTCAGCATCAGCAACGTGACGTGCGGAAATCCGGTCCATGGCGGTGGGAGTTCCGGGCGGAATGTGGCGACGACCAGCACTGGCAGGTCCTGAAGACGATCGACGATCTGGTCGAACAGCTCGCGCGAGGTCGGATCGAGCCAGTGCGCGTCTTCAAGCACCATCAGCGCCGGGCCACGAGCGGCAAGTCGATCGAGCCGGGCCAGGAACGTGCGGAACAGGAGCGCCTTCCTTTGCTGCGGCGACATCTCTGGCTGGATGCTCGGCCTCGCAGTTGCAATGCCAAGCAGATCGGCAAAAGGCTGGATTGCATCGCAAGACAGCCCCTCGCCGTTTTCGCCAAGGAGTATTTCGAGACGCTTGAGCCGCTTTTCCGCGGCGTCATCAGGTGCGAACTGCGCCTGCCGCTCGAGCTGCGAGATGAAGGGAAAGAGCGGGCTGTTCAAGTGATGCGGCGAGCAGGCGTAGCTAACGAGCGTGATTGGCTCGTCCTTTAGCCGCTCGCGCAGCCCCAGCACCAATCGTGATTTTCCGATTCCTGGCTCGCCAAAGATCAGGACAACCTGTCCAGCCCGTTCTTTTGCAAGCCGCCAGCGCGAGAGCATCAAATCGAGCTCCTCGCCGCGCCCGACGAGTGGCGTGACGTGAGCGCCATGCAAGGCCTCGAACCTGCTCTCGGCCCTGCCTTCGCCGATGACCTGCCACGCTTGCACCGGCTCTGCAAAGCCCTTGAGCTGAAGCGAACCGAGCCCAACAAACTCGAACAGATCGCCGACCAGGCGGCGCGTGCTGTCGGCGATCACGACCGTACCGGGCTCCGCAACCTGTTGCAGTCGGGCAGCGAGATTAGGTGTCTCCCCGGTCACTGCTTCCTCCTTCGCGGCACCTTCCCCGAGCAGATCGCCCACCACCACAAGCCCGGTGGCGATGCCGACGCGTGCGGCCAGCAGGCCTCCTGCGCCCGACGACATGCGGCTGACCGCGGTTGCGACGGCAAGTCCCGCCCGGACGGCTTGCTCTGCCGCATCTTCGCTTGCACGAGGCCAGCCGAAATAGGCCTGCACGCCGTCTCCCAGAAACTTCGCGACGTGGCCCTCCCGTCGCGCAATCTCTCCCGCTACCGTATTCGAGTAGGCCCGCATGACCTCGCGCAATTCCTCGGGATCGAGACGGCGGCTGAGGTCAGTCGAGCCGACGAGGTCGACGAACATGAGCGTGAGATGACGGCGCTCGACCGACGCGGGGGGCCGAGCCGCCGCCAGGTCCACTGGTAGCAGCCGGATTGCATCGAGAAGCTTGCGCCGGTGACCGACGGCCAGGACTCCGATCTCCTTGAGATCTTCAACTGTCAGGTGGGGCAGGATCTCAAGGTCAATTCCGTTGTCGCGGAACGTCTGCTCATAGGACTGCAAGCCCAGGCTGCGCAGCCATTCTCCAATGTCCAACTTCTTCTCCGTAGCCCCCTCAATTACGGATCCCTTCCTCTATCTCTTGTCAGGCGGCCGGTCGCTGTGCGGCGGATGGCCTGACGTTCTGGTTGAGCCGGAACAAGTTGCCGGGATCGTACTTGGCCTTCAGCGCCGCTAGACGAGCATAGTTCGGGCCGTAGGCGCCGGCCACGCGATCGGTCTCGTCCTCCGGCATGAAGTTGACGTAGAGGCCTCCGGTTGCCTAGGGCGCCCGCCCTGCAGCGAGGCCAGCCGGATCTCCGTCATGGCATCTCCTCCCGTGGCTAGCGGTCAGATTTCGGCAGTCAGCTCTCATGCTCTTTGACAGATCAGCAGAAAGGGCGGCCGCCGCCCACAGCACTTGCAACCGGAGAGGCGCTCCCCGTTGCACGCCGTTCGACATCATGAACGGCGGGTTTCCGCCTAGAAGTTAGTCCTCCGGCAGAATGAATGGTTCAGCGACAGAATGTCTCGCCGTTGCGAGGCGTCTACAAACCCGCGCGAAGCTTTTCCGTCACCCGATCTGCAGGGGCCTAACCAAGAACGCCGCTCGCACCTTGCGATTGCGAGGTCAAAGCGAGCGAACTACCGATAGAGTTATTCCGTCGAGATCTCGCGAGCCATTCTGCCGCGGTACTGGAGTCTGCTCGGCGTTGGACTTGTCAACGCACGATCAATCTGCTCAGTATGGCCGAAATTGTGCTGCGCAACAGGCGCTGGCACCAGAGTCGACATGCAAGCGAGGAAACAAGAAAATGCTCAAAATAGCGAGGGTCATCGCCGTGGCCCTGCCGATGCTCAGTGGTACTGCCTACGCGCAGGAGACCGTCAAGATCGGCTATATCGATCCACTGTCCGGAGGTGGCGCCAGTGTCGGCGAAGGCGGATTGAAGACGTTCCAGTATCTGGCCGATGAGCTGAACGCCAAGGGCGGTATTCTCGGCCGTAAAGTCGAGATCATACCACTCGACAACAAGACCAATCCGCAGGAAAGCCTCATCCAGGCGCAGAAGGCGATCGACGCAGGCGCCCATTACATCACGCAGGGCAACGGCTCCTCGGTCGGCGCAGCGCTCGAGGATTTCGTTACCAAGCACAACACGCGCAACCCCGGCAAGGAAGTGCTCTACTTCAACTACGCCGCGGTCGATCCGAGCATGACCAACGAGAAGTGCAGCTTCTGGCACTTCCGATGGGATGCCAACTCAGACATCAAGATGGAAGCGCTGACCAGCTACATGAAGGGCAATGCGGCCATCAAGAAAGTCTACCTGATCAACCAGGACTATTCGTTCGGCCAGTCGGTGCGGACCCAGGCGCGCAAGATGCTCGGAGAGAAGCGGCCCGACATCCAGATCGTCGGCGACGAGCTGCACCCGCTGCTCAAGATCACCGACTTCTCGCCCTATATCGCCAAGATCAAGGCCTCAGGCGCCGACAGCGTGGTGACCGGCAATTGGGGACAGGATTTCGCGCTGCTGCTCAAGGCGGCCGCCGATGCCGGGCTCAAGGTCAACTGGTACACCTATTATGCCGGCGGCGCCGGCGGTCCGACCGCAATCAAGCAGACCGGTCTGGATCACCAGGTGTTCCAGATCAGCGAAGGCATCCCGAACTCGGACAATCCGGCGGCGATGGAATTCGAGAAGGCGTTCCGCGCCAAGGTCGGCCTGTCGCTCTGGTATCCGCGCGCGGTGAACGAGATGCGCATGTTCAAGGCCGCAGCCGAAAAAGCCAACTCGCTCGATCCGGTGAAGGTCGCCGCCGCGCTCGAGGACCTGAAGTTCGACGTCCTCGACGGCGGCAGCGGCGTGATGCGCAAGGACGACCATCAGTTCTTCCAGCCGATCTACATCTCCTCGTTCGGCAGCCGCAGCGAGAAGGAGCCGTTCGACGAGGAGAACACCGGCTGGGGCTGGCGTCTGGTGGCGAAGATCGACACGCCGCAGACCATGCTGCCGACCACCTGCAAGATGACGCGGCCATGATGCGCGCGGCGTCCCGTTCCGGGTAATCCGGAACGGGATGGACGTTTGCGTAGCTGGCTGTTGTGCCGGAATGAATGGGACGCGAATTGCATTCGGCGGGGCCGCTGCGCTCCCTCTCCCGCTTGCGGGGGAGGGCTGGGGTGGGGGTCTCTCCGCGATTCACGCTGTCCGACCGTGGGGAGATAGCCCCCACCCGGCGCTTACGCGCCGACCTCCCCCGCAAGCGGGAGAGGTAAAGTGAACCAAATAGCATCGCGCTCTAACGGATGAACCGTGCTTGAGTTGATCGTGATTTCTACGCTCAATGGCGTCCTGTTCGGGATGCTGTTGTTCCTTTTGTCCAGCGGCCTGACCGTGATCTTCAGCATGATGGGCGTGCTCAATTTCGCCCATGCCAGTTTCTACATGCTGGGCGCGTTCTTCGGCTATCAGCTCACGAAGTGGATCGGGTTCTGGCCTGCACTGGTGATGGCGCCATTGCTTGTGGGTGCGGTCGGCATGGCGGTCGAGCGTTACGGGCTGCGCAACACCCACAAGCACGGACATGTCGCGGAATTGCTTTTGACATTCGGGCTTGCTTTCGCCATCGAGGAAATCGTCTCGATGATCTGGGGCAAGAGCCCGGTGGATTATCGGGTGCCGGCGGTGCTGGACTTTCCGGCCTTCACCATTTTCTCCACCAACTATCCTGCCTACAAGATTTTCATGCTGGCGATCTCGGTGCTGATCTTCGTCGCGCTCTTGATTGCGCTCAAGCGCACCCGGGTCGGACTCATCGTGCAGGCGGCGCTGACGCACCCCCACATGGTCGGGCATCTCGGCCATAATGTCGGGCAGGTGTTCATGCTGGTGTTTGGTGTCGGCAGCGCGCTTGCCGGCCTCGCCGGCGTCATCGCCGGTCCGGCGCTGGTGACGCAGTCCGACATGGCCGCTCTTCTTGGCCCGATCCTGTTCGTCGTCATCGTCTTCGGCGGGCTGGGCTCGTTGCCCGGCGCATTCATCGCCTCGCTCTTCATCGGGCTGGTGCAGACCTTTGCGGTGGCGCTGAACGGCTCGCTCGCCAGCACGTTCGGGCCGCTGGATCCGGGCATCGGGCCCTCGGTGCTCACCGATATCTGGAATGTCACGATCGCCCAGATCGCGCCGGTTCTGCCCTATGTGCTGCTGGTGTTCATCCTGATCGTCCGTCCCATGGGCCTTCTCGGGACGCGCGAAACATGACCGGCACCGTCACTTCCGCGCCTGATATCGCTGTGACGCCATCCGGCCAGAACCTGCGCTTCTATGGCCTGTGGGTGATTGCAGCGATCGCGCTCGTCGCATTGCCCTTGATCTTCTCCTCCGGCGGTTCGCTCACCTCCTTCAGCCTGATCGGCATCGCGATCATCTTCGCGCTGTCCTACAACATTCTCCTTGGCGAGACCGGACTGTTGTCGTTCGGCCATGCGGTTCACTACGGCCTCGGCGGCTTTGCCGCCGTGCATGTCATGAACGCGGTCACGGCGCACGGATGGCCGATCCCGCTGCCCCTGATTCCGCTGATCGGCGGCATCGGCGGCCTCGGTTTCGCGCTCCTGATCGGCTGGGTGATGACCCGGCGCGCCGGCACGGTGTTCGCGATGATTTCGCTCGGCATCGGCGAACTGGTCGCATCCTCGTCGCTGATCCTGCGCAGCGTGTTCGGCGGCGAGTCCGGGATCAGCACCGATCGCACGGCGCTGCCGCACATCTTCGGCTGGACCTTCGGGCCGCAAATCCAGGTCTATTATCTGATCGCATTCTGGGTGCTGGTCTCGGCGATAGCGATGTACGCACTCACCCGCACGCCGCTGGGGCGCATCTGCAACGCGGTCCGCGACAATCCCGGGCGGGTCGAGTTCATCGGCTACGATCCCCACGTCGTCCGCTATCTCGCCTACTGCTTTGCCGGCTTCTTTGCCGGCATCGCGGGCGGCCTGGCCGCGATCAATTTCGAGATAGCGAACTCCGCCTATCTCGGCGCGGTGCAGTCCGGCATGGTGCTGTTCGCGACCTTTATCGGCGGCGCTTCCTATTTCTTCGGTCCGATCCTGGGCGCTATCCTCGTGACCTATCTGCAGCTCGGGCTCACCAGCCTGACCAGCGTGTGGCAGCTTTATTTCGGCATCATCTTCATCGGCATCGTGATGTTCGCGCCGGGCGGCATCGCCGGCCTTTTGATGATGCACCGGCCGCTGATCCGCGCCAGGACCCTTGGCATGGTGATCCCGTCCTATCTGGTCGCGGCGCTCCCGACGCTGGCGCTGGCCTGCGGCGTCATTCTTGTCATCGAGACGGTGGCCCGCTACGCCGCGAGCGGGGGCGAGGGCAACATCGTCAAGCTGCTCGGCATCCCCTTCAACACGACCGCGCCTGCGACCTGGGGCATAGCGGCCGTCCTGGTGGTCGGCGGCTTCATTGTCGCCCGCATCACCTGGCGGCGCATCGCTGATGCCTGGGATCGCGCCGCCGGCATCGCCCGTGACCGGGGGTATCTCGCGTGACACCAGCCATCGAAGTTCGTGCCGTCGAAAAGCGCTTCGGCAATGTGAGCATCATCCAGGACCTCAATTTGAGCGTCGCACAGGGCGAGCGCCACGCCATCATCGGTCCCAACGGGGCCGGCAAGTCCACGACATTCAACCTGATCAGCGGCTATCTCAGCCCGAGTTCGGGTGAGATCCGGCTGAATGGCGACGTGATCTCGGGATTGCGGCCGTTCGAGATCAACCGACGCGGCCTGTCGCGTTCGTTCCAGGTGACCAACGTCTTCGCCCGCATGACGGTGTGGGAGAACGTCCGCTGCGCCGTGCTTTGGGCCACCGGCCACCGCTACGCGTTCTGGAAGAACGTGGACGACCTGCCGGAGGTACGGCGACGCACCGCCGAGATCCTGGAAGACATTCACTTAAGCCACCGCCGTGACGTGCCGGCGGGACTTCTCACCTATGCCGAACAACGCGAACTCGAGATCGGCATCACCATCGCAGGCGGCGCCAACGTCATCATGCTGGACGAGCCGACCGCGGGCATGAGCCACGCGGAGACCGAACGCGCCGTCGCCCTGATCCGCCGCCTCACCGAGGGGCGCACGCTCGTGATCGTCGAGCACGACATGAGCGTGGTGTTCGGCCTTGCCGACCGCATCTCGGTGTTGGTCTACGGCCGCATCATCGCCTCCGGCACGCCCGAGGAGATCCGGGGCAACCCGAAGGTCAAGGAAGCCTATCTCGGCGAAGAGGCGCACTGATGCTCGAGGTCAGGGATCTGCACGCTTATTACGGCAAGAGCCACATCCTCCAGGGTGTCGATCTCGACATCGCGGCCGGGGAGGTGGTGAGCCTGCTTGGTCGCAACGGCGTCGGCCGCTCCACCACCGTCAAGGCGATCATGGGCGAGGTGCCGCCGCAGGGCGCCATCCGCTTCAAGGGGCAGGAGATCGCCGGGCTGCCGAGCTACAGGATCGCGCGCCTGGGGCTCGGCTATGTCCCGGAGCATCGCGACATCTTCCCCGGCCTCACGGTCCGTCAGAATCTCCTGCTCGGCATCAAGAACACGCGCCGGCCCGGCAAATGGCGGCTGCAGGACATGCTCGACATGTTCCCCAACCTTGCGGCGCGCGCCGATACGCCCGCGGGTGTCCTGTCCGGCGGTGAAAAGCAGATGCTGACCACCTGCCGGACGCTGATGGGAGACCCCGAGCTCATCATGATCGATGAGCCCACGGAAGGACTGGCGCCGCTGATCGTGCAGCAGGTGGGCGACCTGATCGCGCATATCGCCAAGGCAGGCGTTGCGATCCTGCTGGTCGAGCAGAAGCTGTCCATCGCGCTCAGGATTTCGCATCGGGTCTACATCATGGGCCACGGCCGCATCGTGTTCGAAGGCACGCCCGACGATCTCAGGGCCAACGAAGCCGTTCGCAAGGAATGGCTCGAAGTGTAGGGACCCGATGAGGTTCCCAGGTGTGTCATATGTGCCGCACTGTGGACCTATTCCTCGAACGAGTCCTATCTGCCGCACTGTGGTCGCATTCCGACGTTCATGGTCGGAGGGAGCACAGGTTATCGCCTTGTTCCTTCTAAGTTGGGGAGAAAGTACCGTGAAGAAAATCGTGATTGCAGTGGGCGCAACGCTTGCCATGGTGACTGTCGCCAGCGCGGCCGATCTCCCGCGCCGAGAGCCCGTGCCCGCCTATCCGGCGGCTCCCGTCGGCAAGATGCCGATTGGCAAGACCCCGGTCGGGAAGACCCCCGTCGGCAAGACGCCTGTCGTAGCGCCGCGCTACTGATGCGATACTGATTCGGCATTCGTCGAATCCCGGACTTTATCGTCGACAGTGAAGGGGGCAAAGCGTGGCAAACAGCCTGACGAGATCAGGGCGATGCTTGCTTGCGGCATTGACACTTGCTGTTTTGCTCCCGGCCAATGTCCAATCGGTTTCTGCTCAGGAGGCTGACGCTCGCGCCGGTTCGGAACGTGTCATTTCCCAGAAACGGGAGATCTACAAGCGCACCGCCAATGCGAATGCGCTTGTTTCCAGTGACGCGGCCATCGAATCACAGCCGGCTCGAAAGTCGACGTCGAGATCCGCGAAGGGTCCGTACTACGTTGATTTCAGGGCAAGAACAGCGGCGAGCTGGGGACACGCTTTCGTCTGGTACGGGAAGACAAGCGAGCGAGCGGTTGATGTCGCGGGTCTTACCCCTGCGGGAGACACCTTGGCCTATGTAATCGGTCATCTGACGGTGGTGCCGTCCGAGACCGGGGCAAGCTATGGCGATCTTGATCCGGACTACCTGACCGCGAGTTACCGGGTTTACTTGAATGAGGCGGACGCAAAACGGGTTTTCGCCTACATCAAGAAACTGCAGGCGAATTCACCGGTCTGGAACGCCGAGACATTCAATTGCACCGGCTTTATCGGTGACATCGCCAGTTTCATGGGATTGAAAGTTCCGCACCGCTGGCAGCGTCCTGAGGAGTACGTGAACAATCTCAAGGCGATGAATGGCGGACGCCAGATCGTGCGTCTGCAGCCAGAACAATAGCGCATGTTCGGCGCTGGCCTCTAAAGGATGAGCCTTCGCGGCGCATCAATCCAGAGACGCCCTCACCAATTTCAGCTTCGAGAAACCGGCCGCTGACAGCTTTCAGGCGGCGGCTCGGTTTTTGATCGCGCCGACAATGGCCGTGAGGATCGCGCCACCTGCGCCGCCACCGATCACCTGGGTAATGATCGACCCAATGTCGAAATTCCCGCTCTGGATCGATGTGGCGACTGCCGGCCACGCCAGAGTGATGATCTGACCAAGAACACCTCCGCCGACGAGGCCGGCGATCGTGTTGCCCAGCGTGCCCAAATCAAAGTTCTGAGACGACTTTCCCACCGCGTTTCCACCGATGGCACCCGCTACCAGATTGATAAGAATCTGCTCCATCAGAAGCCTCCTCTAAGGTGCGGAACGATTTTTTAGTTGTCTAGATGTGGCTAAACGGTCCGACCCCTGATTGCCCGCCACAGGAAGATGATGATGCAGGCGCCGACGAATCCGGCGACCAGGTAGCCGATCCATCCGCCGAGCACGATGCCAAACAGGCCGAGCAGCCAGTTGGCCAACGCTGCGCCAACGATACCAAGGATGATGTTCATCAGGATGCCGGTGCCGGACTTCATGAACATCTCGGCGAACCAGCCTGCGAAACCACCAATTATGATTGCAGCAATCCAGCCAATCTCCGCCTCGGGCATTGGGATACTCCCCGTGATTGTGACCCGATACTATCACAACGCCCCGCCGATTCGCTGGTACAAACGTGTGTGCGTTGCACAGGAGCCGTGCACGCTCCTGCCAACCGCTATGCTCCCGGTCTCGCTGTGGTCTTTCCGGAGGTTATCTGACGGGAAAAGAGAGCCACGGCCCCGCTCCGACCGACGTTCTTCCGGTGCGGAGCCGTCTTGCGACCAATAACGAACCTAGAACCTCGCCCGCGCCAGCACTCGGATCGTGCGACCCTGGCCTGGCGAGATGTTGTTGTTGCCGTCGGCGGTCGCCCAGTAGCCCGTGTTGAAGATGTTCTCGATATTGAGCTGGGCGCTCCATGTCTCGTCGATCTTTGCGAACAAGCCCGCATCAAAGCGCCAGAAGCCCGGCAGTCGCACGGTGTCGTCGGACGAGGCAAAGGAATCCGAGAAGTAGATGATGCCGAGAGAAGCCGCCCATCGCTGATCGATCTGATACTTGTTCCACCAGGCGAACTGATTGAACGGCACGAGCTGTACGCGGTTACCGGGCACGATCGTCGGCGAGGTCGCGCTGGTGACGCGCGCGTCGGTATAGGCGTAGCCGAAGGTCGTTTGCCAATCAGGCGTCACGTAACCCGTCATCGCAGTCTCGAAACCGCGGATCTGGTTGGCGCCGCTGGGGAAGAAGAAGCCCGGATTGTTGGGATCGGCAATCGGCACATTCGTACGATTGAGTTCATACAAAGCCGCCGTGAACAGCAGCTTGGGCTGGATGTTCCATTTGACCCCGACCTCGGTGCTCTCGAATTTCTGCGGCTGCAAGATCAGCGTCCCCGGGCTCAGCGCGCTGAACTGGTCGCCGGATGCGGGCAAGAAGGAGGTGCTGTAGGCCGTGTAGACGGAAAGGTTGTCGAGTGGCTTCACGATAACTGCGACGCGCGGAGAGACCTTCTCGTCGACCCTGCTGCGATTGATGCTGGTATTGAAATCGAACGCCGACAGGTCAAAGCTGTCGTAGCGGGCGCCGAGGAAGAATTGCAGCCAGCGGGTCGCCTCGATCTGGTCCTGCACATAGCCTGAGGCGATATTCAGCCGGTATTTGCTGTTGGCGTCGCTCGGAAGATGGGTGAACAGCACGGGTCCGAAATAGGTCGGGTTGAACGGATTGACGACATCGAACGCCCTGTTCCCGTTGGCGGGGAAGATGCCGGAGTCGCGCCTGGACAGGCCGGTCTCTCGACCGAATTCCGTGCCGAACGCGATCGTATGAAAGACCGGTCCCGTCGCCGTCTTGTACACGAAATCGGTTTGATTGAAGGCGTTCTCGCGGGGGGTATAGTTCTGGTACGCGTTGAGCGACACTTGCGTAAGATCCGGCGTCACCGCGCCGCCGCCGGGACCGCCGCCCGTGCCACCGGGAAAGACGTTGCGATAGCCACGGTTGTAGTCGGCGTAGAGCGTGGAGTTCTTTACGGTCAGCCCGTTGCCGAAATCATGCTCGATCACGGCGATGCCGGTCTGCACGTCGACCCTTGCCTGGTTGTAGATTGGGCTGCCGTAGAACGTCGTCAGATCGCCATTGGGCGCGAACGGTGCCGTCGGGTTGAAGCGCGTGGCGCCGCCCGGAATGCCGAGCGACGGGTTACCGCGATCCGCAAGGCGCTCATCGTGGTAGTATTCGTAGCTCAGCTTGATCTTTGTGTCGTCGGTCGGCTGCAGCGTCACGGTCGGATTGAAACCGTATCGCTCGAAGTGCCCATAGTCGCGAAACGTATTGCTGTTCTCGTAGAAGGTGTTCAGCCGCACCGCGACGTTCTCGTTCACGGCCTGTCCCGCATCGAGCGATACACGCCTGTCGTTGTAGGAGCCGGTCTGCGCCGTCGCTTGGTAAATCCTTGTGCCGTCCGCTTCCTTAAGCGTCCGGTTCACGAGACCGCCGCCGGCGCCACGTCCGAAGGTCAGCGCGCTCGGCCCTTTCAGCACCTCGACGCTCTGGGCGTTGTAGAGGTCGCGGAAATACTGCACGTCGTCGCGGAAGCCGTTCACATAAAAGTTCGCGCTGGAGTCCACGCCGCGAATGACAAGCTCGTCGCGGTTGCCTTCGCCCTGGTGGATGGCGACGCCAGGAACGTAGCGCGTCACATCAGTCAGAGTCTGAAAGCCCTGGTCCTGGATGAAATCCTTGGTCAGGACGCTGACGGACTGTGGGATGTCGATCAAAGGCGTGTTCGTCTTCGTGGCGACCGAGGTGCTGTTGGCATAGACGCCGACCGTGCCGGTGCGGGCATCCTGGGTTGGACCAAAAGCAGGCTTATCGCTTGAAACCGGTTCGTTCCGGCGCGCGACCTGTGTTCGCCGGCCTCGTCTCGCGTTCGAGGAAGTGCGCGCGGCCGGCGGCGCGGGCCGTCGCCGCGTCTCTGGTGGGTTGACTGTGACCGCAGGCAGAGAGGCTCCCCCCTGGCTCGGTGTTGTCTGCGCTTGTGCGTCTGCTTCTCCGATAGACAGACACAGCGCGACGTAGCTCGCCGAGGCAAACAGCCGAAGGTTCGCCCGTGATAATCTCATCATGTTTCTTAGTGCCCCAAGAACGTTGTTGGCCGCGGGCCTCATGGCGCGCGGCGACCAACACTTGAACACGATGAGGGCGGTACAATTCCACCCCCAAAATTTTGAATCGTTCGAATTTGCGCTGGCGAGCACGAGGAAAGGAAATAGCGTCGATTGGAATGATTCTAAAGGCGACGACAATGCGCTGTGCGGGGTTGAGGTACCTTTGGGCCGAGTACTGGTTGAGAAAAGCTGAGGATGAAATGGCGCGTCTCATCGCGTTGGCTGGCTTGCCCGGCGTTGGCAAGTCGAGCATTGCGCAGCATCTGGCGCGGCGCTGCGGAGCCATCTGGCTGCGGATCGACTCCATGGATCAGGCAATCTGGGCATCGGGTACAGCGCCGCGCGATCTCTTTGACTGGAGCTACCGAGCAGCCCAAGCAATCGCTGCCGATAATTTAGCCCTCGGCCTGGACGTAATAGCGGATTGTGTAAACGATTGTCAGGAGGCACGGGACGGTTGGGAGGCGGCAGCACAACGTACTGGAGCCGAGATCAAATGGCTCGAAGTGGTGTGTAGCGATCCCATCGAGCACCGCCGGAGAATTGAGACAAGATCAAGCGACATTGCGGGACTGGCCTTGCCCGACTGGAATGCGCTCGCCGTCCGCACCTACGATAAGTGGAATCGCGATCGCCTTGTTATCGACACGGCACATCGGAATTTGCAGGTGTGCGTAGATGAGGCTCTCGATCTGCTACGATGATAGTTGGTGCGCGACCTCGGCACCGGTCACGCTGACCAGTTCGAAAAGCAGGGCCATGGTGCAATCGGTCAGGACATCTGACGATTCTTCGCGGAGATGATGACTGACCTCCGCTACGCTCCATGCTACTGTACCGAGTGCTCGGATCGTGCGGTTATGCCTTGTGCAGACTCGTAAACCGATGATCGGGGCCGCAATCCCCTACATGCCTGGTCGGTTGAGGCGAAGTATCATTGGAGCGTGATGGCGTTGACGTTCAGCGCCGGCGCACAATTCGACATTATCAAGGAAACCATAGGCAGGTCGTCTCCAACTTCGCGGTGGTTCGCGACGAACGCTGAATCCGCCGCTCAATCCAAGGAGGAGAAAATGAAGTTCATTAATCTGAGCATAATCACCACATCCACCGCAGCAACAAGACTCGCCAAGACGACGGCTCTTGCTGCGGTGCTCATGTCCTTTGCACCTGCGGCTGTCGCGGGAGATCCGATCGAAAAGAAGGGGACTACCCCCTATGTGACGCATTTCATTTTTCGGCCATTGATGAGCATCGATATCGCCGAACTCGGGAAGGCGACTGCGCTCGAAGCGGTCGGTACCACTCAAAATATGAAGGGGGAGAAGATGCTGGACAAGATGTCAGCGCGTTGCGCGGCGCTGAACGTCTCGTCTGGTGACAAGAAATATATCGATGGCGCCTGCGTGCTGACCGACAGCGACGGCGACAAGATCTTCTCGACCTTCGACACCCGCGATCTCGATAAGTCTCAGCCGAAGATGGATTGCGGAACCCATATCATTACCGGCGGCACCGGGAAGTATAAGGGGATCACTGGGAGTGAGCCATTTGCTTGCATCGCGATGCCCGCGCTGGCCGGCCCGGGTGACTATTTTGCGATGGACATCCCGCACAACACGTCGTGGGAAATCAAATAGCGCGGACTTTGTCCCCGAGACGCCCGGGTGGCTAGGCCGGGTGTCAATCGCTGAACGAGAGCCCGGCACAACACGCCGGGCTCTTTTCTATTATGTCGCGTTGGGGCGAAGCGGACATCGAGTTTGGCCGGGCGCGCAACCCAGTTGGGGACATCGCGCTAGCTGGTCAGGAATTTCGTCGCGGCGCTGGGGCGCAGGAAGAAGCGGCCGTGCGAGGAGGCGGCGAGCGACATGATCGCGCGGCCCGTCATGTCCGGCCTGCCGCGCGCGGCCTCGCGCACGCTCGCCTCACCGGCGGCGCGCTCGCCCATCTCCATCAGGCAGATGCCGAGATTGGCACGCGTTGTCGCATCGTCCGGACGTAGCGCGAGCGCGCGGCGGAACACGTCGACGGCCGCGGCGTAGTCGCCGTCCAGCACCATCACGCGGGCGAGTTCGGCCAGCACGTCGTGACGCGCGGGCGCGGCGGTGGCTGCCTGCTGCAGCATCGCGCGCGCCTCGGCGCGCTTGTTGCGGCCGATATAGAGCGTCGCCAAACGAAGTTGCAGCTCGATGATTCCAGGCGCGAGCGAAAGCCCTTCTTCAAGGACGGCGATCGCCTCGTCGATCTTTCCGCCGGATGCGAGCTGGGTGCCATATTCGAGGAACGCCGGCGGGAAGGCGGGCCGTCGCGCGATCGCCTGGCGCAGGAGAGCGAGTGCGTCGTCGCGCCGGCCGGTGGCGGCGAACGCGGCGGCGAGCAGGGTCTCGGCTGCAGGGTCATCGCCGCGCCGCAAGGCCTTCTGCAACGGCGCAATCGCCTCGTCGAAGCGACTTTGCAGCATCAGTGCGCGGCCAAGCAGCGCCGCAGCCGCCACGTTGCCACGGTTCGCCTTGAACACCGCCGCTGCCAATCGCTCGGCCTCGTCCGGTCGCTGCATCTGCAGTGCCAACGCGGCGCGTTGCAACGTCTGGTCGGCGACGCCGGGTCGTTCAGGCTTTGAAGACAAGGGAGATGTTCGTTCGTTGCAATTATATCACAAGTGCCGCGCATGTCTTACACGCAAATGCGTTGTTATCAAACTGTTACATACGGACACCATGTTCCGCGCACCGCAAGTTTCAGGGGACTGGTGGTGAAAGTTGAGTTGTTGAACCATGCGAGCAGGCTCGCATTGGTTGTTGCTGCGTCGTCTATCGCGTTTGGCTCTGCCTTGGCTGCAAGCTTCAGTGTGCCGCCCGACGATCCGGCGACCGCGAAGACGGTCTCGAACAATGATGCCGGTTTCGTCGCGGATGGAAGCACGCTCTCGGTGATCGGGACGGCAATCACATGGACCACCGGGCTCGCTTCGCCGGGCGTGGTCATCACCAACGACGGCACGATTTCGGCGACCTCGCGCGGCATCGATACGTCGAACAGCGCGATCAGCGGCAATTTCACGCTGATCAACAACAGGGGGGCGCTGTTCACATCGTCCAATGATGCGTTCCGGATCCAGAGCGGTCTCACCAGCGGGACGGTCAAGGTCGACAATTTCGGCACGATCCAGTCGACCAACAACGGCCGCGTGTTCGACTTCAACTCGGTGACCTCGAATGCGGCGGTGTTCTCGATCACGAACGAAGCCGGCGGCACGCTCAAGGCGACCGGCAATGACGTGATGCGCATCGGCGCGGGCACCACTACGATCACCAATTCCGGATTGATCGACGCCTCTGCCCGGGCGATCCGCGCGAACACAAATCTCGACAACGTCACCTCGATCTCGATCGTCAACAATGCCGGTGCAACCATCCAGTCGGTTGACGATGCCATCCAGATCAACGGCTCCAACAGCACCAATTCGACCACGGCGGCGTCGATATCGATCGACAATGCCGGCACCATCAAGTCGGCGACCGGCCAGGCGCTCGACTTCGACAATCTGACCTCGACGGCGGCGACGGTCACGATCACCAATCGCGCGAGCGGTCTCATCACCGCCGACAATGCCGATGCGATGCGGCCGGGCCAGAATTTCACGGTCTACAATTACGGCCAGATCATCGCCAATTCGGAGCCGGAGCCCACGGACCGCCCCGGCTCCGATGGCATCGACCTGCAGACCGGTCATAGCGGCACCGTCTACAACTACGCCGGCGGCCTGATCTCGGGCGCCAAGAACGGCACCGCTGGCGACCTCGGCAGCAACATCACGGTCTACAACTACGCCGGCGCCACCATCATCGGCCGCGACGGCTCGGGCGTCGGATCCGGCGGCGATGCCACGGTGACCAACTACGGCACCATCACGGGCGCGATCGACACCACCTCGGCGCGCGGCGATGGCGACGGCATGGACATCGACGGCGTGCTCACGCTGCTCACGAACTACGGCACCATCCAGGGCACCGGCGCCAAGGGCGCGGACGACGGTCTGCGCTTCAACAACAGCGAAGGCATCACGGCCAGCGGCGGCACGATCCGCAACTATGGCACCATCTCCGGCGCGGGTGCGGGCATCGTGATCAACAACGATTCCAATCTGGATCATTCGCGCAGCGGCACGACGGCGCTCGACCTGATCAACTATGCCGGTGGCATGATTGTCGGCAACAGCAGCTATGCGATCCGCTCCGAGAACAAGACCGGCACCGCCGCCGGCGACAACGACACTGTCGTCAACTACGGCACGATTATCGGCAATGGCACGATCCCCGACCCGAGCGGCACGACGCTGCTGCAGGACGGCAATCCCGATCCGGGTTCGGTCGGCACGCTCGACGGCGTGACCTATACCGGGACCGGCGCGACCCGCTTCATTCGCGGCGACGGCGCGGCGATCCAGACCGGCGAGGGCGATGACGTCCTCTCCAACTACGGCGCCATCATCGGCAACTCCGGCCGCGCCATCAGCATGGAAGGCGGCAACGATACGCTCAATCTGTACGGCGGCTCCAGCATCGTCGGCCGGATCGACGGCGGCGTCGGCACCAACACCATCAACCTGTACGGCTCGGGCTCGGGCACGCTGTCGAACGTGATCAATTTCCAGGCGCTGAACGTGCAGGGCGGAAGGTGGACCATCACCGACGCGCAGACCTATCAGAACGGCACCGGCGTGTTCGCCGGCGCCACCTTGCTGGTGAACGGCGCGCTTGCCAGCGACGTGACGGTCAATAGTGGCGGCACGCTCGGCGGCATCGGCAGCGTCGCCAACACCGCGGTCAGCGGCGGCGTCCTCGCGCCGGGCACCACGACATCAGGCGCGCTCACGGTGCAGGGCAACCTCAGCTTCACGGCGGCCTCCATTTATCTGGTGCAGGTCGACGGCGCGGGCGCCGGTCGAACCAACGTCACCGGCACCGCGACGCTGGGTGGCGCGGCGGTGAACGTGTCCCTCCTCGGTGCGTCCCTGCAGAAGCACTACACAGTCCTCAACGCGGGCGGCGGCGTCAGTGGCACCTTCGCTTCATCCGTCACGACCAACCTGCCGTCGGTCAGCGCAGGCCTGAGCTATGACGCCAGGAACGTCTATCTCGACCTGGCGCTCAACTTCGCGCCCAGCTCCGGCCTCAATATCAATCAAGCCACGCTGGCGAACGTGCTGACCGGTTTCTTCAACAATAGCGGCAGCATCCCGGGAGCCTTCGGCGGCCTGACGCCGGCCGGCTTGACGCAGGCTTCCGGCGAGACCGCGACGGGTTCGCAGCAGACCACCTTCAACGCGATGAACATGTTCATGGGGATCATGACCGATCCGTTCAGCGCTGGACGCGGCGACAACGCATCGCCATCGCCGGGCGCTGCGCAGTTCGCCGATGACGCTACCGAGGGCGCGAACGCCTATGCCTCGGCGCGCAAGCCGCGATCGCGCGCCGAACGCGATGCCTATGCCGCCGTGCATCGGAAGGCGCTGCCGCCGGTTCAGACCCTGCAACGCTGGAGCGTCTGGGCGTCCGGCTTCGGCGGCTCGCAGACGACCGACGGCAACGCCGCGCTCGGATCGAACAACACCTCCAGCCGCATCTACGGCGCGGCTGTTGGCGCCGATTACCGGATCGCGCCGAACACGCTGGTAGGCTTCGCGCTCGCCGGTGGCGGCACCAACTTCTCGGTTGCCAATTCGCTCGGAAGCGGCCGCTCCGATCTGTTCCAGGCTGGCGTCTTCGCGCGTCACGACGTCGGCGCGGCCTATGTCCTGGGCGCGCTCGCCTATGGCTGGCAGGACATCACGACCGATCGCACCGTGATCGGGGCGGGCCTCGATCGATTGCACGCTGAGTTCAACGCCAATGCTTACTCGGGCCGTGTCGAAGGCGGCTATCGGCTGCTGACGCCATGGATCGGAGCAGTCACGCCCTATGCTGCCGCGCAGTTCACGACATTCGATCTGCCGGCCTATACGGAGCAGGTCGTGGCCGGTGTCGGTGCGTTCGCCTTGGCCTACGGCGCCAAGACCGTCACCGCGCCGCGCAGCGAATTGGGCGTACGGACTGACAAGTCGTTCGCGATACCGGATGCGGTCCTCACTCTGCGCGGCCGCTTTGCATGGGCGCACGATTTCAACACCGATCGCAATGTCGCCGCGACCTTCCAGGCACTCCCAGGTGCATCCTTTGTCGTTGGCGGCGCGGCTCCGGCGCACGATGCGGCGCTCTCCACGGTGTCCGCCGAAGTGAACTGGATGAACGGCTGGTCGACCGCCGCGACCTTCGAGGGCGAGTTCTCCGATGTCACGCGCTCCTACGCCGGCAAGGGCGTCGTGCGCTATAGCTGGTAGGCTTGGGCGACCTGGAATCACGACAGCGCCCGGCGGGAGAGCCACCGGGCGCAAGTCCAATCCAGGTTAGCAGGGAAAGCCTACAGCAGGCCAAGCACGATCGCGCCGACAAAGGCGAACGCAACATAGGCGGCGACGACGCTCAACCGGCTGACAAGAAGACTCATAGCCATCGGGAACGCTCCCAGCATTTGCGCCTGCCCGCACAGAGAGCCCCAATTTACCAAACCGTTCCCGGCCGAAAAAGCCAGCGATGCTGTCCGTCCCGCGCGAGGCGCCCCGGGCCGGCGCCCTTATGGTTAAAGATGTGTAAAAACAACGCGTTGAAGAGTCCTTAAATAAATTCGCCGAACCTGCCGCGCATGACGCGTGGAGTTCGTTTGTATCTCGTCGGCTCCGTCGTCCTCGTTTCGCTGGCGGGTTGCGGTCGCGGTTTCTTCCAGGCCGAGCGTGAACCCTGGCGGGCCGAGGCCGAAGTCGCCTGCCTGAAATCCGGCGCGGTGAAGGAAGGGCCGGACCTCGTGCGCATCGACCCGATCTCGGGTCCCGGCGCGTGCGGTGCGCAATTCCCGCTCAAAGTCGCAGCACTCGGTGAGAGCAGCGGCGCGTTCGGGTTCGCGGATGATTTGCGCCCGCCGGCCGATATCGGCTCGAGCCGCAGCCAGCCGCGCTGGCCGATCGCACCGCAACGGGCGCCGCAGCAGGCGCCTTATTATTCGAACTCGACCCCAAGCCAGCCGAGCTACGGCGCGCCGTCGAACGGGCCGATCTCGCTGAACGCCCCGGGCGTCGCGCCGCAGCAGGACGAGATCGATTTGCCGGCGGAGGGCACGCCGGAGCCGCCGGGCGGTCCGACCTATGGCGCGCCGCAGGGCTATCCGCAGCGCGACCGCTCATCCGCACCTTATTCGCCAGCGCCTTATTCACCGTCGCAGGGCGCCGCCGCGCCGCTGCCGCGGCTCGGCCCCGAGCGCGGCAATCCCGTCACCGCGGTCGGCCCGGTCGCACTGAAGCCGACCGCGACGCTCGCCTGTCCGATCGTCTCCGCGCTCGACCGCTGGCTCGCGGATTCCGTGCAGCCGGCGGCCACGCGCTGGTTCGGCGCGCGCGTGGTCGAGATCAAGCAGATCTCCGCCTATTCCTGCCGCGGCATGAACGGCAATCCGAGCGCGCATATTTCCGAGCATGCCTTCGGCAATGCGCTCGACATCGCCGGCTTCACGCTCGCCGACGGCCGCCGCATCTCGGTGAAGGATGGCTGGCGGGGCCTGCCGGAAGAGCAGGGATTTTTGCGCGACATCCAGGGCGCGGCCTGCCAGCAGTTCAACACCGTGCTGGCGCCGGGCTCCAACCGCTTTCACTACGATCACATTCACGTTGACCTGATGCGCCGCGCCAGCCGCCGCGTCGTCTGCGAACCCGCCGCCGTCTCCGGCGAGGAGATCGCCGCCCGCGCCAATTCCCGCAACCCCTACGCCTCGCGCGACCCCAATGTCACGGGCTCGCTCGGCGGCAAGAAGTCCTCCTGGTTCAGCCGCAAGGCCAAGGTCAACGAAGAAGACGAATTCACCGACGAGTAGCGGCCAGCATCCGCGATGGATGCTGCGCTCCCTCTCCCGCTTGCGGGCAGGGCTATCGCATTTGGCCGAGCATGCTGAGAAGGAAGGCATGGTCCCAGCCGGAGCGCTTGATTTTGCGCCGGATCGAGGCGCGGTCGGGGTGAGTTCGCAGGATGTTGAGGGCGAGCCTGCGCAAGATGGCGAGGTTCTCGGGAGCATTGTCCTTTCGGGCGCGATTGCCATCCTCGGCGAAGTGAACGTCGAGCACCCAATGGAGCTGGTTCTCGATGCCCCAATGACTGCGAGTAACGTGTAGCAGCCGCTTGGGGGAGATGTATTTGGACAAGAGATAGTAGCGCAGGACCGGCGTATCGGCCGGCTTGCCGCGCAGGCGCCTGCGCGAGGTGACGCGCCCCACCGCAACAACGCCAGGAAACCCGTGGTACGCCGCCAGACGGGTATTGCGCATGACGGTGGCACGCCGCGCTTCGCGCCGATCGTGACTGGAGAGTTCGATCTGTGCGGCGCTGCTGCGGTTGCCCGATCGCGCAAACTGCTGCGTAACCGCCTTGAACAAGGGGCCACGGTTGGCCTTGACCACAAGTGCATAATCGCCGCCCCGTCGCAGCACCGCACTGGCAAAGGCGCGGGTGCAATGCAGCGCATCGGCGGTGACGATACAGCCCTCCAGGCTGAGAAGCTCCAGCACCTCCAAGGCGCCTGCGGTCTCGTTGCGGCCGTGCGCTTTTTGTTGAGCCAAAGCCATGCGGGCTTCCACCGCGAAGACATTGACCAGGTGCAGCGGCGTGGCTTTCTGGCCGCGCTCGTAGGCGCCGCGCAACGCCTTGCCATCCACGGCCACCACTCCTGTGAGCTTGACCCCGTTGGCCTTGGTAAAGGCCGCCATGAAGCGACGGAATGTCTTCTCGAAGGCCTCCGGCTCGAGCAGGCGGAACACGCGGCTGAACGTATCGTGGCTCGGCACGCCATGCTCCAGGCGAAGGAACAGTCGCAACAGCTCCTCCTTCGCCTCTCCGAAGTCCGCCATGTCCGAGCACGATTCCGCCCCGCACAGCGTTGCCGCCAGCGCGATGACCAACACCTCCAGAAGATCGTGCCTGGCATTGGCCGCGCGCGGGTCCGACAGCCGACCAAACGCCTTCTTGAATTTGTGCATCCGACCCCCTCCATGATTCGGGAGTCGTCTTCAGAATCCGGCTTGCTTTCCAATGCAATAGGCACGGAAAAATCAAATGCGATTCCCCTGCGCTTGCGGGGGAGGGCCGGGGTGGGGGTATCTCCGCGATTCACACTGTCCAAGCGTGGGGAGAGAGCCCCCACCCGGCGCTTACGCGCCGACCTCCCGCGCAAGCGGGAGAGGTGAAGTAACCGCCGGGCTCATCTCGCCACCAATCATCCGATGTTAAACATCGGATGATTGCCAAGCCGCCGCCGCCCATGCTAGAGGCGTTCCAACAGCCCGCGGATCAACGCGAGGCGCGGGGAGGACGAGCGTGGCCAAAGCGCGGCCGAAAACCACGGACAGGCGGGTCAAGCCCGGTCGCATCAGGACCGTGCTGACGACGCTCGGCCGCGAGATCGCGCAGGACCTCATTCCCGTCGGCACCGCGCTGCCGCCCGAGCCGGACCTCGAGGCGCGGTTCGGCGTCGGCCGCGGCGTGGTGCGCGAGGCGATCAAGACGCTGGCGGCGAAAGGGCTGGTCAGCGTCCGCCCGCGCCACGGCACGCATGTGCTGCCGCGCTATGAATGGAGCCTGCTCGACCGCGACGTGCTGAGCTGGCTGGTCGGCCAGGACGAGCCAGACCGCGACCTGCTGCTCGCGATCCAGGAGGTGCGCTCGATCATCGAGCCCGCCGCCGCGGCGCTCGCCGCCGAGCGCGCCACCCAGAACGACCGCTGGCGCATCAACACCGCGCTCGCCGCGATGGAGACCGCGCAGGACCAGGCCAGCGCGATCGCAGCCGACAAGGCGTTCCATCTCGCGATCCTGGATGCGACCCACAATCCCGTGCTGCAGGGTTTTCGCGGCGCGATCGACACCATCCTGAGCACCGTCTTCATCGTCGCGGTCGGCAGCGTCGGCTGGTTCAAGGACAATCTGCCGAACCATGCGGCCGCCGCGCGCGCCATCGAGGAAGGCAATGCCGAGAAGGCGAGGGCCGCGATGGAGCGGGTGCTCGGCTACACCAGGTTCAAGCTGTCGAACAAGAAGCCCGCGATTGCCGCTGCCGAACGCAAGTCTGCGGCGAGGAGCGTCAAAAGCAAGAGAAAGCGCCATGTACCGTAACATGAAAGGCTCCACCCACGTGCTCGCCTCGCCGGAGATCGCGGTGGTCGCGATCCCCGAGGATGAGCGGGTCTGGGTGCCGCAGGCCAAGGACGTCTGGTTTCGTCCGCTGATGCTCAACACGCGACAAGGGCAATGGTGCAATCTGCTCCGCGTGCGCAAATCCGGCGTGCTGTCGCGCCATCTGCATCCCAATCCCGTTCACGGTTTCGTCCTCAAGGGCAAATGGTTCTATCGCGAGCACGACTGGGTCGCGACCGAGGGCTCCTATGTGTTCGAGCCGCCCGGCGAGATCCATACGCTGACGGTGCCGGAGGACACGGCGGAGATGATCACCTTCTTCAACATCCAGGGATCGATGGTCTATCTCGACGAGCAGAACCGTCACGTCGGCTACGAGGACGTCTTCACCAAGATCGACATGTGCCGCGCGCACTACGCCGAGGTCGGGCTGGGCGCCGACTATGTCGACCAGTTCGTGCGCTGATGTCCGATCATCTCCCTCTAGCTGATGACGTCACCTCGGGCGC
Organism: Bradyrhizobium sp. USDA 10063; assembly: GCF_054063735.1. Lineage (NCBI taxonomy): Bacteria > Pseudomonadati > Pseudomonadota > Alphaproteobacteria > Hyphomicrobiales > Nitrobacteraceae > Bradyrhizobium > Bradyrhizobium sp. USDA 10063. Next base: position 3,344,858 of record NZ_JBSSGP010000002.1, on the reverse strand, counting down.
CTGGGCGTCGCAGTGGTATGCCGGCAAGCGCGTGCTCGTCACCGGCGGCACCTCCGGCATCGGCGCCGGCATCGCACGCGGCTTCATCGAGGCCGGCGCGGAAGTGACGGCGGTAGGTGTGAGCGAGGCCGAAATCGCGGCTGCAGGCGATGATCCGTTGCTGCGGAAGGCGCAGCTCCGCCGGCTCGACGTGCGCGACCGCAATGCGATCGCGGCGCTGTCGGAGCAGCTCGATCATCTCGACATCGTCGTCAATTGCGCCGGCGTGATCCGCCGCGGCGACGAGCTCGATCCTGACGTGTTCGACGACGTCGTCGACATCAATCTCAGCGGCACGATGCGGGTCTGCGCCGCGATGCGGCCGCTGCTCAGGCGTTCGCAGGGTGCAATCGTCAACCTAGCGTCGATGCTGTCGTTCTTCGGCGGCGCCCTGGTGCCGGGCTATGCCGCCAGCAAGGGCGGCATCGCGCAGCTCACGAAGTCGCTCGCGATCGCCTATGCCGGCGACGGCATCCGCGTCAATGCGATCGCGCCGGGCTGGATTGCGACGCCGCTCACGACGGCGCTGCAAAACGATCCCGCGCGCAGCAGGACCATTCTCGACCGCACGCCGCTCGCCCGCTGGGGCAGGCCGGCGGACCTGCTCGGCGGCGTGCTCTATCTCTGCTCGCCGGTCGCGTCCTTCGTGACCGGCACGGTGCTGGTGATCGACGGCGGATATGCGATTGCGTGAGTGAGGTATTGCAGGCAGCATGAGGCATGGCGTCGCGTGTCTAAGCGGGCAGGGACGCGATAAACGAGAAAGAAATGCCGCAAAGGCATCGAATGGCACTCGGGAGGTAACATGCAGGTGACGGGCAGTCTGAAAAGCCGAGCGCCGTGGCTCACGCGCAGCGTCAGTTCGCTCGCGGGGGCTGCGATGTTTGTCGCGCCGCTGCTTGTACTGGTTGCGCTCTGGGCCGTCATCGTTCCGTTGTTCGATATCAATCCGCGCGTCTTCCCCTCCGTCGGCGCGGTCGGCACGGCCGCGATGGATTCCATCCGCGACGGTACGCTGCTTGCCCATATCGGCGCCAGCCTGCTGCGCGTCGGCTTGGGCACCGTGATCGGCATCGTCACCGCCGTGCCGCTTGGGATTGCGATGGGCGTGAGCCCGACGGTCGCCGCGTTCCTGACGCCGCTGTTCCGCTTCTTCTCCGTGCTCGCCGGCATCGCCTGGATTCCGATCGCGACGCTCTGGTTCGGCTATGGCTTCGGCGCCATCGTCTTCGTGATCTTCAACGCCGTGTTCTTCGTCGTCGCCTACAACACGCTGCTCGGCGTCAAGACCATTCCGCACACGATACGCAACGCCGCAAGCTCGCTCGGCGCCGGCCGATGGGCGCTGCTGACGGAAGTGTTGTTGCCCGGCGCGCTGCCGAACATCGTCACCGGCGTCCGCACCGGGCTCGGCTTCGCCTGGCGCGGCCTGATCGCGGCCGAGATGATCGCGACCAATGTCGGGCTCGGTTACATGCTGTTCGTCGCCCGCGATTTCTACCGCACCGAGGTCATCGTGTTCGGCATGATCGTGATCGGCGTGCTGTGGCTCTTGATCGACCGTCTGCTGCTGGTCCCGCTGGAGCGGGCGACCATCGAGCGCTGGGGCATGGTGAGGCGAGCATGAACATTCTGCTGCAATGCTGGAGCGGTTACGCGCGGCTAACCCGGCACTGGCCGGCGCTTGCCGCCATCGTTCCCTTCATTCCCGTGGTGGCGCTGTGGAGCGCGGTTGCCGCCGCCGGCATTTTTCCGCGCGCGTTCTTCCCGGGTCCGGTCGATGTCGTGAATTCCTTCTTCACGCTGATCTACAAGGGCATCCTGCCGGATTATCTCGGCGACAGCCTGATCCGCCTGTTCACGGGCGCGGCCGTCGGCATGGCGCTGGGGATTCCGCTCGGCGTGCTGATCGGCACCAGCCGCTGGGCGCATCGCATCTGCTGGCCGGTCCTCCTGTTCTTCCAGGCGATCGGCGACATCGCCTGGCTGCCGATCCTCCTGATCTGGTTCGGCTTCGGGCTCACGACGATGACCTTCGTCATCGTCTATACCGTGCTGTTCCCGGTCGTGCTCAACACCGTGCTCGGCGTCGAATCCGTGCCGCGCGATCTCGCGCGTGCCGCCCGCAGCCTCGGCGCCTCGCCGGCACGCGTGCTCTGGGAGGTGACGCTGCCCGGTGCGCTGCCCAACATCATCACGGGCCTGCGCAACGGTCTCGGCTATGGCTGGCGCGCCCTGATCGCGGTGGAGATGATCGTCGGCACCAGCGGCATCGGCTTCATGATGTTCGACGCCCGCCGCGCCGGCTCCACCGTCGAGATCCTGCTCGGCATGATCATTCTCGGATTGCTCTGGTACATCGTGGACGCCTGGATCCTCGCGCCGCTCGAGCGCGCGACCGGCCAGCGCTGGGGATTGGTGACATCATGAAGACGCTCTCGCTCAGGAACCTCGCAAAGACCTATTTCGATCCGTATGCCGGCTCGCACGTCAACGCCGTCCACGACGTCTCGCTCAATGTCGAGCAGGGCGAGTTCGTCTCGGTGGTCGGGCCGTCCGGCTGCGGCAAGACCACCATCCTCAACATGATCGCGGGCTTCATTCCCTATACAGGCGGCGAGATCCTGCTTGATGGCAGGCCGGTGAAGGGGCCGGGTCCCGAGCGCGGCGTCGTGTTCCAGTCGTTTGCGCTGTTTCCCTGGAAGACCGTGCTCGACAATGTCGGCTTCGGACCGAAGATGCGCGGCGTGCCGAAAGCGGAGCGCGACCGCATCGCGCGCGAATATCTCGCGCTCGCCGGCCTTTCGCACGCGGCGCACCGCTACCCCAATGAATTATCCGGCGGCATGCAGCAGCGCGTCGGCGTGGTGCGCGCGCTCGCCAACAATCCGGATGTGCTGCTGATGGACGAGCCCTTCGCCAGCGTCGATGCGCAGACCCGCATGACGCTGCAGGAAGAGCTCACGCGGATCTGGCAGGAGCGCAAGCCGACCGTGCTCTTCATCACCCATGACGTGGCGGAGGCGGTGTTCCTCGCCAACCGCGTCGTCGTGCTCTCGAAGGGCCGCATCCTCGATCAGATCGAGGTCGACCTGCCGCGGCCGCGGGTCTGGGACGATCTGGTCAAGGACGACAAGTTCAAGCAGCTCTCCGCGCGTGTCCTGCAGATGGTGCGCGCCGCATGAGCCTCGTCGCGCAAGCCTTCCGCTCGACCAAGGGCCGCATCGTGCTCGGCGTCATCGCCGCCTGGGCCGGCTTTCAGCTTTGGCTGACCTTGGCCGCGCCCGGCAAGATCGCGCCCGAACTCGCCGGCACGTCCGAGAAGGTCAATGTGCAGATCGAGCTGCCATTCACGCCCGAGCGCTTTCACGTGCTCGCGTTCCAGCAATATGGACGTGTCTCGGGCACCGACGAGCATTCGATTGAGTTACGTGGCGTCAAACGAACGGACCTCAACGCCGTCGCCCGGCCGTACTGGGTGACGGCGGTGGGGCCGATAAAACCGGGAGGGTAGGACAATGAAACGATTATTGCTGCTCGCGATGGCGTTCGCGCTGCTCTGCACGCCGTCGGGCGCGCAGACGCTGACCAAGTTGAAGGCCGGCATGGTCACCGGCATCGACCAGATCGGATTGCCGATCGCGCTCGAGCGCGGCTTCTTCGAGAAATACGGCCTCGACGTCACCATCGCGCGGCCCTATGCGACCGGTGTCGATGCGCTTAACGCGCTGCAGGCCGGCGAGAGCGAGATCGTGCAGGTCGGCGTGCCCATGATCGGCGCGGTGCTGCGCGGCATGGATCTGGTCGCGCTCGGCAATTACAGCGGCAACGCCACCAAGGCCGGCTCGGACGCGACGATGGCGATCATCGCGCGCGAAGGCTCCGGCATCGTCAAGGGCAACCTTGCGAGCCTGAAGGGCAAGAAGATCGCGGCGTCCTTCGGGACCATCAATCACCTCTATATCCTCGCCATCCTGGAGAAGGCCGGGCTGAAGCCGGAGGAGGTCACGCTGGTGAACACGCCGCCGCCGGACATGACGGTCGCGCTGCTCGCCAAGGGCATCGATGCTTTCTCCGGATGGGATCCGTGGCCGATCGTGGCGGGCAAGGATGTGCCGGGCGCGGTCGAGATCGTCCGCGGCGGCGACGTGATCTCGTATCTTGGCTTCAATGTCGCCATGCGTCCGTGGGTGCAGGCCAATGGCGAGACCATCGAGAAATTCCTGGCTGCAGTCTCCGAAGCCGATCAGTGGATGCGCAAGAACCCGAAGCAGGCGGCACAGGTCGCGACGCGCTGGATCCCCGGCCTTAAGCAGGAAATCGCCGAAGCCGCGATGCAGTTCAACATCCAGCAGGCGGACCGCCGTCTCTCGGCGAACAATTATCGCGCGCTCTTCAGCGCCGAAGATCGGCTCTCCCGGCTCGGCATCATCAAGGCGACCTTCGACGTCAACAAGCATGTCGATCCGAAATACATCCTGAAGGTGATGAAGGATCACCCCGAACTGTTCTCCGACCTGCCGCCAATCCCGGAATCGGCAGCGATCGGGCCGGGCTACGTCTTCAAGCCTTGAAGTAGTGCGCGGAGCGCGAGCCCAATACCCCCGTCATTCCGGGGCGCGACGAAGTCGCGAGCCCGGAATCATCAGGCCGCAGGCCCAGGTGGGGAAATGGATTCCGGGTTCGTCCTTCGGACGCCCCGGAATGACAGCCCCAGTCGTTGCGAGCGAAGCTCGCAACGACGACTTCGTTGTCCGGGGGCTTACGCGCCGCGGCGAAGCCGTGGCGTAGCCGGGACCCGGAGCCCATAACCACAGGCGTTTTGTGGTGTGCTCCGCCGCAACCGCTTGTTCGCGCCACAACACCTCCCTGTGGTTATGGGTCGCTGCTTTCGCAGGGACGACAGTGCCGTAGGGTGGGCAAAGCGAAGCGTGCCCACCGTTCGCGAGCGGAGCGCCCGATGGTGGACACGGCGCTGCACGCCTTTGCCTACCCTGCGCCGCCACGCCTCTCACGCCGCCTTCTTCCGATACGCGGACAAGAACGCCTGCGTCGCACTGTCGACGACGGCGGCGATCTGCTTCGCTGCGAAGTGAGCATGGCGGAGGAAGTCAGCGCCGCTTCGAAAAGTGCCCGTCTCTCGTTATTGGCGGGAAAAATATGCAATCACAGGGCAGTTTCATCGGAACCACGCTCCGATCGTAATGGTTAAGTCTTCTTTAAAGAGGAGGAAATCATGTACCTCAAGTCAGCGATAACCGCAGCGCTGCTTGTGTTCGCTGTTCCCGCATTCGCGCAAGGCACTCAGGGTGTTGCGGGCCAGACAACCGGCCAACAGATGCAGAAGGCGACCAAGTCGACGGCCCAGACGGCACCGAAACACAAGATGAAGAGTGCGAAGAAATCGAAGGCGCCGGGCGCTTCCGAGCCGGGCCAGACCACCGGCAGCGCCACCAAGCGCTATTAGCGAGCGATGAGCGGCTCTGACCGAGCCGCTCGTTGATTTTGTCTGACGCGGATGCGCTGCGTCTCATCAATTGCAATCGGAGACGACCAGCTTGTCGTCAGCGCTGGGGAGCAAGTGCCTCACTTCTTCACGCGATACGCGGCCAGGAACACCCGCGTCGCGCTGTCGACGACGGTGGCGATCTGCTCGGGCGATGGTGAGGGCTTGGCCTGGAAGATGAAAGCCTGGAACAGCGTCGCCTGGCACATCTGCAAGAATTGCCAGGCGGCGAGTTCGAAATTGTCGATCACGAGCTCGCCGTGCGCGGCGCGGGCTTCGAGATAGGCCGCAAAGCGTTTGACGTTGCTCGCGATCGCCTGCTCGTAAAACCGGCTGCCAACCTCAGGCATCCGCTCGGCGATCGCCATCACCGTGCGGATTGCCGAGCCGCCGCCCGGCCGGCACAGCAGTGCGATATAGGTGCGCCCGAATTCAGGCAGGGTGATATCGACGTTGCGCTCCGGATCGAAATTGAAAGCGGTCTTGCCCTGCTCGATCTTCTCTTCCTCGACGATCGCCTCGAACAGCCGGCACTTGTCGTCGAAATAAACGTAAAGCGTGCCTTTGGAGACCCCCGCGGCGCGGGCGATCTCGCCCATGCTGGCGCCATCGAAACCCAATTCCAAGAACACCTTGCGGGCACCGTCGAGAATCTGCCGCCGCTTGGAGGAGTCCTCCTCGGCCACGATTTGAAGAGGGATTGTCCGGCTTGCAACCATTGGTTTAGCTTTTCGGAGAACATTTCAATCCGGGATACTGTCCCGAAGCGATTTTCTCCTTAGGGTTCCTCCAAAGTAATGTAACTTGACCGAACCGTTCGGTCAATGATAGTTGTCAAGACACGATGCCGCAGCGGCCGGGGGCCTCGCTTGCGTCGTGATGGGGTAAGTGAGGAGTCCGGCCATGGCCGCGGCGAGAGATCAGGCTGCACGCGTCGTCCGCTCCGAGCCGGAGGTCGAGGGCGAGTTCGTGCGTAACACATCAGCTCAGCCGGCAGAGCAGCTCCGTGGCCCCGCTGCCGAAGAGGCCAAGCGCCGGCCCGCGGAAACGCCGCCCGCGCCGGAGCAGCCGGCGGCGCCAGCGCAAACCGCTGCCGCGCCAAAACCTGCCAAGCGCAAATTCGTCATGATGGGCGTGCTCGGCCTGCTCGCGCTCGCCGCCATCGGCTACGGCGTCTACTGGTTCGTCGCCGGACGTTTCTACATCTCGACCGACGACGCCTACGTGCGCGCCAACAACACCATGCTCGGCGCGCGTGTCTCGGGTCATCTGGCAGCGATCCTGCCTGCCGACAATTCGATCGTACGCGCCGGCGACGTGATCTTCCGGATCGACGACGGCGACTACCGGATCGCAGCCGACGCGGCGCGCAGCAAGATCGCCACCCAGCAGGCGACCATCGAGCGCATCGGCCGCCAGGTCACCGCGCTCGAAAGCGCGGTCGAGCAGGCCCAGGCACAGCTCGTCTCCGCCGAAGCGAACTTGAAACGCGCCGGGCTCGATTTCGACCGCCAGCAGGCGCTGAGCACCAAAGGCTTTGCCTCGCGCGCCACCTTCGAAGTATCCGAAGCGAGCCGTGACCAGGGTGTCGCCGCGGTGAAGTCGGCGCAGGCCGCCTATGACGCCGCGCGCGACAATGTCGAGGTGACCAGGGCGCAGCAGAACGAGGCCCGCGCCACGCTCGCTGAACTGCAGACCCAGCTCGCCAAGGCTGAGCGCGACCTCGACTTCGCCACGGTGCGCGCGCCGGTGGACGGCACCTTCTCCAACCGCCTCGTCAATGTCGGCGACTTCATCCAGGCCGGCCAGCGGCTCGGCAATGTGGTGCCGCTCGACGACGTCTTCATCGACGCCAATTATAAAGAGACCCAGCTCAAGCGCATCCGCCCGGGCCAGTCGGTGACGATCTCGGTCGACGCCTACGGCCACCGCAAGTTCAAGGGCGTGGTCGACAGCATCTCGCCGGCCGCAGGCTCGGTATTCACTCTTCTGCCGCCGGACAACGCCACCGGCAATTTCACCAAGATCGTGCAGCGGCTGCCGGTCCGCATCCGCGTGCCGAAGAGCGTCGCGCGGCAGAATCTGCTGCGCGCCGGCATGTCGGTCTACACCACCGTGGATACCCGCGAGGGCGCTGTGGACGCGGACAATGACGCCGATCTCGATGCACCGATGACGATTCATCCGCAGTGATATTTTAGGTCCGGAAGATAATCCGGGCGCAGGTGAGCAGATATGGCCGACGCCACCACCGCTTCGCCGAACATGATGAACGCCGCGGCGGCCGCCGAGCGCATCGAGCCGAAGCGGGTGGTCGCCTTCATCATCATGGTGTTCGGGATGTTCATGTCGATCCTGGACATCCAGATCGTCTCGGCATCGCTCGCCGACATCCAGGCCGGCCTCTCGGCGAGTACGAGCGAAGTGGCCTGGGTGCAGACCGCCTATCTGATCGCCGAGGTCATCGCCATTCCCTTGTCCGGCTTCCTGTCGCGCGCGCTCGGCACGCGGCTGCTGTTCGCGATCTCGGCCTTCGGCTTCACCGTCTCGAGCTTCCTGTGCGGCTTCGCCTCATCGATCGAGCAGATGATCCTCTGGCGCGCGCTGCAGGGGTTCTTGGGCGCCGGCATGATCCCGACCGTGTTCGCCTCGGCCTACACGATCTTTCCGCGCTCCAAGTTCCACATCGTCGCGCCGATCATCGGCCTCGTTGCGACGCTGGCGCCGACCGTCGGTCCCACGGTGGGAGGCTACATCACGGATTTGATGTCGTGGCACTGGCTGTTCTTCATCAACATCGTGCCCGGCATCGGCATCACGCTCGGCGTGCTCGCGCTGATCGATTTCGACCAGCCGAATTTCGCACTGCTCGAGCGCTTCGACTGGTGGGGCCTCTTGTTCATGGCGGGCTTCCTCGGCTCGCTGGAATATGTGCTGGAAGAGGGGCCGCAGTATGAGTGGCTGCAGGATACGTCGGTTGCGATCTTTGCTGCGGTCTGCTTCGTCTCCGCGATTGCCTTCTTCTGGCGCGTCTTCACGGTGGAAGAGCCGATCGTCGATCTCAGGACGTTCGGCAACCGCAATTTCGCGATCGGCTGCGTGCTGCAGTTCTGCATCGGGATCGGCCTGTACGGCCTGACCTATATCTATCCGCGCTATCTCGCGGAGGTCCGCGGCTACAGCGCGCTGATGATCGGCGAGACCATGTTCGTCTCCGGCATCACGATGTTCCTGATGGCGCCGATTGTCGGAAAGCTGATGCAGAAGGTCGACCTGCGCTACATCATCGCCTTCGGCCTCGTCACTTTCGCGCTCGGCTCCTGGCAGATGACCTGGATCACGCGCGACTATGACTTCTACGAACTCTTGGTGCCGCAGATCCTGCGCGGCATCGGCATGATGTGTGCGATGGTGCCGACCAACAACATCGCGCTCGGCACGCTGGCGCCGCATCTGGTCAAGAACGCCTCCGGCCTGTTCAACCTGATGCGGAACCTCGGCGGCGCGGTGGGATTGGCTATCATCAATCAGGTGCTGAACGACCGCACCGACCTGCACATCTCACGTCTGCACGATCGCGTGCATTGGGGCAATGCGACGGCGGTCGAGACGCTCAACATGCTCACCCAGCGCATGCAGGGCATGGGCGATTCCGCAATGATGGCACTGAAGCAATTGTCGCAGATCGTGCACCGTCAGGCCGCGGTAATGGGCTATGGCGACGCCTTCTTCATGCTGACCGTGTTCTATGTGGGCCTCAGTCTTCTCGTCCTGTTGCTGAACAAGCCCTCGGCGGCGGCGCCTGGCGGCGGCGGACATTAGGGCGCGTACTCATAAATCCGGTTCGGAAAGCGCGGCTCGCTGAATGTCCGCTTTGCTCCGAAAGCGCGGCCGCGAAATGACGCGAAGGGCCCCTTGCTGCCGTGAGCAGATGCAGCGAACTATCCTATGAAAGCGGGCAATGGTCGATCAGAGGGTTGCGGCCGAAAAGCAAAACGGCGTGGGGACACCACGTCGGTCATGGCCGCAGGATGCCACCAATATCACGCATGATAAAGGACGTTATCACACGCAAGAATCATGGAAGGGGCCTCTTGTCTCCGAGCGCAAGTAACTAACCGCCGACGAACGTGACCGTCTCGTCGAGCGGGGCGCGGCCCGTACGGGCGTAACTCACCGTGGGGTCCTCGTACCCGATCGACATGCCGCAGAAGAGGATGAGCCCGTCCGAGGGTGACAGGACCTCCGCGACCGTCTCGCGAACCTGCGACCACGCCATCTGCGGGCAACTGTGCAGCCCTTCGGCGCGGAGCAGCAGCATGACGGTCTGCAGATACATGCCGACGTCGGCCCATTGGGGCCGGCCCAGGTCGCGGTCAATGTAGCAGAACAGGGCGGCGGGCGCGCCGAAACAGTTCCAGTTGCCGATGGCCGCCCGCTGGCGCGCCTCCCAGTCCTCGCGCGCAATGCCGAGCGCGCTGTAACGCTCCTTGCCGAAGGCGGACCGGCGCTCCCCGTACGGGGACTTCAGCGCGGGCGGGTACATCTCGTACTGCCGCTCGTCCCAGGGGTCGCCGTGGCACACGCGTTCGACGGAGCGCGTCTTGAGTTCGGCCAGCGGCGCGCCGGTCAGCACGTAGGTGTTCCACGGCTGGATGTTCGATCCGGACGGCGACCAGGCTGCGGCGGACAGCACGCGCTCAAGCACTTCCCTCGAGACAGGCTCGTCTTTGAATCCGCGCACCGCCCGTCGGCTTGTGACTGCCTCATATACGTCCATGATGATCGCCTCCCTACCGCCGGCCATCCATTTCGTTCAAACTGCGGTTGTCTCGTTCGGCCCTGACCCAACAAGCGGTCAGTACTCCCAGGGGCCCGGTACCCAACGAAAGACGTCGCCGTCGACCGCCACATGGCAGACGGACGGGAACGACAGGTGAGTGGCCACCAGCGACTCGCGGTTCGCCGCCAGCTCCCGCAAAAGACGGACCCGGACGCGGGCCGCCTCCTCGGGGTCGTGTTCGAAGCCGTTGTGCCAGTCGGGGTGCTCGAACCCGACCTGGAACACGGCGTCGCCAGCGAACGTCAGCCGGTCGCTGCCGGATGCCAGGCGGACCACGCTGTGCCCAGGGGTGTGGCCGCCAGTGCGTGTGACGAGCACCCCCGGCGCTACCTCGTGCTTCTCCTCGAACGTCCGCAACTGGCTCTGGTACTCGTGCAAGAACCGCTTGGCCGTCCGCCGAAGCGCGTCCGGGAACCCCGGCGGCATGGAGACGTGGGAGAAATCGGGCGACTCCCAGAACTTGGTTTCGGCGGCCGCCACGTGGATGCGCAGGTCCGGACGCAGCCGGTCCCTCACTCCGTCGACGAGCAGCCCGCCAACGTGGTCCATGTGCATGTGGGTGAGCACCACGTCGGTCACGGATGCGAGATCGATGCCGGCGGCCTCCAGTCGCTGGACAGTCCGTCCGGCCCGCGGCAAGTCCGGGAACTCCGCCCCCATCCCAGCGTCGACGAGTATGGTCCGGCCGCCGCTACGCACCACGACCACGTTCAGCGCCCACTCGAGCACGTCCGGCGGCAGGAACATGTCCTCCAGCCAGGTCGCCCGGACGGCCGGGTCAACGTTGTGGCCCAACATCGCGCCTGGCAACGACAGCACCCCATCGCTAACCACCAGCACGTCAATCGCGCCGACCTTCAGCGCGTAGCGCGACGGAACCAACTCGGGCTCCGGTCTACCGTGGATGTGCTTCGCGTTCACCTTGTCGGCGCAGTAGTTGACCGAGGGCTGTGAGGTGTTGTCCAAGCTCATGTTTGTCTCCTGCTGACTGCCTTGCCTTTCGAGTACTTGGGTTGCGTAACAGTCACTGTGCGGGCACGAGCGCTGGGGCGCCCTTGTCCTTGATCAAGAGCACCAGGAACTTCGCCGGCTGGGTGCCGCTTGCGTTCCGGTCGACGACATGAACATCGTCAGGGCCTTCATAGAAGGACTGTCCTGGTGTCAGTGTCACCTGTTGTCCCCCCTTCAGCTGCATCACGACGGAGCCCTCCAGCACGTACACAAACGCGTGTGCATTGTGTCGGTGGATAGCGCTCGATCCGCCGGGCGCATGCTCGACCGTGATCATCAGAGCTTCCCTGCCGGGATTCTCCGGAAGATCCTTAGACATGAGTGACGTGACCTTAGGCTCTTGAGCCACCGCCGTGCCGGTCATGAGGCACAGAAGAACCAACGCAACGAGTTTGATCGTCATAGTCGCCTCTTTCGTTCGTTGCCCGGGACCCGCTCGGATGATCATGGTTATCTTCTGTACTTCAGCTATGAACCGCGTTGCGGCTGAGCCAGTCGTCGAAGCGGATGGAGCCGAGGCGGGGGCGATCGCCGGGCGTCAGCGAGCGGTCGTTCAGCTCGGTTCCGAAGTAGCGCCAGTGCACGTCAGCGATCACCTTGCGCTGGTCGCCGCTCGCGGCCAGGAACTTGCGCGCGAACTTGTCCATCGGACAGGCTTCCGGGCCCGCAACCTCGACGGTGCCGTTCAGCGGCGGTGCGAGCGTCAGCTCGGCCAGGTTGGCGACCACGTCATCCGAGGCAATCGGCTGGAACAGCGCGGGCGACAGCCGGACCACATCGCCCTCTGCGCCCGATTTGACGATGCCTCCGACGAACTCGAAGAACTGCGTCGAGCGCAGGATCGTATAGGGAATGCCTGACGCCTTGATCAGATTTTCCTGCGCCACCTTGGCGCGGAGGTAGCCACTGTCGGGACTGCGGTCGCTGCCGACGATCGACAGCGCCAGATGATGCTTCACGCCGGCGGCCTTTTCCGCGGCCAGCAGATTGCGGCCCGAGGTCTCGAAGAATTCAAGCACCGCCTTGTCCTCCCACACCGGCGCGTTCGCCAGATCGACGACGACCTGTGCGCCGGAGAGCGCCTCTTTCAGTCCCTCGCCCGTGATGGTGTTGACGCCGGTATTGGGCGCGGCGGCGATGGCATCGTGACCCTTCTCCTGCAGTTTCTTGACGAGCTTTGATCCGATGAGACCGGTGCCTCCGATGACGACAATTTTCATGATTTTGCTCTCCAAGTGTATGCAAGGGAGTGCCAGGTTGTGTCTTATTCGATGCGGAAGGATGCCGGATCGGCGGCCGGAAAGCCTTGTGGCGGCCTTGAGGCGCGATTGAATTTCGCTTGGGTTTCCGTCCAAGACAGCAGGACAAAAGAGCAAGACGTGCCAAGAAAGCGCCCCGCTGTTCCGGCAGTTTCCGCTTGCTTTACCGGCGCGGCAACTCGCGCGAGCTTCGGCGATGATCACCGTGCTATCAATGGCTTGCCGGCCATGGCGCGGCGATGAGAGGGCGACGTGCAGTACGCGTTCGAGGACTACGTGATCGACTCGGACCGGCGGGAGCTCACGCGCAGCGCCGAGCCGATCGCCGTCGGGCCGCAGGTCTTCGACCTGCTGCTCCATCTGGTGCGGAACCGCGAGCACGTCGTCAGCAAGGACGAGCTCCTGGATGCCGTGTGGGCCGGGCGGATCGTCTCTGAATCGACCCTGACCAGTCACATCAACGCGGCCCGCAAGGTCATCGGCGACAGCGGGCAGAACCAGCGCCTGCTTCGAACGATCGCCCGCAAGGGATTCCGGTTCGTCGGCGACGTCAGCGAGATCGCCAGTCGCTCCGCCGCGGTCAGCACCGAGCCCGACGCACCGGGCAAGACTATCGCAGAGGCGCCGGCCCTCCCCGACAGGCCCTCCATTGCCGCGCTCCCGTTCCTGAACCTAAGCGGCGACATCGAGCAGGAGTACTTCACTGACGGCGTGGTGGAGGACATCATCACGGCCTTGTCGCGCATTCGCTGGCTGTTTGTGATCGCACGCAATTCGAGCTTCATCTACAAGGGCCGCGCGGTCGACGTGAAGCAGGTTGGCCGCGAGCTCGGCGTGCGCTATGTGCTGGAAGGCAGCGTGCGCAAGGCGCTGCACAGGGTGCGCATCACCGGGCAGCTGATCGATGCGACCACCGGGGCGCATCTGTGGGCCGAGCGCTTCGAAAGCGCGCTCGACGATATTTTCGAGCTGCAGGATCAGATCACCGAGGCCGTCGTCGGCGCGATCGCGCCGCAGCTCGAGCGGGCCGAGATCGAGCGCGCGAAGCGCAAGCCAACCGAAAGCCTCGACGCCTACGACTACTATCTGCGCGGCATGGCGCACCTCCACCTGGGATCAAGGGAATCGATCGACGCGGCGCTCGGCCAGTTCAACCACGCGCTCATGCGCGACCCGAATTTTGCGTCGGCCTATGCGATGGCGGCGTGGTGCTATTTCTGGCGCAAGGTCAACGGCTGGATGACCGATCGCCCAGGCGAGATCGCCGAGGGCGCCCGCCTGGCGCGCCGGGCCGTCGACCTGGGCCGGGACGATGCGGTCGCGCTCACCCGCGGCGGGCATGCGCTCGCCCACCTCACCGATGACGTCGCCGGCGGCATCGCCTTGCTCGACCGGGCGCTCGTGCTCAATCCCAATCTCGCGTCGGCCTGGTTCCTCGCCGGATTCCTGCGGACCTGGAACGGCGAGCCGGACGCCGCCATCGAGCACTTCGCGCACGCCATGAGGCTGAGCCCACTCGACCCCGAGCTATACCGCATGCAGGCCGGACTGGCGGCGGCGCATCTGTTCGCGGGGCGCTTCGACGCCGCGTCGTCGTGGGCGGAGAAAGCCTTCCGGGAGTTGCCGAGCTTCCTGATGGTCGTCAGTGTCATCGCGGCGAGCCATGCGCTCGCGGGCCGGCCGGCCGAGGCGCAGCGCGCGATGGAGCATCTGCGCGAGCTCGACCCCACGCTGCGCGTCTCCAATCTCACGGATTGGCTCCCGATCCGCCGGCCGGAGGACCTCGCGACCTTCGCGGATGGGTTGCGGAAGGCGGGGCTGCCGGAGTGAGGCGCGCGGTTCTCCCATGTGAAGTTGTGAAGAGGAGTAGCATAGTCCTGCTGCAGATTTGGCCGGATGCGTCCGAAGCGGATGTAACGCGAAGCACTGCGGAATTCCGGCGACGTTGCACCGCGGCCTTGTGAAATAGTCGAATCGGCGAGCAGCTCTCTTTGAATCAAGTTTGCGCGCTGTCGCTCTAGCTTGAATCTTTGTTGCGCGTCGAATGTCAAAAATACTTTTGCAACATAATCCGCCTGAAAGCGTGGCAACTACGACAAGCTCGCGGCCAACTACCTCATTCAACTTGCGTCAATCCGGATATGGCTGCGCGCAAATGAGTCCACGCCTTGATCATGATCCGATTAGACGGGATCGGATCGCGATCTCATCTCCTTGAGGGAAAACCGGTTTCCACTTTTCCGGATCATGCTCTAGCGCGAAGACGCGAGCTCACGGCTTTGTCATCTTGCAAATCAGGCGTGACGCATTTATAAGCAACGCGTCGTCGCTCGAACCGGGGAGATTTGCATGATTTCGGCTTATTCGCAGATCGCGCGCCCCTGTCCGATGTTTGTACTGGATGCCCGGTCGCGCCGTTGACCGCGAGTTTTGACCGGGGCTGAAGTCCCGGTCCTCCAAACCTTCCAACACCTTACCGATCTTTCAACGACGCTCTCGTTGCGCGCTTTTGCGCCTTCGTGCGTCAATTCAGATGGAGTCGGCCTGTGCGGCGAGCGCGGCCGGATTGCGCCATGACCATTTCGACCAGCAAACGTCCCGCCGCGATCCGCGTCGTGATCCCGTTTGTATTCCGCCACTGGCTGAGGCAGCCCACCCGCGCCACGACCGTATTGGTCGGCTTTCTCGGCGCCACCGTCGCTGACCTGTTCATGCCGGTTTATTCCGGCCATCTGGTCGACGCGCTGACGCTCGGCACCTCGGACCAGGCGGGGCGACATGCGGCGCTGGTTGCGTTCGGCGGCATTGTCGCGCTCGGCCTGCTGTCGATCATCCTGCGTTTTGTCGGGCTGCAGGCGATCGTGCCGTTCACGCTGACGACGATGTCGGATGTGGCTCGCGAGGCGTTCGCGCGGGTGCAGCGGTTCTCGACCGACTGGCACGCCAATTCGTTTGCCGGCTCGACGGTGCGCAAGATCACCCGCGGCATGTGGGCGATCGACCTGCTCAACGACACCGTGCTGATGGCGCTGCTGCCGTCGCTGATGGTGCTGGTCGGCTCGATGATCCTGCTCGGGCTGCACTGGCCCGTGCTCGGCGCCGTGATCGGCGTCGGCGCGGTGATCTATGTTGCAATGACCATCGTGCTCTCGGTGAACTATATTGCACCGGCCGCGCGCGTCTCCAACGCCTGGGACACCAAGGTCGGCGGCACGCTGGCGGATGCGCTCACCTGCAACGCGGTGGTGAAATCGTTCGGCGCGGAAGCGCGCGAGGATGCGCGGCTCGCCGGCGTCATCGGGCGCTGGCGCAGGCGGGTGTCGCGTACCTGGCTGCGCTACAACGCCACCAACATGGCGCAACTCGTGGTGCTCTTGTGCTTCCGTGCCTCGGTGATCGGCGGCGCCATCCTGCTGTGGCTCGCCGGCCGCGCCTCGCCGGGCGACGTCACCTATGTGCTGACGAGCTACTACGTCATCCACGCCTACCTGCGCGACGTCGGCATGCACATCAACAACCTGCAGCGTTCGGTGAACGACATGGAGGAACTCGTCACCATCCATGACGAGCCGCTCGGCATCGTCGATGTGCCTGACGCTGGGACGATCGACGTCCAGGGCGGAAGGATCACGTTCGACAACGTAACCTTCCTCTATGGTGGCCATCGCACGCCGCTCTATGACGCGCTGTCGATCGACATCCGCGCCGGCGAGCGTATTGGCCTGGTCGGCAGGTCCGGGTCGGGCAAGACCACGTTCGTGAAACTGGTGCAGCGGCTCTATGACGTCTCGGGCGGACGGATCCTGATCGACGGTCAGGATATCGCTCACGCCACGCAGCAATCGCTGCGCAGCCAGATCGCGATCGTGCAGCAGGAGCCGATCCTGTTCCACCGTTCGCTGGCGGAGAACATCGCCTACGGCCGGCCCGGCGCCAGCATGGCGGCGATCGAGCAGGCGGCGCGGCTTGCCAATGCGCACGACTTCATCCTGCGTCTGCCGAAGGGCTACGGCACGCTGGTCGGCGAACGCGGTGTCAAGCTGTCCGGCGGCGAGCGGCAGCGCGTCGCGCTGGCACGCGCGTTCCTCGCCGATGCGCCGATCCTGATCCTGGACGAGGCGACCTCGAGCCTGGATTCGGAATCGGAGGCGCTGATCCAGCAGGCGATGGAACGGCTGATGAAGGGCCGCACCTCGATCGTGATCGCGCACCGGCTGTCGACGGTGCGCGGCATGGATCGCATCCTGGTGTTCGATCGCGGCGAGATCGTCGAGCAGGGCACCCATGCCGTGCTGACCGCGCGACCCGGCGGCATCTATCGCAGCCTGTTCGAGCGGCAGGCGACCGAGTTCGGCCGGGTCAGCGCGGCGGAATAGCCACCGTCATTCGAGGTTCCGGGTTCGGCTCATTGAGCCGTCCCGGAGCGACGGTCGCCCGCCCGCGCGTGCGCGCGCTGATCGCGACCGTCGCCACCACCGCGGCGGCGAACAGCACGACCTGCAAGGTGATCGTCTCGCCGTTGAACAGCGAGGCGAGCACGAAGGTGATGAAGGGCTGCAGCAACTGGATCTGCGACACCCGCGCGATCCCGCCCATCGCCATGCCGGCATTCCAGGCGAAGAAGCCGATCCATTGCGAGAACAGCGCGACGTAGAGCAGACCAAGCCACGGCTTCAGCGAGATGTGCATGGGATCGGCCGGCATCGTCAGCGCAGCCGCCGGCAGCGCGAACGGCAACGCAATCACCAGCACCCAACTGATGACTTCCCAGCCCGGCATCTCCGCGGTGAGCCGTCCGGAGAAGGCATAGCCGACGGCGGCTACGGCAACGGAAGCGAACAGGAAGAGATCGCCCGCCGACAGCGTGCCGCCGCCACCGCGCAGCGCAAAGGCGATCACCAGCGCGGCGCCCACGAGAGCGGCGACCCAGAACAAGGGCCGCGGCCGCTCATGGGTGATCGCTACAGCCACCAGGGCGGTCGCGATCGGCAGCACGCCGAGCACGACGCCGCCATGGGAGGCGTCAACGCGCTGCATGCCCTCGGCCATCAGCAGCGGAAACAGGATGGCGACGCACAGCATGACCAGGGTAAGCTGCGGCCAGAGCGCTCTCCGCGGCAGCGGCCGCCGCAACACGATCAGGAGCGCGAGCGAGCATAGGCCGGCGATTGCGGTGCGGACCGCGGTCAGCGCAATCGGATCAATTTCCGCGACAGCAAGCCGCGTCGCCGGCAGCGTGCCGCCGAAGATCGCCATGCCGATGAAGCCCAGCAACAGGCCGAGACGCTCGCGCGAGGAGGACGAGGACATGATACGCGTGGATAGCGGGTTCGCTGTCCTGCGTACAGCAATCTACTCGGTGCATATGGCAGCCATGCGCGCGCTATCTCGGAGCAATTCCGCTGCACACCAGTCCGATGCCGGACAGAAACAGCAGCCCGAGCACGATGTTTGTGAAATTGCGGTCGCTCAGCGCATGATAGATTCGCGCGCCGAGCCAGGCGCCGGCCACTGTCGCCGGAAAGGTCACGACAGCGAGCGTGAGGACTTCCCTGGTGACGAAGCCGGCGAACGCCTGGAGCAGGAGCGCCGTTGCGAGCACCGTGAAGTTGAAGGTCTGGAAAATCCCGCGCCGCTGCTCCTTATTCCAGCCGCGCACGCTGGCCCAAAGAATCGGGAGCGGGCCGGAAAGGCCGGCCAGGCCGCCGAGGATGCCGCCGGCAAATCCGATGGCGCCGTCGAACGGCTTGCCGCCAAGCTTGATCGCCATTGGCCTGCGCTGAAAATAAAGCGCGGTGGGAAAGACCAACAGGAAGACGCCGATGGTCAGTTTGAAGGTGTTGGGATCGGCCTGCGCGATCAGCAGCGTGCCGAGCGGCACTCCGGCGAGCCCGCCGAGTACAAACGGCCAGACCAGCCTGAAATCGATGCTGCGCCAGATCGAGGGGAGGGTCGTGACCTGGCCGACGACCGAGCAGATCAGGACCAAAGGCACCGCAACCGCAGGCGGCGCTACGTAAAGCCAGATTCCCAGCGCCATCAGCGCGGTGCCGAAGCCGGCCAGGCCGGATACGAAGCCACCGGCCAACGCGCCGATAAACAGCATTGCCAGAGCGAATCCCCCCGTCATCGTCTTGTTCTCATTGTCATTGGCCTGACGTTTACACGACGAACCCAGCAGGTACCATTGCCGTGACTTGCGACGTCATCCCCGTGCGCGCCAAAAATGGCGAGGGGTCCGGCGTGTTGCGCCGAACCCCTCATTCGGTCCATCAAGACGCGTTTTCTTCATGCGAACCGGAAGACCACTTCGCTCGAAAACGCTTTAGGACATCAGCCGGCCTGTAAGCCGGGTTCTGTAGGGCACCATTCTCGCGAATGGTACGTGACGGCCATTCCTCTGGGGCCATCTTCGCAGATGGCCTCGAGCAACCTACCCGGACGGCGGGCCTGACATCGCCCTGCGGTGTTATCGCTTTCGCGAACCATCCGCGTTGCCGTCCCTATTCGGTTTTGCTCCCGGTGGGGTTTGCCATGCCGTCTCCGTTGCCGGAAACGCGGTGCGCTCTTACCGCACCTTTTCACCCTTACTGGCCCCCTCCCTTTATCCCTCCCCCGCTTGCGGGGGAGGGGAGGGTGGGGGAAGCGGTCCGTTCTCTGTGGCACTTTCCCTGGGGTTGCCCCCGCCGGACGTTATCCGGCACCGCATGTCGATGGAGCCCGGACTTTCCTCCCCCGCGGCCTTTCGGCGCTTGCGGGAGCGGCCGTCCGGCCGACTGACACCCATAGGCATGGGGGTTTGCAGCCGCAAGGTCAAGGCGAAAGCGGCCTGCGGAACCTCGCCAAAATAAATTATCCTGAAGGGTGTCGTTTTCCGTCCGGCCCGCTCGACTGGAATGTAGGCGATTCAGCCGATGAAAAGGAGACTTCGCGATGCAGTATCTGTTGATGATCTATCAGAACGAGGTCGAGTACGCGAAACTCGACGCGGCAACGAGCCAGAAGATGATGGAGGAATACGGCAAGTTCACCCAATCCATCATCCAGAGCGGCAACTTCAAGGCTGGAGACCGGCTGCGACCAACGACCACCGCCACCTCCGTGCGCGTGCGCGACGGCAAGACGCTGACCACGGACGGTCCGTTCGCGGAGACGCGTGAGCAGCTCGGCGGCTACTATCTGATCGAAGCGAAGGACCTCGACACGGCGCTCGCGATTGCCGCGCGCATCCCGAGCGCGAGGTTCGGCACGATCGAGGTGCGGCCGATCTGGGTGTATGATTGACGGTCTCTCACCGGCGTCATTCCGGGATGCGCTGTGAGGCGCAGGCCCGGAACGACGACGAGCAGTTCACCGCATGACTCCAACCCAGATCGAAAAGATCTTCCGCGACGAGGCGAGGCGCGCGCTGGCGACGCTGATCCGCCTCGTTGGCGATTTCGATCTCGCGGAGGACGCGCTGCAGGAGGCATTCGCGGTGGCGCTGGAGCGATGGTATGCGGGCGAACTGCCGGAGAACCCACGGGCATGGCTTGTCAATGTCGGTCGCAACAAGGCGATCGATCGCATCCGCCGCAATGCCGTATTCCGCGGCAAGCAGCAGGAGCTGACGCACGAACTCCTGCTCAATGCGTCCGCTCCTTTCGAACTCGCCGATGCCACGCTCGACGACGACATGCTGCGGTTGATTTTCACCTGCTGTCATCCGTCGTTTGCCGATGAAGTGCAGGTCGCGCTGACGTTGCGCACGGTCTGTGGCCTCTCGACGGCCCAGGTCGCGCGCGCCTTCCTCGTCAGCGAGGACGCGATGGCGCAACGGCTGCTGCGGGCGAAGCAGAAGATTCGTCTCGCGGGCATTCCCTATGAGGTGCCGGAACGCGAGGCGCTGGAGCCAAGGCTGCGCGGCGTGCTGGCGGTGATCTATCTCGTCTTCACCGAAGGTTATGCGGCGACCTCCGGCGAGGATTTGATGCGCCCGGATCTGGCGCGCGAGGCGATCCGGCTGGCGCGGCTGATCGATGCGCTGATGCCAGCGCGCGGCGAGATCAAGGGGCTGCTGGCGCTGATGCTGCTGCATGACGCGCGCCGCGCTGGCCGCAAGACCGCGGGCGGCGACATCGTGCTGTTGGAGGAGCAGGACCGTTCGCTGTGGGACTATCGCCAGATCGCCGAAGGTCTGCGATTGGTGGAGGAAGCGCTGCGGATGCCCGGCCGGCCGCAATCCTACGCAGTGCAGGCCGCGATCGCGGCGCTGCATGCCCGTGCGCCAAGTTATGAAGACACCGACTGGCCGCAGATCGCCGGTCTCTATGAAGTGCTGCTCCGCATCAGCCCGTCGCCGGTGATCGAGCTGAACCATGCCGCGGCGGTGTCGATGGTCGACGGCCCGGCGCGCGCGCTCCACCTGATCGACGCGCTGGAAGCGCGCGGCAGCCTCAAGGGTTACGAATTGCTGCCGGCCGTCCGCGCCGATCTCTTGCGCCGCCTCGGTCGCCACGACGCCGCGCGCGATGCATATCTGGCGGCAACCGCCGCGACGCAACTGGAGCCCCTGCGCCGGCTCTATGCGCGGCGCATCGCGGAGATGGAATAGTGGCCTTCGTCGCGATGCTCCTCGCTATGATGATCGATCAAACCACCGCTGTCGTCCCGGCCTTGAGCCGGGACCCATAACCACAGGAAATGGTTCTGGTGTGAGCAAGCAGTTGCAGCGGAGCACACCACATCGCCTGTGGTTATGGGTCCCGGGTCAAGCCCGGGACGACACCGCTATTGCGAGGAGCATAGCGACGAAGCGATTGAGAGATACTTGCCTACTTCGCCGCAACCGCTGTCGTCGCTTCCGGCGGCAGGCTCTCCAGCAGCGCGTGCAGGGTGGTCATGGTCGAGCGATCGGCAATGCCGTCGACGCGTGCCTGGCGGAAATGGCGCTGGAAGGCGGTGACGACTTCCATGGTCGGCCCGTCAAATTTGCCGTTGGTCGGGATGTTGTAGCCGTAGCGGGCGAATGCCTTCTGCATGCTGGTGACGTTGTCGCTGATAGCGCCGAGCTGGAGCGTATCCCCGCGCACGATCGGCGCGGGCTGAACCCAGTGGCCGACACCGGAATTGGCCAGCGAATGCCACGGGAACTTCTCGCCGGGATCCTTCTTGCGCGCCGGCGCCACGTCCGAATGGCCGAGCACGCGATGCGAGGGCACGTTGCGGCGGAGCATGATGCCGCGGCACAGCGCGATCACTGCTGCGATCTGGCGCAGCGGATAGTCCGGATAGCCCCAGTCGTGGCCGCGGTTGATGATCTCGATGCCGATCGAGCAGGAATTGATGTCCTCTTCGCCGGCCCAGCAGGACACGCCGGCATGCCAGGCGCGCTTGCTCTCCGGCACGCACTGCACGATGCGCCCATCCTCCAGCACAATGTAATGCGCAGAGACCTCGGTGCCGGCGGTGCAGAGCTGCGCGATGGCGCCTTCGACGTCGGGCATGCCGGTGTAGTGCAGCACGATCATGTCGGGTTGCCGGTCGTTGGCGCGTTCGCCGAAATTCACCGACGGGATGACATCGGAGACGATCGAGGAGTCCGGGGTAAAGGTCTTCATGTCGGCTATGGCCCTGGGAACCGGAAGGGCGCGTTGACGCTTCGAATCAGCAGACGTGAACGAACCAGACGACATCCGAAATCTCAAACCCGGCGGCAGAACGGCAGCCCTGCAGTTTCCGGACAGCCGCCAATTTACTATTCCTTTACCCTGCCGCGGGCGCAATCATATGGGCGTGCATCTCGTGAATTTTAGACCCGCCTGTGGATGATGCGCATCATCCGGTTCCACGTGTGGTTAAAAAGCAAGGGAAACCGTGAAGGTTTCGGCAACGCTTTCTTAACGCTAAGTGCCGTTACTAAGTGGTGAATAGCCGAACCGGTTTTTGAGGGACGGCCGAGGCCCGCTTGCGCGCGAAATCCCATGGCAGCCCAGCAAACTCCGGTCGGACATCAGGATTTGCGGCCTGATATGGGAACCGGCGTTCGCTCCGTGCCGCGGCTGCTCAGCCGGGACCGCGGAATGACGCGCAACCATTCGAGGCGCCATGGGCTGGTCCGTGTCCAGTTTCGACCCCTTACGCCGGACGATCACCGGAGCCGGCGCATGACGCCTGCTGCGCCGCATATTTCCGTGCTCGGCCGCGAGGCGGTCGAGATGCTGAATCCGCGAAACGGAGGCATCTATGTCGACGCCACCTTCGGCGCCGGCGGCTATAGCCGCCTGATCCTTGCCGTGCCTGGAACCCGCGTCATCGGCATCGATCGCGACCGCTCGGCGATCACGGGCGGTTTCGATCTGGTCGATCGCGCCGATGGCCGGCTGACGCTGGTCGAGGACCGCTTCTCGAATCTCGCCGGCATCTGCAGCGCCCAGGGCGTCGAGGCCGTCGACGGCGTGGTGATGGACATCGGGGTCTCCTCGATGCAGCTCGACCAGGCCGCGCGCGGCTTCTCGTTCCGCCTGGCGGGCCCGCTCGATATGCGGATGGGGAATGAGGGGCCGACCGCGGCGGACGTGATCGCAACCGCGTCCGAGCGCGATCTTGCCGACATCATCTATCTCTTCGGCGAGGAGCGGCACTCGCGCGCGGTGGCGCGCGCTATCGTGGCTGCGCGGAAGCAAGCGCCGATCGCGACGACGCAAGCGCTGGCTGACATCGTCGCCAGGGTCGTGCGTTCCAAGCCGAACGAGATCCATCCGGCGACGCGGACGTTCCAGGCGCTGCGAATCTTCGTCAACGAAGAGCTCGACGAATTGCATCGCGCGCTCACAGCCGCCGAGCGTGTGCTGAAGGCGGGCGGGCGGCTCGTGGTTGTTTCGTTCCATTCGCTGGAAGACCGCATCGTCAAGAATTTCCTGGCTGAGCGCGGTAAGGTTGCCAGCGGCTCGCGGCATCTGCCCGCAGTCGCGCAGATGGCGCCAAGCTTCAAGATTTTGACAAAACGTCCGCTGACACCATCCGAGGACGAGATCGCGGCCAATCCGCGCGCGCGGTCAGCCAAGCTGCGCGCCGCCGAGCGCACGGAAGCGCCCGTGCATGCCGAGAGTGCGCCGCCGTCATGGCCGACGCTCGAACGCGTCATGAGGGGAGGCTAGCGCATGCGCATCCTCCATTTCCTCGTGATCGGCTTCCTCGTGGTCTGTGCGGCCTATGTCTACCGCATCAAGATGGAATCGACCGCCCGTACCGAGCGCGTGCTGCGGCTGAACGCGGAAATTCGCGAGCAGCGCGACGCGATCGCGGCTCTGCGCGCCGAATGGGCCAAGCTCGACGCGCCGCTTCGGTTGCAGGGGCTGGCCGAGCGTCATCTGGCGTTGAAGCCGCTCAGTGCCAATCAATATGACTCGCTGAAGAATCTGCCCGAGCGCCCGCCGAACTTCGCGCGGCCGGGCGCGCCCGATCCGATCGGCGCAATGATCAACACCATCGAGGCCGCCGCCGACCAGGAAAGCGTGACCGGCTCGGTGCAGCAGCCGCCGCAGGGTGATCAGCAATGACCGACCGCGCGCCAAGCACAAAACCGGCCGAGCCGTGGCGGCAGCGGCTGATCCGCAGCCTGCTCTATGGGCGCAACGTCGACCGCGCAGTGAAGGCGCGCGCCCGCGTCGGCTTTGCGATCATCGCCTTTGCCGCCGTTTACGCCATCATCGCCGGGCGGCTCGTGATGTTCGCGATCGGCGCCGACAGCCATGGCGCGCGCCGCACGGCCGCACAGGATGCGATCGCGACCGCGCGGCCTGATATCGTCGACCGCAACGGCGCAATCCTTGCGACCGACGTCAAGGCGCCGAGCCTGTTCGGCGAGCCGCGCCGCATCATCGACAAGGACGAGGCGATTGAGCTTCTGACAGCGACGTTGCCCGACCTCGACACCGTCGAAGTGCGCGACCGTCTGTCCTCGCGAAAAGGTTTTGTCTGGCTGAAGCGTGAGATCACGCCGCAACAGCAGCAGGATATCCACCGCCTCGGCATTCCCGGCATCGGCTTCCTGCGCGAGAACAGGCGTATCTATCCGACCGGCGCTGCCGTCGCCCACCTGATCGGCCTCGTCAACATCGACAACCAGGGCATCGCCGGCATGGAGAAGTGGCTGGACAACAACGGTCTGGCCGACCTGCATCGCGCGGGCTTTGCCACCGACCGCTTGCAGAAGCCGGTGGAACTGTCGATCGATCTGCGCGTTGAGCACGCGCTGCGCGACGAGCTCCTGAAGGCCAAGGAGAAATACAAGGCGAAGGCGGCCTCGGGCCTCGTGTCAAACGTGCGGACCGGCGAGATCGTCGCGCTGATCTCGCTGCCCGATTTCGATCCGAACAATCCGAAGGAAGCGCACGATCCCGACCGCATCAACCGCCTGACCACGGGCGTGTTCGAGATGGGTTCGACCTTCAAGACGCTGACGCTGGCGATGGCGCTCGACTCCGGCAAGGCCACGCTCAACACCATGTATGACGCGCGCGGCGCGCTGCACTACGGCAAGTTCGCGATCCACGACACCCATCCGCTGGGCCGGGCGATCTCGCTGTCGGAAGTGTTCACCTTCTCCTCCAATGTCGGCGCGGCCCGCGTCGCATTGAGCCAGGGCGTGGAAGCGCACAAGGCGTTCCTGAAGAAAGTCGGCCAGCTTGACCGGCTGCGCACCGAACTGCCGGAGAGCGCATCGCCGATCGTGCCGAAGCGCTGGGGCGAATTGAACACGATCACCATTGCCTTCGGTCACGGCATCGCGGTGGCGCCGCTGCAGGCGGTGATGGGCATCAATGCCATGGTCAATGGCGGCTATCTGATCCAGCCGACCTTCCTGAAGCGGTCGGAGGAAGAGGCGAGGGCAATCGCGAAAAGAGTGGTCAAGCCCGAGACATCGGACAAGATCCGTTACCTGATGCGGCTCAATGCCGAGATCGGAACGGCCAAGTCGGCCGACGTGAAGGGTTATTATATCGGCGGCAAGACCGGTACCGCGGAAAAAGTGGTCAACGGCCGCTATTCCAAGAAACAGGTGCTGAACTCGTTCACCGCCATCATGCCGGCGGATAATCCGAGGTATCAGCTCCTGGTGATGCTGGACGAGCCGAAGGCGCTGCCGGAGACCCATGGTTTCATCACTTCGGGCTGGAACGCGGTGCCGACCGGAGGCAAGGTGATCGCCCGTATTGCGCCGCTTCTGGGGCTCGAGCCGCGGTTCGATCTGCCGCCGTCCGACCGCCTTATTCTTGCGGCATCGAGGACAACCCAGTAAGGCGTGGGGGAGGGCATGATCCGGAAGCATGGATGCAGTTTTCCGAGGATCATGCTCAAACAGAAAGCAGGGCGCTGCTTCGAGGAAGTGCCGTCACGTTTCAACGTGTGAATCGCCGGCCGGACTGGAAGATCATGAGACTTCGCGACCTCTTCAGTGCTGATGCCACGATCGATCCGCAGGCGGAAGCCGTCGAGATCGGAGGGGTGACGGCTGATAGCCGCACGGTGAAGGCGGGCGATCTGTTCTTCGCACTCGCGGGCTACAAGACCGACGGGGCGCGCTTCGTCGATGCCGCGATTGCCGCAGGCGCGGCGGCGGTCGCGGGCGATCATCGGCCGCAAGGCGATCTGCGCGTGCCTTTTGTCGTGACGCCCAATCCGCGCCGCGCATTGGCGTTGGCTGCGGCGAAGTTCTTCAAGCGCCAGCCCGAGACGATCGCGGCGGTGACCGGCACCAGCGGCAAGACATCGGTGGCGGCTTTCACGCGCCAGATCTGGCAGCGATTGGGGCACGATGCCGCGAGCATCGGGACCATCGGCCTGGTGTCGCCGAAGCGCACGGTCTACGGCTCGCTGACCACGCCTGATCCGATCGAGCTGCATCGCCAGCTCGACGAGATTGCCGGTGACGGAGTCACGCATCTCGCATTCGAAGCGTCCTCGCACGGGCTCGACCAGTATCGGCTCGACGGCGTGCGCATCGCCGCCGGCGGATTCACCAACCTGTCGCGCGACCACATGGATTATCACCCCGACGTGGCGCACTATCTCAACGCCAAGCTGCGGCTGTTCCGCGATCTCGTGATGCCCGGCGGCGCCGCCGTGATCTCGGCCGATCATGATTGTTCGGCTGACGTGATCGATGCGGCGCGCGCGCGCAAGCTTGGGATCGTCACGGTTGGCCGCAATGCCGATGGCGGAGATGGCATTCGTCTGGTCGGCGCGTCGATCGAAGGCTTTGCGCAGAAGCTCGTGATCGAACACCGCGGCCGGAAACGCACGATCCATTTGCCGCTGGTCGGCGAGTTCCAGATCGAGAACGCGCTGGTGGCCGCCGGACTTGCGATCGGCACCGGCAGCGACGCCGACGCTGTCTTCGCAAGCCTCGAACATCTCGAGGGCGCCAAGGGCCGGCTCGAACGCGTCGGCGAGCGCAACGGTGCGCCGATTTTCATCGACTACGCGCACAAGCCGGATGCGCTCGCCAAGGCGCTGCAGGCGCTGCGGCCCTATGCGAAGCGCAAGCTGATCGTGGTCTTCGGCGCCGGCGGCGACCGCGATGCGGGCAAGCGCCCGCTGATGGGAGCGATTGCCGCTGACAATGCCGACAGCGTCATCGTCACCGACGACAATCCGCGCAGCGAGAATCCCGCGGCGATCCGCGCTGCCATTCTCGCCGCGGCAAAGGGCGCGAGCGAAATCGGCGACCGCGCCGAAGCGATCAGGGCCGGCATCGCCGCATTGCAGCCGGGCGATGTGCTCCTGATCGCCGGCAAGGGGCATGAAATCGGACAGATCATCGGCGACAGGACGCTGCCGTTCAGCGATCATGAGGCCGTAGCTGCGGCGCTTGAAGCGAGGGTCGCATGAGCACGCCACTATGGACACCGGTCGCGATGGCTGAGGCGATGCGCGCCGCAACGCAGGGGCGCTTGCCCTCCGGCGTCAGCGGTCTTTCCATCGACAGCCGCACGCTTCAGCCGGGCGAGGCCTATTTCGCCATCAAGGGCGACGTGCATGACGGCCACGATTTTGTCGAGGCCGCATTGAAGGCGGGCGCCGCGCTCGCGGTGGTCGAAAGGGCGCAGCACGAAAAATTTGCAGCCGATGCGCGGCTGTTGATTGTCGACGACGTGCTCGCGGGTCTCGTCGATCTTGCCCGCGCCTCGCGCGCGCGGCTCAACGCCAGGATCATCGCGGTCACCGGTTCGGTCGGCAAGACCTCGACCAAGGAAGCGCTGCGGCACGTGCTCTCGGCACAAGGCGAGACGCATGCCTCCGTTGCTTCCTTCAACAATCATTGGGGCGTGCCGCTGTCGCTGGCACGCTGCCCGGCATCGGCGCGCTTCGCGGTGTTCGAGATCGGCATGAACCATGTCGGCGAGATCACGCCGCTGGTGAGGCTGGTGCGGCCGCATGTGGCCGTCATCACCACAGTGGAGCCGGTGCATCTGGAATTCTTCTCCGGCATCGAAGAGATCGCGGACGCCAAGGCGGAGATCTTCCTGGGTCTGGAGCCCGCCGGCGCCGTCGTGCTCAACCGCGACAATGCGCAATTCGCAAGGCTGCAAGCGCACGCGAAGGAACTCGGCATTTCACGCATCGTCTCCTTCGGCACGGACGCGCAATCCGACGCGCGGCTCCTCGACGTCTCGCTGCAGGCGGCCTGTTCCGCCGTGCATGCCAACATCTTTGGCCACGACGTCACCTACAAGATCAGCATGCCGGGCCGCCACATGGCGATGAACTCGCTCGCTGTGCTCGCCGGCGCGTCGCTGATCGGGGCGGACCTCGCGCGCGCGGCATTGTCGCTGTCGCAGCTCGAGGCGCCCGCGGGCCGCGGTGCGCGGCGCGTCCTGGAGGTCGGTACTGGCGAAGCGACGCTGATCGATGAGAGCTATAATGCCAATCCGGCGTCGATGGCGGCGGCGCTGAACGTGCTCGGGCGGGCCCGGCTCGGTCCGCTGGGCCGCCGCATCGCGGTGCTCGGCGACATGCTCGAGCTCGGGCCAACCGGCCCCGCGCTGCATCGCGGCCTGGCCGAGGCGGTCAACGCCAACAATATCGACCTCGTTTATTGTTGTGGTCCGCTGATGCGCAACCTCTGGGATGCTCTTTCCACGGGAAGACGGGGAGGCTATGCCGATAGTTCGGCGAGTCTGGAGATCCAGGCGGTCGCGGCCATCCGCCCCGGCGACGCCGTCATGGTCAAGGGATCGCTGGGTTCGAAGATGAAGCGGATCGTCAACGCGCTGGAAAAGCGCTTTCCCGGCAAAGCCGCGCGCGAAGAAGCGGTATAGGCATAATTGAATGTTTTATTGGCTGATCGACCTTTCCAACACGGTCCCCGGCTTCGGGGTGTTCCGGGGCGCGCTCAACGTGTTCCGCTACATCACGTTCCGCACCGGCGGGGCGATGGTGACGGGCGCGCTGTTCGTGTTCCTGTTCGGGCCCTGGATCATCGATCACTTGCGGCTGCGCCAGGGCAAGGGCCAGCCGATCCGCACCGACGGCCCGCAGTCGCACCTCATTACCAAGAAGGGCACGCCGACCATGGGCGGGCTGATGATCCTGTCCGGCGTGGTGGTGGCGACGCTGCTCTGGGCGAACCCGATCAACCCCTATGTCTGGATCGTGCTGGCGGTGACGCTGGGCTTCGGCTTCGTCGGTTTCTATGACGACTATCTGAAGGTCACCAAGCAGAGCCACAGCGGCTTTGCCGGCAAGCTGCGCCTTGCGATCGAAGCGATCATCGCGCTCGCCGCCTGTTACGCGCTGGTGCGGCTCGGCCGCGATGTGTCCTCCACCTCGCTCGCGATTCCCTTCTTCAAGGATGTCGTGTTCAATTTCGGCTGGTTCTTCGTGATCTTCGGCGCCTTCGTCATGGTCGGCGCGGGCAATGCGGTGAACCTGACCGACGGCCTCGACGGTCTCGCCATCGTCCCGGTGATGATCGCGGCTGCGAGCTTCGGCATGATCTCCTATCTCACCGGCAACGCGGTGTTCTCCGATTACCTGCAGATCAACTATGTCGCCGGCACCGGCGAGCTCGCCGTGCTCTGCGGCGCCGTGCTGGGCGCAGGTCTCGGATTTTTGTGGTTCAACGCGCCGCCGGCCTCGATCTTCATGGGCGACACCGGCTCGCTCGCGCTCGGTGGCATGCTGGGGGCAACGGCGGTCGCGGTGAAGCACGAGATCGTGCTGGCGGTGATCGGCGGCCTGTTCGTGCTGGAGGCGGTTTCGGTGATCGTGCAGGTGGCTTCCTTCAAGCTCACCGGCAAGCGCGTGTTCCGGATGGCGCCGCTGCACCATCATTTCGAGCAGAAGGGCTGGACCGAGCCGCAGATCGTGATCCGCTTCTGGATCATCTCCGTGATGCTGGCGCTCGCCGGCCTCTCCACGCTGAAGCTGCGATGATCCCTGTCACTTCCTTTGCGGGCAAGACGGTCGCCGTGTTCGGGCTCGGCGGTTCGGGGCTTGCGAGCTGCAACGCGCTGAAGGCGGGCGGGGCGGAGGTGATCGCCGGCGACGACAATGCCGACAATATCGCGAAGGCCGCGCAAGCCGGCTTCACCACCGCCGATCTGCGCTCCGTGTCCTGGGCGAATTTCGCCGCGCTGATCCTGACCCCCGGCGCGCCGCTGACCCATCCGGCGCCGCATTGGAGCGTGCTGCTGGCGCGCCAGGCCGGCGTCGAGGTGATCGGCGATGTCGAACTGTTCTGCCGCGAGCGGCGCCGCCATGCGCCGCAGGCGCCGTTCGTCACCATCACCGGCACCAACGGCAAGTCGACCACGACAGCGCTGATCGCGCATCTGATGAAGGTCGCCGGCTACGACACCCAGATGGGCGGCAATATCGGCACCGCGATCCTGTCGCTGGAGCCGCCGCGGATGGGACGCGTGCACGTGATCGAGATGTCGTCCTACCAGATCGACCTCACGCCATCGCTCGATCCATCCGTCGGCATCCTCCTCAATGTCAGCGAGGACCATATCGATCGCCACGGCACGCTGGAGAATTACGCCGCCGTGAAGGAGCGGCTGGTCGCCGGCGTGCAGCCGGATGGCACCTCGATCGTCGGCGTCGACGACATCTTCTGCCGCAACATCGCCGATCGCCTGGATCGGTCAGGCAAGCGCGTGGTGCGGGTGTCCGTGAAGAACCCGCTGCCCGACGGCATCTATGTCGAACGCGAGACCATCGTGCTTGCGTCGGGCGCTGCGCGCAGCGAGGTCGCGCGGCTGGGCGGCATCGGTTCGCTCCGCGGCCTGCACAACGCCCAGAACGCCGCCTGCGCCGCAGCTTGCGCGCTGGCGATGGGCATCTCGACGGATGTGCTGCAGAACGGCCTGCGCAGCTTTCCGGGCCTCGCCCACCGCATGGAGCAGGTCGGTCGTCGCGGCAACGTGCTGTTCGTGAATGACTCCAAGGGCACCAATGCGGATGCGGCGGCGCATGCGCTGTCGTCATTCTCTGACATTTTCTGGATCGCCGGCGGCAAGCCGAAGGCCGGCGGCATAACCAGCCTGACCGGCTATTTCCCGCGCATCCGCAAAGCCTATCTGATCGGCGAGGCGGCGCAGGAATTTGCCGGCACGCTGGGCCAAGCCGTGCCGCACGAGATCTCGCAGACGCTGGATGTGGCCGTGGCCAACGCGGCGCGTGAGGCAGAAGCCTCCGGCCTCGCTGAGGCTGTTGTGCTGCTGTCGCCGGCCTGCGCCTCGTTCGACCAGTACCGCAATTTCGAAATCCGTGGCGCCGCCTTCCGCGACCTCGTCAATGTGCTGCCCGGCGTCAAGCCGGTGGTGTGAGACCACGTTCGACCGTCGTCACCCGCGAAGGCGGGTGACCCAGTATTCCACCGAAGCTGGTGGCTTGAGTCGATAGGCCGGCGTGTACTGGATACCCCGCCTGCGCGGGGTATGACGACGGTGAGTGGGGACGGCTCGCTACAATTCAAAACTTCCGCAATCCATTAACCCTTCGGAAACCATCCTCGTCCACCAATGGCCGTTACCTCGGCCATCTGGGGACGCCCATGCTCGCCCGCGACCAACGCACCCCGTTCTCCGACTGGTGGTGGACCATCGACAAGCCGCTGCTGGCTGCGATCATCGCGCTGATGTTCGGCGGCGTCATCCTGTCGCTGGCGGCGAGCCCGCCGGTCGCGACCCGGATCGGGCTCGATCCCTTCCATTTCTTCTCCAGGCACGTGCTGTTCCTGCTGCCATCCTTCATCGTGCTGATCGCCGTCTCCTTCCTGTCGCCGCGCCAGATCCGGCGCGCCGCGCTGGTCGTGTTCTTCGCCAGCATCGTGCTGATCGTGATGACGCTCCTGGTCGGTCCGGAGGTGAAGGGCTCCCGGCGCTGGATCACGCTGCTCGGCATCAACATCCAGGCTTCCGAATCGGCAAAGCCGGCCTTCGTCATCGTTGCGGCCTGGCTGTTTGCGGAATCGACCAGGCGTCCGGAAATGCCGGCGACGTCGATGGCAATGGTGCTGCTCTTGATGCTGGTCTCGCCCCTGGTGATGGAGCCCGATTTCGGCCAGACCATGCTGATCCTGATGGTCTGGGGCGCGCTGTTCTTCATCGCGGGCATGCGGATGATCTGGGTCGCGGGGCTTGCCGGCGCCGCCGGCCTCGGCCTCTTCAGCGCCTATCTGTTTGTTCCGCACGTCGCCGGCCGCATCAAGCGCTTCTTGAACCCGGCCTCCGGTGACACCTTCCAGGTCGACATGGCGATGGAGGCATTCTGGAACGGCGGCTGGTTCGGGCTCGGGCCGGGCGAGGGCATTGCAAAGCGCAGCCTGCCGGACAGCCACACCGACTTCGTCTTCGCCGTCGCCGCGGAAGAGTTCGGCATCATCCTCTGCCTTGCGCTGCTGGCACTGTTCGCCTTCGTCGTGATCCGCACGCTCTCGCGCGCCTATGCGAGCGAGGACATGTTCGCGCGCTTTGCGGCGTCGGGGCTCGCGATCCTGTTCGGCGTGCAGGCCGCCATCAACATGGCGGTCAATCTGCAATTGATCCCGGCCAAGGGCATGACGCTGCCGTTCATCTCCTATGGCGGCTCGTCGATCGTCTCGCTGGCTTATGGCGTCGGGATGATGCTGGCGCTGACCCGGCAGCGCCCGCGCACCGAGATCGAATCGACCAACGCAGCCAGCGCAGCGCCGAGCTACGCGTGAGACATTTCCGTCGTCATTGCGAGCGAAGCGAAGCAATCCATCTCGCCACTCGCGGAGGCATGGATTGCTTCGCTTCGCTCGCAATGACGGCCTAATGCCTGTAGAAGTCGGCCATGGACAACGCGCCCCTCATTCTGCTTGCTGCCGGCGGCACCGGCGGCCATCTGTTCCCCGCTGAAGCGCTCGGCGTGGAACTGATCAAACGCGGCCTGCGTGTGCGGCTCGCGACCGACGCCCGCGCGCTGCGCTACAGCGGACTGTTCTCCAAGGACAATATCGACGTGGTGCCGAGCGAGACGGTGCGCGGCCGCAACCCGATCGCGCTCGCCCGCACCGCGATCATGCTCGGCTACGGTCTCGCGGTTGCCGCCAATCTGGTGCGCCGGCTGAAGCCGGCTGCGGTGGTCGGCTTCGGCGGCTATCCCACGGTGCCGCCGCTCTTGGCCGCGCGCCTGCTCGGCGTGCCCGGCATCATCCATGACGCCAACGCGGTGCTCGGCCGCGCCAATCGCTTCCTCTCTGCCCGCGTCAATGCGATCGCGACCTCGCTGCCCGGCGTGCTCGATCGCGATCCGGCGCTGGCGGGCAAGACCACCACGGTCGGCACGCCGATGCGGCCCGCGATCCTCGCAGCCGCCGCGGTGCCGTTCGCCGCGCTGGAACCGAACGGGCCGCTGCGCCTGCTCGTGGTCGGCGGCAGCCAGGGCGCGCGGGTGATGAGCGACATCGTGCCCGGCGCGATCGAAAAGCTCGAGCCGGCGCTGTGGAGTCGCCTGATCCTCACCCAGCAGGTGCGGGAGGAGGACATGGCGCGGGTGCGCGCGGTCTATGACCGGCTCAAGATCAATGTCGAGCTCGCGCCGTTCTTCGCCGACCTGCCGGCAAGACTCGCCGCCAGCCATCTCGTGATCTCGCGCTCCGGTGCCGGCACGGTCGCCGAGCTCGCCGCGATCGGCCGGCCCTCGATCCTGGTGCCGCTGCCCGGCGCCATCGACCAGGACCAATTCGCCAATGCCGGCGTGCTGTCGCAGGCCGGCGGCGCGTTGCGGATCCCACAAGCCGAATTCACGCAAGGCCGGCTCGCGGCCGAAATCTCCGCTTTCGCGGCCGAACCGGTCAAACTGACCGCGATGGCCTCGGCCGCGCGCGGCGTCGGCCGGCTCGACGCCGCCGAACGGCTGGCCGATCTGGTGGTGAAAGTGGCTGGAATTTAGGCGATCCCACACAATTCCCACACAAATTGCCCTTGTCATGCCCCGCGAAAGCGGGGCATCCAGTAACCCGCGGAGCCCGATTTGAATCTCTTAGGCTGCGCGGAATACTGGATCGTCCGCCTTCGCGGACGATGACCTCGAGGAACAATCGATGAGACTGCCGCGCGAGATCGGACCTATCCACTTCATCGGGATCGGCGGCATCGGCATGAGCGGCATTGCCGAGGTGCTCTGCAATCTCGGCTACACCGTGCAGGGGTCTGACGCTTCCGAGAGCGCCAATGTCGCCCGGCTGCGGGAGAAGGGCATCACGGTTTCGGTCGGCCACAAGGCCGAGAACATCAACGGCGCCGACGTCGTCGTGGTCTCGACCGCGATCAAGCGCGACAATCCGGAGCTGATGGCGGCACGCGCGCAGCGCGTTCCAGTGGTGCGCCGCGCCGAGATGCTCGCCGAACTGATGCGGCTGAAGAGCTGCGTCGCGATCGCCGGCACCCATGGCAAGACCACGACCACCTCGATGGTCGCAGCCCTGCTCGATGCCGGCGATATCGATCCGACCGTGATCAATGGCGGCATCATCAATGCCTACGGCACCAATGCGCGGCTGGGCGCCGGCGACTGGATGGTGGTGGAGGCCGACGAAAGCGACGGCACGTTCCTGAAGCTGCCGACTGACGTCGCCATCGTCACCAATGTCGACCCCGAGCATCTCGATCACTTCAAGACCTTCGAGGCGGTGCAGGATGCGTTCCGCGCCTTCGTCGAGAACGTGCCGTTCTATGGCTTTGCCGTGATGTGCGTCGACCATCCCGTGGTGCAGACCATCGTCGGCCGCATCGAGGACCGCCGCATCATCACCTACGGCGAAAACCCGCAGGCCGATGCGCGCCTGGTTGACCTGCAGCCGATTCCCGGCGGCTCCAAGTTCAAGGTCGCCTTCCGCAACCGCAAGAGCGGCGTGACGCACGAGATAGCGGACATCGTGCTGCCGATGCCGGGCCGCCACAACGCGTCGAACGCGACAGCGGCAATCGCGGTGGCGCATGAGCTCGGCATTTCCGACGAAGCGATCCGCAAGGCCATCGCAGGCTTCGGCGGCGTGAAGCGGCGCTTCACCAGGACCGGGGAGTGGAACGGCGTCACCGTGATCGACGATTACGGCCACCATCCCGTCGAGATCGCCGCGGTCCTGAGAGCGGCGCGCGATTCCTACAGCGGCAGGATCATCGCCGTGGTGCAGCCGCATCGCTTCACCCGCCTGCAGTCGCTATTCGAGGAATTCTGCACCTGCTTCAACGATGCCGATGCGGTCGTCGTCGCCGAGGTCTATCCGGCGGGCGAGGCGCCGATCCCGGGCATCGACCGCGATCATTTCGTGCTCGGCCTGCGCGCGCACGGCCATCGCGAGGTGATCCCGCTGCCGAATGCCGGCGAGCTTGCGAAGATCGTTCGCGGCCTCGCGAAGCCCGGTGATCTGGTTGTGTGCCTCGGCGCCGGCAACATCACGCAATGGGCGTACGCGCTGCCCGGTGAATTGAAGGCGCTGGGCTAGCATGAGTGATTTCCCCGACGTCACGCTAGAGCTGAAGGCCGCGATGCCGGAATTGCGCGGGCGCCTCTTGGCGAACCAGTCGCTGGCGGAATTGACCTGGTTTCGCGTCGGCGGACCGGCGCAGGTGCTGTTCACGCCGGCCGATGAAGACGACCTCGCTTATTTCCTGGCGCGCTTGCCGAAGGAGTTGCCGGTCTATGTCGTCGGTGTCGGCTCGAACCTGATCGTGCGCGACGGCGGCATGCCGGGCGTCGTGGTTCGTCTCGCACCGCGCGCATTCGGCGAGACCAGGGCCGAAGGCGACATCGTCAGCGCCGGCGCGGCGGCGCTCGACAAGCGCGTGGCCGAGACGGCGGCTGCTGCGAATATCGGCGGGCTGGAATTCTTCTTCGGCATCCCCGGCAGCATCGGCGGTGCGCTGCGCATGAATGCAGGCGCCAACGGC
This sequence comes from Bradyrhizobium sp. USDA 10063, assembly GCF_054063735.1. Taxonomy (NCBI): domain Bacteria; kingdom Pseudomonadati; phylum Pseudomonadota; class Alphaproteobacteria; order Hyphomicrobiales; family Nitrobacteraceae; genus Bradyrhizobium; species Bradyrhizobium sp. USDA 10063. The sequence goes on along the minus strand of NZ_JBSSGP010000002.1, from coordinate 3,308,789 downwards.
GGCGAGACCAAGGATGTGCTGCTGGATGCCACCGGCATCGGCCGCGACGGCACCAGGCATGTGTTCACAAATGCCGACATGAAATTCGTTTATCGGAGCAGCGGCGTCGATCCCTCGATCATCTTCACCGCCGCGCGCTTTCGCGGCAACATCACCGTGCCCGAGGCGATCCGCGCGCGCATGAACGAGGTGCAAAGCCACCGCGAAACCGCGCAGCCGATTCGCGAGAAGACCGGCGGCTCGACGTTCAAGAACCCGCCTGGCAACAGCGCCTGGAAATTGATCGATGCCGCCGGCTGCCGCGGTCTCCGCGTCGGCGGCGCCCAGGTCTCGGAGATGCACTGCAATTTCCTGATCAACACCGGCAGCGCCACCGGGCACGATATCGAGACGCTCGGCGAAACCGTGCGGCAGCGGGTGAAAGAGACCTCGGGAATCGAGTTACACTGGGAAATCAAGCGAATCGGGATCGAGCGAAGCTGATGCGGACAACGATTCTCTTCGGCGGCAGCAACAAGGAGCGCCTCGTGTCGGTGGCAAGCGCGCAGGCGCTGCATCAGGCACTGCCGGAGGCCGATCTCTGGTTCTGGGATGTGGCCGACAATGTCCACGTCGTGAAGTCCGAGCAGCTCCTCGAACATGCCAGGCCCTTTGAGGATGAGTTCAGGCCCGGCACGCGCGGCATCCCGCTCGCGCAGGCGCTCGATCAGGCCGCACGCGAGAATCGTGTGTTGGTGCTTGGCCTGCACGGTGGGCGCGCGGAGAACGGCGAATTGCAGGCGATGTGCGAGATGCGCGGCATCCCCTTCACCGGCTCTGGCTCAGCCTCCTCGCATCTCGCCTTCGACAAGGTCGCGGCGAAGCGATTCGCGGCGATTGCCGGCGTGCCGGCGCCGGGCGGCATTGCGCTGGACGACATCGACGCCGCCTTCGCCGAATACGGCAAGCTGATCGCCAAGCCTGCGCGCGACGGATCGAGCTACGGACTGATCTTCGTCAATGCGAATCAGGATCTGATTGCGGTCCGCAACGCGGCCAAAACCGAGGACTATCTGATCGAGCCGTTCATTTCGGGCGTGGAAGCAACCTGCGGCGTGCTGGAGCGGTCCGACGGCTCGATCCTCTCATTGCCGCCGATCGAAATCGTGCCGGGGGAGGGCGCCTTCGACTACACGGCGAAATATTTGCTGAAGTCCACCCAGGAGATTTGCCCTGGACGGTTTTCGCCCGAAATCAGCGCCGCGATCATGGACCTCGCGCTGCGCGCCCACCGGGCGTTGTCCTGCACCGGCTATTCCCGCACCGACTTCATCGTCTCCGCCAAAGGGCCGATCTATCTGGAGACCAACACGCTGCCGGGGCTGACCAAGGCCTCGCTCTATCCGAAGGCGCTCAAGGCGCAGGGCATCGAATTTGTCGAGTTCCTGCACGACCAGATCGAATTGGCGAAGCGACGCGCCCACAAGTAGTTCCAGGGGGCAGGCGCGGGTTCCATGCCAAACCCAAACCCCCCGGGATTGCTAAAATCCTAAGGATTGGATGGCAAACTACGCAGATTGCTCATCAAAAGCTGTTCTTCGTTAACCAATTTTACCTTTTGTTTACCAGGAAGTCCGAAGGTTAACGCCGGCGGCGCATGTGGCGCTTGGCTGCCGGGCGTGAGCTGTCGCGGGAACTTCACTTCGACACGCGTAGCGAGGGACAGGGGGCCTTTCTTACTGGCTTCGACACCCAGGCCGGCATCACCGAGACGTCGTGTGCGCCAGGACCCGCAAATGTATTGCGGGCACAAGGTTTGACGAGCTCGTGCAATGGATGGTGCAGGCCGCCTCGCCCGATCACTGCGATCGCTGAGGCCCGAAGCTGACCTGAAGGCAGCCGCTATTGGAGCGGCGGTGCTGTTGCGCGAGTATTTTGCCGAGCATCGTGCGCGCCGTCGTGCCCGCCGCGCCCCGCCGGTGGTGATCGACCGCGATCCGCCCAGCCGCTTCATCCTTCTGCTCGAGCGCTATCTGCCGCGCCGTGTCGGTCTTGCCGCCACCGTCTTCATCCTGCTCGGCAGCGCCGGCCTTGGCATCGTCAAGGGCGGCCATGTCGATGAGTTCATCACGGGGCTGTCGGATGCGCGCAATGCGCTCGCCAACTCGGCGGGCTTCCGAATCACCACGGTGGTCATCAACGGCCGCAAGCAGTTGAGCCAGGACGAGGTGCTGGCGATCGGCGGCGTCAACGGCCGCTCCTCGCTGCTGTTCCTGGATGCCGCGACCGTGCGCGATCGGCTGAAGGCAAATCCCTGGATCGCCGACGCGACGATCCTGAAGCTTTATCCGGGCCAGCTCCAGATCGACATCGTCGAGCGGAAGGCTTTCGCGCTGTGGCAGCAGGATGGGCGCCTGTCGGTGATCGCGGATGATGGCGCAGTCCTCGAGCCCTACGTGTCGCGCCGTTTCATCACGTTGCCGTTCGTGGTTGGCAAGGGTGCCGAGACAAGAGCCAGGGACTTCCTGGCGCTGCTCGACCGCTATCCGCAGGTGCGCTCGGTGACCAAGGCCGCGATCTTCGTCGGCGAACGGCGCTGGAATCTGCGGCTCAAGGACGGGCTCGACATCCGCCTGCCCGAGAACGACGTCGGCAATGCGCTCGCCGCGCTCTCCAAGCTCGACAAGGAAGACCGGCTGTTCTCGCGCGACATCGTCGCCGTCGATATGCGCCTGCCTGACAGGTTGACGGTGCAACTGTCCGAGGAGGCGGCAAAGGCGCGCGAAGAGCTGTTCAAGGACAAGAAGTCCAAGAAGAAGGGCGGCGACGCATGACCGTCCTCGATCGCAACCTGACGCCGAAGACGCGCCCGATGGCCCACAAGCGCACCGCGCTGGTGGCTTCGCTCGATATCGGCACCAGCAAGATCGCCTGCATGATCGCGCGGCTGAAGCCGTCGCCGCCGAGCGAGGCCCTGCGCGGCCGCACCCACGCGGTGGAATTGATCGGCTACAGCCAGATCCAGTCCCGCGGCGTGAAGGCCGGCGCGGTGGTCGATCTCGCCGAATGCGAAAAGGCGGTGCGCCATGCGGTGGCGCTGGCCGAGCGCATGGCCAAGGTCCGCGTCGAATCCGTGCTGCTGCCGGTCGCCGGCGGCCGGCCCGCGGGCGCGCTGGTCGAGGCGGCCGCCGACATTCGCGGCGGCTCGGTGACGGAAGCCGATATCAGCCGCGTCACCACGGCCGGCATGATCCATGCGACCGCCCACGGGCGGACGGTGCTGCACGCGCTGCCGGTCGGCTACGCGCTCGACGGCGTCAAGGGCATCCGCGATCCGCGCGGCATGGTCGCGCGCCAGTTCGGCGTCGACATGAACGTCGTCACGGCGGACGCCACCGTCGCCAAGAACCTGATGCTTGTCGTCGAGCGTTGCCACCTCAACGTCGAGGCGATGGCGGCGAGCTCCTATGTCGCCGGCCTCTCCGTGCTCACCGATGACGAAGCCGATCTCGGCGCGGCCGTGGTCGAGATGGGCGCCGGCTCGACCACGATCGCGACCTATTCGGGCGGACGCTTCGTGCATGCGTCCGGATTTGCGCTCGGCGGGCAGCACATCACGATGGATCTTGCGCGCGGCATCGGCGCATGCATTGCGGATGCCGAGCGAATCAAGACCTTATACGGCACCGTGCTGACCGGCGGCTCCGATGCGCGCGAGCTGATGTCGGTCCCGACCGCCGGCGACGAACGGGATACGCCGCAGATCGTCTCCCGCGCCACGATTGCGAATATCGTCCGGCATCGCGCCGAGGAGATTTTTGAGATGGTCCGCGACCGGCTCAAGGCTTCCCCCTTTGCGGCAGAGCCAAGGGCGCGGGTCGTGCTGAGCGGCGGCGCTTCGCAGCTCACCGGCATGATCGAACTCGCCACCCGCATTCTCAATCGGCCGGTGCGGATCGGCCGTCCGCTCGGCTTCGGCCGCCTGCCCAACGAGGCCAAGGGCCCGTCATTCGCGGTGCCCACCGGGCTTCTGGTCTATCCGCAATACGCTCACCTCGAACATGTCGAACCGCGGCACACGCGGCAGCTCAAGACAGGGACTGACGGTTATTTCGGAAAGGTCGGACGATGGCTTCGCGAGGGCTTCTGATGACCACTCTTAAGGCCCACAGGATTTTCACCAGCTCCCGCGGCCGCTGGCCGGGGCCAACCTACGCGCGCGCGTAATCGAGAGGCAACCATGACACTCAATCTGACCCCTCCTGACATCAGCGAGCTGAAACCGCGGATCACCGTCTTCGGCGTCGGTGGCGCCGGCGGCAATGCCGTCAACAACATGATCACCGCCGGGCTGCAGGGCGTCGATTTCGTCGTCGCCAACACGGACGCGCAGGCGCTGACCATGTCGAAGGCGCAGCGCATCGTCCAGATGGGCACGCAGGTGACCCAGGGCCTCGGCGCCGGCTCGCAGCCGGATGTCGGTGCGGCCGCCGCGCAGGAGGTCATCGACGAGCTTCGCGATCACCTCACCGGCGCCAACATGGTGTTCGTCACCGCCGGCATGGGCGGCGGCACCGGCACCGGCGCTGCTCCCGTGATCGCCAAGACCGCACGCGAGATGGGCATCCTCACGGTCGGTGTGGTGACCAAGCCGTTCCACTTCGAAGGCCAGCGCCGCATGCGCACCGCCGAGAACGGCATCGCCGAGCTGCACAAGGTGGTCGATACGCTCTTGATCATCCCGAACCAGAACCTGTTCCGGGTCGCCAACGAGAAGACCACCTTCGCCGACGCTTTTGCGATGGCCGACCAGGTGCTCTATTCGGGTGTCGCCTGCATCACCGACCTGATGGTCAAGGAAGGCCTGATCAACCTCGACTTCGCCGATGTCCGCGCCGTGATGCGCGAGATGGGCAAGGCGATGATGGGCACGGGCGAGGCGACCGGTGAGAAGCGCGCGCTCACCGCCGCCGAGGCCGCGATCGCCAATCCGCTGATCGACGACTCCTCGATGAAGGGTGCCAGGGGCCTCCTGATCTCGATCACCGGCGGCAAGGACCTGACGCTGTTCGAAGTCGACGAGGCCGCCACCCGCATCCGCGAGGAGGTCGACCCCGACGCCAACATCATCGTCGGCGCCACCTTCGACGAGACGCTCGATGGCATCATCCGCGTCTCGGTGGTTGCGACCGGCATCGAGCAGGCCGCGATCGCGCGTAACGCCGCCGCGGCCCCCGCTCCCGCTGCGCCGGCCGGCAACGGTTCGCCCGAGAGCCGGCTCGCCGATCTGACCGCGCGGCTGCGCGCCGACAACCAGCGCCTGGCCGAGCGCGCCCACAAGCTGGAAGCCGCCGCTGGCGCTCCGATGGCTCAGCCTGCGGCGCCGGCGCCTGCTGCGCCGCCACCGCTGCGCCAGGCGGGCAGCGTCGAGCGGGCCGCGCTTGCCGCCATCGCCGCCGCAGTGTCGCCGGAACAGCAGGCCGCGCCGATGCAGCCGGCGTCCTATGGCGACGTCACCGTCCGCCCGATCGCGCAGAAGCCGACGCTGTTCCCCGACCCGGAAGCGGCCAGGGTCGAGGCCCACGAGCCGGCGACGCCGGACACCTTCATCCCGCCGACCGCCGAGCGGCCGCCGGTGCGCACGCCGCGGATGCCGAAGTTCGAGGACCTGCCGATGCCGGCCCAGGCCGAGATTCGCCAGGCCCGCGGCGAGGCCGAGGAGGAGCATCCGCAAAAGACCCGGCTGTCGCTCTTGCAGCGGCTCGCCAATGTCGGCCTCGGCCGCCGCGACGAGGAGAGCGAGCCGCCGGTCGCGGCCCGCGCCTCCGGTCCGGCCATGCCGCCGCTGCCTGAGCGCAAGCCGCAGCGTAGCGTGGCGCAGCAGATCGCAGCCCACGAGCCGGTATCAGAGTACGCGAAGCGACCGGCACCACAGGGGCTGGATGCTCATGGTCGCCCGGCACCTGTTGCGCCGGCGCCACAGGGAGACGATCATCTTGATATCCCGGCCTTCCTGCGCCGGCAGGCGAACTGAGGTTTGTTACAATCCTGACCATGCAAAGAGCCCCGGCGGAACCCGCCGGGGCTCTTTCATTTAACCTCGCCGGCGGCCGCAGATCGGCAGGCAAGTAACTGAAATTAAATGATTAATCAGGTATTCCGTGGTTTGGTCATGGTGCCGAAAGGGTGTCCGGCCGATCCGCAATTTGGTTAAGCGTTGGCGCGATTGCGGCGGAGATGGGGTAACAATCGGTAAAGAAGCGTGAGTTGTACGCTCAGGGGCAGTGACTATGGTCTGTCCAACTTTGGGGATGCCTAAGCGAGTCGGTTGGGGAAGCAAGGCCGTCTCGCCTAGGTTACGTCGGGTAGTGGGCGCATATCGGATGAAATTGAGCCGTCAAACAACGCTTCGGTCGCAGGCCACCGTGACGGGCGTCGGCGTTCACTCCGGTTTACCGGTCAGCCTTACCATTGGACCTGCTCCTGTTGACGCAGGCTACATCTTCATCCGCACCGGTCTCGACGGTGCCGACCGCGAGGTTCACGCCACGGCCGACGCCGTGATCGCGACCGAGTTCGCGACCGTCCTGGGCGACCGCGAGGGGCCGCTGGTCTCGACCGCTGAGCACGTGCTCGCCGCGCTGCGCGGCATGGGTGTCGACAACGCCATCATCGAAATCGACGGTCCGGAAGTGCCGATCATGGACGGCAGCGCTGTGGCCTTCGTCGCTGCGGTCGATCAGGCGGGTATCGTCACCCAGTCCGCCGCCCGCCGCTTCATCCAGGTGCTGAAGCCGGTGCAGGTCGCGATCGGCGACTGCGTCGGCGAGTTCCGGCCCTTTGCCGGCGGCTTCCGCGCCGAGGTCGAGATCGACTTCGCCAATCCCTTGATCGGCCGCCAGAGCTACTGCTTCGATCTCTCCGCCGAAAGCTTCCGCCGGGAGATTTCCCGCGCCCGCACTTTCGGCTGCATGAACGACGTGGCGCGGCTGTGGAGCGCCGGTTTCGCGCTCGGTGCCTCCTTCGAGAACTCGGTGGTGTTCGACGAGACCCGCCTGCTCAATGCCGAAGGCCTGCGGTTCCGTGACGAATGCGTCCGCCACAAGGTGCTGGACGTGGTCGGCGATCTCGCGCTGGCCGGCCTGCCGATCCTGGGTGCCTATCGCTCGATTCGCGGCGGCCACAAGCTGAACCACGCGGCGCTGACCGCGCTGCTGTCCGATCGCAGCGCCTGGCGGGTGGTCGAATCGGAAACCGCGCGGCGCTCCCGTACCGTTGCCGAGGTTGGAAGTGCCACGGTCGGCGGCCTGATCGCCCCGGCCTACGGTCCGGACGTGTCTTAAAAACGGCTTTTCGTTAGCGTTAGGGGCCACCGCGCTCTCTCTCCGGTCATACCCCGCGAAGGCGGGGTATCCAGTAAACACCGAAGTTCATGGTTTAACCGAGACGCTGCGGGATACTGGATCGTCCGCCTTCGCGGACGATGACGGCGGAGTTGTGCGGGGCCGCCTTAATCCGGGCGAAATGGCTCCGTATTCGGTTGGTTGAGGGTCGTTTTTCGGCTAGACAGGCCTGCGGTTGCATGGGGCAGCACAGGCACGGGGAAAATTTCCGTCCATGGCCTCGTTCGTGGACAGATCGCCATCAATCGCTTTCAAGGCGTCAGGTTCTCACATTCATGCCGGTACCGCGTAGCACGCACGAATCATGCACCCCATCGGCCGGCAGAGCCGGATGGGCGTCGTTGTTGCGACTGGCCGCGGGCCTGATCGTGCTGGCGCTGCCGCTGGGCGGCTGCGGCACCGGTCCGCTGTGGGACAAGTTTCTGGCCAAGGACGACACCTTCGTCGAGGAGCCCGCGGACAAGCTCTACAATGAGGGCTTGTACCTGATGAACCAGCGCAAGGATTCGCGGGCGGCGTCGAAGAAGTTCGAGGAAGTCGACCGGCAGCATCCCTATTCGGAATGGGCGCGCAAGTCGCTCCTGATGTCGGCCTATGCCTCCTACCAGCAGGGCGACTACGATACCTGCATCGGGTCGGCGACACGTTACGTCACCCTGCATCCCGGCAGTCCGGACGCTGCCTACGCGCAATACCTGATCGCGGCCTCGCATTACGACCAGATCCCGGACGTTACTCGCGACCAGACCCGGACCGAGAAGGCGATCGCGGCGCTGGAAGAGGTCGTCCGCAAATATCCGACCTCGGAATATGCGACCTCCGCCAAGGCCAAGCTCGAAGGCGCGCGCGACCAGCTCGCCGGCCGCGAGATGAATGTCGGGCGCTATTACATGGAGCGACGCGACTTCACCGCCGCGATCAACCGCTTCAAGACCGTGGTCACGCAGTATCAGACCACGCGCCACGTCGAGGAGGCCTTGGCGCGGCTCACCGAGGCCTATATGGCGATCGGCATCCCGAGCGAGGCGCAGACGGCCGCCGCCGTGCTCGGGCATAATTTTCCTGACAGCCGCTGGTACAAGGACGCCTATAATTTAGTAAAGTCCGGCGGTCTCGAGCCGAGCGAGAATCAGGGTTCCTGGATCAGCAGGACCTTCAAGAAAATGGGTCTCGGCTAGGAATAGTCCTCGCATGCTGGCGCGTCTGTCGATCCGTGACATCGTCCTGATCGAACGACTCGATATCGAATTCTCCCGTGGCCTTGCGGTCCTGACCGGCGAAACCGGCGCGGGCAAATCGATCCTGCTCGATGCGTTCGCGCTCGCCCTCGGCGGCCGCGGCGATGCCGGCTTGGTGCGGCATGGTGCCGAGCAGGGGCAGGTGACGGCCACCTTCGACGTGCCGAAGAACCATCCCGCCGCAAAGCTCCTGGCCGATAACGGGCTCGACGACACCGGTGAGATGATCCTGCGTCGCGTGCAGCTCGCCGACGGCCGCACCCGCGCATTCATCAACGACCAGGCCATCAGCGTCCAGACCCTGAAGGCCGTAGGCTCCGCGCTGGTTGAGATCCACGGTCAGCATGACGAGCGCGCGCTGGTCGATGCCTCGACCCACCGGCGGCTGCTCGACGCCTTTGCCGGGCTCGAGAAGGACGTGGCGGCACTGGAATCGCTGTGGGAGACACGGCGCAGCGCCAACGCCGCGCTGGAGATTCATCGCGCCGGCATGGAGCGTGCCGCGCGCGAGGCCGACTATCTGCGCCACGCGTCGCAGGAACTGAAGACGCTGGCGCCGAAGGATGGCGAGGAGACCGAGCTCGCCGGCCGCCGCACCACCATGATGCAGGGCGAGAAGATCGCCACCGATCTGCGCGAGGCGCAGGAGGCGATCTCGGGCCCTCATTCACCGGTGGCCGCGCTGTCGGCCGCCGTGCGCCGATTGGAGCGTCGCGCGGCCGGTTCGCCGGCGCTGGTGGAACCGGCAGTGAAGGCGATCGATGCCGCCATCAACGCGCTGGAGGAGGCCGACCAGCACCTCAATGCCGCGCTTGCGGCGGCTGATTTCGATCCGGCCGAGCTGGAGCGCATCGAGGAGCGCCTGTTCGCGCTGCGCGCGGCCTCGCGCAAATATGCGACGCCGGTCGATGGACTGGCCGCACTTGCCAGCAAATACGCCGCCGACGTCGCGCTGATCGATGCCGGCGCCGATAAGCTGAAGAAGCTCGAAGCAGCAGCCGAGGAGGCGGACAAGCGCTACGGCGCGGCGGCAGCAAAACTGTCGGCGGCACGGACCAAAGCCGCCGAAAAGCTCAACAAGGCTGTCAACGCCGAACTGGCGCCGCTGAAGCTCGAGCGCGCGAAATTCATGACGCAGGTCGAGAGCGATGCGGCCTCGCCCGGGCCGGAAGGCATCGACCGCGTCGAGTTCTGGGTCCAGACCAATCCGGGCACCAAGCCAGGGCCACTGATGAAGGTCGCTTCCGGCGGCGAGCTGTCGCGCTTCCTGCTGGCGCTGAAGGTCGTGCTGTCCGACCGTGGCTCGGCGCCGACGCTGGTGTTCGACGAGATCGATACCGGCGTCGGCGGCGCGGTGGCGGACGCGATCGGCGCGCGGCTGTCACGCCTCGCCGACAAGGTGCAGGTGATGGCGGTGACGCACGCGCCGCAGGTCGCCGCCCGCGCCAGCCAGCATTTGCTCATTTCCAAGGACGCGCTCGACAAGGGCAAGCGCGTCGCCACCCGCGTCAACGCGCTCGCCGCCGACCACCGCCGCGAGGAAATCGCCCGCATGCTCGCCGGCGCCGAGATCACCGCCGAAGCAAGGGCGGCGGCGGAGCGTCTGTTGCGCGCCGCAACCGCCTGATCTTGCGCCATGGCCAAGGCAGCAAAAACTCGCGCGCTTCCCGACGTCGACAAGCTCACCAAGGCACAGGCCAGGGTGGAGCATACGCGGCTCGCGCTTGAACTGGAGGCGCACGACAAGCGCTATTATCAGGAAGATGCGCCCACCGTCAGCGACGCCGAGTACGACGCGCTGCGCCAGCGCTTCAACGCTATCGAAAAGCGCTTTCCCGAATTCGTCACTGCCGAGTCGCCGTCGCAGAAGGTCGGCGCCGCGCCGTCGGGACGCTTCAAGAAGGTGCGTCACGCGCTGCCGATGCTGTCGCTCGACAATGCGTTTGCCGAACAGGATGTGCTCGACTTCGTCGGCCGTATCACGCGCTTCCTGAAATTGCCTGATGACAAGATCGATTTTTCCGCCGAGCCGAAGATCGACGGCCTCTCGATGTCGCTACGCTACGAGGGCGGCGAGCTCGTCACCGCAGCGACCCGCGGCGACGGCGCTGTTGGCGAAGATGTCACCGCCAACATACGAACGCTCGAGGACGTTCCGCAGAAGCTGAAGGGTCGGAATGTCCCCGACATCTGCGAGGTGCGCGGCGAGGTCTACATGACCAAGAAGGCCTTCCTTGCGCTCAACGAACGCCAGAAGGCCGCCGGCGACACCATCTTCGCCAATCCGCGCAATTCGGCGGCGGGCTCGCTGCGCCAGAAGGATCCTGGCATCACCGCTTCGCGGCCGCTCGGCTTCTTCGCCTATGCCTGGGGCCAGATGAGCGCGATGCCGGAGGACACGCAGACCGGCATGATCCACTGGTTCGAGCGCTGCGGTTTCAAGACCAATCCGCTGACCAAGCTCTGCCACTCGGTCGACGAACTGCTCGCGTTCCATCGCAAGATCGAGGAACAGCGCGCCGAGCTGGATTACGACATCGATGGTGTCGTCTACAAGGTCGACCGGATCGACTGGCAGGAGCGGCTTGGCTTCGTGTCGCGCACGCCGCGCTGGGCGATCGCGCACAAGTTTCCGGCCGAGCGGGCGATGACCGTGCTGCGCGATATCGAGATCCAGGTCGGGCGCACCGGCTCGTTCACGCCGGTCGGCAAACTCGAGCCGGTCGGGGTCGGCGGCGTCATCGTGCAGAACGTCACGCTGCATAACGAGGACTACATCAAGGGCATCGGCGGTCACGGCGAGCAGTTGCGAGAGGGGCGCGATATCCGGATCGGCGATACCGTCGTGATCCAGCGCGCCGGCGACGTGATTCCGCAAGTGGTCGACGTCGTCATCGACAAGCGGCCGAAGAACGCGAAAGAGTTTCATTTCCCGAAGAAGTGTCCGTGCCCGCTGCATACCGACGTGGTGCGCGAGGAGACCGCGACAGGAGAGGAGGGCGCGCGCGCCCGTTGTACCGGCGAGTTCGCCTGTCCGTTCCAGAAGATCGAGCACCTGAAGCTGTTCGTCTCGCGCCGCGCCTTCGATATCGATGGCCTCGGCGAGAAGCAGCTCGAATTTTTCTTCGACAAGGAATGGGTGCGGGAGCCCGCTGATATCTTCACGCTGCCGAAGCGCAATCGCACGCTCAAGCTCGAGCAGATCGAGGGTTACGGCGAGACCTCGGTGCGCAACCTGTTCGGTGCGATCGAGAACCGGCGCCGGATCGCGCTCGAGCGTTTCATCTATGCGCTCGGCATGCGCCATGTCGGCGAGACCACCGCGCTGGCGCTGGCGCGCGGCTACGGCTCGTGGGCGGCGTTCCACGATGCCTGCCTGCGCGTCGCCAAGGGTGACGAGGAAGCGATCGCGGAGATGGATGCGCTCGACCAGATCGGCGACACCGTGATCAAGAGCGTCGCCGCCTATTTCGGCGAGAGCCACAACCGCGGCATCGTCGAGCGGCTGGTCAAGGAGCTTGACGAGATCGTCGACACCGAAAAGCCGAAGAGCAGTTCGGCGATCGCCGGCAAGACCGTCGTCTTCACCGGCTCGCTGGAGAAGATGACACGCGACGAGGCCAAGGCCACCGCCGAGCGATTGGGCGCGAAGGCGGCCAGCTCGGTGTCGAAGAAGACGGACTACGTGGTCGCGGGCCCCGGCGCCGGATCGAAGCTGGCGGAAGCGAAGAAGCACGGCGTGGCGGTGCTGACCGAAGACGAGTGGCTGAAGCTGATCGGGGAGTGAGCGGCCACACTCACCGCTGTCATCACCCGCGAAGGCGGGCGACCCAGTATTCCAGAGACGGCAGTGTTATACGGAGAGGCCGCGGCGTACTGGATACCCCGCCTGCGCGGGGTATGACGACGGAGAGTAGGCGCTGCCGGAGCCTCACATCACCCCCGCCTCGTCCTCTTCCGCCTCCTCGATCAGTTCCTCGCTCACCACCGTGTTCCGCCGCGGCACCAGGAAGATCATACTCGAGGCGCAGGCGATCGAGATTATGAGGATCGCCGTCGTCAGCGGCAGCGTGGTGGTGGAATGGCCGCCGAGATAGGCGCCGAACTGCGAGACCAGCGAGCCGATGCCCTGCTGCAGGAATCCCATCGCGCCGGAGGCGGTGCCGGCGGCTTCGGGCCGGACGCTGATCGCGCCGGCCGCCGAGTTCGCCATCACGAAGGCGTTGCCGGCCATCACGATCATCTGGGTGCCGAACAGCCAGAGCGGGGCCTGGTTGAGGCCCGTGAAGCTAAAGATGAGGTTCAACAGGCTGCCGCCGAGTTGCAGCGCGAGCCCGAACCAGATCAGTCGTTCCAGCGAGTGGCGCGGCGCGAAGCGCACGCAGAGCAGATTGCCGACCAGATAGGCAAAGCCCGTCGTCGCGAACCACGCGCCATATTCGGCGCTGGTGCGACCCATCTGGGTCACCACGATGTAGGGGCCGCCGCCGGCGAAGGTGAAGATGATCTGCGAGGCCAGCACCTGGCACAGCACATAGCCGATGAAGGCGCGGCTCTTGATCAGGCTGCCGACATCGCGGCGGAAGTTGCTGCCTTCGCTGCGGACGCGGCGCGTCTCCGGCAGCGCCAGCGCGATGCCGACCGCCACAGTGAGCGAGCCCGCGGTGATGGCGTAGAAGATCGCGCGCCAGCCGAATGCGGTCTCCAATAGGCCGCCGGTCAACGGGCTCAGCATCTGCGCGATCATCATCACCGCGATCACCAGGCTGATCATGGCGCCGACACGGTCGCGGCTATAGAGATCGCGGATGATGGCGCGGCTCACCACCATGCCGCTGGCGCCGCCGAGCGCCTGGAAGAAGCGCGTCGCGATCAGTTGCGGCAGGGTTTCCGCGAAAATGCTTCCGACGCCCGCCGCGACCATCAGGCCGAGCCCGGCCAAGAGCACCGGCCGCCGCCCGAACTTGTCCGACAGCGGGCCCATGATGAGCTGCGAGCAGGCGATGCCGACCATGAACAGCGACACCGTCATCTGCGCGATCGAAATGTCGCGGTCGAAGGTCGCGGCCAGCACCGGCAGCGCCGGCACCAGCATGTAGAGCGAGATCGGCGCCACGCCGGTCATCGCGACGAGCAACAGCAGCATGAGCTTCGACGTCGCGATGCTCTTGTCCGTCGCCGCGCCGGGCGGCTTGCCCATCACGCCATGCATTCAGCTTCGCATCCTTTCGAGAGGCGCAATGTAGCGTGATGCGCAGATGCGAATACGGATGTTTCGGCATGCGGCCATGCCGATTCCGGGAGGCGATGATTTTTGCGGCGTTTCCAGCTTCTCCGCGGTCATCATCCGCGAAGGCGGATGATCCAGTATTCCAGAGGGCGGAGTTATGTACGGCGACGCCGCGGCGTACTGGATTCCCCGCCTTCGCGGGGAATGACAGCGGAGTGTGTTCGCCTACTTCAACGCCGCCGTCGCCTCGTCCAGCCACAGCTTTGCGGCGTCATCGCCAAGGTGCGGGCGTACCTCGGCCTTGACGCGCGCATGATAGTCGTTGAGCCACTTCAGCTCGGCCTCGCTCAGCATCCTCGCATCGATCAGCCGGCGGTCGATCGGCGCCAGCGTCAGCGTCTCGAATGCGTTCATCGGCTTTTCGGCTCCAGCGATGTCGATGCCGATCACGAGTTCGAGGTTCTCGATCCGGATGCCGTAGGCATCGGTCTTGTAGTAGCCGGGCTCGTTGGAGAGGATCATGCCGCGCTTCAGCGGCGTGATGCCGAGCTTTGAGATTCGCGCCGGCCCCTCGTGCACGGAAAGATAGCTGCCGACGCCATGGCCGGTGCCGTGCTCGAAATCGATGCCGGCCTGCCACAGATATTGCCGCGCCAGCGTGTCGAGCTGCGCGCCGGTGGTGCCGTCAGGGAACACGGCGCGCGCAATTGCGATATGGCCGCGCAGCACCCGCGTGAAGCGGTCACGCATCTCCGCCGTCGGCTGGCCGATCGCAATGGTGCGGGTGACATCCGTGGTGCCATCCTCATATTGTGCGCCGGAATCGATCAAGAGCAGATCGCCTGATGCGATCCGGCGGTTGCTCTTGCGGGTGACGCGGTAGTGCACGATGGCGCCGTTCGGCCCGGTGCCGGCGATGGTCGGGAATGAGACATCCTTCAGCGCCCCGGTCTCACGGCGGAAGGTCTCCAGCGCCTCGACGGCATCGATCTCGGTAAGCCCACCAGAGGGCGCCTCGCGGTCGATCCAGGCGAGGAAGCGCGCCAGCGCCACCGCGTCGCGCTGATGCGCAGTTCGTGTCCCCTGGATCTCGGCGGCGTTCTTCACCGCTTTCAACAGGCTCACCGGATCGTTGCCGCGCACCGGCTTGCCGCCGGCGGTGGTGATCAGGCGGTTCAGCGCCTCGGCGGCGGTCGCATTGTCGAGCGCGATCGCGGCGCCGCGCTGCGCGAGCTCGGTCAGCTTCAACGTCAGCCGGTCCGGCTCCTCGACATCGGCGGATTGCTCGAGATGGTCGCGCGTGAGGTTCGAAAGCTTCCGGTGATCGATGAACACGGTCGGCCGGCCCTCTCGCGGCACCAGCGCGTAGGAGAGCGGCAGCGGCGTATGCGAGACGTCGGCGCCGCGGATATTGAACGTCCAGGCCACCGCGTGGCTGTCCGACAGCACCAGCGCATCGACGCCGAGCTTGTCGATCTCATCCCTGATCCGCTCCAGCTTCGCAGCCTCGGCCTCGCCGGCAAATGGCAGGCCGTGGATGGAGACCGGCCCGAGCGGCGGGCGCGGGCGTTCGATCCAGATCGCATCGACAGGGTTGCTGTCGACCGCGACCAGCTCGGCGCCCGCCTTGGAGCAAGCCGCGGCGAGACGCTCGGCTGCTGCGGAAGTGTGCAGCCACGGGTCAAATCCGAGGCGGTCGCCGGCGGAGAGATGTTTTGTGAGCCAGTGTTCCGGCGGCGGATCGACCAGCGGCTGGATTTGCCAGGCTTTCGGATCGACCTGCTTGCCTGCCTGGAGCGTGTAGCGCCCATCCACGAACAGGGCGGCTTCCTGCATCAGCACGATCGCCAGCCCCGCCGATCCGGTAAAGCCGGTCAGCCAGGCCAGCCGCTCCTCGGACGGCGCGACATATTCATTCTGCTGTTGGTCGGCGCGGGGGATGACGAAGCCGGTCAGCTTCCGCCGCGCCAATTCCTCGCGGAAGGCAGCCAGCCGCGCCGTCAGCGCCACGCCGCCTTCGGGCTCTTCGAACGTCTGGAAATGGGCCTCGAACATCGCCGGTCACTTTATGATTGGGTGGATGGGTCCGCAATGTAAGCGGATATCGCCACAATTTGGCATAAGTTATGCTTCAACACTGTCATGCAGGTTTAGAAAAGACGGAACGGTTTTCAAGGCAAGCCGTTCGATAACGATGCCCGGGGAGGCTTCCAGGAGTGTTTCAACTCAACGGCGAGGGGATACACGATGCCTGCTTTCAGCTTTGAGAAGATTTCGCCGCCGATCCGCCGCGGCCCGATTGCTCCCATCGAACAGAAGCAGCGCGGTGTCATCGTCCAGATCCTGGATCGCTTTGTCGAACGGCGCGTCAGGCGCCGGCTGAAGGCGGAGAAGGCCGAAGCCGCCCCGCGCGAGCAGGAAAAGTAGCCCGATCAGCTTCTCGATCAGTCTATGGCGTGATGCGATTCGATTGAATCGGCAGCGAGTTCACCTCACCTCTCCCGCTTGCGGGAGAGGTCGGCGCGTAGCGCCGGGTGAGGGCTCTCTCCCCTCGGGGAGTCCCAATGCGGCGATAGCCCCACCCCAGCCCTCCCCCGCAAGCGGGAGAGGGGGCGCAGCTTCATCGCGGCTGCATTTCAACTTGATCGGATCACGCTGCTCTAACGCGTGGAGCGCAGCAGCAGGCTGCTCCATCCCTCGATTCTCAGATGCCGTAACGGCACCAGCCCGCGCGCGCGGTAGGCGGCGATCACGCCTCCCGCCTGATGCGTCAAAAGCCCCGACAGGATCACGAGCGCTGAAGGCGCGAGATGCCGCACCATCGGCCCCGCCAATTGCCGCAGCGGATTGGCGAGGATGTTCGCCAGCACGAGGTCGAACGGGCCGTGCGCGGCGAATTGCGGCGCGGAGAAACCGGTGGCGCGGATCGTCGTCACGAGGTGTCCGGTCTGGTTCAGCTCGGCGTTCTCGCGCGCGACCTTGACCGATGGCGGATCGATGTCGCTTGCCAGCACCGCGCCGTGCAGCGCCTTCGCCGCGGCGATCGCCAGCACGCCGGTGCCGGTGCCGAGGTCGAGCACGCGGCGCGGATGATGCGCCTTCAGCACGTGATCGAGCAGCAGCAGGCATCCGCGCGTGGTGCCGTGGTGGCCGGTGCCGAAGGCCAGCGCCGCCTCGATCTCGATGCCGAGCTTGTTCGCCGGCACCCGGGCGCGATCGTGCTGGCCATGCACGACGAAGCGCCCGGCCGGCACGGGAACGAGGTCCTCGAGACTGGCCTTGACCCAGTCCTTGGCCTCGACAGTGTCGAAGGCGATGGTCTTTGCAATCTCTTCGCCAGCCGCATTGGCGACGAGTTCGCGCATCAGCGCCTGGTCCGGCGCATCGGCAAAATGCGCTGTGACCTCCCAGCGCCCGTCCGGCCGCTCGAACGCGGCAATCGCCGTCTCGCCCTCGAAGAATATCTCGCTCAGCGCGTCGACCAGCCGCTTGGCGGTCTGCTCGTCGGGAAGCGCGAGGCTGGCGCGATGGGTAGGTTTCTGCAGCATTTGGGGGAACCGTTTCGACTTCATCCGGAACTCAGCGTCAATTGCGATCGCAATATCATCCTGGATTGCCGCGAGTCAGCAGGGAGCCGAAATCTCGAGGAACTCTTTGCTCTGCCTCGGAGCGGTTCCGCGCCAAAAATCCGTAGTTTTCCCATAATGGAAAGTTCACGCGGACGATGCATGATGCAACCCGTTGTTTTAGTTAAATTTATAGTAGTTTTATTCAGGAGTGATAATGAGTGGTTGCAAAAGCATGTGGGCCGGAATTCTTCGCAAGACTTTGAAGCTGATGGCCCAGCGCATTGCCGAACTTCACGATCTTCGACGGCAGGTCCGGGAGGCCGAAGCAAGGGTTTTTGCTAGACAACGGGAACAACGGGAAATGGCTGCCAGAAGACCTCGAAGACAGAGGACAGGACTTTATCGCAGCCGCTTGAATGCGCGAGCCCGATGCCTTGAAGACCTGAATCGGAACTGCTCCCTATAAGGATGCGCCAAATGGCATCGGGACCGCTTGTTTGCGTCCGGCGCGCTTGGTAAGTGCGCTCTGTTGATTCCTTGGGCGCAACTCGATGAAAAGCGATGGCTTCCGATCCCTGTCCACAGATGCACTGTGGGCGCTCCATGAACGAGTAGCGGCCGAGCTGACGCAACGAATAGTCAGCGAGAAAGCCACGCTCGAGGAACGGCTGCGTAAGCTCCAGTCGCCCGGCGAAGCTACGAAACCAGATCGTAGCCGCCGTCCTTATCCAAAGGTTTTCCCCAAATATCGGAATCCGAAAAATCCTGGAGAGACGTGGTCGGGTCGCGGCAAACAGCCACGATGGCTGGCAAAGCGGCTCGGTGCCGGCTCCAAGCTGGACGATTTTCTCATCGACCGCCCTCGCCGCAAGCGACGGTGAACCGGATCGGTCACCTCAGCTCGCGACGCGTTCGCCTTCCGGTGCGTTGCGTGGCCGTCATGGAG
Organism: Bradyrhizobium sp. USDA 10063; assembly: GCF_054063735.1. Taxonomy (NCBI): domain Bacteria; kingdom Pseudomonadati; phylum Pseudomonadota; class Alphaproteobacteria; order Hyphomicrobiales; family Nitrobacteraceae; genus Bradyrhizobium; species Bradyrhizobium sp. USDA 10063. Next base: position 3,290,424 of record NZ_JBSSGP010000002.1, on the reverse strand, counting down.
AAGTTGCCAGCCGGGAATGCCGGGGTTTTCAACAGGGTTCTCCACCCGGACTTAGAGCATGATCCGAACAGGTTGAAGTGTTGCCGCGGTGAAGCTGCGCTCCCTCTCCCGCAAGCGGGGGAGGGAGTCCAAGCTGTCGCGCGGATGAAATGCGACTTGAATTGCAGTCGTGCTTGCCGACGATCGCGCGGCAGCCTGACCGGTCGGATGCACATTGGCTTCCACCGGTGATTCACAGGTTGTCCACAGCCTTTTCAACGCTTTGCGAACAGGGAGCGGTGATCGCTCAGGATCGCCTGCGCGGCGTTGTGGCCGGGGGCGCCGGTGACGCCGCCGCCGGGATGGGCGCCGGAGCCGCAGTGATAGAGCCCCCTCACGGGGCCGCGGTAGTCGGCGTGGCCGAGCATCGGGCGCGCTGAGAAGAGTTGGTTCAGCGTCAGCGCGCCGTGGAAGATATCGCCGCCCAACAGGCCGAACTGCCGCTCCAGATCGAGCGGCGAGAGCACCTGCCGGCCGAGCACGCTTGAGGCGAAGCCGGGCGCGTATCGGTCGACCGTCGCGATCATGAGGTCGGCGACCTCGTCGCGATGGTCGTCCCAGGATTTGCCGTCGGGCAGTTCCGGCGCGACGTGCTGGCAGAACAGGCTCGCGACATGCTGTCCCGCCGGTGCCAGCGAATCGTCCAGCGTCGAGGGGATCAGCACCTCGACCACGGGCTCGCGGCTCCAGCCGGAGCCGCGCGCATCGAGCCAGGCGCGGTCCATATAGCCAAGGCTCGGCGCGATGATGATGCCGGCCGTGAGGTGGTCGCCTGCGCCAGGCAGCGCGGTGAAGGAGGGCAGGGCGCTCAACGCGACGTTCATGCGAAAGGTGCCGGAGCCGTTGCGCCAGCGCGACATCCGCCGCAGGAATTCCGGCGCCAGCGCGCCCGCCGGCATCAGCCGCGTGTAGAGCAGTTTCGGATTGACGTTGGCGGCGACATATCTGGCGCGGATGGTCGTGCCGTTGTCGAGCACGACACCGGCGGCGCGGCCGCTCTCGACCATCACCTCGCGCACGCCGGCATCCACGTCGATCTCGGCGCCATGCGCGCGCGCCGCGGCCGCCATCGCCTGCGTGATCGTGCCCATGCCGCCGACCGCGTGGCCCCAGACGCCCTTCTTGCCGTTCACCTCGCCGAAGGCGTGGTGCAGCATCAAGTAGGCCGAGCCCGCGGCGTAGGGGCTCGCATAATTGCCGACGATGGCGTCGAAGCCGAACAGCGCTTTCACCAGGTCGTTCTCGAACCGTTCGTCAAGCATTTCGCCGGCCGAACGGGTGAAGAGGTCGAGCAGGTCGCGCTGCTGTTCCAGCGAGAGCTTGCGCAAGAGGTTGGCGGAGCCGAGCGCGTTGAAGACCTCGCGGAGCGCGTCCGCGCCAAATCCCTCGACGATGTTCGGCGGCGCACGCAGCACGAATTGGCGCAGCACGTCGGCGATCGCCTCCAACCGGCGCGAGAAGATGCCGATCTCCTCGGCATCATGCGCGCTGAGCCTGGCGACGGATTCCGTGGTGCGGCCTTCGCCGGTGAGGAGATAACTGCCTTCAGGGGAAGGCAGAAAATTTTGGGCGCGGCGCTCGACGATCCGCAGGCCGTGCTCGGCGAGCCTGAGATCCGCAATGACCTTCGGGTTGAGCAGGCTCACCGTATAGGCCGCGACCGAGTTGCGGAACCCGGGATGGAATTCCTCCGTCACCGCCGCGCCGCCAACGACCTTGCGGCGCTCGACCACTTTCACGCGCAGGCCCGCCATCGCGAGATAGGCCGCGCAGGTGAGGCCGTTATGCCCCGCGCCGATGATGACGACGTCCGTTTCGTTCATGTCCGCTTCATTTTCCCATCGGTTCGCCACTAGCCCATCGTTGCACGCAATATACTATTTCGCCACTTGCTCGATCGTCATTCCGGGGCGCGCGTCAGCGCGAACCCGGAATCCATCGAGCCACAGACGCAAGCGGCGAAATGGATTCCGGGCTCGCACTTCGTGCGCCCCGGAATGACGAGCGTGGGTTCGGCGCGCGAGGTGCGACATAACAACCCGACGGGCAAATCACCGAAAGTCTGTCCAGACTATCGGCGAAAAATATTCCGCTTCCGTCGTCGGGCAAATCAGTGATTTAACTCCGCGCGTCTCACCCAAGAGAGGGGCGGCTCGCGATCGTCACGAACGTTGCGGTGGGATGCGGTGGACGCGGGTGTTGCGACTGACGAGCGTGGCACTCGCGGACGGCGAAGTCGTGTGGTTCTGGCGCCCCGACGCTGGCGCTAAGTTTTTTGCGCAAACAAGTTTGCGCGCGAGATGACGGTGGCAAGAAAGCCCGGTCACCGGGGAGAGCACGAAGTAAGCCGTAAAACCATCGCGCAGGGAAAGCCGGAGTTGCTTCGGTTGACCTGTGGTCCTACCCCCGTGCTTTTTGTTGCACGGGGCCCACGGGTGCAACCGGCACCCGGCTTTCCCTGCGCCCTCTGCGATCGAGGAGGGTGGAAAGTAACGCAAAGCTCGGGCAATGCATGCCGCGAGAATGCGAACGCATATCCTCCACCAATTCCACCGTCATGCCCGCGAAGGCGGGCATCCAGTAACCCGCGGCGTCTCCGCTCAAGCACTGCGGTCTCTGGAATACTGGATCGTCCGCTTTCGCGGACGATGACAGCGGAGAGAGCTGTTTGACAATTGAATCAGGCCTCGCCCCCGCATTGCGAGGTACTCAGTTATGAAACCGTAATGTTGGAGCGTGTTGCTGTTCCGCAGCGCCACGCCGTCACGTCCACGTGACCGGGTTACATTGCCGGCCATGCTGCCGTATGCTCAACGAGAAACCTCTGGCGTGCCCCCGCCGGAAATCCCGCCGCCGGTGTCCGCCGGGCCCAAGCCGGAGCTTTCATGACTTCTAAGCCGTCCGCCGCGCGAAACCGGCTGGTATTGATCGTCTACACCACGGCGATCTTCGTCAGCGCGCTGCTGTTGTTCTCGGTGCAACCGCTGTTCACCAAGATGGTGCTGCCACGGCTCGGCGGCTCGCCGGCGGTGTGGTCGGTAGCGATGGTGTTCTTCCAGTCGCTACTGCTCGCCGGCTACGCTTACGCGCATTACCTGATGAAGCTGAAGAGCCGCGCCGCTCCGGTCGCGGTGCATCTCTTGCTTTTGGTCGCGGCCATACTGACGCTGCCGCTCGCGATCCGGAGCGGCTGGGGCGATCCGCCGACATCAGGTTATGCGTTCTGGCTGCTCGGCCTGTTCGCGGTCTCGATCGGCCTGCCGTTCTTCGCACTCGCCGCCAACAACCCGCTGCTGCAAGCCTGGTTCGTGCGCACCGGCCATCCCAACGGTCCCGATCCGTACTTCCTCTACGCGTCCTCGAATATCGGCAGCTTTCTCGCGCTGTTGTCCTATCCGGTGCTGCTGGAGCCGATGTTCACGCTGCGCGCGCAGAACCTGATCTGGACCGGGGGCTATGGCCTGTTGATCCTCTTGATCGCGTGCTGCGGCGTGCTGCTGTTGCGTTCGCCCGCGAGCGCGGCGGCGCTGAATTTGCCGGCCGATGATTCCGATGCGCCGGCGCCTTCCTGGCTGTTGCGCCTGCGCTGGATCTTCCTCGCCGCGGTGCCCTCCGGCCTTCTGATCGCGGTGACCGCGCATATCTCGACCGACGTTGCCGCAGCGCCGCTGCTCTGGGTCTTGCCGCTGTCGCTTTACCTCTTGACCTGGGTGCTGGTGTTCCAGTCGCGCCCGCTGTTTCCGCACAGATGGATGTTGATGCTGCAACCGCTTGCGATTGCGGGCGTCGTCATCCTGCTCGCGGTCGGCGGTGAGCAGAATCTGCTACTGACGCTCGGCGGACATCAGCTCTGCTTCTTCATCATCGCGATGGCCTGCCATGGCGAATTGGCGCGGACCCGGCCGGCGGCAAAATACCTTACCGGCTTCTACGTGGCGCTGTCGTTCGGCGGCATGGTCGGCGGCCTGTTCGCCGGCCTGATCGCGCCGTTCACCTTCTCCTGGGTGGCGGAATATCCGATCCTGCTGGCGCTCGCCGCGTTGTGCCGGCCGTCCGACGGGGATGAGCGGCTGCCGCGCTGGAGCGCCTGGTACTGGCCGTTCCTTGCCGTGCTCGCGGTGGCGCTGATCGCGCCGTCCTATTCAACCGGGACGCTGTTCAACTGGCTCGACGAGCGGCGGGCGTGGGTGATCGGTACGGTCGGCGTGCTCTCGGCGCTGCTGGCGCTCGCGCTCAAGGCCAACCGCTGGAAGATCTTCGCGACCGTCGTGGTCGCGCTGGTACTGTTGCGCGCTTATCCGTCCGATGAAGGGCGGGTCGAGACCGTGCGCAGCTTCTTCGGCGTGCACAAGATCGTGGTGACGCCGAACGGCCAGTATCACGTGCTGATGCACGGCACCACGATTCACGGCGCCGAGCGATTCAAGAATGACGACGGCACGCCGGCAACCGGGCGGCCCGAACCCATCACCTATTATTACAAGGACGGCGGCATCGGGCAGGCGATCACGGCGATGCGCGAGCGCAAGGGCGCGCCGCTTAAGGTGGCCGTGATCGGACTCGGCTCGGGCACGCTCACTTGCGCGGCGGCGCCGGGCGAACAATGGAAGTTCTTCGAGATCGACCAGACCATGGTCGATACCGCGCGCGATCCGAAATATTTCACCTACATCCAGAACTGCGCGCCCGACCTGAAGCCGGTGATCGGCGATGCCAGGCTCACCTTCGCCCGCGAGCCTGATGGCATCTACGACCTCATCATCGTCGATGCCTATTCATCCGACGCGATCCCGATCCATCTGGCGACGGAGGAGGCGATGGCGATCTACAGGGCGAAGCTGGCGCCGCAGGGCGCGGTTGTGATGCATGTCTCCAACCGTCACCTCGAGCTTTCCAGCGTCGTGGTCGGCATCGCCGAGGCCAATGACCTCAAGAGCTGGGTCTACAGCGAGGATTCCGGCCGCGACAGCGAGTACATTTTCTCGACCTCGGTCGTGATCTCCGCACGCGAGGAGGCCGATGTCGGCAAGCTCGCCTCGTCCGACCAGTGGGCCGAGACCGAGGCCGATGAGAAGCAGCGGGTCTGGACCGACGATTATTCCAACATCCTGGGCGCGGTTTACCGGCGGTTGCGCGACGGCGAGTAGTGATCTCGATATTTTTGCAACACCGGCCGCCCGCGTTCGCGGTTTGGCCGGACAATCCACCGCAACGGTTGCGGGCCGTGGGCGGACTCGATACTGATGGAACTTGTTTCCTAATTGTTCCATTCATCATGCGCGACCATCGGATTATCCGGAGCCGGCACTTTCATCGATTGCAGCGGCGGCATTTCATCCTGTTTGATGTTTTGCCATTCATCGGGACATTGATCGCGCTTGGCGCCTTGTTCTATCGTCCGATCGGGGCGCTCGAGATCAGCCTGTTTTTCGTGATGTGGCTGGTCACGGGCCTCGGCCTTACCGTCGGCTACCACCGGCTGTTCACGCACCGCGCCTTCGCAACAAGCACGGCGGTGAGCGCGATGCTGATCATCATGGGCTCGATGGCGGGAAGGGGGCCGATGGTATCATGGGCCGCGATGCATCGCCGCCACCACGAGCTCAGCGATCACGAGGGCGACCTGCATTCGCCCAATTTGCATGGCGAGAGCTTCCTCGGCCGCCTGCGCGGCTTCCTGCATGCACATTTGACCTGGATGATCGAGCATGATTATCCGAACGTCGCCCACTACGTCCCGGACCTGATGGCGCAGCCGGTGCTGGTCCGGGTCAACAGCTACTATTTCGCCTGGGTGCTGCTGGGGCTATTGATCCCGACCGTCATTGGCGGGCTCGTTGCCGGCAGCCTGTGGGGTGCGGTGGCCGGGTTCCTCTGGGGCGGCGTGGTGCGCATGTTCGTGGTCGAGCAGGCGATGTCGGGGATCAACTCGGTCATGCATACGTTCGGCGCACGTCCCTACCGCACCCGGGGTGACAACAGCCGCAATCTCGGCGTAATGGCATGGTTGGCGTGGGGCGAGGGGTGGCATAACAATCACCATGCCTTCCCTTATTCGGCGGCGTTCGGGTTGCGATGGTTCGAATTCGATCCGGGCTATCTCTTCATCCGATTGCTTGCCGCGCTGGGACTGGCCTGGAATGTCAAGGTGCCGAGCGCGGAGAAGATCGCGCTGCGCCTGCTGCACGAGCCGGCGCCGGACGTGGCCGAGCTCGAGCACGGATAGTCGTCGGCTTCCGGCGGATAAGGTGAGTAACCTCGGTCATGCCTGAGATCGCCGGCTGATGCTGTTCAACGACTACCCTTTCCTGCTGGGCTTCCTGCCGGCGGCAATCCTCATCTATCGATTCGTCGATCCGCATCCGCAGTGGCGGATCTGGACGCTCGTCCTGATGTCGCTGGTGTTCTACGCCTACGGCAATCCGCCCTTCGTCCTGCTCCTGATCCTGTCGATCCTGGTCAACTGGGTTGCCGCGATGGTGTATGCCAGGACCAAGCTGCCGTGGATCATCACCGCGGCGATCGTTGCCAATCTCGGCGTGCTCGGCTGGTTCAAATACGCGAATTTCCTCGCCTACAATATCGGCCTGGCGCTGGGCCGGCCGATGCCCGCGCTCGACATCGTGCTGCCGCTCGGCATCTCCTTCTTCACCTTCCACCACATCATGTATCTGGTCGATCTGCGCAACGGAAAGGCGCCGACCTATTCGCTGAACCGCTACGCGCTCTATATTTCCTTCTTCCCGCAGGCGCTGGCCGGACCGCTGGTGCGCTGGTCGCAGGTGATGGAGCAGTTCGGCAAGAAGGTCTATGCGCCGGGCTGGCAGCGCGAATTCTGCATCGGCATCGCCTTCATCCTGATCGGGCTCGTCGAGAAGATCCTGCTCGGCGACCGCATTGCGCGGCTGATCGATCCGATCTATGCGCGGGCGCTTGAAGGTCCGGTGAGCAATGGCGACGCATGGCTGGCGCTCGCCTTCGGCATCCAGATCCTCTACGACTTCGCCGGCTATTCCGACATCGCGGTCGGGCTCGGCCTCTTGTTCGGCGTCAAGCTGCCCTACAACTTCGATGCGCCGTTCCGTTCCACCAGCATCCAGGATTTCTGGCAGCGCTGGCACATCACCCTGATGACGTTCCTGCGCGAATATCTGTTCTTTCCGCTCGCCAACAAGCGCATGGTGCCGCGGCGCTTCTACCAGCTCCAATATTTCGCCGTGATGGTGCTGACCATGGCGCTGTGCGGCCTCTGGCACGGCGCGAGCTGGACCTTCGTGCTGTGGGGCACGCTGCATGGTCTGGCGCTGGTCTTCTGCTCGTTGTGGCGCCGCTACGGGCCGCGGCTGCCTGCGCTCGCCGGATGGGCGCTGACGGTGATCTTCGTGCTGCTGACCGGCGTCATCTTCCGCGCCGGCACGCTGGATGCAGCCTTGAACATCTTCCACGGCCTCGCCGTTTCGCCCAACCTGTCGGAGGGGAAACATTTGTGGCCGCTCGTGGTCGTTCCGCTGATGGCCTTCCTGCTGCCGGCGACCCAGGACATCGTCGATCGCGTGATGCAGCGGCCGCGGCCCTGGCTTGGTGTGGTGGCCGGCCTCGGCCTATTGGCCATCCTGATCTTGCTTGGAGAAGGGAACGTTCGTGGCTTCGCCTACTACCAGTTCTGACACGTCGCCCGAATGGGGCCGTTGCCTCGCCAACTGTGTCGGCACGCTTGTTGGCGGCCTGCTGCTGCTCTACGCGCTGATGATCCTGGTCGACCCCTATGACACCGGAAAGTTTGGCTTGCTCGGGATCGACGGCGTCGACGATCGGAACACGCTCACATCAGCGGCAAGCCGCGCGCGCGATCCGAATTTCGATTCCGCCATCATCGGCAATTCGACCGCGCAGATGCTTGAACCGTCCGAGCTGTCGAGGGCGACCGGCCTGCGTTTCGTCCAGCTCTACATGACCGGCGGCAATCCCCATGAGCAGCTCATGCTGCTCGATTTCTTCCTGCGCCATCACCGCCGCGTGGGCGCGTTGGTATTCGTCGTCGATCCCTGGTGGTGCGCGCATGTGCCGGTGCAGTCGCCGCCTGGCACCTTCCCCGACTGGCTCTATGGCGCAAGCTCGCTCGCCTACGCGACAAACATGCTGTCATGGACGACGATCGAGCGCACGTTCCAACGTCTCTCCATCGGTCTCGGCTGGCATCAGCGCAGGGACCCCACCGGCTTCTTCAGCTACGAGGATATCTGGCTCCCCGGCACCTTCCGCGAGATCAGTCCGCCGCGCGATCCGCCGCCGGCGGCCACCCTCGCGGAGCGCGAGATGCTTCCCGACGTCGCGCGGCTCGATGCGGCGGTCAAGAGACTTCCGCTTGAGACCAGTGTCGTCATCGTCGTGCCGCCGACCGTCCAAAGCAAGATGCCGCAGCCCGGCACATCAGCCGCAGCGGACCGCGAGGCATGCAATGCAGCCTTGAAACGGATCGTGGCGGGCCGGCCGAACAGCAATTTCATCAACTACCGCGTCGATAACGCGCTGACCCGCGACCGCGCGAATTTTGCGGATTTCATCCACTACCGCCCGAGCATCGCGACCAAGATGATGGAAGGCATCGCCGCCAGCATCCGCGACGGCGAGGCGGCGAAGGTCGACTTCTGATCAATCCGCGTCCGCGGCGAGATCCTCGAACCGACCATCGGACCACAGCCGGCGCGCCAGGCTGCGCTGGATCTTGCCGCTGGTGGTTTTCGGCAGTGTCCCCGGCCGGATCAGCACGATATGGCGCGCGAACAATTCGTGCTGGTCGGTGACATGCTCGCGGATCACGCCCTTCATCTCGGCGCCGTCGATCCGGTTGCGTTCGGTGCGCTCGACCTCCTGCACGACAACAAGCGTTTCGTCACCATGCGCGTCGCTAACAGAGAACGCCGCGCCGCAATTGGCGCGGAGCGCCGAATGCGCTGCTTGCACCGTGCGTTCGATATCCTGCGGATAGTGGTTGATGCCGCGGACGATGATGAGGTCCTTGATCCGCCCGGTGATGTAGAGTTCGCCCGCGGAATCGAGGAAGCCGAGGTCGCCGGTGCGCAGCCAGTTCGCGCCGTCGTCAGCACCCGCGATGCGCGCATGCAACCCTGCCTTGGTCGCTTCCGGATTGTTCCAATAGGCGCCCGCGACATTGGCTCCGTTGACCCAGACCTCGCCGACCTGATCGACAGGCAGGCGCGCGCAGGTGTCGGGATCGACGATCGCGATCCGCTCGCCTTCAAGCGCGCGGCCGCAGCCGACCAGCGTTTGGCTGTCGGCCGTATCAGCCGGCGCTTCGGCCCGATGCGCCTGCAGCGCCGCGCGGCTGACATCGCGCGTCACATGGCCGGCGCCGCGGTGGCCGCCGGAGATCAGGAGCGTCGCTTCCGCCATGCCATAGGCAGGAAACGCGGCGCGGGGATCGAATCCGTGACCGGCAAAGGTCTCGATGAATTGCGCGATCGTTTCGGCATGCACCGGCTCGGCGCCGTTGAGCGCGATCTTCCAGGACGAGAGATCGACGCCCTGCATCTGCTCGGCGCGGTAGCGGCTGACGCAGAGATCGTAGCCGAAATTCGGGCAGCAAGCGACCTCGGCGCGATAGTCGCTGATCGCGCGCAGCCAGTTGAGCGGCCGCTGGGTGAAGGCGTTCGGCGCCATCAGCACGCAGAGCGCACCGACATAGAGCGCCTCCAGCGTGTTCAGGATCAGCCCCATGTCGTGGTAGAGCGGCACCCAATTGACATAGGTCGACCGCTCGGTGTTGCCGAGCGAGATGCGGATCATCTCGAGGTTGGCGAGCAGGTTGCCGTGGCTGACGGCGACGCCCTTGGGCTCCGAGGTCGAGCCCGAGGTGTATTGCAGGAAGGCGACATCGTCTCGGGCGGGAAGCGGCAGATCGGCCGCAGGCTGCGCCGGCGCCGTCTCGAGATCGACGGCCAGCCACTGCAGGCCTTCGCGCGAAAACCGCTCCTGCAGATCGCCGCGGATGGCGAAGGCCGAACTGGTGAGCGCGATCGCAGGTTCGCAATTGGACATAATCGCGGCGCTGGAGTCGCGCGCGCTCTGCCGGCGCGGCATCATCATCGGCACCGCGATCACGCGCGCGATCAGGCAGCCGAAGAAGGCGACGACGAATTCGAGGCCGGGCGGAAACACCAGCATCGCGCGATCGCCGGGTCGGGTGACTTCGCCGAGCCGTGCCGCCAGCGCGCGGGCGGCGTCATGCAACTCGCGAAAGGTGAGGACCGCTTCCTCCGCGCCACGGTCGGAGAGGAAGATATAGGCGCGCGCGTCGGGCTGCGTTTCCGCCCGCTTTGCCAGCAGCGCCACCAGCGAGGAAAACGTCTCCATCTTGGCCAATGATATCCGGCGACGATAAGGGATCAGGCAGCGGAGCGGGCCGCGAGCTTTTCAGCGAGGTAACGCGACAGCGCATCGACCGTGGGATAGTCGTAGAAGTCGTCGGTCGAAAGCTCGAGGTCGAACTTCTCCTCGAGTTCCATCATGACATAGACGACCATCGCCGAATCGAGCCCGAGCCGGTTGAATTTCGTATCGGTCTTGATCCGGTCCTTTGCGATCCGCAGCACTTTCGCGAGCGAATCGATGCAAAAACCGGATATTTCTTCCTGTGTCATGGGAAATCCAGCGAAACAATTAGACACAATACGGACGCAGCAGGCGTTGTCAATTTAGGTTCACGCAGGCGTGTCGATGGCGATCGTGCGCAGGCAAAGATCAGGCAAAGAAAAAGAGCGGGACGAAGCCATCCCGCTCTGAAATGTCGACCAGTTCTGCGCTGGTCAATCCTGGGACGTGAAGAACCCGCGCGGGCGCTGCTGGTAGTAATAGCCTTGCGGCGCCGGCGCGTAGCGGTCGGAATATTGCTGCGGTTGGCGATAATAGGTCTGCGTATCTTGGCGATAGTAGGTCTGCGTATCGTAGACGCGGCGGCTGCGCGGCGCCGGATACATCTGCGCGGTGGAGCTGCCGTCGGCCGGATAGATGTAGCCGTCGTCGGCGCGCGCCTGCGGCAATTGCTGCTGCTGTTGCGGTGTGATCATGACGGGATCGCCGGCGGCGGCCTCATATTGCTGGTCGTACTGCTGCGGTGCGCGGCGGGCGACCGCGGCATTGCCGCGCTTCGGATTGCGCGCGAGCGCCACTTGCGAGGATCCGGTCAGCGTCACCGTGGTGTTGAGCACGCCTTGCTCCTGCACCAGCGCATAGAGCGTGGCGGCATTGGCGCGCGACAGCCGCACGCAGCCATGCGAGGCGGGGCTGCCGAGGCGGTTGACGGAGTCGGTGCCGTGGATCGCATGCCCGATCTTGGTGAAGAAGATCGAATGCGGCATCGGCGCGTCGTCGAATTCCTTGGAGTAGTGGTCTTCCTCCATGCGGAAGGTACGGAAGCTGCCGCTCGGCGTCTCGTAGGAGGGGATGCCGGTCGAGACCGGCCAGTGATACCGCTCGACGCCGTCGACCGCGACGGTCATCTGCTGGTTGTCCTTGTCGACGGTGATGGCGACCTTGGCCTGTGCGGCGCCGGCAAACGTCAGCGTCAGGGCGGTGAAAGCAACGAGGAACGTACGCATCTTACTTTGGCCCTCCAGGCCTACCATTGCAGCGTCGTGGCTCTCCGTCCCCGGCATCCACTATGCCCGGAATCCGGCTCGGGTTCCAGTAGCCCGCCTATGCATCGTTAATATAACGAGCGGCGCAAGCAAGGCGCGATCGGAGAAATCCGGCACCGGCCTGCTGACTTTTTCGCGAGTTGTGAGCAGACGACTCGAATTCGTCACAGACGCGCAACCATTTGGCCGCAAGAGTGTTTCACATTCCCGCCTGACGGTACAATTTGCCGTGCATTTTTGGGAATTGCGATGAAGAAGACCAAGGTCAAGACGCTGGCGCTGCCTGACGTCACCCCATTGCGGCTCTTGCTTGCGGCTGCCGCCATCATCCTCGCACTGCTTGCGATGCCTCATCTCGGACACGCCCAAGGCATCGTGCGCGGTGCGCAGCAAGGGTCCTACGAGGGCAATCGGATCGCCGGTCCGGTCGGCGGCGTGGTTGGTGGGGCCGTCGGCGCCGGCGTCGGCGGCGCCGTGGGCGCGGTCAACGGCGTGCTCGGCCTGCCCAATCGCGGTTGGCACCGTGGCCATCGCTGCCGCGGCTACTACACCCACTCAGGGCATTTCCGCTGCTATCGCTGATCGCTCCATCCGGGCTACGGCTGTGGCAATCAGTTCTTTAAGCGATAGCCCGTCCTGAAGATCCACCAGACGATCGCCATGCAGATGGCGAGGAAGCCCAGGGTCATGCCGAGGCTCAGGCCGACGCCGACATCGGCGATCTCAAAGAAACTCCAGCGGAAGCCGGAGATCAGGTAGACCACCGGATTGAGCAGGGCGATGGTGTGCCAGGCCGGGGGCAGCATGTTCACGGAATAGAAGCTGCCGCCCAGGAAAGTCAACGGCGTCACCACCAGCATCGGGATCATCTGCAGCTTCTCGAATCCATCGGCCCAGATGCCGATGATGAAACCGAACAGGCTGAAAGTGACGGCGGTCAGCACCAGGAACGTCAGCATCCAGATCGGGTGATTGATGTGCAGCGGCACGAATAATCCGGCCGTCGCCAGGATGATGAGCCCCAGGATGATCGATTTGGTCGCGGCCGCCCCGACATAGCCGATGACGATCTCGAAATAGGAGATCGGCGCCGAAAGGATTTCATAGATCGTACCGACGAATTTCGGGAAATAGATGCCGAAGGACGCATTGGCGATGCTCTGCGTCAGCACCGACAGCATCACGAGCCCGGGCACGATGAAGGTGCCGTAGCTGACGCCCTCGACCTCCGTGATCCGCGAGCCGATCGCGGCGCCGAACACCACGAAATAGAGCGAGGTCGACACGACAGGCGAGACGATGCTCTGCAGCAGCGTGCGCCAGGTGCGCGCCATTTCGAACAAATAGATTGCGCGGATCGCCCGATAATTCATGGCGCCCTCACCAGGCTGACGAAGATATCTTCCAGCGAAGACTGGCTGGTCTCGAGGTCGGAGAAACGGATCCCGGCATTGCGGAGATCGCCGAGCAGGCTGGTGATGCCTGTGCGTTCGCCCGCGGTGTCGTAGTCATAGATCAGTTCGTTGCCGCCTTCCGACAGCACGAGATGATAGGGCGCGAGCGCCGGCGGAACGGCGTCGATCTTGTGCGCCAGATGCAGCTTGAGCTGCTTCCTACCGAGCTTTGACATCAGCTTGGCCTTGTCCTCGACCAGGATGATCTCGCCCTTGTTGATGACGCCGATCCGGTCCGCCATCTCCTCGGCTTCCTCGATGTAATGCGTGGTCAGGATGATGGTGACGCCGGCATCCCGCAGCGTCCGCACCACTTCCCACATGCCCTTGCGCAACTCGACGTCGACGCCGGCAGTCGGCTCGTCCAGGAACAGTATCTGCGGCTCGTGCGACAACGCCTTTGCAATCATCACGCGGCGCTTCATGCCGCCCGACAGCGTGATGATCTTGGAATCCTTCTTCTCCCACAGCGAGAGATCCTTCAGCACCTTCTCGATATAAGCCGGGTTTTTCGGCTTGCCGAACAGGCCGCGGCTGAAGCTCACGGTCGCCCACACCGTCTCGAAGGAATCGGTGTGCAGCTCCTGCGGCACGAGGCCGATCAGCGAGCGCGCGGCGCGGTAGGACTTGATGATGTCGTGGCCGTTGACCGCGACGCTGCCTTCACTCGGATTGGCGATGCCGCAGATGATGCTGATCAGCGTCGTCTTGCCGGCGCCATTCGGCCCCAGCAGCGCAAAGATCTCGCCGCGCCGGATATCGAGATTGATGTTGTTCAGCGCCCTGAAGCCGGAGCCATAGACCTTTGAAAGATTGGAAACGGAGATGATCGGCGACATGGCTGATGGTGACGTGATCTAGAATGTGGCAAGGGGTGACGCGACGCTTGACCGCGCACGGAGGAGGGCCGGCACTACATAGGTGCGCCCGGCGCGTTCCGCAATCCGTCGAAACGACGATCAGTTCATTCCGCCGCGTGAGCGCGTGCCGGCAATTCAACCAGCGCGACCATGTAGGTCTTAATATCGTTCGCGATCTCCGGATCGGTCTTCAGCTCGGTCAGTGTTCGCGGACGCGGCAACGACTTGCCATCATTTTCTAGGGTTTCCGCGTATAGCTGCAAGGCTTCCGGCGCATTACGCAAGGCCTCATCGATATCATCGCCGCCGGACGTGCAGCCTGGCAGGTCCGGAAACCAGACACCTATGCTGTGCTCAGGTCCGGCATCCTCAACGATCGCGACGTAATGAGCCATGGCCAACCTCAATCGGGCTTCCAGCCTGCGCCTTTATAGATGGCACGTACCAATCCCTTCCCCAAGTCTTTCTTTGGGTGCGGAATGACTAGCGTTTCGCCAGATACGGGATTCTTGAACACGTGGTGAGAGCCGGTAACTCGAACAAGTATCCATCCGTCCCGCTCCAGGCGGCGTATGATCTCGCGGCTATTGGTCAGCATGAAACCTCTCTTTGGATCATGTAGACCTTAAAGCCTGCCTGCCGGCGTTAAGTGAGCGACCCGCAGGACACTCTCTTACACCCGCTCCACGAAACTATCGACCACCTTTTTCTCGCCGGCCTTCTCGAAGGCGATGGTGAGCTTGTTGCCGTCGATCTTCACCACGTGGCCGTAGCCGAATTTTTGGTGGAACACGCGGTCGTCGAGCGAGAATTCCGAAACAGTCCCGGTGGATTTCGCCACCAGTTCGCCCTCGATTACCACGGGTGCGCGCTTGTTGCGTCCGAAGCCGCCGAAGGGTGATTGCTCCTCGTCGAATCCGCCGCGTGAGCCGCCGCCGCGGTTCTGGTTGCGGGAGCGGTTGGCCTGGGCGCGCTGCCAGCCGGGTGTGGTGTAGCTCGAGCCGAAGGCTTCGACATTGTCGAAGCGCGAAGGGCCGTAGCCGCCGGCGCCGCCCCAGCCGGAGCCGCCCTTGGATTCCGTGATCTCGACATTATGCGCCGGCAACTCGTCGAGGAAGCGCGAGGGAATCGTGGTCGACCAGGTGCCGTGGATGCGGCGGTTGGTGGCGAAGTAGATCTTGGCGCGGCGCCGGGCGCGGGTGAGGCCGACATGGGCGAGACGGCGCTCTTCTTCGAGGCCCGCGCGGCCCTGCTCATCCAGCGTGCGCTGGCTCGGAAACAGGCCTTCCTCCCAGCCGGGCAGGAAGACGTTGTCGAACTCCAGGCCCTTGGCGGAATGCAGGGTCATCAGCGACACCGCTTCGTCGCCGGCTTCGCCGTCGCGGTCCATCACCAGCGAAATGTGCTCGAGGAAGCCTTGCAGGTTCTCGAACTCCTCCATCGAGCGAATGAGCTCCTTGAGGTTGTCGAGCCTGCCGGCGGCGTCGGCCGAACGATCCTTCTGCCACATCTCGGTATAGCCGCTCTCGTCGAGCACGATCTCGGCCAGTTCCGTGTGCGCGGTAACCTCGCTCTGCGCCCGCCAGCGGTCGAATTGCTGCACGAGACCGCGCAAGCTCCCGCGCGCCTTCGGCTTCAGCTCGTCGGTCTCCGCCACCGCGCGTGCCGCCTCGAACAGGGGAATGCGGCGCTTGCGGGCGTGGTCGTGCAAGAGCTGCACGGTGGCATCGCCCAGCCCCCGCTTCGGCACATTGATGATGCGCTCGAAGGCGAGATCGTCGGCCGGCGAATTGATCGTGCGCAGGTAGGCCAGCGCGTCGCGGATTTCGGCGCGCTCATAGAAGCGCGGGCCGCCGATCACGCGATAGGGCAGGCCGAGCGTGACGAAGCGGTCTTCGAACTCGCGCATCTGGAACGAGGCACGCACCAGGATCGCGATCTCGTTCAAATTCTCGCCGGCGCGCTGCAGATCCTCGATCTCCTCGCCGATCCCGCGCGCTTCCTCTTCCGAATCCCAGGAACCGGTGACGGTGACCTTTTCGCCATCCTCGTCCTCGGTGCGCAGCGTCTTGCCGAGCCGGCCTTCATTGTGCGCGATCAGATGCGAGGCGGCTGCGAGGATGTGGCCGGTCGAGCGATAGTTGCGCTCGAGGCGGATGACCTTGGCGCCGGGAAAATCGTGCTCGAAGCGCAGGATGTTGTCGACCTCGGCGCCGCGCCAGCCGTAGATCGACTGGTCGTCGTCGCCGACGCAGCAGATGTTCTTGGGGGGAGTCTTCTCCCTCTCCTCGCTTGCGGGGAGAGGGGCGGGGTGAGGGGCTCTCTCCGCGAACTCGACTCGTGGCGGCTCTCCCTCACCCGGATTGCTGCGCAATCCGACCTCTCCCCGCAGGCGGGGAGAGGTGGAGGACGACGGCGCCTGCGAGAGCAGTCGCAGCCAGAGATACTGCGCGACGTTGGTGTCCTGATATTCGTCGACCAGGATGAACTTGAAGCGGCTCTGGTATTGCCTGAGCACATCCGGGTTCTCGCGGAACAGGCGGATGTTCTCGAGCAGGAGATCGCCGAAATCGGCGGCGTTAAGGATCTTCAGCCGTTCCTGATAGCTCGCATAGAGCTTGCCGCCTTTGCCGTTGGCGAAGCTCGCAGCCTCGCCAGCCGGCACCTGCGGCGGCGTCAGGCCGCGGTTCTTCCAGGTGTCGATCAGTCCGGCCAGCATTCGCGCCGGCCAGCGCTTGTCGTCGATGTTCTCCGCCTGCAGCAATTGCTTCAGCAGCCGCACCTGGTCATCGACGTCGAGCACGGTGAAATTGGATTTGAGCTGCACCAGCTCGGCATGGATGCGCAAAATGCGCCCCGCGATCGAGTGGAAGGTGCCGAGCCACGGCATGCCTTCTACAGCTTGGCCGAGCATCTGGCCGAGCCGCAGCTTCATCTCGCGCGCCGCCTTGTTGGTGAAGGTCACCGACAGGATCTCGTGCGGCCGCGCACGGCTTTGGCTCAGGATATGGGCAATGCGGGTGGTGAGCACCCGTGTCTTGCCGGTACCGGCGCCGGCCAGAACCAGCACCGGGCCGTCGAGCGTCTCCACCGCCTCGCGCTGCTCGGGATTGAGGCCTGCGAGATATTGCGGGCCGGCGGCGGCGCGGGCACGCGCGGCAATGCCGCCAGCCAACGGCTGGTGCTCGGGAACGGCCTGATTGGACAGCTTGCTCGGCTCGGTCATCGCGAATCGTTTGGCCCCACGATGGCACCGTGGTGCGGTGAAGGGGAGCCTTCTTAGCAGGGATTAAAGGCCATATAGGGCCTCTTCCTCTGTTTTGACAGGTTTTATCCGTCTCACGTGCCGGGTTGCCTGCCACGACCAGCGCGCGAATTGTTCCTTCGAAAACGGCAAATTTCGCAGATTTTCGGCCCGGAACCTTCGTTTTGGGGCCGGATTGTTTCCCTAAGTCCGGCGCGATGATCAATCGTGCCGGCGGAAACGGAAAGCAGAGGGTTTGGCCATGTTAGGCTGGGTCGTAACGTTTCTGGTCATCGCGCTGATCGCCGGCATTCTGGGCTTCGGCGGCATCGCCGGTGCCTCCATCGAGATCGCCAAGGCGATCTTCTTCATCGCCATCATCCTGTTCCTGATCTCGGCAGTCGTGGGCTTGGTACGCGGCCGCTCCAGGGTGTAGATGACCCGGCCTAGCGCGAGGGCATCGCCACGCTGCGGCCGATGCCCTCGGGGCGCGGGACCAAAGCATGGATATCCGCGATCGCCTTGATTTGGGCGCGGATGTCGGATGGAAATGAGGCGACCTTGCGCGAGTTCATGTCGATATGCAGCGACATGTTTTCGGAGGTGGCCGAGATCCAGCCTTCCGTCGCGTGTCGCAGCTCCTCGAAGGTGTGCAGCCGCTTGTCGTCGGCGCCGAGCAGATAGACCGTCACCTGCAGGGGGTCGCCGAGGTGGACCTCGCGCAGGTAGCGCACGTGGCATTCGGCGGTGAAGGTCGAGCCGTGGCGCTCTTTCTTATAGGCGGGGCCGATGCCGAGCTGCAGCCAGATCTCGTCGATGGCGCGGTCGAACATCACGTTGTAATAGGCCATGTTGAGGTGGCCGTTATAGTCGATCCATTGCGGCTCGATCTGCATCACCGAGGACAGGAACGGGGCTGAGGGCAGCTTCATGTCCCGGGCGGCATTAACGGTCGTCATCATGCATTCCTGTTAGTTTGTGTCGCGCTCTTGACCCCTTATATAACCTTTGCCACGGTCGGCTAAAGCCGGGAGGAAATTTCACGTGGCGACTACGATCTCGAACAATCCAGCGCGTCCGGAGCCGCAGGCCCTGAAGGGCGCGCTCGACGCGCTGGCGGCGCGCTTCGGCAACCGCCTGATCACCTCGCAGGCGGTGCGCGAGCAGCACGCCCACACCACGACCTGGCTGCCGCCGCAGCCACCGGACGCGGTGGTGATGGCGCAGGAGACCGCCGACATCCAGGATGTGGTGCGGATCTGCGCCAAACATCGCGTTCCCGTGATCGCCTTCGGTACCGGCACCTCGCTCGAGGGGCAGGTGAACGCGCCGGCCGGCGGCATCTGCATCGATCTGCACGACATGAACCGGGTGCTTGCCGTGCATGCCGAGGACCTCGACTGCGTGATCGAGCCCGGCGTCACGCGGAAGGCGCTCAACGAGCATCTGCGCGACCAGGGCCTGTTCTTCCCGATCGATCCCGGCGCCGATGCCTCGCTCGGCGGCATGACCGCGACGCGCGCCTCCGGCACCAATGCGGTGCGCTACGGGACGATGCGCGAGAACGTGCTGGCGCTGAAAGTGGTGCGCGGCGACGGCGAGATCATCACCACCGGCACGCGGGCGAAGAAATCCTCCGCCGGCTACGACCTGACGCATCTGTTCGTCGGTGCCGAGGGCACGCTCGGGATCATCTCCGAACTGACGATCAAATTGCGCGGCATCCCCGAGACGATCGCGGCAGCCGCCTGTTCTTTCGAGACCGTGCGCGGCGCCTGCCAGGCGACGATTTTGGCAATCCAGACCGGTATTCCCGTCGCCCGCATCGAGCTGCTGAATGCGGCGCAGGTGAAGGCGTGCAACGCCTATTCGAAGCTGACACTGCCGGAGACGCCGCTGTTGCTGCTCGAGTTCCACGGCAGCGAGGCCGAGGTCGCCGAGCAGTCGAAGAACTTCAAGGAGATCGCCTCCGAATGCGGCGGGCTCGGTTTCACCTGGACCACCAAGCCGGAGGACCGCACCAAGCTCTGGCAGGCGCGGCATGACGCCTATTGGGCGGTGAAGGCGCTGCGGCCCGGCGCTGGCGTGGTCGCGACCGACGTTTGCGTGCCGATCTCGCGATTGGCCGATTGCGTCACCGAAACCGAAGAGGATCTGACGCGGCTCAATCTGCTCTCGCCGATCGTCGGCCATGTTGGCGACGGCAATTTCCATTGCTCGCTGGCCTGCGACGTCGAGGATGCCGAGGAGATGGCGCGCGGCGAGGAATTCATGCACCGCCTGGTCGAGCGCGCGCAGGCGATGGGCGGCACCTGCACCGGCGAGCACGGCATCGGGCAGGGCAAGCAGAAATATCTCGAAGCCGAGCTTGGGCCCGAGGCGCTCGACGCCATGCGCGCGCTGAAGAAGGCGTTCGATCCGCTGAACATCTTCAATCCCGGAAAGATCATTCCGGCGGGCTAGAACGTGATCCGTCTGGTTGGATCGGCTGCGGATTGATTTCACCTCTCCCGCTTGCGGGAGAGGCGTAGGCCGCCTTTCGGCGGCCGTTCTTAAGGAACGCCGAAGCCGAGCTTCGGCTATGGCGTAGCGCCGGGTGAGGGCTCTCTCCACACGAAGAGTCCCACCGCGGAGACACCCTAACCCTCTCTCGCAAGCGGGAGAGGGAGCGCAGCTTCAGCGCGGCTGCGGTTCAACTTGATCGGATTAGGCTCTTAAGATCGCTCAGCCGAAGTTCTGCAGCGCCGGAAACGTCTCCAGGAGCCAGATGCTGACATTGGTGACGGCGCCGGTCAGGAAGCCGATGCCGGTGATGATCATCAGCACACCCATCACGCGCTCGACATTGCGCAAGTGCCGCTTCATCCGGACGAACAGTGACGAGAACTGCTCGACCGCGAATGCCGCGAGCAGGAAGGGGATGCCGAGCCCTGCGGAATAGATCGCAAGCAGCGCGGCGCCCTTGGTCACCGTCGCTTCTGCCGCGGCGATCGAAAGGATCGCGGCGAGGATCGGGCCGATGCAGGGCGTCCAGCCGAAGGCAAAGGCGAGGCCCATCACATAGGCGCCCCACAACCCAACCGGTTTCGGCATGCTCATCCGGCCTTCGCGCATCAAGATCCCGATCCGCGTCAGTCCCAGGAAGTGGAGCCCCATCACGATGATGACGATGCCGGCGACGATGGAGAGCTGCGCCGACCAGGCGCGGATCAGCCCGCCGATCAGGGACGCGCTGGCGCCGAGCGCCACGAACACGGTGGAGAAGCCGAGCACGAACATCAGCGCCGCCGCCATCACCGCGCGCTTGGAGGCCTTCATGCTCTCATCATGGGCGACATGCTCGATGGTCGCGCCGGTCAGGTACACCAGATAGGGCGGCACCAGCGGCAGCACGCAGGGCGACAGGAAACTGACTAGTCCGGCGATCAAGGCCGCCGGGATGGATACATCGTGCATCAACTGACCTTCGAGAGCGGCATCTCGTGGCACCCTATTGGCGTGGACGGCGACAAGTTTCCAGAGGTTTCATGTGCTGAAGCCCAACAGATCGGTCACAGGCCCGTGTCCGGGCAGTGTTCGCGAATCGTCTCCGCAATTCTACGGGATAAACGCTGGACAAGCCGGTCCCGTCAGGCTCAAACTTGAGTCCCGCGACGAGCCTCGGCTACCAGCCGGGAAAATAAAATCATGCGGACGCCTGCAATCCAAAGATGGGCGCCGCAAAAAGGAAACGAACGGGAGCATCACATGGCTATTTCACGCCGCAACATGCTGTTGGGAAGCGCCGGCGCCTTGGGCGCCGCATCATTTTCATTCCCAAGGCCTGCCATTGCCCAGTCCGAGCCGATCAAGATCGGGTGCCTCGCGGCGATTACCGGGCCGAGTTCCGCGCCGACGGTCGGTTTCAACCGCGGCATCAACTTTGCGGTGGACAGCATCAATGCGGGTGGCGGTATCAAGGGCCGCAAGATCGAGCTCGTCATGCGGGACACGCAGGGCGATCCGACCAAGGCGGTGAACGCGACGCAGGAATTGATCAGCCAGGCCAAGGTCCATGCCATCTGGGGGCCGGTCAATTCGGGCGAAGCGCTCGCCACCACACCGATCATGGCGCGGGCCAAAATCCCGGACATTCACCCTTGCGTGGTCGAAAGCCTGATCGACACCACGAAATATCCGAACGCCTTCCGCATGGCGCCGTCGAACAGCCAGTGGGACGACGCGGTCCGCAATTACTGCCTCAACGTCCTCAAGGCGAAGAAGATCGCCGTCATCGGCGACACCACGGGCTACGGCGTCACCGCCGTCGGCGCCTCGGTGGCGGCTTTCAAGAAGGACGGCGCCGACGTCGTCTACCAGGCCAATATCGATGCGACCCAGCCCGACATGACGCCGGACATGCTGCGCGCCAAGAATGCGGGCTCGGAGGTCATCGTGGTCTGGAGCGTCACCACCGGCATGGAGGCGCGGATGTTCAACACCCGCGCCGCCATGGGCTGGGATGTGCCGTTCGCCGGCCATCCGTCACTTGCCTCGGGCGAACTCGCCGGTCTCGTCGAGAAGCCCGAGAACTGGAAGAAGGTCTACGCGATCGGCTACAAGAGCTGCAGCTATGATGCGTCCGGCAAGCTGCCGCCGAAAAGCGAGGAGCTGGTCGCGCGGCTCGCGAAGGCGAACGTGGCGCTCAACGACACGCTATTGTGGTGGGTCGCCGGCGGCATCGATGCGATCGAGCTGATCGCCAAGGCGGTTGCCGAGAGCGGGGCGACCGAAAGCGCGGGCATCGTCAAATACTGGAATACGCTCTCGAAATATCCCGGCTATTTCGGCACCTACAGCTTCACGCCGACCCAGCATAACGGCTATCCGACCGACGAAATCGTGATGTCGGAGGCCAGCACCGCCAAGAACGGGACGTTCGCGCTCGCGCCGGGCTATACATAGGCCGGCGGCAGAGGGCGCATCCAATGCTCGCCTCGATCCTCGCATCCGGTCTCGCGGCGGGCGCGATCTATGCGCTCGTCGGCGTCACCTACAACACGATGTTCTCGACCTCGCGGGTGATGAGCTTCACCGCAGGCCAGCTTGCCATGCTCGGCGGCGTGCTCGGCTCGATGTTCACCTTGAAGATGGGCATGCCCATTATCGTCGGCTTCGTGCTGACGCTGGCCGCCTGCGCGATCGTCGGCGTCATCACCGAGTTCGTCGCAGTGCGGCCGGTCCTGAAGAGCCTCGACCAACATCTCTACGTGCTCTCGACGCTGGCGCTGGCCTTGATGATCCAGCAGGTCGCGGCGATCAAATGGGGCACCGAGCCGCAGCCATTCCCGCGCGTGACCGGGCTCGGCAGCGGGGTCTGGGACGAAAAGTTCTGGCTGCCCGTGGTCGCCTGCGCGCTGACGATCGTGGGCCTCGAATATCTCTACCGCCGCACGCTGGTCGGCCGCGCCTTCGTCGCGATCGCGGAGGATAATTTTGCCGCACGCGCGCTCGGTCTTCCCGAGCGCAATCTCAGGGTCGCGAGCTACGCACTGGCCGGCGTGATTGGCGGCATCGCCGGCTTTTCCGGCGGCCAGCTTCTGCTGGCATTCTTTGCCAACGGCGCGCTGCTCAATTTCTACGGCTTCGTGCCGGTGGCGCTCGGCGGCCTCGGCAACAACCGCGGCGCCATCGTCGGAGGGCTGGCGCTCGGCCTGTTCCAGCAGGCCGCGAATTTCCTGGTCGGCGGCATCTTCTCATCTGTCGCCGTCTTCACGCTGTTCATCGTGGTCCTCTTGGCAGCGCCGCAGGGCCTGTTCGGCGGAACCTCGGCGCGGAGGGTGTGATGACAACTGTCACCGCAACCTCCGCTCAGGGTGAAAGCGGCGCATGGCGCGCCGCCTTGCCGCACATCGCGCCGTTCCTCGGCATCCTCGCGCTCGCGATGCTGTTGCCGTTCGTCAGCAACGATTATTGGGTGCTGATCGGCACGCGCATGGCGATCTATTGGGTGCTGGTCTCCGGCCTCAACCTCGTGGTCGGCTTCGCCGGCCATCTCGCGATCGGCTATGTCGCGCTGCTGACGTTAGGCGCCTACACGACGAGCGTGCTCGTCGCCGGCAATGTCACGCCGGCGGTGCCGGTGTTCCTCGCGCTGCCGATTGCCGGCTGCGTCGGTGCGCTGTTCGGCGTCATCGTCGGATTGCCGGCGCTACGCTTGCGCACCTTCTATTTCGCGATGTCGACGCTGGGCTTTGCCACCATCGTGACGCAGATCGCGCTGGCCTGGCAGAGCGTGACCGGAGGCGGGATCGGAATCGCGGGTCCGGAATTCCCGGCGCCGTTCGATACACCGTGGGGCTTCTACGCGCTCTGCGTCGCGTTTGCGGCGGTCGCCACCTGGATGAGCGCCAACGTCGCCCGCAGCCGGTTCGGCCGCGCGCTGATCGCGGTGCGCGACGCCGAAGTGGCGGCGGAAGCGACTGGCATCTCCAAGCCGAAGATGCTGATCGCGATCTTCCTGTTCGCCGGCGCGCTTGCCGCGATCGCCGGCGGCCTGTTCGCGACCCTGCAAACCTACATCACGCCCGACGCCTTCACCTTCGATCTGTCGGTCTTGTTCTTCATCGCGATCCTGATCGGCGGCCGCGGTTCGATTTTGGGGCCGATGCTCGGCACCATCATCCTGACCATCCTGCCGGAGATTGCCGCGCCGCTTGCGGCCTGGTCGACCTTCCTCTATGCCGTGCTGCTCCTGGTGATCGTGCTGGTGATGCCCGGCGGCATCGCGGCACTGCTCGATTTCCGCAACCGTCGCCCGCTCGCCAGCAACCGCGCCATCGTGCCGCGTCCGGCTGTGCTCGCCGATATCGTGCGCCGGCGCGGCGGCGGCAAGCATTTGAGGCTGCGCGGCATTGCGCTGAGCTTCGGCAATGTGAAGGCGATCGACGGCCTCGATCTCGACGTGGCGCCCGGCGAGATCCACGGCCTGATCGGCCCGAACGGCAGCGGCAAGACCACGACGCTCAACGTCATCTCCGGCTATTACGCCGCCAAAGCCGGCACGATGACCCTGGGCGAGGAGATGTTGCCGCCGGGCCAGTCGGCATTGCGCGCAGCTTGCGGCATCGCACGCACCTTCCAGACCCCGCGTGTGATCGGCGAGGCCTCGGTGCTGGAGAACGTGATGATCGGCGGCTCGGTGGAGGGCAGGGCGAGTTTCGTCGAGGCGATGCTGTCTGCCCCGCGCAATCGCGAGGACGAGCGCATGCTCGCCGCGAAAGCGCGGGCGCTGCTCGGCGTGGTTGGACTGGAGACGCTGGCGGATGTGCGCGCCGACCGCCTGCAGCACAGCGAACTCCGCTTCATCGAGATCGCGCGTGCGCTGATGCTCGATCCAGATTTCCTGCTACTCGATGAGCCCGCGGCCGGTCTTTCCAATGACGAGATCGAGCGGCTGGCTTCGTTGATCAAGGCGATCAGCGCGCGCGGCACCGGCGTATTGCTGGTGGAGCATCACGCCGACCTCATCTTCGATATCTGCCACCAGGTCACCGTGCTCAATCTCGGCCGCACGCTGGCGGCGGGCACGCCGGCCGAGATCCGCGTTCACAAGGAGGTGGTCAGTGCTTACCTCGGCGGCTGAACCTCTGCTCT
This sequence comes from Bradyrhizobium sp. USDA 10063, assembly GCF_054063735.1. Lineage (NCBI taxonomy): Bacteria > Pseudomonadati > Pseudomonadota > Alphaproteobacteria > Hyphomicrobiales > Nitrobacteraceae > Bradyrhizobium > Bradyrhizobium sp. USDA 10063. The sequence continues at coordinate 3,265,535 of NZ_JBSSGP010000002.1, read as the reverse complement.
CCGTGAGCGCGCTGGAATCCGGTTACGGCAAGATCCGCGTGCTTCACGGCATCGACTTCCACATCGCCGCCGGCGAGGTGGTAGCGCTGCTCGGGCCCAATGGCGCCGGCAAGACCACGATGCTGCGGGCTCTCTCCGGATTGCTGCCGGTGACCGCCGGACAGGTGCGCTTCGACGGCCGCGACATGACCAACGCGACGCCACGCGATGCTGCGCGTGCCGGCCTTGTCCATGTGATCGAGGGACATCGTGTGTTCACGCAGATCTCCGTCACCGACAATCTGCTGCTTGCCGGCTACGATGTGCCGCGCGCCGAGCGCGCGCAGCGCGTCGAGGAAGCCCTGGCATATTTTCCCGAGATCGCCGAAAAGCGTCACGAGCGCGGCGGCGCGCTGTCGGGCGGGCAACAGCAGATGCTCACGGTCGCGCAAGGCCTCGTGCGCCGCCCGCGGTTGTTGATGCTCGACGAACCGTCGGCGGGCCTGTCGCCGGTGCTGGTCGATCGGGTCCTCAACGTCATCGGCCGCTTGCGCGCGCAGGGCACCGCGGTATTGCTGGTGGAGCAATTGCTTGAAAAGGCGCTGGCGACGGCGGACCGCGTCTACGCCTTGGTGCAGGGGAATATCGTGCTGGAAGCATCGACCGACGAAAGCAATCTGGCGCAGCGGCTGGAGCGCGCCTATTTCGGCCATGAGAGCCACGCGCTGGTGAGCCACTGATGCGGCTTCCCTTCTTCTACGGATGGATCATCATCGCGGTGACCTTCGTCACCATGGCGATCGGCGTCAACGCGCGGACCGCCTTCTCGCTATTCTTCCCGCCCATCATTGGCGAGTTCGGCTGGGACCGTGGCGTCACCGCTGGCGCGTTCTCGTTCGGCTTCGTGGTATCCGGCTTCGTCAGCCCGCTGATCGGCCGCCTGATGGACCGCGCCGGGCCGCGCGCAGTGATGGAACTCGGCGTCGTCCTGATGGGCGCAGGATTCCTGCTGGCGCCGCTGACGACGCAGCCCTGGCATCTCTATCTCAGCATCGGCGTTCTCGTCGGCGCGGGCAGCGTCTGCCTCGGCTACTCCGGTCAATCGTTTTTCCTGCCGAACTGGTTCATCCGCCGCCGCGGCCTCGCGATCGGGATCGCCTTCGCCGGCGTCGGCATCGGCTCGGTGACCTTGCTGCCGTGGGTGCAGCACATGATCGAGCAGACCGGGTGGCGCACCGCCTGCACCGCGATCGGCATCCTCGTGCTGGTCGTGCTCGCGCCGATCAATCTGCTGCTGCGAAAGCGCCCCGAAGATCTCGGCCTGCGGCCTGATGGCGACGCCGCGCCGACCGCCGCCTCGGCAAAGCCGGTGTCGAACATCGTCGATCCCGTGTGGGCCGGCACTGACTGGACGCTGTCGCTCGCGCTCCGCACCGCGCGTTTCTGGTGGATCGCGCTCGGCTATTTCTGCGGCCTTTACATCTGGTACGCGGTGCAGGTGCACCAGACCAAGTTCCTGCTCGACATCGGCTTCAGCCCGAATGTCGCGGTGTGGTCGCTCGGCGTCGTCAGCCTGCTCGGCATTCCCGGCCAGATCTGGCTCGGCCATCTCTCCGACCGGATCGGGCGCGAAGCGGTGTGGACGATCAGTTGCGCCGGCTTTGCGATCTGTTTTGCCTGCCTGGTCGCGCTGAAATCTGCGCCGGTCCAGCCGCTGGTTTGGCTGATGGTGTTCGCGCAAGGCGCGCTCGGTTACGGCCTGACCTCGGTGATGGGGCCGGTCGTGGTCGAGATCTTCCAGGGCAGGCATTACGGCAGCATCTTCGGCACCATCATGCTGGCCGCGCTGGCAGGCGGTGCCGCGGGCCCGTGGGTTACGGGGCTATTGTATGATGTCACCGGCAGCTACTCGGCTGCCTTCGCGATCAGCATTGCCGTGAGCGCCTTGTCCGCCTTCGCGATCTGGCAGGCGTCGCCGGGAAAGGTCCGTGCGGTGGCAGGGCGTTTGCACACGTTGCAGAGCCGCAGCCCGGGTGAAGCGTCAGCGTAAGCCGGGGCCGCTCGCAAGCGCTGATGTCGGCGTCCCGGGTTACGCTGGCGGAATCGCCGATCGGATTGACTTGGAGCCGCGCTGAAGCTGCGCTCCCTCTCCCGCTTGCGGGAGAGGGCTGGGGTGAGGGTATCTCCGCGACGGGACTTTCCGTGGGGAGAGAGCCCTCACCCGGCGCTATGCGCCGACCTCTCCCGCAAGCGGGAGAGGTGAAGTCAACCCGCAACCGATTCTCCCGATCGGATCATGCTCTAGCGCTCGACCCGCGCTACAGCTACGGCGCGGTCCGCGCTGCCGATCGTGCGCTGCAGGTCGCCGATGGCGCGCAGGAAGCTGTCGGCCGGCGTGGTCTCCGGATCGATCAGGCGGTGCAGACGAAAACCGTCCTCGAGCGCGAGCACGATCGCCGCGGTCCATGCCGGGTCCAGCTTGCCGTTCCTACCGCTGTTCTTCCGCGTGGTCTCGATGATTTCGGCGACCAGCTTGCGCCGGGCGCGCAGGCGCTTGGCAAGCTCGGGCCTGCGCTTCTCCGCGCGCGCGACGAACAGGATCATTTCCATGTGCAACAGTGGTGAACGGCCGAGCGGATCCTGCCGGCTGCGATCCATGCTCTTCAGCGCATCGATGAAGTCGGCAAGACTGTCGTGCCGCGCAAGCAGATCGAGGTTGCGCCGGATCGTCTGCTCGACATGGTCCTCGAGCATCGCGATGATGAGCTCTTCCTTGCTCTTGAAGTTCGAATAGAACGCCCCGCGCGTGAAACCGGCGGCCGCCGCGATCGCCTCGATACTGGCGCCCCTGATCCCCTGTTCCTCGAACACGCGCGCCGCCGCCTCGAACAGCTTTTCGCAGGTGTCATCCCTGGTCGGTCTGGTCCTAACTCTTGACATCGGCCCTGTTTAGGCCACAATGCAACTCGATACAAGAGTGTATCGAGTTTTTTAGGGGTGGAAACGCCTGGACCCGCACGAAGCGGCGGCCGGTAGCGTTCAATGTGAAATCGTCTCAACGCGGCAACCGATTGAGGTCACCATGAACGAGCAAGTTCGGCCAGCGAACAACGATCCGCTGTTCAATCCCCTGGCGCCGGAATTCATCCGCAACCCCTATCCCTATTACGAGCGGCTGCGGACCGACGACCCGATGCATGTCACGCCGTTCGGCGCCTTCGTCGCGAGCCGTCACGCGGAGGCGAGCCTCGTGCTGCGCGACAAGCGCTTTGGCAAGGACTATGCCGGCCGCACCATCCGCCGCTACGGGCCCAAGAGCATGGAGGAGCCGATCTTCCGCAGCATGAGCCAGATGATGTTGCAGCAGGATCCGCCCGACCAAACCCGTCTGCGCGGGCTGGTGGTGAAGGCGTTCACGGCGCGGCGGGTCGAGGACATGCGGCCGCGGATCCAGGAGATCGTCGATGAGACGCTCGATCGTATCATCCCGCAGGGAAGGATGGACCTGATCGAGGATTTTGCGTTCCGCCTGCCGGTGACGGTGATCTGCGACATGCTCGGGATCCCCGAGGAACATCGCGAGACCTTTCATACCGGCTCGCGCGACAGCGGCCGCATCCTCGAGCCGGTGCCGTTGTCGCCGGAGGAGATCAAGCAGAGCAGCGCCAGAACCAGGATGTCGGAGATGTACTTCCAGCAGCTCTTCGAGCTGCGGCGGAAGCAGCCCGGCGATGACCTGACGACACAGCTCGTGCAGGCGGAGGAGGATGGCCACAAGCTCAGCAATGAAGAGCTGACCGCCAATATCATCCTCCTGTTCGGAGCCGGGCACGAGACGACCGTCAACCTGATCGGCAACGGCCTGCTGGCGCTCCATCGCAACCCCGACCAGCTCGCGCTGCTCAAGGCAAATCCCGGGCTGATCACCAACGCCATCGAGGAATTCCTCCGTTATGATTCCTCGGTGCAAATGACCGGGCGCGCGGCGCTGGAGGATATCGAGGATCTCGGCGGCAAGCGCATCCCCAAGGGCGAAACCGTGTTGTGCCTGCTCGGCTCGGCCAACCACGATCCGGCGGTCTATCCCGATCATCCGGAGCGGCTTGATATCACCCGTCCCAATGTGAAACCGCTGTCCTTCGGCGGCGGCATCCATTTCTGTCTTGGCGCCCAGTTGGCGCGGATCGAGGCCGAGATCGCGATCTCGACGCTGCTCCGCCGCCTGCCGGACCTGCGGCTGGATGACGCGGAAAATCCGGAGTGGCGGCCGACCTTCGTGCTGCGGGGTCTGAAGCGCCTCCCGGCGAGCTGGTAACTTCTCCGCTCTCGCCAGCGGCTGCAGCGCGATACCGCTGTGACTTCGCCATACTTGTCTCTATATATTGGGCTGCTCCGGCGCTGTATTGGCCACGCGCGCCGGGGCGGGGCTCAAAGGGAGACACCGTGCAGACGACGCTGCTCGGCCTGGCAATCGCGTTCATCCTTGCGCTGATCGCCGCGCTGGTCGGACCGTATTTCATCGACTGGAACCAGTTCCGTCCGCAATTCGAGGCCGAGGCGACGCGAATCATCGGCGCGCCCGTGCGCATCGGCGGCGAGCTTGACGCGCGGCTGCTGCCGGCGCCGCAGCTTCGGCTGCGTTCGGCTGTGGTCGGCGGCGGCAACGATCGCGGCAAGGTCCGGGCCGACAAGCTCGACGTCGAGTTCAGCCTGGGTTCGCTGATGCGCGGCGAATGGCGCGCCACCGAGCTCACCGTCAATGGCATGTCACTCGATCTCGGTCTCGACCAGAAGGGGCGGATCGAGTGGCCGGCCTCCCAAGGCACGTTCGATTTCGCCTCGCTTGCGATCGATCGCGTCAATCTCACCGGCCGCATCGCCCTGCATGATGCCGCGAGCCGAAGCACGCTGGAGCTGAGCGACATCGCCTTCAGCGGCGATGTCCGCTCGCTTGCCGGCGCGATCCGCGGCGACGGCAATTTCACCTTCGAAGGCTCCCGCTATCCGTTCCGGATTTCCTCCGGCCAGAGCGCCGATGGCAACGGCACCCGCGTGCATGTCAACATCGATCCCGGCCAGCGCCCGCTGTCGGCCGATCTCGACGGCGTGCTCACCTTCGAGGCCCGCGCGCCGCGCTTCGAAGGCGTGGTGGCGCTGGCCACGCCACCAGCGTCAAAGAACGATGATGGCGCGCCGACGCCATGGCGCGTCGGAGCCAGGGTCAAGGCCGATTATTCGGCGGCGCGGCTCGACCAGATCGAGATCAGCTATGGCAATGAAGAGCGCGCGCTGAAGCTCGCAGGCGTGGGCGACATCCGCTTCGGCGCCTCGCCGCTGCTGCGCGCAGCGCTCTCGGCACGACAGCTCGACGTCGACCGCTTCGCCACGAAGGACAACAATGCCGAACCGATTCGCGCGCTGCCGGCGCTGCGCGCGCTGCTCTCCGGCGTTCCGCACGTCGCGATGCCGTCGCAGATCGAATTTTCGTCCGAGCAGATCATGCTCGGTGGGCGACCGCTGCAGGATATCGCAACCGAGCTTCATGGCGACGACAAGGGCTGGACGGTTCGGCGGCTGGATTTCCGCGCCCCGGGCGCCACGCGCGTCTCGCTCAGCGGTGCTGGCCCGCAGAACGCGCAGTCCGACAGCTTCAAGGCGGCCCTCAATGTCGAGTCTTCCGATCCCGACGCGCTGATGGTCTGGCTGCAGGGGCGCAACGATCTCCCGCCGCGCAACCAGAAACCGCTCAAGCTGCGCGGCGACGTCACGCTCGCCGCAAGCGGTTTTGCCGTCGATGCCATGAAGGCAGAGATCGATGGCGGCGCGATCGCCGGACGAATAGCGGTGTCGTATCCCACCGGCAATACCGGCGCGAAGGTCGACGCCAACGTGAAGGCCGACCGTCTGGATCTCGATGCGGCCACCGCCGTCATTCGCTCGCTGGCGGGGCCGCAGGCGGAATGGCCGGAGGAAGCGCAGCTCTCGCTTGACGTCGGGCGCGCGATTTCGGCCGGGCAGGAGCTGCGTCCGTTGCAGGCCAAGCTCGGCTATGGACCGAAGACGGTCTCACTTGAGCGGCTCAAGGTCGGCCAGCCAGACAGCGTGACGATCGAGGGCAGCGGCAATTTCGATCGCATCAATGCGACCGGAAAGCTCGCGCTCAGCGCAAACGCGGCGTCGTTCAGCCAATTGACCGGCCTCGTCTCATCATTCGCGCCATCAGCCGCACCGCGCCTCACGACGCTGGCGTCGATCCCCGGTCCGGCGCGGCTGAAGCTCGCGCTTGATCTCGACAAGGGGCAGGCCGATCGCGGCAGCCTGCGCGCCGCATTGGATCTCGACGCGCCTCAGCTCAAGGGCTCCGCCACGGTGACGGCGAAGCCGCAAACGGCCGCGATCCGCAGCACCGATCTCGATGCGCTCAGCCGCAGCGATCTCGGCGTCGACGCCAGACTTTCAGCGGGGCAGGGGCGTGCGATGCTGGCGCTGCTCGGCCTCGATCGCGTCATCACGGTCGGCGACGGCCCCGCGCAATTCGAAGGCTCGGTCAATGGCGCCTGGCGCGCGCCGTTGCGGCTGAAAGCGAATATCCGGGGCGCCGGGCTTGATGCGGACGCCGAAGGCTCGGCCGAGCCGTGGGACGAGGCGAAGAAGGCCAGCATCAACCTGCGGGTCAGGAGCGCCGACATCAGCCCGCTGCTCGATCTCAAGCCGTCGGACACGCCGGTGAACGGCGTCCGCCTGTCGTCGCGTGTCTCGCTTGCCGGCAACAAGCTCTCGTTCGACGACCTCGACAGCATCATCGGCGGCTCGCGGCTGCGCGGCCGGATTGCGCTCGCCATAGGGGACGAGAAGAACATCGAGGGCGAGATCGGGCTCGACCAGGTCACGCTTGCGCCGGTGTTTGCGTTTGCGATCGGCGCCGGCGGGCGTGATCCGGCCGAGCCGCTTGGCGGCGGCGTGAACAAGGGCTGGCGCGGCAACATCGTCTTCCAGGCGTTGCGCGGCGAGCTGCCGGGCGGCAGCGAATTGCAGCCGGTGAGCGGCACGATCAAGAGCGACGGCCAGGCGCTGACCTTTGATGCCGTCAAGGGCAAGATCGGCGGCGGCGATCTCAGCGCCGCCATCGATGCGAGGCCGGGTGCGAACGGCATCACCGTGAATGCGAGCGTGCAGCTCAGCGGCGTCGATGGCACGGCGCTGCGTTATCGAAATCTCAGCATGCCAAAAGGGCGCGCCTCGCTGCAGATGACGCTGATGAGCCAGGGCCGCAGCGGCGCGGCCCTGGCCGGCGCGGTGTCCGGCAGCGGCACGGTCACGTTGGAAGGTGCGCGTGTTGCCGGCCTCGATCCGCGCGCCTTCGATGTTGCGATCCGCGCCAGCGAGAACGGGCAGGTCTCTGATGACGCGCGGCTGAAGCAGATCGTCGAGGCGGCGCTCGCAAATGGTGTGCTGTCGGTCGCCTCAGCCCAGATCCCGTTCAACATCCGCGACGGGCGGATCCGTGTCGGCGCCAGCACGCTCGCGGCCAATGGCGTCAACGCCACGATCTCCGGCGGCTACGACATTCCGGCCGACCAGGCCGACATCCGCGCCGCGCTGGTGCCGACCGCGATCACTTCGGCGAGCCGGCCGGAGATCCAGTTGTTTGCGGTGGGCACGCCTGACAGCCTCACCCGCAGCGTCGATGTCGCGGCGCTGTCGTCCTGGCTCGCGGTGCGCGCGATCGACCGCGAGACCAGGCGATTGGATGCGATTGAGCGCGGCGAGCCGCCTCCAACATTCCAGCCGACGCCGCCGCTGATCCCTCCGCAGGAGCCGGCCGAAGCGCCCGATGCGAGCGCGGCAATCCCGCCGCCATCAGCAGATGTGCCGGCCCCGGCGCGCGATCCGCGCAAGGGAGCGCAAAAGCCGAAAACAAGCGCACCGCGTCCGCCACAGGTCCAGCCTCCGGCCAGCGCGCCATCAGCCAATCCGCCCGCGTCGGTCGCAAGCCAACCGCAGCTCGCCCCGTTGCCGCCGCCGATCGACGTCAAGCCACCGCCGGGTGCAGCAAAACCAAAACCCCGTCCGCCGCTCGCACTGACGCCGCAGGTCGCCAACCCGCCGCAGCGTCCGGCCGCGCAGAACTAAGCCCGTGTCCTCATCAACGTGGTGGCGTGAGGCGACGAACTCCATGTCCGCTTTACTCGCGGAGCGACTGAGGTCGCCAGTATCAACCGACGTCCAATCTTTGATCTGAAGCAGACCATGCTCGGATTGCAGCAGCAACGACCGCGAGCGTCGCTGTGGCTCCCTCTGATTTCGGGAATTGCAATGAGGGGCAGTTGCTTCTGGCGGCGAGCTTCTCGCAGCAACGCTTCCGCCCGGAACACTGAAGGCGCCTCGTGATCCTTGCCCTCGAGGATCGGCCAAGCGCCGTCGGCGCGATCAATCTTGGTGTCCATGATTCACCGGGATTCGCTTGTCTCAGGCGACGGATTCGGTCGGCAGACCAGCGGCCTTCCATTCGGGGTAGCCGTCTTCGAGCCGGCGGACGCGATAGCCACGAGTCCTAAGCGCTGCGACTGCTTCGAAAGAAAGGACGCAATAGGGGCCACGGCAGTAGGCAATGACTTCACGGCGCTTCGGAAGTTCACCCAAGCGTCGTTCCAGTTCGGCGAGCGGAATGTTGAGTGCCCCCGGAAGATGGCCCAGCGCGAACTCGTCTTCGGGGCGCACATCGAGCACCGTTACAAGATCATCGCGCAGCCTCGCGACCAGGTCGTCACGCGAGACCGGTTCGAGCGCGTCGCGCGCCTGAAAGTAATCGGTGACGACACGACCAATCTCGGCAACATTCCGTTCGCCAACGCGACCCAGAGCCTTGAGCAGAGTGACCACTTCGGCATCGCCGGCCAGGCGATACAGAACATGTTTGCCGCGACGCTCCGTCTCGACGAGGCGCGCACGCCTGAGTATCTGCAGGTGGCGGGAGGTGTTCGCAAACGTCAGATGCGTCCGGGCGGACAACTCCTCGACGCTGCGCACGCCCTGGGCCAGATGCTCCAACAGCTCAAGCCGGTGCGGATGGCCCAAAGCCTGCGCCACCTCGGCAAGGTTCTCATAGATCGCCTGTTTCGGTCCGGTGCTTGACACGGCATCCCTTCGATATATCATTCAGCAGATCGATTGAATGTTAATATCCGCTCACAGAGAGGAGTGCAAGCCCATGATCCTGCGTCAATTCTTGCACAATGATCCAGTCGGCATCTCCTACCTCTTCGGCTGCGGTGGCAAGGCAGCCGGCGCGGTGGTCGACCCCGTCGGCGATATCCAGCCCTATCTGCAAGCTGCCGACAATGCCGGCATGCGCATTCACTTTGTCATCGATACGCATGTTCATGCCGACCACCTCTCGGCGGGCCGGGCTCTCGCCGATGCGGCCGGAGCGGCGTATGTGCTCTGGACGGAGGCGGGCGTTTCGTTTCCATACAAAGGTGTGCAAGACGGCGAAGTTCTTCCGCTCGGCAACGTGTCGGCGACGGTGCTGCACACGCCAGGTCACACCCCCGAGCACATCTGTCTGCTCGTCACGGATCGCACGCGCGCCGATGAGCCCTGGTTTGTCCTGACCGGCCACACCCTCATGGTCGGCGATCTCGGCCGCACCGAACTCGCCGTAAGCGCCGAAGAAGGCGCAAGACAATTGTTCCGCAGTGCACGGAGACTGAAAGGGCTTGCGGACTACGTCGACGTGCTGCCCGGGGCCTATGCTGGTTCGATCTGCGGACGCCGGCTGAGCGGGAAACCATGGTCGACCATCGGCTTCGAGAAGCGGCACAACCAGGCGCTCATGATCGAGGACGAAGCCGAGTTTGTTCGGTTCATGGTTGCGGAGATCCCGCCGGCTCCGCCGGAAGCGGCCAGGATCAGAGCTGCCAATTCAGGCGTTACCGCTGCCGCTGCCTGATCCCATGAGCGAAGCGGTATCGGCTCCACAAGCTGCCGCCTCGTCGGTCAGGTTGGGGCTCAAGGCGAACTGGCCGCAGTTCGCCTTGCTCGTGCTGATCAACGCCTTTGTCGGCGGGATGGTCGGAATCGAACGGACCGTCGTACCGTTGATCGGGGCCGAGGAGTTCAACATCGGCTCGACGACGCTTGTCGTCTCCTTCATCGTCAGCTTTGGCCTCGTGAAGGCGTGCGCCAACCTGATTTCCGGACAGCTCGCCGACGCTTGGGGACGCAAGCGCGTTCTCGTCCTCGGGTGGCTCGTCGGCCTGCCGGTGCCGTTCATGATCATTTGGGCGCCAAGCTGGGAATGGGTCATCGCCGCCAACGCCCTTCTCGGCATTAACCAGGGACTTGCCTGGTCGATGACGGTGATCATGAAGATCGATCTCGTCGGGCCGAAGTCGCGTGGCCTCGCCGTAGGTCTCAACGAATTTTCCGGCTATCTCGCGGTCGGTGTGACCGCCTACCTCACCGGATATCTTGCGTCGGAGTATGGGCTGCGGCCGGCACCGATCTACCTCGGTGTAGCCTATGCGATCCTCGGTGCGGCGTTCTCGATCCTGCTGGTGCGCGATACGCGCGAGCACGTTCGGTTGGAGACCGCGGGCCATGCACGGCAAGCCGCTCCGATCGGCTTCAAGGAGATATTCGTCCTCACGTCATTCAGGGATCGCAACCTGTTTGCCGCCTCCCAGGCCGGCCTCGTCAACAACCTCAATGACGGCATGAGCTGGGGAATCTTCCCGCTGTTCTTTGCATCTTTCGGTCTCGCCGTTGAACGGATTGGCATATTGAAGGCTGTCTATCCCGCAACCTGGGGCGTCCTGCAGATCGCGACGGGTCCTTTGTCGGATCGCTGGGGCCGCAAAGGTCTGATCGTCGCCGGCATGTGGGTGCAGGCCGCGGGCTTGTTCCTGACGGCGGCGACAAGTCATTTCGAGTGGTGGCTCGTCGGCAGCCTCCTCCTCGGACTTGGCACGGCGATGGTGTACCCGAGCTTGATTGCCGCCGTCTCCGACGCATCACATCCGAGTTGGCGCGCCCGCTCACTCAGCGTCTACCGCTTCTGGCGGGATCTCGGCTACGCGATCGGGGCGCTGTCGGCGGGCCTCATCGCGGACAGCTTCGGGCTTTCGGCGGCAATCGGTTCGATCGCCGCCCTAACATTGATTTCCGGCGTCGTCGTTGCGGTGTTTATGCGCGAACGTGCGGCAGGGCTTGGACCTGCCGCAAGCACCGATGCGGCCACGAAATGAACTGACGGATGCCCTGCGGCGGTAGTGGTCTTCCGGATCGCAACTTGGCGCAGCGCGGCGTGCCGAATTCCAGATGGAGGCTCACCGATATGACGCCGATCTATCTCGACTACAACGCGAGCACGCCGATCGATCCGGCTGTGGCGGCAGCCATGCGGCCGTTCCTGGCCGAGGCCTTTGGCAATCCGTCCAGCGGCCATTGGGCCAGCACGCCGGCAAAAGCTGCTTTGGAACAGGCTCGCGGCCAGGTTGCCGCACTGCTCGGCGCCGCACCTGACGAGATCGTGTTCACGAGCGGCGGCAGCGAAGCGAACAACCTGGCGATCAAGGGTACGTTCTTCGCGCCGAACCGCAGAGGAGCGCACATCGTCACCTCGGTAATCGAGCATCCCGCCGTTCTTGCTCCCTGCCGGTTTCTCGAACCGCTCGGCGGATCGGTCACCTGCCTCCCGGTGGACAGAACAGGCCGGGTTGATCCAGAGGACGTGCGGCGCGCCATCACTTCACAGACAATCCTGATTAGCATCATGCACGCGAACAACGAGGTCGGCACCATCCAGCCAATCGAGGAGATCGGTGCGATCGCGCGGGAGCGCGGCATCCATTTTCATACCGACGCAGCGCAATCGGTAGGAAAAATCCCGACCAGGGTCAACGAGCTCGGCGTCGATCTGCTGTCGATCGCCGGTCACAAGCTCTACGCCCCGAAAGGTGTCGGCGCACTCTATGTCCGACGCGGTCTTGAACTCGAACCTTTGATTCATGGCGCCGGGCATGAGCTAGGCCGGCGTGCCGGGACCGAAAGTGCGCTGCTTGCTGTTGGACTAGGCACGGCTTGCGCGATGGCTGCGGATCTTGCACGGACGGAAAGCATCAAGGCTCTACGTGATCGCTTCTGGCAGGCGTTGCAAGATCGATTGGGTGATCGCGTCGTGCTTAATGGCCATGCCGTACAGCGCCTGCCCAACACCCTCAACGTGTCGTTCGTCGGCAAGGTCGGCGCGGAGATACTGGAGCAGTTGAACGGTGTTGCAGCAACGACGGGTTCGGCGTGTCATGCGGGGCGGATCGAGCTCTCGCCGGTCCTCGCTGCCATGGGCGTATCGGAGAGAGCCGGAATGGGCGCCATTCGCTTCAGTCTCGGAAGGGGCACCACGATCGACGAGATCGACAGCGTCGTCGCACGACTGACGACAATCGCGTCGACCTAGTGGCTTGCGTGCGGCCGGTCAGACGTCGCCGGCACGTGACACGCACACCACCTTGGCGAGCGCGAACGTCTGCTGTTCAGAGCAATGCAGAAGCCGATCTCGGCATCGCTTGGGTCCACGAGCCGACTAACATTAGCCGTGCCTAGGTCAGGCAAAATACCTTGCGGCGGGGGCGAACGCTGGACGGCGAGCGTCCATAGAGCTCGCGAAAGGTGGCGTTGAACCGGCGCACGCTGCCAAAGCCGGCGCGATAGGCAATCTGGGCCAACGGTTCATTCGTCTCGTCAATCAGGCGCTTCGCCCGCTGTACACGCCTGGTCTTTGCGACCTGCTGAGGACTGGCCCCGACGTGCCGCTCGAACAGGCGCGCAAGGTGTCGCGAGCTTACCCCGAGCCGTCCTGCCAGTGCAGCAACCGAACCGCCATCCAGCGCGCCACCATCGATCAGTCTCAAGGCGCGCGCGACAGTTGAGCGCGTGCCGTTCCAGGCAGCACAGAAGGGCGCGGTTTCCGGACGGCAGCGCAGGCAAGGCCGGTATCCCGCGGCCTCGGCCGCTGCCGCGGTTGGATAGTAGGTCACGTTGCGGGTCAACGGCTGCTTCACTGGGCAAACCGGACGGCAGTAGATTCGCGTGGTTCTCACGGCCGTGAAGAAACGGCCGTCATAGCGCGGATCGCGCCGCAAGCGTGCGGTGTTGCATACCTCAAAACTGAGCATCACTCATTCTAGCGCGGGCTGCGGCAGGTGGAACAGCCTCGAGATGATCGGGTCCGATTCCGGCCAGCGATGTCGGTGCGCGCTTCTTATAGAGGAGGAACAGATCCGCTGAACGCTGGAGAAGCAAAATGAACGGTCCGATGCCCAAAGAGGTTGTCATCAACGCCTGGAAGACCTTCAAAGCCCGTGACGCCGGGCGGATCGCGGAGCTGTTTACTCCCGATGCCGAATGGATCGCACCTGCAGGAAATGCTACGGCGACTGCTCTCAAACACCCCGACCACATGATCGGACCAAACCAGATCGCACAGTTTATTGCCTCGGAAATGCATCATCTGTTTTCGAACATCGATATCTCGTTTCTGGGCATTCATGCCGATGGCGATACCGTGGTCGTCGAGGAGCGGATGCGAGCTACTCTTCCTGGAGGCAAGCCCTACGAGAATGACTATTGCTTCGTCTTTGTCCTCTTGGGGGACCGCATCAAGCTGGTTCGCGAATATATATGGACACCCGCAAAGGCTGGCAGATGATTTTCGAGCCGCTCTGAAGATGGCTTTCGGTCACATTCGAGGTGAAACCGAGCTCGCCCTCTGGTTCGAAGAAAACATCAAAGAGTAATCTCCCGTTCGATGCCGATCGCCTGCAGGAAGGCGCGGTCATGGCTGACGACAACAAGCGCGCCATCGAAGTCGCGCAGTGCGCCTTCCAGTTCTTCGATCGCGGCGAGGTCGAGATGGTTGGTGGGTTCGTCCAACAGCAACAGCAGCGGCGGTTCCGGCCGCGCGAACACGCAGGCCAATCCTGCGCGCAGGCGCTCGCCGCCGCTCAACGTATCCACGATCTGCAACGCGGCCCTGTTGCGGAAGGCAAATCGCGCCAGCGCGGCATGCGCCTCATTGGCTGACAATTCCGGATTGAGCCGGCGCAGATTGTCCAAGATGCTGGTGCCGGGATCGAGCAGGCCGACATGCTGGTCGAGCATCGCGATCCGGTCGGTGCGACGATGGATCGTGCCGGCAGGCGGCTGCGCCGCTCCGGTGATCAGGCGGAGCAGCGTGCTCTTGCCCGCGCCATTGGCGCCGCCGATCGCAGCGCGCTCGGGGCCGCGCAGCTCGAACGACAGCGGGCCGAACAGGTGGCGGCCGGCAAAGGCCATCGCCACCTCGTTGAACGTGACGAGTTCGCGGCCGGCGGGGAGGGCGGTCCTCGGCAGGTCGATCGACAGCGGCGTCACGATCTCCACCCGCGCCCGGGCCTCATCGAAGGCATCCGCGCGCTCGCCGATCAGGCGCGCGGCGAGATGGCCTTCGCGGGCGGCGCTCGCCTCAGCGCGCTCCTTCTCGCGGTCCATGAACATCTTGTCCTCGATCCCCTTGGCGCGCCAGGCGCGGCCGGCCTTGTCGCGGCGGGACTTTCTTTCGCGCGCCTTCTGCGCCGCGCGTTCGGCGCTGCGCAGCGCATCGGTCGTCCGCTCCAGCTCGGTCGCTGCGCGCAAGCGCGCCGCATCGCGCTGCTCGGCGAAAGCCGGCCACGCGCCGCCGAAGATCGTGACGCCGACCGGGCTCAATTGGACGATGCGGTCGACCTGCGCGAGCAGCGCACGGTCGTGGCTTGCGACTACGATGCCGCCTGGCCATCGCCCGAGCAATTGGGTCACGGCCTCGCGGCCGTCGGCGTCGAGGTTGTTGGTGGGCTCATCCAGCAGCAGCACGTCAGGTGCCTGGATCAGCAGGCCCGCCAGCGCGACGCGCGTCCGCTCGCCGCCGCTGAGCGAGGCCGCCGCGCGATCGAGCGGCAGAGCGGGCAGGCCCGCTTCGGTCAGCGCGGCTTGCAGTCGTGCTTCCAGCGTCCAGTCGGCCGCGGCGGCGTCCTCGAGCGTGCCGTCGCCGCGCTCGAGCCGGCGCAGCCGCGCAAGCTCGCCATCGACGCCGACGGCTTCGGCCACCGTCAGACTTTCGTCGGCGATCTGCGCGAGCATGCCGATCGATCCAGCACGGTGAATCGATCCCGCCGATGGTTCGACGTCGCCCGCGATCAGGCGCAGCAGTGTCGATTTGCCGCAGCCGTTGCGCCCGACGATTCCGATGCGCTCGCGTCGAATCGCGAGCGTCAGTTCATCGAACAGCGGGTGGCCGTCGGGCGTGTGAAGCGAGATGGAATCCAGGACGACAAAGGCAGGCATGGAGAGCTTCCGAAAATGGACAGGTTTCGCGGCGCGGTTTGCTTGGCGATATCCATTTCGCTCTCCACTCAGGTTTGTCGGTGAAGCCGGTGCCTGAGCACCGGCTGTCTGCAGCGGATCAGGCTTGCGGCCTGTTGTCCGGTGCCTGGACCGTCGTCGCGGCAATTGCGCGCGAACGGAAATACTCCAGCACGAAAAGCCGGATCGCCGACGACAGGTTGCCCTGCTGGCGATTGCTGTCGATCTCGCCGACCAGCTCCGACAGCGTCATGTTCCGCAGGCCGGAGATTTCCTTCATGCCATTCCAGAACGCTTCTTCCAGGCTGACGCTGGTCTTGTGGCCGGCGACCACGATCGAACGTTTGACGACGGGAGATTTCATGACGCGTCTCCGCCGTCGATGCGATGCTGATCCAGCAGGTTCTTCTCGCGCGCTTTGCGAAGCTCGTCCGCTTGCCGTTCGGACTTGGTGCGACCAAATCGCGCCCGGTTGGCTTCAGCCTGCTTTGCAGCTTCTTTGCGCTGCTCTTGTTTTCTTACTCGGTTCAAGTTGATCACGTGCCCCATGCCCGCCCCATCATCCAGCGATCCGAAAGGTGCAAATGCCTGTTGGCGAAATAGGCGCAGCCAAATTGCGCGCAAGCAGAGCAGGTGCCCATCCGAAATCCCTATATAGCGCCTAGTGATAGCATCAAAAGGTCAGCTTCGCCCCGCGAAAACCATATATTTCGCTGCTGTCCTATGCGTCAACGCAACGCCCCTCGCAATCAGTCTCATTCTTTAGGCGTTATGGTCTATAATTATATCACGCGAGGCCGCGCTAATTTTGTTAGCGCGGCAACGTTACGTGGTGACCGGTTTTTCCCGGGAAAATCATGCAAGTCGCGGATCGGCTCAGCCCGGATGTGTCATTTTGTCCGGCTGCACCAGGGAGTCGAATTCACGTTCGGATACATAGCCGAGCCGCAGCGCCTCTTCCTTGAGCGTGGTGCCGCGTGCGTGTGCTGCTTTCGCGACTTTCGCGGCGTTGTCGTATCCGATCTTCGGCGCAAGTGCGGTGACGAGCATCAGCGATCGCTGCATCAACTCGCCAATGCGCTTCTCGTCGGCACGGATCCCGACCACGCAATGCTCGGTGAAGGAACGGACGACATCCGACAGCAGCTCAACGGAACTCATCATGCAATATGCCAACACCGGCTTGTATACATTCAGCTCGAAATGTCCCTGGCTGCCCGCGATGGTGACGGCGGTTTCGTTGCCGAAGACGTAAGTGCATACCATCGTCATCGCCTCGCACTGCGTCGGGTTCACCTTGCCCGGCATGATCGAGGAGCCCGGCTCGTTCTCCGGCAGGATCAGTTCGCCGAGGCCTGAGCGCGGGCCCGAGCCGAGGAAGCGGATGTCGTTGGCGATCTTGAACAGTCCTGTCGCCACCGAATTGATCGCGCCGTGCACGAGGACGTAGGCGTCGTTGGAGGCGAGCGCCTCGAACTTGTTCGGCGCGCTGATGAACGGCAGCTTCGTGATCTTGGCGACGTGCCTGGCGAACAGCCTCGCAAAGCGCGGCTTGGAGTTGAGGCCGGTGCCGACGGCCGTGCCGCCCTGCGCCAACGGCAGCAGATCCTTCGCCGCCGTGCGCAGCCGCGCGATCCCGCTCTCGACCTGCGCGGCATAGCCGGAGAACTCCTGACCGAGCGTCAGCGGCGTCGCGTCCTGGGTGTGGGTGCGGCCGATCTTGACGATCTTCGCGAACGCCTTCTCCTTTCGGCGCAGCTCGCGATGCAGTTCGCTCAGCGCAGGAATCAGCCTGCCGAAAATTCCCTGCGCGGCCGCGATGTGCATCGCCGTCGGAAACGAATCGTTCGACGACTGGCTCATGTTGACGTGGTCGTTGGGATGAACCGGCTTCTTGGCGCCGAGCTCAGAGCCGAGCAGCTCGTTGGCGCGGTTGGCGATCACCTCGTTGAGGTTCATGTTGGTCTGCGTGCCCGAGCCTGTCTGCCAGACCACCAGCGGGAAATGATCGTCGAGCTTGCCCTCGATCACTTCTTTCGCGGCGCGTGTGATCGCATTGGCGCGGCGTGCGTCGATCAGGCCGAGTTCGCGGTTGGTGAGCGCTGCCGCCAGTTTCACGACGCCGAGCGCGTGCACGATCTCGATCGGCATGCGATCGTGTCCGATGCGGAAATTCTGCCGTGAGCGTTCGGTCTGCGCGCCCCAATAGCGGTCGGAGGCGACATCGATCGGACCGAAACTGTCGGTCTCGACGCGGGTGGTTTTGTTTTTTTGTGAGGAGGATGTTGATCGAGCCATTTCCAATGTCCGTTGCGCCGTGAAGCGGCGCCACGTTCATTCTACAGCGTCGATGATTGATGCGTGCTTAGATTATTTCTTGCGGAAGCGGTCGAGCCGCACCACCTCGGCGCCCTCGCTCGGCTTTTCCGAGTCTTCCTTCTCTTCCGCGGCAGCTTCGGCTGCCGGAGCAGGCGGCGGTGGCGCAGGCGAAGCCGCCGGCAGATTGGGCGCGGGCTTCTCGGGCGCGACGTCCTCTTCGGACGGTTCGAAATGCAGGCCGAACTTCACGGAGGGATCGAGGAAGCTCTTGACGGCAGCGAAGGGAACGACGAGCCGCTCCGGAATGCCGCCGAAGGAAAGCCCGACCTCGAACCTCTCGTCCGTCACCACCAGGTCCCAGAACTGGTGCTGCAGGATGATCGTCATCTCCTGCGGATATTGCGCGAGCAGCCGCGGCGACAGTTTCACGCCGTCGGCGTTGGAGATGAAGGTGATGTAGAAATGATGCTCGCCGGGAAGTCCATGCTCCGCGGCGTCCGCGAGCACGTGGCGCACCACCCCGCGCAGCGCGTCGCGCGCCAGCACGTCATATCGGATGTGATCGGTCGCCATGATGGTCCTGTCGCGTTCGAAAATGTCCGGCCGGATGCCGGTCGCCCGACTCGCCTTTAGCTATATGGTATCCCGGCCACAAGCCAAGGTCAGCAGGCCTTCGGGATCGAATTTGCGGCGCAAGCGCCTGCTTCGGATGCACGCACCTTAAAGATGCAAATGTGAAGTGGAGGCTTCTGTTGCCAGGTGCCTCCGAACCCCGCCTAGCGGAGCTTAACCCGCTAGGGCTTTAAAGTGGTCTTTCAAACTGCGTTACGCAGCCTGAGCAACCGGAGCATAGTTGTCGTTGGCAACTATTGCATTGGCCCGATATCGGCGGAACCATACCGAGAAAAAACACGCCCTTTACGCCCTCGTCGATCCTATTTCGCCCCCTCCGGAACCCACGGCCGTTGGTCCGCATGGGCTCCGGTGGAGGCGCCGGGTACCGCCCCCGGGTCCGAATGGTTTATTTCGACGGTCGTTTATTTCCATAGCCGGCAAGCCGGCACCCCCAATATAGGATGCAAAGCGACGGAAAAACAGGCCCTTGGCGGTCCCATCCCGGCGTTTCACGCATGGAACGGCTTCGGTTTACCGACTTGGCCGACAGGGGCGGGCATTTTAGGGTTTTTGCCATGTCCTCCGATTCCCCGCCGGCTGCCGCCCCCGTCCCGGACCTTCCCGCCGCACACCCGCCCCATCCAGCCCAGCCTGGGGGAACTGTTCGTGGCCTTTGCAAAAATGTCGCTCGCCGGCTTCGGCGGGGTCCTGGTCTGGGCGCGCCGGGGCATCGTCGAGCAGCACCGCTGGATGACCGCGGACGAGTTCAACGAGACCTTTGCGCTGTGCCATTTCCTGCCGGGGCCGAACATCGTCAATCTGTCGTTCGTGTTCGGCTCCCGCTTCCGGGGGCTCGCCGGCGGGATGGCGGCCTTTGCCGGCCTGGTCGGCCCGCCCATGCTGATCGCGATCGGGCTGGCGGCGCTCTACAAGAATTATGGCGAGATCGAAGCGCTGCGGCGAACGCTTGCCGGCGTAGCCTGCGCCGCCGTCGGCCTTTTGCTGTCGGTGATGCTCAAGATGACGATGCCGCTGGTCAAGCGGCGCGATATCGCCGGCCTCGTGGTCCTCGCAGCCGTCTTCGTCGCCATCGGGGTGTTGCGGCTGCCGTTGGCCGAGGTGCTGCTGGTCGCCGTCCCCGCGAGCCTTGCGGTCACCCTCTTGATGCGTCGGGGGCAGCGGGCATGAACCAGGATGCCAACCCGATCTGGACGCTGGTCTGGACCTTCGGCCTGATGTCGTTTTTTGCCGTCGGCGGCGCGAATGCCGCCATTCCCGAAATGCATCGGATCGCGGTCGAGGTCCGCACTGGATGACCGACAAGGAGTTCGCCGACGTGTTCGCGATCTCGCAATTGTCGCCGGGTCCGAACGTGCTGATCGTGACCCTGATCGGCTATTCCGTCGCCGGCATTTTCGGGGCGCTGGCGGCAACGCTCGCGATGTGCGGGCCGACCGCGCTGCTTGCCTATTATGTGAGCCGGCTGCTCACGCGCTCGAGCCATTCGCGCTGGCCGGCGATCATCCAGGCGGCGCTGGTTCCGCTTTCGATCGGGTTGATGGCCGCCAGCGGCTTCATTTTGGCACGCACTTCCGACCAAAGTTGGATTGCCGCTCTGACGACGGTGATAACAGCCATTGTTGCCTTCGCGACGCGGCTCAATCCTTTTTGGCTGCTGCTGGCCGGGGGTGTCCTCGGTTTTGCTGGCGTTATCTGACGAAAATCGCTAGGCAAGGCCGGGGTTAGGGTACAATTCCAGCCGATAGAATAACAGGGCCCGCGGTGCGGGCGCGGAGGAGACATGCATGGCCGAGACGATGGGCCAAACGGCGTCAAGCACACGTAACACGAAGGCCGCCCTCGGCATTGTCGTGCTGGCACTGGCGCCGCAGCTTTTCGAGCTGGTGTGGTCGTTCGGTACGATCGTCGGACTGTCCACACACCGCGGTCCGGCACAGGTGCTGCTCGCGCATGGCGCAGCGCTATTGTCCGCCGCGCCCAACGCGGTGTTCGGATCGGTCGCCGCCGACGCCAAGAAGGGCTTCTCCTCGGAAGTGCTGCTGGCGCTGATCTATTCCTACCCGCTGTTTGCGGTTGCGATCGTCACGCTGTTCGTCAAGATCCGCGCGCCGCAGGACTATATCGGCGGCGTCGTGCTGATGGCGCTGGCGCTGCTGGCGCTATGGGCCTCGAGCGATCTGCAGGGCATGCGCGGCTTCTCCTTCGGCGCCGGCACCGCGCCGCGGATGTTTGGCATATTGTTGGTCGCGCTCGGCGCCGGCATCGCCGTCATGGGCCTCTTCACCGAGGGACCGGAACTGGCGCACTATTCCTGGCGCGGGCCGCTGTTCGTTTGCGCCGCGATCATCTTCTTTGCCTTGGCGATCCGTCCGCTCGGCCTGGTGGTATCCGCCTTCGCAAGCTTCATGATCGCAGCGCTCGGTTCGCATGAGACCCGATGGATCGAGGCCGCCATTGTCGGCGCCTGCCTGACGCTTGGCTGCGCGATCCTCTTCCCCTATGTGCTGGGGCTGCCGATGCCGATGTTTCCGCGTTTCCTGATCCAGTGAGAGCGTGATGGACCTTTTTGCTAACCTCGCCCACGGTTTCGCCGTCGCCTTCACGCCGATCAATCTCCTGATGTGCCTGATCGGCGCGCTTGTCGGCACGCTGGTCGGCGTGTTGCCGGGCATCGGCACCATCGCCACGGTGGCGATGCTGTTGCCGATCACGTTCGGATTGCCGCCGGTCGGCGCCCTGATCATGCTCGCCGGCATCTATTACGGCGCGCAATATGGCGGCTCGACCACCTCGATCCTGGTCAATATCCCGGGCGAGGCGACCTCGGTCGTCACCGCCCTCGACGGCCACCAGATGGCAAAACAGGGCCGCGCCGGCCCGGCGCTCGCGATCGCCGCGATCGGCTCGTTCTTCGCCGGCTGCGTCGCCACCGTCTTGATTGCCATCCTGGGCGCGCCGTTGACAAAACTCGCGCTGGCATTCGGACCGGCCGAATATTTCTCGCTGATGGTGCTCGGCCTGATCTTCGCGGTGGTGCTCGCAAAAGGCTCGGTGCTGAAGGCGATCGCGATGATCGTGCTGGGGCTGCTGCTGTCGATGGTCGGCTCCGACATCGAGACGGGCGCTTCCCGCATGGCCTTCAACATCCCCGAGCTCGCCGACGGCCTTGGCTTTGCCACCGTGGCGATGGGCGTGTTCGGCTTCGCGGAGATCATCCGCAACCTCGATCACGGCGCCGAGATGAGCCGCGACCTCGTGCAGCAGAAGATCACCGGCCTGATGCCGACGAAGAAGGACCTCGCCGACTCCGCGCCCGCGATCGGGCGCGGCACGGTGCTGGGGTCGATCCTCGGCATCCTGCCGGGCGGCGGCGCCGTCATCGCCTCCTTCGCCGCCTATACGCTGGAGAAGAAGCTCGCCAAGAATCCGTCGCGGTTCGGCCGCGGCGCGATCGAGGGCGTGGCGGCGCCGGAGAGCGCCAACAATGCCGCGGCGCAGACCTCGTTCATCCCGCTGCTCACCCTCGGCATCCCGCCGAACGCGGTGATGGCGCTGATGGTCGGCGCGATGACCATCCATGGCATCGTGCCGGGACCGCAGGTGATGCAGAAGCAGCCGGATCTGGTCTGGGGCATGATCGCCTCGATGTGGATCGGCAATCTGATGCTGGTCATCATCAACCTGCCGCTGGTCGGCATCTGGGTGCGGCTGTTGCGCGTGCCGTACCGGCTGATGTTCCCCTCGATCGTGATCTTCTGCGCGATCGGCATCTACTCCGTGAACAACGCGCCGGTCGACGTCATCCTGGCCGGCGTGTTCGGTCTGGTCGGCTACTGGCTGATCAAGCACGATTTCGAGCCGGCGCCGCTGCTGCTCGGAATGGTGCTCGGGCCGCTGATGGAGGAGAACCTGCGCCGGGCGCTGCTGATCTCGCGCGGCGACTGGAGCGTGTTCGTCAGCCGCCCGCTGTCGGCGGTGCTGCTCGCGATCGCCGCGGGACTTCTGGTGCTGGCGGTGTTGCCGGCCTTGCGCGCCAAGCGCGACGAGGTGTTCGTGGAATCCGAGGGGTGAGGCTCTCGCCTGCGGCGGCGTGCCGCAGGCGGAAGTCGTATCGACTTGCGGGGAAGTTCGTTGTGAAAGGAAAATGACGGTCGAGAGCATGACCCGGAAAGGATCATGCTCGAGGAGAAAACTGGGGCGTGCGACGGGAAGCGTCGCTACACGCTCCTGGCCGTCATTTCTTTTAACGGGAACGCTCTCAGGGGATTTCGATGAATTGGTACGGTCGCTCGTTCGCGGGCGCTTGTGTGGTGCTGGCAGCCCTGCTGTCGGCTGTTGTGGCGCCGGCGCGCGCGCAGGACTATCCGACGCGCAGCATCACCATGATCGTGCCGTTCGCGGCCGGCGGCCCGACCGACGTCATCGCGCGCATCGTCACCCAGCATATGGCGCAGACGCTCGGCCAAAGCATCATCATCGAGAACGTGGTCGGCGCCGGCGGCACCACCGCGAGCGCGCGCGCGTCGCGTGCTGCCAATGACGGTTATACGCTGATCACGGGGCACATGGGGACGCATGCGGCCTCGGTGCCGCTCTATCCCAATCTGGCCTACCATCCCGAGAAGAGCTTCGAGCCGGTCGGGCTCCTGGCCGGCACGCCGATCCTGATCCTGGCGCGCAAGGACTTTCCGCCGAAGGACCTCAAGGAATTCGTGACCTACGTCAAGGCCAATGCCGAGAAGGTCAACGCGGCCCACGCCGGCGTCGGTTCGGTCTCGCACGTCTCCTGCCAGCTCCTGAACTCGATCCTCGGCATCGAGCCGGTTGGCGTGCCGTTCAACGGCACGGGCCCGGCGATGAACGCGCTGGTGGCCGGGCAGGTCGACTATATGTGCGACCAGATCGTCAATGCCGTGCCGCAGATCAATGCCGGCACCATCAAGGTCTATGCGATTGCAACCCCCGAGCGGAACCCGTCGCTGCCGAACGTCCCGACCACGGCGGAGGCCGGCCTGCCGGCCTTCCAGGCTCAGGCCTGGAACGCGATCTTCGCGCCCAAGGGCACGCCGGCGCCGATCATCGCCAAATTGAACGCGGCTGCGGTCAAGGCGCTGGATGACGAGACCGTCCGCAAGCGCCTGCTCGAGCTCGGCAGCGTCATCCCGCAGCCGGCCGACCGCACGCCGGCGGCGCTGGGGACGCTGGTGGGCAACGAGATCAAGAAGTGGACCCCGGTGCTCAAGCCGGCTGGTTAATCAACGCAATCAGTCCGATAGGAGAGGGGCGGGATACGGGTTCCGCCCCTTGTTGTTTAAGAACGGGTCATCATTTTTCCGGGTACAATCGCCAGGGAAGGCCGAATCGCCGTGTCCACGGTCGTTTGCGGCCGGTACATTCGCCCTTCCCGAAAGGCCCAGGCTTACGCCATGAACCAGTACCACGACCTGCTCGAACGCATCCTCGCCGACGGCGCGGAGAAGCACGACCGCACCGGCACCGGGACGCTGTCGATCTTCGGCCACCAGATGCGCTTCAACCTGTCGGCTGGCTTTCCGATGCTGACGACCAAGCGGCTGCCGCTGAAGGCGATCGTGCATGAACTGCTCTGGTTCCTGGCCGGCGACACCAACATCAAATATTTGCGCGACAACGGCGTCACCATCTGGGACGAATGGGCCGATGCCAATGGCGATCTCGGCCCGGTCTACGGGTCGCAATGGCGCTCCTGGCCGGCGCCCGACGGCCGCAGCATCGACCAGATCGCGAACGTGATCGAGATGATCAAGCGCAATCCGGATTCGCGCCGCCTGATCGTCAGCGCCTGGAATCCGGCCGACGTCGACAAGATGGCGCTGCCGCCCTGCCACTGCCTGTTCCAGTTCTATGTCGCGAACGGCAAACTGTCCTGCCAGCTCTACCAGCGCTCCGGCGACGTCTTCCTCGGCGTGCCCTTCAACATTGCCTCCTACGCGCTGCTCACCATGATGGTGGCGCAGGTGACGGGATTGAAGCCCGGTGACTTCGTGCACTCGCTCGGCGACGCGCATCTCTATTCCAACCATCTCGAGCAGGCGCGGCTGCAGCTCACGCGTCCGACCCGGCCGCTGCCGGCAATGAAGATCAATCCCGAGGTGAAGGATATCTTCGCCTTCCGCTACGAGGACTTCAAACTCGAAGGCTACGACCCGCACCCGCATATCAAGGCCGAAGTCGCGGTGTGAGCGCTCAAGCATGTCGCTGACCATCCGCCGCGCGCGTGCCGATGAAGCAGGCCTCGTCTACGCGCTCGTTCGCGAACTCGCCGAATACGAGAAGCTGCTCCACGAGGTGAAGGCCACCGAAGCCGACATCGCCGCGGCGCTGTTCGGCGACAATCCGCGGGTGACTTGCGATATCGCCGAGTGGAACGGGGAGCCGGCGGGCTTTGCGCTCTGGCTCGTCAATTTCTCCAGCTTCGCCGGCAAGCACGGCATCTATCTGGAGGACCTGTTCGTCCGCCCGGCGCTGCGTGGCAAGGGCATCGGCAAGGCGCTGCTCGTCCATCTTGCAAACGAGTGCATCGCGAACGGCTGGGAGCGATTGCAGTGGGCGGTGCTCGACTGGAACACGCCCTCGATCGAGTTCTATAAGTCGCTCGGCGCCGTCATGATGGACGACTGGACGCTGTGCCGCGTCACCGGTCCGGCGCTGCAGGCGCTGGCGAATGGTGCGCGGTGATGGAGATCGTGCTCATCGCCGCGGTCGCCGAGAATGGCGTGATCGGGCGCGACAATGCGATCCCGTGGCGCTTGAAGAGCGACCAGCAGCGGTTCAAGGCCATCACCATGAACAGGCCGGTGGTGATGGGGCGCAAGACCTTCGAGTCCCTGCGCAGGCCGCTCCCTGGTCGGACCAACATCGTCGTGACGCGCGACGTCAATTATCGTGCCCGCGGCGCGGTCGTCACCCAGTCGTTCGAGAACGCCCGCGCGATTGCGCTCGGCGATGCGATGCGGCGTTTCGCCACTGAAATCGCCGTCATTGGCGGCGCGGAGATCTACGCGCAATGGATCGATAGCGCCGACCGGCTTGAAATCACCGAGGTGCATGCGCGACCCGAAGGTGATACGTATTTCGCCACAATTGATGCGGCGAAATGGGAAGAAGTGGCGCGGGTGCGGAATCCCGCCGGGCCGGATGACAGCGTCGATTTTTCCTATGTGACATATCGTCGGCGTGTCAGGCGTTAACCCCGCTAGCCAATGTTTGCATTGACAATTATGTCCGCAGGCATAGCTCGTTCGGCCTGGAAGCTTGCGTTGTAAGGGGCCATTCGGTCCCCTATAAAGCCGGGCGGACTGACGAGGCCGGGCGTCCATCATCCATCCCGGGCTTGCCGAGGAGAAGCTTTAATGCCGTGGAAGAATCAAGGTGGGGGGCCATGGGGCTCGGGTCCGAAGGGCCCATGGGGCTCCGGTCCGCAATCGGTCGGGCCGCGCCCGCCGGATCTTGAGGACCTCCTGCGCCGCGGCCAGGACCGGCTGCAGCAGCTCCTGCCCGGCGGGCATTTCAGCGGCATGGGGATCGCGCTCGTCGTCGTTGGCGCGCTCGTAATCTGGGGCCTGTCCGGCTTCTTCCGGGTCCAGTCGGAAGAACTCGGAGTCGTCCTCCGCTTCGGCAAGCATGTGCGTACGGTGCAGCCGGGCCTGAACTATCATTTGCCTTATCCGATCGAGACCGTGCTGCTGCCGAAGGCGCTGCGCGTCTCCACCATTTCGATCGGCATGACCCTGATCGATGACCCGGCGCGGCGCGGCCGCACCATGCGCGACGTGCCGGAAGAGAGCCTGATGCTGACCGGCGACGAGAACATCGTCGACGTCGATTTCACCGTGCTGTGGCGGATCAAGCCCGACGGCGTCGGCGACTTCCTGTTCAACATCCAGAATCCCGAAGGCACCGTGAAGGCGGTGGCGGAAAGCGCCATGCGCGAGGTGATCGGCCGGTCGCAGATCCAGCCGATCCTCACCGGCGCGCGCACCACCACCGAGCAGAACGTGCAGGAACTGATGCAGAAGACGCTCGATACCTACGGGGCCGGCGTCCAGATCACCCAAGTGCAACTGCAAAAGGTCGATCCGCCGCAGCAGGTGATCGACGCGTTCCGTGACGTTCAGGCCGCCCGCGCCGACCTCGAGCGGTTGCAGAACGAGGCGCAGACCTATGCCAACCGCGTCGTGCCGGAGGCGCGCGGCCGCGCCGCCCAGATCGTGCAGGCGGCCGAGGGCTACAAGGAGCAGGCGGTGGCGGAAGCCAAGGGCCAGAGCGCGCGCTTCCTGAAAGTCTATGACGAATACAAGAAGGCGCCCGACGTGACGCGGCAACGCATTTACCTGGAGACGATGGAACGCATCCTCGGCGGTTCCGAGAAGCTGGTCTATGATGGTGGCGGCGCCTCCAGCCAGAGCATCGTGCCGTACTTGCCGCTGAGCGAGCTGACGCCGCGGCGTCCGTCCGCCACCACCGGCCAGCAGCAGGGCGGAGGCACGCGATGAGGTCTCCCGTCACCGGCATTGCCGCCCTGATCATCCTGCTGGTGCTGATCATCATCGGCTACAGCTCGGTCTTCACCGTGCAGCAGACCGAGCAGGTCCTGGTGGTCCGGCTCGGCGAGCCCGTCCGCGTCGTCACGCAGCCCGGCCTCAACTTCAAGGCGCCGTTCATCGATTCCGTGATCTCGATCGACAAGCGCATCCTCGACCTGGAGAACCCCTCGCAGGAAGTGATCGCCTCCGACCAGAAGCGGCTGGTGGTCGACGCCTTCGCCCGCTATCGCATCAAGAACGCGCTGCGCTTCTATCAGAGCATTGGCACGATCCAGGCGGCGAACGTGCAGTTGACGACGCTGTTGAACGCGGCTCTGCGCCGCGTGCTCGGCGAGGTCAACTTCATCACAGTGGTGCGCGACGAGCGCGAAAGGCTGATGCAGCGGATCCGCGAGCAGCTCGACCACGAAGCCGACGGCTATGGCATCCAGGTGGTCGACGTCCGTATCCGCCGCGCCGACCTCCCGGAGCAGAACAGCCAGGCGGTCTACCAGCGGATGCAGACCGAGCGCCAGCGCGAGGCGGCCGAATTCCGCGCCCAGGGCGGCCAGAAGGCGCAGGAGATCCGCTCCAAGGCGGACCGCGAGGCGACCGTCATCGTCGCCGAAGCCAATTCGTCCGCGGAGCAGGTGCGCGGCGAGGGCGACGCCGAGCGCAACCGGCTGTTTGCCGAAGCCTACGGCAAGGATGCCGATTTCTTCGGATTCTACCGTTCGATGACGGCCTATGAGAACGGCCTGCGCGCCAACGACACGCGTTTCCTGTTGCGCCCGGACTCCGACTTCTTCAAGTATTTCGGCAGTGCATCCGGCCGTTCGCCGGCCGCCGGTCCGTCGGCTTCGGCTGCCGCGGCGCCGAAGCAGCAGTAACCGCATCACGAGGGCGAAGCATCGGCTTCGCCCCCCTTGGCCAAGAAGAAACGCCCGCACGGGAGGTCGCCATCCGATGAGGTCCATAGCGTTCGCCGACTTCCTCATCGGTGTGGGAATTCTGTTCGTGCTGGAAGGCCTGATCTTCGCGGCAAGTCCGACCTGGATGCGGCGCGCGATGAAAAGCGCGATGGCAACCCCGGACAATGTCCTGCGCGTGGTCGGGATCGGGTCGGCGGTGGGCGGCCTGCTGCTGATCTGGCTGGTGAGGCGGTAGCTATCGCTGCGAACACAGGCGTCGTCATGCCCGGGCAAAAGCGCGAAGCGCGTCTTCGCGCAGATGTCCCGGGCATCCGCGTTCTTGGCTGACTACAAAGAAAGCGCGTCGATGGCCGGGATCCGGCTGCGCCGGGCGCTCCAGTGTTGGTCCGGCGAAGCGACAGCGAAGACGGACAAGCCCGGCCATGACGGCGAAAACTGGTCGTCCGGAACTTATCGGCCCAACGCAATCGTGAGCCGCAAGGCGTCGGTTTTTCGCCGAAATGGTTGTCTCAAATGCTTGCGCGGCCACCCCGTTCGGGCGCACTGTGGCCGCAATATCGTGTTTCCTGGAGAGAAGCTGACATGACCGGTGCCAGACCCGCCTTGAGCCGTCGCCTGCGCCTGATGGGAGCCGCGATCGCAATCGGCGCCGCCGGCGTGCTTGCCTCAGTGCCTGCGGCATTCGCGCGGGGACCCGAAGGCATCGCCGACATCGCCGAAAAGGTGATCGATGCCGTCGTGAACATTTCGACGTCGCAGACGGTGGAGGCCAAGGGCGGCGGCGCCATGCCGCAACTGCCACCGGGCTCGCCCTTCGAGGAGTTCTTCGACGACTTCTTCAAGAACCGCCGCGGTCCCGGTGGCGGCAAGGGCGGCGAAAAGAACGGCGAGTTTCAGCCGCGCAAGACCAATTCGCTCGGCTCCGGCTTCATCGTCGACACCGCCGGCATCGTCGTGACCAACAACCACGTGATTGCCGATGCCGACGAGATCAACGTCATCCTGAACGACGGCACCAAGGTCAAGGCCGAGCTGGTCGGCGTCGACAAGAAGACCGATCTTGCCGTCCTGAAGTTCAAGCCGCCGAAACCGCTGACCGCGGTGAAGTTCGGCGATTCCGACAAACTCAGGCTCGGCGAATGGGTGATCGCGATCGGCAACCCCTTCAGTCTCGGCGGCTCGGTGACCGCCGGCATCGTGTCGGCGCGCAACCGCGACATCAGCCAGGGTCCCTACGACAGCTACATCCAGACCGACGCCGCCATCAATCGCGGCAATTCGGGCGGACCGCTGTTCAACCTCGATGGCGAAGTGATCGGCGTCAACACGCTCATCATCTCGCCGACCGGCGGCTCGATCGGCCTCGGCTTTGCCGTGCCGTCGAAGACGGTCGCCGCTGTCGTGGATCAACTGCAGAAATATGGCGAGCTTCGCCGCGGCTGGCTTGGCGTGCGAATCCAGCAGGTCACCGACGAGATCGCCGACAGCCTCAACATCAAGCCGGCGCGTGGCGCGCTGGTTGCCGGCGTCGACGACAGGGGGCCGGCGAAACCCGCGGGCATCGAGCCCGGCGACGTCGTGGTCAAGTTCGACGGCAAGGACGTCAAGGATCCCAAGGATCTCTCGCGCGTCGTCGCCGACACCGCGGTCGGCAAGGAAGTCGACGTCATCGTCATCCGCAAGGGCAATGAGGAGACCAAGCGGGTCACGCTTGGCCGGCTCGAGGACACCGAAAAGGTGCAGCAGGCCAACGCCAAGACCAAGGACGAGCCGGCGGAGAAGCCGGTGACGCAAAAGGCGCTCGGGCTCGATCTTGCGGCGCTGAGCAAGGATCTCCGCACCAAGTACAAGATCAAGGACAGCGTGAAGGGCGTGATCATCACTGGCGTCGACGGTGCTTCGGATGCCGCCGAAAAGCGGCTGTCCGCCGGCGACGTCATCGTCGAGGTGGCGCAGGAAGCGGTCGCCAGCGCCGCCGACATCAAGAAGCGCGTCGACCAGCTCAAGAAGGACGGCAAGAAGTCGATCCTCCTGCTCGTCTCCAACGGCGACGGCGAACTGCGCTTCGTGGCGCTGAGCGTGCAGTAGCGCTGCACACCACCATCCCACGCTCAACTGTCATACTCCGCGAAGGCGGAGTATCCAGTCATCGCTGGCGCAAATAACAGGCGGTGATGGAATATTGGATCACCCGCCTTCGCGGGTGATGACGGCCGAGACGTTACGCGACGAACTCATCGCGCCGATAGCCCTGAGCGTACAGCAGCGCGGTGAGGTCGCCATAGTCGATCCGCGCCGCCGCGGCGGCTGCGACCGCGGGCTTGGCGTGATAGGCGACGCCGAGGCCGGCGGCCTCGATCATGCCGAGGTCGTTGGCGCCATCGCCGACGACCAGCGTGTCGATGGCATCGAGGTCGAACGCCTCGCGCAGCTCGATCAGCGTGGCGAGCTTGGCGGCGCGGCCGAGGATCGGCTCCTTCACCTCGCCCACGAGCTTGCCGCCCTGCGCGATCAGCTCGTTGGCGCGGTTCTCCTGGAAGCCGATCTTGGCGGCGACCGCATTGGTGAACAGCGTGAAGCCGCCCGAGATCAGGCAGGTCCAGGCGCCGTTGGCGCGCATGGTCATCACCAGTTCGCGGCCGCCCGGCGTCGGTGTGATCCGCTTTTCCAGGACCTCGTCGACCACGCTCAGGGGCAGGTCCTTCAATAGCGCGACGCGCTCGCGCAGCGCCGGCTCGAAGGCGATCTCGCCGCGCATTGCGCGTTCGGTGATCTTCGAGACGTGCTCTTTCAGCCCGGCGAAATCGGCGAGCTCGTCGACGCATTCCTGGCCGATCATGGTGGAATCCATGTCGGCGAGAAAAAGCTTCTTGCGCCGGAAGGCGCGAGGCTGCACCACAATGTCGATGGGCAGGTCGCCGCGCGCCTGCTGCAGGCGGGTTTCGATCGCCTTGATGTCCTCGCTGCCGTCAAAGGGGATGTCGACGGCGACTTCGTCGAACAGCCACTGCGCCGCGCCCGGCGAGGGCAGGACGGCCAGCGCGCCGTCGACAATGGTGGAGTCGAGCGCCGGATTGGCGGGATTGCAGATGAGGGTGGCGACAAGCGACATGGCAGCGGCTTCAAGAGCTGGGACAAGAGCGGTGCTTATCGCAGGGCCGACCGCCAGCGGCAAGTCGGCGCTGGCGCTGGATCTTGCGCAAACAGCTCGCGGTGCCGTGATCAACACCGACTCGATGCAGGTCTATCGCGACCTTCGCATCATCACGGCGCGGCCGACGCCAGAGGAGGAGGCCCTGGTCCCGCACCGGCTCTATGGCCATGTCGACGCGAGCGTGAATTTTTCCGCCGGCGCCTGGGTCGCGGACGCCGCGAAGGTGCTGGCGGAAGTGCGCGCGGAAGGCCGCCTGCCGATCTTCATCGGCGGCTCGGGCCTGTATTTCAAGGCGCTCATCCGCGGGCTGTCGGCGGTGCCGCCGATCGCTGCCGAGGTGCGCGAGGGCGTCCGCGCGCGGCTCGAGCGCGACGGCGTCGAGGCGCTGCATGCGGAACTTTCCCGGCGCGACCCCGCCTACGCCGAACGCCTGAAGCCGCGCGACCGCACCCGCATCGCGCGCGCCCTCGAAGTCGTCGAGGCGACCGGCCGCTCGCTGACTGACTGGCATCGCGACGGCCTGCCGCCGCTATTGCCATCAGGCGAATTCTCCGCCCTGTTCCTCGCGCCCGAGCGCGACCAGCTCTATGCGCGAATTGATGCCCGGTTCGAGGCGATGCTGAACGCGGGCGCGCTGGAAGAGGTCGCCAAGCTTGCGGCACGCCATCTCGATCCGCTGCTGCCGGCGATGAAAGCCCACGGCGTGCCGGCCCTGATCCGGCACCTGAAAGGCGAGATCACCCGCAAGGAGGCATCCGAGATCGGCCGCGCCGATACCCGCCATTACGCCAAACGGCAATTCACCTGGTTTCGCCACCAACTGCCGGAATTCGAATGGATGGCGCCGGATGCCGCGCGGGGATGGCTGGAAGCCCAGCTATGACCGCGACGTGTGGCACGGCCTGCAAATTTCGCACTCGCCGAATGTCAGGAACCCCGCTACATTACGAAAACCGCGCTGAAAGCGTCCCTGCCTTGACATTCGGGCATTGGTCGCTATGGTCGCGCAACCTTTGGGAAGCCTGAGCCGCTCTATGCGTAACATTATTACCAAACTCATCGTCGTCGTACCCAGGCACACCGCCGGGGATGGCTAGCGGCCATCTGACAGACAGGCGGTGTGCATGGGGCCTCTCGGGCCCTTTTTTATTTCCCAAAACAGAGACTTAACGCGGCGCAAGAAACAGCGCATCCGGAGCCAGCCATGAAAGACAAAAGCCACGATCCGAACCAGATGACGGGAGCCGCGATGATCGTCCGCGCGCTGATCGATCATGGCGTGCAACACCTTTTCGGCTATCCCGGCGGCGCGGTGCTGCCGATCTATGACGAGATCTTCCAGCAGAGCGAGGTCGAGCACATCCTGGTGCGCCACGAGCAGGGCGCCGGCCATGCCGCCGAGGGCTACGCGCGCTCGACCGGCAAGCCTGGCGTGGTGCTGGTGACCTCCGGCCCCGGCGCCACCAACATGGTGACGGCGCTCACCGACGCGCTGATGGATTCGATCCCGCTGGTCTGCATCACCGGCCAGGTGCCGACGCATCTGATCGGCAACGACGCGTTCCAGGAATGCGACACGGTCGGCATCACGCGCCCCTGCACCAAGCACAATTGGCTGGTGCGCAACGTCAACGACCTCGCGAAGGTCCTGCATGAGGCGTTCTACGTCGCGACCTCCGGCCGTCCGGGCCCGGTCGTGGTGGACGTGCCGAAGGACGTGCAGTTCGCGGTCGGCACCTATCATCCGCCGCGCAAGTCCGACGTGCACATCTCCTACTCGCCGCGCGTGAAGGGCGATGCGGCGCAGATCCGCAAGGCCGTGGCGCTGCTCGCGTCAGCGAAGCGGCCGGTGATCTATAGCGGCGGCGGCGTCATCAATTCCGGCCCCGAGGCCTCCAAGCTGCTGCGCGATCTCGTCGAGTTCACCGGCTTCCCGATCACCTCGACGCTGATGGGTCTCGGCGCCTATCCGGCCTCGGGGAAGAACTGGCTCGGCATGCTCGGCATGCACGGCACCTATGAGGCCAACATGACCATGCATGATTGCGACGTCATGCTGTGCGTCGGCGCGCGCTTCGACGATCGCATCACCGGCCGCACCGATGCGTTCTCGCCGGGCTCGAAGAAGATCCACATTGATATTGACCCTTCCTCGATCAACAAGAACATCCCCGTCGACGTGCCGATCATCGGCGATTGCGCCAACGTGCTTGGCGACCTCTTGCAGGTGTTCAAGGCGGAGGCGAAGCGGCCGGACATCAAGGCGTGGTGGCAGCAGATCGCGCAATGGCGCGCGCGCAACTCGCTGTCCTACCGCAAGAACAACGACATCATCCTGCCGCAGCACGCGATCCAGCGCCTGTTCGAGCTGACGCGCGGCAAGGATACCTACATCACGACCGAGGTCGGCCAGCACCAGATGTGGGCGGCGCAGTTCTACGGCTTCGAGGAGCCGCACCGCTGGATGACCTCCGGCGGGCTCGGCACCATGGGCTATGGCCTGCCGGCCGCGGTCGGCGTGCAGGTGGCGCATCCCGACAGCCTCGTCATCGACATCGCCGGCGACGCCTCGGTGCAGATGACGATCCAGGAGATGTCGACGGCGGTTCAGTATGAACTGCCGATCAAGATCTTCATCCTGAACAACCAGTACATGGGCATGGTGCGGCAATGGCAGCAGCTCCTGCACGGCAACCGCCTGTCGCATTCCTATACCGAGGCGCTCCCTGACTTCGTCAAGCTCGCCGAGGCCTATGGCTGCGTCGGCCTGCAGGTGATCAAGCCGGCCGATCTCGACGGCGCGATCAAGGAGATGATCGCGATCAAGCGCCCGGTGCTGTTCGACTGCCGCGTCGCCGCGCTCGAGAATTGCTTCCCGATGATCCCCTCCGGCAAGGCGCACAACGAAATGCTGCTCCCGGAGGAGGCGACCGACGATGCGACCGCGACCGCCTTCGCCGGCGGCAAGGCGCTGGTGTGAGATGGGCTGATGTTCGATCTTGGACAGCTCGAGCGCGCGCAGGCGATTGTCGGCACCGCGGTGCCGCCGACGCCCGTGCATGCCTGGCCGCTGCTCTCCGAGCGGCTGGGAACGAGCGTCGTCGTCAAGCATGAGAACCACACGCCGACCGGCGCCTTCAAGGTGCGCGGCGGGCTCGTCTATCTCGACCGGTTGAAGCGCGAGCAGCCCGATACGCCCGGGATCATCTCGGCGACGCGCGGCAATCACGGCCAGAGTCTCGCCTTCGCCGCGCGTCGTCATCATGTGCGGGCGACGATCTACGTGCCGCATCGCAATTCGGTCGAGAAGAACCGCGCCATGCGCGCCTTCGGCGCCGAGCTGGTCGAGCACGGCCAGGATTTTCAGGCCGCGCGCGAGGAGGCGGTCCGGCGCGCCGAAAGCGGCGGCCTGCACATGGTGCCATCGTTCCATCCCGACTTGGTGCTGGGCGTTGCGACCTATGCGCTGGAGCTGTTCAAGGTCGCACCCGATCTCGACCTGCTCTATGTGCCGATCGGGCAGGGCTCCGGCATCTGCGGCTGCATCCGCGTCCGTGATCTGCTCGGCCTGAAGACCGAGATCGTCGGCGTGCAGTCGACGGAGGCGCCGTCCTATGCGCTGTCGTTCGCGGCCGGCACCATCGTCACCACCGAGACCGCCAACACCCGTGCCGACGGGATGGCGACCCGCATTCCCGACGCCGACGCGCTCGCCGTGATCCGCAAGGGCGCTTCCCGCATCGTGCAGGTCAGCGACGACGAGGTCGGCGCCGCCATCCGCTATTACTGGACCGACACGCACAACCTTGCCGAAGGCGCCGGCGCCGCCGCGCTCGCGGCTGCGCTGCAGGAGCGGGACAGGCTGCAAGGCAAGCGCGTCGGCCTGGTCCTGAGCGGCGGCAATATCGATTTCGATCTGTTCCGCCAGTGGGTCGGGACGGACACCGCCATCGGCGAACAGGTGGTGATGTGATGACGCAAGCGCTAGCCGAAAACTCTACCGTCATCGTCCGGCTTGACCGGACGATCCAGTACGCCGCGGCCTCTGTGCTGTTCTCAGGCGCCGGTGACTACTGGATGCCCGCCTTCGCGGGCATGACGAGCAACTAGTATGGGGACGACCATGAACCAGCCCGCATCCGCCTACTTCCTCGAAGAGCGTCACGACCCGAACGAGACCCACACGCTATCGGTGCTCGTGCAGAACGAGCCGGGCGTGCTCGCGCGCGTGATCGGGCTGTTCTCCGGCCGCGGCTACAACATCGACAGCCTCACCGTCTCCGAGACCGAGAGTCAGAAACATCTCTCGCGCATCACCATCGTGACCACGGGCACGCCGATGGTGATCGAGCAGATCAAGCATCAGCTCGACCGCATGATCCCGGTCTACCGCGTTGTCGACATGACGCTGACCGGCCGCTCGATCGAGCGGGAGCTGGCGATGGTGAAGGTGCGCGGCACCGGCGACCACCGCGTCGAGGCGCTGCGGCTGGCGGATGCGTTCCGCGCCCGCGTGATCGATGCCACTACCGAGAGTTTTGTGTTCGAGATCACAGGCAACACCGCCAAGATCAATCAGTTCATCGACCTGATGCGCCCGCTCGGCCTGGTCGAGGTGTCACGCACGGGCGTTGCCGCGATCGGGCGCGGGCCGGAAGGGATGTGAATCATGTTGGCGCGCGACTGGTACTACACGCAAAGACGCCGGGTCGGCATCGATACCGCGGTCGCCTCGATCTATGGCCGCCATGACGACAGCGATCTCCGCGCCCGCCAGACGCTCAAGATGCTCGGCGTCGAGCCGGGTTGGCGCGTCGCCGATATCGGTTGCGGCAACGGCGTGCTCGCCTGCGAGGCGGCGCTGATCGGCGCCGATGTCGATGCCATCGACATCTCGCCGGCGATGCTGACGCTCGCCAACATCTACGCGCGTGACCGCAGGGCGCGCATCCGCACCCAGCCGGCGGGCCTTCTGAGCTTCGCCTATCAGCCGAATTCCTATGACCTGATCGTCAGCGAATTCACGCTGCATCATTTGCCGGATTTCTGGAAAGCGGTGGCGCTGTCGCGGATCTTCAACGCGCTGAAGCCGGGCTCCGAGTTCTACCTCCGCGACATCGTGTTCGTCAGCATGCCCGACGGCCTCGAACGCGACGTCGAGGGCTGGGCCGATTTTTCCATCAAGAACCATGATTTCGAGCGCGAGGGCGTGATGACGCACATGCGCGACGAATATTCGACCTTCGGCTGGGTCATGGAACGCATGCTGACCGAAGTCGGCTTCACCCTGGTCTCCGCCGACTACCACGCGCCATTGCACGGCACCTATCTGCTGCGCAAACCGAAGCCGGAACAGAAGAGCTAGGGCGTGGTCAATTTGGATCGACTTGCCTCCACGACGGAACTGCGCTCCCTCTCCCGCTTGCGGGGGAGGGCTGGGGTGGGGGTGTCTCCGCGATTGACACTCTTTGAGTGGAGAGAGCCCTCACCCGGCGCGTACGCGCCGACCTCCCCCGCAAGCGGGGGAGGAGAGCGAGTTCGTGGATGGGCCGATTTCAACCAAATTGCATCGCGCTTCCCAGCATCGTGTTCGGCGAGAGGTTCGGGCCGCTGCGGCTTGCGGCCATGGCTGCCGTGATCGGCGGCATCGCCATCATGCTGCTTTCAAGACGTCCACAATCCCTGGCGAAAATCGCGTGAGTGGTGCCATGTCGCAGTCGCTTCTCGTTGCTTTCGTGATGTTCGCTGTCGTGATGTTCTTCACGCCGGGACCGAACAACATCATGCTGCTGTCCTCCGGGCTGACTTACGGCTTCCGCCGCACGGTGCCGCATATGGCCGGCATCACGGTCGGGTTTGCATTCATGGTCGGTGCCGTCGGGCTCGGCCTCGGCACCGTCTTCATCGCCTATCCCGTGCTGCAGACTATCCTGAAATATATCGGCGTCGCCTACCTGATCTATCTCGCCGCCGCGATCGCGATGGCCGAGCCGTCCTCGCCGGAATCCGGCGACGGCCGCAGTCGTCCCATGACGTTCTGGGGTGCGGCGATGTTCCAGTGGGTCAACGCCAAGGGCTGGGTGATGGTGATCGGCACCATCACGGCCTATGCGGCGATTGCCGAATTCCCATTGAATATCGCGATCCAGGTCGGCCTGAGCCTGATCCTCGGCACCTTGTCCTGCATTGCCTGGGCGCTGTTCGGCACCGCGTTGCGGCCGATCCTGACCTCGCGCCTTGCGGTGCGTGCTTTCAATATCGTGATGGCGATCCTGTTGCTTGCCTCGCTCTACCCGGTCTTCATGGACGCATGATGCCGCACTGCGCCATGCGAGAACGGGGTTTCCCCTGAAGGGGAAAATGCTCTACACAACGCCGGAAATTTCCGGGCGCCGGCGGTCTTGATCCACCTGTAAGCCCAATCCATCGGCCGATGTTCGGCCACCCCTTAAAGAGGAAACCACGATGCGAGTTTACTACGATCGCGATGCCGACCTGAACCTGATCAAGGGCAAGAAGGTCGCCATCGTCGGCTATGGCAGCCAGGGCCACGCCCACGCGCTCAACCTGAAGGATTCCGGCGTCAAGGAGGTGGCGATCGCGCTGCGTCCGGGCTCGGCCTCAGCCAAGAAGGCGGAGGCCGCCGGCTTCAAGGTGCTGAGCGTCGCGGACGCCGCGAAATGGGCGGACCTCGTGATGATGCTCACCCCCGACGAATTGCAGGGCGACATCTATCGCGAGCACCTGCACGACAACATGAAGAAGGGCGCGGCGCTGGTGTTCGCGCACGGCCTCAACGTGCACTTCAACCTGCTCGATCCGCGCCCCGATCTGGACGTCCTGATGATCGCGCCTAAAGGCCCCGGCCACACCGTGCGCTCCGAATATCAGCGCGGCGGCGGCGTGCCCTGCCTGATCGCGATTGCCAAGGACGTCTCCGGCAATGCGCATGATCTCGGCCTGAGCTACGCCTCGGCGATCGGCGGCGGCCGCGCCGGCATCATCGAGACCACGTTCAAGGAAGAATGCGAGACCGACCTGTTCGGCGAGCAGGTGGTGCTTTGCGGCGGCCTGGTCGAGCTGATCAAGGGCGGCTACGAGACGCTGGTCGAAGCCGGCTACGCGCCGGAGATGGCGTATTTCGAGTGCCTGCACGAGGTGAAGCTGATCGTCGACCTGATCTATGAAGGCGGCATCGCCAACATGAACTACTCGATCTCCAACACCGCCGAATACGGCGAATACGTCACCGGCCCGCGCATCGTGACCGCGGAGACCAAGGCCGAGATGAAGCGCGTTCTCGCCGACATCCAGGGCGGCAAGTTCGCCCGCGACTGGATGCTGGAGAACAAGGTCAACCAGACCTCGTTTAAGGCCACCCGCGCCAAGCTCGCCCAGCACCCGATCGAGGAAGTCGGCGCCAAGCTGCGCGACATGATGCCCTGGATCAAGAAGGGCGCCCTGGTCGACAAGACGAAGAACTAAGCCGAGCGTACGACTGTCGTCCCTGCGAAAGCAGGGACCCATAGCCACACAGGAAGTTGTTGTGGCGCGACCAAGCCGTTAGGGCGGAGCACACCACAAGCGCCTGTGGTTATGGGTCCCGGGTCAAGCCCGGGACGACGGCGTCATTGTGTTATCGCGCCTCGCAATGACAAGGCGATGGCGATGTTTCCCCTCATGGTGAGGAGCGCGTAGCGCGTCTCGAACCATGAGGCCCCGCTGGTGGCCTCGCCCTTCGCGACGGTCGCTACGCGACCTCCTCAGGGTGAGGGGAGAAGTTGGAATGCGCCGCTTGCAATGACCGCGGCCACACTCAGTTCGCGCCCAGCCGCCCCTCCGCCGGCTTCTCGATCCGGTTGTGGAGCTGCCAGAAGCGCACGGTGCGCTGGGCGGTCTCGATCGACAGGCGGCGGAAATCCCGTTGTGCCTGCTCCATTGTCTCCGCGGAGATCGGCTGCGCCGCCCGGCCGGTTGCGCAGGATCGTCTCCACCGTCGGCCAGTTCAGCCTGGCCGCGCGGCAGGGAATCAGGATCAGGTCGGAGCGGTGTCCTTCCATCACTCGCCCGATCATCTCGGGCGCCACGTCGTTGAGCAGCG
Organism: Bradyrhizobium sp. USDA 10063; assembly: GCF_054063735.1. NCBI lineage: Bacteria > Pseudomonadati > Pseudomonadota > Alphaproteobacteria > Hyphomicrobiales > Nitrobacteraceae > Bradyrhizobium > Bradyrhizobium sp. USDA 10063. The sequence goes on along the minus strand of NZ_JBSSGP010000002.1, from coordinate 3,226,469 downwards.
CGATTGCGACGATCACCTCGTCGAACTTGCCCGCTTCGGCGAACTTGAACACCGCCGCATCGTCCAGCTCGTTGAGCTCCTTCATCAGCTTGACGAGTTGTTCGGCAATGCCGAAGCTGCGTCGCATCGCAGGCTCCTCGCGTGCGATCTCGTCGAGCACCTGCTGGATGTCGTCCTGCAGTGCCGGCGGCGCGATCGAGAGCAGGCGGGCGCGCACGGTGTCCTTGGCGCGGCTCAGGAGCTCGCGCAGGAATTGGATCGGAAGATCGATGCGCAATCCCAGGATCTCGACCAGCTCGTCGTCGCCTTCCGCGCGCGCGACGATGCCGGAATAGCCGGCCTCCGAGAAGCGCGCGCCGGCATTGTTGGCGAGCCGGCGGATTACGCGCACCTCGCCGCGATCGACGATCACGTCGGTGACCTCCTCAGGGAGGCTGGCGCGGCCGGAGATCGCAAGCAGGTGATCCTGTCCCTTGGTGCTGGCAACCTCGACCAGGGTTTCGGTGGAGACGCGGCTCGAATGCGCGAGCACTTCGCCGGCGACCTCGATTTTGTCGTCCTTGGCAAGGTGCTGGATCACCTCGAACGGCGCGTAGTCGAGCGGCGCGAGGCGCTTGCTGAGTTCGGCTTTGGCGCGGCTCTCGACGCGCGTGATCAGGAGGCACAAGACGTCGTCGAACACCTTGACCTGTTCGTCGTTCAAGCGGTCGCCGTCGTTCAGGAAGAGGTCGGTCACCCGCCGAAGGGTCTTGATCCGCTTCGCCGACGAGCCGTCTCTCACGGCTTCCTCGAGTTCGGCGATGATCGAGTGAGCCGGCTGTTGCACCATCATTGGCATTGTTCTTGTTGCAGGTTTCTCAGGTTGGCCGGGAAAATGACAAGCGCGGTCTTACACCTGCGTTAAGCTGGAACCCGCACCCCGCCTGTGCTCGCCGAGAAGGTTAGCAGGACGTAACCCGTTCAACTCAAGATCGCCGGATTGCACTCGCCGCGCGGTATTGATGCACCTGAGCTGCCCAAAACGCGCCGCAGGCCTGTTGCACACCGAACGCTCGGCTTCTCGGGAGTAGCAATGGCGACGATCGGAAAGAGCACCGCGGAACTCACTCATCTCGCGAACGAGGCGTTGCGCAGCCAGCCCGGATGCGAGACGGCGCAAGTTGTCGCCGTCTCGGTGCGGCCGCACGCCAGCGCGGGCCGCAATTGGGAAATCCCGAACGTCGTGCTCGGCGACAGCCTGATCAGCGACGTCGACCGCGGCGTCATCACCGTGCACCACCAGCTCGGCCGCAGATTCCATCTCGTCGGGGACGGTGAGTCCTAGAGCATGATGCCACTTGGTTGAATCGGCCTATCCGCGAACTGGCTTCACCTCTCCCGCTTGCGGGGGAGGTCGGCGCGAAGCGCCGGGTGGGGGCTCTCTCCACTCGCGATAGCGCGAGTCGTGGAGATACCCCCACCCCAGCCCTCCCCCGCAAGCGGGAGAGGGGGCGCAGCATCCGGTGATGCTAGGGGAGGGCATGCGCCGCGCCACGAAATCCTCCGTCGCGAAACCGCGCCGCCGCAATGCGCCGGCGGCCGCAACGAAGCCCTATCACCACGGCGACCTCCGGCATGCGCTGGTCGACGCCGCGCTGCAATTGGTGGACGAGGGCGGGCCGGACGCTGGCGGAAGCCTTCGCCAAAGGCCAGCTCCGCGCGTCCGATCTGAAGCGGGTCCAGATCGCCGGCCGCGCCCTGGTCTATGGCTTTGCCCGCATGAACATCGACGGCCATTTCCCGCGCTGGGGTGTCGCGGATGACGATGCCGAACGTACCGCAGAAACGATCATCGACCTTTTCATCGACGGGATCGCGAAGCGCTGAACGAGCCCTGGCTAGCGGATTTACCGTGCGTCGCGCCGGTGGCCGCAAATTCATTGCGCATTCATGACGCTTACATTACGGTTTTGTGACGCGACGCGGGTCCGGCTGCGTCGTCCGTCTCCTGGTCACCTCCAGTCAAGGCGAACTACCGCGCCGGGGAATGTTGCGTCGTCACCCATGGCGCCCGCGCCAAATCAAGGTTCTTCGATCGCCGCCATCGCCGGCGGCCTGGCCGCGATCGGTGTCTGGCGCCTGCTCGCCGTCGCCGCGCCACAGATGGCGGCGTTCGCGATCATGGTGCAGACCGAGACCGATTTCGGCTCGCGGCTGTGCTTCCTCTTGTCCTGGGGCACCCTGAACTTCTTCTTCATCGCGCTGCTGCGGCGGCCGGCGCTATCGGGCGCGCTGTCGCTGACGCTGGTGGTGGTGCTGGTGCTGCTCTCGCGGTTCAAGCACGAGGTCGTGCAGATGACCGCGAACTTCGTCGACCTGATGGTGATCGACCACGACACCGCGCACTTCCTGCTGACGATCTTCCCGAACCTGCGCTGGTCGCTGATTGGCGCAGGTCTCGTCACGCTGCCCCTGATGTATGCGCTGTGGTGGCTCGATCCGTTCCGCGTCCGCCGCCTGCCGGCGCTGGCCTGCAAGCTGGCGTGCCTTGCCGCACTGACCGGATACGCCGTCATCTGGCCGGATGAGGATTGGCGCGGCTATTACGACGACGGCTATCTCTCGAAATTCGCGCGTTCGGGCGTCACGGCGGTTTCCGATTTCATCAGCTACGGCTTCATGGAGTCGGATGCGGTCGCGAGCGGGCGTCTCAAGATCCCGCTGGTGGATTCCTGCCATCCGGCCGGTCGCCGGCCGAACATCATCCTGATCCACGATGAATCGAGTTTCGATATCCGTGCGGCCGAAGGCGTCAAGGTGCCGCCGGGCTATGGCGCGCAGTTCAAGTCCTATGACGGCGTCGAGCGAAAATTCCTGGCCGAGAGCAATGGCGGGCCGAGCTGGTTCACCGAATACAACGTGCTTGCCGGGCTCTCCTCGCGTTCCTTCGGCCGTTTCGCCTATTTTGTCACTCGCATCGCTTCCGGTCGCGTCGAGCGCGGGCTGCCGCTTGCGCTCCGCCGCTGCGGCTACAACACGCTTTCGCTCTATCCGGCGTTCGGCGCCTTCATGAGCGCGCGCAGCTTCCAGGCCACGACCGGCATCCAGCGCTTCTACGACGCGCGCGATCTCGGCGCCAAGGATGTCGAGCCCGACCGCTTCTTCTACGACAAGGCGCTGCGGCTGATGGCGGAGCAGCCGCCCGGCGCGCCGCTGTTCACCTTCGTCTATCTCGCCGCCAACCATTTCCCGTGGCAGACGCATTTGCGCCCCGACCTCACGCCGTCCTGGCGCCCGCTCGGCAACGCGCCCGTGATCGACGAATATCTGCGCCGGCAGGCGATGAGCGCCAGCGACTACGCCGCCTTCATTGCGGGACTGAAAAAGAAGTTTCCGGCCCAGCCGTTCCTGATCGTGCGCTACGGCGATCACCAGCCGGAATTCGCGCCGCATCTTCTCGATCCGAGCCTGGATGAGGCCGGCGTCGGCAAGAAGCTCGAGAAGTACGATCCGCGCTATTACGCCACCTATTACGCGATCGACGCCATCAATTTCGAACCGGTGAAGTCACAGGCCGTGATGGATACGATCGATGCCGCCTATCTGCCGCTGGTGATCCAGGAGGCCGCCGGCATTCCGCTCGATCCCTCGTTCGAGGAGCAGAAGAACATCATGCTCCGCTGCAACGGCCTGTTCTACGCCTGCAAGGACGGCGCCGAGGCGCGCCGCTTCAACCGCCTCCTGATCGACGCCGGCATGATCAAGGGGTTGTAGGGGGCGTGCCGTCGTCCCTTCTCGGTCATTGCGAGCGAAGCGAAGCAATCCATCTCGCCACAAGCGGAGGCATGGATTGCTTCGTCGCTTCGCTCCTCGCAATGACGGAGGCGTAGGGTGGGCAAAGCGAAGCGTGCCCACCATTCTTGCGGAGTGCTTGATAGTGGGCACGCTGGGCTTTGCCCACCCTACAGCTTCAGCGCCTCCGCGCCGCTGCGGCACGTGTACGAGCAGGTCCAAAGGATCCCCACCGTGGAATCGGCTTGCGGTTCTTCCCCGCGCAGCGTAATTTTCAACTACACGTAGATCATTCGGAAGCAATCTGTCGGGTTCGGCCTAGCGGGAGAGAGCGATGGCGGACGTCCCATGGCACCTTTCCGGTGACTATTTCGAGAATTGCAGTTGCAGCATCGTGTGTCCGTGCCTTGTGTCAGCGGCGGCCCCGTTGACCTCGCGACCAACCGAGGGCTTTTGCAACGTACCGCTGATCTTCCACGTCGAGAGTGGCCGCTATGGCGACATCACGCTCGATGGACTCAATGTGCTGGTTATCCTCCACGCGCCTGGGGTCATGGCAGACGGAGACTGGTCGCTGGCCACCTATATCGATCAGCGCGCCGACGATGATCAGACCGAGGCCCTCGTCGCGATCTTCACCGGCGCCGCCGGTGGTCCGATGGCCGCGTTCACACCGCTGATCAGCAAGAACCTGGGGGTGAGCAAGGTCCCGATCACATTCCGGATCGAGGGCAAGACGCGGTCCGCGGAAATCCCGGGTATTCTGCACATGTCCGTCGACCCGTTGCCGAGCATGCATCCGAGCGGGGAAATGTGGGCGAACATCGGCCATCCCGTTAGCCCCGACAAGATGGCGTTGGCAGTCGGCGCTTCCGGCAATACGTTCAGCGATCATGGCATGCGCTGGGATAATTCCGGCAAGAACGGCCTCTATGCGCCGATCCGCTGGTCGAACCAGGCGTGATGCAGCTCCTACGGCTCTGCGACAAGGCTGGCAACGTCAATCGCAAATGACCGACAGCACCCTGGAAATCGTGCTGCGGCGCGATCGCTGGGTCGTCGGCGGCGCGATCGGGACCATTGTCGCGCTGGCATGGAGCTATGTGGTCTGGCTTGCCAACGACATGGACATGGGTGGCATGGACATGACCGGGTTCCGCATGATCCCGGCCGGGATCGGAATCATGTTGCCGGCGAGCGAGCCATGGCGAGCGACCGAGTTCTCGTATGTGTTCCTGATGTGGGTCGTGATGATGGTCGGAATGATGGCGCCCTCGGCAGCGCCCATGATCCTCATGTACGCCCGCGTGGGTCGACAGGGGAAGGCGCAGGGCAAGCCGTTCGCCGCGACCGGCTGGTTTGCGGCCGGTTATCTCCTCGCCTGGAGCGGCTTTTCGCTGGCAGCAACCTTTCTCCAGTGGGTGATCGAGCGGGCAGCCCTGCTGGATTCCCGGATGGCGATCGCCAGCAATCTGCTCGGCGCAATCGTGCTGATCGCGGCAGGAGTCTATCAGTGGACACCGCTCAAGGACGTCTGTCTCGCCCATTGCCAGTCGCCGTTTCTATTCCTGATGCGCCACGGCGGCTTTCGCGACAACCCGCGAGGCTGCCTGCTGCTGGGGCTTCGGCACGGAGGCTATTGTGTCGGCTGCTGCTGGGTCTTGATGGCGCTTCTGTTCGTAGGCGGGGTGATGAACGTGCTTTGGATTGCGCTTTTGGCGCTGCTTGTCCTTTTGGAGAAACTGACGCCGGTCGGACGATGGATCGCGCGTGCTGCCGGCATTGCATGCGTGGCCGCCGGCGCTTGGCTGCTGGTGTCCTTGCCGCAGTGATGAGCAACCTGCTCAATGTTCAGTTCGGTTTGCCATCAGTGGCGTAGGGTGGGCAAAGCGAAGCGTGCCCACCATTCCCTGCGGAGTGCTTGAGGGTGGGCACGCTGCGCTTTGCCCACCCTGCAAAGCCTCACTTCCTCCCGATCTTCTCCCATAGCCAGCGTGCGACGGCGTCCGGCGATGAGGAGCCGTCATTGCCGGCGGCACGCAAATTCGCCTCCCTCATCGCGGCGATGTCGATGCGTCCGAGCAGCGGCTGCAATGCCGCGCGCAGCTTTGCATCATCCTTGCGCTTGGGTGCCAATAGCATCACCGCGTCATAGGGCGGGATCGCGTGCTTGGGATCGCCGAGTACCATGAGATCGTATTTCGCGATCAGCCCGTCGCTGGTGTAGCCCGCGATCACGTCGACCTCGCCGGAGGCGACGGCGGCATACATGAAATCCGGCTGCATCTGCCGCTGCGTCCGGAACGACAGCCCATAGGTCTCTTTGATGCCGGCCCATTCCGGCCGCGAGAAGAATTCGTAATCGCCGGCGATCGACATTGACGGCGCGAGCGCGGCGAGATCGGCGATGGTGTGGATGCCGAGCGCTTGCGCGCGCTGCTTCGGCATGATGAGCGCATAGGCGTTGGCAAAGCCGAGCTCGCCGAACAGCGTGATGTCCTGTTTCGCCAAGATCGACTTCAAATCGGCCAGCAGTTCCTCGCGCGGCCGCACGTCGGTGTGGTGGAACTGGTTGGCCCACAGCGTGCCGGAATAGTCGACATAGACGTCGATATCGCCGGCTTTCAGCGCATCGAAGATCACGCTGGAGCCGAGACCAGCGCGCGTGGTCGCGGACAGGCCGTCCGCGTTCAGCCGCTGGGCGATCAGCGCCGCCAGCACATATTGTTCGGTGAAGGTCTTGGCGCCGACGATATAGTTCGACGCCGAGCGCGCCATCGTTGGCACCAGCGTCGCTGCGACCAGCGCCGCGATGCCGACGCCGCCGAGCGCGGCGCGCAGCCGGCTGCGGTAACGCAGGCCGTTCTCGATCAGCGCCAGCAGTTGGTCGACCGCAAGCGCGAGCGCGGCGGCGGCGAGGCAGCCGAACACGACGAACACCCAGTTCTGGGTCTGAAGCCCCGCAAAGATGTAATTGCCGAGGCTGGTCTGCCCGATCGGCGTCGACAGCGTCGCGGTGCCGATCACCCACACCGCCGCGGTGCGGATGCCGGCCATCATGACCGGCAGCGCCAGCGGCAGCTCGACCATGAACAGCGATTGCCGCGGCGTCATGCCGACGCCCTGCGCCGCCTCCGTCAGCGCCGGGTCGACGCCCGACAGCCCGGTGATGGTGTTGCGGAGCACCGGCAGCATCGAATAGAGCGCGAGCGCCAGCACCGCCGGCAGGAATCCGAAGGCGGAGAAATCGAAGCCGAACCACGACAGCGTCAGCGCCGCCAGCACGAGTAGCAGCGGATAGAACAGCGCCAGAAGCGCGAGCCCCGGCACGGTCTGCACGATAGAGGCAAAGCCGAGCAGCGCGCCGCGCAGCAGCGGCCGGTTGCGCGCGGCGATCGCCAGCGGCAGGCTGACGATGAGCCCGAGCGTGAGCGCTGCCAGGCTCACGCGCACATGGTTGCCGAGATAATCCGGCAGATGCGCGAGCGCCTCGGTCCAGCGCGGATCGGAGAACAGGCTCATGTGGCGCCGTCCCGCGGCAGCAATTTGCCGAGCCGTTCCGCCTGCCGGCGCGGCGTGTGCAGGAGTTTTCCGACGTAAGGATCGGTGCTTTCGGAAAGCTCCGCCGGCGTGCCTTGCGCGAGCAGCTTGCCGCCATGCATCACCGCGACGCGGTCGGCGAGCAACAGCGCCTCCGTCATGTCATGGGTGATCATGACCGTGGTCAATTTGAGCCTGCGATGCAGGTCGCGGAAATCATCGCCGAGCGCGTCGCGGGTGAGGGGATCGAGCGCGCCGAACGGCTCGTCCATCAGGACGATGCGCGGCCGTGCGGCCAGCGCCCGCGCGACGCCGACGCGCTGCCGCTGCCCGCCGGAGAGTTCGCCCGGCAGCCGGTCGCGATATTGCCCGCCGTCGAGCTGCACCAGATCGAGCAGCTCGTCGACGCGTGCTGCGATCTCCGCCGCCGGCCAGCCGAGCAGTTTTGGCGTGATGCCGATATTGGCGCCGACGGCCAGATGCGGAAACAGCCCGCCGCTCTGGAAGACATAGCCGATGCGCCGGCGCAAGCGGATCGGATCGACGTTGCGCACGTCCTCGCCCTCGACCGTGACGCTGCCGCTGTCGGCCTCGATCAGCCGGTTGGCGAGCCGCAGCAAGGTGGTCTTGCCCGAGCCGGAGCCGCCGACGATCGCGAGGAACTCGCCCTCGGCGACCTCCAGCGAGACGTCGTCGACCGCGACAACGTCACCGTTGGCAAAGGTCTTGCCGACATTGGTGTAGGCAATGAGTGGTCCGTTGGACAATGCTGTTCAAACCTCGCGCTGCGTCCCGCCTTAAGAGATCACAGATCAACTAGCACGTTGCGATGCTGCGTTGAACTTGTCCGCACGAGAGGCTAAGGCATCCTCCCGAACCGGGAGGGAACGTGGTGGACAAGGCCCAGCCAACAGCGGTGGCGCTTCAGGATGCGACGGTGGCGTTTCGCCTGGCAGATAGCCGCATCTATACCGCCGTCGAGAAGGCGCGCCTTGCGGTCGCGCATGGCGAATTCGTCGCGATCGTGGGTCCTACCGGCTGTGGCAAGTCGACCTTGCTGAACGTGGCTGCGGGCCTCCTCAAGCCGGCCGCGGGTTCGGTCAGGATCTTCGACCAGCCGCTCACCGGATTGAACCGCGATGCCGGCTACCTGTTCCAGGCCGATGCGCTGTTCCCCTGGAAGACCGCAATTGACAATGTCGCGATCGGGCTCGAGATCAAGGGCGCGCCGCGGGCAAAGGCGCTGGAACAGGCGCAGGCCTGGCTGACCTCGGTCGGATTGGGGGCGTTCGCCAACCGCTATCCGCACATGCTCTCGGGCGGCCAGCGCAAGCGCGTCGGCCTCGCGCAGGTCCTGATCCGCGATCCGAAGATCCTCTTGATGGACGAGCCGTTCGGCCCGCTCGATGCCCAGACCCGGCAGGTGATGGGCAATCTCCTGCTCGAACTCTGGACCGCCGACCGCAAGGCGGTGCTGTTCGTCACCCACGACCTCGAGGAGGCGATCGCGCTCGCCGACCGCGTCGTCATCATGTCGGCCGGCCCTTCCTCGCGCATCATCGGCGACTGGCGCGTGGAGCTGCCGCGCCCGCGCGACATCTTCGAGGTGCGGCTGGACAAGCAGTTTCACGAACTGCATCGCGAAATCTGGGGCGTGCTGAAGGAAGAGGTGATGAAGGGTTACGCGCAATCAACGCAACGCGGGGGAGCCGATTGATGTCCCGCGCCGCGCTTCTCCTCTGCCAGGTCCTGGTTGCCGTGGTCGCGCTGGCGCTGTGGCAGGTCTTCGCCACCGTGCCGGTGTTCGGCCGCATCCTGCTGCCGCCATTCTTCTTCTCCAATCCCGTCGACGTGTTCAGCCAGATCGTCAATTGGTTCTCGACCGGTGTGATCTGGAAGCATCTTGCGATCACGCTCTGGGAATCGATTCTCGCTTTCGTGATCGGCTCGGCCCTCGGCATCCTCATCGGGTTCTGGTTCGCGCGCCAGCCGCGCGTCGCCGCGGTGTTCGACCCTTACGTGAAGATGACGAACGCTCTGCCGCGCGTCGTGCTCGCGCCGATCTTCGCGCTGTGGTTCGGCCTCGGCATCTGGTCCAAGGTCGCGCTCGGCGTCACCCTCGTTTTCTTCATCGTGTTCTTCAACGTCTATCAGGGCGTCAAGGAAGTGAGCACGACCGTGCTCGACAATGGCCGCATGCTCGGCATGAGCGAGCGGCAATTGATGCGCCATGTCTATTGGCCGTCGGCGCTGTCCTGGATGTTCTCCTCGCTACATACGTCCGTGGGTTTTGCGGTGGTCGGCGCCGTCGTCGGCGAATATCTCGGCGCCGCCGCCGGCCTTGGCTATCTGATCCAGCAGGCGGAGGGCGTGTTCGACGTCGCCGGCGTGTTCGCCGGCATGTTCGTGCTGTCGGCCTTCGTCATCCTGATCGACATGGCCGTGACGCTGGTCGAGCGGCGGCTGCTGGTCTGGCGGCCGACGGTGGCGGAGGGCAGGGGCTAACCGTCATTGCGAGCCAACGGGTCGGCGCGTAGCGCCGCCCGATGACAGGCTCCGCGAAGCAATCCATTTTTCCACTTGCGGAGGCATGGATTGCTTCGCTGTGCTCGCAATGACGGTGGAGAGGCGCCTTCTCAACGTCGGCCCGCTGCTCTATCCTGCCGCTAACCGAACGGAGAAAAATCGATGAGGAAACTGTTCGCCCGCCTGACCGGCGCGCTGCTGGCGCTGGTGCTGACCTCGGGTCTCGCCGCAGCGCAAAGCAAGGTCACGATCGCGGTCGGCGGCGGCGCCTGCCTGTGCTATCTGCCGACGGTGCTTGCCAAGCAGCTCGGCGAATATGAGAAGGCGGGGCTTGCGGTCGAGCTGGTCGATCTCAAGGGCGGCTCGGATGCGCTGAAAGCCGTGCTCGGCGGCAGCGCCGACGTCGTCTCCGGCTATTTCGATCATTGCGTCAACCTCGCCGCCAAGCGGCAGGAATTGCAGTCCTTCGTGGTCTATGACCGCTATCCCGGCCTGGTGCTGGTGGTCTCGCCCAAGCACACCTCGGAGATCAATTCGATCAAGGATCTCGCCGGCAAGAAGGTCGGCGTCAGCGCGCCGGGCTCCTCGACCGATTTCTTCCTGAAATATCTGCTCAAGAAAAACGGGCTTGATCCCACCAGCGCCTCCGTGATCGGCGTCGGACTGGGCGCGACCGCGGTCGCGGCGATGGAGCAGGGCCAGATCGATGCCGCCGTGATGCTCGATCCCTCCGTCACGGTGCTGCAGGGCAGCCATGCCGACCTGAAGATCCTGAGCGATACCCGCACCCAGCACGACACGCTCGCCGTGTTCGGCGGCGAATATCCGGGCGGCGCGCTCTATTCGACCGCGGCCTGGGTCAAGGCACACGAGAAGGAGGCGCAGGCGCTCACCGACGCGATCCTCGCCACGCTCGCCTGGATCCGTTCGCATTCGCCTGATGACATCATGGCCAAGATGCCCGAGCAGATGGTCGGCAAGAACAAGGAGCTCTATCTCGCCGCGCTGAAGAACACGATTCCGATGTATTCGGAGACCGGCAAGATGGACCCGAAGGGTGCGGATGCGGTGCTGGCGGTGTTCAGCGAAGGCTCGCCGGAGGTCGCCAAGGCCAATATCGACGTCAGCAAGACCTACACCAACAGGTTCGTCGAGCAGGCGAAGAAGACCACGGGGCAGGGTGCGAAGTAGCCCAGCGTCGATGACGCCCCCCTCCATTCATCGGGTCACCGCGCTGGACCTCAAGGTGCAGCCATGGGCGTGGCCGTTCGCACAAGCGCGCCGCGCCGAGATCGATGCGCATTTCACTGATGCGCAGCGCGAACGGCCGAACCTCTGGAACGGCCGCGTGCTGCTCGGCCGCAGCGCCACGTTCGAAGGCGAGCGCTTGAGCGCGAGCTATTTCGAGACCGATTTCGCGAGCTTCCTCGCCTGGCGCGACTGGGGCTTTCCTGACAAGGGCGTGTTCAACGGCTTTGGCATGGGCGCGCTGCTCTCGAGCGACGGCGCGTTCGTGCTCGGCGAAATGGGCCATCACACCTCGAACCCCGGACGGGTCTACTTCCCGTCGGGCACGCCTGATCTCGACGACATCAGGGGTGAGGTGCTCGATATCGCCGGCAGCGTCGCGCGCGAGGTGGAGGAGGAGACCGGGCTCGTGCCCGCCGACTATCGCCCCGATGCGCATTGGGATTGCGTGTTCACCGGCGCCGCCATCGCCATGATGCGGATACTCTATGTCGACATGCCCGGCGATGCGTTGCGCGAGCGGATCGAAGGCAATCTCGCCTTGCAGGAAGACCCCGAACTGGCGGCGATCCGTCTGGTGCGGGATGCATCTGACTTCACCGCCGCGATGCCGCGCTTCGTCACCGCGTTCATCGAGATGCACCTGAGCAGGTGAGAAAGGGTTCATGAGCAAGAAACCGCAGTCGCTGGCCGACGAGTTGAAACCCTTCGTGGCGCCGTTCCGCGTCGACGGATCGGACCATTTTCACCTCAAATCGCTCAAGACCAATGAGAGAGGCGGCATCGACAAGGCCGCGGGCGAGGAGATCATCGAGGCCAATCGCAGGCGGCTGAACGATTTCCAGGAGAAGCTCTACGCCCAGGACCGCTGGTCGATGCTTCTGGTCTTCCAGGGCATGGACGCGGCCGGCAAGGACTCCGCGATCAAGAGCGTGTTCGAGGGCGTGAATCCACAGGGCTGCGAGGTCACCTCCTTCAAGCAGCCGTCGTCCAAGGAGCTCGACCACGACTTCATGTGGCGTTCGATGATCGCGCTGCCCGAGCGCGGCCGCATCGGCATCTTCAACCGCTCCTATTACGAGGAATGCCTGGTGGTGCGCGTGCACTCCGAAATCCTCGCCAAGGAAAAGCTTCCGCCGCGGCTGGTGACCAAGAACATCTGGCGCGAACGCTTCGAGGATATTTCCGCGATCGAGCGCTATCTCTCGCGCAACGGCATCGTGGTCCTGAAATTCTTCCTCAACGTCTCCAGGCAGGAACAGCGCGCGCGCTTCCTGGAGCGGCTGGAGGAGCCGGCGAAGAACTGGAAATTCTCGATGGCCGACGTCAATGAGCGCGCGCTGTGGCCCCGCTACATGGCCGCCTACCAGGACATGATCCGCCATACCGCAACCCGCGCCGCGCCCTGGCACGTCGTGCCGGCCGACCACAAATGGTTCGCCCGCGTGGTGATCGGCTCCACCATCGTCAGTGCGCTCGAGAAGCTCGACCTGCATTTCCCGAAGGTCGACAAGACCGAGCGCAGCGAATTCAAGCGCGTCCGCGAGGCCTTGCTGGCGGAAGGGAAGGGCGGGGCGGGGAAGGCAGGGAAGAACGCGAAGTAACTCTCCGCCGTCATTCCCCGCGAAGGCGGGGAATCCAGTACGCGGCGGCCTCTCGGCTCGAACTCCGGTCTCTGGAATACTGGATCGTCCGGTCAAGCCGGACGATGACAGCGGAGTCGGCAATAGGTCAGCTCTACTGACCATCTTTTTACCGTTGCGGCCGGCCGCTTTCTTCGTCTAGAAACGGGCCGCGAAGGTCGCCTCGGCAACCAACCGTCAACGGTTTTGGCCGAGGATTTTGGCCTCCAAAGGGTACCGGCAATGCTGATTCGCAGCGAAAACGATGGAATCCTGACGGGAACGGCCGAAGCCGCCCCCGCGATTCCGGCTGCGACGCTGCCGACCCTCCTTCTTGGCGGGATTCTGCTTCTTATCGGCCCCTGAGGGCCGTCTGGGCATTTGCGCCTGGGCACTCAGGGGTTGCGTGAGAACATCAGAAACCCTTCAGCGCTCAGTGATAAGATAGCGCGATCGACCCAAAGGAACTTTGCAGATGACCACCGCCAACAAGTCCGAGAAGGACCGCGTAATCATTTTCGACACTACCCTGCGTGACGGCGAGCAGTGCCCCGGCGCCACCATGACCTTCGAGGAGAAGCTCGAGGTAGCCGAGCTGCTCGACGACATGGGCGTTGACGTCATCGAGGCCGGCTTCCCCATCACCTCCGAAGGTGATTTCCAGGCCGTCAGCGAGATCGCCCGCCGCTCCAAGAACGCAGTCATCGCCGGCCTGTCCCGCGCCCATCCGAAGGACATCGACCGCTGCGCCGAAGCGGTGAAATTCGCCAAGCGCGGCCGCGTCCACACGGTGATCGCGACCTCGCCGCTGCACATGCGGGTGAAGCTGAACATGACGCCGGAGCAGGTGATCGAGACCTCGATCGCCAACGTCACCCGCGCCCGCAACCAGATCGACGACGTCGAATGGTCGGCCGAGGACGGCACCCGCAGCGAGATGGATTTCCTCTGCCGCATCGTGGAGGCCGTGATCAAGGCCGGCGCCACCACGGTGAACATCCCCGACACCGTCGGCTACACCACGCCCGACGAGTACACGCACTTCATGCGCACGCTGATCGAGCGCGTGCCGAACTCCGACAAGGCCGTGTTCTCGGTCCACTGCCACAACGACCTCGGCATGGCCGTGGCGAATTCGCTGGCCGGCGTCGTCGGCGGCGCGCGCCAGGTCGAGTGCACCATCAACGGCATCGGTGAGCGCGCCGGCAACGCCGCGCTCGAAGAGATCGTGATGGCGATCAACGTCCGCAACGACAAGTTTCCGTACTGGAACAAGATCGACACCACGCAATTGACGCGTGCCTCGAAGCTGGTCTCGGCGGCGACCTCGTTCCCGGTGCAATACAACAAGGCGATCGTCGGCCGTAACGCGTTCGCGCATGAGAGCGGCATCCACCAGGACGGCGTGCTGAAAGATGCTTCCACCTACGAGATCATGCGGCCCGAGATGGTCGGCCTGAAGCAATCCTCGCTGGTGCTCGGCAAGCACTCCGGCCGCCATGCCTTCGTCCACAAGCTGGAGGAGATGGGCTACAGACTGGGCCCGAACCAACTGGAAGATGCATTCGCGCGGATGAAGGCGCTGGCCGACCGCAAGAAGGACATCTACGACGAGGATATCGAGGCGCTGCTCGACGAGGAGATCGCGGCCGCCCACGATCGCATCAAGCTGACGTCGCTGACCGTGATCGCCGGCACCCATGGCCCGCAGCGCGCGACCATGAAGCTCGATGTCGACGGCCAGACCCGGATCGAGGAAGCCGAGGGCAATGGCCCGGTCGATGCCGTCTTCAACTGCATCAAGCGCCTGGTGCCGCACGACGCCAAGCTCGAGCTCTACCAGGTGCACGCGGTGACCGAAGGCACCGACGCGCAAGCCGAGGTGTCGGTGCGTCTCGCCCATGACGGCCGCTCGATGACCGCCCGCGCCGCCGACCCGGACACGCTGGTTGCCTCGGCAAAGGCCTATCTCGGCGCCCTCAACAAGATCGTCATGAAGCGCCAGCGCGACATCCCCGCCGCCGTCGCGGGCTGATCGCCTCGGTCTGTATCATCGTGAATCGTAGGGTGGGCAAAGCGAAGCGTGCCCACCGTCTAACACTCCGCTCTCTGCGCTCCCTCTCCCGCTTGCGGGAGAGGGCTGGGGTGAGGGTGTCTCCGCGATGAACACTCTTTGTGTGGAAAGAGCCCCGACGCTACGGGAAATTGCGGCGAACGCTTCGCGCTGATCTATCCGAAAGCCCAGGCCGGCGAGGGGTTGGCTCTCAGAAAAACCAAGATCCGCGTCAGGACCACTGGCCTATCTCTCCTTATGGTTGTGCTAGAAATCGACGTCCCGCAAAAGCGTGACGTTATTTTTTCCATTTATTTTGGAGGGGAAACCATGCGAATGCGCTCCGCTTCTTATTTTTTGTCAGCCGCGCTTGCCGTCGCCGCGGCTTCGAATGCTCTCGCTGGTGAGCAGGTGCTTGAGTTCAAGCTCGTCACTAAGCCGATCGATTTCAAAGTAACAGAGGCAGCAAACATCGAAGGCCAGACGGTCGCGTCCGGCAAATTGTTCGGCGTCGCCGTCTTCAAGGACGGCCGTATCGGAGTGAAAGAGTTCGTCAATGCCTCAGACATGCTCAAAGGCTCAGGTTCCTTTTTCGGCTACAGCACTTACACGTTCGAGGATGGCTCGATCACGGCGCGCTATACTGGCGCGGCCAAAGACGGCAAGTCGACGGGCGAGTATAACATCCTCTCGGGCACGGGTACCTATGCGAACGCTACGGGCACGGGCGCTTTCGAAAGCGCGCCGAACCCGTTCAAGGGCGTCAACCTCTACAACGTAAAACTGGTCATCAAAACGCCCGGTACGTAATAGAGCAACGCGCCTCGCGCAACTCTAATGCCGCGAGGCGCGGTTTTGCGCATGCGTCGCTGATTTAAGCAAAGGGCTCCGCGCAGCGGCACGCAAAAGGGGGCGTTCACGCACGCTGACCCAGGTTCGCTCGACCTTCATGAGCCGCGGAAAAGCTGATATCGCGGGGCCCGGGAACTTGTGGTAATCTCCTCTAGGTACCTCCTGAGGAGGACTGGGCGTGGAGCGGGAGCGAGTCCGACGTAGGCTCGCGGCGATCCTGGCTACAGACGTCGCGGGTTATAGCCGTTTGATCGGCGCTGACGAGGAGGGCACCCTTGCCCAGTTCAAGCTCCTCCATCGTGAACTTATGGTCCCCAAGATTGCAGAGCACCGTGGCCGGATCGTCAAGACAACTGGGGACGGGCTGCTTGCTGAGTTCGCGAGTGTAATCGACGCCCTCCGCTGCGCCGTTGAGGTCCAACGGTGCATGGCCGAGCGAAATTCCGGGGTACCCCAAGACAAGCGTATCGAGTTCCGGATCGGTATTCATCAGGGAGACATCGTCATCGAGAGAGGTGACATCTTCGGTGATGGGGTCAACGTGGCGGCCCGCTTGCAAGGGGTCGCCGAGCCAGGAGGCATCTGTGTGTCCGCCCGCGTGCAGGAGGATGCGCGGGGCAAGTTCGATATTCCGTTGGAGGACACCGGCGAGCAGCAGCTCAAGAATATTGCTCGGCCGGTGCGCGTCTATCGCACACGGCCGTGCGACGCAGCGGCAAGTTCACAGTCTCCGTTGCTGCGCTCCGACACGCCGCCGCCGGTTTCGTTTCCAACTGGCGACTTCCCGTCGCGCGTGCGGCGCCTGCTTGGTGTGCGGCGCGTTCGGATGGTCCTGACGATAGCACTGATCCTTCTCACGACCAGCGGCGGTGCGGCCTATTGGTACATCCATCGAGGCGAGCCGCAGCCGCTGGATCATCGCCTCTCTATCGTCGTGCTGCCCTTTGCCAACTTAAGCAACGAGCCCGAGCAGGATTACTTTGCCGAAGTTATCACTGACGATCTGAGCTCGGATCTTTCACGGATCCAGGACAGTTTTGTCATCGCACCGAACACTGCGCGCGCCTACAAGAACGTCGACCCAAAGCGTGTTGGCCGCGAACTCGGTGTCCGCTACGTACTCGATGGCAGCTTGCGCAGGGCGGAGACGATGGTTCGGATCAACGCCCGGCTGATCGATGCCCGGACCGGCGCCGAGGTCTGGTCGGAGCGCGTCGACGGTGACTGGTCCAAGTCAATGCAACTTCAGGATGTCATTACAGGACGGCTGGCGCGGCGGCTTGATCTTGAACTGATCAATCATGAAAGCCGCGATGCGGAGGCCGCACGACCTAATAGGCCGGACGCAGTCGATCTGACGATGCGCGGGTGGGCCGTGCTGAACCAGCCCTATTCGCGCAAGCAGTTGGCGGAGGCTCGCGCCCTCTTCGAGCGCGCGCTTCAGATCGATCCCGGCTTCCCGAAGGCACTGGTCGGCCTGGCAGATGCTTTGGCAATGGAGGTCAACTATCGCTGGACCGATGCGCCGGCGGACTGGCTGCAGCGTGCCGAGAACGCAGTAGGTCAGGTCCTGTCAAAGTTTCCCAATGACGCAATGGCCCATTTTGTAAAGGGAGAAATCCAGCGGGCCAGAGGTCGGAATGTTGAGGCCGCGGTCGGTGAGTACGAAGAGGCAATCGCGATCAACCCGAGCCTCGCTCCGGCCCATGGCGCACTCGGTGCCGCCAAGATCCGCGTCGGCCGTTCCGCGGAGGCATTCGCCCCGCTTCAAATGGCAATTCAGCTCAGCCCCGCGACCCGCTGCTGAGCACGTGGTACTTCTACATCGGCCATGCGTACACCCATCTTGGGCAATATGACGAGGCGATCAATTGGTGCCGCCGCTCTATCGCGGTGAGCCCCTTCTGGATTGCTTACGCAGACCTCGCCGCTGCTCATGCGCTGACTGGACACGAGCGTGAAGCTCAAGCCGCTGTCGTCGAGCTCCGTCGGCTCAGGCCGAATTACACTGTTGCCCTTTGGTTGCAGGATGGGAATGGGTGGTCGGATAATGTCACCTTCCTTGCCGAGATTCAGCGCATTGCCGAGGGCTTGCGCAAAGCGGGCCTGCCGGAGTGAGAGGATGGCTGCGCGTTAACCTTAATCCCTGATCTTTTTCACTCACCGTTCTGAGACGTTCGCATCCGCCGCCAAGCCGCCGCATTAAGACCTAGCCTTGGATCTCCGATGAAACGCGAGATCAGATGAGGGCGGCCTCTCATCCTTGTTGGCCTCGGCGCACTTGCGGTGATGGAGATCCAGACTCCACCGCGCGCGACGAAGGCTGTCGATGCGCAGCTTGCTCAGACAACCCTGGGCTTCGCCGCCTCTGGCGATACGCTGACGGCGGCAGACCGGGTCGAAATCCCGCATGCACAACAGCAGGCATCGGCTCAGCGGATTTTCTCGCCCGAACCGATCGCGCCGCCGGTTCAACCCGCCGCCGCAGTCGTGCCGGAACCTGCGCCGGTCGTTGAGCCGCCTGAGCGCGCAGCCCCCGCCGGAAAGGCCGCGGTCATGCTGCCCAAACCTCGGCCCAAGGAGCAGACCAAGGAGCAGCTCAAGGAACTTTCCAAGGAGCATTCCAAGCACCAGCCCAAGCACCAGATTGCCAAGGCAACGGCGAAGACCACGCGTTCGAAACCGACTGTCGAGGCCAGGTCCTGTCAGCCCGGCGCCTTCGACGGCCTATTCAAGGCATTGAGCCTGCCACTGGGATGTCAAACCTAGCCCAACAATCCTTTTGCTTCGGCGAGACGGCTGACACTAAGCCGCGGACGCCCATGCATAGGTCGAAGGACGCAGGCCGTGCTGATGAGATCAGACCACCCGACCCGGATGAGCGTCGGACCATTGTGACGGCGCGGTCGTGGTGGTCGGTGGAAGGCATTGTCATCATGCTGGCGGTGGCGATCGCGATGGCCGTCCCCGCAAGCCTGGTCTTGTTTCGCGATGTCCAGTTGAAGGACGAGGCGATCGACCAGGCGGGCATCAGGGCGCTGGTCGAGCGCATCGTCGCAGCCGAATCAAACGGCGACCCGAATGCCAAGAACAAGCGTTCGAGTGCGACCGGAGCCGCCCAGTTCCTCGACGACACCTGGCTCGAAGCCGTTCGAAGACACCGCCGCGATCTGATCCAGGGACGCAGCGACAAGGAAGTGTTGGAGCTACGCCGGGACGCCGGCCTCGCTCGCGAGATCACTGCACGCACGATCGAGCAGAATGCTGCGATGCTGAGCAAGCGCGGCCTGCCGATCACGCCGGGTTCTCTCTACCTTGTGCATTTTGCCGGACCGGCAGGTGCCGTGGCGTTGCTGACCGCCGCAGAGAGCGCCGACGCCGCCACCCTGATGGCGGCCGCTGACGTGACAGGCCGGACCACCCGCGAGAAACTGGTCAATGCCAATCCGTTCCTGAAGATGTTGACCGTGCGCGATCTCAAGATCTGGGCCGATCGCAAGATGGCGGTGGCTAACGCCCCCGGGCGCTCGTGAGACGCCGTCATTCCGGGGCGCGCGCAGCGCGAGCCCGGAATCCATTTCTCCGTTAGCGCTTGCGGCTCAATGGATTCCGGGCTCATCGCTTCGCGATGCCCCGGAATGACAGCCTCCGTCATTGCGAGCGCAGCGAAGCAATCCATGCCTCCGCTTGCGGCGCTATGGATTGCTTCGCTCCGCTCGCAATGACGATGTGGCTCGTTTGGGTGCGACAAAACAACCCGTCGGGCAAATCACCAAAAGTCTGTCCAGCCCTTCCGCGAAAAACATTCCGCTTCCGTCGTCGGGCAAATCAGTGATTTAACTCCGCGCGTCTCACCCGAATGAGGGGCGGCTCGCGATCGTCACGAACGTTGCGGTGAGATGCGGTGGACGTGTTGCGTGCGACTGACGAGCGCATGTAACGCGGACGGCGAAGTCGTGTGGTTCTGGCGCCCCGACGCTGGCGCTAAGCCCTGAGGGATGGAAACATCCCCTGGGGTGACGGTGGCAAGAAAGCCCGGTCACCGGGGAGAGCACGAAGTAAGCCGTAAAACCACTGCGCAGGGAAAGCCGGAGTTGCTTCGGTTGACCTGTGGTCCTACCCCCGTGCTTTTTGTTGCACGGGGCCCACGGGTGCAACCGGCACCCGGCTTTCCCTGCGCCCTCTGCTCGATGAGAGGGTGAAACGGACGCAAACCTCGGGCATGTCATGCCGCGAGAATGCAGACTCACATCCCTCACAACTCCGCCGTCATGCCCGCGAAGGCGGGCATCCAGTATCCGGCAGCCTCTCAACTTAAGCTCAGACGCCCCTGGAATACTGGATCGTCCGGTCAAGCCGGACGATGACAGCGGAAAGCTGTTTGACATTTGAATCCGAACCTCTTCCCCCCATCGTCCCTGGCTCGCGCTTTCGACGGGACGACAGCCGCGAACGACGCGACAGCACGATGGTCAATCGTGAGCGCCCCGGACAGGATGTCGCACTTTTGCGTGCGGCGCAGCATGCGCCTCGTTGTCAGCCCCTGCTAACGAGCAATGGCAATTTGCCCTGCTTCTCTGTATTGGTTCGGCTGGCATACAGAAACTCGGGGCGCGAGGATCGTTGGCGCGCTCCCCAAGAACGCGGGAGGAGACATGCGTAAGTTGATATTGGCTGCGGCGTCGGTTGCGGCGCTTGCTTTAGCCGGGCCGGCAGCGGCGGACGATCCGATCGTCATCAAGTTCAGCCACGTTGTGGCGACCAACACGCCGAAGGGACAGGCGGCCGAGAAGTTCAAGGAACTGGCCGAGAAATACACCAACGGCAAGGTGAAGGTTGAGGTCTATCCGAACTCGCAGCTCTACAAGGATAAGGAAGAGCTGGAGGCGCTCCAACTCGGCGCGGTGCAGATGCTGGCGCCTTCGAACGCCAAATTCGGCCCGATCGGGGTCAAGGAATTCGAGGTGTTCGATCTGCCCTACATCCTTCCCGACCTTCCCACCCTGCGCAAGGTCACCGATGGTCCGCTCGGCGCGAAGCTTCTGAAATTGCTCGAGCCGAAGGGCATGATCGGCCTCGCTTACTGGGACAACGGCTTCAAGCAGATGAGCGCCAACAAGAAGCTCATCGAGCCCGCGGACTATCGCGGCCTGAAGTTCCGGATCCAGTCGTCGAAGGTGCTGGAGGCGCAGTTCCGAAACCTCGGTGCGATCCCGCAGGTGATGGCATTCTCCGAAGTCTACCAGGCGCTGCAGACCGGCGTGGTCGACGGCCAGGAGAACACCTGGTCCAACATCTATACCCAGAAGATGCACGAGGTGCAGAAGTACATCACCAACACCCACCACGGCTATATCGGCTACATCGTGGTCGTGAACAAGAAGTTCTGGGAAGGTCTCCCGCCCGACATCCGCGAGCAGTGCGAGAAGGCGATGAAGGAAGCGACCGCCTATGGCAACGGCCAGTCGCAGAAGGAGAACGACGACGCGCTCGCCGAGATCAAGAAGACCGGCAAGAGCGAGATCATCACGCTGACGGCAGAGCAGGACGCCGCGATGCGCAAGGCGATGGAGCCGGTCTACAAGGACGTCGCCAAACGGGTCGGCCAAGGCCTGATCGATGAGTTCCTGAAGGAGACCAAGGGCGCGACCAACTGAGACGCGTTGATTGGGGGCGCACTCTCCGTCATGGCCGGGCTCGACCCGGCCATCCACGTCTTTGTGGATGCCCGGACGGTCTGCGCAAAGACGCCTTTCGCGCCTGAGCCCCGTGCATGACAAATTCACCGTAGACGGGGGGACTATTGATACTGCTCCGCATCCTCGACCGGCTTGAGGAGGTACTGATCGCGACGCTGATGGCGGCCGCGACTCTCATCATCTTCGTGGCCGTGTGCCATCGCTATCTGATCGGCATTCCCTTCCTGTATCCGATCCTGTTCCCGATCAACCTGTCCTGGGCGCAGGAATTGTGCATCTATATGTTCGTGTGGGTAGCGAAGTTCGGCGCGGCCTATGGCGTGCGCACCGGCATCCATGTCGGCGTCGACGTGGTCGTCAACCAGCTCCGATCGCCCTGGCGCAACATCGTGGTGCTGTTCGGCCTGTTCTGCGGCGCCCTGTTCACCGCTGTGATCGGCACCATGGGCGCGAAATTCGTCTATGGCCTGATGCACACCGACCAGGTCTCGCCTGACCTCGAGATACCGAGCTGGATCGTCTATCTCTGCATTCCGCTCGGCTCCTATTTGATGTGCTTCCGCTTCCTGCAGGTCGCCTACAACTATTACTGGAGCGGTCAACTGCCGCATCACGACGTCGCCCATGTCGAGGGCGTTGAAGTCGAAGCGCCCGGGGCTGGCGTCGCGGAGGTGACGCGATGACCAGCCTCTTCATCTTCGGCCTCCTGATCGCCTTGATGCTGACGGGCATGCCGATCTCGATCGCGCTTGGCCTGACGGTGCTCACCTTCATCTTCACCATGACCAACGTGCCGACGGAGTCGGTCGCGCTGAAACTGTTCACCGGCATCGACAATTTCGAGATCATGGCGATCCCGTTCTTCATCCTGGCCGGCAATTTCCTCACCCATGGCGGCGTTGCGCGCCGCATGATCAATTTCGCGACCACCATGGTCGGGCATTGGCATGGCGGGCTCGGGCTTGCCGGCGTCATGGCCTGCGCGCTGTTCGCCGCGGTGTCCGGTTCGTCTCCGGCGACCGTGATCGCGATCGGCTCGATCATGATGCCGGCGATGGTGAACCAGGGTTTTCCGAAGCGCTTCGGCGCCGGCGTGATCACGACCTCGGGCGCGCTCGGCATCCTGATCCCGCCATCGATCGTGATGGTGATCTACTGCGTGGCGACCGGGGGCAGCATCGCGCTCGATCCGGCCGGCCATCGCGTCTCTTCGGCTTCCGTCGGGCAGATGTTCATCGCCGGCGTGATCCCCGGTCTGATGCTCGCCGCGCTATTGGGGATGACGACCTTCTACCGCGCCTGGCGCAACGACTATCCGCGGCTGCCGCGGGCGAGCTGGGCGGAGCGTTTCGTTGCGTTCCGTAAATGCGTCTGGGGCCTGCTGCTGATCCTGATCGTGCTTGGCGGCATCTATGCCGGTTGGTTTACGCCCACGGAGGCCGCCGCTGTCAGCGCCGTCTATGCCTTCGTCATCGCCGTCTTCGTCTATCGCGACATGTCGCTGAGGGACGTGCCGAAGGTGCTGCTCGGCTCGGCCAATATGAGCGCGATGATCCTATATATCATCACCAACGCGGTGCTGTTCTCGTTCCTGATGGCGAACGAGAACATTCCGCAGCAGATCGCGGCATGGATCACCGCGGCCGGCGTCGGCTGGATCATGTTCCTTCTGGTCGTCAACGTGCTGCTCCTGCTCGCCGGAAACGTCATGGAGGCGTCCTCGATCGTGCTGATCATGGCGCCGATCCTGTTTCCGGTGGCGGTCAAGCTCGGCATCCATCCGGTGCATTTGGGCATCCTGATGGTGGTCAACATGGAGGTCGGCATGTGCCATCCGCCTGTTGGCCTCAACCTCTATGTCGCTTCCGGCATCGCCAAGATGGGCATCACGGAACTGACGATCGCGGTGTGGCCCTGGCTTTTGACCATGCTGATCTTCCTCGGCCTCGTCACCTACGTTCCCGAGATCTCGC
Organism: Bradyrhizobium sp. USDA 10063; assembly: GCF_054063735.1. Classification (NCBI taxonomy): domain Bacteria; kingdom Pseudomonadati; phylum Pseudomonadota; class Alphaproteobacteria; order Hyphomicrobiales; family Nitrobacteraceae; genus Bradyrhizobium; species Bradyrhizobium sp. USDA 10063. The sequence continues at coordinate 3,203,185 of NZ_JBSSGP010000002.1, read as the reverse complement.
TGTGGCTGCCGCGCGCGCTCGGCATGTTGTGAACGCTTAACCATGGGGGATGACATCTTGGTAAGGGAACGTTCCCTGTCCAAACTGTAAGTTGCGGCGCGGGCAGGGCGGTCTCATCTTCAGGCAAGCTCCAAAGGAGGTTCGCATGAAGAAAGTTCTGCTCGCCGGCGTCGCGGCGCTCGCTATCGCCGGCTCGACCGCCGCCTACGCCCAGCATCGCCATTGGATGCATGGCCCGATGCGGATGAACCCGGAAGACCGCGCGGCCTTTCTCGATGCAAGGATCGCGGCGGTTCACGCCGGGCTGAAGCTCAACGCCGATCAAGAGAAGCTGTGGCCGCCGGTCGAGGCCGCGGTGCGCGATTTCGCCAAGCTCCGGATCGACCGGGCCAATGCGCGGATGGAGGCGGAGAAGAACGCGGATGCGCAGCAGAAGCCGGATGATCCGGTTACCCGCCTGCGCGAGCGGGCCGACAACATGGCGGCCAGCGCCGCCGCCTTGAAGAAGATCGCCGATGCCGCCGATCCGCTCTACAAGACGCTCGACGACGGCCAGAAGCGCCGGCTCACCTTCCTGACCCATATGGGCCGCCGGTTCGGCGGCGAGGGCTGGCGCCGCCACCGCTTCGAGCGCGGCTTCGACCGTCACGACCGGGATGACCGGGATGACGGTGACCGGGACGGCTCCGGCCGGCTCTGAGCCCGCGGATTGGCGACCTAACCATCGGAAAAGCCGCCGGAATCCGGCGGTTTTTCATGTTCCCGGGTGCCCGTCCAAAGCACGGGAAAACCTCGTCCACGTTGCTGGACATCGGCAGGTCGCTTTGCTAAACGACGGCCCTCGCAGCGAGGTTTTCCGGACCCGTTCCGGGCGCATAGCTCAGTTGGTAGAGCAGCTGACTCTTAATCAGCGGGTCCCAGGTTCGAGCCCTGGTGCGCCCACCACACTTAAGCAACTGATCCGACATCCGTTTTCGGCTTTTCGCACTGAGAACAAAGTGTGTCCGTGCGACCGATTTCGAGCGGTCGTGGTCGCACGGCGTGCGACCGGTCGCACGATCAGCCAGCCATACCCTCTTTTCTGACCTGCAGCACCAGACGGTCGATGCCGGCGTCAGCGCGGCCGGGGTTGCGGGCACGATAGTGCTTCACGATTGTCTGGGCACTCTTGTAGCTGTGTCCGGTGATATCGCAGATCATGAGCAGGTCGCAGCCGCCGCGATCGAGCAGCATGACGCAGGTGTCGCGGAGATCCTGGTCATGCTTACGGTCGAGCTCGCCGGCGCTATTGACGAAATAGAGCGACGGGCATGGCTTGAGCCGCCAGGCACTCTCGTCGCCATTGCAGTCGCGCATGGCCCGCCCTGCCATCCACTCGGAGAGGGCGCGGCTGCGGCCGTCGATCGTACGCGCGCGCGTCGGCTTGTCCCGGTCTTCCTCGAGCGGATAGGGCTTGAATAACGTCGGCAACGCCGCATTGAGGTCTTCAGCCAGCCGCTGCGCGCGATTGATCGCGGCCTGCGGCGTTTCACGCTTGAGGAAGCCGAAGGCCGCGAGCGTACGCGTCGTCGCCACCCAATGTCGGTACGCGTTCTCGTCGTATGCCTGGCCGGTATCTTCGTCGATCACGAATTCCGGTGGCACGATATCGAGCTGCAACCGCAGCTTGATCGCCTTGGCTCGCGCGCGGGACCCGCTGAGCCTGGTCGTGAGCTGCGGCGCTTCCTTGATGTCGACGAGCTCCCCGGTTTTGCTCTGGCGGAAAGCATGGCGGCCCTCGACCTGGCTTTCGTCCCGCATCGCGAGCCGATCGGTCTGTCGCTGGCCGGTGAATAGAGCGAGATAGAAGCTATCGCCGATCGAGTAGCGGTCGATCGCATCGGCCGCCGCAACCCAAGCGGCGAATTCAGGCATCGTCACCAGCACCACGCGGCCGGCGGGATGATTGAATTCCATGCCGATGCGCGGATTAGGTCCGAGCCGCCACTGCACGCTCTCCTGGCCCCAGGTCAGCGCTGCCGATAGCGCGGCGATCACGCCGATCGCCATGTGATGGCCTCGCTCGATTTTGATGTAGTTGTAGAAGGCGCGCAGCTCAGGACGGCCGAGCGATGAAGGCGTGACATCGGCGATGGTCTCCCGCTCTCGTGCCGGCGGCGTGACGGCGAGGAGCTTTGCCGCGCGCTCCTTTTTGCGGAATACCGCGGCCTCGGCCGGCGTCATCGGTTTGTAGAGGATAGCTTGCACTGCCTTGCGATATGACTCCTGGGTCGCCGGCGAGTTGGTTTTGAATTCGTCGGAGCGGATCCAGTCATCGAGCAGATGGTCGATCGTGACGCGCTTGCGTTCAGGCTGCGGCTTGATGCGGCACGAGATCCGCGCAGCGGCGACCTCAGCCACTCTTTTGTCCGAGAAGGTCCTTGCTTCCTCCAGCGTGAACCATGGGCCAATAGGGCGGCCTTTCTCATCGACAGGCGGACGGCGGAGGTCGGTGTCGACAAAACCAAGGGCGCGCTGACGCGGTCCGTGCTTTGCGCGTGGCCGACCGCTGCGCCAGTCGACATACGGAAATCGAGGGTCGGCCATGGGAGCCCCGGGAGTTGCTGGATTTATTGGAATCCGCCCGGCCGACGATGTCAACCCGTACCGAGCAGCGCCTGGGGCCAGAGCCAAGCTCTCGTCGAGCTTCGGCATAGGCGACGTTGAGCTCGCTCTCGAAATAGTGCCGTGATGTCACCGCTCCAATCGGTCTAGCGCCGAACACCTCGCGCGATGGCCTCTTCCAGCCGGGTGCGGCGAAGGCCGCAAAGCTTTAAAGGGCGCTCTCCATCATTGTGCTGCCGCCATGCCGCTCGCGATGTCGCATAGCCTCAATGGCCAGCGTTAGGGACTGGAGATTGCCGGCGATAGTACTGACGCGATCGCAAGCCATCACCAATAGCCTTCAGTGCGAAAATAAACTGCCGCGCCAAGATCGGCGATCGCCTTCTGGTCGGCGGAGGGCAGACCATCCTCCCGAAAAGCGACATTCGTTGAAATGACCACGCTCTTAGCGCCTTGGCGCCATAACTCAGCAACCAGCTGATCGCGCGTACAGCCCATCGTCGGGCCACGTGTTTTGCCGCCGAAGCGACTATCCGAATCTCGCTTCCATTCGAACGCTCGCGGCCAGCCTTCACGCCAAGGCAGCGGAAATGCCTCTGGGCTCATGTCGGGTCTCTCTTCGATCACGAGTGCGCCGGCGTTGCTCCGTTGCCGTATGCAGAGGCAAGGCGCGCGCGGTGCTCATCGTCGGTCACCGGATCTGGCAGTGCGATGAGGTCATTATCCGGAGCACTGGGATGGAGGGGATGATGCCGTTTGAACCAGGCGTCGATGCCAGTCCTTTCGAAGCGAAGCTTGCCGCGCTCGCTGATCGGTCTTGGCAAACGTTCGTGCTCATGCCGCCACTCCCGAGTGCGATAGAATGTGTCTAGCGAGATACCCAGCATGCTTGCGACTTGTGACGAACTATAGCTTTCGTTCATGGCGCCCCTCAAGCAAAGTTCGCTAGCCTGATTGTCACTGTTAGCCGGGCCCTGCTGGAGCTGAAACGTCGGTATGGATAACCAAGGAAAGCTGCGGAAAAAAGAGCAACGAGGTGTCCCTCGGGTATTCGGCTAGACTGGAGTAGAAATCGGACAAGTAAGTCAGAGCGTCGGGCTCTCGTCAGCGACGGCCCGCACGAGTAGCTCGTTAAGACGGTGCCGGAGTACGCCTCACTGTGGCCCGACTATTCACGTTCCCTGGAAGGGTGATTGCGGAGCATCACTGACGGGGCATCAACCGATCGGGCCGATCGTGTTGCCACTCACAGAACTAAACTACGTACTTCAGGCCGGACCATTCCGGCACCGAGCACGTTGATCCCGGACGTACTCCCGGATGTAAGGCAACCCAACACCTCGCGTTATCGTGGCATCGCGCCGTCTTGGGAGCGAGCTGACCAAGATCGGAGCCATCCGCAAGCCGCAGTGTGTCGACGCCGCCCTTCGATGAACCCGGTCCGGCGATTTTCGGCAAATCGGATGGGATGAGGATGGGGGAGGTGGCGGACCGCCGCCATGTGCCCCTAGTGTGCCCCAGTCTTTCCGGGCACACCATGAGGGAATTGAGCCGATAAGCCATTCAATATAAAGGATTAATGGTGGACGCACAAGGGATCGAACCTTGGACCTCTCCCGTGTGAAGGGAACGCTCTCCCGCTGAGCTATGCGTCCGGGATCTCGGCGCGATCGAAAGCCGGAACGGCGGCCGATCGGAGACGGCCTTGCGGCCGGAGCCCGCGATTTACGAAGGGCAGGGGCGGGGTGTCAAGCCAAAGCCGACCCCAAAGCGCCAAAGAGCCTTATGCCCCCTGCTGACGGGCGCGGGAGGCGTGGGACTGCAGCGCCCGGATGCGTTCGGCGAGCGTTCCGCCGCCTTCGGGCAGGCCACTTGCGGCGGGCACGCCGTTCGCGGCGCCATTGGCGGCCTTCGGTCCCGCTTTGGCCGGCACCGCCGGCTCCGCCGCCAGCATGGCCTCGATCGCCGAATTCGGCCCCTCGAGCTGGATCGCCAGCTTCGCCACCTCGGCGGCAATGTCGTTGATGCGCTCGCGCAGCAGCGCGTTCTCCATGCGCTCGGTCGCCCAGGAGCTCTCCGCCTGCTGTTGGATCGCATTGATGTCGCGCTGCAGCTTTGACCGCTCGTCACGGGCGACACGCAGCTCTTCTTCGAGCGTAGCTTTCTCGCTCTTCAGCTTCTCGAGGGCGGGCGATTTGCCGCCGTTCATTGCCGCGATCTCGTCGCGCAGTTCCTTTGTGGTGCGCTCGGCTGCCTCATTGGCCTGCCGGAGCTGGTTGCTCTCGAATTCCCGTTCGGCCAGCAGCTTGCCCTGGGCCGCAAGCTGCCCCTCCAGTTCATTGACGCGGCTACCGAGCATCTCGGCTTCCTTGACCTGGACGGTCAATTGGCCGTCGAGGTCGGTGACGCGCTGGCTCAGATTTTCGACCCGGCCCCGCGCTTCCGCGAGCTCGCGGGTCGCGGCTTCGGATTCGCTGCGTTCCTGGGCCAAGCGGGCCTGGGTTGCGGCGAAGTCCTTTTCGGCGTCGCTGACCCGGTCCTTCAATTCCTCGATCTGGGTGCGGACGGACACCAGCTCGATCTGGCGGCTGTCCGCTGTCATCGAGCGGTCGTTCAGTTCGGCATTGATCTTGCGCAGCTCGTTCTGCTTATCCGTCAGCGCCTGCTCTGCAGCACGCAACTGCTCGGTTTTGGCGCCGAACTCCCCTTCGGTGGCGCGGAACTGCTCCTTCATCGCCTTTTCGCGCGCCTCGAGGGCGAAGATCGCGGCATTCTTCTCGCCGAGCTCGATCTTCATGCGGTTGATCGCGTCGGTCTTCTTGCCGAGTTCGGCCAACTGGCTCGTGGTCTTGCTCTTGAGCTGCTCGACGCTCATCTCCAGCCGCCGCGCCGACATCGCGAATTCCGCGCGCAACTGGTCTTTGTCCGCCTGGATCTCGGCCATCGACAGCGGGGTTGCGGCCTCCAGGCGCCGGATCGTCAGGCGCACCGCCCGGTTATGCACCAGCGGCACGATCATCAGACCGCACAGCATCGAGACCAGAAAACCGATCGCCAGATACATGATCGGTTCGACCATGAACGGGTTACTCCCACGATAACAAACCGTTAATCACAATGCCACGGGCCGCCGGCGAAAGGCCAGCCAAATGCCTGTCCGCGGTTACGGATTCACGTCAAGACGTTAACGGCGGGATCAGAATGGGTTCCAGGTCGCGCGTGGGGTATATTTCAGGTAGCCGACATTGGCGCCGAGCCTCAGCCCGATACCGGAACGGATCGGCACGAGCACGATGTTGTTGGCCGTCAGCGCGGTCATCCCAAACCCACCGACGATATAGGCCGAGCCGTCGATGCCGACGAAGCGCTGGTAGATCGCCTGCGTGGAGGGCAGATTGTAGACCAGCGTCATGGTGCGGGCGCCATCGCCGCCCCAGTCGAAGCCGACTGAGGGCCCCTGCCAATAGACCCGCAGGTCGCCGGCATTCTTGGTGTAGAGCGTGCCTTCCCCGTAGCGCAGGCCGGCGACGAAAGCGCCGGAGCCTTCTTCGCCGAGCACGTAGCCATTGGGCAGGCCCCATTGGCTGACTGCGCGTTCGATGACGGAGGCAAGCCCGCGCGAGACGTTACCGAAGAACTTGTGGCCGGCGGCAACAAGTTCGTCCGGCCCATAGGTATTCGGACTCGGCTCGCGCTGCGGTGGCGGGTATTGCGGCGGGGCCTGCTGGGCGGCAACCGGCGCGATCCAGCACATCAGCGCGGCGAGCGTTGCCGCGGCAAGGCGTGATGCGAAACTCATAAAGAACCCCTGCGATCGAAATTCTGGTCGCCGCCTTAACCTGACGCCAACAAGCCCGGCTCTAGGTTGCGCCCAGTGTCCCCTCGACTCGAATGTTATCGATAGCAACTATGACGGTACAACGGCAGGAAAGATATCGCCGGCGCCCCGGAATAGCCTTTTTCGTCTTCGTCACCGGCCCTTTTAGCTTTGATCGGCATTGATTCGGCAGTCCGGGCCGCAACGACCGAGCGGGTGGTGGTCAATCACTATTCCGGCCTTGCCATCGAGGGATTCGACCCGGTGGCCTATTTCACCGATGCCGCTGCCCTTCAGGGCCTGCCGGACTTTGAGGTTGCGCAGGCCGGCGCGGTGTGGCGCTTCCGCAATGAAGGCAACCGCGCCTCCTTTGTCGCTCATCCCGAGATCTACGGCCCGCAATTCGGCGGCTACGACCCGGTCGATCTCGGCCGCGGCGTCACCTATGCCGGCAATCCACGGTTCTGGGCAGTGGCCGGGCAGCGGCTCTATCTGTTCGGCCGGGAAGACAATCGTGACGCCTTTGTCGGCGATCCCGGACGCTTCCTGAAAGACGCCACCTCCCGCTGGCCGGAGCTGGAGCAGACGCTGGCGCAGTAGCCTCCTCGAGTAGCTCAGGCGCACGATTCTAAGGCGCCGCGGCGGGATCGCCCCAGGCGATGAATTCCGGCACGATGAAATCATCCCGGAGGCCGAAGCGCAGCGCCGCTCCCTGCGAATCCGTGATCTTGCCGCCGGCGGCGGCGACCACGGCATGGCCGGCCGCGACGTCCCATTCGGAGGTCGGCGAAAGGCGGGGATAGATGTCGACCTTGCCCTCGGCCACCCGTCCGAATTTCACCGCGGAGCCGAGTTCGGCCCGCACTGCGCCGCCCCGCTCGGCGATAAAGGCTTCCGTGCGCGCATCGCCATGGGAGCGGCTGACCGCTACGGTCCACGGCTTTTCGCGCGGCGGGCGGGGGCGGGTGCGAATCGGTTCGACAACCGGCGGCGCGCCATCGCGAACGATCAGCCGCTCCGCGCCGCGGCCGACGATGCCGCGCCAGATCACCCCCAGGGCCGGCGCTCCGACAATGCCGAGCAGCGGCGTCCCTTCGGTCACCAGGGCAAGGTTGACCGTGAACTCGTTGCGGCCGGCGACGAATTCCTTGGTGCCATCGAGCGGATCGATCAGGAAGAAGCTGCCCCTGTAGGGGGGCCTGGCTAGACGCGTGCGCTCCTCGGAGAGCGACGTCACGTTTGGCGCAAGCGTCGCCAAACCCTCGACAATGATGCGGTCGGCTGCGAGATCGGCCTCGGTCACCGGCGAGCCGTCGCTCTTGCCCTCGACCTTCATGGAGCTGCGATCGACCGCGAGGATGGCCTCGCCGGCCCGGATCACCAGCTCCGTCAACGGTTCGATCAGCACGGCCGCCGCATTGCCGTCGATCAGGGGCGGGCATGCCTCATTCATAAGCGGTTCTCACAGGCCACCAGAGCATGATCCGGAAAAGTGGAAACCGGTTTTCCGAAAAGATCATGCTCGAACAAAGAGATGAGATCATGATCCGATTCCGTCCAATCGGATCATGATCTAGTTCCCATATCACTTCCGCCGCAAGCTGGCAGCATGCGCTTCCGCAGTGTATCAAGCCCAAAAGCATGCGTGATTCGCTCTCGTCCGCGCGCCGCGGCATTCCAGGAACACTTCATGTCTGGCACTTCGTCTCCCGGTCCCGCTCCCGATGCCCTCGAACTGGCGGCGCTGTTGTGCTCGCGCGTCTGCCACGATCTCATCAGTCCTGTCGGCGCGATCGTCAATGGCCTTGAGGTCCTCGACGACAATCCGAAACCCGAGGACCGCGATTTTGCGCTCGACCTGATCCGCAAGAGCGCCAAGACCGCGTCCGCCCGCCTGCAGTTCTGCCGGCTCGCCTTCGGTGCCGCCGGCTCGTCGGGCGCCCAGATCGATCTCGGTGACGCCCAGGCCATGGCGAAGGGACACATCGAAGACGGCAAGGTGACGCTGACCTGGAATCTGCCGCGGCTATTGCTGCCCAAGAACCGCGCCAAGCTGCTCCTGAACATGCTGCTGATCGCGCAGCAGACGATTCCGCGCGGCGGTACGCTGACGATCGATCCGGTCGGCGAGGGCGAGGCGATGAGCTTTCGCATCACCGCGGCCGGGCTGAACTCCCGTGTGCCGCAGAACATCGTCGATATGCTGGGCAGCACGGCCGCCGCGGTCGATGCCCATGCAGTGCAGCCTTATTACACGAGGCTGTTGGCGCAGGCCTGCGGATTGACCGTCAGGCTCGCCCCCGAGGGCGAGACGGTGGTGGTCAGCGCGTCCTGACGATTGCTGCATGATCTCCTGGCGCGCAGGCGCGGAAGAGATCATGCTCGAACAACAAAATAGAGTGCGACCAGCGGCGCGCAGCGAGCGCGTCGCGTGCTTCGGCGGCGGCCATAGCGTTAACCAATTGTTCGCAACTCGGCGTTGATTTCGATCTTTTCTTCTTATCTCTTTGTTGATCCCGTTCTTTTCCACATACTCAACCAAACTTAAACGCTTTGCATGGAAGCTGGCCCAAGTTCGGTAAGGCGCGTCGATGTCGCGTGCCGCTGCGTACGAAGGCCAGGTTCATGGACGATTTGATGCGAGAGTTTCTGACCGAGACCAGCGAGAGCCTGGACACGGTCGACAATCAGTTGGTGAAGTTCGAGCAAGAGCCGAACAACGCGAAGATTCTCGATAATATTTTTCGCCTGGTGCACACCATCAAGGGGACCTGCGGCTTCCTGGGCCTCCCGCGACTGGAAGCGCTGGCGCACGCCGGCGAGACCTTGATGGGCAAATTCCGTGACGGCATGCCGGTCACGGCGGAAGCGGTGACGCTGATCCTGTCCAGCATCGACCGCATCAAGGAGATCCTCGCAGGACTGGAGGCGACCGAGGCCGAGCCGGAAGGATCGGACGAAGACCTCATCGTCAAGCTGCACGAGATGGCCGAGCGCAGTTTCGAGGCGATGGCGGCGGAGGCCGGTGCCGAACCTGCGGCCGAGCCCGAGGCGCCTGTCATGGCCGCCCCGCCGCTGCAGCCCGCGGTGACGGAGGGCTCGCTGGTGGTGCAGACGCTCGAACGTCCGCTGCGTCCGGGTGAAGTCTCGCTCGACGAGCTCGAGCGCGCGTTCCGCGAAACCGCCACCGAAGTGGCGCCGCCCGCACCTGCTGCCGCACCCGCGGCCAAGCCCGCCGCGCCCGAGCCGGCCGCAGAAGTTGCCAAGGAGAAGAAGGCGCCGAGGAAGACGGCCGCCGCCGAAGGCGACATGCACGAGTCCGACAAGGTCGCCAACCAGTCGATCCGCGTCAACGTGGATACGCTGGAGCACCTGATGACCATGGTCTCCGAGCTGGTGCTGACCCGCAACCAGCTCCTGGAGATCTCCCGCCGCAACGAGGACACCGAGTTCAAGGTGCCGTTGCAGCGGCTCTCCAACGTCACCGCCGAGCTGCAGGAAGGCGTCATGAAGACGCGCATGCAGCCGATCGGCAACGCCTGGCAGAAGCTGCCGCGCATCGTGCGCGACCTCTCGGGCGAACTCGGCAAGCAGATCGAACTGGAGATGCACGGCGCGGACACCGAGCTCGATCGCCAGGTGCTCGACCTGATCAAGGATCCCCTGACGCACATGGTGCGCAACTCCGCCGACCATGGTCTGGAGACCACGGCCGAGCGTGCGGCGGCCGGCAAGCCGGAGCAGGGCACCATTCGTCTCTCCGCCTATCACGAGGGCGGCCACATCATCATCTGCATCGCCGATAACGGCCGCGGCCTCAACACCGAGCGGATCAAGGCGAAAGCTCTGGCCAATGGCCTCGTCACCGAGGCCGAGCTGGAGAAGATGACCGAAGCGCAGATCCACAAGTTCATCTTTGCGCCGGGCTTCTCGACCGCTGCGCAAGTCACTTCCGTCTCCGGCCGCGGCGTCGGCATGGACGTGGTGCGCACCAATATCGACCAGATCGGCGGCACCATCGACATCAAGTCGGTTGCGGGCGAGGGCTGCTCCGTCACCATCAAGATCCCGCTGACGCTCGCCATCGTGTCCGCGCTGATCGTGGAAGCAGGCGGCGACCGCTTTGCGATCCCCCAGCTTTCCGTCGTTGAACTGGTTCGCGCACGGGCTAATTCCGAGCACCGCATCGAGCGTATCAAGGACACCGCGGTCCTGCGCCTGCGCAACAAGCTGCTGCCGCTGATGCACCTGAAGAAGCTGCTCATGATTGACGACGGATCGTCCAGCGACCCCGAGAATGGCTTCATCGTGGTGACGCAGGTCGGCAGCCAGACCTTCGGCATCGTGGTCGACGGCGTCTTCCACACCGAGGAAATCGTGGTCAAGCCGATGTCGACCAAGCTGCGCCACATCGACATGTTCTCCGGCAACACCATCCTGGGCGATGGCGCGGTCATCATGATCATCGACCCCAACGGCATCGCGAAGGCGCTCGGCGCCGCCGGCTCCTCCGCCCATGAGATGGCGGACGATAGCGCCGCGGCCCATGTCGGCGGCGAGCAGCTCACCTCGCTATTGGTGTTCCGCGCCGGCACCAACCAGCCGAAGGCGGTGCCGCTGGGCCTCGTCACCCGTCTCGAGGAAATCGCCACCGACAAGATCGAGCTCTCCAACGGCCGTTACATGGTGCAATACCGCGATCAGTTGATGCCGCTGGTGCAGATGGCTGATGTCAGTGTGCAGACCTCCGGCTCGCAGCCGATCCTGGTGTTCGCCGACGACGGCCGCTCGATGGGCCTTGTGGTGGACGAGATCATCGACATCGTGGAGGAGCGGCTGCACATCGAGGTCGCGGGCTCGCAGGATGGCATTCTCGGCTCGGCCGTGATCAAGGGCCAGGCGACCGAAGTGATCGACGTCGGCCACTTCCTGCCGATGGCCTTCGCCGACTGGTTCAGCCGCAAGGAGATGCGGCCGTCCTCCAACGCGCAATCGGTGCTTCTGGTCGACGACAGCGCGTTCTTCCGCAACATGCTGGCCCCGGTCCTGAAGGCCGCCGGCTACAAGGTGCGTACTGCGCCGAACGCGCAGGAAGGACTTGCCGTGCTGCGTTCGGGGCAGGCGTTCGACGTGGTGCTGACCGACATCGAGATGCCTGACATGAACGGGTTCGAGTTCGCCGAGAGCATCCGCTCCGATCAGCATTTGAGTGGCGTTCCGATCATCGCGCTGTCGGCGATGGTCTCGCCGGCCGCGATCGAGCGCGGGCGGCAAGCCGGCTTCCATGATTACGTGGCCAAATTCGACCGTCCCGGCCTGATCGCGGCGCTGAAGGAACAGACCGCCGAGATCAAGAAAGCGGCATAAGGAATCGATGTGATGACCACCAAGACCGACACCATCGAAGGCACCATGGCCGAATACGTCACCGCCGTGATCGGCGGGCAATTGTTCGGCCTGCCGATCTCACGCGTGCAGGACGTGTTCATGCCGGAGCGGCTGACGCGCGTGCCGCTGTCCTCCAGCGAGATCGCGGGCGTCTTGAACCTGCGAGGACGCATCGTCACCGTGGTCGACATGCGCGCGCGGCTCGGCCTGCCGAAGAATGATGACGGCAAGCCGCCGATGGCGGTCGGCGTTGACCTCCGCGGCGAATCCTATGGCCTCTTGATCGACCAGATCGGCGAGGTGCTGCGGCTGCCCGATGACAGCCGCGAGGAGAATCCCGTCAACCTCGACCCGCGCATGGCCAAGCTCGCCGGCGGCGTCCATCGCCTCGACGGTCAGCTCATGGTCGTCCTCGACGTCGACCGCGTGCTCGAACTGATGCCGGATGCGAAGGCGGCCTAGTCATCGCGCTCCAGGCAGGCAAGCCTATTGAGAAACTGAAACGGAAACGTCCCTTGCGGGATGAGGAAGTAGAGGCCCAACATGAGAACCTGTCTTGTCGTCGATGACTCCAGCGTCATTCGCAAGGTCGCGCGGCGCATCCTGGAAGGCCTGGACTTCCAGATCGTCGAAGCCGAGGACGGCGAGAAGGCGCTCGAGGCCTGCAAGCGCGCCATGCCCACCGCTGTGCTGCTCGATTGGAACATGCCGGTGATGGATGGCTACGAATTCCTTGGCAATCTGCGCCGCATGCCCGGCGGCGATCAGCCCAAGGTGGTGTTCTGCACCACCGAGAACGACGTCGCGCATATCGCCCGCGCGCTGCATGCCGGCGCCAACGAATACATCATGAAGCCTTTCGACAGGGACATCGTCACCGCGAAGTTCCAGGAGGTCGGCCTGATCTGAGTGTCGTGTTCGCTCCGGCGGCTGAAGGCCATCGGCATGAGAGCATGATCCGGAGAAGCCGTGCCGTTGAGCCGTTGGTGAAGTGATGAGTGTTGCGTTGACAAATGCCCCGGCCCGAACCTCGACGCGGGAGGAGCCGTTGCGGGTGATGGTGGTCGATGATTCCGTCGTCATCCGCGGCATGATCTCGCGCTGGATCGGTGCCGAGTCCGACATGCAGGTGACGGCCTCTTTCCGCACCGGTCTCGACGCCGTCAACCAGCTCGAGCGCGTCAATCCCGATGTTGCCGTGCTCGATATCGAAATGCCGGAGCTCGACGGCATCTCGGCGCTGCCGAAGCTGCTCGCCAAGAAGCGCGACCTCGTCATCATCATGGCCTCGACGCTGACCCGTCGCAACGCGGAGATCAGCCTGAAGGCGCTGTCGCTCGGCGCGGCCGATTACATTCCGAAGCCGGAGAGCACGCGCGAGGCTGGCGCCGCCGAAACCTTTCGACACGACCTGATCCAGAAGATCCGCCATCTCGGTGCCAGGCTACGCCGGCCCGCGGCCACCGTCGTCGCGAACCCCGCATTGGCCCTGGCGCAGGACAAGGCGCGCGAAGCCGCGACCCGTCCGGCGGCGGCGCAGCAGGGATTGGCACGCCGCCCGTTCGGCATGCTGGCGCCGAAGGTGCTGTTGATCGGTTCGTCGACCGGCGGACCGCAGGCGCTGATGGCGCTGGTCGCCGAGATCGGACCGGTGATCGACCGCTTTCCGGTGCTGATCACCCAGCACATGCCGCCGACCTTCACCACGATCCTGGCCGAGCATCTCGCGCGTGCCAGTCGCCGGCCGGCGCATGAGGCTGTTGACGGCGAGACCGTCAAGGCCGGCCAGATCTACCTCGCGCCGGGCGGCCGCCACATGCGGGTTGCGCGCCGCGGCGCCGAGATCGCGATCGCACTCGATGACGGGCCGCCGGTGAATTTCTGCAAGCCCGCGGTTGATCCCATGTTCACCTCCGCGATCGACGTCTGGCAGGGCGGCATCATGTCGGTGATCCTCACCGGCATGGGGTCAGACGGCATGCGCGGCGGCAAGGACATCGTCGCCGCCGGCGGCAGCGTGATTGCGCAGGACGAGGCGACCAGCGTCGTGTGGGGCATGCCCGGCGCGGCGGCGAATGCGGGGATCTGCGCGGCCGTGCTGCCGCTCAAGGAGATCGGGCCGAAACTTAACCGGTTGTTTGCTGGAGATCGTTCGTGACGCCGTTGGATTATGATTATCTGCGCAAGCTCTTGAAGGAGCGGTCCGGTCTCGACCTGTCGTCCGACAAGCAATATCTGGTCGAGAGTCGGCTGGTGCCGCTCGCGCGCAAGTCGGGGCTGGCTGGCATTCCGGAACTGGTGCAGAGGATGAAGGGCGGCGGCGCCGAGGCGCTGACGTCGGAAGTGGTCGAGGCGATGACCACCAACGAGACCTTCTTCTTCCGTGACAAGATTCCGTTCGACCATCTGCGGCAGGCGGTGCTGCCTGCGCTGCTGCAGGCGCGCGCCGGGCGGCGTTCGCTGCGTATCTGGTGCGCGGCATCGTCCACCGGGCAGGAGCCTTACTCGATTGCGATGTGCCTGAAGGAAATGGGCGCGCCGCTCTCGGGCTGGCGCACCGAGATCGTCGCGACCGACCTGTCGCAGGCGGTCCTGGAGAAGTCCAAGGCCGGCATCTTCAGCCAGTTCGAAGTGCAGCGCGGCCTGCCGATCCAGCTCTTGGTCAAATACTTCACCCAGATCGGCGAGTTCTGGCAGCTCAATGCCGATATCCGCGCCATGGTGCAGCATCGCCAGCTCAACCTGCTGCAAGACTTCTCCCATCTCGGCATCTTCGACGTGATCTTCTGCCGCAACGTGCTGATCTATTTCGACCAGGAAACGAAGATGGACATCTTCGCGCGGCTTGCAAAAATGCTCGAGCCCGACGGCGTGCTGGCGCTGGGGGCGGCCGAATCCGTGGTTGGCATCACCAGCGTCTTCAAGCCCTATCCGGACCGCCGCGGTCTCTATTGCCTTGGCACGGCACCGGTCGCGCGCGCCGGCGCGCCGATCGGACTCAAGGCGGTCGCCTCCGCGGCGCGCTAGAGTCTACCATCCTACAACTCCGTCACCCCTGGCCGTCATTGCGAGCGGAGCGAAGCAATCCATTTCACCACTTGCGGAGGTATGGATTGCTTCGCTGCGCTCGCAATGACGCAGAGCCATCCCTCAAAGGATCGCGTGGGCAGGAAGCGGGGACGTGTTGGCGGAGGACAAGGTGGCGCTCCCTCAGCCGGCCTACCGAACAAACCCCGGTTTCGGACGACACCTGTTTTGGCGAAGCAAATCACGGACCTTTGACTGACTGCAGCGTGATGCCGGCCAATCTCGGCCGTACCATCTTGGCCCGATAAGCCATCGTGCAAATCTCGGCGGTGCCCATGGAAACAGATCGGCAATGCCAGATGAAAGATCATCTGTTGACGCGGCGTCAGGCCATCGGTCGCTGGCTGGCTGCAACTTCGCTCGGCATCGCCGTTTCGGAGCTGTGGCAGCTCGATTCGGCACGAGCGCAACTGCTGCCCGAAACGCCGTCATGCGGTGCCGACAACGCGCCCACCATCTCCCAGACTGAAGGGCCATTCTACACGCCGCGCACGCCCCTGAAGCGCGACTTCCGGGCCGATGCAACGGGCGAGGCCATCACATTGATCGGCTTTGTTATCGATAGGCGATGCCAGCCTGTCGCGAACGCGGTCGTCGACCTCTGGCACGCGGACGCGCGTGGCGCCTATGACAATACCGGCTACAGGTTACGGGGATACCAGGTCACGGATGCGCAGGGACGATATGTTTTCGAGACCATCGTGCCGGGCATCTATCCCGGGCGCACACGCCACTTCCACGTCAAGATCGCGGCGCCGGGTCAGCGGGTCCTCACCACGCAGCTTTACTTCCCGGACGATGCGCGTGCCAACAGCCGCGACGGCATCTTCGACCGCCGCTTGCTGATGCGCATCGACAACGCGTCCGACGGCAAGATCGGCCGCTATGATTTCGTCGTGAACGTCGCTTGAGCCGATCGGCGCAGTTCACAACCAGACCGATGACCCCTTATGGTTCGTTTGCCCGATGTGATCCCCGGGTCGCGCCCCGAAGCAGGCGGCATGCCAGCCAGAAAAACAGGATGACCAGCGCGAGCGCGGCGAGCGGCGCTGCCAGCGCCAGAAGCGAGATCAGCGAGGCGCTCCCGAGTTCGGCGGTTGCAACGACAGAATTCCCAAGACCGCCGGTGAAGACGGTGGATTTTGCCCTGAGCATTGCGGTCAAACCTTGCGTGATGCCGGCAATGCCGCCTCCCGCGATAATGGCCGCCGTCCATTTCACCATGGGCGGCAGGTCGGTCATAACAGCGGCGGAAACGATCGTCCCTGCGACGACGGCACCGGGCGTCGCCACCGTATCGAGCAGGTTGTCCACACCGGGAATGTAGAACGCGGCGATCTCGGCTATGGCCGCGGTGCCAAACATGATGATCGCGGCAGGTGTGCCGAGCCATGCAAAGCCCTCATTCAGGTTCGCATGTCCGGTGTAAGCGGCCACGCTCAGGATCAGCAGCGGCAGGAACAGCCGGAAGCCGGTTGCGGCGGCCAAGCCGATGCCAAGGCCAACCGACAGTGCCAGATCGAAGTTCGACATGTGCCGCAAACTCCATCAGCCCGGTTCGGTTCATCGTAGCAGCTTTTGCGAAGTTCCGATTATCCCCGCCGGGTTGAAGATCGCCATGGCGAGGAATCTTGCCGTCCAGTTTGAGGCCGGCGCAAAACAGAAACCCCGCCGTTTCGGCGGGGTTTTCGTCGGAGCAGCGAGATCGGGGATCAGGCCGGGATGCGCTCGTCGGCCTCGTGCGGCTCGCGCAGCACGTAGCCGCGGCCCCACACGGTCTCGATGAAGTTGCGGCCTTCGGAAGCGTTGGCGAGCTTCTTGCGCAGCTTGCAGATGAAGACGTCGATGATCTTCAATTCCGGCTCGTCCATGCCGCCATAGAGATGGTTCAGGAACATTTCCTTGGTCAGCGTGGTGCCCTTGCGCAGCGAGAGCAGCTCCAGCATCTGGTATTCTTTGCCGGTCAGATGCACGCGCTGGCCACCGACTTCCACCGTCTTGGTGTCGAGATTGACCACGAGGTCGCCGGTCTGGATGACGGACTGGGCATGGCCCTTGGAGCGGCGCACGATCGCATGGATGCGCGCGACCAGTTCGTCCTTGTGGAAGGGCTTGGTCATGTAGTCGTCGGCGCCGACGCCGAGACCCTTGACCTTGTCCTCGATGCCGGCGAGGCCGGAGAGGATCAGAATGGGGGTTTTGATCTTGGAGACCCGGAGCTGCTTCAGCACGTCGTAGCCGGACATGTCGGGCAGGTTCAGGTCGAGAAGGATAATGTCGTAGTCGTAAAGTTTGCCGAGGTCGACGCCTTCTTCGCCGAGGTCCGTCGTATAGACGTTGAAACTCTCGGATTTGAGCATCAATTCGATCGACTGCGCGACGGCGCTGTCATCTTCTATCAGCAAAACGCGCATGCCAGTCCCCTTTAGTCGCCGCTCCTGGGCGTCAGGTCGGCCGCACTTGCGGCACTCACAAAACGCCTTTGCACAACTGATTCGGATCCTGACGAGACATGGTTAACAAAAACTGATTCCCATTCGCAAGGTCCACAGTGCAATTTTTTTCGAATCGCCCTAAGATATTGCGTGGAAGCAGCTTTTCTCATCCGTTCTCGTTCAAGCTCCACATTAAGAGGCGGTACTAACCGACTCTCGCGACTCGCCCTTCTTCTGAACAGGCAAGCGACCTCAGTCACCCAAAGACAGTGACGCAATGATTAATGATGCGGGTAAACACGAAGTTAAGCGGATGCGCAGAAATCGGCGAAACTTAAGGTTTTCGCAATGAAGGCGCTCGCGGAACAGATCGGCGACATCGACGGCGTCAATATTTATGGCCGTGTGGTCGGCGTCCGCGGGCTCATGGTTGAGATCGCCGGGCCTATCCATGCGATGTCGGTCGGCGCCCGCATCGTGATCGACGTTGGCGGCAATCGCTTCATCCCGGCGGAGGTGATCGGCTTCTCCGGCAGCAACGCGGTGGTGATGCCGTTCGGTGGTCTCGAAGGCGTCAGGCGTGGCTGCCGTGCCGTCATCGCCAATGCCGCCGGCTTCGTGCGGCCGTCGCCGGCCTGGCTCGGCCGCGTCGTCAACGCGATGGGCGAGCCGATCGATGGCAAGGGGCCACTGCCGCAGGGTGCCTCTCCCGTTCCCTTCCGTAACTCACCGCCGCCGGCGCATTCGCGCAAGCGGGTGGGCAGCCCGCTCGATCTCGGCATCCGCGCGCTCAACACCTTCCTGACCTGCTGCCGCGGCCAGCGGCTCGGCATCTTCGCCGGCTCCGGCGTCGGCAAGTCGGTGCTGCTGTCGATGCTGGCGCGCAACGTCGATGCCGACATCTCGGTGATCGGGCTGATCGGCGAACGCGGCCGCGAGGTACAGGAATTCCTCCAGGAGGACCTCGGCGAGGAGGGCCTCGCGCGCTCGGTGGTCGTGGTCGCGACCTCCGACGAGCCGGCCTTGATGCGGCGGCAGGCCGCCTATCTCACGCTCGCGATCGCGGAGTCTTTTCGCGACGAGGACAAGGAGGTGCTGTGCCTGATGGACTCGGTGACGCGCTTTGCCATGGCACAGCGCGAGATCGGCCTGTCCGCCGGCGAGCCGCCCACCGCCAAGGGCTACACGCCGACGGTGTTCACCGAACTGCCGAAGCTCCTGGAGCGGGCAGGGCCGGGGACCGGGGTCGGCGCCATCACCGCGATCTTCACGGTGCTGGTCGATGGCGATGACCATAATGAGCCGATCGCGGACGCCGTGCGCGGCATCCTCGATGGTCACATCGTGATGCAGCGTTCGATCGCTGAGCGCGGGCGCTATCCTGCGATCAACATCCTCAAATCAGTCTCGCGCACGATGCCGCGTTCGGCCGATCCGGCGTTTCTCCCCGTTATCACCAGGGCGCGGCAGGTGATGGCGACGTATGCCGATATGGAGGAGTTGATCCGGCTCGGCGCCTACCGGGCGGGTTCCAGCCCGGAAGTGGACGAGGCGATCCGCCTGCACGAGCCTTTGGAGGCCTTCCTGCGCCAGGCCAAGGGCGAGTCGGTCGGTTTGGCCGACGGCTACCGGCAACTTGCGCAAATCCTCTCGAATTTGGAAACGGAACGCTAACTTTGTCGGGCCATCATCCGCCGCACGTCATTAGCTGCGCCGGCGGGGCCCGGGGGGAGCCGGCCTTGTCCCGCGTTCAAAATCGGGACTTCTGGGGAGTATGAGTCGATGAAGTCACGTGACACGCTGATCCGCCTGAAGAAGTTTCAGGTCGACGAGAAGCGCCGCAGGGTCACCCAGATCGAAGGCATGATCGCCGATTTCCACCGCATGTCAGTGGAGCTTGAGCGAGAGATTCAGGTCGAGCAGGAGCGAGCCGGGATCAACGATCCCTCCCACTTCGCCTATCCGACCTATGCCAAGGCTGCGATCCAGCGCCGCGAAAACCTGACCCGCTCCGCGGACGAACTGCGCATCCAGCTCGAAGAGGCCAAGGCGCAGCTCGGCGAAGCCTTCGAGGAACTCAAGAAGGTCGAGCTCCTGGATGAGCGCGACCAGGCGCGCGAGCGCGCCGAAGAGAGCGCCCGCGAGCAGGCCGACATGGACTCGATCGGCTTGATGCGCGCGCGCCTCGGCGTCGCCTGATCCCTGAAACTCCGCACGTCGGACGGGAACCGAACCCGGGCCGCAAGGCTCGGGTTTTGCTTTGGAAAGGTCCCTGGTCCAATCGGCTGGTGGACCGCTTCATGCCGAACTATGCTACGAAGGGTTAGGACTAATTCCCGGCATCAGGCGAACAGGGATCGCGATTTTGGGGGATGCTGAATGCTGACGCCGGCTGAGCTGGTCTGGCTGATCGCTGCCGTTGCGAAGGGGGATGAGGCCGCTTTCGAGCGCTTATACGTGGCCACGCGGGCGAAACTCTTCGGGGTCGTCCTGCGTATCTTGCGGCGACAGGATCTTGCCGAGGAGGTCATTCAGGATACTTACGTCAAGATCTGGAGCAGCGCGGGACAATTCAATCCGGCGCTCGCGTCGCCGATCACCTGGATGACATCCATTGCCCGCAACCGCGCCATCGACCTGGTTCGCAAGAAGGGTGAAACCTCGCTGGAGGAAGAGCCTGCGGCGATGGACGTCGCGGCCGAGACGCCCGATCCGCTGGCGCGACGCGAGATGACGGAGGAATTGCGCCGGCTGCTCGAATGCGTCGGCCGTCTGGAGCCGGACCGGCAGAAGCTCGTGCTGCTCGCCTACTACAACGGCTGGAGCCGCGAGCAGCTCGCCGCCAAATTCGAGACGCCGGTGAACACGGTGAAGACGTGGCTGCGCCGCAGCCTGCTGGAGATCAGGGAGTGTCTTGGATTTTGAAGGCTTGGATTTTGAAGGTTTGGGTTGACGTCGTGTGATGGCCGATAACGAGGACCATATCGCGCTCGCCGCGGAATATGCGCTCGGCACCCTCGATGCGGAGGAGCGCGCGCAGGTCGAGACCATGATGGCGATGGACAAGGAGTTCACCGCGCTCGTGCAGGCCTGGGAATTCAGGCTCGGCCCGCTCAACCAGATGGTGGGCCTGGTCGAGCCGCCGCCGGTCGTGTGGGAGAACATCCGGAGCGCGATCGGGCAGTCCTCCGCGCCGCAAGCGCCCTTGGCACTGGCCCCGGAGGCGCCGCCAGTTCAGCCACCCCCCGTCGAGCCTGCGGTCGTCGCGGAGGCGCATGTTCAGCAAGCTCCGATCATCGACGACGGTCGGGTCGTCCAACTCGCAAGCCGGCTGAGGCGCTGGCGCGGTGTGGCGTCGGCGGTAAGCGCGATCGCGGCGGCGCTCCTGGTGGTGCTGGGGCTTCAGGTCTACCGGCCGGATTCCCTGCCTGACGCCATCCGTCCCAAGCCCCGCACGCAGATCGTGGAAGTGAAGACGCCGGCAGCGCCGCCATCCGGGCAATATGTCGCCGTGCTGCAGCAGGACGGCAACTCACCGGCCTTCATCCTGACCGTCGATGCCGCCACCAGGAATTTCACGGTGCGCCGGGTCGGCGCGACAGAGGAGCCCGGCAAGAGCTTCGAACTCTGGCTGATCTCCGACAAGCTGCCGCAGCCGCGCTCGCTCGGCGTGATTGGCGCGAGTGAGTTCACCGAGCGCCCGGTGCTGTCATCCTACGATCCCGCCACGATCAGTGACGCGACCTACGCGGTCACCGTCGAGCCGGCGGGCGGATCGCCGACGGGCAGCCCGACCTCGGCACCGATCTTTTCCGGCAGACTGATCGAGAGCGTGCCGCCGGGGGCGCCGGCGCCGAACCGCTGATTCATTAGTTTGAGCATGATCTCCGCGCAAACGCTGCGCGTTTGTCGCGAGGGAAAACCGGTCTCCACTTTTCCGGATCATGCTCGAAAAAGAAAACGCCCGTGGGGAGCGGGCGTTTTCGATAGTCAACTTGGGGGTAGTTGGGGGTCTTAATATCCACGTGGCCTTTGGGGGGCTGTAAAGAACCACGTGAATTCCGTAAATTCCTCTCCTGCTCTAGCGTACGAGCGAATTGTTCGATGAGGTGATGGCCACCGGCTTGCCGGCCTTCATCACCCGCGCGGTCTGGTACTCATCCACGCTGCTGCGCGCCATGATGCCAAGGCCGGCCACGACCACACCCGCTACGAGTGCAACGACCACAATCTTGAGATGGGTCGTCCGATCCGCGCTGTAGATCGAGTGGTTCATGGAAGTCTCCTGCCGCCTTCCCTGTCGCTTTAACTTGTGTCGGACAGTTCTTCCGACAGGTTCAACATCGTCGCGCCTTCCCAACATAGGAATCGCGGATTCCGTTCCGTAGAGGCGATCACAAGCCCGTGAATAGACGTGATCCGACGCGATCGAAGTTGGCGGTGAAGAGAATATTATCTAGTTATTGCAATGCCTTAGATGGAAAACGCTGCGCGTCGTCGGTAAGCCGTTGAAATTAAGCCATTTTCCACAAACCAGTTGCATGTGACGAAAATGCTTCGGCGCTCTGCAACTGATTTGCGCAACCCTCACACGCTACCGACCGTCTTCAGGCGCGCCCGCGGATGGATCTCCGCCTGCGACAGAACGGTGGTCTGCGAGCGGAACCGTTCAACCAGTGAGCGAACGAAAGGCCGGATCGCAGCCGAGGTCACCAGCACCGGCGCCTCGCCCTCGCGCGCGGCCTGCTCGAAGGCGTTGCGGGTTGCGGTCATGAACTCCGACAGTTTCGACGGCTGCATCGCAAGGCTCTTGTCCTCGCCGGTGCCTACGATCGATTCCGCAAACGCCTGCTCCCAGCGCGCCGACAGCGCGATCAGCGGCAGATAGCCGTTGTGGGAGGTGTTCTGCGCGCAGATCTGCCGCGCCAGGCGGGCGCGGACATGCTCGACCATGGTCGCCGGATTGCGCGAGAAGGCAAGCGCGTCCGCGATGCCTTCGAGGATGGTCGAGAGGTCGCGGATCGACACGCGCTCGGCCAGCAGCAGTTGCAGCACGCGCTGGATGCCGGAGATCGTGACCTGGTTCGGCACGATGTCCTTGATCAGCTCGCCCTGTTCCTTCGGCAGCTCCTTAAGCAGCTTCTGCACCTCGCCGTAGGACAAGAGGTCCGACATGTTGTTCTTGAGCAGCTCGGTCAGGTGCGTCGACAGCACGGTGGCGGCATCGACCACGGTGTAGCCCTTCAGCGAGGCCTCTTCCTTCAGCGCAGCGTCGACCCAGGTCGCAGGCAGCCCGAACGTCGGCTCGACGGTGTGGATGCCGGGGATCGCAACCTGGTTGCCGGCGGGGTCCATCACCATGAACTGGTTCGGCCAGATCCGCCCCGTGCCGGCGTCGACCTCCTTGATCTTGATGACGTAGGTGTTGGCCTCGAGCTGGACGTTGTCGAGGATGCGCACCGCCGGCATCACGAAACCCATCTCGACCGCGAGCGAGCGGCGCAGCGCCTTGATCTGCTCGGTCAATCGGTCGGTGCCGTCAGGGCCATTGACGAGCGGCAGCAGCGCATAGCCGAGCTCGATCTTGAGGTCGTCGATCTTGAGCGCGCTCGAGATCGGCTCCTCGGCAGCCGCTGCGGCTGCCGCTGCCGCAGCAGCGGGGGCGGCCGCAGCGGCGACTTGGGCGGCCTTGGCGGCATGCTTCTGCTTGCGCGCGGTCCAGGCCAGCGCGGCGGCGCCGGAGCCGAGCGCCAGGAACGGGATCATCGGAATGCCCGGCAGCAGCGCCAGCACGATCATCACGCCAGCCGACATGCCGAGCGCCTGCGGATAGCCCGAGAGCTGATTCATCAGCGCCTTGTCGGCGGCCCCGGAGACGCCGGCCTTCGACACCAACAGGCCCGCGGCGGTCGAGACGATCAGCGCCGGCACCTGAGTCACCAGGCCGTCGCCGACGGTCAGCACGGTGTAGGTGCGCGCGGCCTCGCCAAAGCCCAGCCCCTGCTGGGCGACGCCGATGATGATGCCGCCGACGACGTTGATGAACACGACGAGCAGGCCCGCGATGGCGTCGCCACGGACGAATTTCGAGGCACCGTCCATGGCGCCGAAGAAGCCGCTTTCGTCCTCCAGCTCCTTGCGCCGCTCCTTGGCGACTTTCTCGTCGATCAGGCCGGCGGAGAGGTCGGCGTCGATCGCCATCTGCTTGCCCGGCATCGAATCCAGGTGGAAGCGCGCCGCGACTTCGGCGATGCGGCCCGAACCCTTGGTGATGACCACGAAGTTGACGATGACCAGGATCGCGAACACGATGATCCCGATCACGAAATTGCCGCCCATCACGAAGTTGCCGAAGGCCTCGATGACGTGGCCGGCCGCCGCCGTGCCCTCGTGCCCGCGCGACAGGATCAACCGCGTGGATGCGAGGTTGAGCGACAGCCGCAGCATGGTCGAGATCAAGAGGATGGTCGGGAACGAGGAGAATTCCAGCGGCGCCTGGATGAACAGCGCGGTCATCAGGATCAAGACCGACAGCGTGATCGAGATCGCCAGGAACAGGTCGAGCACGATCGAGGGCAGCGGCAGGATCAGCACCACCAGGATGGTGAGGATGCCGAACGCGAGCGCGATATCGCCGCGCTTCAGGACGTTGGTGATGTCGGCCAAGGAGAAGCCGCCGGATGCCGTGCCCTGACCCGCCGTCACGTCGACCATGGTAGCCCGATCCCCCCGCGCCTGCCGAGCGCGGCCGCCAAATGTCTGCGCAGCGGCTTGCGGGCCGCCGCTCCGAAAGTGAGGCACCGCGCTGGCGTCCACGGGGGATCTCCTCCCGTTCTACGCGACCGACGACACTCGACTTCACCCGGCAATTTTTGCCCAGCGTATGGTTAGTAAAGGGTTAACGGGGAGGTTCTGATCCAAATGTCAAACAGCGGAGAGGATGTGAGTCCGCATTCTCGCGGCGCGATGCGTCCGAGCTTTGCGTTACTTTCCACCCTCTCATCGAATAGAGGGCGCAGGGAAAGCCGGGTGCCGGTTGCACCCGTGGGCCCCGTGCAACAAAAAGCACGGGGGTAGGACCACAGGTCAACCGGAGCAACTCCGGCTTTCCCTGCGCGATGGTTTACGGCTTACTTCGTGCTCTTCCCGGTGACCGGGCTTTCTTGCCACCGTCATCTCTTGCGCGAAACTTGTTTCGCGCAAAAAAACTTAGCGCCAGCGTCGGGGCGCCAGAACCACACGACTTCGCCGTCCGTGATGGGCGTGCTCGTCAGTCACACCCATCACGTCCACCGCATCTCACCGCAACGTTCGTGACGATCGCGACCCGCCCCTCATTCGCGCTGAGACGCGCGGAGTTAAATCACTGATTTGCCCGACGACGGAAGCGGAATGTTTTTTGCGCGAGGACTGGACAGGGCAAATCAGGTTGAAATCGCTGTAGAAATTCGTGTGTCTTGTCTCGTGTTCGAACCGCTTCTCTCAAGGTGTTGGTATAGCAGCAGCAACATTCGCCTGCCTGATCTGGCTGACGGTCGGAACGTGCGCCGTGATCAGCGGCGAGTCGCCAGCATTGAACGTGAGGGTCCGGTTACCCGTCGTCACCTGCTTGCTTCGATGCGTTGATCTAAATCAAAAGCGGGCAGCGGGATTGCGCTTTAAGGAATGATACCGGGTCGGCTGGAATTCTTGCGTCGAGTGGCTGGCAGGCAAAGGAGGATTGCAATGTTCTTCTTTCAGGAGGGCTTCACCTATCGAAATTTCCTGCTAGACGTCCTCACCATATTCTTCTTCATTGTGTGGTTCTGGCTGCTCATTACTGTCGCTTCCGATCTATTCCGACGCCACGACATTTCCGGCTGGGTCAAGGCAATATGGGTGATAGGATGGATAGTGTTTCCATTCATCTTCATGCTTGCATACTTGATCTTTCAGGGAAGGGGCATGGCGGAGCGTAACATGCAACAAGCTCGGCAGGCGCGCGACGAGCTCAGGAGCGCAATTGGCTTCAGCGTCGCAGATGAAATCGAAAAGCTCGGTCGGCTGAAACAGGCAGGGTCGATCAGCGACGCCGAATTTGCACGACTGCGCGCTCGGCTCGTACAGTAACGCTGCCCGGCTCTTCCTCGCGCTGATATCCTTGCTGTGCTGCCCGAACCCAGATCTATCGGCATGTCCGTGGACGTGGCAAAAGAGCGTCGCCAGCGGATTCATCCCAGAGCGCACGGAACCCGTCCGTAGTTCTACCGATAGTGCGTTCAAGCCCTATTCATCGTCGATCATCTAACCACAGTTCGGGAGGCGCGACTGCTCGGGATGAAACCATGTCGCTTTCGCAGGACGATTTCGATCCTTTAGGCATTGTCGTCGATTGGCTCGATGCCTGCCGTTCAGGACAACTCGATGCTTTGCTCGATCTATATGATGAGCAAGCGACGCTGGTATGCGATTGCGAACGCGTAAGCCTGACGGGACGCCTGTCCATCACGGACTACTGGAAGTCGAAGCTCGAAAGCAAGTCGGCATCCGCCTACACGCTCGATGACATGACCCTGACCGCCGACGGAGTTCAGGTCGATTATCAAAGCCATGAAGGCAAGCCGGTCCGCATTCGCTTTCGTTTCAGTCCGTCGGGCAAAATACTCTACACAAGCTGCGACCTGCTGTTTCCTTGCGCCGCCTAGAGCATGTTCTCCGCGCAAACGCTTCGCGTTTGTCGCGAGGGAAAACCGGTGTCCAGTTTTCCGGATCGTGCTCTACGCGGCGCGAACGTATCCGTAGCGCAGGTTCGATGGGTCCTTGGCCCCCAAGGTGTACTCAGTCTTGAGCGCCGCCAGGCGGTCCTCGGAAAAGGCCGGCATGCTGCTGTTGTCAGCCGCCTTCAGCTTGATCTTGTAGAACTTGGTCGCGTTGCCGGCGAAGATCTGCTGCTTGACGGTGCTGTTCGCGTCGCCGAGCGGCGCAAACCCGTACTTCTTCTGCATATCATCCGGGATTTCGAGCCGGCGTAGCGCCTCGATCTGCCATTGCGGCGAGCCGTACCAAACCGAATCGGTGCCCCACATGACATGATCCACCCCCATGCCCTTGATCAGCGTGCCGACCAGCGCGGCGCAGAACTTCGGATGCGCGACCGCCGAGTTGGCAAAGGACGTGCCTAACTCGGCATAGACATTGGTGACGCCGAACTTCTGCGGGATTTCCGCAAGATCAGAGGCCCACTGAATGCGGCCCGTTTGTTCGAAATCCGCCCATGCCTTGTCCGGCAACTCGAGGAACGGCCGCAGCGCCGAGTGATAGATCACGAAGTTCATCTGCGGCCAATCCTTGGCTGCCTTTCCGACGTCCCAAGCGGTTGCGTATTCCCAGACGCCGGCGAACGATTTCTCGTAATCGGGCGGCAGCAGTCCCTTGTGGATGCAAAGCGTGTTGATGCCCGCCTTCACCGCCTTTTCGTAGAACGGGTACATCACCTGCTCGTCGTCGAGCCGCCACGGGAACTTGGAGGGCGCCAGCGGATCGCCGATCGTATAGGACTTCCAGGAATCCGGCTTGTAGACCTCGATCGCCTTGTCGACCTCCTCCATCCAGCCGGGCTGTTTGGGCGTTATGACGCTGTGCGCCAGCAGGCGCCGGGAGCCAGCGAAGTCGTTGATGAGTTCGCGCGCCTTGACGATCTGCTCGTTGGACAGCAGCCACCAGCTCGGATCGTCAAACGGTGCTCCACTCAGGAGGGCCATATTGGTGTCGCTGTCGTAATAGATTTCCTTGACGTAGTTCTGGAACTTGTAGCGGGCGAGCGACGACACGCCTTCCTCCTTCATCTTCGGATTCCAGTGGTCACTCGCAAATTGCGCCAGTCCCAACAGCTCCTTGTGGTCGAAGTCGTCGCAGACAAAGTGAGTCTGAACGTCGAAGATGAACTGCTCGGCGAGCTTTTGCGTCCGGGCGAGCATCAAATCAGGTTCGCGGGCCTCGGCGGGCGCGACTTGAAAGACATTACCGTAGATATCGTTCATGGCTAGAAAGGCAGCAGCCATGCCGCAGCTCGTGTGCAGGAACTGCCGGCGGCTCAGGCCCAGCCGCTTGCCGTTGGCATCTGCAAGCTCGTTGATTCGAGTTTCAACCTTCTTTTGAAGGGCGCTCTGGGGAGGCGGGAGATACTCGCCGTTTGAGACGATCTGGGTCGGAATCGGCATTGCCGCCGATGCTGCTTCTGCGCCGGCAACGAGGCGCTGTTCTCGTTCGCTAAGCCAACTGCTCATCGTTCTCCTCCCCGGCTTTGTTGGCATGGACCAATGCCAATTGCGCTCACGTGGCCCGAGCGCGTGGCCACTTCCGATCCGCTGGAGGTAGATGCGCCCGGCATACGGCGTTCTGTCCGCATCGAGCGATCAGGACAGAAAGACTGCTTGAGAATTTGATAGGACCAGTGGCACCCGCTTAGGTCGTGGACTCAACGCCCAAACTTGTACCAGCGCAAGCGACGTAATCCGGCAGCTTCGCTGTCCCAATCCTTCGTCGCCGCGGCTGCGAGCAGACAGGCATTCCGGATTTGGCCCGCAGCCGACTTGGGGGCTGAATCCGACAACGTCCACTTTCAGATGTAACCCGGGCTGAGCTTGGGGTGGCCGCAACGTCGGCTTTTGACCCTAAGCGGACATTACCCTTCTGGTATCCCGGCCGTTCGCATGCCCTCATACAATTGCTCAAGCCTGGCCATCCATTCTGGATTGTCGAACCGGAAGACGTTGATGCGGTATCGACGTATGGTGAAGCTGCGATCAAGTGCCAAGCCGGCCTCTGCGCTGGATCGTGCCTCCTTCAGGTTTCCCATCATCGCCAGCGCGCCGGCGAAGTGAAAATGAGAAAGCGCGTGATTGGGATTGGCTTCAATGCTCCGGCGAAGCCAGTCGAGTGCCCCAAGGTCCGTTTTGGTCATCAACTTAGCCATCCCGACAAACATGAACCAAAGAAAGGCGCGTGTATCGCGCGGGGACAGTCGCAGTGCATCTTGAACGTGCCCCTCTACCTCCTCGCCACGCTCCAGCACATACTTTCCAAGCCCGATGAACCCATGTGCATCGGCTAGATTCCGATCCAGGGCCAGTGCTTGATGACATTCAGCTATACCTTTGGCGGCGCGGCTTGTCCGAATTTGAACTGCGCCGAGGAGCATGTGGGCTCTCGGATGATTCGGGGCACGTAACAACACGCTGTTCAGTGCGCTCTCCGCGGTCTTGAAATGTACTGATCCGTCATCGGTCATAAAGGATGAACCCATTGATACATCGACCTGAGCCGCGGCAACTGCCGCTTCGATATTGTCGGGATCAAGGGCCAAGCCACGCACGAAGAATTCCTTTGCTCGCGCCAAGAAAGCAGGTGTCACTCCCTTGTTCAGGAAAGCCCTACCCTGAAAGTATAAATCCATGGCGTCCGGGCGGTGTGACCGTTCTGCGTGCCGCGCTTCGGCTTTGATGAGTTCGGCATTCAGCGTATTGGCCAGTCGCGATACGATCTCATCCTGCATATCCAGCAAATCAGCAGCCGGCTTGTCGAAGCGCTCGGCCCACAGATGGGTTCTGGTTTGAGTGTCGGTTAATTGGGCGTTCAGGCGAAAGCGGTTGCCACCGTATTGCACCGACCCTTCCAGCACGTAACGTACATTCAGCTCACGGCCGATCTCCCTTACGTCCACCGCTTTTCCCTTGAAAGAGAACGCGGTGCTGCGACCGATGACGAACGCGCCGGCGATGCGTGACAAGTCCGTTGTAAGGCTGTCCGTCACACCATCAGCGAAATACTCTTGCTCAGGATCACCGCCGAGGTTTGCGAACGGTAGAACAACGATGGACAGATGCGGCATCGCAGATGAAGTCGACGCTTCCTCAAGGTCAGGGCGCTCTAGCTCCGCGGCGATCGAAAGGTCTGCGCCGGCAATCGGGTTTCCGCTGATTGCCAGCATGTAGCCGCGGCGCGGCAGGGTCCTTAAGGCCGATCGATCGACCTCTCCCAAAGCCCGCCTGACATCGCCAACGGCATGGACGAGCGAGTCCTCCGTAACCTCACAGTCCGGCCAGACTTCATCCATGATTTCGTCTTTGGCTACCAAATGCCCGGCTCGCGTGGCGAGAAGCCGAAGTAACAGCCAGGCCCGAGGGCGCAAGGGCACTATATCGCCGCGTCCATCGATCAACAGCTCGCGGCCAAGGTCAATGGTCCGGTCGCCGAGAACGATTGAATGCTGCGATGACTTAAGCAAGGCCGCCTCTTGCAGGTCTCTTTCGGAAAATTTCGGCAATATTTCGGGACGCAAGGTCAATCGTACAGCATCATGGTGCAGCGTGGGATAGCGACAGCTTCCGGGCGGCCGATTCCCAAAAAAATGCAACGAGCAAGAGGCGCGCATCCATGATCCGCCCAATCTTCTTCGCCGCGCTAAGCCGTTCAGTTTTCAGCCTTTTGGGAATCGCACTATTTGCCTTCGCCATTTTCCCGGCGGTTGTCCAAGGCCAAGAATTCAAAGTTACCCTCCTGGGCACAGGGTGCCCTCCGGCCGTTATGAACCGGTTCGGGCCGAGCACCCTCGTGGAAGCGGGTAGACAGAAGTTCATTTTCGACGCAGGCCGGGGTGCCCTTCAGCGGCTCAACCAGGTCAAGGTGCCGTGGCAGGGAATAGACGCCGTCTTTCTCACTCACTTGCACTCAGACCACGTGGTCGGCTTCCCGGATCTGTGGCTGACCGGTTGGCTTGTGGGCCGGCCAGGGCGGGATCGACCATTGCAAGTGCGGGGGCCAAGTGGGACCAAGCGCATGATGTCGTTCCTCGAGCAGGCGTTCGAGTATGATATCCGGATTCGATTATCCGACGACCGAGCACCACGAGACGGCGTGGTTATCCTCGCCGAGGACATCACCGAGGGTGTCGTATATGAGAACAGCGGCGTGAAGATCACCGCGTTTGAAGTGGACCACACGCCGGTGAAGCCTGCTTTCGGCTATCGGATCGATTATTCAGGCCGGTCTGTTGTGCTTTCCGGAGACACTCGCTTATCTGAAAATCTCATTCGGCACGCCCAGAACGTTGATCTGTTGGTTCACAACGTTGTCTCACCAGAGACATTCCAGCGCATTGGAGTTCCGCCGGCGCAGACAGCAAACATCATCGCGCACCACACCACGCCCGAGCAAGCGGGCGAGGTGTTCGCTCGGACAAAGCCTAAGCTGGCAGTGTATTCACACATCGTGTTGCCAAACGCCGCCGAGCAAGATCTGATTCCGCCAACGCGGAAGACTTACTCGGGTCCAGTGGAACTTGGTGAAGATCTGATGTTAATCGAGGTTGGAGAGAGGGTTGAAGTCCGAAGGCCCTCTAAGCCGTGACGCCATCCGCTTGAAGCCTGCTACTAGGTGCTTATCGGACTAGCCTCTTTATGCGCGCCGCCCTTTGCCGGCACGCGAATGGCTACGGCCTATTCGCCGACAGGTCCGCTCATGGCCCGCAGCCGACCTGGCCGCTGAAGCCGCCAAAGTCCGATTTCAGATGTAGAGCGGACTGAGCTTGGGGTAAGCCGCATCGTCGGCTTCTTGGCCCGCAGCGGCTCTGCGAGGCAACGCGGTTGACGTTTCGCGGTCGCGCGGCCGGCTGCTCGCGCCCGTACGCGGCAGTCATCACCCCAGATGCACGCGTTTTCTGCGCAGATAAGTCTACGCAGTCTGCGTAAACTTGGTTGCTATGCGAACCGGTGTCCACCCTCGGATCAAGTCCGAGGGTATGCTTCGCTCGAAAACGCTCTAGTCCAGCTTTACTCCGGCCTCGTTCACGACCTTGCGCCAGCGCACGACTTCTGCGGACACCATGGTCGCGAACGCAGAACCGGTGACGTCGGGTACGTCGGAGCCGTTGCGCTCCCAGGCCTCCTTGATTGACGCTGTCTTCATGGCTTTCTGCAGCTCCTTGACCATCTGCTTGACGATCTCCGGCGGCGTGTTCTTCGGTGCGAACAGGCCGTACCAGGTCGACACTTCATAACCAGCCAGGCCCGCTTCATTGGCCGTGGGAAGATCGGGGAACGCCGCCACCCGCTTTGGCGCGGCCACCGCAAGCGCCCGCAACTGCCCGGCCCTGATCGGCGCGGCCGACGAGCCGAGCCCGTCGAACACGACGGGGACGTGGCCGGCGATGAGATCCTGCATTGCGGGCCCGGCCCCGCGATAGGGGACGTGCTGGATGTTTGTCTTGGTCAGGATCTTGAACAGCTCGCCCGCGAGGTGATGCGTGGTGCCGGCCCCGGCGGAGCCGTAATTCAATTTACCCGGGTTGGCGCGCACGTAGGTGATGAACTCGGCGAGTGTCTTGGCCGCAACCTTGTCGGGATTGACGACCACCACCTGCGGCGGCCGCGCGATCAGGGCCACCGCGACAAAATCCTTCTCGATGTCGTAGTCGAGATTGGGATAGAGCGATGGCGCGATGGCGTGATGCGCCGCGCCCATGAAGAACGTGTAGCCGTCCGGCGCGGCCTTGGCGGCCGCCGAAGCGCCCACCGTGCCGCCTGCGCCGGCGCGGTTTTCGATCAACACGCGCTTGCCTAGCTGGGTGTCAAGCTGGGCTGCGAGCGGGCGGGCAAAGGCGTCGGTGCCGCCGCCGGCCGCGAATGGCACGATGAAGGTGATCGGCTTCTGAGGCCACGAGTCGGCCCAGGCGTGGCCGGCCAGGACAAAAAGGCCCGCCAGAAGCGCAAACAAGGTGTAGCCAATTGGTTTCAGCCTCACGTCAGTCTCCTCCCCGATGGTGCGAGGTCACGTCCTCTCGTCGGCAGCGCCTTTTTCTTCTTCTTGATTCCGGGTGGATCAACCGGAGTGGAGAGGACAGTGAGCCTTCTAGCTGTATGCAAGATCCATGCATGATCCAGCAAATGGATCATCCGGACAAGGTCGACGACCGGGGCGTATGGTCGCTCCCATCCGCGACCGGGAGGGCGGGCGGCCAGGTCTTGCAGACTGTCCGGCATGAGATCCGCGATCCCGTGCCGTGCTGGACGGCCAGACGACTGCGGCACACAAGGCGCGGGCGGTTTCATCAAATCAGCCCGGGCGGTACATGGGCTGTCAGCTATGACCAGACCGGTCTGGACAATCGGTCAACCGCGCCAATGGCGCGAACAAGTACGTCCTGCGCGTCCCCAAGAGTGAATCCGATCGGGGGGCGCACTGCAGCTTGCGACCCTGGCTGTGTCGAGCGAAAGATCGAAAACGCGGCGGGAATTACAGTCTTCAGTTCGTTCTTTGAGAGGCGGTGTTCAGTCCACCCGCTCGGCATCATGCGCATAGAGCCAGCCAATATTGGCGATCGAGCGGTCGCCGGACGCGGCCATTGCTTCGTCGCGGGCGCGTTGGTCGTCGCCGTCGGGTAGATGGAAGCGGGTGCGGTTGGCGGCACTGGCCTGCTGCAGCCTCGTGCTGCGAGGCTTGCGTATCGCTTCATAGCGCGCCAGAGCGCCCGCGATGTCATCAGGCGAGGCCTTGAGGAGCGCCGCGAGCGCGGCGCCGTCTTCGATCGATTGCGCGGCGCCCTGCGCCATCATCGGTAGCATGGGATGACAGGCATCGCCCAGAAGCGTAAAGCGACCGGCGCTCCAGCGCGGCAGCTCGGCGCGATCGTGCAGCGCCCAGATGAAGGTTTCCGGAAAAGCCGCGATCAGCCGGCGTACCGTCGGATGCCAGTCCTCATAGCGCGCCAGCACATCGGCCACCTCGCCTTTGTCGGTCCAGGACTCCCGTGTCCAGTCGCCGTACTCGGAGACGCAGACCACGTTCATCATCCGCCCGCCCGCGACCCAGTAGTGCACAACATGGCCGCCCGGTCCCAACCAGCTATGCGACGCAACCTCGATGTCGAGATGCCTGATGCGCTCGGCAGGCACGAGAGCGCGCCAAGCGACGCAGCCAGTGAAACGTGGCCTCTCGGGACCGAAGACGAGATCGCGCACGCGCGAATGGATGCCATCGGCGCCGACCAGAAGGTCTGCTTCTGCCGTCGCGCCATTCTCGAACTGCGCGACTACGCGCTCGCCCTTCTGCTCTACCCCCGTAAGCTTGTGGCCGACATGCAAATGCCCTTGCGGCAGCGCATCGGCCAGAAGGCTGACAAGGTCGGCGCGGTGGAAGTGGTAGTATGGCGCGTCGAAGGCCGCCTCGACCTCAAGCCCGAGCGGTGCGCGCTGCAAGGTACGTCCATTGTCCCACCGCCGCTGATGCATTGCACCCGGTCGGACCCCGACGGCATCCATCGCCGCTTTGAGGCCGAGCCGCAGCAAGAGTCGGGACGCGTTGGGGCTGATCTGTATGCCTGCGCCGATCTCGGCGATGTGCGGCGCCTGCTCGTAGACATGCGCGTCGAGCCCAGCCCTCAGAAGCTGCAGCGCCGCTGAGTTTCCGCCGATCCCTCCGCCGATGACCACGACTTTCATGGGAACTCGCTTACTTAGGGAGCGTATGATCTGCCTAGGTAGGTACCATCGCAATCCGTCGAATGTGACGGTCGGCCCTGTACCTCCGTATAGGGTTGTTCACGCGTCCTGCTTCTTGCAGATCGGAAGCAGGCGTCAACTGAACGAGCAGGCGGGGGTCACTGTCTTAACAAGTTGTAAACTTCTATTGATCAATTTGACCAACTTAGCCCATGTAGCAAGGAGCTCCAAATGATGCGCCGCGAGCGTAAAGAGTTGGAACAGAAACTTGCGCAAACCCGAAGGCTGGCACAGGAACCGACCGATCTGTTCACGCGCGAACGGTTGGCGCAGCTTATCGAGGACTTGGAGTTTCAGTTGGAGGCAGGTCGCGTTGCCGCCTAGGCTCCCGATGGGAGCGCGCTCCTCCGCCCGCAGATGATGCGTTCGTCTGTCGCAACGGCTGTGTCCACCGCATCTCACCGCAACGTTTGTGGCGATCGCGAGCCGCGCGTCGTTCGCGGCCGGGACAGGCGGAGTTGAATCATCGATTTGCCCGAGACGCCGCTTGCACGGCGCCTCGGGATGAGGGCGGTGGTGATCCGCCGCGGCTTTCGAGCGCGATCTCTCACTTCTGCGCCACAGCGGTCTTGTCGAGCGCGGCGCGGACTCCTCGGGCGAGCTTCAGCGCGTCGTCGTTGGCCCAGAAATGGATGAAGAACATCCGCGGCTGCTCGTCGAGCATGTGGCTGTGGATCGCGGTCACCTCGATGTCGCCGGCGCGCAGAGCCTGGATCAGCGGATTGACCTCATCGCCGGTGACCAGGAAGTCGCCGGTGATGGCGGCCTTGCCGCCGCCGGTCGGCTGGAAGTTGATCCCATTGGCGCCGCCCATCGCGGGGGTGACCGTCATGCCTGCTTCGGTCGCGGGTTCGCGGCGCGGGATGGCGAACTGATCGACGCCGCCGACGATCGTCCCCTTGGCGTGCATGATCTCGTCGAGCTTCGCGGTGTCGAGCTCGACGGCGGGCGCGGGCCCTGCGGTGGTTGCCGGCGGATCGAACGGCGTCTTGCTGCCGGTCGACAGCGCTTCCCGGATCGCGGTGGCCAGCTTCGCCGGATCGCCATGTCCCGCGACATGCATGTAGAATGTCGCGGGCGAGGCACGCAGGATGTGGTTATGAACAGCGGTGATGTCCACGCCGCTGTTCAAGAGCTTCGTCATGACAGGCGTGATCTCGGATTCGAGCAGGACGACATCGCCCATCACCATCGCCTGGCCGTCCATGGGGGCGAAAGCCACCCAGCCGCCAAGCGCGAGCGCGGGCTTGATCGCGACGCCGTCGAGGGTGACGTGCAGATCGGACCGCGGCAGGCCATAGCGATGGACCTCGCCGCTGACGGTAGCGGTCTTGCCGAGCGCAGCGTCCACCTTCTTCCAGTCGATCGCCTCTGCATGAGCGTCCGAGATGAACGGCTCCGCAAAGATGTTCCAGTCGACCGGCTGCGCTGCGGCAAGGCTCGGCAACAGCAGGGCTGCCGCGATGGCGGCAAGACGAGTTTTCATGGTCATGGGGATTGGCTCCTCTTGTTGGAGTTCTTGCATTGGAGATGGTTGTGCGCGCGGCCGTGGAGCGCGGCTCTATCGCCGCTCCTTGAATTGACCGCCGCTGTCGACGACGATGTGGACTTCCTTGCCGTCCTTGACCGCTTTCACGATCGTGCCTTCGGCGGTTGATTTCATTTCGCCGACTTGCGAGTAGCCCGCGGCCTCTAGCTTCGCGACGAGTTCTTCTCGCGTCAGGGCATAAGCAGGCGACAGCGCGCCCGCGATCGTCAGGCAAAGGGCTGCGCCAGAGATCAGTCGCATCATGGTCTTTGCTCCCAGGTTTTGCCTCCAGCCCGTTTGTTCACTGTCATTGTCATCCTGCTGAGCTCCTCATGCGCTTCGGTCAGATGACGCCGGTCAGCCGCAACAGGACGCCGGCGATGCAGGACGCCACGAGGACGACGAGCATCCCCATATTGAAGCGGAAGATCGCAGTCGCCGCCGCTATCGACAGCGCCAGCGCCGGCCAGTCCACGCTGTTCAGCGCCGGTGCATCGAAGGAGAGGCCGAAGCCTTGCACCGGAAAAGTCTGCCGGAAGATCGTGTGCAGCGCGAACCAGATGGAGAGATTGAGGATGACGCCGACGACCGCGGCGGTGATCGCCGAGAGCGCACTGGCGAGCGCCTTGTTGCCGCGCATGGTCTCGATGTAGGGACCGCCGAGGAAGATCCAGAGGAAGCAGGGCGTAAAGGTGACCCAGGTCGCAAGCAGCCCTCCGAGCGTGCCGGCCAGCATCGGGGACAGCCCGCTTGCCTCGCGGAACGCGGCCATGAATCCCACGAACTGGACGACCATGATCAGCGGTCCGGGCGTCGTCTCGGCCATGCCGAGGCCGTCGAGCATCTCGCGCGGGGTCACCCAGTGATAGTAGTCGGCCGCCTGCTGCGCGACATAGGCCAGCACGGCATAGGCGCCGCCGAACGTCACCAGCGCCATCTTGCTGAAGAAGATCGCGACCTGGCTGAAGACGTTGGACGGACCGAGCCCAACGAGCAGCGCGGCGACCGGAATGAGCCAGAGCGCAAGCCAGATGGCGCCAACGCGCAGCGCCCGCGACGCGTTGGGCCGAACGTGGTCCGGGACCGCTTCGTCGAGCATGCTGTCGATCGCGGCGGCATTCTTTCCGCCATGCTCGATTGCAGCGAATTCCGGCCTGCCGAGCCGGGCGCCGATGTAGCCGATGGCGCCGGCAGCCATGATGATCAGCGGAAACGGCGCCGCGAAAAAGAAGATCGCGACGAACGCGATCGCCGCGATCGCGATCATGACCGGATTGCGAAGTGCGCGCTTGCCGAGGCGGACCACGGCCTGGATCACGATCGCAAGGACGGCCGCCTTCAGGCCGAAGAACAGCGCCTCGACGAAGCCGACATTGCCATAGGCGGCATAGACGTAGCTGAGTCCCATGATGGCGAAGACGCCGGGCAGGATGAACAGGCCGCCCGCCACGATCCCGCCGACGGTCCGGTGCAGGAGCCAGCCGATATAGGTCGCAAGCTGCTGCGCCTCGGGTCCGGGCAGCAGCATGCAGTAGTTGAGCGCATGCAGGAAACGACCTTCCGAAATCCAGTTCTTCTCCTCGACGAGGATGTGATGCATCACCGCGATCTGCCCGGCGGGTCCGCCGAAGCTCAAGATCGCGACGCGCAGCCAGACCCGAAGCGCATCGGCAAAGGCGATGCCGTGCGCGTCCTCGTGCGAGGTGGCTTTCTGATCTGCGGTGAGGTCGGTCATGGCTTCACCTTGCTGGTGGGCCAGTTGTGCGTCTCCTTGGTTGCATCGCGGCACCAGCGATAGAAGGCATCGTAGAGAAGAAGGCCGGCGTTGAGCTGCTCGAGATCGTCGTCATACATGCGCGACAGGCCGAGCGAGGCCGCGAGCAGGCCCGGCGCCTCCGGAGAAAGCTCGAGACGCGCCGTATCGGCCGCGCGCACCATGATGGCGAGCCGTTCGAGTGCGGGCGTCGCGAGGCCGAATTCCTGCACCATCACGTCGAACGTGCAGAGTTCGCCGCGGTGGCTCCAGAACACGTTCTCGATGTCGAACGGCGTGGCAGAAAAGCGCTCGGCGACCGCAACCACTTCCGCAGGCGTGACGAACAGGAAGACCGCGGCCGGATCGACGAAACGGCGGATCAGCCACGGACAGGCGATGCGATCGATCTTCGGCCGCGATCGCGTCACCCAGACCGTGCGCCCGCGTGCGTCCCGCTTCGGAATCTTGTCGGCGGGGACGGTCGGCAGATTGGCCTGTTTCCAGCCGAGATGGCCGCCTTCGAGGATCTCGGCGGCGATGCCATTGTGGCGGAGCCAGGCGGCGGCGCCTTCGCTGAGCTTCTGGCCCTTGTTGCAGATGACGACGGTCGGACGTCCGGCCAGGTCTCGTGCCCAGTCGTGAACCTCGAGATGCGAGCGATGCGTCGCGCCCGGGATCAGGCGCGGGTCCGCCGCGAAGTCCTCATCGACGCGAACGTCGAT
Source organism: Bradyrhizobium sp. USDA 10063 (assembly GCF_054063735.1). Taxonomy (NCBI): domain Bacteria; kingdom Pseudomonadati; phylum Pseudomonadota; class Alphaproteobacteria; order Hyphomicrobiales; family Nitrobacteraceae; genus Bradyrhizobium; species Bradyrhizobium sp. USDA 10063. The sequence goes on along the minus strand of NZ_JBSSGP010000002.1, from coordinate 3,165,313 downwards.
CAGAACAGGCACGCTGGCGGTGCCGATCAGTCGTGAAAGCTTGTCGGGGGAAATGGAGGTGTATGAAGACATGCTGCGTCCCTCATCAGTTAAGGACGCGATTCTTGGGCATGTCGCCTCGCGGGGAGATCGCCTAATCCCCGTAGGGGAAATAAACTCCTTGCGGCCGACCATGTCAATCGACACCGCGCGCGGCTTAGACGGTCATGACGAACCCCTGATCGGATGGTTCCGATCGGTTCCGCGCCACCGGCACGCGTTGTGACGAACCGATAACGCACGTCTTGTTGACCGCCTCTCCTGATTGACGCCCCAGATTTGTGGTTCGATCTTGATCTAGAGCCTGGCAATTGGGCCGGAGTGGAGGTCATCTGATGAGCCCCGCGAACGCAGTTTCCAGTCCGGTCATCGCCACCGTTGCTTCAGCCGATATCGAGCGGGCGATTTCCCTTCTTGTGCTTGCCTTCAGCGCCGATCCGGTGGCGCGTTGGACCTATCCCGATCCGGACCAGTATCTCGCATCGTTCCGGGCCCTTGTGCGCGCATTCGGCGGACGCGCTTTTGAACAGGATACGGCACGCCGTGTCGACGATTATGCAGGGGTGGCACTGTGGCTGCCGCCGGGCATAGAACCCGACGAGGCAGCACTTGCAGCAACCATGCCGGCAGGGCGAGAGTCCGAGATGGCCGCGGTCTTCGAGGGGATGGCCGCCTATCATCCCAACGAAGCTCATTGGTATCTGCCGCTGATCGGTGTCGATCCGCTGTATCGCGGCAAGGGCTTCGGTGGGGCGCTGCTGGAGGACGCCGCTCGGCTGTTCGATCGGGATCATGTTGCCGCCTATCTCGAATCCACCAACCCGGCCAACATCCCGCTGTACCAGCGATATGGCTTCGAGGTGCTTGGCACGGTCCAGGTGGGCGCATCGCCGCCGCTGTTTCCAATGCTGCGTCGAGCTCGCTAAGGGCGCTGGTTCACCAACACTAAGTCTTATTCCGGCCACGTATTCTCCCTCATCCTCATCCCGAGGAGGCCGCACTGCGGCCGTCTCGAGGGATGAGTTCCGGGCGAGATCTGGGCCTCATGGTTCCCAAGGCGATGCGAAGCATCGTCCGGAGACGCGCGAAGACGCGCTCCTCACCATGAGGGTCTGCATCCGTTCTTTGCCGCACGTCAGCGCCGCATCGTGCTCGGCTGTTTCCGAACAAGAACAAAGGGTAGCTGCAGCGCACCAACCAAAGATTGAATTGTCCGATGACAGACCGGGGAAAGCGGATGTAGCCTCACGAAAAATCAAATGCGCGGGAGGATGGCATGCCAGACGCAGTGGTTGCAGCACGTGCTTCAGAGGCGACAAACGGCACGGCGCAACAAGTCGACGTCGCAGTGGTGGGGGCCGGCTTTGCGGGCCTCTATCTTCTCCATCGGTTGGCCAAGGCCGGCTTCACGACGGTGGCATTGGAGGAGGCCGACGACGTCGGCGGCACCTGGTACTGGAATCGCTATCCCGGCGCACGTTGCGACATCCAGACCATCGACTACAGCTACACGTTTGATCCGGAGCTGGAGAGCGCCTGGCAATGGTCCGAGAAATACGCCACCCAACCTGAGATCCTGCGCTATCTCGGCTTCGTCGCCGATCGTTACGATCTCAGGCGCCATATCCGCTTCGGCACGAAAGTCACCGCGGCGACGTGGGATGAGAGCGCGGAACGCTGGCTGCTCACATCAGACAATGGCGCGGCCGTGTCCTGCCGTTATTACATCATGGCGACGGGCTGCCTCTCCGCGCCCAAGCCGCCGGAGATTGATGGCGTCAAGGACTTCAAGGGCGAGGTCTATTTCACCAGCCGCTGGCCGCATGAGGGTGTGAACCTCGCCGGCAAGCGCGTTGCCGTCATCGGCACCGGCTCGTCAGGAATCCAGTCGATCCCGTTGATCGCGGAGCAGGCGGCGCAGCTCACCGTTTTCCAGCGCACGCCGAACTTTGCGCTGCCCGCGCATAATGGTCCCCCGCCGGCAGATCGGCTCGGCATGCTGGAGGGCGACCGTGCCGGCTATCGCGAGCAGGCCCGCTGGTCACTCACCGGCGTTCCATATCCGCAGCAGACCGTCGTGAGCTGGCAATTGAGCGATGCCGAGCGGCGCGAGCGCTTCGAAAAGGCGTGGGCCGCCGGCGATCTTGTCCACGTCCTGACCCAGCTCTGGGCCGATCAGGGTGTGGACGTCGATGGCAACACGCTGGTCTCTGACCTGATCCGCGAAAAGATCCGCGCGGTCGTGAAGGATCCCGATACGGCCGAAGCGCTGAGCCCGCATGATCATCCGTTCGGAGCCAAGCGTCCCTGTCTCGATACCAATTATTACGCCACCTATAACCGTCCCAACGTCACACTGGTGAATTTGAGGCAGGAGCCGATCCAGGCGATCACGGCCTCGGGCATCACGACCGACAAGCGCAGCTTCGATCTCGATGTGATCGTGTTCGCCACCGGCTTCGACGCCATGACCGGCGCCATCAAGGCCGTGCATCCGATCACCGGACGTAGCGGAAAATCGCTGTCCGACGTCTGGGCTGAGGGACCGCAGACTTATCTCGGGCTGACCGTTGCCGGATTCCCCAACCTGTTCATGATCACGGGGCCGGGCAGCCCGTCGGTGCTGTCGAACATGGCGGTCTCGATCGAGCAGCATATCGACTGGGTGGTCGACCGGTTGATCGCGCTGCGCGAAGCGGGCTTCACCACCATCGAGGCCACCGACACGGCCCAGGCCGGTTGGGCGCGACACATGGCCGACTGCTCGATGGTCACGCTGCATCGGCTCGCCAACACCTGGTACACGGGCGCAAACGTTCCGGGCAAGGCGTGGGGCGTGATGCCTTATTGTGGCGGCGTCGGCCCGTATCGCAGCATCTGCAACGAGATCGTGAGCCGCGGCATGCTCGGCTTCAGGCTCACCGGGCCCGACGTTGCAGAGCAATGCAACGACGGCGAGGTGGTACGCCTGCAACCGGATGTGCGGCTCGTGCTCGGGATGCTCGAGGATATGAAGCTGCCGCCGATCGAACAGCTTGGCGCCCAGGGCGCGCGCGACTTCCTCGATGAGTTCAACAAGGGCCGTCCCGCGGGCCGGCCGGTCGGCGAGATCGTCGACGGCACGCTACCCGGCAATGACGGTCCGCTGCCGTACCGGCTCTATCGGCCGGCGACGCCGGGGCCGCATCCGATCGCGGTCTATTTCCATGGCGGCGGCTGGGTGCTGGGCGACGAGCAATCTGACGATCCGTTCTGCCGCGACATGTGCCGGCGGAGCGGAATGATCTTCGTCAGCGTCGGCTATCGGCATGCGCCCTGGCACCGCTTCCCGACGGCGGCCGAGGACGGCTTTGCCGCGACGCGCTGGATTGCCGAGCATGCGGCCGAGCTCGGCGGCGTGCCGGGACCGGTGCTGGTCGCCGGCTGGAGCGCCGGCGGAAACATCGCGGCCGTCACCTGCCAGCTCGCGCGCGATCGCGGCGGTCCAGAAATCGCGGGGCAACTGTTGATCTGTCCGGTCACCGACTGCACGTTCGACCGGCGATCCTACACCGACAACGCGACAGGCTACTTCCTGACGCGTTCGCTGATGTATTGGTTCTGGGACATCTACTGCTCGCCTGCGGATCGGACCGATCCGCGCGCTTCGCCGTTGCGCGGCAGGCTCGAGGGCTTTGCCCCCGGCCTTCGCCGTAACCTGCGAGTTCGATCCGCTGCGCGACGAGGGGCTCGCTTATGCCGAAGCGCTTGCTGCTGCCGGCGTGCCGGTCGAGCAGCTCGACGCCCGCGGCCATTTCCACTGTTCCTTCACGATGGTTGACGTGATCATCACCGGCGTCAGCGGGCGTGTGCGGATGGCCGAAGCCTTGCGCCGGTTTGCCGGGCTGGGTGAGGAGGGGATGGTGCCTATCGCTGCGGCCGCGGAGTAGGACAACATAGGATGGGTTTCGCTCCGCTCTACCCATCCTACGGCTGTCGTCGCTGCGAAAGCAGGGATCCATAACCACAGGGAGCTGTTGTGGCGTGAGCAAGCAGTTACAGCGGAGCCGCACAACAAAGGCCTGTGGTTATGGGTCCCGGGTCAAGCCCGGGACGACGCCGTGATTGCTTCGCTGCGCTCTACCCATCCTACGCGTTGTCGCGCGATGTTCGTCTCGAAGCGGCGAAGATGTCCCACGCCACCATGAAAATGGCGGCGATCAGCGGGCCGATGACGAAGCCGTTCAGGCCGAACACCTCGATGCCGCCCAGCGTGGAGATCAGCACGACGTAGTCGGGCAGCTTGGTGTCCTTGCCGACCAGAAAGGGACGCAGCACATTGTCCACCAGGCCGATGACGAGCACGCCATAGGCGATCAGCCCGAGGCCCTGCCATATGGCGCCGGTTGCCAGGAAATAGATGGCAACGGGAATCCAGACCAGCCCGGCGCCGATCGCCGGCAATAGCGACAGGAAGGCCATCAGCACGGCCCATAGGATTGGCGCGTGAACGCCCAAGAACCAGAACGCCAGGCCGCCGAGTGCGCCCTGGGCCATCGCCACCAGCACGCCACCCTTGACGGTGGCGCGGACGACATCGGCGAATCTCGTGAACAGCGCGGACTTCCGATCGGCCTCAAGAGGAACGGCCTCCTTGATCCGGTCCGCTATCGCCTTGCCGTCGCGCAACAGGAAAAACAGAAGATACAGCATGATGCCGAGGCTGATCACGAAGTCGAACGTGTTCATCCCGATGCTGAGCGCCTGAGGCGCCAGAACCTGTCCGCCCTTCATGAGGCCGGACGTCAACGTCTCGCGCAGCGCCGAAAGATCGCCCAGGTTGAACCGATCAAGCCAGCCGGTCGCCCACGCCGGCAGCGCATCGAAAACCCGCTGAATGTAACCGGAGAAGTCGTATTCCCCGGACTGTATCTTCGCGTAGAGACCGGTAGCTTCCCGAACCAGGGAGGTCGCGATGATCGCGAGCGGCAGCAGCACCATCGCGATGATAAGCAGGACCGTGATCGAAGCGGCGAGGGTCTGCCTTCCGCCTACCGACCTCAATAGCGCCCGGTTGACCGGCGCAAAGATGACGGCCACGACGATGGCCCAGAGCACGGCGCCATAAAACGCCTGCAGGATCCAGGCGAACGCCAGGGTGACGACGAACAGCAGCAGCAGGAAACCTTGGTCTTCAATCCGTCGCACGGTCCTTCCGCCTCTCTTGCTTGCAGCTTTGCTGCCTATCATACAACGAACGCGACGCGCGCGTAGCGCTGGTTGCAATCTCCTACCGTCATTCCGGGGCGCCGCGCTAGCGGCGAACCCGGAATCTCGAAATTGCGGCGCGAGATTCCGGGTTCGATGCTGCGCATCGCCCCGGACTGAAGATGACTTGCTCACGCGCAGCCTGCTGCCATTCTCCCACAAGATGCCTCCGTCCCGTTTGCCGGAGATGTCGCATCTTTCAAACGCGGTAATAGTCTCCTCCGAAAAAGAAACGTGGAGGAAACATGACCGAGAGCACCATCGAGACGATCGCATCGCCGATCGAGGAGGGCGGGGCGGTATCGCCCAGAAAAGTGTTCTGGGCGACCTGGTTCGGATGGATGCTCGATGGCTTCGACTCCTCCATGTACAGCTACATCCTGGTCGGCGCGCTCTCGGAATTGCTGCCGGCGAGCGGGATCGAGGCGAGCCGCGCCAATATCGGCATCTATGGCGGCTTGCTGTTCTCGATCTTCATGCTCGGCTGGGCCTGCTCGATGGTCTGGGGCTGGGCGGCGGATCGCTATGGCCGCGTCCGGATCATGTGCTGGACCGTGCTGGTCTATTCATTGTTCACGGCGTTGTGTGGGCTTGCGACCAGCGTCGTGATGTTCGCCTTGTTTCGCTTCATGGCCGGATTCGGTGTCGGCGGCGAATGGGCGGCGGGAACGCCGCTGCTGCAGGAATCCGTGCCCGAACACACAAGGGTGAGACTGGCCGGCTGGCTGCATACGGCAACGCCGACCGGGCTGTTTCTCGCCGCCGCCGTCACGCTGATCGGCGGAAGTCTGCTCGGCTGGCGCGGCATGTTCATGCTCGGCATCCTGCCGGCGCTCTTGATCGCCTATCTGCGCCGCAACATTCCCGAGCCGGCCCACAGCCGCGCGAAGACGAACACATCCGTGGTGGCGCTGTTCTCGGGCGCGCAGGCGCGCACCACCTGGGCGGCCGCGCTGATGATGGCCTGCATCATCTTCGGCCTGTGGTCATCCAACTTCTGGGCGCCGACGGTCGTGATCACCAAGCTTGTTGCGGCAGGCGCGACGCCAGCCCATGCGCAGCAGATGGGCGCGGTGGCCGGTCTCATCACCAATGTCGGCACGCTGATCGGCTGCCTGCTGATGCCATGGATCACCGGATATCTCGCAAGCCGCCGCCGGACCGCGCTGCTGTTCTTCATGGGCTCGCTGATCTCGGTGGTGGTGAGCTATCAGATCGCCATCGAGCATCTCGACAACCTCGCGCTGTTTCTGGTCCTGCTTCCTGTGCTCGGCTTTTTCACCAATGGCGTGTTCGGCCTGTTCACGATCTGGCTGCCGGAGATGTTTCCGACCGCCTTGCGGGGATCCGGCTCCGGCTTTGCCTTCAGCATGGGGCGTGTATTGGGCGCGGCCGGCCCGACCCTGATCGGCGCGCTCGCGGCAACGACCGGGAGCTATCCCCTCGCGATCTCGCTATTGTCGCTGATCTACGTGATCGGCCTGCCGTTCATCGCGATGGCGCCCGAGACGGCGGGAAAGCCGCTGGCGAAGTGAGGTGAGGGCGCGGTCGGCGACTGACGACAAATCAGCCGATCGCCTCTTTGCCCAGGAAGCGCATGAACGGTTTGGGGCCATCCGCTCCAAACGAGATTACAGTGTAGGGCTCGGGCCGATCACCTTCCATGCCCGGCGATCCGACCGGCATTCCAGGCACCGCGAGACCCCTCACGTTTGGCCGCTCGGAAAGCAGTCGTCGTATGGCCGCTGCCGGCACGTGTCCCTCGACGATGTAGCCGTTCACTTCTGCCGTGTGACACGCGGCCAATTCCGGTGGCACTCCAAGTCGGACGCGGACCGGCTCCAGGTCGGAGGTCTCGTCCACTCGCACCTTGAATCCGGCGTCGCGCAGATGCTGCACCCAGCCCGTACAGCATCCGCAGTTCGGGTCCTTGTGCACCGTGATGGTGGTTTCGTTCGCGTCTACGGCGCCGGTAGATGCCGTCACCGCTAAGGTCGCCAGGATGCCCCCGAACGATCGGCGTGTGACGGGGTATGCGCTGTGTCCCATGTTCTGCTCCTCTTTCAGTCCACATGGCGTTCGCTTTGCCGGTTGCACAGATCGCCCTCAACGAGGGTTTGCCAGGCCCTCATACATAAAGGTCATAGGCTTCAGTCCATTCATGTAGCCGGTGCGCATCTCCTCGACATGAAAGCCGTTCCTGCGAAGGACGTCGGCAATGTCCCGATTGAGATGGCAACCGCCTGAGATGCGCCTCCATGCGGGCGTCAGGCGATCTTGCCACCATTGCACACGGGGTTCGGGCGCGCGCCCGTGCTCGACGAAGACAAGCTTTCCACTCGGCTTCAGAACCCGCCGGACTTCCGCGAGAGCGCGGTCGACGTCGGGAATGCTGCACATTGTCCAAGTCGTCACGACGGTATCGATTCTACGGCCCTCGATCGGAATCGCCTCGGCCGAAGCTTCGACAAACTCTATGGGAATATCCTGATGTGGAGCGTGGCGCGCCATGTTGAGGAGCTTCGAACCGGGCTCGAGCCCCACAACCTGCGTCACGGCCGCGCCGTAGAACGGGAGATTGCGACCGGACCCGATGCCGATCTCGAGCACGCGGCCTTCTGCCGCCCTTATCGCCCTCTCCCGGTAGGGCAGAAGCTCCTTGTTACGCATCGCAAGATCGCAAAGCCTCGGAAGAATGACGTCGTTGTAGAAACCCATCCGGCTCGTCCTAGCATCGCTGTTCGATCATTTTGCTGATCTCGTCGGGTGCGGCAAAAATCACGTCTGCGCGATCGCCCATCATGCCTGCCGGAACCGTCGCCGGCATCCCTTTCTCCGGACCGTCCTTGCTGGAGTCCGTCTTGATCCGGAGATTGCGTTCCCAGAATGCGCGTGTCTTGCCGTCGGCAGTGGTCACCCGATAGGTGTCCCGACAGTGAGTGATGCCTGTGACATGCTCGGAAGGTTGAAGGCTCTTCAGGTTCGGAACGCGTCCACCTCCCATCATTCCGCTCATACCGCCCATGCCGCGCTGAGCCATCTGCAGGGGGGCGGCGCCGGGCTTGGTGGCTTCCTTCAGGAAAGCGAGCAGATCGGCGCGAGTGCGAGCATCCTTGATGCCTTCGAACGGCATGGCATTGTCCGGGACCATGCGCTCGGGGGCGTTCAGCCAAGCGTCCAATGAACGGTCGTCCCAGATGATCCCGGAAACTTTCAGTGCGTCGGAGTAGCGGTCAAAGCTCGGCAGGCTGCCCGCCTTGCGGCCCCATAGATTTGCGAGGCTCGGACCTGTCATGTTGCGCTCGGGCTCGAGCGAGTGGCACGGCGCACAGGCGCGAAAATCCTGCTCGCCGCGAGATAGACTGTCCTGCTGCGCGCGGCCCGGCGAAGAGGCGAGAACAAACGCGATTGCCGCAAAAAGCATGCGATCCATGTTACTCCTCCTCACCGTCTGGCGGCTTCTCCAAATTTGAGCCTGGTATGCAGAGGCGTTCACCACCGCAGTAGCCGTGGCCCGAGCGCCGCCCCCGCGAGCGTGCACAGCACGATCGTTCCGCCGTACCAGACCGCAACGAAGGGTAGTGAATCGTCGGTGCAGTGAAGCGCGTAGGCCACCGCGCTGATGCCGCCGGCGACAAGGCCGGCGAACGCGCCCGCCCGGCGCAGGTCGGTCGGCGCCGCCTGGCGCACCGCCCACATCGTGAGCGCGAACGGCACGATCGCGATGACCGGGATCGACAGCAGGCATTCCAGCCACGCCTCACCCGTCACCATTTGATCCCAGTGCGAGGCGGGCGCCGAGCCGAGGCTCAGTAGCGCGAGCGCCACGATCGCGACGAACGGCAGGATGACGACCAGCATGCCATGCTTCAGCGTGGTGCCCGGACGGGACAGCCTGGTCAGATAGATTGCAGCGGTGCAGGCGATGGTCCCTGCGAAGGCGATCTTCAGGAGCAGGAAGGCCCATTCGCCAGCGGCGGCGAGACTGGTGCGCGGGCCGGGCCCGAGCAGGATAGCGGCGACGGCAAGAACCAATCCGACGCCGGCCGCCAGGGCGATGCGCCGGCCGACCGCCCGGGAGTCCACGGGAGCGATGCGCGCGCTCAAGGCATCAACGAGGTCGTCGGTCTTCATGCTCGCTTCTCCCGCCCCTCCGGCGGAGCGCCATCCGCGGTTCATTCTTTCTATCACGGGGCGCCCCTGCCGATGAGTTCGATGCCTTTCATGATCCGGTTACGCGATCACGCGAGCGTGAAGATCGGCACAGAGCCGTGGCGCGGCGACATCACTCCTTCATCCGCACACCCGGCAGGCCACCGATTTCGTTGCCGCTGGTGATCGTCTTGGTGAACAGAAGGAGGCCCACAAGGAACGCGATTGGTGGCAACGGATTTGCGGAGGCCGACCAGTCGAACTGCCACAGGGCGCTCACCAGTCCTCCGCCCGGGAACGCGGCCGGAATTCTTCCGGCCTGGAAGAACCTGTCTTCCAGGCGGACCAACACGTAGGCGATCACGATCTTCGACAGCGTGGTCATCTCGGCAAGCTCCGGATTGGAGAAGGCGGGCAGATCCCCGCGCGTTGGATTTTGTCGGTGAAGAGCGCTGTGAGCGCGCTCGCACTAGAAGCCTCGCGACGGTGCAACGGAGGATTTCGGCCCGCCCACGTGGCGCAAGGCGGATTCGCCGGCGACGCGCGGCGCAGCGATGGCAGGCGAGGCGACAGGCCCGATCGCGGCGAACGCGTTACGCGAAGCATGTTGGGTGTTGTAGTAGGAGCTGGGTCCCACCTCGCTCGGCCAATAGCGCTTGTCGGAAATCGTCGCGCCTGCATTCGCGGTCGCCGACATCGCCACCAGCGATACCAGGAATGAAATCGCAAGGACGGGTTTGGTAAACTTCGTCGACATTGTCTGCTCCCTTGTCATTTGAAGGGCGCCTCATGCGCGCTTCTGCAAAGGAGTTCGAAGCTTTTCGTCAGCCGGTTACGTGATCACGCGGTGGTGAAAACGAGCGATCGAGGCCGTCGTGATGGCCTCGATCGCTCGGAGTTCATCGGCCTCGGTGCGTCGTCGGGTTGATATGCGGAAATTGGAGGGCCTGACCTTCGATCAGCCATCGCGGTCCCTTCCGATGAAAGCGGCCAGCGCCTTCAAGCCGCGATGGATGCTGATCTTCACGTTAGATTCCGACATGCCATGGCGCGCGGCAGTTTCGGAGACGCTCTTGCCTTCCAGCTTGACGGCCTCGATCGCCTGACGCGTCTTCACCGGCAGGCGAGCGAGCAGTCTTGCCATGTCGTGCGTCCCCTCGGTCGAAGCGTGATCGTCGGCTGCCATCAGATCCTGATGGTCGTCAATCGGGACGCCTCTTGTCGATATCCTGTCGTGGCGAAGATGGTCGATCAGCTTGTAGCGTGCGATCGCGTGCAGCCAAGGCGTGAACAGCGCATCGGGATCGTAGGTGTGGCGCTTGAGATGTATCGCCAGCAGGGTCTCCTGCACCAGGTCCTCCGCTTCTTCGGCGCTGCGTCCGGTAACGGCAAGCCGCCGCTTGTAGTAGCCGCGCAGGTGAGGGGCGAGCTTCGATAGGAGCGAGCGGTAGGCGGCCGCATCGCCACGCTGGCTCGCCAACATCAGCGCCTTGAGCTCGGTCTCATGAGCTGTCGTCATGGATCGCTCATTCTGCAGGCTCTGGAACGCGGACACGTTCCACGCGCGATCCGGTGGAGGTCGGCGGCTGTGATTGGTTCTGGTCGTCCGACGGCAGGCCGAAGCCTTTGACGATGCCGAAGATCGCGGGGATCACGATCAGCGTCAACAGCGTCGAGGAGATCATGCCGCCGATCATCGGCACCGCGATCCGCTGCATGATCTCGGAGCCGGTGCCGCTGCTCCACATGATCGGCAGCAGTCCGGCCATGATCGCGACCACCGTCATCATCTTCGGCCGGACGCGCTCGACCGCGCCTTCCATGATGGCCTCGCGCAGGTCGGCCCTAGTCAAGGCGCGTCCCTCGGCGGCGCAGCGCTCCCTGATCTCGGCCAGCGCCTGGTTGAGATAGATCAGCATCACGACGCCGGTCTCGGCAGCGACACCCGCGAGCGCGATGAAGCCGACGGCGACGGCGACCGAGAGGTTGAAGCCGAGCCACCACATCAGCCAGAGGCCGCCGACCAGCGCGAACGGCAGCGACAGCATCACGATCATGGACTCGGTGGCCGAGCGGAAGTTGAGGTAGAGCAGGACGAAGATGATCGCGAGTGTCGCCGGCACGACGATCTTCAGGCGCGCCATAGCGCGCTCGAGATATTCGTACTGGCCGCTCCAGATCACGTAATAGCCCGGCGGAAACTGGATGCTCGCCTGCACCGCGCGCTGCGCGTCGGCGACATAGCCGCCGAGGTCGCGGTCGCGGATGTCGACATAGATGTAGGTCGCAAGCTGTCCGTTCTCGGTCCGGATCGAGGTCGGCCCACGCGCCGGCCGGATGGTCGCGACCTCGCCGAGCGGCACCGCGCCTCCCGCCGGCATCGGCACCAGGATATCGCTTCCGATCGCTTTCGGATTGTCGCGGAGATCGCGCGGGTAGCGCATGTTGACGGTGAAGCGCTGGCGGCCCTCGACCGTCGTCGTCACCGTCTGTCCGCCCAGCGCGGTCGCGATCGTGTCCTGCACGTCCTGGACCATGATGCCGTAGCGCGCGAGCGCCGTGCGGTCCGGGGTGATCTCGAGGTAGTAGCCGCCGATGCCGCGCTCGGCATAGGCCGATGATGTCCCCGGCACGGCTTTGAGGACCTGCTCGATCTGCTTGGCGAGACGATCGATCTCGACGAGATCAGTGCCGATCACTTTGACGCCGATCGGCGTGCGGATGCCGGTCGAGAGCATGTCGATGCGGGCCTTGATCGGCATGGTCCAGGCATTCGATACGCCGGGGAATTGCAGCGCCTTGTCCATCTCCGCGATCAGGCTGTCGACCGTGACGCCCGCCCGCCACTGCTCCTTCGGTTTCAGGTTGACGATGGTCTCGAACATCTCGGTCGGCGCCGGATCGGTCGCGGTCGCCGCGCGTCCGGCCTTGCCGTAGACCGACGAAACTTCGGGGAATGAGCGGATGATGCGATCCTGCATCTGCATCAGCTCGGCAGCCTTCGTCACGGAGATGCCGGGTAGCGTGGTCGGCATGTAGAGCAGGGTGCCTTCATTCAGGTTCGGCATGAATTCCGTGCCGAGCTGTCGCGCCGGCCAGAGCGTGACAGCGAGGACGGCGAGCGCAAGCAGCACAACGAGCGTCTTGGCACGCAGCACGCCCTTGATGACGGGGCGATAGATCCAGATCAGGGCGCGATTGATCGGATTCTTGTATTCGGGAACGATCTTCCCGCGGACGAAGATCACCATCAGCGCCGGCACCAGCGTAACCGACAGCAGCGCGGCGGCCGCCATCGCAAAGGTCTTGGTGAAGGCGAGCGGGCTGAACAGCCGGCCCTCCTGCGATTCCAGCGTGAAGATCGGCATGAAGGAGACGGTGATGATCAGCAGGCTGAAGAACAGCGCCGGCCCGACCTCCGCGGCGGCATCGATCAGGATCGAGACGCGCGACTGCCCGGGCTTGGCACGCTCGAGATGCTTGTGCGCGTTCTCGATCATGACGATCGCCGCGTCCACCATGGCGCCGATCGCAATCGCGATGCCGCCGAGACTCATGATGTTGGAGCCGATCCCGAGCAGCTTCATCGCGCCGAACGCCATCAAGACGCCGACCGGCAGCATCAGGATCGCGACCAGCGCGCTGCGGACATGGAGCAGGAACACGATACAGACGAGGGCGACGACGATGCTCTCCTCGACCAGCGTATGCTTCAGCGTATCGATGGCGGCGTTGATCAGGTTCGAGCGGTCGTAGACCGGCACGATCTCGACCGATTTCGGCAGGCTGGTCGCGATCTCCTTGAAGCGCTTCTTGACGTTCTCGATGACGTCGAGCGCGTTGAGGCCGAAGCGCTGCAGCACGATGCCGCCGGCGACCTCGCCCTCGCCATTGAGCTCGCCGATACCTCGCCGCTCATCCGGGCCGAGCTCGACGCGCGCGACGTCGCGCAGCAGCACCGGCGTGCCGTTGTTGGTCTTGAGCACGATATTGCCGAGGTCGTTGATATCCTTGATGTAGCCCTTGCCGCGGATGACGTATTCGAATTCGGACAGTTCGACGGTGCGGCCGCCGACATCGGCGTTGCTGGCGCGGATCGCCTCGCGCATCCTTTGCATGGTGATGCCGCGGTCGCGCATCCGCTGCGGATCGAGGATCACGTTGTACTGCTTGACGAAGCCTCCGATTCCAGCGACCTCCGCGACGCCCTCGGCCTTGGCGAGCGCGAATTTGAGATTCCAGTCCTGGATCGTGCGGGTGTCGGCGAGGTTCAGCTCTTTCGACATCACCGCGTATTGGTAGACCCAGCCGACACCCGTCGCGTCAGGGCCGATCGTCGGCGTCACGCCGGCCGGCAGGCGCGAGGTGGCGCCATTGAGGAATTCGAGCACGCGCGAGCGCGCCCAATAGATATCGGTGCCGTCCTCGAAGATCACATAGACGAAGGAAACGCCGAAGAAGGAGAAGCCGCGCACGACCTTCGATTTCGGCACCGTCAGCATGGCCGTGGTCAAGGGATAGGTGACCTGGTCCTCGATCACCTGCGGCGCCTGTCCCGGATATTCGGTGTAGACGATCACCTGCGTGTCGGAAAGGTCGGGGATGGCATCGAGCGGCAAATGAAGCAGCGCATAGAGTCCGGCCGCCGCGGCGAAGCCGGTGCCGAACAGCACCAGCAGCAGGTTGCGTGCGGACCAGGCGATGACACGGGCGATCATGGCCGTCCTCCCATGCCGCTGGTCGACGATGTGTCCTGTGCGCTGCCTGCCTCGGAAAAGCCCTTCAGCGCCGCCTTGAGATTGCTCTCGGCGTCGATCAGGAAGTTGGCCGATGTTACCACCGAATCGCCTTCGCCGATGCCTTCGGTGATCTCGACATAACCGCCGCCGCGATGTCCGACCTTGACCTCGCGCGGCTCAAACCGGCCGCCGCCCTTATCGACGAGGACCGTCTGCCGGTTGCCGGTGTCGAGCACGGAGCTGTCCGGGACGGCGAGCACGGGGTCCTGGCTGCCGATCTCGATCTCCGCATCGACATACATGTCGGGAAGCAGCGCGAGGTCGGTATTATCGAGCTCGATCCTGAGGCGAACCGTGCGGGTCTCGCGGTTCACCTGCGGATAGATCACGCTGACCTTGCCGGCGAAGGCGCGGCCGGGAAAGCTACGGGCGCGCACGGTGACGGGTTGGCCGACCGCCACGCCGCCGAGATCGCGTTCCGCCACGTCGACGACCGCCCAGACGAGCGAGGTGTCGGCAACGCGGAACAGCACGTCGCCGGGCTGCGCGCGCATGCCCTCGACGGCGTTGCGCTCCAGCACAATGCCGTCGCGCGGCGCGGACCACTGGATCACGATCGGGACGGCCTTGGTCTTTTCCATCGTTGCGATGGCAGACTCCGGCACGTCGAGATTCATCAGCCGTTGGCGGGAGCCGCGGCCATAGGTCTCGATGGTCGCCGTGGTCTTCGAGGTGATGGTGGCGAGATATTCGGCGGCGGCCGAGGAGACTGCCGGGCTGTAGATCTCCATCAGCGGCTGGCCTTTTGTCACCCGGCTGCCGGTGGTGACGTCGGCGACCTTCTGCACATAGCTCTCCGCGCGCATGGCGATGACGGAGACGCGGCGCTCGTCGAGCTGGATCGTGCCGGGCGCGCGCACCAATGTGCTGACGATGTGGCGCTTCACCGGCTCGGACTTGACGCCGGTGCGCTGGATCCGGCCCGGCGACAGCCTGATCGAGCCGTCGTCGGAGTCCTCGCCCTCGTAAACGGGGATGTAGTCCATCCCCATCGAGTCCTTCTTCGGCGTCGGCGAGGTATCCGGCAGCCCCATCGGGTTGCGGTAGTACTTGATCTTGCGGTCACCCTTGGCTTCGGCGCTCGCCGCCGGCGCCGGTTCGGGCGGATCGTCGAAGCTGATGTCGGCGCCGGCGGGGACGGCGCGATAGTCGCGGCCATCCTCGGTCTTCTTCGGCGTCAGTGAGTAGAACGGCTTGCCGTCCGGGTGCTGGTAGTAGAGCGGTGCGCCGCCATCGGCGGCGGCCGCGTGCGAGACGGCGAATCCCGTGGGCTTCAGCCACGGGATTCCGCCGGCGAAAATGGCGATACCCGCCGCTGCGAAACTCGCAGCGGCGACGCCGATCAGAATCGCGCGGGTCATTTCTGCGCCGTGACGACGAGCTTGTTTTCGACCGCGCCGGTTTCGCCCTGCACCTTGGCGCCGAGCGAAAGCTGCCAGCGGCCGGCCATGCCCAGAGTGGCCTTGAACTTGTACAATCCCGGCTCGCCGCCGGGCACCGCAGTGACCTTGGTCGCCATCTCCTGCATGCCGTCAGGCGCCATATCCAGGCGGGTGGCGAAGATCACGGCATCCGGCACCGGTTTGCCGGTCTTCTTGTTGACCAGCCGGACCGCGATGATCTTGTCCGCTCCCGCCTGGACGGTCTGATCGACCAGTCGGAATTCGTAGTCCTTGATCTCGGCCCGCGCGGTGCCGGCCGTGCCCAGCATGGCCATGCCGATGAGCGCCGCCGAGACGGCGCGCGTGGTGTTGAACGCTTTCATTTCCATTCCTCGATTGCTTTGGTCTTGCTGCTCGCGCAGCACGTGTCATCCGCGCGGCGTCTTGAGCCGCGCGGCAGCGTCCGGCGCCGTGACGCCGGTCAGGCCAAAGTTCGAGGGGGATGGTCGGGAGGCGGGCGCGCCAGCCCGTCAGCGATGATGTCGTCGAGCGGATGCAGTTGCTGGTCCAGCCGCCGGTCCAACTCAACCATGTTGCTGGATGGGCCGACCTGCAAAACCTGCAGCATGCAGATCGCAACCAGCGGACAATCCTGGCAGTCGGGACTCTTCTTCTGCTGGTCAGGGCAGCAGGGCATCGCAGACGCCATGTCGGCGACATCAGGATCATCCGCCATCTGCATGCCGGCGGCCGACAGCAATTCCTTCGCCGCTGCCGGCGTGGCGAGCGGCGCCACCGTCAGGCCTGCCGTTACCAGCAGCGCCAGCAACAGCTTGAACAGTTGGCGGATATCCATGGAACCCAGTTTCTCACAAGCAGCCGGCCGCGGGAAGGTCCTGTCGTTCAAAATTTGCGGGTTGAGACGATAAAAGGTCCGTGACGCTCATTTTGCCTTCTGCAGCTTCGTCACCGTATAGCCTGATGCGGCCTCTTCGGCTTCGAACTGCACCTTCTCGCCTACCTTCACCTGCTTCAGCATGGCGGGGTCCTTGACGCGGTAGACCATGGTCATTGGTTCGTCCATGCCGATGCTTTTGGCCGGGCCATGCTTGAGCGTGATCTTGCCGGCGCCCTCGTCGATCTTCTTGACCTCGCCGTTGATGGCGGCGCTCTGCGCGGAGGCCGCCTGCGCCAGCAAGCTGGTCGCCAGTGCTGCCGCTGCGGCCATGCGGATGATCCTGTTCATTGTTGCTCTCCTTTCTCGTTGCTCATTTCACGGTGATGCGGCCGGTCATGCCGTAGTCGCGGTGATCGGGGATCAGGCAGGCATATTCGAAGCTGCCGGCACGAGTGAATTTCCAGACGATCTCGGCCGACGTCTTCGGCGCGAGGCGGACGCCGTTGGGATCATCGTGCTCCATGTGCGGGTGCTTCTTCATCGTCTCGGCGTGCTTCAGGTTCTCCGCGGTGGTGGCGAGGAGGAATTCGTGGTCCTCCTTGCCGGCGTTGCGGATCACGAAGCGGATCTGCTCGCCGCGCTTGACTTCGATGTTGGCGGGTTTGAACGCCATCTCGCTCATTTCGACCTCGATGGTGCGCGACGGCTTGTTTGGATTGCCGGGTTCGCCGGCTGAATAGGATGAGTGGCCGTGCTGTTCATGGGCGAACGCGGCAGCAGCCGAGCTTACAAGCGCAATCAGCGCAAGGCCGGCCGTGGTGATCTTCGTCATCGGAATTTCCTTTGAGGGTTTCTTCTGGGTGCGGCGCCGGGGCATGGTTACATCTTCATTCCCTTCATCGGTTTGTTGCCGCCGCGGCTGCCTGTCGGCGCCGATGTCGCCGGCGACGACTGCCGCGCGGGCGCGGCGTCGGGCGTCTCGACCTCATAGGCGACGGTGCCCGGCGGGTGCTGGTAGGGGCCGGGATCGCGATAATCGTCGCGCGCGAGGTCTTTGCGGATCTTCATCACCGTGAACATGCCGCCCATCTCCAGCGGGCCGAACTGGCCGTTGCCGGTCATCATCGGGAGCGTGTTGTCGGGCGCGGGCATCTCCATGTTGCCCATCGCCATGCCGGTCGAGCCCATCACCATCGCGTCGGGCGCGAGCTTGCCGACGGCTTTGGCGAGATCCTTGCGCGACACGCCGATCAGATTGCGCATGTCGTGGCCCATCGCATTCATGGTGTGGTGCGACTTGTGGCAGTGGAACGCCCAGTCGCCGGGATTGTCGGCGAGCACGTCGAACACGCGCACTGCGCCGACGGGAACGTCGGTGGTCGCTTCCGGATATTGCGCGCTCTCCGCAATCCAGCCGCCATCGGTGCAGGTCACGTGAAAACTGTGGCCGTGCAGGTGGATCGGATGATTGGTCATCGAGAGATTGCCCATCCGGACCCGCACCTTGTCGTTAAGCCGCACCGGCAGCGGATCGATGCCGGGGAACACGCGGCTGTTCCAGGTCCACATGTTGAAATCGGTCATCTCGTTGACCTTCGGCAGGTAGGTGCCGGGGTCGATGAGATAAGTGCTCATGACGAAGACGAAGTCGCGATCGACGGGACGGAAGGCGGGATCGCGCGGATGCACCACGACCATGCCCATCATGCCCATCGCCATCTGCACCATCTCGTCGGAATGCGGGTGGTACATGAAGGTCCCGCTCTTCTTCAGTTCGAACTCGTAGACGAAGGTCTTGCCGGGCTTGATGTGCGGCTGCGAGAGGCCGCCGACGCCGTCCATGCCGCTCGGGATGATCATGCCGTGCCAGTGCACGGTGGTGTGCTCGGGCAATCTGTTGGTGACAAAGATGCGGACCTTGTCGCCTTCGACCGCCTCGATGGTCGGCCCCGGCGACTGGCCGTTGTAGCCCCAGAGATTGGCCTTCATGCCGTCGGCGAATTCGCGCACCACTGGCTCGGCGACAAGATGGAATTCCTTCCAGTCGCCGTTCATGCGCCAGGGCAGCGACCAGCCGTTCAGCGTCACCACCGGGCGATAGTCGGGCCCTGTGGTCGGATGGAGCGGCGGCTGCGAGGTCGCCTTGTCCATCGTCGGCGCTTCCGGAATCGCGGCGGCCTGGACGCGGCCGCTGACGGCGCCGGCGCCGATCAGGGCCGCCGTGCCGAGGAATCCTCTGCGTGAATACATCTTCCTCTCCATTCAATGCACGCCGCTTGCCACTGGTGCGGCTGCGGCCGTGATCGTTGGTTGCTCTTTTGCGCCCGATCCGCCGCCATTGACGACGGTCTGAAGCTCCGATTGCGCCAGGAAGAATGCGCGCCTGGCGTCGATCGCGCCGCGCAGCGAGGCGAGGCGCTGGCGCGCTTCCGTGAGCAGCGCGAACACGTCGATCTGCATGCTGGAGAAGCGCAACTGCATCTCTTCGGTGATGATCTGGCGCAGCGGCAGGATCTCGCGCTGATAGTGAGCCGCGATGTCGTAGGTCGAGCGGTAGACGCGATAGGCATCGCGCGCCTCCGAGCGCACATTGACGGCTCTCTCGGTGAGGCGATTGAAAGCGAGATTGTAGCTTTCGGCGGCTTGCCGCACGCGTACCTCGCCGCCGTCGAACACCGGGATCTGGAACAGCACGTCAAAACCGCGCTCGCGGAATGGCGGGCTTTCGGGATCGTGGGTACGCTTGGCGATGCCGGCGAGGTCGAACAGCGTGACGAAGCGCGTTGCTTCGGTGAGATCGAGTGCCTTTGCCAAGGCAACAAGCTCCATGCGCGCGATCTGGAGGTCTAGCCGGTGCGCCACGGCATCGGCTTCGATCGAGGGCAGCGCCTGTGGACGTCGCGGCAGAGGCGGGAGCTTGTCCGGCAGGCGGAAGCCGAGATCGCCGTCCCACAAGCCCATCAGCCGCGCCAATCGTTCACGCGCACTGCCCGCCTCTTGGCGTGCAGTGGCAAGGTCGGCCGTGGTCTCGGCGTAAAACACCTGCTCGCGCGCCTGGTCGAGCTTGTTGAGCGAGCCGGTCTCGCCGAGCTTTTTCGCAAGTTGCGCGGTTGATTCCGCGGTCGATTTGGCATCGGTGAGGAGTGCGACCATCTCGTTTGCGGCCACGGTGCGGAAGTAAGCGCGTCGAACCTCCGCGGCGAGCCGCAGCGTCTCCAGCGCGGCGCGGAGCTGCGCCTGCCGAAAACGCTCGCGCGCGATCTCCGAGCGGAACGGCAGCGTCGCCAGCGCCAGGATGTCGCCGACCACCTGGCGTTCGAACTCGCTCGCACCATTGCCTGAAATCCGCGAGATTGAGAATGTCGGGTTCGGCGGCAGGCTCTGCTCGACCAGGTCGGTCTCGGCCAGCGCGAGTTCGTTGTAGGCCGCCTGCAGGCCCTTGTTGCTCAAGAGTGCGACCTGTACCGCAGTGTCGACGTTAAGCGGGCGGGAGAGCAGGCGCCGCACCGTGCCGCGCAGCCGGTCCTCATCATCAGCCGAGCGCACGAACGCGACATCCTTGCCGATGGTCTGTTCCGTAGCAGTGGCCACCACCGTCATGCCGCTGTCCGGCGTGAACGATGCGCAGCCTGACAGCGCGAAGGTGGTGGTCAGCAGCAGGGCGGCCGCGGGCGCGCGTATCGCAAGACGGATGCTCATTGCGATTCCTGCTGGGATTTTGGCGCGACATTCTCGTTGCGCTCGCGCCACGGCGCGGGCGTTGACGGGCGCAGGCTGGTGTATGGCGCGATCGTGGAGCGGTATCCGACGCCGGCTACCCTCGCCGCGGGATCGGCGGGGTCGGCGGAGACGATCTGCGTCGTGGTCGGCACGCAGCCCGCAGCCGCGAGCGCAGCGGCGATGGCGCTGATGGCGAAAAGCTTCGCCCAAAACTGCGAAGACATGAAAACATCCCCTGAACTGTCGATGGAGCACAGGCACGCGCGCGCGGACGCGCCTCGTGCCGCCTCGTTACGTCAGGTCAGGCGATGGGAGGGCGGTAGAGCAGGGGCGGCGCCTCGCGGGGAAGGCGCTGAAAATTCTCGGAAACGCAGAGCGATACCGGCTGCACCGGCTTTGCGATCGCCGGCAAATCGGCCGCGATCGCGGAAAGGCAGAGCATGGCGCAGCAACAGCCCGGCGAGGTCTTGTCGTCATGCTTGTGCTTGACGCCGTCGGCATCGGCCTGATGGGCCGCATGTGAACCATCGTGCTGGTGCGACGCGCCGTGGCCGGAGTGGTCGTGCACCGGCGCGACCGCCGGCGGCTCGATCCCAACCTGCAACGCCGGCGCAGGGCTGCCGAGCGCAAGCGCAACCCCCGGCGCGAACACACAAAACAGATAGAGCAGGGCGATAAACCACCCCGCTTGCACCCGCTTCCGTCTGGTGAGTCGCACGAACATCGGCGTGAACGTAACGTCCGGCGCCCGTTCCGCCAAGTGCCCCGGGGCTGACGCATGCCTAATATTTCGCCAAAACGCTTGACCGGAAGGCAAATCGCGACGAAGTTTGGCCCCGCCGTGGAAATTCCTTCTCAGATCAGCCCAAATTCGGATCAGTTCATTCCCGACTCGCGCCGGGCATGGCTGCGGCTCGCCGTTGCCGTGGTGATCGGCTCGCTCGGCAGCGTCGGCATGTGGTCGGTGGTGGTGGCGCTGCCGGTGGTGCAGGGGGATTTCGGCGCCACGCGAGGGACCGCGTCGCTCGCCTTTACCCTTGTCATGATCGGCTTCGGCTCCGGCGGGGTTCTGACCGGCAAGATTACCGATCGCTACGGCATCGTTACCGCGATCGGGCTCGGCATCGGCATCCTCGGGCTCGGCTATATCGGTGCCGGCTACGCGCCGTCGATCTGGTCGTTCATCCTGTTTCATTTCGCGATCGGGCTGTCGTCATCGGCGACGTTCGGGCCGTTGATGGCTGAAGCCTCGCACTGGTTCGACCGCTACCGCGGGCTCGCGGTCGCGATCGCCGCCAGCGGCAACTACATCGGTGGCGCGATCTGGCCGCCGCTGGTGAATCTCGGCATGCAGCAGTTCGGCTGGCGCACGACGCACATCGCGATCGGCATCTTCACCGCGGTTGCGATGGCGGTCGCGCTGTTCGTGCTGCGGCGCTTGACGGACGGTGCAAGCCGGCACAGCCATCTCAACGCGGCGCCGCCGCGCGTCAATGTGCGGCTCTCCACCAACGCGCTGACGGCGATCCTGGCGCTCGCCGCGGTCGCCTGCTGCGTGGCGATGGCGATGCCGCAGGTGCATATCGTCGCCTATTGCGGCGACCTCGGCTATGGCGTGGCGCGCGGCGCCGAGATGCTGTCCCTGATGCTCGGCTTCGGCATCATCAGCCGTATCGGTTCGGGCTTCCTGGCCGACCGGATCGGCGGCATCCGCACGCTCCTGATCGGCTCGGTCGCGCAGGGCACTGCGCTGCTGTTCTATCTGTTCTTCGACAGCCTGACCTCGCTCTACATCATCTCGGCGATGTTCGGCCTGTTCCAGGGCGGCATCGTGCCGAGCTACGCCATCATCATCCGCGAGGCGATGCCGGCGGCGGAAGCGGCCACCCGCGTCGGCATCGTGATCTTCGCCTCCGTGATCGGCATGTCGCTCGGCGGCTACGTCTCAGGCGTGATCTTCGACGCCACCGGCTCCTACGCGGCCGCCTTCGCCAACGGACTCGCCTGGAACGCGCTCAACGTCACCATCATGCTGATGCTGCTGATCCGCTCGCGGCAGCGGCTGGCGATGGCGTGAGCTTTCTCTCCCGTCACAGGCACGATTTCGGCAACAGCATGTGGATGCCCTTGTTGCCGTCGACCAGTTGGGTCACCCGCAAATTGCCGGCCAGCGAACACAGCATGTAGGCCTGGTTGCGCGAGAGATTGGTGCGGGCGCAGACGTGCTTGACCATTTCCCGCACCGCCTGCTTGGCGGCATCGTCAAGGTCTTCGTCGAGCCCGATCGACATCAGATGCGTCGCGCTCTCGGCGAACGGCCACTCGATCGCCATGTCCTTGCGCACGATGAGGCGGAAGCTGCCGGTGACGCCGGTCTCGAGCGCGGTGATGCAGACTTCGCCGTCGCCCTGGACCGCGTGTCCGTCGCCGGCAAAGAACAGCGCGCCGTCATTGAACACCGGCAAATACAGCGTGGTCCCCGCGCGCAATTCCTTGTTGTCCATGTTGCCGCCGAAGGCGCGCGGCACCGGTGATCCGCAGCGGCCCCAACTCGGCGGCGGCGCGGTCGCGATGATGCCGAAGAACGGATCGATCGGAATTTCCGTGCCCCACGGCATCACGCAGACATTGCGGTCCCGATCGATCGAGGGGTGAATGGTCTCGTAGTCGGTGAACTCGCTCGGCAGCGTGCCGAGCAATGGCAGGATCGAGACAAAACCCCAATCCTGCCGCACCTTCACGTCGAGAATATCGATCTGCAGGGTGTCACCGACGCGCGCGCCGCGCACATAGACCGGTCCGGTGATGAAGTGCGGGCCCGGTCCGGGCGGCAGCGTTTCCAGCGCGGTGATGTAATCGGCGCTGACAAGGCTGAGATCGTCGGGCAGCGTCTCTTTCCCGCCGGCGGGAAAGCTGTGCAGCGTGACGATGTCGCCCGAGTTGACTTCAAGCACGGGAGGGGTGGAGCTATCAAGGTAGCCCCATACCATAACATCAGGGGTGCTCGGAAGTTCGTATCGTCTCGGCATGGCGGGATACTCCGCCCTTCGAGAAAGCAAATCGCCTGCCAGATCGTGCGAGCACGTCGAAGACGCTTTGCGGCGCCGGCCGACGACGACGCGTCTGTGACATGGCATGGTTTCTGAATTGCCGAGAACCCAATCAATCCTGTCGGCGCTATGGTCGATGATCAAGCGTGAGAGCAGCCCCGTGAAGGTTTGAAGGGAGCATCCGATGAGGCGTTCGCAGTTCACCGAAAACGAAATCCTGCATCTGCTTTACGAAGCAAGCGCCGGCGTCTCCGTTGCCGAAATCTGCAAGGCCGCCGGTGTGTCGGTGCGAACCTTCTACCGTTGGCGCCGCCGGTTCGGCGGTCTCAACGTGCCGGCCGTCCTGCAGATGAAGGAATTGGCCGCCGAAAACGCGAGGCTGCGCGGCCTGGTCAGCAATCTGTTCGAATGCTTGCGCGAGCCCGCCGCCAATCCGCCACCGCCGGTCGCCGTAGTGGGCGACGACAAAGCGCGCCGGCAGGAGCAGGCGATCCGCAGTGCGGCGAAAAAGTGCGGCGGCGCGCTGACCGGACGCTTCGCGTCGCTCCGGGTCAATCCCTGATGGCGCGAGCGCGCACCGGGGCCTTGAATCCTTGCGCCATGCGGTGACATTTCTTTGGGCGGCCATAATGTCAAAAATGACATTATGAGATGTCCGATGGCGCCGGATTGTTCATCGTGCCGCTTTCTGAAGCAGGCACGTCACAGGCCGCGATCAGTCGCGCGATCATTGTGTCACTGCGAGTGACGCAATGAATTGTAGAGGCACGAACCGAGCAATGGCTGTCGTTTCTTTCAACTTGCTGCCCGTTCGATCGGCGCACTAGTCTCCCGCGCATTCGTTGCCTGTTTGTTGTGCGAGGAGTCCTGAGCCATGCCCGATCATCTCCGTTCGCTCTTCAGCCATTCCTTCAACCGCCGGCGCTTCCTTTCCAACGCGGCTGCAATCGCGGGCGGGCTCAGCGCGTCGTCGCTGGTCGGCTCACGCGGTGCGCATGCGGCAACGCTGAAGACCGTTCGTTTCAGCGAAGCCGTGCACAATCTCGGCTACATCAACCTCTATGTCGGCATGCACGCCGGCATCTTCAAAAAGAACGGCCTCGAGATGCAGGTGAGTGCCGCCGGGGGCGACACGCAGACCTTTGCCGCTGTGCTCGGTGGCTCCGCGGACTTCGCCATCGGCGATGCGACGATGGCGCAGATCTCGCGCGAGAACGGCGGACCCGGCGTCGTGGTCGGCACGGTGGTGCAGCGCGCGCATTACTTCGGGGTGTCGAAAACGCTTCAACCGATCACCGATCCGAAGGCCTTCAAGGGGCTGAAGATCGTGACCTCGCCCGAGCCGAACACCAACTACAGCGTCGCCAAGCGGCTGCTTGAAAAGGCCGGCCTCAAGGTCGGCGTCGATGCGACCATCGTGCCGGTCAATCCGGGCACCGAGATCGCCGCCATGCTGGCCGGACAGGCGGATATCGCGATCGCCTATCAGCCCAGCGTGGCCGCGGCCGAAGCACAGGGCGCCAAGGTGGTGTTCGATTTCTCCAGCTATATCGGCCCATTCTGCAACACCGGCATCATGGTGCTTCCGACCACGATCCAGAAGGATCCGGAGATGGTGCAGGCGCTGGTGACTTCGTTCGAGGAGGCGTCGCGCAAGACCTACGCCGATCCCGCCTTTGCCAAGGAGGTCGCGCGCAAGGAGTTCCCGGATCTGCCGGGCGACGTCGTCGACAAGGCGATCGATGCCGAGCTCAAATTCCTGATCCCCGCGCAGTCGGTGGTGACCAAGAAGGACCAGTGGCAGAACCTGATGGACATGCAGATCTATCTCGGCAACGCCAAGGGCTCGATTCCGTTCGAGCAGATCATCGACAATTCCTTTGCCGACAAGGCGGTCGCCAGCCTCAAATGACTGAAGTCGGCAGCGGCAAGACCGCCGGTAATGCAAGCGCGGTAGCCGGCAGCGTCGTCGTTCCGCCGCTGGTGGTGGAGCACGTCTCCAAGAGTTATGAGGTCAAGAATGAGATCGTGCCCGTCATCGGCGATCTCAGCCTGACGCTGCGGGAAGGGGAGATCGTCAGCATTGTCGGGCCGTCCGGCTGCGGCAAGACCACCCTGCTCAATACGCTGTGCGGCCTGCTCAGTCCGGACTCCGGGCGAATTCGCTGGCATGGCCGCGAGGTCACCGGTCAGCCGCAGAATGTCGGCTACATGCTGCAGAAGGACCTGCTGCTGCCATGGCGGACCGCGCTCGGCAACGCCATGCTCGGGCTCGAAATTCGCGGCGTCGCCGCTGCCGAGGCTGAGGACCGCAGCCGAGCGATGCTCGACCAGCTCGGCTTGCACGGCTTCGCCGACCACTATCCCTCCACGCTGTCCGGCGGCATGCGGCAGCGGGTGGCGCTCGCGCGGACGCTGGTGCACGAGCCCGACGTCCTGCTGCTGGACGAGCCGTTTGCCGCGCTCGACTTCCAGAGCAAGCTATTGATCGAGAACGATACCGCGGCGCTGGTGCGGCAAGGCAGGCGTTCGCTGCTGCTCATCACGCACGATATCGAGGAGGCGGTTTCGCTGGCGGATCGCGTCATCGTGCTGTCGAAGCGGCCGACCCGGATCAAGGCGGTCTACGACATCGCGCTCGGCGCCGAGCGCACCGACATGATCGGCCTGCGCCAAAGTCCCGAATTCAGTCATTATGTACGGCGCATCTGGGCCGATCTCGACGTGGTCCTGCAATGACGGCGGAGATGGATGCTGGAATGGCTCGTCCGACGGGCGCCTCCACGCCGATCCCGGATACGGCCGCACGGCGACGGTGGAAGCGGCTGCGCGCAACCGCGCACGTGCTGGCGACGCAGGTCGCGATCCTGATTGCGTTCCTCGCGTTCTGGGATCACATGACCTCGCGCAACAGCGCGGCCGCTTTCATGTTCGGTTCGCCCTCGGCGATCGCCGGATTTCTGCTCCAGATGGCGCGCGACGGCAGCCTGTGGCGCGACCTCTATGTGACTGGCAGCGAAACCCTGCTCGGCTTCTTTGTCGGAAACCTGGTCGGCACGGTGATCGGCCTGTCGCTGTGGTATTCGCGCTTCGTGTCCCGGGTCGTCGAGCCCTTCGTGACCGCGATCGGGTCAATCCCGATCATCGCGCTGGCGCCGATCATCATCATCTGGTTCGGCACCGGCTTGATCTCGAAGGTCGCGATGTCGACGCTGTCGGTCGTCATCGTCGCGCTCGTCACCTCCTACAAGGGCGCGCTCGGCGTCGATCCGGACCAGATCAACCTGATGCGGACGCTCGGCGCCTCGAAATTCCAGATCTTTCGCAAGCTGGTGGTGCCGGCCTCGCTGACGGACATCTTCGCAGGGCTGAAGCTCACGGTCGGCTTCGCCCTGATCGGCGCGATCGTGGGCGAGTTCATGTCGTCGTCGGAAGGGCTCGGCCACGCCATCTTCAAGGCGGGCTCGCTCTACGTGATTCCAAAGGTGTTCGCGGCTCTGGTCGCCACCATCGCGCTGGCGCTGATCCTGACCTTCATCGTCGGCAAGATCGAGCGGCTGCTGATGCCCTGGCGCCGTCTTTGAATTCTGCAGCGGTCAATCCAACCCGGAGTGAAGATGTCCAAGCGCATCGCCAAGGAAAACAACATCAAATATGCGCTGTCAGGCGACGAGCGCTTCATCGCCAGCGTCGAGCCCGGGGAAACCTTCGTGGTGGAGTGCGCGATCAACGCCAATGATGGCACGATCCGCCACCTCGGCCAGCAACTGACCGAAAAGGATGTCACCTTTCCATTCGTCAACGGTGCGACCGGGCCGATCGAGGTCCGTGGGTCGAAAGCCGGCGACATGTTGAAGGTCGAGATCGTCAAGATGGAGTTGGACCGGCTCGGCTTCACGGCCTTGTGGCCCGGCATCGGCATGTTTCCCGATTGGGTTCGCCGCAAGGAATTCGGCATCCAGACCCGGGTGGTCGAGGTCAAGGACGGCCTGGTGCACTGGAACGAGCACCTCAAGCTGCCGATCAAGCCGATGATCGGCGTGCTCGGCGTCGCCCCGGTTCACGGCGCCGTGCTCACGGTCGACAATGGTCCACACGGCGGCAATCTCGACGTCCAGGAAATCACCAGCGGCAACACCGTCATGTTCCGCGTCAACAAGGACGGGACGCATCTGTTCATGGGCGATTGCCACGCGATCCAGGGCGACGGCGAATGCAATGGTATGGGCGCGATCGAGATCGCAGCGACGCTGACGGTAAGAGTGTCGCTCGAGAAGGCGCCGTCGCGTCTGAACCATCCCCGGATCGAGACGCCGACGCATATCGGCACGCTCGGCTGCGCCCGGCCGCTCGAAGATGCCATGCGGATCGCGTTCGAGGAGATGGTGTATTGGCTGGAGGACGACTGGAAGATCCCGGCCGCCGAAGGCTATATGCTGCTCGGCCAGATCGCGGAAGCGCGCTGCACCCAGGTGGTCAACCCGAAATACACCTACATCTGCAAGGTCGATAAGAGCGTGCTGGCGCGATATTTCGGCTGAGCCACCAGGGACGCTGTCGGGGGCGGAGGACGCCGGATTTTCCCCGCAGGATTGATCGAGCGCAAAGCGCTGCGGCGGCAATCCGCTAGCTTTTCTTCATTGAATATGGAGAAGAGCCATGACAGTCGACACCATCCTGGTCATTATCGGCGTGACGGCGATCTTCGTGACCATCGCTGCGGCCATCGCCTGGGGCGACCGGCAGACCCGCGATCTCTGAAGCGCGGGAAAACAAGCGGAACTAGAATGTCGGCGGGGTGCAGGCGCTGATCACCTCGCAGGGCTTGCCGCCGACGCAGCGAAAGCGATGCGGGCGGCGGCTTTCGAAATAATAGGCGTCGCCGGGATTGAGGATGCGGCGCTCGTCATCGACGGTCACCTCGAGCTTGCCGGACACCACGATGCCGCCTTCCTCGCCGTCATGCACCAGCGGCACGCGGCCGGTATCGCTGCCGGGCTCGTAGCGCTCTTTCAGGATCTGCAGGCTCCGGCCGAACAAATTGTCGCCGACCTGGCGATAGGAGATCGGCTTCTTGCCGATCTCGGTCAGCTCGTCGGAGCGATAGAACACCTTGCGGCGGCGCTCCGGTTCGAGCGCGAAGAATTCCGCCAGTCCCATCGGAATTCCATCGAGGATGCGCTTCAGCGCCCCGACGGACGGGTTCATCTGGTTGGACTCGATCAGCGAGATCGTCGAATTGGTGACGCCGGACCGCTTGGCGAGTTCGCGCTGCGACAGCTTTTGCTGCGCGCGAATGAATCGCAGCCGGCCCCCGATATCGACGCTCATGGAGAATCCCTGTTGCAGGTGTTGCGGATCGCGCAAATATGCCGCGTTCGCCCCAATGAGATCAATGGGTTGCGGAGGAGCAGAAAAGGACTTGTTGCGCGTTTGAGAGCGTGTTCGGCTGCGATGTCAGCAGTGGAGCGACGCCGTGACCGTTCATCAGATTCCGAACACCATCAAGCTCGATTCGTTCTGGATGCCGTTCACGGCGAACCGGCAGTTCAAGGAGACGCCGCGGCTGTTCGCCTCCGCCGAGGGCATGTATTACACGAGCGTCGACGGGCGGAAGGTGATCGACGGCTCGGCCGGGCTTTGGTGCGTCAATGCCGGCCACGGCCGCAAGCAGATCGCCGCAGCGGTCGAGCGGCAGTTGATGACGCTGGACTTCGCCCCGTCGTTCCAGATGGGCCATCCGATCGCGTTCGACTTTGCAGAAAGGCTTGCGGCGCTGGCGCCTGCCGGACTCGACCGCGTCTTCTTCACCAATTCGGGATCGGAATCGGTCGACACCGCGCTGAAGATCGCGCTCGCCTATCACCGCGCCGCCGGCCAGCCGACCCGCACGCGCCTGATCGGCCGCGAGCGTGGCTATCACGGCGTCGGCTTTGGCGGCATGTCGGTCGGCGGCATGGTGGCCAATCGCCGTGCCTTTGCGACCCATCTGCCTGGTGTCGACCATATCCGCCACACCTACGATCTGGCCCGTAACGCCTTTGCGAAGGACCAGCCGGAGCATGGCGCCGAACTCGCCGACGACGTCGAGCGCCTGGTGGCGCTGCATGGCGCCGACACGATCGCCGCCGTCATCGTCGAGCCGGTTCCGGGCTCGACCGCGGTGCTGCCGCCGCCGAAAGGCTACCTGCAGCGGCTGCGCGAATTGTGCGACAAGCATGGCATCCTCCTGATCTTCGACGAAGTCATCACCGGTTTCGGCCGGCTCGGCACGCCGTTCGCGTCGCAGTTTTTCGGCGTGACCCCCGATCTGATGACGACCGCGAAGGGCATCACCAACGGCACCGTTCCCTGCGGCGCGGTGTTCGCCAGCCGCAAGATCTATGACGGGCTGATGACCGGTCCGGAAAGCCAGATCGAGCTGTTCCACGGCTACACCTATTCGGCGCATCCGGTGGCCTGTGCTGCCGGTCTCGCGACGCTCGACATCTACAAGGATGAAGGCTTGCTGACGCGCGGCGCTTCGCTCGCCGAGTACTGGCGCGATGCGCTGCACCAGCTCAAGGGCCTGCCGAACGTGATCGACATCCGCAATGTCGGCCTGATGGGCGCCGTCGAAGTCGCTCCGCGGAAGGATGCGATCGGCGCACGCGGCTATGACATGATGGTCGATTGTTTCAACCGCGGCCTCTACCTTCGCCAGAGCGGCGACTCCTTGGCGATGTCGCCGCCCCTGATCGTCGAGCGCAGCCATATCGACGAGATGGTGTCGATCCTCGGCGACGTCATCAAGCGCGTCGCCTGACCCTTGCTCCAGCCGTTGCGGAGATTATTTGCAGCGGCAAGTAATGCCGCGGCAGGAGCCTGAAAAGCGTGAAAGTCATCATCCTCGGCAGCGGCGTCATCGGCGTCACGTCGGCCTATTATCTCGCGCGCGCCGGTCATGAGGTGACGGTTGTCGACCGGCAGCCGAAGCCTGCGCTGGAAACCTCCTTTGCCAATGCCGGCGAAGTTTCGCCCGGCTACTCTTCGCCCTGGGCCGGCCCCGGCGTGCCGATCAAGGCCATCAAATGGCTGTTGATGAAGTACGGGCCGCTGGTGGTCCGCCCGAAGCCCGATCCCGCGATGTGGACCTGGCTGCTCAAGATGCTGCGCAACTGCACCGCGGAGCGTTACGCGGTCAACAAGAGCAGGATGATTCCGATCGCGGAATATAGCCGCGACTGCCTGCGTGCGTTGCGCGGCGAGATCGGCATCCACTATGACGAGCGCTCCCGCGGCACGCTGCAACTGTTTCGTTACGCCTCCCAGCTCGACCACACCGCCGACGACATCGCAGTCCTCAAGCAATATGGCGTGCCTTTCGAGGTGCTCGATCGCGAGGGCTGCATTGCCGCCGAGCCGGCGCTCGCCGCCGTGAAGGACAAGATCGCCGGCGGGCTGCGCCTGCCGCAGGACGAGACCGGCGATTGCCACATGTTCACGCAGGCGGTGGCGGTCGAGGCGGAAAAGCTCGGTGTGCGATTCCTGTTCAATGTCGCCATCGACGGATTGATCGCTGAGGCCTCGCGCGTCAGCGGCGTCGCGACCAGCAAGGGTGTGCTGCAGGCCGACGCTTATGTCGTCGCGCTCGGAAGCTGGTCGCCGCGGCTCGTGAAGCCGCTCGGCATTTCGCTGCCGGTCTATCCGGTGAAAGGCTATTCGATCACGGTGCCGATCATGGACGCCAGCGGCGCGCCGGAATCGACTGTTATGGACGAGAGCTACAAGGTCGCGATCACCCGGCTCGGCGACCGCATCCGCGTCGGCGGCACCGCTGAGATTTCAGGCTATTCCGACAAGCTCTACGCTGCGCGCCGCGCGACGCTCGATCATTCGCTGACGGATCTATTTCCGCGCGGCGGCGATCTTGCCAAGGCGACGTTCTGGTCGGGCCTGCGTCCGATGACGCCGGATGGACCGCCCGTGATCGGCGCGACAAGATATGGCAATCTCCATCTTAACACCGGCCACGGCACGCTCGGCTGGACCATGGCCTGCGGCTCGGGCAGGGTGCTTGCGGATCTCTTGTCCGGACGCAAGCCGGAGATCGATGTGAGCGAGCTGTCGATTAGCCGCTACGATCACCGCTTCGGGTGAGTTGCTCCGTTCTCCCTCTCCCGCTTGCGGGAGAGGGCTGGGGTGAGGGTATCTCCACGATGGGACTATCCGTGTGGCGAGAGCCCTCACCCGGCGCTTCGCGCCGACCTCTCCCGCAAGCGGGAGAGGTGGCTTCGTCACAGCAATGACGGAGCGTGGGGTTAGCGTCTCCGCTTCGCGGCCTTCTTCACCGGCTTTTGCTTCGACGCCGTCACCTTCGCCGGGTGCAAGCGCAGCCCATCGATAAACACATCCAACAGCCGCAGCACGGTCGATTGCCAGCCTGCCTGATCGTGCATGTAGCACAGGCCGATCAGTGCGCGCAGCACGTCCTCGGCGCTGATGTCGGCGCGGATCTCGCCGGCGGCGACTGCGCGCGCCAGCAGTGCGCCGATCGCCCTGGTCAGGCGCTCGAGCGAATAAGCGTGAAGTTCGGGGGAGCCGTGGGCGACCAGCGCCAGCGCCGCCGCCATGCCCTTCTTGGTGGCGACGAATTGGACATTGGCGTGCAGCCAGTGCCGCAGCGCTTCGACCGGATCCGCCTCATTGTTCAATTGGTCCGCGAGATCGCCGAGCTGATCCACCTCGCGCCGGTACACCGCTTCATACAGGGCTTCGCGAGTCGGAAAGTGGCGGTAGAGCGTTCCGATGCCGACGCCGGCGTGCCGCGCCACGGCCTCCAGGCTGGCCTCGGGACCGCCGGCGCTGAACACGGCTTTCGCCGCTTCCAACACGCGCTCGCGATTGCGCACGGCATCCGCGCGCGGCTTGCGAACTAGTCCTGCGAACTGACTGGCCATCGGATTTGTGATTTCCCCTCCCTTGTAAAACGGAGGACGCCTCCGTATATGCGATGAATACCCCGGCCTGCAAAGGTTCGCCGATCGACATCGGCGGCCGCAGGCGGTGCGTTACCTCTGTAACAAAATCATCATAGCACTGATCGGAGCCCTGCATGAATTTCTCCATCAGCCTCACCGTGAACGGTGTGCGGCGGGAGATCGAGCTCGACGACCCCCGCGTCACCCTGCTCGATCTCTTGCGCGAGCGTCTCGATCTGACCGGCACCAAGAAGGGGTGCGACCGCGGCCAATGCGGCGCCTGCACCGTCCTGGTCGACGGGCGGCGCATCAATTCCTGCCTCGCTTTGGCGGTGAGCCAGGACGGCGCCGACATCCTCACCATCGAAGGTGTCGCGCACGGCGACCAGCTCCATCCGGTGCAGGCCGCCTTCATCGCGCATGACGCCTTTCAATGCGGCTTCTGCACGCCCGGCCAGGTCATGAGCGGAATCGGACTGATCACCGAAGGCCAGGCCGGCGATGATCCCGAACGCGTGCGCGAAGGCATGAGCGGCAATCTCTGCCGCTGCGGTGCCTATGCCGGGATCACCGAAGCCGTGCTCGAAGCGCAGAAAACCCTCGCGAATTCAGACCAGAGGCGTTCCGCATGATGAATTTCGATTACGTCAGGCCCTTAACCGTCGCCGAGGCGGTCGCGGCCGCGTCCGAAAAGGGCGCAACTTATCTGGCTTCGGGCACCAATCTGCTCGACCTCATGAAGGGCGGCGTCTGCCATCCAAGCAGGCTGGTCGACGTCACGCGCCTGCCGGGGTTCGACCGCGTCGAATATCTTGCCGACGGCGGCGTCAGGATCGGCGCGCTGGTCCGCAACGCCGACCTCGCGCATGACGCCGAGTTCGCGCGCGCCTTTCCCTCTGTCGCCGAGGCATTGCTGTCGGGCGCTTCCGCGCAGTTGCGTAACGCAGCGACCGTCGGCGGCAACGTGCTGCAGCGGACGCGATGTGCCTATTTCTACGACG
Organism: Bradyrhizobium sp. USDA 10063; assembly: GCF_054063735.1. Classification (NCBI taxonomy): domain Bacteria; kingdom Pseudomonadati; phylum Pseudomonadota; class Alphaproteobacteria; order Hyphomicrobiales; family Nitrobacteraceae; genus Bradyrhizobium; species Bradyrhizobium sp. USDA 10063. Next base: position 3,132,065 of record NZ_JBSSGP010000002.1, on the reverse strand, counting down.
CTCCCAGCGCCTGCAACAAGCGCTGGCCCGGCGCGGGCTGCGACGCGCGCCATGGCGAGAACCGCCTGCATGCGGTGCTCGGCTGGAGCGAGGCCTGCATCGCCACGCATCCGTCCGATTTCTGCGTGCCGCTGGTTGCGCTCGATGCTGTCGTGGAGATCGAAGGCAAGGGCGGGCGGCGCGAGGTCGCGTTGGAGGCGCTGCACCGCCTGCCCGGCGATACGCCGCAACGGGAGACTTTGCTCGAGCGCGGCGATCTGATCGTCGCGCTGCGGCTGCCGGCCGAGGCTCGCAGCTTTGCCGCGCATGCGCGATACATCAAGGTCCGCGAGCGCACCTCCTATGCGTTCGCCGTCGTCTCCGCTGCCGCAAGCCTGCGGATGGAGCAGGGCACGATTCGCGAGGCTCGGCTCGCACTTGGCGGCGTGGCGGCAAAACCCTGGCGCGCGCGGGCGGCCGAGCAGATCCTTGCCGGCGTCGCGCCCGATGCCGCGGGCTTCCGCGAGGCTGCGCGGATCGCGCTCGCAGATGCAAAACCCTCCGGCGACAACGCGTTCAAGATCGAGCTCGCCCAGCGCATCGTGGTGCGGGCATTGACTCTCGCCGCCGCAGGCACGCCGGAGCGCGTTCCTGCGCTTCCCGGCTCTCCCTTCTCATCCGTTTCAGGAGTGCATCATGTCGCCTGAGATCAACCTCACCCGAGATCCCGCCCATCTCAGGCACGGCTCGAATATCGGCCAGCCGCTGACGCGCCGCGATGGCATCCTGAAGGTCAAGGGCGAAGCGCCCTATGCCGCGGACAATCATCCGCGCGGGATGCTCTATGCCGTCATTGCCGTCTCCACCATTGCCCGTGGCCGTGTGACGTCCCTCGATATCGAGGCCGCCAGGCGCCATCCCGGCGTGGTCGATGTCATGACGCCCTCGCACAAGCCGCCGCTTGCGGAGGACCCGGACGGGAAGCCCAATCCGTTCGCGTTCAAGATGGAGCTCTTGCAGAACGACGAGGTGCGCTATGCGAACCAGGCGATCGCGGTCGTGATCGCCGAGACGCTGGAAGCCGCGACCGAAGGCGCGGCACTGCTGTCGCCGCAATATCACGTCGAGCCCGCCCGCGTCGGTCTCGATGGCGCCGAGAGCTATGTGCCGCCAGTGGTCGGTCTTGCCAATCCGGCCGAAGTTCGCCATGGCGATGTCGACGCCGCACTCGCCGGTGCATCGAACCGCATCGAGGCGACCTATGAAACGTCCGCGCAGTATCACAATGCGATGGAGCCGCACGCGATCGTTGCAAGCTGGGACGGCGACAAGCTCTCGATCGATACCCCAAGCCAGGGCATGGCGATCGCCCAGATGCGGCTCGCCGGACTGCTCGGCATTCCGCCGGGCAATATCCATATCAGCAGCCCGTTCCTCGGCGGCGGTTTCGGCTCCAAGGGACTGGTCTCCGGGCCCCAGGTTCTGGGCATCATGGCCGCAAGATTGGTCGGCCGTCCGGTCAAGCTCGTGCTGCGCCGTGACCAGATGTACGGCCCGGTCGGTCATCGTCCGCCGACGCGGCAGACGCTGCGCATCGGCACCGATAGCGAGGGCCGGCTGACCGCGATCGATCATCACGCGAAGGTCACGACCAGCACGTTCGATGACTTCTACGAGCCGGCCGCCGACGCCTCGCACACGCTCTATGCGAGCCCCGCGATCAAGACCTCGCATGAAGCGGTACGCGTCGACACCGGCACGCCGCTGTTCATGCGCGCGCCGGGAGAGGCGAGCGGCTCGATCGCGCTGGAGAGCGCAATCGACGAGATTGCCGTGGCGTGCAGCATGGACCCGCTCGACTTCCGTCTCAGGAACTATGCCGAGGTCGAGCCGATCTCGGGAAAGCCGTTTTCATCGAAGGCGCTGCGGCAGTGTTATGCCAAAGGCGCCGAACGTTTCGGCTGGGCAGGACGTCCGCTCGCGCCGCGGCAGATGCGTGACGATGCCGGTTTCCTGGTCGGCTGGGGCATGGGCACCGCGACCTTTCCAGCGCTGATGTTCCAGGCGCAGGCGCGCGCGGTGATCCGCAGCGACGGCTCGGGCGTGATGGAGAGCGGCGCGCATGACATGGGGCAGGGTGCCTGGACGGCGCTCGCCCAGATCGGGGCCGACGGGCTCGGGCTCGGCATCGACCAGGTCGAATTCAGGTCGGGCACGTCGGATCTGCCGGATGCCGGCATCGCGGGTGGCTCCGCTCATACTGCAACTGCCGGTGCTGCGATCCACAATGCCGGTGCGGCTGCGATCGCGAAGCTCGCCGATCTCGCGACCAATGACGAACGTTCGCCGTTGTTCGGCGCCGGCAATGCCGGCGTGATCGCGCGGGAGGGGCGGCTGTTCCGCCGTGACGACGAAGCGCGCAGCGAGAGCTATGCGGACATTCTCAAGCGCGCCGGCCTCGCCGAGATCGAGGCCAGCGGCGGCGGCGCGGCCGATCCGGCGGCGCAGTCGAACTACGCCATGCACGCGCATGGTGCAGTATTCGCGGAGGTGAAGGTCGACCCCGAACTCGGCCAGATCCGCGTCACGCGTCTGGTCGGCGCCTTTGCCGCCGGCCGCATCATCAATCCGCGCCTGGTCCAGAGCCAGCTCTTTGGCGGCATGATCTGGGGCGTATCGTTCGCGCTGCATGAGGAAGCCGTCATGGATCCCCGCTCCGGCCGGATCCTGAACGCGAACCTGGCCGAGTACCACATCCCCGTGAATGCCGACGTGCCGTCGCTGGATGTGCTGACCGTCGACGAGCACGATCCGCATGTGAACGTGCTCGGCATCAAGGGCGTCGGCGAGATTGGCGTCACCGGCAGTGCCGGTGCCGTCGCCAATGCAGTCTGGCACGCCACCGGCGTTCGCGCGCGCCGCTTCCCGATCCGGATCGATGATCTGGTGATGGGGGTGAACTGAGTTGCTCTGCTTCACCTCTCCCCAGCGGGGAGACGTCGGATCGCATGCAATGCGATCCGGGTGAGGGGGCTGGTGCCCATGAGAGACCGTAACCCCTCACCCGGCGCTACGCGCCGACCTCTCCCTTTGGGAGAGGTGAGGAGGTCGTCTCGTTGAGAGAGCCGGGAATCATCAACCTTCCGCCACCGCTTCGCTCCAGGCGTGGAACGGCTCGGTGGCGCCGCTGTTGGTGGCGCCGTCGCGCAGCACGACGCTGGGGCAGGCGAATTTCAGCGGCATCGTCTGCATGCGCGCTTCTTCATAGTCGAACCGTGAGCGTAACGCTTCGCGCGCCGATGGCGGCAGCCGCGCGTCGCCGATCACGATCGCGCCTTCGCTGGCGTCGATCCTCGGCTGATGGATCGCCGCATCGAGGTCCATGCCGTGATCCATCACGAACGAGAGAAGCTGCGTCACCGCCGGCAGGATCCGCCGGCCGCCGGAGGCGCCGACGGCGAGGCGCCGGCCGTCGGCGGCCTGCGCCACGACCGGTGTGTAGTTGGTCAGGCAGCGCTTGCCCGGCGCCAGCGAATTCGGCGTGCCCGGCGTCGGATCGAACCACATGATGCCGTTGTTCATGGTGATGCCGGTCTGCGGCGTCACGAATTTCGAGCCGAAGGTCGACAGCAGCGTTTGCGTCACCGCCGCCATGTTGCCGTCGCGGTCCACGACGGAGAAATGCGTGGTGCAGGCGGGCGCGACCGCCTCCGCGCCGAGCGAGCGGCGGCCGTCGGCATCACCCATGCCTTGCAGGCGTTCGCGATAGGCGGTCTGCAGCGCCTGCGCGTAAGCCGTGTAGGCGGCGGCGTCTGGGGCGCGTGATGGCAGCACGCTCTGCTGCAGCAGGCGCAGCGTATGTGCGAGCGTCGGCCCGGCGGTCAATTCAGGCGTCGCATAGACGTAGCCGCCGCGATAGGGGATGCGCAGCGGCTCGCGCAGATGGGCGCGGAACGCCGCCAGATCCTCGACCGACAGCGCGCCGCCGCTATCCCGGATGTCGGCGGCGATGCTGCGCGCCAGGCCGCCCTCATAGAAATCGCGCGGTCCTTCGGCGGCGAGCTGCGCCATGGTTTCCTTGAGCCGGTCCTGCGGCAGCCGCACCACCGACTTGATGCCCCATTGCGGATTCGGCGGCAGGCCATCCTGCAGATAGGCGGCCGCGCTCGCCGGATAGCGGCGGAGGTCGGCGGCTGAGCTCGCGATCATCAGCGTGGTCCACCAGTCGACCAACAGGCCTTCAGCGGCGAGATCGACGCTCGGCTTGAGCAATTCCTTCCACGGCAATTTGGCATGGCGGCGATGCGCTTCCTCCATGCCCGCCACCACGCCGGGCACCGCGATCGAGCCGGGGCCATGGAGATTGCGGTCGTCCTTCACGCGCGCCCAGGGAAACAGGTCGGAGGCGGTGCCGTCGCCGGTCAGCGGATAGTCCTCGACGCGAAGGCTGTTCGGCGCCCGCATGCCGTAGTCGATCACCTCATAGCGGCTTTCGCGGGCGCGGTAGAGCACCATGGCGCCGCCGCCGCCGATCCCGCTCATCCAGGGCTCCACCACGCCGAGCGCAAACGTGGTCGCGACCACGGCATCGATGCAATCGCCGCCTGCCGCCAGCACCGCCGCGCCGACCTCGGCGGCTCTTCGCGACTGCGAAGCGACGATGCCGCCCTTGGAGGTGACAGCCGGTTTGCGGATTTGCTGGGTGTTGGAGAACTGGTCGGACATTGCGGTGTTCAGGCCTTCTCGGAGGAAACGGATCAAGTCGCCGTAGCATGCCGGGCATCGCATGCTAAGGCAACCATCCGTCAGATCGAAGGTTCAGACCGAATCCGCATAGGTGGGAATGCGCAGGACCGACGAAGGGCGCTTGTCCTCCGTGCCTGATCGTTGATTAGGGCCTTCGTCACTCCGGCCATTTCGAGTTCAGGATGACGTCGCAGAAATTGATCCGGCGGTAGGTCGGGTCGCGCAGCGCCAGCACGTCCGCCTTGACGTTGCCGAAGGTCGTTTCCGGCTTCTTGATCGTGCCGGCGGCAAACGCATCGATGATGCCGTTCTTGAAGTCGTGGCCGCGCGGATGGTGGGCGCAGATCTCATGGCGCTGTGTGGGGGTGAAGGAGTCGTATTCGAGCCCGAGCACGTCCATCTCGACGCCGGCGGTCACCAGCGCTACCACGGGCCGCTTGTGCTTCGGGATGCCCGGCGTGGTGTGCAGCGCGATCGCGTCCCAGACGTCCTCGACGTCGCGCTCATTGATGCGATGGGCGCGGAGGAAGCTTGCGGCGGCATTGGCGCCGTCGACCTCGAAACGCTCGTCGGCGCTGGCATAGGGCGCCTGCAAGCCCATGTCGTGGAACATCGCGCCGACATAAAGCAGTTCGGGGTCGACCTTGAGCCCGCGCCGCTGCCCGGCCAGCGCGCCGAACAGGAAAACGCGGTTGGAATGGTGGTAGAGCAGTTCGGATTCGGTGTCGCGAACCAGTTCGTCGACCTCTCGCGCCAGCTTGCTGTCGGGAATGGTGATACCGGCAATGATCTTGGTCATGACCTGATCTCCTTGCGTCTTCGGTGAGTTACTTTCCGATCAATTGATGCTTTGCGCTGGCGCGAACAACGCCGCCGATCCCTGCGAAACCGTCAAAACACCACGCTTTTCTGCCGATGGCGTCCGTGCAAGAAGCACGTGGCTGAAATGCATGGCCGGCTGGCAGGATTCCATGCATAGTCATCGCGAGCGTATCCACGCGCAGGAACTGGATTGTTGATCGATGAAGGCGGTCGCTCTGGCGATCTTTCCGGGAGTGCAGGCGCTCGACGTCGCAGGCCCGCTCGACGTGTTCGCGGAGACAAACGCTTTCGTGGGAACGGATCGCGGCTACGGCCTCACGCTGATCGGCGCCGAACGGCAGCCGTACCGTGCGTCGAACGGGATGTCGATCATCCCCGAGATGACGTTTGCCGATGCGGAACAGGCGTTCGATCTCGCGCTGGTCGCCGGCGGACCGGAGCTTCCGACCACGCCGCCGGATCGGCGGCTGGTCGACTGGCTTGGCGAGAGCGCCGCGCGTTCACCCCAATATGGCTCGATTTGCACCGGCGCGTTCGCACTTGGCCATGCCGGCCTGATCGACGGCAAGACGGTGACGACGCATTGGCAGGATGCGCCCAATCTTGCCCGGCAGTTCCCGAAAGCGAGGGTCGAGTTCGACCGCCTCTATCTCCGCGACGGGCCGCTGCTCACCTCGGCGGGCGTCACCGCGGGAATCGATCTCGCGCTCGCGATCGTGCAGGATGATCACGGGCCGGAAGTCGCTCTTGCCGTCGCCAAGCGGCTCGTCGTCGTCGCGCAGCGGCAGGGCGGGCAGTCGCAATTCAGCCCCTATCTCGTTCCGCCGGCCGAGAAGGATTCGCCGATCGCGCGCGTCCACGCCCATGTGATGGCGCATCTGCGTGAGCCGAACGGCGTCGATGTGCTGGCGCAGGTGGCCGGAATGAGTCCGCGCAGTTTTGCGCGCGCGTTCAAGCGCGAGACCAATGTGACGCCGGCCGAGTTCGTCGAAAGCGCGCGCGTCGATGCCGCGCGTAACCGCCTCGAAGGTTCTGACCTGCCGCTGAAAGTGGTCGCGCATGAATGCGGCTTCAGCGGCGCCGAGCATATGCGCGTCGTGTTCGTCAAGCGCCTCGGGATCACGCCGAGCCAGTACCGCGCAAGTTTTCGCAAAGTCTGACGTCCCCCGTCCGCGCGGGTCGCCAGGCAATGCGGAAGAATGTCCCGAAATCCGTGCGAATCCGAAAGAGTCGGCAGGCTCTGGAAAGATACGCTCGGCGATGCACGGTATCGCAACCGTCAAGCACGGCCCCGGAAACGCTGCGGCCGCTTACCGAGAAACAAGGATGGCACGAATGCTCAAGTCCACGCGTCCCGAACTGCAGAGCCCGACCGACCTGAAAGCCGAAGCGACTCGCGATATCTCAGCCGCGCTCGGCGGCCTGCTGGCCGACGTCTTTGCCCTTTATATCAAGACCAAGAACTTTCATTGGCATATGTCGGGCAGGCACTTCCGCGATTACCATCTTCTGCTCGACGAGCAATCCGACCAGATCTTCGCGATGACCGATCCGATCGCGGAACGCGCGCGCAAGATCGGCGGCACCACGATCCGCTCGATCGGTCAGATTGCGCGCCAGCAACGCATCCTCGACAACGATGCCGACTATGTCGACCCGCAGGACATGCTCGCCGAACTGGGCAGCGACAACCAGCAGCTCACGCGCGAGATGCGCCAGGTTCACAATGTCTGTGACGAGTATGGCGACGTCGCCACTGCGAGCCTGCTGGAAAACTGGATCGACGAGACCGAGCGCCGGACCTGGTTCCTCTACGAAGCGACGCGGAACAGGAACTCCTGACCTGGGCCGCACGATTGTAACGAGCTGAGGTCCTCATGGCCGCCGATTCTGCATTCATCGAACGTGCCGGCCTCGACTGGCGTGGCGGCCGCGCGAGTTCCTCCTCGCGGGCGGTGGCGGAGGAAACCGCCATCGCGCTGACCTTCGACGGGTCGACCTATGCCGTGATGATGGCGACGCCCGCTGATCTGAAGGATTTCGGCGTCGGCTTCGCCCTGACGGAGGGCATCGTTGCCCGCGCTGACGAGATCAGGAGCCTCGATCTCATCGAGACCGATCTTGGCATCGAGGTCCGGATCTGGCTTGGAGAAAACCGGACAAAGGCCCTGTTCGCACGGCGGCGCGCCACCATCGGCCCCGCCGGCTGCGGGCTATGCGGCATCGAAAGCCTGGTGCAGGCGAGGCGTGCCGTTCCAAGGGTGAAAAAGGGTGCGACGTTCGATGCGCGCGATCTCTTGGAGGCCATGCGTGCGCTCCCGCCGCTGCAGGACCTCAACAGGAAAACCCGCGCCGTGCACGCGGCCGCCTTCTGGCAGGCCGATGGCGGCATCGGACCCGTGCGCGAAGATGTCGGCCGCCACAACGCGCTCGACAAGCTTTCCGGCGCGCTGATCCGTCACAACAGGTCGGTCTCGAACGGCGCCGTTCTGCTCACGAGCCGCATCTCGGTCGAGATGGTGCAGAAGACGGCTATGATCGGCGCTCCTGTCATCGTCGCCGTTTCCGCACCGACGACGCTCGCGATCAAGACCGCGGATGAAGCGGGGATCACCTTGATCGCCGTTGCGCGCGACGACGGCTACGAAGTGTTCACGCATCCCGATCGCATTGTCTTCGCACAGGGAATGCGTCAGCGTCCCGCTAAGGCGGACGATGGCGTTGTAACGGTGTGAACGCCTCTGTGGCGTCGCTAAGCATGAACCGCCCAGGTTGGGTGCAGCCGCGATGAAGCTGCGCTCCCTCTCCCGCAAGCGGGAGAGGTGAAGCCAATCGGCAGCCGGCGCTCCTGCCGACGACAGAAACTCGCGAAGATCGCGGCAGCGCGGTCCTGCCATGCAATTCCGTAAAAGACGTTCGTTTCAGGAAGCCCGCACGCGGCCCTGCACGTAGCTTTGTTGCAATGCCAATGCCTGCTTCCGAACCGCGCGCAAGGAGAGGCGACGATGAATGACCTCCGCAGGGAAACCGACAGTCTTGGTGAAGTCGATGTCCCCGCCGACAAGCTCTGGGGCGCGCAGACGCAGCGCTCGCTCGAGCACTTCAGCATCGGCAAGGATTTGATGCCGCGCGAGATGATCCAGTCCTACGCGATCCTGAAGAAGGCGGCTGCGAACGCCAACCATGCCGGCAAGCGGCTCGACAGCAAAGTCCACAAGCTGATCGTCCATGTCTGCGACGAGATATTGCAGGGCCAGCATCACGACATGTTTCCGCTGCACGTCTGGATGACCGGCAGCGGCACGCAGTTCAACATGAACGTCAACGAGGTGATTTCGAACAGATGCTGCCAGCTCGCGGGCACGCCGCTCGGCAGCAAGCATCCGGTTCATCCGAACGATCACGTCAACATGTCGCAATCGTCGAACGACAGTTTTCCGTCCGCCATGTACATCGCCGCCGCCGTCAATGTGACGCAGCGCCTTGTTCCGGCGGTGAGGGCTCTGCACGACGCGATCGACGCCAAGGCCAGGCAGTGGGACGACGTGGTCAAGATCGGCCGCACCCACATGCAGGATGCAACGCCATTGACGCTGGGCCAGGAGTGGTCGGGCTATGCCGGCATGCTCGCCGACGACCTCGCGCGCATCGAGGACGCGCTCAAGGGCGTGTTTAGGCTCGCGCTTGGCGGCACCGCGGTGGGCACCGGCATCAATGCGGCGCCGGGCTTTGCCGAGGCGGTCGCCGCCGAGATCGCGCGCCTGACCGGGCTGCCCTTCGTCAGCGCGCCGAACAAGTTCACCGTGCAGGGCGCGCATGATGCGCTGGTGCAGCTCTCCGGCACGCTGCGCACGCTCGCGGTCTCGCTCTACAAGATCGGCAACGACATCCGCCTGATGTCCTGCGGTCCGCGCGCCGGCTTTGCCGAGCTGATGATCCCGGAGAACGAGCCGGGCTCCTCGATCATGCCGGGCAAGGTCAATCCGACCCAGGCCGAGGCGCTGACCATGATCGCGGTGCAGGTGATGGCGAACGACGTCGCGGTCGGGTTCGGCGGCGCCAGCGGCTATCTGGAGATGAACGTCTACAAGCCGCTGATGATCCACAACATCGCGCAGTCGATCACGATCCTGACCGACGGCTGCACGAATTTCCGCAAGTTCCTGGTCGAGGGCACGAGGCCGAACAGCAAGAAGATCAAGGAATATGTCGAGCGCTCGCTGATGCTGGTGACTGCGCTCGCGCCCGTAATCGGCTACGATAAGGCCTCGGCGATCGCGCACTATGCGATGGACAACGATCTCACGCTGAAAGCGGCGGCGCTGAAGCTCGGCTTCGTCAGCGAGTCGGAGTTCGACCGCATCGTCGATCCGGCCAAGATGGTCAAGCCCTACGTGGCCCAGGGCAACACTCCCGCCAAAGTCGGCACCCCAGCGGGCTGAAGGAGCACACCATGATCAGATGCGTCAGGCTATGGACAGGTGAGGACAACAATTCGCATTTCGAGGAAGGGCTCATCGAGCTCGAGCCGGGCCAGCGCGGCGACTGGCTCAGCAGCAAGGTCGACGTCGTCACCATCTCCTTCCAGGAGACGGCTTCGGGCGGCGCGTTCGCCTGGCACACCGCGCCGATCCGTCAACTGGTGATCACGCTTTCCGGGACGCTCGATTTCCAGACCCGTGACGGCGAGCATTTCCTGCTGCATCCCGGCGACATCCTGCTGGCGGAAGACACCGTCGGCTCCGGGCATAGCTGGAAGCTGACCGACGATTCGTCCTGGCGCCGGGCGTATGTGGTGTTGCGGCCCGGCGCGCATGTGCCGTTCCGCACCAAGGAACGCCGGCCGGCCTCGGCGTGAGCCATTCAGGACAGCGACATCCAACCCCGAAGGAGGCATCCATGCAGAGCACTCCCACTGGCGAACCGGACGTCATCCTCATCGGCGCAGGCATCATGAGCGCGACGCTGGGCGTCTTCCTGAAAGAACTCGAACCATCGCTCACCATCTCGATGTTCGAGGTCCTGGAGGATTGCGCGCAGGAAAGCTCCGACGCCTGGAACAATGCCGGGACCGGGCACGCGGCCAATTGTGAGATGAACTACACGCCGGAACGGCCCGACGGCAGCATCGACATTTCCAGGGCCTTGCAGGTCAACGTCGAGTTCGACCTGTCGCGGCAGTTCTGGTCCCATCTTGTCGGCAAGGGCGCGATATCGGATCCGCGTTCCTTCATTCACCCGGTGCCGCATATGAGCTTCGTGTTCGGCGCCGACAACGTCGCCTTTCTCAACAAGCGATTCAAGGCGATGTCGGCCCATCATTGCTATGAGGGCATGGAATATACCGAGGACCCGAAGCAGATCGAGGGTTGGGTGCCCCTGGTGATGGAGGGCCGCAGCGGTGACGATCCTGTTGCCGCAACGCGGATCATCACCGGCACCGATGTCGACTACGGCTCACTGACCCATCATCTGGTTCGCCATCTCGTCAGCCAGCCCGGCTGCGCCGTCCATTACAAGAGCTGCGTCACCGATATCGTCCGCGATCAGGACGGTCGCTGGCGGGTCGAAGTCCGCGATACCGACAGCGGCGAGAAGCGGTCGGTGAGGGCAAAGTTCGTGTTCATCGGAGCCGGCGGTGGTGCGCTGCCGCTGTTGCAGAAATCCGGTATTCCGGAGGGGCAGGGCTATGGCGGCTTTCCCGTCTCGGGAATCTGGCTGCGCTGCGACGATGGCGCGATCAACAAGCGTCACCATGCCAAGGTCTATGGCAAGGCCGCGATCGGCTCGCCGCCGATGTCGGTGCCGCATCTCGACACCCGTGTCATCGGCGGGCAGCATTCGCTCTTGTTCGGTCCCTATGCCGGCTTCTCGAGCAAGTTCCTCAAGCACGGCTCGCTGCTCGATTTGTTCGAGTCGCTCCGGCCCGCCAACGTCGAACCGCTGCTCGCGGTGGCGCGTGACAATTTCGACCTGACGGAATATCTGATCGGGCAGGTGCTGCAATCCGAAAGCCACCGACTTGCGACGCTCGACCAGTATTTTCCGAACGCCGATCCGAAGGACTGGCGATTGCAGGTCGCGGGCCAGCGGGTCGAGATCATCAAGCCTGACGTCAAGCGCGGCGGATTGCTCGAATTCGGAACCGAACTGGTCGGCGCCGCGGACCATTCCCTGGTCGCGCTGCTCGGCGCGTCGCCGGGCGCCTCGACCGCGGCCTTCATCGCCATCGGCGTGCTCGAGAAGTGCTTTGCCGGCGAGCTCACGGCGAGCGCATGGCTGCCGAAGCTGAAACAGATCATCCCGTCCTATGGCGTGTCGCTGATCGATGATGCGGATTTCTGCCGACGTATCCGTGCGACCACCGCCGAAGTTCTGAAGGTCGACAACATTCCGGCGCCGGCCGCTCGTTCGGCGTCGGCAGCGCAACAAGCTTGAGGCGACAGGAGACCTCCGATGGACGCCACGGCACTTCTCCTGTCGCGATTGCAGTTTGCCTTCACCATCTCGTTCCACATCATCTTCCCGTCGTTCACGATCGGCCTTGCCGCCTGGCTCACCGTGCTCGAAGCCTTGCACTTGCGGACCGGCAAGCCGGTGTACCGGACGCTGTTCGAGTTCTGGCTCAAGATCTTCGGTGTCGCCTTTGGCATGGGCGTCGTGTCGGGCGTCGTCATGGCGTTTCAGTTCGGCACCAATTGGAGCGTGCTGTCGAAGATGTCGGGGCCGATCCAGGGCCCGCTGCTGTCGTACGAGACGTTCACCGCCTTCATGCTGGAGGCGAGCTTCTTCGGCATTCTCATCTTCGGCCGCAATCGTGTAGCGCCATGGTTCTATCTGTTCTCGACCGCGATGGTGGGGCTCGGCACCACGCTATCGGCGTTCTGGATCATGACGAACAATAGCTGGATGCAGGCGCCGGTCGGCTATGTCCTGCAGAACGGCCAGTTCGTGCCCGACGACTGGGCGGCGATCCTGTTCAACCGCGTGGTGTGGGTGCGCTTCCCGCACATGCTGCTCGCATCCTATCTGACCGGCGCGTTCTGCGTGGCGGCGACGGGAGCGTGGTACCTGCTGCGGCGAACCTACTACGTCGAGGCGCGGGTGATGCTGCGCATGGGCCTTTCGCTTGCGGCGGTGCTGCTTCCGATCCAGCTCTTCATCGGACATCTCGTCGGCGACTACGTCCATGATTATCAGCCGGCGAAATTTGCCGCGATCGAGGCCCGCTGGCATGACGAGCAGCCTGCCTCCGAAGTGCTGATCGGAATTCCCGATTCGAGCACGGAGTCCAACAAATACGCGATCAGCATTCCCGTCCTCGGCAGCATCATCGGCAGCATGAGCCTGACCTCGAAGGAGGTCGGGCTGACCAGCTTCCCGCCGCAGGACCGGCCGCCGGTGGTCATCCCGTTCTTCACCTTCCGCATCATGGTCGGCTGTGGCCTCGTGATGCTGGGGCTGGCCTGGCTCGGGACCTATCTCGGCTTCAAGCATCGCCTCGAGCGGAACCGACCGCTGCTCTGGGGCATCTTCCTCAGCTTTCCGCTGCCGTGGATCGCGATCCTCACCGGATGGTACACCGCGGAAGTCGGCCGTCAGCCCTGGACGGTCTATGGTGTGCTGCGCACGGCCGACGCGATGACGCCGTTCCTGACGGCCTCGGCCGCCATGACCTCGCTGATCCTGTTCGTCATGGTCTATGCGTTCATCTTTTCGTTCGGCACCTACTACATCTATCGGCTGCTGCGCGCCGGTCCCAGCGCGATACCAACTGTCACGCCCGACACCGCCGCGCCGAACCGGCCGATGTCGCTCGCCGACCAGCCGGCCGCCGCGCGCAGCTATATCAGCGCAGGAGAATAGCCATGGTGATGTTCTGGGTCGCGCTGCTCGCCATCAGCATCCTGATCTATCTGCTGCTCGATGGATTCGATCTCGGTGTCGGCATGCTGTTCGGCCTGACCAGCAGCAAGTCGGACCGCAACGAAATGCTGCACACGGTTGCGCCGGTGTGGGATGGCAACGAGACCTGGCTCGTTGTCGCGGGCGTGATCCTGTGGGGCGCCTTTCCCGCCGCCTATTCGGTGTTGCTCTCCGCCTTCTACATCCCGGTCATCGTCATGCTGCTGGGCTTGATCCTGCGCGGCGTGGCATTCGAGTTTCGCAACAAGGCGCTGGCCTCGCGTTGGGTATGGGATCTCTCTTTTTCGGCCGGCTCGCTTGCCGCGAGCTTCATGCAGGGGGCGATGGTCGGGGCGCTGGTCGAAGGACTGCAATTCACCAATGGAGAATATTCCGGCGGCGCGCTCGGCTGGCTCACCGCATTTTCGGTGCTGTGCGGTATCGGCCTTTGCCTCGGATACGCGCTGCTCGGGGCCTGCTGGCTGGTGAGGAAGAGCGAGGGTTCGGTTCGCGCCACCGCGCGTCGACAGATCCCGTTCCTTGCGATCAGCGTGCTGGTGTTCCTGGTCGTCGTCTTCGCCCATGCGCTCGCCGAGAACCTTCCGATCCTGGAGCGGTGGACCGACAGGCCGTATCTGTTCGTGTTTCCGGCGATCGGTGCCGCAGCGGCGCTGGTGCTTGCCACCAGCATCCTGCACCATGACGATTACTGGCCGTTCCACATGGTGGCGACGATCTTCGTCACTGCCTTCGGCACACTGGCGCTGTCATTCTGGCCCTACATGATCCCTTCGGTCCTCACGATCGAGGAGGCGGCCGCGCCGCATTCCAGCCTCGCCTTCATGTTCTGGGGCGAGGGCCTGTTCGTGTTCCCGCTCATGCTGCTCTACGTCGTGATCGGCTACCGCGTATTCCGCGGCAAGGTCGGTCCCATGACTGATCATTACTGATGCGGCATGAGCAGGGCGGCATCGTTCCTGATTGATTGGACTGCGGGTCGGCTTCCTGAAGCAGGACGGCTCGCCGACCGGCTGCGTGTGCCGGCGTCGGCGCTGCTGTTTGGGTTGCGGCTGTGGGCAGGCGTTTGCCTCGCCCTCTATCTCAGCTTCTGGCTTCAACTGGAGAATCCCTCCTGGGCCGGCGCGTCGGCCGCCATCGTGAGCCAGCCGCACCTTGGAGCTGCGCTGCGCAAGGGCTGGTTTCGCCTGATTGGAACGGTGATCGGCGCCGTCGCAATCGTGGTGCTGGCGGCATTCTTTCCGCAACAGCGGGTCGGCTTCCTGCTTGGACTGGCGCTTTGGGGCGCAGGCTGCGCTTTCATGGCTACGCTCCTGCGCAATTTCGCGTCCTATTCCGCAGCGCTCGCCGGCTATACCGCGGCGATCGTCGCAAGCGACTTGCTTGGCGCCACTGGTGGCGCCAATGGCGAGGTCTTCATCCTTGCGGTGAGCCGCGCCAGCGAGATTTGCGTCGGCATCGTGTGCGCGGGCCTGGTGATGGCGATGACGGATTTCGGCGATGCACCAAGCCGGCTGGCAAGGGAGATGGCGGCGCTGGCGACGGAAATCCTGGCTCAGCTCGTCGGCACCTTGAAGGGAAGGAGAGAGGAGCCGGCGGAATCCCGCCGGATCGGATTCGGTCTGGCGCAACGGATCGGCGCTCTCGATGCCGTCATGGATGAGGCCAGCGGCGAGTCTTACGAGATCCGCTATCACCTGCGGGAATTGCAGACGGCGTCGGTCGGCCTTATCCGCGCGCTGTCCGCCTGGCGAAGGGTGGCCGTCCATCTCGATCTGCTGCCAGGCGAGCAAAGCCGGCATGAGATCGGCCAGATCGCGCGCAGCTTTCCATCGGAACTGACAGCGCAATCCTCCGGCGCCGTGATGGCAGCACAAGACGATCCCGCCCGTTTGCGGATGTCATGTGCTGCGGCAGTGCGTGGATTGCTCGCCATCCCATGTGCAACGCCATCGGTTAAGCTGGTCGCCGATGAGGCGGCGCGGTCGCTGCTTGCCCTTCGAAGGGCGCTTGGCGGCTTGCTCGTGTTGACTGATCCCGCGCAGCCCGCTCGGGCGCACCGGCCTGTGAGGCGCCCAGTCGCGGACTATGCCCCTTCGCTTCTCAACGCGGCGCGGGCGTTCATCGCGATCGCCGCGGTCGAATTGTTCTGGGTGGTGACGGCGTGGCCGAACGGCGCGTTCGCCGTCGCCTTCGCGGCAATCGCGCTCACCTTGTTCTCGGCCCGACCCGATCAGGCCTATGCGACCACCATGCTGTTCATGGTCGGCGCCGCCATCACCACCGTGCTCGCGGCCATCGCCAATTTCGCGCTCCTGCCGCAGATGACGTCCTTCGCCGGCCTTTGCCTTGTGATCGGCCTCGTGCTCGTTCCGGCCGGCGCGGTGATGACGCAACCATGGTTGCCGCCCGTATCCATCGCGCTGACGGCGACTTTCATTCCGCTGCTCGGGCCGGCGAACCAGATGACCTACAATACGCTGGCCTTCTACAATGTCGCGCTGGCGATCTTCGTGGGACTCGGCGCAGCCGCCCTGGCGTTCCGCCTGGTGCCACCGCTATCGGCGGAGCTCCGCGTCCGCCGTCTGCTGGGGCGAACGCTGCGGGAGTTACGGCAGCTTGCGAGCAATCGGCGCGAACTGACGTCGGACGCGTGGGAAGAGCGGATCTACAACTACCTGCAGGCGCTGCCCGAGCAGACCGAGCCCGCGGCGCGCTCTGACCTTCTGTCGGCCCTGGTGGTGGGCAATGCCGTGATCCGGCTTCGCCCGGTCGCCGGACGCTTCGATCTTGATCCGGAGTTCTCCGGCGCACTCGATGCCATCGTCCAGGCAGATACCGTGGCCGCTATCGAGCGTCTCGCCGACTTCGACGGCAAGCTTGCCGCAGTGGCACGCACGACGGCGGGATTGCGCGTCAGGGAGCGGGCGCGCGGCAGCATCCTCGTGCTGTCGGAGACGCTCGCACAGCACAAGACCTATTTCGAAACATCGCCGCCATGAGCTTTTCCGAGATCAACCTGTTTGGCGTCTATGTCGCCCCGATTTCGCTGCTGATGGTGGCGGCCTGGCTTATCCTGGTCGCGCTGCGACGGATGGTGGCCGGTCTCGGCCTGCTCCGCCATGTCTGGCATCCGGCGCTGTTCGTGCTCGCGGTTTATATCATCGTGCTTTCATGCGTGGTTTTGGCGGCAGGGTACTGAGGTATAGCGATGTCTGAAGTTCAGACGCGATTTGATCACATTGGCGACGCGGCCGACAGCAAAGTTCTGCTGCGCTCTTCGGCAAACGGAGCGAGCCGCAGGATGTCGCTCAGTTCCGTGATGCCGGTACTGCTCACGCTAAGTGCCGTCGCGGTGGCGGCTTTGTTCGGCTGGTTCGCGTGGGACGTCTATATGGGGCGGCCGTGGACCCGCGACGGCATGGTGCGGGCTTATGTCGTGACCGTCGCGCCGGAGATTGCCGGGCGGATCGTCAACCTGCCGGTTGCCGACAACCAGATGGTGCACAAGGGCGACGTGCTGTTCGAGATCGAACCGAACGATTACCAGATCGCGCTGGACGCTGCCCGCGCCCAGGTCGCGCGCGACCAGGCCGCGCTCGACTACGCGCGCGCCAACGAAGGACGGCAGGAGACGCTGCGGGGACAAGGCTGGGTCTCGGTGGACGTCTTTCAGCAATCCGCAAGCTCGATGCATCAGTTGCAGGCCGCCGTTGCCGCGGACCAGGCCGCGGTCGCCAAGGCGGAGCTCAATCTCAGCCGCGTCACCGTTCGCTCGCCCGTCAACGGCTATGTGACGAACCTGCTGGCCCAGCGCGGCGACTACGCCAATATCGGCCAGAACCTGGTCTCGCTGGTCGACTCCGATTCCTTCTGGGTCGACGGCTATTTTGAGGAGACCGCGCTTGGAAGGATCCGTGACAATGATCCGGCAACCGTGCGCTTGATGGGCTACAGCCAGCTCATCCGTGGCCACGTCGGCGGGGTGTCGCGCGGCATCACTGTCGCCAATGCGCAGGCGGGGCAGGGCGGGCTCGCTTCAGTCAACCCGATCTTCACCTGGGTGCGGCTCGCCCAGCGCATACCGGTGCATATTCACATCGACGAGGTGCCCGATGGGGTGCGCCTCGTCGCCGGCACGACAGCGAGTGTCGAGGTCGGCCGCTAAGCCTGCCGCGATTTGGCCCTCGATCCTGGGTCGGCTGTTTTGTCGCAGGCATGGCAGGAGCGCCGGATGAGCATGGTTGCGCCCTGTTCCCGGCACCTCCGTAGAATTGCGGAGGTTCCCTTGATGTGTTCTAACGTCGGGGTCACCAAGTACCGGAAAATTTACATTTGAGTCCAAAACACCCGTCTGCAGCCGTTCGGTGTTCTCACACGGCCATTGCATGCGGAGATGGCGCATGAAGCCGCTCGCGTCGCCTCACGAGCTGACGAAAGACCAGGAATCAGTCGTCTTCGTCGTCGACGACGACGAGAGCGTTCGACGAGCGCTTGCGAACCTGTTCCAGTCGGTGGGCCTGGGGGTGCAGGAGTTCGGCTCGGCCGCAGAGCTGTTGCGCAGCAAGCTGCCGGATGTCGCGAGCTGCCTGGTGCTGGACATCCGGCTGCCGGGATTGAGCGGGCTCGACCTCCAGCTCGAGTTGACCAGGGCCGGCATCCACATTCCCATCATCTTCATGACTGGTCACGGCGACATTCCGATGAGCGTCCGGGCCATGAAGGGTGGAGCGATCGATTTCCTGACCAAGCCGTTCCGCGATCAGGACATGCTCGATTCCGTGATGACGGCGATCAAGCGCGATCGCGAAAGGCGCGAGGCGGAGAAGGCCGTTACCGGCCTGCGAGAACATTTCGAGACCCTGACCGAACGTGAACGCGAAGTGCTCGCTTTGGTGGCTGCGGGGCTCATGAACAAGCAGATCGCGGCGCAGATCGGAGTTGCCGAGATCACCGTCAAGATCCATCGCGGCCGCGTCATGAGGAAAATGGGCGCAAAATCGCTGGCCGAGCTGGTCAGAATGGCCGAAATGATCGGGATTCGCCGCCCATAAGTGTGGGCGAGAAACCTAAGTATGATTTCCCCGTGCGTTGATAGAGCGCATTTTATCATTACCAGCGCACGGTCCGGAGAAGCGGGTACCGGCTTTTCCGCGCGACAAACGGGGAGGGTTTGCGCGCAGATCGTGTCCGAAACAGCAATCTAGGGCGGGCTGACGATCCGAGGAAAAGTCATCTCGCGCTAGCGGATCCTATTCCCGTTTCCCCAAAGGACAGCGATTTTGCCGACAACACCGATGATTTCCATCATCGACGACGATGCGTCCGTCCGTACCGCGACCGACAATCTACTGAGGTCTTTTGGTTATGGCGTTCTCACGTTCGAGTCGGCTGACGAGTTTCTGCAGTCGGATGCGCTCGACCAGACCTCCTGCGTGATTGCAGACGTCAATATGCCCGGGACCAGCGGCGTCGAGCTCCTGTTTCGTCTGCGCGCCCGGGGCAAGCAGATACCTTTCATCTTCATCACGGCCTTTCCCGAGGCGGCCGTGTCCGCGCAGGCCGCAAGCGCGGGCGCGGTCTGTCTCTTGACCAAGCCCTTCGAGACAGACAATCTGATTCAAAACCTTGAACAGGCGCTGCAGGGGGATGATGGGCAAGGTCCGGACCGGTAAGGTCTGAATTCCTCAGCCGGCCGCCTTTCCGATGCCATCGGTCGGCAGGCCGGACAGGTCCGGATATCACCAGAACCGCAGCTCGGTCGCTCTTCACGGCTCGTCCAGTCCTGCCACACGGAAATTCAACGGCTCTTGAGTTGGAAGAAGTCCTGGGCGACCGTAAGCAGGTATACCACGATCGGGCGGCACAAGGAGCATTCGGCATGTATCCGGGCCAGCGTAGCAGCGACACAGGTGCGCCCGCCTTGTCCGTCAATCCGCCGCGGGCCTCTTCAGATTGGCGTTTGGGACTGACCGATATCGATCAGACGCCTTGGGTGACGTTCTCCCGTTACGCGGTTGCGATCTTGTCGGTTGCCGCAGCTCTGTTCGCCTCCAAGGCCGCGGTTGAGTATCTGGACATCGAGCCGTACGTATCGCTGTTTCTGTGCGCGATCATGTTTGCTGCCTGGTTTGGCGGCATCGGCCCCGGCCTGCTGTCGACTGCGCTTGCGGGCTTGGCGTTCGAGTATTTTGTCGCGAGTCCGATCAATACGTTCGAGCTCGATATTCATCAGATCCCGCGAGTGGGCCTGTTCTTGATTACGGCGCTGTTCGTCAACTGGATCAGTGCGGCGCAGCGAAAGGCGACGAGATCACTGGAGCTTTCCCGCCGCGACCTGCTGGCCGCGCTCGAAGGGCAGAAGCGGACCGAGGCCCGCCTGCTGCGGAGCGAAATGTACCTGGCTGAGGCCCAGCGGCTGAGCCGGACCGGCAGTTTCGGCTGGAAGGCGGCAACCGGCGAGATCAGTTGGTCGGAGGAAACGTTTCGGATCTTCGAATGCGATCCGGCGACAACGCCGACACTGGAACTCGTTTTGCAGCGCATGCATCCCGAAGACCGGGAGTTCGTGCAGCAGAACGTCGAGCAAGCTTCCCGGGATGGCGTGGATTTCGATCACGAAGCCAGGCTGGTGATGCCGAATGGCGCGGTGAAGCATATCCGTGCCCTGGCCCATGCCGTGAAGGATTCTGATGGCCTCGAATTCATCGGTGCGGTGACCGACGTCACAGCCGCCAAGCAGGCCGAGGCCGCGCTCAACGACGCGCAGGCCGATCTCGCGCACGCCACGCGCGTCATCACGCTCGGCGAGTTGACATCCTCCATCGCCCACGAAGTGAACCAGCCGCTGGCTGCGATCATGTCGAATGGCGAAGCCTGCCTGCGCTGGCTCGATCGCGGCACGCCGGGCTTGGAGCATGCGCGGCGTTCGGTGGAATGGATCGTCAAGGACGTCAGCCGGGCGGCCGAGGTGATCGGGCGTGTCAGGGCGCTGGCACGTAAGACCGATACGGAGCGGGCGCTGCTTGACATCAACGAGGTCGTCAACGAAGCCCGCGCGCTGATGCGGCGCGAGCTCTCGAGCAAGCACATCACGCTGCGCACCGAACTCGCGGACGATCCGCTGATCGTTCGGGCCGACCGGGTTCAATTGCAGCAGGTCGTCATCAATTTGGTGATGAACGGCATCGAGGCGATGCAGCCGGTCACGGATCGACCGCGGGAATTGCTGATCCGATCGCAGCGCAGTTTCGACGCCGATCAGGCCATCCTGATCATGGCGGATTGCGGCGTCGGCTTCTCCGACGAGAACGCAGAGCGATTGTTCAATGCGTTCTTCACGACCAAGTCGACCGGCCTTGGCTTGGGATTGTCGATCTGCCGCTCGATCGTCGAGGCTCATGGCGGAAAGCTGTCCGCCTGCCGCAATGCCGGTCCCGGCGCCACCTTCCAGTTCACCCTGCCTCTCCATGAGGATGTCAGGCGGGCGCAATGAGCCCGGTTCACCTCTCCCGCTTGCGGGAGAGGTCGCTGCGCCTCGGCGCAGCGGGTGAGGGCTCTATCCCCACGCTTGAACAGCGTGAATCGCGGAGAGACCCCCACCCCGCCCTCCCCCGCAAGCGGGAGAGGGAGCTGAGCATCGGTCGTGGATGCAGCGCGGCATGATACCCAGGTTCATGCCTTCATGATACCCGGGCTGTTGTCGGGCCACTTCGCAATCGTCGCTTCGTCGACGTTGAGATGCTGCGCTACCAGCTTGGGCGGCGTATGCGTGAGCCAGTTCGTCAGCGAGACTTCCTCGTAGCGGGGCGCGCGGAACACGCCGACGAATTGCAGGTCGGTATCGCCGACATTCTCGACATAGTGTCCGTAGTTCTTCTTGACGTAGCCGATGTCGCCCGCGTTGAAGTCCATCGTCAGCGCGTTGGGGCCGGTGTTGAACACCGTCATCCGGCCCTTGCCCTTGATGTAGTATTGCCACTCGTCGGCGTTCGGATGCCAGTGCATCTCGCGGACCGCGCCCGGCTTGAGGGTGACCAGCGCCGACGCAACGGTCGTTGAGACATTGAAGTTGGTGCTGTCGGCAACGTGAATCGTGCCGGCATCGGATTGCTTGAGCGGGCGCGAGCCTTCGAGCGAGAAGATGAACGGATGCGGCGGCATCTCCGCATTCTTGCTCATCGCGGCGCGGTCGGCAGCCAGGTCGCCGGGCACGGTGCCCTGGAATATCCAGAGGTTGTGCAGCGGAATCTTCGCGAAGCTGTCCGCAGGAACGCCGAAGTTCTTGGCGAGCAACTCTGGCGGGGTATGGGCCATCCAGTCCGACAGCAGCAGCGTATTGAATTCATCGGCGTGGCCGTCATCGAAGCAGATCACGAATTCGCAGCCGTCGGGTCCGAGGCCCTGCAGCGAGTGCGGCGTGCCGGCCGGAAAATACCACAGGTCGCCCGCCTTCACGTCGCCGACATAAGGCCGCCCCTGCGTGTCGAGAACGGTGACGCGGCAGGTGCCATAGGTCATGATCGCCCATTCGGCGGCCTGATGCCAATGCAGCTCGCGGATGCCGCCGGCGGAAAGGCGCATGTTGACGCCGGAGATTTCCTTTGAGATCGCGAAATCGTCGACCGTGACCTGTCGCGCCCAGCCGCCGTTCTGGATGCGTCTCGGTGCATTGTTGAAGGACGCCCATGTCGTGGGGAGACCACCTACATCGGTTGGAGGCGGAGTGAATGCGGATGGAAACTGCTTTGCAATAGCTGGATTCTGCGGACCGGGATCGGTCAAACTTCCAGGCGACTTGGCATTGATGGCGCCCTGCGGCGGCTCGTCCGGGTTACCGAAACTTGCAGCATGCGCGGATGCGGTCATTGCGGCTCCGACAGCCGACGCTGCCAGAAGATCTCGTCGCGAGAACATGAGCTTGATACTCCAAAGAGATGATCGAACCGGCACAGATCCGCTCATCAGCGGCCCGTTCATCTGAGAGCTAGGCAGGCGCGGCTCGTTTTACTTTCCGCAATGACACGCTTTTTCCGGAACGCACTGCCGCGATGACAGATGACGCGCAGTTGCGTGAGCGCGACGCGAAAGCTCCTGACGCGGCGAGCGATGCGATTGCGCAAAACCAGGCTCGTTTTGGAAAGACGTCCATTGGACGGCTCCCCTTAACTCAACCGGTCCTGCCAATTCTCAAAGGTCTTTGCCAATGACCGTTCGCAAATCCATCCGACCCTATCATCAGCCGGCCGGCGGATGGGGAGCGCTCAAGGCGTTGAGCGAGCATCTGATCGAGCAGCGTGTTCCGATAAAGGGTGCGACGACGCTGAGCCGGATGAACCAGCCCGAAGGATTCGACTGTCCCGGCTGCGCCTGGCCGGATCCGAAGCATACGTCGTCGTTCGAATTCTGCGAGAACGGCGCCAAGGCAGTCGCGTGGGAAGCCACCGCCAAACGCTGCACGCCGGAGTTCTTCGCCGAGCACTCCGTCACCGAGCTGTCCGGCTGGAGGGACTACGATCTCGAAATGGTTGGTCGGCTCACCCATCCGATGATCTATGACAGGGCATCCGATCATTACCGTCCGGTAGGCTGGGACGACGCTTTCGCGATCATCGGCCGTCACCTCAACGCGCTGCCCGACCCTGATATGGCGGAGTTCTACACCTCGGGACGCACGTCGAACGAAGCCGCTTTTCTTTATCAGCTCTTCGCGCGCGAATACGGCACCAACAATTTTCCTGATTGTTCGAACATGTGCCACGAGGCGACCAGCGTCGGCCTGCCGCAGTCGCTCGGGGTGGGGAAGGGCACCGTGCTGCTCGACGATTTCGACAAGGCGGACTGCATCTTCATCTTCGGCCAGAATCCCGGCACCAACAGCCCGCGCATGATGACAAATCTGTGGAAGGCATCACGCCGGGGTGCCGCGATCATCTCCTTCAATCCGTTCCGCGAGCGGGCGCTGGAGCGCTTCTAGTACCCGCAGAATCCCATCGAGATGGCGACGTTGTCGGCAACCAGGATCAGCTCGCCGCTCTATCAGGTGCGCGTGGGCGGCGACATCGCCGCGCTCAAGGGCATCATGAAGGTGATGGTGGAGGCCGACGAAGCCGCGCGCGCGAGCGACCAGCCCGAGATCCTCGATTGGGATTTCATCCGCGGCCATACCGTCGGCATCGAGGCGCTCATTGCGGATCTGAAAGCTGTGCAATGGCCTGATATCGAGCGGCAGTCTGGTCTGTTGCGCGAAGATCTCAAGCATGCCGCGCACGTCTATATGAAAGCAGAGCGCGCGATCATCGTCTATGGCATGGGCATCACCCAGCACAAGCGCGGCGCGTGCAATGTGCAGCAGCTTGCCAACCTCGCGCTCCTGCGTGGCCACATCGGACGCGAGGGTGCAGGCCTCTGTCCGGTGCGCGGCCACTCGAATGTGCAGGGCGATCGTACCGTCGGCATCACCGAAGTGCCGACAAAGGAATTCCTCGACCGGCTGGAGCATCGGTTCGGCTTCAAGCCGCCGACGGCGCACGGGCATAACGTGGTGACGGCGCTGGAAGCGATGTTGCGCGGCGAGGTGAAGGTGTTCGTCGCCATGGGCGGGAACTTCGCCGCGGCGATCCCGGACTGGCAGCAGACGCAGGCCGCGTTACGCAATCTCGACCTTACGGTCCATGTTTCGACCAAACTCAACCGGAGCCATCTGATCCACGGGCGCGATGCGCTGATCCTGCCGTGCCTCGGGCGCACCGAGGTCGATATTCAGGCGACCGGACCGCAATCGGTCACGGTCGAGGATTCCATGTCGATGGTTCACGCCTCGGGCGGCCGCAACAAGCCGGCCTCCGAGCATCTGCTGAGTGAGCCGGCGATCATCGCTGGAATCGCGCGCGCCACCCTCGGTGACCGCAGCGTGGTGGATTGGGAGGCCTTCGTCGCCGACTACGACCGCATTCGCGATGCGATTGAGGACGTGTTCCCGATCTTCCAGGGCTACAACGCCCGCATCCGCGTGCCCGGTGGTTTCCATCTCACCTCGACGGCGCGTGAGCGCATCTGGATGACGCCGTCGGGAAAAGCCAATTTCCTGCTGTTCGAAGGATTGGGCGAGGATAGCTGCGAGAGCGATCCGGAGATGCTGTGGCTGAGCACCATCCGCAGCCATGACCAGTACAATACGACGCTCTATTCGATGTCGGACCGCTATCGCGGGGTATACGGCCAGCGCGACGTGGTGTTCCTGAACGAGCTGGAAATGAAGAAGCGCGGCCTTGCGGACGGCGACCGGGTCGATCTCGTTACGCTGTCGACCGATGGGATGGAGCGCAGCGTGCACAATTTTCGGGTCGTCAGCTACTCCTTCCCGAACGGCTGCTGCGCCGCCTACTATCCCGAGACCAATCCGCTGGTGCCGCTCTATGCGCACGATCCCATGAGCTTCACCCCGTCGTCGAAGGGAATTCCGGTCCGGATTGTGCGATCGGAGATGGAACAGGGCTAGGGCGGGATACTCGGAGCGAGTGAAGATCACTTTCTCTTCCCGCAAGCGGCACGGCTATCGCATATCAAATAGAACTTGGTAAGCGGTCCCTTTGCGGCCCATCCTTCGAGACGCCCGCCGTTGGCGGGCTCCTCAGGATGAGGTCTGATTTCGCGGCGAAATCTTAGACCCTCATGGTGAGGAGCGCCGCTTGCGGCGCGTCTCGAACCATGAGGCCCGCCTCGCTCACAGCCGCGCTGCCGCAAGCGAGGTGAGGCAGAAATCGCGGTCAGGCGGCCGCATTCTCATTCACGCCGAACCGCTTCTCGAATTCTGCGACGTTGACGATGCCACGGCGGTGCGTGCCCTCGCCGATCTTGCGCTCCTCGTTCCAGGCCTCGACCGCGAACAGGACGTGCTTGGAATCGAGCTCGATGACGCGAGCAGTCGCGCGCACGGTCTGGCCGATCGGGGTTGCCGCGAGATGGCGGACGTTCATCTCCATGCCGACGCTGACAAATCCTTTCGGCAGCGCGGCTGAGATGGCGGCGCCTGCGGCGATTTCCATGTGCAGGATCATCATCGGGGTCGCATAGACCCGCGGCATGCCTGGCACGAAATGTGCGACCGTCAATTCCGGCGTCACGATGATCGTCGTCTCTGCGGTCATGTCGAGTTTCAACAGCTCACGTGCATCCATATCCGCTTCCTTGTTCTGCGACCGCCGCAACCACTTTCTTGGCGGGCCGCTTGCCGATATTGCCGAGCCATTCGCCCAGCCTGTCGAGATAGAGGTAGACCACCGGGGTCGTGTACAGGGTCAGGACCTGCGACAGCATCAGGCCGCCGACGATGGTGTAGCCGAGCGGCTGGCGCAGCTCCGACCCGGTGCCGGTTCCGACCATCAGCGGCACGCCACCGAGCAGCGCCGCCATGGTCGTCATCAGGATCGGCCGGAACCGCATGGTGCAGGCCCGATAGATCGCCTCTTCCGGGCTCAAGCCCTCGTTGCGCTCGACCTCCAGCGCGAAGTCGACCAGCATGATGCCGTTCTTCTTGACGATGCCGATCAACAGGATGATGCCGATGATGGCGATGACGGTGAGATCCATGCGCACGGCCATCAGCAACAATAGCGCGCCGATGCCCGCCGAAGGCAGCGTCGACAGGATCGTGATCGGATGGATGAAGCTCTCATAGAGCACGCCGAGGATGATGTAGATGACGATCAGCGCCACGCCGATCAGGAGCGGGGTGCCCGACAGCGACGACTGGAAGGCCTGAGCGTTGCCCTGGAACGACGTTGCGAGCGACGCCGGCTTGCCGGTTTCCTTTTCGATACTCTGAATGCCGGTCACCGCCTCGCCCAGCGACGCGCCGGGCTTCAGGTTGAAGGAAATGGTGACCGACGGAAACATGCTCTGATGGTTGATGAGGATCGGCGCCGGCTTGATCTCGCTCTTCACAAGCTGGCTGAGCGGCACCTGCTGGCCGCTCGCGGAATTCACGTAGATGTCCTTCAGCGCCTCGGGCCCGTACTGGAAGCTCGGATAGACCTCCATCACGACGTGATACTGGTTCAGTGCAGTGAACATGGTCGAGACGATGCGCTGGCCGAACGCATCGTCGAGCGTGTTGTCGATGGTGGAGGGCAGGATGCCGAAGCTCGACGCCACCTCGCGATTGACGGTCACGTCCAGCATCGGTCCGGCGTTGGCCTGATCGCTGGCGACGTCGGTGACGAAGGGAAGGGCCCTGATCCGTTCGAGGAAGATCGCCGACCAATGCGTCAGCTCGTCGGAATCAGCATCGGTCAACGTGTACTGATACTGGGTCTTCGACAGGCGCGCGCCGATGGTGATGTCCTGCGCGGCCTGCATGTAGAGGGTGATACCCTGGATATGAGCGAGCTGCGGCCTCAGGCGGTTGATGATCTCGTCCGCGCTCGCCTTGCGCTGCGGCTTGGGCTTGAGCATGATGAAGATGCGGCCCTGATTGAGCGTCGCGGTCGGCCCGCCCGGCCCGATGTAGCTCGCGACCGAATCGATCGCGGGATCCTTCAGCAGCGTGTCGACCAGCGCCTGCTGCCGCTCGGACATCGCCGGGAACGAGATATCCTGCGAGGCCTCGGTGATGCCGACGATCTGGCCGGTGTCTTCCTGCGGGAAGAAGCCTTTCGGAATGATGACGTAGAGATATCCGGTGAGCGCGATCGTGCCCAGCATCACCATCAAGGTGATGAAGCGATGGCGCAGGACGACTTTCAGGCCGCGGGCATAAAGCGCGAGCAGGGAATCGAAGCCCCATTCGAAAGCAAGATAGATCCTGCCATGCTTCTTGTGGCTGTCGTCCTTCAAGAGGCGCGAGCACATCATCGGCGTCAGCGTCAGCGAGATCACGAGCGACAGCAGCAATGAGGCGGTGATCGTGATCGCGAATTCCTGGAACAGCTTGCCGACATAGCCGCCCATCAGGAACAGCGGGATGAATACGGCGATCAGCGACAGCGTGATCGACACGATCGTGAATCCGATCTCGGCTGAGCCCTTGAGCGCAGCCTGCATCGGGGTGAGGCCTTTCTCGAGATGACGCACGATGTTCTCGATGACGACGACGGCGTCGTCGACGACGAAGCCCACCGCAATCGACAGCGCCATCAGCGACAGGTTGTCGAGGCTGTAGCCCAGCACGTAGAGCGCCGCGAAGGTGCCGATCAGCGATAGCGGCACGGTCACCGCCGGAATCACGGTCGCCCAGAGATTCCGCAGGAACAGGAAGATCACCATCACCACCAATGCGACCGTCAGCATCAGAGTGAACTGGACGTCGGCGACGGCGGCGCGGATGGTGGTGGTGCGATCGGCCGCGATCGTCACCTTGATCGCGGGCGGAATGGAAGCCTGAAGCGTGGGCAATAGCTTCTTGATTCGGTCCACGGTCTCGATGACGTTGGCACCGGGCACGCGCTGGACCGCGAGGATGATCGCCGGCTGCTTGTCATACCACCCGGCCAGCAGGTCGTTTTCCGGAGCCTCGATCGCCTTGCCGATATCGCGGATCCGCACTGGAGAGCCGTTGCGGTAGGCGATAATCAGTTCGTCATAGGCTTGGGGGTTGAGCAGTTGATCGTTGGTATTGAGCGTGTAGGTCACGCGCGGGCTGTTGAGCGTGCCCTTCGGCAGATCGACATTGGCGCCGGCGATGACGGTGCGAACGTCCTCCAGGCTTATTCCCCGTGCCGCAAGCGCCTGCGGATTGACCTGGATGCGGATGGCGGGTTTCTGCTGACCGCCGATGCCGACGAGGCCCACGCCGGGAATCTGTGAGATCTTCGGCAGCAGGATGTTCTCGGCATAGGCATCGACCGTGGTCATCGGCAGCGATTCCGAGGTCAGCGCGATCAGCATGATCGGCGTCTCGGCCGGGTTCACCTTTCGGATCGTCGGTGGGTAGGGGATGTTCTGGGGCAGATAGGGGCTGGCGGCATTGATCGCCGAGAGCACGTCGACGGCGGCGCTGTCGACGGTGCGCGAGAGCTCGAACTGCACGACGACCTGGGCGACACCGAGCGCGCTCGACGACGTCAGTTGCGTGACGCCGGGGATCTGGCTCAATTGCTGCTCGAGCGGCGTTGCGACGGAAGATGCGATCGTCTGCGGATCGGCGCCGGGCAATTGCGCCGAGATCTGGATCGTGGGGTAGTTGACATTTGGCAGTGCGCCGACCGGCAACAGCGGATAGGCGGCAAGCCCGCACAGCAATAACCCGGCCATCAGGAGGACGGTCGCAATCGGCCGGGCGATGAACGGTGCCGAGAGGTTCATGGAATGGCCTTCTGCACCGAGCTTTGCAGGTCGGCTTCCGTCGCGGCCTTGCCATGCAATTCCCTGACGCGGCTGCCCTGCTGCAGCCTGTATTGTCCATCGACCACGACGGTCTCGTTGGCCTTGAGCCCGTCGTCGATCAGCGCCTGCCCCTGACTGATCTGCCCGACCTTCACGGAGCGCAACTGCGCGGTGCCATCCGGCGCCACCACGTAGACATAGGAGCCGGTCTGGCCCTGCTGGACCGCGGAGGCGGCGATCGTCAGCCCATCCGTTCGGGTTTCGAGCAGCAGGTTGACGTTGACGAGCTGGCCGGGCCAGAGCCGATGCGCGGTATTCGGAAACTCGGCCTTGAGCTGGATGCTCCCTGTCGTCTGCACGATCTCGTTGTCGACGAGGAGCAGCTTGCCTTCATCCAGCTTGATCTTGTTGTCCTGGCTGTAGGCGATCACCTTTAGCGGCCCCTTGGCCATCTCCTGCTGGATCTTCGGCAGATAGGTTTCGGGCAGGGTGAAGATCAGTGAAATCGGTTCGATCTGGGTGACGACCACCAGTCCGTTCGGATCGGTCGGGTGAATGATGTTGCCGACGTCGATCTGGCGCACGCCGGTCACGCCGGGAATCGGCGACGTCAAGCGCGTGTAGCTGAGCTGGATCTTGGCCTCGTCGATCTGGGCCTGATCCGCCTTCACCGCGCTTTGCAGTTGCGCCACCTGCGCCTGTTGGGTCTGGACCAGTTGCGGGGTGGCATAGCCCTTGTTGCCGAGCTGGGTGTAGCGCGCCAGATTGGCCTGCGCGTTCTCGAGCTGCGCATTGTCGCGGGCGAGGTTCGCGGTGAGCTGCTCGATCTCCGCCTGATAGGGCCGCGGATCGATCTGCGCCAGCAGATCTCCCGCCTTGACGGTTTGTCCTTCGACGAAGGTGATTTGGGTGATCTGTCCCTGGATCTGGCTGCGCACAACGTCGGTATTGTAGGCGATCACCGTGCCGACGCCGGTCAGATAGATCGGAACGTCGCCGCTGGTGACGGTCGCCGCAACCACCGGGATCGGCGCCGGCATCGGCACTGCGGCGGCTTGCTCAGACGGCAGCGAGCGCCTGAAATACCAGAATCCGCTGCCCGCAAGCACCACGAGCAGAACGACCAATGCGATCGCGATCTTTCGCTTCACGGCATGCCTCGCAAATGTGTCTGTCTCAGCAGCCGCTTGGCGCCGTTGTCGTTGTTGTCGCGCCATCCATCGGGCAAGGCATTGCTTCGGCTGGAGGCGAAGAGTCTATTGGCGATGACGTAGGTAATGGGAGCGACAGTGCCGGACTGAGGCCTGCGCCGCCCAGTTCAGTTGAGCCCAGGGGAATTCCGCTCAGTCCCACGGATGACGATGTCGAAGTCGCGGGACGCACGATGCTTGTGGTGCCGCGCGCGCCGCAGCCGGTCGATGAATTCCCCGACAGGCCGCCGCCATCGAAAACCGCTCCCGGTTTGCTGGCGATGAAACAGTTCTCGTTTCCAAAGCTCATGTTGACGCCGGATTGCGGCAGGACCGGACTTGTGCCGGGTATCGCAAGTTCGGTCGATGCCAGCGGAATGCCCGCCGGCCGGACGACGGAGCCCGTTGCCGAGCCGAACGGCGAGGTGAGATTCGAAAATGGCTGCACGCCAGGCGTCGCTGCCTGCGCGCTTGCGGGTTCGAACGAGATCGATTCGACGGCGAGCCACAGCGATATGCAAGCGGCGAGTACGGCGATCGGGGATAGTCGTCCGGACGTACGCGAAAGCTGGTTTCGCTTCGACCGAAGCAGACCTGTCATAGGACGGCTCTCCGGAGGTTAAGCTCTCCGAAAAGTTACTTCCCGGCTTCCGCGACGGTATTTCAAGAACGCACGCCACACCCGCCGAACGCACGCAGCAGATACCAAGGTATGATGTCCCTAGCCCACAATATACGTGCGCGAAAACGCCCGTAGAATGGAGCGTGCGGTAGTGCTCGATATTCTCCAAGGCACAAGTCGGAATGCTGCCGCTCCGAGGCGCTCAAAGAAGAGTGATCTCTCGATTGCCAACTTGAAGAGGCCTTCCGGCTTACGGTCACCATGGCGACGGAGAGATGGTACCATGCCGCAGATTCAGCTTCGACGAGATGACACCGTTCACGTCAACGATAATCTGCCATTTCACGCGACTGTCCGTGAAAGACCATATCGCGGCAAGACAGCCGTAACCGACCCTTTGGCACTCGCCTTTGAACGCCTGCACGTCATGCTCGCGATCGCAGCGCAGGGTTATGCCGAGGGGAATGGCGCTGAACGCGATGCGCTGCTGAACGCCGCCAACAGCCTCGACGTCTTCCAGCACAAGGCTGCGATCGAACGGCTCAAGGATCCCGTCATCAAATGCCTGTCGGATGCGCTCGGGGATGCCGGAGAGGCCCATGATCGTCATGCCGGAATTCGCGCCGATGCGCTGCGGCTCGCCGTCGCTATCAGGTTGCTCGGCTTGCAGGACGGGAACGGGTCGTTCATCGACGATAGAAGATTTGCTCCCGCGGCTCCGGCCGAGCGACCGATCGGGGGATTGCAGAAATGGCGCCTCAAGCGCGTCGCCGAATATGTCGACAGCCATCTATCGAAGAAGATCACGCTGTCTGATCTGGCGGCCGTCACGGGATTGAGCCGGATGCATTTCGCCTCCCAGTTCCGGATGGCGACCGGCCTTCGGCCGCACGAATATCTGCTGCGGCAGCGCATCCGCCGCGCCGACGAACTGCTTCGACACACGACGATGACCATCGTCGAGGTCGCTTTCAGTGTCGGATTCCAGACCCAGGCCCATTTCACCACGGTGTTCAAGCGGATCGCGGGAAGCACGCCGGCCCAGTGGCGAAACGCGCACTATGCTGCCGGCGAAGCTGCCCAGTAACGCTGGCCGCATCTGACCGCTTAGCGCGCCGCCGCGAGCGCGCGCGTGGCCCTGTTCAGTTGGGCGTTGCATTGCGCCACATCCCCTGCGCGGTCGGCGGCGCGGGCGAGGTCGAGCGCGTTGAGAACGCGTTGCAGACGCCGCCCATATTTGCCCTCGGTGGCCGCGATCGATCGCGGCGTCGGCTGATAGTTCCGCGTCGCGTCGAGACTCTCCTTCTGCCAACCCCCGGCGCCGGCGCGCTTCTCGATGGCGGCATCGGCCTGGGCTTGAACGCGTGCGATCGAGTCCTCGCAGGGACCGGCGTGGCTTGGCGGAATCGTCAGAAGCAGGATGAGGATGGCGGCCCCGAATGGCGCGACCTTGTCCATGGGTTCATCTCCTTGTATGCGGCCAAATGTTACGTGGTTACAAAATGACAACGCGCGCGACGATGTCTTTCGCAATTGAACGTGCACGCGCAACCACAAGCTCTTCGAGATCGTGGACGAGACTTTCATTTACCAGCGTTGCCTCTCCTGCGATCGAGTTGGAGATAGGCCGCCATTCGCCCTTGAGCTGATGACGGTATCGCCTTGCAATTAACATTGCATTTGCGAGGGGAACAAGGTGCCGCTGCAGCGGTAGACTGTCTCTAGCTGTCCGGTTATGTAGGAAGGCTAGGGAGGGGCCAGCCCGTGGAGACGGGCGGCCGAGACGATCATGTTCGAAGGACACGATCCCTATCTCGTCGCGCTGTCGGTGGCGATCGCGATCCTGGGTGGATATACGGGCTTCAGCCTGGCGGCGCGGATTCGCGGCACGCCGGGCGGCAGCAACCGCATCCTGCTCGCGGGCGCCGCCGCGTTTCTGGCTGTCGGCATCTGGACCATGCATTTCGTCGGCATGCTGGCCGCGCCGCTGCCGCCCGACACCGTCTATCTGGTCCTGCCCACGATCATCTCGTTCCTGATCTGCGCGCTGGTGGTCGGCATCTCCCTGTTCTTCGTCAGCATTGGCGAACCTTCGCTCAAACGGGTGGTCTCGTCCGCCGTTTTGCTCGGCGCCGGTATTGCCAGCATGCATTATGTCGGCATCCACGGCCTGTCCGGTCGCTTCACGATCGAACATGACGGCGTGTTCGTCCTGTTGTCGGTGATCGTCGCGATGGTGACAGCCTATGGCGGCCTGCGTGCCTTCCTGGCACAGCAGGAGGGCTTTCGCCTGGTCGTCAGTTCGATCGTCTTCGGTGTCGCGGTTTCCGGCATGCATTACACGGCGATGGCCGGGATGCATTTCGTGCCGCTCGCGGCAGGCGCGCATCAGCATCTTGGCGGCAGCCTTGCTGCATCGCAACAGATTCTCTCGATCATCGTTGCCGTGCTCTGCTTCGTGATCACGGCTGGCTTCCTGCTGTCGCTGGTCCCGGATCCACGACGGCAGAATCTGGTTCCTGCGATGGCCGGTGAGGTCGCGTTGCCTGCCGACACGCTCGGGCCCGACAAGGTCGCGGCCAGCGTTGCTGCACCGCGAATGAGCGTGGCCCCGCTTGGCGGTGTCGGCCGGCCGCCCCGTCCGGCACCTGCGCCGCGACTGCCGGTGGAGGGCGCCGATGGCACACACTTTATAGATATCGCGGATGTGCGCAGCGTCAGGGCTGATGCTCATTATACCCGGATCCATGACGGCACCCGGGAGCGGATGTGCCCGTGGTCGATCTCGGAGGCTGAAGCGCAACTCGATCCCGCCCTGTTCATGCGGGTGCACCGCAGCCATATCGTCGCGATCCCCCATGTCGCTTTTGTCCGCAGGGAGGGCGACGGCGCCATCATCGAGCTTGACGGTTCGTCGCCGCATCGCGTCCCTGTCAGCCGCGCCAAGATTGCCGAGGTGAAGGCGCGACTTGGTCTTACCCGTCGCCATGCCTAGGCCCAGCCGCCGGCCGTAGGTCGCAGCGGTTGACGCAATTCGTGTCCCGCCATCCGCATTTCGTGCGAAAAACCCCATTCCGTGCCCGAACGATTGCGATCGGGAAAAACCGGAGAGACCGTCCCGCCAACGTCCGCGCGCCCGACCGGCGCCAAAGGACGATTGGAGGAAGCGATGATCCCGGGACCCTTCAGCTATCACCGGCCGGCAAGCCTGGCCGACGCCGTCAAATTGCTGGCCGATCTGGGCGACGACGCCCGGCCCCTGGCCGGCGGGCACAGCCTGGTGCCGATGATGAAGCTGCGGCTCGCCGCGCCCGCTCATCTGGTCGACCTTCACGGCGTCGCCGATCTCAAGGGCATCCGTCGCTACGGCGAAACGATCGTGATCGGCGCGATGACCACCCAGCACGAGCTGCTTGCCTCCGGGGAAATCCGGCAATCCTTGCCGGTCCTGCAGGAGGCAGCCGCCCTGATCGCCGATCCCCAGGTCCGCTATCTCGGCACCATCGGCGGCAATGTCGCCAATGGCGATCCCGGCAACGACATGCCGGCGCTGATGATGGTGCTCGGCGCGAATTTCCGTCTGACCGGACCCGGCGGTGAGCGCGAGGTCGCGGCGAGCGAATTTTATCAGGGCGCCTATTTTACCGCACTTGAGCCTGGCGAAATCCTGACGTCGATCTTCATTCCGGCTCCGCCGGCCGGTCACGGCTACGCTTATGAGAAGCTGAAGCGCAAGGTGGGCGATTACGCCACCGCCGCCGCGGCCGTCGTGCTGACCATGGCGGGCGGCAAGGTCGCGACCTGCGCGATCGGGCTGACCAATCTGCACGAGACACCGCTGCTGGCGACGGACGCTGCCAATGCTGTCATCGGCACCAGTCTCGATGCAGCCACCTTGAAGCAAGCCGCGGCCGCAGCGGAAGCGATCATGTCGCCGGCGGCGGACGCCCGAGGTCCAGTCGAATACCGCAGGCAGGTCGGCGGCATCATGGTGATGCGGGCGCTGCAGCGCGCCGCGGGCCGGGCGGCATAGAGCATGATCCGGAAAAGTGGAAGCCGGTTTTCCGAAAAGATCATGCTCAAGCTTTAGAGGGAGGGAACAGATGGCAAAGACACACGTGACCATGAAGGTCAACGGCGCGGAGGTCGAAGGGCTGGTCGAGCCGCGCACGCTCCTCGTGCATTTCATCCGCGAGAACCTGCAACTCACCGGCACCCATGTCGGCTGCGAGACCACCCATTGCGGCGCCTGCACCGTCGACCTCGACGGCATGTCGGTGAAGAGCTGTACGATGTTCGCGGTGCAGGCCGACGGCTCCGAGATCACCACCGTCGAAGGCATGGCCAATCCCGACGGCTCGCTGTCGGCGCTGCAGGAAGGTTTCCGCATGATGCACGGACTGCAATGCGGCTTCTGCACGCCAGGCATGATCATGCGCGCGCACCGGCTGCTGCAAGAGAACTCGTCGCCGACCGAGCAGGAAATCCGGATCGGCATGTCGGGCAATCTCTGCCGCTGCACCGGGTACCAGAACATCGTTCGGGCGATCCAGTACGCCGCCGCCAAGCTCAACAATGTCGAATTCAAGGAGGCCGCGGAATGAACGACATGACTCCCACGCGGGAACAACGCACCGCCGCCCTCGAAGGCATGGGCTGCAAGCGCAAGCGCGTCGAGGACATCCGCTTCACGCAAGGCAAGGGCAACTATGTCGACGACGTCAAGCTGCCGGGCATGCTGCATGGTGATTTCGTCCGCTCGCCGCATGCGCATGCGCGCGTCAAGGCGATCAAGACCGAAGAGGCGCTGAAGGTGCCGGGCGTGCTCGCGGTGATCACCGCCGAGACGCTGAAGACCGTCAACCTCGCCTGGATGCCGACGCTCGCCGGCGACGTGCAGATGGTGCTGGCCGACGGCAAGGTGCTGTTCCAGAATCAGGAGGTGGCATTTGTGGTCGCGACCGACCGCTACGCCGCCGATGACGGCATCAACAAGGTCGAGGTCGAATACGAGCAGCTCGCCCCGCTGGTCGATCCGTTCAAGGCGATGGACCATAATGCGCCGGTGTTGCGCGAGGATCTCGCCGGAAAGACCACCGGCGCGCACGGCCCGCGCAAGCACCACAACCATATCTTCGAGTGGACGGTCGGCGACAAGGACCTGACCGATGCGGCTTTCCGTAAGGCGGAGGTCACGATCAAGGAGATGATCTCCTATCACCGCACCCATCCGTCGCCGCTCGAGACCTGCCAGTGCGTCTGCTCCTTCGACAAGGTCAAGGGCGAGCTGACGATCTGGGGCACCTTCCAGGCGCCGCACGTGATCCGCACGGTTGTGTCGCTGATAGCGAAACTGCCGGAGCAGAAGATCCACGTGATCTCCCCCGACATCGGCGGCGGCTTCGGCAACAAGGTCGGCGCCTATCCCGGCTATATCTGCGCGGCGGTCGCCTCCATCGTCACCGGCAAACCGGTGAAATGGGTCGAGGACCGGATCGAGAACCTGACTGCAACTTCGTTTGCGCGCGACTACCATATGACGACCGAGATCGCCGCGACCAAGGAGGGCAAGGTCACCGGCCTTCGCGTCCATGTGCTCGCCGATCACGGCGCCTTCGATGCCTGCGCCGACCCGTCGAAATGGCCGGCGGGCTTCTTCAACATCGTCACCGGCTCCTATGACTTCCCGACTGCGCATCTGGCCGTTGACGGCGTCTACACCAACAAGGCGCCGGGCGGGGTTGCCTATCGCTGCTCCTTCCGCGTCACCGAGGCGGCCTATTGCATCGAGCGTGCCATGGACATCCTGGCGCAGAAGCTCGGCATGGACCCGGCAGAGCTGCGGCTGAAGAATTTCATCAAGCCGGAGCAGTTCCCGTATCACTCGGCGCTTGGCTGGGAGTACGACTCCGGCGATTACCACACCGCTATGCGCAAGATGATGGAGGTGACTGACTACGCCGCGCTCCGCAAGGAGCAGGCTTCGAGGCGCGCGGCCTTCAAGCGCGGCGAGACGCGCGAGATCATGGGGCTCGGCGTGTCCTTCTTCACCGAGATCGTCGGCGCCGGCCCGTCGAAGAATTGCGACATCCTCGGCATCGCGATGTTCGACTCCTGCGAGATCCGCATGCATCCGACCGGTGCGGGCATCGCGCGCATGGGCACCAAGAGCCAGGGCCAGGGCCACGAGACCACCTGGGCTCAGATCATCGCGACCGAAATCGGCATTCCCGCCGACAACATCATGGTCGAGGAGGGCAACACCGATACTGCGCCCTACGGGCTCGGCACTTACGGCTCGCGCTCGACGCCGGTCGCAGGCGCCGCGATCGCGATGGCGGCGCGCAAGATCAAGGCGAAGGCGCAGATGATCGCGGCCTACAAGCTCGAAGTCCACGAGGACGATCTCGAGTGGGACATCGACGGCTTCCGCGTCAAGGGCCTGCCGGAGAAGTTCATGTCGATGAAGGACATCTGCTGGGCGGCCTACAACTCCGTGCCGCCGGGCATGGAGCCGGGGCTGGAGGCGGTGAGCTATTACGATCCGCCCAACATGACCTATCCGTTCGGCGCCTATCTCTGCGTGATGGACATCGACGTCGATACAGGCGTGTACAAGGTCCGGCGCTTCTATGCGCTCGACGATTGCGGCACTCGGATCAACCCGATGATCATCGAGGGCCAGGTGCATGGCGGGCTCACCGAGGCCTTCGCGATCGCGATGGGCCAGGAGATCCGCTACGACGACACCGGCAACGTCGTGACCGGCTCGTTCATGGATTTCTTCATGCCGACCATGGTTGAGACGCCGCACTGGGAGACCGACTTCACGGTAACGCCGTCGCCGCATCATCCGATCGGCGCCAAGGGTGTCGGCGAGAGCCCGAATGTCGGCGGCGTGCCGGCGTTCTCCAACGCCGTCAACGACGCCTTCTCGTTCCTCGGCTCGACCCACATCCAGATGCCGCACGACTTCTGGCGCAACTGGAAGGCGGCGAAGACTCTCGGAGCGGTCGCCTAGATGAAGGGACGTGAGGAGATCGCGCAAGCGCTGGCTAGATCGGGTTACATCGCCGATGCGGAGCTTGCGACCGCGATCTCGCTGATGCAATTGCTGCGGCGCCCGCTGCTGCTGGAGGGCGAGGCGGGCGTCGGCAAGACCGAGGTCGCGAAAGCGCTGGCGCAGGCCTATTCCACCGGACTGATCCGCCTGCAATGCTATGAAGGGCTCGACCAGTCCGCCGCGCTCTACGAATGGAACTACCAGCGGCAGCTCCTGGCGATCCAGGCCCATCATGGCGAGGATGCCGACGCGGTCGAGGACCGGATCTTCTCCGAAAAGTATCTTCTCGAACGGCCGCTGCTCGCCGCGATCCGCCGCGAGCAGGCCCCCGTGCTGCTGATCGACGAGATCGATCGCGCCGATGACGAGTTCGAGGCGTTCCTGCTCGAACTGCTGTCGGACTTCCAGGTCTCGATTCCCGAGCTCGGCACCGTCTCTGCCGTCACGATCCCGCATGTCGTGCTGACGTCCAACGGCACGCGCGAGCTGTCCGATGCGCTGCGGCGACGCTGCCTCTACCACTACGTCGACTATCCCGATGTCGATCGCGAGACGCGCATCATCCTGGCGCGGATTACGAATGCGAGCCCGTCGCTGTCGCTGCAGATCGCGCGGATGGTCGAGGCGATCCGCAAGGAGGACCTGCGCAAGGTCCCCGGCGTCGCCGAGACGCTGGACTGGGCGGCGGCGCTGGTAGGTCTCGATATCCGCGATCTCAAAGATGCGCCGGAGACGGTGCATGAGACGTTGATCTGCCTGCTCAAGACTCATGAGGATCGCGCCCGCTTCAAGCCTGAGGTGACGCAGCGGCTGCTGGGGAAGGTCGCATGAGCTGCTGCGGCACCAATCCGGGCTTCGAAGAGATCGATGAGGTCTCGCGCCTGGTCTCGGGCCGGCTTGCAGCCTTTCTCCGGACGTTGCGCGACAATGGCTTTCGCATCGGGCTTGCCGAAAGCCGTGATGCCGCTGCGCTGATGGCCGAAGGCTATGCGGCGCGGCCCGGATTGTTGCGGTCGGCGTTCAAGCATCTGTTCTCGGCGCGGAAGTCGGACTGGGAGAAGTTCGACGGGCTGTTTGATGCGTTCTGGCTCGGAAAACGCGTGCGTTCGCGGTCGCGGACGATGGCGTCGGGACAGGCGGCGAACAGCCCGTCGCTGAAGGCGCTGCAGGATGGCCAGGCCGAGCCGGGCGGAAGCCAATCTGCCACCGATCAAATCCCGTCCTCCGATGACGTGCCCGAGGGGCAGAGCGGCGAGGGACAGATGGAAGGCGCTTCGCGCGCGGAGAATCTCGCCGAGGTCGATTTCCGCAAGCTCGCCGATCCCGAGCAGGTTGCGCAGGCTCACGAAGCTGCGGCGCAACTCGCGAAGGTCATGCGCACGCGGCTGACGCGGCGGGATCTTGCGCGGCGGCGCGGCTATCGGCTCGATCTGCGCCGCACCATCCACCGCAATATCAATCATGGCGGCGTGCCGATCAGCCTGGTGAAGCGGCAGCGCAAGGACAAGCCGCTGCGGCTGATCGTGCTGCTGGATGCGTCCGGCTCGATGAGCATGTACACCGGCGTGTTCCTACGCTTTATCCACGGCGTGCTCGACGAATTCCGCGAGGCCGAGGCGTTCCTGTTTCATACCCGTCTCGCCTATGTCTCCGACGCCATGAAGGAGAAGGACGCCGGCCGCGCACTCGATCGTCTCTCGATCATGGCGCAGGGCGCGGGCGGCGGCACAAGGATCGGCGAGAGCCTGCAGACCTTCAACCGCTGGCATGCCGCGCGCGTCATCCATTCGCGCAGTTGCGTGATGATCGTGTCCGACGGCTACGAGACCGGCGATGCGGCGCTGCTCGGCCGCGAGATGGCACAGCTCGCACGGCGCTGCCGCCGCATCGTCTGGCTCAATCCGATGATGGCCTGGGAGGGCTATGCGCCGGAGGCGCTCGGCATCAAGGCGGCACTGCCGCATGTCGATCTCTATGCGCCCGCCAACACGCTGCAGAGCCTGCGCGCGCTCGAGCCCTATCTGGCGAAGCTTTGAAGGAGGCTTCCGATGACTGCTCATGTCGAAGTCATGGACCTGGTCGCGCAGATGAAGTCGGCCGAGCGGGCCTTTGTGCTCGCGACCGTGGTGCGCACGGTCTCGGTCACGGCGGCGAAGGCCGGCGCGAAGGCGATCATCGCGCCTGACGGCACCATCGTTGCTGGCTGGATCGGCGGTGGTTGTGCGCGCAGCGCGGTGCTGAAGGCGGCGCGCGAGGCGCTCGCCGATGGCGTGCCGCGGATGGTGTCGGTGCAGCCGCAGGATCTGCTCGCCGAGCTCGGTGTCAAACCCGGTGAGAGCCGCGGCGGCATCCGCTTCGCCAGCAACATGTGCCCGAGCAAGGGTACCATGGACATCTTCGTCGAGCCGGTGCTGCCGCATCCCTCGCTCATTATTCTCGGCGCGAGCCCGGTGGCGCTGTCGCTTGCCGCGCAGGCGCGCACGCTCGGCTATCACGTCACGCTCGCCGCGCCAGCGGCCGATGTTCCCGCCGAGCCTGACGCCGACGAGCGGATCGATGGCTTCCAGCTGGGCAAACTGAACGATGCGAAGCGCTTCATTGTGGTGTCGACGCAAGGCAAGGGCGACGAAGCCGCGTTGCGCGCGGCGGTCGCGATCGATGCCTGCTATCACGCTTTCGTCGGCAGCCGTCGCAAGATGGCTTCGCTGCGCGCGAAGCTGATCGGCGAGGGCGTGGACTCGTCGCTGGTCGACCGCGTCAAGGCGCCGGCCGGCCTCGACCTCGGCGCCATCACGCCGGAGGAAATCGCGATGTCGATCCTGGCCGAGATCACGATCGAGCGGCGACGCGGCCAGCGCGCGCCGGTTTCCGCCTGAAGTCACAAGGAACTGAACATGCAGATGAACGACAGCCAGCGCATTCCCGCATCGAAGGAAAAGGTGTGGGCGATGCTGAACCATCCTGTTGTGCTCAAGCAGTGCATTCCCGGCTGCGAGTCTCTGGAGATGACTTCGCCGACCGAGATGATTGCGACCGTCGTCATCAAGGTCGGACCGGTGAAGGCATCCTTCGGCGGCAAGGTGACGTTGTCCGATCTCGATCCGCCGAACAGCTATCGCATTTCGGGCGAAGGCTCCGGCGGTGTCGCCGGCTTCGCCAAGGGCGGCGCGACGGTGCGGCTTGAGGCGGAAAGCGCCGATGTCACGGTGCTGCATTATGAGGTCGATGCGCAGATCGGCGGCAAGCTCGCGCAACTCGGCTCGCGGCTGATCGATTCCACGGCGAAGAAGCTCGCCGGTGAATTCTTCACGCGCTTTGCGGCCGCGGCGGGCGGGACGCCGGATGTAGCGGCGGAAGCAGGCGAGAAGAAGGGCTGGATCGCAAGCCTGATGTCGTGAATTGCATTCGACACCGCTGTCTTCCCTCATCCTGAGGAGCGGCGTCTTCGCCGCGTCTCGAAGGATAAGGCCCCGCCGGTGGCCTCGCCCTTCGAGACGCCGCTTCGCGGCTCCTCAGGGTGAGGGGATGGAGCGGCGCACGTTCCTTTCTACGGCATATTCGGTGTCGTCCCCGCGAAGGCGGGGACCCATAACCACAGGGAGGTGTTGTGGCACGGGCAAGCGGTTGCAGCGGAGCACATTACAAAGGCCTGTGGTTATGGGTCCCGGGTCCCGGCTACGCCAAGAGGCTTCGCCGCGGCGCGCAAGCCCGGGGCGACGGGAGGTGAGTTCTGATTCAATTGTCAAACAGCGGAGGGGATGTGAGTCCGCACTCTCGCGGCGCGTTGCGCCCGAGCTTTGCGTCACTTTCCACCCTCCTCGAATACAGAGGGCGCAGGGAAAGCCGGGTGCCGGTTGCACCCGTGGGCCCCGTGCAACAAAAAGCACGGGGGTAGGACCACAGGTCAACCGAAGCAGCTCCGGCTTTCCCTGCGCGATGGTGTTACAGCTTACTTCGTGCTCTTCCCGGTGACCGGGCTTTCTTGCCACCGTCATCTCTTGCGCGAAAAAGTTCGCGCAAAAAACTTAGCGCCAGCGTCGGGGCGCCAGAACCACACGACTTCGCCGTCCGCGTTAC
This sequence comes from Bradyrhizobium sp. USDA 10063, assembly GCF_054063735.1. NCBI lineage: Bacteria > Pseudomonadati > Pseudomonadota > Alphaproteobacteria > Hyphomicrobiales > Nitrobacteraceae > Bradyrhizobium > Bradyrhizobium sp. USDA 10063. The sequence continues at coordinate 3,090,319 of NZ_JBSSGP010000002.1, read as the reverse complement.
CTGCGCTCGTCAGTCGCACGCATCGCGTCCACCGCATCTCACCGCAACGTTCGTGACGATCGCGAGCCGCCCCTCATCCGGGTGAGACGCGCAGAGTTAAATCACTGATTTGCCCGACGGCGAAAGCAGAATATTTTTCGTCGATAGTCTGGACAGACTTTCGGTGATTTGCCCGTCGGGTTGGTTTGTCGCACCTCGCGCCGAGCCCACTCCTGTCATTCCGGGGCATCGCGAAGCGATGAGCCCGGAATCCATTTCTCCACCTGCGCATGCGGCCCGATGGATTCCGGGCTCGCGCTTCGCGCGCCCCGGAATGACGGTGGGAGGGGCCCTGAACGTCGCTTGTCATCCTGATCAAAAGTTCGTCGCCATCTCGGCGAGGCGACGATGGGCATTCTCGCGGGCGATCCGGATCGGCTCAAGCGGCCCGGTGGTCGGGCCGATCGGCACGAAGCGGACGCTGCTGATGCCGATGAAGCGGAGCGCCTCGCGCAAGTACGGCGTCGCCATGTCGATGCGTCCGCGATTCATGCCGGTGACGAAGTCGCTGCCGCTGGCGAGGATGACGAGCGTCGGCCGGTCCTTGAGCAGCGGCAGATAGCCTTGCGATGGATTGAAGCGGAACGTCAGTCCGGGCTGGATGATCACGTCGAGCCACTGCTTCAGTCTGTAGGGAATGCTGAAATTCCACATCGGCGTTGAGATCAGCACACGATCGGCAAGCGCAAGGCGCAGCGCGATGCGTTCAGCAGGAGCGAAGCCGTCACGCTGCGCGTCGGTGAAGGCCTGTCCCTTTAGACGCGCGTATTTGGCTTCCACGATAGCGCCGGAAAATTCCGGCAGATGATCGCGCCAGAGGTCCATCAGGTCGATATCCCAGTCCGGCCGGGCCTTGCGGAAATGGTCGAGGAAGACGCGGGCGCCTGTGGCCGATTCCGAATCGGCGCGCGGCGAGCAGGCGAGATGAAGGAGCTTGGGCACCTCCGCGCTTTTACTCCAAGGCCTTGATGACGGTGTCGGCGTTGGTCACCACCGCGACGTTCTGCAGTGCGAAGTTGATCGAGGCATTGTGCCAGTCCGCGTTCATGGTCGAGCAGCAATCCTCCGGCACGATCATGAAATAGCCCTTGTCGGCGCCGGTGCGGGCGGTGTGCTCGACCGACATGTTGGTCCAGGCGCCGGTATTGATGATCATGTCGCGGCCGGTGGCTTTGAGGATGGTCTCTAACCGCGTGCCTTCCCAGGCGCTCATCCGCATCTTCTCGACGACGAAATCGCCGACGCGCGGCTCGAGCCCGGACACCGGTGCCGCACCCCAACTGCCGCGCACCATCGCCTTGCTGTCGACGAGCCCTTCGAACAACGGCGCATTCAGCATCACACCCGGCGCGCCCGGCTCGACGATGAACCAGACGTGGATGACGACGACGCCACGCGAGCGCGCGACTTCGGCAAGCCGCCGGACATTGTCGACGACGCGCTGCTGCCGCGCGTGCGCCGGCGCGCCAGACTCCGCGAACGCGCCGCCGTCCATGATCACGTCGTTCTGCAGATCCTGGATGATCATCGCACAGCGCTGCGGATCAAGCTGCATGTCGCCATCGGTCAGGTTGGGCGCCGGCGCCGAAGAGGCCGCAGCCGCGCCGCCGCGCCGGCCGCTCATATAGGGCTCGTGGCGCGGACCGACCTTGGTCGGGATCGCGTAGACCGAATGGGTCGCGGTCAGATAGAGCGTGCGGAAGTCTGCGCCGCCCCAGGCGAGATTGGCGACGAGCTCGGGCATGCGCACCTTGCCGAGCAATTCGCCGCTGCGCGAATAGACCCAGACGCCGCCGGGCGCGGTGACCCAGACATTGCCGTGCTGGTCGCATTTCATGCCGTCGGGTACGCCGGGCTCGAACTCGGAACGGATGTTGCTGGCAAAGACGCGCGGATTGGCGAGCGCGCCGTCGGCCTCGACGTCGAAGGCGCGGATCAGCGCCTGCACGGTGTCGTTGACATAGAGCACGCGTTCATCCGGCGAGAAGCAGAGGCCGTTCGGCTGCTCGAATAAATTACGGTCGACAAGCAGGCGAGGCGCGCCGCCGCCGGGCGGCACGCGATAGACGCCCTGGAAGCCGAGCTGGCGCGGCCGCTCGACGCCATAGACCGGCATGCGGCCATACCATGGATCGGAGAAGTAGATCGCGCCGCTCGAATGGACGCAGACGTCGTTCGGGCTGTTGAGCTCCTGGTTCTCGAAATGCGAGGCGAGCACTTCGCGGCGGCCATCCGGCCGTTCGCGGATCAGCGAGGAGGTGGCATGCTCGCAGACAATCAGGTTCAGCTCCGCGTCATAGGTCATGCCGTTGCATTTGTTCGAAGGGCGCCTGACCTCGACGACGCCGCGCCGCGCATCCCACCGCCGGCGCACATCGGCCGGCATGTCCGAGAACAACAGATAGTGGTCGGTCGGATGCCAGATTGGTCCCTCCGTGAACTCGAAGCCCGTGCCCACCTGGCCGACCGGCGCATAGGGATCGATCAGGTGCTCGAATTCCGGCCGCAGGGTGACGTGCGTCATGGGCTAAAGTCCTCTTGCGGTCACGCCGGGAACCAGTGGCGCTCCGGCAGGCTTTGCACGATCGGGCCCGGCACCTGGTCGTGCAATCGGCCGACCACCGCGCCGCCTTCGATCTTGGCGGGCCGGTCGTGAACCGGCAGCAGATAGCGTGAGCCGCTCAGGAGTTTCTTGATCGCGGCCTTCTCCGCGCGCTTGGTGGTGCCGTGATTGCCGGTCGTGCGCGGCTCCCAGTCGTGGATCTCGTTGAAGGGCGTCACGATCTGGTCGTTGAAATCATAGATCACGTCGCCGCAGATCGTGGCGATGCCGTCGGCGGTGTGGACGTGGATGTTCATCGAGCCTTCGGTGTGGGCATTGGCGGCGTCGCAATAGACGCCGGGCATCAGTTCGATCGGGCCGGTGATCTCGAGATCGAGGAAGCGCAGCGCGCCCTTGGTGTGCAAACGGTCGACGAGATGCTTGATGTCGGGCGCCGGATATTGCGGATGCATCAATCCGGACACGGAGTATTCCAGCTCGCGGCGGTTGAGGACGACGGTCGTGTTCATCGGAAACAGATCGTCCTTGCCGGCATGGTCGATGTGCAGATGGGTGTGGCAGACGAAGCGCACGTCGCCCATGCGTACGCCGTGACGCGCGAGCTGGTTCTCGATCATGTTCTCGTGGAATTGCAGGCCGCGCATGCCGAGCGTCTCCATGATCTGGTTGGAGCGATAGCCGGTGTCGACCACGACAGGATAGGGGCCGCCAAGGATCAGGAAGCCGAGCGTCAGCACGCGGCGAGTGCGGCCGCAGTCGCGCCCGAGCACGAGGAAGCTCGACTCCAGTTCGATATCGCCATAGTCTAGGATCTTGATTTCCAGCGGCATCCATTCCCTCCCGATTTATCTTTGCTTTGTGCGGCGATTTCTTCCTGTGCCGTCACCGATCGATACGATAGACGCGCATCGCGGTGGTCCTGAAGATCGCGTCGCGCTGCTCTGCTCGAAGCTGCACGGTGGCCGCGCGATAGGTGGCAATCAGTTCGCGATAGCTGGTCCAGAGTTTCTCGATGGGGAAGTTCGAGCCGAACAGGCAGCGCTCGGCGCCGAAGATGTTGACGGTGTCCTCGATCACCTCGCGGATATGGGTGAGATCGTTGCGGTGAATGAAGGTGCCAAGTCCCGACAGTTTCGAAACGACGTTCGGGCAGCTTGCGAGCCTTGCCATGCCGGCGCGCCAGGCGGCGCGGCCTTGTGGCGACAGGTCTTCCAGCATGCCGGCGTGCTGCAGGACGAAGGTCACCTCGGGGCAGGCTTCGGCGAGGCCGGCGGCCTCCGTCATCTGCGGCGCGAACACCTGCAGGTCAAAGTTCCAGCCGTAATCGGCGAGGCGGGCGACGTTGCGGCGGATCACGGGATCGGCGCAGAGGTCGGCGCGCGCGGCGAAACGGTAGAGCGGATTTTCGTGCCAGTGCAACTGCATGCGTACGCCGCGCACCAGCGGATAGCGCGCGAGGCGATCGAGTTGCGGGCGCACGTCGCCGGCGGAGAAATCGGCATAGGCGACGATGGCGTGCGGCCAGCCATGCTCGCCCGCCGTCTGCTGCACCCAGGCCGCCTCGTCCTCGAAGCGATCAGTGGGCCAGTTGGTCTGCACATAGACCGAGCGGATCACGCCGGTGCCGGCGAGGTCGTCGAGATATTCTGGAAGCGGATAGTCGCGGCGGATCGGCTCATAGGGGCCGAAGATGCGCGGCTGCATCGGGCCGGACAGCCAGGCGAGATCGGCCTGCCGCCAGATGTGGTGGTGGGCGTCGACGATGTCGGTCATGCCGCTCTCCTTCCGCCGAGCGACAACAGGTGCGATACGACGGCGGCGCTCGACCCGCCGTCGGAGAGATCGTTGACGAAACGCTCAATCGCGATCAGCGCTTCGGTCTGCGGCCGGAAGCCCGGCCCGCTCGCAAGCGGCGTCAGCCAGCTCAGGGACCAGGCGCGTCGCGACAATTTGGCGACCGCATCGCGCAAAGCGGAGACGTCGCCGCGTTCCAATCCATCGGAGACCACGACCACGGCGGCGCCCCGCGCGTAGCCGCCGAACCGCGGCACGGCGAGGAACGCCTGCAAGGCGTCGCCAATGCGCGTCCCGCCGTCCCAGTCGCTGACGAGATGCGCGGCCGCGTTCAGCGCCTGCTCACGGCGTTTCAGCCGCAGCGCGCGGGTGACGCGCGTCAGCCTGGTGCCGAAGGTGAACACTTCGACATTGCGCGCGGCCTGCACCAGCGCATGCGCGATTCTCATGTTCTCCTCGGTGCGCGCCTTCATCGAGCCGGAGACGTCGATCAGCAGCAGGATTTTCCGCGGCCGCAGCCGACGCCTCAGATGGCCGAGCCGCAGCACCTCGCCGTCGTTGCGCACGCTGTCACGCAAGGTGCGGCGGATATCGGCGAAGGGGCCGCGGCGCGCGCGCATCCGCCGGTGGCCGCGGCGGCGCGGCAGTCGCTTCGGCGCTTGGCGTGAGAGGCGACGCAATGCGTCGTTGGTCGTGCCGTGCGCGAAGCGGCGCTCGACCAAGGCCTCCGTGCGGGCGGCGGTGAGGCCGGATTCGTTGGCCTCGTCGGCGAGCGGCGGTTCATCCTCGCCGCGGCCTTCCTCCTGCAGGCGGACGATTTCCTCGTCTTCGCCCTCGGCCCGTTCGATGGCCTCGGCGCCGCGAAAGTGAATATCGAACAGCCGGTCATAAGTCGCGCGCCGTTCCGGCGGCGGTGCCAGCGTCGCCAGACCCGCGAGGCGGATGTGCTCCAGGCTGCGCGGTCCGAGCAGTTCGATCGCGGCGAGGAAGGCGGTGGTCTGCTCCGGCGCAACCGCGAAGCCGTTGCGGCGCAACAGCGCGACAAAGGAGATGAACACCTGTGCGGCACGCGGCAGTCGCAGTTCGTCGCTCACGCGGCAGCCTCCGCTATCAGCGCGTCGAGCCGGGGCGAGATGAAATGCAGATCCTCCTCGTCCTTCAGCGCGACGCCGATCGATCGCTTGAATGCATCCGGCCAGCGCGCGCCGCCCTTGTGCAGGAGCGTTGCGGCCTCCGCCCAGTCGACGGCCTCGGCGATGCCGGGCGCTTTGCTCAGGGGCTCGCGCCTGAGCTTGCCGACAGCGGCGACGACGGCGCGGGCGGTCGCTTCGGCGACGCTGAAGGCACGCATCATGACGATGCGCGCTTCGCGCTCGGCGGTCGGATAGTCGATCCAGTGATAGACGCAGCGGCGGCGCAGCGCCTCATGCAGATCGCGCGTGCGGTTCGAGGTCAACACCACGACCGGATGTTCCGACGCGCGCACCGTGCCGCGCTCGGGAATCGAGATCTGGAAGTCCGAGAGGAATTCGAGCAGGAAGGCCTCGAACTCCTGGTCGGCGCGGTCGATCTCGTCGATCAAGAGCACGGTCGAGTCGGGCGCGCGCAATGCGGCGAGCATCGGCCGCTCGATCAGGAAGGTCTCGCCATAGATGTCGATGGTCTCGTCGCCGGCCTGCCGGATCGCCAGCATCTGGCGCGGATAGTTCCACTCGTAGAGCGCAGCGGCGGCGTCGATGCCCTCATAGCATTGCAGGCGGATCAGCCTGCGGCCGAGCACGGCGGCGATCGCCTTGGCGGCTTCGGTCTTGCCGACGCCGGGCGCGCCTTCAAGCAGCAACGGCTTGCCGAGCGCGAGCGAGAGATAGGCTGATGTCGCGATGCCGTCGTCGGCGAGGTAATAGGCCGCGCGCAGCGCCTTCTCCAGCGCTTCCGGGCTGTTGATGCCGACGATGTTGCTGCGAACCGGCATATGTGCCTCTAGCGCCTAATGCGATTTGATTGAAGCGGCTTGCGCGCGCGTTCACCTCTCCCGCTTGCGGGGGAGGTCGGCGCGAAGCGCCGGGTGGGGGCTCTCTCCCCACGATCGGATAGGGTGAATCGCGGAGAGACCCCCACCCCAGCCCTCCCCCGCAAGCGGGAGAGGGAGCAGAGCAGCCATCGCGGATACATTCGACCTGATCTCATCATGCTCGCGCCTGCGGCCGCGCGCCGCCCTGCGCCTTGATGGCGCGCAATACGCGTTCCGGCGTGATCGGCAATTCGTCGATGCGGACCCCGACGGCGTTGAAGATCGCGTTCGCCACGGCCGGCAGCACCGGGTTGGCGCACATCTCGCCCGGGCCCTTGGCGCCGAACGGCCCGTCGGCCGCAGGGCGCTCCAGCACGGCGATGTCATGCGGGCAGATGTCGCCGGGCCCCGGCATCAGATATTCGACGAAGTCGCGCGGCCCGTGGCTCGGGTCGGGATAATAGGGCTCGGGAGTCTCGTAGAGCGCGTGGCTGATGCCCATCCAGGCGCCGCCGACCAGTTGCTGCTCCACCAGCCGCGGATTGAGCGCGCGTCCCAATTCGTAGGCGCTGTCCATGCGGACCATCGCGACTTCGCCGGTCTCGTCGTCGACCTCGACCTCGGCGACCAGGCAGGCATGTGCGTAGCATGTGGCAGGCGACATCTCGCCGGTTTCAGGGTCGACGTCGGAAAGCGGCACCAGGAAGATGCCGCGGCCGGAGATCGTCTTGCCCTGCTTGAACTGCGCGGCGATCGCCACGTCCCTGGTCGAAATCGAACGGTGCGGCGCGCCTTTGACGTGAATGTTGCCGCGGCCGTCGGTCTCGAGATCGGCGGCGTTCACCTCCAGCTCTTCGGCGGCGGCCTCCATCATCACACCGCGCGCTTCGCGTGCGGCCATCATTACCGCATTGCCGACGCGATGGGTGCCGCGCGAGGCGAACGAGCCCATGCAATGCGGCCCGGTGTCGGAATCGGCGGTGTCGACATAGACGTCCTCGACCGGCACGCCGAGCGTCTCCGCGCAGATCTGCCGCGTCACCGACTTCATGCCCTGGCCGAGATCGATCGAGGACAGCGCCACCGTGAACTTGCCACTGGGATTGGAATGCACCAGCGCCTGGCTGGGATCGCCGCCGAGATTCATCCCGATCGGGTAGTTGATCGATGCGATGCCGCGTCCGCGATGCCTGGTCATGATCAGCGCCTCCTGGTGCCGAAGACGGAGGAGAAGCGGGCCGCGCCATGCGACGGCGCCTGCGGCCGCGGGGGAGGGGGCGGCGGCGGCGGAGGTGGCTCACGCGAGGCGGCCGGCGCGCGGTCATAGGTCGTCCGCTGCTGCGACGGCGTCGCGACTGGTGCGTAGGAATCGCGCGGCGTCGGCGGGATCGCGGCGCGGCTGCCGCCGCCCTCTTTGCGCGAGGAAGCGCGCTTGAACTCCTCGCGGATCGGCCATTTGGCCTTCTCGGCGGCGACCTGGACGCATTCGATCAGCGCGCAGTTCTTGGCCTCGCGGCGATGCGCCTTCATGTCGCCGTCGCGATAGGCGTTGAGGATGCGGAACTCCATCGGGTCCATGCCGACGAGATGCGCGAGCTTGTCCATCTGGCACTCGATCGCAAAGTCCATCGCGGTGACGCCGAAGCCGCGCATCGCGGTCGCCGGCGTGCGGTTGGTGAAGACGCAATAGACATCGCCATAGACGTTGGGGATCGTGTACGGCCCCGGCAGATGCGCGGCGCATTTGACGGCGGCGTAGCTCGACAGCCGCGTATAGGCGCCGCTGTCGAAAAAAGCGCGGATCTTGCGCGCGACGATCCGCCCGTCGCGCATCACGCCGTCCTTGATGTAGATGCGCTCGGCGCCGCGCGGCGAACCGAATTGCATCTCTTCATCGCGTCCGAGCACATAGCGCACCGGACGCCCGGTGAGCATCGCGCCGAGGATGCAGAGCGGTTCGGTGAGCGTATCGACCTTGCCGCCGAAACCACCGCCGACGGTGCCGCCGATGAAATGGAAGGTGTTCGAGGGCACGTCGAGAATCTTCGCGCAGGTGTCGAGCGAGAAGAACAGAGCCTGGGTCGAGGTGTAGACGATGTAGCGGCCATTGGTGTCGGGCGCGGCGATCGAGCCGTTGGTCTCGGTCGGCGCATGCTCGATCGGCGACATCTGGTAGCGCTGCTCCAGCACATGGTCGGCCGCGGCGAGGCCGCGCTCGACATCGCCGAAGCGAAGTTTCTGGTGGTCGTAGACGTCGTGATAGATGAATGCGTTCTTCGGATAGGTCTCGTTGACGACGGGCGCGCCGGGCTTCAGCGCGTCCTCGACATCGAACACGGCCGGCAACGGCTCGTAGTCAATACGCACCTTTGCCATCGCCTCATAGGCCTCGCGCGGGCTGTCGGCGACGATGGCGACGATCGGCTCACCCTTGTAGCGGACCTTGTCGACCGCGAGCGACGGCTCGTCGTCCTTGCCGAAATTGATCAAGCTGAGCAGCGTGTTGAGATTGCGCGGCACGTCGCTGCCGCGGATGATCCGGCGCACGCCCGCCGAGCGCTCGGCCTCGCTGGTGTCGATGCGGCGCAGCCGCGCATGGGCGTGCGTGCCGCGAACCACCTTCAGATGCAGCATGCCCTGCAGCTTGTGGTCGTCGAAATAGGTCGAGGTGCCCGTGACATGCCCGAGCATGTCCTGCCGCTGCGTGCCCTTGCCGATTTCCTTCAGATTGTCGTCGCGTTCGTCGGCGAAGATGTCCTTGCGCAGTTCCAGCATGGCGCGATCCCCTTAAGCGCGGGCACGGCCGCTCGCGGCGGCGAGCACGGCATTGATGATGGGCTCGTAACCGGTGCAGCGGCAGATATTGCCCGAGATCGCCTCGATCACCTCGGCGCGACCCGGCTGCGGGTTGCGGTCGAGCAGCGCCTTCGCGGCCATCAGCATGCCCGGCGTGCAGTAGCCGCACTGGGCGGCAAAGCTGTCGGTGAAAGCGCGCTGCAGCGGATGTAGGTTCGGGCCGTCCTTGATGCCGTCAAGCGTTTCTACGGAACGGCCGGCGACCGTCTCGGCCAGTGTCAGGCAGGAGAGATGCAACTCACCATCGATGAGCACGCTGCAGGCGCCGCAGCCGCCCTGGCCGCAGCCGAATTTCGGCGTCATGTCGCCGATCAATTCGCGCAGCGCGACCAGAAGGTTGCTGCCGCCGTCGACGAAGATCGCAACGTCGCGGCCGTTGTGGCGGAATTGTAAAGCGGTCTTGGCCATGGTGATCCTTTTGGCGATCCTATTCCTGACCGGACAGTAAACGTCTGAGATGAACGCCGACGATCTCGCGCCGGTACCAGCCGGAGGCGAGCGCGTTATCGGCGGGTGAGGTGCCCTCGATGGCGGCCGCGGCGGCGGCGCTGATCGTGGCAGTGTCAAGCGTGCGCCCCTCCAGCGCCCGCTCGGCGGCACGGGCGCGGATCTGCGTCGGCGCCATCGAGCCGAGCGCGATCCGCGCACTGAGGATGCGGCCGCTGCTGACGGGCAGATGCGCAGCGAGCGTGATCACCGCGCCGCCCTTGGGCTTGATGCGCGCGATCTTGCGATACCGGAACGCGTCCGCGCTCGCGGGCTTCTGAAAGGAGACCGCGAGCACGAGCGTGCCGCTCTGCCGCTCGCGCGTTTGCAAAAATTCCTCGATCGGCACGTCGCGGCTGCCGAGGCCGCCCTGCACGGAAACCAGGGCGTCGAGCGCCAGCAGCGCGACGGTGAAGTCGCCGTAGGGGTTCGATGCAAAGAGATTGCCGCCAACGGTGCCCATGTTGCGCACCGCCGGTCCGCCGATCGAGCGGGCGGCGGCGTGAAGGAAGGCAAGATCGCGCTCGGCGAGGATGCGGGAAAAGGTGACGCCGGCGCCGATCGTGACGCGAGAACCCGTCGCATCGATCCGCGTCAGTGCATGGTCGCTGGCGCGAACAATGGTGGAGATCGAGATGTCGCCCTCGTTCAGCGCACGCATCACCAGCGTGCCGCCGCCGAGATAGCGCGCGCCGCGGTCGGATGACAGCGCCGCTGCTGCCTCGCCGGTGCTGGCAAAGGTTCTTACTGTCACCGCCATGGACGTTCCTCCGCGCTCATGCGGCCTCCTTCAGATGCCGGCGGATGGCGTCGAAGCCGGCCTGGTAGATCTCTTCGGAAACCATCTGCGTGATGCCGGCGCTGTCCTCGGGTCGCGTCGTGAACCGCGATTCCCAATACCAGAAGGTGCGATCGCCGTCAGTGACGGGCAGCAGGCGGACATGCGCGACATAGTTGAACATCGGGATCGGCGTGTCGAGCAGGCAATAGCTGAAGGACTGCTCGAGGTCGGACAGTGCCAGCAATTGCTCGCGCAGCTCCGAGCCGTCCTTGAGCTTGAATCGCCTGATGCAGCCGATCTTGTCGGCGGGGTGCGCGCGCTCGATTCCGCTGGTCGCGACCGCCGGATGCCAACGGTCGTGGCCGTTGAAATCGCGGAGCACGTCCCACACCACCTCGGTGGGTGCATCGATGATCGTGCTCTTGACGATATGCGGCACGCTAGCCTCCGACCTTTGTCACCTCTCCCCATCGGGGAGAGGTCGGATCGCATCGCAAGATGCGATCCGGGTGAGGGGCGGCGGTCTCTCGTGGGACCTGAACCCCCTCACCCGGCGCTTCGCGCCGACCTCTCCCCGATGGGGAGAGGTGGAACATCGTCGCGACAGCGGATGGACTCAATCGCATCACGCTAGCCTCCGAAGGCGCGTTTCAGAGCGTCGAAGCCGCCCTGGAACACGCCGCCGCCGATATTGCCAACGAGCTCGGCCTCGCGCTCGGGCGCGCAGTCGAACTCGGCGGTCCATTCGAGGAAGGTCTGGTCGCCGTCGGTCACCGGCGTCAGCCGCAGCGTCGCGACATAGTTCTCTACGCCCATCGGCGATTCCAGGATGGAGTAGGTGCAGAACATGTCGTAGTCGGACAGGCCCAACAGCTTCTCGCGGATGCGGTCGCCATTACGCAGGCGGAAATCCCTGACGCAGCCGATCTTGTCGGCCGGCTCGCCGCCTTCGATGCGGCTCTCCGCAATCGCCGGATGCCAGTTCGGCAGCCCGTTGAAATCGCGCACGCGGGCCCAGACGCGATCGTTGCGGGCGTTGACGACGGTGGAGACATAGACCCTGGCCATGATGTGCGCTCACTCCTTCTTGCGCGGGGGCCGCGGCTCGCCCGTGGGCGGGCTTGCGGGCGGCTTGGCTTCGCCGCTCTTGCGGGTCGTGGAGTCCTTGATGCCCTGCATGTCGCGCGCCTCGCGGATCAGGCCGGGCATCTTGGCAAGGCTGCCGCCCTCGACGCCGATATCCGACAGGATCGAATCGATCAGCGGCGCCTGCACCCGGTAGCGCAGCGCGGAGTCGATCACCTCGTCGGTCGCACTTCGCGACGAGCCGTTGCCATGGCCGCTGCCGTTGAGGCCGTCGACCTGCAGGATGCGGATGCCCTCGATCTTCTCCATCGGCTTGACGCTCTCGCGCACGATGCCCTCGATGCGGTCGAGCAGCTTGCGGCGGAACAGCGAGTAGCGCGCCTGGTCGGTGAGCACGTTCTCGGCTTCATTGAGCAGCCGCTGCGCTTCGGCTTCCACCGCGGCGCGCACCCGCTCGGCTTCGGCCGCGATGCGCGTCTCCTCGGCCTGCTTCTCGGCGAGGAGTACCTCCACCGTCTTGCGGCGGCGGGCGATCTCGCTCTCGCGCGCGGTGACGACGCGCTCGGCGGCTTCCGTGGCGCGCACCCGCGCATCTTCGGCGGCCACCTTGGCCGCGGATTCCTCCAGGGATTTCTGGTAGAGGGCGATCGCCTTCTCCATCAGCGCGGTCTCGACGTCCTTCTCGCGGCCAACCTCAAGCCGGCGCAGATCGCGCTCGCGGCCGATGCGGGCCTCGTCGAGGCCGCGGTCGGAGGCGATGCGGGCGCGCTCGACTTCCTCGCGGGAGGCGATCTCGGCCTCCTGCAGCGACTGGACGCGGGCGACCTCGAGCTGCTCGATGGCGCGGCGCCGTTCGATCCGCGCCGCCTCCACCGCCTGCTCGCGCGAGACATCGGTGGTTTCGACCTCCTTGCGCGCCACGATCTCCGCCTGCTTGACTTGGCGGTCGGCATCAATGCGCTCGGAACGTTTGGCGGCGAGTGCGATCACGCGCTCCTCGTCGGCGATCTCGATCGCTCTCTTCTGGTCGATATTGAGCACCTCGCGGGTCTTCGAGGAGGTGATGCGCTCGGATTCGAGCGCAAGTTCCACTCCGATGCGCCGGCGTTCGATCGCATCGCGCCGCTTGAGGTCGGCTGCCTCGATCGCCTCGGTGCGCTCGATCTCGAGCCCGCGGGTCTCCTTCTCGGCGCGGATGCGCTGGGCGGCGACTGTCTTCTCTTGAGCGATCCGTGCGGCCTCGATCGCTTCGCGCGAGGCGATGTCGGCTTCCTCGACCGCGCGATTGCGTGCGATCTCCAGCGCACGGACGTGCTCCTCCTGGGCGATCCTGGAGGATTCGGTGGCTTCGCGGGCGGAGATGCCGGCGATCTCGATGGCCTGGTTGCGCTCGATCTCCAATTTGCGCGTTGCGTGCTCGGCGCCGATGCGCTCGGCGGCCAGCGTCCGCTCGCGGGCGATGCGAGCGGCCTCGACCGCCTTCTGCGCCTCGATCTCCGCTTCCTGGATAGCGCGGACCTGCTGGATCTCCAGCGCGCGGGTGCGTTCGTCGGAGGCGATGCGCTCGACATTGACCGTCATGGTCTGGGTGATGCGCGCCTTTTCGGTCGCCTCGCGCGCAGCGATCTCCGCTTCCTCGACGATGCGCGTGCGCTCGATCTCGCGCCGCCGGGTCTCTTCCTCGTTGGCGATGCGGGCATCGGTGACGACGCGATCCTGCTGGATGCGCGCCTTCTCGATCGCTTCGCGCGCGGCGATCTCGGCTTCCTCGACGGTGCGCATGCGCTCGATCTCGCGCTGGCGCACCTCGCGCTCGGAAGCGATCCGCGTGGTGTCGACCGAGCGCTGATTGGCGATCCGGGCCTTCTCGATCTCCTCGCGGGCCAGCAGCTCGCGTTCTTCGACCGCGCGGGTCCGCTCGATCTCCTTCTGGCGGGTCTCGCGTTCGGAGGCGATGCGGGCCTCCGTGATCGCCTGTTCGTTGGCGATCCGCGCTTTCTCGATCGCCTCGCGCGCGGTGATCTGCGCCTGCTCGGCCTCGGTCTCGCGCAGGGCGCGCTCGCGCGCCACTTCCGTGCGCTGCAGCGCGCGGCGCATCTCGATATCGCGCTCCTGTTCCAGCCGCGCCGTCTCGCTCTCGCGCTCGATCTCGAGCGCCTGCCGTTCGGCCTCCAGGTTGCGGGAGCGGATCTTGATCATCGAGTCCTGCTCGATGTCGTTGCGCAGCTTGCGCTTGGCCTCGATGTCCTCCATCAGGCGAGTGAGACCCTCGGCGTCGAAACGGTTCGACGGATTGAAATATTCGAGGTCGGTCTGGTCGAGGTCGGTGATCGCGACGGATTCGAGCTCGAGGCCGTTCTGGGCGAGGGCTTCGGCCGCGGCGGCCTTGACGCGGGCGACATAGTCGCCGCGCTGCTCGTGCATCTGCTCCATCGTCATTTCCGAGGCGACCGAACGGATCGCCGAGACGAACTTGCCGGAAAGAAGCGTATGAAGCTGTTCCGGTTCCATGGTGCGGCGGCCGAGCGTGGCCGCTGCGATCGAGACGGCCTCGCGGGTCGGTTGCACGCGGACGTAAAAATCCGCCTCGATGTCGACGCGCATGCGGTCGCGGGTGATGACCGCGTCCTGCCTGGAGCGCACGATGCCCATCGGCAGCACGTTCATGTTGACCGGCGTGTAGTCGTGGATGAAGGGCAGCACAAAGGCGCCGCCATTGATCACGACGCGCTCGCCGAGGAAGCCGGTGCGGACGAACGACACTTCCTTCGACGAACGGTGATAGAGCCAGTTGACGATGTAAACGACGACGACGATCGCGATGATCGCGACGATGAGCCAGAGGATCAATTCGCCTATCAGAATCCCTGACATCTTCTCCTCCCTTGCATCGGCGGTTAGCGGGCGCCGATCGCCTTGAACTTGCGTACCTGATCTGTCAGTGCCCGCTCGACCGGCAGGCGCTCCATCGAGGAGGCGCCATAGAAGCCGTGGCATTTGCGGGTCTTCTTCATGATGAAATCGGCGTCGGCCGGGTCCGCGATTGGACCGCCATGCGCGAGCACCAGGATGTGCGGGTTGACGCTGAGGGCGGCCTCGGCCCAGGCATCGATGCGGGCCGGGCAGTCCTCGAGCTTGAGCGCGGTCTGCGCGCCGATCGCGCCGCCAGTGGTGAGACCGAGATGGCAGACGATGATGTCGGCGCCGGCGATCGCCATCGCAGCCGCTTCCGTCTCGCTGAAGACGTAAGGCGTCGTCAGCATGTCCTTGTCGTGCGCTTTGGCGATCATCTCGATCTCCAGCGCATAGGACATGCCGGTCTCCTCGAGATTGGCGCGGAAAGTCCCGTCGATCAGGCCGACGGTCGGAAAGTTCTGCACGCCGGAGAAGCCGAGCGCTTTCAACTGGTCCAGGAACAGGTCCATGTCGCGGAACGGATCGGTGCCGTTGACGCCGGCGAGCACCGGCGTGTTGGTCACGACCGGCAGCACTTCGCCGGCCATCTCGAGCACGATCGCATTGGCGTCACCATAGGGCATCAGCCCGGCGAGCGAGCCGCGTCCGGCCATGCGGTAGCGGCCCGAATTGTAGATCACGATCAGGTCAACGCCGCCGGCCTCCTCGCATTTGGCCGAAAGCCCGGTGCCGGCGCCGCCGCCGACGATCGGCTCGCCCCTGGCCGCCATGTCGCGAAACCTCTTCAAGAGCGCCGCGCGTTCAAACCTGCCCATGGGTCACCTCGCCACTCTCCGCCGTCCGCCCGCGCGTCCGAGCAGAGGACGGAACGCGGCTACGATTGCAGCCGCAAATTCGGGATCGTTGATGTTGCGCCTGACGCGAATGAGCTGGCGGTTGCCGGTCTGGCGCACGGTCCGCTCCAGCGCGCGGAATAGCGCCGCATCAGCATCCGGGTCCCAGAAAGGTTGACCTGCTGCATCGAGCGCGGAGACGCCGCCCTCGGGCAGGAAGAAGCGCACGGGACCATCCATCTGGTTCAGCCGCTCGCCGATCCAGCGGCCCATGCGCTCGTTCTCTTCCACTGTCGTCCGCATCAACGTGACCTGCGGGTTGTGGACGTGGAATTTGCGCTGGTGGTAGCGCTCGGGGATGGTGTCGGGCGCGCCGAAATTGACCATATCGAGCGCGCCGACGGAGCCGACATAGGGCACACGGCTGCGGATGATCGCGCCGAAGCGATCATCGGTGGCCGGGAAGACGCCGCCCATCAGGAGATCGCAGATTTCGGTGGTCGTCAGATCGATGACACCGGCGAGCTGTCCGGAGTCGACGAGCTTCTCCATCGAACGGCCGCCGACGCCGGTGGCGTGAAAGACGAGGCACTCGAAGTCGTCCTTCAACTCGGCCGCGATCTTCTGCACCGCGGGCGTGGTCACGCCGAACATGGTGATGCCGACGGCGGGAAGACTGCTGCCCGTCTCGCGCTGGCGAGCGCCGCGTTCGTCCAGACGCGCCTTGACCATGCCGACCAGCGCATTGGCGCCGTTGGAGAGCACCGCGCGCGAGATCGAGTTGAGGCCTTGAACGTCGGTCACCGAATACATCATCATGATGTCGGCAGGTCCAACATAGGGACCGACATCGCCCGAGGCGACGGAAGAGATGATGATCTTGGGCACGCCGACGGGCAGGGTGCGCATCGCGGGCGCAACCAGCGAGGCGCCGCCGGAGCCGCCGGCCGAGATGATGCCGGCGACGTTGCCCTGGCGGCGCAGCCATTTCGCGAAAGCATCGGCCATCGCGCCGACCGAGGCGCCGCGATCGGTGCCGAACACGCCCGATCCGCCGCGGCCATGGTTCAGCGCGATCTCCTGGGCGGAGACGTCGCAGGTCGTCTGCTTGCCGCTGGTGGAGACGTCGACCAGGCGGGAACGCAGCCCGCTTGCCGCGATGATATCGCGAATGAAGCGCAGTTCCGGTCCTTTGGTGTCGAGCGTGCCGACGACCAGCACGACGGGCGGGCCGGAGGTTTGCGCGGTGACCGGTTCGCGCCGCTGCCGCACAGTCTCTTCAAGCCGCGTGACGCCAGCCGAATGCGTTCGCGCGGCGGCCTCGATGCGGGCGATCGGCACCGGCTGCGACCAGCGCGTCGGCAGCGTGGGGTTGGAGATGTAGATGCGGACCGGGCCTTTGCTGCGCGCGCGCTGCGGCACGGCATCCGGCTCTGCTTTTGCCGGGCCCGCCTCGAGATCGGCTGCAACATCGCCGTGCAGCCCGACGCCGAGCAGGCGCTGCTGCAGGTCGCGGTCGGCGGCAAGGCGAACGGAATCGATGATGCGGTTGATGCGGCCGTTGACCATGATGGCGACATTCTTGGAAACCGCGGTTGCGACGCCGATGTTCTGCTCGATCACCAGCACCGACATGTCGCCGTCTTCGCCGAGCCGAACCAGCATCTCCTCGACCTGCGCTACGATCACCGGCGCCAGACCTTCGGTCGGCTCATCCATGATCAGCAGATGCGGATTGGTGAGCAGCGCGCGCGAGATCGCGAGCATCTGCTGCTCGCCGCCGGAGAGCTGGCTGCCACCATGATCCCTGCGCTCGGCAAGCCGCGGGAAGGTGTCGTAGATCCGCTCGACCGTCCACGAGCCGCGACGCATCCCGGCGGCGAGTTGCAGATGCTCCTCGACGCTGAGCGAGCGCCACAGGCGCCTGCCTTGCGGCACATAGCCGACGCCAAGCCGCGCGATCCGGGCCAGGCTCAGGCGCATGACGTCCTCGCCGCGAATGCGCACCGAACCGCCACTGGCCCGCACCAGGCCCATGATGGTCTTGCAGAGCGTGGTCTTGCCCATGCCGTTGCGGCCGACCACCGAGAACACGCCGGAATCGAGCGTGAGGTCGACGCCCTGCAGCGCATGCGAATGGCCGTAGTAGACGTCGAGGCCCCTGACCTCCAAAGCGGGCGCGGCGTGGCGGGCATTATTCATGGCCGCCCCCGAGATAGAGCTCCTGCACCTCGGGATCGGATTCGATCTCGCGCGGCAGGCCTTCCTTGAAGACGCGGCCGTTGTGCATCATCGTGACGCTCTCGACGACGCGCAGCGCGACGTCCATGTCGTGCTCGATGATGATGTAGCCGATATGCGCAGGCAACGAAGTGAGGATCTCGATCAGTTCGAGCCGCTCCGCCGGCGACAGGCCCGCCGCCGGTTCGTCGAACAGGATGAAGCGCGGCGCGCCGGCGAGCGCGAGCGCGATCTCGAGCTGGCGCTGCTGGCCGTGGGCGAGCTCGGCGACGCGCTGGTCCTTCACGGCGGTGAGGTGAACCGCCTGCACCAGCGTTTCCGTTGCGTGCATCAGCGCGTCGTTCGCGCCCGGACGCAGGAAGGAGAAGCGTCCGCGCGAGACGCCGCGGCAGGCCAGATAGACGTTGTCCTGCACGGTGAGACCGGGGAACAGCGCCGATATCTGGTAGGTGCGGCGCAGCCCGCGGCGAATACGCTCATAGGGCGGAAAGCGCGTGACGTCTTCGCCGAAGAAGCGGATGGTGCCGGAGGAGGGCGGGAAATCGCCGGTGATGCAATTGAACAGGGTGGTCTTGCCGGCGCCGTTGGAGCCGAGCACCGCGCGCCGCTCGCCTGGCCGCACCGTCATCGTCACGTCGGTCAGCGCGGCGAGCGCGCCGAACAGCCGCGTCACCCCGCGCAGTTCCAGCGCGGCGCCGGCCCCAACTGCGGAGAGGCGGTGGGCGACGCTATCCATGATTGCGCCCCGCGGTGCTGCTCGAGGCGCGTGCTTGGCGGCGACGCCAGCGCTCCCAAAGGCCGATCACGCCGTCCGACGACCAGAACACGATCGCGAGGAAGCCAAGCCCGATCAGGAGCCGGAAGCGGTTGCCGTCGAGCCCGAACTTGATCAGGACGTCGAGCGCGAAGGTGCGCAGGATGACGAAGATCAGGGCGCCGATAAAGGGGCCGACCGGCCGGGTGATGCCGCCGACCACGGCGATGATCAGGATGTCGATGCAGCGCTCGACGCCGACCGAGCCGGGCGAGATCTGTCGGTAGTTCCAGACCTGCAATACGCCGCCGAGCCCGGCGATGAAGGATGCGAACGCGTAAGCTGCGACGCGGTGCGCATTGACGTTGAAGCCGAGCGCCGCCATGCGGCGGGGATTGTCGCGCACGCCCTGAAGCGCCAGGCCGAACGGGGCGCGAGAGACGTACTGCACCGCGAAATAGCAGAGCGCGGCGATGGCGAGGATCAGATAGTAGAACGGAATATCGGAACGCCAGTCGACGCCGAAGGCATGCGGTGTGGCGACGGTGTTGATGCCGGTATGGCCGTTGAAGATGGCCCAGTTCTGGTTGGTGAAATAATAGAACGCCGCGCCGATCGCGAGCGTGATCATGATGGTGTAGATGCCCTCGGTGCGGACCGCGAGCGCGCCGCCGAGCGTGCCGAAGATCGTCGCCAGCACCAGCGCCATCGGGGTTGCAAGCCACCACGGCCAGCCGAGGCTGATATTGGCGTTGCCGCTGACGCCGAACACCGCGACCATGTAGCCGGCGAAGCCCGCGATGGTGAGCTGCATCAGGCTGACCATGCCGCCATAGCCGGCGAGGAACATCAGGCTGAGCGCGATGACGCCGAGGATCAGCGTGGTGCCGAAGATTTCGATCAGGAAGAAGCCGCTCGCGATCAGCGGCATGATCACGAGGATCAGCGCGACCAGCCACGCGGCCGGGTTGTTGAGCTCGGGCCACGCGCGGAACCTCGGGCGTTCCACTGCGGTCGCTGGTGCATGAAGCTGCGTCAACGACATGTCATCGCCTCGCGAGCAGACCCTGCGGCCGCAGCGCCAGGACCAAGACCATGATCAGGAAGGTCACGACGATGGCGTAGGTCGGGATGTAGACCGAGCCGAGCTGCTCGGCGAGGCCGATGATGACGGCGCCGAGCGCCGCGCCCGGGATCGATCCCATGCCGCCGACGATCACGACTACGAGCGAGGCGAGCAGGAAGCGCGTATCCTCGCCCGGCGAGATCGACTGGAACGTGCCGCCGACCACGCCGGCGATGCCGGCAAGACCGGCGCCGAGCGCGAACACCAGCACGAACACGGCTTGGATCTGCACGCCGGTCGCGGCCAATATGTCGCGATCATCGACGCCGGCGCGCACGATCATGCCGATCCGCGTGCGGTTCAGCGCCAGCCACATCGCAATGCCGATCACGACGGAGGCGGCGAAGATCGCGAGCCGCACCATCGGATATTGCAGATAGACCGGCTCGCCGGAGGATTTGACCGCGGTGATGAACGGGAGCTGCACTGGGCCGACCAGCCAGCTCGGCGTCTGGATCTGGTAGAAGTCGCCGCCGAACACCCACAGCATCAAATCGGCGAACACGATCGCAAGCCCGATCGTCACCATGGTCTGCCGCAAATCCTGGCCCTCCATGCGGCGGAACACCAGGATCTGCAGGAGCACGCCGACCAGCGCGACCGCGAGAAAGGCGACCACGAAACTCAGGATCCAGGAGCCGGTCCAGGCGCTGATGGCGTAGCCGACATAGCCGCCGAACAGATAGAGCGAGCCATGCGCGAGGTTGACGTTGCGCATCAAGCCGAAGATCAGCGTGAAGCCGCTCGCCACCAGGAAATAGAGGCCGCCGAGCGTGATGCCGTTGAAGATGGCGTTGAGGAAGACCCGCTTGCGGCCGATCGCCTGCTCCAGGCCCGGCGGCCAGACCGCGAAGACCAGCCACAGCAGGAGCGCGACCGCGATGATCGCGATCAGCGCCCATGCCGGATGGCGTTCGATGAATCGTGCCATCGACGTGCGTTCCCTCAAGGCCTCGCGATCGTCTTTTCGGATCGCGTTTTCCGTATCTTAGTGCGGGCCGAGGTAGCGGATTTGACTGGGAGTATCTTTTATCGGCGCTAGAAGTTAGGTCGAATTGCATCTGCAAGCGACGCTGCGCTCCCTCTCCCGCTTGCGGGAGAGGGCTGGGGTGAGGGTGTTTCCGCATTGGGACTCTCTCAGTGGAATCCCCGTGTCGAGAGAGCCCTCACCCGGCGCTATGCGCCGACCTCTCCCGCAAGCGGGAGAGGTGGGCTACGGACGCAGCACCTTGGCGGCGCGGCGGTAGTCGGTCGGGGCCATGCCGACATTGGCGGCGAAGAAGCGGGTGAAGCCGCTTTGCGAGGAGAAGCCGAGATCGAAGCCGATATCGGCGATCGGTGCCTCAGTGGCGACCAGTGCGTCCAGTGCCTGCTCCATGATCAGCGTGTTGCGATAGAGGTGCGGCGTGACGCCGGTCTGGGTGCGGAACAGGCGGTAGAAGTGAGGCCGCGACAGGCCGGAGGCGCGGGCGATCGAATCCAGCTCGATCTCAGCGCCGGGGCTTTCCGACAACAGCTTCACGGATTTGCGGATGCGAAAATCCGTGATCGCCGCAGTCGTGCGGATTTCCTGGCGAACTTCGGATTGCCGCCAGCTTTCCTCGTAGCTGAGATCGATCAGGCGCCGCAATTCGCCATCAAGGCTCTTGAGCGAGGGTGCGCCGCACACAAGCGCTGCGGTGTGGCGGATGAGCCGGTCGAGTATGTCGGTGCGCTTGAACTGGGTGCGGCCGAAGCGGAGGCTCTGCGCGCACGGCGTGTTGGGTGCGAACCACTCGGCATTGACATAGAGCACGAAGAAGATCGCGCCCCTGTCCATGTCCGTCGGCAGGAAGTTGTGTGGCTCCCACGGGTTGACCGCGACGACGGAATCCTCGGTCAGGAGCCGCCGCTGGTCGCAGACGTCGATCTGCGCCGGCGTGCCGCCGACATGGAAGATCAGATGTCCTTCGCGGTGCGCATGCACGTTGAAGGGACGGTTCAACTGATAGACCGTCGCGCGACCGAACCGGCCGTGGAAGACGGCAAGCGCTTTGCTCATGCCCTCCCTCCCGCGGGATGTTCTTGTCTTTTCTAACTAGCGTTCAACATCCGGGAAAAGAACGCAAGCGTGAGAACGCCGCGCGCCCGTCAGCCAACGGTCGGTTCGCACCTGCAAAAATTAGGTCAGTACTTCTTGCATTCCGGGATCGTGCGGCTGGGCAGGCCGATCTTGGCGAACACCGCCGGATCGTAGCCGAGCGTCTGGTTCACGTTCGGGATCACCTTCACGACCTTGCTGAACAGGGCGCCCTTGCCGTCATCCACCACCTCGGTCACGAAATTGGTGCCGATCGCCTGGCGGTTGGAATCGAGCTTGATCTTGCCGTTGGGCGCGTCGAGCTCGATCTTGGCCAGGGCTTCCTTGAACTTCGCCTGGTTGTTGCTGAGATCGCCATTGACCTGGCGCAGCGCCAGGATCAGCGCCATGGTCGATCCGTAATAGTTGGTGGCGAGCAGCGAGGGGCTCGGGAAGCGCTTGTTCGGCGGGAACGAGTCCTGATAGGCCTTCACGAATTTCTGCCAGCCGGGATCCTCCCAGGTGTCGGCCTGGCCGCTCGCGGCGATGGTGCCGATCAGCGCGTTCTTGGCGCTGCCCTTGGAGGACAGGATGGTCTGGTCGATCATGATCGATCCGCCCATCAGATGCGCCTTGCCGCCGGCCTGCTGATACTGGTTGAGGAAGTTGACGGCATCAGCGCCGCCGAGGCCGAGATAGATCGCATCGACATCGTCGGGCAGGGCGGCGATCACGGAGGCGAAGTCCTTGGTGCCGAGCGGCACCCATTGCCGGTTCGTGACCTGTCCGCCGGCGCCGCAGAATTCAAGCACGAGGCCGAACACCTGGGTGTAGATGAAGGAATAGTCTTCGCCGACGGTCGCGATCTTGCGATAGCCCTTGGTGTCATAGGCATACTTGCCGAGACCGACCTGCCACTGCGCGCCGTCCATGTTGTAGCGGAAGAAGTTCGGAGCAGGGTCGACATAGGTCGTCTCCTGCGCACCGGACGCGGCGTTGATGAAGGTCAGCTCGGGACGTGACTTCGCAAAGTTCTTCACGGCGATGCCTTCATCACCGGAGAGTGGCGAGAGCAGGATCTGCACCTTGTCCTGCTCGATCAGCTTGCGCACCGCGCGCACTGCGGAATCGGGCGTCGCATCCGTCGAAGCGATGACGAATTCGAGCTCCTTGTCGCCGACCTTCTTGCCGAGCGTATTGAGCGCGGTCTGAAAACCGCGGATGCCATCCTCTCCGAGCACGGTATAGGTGCCTTCGAGGGTCGCGGTGACGCCGACCTTGATCTTCTCCTGCGCGACTGCGGCGCCCGAAAGCAACAGGCTGCCTAACGCGATCAGTCCCACACTGCCTTTCAACATTGTTCTCCTCCTCCCGTTTTGCAGCGTCTTGCATGCGGCCGCGTCGTTGCGGCTTTCGCGACGTCTGGTTGTTGGGAGAAGGCTAACCGATGGCGGATGCAGCGCGGACGTCTCCGCGCCGCGCGGCTTGACGGGCAGTCTCATTTTGCATGCTGCGCCGCAGCGAGTTTGCGCGGGGGATTGCCGGGCGCGTTATGCCGGCTCGGACTCGCGGGCGCGGTGGCGCGTCTCGGTGAGGCAGAGGAAGCGCGTGAGACTCTGCGCGATCGGCTCGCGCGTCAGCCCACGGGTGATGAACACCAGGAATGATGGCTGCCCGGCATCCTCTCCGGTGAGGTGAACCGGCGGGTGCATGGAGTGTTGCACGCCATGGATCACCACCGGATTGGCGCGGGCCGACGTGCGGACCAGGCCTTTCACGCGAAGGATGCGATCGCCGTGCCGGTGCAGCAGCGCGGAAAGCCACAGCGTGAAAGCGGGCCAGTCGATCCGCTCGGGCAGCGCCAGCGTGAACGAGCCGACATTCTGATCGTGCTGCGGCACTTCGCTGGCCGCGAACGGCGTTTTGGCGCGGGATGCAATCCCACCCGCCGTCCGATCGAACAGCCGTGCGAGGCTGAAGTCGGGATCCTGCGCATCGTGCAGGACGAGATCGGGCGCGATCGCGGTCGCCGCCGCGGTGATATCGCGGGCGTCATGTGCTGCCCGCAGATCGGTCTTCGTTATCACCAGCGCGTCGGCAATCGCGACCTGTCGCCGGGCTTCGTCAAAGTCCTGCAGGTTGCGCAGGCCCGCGACGGCATCGACCACGGCGATCACGCTGACGAGTTCGACATGCTGGCGCAGCCATGGATCGCGCGCGATGGTGCCGACGATCGGGGAGGGATCCGCAAGTCCGGAGGTCTCGATGATCGCGCGCGTGAAGCGCGTCTGTCCGTCCTGCCGCGACATCCGCACCAGGTCGTAGAGCGCGCGGCCGACATCGGCGCGCCGTGCGCAGCACATGCAGCCATTGCCGATCAGCTCGACGTTCTCGGCGGCATGCACCATCAGCCGATGGTCGAGACCGGCCTCGCCGAACTCGTTGACCACGACGCCCGTGCCCTGGCCTTCCGGCTCGCGCAGGAAGCGCTGCACCAGCGTGGTCTTGCCGCTGCCGAGAAAGCCGGTGACGATGAAGAGCGGCAGGCGGTCAGGCATGTGAGCCTCCGCCGGCGAAGGACGGATCAAGCGGGTCGATACGGCGTCCGGACAGCGCTTCCGCCGCCGGCCAGACATCGTTGAGGGTCGGCGCGATCCTGGAGCGGCCGACCCGGTCGAACAGCATCAGGGCCTCGCCGTCCCAGTCCTCGCAGCTTACCTGAAGCGGCGCCAGGACGATGTTCAGGAGTTCGATGCGGCGCTTGCGCTCGCTTCGGTAGTGCTGGATGTCGTCGAACGGAAAGCGCTCGTCGCGCAACCGGCCGAAGTCGCTCCAATGCTCGCCGGCGCCGAAGATGGCGCACACTTCACACATCGGCGACCTGATCGCCGAGCCGGACTTCCATTGCCGGCGTCATGGTCTGCGTCAGGCTCTCCGAGACCCGCTTGCGGGCGAGATCGGCATGGGATCGCGCCAGCTCTTCGGCGCGGTCGCCGTCCCGCTCGCGGATCGCTTCCACCAATTCGCGATGCTCGCGCACGATCTCGCTGACATGGCTGCGATAGGAGCGCTCGGTCGGAAAGCACTCGCTGGTCATGGCGAGCCGCGCAATGCGCAGGTCGGCGGTGAGCTGCTGGATATAGAAGCGCTGCAGCAGGGAGTTGCGGCAGGCGGCACCGATCACGGCGTGGAAGCGGAAGTTGGCGTCCAGCATTTCCACCGAGTCGTCCTGCCGGAACGCGGTCTCGAACGCCTTGCGCTCGACATCCATCTTCGCGACCTGCTCGTCGGTGCGGCGAATTGCCGCCCATCGCGTGACGAGCCGCTGCGACACGTCGAACGCCTCGAGATGTTCGCGGATGTCGTTCCACCCCATCGGCGCGACGCGGGCGCCGCGATTGGGGACGAGCTGCACCAGGCCCTCGGCGGCAAGCCGCACAAGCGCTTCGCGCACCGGCGTGCGCGAAACGCCGAAGCGCGCGACCAGGGTTGCTTCGTCCAGATCCTCGCCCGGCACCAGGGTGAAAGAGACGATCTCCTGCATCAGGGCGCGGTAGGCGTGCTCGCTGCTGGCCCCCTTCAGTGCCTTAACATTGGAGCGAGGTGCCTTCTTTTTGCTCATTGCGGCCTCCGTCGCTTTATGTATATTTTGTGTATGCACCGTTTGCAACTCTTCGTCGACAAGGTTTTTTGATGCTCGCACAAGCCACCGTGAACGGCATCTTGCTGGGAGGCCTCTACGGCCTGGCAACGGTCGGCTTTTCCATGGTGTGGGGCGTAATGGGAGTCATCAATCTCGCGCATACCGCCTTCATCACGCTCGGCGCCTATCTCACTTATGTGCTGTTCGAGCGCTATGGCGTCGATCCGCTGCTGTCGATGCCGCTCGCGATGGCGGCGATGTTCGCGCTCGGCTACGGCATCCAGAGGCTGATCCTCAACCACGTCATCCGCACCAGCCTGCTGCTTTCGCTGGTCGTGACGTTCGGCATCGAGCTCGTCCTGACCGATGCCACCGTGCTGATCTTCACCTCCGACGTGCGCTCGGTGAACGCGTCCTACGCCAGCACGTCGGTCGCGGTGTTTGGCACGCTGGTGCCGGTGGTGCGACTGCTCGCCGCCGGCCTCTCGCTCGCGCTGGGCGTTGCCTTCTTCATTTTCCTGCGCCGCGCCAGCCTCGGGCAGGCGATCCTCGCGACGGCGCTGGACCGCGAGATGTCCAACCTGATGGGCATCAACCCGCAGAAGGTGTTTGCGCTCACCGCGGGCGCCGGCGCGGCGCTGGCGGGTGCCGCGGGCTCGCTGTCGAGCATGCTGTTTCCGGTATCGCCGACCATGGGCGTCAGCTTTCTCGCCGCCGTGTTCGTGATCACCGTTCTCGGCGGCATCGGCAGCGTCGAAGGCTGCATCGTTGCAGGCTTCCTCTACGGCCTCGTGCAGGCCTGGGCCGCCTATTGGCTCGGGACCAGTTTCCAGGAGATCGTTGCGTTCGCGATGTTCCTCGGCGTGCTCGTGGTGCGGCCGCAGGGCCTGTTCGGCCGTGCCTTCTTCGGAGAGCACGCATGAGCGAGGCCGCGGTGCTGGATCAGGGCGCCAAGGCGTCCACCGTGCGGCCGCTGATGTGGGCCGCGGTCGCGATCGGTCTCATTGTGCTGTGCGCGGCGCCGATCGGCATCAGCTCGTACTGGCTGCGCGTCTTGACCACCGTGCTCATGTACGTGATCGTGACGCAGGGCCTCAACGTGATCGTCGGCATCACCGGCTATCATGCCTTCGGCAACGGCGTGTTCTTCGGGATCGGCGCCTATGCGTGCGGCACCGCGATGGTGGCGGGGCTGCCGTTCGCGGTCGGCATTGCGCTGGCAATCGTGGTGTCGGCGGTTTGCGCGCTCATCCTCGGCTGGCCGATCCTGCGGCTGAAGGGCCACTACTTCGCGATCGCGACGGTGGCGCTGAATCTGGCGGCGGTGCAGATCATCATCCAGATCGGCGGCATCACCGGCGGCGCGCAGGGCCTCGCGCTGCCGCTCAGCGATTGGGATCCGAAGCCGCTCTATATCGCGCTCTACTATCTGATGCTGGCCGGCGCAGTGGCGTCGACCGCCATCGTCGCCATCCTGCTCAAGCGTCCGCTCGGCTTTGCGCTGCGCGCGATCCGCGACAGCGAACGTGCCGCCGCGGTGATGGGCATCAATACCACGAAGGCGAAGGTCTATGCCTGGGCGATCAGCGCGGGCCTGACGGGATTCGCCGGCGGCGTCTGGGCCTACTGGATCACCTTCATCGAGCCGTCCAGCGCGTTCGATCCGGCCGTCGGCGTGAAGGCCTACATCATGCTGATCATCGGCGGCATGGGCAGCATCCTGGGGCCGGTGATCGGCGCTTTCGTGCTCGAGATCGTCTCGACCCTGGTCTGGAGCGGCTTCCTGAAGGCGCATCAGTTGATCCTGGGGCTCCTGATCGTCATCGTCTGCATCGTCGCCCCCAACGGCATCATCAATGCCTTTGCACGGCTCGTTCGATCGGTGAGGAGGGGCGATGGCGCTGCTTGAAGGCCGCAACCTCACCATCAAGTTCGGCGGCGTGCTCGCGCTCGACGGCGTCAGCTTCGGCGTCGAAGCCGGACAGATCTTCGGCGTCATCGGCCCCAACGGCGCCGGCAAGACCACGCTGCTGAATGCGATCTCCTCGGTCTACAAGCTCGACGGCGGGTCGATTTCGTTTGCCGGGGAGGACGTCACCAACGTTCCGTCGTATGAGCTGTCACGCCTCGGTGTGGCCCGCACGTTCCAGATCGTGCAGCCGTTCAACCACATGACTGTGCGCGAGAACGTCACCGTCGGCGCCATGTATGGCCACGCCAGATTGCGCCAGCGCAGCGAATATCTCGATGCCGCCGACGAGGCGCTGGAGCGTGTCGGCCTGATCGCGAAGGCGCATTTCATGCCGCCGCATCTGACGCTGTCCGACCGCAAGCGGCTCGAAGTCGCCCGCGCGCTCGCCATGAAGCCGCGGCTCCTGCTGCTCGACGAAGTCATGGCGGGGCTCAACCTCACCGAGATCGAGCGCATGATCGATCTCGTGCGCGAGATCAATGCCGCGGGCATGACGGTGATCGTGATCGAGCACGTCATGAAGGCGGTGCTGGCGCTGTGCCACCGCGCCATGGTGCTCAATTTCGGCCGCAAACTGACCGAAGGCATGCCGCATGACGTGGTCAACGAACCTGCGGTGATCGAGGCCTATCTCGGCACCCGTTTTGCGAAGACGCGCGCCGGGAGTGCGGCATGAGCCTGCTGTCGGTCGAGCAGCTCGCGGTCAGCTATGGCGACAGCCGGGTCCTGGTCGATGTCGGCTTCGAACTGCGGCAGGGCGAGATCGTCGCGCTCGTCGGCGCCAACGGTGCCGGGAAGACGACGCTGCTGCGAACCTTGACCGGGCTGGTGTCGCCGCGATCCGGTTCGATCAATTTCGACGGCCGGCCAATCGTCACTGTCCCGCCCTATGACCGCGCGCGGCTCGGGCTTGCGATGGTTCCGGAGGGGCGCCGCCTGTTTCAGGGTCTGACGGTGCGGCAGAACCTGGAGCTGGGTTCGCGTGCCGCTCCTGACAGCTCTCACAAGATAGAGGACATCGACTTCGTCTTCGAGCTGTTCCCGGAGCTGGCGAGACTGCAGAACCGGCTGTCGGGCCTTCTGTCCGGCGGCGAGCAGCAGATGTGCGCGATCGGCCGCGCGCTGATGGCGCGGCCGCGGATGCTGCTGATCGACGAGATGTCGCTCGGTCTCGCGCCCGTTGTCGTCGAGCGCATCGCCGGCGTGATCCGCGCCATCAATCGCGACCGTGGCATCAGCATCCTGCTGGTCGAGCAGGATGTCGGCCTTGCGCTGGAGATCGCCGCCCGCGGCTACGTGCTCGACACCGGCCGCATCATCATCGATGGCCCGTCGTCGGAGCTCCTGCTTCGCGACGACATCCGCGCGGCCTATCTCGGGCTGCAATAGATCAAGCTGGAGGAGTTAGTGAGCGTAGCCTACGACCTCGTCATCGAAAACGGCACCGTCTGGTCGCCGACGTCGTCCTACCGCGCCGACATCGCGGTGAAGGACGGCAGGATCGCCGCGATCGGCGGTCCGTTCCCCGATGCCGCCAAGCGCATCGATGCGCGCGGACAGGACGTGCTGCCCGGCATCTGGCACGTGCATTGCCATTTCCGCGAGCCGGGGCACACCTACAAGGAAGATTTCCAGACCGGATCGGCGGCGGCGGCGGCCGGCGGCGTGACGTTCTGCATCGACATGACCAACAACACGCCGCATCCGACCAGCCTCGAGCATTTCGAGGAGAAGAAGGCGATGGTCGCGCCGAAGGCGCATGTCGACTACGCGCTCTATGGCGGCGGGCTCTATCCGCGCACGGTCGAGGCGCTGGCAAAGGCCGGCGCGATCGGCATCAAGATCTTCAACACCCGCCACATCAAGGAAGTCTATCCCTATATCTCCGAGCTCGGCGTGCTCGACCACGGCATCCTGTACGAGCTCTACGAGGCGACCCGCGATGTCGGCTTGGTCGCCTCCGTGCATCACGACGACCCGGAATGGTGCAAGCGGCTGACCTTCCGCGACTACATCGACAAGGGCCGCACCGATGCGATGGCCTATCAGGAAAGCTTTTCCAAGGGCTACATGTACGGCCACGGCATGGTCGCCGGTCTTGCAACGTCGCTCTATTACGCGCGCATCGCCGGCGTGAGACTGCATGTGCTGCATCTCGGCGTGATGCCATCAGGCGCCAACGAGATGATCCGCCATGCCAAGTTCGAGCTCGGCCAGGACGTCACCGCGGAGCTCGAGCTCGGCACGCTGTTCATGACCCGCGAGCAGATGGAGAAGGTCGGGCCCTATACCTACAATTGGGGCTATGCGCCGGAGCACGGTTGGAAGGCGATCGAAAACGGCGTTGCCGATTTCATCGTGCTGGAACACGCGCCGCATACCCGCGACGACGTCGAGCCGGGCTGGAAGGACATGTTCTCGGTGCCGCTCGGCATGACCGGGGCGCAGGAGTTCGTGCCGCTGATGATCAACGCGGTCAACGAAGGAAAGCTGACGCTCAACCAGGTCGCCCGCATGGCGGCGGAGAAGCCGGCCCGCACCTTCGGAATCTATCCGAAGAAGGGCGTGATCCAGGTCGGCTCGGATGCCGACTTCACCATCATCGATATGACCCGCGAAGGCGAATTCCGGCACGAGGACATGCTGTCGAAGTCGGCGCATACGAGCTGGGTCGGCATGCGCACCAAGGGCGCGGCGACCTACGGCATCGTGCGCGGCGCCGTGGTGATGCGCGACGGCAAGGTCGTCGGCTCACCCGGCTACGGCCAGTTCACGCCCGGCACCGCCGGCCGTTCGACCTAACTGCAAACTGAAGGGGGAAGGCGATGAGGATGAGTAGATCTGCGTTTCTGGCTGGCGCGCTTGCCAGCGGTTTGTTGCTGATCGGCGGCGCTCAGGCGCAGGAGGTCGTCAAGATCGGCGCGGCCGTGAGCCTGACCGGCAATTTCTCGCGCGAGGGCAATCTCCTCAAGAACGGCTATGCCTATTGGGAGAAGCTCGTCAACGGGGCGGGCGGCATCAATGTCGCCGGCAAGAAGGTCAAGGTCCAGGTCATCTACTACGACGACGAGAGCAAGCCGCAGAGCTCGGCGCGCCTGACCGAGAAGCTGATCACGGAAGACAATGTCAGCTTCATCCTTGGGCCGTATTCCTCCGGCATCGCCACCGCAACGGCGGCGATCAGCGAGAAGTACAAGGTCATCACCATGACGCCGATGGCCACCGCCGACAGTCTCTATCAGCGCGGCTACAAGTTCATCTTCTGTCCGGCGCCGCTCGCCTCGACCACGCTCGATCCGATGCTGGACATGATCAAGAAGCTGCCGACGCCGCCGGCGACGGTCGCGATCGCCGGGCCTGACGACCTGTTCCCCAACGTGTTCGCGGGCGCCGCGCAGAAGAAGGCCGAGGCGCTGGGCTTCAAGATCGTCTACAACAGCAAATATCCGAAGGGTTCGGTCGATCTGTCGTCGGTCGCCACCGCGCTGAAGGACGCCAATCCGGAGGCGCTGATCCTGACCGGCTACGTGCAGGATTCGATCCAGCTCGTGAAGGCGCTGCAGTCGTTGAAGGTGAACCCGAAGATCATCGGCTTTGCTTTCGCCGTCGGCATTCCCGACGTTCTGAGCGCGCTCGGGCCGGCCTCGGAAGACCTCATCGGCGTGCAGATCTGGGATCCCGCAGTCAAGTACAAGGGGCCGCTCGTGGCGGATGCTGCTGCTTATGTCGCCGGATATGAGAAGGAGTTCGGCGGCTCCAAGCCGAACTACATCACGGCATCGGGCACCGCGGGCGCGCTCGCGCTGCAGCTCGCGATCGAGAAGGCCGCATCGCTCGACCCGGTGAAGGTGCGCGACGCCATGCTGCAGCTCGATGTCGAGACTTTCTTCGGCCATGTCCAGTTCGATCAGACCGGCGTCGACAAGAAGGCATCCGCGGTGATCTCTCAGGTTCAGGGTGGCGCCGCCGTTCCGGTCTATCCGGCCGAGATCGCGGCCAAGCCAGTGCGCTATCCGCGCAAGCTATTCGAATGATCATCGACGTCCACGCCCATGCGCTCACGCGCGCGTTCCTCTCGGAACTCGCGCGCGAGAAGGCATTCGGGATCGAGGCGAGGGGAGACGGCTTCGGGTTCGGCGGCTATGGCCCGCTCGATCCGCTGCTGTTTGACGTCGAAGGCGCGGCACAGAGCGTCGCCGCGCGCGGCATCTCCCTGCAACTCGTATCGCCGCCGCCGCGCATCGTCAGTCATGCGAGCTGGGGCGCAGATCGCGCATTCGCGCGCCGGCTGAACCGGCAGACCGCGGATTTCGTAAAGGAGGCAGGCCAGCGCCATGGCGGTCTCGCCGTGCCGGCATTGACCGAGCCGGAGCATGCCGTTGCCGAGATCAGCCGCGCGCTTGACGAGGACGGGCTGACCGGCGTGGCGCTGCCGACCTCGGCGGCGGGCCGTCCGCTCGACGATCCGGCCTTCGAGCCGCTGTTTGCGGAATGCGCCCGGCGCGGCGTGATCGTGTTCATGCATCCGACCACCGGCGTCGAGCGCCCGGCGTTCGGCCAGTACACCATGCTGCAACTGGTCGGCTGGCCGTCGGAGACGGCGTTGTGCGTGGCGCGCCTGATCTTCGCCGGCGTGTTCGAGCGCCATCCGGGCTTGAGGCTCGTCCTGGCGCATGGCGGCGGAACGCTGCCGATGCTCGCCGGCCGGCTCGATCTCGCCTATGAGGCGCCGCGCTATGAGGCCAATCCCGATTGCCGCAAGAACATCTCGCGGCCGCCGAGCTCATATCTGAAGCAGATCTTCTACGACACGGTCGTCGCCCATGCTGCGCCGTTGCGCTATCTGGTCGATTTGGTTGGTCCCAGCCAGATCGTGTTCGGCTCGGACTTCCCGTTCGAGATCGGCGATCCCGTCGGCGCCAAGGCGCTGCCCGCCATCGCGCAGCTTCCCGAGGCCACGGCGGCCGCGATCCTTCACGGCAATGCGTCACAGATTCTGGGCGGGGGCAGACCGGGCACGGTGTGACGGAGACGGGTATCGCGTGGGAGGGCCTGACGTGTTCAGGGCGGCGTTTCATTTGCTTTGAAACGCCGCCCTGATTTTTGTCTATGGCTTGCGAGAGCCTTCAGGGCTTCAAGCGGCCACGATATCGAAGCGATCGAGGTTCATCACCTTGGTCCAGGCCGCGACGAAGTCCTTCACGAACTTCTGCTTCGCGTCCGAGCTCGCATAGACTTCCGCCAGCGCGCGGAGCTGCGAGTGCGAACCGAAGATCAGGTCGGCGCGGGTGCCGGTCCACTTGACGTCGCCGGTCTTGCGGTCGCGGCCTTCGAACACCAGTCCGGTGCTGTCGGACGCCTGCCACTGCGTGCCCATGTCGAGCAGGTTGACGAAGAAGTCGTTCGTCAGCTTGCCCGGCTGCTTGGTGAGGACGCCGTGCGCGGACTTGCCGGTATTGGCGCCGAGGACGCGCAGGCCGCCGACGAGGACCGTCATCTCCGGCGCGGTCAGCGTCAGCAACTGCGCCTTGTCGACCAGCAGTTCCTCAGGCGAGATGCGCTGCTTGCCGTGCTGATAGTTGCGGAAGCCGTCGGCGGTCGGCTCGAGCGCCTCGAACGACGCGATGTCGGTCTGTTCCTGCGAAGCATCCATGCGGCCCGGCGTGAAGGGCACCTTCACGTCGAGGCCGGCGTCCTTCGCGGCCTTCTCGATCGCGGCGCTGCCGCCGAGAACGATCAGGTCGGCGAGCGAGACCTTCTTGTCGCCGGACTGCGAAGCGTTGAACTCCTTCTGGATCCCTTCCAGCTTCTGCAGAACCTTCGTGAGCTGGGCCGGCTCGTTGACCTCCCAGTCCTTCTGCGGGGCAAGGCGGATGCGCGCGCCGTTCGCGCCACCGCGCTTGTCGGAGCCGCGGAACGTCGAGGCCGAGGCCCAGGCCGTCGAGACCAGATCGGAAACCGACAGGCCGGACGCCAGGATCTTCGCCTTCAGCGCCGCGATATCCTGCTCGCTGACCAGCTCGTGGTTAACCGCGGGAATGTGATCCTGCCAGATCAGCTCTTCCTTCGGGACCAGCGGGCCGAGGTAACGCACGATCGGGCCCATGTCGCGGTGAGTCAGCTTGAACCAGGCGCGGGCGAACGCGTCGGCGAACTGATCCGGATTCTCGTAGAAGCGCCGCGAGATCTTTTCGTAGTCGGGGTCGACGCGCAACGCGAGGTCGGTGGTCAGCATCGACGGCGCGTGACGCTTCGACGCGTCGTGCGCATCCGGTACCGTGTTGGCGCCTCCGCCGTTCTTTGGCGTCCACTGGTGCGCGCCGGCCGGGCTCTTGGTCAGCTCCCATTCGTAGCCGAACAGGTTCCAGAAGAAGTTGCTGCTCCACTTGGTCGGCGTGGTGGTCCAGATCACTTCCAGCCCGCTGCCGATCGCGTCACCGCCCTTGCCCGAGCCATACTTGCTGGCCCAGCCCAGGCCCTGCTGCTCGATGTCGGCGGCTTCCGGCTCCGGACCGACCAGCGTTGCATCGCCGGCGCCATGGGTCTTGCCGAAGGTGTGACCGCCGGCAATCAGCGCAACGGTTTCCTCGTCGTTCATCGCCATGCGATGGAAGGTCTCTCGGATATCGCGAGCCGCCGCGAGCGGGTCGGGATTGCCGTTCGGGCCTTCCGGATTGACGTAGATCAGACCCATCTGCACGGCGGCGAGCGGATTCTGAAGGTCGCGGTCGCCGCTATAGCGCTCGTCCGCCAGCCACTTGCCTTCCGGACCCCAATAGATGTCCGTTTCCGGCTCCCAGGTGTCCACGCGGCCGCCGCCGAAACCGAAGGTCTTGAAGCCCATCGACTCCAGCGCGACGTTGCCGGTCAGGATCATCAGATCGGCCCAGGAGATCTTGCTGCCGTATTTCTGCTTGATCGGCCACAGCAGGCGGCGGGCCTTGTCGAGGTTCACGTTGTCCGGCCAGCTATTCAGCGGGGCGAAACGCTGCTGGCCGGCTCCGGCGCCACCGCGGCCGTCATGGATGCGGTAGGTGCCTGCGCTGTGCCACGCCATGCGGATGAACAGCGGTCCGTAATGGCCGAAGTCGGCGGGCCACCAATCCTGCGAGTCCGTCATCAGGGCACGGAGGTCCTTGATCACGGCATTCAGATCGAGGCTCTTGAATTCCTTGGCGTAGTCGAACGCCTCGCCCATCGGATTGGACAGGCTCGAATGCTGATGGAGAACCGAAAGGTCGAGCTGGTTCGGCCACCAGTCTTTGTTCTGATTTACGCGGGTCGCACCCGAGAACGGGCACTTGGTCGTGTCATCCATCATCGCCTCCTGGGCAGTTTCTGGTGGGGGTCTGGAACCAATCTAAACAACGGATATCATCAGGTGAAATTGACTTTCTTGATTGTTACGATAAGATATTCTGATGATTCAGTTTACCCTCCGACAGCTTCGCTATTTTGACGCGCTGGCGCGTCACGGCCATTTCGGTCGTGCAGCGGAGGCATGCGCCATCACGCAGCCGGCCCTGTCGATGCAGATCAAGGAGCTGGAAGAAGCGCTTGGCGGCGTACTGCTCGAGCGCAGCGCACGCCAGGTCGTGCTGACGAAGTTCGGCGAAGAACTCGCCCAGCGGGTCCGCGAAATCCTGCGCTCGGTCGATGAGCTCGGGGATTTCGCGCGCGCCTCGCGCGACCAGCTCGTCGGACGGCTCCGCATCGGCATGATCCCGACGATTGCTCCTTATCTGCTGCCCAAGGTGATCAGCAATCTCACGCAAATCCATCCCGAACTCGACATTCATGTCCGAGAGACGGTGACGCCGAAGCTGATCAAGGAGCTTGGGGAAGGCCGGCTCGATACGGCCATCGTCGCCCTGCCGGTGTCCGAGCCCTCGCTGACCGAGGTCGCGCTGTTCACGGAAAATTTCCTGCTGGTGCGGCCGGGCGAGGACGAGGGAACGCCGGTCCCGAGCAGCGAAGCGCTGCGCGAAATGAGACTTCTCCTGCTGGAGGAGGGACATTGTTTTCGCGATCAGGCGCTGTCGTTCTGCAACATGCAATCGGCGCCGCCGCGGGAGGTGCTGGAAGCAAGCTCGCTGTCCACGCTCGTTCAGATGGTCGGCGCCGGCATCGGCGTCACGCTGATCCCCGAAATGGCCGTGGGGGTGGAGACGCGTTCGGCATCGGTGTCCGTCGCCCGCTTCAAGGACCCGCAACCCTCGCGAACCATCGGCATGGTCTGGCGCAAGACCAGTCCGCTGGCCAGGCAGCTTATGCAGATTTCCGAAGTGGTTTGTCTCTCAGCCGATGCGCTACGCGAGCAGCGCGCTCCAAAATCGTCATCGCGCCATCGCCGGGCCTGAGCGCCTCGAGCATGATTCCGAAAAGATCATGCTTAAACAAGAAGAGAGATGAGAGGAGATCGACACATGGCCGGACAGTGGATCGACATCGCTGCTAAGGATGGCGGCAGCTTCAAGGGATATCTCTCCGTTCCCGCCTCGGGCTCCGGTCCCGGCATCCTGCTCCTGCAGGAGATCTTCGGCGTCAACGCCTCGATGCGCGCGGTGGCGGACTACTACGCTGAGGAAGGCTACGTCGTGCTCGCGCCGGATCTGTTCTGGCGCATGGAGCCGGGCGTCGAGCTCGGCTACAGCGAGGCGGATTTCGGCAAGGCGATGGGCTACTATCAGCGCTTCGATGTCGACCAGTCGGTCAGGGATGCGGCAGATGCGCTGAAGGTCCTGCGCGCGCGTCCCGAATGCAAGGGCAAGGTCGGCGCGCTCGGCTTCTGCCTCGGCGGCAAGCTCGCTTTTCTCGTCGCCGCGCGCACCGATGTCGATTGTGCTGTCAGCTACTACGGCGTCGGCATCGAGGCCGCTCTTGGCGAGGCTGGCAACATCAAGGGGCCGCTGGTCTTTCATTTTGCCGAGCTCGACCGCTTTGCGCCGGCGGACGCGCGCGAACAGATCAGGGCCGCGTTTGCTGGACGTCCCGACGTCGAATTCTATCTCTATCCCGGCTGCGATCACGCGTTTGCGGCGCCGGAGCGGACGAGCTTCAACAAGCCCGCGACGCTGATGGCGCACACGCGTTCGATCGCGCTGTTCCGGAAGGTGCTGGGTCCGCGGTACGATCTCTCCGCATTGTGGGACAAGCATACCGAGCTCGAATTCGTGACGCGCTCGGCCGAAGAGACCATGACCACGATGGTCGCCGAGCCCTATGTCAACCACATCCCGACCATGACTGGCGGCGTCGGCTATCGCAACCTGCTCCGCTTCTACAAGAACCACTTCATCCCGAAGACGCCGCAGGACACCAAACTGGTCCCGATCTCGCGCACCATCGGCGCCGACCGCGTCGTGGACGAGATGCTGTTCTGCTTCACCCACGACATCGAGATCGACTGGATGCTTCCAGGCATTCCGCCGACAGGGAAATATGTCGAGATCCCGCTGGTCGCCATCGTCCGCTTCCGCGGCGACAAGCTCTACAATGAGCATATCTATTGGGATCAGGCCTCGGTGCTGGTGCAGATCGGTTTGCTCGATCCTGCGAAGCTGCCGGTAGCGGGCGTCGAGACTGCGAAAAAGCTGGTCGAGGAGTCCTTGCCGTCGAACACGTTGATGGCGCGCTGGGCCGAGAGCGCTCCGAAATAATCAGAAGGGGCGA
The DNA here is from genome assembly GCF_054063735.1 of Bradyrhizobium sp. USDA 10063. Taxonomy (NCBI): domain Bacteria; kingdom Pseudomonadati; phylum Pseudomonadota; class Alphaproteobacteria; order Hyphomicrobiales; family Nitrobacteraceae; genus Bradyrhizobium; species Bradyrhizobium sp. USDA 10063. The sequence continues at coordinate 3,053,487 of NZ_JBSSGP010000002.1, read as the reverse complement.
CCGCCTCGCGCTAGCGCAATCGCCGATCAGGTTGAAAGGTAGCCCCGGTGAAGCTGCGCTCCCTCTCCCGCTTGCGGGGGAGGGCTGGGGTGGGGGTGCCTCCGCACTGGTACTCCCCGAGTGGAGAGAGCCCTCACCCGGCGCTACGCGCCGACCTCTCCCGCAAGCGGGAGAGGTGAACATTCAGCCTGATCTCGTCTCGCGCTAGCCGCTGTCGCGCAGCACCAATTCGAAGCCGAGATCGATCCGGCGTTCGCCGCCGCGCTCGAGCGTCAGCGTCGCTGCGGTGCGGCCGATCGCATCGCCATGGACGCTGATGGTGCTCAGGCTCGGCGAGATCAGCCGTCCCATCTCGAGATCGCCGAGGCCGACAACGGCGACCGGCTGCGCCGAGGCGGGGCCGTCGCGCAGCAGTCCCGCCTTGCGCAGGCCGGCCATGAAGCCGATGGCATGGGCGTCGTTGGCGGCGAACACGGCATCGACGCCGGGCAAATTCGCATGCGCGGCGACGCTGCCGGACGCGTTGCGTTCGAGGATCAGCCGCCGCGGCGGCTGCAACCCGCACGCCAGCGCGTGATCCTGGAAGCCGAGCCATCGCCGCGTGCCGCGCGGGTCATCGCCGCCGATGAACGCGAGATGCTGACGGCCCTGCGCGGTGAAGTGGCGCGCGACCGCGACGCCGGCCTCGTAATTATCGAAGCCGGCGACGGCATCGATCGGATCGATCGGCAGCTCCCAGGTCTCGACGATCGGAATGCGCGCGTGACGCAGCAGGCGCCTGCCGTCCTCGGTCGCGGGCGAGCCGACCATGATGATCGCTTCCGGCCGCCGCGACAGCAGCGCCGCGAGCATGCGGTCCTCGCGCGCCGCGTCGTAGCGCGACTGCGCCAGGATCACGGAATAGCCGAGCGGCTCGAGCTTGTCGGAGAGGCCCTGCACGGTGTCGGCAAAGATCGAGTTCGCGATTGTCGGCACCAGGACGCCGACCGAATTGGTCTTCGCGCTCGCGAGCGCGCCGGCGACCAGATTGGGCACATAGCCGAGTTCCCGCATCGCCTTCTCGACCCTGGCGCGGGTCTCCGGCGCGACCAGATCCGGCAGCCGGACCACCCGGCTCACGGTGATCGATGAGACGCCGGCGCGTTTGGCCACCGCCGACAGCGTCGGGGCGACCTCGTTGGAACTGGTTTCGGTCTCGGTCAATTCGGAACTCATGGCGACGATGAATCTGCACGATTCCGGATTGCACATCCATAGTGATAGCGCTAGCATTGCATATGATAGCGCTAACATGTGACGTGATAGCGCTAGCATAACAACGGAGGAACCGCTGCATGATCTCAGACGAAGTGGTCCAGGCCTACCGGCGCGACGGGGTGATCGTCGTCCCCGAGGTGCTCGACAAGGATACCCTGGCGCGAGTTCGCGCGGTGCTGGCTGAACTGGTTGCCGGCGCGGCTAATGTCTCCGAGCACACTGATGTCTATGACCTCGAGCCCGGTCACACCCCGGACAATCCGCGGGTCCGCCGCATCAAGGCACCGCACAAGGTGCATCCGATCTTCGACCAGATCGTGCGTAGCGAGCCCGTCATTTCCATCCTCACCAAGTTGATCGGACCGGGTCTGCGCCTGCATGGCTCCAAGCTCAACATGAAGTCCGCGCAGTACGGATCACCGGTCGAGTGGCACCAGGACTGGGCGTTCTATCCGCACACCAATGACGACATCCTCGCGATCGGCGTGCTGCTCGACGACTGCGATCTGGAAAACGGCCCGATGCTGGTGACACCAGGGTCGCATGTCGGCGACACCATGTGGAATCATCATGGCGAGGACGGCTGCTTCGCCGGCCTGATCGATCCGGACCTGATCCAGGACGAGATCAAGCGTGCGGTGCCCTGCATCGGCAAGGCCGGCAGCATGTCGTTCCATCACGTGCGCGCGCTGCACGGCTCGGCGACCAACACGTCGAACCGCCCGCGCAACCTGCTGCTCTATGAAGTCGCGGCAAGCGACGCCTGGCCGCTAGCGGGCGTGAAGGATTTTGCCGAGTTCGACAGCCGTCTGCTCGCCGGCGGCTCGGTGATCGCGCCGCGCATGACCAGCGTTCCCGTGCGCATGCCGCTGCCGCCGCCCAGGCGCCAAGGCTCGATCTACGAAACGCAGTCCGCGTCGAAGAAGAGCTACTTCACGCGCGCCGCCTGACGAATTCCGACGAAGCCCGCGGGGAGCAACACCCGCGGGCTTTGCGCTTGCGACGATCAATAAACAAACCAACAGGGATGGAAACCAATGACCGAGCTCAAGGCCGGCGGCGCCGGCCAATCGCGTTTACGTGTGATCCTTGCTGCGAGCGTCGGCTCCGCGCTCGAATGGTATGACTTCTTCCTCTATGGCACCGCGGCGGCGCTGGTGTTCGGCGAGCTGTTCTTCCCCAAAAGCGATCCCGTCGTCGGAACGCTGCTGGCGTTCCTGACCTTCGGCGTCGGCTTCGTGGTGCGCCCCTTGGGCGGCATCATTTTTGGCATCATGGGCGATCGCTATGGCCGCAAGCCGGTGCTGGTCGCCACGCTGCTGATGATCGGCGTCGGCACCACCGCGATCGGCCTGCTGCCGACCTACGCGCAGATCGGGATCTGGGCGCCGTTGCTGCTCGTCGCCATGCGCGTGGTGCAGGGCCTCGGAGCCGGCGCCGAATATGGCGGCGCGGTGATCTATCTCGTGGAGAACGCACCACGCAGGCATCGCGGCTTTTGGGGCGGCTTCGCGCCGCTCGGCGTGTCGGTCGGCAATCTGCTTGCCGCCGGCGCCTTCGCGCTTGTGACCATGCTGCCGCGTGAGGCGATGCTGAGCTGGGGCTGGCGCCTGCCGTTCCTGGCGAGCTTCCTGTTGATCCTGGTCGGCATCTTCGTGCGCCTGCGCGTGACGGAAACGCCTGTCTATACCGAGGCCGTCGTCGCGCGCGGGAAGGTCGAGCGCAACCCGGCCATGGAGGCGCTGCGCCAGCACCCGCGCAACTTCCTGGTCGTGCTGGGAGCGCGGATGGCCGAGAACGGGCTCGGCTATTTCTTCCCCGTGTTCGGGCTCAGCTACGTCATCACTACAGTAGGCGTACCGAAATCGGAGGCGCTGAGCGCGCTGATGCTCGCATTCACGATCGAACTGTTCGCGATCCTCGGCTTTGCGGCGCTGTCGGATCGCATCGGACGGCGGCCGGTCTATCTGTTCGGCGCGCTCGCCGGCGTGGCGCTGGCTTTTCCGTTCTTCTGGATGGTCGGCACCAAGGAATGGATCTGGATCGCGGTGGCCTTCATCCTGGCGAGGGCCGTGGTGACGGCCGCGATGTTCGGACCGCAAGCCGCGTATTTCGCCGAGCTGTTCCCGCCGCAGCGGCGCTTTGCCGGATTCGCGTTTGCGCGCGAACTCGGCTCGCTGCTCGCCGGCGGTCCGGCGCCGTTCGTCGCAACGGCGCTGGTCGCCGCCTACGGCAGTTGGTGGCCGGTCGCCTGCTACGCGATGTTCCTGTCGCTATGTACGGTGATCGCGGTCTGGGTCGGACCCGAGACCTATCGGGAGGATATCGCCGCCGACGAACCCGTCGTGCAGCACGACTTGCCCGTGGCGATGCCGCAGCGGGCCTGAGGGGCAGCGCAGCCACTCCGCGTCCAGTCGCCGCTCCGGTTCATGGAGCGGCGATTGGCCGACGCGCCGCCTCCGGCAACGCCGTTGCTACGACGGCAGCGGTTTGCCGGCCTGTTCATTGACGATGTACTCGGCGTACCAGTCCGGCCAGTTTTCATCGCGCAGACCGCCGTTCCGCTTCTCGTGCTCGCCGTGCGCGGCCTCCGCGCGCCGGAGTGCGCTCGCGAGTTCGGACGGTGAGATGAATGTCGTGCCGTCCGTGTCCACGCGTCCCGGCAATCGCGCGGTGATCTCCTGGAGCAGCCAGCCGTTCCCATCGGGGTCGCTGAACGAGGCGTACGACTGGTAGCTACGACGCTCGGGATCGGGACCGCTGACCCGCAGCCGGCCAAACAAAAAGGGTTCGTCCACGCCATCGTGTACATCGCCGCCGCCGTGGAACGATTCGCTGACCTCGACGCCGCGACTGAGCAGATCGTTGCGGGCGGCTTCGATGTCGGAGACGATCAGGTACAAGCCTCGCGCCGAGCCGGGCATCGCCGCGGTGACGTTCTTGCCGAAGATGACCGAGGACGGCGAGCCGGGTGGCGTGAACTGGATCACGCGCCAGTCATCGGCGGCGAAGTCGGCATCGAGCCTCCATCCGAGCTTCGTGTAGAACTGCTTCGCGCGATCGACATCCGAAACGGGGATGACGACGATCTCCAGTTTCATGTCGACCCGCGCTTTCGAGCTCTCGATTGCGCCCGTCATGGTTCTCTCCCTGATGTTGATAATTGATCGGCGAGCACGCGGTGCGTGCTCTGCTCATCTTATATCGATTGCCGCAAGCGATGCGGCGTGACGTGGTCACGGACTTTCGGTTCCCACTCCCACGCGCTTTCACGATCTTTTTATGCCCGTATCGGGACAGAAGGGATGCGGATCCAGACAGGCTCCACCATTTATTTGAAATGATATCCGTCATCTAAGCGGGGATTTGCCCCGTCTGGCTTGGAGCCGCGTATGGGTGAAGTCGTTCGATTTGTTCCAAAGTCTGAGCTCGAGCGCGCTCGGCTGATCCGGGAAGCGCGCGCGATCTACGACTCCATATTCCCTGCGGCCGATGAGACCAGCTCGTCACGAGACGACGAAACGCCGCAGCGTCAGCGGTGAGTTTACCGTCCAGGACGGCCGCTCTCCACGTCCATTGAGCGTTCCGGCAGCATTGATCGAAATCTGTTTAACGCCAGACGCGGTCTAAGCGCTTCCGGCAGCATCCCGCGGCCATCATCCTGCGGCCAGGCGTGATGGGATCGGCTGCTCAGCACCAATAATTTCCTCGGCACGTTGCTTATCTCAGATCAGACCGGCCGCGCCGTGCGGCGGTGACGCCCGCGCTGTCTTGCGCGGAGAAGTAGCTATCGGGCTCACTCGACCACCAATCATGAGATACCACCAATCCCCCTTGAGTTCGGCCGGGAAGAGAGTGTAAAGGGTGTCAGCAAAATAGAACATCGTTCTGCTGTGCAGAACAGATTCGGAGGAAAACAGCGTGAACCCTGATGCGGCATCGACCGACCGGCCATCTGCCGCGCTCGACCATCAGGTGGTCGAAGCGTTCCAGACCATTCCAGAATTGCTGTCGCGCGACGAGAAGCTGATCAGCCGCGGCCGGCTGCTTGACGTGGAGTGTCTGCTCGGACTGACGGTGCAGCCTTTTCATGTGACCATCCGCGGCGGGCGCATCCTCGATATGACCCCCGCGCCGGTGCTGATGCGGTCCTGGCGCTTCGCCTACCGGGCGACGCCGGCCGCATATCGCGCCTATTGGCAGGCGATGCCGCCGCCCGGCTGGCACGATCTGCTCGCGCTCACCAAGCGCGGGGAAGCGACGTTGGAAGGCGATCTGCATCCCTTCATGTCGCACTTGCAGTACTTCAAGGATCTGCTGGCGCTGCCGCGTCGCAATGGTATCGGGAGCGCGTCATGAATGGCTTTGTCGAGCCGATTGTTGGCCGCTACGTCCATGTCGAGATCGATGGCGAGATCAACCGCATCTATTTCGAGGAGAACGGCAGCGGCATTCCGCTGGTCTGCCTGCACACCGCAGGCTCCGATGCGCGGCAGTGGCGCCATTTGCTCGTCGACGAAGAGTTCACCAAGCAGTTCCGCATCATCGCGTTCGACATGCCCTGGCACGGCAAGTCGAACCCGCCGGACAGCCAGTATGGCAACGAGTACAGGCTGACGACGGTGACCTACACGGCCACCATCCGCGCCTTTTGCAACGCGCTCAAGCTCGATCGGCCTGTGGTGATGGGCTGCTCGATCGGGGGACGTATCGTCCTCAATCTCGCGATATCGCACGCCAGCGAGTTTCGTGCGCTGATCGGCCTCGAGGCTGCCGACTTCCAGCAGCCCTGGTACGACACGGCCTGGCTGAACCGGCCCGATGTCCATGGCGGCGAAGTCTGCGCCGCGCTGGTCTCCGGTCTGATCGCGCCGAACGGCCCAGTGGTGGCGCGCGACGAGACCCTTTGGGGCTACAAGCAGGGCGGCCCCGGCATCTTCAAGGGCGATCTTTATTTCTACCGGGTCGACGGCGATCTGCGCGGCCGCGTCGGGCAGATCGATGTGGACCAGTGCCCGCTCTATCTCCTGACCGGCGAGTACGATTTTTCCTGCACGCCGGAGGACACGCTACGCACGGCCGCGAGCATTCCCGGCGCCAAGGCCACGATCATGGAGCGGCTTGGCCATTTTCCGATGAGCGAGAATCCGGCGCAGTTCCGCGCCTATATCGCTCCGGTGCTGCAAGACATCCTGAACGGACAGAATACTTGATTTAGGTAGGGGAGGCTTATTGATGAAGTTGCGTTTGATATTCGCGGCCGTGCTGGCCGCGCAGGTGAGTATCGCTTCGGCGGCCGATAATGTCATTCGGATCGGCGTGCTCAACGACCAATCCGGTGTGTTCGCCGACAATGGCGGCCGTGGCTCGGTGGCCGCGGCGAAGCTCGCGGCGGAGGATTTCGGCAACGAAATTCTCGGCAAGAAGATCGAGATCATCACCGCCGATCACCAGAACAAGCCGGACATCGCCTCTGCCACCGCGCGCAAATGGTTCGACAATGAAGGTGTCGACATGATCGCCGATGGCGCCGCATCCTCCGCGGGCTTTGCCATCCTCGAAATCGCGCGGCAGAAGAACAAGATCTTCGTCATCAGCGGCCCCGGCTCGTCCGACTTCACCGGAAAGTCCTGCTCGCCGGTCAGCTTTCACTTCAACTACGACACCTATGCGCTGTCGAAGCTGACCAGCGATGCGATCACGCGCGCCGGCGGCAAAACCTGGTACTTCGTCACGGCCGATTATGCGTTCGGCCATGCATTGCAGCGCGACGCGACGAAGTTCATCGAGGCCGCCGGCGGCAAGGTGATCGGTTCGGCCGCGCACCCGCTCGGCACCGCGGACTTCGCCTCGTTCCTGCTGCAGGCGCAAGGCTCAAAGGCTGACGTCGTCGGGCTTGCGACCTCGGGCGCGGACGTCCAGACCGCGATCAAGCAGGCCGGCGAGTTCGGCATCGTCGAGGGTGGGCAGAAGCTGGCCGGTCTTCTTGTCTTTATTACCGACGTCAACTCGCTCGGGCTGAAGGCGACGCAAGGCCTGCAGGTGACGACCTCCTTCTACTGGGACCTCAATAATGAGACCCGCGCCTGGTCGAAGCGCTATGCGGCGTTGATGGACGGCAAGGTCGCGAGCATGGTTCAGGCAGGCGTCTATAGCGGCGTCCACCATTATCTCGCCGCGGTGAAGGCGGCCGGCACCACGGATGCGACCGCCGTTGCCGCCAAGATGCACGAGATGAAGGTCAACGACATGTACAACAAGGATGTCGCGGTCCGCGCTGATGGACGCGTGCTGCACACGATGTATCTCGTGCAGGTGAAGAAGCCGGAAGAATCAAAGTACAAATACGACTATTACAGGATCGTCAGCTCCAGGCCCGGCGAAGAGGTGTTCCGGCCCATGAGCGAAGGCGGCTGTCCGCTGGTCAAGTGAAGCCATCGAGATGGGCGGCGCTCGCATCGGTCGCCGCCCCCAAAGTGTGAGGAGAATGCCTGGATGACAGGGACAATCGGATTCATCGGTCTTGGCGTCATGGGCGAGCCGATCTGCCGCAATCTGGTGCGCAAGAGCGGGCGGAAGGTGCTGGCCTTTGACCTTTCGGCGGAGCCGCTGGCGCGGATCGTCGCCGATGGCGCCGCGGCCGCCGGGTCGGTTGCCGATGTCATCAGCGGCAGCGAAGTCATCTTCATCTGCCTGCCGAGCGCGAAGCATGTGTCATCGGTCTTTGAGGGCGGCATCGCGCAGTCGATCCGAAGTGGTCAGATCGTGATCGACCTCGGTACCTCCGAGGTCGGCATGACCCGCGACTTTGCGCGGCGGCTGGCGGAAAAGGGCGCGCTCTGGATCGACGCGCCGATCGCACGCACCCGCCAGGCGGCGCAGGATGGCACGCTCAGCGTGATGGTTGGCGCGACGGCCGACGCGTTTGCCAGGGTCGAGCCGCTGATCCGGCATTTCGCCACTGACGTCACGCTTTGCGGCGGCACCGGCGCCGGCCAGGTGACGAAGATCCTGAACAACATGGTGTTGTTCGAGACGGTCAACGCATTGGCGGAAGCTGTTGCCGTTGCGAGCCACAGCGGCGTCGAACCGAAACTGCTGCTGGAAACCCTGTCCAAGGGGTCGGCGGACAGTTTTGCGCTCCGCAACCACGGCATGAAGGCGATTGTTGCGAAGGAATTTCCGCTGCGGGCGTTCTCGACCGAATATGCGCTGAAGGACCTGACCTACGCGCTGGAGCTGGGAGGGCAGGCCGGCCTGAACCTGCGGGGCGCGGCGCTCATGCGCAGCATTTTTGAGGAGACGATCGACAAGGGGATGGGCGATGCGTACTTTCCGGTCATCGCCAAACTGATCGATCCCGCCGGCTTCTCCAGCTAGAGCATGATGAGATCAGGTCGAACTGCATCTGCCACGGATGCTGCGCTCCCTCTCCCGCTTGCGGGAGAGGGCTGGGGTGAGGGTTTTCTCCGCGATTCACACTCTTCGACCGTGAGGAGAGAGCCCCCACCCGGCGCGGAGCCTGTACTTGGACGGCGCGAAGCGCCGATCCGGGTGCGCCGACCTCCCCCGCAAGCGGGAGAGGTGGACCGAACCCGCAGCGCGATTCAGCGAAATCGCATCACGCCATAGGAGACACCATGCGTTCGCCCGGCGTCGCCGCTGTCGACCGTGCGCTCACCATCCTGGGGGCGTTCGAGGAAAAGCCCGAGCCGATGAGCTTGGCCGAGCTCTCCCGGCATACCGGGATGTACAAGAGCACGCTGCTGCGGCTGATGACCTCCCTGCAGGAGTTCGGCTATCTCGTACAGCTTCCCGACGGACGCTACCATCTTGGGCCGACGCCGTTCCGATTGGGCGCGATCTATCAGCGCGCCAACAATCTGCATGACCATGTGATGCCGGTCCTGAGGCAACTGGTGGCCGCGGGCACGGAAAGTCCGTCGTTCCATGTCCGGCATGACGGCAAGCGCCGCCTGTGTGTGTTTCGCATCGATTCCCAGCACTCGACGCTCGACCGCGTCGAGGCCGGCATGCTGCTGCCGCTCGATCGCGGCGCCGCGGGACGAGTCATCCTGGCGTTCGATGGCGAGAGCGGCGAGGCCTACGATCGTATCAGGAAGGGCGCCATCGCGGTTTCGTTCGGCGAGCGCGACCCGGATTGCGCCGGCATCGCCTGTCCCGTGTTCGGGCCGAACGGGAAGCTGGTCGGAGCGCTGTCGCTTTCCGGCCCCAAGCCGCGCTTCACCAAGGACAGCATCAAGACGATGTCGTTGCTGCTGTCGCAAGCGGCGGCTCGGCTGACGCGCTCGCTCGGCGGACCGACTGAGCTTCTCGATCGCGTCGCCCCGCCGCTCGAAGCGGCAGCGCGCCCGCCGCGACGAGCAAGGAGATAGCGCGCGGGCGCTATTGCTTCTGCAGAAGTTTCAGGCGGCAGCGCAGCGCTTCCCTGATATGCGCGCGCGCCAGCTTCTCCGCCTTGTCGCCGTCGCGAGCGGCGATTGCGCCAATGATAGCTCGATGTTCTTTGCGGCTGGTCGCGGGGCGGCCGGCCACGGAGAACGTGGTGGGGCCGAGCAGCGCGATCCAGTCCTGCAGCTCGCTGGAGGCATTATCGAGATAGCGATTGCGCGCCGCGCGGCAGATCGCTTCATGGAAGGTGCGGTTGAGCTCTGCCATCTCGGCTGGATCGTCGGGGTGTTCGGCAAACGCCTGCTCGATATCCGTGAGCGCATCGATTTCCGGTCGTGACGCATGTTCGGCGGCAAGCCGGGCGGCCGCGCCCTCCAGGATCTCGCGCATGGTGTAGAGCTCGAGCACCTCACTGATGTCGAGGCTGCGGACGATCAGCCCGCGGCCGCCCGCCGGCGTCACGAAACCACGCGCGGCAAGCCGACCCAACGCCTCGCGCACCGGGGTGCGGCTGACCTTCAGCCGCTGGGCGACCTCTTCCTCCCGCAGCCGGTCTCCGGCCCGATAGGCTCCCGCCTTCAGCGCCTCGCACAATGAGCGGAACACGGCTTCCCCGAGCTGAACGCCGGAGCCGCGCGAAATCGATCCGATCGCCTTGTTCGGCCGCTTTGCCATCCTGCCTCCGGTCGCAGGCGCATCAATCCCATGCAAAGACGGCGCTTGCGACGCCTATGTATATCTTTGTATACAAAAAGGACAATGGTGCAGGCAGTCCGGAAAACGCCGAAAATGGCGTTTCGCGGTTGGGCAGAAGGAATGAGCAGCAAATACGACGTGCTGGTGATCGGTGGCGGCAATGCGGCGCTGTGCGCGGCGATCAGCGCGCGGCGTGCCGGCGCCTCCGTGCTGGTGCTGGAGGGGGCACCAAAGTTCTACCGCGGCGGCAATACCCGCCACACCCGCAACATGCGCTGCGCCCATGACGCGGCGACCGAGATCCTGACCGGTCCCTACACCGAGGAGGAGTTCTGGAAAGACCTGTTGCTCGTGACCGGCGGCCAGACCGACGAGGAACTTGCCAGGTTCATGATCCACGAGTCCAAGGACATCCTGAACTGGATCGTGGAACAGGGCGTGCGCTGGCAGCCCTCGCTCGGCGGCACGCTCAGTCTCGGCCGCACCAATTCCTTCTTCCTCGGCGGCGGACGCGCGATGCTGAACGCGCTCTATCTCACGGCGGAACGGCTCGGCGTCGACATCCGCTACGATGCCGAGGTCGTCGATCTCAGGATCGAAGACGGCATGTTTCTTTCGGCCGAGCTGAAGCGGCCGATCGACGGCACGACCGAGGTCCGCGCCGCGACGCTGGTTGCGGCTGCCGGCGGCTTCGAAGCGAATATCGAGTGGCTGAAGGAATATTGGGGCGAGGCCGCCGACAACTTCCTGATCCGCGGCACGCCCTATAATCGCGGCTCGATCCTGAAGATGCTGCTGGCCAAAGGCGTGCAGGAGGTCGGCGATCCAACCCAGTGCCACGCGGTGGCGATCGACGCCCGCGCGCCGAAATTCGACGGCGGCATCATCACGCGCCATGACTCCGTCGTGTTCGGCATCGTCGTCAACAAGCATGCCCAGCGCTTCTACGACGAGGGCGAGGACATCTGGCCGAAGCGTTATGCGATCTGGGGGCGTCTCGTCGCCGCGCAGCCCGACCAGATCGCCTACATCGTTTTCGATTCAACCGTCGTGACCAGCTTCATGCCGACGCTGTTCCCGCCGATCGCCGGCAACACCATCGCCGAGCTTGCCGGCAAGCTCGAGCTTGATCCGGCGGCGCTGGAAAAGACCATCATCGAGTTCAACGCCGCGGTGCGGCCCGGCACCTTCGATCACACCATCCTCGATGATTGCCGCACCGAAGGCATCGTGCCGCCGAAGACACATTGGGCGCGCCGGATCGAGACGCCGCCCTATCTTGCCTATCCGGTGCGGCCCGGCATCACCTTCACCTATCTCGGCACGCGTGTGAACAAGCAGGCGCGGATGCTGATGACGGACGGCAGACCTTCCGCCAACATGTTCGCCGCCGGCGAGATCATGGCCGGCAATGTGCTGGGACGCGGCTATGCCGCCGGCATCGGCATGACCATCGGCAGCGTGTTCGGCCGGATCGCAGGACGGGAAGCGGCAAAGAATGCACGGAACTAAATTGATGATCGGCTCTGCATCCGCGAACGCGCCGCCTCCCTCTCCCGCTTGCGGGGGAGGGCCGGGGTGGGGGTGTCTCCGCGATGGGACTATCCGTGGGGAGAGAGCCCCCACCCGGCGCCTACGCGCCGACCTCCCCCGCAAGCGGGAGAGGTGAAGTGAACTCGCGGATAGGCCGATTCAACCGATGACGTCACGCTCCAGAATCTTACAGGAAGCCGATCGTCTGATGACGGTCTGCAATTCATGTCGTTACTGCGAGGGGCTGTGCGCGGTGTTCCCAGCGATGGAGATGCGCCGCTCGTTCTCCGACGGCGACCTCAACTATCTCGCCAATCTCTGCCACGCCTGCGGTGCCTGCTATGTCGACTGCCAGTTCTCGCCGCCGCATGAATTCAACGTCAATGTGCCGAAGACGCTGGCGGTGGCGCGCGCCGAATCGTATGCCGCCTATGCCTGGCCGCGCGCGCTGTCCGGCGTGTTCGAACGCAACGGGCTCGTCATCAGCCTGGTTGCCGCGTTCAGCATGACCGCTTTCATCCTCGGCTTTGCCGCCTTCAACGATCCCAAGCTGCTGTTTGGTGTCCACACCGGCCCCGGCGCCTTCTACCGACTGATGCCTCACAACGCGATGGTGGCGCTGTTCGGCGCGGCCTTCCTCTATGCCATCCTGGCTCTCGTCATGAGCGTGCGCGCATTCTGGCGCGATATCGGCGAGCCGATCGGTGCGCGCGCCGATGGCGGCTCGATCTTCCAGGCGATCCGCGATGCCGGCGAGCTACGCTATCTCCATGGCGGCGGGGTCGGCTGCTACAATGAGGACGATCGGCCGACCGACCGGCGCAAGCTCTATCATCATCTGACCTTCTACGGCTTCCTCTTGTGCTTTGCTGCGACATCGGTTGCCACGCTCTATCACTACCTTCTCGGACGCGAGGCGCCCTATGCGTGGTGGGACCTGCCGGTCGTGCTCGGCTCGCTCGGTGGCATCGGTCTGATCGTCGGGCCGATCGGGCTGCTGCTCGCTAAAGCACGGCGCGATCCTGCGCTGCTCGATGAGAACAGCTATGGCATGGATGTCGGCTTCATCGCCATGCTGTTCCTGACGGGCATCACCGGAATGGCGCTGCTGCTGTTGCGTGCGACGCCGGCGATGGGACCGCTGCTCGCGCTGCACCTCGGCGCCGTGTTCGCGTTGTTCATCACCATGCCCTATGGCAAGTTCGTCCACGGCATCTACCGCTTCGCCGCGCTGCTGCGTTACGCACAGGAGCGGCGCGACGGCCTTGGTTAGGCGGAAATGTACCGATGACCGGCGCAAGGCTAGGTCATGATGAATCTATCCGGTCGCGCGGGGTAGGCTCCCTTTGGCCGCGATCTCGGCCGACATCTGCTCGATGGTCTTGCGCTGCTCCATGGCGGCTCGCCGGATCAGTGCAAACGCGGCTGGTTCGGCGACGGAGTGGGTATGCATCACCTGAAGGACCGCAGCCAGTACGACGCGGCGCGAGCGAAGGCGCTCCTCCAGCTTGAGGACCTGCTGCTTCAGCTCATTGGTGCGCTCGGTCCGCTCGAACGCCATCACGAGCGCGGCGTAGATGCCCGCAGAGCGCAGCGGCTTGACCAGGAACGATGCCGGATCGAGCTCGAGCACCAGCTTCAACCGGCTTGGAGTTTCAGTGCCTAGCAGGGCGACGACGGGACATCGTCCAAGCAAGGCCCGCTGCGTCGGCGAGGTGAGCGGCAGGAATTCGTCGTCGATCAGCGTCACATCCGGCTGACACGCGAGCGCGCTTCCTTGCTCCCATGTGAACACGTCGATTCCCAGACGCTCGAACTGGCGCCTGACGATCGACAGGTCACGTTCGTCCTTGATGGCGACGAGGGCCTTGCGGCCGCGGAGGGAAAATGAAGACGGCTTGCTCATTTCACAACCCGCAAATGGAGCGCACTCGGCGACGATCCGTCCCTTGACTTCTCACGTATGGGGCCGGCGGCGACGTCGAGCTGCGTCAGGTAGGGATCCGGTTTAACGGGCGCATCGGACTCCCAGAAAATGTCGAACTGTCCTTGCGCGTTGGAGACGGCGAGACGAGGCGTAAGGACGCAATGGTTATTGCCACCATCGATCCACACCGGTCCCTGCGGCGAATTGTAGCGATAGCCGGCGGCCGCGCGCCGCACCTCACCAATGTTGGACGTCCCGGCCCGCTGCAGCGCACGCGCCAGCAGATACACCGCGACATAGGCGGATTGTCCGTCGACCGAGGGACTGCTGGCTTCGCCGTGACGAGCCTTCCAGCGCTGCACGAAAGCGAGGTTCTCGGGCAGGCGGATGCTCTCGAAATAGGCTGACGATGTGATGCATCCGGCCGATGCGGGTCCGACGATCTTGAGCTCCGGTTCGCAGAGACTGCAGCTCAGCATCGGGATGTCGAGACCGGCAGCCGTGGTGGCGGCATGAAAGGCGCGGATGAAATCGTAGCTCGAACTGCCGACGAGCGTATTGAAGACGACCGGCGGCTTGCGGCGGACGATTTCGTCCACGATGTGCCCGACTGCGCTTTCGCCCAGTTCGAGCAGCCGTTCGGCAAGAATGCTTCCTTGCGCCGCCGTCACCAGCTCGCGGGTGACGCGATTGGTCTCCCATGTCCAGACATAGTTGGATCCGACGCAGAAGATGTGCCGTGATACGTTGTCGAGCACGTAGCGCACGAGCGGCAGGACATTATGGTTGGGCGATGCACCGACATAGATGACGTTGTCGGAACATTCGAACCCTTCGTAGCGGGCGGGGTACCAGAGCAGGCGATCGGTGCGCTCGACGATCGGCAGCACCTGCTTGCGCGAGGCCGATGTGTAGCAGCCGATGATATGCTCGACCCCGGCGTTGCGAATGAGATCATCGCAAACCATGTGGTATTCCGAGATGACTCCGCGGGGATCGCGGACATGCGCGGTGAGCGAGAAATCAAAGTCAGGGTGATTGTTGATCTCGTCGACCGCCATCAAGGCGCTCTTGAGTATCTCGCGTCCCATGGCCTGATAGGGCCCGGACTGCGAACATATGATGCCAACTGGAACCGACGGCTTTGTCATTGATGACTTTCGAGAGGGCGGAGTTCTTTAAGGAAATCATCATCGCCGATGCCCCTGCAAGAGGTCTTGCCGATTTGCTGCGCATGACGATTGTGAAATTTGTGCAACCTCCCTCGTTGACAATGCGCTGGGCACGAACCTAGAATTTTTGACTACTGGGCTTACTGTCGAACCTTATTTGCTTCGGTCAGGCCGATGACGTCCTGATCCCTGCAGCGACTGCTTCGTTCGATCTTGAGCCCATGCGATAGACCATAGCAGCGGCATTTGGGCCATTCGTCACCTCACTCGGGAGGGGCGGGTGGCTTTTTTCTTTTGCCGCACAAGAAGCTGGCGAAACGTGCGTGTCGCCAGGCTGATGATGCGTGCGCGACGATCAGCCGTGATGCGCCGGGGAAGCGACGAGCGGGGACGAAAGACGATGCCGACGACGGATATTTGCTATCTCGGATTGGTTGAGGTTGGGCAGCAGATACAGGCGAAGAAGCTGTCGCCCGTCGAAGTGACGAAGGCGATGCTCGAACGGATTGAGCGGATCGATCCCAAGCTGAAGAGTTACGCCTATGTCATGGCCGATTCCGCGCTTGCGCAAGCGGCTGTTGCCGAAAAGGAAATCGCCTCCGGCAAGATCAAGGGGCCGCTGCACGGCGTGCCGGTCGCGGTCAAGGATCTCTGTTGGGCCAGGGGCGCGCCCGCAGCGCACGGCATGACCATCCACCGCGACTTCCGTCCAAGCGAGGATGCTACGGTCGTCGCACGGCTGAAGGATGCGGGCGCCATCATCCTCGGCAAGCTGCAGCAGACCGAAGGTGCCTACGCCGATCATCATCCAAAGATCGACCCGCCGAAAAATCCGTGGAATGCAGATTTGTGGTCGGGCGCGTCCTCGAGCGGTTCGGGTTCCGCCACCGCGGCCGGCCTCTGCTTCGGATCGCTCGGGACTGATACGGGCGGCTCGATCCGCTTTCCTTCCGCAGCCAACGGCATCACCGGGCTGAAGCCGACCTGGGGACGGGTCAGTCGCTATGGCGCGTTCGAACTTGCGGCGACGCTGGATCATATCGGGCCGATGACGCGCAGCGCGGTTGACTGCGGAGCCATGCTCGGTGCGATCGCCGGCGAGGACGCCAAGGATACCACCACTGTGCCGCTGCCGGTGCCGGACTATCTTGCCGCCCTGTCCGGCGATCTGCGGGGCGTCGTGATCGGTGTCGATCGCCGCTGGACCAGCGAAGGCACGGATGAGGCCGCAAGCAAGGTCCTCAGCGAAGGTTTGCGGGTCGCGGCGGAGCTTGGCGCTGAGATCAGTGAGATCACTTTTCCGGATACCAAGGCCATTGTCGACGACTGGTTTCCGCTTTGCGGCATCGAGGCGGCGGTCGCACATGAGGGGACTTATCCCTCACGCAAGGACGAATATGGCCCGGCGCTTGCGGGACTGCTCGATCTTGGCCTTCAGCAGTCCGGCACCGACTATCAAAAGATCGTGCTGCGACGCGAAGCGTTTCGTGGCGCGGTGCGACGGCTGTTCGAAACGGTCGATCTCATCGCCGTGCCGGCCCAGGCGCTTGCCGCACCCACGCTCGCCAAGATGGCGACGCTTGGCGAAGACGCTTCCCTGATTGCCGGGTTGTTGCGCTTTACCTGTCCGTTCGACATGACCGGAAGCCCGACCATCACCCTTCCGGGCGGATTCGCGGCGAACGGCGGTCCGATCGCCTTCCAGTTTGTCGGCCGCCATTTCGACGAAGCGGCGCTCGTCCACGCGGGCGATGCGTTCCAGCGCGCCACTGATTGGCACAAGCGTCATCCCAATCTCTGATCCGAGGAGCCGTTCGCATGAAAGCAGAAGATTGGTTGCAGAGTTCCATCATGTCGAAGCGGGCCCTCGCCAAGGGGGCGGCTGGTGCGAAGCGTAGTCTGACGATCGAGCAGCAGGGGGGCTTTCACTACGTCTACGGACCTTATGCGAAGCCGACGCTGTCGATCGATCCGGGAGAGATCGTCGTCGTCGAAACCGAGGACGCGTTCGGCGGCGTGCTCACAAGCGAGAGCGACAGCCCCACGGCGAAACTGAATTTTCCGTACCTGAACCCGCAATGCGGACCGATTGCGGTCAAGGGCGCCAAGAAAGGCGATTGCCTCGCCGTCTATATCCACGACGTCGAGACACGCGGCGAGCAGCCGGCCGGGACGACCTGCATCATCCCCGAATTCGGCGGTCTCGTTGGCACGACCTCGACGGCGATGCTGAATCCGCCACTGCCCGAGCGTGTCCGCAAGCTGCATGTCGACAGGAACGGCGTGCGCTGGAACGACAAGATCACGCTGCCCTACGAGCCGTTCATCGGCACGATTGGTGTATCACCCGAAATCGAGGCGATCTCCTCGCTGCAGCCGGACTATCACGGCGGCAACATGGACCTGCCCGATGTCGCGCCCGGGGCCATTCTCTATTTACCCGTGCATGCCGAGGGTGGGCTGCTTTATGTCGGTGACTGCCATGCAACACAGGGTGATGGTGAACTCTCGGGTGTTGCGCTCGAACAGCGGGCGACGGTCACGCTCCAGATCGACCTGATCAAGAACTGGAGTTTCGCCTGGCCGCGTCTGGAGACGCGCGACTTCATCATGACGATCGGCAGCGCGCGCCCGCTCGAGGATGCGGCCCGCATCGCCTATCGCGAACTGACGCGATGGATGAGTGCCGATTACGGCTTCGACGAGATCGACGCGTACATGCTGCTCAGCCAGGCAGGGCGCATGCGGCTCGGCAACATGGTCGACCCGAAATACACGATGGGTGCATCGATCCTGAAAAGCTATCTCAAGGCGTAAATTTCAGCGGCTTTCAACAAGGGGACATTTCAATGAAATCAGGACATCTGCTTAAGGCTGCGTTTCTTGGCGTCGTGCTCGGGACGGCGGCGCTCAGTGCCGCTCGGGCGGCCGAGCCTCCGCTGAAAGTGGGCCTGCTCGAAGACGTCTCCGGCGATCTCGCGTTCATGGGCATGCCGAAACTCCACGGCTCGCAGCTTGCGGTCGAGGAGATCAACAAGAGCGGCGGCATCCTCGGGCGGCAGATCGAACTCATCCATCTCGATCCACAGGGCGATAACGCCCGCTATCAGGAGTTTGCGCGACGTCTGCTCAGCCGCGACAAGGTCGACGTGCTGATCGGGGGCATCACGTCAGCTTCGCGCGAAGCTGTCCGGCCGATCATCGATCGAACGACCACGCCGTACTTCTACACCAACCAGTACGAAGGCGGGGTCTGCGACGCCAGCATGATCAGCATGGGGGCGGTACCCGAGCAGCAGTTCTCGACGCTGATCCCCTGGATGGTCGAGAAGTTCGGCAAGAAGGTCTACGTCATCGCCGCCGACTACAACTTCGGGCAGATTTCGGCGGAGTGGAACCGGAAGATCATGAAGGATCTCGGCGGCGAGGTGGTCGGTGAGGAATTCATCCCGCTCGGGGTTTCACAGTTCGCGCAGACGATCCAGAACATCCAGAAGGCCAAGCCGGATTGGCTCCTTACGATCAATGTCGGCGCTGCGCAGGACTCGTTCTTCGAGCAGGCCGCCGCGGCGAAGCTCAATTTGCCGATGGGCTCATCGATCAAGGTCATGCTCGGCTTCGAGCATAAGCGGTTCAAGCCGCCGGCGCTCAACAACATGCATGCGACCGCGAACTGGTTCGAGGAAATCGATACGCCCGAAGCCAACGACTTCAAGAAGCGCTGGCATGCGAAGTTCCCGGATGAACTCTACATCAACGACATGGGCTACAACGCCTACAACGCGCTCTACATGTACAAGACTCTGGTCGAGAAGGCGAAATCGACCAAGCTCGAGGACATGCGCAAGGTGATCGCGACCGGTGACGCCTGCATCGATGCACCCGAGGGCAAGGTCTGCATCGACCCGAAGAGCCAGCACACATCTCACCGCATGCGTCTGATCTCCGTCGGTCCCCAGCATGAAGTGACCGTCGAGAAGGACTACGGGACGATCAAGCCGTACTGGCTTGGTGACATCGGCTGCGACCTCACCAAGAAGAATGACAAGGATCAGTACACGCCGAGTCATTTGCCCAACAAGTCGTGACGGAGTCGGTCGCGACTTTGGACTGCACGGGCGCCGCATCGCTGCGGCGCGCAAGAAAGGAGCAGGAGACCGGCGATGTCGGCTGAACTATTCTCGGTATTCTACCAGTTTGCCGACGTCTTCGCGTTTCTGATCCTCTCGGCGGCAGGTCTCGCCATCGTGTTCGGCATGATGGGCGTCATCAACATGGCGCATGGCGAGTTCATCATGTGCGGCGCCTACGTGACCGTCGGACTTGTGAAGCTCGGCGTGCCGCTTGCCATTGCGCAAGGGCTTGCCGCGTTGACGGCGGGGTTGATCGGAGTTGCCGTCGAATACCTCATCGTTCGCCGGCTGTACAAAAGGCCGCTGGACTCTTTGCTCGCTACCTGGGGGCTCAGCCTGATCGTCACGCAATCGATGCTCCTGATCGTGGGATCGTCGGTCACGGGGATTGGCACGCCGGAAGGCAGTTTTGCCATCGGCGGCTACACATTCTCGACCTATCGCCTGGTGCTGTTCGCCTGTGCGGTCGCGGTGCTGATCGGTCTCTACGTGATCTTTATGAAGACACGCTTCGGCGTGATGGCGCGCGCGACGATGCAGAATGCCGCCATGGCAAAGGCGCTGGGTGCGCGCACCGGACGGATCTATGCGATCAGCTTCGGCATCGGCGCCGGGCTCGCCGGCCTCTGCGGTGCGCTCTATGCACCGACGATGACGCTGATTCCGACGATGGGGGCGACGTTCGTGGTGGAGAGTTTCGTCACCGTCGTGGTCGGCGGCGCCAATGTCCTGCTCGGCACCGCGCCGGCCGCCGTGTTCCTGGCGATGATTCGAATGGCCCTCAATGCGAGCTACGGGCAGATCATCGGCCAGATCGGCATGCTGTTTGCAGTGATCCTGATCATCCGTGTCTTGCCCGAAGGCCTGTCCAGCGTGCTGGTCCGTCGCGGGCGCTAAGCGGGGGTG
Source organism: Bradyrhizobium sp. USDA 10063 (assembly GCF_054063735.1). Classification (NCBI taxonomy): domain Bacteria; kingdom Pseudomonadati; phylum Pseudomonadota; class Alphaproteobacteria; order Hyphomicrobiales; family Nitrobacteraceae; genus Bradyrhizobium; species Bradyrhizobium sp. USDA 10063. Next base: position 3,033,451 of record NZ_JBSSGP010000002.1, on the reverse strand, counting down.
TGATGTTCAAACTGCTTGATGGTCCGCAGACCCTGGGACGTGGACGGACGTTCTGGTCCTGCTTTCTCGCCGTGCTGGCAGCCGCGTTGATCTATCCGGTCTTTGCGGACTCCTACGATGTCGGCAACTTCTCCTATTTCCTGATCTGGGTCTTCATGGCGCTCGGCCTCTGCCTGATGTGGGGCTATGGCGGCATGCTGTCGTTCGGCCAGACGTTCTTCTTCGGCATCTCCGGTTATGCCTACGGCGTGCTGGCCATCAACATGGGCGGAGGTTCGACGACGATCGCAGCACTCGTCCTCTCGGTCATCATCGCGATGATTGCGGCAGGCATCCTCGGTTACTTCATGATCTGGGGCGGCATCAGCGGCATCTTCTTCGGCATCGTGACGCTGTCGGCGACGCTGGTGCTGGCGTTCTTCCTTGGGCAGACGGCCGGACCGGAGTGGCACATCGGCACTGCCCGGCTGAACGGCTTCAACGGTATGAAGGGCATGGATCCGCTCACCATCGGCGATTTCTACATCGAGGGGTCCGCGCTGTACTACGTCATGGTCGCGCTCATCGTGATCGTCTACATCGCGCTGCGCATGCTGGTGAACTCGCGCATCGGCAACGTGATCGTTGCCACGCGCGAGAACCCGCAGCGCGCCGAGATGCTCGGCTATGACGTCCGCAAATATCAATTGCTCACGTTCGTCATCGGTAGTGGGCTCGCGGGCCTCAGCGGCGCCCTCTACACGTCCTGGGGACAGTTCATCACCCCGTCGAGCATCGGGTTGCCGGCCGCCGCGATGCCGATCGTGTGGGTCGCATTCTCGGGCCGGAGCGATCTGACGGCAACGCTGGTTGGCTCGTTCCTGCTGCTGTTCGGCTTCCAGACCATCACAGTTTATAGCCAACAGGCCGCGCTCGTGCTGATGGGTACGCTTCTGCTTGCCACGGTGATGTTGGCGCCGCAGGGCTTCGTGCTCGGTGTCGGCAAGCTTGTGGTTGATCGATGGACCGGGCGTCGGCGGAGCGGCGCGAGTCCCGCGCTGGCGGACAGCGGCCGTCTGCAATCGGATGAGGCCTGACATGGCGCTTGTCGATGTGAAGGGCGTGACCAAACGCTTCGGCGGATTGACGGCCGTCTCAGACGTCGATCTGACTGTCAATGCCGGGGAGGTTCATTGCCTGATCGGCCCCAACGGGGCAGGCAAGAGCACGCTGTTCAAGCTGATCGTCGGCCTCTATCCGCCAACCAAAGGCAGCATCTTCTTCGACTCCATCGACATTACCGAGGAGCGTCCCTTTGCCCGTGTGCAGCGGGGCATGAGCATCAAGATGCAGGCGCCGAGTGTCTTCAAGGAACTGCCGGTCCGGCAGAATATCCAGATCGCGCTGCAGGGGCGATTTTCAGGCGCGGAGCGCGACGTCGAGGAAGAGCGGCTGCTCACGTTGCTCGATCTGGCGTCGGACAGCGGCAAATTGGCCGGGGCCCTTTCGCACGGCCAGCAGCAATGGCTCGAGATCGGCATGGCGCTGGCGCTGCAACCGCAGCTATTGCTGCTGGACGAGCCGACCGCCGGCATGTCGCCGGAGGAGACATTCAAGACCGGAGAGCTCATCAAGTCGTTCAATGCCGAGGGTATGACGGTTCTTGTCGTCGAGCATGATATGGCGTTCGTGCGTCAGATCGCGCAACGCGTGACCGTGCTGCATCTCGGCAAGATCTTTGCGCGCGGCAGTCTCGAGACGATCATTCGGGACGAGAAGGTCGCTGAAATCTACCTTGGTAAGACCCATGCCCACTGATCGGATTCTGGACGTATCGGAACTCTGGGCCGGCTACGGCGCCACGCCGATCCTGCAGGGCGTCAGCATGTCGGTGTCCCGCGGTGAGATCGTCGGTGTGATCGGTCGGAACGGCGTCGGCAAGTCGACGCTGATGCGATGCCTCATCGGGCTTCTGGAGACGTGGCGCGGCACGATCACCTTTTTGGATCAGGATGTAACCCAGTTGCAGGCCGATGCTCGGGCGCGCGCCGGCTTCGGCTACATCCCGCAGGGGCGGGATGTGTTTCCGCAGATGAGCGTCGAGGAAAACCTGCAGGTCGGCGAGCTGATCGGCGGGCCGGAGGGAAAGAAGCTGCCGGAGCTCGTCTACGAGTATTTTCCACGGCTGAGGGAGCGCCGGCGGCAGGTTGCGGGCACCATGTCCGGAGGCGAGCAGCAGCAACTCGCCATCGGCCGGGCTCTGATCGGAAACCCGACCCTGATGATCCTCGACGAGCCGTCCGAGGGTATTCAGCCGTCGATCGTGCAGCACATTTGCGATGCGCTGAAATCATTCCGGGCTGAACTCGGTACGACGATTGTTTTCGTCGAGCAGAACCTCGACACGATCCTGGAGATCGCCGAGCGCTGCTACATCATGGAAAAAGGCAAGATTACGCGCTCACTGGCCGGCGAGGACGTCAGCGCGGACAATGTCCGTGCGCAACTGCTGCTGTGAGGCTGGCCGCCTTCTTCCAGGAACATGCGTTGTTCATGAACATGTTGTTTGAAGTCCATAATGATCAGGGAGGGAGACGAACATGGATTTAGGTCTTAAAGGAGCCAACGTCCTCGTCACGGGCAGCACCAAGGGAATCGGCAGGGCGATCGCCGAGACCTTCGCCACTGAGGGCGCCAATGTCGGAATTTGCGCGCGCAATCAGGCGGACGTGGATAGCGCCGTCGCAGCACTCAAGGCGAAGGGCGTCGCGGCCTTTGGCGGCTCGGTCGATGTCTCCGATGGTGCTGCACTCAAGGCCTGGGTCAGCGACATGGCGTCGAAACTCGGCGGCATTGATGTCGTCGTCGCCAATGTCAGCGCCCTGTCGATAGGGCAGGACGAGGAAAGCTGGGAGAAGGAATTCTCCACCGACATGATGGGGACGGTCCGCCTGGTGAATGCCGCGATGCCCTATCTGGAAAAGAGCAGTGCCGCTGCGATCGTGACGATCTCCAGCGTCTCCGGGCGTGAGGTCGACTTTGCGAGCGGCCCCTACGGCACCTTCAAGGCTGCGATCATCCACTATACGCAGGGCTTGGCTTACCAGCTCGCCGCGAAGGGCATACGCGCCAATTCCGTGTCTCCGGGCAACACCTATTTCGACGGCGGGGTCTGGCACATGATTAAGGACAACAATCCCGAACTGTACAAGACCGCACTGGCGCTCAATCCGACGGGACGGATGGGCACGCCGCAGGAGATGGCGAATGCCGCCGTATTTCTTGCGAGCCGGGCCGCCAGCTTCATCACGGGAACGAACCTTGTCGTCGACGGTGCCTTGACACGAGGCGTCCAGTTCTAAGGCGTATTTCCCGATGACAACAGGAAATCGATATGTCTGCGGATCAACTACACTACACATCCATAAATGAACTGTCCGAACTGTTTCGTCGCAAGGAGGCTTTACCTTCAGAGGTCACCGAAGCAACGCTGAGTCGTATCGATAGACTCGATGGAAGTTTGCATGGGTATGCCGCCGTCCTCGCGGAACGGGCCATGGCGCAGGCGAGGAAGCATGACAGCGAGATCGCCAAGGGCATTTGGCGCGGCCCGCTTCATGGCGTTCCGATCGGACTGAAGGACCTGTGCTACACGACATTTGCACCGACGGCGGGCGGCACGAAGATTCATGCGAAGTTCGTGCCGTCGTTCAATGCGACGATCGTCGATCGGCTCGAGCGCGCCGGCGCGGTCATGCTCGGAAAGCTCAAGATGACGGAAGGCGCCTATACGAGCCATCATCCGGACGATCAGGCCCCGCTCAATCCCTGGAATGCGGATTATTGGGTCGGCTCCTCATCGACCGGATCGGGTGTCGCCACCTCTGCCGGGCTCTGCTATGGATCGATCGGAAGTGATACCGGCGGTTCGATCAGGTTTCCATCGGCGACCTGTGGGCTGACCGGAATCAAGCCGACGTGGGGCCGGGTGAGCCGATACGGCATTTTCCCGCTGGCGGATTCGCTCGATCATATCGGACCGATGTGTCGGAGTGCAGCGGACGCCGCAGCGATGCTGGGCGTCATCGCAGGCGCGGATGCCAACGACCCGACGGCTTTGCAGGCTCCTGTTCCGAACTATCTGGCTCGGATCGGAGATGGCGTACGCGGCCTCAGGATTGGCGTCGATCGCAAATACACGCAGGAAGGAATCGACCCGCAGGTCGTAGCGGCCCTGCTGGAAGCCGAGCACACGCTGGTGGACCTCGGTGCCGAAATCCGTGAGGTTCGATTTCCCTCCTACGAGAAACTCGTCAGCCTATGGATCCCGATGTGCTCGGTCGAGACGGCCGAAGCTCACCTGAAGACATATCCGTCGCGCAAGTCGGAGTATGGTCCGGACCTTGCGCAGCTCATCGAGCAGGGCAGGTCGATGAGCGGGATCGATATCGCAGCCATTCATCATGAGCGCCTCAAGTTCTGCGGCAGCCTGGCGGCATTGTTTGGGGATATCGATCTCCTGCTCATCCCGACGATGCCGGTGCCGATCCCGACCCTTGCGAAGATGAGTGAATATGGCGCCGATCCGAATGTGCTGTTGAGCATCCTGCGCTTCACTGCGGTGTTCGACTTCAGCGGAAGTCCGACGATTACGCTCCCGATGGGGATGGCGTCGGACGGGATGCCGTTGAGCATGCAACTGGTCGGCCCGCATCTGTCCGAGGATGTGCTTGCTCGCGCGGCCCACGCGTTCCAGTCGATCACGGACTGGCATGCGCTGCGGCCGCCGATTGGATGACTGTGTCTACCGGGAGGTATACGCGAAGACCTCGCACGCCTTCCGATACCAAGCGTCAAGTCAGCAGCTTTGGCATCGTCCTTCTTGCGCCATCCAGGAACACCTGGATGGCGTCCCGCACGATCTCATCCAGATCGGAAGGGATTGGCGTTTCATAGATGAATTTGCGGATGGCCAGATAGAAGATGCGGCCATGCAAGCCCCAAAACATCTCTGTCTCGCGCTCCCCGAGCGCGTGCACATCCGTATCAGGCAGCATCAATTCGTGGCGCAACTCGCGGGCCGCCGGCTCAATGATCTCGCGGCGGACGAGATCGAGGTAGCGGCCAGCGATTCCGAATGATTTCATCCCCGAGAAGACGAAGATCCGAACCCAATTGTACTCGAACACGCGCGCGACATAGTCCAGATAGAAGCGCGTGAGCCGCACATCCAACGACAAGGCGCGATTGCGAATTAAAGGACCCCAGTCGGGAGACCAGCGACTGAGATAGACTTCCTGGTAGACGCGCTCGATCAGCGCCTCCTTGCTCGGGAAATGCCGGTAAATCGCCGAGTGCGTAATGCCCATGCGCCGGGCAAGCTCGCGCGTCTGACCTTCGAAGCCGCGCTCGGCAAAAAAGCGGATCGCCTGGTCCACGATCAGCCGTTCCCGATCGGCCGCACGCATGTTGCGGCGTCGTGGCGCAGCCGTGAGGCTTCCTGTTTGCCGCTTGGTCGCTCGCTTCGCCTTCTTCTGTGTTTTCCTGGCCATATCGTGTCTTGGTTGCAACGATCGGGTCTTCATAGCGCGACTTCAATTTGTGACCAAATGGTCAATTCCGGGTTGACGGTCGGATGCCGGCATGCCAGGATTTTGAGACCAGATGGTCACAAATCTGGCAATCCCGGCTGGCGAGCCGACGGATCGAGGAAATGGCCATGAAAGCGAGGGCTTTCAGCTATTTGCGTGCGAGCACGATCGACGAAGCGTTGAGCGCCCATGCTCGCGCCGGCGATGACGCGCGCTTCATTGCCGGCGGACAAAGTCTTGTGCCCGCGCTGTCGCTGCGGCTGCAGGCACCGGAGCTGTTGATCGACATCACCCACATAACGGAACTGCGCGGTGTCTGCTGCGAGGGGGAATCCTTGCGTATCGGCGCGCTCACGCGCCATCGGGATATGCTCAGCGAGCCCTTGATTGGTGAGTACGCGCCGCTGCTGCGGGCGGCGGCGCCTTTCGTAGCCCATCCTGCCATCCGCAATCGCGGGACGCTCGGCGGCAGCATCGCGCTTGCCGATCCGGCTTCCGAATTTCCCGCCATGATGCTGGCGCTCGACGCGGAGATCGAGATCGCAGGCCAGGCAGGCAACAGGCGCGTCAAGGCTGACGACTTCTTTCTCGATTTGTTCGAGACGGTCCTGCAGCCGGGTGAACTCGTTACCGCCGTGTACGTTCCGCTCTTCAAGAGCAACCAGCGTTTTGCCTTTGATGAACTCGCGCGCCGTCGTGGCGACTACGCGCTGGTCGGATGCGGCATCATGGCCTCATCCGAAGGCGATCGGATCGAGCGGATCCGAATCGCGTTCTTTTCGGTCGGAAATGTGCCGACGCGGGCGAAAGTCGCCGAGGCCGTGCTGAACGGATTTCGCCTGGACGCGACGCGGATCGCGTCAGCCCAGGCGGCGCTTCAGGCCGATCTCGCGCCGCCCGAGAGCGACGAGGTACCGGCTGCGATGAGGCTGCATCTTGCCCGGGTGCTGCTCGGCCGTCTTCTGGCGCGCATCGGTGAGGGCGCATGAGCAAGGCCCGGGAGAACACGTCGTCGAATGTGATCGGGGCGGATGAGACCATTCGCGTGCGCTTCACGATCAATGGCCGGAAAGTTGCCTGCCAGGTGGCGCCGCGCGATACGCTCGTCGATTGCCTGCGCAACGAGCTTGAACTCACCGGCACCCATGCCGGCTGTGAGATGGGTGCGTGCGGCGCCTGTCTCGTGCTGCTCGAGGGACAGGCCGTGCACGCCTGCCTGATGTATGCGATCCAGGCCGACGGTGCGCGGATCGAGACCATCGAGGGACTTTCCGAGAGCGGCGCGGTCGGCGATCTGCAGGCCGAGTTTCACCGGCGCAATGCGCTGCAGTGCGGTTTCTGCACGCCGGGGATGTTGATCAGCGCCCATGAACTTCTGTCGCTGGTGGATAGGCCGAACCGGCTGGAGATCCGCGACGCGCTGTCAGGAAACTACTGCCGCTGCACGGGTTACGAGGCGATCGTCGACGCCATCGAAGCCGTCGCCGAGGCGCGCATGGCTGGGTCATCACACAAGGGTGGAGGCGAGTCGTCATGATTGCGCCGCTCACCTCGCTCGATCGTCCGAACTCCTATATCGGTCGTTCCGTGCCTCGCCCGAATGCCAAGCGTTTGCTGGCCGGGCGCGGCCGCTATGTCAGCGACATCAGCCTGCCGCGCATGCTGCACGCCGCGTTCCTGCGCAGCCCGCATGCGCATGCACGGATTGTTGCGATCGACATCGAGCAGGCTCGCGCGCTGGAAGGCGTCCATCTCGTTGCGACCGGCGCCGATCTCGCAAAGATCTGCACGCCCTGGACCGGAACGCTCGACCATTTCAAGGGCATGACCTCCGAACCACAGCTTCCGCTGCCGCTGGAACGGGTGGTGTGGGCCGGCCAGGCGGTGGCCGCTGTCGTCGCCGAGAGCCGGGCGATCGCCGAGGATGCGCTGGAGTTGATCGTCGTCGACTACGAGGAACTCCCTGCCGTCGTCGATGCCGAGATCGCGCGGAGGCCCGGGACGCCGCTTGTGAATCCCGGCAGCAGCGGGAACGTCTGCTTCAGGAGCCAACTCGACAGCGGTGGCGTCGAGGATGCTTTCGCACAGGCTGCCCATGTGGTCGAGGAGGAATTCACATTCGGCCGCCACACGGCCGTCACGCTCGAGCCGCGGGCTATCCTGGCGGACTACGATCCCAGCGCCGGCATGCTCACCGTCCATCATGGGACGCAGACGCCTTATCAGTTCCAGGATCTCTACTCCCGCCACTATGGCATTCCGGAAGCCCGGGTGCGCGTTATCGCGCCCGATATCGGCGGATCGTTCGGGATGAAGTTGCATGTCTATCACGAGGACATGGCGGTCGTCGGGCTCTCCATCATGCTGGGGCGGCCGGTCAAGTTCGTTGCCGATCGCATCGAATCCTTCGTGTCCGACATCCATGCGCGCGATCACCGCGTGCGCGCCCGCATGGCGCTCGACGCGAAGGGCGAAATCCTCGCCATGGACGTGCACGACGTGACGGCGATCGGTGCCTTCTCGACCTATCCGCGCACCAGCGTGGTCGAAGGCAATCAGGTCATCCGCCTGATCGGCGCGCCCTATCGTTTCAAGAGCTATCGCGCCGCCCTGGAGGTGATCTTCCAGAACAAGGTGCAGACCAGCCAGTATCGCGCCGTCGGCCATCCCATTGCCTGCGCCGTCACCGAGCGCCTGGTCGATCTTGCCGCGAGCCGGATCGGGATCGATCCTTTCGCGATGCGCGCGCAGAACCTGATCGCGGACGATGCCTATCCGCTGACGTCGCCGACCGGATACAAGTTCGAAGCGCTGTCGCATCAAGCCTGCCTGAAGCGTCTGCACGACATGATGGACTATGGCGCGCTCCGCGCCGAGCAGGCGGCGCTGCGGGCACGCCACATCTATCGCGGGATCGGGATTGCCACCTTCGTCGAGATCACCAATCCCGGTCCCGCTTTCTACGGCGTGGGGGGCGCACGGATTTCCTCACAGGATGGCGCGATCATCAGCCTCACGCCCTCTGGCGAAGTCCGCTGCATGATCTCGGTGACCGAGCAGGGACAGGGCACCGAGGCGATCATCGGCCAGATCGTCGCCGATCAGCTCGGGCTTGCGCAGGAGCACGTCAGAGTCGTCACGGGCGATACAGAGGTGACGCCGCATGGCGGCGCCACCTGGGCCTGTCGCGGCGCGGGCATCGGCGGAGAGACAGCACTCCGCGCCGCGCGGGCGCTCAAGGCCAACATTCTGCAGATTGCCGCGCTGGTGCTCCAGGAGCAGCCGGCGGCGCTCGACATTGTCGATGGTGAGGTCGTCGATGCGGTCACCAGGCAGCAGCGCCTGCCAATCGCGGAGATCGCGCGGATCGCCTATTTTCGCTCCGATACGCTGCCGCCAGGTGCGCAGGCGCAACTTACGGTGAGCCATCACTTCGCCCCGCAAGGCTATCCGTTCGCATTCACCAACGGCATCCAGGGGTGTCACCTGGAGGTCGACGTCGAGACCGGCTTCATCAAGATCCTGAAGCATTTCGTTGTCGAGGATTGCGGCCGCGTCATCAACCCGATGCTGGTGGACGAGCAACTGCGGGGTGGTGTTGTGCAGGGCCTGGGGGCGGCCTTGTTGGAGGAATGTCGCTACAGCGAGACCGGCCAGCTCCTGAATGGTTCGCTGGCCGATTACCTGGTTCCGATGGCGATGGAGATGCCTGACATCGTCATCGAACACGTGGAGACGCCGACCGGCGATACCGAGCTCGGCGCCAAGGGGTGCGGGGAGGGCCGGTACTGCGGCTGCCTCAGCCTGTGTGCTTAACGCCGTCAACGACGCGCTCTCGCCGTTTGACGCGTCGATCAACGCGATTCCGATCACGCCCGCGCGTGTCCTTAAAGCGCTGAAACGATTTTAGAAAAGATACATCAAAGGAGGAAATCATGCGAAAATCCAATTCGAGACTGACACCAGTGAGAATCTCTCGCCGCACTGCACTGGCGGGAATGTCGGCGAGCCTCGCCACGCTTGCCATGCCACGGATCTCGCGCGCGGCCGATGAGACGATCCGGATCGGTTTTCCAACGCCGTTGACCGGCCCCTTTGCCGCCGAGGCGCGCGACCAGGTCAAATGCGCCGAGCTCGCCGTCAAGCTGGTCAATGACAAGGGCGGTATCGCCGGCCGCAAGGTCGAGCTCCTGGTGCGCGACGACAAGCTCAATGCCGGCGAGGCCGCGACGCGGACGCTCGAACTGATCGAGAAGGACAAGGTCCATGCCGTTGTCGGCGCGCTGTCGAGTGCCGTGCAGCTCGCGGTCAACGAGGTCACGCGCGCCCGCGGCGTGATCTATGTCTCGATCAGCCAGTCCGATACGATCAACGAGGCCAAGGACTTCAGCAAATACACCTTCCATGAGGCGTTGAATCCCCACATGACCACGGCGGCGGTGGCGCGGCAGACCATGAAGAAAGGCACGAAGGTCGTGCATCTCGTGGCCGACTATGCCTATGGTCACGAGATGCTGCGCGGCTTCAAGCGCGCGCAGGCTGCGATCGGCGCCGAGAACATCGGCGAAATCCTGCATCCGTTCGGCGCCGCCGACTATTCCACTTTCATGCCGCGTTTGATGTCGATGCGGCCCGATGTCCTTTGCATCAGCAATTTCGGCCGCGACCAGGCCAATGCCATCAAGCAGGCCGTGGATTTCGGCATCAAGCAGCAGATGAAGATCGTGGTGCCGGTCATTCTGCATAACCAGCGGCTCGCAGTCGGTCCCGAAGTCTTCGAGGGTGTCGTGGGCGGCGCCAACTATTATTGGGGGCTGGAGAAGCAGAGCAAATCGGCCGCCGATTTCAACGCCGCCTTCCGCGCCGCCAATGGTGGGGCGATCCCCACCGATTACGGGGCCTATGGCTATTCCGGCGTCGCATCTCTTCTGCATGCGATGCAGGCGGCGGGTGGCACGGACACGGACAAGGTAGTCGGGGCGCTGGAGAAGCTCGAATACGATCTGACCAAGGGCCCACAGCATTACCGCAAGTGCGACCACCAGTCGGTGCAGTCAGTCCTCGTGCTCGAGTCCAAGAAAAAGTCCGCAATGGCCAACGATAGCGATCTGTTTGCGATTATTGCCAACGATGCGGGGTCCGAGGATATGCTGCGGAGCTGCAGCGAACTCGGCCACCCAAACTGACGTCCGTCACGCGATGGAACTCTCACTGATCACCATGCAACTATTTTCCGGGATCGCGCTTGGGGCGGTCCTGGTGATCACGGCGCTCGGATTGACGATCGTGTTCGGGATGCTTGGCGTGGTCAATTTCGCTCATGGCGCGCTGTTCATGATCGGAGCCTATGCCGGGCTGTACCTCGCGTCCCTCACCGGAAGTTTCTGGTGGGGACTCCTGATCGCGCCCATCCTGATCGGCGCCTTCGGCATGCTGATCGAGTTCGTGCTGATCCGGCGGCTATACGGAAGGTCGATCGACGATCCGCTGTTGCTGACGTTCGGGCTCAGTTACGTGCTGGTGGAGGGCGTGCGGATCGTGTTCGGCAGCGACGGCATTCCGTTTCCTACTCCGCCGCAACTTGTTGGCGTCGTCGATCTTGGAATCGGCTTTTTCCCGCGCTACCGCCTCTTTGTGATCGCGCTTGTTGCGGCGATATTGCTGGTGCTCTGGCTGATGCTGGAGAGGACGCGCGTCGGTCTTATCGTGCGCGCCGGCGCTCGCGATCCCGCGATCATGCAGGTGCTCGGCGTTGACATCGGAAGGGTATGGCTCGCCGTGTTCGGTCTTGGCGTCGCGCTTGCGGCGCTCGGGGGCGTGCTGGCCGGGCCCATGCGCAGCGTCAATCCGGAGATGGGCTCGCTGGTACTAGCCGAAGCGTTCGTGGTGACTGTCATCGGCGGACTTGGCTCGATCGTCGGTGCGGTCGTGGCGGGACTCATGGTCGGTATCGCCATCAGCATGGTCGCCCTGTTTGCGCCGGAGATGGCGACTATCGTGATGTTCGCCCTGATGGCGGTCGTGCTCCTGATCAGGCCCCAAGGGCTGTTTGGTCTGAAGGGGAGAGCCGCATGACATCCCGATCGACAACCGACGCGAGGTTATCCAAACCGTTCGGCGCACCCACGTGGCTGATGGACCAGCGCGTGCTGCTCTCGATCGCCGTTTTGGCGATCCTGCCCTGGGTGCTGCCGTCCAAGGCGCTGGCCGTCAACGTGCTGATCTACGGCGTCGTGGTCATGGGCTACAATCTGTTGTTCGGCTACACCGGCCTGTTGTCGTTCGGCCAGGCAGCCTTCTTCGGTTCCGGCGCCTACCTCACCGGCATCGCGATCGGTCGTTATGGCGTGCCATGGTTTGCGGCCGTGGCGTTGGCGGTCGTGCTCAGCACGCTTCTTGCTGCCGCGATCGGGGTGGTCTCGACGCGCACCCGCGGCATCTACTTCTCCATGGTGACGCTGGCTCTCGCGCAACTTGTCTATTATGTGGCGCTGCAGGCCTCGTCCTTCACTGGAGGCGAGAACGGGCTGCGGGGATTCACCGTCGAGCGCATCAGCCTCCTGGGCTTTCCGGTGAACTTCCTCGATCCCGTCAACAAATACTACGTTCTGATGATCTTTGCGGCGCTCGCGATGTGGTTTCAGTCGCGGATCCTGAATTCGCCGTTCGGCGCGGTGATCGAGGCCATCAGGGAGAATGAACAGCGGGCGCGGGCATGCGGCTACAATGTCGAACGCTGCAAGCTGATCGTGTTCATGCTGTCCGGCGCGATCTCTTCGCTCGGGGGATGCATGTTGGCCCTTCACCTGTCCATCGTGCCGCTGGACATCCTGCATTATCAGACCTCAGGCATGATCGTGATGATGGTGCTGCTGGGCGGCGCGCGCAGCTTCTTCGGGCCGTTTGTCGGCGCAGCCACCTTTTTGATCCTCGAAGACGTCATATCGCTGTGGACCTCCCACTGGCAGATATTCGTCGGCGCAATCTTCATCCTGTTCGTGCTGTTCCTGCCGAAGGGCATCTGGGGGACGCTGCTCGAAACCCTGCCAAGAAGGGAGCGGCAATGAGCGACGAGTTGCTTTGCGCCGAACGGATCGGTCGCCGCTTCGGAGGCTTTGTCGCGCTTGAGGATATCAGCGTGTCCTTTACTGCGGGCCAGCTCACCTCGATCATTGGTCCGAACGGTGCCGGAAAGAGCACCTTCTTCAACATCCTTTCCGGCGCACTGTCGCCCTCGAGCGGCTCGCTGCGTTTCAAAGGGCGCGAGCTGAACGGGCTGCCGCAGCACCGTTTCGTGCATCGGGGCATCTCGCGCTCCTATCAGATCACCAACATATTTCCTGATCTGACGGTCCATGAGAATGTGCGGGTGGCGGCGCAGGCACTCACCGTGAGCTACGACATCTGGCGCAGCCGCGCCCGTCTCGACGAGCTGAACGTACGTGCCGATGCGGCCCTGGAGGCTGTCGGCCTGCAGGAAAAGCGCAGCACCATTGCAAAGCTCCTTGCGCATGGTCAGCAGCGCGCGCTCGAGATCGCGATTGCGCTGGTATCGGAACCCGAGCTTCTGCTGCTCGATGAGCCGACCGCCGGGATGGGACCGGAGGAAACCAGGGAAATGGTGGCGCTGCTGGAGCGGCTTGCCGAGAGGCGCACCGTGCTGCTGGTCGAGCACAAGATGAAGATGGTGCTTGGCCTGAGCAAGCGCGTGCTGGTGCTGCATCATGGCAGGCTCATCGCGGACGGTACGCCGGACGAGATCCGGGGCAATCCCGAGGTTCGCCGGATCTATCTCGGACAGAGTGAAGGCTATGGCTGAGACTGCGCTTCTCGAGCTTGTCGATATTCACGCCTGGTATGGCGTGAGCCACGTTCTCCACGGCATCTCGCTGCGCGTGAAGGAGGGCGAAGTGGTTGCGCTGGTCGGCCGTAACGGCGCCGGCAAGACCACGACCCTGCGGGCAATGATGGGGTTGATGCCGAAAGCAACGGGGCGCGTGCGCTTTGCGGGGAAGGAGCTGTTGCCGATGCGCGCCTACCAGCGCTTTCATCTCGGTCTGGCCTACGTGCCGGAGGATCGACGCATCGTTCCCGGTCTTTCGGTGCGCGAGAACCTGCGGCTGGGGCTGGTTGCCGCCGCAAACGATATTGAGGAGCGCGCAGCCATCGACGAGATCGCGGAGACATTTCCACGCCTGAGGGAGCGCCTCGATCAGGAAGGCGTGACGTTGTCGGGCGGCGAGCAGCAGATGCTCGCCATCGCCCGCGCGCTGATCGCGAAGCCAAAGATGATTCTGCTCGATGAGCCCTCCGAAGGCATCATGCCCGTGCTGGTCGAGGAGATGGGCGCGCTGTTCCGCCGCCTGCGGGACGAAGGCAAGACGCTGCTCCTGGTCGAACAGAACGTCGAATGGGCCCTGCGACTCGCCGACCGCGCCGTGATTATTGACCAGGGCGAGGTGGTGCATGAGAGCAGTGCTGCGTCGCTGCTTGCGGACCGGGAGATTCAGGAACGATACTGCGCCGTGTGACCGCGACGTTCGATCTCGCGTCACAGGCGTTGGAAGGCCTACTGGGTCACGAAGAGCATCACGGCGATGGCGACCGACAGCGCGATCGCCGAGACCGTCGCCGTGGTCGACAGGACACCCATCGCTCTCAGCGCGCCAGCGAAGAGCATGATCAGAGGCGTCGCGGTAAGGAGGCCGACCTGCGCGTCGCTCATGGTTCCAACTCCGATTCCGAGCAATTTGATACCGTCGGCCCTTGCGCGACCGTGCTGACCCGGAACTTACGCGACGGGCCGTACCCGTCTTTGTCCGGCGACAAAGATCAGGGCCGTCATCCCCGATAGCGATCCGAGGCACGACCCTGTCCGGAGGATCCATGTCGGCTCAAGATTGCGAAGTGCAGGAAAGCGGCCTGCTGGCTGAACTCCCCGGCGACCCGATGATCTGGGTCCTGATCTTCAGCGAGTTCGCCGTCTTCGGCCTGCTGCTCGGCGCGTTCGCGATCGCCCGCGCCGTCAACCCCGCCGTCTTCGCCTCCGGCCAGGCAGTCCTCGATCCGGGCCTCGCGGCCCTCAACACCTTGGTGTTGGTGACGAGCGGGTGGGCCGCCGCACGTGGAGCGGCGGCCGCTCGCGCGTATGCGGCGGCGGCCTGCCGTCGCTGGCTGCTGCTCGCGATCGCGTTTGGAGGCGCGTTCGTCGCGATCAAGCTTCTCGAATACACACGCGAGATTGCGAGCGGTGCTGGGCTGGAGACCAGTACGTTCTTCACCTTGTACTTCCTTCTGACCGGCTTCCATCTGCTGCACGTCGTGCTCGGCATGTTGATATTGGCGGTGGCCCTGCGTAGCGCGGAACCCGGCGTGGTCGAGACCGGAACGTCGTTCTGGCACATGGTCGACCTGGTCTGGATCCTGATGTTTCCGATCATCTACCTGGTGCGCTGAAATGGTGGCCCGTCATCCGCTCGAAACGACCCTGATCCTCCTGATCGGCCTTGCGATCGCGACGCTCATCGCTTCCCGAATCCTGCCAGTTGCATGGCTGAGCAACGTCGTCGTGCTCGGGTTCGCGGCGCTGAAGGGGCGGTGGATCCTGCTCGACTTCCTCGGCCTTCGCGCAGTACCCGCGATCTGGCGCGGACTGGTCACCGCATGGGTGCTCGGCCTGGCGTCGTTCGCCTTCGCCGCCTCTGTCGCCAGGCTCCTGATCTGAGGCGGCGAATGCCGTGATGGTTGCTCCAGCACAAAGAACCGATGGGGCCGCCACGTAGATTGGCCCGGCGCCCGCACCGCTAACCTGAACCGGAAAGGATAGGTGATGGCTGAACGCCTCACGAAAACGGCTGCCCGGAACGTCTTCTACGGAGGATCCGCCTTCTTCTTCGCGATCTTCCTCGGCCTGACGGCCCACAGTCACTACTACATGGTCAACACCTCCACGAACGCCTCGACGCTGACGGATTCTGTCGCGCGCGGCAAACATGTCTGGGAGAAGAACTCCTGCATCAACTGCCACACGCTGCTCGGCGAGGGCGCCTATTTCGCGCCGGAGGTCGGCAACGTGTGGGAGCGCTGGGGCGGCAACGAGGATCCGGCCGCTGCAAGGGACATCCTGAAGGCGTGGATGCAGGCGCAGCCGTCCGGCGCGCCGGGCCGGCGACAGATGCCGCAATTCAACCTGACCGACCAGGAACTCAACGATCTCGCCGACTTCCTGCAATGGACCAGCACCATCAAGCGCCAGGACTGGCCGCCCAACAAGGCCGGATGAGCACCGCATCCTGACAGCCCTTCAACAAGAGAGCTTTTCGATGAAATACCAGACCCAGAAAGTCGCGATGCTGTACTTCTACGGCGCGCTGACGCTCTTTCTCGCCCAGGTTGCCTTCGGCGTGCTCGCCGGCACGATCTACGTCCTGCCGAATACGCTTTCGGTCCTGCTGCCCTTCAACATCGTCAGGATGATCCACACCAACGCCCTGATCGTGTGGTCGCTGATCGGCTTCATGGGCGCGACCTACTATCTGTTGCCGGAGGAGACCGAGACCAAGCTCTTCAGTCCGCTGCTCGCCAAGATCCAGTTCTGGATGTTCTTCGGCGCGGCGGGCGCCGCAGTCGTCGGCTATCTCTTCCACTATCATGAGGGACGTGAATTCCTCGAGCAGCCCTTCATCATCAAGGTCGGCATCGTCGTCGTCTGCCTGATGTTCCTGTTCAACGTGACGATGACGGCGCTGAAGGGCCGCAAGACGACGGTGACGAACATCCTGCTGTTCGGCCTGTGGGGCGTGGCGATCTTCTTCCTGTTCGCGTTCTACAATCCGGCGAACCTCGCGGTCGACAAGATGTACTGGTGGTACATCGTGCATCTGTGGGTCGAGGGCGTCTGGGAGCTGATCATGGCCTCGGTGCTCGCGTTCCTGATGATCAAGCTCAACGGCATCGACCGCGAGGTGGTCGAGAAGTGGCTCTACGTCATCATCGGCCTGGCGCTGTTCTCGGGCATCCTCGGCACCGGCCACCACTTCTATTGGATCGGCGCGCCGGGATACTGGCAGTGGATCGGCTCTCTGTTCTCGACGCTGGAGGTCGCGCCCTTCTTCACCATGGTGATCTTCACCGTGCAGATGACCTGGAAGGCCGGACGCAAGCATCCGAACCGCGCCGCGCTCTTGTGGTCGGTCGGCTGCTCCGTGATGGCGTTCCTCGGGGCCGGCGTCTGGGGTTTCCTGCACACCCTGTCATCGGTCAACTACTACACGCACGGCACCCAGGTGACTGCCGCGCACGGGCACCTCGCGTTCTTCGGTGCCTATGTGATGCTGAACCTCGCGGTGATGGCGTACGCGATCCCGGAGATCCGCGGACGCGCGCCCTATAACCAATGGCTCAGTATGGCAAGCTTCTGGATCATGTGCACGGCGATGATGACGATGACCTTCGCGCTGACCTTCGCCGGCATCATCCAGGTCCATCTGCAGCGCGTGCTCGGCCAGGGCTACATGGAAGTGCAGGATCAACTGGCGATGTTCTACTGGGTCCGTCTCGGCTCCGGTGTGTTCGTCGTGATTTCCGCACTGATGTTTGTCTGGGCTGTGCTGGTGCCCGGACGCGAGAAGCAGCCCTTCGCCGGCGGTGCGCTGCAGCCCGCCGAGTAGAGCAAGGCGGCGGCCGCGCACTTCGCGGCCGCCATTCCCTGGATGTCCCGGAGAACCATCATGAAATCCGTCCTTCAGGCCGTAGCAAACTCCACTCCGGAGATTCCGGCCTATG
The DNA here is from genome assembly GCF_054063735.1 of Bradyrhizobium sp. USDA 10063. Taxonomy (NCBI): domain Bacteria; kingdom Pseudomonadati; phylum Pseudomonadota; class Alphaproteobacteria; order Hyphomicrobiales; family Nitrobacteraceae; genus Bradyrhizobium; species Bradyrhizobium sp. USDA 10063. Next base: position 3,016,097 of record NZ_JBSSGP010000002.1, on the reverse strand, counting down.
TGCCGAGCGGAAACGAATGCGTGCTGTTCGAGCACGCGTGGCGTCGCGGCCTGCCGGTATTGCTGAAAGGCCCCACGGGCTGTGGCAAGACCCGGTTCGTTGCCCACATGGCCGCACGCCTCGCGGTTTCGCTGCATACCGTCGCCTGCCACGACGATCTTACCGCGGCCGACCTCACGGGCCGCTACCTGCTCAAGGGCGGCGACACGGTCTGGACGGACGGTCCCCTGACCCGGGCGGTGCGCGAAGGCGGCATCTGCTATCTTGACGAGGTGGTGGAAGCCCGCAAGGACGTGACGGTGGTGCTGCATCCACTGACCGACGATCGCCGTATCCTGCCGCTCGAGCGGACCGGCGAGGAACTCGTCGCGCCGCCGGGCTTCATGCTGGTCGTATCCTACAATCCCGGCTACCAGAGTCTATTGAAGGCATTGAAGCCGTCGACGCGGCAGCGCTTCGTCGCCATCGAGTTCGACTTCCTGCCGCCGGAGCGGGAGATCGCCGTCGTATCGGCGGAAAGCGGGCTTCCACCGGATCGCGTGCGCCCACTGGTTCAACTCGCCGGACGTCTGCGCGCGCTCAGGGGACATGACCTGGAGGAGGGCGTCTCGACGCGCCTCATCGTCTATTGCGCCACGCTCGTCGCGGCCGGCATTTCCGTCAGCGAGGCCGTCCTCGCCGGCATGATCGAGCCGCTGACTGATGATAGCGACGTCAAGGCCGCGCTAGTGGAGGTTGCACGGGCCGTCATTGGATAGGTGAGCGCCGATGCTGGATTTTCTCGAATTGGAGGAGACCGTCGGCCGCGCGTGGCATCGCCTCGTCGGCGCGACTGCGTCCTATCCGGTTCACGCCGATCACGCCGTCGTACTCTCGGACGTACAGGGACAAATCGCCGTCATGTTTCGCGCGCTGGGCGGCGAGGCCGGCGTCGCGCTCGCCGGCGCAGGCGCTCGCAAGTCCGGACACCGGCTCGCCTGGAGGCAGCGAATTGGCCTGGGTGACGAATCCCTTGCCCATCCAGGGCGCGACGCGGCGACCATTTTCCTGCCCGAGCGCATCGCCTTGTTTCCGGATCGCGGTCTGAATGCGGCGCTCTATCGATGGCTCGCTGCGTGGTTTGCGACCGTGCCATTGGAGGCGATCGACGAGACCGATCCGCTCCGGCGCGATCTCCTCGTCCTGCGTCGCGCTCGTGCCACGGCCGCCATGGTCGCGGCTCGATTTCCAGGACTAGCCGGCTCCTACACACGACTGGCCGCGGCGGTGGCATCCGCCCGGCCGCAGCGGCCGTTGCCTCGCGTGGAGCGCGAGGTCGAACAGATCGTGCTTACGCTCCTTGGCGCGGTGGCACCGCCGCAAGGGGAGCTGTGGCTTTCGATGATCGGCGAGAAGGCGCTGCCGGAGCGGGCGCCGGCCGGATATCGCCCGGTGCTGCCATGCCCGTTGTGGGGCGATTGCTGGAGCCGCGACCTCGCACCCGTGTCTCAAGATCAGGACGATGTCTCGCACGATGCCCAGGCGGAGGCGCCGGACTCGCGAAAGCGCTTTGCGACGCGCGAGCGGGAGAACGGAGCCGACAAGAGAGATCCGTTCATCCTCAACCGGTTCGAGAAGATCCTGGCCATGGCGGAGATGGTGAACGTGGACCGTCCCTCCGACGACAGCGAGGACGAGGGCGCGCGCAAGGCGGCGGACGATCTGGAAGACCTGTCGATCGGGCGGCGCAACGGAAAGCCTGCGACGAAGCTGAAGTTCGATCTCGACCTTCCGCCGGAAGCGGTCGATCCCGCGCGGCTCAAGGGCGAGCGGCTGTACCCGGAATGGGACTACCGCAGCCGCCTTTATCTGCAGGATCATTGCCGCGTGTTGACGGCGGATGCCGGTGAGACCGGCGAAAGCTGGGCGGCGGACCAGGCGATGCGCCGCCGCATCCGCCAGGTGCGGCGCCAGTTCGAGGCGCTGCGGCCGCGCTACGAGCTCATGAAGGCACAGCCCGACGGGCACGACCTCGACATCGACGCGCTGGTCCGCGCGCGTTGCGATCTCCGTGCCGGCAGCGGCGCGCTCGATCGCGTTCATCTGGCGATGCGGCCGCAAGGTCACGATCTGGCGGTGACGCTGCTCGTCGACGTGTCCCTTTCGACCGACGCATGGGTGGACGGGTACCGCGTCCTGGACGTGGAAAAAGAGGCATTGCTTGTGCTCGCGCACGGCCTGTCAGCCTGCGGCGATCACCACAGCATCCTGACGTTCACTTCGCGACGGCGGTCGTGGGTGCGGCTCGAGACCGTCAAGGCGTTCGGAGAGCCGATAAGCGCGTCGGTGGAGCGGCGGATCGGGGCGCTCAGGCCTGGATACTACACCCGCATCGGGGCGGCGGTGCGCCACGCCGCCTCCGAACTCGCGGCGCAGCCGCAGCGGAAGAAACTGCTGATCGTTCTCACCGACGGCAAGCCGAACGACGTCGACCATTACGAAGGCCGCTTCGCCATCGAGGACACCCGCAAGGCCGTGCAGGAGGCGCGCCGGCTCGGCGCCGCAGTCTTCGGCGTCACGATCGATGCAACCGCCCAGAGCTATTTTCCGACGCTGTTCGGGCGAAGCGGTTATGCAATCGTTGGCAACATCCGACGCCTGCCGGCCGCCTTGCCGGCGCTGTACCGGCAGCTCACGCAATAGCCAGCTTTTCGGCTAACTAGCTAGAGCATGATCCGAGCGGGCTGAATCTTCACCTCTCCCGCTTGCGGGAGAGGTCGGCGCGTAGCGCCGGGTGAGGGCTCTCTCCACTCGGGGAGCCCCAATGCGGAGGCACCCCCACCCCAGCCCTCCCCCGCAAGCGGGAGAGGGAGCGCAGCTTCACCGGGGTTGCGTTTTAAACCTAGTCGGCGATTGCTCTAATTCAGACCGCGCGGCTGTGCGTAGCCGCGGACCGCGGAAGATGTGCGTCGAACGCCGAAGCGACGCTTCGAGCCAGGAACTCCGCACCGTCGTTGACCGAGAGACGGTCATCGAACATCGTCACGGCGCCATCGGCGATGAGGCTCTCTATCCGCGACCGATCGACGATAGCGGTTTCCGGGTTGCGGCCGTGCAGCCGCGATATCTTGGGAAGGTCGACGGCAAGGTCGCACATGATGCGCTCGATGATGTCGGCGCGGAAGCGGTCTTCCCCGGTGAACGCGTAGCCCTTGACGGTGGCGAGCCGGTCCTCGACGATGCGCGCAAGATAGTCGCGCGTCGGCACGGCGTTCTGCACGAAACCTTGAGGCATGCGGCCGATGGCGCTGGCGCCGAGACCGATGAGCGTGTCGGCCGAATCGTCAGTGTAGCCCTGGAAATTCCGCCGCAACCTGCCTTCGCGTCTTGCTACGGCAAGATTGTCGGTCGGAAGGGCGAAGTGATCCAGGCCGATGCGCACGTAGCCCGCATCGAGCAAGGCTTGCGCGATCGTTTCGGACTGAATATGGCGCTGGACACTGTCAGGTAAGGACTCTTCGGCAATCTTGCGCTGATGCTTCTTGAAGGACGGAACGTGCGCGTAACCGAACACCGAGAAGCGATCCGGACGCAGCTCGACACATTTTGCGACCGTGTCCAGGCAAGAATCCGCCGTCTGCATGGGAAGACCATAGAGCAGATCGAAATTGAGCCTGCTGACGCCGGCGCGGCGCAGTCGCTCGACGGACACGGCAGTCTGTTCGAAGCTCTGCTGCCGATTGATGGCGCGCTGCACCGCCGGATCGAAGCTTTGGACTCCGAGGCTCGCGCGATTGACGCCGCAGTAGCCCAGCGCCTCCGCCATCGGCTCGGTCAGCGTGCGCGGGTCGATCTCGACGGCGATCTCGGCATCGGGCAGCACGAAGAACGAATAGCGCAAGGCGCCGACGAGGTCCGCGAACGTCTCCGGCGACATGATCGTCGGCGTGCCGCCGCCGAAGTGGATATGGGAGACCGGCAGCCTTTGTCCAATCGTCTCGGCGACAAGAAGCGCTTCCGTGCGCAGGCCCGACGCGTAGATCGCGATCGGCTCGTCACGCTTCGTCACGGACGTATGACATCCGCAGTACCAGCACATGGATCGGCAGAACGGTACGTGGAGGTAGAGCGACGCCGGCTGCCGGATGGGTACCGATTTGAGCCACTGCCGATAGTCGTCCTCGCCGAGCGCCGGAGAAAAATGCGGGGCGGTGGGATAGCTGGTGTAGCGCGGCAGCCGGTCCTGCCCGTAGGATTGCGCCAAATCGGATCGCATCTGCCTTCCTCCTTCGTCTCCGCATCGTCTATCGGACCCGTGGGGGAATGACTTTGTTCTAGCTCAATCCGTCCGCTCAGCCTTCGGTCATGTTCGCCTCAGCAGCTTCGCCACATTTCGCGAGATCGCCGTGACGACGGGGCCGGAAGGCTCGACGACGAGCCTGAAGCCGAGATTGGTCGGCGGAACCCCCACGGCGCATCCGCCGGACTTGGGATCGCGAATGAAGTCGGTCATGTAGGCGCGGTGGGCTCCCTCCACGACGCGGACCCCGCAATTCGTGTTGGTGATCCGCTCGGCTCCGTCATCGAGCGAGGCGCGGACGAAGCAGCTATCCGTCCACTCCCAGATATTGCCGGCCAAGTCGTCCAATCCGTTGCTGTTGGTGCCGAACGTGCCCCCGGGTTGCGCGGCCTTCTCGGCGGGCTTGGAGCGGGCGGATTCGGCTTCATAGCGGGCGATCCAGGCCTGCGCCGGATCTGCGGGGTCGACCAGCGGCAACGCTTCGTCGCGCGCCTTCTCGGCGGCCGCGAATGTCCACTCCTCGTCGGTCGGCAGACGATAGGTAACGCCGGTCCTGCGCGACAGCCATGCGGCGTAGGCCGAAGCGTCGTGCCAACTGACGCCGACGACGGGCACGTCCAATGAGCCGTTGGGGACCGGCACCTTTGGACAGGCTCCGTCGTCGACGCAGCGCACGTACTCGGCGACCGTGACCTGCCGCTTCATGACGACAAGGTCAGCAGGCAGGCGGAGTTTGCGCAGAGGTCCTTCGACCGGTCTGTCATTCCGCGAGAAATCGCCGGCAGCCCGATAACTGAAGGAAGCGCGAGAGAGGCGCACGGCCCCGTCCTCATCGTGCGGAGGCGCGGGCGAGAGCACGGTTGTCAAGATCGGCGCAGCCAGCGCGCCGGCGAGCATGGCCGTCTTCATTTTCATCAGGATGAGCATGATGTCGCCTCCGCTTCGTGAACGGCCCGCGGGTAGGGACCGCGGGCCGTCCCTTTTTCGGCTCCACCTAGCGGCTGAAGGTTGCCGGGTCGGCGGCGCCGAGCTTGTCGCCTGGGATCGGGCCGGGAGGAGAGACCTGCTTCATGAGGTCATCGCTCCACTTGCCTTCCACCTTGATGTGCGCTGCGGCGCCGAGTTCGAAGGCCTCAATCAGGTTGTGGTTGAGATAGGCGTACACGCCGGGTTGGCGGAAGGTATACAACGCGGCTGCCGCCGAACCGCCGCGCACCAGCCAGGTTTCAAGATCCTTCTCCGGCGGGTTGTTGAACTTGCCGGTCTCCCAGACATAGTCGCCGTGCCCGCCGATCAGGTGCGGACGGGTGTCGCGGTTGGCCTGCGAATGCACGATCATCACAGTCTCGCCGACCTTCGCGGTCAATGCATTCTTGCCGGTCAGCGCACCGACCCGCCCGTTGAAGACGACGTGCGTCGGGATCAGCTTGCGCATGACCTCCGTGGTGTCCGCATAGGACTCGCCGACCGTGTCGTAGGTCTTGTACTTGCCGTTCGCGTCCTTCGGCACGTAGAGGTCGTTCTCGCCGATGTAGAAGATCTTGTCGTAACGCAGCGACTTGCCGTCACGGTCCTTCAGCCCATCACGCGGCAGCACCATCACCGTGCCATGCATGCCGGAGACCACGTGCCATGGGACCATGCCCTCAGGAGCGCAGTGATAGACGAAGACACCGGGCCGCGTCGCCTTCCAGCGCAACACGGCCTGTTCGCCCGGATTGACCTTGGTCAGTGCGCCGCCGCCCAGCGCTCCGGTCGACGAGTGAAGGTCGATGTTGTGCGGCATGGCATTGGTCGCGGGATTGACGAGTGTCAGCTCCATGTAGTCCCCTTCGTGCACCACCATCATCGGGCCGGGCATCGAGCCATTGAACGTCATCGCATGAAACCTGGTGCCGGCGTCGTCGATCACGACTTCCTTCTCCTGGATCGTAAGCTTGAACTCGACGATCTTCGGTCCGGCCTTGGTCGCCTGTTCGTGCGGATGCACGAACGGCGGCGCGACCAGCTCGACCCGTTCGCGCGGCAGCTTGAGGTCGTCGGCGGCCAGCGCCGGCGCGCTTATCATCAGCGCCGCGATCGCGGCTCCCATCAGGGCGGTCCTTCTCGTCAGCATGATGCTCTCCATCGCTTCGTATGTCCTAATTCGATGCGTGCATCATGTGCGATCCGGTCGCCAAGCACTTTGTTCTGGAACAACGAGACGTCGATTTATTCGACGACGCGATCTGTTCGAGAATTTGCGGACGAGCAAAGAGAACTGGAGGCTGCCGGGTTACGGTAGCCGTATGGGAATGAATGCAGCGCCAACCGCGGATATGATGGTCGACGACGTGATGCGCCGATGGCCGCCCGCAATACGCGTCTTTCTCGACTTCAGGATGCGATGTGTCGGCTGTCCGATCGGCGCTTTCCACTCGATCGAGGAGGCATGCGGCGAACACGGCGTGGACGCCAACGTCTTCGTGTCGAAGCTTGCGGATACGGCGAAAGCCGCCTAGGGCGCGTGCTTGCGTACCTGGCCGGCTTCCGCGCCTTCGGCGAGGCTGTGCAGCCTGTGCGTGTCGCGCAGGACGATGCGCTGCCTGCCACCCTCGACCAGACCCTGCTGCTCCCACGCGCTGAGAATCCGGCTGACGGTATGCAGCGTCGTTCCGGTCATCTCGGCGACGTCCTGCCGGCTGATCGGGAAGTCGATCTCGACACCGGCATCGACCTTCCTTCCCGCCTGTTTGGCCAGGCGCAGCAGCGCATGGGCGACGCGCTGTTCGACCTGCTCACTCGACATTTCCATGACGCGCGCTTGCGTATCCTGAAGACGGCTTCCCACGGTCTGGAGCGCGGTGCTGGCGAGGCTCGGATATTTGACGATCAGGCGGTGCCAGGAAGATGAAGGCCAGGCGAGCGCGATGCTGTCCACGGCAGCGACGGCGGTCGCCGGATAGTGCGTCAGATTCATGGCCTGCGCGACGCCGAAGAGCTCGCCGGCTGAGACGTAGCGGACCACGGATTGCTGCCCGTGCGGCGTCGTCTTCTCGACGCGAAGATGTCCGTGAAGCAAGAGGAAGAAGCGATCCGCTTCCGCGCCCTGGTCGAAGACCGCGACTCCCTTCGGGTATCGAATCGAACGCGCTTCGCGCAGCAGTTCGTCCTGTTCGGCGGGCGTAAGCCCGGCGAACATCGGCAGGTTCGCGACCAGCGAGCGGTCGACTGCGGCCATCGATATCCTCGTTCCAATATGCCGCGGAGACCATCCGCGGTCGATGCAAGCCCCAACGGCTCGCCAAGGTCTTAATCCAGAATTCTACGACGAAGTTGAGCTGGCGCAAGCTACCCCGGGCGGGGCAGGGATATCTGACACGCGATAGCCCGGTGGACTTCGGGCGCAAGTTTCAGGAAACGTAAAAACATGAGACAGATTGCGATGTTGGTTGGTGCCGCAGCGGCTCTAATCCTGGCCGGAGGCGCCGGGGCGGCGGAGGTCGAGATCAAGCTCCTGAACAAGGGAGCCGATGGTGGAGTGATGGTGTTCGAGCCCGCCTTCGTGAAGATCGCGCCCGGCGACACAGTGAAGTTCCTGTCCACCGACAAGGGTCACAACGCCGAGTCCGTCAAGGGCATGCTTCCGGAGGGTGCAACGCCCTTCGTCGGCAAGAATGGCGAAGATATTGCCGTCAAGTTCGACAAGGAGGGTGTCTACGGCGTGAAGTGTCTTCCTCACTACGGCATGGGCATGGTCGCGATGATCGTAGTCGGTACGCCCGGCAACGTCGATCAGGCCAAGGCGGTCCCGCAGACCGGCAAGGCAAAGCAGGTGTTCGCGACGCTCTTCGACAAACTCGAAGCCAGCAAGACCGCGTCCAAGTGACGCTCTAGCGGCGCCAGCTCCGCCAGTGGGTCGGATGGACGAGTACTGCCTCGTCGGTCCAGACGTTGTACCAGACGCCGGACTGGCGCCGACACGGGAAACGCAATGCCTCGATCCCGTCCTTGCGGACGTGGCCGAGTTCGAGATGGCAATCCTCCGGGGCAAGCGCGATCGGGAGCCAGCCGTCGCGCGCCATAGCACTATACATTAGCCTTTTCTGTCACGGAAAGGGACGGCGCATTGATGTGACGCAAAGCCAAGTCTACCGATGCGCCTTTTCCTCGGCCGGGCGGCAGGCAGTGTTGGTCTCCGGGAAAACCAGGATCGAAGTTCCGTCCTCGAGCCTCCGGAGAAGATCGTCGGTGATGGCCTCGAAAAGTTTGCGTTCGATGGCGCGCTCGCTTCGGCTTCGTCGTCGCAATCTTTCGAAAATCCGCATCGCGTCCTCCGTTGATGACGAGCGCGATATTGCAGATCAGGGGCAGCGCGATCTTTGTCGGGGATCAAACACTTATCTGAACGCCGCTGCAATTTGTGCCCCGACAAAGAGCCCGTGATCGTGACAACCTACGATTAACCGCTACGGCAGAGAGAAGTTCTGAGATCGCGATGATCGGCGCCAGCATATCACGATGGACGATGAGCTACTTCGCGATGGCTGTCGCCTGGCTGTTCGTCGCGCTGGCACTGATGGTTGCGGGCGTCGGCTTTCCCGCGGCCGATCTTGCATCACCTGATACGCTCGTCCTGGTGCATGTGGTCTGCATCGGATGGCTTAGCCTCGCGATGTGCGGCGCGCTGTTCCAGTTCGTGCCTGTCCTCGTCGCGAAGCCGCTGTTTTCGGAGAATTGGGCTTTGCCGGCTCTCGCTCTGCTGACCGCCGGTCTCGCCTCGCTGCTCGCGGGCTTCCTGGCATTGGGAGGTCGGCTGCCCGCCTGGCTCTGGTTGCTTCCGCTCGGCGCGGTCCTGCTGATCGCCGGATTCGGGCTGATCATCGTCGATCTCGGGCTGACCGCATGGCTGCGGCCGGTGGGCCCGGCCCGCTTCGTCCTCGTCGGGCTGGCCTCGCTCTGCGCCACCGTTGCCTTGGGCGCGGTCTTCGCGTTTGCGCTGGCGGGGTGGGCGGGATCGATCGGGCAATCGATTCTGGCCGGCGGTGTCCCGCTGCACGCGATCGCCGGTCTTGGCGGCTGGCTGACGATAACGGCGATGGGCGTCAGCTACCGGCTATTGTCCATGTTCATGCTGTCGCCTGACGTCGACGACCGGAAGAGCGGCACGACGTTGGCGGCCGGCGCACTCGCGATTGCCGTCACGGTGGTCGGCGGTGTCCTCGCGATCGGGCTCTTTGCCGGATTGGACGTCGTGCTATCGATCGCCGCCGTCCTCGGCCTGGCGACTGCTGCTCTATATTTGCGCGACGTGCTCGCAATCTTCCGCGCCCGCAAGCGGCGCCGGCTCGAGCTCAACACGCGGATGGCGACGCTGTCGTTCGCGAGCCTGGCGGGGACGGCACTTCTGGGTGCCGCGCTCGTCGTGACCGGCGACTTTGCCGTGCATGTCGGAGCGTTCGTGTTCCTCGCCGTTTTCGGCTGGCTGTCGGGGCTCGTCCTCGCCAAGCTCTACAAGATCGTGGCGTTCCTGACCTGGCTCGAGACCTATGGTCCCGTGATGGGACGGACCCCGACTCCCCGCGTTCAGGACCTCGTTGCGGAGCGGAGGGCGTCGAAGTGGTTCGTGATCTACTACGCGGCCGTCTGGACCGGAACGTTGATGCTGCTGATCGGCCAACCATCGGGGTTCCGAGCCGCCGCGATGGCGATAGCCGTCGGGGTCATCGGCATCGTTCGCGAAGTGATCCGGACGCGGCAGCTTGCGGATGTCGCGAGTCCGCTGCGCCTGCCGGGCGGCACCCGCGCGCCGCATCTGCTGTTCGCAAGGAACTAGAGACGAAAGGAAGAAGCATGATCGAATACATCGACGTCGACGTTCGTCCGATCCTGCGCGCAGGCGGCGAGCCGTTCTCGGTCATCATGGCTGCGCTCGAACGCCTCGAGCCCGGGCAGGGGCTCCGCCTCTACGCCACGTTCGAGCCGGTCCCGCTGTTCGCCGTCATGGCAGACAGAGGGTTCGCGCATTCCGGGCGAGCGCTCGACGGCGGCGAGTGGGAAGTTCTGTTCACGCCGGCGGAGGCGGCGAAGCAGACCGCCACTCCCGCCGGCGCGCCGAGCTTCGACGATTGGCCGCAGCCCGCAGTGAAGCTGGACAATCGCGACCTCGATCCGCCTGAGCCCATGGTCCGGATCCTTGCGGCCGCCGAGAAACTGGCGCCCGGCGAGACCCTTTCGGCGCTGTTGCGCCGCGAGCCCGTGTTTCTGTTCCCGCAGCTCGAGAAGCGTGGATACCGCTGGCTCGGGGGATTCACGCCTGATGGCGCAACCTACGAACTGACCGTGAGGGCTCCGTCATGACCGGCGAACTCGTCGACCGTATCAGGGACGCGCTGCGCGTCGTGATCGATCCGGAGCTCGGTCACAACATCGTCGATCTCGGCTTCGTCTACGACATCGCGGTCGTCGAAGACGCCGTCCGCATCACGATGACGGCGACCACCCCAGGATGCCCCGCGACTGGTTTCCTGGAGGAAGGCGTGAGGAGCCGGGTCGCGCAAGTGCCGGGCGTCGGCTCGGTCGATGTCGAGATGACGTTCGATCCGCCCTGGACTCCAGCACGCATCGCCCCGGCCGTCCGAGCCTCGCTCGGCTTCGCCACGGTCAACTGAACCGGGGACGACGTCGCGGCCAGGTCACGTCGCATTCATGACAGGCGAACAGCTAGGCAAAAGTTGCTGGGTTAGGCAATTTTGATCCGGTTTTGCCGGTGTCGCGTCGCCGTATCTATCTGATTTCATTGTGATTTTTTATTGGCAGGCAGCTTGCAATGATCTCGCTGGTTGCGGCCATGACACCCAGAACATCCCGGCGGCCGCCCGGATCCAATTGGAGATGATGTAATGGGTATCTTCGGCGCCCTTACCACGTCCGTTGCAGGACTGCGGGCAAACTCGTACGCGCTGGAAAACATTTCCGGTAATATCGCGAACTCGCAGACGACCGGCTTCAAGCGGATCGACACCAGCTTCCTTGACCTCATTCCCGACACCGGCACGAACGCGCAGCTTGCAGGCAGCGTGGTTGCAAACTCCCGCAGCACCAACACGATTGCCGGCTCCGTTCAGTCGGCTTCGGTCGCCACTTACATGGCAATCAACGGCGACGGCTTCTTCGCCGTGCAGAAGCCGGGTAGCGTGTCTGACAACCAGCCGATATTCGACGGCGTCAACCGATACACAAGGCGCGGCGACTTCACGCTGGATAAAAACGGATATCTCGTTAACGGTGCCGGTTACTATCTCGAGGGCGTGAAGATTGATCCGACGACCGGAAATCCCACCGCAAGTGCGCCGGAAGTCTTGAGGTTCCAGAACGATTTCCTGCCGTCGCAAGCGACCACCAAGATCGACTATCGCGCCAATCTGGCCAGCTATCCGCTCACCACCAACCACCAAACCTCAGTGCCAGGCTCGGAATTGCTGAGGCCTGCGGATTTCATATCCAACCCACGAACCCTTGGAACGGCCGCGACGCCATTTGCCAATACGGGTGTAACCGGCAACGCACGGAACAACTTTGAGACGATAGCGCAACCGATTTCCGCAGCGACGGCCCTCGCGGGCGCGTCGGGCACGAATTCGCTCACGGCGGGCTTTGCGAGCGGTGACACTCTGGTGTTAAAGACGACCAATGGCGGTGTCACCACAACCAACACGATTTCATTCTATACCGGAGCCGCACCTGCGCCTGTCGCCGGCACTACTTTTGTCGACCTCGCTACCGCGACGGTTGGAAGCCTGTTGAGCACCATTGACGGTCTCACAGGTAATGCTTCTCCATCGCCGGCATCCAGCGTGTCGAGCAGCGGTGCAATCACCTTGAATACTGGTACGGCGAATGACTTCAGCCTTGCCGCAGGTCCTTCCGCATCGGCCGTCGCAGCATTTCAAGCGCTGGGCTTCTCGGGCACTGTTACCGGGTTGCGTGCGGGCGGCGGAACAGCCGGTACGGGTATCGTCATTGGCAGCGACAACCAGACCTTTCTGAATGAGTCGATAAGCGGCGGCACCACGACCGCGTATGACGGCAACGGCGCCCCGGTCAGCCTGCAGTTCCGATGGGCCAAAGTTGAATCGTCCAGCACGGGTGGCACGGACACCTGGAATCTATTCTATCAGGTCAATTCCAACGCGACTGGAAACACCGTTGCCTGGCAGAACGTCGGAACGGATTTCAAGTTTGGCCCGAATGGACAGATGCAGCCGGTGGTGGGTCAGATCACACTGGCCGGGCTTACCGTCAATGGTTCCAGCCTGGGCAACGTCACAATGGCATTTGGTACCGGTGGACTGACGCAGTTTGCGGACACCAATGGCAACGTGCAAGTGAACCAGCTCGAGCAGGACGGTTACGCGGCAGGTCAATTGCAAAGCGTGTCGGTCAGCGACGAGGGACGCGTTGTCGGCACCTACTCGAACGGCCGCAACATCGATCTCGCGGAGGTCTCTATTGCCACCTTTAACGGCGCCAACTTCCTGAAGCGCGTCGACGGCGGCGCCTTTGAAGTGACCAACGAATCCGGCGAGGCGCTCTATGGAAAAGGTGGGAGTATCTCGGGCTCGTCACTCGAATCCTCGAATACGGACATCGCCGACGAATTCACAAAATTGATCGTGACGCAGCAGGCCTATTCGGCAAACACCAAAGTGATCACGACAACGAACACGATGGTCCAGGATCTCCTGAACGTGATGCGCTAATCGACATCGCGCGTAACCGCTTGAGAGTAGCTTGTCATGAGCCTGAATGACGCCCTCGCCATTGCCATGTCCGGCCTCCGCGCCAACCAGGCGGCGATGTCGTTGGTCTCGTCGAATGTTGCCAATGCGGAAACGCCCGGTTACGTTCGCAAGACGATCAACCAGGTCACGTCCTATTCCGGTTCATATGGCAGCAACGTTGTCATTACCGGGATCAATCGCGAACTCGATCAATACATCCAGGCGCAGTTGCGCACGGAAACATCGGGCGCGTCCTACGCCTCGTTGCGCTCAAGCATTCTGCAGCAAGTACAAAGCCTCTATGGAGATCCGGGCTCAATCGGAACGCTGGAGAGCGCGTTTAACGACCTCACGACGGCCCTGCAGGCGCTCAATACCAGCGCTGACAGCCAGTCGGCCCGGATAAGCGTTCTCAACGCGGCGTCGACGCTTACGCAGCAACTGAACTCGATGACGCAAGGTATTCAAACCCTGCGCGGCGTTGCCGAGACCGGCATCAAGGACTCAGTTACGACAGCGAACAATCTGTTGAAGCAGATAGCGTCAATCAACAACCAGTTGGCGGCCAATCCGTTCGGCGGCACCTCTACGGATGCGTCGACTGCCGCATTGCTCGATCAGCGTGACCAGTATGTGACTCAGCTATCGGAGTTGATGGACATCCGTGTCACGACCAATAGCGTCAATCAGGTCACGGTTTTTACCGGCTCCGGCATTCAGCTCGTGGGTAACGAAGCCGCAACCCTGTCGTTCAACGCTCAGGCCACCGTCAACGCAAATACGACCTGGAGCAGTGATCCCAATCAGAGCCAGCTCGGCTCTGTCGTAGTTGAGTTTCCAGGCGGGGGCGGGTCGGTCAACCTCACGGCCACCGGTGCGATCAAATCGGGCAAGATCGCGGCTTATACCGAGCTGCGAGACAAGACGTTGGTCACGGCACAAAACCAGCTCGACCAGTTTGCTGCGTCGCTGTCGAGCGCGTTGTCCGATCAAACGATAGCGGGTACGGCGATAACAGCTCCGCCAGTCCCGACCGGAACTCCTTCGGGATTTGCGCTCGACATCTCGGGGATGAAATCCGGCAACGTCATTCATCTCACCTATACTGATGCGGCGACCAATCAGCAGCGCGAAATCTCGCTCGTGCGCGTTGATGACCCACGCGTGCTGCCCCTGTCGAACGATGTGACGGCCGACCCGAATGATCAGGTGATCGGAATCGATTTCTCCGGTTCGTTCTCGTCGGTGCTCAATCAGCTCAATGCTGCTTTGGGCGGCAATGTCACGTTCAGCGGGACGAGCACATCGCTAAGCGTTCTCAACAATCCCGCCTTCGCCCGCATCGATAGCGCCTCGGTTACGGTCACCAAGGACCCGAATGCGTTGAGCGATGGCAGCCCGCAGATCGCTCTCTTCACCGACAACGGTTCGTCTTACAGCGGCGCGATCGGCGCGTCCGGATCTCAGATGACGGGCCTTGCGGGACGCCTGACGATCAACAGCGCGCTGATCAATGATCCAGCCAAGCTCGTGGCGTACGGAAGTTCGACCCCCGCGGGCGACACGACACGCCCCACGTTCATCCTCAATCAGCTAAGCAACGCGACCTACACGTTCGGTGCGCAGAGCGGGGTTGGTAGTGCGAGCGCGCCGTTCAAGGGTACGTTGCTCAGCTTCATGCAGCAGTTCACCAGTCAGCAGGGAGCGGACGCCGATGCGGCGAAGCAACTGGCCGATGGTCAGAACGTCGTGCTCAGCACGCTCGAGCAGAAGATGTCGACATCATCAGGCGTGAACATGGACGAAGAGATGGCGCATCTCTTGTCGCTGCAGAATGCTTATTCGGCAAACGCGCGCGTGATGTCGGCGGTCAACGACATGTACAAAACCCTGATGCAGGTATTCTGAGGTAACCATGACCATATCCGGGGTTAGTCAACGCACGTCCTATATCGGGTCAGGCATTCTCGATTTGCGCAGTCAGCTCGATACGCTGACGCAGCAACTCGCGACCGGCAAGATCTCCAATACCTATTCGGGGCAGGGGAGTGGCCGCAGCCTTGCGATCGCGCTACGCGCGCAGATCACCGGGATAGGAGCCTATTCCGATACTGCGACCAATCTGAACACACGCATCGGTGTCGTCAACCTTTCACTGCAGCGGCTGGTGGCGATCGGGTCGGAAGTGAAGGGCGCGGCTGTCGGCGCAAGCATAGATCTCGACGATGCGGGCCATACCTCAGGCCAGAAGACTGCATTGCTCGACTTCACCGATTCAGTCGACATGCTCAACGCCAAGTCAGGTGATCGCTATCTGTTTTCCGGCCGCGCTACAGATACCGCGCCCGTGGCACCGGCTGACGAGATCATGAACGGTCGCGGTGCCCAGGTCGCTGGACTGAAGCAGGTCATCGCCGAGCGAAAGATCGCGGATCTCGGTGTCAACCAGAACGGTCGCGTCGGCAGCGCCGTCGGCACGCCGGCAACATCAGTTGTTCTCACCGAGGAGGATGCAACACCGGCACCTCCGCAGCAGGCGCAGCCGTTCGGGATCAAACTCACCGGCGTATCCACAAATATAACTGGCGCCACCGTCACGCAGCCTGTGGACCTGCCCGCGACGGTTCCGCCGGCGCCACCGGCGACACCGGTTCAGAAGTCTATGTCGGTTGACCTTGGCACGACCAATCCGAAAGTCGGCGACCAGGTCAAATTCACCTTCACCATGCCGGACGGAACGAAGGAAGATATTATCATGACGGCATCGGACACCACTCCGCTTGCCGCCAACAGCTTCCTGATTGGTGCTGACACTACCGAGACGGCAGCCAACCTGAATACCGCACTCGGGACCTCCATGAAGAATCTGGCGAACGGTCCGATGGTGGCGGCGTCGGCGATGGAGGCCGGTGATAATTTCTTCGATCAACCTCCGCTGCGCGTCGGCACGACGCCGCTTGCGTCAGCCACCACGCTCGTGGCCGGCACTCCCGACAACACGGTGATCTGGTACAATGGTGAACAGAATACTGCGGCGAACGGCTCGGCGCGCGGATCGGCGGTAGCCCAGATCGATACATCCATCACGGTGCAGTATGGCGCCAGAGCCGACGAACCAGCCTTGCGTTCGCAACTGCAGACGGTGGCAGTATTCGCGGCTGTGACGACGCCGGCGACGGATCCCTATGCCAATGCCCAGGTCACCGCGCTCAACCAGCGAGTTGCGAACAGTTTGGCAACGGTCCCGGGCACCCAGACCATCGAAGGCATCCAGGCCGATTTCGCCGGCGCGCAGGGGTCCATCAAAGCGGCCACCGATCGGCAGGTTCAGACCAAGGCGATGGCCCAAACGATGCTGGATTCCATCGAAGGCATCAATGACGACGAAGTCGCGACCAAAATCCTGGCACTGCAGACTGCATTGCAGGCGTCCTATCAAACGACGTCGATGCTTTACCAGATGAGCCTGGTTAAATTCATCTAAGTGCGGCCGCGGCGCAGGGTGGTGAAGCTGCGATCGTGTTCTAGCAATCGAGTGTCGTTTCCCGCTCCCATTGCGTGAGGTGCCGCGAAAAGTCGTTCCACTCCTGGTGCTTCAGCTTCAGATAGGCCGGCACGTATTCACCGAGGCTCTCGCTCAACAGTTTGGAGCCCTCCAGCGCCCGCAGGGCATCCAGCAGGTTGAGCGGCAGTTTCTTCACGTCCCGCACCAGATGGCCGTCGGTGTACATGTTGATGTCGAGGCGCTTGCCGGGATCGCGGTTGCTCTGGATGCCGTCGAGCCCTGCGGCGAGAATGGCGGCCTGCATGGCATAGGGATTGGCGGCGCCGTCGGCGAGGCGCAGCTCGAAACGTCCGGCTTCGGGTATCCGGATCATATGCGTCCGGTTGTTACCCGAGAAGGTGACCGTGTTCGGGCTCCAGGTCGCCCCCGATAATGTGCGCGGTGCGTTGATCCGCTTGTAGGAGTTCACCGTCGGATTGAGAATGGCTGCCAGCGCGTCGGCAGAGTGAATGATGCCGCCGATAAAGGCGTATCCGATCGGGGAAATGCCGAGCTCGCCGTTTTCGTCCTCAAAGAGGTTCCTGTTGCCTTTCCACAGCGAGACGTGGACGTGGCAGCCGTTGCCCGTAAGGCCGGAGAACGGCTTCGGCATGAAAGTCGCGCGAAGCTGGTGCTTCTCGGCAATCGATTTCACCATGTATTTGAAGAAGGCGTGGCGGTCGGCGGTGACCAACGCATCGCTGTAGTCCCAGTTCATCTCGAACTGGCCGTTCGCGTCCTCATGGTCATTCTGATACGGTTTCCAGCCCAATGCGAGCATGCCGTCGCAGATTTCGCTGATCACTTCGTAGCGACGCATCAGCGCCGACTGATCGTAGCAGGGCTTGGTCTGTCGATCGGAGATGTCGCCGATATTCTCTCCGTCCGGCGAGATCAGGAAGAATTCGCATTCGACGCCGCTCTTGAGTTGAAAGCCGCGGTCGGCCGCTGTGGCAATCAGTCTCTTCAGCATATTGCGCGGAGCCTGCTCGACCGGTTTGCCGGCCATCCAGGGATCGGCGGCCAACCAGCCGACCTCCGGCTTCCAGGGGAGTTGAATCAGGCTGTCCGGATCGGGAAGGGCGAGGATATCCGGATCGGCCGGCGTCATATCGAGCCAGGTGGCGAATCCGGCGAAACCGGCCCCGTTTCTCGCCATAACTCCTATTGCTTCGGCCGGCACCAGCTTGGCGCGCTGGGTGCCAAGCAGATCGGTGTAGGAAATCAGGAAGTACTTGATCTTCCGTTCTTTGGCGACTTCAGCAAGATCGATCGACATGGTGCCTCTTCATGAGCGGTAGGTGTCAGTATCGGTCCCGGCCAGGAATCCAATTGGTGCCGACGAGCGGAACGCGGGCGATCGCGGCCGCTTCGACGGTGAGTGCGACGAGGTCTTCAGGTTCGAGATTGTGGACGTGGCTCTTGCCGCAGGCGCGGGCGATCGTCTGCGCTTCCAGCGTCAGAACAGACAGGAAGTTGGCAAGCCGGCGCCCTCCGACCACCGGATCGAGGCGCTGTGCCAGCTCCGGATCCTGCGTGGTGATGCCTGCCGGATCCAATCCCTCGTGCCAGTCATCATAGGCGCCGGCCGTCGTGCCGAGCTTGTTGTATTCACCCTCGAGCGCCGGGGTGTTGTCGCCCAGCGCGATCAGCGCCGCGGTGCCGATCGCAACGGCGTCGGCCCCGAGCGCAAGCGCCTTGGCGACGTCGGCGCCGTTGCGAATGCCGCCGGAGATGATCAATTGCACCTTGCGGTGCATGCCGAGCTCCTGCAGCGCTTCGACCGCAGGGCGCACCGCCGCCAGCGTCGGAATGCCGACGTTCTCGATGAAGACTTCCTGCGTGGCCGCCGTTCCGCCCTGCATGCCGTCGATCACCACGACGTCTGCACCGGCCTTCACGGCCAGCGCCGTATCATAATAGGGGCGGCTGGCGCCGATCTTTACGTAGATCGGTTTCTCCCAATCCGTGATCTCGCGGAGTTCTTCGATCTTGATCTCGAGGTCGTCGGGGCCGGTCCAGTCCGGGTGACGCGAGGCGGAACGCTGGTCGATGCCTTCCGGCAGCGTGCGCATCTCGGCCACGCGCTTGGATATCTTCTGTCCCAGCAGCATGCCGCCGCCGCCGGGCTTGGCGCCCTGGCCCACCACGATCTCGATGGCATCGGCGCGACGCAGATCGTCCGGGTTCATTCCATAGCGGGATGGGAGATATTGGTAGACGAGGATGGATGAATGCGTGCGTTCCTCGTTGGTCATGCCGCCGTCGCCAGTCGTTGTGCTGGTTCCGACGATACTGGCGCCGCGGCCAAGCGCTTCCTTCGCCGTGCTCGACAGCGCGCCGAAGCTCATGCCCGCAATGGTGACGGGCGTCTTGAGGTGGATCGGCTTTTTTGCGAAGCGTGAGCCGAGTACGACATCCGTGCCGCATCTCTCGCGATAGCCCTCCAGCGGATAGCGCGACACGGAGGCGCCGAGAAACAAGAGGTCGTCGAAATGCGGCACCCTTCGCTTGGCGCCGCCGCCGCGGATGTCATAAATGCCGGTGGCCGCGGCGCGCTGAATCTCGGAGATCGTGTAGCGGTCGAAGGTCGCTGAGAAGCGCGGTTCTGTTCTTATCGGTCTTGGGGCTGCCATCATATGCCGTCAGTAGGATGCAACGTTGTCGATGTGGAAGTTGTAGAGACGGCGTGCCGACCCATACATGCGAAACTCGTCGAGATCGGCGTCCTCGATGCCGCCTCGACGGAGCAGTCCGGCGAGGCGCGCTCTGTCCTCCTTCGTCATCGGCTTCTCGATGCAATCGGCGCCGAGACTCTTCACCTTTCCCCGCACGAAGATGGTGGCTTCGTAGATGGAATCGCCGAGGGCCTCTCCGGCATCGCCGAAGACGACGAGATTGCCAGCCTGGGCCATGAAGGCGCTCATGGCCCCGATCGAGCCTTTGACGATGATGTCGATGCCCTTCATCGAGATTCCGCAGCGAGCGGCTGCATCACCATCGACGATCAGCAGTCCGCCGTGGCCGGTGGCGCCGGCGGATTGGCTCGCATCGCCCTTCACATGAACGACGCCCGACATCATGTTCTCGGCGACGCCCGTCCCGGCATTGCCGTGGATACGGATCGACGCCTGCTTGTTCATGCCCGCGCAGTAGTAGCCGACATGTCCTTTGATATCGATTTCGATGGGCGCATCGACGCCGGCGCCGATCGCATGTTTGCCGTCGGAGTTCGTGACTTCCCACAGGGTCTCATTGGTGTCCGGTGCCAGACGGTGCAGCGCCCCGTTCAGTTCTCGGACGGTTTGCCGGTCCAGGTCGATCGCGGGCATCACCGGCGTTCCCAGGCGTAAACGGTCGCCGGCTCCGGCTCGAAGACGCGGGCGTTCTCGATGCCCGGCAAGACCGAGAGGGCGCGAAACTCGGAGCCGAATGCGACATAGTCATCGGACTCGGCAAGGATGGCCGGTTTGCAGGCGATCGGATCGCGGAGCACGGCGAAGCCGTCACGAGTCCCGACCACGAAGGTGAAGAAGCCGTCGAGGGCGACGAGGCTGGACGTCAATGCCTGTTTGAGGCTGTCGCCTTCGCGCATCCGCCACGTCAGATAGCCCGCGGCGACCTCGGAATCGTTCTCGGTCTCGAAGGCGAAACCTTCGCGCTTGAGGCCGCGCCGGACCGCGTTGTGGTTGGAGAGCGAACCATTGTGAACCAGGCATTGGTCGGCTCCGGTCGAGAACGGGTGAGCTCCATCAGTGGTCACCGCGGACTCGGTTGCCATGCGCGTATGGCCAATGCCATGGGTACCCTGCATCGCCGGCAGTGAGAACTGGTCGGCAACGCGCTCGGGCAGACCGACTTCCTTGTAGATTTCCATCCGGGAGCCGGCGCTGACGAGATGTATCTCGGGATGATGCTCGCGCAGCCAGGTAACGGCCTGTGGCTGCCGCTCATTCGGAATCGTCACCACAACATGATTGGAGCGGCGGACAAGATCGACCGGCGCCTTCAGCGCCGCACCAAGTCCCTTGGCGAGATCGTGGTCCAATGAAGGGTCGGCGGCGCGCAGCGTCAGCTTGATCGAGTCGTCGGTCCCCGCGCCATAGATCGCGATGCCCGCACTGTCCGGACCGCGGGCCGACATCGTCGCGAGCATGCGCGACAGGTGTTCGCCCAGTTCCGGTTGGAGCTGTTCGTTCTTGAGAAACAATCCGACGATGCCGCACATGTGCTGCTCCCTGACTTGGGAAGCAAATGTAGCAGCTTCGGACGCTTCGTCAATCTTCAGGAATAAAGTTTTCCTGATAAGAAATTGGGCGCGACGAGGCGGAATTAGGCGGAGCGCCGCGGATACACGATGATCGAGAGGTAAGTCATCGGCCGCTTCACCAGCACTTCGGGCCCATGCAGGGCGCCGGAATCGAACAGCATGGAGTCACCCGGGCGCAACCGGTAGCTCTTGTTGCCA
This sequence comes from Bradyrhizobium sp. USDA 10063, assembly GCF_054063735.1. Classification (NCBI taxonomy): domain Bacteria; kingdom Pseudomonadati; phylum Pseudomonadota; class Alphaproteobacteria; order Hyphomicrobiales; family Nitrobacteraceae; genus Bradyrhizobium; species Bradyrhizobium sp. USDA 10063. The sequence goes on along the minus strand of NZ_JBSSGP010000002.1, from coordinate 2,995,044 downwards.
TGACGGTAGATCACCTCGCCGGTGAGCATGTAGATGAACTCGGTGCCGGCGTGCTGGAATCCCGTATACGCCTCGGCTTCCTCCTTGAGCGTGATGAGGTACGGCTCGACGACAACATCCTCGCCGCTCACATGTCCGAGCAGTTGGTACACATGCCCCACCTTGGTGCCACGACGTTCGATGACCACGCCTTGCTTGGCGCGAACGAAGGAGCAGTCGCGCCGCTCCTCGGATGCGGCGAACAGCAAGCTAAGCGGCACGGTAAGCGCGTTCGCGATCGATTGTAGCGTCGAAAGTGACGGCGAAATCTGGCCATTCTCGATTTTCGAAAGCATGCCGGCCGAAATGTTCGCGGCACTTGCCAGATCGAGAACCGAGAGGTCCTGCTCGCGTCGTGTGTCCCTGATCTTGGCGCCGAGCGCACGCTCAAGACTCCGGGTGCTTTCGACCGGCGCATTCGAGCCCGTACGATAATCGGAAGTCTCGATGACCGGCTCGTTCGGCTTTGCCGCGGTCTTTCTCTTCATCTGTGTGCTACCCCGTCATTCGGCGTGAGTCGTAACACGATGGCGGGAGCGGTGGCGATAACGAATTTCTCGCTGGCAACTGCGGCCTCGAAATGAGCGCATAGATTTCGCTCGCGGGAAGCGAGGCTATTGCTGGGCTGCGCCTTGCCACCGGCAGCCGAATTCGGCCGCGCTGCTTGCGAACCACTCCCAGAAGCTTTGGGAGAGGCTGCGGAACAGGGCAATCTCGAAACAGGCGCTGCCGTCCGCGCCGTCGTCGCACCGCCAGATAGTGGCGCCGATATGCGAGACGATCGTGGTCGCCGCGTCGCCGGGCTTGAACACTCGCGGATCCAGATCGATGGGGAAGCCCTTGGCGAGCGTGTCGCGGATGGCACGGCCGCCGACGCGAAACACGATATAGCCGCCGCTCTGATCGGATACCGAGGCAAGCGGCGTGACGAGCGCCCGGAGCGAGCGGCTGAACACGTGGCCGCCGTCTTCGCTCACTGCGAGCCAGTGATGCGGGCCGATGCCGGTGAAGGACACGCCGCCCGCGCGAACGATCGCCGGGCGATCTGGCAGCGCGATCAGGAAATGCTGCCGGATGCATTCTCGCAGGGGTGCGTCCTGACCCTGGCGCGCCTGCATGGTGGAGATGCCAAGACCGTAGCGCTCGCTGATCATCACGCCGCCACCGGGCTGCGGCTGCAAGCCCATATCCGGCAGGGCGGAGAGCCCAGACAATGCCGTGTCAGCCATGGAGACGCTTTCCTTCGGGATCAAGGAAGATGGGAGAGACGATCTCGACCTCGGTGTCGCCGCCGCGAACCGGATCATAGGCGCGCACGCGTTCGCCGATCCGCGCCGGCCCGCGCGCGATGAAGCCGAGACCGATCCAGCGCCCGAGCATCGGCGAGAACGCGACCGACGTAACATAGCCTTCGTCATTCTCCATCGTCGCCTTGGCTCCGCGCGCCAGAACATGCGCGCCGGCGCGAAGCCGCGCGGCCCGGTCGACGGGTTGGATGCCGACCAGCGCCGGCCGCTCCGGGTCGAGAAGCCCGGGGCGCTCCGCGAGCACGCGGCCGATGAAATCCTTCTTCTTCGACATCATGCGGCCGAGGCCGAGATCGGCCGCCGTCGTCATGCCGTTGAGCTCGTTGCCGGCGACGTGCCCCTTCTCGATGCGCATCACACCGAGCGCTTCGGTGCCGTAGGGGATGACGCCGAATTCGGCGCCGGCTCCCATGATTGCCCGGATCGCGCCGTCGCCGAAGTTGGCGGGTACCGCGAGTTCATAGGCAAGCTCGCCGGAGAAGGAGACGCGGAAGATCCGCGTCGGCACGCCGCGCCAGATGAATTCGGCGCAGCCGAGATAGGGCAGGGCCACGTCGGAGACGTCGCATGCGTCGCCCAGCAGGCGCTCCAGCAGCGCCCGCGAGCAGGGACCGGCAATCGAATATTGCGCCCATTGCTCGGTCACGGAGACGAGCTGCACGTCGAGCTCAGGCCAAAGCACCTGTCGGGCGTGCTCCAGGTGCTGCATGATCTTGCCTGCGTTGGCCGTGGTGGTCGACATCACGAAATGATCGTCGGCAAACCGGGCGGAGGTCCCGTCGTCCATCGCGATGCCGTCTTCGCGCAGCATCAGGCCGTAGCGGACCTTGCCGACCGGCACGGTCGAGAACATGTTGGCGTAGATCCGGTCGAGGAAAAGGCCGGCATCGGTGCCCTGGATATCGATCTTGCCGAGGGTCGAGACATCGCACACCCCGACCCCGGCGCGGGTTTCCCTCACTTCGCGCGAAACGGTGGTCAGCCAGTCGGCTTCCCCGGGTTTTGCGAACCACTGCGCGCGCAGCCATTGGCCGGCCTCGACGAAGCTTGCGCCCTGCTGCTCGGCCCAGCGATGTCCGGCGGTGAGGCGGATCGGCCTGAAGTGCCTGCCACGATGATGGCCGGCGAACGCGCCGATCGCCACCGGCGTGTAGGGCGGACGAAACACGGTGGTCCCGACCTCCGATATCGGCCGCCCGGTCAATTGCGCCATTATCGCATGGCCGTTGACGTTCGACGTCTTGCCCTGGTCGGTGGCCATGCCGAGCGTCGTGTAGCGCTTCAGCAGCTCGACCGACTTGAACCCCTCGCGCGCGGCGAGTGCGACATCCTCGCTGGTCACGTCGTTCTGGAAATCGACGAAGGCCTTCGAGCGGGAGGCGGTGACATGCCAGAATGGCTTGACGCCGACATGGTCGTCGTCGGCTTTGGGAAGGGGCTGAGGCCGGGCCGCAAATCCTGCCGCTTCCGCCGCCGCGGTTCCTGCCGCCATGCCCTCGCGCAAGGCGTCTGCGAGCGTGAACGAGCCGCCGGCCGCGCCCGCCACCGTCATGCCGGGAGGGACCCTGCCGGGGACGAAGGCCGCCAGCGCATCTGACCAGTCCGGCCGTCCGCCGAGGTGCGTGGTCAGGCCGAGATTGGGATTCCAGCCGCCCGACACCGCGAGCAGATCGACCGCAAGATTGCTGAGCTGCCCATCTGCGCTGCGAACGGAGATGGTCCTCAGTTCATGCGTTCCGCGCGTGTCGAGCACCCGTGCGCCGGGAAAGATCGCAATTCCCGCACGCTTGACCTTGCTCACGAGGCGCGGATCGATCTCCGTCCGCGTATCGAGAATCGCTTCGACCTGAACGCCGGCTTTTGCGAGGTCGAGTGCTGTCGTCCAGGCGTCGTCGGAGTTCGTGAAAACGGCCGCCCGGCTGCCCGGGACCACGGCGAACCGGTTCAGATAGGTTCGCGCGGCCGATGCCATCATCACGCCGGGCCGGTCGTTGCCGCCGAAAACAATGTGCCGTTCGATTGCGCCCGACGCCAGCACGCTTTGCCTGGCGACGATCTTCCACAGACGCTGGCGCGGCTGGTGCGGCGGCGGTGCCGGAAGATGGTCCGCGACGCGCTCCAGCGCGCCGAAGGTGCGGCCGTCATAGACGCCGAACACGGTAGTCCGGCGCAGCACCCGCACGTTCGTCATCGCCTCGAGTACGGCCGTTGTGTCCTGCGCCCAGGTCGAGCCCGGACAGTCGTCAATCTCCCGCGCATCGCCGTTCAGCCGGCCACCCAGGACGTAGTCCTCATCGCACAGGATCACGCGGGCGCCGGATCGTCCGGCGCTGAGCGCCGCGGCAAGGCCCGTCGGACCGCCACCAATAACGAGAAGGTCGCAGAAGGCATGCATCTTCTCGTAGCTGTCAGGATCGGCTTCGCCGCTGGCGCGACCCAGACCGGCGGTGCGGCGGATCGCTGGCTCATAGACCTTCTCCCAGAACGAGGCCGGCCACATGAAGGTCTTGTAGTAGAAGCCGGCGGCGAACAGCGGCGAGAACAGCGAGTTGATCGCGCCGACATCGAACTTCAGGGAAGGCCAGCGATTCTGGCTTTGCGCTTCCAGCCCGTCGAACAGTTCGACCGTCGTCGCCCGCGTATTGGGCTCGCGGCGTGCTCCCTTCCGCAGCTCGACAAGCGCATTGGGCTCCTCCGAGCCGGCGGTGAGGACGCCGCGCGGCCTGTGATATTTGAACGAGCGGCCGACGAGCTTGACGCCGTTGCCGAGCAGTGCCGAAGCCAGCGTATCGCCGGCATAGCCGCCATATGTCCTGCCGTCGAACGAGAAATGCAGCCGCCGCTCGCGGTCGATCAGGCCGCCTGAGCTCAATCTGTTTGATGCAATGCGGGGTGGATTGCCCATGATCATTTCCCCGCGAAGGTCGCGCCGAGCACATCGTGCGTACGGGTGTCACGGCTGACGCGCAGCCAGCCGCGACATCCATTGGCGTGGTACCAGAGCTCCTCGTGCGGGCCGGCCGGGTTGTCGCGCAGATACGCCGCCTCGTAGAATCTGCGCGGAGCATCGGCGGCGGCCGGATCGGGGCGCGGAACGGGATCGCCGTAATAGACGAACTCGCTCAGGTCGCGCTCACCGCAATAAGGGCATGGGATCCGCATGTCTCTTGACCGACAGCCTCTGAGGCTCAGTGCAAATTGGGTTGAGCGCCCTGACCCTTTTCATCGATCAGGTGCCCGGTTTCGAAACGATCAAGGCGAAAGGCGCTGGCGACGGGGTCATACTGGTCGCGCGCCAGAAGATGCGCGAAGCACCAACCCGACGCCGGCGTCGCCTTGAAGCCGCCGTAACACCAGCCGGCATTGAGATAGAGGCCGTCGATCGGCGTCCGGTCGATGATCGGCGAGCCGTCCATCGACATGTCGACCAGGCCGGCCCAGGAGCGCAGCAGCCGCAGACGCCCGATCGCGGGCATCAACGCCATGCCGCCTTCGCAGACGTCTTCGACAACAGGGAGATTGCCGCGCTGGGCATAGGAGTTGTAGCCGTCGATATCGCCGCCGAAGACGAGGCCGCCCTTGTCCGACTGGCTGACATAGAAGTGCCCCGCGCCAAAAGTGACGACGCACGGGATCAGAGGCTTGATGGCTTCCGAGACGAAGGCTTGCAGCAGGTGGCTTTCGATCGGCAGCTTCAGACCGAGCAGCTTCGCCACCCGGGAACTGCTGCCGGCGACGGCAAGTCCGACCTTGCCGCAACGGATGGTGCCCCTGGTCGTGTCGACCCCGACGACCCGATTGCCGTCGCGCTGGAAGCCGGTGACCTCGCAGTTCTGGATGATGTCGACGCCGCGATCGCTCGCGCCACGCGCATATCCCCACACCACCGCGTCGTGACGTGCGGTGCCGCCGCGCCGTTGCAGCAGTCCGCCCTTGATCGGAAAGCGGGCGCTATCGAAATCGAGGAACGGCAGCATGCGGCGCACGGCTTCCGCATCGAGCATCTGCGCATCGGCGCCGGCCAGACGCATGGCGTTGCCGCGCCGGGCAAAGGCATCGCGCTGCGCATCCGAATGATAGACATTCAGCACGCCGCGCTGGCTCACCATGGCGTTGTAGTTCAGGTCCTGCTCCAGCCCCTCCCACAGCTTCATCGACCATTCGTAGAAGGGCTCGTTCCCGGGCAGCAGGTAGTTGGAGCGGATGATCGTGGTGTTGCGTCCGGCATTGCCGGATCCGATCCAGCCTTTCTCGACAACGGCGACGTTGCGCACACCGTGCTGCTTCGCGAGATAATAAGCCGTTGCGAGCCCGTGCCCGCCGCCGCCGACGATGACGATGTCGTAGCTCGGTCGGGGCTCGGCATCGCGCCATACCGGCTGCCAGTCGCGATTGCCGCGAAGGGCCTGGCGGGCGAGGGCGAAAAGCGAATAGCGCATGCGTGGATCGCCGTGGTCAGCTTGTGGACGGCAGCATGCGCTGATATTCAAGTCTCGACATGGCCAAAAACGACCAAAAAATGCCTGTTCGCGACAGCGCGCGAAGCACCCGGGTCGGCTTCCTGCTGATTCCCGGATTTGCGCTGATGTCGTATGCGTCCGCCATTGAGCCACTGCGCGCCGCCAACGTCCTGACCGGCAGAAATCTGTATCGATGGCGTCACATCGCGATCCAAGGCACCGAGATCACAGCTTCGAATGGGGTGCGCATCGAAGCCGACGCCTCCATCGCGGATGCCGGCCGGCTCGATACGATCGTGGTTTGCGCCGGCGGCAATCCGCAAACCTTCAATCACCCGCCGACATTTGCCTTTCTGCGAAAGGTCGCGCGCCATGGCGTGAGGCTGGGTGGCGTGTCGGCAGGACCTTATCTTCTGGCCAAGGCGGGACTCCTTGACGGATACAGATGCACGGTCCACTGGGAACATATTCCGGCCTTTACCGAGACGTTTCCCTTTCTTCACCTCAGCCACTCGCTGTTTGAGATTGATCGCGACCGCTTCACCTGTGCCGGCGGGATAGCGGCACTCGACATGATGCATGCACTGATCCGCATGGATCATGGGCCGTCAGTTGCCGCTGCCGTCAGCGACTGGTTCCTGCAGACCGAAATTCGTCGCGGTGAGGTTGCCCAGCGTCTTTCGCCGACGGAGCGCTTCGGCGTGCATCACCCAAAGCTCATCGCGACACTGTCGCGCATGGAGCAGAACATCGATGCGCCGCTTACACCGGACCGACTTGCCGGGCTCGCTGACATCTCGGTGCGTCAGCTTGAGCGTTTGTTCGCGCAACATCTTCGCACCACGATCAAGAAACGCTACCTGCAGATACGGATCGAGCGCGCGAGGCTGTTGCTCAGGCAGACCACCATGCCGGTCGGCGAGATCGCGCTTGCCACCGGTTTTTCGACCCCGATGCATTTTTCACGAATTTACCGGCAGCAGTTCGGACTGACGCCGCGTCAGGAACGATTGGTCGATTAACCAGGCGTCAGCGCGTTGTCCTCGGTCGGGGGCGCTCGTCACCTGCAGGCCGCCGCGGCAATACGCGTGAGATCGGCGTATTGAGAAATCGGGTCGAGCGCCAGGATCACGTATCGGAGAACAATTATTGACTTGCAAAATGCAAGTCAAAATGTAGCATGACTTTCAAGAATAATGCGGCGACTGCGAAAGCAGCCCCGGCACACAGGAGGCAACTTTGTCCGAGGACGTGCTCGTGACGCGCGAGGAGCGCGGCAACATCTCCGTTTTGGCCATGGTTTATCGGCCGTACAACCTGCTCGGCCCCAGGCTCATCAATGCGCTTGTCGAGCAGGTGGAGGCGGCCCAGAAGGCCGGCAGCCGTGCTATCGTGATCCGCAGCGGACTGCGTCATTTCTCTGCCGGGGCGGATCTGGATATCTTCGATAAACGGGTCGCCGCTGGTGCCGCTGATCAGGCCAGTGAAAACAGGCGGCTGAACGGCGTCGAATTCCTGCGCTTCATGGAATTGCTGCCGATTCCGTTGATCGCCAGCGTTCACGGCGTCTGCCTCGGCGGCGGACTCGAGCTTGCGCTCTCCTGCGACTACATCATCGCCGCCTCTTCGGCAAAGATTGGATCGGTCGAGGCCACACTTGGACTTCATCCGCTGCTTGGCGGAATCCAGCGGCAGGTGCAGCGCATCGGCGCGCAGCGCGCCAAGGAGATGTCGATGCTGGCACGGCGCTACGACGCGCCGACATTGGAGAAGTGGGGGCTGATCAATCTCACTGTGCCGGAGGAGTCGCTGGAGCAGACCACGATGACGCTTGCGGAAGAATTCGCACAGGGGCCGACCGTAGCGCATGCGGCCACGAAGCAGCTCGCCTATATCGCCGTCAGCGAAGGTGTTGCGGCTGCCGATGAGGCGATGGCAAGAGTGCAGGCGCCGATCTGGGCATCGGAAGACCTGAAGGCCGGTCTCGCGTCATTCCGCAAGAATGGCCCGGGTCTCGCAAAGTTCGCGGGGCGCTGACATGAGCGGCCCTTTGAGCGGAATCCGTGTTGTCGACTTCTCCCGTGTGCTGGCCGGCCCGTTATGCGCGCGGACACTGCAGGATCTTGGCGCCGAGGTCATCAAGATCGAGCCGCCGAGTCCCGATGTCTCGCGCTTCGCATTTCCGTCGACCGACGGCATGTCGGGCTATTACGCGCAGCAGAATGCCGGCAAGCGCAATGTCAGCATCAATCTCAATGTGCCCGGGGCCTATGAGCTGGCGCTGAAGCTCTGCGACACGGCTGATATCATCGTGGAGAATTTTCGTGCGGGCACGCTGGGCTTCTTCGGTCTCGACTATGAGACTCTCTCAAAGCGAAATCCGCGACTGATCTATGCTTCGATCACCGGTTATGGCCAGGGAGGGCCGTGGCGGAGCCGGATGGCCTACGCCCCGACCGTACAGGCCGAGGCCGGCTTCACCGAGAACAGCGTTCGCCACTATGGTAGTGCGCTGATCGAACCGCGCACCGACAGCCTATCGCATGCGGACGTCTATGCAGGGCTGCAGGCTGTGATCGCGATCCTGGCAGCGCTCAACAGCCGCCAGAAGTCCGGGCGCGGCCAGTACATTGATGTCGCGATGGCTGCGACGCTGCTCGCGGTCAACGAACGCGCGCATGTCGATCTCTCCGGCGACGACATTGGAGCGGAACCTGCCGTGCTCGGCGCCACCGACTGCTCGTTCTTCACCGGGCCGCAAGGTGAGCATTTCACGGTTGCGACCAGCATTGTCGGGAGCCGGACTTTTCCGTCATGGTTGCGCGCGATGCGTCGCGCGAACCTCATCGACGATCCGCGGTTCTCCAGTGCGGCCGCACGCCGGCTGAATTTCGGCGCGCTTCACCAGATCATCCAGTCGTGGATACTGACCTTCCCGGACATGGCAACGCTGGACGCCCAGTTCGATGAGGCCAAGATCGCGATGGGCGAGATCCGCTCGATCAAGGAGCTCACGGCATCCGAATGGAGCGAATATTGGGGTGCCGTCCAATATGTATCTGACCGCAGCGGCGGTCAGTATCGCCTGCCGGGACGGCCCTGGCGCTTCTCGGCCGAAGAGCTGAAGCCGATCGGGACGCCGGCCTTTCAGGGTGAGCACAACGTTGCGGTGTTCAGCGAGCTCGGCGTCAGTGAAGCTGAGTTGAAGCGCTTGGGCGAAGCCGGGGCGCTGGTGACACATCGGCGTGCACTGGAGCCAGAGGTCGCCGTCAAGCCGCAGACCGAACCGGGTCAGGCGGCCTGATCCACCGGAAGACGGGCCGAAATACCAAGGTGCAGTGAGACTGGACATGAACGGATCCGGCCCAATATGGTATGGGCCGAATTCGGAGCCGAAGGAGAGCCATGTCCGGCGTCAGGCAAAGCCGTCTCGCAAACAAGGAATGCTCCATGGCGCGAGCCATGGAAGTCGTCGGCGACCGCTGGACGATCCTGATCCTGCGAGAGGCCTACTATGGTGTAAAGCGGTTTGACGAATTCGAGTACTATGTCGGCGTAGCGCCCAACATTCTCAGCAGCCGGCTGAAGAAACTTGTCGACGCGGGTATCATGGATCGTGTGCCCTTGCCGGAGCATGCCGGGCGATTTGAATATGTTCTGACCGACAAGGGACGTGACTTTTTTCCCGCCTATCTTGCGTTGAAGAAATGGGGCGACGACTGGCTCGCAGAGCCCGAAGGTCCGCAGGTGGTTTTTCGCGACCGGTATGCCGGACGTCCGATCGAATATCCTGAACTGCGGACCGCCGGCGGCAAGCCGCTCCGCCTTGAGGACGTCGAGGTGGTCGCGGGAACAGGCGCCGTGCCGTTCAACCGCAAGCGGTTTGGCGGCGTGGCTTCGGCCGGGAAGGCGACCGACGCGCGGAGGCGCGCCTCACGCCGCAAGGGCAAGTAGCGCACGCTTTATCTCCGTTCTGACCAGGCTCGCGCGATACTCGGCCGAAGCGTAGCGGTCCGACAGGCACTCGGTCGCTGCGCCCTGAAGTCTCGCGGCCTCCGCAATATTTTCTTGCGACGATGCCTTGCCGGTCAGAAATTTTGCCGCGACATCACCCGGGAAGGCGTGGCTCGCCGCGCCGGTGATGCCGATCGACACGTCCGCGGCGACGCCGGCGTTGACGCGCACGCCGGCTGCGACGCCGACGACGGCATAGCCGCTCGCAGGATGGCGGATCTTTCGGTACGTGAAGCGCATGTCCGCCGCCGGGCGCGGGATATGGATCGCGGCGAGCACGTCGCCGGGCTCCAGCGCGGTGGAGAAGATGTCGACAAAGAAGTCATTCGCCGCTACGCGCCTTGATCCGCCGGCGCCGACGATCTCCAACTCTGCTTTCAACGCGATCACGATGGCCGGCCAATCGGCTGCGGGATCGGCATTGGCGAGCGATCCGCCAATGGTGCCGCGGTTGCGTACCTGCGGATCGGCGATCAGATTGGCCGCCTGACGGAAGATCGGAAGCACCTGGTGGAGCGGTTCGGATGCAAGCAGTTCTGCATGCGTCGTCAGCGCGCCAATACGGATGCTGTCCCTGTTGATCAGAATTCCTTTCATCTCTGCGATACCGCGGATGTCGACGAGCAGCGCGGGCGAAGCCAGCCGAAGCTTCAGCGTCGGGATCAACGTATGACCGCCTGCGATCAGCTTCGTGCCATCCGGATCACGCTGCAGGAGATCGATGGCCTCCGCAAGCGAGCCTGCACGGACATAATCGAAGGCCGCGGGGATCACTGGCTTGCTCCGTTGCGTGCGCTCTGCACCGCCGCCCAGATGCGCGGTGGGGTCAGCGGCATGTCGAGGTGGCTGATGCCGAAGGGCGACAAGGCGTCGAGCACGGCGTGAACCATGCAGGGCGGCGCCGCGATCGAGCCGCTTTCGCCAATGCCCTTGACGCCGATCGGATTGGTCGGGGAGGGCGTCTCCTGGAACAGCGAGGTGATGCTGGGTACGTGCTCGGCGCGCGGCACGGCGTAGTCGAGCAGAGAGCCGGTCAGGAGCTGTCCGCTGTCGGGATCGTAGCTGACCTCTTCATAGAGCGCCTGCGCGATGCCCTGCACGACGCCGCCGTGGATCTGTCCGGCCGCCAACAGCGGGTTGATCAACGTGCCGACGTCATCGACCGCGACATAGTCGATGATGTCGACGATCCCGGTCTCGGGATCGACCTCGACATAGGCAAGATGGACGCCGGACGGTGCGCTCATGCCGGTCGGATCGTAGAACACGGTTTCGTCGAGGCCTGGCGCGACCCCATCGGGGAGCTTGTGTCCGACATAGGCCATACGTGCGACCTTGCCGAAGGTCAAAGGTGCGATGTCGGTGCCGGGCACGCTGAACTGGCCTGCAGCATAGGCAACGTCCTTCTCGTCCACCTCCAGCATGCCCGCCGCGATCTTCTTTGCTTTCGCAACGATGCGCTGCGAGCAGACATGCAGGCTCGATCCGCCGACCGCCATCGAGCGGGAGTTGAAGGTGCCGTGGCCAGCCTGCACCTGGCGGGTATCGCCCTGGATCACGTCGATGTTCTCGATCGGGATTTGCAGCACGTCGGCGGCGATCTGCGACAGCGAGGTGAGGTGCCCATGGCCCTGGCTCATCGAACCCGAATACACCGTGGCGCGGCCGCTGGAATCGATCGCGACCCGCGCGCTCTCCCAGCCGCCGCGATCGAATCCGATCAACGCAAGACGCCGCGACGGGGCCATGCCGCACATATGGGTGTACGCGGCAACGCCGATGCCGCGGTAGATGCCGTTGCGGCGCAAGGTCTCGCGTTCGTTCCGGCGAGCCTCATAGTTGAAAGCGGCGAGCGCCTTGTCGAGAAGGCCCTGATAATCACCGCTGTCGTAGATCACGCCCGTGCTGCCATATGGCCGATAGGGAAAATCGGCGCGCTGAATGAAATTCTTGCGCCTGATCTCGACCTGATCCAGGTTCAGATGACGCGCGACGGCGTCGATGGCACGTTCGGCGATATAGGCGCCTTCCGGCCGGCCATAGCCACGATAGGCATCGACGGGCACGGTGTTGGTGACAACGACGCGCGACGTCGCCTCATAGTTCGCAATTCTGTAGGTGCCGGTGCCGAAATTGACGGTGTTCACGGTCGGCCCACCGCTCGCCATGTTGGAGAGGTAGGCGCCGACATTGCCTGTTGTCTCGACCTTCAGCCCGAGAATGGTGCCGTCGTTCTTGATCGCGACCTCGATGTTTTCGGTGTGGGCGCGGCCGTGGCTGGTCGATTGATGGCTCTCGGAACGGCTTTCCCACCATTTGACGGGCATTCCTAGCTCGCGCGCCAGATGCGGACAGAGCAGCTCCTCCGGATAGAGGTGCATCTTGGCACCAAAGCCGCCGCCGATATCGGGCGCAACGATGCGCAAAAGGTGTTCCGGAATGCCGACGGTCTCGGCAATCCAGCGCCGGTGCATGTGCGGCACCTGGCTCGGCATGTACACGGTCAACGTGCCGTCAGGATCTGGATTGGCGACCACACATCGCGTTTCCATGCAGGTCGGGATCAGGCGGTTGTTGATCACGCGCAGCTTCAGGACCTGATCGGCCTCGCGGGCCGCAACGGCATAGTCGCCGCCGCGCACCTTGTAGATGGTGGTGATGTTGCCGGGCACGTTGTCATGGAGTTGCGGCGCATCCGCAGCGATCGCGGCCTCTTCATCGACGACGGCGGGCAGCACCTCATAGTCGACGTCGATCAGGCCGACGGCGTCATAGGCTTGCGCCTGCGTCTCCGCCACCACCAGCGCGACGCATTCGCCGACGAACCGTACGCGATCGATGGCGACCACGGGACGGAACGGCACCTTGGTGCCAGGGATGACCCAGTTCGGAACGATCGGGCCGATCTTGCCCTCAAGGTCTCGGCCGGAGAGGGCGAGGCGAACGCCAGTCGCTGCCTTTGCCGCGCTGAGGTCGACGTTCTTGATGATGGCATGCGCGTGCGGCGATCGCGCGATCGCCATATGGAGCATGCCGGGGAGCCTGATGTCGTCGACATAGCGTCCCTTGCCGGTCAGGAACTTAAAATCCTCGCGGCGCTTCAGTGGCTGGCCGATGTAAGGGAGCACGGCTGTGTTCATGACGATCAGCCTTTCGCGACAAGGGATTCGACGGCGCGCACGATGTTCTGGTAGCCGGTGCAGCGGCAGATGTTGCCGGCAATGCCGTGGCGGATCTTGTCTTGGCTCGGATCGGGATGATCGCGCAGCAACTGCCGCACGCTCATGATCATGCCCGGCGTGCAGAAGCCGCATTGCAGCGCGTGATGCTCATGGAAGGCCATCTGCACCGGATCCAGGGGCGATCCCGCCGGCGATACACCCTCGATCGTCGTGATCGAGGCGCCGTCGGCCATGACGGCCAGCACCGTGCATGATTTTGTCGCCTGTCCATCGATCTCGACGGTACAGGCGCCGCATTGGGAGGTGTCGCAGCCGACATGCGTTCCGGTCAGGCCGAGATCGTCTCTGATCAGGTGGACCAGCAGCTTGCGGCTCTCGACCTCGAACGTCCGGTGCGTGCCGTTGATCTCGATGGTCACAGCGTGACGTTTCTCAGCTTCAGCCATGTATCCTCAGCCATGTATCCTCCCGTCGCGGTCTGACGACCGCGTCTGTCATAGCCGTTCCCTTCTCCATTCAGCCGTTTACTCTAATAATAAGAGTGACAAAAAGGCAAGGTTTTTACGGAGGTTGCGCCTATAGCCAAATTACTCTAATGATTAGAGTGATTTGCAGAGGTGATCACGATGCGCTCCAAGAGTTTTGAAGGAATGGTGTGCTCGATTGCCGGTGTTCTGGACGCCGTCGGCGACCGCTGGGCGATGCTGATCCTGCGCGATCTCGGCCTTGGGCTCCGCCGCTATGAGGATTTCCGCAAATCGACCGGCGTCACTCATGCCACCCTGTCCGATCGTCTCAAGCATCTTGAAGAGAATGAGTTGATTGAGCGGCGTCTGTATCAGACGGGTCCTGACCGCCATGAATATGTTCTGACGCGAAAGGGCGCAGACGTTATTCTCGTGATCCAGGCTCTCGCGCAGGTCGGCGACAAATGGCAGATCGCCGGTGAGAAAGGTCCGCCGCTGAAATTCGTCGATCAAAACAGCGGGCGGGCGGTCAAGCTTGCGCTTGTCGATGAAAAATCGGGTGAGGTTATTCGTCGGCGCGATGTGCGGCCGCAAGCCGGCCCCGGTGCCGACGATCTCGTGCGATGGCGGCTGACGAAGTTCAATAGGTCGCGGTGACAATACGCGCGCTTGCGCTGCACCAACAGATCCGCTGGCACGAAAAATGCTGAGGCGCCTCCGCGATGGCGAGCGCAAAGCTCGCCGGGCAGACGGAGGACAACATGAGAGCCCAAGTATTGAGAGCGTATGACGAGAAGCTTTCCAACGACCGGTGGGTCGGCGAGGAAAAAGTGCCTGATCCCAAGCTGACTAGATCGACGGACGTCGTCGTCCGCATCGGCGGTGCCGGCGTATGCAGGACCGACCTTCACATCATCGAAGGCGTATGGAAACCGCATATGGATCCGACCGGCGACAAGCTGCTGCCCATTATCATGGGACACGAAAATGCAGGCTGGATCGAAGAGGTTGGCAAGGAAGTCGAGGGACTGAAGAAGGGTGACCCTGTCATCGTTCACCCGAAGATCACCGGCGGCACGTGTCTCGCCTGTCGCCGAGGCTTCGATATGCACGGTCCCGGCACATTTCCGGGCCTTGATTGCAACGGCGGCTATGCAGAATTCCTTTGCACCTCGGAACGCAATGTCGTGCCGCTGCCGCGGACGCTTGCGCCAAAGGATGTGGCGCCTTACGCCGATGCGGGCCTCACGGCCTATCGCGCAGTCAAGAAAGCTACTCGCCACCTTTTGCCGGGCGAATCCTGCGTCGTTATCGGCGCCGGTGGATTAGGTCACATTGGAATCCAGTGCCTCAAGGCGATGTGTGCGGCCGACATCATTGTGGTCGACAAATCCGAAGCGTCGCTGAAGTTGGCCGAAAAGTCAGGCGCCGACCATCTTGTGAACGCGGACGGCAACGAAGTAGCAGCCGTTTTGGCATTGACGGCCGGCAACGGCGCGGAAGCGGTGATCGATTTCGTCGGCGAGAAAGGCACGACCTCCAAGGGACTGGCCATGACCCGCCCGATGGGCAGCTACTACGTCGTTGGTTATGGCGAGGACATCCGTGTCCCGACTGTGGATATGGTGATTACCGAGAAAAACATCATCGGCAATTTAGTCGGCACATGGGCCGAGCTAACTGAGTTGATGGCGCTTGCGGATCGGGGCCTGGTTGAACTCGCAACTGCCGAATATCGTCTCGCTGACGCAAACAAGGCGTTGCACGATCTCAATGCCGGCAAGATTCATGGGCGCGCGGTTTTGATTCCTTGACCATGACCATGTAATCCATCGCGGGCAGCATTTGCTCGCGATGGATTTGGCGTCCGCCAGTCAAATGTCATTGCGGATGCCTCGGCGCGAATGGGTCGCTATTGCAGTGCAAACGATGCAATGCAAACTGACGCCTATGCGTCGCAGAGATTCTCATTTTGCAATTTCTGTCGCAATTTGCATCTCGGTCGGTCGCACGCCAACGGTTGTGATGCCTCCGCCTGAACTGATCCCCGCGCTCACGTCGTCAGAAATCGCCTGGCCAGGCACTCGGATGAGCTGGCATGCCCATTGCAAAGCTCCTGAGCACAACAACGCTGACTGGTCCATCGTCTGGGGCGAGCCGCGAAAAGAACGAGGGAAGGGGATGCCTAGCTGAGGGCGTATCTTGTGCGGGACAGCATGATTGCGATCGGAAGACCACTGGTTCGAGGATCGCTGCTGATCGTCCGCGGAGTGCTCCACAGTCATCCTGAGACCCTTGCCGATATCAAACGTCCGGTCGTGCGAGCGACCGCGAGGTGGCCCGTAACGCACGGGTAAGCACTGCCCGGCCCGTCGAGGCCCTGGGCAGGCGGAATATCGATGTGGTTTCTGACTCGATCAGGAGGATAGACTAGATGTCTGGAACGCTAACGCTCAACAAGATCACCGCCCAGCGCGGCATTTCCGTCGGTGAGGCTGCAAAGAAGATTGCAGATCTCGGCTGGAATCCTTCCTACGTCCAGGAAGCGATGACCTTCCCCACGGACTACAAGATCACGAAGGCGCCGAAGGATCCGATGAAGCAGGTCCTTCGCTCCTATTTCCCGATGCAGGAGGAAAAGGACAACCGCGTCTATGGCGCGCTCGACGCGGCCCTGCGCGGCGACATGTTCCGCAACGTCGAGCCGCGATGGGTCGAGTGGATGAAGCTGTTCCTGGCGATCATCCCGTTCCCCGAGATCTCGGCGGCGCGATCGATGGCCATGGTCGGCCGTCTCGCTCCAGGTGAGGACCTTCGCACCGGCTTCACGATGCAGATGGTCGACGAGTTCCGTCACTCGACGATCCAGATGAATCTCAAGAAGTGGTACATGGAGAACTACATCGATCCGGCGGGGTTCGATATCACGGAAGAGGCGTTCGGCAAGTGCTACGCCACCACGATCGGCCGTCAGTTCGGCGAGGGCTTCATCACCGGTGACGCGATCACCTCGGCCAACATCTATCTGACCGTCGTGGCTGAGACCGCGTTTACCAACACGCTGTTTGTGGCGATGCCATCCGAAGCGGCCCGCAACGGCGACTACGCGCTTCCGACCGTGTTCCTTTCCGTGCAGTCGGATGAAAGCCGGCACATCGGCAACGGCCATTCGATGCTGATGTCCATGCTCAAGGAGCCCGAGAACCATGTGCTGATCGAGCGGGACCTGCGCTACGCCTTCTGGCAGAACCACGCGATCGTCGATGCCGCGATCGGAACCTTCATCGAGTATGGAACCACGAACCGCGACAAGAACAAGGAGTCCTATGCGGAGATGTGGCATCGCTGGATCTTCGAGGACTATTACCGCACCTATATGCTGCCGCTCGAGAAATACGGCATCAAGATCCATCATGACGACGTCCAGACAGCCTGGAAACGCCTGACCGAGAAGCACTACGTCCACAGGGTCGCGCAGTTCTTCGCGGTTGGCTGGCCGGTGAACTTCTGGCGGATCGAAGCTCAGACCGACAAGGACTTCGAGTGGTTCGAGCACAAATATCCGGGCTGGTACGCCCAGTTCGGCGAGTTCTGGAAATGGTACGAGAAGCTGTCGCACCGCGGCCAGACCAACATCCTCTTCAACAGCGATGTCGGCTACGTCTATCCGCACCGTTGCTGGTCGTGCCTGGTGCCTTGCCTGATCCGCGAGGACATCGTCACCGATGAGATCGACGGCAAGCTCTATACCTTCGCGCATGAGCTGGATCGCTGGACTGCCGTGCAGGCATTCGCCGACGAATATGAGGGACGACCGACGCCTGCGATGGGCCGGTTCAGCGGACGGCGTGAATGGGAAAGCTGCTACGATGGTTGGGACCTCGCCGATGCGCTCAAGGATCTCGGCTTCGTCCGGACCGATGGCAAGACTCTGGTCCCGCAGCCACACCTGCGCTTCGACGAGAAGGAGATGTGGACGCTTGACGACGTCCGCGGCCACACCCTGAAGAGCCCGCTGATGACGCTGCGAGACATGAGCCCGGCCGACCGAGAAGCGCATCTAGCCGAGTACCGTAAGGGATTCACCATCAATCCCTGCAACTAAGCGAAACGGAGGGAGCCGGCACTGGCTGGCTCCTTCCAAAATCAATCCCCGGAAGATCTGCAAGCCTTGGTTTGAGGAGGCCCCATGGGCGCGCCCGCTAATGTCGTTCGCCTGCATCCGGTAGGCATCGAGTTCGAGGTCGAGGAGAACGAAACCGTTCTCGACGCCGCCTTCCGCCAGGGCATCGCGCTGCCGCATGGCTGCAAGGAAGGACAGTGCTCGGCGTGCAAATGCGTCCTTACCGAAGGCGATGTGGAGCTGAAGAAATACTCGACGTTCGCCCTCAACGAGATGGAGCGCGGCCAGGATTACATTTTGTTGTGCCGGACGCTGGCCTACTCGGATCTTGAAGTAGAGCTCCTCAACTATGACGAGGAGGTGCTGTCGAAATCGATCCCGGTCAAGGACTTCACGGGCACGGTCACGAGCGTCTCCGCGCTGACCCACGACATCAGGCATCTCGAGATCTCGCTGGAGCAACCTCTGAAGTTCTGGGCGGGTCAATATGTCGACATCACGCTCTCGGGGGCAGAGACGATTACGCGTTCGTTTTCCATGGCAAATTCGCCGCTCGAAGGCCAAAAACTCGCATTCATCATCAAGAAGTACCCGAACGGACGCTTCTCCTCCCGGCTCGACGGCGACCTCGCCGTCGGAACCAGGGTCGGGATCAGAGGGCCTTACGGCACCTGCTTCCGGCGAGAAAACAGAAACGGAGCCATGATCCTGGTCGGAGGCGGATCGGGAATGTCGCCGCTCTGGTCGATCCTCCACGATCACATCAGCTCCGGGGAAGCGCGACCGGTTCACTTCTTCTACGGGGCGCGGACGCAAAACGATCTTTTCTATCTCGATCGCTTTGCCCAGCTCTCCGCAAAGCATCCGGATTTCACGTTCGTGCCTGTCCTCTCTCACGCAGTCGATGACACGGCCTGGCGCGGAGAAAAGGGCTTCGTGCACGAAGCGGTCGGAGCACACCTGCGGAGCTCGGGATATGGCGAAGACGTCGACGTCTATGCCTGCGGACCATCGCCGATGATCGAAGCGCTGACGCCGGTGTTGCAGATGAACGATGTCGAGTCCGACCGCATCTTCTTCGACAAGTTCACACCAGCCAGCAACTGAGACTTTCCGAGTGCCGAAGCAAGTGTATAGCCAGCAATGGGAGGAGGAAGACGATGACTGCAGTTCCAAGTGTTTCAGTGGGATCCGGTGCAGCAGGCGCTGCGGTGTTTCCCGATTCGGACAGCCGCAGGTACCGGTATTTCGAGCCGCGCAGCAAGCGGGCGACGCACTACGAGGACGTGACCGTCGATGTGCAGCCGGATCCGGAACGCTACTTGCTGCAGGACTGGATCATCGCTTTTCCAAATGGGAAGGGCGCCTACACCAAGGACAACACAGCGGCGCTGAGCTCGAACTGGCATGCATTCCGTGCTCCCGACCAGGAGTGGGAGCGCACCCACTACCAGCGGCAGTCCAAGATCGAAGCGATGGTTCAATCGGTGATCGCCAACGGCCGCAAGTCCGGCGCGCCGAAGGCGTTCAATAAAGCGTGGGTCAAAATCCTGCAAAACCACCTCGGCGCATGGAAACATGCCGAGTTTGGCCTCGGCACCTCGCTGATGCAGGCTCAGCGCTACGGCTATACTCAGATGATCAACAACGCGACGCTGACCAACTCTTCCTACAAGCTTCGCCTTGCGCAGGATATCACGCTCTATCTCGCCGAGATCGGAATGGACATTCCGGGCTTCGACGACACCGCGGGCAAGCGCACCTGGTTGGAAGACAAGGGCTGGCAAGGCACCCGGGAAGCGGTCGAGTCGATCATGGGGTCGGCCGACTATCTCGAGCAGTACTTTGCCACCAACATCGCGTTCGAGCCGCTCGTCGGCGAACTCTTCCGTAGCGGCTTCCTGATGCAGGTGGCCTCGTCGAACGGCGACTTCATCACGCCGTCGGTTATTTCGGCGGCCGAGGCCGACTATGAGCGCAATCTCGCGAACACGATCGACCTGCTGCATCTTCTGGTGACTGACAATCAGCATGCCGCCCACAACAAGAACCTGTTCCAGGGCTGGGTGGACAAGCACGTGGCGCTCGCCAACAAGGCGGCCGCCGGCCTGCAGCCGATCTGGTCGCAGCCGCATTCGAAGCCGGTGCAGTACGCCGACGCCCGCGCGCAGTCGGTCGAACGCATCAAGAAGATTCTCGGCGAGCTCGGCCTCGCCCTTCCCAAGGAGTAAATTGCAATGTCCGTTGCTTCCAGAACTGCAACCAACCAGAACATCTTCCAGAAGATGGGAGACATCGTCTTCGACCAGACGATTTCTCATCAGTGCGGCATCACGATGAATGACAGCGTGGAAGCGCGCGCCATCGCCGAATTCATGGCGAAGAAGCCGACCGTGACCGTGACCTATCAGCCGGCGCTGATCCGCATCGACGGCGTTGGCAAGTTGGTCTTCAAGATGGACGAGATCAGCGAGATTCTCGGGAAAGATATGACGGCCGAGATCTTCGAAGTGAATACCTCGACCCACTATGGCCGAATGGTGCGTATCGACGACAATACGGTGACGCTGTTCGGCAACATGGAAGAGGTCTTCGAATACATCGAGTGAACTCTTGCACCTCCCGAGACTGGGTGGACCCGCATTCCGGCGGTTGCGGCTCCACCGCTTTCTCGTACGGTCGGCGATCCGACGTTGATGGAAAAGCACTTGGCAAAACCTTGGAGATTATCATGTTCATAACCCCCACCGGCGAGGAAGTCTTCGTCATTGACGGGCACACCCATTTCTGGGACGGCAGTCCGGCGAACCAACGCAATATTCACGGCAAGCAGTTCATCGACTGCTTCTATACCTACCACACCTCGCTCAGCCCGCCGGACAAGCTCTGGCCCAAGGACCAGTTCGAGAAGTACAGTGCCGAGCAGATGTATCACGATCTGTTCGTCGACGGGCCCGACGATATGGCTATCGTACAGTCGACGTACCTGACGGAGTTCTACAAGAACGGGTTCAACACCATCGACCGCAACGCCGAGATGGCGAAGCTGTACAAAGACCGCTTCATTGTCAACGGCGCCTTTGATCCGCGCGATGGAGAGCGGGCGCTCGAATACATCCATTATATGAAGGAGACGTTCGGCATAAAGGGCGTGAAGCTCTATACGGCCGAGTGGAAAGGCGAGTCGCGAGGCTGGAAGCTCACGGATCCCAACGCCTATCGTTGCTTCGAACTCTGCGAGAAGCTTGGCATCAAGAACATCCATGTCCACAAGGGGCCTACGATCATTCCATTGGACAAGGATGCTTTCGATGTTCACGACGTCGATCATGCAGCCACCGACTTCCAGGGCCTGAATTTCATCATCGAGCATTGCGGTTTGCCGCGACTGGACGACTTCTGCTGGATCGCGGTGCAGGAGACCAACGTCTACGGCGGCCTCGCGGTGGCGCTGCCGTTCATCCACGGCCGTCCGCGCTATTTCGCCGAAGTGATCAGTGAACTGCTGTTCTGGGTTGGCGAAGACAAGCTGCTTTTCGGCAGCGATTACGCCATCTGGACGCCTCGCTGGCTGGTTGAGAAGTTCTGGAACTTCCAGCTACCCGACGATCTGAAGCAGGAGCACGGTGTCGATCTGACGCAGCAGGCAAAGAAGAAGATCCTCGGTCTCAACGCTGCCCGCCTCTATGGCGTGGACGTCGAGACGCAGAAGGTCAAGCTCGCGGGAACAGCGCACGCAACTGCAGCGGAGTGACAACGATGGACGCTGTCCTTCATCATGACCGAAAGACCCGTGAGGTGTGGGCACGCCTCGCGTTGGTGACAGATCCCGAGCTGGACGAGTCCATAACCGATCTCGGGTTCATTGAGCTCGTCACCGTCGATGATGACGGCGGAGTCGATATCGTCTTTCGTTTGCCGACGTACTGGTGTTCGGCGAACTTCGCTTTCCTCATGGCCGACGACATGCGTCGGGCGGTTTCCTCGCTGCCGTGGGTTCGCGAGGCGCGACCGCAGCTCCGGGATCACATGGTCGCGGCAGAAATCAATCGTGGCGTCAACGAAGGCAAATCATTCGGCGACGCACTCAAGGACTTTGCGTCCGGAGGGTCTCTTGACGAGGTGCGGGAGAAGTTCCGCCGCAAGGCGTTCGAGCGACGCCAGGAGGTCGTGATTCTGGCGTTGCGAGAGGCCGGTTATGACGACCACGCGATCTGTCAGATGAATTTGAGCGCCTACGACAAGGTGGATTTCGACTCGGAGGAAGCCGCGCGCCAGAAGCCGCGCTATCGCGAACTTCTGGTTGAACGACGCCTTGTCCGGCGGCCCGGCGATCAGGCCTTCGTCAGTTACGACGGACACGCCATCAAGCGCCACGAACTCGTCTCATATCTGCAACGACTGCGGGGAGTGCGCATCAACATGGAGTTCAACAGCTCGTTGTGCAGAGGCCTTCTTGCGGCGCGCTATCGCAAACCCGATGGGGATGGTGCGGGACGGACCCCCGTCGACGCGCCATGCGGAGGCTGCGGCAGCGGCTGTGGCATGCGCTCGACGGCCGAGAAGCATTCCGCCGCGGTTGCATGATGCAGCATTGCTGCGCCTAGCGCTTGCAAGTGCCAGCAACCGGAGCGGTCAGAAAAATCCGCCCGACCCGACAAAAACAGACAGCCACGTGGGAGTGAAACGCGATGCCGAAAGTTCTGTTGCATGACATAGAAGCGCGCCGCGCGCTCGCGCGCGGAGTGCAGAAGCTTGCCGCCGCCGTCGAATCGACCCTCGGTCCCAAGGGCATGAACGCGATGGTCGACAGGCCGATCGGCACGCCCATCGTGTCGCGCGATGGTGTCACCATCGCCTCCGAAATCGAATTGCCTGACCGTTTCGAGAACATGGGCGCACAGGTGGTGCGCGAGGTCTCGATGCAGACCAACGAAGTCGCCGGCGACGGTACGACGACGGCGATGGTGCTCGCAAACGGCCTGATTCAAGGCGGCGTTGCCGCCCTGGAACGCGGCGCCAAGGCCGTCGATCTCTGCAAGGGGATAGACCGGGCCGTCGAAGTCGTTGTCGAGACCCTGAAAAGTTCTGCAGTTGCTGTATCGGATCGCAAGACGCTGCAAGCGGTGGCGACGATTGCGTCAACTGACTCTCATCTGGGCGGTCTGGTCGCTGAGGCGGTCGAGCGCGTCGGCAAGAACGGCATCATCAGTTCCGATTACGGGCTGACGACCAGCACGACGCTCGAAGTCGTCGAAGGCATGTCGTTTGACCGCGGTTACATTTCCCACCACATGGTGACGGATGTCGAGAAGATGGAAGTGGTGCTGGAGCAGCCCTACATCCTCCTGACCGACCTGAAGATCAGAGCGCCGAGCGAGCTGTCGGCGGTGCGCGCGACGGTCGCCTCGACCGGGCGACCGCTTGTCATCGTCGCTGAGGAGATTGCGCCGGACGTCGTCGTGACGCTGCTTGGCGATGGCAACCGAGGCAAGGTCCTGGTGGTCAATCCGCCCAATTATGGCCACTGGCGCAAGGCGATGATGGACGATCTCGCCATCATAACCGGGGGACGGGTCATCGCGCGCGAACTCGGCGGCAAGCTGGAAGAAGCCAGTCTTGCCGATCTCGGCACCGCGCGGCAGGTTCGGGCCAGTGCGCGCGAAACGGTGGTCATTCGCGGCGGCGGCGACGAAGCCGCGATCGCGGCGCGGCGCCAGCAGGTGGCCAGGCAACACGACCTGGCACCGCCGAACATCGAACAGGACAAGCTCAAGGAGCGGCTGGCGAAGCTCTCAGGCGGGACGGCCGTGATTCTTGCGGGCGGCGTCACGCCGGTCGAGCAGAAACGCATGATCCAGTTGATCGACGATGCGCTCAGTGCGGCTCGTGCCGCGGCCGAGGAGGGCATCGTGCCGGGCGGCGGCACCGCTTTGGCGCAGTGCGCGCCAGTGGTCGCGCGCACGCTCGGCAACGTCAACGGCGACCTGGGCGAGGGCGTCAAGCTGGTGCGCGAAACGCTATCCCGTCCCGCCGCTTTCATTGCCCGGAATGCAGGTCACGATGCCGAGAAGGTCGTGGCCGACCTGGTGAGCGCGCCGGCGGGCGTCGGATTCGACGCCGCCAACGGAGTCTTCATCGACATGGTTTCAGCCGGCATCGTCGATCCCGTCCGGGTGACCTATACCGCGCTTCGAAACGCGGCGTCCGTCGCCACGCTGGTGCTCACCACCAACACGCTTGTTGCGGACGTGCCGGAGTACATCGATCCGACACAGGGACCGGCACTGGGCGGTGGGGCAGAGAAGCTTGGGCGCGCATGAGGCATGCGTACGCGTTCCGTGTTCCGCCGCGCCGTCTAACGATCCAGACCTTCGTGGTCGAATGATTGGACGGTGACAACGATCGAGAACGGGCTACAATCTCAAGAAGCTCCGGCGTGAGCCGAAGGAGGCAGTGCACAAGCCTCCACGGCCCTCCGACCGACCGGGGCGGGAGGAAAACATGATCCACATCATTTCCAAGCGCGATGGTCCGCACCGGGAAGAGGTGACGGCGAAGGACTTCATTCAGAAGAACCGCACGAAGATCGACGCGATCGCCAATCATCTGACGGCCGGGCGCTGGCAGGAATTGCGCAATCCCGCACCTTCTCCGCAGCCCCAGCCGTCAGGCAAGCTCTGGTCTACGCCGCCAGGCCGCCCCAAAGAGATGGAACCCTATGTGCGGATCAGTCTTAACGGCCGTGTCGTTATCGCTGATCTCTCCTCGGGGCGGCAGCTCCATTTTGTCGGCGAACTGCGCGGAAAGGGCCAATCGCGATATTTCGCTCTGGCGACGCGCGAGAACGGACTGTTCGATCCGCTGGATGAGAAGCTCTGCAAGGTCCTCGCCGATCTTGAGGGAGTGAGCGTGCCCGACGAGGTGTCCGAGGAGCGGCTGGAACAGGCCATCGCGGGCCGTCTCGGGTTGGATGCGATCGCCAAAGGCGTCGAATGATCTCCATGAGCTGGGCCTGTGGGGAAGACGATCCCGGTCAGGTCTGGTTCAGGTCGTTTCTGCCGATCGGGTTGCTGTTTGCCAACGTACGTATGGTGCTCCAATGCTGACGGAAACGCTCATGGCCAAGCCGCCGTTTTCCCTGGAAGGCTACAAGGTGCCTGGCGCCACGGATGCGGAGCAGGGGCGGCCGTACGATGAGGGAGAGACCAACAGGGCGTGGGAAAACTTTCTGACATTCGGAGACCTCAGGCGCGAGAACGCGCCGGTCCGCGGCGTCATCGAGGAATCATGGCAGCGGAGTGTCCAGTCCGGCGTCAATGCTCACTGCAAGGGCAGCAATCTCGTCGCCTCGCCGGATGATCTCTATGAGCTGCGTCTGAAGAATGACGACTTGCTTGGTTCGAGCGCGGAGACTTTCCGCCGCGTCGCGGAGGTACTTGGCGACGCGGCCACGATGGTCGTCATCACCGACAGGAACGGCGTTGTGCTGGACGTCGGAGGCGATCAGCGGACGATCGATGCAGGGCACGATATTCGCCTGGAAGTCGGCGCCGCGTGGGGCGAGACGGTCACCGGCACCAATGGCATCGGCACGGCGCTCGTCACAGGCAAACCGGTTCATGTCCATGCGGCGGAGCATTTTTCCGAAGGCATCAAGGCATGGACCTGTGTCGGCAGCCCCATTCGTAGCCCGATCGACGGCAGCATTATCGGCATTGTCGATTTTTCCGGACCCCAGGCGATCTTTCACCGGCATAATGTGGCGTTGGCGGTGGTCGCGGCCAATCACATCGAGCTCGCGCTCTCGGAGAAGATCCGCATCGAGAGAATGCAGTTGCTCGAGGCCAGCATTTCTCGCATGCCGGGGATGAACAGCGCTGACGGAGTTGTCATTCTCGATCGGTTCGGCAGGGTGGTTCATCACAACGATATGGCGTCCGTTCGCTGGCGGCGGATTGCGCAGTCGCGGGACTTGAGCCTTGGCGCACAGCTTTTCGCAGGCAGTGATGGATTCTTGGTGAAAGATCTGGCCAATGAGCCGCCCGAGGAACTGCGCGAGCAGCGCATCGAGCCATTGGTGGTCGACGGGGTGGTGAAGGGCGCGATGCTGGTGCTTGCATCGAGGCCGCGCGTGAATTTTGCCGCATCCCAGATGTCGCCGGCAGCCCACGCGGCACTCATGTCGGCCAAGGAAGCCATTGTCGGCTGCAGTGAAGCATTGCTGGAGACGGTCGACAAAGTTGAGCGGGCTGCGCTCGGCCGGACCGCGATCCTGCTGGAGGGTGAGACGGGTGTCGGCAAGGAACTGTTTGCCCGTCTGGTTCACGCGGCCAGCCAGAAGACAGGCAAGGAGCCCTTCGTTGCCTTCAATTGCGGTGCGGTATCGAAAGAGCTTCTCGGCGGTGAATTGTTCGGGCATGCGCCGGGAGCCTTCACCGGCGCCACGCGCGAAGGCAGGCCTGGACGGTTTGAATTTGCCAATGGCGGCGTGCTCAGCCTCGACGAGATCGGCGAGCTGCCGCTGGATCTGCAGCCCTATCTGCTCCGTGTGCTTGAGGAGCGTGTGGTATACCGGCTCGGTGACAGCAAGCCGCGTCCGGTGGACGTCCGGCTCGTAGCCTCGACCAATCGGAATCTGAAGCAGGAAGTGGCGGAGGGACGTTTCCGGAAGGACCTGTATTTCCGGATCGGTGTCGTCAAGTTCATCATCCCGCCACTCCGCGAGCGCTCGGGCGATGTCGAGATATTGATCGATCATTTCAACAGACAGTTCGCTGCGACCTACAGCACCGAACCGCTGCGTTTCGAAGCGGCCACGATGGAATTGCTGCGGCGCTATAGCTGGCCGGGCAACGTTCGCGAGCTGCGCAATCTGATCGAGAACCTTGTGCTGATGACGCTCACCGGCATCGTCACTCCCAGGGACTTGCCGGAGGATTTCCGGGAAGCGGCGGCTCAGCCACTTCAGGCGCGCTTGCCGGCGGAGCATGGCCCAGCGTTGGGAGGCGACGAGATTGCGCGCTTCGACGAAATGGAGCGTCGTGCCATCGAGAGAGCCGTTGCAAACGCTGGCGGCAATATTGCCGCTGCCGCGGAAAAGCTGGGGCTTTCGCGCGCCACGCTGTATCGCAAATTGCATCAATACCGTTCGCGGACTTAAGGACAAGGTCAGGCATGGCGACTGTCTGGGACGAACAGAAGGGTGAAGAAGATCCGGTCGCCGCGGCTACGCTAGCGTCGCAGATCCTTGCACGCGCGGACAGCGACGTAACCTTCATGGTGCACCTGATCGGCGAGAGCCAAAATCTCCTGGTTCGGCATTTCATCGTGTTCATCGAGACCGAACTCGCAAAGCGCGACGTCGGTTACGGCGCACATCCGCTATTGCGTCCCTTCGTCGAAACGCATGCGCGCGAGCTGACGGATTTCGTCCTGAAGGGTATTGGCTTGCGGCATCAGTTCGGCCTGCAGGCCCTCGAGACGATGGCCGGCGATCCGGCGCGGTTGCTGAGAGTCGATCTGTGGGACTCGCTGCGATCTCACATCAATGATGCGCAGCAACACTTCGTATCTGATGTCGGGGGCCTCAAGCGTATCCTGGTCCAAATCGAGACGGACGCATGAAATGGCGCCGATCCGAAAAGTGAGGCGGTCGATGGACACGATGGAAGTAGAGACCGTAACGCTCTATGAATTGCTTGGACGGCGCTGGACGGTGGGTGCGCCCGTTACAGGAACGGCGTTCGACGCGTCGGGACAGGTGGTTGCGTTCGCGCTTGCAGATGGTGCGTTGGCGATAGCTCCCGTGACTGACATCGAGCCGCCGCAAGATCGCTGTCGTATCGCGCTCGACGGGGGCCGGGCGACGATTTCACCGCGACGGAAACCGGTGCCACCGTTGATGAAAGTCGCAATCAGCGATGCCAGGTTTCATCTCGCCGCGCTCGGGACATCGGGCTTTATCGCAAGTGATTGTAGCCGACTGCTCAGCGTCTCGTCATCCGGTGTCACGCAGCTAGCCGCGAACCATGATTCCCCAGTCGATCTCGTCGCCCCGGTGCAGGGGGGAGGCATCCTCGCTGCTTCTGGCGGGTCGGTCATATCTTATGATTGCAATGGTGACGTCGGCTGGCTCCAGGAGCGCAGGGGAGGGAATGCATCGGCAATAGCCGTGTCACGGGATAGTCGGCGCTTTGCGATGGCGGTCGACGGCTTTCTGCTCATTCGTGCCTTCGGGCCACGACCCGAGCCGGCGGCTTCATTCGAGTTGGGCTCAATCTCAACCTTGTCATGGAGCCCCGACGGAAGCTGGTTGGCCATTTCCGTCGCAAAAACAGGCATCGCGTTGGTGCGCCTTGCCGATGCGCGGATCGTTCGGATTCCCGCCTATCCTGCGAGCGTTGCGTCTCTTTCGTGGAGTGCAGACTCTCGCGTTCTTGTTACGAGCGGGGCCTATCGGATGATCGCATGGGACGTTTCCAGCCTCAACGACGCAAGCGAACGGCCGATCAGCCTCGCGACCGGTCGCGCCAGATTCGTCCTCGTCGAGGCGGTGGATGTGCACCCGGAGCGCCAGCTGGTCGCAGCAGGTTACGGCGACGGCATGGTCGTTGTCGCCAGGATCGGAGGGCCAGACGAACTGGTCGTCAAACCGCCCGGTCGGGGCACCGTCTGCGCCTTGCAATGGTCCCGCGACGGTCAGCATCTTGCATTCGGAACAAGCGACGGGGAGGCGGCGATCGTGACGTTTCCCCCGCACATTTTCAAATAGCCGGACCCGGTTCGAACAGCCTGATCCGACTCCGGGCTGCGGGCCTTGCCGCGATCATCAGGAGGGAGATCATGACAGCCACTCGATCGCCAAACGACGCCGAAAGCAAAGATCAGTTCTTCAAGGAGTTGGCGGAACTTTCCGAGCGAATGATCGCCGCGCATGGAAAGGAGTTCTCGATGGGCGCTCTGGTTCTGGCCGCAAGGTTCATTGCCGAGAACAAGCCCTTCGAGCGAAGCGCGGCAACGCAGTGACGTCGACGTGTCCCCTTTCCGGTTGTTGTTTTCCGCTACCGGTCGAGAAGGGTCGTCAACTCCGCGCCCTCGTCAGCAACGAAGACGGCAACCAGTTCGGCCGGCTCGGTGTTGCTTGCATTAGCGGAAACGAGATGCGTCGCGCCTGGCGGCTCAAAGAACGACTGTCCGACCTCGAATGTCTCCAGCGGGCCACCCTTGAGCTGTGATCGGACCTGGCCCTTTGTGATGTAGGCCGTCACCGAGCCCCCATGGCGGTGCGGCGGAGTAAAGCCGCCCGGTCCGTAGGTAACGCGGACCACCGTTACCCTCTTGCCGGGTACATTCGGCAAGGCGTGCGAGGTGATCACCTCGACCTTGTTGAGCGATGAGCCGGACGAGGCATTGTCGGCGCATAGCGGCGCCGGGATTGTCGATATCGCGTCCATCGCCATCGGCAATGTTCTCGCGATCGCCACCGCGCAGGCGAAACCCGTAACGATAGCCAGCGACAGCCGTCGCCAGTCCCGGGCCGCGAGCGGCGTCATCATTCCCAGTGCAATGCTCATTGGCCTCTCCTGTTTGATCTCAAGTTGCTGCGGTCGGCTTGAATACCGAAAGCGGAGCGGGATCGCGGCTCGGCGGAGGCGGGATTTTCCCGTCGACATCGGTGAAGCCGTATTCAGTCGCCAGTTCGGAGGCGAGCAGGATCTGCCCGGTCTTGGCGATCACATCGGGGTCAGCGGCCAACGCAGCGATCGCGCGCCCGACGAAGACCGGTGTCTCGCCTCTCTCGGCGATGAGCTTGGCAAGTGCCGCCGGCACACGATCGGGTTGGGCCGCGAGCTTCTCGCTTTTGATATATCCAGGCCAGATCGAGACGGCGGAAATGCCAAAAGGCTTGAGTTCATGCGCCATGTCTCGGGCCATCCGG
The DNA here is from genome assembly GCF_054063735.1 of Bradyrhizobium sp. USDA 10063. Lineage (NCBI taxonomy): Bacteria > Pseudomonadati > Pseudomonadota > Alphaproteobacteria > Hyphomicrobiales > Nitrobacteraceae > Bradyrhizobium > Bradyrhizobium sp. USDA 10063. The sequence continues at coordinate 2,965,511 of NZ_JBSSGP010000002.1, read as the reverse complement.
TCTACTCCCGACTTCTGTACGCCGAACGGGACGTTGAATGTGTAGCGGACGCCGCCGCCGGACGACGTATTGACGATCAGGCCGCTTTTTTGCGGCAGCATCAGCGGGACAGCGAACTGGCTGCAGACAAAGTGCGAGCGCAGGCCGACACGATGCAGGGTGTCCCACAGCGATGTTGGAATCTGCCAGAAGGGAACGTTGACCGGCATGACGTTCGGCGCCGCAAACACGTTGTTCACGAGGACATCGAGCCGACCGTGGTCACGCCGGATCAGGTCGAAGACGTCCCTCACCGAACCGTCGTCGGAATGATCGCAGAGGAGGCCGAGGCCCTTGCCGCCGGCTTCGTCGATTGCCGAGATGGTCTCGTCGAGAGAACCCGGCCATTCCGAGCCGCCGCTGCTGCGCGTGCGTGCGGTGACGATCACCGTCGCCCCGGCCTCGGCCAGTCCTATGGCCACTCCCTTTCCGACTCCGCGGCTTCCGCCCGTCACCAACGCAACACAATCCCTCAGGCGTCGCTCGACCATATCATCCCCTTGAATTTTCTTCCTAGGAAGGTACATTGACAAAAATCTTCCTGAGAAGATAATAGGCGGAGATAATCAAACGCGTCAATCAGGGATGTCTCGCTATGGTCACGAGGGAAGAGAATGAATTGCTGTGCCGCGTCACGGGTGACGCGCCGATGGGGCGAATGCTGCGTCAGCATTATTGGTTGCCGGCCGTCCTCTCGGTCCGGGTGCGCAAGGGCGAGGCGCCCGTCCGCGTCAAGCTGTTCGGCCGCAACTTCGTCGCGTTCAGAGGCCGGGACGGGACCGTCGGCTTCCTCGACGAAGCCTGCCCGCACAGGGGGGCCTCGCTTGCGCTCGCGCGTGTCGGAGATTGCTCGCTGACCTGCCTGTTCCACGGCTGGAAGATCAGCGCCAGCGGGGAGGTGCTCGACGTTCCCAATGAACCCAACAACCCGAAGGAATTCGCAAGGACAGTCAAGGTGAAATCCTATCCGACGCGGGAAGGAGCGGGGCTGATCTGGGTCTGGCTCGGCGAAGGAACGGCGCCCCCCGCGCCGGACTTCGAATGGATGGATCTGCCACCGGATCAAGTCTATGCGGCCGGCATTGAGCTCAACGCAAACTGGCTGCAGGGTGTCGAGGCGACCATCGATTCCTCGCATGTCGCGCTGTTGCACCAGAGCTGGACCGCGAGCTCGGCGACCGATTTCGGAGCAACGCGGGTCAATACCGAAGTCAGCTACCAGTTCGAGAAGAAGCCGTACGGCTTTCGTGCCGCTGCGCTTCGATCCGGCCCCGACGGATCATGCCTCGCGCGCGTCACGGAGTTCGTGATGCCCTATTACGGATTGATCGCACCGATCTATTCCGGCCCGCAGCAGGATCGTACCGCGATCATCGCAGTGCCGATCGACGATGAGAACCTGATCCAGTGGTACATCTTCTATAATCCTGAGAAGCCAGTGGATTCCTGGCGTAAGGTGCAGCGGGCCAATCAGTGGCCGATGGCCGGTGGCCTTCCGGGCGATCAAACCAACAATTGGGGGCAGAATCGCCAGATCATGGATGCCGGCAACAGCACCGGTTTCCACGAGATCGTCATCGAGGATTTCGTGGTGATGGTCAGCATGGGCCCGATCGTCGACCGTTCGCAGGAATATCTCTGTTCGGCAGACCAGGCGATCGTCAGGGTGCGCCGCCAATTGCTTGAGGAAGTACGCGGCTTCATGAGCGGCAAGCCTCCCAAGAGCGCCCAGAGCGACAGCATGTCCTACAAGGACATCCGCGCGGTCGGCGGCCGGCTGACTTCCGCCTCCGAGGACTGGCGACAGATTCCCCGCTGATTGAATCGGATGTGGGATTCCTGTCCGCGTCCATTCCCCCGCTCAGGAGACGTCATGGCCATGACCTGGAAACACGTATGCGCCGCCGCGAAGCTGCCCGAAGGGGAGCCATTGGGCTTCAAGATCGGCGACCGGCGCGTCGCTCTCTACAAGGTCGACGACGATATCTTCGCAACGGACGACGTCTGCTCGCACGCGTTCGCGCTGCTTTCCACCGGGTTTCTCGAAGGACATGTCGTCGAATGCCCGCTGCATGGTGCGATGTTCGACGTACGCGACGGCAGATGCCGATCAGGAACCTACAAGGATATCAGGTCATTCAAGGTCGAGATCCGCGATGGCGAAGTTTACGTGCATCTCGACGGCGAGGCTGCGAATGAGGATGTTCGCGACGACGCGGTGGACGTCAAATCGTGAGCGGGCTTGTTGTCATCGGGGCATCCTATGCTGGTGTTCAGGCGGCACTCAGTGCCCGTGATGCCGGCTATGCCGAACCGGTGATCGTCGTCGGCGACGAGAAATCGCTCCCGTATCAGCGACCGCCGCTGTCGAAGAATTTTCTCCTCAACGACATCGGCGAGCAGAATCTGATCCTGCGGGACGATGCGTTCTTCAAGGACAAGCGGATCGACCTGGTTCGGGGCCAACGGGCAGTGGAGATTGACCGGCAAGGCAAACACGTCGTGCTGGCGGGCGGCAGCCGACTGGACTTCGGCAGGCTCGTGATCGCCACCGGATCGCGGGCGCGGCGGATATTGGTACCCGGCGCCGAACTCGACGGGGTTTGCTATCTCCGATCGGTCGCCGACGCCAGCGATCTCAAGACGCGACTGGGGCAGGCGAGCGAGATCGTCATCGTCGGCGGTGGGTTCATTGGACTTGAGGTCGCCTCCTCGGCGGCGAAGCTCGGCAAGAAGGTTACGGTGGTTGAGGCTGCGTCACGGCTGCTTGAGCGGGCCGTCTCGCCGATTGTCTCGCGCTTCCTGCTCCGTGCCCATGTGCAGGCGGGCGTCGATGTGAGGCTCGGCGAGACCGTCATAGCGATGACCGGTGATGCTGGCAGAATCGCCGAGGTTGGTCTGAGCAGCGGCGCCCGTCTGCGTTCCGATCTCGTCGTCGTAGGCATTGGCGGAATCGCGAACGATGAACTCGCCAGTGCCGCCGGGCTGAAATGCTCCAATGGAATCGTCGTGAATGAGCACGGCAGCACCGAAATCCCTGGCGTTTACGCCGCTGGCGACTGCGCTAATCATTACAATCGGTTCGCGGAAGGCTGGATCAGGCTGGAATCGGTCCAGCACGCCCAGGACCAGGGCAGGGCGGCGGGGCTCGCCATCGCGGAAAGCCATGAGCCATACAACAGCGTCCCGAGGTTCTGGTCGGATCAGTACAGCCTCAAACTACAGATCGTCGGGCACTCCGGGCGCAGCGACCAGATGGTGACCCGTGGCTCGATCGAGGAGGGCAGGTTCTCTGTGTTCCACTACAGGCAGGGAAGATTGATCGCCGCCGACAGCATCAACAGACCGGGTGATCAGATGGCGGCGCGGCGCCTCATCGCAGCGGATATCTCGCCGACGCCGGCCCAGGCGGCAGACAGCTCGTTCGATATCAAATCGCTGCTGAAGGCGGGCGAAAGGGCTATGGTGTCGTCTCCCTAGCTCGCCGCGGCAAGCCGGCCCATCTTCTTCGTCGCCTTCACGGTTTTCACAGCCAACAGCTTGCGCAGGCACCGGTCGAGCATCGCGATCTCGGCCTTGGTCAGCCCGCTCGCTTCGGTCACGCTGTCCACGACTCTCGCGATCTCGGTAATACCGCGGTCGGCGGTCGCAAGGCCCTTCGCGGTCAGGCGGACCAGCTCGGAGCGGCCATCATCGTTCGCCGAGACGCGGAGGATGAAGCCTCCTTCCTGGAGCCGCGCCACCCGCTTGCTCATGGCGCCGGAGGTGACGAGCAGGGCGCGGAACAGGTCGGTTGGACGCAATTCGTACGGCTTTCCCGAGCGCCTGAGCGCCAACAGGACGTAGAGCTCGCCGGTCTGCAGGCCGACGGTTTTTGATATTTCCTGCAGCCGCTTTTCGTGAAGCTGGTTGACGCGCTCCAGCCGCAACAGCGTGCAGGCGGTGGCCAGGTCGAGGTCGGGGCGTTGCTCAAGCCAGGCGGCTTCGATGTCGTCGTACAGGGTGCCGTCGGGTCTTGGCGCTTGTTTGGTGACCGGCTCGGCACCGCGCGACACGCTCTTTTTCCTCATTCCTTCCTATCCCCGTTAATTCGGCACCAGAGGCGCCGGCATCATGCCCTGGCACAATCTAACACCCTCGAATTCAGGTGTCGCGCGGCAAGTTCCTGGTATTGGTCCAAGGTCCGCCTGCGGGACCCGATGCGGCAGCCATCTGACGCGTCGGTCCGATGTTGACAAATATCTTCCTTGGAAGAATATTCCGAGTAAGAAATAGACATAGGGAGGTCACATGCGGGGACTTGGCGCAATACTTTCTGTCGCGGCTTTACTGGCCGCGCCTGGCGCACCCAAGGCGGCTGAAGGCGAGCTGATCCTCGGGCAGACGATGCCCTATAGCGGGCCGGCCTCGGCGCTGAGTTCGGTCGGCAAGGTCCAGACACGCTATTTCCAGATGATCAATGAACGCGGCGGGATCAACGGCCGCAGGATCAAGCTGATCTCGCTCGACGACGGCTATAGCCCACCGAAGGCCGTCGAACAGACACGCAGGTTGGTCGAGAATGATGAGGTCGTTGCGATCTTCGGCAGCATGGGGACGGCCCAGAACGCGGCCGTCCAGAAGTATCTGAACGGCCGCAAAGTACCTCAGCTTTTTGTCTTCGCCGCCAGCGACCGTTTCGCCGATCCGAAAACCAGCCCATACACCATCTCGGGAATGACCCTGTTCAGCACCGAAGCGGCGATCTACGCGCGACTCGTTTCCGAGACCATTCCGCAGGCGCGCGTCGCGGTGCTTTACCAAAACGATGACTATGGACGCGAATATCTTCGCAGCTTCAAGGCCGAGCTGGGGCGGCTCGGTTCGCAGGCCGAGATCGTTGCTACCGCACCTTACGAGGTCACGTCGCCGACCGTTGATTCACAGGTCGTGTCGCTGGCCAGCAGCAACGCCAATGTCTTCCTGAACGCGTCGACCGGCAAGTTCACCTCGCAGGCGATCCGCAAGGCGAGTGAACTTGGATGGCGCGCACAACAGTTCCTGCCGATCGGCAGCAACTTCGTTGCGACCATCCTCAAGCCGGCAGGGCTCGAAAATGCGAAGGGCGCGATTTCGGCCACGCCGACAAAAACCGTGGGCGATCCCGAGTGGGCCAACGATCCCGCCTATTTGGAGTGGCTGGCCTTTATGAAGAAATACTATCCCGAGGGAGACATCGAGGATCAGCTCAACTTCACCGGATGGAACGTCGCCGTTCTCATGACCAAGGTGATCGAAGCCTGTGGCGATGACGTTACGCCGCAGAACATCCTGAAGCATGCCACGGCACTGAAGAACGTAACGCTTCCGGGCCTGATTCCGGGCATCACCGTCAACACGACGCCGGACGACTATCGCCTGATCAAATCGCTCCGGCCGCAACGCTTCGACGGCGAGCGCTGGGTGCCGCTCTCCGGCATCATGGCAGCCAGATAGGTGCGCACAATCGCTGGCGCGGGGCATGCCATCAGCTAGCGCCCGCGTCTGAGGTTCTCGGTCGCGCGCCGGAGGATTTCGTGAAGCCATTCGTGCGATGGCTCGCCTTCGACACGTTCGTGCCACAGCAGCCGGACCTCGACGGGCGTCGTGGTGTAAGGCAGCTCGCAGGTCGTGATCGCATGCGTTTGCTCAAGTGCTCTCGCCAATGGACGCGGAACGATCGCCGCGAGTTCGGAATCAACGAGCAGGGCGGGCAGGGCAAGAAAATGCGGCAACGAAACCGCGATTCGCGGCGGCCGGTCGCTTTCGGCGAGCGCCCGCTCGAGCGCGGCGCGGTCGTACATTTCCGAGCGCCTGGCGAGACCTCGCTCGGAGATGAAGCCGCCGATCGCGCCCTCCTGCTCGCCGCCAAAGGAGATAACGACCAGCGGCAAGCGCGCCAGCTTCGCCTTGTCGAGCCGGCCGAGCTTGCGCTTTCCGCCGACGATCAGCACATCGTCATATTCGAACAGCAGCGCCGTGCGGAAGCGGCTCGGCGGGACCGAGAAGACGCCGATGGCGACGTCGATGCGGCCAAGATCGATCTGCTCGGCAAGGTCGATCCGCGTCACCGGCTTGATCATCAGGTCGATCGCCGGGGCCTCGCGGCCGAGTATCTTCAAGAGTGGGGACGCCAGCACCATCGTGGTGAAGTCGTTGGCGGCCAGCGTGAACTGCTTGGTGGAGACAGCAGGAACGAAGGTCGGCAGTTCGACCGCCGCCTCGAGCGATCGCAGGGCTTCCCGAACCTGCGGCGCCATCGTCAGCGCACGCGCCGTCGGCTGCATGCCTGTTGCCGTGCGCACGAACAGGTCGTCTTCCAGCATCTCGCGGAGCCGTGCGAGCGAGTGGCTCACGGCGGACTGGCTCAGCGCGACCTTCTGGCTCGCCCGCAGCACGCTGCGTTCCTCCATGACGGCGTCGAAGACCTTGAGCAGGTTCAAGTCCAATGTCTTGAAGGAAACGGACACGATAGGGATATCCCGTCACTGGCCGATCGCGCGCCCCGATAAGTTGCTGCGATCGAGTCCAGTTAAGGCCAGGAGCGCCGCGGACGCAACCGAGCGGATGGCGTCCATGTCGTCGACCAGCACATCGATCCATTTGTGGGCCATGGCCGGATCCTTGTAGACGCTCGTGCCGATCTCGATCGGCGTGTGCCAGCGTCCGGCAAAGGATGAGTAGATAGCGCTCCGCGCCGACATCACCGAGCAGGCTCGCAATTCCGTCGGCGGCATCGGTCCAGCAGAGCGTTCAAACGAAGGAAAGCTCCTCGGCGGACTCCAGGATGCGTCTCAACTGCAGCAAGGCTCTCTTGAGGTCATCCCCCGTTGCCGGATGACCCAGGCAGATCCGCACGCCGAGCGTTCCGCGGTCGACTTGCTGCAAGGCGCCGGGAGGAGCAAGGGTAATGCCCGCCTGAGCCGCCTGCGCGACCAGGGCGATCAGCGTGCGGCCGGCTGGAATGGGCAGCCAGCGATGGAAGCCTGGCGTGCTCGACACGACCGGAAGCCAGTCGGCGAGAACTTCGTCGGCGATTGCATTGCGTCGCGCCGCTTCAGCTCGCTTCAACTGAACCTGACGATGCAAGTCGCCGCTATGGATCAGCCGCGCGACGACTTCGGCCATGATCGGCGAAGCCATCCATCCCGTCGCGCGCATGGCGTTGATGCAGCGATCCCGGAACTTTTCAGGCACGATCATCGTAGCGATGCGCAGTCCCGGCGCGAGGCATTTCGCAAAGCTCGTGACGTAGAAGCTGCGCTCCGGCAACAGCAGCGAGATCGGGCGAGGAGGCTCGCGGAACAGGAATGCGTAAGCGTCGTCCTCGATCAGGATTCCGTCGTGCCGACGGATGACCTCCGCAATTTCCTGCCGGCGCTCCTGGGGCATAACCGTTCCTGTCGGGGTCTGCAGCGTCGGCGTTGAGAACAGCACGCGCGCCTTCGTTTCCGAGAAGGCTCGATCGAGTTCATCTGGCAGCAAACCATGGATGTCGCCGGCAACGCCATGAAGACGATAGCCGCTCATCGCTGACAGCGCGATCATGCCGGAGTAGGTGAAACGCTCGGTCAGCACGGTCTCATTCGGAGACGCGGCCATCCCGAGCGCGATCGACAATCCATGTTGTCCGCCGTGCGTGATGAAAAGGTGGTCTACGTCGGTCACGATGTGGAGTTGCTCGAGCCATTTGGCCATGGTTTCCCGATGCTGTGGCAAGCCTTGATGCGGCAGATAGCCGAGCAATGGCGTCAACGCGCAGTCCGAAAGAACCTCTTCGAGAACATTGGCAATGACCTCGCTTTCGCCGGTCGACGGCGGGACGTTGAGCGCGAGATTCATCGAGGCCGGCGTCTGTCCGCTGGCTGTTGTGATGGGGTGTCGCCTTTGAACAAACGTGCCGCGGCCAACCTCTCCCGAGATCAGACCGCGCGCCTCGGCCTCGGCATAGGCTTTCGAGATCGTGCCGAGGCTCAATCCAAGCTGAACCGCCATGTCGCGCTGAGGCAGCAATCGAGTCCCGGGCTTCAGCGTCCCTGAGGCGATGTCGTTCTCAAGGGCGTGCACGAACGCCAGATATCGCGGCATGTTGCCGTCGGCGAGCGTGGGTAGCCATTCGGCGGGCGATCCTTGGGGCACGATACTTTCCTCGGTATTCACGATGGTCATCGAGTAGTACAATTCGTAAATTGTTTCAATCTCCACGTAAGATTCTGCAACTGCTGTCCCAAGAATGGAGCAAGATTATACCGAAAGAGGCGCTTTTTACCTTATTGTTGCGTCGCAATAGATCAAACATGACGAATTGAACTGGAATAAGTTTGACATTGCTATGGAGCATGTTTATTCCCGCTGCGAATGAAAACGAGCGGGAGTGAGCGCCCTTGATCTACGAAATTCGCATCTACGAGGCGGCCGAAGGAAAGGCCGAGGCCATGCGGGCGCGCTTCAAGGAGCACGTCGTGCCGCGCCTGCCTCGCCATGGCATCGAACTGCTGGGCGTCTTCGAAGCGCCCGCGGAAGATGGCCGCCTCACATATCTGACGCGCTTCGATTCCGAGGACGATAGGACCAAGGCCTGGGCGGCGTTCGGTGCCGATGAGGAGTGGCGAGCCATCAAGGTGGCCTCGGAACGCAACGGACCTCTCCTGAAAAATCAGACCGTGTCGGTGCTTTCGCCGGCTGTCGCCGGTCTCCTGCTCGGGTGACACGATCGTCAGAAGCCGAGCAGGCGAGAGTATCAAGCGCGGAAGTCACTCGATGAAGCCAGCCCCCTTCGAATATGTCAGGCCGGATTCGGTCGCTCAGGCCTGTGAGATACTCGCGGCGGACGAGGACGCGCGCATTATCGCGGGCGGTCAGACCCTCGTTCCCATGCTGGCGATGCGGCTCGCGCGCGCTGCGAAGCTCATCGATATCTATCGCCTGCCTGAGCTCAATGGAATTCGTGTCGAGGGCGACGTCCTCGTGATCGGCGCGACGACGCGTCAGGTCCAGGTCGAGCGAAGTGCTCTGGCGACGCAATCGACGCCGCTGCTCTCAAAGGCGCTGCCCTGGGTGGGCCATCCGCCGACACGCAATCGCGGGACGGTCGGTGGTTCGGTCGCCAATGCCGATCCGTCGGCAGAAATCCCGCTGGTCGCGGTGACGTTGGGTGCTGAGATCGAAATCACCAATCCCGATGGCGTGAACAGCATGCCGGCCGATGATTTCTTCATCGGTCCGATGCTGACGTCGGTTATGCCGGGAGATTGCGTGACCGCGGTGCGATTTCCGATCTGGCGACATGCGCGGGTCGGCACCGCATTCCATGAAGTAAGTGCGCGCAAGTCGGATTTCGCTTTCGTTGCCGCGGCCGCGCAGGTTGCGCTCAATGACGACGGAAAGTGCATCGCGGCGGCGCTTGGCATCGGCGGAGTTGGTGATCGCGCCGTGCGTCTCGATGTCGCGAAGCTGGTGGGTGAAGCGGCCGGCACTGCCAAGTTGAAGGATGTCGTCGCTGAAGCGGCCACTGTTCTGGAGCCGTCGTCGGATCTTCATGTCTCGGCCGCTTATCGCATGCGCGTCGCTGTTACTCTTGGCGTCCGTGCTCTGGAGGATGCGATGACAGATGCGCGCTCTGGTGCAACCCAGTCGAACCGTGGAACGACCCAATGAAGGTGACTCTCAAGGTCAATGGTCGCCTGTGTTCTGCCGACGTCGAGCCGCGCAAGACACTGCTGGATGCGATCAGGGAAGATCTGGCGCTGGTCGGAAGCCACGCAGGTTGCGAACACGGCGTCTGTGGCGCGTGTACGGTGCTGCTCGACGGCGAGCCAGTGCGTTCATGCCTGATGTTTGCTGTTCAGGCGGATGGCTACGAGATCACCACGATCGAGGGCCTGGCGCCCGCCCCCGGGGAACTCAGCGTCGTACAGGATGCGTTTTGTGAGACCCATGGTCTGCAATGCGGCTACTGCACGCCGGGAATGATCTTGGCCGGACATGCGCTGCTGCAGCGTACGACTGAACCGACCCGCGAAGAAATCGTCGAGGCGATTTCCGGCAATATCTGTCGCTGCACCGGATACGGGCAGATCGTCGAAGCCATCGAGTTCGCCGGTGAGCGTCTGCGCAAGGCCAATACCCCGCGAGGTTTGAAAGGGTTGGGCGCTAATCAGCCGCATGTCGATCCTTCGGCCGAAACCGACGCGCCGCAAGAAGGTGTTCTGAAGGCTGCCGAGGCCGATACGCCGCATGGAGGTCGTCCGTGAGCCAACAGCAAGTGGCCCTAAGATTCGTGTCATCGAATCGGCGTGTCCGCGAGGACCGAAGGTTCGTCGCGGGGCGCGGTCGCTACGTTGCCGATATCGTGCTCGATGGGATGTTGCATGTGGCTCTCGTGCCCTCACAACATCCTGCCGCGAAGATATTGACGATCGACACCAGCGCAGCGCTGAGGATGCCGGGCGTTGTCCACATCTTGACGGGCGACGACCTGGTCAAGGCTGTCGATCCGCTGATGAATGGTCTCGACACGCCGAAGGTCCGCCGCTTTCCGCTCGCGGTCGGGCAGGTCCGCTATGCCGGCGAGTGGGTCGTGGCCGTGGTGGCCGAGACTCGCGCGCAGGCAGAGGACGCTGCGGAGAAGGTGCGGGTCACATACGAGCCGCTGCCTTACGTCATCGATGGTGAAGAAGCCGCGACCGACGCCAGCCCGAAGGTGCATCCCGAGCACGGCACCAACGTGCTTCTGGATAAGACCTTCGTCTGGGGCGACGTCGAGAAGCATTTTGCCGAGAGCCCTCGTCACCTGTCGTTTCGCGTTGTCTGGGGACGGAATTCGACCGTGCCAATCGAGACCTTCGGCGTGGTGGCACGATGGGACGCATGGCAGGAGATGCTCGAGGTCTGGGCGTCGATCCAGATGCCGAAATATCCGGATCAGATTGCCCGCGCGCTGCGTATCCCGGCCAACAATGTCCGCGTGCATCAGGATGTCGACGTCGGCGGCAGCTACGGCGTCAAGCGCGGCATCAAGCAGACCGTGCTGGTCTCGCACCTCTCACGCATCCTCAATCGGCCTGTGCGGCTGATCGAGGATCGTCTCGAGAACATGCGCGCCGGCGATGCGCACGGCCCGGAGCGGACGTTCGATGTCGAGGTGGCATTCAATGACGACGGCATCGTCAAATCGATGAAGATGAAGGCGCTCGACAATGTCGGCGCCTATGCGGGACGTTCGCCATTCCAGCTCGGCAAACCGGTCGGTGCGATTGTCGGTCCCTACAAGATCGAGAGCGTGCAGTATCGTGCGATGGCCGTGCTGTCGAACAAGGCGGCTCAGGAGGCGGTCCGCGGCTTCGGTCAGTCTCCGACCAACTACGCGATCGAGGCGGCGATCGATAAAGTGGCCGCCGCGGTCGGGCTCGACCGCGTCGAGATCCGGCGTCGTAATTTCATCCGCAGCCACGAGTTCCCATACCTGATCCCGAGCGGCACGCATTACGACAGCGGCGACTATCACACCGTCGTCAGCAAGGTGCTCGCGAACTCGGACTATGAAGCCCTGGTAAGGGAGCGCGATGCTTTGCGGGCGTCCGGCATGATGGCCGGCATCGGTATCGCCGCCTGCCTGGAGCCCAGCGGCGGCAATTCGTCGTTCGAGCCGCTGCTCAACGAGAAGAACACCACATCGACATGGATGGACTCGTGCCGCATCAACGTCGATGGCCTGGGCTTCGTCACGGTCACGATCCATACGACGTCCGCCGGCCAGGGACACGAAACGCTGGCAGCCACGGTCGTCGGCGAGGTTCTCGAGATCGATCCCGACCTGATCCGGATCGTTCGGCCGGACTCACTCGCCTGTCTGCCGTCGAACAGCCCGGTGGGAAGCCGCATGGCGATCATGCTCGGCGGTGCCTGCTACCACGCCGCCGAAAAGCTGAAGGCCAAATTGAAGCGGATCGGTGCGCATCAACTCGGATTGAGCGCCGATGACGTCGTCTATGCGCAGGGCGGCGTATCGGATCCGAGGTCGAACAAAACGCTATCGTGGGCGGAGCTTGTGAATATCGGTCATCGTCAGTTCCATGCTCTGCCCGCGGGCATGCAGCCGGGACTCGAGACAACCCATGTCATGCAGGTGCCGACCGGCACCAAGCTGCCGGAGAACGGCCGGGTGCAGATGTATCCGTGTCACTCGTTCGAGTTTCATCTGGTTCTCCTGGCATTCGATCCGGAAATCGCGAAGCCGGAAATCCGCAAATACGTAATCGGACATGACTGCGGCGTTGTGATCAACCCGCACATCGTCAAGGGTATGACGCTCGGCGGCATCGCGCACGGGATCGGCGCCGCGCTGCTGGAGGAATTCTCCTACGACGGCGAAGGTCAGCTCCTCACTCAAAGCTTCATGGACTATCTCCTTCCGTCGTCGCACGAGGTGCCAAAGGTAGAGATCGTGCATCACTGCACGCCGTCGCCGTTCACCGTGTTCGGGCAAAAGGGATCAGGCGAAAGCGGCTATCTCGGCTCCCCGGCCGCGATTTCCGGCGCCATCAACGACGCGGTCTCGCCGCTCGGAATATCGTTCTCACGACTTCCGATCCGCATCGCGGCAATCAGCGATGCCATTGCTGAGGTCAAGAACAAGCAAGCAGAGGATTATGCATGATCATCGATTGTCACGCTCACCTTGTACCTCCGAGCCTGCTCGAAGCCATCCGGGCGCAGAAGGACAGCTTTCCGTCAATTCGCGTGATCGAGGATGGCGGCAGCCTGGGATTTTCGTTTGCGGGCGGCAAGCCGACGCGCCCGGTGTCGAAGCCGCTGAGCGATATTGCCGCGCGCCTGCAGTGGCTTGATACAAACAAGATCGAGCGTCAGGTCGTCGGTGGATGGCTCGACATGTTCGCTTACGAGATTCCCGCTGAAGAAGGTCTGCGGTGGTCACGACTGATCAACACTCACCTGGCGCAGGCGGCCAAGGACCAGCCGCGATTCATACCCTTGGCGACCGTGCCGCTGCAGGACGGTGCGCGCGCTGCGGAAATTCTGCGGGAGGCGCACGCGGCGGGCTTCAAGGGCGCGATGATCGGCACGCAGCCGAAAGGGAAGGGCGGCGTACTCGATGATCCCTCGCTGATCCCGTTCTGGGAGGCCGCGAATGAACTGGGATCGATGATCTTCATCCACCCGGTGTTCGAGAGTGGCGACGACCGCGTCCATGACTATGGAATGGCGAACGCCGTCGGCCGTATCACCGATACGTTGATCGCGATTTCGCGCCTGATCTATGCGGGCCACGTCACTCGCTACGGCAAGGCCAAGATCGTCGCCGGCATCGGCGGCGCCGCGCTGCCCTATGTGATCGGCCGGCTCCGCAGGAACTACTCGCTCGACAAGGACAAGCTCGGCGATCCCGATGCGGCGCTGGCTGCCATGTACTACGACACCATCGTGCAGGATACGCGGGCGCTGCGTTACCTCGCCGACATCGTCGGCGCGGATCGTATCATGATGGGTTCCGACATGCCTTTCCCGATCGGCGATCTCGCCCCGCTCAAGATCGTCCAGGACACGCAGTTCTCGGACGCTGAGCGCTCCTCGATCAATGGCGGTCTCGTACAGAAACTGCTCGGTCTATGAGGAAGGCAATATGAAGCTCGAAATCGGAGGTTCGGAAACCATCCCCGCATCGGTCGATGCGTTGTGGATTGCGCTCAACGATCCAATCGTCCTGACCAGGTGCATACCGGGTTGCCGGAGCATGACCGAGATAGCGCCGGACGCCTACAAGGTTGAGATGCAGCTTCGCGTCGCCGCCGTCGGTGGCTCGTTCGAAGGAGAGATCAGCCTGCATGACAAGGAGGCGCCGAAGGTCTGCGGCATCAAGGTATCAGGCGCAGGTTCGCTTGGGCACGGCAACGGCACCGCGCGCTTCGAGATCGAGCCTGACGGAGAAGGCTCGAAGCTGATTTACAGGGGGACGGGAGAAATCGGTGGGCTCGTCGCCGGCGTCGGCCAGCGGATCCTGTCCAGTGTCTCCAAGCATCTCATCGGCCGCTTCTTTACCGCGCTCCGCAAGGAGTTCGAGCAGCCCGTTCACGGAGCGGCGGAATAACAAATGGTTGGCGCCACTCAGCAAATCACGTGGGTCGAAGTCGAGCCGGGCATCCGTCTGGCGGTGGAAGCCGCCGAGGATCCTAACAAGCCGGCGCTACTGCTGAGCAATTCGCTCGCCGCCGACATGACCATGTGGGACGAGATCGTCGCAGGCGCGGCCGATCAGTTTCGCATCGTGCGTTACGATGCGCGCGGCCACGGTCGTTCGGATGTGCCGGTCGGGCCCTATACCATCGAGCAGCTCGGGCGGGATGCGCTCGCGATCATGGATGCCCTAGACATCCGGCGCGCGGTTTTCTGCGGTCTGTCGCTTGGTGGATTGACCGGCATGTGGCTCGGCACAACCCACAGCGAGCGCTTCGACGGGCTCGTGCTTGCCAACACTGCGGCGAGCTTCCCGCCAGCCAAGATGTGGCTTGACCGGGCGGAGCAAGTGCGCGCCAGTGGGATGCAACCTCTCGTGGCCGCGACCATGGAACGATGGCTCACGAAAGCGTATCGGGAAAATCATCAGGACAGGTCGGCAACGCTCGGCGCGATGATCGCAGCGACGCCGCCGGCGGGGTATGCGGCGTGCTGTGAGGTACTCGCGACGACCGACATGCAGCCGCATCTCGCCCGGATCAGCTGCCCAGTGCTTGTCATTTGCGGCACCCATGATCCATCGACGCCGCCGGCGCGGGGTGAAGAGATCGTGGCGGGGATCAAAGATGCAACCATGGTGACGCTCGACGCTGCGCATATTTCCGCGGTCGAGGCGGCTGGTGCCTTCGCCGCGGAAGTCAAGAAATTCGTGTCTCGAACAACGGGGCCGGTACAGTAACCGGGAGGAGAGGATGAAGAAGGTTGCATTCGCACTGACATTCCTGTCTGCGCTAACGGCGGCCGCGCCGTCGCCTGCGGCAGATTTGCCGAAGATCTCGATCGTCGTATTCGGCGCGCCTTCTCTCGGAGCGTTCTTTCCTCCCGTGATCAGAGCGCAGAAGTTCGATGAGAAGAATGGAATATCGATCGATTTCCAGGAGCGCACGCCGGACGCATATACGGCGCAATTCAATTCCGGCGAATTTCAGGTTGGCGGGAGCGCGGCCCTTCTGACCGTCGGACTTGCGGACGTGCGCGGCGTCAAAGCGACGTATCTTTTTAATTTGTTCGACTATTGGGGGGCGGTGGTAACATCACGCGCCGAGATCAAGACGATCAAGGATCTGGAGGGCAAGGAGCTTGCTGCCGCGAAGGGCACGACCAACTACGTCATGTTCGATTGGTTCGCGCGTCAGCTCGGCGCGGATACAAGCAAGTTCTCGGTGATCAATACCGCCACGCCCGGACTTGTCGGCTATGCACTCGCCGATCGCGCTGCAGCCGTTCAGTTGTGGGAGCCGGCCTATACGACGCTGCACTCCAAGAAGCCCAGTATTCGGATGCTTGATCTCAGGATCAAGGAGAGCTGGCAGAAGATGTCCGGCAGCGCCAACATTCCGTATCTCGGCGTTGCCGCACATCGTGATTGGGCCGAAAAGCACAAGGATCTAATTCCGAAGCTCTATGCGACCTACAAGCAGGCGGCCGATTGGGTTGTCGCACATCCGGACGAGGCGGCAACGCTGATCGCCGGGAAGGGATCGGCGGAGTCCGGCAAGGCGATCGCCGATCTGATCCGGGCGAATGACCGGCTGGGCATGAATGTCACGCCGGCGTCTGCGGTCGTGAAGGAAATCAAAGCAGTCTACGAGGCCGGCAAGTCGATTTCATTCCTCCCGTCGCACCCGTCGGATTCGACGATCTACGAGGGATCAATGCAATGACGGCAGCCCAATATCAGCTTTCCGGCGCCGGCAGGGTCGGCGTGACCGCGCTTCGTCGCGCGGGCACCTACGTCTTGCCGTTCGTGGCGGTTGCGGCGGTTTGGCAATTCGCCTCGTTGTTCTTTCCGCCGTTCCTGTTTCCCTCGCTGGTCGACGTCTTCTGGCGCTGCATCGGTATCGTCACCGACTGGGCTCAGTTCTCGGACGTCATCGCCACCGTGCTGCGAATTCTGGCCGGTTTGGCAGGCGCGTTCGTCATCGGCGCACTGCTGGCTGTCCTGATGGCGCAATCGCGCGCGGTGCATGATTTCCTGTCGCCTATCCTGACGCTGTTTCAGGGTATTCCGGCGCTGTCCTGGGTCGTATTCGCGATCATCTGGTTTCATGGGATCGAGCCGCGCATCTTCTTCATTATGGTGATGACGACGCTGCCGGCCTTCTCGTTCCAGATCCTCGGCGCGCTGCAGGCGATGTCGCGGGATCTGGTCGAGATGGTCATGAGTTTTCGGCCGTCGCGCATCAAACTGTTTCGATCGATGATCATTCCGGCCGTGCTGCCGGACATTTTGACGGCCTGGAAGGTCAATCTCGGAAATGCATCACGTGTGGTCGTGGTCGCCGAGCTGGTCGGCGCGACCGGTGGCGTTGGCTATGAGCTCCTGCAGCAGCAGCAGGTATTCGACATGACAGGAGCTTTGGCATGGACGCTGCAACTGGTCTTCTTCGTTCTGATCGTTCAGGCGATCCTGACGCTGATCGAAAGGATCGCATTCCGCTATCGGGCAGTGTCGGAGCGCTCGCTATGACCTCGAACGATTCAACCGAAATGGCCATTCGTCTTGATGGCGTTTCGAAGAGTTTCGGCAAGGCGGGTGAGGCCGGCGCCTATCTGGCGGTCGACAAGCTTGATCTGCAGGTCGCGCAGGGGCAGATGTTTGGCCCTGCTCGGCAAGACAGGCTGCGGAAAAAGTACGATCTTCAACATGATCGCGGGCCTGACCGAACCCACCGAGGGCCTGGTCACGGTAGATGGTCGCAATCCGTTTCGCGATTTTGACACGTTTCGCGGCCGCATAGCGATCGTCTTTCAGAACGATAGGCTGTTGCCCTGGCGGACAGCGATCCAGAACGTCGAGCTCGGCCTTGAGATCCTCGAAAAGACGTCTGAGGAACGACGCGCCATCGCACAGCGCTGGCTGGAGACGCTCGGCCTGCGCGGCCATGAGAACGACTATCCACACGCGCTTTCCGGCGGCATGCGTCAGCGGGTCTCGATCGCGCGCGCATTCGCCACCAACGCGAATATTCTGCTTTGCGACGAACCGTTCTCGGCGCTCGACGAGATGACGGGACGACGACTGCGCACCGAGTTCGTCAAGCTGGTGAAGGAGAACGGAAAGACGGCGGTCTTCATCACGCATTCGATCAACGAGGCGCTTGAGATCGGAGATCGCATCGTGGTTCTCAAGCGGCCCGCCAACATTGCGATCGATATCCCTCTCACCCCCGCGGTGTCCCAGGAGAGCAAAGAGACCATCCGAAGCCAGATCCAGCATGTTCTCGCGGCGTGAGCGGACCGGCCGCGTGCCAGCTCAGCTCGTGGAGTGATCGGCCGCTGCCTGTCAACGGGTGAAGGCTCGACACGGGCCGCCGGGAGGACGGCGGTCCAAGGCCGCAAGGACGCTCAGCAAGCAGTCGATTTGTGCCGGGTTCGACGGAGCTCGGCTCTCTTACGTCATCATCAACGAAAAGATCAGCGGGGAGGAAATATGTCGCGTCGTAGCTTCGCTCTGTTCGCAGCTATCTGCCTTGGCATCAGCACCACGGCTCAGGCCACCGACTGGCCGGCTCGGCCTCTCACCATGATCAATCCGTTCGCGCCGGGAGGTCCCAACGACGTGGTCGCGCGTTTGATGGCGCAGCGCATGGGAGAAATTCTGGGCCAACCGGTCATTGTCGAAAATGTCGGTGGTGCCGGCGGCATGAACGGGGCCGGCCGTGTCGCCAAGGCCGATCCCGACGGCTACACCTTCCTGCAAGGCACGGTGGGTACCCAGGCTCAGAACCAGACTCTCTACAAGAAACCAGCATACAACGCGCTCACCGATTTCACACCGGTTGCGCTGGTGATGGAGGCGCCCTTGGTCCTGGTCGCGCGCAAGGATCTTCCGGTCAAGGACATGAAGGAATTCGTCGCATACGCCAAGACCAACAAGGACAAGATGCAGTATGGCTCCGCCGGCACCGGCTCGGCGATTCATCTCGGCTGTGCGCTGAGCAACATGATCACCGGTCTCGACATCGTTCACGTGCCCTACAAGGGCGCGAATCCCGCCATGCAGGACCTGATAAGCGGCCGCGTCGATTATCTCTGCGACATCATCACAACCGCCAAGGCACAGATCGATGCCGGTACGGTGAGACCGATCGCCATTCTGTCCAAGCAGCGGTCTCCGGCAATGCCGAACATACCCACCGCGATCGAGCAGGGTTTCGATGTCGACGCCTACACTTGGAACGCGTTCTTCCTGCCCAAAGGCACGCCGGCCGCTATCGTGCATAAGCTGAATCGGGCGACTGTCGAAGCCATGAATACGCCTGCCGTGAGGGAGAAGCTCGAAGCTGCCGGGCTGGTCATGGCGAAAGACGATGAGGTTACACCGGAGTACCTTGCCAAATTCGTACAAAGCGAGATCAAGAAATGGGAAGCGCCGATCAAGGCGAGCGGCATCAGCATCGAGTGACATAGGCTTGTCACTCGCTGTCCTGCTCGTCCGATTTCGCTCAGGGGCAGCGGCCGGTGTGATACAATGTCTAAATGTATCACCGAAAAAAACTGGCCTGAGTTGTTTGGGAGGAGGCGTATCTTGAGCGGAACTTAACCAAGTGCCGCTAGGATCCTTTCGGTATGTCGCTCTGGCCATCCCGGCGACAGACTCTCCGAAAAGGACCTTCCAGATGCTCGCCCGCTACTCGATCCGCACCAAGATCACCGTCGTCGTTCTGTTTCTGCTGGCAGCAATGTCGGCGATAGGCGGGCTCGCGCTGAAACAGATGAGCGACATCAACGGATCGACCGTTGAAATCGCCAACGGCTGGCTGCCGAGCATTCGCGCCCTCGGCGAGATCCGCGCGGCCACGATCACCTATCGCGCAATCGTCCGTACGCATCTCTTGGCGACCAACGAGTCCGGCAAGCAGGCGCAGGAGGCATTGTTGGCGAAGTGGATCGCCATCCTTGGGGAGGTTCAGAAGCGCTACGAGCGGATGATCACTTCGCCCGAAGAGCGCGCCATCTACAATGAATCGAAGGCTGCGTGGGAAGAGTATCTCAACGGCGTCCAGCAAGTGCTGGTGCTGTCTCGCAAGAATGAGGATGCGGAGGCACGATCGCTGCATGCCAAAGCATCGCTGGTCGGCGTGAAGTCCGACGAGATCCTTCAGAAGGACATCGACCTGAACAACAAGGGTGCCGACGCCGCCGCCGTAAATGCAGCAGCGAGCTACGCCACAGCGATGAAGATCGTGCTAGCTTCCCTTGCGCTGACAATGATCCTCGGTGTGTGTGCCGCCATCCTCCTCGTGCACGATGTCTCCACTGGGATCAAGTCGATCGAAGCCCCGATGCAGGCGTTGGGCACCGGAGATCTGACCGCCGCGATACCCCATCAGGAAGAGAACACCGAAATCGGCAACATGGCGAGAAGCCTGCAGGTCTTCAAGGAAGCGTTGATTGCAAAGAAGGCAGCGGACGAAGCTGCCGCTGTCGACGCCAAAGACAAGATTGTGCGCGGAGAGCGCATCAACGCAATCACCCGCGACTTCGAAGCCCTGATTGGCCAGATCGTCGAGGCCGTTTCCAGCGCCTCCGTCGAGCTCGAAGCGTCCGCTGGCACGCTGACCGGCTCAGCCAGGCGTTCGCAGGAACTCACGTCGCTGGTAGCGACGGCTTCGAACGAAGCCGCCACCAATGTTCAGTCGGTGGCATCGGCCGCCGAGGAGATGTCGTCTTCCGTGAACGAAATCAGCCGCCAGGTGCAGGAGTCCGCCAACATCGCCGGCCAGGCGGTGGAGCAGGCGGGTAGGACGAACGACCGCATCGAGGGATTGGCCCAGGCCGCGACGCGTATCGGAGATGTCGTTGATCTCATCAACACTATTGCCGGCCAGACCAACCTGCTGGCTCTGAACGCGACCATCGAGGCCGCGCGAGCGGGCGAAGCGGGCCGCGGTTTCGCGGTCGTGGCCTCCGAAGTGAAGACCCTGGCGGAGCAGACGGCGAAGGCGACCGGCGAGATCAGCCTGCAGATCTCGGGGATCCAGGCGGCCACCCAGGAGTCGGTCGGTGCGATCCGTGAGATCAGCGGCACCATCGGGCGGATGTCGGAGATTTCCTCGACCATCGCATCGGCCGTAGAGGAACAGGGCGCTGCGACGCAGGAGATCTCCCGCAACGTGCAGCAGGCGGCTCAGGGGACGATGCAAGTGTCCGAGAATATTTCCGACGTGCAGCGCGGGGCCATCGAGACGCGATCTGCATCCACGCAGGTTCTGTCCGCCGCGCAGTCGCTATCGGCCGAAAGCAGCCGCCTGAAGCTCGAGGTCAGCAAATTCCTGGGCTCCGTGCGAGCGGCATAGCGGTCTCCTCGTCGAGGGCTCGTTGCTTACGCATGAACTCGGCCCGAGACTTCGGCGGTCAAGCGTTTTGGTCGGTAGCAGCGCATCCAATGCGGCCGGCGGACAAGGAATTGATTTACTTGTGGGCCGCCAGGACTCGAACCTGCAACCAGACCGTTATGAGCGGGAGGATATAGGCCGACTCTGTTGTCTTAATTTGGTCTTAGCGGAGATCGAGCGTGTTCGTTGTGTTTTGGAGATGTTTCTGGTGCGAAAATGGCGCGCTACGCGCGGACTTTCTATAGACCAGGATAGTTCACCCAGGTGGTGCCGTCGGGCGGAGCCGACCCGCGTCAGCGCAGAATCTTGATTCTCCCCTCCTCCAACAGGGCATTGGCTGGCAGAGGATGCTTGAGCTGAATGGACTGCTCCGCTTTGCGGCGCGCGTCGAGCCAGTTCGGGAACCACATGGCGATTGACGGAAACGCAAGGACCAGCAGCACGCATATGCACTGGATCACCATGAAATCCGCCATCCCGCGGTAAATGAGTTTCAGATTCCACTCCTTGACCACTTGCTTGAGGTAATAGGCCGACATTGCCACCGGCGGCGAAAGGAATGCGGTCTGCAACACCACTGCCACGATGCAGCCGAACCACACCATGTCGTAACCCAACCCCTTGGCGACGGGAACGAGCAACGGCAGGAAGATGAGCACGATCGCCGGCCATTCGAAAGGCCAGCCGAGCAGGAATATGACCGTCAGTAGCAGTGTCATCGTTCCCCAGGCGGGTAACGGCGCTGCAAGCAGCATGTTGGTGATCCAGTTGGCGGTGCCTAGCCAGGCGAACACGGCGCCGAAAACATTGGAGGCGACCGCGAGGAATAACACCATGCTGGTGGTCGCGAGCGTGTTGTAGCAGGCGTTTAACAAACCGCGCCAGGTGAAGTGGCCGTAGGCGATGACGAGAAGGATGGCGCCGAGCGCGCCAAGCGCGGCGGCTTCGGCGGCCGTGGTCAGCCCGATGAGGATCACACCCAAGGTCATGATGGTGAGAACCGTGACGGGGACGAGGCCAACAAGGCACTCCCACAGCACGGTTTTCATGGATTCGGGCCGCTCCTCCTTCGGTACGGGCGGACCAAGCTTCGGATTCCAGTAGCTGCGCACCAGCGTGTAGGCGATGTACATGCCCGACAGCAGAAAGCCGGGGCCGAATGCGGCCGCGTACAGATCGATGATCGAGATATCGAGCACCGGCGCCATCACCACAAGCATCACGGATGGCGGGATGAGGATGCCAAGCGTGCCACCGGCCGCGATGGCGCCAGCCGACATGCGCACGTCGTAGCCGGCCCTGATCATCATCGGGCCGGCCATGATGCCGAGCAGCGCAACCGTCGCTCCGACCGTACCTGCGGCGATGCCAAACAGGGTCGCGGTCACGATCACCACCACATAGAGTGCGCCGTGGACCGGTGCGAACAGATCGCGGAACGCTCTGAACAGCCGTTCCATGAGGCCCGCCTGGTCGCACACATATCCCATCAGGATGAACATCGGGACCGCAACGAACTCGTCCTGCTTCATCAGACCGATGGTTTGCAGATATGCGAGATTGAAGACGCGTACGCCGAGACCAAAGTAACCGAAGATCAACGCGAGGAAGAGCAGGGTGAAGCTGATCGGCAGGCCGATGAAGATCGCTGCCAGCATCACCAGCAACATCAGCATGCCGAGGAGTTCGAGGCCGGTCATACTTCGAGTTTCTCCCGATGCTGAAACTCGCGCCCGAAACGGATCTGGTACCAGCACTTGAGCGCTTCGGAGACACCCTGAATCATGAAGAGCAGCGCCGAGAGCGGGATGGAGGCGCGGAACGGCCACATGATCGCCCGCCAGATGCTCTCCTGCGAGCGTTCGCCGAGCATGTATGAATTCCAGGCATCGTCGACGCTGATCATCATCATTGTGATCATCGTCGGGAAAAACAGGATCAGGTACGAGGCGAGATCGATGATGCCTTTAGTACGTTCGGAATAATTGTCCCAGAAGATATCGGTTCGAACATGCGCGCCCTTGAGCAGCGCATAGGCGCAGCCCAGCATGAACGCCGCGCCGTTCACCATGTAGCTTGCCTCGTAGACCCAGATCGTGGGCGAGTGAAAGAAGTAGCGCGCG
The DNA here is from genome assembly GCF_054063735.1 of Bradyrhizobium sp. USDA 10063. Taxonomy (NCBI): domain Bacteria; kingdom Pseudomonadati; phylum Pseudomonadota; class Alphaproteobacteria; order Hyphomicrobiales; family Nitrobacteraceae; genus Bradyrhizobium; species Bradyrhizobium sp. USDA 10063. Next base: position 2,942,737 of record NZ_JBSSGP010000002.1, on the reverse strand, counting down.
ACAACCTCGTACGTGATCGACGCCACGAGGAAGAGCATTGTGAGGGCGATCAGCTTTCCAGTGATGTCCGAGAATTGATCGATCGCGCGAATGACCGCGTAGAACGCCCGCGGGAAATCGCCGCTTGCGCCGTCAGCGCGCGACCTCGCGGTGTCTGCCGGCATCGATGCTCTCTCCCTGCCAGTTCCATGCGAAGCCCAGCGTGCTCGCACCCCTCAGGAGGAGGTACCTGTGCACGGCGGGCGCCGGAAAATCCGGCGTCCTGCCGCAGCATGGGTCGTGAGACGCGCGTGCCAGCTCCTTACTTCGCAGTCGCATCCGCCGCCTTGCGGTAGATCTTGTCCTTCCAATAGTAGAGTCCCGCAAAGTCGTACGGCGGCCACCACGACAGGCGGAAGGGCACCACGGTCTCCGCGTACTTCTTCTGACTGTCGATTACCTTTTGATAGAAGGGATTTTTCGCGGCGTACTCGGCCTGGATCTTTTCCCACTCGTCCAGGAAGTTCTTCAGAACCTCGTCCGGCGTGCGATGGATCTGAACTCCTTCCTTCAGCAGCTCCTGGCAGGCGTCGGCAGTTTCGCGGTTGAATGCGAAATTGCGCATGTTCGTGGCGTACACGGACGCCACCTTGACGATCTCCTGCAGGTCGGGCGTAAGCTTCTTCCAGACGTCCGAATTGATCATGAGCTGCCCGCCGGTCACCGGCTCATGCATGCCCGGCGTGTAGTAGTGTTTGGCAACCTTGTGCAGACCGAGCTTCTTGTCCTCCAGGCAGTTGATCCATTCCGCGCCCTCGATCACGCCACGCTCCATCGCCGGCACGATTTCCTGCCCGGGTATTGTCACGACCGCGACGCCAAGCCGTCCATAGGTCTCGGCGCCGATGCCGTAGATGCGGTACTTCAATCCCTTGAGATCGGCCAGGCTATTGATCGGCTTCTTGAACCAGCCAAGCCCTTGCGGGTAGTCGGTCGGGATGGGGAAGCCGACGACGTTCAGCTTGAGCACGTCGCGATAGAATTCGTCGAGCAGCTTGGTGCCACCGCCATCGTAGTACCAGGCGTAGTAATCTTGTCCGTCCATGCCGAACAGTGGGCCGTGCGACATGGGAATTGTCGCCGTGTTTCTGCCCTGGATGTACCCGAAGGGCGCCATGCCGACGTCCAGCACGCCCTTCGAAGTCGCGTCGAAAACTTCGAACGGTGGGACGATTGCTCCTCCCGGCATGGCCTCGATCTTCAGCCGGCCACCCGACATCTTCTCGACCTCTTCGGCCCAGAGCTTGAATATCTGGTGGAAGTTAGCTGCAGCGGGGTGTGAGGACTGTCCCTTCAGAAGCAAGGGCGTCGGAGCGGCCTGGGACAGCACTGGGGCCGGCGAAGCCACGAAAAGACCTGCCACCACGAAGGCGAACAGGATCGTTATGCGTTTGCGCATTTCCCGTCTCCTCCCAAAGGCGCCTTTTGCTTTTCTTATTGGCGCAGTTTTAGTCCCGGCAGGGTAGGTGAGAAGCGTTTGCGCGTCAAATCAATCGCTCCGCCCGTCTTAGGGCATTTTGGCACGCCTCGCTCGGCTGGCGCCTTACCCGCCCCGGGATGGCATTGCCATCAGAGGCTATCAAAAGCTCAGCAACCGAGGATTTCTCGCACATGCGCCGAGATACGCAGCTCCGGCACCCAGGGCCTCGCGACCTCGCGCTGCTGGGTTTCCAGTTGATGCCCGATATAGGCCGCTTTGTCGGGCGCTCCCTTGGCGTCGATCACGACCGGCAGATAGCGGCTGATGCCGGGAGGAAGCGCCGGCGATTAGCGCCAGGCAAAGCGGGCCAGTAATCTTGCCGACGCCATTGGCAGCCTGCGCAAGTCCCACGCCGCGCGCACTGAGGCGAACCGGAAAGATCTCGGCCGGATCGTCCGCTTTCCGGTGAAGGTCCATCGCGGTTCGGCCGGCTGGACCAGAGCTGTCGCCATTGTTAACGAATCAAGCTGAGTCCACTCTGGCGCTCGTTGGCTATGACCTGCAGTCCGTTGTCTCAACCTTGGCGACGTATGAATCCTGTGACCGAAACGCGCTCCCAAATGCCTGCGGCGGCAAATGGGTCCGCGCGGTTGAAGGCGTCGACCTCAGCCCGGCTTGGCGCCTCGACGAGGAACAGGCTTCCGATCATGGTCTGGCCGTCGTCGGCGACCAGCGGTCCGGACATCACGATCTTGACGCCGAAGCGCGAGGTGTCCGCGAGGTACGCCTTGTGTGCATCGTAGTTGGCAAGCCGGGTTGGAAGCGCATCGGCACGGTCGAGGGCGTGGATCACAAACAGCATCCCGGTCTCCGGAAATTGCAACACGGAGACGGCTGCAGCAGCCATCTCTGTGTTCGAGAGAAGAGGGAGATCTATTTCCCTCCGAGCTTACCAGCTTCCTCCCAGGTTGGGCAGGCCCGCTGTTCCAGCGGCACGTCGAAGGGTTGATAATTGTCCTTGGTGATGACGGTCGGCTTCAGCACGATCTCGTTGATAACAGGTTGGTCGCGTAGCGAGCGGATCGCCATCATCATGCCAAGGCAGCCCTGCGCGAAGCCGTTATAGTCGCCGCTTGCAAGCAGCTTGCCGGATTTGATGGCATCGATCGCTTCCTTCGTGCCGTTGATGCCGATCACCTGCGCCTTGCGATTGGCGCCATCGAGCGCCTCGATCGCGCCGACCGCCATCGCGTCATTGGCGGCAAGCACGCCGTCGATCTGCGAATTGGATTGCATCAGGTTTTCCATCACCTGCAGCGCCTGCAGACGCTGATAATTGCCGGGCTGCGAGGCCAGCAGCTTTGCGCCCGAATTCTCCTTCAGCGCATCGTTAAAACCCCTGACGCGGTCGACATTGGTCAGCGATCCCTTGACGCCTTCGATAATGACGATGTTGCCCTTGCCGCCCAGCGTCTTCAATAGATAGCGCGCGGTCTCGAGCCCGAGACTGTAATCGTCAGCGCCGACAAACGAGACGAACTTGCCGCCGGCCGAGCGGTCGGTGATGTTGACGACGGGGATTTTGGCCTGATTGATTTTCTCCACACCGGGAACCATCGCCTTGTAGTCGACGGGGATGAAGACGATGGAGCTCGGCTTCTTCACCACCACGTCCTCGATCTGGCTGAGCTGTTCGGGAATAGAGTCCGGCTTGGTCGGGATATAGTGGAGCGTCCTCGCGTTCAGCGATTTCGCCATGGCGTCGGCGCCAACCCGCACGGTCTGGAAGTAGGGGTTGGTCTGGTTCTTGGTGAAGACGGCGATCGTCTCGCCGTCGGCGCAAGCCTGCGTGGTGAATGCGGCCATCAGGACCGGCAGCGCAAAGATGGTCAGTTTGTGTTGTTGTCTCATATGGTTTTCTCTCCCTCATTTTGCTCTGTTCGATTGTCTTTGAAGATCTCATTGCGTGCGGCGGCGCGTCTTCATGTCGAGCCAGACCGCGAGAACGACGATGATTCCGGTGACAAGCGGCTGCCAGTTGGCACTGACCGACATGAGGTTCATGCCATTCAGCACGAGCGTCAGGATCAGCGCACCAACGAAGGTGCCGAACACGGTGCCGACGCCGCCGAACAGCGATGTGCCGCCAATCAGGACGGCGGCGATCGCCGGCAGTGTCAGGCTCTCGCCGATATCGGCTTCCGCCGAGTTGAGCCGCGACAAGAAGATGATGGAGGCCAATCCTGCCATTGTGCCGGAGACGGCGTAGACGAGCAGCAGCCGTCGCGCGACGGGAATGCCGGAGAGTCGCGCCGCCACCGGATTGGCGCCAATCGCATAGATCTCCTGGCCCCAGATGGTGCGCTGCGCGAATAGCGTCCCGATCGCGAGGAAGATCAGCAACAGGTAAACCGGGATCGGCAGACCAAACAGATATCCGCTGCCGATCTGGCGGAAGCCTGAAGGGAAGCCATGGATGGTTTCACCCGCCATGTACCAATATGTGAGGCCGTTCAGCACCCAGAGCATCCCGTAGGTCGCGATGAAGGAAGGGATGCGCAACGCGGTGACCATGATGCCGTTGAGGAGCCCAACCGTCCCGCCGGCCAGGAGGCCGGTGAGAACGCCGAGCAGCGGCGAGCCGGTCTGATGGATCACGGTGCCGGCAAGACAGGCGGACAGCGCGACATTGGCGCCGACCGAGAGGTCGAGGCCAGCGGTGAGGACGACGAGCGTCAGGCCTGAAGCGATGAAGAAGGTCAGGCTCGCCTGCCGCAGCACGTTGAGGATGTTGCCGAGGCTCAGGAAAGATTCGCTCAGGAAGGCGAGAGCGGTGCAGATCACGAGCGCCGCGAGCAGGCGATAGAATAGCTGGATCGCATCCTGCGACATGAAGGAGCGGGCAGGCGAGAGAGCCGGCTTGCTGATGTCGGTCATGACCGGCTCCGAATGCCATCGAGAAACAGGGCCACGATGACGAGGACGCCGACGCTTGCGACCTGCACCGAGGACGGCAGCGCCATCAGATTTAGACCGTTGCGCAGCACACCGACGGCAAGCACGCCGAGTACGGTGCCGAGCAGCCAGCCATTGCCGCGCTCGAAGGAGGTGCCGCCGACGGCGACCGCTCCGATCGCGTCGAATTCCAGACCGAGCCCCGCGGTTGGATGCCCCGAATTCATCCGCGCGGTCATCAGGAGCCCTGCGATGCCCGCCATGGTGCCGCCGAGCACGTAGACCGCGATCAAGAGCCGGTTGGGCGAGAGCCCCGCATATTTCAAGGCGTCGCGGTTGCCGCCCAGCGCAAAGATGTAGGTGCCGAAGCGGGTGTGATAGAGCAGGGTGTGAAAGACAGCGTAGCTCACAAGTGCCATCACGATCGGCACGGGCACGCCGAGGAACGTCGCCGAATAGATGTCCCGCACGCTGTGAGGGATGCCGACCACGCTCTGGCCGTCACTGACGATCAGCGACAGGCCTTGCGCCATGCCGAGCGTGCCCAAGGTCGCGACGAACGGCGGAATGCCGAGGATCGCGACGAGCCGGCCATTGACGGTCCCGAACGCAGCCCCGACCAGCACTGCAGCGCCGAGGCCCAGCAGCATCGAGTTGGTGGCGACTGACACGAGGGCGACGCAGAGCGAGGTCAGCGTCAACACCGCACCCATCGAAAGATCCAGCCCCTCAGTCATGATGATCAGCGTCATCGGCAGCGCGAGCATGGTCAGGATCGTCGACTGCACCAGCACGTTGGAGAGATTGGCGGCCGACAGAAATCCCGGCGCGATCGTGCCGAAGGTCGCGATCAGGAGCACCAATACGATCGCGACTCCCGGGATGCGCCGGAGCGGATTGGGTGTCGAGACGACGGCGGCCTCACGCATGATGCATCCCAAGTCGCACGATGTTCTCCTCCGTGAGCTCGCTACGCGCGAGATGCCCGGCGATGCGGCCCTCGCGCATGACATAGGCGCGGTCGCAGACGTGGCAGATCTCGATCTGCTCGGACGAGATCATCAGTGCCGCAGCGCCTTCCGCGACCAGTCGGTCGATCAGTGCGAATATCTCTGATTTCGCGCCGATATCGATGCCCCGTGTCGGCTCATCGAAGATGAACAGCTTGGCGCCTGCCGCGAGCCATTTGCCGATCACCACCTTCTGCTGGTTGCCACCTGACAACAGCCCGATGGTCTGCCGCGCACTCGGGGTTACGATCCGGAGCTGCCGGATCAGGCTGTCAGCGCTACGTTGCGCGCGGCGTGGATCGAACAAGCCGCTCGGAAACATTTTTTTGAGCGCCGAGACCACGAGGTTGTCACTGACCGAGCGCAACAGCGCGAGGCCCTCGCTCTTCCGGCTCTCCGGAATCAGTGCGATGCCGCGGCGTGCGGCGACATCCGGTTCGCCCGAGATGGTCTTACCGTCGAAGATGATCTCGCCGGAGATCGTGGGGTCGGCGCCGAAAATCGCGCGCGCGACCTCGCTGCGTCCCGAGCCGACCAGCCCGCAGAGCCCAACGATCTCGCCCCGGCGTACCTCGATGTTGATATCCGAGATCCCGCTCGGCGCGGAGAGACCCCTGACTTGCAGCAGCACCTCGCCCGGGCGCTCGGCAAAATGGCGCGGATAGGTCATGTCGACGGTACGGCCGACCATCATGCGGACGAGCTGGTCCGGGCTGACATCGGCGGGACAGACGCCATCAATGCGGCGGCCGTCGCGCAGCACGGTGATGCGGTCCCCGAGCGCGAAAACCTCTGCCATGCGATGCGAGATATAGACGATGGCGACGCCGTCTGCCTTGAGGCGCTTGATCAGCGCGAACAGCAATTCGGTTTCGCGATCGGACAGCGCCGCCGTCGGCTCGTCCATGACGAGGATGCGTGCGTTCTGGCTGATCGCCTTGGCGATCTCAACCATCTGCTGCTGCGCCACGCCGAGCTTGTCGACGATGACAGCGGGATCGATATCGAAGCCGATCGAGGTAAGCACGCGCTTGGCATCGGCCAGGAGCTTGCGGCGGTCGATCGTGCCGGGAATGCGGCCTTTCGGCTCGCGGCCGAGAAAGATGTTCTGCGCAATATCGAGATGCGGAACGAGCGAGAACTCCTGGAAGATCACGGCAATGCCAAGCCTTTGGGCGTCCGCCGTCGAGGTGATCGCGACCTTCTCGCCCTTGTAGTAGAACTCGCCGGTGTCGGCGCAGTAGGCCCCACACAAGACCTTCATCAGGCTCGACTTGCCGGCGCCGTTCTCGCCAAGCAACATGTGGACTTCGCCAGGCCGGATGGCAAAGGACACGTCGTCCAGCGCCTTGACACCCGGAAATTCCTTGCTGATGCCGCGCAGCTCAAGCAGCGGCGGCGAGGTCGCTTCCGCGGGCGAGGGCGCCTCGGTCGCCATCGCCGGGCTCATGCGCGGGCTCCCGCCGCAAAGATCTTTCCCGGATTCATCAATCCTTGCGGATCGAGTGCCGCCTTGATCGAACGCATCACATCGACCGCCTCGCCCAGCTCGTCGGTGAGATAGCCGATCTTTCCGAGGCCGATGCCGTGCTCTCCGGTGCAGGTGCCGTCCATCGCGATGGCGCGCGCGACCATGCGCGCTTGCAGTGCCCTGGCGCCGGCGATCTCCACTTCGCTCGCGGGATCAATCAGGATCAGCATGTGGAAATTGCCGTCGCCGACATGGCCGACGATCGGCGCGACGAAGCCATGCTCGTCAGCGTCCCGTCGCGTTTCCGTCAGACATTCCGCCAGCCGCGAGATCGGCACACAGACGTCCGTGATTACGGCGCGCGCGCCGGGCCGCAGGCCTAAGCCGGCGTAGAGCGTGTTGTCGCGGGCGTGCCAGAGCCGGCTGCGGTCTTCGGCGGCCTTGGCCCATTCGAAGCCGCGGCCGCCATGATCGGAAGCGATCGCCTGCGCGGCCTCGGCCTGCTCGGCGACAGCCGTTTCCGAACCGTGGAATTCGAAGAACAAGGTCGGCGCCTCGCGATAACCGAGCTTTGCATAGGTGTTGATGCCGCGCATCATGACGTCGTCGAGAAGTTCGATGCGCGCCACCGGAATGGCCGACTGGATCACCGCAATCGCGGTGTCGACCGCATTGTGCAAAGTATCGACGCTGCAGACGGCCGCGGACATCGCCTGCGGCAGCGGATGCAGCTTCAGCGTGATCTCCGTGATCACGCCGAGTGTTCCTTCGGCGCCGACGAAGAGCCGCGTCAGGTCGTAACCTGCGGCCGATTTGCGGGCGCGCTTGCCGGTGCGGATCACGCGTCCGTCCGCCAGCACGACTTCCAGCGCCATGACGTTGTCCTTCATGGTGCCGTAGCGCACCGCCATCGTGCCTGAGGCGCGGGTGGAACTCATGCCGCCGATTGAGGCATCGGCCCCCGGATCGATCGGAAAGAACAGGCCGGTACCGCGCAGTTCCGTATTTAGCTGCTTGCGGGTGATGCCGGGCTGCACGACGACGTCCAGGTCGCTGTCATGCACCGCCAGCACCCTGTTCATGCGCGCGAAGTCGAGACAGACTCCTCCCGCAGCAAAAGCCGCGTTGCCTTCGAGCGAGGTGCCGGCGCCGAAAGGGACGATCGGCATCCGTGCGCTGGCGCAGAGTTTGACGATCTCGGCCACTTCCTGTGTCGTCTCGGGAAACACGACGATGTCCGGCGGCAGCGCGCGATAATAGGATTCGCTTTGTCCATGCTGCTCAAGGACGCTGCGCGCGACACTGGCGCGCGCGCCGATCAGGCCTGCAAGGCGATCCGCCAATGTCGCTACGCTGACCCGCGGTCCCATGTTCCTCCCCGTTTGCTCCTCGGCGGCCTGCGGACTCTTACCGGTCCGTTCCGCTTTGCCTTCGGCTTAGGCAGCTTGCGCGTTGCTCGCAACCTGCTTCAAGCCGAAATCATAGTTGAGATGAAAATACGCGCTGTCCATGATGCGACCATCTGGCGCACGGCCTGGTGGGCAGCGCACAAATTCACGGATCAAACTGTCCTTGACGCCGAACACCACGTCCGAGTCGAGATAGTTGTCGCCGGCCACGAACACATGCGTCACCAGTTGCTCGAAGCCCGGCGCGGCAATCATGAAATGCACGTGCGCCGGACGCCATGGGTGGCGCCCTTGCGCCTCCAGCATTTCGCCGACCGGGCCGTCATGCGGGATCGGGTAGGGCGCCGGCTTGATCGACCAGAAATGGAAGTGGCCGTTCTGGTCGGTGTGGAACCGCGCGCGCATCGCGAGATCGCCGGTCTTGTCGAGCTGCTGCACGTCGTAATAGCCGTCATCATCGGAATGCCAGACATCGACGACGGCACCGGCGAGCGGCCGGCCGTCAACCGTCGAGACCGAGCCGGTGACGAGCATGGGGTCGCCCTCCATGCCGCCGGAAATGTCCTCGCCAATCTGCTTCTCGGGCGCGGCCTGGACGAAGAATGGCCCGAGCACGGTAGTCTCGGTGGCGCCTTCCGGCACGGGATGGTTGATTGCATCGACCAGCATGGACACGCCAAGCGTATCCGACAGCAGGATGAACTCCTGGCGCTTGTCGTCGCACATATGGCCGGTGCGGGTGAGGAAATCGATGCCGTATTCCCATTCCGTCTGGGTTGGGCGCACCTCGCGCACGAAGGCATGGAGATGCCGCACCAATGCTTCGCTAATCTGACGGATGCGCGGGTCGGTTGCGCCCTTGATTCGATCGAGCACCGCATCCGTGATCGTGTTCTCGTTGAAGTTACGCAACATTGCCTCCGTTGATCAGAGTTCTGGCTCGCCAAGACTGGACAGCCGTTCGATGTGGCGCACCGTTGCGATGAAGTCGGTCTCGCCCTCGCCGTGCGCCACCAGCGCGCCGTAGGTCTCGCGCACTTGCGCCGCGAGCTGGAGCGGTACGCCGACGGCGTGGCCGGCGCCCAGGATGAGATCGAGGTCCTTGGCCATCTGCCGGCAGGAGAAGGTCGAATCGAAATCGCGCTTTCTGAGCGGCGCGGTCTTGTATTTCACCATTGGGGACGCGATCGCGCTGTCGTCGAGCACTTGCAGAATATCATGCCAGCCGATGCCGCCTTTGCGCGCCAGCGCAAGACTCTCGGCCATCATTGCCGCCGACACCGCGATCATCAGATTGACGGCGAGCTTGGCGTAGCGCGCTTCCTCGGCCGGCCCAAGATAGGTCTGGGCGCGGGAGAAACTGGCGAACAGCGGCTTGATCCTTTCGAACGCATCCCTCGGGCCCGAGACAAAGCAGGTCAGCGCGCCGGTGTGAACGATGCTCGCGTTTCCCGACACCGGCGCGCGCAGGTACGCTATGCCATGGGCTCGCGCGGCGGCATCGATTTCGCCGGACGCTTCCGCGCTCACCGTGGAGGTCTCGATCAGGATGGACCCCGGCGCCATCGCGCCAAGGAGGCCGCCGCGGAGCACGACCGCGCGCAGAGCGACGTCATCGGGCAGGGAGGTAATGACCACGCGCCGACCGCTGACAGCATTTGCCGGCGAGGTTGCGGTGGAAATACCCTGTTCGCGCGCGGCGGCGAGCCGGGTTTGGCTCTGATCGAAGGCCGTGACGGCATATCCCGCCTTGGCGACCAGCATCGACATCGGCAGGCCCATCTTGCCAATTCCGATGAAAGCGACGTTATTCGAGGTGTCTGTCATTTCTATCGTCCGTCAGCCGCTCAAGCGGTGCGTCCCTGCAATTCGATATCGTGCACCAGCCGCCGTCCCGATTGCCCGAGCTGATCTCTCTTCGCGTCCAACCCGTCAACCAGCAGTCGGCCGTTCCGTTTCTTCCAGTCGCCGTCGATCATGACGGCCTCGACATTGGCGAGGCTCGCCTGCATCACCACGGTGGAAATGGGATCGTGCACCGGATAAAGGTTGAGATCGGACGCGTTGATGACGACGAGATCGGCCAGCTTTCCTGGCGTCAGCGAGCCGATATCATCCTCGCGCCCGAGCATGCGCGCACCTTCAGTGGTGATCCAGCGCAATGCCTCACGTGCCGGAATCGTGGTCGTGGCCGGAATCGTGCCATCGCTCTTGCGCGCTTCCGCATTGTCGAGCGCGCGCTGCATCGAAAGCGCGACACGCGCGGCGGAGAAGAGATCGCCGGGCAGCACCGACTCCAGATCGATGCCGATGGAGGGGCGGGTACCGCGCTTGAGCAGCCGACCCGTGATTGGGAAGCCGTGGCCCTGGATCATCTCGTTCTCGGGTGTGACGGAGAACGACACGCCGAGATCGACGAGGCGTTGCAGGAGCTCGTCCGGCAAGTCATTGCCGTGGACGATGTTGATGCCGGCACCGACCAGGCCGGCTTCGATCAGCTTCTCCCATCCACCCGGCGTTTTGGCGGGACCGCCGCCCTGGTGCATCGAGGCGATCAGGTTGAATTCGCCGGCCAAGCGGAAATCATGCATTGCGACATCAAGCGTTGAATAGTGCGGGCCGAGAACGGCGAGCCCAAGGGTCACCAGACCATTGCGGTCGGCGAGGGGACCAGCCAACAGCCGCTCAACCTCGCGGCGCGGGTGCGGAATTTCCGAGAAATGCGGTTCGCCCGGTTTCGGCTCGGGCTTCGGCGAGCCGTGGAAGAAGGCGGCGCGAACGCCGCTCTCGATCAATCCGCGCACAGCAGCGTCAGTATGGTCGGACGTCGGATTGTTGTGGCACCAGTCGACCAGCGTGGTCGTGCCACAATTGATCTGGTTCAGCGCGCCGGCAAGGGTGGCGATGTAGATGTCCTCCGGCCGGAACACCGTCGCCAGCCCCGCATGCATGCGGCGGAAATATTCCAAGAGCGTCCAGTTCGCCGCAAAGCCACGGAGCGCCGTCTGCCAGGTGTGCATGTGGGCGTTGATCAGGCCAGGGATGACGATGCGTCCGGTGCCGTCGACGATTTCGGTCTCGGTTGCACCGCTGCCGAGGTCGATGCTGGGACGGATGTCGGTGATCCGATTGCCTTCGATCAGCACATCGCCGGCATTGAGATCGCCGAGGGCGGTATCCATGCTGATGATGGTTGCGGATTTGATCAGCTTGCGCCGCATGTCGTTCAGACCGCCTTCGTTGCGGGCCGCTGCCCCAACCATGCGCGCGCGATCAAATCCAGGATCGCGCTGGGGTCGAGTGGACGCGGATTACAGAAACCGTTGGTCACTGCCAGATCTCGGCTTTGGCAGTGCTGACCGTGCCGCAGCCGAACACGACCCGGCAAGGCAGGCTCTCAAAGATGAACGAACCGATCATGCGCCGGCCTCTCGGATCGGATAATCGACCTGGAAGCGGCCGATCCGCAAGTCGCCCAATTCGTCGCGCACGCGCAGATGTTCCGGATGCGTGGCATAGGCCTTCAGCGCGGCGTGGTCGGCGAATTCTGAGACCAGCACGACGTCGCAGGCGTAGTCGACGTCGCTGACATCGAGCCCGACTTCGATGTGGTTGAGACCGGCGATCCGGCCTTTCAGGCCTTCGAAAAGCGTCTTGACCTTGAGCCGCGCCGCCGCCCGGTCTTCGGCGGTGTCCCCACGCAGCCGCCACATCACGATGTGCCTGATCCGGCCCGACATTCCCTGCTTTCCTCGCCTGCTATCGTTGTTGTTTGGAGGCATTTTGCCTTGCGGAAAACGGAATTAAAGGCCAAATTTTGCAAGTCTCTTTTCCGCTTTGTGCAAAAATGGATCGCCTGCTGCAACTCGAAGTCTTCGCCAAGACGGCCGAACTCCGCAGCCTGTCCAAAGCCGCGGAGATGCTGCGGATGTCGAACGCGGCGGCGAGCCGCCATCTCAGCGCACTCGAGGAGCGGCTTGCGGTCCGCCTGATCGAGCGCAACACCCGGCGGCTGTGGTTGACGGAGGCCGGGCAGGAGCTTCTGCAGCGCTGCAGCACGCTTCTGAACGAACTCGCCGAAGCCGAGGATGCCGTGAGCGATCGCGCGCTGTCGCCAAAGGGGATGCTGCGCGTCACGAGCTCGCTATCCTTTGCGATCATTTATCTGTCGCCGATGCTGCCGGCCTTTCGCGCGCTCTATCCAAACCTCAACGTGCAGATCATAGCTGCCAACCGCTATCCCGATTTCATCGAGGCTGGCATCGACGTCGCCATCCGCACCCGCGAGCATGAACCGGATTCCAACATCATCGTCCGCCGCATCGGACAGATGCGGCGGGTGCTCGCGGCCGCGCCGTCATATCTGGCAAGCCGCGGGCGGCCCGAGGCGCCCGCGGATCTCGCGCGCCATGACATGCTGGTCTACAACCTCGCCAACGATCCGTATTCGTTGCGGCTACGCAAAGGAAACGCCGCGCAAACCATTCGGATTGCGCCGACGCTCGACAGCAATGACGGCCAGGTGATCCGCGGCGCCGCGCTCGGAGGGCTCGGCATTCTGATCCAGCCGCTCTACATCGTGCAGGGCGATATTCTGGCGGGCAAGCTCGTGCCGGTGCTAATGGACTGGGAGCTGCCGCTATTGACGATGAACATCGCCTACCAGAACCGCGTCAGGCTGCCTGCCAAGATCAGGGTGTTCTCGGATTTCCTTGTCAACCACATCCGAGAGAGTTCGGAGGCCGGCATTTGGATGGACGCAACAAAGCAATAGCCGATTTTTGAGGTCGCGCGATAATTTCAATGCGACGCTGGCTCGCGTGCATGGCCAAGGCCGGCGGGGCGCGCGACTGCAAACGGATTTCCTGCGCGATCATACCGCTTGTTATCGTTATCGTTGCTTACGCCCAGAGAATTCCAATTCCGCCCGAATTGGCGCTGGCGGGAGATTTGCTGGCCTATATCGATGTCTTTTCGGTCCTGCTCCTCCTCGGTGTGCTGGGCCGCGTCACCACGATCTTGTTCGTGGCAAAGCAGGCAGGCTCGTACGCGCTGAAACTGCCAGGTCGCCTGCGAGCGATGATGCAACGACCGGATGTTCGGCACAGGAGGGATGGCAGCGCTCAGAATTCGTCGCGGCTGAGCGGCCGAGTTCAGAACGATGACGACCCTCCCGTCACCGAAGCTCTTGCGTGGGCCTAGCGCGCGATCGACGACGCGCATGTCGTTTCCAACATGCACGCCGTCGCCGTCGAGTGCGGATACGTGACTTCATTGCCGGATCAGCCGAACCACATCTTGCCTCAGCAGATAGAGCGAGACGGCGAGCAGAACGACGTCCTTCATCAGGAAGGGCACGTTGCCCGTCATCGCAGGGAAACCTCCGGCGGCGACGTCCCATCCGTCCGGCATGAACGGAATGATAGTGACGGTCGCGATGAACGTGCCGGTCGAACCGAGGGCGCCAAGGACGCCGAGCCGCTTGTCCCAGAAGCCCGCAAGGAGCAGGGATCCGATGGTCCACTCCGAGACGCCCAGGAAATAGCTGGCGCCGGCGTGGCCGAACACGGGATAGAGCCACCAGATCAGCGGCCCGTTGCTGATGAACGGGACCAGTCGCTCGAACTCATACGGAAACCACTTCTGGTATCCGAAGAAGAAGAACATGATCACCATGGAGGCGCGGACGACGTGGTAGTCGAGGTCCTCCGCAAGCAGGCCGGACCTCTCCAGCGCGCGGACGATCGGCCTGTTGGTGGTGTTGGTAATCGTAGTCATGGTCGTGATCCTTTCATATTCGAATCTGGCCGACACAGGGTTGCTTCACGCGGCCGCCGGAAAATCGATCTCGGTGTCGTTGATGCGGTTGAAGACGTTGGTGAAGACGGTGGTCGCAAAGGCCAGGCTGATCTCCACCAATTGCGCGTCGCTGTAGCCGGCGGCCCTGATCGCAGCGAAATCCTCGTCGCTGACGGTGCCGCTGGACTGCGCGAGGTTGCGGACGAAGCGGACCAGCGCATCGCGCTTGGCGTCACCGGTGGGCTGGCCCGCGCGGATCTGCTTCAGCACCTCCGGCTTCACGCCGGCGAGCCCGGCGAGGTGACTGTGGGCGGCGACGCAGTAGTCGCAGCCGCCAGCAGCGCTGATGACAAGCTTGATGACCTCCTGATCACGCTTGGTCAGGCTGCCCGTAGCGAGCACGGCATCTGCGGCGAGGACCGCCTTCAGCGCGGCGGGACCATGGGCGGCAATAGCCGCGAAGGTGTTCGGCACGCTCCCGATCGCCTTCTTGATCTGGGCATAGATCTGGCCCGACGGGCCGACGACAGTTTCGAGGTTCGGGACTGAGAGACGAGACATGGTGACACTCCATCGTTGGGTTGATGAACGATTGCGGAGTGACGGTAGGCTCGCGGATTGAAGCTTTGAATGTCCGTATATCCCAACTATATGCTCGTTCGTCTCATTTGCTTGCGTTCAGGAGGTCGCCATGGATTGGCTCAGTCGGCTGTTCGAAATGATGCCGGTGCGCGGGCGGCTCGACCTGCGCTGCTCCTACGGCGCGCCATGGCGCATCGTTCAAGGACCGGGCGAAGTGAATGAAATCCCATATCACGCGGTCGTCAGCGGCTCGGCGCTCTTGGAAGATCCGGCGGGCGGGCGGCCGCTTCACCTTAAGACCGGCGATATCCTGCTGCTTCCGGGCAATCCGCGCCATGTGATGCGCGACGGCAGCGGCGCGCGGCCGAAGCCGGCGCGAAATCGCCAGGAGCTCAATCTCGTGATCAGTGAGAATGCCGGAAAAGGCGAGCGGCTCGATCTGCTCTGCGGACATTTCGCGATCGCGCCCCCGCACGATCGGCTCTTGCGCAGTTATCTCCCGCCGCGCCTGGTCGTGCGAGGCGGCGCTCAAGAGGGACAACGGGACACCGGCGCGCAGGTCGCAGGTCTCGTCGCTATGATGCGCAGCGAATCGGCGGACGGTCAGCTTGGCGGCCGCGCAATGCTCAACGCGCTCTCAACGGCGATGTTCGCGCTCGTGCTGCGCCTCGCCAGCGAGACCGAAGATGTGCCGCGCGGCCTCCTCGCCCTGGCCGGTCATCCTCGCCTGGCACCCGCTGTGGCCGCTCTGTTCAACGAGCCGGCGCGCGCATGGTCGCTGCCCGATCTCGCGCGCCTGTGCAACATGTCGCGCGCCACGCTCGCGCGGCAATTCCAGGAGAAGCTGGGAAGATCGGCGAGCGATCTTTTGACCGACATCCGGATGACGCTCGCCGCGAACGAACTGAGGAAATCGTCGCTTTCGACCGGTGCGGTGGCGGAAGCAGTCGGATATCAATCCGAAGCGGCGTTCCAGCGCGCCTTCAAAAGCCACATGGGCGTCACGCCGGCGCAATGGCGCAAGATGCAGGAACCGTCTGGCCGAGATGTCTTCGCAAGGCCGGCGGTCCCCGCCGATACCAATTCGACAATGGCTGATGCTGGGAAGCTCTGATGGGCTTCAAGCCTTGACGGCAGCCGCGCGCTGAAGCACCGGGATCATGTCTTCAGGCTCGGGCCGGCGGGTGTAGTCGGGGTTCACTTCGGAATAGAGAATCACGCCGTCCTGACCGATGACGTAGCGGGCCGGCATCGGCAGCGTCCAGCTCGGATCGTCGTTGAACGTCGGCAGATCGTTCTTCAGCTGCTTGTAGATTTCGACCAGGTAATCGGGCAGATTGAAGCGCAGTCCGAAGGCCTCACCGATCTTGCCCTTCACATCCGAGAGGATCGGGAAAGACAGCTTGTTCTGTCGTACCGACTTGCGGCTGTTCGGGGCGGTCTGCGGCGAGATCGCGACGAGCGAGGCGCCGTATTTATCGAACTCCGTCTTGGCAGCTTCGAGGGCCTGCAGCTCCATGTTGCAGTACGGGCACCAGACGCCGCGGTAGAAGCTCAGCACCAACGGGCCGCGCCTAACGATATCCGCCGAGTTGACCACGTTGCCCTCGGGATCCTTCAGTGAGAAGGAAGGAGCGACGTCGCCTGCCTTCTTGGCGCGCTGGGCGGCACCTGACCCGATCAGTTCTGCGGTGGCGCGGTGCATGATCTCGATGACGGAGCGAGGAACGCTGTAGGGCGGCTTTCCGGCTTCGAAATCAGCTTTGAAAGCGTCGAGCTTGGCTTGAAGCGACATGACGGTTCTCCTTGGTCTTGTGCGTGGAGGACGGCGGTGCCGCCCGTTTCGTTAAAGTCACGCCCAGGAAGGTAAAGGAGACCGTCGTGCCGGGTAGCCGGGGTGTTGGACTACAGGTTATTCCTGTTGGGAATAAGCGCGCGGATGGTCAGCACCCGCGGCATATGATCAGCCTGCGATCCAGCTCCTGGTCGAATTGCCGTTGCTGGCGTTCCCATGCCGACACGACTTCCGACTGGGGAACGTCGGCCTGGCGCGGTTGCCGATGGCCGACCGGCGCAAGCCAGGGCCGGCGCGAGGTCAGCGCGAGCGACCGGTTCCGTGCAACAGCCGAATTCGTTTGCCTGCCGTCGGCGTGATCTGCAGTTGCGCGGATCTGGAGATCGGAAACGGCGCCGACAGCATCGGGCTGGTTCGCATGAGCCGGCGAAAGCAGGCCGACAAAGACAATGGCGGCGGCAGCCGTACGGATTGAGCGCTTGAGGATCGAGATGCGGGACATGGCGACACTCCTTGGCTGGAGGCTCGGGATGAGCGGCTCCGTTGCGTGTCACCGTACTCGTTCAGCCCGAGCGCAGAATGCCGCTCAGGATCGAAGACATGCTCGCTCGTCTCATCGGCGGTGGCCGGCTCTCATCACCGCAACGGCGGGTTTCCTTCATCACGCGTTGAATGCGCGTTCGAAGAAATCCACGAATGCTCGCGCCTTGGCCGTTGCGGCACGCCCGGCGGGAAGTACGGCCCACAGGTCGACGGCCGGAAGACTCCATTCCGACAGGACTGCACGCACGGCGCCCGATCGTAGTTCAGGGCTGAACATCCACTCCGACGCAATGGTCAGTCCCGCATCGGCGAGCACCGCCGCTCTCACGCCTTCCGCAGCGGTCACGCGCAATCTGCTTTGAACGGTGACAGCCAGTTCGGAACTTTCGCGCCGAAACGACCAAATGCTGCCTTCGCCCTGGAGATAGACGACGGCCTGATGTTTGCTCAGCTCACTCGGGGTCGAGGGCGTGCCCGCGCGATCGAAGTAGGCCGGCGTGCCCAGCACGAGGCGCTTGCACCTCGCGATACGGCGAACGGTCAGCGTTGAGTCCATCATCTTTCCCATCCGGAGAGCCACGTCGATGCCCTCCTGGACGAGGTCGATCTGACGGTCGTCCAGAACGACCTCCAGGTCCAGCTCGGGATGCTGCGCCAGGAATTTCGGCAGTAACGGAACGAGATGTATCCGCGCGAAGGTGACGGCAGCGCAAATCCGCAATCGCCCCTTGAGTCCCGCGCCGGCTCCCCGCGCGGCGATCTCGGCCTCGGCCGCCTCCTCAAGGGCGCGCCTGGCACGCTCGAGATAGCCAAGCCCGGCCTCCGTCGGGGTAAGGCCGCGGGTCGAGCGCGTCAGCAATTTGACCCCGAGATACTCCTCGAGCTGCGCCACCGACTTCGAGACCGCCGGTTGTCCCACCCGAAGCTGCCGGGCCGCTCCGGAGAAGGAGCCGGTTTCGACGACCCGCACGAACGTCTCCATTGAAGCCAGACGGTCCATCCTATTCTCCGCGGGAATAAGCGATATCGCTTCGTCTGTCTGCCATGCCGGGCGAGAATTGGCCATCTCTCCAGACAGCCGAGCGGCTGCCGGCAAAGGCGAGAAAGCGATGAGCGCCCATGAATACCCGACCGCGACGCCGGTCCTTCGGTAGTTGACAGCGCCGCGCCAGGACATTGAATGGGCCGCGGCAAGCGCATGCCAACAAGCGGAACCAGGATGGTCTCGAATGGAGCAACCGATCGGACATACGTCGCCTATCCCACAGCGCCGCGCGCTGGACCGGGCCGGCCTGCCGGGCCAGGTCGTACTCGTGCTACAGGGCGGCGGCGCATTGGGATCCTACCAGGCGGGCGTGTACCAGGCACTGCAAGAGGCTGCCATCGAGCCGGACTGGATCGTCGGTACGTCAATCGGAGCGATCAATGCCAGCCTGATCGCTGGGAACGCTCCGCAGGATCGTGTGCCACGATTGCGCGAATTCTGGAGCAGAGTCCAACGTACTTACCAGTGGGACCTGCATGGCGCATTGCCGGGGTTCGGTAGCAAATGGGCGTACTGGACGACCCTCGCTCACGGCATACCAAACTTCTTCACGCCCAATCCGCTCGCCCATGCCGGCGATTTCTATCCGTTGGGCGCAGACCACGCCGGCTACTACTCGACGGCGCCGCTTGAGGCCACTCTCTCCGAACTCGTCGACTTCGATCTGATCAACAGAGGAAAGTTGCGGCTCACGGTCGGAGCCGCGCACGTGCGCACCAGCCAGATGACGTATTTCGACAGCGGCCGCTGCAAGCTCGACGTGAAGCACATCATGGCGTCTGGCGCGCTGCCGCCGGCATTCCCCGCGGTGCGCGTCGACGGCGAGCTGTACTGGGACGGCGGCATCCTCTCCAACACGCCCACCGAGGTTGTCCTGGACGACAATCCGCGCAGGGACTCGCTCATCTTCACCGTCCAC
The DNA here is from genome assembly GCF_054063735.1 of Bradyrhizobium sp. USDA 10063. Classification (NCBI taxonomy): domain Bacteria; kingdom Pseudomonadati; phylum Pseudomonadota; class Alphaproteobacteria; order Hyphomicrobiales; family Nitrobacteraceae; genus Bradyrhizobium; species Bradyrhizobium sp. USDA 10063. The sequence continues at coordinate 2,923,750 of NZ_JBSSGP010000002.1, read as the reverse complement.
CTCTGGAATCCAGTTGGCGCCGAGCCAGGCACGATGGCGGAGGTTCTCAACCGCCACAAGGACGTCCAATATTCCAGCCGCATCGCAAGCCAGATCACGCGACACCAGCAGACGCATCGATTGCGCCACGTCATCAACGAACTCGCGGCACGACTGCCGGAATCCGAACGCACCAAGCGAGACGTCAAGGAGCTGATGAGCTATGGCTGCGAGACGCGCATGCACGTGGTGCAGCTGCTGGCGCCGCAGGTGTCGCACGAAGACCACACGAAGGACGTCGACTTCAGCCCGGCAGGGATCAGACAGCGCTGGGAAGCGGGCTACGCCCATACCAAGGCCGTGCTCGCGCGCGAGCCTTGGACTGGCCAGTTCGATCCACTCTCGGGAGTGATCCTCCACGATCCCGAAGAGTACAGGGCGCTTGCCGCCGAATGAATTGTCGAGGCTGCGGGCTCGCCAGCCCGCCATTCCGTGCCGGCACTTTGCCGGTGCGGTCGCGTTGGCGTGCGGCGCTTGGCTACGTGCTGCTGAAGCGTCGAGCGCCGCCGCTCTTGCCCGAGAGGTCACAAGTGTGAGCCCCGACGCACACTCACCGTCGAGAGTTCCGGTAGCAACCTCTTGCAACGGCCGCAGCAAGCAGGCCCAGCGATTCCAGCCGATCGATCATACACTTGCATGAAAAGGCATCAGATCATCTTCGCAACTTGACGCGGTCGAATGAATTAGTCTACTTATGCAAGTAACAAGCGGATGCCGGCTGTTCGTCGGAGAATCCCCAAAAGTGCGGGCTGGGCGCCGGAGAGGGTTACGTTGGAGGAAATTCGCATCGAGCGGCGCGACGGCATCGTCCATGTCATTCTGAACCGGCCCTCCGTAAAGAATGCCGTGACGCTCGCGATGTGGCGCGAAATGGCCGGGATATTCTCACGCTTCGCCGGCGATCGCGATGTGCGCGGCGTCGTCCTCCGGGGCGCGGGTAAGGACTTTTCCGTCGGCGCAGATATTTCGGAATTCGAGAAGATCAGAGACGACAGGCATCAGAGCGCTGCCTATGAATTCGCGGTCGACGCCTGTTCGGGTGCGATCGCCGCGCTTGGGAAACCGGTCGTGGCTGCGATCTCCGGCTATTGCCTCGGGGGCGGTTGTCATCTCGCTCTGGCGTGCGATTTCCGCTTCGGCGATCAGACTGCAACGATCGGCATTCCTTCGGCGAGGCTGTCGATCGTGTACGGCGTGCATAGCGTGCAGCGCCTGCTGGCGCTTGCGGGAGTGTCGAACGCAAAGCGGATTCTCTACTCGGCGGACCGCTTTCCGGCCGAGCGGGCGATGTCGATGGGGTTGATCGACGAGCTGCACGAAGACGCAGGCCTCGCTGCCGAGAAGTTCCTGCAGCGGTTGGCGGCCAATGCGCCTCTGTCGATCGCCGGCGCCAAGTACATGCTGAACGGTCTTTCGATGGGACCCGGCGCGCTCGATCTGGCGGCTGCGCAGGGGCTCATCGATGCGGCCTCCGACAGTGAGGACTTCAAGGAAGGCCGACGAGCCTTCGCAGAGAAGCGGTTGCCGCAGTTTCGCGGCGAATAGGCCGGACAGGGAAGGGACCAGCTTTGGAGGGCGACCGATGAAGCCTGCCAAATTCGACTACGTTTTGCCGTCGACGGTGGACGCCGCCGTCGAAGCGCTCATCTCGGCGAACGGCGAAGGGAAAGTGTTGGCCGGCGGTCAAAGCCTATTGCCGCTCCTGAACTTCCGAATGGCGCGGCCAGCCGTACTCGTCGATCTCAACGGCATCAAGGGATTGTCGTACATCGAGGACCGGGGCGACCGCATCGCCATCGGGGCGCTGACGCGCCATCGCGAGCTCGAGCATTCGCCGTTGATCGCCTCGAGGCTGCCTGTGATGTCGGCAGCGATGCGCCATGTCGCCCACCTTGCGATCCGCAATCGAGGTACCATCGGGGGCAGTCTCTCCCACGCGGATCCCGCGGCCGAACTCCCGATGCTCGCGAGCTTCTACGAAGCCGGAATCTCGGTCCAGGGCCCGGCGGGCCGCCGGACAATTGCCCCGGAGGAATTCTTCGTCGACGCGCTGACGAATTGTCTGATGCCCGAAGAGATCGTGGTGGAGATCGAGTTTCCGATCCTGAAGCAGGACGGTTGGGCGTTCGAGGAAGTCGCGCGCCGCTTCGGCGACTTCGCGCTCGCGAGCATCGCCGTCTCGATCCGCCGTGGGCCTTCCGGACTGGAAGCTGCGCGCGTCGCGGTGATGGGGGTGGCTGATACGCCGCTGCGGCTCAGGAAGGCGGAGGAGGAGCTCCTCGCGATGCGGCTCGACGACCAGACCCCCGATCGCTTCTCGGAGATCGTCGTGTCCCAAGTCTCTCCGAACGACGACCTTCATGCCTCGGCCGAGTACCGCAGGCATCTGCTGGCGCAGTTGGCCAAGCGCGCGTTGCAGACCGCGTTGGCGATGAAGGGCTGATCCGATGACAACGAAACTGTCGGTGACCGTGAACGGTGAGGCCTACCACGTAGCGGACGTCGAGCCGCGTCTGCTTCTGTCCGACTTTCTGCGCGACAGACTCGGATTGACGGGGACGCATGTCGGCTGCGAGCACGGCGTTTGCGGCGCCTGCACCGTCCTGGTGAATGGCGACAGCGTGCGCTCGTGTCTCATGCTCGCCGTCCAGGCCGACGGGGCCGAGATCATCACGGTCGAAGGGCTGGGATCGCCGGAAGAGCTCAATTTGCTGCAGGCGCAGTTCCGCGAGCACCACGGGCTGCAGTGCGGCTTCTGCACGCCCGGCATGCTGATGACTGGCGAAGATCTGCTCCGGAAGTATCCGCTCGCGACCGACGAAGACATCCGTGAGGGGCTCTCCGGCAATCTCTGCCGTTGCACCGGATACCAGAACATCGTCGCGGCGATCAGAAGCGCCGCCGCCAAGCGCACGGAGAATGCGTCATGAAACTCAACTTCCTCGCCGCGGGTCGCCTTCGCATGAAGAAGAGCATCTACGTGCCCGGTGCCGACCGCAGCGAAACGATCGACCTTCCCGTCAGCAGCGCGCTGATCCGGCACAAGCAGGGCAACGTGCTGTTCGATACCGGATGTCATCCTTCCGTGGTCGACAAGGCCGACGACCGCTGGGGCCCGCTCGCCAAGGTCATGAAGCCACTGATGAGTGCCGACGAGACCCTGTTGCCGAGCCTTGCGTGCACGGGGCTTGGACCCGACGACATCGACATCGTCGTGAACTCGCACTTCCATCCCGACCATTGCGGCTGCAACGAGTTCTTCAGGAAGGCGACGATCCTGGCCCACGCGAAGGAAATCGAAGCCGCAAAGGCGCCCGGTGCGGAAGCGGCCGGCTATCTCAAGGCCGATTGGGACTACGGACAGCCGATCGAGGCGGTGAACGGAGAGAAGGATCTGTTCGGCGATTCCAGCGTCGTGCTGGTGCCGCTGCCTGGCCACACGCCGGGGACGCTCGGCGCGCTCGTCAGTCTGGATCGCGACGGCCGGTTTCTGCTCGCGTCAGACTCGGTCAGCCTGCGGCAGAACCTCGATGCCGACACAGCGCCACGCAACACCTGGAACGTCGATCAGCAGTTGAGGACCTTCGAGGAGATCCGTCGGATCGAGAAGGGGGGCGCCACCATCATCTGCGGCCACGACGATCAGCAATGGCAAGGCCTGCGCAGGGGATCGGACGGCTATGAGTAAGGATCGGAGCGCGAATCCCTCCGACGTGCTGCGGCCGCGGAACGTCGGCGCGCCCATCAAGCGCACCGAGGACCCGCGTCTTCTTACCGGCAACGGCGAATACACCGCCGATCGCAAACCTGACCGGCCGCTTCATCTCGCGTTCCTGCGCAGTGGCCAGCCCCACGCGCGCATCGAACGGATCGACACCGCCGCGGCGCGGGAAGCGCCGGGCGTGGTCGCTGTGCTCACCGCGGAGGATATCGCCGACGACTTCAAGCCGGTGATTCCGTTCTCGCGGATGCCGAACTACTATGCGACGCCTATTGTGCCTCTCGCCTCCAAGAAGGTCCGCTATGTCGGCGAGCCCGTCGTCGCCGTCGTCGCCACTTCGCGGTATCTCGCTGAGGATGCGCTCGAGCTGATCGAAATCGACTACGAACCTCTCGGCGCGATTTCGCGTGCGGAATCGGCCGTCGCCGATGGCGCGCCGCTTCTGCATGAAGAGGCGGGCACCAACGTCCTGATCGCGCGAGAATTCAAGAAGGGGGACGTCACCGCCGACCTGAAGGCTGCGGCGGTCAGGGTGGGCGGCCGTTTCGAAATGACGCGCAAGGCGCCGCTCGCGATGGAGCCGCGCAGCTATGCCGCGGAGTACGAGAGGCGCCGGGACGCCCTCACGCTTTATACCTCGTCGAACATTCCTGGCATCGTCCGTGACGCCATCTCGGAATCGTTGGGTCTCCCGGGCCACCGGCTGCGGGTGGTTGCACCCGACGTGGGCGGAAGCTTCGGCTCGAAGGGCTCGCTCTATCCCGAGGAGCTTCTGATCTGCATCACCGCGCGGAAACTTCGTCGGTCGGTCAAGTGGACGGCGGACCGACTCGAGGACGTGAGCAGCAGCAGCCAGGCCTTCGCCGAGATCGTTGATGCGGAGATGGGGTTCGATGTGAACGGCATCGCGACTTCGCTGCAGGCGGACGTGATCGGAGACGTGGGCGCATTCTCGATCTATCCCTGGACCTGCGGTCTGGAACCCGTCCAGGTCGTCAGCTTCCTTCCGGGGCCCTATAAGATCGGGTCCTACAGGGGCGCCGTGCGAGGAGTCGCGACCTGCAAGCCACCGACCGGCCCGTACCGCGGTGTCGGCCGGCCGATCTCGACCTTCGTCGCCGAGCGTCTGATGGACCTCGGAGCCGCGGCGCTCGGTATTGATCCTCTCGAGATCAGGCGTCGGAATCTGGTCCGGGCCGAGGAGTTTCCGTACCGGATCGCGTCCGGCATCATCTGGGACAAGACCGGCTTCATCGAGTGCCTCGATGCTGCCGCCGAAGCGGCCGGCTACGACCAACTTCGGAAGCAGCAGGCCGAAGCGCGCAGGCAGGGGCGGCTGTTCGGAATCGGCATCGCGTCCTACGCCGAGCTGACCGGCATCGGTTCGAGGATCGCGGTGGCGCCGGGAATGCCGATCAATACCGGCTCCGAAACGGCGAAGATCGCGATCGACTCGACGGGGGCGATCACTGCGGCGTTCGGCGTTGCTTCTCATGGCCAAGGCCTCGAGACGACATTGGCCCAAATCGTCGCCGACGATCTCGGGGCCCGGTTCGAGGACGTCCGCGTCATCCAGGGCGACAGCGACGAAGTGCCGATGTCGACCGGGACCTACGCGAGCCGCAGCGCGGTGCTCGGCGGCGGCGCGGCGAAGCACGCCTCGAAGATCCTGCAGGAGAAGATCAAGCGCGTCGCCTCGCATCTCCTCGAAACCAATGCGGACGACATCGAGGTTGCCGAGGGCAAGGCTCTCGTGCTCGGCACCGATCGCGCGGTGACCTTCAAGCAGATCGCCAAGGCCGTCTACTCCGACATGAAGACGTTGCCGGTCGAGGCGCGCGAGGAGTTGAGTGCCACCTACACCTACGATCCGATCAACGGAACAACCGCGGCCGCCACCCACATCGCCGCGGTGGAGGTCGATCCGGCGACGTGCTTCGTGCGGATCCTGAAATTCGTCGTCGCGGAAGACTGCGGCCGCATCATCAACCCGATGATCGTCGATGGCCAAGTCCACGGCGGCGTGGCGCAAGGCGTCGGCGCCGCCCTGCTGGAAGAGCTCATCTACGACGAGGACGGCCAACTCCTGACCGCGAGCCTCGTCGACTACATGATCCCCTCCGCGCCGGAAGTGCCGCTCATGGACGTCGTCCATGTCGAGAGCGAGTCGGCTGCTGCGGGCGGCTTTCGGGGCATGGGCGAGGGCGGCACGATCGGCGCGCCGGCTGCCATCGCAAACGCGATCGCCGATGCTCTGTCGCCCTTGGGTGTCGGTGTCTCGATCCTCCCGATGACGCCGGAACGCATTTTCAGGCTGATGGAACAAGCGAAAGTCAAAGCAAAAGGAAAAGCAGATGAATGACTTGAAAGGACGCGTTGCCCTGGTGACGGGAGGCGGACGGGACGTGGGCGCGGCCATCTCGAAGATGCTGGCGGCACATGGGGCGAGCGTCGCCGTCAACTATCACAGTTCGAAGGCCGAGGCGGAAGCGGTGGTCGCCGAGATCGAAAAGGCCGGCGGCAAGGCGAAGGCCTACCAGGCCGACATCGCCGATGCCGATATCGTCAAGAAGATGATCGCGGACATCAAGAGCGATTTCGGGGGCCTTGACATCCTGGTCAACAACGCTGGCCTGGTCTTCCGCAAGCGGTTCAGCGAGAGCACGCCCGAGGACTGGAAGAAGCAGATCGACACCTGTCTCTATGGCGCGCTGAACTGTTCCCACAGCGCCGGCCCGCTGCTCGAGGCGTCGGGCCGCGGACGGATCATCTCGATCATGGGCGACTCCTCCAGGGTCGGCGAATCCGGCCTGGCGCTCGCGGCCGCGGCGCGCGCGGGCACGATTGCGCTGATGAAGTCGCTGGCGCGCGAATGGGGGCGATCGGGGGTGACCGCCAACTCGATCTCGCTCGGCCTGATCGAGACCGCCCACGACAAGACCTGGGTTGACGCGAACCGTGAGAAACTCGTCAAGGCCTACGCCATCCGCCGTCTCGGATTGCCGTCCGACGTCGCGCCCCTGGTCACCTTGCTCGCGTCCGACGCCGGAAGCTGGATCACCGGCCAGGTGATCAGCATCAACGGCGGATACAGTATGGTCTAGGGGAGGGAGGCATGCTTCACGTCGATCTGATCGCGCCCGTCGCGACGCTGCTCGAGCGTCACGCAAGACAGCGACCGAACCAGGTGGCCTATTGGGATTCGTCGCGGTCCGTCACCTACGCGGAGCTCGCCGGGCGGACCGCTTCGATTGCGGCCAACCTGACGAAAGCCGGTCTGCGCGACGGCGACAAGATCGCGATTTACCTGCCGAACGGCGTCGATTGGATTGAAGCATGCTTCGCCGCGCTGCGCGCCGGCGCGGTCGTGGTGCCCATCAGCTATGATGCGGCGGAAGGCGAGATCAGCTATCGTCTGACGGATGCCGGCTGCGGATTCGTCGTCACGACGGCCGCCAGGAAGGGGCTGACCGACAAGATCTGCCGCGATGCCTCCATCGAACCGGTTTCGATCTTCGCAGGCCCGAACGCGGAAAGGGTGGGCGTCACGCTGCAGGCTCTCGCGGACGGCGGTCGCGCATCGCCGTCCGATCCTGACGACATCGATCGTTCTTCCTTTATCATCTACACGTCCGGGACGACCGGCCGCGCGAAAGGCGTCTTGCTGTCGCTGCGCGGCATGCTATGGATCGCCGCGTCGTGCTGGGCGCCGATCGCGGAATTGACGGAGAAAGACGTCGTCCTCTCGCCGCTACCGTTGTTCCACTCCTATGGCCTCAATCTCTCCGTGCTCGGCGTGCTTGCCGTCGGCGCGAGCGAGCACATCATGGAGAAGTTCTCGCCGCAGCAGGTGCTCGATCTGCTGCAGACGGGGAAGTATTCGGTGCTCCCCGGCGTACCGACGATGTTCCACTATCTTCTGCATCGCGCCCAGGAGAGCGGCGTCGAGCGCCTCGGCGCGGTCCGCCTTTGCATCTCCGCCGGCGCCATCATGCCGGCGACTCTGAACAGAGCGTTCGAGGAGCGCTTCGAGGCGCGGTTGCTTGACGGATACGGTATCACCGAAACCTCCACCATGGTGACGATGAACTGGCTGCATGGCGCGCGGCCGATGGGGTCGTGCGGGCTACCCTTGCCCGGCCTCGCGGTGCGCATCGTCGATCCGTCTTCCATCGTGGACGTCCCGATCGGCGAGGAAGGCGAGTTGATCGTCCGTGGTCCGAACCTGATGCAGGGCTATCACAACAAGCCGGCGGAGACTGCGTCCGCGCTTCGCAAGGGCTGGTACCACACCGGCGATCTCGCGAAGTCGGACCCGGCGGGCTACCTGACCATTACGGGCCGGATCAAGGAACTGATCATCCGCGGCGGCCAGAACATCGCGCCCGCTGAGATCGAGGACGTCGTCGTCCGGCATCCCCAGGTCAAGGACTGCGCCGTCGTTGGCGTGAAGCACGCAACCCTGGGAGAGGTGCCTTGCCTCTTCGTCGTTGCGAAGGAACGTGACTGCGACATTCCTGCGCTGATGGATCATTGCAGGGCGCACCTGTCGGCCTACAAGATTCCCGAGGCGATTCATCTCGTCGACGAAATTCCAAGGACCGGTTCCGGGAAGATCATGCGTTTCAAGCTGGTCGAAGCGTTGAACCGGGGGTGAGCGGGAATCATGGCGTTCATTCGACCGATCGCGGCCCCAAGGCACCGAACGATTTGGGATCGTATGTGAGCCGATATCGCATGTCCGCGGCGACGATCGGCTGTCTGCAACGATCGCAGTCCACCGACGGCTGGAAATCGTGTCCGCACTTGAGATGGGTGAGTATCAGCGGTGGTTTACCCTTGGAAAGCCAGCGGTCGCCCCATCGCAGCATCGCGATGAAGGGACCGTAGAGGTCCAGTCCCATATCGGTGAGAAGATATTCGTACCGATCGGGAGAGCTCTGGTACTGCCTGCGATGGAGCACGCCGCTGGCGACAAGGCGGTTGAGCCGGTCAGTCAGGATATTCGGTGCGATTGCGAGCTCGGTCAGGATCTTGTCATAGCGACGGTTGCCGAAGAATCCCTCGCGGACGACCATGAAGCTCCACTTGTCGCCAATGATCTCCAGGGCGCGTGAAACCGAACTCGGGCGGCCAAGCATGAACCGGCTTCCGTCGGAAGCCCGCCTGGTGTTGCGTCCGGGCTTGGTGGGACAGCGTCCGGCACCGGGTCCGTCACGGTACTTTACCTCCCTGGCGCCGACACCTTCGCCGCAATGGGAACAGGTGACGATGGGGTGGCTGTCGCAACCGCAGTTGGTGTGGATCAGCGTCAGCGGAGGCGGCTTGCCCTTGGACAGCCAACGATCGCCGAACTGCATGAGAGCGATGAAGCTCGGATAGAGATCGAAGCCCATCTTCGTCAGGCGGTACTCCTTACGCTGAGAGGATCCGGGCGCGACCTGGCGGAAGATGGCGAGCTGGGTCAGCTTCCTCAGCCGATCGGTGAGCGTGGCCCGCGGGATGCCCAGCGCCGAGCGGAAGCCTTCGAACGTCTGTGTTCCAAAGAACGCTTCGCGGATGATCAGGAACGCCCACGCGTCGGACACGATGTCCAGCGTGCGCGCGACCGAGCAGTTGCGCTCGGTCCTTCCGACATTCGTCCGCACAGCGGGCGCCGGCGACCTCGGTTTCGTCGAGGCCTTTGTTGTCTGGATCTTGGCGGCAACGGGCATTCCGGGCTGTCCATTCACGCGGCCGCCGCGACGACGGCCATGAAAGTTGCGCACCTGTACCACAACCGCACGGTTGACTCGCCCGAAATATAAGTCTAGTTATGCATGCGACATAAGTCTAGTTATGCTAGTAATAAAATCACAAGTCGGCAAGCATACGAAGCCCTGGGGAGGAAGGTCATGAAGCGGAGAATAGGATGCGTCCTGGTCGCGTCGGCGGCGATCTTGATGGTCAACGGCAGCGCCGGCGCCCAGCGCGCGGCGATCTCGGACAACGTCGTGAAGATCGGCGTGCTGACGGACATGTCCGGACAGTTTTCGCATGAATCCGGCGAAGGAGCAGTCACCGCAGTGAAGATGGCCGTCGAGGACTTCGGCGGCAAAGTGTTGGGAAAACCGATCGAAGTTCTCGTCGCCGATCACCAGAACAAGCCGGACACCGCGTCCGGCCTGGCGCGCAAATGGTTCGACGTCGACCACGTCGACCTGGTCGCGAACCTCATCAACTCCTCGATCGCGCTCGGCGTTTCGCAACTCGCGAAGGAGAAGAACCGGATCGCCATCATCAACGGTTCGGGCGCCTCGCGTCTCACTAACGATTCCTGCACACCGAACAGCATACATTATGCTTACGATACCTATGCACTTGCTCGCGGCACAGGCAGCGCTCTGATGCACGCTGGCGAGAAGAGCTGGTATTTTCTCACGGCAGATTACGCATTCGGGCACGCATTGGAGGCTGATACTGCTGCGGTCGTCAAAGGCCTGGGGGGCGAAATTGTCGGGTCGACCAGGTATCCGGTCGAAACATTCGATCAATCTTCCTTCCTGCTGCAAGCTCAGGCATCGAAAGCCAAGGTCGTCGCACTGGCTGGATCGGGCAGCGTCCTGGTGAACTCGATCAAGTCGGCCCAGGAGTTCGGCATTCCGAAGGGCGGTCAGACGCTCGCCGGACTGCTGGTCTGGATTACCGACGTCAAGAGCCTCGGACTTTCGGCGGCGCAGGGTCTTATCCTGACGGATGCCTTCTATTGGGACCGCGACGACGAGACGCGCGCATGGTCCAAACGCTTCTACGAACGCATGAAGCGAATGCCGCACATGGGTGATGCCGGCGACTATTCGTCGACCATCCATTACTTGAAGGCAATCGAGGCGGCTGGCACCGACGAAGCGCTCGCCGTGATGGCCAAGATGCGCGAGATGCCGATCAATGACTTCTTCGCCAAGAATGGCCGAATCCGCGAGGATGGACGGATGGTCCACGACATGTATGTGTATGAGGTGAAGAAGCCGTCGGAATCAAAGGGCGACTGGGACTTCTACAAGCTGCGCGAGGTGATCCCGGGCGATCAGGCGTTCCGTCCACTCAAGGACAGCGTCTGCCCATTGGTGAAGAAGGGCTGAAGCAGGTCAATGATGCGGGCTCCGATGCGATCCCATCGTGGGCCCGCTCCGATGGAGGGATCGTGATGGATCAGGAAGTCGCCGCCGGTCCGGCCCGGTCGCAGAATCCGATCGGGTCCGGCGCCGAGTACATCGAGAGCCTGAGGGGGCGGAAGCTGAAGGTCTATCTGATGGGCGAACCGGTCGAAGAGCCGGTCGACCATCCCATCATCAGGCCTTCGATCAACGCGGTCGCTCGGACCTATGATCTCGCCAACGAGGATCACGAACTGGCTTCCGCCATCTCGCCGCTCACCGGCGGTCGTGTGAACCGTTTCCTGCATATCTCGGCGAGCGCCGGCGATCTCGTCATGCAGAACAAGATGCAGCGCCGTCTCGGACAATTGACCGGCACGTGTTTCCAACGCTGCGTCGGCATGGATGCGCTCAATTCGCTGCATTCGGTGACGTACGATCTGGACGAGACGTACGGGACCGACTACCACGTTCGATTCAAGCGGTTCCTTGCGCGTATGCAGGGCGCCAACCTGGTCATCGGCGGCGCGATGACCGACGTGAAGGGCGACCGCGGCAGATCGCCGTCGCAGCAGGCGGATCCCGATCTCTTCGTCCATGTCACGCGCCGTACTCCCGAAGGGGTCTACGTCACGGGCGCGAAGGCGCACCAGACGGGTTGCCTGAATTCGCACTGGCTGATCGTGATGCCGACGATGAGGCTGGAAGCCGCCGACAAGGACTACGCCATCGTCGGCGCGATACCCGTCGATGCCGAGGGCATCACCTACATCTACGGCCGGCAATCCTGCGACACCCGCAGCGCCGAAGGCGGCGATATCGACGCCGGCAACGCGCATTTCTCGGGGCAGGAAGCGATGATCGTGTTCGAGGACGTCTTCATTCCTCGGGAACTCGTTTTCCTCGACGGGGAGTTCGAGTTCGCCTCCACGCTGGTCGAACGCTTCACCTGCTATCATCGCCGCAGCTACGTCTGCAAGACCGGCGTTGGCGACGTCCTGATCGGGGCTGCCGCCACCATCGCGGACTACAACGGTGTCGAGCGCGCCTCGCACGTTCGCGACAAGCTGGTCGAGATGACCCATCTCAACGAGACGATATACGGGACCGGCATCGCCGCGAGCCATCAGGGGATCGAGATGAAGTCTGGAGCCTACCTGCCGGACGAGATGCTGGCGAACGTCTGCAAGCACCACGTCACGCGCTTTCCGTACGAGATCGGCCGCTTGGCGCAGGATCTCGCCGGCGGGTTGATGGTCACCCTGCCGTCGGAGCGCGAACTGCGGCATGAGACGATCGGCCCTCTGATCGAAAAATATCTGAAGGGGCGTCCCGAGGTCTCGACCGAAGACAGGATCCGGATCCTGCGGCTGGTGGAAAACATGACGCTCGGCAGGAACGCCGTAGGGTATCTGACCGAATCCATGCACGGGGCGGGATCTCCGCAAGCGCAGCGGATCCAGATCGCCCGCTCGATGCAGATCGAGTTCAAGAAGGAGTTGGCGAAGGCCCTGGCCGGCGTCGCCAACGCCTCGCGCGCGGAAATCTCGGACGATGTTTCCGCGTACATGGCTCGTGTATTCGCGTCGGTCCGCATTTGAAAGAATCCTGCTGTCTGCCCTGGACGCAGGTTTGTCCGGCTCCGAAGGTTGCGGGCCGGTGCGCCCAAGGGATTTTCGGGATTCGTCACGACCTGTCGGTTCTGGTTGGATCTGAGTCTACACTTTCGAAAAGCATGATTTTCCAACGGGCATTCTCGGCCTCCATTTGAGTCTAATTTGGTTCCATCGGAGTCTGCCTTCGAACATCCGTGATACCTACCTGAGCGGCACTTTGGCGTCGCATATCAACGGTCCTGCATGCATTCGATCATGGCGGCGCCTATCGGGGGCCTGGAATTACAGCGGCATTTTGAACGGATGGCCGCCGGACTGTGATGGCTGGCCGCAGCCAGCAAATTGCCGTTGACCATCGCCCGGATCGGCCGCTTCAATTCGCAAAAAGAGAGGCGGCGCCAGTCCCGACCGCCGACATAAACAGCCGATCGGGGAGGGAAGTCATGCCGCTGTGTATGAACCGTCGTTCCGTGCTGAAAGCGCTTGGCGGGTCGATCGCCGCACCAATGCTCGCGCCTCGCGCGGGCAGCGCGCATGAGGCGTGGCCTGCCCGCCAGGTGCGTTACATCAACGGCTTTCCGGCTGGCGGCGCCACTGACACGCTTTCGCGCATTCTCTGCCAAAAGATGAGCGACATCTCCGGGCAGTCGTTCGTGGTCGAGAACAAGGGCGGGGCGGGCGGCTCGCTCGGTGCGGACGCGGTCGCCAAATCAGCGCCGGACGGATACACCGTCGGCCTCGGCGGCATCGCAAGCAATGTGCTGGCGCTCGGCACTTACGCAAAACTTCCCTATCACCCCGTCAATGATTTCACCTTCATCGGCGGCATGTGGCAATTGCCGAACATCCTCTGCGCCCGAAAAGACCTGTTCTCGTCGGACATCCGGGAATTGCTGGCCGCCTTCAAGAAGGAGCCACGCAAATACACCTACGCCTCAGCCGGCTTTGGCACGACGCTGCATCTCTCCGGCGAGATGATGAATAGTATGGCCGGGGTCGAGGTGGTTCATATTCCGTACAAGGGCGCCGGTCCTGCCTTGACAGATCTCTTGGGCGGCCGTGTCGACATGCTGTTCGACAACCTGCCGGGCTCGCTGCCGAGCGTACGGTCCGGACAGATCAAGGCGGTTGCGGTTACCGCGACAAAGCGCATTTCCGAACTGCCGGACGTACCCGCGATGGCTGAGGTGCTGCCGGGATATGCGATGACCTCCTGGACGACGATGATCGGTCCCGCGAACATGAAGCCGGACGTAGCGTCGCAAATCAACGCGCTGATTCTGAAGGCGCTCGCCGATCCCGCAGTGAAGCAAAGATATGCCGATCTCGGCGCTTCGGTCTGGCCGACCTCGCCCGGGGAAGCCACGGCATTCCGCAATGCCGAGGAAAAGCGGCTGCTGCCGGTCATGAAGGCGGCCGGCATCAAGCCGGAGTGAAGCCCTTTCGCTGGCCGACGCTGATCCGATCGGTCGCTCGATGTCTAAGGCGGCGAAGAACTCTGCCATAGTCACTGGTTCGCAAACCAGGCGGCTTGCGCAACGGCGGACCTTCTCCATGGCTGGGTCCTGCCGTCCGCCATGGAGAAGGTCCGCCGCAAGCTCGAGGCGGCCGAGGACATCTTCATTCGCTCTTTCGAAGACATTGAAGACCCGTGACTGTGCGGCAACCGATCTTGGCGAGGTTGCCTGTCATCAGAATTGCATCGGAGCCGGAGTGTTGAACGCCGAAAGGGGTCAATATCTCAATTGCGCACCTACCGAAGCGCCGCGTTATGCCTGCCTCGGCAGTAAGGCCCCACGGAAACCCTTTGCGCCGACAGTGAAAATTGGCGGCGAGCGCATGCGGCAGCGCGACGCGCCGCGGCTTACGTTCTCGTTCTGAAACTAATGCGAAGCTATGCGCGTATCAGTTTCCGGAAGGACAGATCGTGTTTTCCGGAAGGAGCAAACCGTATGACTGCAATAGCAATGACTCAAACGCCTCAAGCCAACGGTGGCAGATTGTCGGGCGAGCTGTACAAAGTCGTTGAATTGATCCTGGACCGCGGGCTGGTCATCGACGTGTTCGTGCGTGTGTCGGTGATCGGCCTCGAGGTGGTCACCATCGATGCGCGGGTCGTCGTGGCCGGCGTCGATGCTTACCTGCGCTTCGCCGAGGTGTGTGGCCGCCTCGATCTCACCGGCAGCAGCCCCCGGATCGGCCGCTCGCTGCCCGACGGCGCGCTGCCGCTCGAGCTACCCGGCCGGGCACGCACGGAAATCGGCTGACGCAACGGAAAGGATCACTGATGAGCAGCTACGTCTACTGTGTCACGCGTGCCTCCCATCCACTACCGCTCGAAGGGGCGGTGGGGGTGGGGGAGCACGCTCCCGCCCTCCGGCTCGTGCGCGAGCAGGATCTCGTCGCGGTGGTTAGCGACGCGCCGGAGAACTTGCGCGCGAAGCGGCGCGATCTGGTGAAGCACGATGCGGTCATCGGACGGATCTACGCGGCCGGCACCGTGCTGCCGATGCGGTTCGGGATGGTCGCGCCCGACGACCAGGCCGTGCAGACGGAGCTTCGATCGGGGGCGCGTCGCTATGGCGAGCTGCTGTCCCGGATCGATGGCCATGTCGAGCTCAACGTCAAAGGCGTTCATGCGGAGGAAGCTCTTCTCCGCGACGTCTTGCTTCAGAACGACGAGTTGCGCGCGCGGAATCACGCACTTCGCGCCGCAGACGGCGGCCGCCACCAGGACAAAGTGGCGTTCGGCGAGCACGTGGCCGCCGTCGTTGCGGAGCGGCGCGCGCGTGACGCGGGCCAGGTTATCGCCCGCCTGCAACCACATGCCGCGCAGATACGTCGAGGCCCGCCGGTCGACGGTTGCTTCGTCAACGTATCGTTCCTGGTGGCGTCCGGCGCCCGGGCGGACTTCGACGGCGCCCTGTCGCCGCTGCGCCGCGAGCTGCCCGGCTACGCAAGCGTCGAGTTGTACGGGCCCTTGCCGCCTTACAGCTTCGTCGGCAACGAAGCGTACGTGTGAGGGCCGTGGCGGTGGGACTCCTGTCGCATGTCTTGTTGCTGCCGCTCGCGCCGGCTCGCTTCGCGCTGTGGACCATCGACCGGGTGGTCGACGCCGCTGCCGAACAGCATTGCGGCGCCGGCAGCCATCCGGCGCGAGCTGGCCGAGCTTTCGCGGCAACTGGATGAAGGGTTGATCGATGCCGAGGAATTCGATCGACGCGAGGACGAGATCCTCGACCGGCTGGACGAGGGACGAAAGCGAGGAATGATCGCATGATGGAATCTGATCGCATGATGGAGTGGCACGGACGCCAGGGTGCTTCGCCGAACCTGGCCGACATTCTGGAGCGGGTTCTGGACAAGGGGCTGATCATCGCCGGCGACATCAAGATCAATCTGCTCGACATCGAGCTTCTAACCATCAAGCTCCGGCTGTTGGTCGCGTCGGTGGACAAGGCCAAGGCGATGGGGATCGACTGGTGGGAGCGCGATCCGGCGCTTTCCCAGCCTCGGCCGCGGCAGCTCGCGGCAGAGAACGCGCGGTTGCGCAAGCAGATCAGGGCGCTGGAAACCGCCACTCTGGAGGCACGGCGATGAGCACGGCGAGCTATACATACGCGGTCGCGCGCCCGTTCAATCCAACGCAGGCGGCCGGCCTCGTCGGCGTCGACGGCGCCGCGATCCACCTGGTCCGCCACCAAGACCTGGTCGCCGTGGTCAGTCCGCTTGCACCTGCCGCCGCCGACGAGACCGCGCTGCGAGCCAGGCTGGAGACGCTGGCGGAGCTGGAGGTGATCGCACGTGCGCACCACAGGGTCGTGGCGACGGTTGCCGCGTGCACACCAACGCTGCCGTTCCGCCTCGCGACCGTTCACCGCACCGACGACCGCGTTGCGCAGTTGCTACGCCGGGAGTACCGGCGCTTGCGCGAGACGCTGGATCGACTCGCGGGCCGCGTGGAGGTGGGGGTGAAAATCTACGTGCAGCACGCGCGCGCATCTGCCGACGTCATGTCCATGGCTGAGAAAACAGGCGGGTCCGGATCGGCGCGCGCCGGCAGGGACTACCTGCGCAACCGCCGCGAGCAGCGCGATCGGCGCCAGCACGCGTGGCGGTGCGCAAGCACTGCGGCCGAGCAGATGGACGCCGTTCTCGCCGGGCTTGCCGTCGATCGTCGCCAACACCGAACGCAAGGCGCCGAGATGTCCGCTGCTCCGGGCGAAAATGTATTCAACGCAGCCTACCTGGTGGATGCCGGGCGCGCCGAAGAGTTCGCCGCCCGTGCACAGCGGTTGGGCGCCGAAAACCCGCACGTGACGCTCGAGGTCACGGGTCCCTGGCCGCCCTATTCGTTCGCCGACAGCGAGGAGCGCACGTGAGCCCCGCCGCGTTCCCGGCCCGAGAGATCGCGCTTGTCGACCTGCTCGACCGGCTCCTGGCGGGTGGCATCGTCCTGGCCGGAGACATCACGCTGGCGATCGCCGACATCGACATGGTGCAGATCTCGCTTCGCGCTCTGATCACGTCGCTCGGACGGACCACGCGATCTGGTGCAGCGGGGCGAGACCAGTGAGCGCCGGCGTCGCTGGACATCAGCCGGGGCCGCGCCGGCGCATTTCGATGGCGCCCGACACCGTCGAACGAGATCTGGCACGCCTGGTGCTCACCGTCGTGGAGTTGCTGCGTCAGCTCATGGAGCGACAGGCGCTTCGTCGTCTCGACGAGGGCGGCTTGACCGAAGCGGAGGAGGAGCGCGTCGGCATGACGCTGATGCTTCTAGACAACCGCATATCGCGCCTGCGGGAGCACTTCGGGCTCGCCGCCGAGGACTTGAATATCGACCTGGGACCTCTCGGTCCGCTGCTTCCGCGTTGAGTTCCCTCAATCTACGGCAAAGCGATGTGCAACGAGGCCAGGCGCTTCTGGTGCTCGATCGTAGCGTCGTGCCCCTGATTTGCCCGACGTGTCAATGTCACTCGAAGCCCGCTTTGGCCGCGCCGGCCGGCTACTTTGCATGGGGTTGTTTTCGATATTTCGGTTGGGGTTGGCTGGCCCG
Source organism: Bradyrhizobium sp. USDA 10063 (assembly GCF_054063735.1). NCBI lineage: Bacteria > Pseudomonadati > Pseudomonadota > Alphaproteobacteria > Hyphomicrobiales > Nitrobacteraceae > Bradyrhizobium > Bradyrhizobium sp. USDA 10063. The sequence goes on along the minus strand of NZ_JBSSGP010000002.1, from coordinate 2,906,179 downwards.
GCCGCAGCTCGCGGGCAGCGGCGGCGATGTGGGGCCACTTTGAGAGCGACTCGGTTATCGCTTTGAAATCGTTCGACGCCGCATTTTGAGAACGACTCGATTTTGACTTTAAGAACGACTCGATTACCCCGTTTTTCGTTTTGAGAACGACTCGATTTCGTAAGGCGCTGAGAACGCGCTGCTATTCGCGCTATTTTTTGCGGAGAGAGTCCCAAACACTGGCTTTTTCGTGTGATCGCCAGCGAGTCCGTCAGCCATGCTGGTCTACGGCACGATACGGCTGGCTCGCCAATATGGTGAGATCAAGGTCACACCGCAGGACATTGACCAGGTACACCGCTGTCGGGCGCTCAGAGAGGGCGAGCCGGACTATGGGATATTCTTGTCGTCCTGGGCGACTCACGCACCATGCGCGCGTCGGGTTCTGCCTTTGACTCGCGGATGGGGCGGAAGCGGGCCATTAATTGTCCCTGAAGCGGCGTTCCGATGCGCTGACGATTACGTGATCAGACCGAATGGTGCGCCTTGTCATTGTTTTGATTTGGTTTTCTCGAAGGCCTTTGGTCGGAAACGAAAATCCTGACGGTCGGACGGAATAGAGCTGCCGCTCTTGCGTCACACCTCCACGCAACCAGCATGGGAGTTCAGCATGTACGGTTCGGCATTCCGCCGCCTCTGGGCAACATTCGTCGATCGATTTCGCAGACCCGGCCTCACTGCGGCGCTGGTTGGCGCACGGGTTTTGATCGCCTTCGCCATGCCGCCGCTGGTGTTCGCGCACGAATCCCACCCGGCCGGTCCGCCTGCGGCGCTCAGCGCCGATGAAACTGCGCTCTTGAAAGAGAACGAAGTCGCGATGGCGAAGATGATGAGCGACATGGCGGCGAAGCCGACCGGCGATGTCGACCGCGACTTCGTCGCCATGATGAACCCGCATCATCGGGGCGCCATCGACATGGCCGTGATCGAATTGCGCTACGGCAAGAACGAGCAGCTTCGGCGCATTGCCCAGGAAATCATCGTCGACCAGATGCAGGAGATCGCGGCCATGTAACTCGCGATCGGGGAGCCAGCGACGGATACCACGCCGGCGCCGACCCAGCAGTCCACCGGGGCTGCAAATGATCACCACCATTCGGGCATGCAGATGGACATGCCCGGCGCCATGAAGCACTAGGAGTTGAGACATGAAGAGCTGGAAGACATTTTTTCCTAGCGGCCACGATGCTGGCGACGAGTTCTGGTGCATGGGCCGGGCAGGCGCCGGGGGCGCTGTCATCGCCCGATATTCCGATCAGTCATCATGATCGCGTCTACGCAGCGGAGCAGTTCTCGAACACGGTGTCGGTTACGGACCCGGTCGACAACAAGCTGCTCGGCGTGATCCGGCTGGGCGATCCGCAGCCTGTCAATTTCAGCCCGCTCTACAAGGGCCAGGTCCTGGTCCACGGCATGGGGTACTCGCCTGATCATCGCACGCTTGCCGTGGTTTCGATCGGTTCGAATTCGGTGACCTTCATCGACACGGCGACCGACGCCGTCAAGCACGTGACCTATATCGGCCGCTCGCCACATGAAGCCTTCTATACGCCCGACGGCAAGGAGGTGTGGGTGACGGTGCGCGGCGAGAACTATATCTCCGTGATCGATGCCAAGAGCTTTGAAGAGAAGACGCGCATCACGACTCCAACGGCCCGGGCATGCAGATATTCTCGCCTGACGGCAGGTACGGCTACATCTGTTCGTCCTTCAATCCGGAAACTGACGTCGTGTCGGTGGCCGAGCACAAGATCATCGCGAAGGTCAAGCAGGAGAGCCCGTTCTGTCCAAACATCGCAGTGACGCCGGACGGTGACCAGGTCTGGTTCACGCTGAAGGATATCGGCAAGACGCAGGTGTTCAACGGGAGCCGCCGTTCAATCCGATCAAGACGATCGACACCGGTCCGATCACCAATCACGTGAACTTCGCCCACACCGCAAAGGGCACATTCGCCTATATCACGGTCGGAGGCCTGAACGAGGTCAAGGTGTTCCGCACGGATGATTTCTCCGATGTCGCGACCATCCCGGTCGGCAATCTTCCGCATGGCGTGTGGCCGTTTCGGCGACGGCTCGCGCATCTATGTCGGACTTGAGAATGCCGATGCGCTGGCGGCCATCGATATCGCGACTAATACCGTGGTCGCCAACGTTCCGATCGGGCAGGCGCCTCAGGCCATCGCCTACGTTCCGAACGCTGCACTCAACCCTGATGACCGGCAGAATCTCCAGCCGCTCGGCGTTGCGGGGCAGGTTGCACATCTCGCGCTGGCGTCGAAAGGCGGGCCGAAGGAGAGCAAGGCACCGACCAGCGTCTCGCTGTTCGACCAGGGTCTGATCCAGATCTTGCAAGCCTCGGTGACGGGGCTTCAGCCCAAGCAGAAATACGTGCTGGCGCTCACCGAACATGAGGACGGCAGCGGACCCTTGCAGCCGCTCGCCGCCTTCATGACCAATCCGGCCGGATCGGCTATCGTCAACGCCGCTGGTCCGATCAGGCAGATCGTTGATCAGGCGACCAAGGCCGACAAGGGATACCTGGTCATCGCATCTGGCGACGCGGCGATGCCAGGCGAGGCGGTTCAGATCGAGACCCGATGACGTTCACTTTAACCGGAACGGACGGCAGGCGGAGCGCGTGATGAAGGATATGATGGTTCAGGTCGAGCCGCTCGTCCCCGCGCTCCGCCGCTATGCCCGGGCGCTCACGCGCAACCGCGCAACCGCGCAAGCGCCGACGATTTGGTGCAGGACTGCCTGGAGCGCACCGTCAGCCGCTGGCACCAGCGGCGCAACGGCAGCGTGCGCGCTTGGCTGTTCACAATCCTGCACAACCTCGCGGCCGATCAGTTCCGTCAGGTGGCCTCGCGCGGCAGGCACGTGCCGATCGAGGAGGCGGGCGAAAGCGAGTTCGGCGGGGCTGCCTCGCAGGAGCATCGGCTTATCTACCAGGATGTACTCAACAAGCTTGCAAGACTGCCTGAAGAGCAGCGCAGCGTGTTGCTGCTGGTTGCGGTCGAGGACCTTTCCTACGCCGAGGCGGCGAAGGTGTTGGACGTTCCGGTTGGCACGGTGATGTCGCGCCTGTCGCGGGCGCGCGAAAAACTGCAGCAAGAGCTCGACGGTGGCGCCGGTGCAACAGGCAATGTGGTCGAAATGCGGAGGCTGAAATGAATCGGCCGATCACGGAAGGTGATCTCCACGCCTATGTGGATGATGTGCTCGAACCGGAGCGTCAGGCGGAAATCGCCTCCTACCTGGTTGAACATCCGGACGTCGCCAAGCGCATTACCGCTTTTGCCGACCAGCGCGAGTGGCTGCGTGCGGCGCTCGCGCCGATCGCCGACGAACCCGTGCCGGCGGAACTGAACCTGTCGCGCATCATCGAGAGCCGCAGGCGGCCGCTTGCACCGGTCTGGTGGGCGATCGCGGCGATGTTGCTGCTCAGCACCGGCGGCATCAGTGGCTGGGTCATGCGTGGCGCGTTGCAAGACTCTCCGGGCGGTCTTACGGCGTTCGCGCAGGAAGCGGCTTATTCCTACAATGTTTACGCGCCGGACCACGTGCGTCCGGTGGAGATGCGCGCATCCGACGGGGCCCAACTCGCACAATGGGTCTCCAGCCGGCTCAGCCAGCCGGTCAAGGTCCCGGATCTGGCGAATTCGGGCTACCGGCTGATGGGGGGACGCCTGGTCGCCACCGCGCATGGGCCGGCAGCGATGTTCATGTATGACGATGACCACGGCAGCCGAATTGTCATGCTGACGCGCCCTATGAGCAAAGCCGACCAGAATGCGCCAATAACCGCCCACTCGAACAGCGGGACCTCCGGCTTTGTTTGGGGGGACGGCGGCATCGGCTACAGTCTGGTCGGCCAGGCGCCGGCGGAGTCTTTGAGGCAGGTCGCGAATGAGGTCCGCCGGCAGGCGCGCTCGATCTGAAGCGGTCCCAGATAATCGAGGCGGGCTCTCTGGAGGTTTACCGTGCCGCGGCCCTATGTTCTCAAGCCTATGCAGGAGGTCGACCATGACCGCTTCGTTCTGCGCGTCGCGGTCAATGCATCTTAAAGCCCTGATAGCCGCTCGCAGCGACCGCATCGCATTTTTGACGATAGCTGCCGACGCCACCCGCGTATCCGATGAGACGCCGCGGTTTGCCCTGAACGTTCGAGCCCAGGTACCACGAATTCGTCTTCTTGAAGAGCGTCATATTCGCGATCTCATCATGATGCGCCACCCACTCGTCTTCCGCGGATTTTGTCGGCTCGCTGACCCTTAGATTGTTCCCGCGCATGTACATGATGCACTCGGTTATCCACTCGACCTGTTGTTGCAGGCACGTGGTCATGTTGCAGAATGCACCAGAGGGGGCGAGCGGCGCGCCGGTCGTGAAGAGATTTGGATAGCCGTGGATCTGCAAGCCCATGGTGCTGCGAATGTCTCTGCTCCATTCCTCCTTTAGTGACCGTCCGTCGCGGCCGCGGATATCGATCCGTGTTAGCGCGCCCGTCCCCGCGTCGAATCCGGTGGCCAAGATGATGATGTCGAGCTCGTGGTTCGTCCCGTCAGCCGTCTGGATGCCGATGGGCGTCACGCGTTCGATCCTGTTGGCCTTGACGCTGACGATCTCGACGTTGGGACGATGGAAAACTTCGAGAAGATTCTGCTCCAATGGCACCCTGCGAGTGCCGAATCCGTAATCGTTCGGAATCAGCAGCTCGATCAGATGTGGGTCGATCAGACGTTCGCGCATCTTTTCGCGCACGAATTCGGAAATGGCGCCGCTCACTTCTTCATCCGTGAGAAGTTCAAAGAAGGATGCAACCCACAGCCTCAGGGAGCCGTCGTTCCAACAGGTTTCGATCACTTCGCAGCGCTGCGCAGGCGTCAGCGCCGCCCACGTCTGCTCTGCCCTGTATTCAAATCCGGAAAAGGTGTTCGGTAAACGCTCCTTCAAAAACTCAAACTTCGATTTGTAGGCTTTCGTATCTGCCTCGGTATATTGCGGATTCTTCATCGGGATCATGTACTGCGGTGTACGGATGAACACCTTGAGATGATCGACCTCGTCGGCGATTGCCTGAATGACCTGAATGCCGGTCGCGCCGGTGCCAACGACGCCGACGCGCTTGCCGGTAAAATCGATTGGTTCCTCCGGCCAACGCGCTGTGTGGAACAGTTGGCCGTTGAATGTTTCCTGACCGGGAAATATCGAGGTGAGGGGAGCAGAGAGCGGGCCGCAGCAGCTCACGACAAATTGGCTGTCAAGCACATCGCCGTTGTCTGTCATGACCAGCCAGCTTTCGGTGTCCTCGTTGAAGTGGGCTCGCTGGACCGTCGTACTGAACTGAATGTCCTTGCGAAGATCGAGCCGGTCCGCCACATAGTTGAGCCAACGTTCGATTTCCGGTTGGCTGGCGAATTTCTCGCTCCAGCTCCACCGCCTGTAGAGCTCCTCACAGAAGAAATATTGGTAGATATAACTCTCGGAATCGAGGCGCGCGCCCGGGTAGCGATTCCAATACCAGGTGCCACCGACACCTGAGGCCGTCTCGATCGCCTTGACCTTCAGACCTTGCTCTCTCAGCAGATAGAGTTGATAGAGACCTGCGATGCCGGCGCCGATGACAACGGCATCGAATTCCGCCGTCTCTGATGCGCGAGCACCTTCATTGGAACTGGTTGCAGTCTGACCCATTTTCGTCTCCTCTAGCTTTCTGAAGGCCGGACCTTCCGCCCTCCTTCATGTCGGGCCCCTGGCGGGCCGCCACACTGGCGCGCGTCGGAAATATCCTTGGGCTCCTGCTTCCGCGCGGTTTGTCGTCGCCACACGGGGACCTGTCGACGTTAGAGCGCTCCGGCGCTGGCATCTTGGAGAAAATGGACACTGGACGGTCAAACCGCCCGAGCAGAACGCAGTGCCGCGGCAGCGCAGAACCCTTCGGTCCGCCCGCTCCCTCGTTTCGCTGATAAGGCACTGCAGGCGCATCCTTTCGGCGACCTTGAGGAGATGCGCGAAAAATTCTTCACGCTGTACCGACATCTGGGCCCGGAGGCATGAGTTCGCCCACGTGATGTCCCAAGCGCAGTTCAAAATCGCCCGGCTTCGATATGCCACGCTGGATCAGCGGGACCGCGCGGCGCTTCCAGCCTTCCCAAGTCATGGATTGGCGGAAACTGTCCAGACTCTCCGCGATCGCCTCTGGCGGGGGGAGGATATCGCGATTGACCAGGCGCTTGACCGCACCCAGTGCCTGTCGATCGAAGGATGCGATGCGGCGCACGAGATTGGCCACGAACGCATCCAACTCGGCATCGGGAAGCGCCCGGTTCACCATGCCGTAACGTTCCGCAGTCGCGGCGTCGATATCCTCGCAGCCGAGCAATACCTCGAGCGCGCGAGCCCGCCCGAGCAACGGCGGCAGCCTTTCTATCGACCCGCCGCCTGGCACGAGACCCACCGCAACCTCGGGCTGGCAAAAGATCGCCTTCTCCAGGCTTGCGAAACGCAGATCGCAGGCCAGCGCAAACTCGTTGCCAGCGCCGCGGGCGCGGCCGCGTATGGACGCGACACTGATCACCGGCATTTGTGCGAGCCGCGTGGTGAACTCGATCCAGGCCGGCGCGCCAGATTTCTCTGCAACCTCACGTGCTCGGCTCATATCATAATGAGCGATAAAGTAGTCAGGGTCCGCGCTTTCGAACACGACGATCTTGAGTTGCTTATCCGCCTGCATTGCAGCACTGAGCTGAAGCAATTCTTCGATCGTATCCGGATCGAGCAAGTTCATCGGCGGATTGCGGAACGTCAAGCGCCACGCAGCGGGCGTCTCTTGCGAGACCACGAATTGGGAAGTCTTCGGCATCGCTCCATCTTCCATTGTTCACCACACGGGCGGCAAAAAAGCCGAGCCCTCGGCGAGGAAGATGGGACGCATCGCGCGCTCGCGCCAATCGCAACAGCGTTACCGTCCAGCTCTCGAGTTCATCCAATGACTCCGACTGATGTGAACTTGGCTGGCTCGGGTGGCCGTCCCACGGCTGAGGAAAGGCGAAGGGACTCCTGAGTGGATCTGTGGTCCACGATGCTGCGCCATCCATCCCTTTGATCGCATGGACAACATGGGTCGCTACCCCGCGCGCCATCTCGACGACGGTTATCCAAAGCGGCGATGGAGTCAGCCTTCAACCTTGCTCTCGTGCGTTTAGAACACCAAGCGAAGACGCGAGTCCGATTTCTACAATTAATCACCCGCTGCACTCGTATTGTTAGTGCAGACGATGGTGCCATCGGCCTGCCCTCGGCAGGAGACGGCGGAAATCTGGAGGCGGATAATGCGTAAAATAGTCGCGGTGCCAGGCGCGTTCGCGCTGTTGGCAGTCTCGAATGACGTTCCTTTGAGGATCAGCTCGACTTCGCGGGACTTTGATAGGCTCGCAGGAGCCAAACAATGCAAACGAATGACTCTAGCGGGACGAGGTCGCAATGCGTGAACTGCACAAGAGAATCGCCGCGAAGATGACGGTAAGCACCACGAACGATGCTTCTCATGCTCTGCGCGAAACGCGACAAGGGATACCGCTTGCGCGACGAATTGTATCCGTGCTGGATGTCACGAAAGAGGTCCTGGAGCGGTCCGGCGTCGTACGCGGAATGCGTGTCCTCGATCTCGGATGTGGGACTGGCGATACATCTCTTTTGACAGCCAAGCTGGTCGGTCCCTCTGGTCTAGTCGTCGGTCTCGACTCGTCAGCGGAGGCCATCGATCTAGCTCAAAGGCGAGCAACGATGGCTGGTCAATGTTACTGGATGAGATTTGTTTGCATCGATATCGAAGCGTTCGTCGCCGATCAAGCGTTCGATGCCGTCATCGTCCGACCTGATCTTATCCGTTCCCGTGACGCGGCCGCAATGTTCGACTGGCTCTCCAATTATCTTCGTCCTGACGGCGCGATCATACTCGCGTCTGGCAAGCCAGATCAGGGAAAGGGGCGAGCGAGAAGGTGCGATGGTGCGTTCGAGATCAGCGTCACCCACTCACGCTAAGGCATGGTTCTGAGGCGTAACCCGCGCGAGGGCACCGCCGAGAGGGTTTCTGAACCAGTTCCAGGAAAACGGCATGAGGGGCATCCCGATCACAGAGGATGACGATGATTTCCAATCAGCAAGGTGGACCAGCCAAAAGCGCTTTGACTATGCGCCTGGAACAGGCTGGCGAGCACTACGATTTCATTGTGTGCGGATCAGGATCTTCCGGCTCGGTGGTAGCGGCGCGCTTGGCGGCCAATCCAGATGTACGGGTGTTGCTGATCGAGGCGGGAGGCACGGACGACGTTCCTTCGGTCATGATTCCCTCTCAATGGCCATCGAATCTTGGTTCGGAACGAGACTGGCAGTTCACGGCGCAACCGAATCCACATTTGAACGGCAGATCAATTCCGCTCAATATGGGTAAGGTGCTCGGTGGAGGATCCAGCGTCAACGTCATGGTCTGGGCGAGGGGGCACAGGGGCGACTGGGATGATTTCGCGGCGGAAGCCAATGACACGAACTGGGGCTATGAATCCATTCTCGGAATCTACCGCCGCATCGAGGACTGGCAGGGCATAAAGGATCCATCGCGGCGAGGTGTCGGCGGGCCTCTGCACGTTCAGTCCGCTGTAAACCCGCAGCCGGTTGCGCGCGCGATGGTCGCGGCTGCAGCATCCATGGGCTTGCCAACGTTTGAGTCTCCGAACGGAGAGATGATGGAGGGACGCGGAGGCGCGGCGATCAGTGACCTGATCGTACGTGACGGTCGCCGATCGTCAATTTTCAGATCATATGTCTGGCCGCTCATCCGGCAGCCAAATCTTACCGTGCTGTCCAATGCGTTGGTCTGTAAGCTACTTTTTTATGGCCGGTCGGTCATCGGCGTCGAAGTCGAGCAGGACTCGAAGCGCCGTCGGTTTCTCGCGAGTCGCGAGGTTGTTCTCTCGCTCGGCGCGATCAACACGCCCAAGCTCTTGATGCAATCCGGTGTCGGTCCGGAAGACGAGCTGCGCCGCCATGGTATCAATGTCGTCCAGCATCTTCCTGGTGTCGGTCGGAATCACCAGGATCATGTCGCGTTCACATGCATCTTTGAGTATCGAGAACCTCAGCCTATCGGTAACGGAGGTTCCGAAGCGACGCTATACTGGAAGAGCGAGCCGGAAATCGACTTGCCTGACATGTTTTGCTGCCAGGTTGAGTTTCCCGTTGCCAGTGCGGAGACCGCCACTTCAGATATGCCCGCTCACGGCTGGACCATGGCTGCCGGCTTGGCTCACCCAAGGAGCCGGGGAGCGGTACGTCTTTCCGGCCCGCATGCATCGGATCGCGTTGTGATCGAGGCGAACACGCTCTCGCACCCGGATGATCTCAAGGTGGCTATCGAGAGTATAGCCTTGTGTCGTGAGCTGGGTAACTCGGCGGCGTTCAACAAGCTGGTGAAGCGGGAGGTGCTGCCTGGCAGGCTGGACAAACAACAAATGGAGGCCTTTGTGCGCAATTCGGCTGTGAGCTATTGGCACCAGTCATGCACTGCGAAGATGGGACGAGACCCAATGTCAGTCGTGGACAACAAGCTGAAGGTTTACGGCATCAACAAGCTGCGAATTGCCGATGCATCGATCATGCCTCACATCACCAGCGGCAATATCATGGCCCCATGTGTCGTCATCGGTGAGAAGGCGTCGGAGCTGATCAAAGCGGATCACGATTTTTAGACACCGGTTTCGACTTTTCCGAATCATGCCCAGGATCACGTTACAATCGTAACCGTTGCCTGTGCGCCCAGTGCGAGGACCGCAGGCCTGTTGCCTGGCTGCCGTCCTCACGAATTCTGACGTCAGATCATCTTGGCGCGAGCCGATAGTCGCGATCGAGCGGCTTCGTTCCGCGCTGTGTGTCCGTGCCCTTCACACTCTAACACGCAATTTAGTGGCATCCGTGAAGGCACGCTCCTACGTAAAGGGCTAGGCGGGGGCGGTTTGGCCCCATGCAGAAGTCGGTGAAGTGATCTCGAGATGTTCGAATAGCGCCAGCACGGATGGTTCGCATCCGTGCAAGCGCAAGCTGATATGAGTCCTCCAAGGGTCACCAAATGGACCAGGAATGTATATCGCAGCTGACACTGGGCAAATGCAGCGGAAACGGGATCGCCGTCTGCCCGAGTCAGACAATCAACATCCGTGAATGTTTCCCGGTTCTCACGAACCTCGTCGAGGAAATCGTGGACTGGGATTTTCCGGACGCAGACTTGGCTCGAGCACTTGCAATCAAAGTATTGCCCGGCACGAGACCGTATCTCATCGTCCAATACCGTGAATCGATGCGGTCCTTCCGCAAGTTCGGCACAGCCAGCGATCGACATCGGCGATACCGGCACGTGATGACTACCGTGGAGACCGGCGTCTGCACGATACGTCCTCCTGGTCCGCTCGGTGCAGTCATCGTGCGGCTTAAGCCAGAAGCCGTCGCATTCCTCGTCGGCGAATGCCTGCAATGCTTTGCGGATGCTAAAATCGATCTCCGCGACGTTTTTGGCGCTCAGAAAATCATGCAGCTTGAGGACATGGTTTCAGAGGCGCCGTCCAGCTACGAAAGGGTCTGCACGGTAGCACGCTTTCTGTGTGCTCACGGATGTCCCCGCGAGCCCGATGCTGTCGTATGTCAGGCGGCAGCATGCCTGCGCAGCAACCCCTCGTTACAGATTCGACGGCTGGCTGCCAAGCTGGACGTCAGCGAACGACAACTGCTACGCAAGTTTCAAGCCACGTTCGGCGTAAATCCAAAACACTTCGCGCGTCTTGCGAGAATTGAAAAAGTCCTGGCTTCCCGGAATGGTGGATCTTGTTGGGCTGATATTGCTTATAGATGTGGATTCGCAGATCAGGCCCACATGATCGGCGATTTCAACGCAGTCCTCGGCGTCTCGCCCAAACGCGCACTGATGCCCGCGTCGGTGGAACTATGTCATGAGATGAATGTGCTGAACGACGGTGGTCTCATTTCGCACGACTACTTCCTGTGGTGACTGGCCGAATAATCAATACCGTTCCAAAATGACCAATGCAGGTACCTGCCAGCAGACCGGTTAGTGCACAGAGGTTTATCGACGAGTCGCTAGTCAATCGGGGCATGGACGAATGATCACGGAAAGACGAGCCTCTCGCTTCTACGCAGCACTTGCAGCAGGTACAATAGCAATCCTTTTGAACTCCGCGGTCCTGGCCTCCGCAGATTTGGTGCATCTGCCAACCGCGCATGGAGGCCTGTTGCGACTGCTCGTGGTCTTGACTGGAGGGATCATCTGTCCACCAACTGATTCAGTCTTCCAGTTCGGATTTCATGTTGGTGTCGGACTACTTATGACGATGTTCTACGTCTATGCGTTGGATCGTCGGCTGCCGGGGTCGCCATGGATGCGTGGGTTCATATATGCGTTGCTCGTGTGGCTTGCGAATGCAGCGATTGTGCTGCCGATACTCGGCGAAGGTTTTGCCGGAAGCAGAGACCTCACCATCGCAGGAATCGTGTGGTTTGCGTGCGCCCACACGCTGTTCTTTGTGGCGTCCACCCTTCTTTACGATGCCTTCACGCGACAGGAGTTGGGTGTGTCATCGAACCAGTCATAGACGTTAACCCGTGCAAGTCACGATCGAACGCCTAACTCTCGAACTGGGCATTGAGGCGCGTGGATATGGAGACACGCAAACCATAGTCCGCGGCACTGGACCGTTTTCTTCAATACATCTTTCGCATCGCGGATGAGCATAAGCCGACATCGGATTCTTGATGCGGATCCGCTCGAAGAATGCGCAAGGTCGCTGCAGCCTGCTGTCGACGCACAATGAAATGGGAGAGCAGTCGATGGCACGATCGTATGACTACATCATTATCGGTGCGGGCTCAGCCGGGTGCGTTCTCGCCGATCGGCTTTCGGAGGATGGCAAATCGACCGTTCTCCTACTGGAAGCCGGAGGTTACGACCGAAATCCGTTGGTTCGAATTCCGATCGGATTGGGAAAGCTTCATCAGCACCGGATCTATGACTGGGGTCTGATCGCTGAACCAGATGCAGGGCTCAACGGCAGAGCAATCCCCTTGATGCGCGGCAAGGTCTTGGGCGGATCCCATTCCATCAATGTGATGGCGTTCATACGCGGCGATCGTGGCGACTACGATCGCTGGGCTCGCGACGGTGCGGAGGGATGGTCGTATAACGATGTTCTTCCCTACTTCAAGCGATGTGAGACCTGGCAGAACGGTGAGAGCGCTTGGCGCGGAGGATCCGGACCGATTCATGTTGAATTTGCGCGCTCCACCGATCCGCTGTTCCAGGCCTGGCTTTTGGCCGCGCGCGAGCTTGGCTTTATAGTCACCGAGGACTTCAATGGAGCAAGCCATGAAGGGTTCGGGGTAATCCAAAACACGATCTGGAGGGGCCGCCGAGACTCAGCTGCTGTGGCCTATCTCCGACCAGCGCTGAAGCGATCAAATCTGACACTTCGGACTCGCGCTCGAGCAACTCAGGTCGTTCTCGAGGGCAGGCGTGCGGTAGGCGTGCAATATGTCAGTGGTGCACGAAGCCTGTACGCCGCGGCAGATCAAGAAGTCATACTGTGCGCTGGCGCCTATCACACACCGCAACTTCTTTTGCTCTCGGGTATCGGCCCGACGAAACACTTGACTGACTTGGGCATCAAGACGCTCATCGACCTGCCTGTCGGTCAGTGCTTGCAAGATCACCTGGCTGCGTGGTTCAGCTGGAGCCGCGCCACGCCGGGCTCGTTCCACGGGATGATGCGTTTCGACCGAGCCGTTCTGGCCATGGTTCGCGCCTACTTGTTCGGAACTGGAGCGGGGACAGTCCTCCCGAACTATCTCTTCGCATTTATTAAGACTCTTCCTTCGCTCGACGTGCCGGACATCGAATTCATGTTTCGAGCAATCTCCGCGCAGGCATATCTCTGGTTTCCGGGCTTTCGCCCTCCATTTGAAGATGGCTTCGCGATTCGTCCAACATTGCTTCATCCGAAGAGCCGCGGTGAAGTGTTGCTGAGATCGGCCGATCCATTTGATGCGCCAATTATTCGCAACTGCTTTTTGCAGCACCCGGATGATCTCGCGGCACTGCTGCGCGGAGTAGAAATTGGGCTCGAATTGGCTGCACGACCATCGGTCGCTTCTATGGCAGGCAGACCGGTCGGACCGTCCTGCATGCGGTCCGAGCGCGATCTTGAACAGTGGATTCGAAATACGGCGGTGACGGCGAACCATCCCTGCGGAACGTGCGGGATCGGGAGGGTCGTTGACAGCAAGCTGTCGGTACTCGGTGTGACGTCACTTCGGGTCGTTGATGCGTCGGCCATGCCGACCATCATATCCGGGCACATCAACGCATGCGTTATCATGATGGCCGAAAAGGCCTCCGATATGATTCGACGCGTGCGTGCGCCCGTCGTCTCCAACCAACCGGTGATTCTCAACCAGGGTGCCGGTGATTCTCAACCAGGGTGAAAGGGCTTCGATCTAGGTCGTTCGTGCCGGAAGGCGGGCCGATCGGCGCGTAGCAGATCGAATTCCATTCTGCTATAACGCGGCGGGCAAGCGGTTGGCTCAGAAGACGCCGTTAGCCACTATTGTCGATCAAGAACACCGGAGCACGTCAAAGCGGTCCAGAAAACCAACCCCGCGAGGGCTCCAAGCGATCCGCAGTACATCAGAGGCTTGATGTAACTTACCCAGGCGGCGGATCTAAGCGCGTTGTCGGCGATGGTCCATAGGCCGTCCATTCCTGGACCTGCGTGAAATCCAAGACGTTGCGCTTGAAAGGTGAGAAGGCCGGTGGGTACCGCGCCGATCATGCCGCCCAGGAACACGCAGGACCCGACGTTTACCCATCTCCGCCACAGACAGATCAGATAGATTGGCAAGCCCAGTATAACCGTATGGCTGAGCGAAATGATCGCGGTGAACGCAAACACCAAAGCGGCAAGCCTCGCGTCATGCCAAATCACTGTCATTAGGAACGATGGAGCGAGGCCGGAAAAGAGGAAAGCCGCCGCTGTGCCTTCCAGTCGTCGGAGCCGCGAGGCGTTGCGGTCAGATCGAGCCGCCGATCTCTCCCGCTGATACCGTGTTGGCTGCTTGCTGGGGCGGCTAGGCGCTTGCGCGTCAAATGACTGGGGTATGTCGGTCGGCGTTTCACGCCTCGTTTGAGACAGCTCCGGACGCAGCGCGTCGACTTGATCAATTGAAAAGTTCATAACAAGGCCTCGGCTTCGGTTGGTGTCAACGGGCGATGACGGTGACGGCTAACGATGGACGCGTGCGATGGACTCATAATGTGCAGCTTGTTGCCGGGTTGATTGAAGAAATCGGACTCGCTTTCTCAGCGGTCGGAGCGAGCGCCCAGGTTCACCTTGGCGTGAATGGCGCGGTATGTCGGAAATCTCCAATCGAGCAACGCGTGTGTGCGCTAGGGCTTGGCACATTGGAAAGGACCAACAGACATGACCGGTCACCCGAAGCGTCGCCGGCTTGACGCAGCCGCCGCAAGAAAGAGCGCAGAAGAAGCTGCGCCCCGTCGAGGCGCCAGTCCGCCGGGCGAGCTATCCAATGTCGATCGCGCTAAACGGACGTCCCTGACGCGGCGAGCCGGCACTGAGCCGTTGCGCGATCAGGTTGTCGTAGTGACAGGGGGCGGGCGAGGCATCGGAAAAGTTTTTGCGCAATCTCTCGCTGCTGCGGGCGCTATTGTCGCAGTGATGGGGCGATCGCCCAATGATCTCGCCGGGACCGTGGCCGACATTTCGGCTGCGGGAGGTCGGGTAACATCAGTTATCGTTGATGTGATTGATCGTCAGGCAGTCGATGCCGGTATCTCTCAGATAGAACAAAAGTTCGGTCGCATAGATCTTCTGATCAACAACGCCGGGGTCTGGGGCCCGATCGCAAACCTATGGGACGCCGATCCGGGCGAGTGGTGGCGTACGATGGAGGTCCATATCGGCGGGACCTTCCTATGCAGTCGTGCCGTGCTACCCGGCATGATTTCTCGCAATAGCGGACGCATCATCAATATTGTGAGCAATGCCGGAGTTTTCCGCTGGCCAACTTGCTCGGCCTATTCGGTCTCCAAGGCGGCGGTTGTCAAGCTTACCGAGAATTTGGGCGCTGAGCTCCGGCTGCATTGCGTGACGGTCTTTGCGTTTCATCCAGGACTTTTGCCGATTGGGCTCAGCGCGAAGGCGGCCGGAATGGAGGCGGAGCCTGGCTCACCGACGGGACGCGCGATTGAATGGGTGCGTAGCGAGATTGCGGCGGACCGCGCCGTTTCGCCCAAGCGCGCAGCCGATTTCATTACAGCGCTGGCAATGGGACAGGGAGACCTTCTATCGGGCCGCTATCTGACCGTGTTCGACGATCTGGCAGCACTTGCGGCGCGGGCAGAGGCGATCCAGAGCGCAGATTCGCTCACCCTGCGGTTACGGGAACTCTAGTCAAGAGGAGGCCATAGATGACCGTGGTCCCCGATCGCTACAATGTCAGCACGATACTCGACAGCAACTTGACCGCCGGCCGGACGACCAAGACGGCAATCGTCTGCGGCGATGAACGGATCTGCTACGGTGAGCTTGTGGCGCGCGTGTCCCGAATGGGACGAGCGCTGCTTCATTTGGGTGTTCGCCCTGGCGAACCGGTGATGCTGATCCTCGGCGATAGTCCAATTCTTGCGGTGGCCTTTTGGGGCGCTTTGCGGATCGGTGCCGTTCCGTGCCTGCTCAATCCCCTTTTCCAGGAGGATGCTTATCGGCATTTTGTTTCAGATGCCGGCTCTTCGATCGTGGTGACGGACGGGACCTGCCTTGAGAAGGTCGCACGCTCCCTCATGGATATCCCTTCGGTGACCATCATCGCGCCCGCTGCCACTGCAGGCCGTGTTGTCTCCATCGATGAACTCTTGACCGCTGAGGATGATACGCTCGCGCCCGCCAATACCCACCGGGACGACATGGCGTTCTGGCTGTACAGCAGCGGATCGACCGGCCGACCCAAGGCAATCATTCATGCGCACCAGGACATCCCGGCGACCTGCGAAACATACGCCAGCCAGACTCTGAGGATCACCGAGAACGACGTATGCTTTGCACGGGCGCTTTTTCACGCCTACGGCCTCGGTGGTGGGCTGACGTTCCCGGCCTGGGCCGGCGCGACGTCGGTTCTCTATCCGCAGCGGCCGACGCCCGCCGGGCTCCTGGAGACGATCGATCGTCACAAGCCATCGCTACTGTTTCTGGTCCCGGCGATCTATAAAGCCATGGTCGATGATCCCGCCTCCGCATCGGCCAATCTTGGTTCGGTACGGCGCTGCCTCTCCGCCGCCGAGCCGTTGTCACCCGAGATCTGGCATCGTTGGCACGATGCGTTCGGTCTGGAGATCATGGACGGCATTGGCTCAACGGAGATGCTCCATATTTTTTGCTCCAACACGCCTGGAGCCGTGAAGCCAGGATCAAGCGGCAGACCGGTGCCGGGGTACGAGCTTCGTCTGGTCGACGAAGATGGCATACCCCTCAGGGAGGGCAATGTCGGCCTGTTGCAGGTGCGTGGTCAAAGTTCGAGCCTCGGCTATTGGCGGCAAAGAGAGAAGACGCAACAGGTGATGATCGGATCGTGGGTGGCGACTGGGGATCGCTACCGCTTGGACGAGGATGGCTTCTACTGGTATGAGGGCCGTGCGGACGACATGATCAAGATCGGCGGCGAATGGGTGTCTCCGCTTCAGGTCGAGAACGTTCTGTTGGAACATTCAGCGGTAAGCGAGGCTGCGGTCGTAGGTTTGAGCGCGGATGGATTGACGCGTATGCGGGCATGGATTGTCCTCGCTCCAGGCCATGTCGGTTCTATCGAACTGTCGGATGAGTTGCGGGAGTGGTGCAAGAGCCATCTTGAGCGCTATCAATACCCGCACATGATCGATTTTGTCGATCGACTGCCGCGGACGGCGACTGGGAAAATTGAGCGCTTCAAGTTGCGCAGTTAAGTCTGCTTCGAGCACCAATCGATTGAAAAACAGTGGTCGGCATTTCGGCCGCGCTCGCTAGATACCCTCATCCCTCGAGAGCGATGTCCGATTTTCTCAATTCGTTTGTGAAAAGGCCGAATATCATAAGACTTGCTGCCGCGGCGTGACTCATATCGCGGATGCCACCAGAGAGCTTCGCGATACTCGTCCGTCGTTACAAACGGCCAGCGCGACTCTTTGCCATGAACAGAGCTGAAGGAGAAAGGCCGTGAGTTTTCGTGCAATCAATCCTGCGACGGGCGAGGTGCTCAAGGAGTTTCAATTTCAGACCGACGAACAAATCATTGCCGAGCTGAATACAGCTGACAAACGCTACCACAGCGACTGGAGCATTCGGCCTGTTGCAGATCGTGCGCGCCTTGTAGGCCGCGTCGGGAAAATTCTCCGCGAGAAGCGGGACGACTATGCCCGGCTGCTCACGATGGAGATGGGGAAAGTCATCGGTCAAGCATATCTAGAGGTCGATCTCAGCGCTGACATCCTCGCCTATTATGGCAAGCATGCCGAGCAGTTCCTGAAGCCCAAGGCTTTACCAGATGGGCGGGGCGCGACGTTGTTCACCCAACCGATCGGAGTTATTCTGGCGATCCTGCCCTGGAATTTCCCATACTACCAGATCGCGCGAGTGGCTGCGCCTCAGATCGCTGCCGGCAATGTTCTCATGATAAAGCAGGCGGAAAACGTGCCGCAATGCGCCCTGGCGTTCGCCCGCCTTTTCGAGGAGGCTGGTGCTCCTGAGGGGGTCTATACGAATCTTTTCTGCAGCACTGAGCAGGCAGGCCGGCTGATCGATGACTTCCGCATCCGCGGCGTCACGCTCACAGGCGGCGAGCGGGCTGGCGCGTCTGTGGCGGAGCGCGCGGGTCGCAATCTCAAGAAGGTGGTTCTGGAACTCGGCGGCAGCGATCCGGCGATCATCCTTGAGGACGCGCCGCTCGACCTCATCATCGGTCAGTGCGTAATCGGCCGCATCATGAATACGGGCCAGTCGTGCGCCGCTATTAAGCGCATGATCGTCATCGGCAAAACGCGCGGCGAAGAAATACTGCAGAAGTTGATCGAGCAATACGCGGCCCTTCCGATCGGCGATCCCGCCGACGCAGCGATCGTGATCGGTCCCCTCGTATCGGAAGGCGCGCTGAAGCGGCTGATCACCCAGATCGACGATGCGAAGAAAGCGGGCGCGCGCATCGTCTGCGGAGGTCGTAGGATCGATCGGCCCGGCTACTATGTTGAACCGACGATCATCACCGACATAGCGGAAGGCAATCCGTTGTTTCAGCAGGAAACGTTCGGACCGGTGCTGTCCTTCTACGTCGTCAACACCGAGGAGGAGGCGATTCGGTTGGCCAACGCCACGAAATTCGGCCTCGGCGCCTCCGTGTTCAGCGCGGACGTCGAACGCGCCAGCCAGGTCGCCGATCGCATCGAAGCGGGTATGGTGTTTATCAACTCCTTTGTCTACTCCGGCCCCGAGGTTCCGTTTGGTGGCGTGAAGAATTCCGGCTTCGGACGCGAGTTGTCCGAGCTGGGGATCGGTGAGTTCGTCAATCGCAAGCTCGTGCGCGTTGCCGACGTTGCGTAAGCCATGGAAGCGGCGACACCAAGTCTCCGCAGGGCGCACTCCTGCGGAGAGTCGCATCCCGGCCCTCCCAGAACGGCCCGCATTCTTCGTCGGACCCGCGTTGGTCGAGCGACCATGCATTGCCGTGCGACACCCGTCAATCCGGCAACGGCATTCGGCGGTAACATCGAATGAATAGAGAGTAGAGCGGGCATTGCAGCCGGAGAAGGCTCTTGATCAACGGACTTAGGAGTTCAAATGTGCAGCGAACCGTGTTGGCGCTCGTACGCGACTATGATGCCTGTTTCGCTGAGTTCTTGCGACCATCCGGCAACGGCCAAAAGATCCTCCAAGCTATTCTTATGCGGGCGGCGTTTCAGCGACTAGCCCAAGAGCGGGTGGCGATTCGACAGGACGGAGCCAGCACAATACTTGACGTCAGTTGCGGGCCCGGCGATTTCAGCGCGGCTTGGGCGTCCGACATCGCAAAAGTGCTGCCGTTTGGGATGATCTTTTATTGCACGGACCACGCAGCTGGTGTGTCGAGGACGACCGGAGAAAGGTATACGACGGCGACCGTCAACAAGATTCGGGCGGCGGCGCAGAGGGGTAATCTGGTGTTGGCGGAGGCTCCGATCGGAATTGATGCGGATCTATTTTTCGGTGACGACAGGTTGATGCCGTTGGGTAAGCACGCCGACGTCGTTCACTGGTCGCATAGCGGCTATCACGTGCGCGACGCGCTTGGGCCCGATAAGGATCAGTCCCTCGCGATCGAAACTGGAATGAACACCGCTATCGGCAAGATGTGGTCGGCGCTGGACTGCCAGGGTCTGATACTCTCGATTCACCAGACGCGGGACATCAGCGACGGAGTTCCCTCGCAAATGATGCCGATCTCTCGGAGCTATAGTGGTGCGTTGGATGACGTGCCGGAACTGATCGAGCAGGGGGTAGCACGCTTGGGCGGCTATGTGGCCTCGATCAACTTTGCTACGCCCCTTTTCTTTGCCAAGCTTGATGAAGCAGGCTGGGAGTGTCTGAAACGTCCGGCGGAGTGGCCGCGGCTGGGTCCGGCGGGGTTACGCAATCTGATGTTGCTGAACTTCAGCGCTTGCGATTTCAGCGATCCCGATAGAGCCGGGCTGGAGAAGCTGGCCATGGCCGGCAAGCTCGCAAGCTTCGTCGATGCATTCAAAACGGTGGTGACACCGAACGACGGTCGCCTGCTTGTCAAGTGCGCCTTTCAGTTGATTGCGAAATCGCAGGGTGTCGCGATGAAGTTGAAGGCGATTGCAGGCCAGCTACGGCAAGAGTTGCCGGTCTTTCAGCGCCAAATGGCCGTGCAGATGGACAGCGAGGGCAAGCCCGGCCACTGATCGTGTCTTGATATTGCAGTCGCAATCCACATTGGCTGATCGTGACACAAACGCGTAACGGTTTCGAAGCAAACTCCTGGAAATGCTTGTCGTTGCGAGTGCATAATGAACATGGCCAATAGCGGACGGACGATGTCGGCCACGGGAGCCATCGCGCACGTTCGCGCTACAATGACGGTACCGACCACCGTTGGGATTCTGAACGGATTCGGACGCTCTCTTGGTGATGCAATCGTCGGTTTGCAGCGCTCCACTTAGCAATCCGAGCCGGCGTCGTGTCACCGAGGCCGCTATTGTTCCGGCTTCCTGGGCTCTCCACCACGGTTGAGGCTGTCCACGCAGCTGCTGACTTCGCCGACGTTCGAACACTTCCCCGCGAGTTTGCAACGCCTGATCGGCCGATCGATCTGGGTGACGCGGTGACGCGCATCATCGACATTCGCGACTTCGTCTTCGATCCTGACTTCCAGTGCAGACCGATGATCGATTTCTTCCTGCGACGCCTCGGCTTGGCGCCAGAGCAGGTGCCGGCAGGCTGGCGGCGAAATACTTGGCTCGCATCGCGAGTCAAACCGTCGCGACCTGCATTGCCAGGCGGTTACGTTTTGGTGTGCCCGAAAGCGTCAATACGACTGCGCGACATGCCGGATGAGATCCACGCGCGTGTCCTTCGACGGGCGCTGGAGGTCGGTCCAGTCGTGACACAAGGGGTCGTGCCTGATGGGTTCGGCCGCAAGGTCATTCATCTGGAGCCATGTGCGAGGCTTGACGATCTGTGCGGCCTTGTCCGTCACGCGAGATGGGTGATCTCGACTGACACCGGGATGGTGCATCTGGCCGACGCGCTCGGCGTAAGGTGCTTAGTATTCTTTCCGACCCATCGTCCCGAATGGCGCGTGCGTGATTATCCCCGCAGTCTGTCGTTTGAGTTACCGACTCGGTTGCCACGTGGCATCGAGTTCGCGCGCGGACCGGAAGACCATGCCCTAGCCAGATCCAGCTGGTTTCCCAACGGAGATGATCTCGAGTGGCTCGATCGCGCAGTTGATCAGGCGCACCGCCTCTTCGAGGGCTGCGAATGATTGAAACACCGCTGTCGGCGAGAGAGTGCATTTATCTTTGGTAGAATTGGTCCACACCTGCCTCATCGGCAACTTAACAGCGGGCGGGAACGTCAGCTCCAACTCCGTTACAGAGTTGGTCGCGCAGTTGCTCCTGCGGACCTTTGGGATCAGGTATCGCACGACTTCACGCTCACGCATTCTCAGTGCATGCGCTTGCCAGCGCTGCGATAGCTCGCATAGGCCCTCAAGGTGTAACCGGGGTTTGTGATGCAGTAACCCACGCCGCCCGACGCAGTAGCCTGACATTGCGCAAGGTTCGCGTAATCGCACTCGATCGCATTGGCGGGACCGCCGGCCAGGCAGACAGGATACGATTCGGCATGTGCTGGCGTTGCCATGCCATAGAGGCACGTCCAGGCAAGAAGCGGTGCCAGGACAACAAGAAATCGTCGCATTTTGTTTCTCCGTGAGTTGATACAGCCGAACGTAGGGGACCCCCTTTCAGTAAGCCAACTCATTGTTTATCTTCTTCCAATCGAGAATCGCGATGGATCTCGGTCGTCCGAAGCAGGATGCGGCGCTGTACTCCTGGGCTTAATGCGGTAGCTGCCATGGCTCTGGAGCAGCTTCGTATCTTCATCGCTGTCGCAGACGCAAGCCGAGGGCCAATTCAATTTGACGCAATTGGCAACCAGCGGAGCCATCGCGGCGCTGGGAGACGCATTGGGGGATCAAGCTGTTCGGTGTCGCGGGTGGATAACTGAGCGATGGTCTTATCGCTCAGAGGAATGCGAATGTCGTGCCGTGAACAATCCACCGGTCAGATCGAGCGTGAACGCGCGGCACTGGCCTCGACGTAATGCGTTGATGTGGACGGCTCACATGGAGGGCTGCGCAGCTGCCGCTCTGCGATGGTATGAAGCACAACGTCGCGGCTCGATGTGACGCCAATGTATTGCATTTCGCCGTGAGCTTGAGCGGTATTCTGCTGTGGCGCTTATTCCAGCCTCGTGGCGACAAAGCGCAACTCGTCCTGTTGGCAGAGGAAGACCATCGACCCAGGCCATTACTGATTTGATTGTCAAGGTGCGGAGGCGGCGGGGCAAGTCCGATTGAAACAGCACGCGGCCTCCGAATGATAACCTTGCGAGGCTACCTTGAATGATAGTCTCACGAGGGTTGGCTCCAGCATCAAGCGGCCTTGACTTCGATCTTCTTGGCGGGCTTCTGTGCCTCGGCGGTCTTGGGCAAGGTCACCTTCAGAACGCCGTTCTTGAACGTGGCCTCGATCTTGCCGGCATCGACGCCCTCGGGCAGCGCGAAGTAGCGCTCGAAAGCGCCGTATCGTCGTTCGGAGACGTAGTAGTCCTTCTTCTCTTCCGTCTCTTCCCTCTTTTCGCCCTTGATCGTAATGCCGCCGTTAACGACGTTCACCTCGATGTTCTTCTCGTCCAGGCCAGGTAGTTCGGCCGTAATCTCGTAGGCTTTGTCGCTCTCGGTAACGTCGACCGCGGGAGACGCAGCGAATGTCTTCGGCAAATATCGCTCAAATCGGGCGAGCGAGCGGAGCGGACGCCCCCAGAAGCCGTTGCCAACATCGTCGAAAAGACGATCGATTTCGTTTCTGAGCGCCTCAAGGGGGCGCCAAGCCTCTCCTAGGGTGGGTTCGGTGGCTTTCTTCGTTACGGGCAGTTTGGTTTCAGTTGCCATATCGACCTCCTGACAAGTTGCAAACGTACAAAGCCTAAGGGACCTCGACGGTGATGGGTTGATTTCCGTCAAAGTCCTGGAACGATGATGCGAGGTAGTTCCGACATGCGCTAATCGATAAAATGTCTCCGCCTCAAGCCAAGAAGCCTGTGGTGCTGGTGAATGTGACGCTGTTCAAGGGCTGAGAGCTATCAGACAGCGGTCACAGTAATCTCGGCGCCGACCAACTGGTCGAGCACGCCCCGGTCGAGGTGATCCATCAGCGCGCCAATACTGGTTTCATTGCTCAGCTGACGCTCGCGGAGGGCTGACCATGCGCAGGCGGCGGCCTTGCCGAAGGTGGCTGCGTCATAGATCTCATAGACGCCGCTGTGAAGCACAGTGCCGTTCTTGGTTATTTCCAATCGAGCTTTCATCCATCTCTCCAAGCAAAGCAATGCGCCGGTCAGCGGCTGCTGTTGTGCAGGTTCCTGAGCGGCGCCGGCAGATTGGCCATGACCTTGTCGAACTCGCCGATATCGAGCTTCTCCCAGAGGATCTCATAGACGGCGCGGGCCGTCGTCAGCGGGTCGAGCGGAAATTGTGGTGGGAGTTCCTGTTGCACATGCTCGATGAGCTCCTCGAGATGACGGTCGCGCGTGGGGCTCCCCGCCATATGCCAGCCTTCGTAGTAGATGCCGCGCACGAGAATGGGTAGCTGGGCGCCGAGCTTGACCGCGACTTCCGGCATTAATCGGTTGCGTAGGGCGTGCAAGACGGCTCGCAGCGCACTGTAGGCATGGTGACGATCGTCCAATTCCAATTGCTCATCGATCGCCTTGAGCCAGAGATTTGTTTCCTGGATCGTGTGATCCAACGCAGTCACACTCGTGGTGCTCATTTTGCTGCTCCCTTGGAATCGACTGTGTCCACCGGCTCTTTGTCGCAAACTCGATAGAACGGATATTGACCTGTCTCAAATGTCGAGCGCCAAAAGAAAGGCCGCCTGCTGGGGTGCCAGGGCCGCCGAGAGCGCAGGCGGGTGGGGCCCACGCTTAAACTCAAGTTGATCTCGCTCAAATCGATGTCGATCGAAGTAGTGAAACTGTTTCGTCAAGAGGAACAAGATGATGAAGACATCAGCACAGATCGAATTCGAGAACTTGACGCCTACACCGGAGCTGCAGACCGCGATTGATCGGCACGTTGCTGAACTGGAGCAACACTTCGGTCGGGCGACAGCGGGGCGCATTGTCGTCAGAGGTCCGGGGGATCATCATAAAACTGGCGGTCAGTATCAGGTCAGCATTCGGCTCGCGCTCCCAGAAGGTCGTGAGGTTAATGTTGGCCGTACCCCAAACGACGATGAACGGTATGCTGACCTGACGTTTGCGGTGGATAACGCTTTCAAGCGCGCCCGACGGCAGCTTCAGGATCAAGCGCGCCTTCTTCGCGGTCAGATCAAGCAGCATGAGGCTGAGCCGATTGGAACCGTCGTAAAGATCGATCCGAGTGGCGAATTCGGCTTCCTGGAAGCCGCCGATGGGCAGGAGGTCTACTTTAATTGCAACAGCGTGCTGAAGGGCCGTGGCAAGCTCACTGTAGGTACCCGCGTGAGCTATGTTGAGGAGGCTGGCGACAAAGGACTGCAGGCAAGCACGGTCAAGGTGCTTGGCAAGCACGGCTTGCGCCCATAGCAGACCTTCGCGCGATGGAGGGTGCGCGCATGACGGACTCCAGCCAAACGTCACCTGCAGCCGCCACGCCGAACGATCGGATGCGCATCTTCGCCATGGATGGCACGAGGGAACTGGGCGAGAGGGTCGCGGCCTCGCTGGGCTGCAAGCTTGCCGCGCTCGAGGAGCGCGGATTCGAGGATGGCGAGCACAAGAGCCGTCCGCTCGAGACGGTGGCCGGATGCGATGTCTATATCCTACACAGCCTTCACGGCGGGCCGGATGAGAGCCCGAACGACAAATTGTGCCGCTTGCTCTTCTTCATCGGCGCATTGAAGGATGCGGGGGCGGCGAGGATTACGGCGGTCACACCCTATCTCTGCTATGCGCGGAAGGACCGCCGAACCAAGGCGAACGATCCTGTCACCATCCGCTATCTCGCGACATTGTTCGAGGCCGTAGGCACCGACGCGATCGTCACGCTTGACGTCCACAACGAGGCCGCTTTTGAGAACGCCTTTCGTTGTCCATCGGTAGCGCTTACCACGGCGCCGCTCTTGATCGACGAGATCAGGTCGATCGCGGGCGATCAGCCGCTATGTGTCGTCTCCCCGGATTTGGGCGGCGGGAAGCGCGCGGATATCTTGCGCGAGGCGTTGGAAAGATCCCTCGGGCGGCCGGTCGGAAAGGCATTTGTCGAAAAACACCGCAGCTCCGGGCATGTGTCTGGAGATCTGTTCGCCGGCGACGTCGCAGACGCGGTGTGCGTGGTCGTCGACGATCTGATCAGCACCGGGGGAACCTTGGTGCGTGCCGCGAAGGCGGCCCGTGCGCGTGGCGCGAGACAGGTCATCGCGTGCGTCGCACACGGCCTGTTCATGCCCGGCGCGGAGACCGCGTTGGCCGACATGGCGATCGATCGCATCATGGTGACCGATAGCGTGCCACCGTTTCGGCTGCCTCCCGGCCCGGTCCTCGCGAAGCTTGAGGTGATCTCGGCGGCTCCGCTGCTTGCTGAAGCCATTCGACGGCTGCATCAGAATGAGTCGCTCGCCGATCTCCTGATGTATCAGGCCTGAACTCGGCTATTGTCTCGCGGAGAGAAGCCGTTCGAGTCGTTTGGCGTCTGCCATTGCGAATCCAAGATACGCACGAGTAAGGCGAGGCCACTTCTCGGGCGTACGGGGCTGGACGTCGTTCAGGTGGGCAATGGAGAGGCGGGCCCGAAGCATCGCGCGACCAATTCGATAGAACAGGAATACTCCGTTTGATGGATCATCGCGCAGTAGCTTGGCCAGCCGCTGCCGAATGAAATCGCCGGCCCATCGGCTTCCCAGCCTCTCGCATTCCAGATGCAGGAAGGCGATCTCCTCAAGGGCATCAAGCGCGCGCAAATGCGCGTTGAATTCCAGGCAGTCGATGATCGGGAAGGGCGCGCTCAGCCAGATGTGTTCCGGCCGCAGATCGCCATGTGCGTCAACGATGTGCCTATGATGAACCCGGTCCTTGAGGACGGTGGAACACTCCGTCAGAAACCGGCGTTGGACGGCCGCAATATGCTCTATGGAGCCACGCGGAAGATCGAAACGAGGATTCAGCAGCATGTGCCAGTCGGCGATGGCCGCCTTGTACAGGGCGACAGGATAAGTCTCGGGATCCATCAAAATGCGCGTCGCGCGGGAGTAGAAGTCCCCCAGCACGGCCGTGAGCCGCTTCAATTGGGGGCGATGCAGGTTGCGGTGGTGTAGCGCAGATTCCAGCGTGTCGTTCTCATCCAGTTTGCGCATGACGACCAGCCAGTCGACGATACGGCCGGAGCCGTCAATGGCATAGCTGGCGGCGTTTTCCGTCAGTGGGACCACGCCAAGATAGACATCGTGGGCGAGCCGGCGGTTGAGATCGGCCTCGGCCCGGCAGGCGGCGGCGCGGCGTTCCACGGTCGAAAAATCGAGATATGGAAATCGCACGGGCTTCTTGAGCTTGTAGACGCGCTCGCCGTTCATGAAGACCCAGGACATGTGGGTCTCGCGGACCCGCACCGCGGTGACAGCGGGGGTGTAGCTGTCCGGCCGGCTGAGGAAGTTCACCTTGCGGGCAATGGCAGCGGCGCTGTCATTTTCGACGCGCGAGCGAGTGAACGAAGGCTGGTCATGACGCTGCAGCATGAGGATGGCTATCGCCAATTGCAGGGCGTCCGGTTTGATGTCGATCAAAACCGCCGTTGCCGGCGCCAATAATGTTCATTCCAAATCCAAGGGATCTATCGCCATGCTGTTCCGGGATAGAGTTGACGCCGGCCAGAAGTTGGCTGAGGCGCTGCACAGGTACAAGCCGCGCCATCCGATCATTCTGGCCTTGCCGCGCGGTGGAGTTCCCGTTGCCGCCGAGGTCGCAAAGAGCCTGGAGGCCCCCCTCGATCTTATCCTTGTCCGAAAGATCGGTGTGCCCATCCAACCGGAGCTTGCAATGGGCGCGGTGGTAGACGGCGACGAACCGATGGTCGTGCGCAACATGGAGGTCATCGAGACCACCGGGGTAAATGAGCAGACATTCGACGCGATCTGCAAGCGGGAACTCGTCGAGATCGAACGGCGGCGCCAACGCTATCTGGGCGACCGGCCACGAGCGGCCATGAAAGGCCAAGTCATAATCATTGTCGATGACGGTATCGCTACGGGAGCAACGACGCTGGCAGCGATCAGGGCGCTGCGCAAGCGTGAGCCGCAGGAGCTGGTGCTTGCGGTGCCGGTAGCGCCGCTCGGAACGCTGGAAAAGCTGCAGGCCGAAGTCGATGCGGTCGTTTGTCTCGACACGCCAACGGATTTCGATGCAATCGGATTTTACTATCGCGACTTTCAACAGGTCAGTGATGATGAGGTGATCGCGACGTTGAAGCATTTTCCGGCAAACAGGACAGGCGCGCCGGCTTGATCAGCAGGCTGTATCGTCCGCAATGTTAGAGAGGCCGCTCGAATTCCTCGACAGAATGACCGAGCTGCGAGAGCGCTTCTTCCAGGTAGTCGCCGAGCAGCGGCATCCCCAGAAGATATTCCGCCGTACGCCGGTTGTGCGCACGGGCGGCTTCCGCGCGAAGGTCGTCCCACTCGTCGAGGTCGCCGTCGCCGCGACCAAGCCACGCCAGCGCCACCAGGTCGATCTGTTCATCCTCGTTCAGGCCGCGGATGATCGCCGTCAGTTCACTGCGCACAGGATCGTCACGATGATCTTCGAGAACCGAAACCATCGCATCGTCGCTCGGGTTGGAGCCGGGGTCCGGCTCGGTTACCGCATCCTTGACGTCGAACTGGCGCGCCTTCGCGAGGATCGCGGCCACCTTCGTCGCGGAAATGGTGAGTTGGGGAATGCTGCTCATGACAAATCTCCTCCCTGGGGCCCGTCAATGACTAGCTGCTTTGGGATGGTATTCCCTTGATGCGGGTCAATCGCACGTAACAGCCGGGTCAGTATTGTTGTCATTCTCGCGCACCTCCTGGAGGAGGTGGGAGATTTGCAGATGGACAGGATCGCGAGCGGGCTTCTTACGGATCTGTACCAATTGAACATGGTGCAGGCCTATCTGGAGGCCGGCCAGACCGAGGCGGCGGTGTTCGAATTCTTCGTGCGAAAAGCTGCCATCACGCCGCAACTTCCTCATGGCTGCCGGACTTGAGCAATCGCTGGAACTTCTCGAAAGCCTCCACTTCTCGGCGGATGAGCTGAACTGGCTCGAAAAGAGCGGTCGCTTCAGCGCGCGCCTGATCGATTATCTCGCGAACTTCCGCTTCAGCGGCGAACGAGAAACACGGAGGCTTCACCGTGCTGAAGGGAGCAGAAGTCAACATTTTGGCTGATGGAAGTCTCGACTTTCCCGACAAGGTCCTGTCCAGGCTCGATCTCGTCGTTGCCGCTGTTCATTACAAATGTGATCTTTCACGCAAGGCCCAGACCGAGCGCATGATCCGGGCCATGGACAACCGGCATGTTTCCATCATCGCGCATCCGACCGGACGGCTGATCAACGAGCGGGAGCCGTATGAATTGGATATGGAAGCCATTATCGTCGCGGCCGCGGAGCGCGGATGTCATCTTGAAACTGAATGCGGACCCGGATCGGCTCGATCTGATCGACATTCATGCTCATGCAGCAAAGTCGGCAGGCGTGAAGCTCGCTATTTCGACCGACGCACACGCGATCGGAGGCCTCGGCAACGTTCGATTTGGCGTCGACCAGGCGCGTCGCGCCTGGCTCGGGGCAGCCGACGTGATCAATGCGCAGCCGCTGTCGCAATTGAAGAAGCTGCTCAAGCGATAACGGCACGCGTTTGATCCTGCGCAATCGCTTGCTGCGCCCTTGCCGCTAACATTTGTTTAGCAGGCAACGAGGATCTCAAACATGAGAATGACAGGAAGACTAGCTGCACTGATCACCGCGGGTCTTGTGGTGGCAGCAGCGATGCCACCGACCAGCGCAGATGCGCGTAACGGGCGTGTTGCTGCCGGCATCATCGGTGGTTTTGCTGCCGGTGCGCTTGTCGGCGCCGCGGTAGGTGGCGGCTATTGGGGGCCATACCCGTATCCCTATTATTATCCAGCACCGGTTTACTACTATCCGCCGGCGCCCTATTACTATCCCTACGCGCCGGTTTATCGGGCGTGCTATCGGCGCACCGTCTGGGATGGTCGGCGCTGGCGCCGGGTGCGGATGTGCTACTGACGATCGTTCCAATCGAAGCCGCCCGGGTTC
Source organism: Bradyrhizobium sp. USDA 10063 (assembly GCF_054063735.1). Lineage (NCBI taxonomy): Bacteria > Pseudomonadati > Pseudomonadota > Alphaproteobacteria > Hyphomicrobiales > Nitrobacteraceae > Bradyrhizobium > Bradyrhizobium sp. USDA 10063. The sequence continues at coordinate 2,876,906 of NZ_JBSSGP010000002.1, read as the reverse complement.
ATTCAGCAATGTGCTCGGCTGGCTGAAGCAGTTGGTGAATCGCATGATACACGTCGAAAACGTCACTCTTCCGGAGCTGAAAAGCTGAATGGCCTCCAGTCCGGGGCTCTGTTCCACAGATCGCACGTCGGGAGCCGGTCAGACCGCCGACATATCTTGAGAAAGGTGTCGCCCCGCGGAAATAATAGTCCGCGGGGCATTTGTCAGACTTCAGCGCGCGCCACACAACCTGAAACGACGCTCTTGATGTTGGGTGTCCCGGCGAGTTGCATGGTCATGATCAACTCGTTCCTCAGGTGCTCATAGACACTCTGCACGCCTGCTGCGCCGCCGAGGGCAGAGCCATAGAGCAGCGGACGGCCAAGGGCGACCGCGGAAGCGCCAAGCGCGATCGCGCGGAATACGTCCTGCCCACGATAGATGCCGCCATCAATGATGATCGGCAGCCGCCCCTTGAGGGCATCGGCGACCCGCGGAAGGACCGTCATCGCGGACGGTGTATTGTCGAGTTGCCGTCCGCCGTGGTTGGACAACCAGACCGCGGCGCAGCCATACCGCTCGCACTCTGCCGCTTGTGCCGCTGATAGAATGCCCTTGACGATAACCGGCAGGCCGGTGTGGCTGCGGCAAAACTCAATATCGTCCCACGAGAGATCGACTTTCATCGCCATAGCGTTTCCGCTCACACCGGGCGTTTTTGGAACGTTGCCAAGCGCGAGATTCGGGACCGGCACGCCGACGAGCCGCGTAGAGCGTTCTCTGTTGCTGGTCACGGTGGCGTCGATCGTAAGCACGATCGCCTTGTATCCGGATGCTTTTGCGCGCTGGAGCATCTCGATCGCAAATGGGCGGCTGGCCGGGATGTAGGGCTGAAACCATTTGTCGCCGGGCGTTGCTGCTGCGATCTCCTCGAGACTGAGTTGCGTGACTGAACTCGCCACATAGAGCGTGCCGGCCAGGCCAGCTCCCTTGACCGTAGGCAACTCTTTCTGCGCGTGCATCGAGCCCTGAAATCCGACCGGCGCCGCGATGATGGGGAAGGGGAGCTTGGCGCCGAGCAGTTCGGTGCCGGTGTCGGGCGTCTTGTTGCCCAAGAGATAGTTCGGCACGATCACGGTCCGATTGAACGCCGCAAGATTTTCTCGCATCGTCCATTCATCGCCGGCGCCGCCGGCGACATAAGCAAAGCCATAGGGCGTCATCACCTTCTGAGCTTCGGATTCAAGGTCCCGCAGATTAATGATACGAAGTCGCTTTTCGTTGTTGGGAAGCGTGCCGGTCATGCCCGGTTGGGCCTGAGGGGCTTCGGTGGGCACGGGCGAATTGGTTTGTGCAAAGACTGCTGTTGCTGCGGTCATAGTTGCCGCTGCCGCGCCGGCTGACAACAAATCTCTTCGTAGGAAATCCATCATGTTTCTCCCTAAGCCACAAAGGCCTGAAGAATGAGCTCCGGATTGCTGGCCTCCTTGATCCTGATCAAAAGAGGAGATTGACGCGTTCATTTCACGTTGAAGAAGAATTCTCGATGGCAGCTGCTGCACGTGACTTCCGATGGCCGGTGGACATGGTGACAGTCGGCGCAGACCTGAACCTCTCCTGGTGCGGCGTGCGGCGACGCATGAGGATTAGGAAACGTCTGTTCGGTCTTTCTGGCAAGCGACTGCTGATCGCCATGGCAACTCAAGCATTTGTCAACCGAGGGCGAGACCTTGGGCGGTCGCTCGTCGTGACATTGCGCACAGGAAAGTCCTGCGCTGTGATGGGCATCGAAAAGCAATCGATTGTCCGCATCAAGGGACGAGATTGAAAGCGTCGTGGCGAGGAAGGCTGAAAGTGCAGAGAGTTTCAGCGTCGTCTCAGCGGCAAGAACGGTACGATTTGACGGCTGGCGCTGCAACATTCTCAAGGATCGCTTGCTCATAATTTGTCATCGGTACGTCGATCCCGATGGCCATCGAAGTTCGCGTTTGAGCGTGAGAGATTTATGACAGGCGAGCTTGATCTGCGTCAAAGTCAGACTCTCATTTCTGTCAAAGCATTCGCCTGCATCTATTGCTTGAAAGCTTGCCAGATCGGAGGATTGCCATGGTTGAGGTCAGGGACGCGCAGTTGCAGGAAGTAAAGCAACGGTCTTCTGCAACACGGCGCAACTTTCTTCAGGGACTCGTTGGCGCCGGTGCTGCGATATCGCTCAGCAGCCGCATCGCGCATGCCGAGGGTCAGATCGGCTATTGGGCCCAGGATCTCAGCGATGCTCAGTTGATCAACATGTTCAGCACGATCCTGCGGATCCGCTGGTACGAGCGAACGCTGGTCGACAAGATGCTGACCGATCCGAACTACCGCGGCTACAATCATTTCTATGTCGGCCAGGAAGCCGTTGCGACCGGTGTTTGCGCGGCTCTGCGCAATGCGGGCGGCGTGATGGAAGCCGACTTGGCCTACAGTACGCATCGGCCGTCCGGACACGCCATTGCCAAAGGCTGCGACATCAGGAAGATGGCGGCCGAATACGACTTCAGGGCCACCGGCCTCAACAAGGGCTATGGCGGCGAGATGCACATCGCCGACAAGTCGGTTGGCTTCATGGGCGCCGATGGCATGATCGGCCCGGGCCCCGTGATTGCGACCGGCTCGGCGTTTGCGATCCGGGCGCGTGGCAGCAAGCAGGTGGTGGTCAACTTCGGTGGCGACGGCACCTACGCAACGCCGCACTTCCACAGCGCGCTGAACAATGCGGCGCTGCTCAAGCTGCCCTTCATCTATGTGGTGGAGAACAACCTCTATCACCAATACGCGCACTATTCATGGTCGTGCCCGATGAAGGATATCGCCGAGGCCGCCGTGCCTTACGGCATTCCCGGCGTGGTCGTGGACGGACAGGACGTAATGCAGGTCTACAACGCCGCCAAGACCGCAGTCGATCGCGCTCGCGCCGGGGAGGGACCGACGCTGATCGAGGCCAAGACGTACCGTTACTACAATCACTGGGGCGCGCCCGGTGCGAAGCCTGGCGAACTCGGCGCATTCGGCTACGACCCGCTGGCGATCTCGTCCTTCCGGCCCGAGCGCGAGTTGCGCGACTGGATGAATCGCGATCCCGTCGACATCTGCCGCAGCATCCTGATCAGCTGGAAGGTGATCGATGCAGCGAAAGCTGCGGCGATCGAGGCGCGGATCAAGCAGGAAGTGCTCGATGCGATCGCATGGGCCGACAAGCAGCCATTCTGCAAGCCCGAGGACGGTCTGAAGAACGTTTTTGTTGAAGGTACCGTTGAGCCAAGGCAGTTCGGCTGAGCGCATCCAATCGCCCATTTCATCAATCGAGAATTCTGGAGAGAGACAATGCCCCGCAAGAGTTTCATGTATTCGTTCCTGGAGGCGGTTCAGTACGAAATGCGCCAGGACAAGAATATGATCTGGATCTTCGAACTGACGCCGCCGGTTGCGTCAAATCCGGGCAAGCCGGTGATCAACCTCGAAGCCGAGTTCGGCCGTCTGCGCGTATGCAATACCGGCATCGACGAGAATTGGATGGTAAGCTGTGTGCTTGGGGCAGGTCTCGCCGGCAACAAGGCCGCGACCTACATTCCCTATCAGGGCGCGTGCATGCCGTTTCAGGTGATCCAGAACCATGCAGGCAAGCTAAGGCACATGACCGGTGGCGATGCGGCGATGCCGGTCGTCTTCGTCATGGAAATGACCGGCCAGACGCCGGGCTTTGCTGGCCAGCATTCTGACTACGAGATCGACACGTACTACGCGCATATTCCTGGCGTGAAAACCGTCATTCCGTCGAATCCCGCGGATGCCAAGGGAATGATGGCGGCGGCGTTGCGCGATCCGAATCCGGTCGTATTTCTTTACGCCGCCGGACTTCGCGAATTGGTCGACGAGGTGCCGGATGATTTCTATCTGACGCCGCTCGACAAGGCCGCCGTCCGCACCACCGGCAGCGATCTCACCATTGTGAGCTCCGGTGCGGGAATGCCCGACGTGCTCGATGCGACGGAAAGGCTACAGAAAGCCGGCATGAAGGTTGAGGCGATCGATCTGCGCAGCTTGAAGCCGATCGACACCGATACGCTGGTCAAGTCGGTGCAGAAGACCAAGCGGCTGCTCACCTTCGATCAGTCCTATTACACGCTGTGTCCTGGCGCCGAAGTCATCGCCAGGGTGGCGGAGAACGTCGATGGTGCGAAGTTCAAGCGGATCGCCTTTCCGGATGCGCCGCCGCCAGCAGCGCCCGAAATGTTCAACTGGATGCGGCCGAACGCCGATCACATCGTGGCGGCGGCCAAGAAGTTCGTAAGCTGATCGTGATCGAATTCCCAGGAAAGCCGGCGGGCGAACTGCCGGCGTCGTCCAAGGCAGGTGATTCCATGTCGATTGACAGCAACGACAGCAAGTTCGGCTACGTGTGCCAGAACTGTAATGACCAGAACATCAAGGCGATGGACGTACGCTCGGCATTCTTCCATCGCGACCGGCTGGTCGTGGTGGAGGATATTCCCGCGCTGGTATGCGCCAATTGCGGCGAGCAGTTCTATGACGATCAAACGGTCGTCATGCTGGATCTGTTGCGGGGTGAGGGCTTTCCGGCCGAGAAAGCCTGTGAATGCATCAGCGTACCCGTATTCTCACTTCGCAAGTGCGCCGTGAGCGGGGTGTCGTCATGAGCACGCCCGGGCCGAAGCCCTATCTGGCGCTGCTGCTGCTGCTGCTGCTGGTCGGTGTGGCGCCGGCGAGCGGCCAGGAGGACGAAAGTTTCATGCCGAAAGGCGGCAAGACGTTGCTTCTGGAGGCGACGGCTCCGTCGCCTGCAGCGGAGCTTCGCGAGATGTCCAATGTTCGCCGCACCGAAGCGGAGTGGCGCAGCTTCCTCTCGGAACGACATGGAGAACTCGGGCAGCGGGAGGCCGATGAATTGGCGGCCTATCTTGCCGTGAACCTCCCCCTTCCCGAAGGAGCCGTTCAGCAGGCTGAAACGGTCGGCGATATCGCCTCCGCGCTTCCGCCAGACGGCCGGGAGATCGCATGGACACAGTGCCAGTTCTGCCATTCGCTATTCACCGGCTATCTGATGCAGCAGCGCGACACGCAGGGTTGGCGCAGCGTTTTTCTTTCTCCGTTTCACAAGAACCTGAAGATTTCTCCACAGCAGCGCGAGACGTTTGCCCGCTATTCCGCCATCAACATGCCGATGAAGCCCGCGGACGTCCCTGCGGCACTCCGCTATTGAAAATGGAGATCGAACAATGAGCTTCCTTAAGAGAACCTTGTGCATGGCGGGCGTTGTTGGAAGCGTGCTGTTCATCAGTCCGCTGTTCGCGGAAACCAAGGATGTCTTCGCCTTCATTCCGGCCGGCGGGCGGACGCTGTTCGCGAACGTCATCGCCAGCCATCCTTCGGGGGACGAGTTGCAGGCGATATTGTCGGCAAAGCACACGCGGCAGGAATGGCTTGGCTATCTTGAGGGCAAGAAGCAGGCGCTGCCGGCGCTGAGATCGCTGAGCGGCCAGGAATTGCTGACGCTTGCGGACTATCTGTCGTTCAACATGCCGTTGGCGGGGGAGGCAGCCGAGCTCTTGAAGTCGGACGCAGCGAAGGCGCTGCCGCTCGATGGGCGGGATTTCGCGCTGGAGAAATGCCAGGGCTGCCACATCATTACGGTCGTCGTCACGCAAGCCAGGTCAAAGGAAGCCTGGCTTGGAACCATGAACAAGCCGAGCCACACGCGCATCAAGCTGACCCGTGAACAGCGGGAGGCGCTGGCAAGCTATCTGGTGATTAACGCCGGCATTCCTGTAGATGAGATTCCGGCGGAGTTGCGGGCCGGCGGCGCCACCTATTGAGGTCCAAGGCGAGCGAACAGCGGAGGCAACGTACGTGCTGTTCAACTCGCTCGATTTCTTCCTGTTCCTGCCCTTGGTGCTGCTTGTCTTCGCGGTCGCGCCCGTGCAGCAACGATGGGCGGTGTTGCTGCTGGCCAGCTATGTCTTTTACGGCATCAGGCAGCCGGCCAATCTCGTATATCTCGGCGCAGTGACGCTGGTGGTCTGGATCTTTGGCTGGGCGCTCGCGAGGGAGGCTCGTCGAGGTGCCTGCAGGATATTCCTGGTCGCCGGATTGATTGCGCTACTGGGCTCGCTGACGACGTTCAAGTTCTACAACTTTGCAGCAGGCGAGATCGAGCGATGGCTGCTGTCCGCGCTGTCGGTGTCCGCCGTCACCATCCCGCGGCTTCAAATCACCGCGCCAGCTGGCTATTCATTCTATGTCTTCTCCGCGGCCAGCTACCTGATCGACATCTATGTCGGACGTCTGAAAGGCAGCTATCAACCGCTGCATGTGGCGCTGTTTGCGGCCTATTTTCCAAAGATCTACGCCGGTCCGATCGAGCGTGCCACGGCCTTCCTGCCACAGCTGGCGGCCGGCCTGCACCGCGATCCCGCGCGCACCGTCTCCGCGCTCCAATTGATCGGCTGGGGCCTGTTCAAGAAAGTCGTCATCGCCGACAATCTCGCCCCGCTCGTCGATCGCAATTTCAACATCGTGGCCTATGCCTCGCCAGTCGAGCTTCTGGTCAGCGTCTATTTCTTTGCGTTTCAGATCTACTGCGATTTTTCCGGATACACGGATATCGCGATCGGCGTTTCCCGCCTGTTCGGCATCGAGCTGATGGAGAACTTTCGCCGCCCCTATCTGTCGCGCAGTACCGCAGAATTTTGGGGCGAACGCTGGCATATCTCGCTTGGGCACTGGTTTCGCGACTATCTCTACATCCCGCTCGGGGGCAACCGTGCCAGCGTAGCGCGCGGATACGTCAATGTCATGCTCGTCTTTCTCATCAGCGGACTGTGGCACGCCGGGCTCGGATATGGCGTGGGCTGGACGTTCCTGGTCTGGGGAGGGCTGAACGGATTTTATCAATGGGTCGGCCTGGCTACGCGTGGGATATGGAGCCGCCTGGGCGAGTGGCTGCCGAAGGCAGGTGACAGCGCCGGCGTGCTATGTCTGCGCATCCTGCTGACGTTCCATTTGATTGCGTTTTCCTGGATCTTCTTTCGGGCCAAATCCGTCAGTGATGCGGTGACCGTCATTGAGAAGATCTGGAATAACGCTCTCGAACTGCCAGCGCTGATCACGCAGTATCCCTTCACGATCGAGCACGGCCTGGGCCTGGCGCTGATCGTGCTCTTACTCGCGGTGGAGCTATTGGATGAACGGCGTCCCGTCGCCGAGCGCCTGGCCACCGCACCGAGGCCGCTGCGCTGGGCCTCGTACTATTTCGTGATGTTCGGCTTGCTCATCATGGGTCGGTGGCAGGCCCGGGAATTCATCTACATGCAATTTTGAGGGCGCGCTCGATGGCTGAAGTGCGTTTGACGGGAACGAATCGGATACCTTCGGTGGTTGCCTTTTGCCTGATCGGTCTTTTGATTTACGTCGGCGTCTACGCCGGTGCCGAGTACCTGGTCTATCGAAACGGACGGAGTAACCCGTTCTTCAAGATCGCTACCGCGGACAATGCGGAGTTCGATTGGGTTATCCTTGGCCCGTCGCATGCGATGCCGTTGGATTTTGCCGATTTCAACCATCGAATGGAGCGGGAGACGGGTCTCAGGATCATCAATCTGGCAACGCAGGGCACCGGTCCGCTGTATCATCGCTTCGTGCTCGAGGCATTCCTTCGCAATCATCGAGCACGGTATTTGCTTTACATCGTCGATTCCTTTGCGTTTTCCTCCCAAACCTGGAACGAAGATCGGTTTAGTGACGCGAAGCTTTTGCGAACGACGCCGCTCGACGCCGGAACAGTGGAACTGATATGGCGGTACTGGCAACGCGATGGAGTTGATGGCCGCGCAGTCGCCGATTACCTAACGGGATTCTCAAAGATCAATAACCGCGACCGGTTCAAGCGAGATCTGTGGGAAGGCGAGTTCCAGTTCGACCGTGTGTATCGAGGCTCTGAAAGCGCCATCAAGAGCCGGATCGCATATCTGTTCCCGGATTCTGACCGGAGCAGACCGCTCTCGCGGTACATGATGCAGTTCGATGAACTGTTGGCAATGGCCGAACAGCGGGGTCTGCGAGTTACGCCAATTAAGATGCCGATACCGGGCGCTTTCCGCGCGGCCCTTCCGGATGAAGTGTCCTTCGACCAAGCCTTGCTTCGAACACTTGGCCGCAGGGGATTGATCTTGAAAGATTTCTCCGGCGAGCTTCAGCAGCCGAAATTCTATTTTGATAGCGACCACCTCAATCGATCCGGCGTCTCGGAGTTCTTCGAGCACCAACTCAAGCAAATTCTAGCCCCGCCCTAAGGATTAGCGTGCGCGCAGGGCATAGCTGAAATGGTTTAATCGAGACAAGCGGCCTTGGTTTACGGCGCGTGCGAATGACTCGCGACGTCGCTGTCGTATGAATTGCCGGTCTTCGGAAGCGGCGTGACGTATGAGGAATGTCAGGCGGCGGGAAACCGCTGCCTGACAAGATCACTCGACTCAGTAGGCGAAGATCGGGGTTTCCAGCAGGTGATCATTCACTGCCACGACGCCCGGAATGGCTTCGGCTGCCACGCGGATGGCGGTGCGTTCTTCGACCGATGGTGCGAACCCCCAGAGATCGACAATTCCATTCTGCACGGTGACATTCAGGTTGAACGCGTGGACCCAGGATTGCTTTCTCAGTTCATCCATCAGTCGCTGCCGGATCAGTGAATCGGGCAGTGTGATTTCGAGTTTCGGCCGGGCAGTTGCGACGGCTTGAATCAGGTTGGCCCGGCTCACGATGCCGACGAGTTCGCCGGCCTTGTTGACAATCGGAACACGCTTGATCTGATGCTTCTCGAGCAACATTGCGATCTCGTGCAGCGGGGTCTCCGGATCTGCCGTTACGACCGTACGCGTCATGATGTCTCCGACGCGAACGGCATGCGACTTGACATAGTCGGCGGCGAGTTCTGCATCGCCTATCAGGAAGCGAAGCCACCAGGCGTAGGGGCGCTCAGTGCCCGCTTCTGCGCGATGCATCAGGTCACTCTCGGTGACGATACCAACCATTTTGCCGGTACTGTCGACGACTGGTACAGCGCTGATGCGTCTCTCCAGCAGAAGCTTGGCGACCTGCTGGACGGTCGCGGTGGTTCCAATGGTGATCACCGGAAAGATCATTACCTCGCGTGCTTTCATGATCAAACCTCCATATGAATTGATCAGGCATTTTCTCCGCTGGAGAACCCCTGCACTTGATCGGAATCAATGGATGTCCCGGTTCTCTTGGCAAAGTGAGGCGACATAAGGCGAGTGACGGAGGCTTCCATGGCCAGGCTTAACATTCCGCACGATGCGATCGTATTCGTCGGCGATGGCCGAAAGGCGTTATTTCTGCGCAACGAAGGCGACGAGAAATTCCTGAACCTGAAGACGGAAAGGGTCCTTCAGAACTCAAATCCATCGACCCGCGAGCAAGGCAGCGATCGGCCTGGCCGCATCAGCAAGGCGGATTCGGGGCAACGCAGCGCCGTTGAAGCATCCGATTGGCACGAGCTTGCGGAGCACCAATTCGTCCGCCAGGTCGCGGCGGCTGCTGAGCAGTTGGTTCGGGATGGTAAGGCCAAGGCGTTGATCGTCGTGGCTCCCCCGCGAGCGCTGGCAGAACTCCGACGTGCCTTTCATGCCGACGTGAAACGTCATATCATTGCCGAGTTCGATCAAGACCTTACCAAGCATCCGGTCGGCAAAATCGAAAAGCATTTGCTCGAGCTGTCTGCTCCCCTCGAACGCTAGGGCGACGTGACGGTTGGGATTCTCCGTCGGTGTGGGCAGTGACTAAGGGCAATGTGGCAGGAGGAGACGGGCATGGCGGGCCGCGGTGAGTAGGCATTTTCGGCGGCATCCGCTCGTGGCGATCTCACCCCATCAATGCGACATCGGTGTCGGGACCGTCATGCTTCGCAGCATCGCGCGGGTGACGCCGCCGAGGATCCTTTCCTGGAGTCGCGAATGTCCATAGCCGCCCATCACCAGCAGGTCGAGGCTCTCATCCGCTGCCACTGACAGGATCGCCGGCTGAACTTCGGAGGGGCTCGCCGGAAAGTTCACGACTGTGGCGGGCAGTCCGAGCCGCGCGAGATATTGGACGAGCCGTTCAGTGCTGGCTTCCGCGGACATCGCATCCCTGTTAGAAACAGTGATAATCGTTATCGCATCCGCCCGCTGCAGCAGCGGCATGGCGTCGCAAACCGCGCGGCTGGCGAGCCGGCTTCCATCCCAGCAGATACCGATCCGTCGTGCCGTAAATGGGCGACGGAATGTGTAGGGCATGAACAGGACCGGGCCGCCGGCCTGAAACAGGACTTCCTGCGATATGTCGTTGTCGAACGTGTCGCGCTCTAGCGCGGGTCGCAAGACGATGGTGAGGTCATGAACTTTGGCGGCATAGGTCTCCGCATTTGCGTCAAAGGCAAAGCTCCGACGTATTGATCGGGTCAGGGCCGGCAGCCCAGAAGGCGGTCTACTGATTTTTTCTGGTCGAGGCTCAGGACGACAAGCATCAATCTGAAGAGCTCCCATCCCATTGCGACCAGCAACGTCCCTACAATCAGAAGACGGCCGTACCAGGAGCGGTGGCCCCTGTGCGACGGTGTTGATGTGACGTCCGTGGTGCAAGGCCGTACGTTCCGGCACTGACGGCGTTCCGCCAGTCGTGCTGGCATGGCCTGCCGTATTGGATACCACCTGTTTACGGTGCGCGGATCGCTGTATAACGCTGAGCTGACAATCGGGGAGGGCTACATCGCAAGTTCTGGTTCGGCCGCGAGTTCCCTCTTGGGTTCTGGAATCTCGGTCATGGTGGCCTCGGTCAGCAGCAATATGCTCGCGACGGAAACTGCGTTTTCGAGTGCGGTGCGAACGACCTTGGCCGGATCGATAATGCCCGCTTCGACGAGGTCGACATATTCCTTGCGCGCCGCATCGAACCCGAAGTTTCCCTGGCCCGCGATCATCTTCGCCACGACGACGCCGCCATCGACAGCCGAATTCTCAGCAATCTGCCGTGCGGGCGCCTCGAGCGCTCGCTTCAGGATACTTACGCCGGTCCTCTCGTCGCCGGTACAGGCATCCTCTTCCCGAGCGACGGCTTCGATGCATTTCAGGAGCGCGAGGCCGCCACCTGGCACAATACCTTCCGCGACGGCTGCCTGGGTGGAACTGATCGCGTCATCCAGCGCTTCCTTCTTTGCCTTCATCTCGGCTTCGGTCGGGGCTCCTACACGAATGACGGCGACCCCGCCGGATAATTTCGCGAGCCTCTCTTCCAGCTTCTCGCGATCATAATCGCTTGACGTTTTCTCGATCTCGCGCCGGATTTGATGGATCCGGGCGTTGATCCGAGTGTGATCGCCACCGCTTCCGATCAGGGTGGTATTCTCCTTGTCGGCAACGACACGAGCGGCTTTGCCGAGCTGCTGAAGCGTCGCATTTTCGAGCTTCAGCCCGACTTCGTCGGAAATTACCTGCGCGCCAGTCAGAACTGCCATATCCTCCAGCATGGCCTTTCTGCGATCCCCAAAGCCCGGCGCCTTGACAGCGCACGCCTTGAGGACTCCGCGCAATTGGTTGACGATGAGAGTCGCAAGCGCTTCTCCCTCGACGTCTTCTGCGATGATCAGCAGAGGCTGTCCGGATTTGGCCGTCAGCTCGAGCAAAGATATGAGGTCACGCAACACTCCAATCTTGTGGTCGCAGAGCAGGACAAAGGGATTCTCGAGGACGGCCTCCATTCGTTCGGCGTCCGTTACGAAATAGGGAGAGATAAAACCCCGGTCGAATTTCATGCCGTCGACGATGTCGAGCGTCGTCTCCGTCGTCTTGGACTCTTCGGCCGAAATGACTCCATCGTTGCCGACCCGATCGACGGCGTCGGCGACGAGAGCGCCAACCGCGGGATCGTTGTGGGCCGAAATGGTCGCGACTTGCGCTTTTTCCGCTTTCGTCTCTACCGGACGGGCCATGGCGTGGAGAGCAGTGATGGCCGCTCGCGCGCCGCGGTCGAGCCCTCGCTTTAGGTCGACCGCGCTGGCGCCAGCGACGACGTTGCGAACTCCATCGGATAGAATTGCGTGCGCCAGAATGGTTGCGGTGCTGGTCCCGTCACCAACGACATCACCGGTCTTCTCCGCAGCCTGCCGGAGAACGCGGGCGCCAAGGTTCTCCTCGGGGTCCTTGAGATCGAATTCCTTGGCGATCGTGACGCCGTCATTGCAGACAATGGGCGCGCCCCAGCTCCTCTGAATGAGAACGGACTTGGATTTTGGACCTAAGGTGACACGCACTGCGTCCGCCAGCAGTGTCGCGCCGCGCAACACTTTCTCGCGCGCGGCGGAATGAAACAGGATTTGCTTGTGCGCCATGCGTTCGCTCCGTCTATTTTCACCAATCCGCGCCCGCCATGCCGCCAGGCAAAGGCGAGGAAAGTGCAAACAAAAAATATCGAAGAGCGCACCAAGTCTGGTTGATTTTGATCAAACCAGGAGCTTTAGCGTCAGGAATGCTGTCGTTTCAGGTCGCATTGATGCAGCCCAACGTTTGGCCCAATCCCTATGACCATGTCCGAATCTCGTGGCCTCGCCCACGTTCACATTGTGCCCCTCGAGCGAGTTCTGCGATGGAGCCTGGTTGCGATCGCGGTCGCCGGATTGGCCGCGGGTATTGTGGCGCGGGCCACGCGCCAACCTGATCTGGCCGATCTCGCATGGACGCTTGGCACGGCGCCGGTGATCGGGGGACTTGCAGTCTCGATTGTGAGGGACTTTCTCGCTGGGCGCCTGGGGGTGGATGCGATCGCGCTCTTGTCAATGACCGCCGCGTTGACGCTCGGACAACCGCTTGCCGGGGCGGTCGTCGCGCTGATGTATTCCGGCGGCAATGTGCTCGAGGATATCGCAGTTGCGCGGGCGGAGCACGATCTCCGCTCGCTGGTTGATCGCGCGCCGCGCCAAGCACATCGCAGGGACGGAGAACGGATCGAGCAGGTTGCGGTCGAGGCAGTCGCGGTCGGCGACCGCGTCTTGGTGCGGGCCGGCGAAATCGTGCCCGTCGACGGAGTCATTGAGTCGGCTCTGGCAACCATCGACGAGTCCGCGGTTACGGGTGAGCCAGTCCCGGTCGAGAGGGCGCGCGGCAATGCTGTCCTTTCCGGCTCGCTGAATGCAGGCGAGACTTTCGAGTTGACGGTGACCGCGCCCGCCGGCGAGAGCACCTACGCCGGCATTGTGCGCATGGTGACGGCAGCGCAAACCGCAAAAGCCCCCTTTGTGCGGCTGGCCGACCGCTATGCGCTGATCTTTCTGCCCGTGACGCTCGTTATGGCCTTCGTGACGTGGCTGATCTCGGGCGATCCGATCCGCAGCCTCGCGGTGCTGGTGGCGGCGACGCCCTGTCCGCTGATTCTGGCGGCGCCCGTCGCCTTCATCGCCGGTGTGGCGCAAGCGGCTCGCCGCGGCATCCTGGCGAAGGGCGGAGCCGCGCTGGAGGCGCTGGCCCGAGCGCATACGGTGCTCTTCGATAAGACCGGTACGCTGACGGTGGGCGGCGCGCGGCTCCTTTCGGTCGAAGTCGCGCCGGGGCAAAGCCCAGAGGAGGTGCTGACACTCGGGGCGTCGCTGGAGCAGGCCTCTCACCACGTGCTTGCCAAGGCCGTCGTCGCTGCGGCCGTCGAGCGCGGGCTCAGGCTGAAAGCGCCCGAGCAAGTCAGCGAGACCATGGGGGCTGGTCTCCGCGGTCTGATTGACGGTCGTCAGGTAACCGCGGGCTCGCGGGAGATGCTTCTCTCGGGTGGTGAATTGTCGCCGTGGGAGTTGCGGGCGATCCGGCGCGCTTCGTGGCGCTCGGCGCTTATCGTCTTTGTCGCCGTGGAGGGACGTCCGATCGGCGCACTGCTGTTGGCTGACGAACTGCGGCCAGATACGCCGCGGGCGATCCGGCTGCTGCGCGATGCGGGCATCGGGCGAATCGTGATGGTCACAGGCGATCGCGCCGCGGCGGCGCAGGCGATTGGTGCGGCGCTCGATCTCGACGCGGTGCTGGCCGACCGCGTTCCTTCCGACAAGGTCGAGGCGGTGCGCAGCGAGCAGCGGCTGCATCCGACCATCATGGTGGGCGATGGTATCAATGACGCGCCGGCGCTGGCCGCGGCCGACATTGGTATAGCGCTCGGCGCGCGCGGCGCCAGTGCCTCGTCTGAGGCGGCCGATGCGGTGATCCTCACCGACCGGCTTGATCGCGTCGGCGAAGCGATCACCATCGCACAGCGGGCGCGGCGCATTGCCCTCCAGAGCATCGTTTTTGGGATGGGATTGTCGCTGGCCGCCATGGTGGCGGCCATGATTGGCTGGCTCGATCCCGTGTCGGCGGCGATCGTTCAGGAAGTGATTGACGTTGCCGTGATCCTGAACGCGCTGCGGGCACTCACTCCGGCCCACGGCTGGGGTCGCCCGCGCATCTCCGCAGAGCAGGGGCTGGCACTGCATCATGACCACCAGGCTCTGTTCAAGGATCTCGACCGGCTGCGCACAATTGTGGACGCGCTGGACGATGCGGCGCCGAAAACTGTCGCCGCCTTGATTGAGGAAGCTCATCGCCTGGTTCAGGGCAGCGTGGTGATGCATGAGCGCGACGATGAGGGCCGCGTCTATCCGCAGCTTGCGAAAGTGTTGCGCGAACGTCACGGCCTCTCCGCCATGAGTCGCGCGCATCGCGAGATCCTGCATCTTGCGCGGTTGCTCGCCCGGATTGCGGAGGATCTGCCACTGGAGAGGATCGACCGCTATCTTATCCGCGATGCCCAGCGGGTAATCGAGGCGATCGAGACGCTGGTGCGGATGCATACTGCCCAGGAGGAGGATATTTATGAAGCCGTGGCGGACCAAAAGATGGTTTAGGAGGTGTACAACCGGACGTTATTCGGTCTGAAAGTCGAGGGGTCGCGAACAGACGCGCGCCGGAGTTGGCCAAAGGTTTGTGGCTGACATGTTCCGCGGGCCAAGCCGTGGGTGCGACTATTTGAGAGGTTTTGTTATTCAACTGCGGAAACATCCGGTCCCTCAAAACCGAGAGTTGCCACTCGAAAGTGTACAGAGGCGCATTAGTCAATGAGTGCCTGGTAAATCAGGTCGCGTATGAGCGAACGATATCGCGACTCTTGGGATGGCGACACTTGCAGCATAGCAACCCCGACAAGTCTCTCCTTTGGGTCGACCCAAAAGGATGTCCCATAAATGCCGGGCCACCCGAAAAGTCCCGGCGATCCGGGAAGTGGATTTCGTCCTGCCTGCGTGCGAACTGAGAAACCCAGTCCAAAGCTGGTGCCGTTTCGAGGAGTAATCCCTAGCGCCATTCCAACCGGATTGGGTATGATGTCCGGAGGCAATTGATCCGCGGTCATTAACGCGACGGTTCTCGGGGATAACAATCGCATGCCGTTCAGCTCACCGCCATTGAGCAGCATTTCGGCGAACCGCATGTAGTCGCCTGCAGTCGATACCATGCCACCGCCGCCCGACATTAGCTTAGGTCGGTTGACTGGGTCAGGCATCGGAGGTCGCTTGCCGCTCACCCGATCGATCTGGGGCTCGGCGATGCGCGCCGCATCGTTCTTGCTCACATAGAAGCCCGTTCCCGAAAGCCGGAGCGGCTTAACAATAGAATCTGCGATGAATTGATCTA
Organism: Bradyrhizobium sp. USDA 10063; assembly: GCF_054063735.1. Taxonomy (NCBI): domain Bacteria; kingdom Pseudomonadati; phylum Pseudomonadota; class Alphaproteobacteria; order Hyphomicrobiales; family Nitrobacteraceae; genus Bradyrhizobium; species Bradyrhizobium sp. USDA 10063. The sequence goes on along the minus strand of NZ_JBSSGP010000002.1, from coordinate 2,861,172 downwards.
GGCTTAGGCCGGAGACTACCTCGACAACGCGTCCCAGAACGTCAGCAGACACGCCGTAGTCCCACGTGGTTCCCGGCTGATGCGCAAGCGGCAACTGTCTGTACCTGCTGATGGTCGGCGGCGGTCGTGGGTCGCTGGACGACCTGATGCGGCGGTAGCTATGATGGCCGAGGTTCGCGTGCGCACGGCCGAACCGGACGCACGCTACCTCATCCGGCTGGCAAGGGACGAAGGCGCGGATTTGATCGTTACGGGAGGCTATGGGCACAGCCGGTTGGGTGAATGGATGTTCGGCGGCATGACCCTCGGCCTTCTACGGGAGGCGCCGATCTGCCTGATGATGTCACACTAGCTAGGGCGCACATGCTCATAGAGCGAGTTTGACATCTGCTATGCCCCGCTAACGCCACGAAAGCGGGCAGTGCCGGAGGTCTGGATCGGGCCAGCAATCCGAAATTGCTGGAACGAGCAGACCTTACAAGCGGACCTCTCCCCCGGTGAGCCAGGCGGCGCGGGGGTCCGCCGACCTCCTGCAGACCCAATCTGCCGCTTTTTCCCATCTTTGATATGGCTCAACAAGCTCATCGGCATCGCTCGTAACATTTTGTAACGATCGCCGCAGGCTCCGACCTTGAAATGGGCATGCGGGCGGTCAACCGGATGCTCTGTGCAAGTCTCGAGATTCCGGTTGTCATATTCGGATTGAACCCCGATGAGAGCAAAGCTTGCTCTTCCACCAGGCACGCGGGATTTGCGCCTCGATCTATTTCGGGGTCTCGCCAACTGGGCGATGTTCCTCGGGCATATTCCAAGCTCGATGCTCGCCTGGCTGACCTTCCGCAATTACGGCTTCAGCGATGGCGCCGATCTGTTCCTATTCATTTCCGGCTACACGTCAGCCACCGTGTACACACGGAGGATGGACGACGGAGGATTTATTTTCGGAACGACAAGGCTCTTTAGGCGAGTCTGGCAAATCTACGTCGCCCACGTGCTTCTGTTCGTGTTCTACCTGGCGTCGATTCATTTCCTGTCGCAAGGCTTTGACCTGCCGGATCTCATCGATCGATATAACGTAGCCCCTCTCATCCATGCTCCGGTGGAAACTTTGACTCAGGGGCTGACGCTGAAATTCAAGCCCGTCAATCTGGACGTACTGCCGCTCTACGTCCTCTTGATGGGCATCTTTCCACTGGTGCTTTGGCTGATGCTTAGAAGTCCAAACGGGGTCATGCTTGGATCGGTGTTGCTTTATTTCGCGGCTCGGCAATTTGGGTGGAACCTGTCCTCCTATCCGTCGGGCGTCTGGTACTTCAACCCGTTCGCATGGCAGCTTCTGTTTGTCGTGGGCGCGTGGCTGGCATTGGGCGGATCCGAAACGCTGCACTTCCTGGTGCGCTCGCGGCTCGTCGTCCTGCTTGGTGCGATCTATCTTGCTTTCGCGCTGGTGCTGACGCTGTCGGCGCATCTGCCTGAACTCGAGAGAATGCTTCCGCGCGCTTTGTTCGAGGCCTTCAACCCGAATGACAAGACAAATCTGGCACCTTACCGCTTCCTGCATCTGGCTGTCTTGATCACATTGGCGGCGCGGTTCATCCCAATCGACGCCCAAGGACTCCAGGCGGCCATATGGCGACCGCTGGTCAAATGCGGCCAGCAGTCTCTCGAAGTGTTCTGCGTCGGAATCTACCTTTCATTCATCGGGTACTTTGTCTTGCGAACGATTTCGGACGGGGTTTTTGCTCAACTCATCGTTGGTAGCGGCGGTCTCGCCATCATGACGGCCGTTGCTTATTATCGATCGTGGTCCAAGCGGGTCGAAAAGACCAGTTTCGCCCACTCGAATCGTCCCACTGCAGAACAAACCGGCGCACCGATTGGCGAGTTGGTCCAACCAATCAGCGCTGACGGGCTCCGTCTGATCCTGTTTCAGCCAGACGAAAAGTCCAGGATAAGGGCGGACTCGGCCGGATCGAAATAGTGGGTGGTGGAATCGAAAGAGTCGCGGCGGATGCGCGTTGGGTGATGAGGGCAAAGAAGCGTTCGACCTAGTTGAGGCGGGCGCCTCATCTTCGATTATGCTGGCCTGCCAGTCCGCATTTCGTCGTAGAGCCTCTCGCTCCGGTCGACGATAAATCGATCGCGCCATTTGCCGATTGTGTTGGGGGACGACGCCAAGTCGCGTCGCGACGATGGCATTGCTGGGGCCGCGCCCGCAGGCCAGGCCGATCTTCGGCACACCCGTGACAGATCAGTGTTTGGCTATTTACTCGTCTCGATGTGACTCCTGCCTCGGAATCAGCAGTCCTGAACGACAGGCGCGGTCGAAAATGACGAGGCCTGCTCTAATCTCGCTCGCCGGCTTTGCTAGTGCGACATCAAAACCCAGCACGGCGGGTCTCCAACGACAGTGTAGGTAGCGCCCGGCATGAAGAACTCTCTTAGCCGAGAATGTCGATAGGCTCCCATCACCAAGAGATCTATCGCATTATTTTTGACATAAGCTTCGAAGATCTTTCCAATTGAGGCCGCACCCTTGGGAATCGCTTCGAACCGGGCCTTGATGCTGTGCGTGGCCAGATGCTTGACGAGGGCTTGGCCGGATTCCCGCTCCGTCGGTGTTTCTTTGTCGGTCGCTGTGAATACACGAACTGTCTTGGCGCTTTGCAGGAATGGCATCGCATCCGCAACTGCCCTAGTGGCCTGCTGACTGTGATCCCAGGCGATTGCTGCATGATCAAACGAATTGGATAACAGATCAGCCTTTCCTCCTGAAAAGATTAGGAGCGGGCGGCCCGATTGGAAGATGAGGCCTTCGACTACTTTTTCATGCATTTCATCAAACGGTCTGATAGGGACCAAAGAAAGATCGATCGTCCGTGCGCAATATGCCAAATAGGATGAAAAGTCCTCCGGAACACAGCGCTTGGTTATTTTATGATACCCGATGCCGGACGCGCGTGCTGCAGCTTCCAAAACCACCATCATCTGTTCAGCATTCATAAGGCTCTTCTTATGCTCGGGCGTTTCGATAGTTGAACCATCGGTGGCGAACGGCCTTGTATAATTGCCGTCCAGCGGATGCGCATCCACTTCAAGCGAAACGGCCGTGATTTGTGCGTTCAAATGCGCAGCGGCCCACACGGATTTCTTTATCGCGGCTTCTTCGACTGCCACTGGGTAGCTGACGAGCGGTAGTAAGATTTCGCGAATTGCCATGATCATCCTCCTACATACTTTACAATCCAGGAGCAGGATCGAGACGAGCGGGTTGATCCACCTCAAGGGGTAGGAACTCGTCATCAGAATCGCTTGTACACCGGCCACGGCCGCCTGCGGGTCGCTGGCATTCATTGCCGGGCAATAGCCGAAGCCGCACGGTGGCGTGCGATGGTCGGCCTCGCAATTCACCGATGTGTCGGCATTCCCATTCGGAAATATCAGTGTGACATCAGCGTCGGCACCGTCATGCATCGGAGCATGTCGCGCGTGACGCCGCCAAGAATCCTTTCCTGCAAACGCGAATGTCCGTAGCCGCCCATCACCAATAGGTCCAGCCTTTGATCCGCCGCAACGGAAAGAATGGTCGGCTGGATTTCAGAATGTTCTGCCGGGAAGGAGACGGTCCTGGCGGGCAGTCCAACGCGCGCCAGATGCTGGACAAGACGCTCGGGGGTCGCCTCGGCCGGAATCGAGCTGGAATTGGTGATTGTGATGATCGTGAGTGCATCTGCCTGTCGTAGCAGCGGCATTGCATCCCGCAGCGCGCGGCTCGCGAGACGGCTCCCGTCCCAGCAAATGCCGATACGCTGCGGATCAAATGCACCGCGAAACGTGTAAGGCATGAATAATATCGGGCCGCCTGCCTGGAACAGGATTTCTGTGGAAAGATAGTTGTCGAACATATGGTTCTCAAATTCTGGCTGCAAAGCGATAGTCAGATCGTGAAGTCGCGCGGCTGCGCCGGCGATCGAGATTGCGTCAGCCGGAATCGCGCTGATCGTGCGGCAGTTGCAGGAAATTCCGGCGTTTTTTGCTTCGACCTCAAAAACGCTCATTGCGGCTTCTCCACGCTCAATAGCGCGCAGCCGGTTTTCCTCAAACATCATTGCGGTTGCTGGTCCGGCCATTGCCGCCATCGGAATATTGGCGGACTGGTAGCCAATCGCCAATGCATCGACATGCGCATCGCAGGCCATAGCCAGCAGGACTGAACTATCGACAACCTGCCGAACCGGACGTTCGGAAGGGAGGAGTGCCAGCATGCTTTTGAACATGATCGTTCTTCCCTCGAATTCTGGGGCCATCGGCGCACGCATAAGAGCAGAGAGAATTGTTGACATATTGATCTAGGTCAGAATGGATTTGGCTCTTCGGTCCAAACTAAATCTCACGAACTCGGTTTCGCGACCGTTAAACCGAACGCGCCGTTGCAGCGGTTGGTGCGTGAGGGGTAGGGAATCATATGGGCGAGCCGCTCGATTTTTGACATTGATCAAAGCGGGACTGTCAAGCCGATGTGAGATAGCTTCCGCTTATCCAATGGACTCTGGAGGCGAGCTATGAAGAGTAATTCACCACTCGCGGTTGCAGCCGAGATTACCAAGAACGAAGAGACTGAACAGAGTGCCGTAAGTAGCGGACAACTAGCGACCGATGCTGCTTCGCAACTCATCAGGGCAAACCGATATGCAGTTTCGCTTTTCAGCGGCGCACGAGACGTGCTGCTGGACGAGATGATATTCGTGGGCAAGGAAGTTTTTGAGCGTGTCGTCGCGGAGACGACGATATTCAACGCGTTTCTTGCCAAACTGGAGGAGGCGCATTCAGTCCGGGATTATGGCGCGGTGTGCCAGGAGTGCACCAAACATCAACTAGAGTTCATTCGCCGGGATATGGAGCGTGTTCTGAAGCACAGCGAGCGCGCGATCGACAACACCGCAAAATTGGTCGAGACTTGGCGTAGCAATGGAGCATCGTCTGCGTTCGAACAAGTTCGGGCGCAGGAGTAATGCTTGCCGTGTGAGTGCGATGCCGAGTCAGTTGCCGTCCAACTGACGTTCACGCCTGAGTTCGGACGATTTATACCCGCACGTTGAAGCGGGCTATGGGGAAAATGCGATATCGAGCGCTTGCAGCTTTATTCGATGGGACTTCTACACCGTTCACTTCGACGGGCGGTACGGCCCGCCCAAAGCGAAGCAATCGTGGCGTAGCAAGCCCGGGCAGCCGCATGGACAGGCACTTCTCCCTAGGACAGACCAGTGCTGGACTCGGCGTTTCTCGCTCGAATAGCAGGCCGAGGGTGGTGCGCCGGCGAACGACGAAAAGGAGGGCGCGATGCAGCATGAGAATGGAGGGTTCGCGGGCCTTCGCCTCGCTATCCTCTGCCTGTTGATCTCGACAGGCAACGCGGCGGCCGCCGACAGCGCCAACGGCCAGCGGCTTGCCGAGCGCTGGTGCGCCGAATGCCATGTGATCGCGCCCGGGCAGCAACGAGCCTCTGACACAGTCCCTGCCTTCGCTGAGATCGGCGGACGTTTCGATGAGGCGGCGCTCGCAACTTTCCTGGCCAGCCCGCATCACTCGCGCATGCCGAACCTCTCGCTCTCTCGCGCCGAGATTGCGGACTTGGTAGCCTACATCAAGGGCTTGGTGCGCTAGTCCCGCAGGCTCAGAATATAGGCCGATACGTCACGAACCTGCTGCGACGAGAGAATGAGAAGCGGCATGGTGGGATGTACGTGGGCGGTAAGCCAGAAGTTAAGAGCTGCCGCGGTCATCCCCGGTGTGTTGGCGATTTCTTCGAAGCTCGGCGCTGTGGCGCGGGGGGACTTGGTCTGGGCGGCCCGCACGGCGTGACATGAGGCGCAGACATCAAGTGCAAGCCGGCGCCCTTGCCGAACATCACCGATGTGCTGTGCCTGAACTGCCGTGACCGCAGCAAGAGCGCCGAACAAGGATGAGATGATGAACACACGCATTGTAGCTGCTGTTTAATCCAGAGTGAGTACGGCAAGTAGGAGCCGAAATATCTCCCATCCCGCCGCCACCAGTAGCGTTCCAATGATGAGAAGCCGGCCATACCAGGAGACGGTAGGGCCGCTTCGACGACGTTGCCGGGGCGAGAAAGTCCCCGGCGTCGTATGATCGTTCAGCGGTGCCGTTCCACTGCTGGCTCTGGCAGAACCTGCATCAGCCGATCCCGGATCTGCCCGTAGCCGTCGGCGATTCATCTCCTCATCGTCCCGCTAAGCCGTCTCATGAACCATCTTCGCACTGGAGAGCGCGAGTGGTCTTGACGAGGATCAAAGTCCTGAACCACGGATAGGTGGCATGCGTACGGACGAGAATAAGGTGATCTCTTGGCCCACGCCGCCAGCCATGGAACGAGGCAGCGCGCATGGCCACCCTTGGAGGGGAGGGGCCAATGGCCTCGACGACCGAGCCTTGCGAGGCTCGCCGGCAAGAATTAGATCGCAAGCTCCGGCTCTGTCGCCCGCTCTCTCTTGGCTTCGGGTATTTCCGTCATCGTAGCCTCGGTCAGCAGCAATACGCTTGCGACCGAAACTGTTCGAACACCTTTACCGGGTCAATGATGCCGGTCTCGACAAGGTCGACATACTCCTTGCGCCCGTCATCGAAGCCGAAGCTGCCTTGGCCGGCCATCATCTTCGCCACTACCACGCCGCCGTCGACTGCGGAGTTCTCCGCGATTTGCCGAGCAGGCGCCTCCAGTGCTTGCTTCAGGATGCTGACTCCAGTCTTTTCGTCACCGCCGCAGGCGTCCTCCTCCCGGTCGACCTCCTCGATGCACTTCAGAAGCGCAAGGCCGCGCCTGGCACGATGCCTTCGGCCGCTGCTGCCTGGGTGGAACTGATGGCATCGTCCAGCGCCTCCCTCTTGGCCTTCATTTCGGCTTCAGTGGGAGTTCCCACGCGGATGACGGCCACGCCGCCAGCCAATTTCGCAAGTCTTTCCTCAAGTTTCTCGCGGTCATAATCGCTCGACGTCTTCTCGATCTCGCGACGGGATCTGCTGCAGCCGCGCGTCGATTCGGGTTCGGTCGCCGTCGCTGCCGATCATGGTCGTGTTCTCCTTGTCTGCGACAACGCGCGCGGCCTTGCCGAGCTGCTGGACTGTCGCGTTTCGAGCTTCAGCCGCTCCAGGGATATATGCGCGGGATTGCGTAGTTCAGTCCCGAAGCGACCGCCACCGCGAGCGCGGTCGCCCAGACAAATTGCATCCAGTCACTTGGTCGCAGTGCTCCCAGCGAGACAATCACCACAAGTATCGGAATGTCCAAGAAATGCGTGAATGACGCGAGCTGCTCGCTGCGCGCACGCGCAAGCTCCGGGGTCACTCCTCCTGCGGCGAGAGCTTGGCGCGTCAGGCGCCGCAGCCGCATGAAGTACAGGCGCGTGATCGTGTTTCCCTCGATGAATTCGAGGGCGAAGAGAAGGACCATTCCGGCAAGCCACGGGACGCTCAGAAAGTCCCATCCACCGTGGTAGGAGACGATCAACCACGTGCCGCTGACGAGCAGAAGGAGCGCCCCCGGAACGACGAGCCCATCGTAGAACACGGCAATCAGGGTCACTGCCTGGGCGAAAAGCTTCAAGTCGCGCACTTGGCGCGAACGCATATCAGAGACGAAGACGCCGACGAGGCCGGCCGACATAAGCATGAGGCCGAGCAGATGGGCAAAGCGCAGTAGCAGATAGGCGTCCATTGCACCCTTCGTCATCGAGCACGCATTGCGCGAACGTTTGACTCACGCGTGCGAACTTCAAAATGTCTCATTGCAGCCCAGGAGACGTTGAGATTCCTCAAAAAGGCCTGTTCCATCGCTGCTAGGGTTTTGAAAATCGTTGCGACGTGGAGGCGATCGATGGATGAATCATTCCAGCAGAAGATCCTTGCGCTTCTGGATCAGCATCGCACAATGAGAATTGCGACCCTCCGGCCGGACGGGTGGCCGCAGGTGACCACCGTGGGATATGCAAACGACGGCTTTACGATCTACTTCCTGTGCGGCCCGGACAGCCAAAAAGCGTCGAACCTGGCGCGCGACGATCGCGTCTCGCTGGCCATCGATGACGATCCTGCCCAGGTGATGGACATCACTGGGCTATCCATGGCGGCGCGGGCAAGCATCGTGGCAGACCCTGCCGAAGCGGAAAAGGCCATGGGACTCCTGATGTCGCGGTACCCGGACCAGAAGGGGGTCGACCTACCGATACCGAAACCTTCCGAAGTCCGCATCTTCCGCCTGACACCAACGGTCATCTCTGTGCTCGACTACTCCAAGGGATTTGGGCACACCGACCTAGTGGCCTGCTGAAGGCACTGGGGGATATCGCTGACCGAGCCCGAGCACGTCTTTGACCGCCTTAACGCCATCGGCGGAATAGCCGCTCGGCCGGATGGCCGGTCTCGAGCTGTGGGGCACCGCGCGCGGCGACCACGCCGCGCTGGTTCGCGAGTTGGGCGCCACACCGATCGACTACCAACGCGAAGACTATGCGCGTGCCCTGCCGGGCGGGTTCGACGTCGTCTTCGACGGCATCAGCGAGGACGGCTGTCGCCGTTCGTTGGCAGCGCTTAAGCGCGGCGGCCTGCTCTGCGCCTTCGGCTACACGGCGGGCGTGCAGGCGCAGCGCAGCATGTTCACCATCCTGATGTCGATGGCGCGCCTGTATCTGTGGGGGTGGCTGCCTGGCGGCAAGCGCGTCCGCTTCTACTCGATCAATGCAATGCGGGCGCGACATCCAGCCTGGTTCCAGGAGGACCTGAAGCGGCTCTTCGGACTGTTGGCTAGTCGCGCGATCCGGCCGCGCGTCGCCGAGCGGATCTCTTTCGATGAGGTCGCCGAGGCGCACCGCCGGCTCGAAGCGGGCGGTCTTGAGGGCAAGCTCGTGCTGTGCCCGGAACTCCCACCGCGGCGCGACCGGGCACCGCCTCAACGCGAGCCGGACCCCACTTCCATCTAGGCCACGTTCACGACCTCGCTCTGAGTGCCGATCCGTAAATTACGCGCGCAGTGATGGATGATGGTCGCGGCCATGAGCGCTCGGATCAAGGCAGTTTGATAGCCTCGAAATCGGCCCCCGCGCCGAATCCGAGTGTCTTGACGAACGAGACGTGATGACCGCGCGTCGTGATGTTGTCATCATGCACGGCGAAGGCCACGTTGTAGACGCTGCCCTCCCTGAGGGGCTTGTCGTCATCATTCGTCAGATCGAGCGGGCGGACGATCATGACGGTCCACACGCCGTCCTTCCAGTCGGCGATCGCGTTATTATCGGCCGCTGAACCTGCGGCGTCCTCGCGGCTCACCACGTAGCCGGGAATTAGATCGCCCTCTTTCCAACCTGCATTGGGGTCGAACGGCACCGCATTCTGCTCGCGGATCAGGAAGTGGTCGCTCTGGCGCAATTGGTCGGCGGTTATCGACTTGTAACCTACCTTCTTCTCGTCCCACATGAACTTCGGGGCGTGTGTCCTCGCGTCGGCATTGCTGTCGAACATGTCGTTGCCGGCATCGGAGTTGCGAAACTCGAGAACATGACCGTCGTCGGCCATGCCGACCGCATGCGAACGGTGGGCACGCCATTGGATCAGGTCAACAAAACCGCCAGCGGCTTTTACCTTCGCGACTTCCTCCAAGGATTTGCCGCTTTTCCAGTTCGATGGATCATTGCGCGTTTCCGGCAAATATTTGCGCACGTCGCCTTTCTTGATCGCCGTCAGCAATGCGTTGGCTTTCACCTCGTCGTTCGTGAACTGCCTGGGCATATCGCGCTGGCCATTGTGGCAGCTGAGCCAGCAGCCCTGCTCGGCGAACAGTGGTACTTTCCCATCATCGATCATGATTGTCAGGCGATCTTCGTAAATTCCCGGCTGCGCGCCGTCCTGGACCACCTTGTCAAGTTTCGGGTAACCGTAGATCTTCCACTCCTTGCCGTCGAACCGCAGGTACTGATGTTCGGAGCCAGGATAGGGGCTAAGCGTCTTCCACTGAAAACGAAGGTAGGCATTCTTGCTGTCGTACGCGGCCTGAAACGTCAGATCGATGGTACCGTTCTTGTCCTTGACCGGCGTCGGCTCCAGCCGGCCGCCCTTGACGATCTTGTCACCGAGCGCCTTTTCCCTGCCTTCATGGCAGGAGGCGCAGGCTGCTCCATTCTGAACCGACTTTGCGCCCCGATGGTCGTTGGTGCGCAACCACTCGTAGGAAGACTGGCCGGGATAGAATAGTGCCACGTTCGCGACAGGAACTTTGGACCAGTTGATGGTGGCTGGGTCAGCAGCCAGCGCGTGCCCTGCGAGCGCGGTGAGACCGACTACTAGTGTGATTTTCCGCATGACGTGCTCCCGAGACTCACTTCGGCGCTATACGACGTCACCGCTTCTTTATCCCGGCACGTCCGCGCCATCTCAAGGAATGGCTCGTCGTTCGGCGCCAGCCTACTGCGCCGCAAAGAGGCCCGGGTTTGATCTAGCGCAAAAGCTGAGATCGTTTTCAGGTTAGTTGTTTACTACTCAATGGTTCATTGGAGGCTGTGATGATCATTGAGCGCTTCTCCCGAGAGCATCGCAATATTAAGATCCGGAGGTGTACCATCATCCCCAGGAAGATGTGGTCTTTGCCAAGCTAAAACTTCGCGATCCCGCTGCGGCCGCAAGGTCGGTGACCTCGCACTCGAGCACTAAAATGGGGCTGAGCGGTTGCGCCTCGTCGCTCAAGCAGTCGACAGGGTCCTCGCAGGTCGGGAACTCCTTCGAAGAGACGTTCGACGTGGTACGAGCGCATATCGTGCAGTTGGAACGAGAGGCCGAAGTCGAACGACACTAGTCGAGCTTTCCGTAGTGCGCCCGCAGTTCATTCTGATTCTACTTGGCGATTTTTAGTTGTTCCGATCGCTTCGATCACTCTAGATGGATCAAGAAGGAGCAACATGCATGCCGCACTTTATCGCTCGATTCTACAAGCATGTTCTCGGCGAGAACGGAAAAGAAGGTGACATCTGTCAGTGCGTAGTGGACCTCGATGTTCTGGACAATGCGCACGCGATCGATCTTGCCAAGCGAAAGTTTTGCGAGATGCACGGGGTTCATGACTGGACCTTGCATGCCGACCGGCTTGAGGTGAAGCCCGCCGACTTTCCATCGTAGTGTGTGAGGTTGCTCTCGGAACACGCGCTGTGTGATCACGATGATGCCGCCGAAGGTGCGCTGGCCGTCGATCTTACACTACATTGCTGGCTAATCCCCGAGGCTTGGGCTTGTCGCCTTCTTGCATTGATTCTTGACGGCGCAAGAAGCGAGTGGCGGTTCGCCGAACTCGCTCGGGGCTCCAAAGAACTCTGTCATGCGAAGGATTGAAGAGAATATCGCAGGTCCGGTTGGTGTGGGGAAAGGCGATAGCGCTCCCCCGCTGCCAACGCCACGGTTTTGCACGCCAAACTACGATTTTCTGCGACGAGTGGGAGCCTCGCATCATTGAAGTGCCCCAAAATCATGATCCATCACGGTGACGAGCCAACTGCTTCTCTGCCCGCTCGCGGTCTCGGCTCAGAGATTCGCTTACGCGCTCATCCGCGCGAGTGCCTGGTCCTTGCGCAGGTTGAGCCGCTCCCAGACATCGATCAGCGCCTTGGCGAGCGCGTCGATCATGCCGTCGTCATGATAAGGAGAAGGCGTGATGCGTAGCCGCTCCATGCCGCGCGGCACGGTCGGGTAGTTGATCGGCTGGATGTAGATTCCATGTTTGGCGAGCAGGAAGTCGCTTGCCGCTTTGCAGTTCTCCGGATCCCGGACGAGAACCGGTACGATGTGCGTCTCGCTCGGCATGACCGGGAGCCCTGCCGCCGTAAGCGCTGCCTTCGTGCGCGCTGCGCGGTCCTGATGCTGCTTGCGCTCCCAGTTGGAGGTCTTGAGGTGGCGGATCGCCGCGGTTGCGGCGGCACAAATCGCTGGCGGAAGCGCGGTGGTGAAAATGAAGCCCGGCGCGTATGATCGCACCGCATCGATCAGCGCGGCGTCGCCCGCAATGTATCCGCCGAGACAGCCAAACGCTTTGGCAAGCGTCCCCTCGATCACGTCAATGCAGTGCGCTGCGCCATCGCGTTCCGTGATGCCGCCGCCGCGAGGGCCGTACATGCCAACCGCATGCACCTCGTCGCAATAGGTCATCGCGTCGTAACGCCGGGCAAGATCGCAAATGCCCTCGATGGGCGCGACATCGCCATCCATGGAATAAAGGCTCTCGAACACGATCAACTTCGGCCGATTGGGCCCGGTCTGTTTGAGTAGCTCTTCGAGATGGCGGAGATCGTTATGGCGCCAGATACGCTTCTCCGACCCGGACTCGCGCACGCCCTCGATCATCGAGTTGTGGTTGAGCGCATCGGACAGGATCACGCAGCCGGACATCAGCCTGGCAATTGTTGCAATGCCGGTCTGGTTCGAGACGTAGCCGGAGGTAAACACGAGCGCCGCCTCCTTGCCGTGCAGGTCAGCCAGCTCGCGCTCGAGCTCGACCAACGGATGACTAGTGCCGGCGATATTCCGGGTGCCGCCCGCCCCTGTACCCATGCGGATCGCGGTTTCGACCATGGCGCCAATTACCTTCGGGTGCTGCCCCATGCCGAGGTAATCGTTGGAGCACCAGATCACCACGCTGCGCGGGCCCGCCGGCGAGCGCCAGATGGCATTGGGATAGCGCCCGGCGATGCGCTCGAGATCAGCAAAGATACGGTACCGCCGTTCGTCTCGTAACCGCTCGAGGGCGTGAAGGAAATAGCCGTCGTAATTCATGACAGCCTCCCGGTTGGCACGGTCCCATACGTCCGCGGGCCCCTTGGTCAGGATGCGCCTTCATTGTGTTGGTCGTTCCTGATGAATTGCACTCTCGCGAGCCCTTGCCATGGCGCCGCGCACCGCCTCTGCGAGGCGCTCGCCTGGCGTGCCGGCGTCAAGACCGCGCACGAATTTGCCTTCAGGGTCCATCACGTAGAGATAGGTGCCGTGGTCGAACACGTCGTTTTCAGCGTCCGGCCCGCTCTTGCGAGCTGCGTAGTAGACCCCGTACTCCTGGGCAACGGCAGCGATCTGCTGCGGCGTGCCCGTCAGTCCGACGATCCTCGAGTCAAATGACTGAGTGTAGCTTCCCATTACGCCCGGCGTATCGCGTTGCGGATCGACCGTGATGAACAGAGGTTGGAGCTGGTCGGCGTCGGGGCCAAGCTTCTCAAGCGCGATGGCGATCTCGAGGAGCGCCGTCGGGCAGGTATCGGGGCAGGAGGTGTAGCCGAAGAACACCAGCAGCCATTTGCCACGGTAGGTCTGCTCGGTGACGGTCGTGCCGTCAGGTGAGGTAAGTGTGAACGAGCCGCCGATCGTCACCGGCAAGTTGGCCGCGGGCGCGAGCGGTTGGCTCAATAACAACGCGATGGCGACGGCAGCGCCGAGAGGAATTGCCAGGCCTCGGTCCAAACGGGCTATGGGATGGCGATGCATCAAGATCTCCCTTCGGCGGCTCGGTGCTTAGCCGCCATGAACCTCCCTCTCTCGCACCGCAGGATGCGGCTATCATTTCAGCGGCTATTTCTTAGACGATTCTTGCCTTCAACGTTCATAAGCTTTGCTTAAGGTATCGCAAAGGAGTTCTGATTTTCCTGTCCCCAGTAATTGGCGGTTACATTGCTTTCGATGATTGTCCTGCGGGCATCAAAGATCAGAGAGAGTGCTGTGATGACTGCGTCAGCGATGAAGTGGTTGATCGGAGTGTCATCGATGGTCATTGCGGCCGGGACAGCGATCCCTGCGCAAGCCTACGAGGCGGGCCCGGTCACGGGCGGCGGATCGATCACCGGCAAGGTCGTCTTCAATGGCACCCCGGGCACCCGCAAGGTCATTCCGACAAAGGACCTCGATGTGTGCGGCGGTCCCTATGAGGAGACGCTCATTCAGCTCGGGCAGGACAAAAGCGTGCAGAACGCTGTCGTGTATGTGGTGGATATAGCAAAGGGAAGAGCCTGGCCGGCGGAAGCCAAGAAGCCGGAAATCGACAACAAGAAGTGCAAATTCGAACCTAACATTCAGGTGATACGCGTGGGCGGCCTTGACGTCGTCAACAGCGATCCGATGCTCCACAACACGCACGGCTATTACGGCAAGCGCACCGCGTTTAACCTCGCTCTCCCCAACCAGGGGCAGCGGATTCCTGTCGAGTTGCCGCGGCCGGGTGAGGTGCGCGTCGATTGTGACGCACACGGCTGGATGGAAGGGTGGGTCTACGTCGTCGACAATCCCTACTACGCCATCACCGGCGCCGACGGCAAATTCACCATCCCGGACGTTCCGGCCGGAAGCTACAAGCTGCTCGTGTACCACCCCTTCACCGGTCCGAATGAGCAGGCGGTGACCGTTGCGGCGGGAAAGCCGAGCGATCTGAATATCGAACTGAAGAAGGGAGTCTCTTCGGTTCAAGGCGGCTCCGGTAAGTAACGTGCTCAGCGGCTCGACCCGTGACAATCGAGCCGAAGGAACAGGAAATTGGCGTGGCGGACTGCCGGCGTCGCATCAATGAAGAGGAACGCTTGTAACGATCATCCAAGGGGAGGAACCCCATGTCTGAGCTTGAGCGCGAACGGCGCGAGATAGCTGCCGTGCTGCAACAGCCTGGAGCGCGTCCCGATCCAGAACTTAGAATCACCCGGCGCACCTTCGTTCACAGATCGTGTCTAATCGGAGCCGCGACTGTAGCCGAGACCTTCGCCTGGTGGCCGCTCCTCAACACCCTCGATGTCGCCTATGCCGCCGAGACGCCGTTCAAGTTTGCCTGGATTTCCGACACCCATCTTTATCCCAAGTCCCTTAATACCCGCTTCGTCGACAAGACGGTACGTGCCGCCATGGAAGTGCAGGCCATGAGTCCTCCGGCCGACTTCCTCATCTTCGGCGGCGACTTGGCTCAGCTCGGCAAGGTCGAGGAACTCGAGCTTGGGATGGAGCTTCTGAAAGAAGTTAAAATCCGCAAGGTCTTCATCCCGGGCGAGCACGATTGGTACCTCGACATGGGCAAGAAATGGGGTGAGCTGTTCGGTCAGCCCCACTGGACCTTCGACCACAAGGGCGTGCGGTTTATCGGGCTCGACACCGTCAGTCGTGGCCCGGACTATTGGACGGCGAGGAAGATGAGTCCGGAGGAGCGGATGGGTCACATGGCCACGCTCGACGGCACCGTCGCCGGTCCGTGGGCGGGTGTCGGCCGCGATCAGCTCGACTGGCTGCAGAAGACACTGGCCAATTGGGATCCGAACCGGCCGGTCGTCATCTTCAGCCATAATCCGCTCTACGAGTACTATCCGCCGTGGAACTTCTGGGTGCGCGACTGGCGCGAGGTGAACGAGGTGCTCAAGCCCTACACGAAGGTCACCAACATCCACGGCCATGTGCATCAAGTGCTCTACAACGAAATCGGGACCATGCGCTCGATCGGAATGCTGGCGACTTCGTGGCCGTGGCCGTACGCGCCGGAGGGGGTCCCGAAGCTCACAAAGCCGATGATCCGCGTCGACCCCGGAGATCATTTTGACGGGGTCGGTTGGGGCAAGATCGATGTCAGTACCCAGGACAAGGTCGATGCCGAATACATCATGTGGCGCAAGGAGGTATTCGCGAAGTCGCCGGACGACTATTCGAAGAGCATTCCCGAGATCCTGCGGCCTCGGATCGCCGACAATATGTGGCCTTACTAGGGGAGGGTGTCATGACGGCACGAATGACATACCGTTCCATTCTGTACCGCACCGCATCGGCCGGTGCGCTCGCCGGGCTTGCGATTCTTGTCGGCCCAGCAGCGGCGCACAAAGATCCGGTGACGCCGCAGCTACTGAACTCTTACCAGGAAGTGTTCATGGAGCAGGTCCGCAAGGGCGACCTGCTGTTCCACGGTGACGCAGCAACCGAGAAGGCGATGGGTGTCACATTGTCCAAAACAGGAATGGCATGCGCCATGTGCCATCCGATGACGGCCGATACCCATCCCGCCACGTTCCCGAAATACCAAGCGCAGATGGCCAAGTTCGCAACGCTGCGCGACATGATCAATTGGTGCATCGAGAAACCCAACCAGGGAGAGAAGATCGCCGATGACTCGGAAGCGATGAAGGCCTTGGAAGCGTACATCTACTGGTCGCAGAGCGGCACGGTGTTGAGTCCAGGCAAGTTCTGATTTCGATCCTGCGAAGCGAAGCTTGAGTCGATCCGGGAACAGGAGAGAGCGCATAAGCAGGCAAGCAAGGGGGAATGCTCCATGGCGGAAGTGTTTCCGGCGGAGAGGCTGCGCGGCAGTTTCGCCGGCGTCGATTTGGACGAGCTGGTCGATTGGCGCGTGGTGCGAACTTGGCTCTATTGGGGCATGTTCTGGCTCCTCGTCACGCCATCGGTCGGCGTGGCGATCTCGGGTCTCTTCAATTATCCGGATTACCTTGGGACCAACAATCTGGGGCTGACCTTTGGCCGGCTGCGGCCGGTCCATGTCAATGGTGTCATCTTCGGCGCCTTTTCCGCTCTCTTCATCGGCGAATGCTATTATCTGGTCCCGCGCCTCTGCGGGGTGCGGGTGCCATGGGCGCAATGGGGCGTACCGCTGGCGTGGCTGTACAACATCAGCCTCGCGGCGGGGCTCATCTCGCTGCCTTTTGCCCAAAACCACGGCTTGGAGGCAGGCGAACTCCCGCTCTTCGCCGAAATTCCCATCGTAATCGTCATCGCGTCGGCGACGGCACAGTTCCTCCTCACGATCGCGCAACGCCTTGAGGCGCCGCTCTATGTCGCGCTCTGGTATCTGATCGGGGCCTTCGTTTGGACGACGATGAATCTCGTGCTGGGCAGCTTCATCCTCCCCTACACTATCCCGGGCATCAACAGCGCCGCCTTCCACGGTCTCTACATCCACTACATCGTCGGACTTTGGCTCACGCCCGCAGGCTACGTGCTCATCTACTATTTCCTGCCAGTCAGTGTGCGCAATCCGCTTTACGCCCACAAGCTGTCGCTCGTCGGGTTCTGGTCGCTCGCGCTGTTCTACCCCTTCGTCGGCATCCACCATTATCTCTACAGCCCGATCGCCGACTGGACTGAGACTCTTGCGATCATCACCTCCATGTTGCTGATCATTCCGGTATGGACGGTGTTGGTGAACTTCTTCGGCACCGTGAAGGGCCGATGGGACGGGTTCGGAAAGAACCTTCCTGCGAAGTTCCTGATCATGGGTTCGCTGATGTACCTGGCGGGCTGCTTTCAGGGCTCGACCGAGGCATTGCGTTCGATCCAGCAGCCCACTCATTTCACCGACTTCGTCATCTCGCACTCGCACCTGACCGTTTTCGGCACGTTTGTGGTCTGGGCGATCGGCGGTCTCGTCTATGTGTGGCCCCGCGTGTTCCGACGCGAGCTTTGGTCATGGACGCTTGGCAACTGGTCGTTCTGGCTGATCACCGTTGGGATTTCCACCATGGGTCTGGTGCTGACCGCCGGCGGTTTGCAGCAAGGCTTTGAATGGATGAATGGCACCGAGTGGCTCGACACGGTGACCCGGATGAGGGCCTATTGGCTGGTGCGTACCCTGAGCGGCATCACGATGGATATCGGGATGTCTCTGCTCGTCTTCAATCTCATGATGACCGCGCTCAGCCGTCCGGCCGCGGAGCCTATTCCAGCGCGCGGTGCGGCCCCGATTCCCGCCGGAGGGCCAGCCGAATGAGTGCGCGCTTTGTTGCCTTGGTGGCCGGGGTCTTCTTCTTCTTCCTCGCTGTTGCCACCCAAGGGATCCTACCCTTCATTGAGCCGTCGGCACGGACCACCGCCGTGACCGCCGTGGTCCGGACCGACTTCGGGCAGCTCAAATGGATCAAGACCGACGCCACTGATTATACGCCGCTCCAGCAGCTCGGCCGCCAAGTGTATCTGCGCGAGGGGTGTTGGTACTGTCATTCGCAATACGTGCGTCCGGTAACCGGCGAGACGCGCCGTTGGGGTCCGGTCTCCGAGGCTGGCGAATACGCCTTCGATGTGCCGCACCTATGGGGTACCCGGCGTATCGGGCCGGATCTGACCCGGGTCGGGCTCAAGTATAGCGACGAATGGCATCTCGCGCATTTCTGGAATCCCAGGATGCTCTCGCCGGATTCGATCATGGCGCCTTTTCGAGGGCTGTTCGAGATGCCCGCCGAGCCCGTCAAGATCATCGATGACGGAGCCGGCAATCGCAGCCTGGAAAAAACGCCGGTTACCGAGAGGCTGTTCAACTTCGCAAGCAAGGAGCAGATCAAGCTCACGCCGAACGCCGATGGACTTCTGTTTGTGCCCATGGAGGCGCGCGGCAAGGCTCCGATCATTTGGACACCGAACAAGGAATATACCGGTGCCACCGTTGATATCGCCGCCGAGACAGAAGCGCTGCAGGGTCTCATCGCTTATTTGCAAAAACTCGGCATGAATCGCGGCAAGTGGCGGGACCTGTTTGAGCCGCAAAAGCTCGAAGTAACCGAAGCGACGATGCCGCGATCGAGCGAATGGATCGCCTACGGCAAGGAGGTCTATCAGCGGCGTTGCCTCGGCTGCCACGGAGAGAGCGGCGACGGTAATGGACCGGCTGCAACTTTTCTTTACAAGCAGCGCCCGAGGAGCTTCGCGGCGGCCGTTTTCAAGTTCAGGCTAACCAAGGAGCCGTTGCCGACTGACGGCGATCTTCTGCGCACCATTACACGCGGCGTTCGGGGCACGGCGATGCCCGCCTGGCACGAGCTGCATATTATCGACCGCCTCGCTGCCATTCAGTACATCAAGTACGAACTCGCGGTCGACCGCTCCGATCCGGCAAAGCCCTATGCCTATTTCAAGGAAGAGCCGCCGGGTCCGCCCTTGTACATTGGGCGGCCGCCTGCTCCATCTGAGCAGATGCTCAATCGCGCCAAGGATGTGTGGCAAAATGCCAAGTGTTGGGAGTGCCATGGCCGAACCGGGAAGGGTGATGGCGAAAAGGCTCCCGGGCTGAAGGACGATCTGGGCTTTCCGAGCCCGCCCGCGGACCTTACTGCTGGCCAGTTCAAGTCAGGTCCTACAGTTGAGGACATCTTCCGCACCATGACGACCGGGTTGAGCGGCACGCCCATGCCATCCTACCGGGATCCGTTGTCGGAAGAGGACCGCTGGGCGCTCTCCTACTACGTGCTCGCACTATCGGCTTACAAGGATGCGCTGACGGGAGAACCGTTGCCGATCGCGCCCAGCGATCGCCGGGCACTCAACGATCCCGCGCACGAAGCCGATACGCCGGACAAAGCCTACGTTCCAAGCGGGCGCGCCGCAGCGAGCCGCGGCGGCGCTCGCGCCCTGGCAGGTCGCAGTGGAAACGGCGTGGCCGAGCAACAGGCCGCCAAGGAGTAATCAGCGATGACCATCTATTTCGAGATCGTTGGTCCCTACATCGCAGCCTTGATGATGAGTCTCGGTGCGCTCTGTGTTTTCATTTGGGGTGTGCTCTCGGGCGCGTTCAGCGGCGCCGACGATGTGTCCATCCGGTTCGTTCAGAGGGAGGTCGGCGATGACAGATCCGACGCGCACGCCGAGCACGCCGGCGAGTGACAGCTCGCCCCCCGAGATCGAAGAGATGGAGGAGTATGCCGGTGGCACCATTCAGTCGCGCCACGGCTACATTCCAGTGTGGCTGCTGGTTGTCTACGCCGTCCTCTTTATCTGGGCGCTGTATTATCTCGTCGTCTATTGGGGAGGGCTTGGACCAGGACGGATCTAGCGATCACGCACCAGACTAGCCGGTGACTTGCTGAAGCGATCTTGATTCGAGAGGAGCATGACATGCCGGTTCAAAGGGAGCCGAAGATGCTGGCAGCCAGGATCATTCTCGCCGTCATGGCCTTGAATCTCCTGTTTCTGCTCTCCGAGCTCACCCTGAACGTAGTCCGTGTCTATTTTGGCTGACCAGGAGGATGCATGGTCGAAAATCCGGTTTTTTCGCTTGCTGATGCAAGTATGATCCAGATCATCGCGTTTGTCGGCTTCGCGATCGCCACCGTCGCCTTCTTCGTGTGGGTTGCCGACCTCGTGCGTAAGTAGCGGCAGCGAAGCGGTGCCGTCGTGCATAGGCGCCGGTCGGGTAGGGTAATCTGCCGATGACCGACTATGTGGTTATCTTCGTCGCAGGTTTCGCGGGCAGTTTTCACTGCGTCGGCATGTGCGGAGGCTTCGCCTGCGTGCTGGGCCATGATCCGCAGGGGCGAAGCGCGACGATTTTGCGCCATCTGCTGTACAATACGGGTCGATTGACAACCTACTGCTTTCTCGGCGGGCTCGCGGGCGCCCTCGGTCAGATCATATGCACCTCGCAGGGGGCGACGGTCCCGCTGCTGAGCGGTCCCCTTGATACCGGTCAGCGGATTCTTGCGATCCTCGCCGGACTGCTGATGATCACCATGGCGCTGCAGTTCTTTGGCCTGCTGCCGCGTCTGCATGGGATCACGACCAGCTTCGGCTCCAGCGCCCTCGTGGCATCCCTGCGCAGCCTGTTGACGGCGCCGGGGCATGGCGCACCGCTTGCGTTCGGCGTATTCAACGGCTTCCTGCCCTGTCCGCTGGTCTACGCCTTTGCCGCCCAGGCGGCGAGCACGGCCGGAGCGTTGCCAGGCTTTCTCACCATGGCAGCGTTCGGGCTCGGGACATTCCCCGCAATGCTTCTGATGGGGGGCGTCGGCCGAGCGCTGGCGCCGGCGTGGCGGCAGCGCGGCGTGTGGCTGGCCGGTAGCTGCATTCTGCTCCTAGGTCTCGTCACCATTGGCCGCGGCGCCCTGCCGTTCGCCGCGCACATCGCCCTTGGTTGGCCAGGAGGACATCCGGCATGACAGCGCACGACCATACGCTGTGCAGCCATTGCCTGTTGCCCATCGGGCGGCGGGCGATGCGACGCACGGTGAACGGTGAGCCTTGCGCATTCTGCTGCTACGGCTGCTGTATCGCCTACCAGGTCAAGAACGGTAAAGCCGAGGAGTGGGAGGCTGCTTGGCTGTTGATCCGGCTCGGTGTCGGCGGCTTTCTCTCCATGAATATCATGCTGTTCAGCCTGCTTCTGTACACCGACGCGTTCAGCGGCGTGGATGCCGAGATGCTTCCGTGGATTCATCTCCTGCTCTGGCTGTTCGCTACACCCGCGGTGATCATTCTCGGCGGACCGTTTCTGCGCGAGACCTGGTTCCACGGCATGGAGGGGCGCCTGACCTCCTCGGCACTCATCGTGCTTGGCGTTGGCGCCGCCTACCTTTATTCCGCTTTTGCCACGATCGAGGGCAGCCCGCACGTCTACTTCGATACCGCCACCATGGTGCTGATGCTGTTCACCGTGGGCTATTACCTCGACGCTGCCGGGCGTGCACGGGCGGCGCGCGACCTGCAGCCGCTGTTGGCCGCGGAAAGTGAGTGGGCCACCGTCGTCATTGGCGACGGCGAGTACCGCCGGCCGGTGCGCGAGATTGGCGCCGGCGTGTTGGTTCGAGTTCGGCCAGGCGAACGCATTCCTGTCGACGGCATGATCAGGGAGGGCGAATCGCACACCGACGAGGCCGTGATCACCGGCGAAAGCCGGCAGATCGCTAAAGGCATGGGCTCGCATGTGATCGCCGGCAGCATCAATCTTGACGGGCCGCTCCTGATCCAAAGCAGCGGCGTGGCAAATGCGACCCGCTGGGCGCAGATTTGTCGATCGGTACGGGATGCCTTAATCCGTCGCAGCCCGAGCCAGCGTCTTGCCGACAACATTGTAGGCGTGTTCGTGCCGATTATTCTGGTGCTGGGTATTGGAGCGTCGGTGTACTGGGCGCAGCACTTGCCGTTCGACCGTGCGCTATTGATCGGCCTTGCGGTACTGGTGGTGGCCTGTCCGTGTGCAGTCGGGCTGGCGGCACCGATGGCCACCTCGCTGGGCATCGGGCGGTTGGCCCGGCACGGCTGTCTGGTGCGCGATCCCGCCGCGCTTGAGGCGCTGGCGCGCATCCGGCTGATCGCCTTTGACAAGACCGGCACGCTCACCTCAGGTCAGGCGCGCGTTGTTGCCATCGACAGCGACGGCACCAGCGCCGATATGGTGCTCGCGCATGCCGCCGGACTGGAGCGCCATTCCGAGCACGGCTTGGCCCGCGCCGTCAGCGCAGCGGCTGCGGCGAGGGGAGTGGAGCCAATGGCCGTCCAGGACATTCGCGTCGTGCCGGGGCGTGGCATCCGTGGCAACTCGGACGGTCGGACTGTAACGGCAGGCAGCGCCGCTTTGATGCGGGAGTTGGGTTGGTCGCTTCCGGCAAGTGTGGCCGAGCGCGGGAGTCGACATGAAGCGAGCGGCCATTCGGTGATCTATGTTGGTTGGGGCGAGCGGGTATGTGCCGTGCTCTCGCTTGACGATACGCCTCTGTCGGAGGCGCGCTCGACCGTCCAAGCATTGCGCCACCGTGAGATACGCGTGACGCTGTTGACCGGCGACCTTCCAGCAGCCGCACGGCGAATTGCGGCTGCGGTCGGAATTGAGAGCGGCGATATCGACGCCGGCCTGACACCTGAGGCCAAACGCGCGGCGCTGGAACGGCGCCGGCACAGCCATGGCATGGTAGCGATGGTCGGCGACGGTCTCAATGATGCGCCGGTACTGGCCGGAGCCGATGTCGGAATCGCTGTCGGCTCGGCGACCGACCTCGCGCGCGAGACCGCAGCCGTCGTGCTCCCCCGAGGCAGGCTATGGACGCTACCGTGGGCGATCGATGTCGCCCGCGCCGTTCGCAGGACCATCCTCACCAACCTGATGTGGGCATTCGGCTATAATCTCGTTGCCGTGGGGCTGGCGATGGCCGGAGTACTCCGGCCCGTGCTGGCGGCAGCAGTGATGGCCGGCTCGAGCGTCGTCGTTGTCCTGAATTCGCTGCGGCTGGAGCGGCTGCCCGAGCCGACTCCACCGCCGATCCTCGATCGATATTCAGACGCGGCGGAGAGCACTCTTGCACCTCGTAGCACGGTCGTTTCGGTCGATGGTAAAGCGTTTCAAGCGGGCTGATGGCCCACCGGTGCCGGTGATCCAAGGTTCCTAACCCAATTTATCGGGAGTGGGGGCACTAACCGAACGAGTCATGCGTAAAGACCGCGTACCAGCTTTGTGCCTCGCGTGCGGCCCGGCGGCGGATCTCGGCGCTTTCCTGCACCTGGCTGATGAAGTTGTTGACGATCTTGATTGTTCCGACGGCAGCCTTGAAGCTGACAGCATTGCTCACCGCATCGTCAGGACTAAGAAACGTATAGCAAGTATTGAACAAATGAGGCGGAACGTGCTCGGAGCCGGTCAGTGCCTCGGCGATGGCAAACGCACAGACCTTGGCCTGGCTGTTTGCGACAAACGCTGATTTTGGCATGTCGCCAGCACTGGTCGCATCGCCCACAATATGGATTTCTGGCTGTAGCTTTGACTCGAACGTCATGGGATCGATCGGGCACCAGCCAGATTGATCCACGAGGCCGATTTTGTGCACGAGCTGGCCGGCCATTTGCGGGGGTATGATATTTGCGACCGCAGCGTTGAATGTGCCGCTCGCAGTCTTGATCGATCGCTCTTTCACATCGATTGCCTCTATCCCACCGGTGAATTGGGCCGGCAGCCATTCGATCATGCCCCGATAGTGGCGGTCCCAGGCATCCAGAAACAGGTCCTGCGCGTTGAAACTATCTTTCGCATCGAGGATCAGGATCTTCGAGTGCGGTTTGTGCTGTTTGAAATAATAAGCAATGAGAGAGGCACGTTCGTACGGGGCGGGCGGGCAGCGGAACGGGTTGGGGGGCGCGACGAGCACGAAGACGCCGCCGTCTTCCATGCTTTCGAGTTGCCGCCGCAGCAACTTCGTCTGTGGGCCCGCGTTCCAGGCGTGCGGGATGGCCTGGGTTGCCGCCTCGTCATATCCCTCGATGGCTTCGTATTTGAAAGCGACGCCGGGGGCAACGACCGCGCGGTCGTACGCCAATTTTGAACCACCCTTGAGCCCGACGGTTTTCGCGACCGGATCAATCGCTACGACGGAGTCATGAATGATTTTGACACCGTATCGTTGCGAGAGCATCTCGTAGCCATGTGTAAGAGACTCGAACGAGCGCAGTCCGGCCAGATAAAGGTTGCTGAAAAAGCAGGTCGCATAGTTCGGCTTTGGTTCAACCAGCGTCACCTCGATCATTCGCGCGCTGCTAGCGGCCAAATACTTGGCTGCCGTAGCGCCGCCGATGCCTCCGCCTACGACGACAACCCTCGCCTTTGCCTCGCCGGCCGCCAATCGAGGGCCGAGTCCCGCAAGGACCGTCGCTCCCATCAGGCAGCCGAACTCTCGGCGCGTCGGGGACTTCATGGCCTGACCTGCTTGTTCAGCGCTGCGAGATAGCGCGCCAGGGTCGCGATTTCTTCATCACTCAGCGACAGAGCAACGGCGCGCATGATGTGGCTCGGGCGTACACGCGATCTGTACGCAAGCATCGCGCGGATGAGCATCTCCGGCTCCATGCCGAGGATAGTCGGAATGTCCCCATCGCCGCCATCCAGACGATGGCAGGACGCGCACATCGCGGCGAGTTTGGCTCCGCCATTGCGGTCCGCCGCCTGGCCGCGATCGGCAAGTATCATGAGCAAAGCTGCAGCAACCGAAACGGCGATCATTTGGCGCATGCTGAGAGCGGCTCGATCCTGGTATCTGCGGTCATCGATCCCTTTGCGCATGGTGCGAAGGAGCAATACGGCTCGTCAAATGCAACACAGTCAAGTGACCGTTAGATGGTGCTCCAATGCGTAGATGCTGCCGCCATCCTCTTCCCAAACGAACTGAAGCTGGCCACTCTCTGTCGCGCGCAAGTAGAATTCGATGAAGGGATTCGCCGCTACGGCTTCGTGGAGATCGACGCTGAACACCACGGCGTCATTGTGACGGCAGATGAACTTGTTGATGATCCGGCGCGGTATCAAGTTACCTTTGTCATCGTGCCGCAGGCCGGTCTCCATCTGATGGCTGATCAACGTCTTGACCGGAAATACTTCACCATTCGCGACGGCGCTTGGCACTTGCACCCGGGGTGCCGGAGTGAACATCCCGAACCTCCTCCGTCACTTGCATCCATTGGTGGCGACCTCGACCCAAGTCTCGGTCATCAGCAACGTACCGTCGTTCATCTCTGCCACCGCCAGGACATATTGCGGTTCGGCGAGGCGAATGCGCGTTGATACGCGGGGCACGCTGTGTCGCGGGACGAAATGAAACGTGGCAACCTCGACGAGCGGGTTTCGTGGCGCCAGCACCCGGACTTGCCTGACGTGATCGGATTCAGTCATGGGACTATCGATCACGAGCGTGAGTGGCACGGTGTAGCCATTCGGAAAGGCCTGCGGCATCTGCAGATGCAGACGATCCGACGTGGTCGCGGTTTTTCCGGTCAGTTGCTTGACGAACTCCGCCGCATTATCGCTCGGGGGCGGCGAGGCGGCGAGAGTGGCGCTCGCAAGTCCGGCGCTCCCCGCAACGGCGGCGGTCAAGACGGTTCGGCGCGTAAAGCCTAGTGGCCTTTTCCTCTCCAACGCGAGATCCTTCCTCTCGTCGCGATCGCCTCAGAACTCCATGTTGCCGTGATGGTGGTCGTGATCATGCCCCGGCAAAGGTGGAGGCGGCGGCTTCGGCAGTTCGGCAACCATGGCTTCAGTGGTAATGAGCAGGCCGGCGATCGAGACCGCGTCCTGCAGCGCGGTGCACACCACCTTGGTCGGGTCGATGATGCCCTTGGAGACCAGGTCGCCATACTCGCCGCTCTGGGCATCATAACCCCAGCTATATTGCTCCTTGCCGAGGATCTTGCCGACCACGATCGAGTCGTCATCGCCGGCGTTCAGCGCGATCTGGCGCGCTGGCCAACTGATTGCCTTCCTGACAATGTCTACGCCGCGCTTCTGGTCCTCGTTGGCAGACTTCACTCGGCCGAGCGCCCTGGCGGAGCGCAGCAGCGCTACGCCGCCGCCCGGTAAAATGCCTCCCTCGACAGCGGCGCGCGTCGCATGCATTGCGTCGTCGACGCGATCCTTGCGCTCTCTCGCATCGATCTCGGTGGCCCCACCGACATGGATCACCGCCACGCCGCCGGCGAGCTTGGCGAGCCGCTCCCGTAGCTTCTCGCGATCATAGTCGGAGGTGGTCTCCTCGATATGATGTTTGATTTGGTTGATCCGGGCCTCGATGTCCGCCTTCTTGCCGGCGCCGTTGACGATCGTGGTGCTCTCCTTGTCGATAATGACCTTCTTGGCTCGGCCGAGCATGTCGAGCGTGGTGTTCTCAAGCTTGATGCCGAGATCCTCCAGTATGGCGGTGCCACCGGTGAGGATGGCGATGTCCTGCAGCATCGCCTTGCGGCGATCGCCAAAGCCAGGCGCTTTAACCGCCGCGACCTTGAGGCCGCCGCGCAGCTTGTTGACGACGAGGGTAGCGAGTGCTTCGCCTTCGACCTCTTCGGCGATAATGAGCAGTGGCTTACCCGTCTGCGCCAGGGTCTCCAACAGTGGCAGCAGTTCCCGCAAATCCGATAGCTTCTTCTCATACACAAGCACGTAGGGATTCTCCATCTCCACGCGCATTTTGTCGGCATTGGTGACGAAGTAGGGCGACAAATAACCCCGATCGAACTGCATGCCATCGACCACGTCGAGCTCAGTCTTAAGCGACTTAGCCTCTTCGACCGTAATCACGCCGTCATTGCCGACCTTCTTCATTGCCTCGGCGAGGAATTGGCCGATTTCGGCATCGCCGTTGGCGGAGATGGTGCCGATCTGCGCGATCTCATCGTTGGACGTGATCTTCTTCGAGTTACGCTTGAGATCCTGGACCTCGGCCTCGACCGCCAGGTCCATGCCGCGCTTCAAGTCCATTGGATTCATGCCGGCCGCGACTGCCTTGATGCCTTCGCGAACCAGGGACGCCGCCAAGACGATTGCGGTGGTTGTCGCCGTCACCGACGACATAGGAGGTCCTGCTCGCGACTTCGCGCACGAGCTGCGCTCCCATGTTCTCGAATTTGTTTTCGAGTTCAATCTCTCCAGCGACCGCCACACCATCCTTGGTGATGCGGGGTACGCCAAACGACTTGTCCAGCACGACGTTGCGGCCCTTGGGGCCGAGCGTCACTCGCACCGCGTTGGCGAGAATGTCGACGCCGCGCAGCATGCTTTCCCGCGCCCTGCCGGAAAATGCGACTTGCCTGGCTACCATGGATGTATCCCGATCCAGTCGGCGCAACCTTACATACGTGTACGTCTGGCAAAGAATTCTAGCTCGTCCTGGTCTTGTCCGCAGCATGCCCACGTCTTGCAGCGTGCATATAGAGTCGCTGATATCGATCAATTCTTCCCGGACGCTCCTTGCATCACGATGAAATTGCATCACGATGAAATTTGACCGCTCAAGATCGTTCGCCGACCCGGATCGAACTCCGTTGTCCGCACGACGGCATCCACCCTGCGCACCAACCGGAGAGAGGATCTCCCAGCCAGCGCGCTGGTGATCTCAACCCGCGCAGATTTTGACACTCTCAAACGGTTTGCGGTTAAGGCACGGAACCCATTTTTTTGAGCCGGCAGAAAAATGCCAATCAAATTGCTTTTCCGCGACGTTAAGAATATCTTATCGACGTGATCACTACCCGGCAGTTGTATTATCTCGATGCGCTTGCCCGTCATCAACATTTCGGACGAGCGGCAGCGGAGTGTTCTGTAAGCCAGCCCGCTCTTTCAATGCAGATCCACGAGCTGGAAGGGCTGCTCGGCGTAGAGCTGATCGAGCGGCGCCCGGGTGCGCCGATGCTTACCGAACTTGGCGTCGAGATCGCGCAACGCGCTGGAGTGATTCTTGGAGCCGTACGCGACCTGACCGACCTGGCCCAACACAAAGGCAAGGTGTTGAGAGGAACGTTGCGGCTTGGCGTGATCCCCACGCTGGCGCCGTATATCTTGCCGCGTTTGTTGCCGGAGCTGGAACACGGATTTCCCGATCTGCGCCTTGACTTGATGGAAGCGCAGACCAGGGTGTTGCTCGCCGAACTCGAGCGTGGCGCTCTCGAAGTATTGTTGTTGGCGCTGCCGCTCGAGGCGACAGCGGTGGAGGTTCTCCATCTCGTGAGGGACCGCTTCCTCTTTGCCGTGCCCGCCGACGATCCGCTCCCGGAGACGGCACGCGTGGCGCCCTGTGAGGTCAAGAAGCGCAAGCTCATCTTGCTGGAAGAAGGCCATTGCCTGCGGGATCAGGCGCTCGACTATTGTGCCAAGGGGCGTTGGAATGTGGCCTCAAACCTCAGTGCAACCAGCCTTGCGACAGTCATGCAGATGGTGGCGAGCGGATACGGCGCCACGCTGGTTCCAGAGGTCGCGGTCGATGTCGAGTTGCGTGATGACCGAGTGAAGCTCCTGCGTTTTATCGATCCACAGCCCGGCCGTAATATCGGATTGGCATGGCGCCGAACGTCTCCGCGCAAGGTTGACTTTCAGGCGCTCGGTCAGACGGTGAAGATCGCGCTGAACGCTCCCGCGCGGCCGAAGTGCATCCACCACGAGCGCGCCGATTTGCGAATGGGACACTGATGGTGCCGAATTAGCCGGTGAAAGGCCTCAGTTCGCGGCTAAGCTGCGCGGCGATACGAAAAAAGGCGCCCACGATAGTGGGTTTCGCGATGTAGCGGACCCCAGCCACTATAACTTGTAGCCGATGTTGCGCAGCAGGTCTTTCCGCCACGCAATGTCGGCGTCGGTTTCGATACCCAGCGGCGAGGCGCCATCCACCACGCCGAGCACGCCGCGGCCCAGCTCCGTTTGCGCTACGATCACCTCTGTCGGGTTGGCTGTCGCGCAATAGATGCGGCAGACCTCCGGCACCGCGCGCACAGCAGCCAGCACGTTGACGGGAAAGAACCCGTCGCCCAGGAAGATCAGGAAAGTGTGGCCGGCGCCGATCGCCAATGCGTTGTCGCGCGCGAGGGCGATGGCGGCTTCGTCATTTCCCGACCAGCGCACCAGCCGCTTGCCGGAGGCCTCGCAGAAGGCCAGTCCGAAGCGGATGCCAGG
Organism: Bradyrhizobium sp. USDA 10063; assembly: GCF_054063735.1. NCBI lineage: Bacteria > Pseudomonadati > Pseudomonadota > Alphaproteobacteria > Hyphomicrobiales > Nitrobacteraceae > Bradyrhizobium > Bradyrhizobium sp. USDA 10063. The sequence continues at coordinate 2,831,990 of NZ_JBSSGP010000002.1, read as the reverse complement.
AACTGCGCCCACCAGCGCCTCATGGAGGTCTTCCACGGTCTTGATGAAATGCGACTGGCCGAAGATGAAGTTGGCGGAGTCTGGCTTGACGATGGGGACCACGGCGAGTTCCATGGCTGCGCCCCTGCAGGGTGAGCTGCAATCAAATGGTAGGCTGCAGGACGAAGATTGCAAGTCGCTTAGAGGCAGCCGATCGTCGGTAAACCTCAAACCAGCCTAGGATTTCCTCTCGAGCCCGCCGGGCGGCGCCGAGTCGCTGCGCGCGGCGCGAGTTCGAAGCATCGTGCTGCAGGCGCTGTCCCAGATGGGACACCAGTCCTGACAGACTAGGCCGCGGAAACGATGCTGATGATTAAAGCCGAGATCCACAATGAGCTGGAAGAATCGGGTTCCACTGGGCGCTCGTCTCGCCAAGGCAGCCGAAGAGGCACTTGCCGCCCGGCACTTTGTGAGCGCCATCGACGTCCTAGTCGGGATCAGGTGGCTTGACCTCGAAGCGATCGAGCGCTGGCTGCGCGGGCAGGTCGATTGCCTGGAGGAAGTTGCCCAGGTCAATCCACCGCGCATCCCGGAAGCCATGCAGCTATTCCAGTCTTGGGCGACGGGCTGTCGCTGAGCCCCTTCGGACTCCCTCATCGTTGTATGCTGGCGAGTACCTGTTACCGCTGGCAAGGGACGCGAATGGAGCGGGCTACTTCTTGGCGGCCGCTGCGATACGCGGCCATTCGTCGATCTGAAAACGCGTGACAACCTGAAGGCCTGAGCCGTCAGGCTTGAAAATCGTGGTCTCGCCCTCCTTCACCTCGAACCAATCCTTGCCAAACGCATCAATGATGTTCGGCTTGTGCGTCACGATGACCATGTTCGTCCCGCCAGCCGGCGCTGTGCTGACCAACTTGTGGAGTGCCACCGCGCGCCGCTTGTTCTCGTTCGGCGACACTACCAGGCCGCCCTCTGTGACGTCAGCACTCTTCTCCGCCTGATCGAGGCCGGCGATTTTCGCCGTCTGATAGGCACGGTCGAACTGGCTGGTGATGACTTTGCCGACCGGCACGCCAATCTGTTTGAGGGCCATGCCAAGTGCCTTGGCCGCGTCCTCACCCTTCGCGCTCAGCCGGCGTTGCTTGGCGATGTTGTCGGGATTGAGCGGGTCGGTGTCGGCCTGATCTTCATTGGTGGCACCGTGTCGGACGACAATGACCAAACCGCCGGAGCGGAGCATCGATGCGAGCTCCGCGTCGGTCGGGCGAGATTGGGCCAGGGCCGTCGCGCCAGGAAGTGCGAGGATCGCGAGGACCCAAACGAAGATCCTAAGATGGGCCATGACCTAATCCTCCCGAGATTAAGATCACCGTGGTTGGAGCATTAGTCCCGTCGTCAAATTGCTCATCGAGTGCATGCGGACGCAGGCGAAGTCGGGTTTGACCCCCGTGGCTGCAAGACCTACCGCCTCCTGGCCCGTTATGTCGACCCGAAAGTGCTCGGCATGGCCGCTATCGAAGGCAACCGGACCAACCTGCGATATTGGGAAGCCCAGGACGCATGGTGAGGATCGCGGGGCATCGCAAATTTGCCGATTGGAGCGTGTCGCGCGCCACTCAGAACAAAAACTGCGAACTCTTATGTGATTGAAATCGCGATGTGATTTTGAACAAAGCCCAATCGTGGCGCCGCGGCCGCGTTCGTAGCTCCGACTTCCCCGCATCGACCGCAGATTTGGGGGCATTGGACTAGTGCTCGCTGGAATGTCGGTTCATTTTCTCCAAAAGCTCGCGCATTGCATCGAAGTGCGTGCCGAAGCCTTTCCAATCTCCGGACTTCAATCGCTCCACTGCTTGGTTGTAGCGATCAAGCGCCTCCCTCGCCTGACTTGTCGCTGGGCTTGTGACGGGCACCTCCTCTGTCGCGCTTGAAACTGCCGGCGCAGCGCCGGATTCAAGGAAGAGCGCGGACAAGGCCTCGCCGAGCGTCTCCTTCATCACCACACGTTCACCGTAGGCTGCGATCACACGTTTCAGTTCCGGCAGGTGGCCGTGCTCCGCTCGCAAATAGAGCGGCGTTACATAGAGGATCGAGTTATCGATCGGGATGACGAGCAAGTTCGCACCGCGTATCACCCGCGAGCCCATCTGATTCCACAGCGTGATTTGTTGCGATATCTCGGTACTCTGGTTGATCCGCGCCTCGATCTGGAACGGCCCGTAGACGAGCTTCTCCTTGGGAAATTCGTAGACGATCAGCTTGCCGTAGTCGGGCGCGTCGCAGCGCGCGGCCAGCCATGCGATCATATTGTCGCGGCGGCTTGGCACCATGGGAAGCATGAGGAAGAACTCGGCCTGCGGCTCACCGGGCAGCCGCATGATGATGTAGTACGGCGCCATCGTTGCAATGCCGCCGCCGCCTGGCTGGCGCGGGAATTGCCACAGATCCTCGCGGTTATAGAAAACGTCGGCGGCCTCCATATGGTAGGTCTGATAGAGCTGCGCCTGAATCAGGAAGAGGTCCTCCGGATATCGAATGTGCTTCTGCAAGTCCGGAGGCATCGCCGCGAACGGCTTAAACAAACTCGGAAAGATACGCTGATAGGTCGCCGCGACCGGGTCGCCGGTGTCAATGAGGTAAAAATCGACGGTCCCATTATAGGCATCGATGATGACCTTTACTGAATTGCGAATGTAGTTGAGATCGAAATCCTGCGCCGGCTGCGAAGAGGGGAAATAGGAACTCACCGTGTAGGCGTCCTGCATCCAGAACATCCGCCCATTGCTGATGACCAGATAAGGATCGTGATCGAGCCTGAGGAACGGAGCGATCGTTTGTACCCGTTCCTGGATATTGCGGCGGATCATGATCCGGCTGTCGGTGGTGATGTAGCTTGAGAGCAGCAGGTTCGGGTCGTTGAAGTAATAAGCAAACAGGCCTCTCCACACGATCGCTCCTATCGGAACGCCACCCGTGCCGTCATAGGCCGCGTAGACATTGTCTTTTCCCTTCGGATAGTCGAACTCCGGCGTGCTCCCCTTGACGATGACGTAGTTGTTGCTCTCTTCGCCGTAGTAGACGCGCGGCTCGTGGATTTTGGGGCCACCATCCGCAACGGGAGGGATATCCCGCAAATAGAACAGCGGCAGTCCTTCAATATTTTTAAGGGTGACGGGGCTCATCACCGCGCCGTTGCCGTGAGTAAACAGCACGTGGCGGTTAACCCATGTCTGGGCGTTCGGCGGCAGCAAGGAGGGTCGCAGTTCTCGTGCCGAGAGCATCACGCTTTGGTAGGAGCCATCGAGCCAGTAGCGATCAACGTCGAGATCGTGGAATTTGTAGTAGGTGCGGATCTCCTGCAGCTGCGCGTAGGTGTCCGACAGGGGCAGCCAGTCCCACAGCCTGATATTCTCGATTGTCGCCTTGTTGGCGTCGAGCGTCTCGAAGCTAAGCTTCTGTTCGGCGGCAAAGGGCTTAGCTGCGATCTTATCGAGATTGTATGCCTGCCGGGTGAGCGCGATGTTGCGTTCAATGTAGGGCTTCTCCAGCTCCAGCTCGCTTGGTTTGACGAAGAATTGTCGGAACAGCACGGGGACTGCGCCGGACAGCACGAAGGTGCCGACGCCGACGAGCACGATCGCCACGGTCGGGAGCAGGTAGGTGCGAACCCGCAAGTTTGCCAGCGCGGCGAGTGCCGCGATGATCGAAAGTCCGATCATCAGCCACAAGGCCGGCAGCCCTACGTGAACATCGGTGTAGCTTGCACCGACGACCACGCCGTTGTCGCCGTAAAGCAGCAAATAGCGATCGAGACCATAGGACCATGCCTTCGTTGCAAAGAGAAGACCGAGCAGCACAGAGCCGTGAGTAACCACCGTCGGCGACATTGATCGGTGATGAATGTGGTACTCGATATCGCCGTGCACCCAGTAGATCGCCGCGGCGAAAAGCGCGCTCAGAACGATCGTGAGCATCATCCAGTTTTTGATGAGGATATAGGCGGGCAGCGAGAAGAGATAGAAGCCGATGTCCTTGTTGTAGAGCGGATCGTCTGCGCCATATGGCACGTGATAGACAAATCGCAGGAAGACGTCCCAGTTGGAGACTTCTGCCGAGGCAACAAGCAGCGCAAGCAAGGCTGCGCCGCCTGCAACAATCCGGGGCCATGGCAGTCGATTGCGCACGAGCGCAAGCAGATCTGGCGGTGCGTTGCCCGCGGCTTGCCACCCGGAAGCGGCGGCAAGTTGTGTCGACAGCCGTCGGGCAAAGCGCACCGCGAGCCATCCGTTCAACCAAAGGATGACGGCGCTCCCCATCCAGACCGCAAGAGAGACGACGGCTCTGGCGCCGAATGCTGTCCAAAAAACCTGCGGATAACCGATCGCGGTAAACCACAGCCAGTCAACCAGGAAGTCGCTCGCCAGCCAGAGCAAGGTCAGGCAAATCCCGACGAAGACGGCCGCAATGATAAACCCGGCCACGGCGCTTTGCCTTGGTGCCTTCCGTTCGGGTCCGGTAATCCCGATCGTCATGGTTTGATCATAGCAGAAATGAGGGACGCCCGCCGCTTGATTTGTGGTCGGGATGCCGCCTCAAGGCGGGCGGCGCGGGTGCTCGAAGCTGCGTCGCCAGGATCGCGGAGCAGCGCAAGGTGGCAACTCGAGCGGGCGCAATGCGGCAAACGCAGCCGCCGCCCTTAGTCGCTCATCGAGCGACATGGCGCTCCCGAAGCGGAGTGGTATCGTACAATGTCATAGAATAGCGCACATTTGGCGCGCCAAGCCATCCTCGTCGCTCTGAGTTTTGGCAGTATTGCAGCGAAGGTCCCACCCTGGCTGGCGCTGGGGCAATGAGCACGTTGTATTCCACCACTATTGTCGAATCAGGTCGATCAGGCCGTAAGGACGACCTTCGTCGCCCGTGTGCCGCAGGACAGGACCAAACGGCGCGTTACGCTCGCTGACGAGATATGGCGCCTTACTCTGCAAGCTTGCTATCCTTGCAGCGAGGCTGCGGTGATTTGCACTTCTTATTCGCGCCGCGAGCGGCTTGTACTGAAACGTGCCAGCGACCCGATCGCCAGCCGGACACTCAGCTCTCGCCGTCCGCGACTGCTGCGCGCTCCGCGCCTCGTAGGAGTAACACTACTGCGGCTGATATCCCTCAATGCGCGTCAGCAGTTCTTCTTCCAGCCCAGCCCGGCGCTACTCGAGCCGCTCAACTTCCGTCTCGTGACCAGCTTCCGCCTCGTAACCCTTAAGGAGGTCGATGACGTGGCGGTATTGGTGGCAAAGCGCGTCGAAGGTTTCGTCCGTCGCTACTAACCGGCGCACGGTCTCTTCATTCTCGGAGAACCTCGCCAGCAATGGTCGGATGCATTCCACTGCTTCGTTTGTTCCCATCGCTCCTCCGTGTTCTGTTCGTCGTGTTTCGCGGGACAAGTTGCGAGGACCGCGGACTAGCCTACCAAGGGAGGCCCCCCGGCTCTGCCGGGGAGGCAGCAGCAGTTTGACATTTCAGGCAGTCGCCCATCGATGAAACTACCGACTCGTGAGCCACCACGCACACGAGAAGGAGTTTCACGATGGACGATTACGAGAGCCTAAGCCACAGCAAGTGAGACTGCAAATACCATGTGGTTTTCATTCCCAAGTGCCGCAGGAAAACGTTGTACGGCGAACTGAGGCAGCATCTCGGGGAGGTCTTCCGCAGATTGGCGATGCAGAAGGAGAGGTCGCGTCGTGACCGTGCGTTATGCGGACGACTTCGTCATGGGCTTCGAGAGCAAAGCGGATGCGCAGGAAATGCTCTTGGCCCTCAAGGCGCGGCTGGCCAGCTTCGGCCTAACGCTCCATGAGGACAAGACGCGGCTGATCGAGTTTGGCCGGTTCGCCGCCCTCTCGCGTCAGCGGCGCGGCGAGCGGCGGCCAGAAACCTTCGCCTTCCTCGGCTTCACCCACTACTGCGGGCGGACCCGAGATGGCCGGTTCATCGTGAAGCACAAGACGGAAGGAAAACGCCTGACGCGCAAGCTGACGGCGTTGCGCCAGGATGCCTGGCGGCTCATGCACGCGCCACTGGCCACGCAGCACGGGTGGTTCGCCGCCGTTCTGCGCGGGCACTACGGCTACCACGGCAGGCCAGCACAATTATCCAGCGCTCAACGGCTTCTACCGCGAAGTGCGTCGGACCTGGCTGCGTTGTCTGAGACGGCGCAGCCAGAAAAGTCGGCGCATGGGCTCGTCAGAGTTCGAGACCCTGACGGCACGCTTCCGCCTGCCAACTCGGTCGCAACGGACTCACCGTATTCAGGTGCCACGGCTCACACCAAAGACAACGGCGCCATCGAATTGAAGCGTCGTTTTCCGATGCTCCAGATACGCATCTACGACGCAGCCCCCAATCGAGGCACGGCTTCCCGGCGCAACTTCTCGTCTCAGTCGGCGGCCGCTAGGCCGGTTGCATCAGGCAGCCGGGAGCAGGGGGCTGATAGACCCTCACGGACGGCTCGGCTTGGTTCGCCGCTTTGCCGACTGCGCAGCGGTGCAGGACGATCGCTCGGCCTAAACGCCGCCGGTGGGCCCGCCGCGGAATGTGTCCCGTCGGGTGGCGGCGACGCCCCGCTCGACCCACTGAATTTCCCGGGCTTCGCCGCGCCACATTGCACCGCCAGCGGCGGCGTGCTCAGGCCGGACATCGTGTTCTACGGCTAAGGCGTGCCGCGAGTCGCCGCCGTTAAACTCGGCCGGAAACGCACTTAATTTGTGCACGCTCTAGGTCCTGTGGACTCTTGGGATTCTCTTGAGGCGGCAAATCAGATTCAAGGCTGCTTTTGGGAGGCAGTCTTGGGTGTGATGGACCGTTTGGTTTTGAGCGACGCAGCGTGGGCTCGGATGGCGCCACTGACCATTGGGCGGGCCGATCAAAGAGGATCGACTGGACGCGACAACCGGATGTTCGTGGAGGGCGTGCTCTGGATTGTGCGGACGGGCGCTCCCTGGCGCGATCTTCCAGAGGTGTTTGGCGATTGGAACAGCGTGTTCCGGCGCTTCAGCCGCTGGAGCGCGAAAGGTGTATGGTCGCGCATCTTCGAAGCGATGTCTGACGATCCGGACTTCGAATATCTGATCATTGATTCCTCGATCATCCGAGCCCATCAGCACGCTGCCGGGGCCAAAAAAGGGGTCTGAAGATCAAGCGATCGGTCGTTCGCGCGGTGGCCTGAGCACCAAGATCCACATGGCGGTTCGAGGCTTGGGATGCCCCGTGCGGTTCACGCTGACCGCGGGTCAGAAGGGTGATGCACCGCAAGCCGCAGCCTTGATCGAGGAGTTGCCCGCCGAGGTCGTCATGGCCGATACGGCCTATGACGCCGATCACTTGCGGCAAGTCGTCGCCGCCAAGGGAGCGCTGGCCGTCATTCCCAACAATCCGTCACGAGCGCTCAAATATCCGCTCGACAAGCACCTTTATGCCCAGCGACATCTGGTCGAATGCTGTTTCAGCAAGCTCAAGCAGTTCCGACGCGTCGCAACCCGCTTCGAAAAGACCGCACGAAATTACCGCGCCGTCGTCACCCTGGCTGCCATCGTCCTACGGATGCGGTAACTGTCCACACGACCCAAATGGCGAAGGCCGCATCCGCGAGCGCGTCGGCATGTTTCGGGCCGCAGATGATTTGCCGCGCTTGGTACGTCGTTGCGGCTAGGGGAAAGCTGAGGCGGATCTTAAGTCCCGGGCTGCCGTAGACTCGAATAGAGCATGAATGACTCAGATCCAACCAGAAACGACAATGACCCGATCAAACAATGGACATCCTAGTCGCATAACGAACCTTATGCGAAGTCGATTGGCGGCCAGCCACCCGATTCGGACGCTCACACCTAGAGCGGCTTCGTCCGCATTGTCTCTAGCGTTGAAAGGCCGCACGAATGGCGAATAAACCCCCTCGGTTTTTTTCGCGCTAAAAAAAGCGCGAAAAATTCGGGCGAATTTCCTTCGTGACTTCAGCAAGATGTGAAATCGAGTCGTTCTTAAAGCGGAAATCGAGTCGTTCTCAAAGTGTCCGCACATACAGCGAGCGAAGGCTGGTGGGCCCGGCAGGACTCGAACCTGCAACCAGACCGTTATGAGCGGCCGGCTCTAACCATTGAGCTACAGGCCCCGCCGCGGGCGGCTGCGGGTTCGCGGCCGGCAACGGTGCCGGCTCCGTTTACAGGGTGAGGGGCGATCGGGCAATCCCGGAGCTCTAATCCACCGAAACCCCGGCGAACTCCACCACCTTCCGCCATTTCTCGGTTTCGTCGGCGACGAGCTTGCCGAATTCGGCCGGGGCCATCGGCCTCGGGATGCCGCCGACCTCGGCCAGGCGGGCGACCAGCTTGGGGTCCTTCAGCGCTTCGCCGACCGCCTTGTTGAGGATCTCGATGACCTCCGGCGGCGTGCCCTTCGGCGCCGAGATCCCGTAGAACCCGACCGATTCGAAGCCCGGCACGGTTTCGGCGATGGCGGGAATATCGGGCACGCTGGGCCAGCGCTTAGGCGAGGTGACACCAAGCGCGCGGACATTGCCGCCGCGCACCTGCTCCAGCGCCGACGGCAGGTTGTCGAAGATCAACTGCACCTTGTTGGAGATGATGTCCGGAAAGGCGATCGCCGAGCCGCGATAGGGCACGTGCTGCATCTCGCATTTGGTCATCGCCTTGAACAATTCCGCCGACATGTGCACCGAGGTGCCGTTGCCCGACGAGGCATAGGAGACCTTGCCCGGATTGGCCTTGCAGTAATCGATGAACTCCTGGACGGTTTTCACCGGCATCGCGTTGGAGACCACCAGCATGTTGGTGAGCTGCATGATGCTGGCGACCGGCGTGGTGTCGCGCAGGAAATCAAAGGGCAGCTTCTTGTAGAGCGAGGTGCTGATCGCATTGTTCGGCGCGACGAACAGCAGCGTATAGCCGTCGGCGGGCGAATTGATCGCGGCGGCGGCCGCGATGTTGCCGCCGGAGCCGGTGCGGTTCTCGACCACGAATTGCTGCCCGAGATGGTCCGACAGCCACTGGCTCATGATGCGGGCGACGATGTCGACCGGCCCGCCGGCGGCAAATCCGATCAGCCAGCGTACCGGACGGTTTGGATAGTCGGCGGCGGAGGAGGGGGTGGCAAGGCTCAAAAGGCAAATCAAACCAAGGGACGTCGCACGCAAAAAGCGAAGCATTATGTTTCCTCGTCATTTTCTTGTTACCGTTGCGGCCATGCTTTCATAAAATCCCGGCCTTGCCTACAACCTCCGCAGCACAAAGATCGGTCAATCCCGCGCAAGAAGATGTTGGAGGCCGCCAAATGAAAATCGCTTTGATGGTTTGCGCCGCTATTCTGCTCACCGGCGGCGCGGCCGCACAGGAGGGAGGCAAGACCATTTCCAAGACCACGATCAGCCTGGGAACGGCGACGCCGGGCGGCGGTTTTCCGCTCTATGGCAATGCCTTTGCCGAAGTCATGAACGCGGCAGATCAGAGCCTTTCGATCGAGCCGCGCAATACCAAGGGCTCGAACGAGAACATTCCGCTGCTTGAAGCAGGCCAGCTCGATATCGCGACGGTGGCCGGCGAGCCGGCCTATGAGGCGTTCATGGGCATCGGGCGGCCGGCGACCAAGCTCAAGATCCTGACAGCGATGTATTCGAGCCCGGGCATGTTCGTGGTGCGGGCCGACAGCCCGTACCGGACGATCCACGACCTCGTCGGCCAGCCGGTTGCCTTCGGCGCCAAGGGCTCGGGCCTGCCGATCCTGTCGCGCTACATCCTCGACGGCATCGGTCTGAAGCAGGACGAAGACTTCAAGTCGATCTATCTCGACCGCGCCGGCGACGGGCCGGCCATGGTGCAGGACGGCCGCGCCGCCGCGCTGTGGGGCGCCGGTGTCGGCTGGCCGGGCTTTGCCGCGATGGCGGAAAGTCCCTCCGGCGCGCGCTTCATCGCGCCGAGTGCGGAAGAGATCGCGCGCATCCGCGCCAAGCACACCTTCCTGAAGCCGCTGACGATCCCACCGAACAGCTATCCGAAGCAGACGGAAGCGATCGCCTCCGTCGGCTCGTGGAGCTTCATCCTCGTGCGCGAAAGCCTGCCCGACGACGTCGCCTATCGGCTGGCCAAGACGCTGCGCGGAATCGAGGGCGAGTTCTGCAGGAAGCTGGCGCAGGCTTGCGAGACGACGGCGGCGAACACGGTTGCGGCGGCGCCGAATATGGAGCTGATTCATCCGGGTGTGCTGAAGTATTTTCGCGAGATTGGAGTGGCGAAGTAAGAGGCGAATGGCGAATAGCGAGGCGAATAGCGAGTGACGAATGGATAACCGCTCGCCGCTTTCCGCCATTCGCTACTCCCCATTCGCCCATCTCACTTCTTCACCAACCCACACGCCGGGTCCGGCGGGCCGAACGCGTCTTCGCCGGAAATCCTGGTGAGGATCTTGTAGTAGTCCCACGGGTATTTCGATTCCTCCGGCGATTTCACCTGCACCAGCATGAGGTCATGGACCATCAGATTGTCCTCGCGCAGCTTGCCGTTGCGGGCGAAGAAATCCTCGATCGGCTTTTCGCGCATCTTGGCCGCGACCTTCAGTGGATCGTCGGTGCCGGCATCCTTGATCGCGTTCAGGTAATGGATCACGGAGGAATAGACTCCGGCCTGCCACATCGTCGGCATCCGGTTCATCTTGGCGAAATAGCGCTTCGACCATTCGCGGGTCTTGTCATCCATGTCCCAATAGAACGACGTCGTCAGCAACAGGCCTTGCGCCGTCGGCAGGCCCAGCGAATGGATGTCGGTGATCAGCGCGAGCAGCGCCGCCATCTGCTGGCCGCCCCTGAATACGCCGAACTCGCCGGCGGTCTTGATCTCGTTCATGTTGTTGGGCGGACCGGCGGCGATGCCGATGATCTTCGCTTTCGACGCCTGTGCCTGCAGGATGAACGACGACAGATCAGGCGTCGCAAACGGCGGCCGCACCGCGCCGAGCACCTTGCCGCCGTTCTTGGTGACGACGCTGGAGGCATCCTTCTCCAGCGAATGCCCGAACGCGTAGTCGTCGGTAATGAAGAACCAAGTGTCGCCGCCGCGCTTCACCACCTCCTGCGCGGTGCCGACCGCGAGCGCCCTGGTGTCGAACACCCACTGCATGGCATAGGGCGAGCAGAACTTGCCGTGGAAATCGGTGGCGCCGGTCGAGTGCGTGATGAACAGCCGCTTCCGCTCATTGGCGACGTTCTGCACGGCGAGCCCAACCGCGGAGACGGGCACGTCGACGATCAAATCCACCTGATCGACGTCGTACCAGCGCCGCGCGATGCTGGCGCCGATATCGGCCTTGAGCTGATGGTCGCCGACGATCACCGAAATCTGCTTGCCCAGCACCTTGCCGCCGAAATCGTCGACCGCCATCTGCGCCGCGGTGACCGAACCCTGTCCCGTCGGCGTCGACGCCGGGCCGTTCATGTCGGTGAGCACGCCGATCTTGACGACGTCGTCGGAAATCTGCGCCAGCGCTGCGGTCGAGGCCAGCATGACGCCGGCAAGTGCGCCGAGCATGGAAAATGGTTTGGCAAACATTGTTGTCTCCCTCCCTGGACCGGCGCATTGGCCGTTATTGCTTGTTCCGGGACGTAAGCCCGGCCGAATTGGTTTCTTTTGCAACCAGTTTGGGGTCGGCGTCAACGCGTCCTTTCGGAGCAGGAACATTCGGCGGCACCTGTTTATTTCGCGCCTGATACAGTAGACAGGCCGCCCATGATTTCGGTCCAGCGCCTGCCGGCTTCGCTTACGCCACTGGAAACCGCGCTCAGCGCCCTGCTGCGCGGGCTCGAGCCGGTGCAGCCAATCGAATTGCCGCTTGCGGACGCGCTGCGCTGCATCGCGGCGGAGATGCCCGCGTTGCCGGCGCATCCGCCGCATGATGTTGCCGCCACCGATGGATGGGCGCTGCGGGCCAATGATCTGGTCGGCGCCTCCTCGTACTCGCCGTTGCCATTGGCTGCGCCGCCCGCCTGGGTCGAAGCCGGTGACGCCTTGCCTGTAGCCTGCGATTGCGTGCTCGATGCCGATTTGGTCGAGGTGGCCGGGCCGATCGCACAGGTGCTCGGCGAGGCGATCCCGGGGCAGGGCGTCAGGCGCAAGGGCCAGGACATCGCGAAAGGGAGTCTCGTTGCCGAGGCGGGACGGCGGGTGCTGCCGCGCGATCTCCTGATCGCGCGCATCGCAGGGGTCGAGCGGCTCAGGGTGCGACGGCCGCGATTGCACGTCGTCAATATTCCCGGCGCGACAGCGACTGCTGACCTGGTCGCGGAAAGCGCACGTTTCGCCGGGGCTGAGGTGCTCAGCTGCGAGGCCGTCGCGCGCGATGTCGAGTCGATCGTTGCGGCGTTTGACGATGCCGCCAGCGATCTCCTCGTCACCATCGGCGGCAGCGGTGTCGGCCGCACCGATGCGGCGGTATGCGCGCTCGCTTCGCGTGGCGAAGTCATCGCTCATGGCATTGCCCTGCAGCCTGGCCGCACTGCTGCTGTCGGCCGTCTCGAAACAACGCCAGTCGTCGCGCTGCCCGGTGCGCCGGACCAGGCGTTTTCGGCATGGTGGGCGCTGGCGGTGCCGGTGCTCGATCGACTGACCGGACGGCGGCCGCGCAAGACGTTGTCGCTGCCGCTGGCGCGCAAGATCGCCTCGCTGGTCGGCATTGCCGAGTTCGTGCTGCTACAACGACAGCGCGAGGCCTGGACGCCGCTCGCGGTCGGCGAACTCTCGCTTGATGCGATCGCGCGCGCGAAGGCGTTTCTGGTCGTGCCCGGAGGTTCCGAAGGATTTGCTGCGGGCATGGCGGTCGATGCCTATATGTTGCGGGAATGAGTTCCGACATGACCAACACGTCTGCGAAGGGCCGCGGCAGCCTGGATCAGGACCAGTTCCTGACCATCCTGTCGCGCGAAGAGGCGCTGGCGCGGTTCGAAGCCGCCTTGTTTCCGCGGGCGGTCGCCAGTGAAACACGATCGCTCGCACAGGCGCTTGGCTGCGCGCTGGCCGACGACGTCGTCGCGCCGATCGACGTGCCGCCGTTCGACCGCTCCAATGTCGACGGCTTTGCGGTGCGCTCCGCCGATCTTGCGCAGGCCAGCGAGGCCACGCCGGTTCGTCTCGTGCTGAACGACGAGGTCATCGCCTGCGGCACCGCGCCGGCGCGGCCGGTGCTTTCCGATACGGCCACCTCGATCGCGACCGGCGGTCCCGTTCCGCGCGGGGCTGACGCGATCGTGATGGTCGAGCACACGCAGCCCGCAGGCCAACGCGCGATCGAGATCCGCCGGGCCGCCTCTCCCGGACAATTCGTGTCCTACGCCGGCTCCGACATCGCGCGCGGGCGAAACGCTGCTGCGTGCCGGCACCATCATCGGCTCGCGCGAGATCGGCATGCTCGCTGCTTGCGGCATCGCCGAGGTTGGTGCCGCACGACGGCCGCGCGTCGCCATCCTGTCGACCGGCGACGAACTGGTGCAGCCGGGCCAGCCGCTGCGCCCCGCAGCGATCTACGACACCAACGGCGCCATCGTTACCGCCGCGATCTCCGAGAACGGCGGCGATGCCGTCTTTGCCGGCGCCATTGCCGATGACGAGGCGCAACTCGAAACAGCGATGCGCAAGGCGCTGGCCGAGAGCGACATGCTGGTGCTCTCCGGCGGCACGTCGAAAGGCGCGGGCGATGTTTCCCATCGCATCATCGCGCGGCTGGGCAAGCCGGGCATCATCGCCCATGGCGTGGCGCTGAAGCCGGGCAAGCCGCTGTGCCTTGCAGTTTGCGACGGCAAGCCGGTGGTGATCCTGCCGGGATTTCCGACCTCGGCGATGTTCACCTTCCACGACATGATCGTGCCGGTGCTGCGGCGGATGGCGGGCCTGCCGCCGCGCTCGGATGCGAAGGTAACGGCAAAGGTGCCGGTGCGGATCGCCTCCGAACTCGGCCGCACCGAGTTCGTCATGGTATCGTTGGTCGAAGGCGCGGTAGGACTGATCGCCTATCCGAGCGGCAAGGGCTCCGGCGCGATCACCTCGTTCGCGCAGGCCGACGGCTTCCTGAAGATCGACGCGCTGGCCGACCAGATGCCTGCCGGCACGGAGGCCGAAGTGACGCTGTTCACGCCGCACGTGCGCGTGCCCGATCTTGTCATCGTCGGCAGCCACTGCACCGGGCTCGACCTTGTCACCGCGCCGCTGGCGCGCGCCGGGCTCTCGGTGCGCTCGATCGCGGTCGGCAGCCTCGGCGGGCTTGCGGCGGCCAAGCGCGGCGAATGCGATTTCGCGCCGATCCATCTGTTCGACGAGAACAGCGAGACCTACAATGTGCCCTATCTTACCGACGGACTCGAGCTCGTGCCGGGCTGGCGGCGGATGCAGGGCATCGTGTTCCGTAGGGGCGACCGACGCTTCGAGGGCCTCTCCGCGCAAGATGCGGTGCGCGCAGCGCTCGCCGATCCCGCCTGCATCATGGTCAACCGCAACCAGGGCGCCGGCACCCGCATCCTGATCGACCGCCTGCTCAATGGCGCGCGTCCCGATGGCTACTGGAATCAGCCACGTTCGCACAATGCGGTTGCCGCCGCGGTCGCCCAGCATCGCGCCGACTGGGGCATGACGATCGCGCCGGTCGCGCACGGGTCCGGGCTCGGCTTCATTCCGCTGGCGGAAGAGCATTACGACTTCGCTCTGGTGACGGCCAGAAAGCATCGCCCGGCTGTGCAGGCGTTTCTCGAGGCGCTGGCGTCGGATGAAAGTCGCGCGGCGTTGGAACGGGCGGGATTTAGGCCGGCGTAGTCGCGTAGGGTGGGCAAAGCGCAGCGTGCCCACCATCAAGCACTCCGCTCGCAACGGTGGGCACGCTGTCGCTTTGCCCACCCTACGACTGTCGTCCCCGCGGCCAGCGTCGGGGCGCCAGAACCACACGACTTCGCCGTCCACGGGTAGCTGCGTTCGTCGTTCACAGCACCTGCGTCCACCGCATCTCACCGCAACGTTCGTGATGATCGCGAGCCGCCCCTCATTCGGGTGAGACGCGCGGAGTCATAGTGCTGATTTGCCCGACGGCGGAAGCGGAATGTTTTTCGCGTAGGGGCTGGACGGGGCAAGTCAGCTTGAAATCATTGCACAAATTTCCTTGCAGGAAATTTGCTTTGCCGATTTCAATTCGCCGGTGATTTCGGCCAAACTTGCTTCTTGCGAGACGCATCGAAGGTTCAGAGCAGCCGTGGACGAAAAGCCCGACGACGAGCGAGGTGCCGCAGACGACCATCAGAGCCTGTTGGGCCTCGTGGCGGCGGCGCTTGTCGTTGGGGCCGCCACCGGGTTCGTTGGTGCGAACTTCCGCCTCCTGCTCGAGCAGGCCGATCGCTTGCGTGATTCGATCATCGCCTGGGCGCACGGCCACGGCATCTTGGGATTCCTGATTGTCATAGGTGCATGCGCCGGCGCCACCTTGTTGGCGGCGTGGATGGTGCGGCGATTCTCGCCGCACGCTTCGGGCAGCGGCATTCCGCATGTCGAAGCAGTCCTGCACGGGCAGGTCCCGCCGGCGCCGTTTGTCCTGGTGCCCGTGAAATTCATTGGCGGAATCCTCGCGATCGGCTCCGGGCTGGCGCTGGGCCGCGAGGGGCCGACGGTGCAGATGGGTGCTGGCATCGCCGTCGTCACCGCACGCGTCTGCCGGTTGTCCTGGGCGGACGCCCGCCTGCTGCTCGCGGCCGGCGCCGGCGCGGGACTGGCGACGGCGTTCAACGCGCCGATTGCCGGGCTCGCCTTCATACTCGAGGAACTGATGCACAGATTCGAGCGCCGCGTCGCTGTCGCCGCCCTCGCAACGCTGGCAACGGCAATCCCGGTCGCGAGGTTGTTTATCGGCGACGCGCCCGACTTCCAGGTCACCCCGCTGAACTCTCCGAGCGCAGTATCCGCGCCGCTGTTCCTTGTGCTGGGAGCCGTCGCTGGCCTGCTCGCCGTCGCCTACAACCGCACGCTGCTTGCGTTCATCGCCGCCTGCGACCGGTTCGCGCGGTCGCCGATCGAGCTCCGCGCCGGATTGATCGGCGCAAGCGTCGGCCTATTGGCCTGGTTCGCGCCCGATCTGGTCGGGGGCGGAGATCAGATCACACAGCGGACGCTGATCGGCCAGGACAGCCTTGCCACTGTCGCCTTCGCATTCCTGATCCGGTTCGTGCTGGGTGCCCTATCATACGCTGCCGGCACTCCCGGCGGGCTGTTCGCGCCCTTGCTCGTGCTGGGAGCCCAGTCCGGGCTGCTGTTCGGAGCGGTCTGCCGCTTTGTATTCCCGGAACTCGCGATCCAGCCGCATGCGTTTGCGCTGGTGGGCATGGCCGCCTTCTTCGCGGGCGTGGTGCGTGCGCCGGTAACCGGCATCGTTCTCGTCGCCGAGATGAGCGGCAACGTGACGATGCTCTTGCCCATGCTTGGCGCCTGCTTCGTGGCGATGCTGCTGCCGTCACTGCTGCACAACGCACCGATCTACGATTCCCTGCGCGAACGTACGCTGCGGCTGGAACGGCAGATCAGAGGGGAATGAGCGGGCGGAGCGCGCATTTCCACTTTTCATCCGAAGGATCAGCTTCACTGACGCTTCTCGCTCTCGGTCAAGCGCCAAAAATCATACTGTCGTCCCGGGTCAAGCCCGGGACGACGGAGATTATGTGTCTCAGCTCGCATCCACCGCCGCCAGCCGCTCAGCTTCCGCGATATCCTCAATCGTGTTCGCGTTGAAGAACGGGTCGAGCGGCTCGGTCGGCCAGGTCACGGTGGCGAGCTGGTAGCGGGCGGTCCAGCGGTCGATCTTCCTGACGTCCTCGACGACGAGGGCGTGGCGGAGTTCGTCGCGCAGTGACACGCTCCATAGTCCGATTACCGGATGCGATTGGCCGCCGGAGGCCGCTACGGCCAATTGCGCGCTTTCCTTCACCAGCGCGTCGTGGAGACGTGCGACGAGATCGCGCGGCAGGAACGGGCAATCGGCGGCTGTGCTCAGGACCAGCGACACCTCGGGCCGGTTCGCCGCGATCCAGTCCAGCGCGGCCAAAATGCCGGCGAGGGGCCCTGGGAAATCGGCGACGCTGTCGGCGATGACGGGCAGTCCGAACGCGGCGAAGCGGGCGGGATCGCCGTTCGCATTGAGGAGGAGGCCATCGCATTGCGGCGCTAGACGCGCGATCACGCGCTCCAGGATCGTGCGGCCGCCGATCGTGCGCATCGGCTTGTCGCCGCCGCCCATCCGCCGCGCGAGGCCGCCGGCCAAAAGGACGCCGGGAATATTCACTTCACCTCTCCCGCTTGCGGGAGAGGTTGGCGCGTAAGCGCCGGGTGAGGGCTCTCTCCAAACGGGGAGTCCCAATGCGGAGAGACCCTCACCCCAACCCTCTCCCGCGAGCGGGAGAGGGGGCGCAGCGCCTTTGTGGATGCACCTGATCTCATCATGTTAGTCGTCACGCGCTTCGCCCTTGCGCTTGTGGCGCGCGGATTCCTCCTCGATATAGTCGAGGTTCTGGTCGAACACGATGCGCTCCTGGCCCGACAGCGCGATGAAGCGTTTTCCGCGCGTGCGCCCGACCAGCGTCAGGCCGACCTGCCGCGCGAGCTCGACGCCCCAGGCGGTGAAGCCGGAGCGCGATACGAGAATTGGAATGCCCATCCGCACCGTCTTGATCACCATCTCCGAGGTCAGCCGTCCCGTGGTGTAGAGGATCTTGTCGCCGGGATCGACGCCGTGGCGGTAGATCCAGCCTGCGATCTTGTCGACGGCATTATGCCGGCCGACATCCTCGGTGTAGCAGACCGGCGTTCCCTCCTTGCAGAGCACGCAGCCATGGATCGCGCCGGCCTCGAGATAGAGCGAGGGCATGGTGTTGATCGCATGCGTCATCTGGTAGAGCCAGGACGTGCGCAATTCCGCCTTCGGCAGCGCCACGCTTTCGACCGACTCCAGCAGATCGCCGAAAGCGGTGCCCTGGGCGCAGCCCGAGGTCTGGGTGCGCTTCTTCAGCTTCTGCTCGAAATTGGTGTGGTGCTCGGTGCGCACGACCACCACCTGCAGGTCGTCGTCATATTCGACCTCGGTGACGACGTCGTCGTATTTGAGCATGTTCTGGTTGAGGAGATAGCCGAGCGCGAGATATTCCGGGTAGTCGCCGATCGTCATCATGGTGACGATCTCCTGCGCGTTCAGGTACAGCGTCAGCGGCCGCTCCATCGGCACCTTGATCTCGACGCTGGCGCCGGTCTGGTCGGTCCCGGTCACGCGCTCGGTCAGGCGCGGGTCGTCCGGCCTGGGGACGATCAGGGGGACGGGCGCTTTGTCGATCTTCATCATGGCGGTCAGGTTAGCATGACTTTCCCTGCCATCCGATATAAGCATGGCGGAGGATAAGCAAAATCCATCCAGGATCGTCATTGCGAGCGCAGCGAAGCAATCCATCCATCCCCGCGGAAACCATGGATTGCTTCGTCGCTTCGCTCCTCGCAATGACGACGGAGCGGGTGCAATGACGGTGGAACGAGTGGGTTCCGTTTGGGACGAGGTCGTATGAAAGTGATCGGACTCGCAGGCTGGAGCGGCGCCGGCAAGACCACCTTGCTGTCGCGGGTGATTCCGCATCTGCTGGGACAGGGCCTGCGCGTGTCCGTGATCAAGCATGCCCACCACCAATTCGATGTCGACGTGCCCGGCAAGGACTCGTGGGTGCACCGCCAGTCCGGTGCGACCGAGGTGCTGGTGTCCTCCAGCCGGCGCTGGGCCCTGATGCATGAGCTGCGCGGCGCCGGCGAGCCGCGGCTGGCCGAGCTGTTCGCCAAGATGTCGCCGGTCGATCTTGTCATCGTCGAAGGCTTCAAGCGCGAGCCGCTGCGCAAGATCGAGGTGCATCGCGGCGCCAACAACAAGCCGCTGCTGTTCCCGGATGATCCCGGCATTGTCGGGATCGCGACCGATGTGGCGATTGAAACGCGGTTGCCGACCGCCCATCTCGATGATGTCACCGCCGTTGCCGCCATGATGCAGCGCGCCGCAGTCGCGGTCGACGAGATCCTGGCGAAGAGCGAGAGCTGAATGGCGCAACTGTCCGACGACTGCTTTGCCTTTGGCGGGCCGATGATGTCGGTCGATGAAGCCGTGCGCCTGATCGCGACGCGGGTGACGGCCATACCCGATATCGAGACCGTCGCGCTGGCGGAGGCCGACGGGCGCATCCTCGCCAATGAGATCCTTGCGCCACTGCCGCTGCCGCCCTTCACCAACTCCGCCGTGGATGGCTACGCGGTGGCGAGCCGCGATTTGCCGAAAAGTTCGGACCAGTCGTTCGCGATCAGCGGGCGCGTGCAGGCGGGCGCCGCGGCGAATGCACCGATCAAACCCGGTCATGCCGTGCGCATCTTCACCGGCGCGCCAATGCCCGATGGCGCCGACACCGTGTTCATGCAGGAGGATGTCCGCGTCGAGGGCGACAAGGTCGTTCTGCCCGGCGGCCTGAAGCCGGGCGCCAATGTGCGGCCTGCGGGAGAAGACATCCCGCTCGGCCACGCCGCGTTGCAGGCAGGAAAACGCCTGCGGCCACAGGACGTCGCGCTGGCCGCGGCATTCGGCCTCGTCAGGCTCGATGTGATCAGGCGGATCCGTGTTGCGGTGTTCTCGACCGGCGACGAGCTGGTGTCGCCCGGCGAGCGCCGTGCGGCGCCGCAGCTCTTCGACTCCAACCGCTTCATGCTGATGGCGATGCTGCGGCGGCTCGGCTGCGAGGTCAGCGACCTCGGCATTCTGCGCGATGAACCGATGAGCCTCGCAAGCGCGCTGAAGGACGTCGCAGGCCACCACGATCTGATCCTCACCACCGGTGGCGTCTCGACCGGCGAGGAGGATCACGTCAAGGCCGGCGTCGAGAGCGTCGGGCGCCTCGTGCTGTGGCGGATGGCGATCAAACCGGGGCGTCCCGTCGCGATGGGCATCATCGACGGTACGCCGTTCATCGGCTTGCCCGGCAATCCCGTCGCCAGCTTCGTCACCTTCGTTCATGTGGTGCGGCCAACCATCCTGGCGCTGTCCGGCGGCGCGCCGGAACCGCTGGTGCCGATGCCGGTCCGCGCCGGCTTCACCTATAAGAAGAAGGTCGGCCGTCGCGAATATGTTCGCGTCAACCTGCGTCAAGCGCCGGACGGCACGCTCGAAGCGATCAAGTTTCCGCGCGAGGGTGCAGGGCTGTTGTCGTCGCTGGTCGATACCGATGGTCTGGTCGAACTCGGCGAACAGGTCACGCTGGTCGAACCCGGGCAGAGCGTCGGGTTCCTGTCCTATGCAAGCCTGATCTGAAGCAATCGCGGATCGATTGACGCTGCGCCAATGCTTCGTCATGTTCGGAGACATGACCACGACCAAACTCGATCTCACCGGACTCAAATGTCCGCTGCCCGCGCTGAAGACGCGCAAGGCATTGAAGGCGGTTAAGCCGGGTGATTTTCTCGAAGTGCACTGCACCGATCCCTTGTCGGTGATCGACATTCCGAACCTGATCCGAGAGACCGGCGACAAGGTCGAGATCACGGAGCGGAGTGAGCGCCGCATTGTGTTCTTGATCGAGAA
The DNA here is from genome assembly GCF_054063735.1 of Bradyrhizobium sp. USDA 10063. NCBI lineage: Bacteria > Pseudomonadati > Pseudomonadota > Alphaproteobacteria > Hyphomicrobiales > Nitrobacteraceae > Bradyrhizobium > Bradyrhizobium sp. USDA 10063. Next base: position 2,811,341 of record NZ_JBSSGP010000002.1, on the reverse strand, counting down.
GACAAATGGATCGATAGAAAAAGTCGATGACACTTCGTCCGCGCCGCAACAATAGCCGTGCGCTGCAATAACCGCTTGCGTTGATACCTACCTTTTTCCTATCGACACATTTCGGACCTTCTGTCCAACTGGAACACTCCGCAAGCAACGTGGCGGTGGAGTAGTGCTCGCGTGCAAGGCACGAGCGATCTGGGGTGGGCACATCTACAAATCAGGACTGGTGCCGGCATCGGACGTCCGGACATGTCTTCGATGCGCCTGGTGATCCCGGGCGCAATGCAGCGCATTGGAGGATGTCGCGGAGCAGCAGCGGTTGCTCGCGGTGGAATCTGGGTTGGGATTAAACAACGGAACGCGCGACTGAAGCGCGTGTGGTAGGGAGGATCGGATGACGACGATTAGCAGCGCCGGCAATGTGGCCGGCGCGGGGCTTGGTTTCCTCGACAAGGAGCGGACGATTGCGACCGCCGGCTTCAATCGCTGGCTGGTGCCGCCGGCCGCACTCTGCATCCATCTGTGCATCGGCATGGCCTATGGCTTCTCGGTGTTCTGGCTGCCGCTGTCGCGCGCAATCGGATTGAACGCGCCGAAGGCCTGCCCCGACATGTCGCTGTGGCAGGAATTGTTCACCACCACCTGCGACTGGAAGGTGGCGAGCCTGGGGTGGATGTACACGCTGTTCTTCGTGCTGCTCGGCGTCTCCGCCGCGATCTGGGGCGGCTGGCTCGAACGCGTCGGTCCGCGCAAGGCCGGATTCGTCGCGGCGCTCTGTTGGGCCGGTGGTCTCGTGATCGGCGCGCTCGGCGTCTACATCCATCAGCTCTGGCTGATGTGGCTGGGCGCCGGCGTCATCGGCGGCGTCGGCCTCGGGCTTGGTTACATCTCCCCGGTGTCGACGCTGGTGAAATGGTTCCCGGATCGCCGCGGCATGGCGACCGGCATGGCCATCATGGGGTTTGGCGGCGGCGCCATGATCGGCGCGCCGCTCGCGAACCTCTTGATGAACTATTTCAAGACCCCGACCTCGGTCGGCGTCTGGGAGACCTTCCTGGCGATGGGCGTGATCTATTTCGTGTTCATGATGATCGGCGCCTTCCGCTATCGCATTCCGCCGACAGGCTGGCAGCCCGAGGGCTGGAAGCCAAAGGCCAAGGCCAATGCGATGATCTCGACCAAGAACGTTCATCTCGAGAACGCGCACAAGACCCCGCAGTTCTGGCTGATCTGGTGGGTGCTCTGCCTCAACGTCTCCGCGGGCATCGGCGTGATCGGCATGGCCTCGCCGATGCTGCAGGAGATATTTGCAGGCAAATTGATCGGTCTGCCTGACGTCGGCTTCAATCAGCTTGATGCGTCGCAGAAGGCGCAGATCGCCGGCATCGCGGCCGGCTTTGCCGGGCTCTTGTCGCTGTTCAACATCGGCGGCCGCTTCTTCTGGGCGTCGCTGTCGGACAAGATCGGGCGCAAGAACACCTACTATACGTTCTTCCTGCTCGGCATCGCGCTCTATGCGCTGGCGCCGACCTTCGCGGCGATGGGCTCGAAACTGCTGTTCGTGCTCGGCTTCGGCATCATCCTGTCGATGTATGGCGGCGGCTTCGCCACCGTGCCGGCCTATCTCGCCGACATGTTCGGAACGCAGTTCGTCGGCGCCATTCATGGCCGGCTGCTGACGGCGTGGTCGACCGCTGGAATCATCGGCCCGGTCGTGGTGAACTATATCCGCGAGTTCCAGCTTGCTGCCGGCGTTCCGCGCGACCAGCTCTACAACACCACGATGTACATCCTCTGCGCGATGCTGATCGCAGGCCTGATCTGCAACTACCTGGTCAAGCCGGTCGATCCGAAGTGGCATATGAGCGATGCGGAGGTGGCAAAACTGCAGGCGGCGAGTGCGAGTGCGGAAGCATCCGGTCCGCACGGTTCCTACGGCATCGGGTTCGGCGGGCTGGATGCCAAGGCCGCGCTGTTCTGGGCCTTTGTCGGCATTCCCCTGGCCTGGGGCGTCTGGAAGACGCTGGAGAGCGCGGTCAAGATCTTCTGAGCGAGCCGGCGTCGCGTGCGACGCTTTCGCCCGCGACGCCGGTTTACGCGCAGGAACCGGGAAGGGATATGCGTGTTGGCATGTCCCTTAAATGCTTATTCAGACGCGCTATTTTCGCTTGGCATCTGGCATGCCAGTGATTAGAGTCGATCTAATGAGAGTAAGAACGGGATGTTTCAATGACTGTCCATGACGTGCAAGAGGTTCGCGCGTTCGAGCATCCCGGCGCGGGACGCCGCAAGGCCAAGGCGACGCCGAAGGGACGCCAGATCGATCCGACGGCTGCGCACGACGTCGAGCAGTTGCTTGGCGACCGGCCGCGCCGCCGCGATCTGTTGATCGAATTCCTGCACCTGATCCAGGACAAGTACCACCAGATCTCCGCCGCGCATCTCGCCGCGCTCGCGGACGAGATGCGGTTGTCGTTCGCGGAAGTGTTCGAGACCGCGACCTTCTACGCGCATTTCGACGTGGTGAAGGAAGGCCAGCCGGATATCGCGCCGCTCACGATCCGGGTCTGCGATTCCTTGACGTGCGCGATGCTCGGCGGCGAAAGGCTGCTGCAGGATTTGCAGGACAGCGCCGGTCCCGGCATCCGCGTGGTGCGCGCGCCCTGCGTCGGCCGCTGCGACACCGCGCCGGTCGCGGAAGTCGGCCACAACTTCGTCGATCACGCGACCGTCGGCAATGTGTTGGCCACGGCGAAAGCCGGTGACACGCATGCGCATCTGCCGGACTATGTCGCATATGATGACTACGTCGTCGGCGGCGGCTACCGATTGCTCAACCGCCTGCGCGCGGGCGACACGTCGAAGGACGAGATCCTGAAGGCGCTCGACGACGCCTCGCTGCGCGGGCTTGGCGGCGCCGGCTTCCCGACGGGGCGCAAATGGCGCGCGGTGCTGGGCGAGCCCGGGCCGCGGCTGATGGCGGTCAATGGCGACGAGGGCGAGCCCGGCACGATCAAGGACCGCTATTATCTCGAGACCGATCCGCACCGCTTCCTCGAGGGTACGTTGATCGGCGCGCACGTGGTCGAAGCAGCCGACGTCTACATCTACATCCGCGACGAATATCCGGCGGTGCGCGAGATCCTTGCGCGCGAGATCGCGAAGCTTCCGGCGGGCGGTCCGCGCCTGCATCTGCGCCGCGGCGCCGGCGCTTACATCTGCGGCGAAGAGTCTTCGCTGCTCGAGAGCATCGAAGGCAAGCGCGGATTGCCGCGGCACAAGCCGCCTTATCCGTTCCAGGTCGGACTGTTCAACCTGCCGACGCTGATCAACAATGTCGAGACGCTGTGGTGGGTGCGCGACATCGTCGAGAAGGGCGCCGACTGGTGGAAGAGCCACGGCCGCAACGAGCGTCAAGGCCTGCGCAGCTTCTCGGTCTCGGGTCGCGTGAAAGACCCCGGCGTGAAGCTGGCGCCGGCCGGCATCACCGTGCGCGAATTGATCGACGAATATTGCGGCGGCATGGCCGACGGCCACACCTTCCGCGCTTATCTGCCGGGCGGCGCCTCCGGCGGCATTCTGCCGGCGACCATGGGCGATATCCCGCTCGACTTCGGCACGCTGGAAAAATACGGCTGCTTCATCGGCTCGGCCGCGGTCGTGATCCTGTCGCAGGCGGACAGCGTGAAGGCGGCGGCGCTCAATCTGATGCGCTTCTTCGAGGACGAGAGCTGCGGGCAGTGCACGCCGTGCCGTGTCGGCACGCAGAAGGCGGCGCTATTGATGGAACGGCCGGTGTGGAACAAGGCGCTGCTCGAGGAACTGAGCCAGGCGATGCGCGATGCGTCGATCTGCGGCCTCGGCCAGGCCGCCTCGAATCCCCTGACGTCCGTGATTAAATACTTCCCCGACGAGTTCAAGGAAACTGCGGAATGACGACGATCCAGTTCGAACTCGACGGCAAGCAGGTCGAAGCCAAGGCGGGCGAGACCATCTGGCAGGTGGCAAAGCGCCAAGGCCAGGAGATCCCGCATCTCTGCTATTCGCCGGCGCCGGATTATCGCCCCGACGGCAATTGCCGCGCCTGCATGGTCGAGATCGAGGGCGAGCGCGTGCTCGCCGCCTCCTGCAAGCGTACGCCTTCTGTCGGCATGAAGGTGAAGACGGCAAGCAGCCGCGCCGTCGCCGCACAGAAGATGGTGATGGAACTCCTGGTCGCCGACCAGCCGGCGCGCGAGACCTCGCACGATCCCGATTCGAAATTCTGGCACTGGGCAGAAAAGACCGGCGTCACCGAGAGCCGCTTCCCGGCGGCCGAGCGCTGGGAGGGCGATGCCAGCCATCCGGCGATGCGTGTCAATCTCGACGCCTGCATCCAGTGTGGCCTGTGCGTGCGCGCCTGCCGCGAGGTCCAGGTCAACGACGTCATCGGCATGGCCTACCGCAATGCCGACTCAAAGATCGTGTTCGACTTCGACGATCCGATGGGCGAGTCCACCTGCGTCGCCTGCGGCGAATGCGTGCAGGCCTGCCCGACCGGCGCGCTGATGCCCGCCGTGATGCTGGACGAGAAGCAGACCCGCGTCACATATCCCGACCGCAAGGTGGATTCGCTCTGTCCGTTCTGCGGCGTCGGCTGCCAGGTGACCTATCAGGTCAAGGACGAGAAGGTGATCTATGCCGAGGGGCGCGACGGCCCGGCCAATCACAACCGGCTCTGCGTCAAAGGCCGTTTCGGCTTCGACTATATCCATCATCCGCATCGGCTGACCAAACCGCTGGTGCGGCTGCCGAACGCGAAGAAGGACGCCAACGACCAGGTCGATCCGGCCAATCCGTTCACGCATTTCCGCGAGGCCACATGGGAAGAGGCGCTCGATATCGCCGCGCGCGGCCTCGTCAAGATCCGCGACGAGAAGGGCGTCAAGGCGCTCGCCGGCTTCGGCTCGGCGAAAGGCTCGAACGAGGAAGCCTATCTGTTCCAGAAGCTGGTGCGCACCGGCTTCGGCTCCAACAATGTCGACCATTGCACGCGGCTGTGCCATGCCTCTTCGGTGGCGGCGCTGACCGAGGGGCTGAATTCCGGCGCGGTGTCGGCGCCGTTCTCGGCGGCGATGGATGCCGAGGTGATCATCGTGATCGGCGCCAACCCGACCGTGAATCACCCGGTGGCGGCGACCTACATCAAGAATGCGGCCAAGCGCGGCGCCAAGCTGATCGTGATGGATCCGCGGTTGCAGTCGCTGTCGCGTCACGCCACTAAGCATCTCGCCTTCAAGCCGGGAAGCGACGTCGCGATGCTGAACGCGATGATCAACACCATCATCACCGAGGGCCTGACCGACGATCAGTATATCGCGGGCTACACCGAAGGCTTCGACGAGCTGAAGGCCAAGATTGTCGATTTCACGCCGGAGAAGATGGAGCCGATCTGCGGCATCCCGGCGGACACCTTGCGCGAGGTGGCGCGGCTCTATGCCCGCGCGAAGTCCTCGATCATCTTCTGGGGCATGGGCATCAGCCAGCATGTGCATGGCACCGACAATGCGCGCTGCCTGATCGCGCTGGCGCTGATCACCGGCCAGGTCGGCCGTCCCGGCACCGGCCTGCATCCGCTGCGTGGCCAGAACAACGTGCAAGGCGCGTCCGACGCCGGCCTGATCCCGATGTTCCTCCCGGACTACCAGCCGGTCGGCCGCGTCGATCTGCGCGGCAAGTTCGAGGAACTCTGGCAGCAGAGCCTCGATCCGGTCCGCGGCCTGACCGTGGTCGAGATCATGAACGCGATCCATGCCGGCGAGATCCGCGGCATGTATATCGAGGGCGAAAACCCCGCGATGTCCGACCCCGACCTGCAGCATGCGCGGCAGGCGCTTGCCATGCTCGATCATCTCGTCGTGCAGGATCTCTTCGTCACCGAGACCGCATTCCATGCCGACGTGATCCTGCCGGCTTCGGCCTTTGCGGAGAAGTCCGGCACCTTCACCAACACCGATCGCCGTGTGCAGCTCGCGCGCGAGGTGATCAAGCCGCCGGGCGACGCGCGGCAGGATCTCTGGATCATCCAGGAGATCGGAAAGCGTATGGGCCTGCCGTGGAATTACAGCGGCCCGGCGGATGTCTTCGCCGAGATGACGGAGCTGATGCCGTCGCTGAAGAACATCACCTGGGAGCGTCTGGTGCGCGAGGGTGCGGTGACTTATCCGGTCGACGACCCCCACAAGCCGGGCAACGAGATCATCTTCACCACCGGCTTCCCGACCGAAAGCGGCCGCGGCAAGATCGTGCCGGCGCATGTCATTCCGCCGGATGAACTGCCTGATGCGGAATATCCGATGGTGCTCTCGACCGGCCGCGTGCTGGAGCACTGGCACACGGGATCGATGACCCGGCGCGCCGCCGTGCTTGACCAGATCGAGCCGGAGGCGGTCGCCTTCATGTCGCCAAAGGACATGCGGCGGATGCAGCTCTGGCCCGGCGATTTCATCCGCCTTGAGACCCGCCGCGGCGCCGTGGAGGTCAAGGTGCGCTCCGACCGCGACGTGCCGGAAAACATGGTGTTCATGCCGTTCTGTTATGCGGAGGCGGCCGCGAATCTCCTGACCAATCCGGCGCTCGATCCGTTCGGCAAGATTCCGGAGTTCAAGTTCTGTGCCGTGCGCGCGGAAAAGGCCGAATTCCGCTCCGCCGCGGAATAGGCGAGGGCTGCGCGGGAACCTACCGGACTGCCAGCCGTTGATTTGGTCGGCGCGCAGGTGGGCATCCGATGCTGGCAAACGAAAAGAATCCGGAATTTCAGAGCCCGCGCCAATGGGCGTCCGGGCGTCAGGCGCGTCCGTCCGCGCGGATCGATCAGCCCGGAGTCGTTGCCTCCAGCGTCTATGCAAACGGACGGCGCGTCAGGGACATTCCCATTGATGAAGCCGGCGAGTGGTCGAGAAGGCCGGGCCATGTCGTCTGGATCGGCTTGCTCGAGCCGAGCGCCGAGCTATTGGAGAGAATTCAGGTCCAACTCGATCTGCATCCCCTGGCGATCGAAGATGCGTCGAAGGCTCACCAGCAGCCCAAGGTCGAGCAATATGGCGGCGCGCTGTTCGTCGTCGCGAGAACCGCGCAATTGATCGACGGTCATATCGTCTTTGGCGAAACCCACATATTCGTCGGGAAGGGCTACGTGGTCTCGGTCCGTCACGGCGCGTCGACCTCTTATGCTGCCGTGCGCGAGCGCTGCGAGACCTGCACCGCCTCGCTGGCGCAGGGCGAAGACTACATCCTCTATGCGATCCTCGACTTTATCGTCGACAACTACTCACCCGTGATCGAAGCGCTGCAGGCCGAAGTCGAAGCGCTGGAGGAGGCGGTGCTTCGGAGATCGCACGTGAAGTTCGAGTTCGACCGGCTGTACAAGCTCCGCCGTGACCTCCTGCAACTGCGACGCGCGGTAGGACCGGTGGTCGATGTCTGCCGCAGGCTGGAGCATATGGACGTGATCGCGCTCGACGAGGCGATGAAGCCGCTCTTCCGCGATGTCCTGGATCACGCCAAGAGGGCGCAGGAGGACATCGATTCGCTTCGCGAAATTCTCGCATTCGCTTTTGAAGCAAGCATGATGGCTGGCCAGTCACAGCAGACGGAGATTACCCGGCGCCTGGCGGCCTGGGCCGCGATATTGGCGGTGCCGACCGCCGCTGCGGGAATCTACGGCATGAACTTCGAGAACATGCCGGAGCTCAAATGGGCTTACGGCTACTACTTCGTTCTTGCCGCAATCTTCGGCGCCTGCGTGCTGCTTTATGCCCGCTTTCGTCAGTCCGGCTGGCTGTGAGCAGCCCCCTTTATTCCTTGCCTATGTGAGACGACGGCAGGTCATCTCGAATTCCTACGCACGCCTTCGCATCTTGCAGTGTCGACGCCGGTTACGCCGGGCTTGGAAGGTGGGACATGGCACTATCCTATTCGCACCCGGACAGGCAGTGGAAGCGATCCGGCAGCAACCGTTCTCCTGTTGCGCGTGCGCTCCGACAGTCCAAGGCGCTGTTCCGGATGATCCATCGCTGGATCACCGCCGCCAAGATCCGGCGGCTGCAGAATGAATTGCTGTTCCGCGCCAGCTACCGCGATCATTGGGCAGAGCAATACACGCCCGACCATGCCGACAAGTCGCCAGGGGTGCCGCAGCGGCCGCACATTCTCAGCGAGAAATGGGACTACTGATCAGGGCCTGCGCTGCGGGATCGATCATGCGCTAGCGCTTCGGCTTGGGAAGCACCATCCTGCCCCGTGAAGCAATGCCACCCCACTTGGCGGACCAGCCGACTTCCGAGGTGGAAGGGCGCTCGGTGCCTTCCTGCCCCCGAGCACCTTGCAGCGCAAACAGGGCGCCCTGGGGATCGGCGCATCGCACGATCCAGCAGCCGTCAGGCAGTTCGATCGGGCCCTGGAGGATCCGGCCTCCGCCAGCATTGACGCGCTTGGCGGCCGCGCCGATGTCGTCGACATTGAAGTAATAGAGCCAGCATGGCTGCGATACGCTTGGAAGCTTGGTGAGCATGCCGCCGATCGTCTGCCCGGCCGCCGCAAACAATTGATACAGATCTGCAGGATCGGTTTCAGCGTTGGCCTTCTGCCAGCCAAAAAGCTCGCCGTAAAAATCAAAGATCTTGTTGCGGTCCTCAGCCAGCAACTCGTGCCAGCCGACGCGCCCGGGCTCGTCCAACCCGCCGGGTTGCCGTCGGCCATATGTCAGTCCAGTGACCAGCGCAAAGGTCGCCTTTTGCGGATCGGCGACCACTGAAATTCGGCCGATGTTGCTCTCGGTCGGCGGCACCAGGATGGTGCCTCCGAGACGCCTGATCTGCGCGGCCGTCGCATCCATGTCATCGACAGCGACGTAGCCGACCCATCTCGGCGTTGCCCCCGCTCGCAGCCCTTCTTCCGGGAGATCCATAAGTCCGCCTATCGGAACGTCGCCGGCAGTAAGCACCGTGTAGGCCAGTTCCGGAACCGACGCATCCCTCACACCCCAACCGACGACCTTGCCATAAAAGGCGCCTGCTGCCCCTCGATCCGTGGTCAGGAGCTCATACCAAGCGAATTGTCCGAGTTGGTCGACCAAGCCAATTCTCCGTTCAAGCCTGGAGACGATTGCGCACTGCATCAAGCCGCACGCGTTGCGACCTTCGCCACGGGCGCGGACCGTCGTTGCCATGGCTGAAAATGCGGCGATATCGTTCATGAAGATGAATACAATCTGAACGAACGCCATTACATTTTCGTGCGTCCATGAATCTTGCCTGCCTCATTTGCACAGCGTAGGATCAATTCCACGGAGATCCTTCTTGCAACGTTGGAGGATGCGGCCATGCAACGGATGAAGCAAGCTTCGAAAAAGAAGCGAGTAAGGAAAGCCGCCATACCGGCGTTGGGAGCCGCCGGACTGACTTTTTCGCTGGCGGGAGGCGCATCGGCAGCGGTCGTACCGACGGGCGACGTTCAACAGAGACCGACTTCCGCGCTCGACCTGGCGATCACGCTCGGTGAAGAGGAACTCGCCGACGTCAGCCTTGCCACCTTCCATCTCTTCGACAACGAAAACGTCCTTGGCGGCGTGCAGCTAGCCCAGCGCGGATGCCACGGCTGCCGCGGATGCGGTGGCTTCCGGGGATGCGGTGGCTTCCGCGGATGCGGTGGTTGTCGCGGCTGCGGAGGCTGTGGATGCAGAGCCTGCCGCTGCGGCGTCGGATGTGGAGGCTGTGGCCTTGGGATAGGGATAGGAGTGCCGTTTGTCACATGCGCAGGGTGCTGTGCATCGTGGGGCCGGTGCCGCTGGTGCTAGGCGGCGGCGCTTCCTGATTTGGTGTCGTCAAGCCACGATTTCATTGGCCGGGCTCGCGATCGACCCGGCCAGTTTCTTGTTTTCGTTGTAACGTTCGCCTGCCAGCGTGGTCGGCTTGCCGGTGACAAGCGAGTGTGTTCCAACTCAATCGAACAATTCCAGTGGGCGCCGGCGCACGAGTCCGGCGAGGCGAACGGTTCGCCGTGCGCTCGCGATCTGAAATGACAGGCAACAGGATCCCGCGTGTTGACCCGATGACAGCCAATCGCAAGACCCGTGTTGCGAAGCAGACCGGCAAAGACATTTTGCGGTTCGCGCCGAACTTCACCGCCTATGTACTTCCCCCCGATGCGGTCTGCCTCTACTCAGAGGATCGCAAGTTCTTCCTGCACGGCGAGCTCTATTGTGCACTGGCCACGGCGATCGGGAAAAATGGAAAAGCAGCCCCGGAGATCATTCGTCAGCTTGCGAAGAGCTTTCCGACCGACAAGATCGAGGAAGCGATCAAGCGGATGCTCGAGCGCCGATACGTCGTTACCGGAGCATCGCACGCATTCACGGGCGCCGTCGCTGGATATTGGGCGAGCCTCGGCCTGCCTCCCGAGGTCGCGGAACAGAATCTCCGCGATTGCCCCGTCCGGGTGGAATCGATCGACGTCAAAGGTGCCGCACAACTTACCGCGGCCTTGAGCAAACTCGGCGTTCAAATCGCCAAGCGTTCGCCCAGGCTCACGATCACGCTGGTGAACGACTATCTTGACCGACGGTTGGCCGAGATGAACCGCGAGCGCGTGGCCGATAAGGCGCCCTGGCTGGTGGTGCAGCCGTCCGGCGTGTTTCCGCTGGTGGGACCTGTGTTCAAACCGGGCGAGAGCGCCTGCTGGACTTGTCTGTTCGATCGCATGATACGCAACCGGGAGATCAAGGGGTTTCTCGACCGTGCACCGGCGCGTCCTGTCGCCGTGTCGCCTCTGGTCAACGACACCATCGGGCAGACCGCCATCCACTTCGCTGCTGTTGAAATCACGAAAGCGATTGCCTCCGGCTTTCGCACCGATCTGCGCGATCACATTGCAAGCTTCGACCTGACTGGTGCGGTGATCGCCAAGCACTACGTCGCGCGGCGCCCGCAATGTCCGAGCTGTGGCAGCAGGAAGCTGCAGAATCCGCGCCGGGCGGCGGCGCCGATCGAGATTGCCGAGGGCAGAAAGCTCATCATGACAAGCGGCGGATACCGCACCGTGACGTCTCGAGCCACCGTGGCGCGCTTCCGCAAACATGTAAGCCCGCTGACCGGCGTGGTTTCGAGGCTCGAGCGGATCGAGGCCGATCTGCCGATGAACACCAATTTTTTCGCCTATCACAATTTCTCTGCGCCGGCCCGAAGCGTCGACCAGCTCAGGTCCGGACTGAGCGGCGGCAGCTTCGGCAAAGGCTCTACGGCCGAACAGGGCGAGGCCAGCGCGCTGATGGAAGCGATCGAGCGCTATTCGGGGATTTTCCAGGGTGACGAGATCAGGACGGAGCGCCGTCTCATCGATTTCGCTCCCGGCGACGCCCTTCCTCCCAATGACGTCCAGCTTTTCAGCGAGAAGCAATTTCAAGACAGGCATGCCCCGCTCGCGGACGATTCACATTCGGTTCCTGAGCCGCTCGATCCCTCGACCAGGACCGAGTGGTCGCCGGTCTGGTCGTTGCGCGACAAGCGTTTCAAGTATCTTCCGACCGGCCTGCTGTACTTCTTCTACGGCGGCTTCCATACGGATTCCAACGGCTGCGCGGCCGGCAACACCCGCGAGGAAGCCATCGTTCAAGGCTTCCTCGAACTGGTCGAACGCGATGCCTATGCCATCTGGTGGTACAACCGGCTGCAGCGTGCCGAGGTCGACCTCAAGCAGTTCGACGACTCCCTATGTGCGGGATCTGCAAGCCCAGTTTGCCGATGCCGGGCGCAGGCTCTGGGTGCTCGACATTACCAGCGATCTCGGCATTCCCGCCTACGTGGCGATCACGCACTGGATGCAGAACGGACACGAAAATATCGAGTTCGGTTCCGGCGCGCATTTCGATCGCCGCATAGCCCTGCTCCGTTCCCTCACCGAGCTGACCCAGTTCATGTCGATCGGCATGATGGGCGGCGGAAGCGGCGAGAAGCCGACGCTTGACGGCGTCACCCCGCTGCGCCTGGAAGACTATCCGTTCCTGATCCCCAGCGACGATCCGATCGTGCCGCCGGCGCCAGACCTTAAGGTTCACGACAATACCCGCGACCAGGTCAATGCCTGCGTCGAGATCGCCACCGGCGCGGGATACGACTTCCTCGTGCTCGACCAGACGCGGCCCGACGTCGAGGTCCCCGTCGTCAGAGTGCTCGTTCCGGGCTTGCGGCATTTCTATCGCCGCTTCGCACCCCGGGCCGGCTTTACGATGTTCCGGTGAAGCTCGGATTATTGGATCGCCCGCGGCTGGAAAGCGAACTCACTCCGTTCCTTCCGCATACCTGAAGGTTGGTCTTTCGTGCGCGCTCCCCGGAACAAGCAGACCAGGAAGATCGCGCCAGTCATTGCCGTCAGATTGAACGGTCGTTTTTCCCTTCAGATGCAGGCGGACGGAAGCATCGCCGCCGTCCTGGGCGACTATTCGGTCAGTCTGGGACCACTCAGCGCGGCCGCGATGGACCGCGCGGGATATCTGGCCACCGGCCTGCCGCTCGCTTCCTTTGCCGGCAAGAGCGCCCTCGCCAGGGAAGTCGACGTCCTGGTGCATCGACTGGCGCGGCACGGGCTTCTCGAATACCGCCTGTTCTCTCCGCGCGACGAACAGGACCTCGTGATCATCGAGCCACAGGTCGCCGAATATTGGCCGCGCCCCGCGAAGCTGGGCAACAGTGATACGGTCGTGCTGTCGCGCTTCGCCTATCTGCGCCGGCGCGGCAACGAGATGGTGCTGGAATCGCCGCGCGCCGGCGCGCTGTTTCGGATCAGTGATCCCGCCATCGCTGCCACGCTCGCTGCACTGTCACGGCCTCAGAAGATCAGCAAGCTTCGCCGCGACGCGAACTCCTTCAACCTCGATCTGCTCGGACTGCTGCTTGACAGCCAGATCCTGCTCAAGCTCGATGCGAAAAGCGGCGACGGCCTGCGGGTGAATGAAGGCGACGGCAATCTCGTTCTCTGGGATTTCCACGATCTCGTGTTTCACACGCGGAGCACGGAGGGCCGGCAAGCCAATCCGCTTGGCAGCACCTTCGCCTATGCGGGCGTCGTTCCACCGCTGCCCGCGGTGCGTCCGCCCTGGCCCGGCAAGAAGATCGACCTGCGCGAATTCTCGGCCTCGGAGCCGGTCTCGCCGTTCGCAAGGCTGTTGCGCGAACGCCATTCGATACGGGATTTCGACGACGAGCACCCGGTCACGCTCGCCGAGCTCGCGCAGTTTCTCGACACGACAGCCCGCGTGCTGTCGGAATGGAAGAGCGGCGCGAATTTTGGCGGCGGTCCTGAAGTCACCTACAGCACGAGGCCCTATCCGGCGGCGGGCAGCGCCTACGAGCTGGAACTGTACCTGGCGGTCTCAAACTGCGAGGGGCTTGCCCGCGGACTTTACCACTACGACGCGGGCGGCCACGCGCTGGTCGCGATCGGCGCTTCCGCCCAGCAGCTCCAGGCGCTCTCGATGGCGGCCGAGTTTGCCATGGACGCGCCCGGTCCGCCGCAGGTCCTGATCACGATCGCCGCGCGCTTTGGGCGGATCTCCTGGAAATACAGCTCGATCGCATATTCGCTGATCCTGAAGGACGTTGGCACCCTGATCCAGACATTCTACCTGGCAGCGACTGATATGGGCCTTGGCGGCTGCGCCATCGGCACCATCAACATCGATCTGTTTGCAAAAATGACGGAGCTCGAATTTCATGTAGAGAGCCCGGTCGGTCAATTCGCACTCGGGCGCGGCAAGAAACCGCTGGCCGCAAGCTTAAGCTAGAGAGCCCGCTGGCCCTCGTGGCGCGCCGGCGTGGCGGGCAAAGCATCCTCGACGCCAGACCATTCCTCATCGTCGAGTTCGGCGATCGCCTTCGTGACCTCGGCCTTGGCGACGTCGTTGAGCTGAACGATCGGCAGACGCGTATCAGGCTGGATCAGGCCAAGCAGTGCGAGCGCGCATTTCAATGCCGCCGGATGCTCGGCGGCGAGCAGCCCGGCGATCGGGACCAGGCGGCTGAACAGATACCTGGCCGATTGCAGCCGTCCTTCGTTGAGACTTGCATAAACCGCCTGGCACAGTTCGGGCACGAGGTTCTGCACCGCGGAGATGCAACCGTGACCGCCGGCGGCCATGAAGGGCAGGGCGGTCAGGTCATCGCCTGACAGCAGGCGGAAATGCGGCGGCAGCGATGTCCGCATGCGGACGAGGCGCGAGACATCGCCGCTGCTGTCGCGCAATCCGATGAACTGCTCCGATTCAGCAAGACGCGCCAGCGTTGCGTCGGAGAGCTCGCGAAGGGTGCGCGAGGGAACGTCGTGCAGGATGACCGGAAGCGCGGTCGCTTCGGCAACCGCGCGGAAATGCGCCTGGATTCCGGCGTGCATCGGCTTGTTGTAATAGGGGACGACCGAGAGCACGGCGTCGGCGCCAGCGGCCTCCGCCTGCCGCGTCAGTTCGACGGCGCGATCGGTTGCGTTGGATCCGGCGCCAGCGATGACGCGGACGCGGCCATGCGCGACCTCGACGGCGTGGCGAACGAGGCTCGCCTTCTCTCCCGTCGTCAGGGTCGGGGCCTCGCCCGTGGTCTCACCGACCACGATCGCACTCGCGCCCGATGCGATTTGACGATCGCATAGCCGCGCAAATCCGTCGAGATCGACTTCGCCATCCTTATCAAACGGTGTCGGAAGATCGGGAACGTAGCCCGTGAGCCAGTCCTGTTTCATGGTTATATTCGCTTGACGCGTCTCCCTCACGCGAACCGAAGTCCATTTCATTCGAAGTTGCTCTAGGCCCTGCGTCGGCTTGTATCGAGCGGCTTGGCATTGGGGCGTGGTGCCAGTCCGCGCCATAGCCAGTTGTTGACCTTGGGCTTTCTTGCGCGCGGTGGCGCCGTAACGATTTCGACCGCGCTTGCGAAGGCTCGCTTTAGGCGAGGGTCCTCGATCCGTTCAAGATACTGGCGCAAAGTGGCATCGGCGGCGTCGTTCTGCCGCAGAATGGAGGTGCAGAGATCGGCGCTGATCTTGCGGAAGAAGCTGAAATTCGCCTGCTCCTCGTAGCGGTGGCCGCCGCGGTCGATCTCGGCGGCAATCGCCATGACGTTCAACCGATCGGTATTGTCGAGCGTGACGGCAAAGCGCAGGAGCGCCAGTTGCCAGGCGCGCAGCACCCTGCTGCGCCATTCGACCTGATCCTGCGACTCCATTCGTAACGCCTTCCTGGAGAGGTTGCCGACGGCCGGCTGCCTCAAGCGAGATGACGCGTCCTGATCGTCATCTCGCTCCTCTATTGATCCATGATCGCCCGCGTAAACGCATCGCGATTCACGCCGCCCTCTCCATTTGCGCGAAACCCTGGCGGTGGGCGGCAAGCACGAGGCCGCGTTGGCACCTCACGCCTGCCTCGATCCGAAAACCCATTTGCTCGAGCTTTTTCCGGATGCTGAGGCAGAACTCGCCTTCACGGGAGTCGATCAGGATCGCAATGGTGGCGTTGGCGCTGAGGAACTGCGAGACTTCCAGGAGCGTCGCCTCGATTGCCGCCAGGGATTTTTCGCCGGTGAGCAAGCCGATGCTATGCTGTCTCCTGGGCACTCGGCACGTTGCAGTTGTCGCGACCTGAACGAAGCCGCGCCGGCGTAGCGAAAGATAGAGCTCCATGGCTCCACTTCCCGCGATGATCGCGCGGTGCAGGTTGGACAGGTGCGTCAGCGTGATCATCGTATCGACGACCTGGTCGCGGTCGATAGCGGAACAAGGCTGCACCATCTGGATCCTCCTGAATGTACGCGGCGGGCCGGATCAGGCGACGCGTCGCGCGGCCGTGACTTGTGAGGGGACGGCGGCGGAACTGCTGTTCATGTCGAGTTCGAATTCGCGCGACAGTTCGACGATGGTTTCTGGATGGTGCCCGTTCTCGAACAGCGCGTATTTGACGGCCTGGGCGCGATTGACGAACAGCCCGCCGTAGAGGCCGTTCTGTTCCTGGGCGACCCACTGGCCGCGCCGGTTTCTTCCGATAAAGACGATGGTCGACGCGGAGCTACACGATGGAGGTTCGACGACTTTCATATTCACGAGTTTCATTTTTGTGATTCCCTTACGAGTCCTGGTCACGCGTTCAATATCTTTGCGGGCGGATATGAAATCGAGGAGGGCGGGCGGGCGATCTCATAAGGGACGTATAAGGTCGCGAGGCCGGTCGCAGGGCTACCTGCCGGTGGCCGAGGTGAGCGCGCAAAGCGCGGCATAGGCGGCCATCTCGTCCCAATGGTTGAGATCGGCGGCCATGAATTGCTCCCGCCGCATCAAGGCGATGACGGTACACAGCACGATGGACATCCACAGCAGCGCGATGAGGCTGCGGCCAAAGCCGATGCTGCCAAAGAAGGCGAAACCGGTCAGGATCAGCAGCCGAAAGCAAAATCGCACCATGACCTGGGCCGATTTCAGCTTTTGCGGCAGGTTAGGCAGCGGCTGCACAGCGTTGCTCGCTCAGGCGAAATTGTCGCTCAACATCGGCTGGTAGAAGCCGTCGGCATGACGTTCGACGCTCGGCACGCTCGGCCGGCTCGACGGTGCGGTGATCCGCTGTGCCTCGACGAACGCGCTCAGGATGGCGAGCGCCAGATCGGCGTGATGCGTCTCGATCGATTGATCGAGCCAGTCGGGCAACTCACGCTCGCGCGACAGCGAGCAGTACCATTCGCCGTCGTCATAGGCGAGGCGACGGACTTGCCATTGCGGCAGTTCGAGGTCGAGCAGCGCCAGCGCCGCGTCGGTCCACGCGCCCAGTTTGATCAGTGCCTCGACACGCGCCGTCTTGCCGCGTTGCCCCTGCGAGGGAAAGCGCCGGCAACAGTCGCGAATGAGGTCGGACATCAGTTCGACTGTCACTCGACCGGCGTCGCGCAGCCGAACGCTGAGGTCGGCGGTAACGGGTTCTGAAAGCAGTGACATGGCGAGACCCATCGATCATGCGGCTTGACGAAATGCCGCAGGGCAAAGGTGGTCAAAACGCCATTTGAAAGCGAGATGGGGCGGGGGAAGGAAATATAGGGATTCCATAAAGATGGGAGGGCTTCCTCTTCTGTCGTCCCCGCGAAGCAGGCTGTGCGAGAAGGGCGGGGACCCATAATCACAGGGAGGTGTTGTAGCGTGAGCAAGCGGTTGCGGCGGAGCGCACTACAAAGGCCTGTGGTTATGGGTCCCGGGTCCCGGCTACGCCAAGGGGCTTCGCCGCGGCGCGCAAGCCCGGGAGCCATCGGGCGGCGATCTTTATAGGATTCCTATAACAACCGCGCAGCGCACATCTTGGAAACCTATGCGGCGGGTGGCACCTCACCCGGGAACCAAAACGGGCCGTTTGTCGGCCCGCTACGCATAGGAGCCTCCGATGCTTGATCTCGTCATGCTGGTGCTCATCGCGGCATTTTTTGCAGCCGGCATAGGCTACGCCTACGCCTGCGAACGGCTGTGAGGGCGCGCGCCATGATTTTCGACTATTCGCTTGCCGGCGTCGTCTCGCTCGGCCTTCTCTTCTACCTCACTTATGCGCTGCTGCGCCCTGAGCGGTTTTGATCAGTGCCATGTTCATGCTCGGGCAGCTTCTCGTGGCAGATGCGGCGCTGACCATCCTGTTGGTCGGCGTGCTTGCCGTGCTGCTGCGCTCAAAGCCCATTCGAAAGGTTTAATGCCATGACCGCCATCGGCTGGTTTCAAATTATCCTCTACTGCGCCGTCATTGTTGCGCTGGTCAAGCCGCTCGGCTGGTACATGACGCGCGTCTTCAACGGCGAGGCGACCTTCCTGTCGCCGGTGCTGCGTCCGGTCGAGCGTGGGTTCTACTGGATCAGCGGCGTCGACGAGCGGCGCGAACAGCACTGGCTGACCTATACGGTCGCCATGCTGCTGTTCCATATCGGCGGCTTCCTCATCATCTACGGCTTGATGCGCCTGCAGGCGCTGTTGCCGCTCAATCCGGCAGAACAAGCCGCCGTCGCCCCGGACCTGTCGTTCAATACCGCGGTCTCCTTCATGACCAACACCAACTGGCAGAACTACGGCGGCGAAAGCACGCTGTCCTACCTCGTCCAGATGGTCGGCCTGACGCACCAGAACTTCCTCTCCGCGGCGACCGGCATCGTGCTCGCGGTGGCCCTGATCCGCGGCTTCGCCCGCGCTTCGGTGCGCACGATCGGCAATTTCTGGGTCGATGTCACGCGCTGCACGCTCTACATCCTGCTGCCGATCTGCATCGTCTATGCGCTGTTCCTGGTGTCGCAGGGTATGCCGCAGACGCTTGGGCCGTATGTCGATGCGACGACGCTCGAAGGCGCCAAGCAGACGATCGCCGTCGGCCCCGTGGCCTCGCAGGTTGCGATCAAGATGCTCGGCACCAATGGCGGTGGCTTCTTCAACGCCAATGCCGCGCATCCGTTCGAGAATCCGACTGCGCTGTCGAACTTCGTGCAGATGCTCTCGATCTTCGTGATCGGTGCGTCCTTGACCAATGTGTTCGGCCGCATGGTCGGCAACCAGCGCCAGGGCTGGGCGATCCTCGCCGTGATGGGCGTGCTGTTCATCGCCGGCGTTTCTGTCTGCTACTGGTCCGAAGCCAACGGCACCACCGCGCTGCAGGCGCTGGGGCTCACTGGCGGCAACATGGAAGGCAAGGAAGTCCGGTTCGGCATCGTCGCGTCCTCGCTGTTTGCGGTCATCACCACCGCGGCCTCCTGCGGCGCCGTGAACGCCATGCATGACAGCTTCACGGCGCTGGGCGGCATGATCCCGCTGATCAACATGCAGCTCGGCGAAATCATCGTCGGCGGCGTCGGCGCCGGCATGTATGGCATGCTGCTGTTCGTCGTGCTGGCGATCTTCGTCGCCGGCCTGATGGTCGGCCGCACGCCGGAATATGTCGGCAAGAAGATCGAGGCGCGCGAGGTCAAGATGGCGATGCTCGCGATCCTGGTGCTGCCGCTGATGTATCTCGGTTGGACTGCCGTTGCCGTGGTGCTGCCGTCGGCGGTTGCATCAATGGCGAACTCCGGCCCGCACGGCTTCACCGAGGTGCTCTATGCCTTCACCTCCGCGACCGGCAATAACGGCTCGGCCTTTGCGGGCCTCACCGGCAACACCTTCTTCTACAACCTGACGCTCGCGAGCGCGATGTTCGTCGGCCGCTTCTTCATGATCGTGCCGGCGATGGCCATTGCCGGTTCGCTGGCACAGAAGAAGTCGGTCCCGCCGTCGGCAGGCACGTTCCCGACCACCGGTGGCCTGTTCGTCGGCCTCGTCGTCGGCGTGATCCTGATCATCGGCGGCCTCACCTTCTTCCCGGCGCTGGCGCTCGGACCGATCGTCGAGCATCTGGCCAGCAACGCCAACACCCTGTTCTGATCGAATTGATTGGAGTCACATCCATGGAAACCATGAAACTGCAAAAACAGGTGAAGGCGTCGACCATGCTCGACCCCAAAATCCTGGTGCCCGCGATCAAAGCGTCTTTCGCCAAGCTCAATCCGCGGCTGATGGCGAAGAACCCCGTGATGTTCGTGGTCGAGATCGTCGCTGCGCTCACCACGGTGATCTTCCTGCGTGACCTTGCCACCGGCGCCGAGAGCCTCGGCTTCACCTTCCAGATCATCCTCTGGCTCTGGTTCACGGTGCTGTTCGCCAATTTCGCCGAAGCCGTCGCCGAGGGCCGCGGCAAGGCGCAGGCGGATTCGCTGAAGAAGACCCGCACCGAGAGCCAGGCCAAGCTGTTGGATGGTTCGGGGCGGAACTACCGCCTGGTTCCCGGCACCACGCTCAAGGTCGGTGATGTCGTGCTGGTCGAGGCCGGCGACATCATCCCGTCCGACGGCGAGGTGATCGAGGGCGTGGCCTCGGTCAACGAAGCTGCGATCACTGGCGAGTCTGCGCCGGTGATCCGCGAATCCGGCGGCGACCGTTCGGCGGTGACCGGCGGCACGCAGGTGCTGTCCGACTGGATCCGCGTCCGCATCACCGCGGCGCAGGGCTCGACCTTCATCGACCGCATGATCCGCCTGGTCGAGGGCGCCGAGCGGCAGAAGACGCCCAACGAGATCGCGCTGAACATCCTGCTCGCCGGTCTCACCATCATCTTCGTGTTCGCGACTGTCACGATCCCGAGCTATGCGGCCTATGCCGGCGGCTCGATCTCGGTCGTGGTGCTGGTGGCGCTGTTCGTGACGCTGATCCCGACCACGATCGGCGCGCTATTGTCGGCGATCGGCATCGCCGGCATGGACCGCCTGGTGCGCTTCAACGTGCTGGCGATGTCGGGCCGCGCGGTGGAAGCCGCCGGCGACGTCGACACGCTGCTGCTCGACAAGACCGGCACCATCACGCTCGGCAATCGCCAGGCGACCGCTTTCCGCCCGGTGCGTGGCGTCACCGAGCAGGAACTCGCCGATGCCGCCCAGCTCGCCTCGCTCGCCGACGAGACGCCGGAAGGCCGTTCCATCGTCGTGCTGGCCAAGGAGAAATACGGCATCCGCGGCCGCGACATGCACGAGCTCGCCGCGACCTTCGTGCCGTTCACCGCGCAGACCCGCATGAGCGGCATCGATGCCGGCTCGTCCGCGGTCCGCAAGGGCGCGGTGGATGCGATCCTCAACTATATCGGCGGTGGCACCGCGCAGTCGTTGTCGAGCGGCAATGCGGTCCGCGCCATCCAGGCGGGCGTCAATACCGATGCTGCCCGCGAGCTGCAGAGCATCGCCGACGAGATCGCCAAGGAGGGCGGCACGCCGCTCGCCGTGGCGAAGGACGGCCGGCTGCTCGGCATCGTCCATCTCAAGGACATCGTCAAAGGTGGCATCCGCGAGCGCTTTGCTGAATTGCGCCGCATGGGCATCCGCACGATCATGATCACCGGCGACAATCCGATGACGGCGGCGGCGATCGCGGCCGAAGCCGGCGTCGACGACTTCCTGGCGCAGGCTACCCCCGAGGACAAGCTCAAGCTGATCCGCGACGAGCAGGCCAAGGGCAAGCTGGTGGCGATGTGCGGCGACGGCACCAACGACGCACCCGCGCTCGCTCAAGCCGATGTCGGTGTCGCCATGAACACCGGCACCCAGGCTGCGCGCGAAGCCGGCAACATGGTCGACCTCGATTCCAACCCGACCAAGCTGATCGAGGTGGTCGAGATCGGCAAGCAGCTCCTGATGACCCGCGGTGCGCTGACGACGTTCTCGATCGCCAACGACGTCGCGAAATATTTCGCGATCATCCCGGCGATGTTCCTGGCGTTCTATCCGCAGCTCGGAGTGCTCAACATCATGGGCCTTTCGAGCCCGCAGAGCGCCATTCTGTCGGCGATCATCTTCAACGCGCTGATCATCATCGCGCTGATCCCGCTGGCGCTGAAGGGCGTGGCCTATCGCGCGATCGGCGCCGGCGCGCTGCTCCGCCGCAACTTGCTGGTCTACGGGCTGGGCGGCATCATCATTCCCTTCATCGGCATCAAGGCGATCGACCTCGTGGTCGCGGCCTTGCACCTTGCCTAAAGGAGACACTCCATGCTTAGAGAAATTCGTCCCGCCATCGTCCTTTTGCTGCTGCTGACGGCGGTCACGGGCCTGGCCTATCCGCTCGCGATCACCGCCATCGCCGGCGTGATCTTCCCGGAGCAGGCGCAGGGCAGCCTGATCGAGAAGGACGGCAAGGTCATCGGCTCCGCGCTGATCGGGCAGGAGTTCAAGGAGGAGAAATACTTCCACGGCCGGCCGTCGGCGACCCTGGCGCCGGATCCGAACGACTCCTCCAAGACGGTATCCGCGCCGTATAACGCGGCGAATTCCGGCGGCTCCAACCTCGGCCCGACCAGCAAGGCGCTGAACGACCGCATCAAGGAGGATGTCGAGAAGCTGAAGGCGGAGAATCCGTCCCAACCGGTGCCGATCGACCTCGTCACCACCTCGGGCAGCGGCCTCGATCCCGACATATCGCCGGAGGCAGCGCTCTTCCAGGTGCCGCGGGTGGCCAAAGCGCGTAACCTGCCGGAGGCGCAGGTCCGTCAGCTCGTCGAAGCCAACACCAAGGGCCGCTTCGCCGGCGTGCTCGGCGAGCCCAGGGTCAATGTCCTGGCGCTCAACCTCGCTTTGGATGGCGCTTCGAAATAAAGGCGACTAGGCCGAATGGCGTGACGCGACTATATTTGCTCTATGGCAAATGAGCATCGCGATCTTGAGAAACGACCCTCGCCGGACGCGCTATTGGAAGCCGCCCGGCGAGAGAACGATGCGTCCGGGCGGCTGAAGATCTTCGTCGGCGCCGCTCCTGGCGTCGGCAAGACCTACGAGATGCTGCAGAGCGCCCATTCCAGGCTCAAGAGCGGCACCGATGTGGTGGTGGGTCTTGTCGAGACCCACGGTCGGGCCGAGACCGAGGCGCTGCTGCAGGGGCTGGAGGTGATCCCGCGCAAGCGGATCACCTACAAGGACCAGGTGCTCGAGGAGATGGACCTGGATGCGCTGATTGCGCGCCGCCCGCAGCTCGCCATTGTCGACGAACTCGCCCACACCAACGCGCCCGGCAGCCGGCATCCGAAGCGCTATCTCGATGTCGAGGAACTGCTCTCCCACGGCATCGACGTCTATACCGCCGTCAACATCCAGCACATCGAAAGCCTCAACGACGTCGTCGCCCAGATCACGCATGTGCGGGTGCGCGAGACGGTGCCGGATTCGATCTTCGACCGCGCCGACGCGATCGAATTGATCGACCTCACGCCCGACGACCTGATCCAGCGCCTGAAAGAGGGCAAGGTCTATGTGCCCAGGCAGGCGGAGCGGGCGCTTCAGCATTATTTCTCGCCGGGCAATTTGACCGCGCTGCGCGAACTGGCGCTGCGGCGCACGGCCGAGCGGGTCGACGAGCAGTTGCTCACCCACATGCAGGCCAACGCGATCGCCGGTCCCTGGGCCGCCGGCGAGCGCGTATTGGTCTGCGTCAGCGAGGATCCACGCGCCGCCGGCCTTGTGCGCTACGCCAAGCGGCTGTCCGATCGCCTGCACGCGCCCTGGACTGCTGTTAGCATCGAGACCCGGCGCAGCCTGCAGCTCAGCGACGAGCAGCGCGACCGGCTCGCCGATACGATGCGGCTTGCCGAATCGCTTGGCGGCGAGGCGCTGACGATTCCCGCCGTGCATCGCAGCATCGCCGACGATCTGATCAGTTTTGCTCAATCCACCAATGTCACGCATGTCGTGATCGGCAAGTCGTCGCGCTCGCGCTGGTTCGAGATTCTGCGCGGCTCGGTGGTGCACGACCTGGTGCGGCGCACCGGCAATATCAGCGTGCATGTGATCGCCGGCGAGGACCTGCCTGCCGGCCTTGAGAACAGGCCGGCGGTGCAGACCGCGGCGCGAACCGAGCCGTTCAACCTCCGGCCTTACGTGAAGTCGCTCCTGATTGCGGCATTGGGACTCGTTGCCGCCGAACTGGTCCACCCGCATTTTGGCGTTGAGAACGTCGATCTGGTGTTCCTCACCGCCGTCGTCGTGGTGGCCGTGCGCTACGGCCTGTGGCCGTCGCTGCTTACGAGCGTCGCGGCGTCGCTATGCTACAACTTCTTCTTCCTGCCGCCGGTCTACACCTTCACGATCACCGACCCGACCAATATCGCGGCGTTCTTCTTCTTCATGCTGATCGCGCTACTCGTCTCCAACGTCGCTGCGCGGGTGCGTGTCCAGGCCGATACCGCGACCAGCCGCGTGCGCATGACCGAGTCGCTCTACGCCTTCAGCCGCAAGCTCGCCGGCACCGCGACGCTGGACGACGTGTTGTGGGCGACCGCCTACCAGATCGCGCTGATGCTGAAAGTGCGCGTGGTGCTGCTGCTGCCGGAAGAGGGTCTGCTCGAAGTGAAGGCCGGCTATCCGCCGGAAGACCAGCTCGACGACGCCGATCTTGCGGCCGCCAACTGGGCCTGGTCCAACGATCGGCCGGCTGGCCGTGGCTCGGACACGCTGCCCGGCGCCAAGCGCCTGTTCCTGCCGATGCGGACCGGCCGCGGCCTGATCGGCGCCATCGGCATCGATAACGACAAGACCGGCCCCCTGCTGACGCCGGACCAGCGGCGCCTCCTGGACGCGCTGGTCGACCAGGGCGCGCTAGCGATCGAGCGCGTGCTACTGGTCGAGGACATGGACAAGGTCAAGCGCACCGTCGAATCCGAACGCCTGCGCTCGGCACTCCTGACGTCGATCTCGCACGACCTGAAGACCCCGCTGGCCTCCGTGCTCGGCGCCGCCTCGACCATGCGCGATCTCGGCGGCAACCTGACCGACGCACAGAAACATGATCTGATCGCGACCGTGATCGACGAGTCCGAACGGCTGAACCGCTTCATCGCCAACCTGCTCGACATGACCAAGCTCGAATCGGGCGCCATCGTGCCGAACACCGCGCGGCATGACGTCGGCGAAATCGTCGGCAGCGCGCTGCGCCGCGCCGGCAAGATCCTGGTGCGGCACAAGGTCTCGCTCGATCTCGCCGCCGATCTGCCGATGCTGGAGCTCGACGCGGTGCTGTTCGAGCAGGTGCTGTTCAACCTGCTCGACAACGCGGCGAAATACGCCCCTCCCGACACCACGATCTCGATCCGCGGCTGGCAGGTTCGGGATGCGATCGTGCTGCAGATCATGGATGAAGGCAGCGGCATTCCGCCGGCCGAACTCGAAAGCATCTTCGACAAGTTCTACCGCGTGCAAAAGGGCGACCATGTCCGCCCCGGCACGGGCCTCGGTCTTGCGATCTCCCGTGGATTCGTCGAAGCCATGCATGGCACGATCTCGGCCGCCAACCGCACCGACCGGAGCGGCGCCGTGTTGACCATCCGGCTGCCGATCCCGGCGGCCACCGCTGCGCTGGATACCGCTGCATGAACGCGACACCGATCAAGGTCCTGGTCATCGACGACGAGCCGCCGATCCGCAAATTGTTGCGGATGGGCCTCAGCACGCAGGGCTACGAGATCCTCGAGGCCTCCAACGGCAAGGCGGGGCTGGAGATGCTCGCGCAAGGTCCTGCGCTGATCATCCTCGATCTCGGCCTGCCGGATATCCAGGGCCACGACCTCTTGCGCATGATCCGGGCGCGTAACGAAAGCGTGCCGATCGTGGTGCTGTCGAGCCGCGGCGACGAGGCGGGGAAGGTGCAAGCGCTCGACCTCGGCGCCGACGATTATCTGACAAAGCCGTTCGGGATGGATGAGCTCCTGGCGCGCCTGCGCGCGGCGCTGCGCCATCAATTGCAGGTGCAGGGTGAGCGGCCGGTCTTCCGCACCGGCGATCTTTCGGTCGACCTGGTGCGCCGCATCGTCAAGGTCGGTGATCGCGACGTGAAGCTGTCGCCGAAGGAGTATGACCTGCTGCGCGTGCTGGTGCAGCACGCGGGCAAGGTGCTGACGCATCGTTTCCTGCTGAAGGAATTGTGGGACGAGCTCACCGACGCGCAATATCTCCGCGTCTATGTCCGTCAGCTTCGCCAGAAGATCGAAGCCGATCCGGAGCGTCCGCAATTCGTGCTGACGGAAACTGGTATCGGTTACCGCTTGCGCTCGGCGGACTGAAGCGGGCTGCAGAGGCGGAACTTTCTCCAGGTGAGGAAATTAATCTTGCTCAACCGGGAGAACGCCAATGGCACGAAAATATTCCAGGAAAGCATCCGGCGATGTCAGGCGCGCGATGAAGAAGCGCAAGGCCGGCACGTTGAAGAGCGGCCGGTCGGGCCGCAAGGTCAAGAGCCGCAAGCAGGCGATCGCGATCGGGCTTTCGGAAGCACGCGCCAAAGGCAGGAAAGTGCCGAAGAAGGCGTCCAAGAGGAAGACTTCCAAGAAGAAGACGACGAAGAAGCGGAAGAGCGCAAAGAAGCGGAAAGCAAGACGGTAGCTTCACGCTCTGCCGTCATTGCGAGCGCGAGCGAAGCAATCCATCTCTCCGCGTGCGGAAACATGGATTGCTTCGTCGCTTTGCTCCTCGCAATGACGCGCGTTTGTCGTTACCCCGCCTTGCGTGCGCGCGCAGTCGAGCGATGCGCTTTGCGCGGCGCGCGACGGTGGGATGGCCGGCGGCGGGCGGTGGAATGGCCGCGCTTCTTGGCCGCCGAGCGGCCCTTCAGGCTTTGCTTCAGCGCATCCATCAGGTTGATGACGTTGCTCGGCCGTTCCCCGGGCTCCGGGGCCTCGATCTTCTTGCCGGCGGCCTTGCGCCGCACCAGCGCCTTCAGCGCGTCCTCATATTCGTCCTTGAATTTCGAGGGATCGAAATGGGCCGCCTTGCTGTCGAGGATGTGGCCCGCCAGCTCGACCATGTCCTTGGTGATCTTCGGCGTCTTGATGTCGTCGAAATAGTCGGCCTCGTCGCGCAGTTCGTAAGGATAGCGCAAGGTGGTGCCGAGCAGGCCCTTGCCGAGCGGTTCGATCGCCATGACGTGCTCGCGGTTGGTCAGCACGATCCGCGCCAGCGCCACGCGGTCCTGGTCCTTCATCGCGTCGCGGATCACCGCGAACGCATCAGCGCCCGCCTTGCCGTCGGGTGCGATGTAGTAGGGGTGGTTGAGATAGCGCTTGTCGATCTCGTCCCTGGGCACGAAGCTTTCGATGTCGATGGTATGGTTGCTCTCGATCTGGACGGACTCGAGCTCCTCCGGTTCGATCTCGACATATTTTCCTTTCCGGAGCTCGTAGCCGCGCGCCTTCTGGTCGCCTTCGACGACGTCGCCGGTGTCGGCGTCCACCATCTGCTGCTTCAACCGGTTGCCGGTCTCCTTGTTGATCATGTGGAAGCGGGTTTTCGCCACCGAGGTCGAGGCCGGATACAGCGCCACCGGGCACGTCACCAGCGAGAGCTTCAAGGTGCCTTTCCAATAGGTGCGAGGGGCCATTACAATTCTCCGGATATGCAGAATTTGGGAACTTCAACCGATGCGAGGGGTTTTGGTTCCTGCTATATACCGCGGCGCAAGGCGGCGGCCATTTGCGTGAGGTGCACCCGTGCTGCAGAGAAACCTGTCCACCTATCGCAAGAAGCGCGACTTCTCCAAGACCGACGAGCCCTCCGGCGAGGTCAAGGTCGCGCCCGCCAAACAGCGGCGCTTCGTGATCCAGAAGCATGACGCGACGCGGCTGCATTACGACCTCCGGCTCGAAATGGACGGCGTCTTCAAGTCCTGGGCGGTGACGAAAGGGCCGTCGCTCGATCCGCACGACAAGCGGCTCGCGGTGGAGGTCGAGGACCATCCGCTTGACTACGGCGATTTCGAAGGCACCATTCCCGAGGGGCAGTATGGCGGCGGCACTGTGATGCTGTGGGATCGCGGCTATTGGGAATCGGACGATCCGGAAGGCGGGTTCAAGAAGGGCGATCTGAAATTCACCCTGGATGGCGACAAGCTGCATGGAAGCTGGGTGCTGGTGCGGATGCGCGGTGATCGCTTCGGCGGCAAGCGCACCAATTGGTTGCTGATCAAGCACCGCGACGAATACGCCACGGAGGACGGGGAAAGCATCCTCGATGAAGACCGCTCTGTCGCCTCCGGCCGCACCATGGAGCAGATCGCAGCCGGCAAGGGCAGGGCGCCGAAGCCGTTCATGCTGGCGAAGAACGGCCGTGCCAAAGCAAAAGCCGATGCGGTCTGGCAATCCAACCGGGAGGAGGTAAGCGAGGCGCGTCCAAGGACGAAGGCGCCTGCGCCCAAGACGCTGGCGTCGAAATCGCGCGCTTCCGCCAAGGCCAAAGCAAAGAAGATCGAGGCGATGCCGGACTTCGTTGCGCCAGAGCTCTGCACGTCCGTCGATCGTCCGCCCGGCGGCCCGGGCTGGTGCCACGAGATCAAGTTCGATGGCTATCGCGTGCAATTGCGCATCGAGGATGGCGAGGCCACGCTCAAGACGCGCAAGGGCCTCGACTGGACCGACAAGTTCGGCGCGATTGCAAAAGAGGGCGGCAAGCTGCCGGATGCGATTGTTGACGGCGAGATCGTCGCGCTGGACAAGGACGGCACACCGGATTTCTCGACGCTGCAGGCGGCGATCTCCGACGGCAAGACCGACGATCTGATCTTCTATGCGTTCGACCTGTTGTTCGCCGAGGACGAGGATCTGCGCGCGCTGCCGCTCGCCGAGCGCAAGGCGCGGCTGAAGCGGCTTCTGGAAGCACGAAAAGGCAAGAAGCAGCAGATCCGCTATGTCGAGCATTTCGAGAGCGGCGGAGATGCGGTGTTGCAGTCGGCCTGCAAACTGGCGCTGGAAGGCATCGTCTCCAAGAAGCTGGATGCGCCCTATCGCTCCGGCCGTTCCGAGCTGTGGACCAAGGCGAAATGTCGTGCCGGTCACGAGGTGGTGCTCGGCGGCTGGAAGACCACCAGCGGAAAATTCCGCTCGCTGATGGCCGGCGTCTATCGCGGCGATCATCTCGCCTTTGTCGGGATCGTCGGCACCGGCTTCGGTCAGGACAAGATCCGCCGGCTGTTGCCGGTGCTGAAGGCGCATGAGTCCGATAACAGTCCGTTCGGCGGCGAGAACGCGCCGCGCAAGACGCGCGACATCCATTGGCTGAAGCCCGACCTCGTCGCCGAGATCGAGTTCGCCGGCTGGACCGAGGGCGGCAATATCCGGCAGGCCGCCTTCAAGGGACTGCGGCAGGACAAGCCGGCCAAGGAGGTGGAAGCCGAGGAGCCGGCCAAGATCGAGCTCGCCGAGCCGAAGCCGGGCAGGCGTGCGGCGAGGGGCGCGAAATCGACTGTGGATCAATCCTCTGTTGTCATGGGCGTCGTGATCTCGAAACCCGACAAGGAGCTGTGGCCCGACGCGTTCGACGGCGAGGCCGTGACCAAGATCGATCTCGCGCGCTATTTCGAGGCGGTCGGCGAATGGATGATCGTCCATCTCAAGGGCAGGCCGTGCTCGATCGTGCGCGCGCCCGACGGCATTCATGGCGAGACATTCTTCCAGCGCCACGCGATGCAGGGCATGTCGAACCTCTTGGAACTCGCAAAGGTCTCCGGCGATCGCAAGCCCTATGTGCAGATCGATCGCGTCGAGGGATTGGCGGCGGTGGCGCAGATCGGCGGGCTCGAACTGCATCCCTGGAATTGCGCGCCTGATATCTACGACACGCCGGGACGCCTGGTATTCGACCTCGATCCCGCGCCGAACGTCGAATTTTCCGATGTGATCGAGGCCGCCAAGGATATGCGCCAGCGGCTCGCGGCAGTCGGCCTCGAGAGCTTCTGCAAGACCACCGGCGGCAAGGGCCTGCATGTCGTCGCGCCATTGCTGTATGGCGCGAAGGACCGCGTGAGCTGGAAGGAGGCAAAGGCGTTCGCGCAGGCGATCTGCCAGTGGATGGCCAATGACGATCCCGAGCAATATCTGCTCAACATGTCGAAGAAGCTGCGCAAGGGAAAGATCTTCCTCGACTATCTGCGCAACGACCGCATGTCGACCGCGGTGGCCGCGCTGTCGCCACGCGCCCGCGAAGGCGCTACCGTCTCGATGCCGTTGACCTGGGCGCAGGTGCGCGGCGATCTCGATCCGAAGAAATACACGGTGCGCACCGTGCCGTCGCTGCTCGCCAGGAGCAAGGCATGGGATGGCTATGACGATGCCGCCTCGTCGATCAAGGCGGCGATGAAGAAGCTGGCGGCGAAGAAGTAGAGTAGGGTGGGCAAAGCGAAGCGTGCCCACCATTGCTTGCGGAGTGTGGATGGTGGCGTTGCCCCCACGGCCGTCATGCCCCGCGAAGGCGGGGCATCCAGTAAGCGGCGGCTTCTCGGCTTATGCATCGACGTCTCTGAAGTACTGGATCACCCGCCTGCGCGGGTGATGACAGCGGAGAAACAGCATCAAATCCTTCCGAGCAACAGCAGGATCAGCAGGATGACGATCACGAGTCCAAGCCCGCCGCCGCCGTAATAGCCGGTGCCATAGAACGGCCCGCCGCCGATGCCGCTGAAGCCGCCCAGCAGCAGGATGATCAGAATGATGAGTATGATCGTTCCAATGGACATATAAATCTCTCCTCAGCCCGGAGGGCCTGGTTGCGTTCTGCCCTTCGCTTGAGAAAACGAACCGAAATCACGAAGGTTCCGGCTTTTGCGCCGCACGTACCGGCCTTCTGTTCGGTCGACGTGGCATTACATGCAGTTGATCAGAGGAGGAAATTTGCAATGTCTGCTCCATTGATCGTTTCGATTCCACATAGCCTTGGCCGCGAGGAAGCCATGCGTCGGCTGAAGACGGGACTCTCGCGTGCCGCTAGCAGCGTGCCGGTGCTCAAGGTCGACGAGGAGCGCTGGGAGGACAATCGCATGATCTTTCGCGTGCATGCGCTCGGACAGGCCGCGACCGGCCATGTCGATGTCGACGAAGATCATGTGAAGGTGGAAGTGACGTTGCCCTGGCTGCTGCAACGCTTTGCCGAAGTCGCGCAAACCGCGATCCGCAATCGCGGCCGCCTGCTGCTGACGAAGCGGAATTGATGCTCGGGTATCCGCGATGAGCGCTGCGCTCCCTCTCCCGCTTGCGGGAGAGGGCTGGGGTGAGGGTGTCTCCGCGAAAAGGCAGAAGTTATCTTTGCGCGGAGAGAGCCCTCACCCGGCCTCTCCCGCAAGCGGGAGAGGTGAAGTACCTCACGCGCGGACGCGCTTTCGCGCCGGCCTTGAAGCTGCGGCGACCTTCGCCTTGAGGACGGCAACGGGCAAATGCCGAAGCAGCGTGGAGAGCCGAAGCTCGGTCTCGCCGGTATCGGTGGCATAGCCTTTGATGGCGACCGCGCCGTCGAAAGCGTCCGCTTTCGGCCAGACGCGGCCGATTTCGGTGAAAGGCGCAAAGGACTTTGCAACGACGACGATGACGGCGTCCCGCTCCCACTGTCGCGCAAAGGCGATGACGTGATCGCGGTGCGGCCCGCTCGCCTCCAGCGGCAGATAGTTGCCTTGCGTGAACACATCAGGTAGTTCGCCGCGAAGTCGCAGCAGGTGGCGGGTCCAGGCAAGCTTCAGCCGACCATCGGGCCATTCCCGCACAAGCTGCGCCCAGTCCGGCTTCTCCAGCGCCGCAAGCACGGATGAGCGCGCAGCAAAATCCACAGGACGGCGATTGTCGGGATCGACGAGGGAGAAATCCCAGAACTCGGTGCCCTGGTAGAAGTCCGGCACCCCGGGAAGCGTGGCCTTCAGCGTGAGCTGGCTCAGCGAATTCAGTGCGCCCAATAGCGATAGCCGCCGTGCGAGGGTTTCGAGCGCGCTCAGGAATTCGGCCGAACGCGAACGGTCCAGAATGCGTTCCAGGAACGTCTTGACCCCGGCCTCATAGGTCTGGTTCGGATTGAGCCAGCTCGTCTCCTGCTTGCCTTCGCGAGATGCTTTCAGCGCGTAGTCCTGCATGCGTTCCAGAAAATGCGGATCGTCAGGCTGCCACGCCCCGAGCAGCGTCTGGTAGAGCATGTACTCAGAGGTCGCAGACGGTGCGCGAAATTCGCCGTCGACCACCAGATGCGGCGCGTTGAGGACTTTCCAGCGCGAGACCGCGCTGGTCCATTCCCCGGGAATTTCCGCGAGCGCCAGGATGCGGGCACGGGCGTCCTCGCCGCGCTTGGTGTCATGGGTCGCGGTCGCGGTCATGCCGTGCGGCCATTCGGTTGCGCGCCTCTGCATCATCTCGTGAAATGCGTCGATCGACAGCGCCTTTGCGGCAGGATCGCCGCCGACCTCGTTCAGCGCGAGCAGGCGGTGATAGCGATAGAACGTGGTGTCCTCCAGCGACTTTGCCATCATCGGCCCGGTGAATTGCTGCACCTTCTGCGCAAAGCGGCGGACGCGCGGCGCGCTGTGGGTGGCGCGGCCAGGCTTGATGAGGTCCATGGTCAGCGCGTCCTGCAGGAAACCGAAAATGCCTTCGTCGGCGGCGAACCAGTCGCCGCGTGCCCGCGTGACCGTCTTTGCGATCAGCGCGCGATCGTGCGGCGTCGGACCGGACGCGCTGAGATACGTGCGATAGACCGGGAAATGCAGCACGTAGAGTTCGAGCGCCTGCCGCAGGCTGTCGGCGGAAAAATCGCGGGTCGAATAGTGACCGTTCGCGATCCGCGCGAGCAGCCGCCACAGCACGGTGAACTCGCTGGTCAGAAGCGTCTCGAGGACGCGGCGCTTCGCCTCTCTCAGCACCGGCGTCAGCCTTGGCGAGCGGTTGCTGATCTGCCGCCAGATCTCGTCGAGCGGCTCCAGGCCCTTGTCCTCGACCAGCGCTTGCGTGATCGCGTTCATCCATTCATAGCCGGTGGTGCCGTGAACGCCGGCCAAGGCCGGCAGCTTCTCGCGCTCGCCGAGGATCTTTTCGATCACCAGATAGAACGGCCGGCCGGCGCCTTGCGAATGCCGGATCAGGCGGCGCAGCCGCTGGCAATATTGCGCGGGATCGCACAAGCCGTCGATATGGTCGAGCCGCAGCCCCTGCAGCTTGCCTTCGGCGATCAACCGCTTCACGAGCAGGTGGATGGCCTCGAACGTGCCGGCGTCCTCGACGCGGATGCCGGCGAGGTTGTTGATGTCGAAGAAACGTCGGTAGTTGATGTCGCTGGAGGCGAGCCGCCAATGGCCGAGCTTGTAGTGCTGGCGTTCGAGCAGATGATGCAGCGCGAGCGTTTGCGCCTGCCGCCCCTCGCCGGCGCGATAGGCGGATAGCCCGCGCGCGATGATCTCGGCGGCGCCGGCGATCGAGTTCAGTTCCGCCTTGAAGCCAGGTGCTTCCTTCCGATTGGGATGTCGCAGTCCTTTATAGCGCGACGCGAGCGCCAGGATGGCTTTGCCGGCATCGCTATCGGCAGCGTCAGCCTCACGCACGATCGTTCGCAGCATCTCGCCGTAACGCTCCGGCGCGATCGGCAGGCGGTGCTCGTAATACCAGGCGGAGAAGCTGCCTTCGCCGGCGTCGTAGCGCAGCTCGATCTCGCCGCGCTCCAGCGCCTGCCCATAGGACGAGCCGAGGATCGGCAGCAGCACGCCGCCGCGGGCGCGGTAGGGCAATTGTTCCCAGTCGATGTCGAAGCAGGCCGCGTGCGGCGAGGTGGGGCCCCACTCGAGCACGTCGAGCCACCAGGGATTGTCGTCGAAATGCACACCCACATGGTTGGGCACGAAGTCCAGGATCAGGCCGAGATCGTGCTGCTTCAGCGTCGCATGCAGGCGCTCGAAACCGGCCTCGCCGCCGAGTTCCGGATTGAACTTGGTGTGATCGACGATGTCATAGCCGTGGGTCGAGCCCTTGCGCGCCTTCATGAAAGGCGAGGCATAGAGATGCGTGATGCCGAGCGACTTGAGATAGGGGACGACCTCGGCGGCAGCATCGAAGTCGAAATCGGCGGTGAGCTGCAACCGATAGGTCGCGATCGGAATCGCGGGAGGCATTCTTTTATCCGATGTGCCAGCACACCGACCAAGGAGGGAGGTTATCGCCCAACGCACTGCCCCACATCAAAGTTCCGGCAGGACGGTCTTTCGGCGCCGCGATCTCGCGATCGGCGAGATTGGCGGTCAGCGACAGCCGCCTGCCGTCGCCCATGCGCCAATGCGCCGTCAGCAGGCCGTTGTCCGCCTGCGCGTCGCCGAAGCTGGCGCCGGCAAGCCGCGGCATGATTTCGCGGCGGCGCATCGCAAGCAGGCTCCTGACCAGCGCCAGCCGTGTCCGCCCCGGCTCGCGGTCGCACTCGGTCCAATCCAGCACGGCCGATTGAAAGGTCGATCGCTCCAGCGGATCGGGAACCTCGTCGCCATATTTGGCGTAGGCCCAGGCATATTCCTCGCGCCTTCCCTTGCGGACGGCGTGGGCGAGATCGCCGTGGAAATCGCAGAAGAACGGAAACGGCGCCTTCGAGCCCCATTCCTCGCCCATGAACAGCATCGGCGTCATCGGCGCCAGCAGCGTGATCGCAAGCGCGGCCTCGATCGCTTTGGGATCGGCGAGGCTCTCCAGTCGGTCGCCGAACGCGCGATTGCCGATCTGGTCGTGGTTCTGCAGGAAGTTGACGAAGCAGGTCGGCGACAGCGCGCTGCTCGGCTCGCCACGAGGGATACCGCCCCAGAAGGCCGAGACCTCGCCCTGATAGACGTAGCCGGACGCGAGCGCGCGGGCGAGGTCGCCACGCGGCGAACGCTGATAGTCGCCGTAATAGCCTTGCGCCTCTCCAGTCAGCATCACATGCCAGACGTGGTGATAGTCGTCGTTCCATTGCCCGCGATATTTGCCGCGCGGCGGGTCCTCGGTGGCGTCGAGCAGGCTCGCACGATTATCGCTGTTTTCGAGCACCATGTTGATGTGCCGGCCGGTCTCTGCCGCAAGCTTGCCGACGGCGATGCTGAGATCGTGCAGGATCGGGATTTCGCCGGCTTCCACGATGGTGTTGACGGCATCCAGCCGCAGGCCGTCGAAGCGGTAATCGCGCAGCCAATGCACCGCGTTTCCGATCGCGAAGTCGCGCACTTCCTTGGCGCGATAATCGATCGCGCTGCCCCAGGGCGTATGCGCATCGGTGAAAAAGTTCGGCGCATAGCGGCCGAGATAATTCCCTTCGGGACCGAAATGGTTGTAGACGACGTCTAGCATCATCATCAGCCCGCGCTGATGGGCGGCGTCGATCAGCGCCTTCAAATCCTCCGGCCGGCCATAGGCGCTGTCCGGCGCGTACCACAAGACACCGTCATAGCCCCAGTTGCGTGTTCCTGCGAAATCAGCGAGCGGCATCAATTCGAGCGCGGTGATGCCGCTCTCGACGAGATGGTCGAGCCGGTCGATGATCGCGCGATAGGTGCCCTCCGATGTGAAGGTGCCGACATGCGCCTCGAGAACGACGGCCTCATGCCACGGCCGCCCGCGCCAGTTGGTGGCGCGCCACGGGAAGGCGTCATGATCGATCACCTCGCTTTCGCCGAAGACGTCGTCGGGCTGGAACGCGGAGGCGGGATCTGGGACGTCGATCTCGTCATCGATGCGGAATTTGTAGCGCGCGCCGGCGGCGATGCCGGGAATTTCGGCCGTGAACCAGCCTTGGTCGCCGCGGCTCAGCGCATGCGGCTTGTCGAGCAGCACGTCGACGCGCTTGGCCGCCGGCGCCCACAGGCGGAACAGCGCGCCGTCCTTCGTCAGCAGGGGGCCGAAATGCCGCTCATTCATGCCGAGCCCGCAAAGGCGAGCACCGAGCGGGGAGGCGCCTTGGTCTCGGCGCCGGACGCGAAATCAACGGGCATCTGCTTGTTCTCGGTGGTGTTGAGCACCTGGCGCCAATTCCTGTACTCGGGCATCACAGGCATCTTGAACGCGATCTCTTCCGGTGCGGCATTCAGCACAATAAAGATCGGCGCCTGCCCTGGTTCCATCGGTCCGAGCACATAAGAGAGAAAACGCCCCTCCGGGAAATTCCAGTCGGATTCCTTCATCTCTTCGGCAGCCGGCGTCAGCCACAACACGCCGTAGGAGCCGTCGACGCGGCGGCCGGCCAGCCAGCGTTGTGAGCGAAGCTGGGCGAACCTGCGGCGCAGGTCTGTCAGGTGGCCGACGAAAGCGGTGAAATCCTCGATCTCATCGCCAAAATTGTCCCAGTTGACCCAGCCGACCTCGTTGTCCTGGCAATAGGCATTGTTGTTGCCGTTCTGCGAATTGCCGACCTCGTCGCCGGCGAGCAATAGCGGCGTGCCCTGTGCCAGCAACAGGCAGGCGAGCTGGTTCTTCCGCAACTGGCGGCGCAGCGCGATGATATCAGGATCGTCGGTCGGGCCCTCGACGCCGCAATTGTTGCTGTGGTTGTCGTTGGAGCCGTCGCGATTGTCCTCGCCATTGGCCTCGTTGTGCTTCTGGTTGTAGCTGAAGAGGTCCATCAGCGTGAAACCGTCATGCACGGTGATGTGATTGACGCTGGCGCGCGTCGCCCGGTTGTCGTGATTGAACAGGTCCGACGACGCCGTCATGCGGCTCGAGATGTCGCCGATCAGGCTGCCTTCGCCGCTCCAATAGCGCCGCATCGCGCTGCGATAGCGGTCGTTCCATTCCGACCATTGCGAGGGAAACGCGCCGACCTGGTAGCCGCCGAGGCCGAGATCCCAGGGTTCGGCGACGAGCTTGACGGTGGCGAGCACCGGATCCTGCCGGATCGCGGTGAGGAAGGACGCATTGCGCTCATAGCCATTCGGTGCGCGCGCCAGCGTGGTCGCGAGATCGAAGCGGAAACCGTCGACATGGCAGACCTCGACCCAGTAGCGCAGCGAATCCATCACCATCTGCAGCACGCGCGGGTGGGTCAGCCTGACGGAATTGCCGCAGCCGGTGAAGTCGTCATAGTAGCGCGGATTGTCCGGCTTCAGCCAGTAATACGAGGCG
The DNA here is from genome assembly GCF_054063735.1 of Bradyrhizobium sp. USDA 10063. Lineage (NCBI taxonomy): Bacteria > Pseudomonadati > Pseudomonadota > Alphaproteobacteria > Hyphomicrobiales > Nitrobacteraceae > Bradyrhizobium > Bradyrhizobium sp. USDA 10063. Next base: position 2,774,905 of record NZ_JBSSGP010000002.1, on the reverse strand, counting down.
TTGTCGATGCCGCGGAACGACAGCGTCGGGCCCATATGGTTGCCCTCGGCGGTGTGATTGTAGACGACGTCGAGCATCACCTCGATGCCGGCATCGTGCAATCGCGCCACCGTGGTGCGGAAGGAATCGAGCGCATTGTCCTGGGCGTAGCGCGGCTCCGGCGCGAAGAAGGCGAGCGTGTTGTAGCCCCAGTAATTGGCGAGCTTCTTCTCGACCAGGATGCGGTCGTCGATCAGTCCGTGGATCGGCAACAGTTCGATCGTGGTGACGCCGAGCCGCTTGAGATGGTTGATCATGGCGGGCGAGGACAGTCCGCCATAGGTGCCGCGCAGGTTCGGTGCGATGTCCTCGCGCTTCTGCGTCAATCCCTTGACATGGGCCTCGTAGATGATCGTGTCTTCCCAGGGGATGTTGGGACGGATTTCGCGGCGGCCCCAGTTGAAGGTCTCGTCGACCACGACCGCCTTCGGCATGCCGCGGGCATTGTCGCGCCGGTCAAAGGAAAGGTCTTCGCGCGCGCTGCCGGTGCGGTAGGCGAAATGGGCGTCGCTCCACACCAGCCGTCCGGCGAGCCGCTTGGCATAGGGATCCAGCAGCAGCTTGTTGGCATTGAATCTGTGGCCGCGCTCCGGCGCGTAGGGGCCGTAGACGCGATAGCCGTAGAGCTGGCCCGGCGAGACGTCGTTGAGATAGCCGTGCCAGACGTCCTCGGTTCGTTCGGGCAGCTCGATGCGTTCGAGCTCGCGCCGGCCCTGGCTGTCGAACAGGCACAGCTCGACCTTCTCCGCATTCGCGGAGAACAACGCAAAATTGGTACCCCTTCCGTCCCAACTGGCGCCCAGCCGGGACGACGTTCCCCCAGTCAGTCGCATACGTCAGCTTTCCGGTACGAGGAAGATCGCAGCCAGCGGCGGAATGGTCAGGCTGAGCTCGGGCACAAGCCCTTGATGCGTGAGCACCTCACCGATATTGCCGACATTGCTGCCGCCGTAATGCGACGAGTCCGAATTCAGCACCTCACGCCATTTCCCGGCAAAGGGCACGCGGACGCGATAGTCGTGATAGACGTTCGGCGAGAAGTTGACCACCACCAGGCAGCGCGAACGCGCGCTGTTGCCTTTGCGGATCCAGGCGAACACGTTGTGGTCGGCGTCATCGGTGATGACCCATTCGAAGCCGGCCGGATCGCAATCCAGCTCATGCAGCGCCGGCAGCGCGCGATAGAGCCGGTTCAGGTCGCGGATCAGCGCCTGCACGCCGGCATATTTCGGCTGCTCGGTGAGATGCCAGTCGAGCGAATGTTCGTGCGCCCATTCGCGCTCCTGACCGAACTCGCAGCCCATGAACAACAGCTTCTTGCCGGGATGGCCGAACATGAAGCTGTAGTACGCGCGCAAGTTCGCGAAGCGCTGCCAGTCGTCGCCGGGCATGCGGCCCAGGATCGAGCGTTTGCCGTGCACGACCTCGTCATGCGAGAGCGGCAGGATGAAGTTCTCCGAGAAGGCGTAGTGCAGGCCGAACAGGATGTCGCCGTGGTGATATTTGCGGTGGATCGGCTCCTTGCCGATGTAGCGCAAGGTGTCGTGCATCCAGCCCATGTTCCACTTGTAGCCGAAGCCGAGCCCGCCGAACTCGACCGGGCGCGACACCTGCGGCCAGGCGGTGGATTCTTCCGCGGCTGTCGTCGCCTGCGGAAAGCGTCCGAACACTTCGGTGTTGAAGCGGCGCAGGAAGTCGATCGCCTCCAGGTTCTCGCGGCCGCCATATTTGTTCGGGATCCAGCCGCCCGGAGGACGGCTGTAATCGAGATAGAGCATGGAGGCGACTGCGTCGACGCGCAATCCGTCGACGCCGTAGCGGTCGAGCCAGAACAGCGCGTTGGAGACCAGGAAATTAGTGACCTCGGTGCGCCCGTAATTATAGATCAGCGTACCCCAGTCGAGATGGCGGCCCTGCAGCGGGTTGGCGTGCTCATAGAGCGCGGTGCCGTCGAAATGGCCGAGGCCGTGCGGATCGTCGGGGAAGTGTCCGGGCACCCAGTCGAGCAGCACCCCTAACCCTTCACGATGGCAGGCGTCGACGAGTGCGGCGAAATCGGCCGGCAAGCCGAACCGGCTGGTCGGTGCGAACAGCCCCGTGGGCTGATAGCCCCAGGAACCGTCGAACGGATGCTCGTTGACGGGGAGGAATTCGAGATGGGTGAAGCCCATGTCGCGCGCATAGGCTGGAAGCTGTTCGGCGAGCTCGCGATAGGTCAGCCACTCATTGTTGCCCTTGCGCCGCCATGAGCCGAGGTGGACTTCGTAGATCGAGATCGGCGCGCCGATAGCGTTGATGCCTGACGGCGCTGCATGCGGATGCGGAATGTGGTCGAGATCGACCACGATCGAGGCGGTCTTCGGGCGCAGCTCCGCGCCAAACGCCACTGGATCGGACTTCAGCGGCAGATGCTGGCCGTTGGGGCCGATGATATCGAACTTGTAGTGGTCGCCGGCGCGCGCATGCGGGATGAACAATTCCCAATAGCCGACGCCGCGCACCCGCATCGGATGCCGCCGCGCGTCCCAGAAGTTGAAATCGCCGACCACGCTGACCCGCCGCGCGTTCGGTGCCAGCACCACGAACGCGACGCCGTCGACGCCGTCGAGCATCATCGGATGCGCGCCGAGCTTGTCGTAGATGCGCTGGTGGGTGCCTTCGCCGAGCAGATAGAGGTCGAAGTCGCTGAGGACCGGCGGGAAGCGGTAGGGGTCGTCGAGATCGACGACATTGTCGCCGAAGCGGGCGCGAAGCTGGTAACGGCGCGAGCCGTTCGGCAGCGTGCCGGCGAACAGGCCGGCATCATGAATGCGCGCGAGCGGCGCGGTCTCGCCGTGCTCGCCGATCGCTTCGACATTGGAGGCTTCCGGCAGGAAGGCGCGCACGACGCTCTGGTCGCCCTCGGCATGCAGTCCGAGATAGCGGAAGGGATCGGAATGACGACCCTCGATGATCGCGTAGGCTTCGGCAGGCAATCTGGTCATTGCGGCTCATGCGGTTGTTGCGCCAGGATGCGGAGCATCCCGGTGAGCGGGACGCGCAGCCAGTCGGGCCGGTGCGCCAGCTCATATTCGATCTCGTAGAATGCTTTCTCAAGCAGGAAGTAGTTGAGCATCCGCTCGGCGGCTTCGGGATCGGCTGGCCACAGGGGCTGGCCCGCCATGGTCTCGCGATAGGCGGCCAGGAATGTCGCTGTGGCCTGGTCGCGCCAGTCGGCGAGCGCCAGCGCGAGCTTGCCTTGCTCGTCGGATGCGACCTTCAGCGCCCGATCGAGCGCGGCGGTGACGGAGTAGTCGATCGAGCGGACCAGGCCGGCGACATCGCGCGCCGCCGGTGCCTTGCGCCGCCGCTCAGTGATGCTCCGCCGCGGCTCGCCCTCGAAATCGATGATGAAGATGTCGTCCTTGACGATCAGCATCTGGCCGAGATGGAAGTCGCCGTGATGGCGGATGTTGAGGCCGTCGATGTCTCCGGGCAGCAGCGCCTTCAGCCGGGCCGGCAAGGTATCCTGCTGCGCCAGAAACTGGGCCACGAGCGGGCGATCGGCCTCTTTCAGCGCATCCCGCCGCTGCGTCAGCGTCTCGAAGACGCGATCGGCACGGGCCATGATGTCGTCGGTCCAGCGCTGCACGTCCTCCGGGCTGGTCGGCTCCGGGACGAACTCGGGCAGGTCGCGGTTGCTCGCCAGCGCAATATGCAGCTCGGCGACCCGTTTTCCCGTCTGCGCCATGTAGCGCAGATAGGAGATCTGCTGTTCGCCTTGCTTCGTCTCATGGTTGGTCGCGAGCAGCCGCTGCTCGTCGACGAAGCGGTCGAGATAGGCTGATGTTACGGTCCATGCCTCGCCCTGGTTGGTGACAAAGGCGTGAACGACGCCGATCGCGCTGTGCTGCTCGCCCTCGACGAGCTCGACCGTCCCGAGCAGCGCTGGCGTGTTGGCGAAGCCCGCGACGTCGGTGAGGAAACGCCCCATCTCGATTTCCGGATTGATCCCGGGCTCGAGCCTGCGATAGATCTTGACGACGTAATCCTCGTCGACCAGCGCCGTGCTGTTGGACTGCTCGGTCTCCACCGCGCGGATGCGCTGGGGCTGCTTGATCGGCTTGTCCGTGAAGCGGCTGGTCGGGCGGAATTCGAGGCGCAGCGCGATGCCCAGCTCCTCGTCCTCCAGCGTCAGCGACTGCGCCAGATTGCGCAGCAACAGCGCGATAAAGATCTCGTCGGTCGCGACGTCGAGCAGCGTGCCTTCGCGCGCGCCCTGTCGTACCGCGGCGAGTGCGCGCGGATTGTAGCGCTCGCGGTCGAAGCGCACCCATTCGATCCGGATCGGCAGCACGTAGCGTGAGGTGGCGCCGCGCTGCGTGGTCTCGAAGAAAGCGAGCCAGGGACGGTTGTCGCCGATGTCGCAGAACGGAATGGCGGAGACGAGCAGCGGCTGGATCGCTTTCGACAAACTCTCGGGGTACCAGCGCGCCCGCGACAGGTGGCCCGGCAGCACGTCGCGCTCGAACACACCGCGGGCGCGCGCCAGCGACACCCAAGTCGAATTCAGCGGCACGACCAGCGTTTCGAATTCGGGTACCGCGCGCCGCGGCATGTCGATGGTCTTGTCGGGCTCCTGGAGCTGGAACCAGTAGAAGCCATACGGCGCCAGCGTGATCATATAGGGCAGTTCGCCGATCGTCGGGAAGCGCGTGCGGCCGAGCATCTCCAGGGGAATGCGTCCCTTGAAGGCGGAAAGGTCGAGCTCGGTCGCCTGCGCCGAGCGCGACAGGTTGGCGACGCAGAGAATGACCTCGTCCTGGTACTGCCTGACATAGGCGAGCACCGAGCGGTTCTCGGGGCGGATGAAGGTCATGGAGCCGCGGCCGAAGGCCAGCGTCGACTTGCGCACGGCGATCAGCCGCTTGGTGGCGCTGAGCAGCGATGACAGGCTGCGCGACTGCGCTTCCACGTTCACGGACTCATAGCCATAGACCGGGTCCATGATCATGGGCGCATAGAGCCGCGCGGGATCGGCGCGGGAGAAGCCGCCATTGCGGTCCGGGCTCCATTGCATCGGCGTGCGGACGCCGTTGCGATCGCCGAGATAGATGTTGTCGCCCATCCCGATCTCGTCGCCGTAATAGATGATCGGCGTGCCAGGGAACGAGAGCAGGAGCGAGTTCATCAATTCGATCTTGCGCCGGTCATTGTCCATCAGCGGCGCGAGGCGGCGGCGAATGCCGACATTGATGCGGGCGCGGGGATCGTTGGCGTAGGTCGACCACAGATAGTCGCGCTCGACATCGGTGACCATTTCCAGCGTCAGCTCGTCATGGTTGCGCAGGAACAGCGCCCATTGGCAGCTCGCCGGGATATCCGGCGTCTGCCGCAGGATGTCGGTGATCGGAAAGCGGTCCTCCTGCGCGATCGCCATGTAGATGCGCGGCATCAGCGGGAAGTGATACGCCATATGGCATTCGTCTTCGCGGCCGAAATATTCCTGCACGTCCTCCGGCCATTGATTGGCTTCGGCGAGCAGGACCTTGCCCTTGGCGTAGGTGTCGAGCTCGCGCCGCAGCAATTTGATGATGGCGTGCGTCTCGGCCAGGTTCTCGTTGTTGGTGCCTTCGCGCTCGCAAAGATAAGGGATGGCGTCGAGCCGGAAACCGTCGACGCCGGTGTCCAGCCAGCGCTTCATCACCTGCACGATGGCGCGCACCACGCGCGGGTTGTCGAAGTTCAGGTCGGGCTGGTGCGAGAAGAAGCGGTGCCAGTAGAACTGGCCCGCTTCGGGATCCCAGGTCCAGTTCGACTTCTCGGTATCGGTGAAGATGATCCGCGTGCCCTGGTATTTCTGGTCGGTGTCGCTCCAGACATACCAGTTACGCGCGCTCGATCCGGGATGGCTGCGGCGCGCACGCTTGAACCAGGCGTGCTGGTCGGAGGTGTGATTGATGACGAGCTCGGTGATGACGCGCAGGCCGCGCTTCTTGGCTTCATGGATGAAGCGCTTGAAGTCCTTCATCGTCCCGAAATCGGGATTGATGTCGCCATAGTCGGCGATGTCGTAGCCGTCATCGCGTCCGGGGGACGGATAGAACGGCAGCAGCCACAGCGTGGTGACGCCGAGGTCCTGCAGATAGCCAAGCTTCTCGGTCAGCCCTGCGAAATCGCCGATGCCGTCATTGTTGCTGTCGGCGAAGGCCTTGACGTGGAGCTGGTAGATGATGGCGTCCTTGTACCAGAGCTCGTCCGCCGTCTCGGTGGCTATCAGTTCCTTCGTCTCGACCGCTGAAAGCACGTTCATGGTGCCGCCCCCTCAGGCCAGGCAGCGGAACAGCACCGCCGGATCGCGCATTGGATCGATCCGCACCCGGATGCCGCCCCAGTCGAGTGCATAGCGTTCGCCCGTGATGAGGTTCTCGACCGCAGCGACGTGGCGCCGCTCATCGCCGGCACCTAGCTGGACATCGCCGAGCGGCAGCCAGAATTCGTGGACGTCGCGCGACAGCACGATCGCGACCGCAATCGTGTTGCTCCCGTCGACGGCTTCCTTGACGAACCCGATCACGTTGCTGTCCTCGATGGGCAGGAAACGCAGATTGCCGGTCTGCTGCAGCGCTGCGTTGGCGCGGCGCACCAGGTTGAGGTCGCGGATATAGGGCTTGATGTTGCCGGGCTTGTCCCAGTCACGCACCTTGATCTCGTATTTCTCGGAATCGAGATATTCCTCCCGCCCGGGGATCGGCTCGTGCTCCAGCAGTTCGAAGCCGTTGTAGAGGCCGTAGGTGCCAGACAGTGTCGCCGCCAGCGCCACGCGGGACTTGAACATCCAGGGTTCGCCGCCCTGCAGATGGAAGGGCAGGATGTCGGGCGTGTTGACGAAGAAATTCGGCCGGTAGTAGTCGCGCTCGGGATAGCCGGTGAGCTCGACCAGGTATTGCTCCAGCTCCCAGCGCTGGGTGCGCCAGGTGAAATAGGTGTAGGACTGGGTGAAGCCGAGCTTGGCCAGTCCCTTCATCAGCTTCGGCCGCGTGAAGGCCTCGGCGAGGAAGATCACGTCGGGATGGTGCAACTGCACCTGGTGGATCAGCCATTCCCAGAACGGGAACGGCTTGGTGTGAGGATTGTCGACGCGGAAAATCTTCACGCCCTGGTCGACCCAGAACAGGATCACGTCCCGCAGCGCATTCCACAGCGCGCCTGCGTCCTCGCAGCCGAAATCCGGGTTGACGATGTCCTCATATTTCTTGGGCGGATTCTCCGCATAGCGCATCGAGCCGTCGGGGCGCTTCTTGAACCATTGCGGATGTTCCTTCAGCCAGGGATGGTCCGGCGCGCACTGCACGGCGAAGTCGAGCGCGACTTCCATGTTGTGCTCCTTGCACGCCAGGACGAAGGCGCGGAAATCCTGCAGCGTCCCCAATTCCGGATGAATGGCGTCGTGGCCGCCCTCAGCCGAGCCGATCGCATAGGGGCTGCCGGGATCGCCGTCCTTGGCCGTCACCGCGTTGTTGCGTCCCTTGCGGTTGATCATGCCGATCGGGTGGATCGGCGTGAAGTAGACGACGTCGAACCCCATCGCCGCGACGTCGGGCAGGCGGTCGATGCAGTCCTGGAAGGTGCCGTGCTGTCCCGGCACCTTGCCTTGGCTGCGCGGGATCATCTCGTACCAGGAGCCGAAGCGCGCCTGTGGCCGGTCGGCGACGAAGGGGAAAAGCTGCGATCGCGTCAGGTCCGGCCGCATCTGGCTTTCCGCCATCGCGTCCTGCAATTCGGACGTGAGCAGGGGTGCGGGATCGCCGGTCTGGAGATAGGTTTCGCACTGCTTGAGGATGACGGCCGCAGCCGCCCGTCCGCCGCCCTGCGCCTTGGTCAGCATGCCCGCGCCCTCGATGGCATCGAGCGTCACATCGGCGCCGGCCTTCTGCTTCAGCTCAAAGCCGTGGCGCCAGGTGGCGAATTCGTCGGTCCAGGCCTCGATCGCATAGAAATAGCGGCCGGGTGTGTTGGGGACGAACGAGCCGAACCAGCGGTCGTTGGCATGCATGGTCATCGGCTCGCGCCGCCATTCGTGGTCGAGCTCGCCGCGCCAGATCAGCTCGGCGGCGACGATGTCATGCCCGTCGCGATAGACATCGGCCCAGACCTCCACGGGCTCGCCTACGATGCGTTTCACGGGGAAGCGGCCGCCGTCGATCAGCGGGTAGACGTCCTCGATATGGAAAGTGCCGGCCGCACTCTCGACAGTTTGAGCGGTTTTGTTCACGGTGATGCCGCCATTGACAAGGAAATGACGCCCCCGTCGCGTGAAGGATACGCTTCGGACTGATATAGAAAGCCGCTCGCAGGACATTGGTTCCCACGGAACGGCTCGGAGGACAGCGAGTTAAACATCATCTATCCCCTTCCCGCATCTACATAATTTCGTGACCCGCACTCCCGGGTTGCTAGCAAAGCGCGTGCCGAATGGACCCCTACGCCAAAGCCAGAGACCTTGGAATTACGACCGAATATATCGACGGTCAGGGCCACCGCCGTGTGACAGACGCGGCTGCATTGCAAACGATCCTCGACGCATTGCCGCCGCGCGAACCACGCCGATGGATCGACCAGCCGGTTGTCGTCCGGCTCGGCCGCGCGGCGCCATCGGAGCTTTCGGTGGACGCCAAGTTGCCGGTCGGATGGACGATTTCGGCTAGTGGCAAAATGATGGCGAAGGGCGAGGCGCGCGAGCGGGCGATATCCTGGCCGCAGGATTTGCCGGTCGGGGTGTACCAGCTCCGCCTGACCGACGCCGCCGGGACGACCGAAGCGCTGCCGCTGATTGTCGCACCCGAACGCGCCTTTGGCGGCGATTTCGACCGCTGCTGGTTGCTGGCGGTCCAGCTCTACAGCGTGCGCTCCGCGCGCAACTGGGGCATGGGCGATTTCACCGACCTGCGCGGCCTGATCGAACTCGCCCATCAGTTGGGTGCCGGTGGTATCGGACTTAACCCGCTGCATGCGCTGTTCGATGATCGCCCCGGTGATTGTAGCCCCTATTCGCCGAACAGCCGGCTGTTCCTCAACGCGCTCTATATCGACGTCGAGAAGCTGCCGGAATTCCGCGCTGATCCCGGCACCAATCACAAGCTCGCGCAACTGCGCGCCGGGGACATTGTCGATTATCGTGCGGTTGCGGCGTCAAAATGGCAGGCGCTGCGCGCCGCATTCGCCAACTTCAAGGCCAGCCCGACACTCGAGCGCCGGCAGGACTTCGAACGCTTCAGGGCCGAGCGCGGGCCGCTGTTGTCGCGCTTCGCCTGCTTTGAGGTCTTGCGGAAAAAGTTCAACCAGCCCTGGTGGGAATGGCCCGAGGAATGGCGGCGGCCGGACGACGGCAAGTGCAGCCGTCTGCGCAGGAGCGCCGATTTCGGCGAGATCGAATTCGTCGAATTCGTGCAATGGAACGCCGACAGGCAGCTTGCGGCGTGCGACGCGCTCGCGCACCGGCTCGGCATGAAGGTCGGGCTTTATCTCGATGTCGCCGTCGGTGTGCAGTCCGACGGCTTCGATGCCTGGAACGAGCAGGTCGCGATCTCGCGCCTGCTCGGCGTCGGCGCGCCGCCGGACCCGCTCAACACCGCCGGACAGGACTGGGGTCTCGCCGGCTTCAACGCCGCCGGCCTCGAAATGCGCGCCTTCGAGCCTTTTCGGGACATGCTGCGCGCCTCGATGCGCCATGCCGGCGCGATCAGGCTCGACCATGTGCTCGGCTTGAAGCGGCTTTATCTGGTGCCGCGCGGCTTCGGCCCGGAGAACGGCGCCTATGTGCAGATGCCGTTCGAGGCGCTGTTGGCCGCGACCGCGCAGGAGAGCGTAGCGCATCGCTGCGTCGTGATCGGCGAGGATCTCGGCACCGTGCCGGAAGGTTTTCGCGAGCAGATGAACGGCTGGGGCATCTGGTCCTATCTCGTGATGATGTTCGAGCGCGACGACAGCGGGGCGTTTCGCGGCATTGACCATTACGCCGCCAATGCGCTGGTCACCTTCAACACCCATGATCTCGCGACCTATGCCGGCTGGCGCTCGTTCAGCGATTTGAAGCTGAAGCGTTCGCTCGGGATCGATCCGGGCGAAAGCGACGAGGCGCGCTGGCGCGCACTTGGCATGCTGGACGAGGTGCTGCGCCAGAATGGCATCGAGCGCCATGACCTCTATTCGGTCGCGAGCTTCCTGTCGCGGACCAGGTCGCGCCTGCTGACGATCTCGCTCGAGGACCTGCTCGGCCTGGTGGACCAGCCGAACATCCCCGGCACCGTCGACGAACATCCGAACTGGCGGCGCCGGCTGCCGGTGTCGATCGAGCACATCGCCTCCGCCATCGATGTCGAAGCGCTGAAGAACGCCACCCGCAAGCGGTCGTCCGCGTCAGCGTGAAAAGGGAGCAGTCGCCACCGTGTCTTGCAGGATCGAAGATTACGGACTGATCGGCGACTGCGAGACGGCGGCACTCGTCGGCCGTGACGGCTCGATCGACTGGCTGTGCTGGCCCGCATTCGATTGCGATGCCTGTTTCGCGGCGCTGCTCGGCAACAACAGGCATGGCCGCTGGCTGATCGCGCCGGCCGAGGCCATCACAAAGACCTCCCGCCGGTACCGCGACAACACACTGATCCTGGAGACGCGGTTCGAGACGGCGAGCGGCGTGGTTGAGCTGATCGACTTCATGCCGCCGCGCGGCAATGCGTCCGACGTCGTGCGGCTGGTGCGCGGCGTGAAGGGCACCGTCGGCCTGCGGATGGAGCTGATCATCCGCTTCGGCTTCGGCGCCGATATTCCCTGGGTCAAGAAGAGCGTGGATGGATCGGCGCTGCTGGCGATCTGCGGGCAAGACATGGTCGTGCTCCGCTCGCCGGTCGAGACCCGTGGTCAGGACCTCACCACGGTGGCCGAATTCACGCTCAGCGAAGGCGACGTTGTGCCTTTCGTGATGACCTACGGCCCCTCGCATCTGCCGGTTCCGGGGCCGATCGATCCAGCTAAGGCGTTGCAGGACACTGAGGCGTTCTGGACCGAATGGTCGAGCCGCTGCACCTATGAGGGGTTTGCCCGCAACCTCGTGCTGCGCTCTCTGATCACGTTGAAGGCGCTGACCTTCGCGCCGACCGGCGGCATCGTCGCGGCGCCCACGACCTCGCTGCCCGAGAAGCTCGGCGGCCAGCGCAACTGGGACTACCGCTATTGCTGGCTGCGGGATGCGACCTTCACGCTGCTGGCGCTGATGAACTCGGGCTATACCGAGGAGGCGCTCGCCTGGCACAATTGGCTGTTGCGTGCGGCTGCAGGCGCGCCGGCCAACATGCAGATCATGTACGGCATCATGGGCCAGCGGCGGCTTCTGGAATGGGAAGCGCGCTGGCTGCCCGGCTATGAGGGCGCGCAGCCGGTGCGCATCGGCAATGCCGCGCATGCGCAGTTGCAGCTCGACGTCTACGGCGAATTGATCGACGCCTTCCACCAGTCGCGCATGGCGAAGCTGCAGCTCGACGATGCGAGCTGGTCGCTGGAATGCGCCGTGCTCGAGCACCTTGCGGAAGAATGGGACCGGCCGGACAACGGCATCTGGGAACGTCGCGGCGAGGCCAAGCATTATGTCTTCTCGAAGGTGATGACCTGGGTGGCCTTCGATCGTGGCATCAAGAGTGCGCGGAAATTCGGCCTCAAGGCGCCCATCAACAAATGGCGGGTGCTGCGCGAAACGATCCACCGCGATGTCTGCGCCAAGGGATTTGATCGCAGGCTCAACGCGTTCGTCGAATCCTATGGCTCGAAACTGCTCGACGCCAGTGTGCTGCTGCTGCCGGCCGTTGGCTTTTTGCCGCCGACCGATTCACGGATCCGCGGCACGCTGGCGGCGAGCGAGCAATACCTGATGCGCAATGGCTTCGTGATGCGGCATGATCCGCGCGAGGTCTCCGAGGAGAAGCAGCCGATCGAGGGCGCCTTCCTCGCCTGCACGCTTTGGCTTGCCGATGCCTATGTGCTCGCGGGAGAGGTCGGGAAGGCGCAAGCCCTGTTCGATCGCGTGATCGCAGTTGCCAACGACCTCGGCCTGCTCGCCGAAGAGTATGATGCCATCGCCGGCCGCCAGACCGGCAATTTCCCGCAGGCGCTGACCCATATCGCGCTGATCAACACCGCGCACAATCTCAGCGATGCCAAGCGGGCAGGGGAGAAGCCGGCGGTGCAGCGGTCGAAATAGGCTGCCGCCTGGACCCGCGCGACGGAACCCGCGGGGTCAACGATCATTGTTGCAAGCATCTCCTTGGAGGATCGGCAATGGCTCGCCTGTTCGCCGCAGCACTGCTTGCGTGCTCGCTGTCGGGGCCGGTGTTCGCTGCCGGCCTCGATGCCGCGGCGATCAACACTGCCGGGTACCGGGCTCGCCCCACGGCCGAAGACAGGGCCGATGCGACAATCATCAAGGTCCAGGTCCTGCTTGGTCGCGCGCTGTTTTCGCCCGGAGAGATCGACGGGAAGTTCGCCGAGAATACGCGGAAAGCGCTGCAGGCATTCGCGGAAGCCAAGGGCCTGACGTTTCAGAAGACGCTCACCCCGGAGATCTGGGCGAAGCTGAACGAGACCAGCCAGGGCGAGATCATCACGAGCTACACAATCTCCCAAAAGGATGTGAAGGGACCGTTTGTCAGGAGAATTCCCGCCAAGTTGGAGGCAATGAAATCGCTTCCGGCGCTCGGCTACAAAAGCCCGCGCGAGGCGCTCGCAGAGAGATTCCACATGAGCGAGGCGCTGCTCGCTCAGCTCAACCCCGGCAAGAAGTTCGACCGGGCCGGCGAGATCATTGTTGTCGTCAACGGTCGCGATCCCCAGCTCAAGCTGAGCGTGGCGCGGATCGAGGTCGACAAGTCGCGGCAGACCGTCAAGGCGTTCGACGGCGGCGGCGCGCTGCTTGCCTTCTTTCCGGCAACCGTCGGCAGCGAGGACAAGCCGACGCCGAGCGGCACGCTCAAGGTGATCTCGTCCGACGCCAATCCGTACTACCGCTACAACCCGGCCTACAAGTTCAAGGGCGTGCGGTCGAAACGGCCGTTCGTCATCAAGCCCGGCCCGAACAATCCGGTCGGGTCATACTGGATCGGGCTTTCGGGGCAGGGCTATGGAATTCACGGCGCGCCCGAACCCTCGAAGATCAGCAAATCCGCATCCCATGGCTGCGTCCGCCTGACCAATTGGGACGCGACGCTGCTCGGCGCGAGCGTCAAGAAAGAGACGCCGGTGGATTTTGTCGAGGCGGCGGTGAAGGAGAGCTGAGTGCTCCCTCGTCATTGCGAGCGCAGCGAAGCAATCCACGCCTCGGCGCGCGGAGAGGTGGATTGCTTCGCTGCGCTCGCAATGACGCGAGTTTTTGCAAGCACGGTGTCCCCACAAGTACCGGTGTCGTCCCGGGCTTGACCCGGGACCCATAACCACAGGGCGTCGTTGTTTGCTCCGCTGCAACTGCCTGCGTGCGCCACCATAGCTTCCTGTGGTTATGGGTCCCTGCTTTCGCAGGGACGACAGCGGTAGGATGGGTAGAGCGAAGCGAAACCCATCACGCGCATGCCTCGTCACGCAGTCTCGTTGTAGTTCAACATCATCTCGATCGCCTTGGCGAAGCCGTCGCGTTCGTTGCTGTCGGTCACGAACTTCGCCTGGCTCTTGACCTCGTCGGTGGCGTTGCCCATCGCAAACTGAACGCCGCTCCTGGCGAACATCGGCAGGTCGTTGCGCATGTCGCCGATGGTCGCCACCGCCTCGGTCGGAATGCCGAGCCGTTTCGCCATCGCCTCGACAAAGGTGCCCTTGTCGTAGCCGGGCGGGGTGACGTCGAGATAATAGGTCTGCGAGCGGACGGCGGTCGCCTCGGTGCCGACCGCTTGCTGCATTGCGGTTTCGCAGCGTGCAAGCAGCGGGGCGTCGGACGAGGCGCCGACGATCTTGCAGGCCTGGTCGAGATAGGGCGTGTAATCCGTGACGATGGTCGGGTCGTGCCTGATGGTGTGCCGCTCGTGCGCGACATATTCGCCGTCGGGATTGGCCGTCAGCCAGCGGTCGTTCGTGAACAGCCAGATGTCGACGCCGAATTCGCGGAGCAGCTCGATGCTCCGCCGCGCGGTCGCGGGTGGGATCAGGTGCTGCTCGACGGGCTTAAGCTGAGGATCGATGATCGAGCTGCCATTGAAGGCGCCGACCGGCAGCGTGATCGACAGCGGCTCGATCAGGAATCCCATGCCGATCGAGGGACGGCTGGAGACGATGGTGAAGCCGATGCCGGCCGCATGCAGCTTGTGCGCGGCTTCCCTGGCCGCGTCGGTCAGGACCTTGTCCTTGGTCAGCAGCGTACCGTCGACGTCGGAAACGAGCAGGGCGATGCGCGTCATGGGGTGACCTGTTTCATTTGGCGGATGATGGCGTCGACGATGGCTTCGACTGTGGCGTCAATCGAGACGATGATCGGACGTTCGCTCAGGCTAGGCGGCTCCAGGGTCTGGAACTGGCTGGCCAAGAGGCCCGGCGGCATGAAATGGCCCTTGCGCTGGGCGAGCCGGCTCGCGATCAGCGCCTCGCTGCCGTCGAGGAAGACGATGCCAACGTCATCCCGTCCGTGCAGAAGGATCTCGCGATAGGCGCGCTTCAGCGCCGAACAGGCGACCACAATGCGCTGGCCTGCCTTGCAGACACGGTCGATCTCGTCGGCGATCGCCTGCAGCCAGGGGCGGCGGTCGTCATCGGTGAGCGGCTGGCCTGCGCTCATTTTCGCGACGTTGCTGGCAGGGTGAAAGCGGTCGCCGTCCTCGAAACGCCAGCCGAGCCGCTCCGCGAGCGTCTCGCCGATCGTGCTCTTGCCCGAGCCGGAGACGCCCATCACGATCAGGGCGCAGAGGGTTGCCGCATCACCCACGAAAATTCTCCGGCCGCGCGGCCTCGTCGATCAGCCAGACCGTCTCGCCGATGGATTGCGCGCGGTTCGCCGGCAGGTTCTCGCCGGCGAAGGCGCGGGTCAGGATCGCGCGCTTGTCCTTGCCCGCGACCTCGAACAGCATTTCGCGACAGCAGGACAGCGTCGGCAAGGTCAGGCTGACGCGCGGCACGAACGGTTCGACATTGGCTTTGGGCACGCCGACCACCCATTGGTCGGTCACGTCGATCGCAGGGTAGTTCGGAAACAGCGAGGCGGTGTGTCCGTCCGGCCCGACGCCCATCAGCACCAGATCGAACAGCGGACGGGCCGCGTCGAGCGCCTCCGCGCCGTAGAACGATTGCAGTTCGCGCGCATAGTGGTCCGCCGCTTCATCGGGACTTGCGGCATCGGTTGGGATCGGATGGATGTTGGACGCGGGCGCGTAGCGATCCAGGAACGTCCCGCGCGCCATCGCCATGTTGTTCCTGGGATCGCCAGCCGGCACGAAGCGCTCGTCGCCGATGAACCAGTGCACGCGGTCCCACGGAATCCCGGCACGGCAGGGCTCGGTCGCAAGCAATTGGTACAGCGCTTTCGGGCTCGATCCGCCGGTCAGGCAGATCGCGATCCGGCCGCTGTTCGCGGCCATCCGCGCCAGCACCCGCTCCGCGGCGGCCTTCGCCAGCGCCGCGGGATCGGCGACGGTGATGATCTGGCGGCGACCGACGGCGGTCATCGTCAGCCGAGCTTTCGCCAGCTACGGCCGTCGCGGGTCAGAAGCGCGTTGGCGGCCTCAGGCCCCTCGCTGCCGGCCTTGTAGGGCTGCAGACCGGCGCCGCCGGCCTTCTTCCAGGCATCGAGGAAGGGCTGTACGGCCTGCCAGCCGGCCTCGACGCTGTCGGCGCGCTGGAACAGGAGGTTGTCGCCGATCATGCAGTCATAGATCAGCGTCTCATAGCCGGTCGACGGCTCAGCCTTGAAGTAATCCTTGTAGCGGAACTTCATCTCGACGCCGTCGATGTCGATGGCCGGGCCGGGCACCTTGGTGTTGAACTGCAGTTCGATGCCCTCGGTCGGCTCCGTCGAGATCACGAGGTAGTTCTGCGAGAGCTGATCGATCGGCGTGTCGCGGAACATGGCGAACGGCGCCTGCTTGAACTTGATTGCGATCTCGGTGCGCTTGGCGGCCAGGGCCTTGCCGGTACGCAGATAGAATGGCACGCCGGCCCAGCGCCAATTGTCGATGATCAGCTTGAGCGCGGCATAGGTTTCGGTGGTGCTGCCGGATTTGACGTCCGCGGTCTTGCAATAGTCCTGGATATCGGTGTCGCCGATCTTGCCGCCACGATACTGCCCCCGCACCGAATTGTGCAGGGCTTCCTCCTCGCTCTGGAGCTGGATCGCAGCGAGCACTTCGGCCTTCTCCGTACGCACCGCGTGTGCCTCGAACCGCACCGGCGGCTCCATCGCGACCAGCGACAAGAGCTGGAACAGGTGGTTCGGCACCATGTCGCGCAGCGCGCCGGTCGAATCATAGAAGCTGCCGCGATGGCCGACGCCGAGCTTCTCGTCGACGGTGATCTGCACATGATCGATATGGTTGCGATTCCAGATCGGCTCGAACATGCCGTTGGCAAAGCGCAGCACCAGGATGTTCTGGACGGTTTCCTTGCCGAGATAGTGATCGATCCGGTAGATCTGGTGCTCGTCGACCAGCTTCAGCAACTCGGCATTCAGGTGCCTGGCCGAGTCAAGGTCCGTACCGAACGGCTTCTCGACCACGATCCGCCGCCAATAGCCGTTCTCCTTCAGCATGCCGGTGCGGGCGAGCTCCCTGGTGATCGGCAGGAAGGCGCTCGGCGGCGTTGCGAGGTAGAACAGGCGGTTGCCGCCGGTGTCGCGCGCCGCCTCGGCCCTGTCGAGCTGAACCCGCATCTGCTCGAACGACGCAGGGTCCTTGGGGTCGGCTTCAACCGCCGTCACGCATTCGAACAGGCGCTTGGCGATGGCCTCGTCGACAGGGCGAGTCGCGAACTGCCGCAATCCCTTCATCAGGCTCGCGCTCAATTCCGCGTTCGACATGCCGCCGCGGGCGACGCCGACGACGCAGAATTTGTCGGGCAGCAGGTTGGTCGCGGCGAGGTTATAGAGGGCAGGGATCACCAGCCGGTGCGCGAGGTCGCCCGTGACGCCGAAGATGATGAAGGAGCAGGGGTCGGGTTTCCTTTGCGCGTGACCGTTTGTCATCGTTAAGCCTTCCCTAGCTCTTCTTGGCGCTTTGCGGCGGCTCCCGGTGGCCGCCGAAACCGGCGCGCATGGCGGAGAGAACCTTCTCGGCGAAGGTGTGGTCCTTGCGCGAGCGGAAGCGGGCAAACAGCGCCGCCGTCAGCACTTCCGCAGGCACCGCCTCGTCGATCGCAGCGTTGACGGTCCAGCGGCCTTCGCCGGAATCCTCGACGAAGCCGGAATAATTATCGAGGGTGGCGTTCTCGGCCAGCGCGATCGCGGTGAGATCGAGCAGCCAGGACGGGATCACGCTGCCGCGCCGCCAGACCTCGGCGATATCGGCGATGTCGAGATCGAAGCGGTGGTCCGGTGGCAGCGCCTCGCTATTCGCGTTCTTCAGGATGTCGAAGCCTTCGGCATAGGCCTGCATCAGGCCGTATTCGATGCCGTTATGGATCATCTTGACGAAATGCCCTGCGCCGACGGGACCGGCATGGATGTAGCCCTGCTCGATGCGGGGATCGCGGCCCTCCCGTTGCGGCGTGCGCGGAATGTCGCCGGCGCCGGGCGCGAGCGCGCTGAAGATCGGGTCAAGCCGGTCGACCACGGATTTCTCGCCGCCGATCATCATGCAGTACCCGCGCTCGATGCCCCAGATGCCGCCTGAGGTGCCGACGTCGACATAGTGCAGGCCGCGCTCCTTCAGCGCCTGTCCGCGGCGGACGTCGTCCTGCCAGAAGGTGTTGCCGCCGTCGATGATGGTATCGCCCGGCTGCATCAATTTGGACAGCGCGTCGATCGTCGCCTCGGTGATCTTGCCGGCCGGCAGCATCACCCAGGCGGTGCGCGGCTGCTCCAGCTTGCGCACGAACTCCTCCAGCGAGGCGGAGCCTAAGGCATTGTCGGCGGCGAGCGCGGCGACTGCCTTCGGATCCTTGTCGTAGACCACGGCGGTATGGCCGTGCGCCATCAGGCGGCGGACGATGTTGCCGCCCATCCGCCCCAAGCCGATCATGCCGAGCTGCATGTTCTTTCGTCCTTACTGTTGAGCATGACGCCGTTGGTTACTTACCTCTCCCGCTTGCGGGAGAGGTCGCTGCGCTCTTGGCGCAGCGGGTGAGGGCTCTCTCCCCACGGATAGTCCCTTTACGGAAGCACCCTCACCCCAGCCCTCTCCCGCAAGCGGGAGAGGGGGCGGGGCTGCGTCCTGGGCGGGTACCCGATCCAATCTCAATCCTGCTCTAGTTGAGGGCTTCGTTAAGCGCGGCGTCCAGCGTGGCAAGCGCCGGACCCAGTCCGCCCTTGAGATGGACGCGCAACGCGCGCCGGCCACGTTCGGTCAATACGTCGAAATCGCCGCGCGCCTGCGCCGCCTTGATGACGCCGAAGCTCGCCTTCTGCCCCGGCACCGGCAGGTCCTTGGCATCGTCGGCGGTGATCTGCAGGAACACGCCGCTGTCGGGGCCGCCCTTGTAGGCCTGGCCGGTCGAGTGCAGGAAGCGCGGGCCGAACTCGGCACAGGTGGCGAGATGCTTGCCGTCGCGCACGGCAAGCCGCATCTTCTGCAGTGCATCAATGAAGGCCTTGTCGCGCTCGATATAGGCGAGCAGGGCGACATAGTCGCCCCGGTGCGAGCGCGACAAATGCGCCTTCAGCCAGGAGCCGAGCGTGCCGTCGGCCCCGGCCTTGCGCAGCTCGGCGGCGTTGTGCTCGTCGGTGTAGAGATCGGCCTCCGCGGTGGAGACCACCGGCTGTTCGGCCGGCAGCGATCCGGTTTTCTCGAAAGCTGCGGTCAATTCGCGGGTCTTGATCTTGGCCGCCTCGACATCCGGTTGGTTGAACGGGTTGATGCCGAGCACCGAGCCCGCGACCGCGGTCGCAATCTCGAAGCGGAAGAACTCCTGGCCGAGATGGTCGATCGAGGGCAGGACGATGCGGGCTACGGGATGGCCGGCCTGCTCCAGCGCCTCAAGCCTTCTGTCATGCTCGGCGTCGTCCTCGCCCTCGGTGCGAAGGTCGATGAAGAAGCGGTCGTCGCCGTAGGTAGCCGGCTCGGCCAGCGTCTCGCCGTCGATCGGGATCAGGCCCTTGCCGTCCTTGCCGGTGGATTCGGCGATCAACTGCTCGGCCCAGGCGCCGAAATCCGCGATCTTCCCGGACGACGTGATCGTCACCTTGTCGCGGCCTTCGAGGCCGGCGAGCCCCATCGCGAGCCCGAGCTGCACGCCCGGGTTCTCATGCGGCGGCACGTCGGCGCCGCAGGAGCGCACCATCGACAATGTGTGCTTGATCAGGCTGCGGACATTGAGGCCGGCGGCCGCGGCCGGCACCAGGCCGAACGGGGAGAGCACGGAGTAGCGGCCGCCGATCGTGGGCTCGCCGTAGAAGATGCGGGCAAAGCCCTGGCGCTTCGCCGTCTTCTCCAGCGACGAGCCGGGATCGGTCACCGCGATGAAGCGGTGGCCGGCCTTGGCGGCGCCGATCGCCTTGGAGACGCGGTCGAAGAAATAGTCCTTCATCACGTTCGGCTCGGTGGTGCCGCCGGACTTGCTGGATACGATGAACAGCGTCCTGGAGATATCGACCGCCGCTTCCATCGCCCGCACCTGCGCCGGGTCGGTGGAATCGAGCACGTGCAGCTTGGGGAAATCGGTCTTCTTGGCGAAGGTCTCCGCCAGCACCTCCGGCCCGAGGCTGGAGCCGCCCATGCCGAGCACGACCGCGTCGGTGAATTTCTGGCCCTTCACGCGCTCGGCGAAATCCTCATAGTCGGCGATGTCGGCCTTGGCCGGGCTGGTCAGCCAGCCCAGCCATTTGTCCTCATCCTCGCCGGTCCAGACCGACTTGTCCTTTTGCCAGAGCCGGCGGACCTTGGCCGAGGCACGCCATTCCTCGGTGTTCTCTTCGATGGCCTTGGCAAGCTCGCCGCCGACCTTGAGCTTCTGGCCGTCGAGGCCGGTGCCGAGCGAGGTCGCGCGCTTGAACGCGACGGCGCCATAGAGCTTGTCGGCGGAATCGGCGAACAGCCTGACGCCGTCCTTGACCAGCTCGGCGGTGATCGCGTCCAGCGAGATGCCGGACTTCTCCAGCTCATCGAGCACGCGCTGGGCGTCCTCGACGTTCTCCTCGAGGCTGTCGCGCACCTTGCCGTGGTCACGGAAGGCGTCCAGCGTCGCCGGCGGCACGGTATTGACCGTGTCGGGGCCGATCAGCTCCTCGACATAGAGGACGTCGCTGTATTCCTTGTTCTTGGTGCCGGTCGAGGCCCACAGCAGCCGCTGCGGCTTGGCGCCCTTTGCCAGGAGTTTTTCCCAGCGCGGACCGGCGAAGATCTGCTTGTAGTCCCGATACGCCAACTTGGCGTTGGCGATGGCAACCTTGCCCTTCAGCGACGCCAGCCGCTCCTTCTCGGTGGGATCGTTGGCCTTTGCGATCTTCTCATCGAGCTGCTTGTCGACGGCGGTATCGATGCGGCTGACGAAGAAGCTCGCCACGCTCGCCACGTGCGAGGGGTCGCCGCCGCCGCCAACGTATTTCTCCAGGCCCTTCAGATAGGCCTCCGCCACCTCGCGATAGACCTTTTGCGAGAACAGGAGCGTGATGTTGATGCTGATGCCTTCGCCGATCAGGTGCTCGATCGCGGGCAGGCCCTCCGGCGTCGCCGGCACCTTCACCATCAGGTTCTTGCGCCGCACCTCCTTCCAGAGCCGCTGCGCTTCCGCGATGGTCCCCCTGGTGTCCATCGCCAGATAGGGCGACACTTCGAGGCTGACGAAACCGTCCTTGCCATCGAGCCGGTCATAGACGGGGCGCAGCACGTCGGCGGCGTGCTGGATGTCCTCGATCGCGAGATGCTCGAACAGTTCGGCGACCGGGCGGTCGCCCTTCTTCAGCGCATTGCCGATCGCCCCGTCATATTCGTCCGAACTGCCGATCGCCTTCTCGAAGATCGACGGGTTGGAGGTGACGCCTTTGACGCCGTCCTCGTCAATCAGTGTCTTGAGATCGCCCTTGGCGACGAAGCCGCGGGCCAAAAAGTCCAGCCAGACCGATTGGCCGTGGTTTTCGAGTGCTTTGACGGGGTTCATGATGCCTGTTTCTGCTCGATCGGGTCGGTGGTTGGGTTCCCCAGCAGCTTTCTGGGGCAGGGCCGCATTGTCAACACGGGGCGGAAAGGGCTGCCAAGGGGGAATATGCGCATCGAAACGAGACAACTCCACCCGGACCCGTTCGATCCCTCGGATTTGATCCGATGCAACCGCGAACTCTGAACAATTTTATGACGGTGCGGTGCACCGTTCAGGGCCTGAGATAGAGGTAACCCTGCGACTGCAGTTCGGCGAGGCGGACGACGCCGCCCTTGTCGGCGACCACGAAGCCGGGAAGGAGCTCGTTCAGGCTGACATTCTGCGATTTCATGGTGTTGCCGCAGGCGGCGATCTCGACGCCATCCCCGGAAAACTCCCGGACGCGCCGCGACAGGTCGGGGTTGGCGGAGGCCGAATGAAAGGCGCGCAGCGCCGGGCCGTGGATCACCAGGGCAATGGTAACATTCGCAGGCCCGCCGACGCCGTCGAAATGGTTCTGGATGTTGCCGAGGACAAAGTTGACCTTCTCGAGGTCGCTCAGGTGATAGACCACCTTCGGCTTGGCGGCAGGCGACGGTGCCTCGCCAGCGGCGCGGGCGCGTGAGACGGCAAGGGCGCCGCCCAAGGCCGAGACCACGCCCCACAAGATGCTGCGTCGACGCATGGCACCCTCCCTCAATTGAGTTGGCTGGCCAACAAGCGTATTATCCGGCGCACGAGCGCATCATTTGTGTCTGATGGCGGCGAGTTCCCGGCGGTCGGTCACAAGCTCGGCACATTCTTCCGCGTCAGCGCGATCGACGCGAAAGATCTTGTCGTCGGCGCCGGCCACGAGCGCGTCTTCGGCCTCTTGGTCCGGCTTGTTGCGATCCCAAATCCTGATCCGCTCAAGGCGGATGATGGCAGACTTGTCGTCTTTCGACAGTGCCACATTGATGCCGCCACCTTCACAATCGACGCCGCAGCCGAAACGGATTTCGTTGCTCGCGTCCTCTGTGACGACATGGCCGCAAAAGCCGCTGGAGTCGAAATTGCCGGTGCGGTGACGGTACTTAATTCCAAGGCGGAATGAGTAGCCGGTGGTTTTTTCCTCCGGCGCATTCTCCGCCGTCACCAATAGTTTCATCGCGCTCACTTTCTGCTTCGGATGTTGCGCCAGATGATTGGCGTCATAACGGCGCACGAAGCAGGCGTAGGTCTTTTCGGCGAGCGAAGCTGCGAATATTCTTTTGTCAAAAGCTGCGGCTTTGGCGCTGTCGACGTCATCCTCGGCGTGGCTGCGGCCAATTCCGGCGAGCATTGCAGCTACGACAACTAGATGAACGGAGAATAAAATACGCTTCATGATCTGTTCAGCGAACGCAAGCGATCTATATGAAATGATAAGCGCCACCTCGATCGGCGCGGCGACGATGCCGCGTCACGATGTGCAGACTGGTTTGACTTAGTCGCGGCAGAAGCCGGGTGCGTTCAAACCTGTGGCAGTTCGTGGGCGTGAAGGAGCAACGCGATGGCAGCCGAGAGGCGGTCGGAACGGCATTTGCTGAGGGCAGGAAGCTGGTGTTTGTCGGGTCCTCCGGGATGCATCCCGGTAAAATCACGGATGTGGCGGACCAGCTACATGGCCAAGAAAGTAAATGACAAATCGCGTTTTTGATGAACTATTAGGCTGGCTGCTTGTTGATAAGGCAGCGGCTGCTTGCGCCGTGCATTGCGGAAGGGAGGCTGGCGAGTGTCCAATAGCTCCAGCATGCCGACCGTGATTCGTAGTGAGGAACGCTCTGGCAATCCAGCTCGTTCTTCTCCGGCGGCGTAACATATCGTGGAGAGGGATCATGTACAACGATTCTCTGTTCAACGCTTTCGCTAGGTCGTTCGAGGCTCGAAGCCAGAGCGATATGTCGATGGCTGAATATCTCGAGTCGTGTCGAACTGATCCGATGCGATATGCGAATGCGGCAGAACGACTACTGGCTGCGATCGGCGAGCCTCAGATGATCGACACGGCCAAGGACCCTCGCCTTGGCCGCATCTTTATGAACCGCACGATGCGCACCTATCCGGCGTTCGCTGGCTTCTACGGGATGGAAGACACGATCGAGCGGCTCGTCGGCTTCTTCCGTCACGCCGCGCAAGGCCTGGAAGAGCGCAAGCAGATCCTCTATCTGCTCGGACCGGTCGGCGGCGGCAAGTCATCGCTCGCCGAGCGGCTCAAGGCATTGATGGAAGTGCATCCGATCTACGTGCTGAAGGCCGGCGACGAACTGAGCCCGGTGTTCGAAAGCCCGCTCAGCCTGTTCGATCCGGATCAGCTCGGGCCAATGCTGGAGGAGAAGTACGGCATTCCGCAGCGGCGCCTCACCGGCTTGATGAGCCCGTGGTGCTATAAGCGGTTAGAGGCCTTCGGCGGCGACATCTCGCAATTCCGCGTCGCCAAGATCCAGCCGTCGCGGCTGCGGCAGATCGCGGTCTCCAAGACCGAGCCGGGCGACGAGAACAACCAGGACATCTCCTCGCTGGTCGGCAAGGTCGATATCCGCAAGCTCGAGACCTACGCCCAGAACGATCCCGACGCCTACAGCTATTCGGGCGGACTCAACCGCGCCAACCAGGGCATCCTCGAATTCGTCGAGATGTTCAAGGCGCCGATCAAGATGCTGCATCCGCTGCTCACGGCGACGCAGGAAGGCAACTATATCGGCACCGAGAATATCGGCGCGATCCCGTTCGGCGGCATCATCCTCGCACACTCGAACGAGGCGGAATGGCAGAGCTTCAAGGCCAACAAGAACAATGAGGCCTTCATCGACCGCATCTGCGTCATCAAGGTGCCTTACTGCCTGCGGGTCACCGAGGAGCAGAAGATCTACGAGAAGCTGATCCAGGGCTCCGAGCTTGCCAGCGCGCCTTGCGCGCCGGCGACGCTGGAGACCTTGGCGCGCTTCTCGGTGATGTCGCGCCTGCGCAGGCACGAGAACTCGACGCTGTTCGCGAAGATGCGGGTCTATGACGGCGAGAGCCTGAAGGAATCCGATCCAAAGGCGCGCAGTGTCCTGGAATATCGCGATGCCGCCGGTGTTGACGAAGGCATGGACGGCGTCTCGACGCGCTTCGCGTTCAAGGTGCTCGCTGCCACCTTCAACCACGACACGACAGAGGTCGGGGCCGACGCCGTGCACCTGATGTACGTGCTCGAGCATTCGATCCGCCGCGAGCAACTGCCCGAGGAAGTCGAGAAACGCTATCTCGAATTCATCAAGGCCGATCTCGCCCCGCGCTATGCGGAGTTCATCGGCAACGAGATCCAGAAGGCCTATCTCGAATCCTACGCGGATTACGGCCAGAACCTGTTCGACCGTTACGTCGACTACGCCGACGCCTGGATCGAGGATCAGGACTTCAAGGATCCCGACACCGGCCAGTTGCTCAACCGCGAGCTTCTGAACCAGGAGCTGACCAAGATCGAGAAGCCGGCGGGTATCGCCAACCCGAAGGATTTCCGCAACGAGGTCGTCAAATTCTCGCTGCGGTCGCGAGCGCATAATGGCGGCAAGAACCCGAACTGGACCTCCTATGAAAAGGTCCGCGACGTCATCGAGAAGCGGATCTTCTCGCAGGTCGAGGATCTGCTCCCGGTGATTTCGTTCGGGTCGAAGAAGGACGGCGAAACCGAGAAGAAGCACGACGACTTCGTCGCGCGGATGGTGGAGCGCGGTTACACCGAGCGCCAGGTCCGTCGTCTCGTCGAATGGTATATGCGCGTGAAGCAGGCTGGCTGAGGCGGATGCGAAGTGACGATGCACATTGTCGATCGGCGCCTTAATCCGGGCGGCAAGAGCCTTGAGAACCGACAGCGGTTCTTGAGGCGCGCGAAGGCCCTGGTTCAGGGAGCCGTCAAGAAGACGTCGCAGGACCGGGACATCAAGGATGTCCTGGAAGGCGGTGAAGTCACCATACCGCTCGACGGCATGGATGAGCCGCGCTTTCGCCGCGAAGGCGGCACGCGCGACATGGTGCTCCCCGGCAACAAGAAGTTCGTCGAAGGCGATATCCTGCCGCGTCCGAACCAGGGCGGCGGCCGCGGAACGGGGCCTGGCGAGGGCGACAGCGAAGACGCGTTCCGCTTTGTCCTGAGCCGCGACGAGTTCGTCAATCTGTTCCTCGACGATCTGGAATTGCCCGACCTCGCCAAGCGCAAGCTGGCGGAAGCGGAGAGCGAAGGCCTGCACCGCGCCGGCTACACCACGTCGGGCTCGCCCGCGAACATCTCCGTGAGCCGCACCGTCAAGCTCGCGCTGGCGCGTCGCGTCGCGCTGCGCCGGCCGCGGCCGGAACAGATCGCCGAGCTCGAGGCGGAGGCGGCGGAGGCCGATGAGCCGCGCCGCTCCGAACTTCTGGCGCAGATCCAGGCGCTGAAGGCCAAGGCGAAACGGATTCCGTTCATCGATCCTATCGATATCCGCTACCGGCGTTTCGAGACCGTGCCGAAGCCGGTGGCGCAAGCCGTGATGTTCTGCCTGATGGACGTGTCGGGCTCGATGTCGGAGCACATGAAGGACCTGGCAAAACGGTTCTACATGCTGCTCTACGTGTTCCTGAAGCGGCGTTATCGCCACGTCGAGATCGTGTTCATCCGCCACACCGATCGCGCCGAGGAGGTGGACGAGGATACGTTCTTCCACGGCCCTGCTTCCGGCGGCACGCTGGTGTCGAGCGCGCTGCAGGCCATGCACGACATCGTCCGCACCCGGTTTCGTCCGGCTGACTGGAACATCTACGCCGCGCAAGCTTCCGACGGCGACAACATGACCTCCGACAGCCTCCTGACCGGACGGCTGCTCACCGAGCAGATCCTCCCCGTCACCCAGTTCTTTGCCTATCTCGAGGTCGGCGAGGCGGCCAACTACACCTTCGACATGCCGGACTCCTCGCTCTGGACTCTTTACGAGCGCCTGCGCAACGAGGGCGCGCCGCTCGCAATGCGCAAGGTGAGCGAACGCAGCGAGATCTTCCCGGTATTCCAGGATCTGTTCAGGCGTCGCGGCAAGCAGGAGAGGGCCACGCCATGACGATGACAGGTGAGCGGCTGTTCGAGGGCGCGGATTGGGATTTCCGCACGCTGCAGCGCGTCCACGATGCCTGCGAGGAGATCGCGAAGTCGGAGCTGGGCCTCGACGTCTATCCCAACCAGATCGAGGTCATCACTTCCGAGCAGATGCTGGATGCCTATTCGTCGGTTGGCATGCCGCTGTTCTATAGGCACTGGTCGTTCGGCAAGCACTTCGCGTTCCAGGAGGCGTCCTACCGCAAGGGATACATGGGCCTTGCCTATGAGATCGTGATCAACTCGTCGCCGTGCATTTCCTACCTGATGGAGGAAAATACCGCGACGATGCAGACATTGGTGATCGCGCATGCCGCGTTCGGCCACAACCATTTCTTCAAGAACAACTACCTGTTCAGGCAGTGGACCGATGCCGACGGCATCCTGGATTATCTCGAGTTCGCCAAGGGCTATATCTCGCATTGCGAGGATCGCCACGGCCGGCAGGCGGTCGAGCATACGCTCGACGCCGCGCATGCCTTGATGTCGCACGGCATCGACCGCTATCCCGGCAAGAAGAAGCTCGACCTGCGCACCGAGGAGAAGCGCGCCGGCGAGCGCCGCGCGCACGAGGAGAGCGCCTTCAACGATCTCTGGCGCACGGTGCCGACCGGACCGGCGAAGACCAGGGCCGCGCTGACCGCGGAGCGCCGCCGCATCCTGCTCGGCCTGCCGCAGGAAAACATCCTGTACTTCCTGGAGAAGACCGCGCCGCGGCTGCAGCCGTGGCAGCGTGAAGTGCTGCGCATCGTCCGCCACATCGCGCAGTATTTCTACCCGCAGAGCCAGACCAAGGTGATGAACGAGGGCACCGCGACCTACACCCATTACCGCATCATGAACCGCCTGCACGAGCAGGGCCGCATCTCCGACGGCAACTTCCTCGAATTCCTGCAGTCGCACACCAACGTCGTGTTCCAGCCGGAGTTCGACGATCCTCGCTTCTCCGGCTTCAACCCCTATGCGCTCGGCTTTGCGATGATGCAGGACATCGAGCGGATCGTGACCGAGCCGGAGGACGAGGACCGCGAATGGTTTCCGGACATCGCGGGCAGGGGCGACGTCATGGGCGTGCTGCGCGAGGTCTGGGCCAACTATCGCGACGAGAGCTTCATCGGCCAGTTCCTGAGCCCGCGACTGATGCGGCGCCTGCGCCTGTTCCATCTGCATGATGACCCCGCGGAGACCGCCGGCATCCGCGTCGATGCCATACACGACGAGCGCGGCTATCGCCGCGTGCGCCGCGAACTGGCGCGGCAATACGATGTCGGCTTCATCGATCCCAACATCGAGGTCGTCGACGTTGACCTGGAAGGCGACCGCCGGCTGATGCTGCGCCATACCGTCGTCAAGGGATCACAACTGGTTGAAACCGATGCGCGGCGCGTGCTGCAGCACCTCGCCGATCTCTGGAGCTACGACGTCGTGCTCACCGAGGTCGATACGAGCGACAAGGTGCTGAAGGAATACGTCGTGAGCCCGCGCATCCTGCCGGCTGCCGTAGCGTAGCGCGCCACGAAGTTAGATCGAGTTGCATCCACGATGAATCCTGCGCTCCCTCTCCCGCTTGCGGGGGAGGGCTGGGGTGGGGGTCTCTCCGCAATGGACACTCTCTGAGTGGAGAGAGCCCCCACCCGGCGCTGACGCGCCGACCTCCCCCGCAAGCGGGAGAGGCGAAGCGCGACGCTGCCGAATTGCCGGCACGCGGAAATTCCTGCGCGATTGCCTCAGCTCTCGCGATTGGTATGGTGCGCGCGGTCAAGAAAACCAAAAAGGATATAGACCGTGACAACTCGCAAATGTCTGGCGGGCGCTCTCGCCTCCGCCGCGCTCTCGATGCTGACGATCTCCGCTTCGCTCAGTGCCGAAACCACCATCAAGCTTGGAAACACCGCGCCTTACAGCGGGCCCGCATCGGCCTACAGCACCATCGCGCGCGCGGAAGCCGCCTATTTCCAGATGCTGAACGACCAGGGCGGCATCAACGGGCGCAAGATAGAATTCGACAGCCTGGACGATGCCTATTCGCCGTCGAAGACGGTGGAGCAGACACGCAAGCTCGTCGAGCAGGACGAGGTGCTGGCGCTGTTCAGTTCGGTCGGCACCGCGCCCAACATCGCCATTCAGAAATATTTGAACATCAAGCGCGTGCCACAGCTCTTCGTCTCGTCGGGCGCGACGCGGTGGAACGACCCGAAGCAGTTTCCCTGGACCGTCGGCTTCAACCCGACCTACGAGCTCGAAGGCAGGCTCTACGCCAAATACATTCTGAAGACCAAGCCGGACGCCAAGATCGCCGTGATCACGCCGAACGAAGACGCCGGCAAGGATTATCTGAAAGGTTTCAAGGAAGGGCTCGGCGAGCATGCCGGCCAGATCGTGTCGGAGACGACCTATCTGACCAGCGATCCCACGATCGACTCACAGATGGTATCGATGCGCGAATCCGGCGCAGACGTGTTCTTCGCCGAGGCGACGCCGAAATTCGCAGCGCAAGCGCTGCGCAAGGCCGCCGGCATGGGCTGGAAGCCGCTGATCATCCTGCCGACCGTCTCCAATTCGGTGTCCGCCGTGCTCGAACCGGCCGGCCTGGAGAACGTGGTCGGTGTCGTCACCGGCCTCTACCTGAAGGATCCGACCGATCCGCGCTGGGCCGACGATCCCGCGCAGAAGGAATTCTCGGCCTGGATGAAGAAGTATCAGCCCAATGCGAGCCCCGGCGACCTCTTCAACGTGCAGGGCTATACGGTCGCCGGCGTAATGGCCGCGGTGCTGAAGAACTGCAAGGACGATCTCAGCCGCGACAACATCATCAAGCAGGCCAGCAACCTCAACGGGCTCGAACTGCCAATGCTGCTGCCGGGCATCAAGGTGACGACCGAACCGACCAACGTCACGCCGATCAGGCAAATCCAGATGGCACGGTTCGACGGCAAATCATGGGTCCTGTTCGGCGACGTGCTGAGCGACAAGTGAGGGCGGCGCGCTCGTCTCACCTCTCCCGCTTGCGGGAGAGGTCGGCGCCGTAGGCGCCGGGTGAGGGCTCTCTCCACACGGGGGCAGTCTTTTTCGCGGAGACACCCTCACCCCAGCCCTCTCCCGCAAGCGGGAGAGGGAGCCCAGCCTCAGCGCAGGCTGGCGTTGATCTTGTCCAGCGCGGCGGAGCCGGGGCAGAGTGCCTTCGCGTCCAGCGTATTGAGCGGGGTGTCCACCGTGTTGAGATGGGCGTGGAGGTCCTCGGCTTCCGGATCGACGTACAACAGCCCGGTGACGATCTGGCCCTTGGCGGCGTGCTTCTGCAGGAAAGTCATCGCGCCCAGCCGGTCGTGCGGATCGTAATCGGCATCGAGCTTGCGCAGCGCGATCCGCGAGCCGTCGTGCTGCTCCACGACCTGCACGGTGCCGGGCGCATAGTCGACGTGGATCGGCTCGCGGCCGACCAGCACGTCGAGCCGGTTCACGGCATCATTGTGCTCGCGGACATAGTCGAAACTCTTGGTCGAGCCGGCGTGATTGTTGAAGGCGATGCAGGGGCTGATGACGTCGATGAAGGACGCGCCCTTGTGCTGGATCGCGGCCGCAATCAGCGGCACGAGCTGGGTCTTGTCGCCGGAGAAGCTCCGCGCCACGAAGGTCGCCCCTAACTGCAGCGCGATCGCGACCAGGTCGATGGCGTTGTCGGTGTTGACCACGCCCTTCTTGGACTTCGAGCCGCGATCGGCGGTCGCCGAGAATTGACCTTTGGTCAGCCCGTAGACGCCGTTGTTCTCCACGATATAGGTCATGTTGACGCCGCGGCGGATCGAATGCGCGAACTGGCCGAAGCCGATCGAAGCAGAATCGCCGTCGCCGGACACGCCGAGATAGATCAGGTCGCGGTTGGCGAGGTTGGCGCCGGTCAGGACCGACGGCATGCGCCCATGCACCGAATTGAAGCCGTGCGAATTGCCGAGGAAATAGTCCGGCGTCTTCGAGGAGCAGCCGATCCCCGAAATCTTCGCCACCCGGTGCGGCTCGATCGAGAGCTCGAAGCAGGCCTCGATGATCGACGCCGTGATCGAGTCGTGGCCGCAGCCGGCGCACAGCGTCGAGATCTTGCCCTCGTAGTCGCGGTGGGTATAGCCGAGCTCGTTCTTCTTGAGGCCGGGATGATGGAATTTCGGCTTTGCGATGTAGGTCATGACACGGCCTTGCGCAGAGGGGTCACCTTGAGATGGTCCTGGTGGTCGCCGATCGCGTTCGCGATGAAGCGCGCGGTGATCGGCGTGCCGTCATAATGCAGGATCGGCACCAGCCGCACCGGGTCGATGCCGTTCTCGTTGACGATCAACTGCCGGAGCTGGGCGTCGCGGTTCTGTTCGACGACGTAAACGAAATCATGGTCGGCGATGAAGCTCGCGACGCTGGAATGGAACGGGAAGGCGCGGATGCGCAGCCGGTCGAGCTGATGGCCGCGCGCTTCCAGTATCTCGATCGCTTCGTCCATCGCAGGCGCAGTCGAGCCGAAATAGATCACGCCATATTTGGTCGGCTTGGCCGCATTGGCCTGCAGCGGCCGCGGCACCAGGTCCTGCGCCGTCTCGAACTTGCGCACCAGGCGCTGCATGTTGTCGGCGTAAACCGGGCCTTCCTCCGAGTAGCGCGCATAGCGGTCGCGCGAGGTGCCGCGGGTGAAATACGAGCCCTTGGTCGGATGGGTGCCGGGATAGGTGCGGTACGGGATGCCGTCGCCGTCGACGTCAAGATAGCGGCCGAAATCGCGGCCTTCTTCCAGCATCGAAGCGGTCATCACCTTGCCGCGGTCATATTGCCGCGCGTCGTCCCAGCGGAGCGGCCGGCACAGCCGGTGGTTCATGCCGATATCGAGATCGAGCATCACGAAGATCACGGTCTGCAGCCGCTCGGCAAGATCGAAGGCGGTCGCGGCAAACTCGAAGGCCTCCGCCGGATCTTCCGGGAACAGCAGCACATGCTTGGTGTCGCCATGCGAAGCATAGGCGCAGGCGATGATGTCGCATTGCTGGGTGCGCGTCGGCATGCCGGTCGAAGGGCCGGCGCGCTGCACGTTCATGATCACGGCCGGAATCTCGGCGAAGTAGGACAGGCCGATGAACTCCGTCATCAGCGAGATGCCGGGGCCGGAGGTCGCGGTGAAGGCGCGCGCGCCGTTCCAGGAGGCGCCGATCACGATGCCGATCGACGCAAGCTCGTCTTCGCCCTGCACGATGGCATATTTGGCCTTGCCGGTCTCCGGATCGTGCCGCAGCCTCTTGCAGTGGCTCGTGAAGGCGTCGGCCAGCGAGGACGACGGCGTGATCGGGTACCACGCGCACACCGTGGCGCCGCCATAGACCGCGCCGAGCGCGGCTGCGCTGTTGCCTTCCACAAAGATGCGGTCGCCGACCTTGTCGGCCTTCTTCACCCTGAGCCCGATCGGGCATTTCAGGTTCTGCAACGCCCAGTCGCGGCCGAGATGCAGCGCGTGGACGTTGGAGGAGAGCAGCTTCTCCTTGCCCTTGTACTGCTCGCCGATCAGTTGCTCGATCAGCTTCGGATCCATCTCCAGCAGCGCGGACAGCGCGCCGAGATAGATGATGTTCTTGAACAGTTGGCGCTGCCGCGGATCGGTATAGGTCGAGTTGGTGATCGCGGTCAGCGGCACGCCGATCACGGTGATGTCGGCGCGGAATTTCGACGACGGCATCGGCTTGGTGGAATCATAGAACAGATAGCCGCCGGGCTCGATCGAGGCGACGTCCTTGTCCCAGGTCTGCGGGTTCATCGCCACCATCATGTCGACGCCGCCGCGGGCGCCGAGATGGCCGGCTTCGGTCACCCGCACCTCATACCAGGTCGGCAGGCCCTGGATGTTGGAGGGGAAGATGTTGCGCGGGGAGACCGGCACGCCGTGACGCAGGATCGCACGTGCGAACAGTTCGTTGGCGCTCGCCGAACCCGAGCCGTTGACGTTGGCGAAGCGGACGACGAAGTCGTTTACGCTGCTGATCGGGCTTTGGACTGACATGTTGATCCCGCGTGAACCATATCGATGAGGTATTTCTGCATGTCCCAGGCGCCGGTCGGACAGCGCTCGGCGCACAGGCCGCAATGCAGGCAGACGTCTTCGTCCTTCGCCATGACGCGGCCGGTCTTCAGCCCGTCGGCGATATAGAGGGCCTGGTCGTGATGCGGCGAGGGCGCCTTCAGCCGCTGCCGCAGATCGTCTTCCTCGCCGTTCTCGGTGAAGGTGATGCAATCCATCGGGCAGATGTCGACGCAGGCGTCGCATTCGATGCAGAGCGGTGCGGTGAACACCGTCTGCACGTCGCAGTTCAGGCAGCGCTCGGCTTCGCCCAGCGCGAGCTTGAGGTCGTAGCCGAGTTCGACTTCTGCGCGGATGTCCTTCAGCGCGATCACCTTGTCGCGATGCGGCACCTTGAAGCGCTTCTCGGTGGAGATGTCGTTGTCGTAGCTCCACTCATGGATGCCCATCTTCTGCGAGGTGACGTGCACCTCGGGCAGCGGGCGTTCGTTGATGTCTTCGCCGGACAGCATCTTGTGGATCGACAGCGCTGCGTCATGGCCATGCGCCACTGCCCAGATGATGTTCTTCGGGCCGAACGCGGCATCGCCGCCGAAGAACACTTTTGGATTGGTGGAAGCGAAGGTCGTCGGATCGACCTTCGGCATGTGCCATTTGTCGAATTCGATGCCGCAATCGGCCTCGATCCAGGGGAAGGCGTTTTCCTGGCCGACCGCGACCAGCACGTCGTCGCAGGCCACGGTCTCGTCGGGCTCGCCCGACGGCACCAGATTCCGGCGGCCCTTGGCGTCGTATTCGGCCTTCACCTTCTGGAAGGTGACGCCGGTGAGCTTGCCGTTGTCGTGGATGAAGGCGATCGGCACCATGTAATTGAGGATCGGGATGTCCTCATGAAGCGCGTCTTCCTTCTCCCAGGGAGAGGCCTTCATCTCGTCGAAGCCGGAGCGGACGACGACCTTCACGTCCGCCCCGCCGAGGCGGCGCGCGGTGCGGCAGCAATCCATCGCCGTGTTGCCGCCGCCGAGCACGATCACGCGGCGGCCGATTTTTTCGACGTGGCCGAACGACACCGATGCCAGCCATTCGATGCCGATGTGGATGTTGGCGCCTGCCTCCTTGCGGCCGGGAATGTCGAGCTCGCGGCCACGCGGCGCACCGGAGCCGACGAAGATCGCGTCATAGTTCTCAGCGAGGAGCTTCTTCAGGCTGTCGATGCGATGGCCGCCCTTGAACTCGATGCCGAGATTGAGGATGTAGTCGGTCTCCTCGTCGATCACGGAATCCGGCAGGCGGAATTTCGGGATCTGGCTCCGCATCATGCCGCCGGCCTTGGGGTCGGAATCGAACACGGTGCAGTGATAGCCGAGCGGCGCGAGATCGCGCGCGACCGTGAGCGAAGCCGGGCCGCCGCCGACCAGCGCGATGCGCTTGCCGTTCTTCGGCCCGGGCCGTGGCAGACGATGCTTGATGTCGTCCTTGAAGTCAGCGGCGACGCGCTTCAGGCGGCAGATCGCGACCGGATTTTCCTCGACGCGGCCGCGGCGGCACGCCGGCTCGCATGGACGATCGCACGTGCGCCCCAGAATGCCGGGGAACACGTTGGATTTCCAATTGATCATGTAGGCGTCGCTGTAACGCCCTTCGGCAATCAAACGGATATACTCAGGAACCGGTGTGTGTGCGGGGCAGGCCCATTGGCAGTCGACGACTTTGTGAAAGTAGTCCGGCGCCGAGATATCAGTCGGTTTCATTCCTACCTTATCCGCGCGGAACCCAAAGCAGAGCCCAAGTCAAAGGCAGAGCCCAAGTCAGATGCGCGGCCTTATCTTTTGCCTGCGAACGCCCAACGGACGGGCATTCTTCTGGTTTTCCAATTGCATCATAGCTGTCTCTTATTAGAGCCATTCCAGATCGGTCACACAAGGCAATTCTGCGCGACATCAGGCATTCGCGGTTAGCAGCTACGCGTCTGCCGTTGGGCTCTATGAAAATTTTATGCGGCAGTGCAGCAATTCGCGGCGCCGCCAACGCCGATCAAGCGCGGGGCAGGTCGCCCTTGGCGAGGTCCCACATCAGTCTGTACGTGCCGCTGGAGACCACCAGCGGCTTGTAGGCGGCGTTGTCAGTCACCAGTGCAGCAGCCGTGGGGACTGCCTCTACATCGGTGGCGTCGATCAGCACGAACCAGTCGCCGGCGCCTGGGGCGGCATCCGACCCATCTGATGTCAGCGGCTTCGACAAAGCAGGGTCGTTTTCGATCAGGTGGATGGAGATGATCCCATCGAGCTTGGCGGGATCGAGTTGGTCCCGCAGCGCTTCGCGCAGTCTCTCTTTGCCGTCGCCGGGCGGACGAAGCCGGATGATGCCGAGCGCGGCGCCGCGGCCGGTGCCCCGGCTGATGGTGATACGAGCGACGCCGCGGATCATGTTCTTGAAGCGTGCGATGTTGGCCTTGGACCATGCGGTCTGGTTGGCGAGTGCAGTGCGGTAGGCCGGACTGTCCAACACCTCGAAGGTCGCCGTTGAGTAGAGGCTCAGATATTTCGGCTTTCCCTCATCTGCGACGTAGCGACGCGCTTCCAGGAAGCCATCGATGGCGACGCGTTCCTCGAGATGCTCGCGGTCATACCAGCGATTGAAATCGGCCTCGTCGGCGGGATCGATATCCATCGACGTCAGCAGCATGCCTTTTCCGGCCAAGGGCATTCGTATTCTCCAGATGCGAATTGCAGCGACGAGTGTCCGGAGGGTGTACTCGTAAATCAGCGAGCTTGACTAGGCGCGTTCAAGACCGGCTATCCAGCAGCAGCGGCATGGCCGCCGGCATGCCGGGATACGTCTCATCGGCCGACGCTAGGCTTTCGCGAGCCATGTTTCCAGATGGGTTGGTCCAAGCCACGCTTTCCCGCTGGGCGTCAGGGAGGCATCGTCGATCGGCGCGCCGTAATACTGTGCAGTCGGATCGCCGATAACAGATCGTCTGTCGCCTGATGCCTTCAGGCGGCGCGCAATGAATTCATTGAAGGGCGCCTTGTCCGGGCCTGCAATATCCACCGTGCCGTTCAGCGGCTGCCCGGTCGCAGCCCCTGCGAGGTAGTCAACGATATCGTCGGCCGCGACTGGCTGAAACATTGCCGTTGGAACGACAATCCTGTTCCCGATCGCTCCCGCTTCGGCGATGGCGCTCAGGAATTCGAAGAACTGGGTCGCGCGTACGATGGTGTAGGGGACGCCGGAAGATTTGACCAAGTTTTCCTGCGCGACCTTGGCACGAAAATAGGCGATATCCGGCGAGCGGTCGGTCCCGACAATTGATAGCGCAATGTGATGCGTCACGCCGGCCGCGGTTTCGGCAGCAAGGAGATTGCTGGTGGAACGCTCGAAGAAGTCGAGCACTGCGGCAGGTTCCCAGGATGGCGAATTGGAAACGTCGACGACGACCTGCGCTCCGGTGAGCGCGGCAGCGAGCCCTTCTCCCGTCAGCGCGTTCACGCCCGACCGCGGAGAGGCCGGCACGGCCTCGTGTCCCTTTTGGCTGAGCTTTGCAACCAGCTTCGATCCGATCAGTCCGGTGCCACCAATGACGATGATCTTCATGGCTATCCCTCAGCGTTTGACGAAGGCGAGATCCGGATTGACGGCGGGGACAACTCGCCAACAGGAAGGCAAATATCTCATGAGCCGCTACGTCCAGCAACTCTCGGGAGGAAGAAGATCGACTGAAATGTGGTACTGCGAATGCCGATCCGGAAAGGATGAGAGCCGAGGCGGCGGCGGTTCGTGTCTCGGCGAGCAACAATGGAATACGAAGCTGCGATCAACAAGTCAGGTGTGTTGGATGCACTCCGTGCGTTCGACCCGCGGGTCGTCGGGACTCTTCCCCTGGCGCTTTCCGTGCCAGGAAGCGATATCGACATCGTCTGCCACGCATTTGACCCCTTCGCCTTTGCCGAGGCGATCTGGAAGCAATACCGATCCTGCAATGGCTTCCGTCTCTATCAATGGACCTCCTCGGGACGACCGGTGGTCGCTCGCTTCGAATGGAGCGGGTGGCCCTTCGAGGTGTTCGGG
This sequence comes from Bradyrhizobium sp. USDA 10063, assembly GCF_054063735.1. NCBI lineage: Bacteria > Pseudomonadati > Pseudomonadota > Alphaproteobacteria > Hyphomicrobiales > Nitrobacteraceae > Bradyrhizobium > Bradyrhizobium sp. USDA 10063. The sequence continues at coordinate 2,738,402 of NZ_JBSSGP010000002.1, read as the reverse complement.
GATCCAAGGCCGGTAGATCAGCAGCACGGCTGGTTGCATTTTGAGATCGAAAAAAGATTGCTTGACCTCGACGACGGACGTCTCCGGAAGGCTGTCCTTCGGCAACGGTCGCTGGGAATCAAAACAGAGCCTGCTTTCGCAGCGGTTCTTGGGATAGCGGGCGATCCTTATCGCGGTCTGCTTGAACTCGCTTCCGAGACCGACGTTCAGTTGCGCGCTCGGCTGAACTCATTGTGAGTAATCGTCCGACGCGCCGCTGGTGAACCGCTCTGTTACCACTGTAACTCAAATTCCATCGCCCTTGTCAGACCGATGTCGCATGCTTCGGCGACTGAGGATGGCAAGCAGGAGAAGGAAGTGCCCTACGCCAACGTTAACGGTCAGCGGCTTTATTACGAGGACACGGGCGGGCCTGGCCCGGCGATTGTCTTCTCACACGGACTGCTGCTTGACGGCGCAATGTTCTCTCCGCAGTTGATGGCGTTCCGGGATAGATACCGGTGCATCGTGTGGGACGAGCGCGGGCATGGCAAAACTGCCACGGAGACATTGCCCGCCTTTTCTTACTACGATTCCGCAAACGATCTCTCCGCACTCCTTTCGTTTCTCTCTATCGATAGCGCCATCCTCGTCGGCGTGTCTCAGGGCTCCTTCCTGGGAATGAGATGCGCCTTGACGCATCCCGAGCGCGTCCGTGCGTTGGTCTTGATCGCGACGCAGGCGGGCGTAGACGATGCGAAAACACTCGCGAGCTACCGCGCGCTGCTTGGCGCATGGATCGCCGGCGAGCTGCCGGACGAAATCGCCACCACGGTCGAGCACATCATCTTCGGTGCCAACTGGCCCGGCGCTTCAGCATGGAAGGAAAAGTGGCGCGCCATGACGGCGCCGAATCTTTTGAGCGCTCTCGACACGCTCGCTCGCCGCGACGATATCAGCGACAAGATCTCCTCGATCCGCGTCCCCACACTGGTCATCCATGGCGATGCCGATGCCGCCATTCCGCTTGCCAGGGCGCAAGCCATGAAGGAAGCCATTCCCAACGCAGAACTGATCGTGATCGCGGGCGGTCACTCGGTCAACATGACAAACCCAGGCCCTGTGAACGCAGCCATCAAGGACTTCCTTGAACGACATCCTCTCGTGTCTTGAACGCTGCAGGCGTGAAAGCGGACTTTCACAACGCGCGGGAGGACGTGCGGATTGACCTGTGGCTGGCGGCAGGTTCCGATTGGCAGATCGTCCGTCGGAATTGTCCCGGCGGAATACCAAACTCGCGCTTGAATGCGCGATTGAAGGCCGCTTCCGAATCGTACCCGACCTCCGTCGCCACACGCAGCACCGCTTCCCGGGTCGTCTGCAGCATCCTCGCGGCGAGCTGCAATCGCCAGCGGGCCAGGTAGCTCAACGGCGGCTCGCCGATGAAGCGCGAGAATCTCTCGGCGAGGACCGAACGCGAGGCTCCGGCCGCATCGGCAAGTTCGTCGATGGTCCAATGATGCCGAGGTTTCCGGTGCAGAAGCGCCAGGGCGCCGCCAACGACCGGATCCCGCGCCCCCGCAAGCCAGCCGGTTTGCTCCGGCGGCAACGCCTCCATGTAGCGGCGAATGGTCTCGATGAAGAGCGCCTCCGCCATCCTCGAGAGGAGAACCGATTGTCCGGGTCGCGTCGATCCGGCCTGAGAGACAAGATGACGAACCGAGCTCTCCAGCCACTCGCCAGCCGGATCGCCGCGGAGGTTGATCTTGATCATCAGCGGCAGACCGGCCAGGAAAAGCCGATCCGCATGTCGCTCGCAGCCGAAATAGCCGCAAACGAATCTGGTCGTTTCTCCGCCGCCACCCAATCTCATCGTGGTCAAATCGCCCGCCAGGAATTCGCTCAGCGAGGCGCCGCTGTCGAGAAAGGTCGATGGCGCGCCGTTTGAGACCGTGTGGGCATCGCCGTGGGGGATGATCAGGATATCGCCCGCAGCGACAGCGATGTCCGCTTCGCCCGCAAAGCGCACGACAGCCTTCCCATCGGTGACCAGGTGATAGCTGACCAGTCGCTCGGTTCCGGGGGCAAGCACATGGGCGACGTCTTGCAGGTGAGGCACCCGGAATCCCCAGGGCGCGCTGCACTCTGCGTGATAGAAAATGGCGCCGGTCATGCGCACCGACGTCAGGGCCTCGGAAAGGGCATCCATCTCTTCGCTCCGGCCGGCGGCTGGACCCGAGTGGAACTGCAAACTCAGTCCAAGTATACTGCAAAGAACCACGGACTTCCGGCAAAGTTTGGAATTCGGATTGCTCCTAACTTCGATCGCCTCAAAGGCCGCTGCAATCAGCGGCACCTGACCAGCCCGCAAGCAGATCTCGCAGGAGAATTCGATGGGCAAGGCATTCGACGTGATTGTCGTGGGCACGCGCTGCGCCGGTTCGCCAACGGCGATGTTGCTGGCCCGCAAAGGCCACCGAGTGCTGGCGGTTGACCGCGCATCATTCCCAAGCGACACAGTCTCGACTCATCTCGTACACCCGCTCGCTGTCGGTGCCCTATCGCGATGGGGACTGCTCGACAGGCTGGCAGCGACGGGATGTCCGCCGATCCACGCCTATTCCTTCGACTTCGGCGCCTTCACGATTTCTGGGAGTCCCGGCACGGACCAGAACCCGATTGCCTATTGTCCGCGGCGGACGATCCTCGACAAGCTGCTCGTCGACGCCGCCGCCGAATCCGGTGCGGAGATCCGTCAGGGTTTCACCGTCGAGGAAATCATGATGCAAGGCGAACGCGCGGTCGGCATCAAAGGCAGATCAAAGCAGGGCGGGGCCGTCACGGAGCGTGCCGAAGTGATCGTCGGGGCCGACGGTCGGCACTCGATGGTGAGTGAGGCGGTTCACCCGGAGCAATACCGCGAGAAGCCGCCATTGTTGGCGGGTTACTACACCTACTGGAGCGGGCTGCCCACACACGGACGATTTGAAACCTATATCCGCGACAAGCGGGCATTTGCGGCAATGCCGACCCATGGCGATCTGACGCTCGTGATTGCCGGATGGCCTTACGAGGAGTTTGCGGAGAACAAGAAGGACATCGAAGGCAACTATTTGAAGTCGGTCGAACTGGCGCCGGAGTTCGCGAAGCGGCTGCGCAGCGCAACACGCCAGGCGCCGTTCGCCGGCACGGCCGTGCCGAACTATTTTCGCAAGCCCTATGGCGCCGGCTGGGCTCTCGTAGGTGACGCCGGCTACAACAGGGACTTCATTACCGCACAGGGAATTCTCGATGCCTTCCGCGACGCCGAGCTCTGCGCGGTGGCACTCGACAAGTTTTTCTCAAGCGCACGGCCATTCGAAGATGCCATGGCTGAATATCGGCACACCCGCGACGCGCAGGTTGAAGTGATGTACGAACTCACTTGCGAGCTCGCGACGCTGCAGCCGCCGTCCCCCGAGCTGGAGCAGCTCCTTCGAGCGGTCCACGGCAACCAGGCGGCGATGGACGGATTTGCACGTGCGAACGCCGGCACGATATCGCCGACAGAATTCTTCGCGCCGGACAATGCCGCGGCGATTTTTGCCGCTGCGGCCGCGAGGGGACCGTAGCTGAAACGTCGCGGCTTTCGGGCGTGTTGAAACTGGTGCGCCCGTAGCGATCATTTGCGACGGTAGCGAAGCGCATCGACCAGCAGCGAGAAAGCCGGCGATGGCTGCCGGCGGCTCGGATAGTAGAGGTGATAGCCGGAGAAGGGCGGGCACCAGTCCGACAGGACACGCACGAGCTGGCCGTTCGACAAATACGGCTGCACCTGGCTTTCGGTCAGGTAGGCGAGGCCGAAGCCTTTCAAGGCCGCGTTGAGCAGCGCGCCTGCGCCGTTGAAGACGAGCTGGCCCTCGACGCGCACATTCAACTCACGGCCGTTCTTCTCGAATTCCCAAACATACAAGCTCCCGCCATGCGTGGGCAGGCGCAGGTTGATACAGTTGTGCTGGGTCAGATCCTGCGGCGCCCGCGGCCGCTTTCGGTTGGCGAAGTAGGACGGCGCGCCCACGACCGCCATGCGCAGGTCCGGACCCACCCGAACCGAGATCATGTCCCTTGCCACCAATTCGCCCGGCCGAATTCCGGCGTCGTACTGGGCGGCGACGATGTTGGTGAGACCGTAGTCGATCAGAACCTCGACCTTGATGTCCGGGTAGTGCGGCAGGATGTTAGCCAAGGCAGGCATCAGGATCGCGTCCGCGGCATGTTCCGTGGAGGTGATCCGGATCGTGCCTGCCGGCTTCTCGCGCAGTTCGCTCAAGGCTGCGAGCTCAACATCCATCTCGTCGAACTTGGGACCGATCTTCAGGAACAGCCGTTCGCCGGCCTGAGTTGGCGTGACGCTCCGGGTCGTTCGGTTCAGCAACCTGACACCCAACCGCTCTTCCAGGCCGCGAACGATCTCACTGAGGGTCGGTTGAGAGATTCCGAGCTTTGCCGCCGCCCTGGTGAAGCTTCGCTCTCTCGCCACCGCCAGGAAAGCAAGTAGATCGCTCGCGTTCTCGCGGTCCATTTATAGGCTGCTCCGATAAACCTAATCGGGTTCTATCATCTAATCCTTGGGCGCCCAAGGCGCTACGGTCGCGGCTCGACCGTTGGCCCAGCCGTCCACTACCGAGGAGAGTTCTCCATGAGAGTGCTCGCAGCCGCCGCCTGCTCACTCTGTCTGATGGCCCAGGCTTCGGCCCAGACGTCCACAATCAAAGGAGTAGCATCGATGCTCACGCCCCAGGACATTCGCGCGGTGGCGCCCGCCCTCGAAACGTACGCGCAAGGCGTTGTGCTTGGCGATCTCTGGAGGCGGCCCGGCCTCTCGGCGCGAGATCGCAGCATCGTGACCGTCGCCGCCCTCATTGCCCGCGACCAGACGGTCGAGCTGCCATACTATCTCAACCTCGCGATCGACAGTGGCGTGAAGCCGTCGGAGATCTCGGAAATCATCACGCACCTGGCGTTCTACACCGGCTGGGCGAATGCAATGGACGCGATCCCGGCCGCGCGAGACGTTTTCAGGAGCCGCAACGTCGGAGCCGATCAGCTCCCGCCGGCATCCGGACCGCAGCTACCCCTCGACGAGGCTGCGGAGACGCAGCGGGCGACGCGCGTCGGGCAGCAATTCGGTCAGATCACGCCGAGCCTCGTCCAGTACACGACCGACGTGCTGTTCCGCGATCTGTGGCTGAGACCGGGCCTGGCTCCCCGGGACCGCAGCCTCGTCACCGTAAGCGCGCTCGTCGCGACCGGACAGGTCGCACAGATCACCTATCACCTGAACCGGGCGATGGATAACGGATTGACGCGGGAAGAAGCTGGAGAAGTGCTCGGCCATCTCGCCTTCTATGCCGGCTGGCCCAATGCGTTCTCCGCAGCGCCCGTCGTCAAGGAGGTGATCGAGAAGCGGCCCGTTAGCAGATGATCCGGATGTACTCGCGTCGCGGATTGATCGCCGGCACCGCGGCCGGAGTCGCCTCGACCATGATCGGCAGGGTCGCGGCGGAAGTGTCGAGCACCGAACAAAGGATTCGAGACATGGACATCGAGATCAAACGAAACGGCTCGCGGCCCTCTGCCAAGGGCTCGCCGGACTGGTTCACCGGATCGGTCCGCATCGACCCGCTGTTTCAGGCGCCCGATCCGGCGCGCGTCGCCGCCGGACACGTCACCTTTGAGCCCGGCGCCCGGACTGCCTGGCACACGCATCCGCTCGGCCAGACATTGATCATCACCTCGGGAGTGGGATGGGTGCGGCGGGACGGCGGACCGATCGAGGAAGTGCGGCCGGGTGACGTGGTGTGGTTTCCGCCAGGCCTCAAGCACTGGCATGGAGCGGCACCGACCACCGCGATGACCCACATCGCCATCCAGGAGTCGCTTGACGGCAAGAATGTCGACTGGATGGAAAAGGTCAGCGACGAGCAGTACCGCAAGTGATCGGGTCGCGAACGGCTGGAGAAATCGAATGAAACCCTACGTCATCTGCCACATGGCGGCCAGCATCGACGGCCGCACGCTCCTCAGCCGCTGGAGTCCTCAGGCCAGCGTGCAGCCAGGACTGTTCGACCGATTGCACGAAGAACTCGGAGGCGACGCCTGGCTGGTCGGGCGCGTGACCGGTCAGGAGTATGCCAAGGGCAACGCGTATCCTGCGTCCACGAAGGACGTCTTCCCGCGCGAGCCCTGGTTCGCGCGTCGCGACGCGAGGGCCTACGGCGTCGTGCTCGATGCGCGCGGCAAGATCGTCTGGGGTCGCTCGGACATCGGCAACGACCCGATCGTCGTCGTCCTGTCGGAGGAGGTCTCGGATGCGCACCTGGCGGGACTGCGCAGCGAAGGCATCTCCTACGTGTTCGGCGGAGAGAAAGAACTCGATCTGGCCCTGACGCTGGAAGTCCTGAACCGCGAGCTCGGTGTGAAACGTCTGTTGCTGGAAGGCGGCGGCGTCACCAACGGCGCCTTCCTGCGGGCGGGCCTCGTCGATGAGGTCAGCCTGATCCTGTTTCCGACGGTGGACGGAGCGAAGGGCGCGCCGGCCGTGTTCGATTCGCTGGAGAATGAGCAGGGCCGGTCGGCGCCCGTCCGTTCGATGACCCTCGAAAGCCAGCAGATGCTCGATGGCGGAGTCCTATGGCTGCGCTACAAGCTGCAGAATGCTTGAGCGCGTTCGAATGCTCCCTGGACCAAGAACGAGAGACAATCCTGATCACGCGTAAGAACGCCTGAGTTAGATCAAGGCGGTCGGCGTCAGAAGTCGTGTGCTTGCTCACGCGCGATTCCCGTGCCCTGGCAGCGATCAATGATGCGGCTGTTTCGCGGATCCTGGATCGACCTGCACCGTGGCGGTCAATCCGGCCACCAGCCGGACGCCGCTTGGCACGTCATCGAGGTCGATGCGCACTGGTACGCGCTGCGCGAGGCGGACCCAGGTGAAGATCGGATTTACCGAGGCGAGGCCGGACGTGTCCGGCTGAGCGTTGGGCACATCGATACCGCGGGCAACGCTCTCGACATGTCCACGAACGACTTGGCTGTAGCCCATCAACTTGATCGTAGCGAGGTCGCCTTCGTGGATTCCTCGCAGATTGGTCTCGTCGAAATAGGCGTCGATCCAAAAGGAATCGGCGTTGACGAGCGAGATGCTCTTCTGTCCGGCGGTGACGAAATCGCCAAGTTGCAGTTGCAAGTTCGTCACATAGCCGTTGACCGGCGAGAGGATGCGGGTGCGCTCGAGGTCGACATGCGCCTGGTCGCGTTTCGCAAGCGCCTGCTGATAGGCCGCATTGGCGCTCAGCGAGTTGCTCGCGAAGGTTTGCCGCTCCTCCTGCGAGACCGCCAAATCCGTCAGCTTCTGCCGGCGCGCCGACTGCGCCTGGGCATTCTGCGCGAGCGCCTTCGCCTGGTCGACCGCGGCATCTGCCAGCCGGGCGGCAATCGCGAAGTTCGTGGGATCGACGACCATGAGCAGGTCGCCCTTATGGACGAATTGATTGTCGGCGACCGGCAGCTCCACAATCCGGCCCGACACCTCGGGCGCGATCGTGACGACATAGGCGCGCACGGTGGCGTCGCGCGTCCAGGGTGCTTCCATGTAGACGTCCCACATCGCCCAGCCGAGCAGCCCGGCAAGCGCGACGGTCGCCAGGGTGATCAAGAACGGAATGACTTGGATAGGAGGCCTGACGGGCTCGCGGGTTTCCGGCTGAAGGTACGGGCTCTCGTCACGGTCATCGGCGATTTTGCCGCGCTTGGATATGATTTCCGTCGCGGTCATGGTGGCGAGCTCCAGCGGGCCAAGATCAGGACCCAGGACGAAAGAGCGATGACGTACGCGGCAAACACGAACAGCGCCGGATGCCAGACGCATCGCAGCAAGCCGAAGCGGCTGGCGACCCGGCGCAAGGCAATCGTGACGAGCCAGGCGCCGACCATCATGAGCGAGATGGGCGCAACGTAGACACCGAACAGGTTGACCTCGACAAATCTCATCTCAGTGCGCCCCTGCATCGAAGTGATCGGCGTGCTCAAGCAGCACCTCCGATAGGGCGAGAATGCAAGCGCGTGCCCGCACCACCTCGCGCTTGGCGCATTCGTTGCCGGCGAGCGCCGCGTCGAGGCGAGTGAGGCGCGCAATGGCCGTCGAACTTTTGCCTTGTGCCAGAGCGGCGAGCGCGTGTTCGAATTCGGCACCGACGCCGAGCCGTAGAGCCAGAGGGCGCAGTCTGATTATCTCGGATCCCACTGACAGCGACCCCAGTAGTTGGGCGCGCTGTAGTGGTGTCGCCTCTCGCGGCATGGCCGCGAGCCGGCCATGGACGTGGCCCGTCCAGTCTCCAGGCGTCCGCCCCATCGCGAGGCGGCGCAGATCGCGCAAGGTCAAGACCAGCAACCGGCGGGTCCGGAATGCCGGCGACAACGGTGGCAGCAGGCGAAAGGACATTACGACGGCGCCGATGCCGGCGAGGATCGCGAGCGTCGCGTTGTAAAACTGCACCGTGTCGTAGCTCATCTGGTTCTCAGGCGCGAGCAACGGCACGAAATACGCCGCCATATAGGTGAGCGCGCTGCTCTTCCATTTTCCCGCTGCGGCACCTGCGGGAACCAGCCAAAGGCCAATCGCGAGGCTGAAGGCGGCAAAGGTCTCCAAGTGCGGTAGCACCGCGAACCTGATGATCGCCGCGACGACAGCGGCGATTCCGGTGCCCACCATGAAGCTCATGGCCACCGCGTGGGCTTGGTCGGCTCGCGGCGCGAACAGAATGACGGAGATGGCGGCGAAGGTGATCGCCTCAGCGCCACTCGGCCAGGCGGTGACGATCCAGAGCAACGCGACGGCGCAGATCGTGACGAATGCGCGCGCGGCATTGACCAGACCCGGCAGCCAGTCCGCCACGTACAGGCGGCTGACATCGCGGCGGCGCGGGGGAGGTCGAGCGGGGTCGGCGACAAGCAAAGCCAGCCCGTTCAGCGCATGCGACATGCCGGCGAGCGCTGCGGCCGTCTGGTCGGCGAGCAGGCGGAGCGATGGGGTGCCAGACGGCAACTCGATCAGCCGGTGCGCAGTCGTCTCGCAAAGCAAGCGAAGACTGGCCGGATTAGCGATCCAGCGCGACGGCTCGCCATTTATGGATCGCAACTCGCGCGGCAGGATTTGCAGGATAATTCCCGCTTCTTGCCGGGACTTTGCGCTGGGCAGTTGGACAAGGTGATTTGCCACCGTACGCCAGCCGGCCAGGGCGGCGAACAAACCGTCCACCGCCCTTTCCAAATCCGGCGAACGATAACGGATTTGAGCCGATTCCCCGAGCGTTTGGTCGATCATTGGGTCGAGGGCAATAACTCTCTGTATGAGTGCGCGCCGCATCGATCGCGTGTCGGATGGTTCGGGTCCGGTCGCTGCGAACGTGTTGGTTAGGCCGGCAGCGATTCGTGCCGCCAGGTCTGCAAAGAGCGTGGCTAGCCGCCTCCGGGCGCCGCCGAGATCGGTTCCAGCGAGAACGATGCCGGCGCAGACGATGCCAATGCAAGTCTCGCTCGCGCGGGTGACAGCCAGCATGAAGACGTCACCGTGTGCGCCGCCGATTGCGCCGAGCTGATCGCTGGCAACAATCGCCGCGGTATAGCCAGCTAAGGCCGCGCCATAGCCTGCAAAGTTGCGGATTAAGGTGGCGACGAATGCGCATGCCGCCCCCCACAGGGCCAGCCCGAGGAGAAACGATGCGCGATCCTGCGGAAAGCATGCGGTCAGTACGACGATCGCGACAGCGCCGACCAAGGTACCGATCATGCGGAACCACCCCTTGCGCAGTGCTGCGCCGAGCTGCGGCTGACAGACGATCGCCGCCGAGGCGCCGGCCCAAAACGGGCTGTCGAGTTCGAGCCAGAAAGCGATGTAGAGCGCGAGGCAAACAGAGGCCCAGAGCCGCAGGCCAAACAGAAGCGCGGGAACCCAGCCTGCAGCCATCGTGCTCAGGCGCCCGAGATCGAGCGCACGAATCCGGCGCTCCATGATTCTGGGCAAGATTCTGGGCAAGTACATTCGGCTGGGCTCATCGGCAATCATTGACCGTTTTCCATCGGTCGCGCCGTCACGCAGAACTCGAAGCTCAACGGACGGCGTGCTCTTTTCCGCGCCAGTTGCCCGACAGACAGTGCGCTGACTTCGTACGCGAGCGTTCGCTCACAAACGAAGAGGTGCGGTCGCCCATTGATCTCGTCCAATAGAGAGACGATATGGTTTAATCTCGATGCGAGATAAAATCCGGAGGTCTTGGAATGCTCGATGTCCGGCAACTTCGCTATTTCGTGGCAGTCGCGGAATATCTGCATTTCACCAGGGCAGCAGACCACCTGCACGTCGCTCAGTCAGCCCTCAGCACTCAAGTAAAGCAACTTGAAGCCCAGTTAGGCGTAAGGCTGCTGGGCCGAAGCAAGCGGTCGTCAGTGACTCTGACCGACGCCGGTCTGCTGTTCCTGACCGAGGCGCGAAATGCGCTGCGGCAACTCGAGATCGCGGAGTCCGTCGGCCGCCTCGCGGGGCGGGGCATGCTCGGCCACGTCGAGATCGGCTACGTCGCCTCGGCTGCTTTCTCGGGCCTGCTCTCGCTCGCCATGTTGACCTTCCAAAGGGAGCGCCCCGGCGTCGTCCTACGGATATCGGAGATGGAGACGTTTCGGCAGCTCACGGCCATCGCGGAGGGCGAGCTGGACGTGGGCTTCATCAGGCCACGCCCGAACTATCCCGAGGGCGTCGTGGTGGAGGTGCTGCGCACCGAGAAGCTGCTGTTGGCGCTGCCGGTCGGGCATCCGCAGTCGGCGGACCCCGACGTCCGCGCGCTTGCCGACGAGACCTTTGTGGTGCCGAAGTCCGGCGGCTTCGCCGAGCATGCCGCCGACTTCGTGGCCGCCGCCGGCCCCACACCGGAGCGGGTCGTCCAGGTGCGCGACTTCCTGTCGGCCATCACCTTGGTCGGCGCAGGTTGTGGGATCGCGCTCGTGCCCGAATCGCTGCGCGCGCTCGCCATGCCCAACGTCCGCTACAGCGAAATGTCGAACTATGACCGCAAGGTCGAGCTCGCCCTGGCCTATCGCTCGGCGCGCAGTTCGCCGGTCGTACAGGCCTTTGTCGAGGTTTGCCGGGGCTATCGGAACGTGAGTCACTAGGCGTGACGATTGACTCGTCGGCACGATGTCGATGACGTGGTGGAACTGGTTGCGGCATCTGCCGGCCGGACGTTTCGATCGAAGCATCGACGTTCAGGTTGCGCGGTCGCGTCGAACGGGCCGCGACGAAAAGCGCGTGGAACGCCGAGGGTAGGCCAAGGATTGCCATAATTAGCGTAATCCTTGTTCAGCGCTGGTTCACCCGTCGAGGAATCCAATCGATTGGCATCCGATAGGGAATACGATCATGACACGCATTCTGCTCGCATTGTTCATCGGCCTGGTGTCATCGATCACGCTGCCCGCACAGGCGCAGGAGCAGGAGAAGCGGCTCGCGCTGGTGATCGGCAACGGCGCCTACGCGAGCGGCGCGCTGCCGACGGCCGCCAACGATGCGGGCCTCGTGGCGCAGACGCTGCAAGCCGCGGGATTCGACGTCGTCGGCGCGCGCGACCTCGACGGCGAGACGCTGCGGAGATCGTTCCGCGAGTTCGTGCAGAAGGTCCAGGAGGCTGGGCCGAACACGGTCGCCTTTGTCTATCTCGCCGGCTACGGCGCGCAGCTTACCGGCGAAAACTATTTCATTCCGGTCGATGCGAAGATCGCCCGCGACATCGACGTGCCGGTCGAAGGCTTGCGGCTGTCGGACTACATGCGCCAGCTTTCAGCGCTGCCGGTGAAGGCGAACATCATTGTGCTGGATGGCGCGCGCGCGAATTCCTTCGCCAAGGAGGGGCAGCCGCTTGCCGGCGGCTTGGCGCTGGTCGAGCCCGAGCCGAAGATGCTGGTCGCGTTCAATGCCGCCCCCGGGACGATCGCGCCGGAGGGCGAGCCGCCTTATGGCGCCTACGCGCAGGCGCTCGCCGAGATGATCCGTGCCGGCGGCCTGCCGCTGCCCGAACTGTTCGACCGCGTCCGCCTGCGCGTCAGCGAGATGACCAAGGGCGCGCAGATTCCGTGGAATGCGCAGAAGATCGATACGCCATTCATGTTCTTCGAGCGGCAGCCGGACGCGCCGCCGACCCAGGTCGATGCCAGCGTCCGCGACAAGCCGATCCGCGACTTCGATGCGAAGGACGCCTATGCCGCTGCGCTGGAACGCGACACGCTGCAAGGCTACGAAGAGTTCCTGCAGGCGTTTCCGAACGATCCGCTCGCCAAGCGGGTGAGGGCGATCGTGGCCGCGCGGCGCGAGGCGATCACCTGGGGGCGGAGCTATCGCACCGATACGCCGGACGCCTACTGGTCCTATCTTCATCGCTACCCGCGCGGCCCGCATGCCGCCGATGCGCGGCGCCGTCTCGCCATTTTGTCGGCAGCGCTCGAGCCGCCGCCGTCGTTTGCGCCGATCGACTATGACGTTCCTCCGCCGCCGCCCGACGAGTTGATGTATGTGGACGATCGCCCGGTCCTCTACTTCGACGATCCGGTGTTCGCCTTTGCGCCGCCGCCACCGGCACCGGTGTTCTTCCTGCCGCCACCGCCGCCGGATTTCGTGGTGTTGCCGCCACCGCCGCCGCCGGCCGCAGTGTTCGTGCTGCCTGTTCCGGTGTTCGTGCCGATCCCGGTCTATGTCCGGCCGCCGGTCTATGTTGCGCCGCCGCCGAACAACATCGTGTTCGCCAACATCCACAACCGGACTGTTATCAACGAGGTCATCAACAATCCCAACCCGACCCCGGCGCAGCTTGGCGCGCTCGGAACAAAGTTCAATGGTGCTGCGGCTCGGCCGGCGATAGCGCCATCACTGCCGCCCGCCGCGGCGCAGCGGGCCAACCTGGTCCCGCCGTCGCCGCAGGGCGCCGGTCAGCCGGTGCCGGGGACCAAGTTTGCGCCGCGTGCGCCGACACAAGGCGGGGCGGGTGCGGCCCCCAACGCTGCCGGCCCGAATGCATTGCCCGGCGCCGGGAGGCAGCCGCTGCCGCAGACGACGACGGCACCCGCGACCGCCGCGCAGCCGGACGCAGGCACCAAGGCGTCGAGACTGACGTCTCCGCCCGCTGCGGCGCCCAACGCGGCTGGCGCCAATGCGCCGGCTGGGACCAAGGGACGGCCTGCGCCGCAGACCGCGACGGCGCCTGCCACGGCGGCGCCACCGAACGCGACCAGGCCGACGGCTTCGCCGAGCGCTACCGCTGCGCCGACCACCGACACGAAGCTCAACCGGGCAGCACCCGCGCAGCGGCCGTCGGTCGCACGGCCGGCGGATGTTCCGAGGGCCGCTGGCGCGCCGCCATCTCGCAATGCTCCCCCGGCCGCTGCATTGGCCAGGCAGACGCCGCCTTCCGTCGCTCCGCCAGCAGCCGCCCGTCATCCGACACCACCGCCGGCAGCAGTGCGGACGCCGCCGCCATCCGTTGCGGCGCGGACGGCTCCGCCGCCAGCTCCTGCTCCGCGCGTCACGGCGCCACCTCCAGCGGCACCGCGCGTCGCGGCGCCACCGCCACACGCGGCCGCGCCGCCGCGGGTCGCATCACCGCCGCCGCAGATGCAGCGCATGGCGGCGCCGCCGGCGCGGCCCGCGGCACCGGCGGCTCGCGGAGGACCTGCCTGCCCGGGTGGCAGGTGCCCGCCGCATTGATCGGAGCGTGAAGCGAAGTTCGGCGATCTCAACTTGCCTTGCGCGAGGCGAGATCCGCGATTGCCCTCATCACAGCGTCGCGGACGCCGGGATCATACAGGATATGCCCGGCGCCTTCGACGATGCGGACTTCGGCCTCTCGCCAGCGTGCGGCCAGAGCAAACGACGTGGCCGGCGGACACAGCAGATCGTAGCGGCCCTGCACCAGGATGCCGGGAATTCCTGCAAGCTTGCCGGCATCGTTCATCAACTGGTCGGGCGCCATGAAGCAGTCATTGACGAAGTAATGCGCCTCCATGAACGGCGTCGCGGGCAACGCGCGCGATGAGTTCAGCGAGGCGAGGTCGAGCCGTATGCGGGCGGGCGCGTGGACGGAGAGGATGTGCTCGGTGTCATGCCAGGCGCGCGCGGCCGGGCCGTGCACCGCCGCGTCGGCATCGAGGATGCGCCGCCAATAGGCGTCGAGCGGCCGGTCGCGTTCTTCCGCCGGCAGCAGGCTCAGGAAGTCCGCCGACAGCGCGGGGTAGAAGCGCGGCAGCGTGTCGAGAAAGGCAGCTTCCAGCTCTCTGCGCGTGCCGAGGAATGTCGCGCGCAGCACGAGGGCGGTGACGCGATCGGGATGCGCCTGCGCATAGGCCAGCGCGAGCGTCGCGCCCCAGGAGCCGCCGACCACCAGCCAGCGCTCGAAACCGAACTTTTCGCGGATAGTCTCCATGTCCGCGATCAACAGCGGCAGCGTGTTGGCCTCGCGCTTTCCCTTCGGCCGGCTGCGTCCGGCGCCGCGCTGGTCGAACAGCACCGCATGAAAACGCTCGGGATCGAACAGGCGGCGATGATCCGCCTGGCAGCCGCTGCCGGGGCCGCCATGCAGATAGACCGCAGGCACGCCGCCCTCGCGGCCGACGCTCTCGACATAGATCTCGTGATCGTCGCCGACCGGCAGCAGCTCCGAGGTCAGTGGCGCGAAAGGATCCGTGCGGCGCGACGATTTGCCTGCCTCGGCGTCAGGCGCCATGATCGCCTTCCGTCTCCAGCGTGCCGCCGGCGAAATTGCGATAGAGGAAGCGGTTGTTGCCAGCGGCCGCCTCGGTCTCCGCGAGCTTGAAGATCTTCTCGTGCATCGGCGACAGCGTGCAGGCCGGGTCGGTATTGCCGGCATCGCCGGTCAGCGCATAGGCCTGGCAGCGGCAGCCGCCGTAGTCGATCTCGCGGAATTCGCATGATTTGCACGGCTCGGGCATCCACCCCGTGCCGCGATAGCGGTTGAAGGCCTCCGAGTTCTGCCAGATCCAGGCGATCGAATGGTTCGAGCGCACCGATTCGAACTGGAGCCCGGTGATGCTTTCGGCGGCGTGGCACGGCAGCACCTTGCCGGCCGGCGAGATGTTGAAGAACTGCCGGCCCCAGCCGCCCATGCACTTCTTCGGCCGCAGCGCGTAATAGTCCGGCACCACGTAATCGATCGCGAGCACGCCCTTCAGGCGCGCCTGCGCCTCCTCGACGATGCGGCTGGTCTCCTCGATCTGCGCAATCGTCGGCATCAGCGCGGCGCGGTTCTTCAGCGCCCAGCCGTAATACTGCACGTTGGCGACCTCGAGCCGGTCGGCGTCGAGATCGACAGCCATCTGGATGATGTCGGAAAGCTGGTGCAGGTTCTGCCGGTGCATCACCGCATTGACGGTGAGCGGCAGGTCGAGCTCGCGCGTCCACCTGGCAGCCTGGATCTTCTTCTCATGCGAATTCTTCAGGCCCGCGACGCGGTCGGCCACGACAGGCTCGTTGCCCTGGAAGCTGATCTGCACATGGCAAAGGCCGGCATCGGCCAGCGCCGCCAGTCTTTCCTTGGAAAGCAGCACGGCCGACGTGATCAGGTTGGTATAGAGCCCGACATCGCTTGCGTGCTGAACCAGCTCGACGAGATCCTTCCGCGCGGTCGGCTCGCCGCCGGAGAAATGAATCTGCAGCACGCCGAGCTCGACCAGCTCGGTCATCACCTTCTTCCATTCCTCGGTGGTGAGCTCGCTGCCGGCGCGGTCGAGCTCGACCGGGTTGGAGCAATAGGGGCATTGCAGCGGGCAGCGGTGCGTCAGCTCCGCGAGCACCGCCAGCGGAATGCCATAGCTCGTCGCCGTCGAGCGGCGCTGCTCCAGCACCGTGAGCCCGTCGCTCGGCGCGGCTGTCGTCTTGCCTTCGGTGAGAATGTCGCTCATGGCGTCTTCTCCCGTGCTTCGGTAAGAAAGCCCTTGTCCGCCAGATCCTGCAGCATGGCGACCACGTCGGTCGAGATCGCCTCGCGCGGCGCGGCGTATTTCGCGGCAAGCTGATCGACCATGTCGGCGACGCTGCGCTCGCCGTCGCAGAGCTGCAGCACTTCGACCGCGATCTCGTCCGGCGCCAGCACGCGTTCCGGCGCCAGGATCACCCAGACCTGCCGTATCTCGTCGAACTTCAGCTTGGCGTGCCGCGGCAATTTCGGCCGGCTTGCCTCGCTGACGCTGATATTGCGGCCCGCCATCCAAAAATCCCCTCTAGCTCGCCGTCGGCACGAAGGCGCCGGGCGGGATGTGGCCGTCGACATAGGCATGGTACAGCGCGTCGAGCTGCACCCACAGCACGCTGGTCTTGAAGATCAGCGCATTGCAGACCGCCTCGCGCTCCGCCTGTGTCCTGGCGTTTTTCTTGACATAGTCGAGCGCAAATCCGGCATCGCGCGGCGCCTGCTGCAGGCGGCGCTTGAAGTAGCTCATGATGTCAGGACTGACGAAGTCGTAGTGCTGCAGCATCCCGGAGATGCGCTCCTCATGCAGGTTCGGCGCGAACAGCTCCGTCAGCGAGGAGGCGATCGCCTCCAGCGGCGTCCGGTCGCGGCAGAAATGCACATAGGCTTCCACCGCAAAGCGCGTCGCCGGCAGGATGCCTTCGGTCGATTCCACATAGGCGCTGTCGAGGCCGAGACCTTCGGTCAGCTTCAGCCAGCGCTCGATGCCGCCTTCGCTGCCGGTGTCGCCGTCATGGTCCTCGATGCGGTGGCGCCATTCGATGCGGGTCATGCGGTCGCGGAAGCGCGAGATCACGACCGCGTCCTTGATCGGGATCGTGCTCTGGTAATAGTAACGGTTCAGCGCCCAGGCCTGCACTTGGCCCTTGTTCAGCTTGCCGCCGTGCAGGAGCTTATGGAATGGGTGCAGGTTGTGATAGCGCGTCGCGCCGATGTGGCGCAGCATCGCTTCCAGCTCCTCGGCGCTATCAAGCGACACGCCCTTGCCGATCGAATAGGCGGTCATTCCGCTCAGTGAAGGTGCGTTCAAAGTTCGATCTCCGTTCCATCGGCGGGGATTTGCCAGCCGGCCCGCTCGGCCATCTTCCGCTCGGGAGAGTCCTTCAACAAAGCCGGGTTGGAGTTGTTGATATGCAGGAACAGTTTTCGGCCGATATCAAGGCCGGCGAGGCTCTCGATCGCGCCATGGCCGCCTGACATCGAAATATGTCCCATCCCCTGACCGGTCTTGTTGCCGAGGCCCGCCGCGATCAACTCGTCGTCGCGCCACACCGTGCCATCGAAGAACACCAGCGGCGCTCCCGCAAGCCGGGATTTCAGATCATCGGTCACATGCGCACACGCGGCCAGGAAGTAGAAATATTTGCCGCTGGCCTTTTCCGCAATGCGCAGGCCCAGCGTGTCGCCCGTGCCGTCATTGCCGGCCGGATGCGCCTTGCCCTCGAGATACCACGCGCCCTTGCCGGGAACCTCGAACGGCAGCACCTCGAGGCCAGAGGGCGCGCCGTCGGGCAGGGCAGGCTCGAACGCGCGATCAACTGCGATCGGCCGGCGCTTGACGTTCTTCTCGCTGAGCACGTCGAAAACGCTGTTGGACTTCAGGATCGCCAGCACCCGCTGGTGTGCGTAGATCGCAAACGGCGAGCCCTCGCGCATCGACAACAGTCCCGCGATCGCGTCGATCTCGCCATTGGTCAGGATCACGCCCGCGATCGGGCTATGGCGAAGCTCGCCGCGCCTCGGGTGCAATTGCGGCGTCGCGATCAATTGCTGGCGCAGGTCGGGCGAGGCGTTGATCAGGAACCAGTGCACGCCGTCGGCGCTGACCGCAATCGAAGCCTGGGTGCTCTGCAGTTCCGGAGCCTCGCTTCTCGCTTTGGTGCAAACCGGGCAGCCGCAGTTCCACTGCGGAACGCCACCACCGGCCGCCGCGCCCAGGACGACGACGCGAAGCATGATCCGTCTCCCGGCGAAAACCCGATACGTAGGGACAAACGAGGCAAGGACACAACAAAAATGGACCCGGGCGTCAACGCCAATCCCCTTCGGGAAGGTCCGACGCCCGCAAGTCCAGCAACGTGCTTAAAGCTGTCGCGTCCCCTTACTTGCGGGTCGCGCACATATACATGTTGATTTCCATGCCGACGGATACTTCGACGATCTTCGGTGCTTTCCAGGCCATTAGGCTCTCCTTGTTCGAAACCGGACGCATTCCGCCCTGGGCAATAAGGTAATGCAGGCGAAAAAGTTCGCCAGTTAAATTTTGACGTGCTGCGCTGCATCAGTCATGCTGCGTCGCACCAGGAATTCACGCAGTTGTGCGAGAGCCGCAAGTCAAATCGCACGTTTCATTATTGTTCGCATTGCGATCAATAGCGATTCTGGGTTTGACAGGGGGCTTCCACCGCAGGGGGTCTCAACGGGGAGTGTCTGCCGCCGATGCCGCGCTATTTCTTCAACACCCGTATCGGCGATGAGCTGATCTCCGACCCCGAGGGCGAAGTCCTGCGGGATCCCGATCGCGCCTGGGAAATGGCGCGGGCGATGATTCGGGAACTGCTGCGAACGGAAGGCGCCGACGCCACGCTGTTGAATGCGGTCATCGAAGTGACCGACGATGACGGCGATATCGTGCTCGAATTTCCGTTCTCGGAGGCGATCATCGATCTGCCGGCTGCGGGCTCGGTCACGAAACATTGAAGGTCTGCGCGGTCGTTCTGCGCTACATCGCATCCCCGCCTTGATTCCGACCATGTTCCGGATTGCGCATCCGCGGGCGAATGTCGGAAACTGCCATTCAGGAAGCCACGCCGGCATGCGCAGGGCGCTGCACATGCGAGGACCAACAGGCTTTCGCATCTGGGGAGAACCATAACCATGAATAACCTGACCATCACGCGCGGCCTTGCTTTGGCCGGCGCCTTCTTCAGCGCATTCACGCTTGCCGCCCATGCACAGCAGCCTGCCAATCCGCCTGCCGCCGGCGCGGCACCGGCCGCGGCGCAGCCGCTGCCGCCCGGCTCGCCGCTGATCGGCCGGCCCGAGAACGAGGCCGCCGCCAAGCTTGCCCCGGTCGCGCCACCTCCGATTCCGGCAGCGCCCGACAGATTGCCGCTCGCCAAACTCAAGGTGCCCGCCGGCTTCAACGTCGAGGTCTATGCCGCCGGCATGGCGAATGCGCGTTCGCTGGCGCAGAGCGACAAGGGCACGGTGTTCGTCGGCAGCCGCCTGGTCGACAAGGTCTATGCCATCGTCAACAAGGACGGCAAACGCCAGGTGAAGGTGATCGCCTCCGGCCTCTATCGTCCGAATGGCGTCGCCTTCAAGGACGGCACGCTCTACATCGCGGAGCTCTCGAAGGTCTCCAAGATCGAGAAGATCGACGACGTCATCGACAATCCGCCGAAGCCGACGGTGATCTACGACAATCTGCCGAAGGACGAGGCCCATGGCTGGAAGTTTATCGCCGTCGGCCCGGACAACAAGCTCTACGTCCCGGTCGGCCAGCCCGGCAACAACGTGCTGCATGACGATGCGCATGGCCAGATCCGCCGCATCAATCTCGATGGCTCGGGCGCGGAGGTCTATGCAGTCGGCGTGCGCAACACGGTCGGCTTCGACTGGAATCCCGAGACCAAGCACCTCTACTTCACCGACAACGGCCGTGACTGGCTGTCCGAGACGGTGCCGGAGGATGAGCTCAACCGCGTGACCAAGGCCGGTGAGGATTTCGGCGCGCCGTTCTGCTACCAGGGCAACATCATCGACCAGGAGCTCGGCTGGGGCAAATCCTGCAGCGACTACACCCCGCCGGTCGGCCTGATGGGCCCGCACACCGCCGCGCTCGGCATGCGCTTCTACACCGGCAACATGTTCCCGAAGGCCTACAAGAACGCGATCTTCGTCGCGCGCCACGGCTCCTGGAACAAGTCGAAGAAGCAGGGCGGCGACGTCGCCGTAGTCAGGCTCGACAAGGACGGCAAGGTGAAGTCG
Organism: Bradyrhizobium sp. USDA 10063; assembly: GCF_054063735.1. Classification (NCBI taxonomy): domain Bacteria; kingdom Pseudomonadati; phylum Pseudomonadota; class Alphaproteobacteria; order Hyphomicrobiales; family Nitrobacteraceae; genus Bradyrhizobium; species Bradyrhizobium sp. USDA 10063. The sequence goes on along the minus strand of NZ_JBSSGP010000002.1, from coordinate 2,718,366 downwards.
GTCGAGCCGTTCCTCACCGGCTTCCTCGAGGACAACAAATATGTCGGCCGTCCCGTCGACGTGATGCAGCTCAAGGACGGCTCGCTGCTCGTCTCCGACGACTGGAACGGCGCCGTCTACCGCATCACCTACGGCAAGCAGAAGGTGGCGGGGCAGTAAGTAGTCAATCGCCGTCATTGCGAGGAGCAACAGCGACGAAGCAATCCATGCTTCCGCGCGCGGAGAGGTGGATTGCTTCGCTTCGCTCGCAATGACGGTGACGCCAAGGACACTCGATGTACAAGAAACTATTCACCGCGCTCGCCTTCGCGTCCATCACCTTTACGGCGAGCGCCGAGACCATCCCGGAGCGCGCCGCGCCCTGTCTTGCCTGCCATGGTGAGCGCGGGATGTCGGAGACCGAGAACACGCCGTCGCTGGGAGCCCAGCAGGCGCCTTATGCGCTGATCCAGCTCTTCATGTTCCGCGAGAAGCTGCGCGTGTTCGACACCATGAACGAGATGGCGAAGGATCTGTCCGACGACGACCTTCGCGCCTTCTCCGATTTTATCGCCACCTTGCCGAAGCCGGCGCCGCCGGCGGACGCCGGCGAGTCCGCCCGCATGGGGCGCGGCCAAGCGCTCGCGCATCAATATCTCTGCAACAACTGCCACAAGCCGGATTTCTCCGGCAACGACAACGTCCCGCGCATCGCCAACCAGCGTGAGGACTACCTCAACAAGACGCTCAGCGAGTACAAGGACAACACCCGCCACGGCTATGACGGCACCATGGCCGACGTGATGCAGCCGGTGACCAAAGAGCAGATAGCCGACCTTGCCTATTACATCGCCCACTACCGCTAAATCCTGGGCGCTCCGGTGCTGGTCATGTCCTGCGAGCGACGCTATAGCGTGATGCGATAGTGTTGATCGGCGCGGCTCTTCACCTCTCCCGCTTGCGGGGGAGGTCGGCGCGTAGCGCCGGGTGGGGGCTCTCTCCCCACGGATAGTCCCATCGCGGAGACACCCTCACCCCGGCCCTCTCCCGCAAGCGGGAGAGGGAGCAGAGGTCGCAACGGAGTTGGCAATGGAAGAACTTTGGCGTCTGTCGGCCGCGGATCTGGCCGGTCTGATCAAATCGAAGAAGGTTTCGGCAAAGGAAGCAGCGACCGCCGCTCTGGCGCGGCTGGATGCGGTCAACCCCAAGCTCAACGCCGTGGTCGACCATAGACCTTCGGAAGTGCTGGCGCAGGCGGACGCTATCGATGCCGCGATCGCCCGCGGCGAGGACGCCGGCCCGCTCGGCGGCGTCCCCATCACGATCAAGGTCAATGTCGACCAGGAAGGGTTTGCCACCACCAATGGCTTGACACTGCAGCGCGATGTGATCGCGAAGGTCAACAATCCCGTGGTCGAGAATTTGCGGAAGGCAGGCGCCGTCCTGCTCGGCCGCACCAATTGTCCGGCCTTCTCCTATCGCTGGTTCACCACCAACCTGATCCATGGCGACACCAAGAACCCGCGCGATCCAAGCCTTACGCCGGGCGGCTCGTCCGGTGGCGCGGGATCCGCGGTCGCGGCCGGCATCGGGCATATCGCGCATGGCACCGATATCGCGGGCTCGATCCGCTATCCGGCCTATGCCTGCGGCGTGCACGGCCTGCGGCCGACCATGGGCCGTATCCCCGCCTTCAACGCCGCCCTGCCGGAGCGGCCGATCGGCCCGCAGATCAGCGCGGTCTCGGGGCCGCTGGCGCGCACCGTTGGCGACCTGCGCATCGCGCTCGCGGCGATGTCGGCCCGCGATGTTCGCGATCCCTGGTGGATGCCGGTGCCGCTGGAAGGTCCGCCGGTAGCGAAGCGCGTCGCGATGTGCCTCGATCCGGATGGGCTCAATCCGGTCGCCGAGGTGAAGGCGGCGGTGGTGGATGCCGGCAAGCGGCTCGAGCGCGCCGGCTGGACCGTCGAGGAGATCACGACGCCGCCGCCGCTGCGCGAAGCCGCCGACCTGCAGACGAAACTCTGGCTCGGCGATGGCTACGAGGCGCAATTGGCTGCGGCCGAGCGCGAGGGCGATCCCGGCGCGCTGGCGTGCCTGCACGGCAACCGCGCCAAGGTGCATCCGTTCGATCTTTCCAAGGCGCTGACGCGGCGGGCGACATTGACGCGCGAATGGCTGGCGTTCTTCGAACAATACGCGGTGCTGCTGATGCCGGTGTCCGGCGAATTGCCTTTCCCGGATCATCTCGACCGCAAGGACGAGGCGTCCTTCGCGCGGGTCTGGCACGCGCAGTTGCCGCAGATCGCCATTCCCTTTATGGGCCTGCCCGGGCTGGTTGTGACCACGGGTTTGGTCGGCCGTATCCCGGTCGGCGTGCAACTTGTCTCGGGCCGCTATCGCGAAGATCTCTGCCTTGCCGCGGGCGAAGCAATCGAAGCCGGCGGCACGCCGTCCGCGGTCATTGATCCCGCGGGTTGATCGAAGAACGACATGCCAAGCGTCTATGATTTCACGGCCCGCTCGCTGGCCGGCGACGACGTGCCCTTGAAGAAATTCGAGGGGCAGGTGCTGCTCATCGTCAACACTGCCAGCGCGTGCGGCTTCACCCCGCAATACAAGGGACTGCAGGACCTCTATCTGGGGCTCTCGCCGCGCGGATTTTCCGTGCTCGGTTTTCCCTGCAACCAGTTCGGTGCGCAGGAACCGGGCGATGAAAAACAGATCGCAGCGTTCTGCGAAACCAATTACGCGGTGACGTTCCCGATGTTCGCCAAGATCGAGGTGAACGGTGCGGGCGCGCATCCGTTGTACAATTACTTGAAGAACGAGAAATCGGGCCTGCTCGGCCCGTCGATCAAATGGAATTTCACCAAATTTCTGGTCGACCGGTCGGGCGGGGTGGTAGCGCGCCATGCGCCCACCGCGCGGCCCGAAGGACTGAAGACAGCAATCGAGGCCTTGCTATGAGCGAGAACGACGAACCCACCCATGACGAACTGCCGGACCGCCTGTCGGTCGACCCGAACAGCCCGTACTACAATGCGGATGTCCTGGCGCGCGACGTCGGCATCCGCTTCAAGGGTGTCGAGAAGACCAATGTCGAGGAGTATTGCGTCAGCGAAGGCTGGGTGCGCGTCACCGCCGGCAACGCCAAGGACCGCTACGGCAATCCGCTGACCATCAAGGTCCACGGCCCGGTCGAGCCGTATTTCCGCGACAAGACGAAGTCTTGATTTGATCGTCATTGCGAGCGAAGCGAAGCAATCCATCTCACCGCTTGCTGAGGCATGGATTGCTTCGTCGCTTCGCTCCTCGCAATGACGGTGAAAACCCGCCCACCGCTACCCTAAGGCCAAACACACATGTCCGTCCGCATCATCGACGTCCGCGAGGTGACAAAGCCGATCGCCTCGCCGATCCGCAACGCCTATATCGATTTCACCAAGATGACGACGAGCCTGGTTGCCGTCGTCACCGACGTCGTACGCGATGGCAGGCGCGTCGTCGGTTACGGCTTCAATTCCAACGGCCGCTACGGGCAGGGCGGCCTGATCCGCGAGCGCTTTGCACCGCGGTTGCTCGAGGCCGATCCGAAAGCGCTGCTTGACGCGAGCGGCGGCAATCTCGATCCGGACAAGGTCTGGTCCACCATGATGTCGAACGAGAAGCCCGGCGGCCATGGCGAACGCTCGGTGGCGGTCGGCACCATCGACATGGCGGTGTGGGACGCCGTTGCGAAAATCGCGGGCAAGCCGCTGTTCCGCCTGCTCGCCGAGCGGCATGGCGTCAACGCCAATCCGCGCGTCTTCGTCTATGCCGCCGGCGGCTATTATTATCCCGGCAAGGATCTCTCGGCGCTGCGCGCGGAGATGCGCGGCTATCTCGACCGCGGCTACAATGTCGTGAAGATGAAGATCGGCGGCGCGCCGATAGCCGAAGACCGCGAGCGGATCGAGGCTGTGCTGAAAGAGATCGGCAAGGACGCGCAGCTCGCGGTCGATGCCAATGGCCGCTTCGATCTGGAGACCGCGATCGCGTATGCAAAAATGCTGCGGGACTATCCGCTGTTCTGGTATGAGGAAGCCGGCGATCCGCTCGACTTCGCGCTGCAGGCCGCGCTCGCGGAATTCTATCCGGGGCCGATGGCGACCGGCGAGAACCTGTTCAGCCACCAGGATGCGCGCAATCTCATCCGCTACGGCGGCATGCGGCCGGATCGCGACTGGCTGCAGTTCGACTGCGCGCTGTCCTACGGCCTCTGCGAATATCAGCGCACGCTGCAAGTGCTGAAGACCCACGGCTGGTCGCCGAGCCGCTGCATCCCGCATGGGGGGCACCAGATGTCGCTGAACATCGCCGCCGGCCTCGGCCTCGGCGGCAATGAGAGCTATCCCGATTTGTTCCAGCCCTATGGCGGCTTCCCCGACGGCGTGCGCGTCGAGGGCGGCCACATCACGATGCCCGATCTTCCGGGCATCGGCTTCGAAGGCAAGAGCGATCTCTACAAGGAGATGAAAGCGCTGGCCGCTTAGTCAGCCCTCCATTCCCCGTCATTGCGAGGAGCGAAGCGACGAAGCAATCCATATCTCAGCTTGTGGCGCCATGGATTGCTTCGCTCCGCTCGCAATGACGATGCGGCCGGTTTAGGTGCGACAAAACAACCCGACGGGCAAATCACCAAAAGTCTGTCCAGCCCTCGCGCGAAAAATAAACCGCTTTCGCCGTCGGGCAAATCAGCATTATGACTCCGCGCATCTCACCCGAATGAGGGGCGGCTCGCGATCGTCACGAACGTTGCGGTGAGATGCGGTGGACGAGAGTGTTGCGACTGACGAGCGTGGCATTCGCGGACGGCGAAGTCGTGTGGTTCTGGCGCCCCGACGCTGGCGCTAAGTTTTTTGCGCGAACTTTTTTCGCGCGAGAGATGACGGTGGCAAGAAAGCCCGGTCACCGGGAAGAGCACGAAGTAAGCTGTAAAACCATCGCGCAGGGAAAGCCGGAGTTGCTTCGGTTGACCTGTGGTCCTACCCCCGTGCTTTTTGTTGCACGGGGCCCACGGGTGCAACCGGCACCCGGCTTTCCCTGCGCCCTCTGATATCGAGGAGGGTGAAACGAGACGCAAACCTCGGACGCAACGCGCCGCGAGAATGCAGTCTCACATCCTCTCCGCTGTTTGAAAATCGAATCGGACTTAACCCCGTCGTTGAGAGAGCGGCGCACTCCCTACCTATATCCTCACCCTGAGGAGACCGCGCAGCGGTCGTCTCGAAGGGCGAGGCCACCGGCAGGGCCTCATCCTTCGAGACGCGGCGAGGACGCCGCTCCTCAGGATGAGGGTCTGGCAGAATCCTAGGACGGGTAGAGCGCAGCGAAACCCATCATTTGCACCGCTTGCTCCATCGCGATGGGTTTCGCTTCGCTCTACCCATCCTACGGGTTGGCGCTCACGCGAACCGTTGGCTCACGCTGCATCTGTCACGACAGCCGCATCTCGAGCAGCCGGCGGCCTTCGCCCTTGAGCAGTTTCTTCACGGCGCTGGAGGCGATCACTTCGCCGTTGTTGGCGTAGGCTTCGTGGTTCTTCTCGATATCGTCGAGACGATAGAGATAGTTGACCATGATGCCGGCGGATTCGCGCATGCCCTTCGGCGAGAGGTCGCCGAGCCAGTTGATGCGCTCCAGCCGCGCGCCGTTGCCGAGGTGGAAGCGCGCCACCGAATCGATCAGCCGTCCCTTCGGCGTCCGCGCTTTCAGGAAATAATAGGCGGCGAGCGGCTCCAGCAGGGTGCGCAGCTGGGCGGCCAGTTCGGCATTCTCGAACCAGTCGGGCTTGCCGAGGCTTTCGAGCAGCAGCCGGTCCTCCTCGGAGAGTGGGACGTCGGTCGCCTGCTTCAGCCACTGCATGAACCCCGGCACCGGCGACAGCGTCACGAAGTTGTCGAGCTTCGGCAATTCGCGGCGCAATTCCTCGACCACCTGCTTGATCAGGAAACTGCCGAACGAAATCCCGCCGAGCCCGCGCTGGGTGTTCGAGATCGAATAGAACACGGCGGTGCGGGCGCGCTCGATCGGTACCGGGTCGCGCTGCTCGGCCAGCAGCGGCGCGATCGCGCCCGGGATCGTCTCGGTCAGCGCCACCTCGACGAAGATCAGCGGCTCGTCGTTCAGCGCCGGATGGAAGAAGGCGTAGCAGCGGCGGTCGATGGGATCGATGCGGCGGCGCAGGTCGTTCCAGTCGCGGATCTCATGCACCGCCTCGTAGCGAATGATCTTCTCCAGAATATTGGCTGGGGTCGACCAGTCTATCCTGCGCAGCACGAGAAATCCCCTGTTGAACCAAGAAGAGAGCAGATGAGTGACGTCGAGGTCGAGCGACGCCAGGTCCTTGTTGCCTTTCATCAGGTTGAGCAGATCGGCACGCATCGCCACCAGCTCGCTGGTGCCGCCCGGCGCGCGGTTGAGCCTACGGATCAGTTCCTGCCGGCGCGGCTCGGAGGCGAAATGCAACTCGCTGGCTTCGCCGTCGTCGGAACCCTTGCGCCAGGCCTCGATCGCCTGCATCAGCCTGGCGCGGTCGGGACCGAAATCCCGGGCCAGCGTCTGAAAGAACGACAGCCGCCCAGCAGCGTCGAGATGGTGATAGCGGTCGAGCACCTCTCGCGCCATCGCGGTGCCCGAGGCTTCGCCGCGGCCCGACAACAGCGCTTCGCACAATTCAAGCAGTTCGGAGGCGTCCTGCTTCGTTTCGAGCGAATTGCCTCGCCCGAGCAGCGTGCGGCCGCGCTCGGAAATCGTTGCAAGCAGATCGGAGAAAAAGGCGTTGGCCATGGGAAGGATCGAATCCTGTGATAACCAAACCTTACATAGGATTTTGGTTCCTGCCGACTATAATCAAGAACACCATTTTGTCATGTCCTGCCAATGAAGTCTCGTGTTCATTCCTTGCCCGCAAATTCCGTCGGCGTCTTGCCCATCACCTGGCGGAAGGCGTGGGAGAACGCCGGCACGCTGGCATAACCGAGATCGGCGGCGATCTGCTTGATCGATACATCAGATTCCGTCGACAACCGTTCGATGGCGGCTGCGATGCGGGCGCGCTGGCACCAGCTCTTGAAACTAAGCTGCGTTTCCGACGAGAACAGACGCGACAAGGTTCGCGCCGACGTGCCGACCTCGCGCGCCAGCGTCTCGATTTCATGCTGAGCAGTGGGATTGGCGAGGACGATATTGGCGGCACGCCGGCAGCGCGGTTCCTGCGGCAGCGGAATGAAGGTCGCGGAATCCTCCGCCTGGTCCAGTTCCAGCATGACCAGTCGCAACAGAAGCGCGGTCCGCTCATGGTCGTCCTGCCTGTCGAACAGCGACAGGATGGTCTGGTGCAAGAGCGGCGATACTCGCACCACGAATTCGGCGCCAAGGCTGTTGCCGCGCGCGTTGCGCTTGAGCCAGGGCAGTTCGAAATACAGCGTCCGCATCTGGATGTCAGCGAGTACGTCGATCGAATGCTCCAGCAACGCCGGCACCCACACCGCGCGGTCCGGCGGCACCAGCCAGCGGCCCTTGGGCGTCGTCACCTGCATCGTGCCCTCGGCGGCGTAGACCAGTTGCGCTTCGCGGTGCATGTGGGTGTCGAGCCGGACGCCGCGCCGGTAGTGGCGCGCGACCAGATGCACGCCATCGCCGGTGGCGCGCTGGCCCCGCAAGATCGTGGCAATTGGCGTTTCGGCGACAGTCATTGGCGACATCCCGTCAGGACAACTCCCTATAACCTAGTTCGGAAAACAAGAGGATTCCCTTGAGAGGAGTTCTAAGGGGATCGAAACAGGATCAGCGCATGAACAGCCCCGGCCGGGTGATCGCCTTCGTCAACGCCGCCCATTTCATTGACCATTATTCGATGCTGATCTTCGCCGCCGCCGTCATCGTGATGGGGCCGGCGCTTGGCATGGCCTATTCGGAGTTGCTGCCTTACGCCACCCCGGGCTTCATCGCCTTCGGCGCCGGCTCGCTGCTCACCGGCTGGCTCGGCGACCGCTGGAGCCGCCGCCATATGATGGTGATCTTCTTCATCGGCATCGGGCTGTCCATGATCTCGGTCGGCTTCGTCTCGAGCCCACTGCAGCTTGGCGCGGCACTGCTCGCGATCGGCGTGTTCGCCTCGATCTATCATCCGGTCGGCACCGCCATGATCGTGTCCTACGCGGACAAGCTCGGCCGCGAGATGGGGCTGAACGGGGTCTGGGGCAATCTTGGCGTCGCCTCTTCCGCGCTGGTCACCGGTGTGATCGGGCAGTATCTCGGCTGGCGGTTTGCCTTCATCATCCCCGGCGTCGTCACCGTGCTGCTCGGCATCGCCTTCGCGCTGACCGTGGTGCATGAGGATCGCAAGGGGACGAAGCAGGCCGCTGCCCAGGCGCGTGTCGCGAAGAAGGATATGTGGCGGGTGATCCTGGCGCTTCTGATCGTGGTGATCGCGATCTCGACCACGTTCAATGCAGTGACGGTGGCGCTGCCGAAACTGTTTGCGGAGCGGCTGGCCGACCTGACGAAAAGCCCGGCGCTGCTCGGCGTGATCGCTGCCGGCGTCTATGTGTTCGGCGCGATGACGCAGTATACGATCGGCAAGCTGCTCGACCGCCATTCGCTCAAGACGGTGGCGCTGCCGCTGTCCTTCATGCTGGCGCCGTTCCTCTATCTGGCAGCGACGCTGTCGGACCTGCCGCTGATTTTGGTGTCGATCGGCATCGTGATGGGCGCGTTCGGTCAGGTCACGGTCAACGACGCCATGGTCGGCAAGTACACCAGCGAGGAATGGCGCTCGCGCGCCTATGCGGTGCGCTATTTCGTCGGCTTCACCGCGGCCGGCGCCTCGGTCGGGCTGGTCGCCTGGCTCTATGAGCAGGGCGGGTTTGTCACCATGCTGCGTGCGTTCGCCGGGCTTTGTCTACTGGCGATTGCGGCGGCTATTATCCTGCCCAATGAGATCAGGACGCCGGCGCCGCAGGCGAACTGAGGCTGGTGATATTTTGTCGCGGACACGCAAGGTTGATCGCTATGTGAACTGCGTCACTTCATGCGTCGCACAATATCTGGCAAGCTTTGTTCCAGGTGAGGAGTGTGATACGCTCTTTGTGGGCAGACTATTAGGTTTCGGGGGCTGAGGCGCTTATATTGCGCTTCGAACGCTGCGTTTGCGGTTTGTGGAGCCCAACCGATCCATGGGTGAGATTCGCGACTTCAAGTCGGGTAGGCATGAGCGGCCGCCGGGCGATTCGACGCCCCGGCGTCTTGCTGCGATCGTTGCAGGCGACATCGCCGGCTACAGCCGCCTGATGCAGCTCGACGAGGAGGGCACGCACAGCCGCGTCAAGCGGATCGAGCGTGACCTGATCGAGCCGACCATCGTGGAGCATCATGGCAGGCTGGTGAAGACGACCGGCGATGGCTTCATCGCGATATTCGACAGTCCGGTCGAAGCCGTCAGGTGCAGCATCGTGATCCAGCAGAACCTGGTCGGTCGCAACGCGGCGGTGCCGAAGGACTACTGGATCGAGTACCGGATCGGCGTCAATCTCGGCGACGTCATCATCGAGCCCGACGACATCTATGGCGACGGTGTCAACGTCGCCTCGCGCCTCGAAGGCATTGCCGAGCCGGGGCAGGTCTTCATCTCCGGCGGCATCTACGAGCAGATCAAGCACAAGCTGGTGTGCGGCTACGAATCGCTCGGCGACCGCAAGGTCAAGAACATCACCGACCCGGTGCGGGTCTATCGCGTGCTGCCCGATGCCTCGGCCTTCCACCGGACGCGCCGTCGGCGCGAGAATATCCTGATCTTCCTGCTCAGCATCACGCTACTGATCATCGCCGGCGGCATCCTCTGGTCCTTGCTGATACCGCGCAGCGAAAAGGTGGCGGACCGGACGCCGGCGCCAGTGTCATCGCCGTCGCCCGCTGCATCGCCGAAGGCGGCCGAACCGGCACCCGCGACGAAACAGGCGGTTGCCCCTGCTGCCAGCCCCACGGCTCAACCGCAGCCGCCGCAACCGCAGCCCTCCGCGAGCCCGGCGGTGACTGCGGTCATCCCGCCGCCACCCACGCCGTCCGTGCGGGAGCCCGAGATGATCGCGCTTCCGGGCGGCAGCTTCTCGATGGGGAGCAATGATGATCCGTCGGAGCGGCCGATCCGACGGGTGACGATCAAGCCCTTCGCCATCGCCAAATATCCGGTCACGGTCCGCGAATGGAACGCGTGCGCCGCCGCTAAAGTGTGCGGTTTCACGGCGACCGGAAAGGATGAGGCGCCAGTCGCCAATGTGAGCTGGAGCGATGCCAAGCAATACGTCACCTGGCTCGCGGACGTCACGAAGAAGGCCTACCGGCTTCCGAGCGAAGCCGAGTGGGAATTTGCGGCCCGTGGCGGAACGCAGACCAAATATTGGTGGGGCGACCAGATGCAGCCGGGCATGGCCAGTTGCAAGGATTGCGGCGACAGCGCCGCCGCCGAGCAGCCGACCAAAGTCGGCAACTTCAAGGCCAATCCGTTCGGCCTCCACGACATGGGCGGTGCGGTCGACCAGTGGGTGGAAGATTGCTGGCACAAGAACTACCAGGGCGCGCCGACCGACGGTTCACCCTGGCTCGGGGGAGACTGCACATCCCATGTGCTCCGCTCCGGTTCCTGGAAGAATGACACGCGTTATGTGCGGCCGGCCAATCGGGACAGCTACGACACCAACGTTCGATACCCGACCCATGGTTTCCGTGTCGCGCTGTCGCCTTAGCTTTAGTGTATTCGGATCGGGGAGGGGGCAATGAGAATTGCGCGTACGCTTCTGATTTCGGCGGTCCTGTCGTCGCTTGCGAATGTCGCGCACGCGCAAGACAGGCCCGCGCCTAAGGATGCGGTCCTGTATTTCGTCTGGCCGCAGAATGGGGCGACGATCAAGGGGGCATTCTGGTGCCGCTTCGGCCTGCGCAATATGGGTGTGACTCATGCCGGCGATGACTATGCGAACGCCGGTCATCACCATCTGCTGATCGACGTGAACGAGCCGCTCAATCCGAACGAGCCGATTCCATCGGACAAGTCCCACCTGCACTTCGGCGCAGGCCAGACCGAAGCGCGCATCGAGCTGCCGCCCGGCAAACATACTTTGCAGCTCGTGCTCGGCGACGCCAAGCACTATCCGTTCAAGCCGCCGGTCGTCTCGGAAAAGATCACGATCCGCGTCAGATGAGTGTGTTGCGTCTCGCAGGCCTTGTTCTCGCAGCCGCCATGATGGCAGCGCCGGCCAGTGCTGACGCGCTGAAGGACGAGATCGCGCCGACCGGCAAGCTCCGCGTCGCGATTGCGATCAGCCCGGCGGGCGGCGCGTTCTGGTGCACGAAGACCGAAACCGGCTATGCCGGCGTGCCGGTCGATCTCGGCAAGGCAATGGCCGCGCAACTCGGCATACCCGTGGAATATGTCGTGCACCAGAATTCCGGGCAGATCACCGATGCGGCATCCAAGGGCGCCTGGGACGTCACCTTCCTGCCCAAGGATCCCGAGCGCGAAACCAGGATGACGTTCGGCCCGATCTACGAGGTCGCGGACGCGACCTACATCGTCAAGCCGGGCTCGACGGTGACGAATTTCGCCAGCCTCGACCAGCCGGGCGTCAAAGTCGCTGCCGTCAACAACACCACGACCATGCGCGGCGCGATCGTTCACCTGAAGAATGCGAAAGTGACGGGCTATCAGACCTATGACGAAATCTTCAATCTCCTGAAGAACGGCGAGGTCGACGCGTTCGCACTGTCGCGCGACCAGCTCAATGCGATGGCGAAGAAGATTCCGGGCACGCGGGTGCTGGACGAAACCTTCAAGCAGACGGTGACCGCGGTCGCGGTCCCGTTGAACCATCCATTGTCGGCGACGTTCGCGACCAAGTTCATGACGGACGCGGCTGTCAACGGCACCCTGCGCAAGGCCTATGACAACAACGGGCTCAAGGATACCCCGATCCGGACGCAGGCCAAATAGGCGCGCAGTCCTCATCGTGCGCGCCGTATGGGCAACGTGCCCAAATCAACGGCATCGTGCTCACCAGGCCGGAGCAACGGCAACTACCAAAACCCCGGAATTCCAAGCCGTTCTCCAGCGATCGGCAAAGACGGCTGTTGGCACATCGCTTGCTTTCAGGTGCCCCAGTCAATGACGACTGCCGTCCTTCGGATTGCCTAGGCCAGCGTTGGCTGAAGGCGCAGGGATCAAAGCGACCTTATCAGGGCGCCGCGAGCAGTCATTAAAGACGCCACCCCACATCCCTGTTCCAACCGGGCTCCGCCAACCGCAGCGTCGCAGCAGGAACTGTCTCATTCCTGTCGCGCCGTAGATCGGGCGCGCGTCCAGGATGGCCACTCATCCTTCATATCAGCGCCGCGGCGAAGCCGTGGTGCCCTTGGTTTTGCGAATAAGGGGAACTGGAATGGCCTATCTCGTGCCTTCGGAATTTGTCACCAAGATGGTGGACGCGGGTGAATCGAAGATCTTCATGTCGACGCGCGACACGGTGATCCGCGCCTATATGGCGGGTGCGATCCTGGCGCTCGCCGCGGCCTTTGCGGTGAGCGTCAACGTATCGACCGGTGTGCCGATCGTCGGCGCGGCGCTGTTTCCCGTCGGTTTCTGCATGCTCTACCTGTTCGGCTTCGATCTTCTGACCGGCGTGTTCGTGTTGTCGCCGCTCGCCTGGATCGACGGGCGACCGGGCGTGACGCTCGGCGGCGTGCTGCGCAACTGGGGCCTGGTGTTCATCGGCAATTTCGCCGGCGCCTTCACGGTGGCCGTGATGATGTCGATCGTGTTCACCTTCGGCTTCTCATCGCCGCCCGACAAGGTCGGCCAGATCATCGGCACCATCGGCGAAAGCCGCACGGTCGGCTACGCGGCGCATGGTGCGGCGGGCATGCTGACGCTGTTCGTCCGCGGCATGCTCTGCAACTGGATGGTCTCGGCCGGCGTGGTCGGCGCGATGATCTCGACTTCCGTAAGCGGCAAGGTGATCGCGATGTGGATGCCGATCATGCTGTTCTTCTTCATGACCTTCGAGCATTCGATCGTGAACATGTTCCTGTTCCCTTCGGGGCTCTTGCTCGGCGGCAAGTTCACGATCATGGACTATCTGATCTGGAACGAGATTCCGACCGTGGTCGGCAACCTCGTTGGCGGTCTCGCCTTCACCGGGCTGACGCTCTACGCCACGCATGTGAAAACAGCGCCGAAGCGCGAGCGCCAGCGCCTCGCGGCTTGATCCTTGTGGGCAGACGGGTCCGTCCCGTCGGGACGGATCCGTCTGCTACTGATACGCGATGGCGCGCGAACTCAAAATATCGGTCGGGCAATGTTCCGATAAGGGCCGCAAGGAAACCAATCAGGATTTTCATGGCGTCCTGATTCCGAGCGAGCCGCTGCTCGGCCTGAAGGGCATCGCGATCGTGCTCGCCGACGGGATCAGCTCGAGCGGCGTCAGCCGCATCGCGAGCGAGTCGGCCGTCAAAGGCTTCCTGACCGACTATTACTGTACCTCGGAATCCTGGTCGGTGAAGACCTCGGCGCAGCGCGTGCTGGAAGCTACCAACTCGTGGCTGCATGCGCAGACGCGGCGCAGCCAAAACCCTTACGAAAAGGACAAGGGCTATGTCTGCACGCTGAGCGCCATGGTGATCAAGTCGACCACCGCGCACATCTTCCATGTCGGCGACTGCCGGATCTATCGCCTCGCCGGCAACAGCCTTGAGCAACTGACCATCGATCACCGCGTGGTCCTGTCCTCGGTGCAGAGCTATCTCGGCCGTGCCTTGGGCGTAAATCCGCAGGTCGAGATCGACTACCAGTCGTTCAGGGTCGAGCGGGGCGACACGTTCCTGCTGGCGACCGACGGCATCTATGAGCATGTCGCACCGCGCCAGTTGGCGAAGGTGATCGCCGACGGCGCCGATGACCTCGACAAGGCGGCCAGGGCCATCGTCGAGCAGGCCTATGAGCGCGGCAGCCAGGACAATCTCACCATCCAGATCGTACGTATCGACGAACTGCCGGAGAGCAGCGCCAGCGAGGCGTTCGGCCAATCGGGCGAATTGCCGCTGCCGCCGCTCCTGGAGGCCAGAATGGCGTTCGACGGCTACACCATCGTGCGCGAGCTGCATGGCAGCAGCCGCAGCCACATCTACCTCGCCGTCGATAACGACACCGGCACCACGGTTACGATCAAGATTCCGTCGATCGATCTGCGCGACGACCCCGCCTATCTGAAGCGCTTCATGATGGAGGAGTGGGTCGCCAAGCGCATCGACAGTCCGCATGTGCTGAAGCCCTGGACGCCGTCGCGCAAGCGCAACTATCTCTACGTCGCGACCGAGTTCATCGACGGGCAGACGCTTCGGCAATGGATGATCGACAATCCAAAGCCGCAGCTCGAGACGGTGCGCGGCATCGTCGAGCAGATCGCCAAGGGCATCCGGGCCTTCCACCGCAAGGAGATGCTGCACCAGGACATCAGGCCCGACAACATCATGATCGACAAGACCGGCACGGTGAAGATCATCGATTTCGGATCGACCAGGATCACCGGCGTGGTCGAGGCGGCGCCCTCGGACGCCCCCGACGACATCCTCGGCACCCAGCAATATACTGCCCCGGAATATTTCCTGGGCGAGCCTGGCACGCCGCGCTCGGATTTGTTCTCGCTCGGGGTCGTCACCTACCACATGTTGACGGGAAGGCTGCCCTATGGCGCCCAGGTCGCCCGCGCGAGGACGCGATCGGACCTAAGCAGGCTCATCTACGGCCCGGCCACACACATCTGTCCGGAGATCCCGATCTGGGTCGATCGAACGCTGGAACGGGCTGTGCATCCTAATCCATACAAGCGATACGACAGCCTGTCGGAGTTCTTGTTCGACCTCCGCAATCCCAACGCAAAATATCTCACGACGTCATCGACGCCACTGATTGAGCGCAACCCGCTATTGTTCTGGAAGTGCACGACGCTCATGCTGGCGCTCGCCATCGTTCTCCTGCTGGCCTATGGTGCGCATCATTTTCGTTAGAGCTTCGGTTCTGATTGAATCAGAACCAGAAGCTCTGGACTCTTGTTTTGACGCGTTTTCTTCACGCGGACCGGTGTCCACTTCGCTCGAAAACGCGTTAATGCGTGGTACTGGAGGGGATCGGCTCCAGCCCGCTCTTGATCAATTCTGCACGGGCGTCGGGCGATGCGAGGAACTGGATCAGCGCCCTTCCGGCGTCGGGTTCCTTGGAGGCGCTGGCGATCCCGGCGGAAAACACCGTGATCTTCTGCAGCTCATCCGGCAGCGGCCCGACGATATCGATGCCGGCGACGGGCTTCAGCTCGCTGATCTGCTGGAAGCCGATCTCGGCCTCACCCTTGGCCACGATCTCGCCGACCGGCGTGGCCGGAATCTTCCTCGCTTTGTCCTTCATCGCCTCGGCAATGCCGAGCTTCTGGAACATGTCGGTCGATACATAGACGCCGCTGGCGCTATCGGAATAGGCGACCGAATTTGCCGCGAGCAGCGCGCGCTTCACGGCATCTGCCGAACTGATCTCCGGCTTCGGTGCGCCTGATTTCACCGCAATCCCGATCGGCGACTTGACGAGATCGACGCGGCTGTCGGCTATCACCTGGCCTTGCTTGGCGAGGTCATTGAGAGCGTAGCCGACCATGATGAGCACATCGGCGGGCTCGCCGCGCTCGAGCCGCACCGGAATCGCGTTGACGGTGGTTCCCATCGACGGTCCGTAGGCGGTCGATACCTTGTGGCCGGTCTTGCGCTCGAATTCGGGCACCAGGGCTTTGTAGGCGGCGGTCAGCCCGCCCGAGATCATCACATGGATTTCGGCGGCGGACGCAGAAGCGGCGAGGAAGAGTACGGCGAAGCAGGCGAGGGCGAATGCGCGGAAGGTGGCGCGGTGCCGCATGGGTGTTTCTCCCAAGGGATTCTTTGATCGTTGCGGCGACGTTACTTCGGCAAGCTACAGGCGGCTAGCAGTTACCGCTCACGTTGAAATCTGGTCAGCCATGCCATGGGAGAGGGGACGGAGGCGAACTCGTCGCTTGTCACGAATTGACATGCACGAAGTCGCGCAACAGCGGATAGATCTCGTTGTTCCAGCGTTTGCCGCTGAACACGCCGTAATGGCCGACGCCGGCCTGCATGTGATGCACCTTGCGATAGCCACGCACGCTGGTGCAGAGATCTTGCGCCGCCAGCGTTTGGCCGATCGAGCAGATGTCGTCGCGCTCGCCTTCGACCGTCATCAGGCCCATGCGCCTGATAGCGGCGGGATTTACCGGCCGACCCCGGTGCATCAGCTTGCCCTGGGGCAGCAGGTGCTCCTGGAACACGTCGCGCACGGTCTCGATGTAGAATTCCGCCGGCAGATCCATCACCGCGAAATATTCATCGTAGAAAGTCTTGATGACGTTTGCCTTCTCCTTCTCGCCCTTGGCGAGATGATTGGCGAGGTCCATGTGCTGCTTGATGTGGCGCTCGAGGTTCATCGACACGAAGGCGGTGAGCTGCACGAAACCCGGATAGACCTTTCGGAACGCGCCCCGGCACTGGATCGGCACGTAGTTGATGAGGTTGCTCTCGAACCATTTTATCGGCTTGCTCTTCGCAAATTCGTTGACCTTGGTCGGCTGGATGCGCGTGTCGATCGGTCCCGCCATCAAGGTCAGCGATGCGGGCCGTGCGGGATGATTGTCCTCCGACATGATCGCCGCCGCCGCGAGCGCCGACACCGAGGGCTGGCAGATCGCGGCCATGTGCGCGCGGGGGCCGAGCTTGTCGAGGAAGGTGATGAGATGGTCCGTGTAATCCTCGAGCCCGAAGCGGCCCTGATCGAGTGGAATATCGCGCGGGTTGTGCCAGTCGGTGATGTAGACGTCGTGGTCCTGCAGCAGCGTCGTGACCGTGCCGCGCAATAGCGTCGCGAAGTGACCGGACATCGGGGCCACCAGCAACAGGCGCGGGTGCTCGGGTCCATCGACCTTCTTGAAGTGCAGGAGCGATCCGAACGGCGTGGCGTAGGTGACCTCCTCCCGCACCTCCAATTCCCGATTGCCTACCTTCACGCTGCCGATGCCATAGTCGGGGCGGGTATAGGTCAGGGTCGAGCGCGAGATCAGTTCGAGTGCGGCCGCAAGCCGGCCGAACAGCCGGTCCGAGACCCCCTGCGGTACCAGATTAAGATATCTAAGTGCCGCTGCGGCCCCCGTGCGCCATGGTGCCGTCAGGTCCATGTGATTCTGGTAGGCTTGGTACATCATTGACATTGACATCATACGCGACCGCCCTTGCCCCGTGTTGCTATGCAATATCGAAGCCAAAGCGGCGTCGAACCGCCCTCGAAATTGGCACGTGGCTTGCTGCGTGGGATATTCGGCGCCCAGACAATAAGCAGGGGCGATATCCGCACGGATAGGCTGGAGGCTTAAGTCCCTGCGGTCGACGTTGAGACGTGAGGGAAAGGCCCTATGGCGACAACGACACTGACCATCAGCAGCAAGAACTACTCGTCATGGTCGCTGCGCGGCTGGCTGCTGGCGAAATTCGCGGGGCTGGAATTCGAGGAGGTCATCACCGCTCCTGATGACGCCTCGGCCCGCGCGGAGCTCCTGCTGCTGTCGTCGTCGATCCTGGTGCCCTGTCTGCGCCACGAGGGCGCTACGGTCTGGGACACGCTGGCGATCGCCGAGTACCTCAACGAGATCATGCCGAACGCCGGCCTGTTGCCGGACGACCGCATAAAGCGGGCGCATTGCCGCTCGATCTGCGGTGAAATCCATTCCGGCTTCTCGACGCTGCGCGCCTCGCTGCCGGTCAATCTGAAAGGCCATTTCCCCGGCTTCAAGATCTGGTCGCGCGCGCAGGCCGATATCGACCGGGTCTGCACCATCTGGCGCGAGTGTCTAGCCCAATCCGGTGGACCATTCCTGTTCGGTGAGCGCCGCACCATGGCGGACGCGATGTATGCGCCAGTCGTCACCCGCTTCATCACCTACGACGTCAAGCTCGAGCCGACGCTTGCGGCCTATGCCGAGACCATCATGTCGATGGCGGAGATGCGCGAGTGGATCGAGGCAGCCAAAGCCGAGCCTGCCGACGTCGAGGAGCTGGAGGTCGAATATTAGGCAGCGCTGTCGGCGGGCTGCCTGTTCGGCGGGCTCAAGCCCGGTGCAGATTCTGCCTAAAGCTCGCGCCCTGAAAGCCGCGCGTGAGTAGCCGCAGCCGAACGTTAGTTGCGCCGCAAAAAATCGCCCGACCCAGATTCGGACTTGATTCCAAGCGCTTCATCCGCTTGGCGGCAGGGATCTCCAAAATCACCGCACCGCAACGCGACTGGCGCGGATTTCGCATAGCACAGATCAAGCTGTGAACGCGACGATGCGACGCTGCCGAAAATTTGGACGCCTTGCGTAGCCGCGGGTCTCGCGATCGAGAACGTTGGAGGCTTCAAATGAACCAGCATGCCGTTGTCAGCAAGTTCTCTCACGTCAAACCAGGCGATACCGAATTCAAGGGCGGGGGCCTGCGCGACTTCTTCCTCTACCGCGATCTCGGCATCGCCGATGCCACCGGTGGCCAGGTGATTTGCCATCTCGTCAAGGCCAATCCCGATTGCCCGCCCGAGGATGGCACCGGCTGGCATCGCCATGATTGCGATTTCCAGATCGTGATCATGATGAAGGGCTGGGCGCGTTTCATGTACGAGGACAAGCCGACACTGGTACAGGCCGGCGACGTCGTGCACCAGCGGCCCGGTATCGTGCACTACCTCTTCGACTACTCACCGGACATGGAATATCTGGAGATCGTCAGCCCGGCGGACTTCAAGAGCGTCGACATGCCGCCGGCCACCGACAAGGTGCCGCCGGTGACGCCCTGGAAGTAGTTGCTTGAGGTGACCGGTCATGTCGTCCCCGGAGGAATTAACTTTTGTGGTCGGCCGTTGGCTGCGGCGGCTGGTCGTTCTCCTGCATGTGGTGCGCCGGCTCGGATTGGTACCGACATCTAGCCGTGAACAACAGCGTACGGCCCTCGATCACTGATTCGGACGCGCTTCGTTCCACCGGCGTTCCGAACCTTAAGGCAGCGAACTCTCCCGTAGCATTTTGAGACAGAACGGGTGCGAGAGGGATGATCTTTCATCTCTCTCGCACGTTTTGCTTCAGCGTGAGCTTCGCGTCTCTCGCGAAGAGAAAGCCGGTAGCAACTCTTCTGTGGCCTCCTAAGCCACACCCGTTTGCTTGACGCGTGGAAAGCGCCAAGCGATCACGGTCGCTTCGACCGTGCCGCCGGATTCGTCATTGAGCCAATGACCGTCGGTAAAGCGACAGGCGAACGGCAACTGATATGTGCCGCTCTGATCTTCGCAAAGCACTTCGACGATCTCGTTCGGCGGAGGTTCGCCGTTGCCATCGAATTGCGCCAGTCGCTTTTCGCGCGTTGCCATCTGATTATTCTCCACTTCCGATGCGTGGAAACGTTTGAGTTCCCAAAAGCCCCCCGCACCCCGCAATGTGCGAAGCACAACGCCGGAATGCGGTTACAGTGTGGTATCTATGATGATGTCGCCGCGCTGTGAGCACATTGCCGTGAAGAGCGCGTGGAGGATTTAATGAACATTAACATGACGCTCGCCGCACTCGTGACGCTTGCATCCACTGCACTGGTATGCACCGAGGCTCATGCGCAGGATGTTCCAGGCATTGAGATCTGCACCGTCGAGAAGACCTGGGAGCGGCGCACGAGCTGTCTGCAAAGCAATGTCGATTTCCTGCAGAAGACGATCACGAAGCTTGTGACCGATCACCAGCAGAAGCTCGATGCCGCCAATCGCCAGATCGAAAGCCTCAAGAGTGCATCCGCGACCTTGCAGAAGCGCGTGGATGATCTTTTGGCCGCGCAGAAGAAGATGGACGAGGACTTGAAGAAGAAAGCCGACGTACCGCCGGCAAAGGACTCGGCGCCGGCGGCGAAAGAGACGGCGAAATAATTCTCGCGATCGATCGGCTACGATACGCGGTACTGCTCCATCACGTCTCTGTTGGGCTCATAGCCGAGGCCGGGCCCTTGCGGCACATCGACACTGCCGCTCGCATCGACGTCGGCGCGGCCGCGCCAGAGGCAGGCCGGCCGTTTCATGTAGAAGACTTCGATCAAGCCGTCGTCCCGTATCGACATCAGGTGCAGCGTCGCCAGGAAGCCCGGTCCGAAATAGGGCGAGTGCGGAACGATCTTAACGCCGAGTTCATCGGCAAGCGCTGCAACTTTCAGGAATTCGGTGATGCCGCCGACCTTGATCACCGAGGGCTGGGCATGGCTGACGGCGCCCGCCGTCATCATCTGGCGGAACTGATGCACGGTGCAGGCATTCTCGCCCGCCGCGATGTCGAGGCCGCCATTGGCGCGCACGTCGGCGAGCGTGGCAAAATCCTCCGGCGGCCAGACCGGCTCCTCGAGGAACATCGGGGTTGCGGCCAGACAAGCCTGGGCGAAAGCAATTGCGCTCGGGCCGTCCAGCGGGCAGTTCATATCGACCATTAGCGGAATGTTGCGGCCGATCGCAGTGCGTGCAGCAAACACCGCCGGCGTCGTGGTCTCGTGCAGCTTGATCGCGCCGTAGCCGCGACGGAGCGCGGCCTCGCATTCGCCGGCAATATGTTCCGGCGTGCCGATCCGCATCAAGCTCGCATAGGCCGGGATCTTCGCGCGTCTGGCCTCGCCGGTCAGCCGATGCAGCGGCATGCCCTTGACCTTCCCGGCAAGGTCCCACAGCGCGATGTCTAATCCCGAGATCGCGAACATCGTGATGCCGTAGCGGCCGAACAGATGCAGGTTGCGCTGGATCTGCTCCATCACGGCGGGAATGCCGGCGGCATCAGGCACGTCGAGGCCACGCGCTTGTGGTGCGATCATCTCCTCGATCGCGGTGCAGGTCGTGCGTGGACAGACATAGGCGAAGGCGTCGCCCCAGCCGGTGAGGCCGGCATCGGTCGAGACTTCGACCAGCACCATGTCGAGTGCTGCGATCGCCGACGCGCCCTGCCTGAAGCTTGCGGGGCCGGCGTCATAGGGAATGCGGATGTGGTGTGCGCGGACGTTGGTGATTTTCATGGGTTGGCCTCCAGGGCGGATATCGAAACTCTCCGTCATGGCCGGGCTTGTCCCGGCCATCCACGTCCTTCTTCGTCGAGAACGCGACGTGGATGCCCGGGACAAGCCCGGGCATGACGAGTACGTAGACAGCTGTCTTAGGCTCATTGCTTAAGAGCTCTTCTCGCCGCTCATGACGGGGCCGAACCGTTCCCAGCTTTCGCCCTTGAAGCGCATCATCTGGAGCTGCTCGATCGGCGCGAAGTCGTTCGGGCCGGTCTTGATGCGCGTGCCCGGCAGGTAGATGCCGATCTCGAAATCGAGATTGGCCGCCTGCTTCATGACGTTCTCGCGGGTGAGGTTGTCGCCGCATTGGCGCAGCACCTGCTCGAGCCCCTTGGCGACGCCATAGCCGAACACGGTCGCGGCGTCGTCGAGATCGCCTTCAGGATACCATTTGGCCATGAATGCCCGCCACTCGTTCATGGCCGGATCGTTCTTCCACTCGGCGTCCTTGGGATCCTTCAGATAGGAGGTGGAAAGTATGCCCTGGCTGGCCTCATAGCCGGCCGGCTTCATGACGCCGCCGATCGAGCCGGATACGTTGGTCAGGAACTGCACCGGGTGCCAGTCCAGCTCGGCGATCTTCTTGATCGCCTGGGCCGCGAATTTCGGAGTGGCGATGTTGACGAAGATATCGGGATTGGAGCCTTTGATCTGCACCACCTGTGAATCCACCGTGGGCGAACTGGTCTCGTAGGAGGCCTCCACGGTGATCAGCCTGCTCGCCTGGTCGCCAAGACCCTCGCGCAATCCGATCACATAGTCCTTTCCGAAATCGTCGTTCTGGTAGAGGATGCCGATCGTCTTGCCGGGATAGTTCTGCAGGATGTACTTGCCATAGAT
Organism: Bradyrhizobium sp. USDA 10063; assembly: GCF_054063735.1. Lineage (NCBI taxonomy): Bacteria > Pseudomonadati > Pseudomonadota > Alphaproteobacteria > Hyphomicrobiales > Nitrobacteraceae > Bradyrhizobium > Bradyrhizobium sp. USDA 10063. Next base: position 2,696,307 of record NZ_JBSSGP010000002.1, on the reverse strand, counting down.
CCGCGCTTCGACCTGATAGCTCGGCTGCCAGCCCATGGTCCACGGGGAATTCTTCGGGTCGTTCCACTTGGCGGCGCCGGTGGAGACGAAGAGCTGCGGCACCTTCTTCGAGTTCATGTATTTCTGGATCGCGGTATTGCCCGGCGTGCCCAGCGGGTTGAAGATCAGCAGCACCTCGTCGTTCTCGACGAGTTTGCGCGCCTGCTCGACCGTCTTCGGCGGGCTATAGGCATCGTCATAGCTGACGAAGTTGACCTTGCGGCCGTTGATGCCGCCTTCGGCGTTGAGCTTCTTGAAATAGGCCGCTTCGGTCTTGCCGATCGTGGCGTAAGCCGAAGCCGGGCCGGAGTAGGGCATGATGTTGCCGATCTTGATCTCGGTGTCGGTTGCACCGGGGTCGTATTTCTTTTGCGCGCTGGCAGTTCCCGCGAGCGCGATGGCCAGAAGTCCCGCGAGCAGCGTGGATCGGGCATAGTTCAGGCGTCGATAGCGCATCATTGTCCTCCCTGACATTTCGCTGCGGCTCTTGAAGTCTTGATTATGGGCAGCTTGAGGTGAGCCGTCGGATCGATGCGTCAGCGAGTATGCACGATTGGCCTTGCCTTGCCAGTGAAGGGGTGGATTGCAATTTCCGTGGGACGGAACGACGCTCCGATCGTTATGACAGCAAGGACTGTCAAACGGCGCACGACGCGATCGCGCATGATGGATGCGCTTCGAAGGAAGGCCGACAGCCATGAATCCAGCCCAGAAGGCGCTCTGGTACATCGAGAGCCATCTTGGTCAGCCGCTGACGCTCGACGAGATTGCCGGCGTTGCCGGGGTCTCGCGCTTCCATCTGGTGCGTGCGTTTGCGGCGGCGACCGGGTTTTCGGTGATGCGATACGTGCGCGCCCGCCGTCTCAGCGAGGCGGCTCGCGCGCTCGCACGCGGCGCGCCTGATATTCTCAGTCTCGCGCTGGATGCGGACTACGGCTCCCACGAAGCGTTCACCCGCGCGTTCCGCGACCATTTCGGCGTCACGCCCGAAACGGTTCGCGCCACGACGTGCCTCAGCAAGCTGAAGCTACAGGAGCCGATCATGATGGATTCAACCGCGCTCGATCATCTGAGCCCGCCGCGTATTGCGACCGCCAAGGCGTTCCTCGTCGCCGGCGTCGGCGAGCGCTACAATCATGGGAATTGCGACGGCGCCGGCATCCCGAACCAGTGGCAACGCTTTCACCAGACAGTCGGCAATGTTCCCGGCCGGATCGGCAACGTCGCCTATGGCGTCTGCTGCAACGGCGATGACGCCGGCAATTTCGATTACATCGCCGGTGTCGAGGTCGCCGACTTCTCCGATTTGCCACGCGAGTTCAGCCGGGTGCGAATCCCCGAGCAGAGATACGCTGTCTTCACCCATAGCGAGCACATCTCCACGATCCGGCGGACCGTGAACACGATCTGGAATCACTGGCTGCCGCAGTCCGGCATGAAAGCGGCCGATGCGCCGAACTTCGAGCGCTATGACGAGAAGTTCGATCCTTCGACCGGCAATGGCGGCCTCGAGATCTGGGTGCCCGTGAAGGAGTAGGCGTCGCCGCAAGGCTGCCTTGCCTTCGCGCTTGCTTGGCAAGCGACAGCGTCTTTGCCATAACTCTGCGCCAAACGACATGTTGCGCGGGGTTGAGAAGTCCCCTTGCAGCCACAAGCAGCCGGGAGGATTTCATGGCCAATATCCGCGTTCTCGCTACCGATCTTGAATTTCCGGAAGGGCCGGTGGTGATGCCGGACGGATCGGTGGTGCTGGTCGAAATCCGCGGCAAACGGTTGACGCGGGTCTATCCCGACGGGCGCAAGGAAGTGGTGGCGCAAATTCCCGGCGGCCCGAACGGCGCGGCGCTCGGACCCGACGGCAAGATGTATGTCTGCAACAATGGCGGCTTTAGCTGGATTCCGACGCGCAACACGATCATGCCGGGACCGCAGCCCGAGGACTATCTCGGCGGCTCGATCCAGCGCGTCGACCTGCAGTCGGGCAAGGTCGAGACCGTCGTCGACAAATGCGGCGAGCATTCCTTGCGGGGACCGAACGACCTTGTCTTCGACAGGCATGGCGGGCTCTGGTTCTCCGATCTCGGCAAGCGGCGTGCCCGCGAGATGGATGTCGGCGCGTTCTACTACATCAAGCCCGGCATGAAGGACATCGTCGAAGGCGTGCACGGCCTGCTGCCGGCCAACGGCATCGGCCTGTCGCCGGACGAGAACACGGTCTACATCGCCGAGACACCCACGGCGCGGCTGTGGGCCTACGATCTTTCCGCGCCCGGCACTGTCAGGCCGCGCGACGTCATCTATCGCGGCGAACGCGGCAAGCCGGTCGCGGGGCTCGGCGGCTATCAGATGTTCGATTCGCTTGCGGTGGAAGCGAGCGGCAATGTCTGCGTGGCGACCCTGGTCTCGGGCTGCATCTCCGTGATCGCGCCTGACGGTACCCTGGTCGAGCAGGTTCCGACCGGCGACCGCGTCACCACCAATATCGCGTTCGGTGGACCTGAGCTGAAGACCGCCTACATCACGCTGTCAGGCAAGGGTGAGCTGATCGCGATGGATTGGGCGCGGCCGGGGTTGCCGCTGAATTTTTTGAACAAGTGATGCTAAGACGTCATTGCGAGCGAAGCGAAGCAATCCATGCCGCCGCGCGGGGATAGAATGGATTGCTTCGTCGCTGCGCTCCTCGCAATGACGGAAAGGATACCGGATGCCCTGGCTTGAACCGATCACCCTTCGCGGCGCGCATGCGCGGCTGCAGCCGCTGTCGCAGGATCATGCCGATGGTCTCATCGAGGCCGTGAAGGACGGCGAGCTCTGGAAGCTCTGGTACACCTTCATTCCGCGTCCCGAAGACATGCGCAAAGAGATCGACCGCAGGCTTGGCCTGCAGACGGCGGGATCGATGCTGCCGTTCACGGTGTTCGATGCCGACGGCACCATCGCGGGCATGACGACCTACATGAATGTCGATGCGCCCAACCGGCGCGTGGAGATCGGTTCGACCTGGTACGCGAGGCGTGTGCAGCGCAGCGCGGTCAATACGCAGTGCAAATTGTTGTTACTGACGCACGCCTTCGAGGCGCTCGATTGCATTGCGGTAGAGTTCCGCACGCATTTCTTCAACCACCAGAGCCGCCGCGGCATCGAGCGGCTCGGCGCCAAGCTGGACGGCGTCCTGCGCAGCCACCAGATCGCACCAAACGGCACGTTGCGCGACACCGTCGTCTACAGCATTATCGCCAGCGAATGGCCGACGGTGAAGGCGCATCTCAACTATCAACTCAACGAAAAGCCGCGGTAGCCGCTCTGCCGCGCCAGAAACGAAGACGATGGAAACGTTCGATTATGTGATCATCGGCGCGGGCTCCGCCGGTAGCGTTCTCACCAATCGCTTGAGCGAGGATGCCGGCACCACGGTGTGCGTGCTCGAAGCGGGCCCCAAGGACTGGCACCCCTACATCCATCTGCCGGCCGGCTTCATCAAGACGTTCCACATGAAGAGCGTCAACTGGGCCTACCAGCAGGAGCCGGGCCCCTGGACCGGCGGCCGCAGCATCTATGCGCCGCGCGGCAAGACGCTCGGTGGCTCGTCGTCGATCAACGGCCACATCTACAATCGCGGCCAGCGTCAGGATTTCGACACCTGGGCGCAGCTCGGCAACCGCGGCTGGGGCTATCCGGACGTGCTGCCCTATTTCAAGCGGATGGAACGCCGCGTCGGCGAGTGTGACGATACCTATCGCGGCCGCGACGGCAGCCTCACCGTCACCACCATGGACTGGCAGGACCCGCTCTGCGAGGCCTTCATGGAAGGCGCCGTCAGTCTCGGCATTCCGCGTAATCCCGACTACAACGGCGCGATCCAGGAAGGCGTGTCCTACTGCCAGCGCACGATCCAGAACGGCCTGCGCATGAGCGCGGCGAAAGCGTTCCTGCATCCGGCGCGCAAGCGGCCGAACGTCGATGTGCGCACGCATGCGCATGTCACCAACATCATCTTCGAGGGCAAGCGCGCGGTCGGTGTGCGCTACTTGAGGGGAGGGCGCGGCGGCGAGCCGGTCGAGGTGCGCGCGAGCAAGGAAGTGATCCTTTCCGGCGGCGCCTATAACTCGCCGCAGGTCCTGCAATTGTCCGGCGTCGGTTCGCCGGAACTGTTGCAGTCGCACGGCATCGAGGTGCGCCACGCATTGCCAGGCGTTGGTGAGGGATTGCAGGACCATTACGCGCCGCGCTCGGTCGCGCGCGTCAAGAACATCAAGACCATCAACGAGCTCCGGCGTGGCCTCAGCCTGTGGGTTGAGGCGTTGAAATGGGCGACGACGCGGCGCGGCCTGCTGTCGCTGTCGCCGACCATGGTCTATTGCTTCTGGCATTCCGGCGAGACCACGGAGAGCTCGGACCTCCAGCTCACCTTCACGCCCGCGAGCTACAAGGAGGGCGTGCAGGGCCAGCTCGAGGACGAGCCCGGCATGACGGTCGCCTCCTGGCAGCAGCGGCCGGAGAGCCGCGGCTACGTCCGCATCCGCACCTCGGATCCGTTCGCGCCGCCGATCATCCAGACCAACTATCTCGTCGAAGAGCTCGATCGTCGCGTCGTCGTCGCCGGCATGAAGCTGGCGCGCCGCTTGCTGAAGTCGGCGCCGCTTGCGCCCTATTACGATTACGAGGATTTTCCTGGCCCGACCGTGCAGACCGACGACGAATTCCTGGCGGCGGCGACCGAGCGCGGCACCACGACGTTCCATCCCGGCTGCACCTGCCGGATGGGTCCGGCCGATGCCAGATGGGCCGTGGTCGACGACCAACTCCGCGTCCATGGCTTGCAGGGCCTGCGCGTGGTCGACGCCTCCATTATGCCGCGCATGATCTCCGCCAATCTCAACGCCTCAACGATGATGATCGCCGACAAGGCCTCCGACCTGATCCGCGGCAAGCAGGCGATGGAATCGGTGAAGTTTCCCGAAATGGCTTGAGTAGACTTTGGGACGCGCTCGAACGCTTCCCCTCATCCTGAGGAGCGCGAAGCGCGTCTCGAAGGATGAGGCCACCGGCGGGGCCTCATGGTTCTCCCGGCGATGCGAAGCATCGTCCGGAGACGCCGCTACGCGGCTCCTCACCATGAGGGTCTAACTGTACACGAACGCCTTGTCCGTCAGATCGATCGTCGGAAAACTCGTCCTTCTCGGCCCAGTAGTCCTGGTTGTGCTGCCATTCCGGCTTGTCGCCGCGCTTCGGCAGCAGATGCATGCCGCGCAGCATGTAGCCGGGGTTGAAGTTCTCCTCGTCGATCCACGGCAGGATCGGCATGTTGTGGTCCTCGGCGCGCAACGCCGGCGTGACCTTCTTCGCGCCCGTTTCCTTCATGTACGTGAGCAGGCGGCAGACGAAGTCGGCGACGAGGTCGACGCGCAGCGTCCAGCTGGCGCGGAAATAGCCGAACACCCAGACGAGATTAGGCACGCCGGTGAACATCATGCCGCGATAGGTCACGGTATCGGCGAAATCGAGCGGCTTGCCGTCGACCTCGAATTCGATGTCGCCGGTGGCGCAGAGATTGAAGCCGGTCGCAGTGACGATGATGTCGGCCTCGAGCTCCTTGCCGGACTTCAGCAGGATGCCCTTCTCGGTGAAGCGTTCGATCTCGTCGGTCACGACCGACGCCCTGCCGGGCCTTGATGCCCTGGAACAGGTCGCCGTCCGGAATGAAGGCGATGCGCTGCCGCCACGGGCGATAGCGCGGTGTGAAGTGGGTTGCGATGTCATAGTCCTTGCCGAGATAGGCTTCGACCGCGGACAGCAAGTCCTTCTTGGCCTCTTCAGGTTTCTCAAACGTCTTGCGGGTGAAGGCGTCCTGGTCGAACAGGATCTTGCGGCGGGTGATCTCGTGAATCCATTTCTCGTCGACCTGCAACTGCCGCAGTTGCTCCGCGATCTCGATCGCGTTGCGGCCGGTGCGGAAATAGGTCGGCGAGCGTTGCAGCATGGTCACATGGCCGGCGTCCTTGGCCATCGCCGGGATCAGCGTCGCGGCGGTGGCGCCGGAGCCGATCACGACGACGCGTTTGCCCTTGTAGTCGAGATCCTCCGGCCACTTCTGCGGATGCACGATCGGGCCCTTGAACTTGGCCATGTCCTTCCACTCGGGCGTATAGCCCTCGGCATGGCGATAGTAGCCCTGGCACATCCAGAAGAAATTGGTGGTGAAGCGGAAGTGTTCGCCGGTGTCGGTACGCGTGGCGTCGATGGTCCAGAGATTGGTCTCGCTCGACCATTTCGCCGATGTGATGGTGTGGCGATAGCGGATGTGGCGCGCGAGGTCGTTCTCCTCGATCACCTCGCCCATATATTTCAGGATCTCGGCCGCGGTTGCGATCGGCGCGCTGGTCCACGGCTTGAAGCGATAGCCGAAGGTATGGAGATCGCTGTCGGAGCGGATGCCGGGATAACGGTGCGTGCTCCAGGTGCCGCCAAACGTCTTCTGCGTCTCCAGCACGACGAAGCTGGTCCCTGGGCATTGCGTGGTCAGATGGTAGGCGGCGCCGACGCCGGAAATGCCGGCGCCCACGATCAAAACATCGAAATGCTCAGAGGTGACGGGCTCGGCGGCGCGTATCTGTGTCTGGACGTTCATCTTCCCCGCTCTTTGTTGTTTTGTTGGTATTTATTGTTTCGTCGGCATATTGCGCGAAGCGCCGGGGTGCTCCCCGGCGCTTCGTAAATCGTCAAGTCAGACTTCGCGGCGGCTCAGGAACGCCAGCCGTTCGAACAGGTGCACGTCCTGTTCATTCTTGAGCAGCGCGCCGTGAAGCGGCGGAATCAACTTGCGCGGATCGCGCTCCCGCAGCATCTCCGGCGTGATGTCCTCGTTCAGGAGCAGCTTCAGCCAGTCGAGCAATTCGGAGGTCGACGGCTTCTTCTTCAGGCCCGGCACTTCCCGTACCTCGAAGAAGATGCGCAAGGCCTCTTCCACCAGGCGCTTCTTGATGCCGGGGAAATGCACGTCGACGATCTTTTCCATCGTGTCGGCATCGGGGAACTTGATGTAGTGGAAGAAGCAGCGGCGCAGGAAGGCGTCCGGCAATTCCTTCTCGTTGTTCGAGGTGATCATCACGATCGGGCGGAGCTTGGCCTTGATGCTCTCGCCGGTCTCGTAGACGAAGAACTCCATGCGATCGAGCTCGAGCAGCAGATCGTTGGGGAATTCGATATCGGCCTTATCGATCTCGTCGATCAGCAGCACCGGGCGCTTCTCGTTGGTGAAGGCTTCCCACAGCTTGCCGCGCTTGATGTAGTTCTTGATGTCCGAGACGCGCGCGTCGCCGAGTTGGCTGTCGCGCAAGCGCGACACCGCGTCGTATTCGTAGAGGCCTTGCTGCGCCTTGGTGGTGGACTTGATGTGCCAGGTCAGAAGCGGTGCATCGAGCGCCTTGGCGACCTCTTCTGCCAACACCGTCTTGCCGGTGCCGGGCTCGCCCTTCACCAGAAGCGGACGCTCCAGCACGATGGCGGCGTTGACAGCGACTTTGAGGTCATCGGTGGCGACATAATCCTTGGTACCCGTGAATTTCATACTACCCCGTCGGAATGAGTTTCAATTTGATACTAATGGAAAAACCAAGCAGGTCTAGCGCGGATTCCAGCGCCTGCACGCAACTGAGGTCATCGCTACCGCCTTGAAATTAGGCGCATTGTTTCCGCCCCGCGGAATGATCCTCACGCCTTGGCGCCGAACCCAAGACGCCACAGTAACGGTCCCGAGTGCCCTTGACGACGCGACCCCGGCGCGCGATCTATGGAACATGTTCCTGCAGTTCTTCACATCGCTGCGCGACGCCCAGGTCCCCGTGACCTTGCGCGAATATCTGACGCTGATGGAGGCGCTCGACGCCGACCTCGCCGAGCAGAGCGTCGAGAATTTCTATTACCTGTCGCGCTCGGCGCTGGTGAAGGATGAGCGCAATCTCGACAAGTTCGACCGCGTCTTCGGCACCGTGTTCAAGGGGCTGGAGAGCCTGCTCGATGCCATGGACAAAGCGGAGATCCCTGAGGAGTGGCTGAAGAAGCTCGCGGAAAAATACCTCACCGAGGAAGAGAAGAAGCAGATCGAAGCCATGGGCTGGGACAAGCTCATGGAGACGCTCCGCAAGCGGCTGGAGGAGCAGAAAGGCCGGCACCAGGGCGGCAACAAGTGGATCGGCACCGCCGGCACGTCTCCGTTCGGAGCTCACGGCTACAATCCCGAAGGCATCCGCATCGGGCAGGAGAAGAACCGCAACAACCGCGCCGTGAAGGTGTGGGACAAGCGCGAGTTCAGGGATCTCGACGGCAATGTCGAGCTCGGCATCCGCAACATCAAGATCGCGCTGCGGCGTCTGCGCAAGTTCGCCCGCACCGGCGCGCCCGACGAACTCGATCTCGACACCACGATCAAGGAAACCGCCAATCACGGCTATCTCGACGTGCACATGCGCCCCGAGCGGCGCAACGCGGTGAAGGTCCTGGTGTTCTTCGATATCGGCGGCTCGATGGATTCGCACATCGAGCAGGTCGAGGAATTGTTCTCGGCCGCCAAGACCGAATTCAAGCACATGGAATATTTCTACTTCCACAACTGCCTCTATGAAGGCGTCTGGAAGCAGAACAAGCGGCGCTTCACCGACCGCACGCCGACCTGGGATGTGCTGCACAAATACCCGCACGACTACAAGGTGGTGTTCGTCGGCGACGCCTCGATGTCGCCCTACGAGATCATGGTCCCCGGCGGCTCGGTCGAGCACGTCAACGAGGAAGCCGGTTCGGTCTGGCTCGATCGCATCATCCGCACCTATCCGCACGCAGTGTGGCTCAACCCGGTGGCGCAGAAGCACTGGGATTACTCGGAATCGACCACCATCATCCGCCGCATCTTCGCCGAGCGCATGTACCCGATCACGATCGAAGGTCTGGAGAATGCGATGAAGGAGCTGGTAAGGTAGGTCTCGTCATTCCGGGGCGCGCGAAGCGCGAACCCGGAATCCATTCAGCTACTTGCGCCGAGCGGAGGAATGGATTCCGGGTTCGATGCTTACGCATCGCCCCGGAATGACAACCAACAACCAAGGGAGAGCCTCATGCCCCAAACCATTCACCGCGGCATCAAGCAGATGATGGACGAGGCCAATGCCGAGATCGAGACCATCAGCGCCACTGATGCGATCAAGATCCTCCCGAACGACGATGTCGTGATCGTCGACATCCGCGATCCCCGCGAGATCGAGCGCGAGGGCAAGATCCCGGGCGCCTTCTCGTGCACCCGCGGCATGCTCGAGTTCTGGATCGATCCGGCGAGCCCCTATGCCAAGCCGATCTTCCAGGAGGACAAGAAGTTCATCTTCCATTGCGCCGGCGGCATGCGCTCGGCCTTGGCCGCGAAGACGGCGCAGGACATGGGACTGAAGCCGGTCGCCCATATGGGCGGCGGTTTCGCCGCCTGGCGCGACGCTGGCGGCCCGATCGAGAAATGGGAGCCGAAGAAATAAGCTCGTCACACGCGGGCTTGACCCGCGTGTCCATCCTTACAAAGAGCATCCTTTCGAAGAGGATGGATTGCCGGGTCAAGCCCGGCAATGACGATTTGCGAAGCGCCGGAGATTGCATTCATGACCGCCACCGACGACCCGCTCGTCTCCACCGATTGGCTTGCCGCCCATCTCGGCGATCCCAAGATCAAGGTGATCGACGCTTCCTACAAGATGCCGGGCGTGCTGCCGTTGCCGGCGGACGATTTCGTCACGGCCCACATTCCCGGTGCGGTGTTCTTCGACGTCAATGCGATCGCCGACAAGAGCGATCCGCGCCCGCACATGTATCCGACCGCCGAGCAGTTCGCGCGGGACGTTTCCGCGCTCGGCATCTCCTCCGGTGACACCGTGGTCGCCTATGATGCCGGCGGCTGGGTCGCCGCGCCCAGGGCGTGGTGGATGTTCCTGTCGTTCGGCCATCCGAACGTGAAGGTGCTCGACGGCGGCTTGCAGAAGTGGAAGGCTGAGGGACGTCCGACAGAATCAGGTCCTGTCACGCCGAACCCTGGAAAATTCCAGGCCAGGTTCGATCCGAGCTTCGTCCGTAGCAAGGAGCAATTGCTGGACAATATCGAGACCAAGAAGGAGCAGGTGATCGACGCGCGGCCGCGCCCGCGGTTTGAGGGCACGGTGGTCGAGCCTTGGCCCGGCCGGCGCTCCGGCCACATTCCCGGCAGCCGCAACGTTCCCTATGCCGATCTGTTCGACGCCAAGACCGGGGCGATGAAGCCGCTCGATGAACTGCGCAAGGCATTCGCGTCCGCCGGCGTCGATACGGCAGAGCCGATCGTCACCAGTTGCGGCTCCGGCGTCTCGGCGCTGGTGCTGACGCTCGCGCTCTATCGCCTCGGCGTGCGCGGCAGTGCGCTCTATGACGGCTCCTGGGCCGAATGGGGCCTGCCGGACGGGCCGCCGATCGCGACGGGACCTGCTTGATTGCAGGCGATCAGCGCGTCGGGCGCACCATCGTCGGCTGGCCGAACGGATCGAACGTCTGCTGAGGCAGTGCCTGCGGTGGCGCGGGCGGGCGCTGCGCCATGCGCCGGCGTTCCTTGGCACGTTCCGCCCGTGCCCGCTTCTTGGCCGCGCTTTGATCCGGCTTTGCGTCCACGCTTTTTGCTGACGTCGTTTCCTCGACAGTGACCGCAGGGCCGCCCAGCGTGGCGATCCTGGTCGAGGCTGGGCTCTCTCCCGTTGCGGCCGGCACTTCGGGTGCGGAGGGCGTGGCGTCGCTCGCGGGTGGAGCCTCCGCGACCGCCGCAGGCTTGGCTTCCTCGGCGGGAGCAGAGATCTCCATAGCGGGAGCAGGAGTGTCCGTCTGGGCTGCCGTCGGCGGCGCCTGGGGTTCCGGAGCATCGGCCACCGGCAGGCCGGCTGGCGATGCTTCGCTCGAGCCAGCCTCATCCGACTTCACGGCGGCAACCTGGTCGGGCTCGGCCGGCACGGATGCGTCGGTGGTTGGCGCGGTGGGAGCAGGGGACGTCTCGGCGGTTTCCGGCGCCTTTTCCGTCATCTCTGCCGCGGGCGGATCGACACGAAGCATGGCGAGCGTCGGCGGCGACTCCATCGGCAGCGTCTCCTGCGCTTGCGCGAAGACGGGCTCCGGCGGGCTACGTCGCGCCGGGATGTTCGCGACTTCCTCATGGGCAGCCCGTAGAAGCGCGGCGGCGCCCAATCCGAAGATCAGGACCGACGTCGACAGCACGATCGCGGCGAACAGGAAACGAAGGCCGGGAAGCATGGGCGCGGTTCCGTCTTTGCCTAAGTGTTCTTGTGAGCCAGAGGAAACGCGGTGATCACAGGGCAAGGCCGGCTCGCGGGCGGCGAATCAGGCCGATTCGAGGATATCGCAACCAATGTCGGGGAATGACGCCCGTAGTCCCCCGGAATAATTTTTCCTGAATGGTGAGGCATCTTTGCCGCAGCGATCGCGCCTAATCACAAAATGACCGATTCGGGCCGGATTTCGCGGAATTGTCTTGAATGCGCCGCTATCTTCCTTCAACTGCCGTTAACGGTCCGGTGTGGCTTGGGGACTATACAAGAGCGATGATGATCAACCGCATTCTGACGATTTGTGCTGCCGCCGCGTTCGGCGCGGCAGGAATTTCGCTTGCCTATGCGCAGCAGGCCTATCCCGCAGGTCCTGGTCCAGTCTATTCCGCCGCTCCCGGCACCTATCCGCCACCGCCACCCGGCTACGTGCGCGACGACCGCCGGCTGCCGGATTTTGATGTCTTCGAAGAAGACGACGAGGCGCCGAACGGCCAGCACTCGGCGGCGCTGTCGCCGCCCGGCCCCGTGCTTTCACCCAACGATCCCCGCTATGGCCGCCCGATGGGCTCGCCGCCGCCGGTCTATTCCGACCGCAATGTTCCGACCGGCCCTGTCATGTCGCCGGATGATCCGCGGTACGGCCGTCCGGCGGGTCCGCCACCGGTGATCTATGCCGATCGTCCCCCGGCGCAGAACTATAATTATCCTGACCGCAACGACGATCGCGCCATGCGCCCGCCGGAGTCCGTGGGCGCCGCGGGTGGTACGCCCGCCGTGACCGGCGCCGTGCCGCAGCAGCCCCAGGTCGGCAGCGACGGCCGGCCGATGACGGTCGCGGCTCTGCCGCCGGAGGAGCAGCCGGAAGCAGCTCCGGTGCAATTGCCACCGAACCTGCGCCGCCAGGAAGTCTCGTTCGCCACCAAGGAGCCGGCAGGCACCATCGTGGTCGATACCTCGAACACCTACCTCTACTACATCCTGGGCGGCGGCCGCGCGGTCCGCTACGGCGTTCGTGTCGGCCGCGACGGCTTCACCTGGACCGGCGTACAGAAGATCAGCCGCAAGGCGGAGTGGCCGGACTGGTATCCGCCGACCGAGATGATCGAGCGCCAGCCCTATCTGCCGCGCTTCATGGCCGGCGGCCCCGGCAACCCGCTCGGCGCGCGCGCGATGTATCTCGGCTCGACCGTGTATCGCATCCACGGCACCAACCAGCCATCGACGATCGGCAAGTTCGTCTCCTCGGGCTGCATCGGCATGCTGAACGAGGACGTCTCCGACCTCTTCGATCGCGTGAAGGTCGGCACCCGGGTGGTGGTGCTGCCGGGCGGTCCGCCGCCTGGAACCGCCACCGCCTCCGCTGCGCCGCCGCCCGGCGGGCCCGTTGCGGCCGCTCCGGCGCCGACCCAGGCGCAGGCTGCTCCGTTGCCGGGCACGCAGCCCACCGCGGTCCCGCCGCTGCCGGCCCCGGTCACGATTCGCTAGGGCGATTGCAGTTCAATCTTAAAAGGCGCGCCAACAGCGCGCTTTTTTCGTTTTGTTGAACGTAGCGCTACGCTTCGACGTTTGGAGAAGCGATGCTGCATGAAAATCATCTAGCCTATCCGCCATTGAATACGCTCAAGCAGGTGGCTGGCGATGTCTGGATCATTGACGGGCCAGTGATCCAATTTGGCCCGTCCTGGCTCAAGGCGCCGTTTCCCACGCGGGCGACGGTATTTCGCTTGGCAGAAGGAAACCTCTTCATTCACTCGCCGACGCCCCTGGTTCCCGCGCTGAAGGCCGAGATCGGAGAGATCGGAGTTCCGCGCTGGATCATCGGGCCGAACCGGCTGCACTATTGGTGGATACCAGATTGGCGTGCCGCGTATCCGGATGCCCGGGTCTTTCTTGCGCCCAAGACGAAGCAGCAGGGCGGCAGCCGATTGGACTTCGATGGTGAAACGCTCGATCGGACCTCCGGCTATCCCTGGGATGACCAGATGGCGACGCTGCCGATCACGGGAAGCTACATGACGGAAGTCGCGTTCTTCCACAGGCCGTCCCGTACGTTGGTCCTGACCGACCTGATCGAGAATTTCGAGGCACAAAAGATCGAAACGCGCCTTATGCGGTTTCTCATCTGGGCCGGCGGCGTTCGAGATCCCGATGGGAGCACGCCGCGCGACATGCGGCTGAGCTTTTTGCGGAACAAGGCCGCGGTGAGGGCCGCCGTTGAAACGATGATCGACTGGGATCCGGAACGGATCCTCCTCGCGCATGGGCGCTGGTATGGCCGCGACGGCCGCGCCGAGTTACGGCGCGCGTTCCGCTGGATCCTGGCGTCTCAATAAACTGCGTCGTGTTGGCAGGCTTTGCGCGTGTGTCGCATTTGCGTGCTTGAATTCATGGTCGGCCCGATTACGTGCCGGATGGTCGCAACGAACATGGGGACCACGCCATGCGCATCTTTGTGGCAGGCGCCACCGGCGCCATTGGACGGCAACTCGTTCCCGCCCTGATCCTGGCCGGCCATTCCGTGATCGGCACCACGCGAACGCCGGCGAAGGCCGAGGCGATCAAGCAGATGGGCGCGGAGCCTGTCATCGTCGATGGGCTCGATGCACAGGCCATCCGCGCCGCGGTCATTGCGAAGCAGCCCGAGGTGATCGTCCATCAGATGACAGACCTCGCCGCTGTCACCGATCTCCGCCATTTCGATCGCGCCTTCGCGGTCACCAACCGGCTGCGCACCCTGGGCACCGATTTCCTGCTGGCGGCCGCGCGCGAAGCCGGAGTCAGGCGCTTCGTCGCGCAAAGCTTCTGCGGCTGGACCTATGGCCGCGGCGGCGCGCCCGTCAAAACCGAAGCCGATCCACTCGATCCCGATCCGCCGCAGGAATTGCGCCGCACCCTGGAAGCGATCCAGCACCTGGAGCGGGCCGTCACCGGCTCGCAACAGCCGGAAGGAATCGTGCTCCGATACGGATCGTTCTACGGCCCCGATACCGGAATACTGTCGCGGGCGATGATCGATCAATTGCGGCGCCGGCGCGTGCCGATGATCGGCGACGGCGGCGGCTGGTGGTCATTCATCCACGTCGCGGATGCGGCGTCTGCGACTGTCGCCGCGATCGAGCGCGGCAAGGCGGGCAACATCTACAACATCGTCGACGACGAGCCCGCGGAAGTCAGCGAATGGCTGCCGGCGCTTGCGGCGATCGTGGGCGCCAAGCCGCCATTTCATGTGCCCACTTGGCTCGGCCGACTGCTCGCCGGCGAACATATGGTGGCGATGATGACCGAGGTGCGGGCGGGCTCGAACGTCAAAGCCAGGCGCGAGCTCGGTTGGCATCCGTCGCATCCTTCCTGGCGTACCGGCTGTGCCGAAATCGCCGGGCACTCCGACGGGCACAGCGCGGCCGCCTGAAGGATCGCGCGTCGCATCAGAATTCCAGGCCGCCTGCGCTGCTGCGCGCTTGATTGGAAAGGGCCGCATTCTCGAGCCAACCGGCGACGCGCAACAAGTCGCCATCGCGCCCACGAGCTCCTATCAGTTGGACGCCGATCGGAAGCCCCTGACTGCCCCTGAGCAGTGGCAGCGAGACGGTGGGCAGGCCGCAGAGGCTCCATGGCATCGACATGACGCCGGAGCCCGGTCCTTCTTCCAGCCTGGTCGCCTCGCCCGGCGCCGACAGGGTGATCAACGCGTCGTGTTCGATGAACAGAAGCGAGGCCAGTTCGACGAGACGGTCGGCCTGCGCATCGAGCGTGAGGTATTGTGCCGCGCTGACGGTGCGGCCGGCTTCGATGCCCTGCTGCAGCGGCGCGCAATAGCGGCGGATGGTTTCGGCCGGCGCCGAGCCGAAGCGATAGGCGAGATGCGCGTTGAGCAGCCCGAAGGTGACGTCCAGCGCCTGATCGAATTCAACCGGGAGTTCGACCTCCACAGTCGCGGTCGGCAGTGACTGGATGAATGTCTCGAATGCCTGGCCTGCGTCGTCGGCGATCAGCTTCCAGCCCGGCCCCTTCACTACACCAAGACGGGGCGCTGAGGCCGCAGGCTGAACTGCGGCCAATGCGGGATCGAACGCCCCGGCGAACAGGCACAGATCCGAGACCGAGCGGGCCAGCAGGCCGAGATGCGCCATCCGCGGCACCAGTACGTTCGATCCCGCCATCGATGTGAATCCCAGCGAGGGCTTGAACGCGAACGCGCCGCAGAACGACGCGGGAAGGGTGGTCGAGGCGGTATGCTGCGTGCCGAGCGCCAGCGGCACCATGTGGTCGACGACGGCGGCGGCAGAACCCGCCGACGACACGCCCGGCGAGCGCGACAGATCCTGAGGATTGCGGGTCGGGCTCGGATGGTACATCCCGAATTCGGATGTCGCCGTCTTGCCGACAATGATCGCGCCGGCGCGGCGCAGCGCCGCCACGGCATCCCCATCGGCGTTTGGCCGCCAGCCGCGAAGCGTCTCACTGCCATATTCGGAGGGCATGTCGGCGGTGTCGAATACGTCTTTCACCCCGACCGGCAGGCCGTGCAGCACGCCGAGCGGCCCGCCTGATGCGCGGTGCTCGTCCGCACGCCGCGCCTGCTCGCGCGACCGTTCCGCATCGAGGAAGGCCCACGCCTTGACATCAGGCTCACGCGCGGCGATCCGGTCCAGGCAGGCATTCATCAGGTCGACGGCGTTTATGTCGCCGCGTTTGAGCCTGTCGGCCAGCATGCTGGCCGACAGGTGGTTTGGAAGCGCAGGGTCGGTCATCATCGAACTGAGGCTGTGATGCTGCAGCCGGACTCGGCCGCCGGGCGGAACGCGGTCGCGGCGGGAACGGTGGCGATCCGCTCGTAATAGTCCCAGGGCTGCCGGCTCGCCGCCGGCGATTTCACGCGGTAGACGCCGAGGTCATAGGCGACGCGGCCGTTCTGCTGCAGGACGGCCTGCCGCCCGAACCGATCGACCGGAAGCTGGCGCATCTCGGCATTGACGATCGCGGCATCGTCGCTTTTCGGGCTTCTCGCCGCTTTCAGGAAATGCAGCACGCCGGAATAGACGCCGGCCTGTTCGCGGGTCGGCATTCGGCCGTGTTCCTTCAGGAAGCGCAGCGCGAAGTCGCGGGTGCCGTCGCTGTCATTCCAATAGAACCCCGTGGTGATGATCAGTCCCTGCACCGCTTCCAGGCCGAGGCTGTGGACGTCGGTCACGAAAGCGTGGAGCGCCGCGATCTTCTGCGTGCGCATGATGTCGAACTGGCCGGCCTGCTTGATCGCATTGACGGTGTCGGCGCCGGCGCTCGCAAGCGCCACCACCTGCGCGTTCGAGCCCTGGGCGCGCAACAGCAGCGAGGCAAAATCGGCGGTGTTGAGCGGATGACGCGCGCTGCCGAGCACCTTGCCGCCGCGCTCCTGCACCACGGCACTGGCGTCCTTCTCCAGGTCATGGCCGAACGCGTAGTCGGCGGTCAGGAAGAACCAGGACTTCTGGCCCTGCTCGGTCAGCGCCGCAGCCGTGCCGCGCGCCAGCGCGTAAGTGTCGTCGGTCCAATGGGTGACGTAGGGCGAGCAGCGTGCGCCAGTGATTTCGACGCTGGCGGCACCCGATACCAGGAGCGACCGCTTCTTTTCGGTCGCGATCGTCATCAGCGCGAACACCGCGCCCGAATGCGGCAGGTCGACAATGGCGTCGACACCTTGCCGGTCAAACCACTCGCGTGCGATGGCTGAGGCGACATCCGGCTTGTTCTGATGGTCCGCGGTGATGATCTCGATCGGGACCCCGTCGATCGAGCCGCCAAAATCGGCAACGGCCATGCGCGCGGCCTTGATCGAGCCCGGCCCGCCGACATCGGAGACTACGCCGCTTTGATCGCCCATGACGCCAATGACGACCTTGTTGTCCGAGAATTGAGAGAAGGCCGGCGAGGTGAATATCGAGCTAAGTGCAATTGAAATCAGGATTTTCCGGTACATTAGGCTGCTCCCGCTAGGTACGGAGCAGCCTAACAAGTCGCCAAGACACACATGTGACAATGTTGGTACATATGTAACTTGAGGCGCAAGCGACGTAGATATCGGGGTCGATGGGGAAACAGCGTGACCAGACAGGCGACGGAAATCGAAACGTTCGGGCCGGAGGTGGAGAACGGCGACGCGTTGGTCGCCCGCATCTGCTGGCACTACTATAAGGAGGGGCAGACCCAGGACGTCATCGCACAGCACCTGAAAATCACCCGGAAGCGTGTCAACCAGATCCTCGGAGAGGCGCGCGAGCGCGGCGTCGTCCAGATTTCAATTGCCAGCCCCTTCGGTCCTTGCAGCGAACTTGAAGCCCGCCTGGTTGCACGCTTCAAGTTGCGTAACGCCATCGTCGTGCCGGCACCGATCGGCGATACTGATGTCCGCAACCTCGTTGGGGCCGCTGCCGGCCACTACATCTCCGAGCATTTGCCGCCCGCCGGGACGCTTGGCATCACCTGGGGTGGCACGATCAACATGGCCGCGCAAAATCTGCGCCGCCGCGCCGGTGATGGCTGCCGTGTCGTTCTGTTGTGCGGCGGGCTTGCCGAAAGCACGGCGATCAACCCTTACGACAATGCTGCGATGATGGCGCGCGCGTTGGGCGCGACGTGCTACTACGTGACTGCGCCAATGTTCGCGCCGACCGCGCAGCTTCGCGATGCGCTGGTTTCCAGCGAGCCGGTCCGCTCGGTTCTCGCCATGGTAGCGGAACTGGATATTGCGCTGTTCAGCGCCATCGATCTGTCCGAACAATCGAAAGCGCTGGAATATGGCGTGATCTCGCGCCAGACGTGGCAATCGCTGCGCGACGCCGGCGCCGTCGGCGATATCTGCGGCCACTATCTCGACAAGGACGGCAACGAGGTCACCCATCCCCTGACCAGCCGAGTGGTCCATCCGACCATGCGCGATCTGAAGGCGGTGCGCGAGCGCATCCTTGCCGCCGGTGGTCTTCAGAAGCTCCCGATCATCAGGGCCGCGATCCGCGCGGGGCTCGCCGACATCCTCATCACCGACGAGCGGGTCGCGATCGCCCTTTGTGAAGATCGATGATTACGCCAATCGCCGCGGCGGCTCGCCGCCCTTGGTCCAGGTGTCGATGCACTCGACCATCTGGCCGTAGTGGATGCCGAGGCTCTCCTGGGTCGCGTAGCCAAGGTGCGGGGTGAGCACGAGATTCTCGAGCCTGCGGAAGGGATGGTCGACCGGAAGCGGCTCCACCGAGAACACGTCGATGCCGGCGCCTGCGATCTTCTTTTCAGTGAGAACCTCCAGCAGCGCGTTCTCGTCGACGATCGGCCCGCGCGCGGTATTGACGAGATAGGCCGTCGGCTTCATCCGCGCGAGATCGGCGGCGCCGACCAGGCCGCGCGAGCGCTCGCTCAGCACTACATGGATGGTGACGATGTCGGCGGTCGCAAACAATTCCTCTTTGCTGGCATAGCCGACGCCGACCTCCTTGCACTTCTCGGCCGTCAGATTGGGGCTCCAGGCGATGACGTTCATGCCGAACGCCTGTGCGAGCTTTGCTACCCGGCTGCCGAGCTTGCCGAGCCCGACGACGCCAAGCGTGCGGCCCTCGATCTCGACGCCCGCAAAGGTCTGCCAGGGCTCGCCGGCATGCATCCGGGCGTTCTCGCGGCCGATGCCGCGGGTCAGTTCCAGGATCAGGCCGAACGTCAGCGCCGCGGTCGGGTCGCGGCTATATTGCGTGCCGCACAGCACGACCTTGTGGTCCTTGGCGGCGTCCACGTCGATCGCAGCATTGCGCATGCCTGATGTCAGCAGGAGCTTCAGCTTCGGCAGCGCCGCGAACAGTGCGCGCGCGAATGCGGTGCGCTCGCGCATCGCGCAGACGATCTCGAAATCGATGAGCGCGCTCGCGGCCGCCGCCTGGCTCGCAAACGGCTCCCTGAACACGGTGATGTCGACGCGGTCCTTGATCCTGGACCAGTCTGCGACCGAAAGTGACAGGTCGAAATAGTCGTCGAGGATTGCACAGCGCAGCCGCGTCATCGAAGCATCCGTCTCTGGCGAAAAAGGACGGCGAAAATACCGTCAGGAAAGCTCGTCATGGTTGCGCGCAATCGTGGGGTTGCGCAAGCGGAGTTCGGGAACGTCCGCTTCAAATATCCGACAGGCTCAACTCAAGCGACTTCTGTGCTTGGCGCGCCAGGCCGGGCCAGGCCCGCGCATATAGTGCAGTTCCGGCCGGTAAGGGTTGAATGCCCTGGTGAAGAACTGGCGCCAGAAGGCGCGGAGTTCGGCGATGATCTTCGCAAGGCCAGCGCGGCTGGCCGCGGGGGCGGGCAGGGACGTGCTCGTTGCCATGACACAGCCCTCCTGTTCGTTATGCGCGGCTCTCGCGCGCAAAATGCCGTTTTCGACGCTGAAAACGAGATTTCGCCCGATTTATTAAAAGATGGTTTCAAATGTACGGATCTTGCGCGCACATGGTTTCGATCCCGTATTCATCGGGGTGAACGGATGGAAAACATGCGGTGTGCGGTTGCGCTTTGAGGGCCCGGCGGCTACATCGGCGGCAGCAAAAATTTCCACAAATCCTGCCGATTCCAGGGGACTCAATGGCCCGCCAGTTCATCTATTTCATGCAAGGTCTGACCAAGAGCTACCCGACCCGCAAGGTGCTCGATAACATCCACCTGAGCTTCTACCCGGACGCCAAGATCGGCGTGCTCGGCGTCAACGGCGCCGGTAAATCGACGCTGCTCAAGATCATGGCCGGCCTCGACAAGGAGTACACGGGCGAGGCCTGGGTCGCCGAGGGCGCCCGCGTCGGCTATCTCGAGCAGGAACCGCAGCTCGATTCCAAGCTGACCGTACGCGAGAACGTGATGCAGGGCGTCGCCAAGCAGAAGGCGATCCTCGACCGCTACAACGAGCTGGCGGTGAACTACTCGGATGAGACCGCCGACGAGATGACCAAGTTGCAGGACGAGATCGAGGCCCAGGGCCTCTGGGATCTCGACAGCAAGGTCGACCAGGCGATGGACGCGCTGCGCTGTCCGCCCGACGACGCCGACGTCACAAAGCTCTCCGGCGGCGAGCGCCGCCGTGTCGCGCTCTGCCGGCTGCTGCTCGACCAGCCCGAGCTGCTGCTGCTGGACGAACCGACCAACCATCTCGACGCCGAGTCGGTGTCCTGGCTCGAAGGTCATTTGAGGCAGTATCCCGGCGCGATCCTGATCGTGACCCACGACCGCTACTTCCTCGACAACGTCACCGGCTGGATCCTCGAGCTCGACCGCGGCCGCGGTATTCCCTATGAGGGCAACTACTCGTCCTGGCTGGTGCAGAAGCAGAAGCGGCTCGAGCAGGAGGGCCGCGAAGAGGCCGCGCATCAGCGCACGCTCGCGCGCGAGCAGGAATGGATCGCGGCCTCGCCGAAGGCGCGCCAGGCGAAGTCCAAGGCGCGCTACCAGCGCTATGAGGAACTGCTCAAGAAGGCGAGCGAGAAGCAGACCCAGACCGCGCAGATCATCATCCCTGTGGCCGAGCGGCTCGGCCAGAACGTCATCGATTTCGAAGGCCTGACGAAGTCGTTCGGCGACCGCATGCTGATCGACAATCTCACCTTCAAGCTGCCGCCCGGCGGCATCGTCGGCGTGATCGGTCCGAACGGCGCCGGCAAGACCACGCTGTTCCGCATGATCACCGGGCAGGAGAAGCCGGACCAGGGCACGATCACGACCGGTGAGTCCGTCCATCTCGGCTATGTCGACCAGTCGCGCGACAGCCTCGAGGGCAACAAGACGGTGTGGGAGGAGATTTCCGGCGGCAACGAACTGATCCTGCTCGGCAAGCGCGAGGTGAATTCGCGCGGCTATTGCTCGGCCTTCAATTTCAAGGGCGCCGACCAGCAGAAGAAGGTCGGCGCGCTCTCGGGCGGCGAGCGCAACCGCGTGCATCTTGCCAAGATGCTGAAGTCGGGCGCCAACGTGCTGCTGCTCGACGAGCCGACCAACGACCTCGACGTCGACACGCTGCGCGCGCTCGAAGAGGCGCTCGAGGATTTCGCCGGCTGCGCCGTGATCATCAGCCACGACCGCTGGTTCCTCGACCGCATCGCCACCCACATCCTCTCCTTCGAAGGCGACAGCCATGTCGAATGGTTCGAAGGCAACTTCCAGGATTACGAAAAGGACAAGATGCGGCGTCTCGGCCAGGATTCGATCATCCCGCATCGCGTGAAGTACAAGAAGCTGACGCGGTGACGGCGCTTTGGCGACGATTGCTGCGGCCAGTTGTCGCTTTTCACCACGGCGAGATTGCGTAGATATAGCGCTCCGCAATCTCAGATCCTGCAACGAGCCATTCATAATGTCTGCCACCTCCGACGCACGTGTGCCGCCGAAGATCGCTTCGCTGCGCCCGGTTCCCATGCTGATCTTCGGATCGCGCTGGCTGCAATTGCCGCTCTATGTCGGGCTGATCATCGCCCAGGGCGTCTATGTGGTGCTGTTCATCAAGGAACTGTGGCACCTGTTCGCCCATGCCTTCGATTTCAGCGAACAGCAGATCATGCTGGCGGTGCTTGGCCTGATCGACGTCGTCATGATCTCGAACCTCCTGGTGATGGTGATCGTTGGCGGCTACGAGACGTTCGTATCGCGCCTCAATCTGCAGGGACATCCCGACGAGCCGGAATGGCTGAGCCACGTCAACGCCAGCGTGCTCAAGATCAAGCTGGCGATGGCGATCATCGGCATCTCC
Organism: Bradyrhizobium sp. USDA 10063; assembly: GCF_054063735.1. Lineage (NCBI taxonomy): Bacteria > Pseudomonadati > Pseudomonadota > Alphaproteobacteria > Hyphomicrobiales > Nitrobacteraceae > Bradyrhizobium > Bradyrhizobium sp. USDA 10063. Next base: position 2,674,197 of record NZ_JBSSGP010000002.1, on the reverse strand, counting down.
TCGATCCACCTGCTGCGAACATTCATCGAGGCCGGTGCACTGACGTCGGGCAAGACCAGCTACACCGAGACCGGCGTGATGTGGCAGACCATCATCCACACCGTCTTCATCTTGTCCGCGATCGGCATTGCCGTCGTCGACCGGCTGTCGAATGCCTCGGTTGAAGGGGCCAAGCAGGCGGCCGGACATTGAGGATGCGGCCGCGGCGCCGGCGTGCTAGTTTCACGAAATAGCACGACTGATGCGCGCCTCGAACACAGGACAGCACTTCGATTGGACCGCCGTGTGAACAAACCGCTCGACTTGCCAGTCTTTCGTACGCTCGCCTTCGGCCTCCTGCTCTTGACGTTACCAGCGGTCTCACCTGCCGCTGCTGCCGACGCCGCCTTCACGCAGTTCATCGCCTCGCTGTGGCCAGAAGCACAAGCGGCCGGTGTGTCGCGTGCAACCTTTGATGCGCAGACGCGCGGGCTTGAGCCTGATTACAAATTGCCGGACCTGATCCTGCCGGGCAGACCCGCGACCGGCGCGCCGTCGCAGGCCGAATTCGTCCAGGTGCCGGCCGACTACATCAAGGAAGCTTCGATCGCGCGGCTTGCGGCCGAAGGGCAGCGGCTGATGCAGAAGTACCGCGCGGATCTCAATGAGATCGAAAATCGCTTCGGCGTGCCGGCGACCGTGGTGCTCGCGATCTGGGGCCGCGAGACCGATTACGGCCGCTACAAGCTGCCCTACGACACCCTGCGCGTGGTCGCGACACAGGCCTATGTCGGCCGCCGCAAGGACCAGTACCGCACCGAGTTCATCCTCGCGCTGAAGATCCTCGGCGAAGGGGCGGTGACGCGCCAGGAGATGCGCTCGTCCTGGGCCGGCGCCACTGGGCTTACGCAATTCCTGCCGTCCGAATATTACAAGCACGGCGTCGATCTCGACGGCGACGGCCGCATCGACATCTGGCACTCGGTCCCGGACGCGCTCGCTTCCGCTGCACAGCAACTCGTCAACAAGGGTTGGCAGAAGGGCGTGCGTTGGTCCTATGAGGTGAAGACGCCAGCCAACGTCGATTGCACGATGGGCGTGCCCGAGGTGACGAGGCCGATCGGCGAATGGCTGCGCTCGGGCTTTGTGCCGGTGCGCGGACAGAAACTCAGTGCGACGGAGCAGGCGCAGCCCGCCTCGCTGTTGCAGCCCGAGGGCATCTACGGCCCCGCATTCCTGTCCACGAAGAATTACTTCGTCATCAAGGAATACAATTTCTCCGATCTCTACGTGCTGTTCGTTGGCCATCTGGCCGACCGCATGACGAGCCCGTTGCCGTTCGCAACGCCCTGGTCGGCCACGACGCAATTGCGCACCGCCGATGTCGAGGCGATGCAGCGCCATCTCACGCGGATCGGTCTCTACAAGGACAAGCTCGACGGCAAGGCCGGGATGCAGACCCGCGCCGCGCTCGGCGCCTACCAGAAATCGGCCGGCCTGAAAGTCGATTGCTGGCCGAGCGAAGCGGTGCTGCGCTCGATGGCCGCGGCAAGATAAACAAAAACCCGGCCGCAAAGGGCCGGGTTTTGAATTTGGTCAACTTTACCTGCCGGGTCGGCTTAGTCGCAAACCTGGACGCGGCGGAAACGCCAGCCGTAGCCGTCCCAGAAGCGCTCGCGGATCATGCGGCACGGAGCTTCTTCAACGTAGACCGGTGCCGGTGCGACATAGACCGGAGCCGGACGGCTCGCTGCAATCGCGCCGCCGAGCAGGGCGCCGCCAATCAGGCCGCCGGCAACGCCGGCTGCGATCTGGCCATCTCCGGCCTTGGCGGCCGGCGCGACAGCCAGCGAACCGGCAATCGTTGCGACCGCGACGAAGGCAGCTAATGTCTTCTTCATGTCTTGGGCTCTCCTGGATGGCGCCATCAGCCGACGCCGGGTTTAACGGTGACTCGCACGCTGGTTTCGAAATGCCTGTCGCAAAAAGAGCGCACAACAGTCAATCGAAAGTAAACGTCCGCGCGCTAATGGCCTGAAAAAAACGGTTTTTTCAGGCCATCAGCTATTAAGGTTCCGGAAAACCCGGGGTTTTCCGGCATCCTGTGTGAGATTTAATGAAGGTGAATGCGCGTTAATCGCAGACGCGCACGCTGCGCACCCGCCAGCCATAGCCGTCCCAGAAGCGCTGGCGCTGCCAGACGCAGGGCGGGCCGTACTCAAGGGGATCGTCGGCGACGTAATAGCCGGGGCCCGGACCGTAGTAATAACCGGGACCGTAGTATCGGTTTTGCGAAGCGATCGCACCGCCGACAAGGGCGCCACCGATCAGTCCGGCCGCAACGCCCGCGGCAACGCCGCGCTGCGCATGCGCGGGAGGAGGTGCCGCCACGATCGAGCCGGCCAATGCGATGGCGGCAAATCCGAGCAATGTCTTCCTCATGGCCTCACCTTTCTTCGAGTCATCCCTTTGGGGGCACTGGTCTCTATCAGAGTTCCACATTTCCCTGTGACGATCAATCAACGCCGTGGCGGATCGTCGGAGAAACGGTGACCAGCCTGAGGCGCGATGATACAGATCACACTTAGACTCATTCCAATCTGCCTCCGCCATCAGTTTGGAATTGCTTCAAATTCCTGTTTTTCCTTTTGCTTCGTCTGGTCGCCTTCAATATTTCTTAGGTCAGCATCACCGACCGGACCCGCCTTCTCGATGATCGTTTGTTCCTGTAACGTCATTAGCGACCACGACGTCCGCAGTGCCGTGAGCGCCGGCGGGTCTTTGCCGCGCAATGCCAAGCAGCTCCATGGCTGCCTCGGTTGCAGTATGGAATGCGGCCGCTGCGCCCGGACCATCAAGACCATCATCGACGAGGCGCTCGGACCCTGCGCCAAGGCCTGCTGCAGCGGCTGCCCGCACAGCCACGAGGCGGCCGACGAAGGCGCCAACGCCGAGTTCGCGCTCGCGGCCTGCTGAGCCCCGGGATTTCCCCAAATCTATTCGCATGCGCCCTCCCAGAGGAGGGTTGCTCTCGTTCATAATCTGATTTAGAAACGTTCTAAAGTTGGAGTCGGGCCCGCTCGGGCCTTTAAGCATTTGGAGTGGACTATGCAGGGCGACCCTAAGGTCATCGAATATCTCAACAAGGGCCTGCGCCACGAGCTTACGGCTATCAATCAATACTGGCTTCACTACAGGTTCCTCAACAATTGGGGTCTGTTGGAGATGGCCAAGGTATGGCGCAAGGAATCCATCGAGGAGATGGAGCACGCCGACAAGCTCACCGACCGCATTATTTTCTTCGATGGCTTTCCCAACATGCAGGTGCTCGATCCCCTGCGGATCGGCCAGAACGTCCGGGAGATCATCGAGTGCGATCTGGCCGCCGAGATGAGCGCCCGCGCGCTCTACGAGGAAGCGGCCACTTATTGTCACAGCGTGAAAGACTACGTCAGCCGCGATCTATTCGAGAAACTGATGAAGGACGAGGAACACCATATTGACTTCCTCGAAACCCAGCTCGACCTGATCGCGCGCATCGGCCTTGAGCTCTACACCCAGAAGCACGTCGGCCACCTCGAGAACGGGGACTGAGGCGCGCCGAGGATTTCCACCCTGTCCCGGAGAGGGGAGGGTGATCCGTCAGAGCTGCGTCTTGTAGCGCTCTTCCACCACCGCCTGGCTCTCCGGCTCGCCGAGCGTGGTCTGGTCGTGGATTACCTCGCTGATGCTCGGGAACACCTTGCGCTCGACGCGCGTGTCCGCCGACCACAGCTTTGAGCGCATCAAGGCCTTGCCGCAGTGGAAATAGGCTTCCGTCACGTCGATGCGCAGCACCGCGCGCGGCGGCTTGCCGAACTCCACCATCGAGGCCAGGAGTTCGGGATCGGCTGAGAGGCGTCCCTTGCCGCCGACCCGCAGGGTCTCGTCTATCCCCGGCACGAAGAAGATAAGCTGCACAAAACCGGAGCCCTCGACGATGTTCCGGAAGCTGTCGATGCGGTTGTTGCCGGAGCGGTCCGGCATCAACAAAAGGTTCGGCGAGGCCACGCTGACGAAGCCCGGATTGCCGCCGCGCGGGGAGGCATCGACGCTGCCGTCGGAGCCGGACGTCGCCAGCACGCAGAACGGCGACATGCCGATGAACTTCCTCGCATGCACATCGATCTCCGGCCGCGCCTTCGCGATCACGCGCGCAGTCGGCTTCGGATAGATCGAGGTGAGGTCGGCGGCGGCAAGATCGGTCACGGGCGGTCTCCGGATGTCGTCTTTGTGATAAAGCGTATCATCGCGAAATTCCGCCGTCATCCCGCGCTTGAGGAAGCATGCTCATTCTCAGCCGCGATCCTCGACATCCGTCTCGGGGCGGTCGCTGCCCGCCGCGGTCTCGGTGTGCCACTGGCCATCAGGGGTTTCATACTCGATCGCCTCGGTGCGGCCGGGCACGCGCTGCTCGGCGGCGGCACGGCGGGCCGCGGCCAGCGCCGCGGCATGGGTCGCGAACGGTTCGGAGAACACGCCGTCCACGGTGTAGGCCCATCCGCCGTCATGTTCGACGATCTTGTAGACCACATGGCTCATCGGGAACTCGCTTCACAGTTGCGGCCGGCAGGGTGAAGCCGCCGCCGCTTTCATGACAGAATAGGCGATGATGTAGGAATTTCCATGGGCCGATCGTCCTTGGGAAGGGTAACGGATCCAGGGCCGCCGGTGACAGGAGCAAAGCATGTGCCGCAACATCAAGACGCTGTTCAATTTCGAACCGCCCGCGACCGAGGACGAGATCCACGCTTCCGCACTGCAGTTCGTGCGCAAACTGTCCGGCTTCAACAAGCCGTCGCAGGCCAATGAAGCCGCCTTTGATCGCGCGGTCGCAGAAGTCTCGGACGCCGCGCGCCGGCTTCTGGTCTCGCTACACACCACGGCACCGGCGCGCGATCGTGAGGTGGAGGCGGAGAAGGCGAAGGAGCGCTCGCGGCTGCGGTTCGGATAAGCCTCGCGGCGGGCGTGAGCTGGCTCACGGTGCGCGGCCTATTTCTTGCCCTTGTTCTTCTTCTTTTTCTTGTCCTTGCGATCCTCGTCATCGTCGGGATCGTCGAAGTCATCGGCCGGCTCGATCACGGCTGCAGCCAATGCGTCGCGTTCGGCCGCCTCCTGCTCACGCTCGCGGCGGTAGTCTTCCCAGGCGTCGAAGATCATGTGCAGCCACGGCATCACCTGCTCGATCGACGGCAGTTGCCCGGGCGGCCCCGGCTCGCCGCGCGGACCGGCCGGCCCCTGCGGCCCGGCGGGACCTTGCGGACCGAGTGCGCCCTGCGGGCCTGGTTCACCGCGCTTGCCCTGCAGACCAGGCTTGCCCTGCGCTCCCGGCTTGCCCTGAGGACCCGGCTTGCCGCGCGCCCCGTCGGGGCCGCGCCGGCCGGGATGTCCCTGTGGTCCCGGCCGTCCCTGTTCGCCGGGCCGGCCGCGTGGGCCCGGCGCGCCCGGTGGTCCGCGCCGGCTGGAAGCATCATCGGCCACTGCTGCACTCCGAGAAAATTGCGCCCGGGCGTTCTTAGCGGCGTTTGGCGAGCGCTTCAATTGCGCGGGGCCGCCATTGCCGGATTGATCAACATCAATGATGCAATCGCGCTCCGTGGCATCGTCACAGTGTGGCAGTGGAACGGGAGCGAAGCCATGAACGCAGGCTGGAAGATCTTCTTGCTGTCGCTCGCACTCTTCGCGGTTGCCTTCGGTGCCGAGCGGCTGTTGGTGCCCGACATCGTGCCGATAGGCTTTGCCGAGGAGCCGCAACCGCTGTTGCTGGTCGAGACCGCCTTCGTGCTGCGCGCGATCGTGCTGATCGCGGGAAGCGTAGCTGTGATCTCGCTCGTCATCACACTCGGTGCGTGGGTGAGGGCGCGCAGCACACGATCGCACGCTTAAGACAGTTCCGCTTAGTCGCTCGGCGCGGGGACCTCGATCCCGTCAGCCGAATAGCTCCTGATCTTGTTGCGCAACGTGCGCACGGAAACGCCGAGCACGCGCGCGGCGCGCGTGCGGTTGCCATTGCAGCGGATCAGGGTTTGCAGCACCAGCTCGCGCTCGACCTCGCCGACGGTGGCGCCGATCAGGAGCGGCACGATTTCGTTGGGGGCGAGTGAGGCCGCCGGAATCTCCGGCAGGGGCTGCGTGGACACATAGGACATGACACCTCCCGAGCAACGCCCGTTCGCAACATGCGAATCGGAAACATCGAGAACACGAACCCCTTGCCCGCGCGAGACCGTGGGCGCAGATGGTTAACAAACGATTAACGCGGTCGCTACCATCCACATTTGCGCATGGTTCCCGCCCGCGGCATGCTCACACCGCCCGGTAGCCGCCATCCACCATCACGATCGATCCCGTGACGTAGGCCGACAGGTCGGAGGCGAGGAAGATCGCAGGCCCCACGATGTCCTCCGCCTTGCCGGCGCGGCCGAGCGGGGTGTGCGCGATGAAGGTCTTCGCGAGTTCCGGATTGTTCGCGCGCGTTTGCGCGTTCAGCGGCGTCTCGATGAAGCCTGGGCCGATCGCGTTCACGCGCACGCCTTCGCTGCCGAGTTCGGCGGCGAGCGCCCGCGTGAAGCCGAGCACGCCGTGTTTGGAGGCCGTGTAGGCGGGCGAACTCGGCGTACGCACATGCACGAAGGACTGGATCGACCCGATATTGACGATGCGTCCCTTCGCTGCGCGGATCTGCGGCAGGAACGCGTGCGTCACGTTGAAGACGCCGGTGAGGTTGATCGCGATGACGTCCTCCCAATCCTTGATCACAGCCTCGTCCGCGCCGAGCATGCCGTTGCGCCGCGCAATCCCGGCATTATTGACGAGGATCGAGACCTGTCCGATCTTGCCGGCGATCTCCTTTGCGAGGGCGACGCAATCCTCGCGCCTGGTGACGTCGAGCGCAAAGCTGTCGGCCTTGCCGCCGGCGTCGCGGATCTCCTTCGCCGCTTCCGCCGCCGCGCCCTCGATGACATCGAGCAGCACGACGCGCGCGCCTTCGCGCGCGTAGCCTAATGCGATCGCGCGGCCGATTCCGGAACCCGCGCCGGTGATGACGGCGATGTGCTTTTCGAGAAGGGCCATGGATGTTTCCTCGCTGGTTGTTGTTGGACGCCGTGGAGAGGGTAATCCAATTTGTAGGGTGGGCAAAGCGAAGCGTGCCCACCATCTCTTGCACCGGCCGTGAATGGTGGGCACGCTTTCGCTTTGCCCACCCTACGCGCTGCTTCCGGGCTACACTCAGCAATGTGCGAATCGATGCTCCTCGCCATTGATGCTTCAAGAAAATCCCGGAGACCTTGATATGAAAATGCCATCCGCCTTTCGTGCCGCGCTGATCGCGCTGACCGCTTTCGCCGGCGCCAGTCTCGCCTCGGCCGCCCATGCCGACAGCGGCACGGTCTCGCTCACGATCTATAAGGCGGGCTGGATCATCGGCGGCTCCGGCGGTGGCGGCGTGCTGAATTTTCACGGGCGCCGATACCCGCTGTCGGTCGGCGGTCTCGACTATGGCCTCGTGTTCGGCGGCTCGAAGACGGTGCTGCGCGGCCGCGTCAGCAACATCAATCGTCCTTCCGATGTCGCCGGCGTCTACGGCGCAGCCGGCGCGGGTCTAGCAATCGGCGGCGGCGCCCGCGCCATCGTGCTCACCAATCAGAAGGGCGCCGTGCTCGAACTCGCCGGCCACCAGGTCGGATTGATGGCGAATGCCGATTTGAGCGGGCTCGCAATCACGATGAAGTAGCAAGGTATGGGGCGCGGTTTGCCCCTCATCCTGAGGAGCGGCATCTTCGCCGCGTCTCGAAGGATGAGGCCCCGCTGTTGGCCTCGCCCTTCGAGACGGCCGCTGCGCGGCCTCCTCAGGGTGAGGAGATAGACTTGGGTACGCCGCTGTCTACAGCGGGGCGATAGTCCTGATCTGAATGTCAAACAGCGTGAAGGATGTGAATCCGCATTCTCGCGGCGCGATGCGTCCGAGGTTTGCGTCCGTTCCACCCTCTTCGAGATCAGAGGGCGCAGGGAAAGCCGGGTGCCGGTTGCACCCGTGGGCCCCGTGCAACAAAAAGCACGGGGGTAGGACCACAGGTCAACCGAAGCAACTCCGGCTTTCCCTGCGCGATGGTGTTACGGCTTACTTCGTGCTCTTCCCGGTGACCGGGCTTTCTTGCCACCGTCGCCTCTAGCGATGCTCGATCACTAGAAACTTAGCGCCAGCGTCGGGGCGCCAGAACCACACGACTTCGCCGTCCGTGAGTGTCACGCTCGTCAGTCGCAACACCCGCGTCCACCGCATCTCACCGCAACGTTCGTGACGATCGCGAGCCGCCCCTCATCTGGGTGAGACGCGCGGAGTTAAATCACTGATTTGCCCGACGACGGAAGCGGAATATTTTTCGCAAGAGGGATGGACAGACTTTTGGTGATTTGCCCGTCGGGTTGTTTTGTCGCACCCAAAGCAACCACATCGTCATTGCGAGCGCAGCGAAGCAATCCATAGCGCCGCAAGCGGAAGAATGGATTGCTTCGCTGCGCTCGCAATGACGGAAGTAGATCGGTTGGTCGTGTATCTTGTAGATTCCATGGGGCGGTGAGCGCGCCCTTTCCGGTAGGTTTGGGTTTCCACACTCGAACCATCGGAGAGTCTGATGCAAGCATTGACCAAGAACACGCCCACCGCCGGGCATTGTGGCACGATTTTCGTTGCGATCGAACTGAGTCAGAAGACGTGGCTGGTGACGCTGCACAGTCCGGATCGGGACCGGATATCGCGCCACAAGCTGGAAGGCGGCGATCACGCCGGGCTGCTGGCGCTGATCGAGCAGGTCAAGGCCCGGGCGACTGCGAAGCTTGGAGCGGCGCCGCGGGTGGTGAGCTGCTACGAGGCTGGCTATGACGGCTTCTGGCTGCACCGGCTGCTCGCGGCGGCTGGGATCACCAACTTCATCTTCGACCCGGCGAGCATCGCGGTGGAGCAACGGGCGCGGCGGGCGAAGACAGACCGGATCGATGGCGAGCTTCTGCTGCGCACCTTGATGGCTCATTTGCGAGGCGAGCCGCGGGTGGTGCGGATCGTCCGGGTGCCGAGCGTGGCCGAGGAGGACGCCCGGCGCGCCAGCCGCGAACGCGAACGACTGGTGAAGGAGCAGACGGGGCACACCAACCGGATCAAGGCGCTGCTGCGCCTGTTGGGCATGGCGGCCGGCACCTTGCGACGACGGACCTGGCTCGCCTGGCTGGAGCAGCAGCGGGACTGGCAAGGGCAGCCGCTGCCGCCGCAGCTTCTGGCCGAAGTGAAGCGCGAGCATGCCCGGCTGATGCTGGTGCGCGACCAGCTCAAGGCGCTGGAGCAGGCCCAAGTCGCTACAGAAGTCGCGGCAGAAGTCGCGGCGGAAGCCGCCGCGGCGCCGGCGCCGATGGCGAAGCGACGGGATCAGTTGCAGCAGCTCAAGGCGCTCGGCCCGGCGTTTGCCGCGACGCTGGTGAACGAGGTGTTCTACAAGGACTTCCGCAACCGGCGCGAGGTCGCCAGCTATTGCGGATTGGCGCCCAGTCCCTGGCAAAGCGGCAGCATCGATCGCGAGCAGGGGATCAGCAAGGCCGGCAACCGGCGCGCCCGCCACAAGACGATCGAACTGGCCTGGCTCTGGCTGCGCCATCAGCCGGACAGCGCGCTCAGCCGCTGGTTCCGCACCCGCACCGAAAACGCCGGCAAGCGCGCCAAGCGCATCGCCATCGTCGCGCTGGCGCGCAAGCTGATCGTGGCGCTGTGGCGCTATCTCACCACCGGCCTTGTTCCGGAGCAGGCCGTGATGAAGGCCTAGCACCGGACCACGCCACCAGGGCGAGGCGGCTCCGCGCCGCGCGCCCCGTACAGGATGGATGATGACCGTGCCACCCAGGGGCCCAACCAGGCCGCTTTGTAGATGGGTCTCATCCTCTTGGCTTCCTCGCCGCAAGCATGCGGAATGTGGGTACGGATCAGCCGATCCGACCGGATATGAGGTGATGCAGTGAGCTGCAGAAATCTTCGGAAGCCAATCCTCGCCCGGGGCCCGGTCGTCGCGCTGCGCTACGCATGGCTCCGCGCGCCGCCCTCTCACTGCAAAAACCCAACCCGCACCGGTTCAAGAGCCTTGACTCACAAAGCCCCATATGAGGGTGGGCAAAGCGTAGCGTGCCCACCATTACGTGCGAAGTCCTTGATGGTGGGCACGGCGCGGCAGACGCGCCTTTGCCCACCCTACGATTCCGCAACTTACAACGTGCAGCGGCGCTGCGTCCGCATTTGCTCCTGCTCGGTCATCGCGGCGGCGAAGGTCGGGACCGGCTTGCTGATCACCTTGTAGGTCGAAGGCCATTCCAAGGGCTTGCGCTGCAGGTCCTCGTTCCAGATCTGGCAGATGCCGGTGTTTTCCCAGCGGATCACATAGTACCCGGCCTCCGCGGGCCTCGTGGCGGCGATGGCCGCAACAGCGAAGCAGGTAGCGAGACAGAGGGCGGTAGCGCGACGCATGACGGATCTCCTGTCGAAATGTTGGCTTCTCTCCGCAATGAGGCGGGGGCGCCGATTTTCTCGCGATCGTTTGTGGCGCTTTTGGTGCTGATAGAAATGCCGCAGCGACATGGCGGGCTGCATTTTCACCGGCAGCTTCGAGCAACGGTATGTGGGTCATCCGTTTGCTCGCGAGACAGCAGCCAATCCGCCAATTCCTGCCACGGCTTCAATGACCAGTTTCCAGAAGCCGCGCCCGATGGCGAAGCCAGCACGAAGATATCAGGAAAATCCGGAAGCGGAGCTTGCCGGCCGAGCGCAATCGCTGATGTCGGTCGTCCGTAGAACAGGGATGCCGCCTTCTTGCTGGTGAAGGCGATCGTCTTCGGCCGGTAGGTCAGCATCTTCGCGCGGAACGCCTCGATATCGACGGGGAAGGCGAGCGCCTGGTGGTCCATGCCCGCGCCCGTCTTGCACATGTCGGTGAAGCCGATGCCGAGGTCGAGCAGCGCGGCAAACTCATGCGGCTCAAAGCGGCGCGGCGTGATGCCGACCTGATGCAGCGTGCGCCAGAAACGATTGCCGGGATGCGCGTAGTAATGGCCGAGGTCCGCTGACCGCTGGCTCGCGGCGGTGCCGACGAAGACCAGGCGCAGATCGGCGGCAAGCTGGTCGGGCAGCCGTTCGCGAAGAGCGGGCGCGTCGCTCATGAAGCGAGGCTTGCCACGCCCTCGATCTCGATCAGCATCTTGGGATTGGGCAGCGCGTGCACCACGCAGGTGGTGCGCGCAGGATATGGGGCGGGTCCGAACGCGCCGGCGTAGAGACTGTTCATCGTGGCGACGTCGGAGGCGCGCGTCAGCAGCACGTTGACCTTGGCAAGATCACGCATCGTCGCGCCGGCTTCGGTCAGCACGCGTTTCATATTGGTAACGACATTGCCGAACTGCGCCTCGAAGGTGTCGGGCAGTTCGCCGTTGGCGTCGAAGCCGGGGATGCCGGAGATGAACAGGATGTCGCCGACGCGCGTGGCAAAGGAGAGCGGCGGGGCTTTGATGCCGGGCGGAGGAAGGAAGTGGTGGATGGGCATGGGGCGTTACCTTTGATCGAAACGGAAATCATAGCTCAAGTGCGCCCGATCCCCCAAGGGTACGTGGACGCTTGTCGCCCGGCCTTCGATGTTCGCCGACGATCATCACCCCAACGCCGGCGCTATTGTCGTGTCACCGAAAGCAAGTCCGCCTGGGCGCGAACGATAAGTCCGCGTGTCGGTTTCGGTCGAAACCTGCCCAGGCATAAAGAGTGGCGAGCGTCGCCTCACAACACCCGGTTGCTCTCCTTCACCTTCTCCGCATCGAGATACACGTCGCCGCCCATCTCGACGAACTTTTTGCTCATCGCCGCCATGCCGTCCTCGATGGTGCCCTGCATCGACATCCCGACGCTCTGCGGATCATTCAGCGTCGCCGCATAATCCCGCACGTCCTGCGTGATCTTCATCGAGCAGAACTTTGGGCCGCACATCGAGCAGAAGTGGGCGACCTTGTGGGCTTCCTTCGGCAGGGTCTCGTCGTGGAAGCTCTTCGCGGTATCAGGATCGAGGCCGAGGTTGAACTGGTCGGTCCAGCGGAAGTCGAACCTTGCGCGGGAGAGCGCGTCGTCGCGGAGCTGGGCGGCCGGGTGGCCTTTTGCCAGATCGGCGGCGTGGGCGGCGATCTTGTAGGTGATGACGCCGGTCTTGACGTCGTTGCGATCGGGCAGGCCCAGATGCTCCTTCGGCGTGACGTAGCAGAGCATGGCGCAGCCGAACCAGCCGATCATGGCGGCGCCGATGCCCGAGGTGATGTGGTCATAGCCCGGCGCGATGTCGGTGGTCAGCGGCCCAAGCGTGTAGAACGGCGCCTCGCCGCATTCCTTGAGCTGCTTGTCCACGTTGATCTTGATCTTGTGCATCGGGATGTGCCCGGGGCCTTCGATCATGACCTGGCAGCCCTTGTCCCACGCGATCTTCGTCAGTTCGCCGAGCGTCTCCAGTTCGGCGAACTGGGCGCGGTCGTTGGCGTCGGCGATCGAGCCGGGACGCAGGCCGTCGCCGAGCGAGAACGAGACGTCATACTTGCGCATGAGGTCGCAGATCTCGTCGAAATGCGTGTAGAGGAAACTCTCCTTGTGATGCGCGAGGCACCACTTCGCCATGATCGAGCCGCCGCGCGAGACGATGCCGGTGACGCGGTTGGCCGTGAGATGGATGTAGGACAGGCGCACGCCGGCGTGGATCGTGAAATAGTCGACGCCCTGTTCGCACTGCTCGATCAGCGTGTCCTTGTACAGCTCCCAGGTCAGCTGGACCGGATCGCCGTTGCACTTCTCCAGCGCCTGGTAGATCGGCACGGTGCCGATCGGCACCGGCGAGTTGCGCAAAATCCATTCGCGGGTGGTGTGGATGTTACGCCCCGTGGAGAGATCCATCACGGTGTCGGCGCCCCAGCGGATCGCCCACACCATCTTCTCGACTTCCTCCTCGACCGACGACGTCACGGCGGAGTTGCCGATATTGGCGTTGATCTTGGTCAGGAAGTTGCGGCCGATGATCATCGGCTCGAGCTCGGCGTGGTTGATGTTGGAGGGGATGATGGCGCGGCCGCGCGCGATCTCAGAGCGTACGAACTCCGGCGTGATGAAGGCCGGCACGGCGGCGCCGAAGCTTTCGCCGTCGGCGAGGGCCGCTTCGGCGCGCTCGAGTTGTTGCTTGCGGCCGAGATTCTCACGCTCGGCGACGTAGATCATCTCCTTGGTGATGATGCCGGCGCGGGCGAATTCGAGCTGAGTCACCTTGTGGCCGTCGAGGCCGCGCAAGGGCTTGTGGTGCGCGGTGAAGGCGCGCGCCGCCTTGTCGGCGGAGAGGTTGCCATTGTCTTCCGGCTTGATCGTGCGCCCTTCATACTCCTCGACGCCGCCGCGCTCCCTGACCCAGGCGAGACGGTTGCGCGGCAGGCCGGCATTGACGTCGATCGTGATGGACGGATCGGTGTAGGGGCCCGAGGTGTCGTAGACCGGAAGGTTCGGCTCGCCCGCGCCTTCGCTCAAGATGATCTCGCGCAAGGGCACGCGCAGATCCGGCGCCGCATCGGGGGTCGCAAAAATCTTGCGCGAGGAGGGCAGCGGCCCCGTGGTGACGGCGGGAATGGTGGTGTCAGGGTTGGAACGGATGTTCATGGAGTTCCTCCTTCTAAGCGTTGTTTTTCGTCATTGCGAGGAGCGATAGCGACGAAGCAATCCATTGGCGCCGCAAATCCGGGTGGCAATGGATTGCTTCGCTTCGCTCGCAATGACGGTTGGGTGAGAGCTGCATCACGCGGCCTCCGCGCTCCGGCCAAGCCATTGTCTGACCCGCGCATCCGGGTCGGCGTTCTGGGTGATGTCGGAGACGACGGCAATCGAGTCGGCGCCGGCGGCGAAGATCTCCGCGGCCTGCTCGAACTTGATGCCGCCGATCGCAACCAGCGGGATGTCGCCGATGCGTTTCTTCCATTCGGTGATCTTCGGGATTCCCTGCGGCGCGAAGCGCATCGATTTCAGCGTGGTCGGGAAGATCGGGCCGAGCGCGACATAGTCCGGCTCGGCCTTCAGCGCCGTGGCGAGCTCCTCGTCGTCATGGGTGGAGATGCCGAGCGTCAGATGCGCTTTACGGATCTCGGCAAGGTCGGCGCCCGCGAGATCCTCCTGGCCGAGATGCAGGTGCTCGGCGCCGGCGACGATCGCTGCGCGCCAATAGTCGTTCACGACCAGTTTTGTCGGGGTGCCCTTGGTCACCGCGAGCGCATCGCTGACGATCTGCAGCGCTTCGGCGTCGTTCAGATCCTTGGCGCGGAGCTGGATCGTGCCGACGCCGAGTTTCGTCAGCCGCTCGACCCAGGCGACGCTGTCGACGACGGGGTAGAAGGGATCAGGATACGCGTAGCGATCAGGATACGGCATGCCAGAACGGGGTCCCGATGACAGGGGTGGAGGGGGAGGCGAAATCGCGCGCTTCCATCAGCCCGGCCTCATAGGCGGCGCGGCCGGCTTCGATGCCGAGGCGGAATGCATTCGCCATCGCGACGGGATCGGCGGCCTTTGCGACCGCCGTGTTGAGCAGCACCGCGTCGTAGCCGAGTTCGAGGGCGTGGGCCGCATGCGAGGGTGCGCCGATGCCGGCATCGACCACCAGCGTGATATCGGGCAGGCGGTCGCGCAGCAGCCTCAAGGCTTCGCGGTTGGTGATCCCCTTGGCGCTGCCGATCGGCGCGGCCCAGGGCATCACGACCTTGCAGCCGGTTTCGACCAGCCGCATCGCTACCGAAAGATCTTCGGTGCAATAGGGGAATACCTCGAAGCCGTCCTTGATCAGGATCGAGGCGGCCTCGACCAGGCCGACGATATCGGGCTGCAGCGTGTCGTTGTCGGCGATCACTTCCAGCTTGATCCAGCTCGTTCCGAACAATTCGCGTGCAAGCTTGGCCGTGGTCACCGCCTCGCGCACGGTGCGGCAGCCGGCGGTGTTCGGCAGCACGGTGACATCAAGCTCGCGGATCAGCGACCAGAACGCGTCCCCGGTCTTGCCGCCGGCGGCTTCGCGGCGCAGCGACACGGTGACGATGTTGGCGCCGGAGGCGCGGATCGCCGATTGCATGATCGCAGGCGAGGGATAGAGCGCCGTGCCGATCAGGAGGCGGGAGGAGAAGGTCTTGCCGTAGAAGTTCAGCATGGTGTCAATTCCCTCCGCTCGTCAGCCCCCGCACGCCACTCGTCATCCCCGCGAAGGCGGGGATCCAGTATTCCACAGGCGTCTCGTTCAAACTGAGAGGCCGCGGCGTACTGGATCGCCCGGTCAAGCCGGGCGATGACGGCTGAATATGTGGAGCGCGTACACCCCAACTCGTCGTCCCGGCGAAAGCCGGGACCCATACCGCGTGATCTCTCTTGCGGCACTCTGGCGGACGCTCGCCGTCACAACGAAGCCCTGTGGTTATGGGTCCCCGCTTTCGCGGGGACGACGGGCGGGGAGGATTTGCGGTCATGGCGATCACCCTCCCTGCCGCGGCGTGATGATCTCGATCTCGTCGCCGGCCTTCAGCGCGGTCTCGGCCCAGCGGCTCTTCGGCAGCACGTCGTAGTTCAGCGCGATCGCGAAATGGGTGCCTTCGTATTCGAGCTCGGCGAGCAGCGCGTCGACGCTGGCCGCGGTGATGTCCCGTGGCTCGCCGTTGACGATCACGCGCATTGCATCACCTCGTTGTCGATGGTGCCGCGCGCAACATAGGAAAGCGTCAGTTCCGCCAGCGCCGGCGCCAGCAGGAAGCCGTGGCGATAGAGGCCGTTGACGCTGATCCTGTCCTTGTCGATCCGGATCCGCGGCAGATTGTCGGGGAAGGCCGGGCGCAGGCCCGAGCCGAATTCGAGGATGCGCGCTTCGGCGAACGCCGGGTGCACCGCATAGGCGGCGCCGAGCAGCTCCAGCGCCGAGCGGACGCTGACGCCGGTGTCCTCGGCTTCGATCGAGGTGGCGCCCAGCATGAAGCGGCCATCGCCGCGCGGGATCACGTAGAGCGGCCAGCGCGGGTGGATCAGCCGCACCTGGCGCGCCAGCTCCACCTCGCTAGTTTCGACGATGATCATCTCGCCCTTGACGCCGCGAAGCTCCGGCTCGTCCTCGCGCGCGGCGAGCCCGCGGCAGTCGATCACGATGCCGTCGATGTCCTCGGCATGCGCATCGCTGTTGAACTTGATGGTGCCGCCGGCCTTGGCGATGGCAGCATGGAGCTGCGGCAGCACAAGCCGCGGCTCGACGAGGCCCTCCTCGGGATAGAACAGGGCGTCGCGGAAACGGCCGTCCAGTGAGGGTTCGAGCTCACCCAATTCGCGGGCATCGAGCCGGCGATAGCCCGATGTCAGCCGCGCGAAGCGCTCGAAATCGGCTCGGTCGCGCGGATGGGTCACCACCAGCGAGCCGTTGAACGGGGTTTTGGGGAAATGCTCGCGCCACAGGGCCAGCGAGCGCTCGCCGAGCCGGCTGATCACGGGCTCGGAGGTCTCGGCCTCGCACCACGGCGCCAGCATGCCGCCGGCCCAATGGCTTGTGGATTCCGTCATCGCGGCGTCACTGCGCTCGTGCAACGTGACGGCGTGACCGGCCTGAGCGAATAATAGCGCCTGCCAGGCGCCTGCAATGCCTGCGCCGATGATGGATACGGGGGAATCCCCCCGCGGAGACTTGTTCTGGTACATCCCTGTCCCTTCGCCGGTATGACCCGGATCAGGTTCAAAGGGTCACCGCGGTCCCGGATATCGGCCAGAATGGCCAATCCCAAGCGTGCGGTATCTCAGCTCCTCCTCGGAGCACCCCTCGGAACGGCTCTAATGTAAGCGGATGCGCTGACCTGTCAACGCCGCCTTGCGGCGGTGCCCCTCAATTGCCGGGGATCTGCTGTGCATTGGCGTCGACCGCGCTTCCAAGAGGCTCGGCCGTCGCCTGCTCTTTTTGCGACGCGGCAGCGAGCGTCGGGCGGGATTCCCTCAGGTGCTGCAGCCGCTGCTGCTTGGCGGCGTAATAGTACCCGCCGGCGTAGTAGCGCACAGCGCG
Organism: Bradyrhizobium sp. USDA 10063; assembly: GCF_054063735.1. Taxonomy (NCBI): domain Bacteria; kingdom Pseudomonadati; phylum Pseudomonadota; class Alphaproteobacteria; order Hyphomicrobiales; family Nitrobacteraceae; genus Bradyrhizobium; species Bradyrhizobium sp. USDA 10063. The sequence goes on along the minus strand of NZ_JBSSGP010000002.1, from coordinate 2,657,074 downwards.
GTCGTGGTTGCCGCCGGCGGCGCGATAGGCGCCGGCGAGATATTTGATGCCGTAGGCGAGGTTGGTTTCGGGATCGCGCAGGCCCGCCGCATCGCCCTTGTAGCCAAGGCCGCGCGCGGTCGCGAGCTTGATCTGCATCAGCCCGATCGCGCCGCCGCGTCCGATCAGGTTCGGCTGATATTTGCTCTCGCGCACGATCACGCGGTGCACCAGCGCATCAGGCACCAGATTGGCCTGGGCATGGGTGGCGATCAGTGCCTCATATTGCGTGCGCTGCTGCGCCTGCGCGGGCGAGCCGAGAAGCACCGCAGCAATTGCCGCAGGGAAGGTGAGAGCGAAGGGGAATTTCATCGGACGAGGTCTCGGCGAGGGAATGGTCTGTTCCACTTACGCAACCGAATTGTTGCGGCCGCCGGGCAGGTATGTGGCGAAAACGAGGCGTTGGGCGACGGGCTTTAGTAAAGTCTTAGACGACGATTTGCCGCGTGGCCGCAAGACGGCTGTCGCGCAAATGACTCAAAGCCGCCTTAGGATTTTGCATGGCAGGCGCGGGGTTCAGTGCGTTCTGCAGCAATAATCAAGAAACGACAATCAAAAAAGCCGACCAAGAAAAGCGACAAAGGGAGACGCGTCATGACCCATTTTGATTCCGCTGATCTGCCGCGCGGAAATCCTTGCGCACAATGCGGCAAGCCGATCACGAAGCCGGACTGGGTCGAGCAGGACGTTGGCCGCACCTTCTATCTCTGGCATTGCCGCGCCTGCGACTATCGCTTCGAGGCCATCGCGATCTATCCGGAACGCGACAGCGAGCACGCGCCGCTCGCGGCCTGAAGTCAAGCGGCCGAGCGCCGGTCTTCTCCGCGCACCGGCAATTCGATCCGCACCAGCAGCCCGTGCGGCTTGCGGTCGTGCAGCGACAATGTCCCGCCATGCGCGAGCACGATCGCGTTGGTGATCGACAGCCCGAGGCCAAAGCCTTCGGCCTCGTCCATGTTGCGCGCATCGTCGCCGCGCACGAACGGCTCCAGCACGTCGTGCTTGCGCGCATCCGAAATGCCTGGGCCGTCGTCCTCGACTTCGATCGTGATGCGACCCTGCGCGGTGCGGAGCCGGATCGTGGCCTCGGCGCCGAAGCGGACCGCGTTCTCGACCAGATTGGTGACGCTGCGGTGCAGGTCGTCCGGCCGCACGGTGGCCATCGCGTGCGCGGGACCGTCGTAACTGACCTTGTGGCCCATGTCGGAGAACTGGTCGGTGACGAGCTGCAGCGTGCTGGCGACATCGGTCAGCGTCATCGATTCCAGCCTGCGGTCGTTGCGCAGGAACGACAGCACCGATTCCAGCATCGCGCGCATCTGGTCGAGATCGGCGAGCATGCGGCTGCGATGGGTCTCGTCCTCGATGAATTCCGAGCGCAGCCGCATCCGCGTGATCGGCGTGCGCAAATCGTGACTGATCGCGGCCAGCATCTTGGTGCGGTCGTCGATCAGGCCGGTGATGCGCTCGCGCATGCGGTTCAGCGCCTTGGCGACCGAACGGATCTCTTCCGGCCCGCGTTCGGGCAGCGGCGCCGCCGCGCCATCGAGGCTGAAGCTTTCGGCGGCGCGCGCGAAGGACGACAGCGGCGCGGTCAGCGCGCGTGCCGCCCACAGCCCGAGCAGGGTGACGCTGATGACCATAAAGAGCAGCGTCATCATCCAGGGACCGCCGAGGAATGGCGGCCGGTGCCGATCGGCGAGCAGCCTTGCCGAGATCATCGCCCCGTCAGGCAGCACGACGCCGATCCTTGGTTCGATCTTTGCGCCATCGCCGTCGCCCGCCAGCGGAAACAGCCGATAGGCGCCGCCAAGCCGGCGGTAGAGGAAGTGCAATTCGCGCTCGTTCAGCTCGCCGGCCGCCGGCGTGGTACCGGGCGGAAGGATCTCGACGCCGAGTTGCGGAAAGGCGTTGTTGATGTCGGCGGACAGCCGCTGTCGTTCCGACGGCGCGGCGGCGCCGAGCAACTGGATCGCGCTGGCGAGCTGGGCATGTCCGCGGTCGCCCGGCGGCTCCGACTGGTCCGGCCGGAAGAGCAGGAAGATCGTGGCGATGATGACGTGGATGGTGACGATCGAGGCGACCACCAGCGCCGCGGTCTGGCCGCTGATGCCCCTGAGATTGAGGAAGCCTGCGAGCTTCATCGTCAGTTACCCGCCGCGGCCACCGTTTCCACTCTTGGCGTGAACATGTAGCCGCCGGCGCGCACCGTCTTGATCATGGTGGCCTCCTGCGGATCGGGCTCGATCTTGCGGCGGATGCGGCTGACCAGGACGTCGATCGAGCGCTCGAACGAGCCGGCGTTGCGCGCGCCCGTGAGGTCGAGCAGGCTGTCGCGCGACAGCACGCGGCCGGGCCGCTCGCAGAAGGTCCTGAGCAAATCGAACTCGGCGCTGGTCATCGCGACCTTGGCGCCTTCCGCGTTGCGCAGTTCGCGCAGGCGGAAATCGATCCGCCAGCCCTGAAACGTCAGCACGGTCGCGCCTTCGATGGCGCTGGCGGTGCGCGCCGCCGCCTGCCGCCGCAGCACCGCGTTGATCCGCGCCAAGAGCTCGCGCGGATTGAACGGCTTCGGCAGATAGTCATCGGCGCCCATCTCGAGGCCAAGGATGCGGTCGACATCCTCGCCGCGGGCGGTCAGCATGATGATCGGCGTCTGCGAGGTCGCGCGCACCTTGCGGCACAGGCTGAGGCCGTCCTCGCCGGGCAGCATGACGTCGAGGATCAGAAGATCGACGCGGTGGTCGGTCATCGCGCGGATCATCTCGCGGCCGTCGCCGGCGGTGGTGACGTTGCAGGCGTTGTTGCGCAGGTATTTCGCGATCAGGCTGCGCGTCTCGCGGTCGTCCTCGACGACAAGGATGTTCGGCTGCGGTTGGGCCATGCTGACCTTTTGTCTGTGATTCGAGGGAAGCGGTGAAAGATTTTTGTTTCCGAATGTTTCTGGAGACCGGGCGGTAACAGAGGGCAACAGGCCAAAAGGCACTGTTAAGACCGTTAATCCTACCGTCGCGGCGAGTTTCACGCGTACCTATCAGAAGCATTTGGAGCTTTCCATGACCGCGATCTCGGCTGCTTCCGGCAGCAGCTACCAGTCGCCTTTGCAGCGGCTGCAGGACGAACTGCAGTCCGAAATCAATTCCGGCGCCATCAGCTCGTCCGATCAGGATGCGCTGTCGTCGGAGCTGACGGATATCGACGCCTCGATGCAGGCGAGCCGCGCCGGCGATCAGGCCGGCGGCACCCGGCCGTCGCCGGACGAGATGCAGTCCAAGCTCGATGATCTCATCAACCAGGAAGTATCGAGCGGGAAGCTGACCAGCGATCAGGCGACCGAATTGCAGGGCGTGTTCAAGGCCGCCTTCGCGCAGGGACCCAGCGGGGCGCATGGCCACGGCGGCGGCGCCGGTGGGCCACCGCCGTCGGACGATTCAACCTCGACGGATGACGCCAGCACCGCCACCAATTCGGTCAGCGACATCCTGCAGCAGTTCCTGCAGTCGCTGCAGGACTCGCTGTCGGCGTCGTCGTCGAGTTCCTACAATTCGGCCGGCAGCGCCAGCACATCGGGCGACGGCAGTTCGTTCGCCGCACTGCTGATCGACTACCAGAGCTAAGGCGCAGATCCTTCCGCACGAGCAGCACGTAGCCCCGGTGGAGCGTCAGCGTAACCCGGGTGCCGCCCGTCACCACGATGCAGGTGTCCCGGGTTGCGCTTCGCTCTGCCCGGGCTACGCTCTTTTCCTTGAAAGGGAAGGGTGGTTGTCTCACTGATCGAGATAGGAACCAGTCGTCGAATGTGGCGTTGAAGCTCTCGATCATTTGTGGGGAGGGTCAGATGGCAGCCGACGCCAGTACCAATCCGCATCGGCTCATTGCCAGCGATCGCGTCGAAGGCACTGCGGTGCGGCGGCCGAACGGCGAGATGATCGGCCATATCGAACGGCTGATGATCGACAAGGTCTCCGGACAAGTATCCTACGCCGTGCTCAGCTTCGGTGGCTTCTTCGGTTTGGGAACCAATCTGATTCCCTTGCCCTGGGCGCGGCTCCGCTACAACACGCGCTTCGAAGCCTATGAACTCGACATATCAGATGAAGAGTTGAAACGCGCGCCGTCGTTTCGCGCCGACAAGGATTTCGATTGGGGCGATCGGTCGCAGGAAGTCGAGCTGCATCGCTACTACGGCATACCGCCTTATTGGGGCGGTTTCTGAAGCGCGCGTTCGTCGCTTGACTTCTAACCTTTCGACTTAACTTCGACCTTGTTTGGCGTGGCGAGTTCCGTATTACCTGATGCGGAACGCTTGCTGACGTGCCGGGTTTTCTCAGTATCGATTTTCGAAACTGGAGGACCCGATCATGTTAGCGAAGTATGCCATCACTGGCCTCGCGGCTTCGGCGCTTCTTGCAGGCGTCGCGTTCGCGCAAACGCCGGACACGGCCACCGGCGACCGCCCAAGCACTGCGGCGGCCACATCAACCACCGCCCCGTCGTCGTTCCAAGGCAACTGGCGTGCGTCGAAAATGGCCGGCCTGAGTGTCTATAACGACAGCAACGAGAGCATCGGCTCTATCAACGACATGTTGATGGACAAGAGCGGCAACGTCAAAGGAGTCGTGATCGGCGTCGGCGGCTTCCTCGGCGTCGGTGAGCGCCTGGTCGCGGTGCCTTTCGAGAAGGTCAGGTTCGTCAACGAGCCGGTCGCCTATACCGGCGCGTCGAGCACCGGCGCAAAGCCGCCAGGCGGCGCTGGATCGTCGACGACCACGGGTGCTGCGACGAGCACGGCCGCGAGCCCCAAGCCGAATCCCTGGTACCCCGATCACGCCGTCTACAGCGCGACCAAGGACGAGCTGAAGGCGATGCCGGAGTTCAAGTACGCGACCGAGTAAGGTTCTCGCCTGCTCAAGCAAGACGCGCCCGGTTCTGCCGGGCGCGTTTTTGTATCAACGGTGCTCAGCGCTTCGCCGCCTCACTTCTTCACCGTCTTCGCCTGCGCCTTGGGCGGTGCAGGCGCCTTGGTCGGCGCGGGCTTCGCGTTGTCGACGGCGGTGTTGATGTCCGTGATCAGCTTCGACACGCGCGCAGCATTGCTGCCGAGGTCGGCGTCGAAATAGCGCGAGGCGGAGCGGATATCGACCCGCGAGTCCTCGCCGTCGGGCACGATGCGGATCGCGACGTCCTCGCGGAAGCCCATGATCGGGGTGCGCGCCACCGCCTCGATGCGGCCGATGCGGCGCGGTGGCGTCGGCGGGCGCTCATCGATGACGAGCCATTTGCGCCGGTTCACGAGTTGCAGCGTCACCACGTAGGCGCGGTCGACCGGCACCTCGAGTTCGACGGTCTCGATATCGGGGTAGGCGCGGCGCTGCTGCTCGGCGGAGTAGAGCCCGGCATAGACGGCGGAGTTGGTGTCGTCACCGGTGCGCAAGCGCGCCAGCGCTTCGAACCGCGGCGGATCGATCGGGTCGGTGGTGATGTCGTGGATCGGCGGCAGCCGGCGATATTGCACGGCGAGATAGGCGGGATAGGCGAGCACCACCGCTGCGATCAGGAAGGCCAGAAGGATCCGCCCCATGCCGCGCGATCCGTTCTGCCAGATCGCGGCGAAGGCGGCAAAGCCGATCAGGATCGAAAGTCCGGCAAGGGCCAATGCGCCGAAGAAGGTCGCGAGCGCCGGCTTCATTTCCAGGAAGCCGAAGCGGACGATGAGGATCGAGACCACTACGGCGACGGCAGAGAAGAGCGCGAGGTTGCGTGCCCAGGTGGCGAGGCCGGAGACGGGCTCCGACTGGTAGGGAGCGAAAAACCTGCGCGCCATCGGTAAAAACTGCCGGGTTTGGGCTTGGCCGACTGTCAGGGGCCGGCTGAAAGACTGGCTGCTTGAGACCACGGCAGCCCGCCAATTTCAAGGTTTACGAACGACGTAGCTCAGGCAGCGGGAAAATCCGGCAACTTGCCGATTAACCATTCAACTAAGACGATCTTTAGTTGCATATTGACTCGATCGTACTTTTGTCTAAACGCTCGACTCTAGGTTGATGGAACCGCCGATTGCGAGGGACCGTCCTGGCAAAGGACATCGGCGAAAACGTCAATCCAGGGCAAAAGAAAGACGGCGGGCGTCAGTCGGAAACGTTGCAGCGATGATGATCCCAACTCTCGGCGTGCCGGACGGGTGCGCCGAAAGAAATGCGTGGTCGCGCCCTCATGAGTTGCAGGGATCGCAAACAGCGTAGCCGGCACACCCCGGCAGGGCCGGTGGACAGCCTCATCAGGGCGAGTGTTCAGTATGAGTGGCGTAGAAGACGACGACTCCATCGGCCCGAACGATCCGCTTTACTACGCCCCGCGCGACCTACGGGACCAGGCGGTAGACGGGCGATCAATGGCGAGGCTGAGGCCGGCGGCGGAGCGGCCGCCATCGACCGCGGAAGGCCCGTCCTTGCAGCCGCTGGGCAGCCCTCGCCGCCGCGACAATTCGGAAATGTTCACCAAAGCCGTCGCCCAGGCCATGCAGGAAGCGATGGAGCCCATCGAGGCGCCATCCGTACTCCGCAACTCAGGACGGCGCGCGCTGCTCAGCGTGGGAATCAGGTTCTCGATCGCGGCCGCCATTGCGGCGGGCATTGCGCTGATCATCGTCATGGCTATTCCGGCGTCGCAGAGTCCTGGCGTCCAGTCGAGCGACAGCGCATCGATCTCAGCGTACTGGCAGTTCTTGAAGAGCTCGATCTTTCCGGCGCCGCAACGCAAGCGGGCTGCGACCCTTACCGTGCAGGACAGTAGCGGCCTCGCCAACGACCCGCTGCCGCTTGGGGTACACGTAGATGCTCCTCCTCCCGGTGCCGTCGTTGCCATCAATGGACTTGCGGCCGGCGCACGGCTGACGTCCGGAAAGCGCGTCGCTGCCAACGAGTGGCGCGTGCCCGCGTCGGAAGTTTCCGCCGTCTCGGTCCTTCCGCCGGACGGTTTCGTCGGGCAGATGCTGCCGACGGCAGAGTTGCGTGACAGCGCCGGCGCTGCGCTCGTAGGCAGCTCGGCCCGACTTTCCTGGAGACAAGCCGCTGTGGTCGCTCCGCAGTCGTTGCCGGCCGGGGCACCGGTGCGGTCTGTGGCGGCTTCCTCGCCGCCGCAGACCGAGATCGTGCGCAACCTGGATTCAAAGGAGATTTCTGTTCTCATCACGCGCGGGCAGGATTTGCTCGCCAGCGGCGACATTCCGGCGGCAAGGTTGCTGCTGCTGCGCGCGGCCGAAGGACGAGACGCGCGCGCAGCACTGCTCCTGGCCAAGACCTATGACCCCAGCGTGCTTCAGCAGTTGGGCGTCGGTGGCCCGCTTACGGACCTCGCACAGGCCCGGAATTGGTATCAGAAAGCGAAAGAGTGGGGCGAACCCGAAGCTCAGCGGCAGCTTGATGCGCTCGTGCCCGTCCGCTGATCCCTGCACCGCGCGTCGCACGCGCCCTTGTGAATCTCGATCATCCGGAGCTTCCTGACATGACAATCCGACGTGTGACCAACGTGGCGTTTTTCTGCGCGGCCGGGATCGCGCTTCTACTGGCGACGCCTGCCTTTTCCGAGGAGAAGACAGAAGTCGATCCGGCCACAGTGAGCGACGGCCTGAAGGCGATATTCAGCTATTCCAGTAGCAGCCAGAGCACGCGCGAACGGCTCAATGCCAACACCGTAACGCTGATGTCAGGGACGATCGGCGGAACCTATGTCCAGTTCGGGGCCGACCTTGCCTCCGTGCTGGACAATGGCGACGAGATGCGCGTGCTGCCAATCGTCGGCCGGGGATCGGTGCAGAGCATCGCAGACATCCTTTTCCTGAAGGGCGTTGATCTCGGCATCCTGCGCGCCGACACGCTCGATTACCTGGAAAGGAAGGGCTACACCGGCAAGATCCGCAATCAGTTCGCCTATATCACCAAACTCTACAATGAGGAGATGCACGTCGTCGCGCGCACGTCGATCCGCAGCCTGGCCGACCTGAACGGCCGGCGCGTCGCCGTCGACTTGCCGAACGGCGGCACGTTCATCACCGCGATCACGATCTTCGAGAGGCTCGGCATCAAGCCGGTCTACGCCTATATCGAGCAGCGCGTCGCCTATGAGAAGCTGAAGAACGGCGAGCTCGATGCGGTGATCGCGGTTCAGGGAAGTCCCTCCAAGGCTGTGAGCCAGGTGAAGGGAGACGGTCTGCATTTTGTGCCGATCCCGTATAGCACCCCCTTGCAGAGCGATTATCTGCCATCCGTCCTGAAGGCGGAGGACTATCCTTCGCTGATCCCGCCCGGCGGCCGTGTGGATACGATCGCGGTGCCCGCCATCCTTGCGGCCTACAACTGGCCGGCGAAGACCGAGCGATACCGCAAGGTTGAGCATTTCGTTCAGGTCTTCTTCGACCGCCTGAAATACCTGCAGCAGCCGCCATTCCATCCGAAGTGGAAGGAGGTGGTGTTGGGTGCACCGCTGAAGGGCTGGAATCGTTTCCCGGCCGCGCAGGAATGGCTCGATCAGCATTCCGGTCCCGCATCGGACACGCGCCAGCAGTTCGACCGATTCATGGCCGCACAGACCCGCGAGGCCGGTGGGCAAGGCGCCCGAACGCCGGAGCAGGACGAGGCGCTCTATCAGAAATTCCTCAAATGGCAGAAGACGAGCGGCCAGGCGGAATCAAGGCGCTAGATCATGATGAGATCAGGTCGAGTTGTGGCCGCGATGGAGGCTGCGCTCCCTCTCCCGCTTGCGGGCAGGGCTATCGCATATGGCTGTTTGGTGGCTGTGAACGAGGCGGGCCTCATGGTTCGAGACGCGCCGCAAGCGGCGCTCCTCACCATGAGGGTCTAAGATCCCGCCGCGAAATCAGACCTCATCCTGAGGAGCGCGCCCAAGCGTGCGTCTCGAAGGATGGGCCGCGAAGGGACCGCCCACCAAGTTCTATTTCATATGCGATAGCCCTGCGCTTGCGGGGGAGGGCTGGGGTGGGGGTCTCTCCGCGATTCGCACTGTCCAACCGTGGGGAGAGAGCCCTCACCCGGCGCTGACGCGCCGACCTCTCCCGCAAGCGGGAGAGGTGAACGGGTGGACAGACCGATTCAACCAAAACGCATCACGCGCCAGAACCCTTATCGGTTCTGATTGAATCAGAACCGATAAGGCTGAGGGCCAGGGCAAGCTATTTCGGCCCGCTCTCACGCCGCCGCGGTCGGCAGGCTGTAGCTCTTGAACTGATCGCGCAGCGCGGTCTTCAAGATCTTGCCGGTCGCGGTGTGCGGAATGCCGTCGACGAAGACGACGTCATCGGGCATCCACCATTTCGCGATCTTGCCGTCCATGAATTTCAGGATCTCCTCGCGCGTCGCCTGCTGGCCCTGCTTGAGCTGCACGATCAGGAGCGGACGCTCGTCCCACTTCGGATGGTGCACGCCGATCACGGCGGCCTCGGCCACGGCCGGATGGCCGACCGCGAGGTTCTCCAGGTCGATCGACGAGATCCATTCGCCGCCGGACTTGATCACGTCCTTGGAGCGATCGGTGATCCGCATGTAGCCGTGCGCATCGACCGTGGAGACGTCGCCGGTGTCGAAATAGCCCTCTTCGTCGAGGATGTTGCTGTCGACATGGAAATAGGCCTTGGCAATCGACGGGCCGGAGACCTTGAGCCGGCCGAAGGTCTTGCCGTCCCACGGCAGCTCCTTGCCCGCATCGTCGGTGATCTTCATCTGGACGCCGAACGGCGGGTAGCCCTGGGTCTGCAGGATGTCGAGCCGCTCCTCGCCGGTGCGGTCGTCGAAGGGTGGTTTCAGCGCCGCGACCGTCCCGATCGGGCTCATCTCGGTCATACCCCAGGCATGGCGCGGTTCCACGCCCATGTTGAGGAAGGCCTCGATCATCGAGCGCGGCATCGCCGAGCCGCCGCATATCACCATCTCCAGATGCGGCAGCTTCAGGTTGTTGGCCGCCATGTGCTGCAGCAGCATCAGCCACACCGTCGGCACGCCGGCGGTGTGCGTCACCTTCTCGGTGTCCAGCAATTCGTAGACCGACGCGCCGTCGAGTTTCGGCCCGGGCATCACCAGCTTGGTGCCCATCGAAGGCGCGGAGAAAGCGATGCCCCAGCTATTGGCATGGAACAGCGGCACCACCGGCAGCATTGTATCGGTTGCGGATGTGCCCAGCGCATCCTTGTTGTTGGCCATGAGCGCATGCAGCACGTTGGAACGGTGCGAATACAATACGCCTTTGGGATCGCCCGTGGTGCCCGACGTGTAGCACATCGCCGCTGCGGTGTTCTCGTCGAACGTCTTCCACTGGAACTTGCCGTCGGACGCCGCGATCCAGTCCTCATAGGCGACCGCGTTCTTCAGCGTCGTCTGCGGCATGTGCGCCTTGTCGGTCAGCACGATATAGCGCTCGACGCTCGGAAGCTTGTCGGCGATCTTTTCCAGCACCGGCACGAAGGTGAGGTCGGTCATCACCACGCGGTCCTGGGCATGGTTGATGATCCAGGCGATCTGTTCCGGAAACAGGCGCGGATTGACCGTGTGGCAGATCGCGCCGATACCCATGATGCCGTACCAGGCTTCGAGATGGCGCCAGGTGTTCCAGGCGATGGTTGCGACACGGTCGCCGAGCTTGATGCCGTCGCGCTCCAGGCTCTGCGAGACCTTCCGCGCGCGCGTATGGATCTCGGCATAGGTGGTGCGATGGATCGGGCCTTCGACCGACCGGGTCACGACCTCCTGTGTGCCGTGATACTTCGCTGCGTGTTCGATGATCCGGTGACACAGCAAAGGCCAGTCCTGCATCAAACCAAGCATACGCACGTCCCTCCTTAGTGTTCTTCCCTCGCATGACCCGCCAGCCGAACAGTGTGGCCAGCCGCTCAATCACGAAATTGACATGAACTGTAGCGCGGAGAAAGCAAGCCGAAAATCCACTTGTGGCGCGTTTGGCCGCACCGGAATGGCACTGGTTACCGCTGTAGCCCTGTTGCTCGGAACGCTGGCCGAACCGGCTGTGGCTGCCCGCAGGTCGGTCCCGTTTCCTTTCGCCGACCTGTTCGCTCCGCCTCGGCCAAGGCCGCATCGGGCCGTCCATCGGGCAGCGGTGGTGCCGTTGCCAAAGCCGCGTCCGGCCGAGGCGCCTGCCGCGAGGCCGCCTGAGGCGCCCGCAGCCGCCGAAAAGGCGCCGCCGGCTGACCATGGCAAAGCCGCCGACAAGGCTCCCGACGACAAGGCTCCCGAGCAGGCTCCTGCGCCGCAGCCCTCAGCCTGCCGGCAGGCGCTGACGGACGAGATCGCCGTCGCGCCAAGCGTTCCCGACATCCATGGTCCCGGCGCCTGCGGCGGCGAGGATCTGGTGCGGCTGGAGGCGATTGTGCTGCCCGACAAGCGAAAGATTGCGGTGAAGCCGGCGGCGATCCTCCGCTGCACCATGGCGACCGCCATCGCCGATTGGGTGCGGACCGATATCGCGCCGCTGGCTGCCGCGCTCGGCAGCAGCGTCAGCGATCTCGACAATCTCGATTCCTTCCAATGCCGCGGCCGCAACGGCGTCCCCGGCGCGCAGCTTTCCGAGCATGGCCGCGCCAATGCGCTCGATGTCCGCGCCTTCAAGCTCGCGAACGGCCGCTCGATCTCGCTGACAGACCGCACCGTGCCGCGCGATCTGCGCGAGAGCGTGCTGCACTCGGCCTGCACCCGCTTCACGACCGTGCTGGGCCCTGGTTCCGACGGGTACCATGAGGACCACATCCATCTCGACCGGATGGAGCGGCGAAACAATTATCGGATCTGCCAGTGGGATGTCCTGGACCCGCTGCCGGCCGTCGCCCCGCTGTTGCCTGCCGAGCGCCCCGAGGAAGCGCCGCCGCGCGAGGTCGCGGCCAAGAATGACCCAAAGACCGACGCCAAGATGGACGGCAAGAGGGACGCCAAGACAGACGCCAAGACGGACGCCAAGTCGGATGTGTCCAAGTCGGAGACTACGAGGTCGGAAAAAACGAAGTCGGATGCCGGCAAGTCCGACGCGGCGGAGTCAAAACGTGCAGCGACCAAGCCGCAGCCAACAAAAAAGCGCCGGCAAAGCCGGCGCTTTTGATCGCGTCTCGCGCGCGAACTACTGCACCATGGCGTTGCCGCCGCCCTGCAGCGCCATCTTCGAATTGAACGGCGAGTCGCCGTGCTTCGGCTCCAGCACGACCACGACGGTGCCGACACCGACGCGGTCATAAAGGTCGATGACGTCCTCGTTGGTCATGCGGATGCAGCCCGAGGAAATCGAGGCGCCGATATATTCCGGCTGGTTGGTGCCGTGGATGCGGAACAGCGTGTCCTTGCCGCCGGAGTACAGATAGAGCGCGCGCGAGCCCATCGGGTTGTCAGGTCCCGGCGCGACATAGGTCGGAACGCCGAGCCGGGAGATTTCGCCGGGGGTCGGATGCCAGGCCGGCCACTCGGTCTTGCTGCCGACCTTGGCAATGCCCGACCATGCCATGGCTTCTTCGCCCACCGTGATGCCGTAGCGGATCGCCTTGCCGTTGTTCTGCACCAGATACAGGTAGTGGTTGTCGGAATCGACCACGATGGAACCCGGCGCTTCCTTGCGGTGATAATCCACGATCGCCCGGCGGAACGGCTCGGCAACCGGAACCTTGGCGTAGGTGGTCTTCGCCAGCAGTTCCTTGTCGCGGGGCTTGAAGTTGGCGGTGTTGGTCGCCTCGTAAGTTGTGGCCTGCATGCAACCCGACAGCATCAGGCCGGCGGCCAGAATACCCAGCGTAACTTTCAGCGACGACATTGGTGCACTTCCGTTGAAAACCCGCGTTCGCAGCGCGAAAATGCGCCCCAATCGCCACGATTCCATCATCTCATTGACCGTATTATCGCCGAAACCTGCCGCTATTCCCAGCGTTTAGAGACCTATCCCGCGTTGCGGGACCTCTGCTGTGGCTTTTTTGCCGCAAGTCCTACCACCGGCGGCCGATTTCTGTGCAGATCAGCAACGGTTGCCAAATCCGGGCCGCGCCGGAGCCATTTCTCCGCCACAAATATGGATAGGCGGTTAATGCGCCGGTCATGAAGCCCTTGCCAGAATCGCGTTTAGTCCTGTTGGGTGCGCCGGTGCCCGGTTCCGGAGTTGCTGATGCTGTCGGTGTTCGTTCCTGCTGATTTCGCGCTGAAAAAGGTGATTTCCACCGAGGTCGCGGCCTTGCCGGAGAACGCGGTCTGGATCGACATGGTCAGGCCGACCCCGGAGGAGGACCGCGCCGTGGAGCGGCTGGCCGGGATCGCGGTGCCGACCCGCGAGGACATGCAGGAGATCGAGATTTCCAGCCGGCTCTATATCGAGAACAGCGCGCGCTACATGACCGCGACGCTGATGTGCCATTCCGACACCGACATGCCCCGCACCACGGCGGTCACCTTCATCCTGGCCGGCCATCGACTGGTGACCGTGCGCTACGACCAGCCGAAACCGTTCGCGCTGGTCGAGGCCAAGCTTGGGCGGTCCTGCACGCCCAGCATCAATGGCGAGATGGTGTTGATGGAATTGCTCGACGCGGTGATCGATCGCTGCGCCGACATCCTGGAGCGTTGCGGTTCCGAGATCGACCAGGTCTCCCATGACATCTTCGAGCCGGAGAGCGAGCGGCACGGCCATGCCAAGCAATATTCGCGGATCCTGATCGAGATCGGGCGCAAGGGCGACCTGACCTCGAAAGTGCGTGAAAGCCTGGTCTCGATCGGTCGCGTTGTCACCTTCATGTCGGCGGTGATCGAAGGCGTCAAATGGTCCAAGGACATGCGCGAGCAGCTCAAGACCATGCAGCGCGACGTCGCCTCGCTGACCGACCACGCCTCCTATCTCTCCAGCAAGATCACCTTCGTGCTGGACGCCATGCTCGGCGTCGTCAACCTCGAGCAGAACAACATCATCAAGCTGTTCTCGGTGATGGCCGTGGTGCTGATGCCGCCGACCTTGATCGCGTCGATCTACGGCATGAACTTCAAGCTGATGCCGGAACTCGACTGGCCGCACGGCTACCCGATCGCACTGGTGATGATGCTGATCGCGGCGATCGTGCCGTACTGGATTTTCAAATGGAAGAAGTGGCTGTAGGAGCGGGAGCGCCGTCCGGCTGGCAAATCCGTGGTCGGGTCGGTCTGCGTGAACGGAAGTTCAAATTCCGCCCAGCGATTTTTCGTCACTGACCCTATTTTGTTGAGTTTTTGTGGTATTATCATTGTATGAAAAAGAGCGTTCTCGATTTGACCCCGGCGGAGTTAGGCGGCCTGGGTGATGAAGCCTGGAAAGCGGCCACGCAACAGGCGTTCGCCGCCGGGTTGCCTGTGACCGGTTCGAGGGATGGTCGCCGAATTCGATACTATCCGGATGGGCACATCGAAGATTTGGGGCCAGTCGCTGAAATCCCACACGATAAAAATATTTCAAATTCTAAGAAGTCTGGGCGATCCGTAGCGTAGAAGCCCATCGGGGTAGCATTTGGACGAGCCGTTCCTGCTGATGATTGCTGGGCCTAATGGCTCCGGCAAGACGACATTGGTCCAGCACCTTCTCCGGAAGGGCATAGATTTAGGCGAATACATCAATCCTGACGACATATCAGCCGAGCTGGAGGGGGCGGCTGATGAGCGCACTAGACGTGCGCAGGCGATCGCGGATCAGCGAAGGGATGCCTGCATAAAGACTCGTCGCAGCTTTAGCTTTGAGACGGTAATGTCTCATCCTTCTAAGATAGAAGTCCTGGTGAGAGCTAAGGAGGCCGGCTATCGCGTGCTGTTGTACTTTATCGGCACCGATGACCCCCAAACGAATGTTGAGCGCGTCGCGCTTCGCGTAGCCCAAGGAGGGCACGACGTTCCCAAGGAGAAGATTAGGGATCGTTGGTTGCGGACGATGACTCTGCTGCAACAAGCAATTCGCTCGTCGGATCAATCTTACATTTTCGACAACAGCATCGTCGGGACAATAGATGCTGTACCTAGGCTCGTATTTCGCAGAGATGCCTCGCGAGCGGGGCACCTGCCTCAAAGCGAAATGATTGGTCGTCCCCCCTTATGGGTGCAGCGCTTCGTTTTGGGACCACTAGGCACGGACTTTTTCGAAAGCTATGCGAATGTCCAATACAAGACTGCTGTCGGATCGATCGTAACTTTGCCGGTCCAAGCCAAAGCGAGTGGTGCTCCCTCAAGCCCTCCAGATGTGGGCTTAAGTCAAATTTCGAAAGCGTTGATCGGAGCGGTGGATGCTGCTGCGCGTGCATTCGCGCGACCAGGGGCTGGTTTAAGCACCGGCTTCAGAGACCTTGATCGCAAGATTGCGGGGCTTCAGCGAGCGGAACTGATAGTCATCGCCAGCCGGCACGGGTTGGGAAAAACCGCACTTGCTACAAACATCGCTTACAACATTGCAAAATCCTGGAGAACTGCGACGCACGATGGAAAGACCAGTCGAGCGGAGGAGGGAGGAATCGTTGGTTTCTTTTCGCTTGAGATGTCCGCTGAACAGATCGCCTCACGCGTCATCTCCCAACAGAGCGGAATTCCTGTAGACACGATCAGGCGTGGCGCAATTACCGAGAAGCAATTCGAACTTATTCGAGATCTGTCGATCGAGTTCCAAAATCTACCGTTTTACATCGATGACGCAGCCGTCCTCTCGGCCGAGCAACTTGTGTCTCGGGCCCATCGACTTAAGGAACAAAGGGGTCTTGACCTCCTTGTGGTCGATAACCTCGATCTACTTCGAAGCGCAGCTCGAACAAACTTCGGTGAAACAAAGGCTGGTTCGTTTGAGATCACCAGAAGGCTTAAGGGGCTCGCCAAGAGCCTCAACATTCCCGTCCTGATCTTGGCTCAATTGCCGTCAAGAGTTAGCGCCCGGAAGGACAAGCGGCCTCGATTGGACGAATTCGATGATAACGGCGCGGTCGAGCGGGATGCCGACGTGATTATGTTCCTCCATCGAGATGACTACTATTTATTCCAAGAGGAGCCGGCGCCCGGATCATACGAGCATATGAATTGGATCAACCAAGTTGATTTGGCGTACGGGAAAGCTGAGCTGATCATCGCAAAGCAGCGAAACGGCCCGACCGGTGTCATTGAGTTCGCGTTTAATCCCGGCAATGGCTGCTTTCAGGACTTGATGTAACCTTTCTCAAGGGCACAGAAGATCGTGAGCTCGCTGCTGGCGGCCGAGCTGAAGAGAGCGGGTTGATGCGCTACGCGGTCGTGATCGAGAAGGCGAACGGCAACTATTCCGCCTATGTTCCAGATTTGCCAGGCTGCGTCGCCACAGGTGATACGGTCGCGAATGTTGAGAACGAAATTCGCGAAGCGATTCGGTTCCATCTCGAGGGATTGCGGGCAGACGGTCTTGCGGTTCCAGAGCCGACAAGCATCGCTGAATACGTCGAAACATAGGCAACAAAGCTGCCGCAATTCCTCCGCGAATCCTCCGCTAAAATTTGAGTGTTGCGCTGAACGTTTGAGCGAAACTTTGCTGCGATAACCCCCGGCCTCAAGCCGGAGGACAGCAATGGTTGAGAAGATCATAACGCCACGGCGTAACATCATCGACTTCGCGCGCTATCAGCAGGACCGCATGGTCGGAAAGATGCAGGCGATATCGCCGCGCATCTGCCGTCACTGCGGCGCTGCCCTGCTCGATGGCGAAAACGAAGACGAGTGCTCCAGCGCGTTCAACACCAGCGCGTTGCGAGCGGTTGAGAAGCCGCGGAAGTTCTACGCGGATTGACGGCCAGGACGGCCGTTTGGCGAGTGCAAGCAAAGCAATCCAGAAGTCGATGGCGGAAACGGTCTGGATTGCTTGGTGCTCTCGTCTGTTCCCGGCGATCGCCGGTCCTAGACGTGCTGGCCACCATTGATGTGGATCTCGGCGCCGTTCACGTAGGAACTGGTTTCCGTACACAGGACATAGATGATCTTGGCGACTTCGTCCGGCGTGCCCAGGCGATGCATCGGGATCTGCTGCTCGACGATCTTCTCGGTGCCCGGTGACAGGATCGAGGTGTCGATCTCGCCCGGCGCGATCGAGTTGACGCGGACGCCGACGCGGCCGAAATCGGAAGCCATTTCGCGCGTCAGCGCCGCGAGCGCCGCTTTCGATGTGGCATAGGCCGCGCCCGCGAACGGGTGCACGCGGGAGCCCGCGATCGAGGTGACGTTCACCACCGCGCCCTTGGCGGTCTTCAGCTCGTTGATCAGCCCGCGCGCCAGCATGATCGGCGCGAAGAAGTTGACGCGGAAGACATGCAGCCAGGTGTCGATATCGGTGTCCATGGTGCCGAGCCGCGCTCCGCCCGGCCCCTTCGGCGAGATCGCGGCATTGTTGACCAGCGCGTGCAGCTCGTCGTTCTCCAGCCGCCTGCGGATCTCCGAGATCGCGCGCACGGTGTCGTCATGGTCGCCGAAGTCGACCTCGATGTGATCCTCCGGTCCCGCGCCCCACGGACAGACTTCCGGAAAGGCGTGCCGCGAGCAGGTGATGACGCGCCAGCCGGCCGAGGAGAAGCGGATCGCGGTGGCATGGCCAATGCCGCGGCTGGCGCCGGTCAGGAGCAGCGTGCGCCGCGGCGCGTTCGATGGGTTCGGCATTGGACGGTTCTCTCGTTCTTCGTCATGCCCGGCCTTGTGCCGGGCATCCACGTCGTCGGACTGGCTCGAAACTGAGACGTGGATGGCCGGGACAAGCCCGGCCATGACGGTCTGAGTCTTACGGATAAAGCCTTACTTTGGACCAGGCTTGGCCCGGGCCTTCGCGGCGGAATTCGATGCGGTCGTGCAGGCGATAGGGACGATCGTGCCAGAACTCGATGCTGACAGGCACGATGCGCCAGCCGCTCCATCCTTGCGGGCGCGGCACTTCGCCGATCATGTATTTCGCGGCGACCTTCGCGATCGCCTGCTCGAAGGCGAAACGGCTCTCCAATGGCTGCGACTGCTTGCTGGCCCAGGCGCCGAGCTGCGCCTGCTTCGGGCGCGTCGCGAAATAGGCGTCGGCCTCGGCGTCGCTCACCGGCGACACGTTGCCGCGGATGCGCACCTGCCGGCGCAGCGATTTCCAGTGGAATAGTAAAGCGGCCTTAGGATTTGCGGCGAGTTCGCGGCCCTTGGCGCTGGCAATGTGGCTGTAGAACACGAAACCATCCGCGTCATAGCCTTTCATCAGCACCATCCGCACGTCCGGCAGCCCCTCAGCATCGACGGTCGCGAGCGCCATCGCGTTGGGATCGTTCGGCTCGGATTTGCAGGCTTCGGCAAACCATTCGGCGAACAGCGCAAACGGTTCCTCCGCGGCGGTAAAATCACCCGATGTTAACGGTGTCGGGTGTTTGATGGAGGTCGTGTCTGTCATGTCAGGAGTCCAGCGTTGCGTCCGTCGGCGTCAGAGCGCGCGTTACTCGCCCTATATAGGACGTCCTTATATAGGGCATGGGGACGCGTTGGCCTATCGGCGATCCGCCCGGCGGGGACGGTGATGACATTGGTTCTAATCGGCCTAGGGGCCGGCGGCTGCGCCCTGTCGCGCGGCGACAGTTTCGCCCGGCTGGACCACAGGGACTTGACGGGTGCGCTCGGCTCGAGCCAGGTAAAGGCATCGGCGCCGACCGACAGCGACCTCGCCTTTGCCCGCAATGCCGCCTCCGACGTGCTGACCAGGGGCGACAAGGATTCCAGCCAGGGCTGGGAAAATCCCGAGACCGGCGCGCGCGGCTCGGTGACGCCGCTATCGCAGGCATACGCCGCCGAGGACGGACGGACCTGCCGGGATTTCCTGGCGAGCTATGTCAACGGCCGGACCGAAAGCTGGCTGCAGGGCGCCGGCTGCCGGACCGGGCGCGGACGGTGGGAGATCCATACGCTGAAACCTTGGCGATCCTGACCCTGGCGGTCCTGATCCACCGAAAAGCAGTTGCAAAAATGCCACTGCGTCCCCAAATGACACCAAAGTGGGCGACAAGCCCGAAAATTTCAGGTCTGATTTCCCGTGAAGGAGACGTGACGGATGCGCGACCCCTATGAGGTCTTGGGGGTGCCGCGGGGCGCCAGCGCTGCCGCGATCAAGAGCGCCTATCGCAAGCTCGCCAAGAAGCATCATCCCGACAACAACAAGAACGACCCGAAGGCGGCCGCGCGTTTCGCCGAGATCAACTCGGCCAACGAGATCGTCGGCGACGAGGACAAGCGCAAGCAGTTTGACCGCGGCGAGATCGATGCCGAGGGCAAGCCGCGCTTCCAGGGCTTCTCCGGCGGAGGCTTTGGGGGTGGTGACCCGCGCGGCCATGCCGGTCCGGGCGGGTTCGAAACCTATACGTTCCGCAGCGGCCCTGGCGGCATGGAAGGTGGCGCGGGCGGCTTCGAGGACATCCTCAACAGCATGTTCGGCGCCGGTGGGCGTGCGCGCAGGGGCGGCGGTACCCAGTTTGAGTTCGATACTGGCGGTGTCGGCCTCGACCTCGACCTCAGCGTCGCCATGACGGTGTCGCTGGAGGAAGCGGTGAAGGGCGCGGAGAAGCGCGTCCGCCTTCCGACCGGCAAGGAACTCAACGTCAAGATTCCCGCCGGCGTCAGCTCCGGCCAGCAGATCCGGCTGAAGGGGCAGGGCGAGACAGCGCCCGGCTATCGTCCCGGCGACCTCCTGATCACCGTGACGATCGCGCCGCATCCCTTCTTCAAGGTCGATGGCACCGATCTCCGGGTCGAGCTGCCGATTACGCTGTACGAGGCGGTGCTGGGCGGCAAGGTCCGCGTGCCGACGCTCAGTGGCGCGGTCGAATTGTCGATCCCCAAGAACACTTCAAGCGGGCGGACGTTTCGGCTGAAGGGCAAGGGCCTGCCGAAGTCGGGCGGCGCGGGCGACCTCTACGTCACCACGCGCATCATCCTGCCTGATGGGAACGATGCCGAGCTGGAAGCATTGATGCAGAAGTGGCGCGACCAGCATCCTTACAATCCCCGCAGCGATCTTGGCTGAGGGTTGCGGCCTCGAGAGGGGGACCAGCGCTGTACCAAACCCCAATCGAGGCCGCGAGCGCCGATCGGCGGATCGAGCGCTGCGCGATAACGCGGGAACATCCGGTGCGATTCTGAGACGCGCCGATGTCCTTATTCCAGATTTTCGATGACGGAATTGGGACATCGGGGAAGTGTGGCCGTTAGATCACGAAACTCCGCGAAATGCGGGCGTTTTCGCAAAACCCGGGATCGCCCGGTCTTTCGAATCACCGTACGCGAACTACATAACGCTGTGCGATGGCGCGTGGCGCCGTCGCAGCCCTCCTTGGGCGTTTCCTCCCTAGACTTGGGCCGCTTGCTTAAGCAGGTGGCCCTTTTTTCTCGCCGGTAGTCGGCGACGATTGTACCGGCTCAGCCGCCGTTCTTTTCCATCTGGTCGTAGACGGCCTGCGCGATCTGGGTCAGGCGGTTGCGGTCGCTGCCGCCAGAGACGACATAGCCGACGCCGCGGTCGGCCCAGAACAGCGCGCCTTCATTGCCCTGCGTGGCGTAACGCATCTGCGTGGTCTCGGCCTGCGCCTTGGAGGCGTAGACCGTGAAGCGTTCGCCGGAGGCGCTCTCATACATCAGGAAGGAGGCCGGCCGCCCGGTCGGGCCGGGCAGCAGCCGGCCGCCGACCAGCTTCAATCCCGCCGCCGACATATCCGGCGCGCGCACCTCCCAGCCGCAGCGCTTGGTCAGCCAGGCCTGCAGATGGGCGCGTTCATCGCCGGGCACCTCGACGGGATGGCGGACCTCGACGACATAGAGCCGGTGCGCGTCCATCGCATCGAGCGTGAAGCTCTGCAGCGGCGAAGGCGAGGCTGCTGCGCCATGCGCGATCCAGCCGATGCCGCCGCCGGCGATGAACGCCACCAGCGTCGCGGCGATGGCGCCATAGACCAGCTTGCGCGGCTGACGCACGAGCTGCTCGATCTCGAGCCGCCTCGGCACCGCCTCGTCGGCGACCGAATCGTAGCGCGCGTGCAGCACGTCGGCCATGGCGAGCCACGACCGCACCCGCTCGGCGTCATCCGGGTGCGCTGCCAGCCACGCCTCGACATCGCCGCGGCGCTCCGCCGGCAATTCGTTGTCGACGTAAGCGTGCAGCTCGTCCTCGGTGACGGGAATCCTGGGGTTGCTCATCGCAGTGGTCTCTGTCTAATCCTCAACAATCAAAAATCGCCTGAACCTGATGTCATGGCCATGCACCACGCCTGCCATCATTTCACCCGCCTCAGCGCCGTCGTGCGTTCGCCCTCGAGGAAGGCTTTAACGTGGGCGCGGGCGCGCGCAAGCCGGGACATCACGGTGCCGATCGGCACGCCCTGGATGTCGGCGACCTCGCGGTAACTCAGTCCTTCCAGCATCACCAGAAGCAGCGCCGCACGCTGCTCCTCCACCAGCGTCGCCAGCGCGCGGGCGATGTCGCGGCCTTCGGCCTCGGTGCCGCTGGCGTCCGGATTGTTGTCCAGCAGCGGCATGAATTGCGGCCGCCGTGCCAGCGAGCGGCGGCGGTTCTTGTTGAGGTTGGTCAGGATCGTATAGAGCCAGCTCCTGACGTCGCCGCCGAGGAACAGCCGCTCCGAGCGCAGCGCTCGCACCAAGGTGTCCTGTACCAGGTCATCGGCGATATCGGCATCGCGCGCGAGCGCCCGCGCGTAGCGGCGCAGCGCCGGGATCATGGCTTCAACACTCTGCCGGAACGCGGTCATGACACCGGAATCTTCATCCCTGCTCGGCTCGGACGCCTTACCCAACATAACACCTAAATGACACGACTATTCCGTCGATCACGACTTGGCCAAATCAGCGTTGGCTGGAAGCGGATTTGACTGTACCGCGGTGGAGCGCTGGTGTACCTCCGAATACCAAATCCAACGCGAGAATGGACAGCGGATGGCACAGAAATCGGGTCTGATGCAGGGCAAGCGCGGCGTGATCCTTGGCGTCGCCAACAACCGCTCGATCGCCTGGGGCATCGCCAAAGCATGCCACGACGCCGGCGCCGAGATTGCGCTCACCTGGCAGGGCGATGCGCTGAAGAAGCGGGTCGAGCCGCTGGCAAAGGATTTGAACGCGCTCCTGCTCGGCCATTGCGACGTCACTGATGCTGCGACCATCGACGCGGTGTTCGATGTTGCCCGCGAGACGTGGGGCAAGATCGATTTCGTCGTGCATGCGATCGCCTTCTCGGACAAGGATCAGCTCGACGGCCGCTACATCGAGACCACGGCGGAGAATTTCTCCAAGTCCATGCTGATTAGCTGCTACTCGCTCACCGCGATCGCGCAGCGCGCCGAGCAGCTGATGACCGGCGGCGGCTCGATCATCACGCTCACTTACTACGGCGCCGAGAAGTGGATGCCGCATTACAACGTGATGGGCGTCGCGAAGGCGGCGCTGGAAGCGAGCGTGCGCTATCTGGCCGCCGATCTCGGCGAGAAGAACATCCGCGTCAACGCGATCTCAGCGGGTCCCATCAAGACGCTCGCGGCCTCCGGCATCGGCGATTTCCGCTACATTCTGAAGTGGAACGAATACAACGCCCCGATGCGGCGCACGGTCACGATCGAGGAGGTCGGCGACAGCGCACTTTATCTGTTGTCCGATCTGGCGCGCGGCGTCACCGGCGAGGTGCATCACGTCGATTCCGGCTATCACATTGTCGGCATGAAGCGTCCCGATGCGCCTGACATTTCGCTCGCCAAGGAATAATTGCTGCCTCGATACCGATGCCGACAATCTACTACATCCGCCATGGCGAGACGGCATGGAACGCGGAAGGCAGGCTGCAGGGCACCCTGGATATTCCGCTGAACGATCGCGGCCGCGCGCAGGCCTCCCACGCCGGCCATGTGCTCGCCGACCTTCTCGCGCGCGACGGGCATGACAGGTCGTCGCTGCCCTTCGTCTCGAGTCCGCTTGGACGGGCGCGCCAGACCATGGAGCTGGCGCGCGGCGTGCTGGAATTGCCGCCTGGGGATTATTCGCTCGACAACCGGTTGCGCGAGATCGGTTACGGCGTCTGGGAAGGATCGACGCTGGCGGAGATGCAACTCGCCGATCCCGAACTCTACGCCAGGCGCCAGACCGCAAAATGGACGATGGCGCCGGAGGGCGGGGAGACCTACGCCTCGGTGCAGCTCCGGATGCGCGACTGGTACGACTCCCTCCTGGTCGACACCGTCACTGTGGCCCATGGCGGCACCTGCCGCGCCCTGATGGTGTCGCTCGGGATCGAAACCCCCGATAGCGCCGCAGACCTCTACATCGAGCAGGGCGCCGTCTACGTGTTTCGCGACGGATACTTGCGAAAATATAGCTGATCCGACCGCGAAAGCACGGCGCGCCGTCGTATTGACATCGTAGATACGAAGGCCCATATTTTGTCAATGCCAAAGAACCGTTCGTCATCCTCGGAAAGCTTGGGAGATGCGACCGTTGCTGTTGCCGAGCGCTCGTCCGGTGCAGATACGAAGGGCAGCATCAACCTGCGCATCGAGGCCAATACCCGACGGCTTATCGATGACGCAGCAGCGATCCTCGGCAAGACGCGTACGGAGTTCATGATCGAGACCGCCCGGCAGCAAGCAATTGACGTGTTGCTCGACCAGCGTTTGTTCGTACTTGATTCCAAACGCTACGATGCCTTCCTGCACGCGCTCGACAATCCTCCCGCGCCGGGTCCGAAACTGCGGTCGCTGCTACGCCGAGCGCCGGTATGGCAGAAGTAGAGGACGCATCGGAACGCTCCGCACCCAGATTATCCGCCCCTGTTCCCTTGAGTGCCCAGCATGATCTTTCAGACTTCGACTGCGGCGAACCTGCATTGAACGACTGGCTGCGGCATCGAGCCTTGAAAAACGAAAGCCGCTTTTCGCGCACCTACGTTGTCTGCGAAGGCGATCGGGTGGTCGCCTATTTCTGTATCTCGGCCGGGGCGGTAGAGCGCGCGGCGGCTCCGGGTAGGGTGCGGCGCAATGCGCCCGACACGATTCCGGTATCGGTCATTGGGCGATTGGCAGTTAGCCGCGACCACGCGGGCAAGGGGCTCGGCGCGGACGTCCTATCGGACGCGCTTCGCCGTATTGCAGTCGCCTCGCAAAGCATCGGC
Organism: Bradyrhizobium sp. USDA 10063; assembly: GCF_054063735.1. Lineage (NCBI taxonomy): Bacteria > Pseudomonadati > Pseudomonadota > Alphaproteobacteria > Hyphomicrobiales > Nitrobacteraceae > Bradyrhizobium > Bradyrhizobium sp. USDA 10063. Next base: position 2,632,861 of record NZ_JBSSGP010000002.1, on the reverse strand, counting down.
ATTGGGGCGGTGCTGGTGCATGCGAAGGATGAGGCAGCGAAGCGCTTCTACATGAGAAGCGCCGAGTTCATTGAATATCCGGAAGACAGCCGCACTCTGTTCCTGCCTATCGAAACCGTAGTCGCGGCCTTCAGCTAGTTCGTGGTGAGCCGTGCGATGGGTGAAGCGAAGCAAAGGAAGCGGCAGCGGGAAACAGTAGGCCAACGGAGCGCAGCGCGCTCCGCCGTCATGGCCGGGCCTGTCCCGGCCATCCACGTGTTGGCGGCGCGGAACGAAGGGCGTGGATGCCCGGGACAGGCCCGGGCATGACGGCCGGAGTTTGACGCTGCCGACTGCGCGCGTTACCACGTAGCAATAGCTGACGCCGTGGCAGTAAGTTTACAACGAGCACCAATCGACAATGTCCCACAACACCTTCGGCCATTTGTTCCGGGTCACGACCTTCGGCGAGAGCCATGGGGTCGCGATCGGCTGCGTGGTCGACGGCTGTCCGCCGCTGATCCCGCTGGCAGTCGAGGACATCCAGCACGATCTCGACCGCCGTCGGCCGGGCCAGTCCCGCTTCACCACCCAGCGCCAGGAGCCGGATGCGGTGAAGATCCTGTCCGGCGTGATGGCCCACCCGGAGACCGGTGTGCAGGTGACGACGGGGACGCCGATCGCGCTCCTGATCGAGAACACCGACCAGCGCTCGAAGGACTATTCCGAGATCAAGGACAAGTTCCGCCCTGGCCATGCCGACTTCACCTATGAAGCCAAATATGGCCTGCGCGATTATCGCGGCGGCGGCCGCTCCTCGGCGCGCGAGACCGCCACTCGTGTGGCCGCCGGCGCGATCGCGCGAAAGATCCTGCCGGACATCAGGGTCCGCGGCGCGCTGGTGCAGATGGGCCCCCACAAGATCGATCGCGACAAATGGGATTGGGACGAGATTGGCCGCAACCCGTTCTTCTGTCCGGACAAGGACAAGGCGGTGTTCTTCGAAGACTATCTCGATGGCATCAGGAAGAAGGGCTCCTCGATCGGCGCGGTGATCGAGGTCGTGGCCGAAGGCGTGCCGCCCGGGCTCGGCGCGCCGATCTACGCCAAGCTCGATAGCGAGCTGGCGGCCGCGATGATGAGCATCAATGCGGTGAAGGGCGTCGAGGTCGGCGCCGGGTTCGGCGCGGCCGAATTGTCGGGCGAGGAGAACGCCGACGAAATGCGGACCGGCAATAACGGCGTGCGTTTCCTGTCCAACAACGCCGGCGGCATCCTGGGCGGCATCTCCACCGGCCAGCCGGTGGTGGTGCGTTTTGCGGTGAAGCCGACCTCCTCGATCCTGTCGCCGCGGCAGACCGTGGACCGCAGCGGCGCCGAGACCGATATCATGACCAAGGGCCGCCACGACCCCTGCGTCGGCATTCGTGCCGTGCCGGTGGGCGAGGCGATGATGGCCTGCGTGCTCGCCGATCATTTCCTGCGGCACCGGGGACAGGTCGGATAGAACCTGACAAGGGCAAGGCCGCGATGCAGATCGACATCAGGGGGATCGCGGACTGGTTGATCGACGGCGCAAGGTCGACGCCGGTTGTCACCGACATGATCTCGGAATTGTGCGGGCGCCTGGTCGCGGCCGGCATCCCGCTGTGGCGGGTCGGATTCTTCATCCGGACGCTGCACCCCGAAATCTATGGGCGCAATTTCATCTGGAAGCCCGGCGAGGCCGTCGTCGTCGGCTCGGTCGATTTCGACATTCAGCAAACGCCGGAGTTCATCGCGAGCCCGCTTGCGATCGTCTTTGGCGAGCGCAAGGAGGTGCGGTGCCGCATCGACGATCCCGAGAGCCGGCGATTTCCCTTCCTCGACGACATGCGCGCGGAAGGCGTGACCGACTATGTGGCGATCCCGCTGCAATTCATCGATGGTCGCACGCATGCCTCGAGCTGGACCACCAAGCAGGCGGGCGGTTTCACCGACGACCAGCTCTCCGCACTGCGATCGGTCCTGCCGGCGCTGACGCGTCTGATCGAGGTGATCGGCCTTCGCCGCGTCGCCGCGACCTTGCTCGACACCTATGTCGGCAACCGCGCGGGCACGCGCATTCTCGACGGTCAGATCCGGCGCGGGCACGGCGAGACCATGCACGCGGCGATATGGCTGTCGGACTTGCGCGGCTTCACGGCGCTATCGGATCGGCTCCCCGCCGAAACCGTCGTCGACATGCTCAACCGCTATTTCGACTGCCAGGTCGCCTCGATCCGCGCCCATAATGGCGAGGTGCTGAAATATATGGGCGATGGACTGCTCGCGGTTTTCCCGATCGATGAGTATGTCGGGGACGCGCAACAGGTCTGTTCGCACGTATTGGAAGCCGCGCAGGACACCCGCGCCAGCATCGAGGCGCTGCAATATCCGGTCGGCGACGTCGTCGAGCGTTTCCGTTTCGGCGTTGCGCTGCATGTCGGAACGATTCTCTACGGCAATGTCGGCGGTGGCAACCGGCTCGATTTCACTTGTATCGGGCGCGCCGTGAATCTTGCCGCGCGACTGGAGAAGATCGCCGGCCGGCTTGGCCGCACCGTCGTGGCCTCCGAAGGCTTTGCCGGCATCTGCAGCGGCGGCTGGGATGATCTCGGCGAATTTCCGATCGCAGGCTTCTCAAAGGCCCAGCGCGTCTACGGCCTGATGGACGAGGCACCTCTGGCTTGAGCCTGACGGGATCGGGAGCTGCACTCCCTCTCCCGCTTGCGGGAGAGGGCCGGGGTGAGGGGGTCCCCGCGATGGGACTTTCCGTGTGGAGAGAGCCCCCACCCGGCGCTACGCCATAGCCGAAGCTTCGCTTCGGCGTTCTTTAAGAACGGCCGCCGAAGGCGGCCTACGCCTCCCCCGCAAGCGGGAGAGGTGAAGCCAACTCGCGGTTAGCCGCGGCCTATTCTTCCGGTTCGGTCGTAAACAACAGCGGATAGCCCTTGGCGCGACCGGCATCGGTGGCGCGCGTTGCCTTTGTCTCGGCGACGTCCTTGGTGAACACCGCGACCACGCAGACGCCGCGCTGGTGCGCGGTGAGCATCACCTTGTAGGCCTGGTCCTCGGTCATGCGGAATTCCGCCTTCAGCACGGTGACGACGAATTCGCGCGGCGTGTAGTCGTCGTTGACGAGGATGACCTTGTGCAGGCGCGGCCGCTCGACCTTGGTCTTGACCCTGGTTTTCGGGGTGGTGACGGTGTCGCTCATGGCGCGGCACTTCCTGCTGCTCTGCGAACGCGGCAGAATATCGCCTTCCCGGCGCTCCTGGAACCGGCGGTTTTTGCACAGGCTCCTTGCAGGAGCGGGACGATCGCGGCTGGACGACAAAACCTCGCCAAAATCGGGGCGAGCACAAGGCCGGACTTCAAATCTAGACGGAAGGCTAACCTGAATGTGAAGGACAAATGATGTTCGCCCTTTGCGCGGCGCAGTTTGCGTGTCACCATCGTTGACATTCGACGGGAGGGCAGCTCATGCGCTGGTATGTCTCGATCGGGGTTGTGCTTGTCGCAGGCTGGCTCGCCGGCGGCGATCGGGCCGGCATCGCCGCGCCGGGCCCGGGCAACCAGGGCGCCCGGCAGGTGGCGGAGAAGGACGCGAACCCCACCGTCGATGTCGAACTGATACTTGCGGTCGACGTCTCCTATTCCATGGACATGGACGAACTCGCGATCCAGCGCGAGGGCTATGCCCAGGCGATCGTATCGAAGGAATTCCTGCAGGCATTGAAGGCCGGACCGAACGGCAAGATCGCGGTGACCTATTTCGAATGGGCTGCGTCCTCTGACCAGAAAATCATCATTCCCTGGCGGCTGATCGACGGTCCGGAAACCGCGGATGCTGTTGCCGCCGAGATCATGAAGACGCCGATCCGCCGGGCGTCGCGGACCTCGATCTCGGGCGCGATCAACTTCGCAGTGCCGCTGTTCGACGACGACCCGTATCGCGGCCTGCGGCGCGTGATCGACATTTCCGGCGACGGCCCCAACAACAACGGCGCGCCGGTCACGACCGCGCGCGACGCGGCGCTGGAGAAGGGCATCGTCATCAACGGCCTGCCGATCATGGTGAAGGAGCCGTCTTATTCGACCATGGATATCGACAACCTCGACCAGTATTACGAGGACTGCGTGATCGGCGGTCCCGGCTCGTTCGTGGTGACGATCAAGGAGCGCGACAAATTCAAGGAAGCGATCCGCACCAAGCTGCTGATGGAAGTCGCCGGCCGCACGCCCAAGGTCGTCCCGATCGCCGAGAAGGAGTCGCGTGTTAGCTGCATGATCGGGGAAAAGATCTGGCAGGACAGGTGGGGAAGGTAGATTTTCGTCCGTAGGGCGGGCAAAGCGAAGCGTGCCCACCATCTATCCGCAACACGTCTGAATTGGTGGGCACGCTTCGCTTTGCCCACCCTACGATTCTACGACATCTCGCGCAGCACCTGTTCCGATGGCCGACGCAGGGAGTTTGGCAGATCGGGGCCTGTGCCGAACCGCATGATGATGTCGGGGCGCCGCTCGCCAAGGTCCAGGAACGAGGCGAATTGGGATCGGACCGCCGCCACCTCGACCGGCTGATTGATGAACGCATATTTGAGTCCGAGCGCAGTCGCCTGCAGTCCGAAGCGCTGGCAGGCGCGGCCGATTGCGATCCAATGGGCCTTGTCGCTGGCATCAGCCACGAGGACGACAACGCCAGCCGAGCTCTCGATCTGCTCGCGATACTTCTTGTTCTCCCCTTTCTCGGTGAAGAAGAGGCCGAGCAGCGGCCGAGCAATCCAGGCGGGAAGCGCGGGATTTCCCGAGCAGCGCGAGAACAGTCCATCCATCGCCGCCATGGCATCCGCTTCGCTGAACCGCATCCAGCGTTGCAGTTCGTCCATGAACGCCTTGTCGCGCATCTGGGCCGAGTTGCCTTGAACGACGTAGTCGGCGACGCCTGAGATCCTGGCACGGTCGCTTATCATGATGGTCGAGACGCCAGGCTCCCGACATGCGCCCTCCAGCAACCGCAACGTCTCTGATGAAACGGGCTTGCCGTCGTAGGTCGCGCGCGTGCTTTGGCGAACGGCGATCGCCTCCGCGAGTGGCGATCTCGCAGGGGATGCGGCTTCCAGATCGATGATGATCTCGTCGCCCTCGACGACTGCATTCGCCTTCAGCCCGAGCATTGAGGCGGCGAGCACGAGATTTTCCGCGGCGCAGCCCAGGCTGACGAAGAGGTGGTGGTCATCCGGATCGACCACAGAGCATCTCCGCGTGAAGTCCGGCGCGATGACGATTCTGTTGGCAGTCGCGGTGAAGGCCCAGGGCTGTGTGTTGTGGCTGTTGGCTGCCAGGCTCGCAAAGCGCGCGAGTTCTCGGTTTCTCGGCGTAGACCGCAACGGCGCTCTGATGATGCTGGCGGCCTCCTCATACGTCATTGCTGCTGCCTCTGCCTGTGACGATGGGCCTATGATTGCCGCCGCGCCAAGACCGAGCGCGGTTCCAAGCATCTGTCGTCTGTCGATGAGCATCGACCCGCTTCCAACCAAATTTTGTACGGAAGCAGTTAGCCCCACCGGAAGCCGAAGCCGTTGATCGAGGTCAAGAGCTCGCCGTCTATCTCCTGAACTTGGCCACCAGCTCGACGTGCGGCGTGTGGCGGAACTGGTCGACCGGCGTGACGCCTTCGATCCTGTAGCCGCCGTCGATCAGGATCTTTGCGTCGCGCGCGAAGGTCGCGGCGTTGCAGGACACCGCGATCACGGTGGGCACCTTGCTTGCGGCGAGCTGCGTCGCCTGCGCCTGCGCGCCCTGGCGCGGCGGATCGAACACGACCGCGTCAAAGTCGCGCAATTCCTGCGGCACCAGCGGACGGCGGAACAGGTCGCGCGGCTCGGCCTTGACCGGCTTCAGGCCCGCTGTCGAGGTCGCGGCTTTCTGCAGGCTCGCGACCGCGCCGGCGTCGCTGTCGAAGGCGGCGACCCGCGATTTCGTCGCCAGGCGCAGGGCGAAGGGGCCGACACCGCAGAACAGGTCGGCGATATGCTTGGCGCGCTGGCAGTGATCGCTGACGAGCCGCGCCAGCGTCTCCTCGCCGGCGACGGTCGCTTGCAGGAACGAGCCCGGCGGCAGGATCACCTGGGCCGTACCGATCATCACGGCGGGAGAGGCGCGCATCAGCACCAGTTCGCGATGCCGTGTCAGCCGCGCCAGGCGATGCTGCTCGGCGATGCGCGACAGTGCAGCGATCAGCGTCGAGGGCAGGGCGCCCGAGCCGCGGACGTCGACATCGAGGCCGTTGAGGGTCGATGTCACCTGGATGTCGAGCGGCTTGCCCATCGCTATCAACGGCTCCGCGACCGCCCAGGCGGCATCGAGCGCGCCGCCGAGGCCGGGATCGAGGATCGGACAACGATCGACCGGAATGATGTCGTGCGAGCTTGCCGCGGCGAAGCCGACCTTGAGCACTTCATGCGTGCCCATCCGCGCGTGAAGCGTGATGCGGCGGCGCCCGAGGCCGTGGGCGTCGATCAGCGGGGCGACCTCGGCCGCAACCTTGGCCTGCGCGAGCGCCTCGACGACGAGGTCGCGTTTCCAGGCCTGGTAGCGTTCATTGTCCCAATGCTGGATCGCGCAGCCGCCGCAAAGCCCGAAATGGGGGCAGAACGGCGCGATGCGCTCGGGACTGACGCGCTCGACCTGGAGCAGGCGACGCCGGTCGGGATGGCCGGGAACGGCGGCAACCTCGACCGCCTCGCCGGCGAGCGCATAAGGAACGTAGATCGCTTGGCCGCCTTCGATTGCGACGCCGTCGCCGCGATGGCCGACATGGTCGATCACGAGCCGTTCAGCCACGGCGCGCGCCGAGGAAGAATTCGATATTGCCGTCGCCGCCGGTGATCGGGGACGGGAAGACCTGGATGTCGGTGCAGCCCTGGGCGGCCGCGAAGGCTGCGATGTCGTCGCAGATTTCCTGATGCACCATGGCGTTGCGGATGATGCCGCGGCGCGAATGCTTCCGCTGCGCCTCGAATTGCGGCTTGATCAGCGCAAGCATATGCATCGGCGCCGCCGCCAGCGACAGCGCCACCGGCAACACCAGCTTCAGCGAGATGAAGCTGACATCGATGACGACGACATCCGGCCGCGCCGGCAGCCGCTTGCCCTCGAAGGAGCGGATATCGGTCTCCTCCATCGACACGACCCTGGGATGGCCGCGCAGCGACGGATGCAACTGGCCGTGCCCGACATCGATGGCAAACACCAGGCTCGCGCCGTTCGCGAGCAGCACCTCGGTGAAGCCGCCGGTCGAGGCGCCGACATCGAGGCAGACATGACCTTCGATATCGATCGGATATTGCTCCAGCGCGCCGGCAAGCTTCACGCCGCCGCGCGAGACATAGGGATGCGCGGGCTCCGCCGACAGCGTTGCATCGGGCGCAAGCGTGTCGGAGGGTTTGGCGACCTGCTTGCCGTCGGCGATCACGAGCCCGGCTTCGATCGCAGCGCGCGCCCGCGCCCGGCTCTCGAACAGGCCACGCTCGACCAGCAGCACATCCGCGCGCTTGCGCGGGGCCTCTCCGCTTTCGCTCTTCTTCATCGGCTCCGGCCCGTCTTTCGCCCGTGGTCCGCCGCAAGGCGGACGCAAGCCTCGAAGCAGGTGAGATCGTGCCAGATATCCGCTGGTGCCGTCCTCGGCGTCACCAGCGGGCAGCCGTGCAGGTCGAGCGCGTGCATCATCATCAGATTGTCGGGCAAGCCAAACTCTTCCACAGTGAGGCCGTTTCCGTCGGCCAGGTCGCCGTCGGGCAACGTCGTCACTTCATATAGGCGCGCCACGCGAGTTGCATATGACGCGGGGTCGTTGGAATAGCCGAGGCACAATTTGCCGCGCCCCGCCATGTAGCCGAGCTCATAGACCGTGCCTGCGTCGGCACTGGGGCCGCGAAACGGCGTCAAATTGGCGATGATGGCGTCGGATGCCTCCATCATCGCTTCGTTGCCCTTGAAGATGACGAGAGAGGCGTCGGACGCCGACCGATCGACCGCGTTGTCGAGCGGATAGAGCCCGCTCAGGCCGTAGCGCGCGCAAAGCTCGGCCTTGCGCCGTCCGATCTCGATCGCATCCGGCAGGAACACGTCAGGACCTGCCAGATAGATCTTCATCGCGGAATCCGCGGGAAGCCTGAGATCAGGCGAGCTTGACGGTCTCGGTCTTGAAGTCCTTGCCGAGGGTCTCGAACACCTTGGCGACGATGCTCTTGGCGTCGAGGCCTGCGCGGGCATACATCGCCGCCGGCGTGTCGTGATCGAGGAACACGTCGGGCAGCACCATCGCGCGCATGCGCAGGCCGCCGTCGAGCATGCCGTTCTCGGCGAGGAGCTGCATCACATGCGAGCCGAAGCCGCCGATCGAGCCTTCCTCGATGGTGATCAGGATCTCGTGGTCGCGCGCCAGCTTCAGGATCAGCTCGGTGTCGAGCGGCTTCATGAAGCGCGCATCCGCGATGGTGGCGGAGAGGCCGTGCGCCGCCAGCTCGTCGGCGGCCTTCTCGCATTCGGCGAGGCGGGTGCCGAACGAGAGCAGGGCGACCTTCTTGCCCTCGCGGATGATGCGGCCCTTGCCTATCTCGAGGGGAACGCCGACGTCGGGCATATCGACGCCGCGGCCCTCGCCGCGCGGATAGCGCAACGCGCTCGGGCGGTCGTTGATCGCCACCTGTGTTGCGACCATGTGGACGAGCTCGGCCTCGTCGGCGGCCGCCATGATGACGAAATTCGGCAGACAACCAAGATAGGCGTTGTCGAACGAGCCGGCATGGGTCGCGCCGTCGGCGCCCACCAGACCGGCGCGGTCGATCGCGAAGCGGACCGGCAGGCTCTGGATCGCGACGTCATGGACCACCTGGTCGTAACCGCGCTGCAGGAAGGTCGAGTAGATCGCGCAGAACGGCTTGTAGCCCTCGGCGGCAAGCCCGGCCGCGAAGGTCACGGCATGCTGCTCGGCGATGCCGACGTCGAAGGTGCGGGTCGGGAACGCCTTGTTGAAGATGTCGATGCCGGTGCCGGACGGCATCGCGGCGGTGATGCCGACGACCTTCTCGTCCTTCTGGGCTTCCTTGACGAGGCTCTGGCCGAACACGTTCTGGTAGGCTGGCGCATTCGGCTTGGCCTTGGCCTGGGTGCCGGTGGCGACGTCGAACTTGACCACGGCGTGGTACTTGTCGGCGGAAGCTTCCGCCGGGCCGTAGCCCTTGCCCTTCTGCGTCACGACGTGGACCAGGATCGGGCCGGTATCCATGTCGCGGACGTTCTTCAGGACGGGCAGCAAATGGTCGAGGTTATGGCCGTCGATCGGACCGACATAATAGAAGCCGAGTTCCTCGAACAGCGTGCCGCCGTCCATCATGAAGCCGCGGGAATATTCCTCGACGCGGTTGGCGCGGTTGGCCAGCACCTTCGGCAGATGCTTGTTGATCTGCTTTGCCGCCTCGCGCAGCGAACGGTAGGTCTTGCCGGAATAGAGCCTCGACAGATAAGCGCTCATCGCACCGACCGGCGGGGCGATCGACATGTCGTTGTCGTTCAGGATCACGATCAGGCGCGAGTTCATCGCGCCGGCATTGTTCATGGCCTCATAGGCCATGCCCGCCGACATCGCGCCGTCGCCGATCACGGCGATCACGTTGTTGGTGCCGCCGGAGAGGTCGCGCGCCACCGCCATGCCGAGGCCGGCGGAGATCGAGGTCGAGGAATGCGCGGCGCCGAACGGATCGTAGTCGCTCTCGCTGCGCTTGGTGAAGCCGGACAGGCCGCCGCCGGTGCGGAGCGTGCGGATGCGGTCGCGCCGGCCGGTCAGGATCTTGTGCGGATAGGCCTGGTGGCCGACGTCCCAGATCAGCCGGTCGCGCGGCGTGTCGAAGGTGTAGTGGATCGCGGTCGTCAGCTCGACCACGCCCAAACCTGCGCCAAAGTGACCCCCGGTCACGGAAACTGCGTCGATGGTCTCCTGGCGGAGTTCGTCGGCAACCTGCTGCAACTGCTCGACCTTGAGCCGGCGCAGGTCGTCGGGCGTGCGGATGGTGTCGAGAAGCGGCGTCTTACTGTATGTGGTCACAGCGATATTCCAGTTCTTGAGGTCAGGGCCAGCGGCCCGACCGGAGATGGGGGCGCATCGATTGCGCCGTGAGAGTCCAGACGCCAGTTGCCGCCTTGGCAAGCCGGTGCCTGATTTGAAAGCCTAGATGCACTCCGGATCGAACCATGTGATATGCATCACCGTGGTAACTTCACCCGTCCCGGTCCATTTCGTTAGCCTTTCGGAGCCGGTCGCCGCCGCCAAATCAGCGGCAGACTGCCGCCAAACAGCCATAGAACGGCAAGCTTTACACCAAAGCCAACGGCAAAGCCAAGCCACCGCAGGGGCCGGGTTCCCGGGGGCCAGGCGGCGAGAGAATTGAAAGATCTAGGGTTTTTCAACCATGGCGGCGGGCGGAAGGTTCCAACCCGAGCAAATTCCCGGTACCCGTGGCGTTTGCGCCGCACATCTCGATCTGCCGCCAAGCCCGCTCGCGGGCGACCGGATCACCCGTGGCAACCTCAAGCGCCGCCTCCGGGAATACCATCCGCTCCTTCAGCGGCACCGGACCGCACACGATCATGAAGAAATCGTAAGGATGCGGGCGCTCATTGGCCATCACGAACTGAAAATGCACCCGGAAGAACTGCCAGCGGAACGTATTGTAGTGCTCGGGCTTGACGATGTCGCGGAAGCGGACCGGCACGATGGTCGGGTTGCGTCTTTCGTCGCCGAGTTCGATGCCGTGGCCCGAGATCGGATCGAACTGGTAGAAGTTCATCACGTCCTTGCGGGCCTGGCAGTCGATCCACTCGATCGAAGGCTCCAGCGCCAGTTGCCGCAAATGGTCGCGAAAATCCTGCGATAGCTTGTGGAAGCCCACGATCGGGAGATTGCCGCCGATGGTAAGCAGCACCACGCGGGGGCCGTGACGGCCGAGCAGCGGGTCGAGCCTCAGCGCCCGCGCCAGGATTTCCGTCCCTAAGAACGATCCCGAGCTGTGCCCGACCAGCACGATCTCATCGGCGTCGCTCGTGCGCGCGACCCTTATAAGGTGCTGCGCAAAACGGTCGATGCGCTCGTCCCATTCCGGACGCTGTCGGTGCGAGAACTCCCAGGTCCAGATCGTGTCCGACAGCAGATAGAGCACGTAAGTGTTGTTTTCGGTGTATTTCAGCACCGTGCCGAGCACGGCCACAAAGATCGCGGTTGCCGCGGCAACACTGAAGAGATCGGGGATGCCGATCGCATTGAGGCCCTTTTCGAACACGAAGGCGACTGCCGCAGTGCACAAGGCCTCCAGCAGCAGTATGAAGTGCGGATAGCTGATGAACGCCGTGAAGCGCCAGTTCGCCCGCGTGAAGCGCGCGATCGTGCCGGTGAAGACCAGCCCCCAGTAGATCCAGACAGCATGAAACACGGTGCGCCAGATCGGCGCGGCGAGGTCGCGCTGGATGAAATCCTCGAACCGCAGGAAATCGTAGGAAGTGCGGGTCTGCCAGTCGGCCGCCTTGGTCTCGATGGTCCAGGACGCGATCTCATCGTCATCGGCGACCTTCGGCCGGCTCATTGTGGCCGATAGCTGGTAAAGACGGCTGAATTTCCGCAGTTCAGTCCTGAACATGCGGTAATACTGCGCCAGGCCGCGCGGATCGTACCCCTGGATATAAATGATATGGCGGTGCTGAACGCGCACGTACTGTCCCCAGATGAGATCGGGACTATAGCAGGCGGCGCGATGCGCCAAGAGCTATTTCGCCCGGTTCTGGGGAAGATCGGCAGATTCGCCGAATGTGCGTATGATTGCGACGCCGCGTCGCGGGTAGATCATGATCCGATCAAGCGGGATCGGATCATGATCTCATCTCTTTGTTTGAGCATGATCTTTCCGGAAAACCGGTTTCCACTTTTCCGGATCATGCTCTATTGCACGTCGAGCGGCTCGGTTCCGGTGGGTTGGCCGCTGGCGTCGGTCGTGATCTTGTCGACGCGCGCCTCGGCCTGCCGCAGCAATTCCTCGCAGCGGCGCTTCAGCGCCTCGCCGCGTTCATAAATGGCGACCGATTCCTCAAGTGGCACCTTGCCATCCTCAAGCCGTTTGACGATCGATTCAAGTTCCTCCATCGCGCGTTCGAAAGAGAGTTTCTTGACGTCGGTCTTGTTGTTTTCGACTTGGGTCGTGTTTTCGGCCATTACTCGCGTTCCCGATTCGCGTTCTGAAGGCTGCGCCCCGCTCCCGGCGCAGAATCGAAGCAATTTTCTGCGGAAGTATTGTGGCGCCGATTTATGCGCCCATCAATGCGGTGACATGCGCGGCCACCGACTCTTTCAATCCCTGCAGATCATAGCCGCCTTCGAGCACGGAGACCACCCGTCCGCCGGCGTGCCGGTCGGCGAGATCCAGAAGCTTGCGCGTCACCCAGCCGAAATCGTCGGCCCTCAGGTTGAGCGAGGCGAGCGGATCTCGGTAATGCGCGTCGAAGCCCGCGGAGATGATGACGAGTTCGGGACCGAATTTTTCGAGCTGCGGCAGGATCAAGTTGTCGAACGCCGAGCGGAATTGCACGCCGCCATCTTCGGGCGCGAGCGGCGCATTGACGACGGTGTCGTGCTCGCCGCGCTCGCCGCGGCCGCCGGTGCCCGGAAACAGCGGCATCTGATGCGTCGAGCAATACATCACGCTCGGATCGGCCCAGAAGATATCCTGGGTGCCGTTGCCATGATGAACGTCGAAATCGACCACGGCGACACGGCCGATGCCGAACTTGCGCTGGGCATGGCGCGCGGCGATCGCGGCATTGTCGAAGAAGCAGAAGCCCATTGGCCGGCTGGTTTCGGCATGGTGGCCGGGTGGCCGGACCGCCACAAAGGCATTCTGATGCTGGCCCGACATCACCGCGTCTGCGGCTGCAACAGCGCCGCCGACGCCGCGCATCACCGCTTCCCAGGTGCCCGGCGACATCGAGGTGTCGCCGTCAAGGTAAACCAGGCCGGAGCTTGGAGCGACGTGTCGGAGCTCGCCGACATAAAGCTCGCCATGGCAGAGCATGACGGAATCAAGGCTGCCTTCCGGCGCCTCGCCGCGCGATAGCGCCGCGAACCGCTCTTCGCCGAGCACCTCCGCGACTGCGCGCAATCGGTCGGGGCGTTCGGGGTGGCCTGATGGCGTCAGGTGGTCGAGGCAGGCGGAATGCGAGAGAAGAAGGGTCATGCAGGTTTCCGGCGCATTCGCTGCGCGTTCTTGCGAGTAAGCCCCTATTTAGGCGCTCAGCGGTCGGCGCGAAAGCCCCGCTAGTTGATCCGCTGGATCCGATTGCCCGGCGCGGGCCCGACCGGGCTGCTCGCCTGGAAATAGGCCTGGAGGGCATCGACGTCATAGACGCCGGTCAGCGGCGCCCGACCTTCTTTCAGGACCGTAAAGCCATCGCCGCCGAGCGACAGGAAATTGTTGACCGTCACCCGATAGGTCGCGGCGGGGTCGATCGGCACACCGTTGAGCGTCATCCGCTCGGCGATGATGCGCTCGCCGTCGCCCTTGCTCGCATCCCACGCATAGGCGAACCCTTTTGATACCTGCAGGATCCGCGGTCGCTTCGGATCGAGCCATTGCTGCTCGAGCGTGTCCTTGATCTGCCTGCCGGTGAGCGTCAGCGTGATGAGCTGGTTGCGGAACGGCTGGCTCGAGAACAGGTCGGCATAGGTGACGGCACCGTCCTCGCGCCGCGCAATATCGGTGCGCACGCCGCCCGGATTGGTGAAGGCGATCACCGCGCCGCCTTTTTCCGCCGAACGCGTCGCGGAAAGCTGGGCGTCGGCGATGACGTCGCCGAGCGCGCTTTCGCCTGCCGCATTCGGCACGCGCGACAGCGTTTCCGTCACCGAGCCCGCCGGGCGGTTGGCGATCGGCGCAGCCAGCCGGTCATAGGCCTCGATCAGCGCGGTCTGGCTTGCGTCCTTGGCGAGCGTCTGGCTGCGGACGATGGTGTTCTCGGCCTTGGCGCTGACGATGTCGCGGGTCTTCGGATCGAGCTTGAGATCGATCGCGGTGACCAGCGTGCCGTATTTGTCGCCGGAGGTGACGAGCCGGCCGTCGATGTCGCAGACATAGGCCTGGTGGGTGTGGCCGGAGATCACGACGTCGACTGCGCGATCGAACTTCTTCACGATGTCGACGATCGGGCCGGAGATACCGGGGCATTCGTTGTAATCGCCGGTCGGCAAGCCGCCTTCATGGATCAGCACCACGATCGCCTCGACGCCGCGCGCCTTCAGTTCCGGAACGAGCGCATTCACCGTCTCGGCTTCGTCGCGGAATTCGAGGCCGGCGGCGCTCGCGGGCGAGATGATGTTCGGCGTGCCCTTCAGCGTCAGGCCGATGAACGCGACCGGGATGCCCTCGAACTGTCTGATCTCGTAGGGCGGAAACACCGTCCTGCCGGTGGCCTTCTCGAAGGTGCTCGCGGCGAGATAGTGGAATTTGGCGCCGGGGAAGGGATGCGGACCCTGGCACTTGTCGACCGGATGGCAGCCGCCATTCTGCATCCGCCGCAATTCGTCCATGCCCTCGTCGAATTCGTGGTTGCCGACGGAGGCGACCTCGAGCCCCATCATCGACATCGACTCGATGGTCGGCTCGTCATGGAACATCGCCGACAGGAACGGGCTCGCGCCGATCAGGTCGCCGGCGGCGACGAAAATCGTGTTCTTGTGTCCCTCGCGCAGTTGCCGCACCAAGGTCGCCATGTGCTCGGCGCCGCCGGCCGGCACGACGATCTTCTTACTCTTGTCGGCGGGATCGCTGATCCGGATGCCGCCCGGCGGCGGCCGCAGATAGCCGTGGAAATCGTTGATCGCGAGGATGCGCAGATCGACGGGCGAAGTGGTTTGGGCCTGGCAAGGCGCAAGGACAAATCCGGCCAGCAGGGCCAGGGCTGCAAGGATGTGATGAACTTTCATGGGGCGACTATGGATACGCGCGGCAACGATTTTGCGACGTTCGGTTCAATTCTGCTTGCGCGTAAAGTCAATTCTGTTTGCGCGCAAAGAACGCCTTGAAGGCGGAGATCGCTTCCTTGGAGCGCATCCGCTCGCTGAACAGATGAGCTTCCTGGTCGATGCGCCGGGTCATGTCCTCCGGCGGCAGTTTTATCAGCTTGCGC
This sequence comes from Bradyrhizobium sp. USDA 10063, assembly GCF_054063735.1. Lineage (NCBI taxonomy): Bacteria > Pseudomonadati > Pseudomonadota > Alphaproteobacteria > Hyphomicrobiales > Nitrobacteraceae > Bradyrhizobium > Bradyrhizobium sp. USDA 10063. The sequence continues at coordinate 2,617,633 of NZ_JBSSGP010000002.1, read as the reverse complement.
GCGATCGCGACCGCATCGGTCGGCAGCGCGCAGATCTCGCGCGCCACTTTCCGCGCTTCCGCTTCCGTGTGGCCCGGAGCCACCACCGCGTTGACGAAGCCGGCGACGCGGGCGTCGTCGGCGTCCATGGTGCGGCCCATCACCAGCATCTCGAAGGCGCGCTGGTGCCCCATCGTGCGCGGCATCAACAGGCTTGAGGCGCCCTCGGGCACCAGCCCCAGATGGATGAATGGCGTCGAGAAGGTCGCGGTGCTGCTGGCGAGCACATAGTCGCAATGGAACAGCATGGTGGTGCCGATGCCGATCGCGATCCCGTCGACGGCGGCGATGATCGGCTTGACGTTGTGCGCCAGCGAGTAGAGGAATTTGACCGCGCCGGAGGTGCGCACCGCGTCGGGGTTGGCGGTACCGTGCTTGAGGAAATCCTCGACATCATTGCCTGCGGTGAACACGCCGGAGCCGCCGGTGATGATCAGGCAGCGGATGTTCGGATTGTTCTGCGCGGTGTCGATCGCATCGCTCATCGCGCGATACATCTCTTCGGTGATCGCGTTCTTCTTCTCCGGCCGACGCATCGTGATCACGCGCGTTGCGGCTTCGTCGGTAACGATGAGGTGCCCGGTCATCAAGCAGTCCCTTGGGAAAAGCAGGCGGCGACGCTGCCGTCGGCGAACCATCCGGCATCTTACCTGATCTGCGCCCGGCTCCCAATGTCCCCCGCGCTTTTCCCACGTTCTTGTCATTCGGAGGTGCGTCCGGATCACGCAGGCCGGGCAAAAATCGCGGAATCGTGGGGTGGGCAAAGCGAAGCGTGCCCACCATCACGAGTGGAGTGTTTGATGGTGGGCACGGCGCAAGAGCGCCTTTGCCCACCCTACAAGATGATACGCCGCCTATCCCAACAGCACTGCGTCTGCGCTGTTCACGGCCTCCGCGCTGTCGGTGACCGTCTTCTCCAGCGATGGTGCCTGGACCGCGATGTTCTCGGCGAAGAATCGTGCCAGCGCGATATAGCGCTGCGGGTCGCCGGCCTCGCCACCGCCCTTCACGGCGAGCGCTTCGCCGGCGAGCATGCAGCCGCCGAGCGTTGAGCCGAACAGGCGCAGGTAAGGCGTGGCACCGGCGAGCGCATCGTTCGGCGCCGAGGCGAGGCGCTCGAGCAGCCACTTGCTGGCGCGCTCGAGCGCGCCGAGCGCATCGCGCAGTCTGGTGCCGGTGGTGCCGAAGGCAGGATCGTTGGACGCTTCCACCTGCTTGACGATGGCAGAGAGTTCGTCGAGCAGCGTCCAGACCGAGGCGCCGCCATTGGCCGCGAGCTTGCGCGTGACCAGGTCGATCGACTGGATGCCGTTGGTGCCCTCATAGATCGCGGTGATGCGCGCGTCGCGAGAATGCTGGGCCGCGCCGGTCTCCTCGATGAAACCCATGCCGCCATGCACCTGCACGCCGAGATAGGCAACCTCGTTGCCGATGTCGGTGGAGAAGGCTTTCGCGATCGGCGTCAGCAGCGCGCCGCGCGCCGCGGCGTCGGCGCGCACTGTCGGATCCTTCGCGCGCGTGGAGATGTCGAGCGCGACCGCAGTCGCATAGCAGATCGCGCGCGCGGCTGCTGTCATGGCGCGCATCTGCATCAGCGTGCGCTTGACGTCGGGATGCGCGATGATCGGATCCGAGCCTTCGCCCTTGCTGCCGACGGCGCGGCCCTGGCGGCGCTCCTGGGCGTAGGCGAGGGCCTGCTGGTAGGCGCGGTCGGCAAGGCCGACGCCTTCGAGGCCGACTGCAAGGCGGGCCTGGTTCATCATCGTGAACATGCATCGCATGCCCTGGTTCTCTTCGCCGATCAGGTAGCCGATGGCGCCGCCATGATCGCCCATGGTCATGGTGCAGGTCGGGGAGGCGTGCATGCCGAGCTTGTGCTCGACGCCGGAGGGATAGATGTCGTTGCGCGCGCCGAGCGAGCCGTCCGGATTGACCAGGAATTTCGGGATCAGGAACAGCGAGATGCCCTTGGTGCCCGCGGGCGCATCGGGCAGGCGGGCGAGCACGAAATGCACGATGTTGTCGGTCATGTCGTGGTCGCCATAGGTGATGAAGATCTTGGTGCCCTTGATGCGGTAGGTGCCGTCGCCGGCGCGCTCGGCGCGGGTGCGCAGCGCGCCGACGTCGGAGCCCGCCTGCGGCTCGGTGAGCTGCATCGTTCCGGTCCACTCGCCGGAGACAAGCTTTGCAAGGTAGATCTTCTTCAGCTCGTCGCTGCCATGGGCATCCAGCGCCTCGATCGCGGAGAGCGTGAGCAGCGGGCAGAGGCCGAACGCCGAATTCGACGCGCTCCAGATCTCCGTACAGGCGGCATTGATCGCGAGCGGCAGGCCCTGGCCGCCAAACGCTTCCGGGCCCGACACCGCGTTCCACCCTGCGGCGGCCCAGCGCTGATAGGCGTCGGGCCAGCCCGGCGCGGTGGTCACCTTGCCGTCGGCAAGCTTGATGCCGTGCTGGTCGCCGACTCGATTGAGCGGCGCCAGCACGTCGCCTGCGAACTTGCCGGCTTCCTCCAGCACCGGCTGGGCGATGTCGCCGTCGAAATCGCCGTAATGGCCGGCGGCAAGGGCGGCTTTCAGTCCGGCACCATGGTTGAGGGCGAGCAGGATGTCGTCGATCGGCGCGCGGTAGGTCATGGCGTTACTCCCGAGGGAACATTGGCGCCGTCTTCCCACGAAACCATGCGTCCCTCAACCGTCCGGATCACTGAATTTGGGGGGAGAAACAGTTGAAATGGCCCGACTCCCTCTGTAGACCGGCGTTGCCAGACCGAGAGGGCTGCGGCTATGGTCCGCGCCTTCCGGACCTGGAATTGGGGCGTAGCCAAGCGGTAAGGCAGCGGATTTTGATTCCGCCATTCGGAGGTTCGATCCCTCCCGCCCCAGCCAGCGCTTAAGCTGCTGTGTCGGCCGAGCGATCGCTGCGGCCGCTCCGTCGTTCGTTGAGTGCCGCGATGGCGGCCAGAAGCTGCGGGATGGCCGATCGTGCCCTCGCTCGCAACCACTCGGCTTGCGATGTCTTCGAGGGCTACGCTTTGAAGTGGCACGGCGCTCCAGGGTCTGCACGAAAAGCGCCAGCGCCGATTCTACGGCTTCACCGCCTTGCGAGAGCCGATAGAGCTAGCGAGCACGGTAGAAATCACTGAGACCGGACACCCGCGCGGTGTCAGGGTGCTACTCCAGGTAGGCCTTCTCGGCGCTGACGTGCCTGAAAAGTTCGGCCGGATCGCTTACGGCTTGCATAGGCAGTCTTCTCGATATTCCGATGGAGATCCGCAACTTGCGCGATAGGCTAGTCTATTTTCCCACCCGCCGCAGGGTGCCTACTTAAAGAGGCGTTTTATACAAGGCATTGCGGTCAAATTCGGTTCATCGCGAGATTGGAGGAAAACTTCTCGCGGCCTGGCAGACAGGCATTCGAGACAGTCTTGGCTTTCCGAGAGCGGCGCTCGTGTAGCGAGCCAAGGGTTGGCTTCTAGGGGGGGAGTTCAATCCGCGGTGGATTATGGTCTCGGTGGGGGTGTTTAGCGATTGGCCAGGAGCTAGGATCGGCCATCAAGATCGTCGAGAGACCCAACTCCTGTTGAACCTTGAACGGAAGGTGCGTCGATGAGATCGATGCACCGTAGCTGCGGACCCTCCTGTGAAATCGAACAAAGAAGCCAAGCTTTCTCGCACCCACGTACCCGTTGATCTATCGCCGGCCGAATGGCAGCGCGGTTTGCGCCGCCAGTTTGGCCGCGAGCAATCCTTCGTGCTGGAAAATCTCGGCAGCGAGCCGTTCTTCTCCGAGTTTCGGGTCACCAATCCCGGTTCGAAATCGAGTTACCGCCTGGCGGTACGTGGCCTGGGACCGGGAGGGAACTTCTGCTCTTGCCCCGACTACGCAACAAATGAGCTGGGGACCTGCAAGCATCTCGAGTTCGCGCTCGCCCAATTGGAGAAAAAGCGAGGCGCGAAAGCGGCGTTCGCACGCGGCTACCAGCCGCCGTTTTACCGAGCTCTATTTGCGCAATGCAGGCCAACGCCGCGTGCACTTCCGCGCCGGGACGGATTGTCCGCCGGCGGTGAGGATGGCTGCCGATCGCTTGTTCGATATGAAGCGCGATGGAGCCCTGGCGGACGATCGACTTGGCGAGGTCCAGCGCTTCATGGCGTTGGTGTCGAAGAGCGGTCACGAGTTTCGCGCCTATGACGATGCCCTCGATTTCATTGCTGGGAGGCAAGACGCCGATCGTCGAGCGTCGAAGCTCGATCGATTGTTCCCACGCGGCGCCGACGCCCCCAAGCTGCGAGGACTCCTGAAGGTGGCGCTTTATCCCTATCAGGCCGAGGGCGCGCTGTTCGCGGTTAGGGCCGGTCGGGCGTTGATCGGCGACGATATGGGATTGGGCAAGACGATACAGGCAATCGCCGCAACAGAAATACTGGCCCGCCACTTCGGCGTATCGAGAGTTCTGGTGATTTGCCCGACATCGCTCAAATACCAATGGCAGAGCGAAATAGCTCGCTTTTCCGGGCGGCGAGGCAAACACGCGGCGCGCGTCATGGTTGGCGGGCGAGCGCAACGGCAGAACGACTATGGGCTCGACGACTTCTGCAAGATTACGAACTATGAAAAGCTGCAGCCCGATCTCGACCTGATCGCTGCCTGGGCGCCCGAGCTGGTCATCGTCGACGAAGCTCAGCGGGTAAAGAATTGGAACACGGTTGCAGCGCGAGCCTTGAAGCGCATCGACAGTCCGTATGCGATCGTGTTGACCGGAACGCCCCTGGAGAACAAGCTGGAAGAATTGATCTCGATCGTGCAATTCGTCGATCAGCACCGGCTGGGCCCAACCTGGAAGCTCTTGCACGAACATCAAGTCAAAGACGAAGCCGGCCGCGTCACCGGTTACAGGGGGCTGGAGAAGATCGGCCAGACCCTGGCGCCGATCATGATCCGCCGGCGGAAGTCGGAAGTGTTGCAGCAACTGCCGAGCCGGATGGACCAGAACGTGCTGGTACCAATGACTGAACCGCAAAAGCTTTATCATCAGGAAAATGCGGACATCGTGGCCCGGATTGTCCAACGCTGGCGCAAGACCAGATTTCTTTCGGACAAGGATCAACGGCGCCTGACCTGTGCCCTTCAGAACATGCGCATGTCCTGCAACAGCACCTATCTGCTGGATCAGCAGACCGACCACGGCGTCAAGGCCGACGAACTGGCCGCGCTGCTCGAGCAGTTGTTCGTGACGCCGGAGGCCAAGGCCGTGGTCTTTTCGCAATGGACCCGGACCCACGACATCCTCATCAGCCGCTTGGAGGCGCGTGGGATCGGCTATGTCAGTTTCCATGGCGGCGTGCCGTCGGAAAAGCGGCCGGAGCTCATTCATCGCTTTCGCGACGATCCCGCCTGTCGCGTGTTCCTGTCGACCGATGCCGGCAGCACGGGTCTCAATTTGCAGCACGCTTCGACACTGGTGAACATGGACCTGCCATGGAATCCGGCCGTGCTCGAACAACGCATCGCACGCGTCCATCGGCTCGGCCAGGCGCGTCCGGTTCAGGTCATCAATTTCGTTGCGAAGGGCTCGATCGAAGAGGGCATGCTTTCGGTGCTGGCATTCAAACGCTCGTTGTCGGAAGGAATCCTCGACGGTGGCAATGGCGAGATTTCGCTCGGCGGGTCGCGACTAAACCGCTTCCTCAAGGACGTGGAAAGTGTCACGGGAACCATGGGCGCAGGCGAAGCCATCTCCCCTGCCGAGGAGACGGGAGAGGTCGATGGCGCCGCCAGCGGACGATCGGTCGGCGCGGTCGATGCAGATCCAGTTGCCGGTGCTGACGACGTGGCGGTCGCGCTGGCTGGCGAAGCCGGACAGCGGTTGCGCGACGCATCTCCTGATCCATGGCAATTGCTGCTGCAGATCGGTGCACAGTTCATTGGCACCATTGCGGCCGCGAACGACTCCGGCTCGGTCGCGCGTTCATGGATCGAGCGTGATCCGCGCACCGGCGCGCAAACCCTCAGGGTTCCGCTGCCGCCACCGGAGATGGCGGGGCAACTGGCCGATATGCTCTCGGCAGTAGCCGAGAGTTTGCGTGGACGGTAGCCACCATCCGCCACGGAGGATTGCCGTCTATTTGGCCCCAGCCAGTTGAAATCACTCAGCAATCGCACTTGGTTCAGGGCCTTCATTCCGAACGTTTTTCTGCCGCCCATTCTGAACGTCTGTCGCCATTTCGTTCGCCAGCCTGTGCGCATGCCGCTTGCTGTTGCTGCCAGCACGCGCGCTTTTCGGTGCGCTTGGCGTCGCCGATGCAGCTCCGTATGGGAAGCTATTGTCTCATGGATGGAGGCGTGGAGACACCGACGACAACGCTTTGCTCGAGCTTGTTCCCGTCAGCGTTCCGGCAACCCGAGCTCGAGCAGCGTCTGGATGGTCTGCTTGGCCATCGCGAGAAAAGTCGGGCTGGCATTCTGCGTTGGCAGCCCGATGTTGAGCGCCGTCGAGCCGGGCCGCAGCGCCATGGCTTTGGCCATCGCCGTCCTCGCCTCGTCCGACCGGCCCATGCGCTGATAGGCCACGGCCAGCAGCATATAGGGCCGTCCCGACGCCGGCGTGATGGCGATCGACCGTTGTAGCCAGGATACGGCTTCCTCGTTGCGGCCCATGAGCAGGGTGGTCCATCCCGCCCCAAGCAGCCAGGTCCAACGCGACACCTCCGGCGTGTCGAAGCGATCGGCCTGCTCGAACGTTGCCAGCGCGTCCTCGAAGCGCCCCAGTTGAAGTTGCGCCAGGCCGATATGATAGAGAACGAGCCCGTTCCAAGGATCAAAGCTCAACGCCTTGGCGCAGGCCACCAGGCTTTCAACGAACTGGTTGGTCGCGGTCAGGAAGCGGCAATAGGCTTCCAGCACCGGAATGTAACGTGGCGTGGTCTGCCGCGCGCGCTCCAGCAACGATCCGGCGTTACGCTCCGCCGCCGCGCGCTCGGCCGGCTCGTACCACGCCATCTGAATCCCGCGGAGCTGAAGCGCGGCCAGCGCGACGTGCAGCTCGGTATTGTCGGGCTCGGCGGCGAGCGCTTTTTCCAGCATCGTCTGCGCGGTGGCAAAACGTTCGCGCGTCGTGCGATTGATCGAGGCTGTCGCTTGCTCGATCGCAACTTTGGCGTCGCCGGCCGCGGCCGGATGAGCGCCGGATTCCAGAAGCGCGTTAAGGCGCTGTGCCAGCGCATGACCTGCTCCCGCGGCAAGCCGCGATTGCTGCAATTGCAAGTCCGGCTCGGTTACATCGACCGAAACGGTGGCGACGGACTGGACTTCGCCGGTGGCGGTCCGGATCATGCGCGCCCGCAAGATCCACGATTGCGGGCCTTTCTCCAGTTCGCCATTCAAGATGAAGTCCGATTGGACCGAAGGCGTGGATGTCGGCGCCGTTGTCGCCGCAACCGGCCGCGGAGCGACCACGCGGATATTGTCGACCCTGGCCAGACCATCGGTCAGGCGGTCCGTGACGGCCGCCGCCATGCCGGCGCCCGTGGGGTCGTTGCTCGCATCGACGATTGGCGTCACCGCAACGGTTGGCGGCGATTGTTTGAACATCAGATCGGGCCGAAAGGTCGGAGCGGCCACCGCAAATCCGAGGATCACGCAGACGGCCGCTGCGGCGGCAGCCACCGGCCTGCGCAGGCCGAATAGTCGCCGCGGTGTTGTAACCTCCACGGGCTCGGCGCTCGCGATGGGCTCGGCGCTCGCCTGCACGGCGGCGGCTGACCGCTCGATCGACACCTCGGCTGTGAACAGGTAGCCGCGGCCGGACACGAGCTTGATTGTCTGGCGCCGGTCATCGCCCAGCGCGGTGCGAATTTCGCGGATGCACTGGAACAGGCTGTCCTCGCCGACGTGAACGTTCGGCCAGACCGCCTCCATCAGCTCTTCCTTGCTCAGCACCCGGCCCGCATTGGCGGCGAACAGCTGCAGCATCTCAAGCGCTTTCGGCCTGAGCCTGATCGCCTCGCCATCCGGACCGCGCAGCTCGGCGCGCTCCCGATCGAGCTCAAATCCGGCAAAATGAAACACCCGGCCCCCGGCCCCAGAAACTACGCCAAACCGCCGCAACTATCGGAAAATCCGTCTTTTGGCAGCCTGTTCAGAAAATATCAGAAAAACTTCAGAACGCCACGGGCGCCGCTTCAGGACGCCAGGCCGCCTCCATGGGACGGTTGCGGCTCGCCTTTCGGCTTCTGCGGACAGCGGGCCGGCGGGCGGGGCGGGGCGAGGCGGTGTTGCGAAAAGCATGGGATCGGCTCGGGGCCACCGGGTACCGGCGCACCGATCTCGCCCCGTTTTGGGCCAAAGACGCTTTTCATTCCTCTTGGACGGTGAGACCGTGCTCAGCTTTACCACCGATGACATCGACCCTGAGCATCGCTTCGATCATTGGCGCGAGGTGCGCGGAAAGAGCCTGTTCGGTGTCACGATCGAGCTGCCGACTGAGCGCCGCATGGATTTTCGTGGGCGGTTTTCCGCTGTTGATATCGGAGGTGCGATCGTCTCGCGGATGCATGCCTCGTCCTATCGGGTCAGCCGGACCAGCGGCGATATCGCGCGCATGCCGGCCGACAGCCTCTGCATTGCGTGGCAGGCGCGCGGGGCCGGCTGGATGGATGTCGGCCGGGGGCGGGGGCATCGCGTGGCCGACGGTGACATCGTCATCAACCATTCCGACACCCCCTTCGAGGCGACGCCGGAGCGCTCCGACGGTTTCGACTTCCTGATGCTGAAGATCCCCCTGAGTGGCGATGTTCTGCTGGGCGCGCCGGCCCATGACCTTTTCGCGGCGACGCTGTTGCAGAAGAGTCCCTTCTTCAAGGCACTCTCGGCGCTGTTTCATGCGTTGACGCAGGAGCCGCGCGATGTCGCCGATCCCTCGGTCGAGATCACGCATATAGCGCGGCTCGCGATGCTGGCGCGGGGCCGCCTTTTGCCTGGAATGCCCGAGTGTCGCGCGGCGCTGCGCTCCGGGTTCTATTATGCCGCGCGTGACATTCTCGGGCGCGATCTGGATCAGCCGGGCTTGTCGCCCGCGGCGGTAGCGCAAGAGCTCGGAATATCGCTGCGGCAGGTTCATGTGCTGTTCGAGCCGACGGGGCTCTCGTTCTCGCGAACGCTGACGGCGATGCGGCTGCGCAAGGCCGGCGAACTGCTGATGGCGGCGCCGTCACGGCCGGTCGCGGATATCGCCTATGCCTGCGGCTTCGATAGCCTCGCAACATTTTATCGCGCGTTCCGAAATTCCTACGGCATGACGCCGCGCGACATGCGCGTTCGCGCGAACCGCGGGTGAGTGGCTGCGGCCGCTTGGCTGCAATGGCGCAGAGTTACGGTGGCGCTTGCGCATCAAATCGAGAGCGTGCGCGCATTGAGAAGACAGCTCGCTACCGATTCTGTAAACGCCCGCAGGCATTTGGATTTTTCGGATCATTCCCGAGAGAGGAATGGCCGAGCCGTTCAGGGCCACTTCTTGCTGATCATCGGAATTTTCATCACCAAAATATTTTCAAATCGTCCGATCTCAAATAGAGCTCTTCATGAGGCGCACCGTCGGCATTGCGGTGCGCCGCTCGTCGATCCCTGTGCTTTCGAAAATGTCGGCTAGCTCTGCTACCGGATCATGACGCGCGCGGACTGAGCGACCACATCCGCAACGACGTGCAGCTTGGCACCGGCGACGTCACGGCCAGCGGCCCGCAAGGCCGCTGGATGCGACCGGCTGGAATGCGCTTGACATAATAAAACTCGATCGTATCATTTCTCGGGTTTGTCGCGGTGAGCCGAGACTCCCACGCAAAACGTATCTTCAGCCACCGTCCTGGTCCTTGCCCACATAGATGGCGCCCATTCAACGAACAGTCGCGACATTGTGAGCCGGTTCGCACACACCGTTACTAAGCCAATTCATGAGAATCGCCGAATGACTACATGCCTTCTCCTCACGAATGGTCGCTGTGCATGAGACCCAGAATTCCATTGCCGTTTTCGGCACTGCTCCTTCTCTCGCTTTCTCTCCAAGAGGCCGCGGCGCACGCAATCGTGATCAAGTCGTCGCCCGCGGCCGACGCGGTCATGCCGGCTGGCAATGCGCCGATCCATCTGCAGTTCAACAGCCGGATTGATCATGAGCGTTCAAAAGTGACGCTGGTCGGCCCGAGCGGGGCGCCGCAGCGGCTCACACCGGTGGCCGACTCGGCGCCCGACGCGCTGGATGCGGAGGCAAGAGGTCTCAGCCCCGGCGCCTGGCGTCTACGCTGGCAGGTGCTGAGTGTCGACGGCCACATCACACGCGGCGATATTCCGTTCACCGTGCGATAGCCTTGTCCCTGTTTCTCGACATTTTCGGCTTCCTGTCCGTCGTTCTGCGCGGTCTGATTCTCACGAGCCAGACTTTCACGCTCGGCACGCTTGCGTTCCTGCTTGTGCTGCTGCGACCGCTGGACTCCTGGCTTTCCGCCGAGAGCGCCAGGATTGACGGCCGTTGCCGGACGTTTCTCCTTATCAGCTCCTTCCTCCTGGGCGTCTTCACGCTTTGCTCGCTCGTACTCAATGCCGTCGCACTTGTCGGCACGCTCGAGCTTTCGTGGATGGAGGCTGCCGGAGCCAGTTTCGTACGAGCGGACCTGATGATCGCCGCTTGCGCCTTCCTCATCGGTCTTCTCGCAAGAACGTCGTGGAAAACACCACGACTTCTCTTTCTTGTTGGCCTCGCTGCCTTGATCTTGATCGCACAGCTTTCGGTCACTCACGCAGCGAGCCGTCTCGAATTGCGATGGCCCTATCTCGTCTCTGGCGGGCTGCACATGCTCGGTGCCGCAGTCTGGATCGGAGGCCTGCCGTGCTTCCTGATTGCGCTCAACTTCTGTCGCGATCCGGTTGACTGGAAGCTGATCGCACGGCGCTATTCCGTGATGTCGATGGCTTCGGTAGGCGCCATTATCGTTGGCGGCGTCGTGATGGCGTTCGGCTATGTCGGCTCCTTCCAGGCGATCTACGGCACCGCCTATGGCGTCATGATGGGCGCGAAGGTCTGCCTGTTGTTGATGCTGCTCGGCCTGGGTGCTTTCAACTTTTTTACCGTCGACCGGCTGCGGCGCGACGCTTCAACGCCGATCATACGGCTGAAGCGGTTCGCCGAGGTGGAGATCGGGATCGGCGCGGCTGTGATCTTTGCGGCCGCCTCGCTGACGTCATTGCCGCCGGGCGTCGATCTGGCGCAGGACCGGGTGAGCTGGTCCGAGATCGTTGAGCGGTTCACGCCGCAATTCCCAATCCGCCTGTCGAGCCCCAGTTACGACAAGCTGACCGTCGCAGAATTGCAGGCGAAGATTGCCGCGGCTGATGCGCAACGGACAGCGGCGCCGCTGGCCTATGTCCCGGGCGAGGGCACGATCCTGCCTCGCAACGCGGCGGATGTCGCCTGGTCCGAATTCAATCACCATTGGGCCGGGATCTTTGTCGTCCTCATCGGCCTTCTCGCCCTGATCCAGCATTTTCGTTGGGGCCGGTGGGCGAGGCACTGGCCGTTGCTCTTTCTTGCCATGGCAATGTTCCTGTTTTTCCGTGCCGACGAAGCGGCGTGGCCGCTCGGACAGTTCGGCTTTTTCGAATCGCTGCGCGATCCGGAGATCGCGCAGCATCGTATCTTCGTGCTGCTGATCGTCATGTTTGGTCTGTTCGAGTGGCGCGTGCAGGTCGGCGGGCTCAGGAACAGCAAGGCGGCCCTGGTGTTTCCGCTGACCACCGCGATCGGCGGCGCACTGCTGCTCACCCACTCCCATGCCATCGCCAACATCAAGGACCAGCTCTTGATCGAGATGAGCCACACGCCGCTGGCGCTATGCGGCATCCTCGCCGGATGGGCACGCTGGCTGGAGCTGCGTCTCGACGGCAAGGCAAGCCGGATCGCCTCCTGGATCTGGCCGGTGGCATTCATCCTCGTCGGGCTGATCCTGCTCGATTACCGGGAGGCTTGACCGCCCAACGGCAAATCAGCGTTTCTCGGCCGTCGGTAGACTTGCTTGGCACGGCGCTGTGGTTGAATAGACTGGACCAGTCGAGATGACCTCGCGGCATCGTCTGGGCAGTTGTCTTGCAACCGGATCGCGCGGGACGGAGCCGAGCCATATGAGTTTCCATTCGATCTACCGCCACGGCTTTGCCCGGGTCGCCGCCTGCGTCGCGGTGTCCCGCGTCGCGGATCCGGCTGCCAACGCGACCGCGATCATCGAGACCGCCAACGCCTGTCACAGGGAGTCGGTGGCAGCAGCGGTATTTCCCGAGCTGTGTCTCTGCGGCTATGCGATCGAAGATCTGGTCATGCAGGATCCGCTGCTGGACGCGGTGGAGCGGGGGCTGGCGCGCATTCGGGCGGCATCGGCCGAACTTATGACGGTCCTGATCGTCGGTGCACCGCTACGTCATGGGGCTCGGATCTACAATTGCGCGGTCGTCATTCATCGTGGCCGCATTCTCGGCGTCGTGCCCAAGACGTACCTGCCGACCTACCGGGAGTTCTACGAAACCCGTCACTTTGCCTCCGGCGCGGGATTGCGCGGGCTGGACATCAAGATTGGCGACCTTGGCGCTCCCTTCGGCGTCGATCTGCTGTTTGAGGCGGACGATGTTCCGGGACTGACCATCGGCGTGGAGATCTGCGAGGACATGTGGATCCCCGTGACGCCCGGGGCGGAACTCGCGTTGGCCGGGGCGACCGTGCTCGCCAATCTTTCCGGCAGTCCGATCACGATCGGCCGGGCGCTTTCGCGTGATCTCTTGTCGCGATCCTGCTCCGCGCGCTGCCTTGCCGCCTATGTCTATGCTGCGGCGGGAATCGGGGAATCGACCACCGATCTGGCCTGGGATGGCCAGACCTCCATTTTCGAGAATGGCGTGCTGTTGGCGGAGGGTGAGCGCTTCCGGCAGGACGGACAGATCACGATCGCCGACATCGATCTGGATCTGCTGCGTCAGGAACGCTCCCTGATGAGCACCTTCGACGACAATCGAAGGCAGAAGAGTGCCGGCGCGTATCGGAAGATCGGTTACTCGCTGCGGCCTCCGATGACGGATATCGGATTTGCGAGGAAGGTCGAACGTTTCCCGTTCGTGCCCAGCGATCAGAGCCGCCTCAATCAGGACTGCTACGAGGCCTACAACATTCAGGTCGCAGGTCTTGTGCAGCGGCTGCGGGCCATCGGCACCAAGCGCGTGGTGATCGGCGTGTCGGGCGGGCTCGATTCCACCCACGCCCTGATCGTTGCCGCCAAGGCGATCGATCTTCTGGGACTGCCGCGATCGAACATTCTCGCCTACACGCTGCCGGGCTTTGCGACCGGCAGCGAAAGCAAGGCCAATGCTTTGGCATTGATGCAGGCGCTGCAGGTGAGTGCCGGCGAACTCGATATACGCCCGGCCGCGACGCAGATGCTCCGGGACATCGATCATCCCGCGGGGCGCGGCGAGCCGGTCTATGACATCACTTTCGAGAATGTGCAGGCGGGGTTGCGGACCGACTATCTCTTCCGCCTCGCCAATTATCGCGGCGGAATCGTGATCGGCACCGGCGACCTCTCGGAGCTCGCGCTCGGATGGTGCACCTATGGTGTCGGCGACCAGATGGCGCACTATAACGTCAACGCCGGCGTGCCGAAGACGTTGATCCAGCACCTGATCCGCTGGGTCATCGCGACGGCACAATTCGACGATGAAGTCGCAAAGACGTTGAATGCCATTCTCGCGTCAGAGATCTCGCCCGAGCTGGTGCCTGTTCAGGCCGGGGAAACGCCGCAGAGCACCGAAGCGGCCGTGGGGCCATATGAGCTGCAGGACTTCAATCTCTTCTATACGCTTCGATTCGGCTTCCGGCCGTCGAAGATCGCGTTCCTCGCCTGGCATGCCTGGAACGACGTCGCCAAGGGCGAATGGCCGGCTGCGTTTCCGACCGACCGGCGCAAAGCCTATCAGCTTGCCGATATCAGGCGCTGGCTCGAGGTCTTCCTGCGGCGGTTTTTCGCCTTCAGCCAGTTCAAGCGTTCTGCGATGCCAAACGGCCCCAAGGTTTCGGCGGGAGGCTCCTTGTCGCCCCGCGGCGATTGGCGCGCTCCTTCCGACGCCAGCGCGGCAGCATGGTTGGAGGATCTGGAACGAAACGTTCCGTCCGCCTGATGATGATAGGCACCGCTGGCCCTGATTTGCGTTGTTATTGACCGAGCTCAATGCCCCGACAGCGCAAAATGCGCTGAATGAAGCTATCTATCTGCAGATGCCGGCATGTTCTTGAGAAGGTCGACCGATGCCCAGGAGCAAGCAACGCGGTTCCTCACGGAAAGCAGGTTTCTCGACCCGAATCGGGCCGGTAAGGACGCCGATCGGCAATGACGTCGTAAGTTCGGCTCGAAAATCCGTCAAACCATCGCTCACCAAGCCTTTTCATGTTGCCGTCGACCGGCAATTGAAGTCCGAGCACGAAAGCTACGAGGCCGCCGAGAAGGCCGCGATTGAGATCAAGAAGCGACATCCCAAGCTTCATGTGACCGTGTTCGACGCCAAGGAGCAGCGGCACACGCCTATCGAGTTGCCGGCGACGGCGAACGACCGGCGCAGCCCCAATCACAATCGACACGGCAATGCCGCGACGCCGCGCAAGGCGGCCGCAACTGAACGCCGCCACTGATGCGCGGCGCCTCCATTGCCGTTGCGTGGTTACCGATGTGAGCCATCTGCCTAGAGCGGCTGTTCAAATTCCTCCACGGAATGCCCGAATTGCGACAGGCCTTCTTCCAGATAGTCGCCGAGCAACGGCATTCCCAGAAGATATTCCGCCGTGCGCCTGTTGTGCGCGTGAGCGGCCTCCGCGCGAAGGTCGTCCCACTCATCGAGATCGCCATCGCCGCGGCCGAGCCACGCAAGCGCCACCAGGTCGATCTGTTCGTCCTCGTTCAGGCCGCGGATCACCGCCGTCAGTTCGCCACGGACGGGATCGTCGCGATGATCCTCGAGAACCGAAAGCATGGCATCGTCGCTCGGGTTGGAGCCGGGCTTCGGGTCGGTCACCGCATCCTTGACGTCGAACTGCCGCGCCTTCGCGAGGATCGCTGCGACCTTCGCGGAGGAAATGGCAAGTTGGGGGATTTTGCTCATGGCGGACCTCCTGGCTGAGACCATCGATGATTAGCCACTCTGTGGTAGTGTTCCTTGATGCGGGTCAAACCCGGCGGTGGCGCAGGATACTGAGATGGACCTTTGGCCAGTCCTGCAATCGCTCGCGCTCCTGACCTTCGCGAACGGTACGCCTGTCATCGCAAAGAGACTATTTGGGTCCCAATTGGCCTTCCCTCTGGATGCCGGAGTGCATTTCGTTGACGGCCGCCCGTTGCTGGGTCAATCGAAGACGATCAGAGGCGTCGTCCTTTCCGTGGCCGTCACCGCGGGGGCCGCGCCGGTAGTTGGCGTGAGCGCCGCCACGGGCGCGCTGGTGGCATGCCTTGCCATGCTTGGCGATATCATCTCCAGCTTCATCAAACGTCGTCGCAAATTGCCGTCCAGCGCCCAGGCGATCGGGCTGGACCAGATTCCGGAATCGCTTCTGCCCTTGGCGGTCTGTCAGAACGCGCTGTCGCTGACATGGGTCGACATCATCGTCTGTGTCGGCATTTTTCTGGTAGGGGAGCTGCTCATCTCCCGCGTGTTGTACTTGCTGCACATCCGCGATCAGCCTTATTGAGGCTCGAGGTCACAGACCTGCGAGCCACGGCTGGCTAGAAGCCATCGCTGATGATGTCGCCGATGTGACGGATCGTGAAGCCGCGATCCCTTGGGACGATGGCGACCCGAACGCACTTCATCAGGTGAAAGAGGGCGACAGGTCAATTGGAGTAAACGCGATGCGTTCTTTCTTGGCCCTGGTCCTGCTGATCACCCTGTCTGCATCGGCCAGTGCGGCGATGGTGCATCACCACTTCGAACCGCGACATGTCATCGTTCCGCCCGGCCCGTTCTACGCCGTTCCGGGTTGGGCCTACGAAGCGCCCCGGCCGCCGGTCCACTATGACGACACGCCGAGCTACGACGATCCGTCCAAGTTTGGCGGCGGCACGGCGCTATAAACGGCCACTGGTCTGCGGCGCTTAATTGCTCTTCTGGAGTGCAGCCGTCTGCTTGGCGAGCTGTTTGTCGAAATCCTGTTCGAGCCCTGTCACGTAGGTTGCCAGCTCGCCAGGCTTGACGAACGGGTTCGGCGCGCCGTCCTTCATTTGCGCGCGCTTCGCCTGCATGCCGTAGACTTCCGGGTGGGGGCCGAGCAGCACGTCGATCTTCATCGCCTTGGCCCTGGCGAACGTCGATCGGTAATCGTCGGCGATACCGGGATAAGTCGGATTGCCGACCAGTCTGTTGAGCGCGACCGTCCCGCTGCAGAAGAACAGCACATCGCGGTCCTGGTTGCCGTCCTTGACGGTCATTTCCCAGCTCGTGCAGCCGGGCGAGTGGCCGGCGGTGGCGTGCGCCGTCAACGTCGTGTCGCCGAGCGTGACCTTGTCGCCTTCCTTGACGGCGCGGTCCACCTTCACAGGGGGGAAGCCGAGGTCGGTGTTTTTCTCGTCACCGGGATAATATCCTCCTTCCAGCAGGGGCTTGTCGCGTTCGCCTGCAACGAGCTGGGCGCCGGTCTCCTTCTTGATGTCGGCAAAGCCGCCGGTGTGATCGAAATGCGCATGCGTGTTCAGGATGTATTTGATGTCGCCGAGCTTGAACCCGAGTTTGGCGATGTTGTCCTTGATCATGCCGGTGGACTGCGGAAGCGCCGTGTCCATGAGGATCAGTCCCTGCGACGTCTTGATCACGTAGACCGCGATGCCGTCGGTGCCGACGTAGTAGATGTTGCCGATCAGTTGAAACGGCTCGAACGGCGTGGTCCATTTCTTGGTGACCTGCGCCATGAAGTCCTTGACGGTTTGCGCCTGCGCGCCGGTGACGATCAGCGCCAAGGCGCACAGCGCGGCTGTGAGCGTCCTCATGATTGCCTCCCTTTTGTTTTTCGTGGTGTGCTGAAGGACGTACGTTAGCGGCGAGCGCCGAAGGCAAACGGAGAAGCGCCGGGCAGCAAGGACGAATTGATGTCGCTGTCGATGCGCCCCGACTGCTGGGTGTAGCCGACGCCGAATGACAGGCTGAGATTTGATGCCGGCTGGATTTCAATGCCCGCATGCGCGCTATAGCCGGGCAGCGTGCCGGACACGGAGTCGAACGGGGCGAAGGGGCTGCCGATGCCGGTGTTATATTTCAAGGTGTCGAAACCGGCATAGACCGTGAGAGGCAACCCGCCCGCGTTCTTGAAGCTGTAGCCGAATTGCACGCCTTCAGTATAGAGCGAGCCGAAATTGCCAAAGGCTGCGTTCTGGTTGATGCCGCTGAAGCCCATGCCGCCGCGTTCGCTGCCGACGAACCAGCCGTTCGGAAAATTGTAGCGCGTATAGGAAAAGCCGCCGCCTCGAGCGTCACTGCCGTCGAAGCTCGGAAAGTTGCCGTAAGTGTTCGAACTCTGGTCGGCCGTCACATTGTCGAACCCCAGGGGCCAGCCTGGAGTCCAATATGTCATGGGCGCAACTTGCGCGTGGGCCGTTCGCCCGCCGAGACAGAGCGCCGCCAATACGAATGCGAGACCTAATCTGACTGAGAAAACGAACATCCGCGCTACCGCCAAGTGCCTCCAAATTATACGCTGCGGGTATCAAGAAGGCCAGTGCGCCGCCGCTTGCCGTCGCATCGCAAGATCTCGTTCCGATACATCTGGTGTGAAAAGCACGGCCTCACCACGTGGAAAACGGACCCGCGAACGGTGGGCTCCAAAATGGCCGGCGATCGCGTGCGCGCGCATAGGGAAATTCGCTCGCCGGAGCGCGTCGTCGCATCTTGATTCCTCCTTGCGGCTCGCCGCTCATGAGGACCACGAAATCCGTTCCTTTCCCGGTTTCGGAACTCAACCCCTCGTCGGTGATAATGATGGACGAGCGCGGTGCTACCCCGGCGATGCGATCCACTACGTCCTGTGGAATGACAATCCGGTCGAGCGCGGCCGTTGCGCCGCCCGGTTCCGTCTTCTTTGGCTCAACCTCGCGACCTTTATGCCCGCGCGCCGGATCGTGAGGTTCGACCGTGCCGACGGGCGGACGGCTGCTTTCCAGTGAAACGACACTCCATCGAATGCCGGTGCCGCCGCCGGCCTGCTCCATGGCGGTGAAGATATGCGTGCCAATCGGACGGTCGGCGTCCTGGATGGTGACCGGACTCTCCAGGATGGGCTCGAATGCTCGCCGAACATAAAGCCGCTGGGTCTTGCGGCTGATCAGCACCGATACCGGCTCGAGCTCGCGCGCCGCCTGGCGGGCTGCCTCGGCTGCCGCAATCCGTGCGTTCTCCGCGGCGAGGGCGGCCTCACGCGCAGCCGTGACGGCATCGAGCTTTGGTTGCAGCTCCGCCTTTGCCGCAGTCCATTGCTCCTGCAACTCGGCCACTCTGGTGACTGCCTGCGCCTTGGTGCGCTCAGCCTGTTCTTTCGATTCGGCTGAGGTGGCGGAGCCAAGCGCAGCCTCGGCGGCGGCCAGTTGCGTCTCGGCTCTGCGCTTCAGATTCTCCGCAACGCGCACCGGCATCGTTGCCTGTGTGGACTCCCGGTAGGCCTTCGCGGCGGCGGTCCTCGCCTGGTCCGCCTTTCCGGTCGCCTCGTCGGCCTCTGCGCGACGGGCAGCGGCCAAAGCGATGACATCCGGCTTCGGCTTAAGCAGAGCCGGATGGGCAATCTCGATCGGCGCCACATCGGCCGGTGCCACGATCACACGCAGGCCTATCCTTGTGTCCCCGAACAGACGCTCTGCGAAATCGAACGGCATCCGCACGCAGCCATGGGACGCGGGATAGCCGGGCAGGGGACCGCCATGCAGTGCGATACCCGA
Organism: Bradyrhizobium sp. USDA 10063; assembly: GCF_054063735.1. Classification (NCBI taxonomy): domain Bacteria; kingdom Pseudomonadati; phylum Pseudomonadota; class Alphaproteobacteria; order Hyphomicrobiales; family Nitrobacteraceae; genus Bradyrhizobium; species Bradyrhizobium sp. USDA 10063. The sequence goes on along the minus strand of NZ_JBSSGP010000002.1, from coordinate 2,598,599 downwards.
CCAGGTGATGCGTTGCATGTGCGGCATGTAGGCATCGTCATACAGGTTCGAGTAGTGCTCCGCTTCCTTTTGGATGACGGTGAATATCCCGGCAGGCGTTTCGCGTCCTCTCTGGCCGCTCGACACCGGCGCGCGCAGGATCCAGCCATTGGCGTCATAAACGGTGATCCGCTGGTCCTGAAGCGAAACGATCGCCATGATCGGTTCGCCGGCGATGCGCGACTCGACGGATTCGACCCGGCGTTCACTCCGGCCGCCCCTGGCGTCCGCGTCATCCCCAGGTGCGATCAGCGCGGCGAGAGCGGCGATGACAAGATACGCTGGCCGCCGCCATCCCTGGTTGCGCCTCTGTTTCACAAGACGAGGAATCATGCGCATTCCATCTGCCGCACCAGCCTGCTCGGCGCGAACTCATATGGTCCTTGGGACATTCGAGCGGCACAATTGAGGAATTCGGCAGAGCCTGCCCGCGTCGTTAGAGCGCATGCTTGAATAGGGTTAGATCGTTCTCCCCTTCGACGCTTTTGCGTTTTTTGTGCGTTTCGCCACGCTGCGATCGACGCGCATGACCAGTTTGGCGCGCTTTTTCATATCTGCTTCCGCGTGGCGAACGTTCGTTCCGCGGCGAGCGGTATATTCCTTGCCGTCGATCGGCGCCACATGCGGGGGATCTCGATCGAGATACGGCCGCCCGATGCCGAACTCCTTCCCGTGTACATCGACCCATTTCCAGAGGGTCTCACTGGCAATCCATCGCTGCGCCCTTGTCGTGCCTTTGACGCTCACGATATCGGCCGCAAGCCCGTGGCCATAGCCGCCGCGGAGGCTTCCGCCATGGTACGACCTGTTGCTTGCCGCCTTCAGGCCGCTTGCGATCGCTTGACGATAGTCATCGCGGAACGCGCTGGTGATGCCAGGCGACAGCCCGGCTTGCTCCGCCGCGTGAAGCGTATGGAACAGCTTCAGCTTGAAGCGCCGATCCATGCCTCCGATCACGTAGTCCATCATCGGCATGCCGGCCCTTTCCGCCGCCTTCGGATCCTTCCACGTAAAGTCCGCATCGACGAGCCTGGTAAAGGTTCTGGTGACAGTCACCGTCTTGCCCCTCTTCCTGACTGTCACTTTCCTCTTCTCATACACCTTGTTGGTGTCTTCCTTGGGCGTCCGTTGGTAGAGCGCCCACAGGTATCGGTCGACGCAGATGTCCACCACCAGGCACTCGTCGAGAATTTCGATGCGGCTCGCGGTCGCCCCGGCGTCGTTTGGTATCGGGTCGGGCGTGTTCGCTGGCACCGCCTCCATGGGCGCGCTATCGGGCGCCAACGTCTGCGACGCATCGGGCAGCGCGGCTTCGACGATGGGTTCCGGCTCATCCGAGGCCGGCGTCGGATCGGTGATCGTTCCCTTCACCGCCTCCACCGCCGCCGCCACATCGGCGGCCGCGACAGCGACGCCGCCTGTTGCGGTCGTCCGCGGCGCGTCAGCCGGTTCGGCGTTGGCGGTAGGAGATGATGGTGCGCGGTGGTCCTCGATCGCCACCGCTCCGGCATTCTCGATACTGGCCGAACCTAAGCCACCAAGCGATGCGACGACCCAACCTGCGAGAACGACCGTTCCGCATAGCGCCGGCGCCACCGTCGCAAATTGCCGCGGGTTCATGTCCCGTAGCCTCCAAAGGGCTCCACTTGAGCCAAGCTGCCCAGCCAAGCGACAGTGCTGATTTTTTGGACCAAGATGTGGACGCGCAATGGCGGAAATCGCAGGTTGTGATCTTTTCTTGGAACTGTTGCCCGACTGCAACGCGCCGCTGGAAGCGGGCAGGGCGATTTCGTGAGCTTGGCAGGCAGCAAAATGCTGCGCTCTCAGACAATACAAATTAGATTCTAGTCAAACGGGAGAAGTGAACGCACGCACCTGCTACAGAGCAACGGCCCGCGCTTCTGCAAGGAATGGCTGGAGTGCCGGATTGAGATTGCCCGGCCGCCAGACAACCACGTGCTCGATGGTAGGGGCTTTTTCGAGCTTACGGTGGACCAGATTCGCAATGCCTAGCTGCCCCATCGATTGCGGCACCAGGGCAACGCCGAGGTTCTCCGCGACGAGGTTCACGATCGTCTGCTGAAGCGCAACTTCGAGCCTGAAGGTCGGCTCGAACCCGCCGGAACGACAGTAGCCGACAATCGCCTCGCGCAGCATCGGTGCCACGTCGGTGGGGGTAGCGATCAGGGGCTCGCCATTGAGCTGTTTGGCGCGGATCACCGCATGGTCCGCGAGAGGGTGGCTGGCGTGCACTGCCAGGCACAACCGCTCGCGATGGATGGTATGCGTCTCCAATCCGCGAACGGGGCCGGGGTTGAACATGATGGCCGCATCGAACCGCCCAGCCAGCACAGCATCTGCCAGGGTGGCGGGAACGACCTCCCGCAATTCGACGCGCACTCCGGGATGCTTGGCCATGTAGCGCCGCGCCAGGCCCGGCAGGACGGTATAGGCCGCGTGCATCATGAAGCCGATGGAAAGCTCGCCCAACTCACCGCGCTCAGCCAGACGCGCGTTGCGACAGGCCTGGTCGAAGCTGATCAGCACCGCACGTGCGTCTTCCAGAAAGCGTCGACCGGCATGGGTCAGCGTCGCACGCCGCGAATGACGTTCGAACAGGCGGGCGCCGAGTTCCTTTTCCAGCGCTGCGATCTGGCGGCTCAGCGGCGGTTGGCTGATGTGAAGGCGCTCGGCCGCGCGCCCGAAGTGGAGCGTCTCGGCCAAGGCCACGAAATAGCGCATTTGCCTGATGTCGATCATGATACCGATAAGGTATGGATAGGGATGCCAATCGGTATTGGATGATATCACAGCCGCTGGATAGAGCTAACCGGCAATTTTGAAGCCAGGCTCTCGATGCTCTCGACCCTCACCACCGTTCTCCCCATTTTCGCGCTCATCTTCGCTGGTTGGCTCACTCGCCGGATCAGCGTCCTCGGCCCCCACGCGTCCGCGGAACTGAACCGCTTCGTGGTGTACCTTGCGCTCCCGGCCTTGCTTTTCGACGTCGTCGCCCACGCACAATGGACCGATGTCTGGCAGCCGGGTTTTATCGCGGCGTTCGGCATCGGCGCGGCGCTGGTCTTCGGCCTGACAATTGCCGTTCGTCTGCGTCGCCCGCGGCACCTGGCCGATGCCGCGATCGATGCCCTGAATGCGGGCTACGCGAATGTTGGCTTTGTCGGTTTTCCGCTGGCGCTGGTGGCGCTTGGCCGCGAAGCATTGGCGCCGACGCTGATTGCCACGATCATCACGGTCTGCATCCTGTTTGCGATCGCCATCGTGCTGATTGAAACCGGCCTGCAAGCCGAAAAACGACGCAAGCATCTTTTCATCAAGGTGGGCGGTTCGCTGCTTCGCAATCCCCTGCTGGTCGCCCCTGTCCTGGGCGCGATCTTTCCGCTCGCCGGGCTCAGTGTTCCCGGCCCGGCAGAAAGTTTCCTGAGATTATTGGGCGGCGCGGCCTCGCCCTGCGCGCTGATCGCGCTCGGACTATTCCTCGCAGCGAAGCGGGAGACCACGGAGCAGGACATCGGATCGACGGCTCTGCTCGTCGGCTTCAAGCTGGTCCTGCAGCCGGCCGTCACCTGGGTCATGGCGACCGCCGTGTTCGGCCTCTCACCGTTGCTCACGCATGTTGCCGTTCTGCTGGCAGCTCTCCCGACCGGGACAGGACCCTTCATGCTGGCGGAGTTCTATCAGCGCGAGGCGGATATCACGTCCAGCGTCATCCTTGCTTCCACTGCCGCATCGGTTCTGACCGTGAGCGGGTATCTCGCTTTGGCCGGATAGCCTCGTCGCGCGGTATCAAAACGACCCGAACACGCCGCCGATCGCGATCACAGCGGAAAGAGCGATAACGGAGCTCACGATTCCGACCATCACAATGTCGAGGTAGCTTTCGCGATGCGTCAGGCCGCAGATCGCGAGCAAGCTCACGACGGCGCCGTTGTGAGGCAGGATGTCCAGAGTTCCCGCGCCGATCACGGCCACGCGATGCAAGATCCCGGGATCGATCCCCGCCTGCGCGGCAATCTCCATGTAGGTCTGACCCAGCGCATCGAGCGCGATCGTCAGGCCGCCGGAAGCTGACCCCGTCAACGCCGCAAGCATATTTGTAGCGACGGCAAGCGACACCAGCGGGCCGCCCTCAATCCCCAACACCCAGTCCCGCACCATGCCGAAGGCGGGGAGGGAGGCAACAACAGCGCCGAAGCCGACGAGACTCGCGACACTCAGGGCGGGCAGCACGGACGCATTGGCACCGGCATCCATGGTTCGCCGCAGCGCGGGCAGTCGCGTCCAGTTGCAGAGGATGACCGTCGCAATTGCTGCCGCCAATGCGAGGATAACCGACCAGACACCGGAAACGGCCGATAGCGACGTGTTTCCCCAACGCTGTTCGGCCAGGAATGAAAAGTCGAGCCGCGGCAAGACGAGGAGCGACATCACGAGATTGACGGCGACAACGACGATCAAGGGAAGGATGGCGTTGAGAACCGGGGCCGCTGCTTCGCTGTGGTGCCCGTGGCGGATTTCCGCCGGATCGAATTCCCGCGCGGTTGTCGCCCGTTCGCGCACCAATTCGTCGTCGGCTGCATGTTCGGGAGTTGTCGGTGGCGCGTCGCCGTAGCCCTCGTTTGCGCGCCGCGCGGCTTTCTCGGCGCGAAGAAGCCACCATAGCCCGACGCCCAGCATGATCATCGACGCAATGAGGCCGAGGCCCGGCGCGGCAAAGGGCGTCGTACCGAAGAAGGGCATCGGTATGGCGTTCTGAATCGACGGCGTGCCGGGCATCGCCGACATGGTGAAAGTCGAGGTGCCGAGAATGACCGCCGCAGGCACGACGCGATGCGGAATCGCCGCTTTGCGGAAAAGCGACTGGGCCATCGGAACGATCACGAAGAATGCGACGAAGAGGCTGACGCCGCCATAGGTGACCAATGCACCGGCGAGCACGACGGCAAGGATGACCCGGCGTTCACCCAGACTGCGGGTAATGAAGTTTGCGACCGCCACGACCGCACCGCTGTCGTCCATGAGCTTCCCGAAGATGGCGCCAAGCAGAAAGATAGGAAAGAACTGCGCGAGGAATTCCGCCGCGCTGCCCATGAACGTCTGCGTCCAGTTGGCGAGCAGCGGCTGACGATCGAAGGCGGCGGCGATCAGCGCGGCGACCGGCGCGAGCAACAGCACGCTCCAGCCGCGGAAAGCGAGCCAGATCAGCAGACCAAGCCCGACAAGAATGCCGAGAAGTCCCATGCCCTCAGCACTCCGCCAGCAGGATGTCGAGATCGGCGGTCGAACGCAGGCCGAGATCGGCGCCGTGCGTGTCGAGGAACTCATTGGCGGCTCGCCGCCCTTCCTCGCGCAGCTTGGAGACGAACGCCCATTCGGCGTTGAGCTTGGATGACGCGCCGAACGTCGCCAGCATGTCGCTCTTGATCCGGTGCGTCTTCATCTGTGCCCACCGGGCGCCCTCGCCAGTACCGGGGTCGGCGACCTGACGAAGAAGCGCGATCATCCGCAGTTCCTTCGCCAGCGGCGAATTGAATGAAATCTCGTTGAGGCGGTTGAGGATGTCAGCGGCGGTGCGTGGCTGCTCCGGCCGCTCGGTCGGGTTGATCTGCACGATGATGGTGTCGTGCGCATCCGTCTCGCGAACAAGCGGCGTGATCGTGGGATTGCCTGCGTAACCGCCGTCCCAGTAGGGCTCGCCGTCGATCTCGATGGCGCGGAACATCGTCGGCAGGCAGGCGGACGCCAGCAGGACATCCGCATTGATCTCGGCGTTGCGGAAGATCCGTCCGCGACCCGTCCGCACCCGCGTGGCGGTGACGAAGAGCTTGATCGGCGCGCGGGCGAGACGCTCGAAATCGATGGCCTTGGCCAGTATCTCCCGCAGCGGATTGAAGCCGAGCGGATTGAGGTCGTAGGGCGACAGCACCCGCGACATCAAATCGGTAAAGAGATAGGCGGGAGAGGTGTCCAGCGACCATCGTCCCATCAGGCGGTCGAGTGGCGACCGTTGCAGCGGGCTGAATGCAGCGGCGCGCGAGACGCTCCGCCAGTATTTGTCCAAGGCGTCGCGAGCCCCGGCAGCGCCGCCCTCGGTCCAGCCGTCCGCCAGCACCGCGGCATTCATCGCCCCGGCCGACGTCCCGGATATGCCCGCAATTTGAAACCACGGCTCTTCAAGAAGCCGGTCGAGGACACCCCAGGTGAACGCGCCATGCGAGCCTCCGCCCTGGAGCGCCAGGTCTATGAGCACCGGACTTCGGTTCATGAGCCTTGAGTTCCGCGGCATACGGGAGGCTGACTATGCCGCAGGTAGCTGGTACATGCGAGACAAACTTGTGGTCGATGTCGCTATCCGACAACCGACTTCGCTTGGCTGCGCTCCCTCTCCCGCTTGCGGGAGAGGGTTGGGGTAGGGTTGGGGTGAGGGTGTCTCCGCATTGGGACTCCCCGAGTGGAGAGAGCCCTCAGCCGGCGCGACGCGCCGACCTCTCCCGCAAGCGGGAGAGGTGAAATCAATCCGCAGCCGCTTCAACCTGGTCGGCTCGCGCTCTAGCACGCAACTTCCGTGGCGCAGTCAAGGCCAGGCCGCGCTCGCTCGGACGATAAACTAGTTTGGTTCAGTCCATTTGCGCCAATTGGTCGGATGAATGTCAGCGTGCGTTCCGCCCGAACGATCGACCCAGTTGGATCCATCCCTGCGGCAGGGAAAGGGAAGCGCATGGACCATGCCATCGTAATTCAATGTACAGATTTCGAGATCTTCGTCAGAGGGGGCTGTCGAAGCGGATTGCCATTCGGCTGAAACGGAATGCATGGTCAACCTCCAGCAATGTTGCAGGCGAGCACGTCACCATTTTCGCTCGGTCACGATGGCCAGATGCAGCTCCGCCCCTCGAAGCAGCAGTCGCCCGGTCCTCCGTCCGGCTGCGATATATGAACATAGCATGACAGAGCCGACGTCGAATGTGAACCGGTTCGCAAGAATGCAAACAAACCGGGGGACTTCGGCTCAGGATTCATTCGGCCGCGCGAGGCAATGGAGCGCCCGACCGCTGGGCCGGAGCCGCCCTGACCTGGCGCGGCGGTCCCATCAGGACCGGCTGGAACAGCACGGCCGCGGCCATTGTGCATAGCAGCGCGAGCGCCATCATCTTGCCCATGCTCGACATGCCCGGATAGTTCGATGACCACATGCTTCCGAACGCCACGCCGGTGGTCATGGCGCTGAAGATCACCGCGCGGGTCAGGCTGGACTGCAGCAACCCCGTCTGCCCTTCGCGCCAGGCCATGATGTAGTAGATCTTGAACGCGACGCCGACCCCAAGCAGCAGCGGCAAGGCGATGATGTTTGCAAAGTTCATCGCCGTGCCGGTCAGCGTGCAGATCTCCAACGTGACCGCGCCGGCCAACAGCAACGGGATCAGCGTCAACAGCACGTCCGTGATGCGACGCAATGCGATCAGGAGCAGGATCGCGATGGCACCAAGCGCAAGCGCGCCTGCTTCAATGAACGCGTCGATGACTGTTCTGCCCGATTGATACAGGCTGATCGCGGGGCCGGTGGCCGAAGGCTCCGCGGCCGTGACTGCCGTCGCGAAGCGTTGCATCACGCTGTTATCCTGGGGGGCGCCTTTCGGCAGCGCCTCAACACGGGCCCGGCCGTCGGGCAGCAGCCAGCCGCGAACAAGATTGGCCGGAAGATTCTGGATGGTCACCGGTTGCGGATCGAGGCTGCTGCGGAGCTGGTTGAGATCGTGGTTCAACGATGGAACGAAGGCAGATTCGGCGCTTGTGCGGGTTGCGCCGTCAGCTTCCGCCAGGCGCGTCAGCAAGTCGGAAACGTGTCGCGCGGCTTCGCCAGTAGGCCCGGTCGCGGCGCCCGCGACTTTCGAGAGATGTTGCGCGGTCGCGCGGATGGCATCCACGGTGTCCTTATCCGTCGGCGCCGGATCGCGCGGCGGATTGAGGGCACCATGGAGGCGTGGCGCGGCGGCCTTGATGACGGCAATCTTCTGATCCTGATCATCAGGAACAAAGCTGTTGAGCGTCATGGTACGCGAGACCTCAGGCAGCGCAGCCAGCCGCTTTGCGATGCTGTCGGCTTCGCTCAGCGAGGATGCCAGCACTTCGGCATCGTCGCCGCTGGTCAGCGGATTGCCCTGCAGCTCGCGATACGTCACGACGGATGCGGCGTGCGGGTTCTGCAGGTTGATCGGGTTGAAATCGAACGGAAGGCGGGAGAGCAGCGGCGTTCCTGCGAGGACGACAAGGATGGTGCCGGCGATCACCGCGATGCGATGCCGCTGCAGGAAATCATCCAGCGGCGCGAGGCTGCTGAATCCGACTGGTGCCAGTTCTCCCGGCGGTTTCAGCAAAGCCAGCATCGCAGGGACAAGGGTGATGCTGCAGAGGAACGCAATCAACATTCCGCATCCGGCAATCAGACCCAGTTCGAAAAGGCCCCTGTAACTCGTCGGCAGGAACGAGAAGAAGGCTACGGCCGTGGCCGCGGCAGCCAGGGAGAGAGGGGCTCCTACCTTGCGCGCGGCCCGTCGCAGCGATTCCCGCAAGTCGCTGCACTCATGCCGTTCGGAGCGGTAGCGGACGCTGAACTGGATGCCAAAGTCCACGCCCAGCCCGACAAACAGGACGAAGAACGCGATCGAGATCAGGTTGAAGGCCCCGACCATCACGATGCCAAGGGCGGCGGTGACGGCGAGGCCCACGATCACGCTGAAAAAGACCGCGGTGACGATCTTCCACGAACGAAGCGCGAGCCATAATATGATCAGCGTACCGAACAGGGCGATCAACGTGTCGCGCAGCGCGCTTTGCCGGATGACCGAGAACTGGTCGTCGTTCATGGGCACCGTGCCAGTGAGCTGTACGTTGGCGCCGAACTTCTCGCCCAATTTCAAATCGGCAGCCGCACGACGGATGCCGTCCGTCGCCTTGCGGCCGGGTTGCAGCGCGGAGAAATCCAGGATCGGCTCCACTTCGATGAAGTGGCGCAATTGTGCCGGCTGCGGCTGCGAGCCCTGCACCAGCGCCTGCCATGAAAATGTCGCCGGCTTGCCGGCAAGCACGTCACTCAACGTCTTGTCGGCAAGCGAGAGCGGCCAGGCGAGCTGGTCTAGCTTGATGTCTCCTCCATCGACACCATCGAGCGCATAGCCGAGCGCCTTCGCCACGCCACGCAGGGTTGGATCGGCCGCGAGTGAGCCGATCAGAAAATCGGCGCTCGACAATCCCGTGATGGATTTCTTGACGCTGGGCAGCGGTTCGAACAGGAGGCCGTTACGCTGAAAGAATTCGCCTCCGTCCGGCTGAACCACCGTGTGGAACAAATCCGAGTGCTTGGCGAGCTCCTGCGTCAGGGCGCTCGTCGCCGCTTCGGCGTTTTCCGGTGTCGGTGCCGAGACCACGACCAGGATTCCCTTGTCCGGAAACGCCTCGGAAAGCGCCGACTGGCGCTGACGCCAGGGAAGGTTGTCCGAGATCAGCTTCTGCGTGTCGGTCGTGATCGCGAAACGCGTGACGTCATAGGCGAGAGCCGCGACTGCGAGCAGGATTCCAATGATGAGAACCCACCAGCGCCGCTGCGCACAAAAATCCACGACTCCGACGATTGCTGATTTCAACATGATGAATCGGCTTTCCCAACGCGCGCATCGTGATCTCGGACAACGCCCCCATCGAACGATGGGCGGCCAATTGAAATCCTGTCTACCGAGGTTCGCATGAGCGTTTCAAATTTGCACGGTGCTCGCGGTTCCTGCTCAGGCTTCCCGGTACAGACAAAACGGGGGCACGAGAATGCAAACCTAGGTATGATCATTCTCGCGACCAGAAACGATAAAAGTCGGCCCCGGAACGGGGCTTGATGAGGAATGACATGGCGGCCAGCGGTGGTCCAAAGCAGGGTGGTTTGAAGACAATCAGCAGCCGGAGAGGGCAATTCGTGCTCGCGGCGGCCGTCGTTGCGTCGGTGCTGATTTTCCTGGTGGATGCGTTGAGCCCGATCGATGGCGCCGTCGCGGTGCTGTACACGGGCGTGGTGCTGACGCTTGCGCCGCTCGGCCGCAGGTTCGTGATTGCCAGCGGCTGTATCGCGGCCGTGCTCACGACAATCGCATTCCTTGCGGGTCACGCCGACGACCCCTTGGGAGGAGCCCTGCTGCGCTACGTCGTAAGTCTCGTCGCGATCGCGATCACCGTACTGCTGTCGCTCAGGGACAGGTCGGCGAGAACCACCTTGGCCGAGCAGGCAAGGATCCTCGAGCTCTCGCACGACACCGTTGTCGTTCGGGACCGATCGGACATTATCCTGTATTGGAACGAAGGAGCCGAGAGGCTCTACGGCTGGACGCGCGGCGAGGCGCTGGGCAAGCGCTGCAGCGACTTGCTCGAGTCGATCGTTCCGACAGATGAAATCAGCGCCTCTCTTGCGCAGAATGGAACCTGGTCGGGAGAAATCATCCGAACGCGGCGAGATGGCACACGGCTCATTCTCGCTAGTCGCTGGCTCGAGCGACGCGATCCGGACGGTCGGGCCGTCGGCATCATCGAAACCAGCGCCGACCTGACCGAGAGCCGCCGCGCCCTGGCCGAAAGACGGAGCTCCGAGCAACGTTACAGCACCATCTTCAACTCGGCGGGTTTCGCCGCCTTGGAATGCGACTTGAGCAAGGCCATGCGGCTGATTCTGGACAGCAAAGGGCCGGGCCAGGACTGCAAATCATGGCTATTGTCGAATCCGCAGATCCTGCGTGCAGCCGCAAACCAGATCGGGATTTACAACGCCAACAGCGCGGCGCTCGCAATGTTCGAGGCCGATACGGTCGCTGATCTGACCGACGGCAACGTGGTTCTCGGACAATTGCCGGATTCCGAACCGGCCATCGCGCATATCTTCGCTTCATTCGCCGCCGGTTCTTCTTTCGCGGAGATCGAGACGCGGTGCGCCACCCTGCACGGGCGCATCATCGATGCGGTGCTGCGTGTGTCCGTCCTGCCGGACGGACAGGACTGGTCCAGGGTGCTGCTCATGGCCTTCGATGTCACCGAGCGAAACGAAGCTCGCGCGAAGATCGAGCAGACTTCCGTCGAACTCGCTCACGCCGGGCGCGTGGCCCTGCTGGGCCAGCTTGCGGGTTCGATCGTGCACGAGGTCAACCAGCCGCTTGCGGCCATCATCAACTACGGCAAGTCGGGCAAACGCTGGCTTACCCGGCCCGATCCCGACCTCACGGAAGTGACCGACTGTCTGGACAAGGTCGTCTCGAACGGCAACCGGGCCGCGGAGGTGGTCGGAAGGGTGCGCGCGCTCGCCAAGAAGACCGCGCCGCAGGCGAGCTCGGTCGATATGGGCGCCTTAGTACAGGATGCCGTTTCCCTGCTGGCACGGGAGGCGCGCGCTGCGGCGGCGACCATCCGCGTCGAGGAAGCCAATATCAGGGGTCCCATCGTTTGCGACCGCGTGCAGGTGCAGCAGGTCATCGTGAACCTGTTGATGAACGCGCTCCATGCGACCAGGGGAATCCCCGACCGCCCGCATGAGATTCGCGTCAAGATCGACGGCAGTGCCGAGAATTTCATCAAAGTGGCTGTCGAGGACAGCGGTACCGGGATCGAGGGCAACCCCGAGCGCATCTTTGAACCGTTCTTTACCACCAAGTCCGATGGAATGGGTCTTGGACTGTCGATTTGCAGGACGATCATAGAAGGGCAGGGAGGGCGCGTTTCGGCGTCCAACAATCACGGATGGGGAGCGACCGTGGGCTTCACGCTGCCATTGAACATCCCGGCGGAGGCGCGCTGGTCGAAACCTAATATCTTGATATGATGGGAAAACGGACAGAATCCGGTCATACCGACCAAAACACCGGGCGATTTGCCCGGGAGGAGCTGTCTAGTGCCACAGGGATCCACGATCTGCATCGTTGACGATGACGACGACGTGCGGGAAAGCATATCGAGCTTCTTTCGCTCGGTAGGCCTGCGCGTGGAGAGTTTTGGCGCGGCCGAAAACTTCCTGGAGTCGTCCTCCGTCGCGAATGTCGACTGCGTCATCACGGACTTGCACATGCCGGGCATGGATGGCCTCGGCCTGCACAGGGAACTGCGGCGCCGGGGCGTAGGCGTCCCCGTGATCGTCATGACCGCCTATTCGACGCCGGAGGCGCGCGCCGAGGCAAAGAGCCTCGGGGCCGCGGCTTTTGTTGACAAGCCCGTCGATCCCGAGATTCTGCTCCACGACGTGGAAGCAATCCTGGGCGACTCTTCGCAAGGACCTCCCCCGACATTTCAATGACCCGGTCCTGGACAGCATGAGTGCATCACAGAGCTCGATCAGCACCGCCCTCATCTGCGTCGTCGACGACGACACCGACGTGCGCAACTCGCTCAGCAGCCTGCTGCGCGCCGTCGGCTACTCGGTCGAGACGTTCGCCGGGCCGGGCGAGTTCCTGGCATCCGATGCCATCAACTCCGCGTCCTGCCTGATCCTGGACATTCGGTTGGGCGAGGCCGATGGGCTCGAATTCCAGGAGGAGCTGGTTGAGAGCGATGCTTCCATTCCGGTGATCCTGATCAGCGGATACGGCGACATCCCGATGACCGTCCGCGCCATGAAGGCCGGCGCGGTCAATTTCCTTCCAAAGCCGTTCGAAGAGGAGGCGCTTCTCGCGGCTGTCGAAGAGGCCGTCTCCCGCGACCGGCGACGGCGCGCGGACGCGCGGCGGGACGAAAGCGTCCGGCTGCGCTACGAATCTCTGACGCCCCGGGAACGGGAAGTCATGGGTCTTGTCACAGCAGGACTGATGAACAAGCAGGTCGCCTGGCGCCTGTCACTGAGCGAAATCACGGTGAAAATTCATCGCGGCAACATGATGCGCAAGATGCAGGCCAAATCGCTCGCCGAACTCGTGCGAATGGCCGATGTGCTTGGCGTTCGACAGGCGCCGACCAATCAGCAGCCTGCCCGCGATGATTAGGCGCGCCCGTCTTCGATCCGCGAGCCGTCTTTGCTCTAAATGTTGATGCGAACCTGATTTGCGTCCAGTCTTCTGAGAACGCGATCGTATTGCCGTTGCAGGACCGCCTTCGAGCCGCACTCCGAATCGAGAGAAACCAAACTGCTTCGGCTTGCGAGCGAATTCAGGGGAGCTTGATGAACGTGGCGTAGCGCAGCGTCGTCCCTGTTCTCGATTCCAAACGAGTGCGACGACGTCGGCAGCCACGAGACCAGGAGAACCGCGAGGCGTCTGAGAATGAAATTTTTCAATCGACGGTTCATGGTTTCCACGCTCCCGATCGCCGGGTCACTGCAATGCTTCGATGCTGTGTTTTACGAAGGGTGCGGGGTATCGTCGATTATACTGGTTGGTTAAGTCGCACAGTCCTCGCGGCGTGCGCGGTCAACACCAAGGTTTGTGTCCGGCGCCGCAGCTTTGCTAATTCTCTTTGAGAGCCGCGATGAAAGGGCAGATGCGTAGGGTGGGCAAAGCGAAGCGTGCCCACCACCACGAGCAGAGCACTGAATGGTGGGCACGCTTCGCTTTGCCCACCCTACGGGTCGGCATCATCGCTACGGTCTCGTCAGAGCGGCCGAAATTCCCCGACGGTTCGCTCGTCAGCGCCAAATCTCCTGTACAACGGCAGCAGCGTCTCTGCGGGCCTGCTTTCCCTCCACTTCAAGGGCGTTTGTCCCACGATGCGCTTGAAGACGGTGGTGAAGTGCGCTTGGGTGCTGAACCCGACACTCAGTGCGATGTCGACGATCGATTTGTCGGTCGTTCGCAGCATGTCCTGCGCAGCCGAGACACGCTGCTTCAGCAGATATTGATGCGGCGTCAGTCCCGTTGCGCGGAAGAACAGTGCGGCAAAATGCATCCGGCTCAGCCGGGCTGCCCCGGCCATGTCTGCCAACGTCACTTTCTCATCGAGATGCTCGGCGACGTACTCGACGACGCGCTTGAGCCGCCACTTTGACAACCCGCCGTCCCGATTGGTCTGCACAGGCGACGTCGGTCTGGTATCGGCGCTGATCATCCTGGCCACAGTGACGAGCCTGATGGCGTCCGCGTAGATTCCTCCGAACTCCGACTGATCCCGCTCTGCCGCGGCCAGCGCTTCGGAGAGCCTGCGCACCACTGGATCCTGCTCCATTCGCGCTTTCGGCATCTCCCGGATTGCCTTGCTCACGCTGTCGAAGCTCAGTGCCGCCTCCACATCGCTTCCCGCTCCCACGATATGAAGGGCGCGCTCGGTCTCTGGCGCCGTATGTTTTCCGTTGGTCGGCACAACGCGTACAGAAACGCCGAGATGCTTGAGATCGATGCCAATGACCGGGGCATCCGGCCGCGCTGCACGCTCTTGCGATTGCTGGACTGCAGTTGTCGAGCGGTTGTCCAAGAGTTCGGCTGCGGACATCAATCGCTCTCTGAGGAACTGGGCGGGATGGCACGACATATTTGGCCTCCTGAAATCTCAAGCTCGACTGGCGTCGACTATCGGATGCCTATCAATATGGACCGCTTTGCCTCACGATGGTGTCATACATTGGTATGGATCGTGAGAAGTAACGAATACGTCGTCGGCGAGGTCTTCACGAAGGCCTGACGGACGTCGGCGCCGCAGCCATCACTTGCAATGCAGTCAATACAGTCATTGAAAAATTCGAGCGGTGATGTCGTACAGAGTATTTTAGCAAAACGCTCGTCGACGAACGCCGCAATCACCGGCGCGCCCTTCGAGTTGTCGCGACAGCGGAAGGCCGGGCTTCAGCGAATCATGACTTCGCTCAACGGGAGCCAACCAAACCCAACCAGGGCTTGGCGGCTTTGAACGATTCTAAGATCATGGAGTGGAGCGGACCGGAGACACCGTAAGCGTGAGCTCGCCGGAAAGATCGCGCTTCTCTCGCGGAAATCGTGTCCTGGTTCAACGCGACCACAACTTTGTGATGAGCTGCGCCGGCACTGTCGCGCTCAACGATATTTGATGCCTGATGCGCTCGCTGAAATGTGTGCTGTGGCGGGGAATACTGTGCTCTATACCCCGCCGCCAGGGGGCGTCGGGAGAGACGCAAATGAATTTGAACGCCGCAATTGCCGCGGCTAACCGCAATGGTCGGCCCGAACGCAGTGAAGGAGGCGGAGTGGGCGGAAACGGATCCGATCAGCCCGCACGGTCCGATCAAAACCCGAGTGCGGAACGCGGCCAGCCGACGTGCCTCGTGGTCGAGGACGACCGCACGATGCGGCACCTCGTGATGAACTATCTCGAGGAGCACGACATCCGTGCGCTGTCTGCGTCGGGGCGGGACGAAGTGACTGGCCTGCTGGTCACGCGAGAACCCAATCTCGTCATCCTCGACCTGCGGCTCGGCCAGGAAGACGGTCTCGATCTGCTGCGCGAAATCCGTTCGCATTCGGACGTGCCGGTGATCATCACCACCGGCCATCGCCGCGACGAGATCGATCGCGTGGTCGGCCTGGAGCTTGGCGCTGACGATTACATCACGAAGCCATTTGGTCTGAGGGAGCTCTTGGCGCGGATCCGCGCGGTGCTGCGGCGACGGGAGACCGGACAGACCGCGCCGCGCGATCCGGAGAAAGGCCGCTATCGATTCGGCGGCTGGCAACTCGATCGCCGTAGCCGGCGTCTTTCCGATCCGGCCGGCACGCAGGTCGCGTTGACGAAGGGCGAATACGCGCTGCTGGTTGCCTTCCTCGATGCGCCGCAACGGCCGCTCTCGCGCGAGCAGCTTCTGCAGGCCACCCGTGTGCACGAGGATGTCTTCGACCGCAGCATCGACGTGCAGGTGTTGCGTCTGCGTCGCAAGCTGGAAAGCGATCCGAGCACGCCGAGGGTGATCCTGACCGAACGCGGCGTCGGCTATGTGTTCGCGCTGTCGGTCGAGCGGCTCTGACGATGGCGAACCGCGCCGTGCGGCGGATGGTCGCAAGTGCTGGTTCGAGCTACCTGAGTTTCGCGCCCGCAGGCGCGGCGGGTTCCATTACAACCGTAGCTCTTAACTCCGGGGCTGGAACGCTGTCGCAACATGCAGGCGGCAATCTCTCAAGGGTGAAAAATCCTCGGGAGATGTCAATGAAGTTGGACAGGAAAAAATTGCCGGCCAGCCGATGGCCGACCGACCGCCGCACCAGCGCCGCCCGCCGATACACGATGCGCCCGTTGATGATGCAGGCCACTCCGGCCAGCGAGCGGCCCTCCGCGAACGATGCATTGTGGTGGCCGTCGAGGCTGATGCTGAAAGTCGTCGGAACCTTCGCCGTCTGCAGCGACGTCGCATTCCACAGCGTCATTCTCTCGGTGATGTCCTGGACGGTTGCGCAGGTGCTCGAGGGTTGCGCCGCCTATGCGCAAGGCATGTACCCTTACGTGCTGGAACCCGACGAGCCGCGCGGCCACCATCCGCCTGTCGCGTTAGAATTGCGAAGCCTCGAAAGCCGCGGCGATGCCGAGAATAGCAACATCGCATATCTGGAAAGCCGCGGGAATGGTCGGCAATGATGCGGTTACGGTCGCTGGCCGGATATTGGAGCCGAGCGAATCTTGCGGCTGCGCATGCGCCCGCCGTGGCGGGAATGCTGCGCGCGCGCCGCTGGCCGCCATGGGCTTGCGCAGTGCTCCTCTTGATTGCCACCGGCGCAGCCACGCAAACCATTCCGACCGCTCCAGCTTCGCGCCCAATTCCCATCGCCGATCAGGAACCGATCACGCCCATTCCGGAGCCTCCCGCGGCCGATCCGTTCAAGCTTGCCCTCGGAGAACGGCTGTTTGCGGACACCCGCCTGTCAAAAGACGGGAAGCTGGCGTGCTCCTCTTGTCATGACATTAATACCAATGGCGCCAGCCGCGATGCCGCGATGGTGCGACATGACGGTTCAAATGCTCCATTTGATACGCTGACGATCTTCAACTCGGCGCTCAGCTTCCGCCTGAACTGGGAAGGCAATTACCGCACGCTCGAGGCGCAGGCCGAATCGTCCCTGGAGAATCCGGCCAACATGGCCACCAGCGTGGAAGACGTCGTCGCCAGGCTGAACGCCGATCCCGAGATCGTGCGACAGTTTCGCGCCGCCTACGGCCGCGCGCCGGACCGGTCGAGCCTCCTCGACGCACTGGCGACCTTTGAAAAATCACTGATCACGCCGGGAAGCCGCTTTGATCGCTGGCTCGCCGGAGACACGTCCGCATTATCGTCCGCGGAGCTTCGCGGTTACGAGATATTCAAGTCGTTTGGCTGCATCTCCTGCCACCAGGGAGTCAATGTCGGCGGCAATCTGTTCCAGCGCCAGGGGATATTCCGTCCGCTGGTCCATGCGAAGCCCGACGTCGTCCGCGTGCCGAGCCTGCGCAATGTGGCGACGACGGCGCCGTATTTTCATGACGGCAGCGCCGCCACGCTCCAGGAAGCGGTGCGCCGGATGGCGGCAGCGCAGCTCGACCGTAGCTTGTCGGATGACCAAGTCTCCGCGCTTGTCGCATTCCTGCAGACGCTGACCGGAAACTACCGTGGCATGCCCGTCAAGGGAGCGTCGCCATGACGCCGATTCGCGCCCTGACGATCGTATTCGCGCTCGTCCTGCTGCTGACCTGGCTGTCGCTGCGCGCGATCAATCCGGAGGCCGAGAGGTTCGATCGCGCGCTCGCCGAGCTCGATCGTTTTGCGATGCTGGATGCCGCGCTCTATCGCGACGTCTTCACCGCGCGCACCGGCGCGCTGCGCAACTACGATCCGCTGGTCCGCGAGATCAATGCGCTGCACAAATCGCTCGACCGCTTGCGGCAGTCGGCGGCAATCGACGCCGATACGAGCGAGGCGGTGGGCCGCCTCGAGGCGTCGCTGGCGCGGCAGGAGGAGCTCGTCGAACGATTCAAGAGCGACAATGCGCTCCTGCACAATTCGCTGGCGTTCTTCGAGCGCTTCAGCCTTCACGCGACGGCGGCCGATCTCGGGCCTTCGATCAGCGCCGCCGCGGCGGCGATGCTGCAACTGACCCTCGACACGTCGGACAGCGCAGTGCGCGAGGTCAAGGAGCGACTGGACAGACTTGCCGATCAGGCGCGCCCGTTCGACGGCGATGTCATCGGGCCATTGCTGGCGCATGGACGGCTGCTGCAGGGCCTGTTGCCCGCGGTTGATGGCGTGCTGAAGGAGATGCGGGCGATCCAGCCGAGGCTCGAGCAGGAACAGCTCCGCAGCCTGCTCCTTGTGCGGCAAAACGAGTCGAGAACGATGGCCCGGGAGTTTCGCTGGCTGCTCTACGTGACATCACTGCTCCTTGTCGCGTTCCTGGTCCACCTCGGCCTTCGCGTGCGTTCGCATGCCAAGGCACTTGAACGGCGCGCCACGTTTGAGCACGTGATCGCGGGCATTTCGATGCGCTTCATCGACGTGCTGCCGGAGAACCTTGATGGCGAGATCGAACGGGCGCTCGCCGATTTGATGCTGTGCACCAACTGCGACCGCACCTATGTGGTGTGGTCCGGGGCGACCCCCCGGCTGTACGGCTGGTCGAGGGCGGGCAAGGACTTTCCACCCGGCTGGCCGGAAGGCGCGCCGGCACTTGCGGCTCGGTTCGCGCCGGTCGTGGATGGCGTGGTTCATATCCCAAACGTCAATTCGTTGCCGATCGGCCAGGACAGAAAAGCTCTGGCGGATGTTGGCCTCGGTGCATGGGCCTGCGTGACGGGCGTCGACCAGGAGGGCACCAGCGTTGCGCTGGGGTTCGACACGATCGGTCGCCCATGCCGGGTCACTGATGCCGTCGAACTCAGTCTCCTGCGCATGGCGCTCGATATCATCATGTACGCGGTTGGGCGGCACGCGATGGAACGGGAGCGATGGCGCCTTGAGGAGCGCCTGCAGCAGGCGCGCCGCATGGAGCGGATCGGCACGTTCACCAGCGGCATCGCGCATAACTTCAACAACATCCTGGGCGGGATCCTCGGCCACTCCGAAGTGATCGAGGAGCATCTCGGCCAAAACAACCGCTTCGCGCAGAACCTCCGTGCGATCCGCCGCGGCGCAGAGCGGGCGCGCGACCTGGTCGAGCAGATCCTCCTGTTCGGACGGCACCGCGATACGCGCCGCCGGCCGCTCAGCGCGCATAACCTCGTGACGGAGGCGGTTTCGCTGCTGAATGTCTCGCTGCCGGCCAACGTCGATCTCGCGATTCGCGAGCCGCTGGCCACCGCCATCGTGTCCGGCGAGCCTGCGCAGTTGCAGCAGGTGATCCTCAACCTCTGCAATAATGCCGCGCAGGCGATCGGCGATCATGGCCGTGTCGAAATAGCGATGGATATCCGTGAAATCACCGAGGTCCGTTCGCTCAGTCACGACACGCTTCAACCAGGCCGCTATGTCTGTATCGTGGTCACCGATACCGGCCGCGGCATGGACGAGGCGACACTGGCGCGCATCTTCGAGCCGTTTTTCACCACGCGTTCCTCCGGAAACGGCCTGGGGCTGGCGACGGTCCGCGAGATCGTCCATGAGCATGGCGGGGCGATGAACGTGCAGAGCGTGCCCGGCAAGGGCAGCCGCTTCGAGGTTTGGCTGCCTTGCGTGGCGATGGCGGCGCCGATCTCGGACATCAAGCCGGCGATGCTGCCGGTGGGAAGGGGCGAGACCGTGCTGATGGTCACCAGCGATCAGGCGCGATTGCTGCGAGACGAGGAAACGCTGGCGGCGATCGGCTACGAGCCGGTCGGATTCGGTACGGCCGCCGCGGCGTGCGACGCTTGCCGCGCCAAGCCCGACCGGTTCGATGCGGCGATCGTCGGTTATTTCGGATCGGCGGCCGCGTCGGTGGAAGCGGCGGCGGCGCTGCACGCGGCCGCGCCGCATCTTCCGATCGTGTTGGCGGCGAGATCGACCGAAGAAATCGGAGCCGACACTCTGGTGACCGCCGGCATCAGCGACGTCGTGCATTGGCCGCTTGTCACGTCGGAAATCGCGGCTGCGCTCAGCAACTGCTCGGCACGCAAGGAGCCGGAAGCAAAACCGCAGGTCCGCTCGTTACGCGCGTCGCATGCCGAACCCACGGACCCGATCGCTGGCTCGCCATCGCTGTCGTCGCGGCTGCGGCGTCCGATCGGCTCGCGGCGGCAGCCCCACGCCAAGTCCTAGAGCATGATCCGGAAAAGTGTGAAGCGGCTTTCCGAAAAGATCATGCTCAAACGAGGAGCTGAAGCGGATGACGACTCGAAGAAACGTGATCCCGCTTTAGCCGCGTTTTCTTTGCCGTGCTTCATGATGCCGTAGCGCTTCGACAATCACTTTGAATGCAGCCGAGTTCTGCCGGGACGTCGGGTAATAGATATAGTAGCCATGGAATTTCGGCGACCAGTCGTCAAGCACGATGACCAGCTCTCCTGACCGGACGTGCTGTGCAACCATGTCTTCGGGGAGATAGGCGATGCCGAAACCTTTCACGGCGGCGTCGATCATCGCGCGCGAGTCGTTGAACGTCACTTGCCCCTCGACGCGCACGCGGAGGTCAGGACCATTCTTGGCGAATTCCCACACATAGTGACCGCCTGCCGCCTCACGCCGCTTGATGCAGACGTGTTTTACGAGGTCTTGCGGGTGCTTGGGTTTGGGATGCTCTTTCAGATAAGCGGGCGAAGCGACCGCGACAAGCCGCCAATCCGGGCCTATGCGCACCGCGATCATGTCTTTTTCCACGCTCTCACCGAGGCGGATGCCCGCGTCGAAGCCGTCTTCGACGATGTTGCGAAACGCTGTGTCGAGATTGAACTCGACCTTGATGTCGGGATATTTTTTTAGCACTGGCGACAGCTTCGGCCAGACGGCCTTTTCCAGCGCATGGTCCGAGAGCGTAATCCGGATGGTGCCAGATGGCTTGTCGCGCAGGGACATCAGCGCCGCGATGTCGCGCTCGATTTCCTCGATGCGCGGCGCAAGCGATTGCTCAAGACGCGCGCCCGCTTCGGTCAGGCTGACGCTGCGGGTCGTGCGCGTGAGAAGCCGCAGGCCCAGATGCGATTCGAGGCGCTTGATCGTATGGCTGAGCGTTGACTGCACGACGCCGAGTTTCGCTGCGGCCTTGGTAAAGCTGCGCTCGCGGGCGACGGCCACGAAGGCCAGTAAGTCATTGAAATCTTGGCTTGCCATGCCCGCCAGTATTCATGGCCCGCGTCGATTAATGCAAGCGAATTATGCCGGCTAATCGAAGGCCGCTCGGGGCTCTATGTCTTGCCGTGAACAGCGCCTGCTTGGCGCTTCTCGACATATGGGTGCCCGATGGAAGTCACGACCGATCAAAAGGCAACGCAACCAATGGTCGCATGGAGCGCTGTCTTCGCGCTCACGCTTTGCGCCTCGACGCTTGTTGCATCCGAATGGATGCCTGTGAGCCTGCTCACGCCGATGGCGGATAGCCTGCATTTGACGGAGGGACAGGCTGGGCAAGCCATTTCCGTGTCCGGCATCTTCGCCATCCTGACCAGTCTTTTCATCTCAGCCGCGACGCGCGGTATCGACCGGCGATCCATTTTGCTGTGGCTGACCGGCCTCATGCTGGTCTCCGGCGTCGTTGTTGCCGTCGCGCCCACTTACACGGTCTTCATGGTCGGACGCGCGCTCGTCGGCATGGCCATCGGAGGTTTTTGGTCGATGTCCGCCGCAACGATGATCCGCATCGTGCCGGGCAAGGATGTGCCGCGCGCACTTGCGGTTCTCAATGGCGGCAATGCCCTTGCGACGACGATTGCCGCGCCTCTTGGCAGCTTCCTTGGTCAGTACATCGGCTGGCGTGGCGCATTCTTTTGCGTCGTACCGATTGCAGCGCTGACCCTGCTTTGGCAGTTCGTCACACTGCCCAAGATGCCGAGCCAAGAGCGAGCTGGCGCGGCAGCGGCATTCAAAGTCCTGCGCCGCTCCGAAGTACCCTACGGCATGCTCGCAGCCGCGCTGTTCTTCCTCGGGCAGTTCGCACTCTTCACGTATTTGCGGCCATTCTTCGAAACGGTGACGCGCGTCGACGTCACGACCATTTCGGCCCTTCTGCTTGTGATGGGCGTTGCGGGTCTTGTCGGCACGTCACTGATCGGATTTGTCATCCGCGCGCGCCTTTACGCTTCCCTCGTGTTCATGCCGTTCGCGATGGCCGCGATTGCCATCGCACTGACAGCATTTGGTTCCTCACTTAGCGCGACGGCGGCGCTGATGTTCCTGTGGGGCTTCATCGGCACGGCGGCACCCGTTGGCTGGTGGACTTGGCTCAGCAAGGCTTTGCCTGATGACGCGGAAGCAGGCGGAGGTCTGATGGTCGCGGTGGTTCAGCTCGCTATCACAACGGGTGCTGCGGGCGGCGGCGTGCTTTTCGATAGCAGCGGCTATCGGGCCACTTTTCTGTTCAGCGCCGTCATCCTCGCCCTCTCGTCGTTCGTGATTTTGGTCGGAGCGCTTCGTCGCAAGGCGAAGGCCGACTCGCAGTGCGCAGCTTGTGTGCCAGCAAGCCCGGCTGCGTGAGGCGGCGTCTTCGCGGGAGATCGACATGAGCCGTGATAAGCACTGGCGCGGCGCGTCTCCGAAGACGGCGATGTCCCATATCGCGATTCGGAAGGCACTCAATGGCAGCCCGGTCGAGTGGATGGAAAAGGTAACGGACGAACAGTACGGCGACCGTGCCGCAAAAGGAGAACAACAATGAAAGCAACTGTCCTCTACACGGCCTAGCCTTCCAGCATATCGCGGACCAGCGGCACCACCTTGCGGCCGTAGAGCTCGATGCTGCGCATCAGCCTGTCGTGCGGTAGTGGGCCCGCCGAGTATTTGAGCTGGAAGCGCGCGATGCCGAGCGCCTTGACGGTGGCGGCGATCTTTCGTGCGACCGTCTCCGGCGAACCGACATAGAGCGAACCATGCTCGGCCTCGCGCACGAACTCGTCGCGGCCCATCGGCGGCCAGCCGCGCTCCCCGCCAATGCGGTCGCGCATGGTCTTGTAGTCGGCGAACAGCTCCTCGCGCGCCTGCTCGTCGCTATCGGCGACATAGCCCGGCGAATGCACGCCGATCGGCTTGGCCGGGCGGCCGAGCTGCTTGAAGGCGCGGTGGTAGAGTTCGACATAGGGCGCGAACCGCTTCGGATCGCCGCCGATGATGGCGAGCATCAGCGGCAGGTCATAGCGCGCGGCGCGCACCACGGACTCCGGGCTGCCGCCGACGCCGATCCAGGTTTTCAGCCGGCCGTGCTCGATCGGCGGAAACACGCGCTGGTTGTTCAGCGGGGCGCGCAACTTGCCCTGCCAGGTCACCGGCTCCTGCTTCAACAATTCGACGAACAGGTCGAGCTTCTCCTCGAACAGCGCTTCGTACTGGCTGAGGTCGAATCCGAACAGCGGAAAGGACTCGGTGAACGAGCCGCGGCCGAGGATCACCTCGGCGCGGCCGTTCGATGCCGCATCGACGGTCGCAAAGCGCTGGAAGACGCGGATCGGATCGTCCGAGCTCAGCACCGTCACGGCGGAGCCGAGCCGGATCTGCCTGGTGCGCGCCGCGAGCGCCGCCAGCACCACTTCGGGCGCGGAGATCGCGAAGTCGGCGCGATGGTGCTCGCCGAGGCCGATGAAATCGATCCCGAGCTCGTCGGCCAGGACCGCTTCGTCAATGACGTTGCGGATCACCTGCGCATGCGGCAGCGGCGCGCCGGCACCGTCACGGGTGACGTCGCCAAAGGTATCGAGCCCGAATTCCAGCGATGTGGTCATTTGTCATATCCGGTTGGGCGCGGCTTAGCGCAGCGCGCCGAAAGCGTCCAATCTACGAAAGGGGGAGGGCCGGCCCGGACGGGCAGGCGTCAGTTGGCTTCACCGCGACATAATGACTGGGCAGTATCTGGCAAGGCCAGGCCGCGAAACGCTTGGTTTCCTGCATTTTGCCTGACCGTCACTGCCCGAGGCGCCGCCTGGGGGCAGGAACCCGACCTGCGCTGGGGCGTTTCAACCGACCGGTGGGAGTCGATGAACGTTCGGATGGAAAAGGTGCAATCGGCCGCGACAATATTGCTGCCCCGCAGCTCATCCGTGCTCGTTCCGGGCGACACCATCTGGAGAAAGTGCGACGCTGGTCGTGTCGCCGTCCTGAACGACGCTGCGGAGTATTTTGGCGCCTTGCGCGAGGCGCTGCTGCGCGCCGAGCGGCAGGTCTTCATCATCGGGTGGGATATCCACTCCGAGACGCCGCTTGTCGGGCCATCCGCGATGGCCGATGATGGCTTGCCGGATACGCTTGGTCCATTCCTCAAGACCCTGGTCGAGCGGAGGGATGCTCTCGACATCAACATCCTGATCTGGGATTTCGCAGCCCTCTATGCGCGCGAGCGCGAGCGCCATTCGGCAAAGAAATTAGCCAGCCCCACCAACCGGATTCGAGTCTGCCTGGATTCGAGCCTGCCGCTCGGCTCGGCGCAGCACCAGAAATTCGTCGTGATCGACAATTCGCTCGCTTTCGTCGGCGGGCTCGACCTCACGATCCGGCGCTGGGACACATCCGAACATGCGCTGCATCATTCCTTCCGCAGGGATCCGGCCGGTGTTGCCTATCCTCCCTTTCACGACGTGCAGTGCATGGTGGATGGCGGTGCGGCGAGAGCGCTCGGCGAACTCGCGTTCAAGCGGTGGAAGGCTGCGGGCTGCGGCACGATGCCGAGCACGATCAGCGGTGCGGAGCGATGGCCGGGCTCGGTCGCGCCGCAAGCCGAAAACATTCCGCTCGGCATTGCGCGAACAGAGCTCGGAACGAGCGTCTCACCGCCGGTGCACGAGGTCGAGCGGCTGTTCTACGCATCGATCGCCGCGGCAAGGAAGCTGATCTACATCGAAAACCAGTTCACCAGCTCAGCCGAGATCGCCGAGGCGCTCGCAAGCCGGATGCGCGAGGTACCGGACCTGCGCGTCCTGATCGTCACCCCCAAGCGGCATGCGTCATGGCTGGAGTCGCGGACCATGCAAGGCGGTCGCGGCGACTTTGTCGGTCCGTTTCATCGCGCCGGAGTCGCCTCGCGCGTTCGCATGCTGTACCCGTTGTCACGAGACGGCGACGATGCTGTTCCCGTCATGGTTCACAGCAAGCTGATGACGGTCGATGACGAATTCCTGCGGATCGGCTCGTCCAATATCAACAACCGCTCGATGGGGGCGGATACCGAATGCGACCTGTGTTTCGAGGCCGGCGATGACGAGCATCGCCGGTTCATTCGCAATGTCCGCCATCGCCTGCTCGCGCATCACTGCGGCCTGAGCGAAAGCACGATCGAGGCCAACGAAGAGTGCCTGCTTGAATTCCTCGATGCTCATGCGGCATCTCGCTCCGAGAAGGTGCTGCTTCCCGTGGATCTGGAGGATGCCCGCTTTGGTCCCTTCACCGAGATCCTGCAGCCGATCGCCGATCCGAAGGAGCCGCTCGATCTGCAGCGCGCGGCGGACCGGACGTGGACGGCAAGGACCATGGCGGTTGTCCTGGGGATCATCGCGTCGCTTGCGCTGCTGACGCTGGCCTGGCGCTACACGTTCCTGAGCAGCTATACGGATGTCGGTTACGTGGCGGGGTTGATCGGAAAATACGCGCAATCGCCGCTCGGCCCTCCGGCTGCCGTTCTTGCGTTCGTCGTCGGCGGTCTCGTGATCTTCCCCGTTGTCGTCCTGATCGCCGCGACCGCGGCCGCGCTTGGGCCTATAAAGGGGTTTGTCGCGGCTTCCGTCGGCGTGCTGTCGAGCGCCACCTTGCTGTTCTTCATCGGGCGCTTTCTCGGTCAAGAGCGTCTGCAATCGATGCTGGGACGCCGCGCCTTGCGTGTCCAGGAACGGATCATTGGCAAAGGCGTGCTCGCGATCGCGATGATCCGGATGGTGCCGGTGGCGCCATTTTCCGTGGTCAATATGCTGGCCGGCGCCAGCCGTCTCAGGCTGACCGATTTCCTGATCGGAACCGCGCTCGGAATGGCGCCGGGGATCATCGCGATGGCCGCGCTCGGTGCACAGATCGCCGACTTTGCAAGGCATGCCTCCTGGTGGGGCGCGCTGCAGCTCGGATTGATCATCGCGATCTGGCTCCCGCTCTGCCTGGCAGCGCAGTTCGTCGTCACCTGGTTTGCCGGGCGGCGCAGATGACCGACGTGATCCGGGTCATGACGTGGAACGTGCACGGCACGTTCAACCTCAACAGCAGGTTCGACCTGGATGGCGTCTGCTCGATCCTGCGAAAATGGTCGCCCGACATCGTGGCCCTGCAGGAGATCGATTCGCGTGGTGCGACCGAGGATCCCTTCCAGCGGCTCGTCGGCGTCGTCGGCGCGCACCGGGTGGAAGCGCGTTCGATCATCACCGAGGATGGCGATTATGGCCAGGTTCTGCTGAGCCGCTATCCCTTCATCGGCACGCCCGTCATCACCGACGTGTCCTACCAGGAGCGCGAGCCGCGGCGCGCGATCTCTGCGATGGTCGATACGCCCCTCGGGCACGTGTCGGTCGTTGCGACGCATCTTGGATTGAGCATTCATGAGAGGCATGCCCAGGCGCTGGCGTTGGCCGATCTTGCCAAGGCGCCGCGAACCATCGTGCTCGGCGATTTCAACGATTGGTTCTGGGTGAAATCGGTGCGGCGCGTGCTGGTCCGATGTTGTCCGGTGCGGACGCGCCTGCGAACCTTTCCGTCGCGCCTGCCGATTCTGCGTCTCGATCGCATCTATGTCGATCGTGACGGCGACATCCTCAAAGCCTGGACCGATCGTGAGGCGAGAGCCTATTCGGATCATCTTCCCGTGGTGGCGGACATCGTGTTTGGTGGATAGGGACGATTCCGCGCGTTCCCTTCACCTCTCCCGCTTGCGGGAGAGGTCGCTGCGCTCTTTGCGCAGCGGGTGAGGGCTCTCTCCACACGGGGAGTGTCGATCGCGGAGACACCCTCTCCCGCAAGCGGGAGAGGGAGAACGCCTTCAGTGCGCGCCGCCGGGGGCGGCGCCGCCCTTCGGCTTGCCGGTCAGGAGGATCGCAATGCCGGCGAGCACCAGCACGAAGCCGAGCACGGCGAACGTGTCGCTATATCCCATCACCAGCGCCTGGCGCTTGACGGTGTTGCCGAGCGCGATGATGGCCTGATGTCGCGCGGCGGCCGGGTCGGCCATGCCGTGGGCCGTGAAGTAGTTGGTCATCTCGGCGATGCGCTCGCGCACCACGTCACGGCCGAGGTCGACCGACTGGCCGATGATGTTGGAGTGGAACTGCTCGCGCTTGGTGGCGATGGTCGCAAGCAGCGCGGTGCCGATCGCGCCGCCGAGATTGCGCATCATGTTGGAGATGCCGGAGGCCGCCGCGGCGTCCTGCGGCGCGACGCTGCCGAGGCTCACGGCGCTGAGCGGCGCCAGCATCAAGGCCTGCCCGATGGCGCGAATGATGTTGGGAACGAAGAGCTGGTCGCCGGCATAGTTGAGCGACATCTGCGTGTTCATGAAGCAGCTTGCGGCGAACAGCGCCATCCCGACGGCGGCGATGTAGCGGGCGTCGAAGCGCTGCATGAGTCTCGGTACCAGCGGGATCAAGATGAGCTGCGGCAATCCGGTCCAGGCCAGCACCTGGCCGATCTGCTCGGCGTTGTAGAGCTGCACCTGGCCGAGATAGGCCGGCAACAGATAGACCGAACCGAACAGCGCAAAGCCGACGAACACCGCCGATATCGTGCCGAAGCCGAAGCTGCGCTGCGTCAGCAGCCGCAGCCGGATCAGCGGCTTCTCGACGACGAGCTCGATGATCACGAACAGCGACAGGCTGACCGCGGCGACGATGGCAAGCTTGACGATGAAGGGCGAGCCGAACCAGTCGTCCTTGTTGCCTTCCTCCAGCACCGTCTGCAGCGCGGAGAGGCCGATCGCCATGGTCGCGATGCCAAGCCAGTCGCCCTCGCGCAGCAGGCCGAGCTGCATCGGCTGCCGCTCCAGCGTGAAATAGAGCATGGTCACCATGACCGCGGTCGGCACCACGTTGACGAAGAAGATGGTCTGCCAGCCGTAATTCTCGGTGAGATAGCCGCCGATGGTCGGGCCGATCGCCGGCGCAAAGGTCACGGCGATCGAGAACATCGCCAAGCCGATCGGCTGCTGCACCTTGGGCAATTTGGTGAACACCAGCGTGAACGCCATCGGGATCAGGACGCCGCCGAAAAAGCCCTGCAACGCGCGCATCGCGATCATCGACGGCAGGTCGTGGGTGAAGGCACAGGCGACGGAGAAGATCGCAAACAGTGTCGCATGGCCGATCATGATGTTGCGGAACGAGAACACGCGGCTGAGATAGTCGGTGAGCGGGATCACCACGATCTCGCCGATCAGGTACGACGTCGAGATCCAGGAGCCGTTGTCGACCCCGGTGCCGATGCCGCCCTCGATATTGAGCAGCGACGCGTTGGTGATCTGGATGTTGAGGATCGCCATGAAGGCGCCGATCATCGCGGCGAGCACGGAGACCCACACTGTGGCGCTGGCCCGGTCCGGATTGGCGGGGACCGCGCGAGGCGCGGGTCCTGTGGCTGTGAGGGTGAGGTCCGTCATGGCATCACCTCTGGGCGATCGAAGTGGCCGGCTTCGGCGCGGCGGCCGGATGTTGCGCAGCATCTTCGTGGGACTGCGTATCGATCGTCGGGATCACCGACATACCCGGGCGCAGTTCGACGGGCGTCGCGTCGAACACGATCTTCACGGGGATGCGCTGCACCACCTTGGTGAAATTGCCAGTGGCGTTGTCAGGCGGCAGCAGTGCGAATTCCTGGCCGCTGGCCGGCGCGAGTGAATCGACGTGGCCATGTACGATCTGGCCCGGGAACATGTCGACGGAGATGTCCGCCTTCTGTCCCTTGCGGACGAAGGTCAACTGGGTCTCCTTGAAGTTCGCCACCACATAGGCGCCGCTCGCCGGCACCAGCGACATCAATTGCGTGCCGGCCTGCACGAACTGACCGACGCGCAGCGTGCGGTTGCCGACCACGCCGTCGATCGGCGCTGATATCGTGGTGTAGCCGAGGTTCAGCTCGGCCTGCTGCTCGATCGCCTCGTCGCGGGCGACCGTCGCCACCGCTTGCGAGATCTCCGCCTTCAGCAACTCGACCTGCTTGCGCGCGGAGGCGAGGTTGGCGATGTCGCGCTGCACCGCGGCCTGCGCGCTGGCGTAGCGCGATTGCGCCTGTTGGGCGTTCTGCACGCTGCCATAGCCTGTGGTGGCGAGGTCGGTGTAGCGCTTGTTCTCCTGCGCGGCGAAGGTCTGCGTCGCGGTGTCGACGTCGAGCGTCGCCTTCGCGGCCTCGATCACCGCCTGCTGCACATCGAGCTGTGCACGCTTGCTGGCAACTGCAGCCCGGGCGGCTTCGACGTCGGCCCTGGCCTGGTTCAGCGCCACCTTGAAATCGCGCTCGTCGATTCGCGCCAGCACTTGGCCGGCCTTCACGCGCTCATTGTCGCCGACCAGCACCGCGCTGAGATAGCCGGAGACTTTCGGCGCGATTGTGGTGTTGTCGGCTTTGACATAGGCGTCATCGGTCGAGACGAGGAAGCGGCCGACGGTCCAGTAGTCCCAGCCATACCAGGCGGCGCCCGACAGCGCGGCGATGGCGACGCCGGCGAGAGCGATCCGCCGCAGCTTGCCTTTAATCGATGCCGACGCAGTTGGGGCGGGGACGACCGGCTCTGGCGTCGGCGCCAGCCGCTGCACCTCGGCGGCCGATAGCGGGCGTTCGACCTCTAGCGTCGGGGAATGCTGGTTCATGATGGCCCTCCAGACTTTCTATCCCCTTGCTAAAACTGGATAATTTCCATCTCTCAGGCGTGGGGCCAATTAGGAAACTTGATATTTTCCAAAATAGGCGCCACATTGGGTCTGTCAATGGAATGACAGGCGTCATATTAAAGCATGGCTCGGGTGGCATGACGGTCACGACAAAGCAGGGCAGAGCGGACAAGGCCGGTACGGCGCCTGAGCGTCGCAGCCGGGGCAGGCCGCCGCTACGCTCCGACGATGAGACGCGCGCGATGATCTACGAGGCGGCGCGGCGCGAATTTGCCGCCAGGGGTTTTGCGGCGACCAACATGGACGATGTGGCGCGCCGCGCCGGCATCTCCACCAAGACGCTCTACCGGCTCGTTCCCGGCAAGCAGGCTCTGTTTGAAGGCATGGTCGCGGACCGGATGGACCGGTTCGTTTCGGGCGTGCGGCTGCGCGCCTGCGACGGCAGCAACATCAAGGGCGCGCTACGCGAGGCCTGCCTTGCCTGCGCCGAGCTGATCCTGGATGGCGAGGTGATTGCACTGCAGCGTCTGATCCTCGCCGACAGCGATCGATTTCCCGATATCGCCGAGACTTTTTACAGGAGTGCGATGCGGCGAACGGTGGCCACGCTGGCAAACTGGTTGCGCACGCAGGAGGGGCGCGGCCTGATCACGCTTCGGGAGATTGATCCGGAGGCGGCGGCCGGCATGCTGCTCGGCATGCTCGTCTTCGAGCCGCAGCGCTCCGTTGTGTTCGGTCGTCAGCCGCCGCCCGATCGTGCCGAACTCGAGCGCCGCGCCGAGGCCTGTACAACCCTGTTCCTGGAGGGATGCGCCGTCCGGCGCTGACGGGCGCATGATCCGGAAAAGCGGGTACCGGTTCTCCCTCGCGACAGACGCGAAGCGTTTGCGCGGAGATCATGCTCGAACAAAAAGATAGAGCAGGAAGCAAAAATCATCCCGCTCTATCCATTCCTGTGGAGAGCTGTCCCAATCGGGTCCATGCGTGGAACTTCGTCCGGGGTTCCCGGTTTGTCAAAATTGGGGACGGGCGTCTCGTCAGGGCACGGACATGGCTCGCATAAATTTGCTTCGGACTTCAGTCCTGACAATTCTCCTCGTCGTTCCAACAGGAACCCTGATGGCCCGCGATGATGGACGTTATTCCAACTCGCCACTCAAACCCTGGTTCGACAGCCTCAAGAGCAAGCTCGGGCCCTGCTGCTCGGATGCCGACGGCGTCGCGGTGGCCGATCCGGATTGGGAGTCCAAGGATGGGCATTACCGGGTCCGTCTGGAGGGACAATGGATCATGGTGCCGGATGAGGCCGTAATCACCGAGCCGAACCGCGCCGGCCGGACCATGGTGTGGCCGATGAAAGGCAGCACGGGAATCACGATCCGCTGCTTCCTCCCGGGCAGCATGACGTAGAACTGGATAAGATCACGCCGAAGTCCATCCGCGATGGACGCTGCGCTCCCTCACCCGGATCGCATCTGGCGATGCGCTCCGACCTCCCCCGCAAGCGGGGGAGGTGAAGCAAACTCGCGGCCGGGCCGCACCTCTAAAACGACTCCGCCCAGGGACGCAGGTCGAGCTCGTGGGTCCAGGCGCTGCGGTGCTGATGGTGCAGCACCCAATAGGCCTCCGCGATCGCGGCGATGTTGAGGAGGCCGTCGGGTCCGCGCTCCTCCTTCAATTGGGGGCGAAAAGTCAGCAGCCGATCGCCCTCGATGCCGCCGTCGATCACGACATGGCCGACATGGATGCCCTGGGGACCGAATTCCCGCGCGATGCTCTGCGCCAGCGCGCGCAGCGCGGCCTTGGCGGCGGCAAATGGCGCGAAATTGGCCTTGCCGCGCAGCGAGCCGCTCGCGCCCGTGAACACCAGCGTGCCGCCGCCGCGCGCAAGCAGTGCGGGGATTGCCGCCTGCGCCACGTGAAACCCGCCGAGTGCATGCTCGCGCCAATGTGACTCGAACTGCTCCTCGCTTACCTTCAGGAACGGCGCCCAACGGTTCGAGCCGGCATTGTGCACCGCCATCGCAAGCGGCGCGAGCTGTTGCGCCGCCTCGACGAAGCGCGCGACATCGGCCGGCTTGGAGGCATCGCCAACGACATGGGCGACCTTGGCGCCCGCAGCCGCAAGCTCCGCGGCTGTCACTGCGAGCTTCTCGGCATTGCGGCCTGCGATTGCGACCGGGTATCCGCCCGCGGCGAACCGGCGGGCGATGGCCGCGCCCACCCCCTGGGAAGCGCCGACGCCTGCGATCAGCACGCTGCCTTGCGGGGCCGTCGGTTCGAGAACGGATGGGCTCGCCATGATTGATCCCCTGGCTTTGAATGACAGGCATAATACAAGCAGGGGTTGATATAGGCGGGCATCTTGTCAATGCGAAGCCCGGCCGATCACCTTTTTGGCATGCGCTTGGGTCCCAAAAGCGCTTTGGAGCGAAGCGGATGCCGGTTCGCGTGCAGAAAACGCGTCAAGACGATAATCTAATACTTCGGTTCTGATTGGCCGTCATTGCGAGCGAAGCGAAGCAATCCATCTCTCCGCTTGCTGCGGCATGGATTGCTTCGTCGCTTCGCTCCTCGCAATGACGGGGCAATCAGAAACCGAAGCTCTAAGCGTCCTCCGGCTTTTGCGGATTGCCGAGCCGCGCGAAGATGACGGCGAGGATGCAGCCTGCGACGATGCCGAAGGTCAGATCCTTGAAGATCGTCAGCGCGAAGGTCGGCACCAGCACCACGCCGCTGCGCCAGTCCTTCACCAGGCGGACGAATTCCTCCTTCTCCGCCATGTACCAGCAGACCACGACCAGGACGCCGGCGAGCGCCGCGAGCGGGATGTAGCGCGCCAGGGGTGCGGCAACGAGCATGAATAGCAGCAGATAGACGGAGTGCAGCATGCCGGAGAGCGGGCTGCGGCCGCCGGCGCGGATATTGGTTGCCGTGCGCGCGATGGTGCCGGTGACGCTGATGCCGCCGAACAAGGCGGAGGCGATGTTGGCAATGCCTTGCGCGACCAGCTCCATGTTGGAACGGTGCTTGCGGCCGGTCATGCTGTCGGCGACCTTTGCCGACAGCAGGCTTTCGACACCGCCGAGCAGCGTGAACGAGAACGCCGCCGGCAAGACCTTCAGCAGGAGATCATAGGAGATATCAGGCACATGCGGTGCCGGCAGGCTGTGGGGGATTTCACCGAAACGGGTACCGATGGTCTCAACCGGCAGTTGTAGCACCAGCGCGACGACCGAGGCGATCGCAATGGCGATCAGCATTCCCGGCCAGGTCGGCCGCCACTGCCGCAACACGAAGATCATCGCGGCCGTGCCTGCGCCAATGCCGAGCGCGGACCAGTTCAGGGTCGGAAGCGCCTGGCCGAGCACGATCAGCTTGGCGAGCAGAGGGCCCGGTTCGGGACCGGCGAGCGTCAGGCCGAACAGGTCAGTGATCTGGCTCGCAAAGATGGTCACCGCAATTCCGCAGGTGAAGCCGACGGTCACGGGATGCGGCATGTAACGGATCAGCGATCCGAGACCCGTCGCGCCGATCAGGGTCAGCATCACCCCGGACACCAGCACGGTCAGCAACAGACCATCGAGGCCGAGCTGGGCGACGGTCGCCGCCACCAGCACGATGAAGGCGCCTGCCGGTCCGCCGATCTGAAACCGGCTTCCGCCAAGCGCCGACACCAGGAAACCGCCGACGATCGCGGTGAAAAGTCCGCGTTCCGGCGTCACCCCGGAGGCTACCGCGATTGCCATCGAGAGCGGCAGCGCGACCACCGCCACGGTGAGGCCCGCCACGGCATCCTGTCGGAGTTTGTCGAGGCTGTAGCCTTCGCCCAGGGTGGTCACCAGTTTCGGGCGATAAAGGTGGGCCGTCGAAGAACCGTCGGACATGCGGTCAACCGAGAGGGCGGGAGGTTTTTGTGAGAGAGGGCGGGAGTTTCTTGCTTGGTAGTTAGCCGAATCGTGCACAGCAAGAAATGCGCCTGATCGACAAACCTGCCCGGACAAATACGGGGTTGACCGCAATTTCCCGCCTAGGATGCAATCTTGCGGTATGCAGCCGCGGCGCGCCGGAGCAGCCGCCCTTTCTCCTTCTTATCCAGCAGCTCGAGCGGTTTCCGCGGGCCGCCCGCGCGGGTTGTCTTGACGCGCTGTTGCAGCTCTGCCGCGAGCGCTCGCGCGGCCTCGGCGTCGTGCAGTTCGCCGAGAATCTGCTGTGCCTTGCGGAGCTGTTTCACGATCGCGCGCCACGGCGCAAAATCGCCCTTCGACAGCACGTCTTCGGAGAACTCGATCGCATAGCGCAGCCGTTTGCTGGCCAGGCGCACCCGGTGCTGCTTGCGTTTGCCCATTCCCTTCAGACCGCGGCTGTTCTCGACGAGCTTTTCATGCCAGCCGGCGAGCCGGCGCGCGTGATACTCGGAGGCAGGCGATGCCCGGAGTCGCACCAGGCGGCGGTCGCTCATATCAACCCATGGACCGTGGTTGACCCAATCGACGATGTCCTTGAACCACTGGCGATAGCGGTCTGACGTCAGCGCCCGCCTGAGCTGCCGCTGGCTCTCGACCCGGGCTGTCCTGAACAACCGCTCGCGCGGAGCATTCCCGATCGCGACATCGAGGTCGCGCGTGGCGCCAAGATATCCGTTAAGCCATTTCAGCTCGGACTTCAGGCGCGTCCATTCGGGATCCTCCACCATCGGCTCAAAGAAAGCGATCGCCGCGCGCAGGCGGGTCAGCGCCACCCGCGTTTGATGCACCGCAACGGTATCGCCGTTACGGGCGCCGCGATGGTGAGCCTTGACGTCTTCGAGGCAGGCGGAAGCGACAAGACGAAACACAGTCGCACAGGGCATTTCGCCGCTCAGCCGTGCAGGGGTCCGCTTGGGGCGGGAAATACGCTCCTTCGCAGACCTTTTCGATCGCTTCATAAGTGACTCACGTCCCGGATTAGGAGCCGCGAGTCCTCGTCCGGCGGTTCCTGCCTCGATCAAACGGTTTTTGGAGGCAGGCTGTCAAATAGGCATTGCGCCAGATCAAGCAGCAATCCGTCGCACTTTACCTCTCCCGCTTGCGGGAGAGGTCGCTGCGCCTCCGGCGCAGCGGGTGAGGGCTCTCTCCTCACCGATAGTCGTATCGTGGAGATACCCCCACCCCAGCCCTCCCCCGCAAGCGGGAGAGGGAGCGCAGCGTCCATCGCGGACGCGATTGGAATGATCTAATTCGAGATCGTTACTTCTCGATCCAGGCGTCGCGAAAGCCGTCATTGACACCGATCGCTGTCGTGATGAGGTTCTTCACCTTGCAGCGCGTAATAGTTGGAAACTGCAATTCCAGCATCCAGGCGACCGGGACATCCTCGACCAGGATCTTCTGCGCCTTCTCGTAGATCTCCTTACGCTTGGAGTCGGGCGTCGCGATCGCGCCTTCAGCGAACAGCTTGTCGATTTCGGGGTTCGAGTATCCCTCGACATTGTTGAACATCTGTCCTTTGGCGATGGCGGTGGAGACGTAGTTGCGGCCGACGCCGAGCGCCGGATCGCCGTACTGATAGAGATAGGTGAAGGCGATGTCGTAGTCCCAATCGCTGATCTTCTGGTTGCCGCCGGGCACGTCGGTCGCGATCATCTCGATGTTCATGCCGACATCCTGCAGGTTCTGCTTCACGGCTTCGCCCCAGCGTTGCCAGGTCTCGCCATAGGCAAGTGGCAGCAGGCGGACCTTCTCGCCATTGTAGCCGGCCTCCTTGAGCAGCGCTTTGGCCTTGGCCGGGTTGAAGTCGTATTTCGGCACGTTGTCGGTATAGAACTTGATGGCTGAGGACGAGGGACCGGTGGCGACCTTGCCGAGCCCGTTCCAGATCACGTCCTTGGCGAAGTTGCGGTCGATCGCATACATGATCGCCTGACGCACTTTCTTGTTCGCGGTCGGCCCCTGGCGGTTGTTGAGCCACAGCCAGGCGAGCGGGCTGAAGAACTCCCAGCCGGCACCGGTCACGCAGGTGTCCTTGAGCTTCGACAGGCGCGGCACGTCGAAATTTTCCACGGAGCCGCCGGGCAGCACGTCGACCTTCCCGGTCTCATACGCGACCGAACGCGCCGCGGCGTCGGGAATGATTTGCCAATAGATCTCATCGAGATAGGGCTTGCCCTTCTCATGGTAGTTCGGGTTCTTCACGAGGTGGATGAACGAGCCCTTCTTCCACTCCTTGAACATGAAGGGACCGGTGCCGATGGGCGCATTGTTGTAGGGGTTGGTCTTGAAGTCGGTGCCCGCATAGAGGTGCTTTGGGATCATCGGCATCGAGCCGACCTCGAAAATGCCAAGGAACGGACCGAACGGCTCCTTGAGCGTGAACACCACGGTGAGGTCGTCGGGTGCCTCGACCTTCTCGACCTGCAACAGGTTATTGCGGGCGCGCGCGTGTGTCTGCTTGAGCATGTCGATCGAGAACAGCACGTCGGCCGAGGTGAACGGCTTGCCGTCATGCCAGGTCACGCCCGGCTTGAGCTTGAAGGTGTAGACCTTGGCGTCTGGGCTGACGGTCCAGCTCTCCGCGAGGCCGGGAAGCGGCTCCAGTTTCGGGCTGTAGCGCAACAGCCCTTCAAAGATATTGCCGGCCACCATTTGCGTGGGGCCGTTCTGGATCATCGCCAGCATCAGGCCAGGCGGTTCGGGCTGGATCACTGTGTTGATCACGCCTCCCATCTTTGGCGATTCTTGCGCCATCGCGGTGCCAACGCTTGCGGTGGTGAGGAGGAAGGCAACCAACAGCCGTTTGAACATGACCTGACTTTCTCGCATCGGAACAGCCGCAATTCGCTTCCGAACGGCGGCTTTCCGGGGAGGCTCACATAACCGCGATTGCCCCGGCAAGATGAAAGTCTCGACATCGTCAGCCCAAAAAATATACAGGGATTGGTACGCTTTCCCGCGAGGTCAGACGTGAACACGGACACCCACATCATCCGAAGTGACGGTATTGCCGCGATGATCAAGGCCGCCGGCGCCGAGCTCTGTTCGCTGAAGACTGCGGACGGGCTCGAGCTGTTGTGGCAGGCCGGGCCGGAATGGCCGCGGCATGCGCCGCTGTTGTTTCCGATCGTGGGGCGGCTGAAGAATGATGGACTGCGCCACAAGGGGAAGATCTACCCGATGACGCAGCACGGCTTCGCGCGCGATCAGCGGTTTGAATGGGTCGCGCGCGAGGACGCGTCCTGCAAGCTGGTGCTGGCGGACAATGACGCGACCCGCGCCCGCTATCCCTTCGCCTTCCGCCTGGAGGTGACCTATGCGGCACGAGGCGCCGATCTGGAGGTGACGTTCGAGATCGCCAACCCCGGTGATGAGACGCTGCCGGCGTCGCTCGGCGGACATCCTGCGTTTGGCTGGCCGCTGCTTCCGGGGCTTGCGAAGGAAGCCTACGCGCTGACCTTCTCGAACGACGAGCCCGCGCCGATCCGGCGGCTCGAAGGCGGTCTAATGCGGCCGGATGCGCAGCCATCTCCGGTCAAGGGCAGGACGCTCGCACTCTCCGAGCGGCTGTTCGACGATGACGCTGTGATCCTCGACCGGCTCGCAAGCACGTCGGTGCGCTATGCCGCCGATCGCGGGCCATCGATCGAAATTTCCTGGGACGGTTTCCGCGAACTCGGCATCTGGTCAAAGCCCGGTGGCGCGCCGTTCCTGTGCATCGAGCCGTGGCACGGCTTTGCCAGCCCGGCGGATTTCGACGGCGAGTTCGCAGGCAAGCCCGGCCTGATGCAGATCGCGCCGGGGGCAAGCCGATCGCTGAGCTACCGAATTCGCGTCGCTAGTTGAAGGCCATGCCGCCGCTCATCGCGACCGTTTGGCCGGTCATGTAGGCGTTGCCGATCAGCATCATGACAGCCTGCGCGACTTCGTCGGCGGTGCCGAAACGGCCGAGCGGGATCCGGCTGACCAGACCGGGCTGGCCCTTCATCATGTCGGTCTCGATCAGCGAGGGCGCGACCGCGTTGACGGTGATGCCTTCCTTGACCAGGCGGGCGGCATAGCCGCGCGTCAATCCCTCGACGCCGGCCTTCGATGCGTTGTAGTGCGGGCCGATCGCGCCGGCGCCCCTTGCGGCGCCCGAGGAGATGTTGATGATGC
Organism: Bradyrhizobium sp. USDA 10063; assembly: GCF_054063735.1. Lineage (NCBI taxonomy): Bacteria > Pseudomonadati > Pseudomonadota > Alphaproteobacteria > Hyphomicrobiales > Nitrobacteraceae > Bradyrhizobium > Bradyrhizobium sp. USDA 10063. Next base: position 2,560,581 of record NZ_JBSSGP010000002.1, on the reverse strand, counting down.
GGCCCCATTGCTTCGCCCGCATCGCCGGCAGCACCGCCTGCGTGCACAGGAACACCGATTTCAGGTTCACCGTGATGGTCTGATCGAAGTCGGCTTCGGTGAGATCGTCGACGCCGCGCGTGATCGCGATGCCGGCATTGTTGACGAGGATGTCGATCGGGCCGAGTTCGGCCGTGGCGCGTTGTACGAGTTGCGCAACCGCCGGGCCTTGCGAAACGTCCGCGGCGATCGCGATCGCCTTTCCGCCCGAGGCCGTGATCGCCTTTGCCAACGCATCCGCCTCTCCCGCACGCTCGCGATAGTTGATCGCCACGGCCGCGCCTTGGTCCGCCAACGCGTGCACGATCGCAGCGCCAATGCCGCGCGAACCTCCGGTCACGAGCGCCACATGGCCGCGCAATGTCGCTGTCGTCATCATTCTCTCCATTCAGAAGGCCGCAACGGCACGTTACACGAAAAAGGCCGACCGCAATCGGCGGCCGGCCTTTTACGTTCAACCTCGATCGGCTTAGTGGCCGGCGGGCGCCGAATAGCCACCGGTGAAGTAGCTCGGCGCGTAGCCGTAGAACTCGGGCGCCGGCGCGGGGGCGCGCCACGCCGCATACGCATTGTAATCACGCGGCTGCTGGCGCACCACGACACGATCCGACTTCTTGTAGTGATGCCGCTGCGCGGCCGCAGCGAACTGTACGGACGATGCAATAATCAAAGCTGACCCAAGGATGGTGATGAAGGTCTTCATGTGGTTCTCCCGGCTTTATCACGCTTTGTCGGCGAGGCCTGCGCGGCTCGCACCTCAGCGCAATGAGGAGATAGCGATGTGCGCCGACGGTTATAACGGTTGTGCCCATCACGAAGCGGCGAGCAAATTTCTTGGTCACGGCTAAATATTCAGCAGGCTTTACAGGGCGGTCGCGGTATCATGGGCTTGCCGGTGCGCATCCGGTTCAATAAGGCAAAGTATTCTCAACGAGTGAAGCCGATGAAGAAGTTTTTACCAGTTCTGCTGTTGGTCGCCTCGCCGGTCTGGGCGCAGACGCAGCTTGTGCCAAAGGACACCAAGGGTGCGACAAAAGGCGCGGCCGCGCGGGCCGACGATTGCGCCCCGATCGGCCGCACTGCGAAAGGCGAACTGGTGTACGCGATGAAATGCGAGAACCTGCCGGCGCCGCCTCCACCGCCACCGCAGGCCGAGGTGAGGGAGGCGCCGTCGCCCGAGCCCGAGACGCAGCGCAGCGGACTGTTCGGCTGGTCGTACGATCGGAGAAACTAGGCCGACATTCCCCTCTGGAATGGTCCTTGCTTCCGACTGCGCGCTGCAATGCGGTAGCGAACGACCGTTCCCAGCCACAAGAGAAGAGATCGATGAGCAAACTGATTGTCCATGCCGGAGACTTCAAATTCGATGCGCGCTTTGAAGAGGCGCTGGCGCCGAAGACGGTTGCGGCGTTCCGCAAGGCGATGCCGTTCGAGAGCCAGGCGATCCATGTCCGCTGGAGCGGCGAGGGGGTCTGGATGCCGCTCGGCGATCTCGACTTCGGCGTTTCCTACGAGAACCACACCAGCTATCCGGCGCCCGGTCAGATCATCCTCTACCCCGGCGGCATCAGCGAAACCGAGATCCTGCTCGCCTATGGCGGCGTGCATTTCGCGAGCAAGATGGGCCAGCTCGCCGGCAACCATTTCATCACGCTGACGTCGGGGCTCGAGAACCTCGTGACCTTCGGCAAGACCGTGCTCTGGAAGGGCGCGCAGAAGATCCGTTTCGAGGAAGTGTAGTGGCAGAAGCGAGATATCCGCGCGATCTCCGCGGCTACGGCCGCAACCCGCCCGATCCGAAATGGCCGGGCAATGCCCGCATCGCCGTGCAGTTCGTGGTGAATTTCGAGGAGGGCGGCGAGAACAACGTCCTGCATGGCGACAGCGCCTCCGAAGCGTTCCTGTCGGACGTGCTCGGCGCGCAGCCCTGGCCCGGCCAGCGCCATGCCAATATCGAATCGATGTTCGAATACGGCTCGCGCGCCGGCTTCTGGCGGCTGTGGCGCCTGTTCGGCGAGCGCAAATTGCCGACCACCGTGTTCGGCGTCGCAATGGCATTGAAGCGCAATCCCGAAATCGTCGCCGCGATGAAGGAGGCGGGCTGGGACATCGCGAGCCACAGTCTCAGATGGGTCGAGCACAAGGACATGTCGGAGAGCGAGGAGCGCGCCGAGATCGCGGAAGCGATCCGCGTGCATACCGAGGCGACCGGCGCGCGGCCGCTCGGCTGGTACACCGGTCGCTCCTCCATCAATACGCTCAGGCTTTTGATGGAAGCGGGCGGTCTCGCATATCTCTGCGATTCCTATGCCGACGATCTCCCGTACTGGATCAAGGCCGACGGCGTCGAGCCGCATCTGGTCATCCCCTATACGCTCGATGCCAACGACATGCGCTTCGTCAACCCGCAGGGCTTTGGCGGTGGCGATCAGTTCTTCACCTATCTGAAGGACAGTTTCGATGTGCTCTATGCCGAGGGCGAGACCTCGCCGAAGATGATGTCGGTCGGCCTGCATTGCCGTCTGGTCGGCCGTCCCGGCCGCGCCGCGGCGTTGATGCGCTTCCTCGACTACATCGCAAAGCACGACCGCGTCTGGGTGCCGACGCGGCTGCAGATCGCCGAGCACTGGCACGTCCATCACAAGCAGCTCGCCGAACAGGCCTTCAACATCGGATAGGGCGATGTCGATAACGATCGCCGATCTCAACAGTTCCAGCCGTGACGAGTTCATTGCGGCGCTCGCCAATATATTCGAGCACTCGCCGTGGATCGCCGAGCAGGTAGCGACGCAGCGGCCGTTCGCCGGCATCAACGTGTTGTTCAGGGCAATGAAAGCTGCGGTCGAGCGCGCGCCGGCCGAACTCCGCCTCGCGCTGATCAAGGCGCATCCCGATCTCGCCGACAAGACCCAGCGCGCCGCGGGCCTTACCGCCGAATCCAATGCCGAGCAGCACAGCGTCGGTCTCGACCGATTGTCGGATGCCGAATACGACGCGTTCGAGCGCGTCAACAACGACTATCGCTCGAAATTCGGCTTCCCCTATATCGTCTGCGTGCGCCGCCACACCAGGGATTCGATCCTGCGCGATTTCGAGCGGCGGCTGCCGAACGATGTGCCGACCGAGATGCAGAGATCGATCGAGGAGATCTGCCGCATCGCGGCGCTGCGTCTCGATCAGCTTGTGACCGCTGAGGATCGCCTTCCGGTGCACGGTCGCCTCTCCACGCATGTGCTGGACACCCATAGCGGCAAGCCTGCCGCCGGCATTGCGGTCGAATTGATCGAGCTGTCCGATCTCGGCTTGAGCCGCGTGGTGACGCGCAGGGTGACCAACGCCGACGGCCGCACCGATCAGCCGCTGATCGGCGGCCGCCCGGTGCCATCAGGGAAGTACGAGCTCCTGTTCAGCGTCGGCGAGTATTTTGCGAGCCGGCAGGTGCCGCTCTCCGATCCGCCCTTCCTCGACCGCATCCCGCTGCGCTTTGCCGTGAGCGAGCCCGAAGGCCACCTCCACGTGCCGCTGCTGGTGACGCCCTGGAGCTATGCGACCTATCGCGGGAGCTAAAGCCCCTCATGGTGAGGAGCGCGCAGCGCGTCTCCGGACGATGCTTCGCATCGCCTTGAGAACCATGAGGCCCCCGCTGTGGCCTCATCCTTCGAGACGCGCGTTCCGCGCTCCTCAGGATGAGGGGCGGCAGGTGAGCATGCCTCATAGATCACTTTGCCGTGCCGGAAGCTTGCCCGATGGCACAAACGTTGCTCATTATTGATGGGTCGGGCGCAACGCTCGGGTTGAATTTACCGACTGAACGGGAGGCTTTCACGTGCCGCTGATCAAGAACCGCTACGGCAAGGGCCGCGTCCGCGTGATGCGCATTCATCGCGACGGTGACAGGCACGAGGTCAGCCAGCTCAACATCAAGGCGATGCTCGAGGGCGATTTCGCCCGCACCTATACGAATGCGGACAATTCCGACACGGTGTCGACCGACACCATCAAGAACGTCGTCAACGTCGTCGCCCGCGAGAACACCGCCCTCTCGGCGGAAGACTTCTGCCAGGTCTTGGCGCAGAAGTATTTCGACACCTATCCGCAGGTGTCATCGGTGTCGATCACCTCGCACGAGACCAGGTGGAACAGGCTGAGCTTCGGCGGCAAGCCGCATCCGCACAGCTTCGTGCTCGACGGCAACGGCAAGCCGACCGTCGAACTCGTCGCGAGCAGAGGCGGACCGATGGCGCTCGCCTCGGGCGTCGACGGCTTCGCCTTCATGAAGTCGACCCAGTCGGGCTGGGAGAATTACGTCAAGGACCCCTACACCACGCTTGCCGAGACTCACGACCGCATCTGCGCGACCAGCATGGTGGCGTCATGGAAATGGTCGGGCACGCCCGCAAGCTATCCGGCGACGAACGCGAAGATCCTCGACACGCTGCTCGAAGTGTTCTCGACCACCTATAGCTGGAGCGTGCAGGACAGCCTCTATCGGATGGGCGAGGCGGCGCTCGCGGCGGTGCCGGAGATCTCCGAGATCAGCATGGCCTGTCCGAACATGCATTTCATCCTGATGAACCTCTCCGCCTTCGGCCTAGACAACAACAACCAGGTGTTCCTGCCGACCGACGAGCCGCACGGCCAGATCGAGTGCACGGTGGGTAGGGGATAAGCCTCTCTCCTGTAGGGTGGGCAAAGCGCAGCGTGCCCACCATCTATCCACCACTGCCCGTGTAGGGTGGGCACGCTTCGCTTTGCCCACCCTACGCATTAGCCACCGCGGTACTTCTCATGCAGTGCCGGAAACAACCGGTCCGGCTTGAACGGCATTGTGGTGAAGCGGATGCCGGTGGCGTTGGCGATGGCGTTGCCGAGCGCGGCGGCGACCGGGTTGTAGGGACTCTCGCTCATCGACTTCGCGCCCATTGGCCCGACCGCATCCGACGTCTCCGCGAAGAAGACGTCCGTGCGCGGCACATCGGCGTAAGAGGGCAGGTGATAGTCGCGGAACTTCGGATTGATCACCCGGCCGCCATCGTCGATGACGAGCTCCTCGTAGAGTGCTGCCCCCAGCGATTGCGCGACGCCGCCCTCGATCTGCCCGCGGCATTGCATGGGGTTGGCGACGCGGCCGGCGTCGGCCGCCTGCACGCTCTTCAATATCCTGATTTCGCCGGTGCCTTTGTTCACGGCGACGCGAAAGCCCTGCACGTTGAAGGCCACCGAACGCGGCGTGCCATGCGCGCTGCCGCTGGCTTCGAGCGTGTTGCCCCGCGCCTTCGCGGCCTTCGCAAGCTCAGCGAACGATAGACGCTGCTTGCCGCAGACAACAGTTTCGTCATCCAGCAAGCATAGCTCGGCATTCACTTCGGTCGCCTCCGCCGCGAGCGCCTTGATCGCGGCGGCAAGATTCTCCGCCGCGTGCTGCGTCGCGCGCCCGGCCACAAAAATGCCGGCGCTGCCATAGGCGCCGGTGTCGTGGCCGCCATGCGCGGTGTCGGATTGCTTCAGGACGATGCGGTCGACCGTCGTCGCCAGCGCGCTCGCCGCGATCTGGCGATGCACCGTGCTGGTACCGTTGCCGAATTCGGCCGTGCCGACCGTCAGCTCGAAGCCGCCATCCTCGCGCAGGGCGATTTTGGAATCGGAGAGATGTCCGGCCGGTGGGACGGTGTCGATCATCGTCAGCGCCATGCCATCTCCGACCAGCCACTCGGGCGACAGTCCGTGCTTTGGCGTTTCGTCCGCCATCGCGCGCTCGACCAGGTCGAGGCACTGGTCCAGGCCATAAGAGCCATAGAGCACGTCGTGATATTGGGAAGGCGGCGGCGATAGCATGGAATCGCCGGGCTTGACGACGTTGCGCCGGCGGAAGTCGAACGGATTGATGCCGAGCTGATTTGCGAGCTCGTCGATCGCCGCTTCCACGGCGAACAGGCCTTGCGGCAGGCCGTAGCCGCGGAAGGCGCCGGCCGGCAGCGTGTTGGTGTAGGCGACGACGGCGTCGACCTTCTTGTTCGGACAGTTGTAGACGCTGAGCGATTCCGCCACCGCATGAAACAGCACCGGGCCGGCATGGTTGCCGTAGGCGCCGGTGTTGGAGAGCACGTCGAGCTGCAGCGCGGTCAGTCTGCCGTCCCTGTCGGCGCCGGCCTTCACCGTGACGCGCATCGGATGCCGCGTCGAGGTGCCGATGAACTGCTCCTCGCGGGTGAATTCGAGCTTGACCGGGCGTCCGGTCTTGAGCGCGGCCAACGCAAGGATATCCTCGACAAACATCTCCTGCTTGCCGCCAAAGCCGCCGCCGACCCGTTCGCAGAACACCCTGATCCTGTCAGGGGACAGATCGAAGATCTGCGACAGCCCGCGCCGGGTCAGGAACGGCACCTGCGTGCTGGAGCGGACGTTGAGGACGCCCTCAGTGTCGATCCAGGCGAGCCCGCCATGGGTTTCCAGCGCCGCATGCTGGACCCGCTGGGTCGTGAACGTCCCCTCATAGGTGACGGCGGCCTCCGCCAGCCCCTTCGCGACGTCGCCATATTCGCCATGAGTTTCCGCCACAAGATTGCGCGCGGGGGCGGTGATGCGCTGCTCGACCGTCTTGTCGCCATGCAGGACCGGCGCGCCCGGCGCGATCGCCTCCGCCGGGTCGAACACCGCTGGCAATATCTGGTAGTCGACCTTGAGGCGGCGGCAGCCTTCTTCCGCCGCGGCCTCGGTCTCCGCCACGACGGCGGCAACCTTCTGGCCGATGAAGCGGACGACGTCGTCGAGGACGCGCGTGTCCTCTGGGTCCATCCAGTCCTTCTCATGCCGTGCGGTCGAGAACAGGAGTTTTGGTGCGTCTTCATGGGTCAGCACCGCATGCACGCCCGGCACCGCGAGCGCCGTGCTCTTGTCGACCCTGACGATCTTCGCGTGCGGATGCGGCGAGCGCAGCAGCTTGACGTGCAGCAGGCCTTCCAGCTTGGTATCGAAAGTGTAGAGCGCCGCTCCGCGCACCACGAGCGGCCCGGCCGGCGCCGGCAGGCTGCGGCCGAAGGCGGTGCCGGCGCCGGCGTCCTCGATATTGCTCTTGCCGTCGAGCGCGTCCTTGATCGAGCCGTAACCGGTGCAGCGGCAGATATTGCCCTTCAGCGAGGCGCCGAGATCCTGCCGCTGCGCCTGGTTCAGCGATGCACAGGTGAGGATCATGCCGGCGGTACAGAACCCGCACTGGAATCCCTGCGCATCGAGGAAGGCCTGTTGCAGCGGATGGGTGCCGCCGTCAGGCGCAAATCCCTCGATGGTGGTGACCGAATGCCCGTCGGCGCGGAACGCCGGGATCAGGCAGCTATGCACCGGCTCGCCGTCGAGCAGCACGGTGCAGGCGCCGCAATCGCCGGCGTCGCAGCCTTTCTTGACGCCGAAATGCCCGAGGTCGCGCAGGAAGGTGCGCAGGCATTGTCCGGCCTGCGGCGTTTCCGAGAATGTCTTGCCGTTGATGTCGAAGGTCATGGCTGCGCCCCGAGTTCGGCGCGGATCTCCTCCGCGAGCCGCAGCGTCATGTGCTTGCGCCAGATCGGTTTGCCGTGGATGTCGGTATGATAGAGATCGTCCGGGATGCGCTGCAGGATCGTCTCGCGCAGTTCTTCCTGTTCCGGGATAGTGGCAAAGGCGAGCTTGATCGGCCTTATCGTCGAGGCCGTCACGGTCAGCGCAAAACCACCCTGGCTGTCGATGCTTCCGATCAACAGTGCCGCCGAACGGCCGACCGGCGTCAGCGAGATCTGGCGAAACGCCGAACGTCGTTGCAGCGCCGCGAGCGGAATATCGATCTGCCGCAGCAGGTCGCCGGGTTGAAGCACGTTCCGTTGATTGCCAGTGACGAAGTCGATGACTGGAATCTTGCGCTCGCCGCGATCGGCCTGCCAGATCGTGCAGACGCCGTCGAGCGCGCTAGCCAGCGAGATCATCGGTCCGGCCGGCAGCGACATGCAGATATTGCCGCCGACGGTCGCGGTCTTCCAGATCTTGAATGAGGCGAGGAAGGAGCGACAGCATTGGTTGATCAGCGGCGAGGCGATCCAGTCCGGCGGGCAGGCAAAGCCGTCGAGCTGCGCCACCGTGCAGGTGGCGGCGATGGTGAAGTCGCTGTCGCCGATCGTCAGCGCCGGCCATTTCAGATCGGTGAGATCGATCAGCCGCCTCAGATGCGCCTGCGGCTCCGAGAACAGCCAGGTGCCGCCCGCGAGCCAAGCATCGCCTGCCGTCCAAACAGGCAGTTGCGCCCGGGATTTCGGATGGGCGACCTCCGTAATCGTATTCAAGTCCATGGGTACGGCAACGCTTTCAACTGAATGCATCCTCACTTAACAAGTCTTGCAAGACCGACGCCAATTGTTTGCCATAATTGGGACGGTCCTTGCATTGAACCAAACACCGATGCTTCTCGATAGATGGTGGGATCATGGACCAAACACAGCCGACCTGGATCAAGGATCCGCTTTCCATTCTGGCAGAGGGCGCCGAACGCGGCGTCGTGGTGCAGGGTGGCAAGATCGTCGAACTGGTCGGCCGCGGCAAGGAGCCAACGGCTACGTCGGTAACGGTGTTCGACGCAGGCGAACACGTTGTACTGCCGGGATTGATCAATACCCATCATCACTTCTACCAGACCCTGACGAGGGCGCTACCGGCCGCGCTCGACCGCGAGCTGTTCCCCTGGCTCAAGGCGCTTTATCCGGTTTGGGCGCGGCTGACGCCGGAATCGCTCCAGCTCGGCGTCACCGTCGCAATGTCGGAACTGCTGCTGTCGGGCTGCACTACCACGACCGATCACCACTATGTGTTTCCCGCCGGGCTCGAGGAAGCCGTCGATATCGAGGTGGCCATCGCAAGGCGCCTCGGCTTGCGAGTGCTGCTGACGCGCGGCTCCATGAATCTGTCCGTGCGCGATGGCGGTCTGCCGCCCGATAGCGTCGTGCAGGATGAGGATACGATTCTGGCCGACAGCGCGCGCGTGGTCGCGAAGCATCACCAGCGCGGCGCGGATGCGATGGTGCAGATCGCGCTCGCGCCATGCTCGCCGTTCTCGGTGACATCATCGTTGATGCGGAAGACCGCCGAGCTCGCCGACAAGCTCGATGTCCGCCTGCACACCCATCTCGCCGAGACCGAGGACGAGAACAGGTTCTGCGAGGAGAAGTATCGCTGCCGGCCGCTGGACTATCTCGAACAATGCGGCTGGCTGAATGGGCGCACCTGGCTGGCGCACGGCATCCATTTCAACGCCGACGAGATGAAGCGGCTCGGCAAGGCCGGGACCAGCATCAGCCATTGCGCCTGCAGCAACCAGGTGCTTGCGTCAGGCTGCTGCCCGGTTTGCGAGATGGAGGAGGCCGGCGTCGGCATCGGGCTTGGCGTCGACGGCTCTGCCTCCAACGACGAATCCAATCTGATGCAGGAGGTACGCGCCGCGTTCCTGGTGCAGCGGGCGCGTTACGGCGTGGGCCGCGTCAGCCACAAGGATGCGCTGCGCTGGGCGACCAAGGGCTCCGCTGCCTGCGTCGGCCGTCCCGAGCTCGGCGAGATCGCCGTCGGCAAGGCCGCCGATCTCGCCCTGTTCAAGCTCGACGAGCTCCGCTTCTCCGGCCATGGCGATCCGCTCGCCGCGCTGGTGCTGTGCGGGGCGCACCGCGCCGACCGCGTGATGGTCGCGGGCAACTGGGTCGTGATCGACGGCGCGATCCCAGGGCTGGATGTCGCCGACCTGATCCGCCGCCACACCGCCGCCGCTCACGCCATGCAGTTGGGCTGATGTCGCCGGCGCCCACACTCCGTCGCCTGGCAAGGAACGAATAGGACGTACCGAAGCCAAACACTTGGACGCTTTGCGCTGAGAGAAGAAGGCCGGTCTGAATGAGGCGGGCTTAAGCATGTAAACTCGCCTGCTATCGACCTCGTGTATCCGCGCGCCATGCCCGAGCTTTCGCGGTTGTCTCTTCGACGAAACTGGTTTTTCCGTTTCGATAGGCTTCTATGTCTTCTCTCGAGGACGCAGCAAGGGCTTGCTTGATGTTGGCGTAGGCGCGGGCTGCCGCAGGGTGTGCGCGAAGATAATCCCGAAACACCAGAAGCGCTTCCCAGCGAGGATGAGATGGCTCCATCAAGTGCACGTGGTGGGTCCATGGTCCCGGAGGTCCCTTCCGGAAGAACAATTCGCCGGGGAGCCATGACGTGTACTCCGATACATATCTGTAGCCGAGTTCCTCGATCGGCTCGACGCATCGTTCCCTCGCCTCGTCAAGCGAGGGTACACCAACCAATAGGTCGATGATGGGCTTCGATGGCAGACCTGGAACCGCAGTGCTTCCCACGTGCTCGATGGCCAAACCGAACGAGCCGAGAGCATTCTTGATCCTCGAGCGCTCCTGCTCAAACAAGCCTGGCCAGTTGGGATCATAGTCGGAGACGACAATTAACCCGGCTCCGTATTTTTCCATGCCGGACCCCCCTCGCTTTTCACGGAACCTTACCACGCAGCTGGCGGCCCGGGCTTCACTACCCGGTTATCGGTGCGCGTTCCTCTGCGCTACGAGACGAACGCCTTTTTCCTTGATGAGACCAAGACTACGTCAGGCGGACATCGGTGCCAACAGAGCCGGAGCACTACTCAGCAGGGATGCTCAATGGCTGCCGCAATTCATCGAACGCGCGTTTCGCTACCGTCGCCGCGCCTTGCATCGCAAGCGCGGCCATGATCGCGGCGACGATGACATCGGGCCATCCGGTACCCGTGCCGAAGACACCCAGCGCGGCGAATAGAACGGCCGCGTTGCCGAGCACGTCATTGCGCGTACAAATCCAGGCGGACCGCATATTTGCATCGCCGTGGCGGTGGGCCCATAGCAATGCGAACGATGCCGCATTCGCCGCCAAGGCTGCAAGCCCGACGGTGCCCATCGTGAAGGCGCTTGGTAACGTGCCTTGTACGGTATGCCAAACGACGGTGCCGACAACCCACAGGCCAAAGGCCCCCATCGTCGCACTTTTGGCCAGCGCAGCCGATGATCGGTAGCGCAAGGCCATTCCAACGACAAAAAGGCTGATGCCGTAGTTTGCCGCATCGCCAAGGAAATCAAGGGCGTCGGCTTGGAGCGATGCCGATCCCGCCGCAAGTCCGGCGGCGACCTCGACCACAAACATGGCAGCATTGATAGCGAGAACAGTCCATAACGCCCGCCGATATTTGGCGGCGGTGCCTTTGGGGCTACCGAAATCCAGGGGCGGCGGTGTGCAGCAGCAATCGGCCATGGGCCGAGGATAGGCTTGGGATCCGCTGTTAGCAATTGGCTCTAGTTCAGCTATGGCCTGCTTCGCTACGGGCGCAAGGACGATATCGGCACGTGGGTGCGACACAACAACCCGACGGGCAAATCACCCAAAAGTCTGTCCACCCCTCACGCGAAAAATATTCCGCTTCCGTCGTCGGGCAAATCAGTGATTTAACTCCGCGCGTCTCACCCGAATGAGGGGTGGCTCGCGATCGTCACGAACGTTGCGGTGAGATGCGGTGGACGCGGGTGTTGCGACTGACGAGCGTGACACTCACGGACGGCGAAGTCGTGTGGTTCTGGCGCCCCGACGCTGGCGCTAAGCTTGCGGGAAGTATCCCGCAGGTGACGGTGGCAAGAAAGCCCGGTCACCGGGGAGAGCACGAAGTAAGCCGTAAAACCATCGCGCAGGGAAAGCCGGAGTTGCTTCGGTTGACCTGTGGTCCTACCCCCGTGCTTTTTGTTGCACGGGGCCCACGGGTGCAACCGGCACCCGGCTTTCCCTGCGCCCTCTGTTCGATGAGAGGGTGAAACGAGACGCAAAACTCGGGCAACGAATGCCGCGAGAATGCGGACTCACATCCTCACTGCTGTTTGAAATTCGAATCGTGATCTCTCCCCACGTCGTCCCGGCCTTGAGCCGGGACCCATAACCACAGGCCGTTGTGATGCGCTCCGCCGCAACCGCTTGCTCACGCCACAACAACTCCCTGTGGTTATGGGTCCCTGCTTTCGCAGTGGACGACACCGAGAATGTGGTGAACCTGCGCAGCTACTTCCCGGGGATCTTGTCGTCGATGCCTTTGACGTAGAAGTTCATGCCGAGGATCTGGCCGTCGGCGAGATGGTCGCCGCCCTTGCACTCGACTTCCTTGCCGTCCTGCGCGACGACCGGGCACTTGAACGGCTGCAGCTTGCCGGAGGTGATCGCGGCCTGCGTGTCCTCGGCCAGCTTCTTCACGTCGTCAGGCATGTTGGTGTAGGGCGCCATCTCGAACATCTTGGTGTCGAGGCCGCCCCAGATGTCTTCGGACTTCCAGGTGCCGTCGAGTTCGGCCTTCACGCGCGAAATGTAGTAGGGCGCCCAGGTGTCGAGGATCGAGGTGAGCTGGGCCTTCGGACCGAACTTGATCATCTCGGAGTCCTGGCCGAAAGCGAGCTTGCCGCGTTCGCTGGCGATCTGCATCGGCGCCGGCGAGTCCGTGTGCTGCATGATGATGTCGGCGCCCTGATCGAGCAGCGCCTTGGCGGCGTCGGCTTCCTTGCCGGGATCGAACCAGGTGTTCACCCAGATGATCTTGACCTTGATATTGGGATTGATCGACTGCGCGCCGATCATCGTCGCATTGATACCGGAGACGACCTCTGGAATCGGGAATGAGCCGATATAGCCGAGCACGCCGGCCTTCGACATCTTGGCCGCGATCTGGCCCTGGATGTAGCGGCCCTGGTACCAGCGCGCCGAATAGGTCGACATGTTCTTGTCGCGCTTATAGCCCGAGCAGTGCTCGAAATGCACGTTGGGATATTTCTTCGCCACCTTCAGCGTCGGATCCATGTAGCCGAACGAGGTGGTGAAGATCAGCTTGTTGCCGGCGCGGACGAGCTGCTCGATGGCGCGCTCGGCGTCGGGACCTTCGGGCACGTTCTCGAGATAGGTGGTCTCGATCTTGTCGCCGAATTCCTTCACCATCGCCTGGCGGGCCTGTTCGTGCTGATAGGTCCAGCCGAGGTCGCCGACCGGGCCAAGATAGATGAAGCCGACCTTCAGCTTGTCGGCGGCCAAGGCGCCGCTCGAAATGCTTCCGGCGAGCAGAAGCGCGGCGGCGGCCGCAAGCAATGTTTTCCTCATCGTTCAATCTCCAAACAGTCGGGGTGAACCATAGTCCGGACGGCGCGCCCCCATCGCGCACGCCAGGAAACGGAAATCAGCGGTCCGGCACGAAAACGGTGCCGAGCGCGGCGGGCGCGGTCGAGCCGCCGGTGCGGGCGCGCGACAGCAGCACGAGGACGATGACGGTCGCGAGATAAGGCAGCGACGACAGGAACTGCGAGGGAATGCCGATCCCCGCGCCCTGCGCATGAAGTTGCAGAATGGTCACCGCGCCGAACAGATACGCGCCGATCACGAGGCGGCCCGGCAGCCAGGACGCGAACACGACGAGCGCGAGCGCGATCCAGCCGCGGCCCGCGGTCATGCCCGGAATGAAGAACGGCGTGTAGGCAAGCGGCAGGTAGGCGCCTGCGAGTCCCGCGCAGGCGCCGCCGAACATCACCGCGTACAGGCGGATACGCAATACCGGATATCCCAACGCATGAGCCGAAACGTGATTGTCGCCGCAGGCTCGCAGGATCAGACCCGCGCGCGTCCGGTACAGGAACCACCAGACGCCGATGATCAGCACGACAGAGAAATAGACGAAGGCATCCTCGCCAAACAGGATGCGCCCCACGACGGGAATATCCGTCAGGCCCGGAATATAGAGATGTGGCGCCGAGGCGATGCGCTCGCCGACGAAGCCAGCCCCGATCAGGCCGGACAGGCCGATGCCGAGAATGGTGAGCGCAAGCCCGGTGGCGACCTGATTGACCGCGAGGCCAAGCGTCATCGCGGCAAAGATCAGCGACATCAGGGTCCCTGCAACGATGCCGCAAAGGGCGCCAATGGTCGTGGAGCCGGTCAGCAGCGCGCCGCCAAAGCCGCAGGCGGCGCCGACGATCATCATGCCCTCGACGCCAAGATTGAGCACGCCGGAACGCTCGGTCACGAGTTCGCCAGTGGCAGCCAGCAGCAGCGGCGTCGATGCCGCCAGCACCGAGAGGATGATGGCCTCAATGAGCTCCACGGGCCACCTGTCGCGAGGAGGAGATCAGGCGGAAGCGGTACAGGATCAGGGAATCGCAGGCCAGCACGTAGAACAGCAAAATGCCCTGGAACACCTTGGTGACGTCCAACGGGATTTTCATTGCGATCTGGGCCTGCTCGCCGCCGATGAAGGTGAGTGCGAGGAAAAGGCCTGCAATTAGTATTCCAATCGGGTTCAGCCGTCCGAGGAAGGCGACGATGATCGCAGTGAAGCCGTAGCCCGGCGAGATGTTCGGCTGCAGGTGTCCGACCGGACCCGCGACCTCGACGATTCCAGCCAGGCCGGCCAGGGCGCCCGAGATGGCGAACGTCAGGAGGATGAGCTGGTTGGAATTGAATCCGCCGAACCGTGCCGCGCGCGGGGCCGCGCCGACCACGCGGATCTCGAATCCCTTGATGGTCTTGCCGAGCAGCACCGCGCCGGCCGCGACCACGACCAGCGCGATGATGGTGCCGAGATGGAGCCGGCCGCCTTCGACCAGGAGCGGCACGGTCGCGACCGGGTCGAACTCGGCGGTGGTCGGGAAGTTGAAGCCGTTCGGGTCGCGCCACGGGCCGCGCACGAGATAGTCGAGGAAGAGCTCGGCGACATAGACCAGCATCAGCGAAGTCAGGATCTCGCTCGCGCCGAACCTGACCTTGCAGATCGCCGGGATCAGGGCATAGAGCGCGCCGGCGATCGCGCCGAGCAGCAGCATCGCCGGGAACACCCAGTGGCCGACCTCGGTGCCCTGCGTCTTCACCGCCAGCCAGCTTCCGGCCACGGCGCCCATCAGGAATTGGCCTTCGGCGCCGATGTTCCAGGCGTTGGCGAGATAGCAGAGCGACAGGCCGATCGCGATCATCACCAGCGGCGCCGCCTTCACCGCGATCTCCTGTAGCGTATAGCCGTCGGTGAGCGGCTCGATGAAGTAGACGACGAGCGCTGCGAGCGGATTCTTGCCGAGGATCGCGAACAGGATGACCATCGTCACGATCGTCAAACCGATCGCGATCAAAGGCGAGATCAACGCGATGGTGTTGGAGCGTTCGGCGCGCTTCTCAAGCACCAACTGCATGGGCGGCCTCCTTCGGGTCCAGACTGCTGCCGCCCATCAGAAGGCCGAGCTTCTCGCGGCTGGCTTCCGTCGTCGGCATCGGCACGGAGAGCTTGCCGTGAAACATCACCGCAATGCGGTCGGTGATCTCCGCGAGCTCGTCGAGGTCCTGGCTTGTCACCAGCACCGCGGCGCCGGCGGCGGCGAGATCGAGCAGTGCCTGCCGGATCACGGCGGCGGCGCCCGCATCGACGCCCCAGGTCGGCTGGCTGACGACGAGCACGGCGGGGTTGCGCAGGATCTCGCGGCCGACGATGAATTTCTGCAGATTGCCGCCGGAGAGGCTTGCCGCTTCCGGGTCGCGCTTGGCCTTGCGCACGTCGAACGCTTCGGTGGCGCGGTCCACCGTCTTCAAGGTCGCGGCGGTGTTGACGAAGCCGTGCTGGACCATGTCGCTGGCGGCGTGGCCGGTGAGGAGCGCGTTCTCGGAAAGCCGCATCCGCGGCGCGGTGCCGTGGCCGAGCCGCTCTTCCGGCACGAAGGCGGCGCCGAGCTTGCGGCGCTTGGTGATCGACAGATGGCCCGCGGCGATGCCTTCGATCACGACCGTGCCGGGATCCTGCGACAGCCGCTCGCCCGAGAGCGCAGCGAACAATTCGTCCTGGCCGTTGCCGGCGACGCCGGCGATGCCCAGGATTTCACCACCCCTGAGCTCGAACGAGATGTCCTGGAGTCTCACGCCATGCGGATCATCCGGCTCGAGGCTGAGATCGTTGACGACGAGCCGCGGCACGGTGATCTGCCGGCTGGCAGCCGCCTTCACTTCCTTGATCTCGCCGCCGACCATCATGCGCGCCAGCGAGGCGGCGGTCTCCGCCTTGGGGTTGCAGGTCGCGACCTTCTTGCCGCCGCGCAGGATGGTGGCGGTGTCGCACAGCCGCTTCACCTCCTCGAGCTTGTGGCTGATATAGAGGATCGCGCGCCCTTCATCCTTCAGCCGGTTCAGCACGATGAAGAGCTGATCGGCCTCCTGCGGGGTCAGCACGGCGGTGGGTTCGTCGAGGATCAGGAATTTCGGGTTCTGCATCAGTGCGCGGACGATCTCGATTCGTTGCCGCTCGCCGACCGAGAGTTGCCAGACCTCGCGCTTGGGATCGAGCGGAAGCCCGTAGAGATTGGAGACTTGCTCGAGCCGCGCCGAGATGTCCTTGAACGATTCCCTGCCGTCCAGCCCCAGCGCGACGTTCTCGGCCACGGTGAGATTGTCGAACAGCGAGAAATGCTGGAACACCATGCCGATGCCGCGGGCGCGCGCTTCCGACGGGCCGGACAGCACCATCTTCTCGCCCTGCCAGCGCATTTCGCCTTCGCTCGGCTGGATCAATCCGTAGACGGCTTTGACCAGGGTGGACTTGCCGGCCCCGTTCTCGCCGAGCAACGCATGGATCTGCCGGGGCCAGATATCGATGTCGATGGCATCGTTGGCGAGGAAACTGCCGTAGCGTTTGGTAAGACCAACCGTTTGCAGCAGTGGCGGGGCATCTGTGTGGCGCGCGGCGGACGTCGTATCCAGCATCCCTCGAAATCGCATGTAAGAATTGGCTGCCTCAATACTGAGCTACTTTGAACGCGCACGTAAGTAGTGAAAAAGCGCCAGTCCTTGCTCAACTCTTCGGCAGATCGGTTGCCGACGTGATTTCTCTCTCGCGATATGGCGCTACAGTGTTTCGCTGATTGCGCCTTGCTGTTTCCATTTCGAGAACACCACCGCGGCTCGCCTGTTGCATTTTTGTGACGATCGAGACAATTCGAAACCGTCTAAGCAGTGCTGACAAAAAGTTGAGCAACCAAGTTTCGGCTGTCTACGATCACACGCGTGGTGATCGTACCGCGTCGCAAGGCGCTGCGCCGAAACGCCGCAGAAAACCAATAGAAATAGGCAAAAGCGGAAAACGCGCGCCACGCGCGGAGGTTGTTTGCGTGTTTGCGCCGCGCCGCCGGCCACTCCCTAAAACACTGACGTTGCAGTCTTTACGTGCCGAAACTTGCAGCACGCCGTGGAAAAAGTTGAGGCTTCTCACTTCAGGGGAACGGCGCAAGGGTCGTCGCGAAGGGCCTCGAACTTTCGCACGTCAACTTGGGGGTACATCCGAATATGTTCAGTCTTCGCCGAAACCTGGCAGCCGCGGCACTGTCACTTGCCACGCTTGCGCCCGCCGGGTTCGCCAGCGCGGCCGACCTTGCGGTCAAAGCGCCGAAGCCCGCGCCTGATTTGCCGTTCTTCCTGCTGGTCGATAACCGCGTGACCTTCTCCTGGATGCCCAAGGGCACCGATCCCGGCGCATACTCCATTCGGCCGGACGGTTCGATCAACGGCACGACGGCGAAGCAGGTCTACTCCTTCACCCACTTCGACATCTGGACCTATGGCACCAACTTCTTCACGATCTCGATGTTCAAGTCGGGTCAGAACGATCCGGCTTCGCCATGCTCCAACGCCGGCGTGCTGATCACCGGCGCGCCGGCCGATTGCGCCGGCGCCACCGAAATCTACGGCCTGTTCCGCTCGACCTTTGGCTTCAACCAGATCTTCAACACCAAGGCCTTCAGCGTCGGACCGCTCACCAACGTCTCGTTCGAAGTCGGTATGGATGGCAACAGCGAGAACAACTTCCTGGCCCCGGCCAAGCGGCAGGTCGTCGCCGGTCTGCAGTTCGAATTCGCTCTGCCCTATAAGGGCTACTTCAACGTGTCTCCGTTGGCGTCCTGGGAGTTCTCCAACCACAACGCCTTCAACCAGTGCGGACTGTTTGGTCCTGGCATCCCGTACCCGGCTCCCGGCGCCACCTGTCTTCCGGACGGCAACACCAGCTTCAACCCGACCTGGGCGGTCGAAACCAACTACTATATGGACCTCGGCTTCCTGCCGGAGAACATGCAGTTCTTCTCGATCAGCGGCCGTGCTGCCTGGTACGGCAAGAAGGGCGACCAGAACAATCCGCTGGTTGGCTTCGGTACCGGTCCGTTCAGCACCGCTACTGCCGTCGAGTTCAACAGCGAGCCGATCCGTCTGACCTTCGACGCCAGCAAGGCGATTTGGGGACCGAAGTACACCCACTTCGTCGATCTCTGGGTTGCCTATCGCTACTGGCAGAACAAGTTCGGCCTCGACCACAACGCAGCGCCTGGCGTCTGCACTCTCACCAATGCGGCCGGCGTGACGGTCAGCACCAATAGCTGCACCGAGTCGACGGTCTACGGCGGTATCACCGTGAAGTTCTAATCACCTACCCGTTCTCCAGGTGAACTGGGCGCTGCGACGAACCTCGCGGCGCCATTTTTTTCAGACGCGTGGACAAGACGCAGGCGAGTCGCGACGACAATCCTTCGCACGCTATTTCTGCCAGAGGTCCGCGTGCAGCTCCGCAGCCTCGTCCTCGATCAACGGTCCCACGATGTCGGTCGGTCGTTGTCCGGTCCGGAACACTTCGCGGCAGGGCAGGTCGAGCGTCGGATTTTCCGGATGATTGCCGGTGATCTCGCGCAGGCGATGTTCGCTTAAGCCGTAGACCAGGCGCCCGATACCGGCCCAGTAGATCGCGCCCGAGCACATCGCGCAGGGCTCTGCGGACGAATAGAGCGTCGCGTGTTTGAGGACCTCAGGCGCCAGCGTCGTACAGGCCTTGGTTGCCAGCAGGCGCTCGGCATGCGCGGTGCCGTCGTGGGACGGCATATAGCCGTTCTCCACTTCCATCAGCACGTTGCGATTCTTGTCGACCAGAACCGAGCCGAACGGATGGTTGCCGTGGGTGACGGAGCGGCGGGCGACCTCGAAGGAACGCCGCAGGAAATGCAGGTCCGCCTCTTCCTGGGTGAGCGAAGAAATATCCGTCATCAATGCCCTGCCATGTGCCGACCGATCTCGGTGAGATCGGCTTCACTGGCGCGGGCCTCGTGGACGAACTCACCGTGGAACATCACGACCAGACGGTCGGAAAGTTCGAGCAGTTCGTCAAGGTCTTCGCTGACAAGAAGCACCGCCGCGCCGCGGTTGCGCGCCGCCATGATCTCGGCATGTATTTGCGCCACCGCCGCGAAATCGAGCCCGAAGCAGGGATTGGCCGCGATCAGCACCTCGACCTCGCCGCCGAGCTCGCGCGCCAGCACCGCGCGCTGCACGTTGCCGCCCGAGAGCGCGGCGATCGGCGTATCCGGCGTGCGGGTCTTGATCTTGTAGAGGCCGATCTTGCGTTCGGCGTTCCTGCGAAAGGCCGCACCGCTCAGCCACCAGCCGCCCTTGGCGAAGGGCGCGCGGTCGAATTCGCGGAAGGCGATATTGTCGGCCACGCTCATGCCGCCGACGCAGGCGTTCTTGAGCGGCTCCTCCGGCAATAGCGACATCTTGTGCCGGCGCATCTCTTCGCGCGTCGCCGAATAGCGCTCGCCGCGGATGCGGATTTCGCCACTGTCGGCGTCGCGCTGGCCGGCGAGGACTTCCACGAGCTGCCGCTGGCCGTTGCCGGAGACGCCGGCGATGCCGACGATCTCGCCGCCGCGGACCGTGAGCGAGACGTTGCGGACGGCGACCGCGCCGGCATCGTCCAGCGCGGTGAGCCTGTCGAGCTCGAGGCGCGCCTCGCCGACTTCGCCGACGCGGGCTGGCTGCACCGTCAATTGCTCAGCGCCGATCATGGTGCGCGCCATGTCGTCCGGCGTGAGGTCGGCGACGCGGCCCTGGCCGGCGAGTTTTCCGCGCCGCAGGATCGTCACCTCATCGGCAAAGGCCATCACCTCGCGGAACTTGTGCGTGATCATCAGGATGGTCAATTCTCCTGATACGACCATCGTGCGCAGCATCCCCAAGACTTCGTCGGCCTCGCCCGGCGTCAGCACCGAGGTCGGCTCGTCCAGGATCAGGAAGCGCCGCTTCAGATAGAGCTGCTTGAGGATCTCGCACTTCTGACGTTCGCCGGCGGAGATGTCCGAGACCTTGGCGTTAAGCGGCACCTTGAACGGCATCCGCGCCAGGAACAACTCGAGCTCCCTCTTTTCTCTGCCCCAGTCCACCACCGCCGGCACGTCGTCGCGCGCCAGCACCAGGTTCTCCGCCACCGTCATTGCCGGCACCAGGGTGAAATGCTGGTAGACCATGCCGAGCCCGAGCGCGTGCGCGTCCTTCGGGTTGCCGATCTTCTGCTCGCGCCCGCCGATCAGGATGTCGCCTTCGGTCGCGTGATAATAGCCCATGATGCACTTCACCAGCGTGCTCTTGCCCGCACCGTTCTCGCCGAGCAGCGCATGGAAGGAGCCGGGGCGCACCTTCAATTCGACATTGTCGAGCGCCAGGAAATCGCCGAAGCGCATGGTCATGGCGATGGCGTCGACGCCGAAGGCGCCGGTGGGGGCGGGCGTCTCGCCGATGATCACGAGATCGCTCCGATCAGGTCGGCGGATTTCGCCACCGCGCCGAAAACGCCACCCTGCATCTTGATCATCTTCAGCGCATGATCGTGATTGCCCTTGTCGGTCGCGCCGCAGCAATCCTCGATCAGCACGCATTCGAAGCCGCGGTCGTTGGCCTCGCGCATCGTGGTGTGGACGCAGACGTCGGTGGTGATGCCGGTCAGCACGATGTTCTCGATGCCGCGCAGGCGCAGCATCAGTTCCAGGTCGGTCGCGCAGAACGAGCCCTTGCCGGGCTTGTCGATGATCGGCTCGCCCGGCAGCGGCGCAAGATCCGGGATGATCTCCCAGCCGGGCTCGCCGCGCACCAGGATGCGACCGCAGGGGCCGGGATCGCCAATGCCGGCGCCGATCTGGCGCGAGCGCCAGCGCTTGTTGGCGGGAAGGTCGGCGAGATCGGGGCGGTGGCCCTCGCGCGTGTGGATGATGTGATAGCCTTGGCTACGCATCAGCGCGAGCAATCGCTTGATCGGCTCGATCGGCGCCCGCGTCAGCGACAGGTCGTAGCCCATCTTGTCGACATAGCCGCCGACGCCGCAGAAATCGGTCTGCATGTCGATGATGATAAGCGCGGTGTTTTCCGGGCGCAGGTCGCCGTTGTAAGGCCAGGCGTAGGGCTCGGACTTGATATAGCGCTCGGGCATGGACGACCTCGTTCCTGCGCGTGTTATCGGGTGATGGAAAGTTCGGCCGGCGCGCCGGTCAGCGTGCGCTTCGGTGAGCAGGTGATGACCATGATCGCAAGCGTCAGGATGTACGGCGCGGCATTGAACAGGTGATAGCCCGAGGTGACGCCGACCGATTGCAGTGCCGGTCCGAGCGCCGCGGCGCCGCCGAAGGCGAGCGACGCCCACAGGCAGAGCAGGGGATCCCAGCGCGCGAAGATCACGAGCGCGACCGCCGTGATGCCCTGGCCGCTGGAGAGACCTTCGTTCCAGCTTCCGGGGTAGAACAGCGACAGGAATGAGCCGCCGATCCCGGCGAGGAAGCCGCCGACCATCGTCGCGCGCAGCCGGATCAGCAGCACCGAATAGCCCATCGCTCGCGCCGCATCCGAGCTCTCGCCGGCGGTGCGGATCAAAAGGCCCCAGCGCGTGGTCTTGAATGCCCAATAGAGAATGGGCGCGATCGCAACCCCGATCAGGAACAGGACATTGATGCGGAGGGCGGCGCGGACCTGTGGAATGTCGCTCCACCAGCCGAAGTCGATCGCGGGCAGGCGCGGCGCGGTCGGCTCGATCAGCGGCTTGCCGAGGAAGAAGGCGAGCCCGATGCCGAACAGCATCAGCGCAATGCCGACCGCGATGTCGTTGACCCGCGGCAATGAGCAGATGCCGGCATGGAGCGCGCCGAGCAGCGACCCGGTGACGCCGGCCGCGAGCACGCCGAGCCAGGGCGAGCCGGTGAGATAGGAGATGCCGTAGGCGCTCATCGCGCCCATCACCAGCGTGCCCTCGAGGCCGAGATTGATGCGGCCGCTGCGTTCGGTGATGCATTCCCCCAAGCTGACGAACAGGAACGGCGTCGACACGCGGATGGCGCCGCCGAGCACGGCGAGCGGGACGGTCCACAGCCCGATCGATGCGTCTGCCATGTCAGGACTTTCCCTTCAGGAAGCCGATGCGTCCGTAGAGCGCGTCGCTCGCCAGCACGAACACGAAGATGATGCCCTGCAGCACCAGCACGGACGCGTCAGGCAGTCCGAGCCGCCGCTGCAGGAGGCCGCCGCTGGCGCTGATGCCGCCGAGCAGGATCGCGACCGGAATCACCGCGAGCGGATTCTGCCGCGACAGGAACGCGACCAGGATGCCGGTGAAGCCGTAGCCCGCGGCGAGATTGGCGTTGGTGCGGCCCTGGACAGCCGCGACCTCGATCATGCCTGCAAGGCCCGCGCAGGCGCCTGCGAGAAAGCAAATCGTCATAATCAGCTTGCCGACTCCAAGGCCAACAATCTTTGCCGCGCGGATGTTGCCGCCGGCGACCCGCGCGGCGAAGCCGAACGTGGTGTGATAGATCAGGATGTAGGCGGCGATCGCGCAAGTGAGGCCGAACACCAGGCCCCAATGCACGTCGGTGCCGGGGATGGTGCCGATCATGTTGGCGGCACCGATCTCCCGCGTCGACGGCTTGTTGAGGCTGGCGGGATCGCGCATCACGCCTTCGACGAGATGGTTGAGGATCGCGAGCGCGATATAGACCAGCAGCAGGCTCGAGATCGTCTCGTTGACGCCGCGATATTGCCGGAGCGCGCCCGACAATGTGATCCACAGTCCGCCGCCGATCACGCCGGCAATGACCATCGCGACCTGCACCACCAGTGGCGGCGCCCACGGCATCGCGAGCGCGGTGCTGGTGGCGGCCAGCGCGCCGATCAGGAGCGCACCTTCGCCGCCGATGATGACCATGCCGAGCTGCGCAGGGAGCGCCGTGCAGAGCGCGGTGAGGATCAGGGGTGCAGCGCGGGTCAGCGTGTTCTGCCAGGAGAACCAGGTGCCGAACGCGCCCTGGTACATGTAGAAATAAAGATCGAGCGGGTTCCTGCCGTAAAGCGCGACGAACACGCCGAAGGTCGCGAGCGCGCCGATCAGGGCGGCGCCCGGGATCAGGACGTATTCGATGGTGGCGCCGTAGCGCTGGAGGAAACCGGGATCGGCGGCCGGGGCGACCCCGACCGCCTCGACGGTCTCGGCCGCGTCAGCCGTGTCTGTCGTCACGAAGTCGCTCCGATCACTCCTTCGATCAGATAGTCCATCTTCTCGAGCTCGGGATCCTTCTGGCCGCGGTCGACGCCGGATGCGATCACCGTCTTGCCCTTGTTGTCGAGGATCGGACCCCTGAAGATGGTGTATTCGCCGGCGACGAGCTTTGCCTTCATCTCGTCGGCATGCTTGCGCGCTTCGGCCGAGACCGCCTCGCCATAGGGCGAGCATTTGACGATCTCCTCCTTCAGGCCGCCGCGATAGAAGTTCGGGATCGACTCGCCCGACGTGACCATCTTCACGAATTTCGGATAGAGCGCTTCCCAGTTCCATTCGGCGCCGGTGAGATAAGCCTTTGGCGCCAGCGGGGACTGGTTGACGTGATAGCCGCAGACGAAAGCGCCGCGGCGTGCGGCATTCTCGACCATGGTCTTCGGGCCATCGACGTGGCACGTCAGCACATCGACGCCCTGGTCGATCAGGCTGTTGGTGGCTTCGGCTTCCTTCACCGGCATCGACCAGTCGCCGGTGAAGATCACCTGCGTCGTTGCCTTCGGGTTGGCGAGCTTGGCGCCCAGCGTGAACGCGTTGATGTTACGCAGCACCTGCGGGATCGGCTTGGCCGCGACGAAGCCGAGCTTGCCGCTCTTGGTCGAATAGCCCGCGACGATGCCGGAGATGAACTGCGCCTCGTCGATATAGCCGAAATAGCTGCCGGCGTTCTTCGGGTCCTTGTCGGTCCACAAGCCGCCGCAATGCTCGAAGCGGATCTTCGGATATTTGTTCGCGACCTTGATCATGTGCGGATTGAAATATCCGAACGAGGTCGGGAACAGCAGCGTGGAGCCGTCGAGATTGATCATCGACTCCATGGTCTTCTCGACCGCGTCCGTCTCCGGCACTTTCTCTTCCTCGACCACCTTGATGCCGGAGAGTTTCTTCAGCGCCGCCGCGCCTTGTGCATGCGCCTGGTTGTAGCCGTAGTCGTCGCGCGACCCGACATAGATGAAGCCGATGGTGGTGTCGGCCGCCTGCGCCGTGCGGGCACCGATCGTGCCGCCCAGCGCCAGCGCGGCGCCGCCTTGCAACAAATGCCGTCGTGAAATCCTGCTGAAATCCATTGCCTGCTCCCCTGGGGCGGTCCAGCCGCCGGTCGTTTCGCATCCGCGCCAACGGCGGAGCTCAGACAGGATGTCGCAAGCTTCGTGCCAGAGCCTATTTGGCGGGCATAAAATACCAATCTATTGAAATTGCATGAGTATTATTCGATGCTACATTCCGCTCAAACTTTGAGCGCGGCGCGTCAGCCTAATTGTTGAGCGTTGTCGAATAATTGTATGCAAGGCGGTTAAGCATTGTGGGGGCGTTGATCATGCGAAAACACCCTGGCATTGAACTTGTATCGATCCGGGCGCGGGAATCGAAGCGGCGCTTCACTGGAAAAGCATGAGCAAGACAGAGACGGCGGGAGCCGGGACCAGGGCATCCTTGCTTGGCGAGGAGATCGTTGCCCGCATCAATGAGCTTGCGACGATATCCGAAACGCCTGAGCATCTGGCGCGAATCTATCTGACGCCCGAGCACCGCAAGGCGGCCGATCTCCTTCTGTCCTGGATGCGCGAGGCCGGGATGAGCGCGCATCTCGACGCGATAGGTAATGTCTGCGGCCGCTACGAGGGCGAAGCGCCCAGCCTGCCGTGCCTGATGCTGGGCTCGCATTACGACACGGTGCGTGACGCCGGCAAATGGGATGGGCCGCTCGGCCTGATCACCGCGATCTCCTGTGTCGCCGATCTCAACCGGCGCGGTCGCCGATTGCCGTTCGCGATCGAGGTGACCGGCTTTGCCGACGAGGAGGGGGTGCGCTTTGCTTCGACGCTGCTCGGCAGCCGCGCGGTCGCCGGTACCTTCGATGAAAGCGTGCTGAACGCGCGCGACCACGCGGGCATCTCGATGCGCGAGGCGATGATCGCCTTCGGGCTTGACCCCAACCATGTCGGCGCCGCCGCGCGCGCCCGCCGTGAACTGCTCGCCTATGTCGAGCTGCATATCGAGCAGGGGCCGGTGCTGGAAGAGAAAGGCCTGCCTGTCGGCGTCGTGACCGCGATCGCCGGCGCCACGCGGCTTGCGGCAAAGCTCACGGGCATGGCCGGTCATGCCGGCACCGTGCCGATGGCGCTCCGGCGCGACGCGCTGACGGGCGCCGCCGAATGCATCACGGCGATCGAGGAATTCTGCAAGAGCGACGGCGGCGGCCTGGTCGGCACTGTCGGCTATATCGATGCGATGCCGGGCGCAACCAACGTTATTCCGGGAAAGGTTTCCTTCACGATCGACATCCGCGCGCCTACCGACATGCATCGCAAGCGCGCGGTTGCGGACATCGTTCGCCAGATCGAGATGATCGCAAAACGCCGCGAGCTTGCGCTGCAACTCGACGTCACCCACGAAAACCGCACAGTGCCCTGCGCACCCTGGCTGAAGGCGCAGGTGGCGCAGGCGGTCGCCGGCGAAGGTTTTGCCGTGTTCGAGCTGCCGAGCGGGGCGGGGCATGACGGCATGGCCATGATCGACATCGCCGACGTCGCCATGCTCTTCGTCCGCTGCCGCGGCGGCATCAGCCATCATCCCGACGAGCATGTTGAGCTTGCCGATGCCGATGCCGGCGCGCGCGTGCTGCTGCGGTTGATCGAGAATTTCCGGCCGCGCGAAGACGTAGCGTAGGGTGGGCAAAGCGAAGCGTGCCCACCATTCACGAGCGGTGCAAGAGATGGTGGGCACGCTTCGCTTTGCCCACCCTACAAATCACTCCGCCGCTTTCGCTGTTTTTCCGAACATGCGCGTCGGTGCCGGGAAGCCGCAGGAGGTCCCATCGGTGATCTTGACCTGATCCTCCCAGGGCAAGCGGAAAGTGCCGGCCACCATATCCTGCATGAAAGTGTAGGGACAATCCATCGCGCCGCCCTTCACCGCGACATAGCCGCGGTGCCAGAGCTGGTAGATGTTGTTCTCGACGCCCCAGTTGATCCGTGCTTCGCGCACCAGATCGGGCCGCACCTCGGCGGTGATGATCTCGTCCGCTCGGCCGGTCGTGCCGTGGGCGATGATGGTGCCGTCGAAATTGACGATCATGCCTTCCCCCATGGAATCGAACGAGCCGTCGGAGCCGCACATGCAGACATTCGCGGTCACCATCAGGTTCTGGAACGCGTTGGCCTGATTGGTGAAGCGCCAGCTCTCGCGGATCGGCGCGGTGTAGCCGGCGGTGCGGATCATGATCTCGGCGCCCTTGTAGGCGCATTCGCGCGCCATCTCCGGGAACATGCCGTCATGGCAGATGATCAGCGCGATCTTGGCGCCCTTCGGTCCTTCGATGACGGGAATGCCGATGTCGCCGGGCTCCCACGGCTCGACCGGAATCCAGGGATGGAATTTGCGATAGTAGAGCTTGATATCGCCGTGGTCGTCGATGATCAGGCCTGAATTATAAGGGTTGCCGTCGGGATTGTACTCCATGATGGAGAAGCAGCCCCAGATATTGTTGTCGATGCAGGCCTGCTTGAACGCGGCGACTTCCGGTCCATCGAGCCGGCACATGATTTCCGGATTGGTGTCCATCGACAGGCCGTGCAGCGAATATTCCGGAAACACGACGAGGTCCATCGTGGACAGATTGCGCCGCGCCTTGCCGACCATCCAGACGATCTTATCGGTCTGTTTCGCGAGATCGGCCTTGGTCACCACCGCGGGCAATTGCAATTGAACGAGCCCGATCACGACGCCGTTGGGTGATTTGTTGAGGCCGCCAAGTCCGTTCATGTCGAACTCCCTGTTCCTTGCGTCTTGCGGATTTGCGCAGAGCAAATCCGATTTCTGCCTATATAAAAAGACTATTTTTCAGGCGCTGCAATCGCCTCGAATTCCCCAAGCGTCGGCGTCAGCATCTCGAAGCGGTCGCGGATGGTGGCGCAGGTGTTGCCGCCGAGACGTGCGATGGCATCGAGCTTGGTCGGATCGATCCGCAGGCGCTCGGCATCGACCACTTCGCGCCGATAATGCGCAAAGACGATCTCGCCGAGAATGATCTGGCGGGACTTGCCGAGTTCCAGCGTGACGTGACGGCGGCACTCGAAGGCGGCGGGCGCCTCCTTGATCCAGGGCGAGGCCACCTCGGTCCCGGGCATGGCGGTCAAGCCGGCGGCCTCGAGTTCATCGCGGCCGGCTGCAAATGGTACCGCGCAGACATGCATCGCTTCCGCAATCGCATGCGAGACGATGTTGACGGTGAAGACTTCGGTCAGGCGGATATTGAGCGCGGTGTCCTTGAACGACATGTCGGGATGGTTTTCGACCCCGAGCGCGAGGATCGGCGGGTCCGCGGAGAGACAGTTGAAGAAGCTGAACGGGGCGGCATTGATGCGCCCTTGCAGATCGACCGTCGTCACCAGCGCGATCGGCCGTGGCACCACGGTGCCGATCATCAATTTGTAGCGCTCGCGCGCCGACAACTTGCGGAAGTCGAACGTGACTTCATCTTGAGTTAATTCCTGGGCGGGAATCGCGTCCATCGCTCAGGTCTCGATTGCCGGCGCGCCGGCATGGGCCTGCAGGAAGCGCTCTTCCCACCAGGAGAACAGGATGTCGCGCAGCGCCGCCGCATCATCATCGCCATAGATATCCGTGAGCTTGACCGCGTCGAACATCGCCATTTCCTCTGAGGTCAGCGCAACCGGAAGCTCCGTGAGCACGATTGGTGTGTTCGGAAACTCCGGCTTGTAGTTAGGATCGCGTCGTAAGGCGCGGTCGCTCTTGATGACCGGGTTCTTGAAATCCTTCGGCGTTCGTTGGCTCGCGAGCACCGGCGTCTTCGGCACGCTGGCGAGGTCGGCCTCGCTCGCCTCGAACACTGTGAGCTTCAGCGGCTTCAGGGCAAAGTTGCTGGTCTTCATCACGTCGGCGCCGCAGACGTTGGGCACCGCCAACACGTCCATCAAGGCGAGCAGGTCGACGTAATCGCCGGCCTTGGTGGTCTGGCGTGTCATGTAGGCATGGCCGTCGGCGTCGACGCCGGTGCACATGAACAGGTTGAAGGAATCATGCACGTCGTCGGGCGTCAGCCCGTATTCGCGCTGTGCTTCCGCCTGGATGTCGTGGCAATTTGTGTGCACGGAAAAGCCGTAGGCCGCTTCATAGACATAGGCGCTGCAGCGCGGGAACAGCACGTCGTTGCGGCCGACCGTGTCTTCGAGGATATAGAGCATCGCACGCTCGCGCGGCGGCGCCGACCACATGAAGGTGCCCTTGGTCGGGTGGAATCCGTGCACGGTGCGGGTACGGCCGCAATGCATGAACTCCTTGTAGTCATGCAAATTGAAGCAGTTGAAGTCGGCGCACTGGCCGCCCTCGACCTGCTCGATCCGCAGAATCTGCCCCTTCAACAATTCGATCGCCTTGCCAGTCCCCGGCTCGAGGATCCATTCCGATATGATCTTGCGCGTGGTCATCGCGAGCTTCCGGTGAGGTCAGCTTTTCTGGCGTCGGCGTATTCGCGCAAAGCGATCCTGACCAGTGCCGCGCGATCGGGCGCGACGCCTTGCGCGATGGTGCGGTCCATCAGCTCGAGCTGCTGCTGGTTCAATCGCAGTTTGATGACCGTATCATTCATGGCATTTCCTCTGCAGCGATCCGAGAAGGTAATATCCTGTATACAGAACTGCGCTCCACGAGATGTCGAGCTGCAGTTATCCTGCGTTTTATCGCGCATTCGAAGCGCAAACTTTGAGCGGCGTGCTGCCGCTTATTCAAGCGCGCCGACCAAAATTACCTCATCCTGTGTACGAAATATCGAACTATCGTATGCGCGATTGCGGACGCATTGTCGTCCGACGGCGCATGCGGATTTCGGATGAGCAAGAAATCGACCCGGGTTGATGTTGCCTGCCAGGCGCTGCGCCAGGCGATCATTGAGCAGGCGCTGCCGCCGGGCACGAAGCTGCCCGAGGACGAACTCGGCGCCCAATTCCGCATGAGCCGCACGCTGGTGCGCGCAGCGTTGGCGCAGCTTCAATCGGAAGGCCTGGTCGATGCGCCACCGCGCCGCACCGCCACCACGGCCAGGCCGACATTGGAAGAGGCGAGGGAAGTCTTCGAGGTCCGCCGCACGCTCGAACGCGAAGTGGTGCGGCTGGTGATCGCGCGCTGGCGGCCGGAATTCGGAGCCGAGCTCGAGGGGCATGTCCGCAAGGAAGAAGCCGCGCGCAAATCTGGCGAAGCGAGGGTCTCCATCCGTCTCGCCGGCGAATTCCATATCAAGCTCGGCGAACTCGCAGGCAACAATCTGCTTCGCCGCTATCTCGGCGAAGTGGTGTCGCGCTGCTCGCTGATCCTGGCGCTTTACGGCCGGCCGCATTCCGCCGACTGCGCCGTCAACGAACACCGCGAGATCGTGGCCGCGCTGCGCAGCCGCAACGCCGAGGCCGCGATCGAGCTGATGGATCATCACCTCGGTGCGGTCGAGCACCGGGCGCTGCTCGATCAGGATCGCGATGCGCTGTTCGATCTCGGCGCGGTGCTGTCCCGCTACACGGAGGCGGCGGACACCGGCAACGGATCAAAGGTCGCGCGGCTGGCGCGGCGAAAAGCACGGGCCGCGAAATGACCGGGGACAGCGCCTTCATCACCAGTGTGACCCAAGCCGCGCCAATGGTTCGGCGACCAAGGAGAGTATCAATGACCACGCATCCGCTTTCCCGCCGAAGCTTTCTCGCTGGCGCCGCCGCAAGTCCCTTCGTTCTTTCCGCCCTCGGGGAGCCGGCGCGCGCCGCCGATCTCACCGTCGGCATCATCTATGTCGGCTCGCGCCAGGACTATGGCTGGAACCAGGCCCATGCGGTCGCCGCGAAGGCGCTCAAGGATGTGCCGGGCGTGAAGGTCGTCGAAGAAGAGAACGTGCCGGAGACCGTGGCGGTTGCGAAAACCATGGAGTCGATGATCAACATAGACGGCGCGACGCTGCTGTTCCCGACGTCCTTCGGCTACTTCAATCCGTTCATGATCGATGCGGCGAAGAAATATCCGAAGGTCGAATTCCGCCATCCGACCTCGCTCTGGCAGGCCGACAAGCACCCCGCCAATGCCGGCGGCTATTTCTGCTATCTCGATCAGGGCCACTATGTGAATGGCATCGCCGCGGGCCTATCCACCAAGGCGAACAAGATCGGATACATCGCCGCGAAGCCGATCCCGCTCGTGTTACGCAACGTCAACTCGTTCATGCTCGGCGCGCGCAAGGTCAATCCCAATGTCACCCTGCAGCTCATCGTCACCGGCGACTGGGCGTTGCCGGTGCGCGAGGCCGAAGCCGCCAACGCGCTGGTCGATGCGGGGTGCGACGTCATCGCTTGCCATATCGACAGCCCCAAGGTGGTGATCGAGACCGCCGAGAAGCGCGGCGTGAAGAGTTGCGGCCACAACGCCAACCAGGCGGATCTGGCGCCCAAGGGCTTCATCAGCGGCGCCGAGTTGAAATGGGAGACGGTCTACAAGAGCTTTGCCGGCATGATCGCCAAGGGCGAGAAGCTGCCGAACATGGTGATCGGCGGCTACGATAAGGAGATGGTGGTGAGTTCGCCGTTCGGCGCCGGCTGCAGCGAGGCCGGTCGCAATGCCGCCACTGCCGCGATCGCCGAACTGAAGGCCGGCAAACCGATCTTCGTCGCCGGCGTCAAGAGCAATACCGGCAAGGTCATCACCTCCAAGGACACCGGGCTCTATGATCCCTCGCTGGAGACCACCGACTATCTGGTCGAGGGTATTGTCGGCACGGTCTGAGGTCCCTGAAGCCGGCTGCGCGTTGGCACTGCCTCGATACCGTCGGCGGCTATTTCCGGACGTTTTGGAGGGGCGGGGATAAAAATTCCTTCCCGTGAGGGCGTCGGGGAACATGCTTCCAAGCCGCTGCCGCAAAAGACATTTCGCTACCATTGCTTCCTGGCCGCAATTGACGACATTTGGTGTCGGTTTCAACGGAAGCGGCCATGAGCAGTCCAGGATTTGATGCGTTTGGCGAGCCGATAGCGGCCCAGAGCGTTCGTGCGCCCGGGCGGACGTCGTCGTGGCTGCTTCGTGCCGGCACCAGCGCGTTCTGGCTGCTCGTCGCTGGCATCGTGATCGCCCGTGCCGCCTATTTTGAGGCCGGCGTCTTCAATTTCGACCGCGTCGTTGCCTGGGCGCAGGGCCTGTTCGCGGCGCTCTGACGGTCGATCCAATCCTCTCTTTTACATGGTTCCAGCCGAAATCGGCGGGCGTGCCCGCCATGGGTCTGCTTGAAGCGGACGCGCGCGCCGTTGGCGATCACAAATCTCCCAGAACATAACTTCTCGTTACTGGGGAAATCGGAGAATATATTAGCCAAAACATCACGGTAGGCGCATAAATTATTCCCTGATAGGGAGTGCCACCGTGGCGGACAATATTGATAGCATCAAGGAGGCAGCGCGGCGCCCCAGCGCCGTCACCCGGACGTTTTCGCTTCTTCCTGGCATCGCGCTGTGCGGCGCGATCACGGTTCTGGCGGTCGGCGTCCAGCAGCTCGAGGAGCGAGCCTTCGACCATCCCTATGTGGAAGCCCTGGTGATCGCGATCCTCTTGGGGATGGCGATCCGCACCGCCTGGAATCCATCCGAGCGATGGCGATCCGGCATCGCCTTCAGCGCCAAGCAACTGCTCGAAGTCGCCGTCGTGCTGCTGGGGGCCTCGATCAGCTTCGCCGCGATTGCGGCGTCCGGCCTGGCGCTGATCGGCGCGATCGCAGGTACGGTCGCGATCATGCTGGTGCTCAGTTTTGGGGTCAGCCGCATGCTGGGTCTGCCGACCAAGCTCTCGATCCTGATCGCCTGCGGCAATTCGATCTGCGGAAATTCGGCGATCGCGGCCGTCGCCCCCGTCATCGACGCCCACAGCGACGACATCGCTTCGTCGATCTCATTCACGGCAATTCTCGGCGTGCTGATGGTGCTGGGATTGCCCTTGCTGATCCCGCTGCTTGGATTGTCGGCGACGCAATACGGCATCCTGGCCGGACTTACGGTCTATGCCGTTCCCCAGGTGCTTGCGGCCACCGTGCCCGCCGGCATCGTCAGCACGCAGATCGGGACGCTGGTCAAGCTGGTGCGCGTGCTGATGCTGGGGCCGATCGTGATCGGCCTCTCTTTGTTCGTTGCCAGCCGGCGCAAGCACGAGAAGGCGGCAGCGATCAGTCCGTTCAAGCTGGTGCCCTGGTTCATCATCGGCTTTCTGGTCCTTGCCGCGCTGCGATCGTTCCAGCTCGTCCCGGATGCGGTGGTCCCCCTGGTGACAAAGGCGGCCGTGCTGCTCACCGTGCTGTCGATGGCGGCCCTCGGCCTCGGCGTTGATATTCGCGTCATCGCTACCGTCGGAGGACGCGTGACGGCCGCGGTTACGCTGTCGCTGCTCGTGCTGCTCGCCATCAGCATCGGGCTCGTCCATCTCTTCAGATGAGTGACGCTGCGCAAATCAAGTGCAAAGACAAGTACGCTCAATGAATGAGCAGATGCGCGCGGAAAAAGCTTCGCACAGCGAATAAGCAGCGCTTCACCGAACGATCAGTGAATTGAAATCGCAACGGATTTCTTTCCGACGGCGCGCGATTTCGAGTTGTACACAATGGCACGGCGCTTGCTTAACCCCGCTCAAGAGTTCTCTCGTTCGGGGCACGCGCGTCATGACGAACTCAAGCGATCCAGTGGGGAAGATCGTCGCGGAGCCGGAGCCGATCGAGCTCGACTGGACCAAGACGGCGCTCGTCATCATCGACATGCAGCGCGATTTCATGGAGCCCGGCGGCTTCGGCGAAACGCTCGGCAATGACGTCAGCCAGCTTGCGCGCGCCGTGCAGCCGATCGGCTCGGTGCTGTCGGCGGCGCGCGACGCCGGCATGCTGGTGATCCATACCCGCGAAGGACATCTGCCCGACCTTTCCGACGCGCCGCCCGCCAAGGTCGAGCGCGGCGCACCATCCTTGCGCATCGGCGATCCCGGTCCGATGGGCCGCATCCTCATCCGCGGCGAGGCCGGCCACGACATCATTCCCGAGCTCTATCCGCTCGACAGCGAGATCGTGATCGACAAGCCCGGCAAGGGCGCATTCTACGCGACCGAGATGGGCGATGTGCTGCAGAAATACGGCATCGAGAATCTGCTGGTGTGCGGCGTCACCACCGAAGTGTGCGTCAACACCACCGTGCGCGAGGCCAATGACCGCGGCTATCGCTGCGTCGTCATCTCCGACGGCTGCGCATCCTACTTTCCGGAATTTCATGAGATGGGCCTGAAGATGATCAAGGCCCAGGGCGGCATCTTCGGCTGGGTCGCAAGCTCAGCCGCAGTACTGGAGGCGTTGGCGACTTCGAAAACATTGGCTTAAGGACATTACCATGAGCACCAGCATGACGGGGACGGCCGGCAGGTCCGAGTTCAAGCCGGCACTGTGGACATCGGGCGACTGGAACGCGTTT
The DNA here is from genome assembly GCF_054063735.1 of Bradyrhizobium sp. USDA 10063. Lineage (NCBI taxonomy): Bacteria > Pseudomonadati > Pseudomonadota > Alphaproteobacteria > Hyphomicrobiales > Nitrobacteraceae > Bradyrhizobium > Bradyrhizobium sp. USDA 10063. Next base: position 2,526,630 of record NZ_JBSSGP010000002.1, on the reverse strand, counting down.
TTCGGCTTCGGCACCAACATCCTCGTCAACATGCTGGTCCTCACCGGCCTGTTGCGCTTCGTCCTGAAGATGCCGGACTCACTTGTCTTCGGTCGCATCCTGCCTGCGCTCGGCCTGATGATGTGCCTCTCCACTTTTTACTACGCCTTCCTCGCCTATCGGCTCGCGCAGAAGACCGGCCGCAGCGATGTCTGCGCCTTGCCGTCCGGCGTCAGCGTCCCGCATATGTTCATCGTCACCTTTGTGATCATGCTGCCGATCACGCTCAAGACCGGCGATCCCATCAAGGGCTGGTCTGCGGGCCTCGTCTGGGTGTTCTTCCAGAGCTTCATCCTGATGATCGGCGGCTTCATTGCGCCGTATATCCGGAAGATCACGCCGCGCGCGGCGCTGCTTGGCACGCTCGCCGGTGTTTCCGTCACCTTCATCGCGATGCGGCCGGCGCTCGAAATGTACATGACGCCGCAGATCGGGCTCATCTGCTTCGCCATCATCCTGGTGAGCTGGTTCGGCGGCGTGAAATATCCGCGCGGCATTCCCGCGGGCCTCGTTGCGATTGCGGCCGGCATGATCATCGCATGGGGCTCGAACCTGTTCGGGCTCGGGCTTGGCGGGTTGAGCCTGAAAGGCGTCGGCGATGCCTTTGCGAATTTCGGCTTCTCGGTGCCGATCCCGGCCATAGGCCACGTGTTCTCCGGCTTCGAGTTCCTGGGGATCATCCTGGTCACCGCGATTCCCTTCGGCATCTACGATCTCGTCGAGGCCATGGATAACGTCGAGAGCGCGGAGGCCGCCGGCGACGAATATCCGACGACGCGCGTGCTGACCGCCGACGGCGTCGTCAGCCTGGTCGGCTGCCTGATGGGCAATCCTTTCATCAACGCTGTCTATATCGGCCATCCCGGCTGGAAGGCGATGGGCGGACGGATCGGCTATTCGGCCGCAACCGGCATCATGGTGGTGCTGTTGTCCTGGTTCGGCATCATCTCGGTGCTGCTGGCGCTGGTGCCGGTGGTCGCGATCTCGCCGATCCTGCTCTATATCGGCATGCTGATCGGGGCGCAGGCGTTCCAGACCACGCCGGCCAGGCACGCGCCCGCGATCGTGCTGGCGTTCACGCCGCATCTCGCCGCCTGGGCCAAGTTGCAGATCGACACCATGCTGGCGTCGACGATGACGGCAGCGCAAAGCGTCGGTGGGCTTGCAGCCGATAAGGTCGGCGAGGTCAAGACCGCTGCAATCGCCGCTCTGCCGCAGCAGGGCGTGATCTATCACGGCCTTGAGGTGATGGGCGGCGGCTCGATCCTCGCCGGCCTCGTGCTCGGCGCGATCGCCGTCTTCATCATCGAGCGCGGTTTCCTGAAGGCCTCGGCGTTCGCGCTGGCCGGTGCCGTCATGACCTATTTTGGCTTCATGCATGGCGAAGCGGTCGGCATCGGAGGCGGCCTTGGCGTCACGCCTGGCGTGACGCTGGCTTATGTTGCGATGGCGGGTGGGCTGTTCGCGCTCAGCAAGTCGGTCGGCAGCGTGGCCTACAGCTCGCATCCGGAGATGCCGGCCGCGGTGCCTGCTGAATGACCCTCATGGTGAGGAGGCGCGCAGCGCCGTCTCGAACCATGAGGCCCCGTCCGTGGCCTCATCCTTCGAGACGCGCTTCGCGCTCCTCAGGATGAGGGGATGCAGCGCGGGATGAGGGACTGGCACTGTGCCAGCGGCAACGTCACCCGCCCTTCACAGCACCCGCAGTAAGCCCGGCGACGATCTGGCGCTGGGCGAATACCGTCAGCAGCAGCACCGGGAAGGTCACGAGCAACGCGGCGGCGGCCAGCGGCCCCCAGCTCAACTGGTCGAACGAGATCATGTTGTAGACGGCAACCGGCAAGGTGCGTGTCTCGCGTCCCGCCAGCACGATGCCGAACACGAAATTGTTCCAGGAGAAGATCACCGCGAGGATGAAGGCGACCGCAAGCCCGGGACGGGCGATCGGCAGCGCGACGTGACGGAACACCTGCCAGCGCGTGGCGCCGTCGATCCGTGCGGCTTCCTCCAATTCCAGCGGCGTGGTCTCGAAGTAACCGATCATGATCCAGATCACGATCGGCACGGTGACCACGAGATGGATTATGATCTGCGGCACCAGCGTGCCGAGCAGTCCCAGCCATTGGAACAAGAGGAACAGCGGAATCAAATACGACAGCCCCGGCGTGATGCGCGCGATCAGGATCACGATCGCGGATTTGTGCGCCGCCATCCGCGCGATGCCGTAGCCGGCGGGCACGCCGACCAGCATCGCGAGCAAGGTCGCGCCGCCGGTCACGATCAGGCTGTTGACGAAATAGGTCAGGAAGCGGTTGGAAGCGAGCACATCGGCGTAGTTCTTCCACGCAAATTGCTCGGGGATGAAGACCGGCGGATAGGCGGCGTTGTCGATCTCGTACTTCAGCGACAGCGAGATCATCCAGAGGAAGAACAGGATCGCCGGCGAGACGATGATGAACACCGAGAACCAGAGGCCGATCCGGCCCAGGATTTGACGCGGGCTCATGCGCCGCCTCCAATCTCGGTCCACAGCATCCGCTTGCGCAAGTAGAGCAGCACCGCGGCAAGCAGCACGATCAAGAGGAAGAACACGACCGCGATCGCCGAGCCGTAGCCCAGGTCGTAATAGACGAAGGCGACGCTGTAGAGATAGAGGTTGATGGTCTCCGAGGCCGAGCCGGGGCCGCCTTGCGTGATCGCGAAGATGATGTCGAAACTCTTCACCGCATCGATCATGCGGATCATGCCGGCGATGAACAGAAACGGCATGATCAGCGGCAGCGTGATGTAGCGGAACATCTGCCAGAAGCCGGCGCCATCGATCTCCGCGCTCTCGTAAGGTTCGGCCGGGATCGCGGCAAGACCGCCAAGCACGATCAGCATCACCAGCGGCGTCCATTGCCAGGTCTCGACCAGCACCAGCGACGGAATGACGGTCGCGGGATTGAACACCCAGAGCTGCGGCGGCAGGCCGACCAGCGACAGCAAATAGTTGAGCACGCCGAGCTGTGGGTGGAACATCATGGTCCAGACCAGCGCGATCGCCACGGGCGTGGCCATCATCGGCATGATGAAGACGCCGCGCAAAAAGCCCCGCCCGGCAAAGCGCTGGTGGAACACGACGGCCGCGAGCGTGCCGAAGATCAGCGGCAATATCACCGACAGCGCCGTATAGAAGATGGTGTGTCCGAAAGCCTCGACGAAACGCGGGTCGTTCGGCAATCGCAGATAGTTGGCAAGGCCGACGAAGGTGGTGGGCGAGCCGACCTTCCATTCGTTGAAGCTCATCCAGATCGTGAACAGCCAGGGAAACACGATCACGGCCAGCACGACGATCAGCGCCGGCAGCACGAAAGGCCAATAGGTGGGGCGATGCCATTGTTGCTCCGGCGCGGCGGAGGTCTCCGCCGCGGCCGGAGTCGTTTCCGCTATCGTGCTCACGCTTTTTCGCTGCGTTCCAGGATGGGTCGAAACTGCTCGTGCGCCTTCTTCAACTCCGTCGCGGGATCGGCGCCTGAAAGCGTCGCTGTGAGCGCCGCGCCGACGATGTCACGGAATTCGGCGACGGGAATGATGACGGGCAGTCCGAGCTTGCTGATCTTGGCGGAATCGACGACCGACTTCAGCCACTCCTGGGTCTTCACGCCCTTGGCGACTTCGGGGTCGTTCACGATCGAATTGCGGAATGGCACGCCGCCGCCGGCCTGCAGCAATCGCGCGGCTTGCGTCCGGGAGACGACCCATTGGCACAGGAGATAAGCGGCTTCCTTGTTCTTGCTGGCTGCGGCGATGCCGACGCCGTCGCCATAGGTCGAGGAAAACGCGCCCTTGGGGCCGGCGGGCACGAGGGTGTAGCCGACCTTGCCGACGACGCGCGAGGCGGTCGGGTCTTCCAGCGGCGGCGCCCAGCCGTCGGCGTCGATCCACATTGCGGATCTGCCCTGCGTGAACGAGGCCATCGACTCCATCCAGTTGAAGCCGGCAACGCCGGGGGGCGCCGATTTGGTCAAGAGCCGCTGGTACAGCTTGGTCGCTTCGATCGCCTCGGGCCCGTCGGTCAGGATGTTGCCCTTGCTGTCAAGGAATTCGCCGCCATAGTTCAGATAGAAGTTGGTCCACATCGCCATGTTGGCGTTGCGCAGGCCACGGCCGACAAAGCCGAAGATGCCTTCCTTGGGGTCGGTGAGCTTCTCGGCAGCCACCACCATCTCGTCCAGCGTCTTCGGCACCTCGACGCCTTTCTTCTGGAATAGCTCCTTGTTGTAATAGAGGATGAAGTAGTCGACCGACCACGGCAGCGACAGCATCTGGCCTTTGTCGTTCTTGGCGTATTGCTGTCCGGCGGCGGAGAAGTCGCTTTCGACCAGGTCGGTCGGGGTGAGATGGGGGTCCTTGAGATAGCCGGAGATATCGGCGAGCCAGCCGGCCTTCTCGAACTGCCGCTTCTGAACGTGATAGCTCAGATGCACGACGTCGAAGCTTGGTTTGCCCGAGGCGAGCTCGATGACGCATTTCTGGCGTTGCTGCTGCTCGGGGATCTGCTCGGACTCGACCTGGATGCCGGTGAGCGCTGTGAATTCCTTGATGTATTTTTGCAGGTTGTCGCCGCGCGGGCCCTTGGCGAGGATCACCTCGAGCTTGGTGCCGTTATATTTCTTCCAGTCAATGTCGGCGTGCGCCGGAAATCCGGTGAGGCCGAGCGCACCGGCTGCAGCCGTGCCGGCCAAAAGCTGCCGGCGCGAGATCTGGTGATCCGTCATGTTTCTCTCCCTGGTCTTTTTGTTTGGGAGAGATACTAGCGTCTGCGCGGCCTCTGCCTAGCCCTAATGTGCGCGACAATGCACTACAATTGTCGCGTGTGCTGGTGATCGTTTATGCCTTGACGAAGGCAAGCAACGTCCCGTTGCCCGCCGCCGGCGGTACGCAGATCGCACCGGCGCTGTGCACGCCGGTCGATCCCAGCACCTTCTCTGCGGCGGCAAGATCGGCTGCGATCACCAGGCCGGCGCCGCCGCGCTCGGGCAGGGCGGCCAGCGACACGCCGGGATAGCGGTTGCCGAGTTGATCCGTGGTTGCGAATACGAAGTCGGCGCGGTCCGAGCCGGAGGGCACGGCCACGGCGCCGTCGGCTTCGTTCCTTGCCGCGACATCGATCATTTTGGACAGATGCGCAGCATCCTTGGCCGGCTCGGGCGTCACGATCAGCACCTGCCTCAGGCGTTTCGCACCGTTGGCGTGCGTCATCAATTCGGGAATCCATACCGTCTCGCGCGTCTTGTGCTGGCACGCGAAGATGCGCACACCGCCCGGCGCCTCCTCGGTCGGCCATTGGAAGGTACGGAATTTCGCTGCCGACAGCGTGCCATCAGGCATGGTCACCGGCCGCTCGAAATCGGTCGGGCCGATCGGCGCATAACCACGCGCGCGAATCTCCTCGGCGCCCGCAGCCGAATCGACCGCGGTGAAGGCGATGCGCTCGATGCCTTCGCCGCGTTTCTCCAGGAATGCCCGCGCCGGCGCGTTGTGCTCCGTTGGGGTGAGCACGCCCAGCAGTTCGATATAGTCGGGGTCGAGCATGATGGTGTAGTTGCCGGATCCCATATGTGCGCTATGGGTGCCGCGCGGCGAAACCGTGAAGCCCAGCCGGTTCCAGTTCTCCGCGGCTTTATCGAGGTCCTTCACCATGATCACGGCGTGATCTAGTCCGATGACGTTCTTGAGTGACACTCTGTTGTTTCCCCGGCATGGATAGGTAGCGTACTACACTAAACAGATCGATCCGGTGCCCGCAAGTTCACATCCGTGCGGTGCCGCTCAGCAATCGATCGCGAAGAGATTGATGATGGAAAGACCTGATGTCCGCTGGCCCGACTCGCTGTGGGCGGCGGTGACCCCGCCCGGTCCCGGCCTGCCTGAATTGACCGGCGCCCAGCAGGCCGACGTGGTCGTGATCGGCGGCGGTTTCACTGGGCTGTCGACCGCACTGCATTTGCGCGAAGCCCGCGTCGATGTTGCGATCGTCGAGGCGATGGAGCCGGGCTGGGGCGCTTCGGGGCGCAACAACGGCCAGGTGATTCCGACCTTGTCGCGACCCGATCCCGAAGACATCATCGCCAAGCATGGCGCCGCCGGCGAGCGGTTCGTTGGTCTGTTGCGCGACAGCGCTGCGACGTTGTTCGACGTCGCGCAGCGCTACAATATCCAGGCCGAGCAGGAACAGGCTGGGTGGGTGCAGCCGGTGCACTCGCAAGGCCGCATCAGGATCGCGGAGCGGCGGGTGCGGCAATGGTCGAAATTCGGCGCGCCTGTCGAGTTGCTGTCGCGCGATCAGGTCCGCGGCATGCTGGGCTCGGATGCGTGGTACGGCGGTTTCTGGAACAGGAGCGGCGGCCACGTCAATCCGCTGGCGCTGGCACGGGGGCTCGCGCGCGCAGTGCTTCATCAAGACGGCCGCATCTATGCGCGCTCGCCGGTGGTGCGCTTTGAACGGCGCAACGACAAATGGGTGGTGAAGACCGAAAGCGGCGAGATCAGCGGCCGCGCGCTGGTGGTGGCGACCAACGCCTATAGCGGGGAGATCGTGAGGTCGTTGGTGCCGGAGATTGCGACCGAAGTGATGCCGGTGCTGTCCTGGCAGATGGCGACGCAGCCATTGTCGGACAATGTGCGCAAGTCCATCATCCCGGGACGGCAGGCGATGTCGGATACCCATGGCGAGCTCTATTTCGCGCGCTACGACGCGCGCCACCGGCTCGTCACCGGCGGCGCCGTGATCGGTCCGGGCGACAAGGCCGCGCGGCTGAAGGAGAGGGTGACCGAGCGGCTGCAGCGGCTCTGGCCGCAGATCGGCGAACTCTCCTTCGACCACGTCTGGAACGGCTATGTCGGCATGACCACGGATTTTCTGCCGCGCTTTCACCAGCTCGGTCCCGACGCCTATGGCTGGACCGGCTGCAATGGCCGCGCTGTTGCGCTGACGATCGCGATCGGCGCCGAGTTTGCAAAGGCGGTGCGCGGCGTCCCGCTGGAGGAACTGGCGCTGCCATTCACTGAACCGCAGCCGATCGCTGCGCATGGACTGCTGCGAAAGCTCGCGCCGTTGATGCTATTGGTCTACCGGCAGCGCGACGCGCGCGAGATCTAGTGCCGCGCAGCGCAAATTGGAGATCGGTTCAGTAAAGATCAGTCGTCAAGGATTACCAAGCGGTGCCGGGCGCGATATCTGTTAAGAGAGTATCCCTGACTTAGACCGGATATGGTCCAATGTCGCGCAGGGTCTGTCGAAAGTCTCAAGCGGCTTGCCACCGGCTTGACGGGTAAGCTGTTGCCCCAAGTTCCAGGCCGCATAAATCGGAGTTTGGAGCCGGCGTCTGCAGAGCATCCCGAAAGCTCAAGAAATGCCGGAACGGTTCTAAACGCACTGCGTTTGGTTGCGAAGGATTCCACCTCTGTCTAGCGCGCTAGTCGCACGGGAATCCCGACTACAATCATCCAACTATAATCAATAACGAGGAGGCAACAAAGATGGCAAATCCACGCCCAGAGGATAAGTCCACTCAGGCTGCTGAAGATGCAGTTCGGCGCGTAAGCGAGAGAACCGCTGAGCAGACCAGACGGATCGGGGAAACGACGGCCGAGGCTAGTCAAGAGATGGCTCGGGCCGGCGCCGATCTGCTGCGGCAAAATGCCGAGGCGGCACAAAGCGCCCTGCGGTTCGGCCTGGACATGACGACAGCAGCCATGGGTCGCTCTACCGATCAACTCGGTCGTGTACTAGGACTATCGGATGAAGCGCAACGTGCAGCCGAAAAGTCGGCCCACAGCGCCGCTAGTGTCCTTCATTCCACAACCGCAATTGCCAAAGGGATGAGTGGGATGTCGCAAGAGTACCTCGCGTTCGTCCGGCGCCAAATCGAGAGCAGTATAAGCCACATGAACGAATTGTGGCGGTGCCGAACTCCGCAGGACGTTGTCGCCGTCCAAAGTGACTTTGTGCGAGAAACCATGGAGAATGCCGTGGAAAGCGGCCGACGAATGGCCGACATGTCGCTCAAGGCGGCGGACGATACCGCAAAGCGCATGGCTCAAACTATCGAACGGCGGGCTGCCTAGAGTGTGATGGCATTTGGTTAAATCGCGCGGCGGGTTCGGTTGACCTCTCCCGCTTGCGGGCGAGGTCGGCGCATAGCGCCGGGTGGGGGCTCTCTCCTCACGGTCGAACAGTTTGAATCGCGGAGAAAGCCCTCAACCCAGCCCTCTCCCGCAAGCGGGAGAGGGAGCGCAGCATCCGTCGCGGATACAGTTCGACCTGATCTCATCATGCTGTAGTCGGTCGGGCGTTCCGCCGTCTTGGCGTCGCAGACAAGGGCGGCTGAGTCCCTCAGCCGCCCTGTCTGGATTGCGGCCAGATCGAACGCTACATGCTCACTGTTTCGTGCTCGCGCGCAAACTCGCCGCCGGGAATCGAGTCCAGCAGCGCCTGGGTATAGGGATGTTTGGGATCGCCGAATACCTCGGCGGCCGGTCCGTGCTCGACGACCGCACCATCCTTCATGACCGCGACGAGGTCGCAGATCTGCGCGGCGACGCGCAGGTCGTGGGTGATGAAGATGATGGACAGGCCGAGCCGCTGCCGCAGTCCGGCCAGCAGTTTTAGCACCTGCGCCTGCACCGACACGTCGAGCGCAGACACAGGCTCGTCCGCGATCAACACGTCCGGCTTCAGCGCCAGTGCACGCGCGAGCCCGATGCGCTGGCGCTGGCCGCCGGAGAATTCGTGCGGATAGCGGTCGCCGGCGGACGGATCGAGGCCGACCAGCTCGAACAGTTTCCTGGCTTCGGCAATTGCCGTCGCGCGCGGCGTGCCGTGCACGATGGGGCCTTGCGCCACCAGCTCCGCGGCCTTGCGGCGTGGGTTGAGCGAGGCAAACGGATCCTGGAACACCATCTGGATATGTCGGGTCTGGCGGCGGACTTCCTCGCGTGACAGTTTTGCCCAGTCCCTGCCGTCGAGCACGATCGATCCGGAGTCGGGATCGATCAGGCGCACGATGCAGCGCGCCAAGGTTGACTTGCCCGAGCCGGATTCGCCGACGATGCCGAGCGTTGCGCCCTTCGGCAGATCAAGCGAGGCTTCCTTGACCGCGGCCGTTACTCGCGCGCCACGTCCGAGGAAGCCGCCGGTGCGATAGGTCTTTGAGACGTTGGAAATCGTCAGGATGTTCTCCCCCGATAGCGGCCGTGGCGGCGGTGCTTTCAGCGGCGGCACGGCGGCAATGAGCTGCCGGGTGTAAGGGTGCGCCGGATGGTTCAGCACCTCGTCAGCCGTGCCGTGTTCGACGATCCTGCCGTGCTGCATCACCACGACACGATCGGCGATCTCGGCGACGACGCCGAAATCGTGGGTGATGAACAGCACCGCCGTCTTCTTCCGTTGCTGCAGGTCACGGATCAGCTTCAAGATCTGCGCCTGCGTGGTGACGTCGAGTGCGGTGGTCGGCTCGTCCGCGATCAGGAGTTTCGGGTCGAGCGCCAGCGCCATCGCGATCATGGCGCGCTGGCGCTGGCCGCCGGAGAGCTCATGCGGATAGGCCTTCGCGGCCAGTTTGGGATCGGGAATGCGGACGTCGGCGAGCAGCGCCAGCACGCGGGCGTTGATCTCCGCTTTCGATAGTTCCGTGTGGATCGAGAACATCTCGCCAATCTGGTCGCCGATGGTGCGCAGCGGATTGAGCGCTGTCATCGGCTCCTGGAAGATCATGGCGATGCCGGCGCCGCGGACTTCCCGCATCTCGGCGATGTCAGCAGCGCAGAGATCCCGACCCTCGAACAGCATCCGGCCGTTCTCGATTTTGACCTCGTTCGGCAACAGCCGCATGATGGCGTTCGCCATCATCGACTTGCCGGAACCGGATTCGCCGACCACGCAGAGGATCTCGTTCGAGGCGATCGAAAGCGAGACGTCCGATAGCGCATGGGGTCGGTCGGCGCCTTCCGGCAAGCGCACGCTCAGGCTTTCGAGCGAAAGGATGGCGTCGCTCATCGGCTCTTCAGCCTCGGATTGAGCGCGTCGTTGAGGCCTTGGCCGACCAGCGATACCGCAAGCACGGTGACGAGAATGGCGATCCCGGGGATCGCCGAGACGTACCATTGCACCCGCAGCACGTCGCGGCCGAGCCCGATCAGATTGCCCCAGGAGGCGACGTTGGGATCAGACAGCCTAAGGAAGGCGAGCGCGCTTTCCAGCAGGATCGCGACCGCCATCACCACGCTGGCATAGACGATCACCGGCGGCAGCGCATTTGGCAGGATCTCGCCCAGGATGATCTTGATGTCCCGCATCCCCAGCGTCTTGCCGGCCTGGACGAATTCGCGGTTGCGCAGCGAGAGGAACTCGGCGCGGGTCAATCGCGCCGGTGCCGGCCATGAGACGACGCCGACCGCGATGGTGACGGTGGTGAGCGTCGAGCCGAAGACGGCGACCAGCACCAGCAGCAGCACGAAATTCGGCAGGGTCTGGAATGCCTCCGTGATCCGCATCAGGACATTGTCGACCCAGCCGCCATAATAGCCGGCGAAGGCGCCGACCAGGATTCCGATCAGGATTGCGATTGCGGTTGCGACGCCGCCGATCAACAGCGAAATCCGCGCGCCATAGAAGATCTGGGCGGCGATGTCGCGTCCGGAATTGTCGGTGCCCAGCAGGAAACGCGGATTGGAGAACGGCCAGATCAGCGGCCGTCCTGCCAGCGACAGTGGATCGCGCGGATAGAGCCAGCCGGCGCTGATCGCCATCGCGATCACGACGAGCAGCAGGATCAGGCCGATCACCGCGGCCGGGCTGCGGAAATAGCGTTTCAGCGCGTCCATGTCAGCCATCCGCCTGTATGCGCGGATCGAGCCGCGCATAGAGAAGATCGACCACGAAGTTGACCACGATCACGAGCAGGGCCGAGACGAACACGATGCCGAGCAGCGTGTTGAGGTCGCGCTGCACCACGGATTCGTAGGCCAGCCGCCCGAGGCCCGGCAGCGAGAACACGCTTTCGACCACGACCGAGCCGCCGAGCATGGTGCCGGCCTGCAGCCCGATCAGCGTCACCATCGGCAGCAGCGCATTGCGCAGCACATGCCGCGTCACGACATGGGTCTCGTCCAGGCCCTTGGCGCGTGCGGTGCGGACGAAATCGAGATTGAGCACCTCCAGCATCGAGGCCCGCATGATGCGCAGGTAAATGGCAAGGAAGATCAGCCCGAGCGTCAGCGTCGGCAGCACCAGATGGCCAGCGATATCGAGCACGCGCCAGATGCCGGTCTGCACGATGCCGATATCTTCGAACCCGCCGGGCGGCAGCCATTGCAGATAGACCGAGAACACCACGATCGCCATCAGGCCGAACCAGAACGACGGCGTCGCATAGAAGATCAATCCGAGCGTCGAGATCAGCGTATCCGGCCAGCGGTTGACGCCGCGCGCGGCGATCACGCCGAACACCAGCCCGAAGAAGAACGCAAAGGACAGCGACGCCGTCATCAGGAGGATGGTCGGCGGCAGCCGCTCCAGGATCACGGAAGCCACCGGCTTGCCGTAGATCGAGGAGAAGCCGAGATCGAGCCGCACCAGTCGCCAGAGATAGTTGGCGAGCTGCATCGGGACTGACACATCGAGCCCGTAAAACTGACGCAATTCGCGCGCGGTAGCGGCGTCGCCGCCGCCCATCTGCGCCATCAGCGCGTCAACGGTGTCGCCCGGCGCCATCTGCAGCAGCAGGAAAACGCCGATCAAAATCAGGAACAGGGTGGGGATCGAGGCGGCGAGTCGCCGCCCCGCAAGGCTCAAGATGCGCATGCTCTCATCTTGACCGATATGGGATCAGGCGGAAAGCCAAAGATCGTGCCAGCTCGTCGAGCCCCAGCGTGGGGTGTTCGAGTGGTTGCGGGCTTTCGCCGTGATGACGGTGACGAAGATCTGCTCGATCGGCATCCAGACCGGCAGTTCCGTGTTCACCTCCTTGACGAACTCGGCATAGAGCGCCTTGCGCTTGACCGGATCGACTTCGGTGGCCGCATCGTCGATGGTCTTGTCGACGGTCTTGTCCTCCCAGCCCCATTGGTTGGTCCAGGGCGCGCCCTTGGGCTGGCCGGAACGATACCAGACCGTGGTCGAGACCGCGGGATCGTTGCGGTACTGGTGCCAGCCGGTGGCGAGATCGAAGGCGTGCTCGTCGTAGACCTGCTTTAAGAACCCGCCGCCGTCATTGCGCACGATCTCGACGGGGATGCCGACTTCCTGCAGCGATTGCTGGACGAAGGTCGACCACAGCGAGATGTCCTCGCCCCACGGCGCGGGCAGCAGCCGGAGCGAGAAGCGCGTGCCGCCGGCGCCCGGCTTGTAGCCGGCTTCAGTGAGCAGCGCGACCGCCTTGGCCTTGTCGTAAGGATATTGCGGCGTGTTGGCGCCCGAATAGAAGTCGGTCGAGGTCGAGGGGATCGGGCCGGTGCCGAGCTTGGCGAAGTCGCCGAGGAAGTTGTCGATGAAGAACGGCACGTTGATCGCATGCGCGATCGCGCGGCGGACGCGGATGTCGGAAAGTTCCTTGCGGCGGAAGTTGAACTCGATCGTATTGGTGCGCGCGTTGCCTTCGTTGCCCTTTGTGGAGACCACAAAGCGCTTGTCCTTGGAAAGCCGCGCCATGTCCGAGATCGTGAGTCCGGAGAACGGGCTATAGTGCAATTCGCCGGCTTCCATCTGCGCGGCCGCGGCGGCGCGATCGGTGATCACCTTCCAGACGATGCGGTCGAGATAGGGCGCGTTCGTCCGCCAGTAGTCGGGATTGCGGTCGGCGATGATGTATTGCCCACGCTCATATTTGACGAACTTGAACGGGCCGGTGCCGACCGGCGCCAGGTTGGTCGGGTTCTGGCGGATGTCGCCATTCTCGTAGAGGTGCTTGGCGGAGACGTAGCCGAGGTCGGGCAGGGCGCGCAGCAGGAGGTTGAGCGGCATCGGCCGCTCGTAGCGGAAGATCGCGGTCTGCGGATCCGGCGTATCGACGGCGGTCAGGAAGAGCTGCAGCGTCGAGCCGTAGTTCAGGATCTTCTTCCACATGTTCATCGCGGTGAACGCGACGTCATCGGAGGTGAACGGCTTGCCGTCGTGCCAGGTGATGCCCTTGCGCAATTTGAAGGTGACGGTCTTGCCGTCGGGGGCGGCTTCCCAGCTCTCGGCAAGCACGCCGACCGGCTTGCCGTCGGCGTCGAGGTCGACCAGGTTCTCCTGGATCTTGCCGCCGATGATGTAGACGCCGGTCGAGGCCTGCAGGCTGGGATTGAGCTGGCGCTGCTCGGCGCCGTAATGGACGTTGAACACGCCGCCCTTGCGCGGGGTCTCCTGCGCAAATGCCCGCATCGGGTTGATGACGTTGGCGGCGATGGCGGCGGACGTCAGAAGCGCGGTGCGGCGGTTGATCTCGAGGCGGGTCAAATCCATACAAGGTCTCCAAAGGGCGCGTCGGGTAGCGTCGGGCAGCGCGCGGCATGGGCCGCGGGCCGTCTTTAGCCGATGTTATGATGGGAGGGGAACCCGGGTCATTTTCTTTAATTGCGCACAATCTGAACGATCATTCTCCGGGCTTCGCGCCCGACACTATATTGGCTGCGGTTGGATGAAACGGGCTTTCGCGAATCACCGATTGCGAATCTGCAGCGGAAAAATAGGGGTCAACGGGGTGTCGGATGGCTGGTTCGAGGGCGTATAGAAGGGCTGGCTAGGCCTCGACCAGCGAAAAAACCCGGGAAAAACGCAGGATTTCGGTGTATCAGCGGCGATATAGCTGTGAAGAATGCTGAAAACCCTGTTTTTTTAGCCAGTTTCCGCCATAACGTGCCGTTTCCAGAATCAATGGAGCAACCATGGCTACCCAATTGTCGAAGTCGCAACTGATCGAGAAGATCGCGACCACCACCGAACTCTCCAAGCGCGACGTCAAGAACGTGATGGATACCCTCACGGACGTCGGTCATAAGGAGCTGAAGAAGAACGGCGTGTTCCTCGTCCCCGGCTTCGCGAAGTTCGTGGTGATCAAGAAGCCCGCGACCAAGGCGCGCAAGGGCATCAACCCCTTCACCGGCGAAGAGACGGTGTTCAAGGCCAAGCCGGCCCGCAAGGTCGTCCGGGCTCGCCCGGTCAAGGCTGCCAAGGACGCGGTCTAAGGCAAGAGGCCTCCGGAAGCGGGGGCCTTTTTGCTGTGAAACGCGCCCGGCGTCCGAGTCACGCTTGACTCTCTATCCCTCCGCACGCGGGGCGCGGCTGTCAGCGCTCGCGCGAACAAGCCATCAGAGCGAAAGCGTCACGAGCAAGGCCATGCAGGCCAAGTGGCCCGTGGCGATGAGCGCGAGATGAAGAGGACCGGGCACCGCATGTCTCCTCGCTTAATTCCCTCCCCCTGAAAGGGGGAGGGCTATCACATGTGAAATAGAACTTGGTGGGCGGTCTCTTCGCGGCCCATCCTTTGAGACGCGCGCGAGCGCGCTCCTCAGGATGAGGTCTGATTTCGCGGCAGAATCTTAGACCCTCATGGTGAGGAGCGCCGCTTGCGGCGCGTCTCGAACCATGAGGCCCGCTCGTCCACAGCCGCCAAACAGCTAGTTGAGACTCGCCGCGCTTGTGAAGCTGCGATCGACAGCTTTGCTGACGTCGAGCGTCTTCGACAGGATGCCGTAGCGTGTGGCGCGGTCGGAGGCTGCCTGCACTTCCTTGACCACGTTCTCATCGATTGCGATCGGGCTGGTCTTCTGCGCGGTATAGGCGCTCAGCAGCACGTCTTCGGGAAGTTTGGTCAGCTCGGCGGTGTTCTTCGCATATTCGGCGAGATGATCGAGCGACCACAGCCGTGCCTTGTTCAGCCGCTGCAGCAGGTCCCGGACCGCGGCGCGCTTGGTGGCGATGGCGCTGTCTGAGGCGACGATGAAGGTGATGGTCGGCGTCAGGCCCTGGCCGTCGGCAACGATGCGCGCTTTGTCCTTCAGCGTCGCAAACGAAATATAGGGTTCCCACACCGCCCAGGCATCGATCGAACCCGCGAGCAGCGCGATCTTGGCGTCGACGGGTCCGAGCGGCGCGAAGGTCGCGTCCTCGAGTTTGTAGCCGGACTTCTCTAGCGTCGCGTCGATCAGGAATTGCCCCCAGCCGCCACGCGTGCCGGCGAGGCGCTTGCCCCTGAGATCAGCCGCGGTCTTGATCGGCGAATCCTGGCGCACCAGGATGGCTTGCGTCCTGGCGTCGGAGCGCGTGCCGCCGATCGCCTTGATCGGCGCGCCCGCCGCATAGACCGAAAGAAAAGAGAGGTCGCCGGTATAGCCGACGTCGAGCGCGCCCGCGTTCAACGCTTCGAGGATTGGTGCTGCGGCGGGAAATTCCGACCACTCGATCTTGTAGGGCAGGTCCCTTCCGAAACCTGAGATGTCGAGCAGCGAACGGTTGCCGCCCTTCTGGTCGCCGACGCGCAGCACGATCGTGTCGTCGGCAAGCGCTGCGAGGACTGAGGAAAGGGCAATTGCGGTTGCGACGAATGCTGTCGCCAGCTTGCGCGTGACGGCGTGAAGGCGAGTGAGTCTGCGCATGTCCATCTCTTTTCTGATTTGGTGCGCCCATTGTGTCGTGAGCATGTAGGGCGCTCCATCAAGTCTATGGGCGAAGCCCTCGCAGTCAACGAAACGGAAATCTGTATTCGCGACGCGAGCGACAAAGAACGTCTCGTTGGTATCCTCTGCGGAGAAGGCGCTACGTGCAGCGTTACGAGACGGTCAAATGCCTGCGCCATTGGCGGCAGTACGTAAGCTGCCGACGATCGCGCTACGACGAAATCGTTTCATCGTCCACCGCTGTGATCGTGGAGATAATCCCTTTCGTGCGCTCGACATTCGAAATTCCATTTCATTGACGATGATACGATCGCACCGCATCATTTGTGCGTTGCTTTGAGTGCGAACAGCGCCGGAGAAATCCGCCTTTTTACAACAATAGCTCTGAATGAGATGTGCGCGGGCTGGGCCGTTCGCGCGGATGGCGGAGCCATGTCGAACATAGGGGTGAACATGTCGATTGAAGAGAAGAATAGATTGTCGATGGATCGGCGCACGCTGTTACGGGCCGGTGCTGCTGCAGCCTTTGCCGCGCCGATCGGGGCCTTCGGCGCGCAGGCATTCTCGGCGCGCGGTGCGATACCAGCGATCGACTTCTCCGAATTTCCCATCTGCAAAACGGCATCCGACGCGCCGCCGCTGACCGGTGCGCCGCGCAAATTGAAGCTGTCGTGGAACGCAGGCGCGGTGTGCCTCGCGCCGCTGCCGGTCGCGATCGACTACGGCTTCTTCCAGAAGCAGAACCTCGACATCGAGCTCGTCAACTACAGCGGCTCGACCGACCAGTTGCTGGAGGCGATCGCCACTGGCAAGAGCGACGCGGGGCTCGGCATGGCCTTGCGCTGGCTCAAGCCGCTGGAGCAGGGCTTTGACGTCAAGATCGCCGCCGGCACCCATGGCGGCTGCATGCGCGTGCTGACGCGCGCTGGCTCCGGCGTCGACAAGCTCGCCGATCTCAAGGGCAAGATCGTCGCGGTCGGCGATCTCGCGGGGCCAGACAAGAACTTCTTCTCGATCCAGCTTGCCAAGCAGGGCATCGATCCGAACAAGGACGTCGACTGGCGCGCCTATCCCGGCAACCTCCTCAACGTCGCGGTCGAGAAGCGCGAGGTGCAGGCGTTCCTGGCCTCCGATCCGCTCGCCTATCTCTGGCTGAAGGATAGCCAATACAAGGAAGTCGCCTCCAATCTCGACGACGAATATCGCGACAAGACCTGCTGTATCGTCGGCCTCCGCGGCTCTCTCGTGCGTAACGAGCCGCATGTCGCGCGCGCGATCACCCAGGCGCTGCTCGATGCGGCGATGTTCACCTCGCAGAACCCGGACAAGGCGGCGAAGTCGTTCCAGCCCTATGCGCCGAAGACTGCGACGCTGGCCGATCTCGAAGCGATGGCGCGCTACCACACCCATCACCATCACCCCGTCGGCGAAGTCCTGAAGCGCGAGCTGAAGGGGTACGCCGATGACCTGAAGACCGTGTCCGTGTTCAAGCAGAGCACCGACACGGCGAAATTCGCGGAACGGATTTATGTCGACGTATTCAGTGTCTGATATCGCAGCGGCCGGACAGTCTGCGGCGGGTGTCAGCCCGGGCTGGATTGGGAAGTTCCGCGACAGCGGCTATGGCGCCGGCATCGGCGCGACGCTGGCGTGGCTGGCATTCGGTGCATCCTGCCTCTATTGGGAAGATCTCGGCGATTGGTCGCGGACTCAGTCGCTCGGCATCGGCGCATTCGTCATCGCGGCCTTTGCGGTGCTCGGCACGCTTGGCGCCGACTTCCTCGGCGGCGCAGGGGTTGCGCTGCGCCGGCGCGCGCCGTGGCTGCTGGCGCTCGGGGCCTTCTTTACGCTGTGGGAAGTCGCCACCGCAAAGTTCGGCTGGCTGCCGCTGCCGTTCTTCCCGCCGCCGCAGGCGATCCTGGAGGTCTATACCGACGACCTGCCGAAGCTGTTCGACAGCATCATTGCGTCCGTGAAACTGCAACTCGGTGGCTATATCATCGGCGCCGCCATCGGCTTTCTGACCGGCGTATCGATCGGCTGGTCGCAGAAGGTCGGCTACTGGGTACATCCGGTGCTGCGCTTCATCGGCCCATTGCCGGCGACCGCCTGGCTGCCCTTCGCCTTCTTCACCTTCCCCTCGAGCTGGAGCGCGAGCACATTCCTGATCGCGCTTGCCACCGGTTTCCCGGTGACGGTCCTGACCTGGTCCGGCGTTGCGAGCGTGCCGAACGCCTATTACGACGTCGCGCGCACGCTGGGCGCAAAGCCGTCCTTCCTGGTGCTGAAGGTGGCGATCCCCGCAGCGCTGCCGCATGTCTTCGTCGGCCTCTTTATGGGGCTCGGGGCCTCGTTCGCCGTGCTGGTTGTCGCCGAGATGATCGGCGTCAAGGCCGGCCTTGGCTGGTACCTGCAGTGGGCGCAAGGCTGGGCGGCCTACGCCAACATGTATGCCGCGCTGATCGTGATGTCGCTGCTCTGCTCCGGTGCGATCACGCTGCTGTTCAAGACGCGCGACCGCCTGCTGGTCTGGCAGAAGGGTGTCGTCAAATGGTAGCGCCTGCCTTGGCCCAAGCCGTCACCACTCCCGCGGTCGGCGCCGCGCTCGATGTTGAGCATGTCAATCATGCCTTCGATATCGATGGCGCAGTGCTGCCGGTGCTGGACGACGTCACCCTCGCGATCGAGCCCGGCGAGTTCGTCGCGCTGCTTGGCCCGTCCGGCTGCGGCAAGTCCACGCTGCTGCGGCTGGTCGCGGGACTGGAGAAACCGCGCAGCGGCATCTTGCGCGAGGACGACATCCGCATCGCGGGACCGCACCCGTCGCGCGTGGTCGTGTTCCAGGATCCGACGCTGTTTCCCTGGCGCTCTGTCTGGGACAATGTCGCGCTCGGGCTGGAGGCGCAGGGCATCCTGAAAAGCCAACGCCAGCGGGTCGATGCGGCGATCGATCTGGTCGGCCTCTCCGCCTTCAGGAAAGCCTATCCGCATCAGCTCTCCGGCGGCATGGCGCAGCGCGTCGCACTGGCGCGGGCGCTGGTCAACGATCCGAAGGTGCTCGTCCTCGACGAGCCGCTCGGCAAATTGGATTCGCTGACGCGGATCACGATGCAGGCCGAGATCGTCTCACTCTGGCAGCGCAAGGGCTTTACGACCTTGCTCGTCACGCACGACGCGGAGGAGGCGCTGTTCCTCGCCAACCGTGTCATCGTGCTCAGCGACCGCCCGGCGCGCGTCAAGGCCGATATCAAGGTGGATCGGCCGTATCCGCGTCATCGTGGCGATCCCTATCTCGCCGATCTGCGCCGGCAGATTCTCGGCCTGCTCGGGCTGGACGCGACATGGTGACGACGGCGGCGAAGGAGCGGCTATCGTGGGAAGCGCTGGACCATGTTGCGCGCGCATCAAAGCTCGCCGAGGTCGTCGCCGAGCGGGCCGCGGCACACGACCGCGACGCCAGTTTTCCCTTTGAGAATTTCGACGACCTCGCGAAAGCCGATCTCCTCGCGCTGACCGTTCCCGCCGCACTCGGCGGAGCAGGGGCGGGCGCGCGCGACACTACGCGCATCCTTACCATCATCGGCAAGGCCGATCCGTCGACCGCGCTCGTGCTGTCGATGCATTACATCAATCATCTCGTGATGGCGCGCAGCCCGCGCTGGCCCGCGCGCCTGTCGCGCAAGCTCGCCAAGGAGACAGTCGAAGGTGTCGCGCTGATCAATGCGCTGCGTGTCGAGCCCGAACTCGGATCGCCGGCGCGCGGCGGCCTGCCGGCGACGATTGCGCGCCGCACCGAGACCGGCTGGCGGCTGAGCGGCCGCAAGATCTATTCGACCGGCGCGCCGATCCTGAAATGGTATCTGGTGTGGGCCAGGACCGACGAGCCGGAAACACGCGTCGGCCAGTTCCTGGTCCCCGCGGGTTTGCCCGGAATGAGGATCGAGGAGAGCTGGAACCATCTCGGCCTGCGTGCGAGCGGCAGTCACGACGTCATCTTCGAGGACGTCGTATTCCCGCTCGACTACGAAGTCGATGTCCGCAAGCCGGAGGAATGGACCGCGCCTGACGTCACCCAGGCGACGATCCACGCCATCTTCGTGGCTGCGATCTATGATGGAGTCGCCCGCGCCGCGCGCGACTGGCTGATCAAGTTCCTGCGCGAACGCGTCCCGGCCAATCTCGGTGCCCCGCTCGCGACATTGCCGCGCGCCCAGGAAATTCTTGGCGGCATCGAGGCGCGGCTTGCGGTCAATGCCCGGCTGATCGACAGTTTCGCCGGCGAGTTCGATGCCGGCCTTGTGCTCAGTGCGACCGAGTCCAATATCGTCAAGCTGACGGTGACCAACAACGCCGTCGCCGTGGTGGAGGACGCGCTGTCACTTGCCAGCAATCACGGCCTGTCGCGACACAATCCGCTGGAACGGCATTTTCGCGACGTGCTGTGCGGCCGCGTCCACACCCCGCAGGATGACTCCACCCGCATCGCCGTCGGACGCCTGGCGCTGGGCATCTGAACAACAGCCAACAAGATCGGAGCTTCCCCATGTCCGTCGAGTTCATCGGTTTCATCACCAACAACAATTCCTCGGAGACCATTGTCCGCTCCGGTCCCGTGCTCGATCCGCCCTATATCGAGACGGTGGCCAAGGCACATGAGCTTGCCGGCTTCGATCGTGCGCTGCTCGCATTTCATTCGACGACGCCGGATGCGTTGCAGGTCGCCCAGCACGTGCTCGGCATCACCAGGAAGTTGAAAGTGATGATCGCGCAGCGGCCGGGCTTCACCGCGCCGACGCTGCTGGCGCGCCAACTCGCCACGCTCGACCAGTTCCACCCCGACCGGGTCTCGCTGCACGTCATCACCGGCGGCAACGCCACCGAGCTGCGCCAGGACGGCAACACGCTCGACGACAAGGACGAGCGCTACGCGCGCACCGGCGAATTTCTCGACATCGTTCGCCTGGAATGGACCAGCGAAAAGCCGTTCGACTATCGTGGCAAGTATTACCAGGTCGAACGCGGCTTTTCGCAGGTCAAGCCACATCAGAAGGGCGGCATCTACACCTTCGTCGGCGGCGGCTCCGATGCCGCGATCGAGGTCGCGGGCAAGCACGCCGACACCTTCGCGCTGTGGGGCGAATCTTATGCGCAGGTGCGCGACGTCACCGCGCGCGTGCGCACTGCTGCCGCCAGGCACGGCCGCCCGGCGCCGCGCTTCAGCCTCTCGGTGCGGCCGATCCTCGCCGATACCGAGGAGAAGGCATGGGCCAAGGCGCAGGCGATCCTCGAGCGCGCCACCGAATTGCAGGATCGGACCGGCTATCGCAAGCCGGCGGACGGCCATGCTACCGCCGGTGCGAGGCGGCTGCTCGCGCTTGCCGACCAGGGCGCCCGCATCGACAAGCGGTTGTGGACCGAGATTGCCAAGCTGACCGGCGCCAACAGCAACACCACTGCGCTGGTCGGGACGCCAGAGCAGGTCGCCGAGGTGTTGGGCGACTACTACGATCTCGGCGTCAGTCACTTCCTGATCCGCGGCTTCGATCCCCTGATCGATGCGATCGACTATGGCCGTGAGCTGATCCCGCTGACGCGCAGGCTGATTGCCGAGCGCGACGCCAGGCGTGGGATTGCCGCCGAATGATCCGGTTCGTTCTCGCGATTGTTCTCGCACTCGGCGGCGTGGGCGCCGCCGCCGCACAAACGACGCTGCGCGTCGGCGACCAGAAGGGCAATTCGCAGGCGGTGATGGAAGCCGCCGGCGTGCTCAAGGACGTGCCCTACAAGATAGAGTGGAAGGAGTTCGCGGCGGCCGCGCCGCTGTTGGAAGCGCTCAGCGCCGGCGCGATCGACACCGGGCTCGTCGGCGATGCGCCGTTCACCTTTGCCGCTGCGGCGGGCGTGCCGGTGAAGGCGATCGCCGCCGTGCGGCAGTCGCGCGAAGGGCTCGCAATCGTGGTGCCCGAAAAATCCGCGATCAAAAGCTTTGACGATTTGCGCGGCAAGAAGATCGCGACCGGTCGCGGCTCGATCGGTCACCAGTTGATCCTGGCTGCGCTCGAATCCAGGGGCTGGCAGGCGAGCGAGGTTCAGATCGTCTTCCTCGCCCCGTCGGATGCCAAGGTCGCCTACACGCAAGGATCGGTCGAGGCCTGGTCGACCTGGGAACCCTATGTCAGCCAGGAAGAGGTGCTGTTCAAGTCGCGCCGCGTGATCACGGCGGAGGGCATCACGCCCGGCCTCGGCTTTCAGGTCGCAACGCCCAACGCGATCAAGGACAAGCACGAGCAACTGCAGGATTTCGTCCGCCGTCTCGCCGCGGCGCGGACGTGGTCGCAGAACAATGTGTGGCCGGCTATGCCGAGACCTGGGGCAAGCTGATGAACATCCCGACCGCGGTGCCGCTGAACTGGCTGGCGCGGGCCAAGATCCAGATCACGCCGATCGACGACGGCGTCGTGAGCGACGAGCAGAAGACCATCGATCTCTATCACCGCTGGGGTTTGATCAAGGAGAAGCTCAATGCCGCCGAGATCGTGGACCGCTCGTTTGCGACTGCGATCGGCAAGGGCACGGGCTTGTGAGGCCGTGCTGTACAACTTGGTTGAGTGGATCA
The DNA here is from genome assembly GCF_054063735.1 of Bradyrhizobium sp. USDA 10063. Classification (NCBI taxonomy): domain Bacteria; kingdom Pseudomonadati; phylum Pseudomonadota; class Alphaproteobacteria; order Hyphomicrobiales; family Nitrobacteraceae; genus Bradyrhizobium; species Bradyrhizobium sp. USDA 10063. Next base: position 2,504,333 of record NZ_JBSSGP010000002.1, on the reverse strand, counting down.
ATCCGCGAACTCGTTCACCTCTCCCGCTTGCGGGGGAGGTCGCTGCGCTTCAGCGCAGCGGGTGGGGGCTCTCTCCGCACGAACAGCGTTCGGCGCGGAAGCACCCTCACCCCGACCCTCTCCCGCAAGCGGGCGAGGGAGCGCACCTCTCAGAGGCGTGATCGGCAGAAATAATCCGCTTGGCGAGTCGGAAGCGCCGAAAGGATTTTCCACGTTTCACGCTCGCAAGAATGTCAACGTTGCTATTTATTGCGCTCCCTTGCCGGGGCAGCTCACCCGGCCAAAATGATACAGAACGAACAATAGGGAGTCCGGGAGACCACCATGGGCCTGCATGAAACCAAGATCGAGTCGCTTCCCTTCGTCACCGCCGAGCTCAACTATCTTGCCCCGGTAGCGGGCAAGCCCCGCACCTACGCCTTTGATCCGCCGGCCGGCGAAGCCAAGTCGACGGCGCTGCCCGAACCCCACGATATTCCGATCTTCGACGGCCGCCTGATCGCCGATCAATTCTCGCTCGATCGCGAAGGCTTTGCTCTGGTCAAGCATCCGACCGTGGTGAAGAACTATTACGACGATAACGAGATCAGGCGCGTCTACTATCCCGCCGTCGAAGCCTTCCTGAAGGCGACGTTGAAGGCCGATCGTGTCGTCATCTTCGATCACACCGTGCGCAAGCGCGTCGAGGGCGCACCTGATGTGCGTGACGGCACCCCACGCCAGCCGGCGACGCGGGTCCATGTCGACCAGACTGATCTGTCGGGCCGCAACCGCGTTTTCGAACATTTGCCCGAGGAAGCCAACGAACTGCTCAAAGGTCGCGCTCAGGTGATCAACCTCTGGCGGCCGATCCGTGGTCCGCTGCGCGATGCCCCGCTGGCGATGTGCGATGGCCAGTCGGTGGAGCCGGGTGATCTGATCGCGTCCGACCTGATCTATCCGAATCGTCGCGGCGAGACCTATTCCGTCAAATACAACGCGAAGCATCGCTGGTTCTATTTCCCGGAGATGACGCCGGACGAGGCGCTGCTGCTCAAGTGCTACGATTCCGCAACCGACGGCCGCACGCGCTTCGCGCCGCATACCGCCTTCATCGATCCCACGACGCCGGCCGATGCCGAGCCTCGCGAGAGCATCGAAGTGCGGACGCTGGTGTTCCACAAGCACTGACCTGCCCAATACCTAGGCACAGATTGGCTTTAGCAGCCCATTGGTGATACGCCGTCCCGAAATTCCTCGGGAACGAGATGATTCGTGGACGGCGTTGCCAAAAATGATGCGGGCTCGAGTACCCGCACGCTGATTTTTGCACTCTTGGCCCTGGCTTGCGGCCATATGCTATCGACCCTGCTGCGGACGATCCCGGCCATCAGCCTCGACCTGATGGCTGCCGATTTCGCGACGCCGCCGCAGACGCTCGCGAGCCTGACCTCGATCTACCATTTCGCGTTTGCCGCATCGCAGGTCCCCGTCGGCGCCGCCATGGACCGTTTCGGCGTCCGCCCGGTCTCGCTCAGCCTGCTCGTCGGAACCATCTTCGGTGCGATGGCATCCGCGTTTGCGACCGGACCGGAGAGCTTCCTCATTGGCCAGCTCGTGCTGGGGATCGCGACATCGGGCATGCTGATGTGTCCGATGACGCTCGCCGCCAAGCAGCTCGCTCCGGCGCAGTTTGGCCTGTGGTCGGGCGCCATCCTGTCGATCGGCAATATCGGCATGCTGTTGTCGTCGAGCCCATTGGCCTTCGTGGTCGACCGTCTTGGCTGGCGGGCGGGGTTCTGGATATCGGCGATTGGCGGCGTCGCGGTGGCGCTCGCGGTGTTCGTGCTGGTGCCGAAACAGCCGGCCGAACACAAGGACGATTCGTCGCCGCTTTCGCAAATGATGGAAGTCTTGCGCCTCGGCCTGTCTCGCCCGCTCCGAGGCCTGGTCGCCTTGTCGCTGGTCTCCTTGGCGGCGTCGCTGGTACTAAGGGGTTTGTGGGGCGGGCCGTGGCTGATGGAGGTCAAGGGGCTCACCCGCATCGAAGCCGGCAACCAACTCGGACTGTTCACGTTGGCGCTGATCATAGGCCCGGTCTGCATCGGCATGGTCGATCGCAGGTTCGGTCACCGGCGCACCGTGGTTGCGGCGACGCATTTCGCATCGGCGCTGCTGCTGCTCCTGATGGCCCTGGGAGCTCCGGGTTACCCGGTGTCGGGCCTGTTCGGCGTCGCCGTCATGCCGCCGCAATATGATCTCGTCCTGTTCGTTCTGATCGGCTTGGCCGTCTCGGCGCAGCCGCTGCTCTATGGCATGACCAGGCAACTCGTTGACGCCCAGAGCGCCGGCAAGGCGCTTTCGGCGATCAATCTTTCGTTCTTCCTCGGTGCGGCATTGATGCAGTCCATAACCGGCGCGGTTGCGGCGCTCTACGGATTGGCGGCCGTGATGATGTTCATGGCCGCCGCCCTGCTGGCCGGAACGGTGGTGTTTTTGATCTATACGTCGTCGGTTGCCGAGATAAAGTAGGCGGCATGTCCGCCAAGATCGATCCCATCACCCGTTCCGTCGTTCAGCATCGGCTGAGTTCCATTGTCAGGGAAATGGGCGAAGCCATGCTTCGCACGTCCTATTCACAGATCCTCAATTCCAGCCGTGATTTTTCGCTGGCGATCTGCGACACGCGCGGGCGGCTGATCGCGCAGGCCGATCACATCCCGGTTCATGTCGGCGCGTTGCCCTGGGCGACGCTTGCGGTGGAAGAGCGCTTCAAGGACGTCGAGCCGGGCGACGTCATCCTGCTGAACGATCCCTATCATGGCGGCAGCCATCTGCCCGATCTCACCGCCTTCGTGCCGGTCTTCGATGGCGGCAAGCGCCTGCTCTGGACCATCGTCCGCGCCCATCAGAGCGACATCGGCGGCGCCACTCATGGCGCATACAATCCTGATGCCACCGAGATCTTTCAGGAAGGGTTGCGTATCCCTCCGATCAAGCTCTGCGAAGCCGGCAAGCTGCGCGAGGACCTGCTTGATCTGCTCGCCCTCAACATCCGCAACCCCAGGGAATTCCGCGGCGACCTTGCGGCGATGCTGGGCGCCGCCCATCTCGGCGAGCGCCGCGTCGTGCGACTGTTCGGCGAATTCGGCGCGCCCGTGGTGGAAGCCGCAATCGAAGCGATCCTCGATGCCACCGAGCAGCAGACCCGCGCCGTCGTTGCCACCTGGAAGGATGGCGTTTTCCATGGCGAAGCGTTCCTCGACGATGATGGCCACGGCCGCAGCGACATCCGCATCGCGGCGAAGGTGACCAAGAAGGGCAGCGACATCGAGGTCGACCTGTCCGATTCCGATCCGCAGTCGACGAGCTTCGTTAACTCGTCACATGCCAATATGCAGGCCGCGGTGGCGATGGCCTTTGCCTATCTGATCGACGCCGACATTCCGAAAAACACCGGCGCATTGCGACCGTTGAAGGTGATCGCCAGGCAAGGCACCGTGGTCTGGGCCGATCCGGGCCGGCCGGTGACGCTATGCACCAGCCATCCCTCCAACGAGATCGTCGAGGCGATCATCAAGGCGCTGTCGGCCTCCTGTCCGGAGCGCGCGATGGCCGGTTGGGGCCGCCGCTTCCGGATCGCGATCCAGGGCGAGGACCCTCGCAATGGACGCAACTTCATCTGGCACATGTTTCAAGCGCGCCCGGGTGGCGGCGCTTCGTCCGGCGGCGACGGCTGGTCGTCGATCGGCGAGTGGCACACCGTCGGCGGCCTCAAATTCGGCAGTATCGAAGTCGCAGAAGTGCGCTTCCCGCTCCATTTCCGCCATCACGAATTCCGCCCGGGTTCGGCCGGCGACGGCCAGTTTCGCGGCGGCCTCGGCGTTTCGCTGGACATGGTGCTGGAAACCGAAAAGCCCGCAAAGGGCAACACCGCCGGAGAGGGCGTGCGCCACGGCCCCTGCGGGATGCTCGGCGGCGAGGACGGCAAGCCGCATCTCTATCGCCTGCTGTCCGAGGGCCGCGAACCGCGTGTGCTCAAGACCAAGGAGGTCGGTATCGAGCTTCGTCCCGGCGATTGCCTGGAGATCCGCTCCTCCGGTGGCGGCGGCTGGGGACCGCCGGCAAAGCGATCGGCGGAAGCGCGCCGGCGCGATATCGAGCAGGGCCTGGTCGACGTTCCCGTGGAGCAGCGGAGCTAGCACATGATGAAATTGGATCGCATGGCAACCAAGATGAAGCTGTGCTCCCTCTCCCGCTTGCGGGGGAGGGCCGGGGTGGGAGTATCTCCGCGATTCACTTTGTCCGAGCGTGGGGAGAGAGCCCTCACCCGGCGCTGCGCGCCGACCTTTCCCGCAAGCGGGAGAGGTGAAGTCAACTCGCATCCCGGCCAACCAAGTCACGTCACGCTATAACCATGTTCACGATCGGAGTTGACGTCGGCGGCACCTACACCGACCTGGTCGCCACGGATGAAGCGGGGCGCACGGTGTTTGCGAAGTCGCCATCCACGCCATCGGATCAATCGATCGGCGTGATGGCCGGACTGGAAGAGCTGGCGCGCCGCCTGAACGTCACGCGCACGGACATGCTGGCGAATACCGATCGCCTGGTTCACGGCACGACGGTCGCGACCAACGCGCTCTTGGAGCGCAAGGGCGCCAAGGTGGCGCTGCTCACCACCGAAGGCCATCGCGACGTCGTCGAGATGCGCGAAGGCTTGAAGCCCGATCGCTACGATTTGCGCACGCCGCCGCCGGAGCCGCTGGTCCCGCGCGAGCGCCGCCTCGGTGTGCGTGAGCGGTTGAAGGCGGATGGCAGCGCGTTGATCCCGCTCGATGCCGGATCGCTCGGCAACGCGATCGCCGCAGTGAAGAACTCAGGCGCGACGTCCGTCGCGGTCTGCTTCCTGCATTCCTATCTCAACCCTGCGCACGAGCTTGCCGCCGTCGAGCGGCTCGGTAAGGAATTGCCCGGGATCAATATCTCGCGCTCGAGCGACGTGCTGCCGCAGATCAAGGAATATGAGCGCGTCTCGACCACGATCGTGAACGCCTATGTCGAGCCGATCGTGCGGCGCTATCTGACCAATCTCGAGCAGCGGCTCACCGAAGCCGGCTTTAGGGGCACGCTGTTCGTGGTGCTGTCGCACGGCGGCATGGCGCCGGTCGAGGAAGCCTCGCGGCTTGCGGCGGGCACCGTGCTGTCGGGGCCGGCCGGCGGCATTTCCGGCAGCCGGCGCTGCGCGGACCTCCTGGGAATTCCCGACCTGGTGCCGTTCGACATGGGCGGCACCAGCACCGATATCTCGCTGATCTCGGGCGGGCAGGCTGCGCTCTCGGCCGACGGCATGCTGGCCGGCCAGCGCATCGCGCTGCGCAGCCTCGACATCGCAAGCATTGCTGCCGGCGGCGGCTCGATCGCGAGCGTCGATGGCAGCCGCACCTTGCGGGTAGGGCCGGAAAGCGCCGGCTCGGTGCCGGGGCCCGCCTGTTACGGCAATGGCGGCACCGCGGCCACCGTCACGGATGCCAATGTCGTGCTCGGTTATCTCGATGCCAGCGCCTTCATGGGCGGCAAGCGTCCGCTCGATCGCGCGGCCTCGGAAGCGGCGATCGACCGGATCGCAGCGGCGTTGGAACTGTCGCGGCTGGAGGCCGCGGCCGGCATCTACAAGATGATCAACCTGAAGATGGCGGACGGCATCCGGCTGATGACGCTGCGCCGCGGCGTCGATCCGCGGAAATTTGCGCTGCTGAGTTTTGGCGGAGCGGCCGGCCTGCACGCTGCGGAAGTCGCGCGCGAACTCGAGATCAGGCGCATCATCGTGCCGACGGTGGCGTCGGTGTTGTCCGCGTGGGGCATGCTGACCAGCGATCTTCGTTATGAAGTGAGCCGCACGCATTATGGCGCGGGTGCGCGCATCTCCGCCAGCGAGGTGCGCGAGCTGTATTCCCAACTCGAGCAACAGGCCGCCGGCCGGCTCCGCTCCTGGTTCAAAGGTCCCGTCAGCATCGAGCGCTCCGCCGAGATGCGCTATGGCGAGCAGGTGTTCGAGATCGACGTGCCGCTCGGCAATCTCGATCTGGACGCGAATGACGTCGTCGAGCAGATCGAGCAGCGCTTTCATCGCCGCCATGAAGAGCTCTACACCTATGCCTCGCCCGGTCAGGAGGTCGTGTTCGTCAACGCCCGCGTCGCGGCAATAGGCGAGGTGGCGCAGCGCGGCGAGGGACCGAAGGCCGCGGTCTCTGTCGAGCCATGTTCGCCCCGGAGCCGACGCCAGGCCTGGTTCGGCGGATGGCGCGAGGTGCCTGTCTATGGACTCGACGATCTCCGTCCCGGCCAGTCGCTCACCGGTCCCGCGATCATCGAGGCCGAGACCACGACGGTGCTGGTCGACACTGGCGACCGCGTGTCCGTCAACGCCTTGGGCTGGCTGGACATCACATTGCGCTGACCGTCGATGGCCGCCTGATTGTCGCAGCGCTACATTTCATTTCTCTGCCCATATTTGCGCGCTATTGTTGTGGACCGGGAAAACCCAGCAAGCTGCTGTTCGAGCAGGTTTGAAGCGATGTTGACGCAACGAAGAAAAGCAAGACTGTCGCTCTCCCTCGTCGCCGCGGCGCTTCTCGCATGGACGCCGTCCAGCGCCCAGCAGGCATCCGAGGCCGGCGCTGCGGACAACGAGATCCGCATCGGCAACGTCATGCCCTATACCGGGCCGCTGGCGGCCTTTGCGACCATCGGCAGGGCCGAGGCCGCCTATTTCGACATGGTCAACGAGCGCGGAGGCATCAACGGACGAAAGATCAAGTTCATCTCTGTCGACGACAGCTCCAATCCGCGGACGGCGCTTCAGCAAACGCGCGAACTGGTCGAGAAGGAGAACGTGCTGCTGATGTTCGGCTCATTCGGCACACCGAGCAATCTCGCGACCCGGGCCTACCTCAACGACAAGAAGGTCCCGCAATTATTCGTCGCTTCCGGCGACCAGGAGTGGGCGCAGCCGAAGAAGTATCCGTGGACCATGGGCTGGCAGCCGACGTTCCGCGCCGAGGGCCAGATCTATGCGAACTACATCCAGGCATCCTATCCGGACAGCAAGATCGCCGTGCTCTGGCAGAACGATCAGTTCGGGCGCGATCTGTTCAGGGGATTGCAGGAAGGGCTCGGCGATACCGCCGGCATGATCGTCGCCGATCTCGCCTTTGATGCGTCCGATACCTCGATCGAGGTGCAGATCGAGATATTGAAGGATTCCGGCGCCGACATATTGGTGTTCAACGGGGCGCCGGCGATCGCCGCCCGCGCCATCCGCATCGCCGCCGATCTGGATTGGCATCCGGTCTTCATCCTCGACAATGCCTCGGCGTCGATCGCCAGCGCGTTGCGGCCGGCGGGGCTGCAGAATGCGCTCGGCGTGATCTCGACATCCTTCCTCAAGGACGCTGGCGACGCCGCATGGAAGGATGACGAGCCGATCAAGGCATGGTCGGCCTTCATGGACAAATATTACCCTGACGGCGACAAGGAGGATGGCTACGCCATCTTCGGCTACGCGGCGGCCGAGACCATGGTCCAGGTGCTGACCCAGTGCGGCGACGATCTGTCGCGCGAAAACATCATGCGCCAGGCCGCGTCGCTAAAGAACTATCTGAATCCCGTCGTGCTGCCGGGCATCGCGATCAACACCGGCCCGGCCGACTTCCGCCCGATCAAGCAGATGCGTCTGGTGCAGTTCGACGGCAATGTCTGGCAACCGATCGGCGATGTGATCGAAAGCGCATTCGTGAACGCGCCGGGGGATAAGTGATTGTGGATGGGCGGGGCCGCGCACTCACTGTCGTCCCGGCCTTGAGCCGGGACCCATAACCACAGGCAGTTGTTGTGGCGCGAGCGATTGGTTGCGGCCGAACGCATTACTAGCGCCTGTGGTTATGGGTCCCGGCTCAAGCCCGGGACGACGCAGGGATAGAGCTACTTTTTTGCCTGCCCATAATTCAGCAGCCCACCCTTGCTCTTCGGCGGATGCGCCCGCAGGCCTTCCTCGTTCGGCTCGGTGCCCCAGCCCGGCCGATCCGGAATCACGAGGTGACCATCGACGATGTCAGGGACATGCGTGAACAACTCATGGTCCCAGGCGAGCCGGTCGATGTCGGTTTCCATGATCCGCAAATTCGGCACCGCCGCGGAGAAGTGCGCGTTCATCATCGTGCAGAGATGGCCGTAGAAATTGTGCGGGGCGACGTTGACCTCGAAATGTTCGGCGGCGTTCGCGATCTTCATCGATTGCCAGACGCCGTTCCAGGGTGTGTCGATGATCGCGACGTCCATCGCCTGTTCGGTGAAGTAGGGCAGGAATTCGCGCAGGCCGAGTAGCGTCTCGCAGGACGAGATCGGATGCGGGCTCTGGCGACGTATGTAGCCGAGCGCCTGCGGGTTGAATGTGTCGATCTCGACCCAGAACATGTCCATCTTCTCGATCGCGCGCAGGATCTTCAGATAGCCTTCGGTCTTGGCATTGAAGTTGAGGTCAAGCAGGAGATCGACATCAGGCCCCGCGCCGTCGCGGATCGCCTCCAGGTGCATGCAGAGATTGCGCAGCACCTTGCGGTCGACATTGATCTCGGGCTCGAACGGCGAGCCGAAGCCCGGCCGCCAGCCCTGCGGCTTGCCGTCTGTATAGACAAATATGTTGGTCTTCAGCGCAGTGAAGCGCTTCTCGCGCACCTCGCGGCCGATCGCCTTCACCCCATCGAGATCGGTGATCGCGGGCTTGTACCAGTCGGGATGGTTGATGCGCCAGGTCGCGCAATGCGACCAGTAGACCCGGATGCGGTCGCGGATCTTGCCGCCGAGCAGCTCATAGCAGGGCACGCCGAGCGCCTTTGCCTTGACGTCGAGCAGCGCATTCTCGATCGCGCCGAGCGCCAGCGCCACCACGCCGCCGGCGGCAGGCCGGGTCGCGGCGAACAATTCGGCATAGATGCGTTCATGCTGCAGCGCGTTCTTGCCGATGATCCGCGTGGCCAGCCGCTCGATCGCGGCGGTGACGCCGGGCGCGCCAAAACCTTCATCGAACTCGCTCCAGCCGACGATGCCGTCTTCGGTCATCACCTTGACGAAGTGATAATTCCGCCAGCCGGCATCGCAGGCGAGCGTTTCAATGTTTCTGATGTTGGACGACTTGCCCATGGTTTCCTGCCCGGCTGTTGTTTCGTTGACCCGATAACAACAATGGAACGACCGGCGCGTCAATCGTATCAGCGGCAATCCAGATCGGCAGGTTGCGATTAGCTCTTTGGTGGAAACAGCACCGGCCGCTGCCGCTCGAAGGTCTGGCGCCCGTTCTTGAAGCCCATGAGCACGTCGGGCAATTCCGCGATCGCGCCGCGGCCGCTGTCGGTATCGAGCACGACGATGTCGGCGGGATTGCCGACGCTGATGCCGTAGTCGCGCAGCTTCATCAGGCGGGCAGGGAGGTCCGTCACCAGATCGAGGCAGGCGTCGAACTCGTTGACGGCGGCATGGGCGATGTTGGCGTAGAAATTGGCCATCCGCAGCAGCGAAGCATCGCCGAACGGCGTGAACGGATTTTGCACGTTGTTGGTGGCGACCGAGCAGAGCACGCCGCCTTCGACAAGCTTGTGCGCCACCGTGAGCCCGCGCGGCGCGTTATGCGTCGCGTCCCGCCCCAGCAGATAGAGGTCGGTCGCCGGTAGCACGGTCACCGCGACGCCAGCCCCTGCCAGCCGTTCGGTTGCCGCCTTCAGCCGATCCGGCGGCAGCGCCGACAGTTTGGTCGCATGGCCGATGGCTACGCGTCCCTGATAATTTCGGCGCTCGGTCTGGCGGCACACTTCTTCCATGTGCCACCATGACGGATCGAGGTCGAAGTCGAGATGCAGGTCGACGTCGACGTCGAACTCCTGCGCCAGATCGAAGATCCTCTCGAGATGCGCGTTCGGGTCAGTGTCCATATAAGGGCAGCCGCCGATCGCCTCGCCGCCGTCGCGCAGCGCCGCGATCAGCAGTTCGTCCGCGCCGGGATCGTTGGTCAGCCCCTCCTGCGGGAACACGCACGGGGAAATATCGATCGCCCAGGCATAATCGCGCTTCAGCGCCTTGATCGCCTCGAAGCCGCGCAGGCCGATGCGCGGATCGATCTCCACATGCGTACGCATCCGCGTTGTGCCGAACGTGATCGCGCGCTCGATCACGCGCGCGCCGCGGGCATGGATGTCCTCAGGCGTGAAGTCGCGCTTCATCGCAGCCACCGCGCGGATGGCTTCGCTGACGCTGCCGTGGTCATGGGCGCAGCGGCCGAGCAGGCAGGCCTTGTCGAGATGGATGTGGGTGTCGACGAAGCCCGGTAGCAGCAGTCTGCCGCCGACGTCGATTTCCGCCGTCTCGCAGGCGAGACGGGGTTCGATCGCGGCGATTCGGCCGCCGGCGATGCCGATATCGACCGGTGTGCTCGCATTTCGGGTGCGCGCGTTGCGGAAAACGAGATCGAAGGCGGTTCGCATCGTCGCTAGCGTCCGCGCACAGCCTTCGGCAGTTTCACGACGCGGCCACCCTCCGCCTCTTCGGCATAGGGCGCGAGGATGTCGAGCAGGTCGCGGCCGCGCTGCGGAACCGGAGTGACCAGCGCGCGGCCTGCCACCGAGTCCAGATGGCTGTGCATCAGGCTCATCACCTTCTCCTCGTCGCCCCTGACCAGCGCCGCGATGATCGCGCGGTGCTCGTTGATGGCGCATTCCGAGGAATGCGGCCGGCTGAACAGCGACAGCGTCAGGCAGCAGCGATAGGCGATCTCGCTGACATAACGGATCAGGATCGGGCTGTTCGTCATGTGCGCGAGCAGGATGTGGAATTCGGTCGCGAGCCGGATCGAGACCGGGTCCGAGCCGCCGCGGGCGCGGTCCTCGGCATCGACATGCGCATTCAATTCCGCGACCTGTGCTTTCGTGAGCTTGCCGGCGAGCTGGCGCACCACGAGGCGCTCGAGCTGAATGCGGACATCGAAGGCGTCGCGCGCATCCTGCCAGCTCGGCGTCGCCACCACCGCGATGCGATTGCGGCGCAGTTCGACCAGCCCCTCGGCCGCCAGTTGCCCGAGCGCATGGCGCGCAATGGTGCGGCTGACGCCGAACCGCTCGCCGAGCGAATCCTCCGGCAGCTTTGCACCCGGCTCCAGCGCCTGTTCGATGATGGCGCGGCGAAGCGCACGGCAGATCACGCTGACCTTGTCGGACGATTCAGCAGTCTTGCTGGCCGCGCGCGGCGCCATTGGCGAGTCTCGTAGGAAGTGCTTGCAAGCGAATTGTTAGCACAGGCGCGCAAAAATTGTGCGCACGAATTGCATGCACTTTTCCTGCCTGATTGCCTAAATTGAAGCCGTTCGATCGGGTGACATCGTCACGACGGGCTCTGATTTCGCAGAAAATTCGCGCTGGCATCTGGCTTGCATGCACTTTCTGCCGTGATGCGCATGCAAGCAAATTTCCAGTTCTCGGGCGAACCGGTTCCCTCCGGCAGCGCGCCGATTGCCATTGAACTATCCGACGCCTCGGTGACGTTCGGCCGCGGCGCCCGCGCGGTGCCGGCGCTATCCACGACAACGCTGCGGATCGCTGAGGGCGAGTTCGTGGCGCTGGTCGGTCCGTCCGGCTGTGGCAAGTCGACGATCCTGCGATTGGTCAGCGGCCTGGTGCAGCCGACCACGGGCGTCGTCATTGTCGGCGGCCGCGAAGTGGCGGCGCGGGCGATGCGAGTCGGCATGGCGTTCCAGAATCCGACCATGCTGCCGTGGATGACGATCGAGCGGAACATCATGCTGCCGCTCAAGATCGTCGAGCCGTTCCGCTCGCAGTTCCGGAGACTGCGCAAGAGCGAATTCCGTGACAAGGCCAACGCGCTGTTGGAGCAGGTCGGTCTCAAGGGCTTTGGCGGCCGCTTCCCCTGGCAGCTCTCCGGCGGCATGCTCCAGCGCGCCAATCTCTGCCGTGCGCTGATCCACGAGCCGCGCCTGCTGCTGCTCGACGAGCCGTTCGGCGCATTGGACCAGTTCACGCGCGAGGAATTGTGGTCGATCCTGCAGGGGCTTTGGATGACGCACAAGCCGACGGTGCTGCTGGTCACCCACGATCTGCGCGAGGCCGGCTTCCTCGCCAGCCGCATCTGCGTGATGAGCGCGCGGCCCGGCCGCATCCTCGACGACAGCCATGTCGGCTTTGCCCGCCCGCGCACCGTCGCGATGACCTTCGAGCCTGATTTCGTCGCGTTGAACCAGAAGCTGCGCGCGATGATCGTCGACGCGCGCAGTGCGACGCAGGAAGGAGCGGCTTGACATGTTCGCACTCGATATCAGGCAGAAGGCGTGGTCGGCGGCGCTGATCGTGCTGTTCTTCGTCGCCTGGGAACTGTTCTGCCTGATGACCGGCATGTCCGACCTGGTGCTGCCGCGCCCATCGCAGATCCTGGTGACGCTGGTTGAGCGTTTTCCGGTGCTGTGGCCGCACATCATCCAGACGCTCGCGACCACGATGTTCGGCTTCGTGCTCGGCGTCGCGCTCGGCGTTGTGCTCGGTGCTTTCATTGGCGTCTCGAAGACGGCTTACGACACCGCCTATCCGCTGTTGATCGGCTTCTCCTCAATCCCGAAGGTCGCGGTGGTGCCGATCTTCGTGCTGTGGTTTGGCTCCGGCACGGTGCCGGCGGTTCTCACCGCGCTCTCGATCTGCTTCTTCCCGATCGTCGTCAACATCGCGACCGGGCTTGCCACCACCGAGCCCGAGCTCGAGGACGTGTTGAAGGCGCTGGGCGCCAGCAAGTTCGACATCCTCTGGAACGTCGGTCTGCCCCGCACCATGCCGTTCTTCTTCGCCTCGCTGAAAGTCGCGATCTCCTACGCCTTTGTCGGCGCGGTGCTGTCGGAGACCGTGGCCTCCAACCGCGGCATCGGCAATGTGATGATGACCGCGTCATCGAATTTCAACGTGCCGCTGGTGTTCGCCGGCCTTTTCGTGCTCGCGGGCCTCGGCGTCGCGCTCTACGTCGTGTTCTCGCTGATCGAAGGCCAGGTCACCGGCTGGGCCACGCGCAAGAGCGACGTGATTGCCACTTGAGAAGTTTCATCAACCACCGTTCATGAGGTCGTCATGCTGAAGAAAGTGAGCGTCGCGCTGTTGGGATTGGCCCTGTTCGCAGGGACCGCGGCGGCCGAGGAAACCACGATCAAGTTCACGCTCGGCTGGAAAACGCAGGGCTCGGATGCCGCCTTCTTCTACGCCAAGGATCATGGCTTCTTCAAAGAGGAAGGCCTCAACGTGGTCATCGACCAGGGCGAAGGCTCTGGCGCGACCGTGACGCGGATCATGTCCGGCGCCTATGACGCCGGCTTCGGCGACGTCAACGCCATCATCCAGAATGCCGCGACCAAGCCGCAGGACGCGCCTGTGATGGTCTACATGATCTGGAACCAGCCGCCGTTCGCCATCGTCGCGAAGAATTCGAGCGGCATCAAGACCATCAAGGATTTCGAGGGCCACACGCTCGGCGGCGCGCAGGGCACGCCGACCACGCGGCTGCTGCCGGTGTTCGTGCACAAGAACGGGCTCGATGGCGAGAAGATCAAGATCTCCAACATGGCGCCGAACCTGCAGGAGCCGATGCTGATCAAGGGCGACATCGACGCCGCGCTCGTCTTCAACATCACCAGCTACTTCAACCTCGTCCTCAACCGCCAGGATCCCGACAAGGACTTCAAATGGTTCTCGTTCGGCGACTACGGCATGGATCTCTATTCCAATGGCGTGATGGTCTCGCGCAAATTGCTCGCGTCCAATCCGAAGGCCGTCGCCGGCCTGGTTCGCGCCGTCAACAAGGGCTTGATCGCAGTGGCAAAAGACCAGAACGCCGGCATGAAGGCGGCGACGAATTTCGACAACCTGATCAATGTCGACGTCGAGAAGCGCCGCCTGCAATATTCATTCGATAAGCTGATCGTCTCGCCGGAGATGAAGGAGATCGGCGTCGGCGACATCAAGGATGACCGTATGGCCCGCGCCATCGGCATCATCGTCGAAGGCTATCAGCTCACCCGCACGCCGACGCCGTCCGAAATCTTCACCCGCGAGTTCCTGCCGCCGCGGGCCGAGCGGGAGTTGGTCTACATCACGAACTGAAGTAATCTGCGGTCATGGCGAACGAAGTCCCGGCATATAGCCTATTCGCCGGTCCTGACCGCGGCGTGCTTGATGATGTCGTGCTCCGGCACGACAACGGCGTCATCACCTCCATCGATGAGGGAGCGCAGCCTTCGGGGCAGCGCTCGTTCGTGCTTCCAGCCTTCGTCAACGCCCATGATCATGCGCGGCCGACCGCGTCGTCCTTCGGCGCGCTCGGCATGCCTCTGGAGAGCTGGCTGCTCCGCTCCGCATTGGGCACGCCGGTCGATCCCTATCTCGCGGCGGCCTCCGCGCTGGCGCGCTCGGTGCGCGCCGGCTGCGCCGCGATGATGGTGCACTACACCCGCCCGAGCGGAACCATGCCGCTGGTGGAGGAAGCAAAGGAGATCGCGCGTGCAGCGTCCGACGTCGGCATCCGCGTCGCCTTTGCGATCGCCGTACGTGACCAGAATCCGGTCGTCTATGGCGACGCCGAACCGGTGCTCTCAAATCTGTCCGGCGACGATCGCAAGACGATCGAGGAACTGTTCGTCCGCGCGCCGATGTCGCCGAAAGCTTACATCGAGCTGACTGATGCGATCGCCGCGGCGATTGCCGGCCCGAAGATCGACGTGCAGCTTGGACCGGCCGGCGTGCAGTGGTGCACCAGGCCGCTGCTGGAGGCCGTCGCCGAGAATTCCGCGCTGACCGGCCGCCGCGTTCACATGCATCTGTTGGAAACCATCTACCAGCGCGCCTGGGCGGACCAGAATTTTCCTGATGGCATCGTCCGCTATCTCCGCGACATCGGCTTGCTCTCCGAGCGTCTGACGCTGGCGCATTGCATCCATGCGCGACCTGACGAGCTGGACATGATCGCCGCGACCGGCGCGCGCATTGTCACCAATTTCAGTTCCAACATGCATCTCCGCTCCGGCCTGGCGCCGATCGCCGCCGCGCACAAATGCGGCTGCGCTGTTGCGGTTGGCGTGGATGGGCTCGCGCTCGACGAGGACGACGACGTGCTGCGTGAGATGCGGCTGGTGCAGATGGTGCACGGCGGCCTTGGCTTCAAGCGAACCTGGACGCCGGCCGAGTTCTTCGCGCTCGCCATCTGCAACGGCCGCCGCGCGACCGGCGCGCCGGGAAGCGGCGAGCTTGAGCCGGGTGCGCCGGCCGATTTCGTCACGCTTGATCTCGATCGCCTCGATCGCGATCAGATCCTGCCGGTTGATCCGCTCGATCTCTTGTTCGCGCGCGGCAATGCGTCGCTGGTCAAGGATGTGGTGGTCGACGGACGCACGATCGTCAGCGAAGGCCGTGTCATTGGCGTCGATCTTCCCGCGATTGAGCAGGAGTTGCGCGCGATCTATCGCAGCGGCGCTGCAAAACTCTCGGATTTCCAGCGCGCATGGCAGCCGCTTTCGGCTTCGCTCGAAAACTGGTTCGAAGCGCAATTCGACTGTCGCTAAACGCAAGTACATCAAAGCGAATTCCGCAACGCGGGAGAATTTTCCGCTTGCATCATCGCGCGCGCAAGGTTTCATGGTCGCAACAAAAAACTGAGCCGGTGCGTCGTTCGCGCTGGCCACGCGGGGTCTTAAGGAAACGTGATGGGCGCGTTGTCGCATCTGCGGATTGTCGAGATCGGGAGCGCGGCGGCGATCAGCTATTGCGCGCGTCTGTTCGCCGATTTCGGCGCCACCGTGCGGAAGATCGAGCCGCCGGCGGGCGATCCGCTTCGCCGCGCTGCGCCGCTGACGCCGAAAGGAGAGAGCGCCTGGTTCGCGTTCCTCAACTTCAACAAGTCGAGCATTGCGCTCGATCGCTGGGATGCCAGCGCATCCGCCCGCCTGACGGAACTGATCGAGAGTTGCGACATCCTGCTCGACGGCCGCGACATCGATGCGGCGGATTGTCCGCCCCTGGATCTCGCCGCCATCAAGGAGAAGCATCCCGGCCTGATCCATCTCGAGGCTGACTGGTTCGGCGATGTCGGCCCTTACGCCAGCTTTGCCGCAACCGACTCGACCATTCGCGCGCTGACTGGGTTGATAAAGCTGGTCGGCCCGATCGAGGGGCCACCAATGCACGCGCCGGATTTCCAGACCGGCATTCTGGCCGGGCTCTGGGGCTTCATCGCTGCGTCATCCTCGGTGCTGGGCCGCATGCAGAATGGGCGCGGGCGCGCGAGCCGCCTGAGCATCTTCGAATCCACCATCGCCGTCACCGAATACATCATGTTCGAGTCGTTCTCCCGCGGCGACGTCATGCGGCGGATCGGCGTCAACCGGTTCTGGCCGACCTTTCCCGTGGGCATCTATGAGACCAAGCGGGGCTGGCTCGGCGTCACCACGGTGACGCCTGCGCAATGGCGCTCGTTCTGTGAGATGCTGGGACTGCCCGAGCTGCGCGACGATCCGAAGCTGTTTCTTGGCGTCGACCGGCTGCAGCATGTCGAGGCGATCGAAGCCAAAATCCTGCCGCGCCTGAAGCTGCGCACCGCGCAGGAATGGTTTGCCGAAGGGCTGAAGCGCAAGATCCCGATCGTGCCGGTGCCCGAAATCGCCGAGCTGATCGCCGATGAGGAGAAGCAGGCGCGCGGTGCGATCGTGCCCGTGACTATCGGCGAGGAGAGCGGCTTCTCCGCCGGCTGCATGCAGCGATTGACCGGCACGCCGGCACGCCGTGGCGGCAAGGTTCCCGCCATCGGGGAGCAGCAGCAGGCTGAGACGCCGCCGCGTGCGCCGCTGCCGGAGCGGAGCGGATCGAGCCGCCTGCCGCTCGAAGGCATCCGCGTGATCGATTTCTCGATGGGCTGGGCCGGCCCGATCTGCACGCGCACGCTCGCCGATCTCGGCGCCGACGTCATCAAGATCGAGGCGATCCAGTATCCGGACTGGTGGCGCGGCGTCGACCGGCGGCCGGCCTATGTGCTGGAGAAGATGTACGAGAAATCGGTGCGCTATTGCATCATGAACCGCAACAAGCGCGCCATCACGCTCGACCTGACGCGGCCGCTGGGGCTCGTTCTTGCGAAGCGCCTGCTGGCGGACGCCGATCTCGTCGTCGACAATTATTCGGTCGAGGTGCTGCCGAAACTCGGACTCGGCTATGACGTGCTGAGCAAGCTGAACCCGAAGCTCGTGATGATGTCGATGTCGGCCTTCGGGGCGGACAGCGTCTATCGCGATTGCCGCGCCTATGGCTCGACCCTGGAGCAAGGCTCGGGGCTGCCGAGCGTCGTCGGCGATGCCGGCGGACCGCCGGTCATGAGTCACACCGCTTTTGGCGACGCCGTCGGCGGCCTCAACGGTTGCGCCGCCGTGCTCACCGCATTGATCCATGCGAAGTTGACCGGCAAGGGTCAGTTCATCGATCTCGCGCAGATCGAATGCATGGTGCCGTTCGCCGCGCCCTGGATCATTGCGCAGTCGATCGATGGCAAACCGCCGACCAAGTATGGCAACCGCCATCCGGATTTCGTCCCGCATGGCTGCTTCCGCTGCGCCGGCGAGGACAACTGGATCGTGATCGCGGCGTCGAGCGACGCGATGTGGCCGAAGCTCGCAAACCTGCTCGGACGAACCGACTGGGCCAGTGACGAGACGCTGAAGACCGCCGCCGGCCGGCGACGGATCGAAAGCGAGATCGAAGCGGCGATCGCAGCCTGGGCCGCCGGGCGCGATGCGGAACAGGTGATGAATCTGCTGCAGGCGGAGGGCGTTGCCGCCGGTGTCGCGCGGCTGCCGATCGAACTCCTGCGCGATCCGCAACTGCAGGCGCGCGGCTTCATCCAGGAAGTCAACCGCGCTTTCATCGGAAAGCATCCGCAGCCGTCGATGCCGTTCCGTGAAAGCGCACACCCGTTCCCGATCCGGCGGATACCGCCGACACTCGGCGAGCACAATTACGAGATCCTCTCCGGCATGCTCGGCCTGTCGGACGCCGAGATCGAGCAACTTGCCCGCGACGGCATCATCGGAACCGAGATGCTGATGGAAGAAGAACTCGTGAAGAAGAAGCAGGCGGCGGGTTGATGCCGGCGGCTGCACCAAAAAAATGCCGATCGGAGACCGCGGCCGGCACTGCGCCGCCGCTGATGTCGGTGCGCGGCCTCGGCATCCGCTTCAAGACCTCGCTCGGCGTCTGGCAGGCGACGCGCAAGATCGATTTCGATATTGCGCCCGGCGAGCGTGTCGGCATCGTCGGCGAGAGCGGCTGCGGCAAGACCATCACCGGCCTTTCGATCCTGCGGCTCTTGCCCGGCAATCTCGCCGGCCTCGACGGCTCGATCCTGTTCGATGGCACGGATCTGGTCTCCTGCAGCGCACGGGCAATGCGCGCGATCCGCGGACGTCAGATTGCCATGATCTTCCAGGAACCGATGAGCGCGCTCGATCCGGTCTTCACCGTTGGCCATCAGATCTCCGAGACGCTGCGCGTGCATACCGGCGTCGGCAAGGAGGAGGCGAGGGCGAAGACGCTCGAGATGTTGCGCCGGGTCGGGATCGCCTCTCCCGAGCGGCGGATCGACGACTACCCGCACCAGCTTTCCGGCGGCATGCGCCAGCGCGTGATGATCGCGGCCGCCCTGATCTGCGGCCCGCAGCTTCTGATCGCGGACGAGCCGACGACAGCGCTCGACGTCACCGTGCAGGCGCAGATCCTCGAACTGTTGCGAGAGCTCAGCGAGATCTCGAATACGGCGCTGATGCTGATCACCCACGATCTCGGCGTTGTCGCCGAGACCTGCACGAGGATGATCACGATGTATGCGGGCGAGGTGATCGAAGATGCTCCGGTCGACGACGCGCTCGTGCGGCCGCTGCATCCATACACCTCCGGGCTCTTGCGTTCGCTGCCGCACTTAAGCCCGCGCCACGGCCGGCTGCCGTCGATTCCGGGCCGGGTGCCCTCGATCGTCGACATGCCAAACGGCTGCCGCTTTCGCGCGCGCTGCGCCCATGCCGCTCAGGGCTGCGAGGCCGAGCAGGAACTGCTCGATGCGGGAGGCGGCCGCAAGGTGCGCTGCTGGCGTTTCCGCGAGCTCGATCTGCCGGGCGCGCTGCAGCACGCGGCATCCGCGCCGATCGCCGCGATGGCCGGGACGCCATGATGCCAATTGCCCCCGATATCACGCAGGACACCATCGTCTCGGTGCGTGACCTCGAAGTGCGCTTTCAGACCAGCGATCGCCGCGCCACGGTGAAGGCGGTTGATGGCGTCAATTTCGATGTTCGCCGCGGCGAGACCTTCGGCATCATTGGCGAATCCGGATCGGGCAAGACCACGATCGGTCGTGCGCTGGTGTTTTTGCTGAAACCCAGCGCGGGCGCCATCCGGCATGACGGGATCGATCCGCTGGCGCTGCCGCGGAAGCGATTTCAGAGCCATCGCCGCGATTACCAGATCATCTTCCAGGATCCGAATGCGGCGCTCAATCCGCGCATGACCATCCTCTCGTCGGTGCTGGAGCCGCTCGAGCTCGCGCGCGCCGCTACCGGCGCCGAGCGGGAGCGGCAGGCGAGGGAAGCACTCGACCGCGTCGGCCTGCCGCAGGACGTCGGCGAGCGCTACCCGCACCAGCTTTCCGGCGGGCAGAAGCAGCGCGTGGTGATCGCCCGCGCGCTGACGCTCAAACCGAAGTTGATCGTCTGCGACGAGGTGGTGGCCGCGCTGGATATGTCCATTCGCGGCGACGTGCTCAATCTCTTCGCCGATCTGCAGCGCGAGCTCGGCCTCACCTATGTCTTCATCACCCACGACCTCGCCGTGGTTTCCCATATCAGCGAGCGCATCGCCGTGATGTATCTCGGCCGCTTCGTCGAGCTTGGGCCGACCGAGCGCGTGTCCGAGCATCCGCTGCATCCCTATACCCGGGCGCTGCTGTCGGCCGAGCCGCGGCCATTGCCGTCACACTTGCGTGAGGGCAGCCGCATCACGCTGCAGGGCGAAATCCCGAGCCCGATCGATCCGCCCTCCGGCTGCCGTTTCCGCACCCGCTGCCCCTACGCGCAGCCGCTCTGCGCCGAGAAGACGCCGGACTGGCGCGAGCTTCAACCGGACCATTGGGTCGCCTGCCATTTCGCCGAACATCCGAACTTTGCACCAAACTGACAAGAATTGCCGGGAGGAGATGACATGACAGAGATGACGCGACGCGAGGCCATCGCGCTGACATCTGCCGCGATTGCCGGCGTGACGCTCGGCGGGCGGGCATGGGCGGATGTCAGCCCGAAGCGCGGTGGCATCTTGCGCATCTCGGCACCCGCCAATCCGTCGAGCCTCGATCCGGCCACCGGCGGCGCTGGCTCAGACCACGCCTTCCTGTTCACGATGTACGACACGCTGATCGAATGGGATTTCGAGACGCTGGCGCCGAAGCCCGGCCTTGCCGAGAGCTGGAAGTTCACCGATCCGAACACCTTGGTGCTCAACATCCGTGCTGGCGTCACCTTCCATGATGGCACGCCGCTCGATGCTGAAGCCGTGAAGTTCAACCTTGAGCGCAACAAGACCGACCAGAAGTCCAACATCAAGGCCGATCTGGTGTCGGTGGCTTCGGTTGAGGTTTCCGGACCGATGCAGGTCACGCTGAAGCTGAATACACCCGACACCGCGCTGCCGCTCATCCTGTCAGACCGCGCTGGCATGATGGTTTCGCCCACCGCGCTGAAAGCGGCCGAAGGCGGTACTGTCGCGCGCAAGCCGGTCGGCGCCGGCGCCTATGCGTTCATTAGCTGGGCGGATGGCGAGCGCATCGTCGTCAAGCGCAACGAGAAATACTGGAAGCCGAACCGTCCGCTTCCAGATGGTATCGAGTTCGCAATCATCCCGGAACTGACCACGGGCGCGCGTTCGGTCACCGCCGGGCAGAACGATCTCATCTATCAATTGCCGCCGCGCCAGAAGGCGATCCTCGATCGCGTCAGCAGCGTCAAGGTCGTCAACGGTCCGACGCTTTATGTCATCCAGATCTTCCTGAACTGGGCCAAGCCGCCCTTCGACAATCCAAAGGTTCGCCAAGCCTTCAACTTTGCGATCGACCGCGAAGCCTTCGTGAAGGCGGCGCTCGCTGGCCTCGCCGAGCCGGCCTACATGAACCTGCCGAAGGCGCATTGGGCCTACGACAAATCCGTCGCAGGACTTTACCCTTACGATCCCGACAAGGCGCGCAAGCTGCTCGCGGAAGCCGGTTTCAAGGATGGCCTTGCGATCGATCTCGTTGGTTATCCCGATCAGGACTCGGTGCAGCGCCAGGAAATCCTGATCGAACAGCTCCGCAAAGCGGGCATGAACGTCCGCTTCGCCAACGCACCGATCGCGGAAGCTTCCGCCGCCTTCTTCGCCAGCGAGAAGCGCGGCTCGGGCCTGCTAGCAGCGTGGACCGGACGCCCGGATCCGAGCCTGACCTACTCGCTGATGTTCACCAAGGACGCCTATTTCAATGCCGGCCGCGCGCCGGTGCCACCGGAACTGGAAGCCGCGATCAAGGACTCGCGGGCTTCGGAAGATATCGAATTGCGTCGCAAAGCCTTTGCGACCGTGCAGCGGCTGGTGATGGAAAACGCCTTCGTGGCGCCGCTCGCCTTCCAGTACGAATTGGTCGCGATGAACAAGAAGGTGCAGGGCTATCGGCCGAACCTTCTCGGCAAGCCGAAATACGACGACGTCTGGCTGGAGAGCTGAAGCATGATGGGACTAGGTCAAATGTACCCGCGATGGCTGCTCCGCCCCCTCTCCCGCTTGCGGGGGAGGGCTGGGGTGGGGGTGTCTCCGCGATTGACACTCTTTGAGTGGAGAGAGCCCCCACCCGGCGCTTACGCGCCGACCTTCCCCGCAAGCGGGAGAGGTGAACGCGCGCGCAAGCCGACTCGATCAAATCCTATCACGGTATAAAGAACCATGGCCCGACGCAGTCCGGTCAAGGTTGCCGGCAGCCGCCTGTTGCAGGCGCTGCCCGTGATCGTGCTCGCGACTTTCATGGTGTTCGCGCTTTTGAAGCTCGTGCCGGGCGACATCGCGGTGACGCTCGCCGGCGACAACGCCTCCGACGCGCGCATCGCCGAGATCCGCAGCATCTACGGGCTCGATCGGCCGTTCCTGGTGCAATACGGCGTCTGGCTCGGCAAGGTCGTCCAGGGCGATCTCTCGCAATCGCTCCTGACTGGAGAGCAGGTCGCGACCTCGATCGGCCGCGCCTTTCCGAACACGCTTCTGATCGTGGTCATCGCGCTGATCCTCGCGCTGCTGTCGGGCATCCCCATGGGCGTGATCGCGGCGATCAAGCCAAACGGCTGGATCGACAAGGCCGTCAGCATGATCGCCTCGCTCGGCGTCGCGATTCCCGGCTTCTGGCTGGCGATGATTCTGGTCGCCGAAATCTCGCTCAGGCTGAACTGGCTGCCGGCGACGGGCGCAAAGTCCTTCGCCGCCTCTCCGATCGAGGCTGTCAGGCACGCGTTGTTGCCAGGTATCGCCATCGCGGCCTACGGCATGGCCGAGGTGGCGCGCCAGCTCCGCGGCTCGCTTCTGGAAGTGCTGTCGTCGCAATATGTGCGGACGCTGCACGCCAAGGGATTGTCGATGAGCCGCATCCTCTGGCAGCACGGGCTGAAGAATGTCAGCGTCAACCTCTTCACCATCATCAGCCTGCTGGTGAACCGCATGCTGGCCGCGACCGTCGTGATCGAGGCGGTGTTCGCCATTCCCGGCCTCGGCAGCCTGATCGTGCGCGGCGCGATCCAGCGCGATTTCCCGATCGTGCAGGGCGTCGTGTTCACGATGGTGATCGTGGTGATCCTGGTCAACCTGATCACCGATCTGCTCTGCGCCGCGGTTGATCCGAGGATCGAGCAATGACCGATCTCGCGCTGGCCTCTCCGCGACTACCTGCCAAGCCGACACGGCTGCGCCGCTTCCTCCGCTGGCTTGCCGGCGATCTCCGTGCCGCGCTCGCGATCCTCGTGCTGCTGGCGCTCGTCGTCGTCGCCATCGGCGCGCCCTGGATCGCGCCCTATTCTCCGACCGCGCAGGACGTCAACAACATGCTGGCGCCGCCGGGCCCGGCGCATCTGCTCGGAACCGACGATCTCGGTCGCGACATCTTCAGCCGCCTGATCTACGGCGCGCCGGCAACCGTCTATGCCAGTCTGTTGGCTGTGTGTGTCGCAGTTGCGATTGGCTTACCGGTCGGGCTGGTCGCCGGCTTCTTTGGCGGCTGGACTGACGACATCATCAGCCGCATCATCGACACCTTCCTGTCGTTCCCGGCGATCGTATTGGCGATCGCTGTGACCGGCGCGCTCGGCATCGGGCTCACCAACGGCATGATCGCGGTCGGCATCGTGATGTTTCCGGCGCTCGCCCGCATCGTCCGCGCGCGGACGCTGGTGGTGCGGCAGGAGCTTTATGTGGATGCGAGCCGATGCTTTGGCGCACCGGCCTGGCATATCCTGTGGCGGCATGTGCTGCCGAACACGCTGCAGCCGGTCATCGTGCAGGTGACGCTGCTGCTCGCCGCGGCGCTGCTGGCGGAAGCAAGTCTCAGCTTCCTCGGCCTCGGCATCCAGCCGCCGAACCCGAGCTGGGGCGCGATGCTGGCGCGCGCCTACCAATATATGGAGATCGCGCCCGAGCAGATGTACGCGCCCGGGCTCGCCATTCTGGTCGTCTCCCTGGCCTTCAACGCGCTCGGAGAGTCCTTGCGCATCGTGCTCGATCCGACCATGAAGGATCGCTAGTTCTTTTGTCGACGGAAACGTTCATGCCTTTCAAGAAATTGCTGATCGCCAATCGGGGCGAGATTGCCATCCGTATCGCCCGCGCCGCAGGCGAAAGCGGGCTTGCCACCGTCGCGATCTATCCGGCCGATGATGCGACGTCGCGGCACGTTCGCGCGGCCGATGAAGCGCACGAAATTCCGGGCCGCGGCGCGCGTGCCTATCTCGATATCGGAGCCGTCATCAGCGCAGCCACGGCGACGGGGTGCGACGCGCTGCATCCCGGCTACGGCTTTCTCAGCGAGAACGCGGCGCTGGCGCGTCGCTGCGCGGAGGTGGGGATCACGTTCGTCGGCCCGTCGCCGGAGGCGCTGGACCTGTTCGGCGACAAGGCGAAGGCCAAGGCGTTGGCGAAGAGCTGCGGCGTGCCGATCATATCAGGCACCAGCGGCCCGACCAGCCTGGAGGAGGCCAAGGCATTCTTCGCCTCGCTCGGAGCCGGCGCAGCCGTCATGGTCAAGGCGATCGCGGGCGGTGGTGGGCGCGGCATGCGCATCGTCGATGACGCTGCCAAGCTGGAACAGGCCTATGCGCGCTGCCAGTCCGAGGCCAAAGCTGCCTTCGGCAACGATGGCGTCTATGTCGAGCGACTGATCCGAAAAGCGCGTCATATCGAGGTGCAGATCATCGGCGACCACACTCGCCAGATCAGCCATTTGTGGGAGCGCGAATGCACGATCCAGCGGCGCAACCAGAAACTGATCGAGGTGGCGCCAAGCCCGTCGCTGAGCGAGGCCCAGCGCTCGCGCATCATCGAAGCCGCGAAAAAGCTCGCGGCCGCCGCGCGCTACGAGAATCTCGGCACCTTCGAATTCCTTGTCGACGACGAAGCCCGTGAAGGCGAGGGCGCTTTCGCCTTCATCGAGGCCAATCCGCGATTGCAGGTCGAGCATACCGTCACCGAGGAAGTGCTCGGCATCGATCTCGTGAAGGCGCAGCTCGCCGTCGCCTCGGGCGCGACGCTGGCCTCGCTCGGCCTGGCGCAGGCAGCGGTTCCCTCGCCGTGTGGCTACGCGATGCAGCTCCGTGTCAACATGGAGGTGATGAACGAGAAGGGCGAGACCAAGCCGACCGGCGGGACGCTGTCGGTGTTCGACCTGCCGTCGGGCCCGGGTGTGCGGGTCGATACTTTCGGCTACACGGGCTACAAGACCAGCGCGGCCTTCGATTCCCTGCTCGCCAAAGTCATCGTGCATTCGCCAAGCGCGAACTGGGCCGATGTCGTGCAGAAGGCCGCGCGCGCTCTACGCGAGTTTCGCATCGGCGGCGTCGCAACCAATATCCCGTTCCTCGGTGCGATCCTCGCGCATCCGGAGTTTGCCGCCAACCACGTCAGCACCAATTTCATTGATGCGCACGCCGGCTCGCTGGTCGCCGCGGCGAAGGAAGCCGATGAACCGGTGCTGGTCGAGGTGAACGGCGGCGGTTCGCTCGCCGGACCATCGACGAGCGACTCTGGCCCGGAAGGCTCTGTCGCCGTCCCGGCGCCGCTGCAGGGCACCATTGTCGCGATCGATGTCCCCGAGGGCGAACTCGTTCGCCCAGGGCAGCAGATCGCGGTGCTCGAATCCATGAAGATGGAGCATCTCGTCACCGCGCCGCATGGCGGCAGGGTGACGAAGATCGCGGGCGGCGTCGGCGTCACGCTGATGCATGGCGAGGCGATCCTGTTCCTCGAGCCCGCCGAGGTCGATGGTCATCATGTCGCCGAGGAAGCTGCGATCGATCTCGACTACATCCGTCCAGATCTCGCCGAAGTGATCGCGCGCCACGCCATCACGCTCGATGAGAACCGGCCGGCTTCCGTCGAGCGCCGCCGCAAGACTAACCAGCGCACCGCGCGCGAGAACGTCGCGCATCTCGTCGACGAAGGCTCCTTCATCGAATACGGCTCGCTCGCGATCGCGGCCCAACGCCGCCGGCGCAAGCTCGACGACCTCATCCGCAACACGCCGGCCGACGGCCTGATCACCGGCGTCGCCACCGTGAACGCCGACAAGTTCGGCGCGGACGCCGCGCGCTGCATGGTGATCGCCTACGACTACACCGTGCTCGCGGGCACGCAGGGCCATATGAACCACAAGAAGATCGACCGCATGCTGACGCTGACCGAGCAGTGGCGGTTGCCGCTGGTGTTCTACGCCGAAGGCGGTGGCGGGCGTCCGGGCGATACCGACCGGCTCGGCATGACCGGGCTCGACGGCCCGTCCTTCGTGCAGTTCGCCCGGCTCTCCGGCCTCGTGCCGGTGATCGGCGTCGTCTCCGGCTATTGCTTTGCCGGCAACGCCGCGATGCTCGGCTGCTGCGACGTCATCATCGCCACCAGAAATGCGTCCATCGGCATGGGCGGCCCCGCGATGATCGAAGGCGGCGGGCTCGGCGTCTATCATCCGGCTGAAGTCGGCCCTGTGTCGTTCCAGGCACCGAACGGCGTCGTCGACATCCTCGTGGAAGATGAGGCTGAAGCGACGGTCGCCGCGCAAAAATACCTGTCCTACTTCCAGGGCGCAACCGGCGACTGGAAAGCGCCGGACCAGCGGCTGCTGCGCCGCGCGATCCCGGAGAATCGGTTGCGCGTCTACGATATCCGCAAGGTGATCGATCTCCTCGCCGACGAGGGCTCGGTGCTCGAAATCCGCCGCGACTTCGGCGTTGGCATGATCACCGCCTTCATCCGCATCGAGGGCAAGCCGTTCGGCCTGATCGCGAACAATCCGAAACATCTTGGCGGCGCGATCGATGCGCCCGCCGGCGACAAGGCCGCGCGCTTCATGCAGCTCTGTGACGCCTTCGACATCCCGATCATCTCGCTCTGCGACACCCCCGGCTTCATGGTGGGACCCGAAGCGGAGAAGACCGCGATCGTGCGTCACGTCTCGCGCATGTTCGTCACCGGCGCGAGCCTCACCGTGCCGCTGTTCGGCATCGTGCTGCGCAAGGGCTATGGCCTGGGAGCGCAATCGATGATCGGCGGCGGCTTCCATGCCTCCTTCTTCACGGTGGCGTGGCCGACCGGCGAGTTCGGCGGCATGGGGCTGGAAGGCTATGTGCGGCTCGGCTTCCGCAAGGAGATGGAAGCGATCGAGGATCCGGCCGAACGCGAAAAATATTACCAGGCCAAGGTCGCCGAGCTCTACGCCAACGGCAAGGCGGTCTCGATCGCTTCCGTGCTCGAGATCGACGAGGTGATCGATCCCGCGCAAACCCGCCACTGGATCATGTCAGGCCTGCGTTCGGTGCCGAAGCCCGCGCCGCGCACCCACCGCAAGCGCCCATGCATCGATGCGTGGTGAGCAAGGAGCCGCCAACAAAAGGCCCGAGTGGGATGACAATCCGAGCTTCCGTCATCCTGCCGAGGCCTCGACATGCGACATGGATTCGTTATTACCCTGCTTCTAGCAAGCCTCGCCGTCGCCGGCACGGCCTCGGCACAGGGCCGGAAGATGACCGAGTTGATCGCGCCGCGCGATCCCGGCCCGAATGAGGCGGTCCGGGTCAAGGTCGTAACCGGTCCATTGCCGTTCGGTGCTCGCCTCGTCGTGAAGACCGAGCAGGGCGACGTGATCGGTTCGATTACCTCTTATGGCATGCCAGGTCCGAACGACACCCGTTCGGAGACCTTTCCTGTTCAATCGAGGAACGTGGTCAACAAGCGGCTGCGGCTGCAAGTGCTGATAGAAGCGCCGGGCGCGATGACGCGCGCCGCAACGCCGGACGAAATCCGTGGCCTCGACGTCATGATCGTTCCGCGCAGGCCGTAGTCGCTGCCGCCGCTTTACTCCGCATCCGGTTTTCCCCTATCGTCTCCCGACAAGAACAACGATCGCGCTTCGCGCGGCGATGGAATTGGGGAGGCACTCTTGCACCGGGATCCCGTTGACGTCCTGATCATCGGCGCCGGCGCGTCCGGCGCTGCGGTGGCGTGGTCGCTGGCCGAAACCAAAATGCACATCCTCTGCCTGGAGCAGGGCGGCTGGATGAATCCGGCGGAATATCCGAGCACCGGGCGGGACTGGGAGGCCAAGTTCTATGGCGACTGGTCGACCAGCCCGAACGTCCGCGGTCGCCCCGAAGACTATCCTGTTAACGACGACAACTCGCCGATCAAGGTCGTCAACTTCAACGCCGTCGGCGGCTCGACCGTGATGTACACGGCGCATTGGCCGCGATTGCATCCGTCCGATTTCAAGGTGAGGACGCTCGACGGCGTCGCCGACGACTGGCCGATCGACTACGATACTCTCACCCCATTCTTCGAAGAGAACGACCGGATGATGGGCGTATCGGGCTTGTCAGGCGATCCGCTTTCGCCACTGACGCATCCGCCGATGCCGCCGCAGCCGCTCGGACTCTCCGGTCCGCTGATCGGCAAGGCCATGAACAAGCTTGGCTGGCACTGGTGGCCGTCGGACACCACGGTTGCCACCACCGACTATGAGGGCAGGGCGCGCTGCATCAATCTCGGCCATTGCACGCCGGCCTGCGCGCAGGGCGCCAAAGCCTCGACCGACATCACCTATTGGCCGCACGCGATCCGCGCCGGCGTCGAACTCAAGACGCATTGTCGCGTGCGCGAGATCCTGACCAACGAGCACGGCATGGCCTCCGGTGTCGTCTATTACGACGAGGACGGCATCGAGCAGTTTCAGCCAGCCGAGGTCGTCATCATCGCCTGCAACGGCGTCGGCACGCCGCGGCTCTTGCTGAACTCGGTCTCCGGCCGCTTTCCGAATGGCCTCGCCAATTCATCAGGCCTGGTCGGCAAGAACCTGATGTTCCATCCCTATGCGCAGATCTACGGTTTCGTGAAGGAGCCGACCGACAGCAACCGCGCGCCGCCGACCTGCCTGTGGAGCAAGCAGTTCTACGACACCGACCTCTCGCGCGGCTTCGTCCGCGGCTACGGCATCCAGTTCGGACGCGGCGCGGGGCGGGTGTTCGAGGCCGTCGCCAGCGAGCAGAAGGGCATTCTGCCGTGGGGTGCGGATCATCACCGCGTTTTCCGCAGGCTCAACGGCCATCGGCTCGCGGTCTCTGCGATCTGCGAGGATCTCCCGGAGGAGCACAACCGCGTCACGCTCGATCCCGTATTGAAGGACAGCCACGGCATTCCCGCCCCGAAGATCGACTACACGATCAGCGAGAACAGCCGGAAGATGATGGAGCATGGGCTGGCGCGCGGCCGCGAGATTCTCGAAGCCGCCGGTGCGACCGATATTTGCACCAATAGTCCGATCCCCTGGGGCGGCTGGCATCTGCTCGGCACCGCACGGATGGGCACGGACCCTGCGCGCTCCGTGGTCAACGAGTGGGGCCGGTCGCACGACGTGAAGAACCTCTTCATCGTCGACGGCAGCGTGTTCGTCACCTCCGGCGGCGTCAACCCGACCTCGACCATCCAGGCGATCGCGCTCTACGTTGCCGACCAGATGAAACAGCGCCTTGCCAATCTCTTTGACTGAGGATGCGATGTCAGCCGAAACGCTTACCAACACCCAGCGCGACGACCTGAAAACCATCGCAGCGATGATCATTCCCGAGAGTGCCGAGTACAAGGTGCCCGGCGCCGACGATCGGGCCATCCAGGCCGACATCCTCGCAACGCTCGGCCGCGACACCGAGCCGGTGCGCGCCGCGCTCGACCATCTCGCGCGTCTGGCCGGCAAGCCGCTCGCCGAGCTCGACGCCGCGCAGTGCGAGCAGGTCGCACGAGAATTCCGTGCAACCGGCGGAGCCGCCGCGGCCACACTCGTCCGCGTTATCCTGCAATGCTACTACCGCGACGACCGCGTGCTGCGTTCGCTCGGCCACGAGCTGCGCGCGCCCTTCCCGAAGGGCCACACGCTGGAGCAGGGCGACTGGTCGCTGTTAGAGCCGGTGAAAACGCGCGGAGGGAGCTTGCGGCGCGCCTAGCGGTCGGCGAGATTGGATCGAGCCGTCTCCACGAGCGGCACCGCGCCCCCTCTCCCGCTTGCGGGAGAGGGCTGGGGTGAGGGTGTCTCCACGATGGGACCATCCGTGGGGAGAGAGCCCTCACCCGGCGCGTACGCGCCGACCTCTCCCGCAAGCGGGAGAGGTGAAGCCGCCTCGCGAGTGATGAGTCTGCGAGACCCTAGCCACTTGGCCAGGTTTGCGCGCGACACGAACCACTTGCGCAGGTGGAACCCGGCCCCCATTTGAATGGGCCGAAGGAATCTCACCATGTTGGATTTTGCCTCAAATAACGCCGGTGACGCGCTGTCGCCGCGAACGACCGAAGCTGCCCCGGGCAATGACCGGGCGCTGCTCGACGCCTATTCCAACGCCGTGATCGACGTGACCGAACGCGTCGGCCCCGCCGTGGTGCGTGTCGAGACCGGACCGAAAGTGCGAACGCCGCGCGAGCGCGGCGGGCTCGGTTCCGGCATCGTCATCTCGCCCGATGGCCTCGTGCTGACCAACAGCCACGTGGTCGGATCGTCGAAAGAGATCCGCCTGCGCGACACCGAGGGCTTCGTCACCGACGCCCATGTGCTCGGCGTCGATCCCGACACCGACCTCGCATTGCTGAGGGCCGATGGCGCGCGCGATCTTCCCTACGCCTCGCTCGGCGACTCCAAGCAACTCCGGCGCGGCCAGCTCGTGGTCGCGATCGGCAATCCGCTCGGCTTCGAATCCACGGTCACCGCCGGCGTGGTGTCGGCGCTGGGCCGCTCGATCCGCTCGGTCAGCGGACGCACCATCGAGGACGTGATCCAGACCGATGCCGCGCTCAACCCCGGCAATTCCGGCGGCCCGCTGGTGTCGTCGAATTCGCAGGTGATCGGCATCAACACCGCGATCATCAACGGCGCGCAGGGCATCTGCTTTGCGGTCGCGAGCAACACGGCGCAGTTCGTGCTGTCGGAGATCATCCGCCACGGCTATGTCCGCCGTGCCTTCATCGGCGTCGCCGGCCAGACCGCGCCGATCCCGCGGCGCCATGCCGTGCTCGCCGGCGTCGAGAACAAGATGGGCGCACTGCTCGCACAGATCGAGTCGGACAGCCCGGCGGCGAAGGCGGGGCTTCTGCCTGGCGACGTCGTGATCAAGCTCGACGGCGTCGACATCCACGGCGTCGACGACCTGATCCGCGCGCTCGACCGTGACCGCATCGACCGCACGCTGGCTATGGATGTGCTGCGCCTCGGCCGCCTGCGCGCGATCGACATCCACCCGATCGAGCGCAAGCCGGCGAGGTAATAGCGGCTCCCGCCGGTAGCCTCATCCTTCGAGACGCCGCTTCGCGGCTCCTCAGGATGAGGGGAAACAGCGGCGCTGGCTGCAGAGAAGCAGCGGCGTAGGGTGGGCAAAGCGAAGCGTGCCCACCATTACGTGTGGAGTGCCGATGGTGGGCACGCTGCGCTTTGCCCACCCTACGGGCTCTCTCGCCTCATGGTGAGGAGCGCGAACCATGAGGCCCGGCTGCTTCAACGCTACGCCCGCAGCGCGGCTAGTAATTCGTCGGGCTGCTCGACCATCATCATGTGCCCCGCGCCGGCGAGCACGACGGTGCGCGCGTTTGGCGTTGCGGCCGCCAGCGTCTTGCCGGCTTTCGCAGGGGTCATCAGGTCGCGTTCGCCGAGGATGAAAGTCGTGGGCACCTTGATCTGCGCCGCCGCGGCGAGCGCATTCTGATATGAATTGCAGGCGTTCAAATCATTATAGAGCACGCCCGGCCGCGCGCGCTGCAGCACGCGCTGCGCCCCGTGGTGCATCCACAATCCCGGCGCGAGCGAGCCGCCGAGCTCGGCCTTGAAGCCGAGGCCCCAGATCGAGACCATGTCGATCGCAGCCGGATCGTTCGCCTCCGCCGCCTTCAACAGATCAGGCCCAACGGTCATCGTCGCCGCCGTTCCGATCAGGCACAGTGCCGATACCTTCTCCGGATGCCGCGCCGCGGTCTCCAGCGCGATCAGCGAGCCCATGGAATGGCCGATCAGCTTCGCTTTCGAAGCACCGGCCGCCTGCAACAGCGCCGCGATCCAGTCCGCCATGGCCGCAATCGTCGGCAACGGCTTGCCGGACGAGCGGCCGTGGCCGGGCAGGTCGGGCGCCAGCACCGAATAGCCGTGATGCGCGAACCAGCGGCTGTGCAGCGCCCAGGTGGAGCTGTCAAAGCCCGCGCCGTGGATCGTCACCACCGCGGGCAGCGACGGATCGAACGGCTTGCCGCCGGTCGCAACGAAGGTCTCAATCCCGTTCACCGAAAGCTGCATGGCTCAAACCCTCTGCGACGCGCGAAGCGCCTGGCCGAGATCGTCGATGATGTCCTGCGCGGTCTCGATGCCGACCGACAGCCGTACCAGCTCTTCGCCGATGCCGGCAGCCTTGAGCTGGTCGGCGTCCATTTGCTGATGGGTGGTCGAGGCGGGATGAATCACCAGCGTCTTGGCATCGCCGACATTGGCGAGGTGGCTGATCAGCTTCAAAGACTCAATGAACTTCTTGCCCGCCGCGCGTCCGCCCTTGATGCCGAAGCTGACGATCGAGCCGGCGCCGCGCGGCAGCAGCTTCTTCGCCAGCTCGTAATCCGGGTGGTGTTCCAGCGCCGGATGCAGCACCCAGTCGACCGCCTTGTTCGCAGTTAGGAATTCCAGCACCGCAAGCGTATTGCTCATGTGGCGATCCATCCGCACGCCGAGGGTCTCGATGCCCTGCAGGAGCTGGAACGCGTTGGTCGGCGACAGGCAGGCGCCGAAGTCGCGCAGGCCCTCGGTGCGGGCGCGCATGATGAACGCGGCCTTGCCGAACTGCTCGTCGAAGATGATGCCGTGATAGCCGGCATAGGGTTCGGTGAGCTGCGGGAATTTGCCCGACGCATGCCAGTCGAAGCCGCCGCCATCGACGATGACGCCGCCGATCGCAATGCCATGCCCGCCGAGCCATTTCGTCGCCGAGTTCATCACGATGTCGGCGCCGAGCTCGATCGGCCGGCTGAGATAGGGCGTCGCAAAGGTGTTGTCGATCAACAGCGGAATTCTTGCGTCATGCGCAATCTGCGCCACTGCGGGGATATCGAGCACTTCAAGCCCGGGATTGCCGATGGTCTCGGCGATCACCAGGCGCGTGTTCGGCTTGATCGCGGCGCGGAATTCGTCGAGCGCCCGCGGCTTCACAAAGGTCGTCGTGATGCCGAAGCGCGGCAGCGTGTGAGCCAAAAGATTGATGGTACCGCCATAGAGCGAAGCCGAGGCGACGATGTGGTCGCCGGCATTGAGCAGCGTGGCGATCGCCAGATGCATCGCGGCCATGCCGCTTGCGGTGCAGATCGCGCCGACGCCGCCTTCGAGCGCCGCGATCCGTTCCTCCAGCACCGCGGTCGTCGGATTGGAAATCCGCGTGTAGATGTGGCCGGCGCGCTCCAGGTTGAACAGCGCCGCCGCATGGTCGGCGTCCTGGAAGACGTAGGATGTCGTCTGATAGATCGGCACCGCGCGCGATCCCGTCACGGGATCGGGACGCTGCCCGGCATGCAGGCTTAGGGTTTCGAATGCAGGCGGCTTGGGTGCGGGCATGCTGAAACTCGCGAGGTGGGGCTGGAATGGAGCGCGTTTATATCAGACGTGCACGGCGGCGCGCACACGGCCGGCGTTGCCGAATACGCGCACGTAACGCTCGACCTCGGACGGGATGCCGGTCGCCTTCTCCGGATTGTCGGAGAGTTTGACCGCCGGCCTGCCATCGACCGAGGTCACCTTGCAGACGATCGAGATCGGGTCGAGATCGGCGGAACCATCAGGCGCGCAGCCGACGAAATCATTGGTGAGGTTGGTGCCCCAGCCGAAGCTGATGCGGACGCGGCCGGCGAAATGCTTGTAGGTTTCCTCGATCGAATCGACATCCATGGCGTCGGAGAAGACCAGCAGCTTCTCCCTGGGCTCGCGGCCCTTCTGCTTCCACCATCTGATGATCTCTTCGCCAGCGGCGATCGGCGGCGCGCTGTCCGGGCGAAAGCCGGTCCAGTCGGCGACCCAATCCGGCGCGTCGCGCAGGAACACCCTGGTGCCGAAGGCGTCGGGCAGGGCGACCAGCAGGTTTCCGCCATAGGTATGGCGCCACTGGTCGAGGATGGCGTAGGGCGCCCAGCGCAGCTCTTCGTCCGAATTGGCGAGCGCCGCCGCCACCATCGGCAGCTCATGGGCGTTGGTCCCGATCGCTTCGAGGTCGTTGTCCATCGCCAGCAGCACGTTCGAGGTGCCGGTGAAGGATGGCCCGAGCCCTTCTTTCACGGCCTCGACGCACCAGCGCTGCCACAGGAAACCATGCCGGCGGCGCGGGTGCCGAAGTCCGAAAGCTTCAAGCCGTCGAGTTTGCGGAGCCGCTCGACCTTGGCCCACAGCTTGGCCTTGGCGCGGGCATAGAGCACGTCGAGCGCGAAGCGACCCTGTCCCTTCATCGCCGCGCGCGAGCGCAATTCGTTCAGGATCGCGAGCGCCGGGATCTCCCACATGGTGGTGTGGGTCCACGGCCCGTGGAAATCGAGTTCATACTGGCCATCGACCTTGTGCAGTTCATATTCGGGCAGGCGGAAATTCGAAAGCCAGTTGATGAAATCCGGCGAGAACATCTGGGTCTTGCCATAGAACGTGTTACCGGCGAGCCAGATCAGTTCCTTCTTGCTGAAGCGGATGGTGCGGGCGTGGTCGAGCTGGGCGCGCAGCTCGCCCTCGTCGATCACCTCGGCAAGCCGGACCCGGCTGGTGCGGTTGATCACCGAAAAGGTCGTGCGCGTGTCCGGGTAGAATTCCCGGATCATCTGCAGCATCAACAGCTTAGTAGAAATCGGTGTCGAGCAGGCTGCGCACGATCGGGTCGAGCCGCCAGCCATGGTTGTAGGTCCGGGTTGCAATATCCGTAAACGTCATGGCGGAACCTTAGCCTGCCAAAAGCTGCCCAACCAGTGGGATTTGCCGGGAGCCAAAGCAGGGCAGCTCAGCGTGTTCCCTGTCTGATCCTGCCAACGGCAGTCTCCACATCGGTCCAGGCCGGTTTGCCCGGGGCGAACTGTCGGCGGAGGTACGAAACCAGCTCGGCGACCTGGCCATCGGTCATGCTGTCCTTGAATCCGGGCATATAACCGAGGTCGCTGGTCACAGGTTCGCGGATGCCGTGGAGGATCACCTGGATCAGATTGTCCGGCACCGCGCTGTGCAGATTGCTGTTGAGGGACAATGAGGGCCGGTTGCCGAACAGAGGCGGACCGCCGACCTCGTGACAGACCGCGCAGGCGCCCTGGTAGAGGCGGGCGCCGAGGGAAGCCGGCACAACCGCGCTGGTGGCCGTCGCATGTTCGAGCTTCACGGCGAGCGCTTCCTGCGCCGGACCGTCGGTGGCCGTGTCATTGAGGGAGCCGAGATAGACGGCCATGGCACGGATGTCCTGGTCGGACAGTGCGGCCAATTCCTTCACGACCGGCGCCATCGGCCCGGCCGCCACGCCGTGGAAGCGGGATTCGCCGGTGCGCAAGTAAGCGTAAAGCTCGTCCTCGCTCCAGGGGATCGGCGCTTTCGACAGCGACGTCAGCGCCGGCGCTTCCCAGCCCTCGGCAAAGCCGCCGGCGAGATAGGCATTCTTGAGTTCGGCGCCGAGCGCGTTGCGCGGCGAATGGCAGGCGCTGCAATGGCCGAGACCTTCGACCAGATAGGCGCCGCGATTCCACATCTCCGACTTGGTCGGATCGGGCTGGAATGATTTTGCATCGTGGAACAGCGCGTTCCATCCGGCGATCAGCGGGCGCAGGTTGAACGGAAACTTCAGTTCGTGTTCCGGCGTCGCGGTGCGCACCGGCGCCTGCGCCATCAGGTAGGCATAGAGCGCCTGCAGGTCGGCATCATCGGCCTTGGCAAAATGGGTATAGGGGAAAGCCGGATAGAGATGCCGGCCGTCGCGATGGATGCCTTCGCGCATCGCGCGCTCGAAGGCGGGATACGACCACGCGCCGATGCCGGTCTCGACGTCAGGCGTGATGTTGGTTGAGTAGATGATGCCGAACGGTGTCTCCAGTGGTCGCCCACCGGCGTTGAACTTTCCGCCCGCTTCGGTATGGCACACGGCGCAGGCGCCGAGCGCCGCCAGCTCCTTGCCGCGGGCAATGGTCGCGGCCGAATAGACCGATGCGTCGGGCCGCGCGATCGGCGCGATCGCCCGCCACGGCAGCGCGGCTGCACCGATGCCGACGACGGCCGCACATAGTGCGGCGATCCCGGCAAGCACGCCGGTGCGTTTCGCGAACGGCTTCTGCCATTTGTCTGATGCAGCAGCCGGCGGTGGCGCCAGCGTGGGCGCAGCACTCGGTTGCTCACCGTGCAATCCCTTCAGGATGCGCTCCGGCGTGAACGGCAGCTCACGAAAACGAACGCCGGTCGCGTCATAGATCGCGTTCGCGATCGCGGCCGCGCTTGGCACGGACGCGGATTCGCCGACGCCGAGCGGCGGCTGATCCTGCCGCGGCAGCATCAGCACGTCGATCTTGGGAAGCTCGGGGAATTTGATGATGGGGTAGGCGCCCCATTCGCGCGCCGTCACCGCGCCGCGCTCGAACGACACTTCCTCCATCAGCGAGCGGCTGGTCGACTGGATGACGTTGCCCTCGATCTGGTGGCGCACGCCGTCCGGGTTGATCATCAAGCCGGAATCCTGCCCCGCCACCACGCGCGTCACGCTGACGTCGCCGGTCGCCTTGTTGACGGCGACATCGGCGATCCATGCCGACCATGCGGCGCCGTAACCCGGAAACTTGCTGTGGACGTAGAGCGCATAGGCGAAGCCACGCCCGCGCACGATGTCGCCCTCCGCGACCTTCTCCTCGCGCACCGGCCGCGGCTTCCAGCCGGCGCGTTCGGCGACGGCGTTGACGAGATCGATGGCGCGCTTGTCCTTCAGGTAGCGCAGCCGGTATTCGATCGGATCGACGCCGGCCTCGGTCGCGAGCTCGTCGATATAGGATTCATGCGCAAAGGTGTTCGGCAGCGCCGAGACGCCGCGAAACCAGGAGGCGCGCACGATCGGCGGCGTGTCGTTGGCGACCACGCGCATATGCTCGTAATCGTAAGGCGGGATCGCAGTGCGGTCGCCCATCTCGAACACGGCAGGATTTGGCGCGATCCGGCCGGTGAGCAGGAGCGCCAGCGTCGGCGCGCCGTTCGAGGGATAGCGGGTGGCAAAGTCGTAGGCCGCGACGCTGCCGTCCGCGTTGAGGCCGCCATTGACGTCCATCAACTGCGCGGTGCCCTTCGGCTCCCAGGCATGTTCCTGCTCGCGGGTCAATTGCACGCGCACGGGGCGGCCGACGGCACGTGAGAGAAGCAATGCATCTGCCGTGACGTCGTCGGCGCAGTTGCGGCCATAGCAGCCGGCCGCCTCCATCCTGATCACCTCGATCTCGGCCTCCGGCCGCTCGATCAGGAGCGCGAGGTCGCCGCGCAGGATGTGTGGGTTCTGCGTGCCTGACCAGACTCGGATCGCACCGTCTCGATAGTCCGCCACCGCGCAAGATGGCCCGATCGAGCCGTGCATCTGATACGGCCACAGATAGGTCCGCGGCATCGGCTTCGCGGCGGCCTTGATCGCATTGTCGACATCGCCTTTGTCGAGCAGCGTGCGCGGCGTCGATGGATTGGCGCGCAGCGCCTGCTCGACGTTCTCGAGATCCGTGAGCGTCGGTCCCGGCTTCCATGTGACCTTGAGCTGCGCCGCCGCCCTGATCGCATTCTCCTCGCGCTCGGCGATGACGCCGACGAAGTCGCCGATCCGCACCACCGCGACGAGGCCCGGAATGTTGCGCACCGAATTTTCGTCGACTGCAATCAGGCTGGTGCCGACGAACGGCCCGGCATCGACGCCGGCATAGGGGGGACGCACCACGCGGCCATGCAGCATGCCGGGCACGCGCACATCGTGGACATAGACCAGTTCGCCGGTCGCCTTGGCCGGCAGATCGACACGCGGCACCGACCGGCCGACCACTGAGTAGGCGTCAACGGTCTTCACCGGCACGTCGTCGGCGAGTTCGAGCCGGATCGTCTCGTCCGCGATCAATTCGCCATAGGTGATGCTGCGGTTGTCCTTGCCGCGGACAAGGCCATCCTCGATCGTGAGTTCCTCGGGTGACAGCTCCAGCCGTTCCGCCGCGCGCGCGACCAAAAAGTACCGCGCCTGCGCCGCCGCCTTGCGGAGCGGCACCGCCGATATCTGCATGGTTTCGCTGGCGATCGTCGGACCCTGGTTGGGTGTCCGCGAGGTGTCGCCGAGCACCACGACGACGCGCGCAAAGGATACGTCCAGTTCCTCGGCGACGACCTGCCCGAGCGCGGTGCGGATGCCGGTGCCGAGATCGACATGGCCGTTATAGGCGGTGACAAAACCATCCGCCGTGATCTTGATGAAGGTCTCGAACGCGCCGTTCGCATCCGATTGCCGAACGACGGATAGCGATCCTTGCGCTCGCCCGGGATTCTCCTGCGACGCCATCAATCGCGCGCCTCGAGTTCCTGGCCGGCTGCGCGCATTGCGGCGCGGATGATCTCGATATGTGCGCCGCAGCGGCAGAGATTGTAGCGCAGCGCTTCCAGCACCTCGTTCTCGGTCGGGCGCGGATTACGCGTCAGCAGCGCCTTGGTCGTGATGATCATGCCGTTGAGGCAATAGCCGCATTGCGCGGCCTGCTCGGCGATGAAGGCTTGCTGCACGACATCGGGACGCTCGCGCGTGCCGAGCCCTTCGAGCGTCACGATGTCGCGCCCGACGCAGCCCTCGATCGGGATCACGCAGGACCGCGCCGCGACGCCGTCGATCAGCACCGCGCAGGCGCCGCATTCGCCGAGTCCGCAACCATATTTCGGTCCGTTCAGTTCGAGATCGTTGCGCAGCACGTAAAGCAGTGCGGTGTCCGGAGCGGCGTCGACATCGAAAATCCTGCCGTTGACGGTCAGGCGCATCGTGCTTGTGGTCCCCAAGGCTTCGATTAAGAGTAAGGCTTCGATTGAGAGTTTCGATGATTGCGTTGCAAAAACGGCGATCGCAAAATCAGCGATCGATGGCATCGGAGGATAACGTTTGTGTACAAACGTGCAAGCCGCCGCTTATTGCTGCACTGCGCTGCCCGCTTTCTGGACAAAGCGGGGAGGCAAATGAGGTTTTATTCGGCAGCCGCGGTTTTTCGCGATTGCTTCCGCTTGACAGGCTTACCACCTGCGCGCAGGATCGTTCGTATACGAATGATGTGCCCGGCGATTGAACCCGGGATGAGATGACGCCGCCTCCCAACACCAGGCTTGTTCGCGATGGCCGACGTTGCCGCTTCTGACAAGATCCGCTGCGATGCCTGCCCGGTGATGTGCTACATCAAGCCGGGCGCGGCGGGCGCCTGCGACCGCTACGCCAATCAGGACGGAAAGCTGGTGCGCGTCGATCCGCACATCGTGCTGTCACGCGCGCTCGAGCATGGCGGGCGCGTGGTGCCGTTCCAGGCGAGCGGCGACTGGGACGGCAAGATCGTCCAGCAGGGCGACATCTTCGTCACCGCGATCGGTGCCGGCACCACCTATCCCGACTACAAGCCGGCACCCTTCATCGTGTCGTCGGAAATCGACGGCGTCGACATGGTCACCGTCGTGACCGAAGGCATCTTCTCCTATTGCGGCGTCAAGGTGAAGATCGACACCGACCGCTATCTCGGCCCGGAGACCGCCGCCGTGCGCGCGCAGGGCGAGGTGGTCGGGCATGTCACCACCAGCGAATACGGCTCGCAGATGCTGTCGCTCGGCGGCGTGCATCATCTGACCGGCGGCTCCAAGAAAGAGGGGCGCGTCACCTGTGACACGCTGATGGATCTGTCCAACTGCAAGCCCGTGGAGCTTGCGATCGACGGCGGCGCCACCGTCGTGGTGCAGGCGGGCCGGGCGCCTGTTGTCAACGACGTGCAGGAAGAGCGCATGCGCGTCGGCTGCGGCTCGGCCACCATCGGCATGTTCGCCAAGCAGTGGCACGGCAAGGTCGACGAGGTCGTCGTGGTCGACGACCACATCACCGGCGTGCTCTCGGAGCACCAGGCCGGCAAGCTCTTGGATATCGCCGACACCGGCATCAAGATGAAAGGGCGCCGCTCGACGCCCGGCCGCTATTTCCAGGTTGCCGAGCCCGGCACGGGCTGGGGCGGGACTAGAATCTCCGATCCGCTCTCCGTGCTCGGCCCGTTCGATCCGAAGGAAGCGCGACCGGGGCTGACCATGCTGATGGTCTCGACCACCGGCGAGCACGCGGCCTATTACGTGCTCGACGAGGCGCTGCTGCCGATCGAGCAGGAGATGCCGCCCGACCTGAAATTCTCGGTCGAGCGCATCCAGGAGAATTGCGAGCCGGCGCTGTGCACTGTGCTGTTCATGGCCGGCGCCGGCGGCTCGCTGCGCGCCGGCGTCACCGACAATCCGGTGCGGCTGACGCGCTCGGTGAAGGACGCGCTGACCCGCGTCACCAGCGGCGGCGCGCCTGTTTATGTCTGGCCGGGCGGCGGCATCACCTTCATGGTCGATGTCACGCAGATGCCGGTAGGCGCGTTCGGCTACGTGCCCACCCCGGCGCTGGTCGCGCCGATCGAATTCACGATGAAGCTCTCCGACTATGCGGCGCTCGGCGGCCACATGGATTATGTGCGACCGCTGTCCTTGCTGCGGGACAGCGCCGAGATCCGGCCGATGCTCTTCACTTCGGGGAGGCGACCATGACGAGACGTCCGCAAATCGCGCTTCTTCCCGACGGCAAGCGGCTGCATTTGCAGGACGGACCGATCGATCTGATCGTGGAGGCGACGGGAAGCGAGCCCGACATACGAGCCGCCTATGATGCTGCGGTGTGCCGCTTCACGGGCCTGCTGGATGGGCTCTGCATGGAGCTCGGCGAATTGCGCAAGGCGGCCCATCCGATGCACTGCGCCCTTGAAGGCGTGATCGCGCGGCGCATGCATGCGGCGGTGGCACCATTTGCCGCCGATCGCTTCATCACGCCGATGGCTGCGGTCGCGGGCAGCGTGGCGCAAGAGATCCTCGGCGCGATGCTGGAGGCTGCATCGCTCGATCGCGCCTATGTCAACAATGGCGGCGACATCGCCTTGCATCTTGCCGGCGACGAGCAATTCACCGTCGGCCTGATCGACCGTCCCGATCATCGCGGCCTGCTGCAGACCATGGTGATCCACGCCGACGATCCCATCCGCGGCATCGCCACCAGCGGCCGCCACGGCCGCAGCTTCTCCTTCGGCATCGCCGATGCCGTCACCGTGCTGGCGCGGACCGCCTCCGAAGCCGATGCGGCCGCGACCGTCATCGCCAATGCCGTCGACCTGCCCGGACATCCGGCGATTGTCCGCCGCCCGGCAAATGAATTGCAGCCCGACAGCGACCTCGGCCCGCGCCTTGTGACACGGGAGGTCGGCACATTACCCGCTCGCGAGATCACTGATGCCCTTGAAGCGGGCGCGGTTTGCGCGCGAGAATGCCTCCGGGCAGGATTGATCGAGGGCGCGGCGCTGCGCCTTTTCGGCGAGACGGCAATCGTGAGGGCGCGTGCGCTCAAGATGCCGGAATCGCAACTCGTTCATCAATGCGCGATAGAGACTACGCGGACCTGATCAGAAACAGGGCCGAAAACAACAGGGCGGAAACCGATGAGTGCCATCATTCGCAAGATCGTCACGGTGGTTGAGGAGACCCACATCGAGATGGGCAAGACCATCGCCCCGCCGACCCGGCGGGCGGCGGCGATCGCGGTGATCGAGAACCCCTTTGCCGGCCGCTATGTCGAGGACCTTTCGCCCCTGATTGCGATTGGCGAGGAACTCGGCGAGTTGCTGTCGAAACGGGCGGTGGCCGCGCTCGGCATCGAGGGCTCGAAAGCGCATTCCTATGGAAAGGCCGCCGCCGTCGGCGAAAACGGCGAACTCGAGCATGCGGCCGCGATCTTGCATCCCAAGATGGGAGCGCCCGTCCGCAAGGTCCTGGGTAAAGGAGCCGCATTGATTCCGTCCTCGAAAAAGCGTTCTGGTCCTGGCACGACGCTGGATATCCCGCTGGGGCACAAGGATGCGGCTTTCGTGCGCAGCCATTTCGATGGCATGGAGGTGCAGATCAACGACGCGCCGCGGGCGAACGAGATCATGGTCGCGGTCGCGGTCACCGATTCTGGCCGGCCGTTGCCGCGGGTCGGCGGGCTGACGGTCGCGGAGATCAAGGGCGAAGACGGTTTGAGATAATTTTGTCTGATATCGGAGGGTAAGGGATGCGGAATTATTTGATTGGGGCAGGGCTCGCAGTCCTGGTTGCGGGCATGGCTGATGCCGCCATCGCCCAGAGCGAGATCAAGATCGGCGAGATCAACAGCTATTCGCTGTTGCCCGCCTTCACCGAGCCCTATCGCAAGGGCTGGCAGCTCGCGGTGGAAGAGATCAACGCGGCCGGCGGCATCAACGGCAAGAAGCTGGTTGTCATCTCCAAGGATGACGGCGGCAAGCCGGCGGACGCGCAGACCGCGGCAAACGAGCTGGTCTCCAGCGAGAATGTCGCGATGCTCGCCGGCACCTTCCTCTCCAACATCGGCCTTGCCGTCAGCGACTTCGCCAACCAGAAGAAGGTATTCTTCCTCGCCGCAGAACCCCTGACCGACGCCATCACCTGGTCGAAGGGCAACCGCTATACCTTCCGCCTGCGTCCCTCGAATTACATGCAGGCGGCGATGCTGGTGGAAGCCGCGGCGAAGCTTCCGGCCAAGCGCTGGGCGACGATCGCGCCGAACTATGAATACGGCCAGTCGGCGGTCGCCGTGTTCAAGAAGCTGATGTCGGAGAAGCGTCCTGACATCCAGTGGGTCGACGAGCAGTGGCCGCCGCAGGGCAAGATCGACGCCGGCCCGGTGGTGCAGGCGGTTGCCGCCGCCAATCCGGAAGCCATCCTCAACGTCACCTTCGGCGCCGACCTGGTCAAGCTCGTGCGCGAAGGCAATACCCGCGGCCTGTTCAAGGACCGCGCAGTGGTGAGCTTCCTCACCGGCGAGCCGGAATATCTTGATCCGCTGAAGGACGAGACCCCGGAGGGCTGGATCGTCACCGGCTATCCCTGGTACGCGATCAAGACGCCGGAGCATGAGGCGTTCCTGAAAGCCTATCAGGCCAAGTTCAAGGATTATCCGCGGCTCGGCTCGATCGTCGGCTACCAGACCATCAAGTCGGCGGCGGCGATCCTGACCAAGGCAAACTCGACCGATCCGGAGAAGCTGATCGCGGCGACCGAAGGCCTGTCGGTGTCCTCGCCATTCGGCGAGATCACCTTCCGCAAGATCGACCACCAGTCGACGCTGGGTGCTTTCGTCGGCAAGACCGCGCTGAAGGACGGCAAGGGGGTGATGGTGGAGTCCTCCTACAAGAAGGGCTCCGACTATCTGCCCAGCGATGCGGAAGTCGAAAAGCTCCGGCCGAAGGATTGATGAACGGATTGAATCGGGGGCCTCATGGTTCGAGACGGCGCTTCGCGCCTCCTCACCATGAGGGTCTGGCAGCTCAGGACCTCCGATCTTCGCGAGGGTCTCGGACCTCGTCCCCGGGGCTCTGGGGCCGCCCGGAATTCAGCCCTCATCCTGAGGAGGCCGCGCAGCGGCCGTCTCGAAGGATGGGCCACGCACTCAGAACGTAGTTGTTAACCACTCCAACGCGGACCACCGATGGCCTTTTATGTCGTTCAGTTCCTGACCGGACTTGCCAGCGCCGCCTCGCTGTTCCTGGTCGCCTCGGGGCTGTCGATCATCTTTGGCGTGACGCGGATCGTGAATTTCGCGCATGGCGCCTTCTACATGCTCGGCGCTTATATCGCCTTCACGCTGACCGAGCGCCT
This sequence comes from Bradyrhizobium sp. USDA 10063, assembly GCF_054063735.1. Classification (NCBI taxonomy): domain Bacteria; kingdom Pseudomonadati; phylum Pseudomonadota; class Alphaproteobacteria; order Hyphomicrobiales; family Nitrobacteraceae; genus Bradyrhizobium; species Bradyrhizobium sp. USDA 10063. The sequence continues at coordinate 2,460,497 of NZ_JBSSGP010000002.1, read as the reverse complement.
CGAAGGCGCGCTCGGCTTCTGGGGCGGCATCGTCGCCGCGGCGCTGATCGTGGCCGTGGTCGGCGTGCTCGTCGAAATGGTGCTGCTGCGGCGCATCTACCATTCGCCCGAACTGTTCCAGTTGCTCGCGACCTTCGGCCTGACGCTCATGGTCCAGGATATCGTCGTGCTGATCTGGGGCCCGAGCGACCTCGTCGGCCGCCGCGCGCCGGGCTTCAAGGGCGCGGTCGATTTCTTCGGCCAGAACATCCCGAGCTATGACCTGTTCCTGATCGTGCTCGGTCCCGTCGTGCTCGGCATCCTCTGGCTGCTGTTCCAGCGCACGCGCTGGGGCATCCTGGTGCGTGCGGCGACGCAGGACCGCGACATGGTCGCAGCGCTCGGCGTCAACCAGAAATGGCTGTTCACCAGCGTGTTTGCGGTCGGCGTCTTCCTCGCAGCCCTCGGCGGCGCGCTGCAGATCCCGCGCGATGCCGTCCATCACGCGATGGATCTGCGCATCATCGTCGAAGTCTTCGTCGTCGTCGTGATCGGCGGTCTCGGCAGCATCATCGGCGCCTTCGTCGCCGCGGTGCTGGTCTCCGAGCTCAACGCCTTCGGCATCCTGATCTTCCCGAAGATCTCCATCATCCTGGTCTTCCTGGTGATGGCGGTGGTCCTGATCGTGCGGCCATGGGGCCTGTTCGGCAAGCCGGAGGCGCCGGCGCGCCGCACGCCGGGCCTCACCGTCAATCCCTGGCGTCCCTGGACTTCGAACGAGCGCTTGGCCGCGGTCGGTGCGCTGATCGTGGCCGCCGCGCTGCCGTTCTTCGGCGGCAATTACGCGCTCACCGTCGGCTCGGAGATCGCGATCTTCGTGATCTTTGCCGTCAGCCTGCATTTCCTGATGTCGGTCGGCGGGCTCGCCTCGTTCGGCCATGCCGCCTATTTCGGCCTGGGTGCCTATGGCGTCGCCTTCCTCGCCAAGCTCGCGGGGCTGCCGATGATCGCGTGTCTCGCGCTCGGCCCGCTGTTGGGATTGCTTGGCGCGGCCGTGTTCGGCTTCTTCGCCGTGCAGCTCTCCGGCGTCTATTTCGCGATGCTGACGCTCGCGTTTGCACAGATCGTGTGGTCGATCGCGTTCCAATGGGTTGCCGTCACCGGCGGCGACAACGGCATCCTCGGCGTCTGGCCGGAGAAATGGGCGGCGAGCCCGTCGCATTTCTACTGGCTCTCGCTCGGCATCGCGGCACTAGCGGTTCTGATCCTCCGCATCATCGTGTTCTCGCCCTTCGGCTTCGCATTGCGCGCGACGCGGGATTCACCGCTGCGCAGCGAGGCGATCGGCATCAACGGCAAGCGCATCCAGTGGACCGCGTTCGTGATCGCGGGGACCGTGGCCGGCCTTGCCGGCGCGCTGTTCGCGTATCTGAAGGGCAGCGTCTTCCCCGACAACATGGGCATCTCGCTCTCGGTCGATGCACTGGTCATGGTGCTGCTGGGCGGCGTCGAGACGGTATCCGGCGCAGTGGTCGGCGCCATCGTCTACAAGGCGCTGAACATCTGGCTGGTTAGCCAGACCGACTGGTCGAAACTGGTGCTTGGCGCCTTCATCGTGCTGATCGTGGTCGCCTTCCCGAAGGGCATCGTCGGCACGCTCGAGTCGATTCTCAATCGCCGCCGCAAATCGCCATCGTCGAACTCGCCGCTTCTCACCTCGCGCATCGAGACCGCCGAATGAGCATGGTCCCCACATTGCTGTCGGTCGAAGGCCTGACCAAGTCCTATGGCGGCGTGCACGCCGTGCGCGGGGTCTCCTTCGAACTGCGCGCCGGCGAGATCCTGGCGCTGATCGGTCCCAACGGTGCGGGCAAGAGCACCTGCTTCGACATGCTCAACGGCCAGAACATCCCGGATTCCGGCCGCATCACCATCCTGGGCGAGGAAACCGTCGGCAAGAAGCCGCGCGCGATCTGGCGGCTTGGGGTGGGGCGCACCTTCCAGATCACCGCGACCTTTCCGACCATGACCGTGCGCGAGAACGTGCAGGTCGCGCTGGTCTCGCATCGCTACCAGCTCTTCAATCTCTGGGGCTCGACGCCAAATTTCGCGCGCGAGGAGGCCGGCCGGCTGCTTGATCTCGTCGGCATGGGCGCCTATGCCGAGCGCCCCTGCGGCGAGCTCGCCTATGGCGACCTCAAGCGGCTCGAGCTCGCGGTGGCGCTCGCCAACCAGCCGAAGCTGCTCTTGATGGACGAGCCGACCGCCGGCATGGCGCCGCGTGAGCGCATCGACTTGATGCGGCTCACCGCCACCATCGCGCGCGAGCAGTCGATCGGCGTGCTCTTCACCGAGCACGACATGGATGTCGTGTTCGAACATGCCGATCGCATCCTGGTGCTCAACCGCGGCAGCCTGATTGCCGAGGGATCGCCCGAGGAAGTCCGCGGCAATGCGCAGGTCCGCGCCATCTATCTCGGCGAAGGCCTGGTCTATGATGCGCGCCACCGCGATGGAGCGCACGCATGAAGCTGCAGGTGAAGGATCTCAACAGCTTCTATGGCCCGGCGCATATCCTGTTCGACATTGCGCTCGATGTCGGCGAGGGCGAGGTGGTCGCGCTCTTAGGGCGCAACGGCGCCGGCAAGTCGACGACCTTCCGCTCCATCGTCGGCCTGGTCGAGAGCCGCTCGGGGCGCATCGTCTTCGAGGGCAGGGATGTTTCGCGCGAGCCGACGCACGCGATCGTGCGCGGCGGGCTCGGCTATGTGCCGGAGGAGCGGCGCATCTTCACCGACCTGACGGTCGAGGAGAATCTCGAAGTCGGCCGCCAGCCGAAACGCGACAACGCACCATACTGGACGCGCGAAAAACTGTTCACGCTGTTTCCGAATCTCGGCGAGATGCGCGGACGTGCGGGCGGGCGCATGAGCGGCGGTGAGCAGCAGATGCTGACCATTGCGCGCACCTTGATGGGCAATCCGTCGCTGGTGCTGCTCGATGAGCCCTCCGAGGGCCTGTCGCCGAAGATCGTCGAGCAGATGGTCGATGCAATCCTTGCCATGAAGAAGGAAGGCGTGAGCATCGTCGTCTCCGAGCAGAACCTGCATTTCGCCCGCCTGATCTCGGATCGCGCCTATATCATCGAGCGCGGCCGCATCTGCTTCGGCGGCACCATGGCCGAGCTCAATGCGCGGCCCGATATCGGCGACGCGCATCTGTCGCTGTGACCGGCGGCAGGGAGGGGAGTGCAATGGCCAGAAATGGGGTCGCAAAACGCAATCCGAAGCCACAGAAGACGACCTACATTCTGGACGAGCAGATCGGCTTCCTGCTGCGCCAGGTCTGGCAGCGCCACGCCACCATCTTCGCCCGCGAGATCGGCGTCGACCTGACTTCGCCGCAATGGGCGGCGCTGTCGAAGCTCGCTGAGACCGGGGCGTGCTCGCAGAACCAGCTCGGCCGGCTGACGGCGATGGATGTCGCCACCATCAAGGGCGTGATCGACCGCCTCACCGCGCGCGGCCTGACCGAGACCAGTGCTGATCCCGAGGACGGCCGTCGCCTCCTCGTCAGCCTGACCCGCGCCGGCCAGCAGACGGTCGAAAAAGCCGCGCCGAACGCGCTGGCGATCACCAGGGAAACGCTGGCGCCACTCGATGGCAAGGAGCGGGAGCTATTGATCGCGCTGCTCAGCAAGCTGCGCTGAACCGTCCCGCGCCACGCTTGATTGTCGGCGGAACAAAACCCGGCGGCCCACATTGCAACAATCAAGAGGCGGGCAGGGGGAACCAACAGGAGTTCCCCCAATGAGGATCAATTGGCTTTACACAACGGCAATTGCCTTGACGATCGGTGCCGGAGCGGCCATCGCGCAGGCGCCCGATCAATCGCAGAAGCGCGAGGAGAGCCCGCGCGCACAGACGCCGGCGGCCCAGTCGAAAGACATGGATCGTTCGGGCGCCCAGTCCAGGGAGACCGAGCGCCCCGGCGCGGCCGATCGCGCGAAGGGGCGCGCCCAATCCGAGCAGAAGGGCGGCGCCAAGGACATGCAACGCGGCGAGGGTCCGTCGCCGGCTGAACGGAGTAAGCAGGCGCAGGAGCCGCAAGGGCGTGAGAGCAGGGAGCCCACCCGGCAAAGTCAGGATCAGGATCGTCGCGATCGTCCGGCGGCGAGCACGAAGCAGCAGAGCAGGGACGAGCAGCGCAGCCGTGATTCCGATCAGGCCACCGAACAGCAGCGAGGTCGCGAGGACCGGACCAGACGCGACCGCGCGCAGGACACCAGGCAGCCTGCCGATACCAAACAGCAGAGTCAGCAGCAGATGGACCGCGACCGCAGGGATCAGCGCGATCAGGCGGCCCAGCCCCCTGGCACGTCCACGCAGCAGCAGACGTCACGGCCGAGCGACACCACCCAGGACCAGGGCACCAAGACCGGCCAGGCGCCCGGACAGACCGGTCAGCGCGCCGCTGGTATCAATGACGACCAGCGCAAGCAGATCGTGAATCAGCTACGGAGCGAGCGAACGGCGACCCGGACCTCCAATGTGAGCGTCAATATCGGCCAGCGGCTGCCGCCGAGCATCCAGCCCCACCGGCTGCCGGCCGACATCGTGCGGATCGCTCCGCAATATCGCGATTACGATTACACGCTCGTCGACGACCGGGTCGTCATCGTTGATCCGCGGCGGCGCGAAGTCGTCGACATCCTTGACGAAGGGCCGGGCTATGGTGGCGCCGCAGCCTATGGCCGCGAGCGTATCGTCATCAGCGACGACATGCGCACGAGGTTCAGGACGTTGGCGCGAGGTTCTTCGACCACGGTCGGCTCGACGACGCCCTCGGGCGGAATGTCGGCGTCGAACTGCCTGTCGCTGCAGCCCGTGCCGGAGGAAATGGTGCGCAACAATCCCGATCTCGGCAACTATCGCTATCTCGCCGTCGGCGACCAGATCGTGCTGGTCGATCCGCAGCAGCAGAAGATCGTGCAGGTGATCGACTGATGGTGCGAGCGAACCCGTAGGGTGGGCAAAGGCGCGCAGCGCCGTGCCCACCATCCAGCGTTCCACTCGTGATGGTGGGCACGCTCCGCTTTGCCCACCCTACGGCACTGGCCATCTGTCCCGTCATTGCGAGCGAAGCGAAGCAATCCATCTCTCCACTCGTGCGGAGGCATGGATTGCTTCGTCGCTTCGCTCCTCGCAATGACGGCGATAGATTACCGTCCCACGATCTCCGGCACCTTGCCTGCCGGCGGCGTATTCCGGCTGCGCTGGGTGCGGACGATGCCGTCGATGATGGTCATGCCGACGCCCGGCAAATCGCCAAGCTGCACGCTTTCCAGGATGTTCTTGCCCGGCGAATGCTGCGCCTTGTCCATCAGCACGAAGTCGGCCGCGCGTCCGACTTCGATGAGCCCGCAATCCAGCTCCCGCATCCGCGCCGTATTGCCGGTGGCGAGGCAGAAAGCGATCTCTGCCGGGAGTTCGCCGAGCGAGGACAGCATCGAGACCATGCGCAGGATCCCGAGCGGCTGTACGCCGGAGCCGGCGGGCGCGTCGGTGCCGAGGATGACGCGGTGAAGATCGCCCATCTCGCGCGCGGTGCGCAGCGTGTATAGCGCCGAGCGCTCATTGCCGTTGTGAACCAGTTCGAGGCCGCGCTTGCAGCCCTCGCAGATGCAGCGGATCTGGTCGTCGGGCAGGGCGGTGTGGCCGCCATTGATATGGCCGACCACGTCGGTGTCGGCCTCCAGCACGACATCCTTGTCGATCAGTCCAGAACCCGGAATTGAAGGTCCGCCGGTGTGGATCGTGCTCTGGATGCCGTATTTGCGCGCCCATCCCACCATCTTCCGAGCGGTCGGGCCGTCCTTCACGCCGCCAAGGCCAACCTCGCCGAGCAGCTTGACGCCGGCGGCGGCCATCTCCTTGAAGTCCTCTTCCACCATCTCGCATTCGATCACCGGCGCCCCGGCGTGAACCTTCACGCCGCCGGGCCTGAGCGTCCAGAATGCGCGCTGCGCGAACACCGCCATCGCCTTCAGGCCCACGACATCGCGCGGCCGGCCCGGCATGTGCACCTCGCCCGCGGAGATCATGGTGGTGACGCCGCCATGCAGATAGCTGTCGATCCAGTTGATCTGGTTCTGCCGCGGCGTCCAGTCGCCTGCCACGGGGTGGACGTGGCTGTCGATCAGCCCGGGCGCCACCGTCGTGCCGTTGGCATCCACGATGGTGGTGGCGCCTTCGGTGTCGACATCCTTGGCGCGGCCGATGGCTGTGATCTTGCCGTTCTCGGCCACGATGGTGTCGGCATCGAGGATCGGCCTCTCCAGCGCGCCCGAGAGCAACAGCCCGATATTGCGGATCACCAGCTTGCTCGGTCCGGTCGCCTGGGGTGCATCGTGGGCCATGCTCTGTCCTTTTCGCTCAATGCCGTCGCCGCGCATTGTGCCCGCGGCTCGACGCTTCGATCAAGTCGGATTGTTTATTAGTACACGAATGATCGTCGTCGAAAAGCCCCTTTGCCGAGAGTGTGGCGGTCCGAGCCCGCCGTCATTGCGAGCGCAGCGAAGCAATCCATGCCGCAGCAAGCGGGGAGATGGATTGCTTCGCTGCGCTCGCAACGACGATGTGGCTGCTTTGGGTGCGACATTTCAACCCGACGGGCAAATCAGCCAAAAGTCTGTCCAGCCCTCGCACAAAAAACATTCCGCTTCCGTCGTCGGGCAAATCAGTGATTTAACTCCGCGCGTCTCACCCGAATGAGGGGCGGCTCGCGATCGTCACGAACGTTGCGGTGGGATGCGGTGGACGAGAGTGTCACGACTGACGAGCGTGGCACTCGCGGACGGCGAAGTCGTGTGGTTCTGGCGCCCCGACGCTGGCGCTAAGTTTTTTGCGTGAACAAATTCACGCAAGAGATGACGGTGGCAAGAAAGCCCGGTCACCGGGAAGAGCACGAAGTAAGCCGTAAACCATCGCGCAGGGAAAGCCGGAGTTGCTTCGGTTGACCTGTGGTCCTACCCCCGTGCTTTTTGTTGCACGGGGCCCACGGGTGCAACCGGCACCCGGCTTTCCCTGCGCCCTCTGATTGATGAGAGGGCGGAAAGTGACGCAAAGCTCGGGCGCAACGCGCCGCGAGAACGCGAGCTCACATCTCCTCACCACACCGTCATGCCCCGCGCAGGCGGGGCATCCAGTATCCGGCGGCCTCTCGGCTCACGCACTGCCGCCTCTGGAATACTGGATCGTCCGCTTTCGCGGACGATGACAGCGGAGAGCTGTTTGACAATTGAATCAGAACCTCTCCCCACGTCATTGCGAGCGCAGCGAAGCAATCCATCGCGCCGCTTGTGGATCGTGGATTGCTTCGCTGCGCTCGCAATGACGACGGCAGAAAACAGGCTTCCTCTAACCCGCCGCGTCAAGCGCAAGCATGCGCCCGTTCGCGAACCGCATTCTCCCGCACCGCGTTCCGTCGCCCCACGATGTGATCCGCCACGAACTCCGTGTCGCGTCCGATGCCGACGAACCGGCCGGAGCCCCAGGTGTAAAGCCAGGGCAGGCCGATCACATAGGCGCCATCGACCGAGGTGATGCCGCGCTTGTGCGTGGGGTAACCCGCGCCGTCGAACATCGGCAAATCCACCCACGACCAGTCCGAACGAAAGCCGGTGGTCCAGATGATGCCGGTGATGCCGGCAGCCGCAAGGTCGAGCTCCGTCGGAATAGTGGAGGGCGACCACACGGGCGCGTAGTGCGGCGTCAGCGGCGCATCGATCTTGTTCCTGGTGATGTGATCGTCGATCAGGCTGCAGATGCCGTTGTAGACCCGATCGGCATTGTCGAGATTGGTCTGCAGATCATCACCAAGAGCCAAGGTGGTGCCACGCACATCCTTCAGGCGCCCATAGAGCTTCATGCCTTCGAGCGCGAACTTGCGCAGGTCGACGTCGCGGCCGCCGTCGCGACCGGTGAGATAGTGGTTGGCATTCCTGCGAACCCTTTCCCGCAGCGGATGCTGATCGACCGGCAGATCATACTGCCCGAGATCATCCAGCCAGTCGACGGCGTCGCGTCCGCGATAGAAGCGGGGACAGCGCGGCGCACTTCCCACCGCGAGATGAACCTTGCGACCGGCGAGATGCAGATCCTCGGCGATCTGGCAGCCGGATTGGCCGCTGCCGACGACGAAGATCTCGCCCGCCGGCAACTGCGCCGGATTACGATAGGCGGACGAATGGATCTGCGTGATGGCCGGGTCCAGCCGCTCCGCAAACTCGGGAATCCTCGGAACGTGATATCCGCTGACCGCAAGCACGACGCTATCAGCAGCGATCTCGCCCGCGGTCGTCTCGAGCAGGAACCTTCCGCCTGCCTGTTTCAGCCTGACGACCGCAACGCCTTCACGGACCGGAGCTTTGATGTGCCTCGCATAGTCCTCGATATAGGCGACGATCTCCTCGCGCGGCATGAAGCCGTGTGGATCGTTGCCGGCATAAGGAAAGCCGGGGAGCTGGCACTGCCAGTTCGGCGTCACCAGGCAGAACGCGTCCCAGCGCTGCGTCTTCCAGGAATGGGCGATGCTGTTCTTCTCCAGCACAACGTGGTTGATATCGTGCCGGCTGAGCTGCGCGCTCATCGCAAGGCCGGCCTGTCCGCCGCCGATCACGACGACCGGGTAGTAAGAGTCGAGATCAGACATCATGAGCTCCTGTTATTCTTCGAACGAAACAATGGTGACGGAGGCCCCTGGCGTGGCTTCGAACCGGCCAGCGGTTTCCTCGATCCGGGCGAGCTGACCGAGCGCGCGCGTGCAGCGGAAGCCGTATTTCTCGCGGACCCGCTCCGCTGCAATCGTCAGCGCGGTGCGGCTGCGTTCCTTGAAATCGGCGAGCGGGTAGGTCACGCCGACGGCGAGATGGTCCTTGATCACGAGCGAAGGCGAGTAGCAGGCTTCGATGCTTTCATCCGGCCAGCGCACAAGGAAGCGCATTTCAGGCATAATGCACCTCGCTCATGCCGTGATAGGTCGGAAGGTGCGCCTCTGCAGTGCGGCTCCAATCGTGGCGTTCGGCGATCATGCGTCCGTTCGCGGCGAGGCGGGAGCGAAGCGGTTCGGACAGCGCGCTAATGACGGCATTGGCGATCGAGCCGGCATGATGCGGATCGCACCAGGCGACGTCGTCATCGCCGAGATATTCGGTGAAGGGCGGGATGTGCGAGACGATCACGGGGACGCCGCTCGCCATCGCTTCGAGCACGACGAGGCCAAAGCCTTCGCGCAGCGATGGAAAGACCAGCGCGTCCGAAAGCCGATAGAGCGATGGCATCTCGGCGTCGGCAAGCGGCCCGGTTTCGATCACCGCGCCTGTCGGCAGGCCGGCATCCTGAAGTCGCAGCCGGAATTGCTGCTGATAAGCGTCATGGTCGAGCAGCGAGGCGCCGCCGGCGATCACGAGCTGCGCGGAGCGGTGGACGGCGTGAATCTGGCAGAACGCATCGAGGATGGCGTGGGTGTTCTTGCGCTGCTCGACGCCTCCGATCGAAAGCAGCACCGGCCCCTCGCGAAGCCCGAGACGGGCGCGCAATGTGCTGTCGGCGGCAGTGGCGACCGGCGAATAGCGGCTGGTGTCGACGCCGTTGCCGACCAGCGTCGACGTGCAGGAGAGTTCGATCCTCAGCCGCTCCTGCCACATCCGGCTGACGACGAAGAGCTGATCGGCGAGAACGATCGAGCGCTGGTCGAGCTGCCGCAGCCGCGCGTCGCTGAAATCGTCGACATGATGCACGGTGCGGACGTAACTCTGGATCAGCCCGCGCTGCTTCAGCGTCGCCAGCGCGTTGCCGGAGATGCCGTCCTGGGCATGGTAGACGTCGAACTGCCGATGCGCGGGATTCTCGAAATGCCGCACATAGTCCGCGATGCGCGTTTCCACCATCGACGTGACGTCGCCCGAGGCCGCCGAGGCCGGCACCGATACGGTCGGTGCGATGCTGGAACGGAAGAAGCCCTTGCCGGTGCGATCGGGCGCATGCACGACGGCGACATGACCGAGCCTCGTCAAGGCGTCGGCAAGTTCGAGTGCGTGCACGACACCGCCGCGCGCGTTGGTCGAGTGGGTCAGGATGGCGATGCGGAGGCGTGGCGATGAAGCGGTCATGCGACGCTCCGCTGGGCGGGGCCGCAGCCGATCAAGGCCCGCTGTGCGAAATCCCACACTGTCGCGCGGTCGGAGCCGGCACGAATGTCGACCGTGGTCCCGGCCATCACGTCGCCGACGGACGCAGCGGCGATGCCGCGCCGGCGGAAGCGCGCCAGGGTTTCGTCGACATGCTCGGGCTTGACCGACAGCAGATAGCCGAAGCTCGGAAAGGTCTGCAGCCAGCGTTCGAGCGTAACGCCGTCCGGAATCGGTATCGTGTCGAGATCGAGCGCGAGCGCCACCTGCGAGCACTCGGCGAGCATCGCGGCGGTGCCGACGATGCCGCCCTGGCTGATGTCCTTGGCTGCGCACGCAAGCCCGGACTCGGCGAGCGACGGCAGGATCTCGATGTCGCCGCGCAACCGTCCTGGCGGCGCGTCGGTTGCGGCTTCCCAGTTCGCGAACGGCTCGCGGTAGCGGCCGCGCAGATCGATCGCGGCTACGAGCTTGTCGCCCGGCCTCGCATCGAAGCTCGTCAGCAGCCGCCTGGCGCGGCCGAGGATCGCGACCGCGAACTGGCTCTGGGTGCTGCGGACATTGGTGTGGCCGCCGATAACGGGCACGCCGAACGCCTTCGCCGCCGCCTTCAAGCCGGCGAGGATCGGCGCGGCGGCATCCGCGCCGTTGGACCAGATCGCGTTGACGATAGCGGTGGGCCGGCCGCCCATCGCCGCGACATCGGAGATGTTGACCATCGCGCCGCACCAGCCGGCGAACCATGGATCGGCGGCGACGAACTCGTTCATGAAGCCTTCGATGGCAAACAGGAGGTAGCCGTCACCATCGGGGATCGCCGCGCAGTCGTCGCCCACCGGGATCATTTGATCGCACGACAGGTCGAGCGCGGCGGCCACCGCGGCGATGTCGCCCTTGGCGGCGATGCCGCGGCTCTGCCGCAGCCGTTCCGCAAGCTGATCGATGGCGACGCCGGAGAGCATGATCAGGCCGCCAGTTTCGCCAGCGACAGGAAGCCTGTCTCAGGAGTCCGGAATGGCGGATAATGATCGAGGTCGGCCTCCATGCGGTGATGCGGCCGGCCGTGCAATTCGAGCTCGCCGAGCGAGCGCCAGTGCATGTGCTGGAACAGCAGCGCATTCTGGCTCTGCACATTGGCGAGGAAGCGCCGGCAGCCGCGCGCGTGCGCCGACGACACCGCCAGCCGGATCAGGCCGGCGCCGACCGCGCTCAGCCGGCGATAGCTCGTCGCAACCGCCAGCCGCGATCCCCACCAGACGTCTGGCTCATGGTCATCAGGGTGAATACGCACGGTGCCGACAACGTCATCTTCCGCTACGCCGAGCAGCGATACCGCCACCAGCGGAATGGCGAAGTCGTCGGTCGCGTCACGATCGTCAGCAGTAAAGATGTGCTGCTCCTCGCAAAACACCTTCCGGCGCAACGATGCCGCGGCGACCTTCTCCCAGGATTCGGTGGCGAACTTCACCTGGAATTCCGGCGCAATGAACGGCTTGAAGGACTCGAAGATCATGCGATCGCCCTCCGCTCGTAGGTCGAGAGCGCCGAGCAGGCGCCGCACTTGCCGCAGCCCGCCTTGATGTCGGAAGCGCGCAAGCCCCCGTCCCGCAGCATGTCCGCCAGCGGCCGCAGGATCTCGTGCATGAAAGAAGGAGGAGGGGTTGGATGACTCTCCAGCGGCGTGCCGGCGATCGGCACGAACGGAACAACGAAGGGATAGACGCCGATGTCGATCAGTCGCTGCGAGGTGGCGAGAATCTCCGCCGGGCTGTCGCCGAGGCCGGCGAGGATGTAGGTCGAGACCTGGCCGCGGCCGAACACCGGCACCGCCGCCGCAAAGGCTTCGAAATAGTCGTCGATGGAGACCTGGGCTTTGCCTGGCATGATCCGTTGCCGCACGTCGGTGCCGATGACTTCCAGATGCATGCCGAGCGCGTCGACGCCGGCATCCTTCATGCGGCCGAACCAGGCGAAGTCATCCGGCGGTTCGCACTGCGCCTGGATCGGCAGGTCGACCGCGGCTTTGACCGCAGTGGCGCTGTCGGCAAGGATCGCGGCGCCGCGATCGGGGGTAGGCGGCGTGCCTGTGGTCATCACCATGTGGCTGATACCGTCGAGTTCGACAGCGGCCTTGGCGACCTCGGCAAGCTGCGCCGGCGTCTTGCGCTCGACCGTGCGTCCGGCCGCGAGCGACTGGCCGATCGCGCAGAACTGGCAGGTCTTGGTGCGGCTCTGATAGCGGATGCAGGTCTGCAGCACTGTGGTGGCGAGCACGTCGCGCCCATGCAGCGTCGCGATCTTGGAATAGGGAATGCCGTCGGCGGTAGAGAGCTCGTAGAATTTCGGCCGCAGCGGGAACGAGACATCGGCCAGCACGATGCCGTCGCGCGCGATGCGGCTGCGGCCGGCGGCATCGGGCCGCTCGACCAGATAGGGGCTCTCGAAGGCCGGCGCGTTATGGACCGGCACCATCACCGTGGAGCCATCGATGGTGAACGGCGTGTGGTCGGACGGGCCGGCGCCGCCGCGGCGGCTGACGCCGCCGTTCCTGGGATCAGCGAGGCGTACTCCGAAGGACTGCAACTCGTTGATCAGCTGCTCGGTCGGCATCGCCTTGAGGTGTTCGTGCGGCGTCTGCTGTGTCATCGGAGACATCTCCCGGATTGGGCATGAGGCGATTGGGGTGAAGGCCGTGCATCGGACGCGCCGGCTGGTCGTTGAGCACGAGCGAGAGCAGTTCTGGCCTGGCGTAGTGGCCGACCGAGTCCATCATCCGCTTGCGCTTGGTGATCAGAGCCATGTCGAGATCGGCGATCAGGATTCCTTCGCCGCTGGTGAGCGGCGGGACGAGGTGATTGCCTTCCGGCGAGATGATCGCGGTCATGCAGCCGCCGCGCAGGCCCTTGCGCAGGCCTTCGTCCGGCGAGATCTTCGCGATCTGCTCTTCGCTCAGCCAGCCGGTGGCGTTGACGACGAAGCATCCGCTTTCGAGCGCGTGGTGGCGGATCGTCACCTCGATCTGGTCGGCAAAGATCTGCCCGACCAGCGAGCCCGGAAATTGCGCCGCGTGAATCTCCTCGTGCTGCGCCATCAGCGCGTAGCGGGCGAGGGGATTGTAGTGCTCCCAGCAGGCGAGCGCGCCGACGCGGCCGACGGCGGTATCGACCACCTTCAATCCGGCGCCGTCGCCCTGGCCCCAGATCATGCGCTCGTGGAAGGTCGGCGTGATCTTGCGACGCTTCAGCGCGATCGCGCCGTTCGCGTCGAATATCAGTTGCGCATTATAGAGGGAGCCGTGATCGCGCTCGTTGACGCCGAGCACGATCACCATGGCATGACGCTTGGCGGCTTGTGCGATGGCGTCGGTCACAGGGCCCGGCACCACGACGGCGTTGTTGTAGAGCTGGATATGCTCGGCGCCGCTCAGGACCGGCGCGCGGACGAAGGAAAAATACGGATACCAGGGAACCAGCGTTTCCGGAAACACGGCGAACTGGACACCCTTGCCGGCCGCTTCCGCGATGGCAGCCAGGATCCGATCGACGGTTCCACTCGGCGTCTCCAGATCAGGCGCGATCTGGATCGCCGCAGCCTTGACGATGCGTTTCGCTGTCACGGTCTCCTCCCTCGTCCGCTCGCTCGGGCTGACTCAGAGCGTCCAGGTGTGGAGCATGAAGGCGTTGTCGTTGCGGTGGATCAGGATCAGGTCCAGCACATCGAGCGGGTTGATCGGCCGGATGCCGGGGATCAGCGACGGCTCGCCATGACCGTACAGCGCCTGCAGGGCGAAGCGACAGGCGTAGACGTTGCCGCCTTCGTCCATGAATTTTGCGAGTTGGTTGTTGAAGTTCTGCGCGCCGGGGAAGGCCTCGTCGCCGATCTTGGGGAAACCGCGCTGGACGCCGAGCGTGACGCCCGGACCGTAGAGCAGGATCGAGGTGTCAAAACCCTTTCGCTTGAGCCGAAGCGCCTGAAGGATATTCACGAGACCGATCGAGCCCTCGAACGCGACGGTGTGGAACGTCACCAGCGCCTTCTCGCCGGGCTTGGCTTTGACGTCCTCGAAAACCTTCTCCTCATAATCGACAAGAAAATCGCCTTTCTGTCGTGCGGGCATCGTTACTGCGGGCATTTGTGCACCTCCTGCTCTCGTCCGGCCTCCCGGATTCGATTTCAGGATTTGCAATCAATGTGCCAAACGCCTTTTGCACGATAAATCATCAGCGCATTCAATATGCAGTCATATATCCAATCAATATTGACTGGATATCCGACGGGACCGTAGGGATTGTTCCTCTGCCTTCAGAAAAAGCTGCCTCGCAGCGCTATGCAGCACGCTCGATTGTTATGCAGGCCCTTTCGTCGTGCGTCGCAGAAAGAATGACAGTACGTCGAACCTAATTGCGAGACGCCATGCAACAATGTACGGTCAATTTGCGTTCACTTAGCTAGATCCCGCAAATGACCGACTGGCGACCCGACCTCTCCAATAGTGACAAGCCGCGCTATCTCGCGATTGCCGACGCCATCGCCGATGATATCGCCGCCGGGAAACTTGTCATCGGCGACCGATTGCCGCCGCAGCGCAAACTGGCCAAACGCCTCGACATCGACTTCACGACGGTGGCGCGCGGCTATGTTGAAGCGCAGAAACGCGGGCTGATCGAATCCAAAGTCGGGCAGGGAACTTTCGTGCGCGATAAGCCGCGGCCGCGACGCTCAGTGCAGGCCTTCCCGCCGCGGCCGGTCGACCTCTCGATGAATCTGCCGCCCGAGCCCGATGACCCCGACTTGATCGCGCGGATGCAGGCGGGGGCGGACTACATCATGCGCGATGTCGTCTCGCTGTTGCGCTACCAGGGATTCGGCGGCACCCAGGCAGACAAGGATGCGGCGTCGAGCTGGCTCGGCCGGCGCGCGCTGGTGCCGGCGCAGAGCCGCATCTTCGTGTCGCCTGGCGCGCACCCGGCGCTGCTTGGCATCCTCTCCATCCTCGCGAAGCCGGGCGAGGTCGTGCTGTGCGAAGCCATCACCTATCCCGGCATACGATCGATCGCCGCGCAGCTTGGCATCACGCTGGTGGGCCTGCCGATGGACGATGACGGCATCGAGCCGCAGGCCTTGACCGACGCTTGCAAAAAGTTGAAGCCGAAGGCGATCTATCTCAATCCGACGCTGCAAAATCCGACGACGCTGACGATTCCCGATCCGCGGCGGCGCGAGATCGTCACGACGATCGCACGGCGCTACAAGTTGCCGATCGTCGAGGACGATGCCTATGGCTTCATCCCCGAACATGGTCACGGCCACGCGCCGTTTGCTGCGATTGCGCCCGATCTCACCTGGCATGTCGCGGGCCTCGCGAAATGTATCGGCGCCGGATTGCGCGCGGCCTATGTCGTGGTCCCCGATACGCGTTCGGCCTGGCCGTTCGCCTCCGCGCTTCGTGCAGCAACGGTGATGGCCTCGCCGCTCACGGTGTCGCTGGTGACGCGCTGGATCGAGGACGGCACCGCGGACACGATCTTGCGGTTCATCCGCACGGAGACGTCGGCGCGGCAGCGGTTGGCGGCGGAGATATTGCCGAAGGGCTCCTATCGCGGGGATCCGCTCAGCTTCAACATCTGGGTCCCACTGCCCGCGCCGTGGACGCGCACGGCATTTGTCGAGCACATGCGATCGACCGGCATCGGTGTCGTCGCGAGCGATGCATTCGTCGTCAACGGATCGCCGCCGGAGGCAGTGAGAATATGTCTCGGCGGTCCCGTCAGTCGACAGCAGGTCAGGAGCGCGCTGGAATATACCGCGCACGCGCTCGCCGAGAGCCCGGCTCTGGCGTCGTCTTTTCTCTGACCTCGTTGAAATCAGCGCAACCAATCTGTGGCCACGGATAGCCCAAAACAACAAGCGCTGCGATGTGCGATCGTCCGGCCAGCCTGTTCTGCCGCATAGGAAGACGGGCGCTCGCAATCACAGGCGCGAAGGTCCACAGTCACAATCGAATGAACAGATCGGCCTCCTGCGCATAGCTTGATTGAGAGTCGGCCCGCGCGATTCTCGACGCGGTGTCATCGCGTGAGGAGAAAGTCCTGGCCGGCTCACCGGATCTTGAGCGCCGCGATCCGCGTCATCACCGAATGTTGGCTGACCGTAGCAGTTTGTTGATGCCTAAACACATCGATCCGACATTCAATCGGCACCGTCGAAGCTTAAATCGTTTTTTAATTGAGAATGGGATGTTCGACCGCCACCTAGGATGGCGTCGGCGACACGACGTCTTTTGGCTTGTTCGGGCGGACCATCCACCAGGTATTCGGAAACGGAAGAGGTCGGGCCGTGGATCGCTCCACGCAGCGGCAGTTTTTGCTTGGAGGCATGTGTGATTGTGCTCTCACGTTCTTTCGCTCGCAAACGCGTGATCTCATTCGCGACGGCGGCCACATTCACCGGACGCGATGTCTCATCATACGATGCATATGCAATAGGGGCGGAAACAATCAGGCTATCGGCTCTCGCGCTGCTCGCCGGCGCACGCCTTGGCGGAGCGAGTGCAGCCTGGGCGGGCCAGGCGCCCCGGGGCGACATCCGATCCTGACCACGTTGTGCAGGTGCAATTGAGATAGGCGCGCCGCCGGGTTGTGTGAGGACCAGCAGGGCGGCGCGCGGTTAAGGACTGACTATGGGTATCGTTCGCTTCGCTCTGCGGTTTCCACATACATTCTATGTGGTCGCCGCGCTGATCCTGTTTCTGGGTGCCGTCGCCAGCTACAAGATGCCGACGGACATCTTTCCGGAAATCAACATCCCCGTGGTGACGGTGATCTGGAGCTACACCGGGCTCAGCACGCCCGAGATGGAGCAGCGTGTCACCACCTACAGCCAGTATTCGATCAGCTCCAACGTCAACGGCATCAGGAACATCGAAGCCCAGACGATGGCGGGGCTCTCGGTGCAGAAGATCTACTTCCAGCCTGACGTCAATCTCGACCTCGCCATCGCCCAGATCGTCTCCGCCACCAACTCGATCCGCGCGCTGATGCCGGCGGGGATCCAGCCGCCGGTGGTGGTGCAATTCAATGCCTCAAGCGTTCCGGTGCTGCAGATCAGCTTGAGCTCCGACACGTTGAGCGAGCAGCAGCTCTATGACTACGGCATCTACCGGATCCGCCAGCAACTGGCACCGATCCCCGGCATCACGCTGCCGACGCCCGCGGGCGGCAAGTACCGCCAGATCATGGTCGATATCGATCCGGAGAAGCTGCTCGCCAAGGGATTGACGCCGCTCGACGTGGTGAATGCCGTCAATACCCAAAACCTGACATTGCCCGCGGGCACGGCGAAGTTCGGCAAGACGCAATACGCCGTCCGCACCAATGCGACGCCGCCGAGCATCGACGACCTCAACAATATCCCGATCAAGGTGGTGAACGGCGCGACCGTGTTCGTCAAGGATGTCGGGCAGGTGCATGACGGCTGGCTGGTGCAGCAGAATGTCGTGCGGCAGAACGGCCGGCGCTCGGTCCTGCTCAGCATCATCAAGAACGGCAATGCTTCCACGCTCTCCGTGGTCAATGCCGTGCATCAGGCGTTGCAGACGGCGCGCGCTGCAGCGCCGCCGGGCATGCAGATCAACGAACTGTTCGATCAGTCGGTGTTCGTGAAGGATTCGGTCACGGGCGTGTTGCGCGAGGGCGCGATCGCCGCGGCGCTGACGGCGCTGATGATCCTCTTGTTCCTGGGATCATGGCGCTCGACGGTGGTGGTCATGATCTCGATCCCGCTCTCGATCCTGGCTTCGCTGATCGTGCTCTATTTCCTCGGCGAGACGTTGAACACGATGACGCTCGGCGGGCTGGCGCTCGCGGTCGGCATTCTCGTCGACGACTCCACGGTCACCATCGAGAACACTCATCGGCTGCTTACCGAGGAGGGGATGCCGCTGCCGCAGGCGACGCTGCACGGCGCCGCCGGCATTGCCGTGCCGACCTTGGTCTCGACGCTCGCGATAAGCTGCGTCTTCACCTCCGTGGTGTTCCTGGATGGACCGGCAAAATACCTGTTCACGCCGCTCGGCCTTGCCGTCGTGTTTGCGATGCTGGCTTCCTACGGTCTCTCTCGAACGCTGACGCCGATCGTGATCGGCCTTCTGCTCAAGGGTGAGCATCACGGCACGCCGGGAGCCGCCGCGGCCGGCTTGTTCGCCCGTTTCCATGCGGCGTTCGAACGAGGTTTTGAAGCCATACGCCATGCCTATTCGCGCTGGCTCACCGAACTCCTGAGACATCGCTTCATCATCCCGATCGGCATGGGGCTCGTGCTGCTGCTGGGTGGCGTGATGTTTCCGATGGTCGGCCGTGACTTCTTCCCGGCGATCGACGGCGGACAGATCCAGCTTCACGTTCGCGCGCCGGCCGGGACCAGGATCGAGGCGACGGAGCGTATCTTTCAGCAGGTCGAGAACAAGATCCGCGAAGTCATCCCGGCCGATCAACGCGAGCTGATCGTCGACAATATCGGACTGCCGGCACGGCCGTATAATCTGGCCTTCAGCGACGGCTCGACCATCGGCGTCAATGACGGCGTGATCCTGGTGGCACTCAAAGAAGGTCACGCACCGACCGCCAACTACGTTCGCAAGCTGCGCGAGGAGCTGCCTAAGGCCTTCCCGGAGGACACGTTCTACTTCCAGGCGGCGGATATCGTGACGCAGATCCTCAATTTCGGGCTGCCGGCGCAGATCGACGTGCGAACAGTCGGCTACGACAAAGACAACAATCTGCGCGTCGCACAGGAACTGCGGAAACGCATCGCGGCGATTCCCGGCGTGGTGGATGCACATCTGCAGCAGGAAGTGAACGCGCCCGCGTTCTATGTCGATATCGACCGCACCCGCGCGGCCCAGCTCGGCCTGAACGCCAACACGATCGCCACCAATCTCAATGTCAGCCTGAGCTCGTCCGAACAGGTGCAGCCGAATTTCTGGACCGATCCCAAATCCGGCATTCCGTATTACATCGCGGTGCAAACGCCTGAGAGCAGGATTTCGTCCGTCAACAATCTCGGCGATACGCCGGTTTCGACGACGCTGGCGTCGATGACAGACACGCCCGTGCCCGGCCTGCTCAGCAACGTCGCCACGTTCAGGCGCGGCAGCGTCCCGACCAACGCCAACCAGGCCAACATTCAGCCGGTCTACGAGATCTAT
Source organism: Bradyrhizobium sp. USDA 10063 (assembly GCF_054063735.1). Taxonomy (NCBI): domain Bacteria; kingdom Pseudomonadati; phylum Pseudomonadota; class Alphaproteobacteria; order Hyphomicrobiales; family Nitrobacteraceae; genus Bradyrhizobium; species Bradyrhizobium sp. USDA 10063. The sequence continues at coordinate 2,441,124 of NZ_JBSSGP010000002.1, read as the reverse complement.
GCCAGCACCCAAGGCCGTGACCTCGGCGGCGTCGCGAGCCAGATCAGCCATAGCGTCGCTGACCTGCAGAAGCAGCTCAAGCCAGGCAACTCGATCCAGGTGATCGGGCAGATCGACAGCATGAACAGCTCATTCCTCAATCTCGGCATCGGCCTGCTGTTTGCCGCGGTCTTTGTCTACATGTTGATGGTGGTGAACTATCAGAATTTCGGCGATCCATTCGTCGTCATCCTGGCCTTGCCTGCGACGCTATGCGGCATCCTGACCATGCTGTTCGTGACCGGCACGACCCTTAACGTGCCGTCGCTGATGGGAGCGATCATGGCGGTGGGCGTCGCATCGGCCAACTCGATCCTGCTGGTGACTTTTGCCCGCGAGCAGCAGCTTGCCGGCAAGACCGCCTTCGAAGCTGCGATCGAGGCGGGGCACACCAGGATCCGTCCGGTGCTGATGACCGCAGCCGCAATGATCGTGGGCATGATCCCAATGGCGATCGGGGCCGCCGGCGAAGAGCAGAATGCCGCGCTTGCGCGCGCGGTGATCGGCGGCTTGCTGTTTGCGACGCCGACGACATTGCTGGTGGTGCCCTATCTGTTTGCCATGCTGCGCAAGGGCAACGACGGCGAAAAACATCACGGGGTATTCGACGAGGTGCTGGAATGAATTTCAATCGGCCTTTGAAGATCGAACCGACGCCCGAGGATCGTAAGAGCGATCCGGCGCCGGTGCGGCATGGCCGTTCGAGGCGGTGGATTGGCTGGACTGCGGGCGTTGCCCTGGGGTTGATCGGAACGGGTGCGCTGGCGTCTGGGGCCTGGAGCCACTACGCACAATATCGCCAGACCATGGCAACCGCCGAGCAGCGTCGCGATCTCGTCCCGGATGTTCGTGTGGCGACTGTCGAGCCCAGCGACGGAATCGACGTCGTGAATCTGCCGGCAACCACCTCCGCCTTTGCCGCGGCCAACGTCTTTGCGCGCGCCAGCGGCTATATCGCCAAGCGCGAGGTTGATATCGGTGACCATGTCAAGGAAGGGCAATTGCTGGCGGAGATTGTTGCGCCGGAGCTCGACCACCAAATCGCGCAGGCCGAGGCGACGCTCGGTCAGCTCAGGTCGGCCCTACAGCAAGCGGAGGCCAACAGGGAACTGGCCAAGGTGACCTGGGACCGCGACAGGCCGCTGGTGGAGAAGGGCTGGCTCACCGCGCAGCAGGGAACGATCGATTCCCAGACGCTCAAGGCGCAGGAGGCCGCGGTCTCGGTCGCGCAGGCCAATGTGGTCGCCGAGGAAGCGCAGCTACAAGTGTTGCATCAGCAGAAAATCTATCAGCACGTCGTTGCGCCTTTTGACGGCGTGATCACCCAGCGCAATATTGACGTCGGCAGCCTGGTGCAGGCGGATGCAACCAGCGGCACGTTCATGTTCACGATCATGCAGAGCAATGTCATCCGCACCCAGGTGTTTGTTCCGCAGGATGCGGCGTTCGGAGTACGTCCGGGGATCGATGCCATCGTGCATGTTCCGGAACCGACTGCCCGACCGCGCCTTCCCCGGCAAGGTGACGCGGATCGCCGACGCGCTGCAGCCAGGCTCACGAACGCTGTTGACCGAGATCGATATCCCCAATCCGGACGGCGCGCTTACCCCAGGCATCTACTGCACGATTGAACTGCGCATTCCACGCAAGACGCCGAGCTTCAAGGTGTCCGCGGATGCGATGATCTTCAATCAAGGCGGCCTGCAGGTCGCCGTGGTCGAGAACGGGGTGGTGCACTTGCGCAAGGTCAACGTCGTGCGTGACCTCGGCCAGCAAGTGGAGATCAATAGCGGTGTCAAGGCGGGCGACAAGGTGATCCTCAATCCGTCTGTCGACCTCGCCGACGGCAGCCGTGTGACCTTGAGGACCCAGGCCGTTTCCTGATGCCTCTCCGCCGGTTCGCCAGGATCGGCAGTAAAATCCCTCCCTAAAATGCAATTTAATGGCGTGGTTCCGCTGCCGGGCCTATCTTGGTTGAAGAGCGGCCTCACCGCGCTTGCCCTCCCGAGGCGGTGACCAGGCGGCCGTTAGGCGGGCGCATCCTTGACCTGAAGTGCAGGCTGGCGGCGCCGTGGGTCCTGGCGGCCCGGTGGCAGTTGGGCCTCCGGAATGATGGTTGTCGAGAACGGGTTGATGACAAAGGTGCTCTTGATCGAGGATGACGGCGAGACCGCCGAGGAGATTACGGCCGAACTCGCCGAACGCGGCTTCGAGGTCGAATGGTCGGCCAATGGTCGAGAGGGCCTGGACAAGGCGCGCAGCCTGAAGCCTGACGCCATGATCGTCGACCGCCTGTTGCCCGGAATGGATGGGCTCAGCGTGATCGAGACCTTGCGGAAGGAGCAGGTTCGCACGCCGGTGCTGGTGTTGAGTGCGCTCGGCGCGGTGGACGACCGTGTGCGGGGCCTGCGCATGGGCGGTGACGACTATCTCACCAAGCCTTTCGCCGTCGTGGAACTGATCGCCCGGATAGAGGCGCTGCTGCGCCGGCCGGTGGGAATCGCGCGAGACCCTGCTGCGCGTGGGGCAGCTCGAACTCGACCTGATCGAGCGCAGCGCCAGGCGTGGCGACCGGGTGATCGATCTCCTGCCGCGCGAATTTCGCCTGCTCGAATACATGATGCGGCGCAGCGACCAGTTGCTGACGCGCGCCATGCTGCTTGAAGAAGTCTGGAACTACAAATTCGTCCCGGCGACAAATCTGGTTGATGTGCATATGGGCCGCTTGCGTCACAAGGTGGACGGGCCGGGGGAGACTCCGATGATCCAAAATGTCCGCGGTGCCGGCTTCATTCTTCGTGCGGCCTCCTGAGATATTGCGCTGGTTCCGATCGATGGCCGCCGACGTCATGCAGAGACATCCGAACTCGATGGGCCAGTGGCAATTCATTCGGTCGAACAGCTTTCGCTGGGCACTTGCGGTGGCCGGCGTCCTTGCCGTCTTCATGATCGCGCTGTTCGGCTTCATCTACGTGAAGATCGACAATTATCTGATCGATCGGACCGACCGCATGCTCGCCCGTCAGATCTCCTTCATGACGACGCTGCCGATGGAGCGCCAGCTCAATGCGATCGAAGATCATTTGCGGCAGGATTCGCGGGGCGTTCAATTTGCAGGGCTGTTTGGTTCGGACGGGCGGAGACTGGCCGGCAACATGGAGCGTCTTCCGATCGGTCTCAAGATCGACGCCGTAGCGCAGAGCGTCACCGCGGCGAGGGTAGACCAGCCGGATCACGATCACTCAGTTCGGGCCATCGGCAAACGCATGCCAAACGGCAATCTCCTGGTGATTGCACGCAATGTCGATGAGACCAAGGAGATCTCTCATGTCGTCGGCGAAGCGCTCGCGTTCGGACTGTTGCCGGCATTCATCATCTGTCTTCTGGCCGGCGCCTGGCTGAGCGTGCGGGCGCAGCGGCAGGTCGAGGAGGTCAACCAGCGCGTCCAGCGCATTATCGCGGGAGATCTGCGAGAACGGCTGCCATATCGCGATGGCAGCGAGCCGTTCTCGAAGCTTGCGGTCATCGTCAACGGCATGCTCGACGAGATGGAGACGATGATCAACGCGCTGGCCGGCGTCGGCAACGATATCGCGCACGATCTCAGGACGCCGCTGACGCGCGCGAGACTGGCGCTCGAGCGCGGCCGCACCCATGCAACGTCGCTTGAGCAGCTTCAGACGGTCGCCGATAAGGCGATCACCGGGATCGATCAGTCGCTGACGATCATCACCGCGTTGTTGCGGCTTGCCGAGATCGAAAACAGCCGGCGGTCGGCCGGCTTCGGCATCGTGCCGCTGCACGAGATGTTGCGGGAGGTCTGCGACATCTATGAGCCGATCGCGGAGAACAAGAATATCGCGCTGAATGTCCACGCCGAGCATCCGCTGAACGTGCGCGGCGACCGGGACCTGTTGATCGAAGCCGTCACCAACATCGTCGACAACGCCATCAAGTTCACTCCGGAGGGCGGCAAGGTCGACATCGAGCTGCAGCGCAACCGGAATGAAACGGTGATCCGCGTGATCGATACCGGCAGCGGGATCACGGAAGAGGAGCGCGACGCGGTACTGCGGCGGTTCTATCGGTCCGACAAGATGCGCAACACGCCGGGCGTCGGCCTCGGCCTCAATCTGGTAGCCGCGATCGTCAAGCTGCACGGCTTCCGGCTGACGATCCATCCGGGCGCGGGATGCCGCGTCGAGATCACCTGCCCGGATCCCGAAGCGTAACATTTGCGCAAATCGTCGAGGGGGAAGCGCTGCGGCCTGTCCGAGCGACTTGCGCATAACCTGCTTTTTCTCCGATATTAAGCGTGTCGTTTGGAGGAGCAGGCCATGAGCACAGCGATACATCCCTATCGTATCTCGGTCGGTGACGATGTGCTGGAGGATCTCAAGTCAAGGTTGCGCCGTACGCGATGGCCCGAGGCCGAGCTGGTCGAAGACTGGAGCCAGGGCGCTCCGCTGAAGTGGATTCAGGAGGTCTGCCGTTATTGGGCCGAGGAGTATGACTGGCGTAGCCGCGAAGCGCGCCTCAATCGCTTTGCGCAGTTCACGACCGAGATCGACGGGCTTGGCATCCATTTCCTGCACGTTCGTTCGCCGCATGCGAACGCATTGCCGCTGATCGTTACCCACGGCTGGCCGGGATCGGTGGTCGAATTCCACAAGGTGATTGAGCCGCTCACTGACCCGACCGCTCACGGTGGCCGTGCGGCCGACGCCTTTCATGTGGTCTGTCCGTCATTGCCGGGCTTCGGCTTCTCCGCCAAGCCGCGTACAACCGGCTGGGGCGTCGATCGTATCGCCTCGGCCTGGGCCGTGCTGATGGAGCGCCTTGGCTATGCGCGATACGGCGCGCAAGGCGGTGACTGGGGCTCGGCGGTGACGACGGCGCTCGGCGCGCAGGACGCTGCGCATTGCGCCGGCATTCACGTTACGCTCGCGATGGCGACGCGGCCCAATGTCGAGGGACAGCCGACGCCGCAGGAGGCGCGGGCGCTGAACGGCATTCAATACTACGCCGACTGGGATTCCGGCTATTCCAAGCAGCAGTCGACCCGGCCGCAAACGCTCGGCTATGGGCTCACGGATTCGCCGAGCGGCCAGGCCGCATGGATCCTGGAGAAGTTCTGGGCCTGGACCGATTGCGACGGGCATCCCGAGAACGTCCTGTCCCGCGACGAACTGCTCGACAACGTCATGCTGTATTGGGTGCCGGCCACTGCAGCCTCCTCGGCGCGGCTCTATTGGGAAAGTTTTGGACCGAAGCGGCGATCCGCGCACAAGGTCACCGTGCCGACCGGCGTTACCGTCTTTCCCAAGGAGATCGTCACGCCGGTTCGAAAGTGGATGGAGGTGAGCTACACCAACATCCGCCATTGGAGCGAGATGCCAAAGGGCGGTCACTTCGCCGCCTTTGAGCAGCCCGAATTGTTCGTGCGCGAGGTGCGCGAGTTTTTCCGGCCATTGCGAGAGAGCGAGTCATGACCGAGGGACGCTATCGTCTGATCGGATCCACCGCGTCGCCTTACGCTCTCAAGCTGCGCGCGTTGCTGCGCTATCGCCGGATTCCGCACGACTGGGTGATCATGACCAAGGAACTGCGGCAGGCGACGGCGCATCTGCGGCCGATGCTGATCCCGGTGCTGCAATATCCCGACGGCAGCTATCGTGGCGAGACCACGATGCTGGCCTACGATCTCGAGACGCGGCATCTCGGCCGGTCGGTGATCCCCAAGGACAAGGCTGTGGCTTTCATTTGCGATCTCCTGGAAGACCTCGCCGACGAATGGGCGGTGAAGCCATTGTTCCTCTACCGCTGGTGGGATGTGGAAGATCAAGCCTACGTTTCGCGCTGGGCCGGAGAGGAATGGTCGACGTCGCACGCCGAGACCGGCAGCGCAGAGGAGATCGAGGAGTTTCGGCAGCGGCAGCTCTCGCGGATGGCAATCCTCGGCGCGACCGCAGAAAACAAGCCGCTGCTCGAACAAACCTATCGGCGCATCCTGGCGGCGTTCGAGCCGCATGTCGGGATGACCAGATATCTGTTCGGCAGCCGGCCGTCGTTGGCGGATCTCGCCTGGTTTGGTCAGCTCAGCGAAATGGCAACCGATCCGACGCCGATGCGCATCATGCGCGCTGTGGCGCCGTTCACCGATCACTGGGTGCGGCGGCTCGACGATGCCTCGGGTGTCGATGGCGCGTGGTATCCGCGCGAGCAGGCGCTGGATGGATGGGCCGAGGCGCTGTTGAAAATCGCCGGCGAGCTCTATCTGCCGTTCCTGGTCGCCAACGAGGAGGCCTTTGCGAAGGGGTTGGAGCGGCTCGAGATCACCGTCTGGGGCCTGCCTTATGCGCTCGCGCCGTTCAAATACCAGGTCAAGTGCCTGCAACAGCTACGCGCGAAGTTTGCAGCACTGAATGCGGCAGAACGCGCGGCCCTGCAACCGTTGCTCGAGCGCACGGGGTGCTGGGTGCATCTCGCCGCCAACTGATCCGCTTCGCTGCAATAGGCAAACCCGCCTATCGCGAGCAGGATGGCAACGTCTTGATGGCTTCCTCCGCCTCCGCGCGGCTCTTGTAAACCGTGTCGCTTGCGACGGTGATGTTCGGCGTGTCCGTCTTGGGCGTCTTGTCGACGACCGAGCAACTCTTGGTCAGCGAGTTCAGCACGACATAAAATGCCGGACCCGTTCTCGTGCTCTGCGCGAGGGCAGCACTATGGGAGACAGCTGCAAGCGACGCAACCAGGCCGAGGCAAATGAGATAGCGTTTCATTCGTGACCTCCCTCGGTTCGAGAGAAGTTAGCGCGCGAAGAGGAGTTCGGTTCCGGATCGGGATAGCAGGCCTCGACGCCTCACCCCGCAAATTGATGGGCCCCGGTGCATTGGAGCATCGCGGGGCCCTGCATCTTCGTTTTAGCGAAGGATTCTGGTAGACACCAGTATGACTCCGGATCGAAAAGCGCGTGGCCTTTGCGCTCCAATCCTACGGGTATGTTCAGATTTGTCGCCGGCGCAACGTGGCTAGCAGCTGCGGTTCGCCTCAACGCGCGCCGAGACCTTGCTGAGCAAGGTCACTGGACTGGCCCGGTGGCGTCATGCTCCTCTCCAAGAGTGGCCCGACGGACATCCGTCCGTATCCTCTGCCTGCCGCCCGACCACATGATCGGTCGGCAATTCCTGCAAGGCGGGGAGCCAATTGCTCCAGCACCCCAACAGGTGCAGTCCACAAAATGCTGCGGCAGATATTGGAGACTGTCAAGTGAAGTCGCGGTTCCCTGACGAGTCGAGGGAACCATGGCGGCGCAGGATCAATTCCTATGTCGGCTGCCAAGCGCTGCTGCGATGGAGGCGGGATCCTTGATGCGTTCGATCAGGATGTCGATGCGATCGCCGCCCCAGAACAGCTCGCCGTTGAACACCATCGTCGGAACGCCGAACACGCCGAGCGCTTCCGCTTCCTCGATGATCCGATCATGTTCCGCTCGCGCAGGCCCATGAACATATTCCTCGAAATCCTTCGCCGAGCCTCCGATCGAGGCGATCACGCCAGCGATATTAGATAGTTCGTCGATCTCCAGATCATGGTTCCAGAAGCGGCGAAAGACCGTCTCGTGGTACGGCCGGAACAGGCCGTGGCGTTGGGCGAACAGCATGCCGGCGCTGGAATAGAACGCGTCGTAAATCCGCCGCGGTCCCTTCATCGTCAGGCCCTGGGCGTTGGCGAAACGCCGCGCGTCCATGTAGGCGTAACGGACCTTGCGCCAGAAATGCGGGGTGCGCTCTTCCACTGTCCCCATGAATTCCGCGACCCGCAGCGTATAGGGCAGCCACTCCAGCTCGATGCCGTGCTGCTCTTCCAGCTCGAACAGGCGCTTGTTGGCGACGAAAGCGTAAGGGCTCTTGTAATCGGTGTAGATGCGTACGCGCGGCCTTTCCATCCCTCTTCCCTGATCGTGGTGGCTCTCAGGCGTCTGCATGTTTCGTTTGCCGATACTGGCTCAGATCGGGATCGTGGGTCATCGCCCAATAGTCGACGAAACGCCAGGGCATGGCCGAGAACACGCGGCCCTGGCTGTTGCGGTAATAGGTCGTCATGCCCGGGTGGGTCCAGATCAAGTGCTCATGTTCGGCGTCGACCTTGCGGACATATTGATCATGCGCTTCCTGACTGACATCGATGGCGGCGATGCCTTTCTCGATCATCTCGACGAGGCAAGCCGAGATGTACCGGCTCTGGCATTCGGACTGGAAAATCACGCTGCCGCCATGGGCAGGTCCTGAGTTCGGACCCAGCATCAGGAACAGGTTTGGAAAGTTTGGCACGGTCAAACCGAGATAGGCGGTCGGGTTGTCGTTGGCCCAGACGTCGCGCAGATTCCTGCCGCCGCGCCCGGTGATGTTGAGCCGCGCCGCCATCTCCGAAACCCTGAAACCGGTGGAGATGACGATGATGTCGTGCGCACGCTGCCTGCCATCCGCCGTGACGATGCCGTGGCGTGCAAAATGGTCGATTGGTTCGGTGACCAGCTCGACATTCGACTTGGTCAGCGTCTTGAACCAATTGTTGTCGAGCAGGATGCGCTTGCCATAGGGCGGATAGGTCGGCACGCATTTTTCGATCAGGTCGGGGCGATCCTTGAGCTCCGACAGGATGAAATCCGTCAGCTCCTGCCGGTGCCGATCGTTGCCCTTGTTGACGGCGCGCGCCGGATGCGGCCAGTTCGGATCCTTGCGCAGGAACGGCAGCAGGCCGTCGCCATAGCGCCAGAACATGTTGAAGCGATACCACTGCACATAGAAGGGCAGGTGCGCGAGCAGCCATCGCGCGCCTTCGGTGATCGGGTCGGAGTAGCCCTTGACCGGCCGCGCCCATTGCGCCGTGCGCTGATAGACCGTGACGGACGACACGCGGTCAGCGATGGCGGGCACGAGCTGCATTGCGGTGGCGCCGGTGCCGATCACGGCGACGCGCTTGCCGTCGAAATTGATGTCTTCGGACCACAGCGCCGAATGCACGGCGAGGCCCTGGAAATCTTCCTCGCCTTTGAAGTGTGCCGGGGCGGGGTCATTGAGCTGGCCGATGGCGCTGACCAGCGCGGTCGATTCGAAAGTTTCTTCACCGTTCTCGGTCTTGAGAGTCGAAATCCAAAGCCGCTTGTTCTCGTCCCAGCGTGACGAGGTCAGCTCGGTATTGAGCCGGACATGGCGTCGGATGCCGTGTTCGCGCACGACTTTCAAGAGGTAGTCGAGCAGTTCCTGGCGCGGCGCGAAATAACGCGTCCACTGGTTCCGCTCGCCGAAGGAGAAGGAATAGGAGTGGTTCGGCGTATCGACGCCGCAGCCGGGATAGCGGTTGACGTACCAGGTGCCGCCGATCTCGTCTTCTTTCTCGACGATGGTGTAGGCGATTCCGAGCCGGTCCAGCGCGACGCCAAGCGCAATCGCGCAGACGCCGGCGCCGACGATCAGGACGTGCTGCTCGGCGAGCTTCTCGTCCGATGGACGTTTGGTCCAGCGCGCATCGCGCGGAATGAAACCCATTTCCTCGCGCATCAGTGGCGCATATTCCGGCGCGACGTTCTCGCCGAGCGTCGCGCTCATCATCCTCAGCATCAGCTCGTTGCCGGGATCCGTGATGACAGGTCTGGGCTCGCCGTCCTTGTAGAGCTTCAGGACCGCGGCGCGGATTTCGTGCTGGATCTCCTTCGGCACGCCGGCGTCCGGATCGGGGATCAGGCGCACGTCGCGCTTGGGCTTGTACGGTGGCTCCAGCCAGCGCTCGTCGCCGGTCATGTGCACCAGCACCATCAGCAGCACGCGGATATCACCTTCGGCGATGGCGGAAGCCAAGTCGAGTTTCTTGCGCGGCATTTCGATGTTCATGCTGTTGTCCTCACGCTTCCGGCAGTCCGCCATAGGCGGCCCATGTAGAGCCCGCGATAAAGCCGGCATCGACCGGCAGGTTGATGCCGGTGACGCCGCTGCTTTTCGGCGAAAGCAGCCAGGCGATCGCCTGCGCCACTTCGAACGGCTCGACCAGCCGGTTCATGGCTGATGGCCGCGACAGCAGTTCCTTGTCGAGCGCGCCTGAGGCGATGCCGGCTTCCAGCATCGCCGTGCGGGTAAAGCCCGGCGATACCGCGTTGACCCGCACGCCGACCCGGCCCCACTCGGCCGCTAGCGTCTGCGTGATCTGGATGACGCCGGCCTTGGCGGCGGTGTAGGCATGGATCGGGCCGGAGGTCATGCCGGCGACCGAGGCGACATTGACGATGGCGCCGTTTCGCCGCTCGGCCATCCGCACGCCGACGCTGCGCGCGACCAGAAAGGTGCCGCGCAGGTCGATATTGACCTCGCGGTCCCATTGCTCCATCCGCACGCGCTCGATCCGATGCATCTTGCCGAACACGCCGGCGGCATTGACGAGGCCTGTGATCGGCCCGTGCGCGGCCTCGATGTCGGCAACGCCCGCGGTGACCGTCGCTTCGCTCGCGACATCGAAGGGTGCGGGCCAGAGGATCGCATTTGTCCCGACCAGCGGCTCCGGCGCGATATCGACGATGATGACGCGCTGGCCCTGGTCGGCGAGCAGGGTAGCGGTGGCTGCACCGATGCCGCGACTGCCGCCAGTGACGAGAACGAGGCCGTCAGCGCTCATGACCGTTATCCTCATCTATTGCGTTGAACAGCCCGCGGGTCACAAGCTTGCGATAAGCGGAGATCACATGATCGGGCGGGGCGGTGACCTTGCCGCCGGCGTAGGAATAGCGGCGGCTGAGATAGCCGCGCGCGCCCATCAGCATCTGCACGATGGCCTCGAACTCCTCGTCGCTGAAATCAATGATCTCGCCGGCCTGCCGCGCGCGGCGGAGGATGCGCGCATAGGCGGTCGAGATATTGTCGAAATGCTTCTGGTAGCCGATCGGCGCAAAGAATTCGGCCTCGTTGAGGATGCGCAGGAACTCCGGCACTTCGAGGATGAAATCGAAGAAGGCGGAAAAGCGCTCGATCTCCTCTCGCGCCGTTTGTGCGGTGCCGGTGCGAGCGTGGATGAAGCGCACCATGTCCAGTCCAATCTTCGGCAAGAGCTGCTCCAGCAGTTCCTGGCGATTCTCAAAATGATTGTAGAAGGTGCCCTGCGCGACGCCGGCTTCCTCGGTGATGCGAGCGACGGAGGCTTCGGCGTAGCCATATTTGCCGACCATCTTGGTCGCGGCATCGAAGATCTTTTGCTTGGTCCAGGCGTTGCGCTCGACCCGGTTCAGCTTGGTGACTTTGGCAGGAGCGGCTTGGGTCATGCAGTGGCCTCCAGTTCAGCGCGCAGCACACGTTTCAGCACTTTGCCGGAAGGGTTGCGCGGCAGGCTGTCGCGGATGATCAGTTGTTTCGGCACTTTGAAGGTGGCGAGCCGCGTGCGGCAGTAGTCGGTCAGTGCAGGCAGATCCAGCGTGGCGCCTTCCGCCAGCACGACGATCGCGACCGGCCTCTCGCCCCAGCGTTCATCGCGCAGGCCGATGATGGCGACCTCGCGAACTTCAGGCATTTCGTAGATGACGCGCTCGACCTCGGAGGAGGCGATGTTCTCGCCGCCGGAGATGATCATGTCCTTCTTGCGGTCGGTGAGATAAAGGAAGCCCTCCTCGTCGAGATAACCGACATCGCCGGTACGGAACCAGTCGCCGAAGAAGGCGGCCGCGGTCTTCTCGGGATCGCGCCAGTATCCTTTCGTGACCTTCGGCCCGCGAAGGCAGATCTCGCCGTTCTCGCCGGGCGGAAGCCGATTGCCTTGGTCATCTCGGATCTCGAGCTCGACATGGGCGATGGCACGGCCGGTCGAGCCGATCTTCTCGATCTCGCGGCCCGGCTCCATGAAGGTGTCACCGCCGACGCTCTCGGTCAGACCATAGGCGTCGATGTAGCGGGCATTCTTGAAATAGTCGGAGAAGGCGCGGATGCGTAGCTCCGGCGTCTTCTCGCCGCCGCCGATCGCCCATTGCAGACTGGAGACATCGTAGCGGTCGCGGGTGGGACAGGTGAGGATCGCCGTGGTCATCACAGGGGCGAACCACGCTGCGTTCAGCTTCTCAGTCTCGATCGCAGCGAGCGCCCGGTCGGGCCTGAAGTCGCGATGGACCGAGAGCATTCCGCCGTGCCAGAGCACCGCGATGCCAGGCAGATCAAGAGCGCCGACGTGATAGAGCGGGCCGACGACAAGGAGGCGCGTATCCGCATTGAGGCCGAGCACCAGTGTCTGGTCGGCTGACTTCCAGTACATGTTCTCATAACTCAGCATCACGCCCTTGGGCCGATCGGTCGTGCCTGATGTGTACATCAGCCGCATCAGGTCCCGCGGTCGGCGGGCATGCATCGGCGCAGGCGCGATATCGGGCGCGAGCTGCGTGGCGCTCGATTGCGCGGCTTCATCGAGCAGCACGATTGGCGCACTGCCGGCCGTGATCGCGGCGAGTTCTTCGTCCGCGATCAGGATGCGCGCGCCGGAATTGCCGACGATGTAGCCGACCTCGTCAGCGGAGAGCCGATAGTTGATGGGCAGGAACACCGCGCCGATATGGCTGGTCGCAAAGACCAGTTCGAGAAAGGCGGCGCTGTTCTTCATCAGCACCGCGACGATGTCGCCAGGACCGATGCCGCGGGAGGCGAGCCAGCCGGCCACGCGGCGGATGCGGCCGTCGAAACTGCCGTAGGAAATGTCCTCGCCGCGATATTTCAGCGCACACCGATCAGGCGTCCGCCGGGCGTGAAAGGCGATGAAGCTCGAAAGGTTGATCATCTGCCGCTCAAAGGGGCCGTTTCGGCCTCGTTTCCTTCCCTGATGAACTATGACTCGTAATTCATCTTTGGCTTGACGTCACCCCCCTTGCTCTGAAATCCTCGTGTCCACGGAGACGAGATGATCTCCGGCAAGGGAATAGGGAACGACAACCCGACTGGGAGGGGTAAATGAAGAGAACCCGTCAACCGGGCATCAGCCGCCGTGCAACTCTGGCGCTGATGGGCGCCGGTGCGGTGACGATTGCTGCGCCCTGGGTGGCGCGCGCGCAGGCCAAGACCATCAAGATCGGCATGCCGACGATCTTATCGGGCCGCGTTGCGCAGCTTGGCACATCCTCGCGCAATGCCGTGCTGCTGGAGGTCGAGAAGGTCAACGCCGCGGGCGGCCTGGCCGGGCGGCAGATCGAGATGGTGATCCGCGACTCCAAGGGCCAGCCCCAGGAAGCAGCCCGCGTCGCGCGCGAACTCGTCAACACCGACGGCTGCGAGATGCTGTTCGATGGCGAGGCCTCGTCCGGATCGTTCGCGGTTCACGAGGTGGCGCGCGACCTCGGCGTGCTCTGCATCCATACCTGCTCGGAAGCCTCGTCGCTGACCGCCGATCCGAAACAGCATATTCCCAACGCGTTCCGCTGCGTCCGGCAGGGCATCCACGATTCCATCGTCGGCGGCAGCTACGCGGCTGCGGTCGCGAAAGCCAAGAGCCTGAAGAAATGGGCGACCTGTTCGCCGGACTATGCCTATGGCCGCGATACCACCGGCGAATTCGCGCTCTACCTCAAGCGCTTTGCGCCCGACGTCGAGATCGTCAGCGAGTCCTGGCCAAAGCTGTTCCAGCCTGACTACACCGAGGTGGTGACGAAGATCCTGCAGGCCAAGCCGCAGGCGCTCTATTCCTGCCTCTGGGGTGGCGATCTGACGTCGTATATCGACCAGGCCAACATCTACGCGCTGTTCACGCAGATGGAGGTCTTTGCCGTCAACATGGCTGACTACACGGCGCTCACGGTGGTGAAGAACCTGCCGAAGGGCATTCACTCCGGCAACCGCTACATCAAGACGTTCCCGAAGACGCCGGAGAATGCCGCGTGGGGCGATGCCTATCGGGCGAAGTACAACGAGTATCCCACCAACTGGTCGTGGCAGAATGCGACTGCGGTGATGCTGCTCACCGAAGCGGTGAAGAAGGCCAATTCCACGGACGGCAAGAAGGTCGCGGAAGCGCTGCGCGGGCTGACGATCAAGTGCCCGTTCGGCGCCGACGGCACCGTGACGATGCGCGCGGAGGACAACACCCTGGTTGGCTACGCCATCGGCTGGGGCACCACGATCCCGCAGGAACCCTACGTGCCGGAAGTCAAGGCCGGCGATTGGAAGACCATCTTCGAGCTCGAAGCCGAGTGGAAGAAGAGCAAAGGCTACACCTGACGGTCTGAGTGGAGGCGGACGGGCCGCTTCCACTCATGCTTCGCTGAGTTTGCGCGCCGGCGGTCTCGGCGCGCCGGGATGGAAATGCTGCATTGGATATAGACGCGCTCGCTGGCTGCCTCGCCAGCCCGGCCTGTCTGGTGACCCAAACCACCAGCGGCCTCATCATCGGCATGCTGCTGTTTCTCGTCGCCGTCGGGCTGACGCTGATCTTCGGCGTGCTCAAGGTCGTCAATTTCAGCCACGGCGCCTTCTATATGTTCGGCGCCTATTTCGCGATGACGGCCTACCAGATTTCCGACAGCTTTGCGCTTGCGATGCTGTGCGGCGCGGCAGGCACGGCGATGCTCGGCCTGATCTTCGAGCGCGTGTTCATGAGCCGCGTCTATGGCGCCGACGTGCTGATGCAATTGCTGGTCTGCTACGCCTTCGTGCTGATCTTCGACGACGTGGTGCGCATGGTCTGGGGACCCGAATTCAAGTCGATGGGCATGCCGTCGGCATTCCAGGTGCCGCCGCTGTTCATCGCCGGTGGCGTCGTGCCGCCCTATTATCTGCTGCTGATCGGAGTTGCGTTGGCAGCCGCCATGGTGCTCGGCCTTGGGCTGGCCCGCACCCGGATCGGCAAGGTGATCCGCGCGGCCGCCCATAATCCCGGCATGGTATCGGCGCTCGGCATCAATACCGGGCTGATCTATGGCGGCGTGTTCGCGCTCGGCGGCATGCTCGCCGGGCTTGCCGGGGCGCTTGCCGCGCCGGTGCGCTCGCTGACGCCGGGAATGGGATTTTCGGTGCTGATCGAATCCTTCATCGTCACCGTGATCGGCGGCATGGGCTCGATCCTGGGTGCGTTGATCGGGGCGCTACTCATCGGCCTGATCCGCTCGTTCGGCTCGCTCGGCTTTCCCCTGTTCACCGAAGGCCTGATGTACCTGTTCATGGTGATCGTCCTGGTGTCGCGGCCGACTGGCCTGTTCGGCAAGGAGGTCGCATGACCGAGCTGCAGGCTGAGCGCGCGTCGGAGACCTTGAGCGCGCCGCGCATCGAAGCGCGCCCGTTCCGCTCGCGTTTTCTCGACGTTCTGATCGCGCTGGTGGCCTTTGCGGTACTGGCAGCGCTGCCGCTGTTCTTCGGCAGCAAGGCGCTGCTCGATTTCGTGATCCGCTGCTCGGCGTTCGGTCTGTTCGCGACCTCGCTCAACCTCCTCGTCGGCTACACCGGGATGATCTCGTTCGGGCACGGCATGTTCTTCGGGCTCGGTGCCTATGGCCTCGGCCTGCTGATGCAGCGCACCGGCGTATCGATACCGGTGGCATTTGTGGCGACGCTCGCGATCACCGCCGTCGTCGCTGCGGTCATCGGAGCGATCTGCGTCCGGCTGAAGGAGATCTATTTCGCGTTCGTCACGCTGGCATTCCAGATGCTGATCCACTCGACGATCCTGACCTGGGCGTCGCTGACCGGCGGCGATCAGGGCTTGCGCGGCGGCATACCGCGCCCGCCGTTCCTGGGCATCGATCTTGCCAATCATGTGCATCTCTACATCACAAGCTGCGCGCTCCTCGTGCTCGGCCTGCTCTTGATGCGCCAGATCGCGCAATCGCCGTTCGGCTATACGCTCCGCATGATACGCGACAATGCGCGGCGCGCGAGCTTTATCGGCATCGACGTCTGGCGCGCCAAGCTGACGATCTTCGTGCTGGCGGCGGTGTTTGCGTCCACCGGCGGCATGGTCATGGCGCTGTTCGTCTCCGGCGCCTATCCCGAATTCGCCTACTGGACGATTTCGGGCGAGGGCATCTTCATCAACATGCTTGGCGGCGTCACCACGTTCCTGGGACCGATGGTCGGCACGGTGCTGCTGCTGATCCTCAACGACACCGTCACCCGCTTCACGGAATATCATGGCATCGTGCTCGGCGTCGTGATCCTGTTCTTCGCCATCGGCCTTCGCAAAGGCCTGATGGACTATGTGCTCGAGTGGCATGCGCAGCGTCGCGACGGGCCAGGGGGGCGCGGCTAGCCATGCTGGATATTCGCGGGCTCTCGAAGTCGTTCGGCGGCGTGAAAGCGACGGATAACGTTTCGCTGGATTTCGCCGATGGCTCGCTGACGGCCGTCATCGGTCCGAACGGTGCCGGCAAGAGCACGTTCTTCAACCTGATTACCGGCGCGCTCAGGCCGGATTCCGGCCAGGTCCTGCTCGATGGCGTCGATCTCGCCGGCAAGTCGCCAGCCGATATCGTACGGCACGGCATCGGGCGCGCGTTCCAGGTCGCCAGCATCTTTCCGTCGCTTACCGTGCAGGAGACGATGCTCGCCGCCGTCTGTGCGGATCAGCGCCGCTCGACCGTGCTGCATCGGCGTTTCCCGCTCGCAGAGACTCGGGACCGCGCCGAGCAGGCGATGGAATTGCTTGGCCTTGCCAACAAGCGCCACCGCACCGCCGCGACGCTATCGCATGGCGACCAGAAACTGCTGGATATCGCACTCGCGCTGGTGCTCGACCCAAAGGTGCTGCTGCTGGACGAGCCGACCGCCGGCATGGGCACCGAAGAGCGCTGGCGGATGATCGACAAGGTCCGGGAGCTCTGGGAGACGCAGAAGATCACGGTCGTCTTCATCGAGCATGACATGGACATCGTGTTCAAGATCGCGCCCAGGATCGTCGTGCTCTGCTACGGCCGTATCCTTGCGACTGGCACGCCTGATGCCATCAGACGAAACGAAGCGGTGATCGAGGCCTATCTCGGCACCGAGGAACATGCCGGGGCCGTGACATGAGCGCTTTGCCGGTCGTGCAGGTCGAAGACCTCGACGTCTACTACGGCACCAGCCAGATCCTGTTCGGCGTCGGCTTGTCGGTGCGGCAGGGCGAGACCATGGCGCTGCTTGGCCGCAATGGCGCCGGCAAGTCCACCACCATGAAGGCGATCATGGGGCTCGCGCCGGCGCGCCGCGGCAGGGTGACGCTGAACGGCAGGACCGTCTCGGGCATGAGGCCGCATCGCATCGCCCGTGCCGGGCTCGGCTTTGTCCCGGAGGACCGCCAGATCTTTCCGGAGCACACCGTGGAGGACAATCTCGTCATCGGCCAGAAGAAAGGTCCGAACGGCGAGGACGAATGGTCGATCCGGCGCATCTATGACGTCTTCCCGCTGCTGGAGCCGTTGCGTTACCGGATCGCGGGACGGCTGTCCGGCGGCGAGCAGCAGATGCTGGCCATCGCGCGGACGCTGATGGGCAATCCTGCCCTGCTGCTCTTGGACGAGCCGAGCGAGGGGCTGGCGCCGATCATCGTGCAGCGGATCGGCGAGCTGTTGCGGCAGCTTCGCGCGACCGGCGCCACGGTGCTGATCGCCGAGCAAAACATGCATTTTTGCCTTGGCCTTGCGAGCCACGCGACGGTTATCGACAAGGGCCAAATCGTCTACACATCCCCCATCGAAGAGCTGAAGGCCAACGACAACATTCGGCAGCGCTATCTTGCGCTGTAGCCTTCGGCCGATGGGGAGGACAAATGGCGGTTGAGAGCAGGCTGGCGCCAACGCACGAGGCGCCCTATCGCGGCCTTCGCGTGCTCGACTTCGGACAGGGCATTGCCTCGCCCTATTGCGCGATGCTGCTCGGCGTCTACGGCGCCGATGTCATCAAGGTCGAGCCGCCCGAGGGCGACTGGTCGCGCTATCTCGGGACGACCTATGGCAATCACACCACGCTGTCGGCGGTCTATAACCGCGGCAAGCGCAGCCTGTGCCTCGACCTGAAGCACAAGGATGGAATCGCGATTGCCCGGCGTCTCGCGAGGGAGGCCGACATCCTGATCGAAGGCTTCCGGCCCGGCGTGGCCGCGCGGCTCGGGCTTGGCTATGAATCGCTGTCGCGCGACAATCGCGGTCTGATCTATCTCTCGGTCAGCGGCTTCGGACAAAGCGGGCCTTATGCGAAGCGCCCCGGATCGGATTCCGTGGCGCAGGCATTTTCGGGTCTGGTCTCGGTCAATGCCGGTGCCGATGGGGTACCACACCGGGTCGGTACGACACTCTCCGACGTCGTCACCGGCGTCTATGCCTTCCAGGCCATCGCCACCACGCTGTTCGCGCGTGCGACCGTGGGCACGGGCCGCTGGATCGACGTCAATCTCTGCCAGTCGACGGCGGCGCTGCTGGGCCACAAGGTCGCGGAGTTCATTCTCGAGGGCGGTGCACCGCGCGCGCTCAACGTGCCGGCCGGCACCTACCAGGCCAAGGACGGCTGGATGATGGTCACGCTGGTGAACGAAGCGCAGTACAAGCGCCTGTGTACGGCGATCGGGCGCGAAGATCTCGCCACCGATCCGCGCTTTGCCGATTTCGCCAGGCGTGCGGATTCGGCGGACACACTGATCCCGCAGCTACGGGAAGTCTTTTTGAACCAATCGGCCGAAGCGTGGCTGACGCGCCTGCATGCGGCCGATATCATCGCGGAGCGGATCCTCAATCCCGGTGCATGGCTGAGGAATGCCCACGTCGAGGCAACCAAAGCGGCGGTTTGCCAGGACACGCCTGGCGTCGGTCCAGTCTACACGCCGCGGACACCGGGGATAGCGAGCCTTTCAGAGGACGATTTGCGCCCCGCGCCGGATATCGGACAGGACAGCGTCGAGGTCCTGACAGAGGCTGGCTTCGACCGTGCGGCCATCGATGAATTGATCAACGCGGGCGCGGTTCGCCAGTCCCGCTCAAATTGAGCTGGTCGCCGCGAGCGCGCCAAACGAGGGGAGAAGCCGATGGCAGGGTTATATTTCGAGGAGTTCGAGGTCGGGCGAGAATTCCATCATGAATTCAGCCGGACCGTAACCGAGATGGACAATACGATGTTCAGTCTGTTGACCATGAACCCGCAGCCGTTGCATCTCGATGCTCATTTCGCCGAGAAGACCGAATATGGCCAGCGGCTGTTCAACAGCCTCTATACGCTCGGCATCATGATCGGCATGAGCGTCTACGATACGACGCTCGGCACCACCGTCGGCAATTTGGGCATGACGGATGTGAAGTTTCCGAAGCCGGTATTTCACGGCGATACGTTGCGGGCGCATACCAAGATCGTCTCGAAGCGCCCGAGCAAGTCGCGGCCGACCCAAGGGCTCGTGGAATTCGAGCACACCATGACCAACCAGCGCGGCGAGGTGGTGGCAAGCTGCCGCCGTACCGGACTGATGCTCTGCAAACCGAAGGCCTGAGGCGATGCGATCGTTCCTGTTCGTTCCCGGCGACAGCGTCCGGAAATTCGAAAGCGCCAAGAAAACAGCCGCGGATGCCCTGATCCTCGATCTGGAGGATTCCATTGCGCCGGAGCAAAAAGTGGCGGCGCGAGGCATCACGCGCGAGATGCTGAATTCGCGCAATCCGGATCAGAAGATGTATGTCCGCGTCAACGCGCTCGACACCGACATGACGCTGGGCGATCTCGCGGCTGTCATGCCAGGGAAGCCCGACGGCATCGTCCTGCCGAAATGTGCTGGAGCCGCCGACGTCAACAAGCTCGCGCTTTACCTCGATGCGTTCGAGGCGGCAGCCGGCATCGCACAAGATTCCACGCGCATCGTGACGGTTGCGACCGAGACGGCGCGGGCGGTGCTGAAACTGCTCGACTTCGAGAATATGAGCCCGCGGCTATGGGGCATGATGTGGGGCGCCGAAGACCTCGCCGCCTCGCTTGGAGCGTCACGCAACCGCACCGGTAATCGTTTTCACAGCCCGTTCTGGCTGGCGCGCGATCTCTGCCTGATCAGCGCGGCTGCGGCCGGTGTTGTGGCGATCGATACGATCGCGACCGACATCAATGATCTCGAGGCGCTGCGGGAGGAATGCATCACGGCGCGGCAGGATGGTTTCCTGGCAAAGGCGGTGATCCATCCAAAGCATGTCGACGTCGTCAATGCCGCCTTCATGCCGACCGACGAGGAGATCGCGTGGTCCGAGCGTGTCGTCGCCGCGTTCGCGGGAAATCCGTCCGGTGTGGTGAAGATGGACGGCAAGATGCTGGACAAACCACACCTGCGCGCCGCAGAGAAGATTCTGGCGCTGCGGCGGAGCTAGCGTAGGGTGGGCAAAGCGAAGCGTGCCCACCATTTTGAGGTCGGTGCAAGACATGGTGGGCACGCTTCGCTTTGCCCACCCTACAAATCTGGGTTGATCAGCGCTCCCTCAGCGCCGAGCCGAGCTATCTCGTCCTCCGTAAATCCCGCTTCGCGCAGGATTTCCTCGCCGTGCTCGCCGAGCTGCGGCGGATGGTGGCGGATCGAAGGTGGCGTCTTGCTCCAGGTCGCGGCGGGGCCGGCGACACGGAGCGTTCCTTGGGTCGGATGCTCGATGGACTGGATGAGTCCGACCGCGGCGAGATGGGGATCGTCGATCAGGCTGTCGAGATCGTGCAGCGGGGCGTGCGGAATGTCGGCCTCCTCGAACAGGTTCATCCATTCGGCGGTGCTGCGGGTCTTCATCACCCCTGAAAACCAGTCGTAGACGAAATCATAGTTGCGTGTGCGCGCCGAAATGCCGTTCAGGCGGGGATCGCGGTCGGCCTCGTTCTCCAGGCCGATCTTGCGGAAGAAGGCGTTCCACTGCTTGTCGGAATAGACCAGCGCGCAGATATAGCCGTCGCTGGTCTGGTAGGGACGGCGGTCCGGCGACAGCAATCGCGAATAGCCGGGCGGGCCGATCGGCGGCTCGAAGCTGCGGCCGGCCATGTGGTCGCCGAGCACGAACTGCGCCATGGTCTCGAACATCGGGATTTCGATCGCCTGACCCTCGCCGGTGCGGTCGCGATGGATCAAGGCGGCAAGAATTGCGTGCGTGGCATTGAGGCCGACGATGCGGTCGGCCATGGTGGCCGGTGAATAGCGCGGCTCGCCGGTGATCTTGCCCGTGAGCGCCGGCAGCGCCGTCAATCCCTGGATCAGATCGTCATAGGCCGGCCGCCCTGCATAAGGGCCAGTCTCGCCGAAGCCATGCAGGCTTGCATAGACCAGCCGCGGATTGATCGCGAGCAGGTCATCGGCACCGAGCTTGAGCCGTGCCATCGCGGCCGGCCGGACATTGTGAACGAAGACGTCGGCCGAGGACGCGAGCCGCAACAATGCCTCGCGGCCACCCGCCTTCTTCAGATCGAGCACGATGGAGCGCTTGTTGCGGTTGCCCTGCAGGTACATCGCGCCCATCCCGGGATGGCGCATCGGCGCGGCATACCGCATGACGTCGCCGTCGGGACTCTCGACCTTGATCACGTCGGCACCATAGTCGCCGAGGATCATGGTCGCGTATGGCCCCATCATGACGCTGGTGACGTCGATCACCTTGACGCCGGCGAGGGGCCCCGCCGGCTTCGGCGAATTGTCTTGAGCGTGCGTGGTCAACGGCCTGCAGCCAAAGCTTCGGTGAAGGCCTTGAACACCTCAGTGCCCGGCTTGCCGCGCTTGTTGATGTCCTTCACCCAGTCCTCGGCGACAGCCTTGAAGGCGGTGTCGAACTGCTTCTTGTCGTCAGCGCTGAAATTGATGACCTTCATCCCCTGCGACTTGATCTTCTCGGTTGCGGCCTTTTCGCCATCCTCGAAACGCTTGCAGCCTTCGCGCGTGGTCTGTTCGCCGGCCGCGACCAGCGCCTTGCGTACGTTCTCGGGCAACGAGCGGAACTTCGCTTCACCCATCGAATAGGTGAAGATCGCGGTACCGAAGTTGAGCCCTTCGGTGCCGGATTTCAGGATCTTGCCAAAATCGTAGGAAACCGAGCTCTGGTAGGAGAAGATCAAGCCGTCGAGTGTGCCGCGGGTGAGCGATTCATAGATTTCGGGCGCCGCCATCCGCACCGGCACAGCGCCGATCGAGCGTGTCATCAGGTCCATCGCGCCACCGGTGGTGCGGATCTTCAGGCCTTCCAGGTCCTTTGCATTCTTGATCTCGCGGCTGTTGGCGAGCTGGATCTGATAGGCAGGCAGCGCAATCGTCACCAGCGGGCGGAGCTGGTTCGGCGCGAACTCCTTGGTTTCGAGGATGCCGCCGTTATGCGAGATCTTGTAGAACGCGAGCGACCCCTGGCATTCCGTCTCGAAGATGCCGGGCAGTTCCGCGACCGCGGTCAGCGGGTATTTGTCCGATGAATAGGACGGCACCACATAGGACACGTCGGCGACGCCGGCGACGGTGAGCTGCGCCATGTCCTTGGCCTTGCCGAGCTGCTCGGCCGGGAAGTGCTGGAACGTCACCTGGCCGTTGGTCATCTTGGTCACGAGCTCGGAGAACGGTTTGCCGACGAGCTCGTGGATGACGTGGCCGTTGGGCAGGCTGTCGGCGAGGCGCAACGTGATTTTTTCTTGGGCGGCGCTTGGAGACGTCGCAGCGGCAATCGTCAGTGCAGCAAGGATGAAGCGTCTCTGCAGACAAACGTTCATTTTGTTTCCTCTCCCTTTCTTTGTGTCAGTAGCCCATCTTGATCGGCAGCCACAGGATGATCATCGGCCAGATCACCAGGATCGCGATCGCGATCAGATGGGCGATGAAATGCGGAAAGACGCCGTGAAACACCTCGCCGACCGGGCGTCCCGAATAGCGGGCCACCACGAAGCAGTTCAGCCCCACCGGCGGCGTGATCATGCCGACCTCGGCGGTGACGATCTTGATGACGCCGAACCAGAGCGGATCGTAGCCGAGCGACTTGATCAGCGGCAGCACGATCGGCACCGTCAGCACCAGGATCGCGATCTGGTCCATGAAGGAGCCGAGCACGATGTAGCCGAACAGGATGATGGTGAGGACCAGCCATGGCGGCACCTGCAGGCCGCCGACCCAGGCGACCAGGCTCTGCGTCACCTGCGTCAGCGTGAAGAAGTAGCCGAAGATCGAGGCGCCAAACAGGATCATCGCGATCATGCAGGTGCCGTGCGCCGAACGCAGCAGCGCGGCCCGCAGGCTCTTCCGGTTGATCTTGCCCTTCCAGAGCGCGAGAACGAACGCGCCGAAGGCGCCGAGCGCGGAGGCTTCGGTCGGTGTGGCGACGCCGGTATAGATCACGCCGGTTACCATGCCGAACAAGAGCAGCATGGGGCCGACCACCCGGAGCACGCGGAATTTTTCCGCGCGCGACACCGACGGCGCTGACGGTGCGCGCGACGGATCCTGCCAGGCCAGGAACCACACCGTCGCCATGATGGTGAAGGTGACGAGGATGCCCGGAATGACGCCGCCGATCAGGAGCGCGCCGATATTCACTTCCGCGAGCAGGCCGTAGATCACGAGCGCGACCGATGGCGGGATCAGCATGGCGAGTGTGCCCGAGATCGCGACCACGCCGGCAGCCATCTTCGGCTCGTATCCCTGCTTCAGCATGGCCGGCAAACTCGTCGCCGACAGCGTCGCGGCGGATGCTGTGCTGGTGCCGCAGATCGCGCCGAAGCCGGCGCCGGCGAGCGCGGTCGCCATGCCGAGCCCGCCCGGGATGCGTCCGACCCAAGCCGCGGTCGCCTTGAACAGGTCGTCGGCGATGCCGCTGACCAGCACGAACTCCGCCATCAGCAGGAACATCGGGATGGTGATGAGCTCGTAGGACGTCACCGCCGACAGCGGCGCGGTCTGCAGGATGCCCGACAGCATCGGCATGCCGCCGATCAGATACAGGCCGAGCACGCCCGAGCCGGCCATGGCGAAGCCAACCGGGGTGCCGATCGCGAGCAGCACGAACAGCACGACCATCGCAAGCGTCAAGATCATTCGAAGGTCTCCCCCGTGGTGTGCGACGACGGCAGCGCAATCAGGGCGCGGCCGGTGACCAGCGAGAGAAGGTGACCGATCAGATGCAGCGCCAGGCGCAACGTGATCAGCCCGGCGCCGAAGGGAACGAGCGCAATCGACGGCCACATCGGCCACGGGATGGCGCCCGCCATGACGTCGGCGGAGCGAAAACTGTCGACCGCGCGCAGGAAGCCGAGATAGGCGATCAGCGAAAACACGATGATGCCGACAATGCAGGTGATGATCTCGGAGACGCGGATCATCGCCGGCGAAAATTTTTGCTGCAGGATGTCGACGCTGACATGGGCATGGCTGGTATAGGCTTCCGACAGCACCAGGAAGAAGATGCCCGCCATCAGATAAAGCGAGATCAGGTCATAGGCCCAGGAGAAGGGCTTGTTGAACGCGTAGCGCATGATGACATCGCTAAACACGATGACCATGATCGCGAACATGAATACGGCCGCCACGGTGGAGGCGATCTTCTCGATCGTCGCCAGCGCCTTCAATATTCCGTCGAGCAAAATTAGCTCCCCCGAGTTACTTGACCGGAATGGCCGCCACCGCCGCGTCAAACTCCTTCAGCGCCTCGCCGCCGCGCTTGCCGCGCGCGTCGAGACCTTCCGACCAGGTCTTGGCGACGCCCTTCATCAGGTCCTTGAATTTCGCGCTGGCGTCGGGCGACAGCGTCTCGAACTTGACGCCCGTGGCTTCCATCGATTTCTTGGTTTCGTCGTCCGATTTCTGGACCTGCTGGCAGGCGGAGGGAACGATCTCCTCGGCGACATCGATCATCGCCTTCTGCACCTCGGGCGAAAGCTTCTTCCAGGCGGTATCGCTGATCGAATAGGCGACGATGAAACTGGCAAAGCCCAATCCGTCGGTCGAGTATTTCACGAGCTTGTCGGCGCCATAGGCGACCACGCTTTCGAGCGGGAACAACAGCCCGTCCATGGTTCCGCGCGACAGCGATTCATAGGCATCAGGCGCTGCCATGCGCACCGGCACTGCGCCGATGGCGCGCAGCGTAAGATCCTGCGCGCCGCCAGTGGAACGCAGCTTCAGGCCGGCGACATCGCCGACATCCTTGACCGGCTGCTTGACGGTGAAGATGCGATATTGCGGCAGGCTGACCGCGAGCAGCAGGCGGATATTGTTGGAGGTATAATCCTGCTGCGCAATGACGCCGTTCCGCGCGAGCTTCCAATAGGCCAGCGTCCCCTGGCAGGAATGCTCGAAGGCGCCCGGCAGCATCGCGACCTCCGACACTGGCATCTTGTCGGAGACATAGGCGGGCGCGACATAGCCGATATCGGCAACACCGGTCTGCGTCAGCTTCAGCATGTCGGCGGCCTTGCCGAGCTGCTGCGCCGGATAGTGGTCGAAGGTTACGGCGTTGTTGGTGCGCTTCTTGACCTCCTCCATCCATGGCTCAAGGACGAGCTTGACGAGGTAGTGGCCCTTCGGAAAGGAATCCGCCACCCGCAGGTGAAGCGGTTCGGCGGCTTGCGTCAGCACTGTCGACGCAGCCAAAAATGCGCAGCCGACAAGGGTCCGCCCGATCGCGACCATATTTCCTCCCTGGGACGTGTTGTTGTTGGAAGTAGCTGCGCATAAACGAAATTGATCGTCAAGAACGGCGCGCAAGCTGAGGCTGCAAAGCGCCACAACCGGAAAGCGCGGCTTGCGCGGGCGCGAATTGACTTTGCGAATGGATCGGCTGCAAATGCGCCCAACCAATATCGTGAGGAACAGACCATGGTTGACGCGCTGATCATCGATGCATGCAGGACGCCGCGAGGCATTGGCAAGGCGGGCAAGGGCGCGCTGTCAGGCATTCATCCGCAGCAGCTCGGCGCCACCGTGCTGCGCGCGCTGGCCGACCGCACCGGCATCGATACCGCAGATGTCGACGACATCATCTGGGGCACCAGTTCCCAGCGCGGCCCGCAGAGCGGCGATCTCGGCCGAATGTCGGCGCTGGATGCCGGCTATGACGTGAAGGCGAGCGGCGTGACGCTCGATCGCTTCTGCGGTTCCGGCATCACCAGTGTCAACATGGCGGCGGCTTCGATCATGTCGGGCTCCGAGGATCTCGTGATCGCCGGCGGCACCGAGGTGATGTCGATGGAAGGACGGCGCGGTGAGGGGCCATTCATGATGGACGCCGGCAATCTCCGCCTGCGCGCAAGGCATCCGCAATCGCACCAGGGCGTTTGCGCCGACGCGGTGGCGACGCTCGAGGGCATCACGCGGCAGGATGTCGATGCGCTTGGGCTGGAAAGCCAGAAGCGCGCGGCGGGCGCGATCAAGGGCGGCCATTTCGACAAAAGCCTGGTCCCGGTCTATCGCGAGGATGGCACGCTCGCGCTCGACAAGGAGGAGTATCCGCGGCCGCAGACCACGCTGGAGGGGCTTGCGGCGCTGAAGCCGGCCTTCCCCGCGATCGCCGACTACGCACTCGATGACAAGGGCACGACCTATCGCAAGCTGATCCTGGAAAAATACCCCGATCTCGACATCGACTTTGTCCATCACGCGGGAAATTCGTCCGGCGTGGTCGACGGCTCCGCCGCGATCCTGCTAGCCTCGCCCGACTACGCCAGGAAGCACGGCCTGAAGCCGCGGGCACGCGTGGTCGCGATGGCCAATATGGGGGACTCGCCGACCCTGATGCTGAACGCGCCGGTGCCGGCGGCGCGCAAGGTGCTGGCGAAGGCCGGGCTGACGCTGGACGACATCGACCTGTTCGAGATCAACGAAGCCTTTGCCGTGGTCGCGGAGAAATTCATCCGTGACCTCAAGCTCGATCGCGCGAAGGTCAACGTCAATGGCGGCGCGATCGCGCTCGGTCATCCTATCGGCGCGACCGGCTCGATCCTGATCGGCACGATGCTGGACGAGCTGGAGCGGCGTGATCTCAAGCGCGGTCTCGTGACCATGTGCGCCGCCGGCGGCATGGCGCCCGCGATCATCATCGAGCGGGTGTGAGGGAGCTGGAGCATATTGGGTTCATGGGATGCTCGTTCCGGACCATTCGCATTTTCATTCATTGAGATCGAAGGTAAAGCGGACTCGGAACGAGCCTGGATATTGCGCCATCAGAAACCGGACTGCTTTTTTCAAAAATGAACGATCGAGCCTGCGGATCGCGTCCAGGCGGGTGAAATTTGATCGGACAATCGCCGGATGAACCTCTAAGGTGACAGCCTTTCTGTCGGGACCTCGGCGCCGTTGCCCGGTTTCCGGCCAAGCTGATCCTTGTCCGCCTGAAGAATCGTTCCAACGCGCCCCCGCTGTAGCAACAACACCGTCACGGCTTCGCGATGAATATTCTCGATCCGCAAGGTCCGATCGCTGCTGCCGAGAAGACGATTCTGATCGACTCGATCGGGATCATGCTGGCGATCGTCCTGCCGACGATCGCGGCAATCTTTGCCTTTGCCTTCTGGTTTCGCGAGTCCAATCCGCGGGCGACCTATCAACCTCATTGGGCGTATTCCGGTCGCCTCGAGCTCGTCGTGTGGTCGATCCCAACGCTGACGATCATCCTGCTCGGCGGCGTCGCATGGATCGGATCGCATCAACTGGATCCTGCCCGGCCGATTGATGGGACTGGCGCGCCGGTCCGCATCCAGGTCGTGTCGCTCGATTGGAAGTGGCTCTTCATCTATCCGGACCAGGGGATCGCGACGGTCAACACGCTGACGGTGCCTGTTGGTTCTCCCCTTGATCTTGAATTGACCTCCGGCAGCGTGATGAATGCGTTCTTTATCCCGCAGCTTGGCAGCATGATCTACACGATGAACGGCATGGTGACGCGGTTGAAGCTGCGTGCCGACAATCAGGGCACCCTTCAGGGCCTGTCATCTCATTTCAGCGGGGATGGCTTTCCCGACATGAAGTTCGATGTCCAGGTCGTACCGCAGCTCGAGTTTCCTGATTGGGTTGCGCGCACGGCCCGGACCGATCGTATCTTGAACGCGGAGAGCTATAGAAGGCTCGCCCAGCAATCGGTCGAGACCGTGACATCGACCTATCGGCTCGAGGATCCGCGGCTGTTCCACGCCATCGTGACCCAGCAGATACCCCCGGGCCCGGGGCCGAAGCTGACGTCAGAAAGCGCGCAGTCGTATATCGGAGGCCAAGATGTTCGGTAAGCTGAATTGGTCCGCCATTCCGATCGATCAGCCGATTCCGATGGTCGCCTCGGGCGTGGTCGCGCTCGTCATCCTCGGCGTCCTCGCCTGGGTCGTCCTTGCCGGCCATCTTCCATATCTATGGCGCGAATGGATCACCAGCGTCGACCACAAGCGGATCGGTGTCATGTACACCTTGCTGGCCATGGTCATGCTGCTGCGTGGATTTTCCGATGCGCTGATGATGCGATCGCAGCAGGCGGTTGCCTTCCAGTCGCAAGGCTATCTGCCGCCGGAGCACTACAACCAGATCTTCTCCGCGCACGGCACCATCATGATTTTCTTCGTGGCTATGCCGTTCGTGATCGGGTTGATGAACCTGGTGGTGCCGCTGCAACTCGGCGTGCGCGACGTCGCGTTTCCGACCCTGAATTCCGTGGGCTTCTGGCTCACGGCAACAGGGGCGCTGCTGGTCAACATCTCGCTCGTAATCGGCGAGTTCGCGCGCACCGGGTGGCTGCCTTATCCGCCGCTGTCGGAACTCACTTATTCGCCGGGTGTCGGCGTCGACTATTATCTCTGGTCGCTCCAGATCTCCGGCGTGGGCACATTGGTTGCCGGCATCAATCTCGTCACCACCGTCCTGAAGCTGCGCACCAGGGGCATGACATATTTGCGCATGCCGATGTTCTGCTGGACCACACTAGCCTCAAATCTCCTGATCGTGGCGGCGTTTCCGATCCTGACAGCAACGCTGGCGATGCTGATCCTCGATCGCTATTTCGGCTTCCATTTCTTCACCAATGAGGCCGGCGGCAACGTGATGATGTTCATGAACCTGATCTGGGCGTGGGGGCATCCGGAGGTCTACATCCTCGTGTTGCCTGCGTTCGGAATCTTCTCGGAAGTGGTCTCGACGTTTTCGGGCAAGCCGCTGTTTGGCTATCGGTCGATGGTGCTCGCCACCATGGCGATCTGCGTCATCTCCTTCATGGTGTGGCTGCACCATTTCTTCACCATGGGCGCCGGTCCCTACGTCAACGCAATCTTCGGGATCGCCAGCATGATCATCGCGGTGCCGACCGGTGTGAAGATCTACAATTGGCTGTTCACGATGTATGGCGGGCGGGTCCGCTTCAACACGCCGATGCTGTGGGCGATCGGCTTCATGGTGACGTTCATCCTCGGTGGCCTCACTGGCGTGCTGGTCGCCGTGCCGCCGGCGGACTTCCTGCTTCACAACAGCCTGTTCCTGGTCGCGCACTTTCACAATGTGATCATCGGCGGTGTGCTGTTCGGCGCTTTCGCCGGCTATGCCTACTGGTTTCCGAAGGCGTTCGGCTTCCGCCTGCATGAGGGCCTCGGCAAGGCGGCGTTCTGGTGCTGGCTGATCGGGTTCTACGTCGCCTTCATGCCGCTCTATGCGGTCGGCTTTCTCGGCATGACGCGGCGAATGCAACATTACGACGTCCCGGAATGGCGCCCATGGCTCCTGATCGCGGCGGCCGGCGCCGTCATCATCCTGATCGGAATCATCTTCCAGATCATGCAGCTCGTCGTCAGCGTTCGGCATCGCGAGGAGCTGCGCGACCGCACTGGTGATCCCTGGGACGGTCGCTCGCTGGAATGGGCAACCGCGTCGCCGCCGCCGGTGTTCAACTTCGCGATTCCACCTGACGTGACCGGGGAGGATGCCTACTGGTCGCTGAAGGCGCATGCCAAGCGGCAGGACCTCGAGAAGCGCGAGCCGGACTACAGGGACATCGAGATGCCGCGCAATTCGCCGACCGGCTTCGTGTGCGCCTTCTTCGCGACCATCATGGGCTTTGCGCTGATCTGGCACATCTGGTGGATGGTCGCGGCCGGCGCGATCGGCGCCTTTGCCACCTTCGTCGCATTCGCATGGCGTGACCATGACGAATACGTCATCCCGGCGAAGGAGGTAGCGCGCATCGATCGCGCCAATATCGAAGAGCGGCGCGCCCTGACCAGCCTGGCGGGGGCGTAAGCCATGGCGGACACCACGATGGCATATGCCCATGCCGATCCGCATCGTCTGCGCGGCATCCCGCATGCCGCAGTCGCGCATGAGGGGCCGGCGCCGAAGCGGATCGTCACCGGTTTCGGCTTCTGGATATTCCTCCTCAGCGACATCGTCATGTTCTCGTGCTTCTTCGCGGCCTATGCGGTCCTGCTTGACCAGACCGCAGGGGGACCGAAGGGGTCCGAACTGTTCGATCTCAGAAGGGTCGCCATCGAGACCGTCTTCCTGTTGCTGTCGAGCTTCACCTGCGGGCTCGCCAACATCGCGGCCGACGTCCGAAACAAGCTCTGGTTCCAGGTGGGCATGGCAGCGACTTGCGTTCTCGGCCTGGCTTTCCTGTACCTTGAGGGGCGCGAGTTTGCGGACCTGGTCGCACGCGGCGCGGGGCCGACACGCAGCGCATTTCTGACCGCCTTCTTCAGCCTGGTTGGCTGCCACGGCCTGCACGTTTCCGCCGGTATCCTCTGGCTGCTCACGATGATGGCGCAGGTGTTTGCAAAGGGCTTTCGCGCCGACATTGGGCGGCGGATCATGTGCTTTGCGCTGTTCTGGCACGCGCTCGACATCATCTGGGTCGCGGTTTTTTCGGTGGTGTATCTGCTCGGGAGCAAGCCATGAGCGATCAGGTTTCGGAACAGCACCGCATCGATCTCGCCCCGGGCGACGAAGGCGACGGCGGCGTCGGCCTGCGCGTACTGGGCTATGTCACCGGCCTCGGCCTTGCGCTCCTGCTGACGGCGACCTCGTTCTTTGTTGCCGGCACTGACCTCGTCTGGCAGCCGAGCATTCCTGTCGCCATCATCGTGCTGGCGATCGCCCAGATGGGCGTGCATCTCGTCTTCTTCCTTCACATCACGACCGGACCAGACAACACGAATAACGTGATGGCGCTCGCCTTCGGCGTGCTCATCGTTTTCCTGGTGATCGGCGGCTCGCTATGGATCATGGCGAACCTCAATCAGAACATGATGCCGATGGACCAGATCATGCAGATGCAGCGCTAGCGCCGCACGCTTCCATAGGACGCCAGTCAGGGTCGTGCGCCGACCGCGGATTTATGGTCCTGCCGCTTGGACCACGACGCGTAATAGGCGACACAGGTCATGCCGAGGATGCCGGCGGCGCTGACGAGCACCTGCATCGCAAGTGACTTGGGGCCCGTGATCAGAACCAGATGCCCGGCAAATGAAAGAAAGATGCCGGAGCAGAACACCGCCAGCCACTGTTCGCCGCATTTGATGAGGGGCTGCAAGGCCTGCAATTGAAGTCCATACCAGTCACGAGGTACCAGCATGGTGAAAAAGAACGCCATCGCCAGCAGGTGCAGCACCCGATAGGGAGCAAGGTTCTCCTTGTCGTTGGGCGGAAAGGCGTCGAGCACCGAATTGGGTATTATTTCAGCGAGCGCCGGCGATTTCCCGGCCGACATGACCGTTAGGGCGAGGAGCAAATAGATCAAAGCGGTGGCACGCAAGGCCGGAAGCTTCTGCATCGCGCGGATCACATGCGCGTCTTCTGCGCCACCGACCGCGAACCAGGCGCCCAGCGCGAATAGCAACTGCCAGCAGAAGGGATTGAGATACCAGCGTCCTTCCGGAAAGGCGGTCAGGTTCCAATCGAAGTGACGCGCCAATAGATAGAGCGCGACGGACCCAATCATGGTCAGGCGTGGCCAGCGCATCATGCCGAACAACACGGCGGGCAGGAACGCCATGAGGACGATGAAGAGCTGCAATACGTCCAGATTGAGCGGCTTGGCCTGCAGCAGCAGGCCACGGATGATCACGCGAATCGGATGTTCGATGAAGTCGGTGATGTTGAACTCGGTGAAGAGATCGGGCGCGGCGGACTCGGCCGCGACATATCCGATCAGGTCGACATAGACGACGAACAGCACCACATAGGCTGCGTAAAGCTGCCATACCCGCTTGAAGATGCGGGTCGCTCCCACGACGAAGCCGCGTTCCACAATGATCTTCCCGTACATGATCGCGGCGGCATAGCCGATGACAAATACAAAGAGCTCGGTCGCGCCGCTGAATCCAAAGTTCCGCAACGTCAACGCACTCACGGCGTTGTGCGGAATATGATCCAGGAACAGGGACCAATTCGCGATGCCGAGCAGAAGGAAGATGCGTAGATCGCCGTCGCGCGCCGCGATCTCGGCCTTCACACATGGATTCATTGAGAGCAAGACTTCATAAGTTCGGAGCAGCGAATCGCGAAATCCATCGCGCCCCGCCGCCGCTCCGAATAAACGTTGCGTCGAGAATATTTAATCCGCGATTGATGAATTAAAGCTGCGGACGATCACGTTTTCGAAATAGGAATGTGATTCACCGCGATTCACGCGAGCGGCCAATCAGGCTTGCTCGTGCTTGCGCAGATCGCGGCGATGGTCCAAGGCGCTCGCCTGCAGGTCGACTTCATCAGCGCTGATGTCGGGGAGGGCAGCCTCGGTGAGAATATCAGCCGTCACGTCCTCGACAGCGGAATCGGAGATTTCGTGGATGAAGCTGATGTTCCGGTATTCGCCCGATGCAATCCGCGCGATGACTTCGCGCCGTGTGATTTCGGGATCAACGATGGCCTCGCGGCCGCGGCGGCCGTAATCGATCATCACGACGAAATACTGCATGTCGGCCAAACCGGCCACCTCTCTCGCAGGCAACGACGGGCGCATAATTTCCGAAAATCAGAAATTAGTCAAGTATAATTTCTGAAAATCAGAAATCGAGCTATTTCTCCGGCGCCCGAGAATCCTGCCCCTTGGCGGCTTTGCGGGACCGTGCGGCCGCCTTGCTGCGCAGCCCGCTCGATCTGGCCTCTCGGCAGGGTCACGCAGATCTCGCCGATCCATTCGAGCTTTACCCCGTTGATCGGCTTGGCGTTAAAGCTCGTCAGGTTGACCAGCGTCGGCGACTTTCCGCGCTCGATCGTCTTCAGATAGCGCTCGCCTGTCTTCAAGCGAACGGCTGCCTCCTCGCCATAGAAGCTCGAGAGGGGGTGTCGCTGTTCGCGATAGACGACAATGATGTCGCCATTCTCGTATTTCGGCAGCATCGAATCGCCCGATACCTCGAATGCAATGGTTTCTTCCGCGATCGGGAAGGGCAACTCGACTTCGCCGAGCCCTTCCGGAGGCACTTGCTCATACTCCGGCTCGATCGAGGCGCCGGCGCCGACGCGACCCATGATCGGCACCGAGTTGAGTTCGAGATATTCCATGATCGGTGCAATTTCGGACGCTTTGATCTGGCGTATCCCGGACAGGATTTCCGAAACGGCGCCGGGGCGAACACCCATTGCCTGCGCGAGCCCACCCTTGGTCTTGCCCGGCTTCCGCAGTCCCCGCTCGATCAGTCTGGCGTCCAGCATGGCACGTCCCTCCCTCGAATCCGCGGGAAAGCATAGCAATTCGGATAATCAGAAATCAAGCTTGACTTTGATTTCGGAATATCAGAAATTGGCGGTGAGGCGTCGGGCGCCGAAGGGAAGGATAAGAATCAACAATGGAAGTGACAGGCTGGGCGCCCGAACATTCGGACGCGCTGCGGGAATACTTTGCCCAAAGCATGAGCTTTGCGAAGATCGCCAAGGCGATCAACGCCAGATTCAACACCGACTATACGAGAAGCGCTGCAATCGGCCGCGCCAGGCGGCTCGGTCTGACGATGCCGGACGGTTCGCCGCCAGCACCGCCGCGGCTGACGCCAGTGCCGCAACTGAACAGGTCGGCCGAGCCCCGCGAACCAAGATCGATCGAATTCCATTGGCGGATGCCCGTATTCGAGAAGGCGCCGCCGGTCGAGCTGCGCTGTGTCGAGATAGAGCCGCGTCACCTTTCGCTGGTGGAGCTTGAACACGGAGATTGCCGATACCCCTATGGCGGTGACAGCGACGGCGAACCCATCACCTTCTGCGGTCATCGGAGGCGGCCCGGCTCAAGCTACTGCACGCCTCATTTCCACTTGAGCCGCAACCCAGAGCTCGAGACCGAGACATCACCGAGCATCGCACCGCTGCGCCAGGGCGAGCCGGCATAGCCAGGTACGCGCTCTCCACTCCATCCACCTAGCAAACGATACGTCTCGCCATCGGCGAGATGGTCCCGATCGAATTCTGCCTTGAAGGAGCCAAGCCATGCCGCGCGCCAAACGCAAGAAACCATATCATCCCGCAAGAGCGCATGACCGCCGCGCACAGGAGTTGCCCTACAACGCCGAAGTCGCCAGCGTTGAGGTCGACGATCCCCTTGCGCTCGAGCCCGGGGACAAAATCGTCGCGCTGCGCTCGATCCGCAACGATCCGCTCGGACGCTTGCATTCGCATCATCAGATCGATGACGTGCAGCTTCGAGCTGGCCGCGAGTTCCAAAGTGATTGGGAGAGGGCCGAACGCGGACCGCGAGCGGTCGACACCACCAGGGAATATGTCGATGGCGGCACGCGGCGCGAGCCGATCACCGAGGCCCAGCGCAGGGCGGTATCGCGGCTCAACCGGATCGAGCGCGAGCTCGGCGCCGACGGTTCGGCACTGGTGCACGAGGTCCTGATCCTCGGCATGACCATGGAGCAGGTCGGCGAACGGAGGGGACTGCGAACGCAGCGCTGGAGCGATTACTTTGCGCGTCGCTTCAAGGAATGTCTCGATCGGCTGGCGCTGATCTACGGCTTTGCGACGCCGCATCCTGTTCCCGTCAAAAGCCTCCAGCGCTGAAGCGGAGCGGCTGCACCACGTCATAGGCGGCTTTAGTCAATGGCACCGCATAGTCCACCGCAAGGGCGCCGAACGGGGAGGCCCAAGTCAGGCCCATGCCGACCGAGGAGCGCACGATGTTTTTATTTGCGACTTGCAGCGCGGTGCCGCCGACGCTGCTCGGGCCGGTATAGCGGAACACACTTCCGGCATCGACGAAGGCCGATACCTTGAGGCCGTATTCATCGGGCACGCCGGGGATTCCGCTCTGCAGTTCCGCGGTCGTCGCCCAATAGGCGCTGCCGCCGACATTATCCATCGTGGTGCCGGGCGTCAGATCGCGTGGACCGAAGCCATTGGTGGCAAACCCCCGAACCATGGTCGGGCCGCCGAAAAAGCTGTTCATCAGCGGCACCTGCTGGCCGCCCCAGCCGCTGAGGTAGCCGCCTTGGGCGCGGACCATGCCGACGAGATCGCTCGTGAGTGACTGGTAATAGCGCGCGTCTTCGTTGGTGCGCAGGAACTTCACGTCGCCGCCGAGGCCGGCCAGATCCTGGCTGAGCTGCGACCTGAATCCGCTGGTAGGGCTCTTGTTGTTGTCAAGCGTGCTGTAGGTCGAGGTGGAACCAATGGCGGAGACCCACGCCGGTCCATTAGCAGCAGCCTGCTGGACTGCAAGCGAAGGCACCAAGCCGGAGCTGGTCGAGCCGAGCGAGATGTCCTGGTTGTAGATCGAGTAGCGCCATTGCACGCCGAGTTGCTCGGTGATCGGCGTGCCGAATTGCAGCGTCGAGCCATAGGTCGTGCTGTTGTAGGACTGGTAGCTGTTCACCTCGCTCTGCCGGCCGAACAGCTCGATCCCCGCCGACACCTTGGTGCCAACGAAATAGGGCTCCGATGCCGCGAGGTCGATGCCGCGGGCATATTGGCCATAGCTCACAGAGGCCTGAACGTTCTTTCCGCCCCCATAGAAATTGCGATCGCCTACCTTGACCTCGACCAGCGCGCCATCAGTGCTCGAGTAGCCGCCCGAGATGTTGAACTCGCCGGTCCCCTGGTCCACGGTCTCGACATCGAGCACGACGCGATCGGGCGTCGAACCGGGTCGATTGGTGATTTTGACGGTCTTGAAGTAGTTCAAGTTCTTCAACCGCCGCTCCGCGCGATCGATCAGCGTCTTGTTATAGGGATCGCCCTCGGCGATGTCGAACTCGCGCCGGATCACGTAGTCGCGGGTGTGGGTGTTGCCATGGATCTCGATACGCTCGACATACGTGCGCGGGCCCTGGTCGATCACAAACGCGACATCGATCCGCCGGGCGGCGTCATCGCGGGTGATGCGCGGCACAGCCTGGGCAAAGGGATAGCCGAGCTTGGCCATCTCGACGGCGAGGAGTTCGGTGCTGTTGTCCAGCGCATTGCCGTCAAATACCGCGCCTGCGCGGGCGGGTGGGACATCACGCAGCTTCTGCGGATCAAGCCCGGGAATGTTGCAGGCGACGCTGATATCGCCGAAGTGATAGAGTGGACCTTCATCGATCGCGAAGGTGACGACAAATCCCTTGGCGACTGGATCGTATTCGGCCGTTGCTGAGCCAACGGTGGCATCGGCGTAGCCCTTGCTGCGATAGTAAAGGCGCAATTGCTCCTGATCCTGCGCGATCCGGTCGGGATCGTAGACGTCGCCGCCGGTCAGAAAACTGAGCATGTTGGTGGCCGACGTCTTGATCACGGCGTTGAGCTGGCGTGCGCCGAAGGCCCGATTGCCGACAAAATTGATCTGGCGGACAGGCGTCTTCGCGCCCTCCTTAATCATATAAACGAGATCGACACGGCCATTGCCGCGGTTGATGATCTCGGGCGCCACACGGACGTCGTCGCGTCCGACATGGCGGTAGGCTTCGATGATGCGGCCCGCGTCCGCCTGTACCGTTGAGCGCTGCAGGCTGCCGCGCGGCTTGGATTCGATCGCTGCGGCCAGATCGGCATCCGCTATCTTCCTGTTGCCTTCAAAGGCGACACGATCGAGGATTGGTGCTTCGGTCACATGCACGGTCAGGCGATCGCCGGCATGCTCGATCGAGACCTTCTCGAACAGGCCGGTTGCGACCAGCGCCTTCAGGGCTTCATTGCGCGCGGCTTCATCGAGCCGGCCGCCTGGCCCTGGGTGGAAGTAGGAGCGTACGGTATCGGCCTCAACCCTGCGATTGCCGTCGACGATAATCAGCGCAGTTGGCGCAGGAACGCTCTCGGCGGCAAGTGGTGCGACGCCGTTCAACAGGGCTGCAGCGGCGACAAGCGACAAGCCGATCACGCGCGGCTTTGACGGCCGCCGATACTGCGTGATGCGCTCAAGCTTCACTTCCCTTGCGGTCTCCCATTGACCGGCGACATCGAATTGCGGGCGCCGGGCAAAACGATGTCGTACCTGAGGTCAGTTGCAGGCTGGAATTGGCCACGCGCCATAATTTGAGCGTGCTTATTTAACCGGCGCTTCTCAGAATTGTCGCAATGGCGGCATCAAGCTTTGCGCCAAAAAGTCCGAGATGTTGGTGCGGTAATGCATCAACGCTCGTCAGGAGTGCCGGATGCGTTACGCAGTTCTCGTCGTAAGCTCCCTGTTGCTGATGCAATCGGCGCATGCGGAGAAGACGCCGGACATCGACCCGCGCGCCTCGCTCGCCGTCGTCCAGCAGTGGATCTACAATTATCGCGCCAAGCCGGATTATGCCCATGTGCCCGCCGCAGTGCGCATTCTCTTCCATTCGCAAAGCTTCAAGGAGCCGGAAAATGCCGGCATCTATCTCGGCTTCATCGCCGGCGCGATCGGCTCCAGCCCGGAAAAGGCTGAACAACTGATTGCGAGCTTCTTCCCCGTTGCGCCGGAAGACGAATGGGTGATCGTGCGTGCCGTTGCCTATTCCGGGCTGGCTGACTGGCGGAATATTCTGCGCAGGCTCGCGCCGCGAATGCCCGGGCGCAGGGTGATGATCGACAGTTACCTTTCCGGCGGGCTGCCGACCCTCAACGACATTCCGCTCGAGGAGGCGACACCGGGGATGATGGACAAGCTGCGCGGCGCGTTCACACGCAATCCGTTTGCCAAGGAGGAGAAGAAGCTGAACACGAAGCTGACCTTTGCCACCAATCAGGATCTCCTGGACACGCTGTGGGGATATTATTTCGCAACCGGCTCTCATGTTCCGATCCAGCGCATCATCGAAATGCTGCCGTGGAGCAGGAGCCGCGATACCGTCGACAAGCTCACCGTCGGGAGCATGGCGCGCTATACGCTGGCGAGCTATGCGATCCGCGACGCCAGCCTGCGCGAATTCCTGCGTAACGAACTGGCGCGGCAGAAGCCGCCGATCAAGGCGCCGCTCGCGGAGGTCGTCGACGCCGCCGATACGGTGCAGATTACGGCGCTGCGCAAGGATGCTCTTGCCGCCGTCGACGAACTCAAGGCCAAAGGTTCCGATAGCCGGCGCAATCTGGACTTCTGGGGCCAAGTGGGCGTCGGCGCGCTCTCGCTGGGGTGCGTCTCGGCCGCGGCGCTCGGGCAGGTCGCGGTCGGCATCCCCTGCGTGATCGGCGGCTCGGCCTCGCAGGGACTGTTGCAGTTCTGGGAGAAGCAGCAGTAAAGCTCGATCGGATGCTCTTTCTTGCGGCGGAATATCGCTGATCTGAGCCGGTAGCCATGTCAGCCTGATATCCCGCCCTGCAAAATCCGGGTTTGGCCTAGCCTTGATGCTTCCGTTAGAAAGTCGTGGCGTCGCCTTTAGCGGCAACGGTGGGCGTTTGCCCATTAACTGACAACAAGAGGAAGCGCTGAGCCATGACCGCTGGACCACAATTGCCCGAGCGCACGCCGCGCGCAAAGGGCGAACCGACCGCCCTCGATGGTCTGCTGGTTATTGATTTCACTCGTGTGGTCGCCGGTCCCGCCTGTACGCAGACGCTTGCCGACTTCGGCGCCGAGGTGATCAAGATCGAAAATCCTGATGGTGGCGATGACACGCGTGCCTATGAGCATGCGGAAATCGGCGGCGAGAGCGCGGCCTATCTCAGCCTCAACCGCAACAAGCGGGGTATTGCGCTCGATTTCACCAATCCCGCCGCGCTGGAGGTGGTGCGCGAACTCATCGCCAAGGCGGATGTCGTGGTGGAGAATTTTTCCGGCGGCGTGATGAAGAAGTTCGGCCTCGACTATGCTTCGGTCGCGTCGAGCAATCCGCGGCTGATCTATTGCTCGATCTCGGCCTATGGCCGCAGAGGCGAGTTTGCCCTGCGGCCGGGATTCGATCCGATCACGCAGGCCGAAAGCGGCTTCATGTCGCTGAACGGTTTTCCAGATGGCGAGCCGGTAAGGACCGGGCCGCCGATCGTCGACATGGCAACCGGCATGTCGGCCTGCAATGCGATCCTGCTTGCATTGCTGGCACGCGACCGGCTTGGGCGCGGCCAGCATGTCGAAGTCGCGCTGATCGACATGGCGGTGGCCATGACCGGATTTTACGGCATGGCCTATCTGATCAACGGCCAGAATCCCGGCCGCTTCGGCAATTCGCCGAACGGCTCGCCGACGGTCGGCCTCTACCAGGCCGCCGATGGTCCGCTCTACATGGCCTGCGCCAATGACCGGCTCTACCGACGCCTCGTCACCGAAGTGTTCGACCGGCCGGATCTCATCACCCATCCCGATTTCGCGCACCGCAAGAACCGGACCGCAAACAAAGAGAAGCTGCGCGCGATCATTGCCGGCATCTTTGCCGCCGACCGGCTCGAAAACTGGATGGCGAAGATGAAGAAGGCCAATATTCCCGTTGGCTATCTGCGTACGGTCGAGCAGGGGTTCAATGCGCCGGAAGTGCGCGACCGTGATCGCCTCAGCAAGATTCCGCACCCGACCGCGGGCTTCGTTCCCAATATCGAGACGCCGATCGGAATGAGCGTTACGCCAACCGTCGATCCAGTTGCGGCGCCGCTGCTTGGCCAGCACACCAGGGACGTGCTGCGCGACACGCTGGGCTATGACGACCGCCGGCTCGCGGCGCTCGCGGAAGCTGGTGCGTTCGGGAAGACTGGGAATGCGGACTGAGCGGTCCGTCGTTTGGCGGATCGGCCTCGGTACGATCCGCCAAAGATCTCAGTTCTTGAACCGGTCGCGGCTTTCGCGAACCAGCCAGGTTACTTCTTCAGTTCGGCTTGCTGCGGAGATTGTTGTTCGCAACCTCGTCCGCTTCCTTGTGCTCGGCTCGATCGATCTCGAGGCGCGCCATCCGGAGTATCAAGGTGGCCGTGGTCAGACCGAGGCGTTCGGCCTCCTGCGCTGCGGTTTCAACCTTCTTCGCCAAGCCGTCGCGTTTGCCTGGATATGCCATAAATTTTTCCCTTCCTAGTATGTGGATCAACAATCCCAGTTGTGTTGCGATCTGCAGTAGATGCCTCGGAGATCCATCGAGCGAAACGATCAGTTCCTCGCCAGATTGGCAGGTGGCTGGGTCGCGATGGCATAGACCGCACCGCCTTCCAGCGCTTCCGATTGGTGGACCGTGCCGGCCGGGAGGAAGATGGTATCGCCGGCGCTGACGATGCGCTGGCCGCCATCCCAGGTGAAATTCAGCCTGCCGCTGATGATCATCAGGATCTCGTCGACCGGATGGGTGTGGAAGCTGTGGACCTTGCCCGCAGCGTCATGCTGCAATTCGATCGAGCCCTGCGCCGGAAGCAGGTTGAGGATTGCCGGATCGATCGCGAATTCGGTCCTCTGACCTGTAACGATCTTGGTCATGCCGCTTGCTCCGTGTTGGTGGTGTGAGCCGACTTGTTCTGCGCGAGCTTCGCGAAGGGACAGCCCGCTACGGAATGGTTGTCGTCCTGCAGGAAATATTGCTGGTACTCGCGCCCATCGGTCGCGCCGTAGCGTCCGAGCAGCGGCGAGGGACTTGTGCTGTCGTAGGGAACGAGCCGCTTGCGCACTTCGGCAAATGCCGCATTGGCCGCCTTTTCCGTTCCGAGGATCTTTTCGAACACCCATCGCGGCTGGAAGGTAAGCATGAACGCGCTGGAGCGTCGGCTCTGGCGCATCACGTGCGCAGGCGTGGTGCACACCACGAAGATCGGTTCGCCGGCGAAGGAGAATTCCCACATCGGGTCGTCCAACTGTTCGGGGATGTTGGCTGGCCAGGGAGACTTGTCCAGCCGCGCAAGCTGGTCGAGCGTCGACCACATCTTGCGATAATAGGCATCGATCGTTTGTACCGGACGCGGCCTCGTGAACATGATCAATGAAGTATTGGGGCCGAACGAACGAGCCTGCGAAACGTAATGCGCTAACTGTTCTCCGAGCACTTCGACGTCATATGGATCGAGGAACAGGTAGCGGA
This sequence comes from Bradyrhizobium sp. USDA 10063, assembly GCF_054063735.1. Taxonomy (NCBI): domain Bacteria; kingdom Pseudomonadati; phylum Pseudomonadota; class Alphaproteobacteria; order Hyphomicrobiales; family Nitrobacteraceae; genus Bradyrhizobium; species Bradyrhizobium sp. USDA 10063. Next base: position 2,399,818 of record NZ_JBSSGP010000002.1, on the reverse strand, counting down.
GTTGGTCCTGGCGATAACCGGCTACGCCGAACACGCAAGGGAACGGTCTCGCATCGCTGCTCATCTGGGCCTCGAACTCGGCGAACATCACGCTTTGCCAGGTGCTCACCGCAAATTTCGACGCGACTTCTTCTCGTCTCAAGAACAAACGCTCCATAACTGCCCCTATACGGTTAACGCCACTACTGAACTATCAGTTTGCTTCTCATCAACAGCGGTCCGGCAATCCCGGGCAGCGACATGAGCAGCAGAATTGCGATCAAGGTGCCGTAGCCGGCGTCACCAATCGCGGCTGCACCGTGCGCGGTATCGGTTCCGGCGAACTGGCTCGCGACAAGCATGGCAAACCCGATGATCGGTTGCGCGATGCCGGCAAAGATCCCGGCTGCTGTCGTGTTCACGGATGCGCCGACACCAATGAGATCGGCGGTATAGAGCCGCTTGGTGCATTTGAGCACGAGGGGGACCGTCCCGCCGGCGACCAGGCCGAGCGTGGTGAACACCACGGTGACGTAGACAAGGCCGAATGCCTTCGCGATCGGGGGCAGCAGCATCGCGACGAGGACCATACGCAGTATGCAAATCCGGATCAGCGCGGCGTCGAGTGCCGCCGTGCGGTCAGCCGCGTGACCGAGAAAGATGGAGCCGACGGCGTTGCCGATCATGAAGGCAAGTAGCGGCGTTCCGGCGGCGGTCGGCGAGATGTTGAAGAAATGCGCCACCATCGGAATGCCCCACACCCCCGACAATGTCGTCACCACCGCGAAGTGGGACGCAAACGTCATGGCGCATCCCCAATTGGCGACATGCGACAATGATTGCCGCGCGGCGCCGATGACGCTCTTCAGCGTCTTGTTGCTGGACGACACCGGATTTGGCTTCAGCGCGAACTTGGCGGCAACGAGATTGGCGAGGCCGATAGCGGCGATGAACAGAAAGCAGGCGCGCCATCCGAAGCCCGTCACGGCGGCCGCAAGCGGCGTCGTCGCGATCACGCCGCCGACATAGCCCGACACCTGTGAGATGCCCGACATGATGCCGAACCGCTCGTCCGAGAAGTTCTGCGCGACCAATTTCAGCAGCGCGGTGAACACCAGGGCATCGCCGCAGGCGACGATCAGGCGCGCGGCGAAGACATCAAGCAGGTTCGGCGCCAGCGCGAAGGCGGCACTGCCCAGCGAGGAAGCGACCATGCTGGCGAGCACCACGCGCTTGACGCCGTAACGGTCGACCAGAAGGCCGGCCGGAATCTGCATCAGCGTGTAGCCCCAGAAGTAGCCGGAGGCGAGCATCGCGACGCCGGCAGCGTCGGTGCCGAAGTCATGCATCAGGCTCAGATTGACCGATTGCGGCGAAACGCGCTGCAGGAAGGCAATGGCGTAAGCGACAGCTACCGTCGCCCAGGCCAAATAGGCTCGGTCACCGAGCCGCGAGGCCGTCGGGGCATATGCGGTCTGCTGACCCAGCATCGACATTACACCCTCGCATATCCAACCGAGAACAACGCGTCCGCTGAATCTGGAATCATGCGGGACATCGCCGCATCGACCAGTGATGCGGTGCCACGGTAAGCCTGCCGATGGTGCTTAATGTGGCCGTAGGCGCCACGCATGATCATTTCCGGCACCTCGAGCGGTTTGCCGGGATAGAGCGTTGCGCACATTTCGACGCAGGCTGCCTGCAGTGCGGAATCCTTGATGTTGTCGAGCAGCGAAGGTGTCACTTTCTCGCAGATCTTGGCATTGGCCGCCCAGACGATTGGATTGCGTGTCCGCCATCCGTAGAACAGGCCGCCGATGCCCTTTGCGGCGGAGCCTGCGCGCTTCAGCACTTCCTGGGTGAAGAAGCCGTAGAGACCACGCCCTTGATGGGCGGGAAGCACCTCGGTGCCGCTGCGGTAGACCGCGGGCCCGCATGACATCTGCAGCACGCGATAAACGGAAAATGCCGCTAGTCCCAAGCTGTCAAACACAAAGATGAGGCTGTACTTGCCGTCGAAGGGGGAGGAGGTTGCCGTCCAGTGCGGCTCGGTCGCCTTCCAGTTTACAGCGATGATGCCATTCATGGCGTCCATCAGCGGCTGGCGGTCGGAAGCGGCGATGCTGGACGCATCCGGAAAACTGTAGACTGCATAACCGGTCCAGGGCGAGTTGATCGCCTGGTATTGGCTGCCGAGCTTTCGCACCATGGCAGAACTCCACTGTCGATAGAGAGCTATACAGGTGAGCCTCGAATGGCTTAAAGGACAATATGCCCTCGAAATCTGCCAAATCCCGACGGCCCCCTCCGCGTCCGCAAGCTGCGACGCGGCGCATTGCGATTGTCGCTTTTCCCGGCGTGACGCTGCTCGACATCTCCGGTCCGGCGCAGGTGTTCGCCGAATTGGAGGCGATCGAATTGCCGGGCCCGGGATATTCGCTTTCCTATCTGTCCAGTTCGGGCGGCCTGGTTTCGACCGATGTAGGCATGATGATCGACACGGCTCCGATCAGCAGCGTGCGGCCGCACCAGATCGACACGCTGGTGATCCCGGGTGGTCCCGGCATTTGGGAGATCCGCAACGACGCTCGCTTGATGAAATGGATTTCGCAGGCGCTGCCGCAGGCGCGCCGGATCGCGTCGGTCTGTCTCGGGGCTTTCGCGCTCGCCTGGGCCGGCGTGCTGGACGGCAAGCGTGCTGCGACGCACTGGCGCTATTGCCCACGGCTGCAGGACAGCTTTCCAAATGTTCGCGTCGAGCCCAATGCGATCTTCGTCAAGGACGGGCACGTGTGGTCGTCGGCCGGCGTCAGCGCCGGCATCGACCTGGCGCTCGCCATGATCGAAGAGGATTTCGGCCATACGATTGCGCTCGACGTCGCCCGGCGACTGGTGGTGTTCCTGAAACGGCCGGGTGGTCAGAGCCAGTTCTCGACCGTGCTTGCGGCGCAGGCTTCCGACGTCGAAGGCCGTTTCAGCGCGCTCCACGCCTGGATCATCGAGAACATCGCCAGCGATCTCCGGGTGGAGACGTTGGCGGCGAGAGCCGGCATGACGCCGCGCACCTTCGCCCGCACCTATGCCAGCCGTACCGGCATGACGCCGGCAAGCGGCGTCGAGGCCCTCCGCGTCGAGACTGCGCGGCTGCTGCTGGAGAGCCGGCAGATACGCGGCGTCGTGGAGGTCGCAAAACGCGCCGGCTTCGGTGACGACGAGCGGATGCGCCGCGCCTTCCTGCGGCATCTCGGCGCGTATCGCCGACCGAATACAGAAACCGCTTTTCGGGCGGTTGAGCGCTGGAGTTCTCTACTGTCGGCAGATGGGTCGTCGCAAGCGAATAGCAGCCTTTCGTTCGCGTCCGGGATTTATCCCTTCAAGGCGGTAGCTTTTGCCGCTTATCTGCGGCTAAGGTGCCGGCCAAAACGGGAGAGAAGCCACCATGAATGACGGGACCTCCATCCGGCCGGCACGCAATGTCGAACTCGGGGCCAGCGGCGAAGAATACCAGAACCTGCACGAATTTGTCCGCAAGGCCCGCGCCAGGCTGAACCAGAACGCCTGGGATTACATCGTCGGCGCCGCCGAGACCGAGACTACGCTGCGGCGCAACCGGATGGCGCTGGATGAGATTGCGTTCCGCCCGCGCGTGCTGCGCAACGTCGTTCACGTCGATCCTTCAACGGAGGTGTTCGGGCGCAGATTGCGACTGCCGGTCATGCTCGCGCCGGTCGGCGCGCTCGAAATCTTCGATCCCGCGGCCGGAGCGGCGGTCGCCCGCGGCGCCGGCGCGTTCGGCGCGGCGCATATGCTGAGTTCGGTGTCCGAGCCCGGGCTTGAGAATACCGCGAAGGCCGCACCCGACGCGCTGCGCATTTTCCAGCTCTATGTCCGCGGCGATGATGCCTTCGTGGAGGACGTCGTCAGCCGCAGTGTTGACAACGGCTATTCCGCATTCTGCCTCACCGTCGACACCGCCCATTACAGCCGTCGCGAGCGCGACATTGCCAAGCGGTACGTCCGGGAAAGCCGTATTCGCGCCACCGGCGGCGACTTCCAGAAGGGGCTGGAATGGCGGACGGTGAAGTTGATCAAGGACAAGTTCAAGATACCGCTGGTCATCAAGGGGATCGCCACCGCGGAGGACGCAATCATCGCGCTCGATCACGGCGTCGAATGGATCTATGTCTCCAACCATGGAGGCCGCCAGCTTGATCACGGCCGTGGCGCCATGCACGTCCTGCCGGAGATCGTCGAGGCGGTGCGGGGCCGCGCCAAGATCATGGTCGACGGCTCGTTCTGCCGGGGCACAGATATCGTGAAGGCGATTGCCTTGGGCGCCGATCTTGTCGGCATCGGTCGCCTGCAATGCTGGGCGCTGGCTGCCGACGGCGAGAGGGGTGTCGCCCGGATGCTGGAATTACTGGAAGACGAGGTGATCCGCTGCCTCGGTCTGCTCGGCGTGACCAGCTTCGCCGAACTCGACAAGTCCTACCTGCATCCGGCGACGGCGACCAACCTGCCGGGCGTGTTCAGCGCGTTCCCGTTGTTGGACATTGAGCCGTATCGCTACTAGAGCATGATCTAGTCTCTTTGTTTGAGCACGATCCTTTCGGAAAACCGGTTTCCACTTTTCCGGATCGTGCTCTAGCGGCAGCGATTTCGGATCGGCGGAAGAGGGCGAGGAACGCGAAGGCGCCTGTCGCGTTATCGCAGCTATTGCCGCGCCGCATCCAAGACGCGGGAAACGAGAATGCCGGAGTAGTCGACGCGAATGGCAGACAACCCGTTCGCAGATTTTTCTCTCGAAAGAGCCATTGCGCTCCGTTGGGCGCTGCGGGACATCCAGGCTCGCCGCCTCAAGATGTCGCCTGTCAGCGACGAGGACCTGCGTGTTCTGAGCGAACTCGGTCTGATCGAGCTACAGGATGAGAATCCTGTCCTCACCCACGCGGGCATGGCCGTGCTGAGCGGCTGACTCAAGCTGGCGCCGGCAAGCAATCGTCTAGCGGGCCTGCAGGAAGCTCTCACCGGAATCGCAAGGTGTACAGCGATAGGTCAACACGTCGTAAACCTGATCTCGCGGCTCAATGACGGTGAGCTTCATCTCGGCGCCGCATTTCATGCACGGCATTTCGATGCTGGTCTTGAATCGCGTGCAGGTCGGCGTCGGCCGGAATGTGCGCAGCATTGGATCCCCTCTCCCCCAAGAGACGCAACGCCACTGACCTGTGAGCGAACAGCCCACCGAATCACTGTGCCACATTACAGCCATCATTGGAATCCGGTTCGATACCGGAGCAGATAGTTGCTGCGGTAGAGCGGAAACTTAGCGGCGCCGTGCCACCGCGACGCCGAACAGGAATGCGACGAGCAGGCTCGTTAGCGGCGCTTCGCGGGTTATTGCGCTGATCGTCGAAAGTGTGCCGCCGGGCTGACGCGAAGTCTTGATCGCGTCGCTGAGCCGGTCGATCGCAGCCCGAAGCCCATCGGAAACTTCCGTGATCGTGCGCGATACATCGGTTGCAGTGTCGATTGCGCGTTCGCCAAGGCTGGGCTGCAGCGGGGATTCGGGTGTTTCGAAGTTCACGGCTCGAACCTCACGAAATGTGGCCTGGCAGCGCACGCTACGTCGACAGCGGTCTTCGGCGGCTAGTTGCCCAAACGCGTCAACGGTGAATTTGTTCCGTTTGGGAGGCAGTCCGTTCGGTCTAGTGGGCGGGGAACCTCGGAGCCCGGGAGGATTTGTTCATTAGGCCGGGCGTATTCGATGGAGAAGAGTTCTTTGATTGGAAATCGTTCGAACCGGCACGGCGGGGTGCCGCTCTTGGTAGCGCTGGCGGTAGCGGCAGCCGGCGTGCTCGGCATATTGGTGGTCGATCATGGTCCATGGAGCAAGCCGAGGGTGCAGCCGGCCGAGACGGCCAATTACTCCACAACAGGGGAAGCCGCGCGGGCGGCAGGCGCCACTGTGATGCCGACAGAGCCGAAGCCGCCGATTGAGCCTGTTCCGCCCGGACCGAAGCCCGCGCACCCGGTCAACCCCAGAGTGCCGCAATGAGCCTCGAGGCTGATTTCGTTTTCCGCGGTCACCTGGGACCAGCACGCTTCAGCGGATGCTGACGAACTTGCCCCAAGCGGCCGCGAGAATGGCGACCACCAACACATAATGCGGACTGTCGCAGAACATTCCGCCGTAACGGCAGACGTCGGAGCTGAATGAACCAAGCTGATGATTGCCGGCGGCATAGAGCAGCCCCGACAGGATCGTGAGTACTACAGCAGCGAAATACATCGACGGTCTCCTGCCATACGATCGAATGCCGGCGCTCTGACCGGCGCCGGTTCGCTTGTGCTGATCGGCGAAATGCTCGCGCTTACCGTTGCGTTCTCGCCGCGTCGCTCCAACCAGGGAGCGATGATTGATATCGTCGCAAGGATCGGTTTCATCTTGGCGAAGTTGTTTCTCCGCATTTTGGAGATTTTGTTTACGATCCAGAAGGCGTTTGACGCGTCGGGCAAATCAGGAGCATAAGGACATCGTCGCGGAATTCGTGAATGCCCGCAGCGGAAATAGCCGCTGCGGGCATTTTGTTGTCGACCACCGAGGATGCGCAGCCGGATCGACGGCTTTGTGCCATCTCAACATGGACGTTGACACGTCGGGCAAATCAGGGGCATAAGGACATCATCGCAGACATTGTGAAGCCCGCGCGGAGAAATCCGCGGCGGGCTTTTTCTTTGGATTTTTCGAATCGGACGACGGCCTGCGCGTCACGACGCCACATCTCCATGCCCGACGCCCCGCGCGTCGCAAGCGCGCCGTCGTCCGAACCACTTTCACCGTCGATCAGCCGGCGCGCGCGAACGCGCCGGCCCGCGGCGTGGCGCCAACGTGCCGCCGCCGCATGCGGTCCCCGACAACCCGAGGGGATAAGGTTCGCGCCCAAACGATCGCCGCCTCCGGGCGATCTGCCGCAGCCCAAATACGTCATTGCGCGAAGCGACATGATTTGAAGACGTCAGTTGCTTCATCGCCTCCGCTTCGCAGTGACAGCAGTTGAGAACGAGGCTGACATGACCGCCTATCTCGCCGGCGCTCGCAGACTTGATCGCCATCACGTTATGCGGGACGCTCGAATGAGTGCAGAGATCATCCGATTCATTCGGGCGCCGAACCGCGACTGCGAACAAACCGACTTTCCGACCATCGCTTTCCTTTCGGCGCGGCCGGCCGATGTCGTCATCGACAAGACAGGCGCGCCGCCGGATGAAATCCCCGATCTGCATGAGACTTAAGTGGCAAAAACCTTTCCCGAGATCCGCTCGCTCGCGCGGAGTCATACCAGGACGGCGTTGAACGTCCTGGTGGGCATCATGCGCAGCAAAGATGCAACACCGGCCGCGCGCGTATCCGCCGCCAACGCCATTCTCGACCGCGGCTGGGGCAAGGCCCCGCAGGCGATCGAGAACGGCGGCGACGGCCAGCTAGAACTCGTCCACCGAATAGAGCGCGTCATTGTCCATCCTCAAAATTCCGACCGCGAAAGCATTTGAACCGCTGCTGCAACCCGGCCGATACAAGGGAGCATTCGGGGGCAGGGGCTCGGGAAAATCGCATTTCTTTGGAGAGCTTCTGGTCGAGACCTGCCAGGCTGAGCGTGGCACGCTCGCGGTCTGTATCCGCGAGGCGCAGCGGACGCTGGCGCAATCCTCAAAGCGCCTGATCGAAAGCAAGATTGCCTCGCTCGGCATCGGCAGCGGCTTCAAGCTGTTTGCCGACAAGATTGAGACGCCAGGCGATGGTATCATCATCTTCCGTGGCATGCAGGATCATACGGCGGACTCGATCAAGTCGCTGGAAGGCTTTCGCATCGCCTGGGTTGATGAAGCGCAGTCGCTGACCGCACGCAGCCTCGCGCTGTTGCGCCCGACCATTCGTGCCGAAGGCTCCGAATTGTGGGCGAGCTGGAAGCAGCGTTTCCGCTCGCTGCCATACGACCTGCAAGTCTACATCGCCACTCATGAAGCGCGACGCGAGAAAGCGCTGCGGCGTGCCCAGAATGAGGCCGCCGCCATTAGGCAAAGGCTTGCGGCGAGCCAGCAATCGCAAAACAAGACCGAAGAGGGAAGCAAGTTGGATGAAAGCGACACGAAAACCAGCGCTTGAACAGCGCATCAGCGAATTGCGCAGCGACATCGAGGCGATCATCGACGAGAGGGCGCGCGCGGTCGCCAAGGATACTCCCGGCGTGCCGCTTGGCGTCATCAGAAATCTCCTCACGGCGCGCGCGCCGGCATGTCCCTGCACGCAATATCTCCAGTTGAACCGGGAAGACTGAAGCGACGCGGCGCACAGCGCTTCAGCCGCCCGGCTTCGAGATAACGTTGGAATTGGCCGATGCCTCCAAGGCGCCGGCTGAGTTACTCGCATGACGGCGACCACGACAGTCGCCTTTTTCAAGGACAAACCAAATGACACTTTATCGGTGGTCGCAAAACGCGGCCGCGGACGCGACGGCTGATTCCTCGATCAACTGGCAGGAAGGCCAGGCGCCCTCGAGCATCAACGATTCCGCCCGCGCGATGATGGCTGCCACTGCGAAATTCCGCGACGACATCTCCGGCGCAATTGCGACCGGCGGCACGTCAACCGCCTACACCGTCGCGAGCTACCAGGTTTTCGACAGCCTGTCCCACCTCAACGGCCAGATGATCGCCTTCACCCCGCACGCGACGAATGGTGCGACCGTTACACTCAATGTGGACAGCCTAGGCGCCAAGCCGCTTCGATCGGCCCCTGGCGTTGAGTTGCCTGCCGGCGTCCTCGTGCAGGGTACGCCGTATGTCGCTCTCTACAACAACAGCGACCAGGTATTTTATCTGCATGGATTCTTTAGCAATCCCTACGCCATTCCAATTGGTGCCAGCATCGATTTTTGGGGCACCACGGCGCCAAACAGCTCCTTCGTGCTGATGTACGGACAGGCGATCAGCAGAACAACCTATGCAACACTGTTCAGCCTGCTTGGCACGACCCATGGCGCGGGAGACGGCAGCACGACGTTCAATATCCCGGATATTCGCGGACGTGTCGTTGCCGGCAAGGATGATATGGGCGGGAGTCCCGCCGGTAGACTGACCAACTCCCACTTTGGCGCAGGCGCTACATTAGGGGCCGTTGGCGGTGGCGAATCACTCATACTCTCTGCCAGCCAGATTCCAACGATTACGTCTGCAGGAAGTAACAACATCACGGTGGGCACCGCCGGGACATTCAATAATACATCGGCCCTTATCCAGGGCTTTACGAGCGGCGCTCCAATTTCGGCGCGCTTCAGCGATGGCAGCACCATCGGACTATCGGCCTCTGGCACGAACTCCATCAGCGTAACATCAAACAACACAGGCGGCGCGGCTCATCGCACCGTTCAGCCGACAATTATCGCCAACAAGTTGTTGCGTATTATCTGAAAAAGGCGAGCGGCCCCGTCCATCCGGGCGCTATTTCCCGAAGACCGGTATTGATCGCTACATAAGCCGCCCCGCAGAGCAGCAACAAAGCAAAAAATCTGACGCCCATAAAGGCATCTTTACCACTCTCAAGCACAACGGGCAATAACCGAAATGGCTGACCTCAACGCCCTAACCCGGGCGAATACTCAGCGCTGGAATAAGGCCAAGCTGACCCGCGGACCCGAGTTTGTACCTGTTGCGGCGCGATTGGCGTCACCGAACGCCAAGGAGCGGTACGAAGAGATTTCGAAGGCGACCGGCGTTCCGTGGTTCGTGATTGCGGTTATCCACCAACGAGAATCGTCGCAGCGGTGGGATCGGCAGTTGGCGCAAGGCGACCCGCTGCATCAGGTCTCGATACACGTCCCGAAGGGAAGAGGGCCGTTCTACAACCATGCCGACGATCCGCCGTTGCAGGATGCATTCTATCGCGCCGCGTTGGATGCGTTGATCGATTGCCCGCCCTATGCGTCGCGGTGGAAGGACTGGTCGCCTGGCGGGACCATGACCTTGCTCGAGCAGTACAACGGGCTCGGCTACGCCAATCGTGGCCGTCCTTCTCCCTACATCTGGTCAGGCACCGATCAGTACAAATCGGGCAAATACGTTCGTGACGGTGTCTATGATCCCAACGTGGTCGACAGCCAGCCGGGCTGCGCTGGTCTGCTGATGGAAATGATGGCGTTGGACCCGACCATCACCTTCACTGGCCTGACAATCAAGCCAGCGAACTCGACCACGGTCGCGAATGTGGCTTCAATAACCTCTTCGACGCCGGCCACACAGGCTCCGTCCGTCGCGCATCCGGCAAAAGGCTCGATTGGCGCATTCGTTGCCAACATCTTCTCGACCATGTTCAAAAGGAAATGACGATGTGGATACTCGTTGATGCCTCCGTTTTCGCTGTCGGTTACGTCGCTTCAATCCATTCCTGGCCGACCGTCAAGGTATGGATCAATGGCGTAACGGCGGAGGCGGCTGCCTTGTGGTCAAGAGCGCCAGCGCTCGAGGCCAAGATCAGGGCGCTCTGATATGTGGGCGCGGATCAAGGCTTGCTGCCTGAACTCGCTGACCGTCGCATGGGGCTATTGCCTGGCAGTTGCAGGCGCCGCGATGGAGCTCATCGACATACTGTCCGATCTCCTGGGCGATCAGAACGTCAAGGACCAGCTCTCTGCCGCGATTGGCGATGCGAGAACGGTCGGGCGGATCCTGCTGGGCATCTCCGTCATCACCATCATCGCGCGGCTGCGCTCGCTTCGAAGGGCCACCTGAATGTGGATGGCAATTCTCTCATTCCTCGGCGGGCCGGTCATCAAGGGGTTGATCGACGCGTACAATGCCAAGCTCAAGGCGGGCAATGCCGACAACAAGATCGCGGCCGATCTGGCTGCGACCGAGATTGCCGCACAGGTCTCCGAGACGAACGCGATCCTGCAATACAGAACCGCCGAGATCGGGCATTGGTACGAGCCCGATAAACTGATCGCTTACTGCGTGGCGATCTATTTCGGAAAATTGCTGGTCTGGGACAAAGTTCTTGGACTTGGCACGACCGATCCGCTGGCAGGATTTGCTGCCGTCACTTCGAATCTCGTGGTCTCATTTTATTTCGCCAAGCGCGGGTTCGAGAACGTAGCCCGCATCATCAAGCGATGACCGAGATGCATGAAGCGGACATCCGGGCCATCGTCATCGAGACGCTGGCCGAACAGCAGCGAATCCATCACGAGGATATCGACGCCGTTGTCCTGAAGACGGTTGCGACGATCCTGACTTCCTTCGGGATCGAGGAGGAGGATCGCCGGGAGCTGCGCGCCGATTTCCAGCACCTTCGGCGCTGGCGCAGAAGCGTGGAGCAGGCTCAGAGCTACACCTTCAAGGCGGTGATCACTGTCATCGCCACCGGGTTGCTCGGGGCGATTTGGCTGGGCGTCAAGGCGACCCTCGCCAAGTGAAGGCCAACCCGCGATCCAACCTCAGAGAGCACCGAGCAGGCTGTGCAAGCCGGAGACAAGGGATTGGAGGGAACTCGCCCATGTATCGAATTCGCGAGGTCGACGGCCAGGATGAAGACGTAGCGGACACGCTTGCCGAACTGCATCGGCTGACGTTCTTCGACCAGGCGCGCGTTCCTCAGTTCGATAGTGGACACTGGTGGCTCGCCTTTGACGGAGCAGATCCGGTGGCGTTTGCCGGACCTGTTCCTTCGACGCATGTCGACAATGCCGGCTACTTTTGCCGGGTTGGCGTATTGAGACAGCATTCTGGCCGGCGCCTTCAACTGCGCCTCATGCGAGCCCTGGAGACTCGCGCTCGCCGCAATGGATGGCATTCGATCGTTTCCGATACAACGGACAATATCGCCTCCGCCAATAACTTCATCCGTGCGGGGTATCGGCTGTATCAGCCGGAGGCCCCCTGGGCGTGGTCGCACACCCTGTACTGGCGGAAAACCGTGGGGTGATGCTGGACGCGATCCGGCGGAATGGGAGCCCGAGAGGCTGCACGGCCCAAGGTCAGCGAGAGGTTCCGTATAAGCCCGGCGGCCTTTTTGGCTGCCGGGCTTATTTTGATTCCAGGCGTCAGTTCGTTCACGTCGGGATGCTGCGAGGTGTCTTGATCCGTGGTGGTCAAGCGATAAACTGCTGGCGGTCTTGGCCACTTTGGGATCAGAAAGGCCGAGCGGGAAAACGCCAATGGCAACAGACGGCCGCGGGCCCGATGGAAGCTCGCCTACCGAGCAGCAAGCAGAAGACTATGTGGCCATGGTTGCCCGTGCCAAGGCCCTCATCCCGGCGCTTCGCGAGCGAGCGGCAAGGACCGAGGAATTGCGGCGCCTGCCGGCGGAAACCGAGTACGACCTGCATAGTGCCGGCCTGTATCGGCTCCTGCAGCCGAAGCGCGTCGGCGGCGCGGAGCTCGACTATGTCGCACTGATCGATTGTGCCGATGCGCTGGGGCAGGGCGATGCTTCCGTCGCGTGGAATTTCGCCAACCTTGCGAGCCATCACTGGATGCTTGGGATGTTCGATCCACAGGCGCAGGATGTGGTCTGGAGCAAGGAACCGAATACTCTGATCGCCTCCTCCTTCATATTCCCTGCCGGCCGGGCGCGGAAGGTCGACGGAGGCCACGTACTGACCGGAAGCTGGCCATTCTCGTCGGGTGTCGAATCCTGCGACTGGAATATGCTTGGCAGCGTTGTCTCCTCCGATGACGAGGCCGATGGTGTCGAATACCGGATCTTCCTGCTCAGCCGGCGAGACTACAGAATCAAGGATATCTGGAACGCGACCGGCCTGCGCGGCACGGGATCAAACGAGGTCGAGGTTGAGGAAGCCTTCGTCGCAAGTGCGATGTCGATCGCAGTGAGCGATCTCACGGGCGGGCCGACGCCTGGCAGTTCGGTCAATCCGAACCCGCTCTATGCCCTGCCGGTATTCGCGCTGTTTCCATATGTCCTGTCCGGCGTTGCCCTCGGCAATGCGCAGGCCTGTCTCGACGACTATGTCGAGATCGCCCGCCATCGCGTTTCGACCTCCAATCGCACCAAGCTTGGCGATATGCAGAGCACACAGATCAAGATCGCGGAAGCCTCCGCCAAGATCGACGCGGCGCGTCTGATCATGCGATCGAACGGTATTGGCGCGATGGCGGACGCGCGGACTGGCCATATCCCCGATATCGCCGCCAAGACCAGGCTGCGGCGCGATGGCGCTTTCTCAGTGAATCTCTGCAGCGAGGCGGTATCGCTGTTGTTTGCCGCAAGCGGGGCGCGCAGCCTTTTCACGTCAGGTACGTTGCAGCGGCAATTCCGCGACGCTCATGCGGTCAATTCACACCTTGCCTTCAGTTTCGATGCGGCAGGGACCAACTATGGACGTGTGGCGCTGGGCTTGCCGTCCGAAAATCTGACGCTCTGAGGTTCACCGGATGTCTGACGTACCCAAGCATCCGGCCGACCCGGCCAATGAATTTGCCAGCGGCAACTCGCCGATCGACCCACGGGATTTTCGGAATGCGCTGGGCACATTCGCAACCGGCGTCACGATCGTCACGGCGATGACTGCGGACGGCAGGCCGTATGGCGTCACCTGCAACTCCTTTGCGTCAGTATCGCTGAATCCGCCGCTAGTGCTGTGGAGCCTTGGCCTGTTCTCGCAGGGCCTGCCCATCTTCCAGAATGCGAGCCACTTCACGGTCAACGTGCTCGGCGCGTCCCAGCAGGCATTGGCGTCGCAATTTGCAAAATCCTCAAACGATAAATTCGCCGGGGTGAACTGGGCGCCTGGACTAGGACATGCGCCCGTCATCACCGACAGCGTCGCCAACTTTCAATGTCGTGCCGTCAATCGCTACTATGGCGGCGATCACGTCATATTCTTGGGTGCGGTTGAGGCCTATTCCTACAACCGGCAGGAGCCCTTGCTATTTGCGCGCGGGACGTTCGGTCGCTTTGTCGCGGACGAAGGTGACAAATAGGCCAGGATAGCTTCGGGTAACGAGGCCTGGGGTGGAGGTAAGCACCTGACCAAATCGGCGCGGTCGCTTTGGAGGGAGCAGCCGAAATTACTTAAGTTTGTCGTAGAGTTGTCGAACCTGTCGCAAGTGTCGCCCAAGTGGCATATGCAGGCAAGAGCTACTTACGCGAGACAGGAAATGGTCTCCGGACGGTTGGCTTCCCACATCGGGATCGGAGCGTTACACTCACATCGGCGTGGAAAGCCGCTTTCCAGTTGAAAAGACGCTTTTGGTTGATTACGGAAGAACTACATCCCAAGCAGCTTTGCTTCCGGAGTTGTAACGAGCGTGCCCCAGGATAAAACGGGCGAGACACGCGGATTTTCGACCAGCAAATTGTCGGTCCTCCGCAAGCATCCGTACTTTGTCGATCTCGAACCCGAGGCGTTCGAGCAGCTCTGTCGTTACGCCAAGCACACGACGCTGAAACGTGGAGCTGCGATCTTCTCGAAGGGGGATCCAGGCACAAGCCTGTTTGCCGTAATATCGGGCACGGTGAAAATCAGCATCTCATCGCCCGATGGCCGCAATGCGATCCTGAACTTGATCGAGGCCGGAGAGATCTTCGGCGAGATCGCAGTGCTCGATTCAGGGTTGCGGACAGCCGACGCTACCGCGAACAGCAATTGCGAGCTTTTCATCATTGATAAGCGCGAATTCATTCCCTTCGTCCGAAGCCAGCCGGCGCTTGCAATGAAGTTCATCGAACTCCTGTGCGTACGGCTGCGCTGGACCAGCGATCAAGTCGAACAGGTTATCCTTCAGGACCTGCCAGGTCGGCTCGCCAGCGCTTTGCTTCGCCTTACTGAAAAGCACAAGCCGGAGCCGCAGGAGCGTGTCATCGCCATCACCCAACAAGAGATCAGTGAGATGGTTGGCATGACCCGTGAAAGCATAAACAAGCAACTTCGGGTTTGGGCTACACGCGGCTGGGTGCGGCTCGAGCATGGCGCGATCGTGGTGCTGAAGCCGGAAGAACTACAGACACTGGTCGATTCTGGATCTGAAAACGGCAGCGAATAACGTCGCTCCGTGACATCTCTCACAAGGCGGTGAGCTCGTCGGACCTGTGAAGTTGCTCACAGGGTCTCTGCGCGCGTTGCGGTAACCCACACTCGCAATGTGGAGAGATCCAATGCACGACTCATTCGACCAGCCTCCGGATGACGACCAGAACATCTGTCAAAGCTGGAGCATCAAGCTCATTGCTTTGCCTTTGCTCGTCGTCATCGTCGTGATCGGCATGGTGGTTAGTCATCCGTCGGCCGTGAAATGGATTTCGGACACGGCGCAAGCCGAGCCTGCCGGCCCGGATTTCGTTGGCCCGGATATCGTACCGGATGCTCCCCCGCCAACACGACTTGCTCACCCAGCCAGTCGAATCCGCACGCTTCCCGACTATTGATGTCGCTGCTTGGATGTTCGCCTATATTCGTCGAATTGCCTAACGGCGGAACCTGACCTTGGGTCTGCTGCATGGCTTATGCCCAGTTTTCGCAAGCAGATGGCCGACAAATCCCCCTCGGCGGGACCGGAATTTGATGTTACCTATTTGGCATGAACGAGCGCGCCAAGATCGAAATTCGCCATTCAACCTGTCCGCACGATTGCCCGTCGGCCTGTGCGCTCGACATCGAGGTGATCGAGGGCCGCTCGATTGGCCGAGTCCGCGGCTCAAAATTGCAGACCTATACGGCGGGTGTCGTCTGCGCCAAGGTTGCGCGTTATGCCGAGCGTGTCCATCATCCCGAACGGCTGCTCTACCCGATGCGGCGAACCGGGCCGAAGGGCTCGGGCCAGTTTGTCCGGATTTCCTGGGACGAGGCGCTAGACGAGATCGCCGCGCGCTTCGATGCGGCCGAGCGCGAATTCGGGGCCGAGTCGGTCTGGCCCTATTATTACGCCGGCACCATGGGGCTCGTGATGCGCGATGGCATCAATCGCCTGGCGCACGTCAAGAAATACTCCCGCTTCTATTCCACCATTTGCGCGAACATCGCGCGTGTCGGATTTTCGGTCGGAACCGGCAAGATCGCCGGCGTCGATCCGCGTGAAATGGGCGTCTCCGACCTCGTCGTGATCTGGGGAACCAATCCGGTGAATACCCAGGTCAACGTCATGACCCATGCGATGCGCGCCCGGAAAGAGCGGGGCGCCAAGATTGCCGCGATCGACATTTACAACAATGACACGGTGAAGCAGGCTGACGTGAAGATCATCCTGCGGCCTGGCACGGACGCTGCTTTCGCCTGCGGCGTCATGCATGTGCTGTTTCGCGAAGGCTACGCGGATCGGGCCTACATGGATCGCTATACGGACTGCCCGGACGAACTGGAGGCGCATCTCGCCCGCAGGACGCCCGAATGGGCTTCGTCGATATCGGGCGTGCCGGTGGAGGAGATCGAGGCGTTCGCCCGCCTCGTCGGCCAGACCAAACGCTCGTTCTTCCGCTTGGGCTACGGCTTCACGCGAAGCCGAAATGGTGCGGCGCAAATGCACGCGGCGCTCTGCATTCCGGCGGTGACCGGTGCCTGGCAATATGAAGGCGGCGGTGCGTTCTTCAACAATGCCGCGATCTGGAAATTCAACGAATCCGTCATCGAGGGGCATGACGCGATCGACCGCACCACACGTTGGCTCGATCAGTCGAGGATTGGACGTATCCTGACCGGCGACTCCGAGGCCTTGAAGGGCGGACCGCCGGTCAAGGCGATGCTGATCCAGAACACCAATCCGATGACGGTGGCGCCGGAGCAGAGGCTGGTGCGCGAAGGGTTTGCCCGCGAGGACCTGTTCGTGGCGGTGCATGAGCAGTTCATGACCGAGACCGCGGCCATGGCCGATATCGTCCTGCCCGCGACGATGTTCATGGAGCACGATGATCTCTATTACGGTGGCGGTCACCAGCACATTTCAGTTGGGCCCAAGCTGATCAAACCTCCGGCCGAATGCCGCAGCAACCATCAAGTAATTCAGGAACTCGGGCGCCGCCTGAATGCGGTCCATCCCGGCTTTGAGATGTCGCCACGCGAATTGATTGACGTGACGCTGAAGAAGAGCGGCCATGGCGATATCGAGAGGCTGGAGGCGGATCTGTGGCGTGATATCCAGCCGGACTTCCGTACCTCACACTACCTCGACGGCTTTGCACACGACGACAAGAAGTTCCACTTCAAGGCCGATTGGGCGCATCCGCCCTTCGGAATCGCCGGTCTGGGGCCGTGGGATCAGATGCCGTCCCTACCTGATCATTGGACCATCATTGAGGAGGCAGACGAAGAGCATCCGTTCCGGTTAGCGACCTCGCCGTCGCGGAGCTATCTCAACACCAGCTTCAACGAGACGCCGGGATCCCGGGCCCGCGAGGGGAAGCCGACGGTGATGATCCATCCGGACGACGCGGCGGCCCTTTCTATTGTCGACGGCGATGCGGTGACACTCGGCAACACGCGCGGCGAAACGACGCTGACGGCAAGGCTGTTCGACGGCTTGCGTCGTGGCGTTCTGATCGCCGAATCCATCCATCCGAACAAGGCCCATATCGGTGGCCGTGGCATCAATACGCTGACCGGTGCTGAGACGGTCGCCCCGGTGGGCGGTGCCGCGTTCCACGACAACAAGGTCTGGATCAGGAAGGCTTAGGTCTCGGCCTAAATCGCTCTTGCAGTCGGCTGCCGTCCTGCCGCAAATGGTTGCCGGAAACGGCAAGAACAGGCGGGCAAGATGACCGAGAGCAGCAGCGTAATCCTGGAGAAGCGGGGCCAGGCGTTCTGGATCACGATCAACCGGCCGGACAAGCGCAACGCGCTCAATGGTGACGTGATCGCGGGTATCGCGAGAGGCTACCGCGATGCTCACGATGACAACGACGTCCGCGTCATCGTGCTGACGGGAGCGGGCGACAAGGCCTTTTGCGCTGGGGCCGACCTGCAGAACAGCGGCGCCGCTTTCGCGATGGACTATGCCAAGCCGAACGTCGACTATGCCGATCTGTTACGGCTCTCGCAAAATTCGACCAAACCCGCGATCGCGCGCGTAGGCGGCGTGTGCATGGCCGGCGGCATGGGCCTGTTGTGCATGACCGACATGGCCGTGGCCGCCGATCACGTCATGTTCGGCCTCCCCGAGGTGAAGGTCG
Organism: Bradyrhizobium sp. USDA 10063; assembly: GCF_054063735.1. NCBI lineage: Bacteria > Pseudomonadati > Pseudomonadota > Alphaproteobacteria > Hyphomicrobiales > Nitrobacteraceae > Bradyrhizobium > Bradyrhizobium sp. USDA 10063. The sequence continues at coordinate 2,381,664 of NZ_JBSSGP010000002.1, read as the reverse complement.
GCGTCTTCCCGATGCAGGTGATGAGCCTCCTGCAGTCGATGGCGCCCCCACGCCTTGTCAACGAATGGGCGCTGACCGGCGAGCCCTTTGACGCCAGGGCCGCACAGGCCGCTGGGCTGTTGAACTATGTGGTACCGGCCGCCGAGCTTGATGCGAAGGTCGAGTGGTTGATCAGCCGCATTGTCGACAAGTCGCCAACTGCGATCCGGCGCGGCAAATATGCCATGCGCGCGATCGCCTCGATGTCATTCGACGAGAGCATCGCCTATACCGAAAGCCAGATCGCGCTATTGGCGATGACCGAGGATGCCAAGGAAGGCCTCAAGGCGTTCGGCGAGAAGCGCAAACCATCCTGGCTCGGGCGATAGCCCAATCCAGGATAAGGAGATCTGCCTCGTCGCGCCTGTTGCTGCTATCCCGGATTCGCCTTGAGTCCGCCTGCTTCGATGCCGGCGATCGCGCAGATCTCGTCATTATCCGAGGTGTCGCCGCTGACGCCAACGGCACCGAGCAGCGTGGTGCCATCCAGAATGAGTACGCCGCCGGGCACCGGGACCAGGCGGCCCTGCGCCAGCGCATTCACTGCGCCGATGAAATAGGCCTGCTCCTGCGCGCGCTGAAACAATGCTCGTGATCCCATGCCGAGCGCCAGCGCGCCATAGGCTTTGCCGTGCGCGATCTCGGCGCGCATCAGGCTGGTTCCGTCCTGAGCGGCGGTCAGTTTGACCGCGCCGCGCGCATCGAGAATGGTTATGACAAGTGGCTTGAGCTTCTTCTCGACCGCCTTGGCAAGCGCGGCGTCAAGGATCTTTCGAGCAACATCAAGGGTGAGCTCAGTCATGGAGTGGTTCCTTTTTCGGGAGAGGAAAGACTTTTGGATTTCGCGCGATCCAGGCTCATGGCCAGCACGCGCGCGACATGGAGCGGGGAACGTGCAGCGCCATCCTTGATCTGGTGTCGGCACGAGGTGCCGTCTGCAACGATCAGCGTCGCATCGTCGGCGCGGCGTACTGCGGGAAGAAGAGAGAGTTCGGCCATATCGATGGAGGCCTGGTAGGTGTCTGCGCCGTAGCCGAATGCGCCGGCCATGCCGCAACAGCTCGATTCGATGATTTCGACATTCAGGTCCGGGACGAGGCGCAGCACTTTTTCGACAGGCTTGAACGCGCCGAATGACTTCTGGTGGCAATGGCCGTGAACCAGGGCCTTGCTGGCAATGGCGCCAAGCGGCAGCCGCAAGCGGCCAGCCTCCGCTTCGCGTACCAGGAACTCCTCGAAGAGCAGGGCGTGGGCACTGACGCCTCTCGCAACCTCGTCGGAACGTAACGAGAGCAGCTCGTCGCGCAGCGTCAGGAGGCAGCTCGGTTCGAGACCGACGATGGGCACTCCGCGCGCTGCGAAAGGCGCGTATGTGGCGACCAGCCGATCCAATTCGATGCGAGCCTGATCGACCATGCCGGCCGAGAGAAAGGTGCGCCCACAGCAAAGCGGCCGGGCGCGATCGATGGGTCTCGGAAGATGAACGCGGTAGCCGCCCTCGACGAGCACACGCAGCGCGGCATCGAGATTCTCGCGCTCATAGAAGCGGTTGAAAGTATCGGCGAACAGCACCACTTCATGGCCCTCTTCGGGACCAAAGACTTCCGCTTCCGGGTTGAAGACATCGCGCCGGAATGCTGGCAGCGATCGCTCCGAACTGATGCCCGCGAACTTCTCGAACAGCGCTCGTAGCGGTCGGCTGCTGTTGCGCCAATTGGCAAGCGGCGCCAAGCGCGACGCAAGGCCCGCATAGCGCGGCAAATAGCCAACTAGGCGGTCGCGCAGCGAGAGTCCGTGCTTTGCCGCTCGCGCAGCCAATACCTCGATCTTCATCTTGGCCATGTCGACCCCGGTCGGACATTCATGCCGACAGGCCTTGCAGGAGACGCAGAGTTTCAGCGTCTCCATCATCTCGTCCGACGAAAGCGCGTCGGGTCCCAACTGCCCGGAGATCGCCAGCCGCAACGTGTTGGCGCGTCCACGCGTGACGTCCTTCTCGTTGCGTGTCGTGCGATAGGACGGGCACATCACGCCGCCCTCGAGCTTCCGGCAAGCGCCGTTGTTGTTGCACATCTCGACGGCGCCCTGGAAACCCCCGCCAGCACCGGGATAGGCCGACCAGTCCAGTACGGTCTTCAGCTCGTTGACCTTGTACTGCGGCGAGTAGCGGAACAACGAACGGTCATCCATCCTCGGCGGATCGACGATCTTGCCGGGGTTAAGCACATCGTTCGAATCGAACCTGCGTTTGATCTCCTTGAAATCGGCGACAATGCGCGAGCCGAACATTGTCTCGTGAAATTCCGACCGCACCAGGCCGTCGCCATGCTCGCCGGAATGTGAGCCCTTGTATTCGCGTACCAAGGCAAACGCCTCTTCGGCGATGGCGCGCATCGCCTTCACGTCCTTTTCGAGCTTGAGGTTAAGCACAGGGCGGACATGCAGACAGCCCTCGGAGGCGTGAGCATACATCGTGCCGCTGGTGCCGTGCTTGGCAAAGACGGCGTTGAGCCGGTCGGTGTAATCAGCGAGATGCGGCAACGGCACCGCGCAATCCTCGACGAAGGAGACCGGCTTGCCTTCCTGCTTCATCGACATCATGACGTTGAGGCCGGCGGCACGAAAATCGGCGATGGCGCTCTGCAGCGCCGGTTCGACAATCTCGACCACGCCACCCCATTTGCGCGGTGGCTTGTCCCAGCCGAAGCCAAGATCGCCCATCAACTCGCCGAGTTGCTTCAGCCGCGTGAGATTTTCAGCCTGATCCTCCTCGGCGAATTCCACGACCAGGATCGCATCGGGATCACCGCGCACGGCGGCGGCAATGACCGGTTTGAACATCGCGATATCGCGGCCGAGCGCGATCATGGTACGGTCGACCAGTTCGACTGCGATCGGCCGCAGCTTGACCAGATGCTGGGCTGCATCCATCGCCTCGTAGAAGCTGCCAAAATGGCAGACGCCCAGCACCTTGTTGCGGATTGTCGGCCACAGCTTGAGTTCGACCTTCGTGGTGAAAGCGAGGGTGCCCTCGGAGCCCACCAACAAATGCGCCATGTTGTTCGGCGCATTGCGCGGCACCAGCGCATCGAGATTGTAACCGCCGACCCGACGCTGCACCTTCGGGAATTTGTCCGTGATTTCAGCCGCCTCACGCTCGCCGAGATCGAGCATGTCGCGAAACAGTGCGAGCCCGTTGTCCGGTGAATTCACCTGCGCGAGGTCCCGCGGCACTTCGCCGAAATGCAGGAGTGTACCGTCGGCAAGCGCGGCATCCATCGACAGCGTATTGTCCCTCATGGTGCCGTAGCGCAGCGAGCGCCCGCCGCAGGAATTGTTGCCGGCCATCCCGCCAATGGTCGCGCGTGAGGAGGTGGAGACGTCGACCGGAAACCACAGCCCATGCTTCCTCAGCTGGCGGTTCAGATCGTCGAGCACGATACCGGGCTCGACCACGCAGGTCCGGTTCTCCACGTCGAGCGAGAGCATTCTGTTCAGATGCCGGGAGAAATCGATCACAATGCCGTGGTTAACGGTTTGGCCGCATTGTGAGGTGCCGCCCCCACGGGGAGTCACAGTCCGACCTGCGTCGCGCGCGATTGCCAGCGCCCGTAGCGCCTCGTCCATGGTTCGGGGGACCGCCACGCCCTCGGGCACGATCTGGTAGAACGAGGCGTCGGTCGCATAGCGTCCGCGGCTGAAGGCGTCGAAAAAGACGTCGCCGGTAATATTCGACCTCAATTGGCGCTCAAGCGATGACGCGTTCTTCATCCCAAATCCCGTGGTCCAGGAGGGCCGTTCCACAAAACTTCTAACTAATAGATGCAAGTTATTTCCGGCTGGCGTCAATTATGAATTCATAATGCGCCAAGAGCTAACCATCGATAGCTTCAGTGGCCAGGCCTTCGGGCGTGCTGCCGAGGTGCTCGACTGCTGCGGTCCGCTTGTTGCGCAGATGCTGGAACAGGGTGTCGCTCAGCTCGCTACCGGCCCGGCGGCGCAGCGCGTCCAGAATTGCCTCGTGCTCGCGCATCGCCTCGGCCCAGCGCTGCCGTTTGCGCGCGAAGTTGGCGGAGTAGCGAACGCGGCGGATCCGGCCGGTGTAGTTAGCGTAGGCGGCGCGCAAGGTTTCATTACGGGAGGCTGCGACGATCCGCTCATGGATGCGCTGGTTGACCTGAAAATAATTGTGCATGTCGCGGTGCAGGTAGTAGCCGTACATCTCGTAGTGCAGGCGCTCGATCTCGGCGATTTCCTCATCGGTGATGGTTTCGCAGGCAAGCCGCCCCGCGAGGCTTTCCAGCCCGCCCATCACGTCAAACAGCTCTTCGAGATCGCGCTTACCAAGTCGGCGCACCCGCGCTCCCCGGTTGGGCAATAGTTCTATGAGCCCCTCCGCGGCCAGCACCTTGAGAGCCTCGCGAAGGGGAGTGCGGGAAATTCCGAATAGTTCGCAGAGCTGCCGTTCGGGGACCCGCCCGCCGTCTGGGATGTTACCTTCGACCACATAGTCGCGAAGGCGCGACAGGATCTCCCCGTGAAGCGAGGGTTCGGGGCGATCGGGGCTGCCATTGTCGGCGATTTTGGCGATTGGCACCCCGGATTCGGGAATCGTCGATTTCATAGGGCGACAGTAGTTTGCGGAACCATCAGCGTCGATGGTCAGGTTTGCATATAGAATACCATTTACATGGGAAAAATTGAATGCAAAACTGTGCGTCGGCATAGCCAATGAGGTCCATCATGCGGCAAGGACGGCATTTTCTGCAGATTCCAGGCCCCAGCCCGGTTCCGGATCGCGTTCTCCGGGCCATGGACATGCCCGTCATCGATCATCGAAGTGCCGAGTTCGGCCAACTCGGGCGCGCCGTCCTGGAAGGTTCCCAGAAAGTCTTCCAAACCTCCGCGCCGGTGGTGATCTTTCCGTCCTCGGGTACCGGCGCGTGGGAGGCTGCGATCGTCAACACACTGTCCCCGGGGGATCAGGTGTTGATGGTGGAGACCGGTCACTTCGCTACCCTGTGGCGCCAGATGGCCGCGCGCTGGGGTATTGATGTCGACTTCATGCCCGGCGACTGGCGTCGCGGCGCCGACCCCGCCGCCATCGAAGACCGGCTCGCGCGCGACACGTCCCATGCGTTGAAGGCTGTGATGGTCGTTCACAACGAGACCTCAACCGGCGCGACCAGCCGGATCGGAGAGATCCGCGCAGCGATGGACCGTGCCGGTCATCCGGCTCTGCTGATGGTCGATACCATCTCCTCGTTGGGCTCGGTCGACTACCGGCACGACGAATGGCGAGTCGATGTCAGCGTGAGCTGCTCGCAGAAAGGATTCATGCTGCCGCCAGGCCTCGGATTCAACGCCATCTCGGACAAGGCTCGCGCCGCTGCCAAGACTAATAAGATGCCGCGATCATACTGGGATTGGGAGGAAATGCTGAAGCCGAACGCAAACGGCTTCTTCCCGTACACGCCGGCGACCAACCTGCTCTACGGCTTGCGCGAAGCAATCGCGATGCTGATGGAAGAGGGACTCGCCAATGTGTTCGCCCGCCATCAGCGGCTGGCGGCCGCGACGCGTGCGGCCGTCAATCACTGGGGCCTGGAAGTGCTGTGCCAGGAGCCAAAAGACTTTTCTCCGGTACTCACCGCCGTGCTGATGCCACCAGGCTACGACGCAGATCAGTTCCGCAAGGTAGTGCTCGACAACTACAACATGTCGCTCGGCTCCGGATTATCGAAGGTGGCGGGCAAGGTGTTCCGCATCGGGCATCTCGGCGAATGCAATGAGCTGACCTTGCTTGCGGCGCTGACGGGCGTGGAAATGGGACTGTCGGTCGCGGGCATTCCGCACCGGGCCGGCGGCGTCGACGTCGCGATGAAGCTTCTCGAACAGCGCGCCGAGGGCAATTCCGCGGCGCACCTCAAAGTCGGCAGCTAGGGCTTTCTCTTCTCAAACTAGCGTCTCGCCGCGAGCGGGCGGCGATTCGAACTAATCGAACAAGCCATAAAGCCGAGGGAGGTCGAACTTGAAGCTTCGATTCAAGGCGACACATATCGTGCTCGCGATGCTGTGCGCGATGTATTTTATCACCTATGTCGACCGCGTGAATATTGGCACCGCGGCCAGCGAGATTCAGAAGGAGCTGAGCCTCACCAACACACAGCTAGGCCTCGTATTCTCGGCCTTCGCCTATCCTTACCTGCTGTTCCAGATCATCGGTGGCTGGGTCGGCGACCATTTCGGGCCACGCAAGACGCTGTTCTGGTGCGGCATGATCTGGGCTGCGGCAACGATCATGACCGGCTTCGTCACTGGCATCGTGTCGCTGTTCGTCGCGCGTGTCGCATTGGGATTCGGCGAAGGCGCGACTTTTCCGACAGCAACGCGCGCGATGCAGTATTGGACTCCATCGGACAAGCGTGGCTTCGCGCAGGGGCTGGCGCACGCCTTCGCGCGACTGGGCAATGCGCTGACGCCGCCCTTGATCGCGCTGCTGATAGTGTGGGTAACTTGGCGCGGATCCTTTATCGCCTTGGGGCTTGTAAGCTTGGTCTGGGGGATCGCCTGGGCCTGGTATTTCCGGAACGAGCCACGGGAGCACGCGGGGATGACCGAGACTGAGCTGGCGTCGTTGCCGCCCCGTCCGACCGGCCCCCGGCCACAGGTGCCGTGGTCACCGCTCCTGCGGCGGATGTGGCCGGTCACGCTGACCTACTTTTGCTACGGCTGGTCCCTGTGGCTTTACCTCAACTGGTTGCCGCTGTTCTTCAAGAATAACTTTGGCCTCGATATCAAGAACTCGGCGCTGTTCGCTTCAGGCGTCTTCTTCGCCGGCGTCGTCGGCGACAGCATGGGCGGCACTCTGTCCGACCGCATCCTCAAGCGTACCGGCAGCATCCGCTTCGCGCGCCTGAGCGTGATTGTCGCCGGGTTTGCCGGAGCGCTCGCCTCATTGCTCCCGATCCTGTTCATCCATGGTATCACGGTCGTGGCCCTGTGCCTGTCTGCAGGGTTCTTCTTCGCCGAGCTTGTCATTGGTCCGATCTGGTCGGTACCGATGGACATCGCGCCGAAATATTCAGGCACCGCCTCCGGCATCATGAACACCGGCTCTGCCCTCGCCGCCATCGTCTCGCCACTCGTCGCCGGCTTTGTCATCGATGCAACGGGCAATTGGTATCTGCCATTCTTGATGTCGATGGGACTTCTGACGCTAGGCGGCTTTTCGGCGTTCATGATGCATCCTGAGCAGCCGTTCGATGAGATCGTGGTCGGCGTCCCAGTCGGAAAGGCGGTGGCTGCGGAGTGATGATTGGGCCCGCGATGGGCGGATCGCGCCAACGACGGGTTGGTGGCAGCGGCCCTTCGCAGATGCAAAATTGTCTGCCGACCGTTGCCGGACGGGGCACTGGCGCCCTGTGTCTTGTATATTGATTATGCATTGACGGGTCCCGCCCGGTGGGGGACAAGCCTGCCCGAACAATGCTATTCGAGCGCCTCGAAACGCCAAGGCTAGACCGGGAAGGACGGCTCATGACCCTGCACACTGGACGGCATTTTCTGCAGATTCCGGGACCGACCAACGTGCCGGACCGGGTCCTGCGCGCCATGGACATGCCGGCCTGGGACCATCGCGGCCCTGAATTTGCCGAGCTCGGTTTTGCGGTCCTGGCCGGCCTGCAGCGCCTGTTCCGCACCAAGGAGCCGGTGATCATCTTTCCCTCGTCAGGCACTGGCGCTTGGGAAGCCGCAATCGTCAACACACTATCGCCGGGCGACAAGGTCCTGATGGCCGAGACCGGGCAGTTCGCGGTGCTCTGGCATGGCATCGCCAGCAAGTTCAAGCTCGACATCGATTTCATTCCGGGGGACTGGCGTCATGGCGCGGACATCGGCGAGATCGAAGCGCGACTTGCGGCCGACCGCGCGCACAAGATCAAGGCGGTCATGGTCGTGCACAACGAGACCTCGACCGGTTGTGTCACGCCGCCGCTCGAGGTCCGCAGGGCAATGAATCGCGTCAAGCATCCCGCGCTCCTGATGGTCGACACCATCTCCGGCCTCGCTTCCATGGAATATGAGCATGACGCTTGGGGTATCGACGTTTCCGTCGCGGGCTCGCAGAAGGGCATGATGCTGCCGCCGGGCCTTGGCTTCAACGCGGTATCGGAAAAAGCGCTCGCGGTAGCGAAAGCCAATTCGTCGTCGATGCGCTCCTATTGGGATTGGCAGGAGGTGATTGCTTTCAACAAGGCCGGCACCTGGCCTTATACGCCGGCAATCAACCTCCTGTTCGGGCTCAGGGAAGCCGTCAAGATGCTCGAGGAAGAGGGCCTCGAAAATGTCTTCACCCGTCATAAGCGCCACAGCGCGGCGACGCGGGCGGCGATGAAGGTGTGGGGGCTGGAGACCCAGTGCCAGGACCCCCAAGCACACTCGCCGGCCCTGACCGGTGTGGTGATGCCGGAAGGCCATGACGCCGACAATTTCCGCAAGGTGGTGCTGGAAAATTTCGACATGTCGCTCGGTACCGGCCTGAACAAGATCAAGAGCAAGGTTTTCCGGATCGGACATATCGGGCACTTCAACGACCTGATGCTGATGGGCACGCTGTCGGGCGTCGAGATGGGGCTGGACCTGGCCAAGGTGCCGCATCGCAGCGGCGGCGTATTGGCGGCTATGGAAGTGCTCAAGGAGCGCGATGTCTTGCCGATGCCCAAGGCCGCCGTCGCCTGAGCTGATCTAATAACAACAGAGAGGTCGCCATGAACGCCCCGGTCAGTGCCAGCGAAGACCTGATCTATTCCGTCGAGGACGGGATCGCCAAGATCATTTTCAACCGGCCGCAGGCGCGCAACGCCTTGACCTTCGCGATGTACGAGCAGATGGCATCGATCTGCGAGAGCATCAATGGGGACCGCTCGATCAAGGCGCTGATCCTGACCGGTGCCGGTGACAAGGCCTTTGCCTCAGGTACCGACATTTCGCAGTTCCGTGCCTTCAAGACGGCGCAGGACGCGCTTGACTATGAAGCGCGGATCGACCGAGTGCTCGGCGCTCTTGAGCAGTGCCGGGTGCCTGTCATCGCGGCGATCGCTGGTGCCTGCACGGGCGGCGGCGCCGGGATTGCGGCCTGCTGCGACATCCGGATCGGCACCGAAGCGACGCGGATCGGATTTCCAATCGCGCGTACGCTCGGCAATTGCCTGTCGATGTCGAATATCTCGCGTATCGTCGCGCTGATCGGCCCGGCGCGCACCAAGGATATGATTTTCAAGGCCCGCCTGGTCGAGGCGCCGGAAGCGCTGGCGCTCGGCTTGCTCAATGAAGTCGTGCCCGATGTTGCGACCTTGCAGCGCCGCGCGGACGAGACCGCAAAGCTCATTGCGAGCCACGCGCCGATCACGCTTGAGGTGACCAAGGAGGCGGTGCGCCGCATCCGCCGCACACTGTCGCGCGATGAGGGAGAGGATCTGATCCTGCGCGCCTATATGAGCGAGGATTTTCGGGAGGGCATGGACGCCTTCCTCAACAAGCGCACGCCAAACTGGAAGGGCAAGTAGGTATCACCGTCTTTATCTGCGGTGCATGACGCCGGACGGGCGCTGCCCGGGGGCGGTCGGCGGGCTCACGGACATGAATGATTCCTCGCGGCGGGTCTTACAATCTTATCCCAAAGTCAGTAGCAATGTGGCGGTTCTCGGCTTGAACTTCGCGTTCCCAGTCCGCAGAATGGCGATGCAGGCACGCCCCTGATGTGCCAATCCAAATAAAGACATAGGGAAGAAACGTGAGACATTTTGCAGGAGCTGCGACCGCATTGGCGGCCGTTCTTGTGACCGCGCCGGCATTTGCTGCCTGGGAGCCCACCAAGCCCGTCGAGATCGTCGTCGCGGCCGGAGCCGGCGGCGCCTCCGACCAGATGGCGCGCATGATGCAGGCAGCGATCCAGAAGAACAATCTGATGAAGCAGCCGATGGTGGTTTCGCTCAAGGGCGGCGCATCGGGTGCCGAAGCACTGATGTACATGAAATCGAGCGAGGGTGATCCTAACAAGGTACTGATCGCCTATTCGCTGATTTACATGCTGCCGCTGTCGGCGAAAATTCCATTCAATTGGCGTGACCTTACTCCGGTATCGGTGGTCGCAATGGATCAGTTCGTATTGTGGGACAACGCATCGGGTCCAAAGACGGTGAAGGAGTTCATTGCGGCAGCGAAGGCTGCGTCTTCACCGTTCAAGATGGGCGGCACCGGCTCCAAGCGTGAGGACCATGTGCTCACCGTGTTCATGGAGCAGAAGACCGGCGCGAAGTTTTCGTATCTGCCATACAAGTCCGGCGGAGAAGCGGCGACGCAATTGGTCGGGAATCACACCGAAGCCAACGTCAACAATCCCTCTGAGAACCTGGAAGTCTGGCGCGCCGGCCAGGTGCGCGCGCTCTGTGTGTTCGACAAGGAGCGCATCTCCTACAAGACCAAGGTCACCGAAACGCAATCTTGGAACGACATCCCGACCTGTAAGGAAGAGGGGCTCGACGTTCAGTACCTGATGCTGCGCGCGATGTTCCTGCCGGGCAAGGTCACGGCCGAGCAGCAGGCGTTCTATGTCGACCTGTTCCAAAAGGTGACGCAAACACCAGAATATAAGGACTATATGGAAAAGCAGGCGCTGAAGCCGATCTTCCTCACTGGCAAGGACATGGTGCAGTTCCTCGAGGAAGACGACAAGGTCAACGCCGCGCTGATGAACGAAGCGGGCTTCGTCGCGAAGTAACCTGGCACCGCGGTAGCCGAATGTCTGGTCTCATTTCTCAGCATGGCCGTAGCCGGCCATGCGGATGCGGACATTTTCGATTTCCTCGGTGGGCAGCAGACGCGGCTTCCCGATCTGTAGGCAGCCGTGGTACTGCCGCGCCAGCGTTTCGACCTCGACCGCGAGCCACATGGCCTTCGCAAGCGATGGCCCAACGGCGATCATGCCGTGATGCTCAAGGAGGCAGGCGAGCCTTCCATCGAGCGCCTTGAGGGCATGCGCCGAAAGTTCCTGCGTGCCGAAGGTTGCGTATGGCGCGCAGCGGATCGTGTCGCCGCCGGCGCAGGCGACCATGTAGTGGATCGGCGGGATCTCCAGACCCATGATGGCGAGGACCGTGCAATAGGTCGGATGGGCGTGAACCACGGCGTTCACGTCCGGGCGAGCGCGCAGGATGTCCAGGTGGAAGCGCCACTCGCTCGATGGCCGCTGCCCTGGATCAAATGAACCGTCGAGCCCCATGTAGACGATCTGCTCGGGCTGCATCGTCTCATAGGGGGCGCTGGTCGGGGTGATCAGCAGGCCGGCCTCATGCCGCAGGCTGATGTTGCCCGAGGTGCCCTGGTTGATGCCGAGCGCATTCATGCGCAGACAGGCATCGATGATGGATTGGCGTTCTTCCCTGTCGTTCATGGTTAACCTATCAAACGCCGTTTACGGCCTCTGAGAATGCTTGATTATTGCGCCGCAGTATAGTCGAACATTGCTTCGAAAGTCTGATCGGGAGAGGCCATGACCAGCGCCGTGCTAGGTATTGTCGGCGGATCCGGCATCTACGACTTGCCGGGTCTTGAAAACGTCCGCGAGGAGGCGATCAGGAGCCCCTGGGGCGAGCCCTCTGCGCCGCTCCGCCTTGGCACCATGGCAGGCCTGCCGATCGTGTTCCTGCCGCGGCACGACAGGGGGCACCGCCTGTCGCCCTCCGACATCAACTACCGGGCCAACATCGATGTGCTGAAGCGGGCAGGGGTCACCGACCTCATCTCGCTGTCGGCCTGCGGATCGTTCAAGGAGGAACTGCCACCCGGCACGTTCGTGATCATAGATCAGTTCGTGGACCGCACCTACAAGCGCGAAAGCTCGTTCTTCGGCAAAGGCTGCGTCGCCCATGTCTCGATGGCGCATCCGGTATCACCACGCTTGCGCATTCGTCTGGCGGCCGCCGCGGAGGCCGAGGGCATTCCCTTCGCGCGCGGCGGCACCTATCTGTGCATGGAAGGTCCGCAGTTCTCCAGCCTTGCCGAGAGTCTGACGTATAAGGGATTGGGCTATTCGGTGATCGGCATGACCAACATGCCCGAGGCCAAGCTCGCACGCGAGGCGGAGATTTGCTACGCGAGTGTGGCGATGGTGACGGACTTCGATTGCTGGCATCCGGATCACGATGCGGTGACCGTGCAAGACATCATTCGCGTGCTTAATTCGAATGCCGAGAAGGCCAAGGCGCTGGTGGCGCGCTTGGCGAAGGATTTTCCGCGCGAGCACGAGCCGTGCCCGATCGGATCCGACCGTGCGCTGGAGACCGCGCTGATCACGGCCCCCGAAGCGCGCGATCCGGAACTGCTCAAGAAGCTTGATGCGGTTGCGGGACGGATACTGCGCTCATGAAAGTCGACGGCCGACACTTTCGCACCATCTGGCTTGAGCCCGACGGCTGGTCTGTCGGCGCCATCGATCAGCGACGACTGCCACATGAGTTTGTGATCGCGCGTCTGGTCAGCGCCGAGGAGGCCGCGGATGCAATTCGAACCATGCTTGTCCGCGGCGCGCCACTGATCGGTGCCACCGCCGCTTACGGCATGGCGTTGGCCATGCACGCTGATCCGTCCGACCTGGCGCTCGATCGCGCGTATAAGCTGCTGTTCGCGACGCGGCCGACAGCCATCAATCTGAAATGGGCGCTCGATGAGATGGAAGCTGTGCTTCGTCCGCTTGCGCCTTCCGTGCGCCGCGAGGCGGCTTACAAGCGCGCCGGCGAGATCGCCGATGAGGACGTCGGGATCAACCAGGCGATCGGCAGCCACGGCCTCGAAGTGATCGAGGCGATCGCTGCCACCAAGAAGGCCGGCGACGCCGTCAACATTTTGACGCACTGCAACGCGGGCTGGCTGGCCACCGTCGATTGGGGAACGGCAACGGCGCCGATCTACCAGGCCCACGATCGCGGGCTTGCGGTTCATGTCTGGGTCGATGAGACGCGTCCACGCAATCAGGGGGCCTCGCTCACGGCCTGGGAACTGGGCCACCACGGCGTCCCGCACACCGTGATCCCCGACAACACCGGCGGCCATCTGATGCAGCATGGCATGGTTGATCTGGCGATCGTTGGAACCGATCGGGTCGCAGCCAACGGCGACGTTTGCAACAAGATCGGCACCTACCTGAAGGCGCTCGCCGCGCGCGATAACGACGTGCCATTCTATGTTGCACTGCCGTCGCCGACCATCGACTTTAGTATCAAAGACGGCACAGAGATCCCGATCGAGCAGCGTGCCTCGGGCGAAGTAACGCATATGAGCGGGCGCACCGCTGACGGGCGAATAGAGAGCGTCCGTGTGGTCCCGGAGGGCTCGCCGATCGCCAACTACGGCTTTGACGTCACGCCGGCGCGGCTGGTGACCGGCTTGATTACCGAACGTGGCGTGCTCCGGCCCGATCATGCTGCACTTGCGAGCGCGTTCCCGGAGCGTACCGGCACGCGTTGAGCGCTGCATTGACGCCCGTTGCGTCAGCACGTATCCACGCTGGAGCGCCTGCCCGAACCGTCCGTCTCCATGTCCAATACCGATATTGAAATCGTTGTTGACGATCCGACTGCGCCCGAGGCGAATTCCCCCGCGGTGACCAGCAATGGCGTCGTGGACGCCGTCGTGTCGCTTGTGTTGCTCGCGCTCGCAGTCACGCTCGGATGGGATAATTGGCGCACGGGCGCGGCCTGGGATGCGACCGGCCCAGAGCCTGGCTACTTTCCGTTCTACCTCTCGATCATTCTTGGCGGCGCCAGCCTCTACGGTCTGTTTGCTGCGGTTTTCTCACGCAGGGAAGCTTCCGAGACCTTCGTGACGCAAGCACAGCTTCGCCGCGTCATGGCGGTGTTCGTGCCAACGGTCTTGTTCTGCCTCGCTACGCAATTCCTTGGGCTCTATGTTGCCAGTTTCCTCTTGATCTCCGGCTTCATGCGCTTTGTCGGCAAGATCGCGGCGTGGAAGTCTCTGCTCACCGCTTTCATCTTCACCGCCGCGATGTTCGTGACGTTTGACATCGCCTTCGACGTCATCATGCCGAAGGGGCCGCTCGAAGCGGCTCTCGGCTACTAATCGATCGGCGGGACCTTCAGTCATGGAAGCTTTTGGCCTGCTTCTTCACGGCTTTGCCGTTCTCCTCACCTGGAAAACGCTGCTGCTAATGATGGTCGGGCTCGTGCTCGGCATTTTCGTCGGCGTATTGCCGGGGCTTGGTGGGCCGAATGGTGTCGCAATCCTGTTGCCGCTGACGTTCACGATGGATCCGACCTCGGCCATCGTGATGCTATCCTGCATCTACTGGGGGGCATTGTTCGGTGGCGCCATTACCTCGATCCTGTTCAACATTCCGGGCGAAGCTTGGTCTGTGGCGACCACGTTTGACGGCTATCCGATGGCGCAGCAGGGCAGGGCAGCGGAAGCGCTGACGGCTGCCTTCACCTCGTCCTTCATAGGCTCGCTGGTCGCGGTACTCCTGATCACGTTTCTCGCGCCGATGATCTCGTCATTCGCGTTGAAGTTCGGGCCGCCGGAATTCTTTGCGGTTTATCTCCTCACCTTTTGCTCCTTCGTCGGCCTTGGGCGCGAGGCCAAGCACAAGACCGTCATCTCGATGTCGCTCGGTCTCCTGCTCGCCGGCGTCGGCATGGATACCGTGTCCGGCCAGCTCCGCATGACCTTCGGCTCTGCCGAGCTGCTCCGCGGGATCAACTTCCTGGTCGCGGTCATCGGCCTGTTCGGCATCAGCGAAATCCTGCTGACAATGGAAGAGCGCCTGGCGCTGCGCGGCCACGCCGCCGGCATCAGCCTGCGCGTGGTGCTCTCGGTCTGGAAAGACCTGCCGAAATACTGGGTGACGCTGGCGCGTTCGTCCTTCATCGGCTGCTGGCTTGGCATCACGCCGGGCGGCGCGATCGCAGCCTCGTTCATGGGCTATAACCTCGCCAAGCGCTTTGCCAAGGAACAGGACAGTTTTGGCAAGGGGCGCATCGAAGGCGTGTTCGCGCCGGAGACGGCGGCGCATGCATCTGGTACCTCGGCGTTGCTGCCGATGCTGGCACTCGGAATTCCCGGATCGGGAACTGCCGCCATCCTGCTCGGCGGTTTGATGGTGTGGGGTCTTAATCCGGGGCCGCTCCTATTTGTCGAGCACAAGGATTTCGTCTGGGGGCTGATCGCCTCGATGTATCTCGGCAACGTCGTGGGCCTGGTCCTGGTGCTGACGACGGTACCGATCTTCGCCTCGATCCTGCGCGTGCCGTTTGCGGCGGTTGCACCGATGATCGTGGTGTCCTGCGCGATCGGCGCTTACGCGATCCAGAACGCGATGTTCGATATCTGGCTGATGCTGGGCTTTGGCGTGGTCGGTTACGTCTTCAAGAAGATCGGCATTCCTCTGGCGCCGTTCACGCTCGCACTCGTGCTCGGCAACCGTGCGGAGGATGCGTTCCGGCTATCGATGATCGGCTCTGGCGGCGATATGAAGGTGTTCTGGTCGAACGGGCTCGTCGGCTCGATCACGACGCTCGCAATCATCCTGTTGTTCTGGCCCTTGATCGACAAGGCGCTTAGCGGCGCCACCCGCCGGCTGCGACCGGCGAAGGCGTAAGCCTCATACGACCTTGCGCTGCCTGAGTTCGGCAATCTCATCCTTGCTGAAGCCGAACTCCACCAGCACTTCGTCGGTCTGCTCGCCGAATTCCGGCGGGCGCGTCGCCATGGTGCTTGGCGTCCGCGACAGCGTCACCGGCTGGCCCACCAGTCGGATGTGGCGGTTCTCTGCGTTTGGCACGTCCTGGGCGATGCCGAGATGTTTCACCTGCGCATCCCCGAACATCTGGTCGATGGAATAGATCGGGCCACAGGGCACGCCCGCTACGTTCAGCTCGTTCACCCAGGTCTCGGTGGATTTCTTCTGCGTCAGCTCGTTGATCTTCGCATTGAGCGCGTCGCGGTTCTTGGAACGCGCCGGAGCCGTGGCATAGTCGGGATCGCTTATGAGTTCGGGAGCCCCGATCGCCTGTGCGCAGCGCTCCCAGATACGTCCGCCTGTCGTGGCGATGTTGATGTAACCATCTGACGTCTTGAACACGCCGGTGGGGATCGATGTCGGGTGATTGTTCCCAGCCTGTTGCGCCACTTCCTTTTCCATCAGCCAGCGCGCGGCCTGGAAATCCAGCATGAAGATCTGCGCCTGCAACAGCGAGGTCTGCACCCATTGGCCCTTACCCGACACGTCGCGTTCCAGGAGCGCGGTGAGGATGCCCATCGCGCAGAACAGGCCGGCGGCAAGGTCGGCAACGGGAATACCGACCCGCATTGGGCCGCCGCCTGGCGCGCCGGTCACTGACATCAGTCCGCCCATGCCTTGCGCGATCTGATCGAAACCCGGGCGTTTGTGGTAGGGCCCGTCCTGGCCGAAGCCGGAGATGCTGCCATAGACAATGCGCGGATTGATCTGGCGGAGGCTCTCGTAGTCGATGCCGAGCTTGGCTTTGACGTCAGGACGGAAGTTCTCGACCACGACGTCAGCCTGTTCGGCCAGCCGCTTGAATACTTCGAGACCTTTCGGATCCTTGAGATTGAGCGTCATCGCGCGCTTGTTGCGGTGCAGGTTCTGGAAGTCCGAACCATGCCGTGGGCCGCCCGGTTGCTCGCCGCCAGCGTCCTCCGTCAATGCATCGATCTTGATGACATTGGCACCCCAGTCCGCGAGCTGCCGCACGCAGGTGGGGCCGGAGCGGACGCGGGTGAGGTCGAGAACAGTGAATCGGGACAGGGCTTGCGATGCATGCGGGACGGGCATTACGGGAGCTCCGGGTGGAACGGCGGCGCTACAATAGCGCCGGACAACCTCGCGGCAAGGTCTGCATCCTGCTGGCAATGGCATGGCGGACTTGATGTTTTGAGTGGTTGGCGGGGATTATGCACGAAAGGGGCTAGGGTCCGTTTCAGGAGCGCCCGCAAGTGTGGATGCCGTTCCCACTAATCCGCGCCAGCGGGTCTCTGTGGGCAGTTTTGGCTGCCCTGCTGCCCTGTTTTGGCACGAGGGCCAAGTATCGACATCCCACTGCGTTGCTGCTAGCCCCCTCTGTACGCCAAAGGGGTCCCCGGACTTGATCGACGAGCCAAACGCGCGCGGCAGAGAGCATGTCCCCGCGGGCATTTCGCCCCCGACCCGGGCACGAAGGCTGCTTGCGGGTTGGTCCGCCAGCATTTTCCAGATGATAGTCGGGATCATCCAGCAGGTCGCGCTGGTTCCTGTCTTCCTGCATTTTTGGAGCGGCGAGGAGTTGGCCGCCTGGTTCGTGATCTATGCGATCGGCAATCTTGTGCTGGTTGCCGATGGCGGCCTGCAGCTTCGTGCCATCAACCGCTTCTTCTCATTCAAGTCCAGCGTTGATTGCGACGGCCGTACCGCGGCATTCTATGCCGCGATACTGCGCCTCTACCTTTGGCTTAGCGTCGTGCTCGTCGGTTTGGTGGTGACAGTGGCGCTGGCTGTTTCGCCGTCCACGGTCTTCCGGTTCGAGGCGATCGAAAATTTCGATGCCGCCTTTGTTGCGATGACGGCGGGTATGCTGCTCACGCTTCCGGCGGGTCTCGTGTCGGCGCTCTATCGGGCGCGGGGGTTGTACGGCCGCGCTGTCTGGTTGCAGAGTCTCGGAACGCTGATCGGACAGGTCGCGCAGCTGGTTGCGATCGTTGCGACAGCGAGCTTGTTTGCCGTTACGTTCGCCTTTGTCGCGACGCAGATATTGATCGCGGTCTATCTGATCACCATCGATGCGCCGCGCTTGCATCCATTCCTGCGCAAGGTGCAGGGCAGACGTCCACTACGCTGGATGGCCGGGCAGCTTCGCAAGGCGGCGCCGTTCGGAATCGCTGGCGCGACCGAGCTGGCGCTGATGAACTTGCCGGTGCTCCTGGTCAGCGCGCTGGTAGCCGATCGGGTCGCTGTCGCACAATGGGGGTTGATCCGCATCGCGGCCGGGCTATTGCGGACACTCTGCCTGCAGGCGACTCTTCCGGTCGCCGCCGAACTCGGCCACGACTATGCTGTTGGTGCGACCGAACAGTTGCGTGCGCTCTATGCTCGCGGTTCTGTGCTTGTCACAGTGCTTGCCAGTGCGGTTGTGTCGGGACTGTTACCGTTCTGGCCTGATTTCTTCGCACTCTGGACTCACGGCGCCATCGCCTACGATCCGTTGCTGGCGAAGACAATGCTGATCGGCACCAGTGTGGCCGCGCCCACGATCCTGGCGCTAAGCTATGCCAATTACAGCAACCGGGCTGATCTTCTTGTGCGCAGCAAGGGCATGCAGCTTATCGTCTTTCTCGTGTTGTCGCTGTTGATGATCCCGCAACTCGGCCCACTGGGCGCTGCGGCCGCGATCGTAGCGAGCGATCTCCTGGTTCAGTTCGGCCTGTTGACCCTCGTCATCATGCGTCAAACGCTCAAGCACCCGTTCCGTCACCTGATGTTTCTGGCGGGGATAATGGTTGCGACGATGCTGGCCGGATGGGGATTGGGGGTTATCATCCGTTCCGCGATCCCCTGGACCGGCGTGCTGCGCTTCGTCGTGGAGTGTGTGATCTGGCTGGCGGTTGCAGGAGTGGCGGCGATCCCGCTGCTGATTGGAAACATCCGCGCAAGGATCATCGCGACGATTCCCCGATAGGGTCTCGCGCGGCCCTCAATAGATCCGAGGGTAGCGGCGGTATCTCAGTCTCAGAAGGTGCTGCGCGAACTCGCGATGTCCGTCGTCAATCTGGTGCGCAAAATATTCGAGCCTCTGCTTGCCCGCGGTAGCCAGCCGGGCACGTTCTTCTGGTAAGCTGGCCTTGACGATGGCTTCCGCCAGCGAAGCGGGATCGTCGTAGTTGAAGAGAATGGCGGCATCGCCGGCCTGCGCCTTGAAGGCTTCGGGATAGATCACGGGCGTGCCGACCGACCAGGCTTCGAGGGGCGGCAGATTGGTCGGACCGAAGTAGCTTGCCATCACCAGCGCCCCTGCGTTGCGATAGAGCGGGCCGAGTTCGGTAGAGGGAACAAAACCGAGTATGCGCACGCGGTCGCTCAGATTGAGTTGGGCGGCCAAGGTTTCAATTGCGGTGCGCGAACCGCGATCTGATCCGCATAGCGCCAGCGTGGTCTGCATCCCCTGATCCCGCAGCAAACTCATCGCCAGCAGGATGGTCGCGTGATTCTTGTGAGACCAGAACTGGGCGGGATAGAACAGATAACCGGGCTCTAGGCCGTACTTTCGTAGGATCGCCGCGTCCGCATCCGTTTGCTCGCCGGCCAAAATTGACCGTGTCACGTAGGGCGATGGCGAAAACGGGATACAAACCGCGCGATCCTGTTCCATCGCATAGCGACGGCACAACGCCTCAATCACCTCCTTGGAGTTGGCGACGACCAAGGCTGCCTTGGTGCTGGCGCTGCGAAAGACGATTTCGCGACGTTCGAACTCGGCGAATTCACGCACCTCATCGAATTCCGGCGAATCGCGGTGGCAGCCGTCGAATATCGTGATGATGAAGGGTAACTTGTAGAGCACGAGTTGCCAATTCGAGGTCGTCAGGAAATAGATGATATCGACATCATCCCGGATCAGCCGCTTCTCGAAGGGAGGGCACAGGCGCAACGCGTACTGCAGGAGATCGAACCACCCGCAATATTTCAGGAATAGGAACAGCCGGTCGAACCAGCCAATCCGCAAAAGTTTGGCCTCGATGCCGAGTTCGGCCAGGATGGCGATATTGTCGGGCTGAGTGGTGAACACAGTCACATCCATATCGGCTGTCTTCGCCCAGCCGCGCAGCCATGTGATATCGCTAAGCCCTTGCTGGAAGCCGCCGCCGACCTCGAGCGGCAACTCCAGCACGACGCCAACGTGAAACTGCTTCACGGTTGCGCCGTCTTTCTGGCGATGGAGTAAGCCGCCCAATCCCGCGAGTTCGGTGGACTGGTCGTCGACGGCCACGCATAGTGACCGATTGGCTCAAAACCGGTCGCGCCGAGAAGCGCCTCGACCTCGAACGGAAACCAGTAGCGGAGGTGGTGTGCTTCGTCGATCCGATGGATCGCCGATTGCGCCATGTCCTCGCAGAACAGCGTATAGTTCACCTGAACGGTCGCGCTAGCCTCATTGTGGTCGGACTGCGCGATCCGGGTGACGCGCAGCGGCGGACGCTCAACGACCTTGACGCGGGTTTCAACACCTTGCGCGAGCACGGCGCCGCCATACCAATAGTCGAACAGGAGAATGCCGCCCGGTTTGAGTGCGATGGCTGCACTCGCCAGCATGTTCTGAAGTCTTCCCCGGCTGGTCTGGTAGCTCGCCACATGGAACAGCGCGACCGCGGCGTCGAAATTCCGCTCAGGGCCGGATTCGCAGACGTCGCCCTGCCGGAATCGAACACGTTCCGAACTGCCTTCCGTGCGTGCCTCGGCCCGGCGGATCATGTCTGCGCTGATGTCGACGCCGGTGACGGTCCATCCCCTCCGCGCGAACTCATGGGCGTGTACGCCGGTGCCGCAACCGAGATCGAGCAATGTGCTGGACGTAGCGCCATGACGACGGAGTTGCACGTCCACAAATGATGCTTCCGCGGCATAATCCTTGTCCTGATAGAGGAGATCATACCATGGAGCGTAGCGTTCGAAGGCGCTCAAGCAAGGATCTCCTTCAGCGCCTGCGCGGATCGCACGATCTGGTCGTCCGTCAACGCAAGGCCGCTCGGAAGATAGAAGCCGCGGCGCGCGATCCTCTCCGCGTGAGGATGCGAGTCGCTCGCGAACAGGCCGGCTCTGCGCAGGACGGGCTGTTCATGCATGCACCAAAAGAAGGGACGGGTGCCGATACCCTTGCCGGCAAGACGACGCATCGCTTCCTTGGCGTCGAACTCGACCGCGTCTTTCAGAACGACGCCATACACCCAATAGATGTTGTCTGCGTAGTTGGTGCGGGCGACGGGGCGCTGTATCAGATCGACACCCTCCAGGAGCTCGTCATAGCGGCGGCCGATCCGGCGCTTGATGTCGATCGTCTCGCTCATCCGCTCGGTCTGGGCGACGCCGAGTGCGGCCTGCAGGTTGGTCATGCGCGCGTTCCAGCCCAGCTCTTCATGGACGAAGCGCTGCTCGGGCTTGAAGCAGAGATTGCGGAGGCTGCGTAGCCGGTCGGCGAGCTGCGCATCATCGGTCAGGATCATGCCGCCTTCGCCTGTTGTGACGTGCTTGTTCGGATAGAAGCTGAACGTGCTCATGTCTCCAAAGCTGCCGCAGGGCTGGCCGCGATACGTCTGGCCGTGCATCTCGGCAGCGTCCTCGATCACGCGAAGGTCGTGCTTGCGCGCAAGCTCGAGAATCGGATCGAGATCGACCGGCAGGCCATAGATATGCACCGCCATGATCGCGCGGGTTCTTGGCGTGATCGCTGCTTCCACCGCGTCTGCGGTCATATTCCAGGTGTTCGGATCACAGTCGACCACGACGGGAACTAGGCCGGCACGGATCACTGCGGATGCGCAACTGATGATCGTAAACGTCGGTATGATGACTTCGCTGCCCGGCTCGAGCGAAAGCGCGTGAACGGCGATATCGAGCGCAACGGATCCGTTGGTGACGGCAACGCCGTGACGGCGTCCCGCGATCTGCGCCATGGCCGCTTCAAAGCGCGGAATGAACGGACCCTCGGATGATATCCATCCGGTGCGAACGCACTCGGCCAGATATTCAGCCTCCTTTCCGTTCAGGAGCGGCGTGTTGACTGGAACGAAATCCTGCGTCACGCAACCGGACCCTTGATCCGCTTCACCGCAGCCGGCGCCTCGGGGAAACGCGTCTTGTCGCCTTCGCCCGCGTATGGGCCCTGCTTGATTTCAATCATCTCGAGCGGTTCCAACACCTCGAATCCGTGGGCGCCGCTGCAAAGAAGAATGACGTCGCCGGCCGAGAGCACGCGGCTCTCCAGGTATTCTTCGCCCTCGGTGTAGAAATCGACCTGCAGCTTGCCCTTCTGGATCACCAGCACTTCCTGGGTATAGTGAACCTCGCGCGTCACCTTGTTGTGCCGATGCGGCGCGATGCTCTTGCCCTTGGGGTGGCTCATATAGGCAAGCTGCTGCGACAGTTCGGGCGTGGAGAAAAACGTGATCCCCGGTTCCCGAAAGGAGGCGCGAACGATGATCGCGTAGAGCTGATCGTTAAAGCGACAGTGTTCGACGCTATCCATCGGCCGACCGAAAAAGGTGAGTAAATTCAAGCGCCAAGCGGCTATTTTGCCGGCAATGTGGCTATTTTGACCGTTGACGTCAAGGAAATATTCCGTCCATCCGGCTGCGCCGGAAGGATCAGGAATTTTCGACGGCTGCCAGGATTCCGCGGGTTCGTTCGCGATAATTGTGCGCTGTCAGCGTGCGGCGCTGTCCGGCAGCAGCAATCTCTTTTCGTGCCGCATCGTCGGCGAGATATCGTTCGATCTTTTCGATGCAGTCGTCGATCGAGCGCCACGCCACGACTTCGCGGTCAGACTCGAACAGCGTGTGCAGATTGTCCTTGAAGTCGGTGAGCAGGAACGTGCCGACGCCGGTCGCTTCGAACAGCCGCACATTTCCGGCCTCACGGCCGACCATGTCGATGTGGGAGTTCAGCGTGATGCGGGAGCGCCGCAGGGCCTGATACATCTCAGCCCCCCAGGCCTCGCCTTGAAAGCAGCGATGCAGGGGGGAGGAGGCGGGAAGGCCCGGCGCGATATTGCCGAACAGCTTGAGATCGTAGCGCTCGGCAACGGCCTCCAATAGTGCAATCCGTTGCTGATGATCGGCAGAGACGGTGCCGACAAAGGAGATATCGACGTCCGCGGTCGCTGCCGGAGGTAGCACATCGTTCACGCAGGGCTCGAAGGCGAGGTGGCTCACTTCGGCGCGGACGCCGTGGCCTCGGAAAAACTCGACCGTGGCTGCTAGTTGGGAGATCAACAGGTCATAGACCCGCCAGTCCTCGCCGCGGGTCGGCGAAATCCCGATCTGACCGACGAGGATGGGCCTGCCGATTCCCTTGATACGACGCATCAGCGAGGTATCGATGTGAAACGTGTCCTGATTCAGCACCAGATCCGGCCTGAAATCCTCGATTTGGGCGAGCAGGATTTTTTCCGCCTGCGCATCGAGTTTTGGGCTAAGCCCAACCTTCCGGGCGAACGGCCTCAACATCGGCTTGAACGGCGCGACCGCCTGCAGCAGCCACGCGGGAAGTCTGTTACTGGCGCCCATGGCCGGCTCGGTGATTGCTACGGCCATCCCATGCTCCCGCGCCCAGGCTGCCTGCAGCCAGGGATTGTTGACGTGGATCTCCGCCGCGGAATGACCCCAGGCATTGAAATTCATCGAATAGAAATCGGCGACACCGAACAGGCTCCTATTGCGCGCCGCCATTTGCGCGGCGTACGGCCTATTCTCAAGACCGGGCTTGCTGCGATAGAGCCAAGCGAGGAAGCGCGGATAGTCCGCGTTGAGGATCAAAATACGCATTAGCTATTGGTCCGCCAAATCCGGTCTCATCTTTAGAGCGCATTTCTGCGCAAACCAGTATCGCGTAGCCTTGGGATCGGAAGAGCCAACTTGAGTTCTTTGGCCAAATCTCTTACCGCTACTCGCCGCGTTATATCGATCCCCGCTGGAATCTGCGACTGGACTGAAGCTATGGAAAAAGACCGTGTGCTTGTCACGGGCGGAGCCGGCTTTCTCGGCTCGCATCTTTGCGATCGGTTGACCAACGAAGGCTACAGCGTTCTCTGTGTGGACAATTTCTACACCGGAAGCAAGCGCAACTTATTGAAAATACTTGGAAAATCGAACTTCGAATTATTGCGTCATGACGTGACTTTTCCTTTGTATGTCGAAGTCGACGAAATATACAACTTGGCCTGTCCAGCCAGTCCCGTTCACTATCAGCATGACCCTGTGCAGACCACCAAGACGAGCGTGCATGGTGCGATCAATATGCTGGGTCTTGCGAAGCGCACCAAGGCTCGCATCCTGCAGGCCTCGACGTCCGAAGTTTATGGCGACCCGGAAGTTCACCCGCAACCAGAGAGCTATTGGGGGCGCGTGAATCCAATTGGTTTTCGCAGTTGCTATGACGAAGGCAAAAGGTGCGCGGAAACACTGTTTTTCGACTATTACCGCCAGCACAAGCTGCGCATAAAGGTCATGCGCATCTTCAACACCTATGGGCCGCGGATGCATCCGAACGACGGGCGTGTCGTGAGCAATTTCATCGTTCAGGCGTTGCGTAACCAAGATATAACCATCTATGGCGATGGCATGCAGACGCGATCTTTCTGCTACGTCGATGACCTCATTGAAGGCATGGTGCGAACGATGCGTTCGCCGGATGATTTCACCGGGCCAGTCAATATTGGCAACCCGAGAGAGAGCACCATGCTTGAGCTCGCCGAACGCGTCCTGCATATCGTCGGCGGAAAATCCAAGCTCATTTTCCTGCCACCCCCACCGGACGACCCTAAACAACGTCAGCCGGACATCGCATTGGCGCAGGATCGTCTGCAATGGGAGCCGAAAGTGACGCTCGAGGATGGCTTGAGAGAGACCGTAGCCTATTTTCGCTCCGTCCTGTCGAGTTGATCTTGCGGTGAACTTGCGCGCAGCTACGACCGTCGTGTCTATTCGCAGCGGTGGAGCATGTTGCCTGCGAGGCAATTGGTGACATTCGGGTAGAGGAGAGCGCTTCACATGGCCGAGCTTGTCTCCATTATTACTCCGGCCTACAAGGCGGCCAAGTACATAGACAAGGCCATTACATCGGTTCAGCAGCAGACCTACCCGCATTGGGAGCTGATCGTGACCGACGATTGCTCTCCCGATAATACCCGGCAGATCGTCGCTCAATACGCCGAGCAGGACCGACGAGTGAAGCTGGTCGCGCAGACCGTGAATCAGGGACCTGCAATGGCGCGCAATGCCTCGCTCCGGGAGGCGCAGGGCAGGTTCATTGCGTTCTTGGACAGCGACGATTGGTGGCTGTCGAAGAAGCTCGAGCTTCAACTCGACCTCATGCGTCGTTCGGGATCGGCGCTGACCTACACCCAATTCAGGCGGGTCGATCAGGATGGCAACAACGAAGGCCGCCTGATCAAGGTGCCGGACCGCCTCACTTATCACATGCTGCTCGGCAATACTGCGATCGCAACTTCGACAGCAATGGTCGATCGGAAGCAGACCGGCGATTTCCGGATGACGAAAACCTACTACGATGATTTTGCCCTCTGGCTGAAACTGCTTCGGGCAGGACATGTAGCCAACGCACTGCACGAGGATCTCATGCGCTATCGGGTATTGCAGGGTTCGGTGTCGCGGAGCAAAGTCAATTCGGCAACGAAGGTCTGGTCCACGTATCGCGAGATCGAGGGTCTCGGCATCGCAAGTTCGTCGATTCATTTCTCGCGGTATGCCTGCAACGCGCTTCTCAAATATGCCCGTTTTTGACAAACCGTGGAGCCGGCAAATCCCTTTAGCGCTTCACGAGAGCTGCTTTCCGGGAGCGTATCATTAGCGGACATGATGGGGGGCAAGCTGGGCGTCACTGCGAATATAGGGCGCGAAGTCATCGTCGGGAAAAACTCGACGGTCTGGCGCGAACTTGCGAAGCGGCCGGATATCGCGGCAAGGTTCCAGCTTGCGGTCGGTCACAACGACCTTCACTGCGCAAGATTTCTGCGGAGCGACCGTGTATGGATCTTTTCCTATTCCAGGAATGCCGAGGAGAACGCGGCGCTGATTGAGAGGCTGCGACGCTTTGGAGCCGCCGAATACGTCTATGTCTCGTCGGCCACGACGAACGTCGTCCCGCAGACGAGCTGCTACAACTATCCGACCGTGAAACTCTTGGCCGAGAACTTGGCGCGTGAAAAGTTGAATGCTCGCATTCTGACTATCGGCGTTGTGTTCGACCAGCTATCCGAATTGCCGGGTGGCGCTACGATTGCGACAAGCTACGACGATTTGGCTGGCTTCATGCTAGCGCCGCAATGGCCGGACAGCGCGGGGCAGGCGGTTCGCCTGTTCAGGCCTTACGAGCGTCCTTTCGAAGGCAAGGTGGAGGAGATTGCATTCAAGCTGTATGGCTATGCCATGGGCGTGCTGCGACGATGGCCCTGCGTTCTCCGCCCGGTGGACTTCATCCTGCGGGGGATGGGATACAGATGGTACGGCTACCTCTACCTGAGTAACAAGACGTGGTTTACGACGACATCATAGTCGGCTCAGGGCTTGCCGCGCTCGGGACAGCGATTGGGCTCCCGCCATCGCGAAAGGTGCTCGTTCTCGGCGGGCCAGAGAAGGCGGAGCTGGAATTCTACGGTGATCAGAAATCCGTCCCCTGTTCCTATCCCGGTTTCGGGGGGCTGGGCAATTTCTGGCACGGGGTCATCCCGACAGCAATTGGGGCTCCCTATGCGCGTGAGAGCCGTAGCGAAATCGTCGAGCTCTTCCAGTATTTCTATCCGCGGACTTCAATCCAAGAGAAGATCGGCCAACCCTGGCTTTTTGTCCCAAGAAGGCCGGTGCGGCCCCGGCGAGGATGGGCAAGACTGTCGCGCGAGCGCGGCGACAATCTGCGCTTCCTGCCACTTGCGGCGGATCGATTTGACATGGGTAGTGGTGGCCCAACCGTGTTCGCCGCCGCCGAAACGTTCAAGTCGAGACGGCTTTGGATCGCGGCAGGCGTGGTCAACTCGCCCCAAATCCTGGCCAGATCCATCTCGCCCGATCTCAGACGAGCCTTCATATCAGATCATATCATCTGCTATGCCGGGCAGCTCCACCAGCACACGCGGGATCATTCTCCACCGCAGGTGGAGAGGGCATCGGACGGGTTTTGGCTGGGATTTGAATTCAGTGAAGATGGAAACGCACTGCTCACGCGGCGACCCGCGCGCTTCGACTACCGCGTGCTCGATCACGGAATTGAGCAGCGGGCTGTATACGGCCTTCCGACGAGTAGCGCGATCGTCAGGCTTCTCAAGACGACCTCGCCGGGGCTGGTGGCGGAAGGGCTCTTCAACAAATTTGGGCTCTTCCCGAATTCTCCGGTATCGAGCGTCTACGCCCAGGTGCTGGTCGACGACGCACTGCATTTCCCCGGAAAGGATGCCCCGTTGAGCCCTGTCGACAACAACGCTGCGCTGGCCGTAGCCCGCCTGTCGCTTCCGTGGCGGGAGCTAGTCAAGACCCGCCGCCCGGATATGTTCCTCCGCGGCATTCACCTTCACCACTCGATCGATCTGGATGCGCTGAACGCTTCCGGATTGGCGTCAGATGAATCGACGGTCAGGGTGGTTGATGCTTCGGCGATCAGCCGGATCGGCCCCGAACATCATAGTTTCTACACGATGGCGCGCGCCTATCGCCTTTCCCGCCAGGTCAGCTCGTAGTGGCGCTGTCGACTCTGATGGAATCGGGAGCGATGGGCACCATCAGCACCAGCGGATAAACCTCGTCTAGCTTGCTGGGGTCGACCGGCTCCAGCGTGTTTTCCTTGCCCTTGAACAGCAGCTTCAGGGATCGCCAGATCTTGGAGCGGCCGGTGTCGTGCACGCGTATGGCATACAGCTCGTAGCCCGGAATGGCGCGTGCAACATTGACCAGATCGGGCTGCGCCTTTGTGAAAAGCTCAAATCCGACCAGAGGTCGGTATTGCCGGAGCAGCGGCTCGAGCGACTCGATGATCTCCTGCTCCATGCCCTCGACATCGATCTTGATGAAGGCGCCGGACAGCTGATCGGCGAATTGCGCCACGAAGTCGTGGGCCGACTTGAGCTCGATCGAATATCGATTGCCGAACTGTTCTTCCGACAGCCCGAATGTTTCGGGTGGCAGCACCGATCTCTCGGCAACGCGGCTGATGGAATGCTCGTCCGGAGACTCTTCCAGGGTCGCCGTTCCTTCGCTCTTGCCAAGGCCGAAATTATGGCACGACACGTGCACCAAGCGGTTGCGCAGCATGTTGGCTTCCAGCACGCGATACAGGACGGGATGCGGCTCGACCGCCTCCACCCGCCGGAACAGCGGCGCCAACGCCACGCTGTGATTGCCGATATTCGCCCCGATGTCGATCATCAGCTCCGTGGCGCCGGCGCGGGAGATGACGTAGCGCAGCGCCTCTATCACGCCCTTTTCGAATAGACCTTCTGAGAGGATATGCCGGTCGACCGTGCTCGATATTTCGACGAACATCGTTGCGGACCGCTTGCGGGCACGGCGCGCAAGGAGGGTGAGCAGCCCGAAGCTTGCCAAATAGCGGACCGCATCGAATCCGGGTTTCACTTCGAAGAAGGAAGTTCGTTCTGTCTTGTTCATGTGCGGCCCAATCCGGCAACGGCGATCGGCGTTTCGGGCTTGCTCCGGGCGGCCTCTATCAGCATCGCGAGATGCTGATGATCCATCAGTGGCCATCGTCGGCCACCGGGCCGAGGGAGAACGGTGCTTGCAAGGCACGCCTTGATGAACTCATGTTTCTCGCTTTTGGACAATGGCCGGGCGGACTTGAGGGCTTCGATGATGCGTTCGCCCCAGCTCCCGACCGAGGCAAGATCGAGATAGACAGCGTCCGACCGGGCAAACCAATAGCTTGTGTTGCTAAAAGTGAAGATCGGCTTGTCGCGCAGCGCGGCTTCGATGCCGCCGCTGCCGGCGCCCAGCAACACGGCGTCGCTGTTCGCCATAACCTCAGGGGAATACTCCAGCGGCGGCACCATCACGACATTCGGGATCGAGCCCAGGCGTTTGTAGAAATCGGGGTTGCGTACGCCGAGCATGTGCGGGTGCTCCTTGATGACGACGACGCAGGTCCGCGATATCGCCAGAACAATCTCCGCGGTCTTTTTTTCGTAGTCGAGGATCGATTTATCCTGGATCCAGTAGTCGAGCGTCGCTTCGGGAAAATAGGCCAGCGGGAAATATACCACTGGAGAGGGTGACTTCCTCCGCAGGGCAGTCAGCCCGCACTTCCAGTCGCCACTGAAGTAGTTCGCGAAGGGAAAGTCCCGGATGCTGCGCCGTTCGGCCAGATAGGGCGTGATGGCATAATGAACCTGAAGCGGATCGCGTTCAAGATATCCCTTGGCGAGGAAGACGATCCGCTTGACGTAATAGCGGCCCACGCCGAACACGTGGCGGCGCAGCGAATAATTCGGGCGCTGGCTGTAGTCCTGCCGAAAGGATGGTTTCACCAGGGTCGCAATGGTTTCTTCGACCTCGTCGGAAGACGGGGTTCTGATGTTGAACGGATCGCCGTTCGCATAACTGGTGAGCTGGAGATGGCCAGGAAAGAACGAGTAGGAGTAGCCGACAAACCTGATACCGCGCCGGCGCGCGAGAATGCTCAAGAGATGCGTCACATATTCATCCACCACGTGGCAGAGGACAGCCTCCGGATTAACCCCGGTCCAGCCACTCCTGCAGCGCGGCTGCCATTGCGTGAAGACGCCGCTCGGCTTCGCCCCGATCGAGGTTTCGCAGGAGACGGCAACGCCGAATGCAATCGTCGCTTTGATCGGCGTCCAGCAGGCTAGGCGGCTGCCCGGATCGCAAATGACGGTAAAATGCCTCGCGGGTGTCGTCGGTGCCCTTGCTGCTGCCGTCCGTGAGAAAGAACAACTTTTCATGCGGGAGCGCGGCGAAATTCGCCTTGAAATCGGCCACGAGATACGGACGGCAAAAGACCAGGATTCCAGAGGGGTTTGAGGAAGCTGTTCCGATCAATAGAACTTCACCTGCGTTGTTGGCCGGGATTGGCGACGGGCCGGCAGCAGTGGCCCCAAGGCTTTACTCACCTCAAGGTGATCCGCTAAACATTCGAGGCGATTCAAGTCAAGCGAGAGGATCGGGGTGGCTGTCACTTTGCGATTGCAAGAGTTGCCGACTTTGCCCGGCGCGGGCCGCCGCTGATGTCGTACTCGAAGCCCAGCGTTCGCAGCCTGCTCGACGCGGATTGGCGGCGGTTGCTGTCTGCAATGGGCGAGCCGCAGCGCAATCGGAAATGGACCGACGCTTTCTCGCCGCGGTTCGCGCACATCGTCCTGATCCGGCGGGCGCATGGATTCCACATCTCGGGCTGGCGACGGCTCGGCAAGCTCACGTCCCTGTTGAATTTCGGCCTGTTTGGAATGGAGATTCCGAGCAGTCTCGAGATCGGTCCCGGCCTGATCATACCGCATACCAATGGGATTATCCTCGGCGCCGCGCGAATTGGGGCAGATGTGACCATCTACCAGCAGGTGACGCTGGGGGCAAAAATGGCGGACTGGGACTACGATCTAGCCCAAAGGCCGGTGGTCGAGGACGGCGTGACCGTCGCAGCCGGTGCCAAGGTGCTAGGGCCTGTCGTGCTGGGGAGCAACTGTGTGGTCGGCGCGAACGCCGTCGTGGTTGGCGATGTCAATCCCGGAGAGGTCGTGGGCGGGGTTCCTGCCCGCGTCTTGTCGTCGGGGAAATAGGCGCGCCGGGGCGGTGAGGGATCTGTCGACCGCTTCCCGGGGACGTCATTGGCAGCTTGCCTGCAACTCTGAGTAGAAGATAGGCTGTGCCCATTTTAGCGGGGCGCCAGGCATGAACAGGCGTAAGGCTGACGGCTTCATCGGCCTCATGACCACCGAAAGAGAAGGAGGCGCTCTTCGTGCGCCGGGTTTCTGGCAATGTCCGAAAAAACTCGGTGAGAGCGCCCGTGGTGCTTGGTTCGCTGTCGAGATCGCAGACGCCGCCCTTGTAGCCGCCGCAGAAGGTGGGCATCAGCAAGGAGGGATCTTGAGGGCAAAGATCCCGCAGTGCTTCAGTAAGATTTTCCCGGATGTCGGGTGGGGCAACATCGAGGGCCCGCGTTAAAAGGGCCAGAGCGCTGAGAAGACGACCAGCGGCGCTCTATCGTTTGCCACCAGTGAGGCAAAAAATCTCTAATGTCGGATATCCTCATCAGTGTCAGTTGTTTCTGAAGACAGAGATCTTTTCCTGCGCGAGCTGATCGTAAAGCTGGTCGCTATCGAACCTGTTCAGGTGGATCGCATCCTTGATCAGATTGAGCGCCGTATGAATCCGCTCCTCCGTTTCCGCCCCAATGCCAAGGCGGATATAGCGCGCTGTGCTGTCGCCGTAGGCAGACCCCGGCACCACGGCGATCTGGTGGTTTAGGAGCATATGTAGCGCAAATTCGAGCGAAGTGCCGGGAAACGGATCGATGTTGACCATGAAATAAAAGGTCGAATTGCCCGACATGCGTTTCAGGCCGATCTTATCAAGGTCGGCGGCGACCCGTTCACGCTTTTCGACAGTGTCCGTCACTTGCGGCAGGGTTACTTTCAGAACATCGTCAAAATAGCGCGCCATATAGAACTGAAGGATGGTCGGGGCGCAGGTGATGATGTGCTGGTTGAGTTTCAGGATTTCGTCGACGAGAGGCGCCGCGCTGATGACATAACCGACGCGCCACCCAGACATGCCCAGATTTTTCGACAGCGAATTGACGACAATGATCCCGTCTTTGTCGGGCGCAATGCGCGTCATCGAATAAAATTCGTCGCTGATGACGAAATCACTGTAGGCCTCGTCCACCAGAACATAGATCCCGCGCGAACGGCATTGGCGGTAGAGAGATTCGAGTTCCGCCTTCGTGTAAATGCGCCCGGCAGGATTGTTCGGGTTGTTAATCACGACGATCCGCGTTTTGGTGGTAAAGTGCTGGTAGAAATCATCGACGGCGCAATCGTAGGAGATGAAACGCGGCTCCGCGTCGAGCAGGCGCGCCTGTTCCTGATAGCTGAGCCAGGCGGGTTCATGAATCAAGATTTCGTCGCCGGGATTCAAAATCGCCTGCATGGCAAAGAAAATGACCGGTTTCGATCCCGCGCTGATGAGGATCTCATCATCGGGATTGATGTGGGCGGCATAATATTTGTCGTAATATTCGGCGATCTTTTTGCGCAGTTCCGGAATGCCGCGGCTGTCCGAGTAATGATAGCCGCGCACGAAATCCAGCTTCTCGAAATCGAAAGCCGGAATATCGAAGAACGCCTCACCGAGCGACAGGGTCGTGATGTCACGTCCCTTGCGCCGCTGATCATAAACCAACTGATTGATGTAAATCGACAGCGCTTCCGGAATGTTTCGGACACGACGGCTGATTTGCAGCGCGGGTTTCGCAGCCGCGTCTACAGAGCGTTCTCTTTGGTAAGAAGGTGTCTCCTCACCTTGCCGCTCGCCGTGCGCGGGAAGTCGGAGCTCAACAGGATGGTTTCCGGCCATTTGTATTGTACCAGGTTCTCGTGGATGAATTTTTGCAAAGCGTTCACTGTTTCCGGCGTCTCTCGGTCCTTGAGAATGACGTAGAGATCGTAGCTTTCGCCATAAAAATCGTGTTTTATTTTAGCGGCGGCAGCTTCCTGAACGGCAGGATGCGATTCCGCGAGGATCTCAACCTCGCGCAGGCCCACGAAATAACCCCCTTTCTTGATAATATCTCGCCCGCGGCCCGCAATGACGAGAATATTGTCCTCGGTTAGTCGTCCAAGATCGCCGGTCGCCATAAAGCCATCTTTGTCGACAGGGCTTTTCACCGCGCCAGTTTCATCGATGTAACCTTTGAACAAGAACGGCGATCTGACATAAATCTCACCAATGAATGTATCGGGTGTGATTTCATTGTCTTCAACCGGCACAAGTTTCACATCGGTATAGGGAATAATGCCGCCAACTGAACCTTCCTCACGCTGACCGATGTTGCCGGGCGTCTCGGTGGAAAAGAACGTCGTTTCAGAGAGCGCAAAATTTTCGTACAGTTGCACGCCGAATAATGACTCGAATTTCTTCTTAGTCTGAAGGTCAATCGGCGCCGTACCCAAAAACGCCATTTCAATTTTTTTGCCCTGCGCCTTTGTGCTTTCCGGCGATCGGCGTTCCGCAATCTTCAGCAGGCCACGGATGATGGACGGCACGAACCACACGGTTTTAATGTCGTGCCGTTCGATCATAGGCCAGAACTGCAGGAAGGTCTTGCCGGAGAAAGGTTCATCGATGACGATGGAGCTGCCAGTTGCAAGCGGGATCAGGCACAAGTTGAACAAACCGCCGAGATATGACATCGGCAGGTAATTCCAGTATCGACTCGGCTTATCGCGCAGGCCCATATAGTCGGTGAATGCAACGCCGCTCGACCACAGGGTATTGGCATCGAGCACCATGGCTTTAGGCTCGCCGGTGGTGCCACTGGTCGAAAGAAAAATCGAGGCGGAGACGGGCGGGGCGGTGAACGGGGCGGCCGTCATGCCTTCAAGCCACTTGAGCTCTGAATCGCATTGAATCTCGTGGATTGGAGTGTCGAGCGACAGCAGCGCCCGCTTCTTCTGTTCCTGAATCGCTTGGCCCAGAATGCAGGCGGCCGGGTTCACCAGTTTCTTCCAGTTTTCGATTTCGTGGATCGTCGCCGTGCAAGGCAGGGGAGCATAGCTAATGCCGTTCTTGATGCAGGAAAGAAACAAGATAAGCGCTTCCGCTGCATTGGGCATCAATGCCATCAGCACATCGCCCGGCTTGAGTTTATAGCAGCTCAACAGCAAAGATGCCGCGCGGTCGATATATTCAGCCAGCGCGCCGTAGCTGATCGTGCGGACATCGACATCGGCGGTTATCACGAAAGCCGGGTTGTCCGGCGCGCGTTTGATGATCTGCGCGAAATCGTCGCTGAAATTCCTGATCAGGCTGACCACGACGTTAAGACTCCGTCCTTGATGATTTCCCGTCCATCAACCGACAACGATGCGTTCTGGAAGACAAAATCCAAATGAAACGCGACGTGGTTTTTCCCGCCGACCGTATAATTCGACCCGAACCCGAAATGCAGGCAACCGAGAGCGCCCTCATCCGTCAGCATCGTTCCGGTGAGCTTGGCCGCCGGGTTCAGCCCGACTCCGCATTCGGCGAGGATACGACGTTTCGAATCCTTATCCTCGAAAAGCTTTTCCAGGAAGTCTTTGTGCACGGTGTTCGCACTAGAAATTTCCACGATCCGCCCGCGTTCGACCCACAGTCGCACCGGATTGGTCAGCAGCCCGACCTCGGGACACGTAATCGACCCATCAATTACCACAACTCCGTTCGATTCCAGTTCGACCGGCGACACATTGGCCTCGATATCCGGCGGCGAACCGAGATCGCCTGGCTTTTCAACAAAACCGGGGCAGCAATTGCCGGTGCGTCCGGCAATCGTCAGGTGGATATCAGTTCCTGCTGCCGAGGTAACATGAACCGAATTGCCGTGCGTAAAGAAATCGGCCACCGCCTGCGCGGTTTTCTTCTGGGCGTGATAATTCACTGTCACGGCGGGATCAGACATCAACTCCATTGTATACATCGGCATACTCAGGAAACGTGCGCCTTTTTTTCCCGCATCGATCCGTGCCTGCGAATGCGCGAGCGAATATTGACACAAAGACAGGATCAAATCGGCCTGCGCCATTGCCTGCGCTGCAGGGGCGGGCGGTTCCTCGCCATGCGCTCTCAGGCTCGCAATTTCGATCAGGCAGGTCTTGGGCGCAATTTCCCTGCCTTGCGCGAAGAAGATTTTCGCCACATCCCGCGTGCTCGAATCGCACAGGATCAGGCAAGTTTCATCTGTCCGCAGGGAACCGCAATGCTGGAGCAGATAAGAAGCCGATTTCATGATCCGCGCGTTTTCCTTCATGACACCGCCCGGTTGACTGTACATGTGCCAGTACCGGCGCAGACCCTTGACAATTCTTCCCTCGTTTTTTTGCGCAGACTAGGACGCAGGAGTTTCCTGATCAATCAACATGGGGGCGTGCCGATTGCAGACGTGCGGTTCGCGGCCGTCGACTGCTACCAGCAGACGATTTGCAACGAGCTTCTCGACGATATCGAACAGCTCCCACATAGGCACCCCGATAATCTCGGCGATACGCAGGAGATCGTTGGTCCCGTCGGCGTAGGCCAACACGTGCATCATGTTAGCGACATGATCGGCGCTGCCCTTCATCGAGATCGTCGGATAAAGGCCGCGCTTTCCGAGTTGTGGCTCGCCGAGGACGGTCGTGCGGTAGGTCCGGTTCGTCTCAAGGCATGCCACGCATCGCATCATGGCCGAGAGAGACCCATTCAAGCCAGCCGGTGTCACCAGATTGAGGTCATCCAGCGAGGAGTGATACTCGGGATAAGTGCCGTATTTTGAGCGCATGAGTGAGCATACGGGAAGATCGATGCCCGGCGAGCAATACTGACGCTCGTCGCTGCCCCGGTCCAGGAATGTGTAGCTGCGGAAATCCGGAGCGATATGCTGAAGCACATGCCGAGCCACGCGGTCGGCAACTGTGTTGCCGCGGCGAGAAGGCAAATAGGAATATTCGCGCTCGTCGCCGACGCATGACAGGTTGAAGCCGGCCAGAACGTTTGCGCGCAAGTGATCCGCGTTCCGACTGAGATAGGCGATCGAGCCGATGGTTTCAGGGACGAAGACGAAACGGTAGCTGTAGCGCCGTGGTGCAGAGCAGAGCCACTTGGCCAGCCAGGTCGCCACAACAGGGCCGGACAGTTCGTTGTTCGCCATGGATGGATGGCAGATATAGGTCGAGAAAAATATCTCCGTTGCTTCCTTTCCCCGCACGGCCAATTCGCCATAGCTGAGGTGACCGGGCGCAAGCGTGGCGTCGATGACCGCTCGGTATTGCCCGGGCTCAAGC
Source organism: Bradyrhizobium sp. USDA 10063 (assembly GCF_054063735.1). Lineage (NCBI taxonomy): Bacteria > Pseudomonadati > Pseudomonadota > Alphaproteobacteria > Hyphomicrobiales > Nitrobacteraceae > Bradyrhizobium > Bradyrhizobium sp. USDA 10063. The sequence goes on along the minus strand of NZ_JBSSGP010000002.1, from coordinate 2,345,791 downwards.
TGCTCGCGCAGACGGTGCGCAAGGCAAAATCCCCAGTGTCTGCGGTAGTAGGACGTGACATAGGGAATCGCCTCGGGTTGCTCAGGTAGCGAGTAGAGATGCGATTGCAGTTCTTCTAGGCTGAGCGTGGTGTCGATTGGGGGCGAATAGCCCACCACATGCAGGTTGTGGTCGCCAAAATCGACCACCGTCCGGCCCATCGGATCGATCAGGTGTCCAGACCGGATGTTCCATTCGTCGGGAATCACCCAGTCCAAGACTTGGGTCCCCGAAGGGATCTCGCTGATCGCAAGCCCAGGAAGATGCTGCTTGATACGCCTCAACGTTTCGCGCGTGCCGTCGCCGGTGATGCTGCGGCAGATCGGAAACAGCTCGCGGGCGAATGCGTGCATCGCCTCGCCCGCCGACATTTCGTTCACGGCAGTGGTCTCGACAGGATCAAGTCCCATGCGCGTCCGCTCTCAGTTTCCGATTGGACAGTATGAGGAGATCGTCATAGCGGTGGGCTGGCCTCTTCCAAGCTGAAGAAGCTATTAGCACTTTTCGATGTTTAGGGAAGCCACACGCGATCCGAACCATGCCTCGGTTCGCGACGTCGGCTCCATTTGGGCCTGGCACGATCGGCCGTGTGAATTAGGGCGAGCGTGACCAACAAGCCGCACTGGACGAGAAAATGGCTGACTGGGACTGCGACTTTGGTCTGGAGGCCGGCGATGAAGACATCGCGATGATCGTAACCGGCGCACCAGAGCCTGCTACCTCTCCACCAGCCGGCCGCATTCACGGATGAGGTGGTCGATGGCCGGGCGTGCTCGGTGCTGGGCACCGAATGGGAATCAGGTGCGGAGGCGGTCAACCAGCGCCCCAATGCTGGAAATAGTTTGGAAATTCTGCAGGGTAAGCTCCTCGTTGGGCAGGGTCACACGGAAGGTCTGCTCGAGAACGGCGATCAGTTCGACCGTAGCGAAGCTGTCCAGGACCCCCGTGGCGAACAGGTCGTCATCGTCGGCGGGCAGATCCTTGTGAGGGGCGACGGTGCGCAGCACATCGCGCAAACGGGCACAGGTGTCGAGGGTCAATTTTCACTCTCAGGTTGGAAGTCTTGGCGATTCTTCACAAGCATCAAAGGGTCGGCACTGAGCGCGGCCAGGGTGGCATCGCGCATGGCGCGGGCCCCCATGATGCTGACCGGTGCCCCGGCGAAATCGGCCACGGTCATGCCCGATCGCTCCAGGACTGGTAGCAACACGGTTAAGTCGTTGACCGCCTCGGGCTCCAGGACGCGGACGTAGAGGTCTTCGGCCAGATAGAAATCCCGGCCTTCATGGCGCACCCGTCCCTCTTTCGGCTTGAAGAAGCGGTAGGGGATACGCTCCGCCAACAATTGCTCCACACGGTGGAGGTAGCTGCAATGGGTAGGATGACAGCCCAGCATCAGGAATTGAACATCCTCCGACTCGAACCAATCATAGACCGAGCCATCACCCCAGGCCTGGGCCGGGCGCAGCGCCACCAGATCGGCCGCCTGCGGCCCGGTGACGGCGAAAGAAAAAAAGGCGCTGACTGTGCGGCGGACGCTGGATTGCCGACGAAACGTCTCGGTGAGAATGCCAGTGGTGCTGGGTTCGGTATCCAGGTCGCAGAAGGCATCGCGATAGCCGGGCGTGAAGGCGGGCATCGCAAACAGTCGACGGCTTCGGCCGAACTCCCACAACAGCGACAGCACGGCTTCGTTGGCGGCAGGGCCTGGCATCCCCATGGCTCGAGCCAGCGGCCACAGCGCCGAAAACACCACCAGCGGCCGATCTCCGTCCTCGCCGATCAGGTCTCCCAATAAGCGGCGCAGGTCGCTGTTCTCTGGGCGGTTCACGAACGCCTCTCGAAGGTCAGGAAGTCCCACAGCGGGAACCGGCGGGCGAAGGCGCGCAACGCCACCTCGTCCTCGGGGATGTGGTCTCCGGGAGGATGAGCGTATTCAGTCAATACGAATCCGCACCCGCCCATCACCTCCATCACCCGGTCCAAGGTCGGGGCGACGGTGTAGAGTTGTTCGCGATACTCGCTCACGACCAGCATAGGGTCGCTGGAGCTGCCCAGGCGGCAGCCCAACCAGAACATGGGGTTCGGCTCGAACAGATGCAACTTTCCGCCCGGCCGAAGCAGCCGCGCCAAGGCCAAAATCACTGCGCGAGCCGCGACTTCAATCTCCCCCCGGCTCCAGCAGCAGCAACAAGATGTCGCTCATGTAGACACGGTCGAACCTGCTCGCCTCAAGGTCCAGCAAGGCCGCTAAGCTAGCCTGTGGGTCAACCGGATGGAGGAATTGGCAGGTGCCTGCCGCATTGGTTTCAGCAATGCGGATCAGCTCCGGTTGGGTGTCGATGCCCAGCACCACCGCTCCCATGGCGGCGAACTTGCGCGAATAGAAGCCGTTGCCGCACGCGAAATCTAACAACCGCTCACCCGCCACCGACTGGTCGGCGAAATAGGCGTCGAAGAACGGCTCCTGCACCCATTTGTAGGGGCCAGCCTTCAGTGCCATGCCATCGGAAGTGAATTTGGAATCGTGCCACCAGCGCCATGTGTCACGCAGCCGCAAAGTCAAGGCCAAATGCTGGCCGATCAACTGGTGAAAGGTGCCCAGATGGCTGCGGTCCAGAACTGAAGTAAGCGGCGCCAGATAGGCGCGATAGTCCCGCTGGTCGTCGGCGCACAAAATCCAGCGCCGATGCAGCAGATCGAGCAGGGACCCCCCTTGCTGCACCGTCGTCGCCGGGTCAGTGAGGCGACTCGGATCGGACCACAGCCCGTAGCAAAAGTCGAAGCCGGTCCGATCCACGCCCTCCACCTCGGCCAAGTCATCTCGCCAGCGATCGGCGGAAGCGCCCTCGGCCAGCATGCCAACAACCGCCACAGCCGCCGGTGACAACCCCACATGGGTGTGCGTGCGGGGATTGGTGGCAACCCAGCCACCTTCCGCGGGCCGCAGGAGGGCGTCGGGACACAAGCGCAGCTTCAATTCAGCCATGGTGGATGGCCTCGACAAACCACTCGAAGCCCAATTCGTCCAGGCGTTTGCTGATCTCGGCGCAAGAGAACGAAGGCTGATCCAATTTGTCACGCAGAACGCACAGCGCCTGCCCGATACGCTCCTGGCGATGGGTTAGGGGCATGCTGGAAGTCTCTTCTCATCGGCCAGGGACAATCGCGCTCGACTTCCTATCGCTGCCGCCCGCGAGTAAGCTACTCCCTAGCATTGCGCCCGCGCTGCGATCAACCCCGCCGCGTTACCGGAATCCACTTCGGCCAGCAAGCCGGCCCCGGACAGCTTGGCGGCGATGGCGGCGCAATCCAGCGCGCCCGCCGCGATGCGCTCGGCGATGGCGGGCAAATCATGGTTGCCGTTGCAATACGCCAGCGGATTCATCATGGTTTCACTTAGCGCCGGCTTTCCTTGGTGCCGACCGACGATGGTGGGTTGCTCGCGATCTACAGCTTCATCGAGCCGGCTCTACCATCATCGCCATGCCCATCTTGGTCCTCAGCCGCTTCGAGGGTGCTGGAGATGACTCGCGGCCGTCGCTTCTTTTGAAGCTGTCGCGCGGCGATAGCGTCATTTCCGTTGCGGGAGAGCCGCTATGCGCCCGTTCCGGGCAATCATGATTGTCGCGACGGCAATTTGGATCGCTCGTGCGCAGCCAAACGACAGCATGTAGGCGGGGAATCCCAAGTGGAAAACCGTCACGATGAGAAAGAGGACGGCCCAGGAAAGCACGAATGCGGCGGCCGCGGCGAAGACTGCGCGCTCTCCGTCATGGGCGATCAAGGCCCAGTCGAAAACCGGACTGAGCTGAAGCGTCAGGGCCACGACGGTGCAAGCTGCGTCAATCCAGGATAGTCTGTATTTCACCCAATAGGTATCGGGGTAGACTTGGCTCAGGAGCACGAAGGAAGCGATCGAACCGACAGCTATCAATGCTGCCACTTCGGCCGAGCGGGCCAGCGCGGCTCTCAGCATAGCGCCCCCAAGGGCAATTCGCGCGCGGATGAAATCGGGTCCCCACTTCTGCACAAAGATGCTGGTTACCGTATAGGCCGCGCTCACCCAGATGCCGGCGAACGCATATTTGGCACCATCAATTTCGGAGCCGAAATGCAGCACCCAGCTTCGATCGAAGCTGATGGGGACGAGCGCAGTGGTCGCCGCCGCAAACAGCCATATGCCGTCCGACTCATGGCTGACGAACGAATCCTTGTCCACGGCGCCCGGGTTGGGAGCTTCAGCCCGTGAACGAATGACGTCGCGAAGATAGAACAGAACGGCGACACCGACCAAAGCGGAAGACACGGCTTCTGCCCAGAGGCCCGCCTGCCAATTGAAAAGCGATGCGAACGCTGTGCAGAACACTAGCGCGCAAGCTGCGCGCAAGATCGCCGAGGCGCTCATCCCGAGGAGCTTGTCGTAAGCCCTGAACAGCGAGGCTGAAATCGCGAAGGCGTTGGTAGCGAACGCCAGTACGGCAATCGCGGAAGCCACGATCGCGGTCCGCCAGCCGTAGAATGCGAGAGTGATCAAAGCGAGGAGACCGGCTGCCGCCAAATGCCTCCAGACGAGTCTTCGCACGTCCGAGCCGAGCGTTTTGCGCAACTCAGGGGACCGGCCAAACGCAACCAGCCGCGTGAATTTCTTGACCATGCCCTCCACGAGGCCGAAGCTTGTTGCGCTCGCGACAAAGCCGGCAACGGCAAACGTTGCCGAATAGCTAGCAAAGTCGGTTGGGGAAAGCACGCCCGCCAGAATTGCAGCCTTGCCGAGCGTGATCACGCTCGCGAATGCCATGAGCGTGAAAAAGGTATAGCGAGACTTCACTAATTTGACTTCTGAAAGATTATGGCGGGCCATCCAACCGCGATCGAGACCGGCGGAACGTCCCTGGTGACGACCGCACCGGCGCCGACAACCGGGCCGTCGCCAATAGTTACCCCAACGACGGCCGGCCAGGATCCAAACCACAACCACACGCCCGGAATGAACGGCCTGGCGACGTGCGAATAGGGCGGGGGCCCGCCAATATCAAGACCGCCGTGCTCAACACAGGCGCTCTTGGATAAGTCGCACGTGGACACCCATGATGATGCCACCCATTGGCTCCCAGGACAGAATTCGGACCAATTTTCACGCTCGTGCCCGGCACGCACGCTCTGGACACTTTACACAACAATTCCAGAAAATATATGTGTCGCTTAGCGATACTTTCTGTGGCTGAATGTGCCACGGCAAGTGCGCGCATCGACCACCGTAGGCCGCCTGTCGCGAAGACGCGTGCGATCACGATTTTCGACGTATTTGGTGATAATACCAGCGACGGCACTGCAATATCAATCGTGGAGCACCATGCCAACTCTTTGCGTCAGCTATCGCTGGTTGATGATGCTGGTCGTCGGAGCTCTGCTTTTTCCGATGGCGTTGGTGCTGGGGCTTCGCTACTTGACCGCTTACGGTACGTGGGCCCCTGTCAGCCTCGGCGCCTGGGCCTTCTTTTTCGGATGGTATGTCGCGTTCTTCCTGGGTTTTTTCTTCCCGTTCCGCGTTCGATCCGAAGGTAAACAGCCTGCCACCGGACAGGCGGCCTGGCAAGCGAACTTCTGGATAATCATTCTCTCATGCGCCGCGGCGATAGGCGCAGGGATCATGACCTATAATTTCGCAGTTGTCCGCGGTTTTGGCTTCGATGTTCCGGCGACGGTTTTGCGCTCGCTCGTGGTTGAACAGGCAAACGCAGGTTACGTCGGCTCATGGTTGGGAGGACTAGGCCGCTTCCTCGTTTCTGCAATTGCCGTAGCGTGGATCGTCACCTGTTCGAGATGGCGGGCTGTTTCGTGGTTGTCCCTCGCGGCGCTGCTCGCCTCAACCGTGGCAGTCTTTATCTACCAGGCGAAATTTGAGGGCGGTCGGCTCTTCTTTTCGGCAACCCTGCTGGCGTCGTTCTTTGCGAGCATAGGCTTCCTTGTTTCTGATGTCGGTCAAAATGGCCGCGTGAACATCTTAGCGGTACGGTCAACGCATATCGCTCCTGTCGCACTGCTGCTGCTGCTGTCGATGGGGGTATCGGCCTACAATGATCTTGTGTTTGTTTCTCGCGGTGTCCAGTCTGCGCAAGCTTTCGATCGGCTGAAAGAAGTTGCAAATGCCCCGGCTGCAAAGGCGGTTGAGCAGAAGGTTGGGACGGAGCAGCTGCACAATGCCAATCCCTTCACCGACGTTTATTTGCAGTATGCATCCGTCTTGAATATCGAACTCTCGTCTGCTCGTGATGTTGGAGCAAGCTATGGCCGGGCCATGGCCTGGATTTACCTTACCCAAGGCATCAGCGAATTCGACCGCATCTTCCAGTCGAACAACTTGAAGCACGCGGTCGGTCTTTACCAGTTTTCGCAGGTCGGGCAGATCCTGAGCAAGCTTACCGGTACCGACATGCGCTACGACATGGCAAAGAATTTGCCGAACTACGGGACGTATGTCGCTCTTCCTGGCGCTTTCTATGTCGATTTTGGTGCTGTCCTGGCGCTCGTGCTTGCCGCTGTCGTCGGCATTTGTTTTCGTACCGGCATTGAATCGATGTTTAGCGGCGCCAGCGGCTTCCTGACCGTTTTGGCGCCGTTCCTCTTTGTCATCGTTGCCACGGGACCGGTGACCTCGCTGGTATCAAATTTCTGGCCCTGCATTTTCTGGATAGCACTAGTCGAGATCCCGCTTTGTGCAAAACCATCGCAGAGTGGTCAACCCGCTGTGGCGCTTCGGATTCCGGAAGTCTGAATCGCCCGCGAGCGGCGGTTGCCAGTCCATCTCGGCCGAAAGATCGAGAGGGGGCGGCGAATGGACTCAGCAAAGATGCTTCAGTCCGGCCACGGTGCTGACGACGTAGTCCTGGTCAGCCTCGGACAGCGCGGGGAACATCGGCAGAGTCAGAATTTCCCGGTAGACCGCCTCGGCGTGAGGGCAGAGACCGGGCTGATGGCCAAACCGTTCGCGATAGAAGCTGAGATGATAGACGGGTGTGTAATGCACGTTCGCGCCGATGGCGGCCGCCCTGAGATGATCGAAGGCGCGGCGTCGGTCCACCTTGAGCTGGCCGAGGTCGAGGCGGATCACATAGAGATGGTAGGCGTTAGTTCTGTCCGGATGCGTCGCAAGCGGACGGACAAAGGGTATGTCGGCGAACATCTCGTGGTAGCGGGCCGCGATGGCCTGACGCCTGTCCAGCCACAGCGGCAAGCGCTTCAGCTGCGCGATCCCGAGGGCGCATTGTACGTCCGGAAGTCGGTAGTTGTAGCCGAGCTCGACCATGTCATAGGAGAAGGTTCCGGTCTTCTCCCTCGACCTGTGGTCAGAATCGATTCCGTGATTGCGGAAGCGGCGCATGTGCGCGGCCATTTCGGAATCGTCAGTCAACACCATGCCGCCTTCGCAGGTCGTAAGGTGCTTCACGGGATGGAATGAGAAGGCGGAGAGATCCGCGATCGTTCCGACCTTGCGGCCCTTGTAGGTTGCCCCGGGAGCGTGACACGCGTCGGCGACGAGCTTGATCCCGCGGCCGGTGGCGAGCGCGCGCAGTGCATCGTAGTCGGCTGGCTGCCCGCCGTAGTCGACCGCGACGATGGCGCGGGTCCGCTCCGTGATCCTCTCGGCGACGGATGCAGGATCGATCAGCAGCGTTTCAGGCTCCACGTCAGCGAATACTGGCGTACCGCCTTCATAGACCACCGCATTCGATGAAGCCGCAAATGTGATCGCCGGAACGATCACTTCATCGCCGGGACCGATCTTCAAGGCGCGCATGGCGGCGTGAAGCGCTGCGGTTCCGCTGTTGACGGCAACTCCTTCCCTTGCGCCACAAAACTCAGCGAACGCCCGCTCGAAGTCGCCGACCCTGGGGCCCGTCGTCAGCCACGCCGAGCGCAGCGTGTCGGTTACCGAGGCGATATCCTCGTCGTCGATGATCTGGCGACCATAGGGGATTGAAGCCCTAGCCATGGAGGCTCGCGGATTTGTCGAGCATGGCCTTCAGCGCCGCCGCGTCGAGCCACTCGGGATTGGTGTCGCTGGCGTAACGGAAGTCCTCGGGGACGGGCTGGCCGATGTCCCCATATCCCTTGTAGCTCCACCACGCCAGCGCCGGCTGCACGATGTAGCGATCCTCGAGCTCGATCGTGAAGCGCGCGTCGTCCTCGGTGATCATCACCTCGTGAAGCTTTTCGCCTGGCCGGATGCCCACGACCTTGTGCGGACGATCTGGAGCCATCGCCTTGGCCAGATCGACAATGCACATCGACTTGATCTTCGGGACGAACAATTCGCCGCCCTGCATCATCCTGGCGCTCGAGAGCACGAAGTCCACGCCCTGGTCGAGCGTGATCCAGAACCGCGTCATGCGCGGATCGGTGATCGGCAGATGGTCGCTTCCCTTGCCAATGAGCTCGCGGAAATACGGGACGACCGATCCGCGGGATCCGACCACGTTACCGTAGCGAACTACTGCGAACTTGGTCCCGGTGTTGCCGGACAGGTTGTTGGACGCGACGAAAATCTTGTCCGAGGCCAGCTTGGTGGCGCCATAGAGGTTCACCGGGTTGCAAGCCTTGTCCGTCGACAGCGCGACGACCTTGGGAACACGGTTCGCGATCGCCGCCTGCACCACGTTCTCGGCGCCGAAGACGTTGGTTTTGACGCACTCCATGGGGTTGTATTCTGCGATCGGGACGTGCTTCATGGCCGCCGCGTGAACCACGAGGTCGACCTCGCGCATCGCCATATTCAAGCGGTCGAGATCGCGCACATCACCGATGAAGAAGCGCAGGCGGCTGTCGGGCATCGCCTGTGCCATCATGGCCTGCTTGTACTCGTCGCGTGAATAGACGATGATTTTCCGAAGATTGTGATCCCGCAAGAGGACCTTGACGAACTCGGTGCCGAACGAGCCGGTGCCGCCCGTGATCAGAATGGCCTTCTTGTCGAGCATGGTTACAATTCGGAATTGTTGAAAATTTCGACCGGTATTAGTCAGTTCAGGCGAGTATTGCAAGGGAAAGCGGCTGGCGAGATTTGCGCGCGTCACCTTTGGGTTGCTTGGAAAAGCGCACTGGATTGGTGGCCCTCACGGCGCATTGATTGCGGCGATGTCAGGATGTTGTTCGAGAAAGTGGAGCACGTCTTGCTGGAGAAAATCGTTGTTGCGCCCGGCCAATCCCGCAAACACCCTCTCGACCATCTCGAAATCCGCCGGCGTATCGACCGTCCAGCGCAGCGCGCCAAGGTCTGGCGTCTGCGTCAAATGCGCGAGGCGGAATGTTTCCGGGTGGCTGTAGATGTACTGCGTCACGTGCTCCCTCGCGCCCAGATCGGTCGCCTCGCGATGGGCCCGGTCGAGCGCCGAAAACGAGACGACTTCGACGTCCAGACCGTCAGGATAGGTGCGTTCGATGCCGTTGCCTGCGAGGTCCGACCCGGCGCGCAGCTGTAGCTCGACCGCGGCGTCTATGATCGTCCAGTCGATCAGCGGGCAGTCGCCAGTCAGCCGGATCACGTGTTCGGCCGGGCCGAAGGCTGTTGCCGCGCCGTGAAAGCGGGCCAGCACGTCATGCAGCGCGCCGCGATAGCAGGCGACCTCGTTAGCGTCGCAGAAGCTTTCGATGGGATCGTCGGATGGTTCCTGGCTGGTGGCGACGACGAGCCGGTCAATGGTCTTCGAGCGGCGGATGCGGTCGATTTGCCAGGCGAGCATCGGGCGACCCAGAATGGACTTGAGCACTTTGCCGGGAAGCCGGGTCGAGGACATGCGGGCCTGGAGGATGGCGAGGATCATCGATTGCGGTCCGGCTCCCAGAGTGACGGGGTGAGTGTGACTGGGTCGTCGATCGCGCAAGCCCGCCAATCAAGATCGCGGACACGCGTCGCCGATGCGGCGACGATCTCGGCGAGTTCGTCGGCGCTGGTGACACCCACAACCGCGACATCGACGTGATCCTGCGCGAGCACGAAGCCGACCGCCGCCTCGATTGGTCGCAGGCCTGCCTGCCTGATGCGAGCCTGGGTGTTCGCAAGTGCCGGTCCGGCGTGGGCAAGCCGCGGCGGCAGCCGGGCGGGATCCATGAAGAGCAATCCTTGCAGGAAGACCGAGCGGACGTGAATCTCGATACCGAGCTGCTTCAGCAGGGCGAGCTCTCCGTTCTGCCGCAGCCGCTGATCAAGAATGCTGAAGGGCAGCTGCATCAGGTCGGGGCGGTACTGCCGGGCGAGCTCGAGCGGCCCGTCGGCGAAGTAGGCCGAGATACCAATGCGCCTGTACAGGCCTTCGTCGCGCAGCCGCTCGAGTAGCGCCCACAGGCGCGGCCCGTCAGGGCCAGCAAGATCACCCGCCGCGTGAATCAAAATGGCGTCGGCAGGTCTCCGTCCGAGCAGATCGAGCGATCGCCGCGCCCGTCGCTCGACCTCTTCAAGGCCGTGGCTGAGCGGCAGCGCCTTGGTCACGATTGCGAAGTCCTGATGGGGGGCGAGCGCGGCGCCCAGGATCTCTTCCGCAGTGCCGTAGCTTGCGGCCGTGTCGAGCACGCGAATTCCGGCCGCATGTGCGGAGCGGAGGATCGCCGCGACTTCCGCCGCCGGGACCTGTCCGGCGATGTTTGATACGCCGTAGGCCGTGCCGAACTGCACCGTGCCCAGTCCGATCCTGGACGCGGGGGAGGTCGCGATATCGTCCCGCGCCGCCATCAGCGAACTCGGAATAGCGGCTCCAACGGCTCGCATTTGAGGTATTGGCGGATGGCACGATTGTCGACCGCCTGTCGCAAGATCGGGAAGATCGCTTCATACGCGGCGAGGAGCGCATCGACGTCCGCCTCGCTGTGCGAGTAGCTGAGGTTGTGCGTGCCGAACGACAACAGCCCGCGCTCCATCATCTCCTGCATCCAGAGCGTCTTGATCTCGAAGGCGTTGGTTCCGTCAATATCCTTGAAGATCAGGAACGACCAGGTCGGGTGACCGCTGACGGAAGCGAAATGTCCGATGCCGTGCTTGGCGATCAGCTTCGGCACCTCGGCGAGAATGCGCGAGCCGCGTTCGTTCATGGCCGCGATCACGGGTTCGCGCCGCAACTTCCCGATCGTTGCTTTGGCGGCCGCCAGAGAAAGCGTTTCGCCGCCCATCGTGAATGAAAAGAAGACTTCCTCCATCTCGCGCATTACGTCGCCGCGGCCGCACACGGCCGACAGCGGGAAGCCGTTGGCGATGCCCTTGCCGAGCGTCGTGAGATCAGGGGTTACGCCGAACAACTCCTGTGCACCGCCGAGCGCATAGCGGAAACCGGTGATCGTCTCGTCGAACACCAGCAAGGCGCCGGCAGCGTGGGTCAGCGCCTTGACGCTTTCGAGATAGCCTGGTGCGGGCGCGACAACGTTCATCGGCTCCATGATGACGGCTGCGACCTGGCCCTTGTGTTCGGCGAGTGCTTTCTCGAGCGCCGGCAGGTCGTTGTAGGCAAAGCCATGAGTGAGGTCCCGGGTCGCCTGCGGAACGCCCTTATTGCGCGCAGTCGAGCCGATGTACCAGTCCTGCCAGCCGTGATAGCCGCAGACCAGCACGTGGTCGCGCCCGGTGAAAGCGCGTGCGATACGGATGGCGCCCGCCGTGGCGTCCGATCCATTCTTGCCGAATCGTACCATTTCCGCGCTCGGCACAACCTCGCACAGGAGCTCCGCGACTTCGGTTTCCAGCGGATGTGAGAGGCTGAAGATCGTACCGTCCTCGAGCTGCGCCGCCACCGCCGCATTCACGTCGGGATCGGAATAGCCGAGTGTCACCGAGCAAAGACCATTGATGAAATCGATATACTGGTGACCATCGACGTCCCAGACCTTCGATCCCTTGCCGCGCGCAACGAAATAGGGCGAAACGCCGAACGGATACTGCGTCACACTCTTGGAAAAGGTCTGCGCGCCGAGCGGGATCGTCTTTCGGGCGCGCTCGAGGAATTCTTCTGATTTGGCGTAGCGAAGGGACATGTGTTTTCCAGGCGACCGCGGAGGTTTTCTTGGGAGCTGAAGAGTCTCAGGTCGATCAGGCGATCGCCGACCACGTTAGCGCTTCACCATAGGCGATGTCACGCGCGGCCATGCGCCCGATGATGTCAGGCAGGTGCTTGGGCGGCAGGCCAAAGCCGGGTCGGATCACGCGCACATTCTCTGAGGTGAGTGGCTGGCCTGCCTTGATCGGCTTGACTGCGTAAATCGAGCGACGGAAGCGGGTATTGGCGGCCTCGCTCGGAGCCAGACTGTAGTCAACGCTACCAAGCGAAGCCCATGCCGACTTGCAATCGTCAACGAGCTTCCTGAATTCATTCGGTTCGAGCGAAAACGCTGCGTCAGGCCCGCCGTCGTTGCGCGAGATCGTGAAGTGCTTTTCGATGATGGCGCCTCCCAGAACGGTAGAGGCGACGCACGCTGCAGAGCCAGGCGCGTGATCGGAAAGGCCTGACACCACGCCGAACGCCTCTCCGAGATGCCTGACGGTCCGAACGTTGGCTTCCTCGATCGGCGCTGGATAGGCGCTGGTACAGTGCAGCAGCGCAATGCCGCCAGCGCCATTGCTCCGCGCGGTTTCGACGGCTTCCTGGATTTCGCCGAGATTCGCCATGCCGGTCGAGATGATCATCGGCTTGCCGCGCTTGGCGACATATTTGATGAGCGGCAGGTCAGTCACCTCGAAGGAAGCGATCTTGTAGGCCGGCGCGTCGAGCCCGGCGAGCAGATCGACGGCGGTTTCGTCGAAGGGGGTCGAAAAAATCGTGATCCCGAGTTCACGCGCCTTCGCGAACATCTCTGCGTGCCACTCGAATGGCGTGTAGGCCTCCTTGTAGAGTTGGTGGAGTTGGTAGCCGTCCCACAACCCGCCCTTGATCTGGAAATCCGGCCCGTCGTGCGGGATCGTCATGGTGTCGGCTGTGTAGGTCTGGATCTTGATTGCATCCGCGCCGGTCGCGGCCGCCGCCTCGATCAACTCCAGGGCCTTGGCAAGGCGGCCGTTATGATTCGCCGACAACTCTGCGATGATGTAAGGAGGGTGATTGCGGCCGATCTTGCGGCCGGCGATCTCGAGCTCCGGGCTCTCGCTCATGATTAACCTCTCGCAACACATTGAAGGCTTCTGCAAGACCGACTGTCGAGCCGCACAACTTTGCAAAACACGCGCCTATCCCATCGTCCTACTGTTTCCCTCCGCCGCGCCGTACGTAGGAAGGTGATAGATAAGAAATTCAGCGTCCCGGCCGGCCGGCACAAAGCCACACTTCAGGAAGATTCTCTGCGAGGCGAGATTCTCCGGTCTCACTCGCGCCTCGACGCGTTCGCAGAACCGTTGCCTGAACGCTTCCTGGCAGGCCAAAGCCAAGGTATTGGCGCCATATCCCCGACCGCGAATGTTCCGGGCCATTGCAATACTGACCACCGCTGTCCCCGTCAATTCGATGTGAAAACGCACGTTGCCGCAAGGTCTTCCATCGGCTTCGACGATGAAAATCAGCGTGTTCGGATCGGTGAGCCGCTTGTGTAGCCATGTTGTGTGGGTATCCCAAGGCACTGGCCGGCTATCGCCGGACATCGCGCGGGCGTCTGGATCGTTCCTCCAGAGCCAGAGACGACGCGCGTCATCCGCAGTAGCTCGGCGCAGCGTTAGCCGCCCGGCACGCTCCGGCCCTACAAGTTCATCGATGGTCTCGCCGACGCGTCGAGCGCCATTGCCGTCGCATACGTCGGCCGCCTGCCGTGACATCCGCGCGAGTTCGTCGGGCCGAAGGATGAGTTCACGCAGCATCCGCGAAATCGCCTCAGGCCCGTTGGAATCGCGTGGAACGATTCGCGCGGCACCGACCCTCTCAAGCGCGCGGGCATTCTCGCGCTGGTTGTCGGCGACAATGAACACGATCGATGGAAGACCGAGGCAGCACCGCTCCCAACTCGAGGTGCCGGGCGCTCCGATTGCGAGGTCGGCACTTGCCATCAGTTCGGCGATCTCGGGAGGGTCGACATAGACTTCAATCCGCGCTGCTTCTTTCCGAAGCGCGACAATCTCGTCGAAAGACGACGCGGTGGGGCCGGTCACCACAATGATCCGCGAAAAGTTGCCCGCCGTTACCAGGGACCGGGCGATGGCAGCCGTCTGACCTCCGATGTCGGTGAGCCCGAGCGAGACATATATCGATTTAAGCTCCGATGCCGCGCGTCGCCGCGCCAGCGCAGTCGCGCGCAGTTCTCCGAACGCACTACGCAGCAGCGTATAGGATGCGCCTGCGAGTACGCGACAATGCTGCGGGACCAATCCGGCATAGTCGTCGGCGCTCCGACCTAGCGTCATGTCAAGGAGGAGGTCGCAATCATGCGGGCGCACGGGCGCATCGTCGATCACGAGGATCGGGCACCCATGCCGGCGCAGTGAGCGCTCAAATGACTCGCCGAGCCGATAGGAATCGACGACGACGAGATCAATCTGCGTCCCGACCAGCTTGCCGTCCGCGAGGGCCACGCTCCAGTCGTGTTGGTCGGCCTCAAGCCAGCGGACTCCGGAGCGGGCGAGGGCGGGCACGGTCTCGGCGGTCCCTGCGGCGCACACGAAGAGAACGTCGGCGCCGCGCTGCTGCATTTCGGTTGCCAACGTCAGGCACCGCATGACGTGGCCCCCTCCAATGGCCGTATCGGCGTCGGCTCGGAACACGATCAGCATCGTGGTGTCGCGCTCTGGCCTGTGTTTGGCGGCATATCGTGGATCATATTGGCTATATAGACCAGCCGATTGCGCCAATCAAAAACTGAACCAAAGAGGATAACGGTCGCTGATCGTCGGCACCGCCGCGGCGTGAATAGCTTGATTGCGATCGCTCAAATGCGGCATACCCGGCCAGACGCCGTGATGGACCGGTCGCCCGAGAGAGTGACCACCACCGATTTCCGAAGCTTGGCAAAGCCTCGAGCAAATGGCACAAACTGTTGGAATGACTGATTATAGCAATTCGATGCGTCGGGCCGGCCGATGACAGAGCGCAGCCAACGAGAGGTATTCCTCGAAAGCGAGGGAGACGCGTGGTATGCGCGCAATCAGGAACATTTGCACGGGGCCGGCCAGGATATCGTCCTGACCACCTTGCAGGAAGTCGGCGTCTCGCCGACGATGGTGCTCGAGATCGGGTGTGCCAACGGCTATCGCGTCGCCGGAGTTTGCGAGCAGTTCGGAGCGACGGGGTTTGGCATCGAGCCATCCTCCAAGGCCGTGGCGGATGGCCGAAGCCGGTATCCCTCGTTATCACTTGAGGTTGGAACTGCCGATCTGCTGCCGTTTGCCGACGGCCAGTTCGACCTCGTGATCTTCGGCTTCTGCCTCTATCTGGTTGACCCTCGTCTGCACCTGCGCTGTGTCGCAGAGGCTGACCGGGTTCTGGCCGATGGTGGGTTGCTCGCGATCCACGACTTCATCGAGCCGGCTCCCTACCATAATCGTTATGCCCATCTCGAAGGGGTCCACTCCTACAAGATGGAGTTTTCACGATATTTCCTCGCGAGCCCCGCCTACAGATTGTTGCGGCGCAGTATGAATGCGCCGGGACCGCCCAAGCCCGATCATTCGGTGGGCGTCGACTTGCTTTCAAAAAACCTCGCTGCGGCTTTTCCGTCGAATCCGTTCGTTTGACGCCTCGACCGCTTCAATGGCAGAATTTCAGTTCGAAGCGTTCGATTTCGCCTCAAATGCATCACGAGGCGTAATGTACCAAAGCAGGAACAAGACGAGGACTCCGTGGGTCAGCATGGTAACAGTCAGCGGTACGTTGAGGAAAATTTGCGGTAGCAAGGCCGCGGACGTAAGCACAAAGCGCGGCGGCAGTCCGGCGGACACACGGTTTCCCAGCGCGATCACGAGCCCGCTAGCAAAAGCCGTTGTGGGCGCCAGCCAAACGCCCACCGAGGCGATCCCCTCGGTCGCAAACAGCGACGCGTTGAAATTCCCGCCAATTCCAAACGCTTTGTAGATCACAATTCCGAGCGGTTCGTGATAGGGGCAGTTTGCAAGGGCTCTCAAGAAACTCATCTGGCAAAACAAAGTCAGTTCATTCTTGGAGAAGAACTCGTTGTAGTAGTCCATTGCCAGCGAGGGAAACGTGATCATCCGGAAGTTGATCAACGCAAAATATGGCAGCGCCTCTGAACTCCGCGCTGCATCGATTTTCCACAGGATAACTAGCAAAACGCCGACCGCAGTTGGCACCAGCAGAGAGATGATGACGACCAATCTCGCTTCGATGAATCGGGCCAACAATGCGATTAGTCCAACCCAAGCCGAACTAAACAACGCGAGCTTGCTTAGGGTGATCGGATACAAGAAGAACAGTAGTGCTAACGCTGCTGTAGCCCGCCAAAGCCTGCGATATTCGACGAAGCAGGCGAACGCGAACGGCAGTACTGCGCTCGCGATGATGCCTATGAGATAGCTGAGAAGGCTCGGAAACTTGAGTGTGTCGCGAAGGGCCGAGATGTCATTGTCGAGTTTGATCAGGCGCTCGAGGTTGACGGGCTTGAAATTATACGCTGCTCCGGCCGCGAACGTCACTCCCGCGATTAGCAGAATCGCACTGAGAAAGCGATCGAACGCGATGGGAGAGGGTGCCCAGAATTGCTTCAGGGGTAACTTCAGAAACAGCGCAGGCAAAAGAAAGGCAACTGCAGAAGCGTACGCCGAGATTCCTGCCAGCCGATGGTCATAACTGAACTCTGAAAAGCAGTTCAGCCAGAGATAACCAGCTATCATGGAGTAAAAATAGAAGCCGATGAAGTACCCAAAGCTGAACTGCGAAGATGCGAAAACAGCCGAGACGAGGGAGAATGCCGCCACTGCGGCTAGCGCCTGTGGTAAATCATCCCAGCGAAAGTAGACGTGATATTGGGGATAGAGCTGTGAAACGAAGACTAGCGTTAGACAGTAGGCAAGCAGATGAAGGCTGATCAGCGCTCCAAATCGAATGTACTGCATGGGCTGCTGGCTAACGGCCACTTTCCTCGTGCGCCTGATGAAAACTCGGGTTTCGTATCCGAATCTAAGGGCTTGGACAAGCTAGAATGCCGCGCCATCGCCCGGATGATGTGATCGGTGCCTGAAACGCAGCAGGAGCCGAACCTGTCCGGTGGTGAAGCAGAACCGCCTCAATATCGCGATCATCAAGGCGCGGGAGGCGCTCGATGCGGGCAGGTTGGTCAACCTCGTGTGCGGCGCGGTTCGCTCCCTGGGTCCCACGATCAAACCTGTTCCGATCAGGACGCCCGCGCGGCACCTAGGCCTTCGATGGCGGCGCGCTCATCGGCGAGCTATCATCTCGGCACATGACGTCGTCGGCGCGTCCATACGCCCAATATGACCGCGCTCGGAGTTTCCTGCGGCATCTCGAAGAGGTATTGTCCTGCCTTGATTTGTCGAGATGTTTGCTAATATACGATAGGAACTTGCCAAAAGTGTGTGGACTGACGCCTGCGGGACATAGAGTATTTGCATGAAGAGGTTAGACGAAGATTCTTGTGCACCATTCATCCATCCGACCGCGGTTGTCGAGGAAGGTGCGAAGGTCGGTAGTTTTACCAAGGTCTGGTACTTCTCGCATGTCGCGCCGGGAGCAGTGATAGGCGAAAATTGCAGTCTTGGCCAAAACACCTACGTTGAGCGCAACGCTATCGTTGGTAATGCATGTCGGCTTGGTAATTCTGTCTCGATTTTCTCCCATGTCGAGCTTGAGGATTTTGTCTTCTGTGCACCATACATGGTG
Organism: Bradyrhizobium sp. USDA 10063; assembly: GCF_054063735.1. NCBI lineage: Bacteria > Pseudomonadati > Pseudomonadota > Alphaproteobacteria > Hyphomicrobiales > Nitrobacteraceae > Bradyrhizobium > Bradyrhizobium sp. USDA 10063. The sequence continues at coordinate 2,327,942 of NZ_JBSSGP010000002.1, read as the reverse complement.
TTCACCCACATCTCGTTCCCGCGTGCCGCCGTCAACCGTCATGCCGTGTTCAAGAAGACGTTGGTCAAGACTGGTACGACGCTCGGCGCAAATTCGACCGTCGTTCCCGACATTACGTGCGGGGTAGGTACGTTCCTTGCAGCCGGCGCCACGCTGACCAAGAGTTCGAAGGACTGGTCAATGATGGTGGGCACACCTGCTCGCCAGGTCGGCTGGGTGAGCGCGTTTGGCGAGAAGATCGATCTGCCGCTAAGCGGTCACGGCGAATGGCGCTGCAAGCATACCGATGATCTCTATGTTCTGGACGGCTCAGACCTTGTTCGACATCCTGGCCCGAAGGACATCCTCAAATATGAGCCGGGCCAACGCTTGGTCCGCATGGAGGTCCGCTAGGCGTCTCGTCCGTCATCTCGATCAGCTTTGGTCTTCTTTCGATTGCAGCAGCGGTTTCACGAACCGTTCCAAATTCTGACCTGAAAACAGGTATCCTTTCAGCCCGGCGGCGCGGGCCGCCTCTAGATCGGTAGGCTTGTCCCCGACAAGAATGCTCCGGTCGATGTCAACCGGGAAGCGCTTCAGTAGATCGGTTATCATGCCCGGCGCAGGCTTGCGTCGGTCGCTGATCCGACGATAGCGTTCTATCGTCGCTTCAGGATGATATGGGCAATATTCGAACGCATCTATACGGGCTCCGATCTTCGCCAACTCGGCTGCCATCCACTCATGTAACGTGTTCACTTGAGTTTCGTCGTATAGCCCTCTAGCGACGCCCGACTGGTTGGTGATCACAAAGGCGAAGTATCCCGCATCATTGACGGCTTTTACTGCCTCACGTGCGCCCTCTATCCATTTCAACTTGCCGATCTCAAATACATAGCCCGTATCTTCGTTCAGCACTCCATCACGATCGAAAAAGACTGCTGGTCTTCTCGCAGCCATCTGATAGTGCCTCATCGATGCTCGGTGCCTGGCGCTAGAGTAGCTGAGTTGGAGTTTTCTTGCTGATAACTTGTCGCAAGTCCATATTCCCTTGAAGTTTCCATCAACTCCTTTCGTCCGAGATCACCTTGCCGTCGTTCGGCAGTTCCCCCGCGCCGACCAGTTCGACATTGCCCCCAAGTTTCGTCACGCCCCGCAAGGTCGCTGCCAGCTCGCTCTGAAGGGCGGCACTCGCCGAGGCCGCTTCTGCCTTCAGCGTCATCACGTCGGTCTCGCCGGAGCGCGTGACGATCAGGCGCAGCCGCCCGAGCTCCGGATGACGTTTGCCGATCTCGGCGATCTGTTCAGGCCGTACGAACATGCCTTTGATCTTGGTCGTCTGGTCGGCGCGCCCCATCCAGCCCTTGATGCGCATATTGGTGCGCCCGCACGGGCTTACACCCGGCAGCGCCGCGGTGAGGTCGCCGAGCGCGAGGCGGATCCAGGGGTGGTGCGGGTCGAGGGAGGTGACCAGGATCTCGCCGACGTCGCCCAGCGCGACTGGATCGCCGGTGCCGGGCCTGACGATCTCCAGGATCAGGTCCTCGTTGACCACCATGCCGTCGCGCGCCTCGGTCTCGAACGCGACCATCCCCAGATCGGCGGTGCCGAACGCCTGATAGGCCTCGATGCCGCGCGACTTGATCTCCTCCTGCAGCGATTTCGGAAAGGCCGCCCCCGACACCAGCGCGCGCTTGATCGAGGAGACATCGCGTCCGGCGCTCGCGGCCGCATCGAGCAGGATCTTCAGGAAATCCGGCGTGCCGCTATAGCCGATCGGCCGGTAGGCCTCGATCAGCTCGAATTGCTGCTCGGTATTCCCGGGGCCTGCCGGGATCACGGCGCAGCCAAGCGCGCGGGCGGAGGTATCGAAGATGAAGCCGCCGGGGGTAAGGTGGTAGCTGAAGGTATTGAGCACCACGTCGCCCGGACGAAAGCCTGCCGCGAACAGTGCCCGCGCCCCGCGCCAAGCGTCGCCCTGGGCGGCCTCGGGCTCGAAGATCGGTCCGGGCGAGGTGAACAGGCGCGCAAACGATCCCGGCGGTCCGGCAACGAAGCCGCCGAAGGGTGGGGCGGCCTTGTGCAGGGCCGGGAGTTCCGACTTGCGCAGTACCGGCAAGCGCGCCAGCGCGGCGCGGCTGGTGATAGTGGCAGGATCGACGCCTTTAAGGCGCTCGGCATAGGCCGGCGCCGCCATGGCTTGGCGCAGGATGTCCGGCAGGCGGGCGAACAGTTCCGCCTCGCGCTGGGCGGGATCGCGGGTTTCGCGGGCGTCATAGTGATCCGTCATGGGTGATCCTCACGGGTTCGCGCGATTGCGCTCCGCCTTTGACGTGCTATCAGACGGCTTCTCGCCGAACTGGCGATGCTCCAGGAAATGCAATGGCAGATATGCAGACCGCCGCGGCGAGCGACCCTTCCGATGCCGACGTCGTCGGCAGGCTGAAGCGTCGCGTCATCGATCACTGCCTTCCGCTGTGGGGCACGGAAGGCTGGGACGATGCGGCGGGGGGCTTTGTCGACCGGCTCGATCCGGACGGCCGCGCCGATCGGCTGGCGCCGCGGCGCGTGTTCGTTCAGGCCCGGCAAATCTACTGCTACGCCAAAGCCGCGCAGATGGGCTGGTACGCCGAAGGCCGCGAGATCGCGCTGAAGGGGCTCGATCATCTCCTGACAAACGCGAAGGCGCCGGACGGCCGGCCGGGCTTTGTCCACAGGTTGACGGCCGACGGCGGTGTGCTCGACGCGCGGCGCGACACCTACGACCACGCCTTCGTGCTGCTGGCGCTCGCCACCGTTTATGGACTTGATCGCGACGCACAGGTGCGCTCGGAGATCGATGCGCTGCTCGCCTATCTCGACGCGCATCTGCGCTCGCCGAATGGCGGCTTTCTCGAGGGGGCGCCGGCGTCCCTGCCGCGGCGGCAAAACCCGCAGATGCATTTGTTCGAGGCGATGATCGCCGTATTCGACGCAACGCATGATCTGGCGTTCCAGCAACGCGCCGGCGAGTTCTTCGCGCTGTTCCTTGCCAATCTCTATGACAAGCAGACCCACGTGCTTGGCGAATATTTCGAGGAAGACTGGTCCAAAATTCCGCCGGTCAGCGTCGAACCTGGACACCTGGCCGAATGGGTCTGGCTGTTGAAGGGATTTGAGCGCATCACCGGCTGTCCGACCGGACGCTATCGCGGTGAATTGCTGGCCTCGGCGCTGCGTTATCGCGACCAGGCGACCGGCTGCCTCACCGACGAGGGCGACGTCGAGGGCCGCATCCGACGTCACTCTCGGCGCCTCTGGCCGCAGAGCGAGATCGCAAAGGCCTGGATTGCGCAGGCCGAAGCCGGTGAGGCGGGTGCAGCCGACGAGGCGCGTGCCGCATTGGCGCGCCTGGAGCGGCACTATCTGAGCCACCCCGTTGCGGGCGGCTGGCACGATCAGTTCGACCACGACGGCACGTCGCTGGTCGCCACCATTCCTGCGTCTTCGTTCTATCATGTTCTTTGCGCGGTTACGGAAGCGGAGCAGGTGCTGCAATAGGCACCCGGCTGCGCTCACAGCCACCGCTTCCGCCGCTTGAAGCTCTTGAGGTTCTTGAAACTCTTGCGCTGGTCGCCGGCGCCGCCGAGGTAGAATTCCTTGACGTCCTCGTTGTCGCGCAATTCGTCGGCGCTTCCGTCCAGCACCACCTTGCCCTGTTCCATGATATAGCCGTGGCTGGCCACCGAAAGTGCCGCCCGCGCATTCTGCTCGACCAGGAGGATGGTGACGCCGAGGTCGCGGTTGATCTCCTTGATGATGGCGAACACCTCCTTGACCAGCAGCGGCGACAGCCCCATGGACGGCTCGTCCATCAGGATCATCTTCGGGCGCGCCATCAGCGCGCGGCCGATCGCCAGCATCTGCTGTTCGCCGCCGGAGAGATATCCGGCCAGCCCCGTACGCTCCTTCAGGCGCGGGAAATAGTTGAAGACCATGTCGATGTCGGCATTGACCTCGCTGTCGCTGCGGGTGAAGGCGCCGAGCCGCAAATTCTCCAGCGACGTCATATCGGCGATGATGCGGCGACCCTCCATCACCTGAAAGATGCCGCGGCGGACGATCTTGTCGGGATCGATGCCGTTGATGCGCTCGCCGTCGAAGATGATCTCGCCGCGCGTCACCTCGCCGTCTTCGGTCTTGAGCAGCCCCGAGATCGCCTTCAGCGTGGTCGACTTGCCCGCACCGTTAGCCCCTAGCAGCGCCACGATCGAACCCTTGGGCACTTCGAGGCTCAGGCCTCGCAGCACCAGGATGACGTCGTCGTAGACCACCTCGATGTTGTTGACACTGAGGAGAGGCGCCGGGGGGACCGCGGCGGGCGCCGGGTGAGTTGTTTCGATGGCTTGTGTCATCGCGATCACCTTCTCGTCGTCACCCGCGAAGGCGGGTGACCCAGTATTTCGGAGGCGGTTTGCGATTTGACCGCAAGGCCGCCGCGCACTGGATCCCCCGCCTTCGCGGGGGATGACGACTGAGCGTTGTTGACGTCACTGCGCCTCACCATCCAAGCCATTCGGGCTTGCGCGGCAGCTCCACAGTCTTGACCTTCTCGAGCTTGATCGTGCCCTTGCTCATGAGATCGTTGAGATCGCCATCGGTCGAGCCGGCAATTTTGGTGCGGTAGAGGTCGACCTTCAGCGTGCCGCGGTGATCCTTGTCGGTCCAGGTTGAGGGATTGCAGACGCCTTCCATGCCGGTCGGCACCCAGTCCTTCTTCTGGTAAAAGCCTTTTGCGACGTTCTCACCGGTAGCCCCGCCGTTCTTGGCCGCCCAGTCGAGCGCTTCCTTGGTGTACAGGGCGCTGCAGACGCCAGCGACATAGTGCACGGGGCGATAGACCTTACCAGTCGGATCCGACATCTTGGAGATTTCCATCACGGTCTTCATGCCCGGCGCATTGCCGCCCCAGCTGACGGCGGTGCGCAGCGGGAAGATGACGCCATCCGCCGCATCGCCTGCGGTCTTTGCGGCGTTCTCGTCCATGCCCCAGACGTTGCCCAGGAACTGCACGTCGACGCCGGCGGTCTTGCAGGCCTTGAGCACGGAGATGTTCGAAGCCGCCGTGTTGCCGAGATAGGCGTAGTTGGCGCCAGAGCTCTTCAGGCTCAGGCATTGCGCCGAGTAGTCACCCGGCGTCAGCGCGAACACGATCGGCGGCAGCACCTCGAAGCCGAGTTCGGTCGCGAGCGCTTCGCCGGCAGCCTTCGGCGCGTTCGGGTAGGGATGGTTGCCGCCCATATGCACAAACTTGGGCTTGCCGCTCTTGCCCTTGGCTTTCCAGTCTTCGGCCGCCCAGGTCAGCATCGCGCGCATCGCGTCGGAATAGCTTGGGCCGTAGAAGAAATTATAGGGCGCAGGCTTTGCCTTGCCGCTGGCCCCCACGGGGTCGGTCAGTGCTGCCGCGTAGGAGGCGGAGACATACGGAATTTTGTCCTGCGCGACGAAGCCGGTGAGCGCTTCGGTATCCGCGGTGCCCCAACCCATGATGGCCGATACCTTGTCTCCGCCTGACCATTTCTTGTACAGCGCGATTGCGCGCGGCACTTGGTAGCCATAATCGTTGGTGTCGAGGTTGACCTGCTTGCCGCCGATGCCGCCGTTCTTGTTGATCCAGGCGAACGTGTCGGCAACGGCCTGGCCATATGGCGTACCGACGTCCGAGGTCGCGCCGGAATAATCCGCGAGATGGCCGATCGCAATCTGCGCCTGCGCCGCTGCCGAAGCGCCGCCGATCAGCAGCGCAAGAGAGACGGTGCTCAAAAGGGATTTGATCGTCATTTGTGTTTTCCTCCTGTTATTCGTTGATGCCAATTGTAATTCGTCCCGTTCCAACCTCAATGCGAGAACGGGTAGAGTTTCCAATATGCCTTGATCTGCCGCCAGCGATGCGCGAGCCCGTCCGGCTCGAACATCAGAAACGCGATGATGATCAGCCCGATCGCGATCTCGCGCAGGAAGGTGATGTTGTTGTTGAGTTGCAGCGCCCTGTCGATGGCGCCGCCCTTCAGCTGATGGCTGATCCACTAGGAGGTAGCTGACCACGACATAGGCCAGCACGACATAGAAATACTGGCGGTCGCCGCGAAGCGTGTAGCCGAAGATCGAGAACGGCTCGGCGCTCGCCGGCACCGAGCCGCCGGAAAACCATTCGGCGCGGGAGAAGAAGTCGAGCAGGATGTATTGTGCGGCGAGCGTTGCGATGGCGAGATAAAGCCCTTTCAGCCGCGCGGCCGGCACGCCGAAGATCAAGCCGACCAGCGCGGTGACGACGCCCGCGAGCGGAATCGCGAAGAACACCGGAATCGGCGCATTGTTCGAGATATAGGCCGAGGTGAAGGCGCCAAGCAGGAAGAATGCCGCGTGGCCGATCGAGATCTGCCCGGTGAAGCCGACCAGCACGTTGAGGCCGAGGGCCGCGATCGCGAAGATCCCGATCTGGATCGAGATGCTGAGCCAGTAATTCGAGAAGACGTAAGGCGCAAGGCAAGCCAGCAGGATGCCGACGATTGCGAAATTGCGACTGGTGATGGTCGGAAAGATCGTGGTGTCCGCCCCATAGGTGGTGCGGAAGTCGCCGGAGGGGATCAGGGAACGCGTCGCCATGGATCAGACCCGCTCAATATCCTTGGTGCCGAATAGGCCGTAGGGCTTGATCATCAGGATGATGATCAAGACGTAGAATGGCGCGATCTCGTAGAGATTGCCCCAGTGCAGGTACTGACTGTCGACATATTGCGCGACATTCTCGAGCAGCCCGATGATGATGCCGCCGAGCACGGCGCCGCCAACAGAATCGAGACCACCCAGGATCGCCGCCGGAAATACCTTGATGCCGTAGGCGGAGAGGCCGGAAGAGACGCCGTTGACGACGGCCACGACGACGCCCGCGACTGCCGAGACGGTCGCCGAGATCGCCCAGGCTATCGCAAACACGCTTTTCACGGAAATGCCGAGCGATTGTGCGACCTGCTGGTTGAAGGCGGTGGCCCGCATCGCCAGGCCGTATTTGGAGGCGCGGAAGAACCAGGCCATGCCGATCATCATCGCGATCGAGACCACGAGGCTCATCACGTAGACGGTCTGGATCTGCAGGCCGAACAGGTTGACCGATTGGCTCTGGAACACGCGCGGGAACGGCTGCGGGTTGACACCGAACATCCATTTCAGCGCGGCCTGGAACACCGTCGAAAGGCCGATCGTCACCATGATGACGGAGATGATCGGCTCTCCGATCATTGGCCGCAGGATCACGATCTGGATTGCGATGCCGAAGACGAACATGAACACCAGCGTGATCGGCATGCCCAACCAGAACGGCACCTGGTATTTGGCGAGCAGCGCCCAGCACACCCAGGCGCCGATCAGTAGCAACTCGCCTTGCGCGAAGTTCACGACCTGCGTCGCCTTGTAGATCAGCACAAACGACATCGCGACCACGCCATAGAGCGTGCCGACCACGAGCCCATTGATCAGGAGCTGGAGCAGGAACTGGGTATTCATGTTGATTCCTGACTCGTCATTGCCGGGCTTGACCCGGCAATCCATCGTTCAAAGAGATTCTTTCTAGTATGATGGATGCGCGGGTCGCGCCCGCGCATGGCGATCGAACATACGGCGATACGTGAGTGAATCATTCCGCGGCCTCCGCGGTCGCCGCAGGCGACAGATCCACCACCTTCAGCGTAGTCCGCACGCGCTGGGTGGTGCCGTCCTGGAAGCGGATCACGGTATCGACCGGAATGTTCGCGTCGCCGCGATAGATCGCGTCGATGATGTCGGCGTATTTCTCGTTGATGACGCCGCGGCGCACCTTTCGGGTACGGGTCAGTTCGCCGTCGTCGGCATCGAGTTCCTTGTAAAGGAGCAGGAAGCGGGAGATGCGTTGGGCCGGCGGCAGCGAGGCGTTCACGGTCTCGACCTCCCTGCGCAACAGCGCATAGACCTCGGGACGCGAGGAGAGGTCGCTGTAAGTCGTGAACGAGATCCGGTTCTTCTCCGCCCATTTCGAGATGATGGAATAGCGGATGCAGATCATGGAGGCGAGCGCGTCGCGGCCGGCGCCGAGCACGACCGCTTCCGCAATGTAGGGCGAGAACTTCAGCTTGTTCTCGATATATTGCGGCGAAAACCGATCGCCGCGCGAGGTCTCGGCGAGATCCTTGATGCGGTCAATCACCACGAGTTGCTGATTGTCGTTGAAATAGCCGGCATCGCCGGAACGCATCCAGCCATCCTCGATGTCTGCGGCGGACGCCTCGGGGTTCTTGTAGTACCCCAAAAACATGTTGGGGTGGCGCACCACGATCTCGCCGACGCCGTTGACATCGGGGTTGTCGACGCGGATCTCGATCGTTTCGTCCATCGCGACCCCCGTGGTATCGGGATCGACCGCGCCGGGCGGATGCAGGGTATAGGCGCCGAGCAGCTCGGTCTGGCCGTAGAGCGTGCGCAGCGGCACCCCCATGGCCCGGAAGAATTTGAAAGTATCGGGGCCGAGCGCCGCACCGCCGGTCGCCGCCGAGCGCAGCCGCGTGAAGCCGAGGCGGTCGCGGAGCGCGCGGAACAGAAGCTGATCTGCGACCACCGAGCGCTTGCCCTGCTCGAGCGCGGCAAGCCCCGTTTTCATACCGACGTCGTAGAGCCTTTGCTTCAATGGCGACGAATCCATCACGCCGGCCCGCACGTCGGCCGCGATCGCCTCCCACACCCGCGGCGCGAACAGCACGAAGGTTGGCGCGATCTCGCGAAAATCGTGCATCATGGTGTCGGGCTCTTCAACGAAGTTCACCTTCATCCCGCAGAGCAGACCTTTACCGAGCGCGTAGACCTGCTCCATGATCCAGGGCAGCGGCAGCACCGACACATATTCGTCGTCCGGTCCCTTCGGGTCGAAGGAGAGATAGGTCGCGCAGTGCTTGAGCACACGGCCGGCGGCGAGCATCGCCAGCTTCGGATTGGCTGTCGTGCCTGACGTCGTGCAGAGGATCGCGACGTCTTCGCCATTGGTGGCATCGACCAGCGCGTCGTAGAGGCCGGGCTCGCGCGCGGCGCGCTCGCGGCCGAGGCCGGCGAGCTTGCTTGCCTCCATCAGGCGTGGGTCGTCATATTTCCGCATGCCGCGCGGATCGGAATAAACGATGTGCTTCAGGTGCGGCGCCCGGTCGGCCAGCCCCAGGAGCTTGTCGACCTGCTCCTCGTCCTCGGCGAATACGAGCTTCGCCTCGCCGTAGTTCAGCAGGTAGGCCGCTTCCTCATCCAGCACGTCGCGATAAAGCCCGAGACTCATGGCGCCGATCGCGTGGCTGGCGATTTCGGCGGCCACCCAGTCCGGGCGATTGTCGCCGATGATGCCTATGACGTCACCGCCGCCGAGTCCCAGTTCGATCATGCCGAGCGCGAATTCCCGCACGCGGGCCTGGTAATCGTTCCAGGTGAATTCACGCCACAGACCAAGATCTTTCTCGCGCAGCGCGATCTCGCGGCCATGCTCCCTGGCATTCAGCCGCAGCATCTTGGGAAAGGTGTCGGCCCGCGCGGCTCTCCCGGCGTAGTCCATCATGCCGCGCTCTCCCGCGGCAGCGGCACGTCGTCGGGATCGACCAGCGCCTCGTCCTCTTCGCCGAGATAGGCGCGCTTGACGTGGGGATCGGCGAGCACGGTGGCGGGATCGCCCTCGGCGATCTTGCGACCGAAATCGAGCACCATGACGCGGTGGGAGATGTCCATCACCACGCCCATGTCGTGCTCGATCATCACGACGGTCATGCCGAACTCTTCGTTGAGATCGACGATATACCGCGTCATGTCCTCCTTCTCTTCGAAGTTCATGCCGGCCATCGGCTCGTCCAGCAAGATGAGTTGTGGTTCGAGCGCCATCGCGCGGGCGAGTTCCACGCGCTTGCGCAGGCCGTAGGGAAGCGTGCCGGCGGTCGCCTTGCGCACCGACTGCAGGTCGAGGAAATCGATGATCTCCTCGACCTTGCGGCGATGATCGAGCTCCTCGCGCCGCGCCCCGGTCAGCCAGTATAGCGATCCCGTGATGAAATTATTCTTCAGGAGGTGATGGCGGCCGACCATGATGTTGTCGAGCACGCTCATGTGGTGGAACAGCGCGAGATTCTGGAAGGTGCGGCCGATGCCGATCGAGGGCCGGGCGTTCGGATTAAGGCCCGTGATGTCCTTGCCGCGATAGAAAAGCTGGCCTTCAGTCGGCTTGTAGCGGCCGGAAATGCAGTTGACGATCGAGGTCTTGCCGGCCCCGTTGGGGCCGATAATGGAGAACAATTCGCCAGGCTTGACGCCAAAGCTCACTTCGGTCAGCGCACGGACGCCACCAAAGCGCAGCGACACCCCGCGCACCTCCAACGTGTAATCCACCTATTCCCTCCAGAAGCGGCGCTTCACGCGCTCTTTGTCTCTTGTTGCAAAGACAGCGATAATCTTACATCGGCCGTTCCGGCTAAGCCATCCGACTAACTAATGGTGCCTCGTTCCAGTGCGGACGCCACCCGTTCATGCGCGGTAACGCCGCACCCGGCACCTTGCCCCGTTCGCGCTTCCACGCGTGTCGTGCAGATGACATTGCGCCGGTGGCTCTCCATAGGGCAAAGCGATACGGTGAAATGTCTTGCGCCCGACAATTGACCGACAAATTTCGTTTGGCCGGCGCGTTGTTGCGGCGCAGCATAGCGGGATGGACCACAGTTTAACGGGATCATGATTGCTGCCGATTACCTGAAGCGCATCGCGGCCTGGTCGCGTGAGCTGGATGACCGCGAGATTGACGTCGCGCGCAGCGGCATCATAGAGAAATCCTACAGCGCCAATGAATTCATCTTCATGCGCGGCGACCGTTTCGACTATTGGACCGGCGTGGTCACCGGGCTGGCGCGGATGGGCATCGTCTCCCGCGGCGGCAAGGCCGCAAGCTTCGCCGGATTGACTGCCGGCGCCTGGTTTGGCGAAGGGTCGGTGCTGAAGAACGAGGCGCGGCGTTACGACGTGGTAGCGCTGCGTGACACGCGGCTGGCGATGATGGACCGCAAGACCTTCGTCTGGCTGTTCGAGAACAGCGTGGCGTTCAACCGCTTCCTGGTGGCGCAGCTCAACGAGCGGCTTGGCCAGTTCATTGCGCTCCTGGAATACGGCCGCACCCTGGACGCGACCGCGCGGCTGGCGCGTTCCATCGCTTCCCTGTTCAATCCAATTCTCTATCCCGAGCTCTCGCGCCATCTCGAGATCACGCAGGAGGAAATCGGGGCGCTTTCTGGGATCTCGCGTCAGAATGCGAACCAGTGCCTGAAGCGGCTGGAGAAGGAGGGGCTGTTGCGGCTGGAATATGGCGGCGTGACCATCGTCGACCTCGAACGTCTCCGCCACTACGGCGAATAGTCCTGGCGACCGGTTCGGCGCCGTTTTTGCCCGAAAGCTTGAGCCTAACGGCCTGATTCCAAACGGTTATGGCATTAGACTTCGCGGAGGACGGATGCTACAGACCGAGCCATTCGCAACTCGGCGCAGTTCCGCGCCCTCGGAGAGGATATGGCAGTTCAGGACTCCAAGCGACGTGTGGCGCTGATCACGGGCGTCACCGGTCAGGACGGCGCCTACCTCGCCGAATATCTGCTGGGCCGTGGCTACACCGTGCACGGCATCAAGCGTCGCTCGTCGTCGTTCAATACGGCGCGCGTCGATCATCTCTATCAGGATCGCCATGTCGGCAACGTGCCGTTCCTGCTGCATTATGGCGACATGACCGACTCCACCAACCTGATCCGGCTGATGCAGCAGATCAGGCCGACCGAGATCTATAACCTCGCCGCGCAAAGCCATGTCGGGGTGAGTTTCGAGAGCCCGGAATATACGGCCAATGCCGATGCGGTCGGCGTGCTGCGCCTGTTGGAGGCCATCCGCATCCTCGGCATGGAACAGGAGACGCGGTTCTATCAGGCCTCGACCTCGGAGCTTTACGGCCTGGTCCAGGAGGTGCCGCAGCGGGAAACCACGCCGTTCTACCCGCGTTCGCCCTATGGCGTCGCCAAGCTTTACGGCTACTGGATCACGGTGAACTACCGCGAGGCCTACGGCATGTATGCTTCCAACGGCATCCTGTTCAACCATGAGAGCCCGATCCGCGGCGAGACCTTCGTCACCCGCAAGATCACCCGCGGCGTCGCCCGCATCGAGGTCGGACTCGAGGAGACGCTCTATCTCGGCAATCTCGAGGCCAAGCGCGACTGGGGCCATGCGCGGGATTATGTCGAGGGTATGCACAAGATCCTGCAGGCGGATGCTCCCGGTGATTTCGTGCTGGCGACCGGCGAAACACGCTCGGTGCGCGAATTCGTGGAACTTGCGTTTGCCGAAGTCGGCCGCGGAATCGCCTGGCGCGGGAAGGGCATCGACGAGACCGGTGTCGACATAAAATCCGGCAAGACTGTGGTCCGCATCGATCCGACTTATTTCCGCCCGACCGAGGTCGATCTTCTGATCGGCGACGCCAGCAAGGCGCGCGAGACGCTCGGCTGGAAGCCGAAGACCAGCTTTGCCCAACTCGTGAAGGAAATGGTTGCGAGCGACCTCGCCGAGGCGAGGCAGGAGGCCGCCCATGGCAAGAACGCCGTTTGAGCTGAAAGGCAAAACGGTCTTTATCGCCGGCCACCGCGGCATGGTCGGCTCCGCCTTGTTACGACGACTCGCGCAGGAAGGTGTCGAGCCGCTGACGGCGCCCCGCACCGAAGTCGATCTCCGCGATCAGGCGGCGGTCAACAGATGGTTTTCCGCGAAGCGGCCGCAAGTGGTGTTCCTGGCCGCCGCAAAAGTCGGTGGCATCGCCCCGCCAACGATCTGCTGCGCGCCGAGTTCCTCTACGACAATCTGGCGATCGCGACCAACGTGATCCACGCTGCTCACGTCAACGGAACCGAGAAGCTGATGTTTTTCGGCTCCTCCTGCATCTATCCCCGTCTGGCGCCACAGCCGCTGCGCGAGGATGCGGTGCTGACCGGGCCGCTGGAGGCGACCAATGAGCCTTACGCGATTGCCAAGATCGCAGGCATCAAGATGGCGGAAACCTATCGCAGCCAGTACGGCGCGGATTTCATCAGCGTGATGCCGACCAATCTCTATGGTCGCGGTGATAATTATGATCCCGAATACAGCCACGTCGTCGCGGCCTTGATCCGCCGTTTCCATGAGGCGAAAGTTTCGGGCGCGCAGAATGTCGTGGTCTGGGGCACCGGCACGCCGCGGCGCGAATTCCTCCATGTCGACGATCTCGCCGACGCCTGCATCCACCTGATGAAGGTCTATTCCGACAGCGGTCTGGTCAATATCGGCACCGGCAAGGACATCACGATCGCGGAATTCGCCCGCGTGGTCGCGGCCACGATCGGCTATGACGGCGAGATCAGCTATGATCCCTCGCGGCCGGACGGTACGCCGCGCAAACTGCTCGACGTCAGCCGGCTGGCTGCGCTTGGCTGGCGAGCGAAGACGTCGCTGGAGGATGGGATCAGGCTCGCCTATCAGGCATATCTGAGCGAGACCCAGCAGGCGGCGGAGTGATTTCCTGACCGCACAGCGTCACCGCGCCGCCATCCGCGGTGGCCGCTTCGCCAGCGCCACCGCCATCGCCGAGATCAGCGGCTTCATGAAGTAAGCGTCGTTCGCCGGCGCGATGTCGGTGCGCAGGCCGTGCGAGGCGAGCTCGCCGGAGACCGCCGGCCCCACCGAGGCGATCGAGGTCCGGTCGAGGCCCTGGCGCAGCCTGTCCTCATAGCCACGCGCCCGCGCGGCTTCGAACAGCCGGCGCACCTGGCCAAGGTTGGTCAGCGCGATCGCATCGATCCGGCCGTCGGCCATCTCATCGATGGCCGCGACGATGTTGGCGTCGGCAGCCTTGGGATCGTAGACATAGGGCAGCACGCTATCGACCTCCGCGCCCTGCGCCTCGATCGCGCCGATCAGCGCGCCGTGATCCTTGTCCGGATAGAGCTGCAGACCGAGCCGATGGCCTTTCAGCTCGATGCGGGACAGCATCTCGATGACGCCTTCCGAGGTCGGTTTCTCCGTCGTCACCTGCGGCTCGAGCCCGATTTCGCGCAAGGCACGGCCGGGTTTTGGGCCACGGGCGAATTTGCGGGCCTTGGTCAGCGCCGCGACGAATTCCTGCTCGACGCCGATGCGGCGCACGACTTTCATCAGCCGCCGCAGGCCTTCGCCAGTCATCAGCACCAGATCGTCCAAGGGCCTTTCGATGCAGCGCTTGATCCAGGCCTCGATCGGCGCCGGATCCGGCGCATCGTGGATCGCGAACATCGGACACTGCAGCACGTCGGCGCCCTGTTCGGCGAGCAGGCGGGAGAATTGCGCTTCCTCGCGCGTCTCCAGGATCAGGATTCGGTAGCCGTTCAACCGGTCAGCCATGGTGTGCCTCTTATATAGTTCAATTTGGCCCCTGCCGCGGGAATGGCGCAAGGGCCATGTCGATGGTAGAGCAGGGCCGCAGATCCGCGTTCCATGCGGCTGCCCAAGCCTTCATCAACCAAGCCCTCATCAGCCAAGTCTCGATCCATCGCCATGTCCGACCCTCAATTTGTCCTGACCCTGTCCTGCCCCGACCGCCCCGGTATCGTCTCGGCGGTCTCGACCTTTCTCGCCCATAACGGTCAGAACATCCTGGACGCCCAGCAGTTCGACGATATCGAGACCAAGAAATTCTTCATGCGGGTGGTGTTCACGGCCGCCGATCTCGCGGTCGAATTGTCGGCGCTGCAGACCGGTTTTGCCGCAATCGCCGAGCGTTTCGGCATGCACTGGCAGATGCGCGACCGTGCAAGCCGCCGCCGTGTGATGCTGCTGGTGTCAAAATCCGATCACTGCCTGGTCGATATCCTCTATCGCTGGCGCACCGGCGAATTGCAGATGATCCCGACCGCCATCGTCTCCAACCACCCGCGCGAAACCTACGGCCATCTCGATTTCGGCGAGATCCCGTTCCATTATCTGCCTGTGACCAGGGAGACCAAACGCGAGCAGGAAGCCGCGGTCTGGAAACTCGCCGAGGATACGAATACCGACCTGGTTGTGCTCGCGCGCTACATGCAGATCCTGTCCGACGAGCTGTCGGCAAAGCTCGCGGGCCGCTGCATCAACATCCACCATTCCTTCCTGCCGGGCTTCAAGGGCGCGCGCCCCTACCATCAGGCGCATGAGCGCGGCGTCAAATTGATCGGCGCCACCGCGCATTACGTCACCGGCGATCTCGACGAGGGGCCGATCATCGACCAGGACGTCGAGCGCATCAGCCACCGCGATACGCCCGACGATCTCGTCCGCAAGGGCCGGGATATCGAGCGGCGCGTCTTGGCCCGCGCCATACGCTACCATCTCGAGGACCGCGTGATCCCCAACGGCCGCAAGACGGTGGTGTTCGTCGACTGAGCGGAGTGGGGCGCTTGCCCTTCCTCAATGAGCGGCATCCTGGGACTTCGGCGCGGACTTGTTGTCGTCGCCGCGCTCCGAAGCGGGCATCAGCCGTTTGCGCTCCCGTTCGCGCATGAATTCGTCATATTGGGCCGTACCCGGCCGGGGTGGGGCGTCCGCGGGCAGCCCGCCAGCCCAGGCCGGAATCAGGTCCGCCGTGCCAGCCGACAGCTTCTCGTTGATGGTACCGCATCCGCTCAAGGCACAGCCTGTCAGAGCGAGGGCGAAGAGGGTTGCGAGATAGCGGGAGCTGGTCGGCATCGCGATGCGGGGGTGTCGTGGGTTTGAAGGTTTGGACCGAACTGCGCCAACCCTTGGCACAAGTCGGCGGACCCTAGTTTCGAAATGGTAAGATAGCCTTATCACGTCCTGTTAGAGGTATTATAAAACCTCAATCCGTCGGATATACAGAGGACGCCGCTGGCGGCTCCTGGCGGTCAGCCCACCGACACCATCCTTACGTCGGCTTGACAAACCGGTGCCGGACGACGCCATTCGCCGCGCTACACCGCCGAACAATCTGGGCTATGGTGAGGCAAGGGCCGGGGACTCGGTTCGATCCGCAAGAACGATGAGGGGGAGAAGCGTTCATGTTCATTCGCCGTCAATTGTTGCTGGTTGCGGGCGCCATTGTCGCCGCGGCCGCCGCTGTACCCGCCCAGGCGGAGGAAACGGTCAAGATCGGCCTGATTGTGCCGATGACCGGGGGGCAGGCCTCGACCGGCAAGCAGATCGACAATGCGATCAAGCTCTACATGCAGCAGAAGGGCGACACCGTCGCCGGCAAGAAGATCGAGGTCATCCTGAGGGACGACGCCGCGGTTCCCGACAATACCAAGCGGCTCGCCCAGGAGCTGATCGTCAACGAGAAGGTTAACATCATTGCCGGTTTCGGCGTCACCCCGGCCGCGCTCGCCGCGGCGCCCCTGGCGACGCAGGCGAAAGTTCCGGAAATCGTCATGGCGGCCGGCACCTCGATCATTACCGAGCGCTCGCCCTACATCGTCCGCACCAGCTTCACGCTACCGCAATCCTCCACCATCATCGGCGACTGGGCGGTCAAGAACGGTATCAAGAAGGTGGCAACCCTGACCTCGGATTACGCGCCCGGCAACGACGCACTCGCTTCGTTCAAAGAGCATTTCGTCGCCGGCGGCGGCGAGATCGTCGAAGAGGTGAAGGTACCGCTCGCCAATCCCGACTTCGCGCCATTCCTGCAACGGATGAAGGATTCGAAGCCGGACGCCATGTTCGTGTTCGTGCCGGCCGGGCAGGGCGGGAATTTCATGAAGCAATATGCCGAGCGCGGGCTGGACAAGAGCGGCATCAAGGTGATCGGCCCCGGCGACGTCATGGATGACGATCTCCTCAACAACATGGGCGATGCCGCGCTCGGCGCGGTCACCGCGCATCTCTATTCCGCCGCGCACCCCTCGCAGCTCAACAAGGAATTCGTCGCCGCCTACAAGAAGGCGTTCAACAACCGACCCGGCTTCATGGCGGTGGGTGGCTATGATGGAATCCATCTGATTTATGAAGCCCTCAAGAAGACCGGCGGCGACGCTACCGGCGACAAGCTGATTGCGGCGATGAAGGGAATGAAGTGGGAGAGCCCGCGGGGGCCGATCTCGATCGACCCTGAGACGCGCGACATCGTCCAGAACATCTATATCCGCAAGGTCGAGAAGGTCGACGGCGAACTCTACAACGTGGAATTCGCCACCTTCGAGGCCGTCAAGGACCCCGGCAAGACCAAGAAGTGACGCGGGCGTCATCGTTGGCGCTGGCTGATCCTGGCTTAAGTCCATGACCACGCTGTTCACCATCCTGTTCGACGGCGTCGCCTACGGCATGCTGCTGTTCGTGCTCGCTTGCGGGCTCGCGGTCACGCTCGGGCTGATGAACTTCGTCAACCTCGCGCACGGCGCCTTCGCGATGGCCGGCGGTTACATCTGCGCGGTGCTGGTAAACAGTTCCGGCTGGCCGTTCTTTGCAGCGCTACCGCTCGCCTTCGTCGTCAGTGCCGCGATTGGCGTGGTCCTGGAGCGAACGCTGTACCGTCATCTCTATGCGCGCAGCCATCTCGACCAGGTGCTGTTCTCAATTGGCCTCGTCTTCATGTCGGTCGCTGCGGTCGACTACATCATGGGCTCGTCGCGGGTCTTCATCAAATTGCCGGCGGCGCTCGAGGGGCAGTTCGACGTCTTCGGGGTCGGCATCGGCCGCTACCGGCTGATGATCATCGTGATCTGCGGTTTGCTCACGGTGGCGCTGCAATTGATCCTGGCGCGCACGCGCTTCGGCAGCCGCCTGCGCGCGGCGGTCGATGATCCTCGCGCGGCGATCGGGCTCGGCATCAATGTGCCGCAGGTCTTTGCGTTCACCTTCGCCTTCGGTTGCGGGCTCGCCGGCCTCGGTGGCGCCTTGAGCGCGGAGATCCTCGGCCTCGATCCCTATTTCCCGCTCAAATTCATGATCTACTTCCTGATCGTAGTGACGGTGGGCGGCTCCTCCTCGATCACCGGGCCGTTCCTGGCTTCGCTCCTGCTCGGCATCGGGGATGTCGCCGGCAAGTATTATGTCCCGAAGATGGGGCCGTTCGTGATCTACACCATCATGATCGTGATCCTGATCTGGCGTCCGAACGGCTTGTTCGGCCGCACGGCCGCGCGTTGAGGGGAGCGATGACCACGCTTCCCGACGTCTCCACGAATGCGATTGCCGGCGCCCGCTGGCGACCGGGCGAGATTGCCTTCTGGATCGTGGTCGTCGCCTGTGGCTTCCTGTTTCCATCCCGCTACCTGATCATGACCGACATCGTGCGGCTCGCTTTGTTCGCGCTGTCGCTCGACTTGATCCTCGGCTATGCCGGTATCGTCTCGCTCGGGCATGCCGCGTTCTTCGGCGTCGGCGCCTATTCCGCCGGGCTTCTGGCACTGCATGGCGTCATCAACGAGCCGGTGGTTGCGCTCGTGGTCGCAGGCCTTGCTGCCATGGTGCTCGGCTTCTTCACCAGCTTCCTTGTCATCCGCGGCGTCGATCTGACCCGGCTGATGGTGACGCTCGGCATCGCGCTGCTGCTGGAAGCGCTCGCTGAGCGTTTTTCCAACGTCACCGGCGGCACCGACGGGTTGCAGGGCATCGAGATGCAGCCGATCCTTGGCCGCTTCGCCTTCGACATCTTCGGCAAGACCGGATTCTTCTATTCGGTGATCGTGCTGTTCCTCCTGTTCCTGCTGGCGCGGCGGATCGTGCATTCGCCGTTCGGCCTGTCGCTGCGCGCGATCAGGAACAATCCCCTCCGCGCCGCCGCGATCGGTATTCCCGTCAATCGCCGATTGATCGCGATCTATACCGTCTCTGCATTCTATGCCGGAATCGCCGGCGCGCTGTTCACGCAGACCACGGCGCTCGCCTCGCTCGACGTGTTCTCGTTCGAGCGTTCCGCTGATCTGATGCTGATGCTGGTCATCGGCGGCACCGGCTATCTCTATGGCGGCCTGATCGGCGCCGTCGTGTTCAAGATGCTGCAGGAGCTGTTTTCGACCATCACGCCGCAATATTGGCTGTTCTGGATCGGGCTGGTGCTGGTCGTGATTGTCCTGGTCGGCCGCGCCCGCATCCATCGCTGGGCGCTTTGGCTGCCCAACCTCATCATCCGGCAATTTGCCGGCCGCAGGGCTGTCGTCGTGGTGCCTGAGAGCGACCCGTCATGACGATCGCGCTGGAGACCATTGGATTGGAAAAATCCTTCGGCGGCCTGCGCGTCACGCGCGACCTTTCGCTCAGGATAGAGCAGGGCGCCCGCCACGCTTTGATCGGGCCGAACGGGGCCGGCAAGACCACGGTGATCAACCTGCTCACCGGGGTGCTGAGACCTAACGCCGGCCGCATCCTGCTCGAAGGCCGCGACATCACCAACCTGCCGGTGCACAAGCGCGTGCTGCGAGGCCTGTCGCGCACGTTCCAGATCAACCAGCTCTATCCCGATCTCACCCCGCTCGAGACCATCGGGCTCGCGGTCTCCGAACGGATGGGCCGCGGCGGCGACTGGTGGAGGCGGATGGGGACGCGGGCGGACGTCAATGCCGAGATCGCGGAGATCCTGGCGCGGTTTCACCTGCTCGACGTGATGAACGAGCTCACCGTCACTTTGCCCTATGGCAAGCAGCGCCTGCTCGAGATCGCGGTCGCGATCGCCGCCAGACCCCGGGTGCTGCTGCTCGACGAGCCGGCGGCCGGCGTGCCTGAAAGCGAGCGTCATGACATCCTGGCCGCGGTCGCGGCGCTGCCGCGCGAGGTCACGGTGCTCCTGATCGAGCACGACATGGATCTGGTATTCTCCTTCGCCGATTGCATCTCGGTGCTGGTCAACGGTGCGCTGCTGACCGAAGGTCCGCCCGATGTGGTGGCGCGCGACCCGCAGGTAAAGGCGGTCTATCTCGGCGAGGCGGCCGATGCGTGAGCTGCTCGCGATCGACGGCCTGCGTGCCGGCTATGGTGAGGCGGTGGTGCTGCCGGGCATGACGCTGTCGCTCCCCGAAAGCCAGGTGCTGGCGCTGCTCGGGCGCAACGGCACCGGCAAGACCACGCTGATCAATTCCATTGTCGGCGTCACCCGCCGCTTCGGCGGAACATTGTCATTGAGCGGGCAGGACATCACGGCATTGCGCCCGGACCAGCGGGCCCGCGCAGGGGTCGGCTGGGTGCCGCAGGAACGCAATATCTTTCGCTCCCTCACGGTCGAGGAGAACATGACTGCGGTGGCCCAGCCGGGGCCGTGGTCGGTCCAGCAGATCTACCGGATGTTTCCAAGGCTCGAGGAGCGCCGCAACAATTTCGGCAACCAGCTCTCCGGTGGCGAACAGCAGATGCTTGCGATCGGCCGCGCGCTGACACTGAACCCGAAGGTGCTGCTGCTCGACGAGCCGATGGAAGGATTGGCGCCGATCATCGTTGAGGAATTGCTGCGGGCGCTCGGCACGATCACCCGCACGAGCGGCATCTGCTCCATCATCGTGGAACAGAATGCACAAAAGATTCTGGGGCTCGCCGACCGCGTTGTGATATTGGAACGCGGCACAATCGTTCACGATGCGGCAAGCGATGCCTTGAAGGCCGATCCCACGGTGCTCGAGCGGCATCTCGGGGTCTCCGGCGCCAAAGCGCATTAGTTCCGTCCCTAGGGAGTCGAAACCATGCAACGAACGAAACCTCCTTTCCGCGCCGACGAAGTCGGCAGCCTGCTGCGGCCACCAAAGATCAAGGAGGCGCGCGCCAGGCTTGAAAAGGGCGAGATCACGCCCGAGGCACTGCGCAAGATTGAGGACATCGAGATCGAGAAGGTCGTGCACCGTCAGGCCTCCACTGGCCTGAAGCTCGCGACCGACGGTGAATTCCGCCGCTCCTGGTGGCACTTCGATTTTCTCGCCAAGCTGACCGGCTGCGAACTGTTCCACCCGGACGTCGGCATCCAGTTTGCGGGCGTGCAGACACGTCATGATGCGATCCGCGTGATCGGCAAACTGGATTTCCCCGACGACCATCCGATGCTCGATCACTTCAGGTTTCTGAAGAAATTTGCCGACCAGGCCCATGTCACGGCGAAGATGACGATCCCCGCGCCGTCCGTCCTGCACTTCCGCGGAGGCCGCAAACTGATCTCGAAAGAGGTCTATCCCGAGCTCGAGCCGTTCTTCGAGGATCTCGGCAAGACCTACCGCAAGGCCGTGAAAGCATTCTACGACGCCGGCTGCCGCTATCTGCAGTTCGACGACACGGTGTGGGCCTATCTCTGCTCGCAAGAGGAGTTACAGAAGGCGCGCGAGCGCGGCGACAATCCCGATGGCCTGCAGGAGATCTACGCACGCGTCATTAATTACGCGATCGCGGACCGTCCGTCCGACATGGTGATCTCGACCCATGTCTGCCGCGGCAATTTCCGCTCCACCTGGATTTCGTCCGGCGGCTACGAGCCGGTGGCGCAAACGCTGCTCTCTGGCACCAATTACGACGGCTATTTCCTCGAATATGATTCCGACCGTGCCGGCGGTTTCGAGCCGCTGCGGTACTTGCCGAAAGGCAACAAGGTCGTGGTGGTCGGTGTCATCACTTCAAAGTTCGGCGAGCTGGAGAAGAAGGACGCCATCAAGCGGCGGCTGGAGGAAGCTTCGAAATTCGCGCCGCTCGAGCAACTCGCGCTCTCGCCGCAATGCGGCTTCGCCTCGACCGAGGAAGGCAACATCCTCTCCGAGGAAGAGCAGTGGGCGAAGCTTAGGCTCGCGGTGGAAGTCGCCGAAGAGGTGTGGGGCAGGTAACCTGCACTCTAGGCGAGAGGGCTTCAGGAAGTGGGCAGAAGGTGATAAGACGGCTACGTCACCCACCGCTGCCCACCGCTCTCCCACTGTCCTGGCCCAATGAAGAACGACGAAATCCTGAGCCAGATCACAGACTTCTGCCGCCGGGCGGATATGGCGGAGTCGACGTTCGGTCGTCGTGCGGTCAACGACGGCAAGCTGGTGCACCGGCTGAGGGAAGGTAAGCGGATCACCATCGATACGCTGGATCGCATCCAGGCCTTTATCGCCACGTCCACGCCCGGCGGGGTGGCGCCGCCCCGCGGCCTGGTCGTGCCGCCCGAAAAGCGCGATCCGCGGCAGAACTTCCGATTCTTCGAGAACCGGCAGAGATACCTGCTGTTCGTCCATACCTGCGGTGAGAAGCGGGTGATCGCGCAGCGCGTCGCGCTGGAGCTTTCCGCCATCCATCCCCGGCCGCCGGCGCTGCGGGTGTTCGACGCTGGCATCGGCGACGGTACGGTGCTGGCGCGAGTTCTGCGCGCCATGCATAGCCGCTTCCCGCATATGCCGTTCTATGTCGCCGGCAAGGAACTGAGCCTGGAGGACGTCCGGCTGACCCTGGAGAAGGTAGCGGATCGGTTGTTCGAGCATCCGGCTACCGTCTTCGTGCTGACCAATATGTACTACGCCGAGGCGCCCTGGCTGACCCCGAAATCGCCCACGGCGGCCGCCGGCACGCTCTGGCACGAGGTGGCGCTGCGGGGAGCATCGTCGGGCGATTTCGAGGCCCAGATCGCGGAACTCGGCCCATTTCTTGAGCAGAATTGGCGGGCTAGCGTCAGCCCACGATCCGGGATGCCCATCTATGAGCGCCCGGTGGTTTTGGTGCTCTACCGGGAGGATCAAAGGTTCCTGCTCGATTCGATCATCCCGCGGGCCGGCAAGTCCGAGGCCAATTTCGACCTCGTCATCGCATCCCAGCCATACCGGGCAAAATCGTCTGTGAATTTCCGCGCCAAGCGCATCATTGCGCCCCTGGCGCGTGCCTTGCGCGCCGGCGGACGCCTGATCGGTATTCACTCTCACGGCCACGATCCGGGCCTGGAAATTATTCAGGCAGTGTGGCCCGGAGAAAATCCTTTCGCCGTCAGCCGCCATGAGATATTGCGCGCCGTCAAGTACGAACTCGGATCGGTCGGACGCGATCTTAATTTTAACGCTTACGCCGATAACCGTTCGATCTTCCGATATGATATGGAAGCTTTGCCTAACGAGGTCACCGGGTCGATCGGAACCTCGACGGCTTTTGCAGCGTGGAACGCGGCGGTGTATGTCGCCCAGATCGAGGATGACCGGTTGACCGAGATGACGGAAAGCGGCCGAACTCTGGAGGCCACCCGCGAAGTTCTGCGCAAGCACAATGGGCTGTGGTTTTACGACGAATCCTACGTCATCTCGCGTCGTAGAGACTGACATTCCAGGGACACATTCAGGAACGAACGTCGGAGCACGACGAAAAAAGGGGTATGCTTGATGCGCGCGTCTTACCTGTTCACCAGCGAGTCGGTCTCGGAGGGACATCCCGACAAGGTCTGCGACCGCATTTCCGATGAGATCGTTGACCTGTTCTACCGGGAAGGCCCGAAAGCCGGGATCGACCCGTGGCAGATCCGCGCCGCATGCGAAACGCTCGCCACCACCAACAAGGTGGTGATCGCCGGCGAAACCCGCGGGCCCAAGTCGGTGACTAACGACCAGATCGAAAGCACCGTCCGCGAGGCGATCAAGGACATCGGCTACGAGCAGGAAGGCTTCCACTGGAAGACCTGCGACATCGAGATCCTCCTGCATCCGCAGTCGGCCGACATCGCGCAGGGCGTCGATGCGCTGCAGCCGGGCGAGAAGAAGGAAGAGGGCGCGGGCGACCAGGGCATTATGTTCGGCTACGCCACCAACGAGACGCCGGACCTGATGCCGGCGCCGATCTTCTACGCCCACAAGATCCTGCGGCTGATCTCCGAAGCGCGCCACTCCGGCCGCGAGAAGGTGCTGGGGCCGGATTCCAAGAGTCAGGTCACCGTGCAATACGAGAACGGCAAGCCGGTCGGCGTTCGCGAGATCGTGGTCTCGCACCAGCATCTGGTCGAGGACCTCTCCTCCAATCAGGTTCGCGACATCGTCGAGCCCTATGTGCGCGAGGCGCTGCCGAAGGAGTGGATCAACGGCAAGACCATCTGGCACATCAACCCGACCGGCAAGTTCTTCATCGGCGGCCCCGACGGCGACTCCGGTCTCACCGGCCGCAAGATCATCGTCGACACCTATGGCGGCGCGGCGCCGCATGGCGGCGGCGCCTTCTCCGGCAAGGATCCGACCAAGGTCGACCGCTCGGCCGCCTATGCCGCGCGTTATGTGGCCAAGAACATCGTCGCCGCCGGTCTCGCCGACCGCTGCACGCTGCAGCTCGCTTACGCGATCGGCGTGGCGCGGCCGCTGTCGATCTACATCGACACCCATGGCACCGGTAAGGTGCCGGAGGACAAGCTCGAGAAGGCGGTGGCGCAGGCGATGGACCTGACCCCGCGCGGGATCCGCAGCCATCTCGACCTCAACCGTCCGATCTACGCTCGGACCTCGGCCTACGGCCATTTCGGCCGCACGCCCGACAATGAAGGCGGCTTCTCCTGGGAGAAGACCGATCTGGTCGAGCCGCTCAAGCGCGCGGTCTGACTTTCTCCGTAATTGTTGTCCGTAACCGTGTCGCGTATTCCGGAAAGCTGAGATCGCTTTTCGGAATACGCTTTTTAAGGGATCAATCGCATGACCGCCGCCGCCAAGAAGCCTGCCTTCACCGACTACATCGTCAAGGACATCTCGCTCGCCGACTTCGGCCGCAAGGAAATCTCGCTCGCCGAAACCGAGATGCCCGGGTTGATGGCGACGCGTGAGGAGTTCGGTCCCAAGCAACCCCTGAAGGGCGCGCGTATTGCCGGCTCTCTGCACATGACGATCCAGACCGCGGTCCTGATCGAGACGCTGGCCGCGCTCGGCGCCGACATCCGCTGGGTCTCCTGCAACATCTATTCGACCCAGGACCACGCAGCGGCGGCGATCGCCGCGGCCGGCATTCCGGTGTTCGCGGTGAAGGGCGAGACGCTTACCGATTACTGGGACTACACCGCCAAGCTGTTCGACTGGCACGGCGGCGGCACGCCCAACATGATCCTGGACGACGGCGGCGACGCCACCATGCTGGTGCATGCCGGCTACCGCGCCGAGCAGGGCGACACCGCGTTCCTCGACAAGCCGGGCTCGGAGGAAGAAGAGATCTTCTACGCGCTGATCAAGCGGCTGCTGAAGGAGAAGCCGAAGGGCTGGTTCGCCGAGATCGCCAAGAACATCAAGGGCGTCTCCGAGGAGACGACGACGGGCGTGCACCGCCTCTACGAGATGGCGAACAAGGGCACGCTGCTGTTCCCTGCCATCAACGTCAATGACAGCGTCACCAAGTCGAAGTTCGACAACCTCTATGGCTGCCGCGAGTCCTTGGTCGACGGCATCCGCCGCGGCACCGACGTGATGCTGTCGGGCAAGGTGGCGATGGTCGCGGGCTTCGGCGACGTCGGCAAGGGCTCGGCTGCTTCGCTGCGCCAGGCCGGCTGCCGCGTCATGGTCTCTGAGATCGATCCGATCTGCGCGCTGCAGGCGGCGATGGAGGGCTATGAGGTCGTCACCATGGAGGACGCCGCTCCGCGCGCCGACATCTTCGTCACCGCGACCGGCAACAAGGACATCATCACCATCGAGCACATGCGTGCGATGAAAGACCGCGCCATCGTCTGCAACATCGGCCACTTCGACAACGAGATCCAGATCGCGCATCTGCGCAATCTGAGATGGACCAACATCAAGCCGCAGGTCGACGAGATCGAATTCCCCGACAAGCATCGCATCATCCTGCTGTCGGAAGGCCGCCTGGTGAACCTCGGCAACGCCATGGGCCATCCGTCGTTCGTGATGTCGGCCTCGTTCACCAACCAGACGCTGGCGCAGATCGAGCTGTTCGCCAACAACAAGGACGGCAAGTACGAGAAGAAGGTCTACGTGCTGCCGAAGACGCTGGACGAGAAGGTCGCCCGCCTGCACCTTGCCAAGATCGGCGTCAAGCTGACCGAGCTGCGCAAAGACCAGGCCGACTATATCGGCGTCAAGACGGAAGGGCCGTACAAGTCGGATCATTACCGCTACTGATCCCGGTTTCTCCTCAGCGAAATATTGCAAGGCCTCGGCGCGGTCCGGGGCCTTTTTCTTTGCCGCGGCCAACCAAAGCGAGTTGCAAATTGGCTCCCGCCTGCTCAATACTTCGGCAGGGAGAGCGTCATGACCGAGGCAGTGGAGCATTTCGATGTTCTGATCGTCGGCGCCGGGCTGTCCGGCATCGGCGCGGGCTATCACCTCCAGCAGAAGTGCCCGACCAAGAGCTACGTCATCCTCGAGGGCCGAGATTGCATCGGCGGCACCTGGGATCTGTTCCGCTATCCCGGCATCCGCTCCGACAGCGACATGTACACGCTCGGCTATTCGTTCCGTCCCTGGACCGAGCCGAAGGCGATCGCGGACGGGCCGCGCATCCTGAATTATGTGCGCGAGACCGCGGCGCAGAACGGGGTCGACCAAAAGATCCGCTTCAACCATCGCGTCAAGCGCGTCTCGTGGTCGTCGGACGAGGCGCGCTGGACCGTCGAGGCGGAGCGCAAGGCAAGCGAGGACGCGACCGAGATCGTGCGCTTCACCTGCAATTTCCTCTTCATGTGCTCGGGCTATTACAGATACGAGGAAGGCTACACGCCGGAATTCGCTGGCACCGCCGACTTCGAGGGCCAGATCGTGCATCCGCAGAAATGGCCCGAAAATCTCGACTATGCCGGCAAGCGCATCGTCGTGATCGGCTCGGGGGCAACAGCGGTGACGCTGGTGCCGGAGCTGGCCAAGGCGGCCGCGCACGTCACGATGCTGCAGCGTTCGCCAACCTACGTGGTGGCGCGGCCGGCGGAGGACGCGCTTGCCAACAAGCTCAGGCGCAACCTCTCGGCCAAGCTCGCCTATCATCTGATCCGCTGGCGCAACGTGCTGTTCGGCATGTATTTCTTCCAGCTCTGCCGCCGCAAGCCGGAGCGCGCCAAGCAGCTCATCCTCGGCGGCATCAAGATGGCGCTCGGTCCGAATTACGACATCGGCACGCATTTCACGCCGCGCTACAATCCCTGGGAGCAGCGGCTGTGCCTCATTCCCGACGGCGATCTGTTCAAGTCGATCCGCGAGAAGCGCGCCTCCGTCGTCACCAACCAGATCGACACCTTCACCAGGAACGGCATTCGCTTGAAGGACGGCAGTGAGCTTCCGGCCGACATCATCATTACTGCGACCGGCCTGGTGCTACAGGTGCTCGGCGGGATCGAGGTCAGCGTCGACGGTCGCATCGTCGATTTCGCAAAGACGCTGAGCTACAAGGGCATGATGTATTCGGATGTGCCGAACCTCGCCGCCGCCCTCGGCTACACCAATGCGTCCTGGACGCTGAAATGCGACCTCACCTGCGAATATGTCTGCCGTTTGATCAATTACATGGACCGGCAGGGCTTCAGGCAATGCGTGCCGCATAACCTCGATCCCTCGATCGAGGCGCTGCCGGCGCTGGATTTCTCGTCCGGCTACGTGCAGCGCTCGATCGCCAAACTGCCGAAGCAGGGCTCGAAGCGACCGTGGCGGCTCTACCAGAACTATGCGCTCGACATCGTCGCCCTGCGCTACGGCAAGGTGGATGACGGCGTGATGCGGTATTCGTGACAATCGTCACTGTTCTCGCAAAACATGCGCCTTGGCGCCTCATGGGTTGTTTTGCGTATTCGGGCTCGGTGCCGAATCAGCCATTCTGCTGCGACGGTTAACGCCGGATTAACCGAAACGCCCTACGCTGCACGGCCTGTGGCTGCTGATAGCAAGAGGAAGCCCATGGACGCCCAGCGAATTGCCGTCGATGCCCTCGTGGCGCTGACCGATTGCGACCGCGACGCCGCCGTTGCCTTCATTCGCCGCCTCTACCTCGCCGGCATCAAGGACCCCAAGCGCTTGACCTTTAAAGGCCTGCAGGCGCTGCGCGCGTGAACTTCAGGTCTGACACGGACGTGAGACCCTCATTCTGAGGAGCGCGGAACGCGCGTCTCCGGACGATGCTACGCAGCGCCGGGCGAAGGATGAGGCCGCGCCGGTGGCCTCGCCCTTCGAGACGACCGCTGCGCGGTCTCCTCAGGGTGAGGGGACAGATTCGCGTTCGCTGCCCTCGCAATGACGCGAGATGAGGCCTGATTCAATTTTCAAACAGCGTGAGGATACGAGTCAGCGTTCCCGCGGCATGAACTGCCCGAGGTTTGCGTCACTTTCCACCCTCCTCGAAATCAGAGGGCGCAGGGAAAGCCGGGTGCCGGTTGCACCCATGGGCCCCGTGCAACAAAACGCACGGGGGTAGGACCACAGGTCAACCGGAGCAACACCGGCTTTCCCTGCGCGATGGTTTTACGGCTTACTTCGTGCTCTCCCCGGTGACCGGGCTTTCTTGCCACCGTCGCCTCTTGCGCGAAAAAAGTTCGCGCAAAAAACTTAGCGCCAGCGTCGGGGCGCCAGGACCACACGACTTCGCCGTCCACGGATAGTCGCGCTCGTCAGTCGTGATACCCGCGTCCACCGCATCCCACCACGCGTTCGTGACGATCGCGATCCGCCCCTCTCATCGGGTGAGATGGCGCGGGGTTATAAATGTGATTTGCCCGACGGGTTAAGGGGAAAATTTTGGTGAGCAGGGACTGGACGACCCGATTCAACGTTGAAATTGCACGGAAAATTCGTCCCTGCGCGCCGGCCCCGAAAGCCTCCTCCGGATTGGCTTGTGCGACTCCGTTGGGTATAGGAAAAACGGGAGTGGTCGGTGACCACGATCATGAGACTACCATGTTGAAAACGCTCTTCGCGCCGCAGCTTGTGATCCTCTACATTCTTGCGGCATCCACCATCTATGTACATTTCCGCGGCCGCGAGCGGCTGCGCTTCGCCCGCCAGCTCGGCGATCACTCGACCTATCTCGCGCCCTACAACGTGCTGATGTACGCCGGCTCCGCCGTTCCGAACACGCCGGTGATCCCGGTCGAGAAATTTCCCGAACTCGCCAAGCTCGGCGAGAATTGGGAGACGATCCGCGACGAAGCGGTGCGACTGTTCGACGAGGGCTTTATCCGCGCGGCTGCGAAGAACAACGACTGGGGCTTTTATTCCTTCTTCAAGAGCGGCTGGAAGCGCTTTTACCTGAAGTGGTACGACGACTTCCTGCCGTCGGCGCGCGCGCTGTGCCCGAAGACCGTTGAGCTGTTGAACTCGATTCCGTCCGTGCACGGCGCGATGTTCGCGATGCTGCCGCCCGGCGGCAAGCTCGGCGCGCACCGCGATCCCTTCGCCGGCTCGCTGCGCTATCACCTCGGGCTGGTCACCCCCAACTCAAACAAATGCCGGATCCTGGTCGACGGCGTCGAATGCGTCTGGCGCGACGGCCAGGCGTTCATGTTCGACGAGACCTTCATCCACCACGCCGAGAACGCGACCGACGTCAACCGCATCATCCTGTTCTGCGACGTCGAACGCCCGATGAAGTACGGCTTCATAACCGCGGTCAACCGCTGGGTGAGCCATCACATCGTCAAGGCCTCCGCCACGCAGAACGTGGATGGCGAGCATGTCGGCGTTCTAAACAAGGTGTTCGGCAAGCTCTACGAGATTCACCTGGCCAGCCGCCGCGTGAAGGAGTGGAATCGGAGCGTCTACTATACGCTGAAATATTCGCTGGCGGTGCTGATCCTCGGCCTGATCGTCGCGTCGGCGCTGCGGTAATCCGCCCTACGGTCCTACGGAAGCGCCGCACCGGCGTTGGCAACGAGCGGACTGTCGGTCGGCGCAGGCGCCAGTTCGCTGCTGCTGCCCTTGGTGAGAAACTCGTCGAGCGTAGCCTGGATCCTGTGCTTGACCGAATAAGGTCCACGGTCGCACATGTCGGTATGCTGGAATTGCGTATTGATGATATCGATAACTTGCTTGTTGGCCTGTTCAGGGGCCGGCAACACGCCGGGATCGGTCTTGAAGTTGGGGTCTTTCGAGCGGAACGACAGGATCTTCAGCCTGTGGTCAAGCACGAAGGGAACGCGCAGATTGTCCAGCGTGATCACCTTTGATACCAGTTCGGGATGTTGCTTGGCGTAGTACATGGCGATATCGCCGCCATTCGAATGGCCGACGAGCGTCAGATGATCGTAGACGGCATTGGGCTCAAGCGTCCTCAGCTTCGAGAGCACAAAGCCAATATTGGCTTCGCCCTTCTTGTAGACGCCAAGCCTGCCGACATAGGGCAGTCCCACCTTCGTCACCAGCGGAGGGTCGGTCGGAATATCCTGTTGAATGCTTGCGACCAGATATCCGTCCGCGGCTAGCACGTTTTCCAGGAACGAATACTCGGTGTTCTTGACCGTGTTGCCGTTGCTGATGATCGCGACCGGGAGCTTCCAGAATCTGGCATTGGCCTTCATCTCGTAATCCGCACGCACGGCAAGATCGACCGGCACCAGCCGTTGTCGGGTCTCATCATAGAGACTCAAGCTCTCGTGCCGAATTCCCCACTTGCTCACGCCAAAATAGGCCGCGCCGGAAAGGGCGCAGAGACAGGCGAAAACGACAATTCCTCGCTTCATTGCTTCCATCCCGTCGTTTTTTCTTGGTTTTGATTTTCTGTTAATATGGTTGTGCCTGACGAAAAAGGCACTAAGTCCCGCGGCCACATTAAATTTCCGTGAGCTTCTTGAAATTTCCGTGAGCTTCTTGCGCTGGCATCGCTGGGCCTGCGCAGGAATGAAGCGGCGTGCTGGTCGCGAGGACGCAAGCGATCGTGTTCGCCTTCGGTCAGCCGATCCACTTGAGGTCCAGCCGTCGCTCCCCACGTCGTTGGAACGTTCAATAGTCTGGCGCGTTTCGTCACGATCAGAAAAGAGGGGGCGTCGGAGGAATGCTTAGTGGCAACACTCGACGTCACACCACTCTCCCCGTCCGAGCACCAGGTTCAGCTTCGTCGCGCCGTCGTCGCCTCCACGATTGGGACCGCGATCGAATGGTATGACTTCTTCCTCTACAGCACCGTCACCGGGCTCGTTTTCGCAAAGCTGTTCTTCCCGCATTCCGACCCTTGGGTCGGTACGCTCGAGGCATTTGCCATTTATGCGGTCGGCTTTGTCGCGCGGCCGATCGGTGCTGCGATCTTCGGGCACTATGGCGACCGCATCGGCCGCAAATCGACGCTGATCGCGACGCTGCTCCTGATGGGACTGGCGATCGCGGCGGCGGGCATAAGAAGGAGAAACGGCATGTTGAAATGGCGGAATGAATCGGCGCTCGATCTCTACAATCTGGCAGCAGCGATCTTCCTGATTGCCGCACCGTGGATGTTTGCCCATGCCAACCCGACGGCAGCGATCGATCTGCGCCTAAGCGGTGCGGCGATCGCGATCCTGTCGCTGGCGGCGATGATTGCATTTTCCGTTTGGGAAGAATGGATCAACCTCTTCGTCGGGGGCTGGCTGATCGTGTCACCATGGCTGCTCAGCTTCGCGCACACCCGCGCGATGCATTTCAGCATCGTCGCTGGCGCCGTGGTGATGTTCATGTCTCTGCTTGAGTTGTGGCTGGAGTACGAGAAGACGCATCTCGGCCCGGCCGCATCGCAGGCTTCGGAAAGGCACGTGAATTCGTAGAATTGTAGATTCCATGGGGCGGTGAGCGTGCCCTTTCCGGTAGGTTTGGGTTTCCACACTCGAACCATCGGAGAGTCTGATGCAAGCATTGACCAAGAACACGCCCACCGCCGGGCATTGTGGCACGATTTTCGTTGCGATCGAACTGAGTCAGAAGACGTGGCTGGTGACGCTGCACAGTCCGGATCGGGACCGGATATCGCGCCACAAGCTGGAAGGCGGCGATCACGCCGGGCTGCTGGCGCTGATCGAGCAGGTCAAGGCCCGGGCGACTGCGAAGCTTGGAGCGGCGCCGCGGGTGGTGAGCTGCTACGAGGCTGGCTATGACGGCTTCTGGCTGCACCGGCTGCTCGCGGCGGCTGGGATCACCAACTTCATCTTCGACCCGGCGAGCATCGCGGTGGAGCAACGGGCGCGGCGGGCGAAGACAGACCGGATCGATGGTGAGCTTCTGCTGCGCACCTTGATGGCCCATTTGCGAGGCGAGCCGCGGGTGGTGCGAATCGTCCGGGTGCCGAGCGTGGCCGAGGAGGACGCCCGGCGCGCCAGCCGCGAACGCGAACGACTGGTGAATGAGCAGACGGGGCACACCAACCGGATCAAGGCGCTGCTGCGCCTGTTGGGCATGGCGGCCGGCACCTTGCGACGACGGACCTGGCTCGCCTGGCTGGAGCAGCAGCGGGACTGGCAAGGGCAGCCGCTGCCGCCGCAGCTTCTGGCCGAAGTGAAGCGCGAGCATGCCCGGCTGATGCTGGTGCGCGACCAGCTCAAGGCGCTGGAGCAGGCCCAAGTCGCTACAGAAGTCGCGGCAGAAGTCGCGGCGGAAGCCGCCGCGGCGCCGGCGCCGATGGCGAAGCGACGGGATCAGTTGCAGCAGCTCAAGGCGCTCGGCCCGGCGTTTGCCACGACGCTGGTGAACGAGGTGTTCTACAAGGACTTCCGCAACCGGCGCGAGGTCGCCAGCTATTGCGGATTGGCGCCCAGTCCCTGGCAAAGCGGCAGCATCGATCGCGAGCAGGGGATCAGCAAGGCCGGCAACCGGCGCGCCCGCCACAAGACGATCGAACTGGCCTGGCTCTGGCTGCGCCATCAGCCGGACAGCGCGCTCAGCCGCTGGTTCCGCACCCGCACCGAAAACGCCGGCAAGCGCGCCAAGCGCATCGCCATCGTCGCGCTGGCGCGCAAGCTGATCGTGGCGCTGTGGCGCTATCTCACCACCGGCCTTGTTCCGGAGCAGGCCGTGATGAAGGCCTAGCACCGGACCACGCCACCAGGGCGAGGCGGCTCCGCGCCGCGCGCCCCGTACAGGATGGATGATGACCGTGCCACCCAGGGGCCCAACCAGGCCGCTTTGTAGATGGGTCTCATCCTCTTGGCTTCCTCGCCGCAAGCATGCGGAATGTGGGTACGGATCAGCCGATCCGACCGGATATGAGGTGATGCAGTGAGCTGCAGAAATCTTCGGAAGCCAATCCTCGCCCGGGGCCCGGTCGTCGCGCTACGCTACGCATGGCTCCGCGCGCCGCCCTCTCACTGCAAAAACCCAACCCGCACCGGTTCAAGAGCCTTGACTCACAAAGCCCCATATGAGGGTGGGCAAAGCGGAGCGTGCCCACCGTTCTTGCGCTGCCCCTGGATGGTGGGCACGCGGCGCTTTGCCCACCCTACCAATCTCAGCCGTCATTCCGGGACGATGCGCAGCGTGAGCCCGGAATGACAGCCGTGGGCGTGGTGACGCGCCGGAGTGTTACTCCGGTTCTCCGATCGACACCTTCAGCGTGCCGACGCCGTCGACGCCGCATTCGAGCTTGTCGCCGGGTTGGAGCTGGGAGACGCCGGCCGGCGTTCCCGTCATGATGAGATCGCCGGCGGCGAGCTTCACCTGCTGCGAGAGCTGCCAGATGATCTCGGGCACGTTCCAGATCAGCTCGGTGAGGTCGCCCTTCTGGGTTTCCTTGCCGTTGACCGTGAGCCAGATCCTGCCCTTCGACGGATGGCCGATCTTGGAGGCCGGCTGTAGCGCGGAGCAGGGTGCGGAATAGTCGAACGACTTTCCGATCTCCCACGGCCGCTCTTTCTTGCGTGAGGCAATCTGCAGGTCGCGGCGGGTGAGGTCGATGCCGACGGCATAGCCATAGACATGGTCGAGAGCCTTGTCGGCGGGAATGTTCAGGCCGCCGCTCTTCATCGCGACCACCAGCTCGACCTCGTGGTGGAGGTCCTTGGTCAGCGGCGGATAGGGGATCGTGGCGCCGTCAGGCACCAGCATGTCGGCGTGCTTGGCGAAGAAGAAGGGTGGCGCACGTTCGTCGTTGCCCATCTCGCGGATGTGCTCGAGGTAGTTGCGCCCGACGCACCAGATGCGGCGGACGGGATACAATTTCGTTTCGCCGACCACGGGGAGCGAAGCCTGCGGCGGGGCGGGGATGACGTAATCTGTGGCGGTCATGAAGCGCTCTCGTTGGTGAGTGGTCTATGATTTGGCTGAACACCTCTCCCGCTTGCGGGAGAGGCCGGATCGCATCGCCAGATGCGATCCGGGTGAGGGCTCTCTCCCCACAGGGACAGTCCCATCGTGGAGACACCCTCACCCCAACCCTCTGCCGCGAGCGGGAGAGGGGGCGCGGCGGCGTTCTGGTTCGCTATGCGATCCAATTTCATGTGCTAACCCGTGGCGCTGATGGGAGCCAGGGTCGGGCGGGTGTCGTGATGCTGCAGGCGGAAGAAAGAGGCGTAGCGGCCGCCGCGACGCAACAGCTCGTCATGGCGTCCGCGCTCGACGATCTGGCCGCCTTCGACCACCAAAATCGCATCCGCATGCATGATGGTGTGCAGACGATGCGCGATCACGATCGTGGTGCGGTTCTGGCAGAGATGCTCGATCGCCTCCTGCACCTGCTTCTCGGATTCGGAATCGAGCGCCGCTGTGGCCTCATCGAGCAGGATGATCGGCGCGTTCTTGATCAGCGCGCGTGCCACCGCGATGCGCTGGCGCTGTCCGCCGGAAAGCTGCGTGCCGAGTTCGCCGACCGGCGTGTCGTAGCCGAGCGGGAAGCCGGTGATGAAGTCATGCGCACAGGCCGCCTTGGCTGCCTCGACGATCTCATCTTCGGTCGCGCCGGGCTTGCCGAAGGCGATGTTGCTGCGGATGGTGTCGCGGAACAGATAGACGTCCTGGCCGACATAGGCGGTCTGCTGGCGCAGCGAGCGCCGCGATACCGAGGCGATCGATTGGCCGTCGATCAGGATGTCGCCCTCGCTCGCCTGATAGAAGCGAAGGAGCAGTGCCAGCACCGTCGATTTGCCGCCGCCGGAGGGGCCGACCAGCGCGGTAACCTTGCCGGGCTCGGCGACGAAGCTCATGTGGTCGAGCACGGGCTCGCCGGGGCGATAGGCAAAGCCGACATCGCGCAATTCGATCCGCGCTTCCGTCAATTTCAGCGGGGGCTTGTCGTCGTCGGAGCGTTCGCTTGCGGGACTATCGACGACTTCCAGCAGCATCCGCGCGCCGACCAACTGGCTGTTGAGGTCGATGTTGAGCCGCGACAGACGTTTTGCGGGCTCGGTCGCCATCAGGAAGGCCGTCATGAAGGAGAAGAATGCGCCGGGAGTCGCGTTGAGCGCGACCACGCTGTACCCGCCATACATCAGGCAGCCGGCCACCGCGAAGCCGCCGAGCATCTCCATCAGCGGGTTCGAGCGGTTGGCGACGCGCGCCATCTTGTTGGCGTTGTTTTCGACGGCCGTAATGTTCTCGTCGATGCGCCGCTTCATCGTCTCTTCCAGCGTGAACGCCTTCACGGTGCGGATGCCCTGCAGCGATTCCTGCATAGTCTCCATAATGTCGGCGGTGCCGGTGAACTGGTTGTAGGCGAGGCCCTTGATGCGCTTCACTAGCTTGCGCAGGATCAGCATCGCCGGCGGCACCACCACAAGCCCGATGAACGACAACACCGGATCCTGAAACACCATTACGCCGATCATGGCGATCAGCATCAACAGATCACGCCCGATGGCGTTGATCAGCATGTTGAGGACGTCGGTGATGGATTTGGCGCCGGCGGTCAGCCGCGCCAGGAATTCCGACGAATGCCGCTCGGAGAAGAAGCCGATGCTTTCGCTCATCAGCTTGGCGAATAGCTGCCGCTGGTTGTTGGCGAGAATGGCGTTGCTGATCTTCGACAGGATCACGGTGTGGCCGTAGGTCGCCACGCCCTTGACGAACAGCAGCAGGACGGTGACGCCGGAGAGAAGAGCGATGCCGGGAATGTTCTTGTCGATATAAGCCTGATTGATCACCTGACCCAGGATATAGGCGGCGCCGGCGGTGGCGCCGGCCGATATCGCCATCAGGACGAACGCCTGCAGATAGCGCCGCCAATAGGCGAATCCTTGCTCGGCGATCAGGCGGCGAATCAGGATCGCCGCCCCATAGGGATCGTCGGTTATCTTTCTTGGAGGCTCGGTCATCCGCGTTCCCTTGACGCCGCGTTCCCCGAAGCGGGCGCGCGCCAACGTCAGGCCGATGACTCCTTGCCTGCGAAAGCGTGTTTTTTCAAGCCAATTTCAAGTCAAATAACGGCTTGATTTTCAGGCCGATTCCGCCTGCTGGAGCGGGCCGCCGCGTTCCAGGAACAGCTTTTGCTCCCAGGCCAGCGCGTGTGCCGCAATGGTTTCGAGATCGTCATATTTCGGCGTCCAGTCCAGAAGCGCGCGGATGCGGCTGGTGTCGGCGACCATGGTCATGATGTCGCCGGGGCGGCGGGGCGCATAGGAAACAGCGAAATTGCGCATGGAGACGCGGCGTACCGCCTCGATCGTCTCCAGCACCGAATAGCCCCGGCCATAGCCGCAATTCAGCGTCACCGAACTGCCGCCGGCACGCAAATAAGACAGCGCGGCGCGATGCGCCTCGGCGAGATCGGTGACATGGATGAAATCGCGGATGCAGCTCCCGTCCGGTGTCGGATAGTCGCCGCCGAACACGTCGACCTTGGCGCGCTGGCCGGTGGCGGCTTCAACGGCGACCTTGAGCAGGTGCGTCGCGCCAATGGTGGAAAGCCCGATGCGGCCCAGCGGGTCGGCGCCGGCGACGTTGAAATAGCGCAGCACGGCATAGCTCATGCCATGGGCTGACGCCACGTCGTGCAGCATGATCTCCGTCATCAGCTTCGACATGCCGTAGGGCGACAGCGGGCGCGTCGGCGCGGTCTCCGGCACAGGGACCTCGTCGGGATTGCCGTACACGGCGGCGGTGGACGAGAAGACGAAGCGGCTGACGCCGGACTTGACCGCGGCGTTCAACAGGCTCTGCGTGGTCATCGTGTTGTTGCGGTAGTATCCGAGCGGATCGCGCATCGATTCCGGAACCACCACCGAGCCGGCGAAATGGATGATGCTCTCGACGCCATGCTGGGCGATCACGCCCTCGACGAGATTTTCGTCGCCGGCATCGCCGATGAACAGCGGCACGCCTTCGGGCAAGAGGGCGGAGAAGCCGGTGGAGAGGTTGTCGACCACCACGACGGTTTCGCCGGCATCGACCAGCGCGCGCACCATGTGACTTCCGATATAACCGGCGCCGCCGGTGACGAGCACGGTCATGACTTCACCTCTCCCCGTTATTTTCGCGGGATGTTAGCGGGGTCGCGATGAAGAGGGGGTTTCGCAGCTTCAGAACTGGCCCCTATGCTTAATGTTGCGTATACGAACTCCCGCAAAGGGGAGCTGACGTGCCGATCGAGAACAATCGGGCCGCTGATCTGCAGTTGATCGTGCCGAATCTGCACAGGCGCTATTCGGGCGTGACCGCGACCAACCGTATGGTCGCGCCGCGCCTTGCGGCGATGTTCCGTGCCGCCTGGCTCGGCTCGCATGCGCCGGACGGCATCGCGCGCATGGGCTTCGTCGACCTCTTGAAGCTTTGGCGCCGCCCTGCGCCGCTGATCTGGCACGCGCGGCGCAACGACGAGATGATCGCAGGCGTCCTGTTGCGCGCACTCGGCTGGCCCTTGAAGCTGGTGTTCACGTCCGCCGCGCAACGGCATCACACCTGGCTGACGCGCTGGCTGATTGGGCAGATGGATGCGGTGATCGCGACCAGCGCGTTGTCTGCGTCCTTCCTCAAGCGCGAAGCGACGGTGGTGATGCATGGCGTCGATACCGACCGCTACGCGCCGCCGGCTGACCGCGCGGCGGCGTTCGCCGAGAGCGGGCTGCCCGGCCGCTATGCGATCGGCTGCTTTGGCCGCGTGCGTGCGCAGAAGGGCAGCGACGTCTTTGTCGAGGCGATGTGCCGGCTGTTGCCGCGCTATCCGGATTTTTCCGCGGTGCTTGTCGGCGCCGTTGTGCCGGAGCAGCAGGGCTTTGCCAACGGGCTGAAGCAGACGATCGAGGCTGCTGGGCTGACGTCGCGCATCAGGATCACCGGTGAAGTCCCGATCGAGGAGGTCGAGCGCTGGTACCAGCGGCTGACCATCTACGCGTTCACCTCGCGTAACGAGGGCTTTGGACTGACGCTGATCGAGGCGATGTCATCAGGCGCGGCGCTCGTGGCGGCGCGCGCAGGCGCGGCCGAATTCGTGGTCGAGGATGGCGTCACCGGCGTGCTGGTGCCGCCGGGCGACGTCGATGCACTCTGTGCGGCGCTCGAGCCGCTGATGCGCGATCCCGCGGTGGCGGCTGCGATGGGGGAGCGGGCGCGGGCGCGCGTGGTGGAGAAATTCAGTCTCGACGCGGAGGCAAACGGGATCGCCGCGGTCTATCGCGCGCTCGCCTGAGCCAGCACGCGTTCGGCGATGTCGGCCACGTCGGCGGCCGGGATGTCGCGCATGCAGCGGTGGTCGTTCATAGTGCAGACCGGACGATGGCAGGGCTGGCATGGCACCTGCGTCTTGGTCACCACGGTGGCGGCCAGGCCGTTCAGCGGCGCCCAGTGGTAGGGGCTGGTGGGGCCGAAAATGCCCATGGTCGGAGTGCCGAGCGCTGCCGCCACATGCATCAGACCGGAATCGTTCGAGATCGCGACGCTCGCTGCAGCCATCGCCAGGATGCCGTTGCGCAAATCCGTGCCGGTCAGGTCGCGGACGCCAGCGCCGCCGGCGGCGACGATCTCCGCGGCCAGCGCCTTCTCGCCGGGCCCTCCGACCACCCAGACGTTAAAGCCGCGCGCGGCAAGCAGCCGTGCGGCCTCGCCGTAGTAGGTCCAGCGTTTGCCCGAACCGACCGAGCCCGGCGCCAGCGCGATCGCTGGGCCGCTGCCCAACCCGTTGGCCTCCCGCCAGCGCTCGGTTTCCTCAGCGGGAACCCGAAGCTGCGGCACCGGCCATTCCGCCGGGAATTGCGCACCCACGGGCAGGGCAAGTGCCGACATCTGGTCGACCATGCGGGCCAGCTTCTTTTCACCCCAGCGCATCCGGTTGATGAGGCCGAACCTCGCCTCGCCGAAGAAGCCCACCCGCTCCGGAATGCCGGCCAGCGTCGGCGCGATCGCCGATTTCCAGGTGCGGAGCATGATGAGGGCGGTTTGATAGCCGCGGGCGCGAATTTCCCGGGCCAGACCGAATTGTTTCGCCACCGCAAGCCGGCCGCGCGGCAGATCCCAAACCACCTTGCCGCGGACATCAGGCATGTAGTCGACCAGCGGCGCGCACAGCGAGGTCGTGAGCACGTCGATGGGGCGATTCGGCCAGCGCTGTTTCAGAACCCGCACGACGGTATGGCCGCGCACGAAATCGCCGATCCACATATAGGGGATGATCAGGATCGGGCGGGTATCGCCGGCATCCTCGACCTCAATGCCTTCTATTGAATCAATATTCATATCTTTTATGCAGGAACCCGCCGCCGTTACGGCCCCGTCGGTAGCCCGTCTCTATCCGGCGGTAAAGTGAGCCGCATTTCATCCACCGAGTAAGTTGCCTGCGCCGCCGGACTGGGGCAAAGCTGGCGCCGCACAAATCAGGGCAGGGATCGGCATGTTGCTGGTGACCGGCGGAGCCGGTTTTATCGGGTCGAATGTCGTGGCCGCGTTGAATGACGCCGGCCGCACGGACGTCGTCGTCTGCGACATGCTCGGCCATGACGGCAAATGGCGTAACCTCGCAAAGCGCCAGCTTGCCGATTTCGTGCCGCCCGCGGAGCTTCCGGCCTGGCTGTCGGGCCGCCGGCTCGACGCGGTCATCCATCTCGGCGCGATCTCCGAGACCACGGCGATCGACGGCGATCTCGTGATCGAGACCAATTTCCGCCTGTCGCTGCGGCTGCTCGATTGGTGCACGGCGAATGAGACGCCTTTGATCTATGCGTCCTCGGCCGCGACCTATGGCGATGGCGAAGCCGGATTTCGCGACGAGCAGACCGTCGAGGCGCTGAAGAAGCTGCGGCCGATGAATCTCTACGGCTGGAGCAAGCATCTGTTCGATCTCACTGTGGCCGAGCGCGCCGCGCGCGGCGAGAAATTGCCGCCGCAATGGGCGGGACTGAAATTCTTCAACGTGTTTGGCCCGAACGAATATCACAAGGGCACGATGATGAGCGTGCTGGCGCGGCGCTTCGACGACGTCAAGGCCGGCCGCGCGGTGCAATTGTTCAAGTCGCATCGCGATGGCATTGCGGACGGCGACCAGCGGCGTGATTTCATCTACGTCGACGATACCGTGCGGGTGATGATGTGGCTGCTCGCGACGCCATCGGTCAGCGGGCTGTTCAATGTCGGAACCGGCACCGCGCGCAGTTTCCGCGATCTGATGCTGTCGGCCTATGCCGCGCTTGGGCGGCCGCCGAACATCGAATATGTCGACATGCCCGAACATATCAGGGGCAGCTATCAATATTTCACGCAGGCCGATGTCGATCGCCTGCAGCGCGCAGGCTATAACGGCGGTTTCACGCGGCTCGAGGACGCCGTCGATGCTTACGTGAACGGCTTCCTCGATCGTCCCGACCGCTATCGCTGACGGGCCAAGGTAACAGATGCTCGATTTCGAAACCCTGTCGCAGGCGCTTTCCCGGCAGACCGTGCTCTGCATCGGCGACCTCATGCTGGACGAATTCGTCTATGGCGAGGTGTCGCGGATCTCGCCGGAGGCGCCGGCGCCTGTCATCGCGGTCCAGCGCAGCGAGACCAATGTCGGCGGCGCCGGCAATGTCGCACGCAACATCGCTTCGCTCGGCGGCCGTTGCATTTTTGTCGGCCTGATCGGCGAGGACGAAACGGGCGCGAAGCTGAAAGCGGCGCTGGCGGAAGAGAGCGGCATCGAAAGCCGGCTGGTGTGCGACAGCGCGCGCCCGACCACGCGGAAGGTGCGTTTCGTCTCCGAGCATTTTTCCACCCATATGCTGCGCGCGGACTGGGAGCAGCCGCAGCCAGCGACAGGCGAAATCGAGCAGCAACTGATCGACACGATCCTCCCCGAGCTCGCCCGCGCCGACATCGTGCTGCTGTCCGATTATGCCAAGGGCGTGCTGACGGCGCGCGTGATCCGCAACACCATCGATGCCGCGCGCAAGCTTGGCAAGCGCGTGATCGTCGATCCCAAGAGCCTCAATCTGGCGATCTATCGCGGCGCGACGATGCTCACCCCCAACCGCAAGGAATTCGCCGAGGCGACGCGGAGCCGAGCCGATTCGCCCGATGCGATCGCGGAAGCCGCTGAGGATGCGATGCGGCTCGCCGATTGCGAGGCGATGCTGGTGACGCAGGGCGAGCACGGCATGACGCTGGTGGTGCGTGAGGGCGAAGCCGTTCACGTGCCGGCGTTGCCGGTGAAGGTCCGCGACGTCTCCGGCGCCGGCGACACCGTTGCCGCGGCACTCGCGCTGTCGCTCGCGGCCAAGGCCGATTGGGAGACCGCGCTGCGGGTGGCGAGCGCGGCGGCGGCGGTCGCCGTCGGCAAGACCGGCACCGCGACGGTGAGCCCGGCCGAGCTCAGGCGCAAGATCCTGCCGCATGCCTCGCTTGCGGCGGAGGAGAAGATCGTCGCGGCCGGCGGCGATCTCGGCGCCCAGCTCAGCGAGTGGCGCCGGCAGGGCCTCCGCGTCGGCTTCACCAATGGTTGTTTCGACATCCTGCATCCCGGCCACGTCAAGGTATTGACGGCGGCGCGCGGCGCCTGCGATCGGCTCATCGTCGGGCTCAACAGCGACGCTTCCGTCAGGCGGCTGAAAGGGCAGGGACGCCCGGTGCAGGACGAGCGCGCGCGCGCTGAAGTGCTGGCGGCGCTGGAGGCGGTCGATCTCGTCGCCATTTTCGAGGAGGACACGCCGATCAACCTGATCACGGCGATCAAGCCGAGCGTGCTGGTCAAGGGCGGCGACTATACCCGCGAGCAGGTGGTCGGCCATGAAATCGTCGAAGCCCATGGCGGCGAGGTGCTGCTGGTCGACATCCTGCCCGGCTTCAGCACGACCTCCTTGGTCGCCCGCGCCCGCGGAGGCAAGGCGTGAGCACGACGGCGGGCTTTTCTCCCGCAAGCGCGGCGCTGCCGGCCTGGCGCAACCCGGCCGCCTGGGCCAAAGCGGCCGACATCGTCGCCGTGCTGATCGCACTGTCGCTGCCATGGTCGACCTCGCTGGTCGGCATCTTCGGCGCGGTGTTCGTGGTCGTGGTCGCGCCGACGCTCGATCTGAAGTCTTTCCTGCAATCGCTGAAGCGGCCGATCGCGGCGCTGCCGATCGCGCTGTTCCTGCTCGCGGTCGTCGGCATGCTGTGGTCGGACGCGGCCTGGGGCGCGCGCACCTATGCCGTGAGCCCGACGGCCAAGCTCCTGGTGCTGCCGTTCCTGCTCTATCACTTCGAGCGCTCGACCCGCGGCATGTGGGTGTTCACTGCCTTCCTGATCTCCTGCACACTCCTGGTGGTGATGTCCTGGCTGGTGCTCCTGCAGCCCGGCCTGTCGCTGAAACCGCCTGTCGACGCCGAGCGCGGCATCTTCGTGAAGAACTACATCGACCAGAGCCAGGAGTTCACGCTCTGTGCGGTGGCGCTCGCCTATCCGATCATCACGCTCCTGCGAGCGAAAAGATTCGCGCTGGCCGGCCTGCTGGCCGTGATCGCCTTGAGCTTTTTCGTCAACATGGCCTTTGTGATCGTTTCGCGGACGGCGCTGGTCACCGTGCCCGTGATGTTTGCGGTGTTCGCGTTCCTGCATCTGAGATGGCGCAACATCCTGATAATAGTTGGAGCGGTGGCGGTGTTGGCGACGGTCGCCTGGCAGACCTCGCCGCAACTGCGCTCAACGGCGGAGAGTTTCAGCAAGGACTATCGGGAATACAAGGAGCAGAACCGGGCGACCTCGATCGGGCTTCGGCTCGAATATTGGCGCAAATCGCTGGGCTTCATCGCCGATGCACCCTTGATCGGCCACGGCACCGGCTCCACCCGCGGGCTGTTCGCGCAGGTCGCGACCGGGGGGACCGCCGAGGAGCTCAAGGCGACCAGCGACGTGGTCGGTAATCCGCACAACCAGACATTGAATGTCGCCGTGCAGTGGGGCATTGTCGGCGTCGTCATCCTCTATGCCATCTGGTTCTGGCATCTGAGACTGTTTCGGGGGGAGGGGCTCGTCAACTGGATCGGGCTCCTGGTGGTGGTGCAGAATATCTTTACGTCGTTGTTCAACTCGCACATCTTCGATTTTCACGAGGGCTGGATGTATGTGCTCGGCGTCGGCGTCGCCGGCG
Organism: Bradyrhizobium sp. USDA 10063; assembly: GCF_054063735.1. Lineage (NCBI taxonomy): Bacteria > Pseudomonadati > Pseudomonadota > Alphaproteobacteria > Hyphomicrobiales > Nitrobacteraceae > Bradyrhizobium > Bradyrhizobium sp. USDA 10063. The sequence goes on along the minus strand of NZ_JBSSGP010000002.1, from coordinate 2,284,615 downwards.
GCATGGTGCTGAAGGCGAAATCGGACGGCGCGGCCGCAAAACCGGCGAGCTCGGTCTCGCCATGATCTCTGGCATGCGCGCTGTATATGGGCTATCAGCAGCCCCGAACGCTGCAAACTTGTTGGTCCCTGGCCCATCCGTCACATGACGCGCTTCTCCCAATTCACGGCACGCAACTTCCTGATCGTGATGCACGACGCGGTCGCGACCGCGTTCGCACTGCTGGCGGCATTCTATCTGCGTTTTGAGGGCGATCTGCTCACCGATCGCCTGCCGCTGCTGCTGCGCATCCTGCCGTGGTTCGTCGCCTTCAGCGTGATCGTCTGTTACGTCTTCAATCTCACCACCTCGAAATGGCGTTTCATCTCGCTGCCGGACGCCCTCAACATCCTGCGTGCCTCGGCGGTCCTGACGCTGGCGCTGGTCGTCCTCGACTACGTCTTCATCTTCATCGCGCCGAGCTTCCACGGAACCGTGTTTTTCGGCCGCATCACCATCATCCTCTATTTCTTCCTCCAGGTGTTCTCGCTGGGCGCGCTCCGCTTCGGTTACCGCTATTTCCGCTACTCGCGCACGCGCCACCATGCCCGCATCGAGGACGCCGCGCCGACGCTCCTGGTCGGGCGTGCGGCAGATGCCGAGATCGTGCTGCGCGGGATCGAGAACGGCGCGATCAAGCGGATCTGGCCGATCGGTGTGCTGTCGCCGTCGAATTCCGACCTCGGCCAGCAGATCCGCAACATCCCGGTGCTCGGCGGCGTCGACGACGTCGAAACCGTGATCCGCGAGTTCCAGAGCCGCGAGAAGCCGATCAAGCGCGTGGTGATGACGCCGTCGGCGTTCGAGCCCGACGCGCATCCGGAGTCGGTGCTGATGCGGGCAAAGCGGCTGGGCCTGATGGTCAGCCGTCTGCCATCGCTCGAGGGGGGCGACACGCCGCGGCTGACCAATGTCGCGGTCGAGGACCTCCTGCTGCGCCCGAGCGCGACCATCGACTATGCGCGACTGGAAGGGTTGGTGAAGGGCAAGAGCGTCATCGTCACCGGCGGCGGCGGCTCGATCGGTGCCGAAATCTGCGACCGCGTGGTGACGTTCGGCGCCGCCCGCCTGCTGGTGATCGAGCATTCGGAGCCGGCGCTTTATGCAGTCACCGAGTCGCTCGCCGCGCGCGGCACCCAGGCAACGGTGGAGGGCCGCATCGCCGACATCCGCGATCGCGAACGCATCGTGCGGCTGATGTGCGAATTCAAGCCTGACATCGTGTTCCACGCCGCGGCGCTGAAACACGTGCCGATCCTCGAGCGCGACTGGAGCGAGGGCGTCAAGACCAACATCTTCGGATCGGTGAACGTCGCCGACGCCGCACGCGAAGCCGGCGCCAAGGCGATGGTGATGATCTCCACCGACAAGGCAATCGAGCCGGTCTCGATGTTGGGCCTGACCAAACGCTTTGCCGAGATGTATTGCCAGGCGCTCGATCACGATCTCGCGGTGCAGTTCGGCGACAAGCCGCATATGCGTCTGATCTCGGTCCGGTTCGGCAATGTGCTGGCGTCGAACGGGTCGGTGGTGCCGAAATTCAAGGCGCAGATCGAGGCGGGCGGTCCGGTCACCGTCACCCACCCTGACATGGTGCGCTATTTCATGACCATCCGCGAAGCCTGCGATCTCGTGCTGACGGCGGCCACGCATGCGCTGACGCCGGCGCGGCCCGACGTCTCCGTCTACGTTCTCGAAATGGGCCAGCCGGTCAAGATCGTCGAGCTTGCCGAACGGATGATACGCCTGTCCGGCCTGCAGCCCGGTATCGACGTCGATATTGTCTTCAGCGGGATGCGGCCGGGCGAGCGGCTGAACGAGATCCTGTTCGCGAGTGAGGAGCCGACGGTCGAGATCGGGATTGCCGGCATCATGGCGGCCAAGCCGAACGAGCCGCCGATGGCGACCTTGCGCAAATGGCTCGCCGCGCTGGAAGAGGCGATCGCCAAGGACGATCGCACCACCATCCGCGCCGTGCTGAAGGATGCCGTGCCTGAATTCGGATCGAACGCCGCGTGATCCGGTTCTGATCCGCCAGGCCATTTGTCAGAAACCATCGATGCAGAAGCCCGGAAAACTCGTCGTCGTCAGTCAGCACTATCCGCCGGACCAGAGCACGACTGCTGCGATCATGGCCGCGATAGCGAACCACCTTGCGAAGGAGGTGGACGTGCTGGTGCTGACGGGATGGCCGGGCTCCGCATCAAAACCGGCCGCCGATCGGCCGGCGGTCGAGGAGATCAAGAACTGGATGCCGGGCAAGGCCGCACTCCTCAAGCGAGCCACCGCCGAACTGCTGTTCACCGTGCGCACCTTCTTCGCCGTTCTCAGGCGGCTCGAGCCCGGCGATGTCGCGCTGACGGTGACGGCCCCCTTCGTGCTGCCTTACGGCGTCGCCGCCGCGGCCAGATTGAAGCGCGCCCGGTCGATCCTGATCATGCACGATCTGTTTCCGGAGGTGCTCGTCCTCAGCGGCCTGTTGAAGCCGGGCTCGATCGTCACCAAAGCGATGCGCGCCATGAACGCGCTGATGTTCCGCGCCTTGACCACCGTCGTCATTATCGGCCGCGACAGCGAGAAGTTGCTGCTGAACTATCGCGGCATGACGCGGGACAAGATCGAATTCATTCCGAATTGGACCACCATCAACCCCGCGGTTCGCCCGGTTGCGGCCGACAATCCCTTCCGTCGCGGGCTTGGCGGCCGTTTCATCGTCGGCCTTTCCGGCAATCTCGGCTTCACCCACGATCCCGTGATCGTGTTCGAAGCGGCGCGCCGGCTGAAGGATGATCCCGGCATTCATTTCCTGCTCTCGGGCTGGGGGATAGGCTTCGACGAGCTGAGATCGATGCAGTCGGAAGCGAAGCTCGCCAATATCACGCTCGTGGACCGCGTTGCGGACGGAGAGCTGCAGGATTTCCTGTCGGCCGCGGACATCTGGCTCATTCCCTATCGCAAGGACGTCGCCGGCGTCTCGGTGCCGAGCCGGTTCTACAATCTGCTTGCGGTGGGCCGGCCGGTCATCCTCGTGTCCGAGCCGGATGCCGAAGCCGCGCTGACGGTAGCCGAGCACGATCTTGGGCGGGTTGTGACGCCGGGCATGCCGGAGCAACTGGCCGAGGCGATCCGCGCGGCATCGCGGGCTCCAGATCCGACGCTGTCGGAGCGCGCCGTTGCGGTGGCGGGGAGCTATAGTCCCGAGCGTGCCTTGACAGGATATGCAGCCCTCATTCAGAGACTGATCGGATCGGAAGAGCGGTGTCGGAGTTGCGGTCGTGAGTAATAACCAGCCGGTGGTGCTGGTGACGGGGGCGAGCGGGTTCGTCGGCCGACATATGTCGCCGGTGCTGGCGCGCAGCGGCTGGGTCGTGCGACGCGCCGTCCGTCAGCCGACAGGCAGCGCCGACGAGGTGACGATCGATTCGATCGGTCCCGTCACCGACTGGCGGGCCGCACTCGCAGGCGTCGACGCGGTCGTACATCTGGCGGCGCGCGTGCATCACAGGCACGAGGAACACGCCGTCGAGCTTTATCGCAAGGTCAATCACGAAGGCGCGTTGCATCTGGCCCGTTGCGCGGCCGATGCCGGTGTCCGCCACTTCATCTTCGTCAGCACCGTGCTGGTGCATGGCCGAAGCACCGACGGCCGCAAGCCGTTCAACGAAAACGATGTCCTGACCCCGCGCGGCCTCTATGGAATGTCGAAAGCGGCGGCGGAGGCAGGATTGAGGCAGTTGTCGCAAGGTTGCGACATGAAGGTCACCATCATTCGGCCGCCATTGATCTACGGCTCCGGCGCCAAGGGCAACATGGCGTTGCTTGAAAAGGCGATCGCTCGCGGCATTCCGCTACCGTTCGCCAACGTGCGCAACCGTCGTGCGTTCGTCTCGGTAGAGAATCTGACGTCGTTTGTTCTGCATCGACTTTCGCATCCGGAGGGCCAGTTCAACATCTTTCTTGTCGCGGATGACGAGCAGGTGTCGACGCCCGAATTCATCGAGCGGCTCGCCGCCGCAGCAGGGAAGCCGGCGCGCCTGTTTTCCATGCCGCGGCTGGTGTTGACTTCGTTGTTCAGCATTACCGGCCGCAACGAGGCCAATGAGAGCCTGTTCGGCTCGCTCGAACTCGACCTGTCCAAGGTCGCGTCCACCGGCTGGCGGCCCGTCATCGGCCTCAACGAGGGCTTGAAGCGCGCCTTGCGCGGTTTCGACCGCTGATCGGCCTATCGTCCCCGCCTGCGTGAAAACCTGTAGAGCACCCACGCCACTGCGCTCGCGCCCACGAGCAGCGAGACGAGGCTCGCCGCCGTCGAATCCAGGCGGATCGACAACATCGCGAGCAGCACGAGCGCGACATTGAGCGCAAAGACCTCGCTGACGACGCGCCCTACCGCAAATCCGTTGTCGGTTGCGCGCTGGTAGAAGTGCGAGCGGTGCGCCGCCCAGAATGGTTCGCGCTTGATCAACCGGCGCAGCAGCGTGATCGTGGCATCGGCGAGGTAATAGAGCGGCAGCAGCAACGCCGCCGCGACATGCTGGTGATAGGCAAGCTGCAGCAGGCACCAGCCGAGCAGGAGCCCGATCGGCAGGCTGCCGACGTCGCCGAGGAAGATCTTTGCCACGGGACGATTGAAGGGCGAGAAGCCGAGCAGCGCGCCGCACAGCGCCGCTGCCACCAGCGCGGTCGACGGCGGGACCTGTGCCCAAAGGCCGAGCAGTGCGACTGCGGCCGTGATCGGCACGGCTTCGGCTGCCGTCATCAGGTCGAGCCCGTCCATGAAGTTGACGAGGTTCACAAACCAGAGGCCCGCGATCAGCAGCAGGCCGCGCTCGATCCAGAGCGGGACCACCGGCACGATCCTGAGATCGCCGGACGCCACAAACACGACCACGGCCACCGCCAATCCCTGCAGCAACAGGCGCGGCAGCACCGGCACCGGCTTGACGTCATCGGCAAAGCCGACGACGGCGATGAACAAGGTCGCACCGAAGACCGCGAAGGGCACTTGGAGAGTGTCGTTGCCGCTCAATGCGACGAGCGTGCCTGCTGCGACCAGCGTCGCCACGATCACGGCGATGCCCGCGCCCTGCGGCGTCGGGATCCGATGGGATGAGCGCGCGTTCGGCTTGGCGAGCGCCACGCGCAACAGCATTGGCCGCAGCAGCCAAGTGAGGAACCCCGACAATAACGCAGCAAGCGCTGCGGCGACGAGCGAAAGCGCAATATCAGTGCTGGTCATTCGATTGGCGACAACGATTGTTCGGGGACCTCGATCGGCTTGTCCCCTTGCGCTTTCTTTTCGGCGCTGAGAATCCACACCAAGCCGCCAAACGCGCCGACGATGAACGACACGGCGCCGAACAGCAGCGAAACATTGACGCCCTCGTTGGCCGCGAGCCCGGCATAGCCAAAGGCAAGACCCATGCTCGCCTCGCGTACGCCCCAGCCGGCAATCGAAATCGGCAGCATGGTGATCAACATCACCGGCGGCACCAGTTGGAAGATCTGGCCGAACAGCAGCGGCGCGGAAATGGATTGCACCACGCACCAGGCGATGACGACGGTCAGGACGTGAACGAGCAGGGAGAGCACCGCGATCTTCGGTCCGCGATCCCGGCTGAACAACACCTTGTTTGCGATAACGGCGCAGGCGTGGATGTGGTGCGTCCCCCACCAGCGCTTCAGCCACGGCCACTTCAATGCGCCGAGCAGGAGAAAGCCGCCGCCGGCCGCAAGCGCCGCGAAGTCGACCAGCAGCAGCGCCGATCGTCCGTGCGGATCGCTGATCAACCGATAGCTCCACGGCAGGCTTCCAACGATGAGCACGGCGAGCGCGATCAGGCCGATGGCGCGGTCGACGAAGATCGAATAGGTCGCCGCGCGCCAGCCCGCGCCGGCGCGCGCGACCAGCCACAGCCGCACGGCATCGCCGCCGATCGACGACGGCAGCGTCTGGTTGAAAAAGGTTCCGATCACGTTGAAGCGCATCGCCTGCCGGGTTTCGAGCGGCGCGCCGCATTCGGCGCTGATCTCGCGCCATCGCAGCACGCCCAGGAAGATCTGCAGGAACGTCACCGCGATCGCGAGACCGATCCAGCCGAGGCTCTCGACGCGGATGCGCGCGGCGAGGTCATACAGGTTGACCTTGCGGAGCGAGAGGTAAAGCAGCGCAGCCGAGATCAATATCTTGATGGTCGAAAGCAGTATCCGGCGCATCTCGTCCGCGCTTGCCAGGTTCGAGAAAGACGTCAAAAACGGCGCAAATCGGCGCCGCGCGCCGAATTTCGTCGCCTTGGTATGGGTTTAGGACCGATCTTGCAATAGCCGTTCGATCGCTCTTGCGGCATCCTCGAACCGGTGGCTAAAGAGAGCCGGAACGGGGACTGCCGGGTTGCCCGGGCGTTTGGCTTGCATACTCATAAAGGTTTACGCTGCCCACAAAAATTCATCTGAAGGGGCTAGCCGGTGTGGTAGCGCTTATCGGGCGGAAAATCCGTCCGGCAAGGGCTGTCATGTGCTGTTGGTCACGTCCGTGGCCCACACATTTCGCCGATGTCGACAATGTGAAGGGACATCGTGCAGGGACAGGGACATCGGTTCCTGGCTTCGGCTGGGGACGATGAGGCCGTTAACGATCGTCGGGCAGCGAGATCACTACAGAATTCGAGGTTAGGATGGACCGAATTATTCCACTGATCATGTGCGGCGGGGCGGGCACGAGGCTGTGGCCGGCGTCGCGCGAGGTCCATCCGAAGCAGTTCCTGCCGTTGTTCGGGACGCGCTCGACCTTCCAGGAGACGCTGCTCAGGGTGTCGGATCCGGCGCTGTTCGAGCGGCCGATCGTGATCACCAACACCGCTTATCGCTTCATGGTGCTGGAGCAACTGGCCGGCATCGGGGGCGAGGCGGACGTGCTGCTCGAGCCGGCGCGGCGCGACTCCGGGCCTGCGATCGCAGCCGGCGCCGCCTTTGCGCAAGCGCGCGACCGGGACGCGATCGTGCTGGCGCTCGCCGCCGATCATGTGGTGGGCGACACCGAAGCCTTCGTCGCTGCCTGCCGCGAAGGGCTGGCTGCGGCGAAAGCAGGCCGCATCGTCACCTTTGGCGTCAATCCCGAACGCCCGGCGACCGAATACGGCTATATCAGCCCCGGCGATACGATTTCGGGGCAGGTACGCGCAGTCGCAAAATTCGTCGAGAAGCCGGACGCCGCAACCGCGGCCGATTACATCAAGTCGGGCTATCTCTGGAACAGCGGCAACTTCATGTTCCGTGCTGCCGTGCTGCTTGACGAGTACCGCAATTTCGATACCGCGAGCGTGCAGGCGGTGACCGAGGCGGTGACGAAGGCCGAGCGCGATCTCGGCTTCGTCAAGCTCGATGTGGATGCGTTCGGATCGGCGAAAGCGATCTCGATCGATTACGCGGTGATGGAAAAGACCGCGCGCGCAGCCGTGGTGCCGGTGTCCTGCGGCTGGTCCGATGTCGGCTCCTGGCATGCGGTGTGGGAGTTGTCTGAAAAGGACGGGCAGGGCAATGCCGCGCGCGGCGCTGCGGTGTTCGAGGACTCCCGCAACTGCAACGTCTCGACCGACCGCGCGCTGGTCGCGCTCGAGGGTGTCGACGATCTCGTGGTGGTCGCGACGCAGGATGCCATCCTGGTCTCGCGGCAGAAGGATGCCAACGGCCTGAAGCGGCTGGTGGCGAAACTGAAGACGGTGGCGCCTGAGGTCACCGAGAACCACATCAAGGTGCATCGGCCCTGGGGTTCGTACCAGTCGGTCGACAATGGCGAACGCCATCAGGTCAAGCGCATCATCGTCAAGCCGGGCGAGCGGCTGTCGCTGCAGAAGCATCACCATCGTTCCGAGCACTGGATCGTGGTGCGTGGCGCCGCGCGCGTGACCGTCAACGAGACGGTGAAGACCGTGCACGAGAACGAATCGATCTACATCCCGATCGGCGCGGTGCACCGGCTCGAGAACCCGGGCAAGATCCTCCTGGAATTGATCGAGGTGCAGACCGGCAGCTATCTCGGCGAGGACGATATCATCCGCATCGAGGACGATTATCAGCGCACCTGATGGTTGCGCCGTGCATCGATTTCGTGCCCGCTGGCCGGCCAAGACCCTGTCATCTACCGTGTAATCTTTTGAATCAAAACGTGTCCGGATTTGCGTGTTGGCATTCGCCACATTTGTGACGGCATGCTATAGCGTTTGCGTGACGATGCTTCGGGGAAAGAAAGCACGTCACAACAAGGGGATAGGGCTGCGGCCTGATTCGGTGGGATCGGACTGGTCCGGGGAAGAACGCACAACCGATGGGCGCCACCAGAAGTCTGTTGGGGTAATCACATGAGTTCCAAAGGGTCAGGGTTGGCAAAAGCCGGGATCAGGCGTGCCTTGCGCGTCGGGGTGATCGGCGCGGGGGTCATGGGCAGCAACCATGCCCGCGTGCTGGCGGGATTGCCGGAGGTCACGCTGGTCGGGATCGTCGATCCCCTAGCCGAGCACCGCGCGCGCGCCATTGCGTTGGTCGGCTGCCGGGCCTTTGCGACGCTCGATGAACTGCTCTCCGAGGGCGTCGATGCCGTGACGATCGCGGCGCCGACCCATCTGCATCACGAGATCGCGCTCGCCTGCATCGCGCGCAACGTTCATATCCTGGTCGAGAAGCCCGTCGCCTCCACGGTCGAGGAGGGCAACGACATCGTCGCCGCCGCGCGGCAGGCTGGTGTCACGCTGATGGTCGGCCATGTCGAACGCTTCAATCCGGCGGTGGCTGCGATCAAGCAGGCGATATCGGGCGAAGACATCCTTTCGATCGGCATCACCCGCGTCGGTCCGTTTCCGCCGCGGATGTCCAATGTCGGTGTCGTTATCGATCTCGCCGTGCACGACATCGATCTGATCCGCTGGTTCACCGAGTCTGAAATCGTCGACGTGCAGCCGCAGCTTTCCAGTGCCGTGGCCGAGCGCGAGGATATCGCGCTGTTGCAATTCCGTACCGCCTCCGGCGTGCTGGCGCATATCAACACCAACTGGCTGACGCCGTTCAAGGCGCGCAGCGTCACAGTCGCGACGCGCGGCAAATATGTGATGGGCGATCTGCTGACCCGGCAGGTCACCGAGTGCTTCGGCTTCAAGCCCGACGGCAGCTATTCGATGCGGCATCTGCCTGTTGGACACGACGAACCGTTGCGCGCTGAACTGATTGCGTTCCTCGATGCAGTGAGGAGCGGCAAGGAGCCGGCGGTGTCCGGCAACGAGGGCGTCGCGAGCCTGGAGATCGCGATCAAGTGTCTGGAAGCGCCGGCCACGCCCGCGGCGACCACCGCTCGCAAGGCCCCGCGCCGCGTCGCCGGCTGACAGTCATTCAAGCATCTCGCAAGGCCCCATGAACCAGCACATGCGCCCAGAACCCATTCCCTTCATCGACCTTGCCGCGCAGCGCCGCCGGCTTGGCGCCTCCGTCGATGAGGCGGTCTCCCGCGTGCTCTCTCATTGCCAGTTCATCAATGGGCCGGAGGTGACGGCGCTGGAGGCTGAGCTTGCGAAGTTCTCGGGCGCCAAACATGTGGTGACCTGCGCCAGCGGCACCGACGCACTGCTGATGGTGCTGATGGCAAAGAAGGTCGGCCCGGGCGATGCGGTGCTGTGCCCGTCCTTTACGTTTTGCGCGACCGGCGAATCGGTGGCGCTGACGGGCGCGACGCCGGTTTTCGTCGACGTCGATGAGACGACGTTCAACATGGATGCCGCCTCGCTGAAGCGTGGCATCGCGACCGCGAAGGCGCGCGGACTCGAGCCCGTCGGCGTGATCCCGGTCGACCTGTTCGGGCAGAGCGCCGATCACGATGCGATCGCCGCGGTCGCCAAGGCCGAGGGCCTGTTCGTGCTCGATGACGCGGCCCAGGGCTTCGGCGCCAGCTACAAGGGGCGGCGGATCGGCACCTTCGGCCTGGCCACGGCGACCAGCTTCTTCCCGGCAAAGCCGCTCGGCTGCTTCGGCGACGGCGGCGCGATCTTCACCGACGATGACGAGCTTGCGCAAACGCTGCGCAGCATTCGCGTGCACGGCCAGGGCTCCGACAAATACGACAATGTGCGTCTCGGCCTGACCGGGCGGCTCGACACCATGCAGGCGGCCGTGCTGCTCGAGAAGCTCAGGATATTCGAGGACGAGATCGCCGCGCGCAACGCGGTCGCGGAGCGCTACGCGCGCGGGCTCGGCAATGTCGTGACCGTGCCGCGTCTTGCCGCCGGCTGCGGCTCGATCTGGGCGTGCTACACCATTCGCCTGCCCGAGGGCACCGACCGCGACGGCTTTGCCGCGGCGCTGAAGGCGCAGGGCGTTCCCACCGCGATCTATTATACGAAGTCGATGCATCAGCAAACCGCCTACCGCGACTTCCCGGTGGCCGACGGCGGCCTGCCGGTCAGCGAAAGGCTTTCGAACGACGTCATCAGCCTGCCGATCCACGCCTATCTTGACGAGGTGACGCAGGGGCGAATCATCGAGGCGGTGCGCGGCGCGCTGTCTTGATTTCGCCGCTTTGGGCGCGGCTTCGCGTCACAGCAAAATTAGTCGTTCGGGTCTGATGCCATCGGCGCCAAATATGCGCTAGAAGCGGCGCATGCTTGGGCGCATCTTCACGGTCGGCGGCTACACCCTGCTTTCGCGGCTGACGGGGCTCGCGCGCGACATCATGCTCGCCGCGATCCTCGGCGCGGGGCCGATCGCCGACGCCTTCCTGGTCGCCTGGCGCCTGCCGAACAATTTTCGTGCGATCTTTGCCGAAGGCGCGTTCAACACCGCGTTCATCCCTGCTTACGCTCATGTCCACGGCAAGGGCGGCGACACGTCAGCGCGTCTGTTCGCCGATCGCATCTTTACGTTGCTGTTCCTGTCGCAGTTGATTCTGCTGGCGCTGGCCTTGGCCTTCATGCCGCAGGCGCTGCGCGTGCTTGCGCCCGGCTTCACCGATGAGGCCGAGCAGCGTCAGCTTGCGATCGAACTCACGCGGATCACCTTTCCCTATCTGCTCCTGATCACGATGGTGACGCTCTATGGCGGCATGCTCAACGTGATGCAGCGCTTTGCCAGCGCCGCCGGGGCCTCTATCCTCCTCAATCTGTCGATGATGGCGACGCTGGCGCTGGCGGCCTTCTTCCCGACCGCGGGTCACGCCGCGGCCTGGGGCGTCCTGATCTCCGGCTTCCTGCAATATTTCCTGCTCGCGGGCGATCTGGCGCGCCACGGCACGCTGCCGCGTTTTGCCGTGCCGCGGCTCGACGAGGATGTCCGCGCCTTTTTCCGCGCGATCGGGCCGGCGACGCTGGGCTCGATGGGCACGCAGGTCGCCGTGTTCGCCGACACCATCATCGCGACGTTCCTGGCGGCCGGCGCGCTCTCGGCGCTCTATTATGCCGAGCGGCTTTATCAACTGCCGATCGGCGTGATCGGGATCGCCGTCGGCACGGTGCTGCTGCCGGAAATGTCGCGTCGGATCACCGCGGAGGACGTGGCGGGGGCCGCGGCCGCGCAGCGCCGCGCCTTTGATTTCACTTTGCTTGCGACTGTGCCCTTTGTCTCGGCCTTCCTCACCGTGCCCGACATCATCGTGCGTGCGGCGTTTGCGCGCGGCGCCTACACCAACGCCGACGCGGCGGTGGCCGCCGCGACGCTGGCGGCCTATTCGATCGGCCTGATTCCGTTCGTGATGATCCGCAGCGCGGTCGCGACGTTCTACGCGCGCAAGGATACGGCAACGCCGGTGAAGGCGTCGCTGACCGGGTTGGGGGCCAACCTGCTGCTCAAGATCGGCCTGATGGCGCCGCTCGCCCAGATCGGGCTTGCGCTCGCCACCGCGGTCGGGGCCTGGATCAACCTGTTGCTGGTGCTCGGCTTTGCGGTGCGCGCCGGCCATCTCGAGCTTGACCGCCGGCTGATGCTGACCTTTGCGAAATTCGCCGTCTCCGGCCTCGTGCTCGCGGGGGCGCTTTGGTGGACACAGCGATTCGCGGCCGCCTATTTCGCGCAGATGCATGTGCTGCGCGACGAGACCATCCTGCTGCTCCTGATTGCGGTCGGCGCCTTCGTCTATGGGTTCTCGATCCTGGTGCTGTTCGGGCGCGGATGGCTGTTCGCCCTGCGGCGCGGATAGTTTTTCAAGTCAAATCAGTTTTTTGTTGCGGTGCTTCCAAGGTCCGCAATTCGCGGTTTGCGCTTCTTTCCCAACCGCGCCAATATGGCGGGAAACACGCCGACATGGCGTGGACAACGCCAGCGTGGCGTAGACAACAACGACAATTGGAGTGACGATGGCAGCCCCCATCAAATTCGGCGTCGGCCAGAGCGTACGCCGCAAGGAAGACGACGCGCTCATCCGCGGCAAGGGCCGCTACACCGACGACGTCTCGCCGCAGCCGGCGTTGCATTCGCTGGTGCTGCGCTCGCCGCATGCGCATGCGAAGTTCACCATCGATGTCGCCAAGGCGCGCGGCCTGCCGGGCGTCAGCCTGATCCTGACTGCGGCCGAGGTCGCCGATCTCGGCGACCTGCCATGCCTGTTCAATCTGGAGACCGACCCGTTCACCGGTCCGCCCTATCCGATCCTGGCCAAGGACGAGGTGCGCCATGTCGGCGACGCCGTCGCGTTCGTCGTCGCCGAAACCATTGACGAGGCACGCGACGCGATCGAGGCGATCGACGTGCAGTGGACGCCGCTGCCGGCCGTGATCGGCGTCGCCAATGCCGTGAAGCCGGGCGCGCCGCTGGTCTGGCCCGACAAGCCCGGCAACGTGCTGTTCGACGTCTCGATCGGCGACAAGAAGGCGACTGAAGAAGCCTTTGCCAAGGCGCATGCGGTCGCGGAAATCTCGATCGTCAATCCGCGCGTCGTCACCAACTTCATGGAGACGCGTGCGGCGGTCGCCGAATATGACGCCAAGAAGGATCATCTGACGCTGACGATCGGCAGCCAGGGCAGCCATCGCCTGCGCGACATTCTGTGTCAGAACATCCTGAAGATCCCGGTCGAGAACATGCGGGTGATCTGCCCCGATGTCGGCGGCGGCTTCGGCACAAAACTGTTTCCCTACCGCGAATATGCGCTGATCGCGGTCGCGGCGCGCCAGTTGAAGAAGACGGTCAAGTGGACAGCGGACCGCGCCGACCACTTCATGGGCGACTCGCAGGGGCGCGATAACGTCACGACCGCGCGGATGGCGCTCGCCGAGGACGGCAAGTTCCTGGGGATGGACGTCGACCTGATGGGCGATATGGGCGGCTATCTCTCGACCTTCGGCCCGTATATTCCGCATGGCGGCGCCGGCATGCTGCCGGGCCTCTACGACATCCAGGCCTTCCATTGTCGCGTCCGCACCATCTTCACCAACACCGTGCCGGTCGATGCCTATCGCGGCGCCGGGCGGCCGGAGGCGGCTTACGTCGTTGAACGCCTGGTTGATGCCGCCGCGCGAAAACTCGAGATGACGCCGGATGCCATCCGCCGGAAGAACTTCATCCCGCCGAAGTCGCTGCCGTACAAGACCGCGACCGGGAAGGTCTACGACTCCGGCGACTTCGCCGCGCATATGAAGCGCGCGATGGAGATCGCCGAGTGGAAGGACTTTTCCAAGCGCGCCAGGGCGGCGAAGAAGCTCGGCCTGGTGCGCGGCATCGGGCTCGCCACCTATGTCGAGATCTGCGGCACCATGGGCGAGGAGACCGCCAACGTCGCGCTCGATCCCAATGGCGACATCTCGATCCTGATCGGGACGCAATCGAGCGGGCAGGGCCACCAGACTGCCTATGCGCAGATCGTCGCCGAGCAGTTCGGCGTCCCGCCCGAGCGCGTTCATATCCTGCAGGGCGACACCGACAAGATCGCAACCGGCCTTGGCACCGGCGGCTCGGCCTCGATTCCGACGGGCGGCGTCAGCGTGCAGCGCGCCACCGCCGCGCTTGGCGACAGGCTGAAGGAAATCGCGGCGCAGGCGCTGGAAGCGAGCACTGGCGACCTCGAGATATCGGACGGCGTGATCCGCATCGCCGGCACCGACCGCTCGATCAGTTTTGCCGATCTCGCCAAGCGTCCGGGCGTCGATCCGTCGAAGCTGAACGCCAGTGCGACCTTCGCCAGCGCCGACGGCACCTATCCGAACGGCACGCATCTCGCCGAAGTCGAGATCGATCCGGCGACCGGCATCATCAAGATCGTGAACTACGTCATCGTCGATGATTTCGGCGTGACACTGAACCCGCTGCTGTTGGCGGGCCAGGTTCACGGCGGCGCGATGCAGGGCATCGGGCAGGCGCTGATGGAGCAGGCGGTCTATAGCGCGACCGACGGTCAACTCGTCACCGGCACCTTCATGGATTATGCGGTGCCGCGCGCCTCCGATGGTCCGTCCTTCGTGTTCGAGACCCACAACGTGCCCTGTGCGACCAATCCGCTTGGTGTCAAGGGCGCGGGGGAAGCGGGCGCGATCGGCTCGTGCCCTGCGGTCGTCAACGCGATCGTCGAAGGCCTGTGGCGCGAATACAAGATCGACCACATCGATATGCCCGCCACCCCCGAGCGGGTCTGGATCGCGATCCGCGAGGCGCAACGCCGCCATAATCTCTGATGACGATTCCGTGCGCGGGAATAAACGCCTGCGCACGGGTTCTATTGGAGAGGCCGCGACCGCCGCGGCGTCCGGCAAGACTTCACGAAAAAGGAGAATTCGCCGATGAAGCGGATGGTTGTGGTGGCGTGCGGCGTGCTGCTCTTTGCGAGCGCGGTGATGGCGCAGCAGGAGGTTGCTGTCCAGCAGCAAAACCTGATGCGGTCGCAGGCGAAGAGCATGTACAATGTAATCGGGAAAATGGTGAAGGGCGATATCCCTTACGACCAGAAGGCGGTCGATACGGCGCTCGCCGATCTCGATACTGATGTCGCCAAGATCGCGAACGTGTTTACCACCAACCCCAAGGAACACGTGAAGGACGCAACCTACGCATCGTCGCCGAAGATCTGGCAGAACAAGGCCGATTTCGATTCCAAGATCCCGCCGGTCAGACAGGCGATCGGCGACTACAAGGGCAAGGTCAAGAATCTCGATCAGTTGAAGGTGGCCTACACCACGATCAACGATCGCTGCGGCGGGTGTCACGACACCTATCGCGTCAAATTGAAGTGATGCGGCGCTTCACCTCCCCCGCTTGCGGGGGAGGTCGCTGCGCTCGAAGAGCGCGGCGGGTGTCGGAACGCAGCTTCATCGTGGTCGCCACGTGATCGCGAAAAACGAAAAAGGCGGATTCCGTCGCATCCGCCTTCAGGGATGAGCGTCTGTGACGCGCTTACTTCACGACCTGTCCGCGGATCTCGCCGCCTGGATGGGCTGCGGTATGGATGTTCACGTAGTACTTGCCGGCCAGGAAATCGGCGGCCTGTGCATCCGTGAGCGTGGCGCTGCCTTCGGCGGGGCTCGAGGCGATGTTCGGGATCGGGACCGCGACGCCGCTGTTCTTGCCGGCTTCGGCGGGACCATGGAAATGCGCCGCGGTGGCAGGACCTGTGAGGCCGGAATAGGTCACCTTCCAGCTCAGCTTCTTGGTCGCGGGATCGTAGTCGATATCGGCCGTGCCGGTTCCGGTGCTGCTGTTCGGCGGCACTTGCGACTTGCTGTCCAACGGCACCTTGTACTTGTCGGCGAAAGCAGGACCCGCAAACACGATGGCGGCTCCGAGCGCGAGCGTGGTAAGCATGATCTTGTTCGGCATGGTTTTTCTCCCTGTTGGCGGCGGATGAGTGTCGACCTCAAAACAACGGCCCTTCCGCTTTATTCCCAAAATCGCCGCGAGTGTGGAAAATTTCCGGCAAGCGCATGAGCGAAACTCTCGCCATATTAGCCGCTCGATCGACGCAGCCAGAGCATATTCGGTTCAGATTGAACTGAAGCTCCGGATTCTTGTTTTTTGACGCGTTTTCTTCACGCGAACCGGTGTCCACTTCGCTCGAAAACGCTCTAGTAACGGGTCGGACCATGTCGCGACGAACATTCCCTGCTGTCATCCTCGCCGCCGTGATCGCCATCGGCGTCTATTGGTGGCTGACCATACCTTCGACGATCGCGGCCAGTGCGCTGCCGGCCTATCAGCCTGACATCGGCAACGGCTCTACCATCTTCAACGCGGGCGGATGCTCGTCCTGCCATGCTGTGCCCGACCAGCCCGATCGCACCCGGCTCGGCGGCGGGCTCGCGATCCCGTCACCGTTCGGCACCTTCTACGCGCCGAACATCTCGCCCGATCCCGATGACGGCATCGGCCGATGGAGCGAGGACGATTTCGTCACCGCGGTCATGAAGGGCACCTCGCCGGACGGTACCCACTTTTTCCCGGCGTTTCCCTACACGTCCTACCAGCATGCGAAGGTCGAGGACGTCCGCGACCTCTTTGCCTTCATCAAGACGCTGCCGCCGGTCACGGGCAAGGTGCGCGATCACGACCTGCCGTTTCCCTTCGATATCCGCCGCAATATCGGCGTTTGGAAATTCCTGTTCATGGACGGCAAGCCGTTCACGCCGGATCTGACGCGCTCCGCGCAATGGAATCGCGGGGCCTATCTCGTGAACAGTTTCGGTCATTGCGCGGAGTGCCACAGCCCGCGCAATGTCCTGGGCGGCATCATCCGCGCGCAGCGCTTTGCCGGCGGACCGAACCCGGAAGGCGAGGGCTGGGTGCCCAACATCACGCAAAAGAATCTCGGAGACTGGAGCGTGAAGGACTTCGCCTATTTCCTGAAGACCGGCGAACTGCCGGAGGGCGACAGCGCCAGCGGGTTGATGGCGCGCGTGATCAAGAACACCTCGCAACTGTCGGACGAGGACCGCGCGGCGATGGCGGATTATCTCAAATCGCTGCCGCCGGTCGAGGGTCCCACGCGGCCAAAGCGGACCGAGGGCAAGAGCTAGGGCGTTTACTCGTAAGCGCTTGCTGTTCACTTCCGGGAAACCGGACACAGCAGGATCGGCGCTCGCGATTCATCCTTAGGTCAGCGCCTAGGACCTTTTGATCCCGATCAAGCCACCCGATCAAATTTATCCGAGGATGCAGATCCAAATGCGCGGGTCCCGCGCGAAAAGTAACTCGCGAATTGCGGGAGGAATTATTCGCAGGATTTTTTCGGTGCTGCGCCGGCCCATCTCAGGGGCCGGCATTTGCACGGGAGGCGTATCATGACAATCCGCTGGGCCATTTTTTCGGTCGCGGGAATTTTCATCCTTATTTGCGTTTCGGCATCTGCTCAGCAGATAACAGGCACGCCGGGATCGCCAAGCGCCACCACCACCATCCCCGGCAACCAGCTCCCACCGCCCGATCCAAAATTCGGCGGGGTGATCAAGGAGAGGGCGTCGGAATCGAAGCCATGGTGGGCGCCGCGCGTCGTGCCTCCCAAGGGTGCACCCAACGTGCTGCTCATCATGACCGATGACCAGGGCTTTGGAGCACCCGGCACCTTCGGTGGCGTCATACCCACTCCGACCATGGATCGTATCGCACAGGCCGGACTGCGCTACACCAACTTCCACTCGACCTCGCTCTGCTCACCGACGCGGGCGGCGATTATCACGGGCCGCAACCATCACTCGGTGGGTTTTGGGGTGGTTGGTGAAATCGCAACAGGTTTCCCGGGTTACGACTCGATCATCCCGATCGAGAAAGGCACGATTGGCACGATTCTGAAGGCGAACGGCTACGCGACCTCCTGGTTCGGTAAGGACCACAACACGCCCTTCTACCAGTCGAGCCAGGCCGGGCCGTTCGATCAATGGCCGAATGGAATGGGCTTCGACTATTTCTACGGTTTCGTAGGTGGCGATGCCAGCCAGTGGCAACCAAACCTGTTCCGCAACACGACGGCCATCTATCCCTTCCTCAACAATCCCGGCTGGAATCTCGAAACGGCAATGGCCGACGAGGCGATCCAGTACATGAGGCAGTTGAAGGAGATTGCGCCGGGCAAGCCATGGCTCGTCTATTACGTGCCGGGCGCCACCCACGCGCCGCATCATCCGACGCCCGAGTGGATCAAGAAGATCAGCGACATGCACCTCTTCGACGAGGGCTGGAACAAAGTGCGCGAGAAAATCTTCGCCAATCAGAAGCGGCTCGGCATCATGCCCGAGAATGCCAAGCTGACCCCGTGGCCGAAGGACCTGCCTGAATGGGACTCCTTGAGCTGGGACGAGAAGAAGCTCTTCATCAAGCAAGCGGACATCTATGGAGCCTATCTCGCCTATGCCGACCATGAGATCGGACGGGTCATCCAGGCCGTCGAAGACCTAGGCGAGCTTGACAACACCTTGATCATCTACATCGGCGGCGACAACGGTGCGAGCGCCGAAGGCATGCTCAACGGGACGCCGAACGAGTTTACCACCTTCAACGGCGTTGCCGTGCCGGTGAAGGACCAGTTCCTCTGGTATCCGTTTTGGGGATCGGAGCGGACGTTCCCGCACTTCGCCGCAGGCTGGGCGTGGACGATGGATACGCCCTTCAAGTGGGTGAAGCAGGTACCGTCGCACTTTGGCGGCACGGCTCAGGGCGTGGTGATGTCATGGCCCGGCCACATCACGGATTTGGGCGGCATCCGCCGTCAATTCCATCACGTCATCGACATCGTGCCGACCATCCTCGAAGCGGCCGGCATTCCGCAGCCCGACACGATCAATGGGATCAAGCAGATTCCGATCGAAGGCGTAAGCATGATGTACACCTGGGACAACGCGAGCGCCGCCGCACCCACGCGACACACCACGCAATATTTCGAGATGCTTGGCAATCGGGCAATCTATCACGACGGATGGGTGGCGGCCACAAGCCCGGTCACGCTTCCCTGGGAGCTGAGCACCAAGACGCCGCCGGACGTGATCACCGGCTACAATTGGGAACTCTATAATGTGACGGAAGATCCCACCCAGTTCGACGATCTTGCTGCGAAGATGCCTGACAAGCTCAAGCAGATGCAGGACCTCTTCTACGCCGAGGCGAAGAAATACAACGTGCTGCCGCTCGACAATACGACGCTCGCGCGCTGGAACACGCCGCGTCCGAGCCTCACGGCGGGGCGAACGGAGTTCACCTATTCGGGCGAACTGATCGGCACGCCGGCGAGCGCGGCACCGAGCATCAAGAACAAGTCCTACACGATCACTGCGGAAGTTGATATCCCCGCGGGCGGCGCCGAGGGGATGATCGTCACGGAGGGCGGACGCTTCGGCGGCTATGGCTTATTCCTGAGCAAGGGGGAGTTTGGAGTCGGACGAGGCAAGGCGGTGTTTCTCTATAACCTGCTCGACCTCAAGCGCACGGCGTGGGAGGGGCCTGAGCTGGAAGCTGGCAAGCACACCATCGTGTTCGATTTCAAAACCGCCGAGCCAGGTTTGGGCAAGGGCGGTACCGGCGTGCTGTCGGTAGACGGCAAGGAGGTAGCCCGGAATACGTTGGAGCACACCACCCCGATCACATTCCCCGAGGATGAAAGCTTCGACATCGGCCAGGACACGCGGACCGGATTGGCGCTGGTGGAGTATCGCTACGATCCTCCGTTCAAGTTCACCGGGAAGATCGACAAGCTGACCTTCAAGCTCGAACCGGAGCAGCAAGAAGCGAAACGCTAGATCATGATCCGATTAGACGGAATCGGATCATGATCTCATCTCTTAATTTGAGCATGATCTCCGCGCAAACGCTTCGCGTTTGTCGCAAGGAAAACCGGTTTCCACTTTTCCGGATCATGCTCTAGCAGTGTAGCCGGCCGATGAAGAAGGTGCTGATTTTTTCTGCTGTGGCCGAAGCTGTGACCGGACTTGCGTTGCTGTTTGTTCCGTCGCTTGTTGGGCAGTTGTTACTCGCTCAGGAGTTTGCCGGCGTCACCGTACCGGTCGCGCGCGTGACCGGCGCCGCCCTGATTGCGTTGGGGATCAGTTGTTGGCCCGGCCCGCCGCTTGTCGGCATGCTGTTCTATAGTGCGGCTGTTACCGTGTACCTGGCCTACCTGGGATTCGCAGGAGGGATGACTGGCGTTCTTCTGTGGCCCGCCGTTGTGGTTCACCTGATCCTATCGCTGCTTCTCGGTCGCGCCTGGTTTACCAGCGAAACGAAATAAAGAACCGGGCGGTTCATGTGGATACTTGCCGCCTGGCGAGCCGGATGTCTCCTTCTGGCCCCTAGCAGACCCGGCCGGCCTGTGCCTCCAATGTCCACCTTCAGGGGCAAAACGGACGCCGCCGCATACGAAGCCGGAAAATAAATCTATCCACGTCCTAGGTGGTCCCGAAGGCCTTGAAGGTGATGATGGTGTGGGTGTCCTGGATGCCCGGGATGACCTGCACCTTCTCGTTGACGAAATGGCCGATGTCGGTGTCCTTGTCGACGTAGAACTTCACCAGCAGATCGTAGTCGCCCGCGGTGGAGTAGATCTCGGAGGCGATCTCGGCCTCCGCCAGCGCATTGGCGACGGCATAGGACTGGCCGAGCTTGCACTTGATCTGGATGAAGAAGGGAACCATCGCTGTCGTCTCCGGGGCAGGGTAGCCGGTCCATAGAGCCAAATTCGCCGCGCGATGGCAAGCCAGCTTGCCGGCTTTGGCCCGTGGCGCTAGGACAGATCATGCCCCTGTTTGCTCATCTCGCGGTAACCTTACCATGACTACGCCGATCGGGCTTACCATTGCCGGTTCTGATTCCTCCGGTGGCGCCGGCATCCAGGCGGATTTGAAGACCTTTGCCGCGCTCGGCGTCTACGGCGCCTCCATCATCACGGCACTGACCGCGCAGAACACGATGGGCGTGCGCGGCATCCACCGGGTGCCGGCCGAGTTCGTGACCGCGCAGATCGACGCGGTGTTCTCTGATCTCGCGGTCGGCGCGGTCAAGATCGGCATGGTGGCGGAGCTCTCGATCATCGATGCGATCGCGGCCGGGCTTATGCGCTGGTCGCCGAAGCAGGTCGTGTTCGATCCCGTGATGGTTGCGACGTCGGGCGATCGCTTGCTTGCCGCGGAGGCGGTCGATGCGCTCCGCACGAGATTGATCCCGCTTGCGTCGTTGATCACCCCGAACCTGCCGGAAGCGGCCGCGTTGCTCGATGAACCGATGGCCTCGGACGAGGTCGCGATCGAGAGCCAGGGCAGGCGGCTGCTTGCGCTCGGCTGTCAGGCGGTGCTGATCAAGGGCGGGCATGGGCAGGGCAGCGAGAGCATCGACTATCTCGTCGATGCCGACTCTACGATCGTGCTCGCGGCGCCGCGCATCAACACCGCAAACACCCATGGCACCGGCTGCTCATTGTCGTCGGCGATCGCAGCCGAGCTTGCCAAGGGCGAGGACATGGCGTCGGCCGTGCGCAACGCCAAGCGCTGGATCAGCGCCGCGATTGAAGCCGCCGATCGCTTCACCGTCGGCCACGGCCATGGGCCGGTGCATCATTTTCACAGATTTTATTGAGTGTCGTCCCGGCCTTGAGCCGCGACCCATAACCACGAATGGTTATTTGACGCGAAGCTGAGGCGACGTCTGACTCCCTCCACGCACCCTGTGGTTATGGGTCCCGGGTCCCGGCTACGCCAAGGCTTCGCCGCGGCACGCAAGCCCGGAATGACGCTGGAGATGCATTCCGTGGAAATCCGGGCCCCTGGTGTCGCCTGATTGTCGCACGGCGCTGTTATCCGCGTTTCAGAGGGGCGCATAGCTGATTCTGGTGGGACCGTTGGCTGCGACGAATCGTCATCGCCCTGTCACAGGGATTTGTTAGGTGCACAGGTATGGGAAGCGACTCTTTCAGTGAAGAGAGCCCCGAGCGGCGCTTTCGCACGTTGTTTATCTCCGATGTCCATCTCGGAGCCCGCGGGTCGCAAGCCGACCGATTGCTGGATTTCCTGCGCTCTCACGATGCCGACACGATTTACCTCGTTGGTGACATCGTCGATGGTTGGGCGCTGAAGTCGAGCTGGTACTGGCCGCAAACCCACAACGACTTCGTCCAGAAGATGCTGCGCAAGGCACGCAAGGGCGCCAAGGTCATCTACATCCCCGGCAATCACGACGAGTTCCTGCGCAAGTACTACGGCACGCATTTCGGCGGCATCGACGTGATGGAGAACACCATCCACACCGGTGTCGACGGCAAGCGCTATCTCGTGATCCACGGTGATATCTTCGACCTCGTGGTGCAGAACGCGCGCTGGCTCGCCCATCTCGGCGACAAGGCCTACGACTTCGCGATCCAGATGAATCGCTTCGTCAACTTCTTCCGTCGCATGTTCGGCGTGCCCTATTGGTCGCTGTCGCAATGGGCGAAGCTGAAAGTCAAGAAGGCGGTCAACTATATCGGCGCGTTCGAAACCACGCTCGCGAGCGAAGCGCGTCGCCATGGCTGCGACGGCGTGATCTGCGGCCACATCCACTATGCAACGATCCGCGACGAGCACGGCATCCGCTACATGAATTGCGGCGACTGGGTCGAGAGCTGCACCGCGCTCGCCGAGCATGAGGACGGCCGCTTCGAGATCATCACCTGGACGGATCCGGTGCGGCGCATCGCACCAGTCCCACGGGTCACGGCGCGCGCTGCATGACGAAAATCCTGGTCGCGACCGACGCATGGCATCCCCAGGTCAACGGGGTGGTTCGGACGCTGACCATGATGGCAGAAGCGGCAAAGGGCCTCGGCGTTGAGATCGCGTTTCTCACACCGCAGTCGTTTCGCACCTTCGCGATGCCGAGCTATCGCGACCTCAGGCTGGCCTTGCCTCATCCGGCCGCGATTGCCGCGCTGATCGAGCAGGACAAGCCTGACAGCATCCACATCGCCACCGAAGGTCCGATCGGGCTGTTGGTACGCCGCTATTGCCGCAAGCGCGGCCTGCCGTTCACCACGAGCTTTCACACCCGCTTTCCCGACTACGTTTCGGCGCGCTCGCCGATCCCGGAAAAACTGGATCTGGCGGCTCTTGCGCTGGTTTCACCGGCCGAGTCAGGCGGTGATGGCGGCGACGCCGGCGCTCGCCTCGGAACTGCGCTCGCGCGGTTTTCGCAACGTGGTGCTATGGTCGCGCGGCGTCGATACCGCGCTGTTCCATCCGCGCCATGTCGACCTCTGTCTTCCGCCACCGATCTTCCTGAGCGTCGGCCGGGTGGCGGTCGAGAAGAACCTGGAAGCCTTCCTCGACCTCGATCTGCCGGGCACCAAGGTCGTTGTCGGCGACGGGCCGGCGCGGCCGGCCCTGGAGCGGAAATATCGTGACGCTGTCTTCCTGGGCGCGCGGCATGGCGAGGAACTGGCACGCATTTATGCCGCCGCCGACGTGTTCGTGTTCCCGAGCAGGACCGACACCTTCGGCCTGGTGCTGCTGGAGGCGCTGGCCAGCGGCCTGCCGGTTGCCGCTTTCCCGGTCATCGGTCCGCGCGACGTGATCGGTAACGCGCCGGTCGGCGTGCTGAAGGACGACCTTCGCGAGGCCTGTCTGGAGGCGCTTGGCATCCCCGCGCGGGCCTGCGTCGATTTTGCGGCGCGCCACACCTGGCAAGCCTCCGCCCGTGTCTTTATCGACCACACCCTCAATCTTCGGCCGGTTGAGCCTGAATCCGCGCCCGAGAGCGAGGCGGCCGAATTCGTCGCCGAGGACCCGCATTTCGCGGCTTAGAACTCGAATTGCGTCCGCGATGGATGCTGCACTCCCTCTCCCGCTTGCGGGGGAGGGCTGGGGTGGGGGTATCTCAGCGATTCACGACCCCCGTGGGGAGAGAACCCTCACCCGGCGCTTCGCGCCGACCTCCCCCGCAAGCGGGGGAGGTGAAGAAAACCCATCACATAGAAGCGTCTTGCCGGCCAGACGGCGTCGGCGTTACAAATCGCGGATGACCGAAATCATCGCAAATCCCCCCGTCGGCGCGGCTGATATCGAAGCCGCCGCAAGAGTGGTCGCGCCGTTCGCGGTGCGCACGCCGCTTCTGTCCTTTCCCGTCCTGAACGAGCGCGCCGGGACCAAGGTTTTCCTCAAGCCCGAAATGCTGCAGCGGACCGGGTCGTTCAAGTTCCGCGGCGCCTTCAACAAGCTGTCGTCGATCCCGCAGGCACAGCGCGGCGGCGGGGTCGTCGCGTTCTCCTCCGGCAACCATGCCCAGGGCGTGGCTGCGGCGGCGAAGATCCTCAACATGCAGGCAACCATCGTGATGCCGGCGGACTCGCCGGTCACCAAGCGCGAGCGCACCAAGTCCTATGGCGCGGAGGTCGTGCTCTATGACCGCGACCGCGAGGATCGCGAGGCGATCGCCAATAGCATTGCGAGCAAGCGCGGTGCGACGTTGGTGCGTCCTTATGATGATCCGTTCGTGATCGCAGGGCAGGGCACCGCGGGCCGCGAAATCGCCGAGGACATGGCTGCGCTTGGGCTTACGCCCGACATCGTGGTCGCGCCGGCCTCCGGCGGCGGACTGATCGCGGGCGTTGCGACGGCGGTGAAGGCCCAATTCCCGCAAGCCCAGGTGATCGTCGCCGAGCCGAAGGGCTATGACGATCACGCACTGTCGCTGCAGGCGGGACACCGCGAACCGCACCCCGCCGCCGCCCGCACCATCTGCGACGCGCTGATGGCGGCGATGCCTGGCGAGCTCACATTCGCGATCAACAGCAAGCTATTGGCGGGTGGCGTGTCGGCCGCCGACGAGGAAGTCGCCGCAGCGGTGGCGTTCGCCTATCGCGAATTGAAGCTGGTGGTCGAGCCCGGCGGCGCCGTCGGCCTTGCCGCCTTGCTCGCCGGTCGCATCGACGCCAAGGGCAAGAACGTCGTCATCGTTCTCTCCGGCGGCAATGTCGACGCCGACCTGTTCGCCAAGCTGGTGGCCTGAATACAGTTTCGAAACGATGGATGCTGCGCCCCTCTCCCGCTTGCAGGCAGGGCTAGCGCATATAGCTGTTTGCTGGCTGTGAACGAGGTGGGCCTCATGGTTCGAGACGCGCCGCAAGCGGCGCTCCTCACCATGAGGGTCTAAGATTCCGCCGCGAAATCAGACCTCATCCTGAGGAGCCCGCCAAAGGCGGGCGTCTCGAAGGATGGGCCGCGAAGAGACCGCCCACCAAGTTTTATTTCATATGCGATTCCAAATCTCTGGCCCTGACCTATCGAGTGGCTGACTGCCCTTGCGGCGGCTTGAAGCACCTGACAATGTTTGGTTGCGCAAGGTCGAGGGAATCCAGCATGGGGGACGGCTCCGGGCTGAAGGTTGCAACCGTGATCATCGCCGGGGTGCTCGTCTGCGCGGCCGCAAGCCAGGCGAGCACCGTGCTGGCGCCGCTGGCGGCGGCGCTCTTCATCGTCGCAATCGTCTGGCCGGCGCAGAAATGGCTGCAGTCGTGGATGCCAAAACTCGCAGCGCTCGCGATCACCATGCTCGTCACGGTGACGGTCTGCCTCGCCTTCGCTTCGCTGGCGGCATGGGGCTTTGGCCGCGTCGGCCACTTCCTCGTCGCCGACGCGGCGCGGTATCAGACATTCTATGAACGAGCCGTGGTGTGGCTCGACGGCCATGGCATAGAGGTTGCGAGCCTCTGGGCCGAGCATTTCAACGTCGGCTGGCTGCTGCGCGCGACGCAATACGTCACCGGCCGCGTCAACACCACGCTGAGCTTCTGGCTGATCGCGCTCGTCTATGTCGTGCTGGGGTTGCTCGAGGTCGAGGACGCCAGGCGAAGGATCGACAGATTGGAGAACGCCACGGCCGCGCGCGTGTTGCGCGACGGCAGTGCGGCGACTGCCGCCAAATTTCGGAAGTATCTGTTGGTACGCACGCAGATGAGCGCCGTCACCGGCCTTCTGGTCGGCCTTTTCGCCGCCGTTACCGGATTGCCATTCGCATTCGAGTGGGGCGTGATCGCCTTCGTGCTCAACTACATTCCGTTCATCGGCCCCTTCATCGCCACGCTGTTTCCTACTCTTCTTGCGATGACGCAATTTGAAAGCTGGCCGGCAGTGTTCGGTGTCTTTGCCTGCCTCAACATCATCCAGTTCGTGGTCGGCAGCTATGTCGAGCCGCGCGTTGCCGGCACCACGCTGTCGATATCGCCGTTCATCGTGCTGTTTGCGATCTTCTTCTGGACCTTCCTGTGGGGCCTGTTCGGCACCTTCATTGGTGTGCCAATCACGCTTGCGCTTCTCACCTTCTGCGCCGAGCACCCGTCGACGCGCTGGCTCGCCGATCTGCTCGGGGGACCGGGCGATGGCAAGCCGGCCTAGAGCAATCGGCGATCAGGTTGAAACGCAGGCGAAGCTGCGCTCCCTCTCCCGCTTGCGGGAGAGGGTCGGGGAGAGGGCTCTCTCCACGACGGGACTCTTCGTGTGGAGAGAGCCCTCACCCGGCGCTTCGCGCCGACCTCTCCCGCAAGCGGGAGAGGTGAAGATTCAGCTTGATCGGATCATGCTCTAGCTCCCCGCAATCTCCACCCTTTCGGGCTCGGCAAGGCAAAGCGTTCCGCCCTGACCGGTTGCCAGCCGGTGGATGTAGAAATGGCTTGGCGCATCGTCGGTAGCGTTCATCACCGGCGAGGGGGCGGAAACGATCTTCAATGCGCCGCATGCGCCAATCCAATCGATGTGGCGGTGGCCGTGCATCACTACGGCACGATCGGCAAAGGCTTGCAGCCTGCGGACGAACCAGCTCCCATTGATCAATGCCGTTCCAACGCGCTCGGAGAACTTCTTCGTCGGCATGGGATATTCCGCGAGGTGGTGGTGCAGCGCGACGATCCAGCGTGCTTTCGGAAAATAGCCCATGGCGGCCTCCAGCCGCCGCACCTGTTCGATCGAGACCAGCCCGAGCGCGTTGGTGAAGGAGAAGTGGGTTTCGGCGTTGGAGTCGAGGATGGCTATTCCGAGGCCTTCGTCTTGGTCGGGAGGCAGGATCATCGGGAACTGGTCTTCGTACACCTGGCGAAGCTTGGCGGCCCGACGCAGGCCGCCGCGGTCCGCGAATGCCACGATCCGCGCGCGATGCGGCGCGAGCTCCTCGTCCAGCGTGGCCGCTACTTTCCTTGATTTGTCGACGATGCGCACCCGATCGCCCTGAATGACTGACATCGCCGACAGGGTCCGCATTTGCCGGAGCCGCTTGCCGGGGCTGAACGGCAGGTCGAGCCGGGCCGGGTTGGCTCGATCGACGATGTTCACGTCATGATTGCCCGGCAGCATGATCGTCCGCGCGGCAAGATCGGGGTGCTTTGACAACGCCTCGAGGAACTCGGCCCATTCGCTCGCGCGCCCGGCGTCCGTCATGTCGCCGCTGATCAGCACATGATCGAGCGGATCGGATGCATGAATGGCGGCGAGACGCGCGAGCACGGCGGCGAGCCGCTCATTGCCGCGCGGGCCGGCGCGCCCGCATTCGATGCGAAAGCCATATCGCTCGCCGACGACGTGGACATCGGACAGATGCGCGACGCGCCAGATGCGGGCATCGGATCGGGGTGTATCGAACGCGGCAAGATCGGCGGGCTGATCCATGCCGGCGTCCGCAAAGCCCCAGGCCAGTGAGGCAGCGGCGAGATAGCAGGACACGAGCACGATGGCATTGGCCAGCGTCGTCATTACGAGATGATGGACCACGGCAAGATCGATCAGGCCGGTCCATTGCGAGGACGGCCAAACCAGGATCGCGATCAATCCCGCGCCTGCGCTGAGCAGGATACCGGCGCCGAGCGAACACGCGCGCCGCAGTCGCATGCGCAAAGCGGGGGTCAGGCTGTTCGGCCAGATTCGTTCCGTCAGATGGCGCA
Source organism: Bradyrhizobium sp. USDA 10063 (assembly GCF_054063735.1). Taxonomy (NCBI): domain Bacteria; kingdom Pseudomonadati; phylum Pseudomonadota; class Alphaproteobacteria; order Hyphomicrobiales; family Nitrobacteraceae; genus Bradyrhizobium; species Bradyrhizobium sp. USDA 10063. Next base: position 2,256,750 of record NZ_JBSSGP010000002.1, on the reverse strand, counting down.
GTGCCTCGCGGCAGAACGCATAGCTCGGCTGCACCGCGAGCGCGTTGAGCGACCAGAAACTGGTCTCGGCGATCCGGAGCAGCGGCCGCCAACCGATCCATCCGAGCGCGACGATCGCGATCAGCATCAATGCCGCGCCGATCTCCGTCAGCACCAGGATCTGTTCGGACAGGATTGAAAGCCAGGCGGAAGCCAGCAGCGGCGCGAGGCCGAGCAGCACGGCCGGCAGCAGGAGCAACGCCGTCCACGCGAACAAGAGTTTTGGCAGGCTGATCTCGACGAGCAGGCTGCCGGCGATAGCGAGCAGCGAACGCTGCCCGGGACTGGCGGCATCGTCCTCGACATCGCCGAGGCGCGGATCGAGCAGCAGGCGGCGCTGAATGCTTTCCGGTTTGTCCGCCGATGTCGACCGCCTCATGACATGAGTCCGTCGCTTGCCCCTGTCGCCAGGATGGACCTCGCGTGCGCCGCTGCTGCGTTATTTTATCACAGGTCTTGCAACACGGACATCGGCCGCCACGCGCGGCGGCACTCGCGCCTACGAGAAGAACGCGATCTTCTCGGCCTGGCTCATGCGGCGGATCGGTGCCAACGGGTCGTTGGCGGTCGCGATGGGTTTCTTGACGATGCCGCTGGCGATGATGGTGGAGCCGAGCGAGATTTCGATCGGTTCCGGTAGCGCGACGAAGCTGGGCTGCGGTGGAAGCTCGGCCTGCGGTTCCGGCATCGTGGCGGCAAGCTCGGGCGCCTGCGGCACGATCTCGGGCTCGGCCGGCGCTTCCGGTTCGATCGGCAGCGGCTCGGCGATCGTCGCCGTGGCGTCCTCAACTTCGAACGGGTCGGGCGCGCCCATCTCCATCGCGATCATGTCGAGCACGGCCTCGTCGTGGGCGTCGGCAGCAGCCTCCTCGGTGGCGCGAGCAAGCTCGATGGCTTCGGCCTCCGCCAGCGCCGCCTCGGCGACGGCGAGCGCGGCTTCCGCGTGCCCGGCGGTGATGGCCTCTTCCGCGGCTTCGGCCTCAGGAGGCGCGGCGACCGTCTCGACGGCGGCTGGCGCTTCCGCTGGAGCTTCGACCTCTGTTGTGCGAGGGGAGCGCTCCTCCGCGGGGCTCTCCGGTGGAGGCGAGGGCGCAGCCACCGGCGCTTCGGCGCTCGGCGCTGGCGTCTCGTCGGCTTCGGAGAACTGGGCAAGGCGCTGCACGATCGGGGCGAAGGCGGCATCCAGCGCGGCCTTCGCCTCCTCGGATGAAATCAGCGCGGCGCCGTTTTCGATCGCGACGACCTGGGAATCGATGAGGTCGCAGATGCGGCCGTCATTGCCGATCTCACGCAGCCGCCACGCGATCTCGCGGATCACCCGCGCGCCCTTGCGCACGGGGGCGAGCTTCTGCTCCAGCGCCAGGCTGTCGAGTGCTTCGGCCGCAGACGCCTGCGCGGCCTCCACCGCGTCGCGGATCGCGGCGATGGCCTCGGCGACCGCCGGCCCCTGATCGGGCGGCTCGACGGCCTGCTTCTGCGCGGCAAGGCTTTCCTCGAGCCGGGCCACCGCATCCAGCACCAGGCGGGTATCGGCGTTGCGGTTGCGCTTGGCATATTCGGTGAGGAACCAGCGGCCGCGCGCCGTCTCCATGAAGGCTTCGCTGATCGCGTGGTAATCCTCCTCGCCCGGCTGCACCGGGCGGGCTGTGATCGGCGAAAGGGCGAATGCTTCGTTGGCCATGCAAATCTCGTCGCGCAAATTGCGGCGCGCTGCGATAACGAACACCACGATATCAGGCGAATCGCAATTGGATTGATGGCTTCCGAATCACAAATTCCTGCAGCGCCGCAAGCGGAGGCTAAGCGATTCGCAGGCCATCTCGGAGCCTTTTACGGCACCATGTACGGGATGCTCGGCACCTATCTGCCGTTCTTCCCGGTCTGGCTGAAGGCGATCGGGATCGAGGCGTACTGGATCGGCATCATCACGGCGGTGCCGGCCGTGACCCGCTTCACCGTGCTGCCGCTGATCACGTCCCTTGCCGAGCGGCGGCAGATGCTGCGTGCCGCCATCACGATCACCGCAGCAGCGACCGCGCTCGGATTTGCCCTCGTCGGCACCCAGCACCAGGCGCTGCCGGTATTCCTGGTCTTCGTCGTCACCTGCTGCCTGTGGACGCCGATAGCGCCGCTCACCGACGCCTACGCCCTGCGCGCCGTGGCGCATTACGGGCTGAATTATGGGCCGCTGCGGCTCTGGGGCTCAGCCGCCTTCGTGGTCGGCGCGCTGTTGTGCGGGCTGCTGGTCGATGTGGTAGCGGCGGAACACCTGATCTGGATCATCGCCGCGGTGGCCGGCGTCAGCGCGCTCGTGAGCCTCGGCCTTCGGCCGCTTGATGTCGCGAAAAGGCCTGAGACCGCACAGCGCGGCGGCGCGCTGCTGCGTGATCGTGGCTTTCTCGCGATCATCGCGGCTTCCGCCCTGATCCAGGGCAGCCACGTCGCCTATTACATCTTTGCCTCCATCGTCTGGAAGCAGGCCGGCCTCGGTGGGCTCACCATTGCCGCGCTGTGGTCGCTCGGCGTGCTCGCCGAGATCGTGCTGTTTGCGGTGTCGCCGCGCTTCACGCTGCCGTCGGCGATACTGGTCGTGATCGGCGCGCTGGCTGGGATCGCGCGCTGGGTGATCACCGCACTGGACCCGCCGCTTCCAATCCTGGCCATCGTGCAGCTCACGCATGGCTTGACCTTCGGCCTGACGCAGGTCGGCATCATGGGGCTTTTGGTGCATCAGGTGCCTGCACACATGATGGCGCGCGGGCAAGGCTATCTCGCCGCCTGTGCCGGCATCGTCTCGAGCGGCACCTCGATCGTCTGTGGCCTGGTCTATGCGCGCTACGGCCAGGGCGTCTATTACCTGATGGCCGCAATGGCGGCGTCAGGTGCGCTCATCATGTGGCTGGGGCGGCATCGGATAGCGTTTTCAAACGAAGTGGATACCGGTTCGCGTTAAGAAAACGCGTCAAGAAAATGCTCCATCATCCCCAGAGCGCGGCGTCCGGCGGATAAACGAGGCTGCCGTCGTAACGCAGCCCATGGCCGCGGTCGCGCGCCAGCAAGAGCGGGCCGTCGAGATCGACGAAGCGCGCCTGTGGCGTGAGCAGCATCACGGGCGCCATGGCAAGCGAGGTCGCGACCATGCAGCCGACCATGATGTCGAAGCCGAGCGCCTGCGCCGCGTCCGCCATCGCCAGCGCCTCGGTCAGGCCGCCGGTCTTGTCGAGCTTGATATTGACGGCGTCGTAGCGGTCGCGGAGCCCTTCCAGCGAGGCGCGCGCATGTACGCTTTCGTCGGCGCAGACGGCAAGCGGCCGCTTGATCTCAGCCAGCGCCGCATCCTTGCCGGCCGGCAAAGGCTGCTCCACCAGCGTGACGCCCGCGTCCGCGCAGGCGGCAAGGTTGTCGGCGAGGTTGTCCGCCGTCCAGGCCTCATTGGCGTCGACGATCAGTTCGGCGTTCGGCGCCGCCCTGCGTACCCCCTTGATGCGTTCTTCATCTCCGTCGCCACCCAGCTTGATCTTGAGCAGCGGCCGGTGCGCGGCCCTGGCGGTCGCTTCCGCCATCGCCTCCGGCGTTCCCAGCGAGATGGTATAGGCCGTGGTGCAGGGGGGCGGGGCGGGCCGCCCGAGCAGGTTCCAGATCCGGCTGCCGGCGTCCTTGGCCTCGAGGTCCCACAGGGCGCAGTCCAGCGCGTTGCGGGCGGCGCCTGGCGGCATTTGCGCCTGTAGGCCCTGTCGGTCCATCCCGGCCGCAAGCGCCTCTTGCATCGCCTGGATTGCGGCCAGCGTCGCCTCCGGCGTTTCGCCATAGCGAGGGTAGGGCACGCATTCGCCGCGTCCGGTGACCCCATCCAGGCTGACTTCGGCCACGACGGTAACGGCCTCCGTCTTGGCGCCCCGGCTGATGGTGAAGGCGCCCGCGATCGGCCAGCGCTCGATAAAAGCGGCAAGATGTCGGCTGGAAGTCATTTCAAAATCTCGCAATTTCTGCACCGTGCGCTTGCGGGGCGCTACCAACTATGGCTGGTTAGCGCCAGATTCTACAAGGCAATGCGGCGTTCGAATTCTTAACCTTCGAACGAGCCAACCAGCCTGGGGTGGGCATTTTGAACGGCGACCCGACACTGGAACGGATAGCACAAGGCGACGGCCTTGCCCTGTGCGCCGCGGGGCCGTGGACGGCCCGTTTTGCGCCGGTGCTGGAGCGGATGGTGGCCGATGCCGAAAAACTCCGCGGCACCCGTCCCGACATCTTCATCGACGTTTCCCAGGTCTCCAAGCTCGACACGTTCGGCGCCTGGCTGATCGAGCGTCTCAGGCGCAGCCTGAGCCATGGTGGCGGTGAGGCGATCATCGCCGGCCTCTCGGAAAACTATTCAAGCCTCGTCGACGAGGTGCGGCGGGTGAAGGAAACGCCTGACGTCGAGACCAGCCCGGTGTCGCTCACGGCCATGCTCGACCAGATCGGCCGCACCGTGGTCGGCATCGGCGGCACGATCATCGGATTGGTCGATATGCTCGGCGCCGTGCTCGCCGCGAGCGGGCATGTCCTGGTCCGCCCGCGCTCGTTCCGCCTGACCTCGACCATCCACCATCTGGAGCAGGTGTGCTGGCGCGCGGTGCCGATCGTGGTGCTGATCACCTTCCTGATCGGCTGCATCATCTCGCAGCAGGGCATCTTTCATTTCCGCAGGTTCGGCGCCGACATCTTCGTGGTCGACATGCTCGGCGTGCTGGTGCTGCGCGAGATCGGCGTGCTCCTGGTGGCGATCATGGTCGCGGGCCGCTCGGGCAGCGCCTACACCGCCGAGCTCGGTTCGATGAAGATGCGCGAGGAAATCGACGCGCTGCGCACCATGGGCTTCGATCCGATCGAGGTGCTGGTGCTGCCGCGCATGCTGGCGCTGGTGCTGGCGCTGCCGATCCTTGCCTTTCTCGGCGCGATGGCCGCGCTCTATGGCGGCGGCCTGGTCGCCTGGCTCTATGGCGGCGTCGATCCGGAAGCGTTCCTGCAGCGTCTGCGCGACGCCATCTCGATCAATCATTTCATCGTCGGCATGGTCAAGGCGCCGGTGATGGCGGCGGTGATCGGGATCGTCGCCTGTGTCGAGGGGCTGGCGGTGCAGGGCAGCGCGGAATCGCTCGGCCAGCACACGACGTCATCGGTGGTGAAGGGCATCTTCTTCGTCATCGTGATGGACGGCGTGTTCGCGATCTTCTTCGCGTCGATCGGGATGTGATCATGGTGGTGCAGCCCATTTCCGACGCCATCATCCGCGTTCGCGACATCACGGTGCAATTCGGCAAGACCCGCGTGCTCGACGGCCTCGACCTCGATGTGAGGCGCGGCGAGATCTTGGGCTTTGTCGGTCCCTCCGGCGCCGGCAAGTCGGTACTGACGCGCACCATCATCGGGCTGGTGCCGAAGGTGTCTGGACGCATCGAAGTGTTCGGCATCGACCTCGATGCCGCCAGCTCCAGCGTGCGGCGCCGGGTCGAACGGCGCTGGGGCGTCCTGTTCCAGCAGGGCGCGCTGTTCTCCTCGCTCACTGTGCGGCAGAACATCCAGTTTCCGGTGCGCGAATATCTGAAGGTCTCGCAGCGGCTCTTGGACGAGATCATGGTGGCGAAGCTGGTGATGGTCGGGCTGAAGCCCGAGGTCGCCGACCGCTATCCTTCGGAACTTTCCGGCGGCATGATCAAGCGCGTGGCGCTGGCGCGCGCGCTCGCGCTCGATCCCGAACTCGTGTTCCTGGACGAGCCGACCTCGGGCCTGGATCCGATCGGCGCCGGCGAGTTCGACGAACTGGTGCGCACCCTGCAGCGCACTTTGGGGTTGACCGTTTTCATGGTAACCCACGATCTCGACAGCCTATACACCGCGTGCGACCGCATCGCCGTTTTAGGGAACGGTAAGATCATTGCCGCAGGATCGATCGCCGACATGCAGGCCTCGCAGCACCCTTGGCTGCGGCAGTATTTCCATGGCAAACGCGCCCGCGCCGTCATCGGCTAGCCCGTCATCCTGGCAGGTGGAAACCGGTTTTCGGACAAGATCATGCGCAAGAGGAAGGGATCAGTGATGGCTCCGCTGCGGCGGCGCCTGAGCTTGGACCAGTAGCTGGAGCAATCGATGGAAACCCGGGCGAACTATGTCCTGATCGGCGCCTTCACGCTGGCGGTGATCGCGGCTGCGTTCGGCTTCGTGCTCTGGTTCCAGAGCCTGCATACCACCAAGCAGCGCAGCCCCCTGCGGGTGATCTTCGAAGGCCCGGCCTCGGGTCTGCGCAACGGCGGCAACGTCAATTTCAATGGTATCAGGATAGGGGAGGTCATCTCGGTAAAGCTCGATAATCCGCGTCGCGTGGTCGCACTGGCGATGGTCGAGAACAACGCGCCGATCCGCAAGGACACGCTGGTCGGCCTCGAATTCCAGGGGCTAACCGGCGTTGCCGCGATCTCGCTGAAGGGCGGCGAGGAGACGGCACCTCCGGTGCCGCTCGACGAGGACGGCATTCCGGTACTGACCGCCGATCCGAGGGCGCTGCAGGACGTCACCGAAGCGATCCGTGCGACGCTGCAGAACGTCAACCGCATCGTCGCCGACAATCAGGAGTCGGTGAAGAACTCGCTGCGTAATCTCGAAACCTTCACCGCGGCGCTCGCGCGCAACTCCGAGAAGATCGACAACGTGATGCTGAGGGTCGACGGTGTCATGGGCAAGGCCGACAATTTGATGCTGGGCCTCAACAGCGTTGCCGGCGGCGATCGCGGCGGTGAACTGGCCGCGATGGTGAAATCGATCCGCGAACTCGCCGAAGATTTCGACAAGCGCTCCGGCGCCCTGATGGCCGACGGCCGCAGGACGCTCGGCGACATCAGCCGTGCCGTGAACAACCTCGACCGCAACCCGACGCGCCTGTTGTTCGGCGCCGGCAGCAGCAGCAACAGCAACGCATCCGAACCGCCGGCTCCGCCGAGGCTGGCGGGGCCGGAGCGCCGGCGGTAGTGATCGGTGAGTGGCGAGTAGGGGACACGTCGGATTCCGGGGCGAAAGCTGGTATGCTGGCGCTTGGTCTGCTGGCCGCTTCCTACTTTCCGCCCACAATGTCGACTCCGATCCGTTCGGCGAGGGCCAGCAGGTCCGTGTAGACGGTGACGTCGGCCAACACGCTGTATGGACCTCCACTTGGCGAGAGGTCGGCCGCGGCGAGGCGATCTCCGAAGAGAACGACCGCAAACGCGCGATCATCCTGCCGCGACACCCAGAAAAGTCCTTCGACGCCAGGGCACGCAGCGTGGATGGCCTCGGCCCATTTCCGCGTGTCCGGGTATTTGTCCTTCTCAGTATCAATGAGCTCGTTGCGCTGGATGCCGAGCTTGCGGAGTGCCGTTGCGCTCAGGTCAGTCAGATTGAGGTCGCGTTTCGGCGTTAGCTGCGAATAGACCTGATCGGTCAGCTTCCACTTGTCGAACGTCTTCAGTCCCGCGCTGAAGGGGACATCATGGAAGACCGTCTCCATGGCAGCACAATCGAATGTCGTGCCGCCATAGAGCGTGGGGATATTTGCGCCGTCTGAGGCCTTGATCGGACTGAACCGCGCGTTGCCTCTCAGGCCCGGATTGAACTCGCTGCTCCCGTAGATCTGCAGATGGATTCGATGAATGACCCGGCCCTTCGGCCAAGTCACTATCTTCGCCAATTTGGCTAGATCATCAGGCGGTCTCGGCACAACCGATGGCCGAGCCGCCGCATGGCCGGCCCCCGATTTCCGTTTAGCCATGCAGCACGCCGGCTACCTCGTCCTCCGCCGCAGCGATCACGCGCGCGGGCTGGCTTATCAGCAGGTCCTGCGGTCGCTTGCCGCCAAGGAAACTATTGACCGAGGCGAACCAGTAAGCGAGGCCCCAGTCGTCCTTCCGCTCGCCGAATACGGCCAGCACTCGCGCCAGGCCTTTGGCTGGGCGATAGTTGGTCGAAGGGTCTAAGGCGTAGCTCGGAAAGTAGTCCACGCCGCGGTGGCGTACCGCAAAGATCTGTCTGTCCCTCTTCCATTTGTTTGGCTGGGCGCTGGGATTGCTGGCGCTAAATCCTGCGATCTCTGCGATTTGGGCCGCGGTTAACCAATCGCCACTCTCCAGCACCGCCTTGCGGGCTTCAGCCGTCATGCGCGCTTCGATCAGCTTGTGTCGAGGAAGGGGGACCTCCGGGACGAGCGCCTCTATGATCGAATGGAGCGCTTCGTCCTGGCGGCGCTCAACGATGGTCCGGACCAACGGCGCGAGATTGGCGAGCGTGTCCGCAAGCGCTCGGACGGCGGCTTCGTTCCCGTGCTCCAGCGTCAATGCGATGACGCGCTCCGCGTGCAGGCGGCTGAGTTTGGTTCGGACCTGTTCCGGCGTCCCGCTCAACGTTCCGATGCCTGACAGCTCAATGGTTTTGTCGGCTGCGGCCATGGATTTCCACATCTAGTTTAGGTGATTGTGGTTATTTATATATCACGATAATCTTTCTCATCAAGGTCCCGACATCAGGGTGCCCGACCCGGCTCTTGTGGCACCGGCAACAGCAGGCCGGTTGAGCCCGCGCCGAAGCGGGCGGGGCCGGAACGCAGGCGGCAGTGATCTAGCTGGCGCCTGCAGCGCGAAGCGGATTGAAGACTTTCAGCCCGACGAAATCTTTCTCGTTGTCGGTGACGACGATGCAATCGTTGGCCTCTGCGATCGCTGCGATGATCATGTCGAGCGCGCTTCTTGGCCGACCGGCGGCTGTGCCATCCGCCATGAGACGCGCCCAGACAAGACTTGCCCTTTCGTCGAAGGGCAGCACACGGCCCGCGAAAAGTGCTTGTGGTCCCTCGGGGCTGTTGAACCACGTCTCCAGCAACGCACGCTTCCTTCCTTTCGGCTTCTCCAACAGCCCGCGCCGGATTTCTCCAACGGTCAGCGCCGAAATGAACAGGTCCTCGTCGGCTTGTTCGGCCATCCATGCCATGAGGGCTGCGGATGGAGCGGGTTTCGTGATGTTGCTGATGATGTTGGTGTCGAGGAGATAGCGCGTCACATGTCGACCTTGCGCCCTGTTTCACGCGAGCGCGTCAGATCAAGGTCGGCGCCGACCAGCGGCGAGCGCCGCAAGGCGGCGAGGATTCCACCTTTCTTCCGTGGCTCGCCGGCAATCGCTCGGCCGAGCGTTGCTCGGATTTGCGCGGAATCAGCATCGCCAGCGGCCAGGCGTCTTGCCAGGGAACGGATCAGGTCGCGATCGGCATCGAGGCCAAGAACCTCAAATCGCGCCATGCCGCGCTTGACCAGGCGGGACCGGTAGTTCCGCAGCGCTTTCTTTTGCGCGGTGTTTCCCATGTTCGCCATCACCTTCAGTTGGGCATATCTGGATATATATCCGGCTATGCCCTTGCCGCAAGATATCGTGATGGGCCGATCGGAGGCCAATTGGCAAGGACCGAAGCAGAACGGAGGCCTTTCGGCCTCCGTTCCGCTATTCGCCATTTGCTATTCGCGTCCTACCCCAATCGCCCCGCCGCATGTGCGAGCAGCGTGTACACCAGCCCGGTCTCCGAGGTGAGGTGGTTGCGCAGCGTCTGCGGGCCGCGGTCGTCGCGGGCGACTTCGTCGAGCAGCCGCTCGAACTCGGCGATGTAGCGGTCGACCGTCTGCTTGAAGCCACGGTCGGAGCGGTACTTGCGGGCGACCTCGTCGAAGGCCTTCTGGCCGGCCGGGGTATAGAGCCGTTTGGTGAACGCCTTGTTCTCGCCGCGCTGGTAGCGGTCCCACATCTCGGCTGCGAGGTTGCGGTCCATCAGCCGGCCGATGTCGAGCGACAGCGATTCCAGCGGATTGGCGGCGGCAGCCTGCGGCCGGGGACGCGGCGCTTCGCGCGGCGTTGGGGCAGGGGTCTCGCTGCGGTTGAGCAGGTCCGACAACCAGCCGTCACGGCCGTTGTCCGGGGGCGCCGCCGGGCTGACCGGGGGCGCTTCGGTGCGGCGCGAGTTTGGCGCCGGCACGCCGAGGTCCGGCGGCGGCAGGGTCGATGCGCTGCCATAGTCGCGCATGCGCACATCGCTTGCGCGACCGCCCGCGGCAGCGACCATCGCGGGCTCCTCGCGCTGCACGCTGACCCGGTTGTTGGTCGCGACGTCGAGCCCGCGGCCGTGCTGTGCCACGATGCGGTTGAGCTCGGCCAGCGCCTCGATCTGGTCGACGATCACCTTGCGCATCTGAGCGGTGTTCTCCGCGGCCTCCTGCGGCATCTCGAGCACGCCGCGGCGCAGCTCGTTGCGGGTGGCCTCGAGCTCGTTGTGCATCTCGGATGCCATCTGCTTCATGGACTGCACCATCGCGGAGAACTTCTCCGTCGATTCCTTGAACATCGCATCCGTTTCCTGGGTGCTCTGCTGGTACAGGTCGTTCATGGCATCGAGCGTGTGCTGCCGCTCGTTCTCGGCGGCGGCGCGTACGGCCTCGAACTGGCGGCTGATCGCCGCCGAACCGGCGCCGGCGGTCTCCGCCACCACGCGAGCGATGTCGCGGGCGCGCTCCTCGGCCGCGGCGAGCGATTCATCGAGCAGGCCGGTGAAGCGCGACAGCCGCTGGTCGAGATCGGTGGTACGCAGGTCGATGGTGGTGACCAGCGATTCCAGCGTCGCCTTGCGTTCGGCGATCGAGCCCGTGGTGTTGCGGTTGCTCTGCTCCACCAATGCGGCGGCTTCGACCAGCGCGCGGCCGTGGGTGTCGAACTGGGTCGACAGCTCGCCGAGGTCCTCCAGCGCCTTCTGCGTCTTGCTGTTGAACACGGTGAGCTGGTCTTCCAGCGTCTGGGTCGCAACGCCGTTGCGCGAGGTGACGTCGTTCATCGCCGAGACGAAGTCGGCGACGCGGGTCACGAGCGCGCGCTCCAGCGAGTTGAGGTTGTCGTGGGCGCCGGTGAGCACTTCCTGCAGCAGGATGTTGCCCTCGCGCAGCCGCTCGAACAGCGCGACCGTATCCGTGCGCAGGATCTTGCTGGTCTCCTGCATCTCGGTGACGGCGGCAATCGAGACCTGGCGCGACTGGTCGATTGCCGCGCGCGAGGAGTGCTCGAGGTCCTTCAGCGACTTCGCCACCGCGCCGGTGGCAAGATCGCCGGCAGAGGTGATGTTGCGCGCGACCTCGGCCCCATGGCCCGACATCGTTTGCGCGAAGGTATGGCCGCGCATCTCGATCGACTTCAGCGCGTCCGCGGTGGCGCGGTCGATATCGCTGGCGAGCTGCGCGCTCTTGTTGGTCAGCGCTTCCACCAGCGTGCCGCGCCTTGTGTCGACCATCTGTGCCAGCCGCTCGGCCTGCTGCTGCACATAGGTGACGATCTCGTCGGTCTTGCCGGTCATGGTCGAGCCGAACTGGCTGGAGGCGGCGAGCACTGAACGCTCGATATCGGCGGACGTCGTCTTGACCTTCGAGGAGACCTCGTTGGCGGCGGCAACCAGCGAACTCTGCGCGTTCTGCGCCGAGGTCTGGATCGTGTCGGTGGTGTTCGCGGTGACGGCAGCGAGCGAGCGCTCGATCTGGACCGAGATGGCCTGGATCTGATTTGCCGCGTCGGCGGAGGTTGACGCGAACGAAGTCTGCGCCTCGCGCGCGCTGCCGAGGATGGCCGCGGCGGTGTCGGCGCCGACTGCGGTCAGCGTCCGCTCGATATCGATCGCCAGCGACTTGGCGTGGTTGGCTGCCTCCGACGATGCGGCAACCAGCGTGCTTTGAACGTCGCGGGCGCCTGAGGTGATCGATTCGGCGGTGGCCGCGCCCGCCATCGATAGCGAACGCTGCATGTCAGCGGCTAGCGCCGTGACCGTGTTCGCGGCTTCGGTGGAAGCGGCGACCAGCTTGTTCTGGGCTTCGCGCGCACCGGTCGTGATTGCTTCGGCGGTGGCGGTGCCGGCGAGCGTCAGCGAGCTCTGCACGTCGGCGGTCAGCGTTCGTATCAGGTTTGCCGCCTCGGTCGAGGCCGACACGAGGGTATTTTGCGCCTCGCGGGCGCTGGTGACGACGGCTTCGGCCGTCGATGTGCCTGCCGCAGATAGCGAGCGCTCCACGTCGATCGTGAGCGTCTTCACGTGGCCGGTGATGTCGGTCGAAGCTGCGGTCAGCGTGTTCTGGGCCTCGCGCGCACTGGCAACGACTGCTTCCGCGGTCGAACTGCCCGCAAGCGAGAGCGAGCGTTCGACGTCGCCCGCCAGCGACTTGATCTGGCTCGCGATGTCGGTCGAGGCTGTGGTCAGCGTGCTCTGGGCCTCGCGTGCGCTGGCAACGACTGCTTCCGCCGTCGAGCTGCCCGCAAGCGAGAGCGAGCGTTCAACATCGCCTGCCAGCGACTTGATCTGGTTCGTGATGTCGGTGGATGCCGTGATCAGCGTGCTCTGCGCGTCGCGCGCACCGGCCGTGACGGCCTCGGCCGTGGCGGTGCCGGCGAGCGTCAGCGAGCGCTCGACGTCGACGGCCAGCGACTTGACCTGGCTTGCCGCGTCGGCGGAGGCGCTGATCAATGCGGTCTGGGCCTCACGTGCTCCCGACAGGATCGAGGCGGCGGTGGTATTGCCGACAGCCTGCAGGGTGCGCTCGACATCGGTCGACAGCGCCTTGACCTGGGAGGCGACCTCGCCCGTGGCCGCCATCAGCGAGGCCTGGGCGTCGCGGGCGCTGGACAGGATCGAACTCGCGGCACCTGCGCCGACCGCGGTCAGCGCGGCCTCCACTTCGCCGGCGGTGAGCTTGAGCTGCGCGCCGACATCGGAGGAGACCGTGAGCAGCGACTGCTGCGCAGTGCGCGCGCCGGTCTGGATGGTCTCGCTCGTGTTCACCACGAGATTGGTGAGCGAGCGCTCGGCGTCCTCGACATGCGACTTGATGCCGGAGGAGAGCAGTTCGGCACGCGCCATCAGCTCGTCGCTGGCCTGGCGTCCGCTGCTTTCGATGCGGCCCGCCACCGCCTCCACGCGCGAGCCGAGGAGGTCCTCGAACTGCGCCACGCGGGTATCGATATCGCTGGCGATGGCGCCAACGCGGGTCTCGATGCCCTGGTGGATATCCAGGAACCGGGCCGAGATGGTGTCGGTCAGATGCGCGCTGCGGCCGTCCACCGTTTCGGTGACGCTGGCGATGCGGCGATCGAGCGCCTCGATCGCCTGCGCGGTGCCGTCGGTGAGCGAGGAGGTGAGCAGGCCGAGGCGGGAGTCGATCGACTGGATCGCCTGCGCCGCGCCCTCGGTGAGCGAGGTCGCGAGCATGCCGAGCCGGCCGTCGATCGTCTGCGTGACCGAGCTGGCGCGGGTGTCGAAGGTCTGTTCCAACGACTTGAGGCGGCCCTCGATCGACTCGTCGAGCCATTTGAGGCGGCCGTCGAGCGAGTTGTCGAGGAAGCCAAGCCGGGTCTCGAGCGAGGCGTTGAGCGTGCCAAGCCGATTCTCCAGCGAGCTGTCGAACGTGGCGAGCTTGCTGTCCAGCGACGAGTCGAGGCCGGTGACGCGGTCGCCGAGCGTGGTCTCGAACTGCAGCAGGCGCTGGTCGAGCGTCGCCGTGATCTCGCCGCTGTTGGAGGTGAGGCGGGCGTCGAAATTGTCGACATAGTTCTTCAGCGTGCTCGCGATGTCCTCGGTGCGCTGGCCCAGTCGATCGACGATCTCGCCACCAAACATCTTCACGGTGCGGTCGAATTCCGCGATGTGGCGGGTGATCAGCGCGCCGAGCGTGCCGGAGTCGCGGGCGAACTTCTCCGCCAGCTCCGCGCCCTGGTTTCTCACCAGTTCGTCGTAGGCGTTCATCTGCAGCGAGAGCGAGTCGTGCGCGGTTTCGGTCTGGCCCACCACCTTGGCGACCAGTGAATTGACGGTGAGGTCGAGCATTTCGCTCGCCTTGTCGCCGGAGGTGAGGACGTGGCTGGCCAGCCGGTTGCCGGCTTCGTCGATCTTGCTGACGAGGTCGCCGCTGCGCAGTTCGAGCTCGAGCAGGAGCGAGTCGGAGGAATTCTTCAGGGAATCGTGCGCTTGTTCGGTGCGCTCGGAGATGCCCTCGACAACGCTCGCGGCGCGCTGCTCGAATTCGCCGGTGATGCGGTCGATGCGCTCGTTCAGCATCTCATGGACGCGGTCGGCGAGGTCGACGAATTCGTCGTGGACGTGGCCGGTCTTGAAGTTGAGGCTGCTGGTCAGCCGCTCGGACGCATCGAGCACCGCGCGCGTGGTCTCGGAGCTGGCTTCCTCGAGCCGGTCGAGCAGGTCGCCGCCGCGCTCGCCGAGCGCGAGGATCATGTTGTCGCCGGCATGGCTCAGTGCCTGGGTGATGTGGGCGCCGCGTTCTTCCAGCGCGCCGGTGATGCTCTTGGCGACTTCGTCGACGCGCGAGGCGATCGCGTCCGAGATCAGCGCGATGTCGTGGCGCAGGTCGATCTGCACGCCGGAAATGGCGCTGCGCACCTGCTCGGCCTGTCCGACCAGATTGTCGCGCTGGTGGGCGATGTCCTGCAACAGTGCGCGGATGCGCACCTCATTGTCGGAATAGGCGCGCTCCAGCGCCGCAACCTCGTTGGCAACCAGCGTCTCGAGTTCGCCGGCGCGCGCGATCGCGCGCTCGATGCCGTCACCCATCGCCGCAACCTCGCGGCGGATCGCCTGGCCGACGGTGACCATGGAATCGCTCGCCGCCCCTTCGGGCTCGGAGAAGCGGATTGCGACCTGCGCCATCGATTGCGCGATCATCCGCATCTCCTGGCCGCGCCAGGCGAGGCTCGCGAGGAAGTAGAACAGCAGCACCGGCGCCAGGAACAGGCAGACGAGGCCTGCGAGCACCAAGACGCCGCCGCTCTGGCCGATCGTGGCCTGCAGCGATGGCAGGAAGCTCACCGTGAGCAGGCCGCAGCCGACCAGCCAGACGCCGGTGAAGATCGCCGCAAAGGTGTAGACGTTGCGGGCAGGGCGGCCCTTCTGCAGCGCCTGCAGGAGCTGTCCGATCGCCTCGCGATCGTCATTGGCGGCGCGGCGGGGGCTGCGCTGCTCCTCGATCGGTTCGAACACCGATCGTTCGCCGCTCGGACGCGTCTCGAACGGAGTTTCGGGGAACGGCGTGGTCGCTGCAGGAATCGCGGGCGGCGCGACTTCGCCGCTACTGGTACTGGTCACGTCGCGGTTGGGCTCGGCACTGTTCTCGCCGATGTTCAGAGCTTCCTGAATGGCAGACAGTGCGACTTCGGTGGGATCTTTCACCTTCTTGGGATTGTTCGCCATGTTAAGTCTGAGCCCTCTCAACTATTACGCGTCGGCGATCTTGCGAACATCGTCCCCCGCAAGCTCGAGCCGTCCCGTCCCCGTAAAGCGGTACGCAAGCACGCCCGTCGGCCGCTTGTCCGCTACATCCGGAAACATCCTATTGGTTGAGCGATGCGAATGAAATGGCCGCGATTAAGACATTCTTAATCATCGTTAACAGCTTTGTGCCATAAGGCCTTATGCTTACACGGAATTCTCGCCTTCAGACGGCCATTGAGGTGGTACTTTGTCTGAAAAAGGGCAAAGTTGAGGCAAATTCGGCCAACAATCCGTTAACTACTTCCGTGATTGGTTTACGTCCAAACGGCCCTACCGAAAAGGAGGTGGCGGCCAATCCTTGGATCAGGTCATGCCACGTCACCTCGAACGGACCCAATGGATAGCTTCACCGCCGCTCGCCCCCGGTGACGGTCCGATCGATCTTGCACATCTTGCGCGCATGTCGCTCGGCGATGCCGCCCTCGAGCGCGAAGTGCTTTCGTTGTTCGCCGCGCAATCAGCCAAGCTGATCGGGGCCCTGTCTTCGCTCCCCCATGATGGGCGCGAATTGGCGCACAAGCTGAAGGGATCGGCGCGTGCGATCGGCGCTTTCGCTGTCGCGGATGCCGCCGCCCGGCTGGAACATGTCCTGGCGAGCGGCGCCGAACCGGCCGAGCCGCTGGCCGCGCTCACCGAAGCGGTCGCGCGGGCGCGGAATGCGATCGAGGCCATCCTCGGCGAGCCATCAAGCCCGAATTGACCGGCAAAATTCACGTCAAAAGGTTTTGCGTGAGGGGGCCCGGCCGCTGGCGCTCCCGGGATCGAGCCGTTTATAGGGACTGCCGGGGACCTCATCCAGATCCGTATTCCGGCAGCACGAGCGATCATGGCCAAGATAACTTATGTCGACCATTCCGGGGAAAGACGCACCATCGAGGTGGAGAACGGCGCGACCGTGATGGAAGGCGCGATCCGCAACGGCATTCCGGGCATTGAGGCCGAATGCGGTGGCGCCTGCGCCTGTGCGACCTGCCATGTCTATATCGACGAGGCCTGGCGCGAGAAGGTCGGCGCGCCCACGCCGATGGAAGAGGACATGCTGGATTTCGGCTTCGACGTGCGGCCGAACTCGCGCCTGTCGTGCCAAATCAAGGTCACCGACGAGCTTGACGGGCTCGTCGTGACGACGCCGGAACGGCAGGCTTAATCCAATTGATCCATATCAAGGCCGCGGCGGATCCAGGGCTTTAGCTTAGCCTTCACTTCATCCGTCAGCGGAACCGGCTTGCGCTTGGCTTCGTCGATCAGCACCGTCACCGCCTGCGCCGAGGCCACGCATCGGCCTTGCGAAAACACCACCTGATCGAAGGTCACCGAGGTTCGCCCGAACTTCACGACGCCGAGCCCGAGCTCGATCGTGCCGGGCCAGTGCAACTCGGCGCGGAAGTGGATGTCGAGCCGCACCATGATCCAGGCGAGCCGGTCCGGCACCAATCCCTTGCTGGGATCCTTCATCAGCGTGACGCGGCCGGTCTCGAAATAGCTCGCATAGACCGCATTGTTGACGTGCCCATTGGGATCGAGGTCGGCAAAGCGCACATTGTCTGACAGCCGATAGGGATAGTCCTCCAGGCGCGGCGTGGCGTCGGAACGGATCGGGGCATTCACTTGCACAATCTCCAGGTGGTTCGGTCCGTTACAGCCTAGTTGTCGAGTTGCAGCAAGGGGTTGCCGCGGCGTCTGCCGCCCCTATTATGGCGTTCCCGATCAGGCCGTCTGGCCCGGCCGGCCCAGCCTTCCCATTTCGTACTCAACTGACAAAGAAGCGGATATGAGCGAAGCGATCAAAACCGACGTGTTGATTATCGGCGCAGGTCCCTGCGGGCTGTTTGCCGTGTTCGAACTGGGCCTTCTCGATATGAAGACCCATGTGATCGACATCCTCGACAAGATCGGCGGCCAGTGCGCCGAGCTCTATCCGGAGAAGCCGATCTACGACGTTCCCGGCATTCCGCTCGTCACCGGCCAGGGACTGACGGATTCGCTGTTGGAGCAGATCAAGCCGTTCCATCCGACCTTCCATCTGAACGAGATGGTGGAGACGATCGAGAAGATCGGCGATCCCGCCTTCCGCGTGAAGACCGATGCGGACAAGGTGTTCGAATGCAAGGTGGTGGTGATCGCCGCCGGCGGCGGATCGTTCCAGCCGAAGCGGCCGCCGGTGCCGGGCATCGAGGCCTATGAAGGCAGCTCGGTGTTTTATGCCGTGCGGAAAATGGAGCAGTTCCGCGACCGGAACATCCTGATCGTCGGTGGCGGCGATTCCGCACTCGATTGGACCCTCAACCTGCACCCGATCGCCAAGCGCATCACGCTGCTGCATCGACGCGACGAATTTCGCGCCGCGCCTCACAGCGTCGAGCAGATGCGCGCGCTGGTTGCCGGCGGCAAGATGGACCTGAAGCTCGGCCAGGTCACCGGCCTCGAAGGCGAGGCGGGCAAGCTTGCGGCGGCGACGGTGAAGGGCAACGACAACGCGATCACGAAGGTCGAGTGCGATACCATGCTGCCGTTCTTCGGGCTCACGATGAAGCTTGGTCCGGTCGCGAACTGGGGCGTGGCGCTGGAGAACAATCTGGTGCCGGTCGACACCGCCGCCTTCGAGACCAACGTATCCGGCATTTTTGCGATCGGCGATATCAACACCTATCCCGGCAAGCTGAAGCTGATCCTGTCCGGCTTCCACGAGGGCGCGCTGATGGCGCAGAAGGCGCACCGCTATGTCTATCCGGACAAGCGGCTTGTGTTCCAGTACACGACGTCGTCGTCGAGCCTGCAGAAAAAGCTCGGAGTCAACTGATCCCAGTCAAAACATGGTCGGTAGATTCCAGTCAAAATTTGACTGATCGGGACCGGAGGGCGCCCTGCGGCTATTTGCATCGTTCTGCGCTGCCACTGGAACCTTCCGCGAAATGGCCGTAGTCTTCGTTCATTCCTTTGATGGATTAGTCGGGTGACGACGATGCGGAATTGGCGATTTCGATTTCGGCTGATAGTGCCGATCATCATGGCGCTCCTGCCGGCGGCTGCGCTGCCGGCACAGGCCCAGCAGCCGTCGGCGGCGGGCCTGTGGCAGAAGGTCGAGGATGGCAAGCCCGTGATATGGGTGCTGTTCGTCGACAATAACGGCGTCTTCGAAGGCATCATGGCGAAGACGTTCCCGAAGCCCGGCGAGCCCGTGACCCGGGTCTGTTCGAAATGCACCGACGACCGCAAGAACGCGCCGCTATTGGGCATTCCCTTCATCCGCAACATGAAGCGCGACGGATTGAAGTACGAGGAAGGCAACGTACTCGATCCGCGCGACGGCAGTATCTACAAGGCCAAGATGAGCGTCAGTCCCGACGGCAAGGAATTGACGATGCGCGGCTACATCGGCATCTCGCTGTTCGGCAAGGACGAGACTTGGTATCGCCTGCCTGATACGGCGATCGCGCAACTCGACCCCGGCATCGTCGCGAAATATCTGCCGGCACAGGCCGCCGCGATGAAGCCGCCGCCGCCCGCAGCCACGAAGAAGAACGTCGGACCCGCTGCGCCGCCTACGCGCTAGTCAGCGCTGACTTCACCTCTCCCGCTTGCGGGAGAGGCATGGGCCGCCTTTGGCGGCCGTCCTTAAGAGACGCCGAAGCGAAGCTTCGGCTATGGCGCAGCGCCGGGTGAGGGCTCTCTCCACACGAAGAGTCTTGATCGCGGAGGCACCCTCACCCCAGACCTCTCTCGCAAGCGGGAGAGGGAGCGCAGCATCTATTGAGGATGCAAACTCAGCATCGCGCGTTAGCGCCCGCCGATCGGCTGCACCGGCTCGGAGATCACTTCACCCACGCCGACATCGAGCCGCAGCACCGCCGCTGCTGCGGGAATAGCGGCGTCCGCCATCGCGGCGTGGCCTTCGGCGGTCGGATGCACGGCGCCGCCATAGACGGCCGACAGCACGCCCCAGGTCGCATCGTGGATGTCGGAGGGTTGCATCGAGGACGGCAGCGCCTGCGGATAGGTCATCGCGGTGAAGTAGCTGTCATTGGCGTCGCGAATCCAGCGGGCGCGCGGCAGGTAGGCGCGATATTCCGAGGCGCTGCGGCCGCACAGCATCGGCTGGCTGGCCGCGGTGACGATGTCTGGATCGAAGCTCTCGCCATTGGCCGCAAAGCATTGCCGGTCGAATTCCGGATCGGTGGTGGCACGCGCGCAGAAGCCGTGCATCGCGAACGCGTCCTGATGGGCGTCGACGAAGGTCATGCGGTCGGCACGCGGATTGCGACACAGGATGCCGGACTGGCAGAGCGCCAGCGCTTTCAGCGTCGGAAGAAATTCGTCCTGCACATAGCCGACCACCGGACCAAGCCGCTGCGGCGCGGCGTTGAAGGAGGGATGGATGTCGAAGCCGGCGCGGCCGCCTGGGCAGGGGACGCCGCCGTCCGACAGCGCCGGATTGGCATAGGCCGTATAGATCACGCGCGAGAGGTCGCCGCCGACGAGCGGCTTTAGCGCCTCGCGCAGCTTGGCAAAGGATTGCGGCAATGCGCGTCGTAGCGCATCGCGGGAATCGTCGACGGACGCCATGACGCCGCCGCGCTGGAACAGCGCGCGCTCCGTCGCAGTATCGACGATCACGTCGGCGACGAGGCCGGAGAAGTAGATGTCGTTGGCGCCGACCGAGAGCAGGATCAGGTCGAGCTGCCGATCCGCCTGGCGGCGCTTGGCGGCCGCGAGCGCATCGCGCAATTCGGCGAGCTGGCCGTTGACGCTGCCCGAGCAGGTGTTGCCCTTGCTCGGCGCGCATTCGCGGGCCTGCTGCGAGCCGAACAGCCCGTCATTGATGGTTGCGCCCGTGCAGGCGAGCGGCAGGTAGGTCACGGCGATGTGCGGGTAGCGCACCGCGAGCGCAAGCGCCGTGCGAGTCTGGTAGCTGTAGAGCGAGCGATGGCAGGCCGCGTTGAACCACAGCGCGGCGTGCTTCTGCCATACCGAGAGGAAGTCCGGTGCTTCGCAGGCGCGCCCGCCTTTATAGCCGGCGCGGCTCGGCCGGTAATATTGCGCCCCCGCGGTGCCGAGATAGGAGCGGAAGCAGAAGCCATCTTCCGCCAGCGCAATCGGCCGGTCCGGATTGCCCTCGCCGGAGGCGATGCTGTCGCCGAGCCCCGCGATGAAGATGTCGCGCACCGCGATCTCGGTGGAGACGCGCTGCGTCGGATCCGAGCCCGCGGAGACGTCGACGGTCGCAACGGTGGTGCGGCCGTAGCGGACGCGCAGGTTCACCGGTTCGGCGCAGTCGAAGGCGGAGGTCTGGGGCCCGTCGCCGTCGTCGAACGACCATGCGCAGGTGGCGCCGACCGGAATCGGTCCGACCAAACGCGCCGTGATCGGATGATCTGTTGGCGTCAGGTAGCTTTCCTTGACGTTGTCGCGGGTGCAGGGCTCGTTGACGCGGCCGGCGAGGTCGATGCAGAGCCGATTGACGGTATTGCGCGCCCAGCCGCGGCCGTCGCTCTGCAATTCCAGCGCCTGCTCGGCGGCAAGCACACTGCGACCGCGCCCGGCATCGGTCTGCAACAGGAAGTCGCGTTCCTCGCGGAACAGGCGAAAACGGTTGCGGACTTCCCACGAGATCTGCAGCGGCTGTTCGGGGGCGGTCTGTGCTTCGGCCGATTGGCTCAGCAGCGCAACCGCCAGCAGCACAGCGGAAACGATCGAACGGAACGGAATTTTGACCATGGCGCGTTTGACGGCATCGGTGGGGCAGAAATAAGAGAGCCGCACCAAATTAGCCAGAAAGATTAACGCGTCCGGATAACGTCGCTGTTACCGCTTCAGGTGCTTGATGCGTGGCCGACTTTCGACCGACTGCCGCACGGTGGCCTCCGCGGTCTCCGCCCTCCTGAAGGGCGGATCATTGAGCTTGCGCCGGGCGAGCCACGGCTGCACCACGTTGAGCCAGAGCTCGCGCATCCCCATGATCGAGATCGAGATGCCGAAGGGGATCAGGAAATACAGGATGCGGAACACGACCAGCGTCGCCAGCAACTGCTCCTTCGAGAATTCCGGCAGCGCCACCAGCATCGCGGCGTCGAACACGCCGATCGATCCCGGCGCGTGGCTTGCGAAGCCGAGCAGGGTAGCCAGGATGAACACCACGGCCAGCGAGACGAAATCGATATGGGGCTCGGTCGGCATCAACAGATACATCGCGAGTGCGCAGAAGCCGAGATCGACGACGCCGATCAGGATCTGCACGAGCGTCAGCTTGGCGGACGGCAATATCACCTTCCAGCCGTTCTGGCCGAGCTCGCGGCGGCCGGTGCCGGTCACGAGCCAGACCAGATAGGCGCCGATGCCGGCAAGGCAGCCCAGTCCGATCAGCCGGTTCATGGCTTCCGGCAACAGGTCCATCGAGGACGCCGCCCCGGGGTGCCAGACCATGCCGATCCCAAGCACGAAGAGATTGCCGAGCCAGAAGGTCAGGCCGGAGAGGAAGCAGATCTTGGCAACGTCGATCGCGGTCAGGCCGTAGTCCGAATAGATGCGAAAGCGGATCGCGCCGCCGGTGAACACCGTGGCGCCGATATTGTGGCCGATGGTGTAGCTGGTGAAGCTGGATAGCGCTGCGATGCGGTAGGGGATGTGGTTCTTGCCGATGGTCCGAAGCGCGAAGAAGTCGTAAAAGGTTAACGTGCAGAAGGCGCCGACCACGCAGAGCGCGGCGAGCGCGATGCGGTGGGGGGCGATCTCGGTCAACGCCGTCAGGACCAGGGCGGTATCGACGCCCTTCAAGGTCCGGACCAGATGGGTCACCGCCAAGACGATGATGACAAGGCTCGCGGCGATCCCGAGCCGTTTCCAGCCGATCTTTTCCTTGAAGCCACGCCCAAGCGCGGTCAGCAGCCGATGCATTCATCCTCCCGGCGGGGCGGCATTCGTAAAGAGGGGCCCGTTACGTGGTCATATGGGGTAACGGGTGACGGTCAAACGCACCGTGCCCAAGCACCCATAAGGCAAAACGGTAGACTTGTGCAGCCCTTGACAAGCCACGCTTCCGCCTTCGTTCGTGATTTCTGTCATACGCCGTACATATGTCTGGGCATCGGAAAATGTGAGTCGCTGCCGGGGGCCGGGCCGGGTTCAATTCGCCACAGCGTTCCGCTGTTCCGTGGCCGGTCCTTGCGATTTCGCCGGAACGTCCGTGCATCCAGCCGGTTAGCGCGGGTATCAGCAAACAGAACATGGCGTTGCGGGTGGGACGACAAGGGGGCCGCGCGTCATGTTCCCAGAACAAAGGGGTACGCGCAATGGGACTCTTCAGCAAAGACATCAAGAGCATGAACGATCTGTTCGTGCACCAATTGCAGGACATCTATTACGCCGAGCAACAACTTGTGAAAGCGTTGCCGAAGATGGCCAATAAGGCCAGCGATCCGCAGCTCAAGCAGGGCTTTCTGACTCACCTGGATGAAACCAGGACGCATGTGAAGCGACTGGAGCAGGTATTCCAGATGCATGGCGCCCAGGTGAAGGCGGTCGATTGCCCGGCGATCGACGGCATCATCGAGGAAGCCAACGACGTGGCCGGAGAGGTGGCGGACAAGAACGTGCTCGACGCCGCGCTGATCAACGCCGCGCAGGCCGCCGAGCATTATGAGATCGTCCGCTATGGCAGCCTGATCGCCTGGGCACGGCAGCTCGGCCGCGACGACTGCGCTTCGATCCTGCAGAAGACGCTGGACGAGGAAAAAATGACCGACAAGAAGCTGACCTCGCTCGCCGAAGGCAAGGTCAATCTCAGGGCCGCGAGCTAGATCACGATCCGGCCAGGTTGGCTGGGCTGCAGCTCATTAGAGTGTGATCTCCGGGCAACGCCTCGCTCGCCGAGCGAAGGCCGGTTCCGGAGAGTCCGGATCATGCTCTCGGGCATCTCGGACATTGAGACAAAAAGCCGCGCCGGAATACTCCGGTGCGGCTTTTTGTACCGGTGCCGCTATCCACGATCATCATTCGATCATTGCCGAAATATCTTCGCGAAAAGACGAGTTATGTGGCGTTGGCTTTGCGTCGAGGTGATCCATGCAAGACCTGCCGCTCCGGACCCGACAGGGTGTCGATCTGCCGTCCCGTTCGGCCGAAAGGCCGGTGCGTTCCAGGCTCGCGGCCGCGTTGACGCTTGCCGCGATGAGCCTCGGCTACGGGGTGGTGCAGCTCGACGTCACCATCGTCAACACGGCGCTGCATGCGATCGGCGCCGCGCTTGGCGGTGGCGTGTCCGACCTGCAATGGGTGGTGAGCGCCTACACCATCGCCTTTGCCGCCTTCATCCTGACGGCCGGCGCGCTCGGCGACCGCATCGGCGCCAAACGGGTCTTCATGACCGGCTTCGCGCTGTTCACCGCCGCGTCGCTTGCTTGCGCGCTGGCGCCGAACGCGCCGCTCCTGATCGCGGCGCGCTGCATCCAGGGACTGGCGGCCGCGATCCTGGCGCCGAATTCTCTGGCACTGCTCAGCCATGCCTATCCGGACGAGAGGGCGCGGGGCCGCGCGGTCGCGGTCTGGGCAGCCGGCGCCAGTGTAGCGCTGACAGCCGGCCCGTTCCTCGGCGGCGCACTGATTGCGCTCACTGGGTGGCGCGCGATCTTCCTGGTCAACCTGCCGATCGGCCTTGCCGGCCTCTGGCTCACCTTCCGCTACGCCCATGAGACCACGCGCTCGCTTTCGCGCGAGATCGACCTGCCTGGTCAAATCGCGGCGATAGCGGCCCTTGGCACGCTTGCCGGCGCCCTCATCGAGGGCGGCGCGCGCGGCTGGCAGGATCCGTTCGTGGTCTCAGGCTTTGTTGCGTCGGCGGCGCTGAGCGCGCTTTTCGTGTGGCGTGAAGCCTATGCGCCGCAACCGATGCTGCAGCTGTCGCTGTTCAGGCAACGGATGTTCACGGCGACGTCACTCGTCGGTCTCCTCGTCAACGTCGCCTATTACGGGCTGATCTTCGTGCTGAGCCTGTATTTCCAGGATATCAACGGCCTGTCGGCCTTCGAGACCGGGCTTGCCTTCGTGCCGATGATGGGTGCGGTGCTGCCCGTCAATCTGATCGCGCCGCGCATCAGCGAGCGCATCGGCGCGGCCGCGACCATAGGCGGTGGTACGCTGCTGTCGGCCGCGGGATGTCTGGCATTGCTCGGCCTGGGGCCTGACACCGCCTATTGGGCGATTTGCGCGCAACTGATCGCGATGAGCAGCGGACTCGGCCTCTTGGTCCCGCCGCTGACGTCGACGCTGCTCGGCAGCGTCGAGAAATCGCGCTCGGGCATTGCAGCCGGCGTGCTCAATGCGACCCGACAGACCGGCAGCGTGCTGGGCGTCGCGCTGTTCGGCTCGCTGGTCGGCCGGTCCACAGCTTTCATCGCCGGCCTGCACACCTCGCTGCTTGTCTCGGCTGGCCTGCTGGTTGCGGCCGGCGCTGCAATCATGCTCGGCGCCTTGCGGCGGGACCGGGCCGCGGCGTGACATGCAGAACTACGCGCGCTGGTTGCGGATTGAGGCGGTTTTCGCCGTGGGCTCAAAACTTCGTTCACCATCTGCGGAACGAATTGCGCTGCGGTTACCCCAAATCCACCAACGACAGGGCTGGTACCGGGCAAGAAGGGAATTGCAATGTACCAAGTCTTGATTTGCCTGACGACGCAGCACGATTGGCGCTTCGTCATTCTTGCCCTGACGATCTGCTGGCTCGCCGCCGCGGTCGCGATCAGCCTGTTTCACCGTGCCAAGGCGTCGCAAGGGCTTACGCGCGTGGTCTGGATCGGGCTGGATGCGGTGGCCGGCGGCTGCGGGATCTGGGCGACGCATTTCATTGCGATGCTGGCCTACCAGCCCGGCATGGGCGTCGGATACGACATTCCGCTCACCCTGCTGTCGCTCGGCCTTGCGGTGTCGATCGCCATGGTGGGATTGACGGTTGCCTTGTTGAACAACCGCGTCTCGACCGCCGCAATTGGTGGCGCGATCGTTGGCCTTTGCATTGCCGCGCTGCACTACATCGGCATGCTGGCGGTTGCACTTCCCGCGCGCATCGTATGGTCGCCCGGCATCGTGCTCAGTTCGGTCCTGCTTGGCAGCCTGTTCGCGGCACTGGCGCTGGTGGTTGCGACGCGCAGCGATGATCGCAATCACGGCATTGGTGCGACCGCACTGCTGACACTGGCCGTCGTCGCGCACCATTTCACGGCCATGGGCGCAATGACCGTGATTCCCGATCCTAGCGTCGCCGTTGACGAGATATCGATTTCGCCGGTTGCGCTTTCCTCCCTGACGGCGATCGCCACCTTCGCGTTTCTCGGGATCACGCTGGTTGCGGCCATGCTCGACCGCCGCGCCAAGGGCGAGATGCGTCATCAGAAGGTTCTGCTCGACACTGCGCTCAGCAACATGTCTCAGGGTCTGTGCATGTTCGATGCGGATGGCCGCATCCTGCTGGCCAACGACCGTTACGGCGCGATGATGGGCCGGTCCAACATTCCGCTGCGGGGCCGCCTGCTGCGCGACGTCCTGCGGGACCAGAAGCTGAACGGCGACTGGGACGGCGACCCGGATCAGTTCGTTGCCGATGTGATGGCGGAAGCCGGTGCCGGCCACACCGTGACCAAGGTCGTGACCCGGGATGGCCGCTCGATCCGCGTGGTCGATCAGCCGATGAAAGGCGGCGGCTGGGTCGCGACGTTCGAGGACATCACCGAGTGGCAGCAGGCGCAGGAGCGGATTTCGCACATGGCACGCCATGACGCGCTGACCAATCTGCCCAACCGGACGCTGTTTCGCGAACAGCTCGAAAAGGGATTGCGGCTCGCCCGGCGCAGCGACCAGCTCGCGGTGTTATGCCTCGATCTCGATCATTTCAAGGTCATCAACGATTCGCTCGGCCATCCCATCGGAGACGCGCTGTTGAAGGCTGTCGCGCAGCGGCTCGGTGAATGCGTCACCGAGCACGACACCGTGGCGCGGCTCGGCGGCGACGAATTCGCCATCGTGCAGTTCTGCAGCGATTGCGACCCATCGGCGGTGGCTACGCTCGCGAGTCTCGTCGTCGAAAAAATCGCTGCCCCTTACGACATCGGCGGCCATCAGCTCGTGATTGGCGTCAGCATCGGCATCTCGCTGGCGCCCGAGGACGGCAAGAATCCCGACGAATTGTTGAAGAAGGCCGATCTCGCGCTCTACCGTGCCAAGGCGGACGGCCGCGGCACCTACCGCTTCTTCGAGACCGGGATGGACGCACGCGCGCAAGCGCGGCGCATGCTCGAGCTCGACCTGCGGAAGGCGCTGCAGCGTCACGAATTCGAGGTCCATTATCAGCCGATCCGCGACGTCGCCAATAACCGGATCGTCGCGTGTGAGGCCCTCGTGCGCTGGAATCATTCGCTGCGCGGGCTGATCCCGCCGACCAATTTCATTGCGCTTGCGGAAGAAACCGGGCTGATCATTCCGATCGGGGAATTCGTGCTGCGCCAGGCCTGTGCGGATGCGGCGAACTGGCCACAGGACGTCGCGGTCGCGGTCAACCTGTCGCCGGTCCAGTTCAAGAATCCGAACCTGGTGTCTTCGGTGAAGGCGGCGCTTGAGGCTTCCCGCTTCCCTGCGCATCGCCTGGAGCTCGAGATCACGGAGACGGTGCTGCTGCAGAACAGCGCGGCGACGCTTGCGGTGCTGCACGAATTGCGAGCGCTCGGCATCCGCATCTCGCTCGACGATTTCGGCACCGGCTATTCGTCGCTGAGCTATCTTCGCAGCTTCCCGTTCGACAAGATCAAGATCGATCGTTCGTTCGTCAGCGACCTCGCCACGCGGGAGGATTCCATGGCGATCGTGCGCGCCGTGACCGGGCTCGGCAAGAGCCTGGGCATCGTCACCACTGCGGAGGGGGTCGAGACCGATGCGCAGTTCGATCTGCTGCGTCGCGAGGGATGCACGCAGGCGCAGGGCTATTTGTTCAGCGCGCCACGTCCCGCCGCCGAAGTGGAGAAAATCCTGGCGGAGAGGGCGCCGCAGCGCCTGAGCGCTTAACTCCTGCGCAGTGCGAAATGTGCGCCGCAAAACGCCATCGCGGCGCCGAGGCATAGCGCGGCAAGGCCTGCCTCCACGATCGAGATGGTCGAGATCGAACTCGGTGCGGAAGCCACCTGGCCGGCACCGGCGAGGATCAGGACGCCGACCGCGATCAGGAACTGCCGCATCCGCGGCGGGATCTCGCCGGAGACGGCGCTGTGCATCAGGTTCGCGGTGAAATAGCCGCCACAGAACGCCACCGTCGCGATCAGCCACCAGGCGATCGCCGCGCCCGCCGGCATGGATTCGTGCGTGTCGGAGCGCCACAGCCCGCCAAGATCGAGGCCGTAGCGCGCGCCAAGCATGTGCACGGCGAGCGCCAGCAGCACGCCGGAAATCATGGCGCCGCCAAGGATCAGGTGGCGCGGAAAAGAGGTCGTCTCGGCCATGGTCTGCTTGTAGGATGAAGCCGGCGCGCCGCGCAAGCGGCGCCGTCAGCCGATTGCTCCGGGTTGTGGAATTTGCCGACATCATCAGCCAACAATAGCGCGGAGCCGGGCGAGGGCGCATCGACGCGCTATGCCTACAAGGCATCATTGATCGGATCGGCGCATCAATTCGAATTGACCGATGCCGGACTGTCGTGGCGCATCGCCGGCCGTTCCGGCGTCTGGCCTTATCGCGATATCTCGGCGGTCCGCCTCTCATATCGTCCGGTGTCGATGCAGTCGCGCCGTTTCCGAGCCGATATCGACAATGCCAATGGCGGACGCCTCGCCATCCTCTCGACCACCTGGCAGACCGCAACCCTGATGGCGCCGCAGGATCACGGCTACCGTGCTTTCATCGAGGAGCTGCACCGGCGGATGAAGACGGCCGGCAGCAAGGCGGTGCTGGTGGGCGGCCTCGGACCGAAGACTTATGCGGCCGCGCTCGCGCTATTGGCGGTGCTGGCGGTCGCGATGATCGGGCTATTGCTGCGCGCGTTGTTCACGGGCGAATTCGTTGCCGTGCTGTTCCTGGTCGGATTCGCCGTCCTGTTCGCCTGGCAGATCGGCGGCTTCGTCGGGCGCAACCGGCCGCGCCGCTACGGCTTCGATCATCTGCCGGACAGGTTGCTGCCGTAGCTCTACGAGTAGCGCCACGTTTATTCGGTCGAATCAAAATCCTCTTCCTTCGCGATCAGAATGCCCGACAGCGCTCGCAGTCCGGTTTCGAGCTGCTCCAGCGTCGGCGCGCCCAGCGCCAGGCGGACGGCATTGGGGGCGTGTCCGGGGGCGACCGCAAAGGTCGTCGACGGCGTCAATGCGATGTCGCGGCGGGCGGCCGCCGCCACGAAGGTCTGCGAGCGCCAATGCGGCGGCAATGTCAGCCACAGATGATAAGCCTTGGCATTGGCCTGGATTTCGAAGCCGGTAAGCAATTTCGCGGCCATCTGCTGGCGGCGCGCCGCATCGATCCGCTTCAGCCGCGTGAGCTCGGATACGGTGCCGTCGCCCATCAGCCGCTGCCCGGCGGCGAACGCATAGCCTGACGCCGTCCATCCGCCGGAGCGGACGGAGGCCATGATGAGCTCGCGCAGCCGCGGCGGCGGAACGATGAAGCCGAGCGCAAGCCCAGGCGCGACTTTCTTCGAGAGGCTGTCGAGCACGATGCAGCGGTCGGGAGACAGCGCCGCCAGCGGCGCCTCATCGTCGAGAAAACCATAGACCGCGTCCTCGATGATGGTGAGATCGAGCTTTTCGACCACGCGCAGGAGATCGGCGCGCCGCGCGGCCGGCATTGTGATGCCCAGCGGGTTTTGAATTGTCGGCTGCAGATACAGCGCCGAAAGATGCGCCTCGCGGTGCGCCTTCTGCACGGCGTCGGGCCGCACGCCATGCTCATCCATCGCGAGCGGCACCAGCGTCACGCCAAGCCGCGCCGCGATGCCCTTGATGAAGGGATAGGTCAGCGCCTCGACGCCGCAGCGCCCGCCCGGCGGCACCAGCGCGGCGAGCGCCGCCGCGATGCATTGCCTGCCATTGGCGGTGAACACGATCTGCTCGGCGGCGGGAGACCAGTCCTTGCGGGCGAGGAACGCCGCCGAAATTTGTCGCGCGGCTGGCGTGCCTGTGCTGGTCGGTTGTCGCAACGCAGCCTCCAGCGCGTCCGGCCGCTCCAGCCCCTGCAGGCTTTTCGCGATCATCGCCGCCTGTTGCGGCAGCAGCGGATAGTTGAATTCCATGTCGATGCGCGCGCCATGCGCCTCGGGTGAGGGCGCGATGCCGCGCCGCGCGTCGCCGGAAATGAAGGTGCCGCGGCCGACTTCGCCGATGACGAGGCCGCGCCGCAACAGCTCGGTATAGACCCGGCTCGCGGTCGACACCGCGATCTTGCGCTCATAGGCGAAGCTGCGCTGTGGCGGCAGGCGGTCGCCGGGTTTCAGGGTGCCGCCGGCGATCTCAGCGGCAATGGCGTCGGCAAGCCGCAGATATTCGAACTTCGACATAATTGTACCGAGAGCAATGTTTTTCTTGAACCGAGACAAATACAGGACCATCTAGAGAGTATCAACCCTGCGATTGTACTGAGGGTGCGCAAGCAATCCGAAGTCAATGACGGCGCTGCGATCCGCATTTGCGCCGACGGCATTGCTTTGCCGCGTGGGAGACAACCGGAAGGGAAGACGATGTCGACGCTATCCTCAGCCGCAGGCCGGCCCGCACAGCCGGGCGCATTAGGCGGAGTGGTTCGCTGGATCGGAGCGGGCGCGCACGCGCTGCTCACTTATGTGGAGCGCCGCGCTGCCATCAAAACACTTCGTGGACTGGATGACCGCGCGCTGCGCGACATCGGGCTCTCGCGCTGCCAGATCGAGGCCGCCGTCGGCGGCGCACTCAATCCCGCAATGGGTAAACTGCGCTCGAAGACGCTCTAGTGTCGCACCACCAGCACCGAACATTTGGCGTAGCGCACCACATGGCCGGCATTGGAGCCGAGGAAATAGGTGCGCATCGCCGGCCGGTGCGAGGTCATCACGATCAGGTCGGCGTGCATTGCCGCCGCTTCCTCGAGGATCTCGTGATAGATGCCGCCCTGGCGCACCACGCTGGAAATGCGCGACGGCTCGATGCCGCTTTCGCGTGCCACGATCGCGAGCGCTTCCTCGGAGGTCTGCCGCTGCTGGGTGTCGAAATCGGCCGGCACATATTCGGCCAGCATCACCGGTGTCATCGGCAGCACGTTCAGCAGGCGCACCGTGCCCTTCCAGTTTTCCGCGAGCGTCGCAGCCGTTGCGATCGCAGGCTTCGCCAGCTCGGTGTCGGCCAAATCGATCGGCACCAGAATGGACTTGAACATCCACGCCTCCTGTCCGCTCAACATTGACTCGGCAAGCGGCGATTCCCGCGCCTGCCTTGATTCTAGCTTTGACGCGTTTTCTTCACGCGAACCGGTATCCACTTCGCTCGAAAACGCTCTAGCTAGTCGTCCGAAGTCTGCTTCAATAGTTTCGGGCTGACAAACTGTACGAGTTTGCCGCGACGGAACGCCACGTCGGTCCAGTCGTGCGTCGGGAAGTCGAAGATGGCAAGACCCGACGTCGGCAGATTGTGGTCGAGCGCTTTCTTGGCGGACGCATCGCCGCTGCCAATGAGGGTGAGGGCAAGCTCGTGCATGCCGGGATTGTGGCCGACCAGCATCAGGTGCTTGGGGTCGCTGACCGAAGCCATCCGAATCGTGTGCAACAGCTCGGTCGGATCGGCGCCGTAGAGTTCCGGCAGGAATTCGACCTCCGGCGGCGGCACCAGCCCCTTCATCGCCGCCCAGGCGACTTCCCAGGTCTGATACGCCCGGACTGCCGGCGAGACCAGCACGCGGTCGGGGAACGGCGGATGCCGGCCGATCCACCCGCCGATCTCGGCGGCATCGCGGTGGCCGCGGTCGTCGAGGCGGCGGTCATGGTCCTGGCCCGAGGGCGATTCGGTTTCGGTCTTGGCGTGACGCAACAGCATCAAACGGCGCATGGCGCAATCTCTATTCCACGTGCTCTCAATTAATCTACATGCTTATGCCCGCGACAAGGTGACAAGCCGTGCTGCGGTCCGTAAGAAAACGACATGAGCGAGCCTTCCACAAGTGCGACCGACGATCCCGATGATGCGGTGCCGTTCCCCTCGCGCCTTTCGGTCGATTTGGACGTCGATATCTGCGTGGTCGGGGCCGGGCTTGCCGGACTGACGGTGGCGCGGGAAGCGGCGCGGCTCGGGGCCAGTGTCGCTGTGCTCGAGGGCCGCCAGGTCGGCTGGAACGCCTCCGGCAACCAGCTCGGCACGGTGATGCCGGGATTCAATCTTCCGGTGTCCGACCTGATCGAACGCGTCGGGCTGGAGGATGCCCGCGAACTCTGGGCGCTGTCGAAGGAGGGCGTCGACTACGTTCGCGCGATCGCGACCGAGGAACTGATCCCGGGCATCGCATTGAGCGAGGGCGTGCTACAGGTTTCCACCGTCGATGTCGGCGAGACCCTGATCAGCCGGCTGCAGACGCTGGCTGAGGATTTCGAGACCGAGGTCGACGGCTGGCAGGTCGAGCGTGTGCGCAGCACCATCAGGACGAGCCGCTATTTCCACGGCATCTACTATCCCAAGGCGTTTCAGGTGGATGGCCGCAAATACGTGCATGGCCTGGCGGCGCTGGCGCGGGGGGCGGGGGCGCGCATCTTCGAAAACACGCCGGTGGTCAGCATCGACTTTTCCGGCATCCGCAAGCGCATCGTTACGCCGTCGGCGCGCTTGCGCGCGTCCCACATCGTGCTCGCCGGCAATGTGCATCTCGGCGCACCGCTTAAGCGCCTGTCGGATACGCTGGTGCCGGTCTGGCGCTATGCTGCGGTGACCGAGCCGCTTGGCGAGCGGCTCGCGGAAGCGCTCAGCTTTCGCGGCTCGGTCAGCGACAGCGACGGCATCGACCATTTCCGCGTCGTCGATGGCGACCGGCTGATGTGGGCGAGTCCGGAGACAACGTGGAATGCGAAGCCGCAGCGTTTTGCGCCCGCCATCCAGCGCCGGATCGCGACCATCTTTCCTCAGCTCGGCAAGGTCGGGATCGCCGAGGTCTTCGGCGGCGCCGTTGGTGTGACCGTGCATGGCATGCCGCAGATCGGCGAATTGCGCAAAGGCCTCTGGGTCGCAAGCGGCTTTGGCCGGCAGGGCATGAACGCCTCGGCGATGGCAGGGCTATTGATCGCGCGCAGCATCTTGTGGGGCGACGAACGCTGGCGGCTGTTCTCGCCGTTCGAACTGGTCTGGGCGGGTGGGACGACCGGCCGCGTCGCCGCGCATCTGATCGGCCTTTGGGGGCGCGGCGCCTCCGCCACGGCCAACGCACTGGCGCGTTATCGGGAAGGTCTGCGCGCCAAGGAGCGCATCCGCAACGCGCGCCTCGCCGAGGCCAATCGCCAGGCCGGCACCTTGCCGCGGCCGTCGCGCCGCCGACCGGCGGTGGGCCCGAACTCGCAGAAAAGTGAGCAGATCGGGGACTGAACGGTGTAACGTCACAGGCGATGCGCCGTATCTGACAGCGAACAATCGTCATCCGCCTCCACGGAGACCATCATGATTGACCGCCGTTTCCTGCTCGCTTCCGTCGCCGGCCTGTTCAGCTTCGCCGCCTTCCGCTGGCTGCGCGGCTCACCGGCAAAGGCTGCCGAGAAATTCGAGATCGAGAAGACCGACGCCGAGTGGCGCGCGCAGCTCACGCCGCAGCAGTACGAGATCCTGCGCAAGCAGGGCACGGAGCGGCCCTGGTCGAGCCCGCTGTTGAAGGAACATCGCAAGGGCATCTTCGCCTGCGCGGGCTGCGACCTGCCGCTATTCTCCTCCGACACCAAGTTCGAGAGCGGTACCGGCTGGCCGAGTTTCTATCAGCCGCTCGAAAACGCCGTCGGCACCACCCAAGATCGCACCTTTGGCATGGTGCGCACGGAGGTGCATTGCCGGCGTTGTGGCGGCCATCTCGGCCACGTCTTCGACGACGGTCCGAAGCCGACAGGTCTACGCTACTGCATGGATGGTTTTGCGCTGGTCTTTCACCCGGCAGCCCCCTCGGCCACCTGAATTTCTCACGCAAGATCGAATGAGCACAAAAAAGGCCTCCCTTTCGGAGGCCTTTTTCCTCGATCGTGCTGATCGCCTCACGCGGACTTGCGGTCGTCCTCCTGAACGGGGGCGTCGATCTTCCTTGCGCTTTGCAGCAGGGCCTCTTCGTGTGCGATCAGCTTCTTCGACTCCTTCAGCGCGTGATAGAGATCGCCGTTGAGGATGTGGTTGTTGATGTTTTCGATGAATGGCCAGCCGCTTGGCATAGCCGTGATGATGTCGCGCACCAGGCTGAAATAGGTCGGATGGTGCGCCATCGGGTCGGGCGAGAGATACATTAGCTGCACCGCGAGATAGACCAGCTTGGCCGGCGTATCAGCCGTCTCCGGCGTCAGGATGTCCTTCTCGCGCAGGATCGGGATCTTGTCGCCGTCGATCAGCAGGCGGGCGCGCTGATCGGTGTTGGTGACCACGCAGGAGCCGATAATGATCCGCTCGTTCGGCTTCAGCTCGACCTTCAATGCCATTCCATTCTCCTTTGCCGCCATTCCCGCGCGATGCGTCGTTGCGACGAAATCGAATCATGTCTGGCTCGCACCCGCCGTTAAGACCGATGGCGGCCGATCGCGCTGCAATCCTTTCCGATCATGGTTAACGGTTGGTAAATGCCGTTTCTGCTCGGCTCGCCCTTCTGTCCGAAAGTACGGCTAATTCAGTAGTATTTCGGAGCATCTCCATCGTTACGTAGTACTTTCATGCTGCTGCGATGGCCTGAAATGCCGCCGAGAAGATTCATTTTTTCTTAGAGGGTTGGTTCCAAGGTGAGCCGTCGTCCGATCAAAAACGATTGGAACCGACTTGTTCCTGTTTCACACCAGAAAGGTATGAAAAATGTCCGGCATTGTTCTTTCGGCATCGGTCCGCCAGAACCTCCTCTCGCTGCAGTCGACTGCAGATCTGCTCGCCACCACCCAAAGCCGCCTTTCCACGGGCAAGAAGGTCAACTCGGCCCTCGATAACCCGACCAACTTCTTCACCGCCACCTCGCTGGACAACCGCGCCAGCGACATCAACAACCTGCTCGATGGTATCGGCAACGGTGTGCAGGTGCTTCAGGCCGCCAACACCGGCATCACCTCGCTGCAGAAGCTGGTCGACAGCGCCAAGTCGGTCGCGACCCAGGCTTTGCAGTCGACCATTGGTTATTCCTCCAAGGCCAATTTCAGCGTGAGCATCAACGGCGCCACCGCCGACAACCTGCTCGGCAATGGCCCGCCCGCCGACACGACCTTCACCGGTGTGGCCGCGACCAACAACCAGTTGACGAACTATAGCGCCTCGACCGGTATCGGCGCCGCGATCACCGCCACGACGACGATCGGCACCGACGCCACTTACGTCGGCACTGCGGCGACTGCCGATACGGCAGTTTATGCCAACAACACCAAGATCGGCACCGCGCTCAAGACTGGCGCCTCCAACGCAGCCGCCGCGGGAACGACGCTGCTCTCCGCTTTGACGGACGGTGCCGGCAACGCCGCCGCGCCGCAAAACGGCGATAGCTTCACCGTCAACGGCAAGACGATCGCGTTCGTCACAAGCGGCGCTGCGAGCGCTGACGGCAGCGGCAACTGGACCATCGGTTTGGACCAGAACGTCAATGCCCTGCTCACCGCGATCGACACCATCACCGGTGCGAGCGGAGCCAACGCGTCCTCGATCGATGCGACTACGGGCGCACTCAACATCAGCACCGGTCTGACCACGGACCTTGTCATTGTCGACGGCACGGGCTCGCCGCTTACCGAGCTCGGCCTCAGTCCCGGTACGACGGTCCGCAGCAGCACGCCGAGCACGGCGACGCTGAGCGGCGCGACGCTGCTGGGCGGAACGCCTGCCATCGGCACCTCGGTGCTCCAGACGGCGTTCCAGTCCGGCGACCAACTCACGGTCAACGGCAAGACGATCACGTTCGGCCTCAGTGGCGGCTTGAGCGGCTCCGGCACTTCCTACTCCCTGGGCATCAACTCCTCGGTCACTGACCTGCTCGACGCGATCGACACGCTCAGCGGCGCGAAGGCCAATGGCCAGACGTCAACGATCTCGGGCGGTGTCATCACGCTGCACACCGGCAACACCCCGCTCTCGATCACGAGCACCCGCGGCGGGTGCACTTACGGCGCTCGGGCTCCCCGCGGCGGGCGTGAGCCAGAATCCGACCGCCGGCAGCACGACGCCTGCCACACCCGATGCGACCACGC
Source organism: Bradyrhizobium sp. USDA 10063 (assembly GCF_054063735.1). Lineage (NCBI taxonomy): Bacteria > Pseudomonadati > Pseudomonadota > Alphaproteobacteria > Hyphomicrobiales > Nitrobacteraceae > Bradyrhizobium > Bradyrhizobium sp. USDA 10063. The sequence continues at coordinate 2,220,991 of NZ_JBSSGP010000002.1, read as the reverse complement.
GGCTTGGTGGTCCCGCCGTTCCCGGCGGCAAGCCGACCCTCGACCTGGCCATCACTGCAACCGACTACCTGGTCGTCAACAACAAGACGATCACGTTCCACAGTGGCGGCACCACCACGGGTTCGATCGCCGGCAACGACCTCTCGATCAGCCTCTCCAGCGGCACGCTGGGCGACCTGCTGACCGCGATCGGCCAGGCCACCGGCGGCACGGCCTCCATCGACGCCACCGGCAAGATCAACCTGACGAGCAGCACTGGTGCGGATATCACCCTCGGCGGCAGCGGCAGCGGCAACGGCAGCATCCTGCACAAGCTCGGTCTCGACAGCATCACGGTCAATGGTGCTGCGACCCCGACCGCTCCCACCGCAGGCGTCAACACCATCGCTCGCACGGCGCCGCCGTCGCCGCTGATCACGGGAAGCACGTTGCTCTCCGGCGCTGCTTCGTCGAGCAGCGATGCGCTGTCCACGGCCTTCCAGATTGGCGACAAGATCACGGTCAATGGCACGGACATCCAGTTCACCGCGGCCGGGACCACCAACGACGCCACTCACATCGCGATCGACAGCAACGTCTCGGCCTTGCTCAGTGCAATCGATACGGCAACTGGCAACACCGGCGGCTCCGCCGTCGCGTCGAACGTTGATGCCCTCGGCAAGGTGCAGTTGCACACGGGGGCTGCGGCGGACCTGATGATCACGGCGAACGGCAACGCCGCCCTTGCGCTTCAGGCGCTCGGCCTCGGCACGGCGAGCGGCAGCGGCGCCAACGCCGCCATCTCGGTCAGCCAGGCGCGCACGCCGAGCGCGTCGTCCCTGATCGGCCAGACCCTGTCGTTCGGCAGCGTCGGCGGCGGCACCGCCACCACCATCACCTTCGGTGACGGCACCGGCGGTACCGTGAAGAGCCTCAACGACCTCAACGAGAAGCTTGCGGCTGATAACCTGCAGGCCACCCTGGCTCAGAACGGCACGTTGACGATCACCACGTCGAACGACGCGGCTTCCGCCACGATCGGCACGATCGGCGGCACCTCGACGCTCGCCGGCAATCTGTTCAACGGCGTGACGATCAATGCGCCGGTGGTCGATGCGGCTTCGTCCCAGGCCCGCGATAATCTGGTGACGCAGTTCAACAACATCCTGGATCAGATCACGACCACGGCGCAGGATGCTTCGTTCAACGGCGTCAACCTGCTTACCGGCGACACGCTGAGCCTGACCTTCAATGAAACCGGATCGTCGAAGCTCGACGTGAAGGGCGTCAACTTCAACGCCGCGGGCCTCGGCCTTGCGTCGCTGGCGGCTGGCGACTTCAAGGACAACGACTCCGTGCAGAAGGTGGTGAGCGGCCTCAACAACGCCAGCAGCACACTGCGTGCCCAGGCGTCGGCCTTCGGTTCGAACCTGTCGATCGTGCAGATCCGTCAGGACTTCTCCAAGAACCTGATCAACGTGCTGCAGACCGGCTCGTCCAACCTGACGCTGGCCGACACCAACGAGGAGGCGGCCAACAGCCAGGCGCTGTCGACCCGCCAGTCGATCGCGGTGTCGGCGCTGGCGCTCGCCAACCAGAGCCAGCAGAGCGTGCTGCAGTTGCTCCGCTAAGCGTAGCCTCGCCAGATCAACAACGGCGCAAGACGGCGGGGGAAACCCCGCCGTCTTCGTTTTGGTTAAGGTGTGGCGTGGCGGCCTCCGCCGGAAAACGGACACATTTGGTAACCGCCGCTAACCATATTTAAAGGCACGGTCTGTATGAAAGTTGGGCAATTTTTGAGGTCCCGCGGTCCTGCAAACCGCTCCCACCGAGGTTCGTGAATGTCGAATGCAGCTCAGGCCTACGCACGTACGTCAACCACAACGGCATCCCCCCGTGAAATCGAAGCGCAGGCGCTGTTAAAGGCTGCACGACAGCTTCAGGAAGTCCAGGCGAACTGGAATGGGCCCGACAAGGCGATGCAGAACGCGCTGCTGTTCAATCGCCGCCTGTGGTCGATCTTCATGAGCGCGGCGCAGGCCAATGACAATCCGCAGCCGCTCGAAGTGCGCCAGAACATCACCAATATCGGCGTGTTCGTGATGAAGCAGACGGTCGAGATGCAGATCAATCCGGATCCGGCGAAGCTGAAGTCGCTGATCGACATCAACTGCAACCTCGCCGCCGGCCTCGCCGGTCGCGGCTAGGCAAGCGGAGCGGCTGGGATGGCCGACATGATGAGCATCCTGGCGGCCAACTATAAGGCCGTCGGGCTGAACGTTCCCTCCAAGACGCCCTATGTGGCTGTCGATCCCGAGCTCTACGAGGGGAGCTGGACCGGCAAATACGCCAACAACAAGTCGTTCAAGATCCAGGTCACGAACGTCACGGGCTTCCGCGCCAAGGTGCACTACCAGAGCGAGGGCACCAGCAAGTACCAGGAGGTCCTGATCAAGGATCAGTCGTTCCGGGTCGGCGATACCAAGTTCACGCTGACCTCGATCGGCACGGCGCTGATCAAGAATGTCGTAAACGATCCTGCGACCGGGGCGACCTATCTCGACCAGGCTTACGCGAGCCGTCAGGGTTGAGCGTCAGGCCCTGCGGTCGGTGGCGCCGAGACGCGTCGGCGCTTCCTTCGTGAGGTCGAGCGCGCGGAAATAGGCGCGGCGGCGCAGCACCGCCTCTTCGGGAAACTGCCTCACCACCTGGCTCGTGCGGTTGTCGACGACCTGGTAGACGACGGAAGCGGCGTCGCGATCGATAATGACCTGGTTGGAAACGGAGGCGTTGACGACATTGGAATTGATGCCGGCGCGCGCGCCTGCGTCCGCCGCGGTGACGCTCCGGCTCGGCGGCAGCTCGGTTTGGACGGCATTCTGCGCCGCCTCGCTGACGGGGGCGGTGATCGGCGCCGCAACCGGCACCCCGACCGGCTTGATGCTGAAATCTGTACTCATTGCAGCCTCCTAGTGCCTGCGCACTAGCTAATGCTTCGAGTCAAATCCCAACCCTCCATAAACCGCAACTATAGGCCACACCTCTCAATAGGTTGTTAGGGAACGCGCTGAACGCCGCGCTTACGCTTGCGCGACAATTTTAATGAAGTCGCCCGAGTTTAAAGCGACCGGCTGACCGCGAGCGGCGTGATGTGGCGCGGTCCGGGTGCGGCGCGCCGGCCGGCCGCGGTGTAGGTGTTCGGCATGTTGCGGCGCTGGATCTCGCTGTTGACGCCGCGCACGATGCCCTCGGACACCGCATGCGCAGTGGCGAGAACGGTGAGGTTGACCTGCAGCATGGCGCGGAAGGTGTCGTGATGGCGGCGCAGCGCGTTCAAGAGATCGGGGACCACCTGTGACAGCACCTTCTGCGCGGCCTTCACATTCTCGACCGCGACCACGTAGCGGCGCGACAATTCCGATTTCTGTGATTCCAGCATCATCGCCTCCCGCACCTTGCCGGCGCGAACCAGTTCGGTCTCGCGCTCGACGATGCCGAGCAGTGCGCTCATCACGTCCATCAGATCTTCCGCGAGCTTACGGATTTCGGCGGGTGTCGCGGTTGCGGATTTGGCGGGCTGCGCCGGCGCCGGCCGCGGTTGAAGACGCTGGTTCATCTTGTGCGGTTCTCCTCGAATTTAGCTGGCGCCGCCAGCCTGCTGCAGGATCAGCGTGCGGAACACTTCGTTGGAAATGCCGACGCCGCCGGATTTCGCGAACGATTTCGAATATTCTTCCGTCAGCATCGAACGCCACACGCCGGTGCCGGGCGTATCGCCGAACGGGCCTTCGCCCTTGATGCCGCTCGTCATCTGCGAAAACATCGAATTGAGGAACAGCGCCTCGAAATCCTGCGCCTTGGCGCGGGCCTTCGCCTGCATTTCCGGCGAGACCTTCGTCAGCGCGTCCGCGAGTTGCGGATCGTTGCGGCCGTTGCTGCGCGGCGCGTGGTAGGGATTGGTGATGGCGTCGACAAATCCGCTCTGCATCACATCACCTCGATGTCGGCCTGGATCGCGCCGGCAGCCTTGATCGCCTGCAGGATGCTGATCAGGTCGCGCGGGCCGATGCCTAGTCCGTTGAGGCCGTCAACGAGTTGTTGCAGCGAGACGCCGTCCTTCACGACGGCGAACTTCTTGCCGTCTTCGGTAACCTGCACATTCGAGCGCGGCGTCACCACCGTCCGTCCCTGCGACAGCGGGTTGGGCTGGCTCACTTGCGGAGTTTCGGAGATCGACACCGTGAGATTGCCTTGCGCCACCGCGACGGTGGCGACACGAACGTCGCGGCCCATCACGATGATGCCGGAGCGCTCGTCGATCACGATCTTGGCGGCAAGATCCGGATCGACCTGCAATTGCTCGATCTCGGTCAGGAAGGCGACGACGTTGCCCTTGAACTCCGGCGGGATGTTGAGCTGCACGGTCGAGGGATCGATCGGCTCGGCGGTCTTGACCCCGAGGAAATCGTTCACCGCCGCTGCGATGCGCTTGGCGGTGGTGAAGTCGGCGTTGCGCAGCGCGAGGCGGACATTGGGCAGGCGGTTGAGCGTGAACTCGATCTCGCGCTCGATGATCGCGCCGTTGGCGATGCGGCCGACGGTCGGAACGCCGCGCACGATCTTGGCGGCTTCGCCTTCGGCCTGGAACCCGGAGATCGCGAGGGTGCCTTGCGCGACCGCGTAGACATTGCCGTCGGCGCCGAGGAGGGGGGTGACGAGCAGGGTGCCGCCACGCAGGTCCTTGGCGTCGCCGAGCGCGGAGACGGTGACGTCCATCCGCGTGCCCTGGGTGCCGAAGGCGGGCAGATTGCCGGTGACCATCACGGCGGCGACGTTGCCGGTGCGGATGGTGGCGCCGCGGATGTTGACGCCCATCCGTTCCAGCATCGCCTGCAGCGATTGCTTGGTGAAGGGGATGTTGTTGAGCGTATCGCCGGTGCCGTTGAGGCCGACCACGAGGCCGTAGCCGATCAACTGATTCTGCCGCACGCCTTCGATATTGGCGAGGTCCTTGATCCGCGACGTCGCGCCGGCCGGCAAAACGGTCAGCGCGAGCGCCAGCCACGCGGCGCAGGCGGCTGCGAAATAGTGTGCCGAACGGATGCCGGGCATCCCTGTGCTCCCCTCGAGGTCTTCCATCGGACCGGCACGCCACTCCCATAGCGGGCGATCCGCCCCGTTCATTATGCGAGTGCTGTGCCATGGTGGATCTGTCGATCAAATCGTTGATATCTTGAGTGAAATTGTGTGATCGTCATTTTCGCGCAGTTTTCCGACGGAGTCGAAACTGCCGGCCGGCGGCAGATTTTGCCGGGTCGTTTACGGGCCGTTAACCATAAGGGGGCGAAGGTTCCATCCAGCACGCCCGCGGGATCATCGATGATGCGCATCTTAGGACCGAACGGCACCACGCTTGGAACGCCCGCGAACGGCACGCGGCGCAGCAGCTCGACCGGCTTTTCGCTGCCGGAACCCTCGACGGAAGCGGGCGAGGTCCGCTCCGGCGCCGCGCCGAAGGCCGCCGCCAATATCGACGCGCTGCTCGCGCTGCAGGGGGTCGAGGATCCCATGGAACGCCGCAAGCGCTCGGTCGCGCGGGGCCGCGGCGCGCTCGATGTGCTCGACGAACTCAAGATCGGCCTCCTGGCCGGCAATCTGGAAGCGGCAACGGTCGCGCGGCTGCGCGATGCCGCCGCCAGCCTGAAATCCTCGTCCGGCGATCCCGGCCTCGATGCCGTCCTGTCCGAGATCGAGCTTCGCGTCGAAGTCGAGCTCGCCAAGGCAGGGCAGGCCTAAGGCCGGTTGCCTCGACAGCGATTCGCCTGGGTCTGGTCGGCGCGGATTTAATTCCCGTCCGCTCAGCAAAAAGGGCTGATCCGGCCCCTTCATTCCCGGGCCTGTTGGCGGCAGACGAACTGGCGGGCTGGTCCCGGATCACCGGGGCCAACTTGCCTGTGCAAGGGGGCGGAAATGGCGGTTTGGAGCGGCTGCGCCGATATTGTCTGTCACATGAGGTAGCTATATAAGGCGCCGCGCGGATCACCCGTTTCCGTCCGCCTGACAGGGACATGGACTGCCTTTGGAAAAGCTGAAGAACTACCGGCCTTCTGAAAAAGAGCCTTTCATGAACGAGCGTCAGCGCGATTATTTCCGCGCCAAGCTGCTGGCCTGGAAGGATGAGATCCTCCGCGAATCGAAGCTCACGCTGCAGACCTTGCAGGAAGAGAACGTCAACCACCCCGACCTTGCCGACCGTGCCTCCTCCGAGACCGACCGTGCGATCGAGCTGCGCGCCCGCGACCGCCAGCGCAAGCTGATCTCCAAGATCGATGCCGCACTGCAGCGCATCGAGGACAACACCTACGGCTATTGCGAGGAGACCGGCGAGCCGATCTCCCTCAAGCGGCTCGAGGCTCGTCCGATCGCAACGCTCTCGGTCGAGGCCCAGGAGCGCCACGAGAAGCGCGAAAAAGTCTATCGCGACGAGTAGGGTTGGGTTCGCGGCGGTCCCATTGAAACCGCCATCTGGCGGGGGTAGTTTCGCGCCGACATGATGAAATCCATTCTCAACATCGCTTCGGTCTTCTTGCTGGGTCGCTGACCCCGGGGGCGCTGACCCCGGCCGCCGCTGCTTGCGGCATTCCACCCGACCGATTGAGCCGGACCGTCGCTGCATGGCGCAGCGCAATGACGTCTGGCGACTGCTTGAGAGATCATCATCATGACCGACCACGAACGCGCGCGTACGCTCAGCGACGCGCAAATTGCCCAATTCATCGAACACGGCTTCGTCAGGATCGACGACGCTTTTCCCCGTGAGCTTGCGGAGGAGGCGCGCGCCATCCTGTGGCGCGACTTGCCGTGCCGGCAGCACGAGCCGGCCACATGGATACGCCCGGTAGTGCGACTGGGCTTCTATGGCCAGCCACCGTTCCGGCAGGCGATCAACACGCCGCTCCTGCACGCCGCGCTCGACCAGATCGTCGGGAGAGGCCGCTGGTGGCCGCGACAGGATATCGGCACCTTTCCGGTGCGCTTTCCGCACCCCGACGATCCCGGCGACGCCGGCTGGCACGTCGACCTCAGCTTCCCCGGCGAGGATTGCGATCCGCACAAGCAGTGGGATTTCTCGGCCTGGCGCGTCAATGTCACCTCGCGCGGGCGCGCCTTGCTGATGCTGTTCCTGTTCTCCGACGTCGGCGAGCAGGATGCGCCGACGCGCATCAGGGTCGGCTCGCACCAGCCGATGTCGCGCTATCTCGCACCCGCGGGCGAGGCCGGCCGCGCCCGCATGGTGCTGGACGAGATGGGCGCCGATTGTCCGGTTGCGCTCGCGACCGGGGCGGCCGGCACGGTCTATCTCTGCCATCCCTTTTTGGTGCACGCCGCGCAACGGCATCGGGGCACGACGCCACGCTTCATGGCACAGCCGGCGCTGCCGTTGGCGGAGCCCTATCGGCTCGACCGTCCCGACGGCGCCTATTCGCCGGTCGAGATCGCGATCCGGCGGGCGCTGGGAATGACCGGGTAGGGTAAAGCTGCGAAGCGACATTCAGGCGAGTTCGGCTCCGAGTGTCGCTTCGCGCGCGGCCGCGGGACCGCGCGAGCCATAGGTCTTCGACCAGACCAGCAATTCCCGGAACGCCGGCAGCAGGCCGTAAGCGGCATCAGTCAATTCGTATTCCACCCGCAGCGGCTTTTCGGCAAGCACGGTGCGAAGAACCAGGCCGTCGCGTTCAAGCTCGCGCAGCTGCGCGGTCAGCATGTGCTGGGTGATGCCGTCGAGCGAGCGGCGCAGGGCGCCGAAGCGAACCGCCCCGTTCATCAGCGAAAAAAGAATCTCGAGTTTCCATTTGCCGCCGAGCGCGTGAATGGCGTGCTTGAAATCGTCGAGCAGTGCGGGGTCGGGCGCGCAGCCTCCGCATTCGGTGGAATCGCGGGGCGACATGGTATTGTTTTCCATACCGGTCTCGAATTTCATCCTACTTGTCCTCTCGCAGATAGTGGCCCAGATGCGGATATTGCAGGCCGGCGAAGCGAATTTCCGAGGCCGAAGGTTGAAGAAAGGCTTCATCGGATGAGCACCGTTTTGGTTACGGGTGGATCGGGCTTCATCGGGGTGCACACCATCCTGCAGTTGCTGGTCGAGGGTCACCAGGTGCGCACCACGGTGCGCCGGCTGGAGCGCGATAAGGACGTGCTCGCGATGCTGCATCAGGGCCATGCGCCTTCGCCTGAGAGCGTGTCGTTCTTCGCTGCCGATCTTACCGCGGATGCCGGCTGGCGCGAGGCGGTGGCGGGTTGCGATTACGTGCTGCATGTCGCCTCTCCCCTCAGCAGCAACGTGCCGAGGGACGAGAACGAGATGATCATTCCGGCGCGCGACGGAACCCTGCGGGTGCTGCGGGCCGCGCGCGATGCCGGCGTCAAGCGCGTCGTGGTGACGTCCTCGATGGGAGCGATCGGCTACGGCCATCCGCCGCAGGCACAGCCGTTCGACGAGACGAGCTGGACCAACCTCCATGGCAACGATGTGTTCGCCTACGTCAAGTCGAAGACGCTCGCCGAGCGCGCGGCCTGGGATTTCATCGCGAAAGAGGGCGACGGGCTGGAGCTTTCCGTCGTCAATCCCGTCGGCGTGTTCGGGCCGGTTCTGGGGCCGGATTTCTCCGGCTCGATCGACATCATCAAGATGCTGCTCAACGGCGCGATGCCGGCGGTGCCGCGGATTTATTTCGCGGTGGTCGACGTGCGCGACGTGGCTGACCTGCATCTGCGCGCGATGACCTCGCCCGCGGCGCGTGGCGAGCGCTTCATCGCAGTTGCCGGAGATCCGATGTCGATGCTCGATATCGCAAATCTCCTGCGGCGCGAGCTTGGTTCCGCCGCGTGGCGGGTGCCGCGCTTCCAGGCGCCGGACTGGGTGGTGCGTCTGGCCGCAATGGGCGTCCCCGTGCTGCGCTATGCCGTGCCGATGCTCGGCAAGGTCCGTCGCTCCACCAGCGCGAAGGCCCGCGAAAAGCTCAATTGGACGCCGCGCGGCGATGACGAGGCGATCCTTGCCACCGCCGAGAGCCTGATCAGGCTCGGCCTCGTCAAGGCGTGAGGGCGAATGTGACGCGCTTGTCAAGCGCGCGCTGCGGTGCTGAATTGCCATCTCGACAACGCAACGTGGGAGGTGGCCATGGACAGGATCGCAGCGGCCGCAAAGGCCATCGCCACCGCTCGCCGTAACCGCGCGCCGCTGGCGGCGCTGCCGGTGGACCTCGTGCCGGCCGATGAGGAGGAGGGCTATCAGGTCCAGCGCGCGGTGCATGACCTGCTGCTGCCGAAGGTCGGCGCGCTCGTCGGCTACAAGATCGGCTGCACCAGCGCGGTGATGCAGGAATATCTCGGGATCCACCATCCTTGCGGCGGCGGCGTGTTCGAGAAGGGCGTGCATGAGAGCGGCGCCGAGCTCAAGATGGCTGACTATGTCCGTGTCGGCGTCGAATGCGAGATCGCGGTGAAGCTGGCGCGGGATCTGGCGCCGAGCGAGGCGCCGTTCACCGCCGAATGGGTGGCGGAGGCGGTCGCGGTCTATCATCCCGCGATCGAGATCGTCGACGACCGCTATGTGAAATGGGAGGCGATGGGCGCGCCGACGCTCATCGCTGACGACTTCTTCGCCGCCGGCTGCGTGCTGGGCACCGCAGTGCCGCGCATCACTGCGCCCGATCTGCACGACGTCAAGGGCCGCGCTCTCATCAATGGCGAGGAGGCGGCGAGCGGCACGGGCGCCGACGTGCTCGGCCATCCCCATCACGCGCTCGCCTGGCTCGCCAACCATCTCGCCGCCGAAGGCAAGGGCCTGCACGCCGGGCAGGTCGTGCTGACGGGCAGTCTGGTGAAGACGATATGGCTCAATGCCGGCGACAGCGTCGTGATGGAGCTCGCGGGACTGGGCAAGGTGAAGGCCAAGTTCACGTGATGCGTGGTAGATAGGTTCGCGCACGCGTCCTCTCGCGGTGGTCCCCGCGAAGGCGGGGACCCATAACCACAGGCAGTTGTTGTGGCGCGAGCAAGCGGTTGCAGCGGAGCAGATCACAGGGGCTTGTGGTTATGGGTCCCCGGGTCCCGGCTACGCCAAGGGGCTTCGCCGCGGCGCGCAAGCCCGGGACGACGTGGGGTGAGGTGCTGATTCAAATATCAAACAGCGTGAGGATGTGAGTTCGCGTTCTCGCGGCATGGATTGCCCGAGCTTTGCATCTCGTTTCACCCTCTGAAGATAAGAGGGCGCAGGGAAAGCCGGGTGCCGGTTGCACCCATGGGCCCCGTGCAACAAAAAGCACGGGGGTAGGACCACAGGTCAACCGGAGCAACACCGGCTTTCCCTGCGCAGTGGTTTACGGCTTACTTCGTGCTCTTCCCGGTGACCGGGCTTTCTTGCCACCGTCACTCTGCGGATACTGGATCCACAGAACTTAGCGCCAGCGTCGGGGCGCCAGAACCACACGACTTCGCCGTCCGTGATGCGCATGCTCGTCAGTCACATGCATCGCGTCCACCGCATCCCACCGCAACGTTCGTGACGATCGCGAGCCGCCCCTCATCCGCCGTGAGACGCGCGGAGTTAAATCACTGATTTGCCCGACGGCGAAAGCGGAATATTTTTTGCGCGAGGGATGGACATACTTTTGGTGATTTGCCCGTCGGGTTGTTATGTCGCACCCAAAGTAGCCGTCATTCCGGGGCATCGCGAAGCGATGAGCCCGGAATCCATTGAGCCGCAAGCGCTAACGGAGAAATGGATTCCGGGTTCGCGCTGCGCGCGCCCCGGAATGACGGAGGAAGCGGTAACTTCTTTCGTCGCATCGGGAATGATGGAAGAAGTTGCGGCTCGCTACGCCGAGACGTCGATGAGCTGGCCTTTCTTGTCCGCGTTCTTGTGGAATTCCTGCTCGAGGAGGTCCTTGATCTTCTGCTCCACGGCCTGGCGCTGTTGCGGCGTCATGTTTTGCAGGTCGGCTTCGGTCAGCCCCATGCTCTTCAGGATGTTCGCGCGCATCCGATCGAGCGGGTTCATGTGGGCGTATTTGAGAAACTCCTCCTCGATATCGTTGCCGAGGGACGTTTCTTGAGCGGATTGAGTGGAAGCTTGATCCTCAGTGCTCGAGACGTTCTTCGAGGCTGTGTTCTTCGTGCTCGCGGTAACAAGGCTATAGGAGGAGATCGTCGTCGATATCTGCACGTCGCACCCCATTCGTGACGAGATGCAAAAGGCAATCGGTGTGCCACCATGTGCGCCAGTTATTTCAACGGGATAGCGTCGTCGTCAGGACAGTGCGACGGCGGATGGGCAAGTTCTGCCCGGCGGAGATTTCCTGCTCGCGTGAATTGTCGCAACGATTGGCCGCCGGCGCGACACGCGTTCATCGAACGGCATGCGTGCCACCAGCGCCATCTCGGCCATCACGAGATGAACGGCAGGGCAGGCTCACTCAGCCAACCACGAACGGCTTGGCTGGACGATAGCGGTCGGTCTGGCTTTGCGGCAGCCTGGTCACGCCGGGGCGGGTCGGAAAATGTTTGCCGCGCTCCGGCTGTGGCTCGGGGCTCGGAAACAGCGTGGCCTCGAAATGCACGCCCGGCGCTTGCTCCGCGGTGCCAGAGCACACCGCGGTTGCGCCCTTGCAGACCCCGGTCAGCTTTGCCTCGACCTCATCGACACCGAACACGGTGGTCGGGCCTTCGGCGTAGCGCTTGGTCGTCAGCGTCGCAGTGAACCTGTCTTCGTCGATCTCGTAAGTGCCGCTATAGGTGAACATGCAATCGCGGCCCGAGATCCTGCCATTTGCAAGATAGACGATCCCGGTGCCTTCGCCGTGCGGCGTCCGAAACCATACGGCATATTCGCCATCCCTGATCATCGAACACACCCGTAACGAGAGAATTTGCGTTGCGCACTACCTAGAGCGCGATGCCGCCAACTTCCAGCGAGCCAGGGCGCGAAGGTTAACGGGGCGTGAAAGGCCGCGCGTAAAACCGGGGCCATGCCTGGCCCACACGTGGGTGAGATCGCTTCCAGGAAACTGCTCCTGATCGGAGGAGCGGCACGCCTCACGCGTCACGCTCTCATGCTTCGCGCTCTACGCTTCGTGCTCTATGCTTCGTTCTCTATGCTTCGTTCTTGGGCGTATATTTGCCCATGACGCATTTGTAGCTCTTCAACTTCCACTCGTGATACGGCCCCTTGGAGAGCCAGTCGGCGATACCGATTTGCGCATTTACACTGCAGGCGGCCATGGTGATGCCAGATTGCTCACTGTTGGTGACGACTTTTTCAAGACAAAGCGGGCCATTACAGAGGATAGCGACGAGCGTAACAAGCATTTTGACCTTCGGTTGATTGGGGAATACCCGGTTAGATTGGTTTATGCAGGGTTCATGCCAGCGGTTGGACTTGCGTGATCACATCTCTTCGAAACGTGATCTGGGCCAGCCTTGGTCTGACCTACTGTACGTAGTTTCCCGGGGTATGCGTCCGATGCAAACGTGCTCGGCGTTTCCGGCGCTAGCTGCAGGCGGGATTCGCCGCGTCCGGGACTGAGAGAAATGTGATGCTGGCGGGAGGCAGGTCGATGCGTGGCGTCGCGATCGGCTCGCCTTGCAGCACGGGCAATTCATCATCCGCAGCGAGCTTCAGCTCGCGGCCGTTCAGGCGCACGCGCGTGTCGGTGAGATTGGCTGCGGTCAGCGTGTAACGCTTTGCCGACCCGGAGAATGTGAGCGACCGCGACGCCATCCGATCGGTGTTGATGGCAAGCAGCGCGACGCCGCCTGACTTGTCCCGCAGGCAGTGCGCGTAGAGATATAATCGCGGCGCTGCCACCGATGCGGCGTCGAGGACGGTCGTCCCCATCAGTTTTCGCCACAGCAATGCCGCCCAGTAATTCGGGCGCGGCGTGAAGTCTTTTTCTTCCAGGAGGCCGTAGTCGCTGGCGGCAAGCGTGTTGTGCATGACGACCTGCACCTGGTGTTTGGCCATGCGCCCGAGCGTGTCGAGATAGCGAAAGCTGTCGAGGAAGGTCGAGCTCCAGGGATTGCCGCCGCAGGCGGCATCCGCGGTTTCCGTGATCCATAGCGGCTTCCCGGGCGCGAACCGGTCGCGCAAGTTTGCGTAGAAGGAGGCCGCGTGGTCGATACCCGACAACCAGTCTTGCGAAAGCGCGTTGCTGTCGCGCGCCGCCGCCGACGGCACTGCCTTGCTGCAACGTGGCGAGAGCGCACCGTAATAGTGGAATGAGATCGCATCGAACACGGGGCCTGTTGCCGCCAAGAGCTTCTCACTGCCGAGCGCATCACTCGATCCGCCTGCGCTCACGGTGCCCGGGCCAAGCAGCATCGTCTCTGGCGCCGCACGCTTGAGGAATGGCGCGAACACGGCGATGTCGTGTCCGAAGCTCGCCGCGTCATAGCCGGCCGGCGCGCCGCCCATGACGGCGAGGTCGGGCTCGTTCATGAATTCGGCGGCGGCGATCTTGCCGCCGAGTGAACGCGTCGCCGCGATCAGCTTTTCCGCCTGCGCCGGCGTCCAGACGCCGCTGGCGTCGCGTGTGCCGGCGCCTGTTGCAAAGGAGGTGACGAGCCTTGCATCCACCGCACGCGCGAAGTCGATCACGCCTTTCCATTGACGGCGTGTCAGCACGCCGTTGAAGCCTGAAGGCGGCGATCGCGCGCTGTCATCGGTGTCGTCGAAATAGGTGGTGTTGGCCCAGGTGCCGCTCGCGCGCAGATAGGCCGGCCCCAGCGCCGCGGCGAGCTTGCGCAGGCGCGGATTGGCGAGGTCGATCGGCTTCCGGTGGGCGTACATCGCCGGATCCCTGCCGGCGGGGATGCCATTCGCTTTCGACGAAGGTTTGCGCCGATCGGCATAGGGACGCCAGAAATGACCGCCGGTCACCTCGACCATCTCGACATTGTAGGATTGAAAGCGCTCGTCGATCGAACCAATGCGCGCCATGGCCGCGGGCGCGAGCACGACGCTCGGATCGGCGGGTGCCGCTTCAGGCCAGCACGAGATGGCCAGCGCGAGGCCGACCGAAAAGCTTCGCAGCAGGTAAGGCCGAATGCTCGCTCTGCTTGGCATGCTGCAATCCTATACCAAACCGCGATGAGATGAGGTCGGACTTGCATCCGCGATGGAAGCTGCACTCCCTCTCCCGCTTGCGGGAGAGGGCTGGGGTGAGGGCTTTCTCCACGGTGGGATTCTTCGTGTGGAGAGAGCCCTCACCCGGCGCTATGCCATAGCCGAAGCTCCGCTTCGGCGTTCCTTAAGAACGGCCGCCGAAAGGCGGCCTACGCCTCTCCCGCAAGCGGGAGAGGTGAAGTGACGCGCTGCCAGAAAAAGCCGCGACCCTCGCCAGGGGAGCTAGCGAGGGCCGCGTTGGGACACTTCATTGCGCCTAGGTTCGCAATGAGGTGTGGGAGCTCGTTAAAGGAGAGGCTGCGCGCTGTGGCCTGATCCCCTCCCTGACCCTCCCCTTGAAGAAAGGGGAGGGAAGAAGTCTTTTTATTTGAGCTTGATCTTTTCGGAAAACCGATTCCCACTTTTCCGGATCATGCTCTAGAACGGCAGCAGCACGTCCATCACCTGCTGACCGTAGCGGGGCTGCTGGACGTCGGTGATCTGGCCGCGGCCGCCATAGGCGATGCGGGCCTGCGCGATCTTGCTCGAATCGATGGTGTTGTCGCTCTGGATGTCCTCGGGCCGCACGATGCCCGCGACGATCAGTTCGCGGATCTCGAAATTGACGCGGATCTCCTGCTTGCCCTCGACCACGAGGTTGCCGTTCGGCAGCACCTGCGTGACGACCGCGGCGACGTTGGTCTGCAACGCTTCCTGGCGGTTCACCGAACCCTTGCCGTCGCTGGAGGAGGTCGAGTCCGTGGTGAGGATTTTGCCCGGCAGAACCTTTAGCGGCTGCGTAACCGTCTGGGAGCCGAGGAAGTCAGTGATACCAGAATCTTCCTTGGCGGTGCGGCTGCGCTGGGTCTCATTGGCGATGTTGGCCCTGTCGGTGAAATTGACCGTGACCGTCAGCAGGTCGCCGACGCGCGCGGCGCGCTGGTCCTTGAAGAAGGCTCTGGAGCCGTTGCGCCACAGCGAGTTCGGGCTGTAGGAGGCCACTTCCGGCTTCGGCATCGGCATCTGCACCGGCTTGTAGCCGGGCTGCGTGGTCGGATTCTCGATCGCGGTCAGCTTCGGCTGTTCGCCGATCTGGGAGAGGCGATCGATCGAGGAGCAGCCGCTCGCGAAGATACCGAGCGCGAACAGCGCGCCGGTGAGAACGAGGCGGTTGATACGGTAAGCGGACATCACGGTTACTCGGCTTTCGGGGCGACTGAACTGACGTTGGCGACGGCGACGGGGCTCGCCTGCTCGGCGGGCGCGAGCGAGGCGGTGGGTTCAAGGGCAGGGGCTGCGCGCGGCGGGGTGATCGTGACCTGGCCGCGGCCGGAGACGACGCCGGAGACGACGCGCTTGGACTGCAGGTTCATCACGCTGACGGCGTCGCCCTCGGTGCCGCCGTCCAGCGCTTTGCCGCGGATCGTGAGATAGAGCCCGGCGGCCTGATAGATCAGCGTCACGCTCTGGTCGCGGGTGACGAGATCGGGCCTGGCGAGATCGGCGGTCTTCAGCGCCTGTCCGGCGCGGAGCTGGCGACGGGCCTGCATGCCGACCACATTGTCGCGGACGGCGAGATCGCTGCCGACCTCGGCCTTCGGGCGGCGCTCGACCAGCACGTCCGAATGCTTGAGCACTTCGCCGCGCTCGACACTGCGCGCCAGCACGGCAGCCTCGACGGTTTCGATCGCGGTGCCGGTGAAGCGCAGCCTGGTCGGCGCGGCGCCGGTCTCGTTCGCGATCTCGAAAGTGATGTCGAAGCGGTTGTTGCGCGGATCGTAGCGGAGGGCGACCGGCTGCAGATTGCCGGAATTGGTGGCTTCGAGGCGGATGTCGCCGACGTCGCGATCGAAGTTGATGGTGAGATTGGCGGCCTCGCCCAGACCATTGCGGCGCTCCAGCGTGCGGGCCACCGCAAGCTCGATCTCCTGCCGCTCGATCGCGCGCGCCGCGCGCGTCACTGAAATCTCCTTCAGATCGCGGGTGTCGACGCCGATCACCTGATGGGTGCGCAGCGTGGCGAGCACCTGCGCCACCGGCAGCGTGCCTGTGGTGCCGAGATCGGGCGCGCGGTAGATCGGCGTTGCGCCGAAGCTGCCGGCATTGTCGACGAGATCGCCGATGCGGACGATGTCGCTTGTGACCGTGACGTTGGCGCGCAGCGTCGGCGGCGCGATGATGTCGCTGCGGCTCTGCGCGATGGCATGGGAGATGGAAGCCGGAAAGAGCAGCGCGGCGAGAAGGAGCGAGCGGGCGAACATGGTCACTCTCCCTCAGCGGAACAGGTTGGACGTGGATTGCAGCATCTGGTCGGCGGCGCTGATCACCTTGGCGTTCATCTCATAGGCGCGCTGGGCTGCGATCAGGTCGGAGATTTCCGAGACCACCTCGACATTGGCCTGTTCGAGGTTGGACTGCTGCATGTCGCCGAACCCGTCGGTGTTGGCGATGCCGTCCTGCGGCGTGCCGGAGGCCGGCGTGTCGACGAACAGATTGTCGCCGATCGGCTGCAGGCCGGCCTTGTTGATGAAGCGCGTCAGCCCGATCTGGCCGACCAGCGTCGGCGTGGTCGAGCCCGGCAGCATCACGGTGAGCTGGCCCTGCGCGTTGATCGTGATCTGCGAGGAGTTCTGCGGGATGGTGATGGT
This sequence comes from Bradyrhizobium sp. USDA 10063, assembly GCF_054063735.1. Lineage (NCBI taxonomy): Bacteria > Pseudomonadati > Pseudomonadota > Alphaproteobacteria > Hyphomicrobiales > Nitrobacteraceae > Bradyrhizobium > Bradyrhizobium sp. USDA 10063. The sequence continues at coordinate 2,204,197 of NZ_JBSSGP010000002.1, read as the reverse complement.
CGGCTGCACCGGGTTGCCCTGCGCGTTAACAACGCGTCCCTGCTGGTCCATCATGAACGAGCCGTCGCGGGTGTAGGTGTAGGTGCCGTCGGGCATCTGGATCTTGAAGAAGCCTTCGCCGCGGATCGCGATGTCGAGGTCGTTGCCGGTCGGCGACAGCGTGCCCTGGCTCATCAGGCGCGGCGTGCCGACGGTCTTGACGCCGCCGCCGAGATCGATGCCGACCGGCAGGATGGTGCCCTGGTCGGAGGCCTGCGAGCCGACGCGGCGCACATGGTCGTAGATCAGGTCCTGGAACGCGGCGCGCTGCTTCTTGTAGCCGGTGGTGCGCAGGTTCGCGATGTTGTTGGAGATCACCTGAACGTTGAGTTCCTGTGCCGCCATGCCAGTCGCTGCAGTGTAGAGAGCACGCATCAGTCAAACTCCTCTATCAGGCGGGCACGTCGGCGAGCTTGTCGATCGCCGACTTGTGCAGGTCGCTCTGCTGCTGCAGCAGTGACGAGATCTGGGTGTAGGTCCGCGTGATCTCGATCATGCGGCTCATCTCGGTGACGGAATTGACGTTGGACTTCTCGACGAAGCCCTGGCGCAGCCGCGAGGCGGTGTCGGGCGCGGCCGGGTTGCCTTCGCCGGCCGAATAGAGGTTGCTGCCTTCCTTCAGGAGCTGCTGCGGCTGCGCGAAATTGACCACGCGCAGCTTGCCGCGGATGGAGTCGATGCGGCCGGTGCCCTCGAGCACGCTGACGTAGCCGTCGGCGGCGATGTTGATGTCCTTGTCGGTCTGCTGGAACACGATCGGGCCGGCATTGCCGAGCACGGGATAGCCGGACTGGGTGACGAGCTGGCCCTGGTTGTTGACCGTCAGGTTGCCGTCGCGGGTGTAGCGCTCGCCCTCGGGCGTCTGCACCACCAGGAAGCCCGAGCCGTCGATCGCGACGTCGAGCGGGTTCTTGGTCTCCTGCGTCGGTCCTTGCGAGAAGTCGTGAAAGGTGGCGCGGTCGTTGACGAAGGAGACGCGGCGGTCGGAGGGGGCAAAATTGTCCTCATGCGCGCCGGACCTCAGGAATTCCTGGAACAGCGAGCGGTCGGCCTTGTAGCCGTTCGTCGTGATGTTCGCGATGTTGTTGGCGACGACATCCATCTGCCTTTCCAGCACAACCTGCCGCGATAGTCCGACCAGAAGCGTATTCTGCATCGGCGGTTCTCCCCTTCGTGGACGGTCCGCAGAAAGAGGCTCTCCCAAACCTCCTGCCCCGGACCTTGCGAACCTTCGGGCTCTCCCAAACCCGCCGGCTCGCAACTGTCTTCAGCGAAAGCCGTGCCAAGTCGGAAAGCGATGATTTTTTAGGGGGTTAGGTGTCCAGCCCGGGGGCGGAGAGGGCGGCAGAAAGGTCTTGTTGACCATGTTTGCCCGGCAGTTTTTTCCTAGTTGAGGCGCAATCGAAAGAAACCGTTAACCATTCTTACCCTAGCGTTGCACCGTTACAGAGCGCGTGTGCGCTGGCGGCATTGGTATTGCGTCTTAAAAGGCTTGGCTGGGGCAATCGCGTTCGTTTCCGGTTTTTGGGGCGGGCGGGCGATGGCGGACGAGGACAAGGCGGAGGGCGGCGCCGAGGGCGAGGCCGCAGCTTCGAAGAAGGGTAAGCTCAAGCTGATCATCGCTGCCGCAGGCTTCCTCGCCATCCTTGGCGGGGGCGCCGGCTGGTTCTTCTTCATGCGCGGCGGCCATGGCGAGGAGGTGCACGCCGAAGCGCCGCCGCCGAAGCCGCCGGCCTTCGTCGAAGTGCCCGACATGCTCGTCAACCTCGTCGGCGCGCCCGGCGAGCGCATCCAGTATCTGAAGGTCAAGCTGGTGCTGGAGGTGAAGGAGGAGAAGCAGGTCGAGGCGATCAAGCCGTCGCTGCCGCGCGTCACCGACCTGTTCCAGACCTACTTGCGCGAGCTGCGCGCAAGCGATCTCAACGGCTCGGCCGGGCTGTTCCGCCTCAAGGAAGAACTCACCAAGCGCGTCAACGCGGCGCTGTCGCCCAACCAGGTGAACGCGGTGCTGTTCAAGGAAGTCGTGGTTCAGTAGCGATGGCCGGCAACGACCAGATGGACCAGGATGCGATCGCCGCCCAGTGGGAGGCATCGCTCGATTCCGAGGATCCCGAGGCGGCGGCGGAAGAAGCTGCGAAGAACGAATTGTCGGAGAGCATGGCGCTGCAATGGGCGGCAATGGTCGAGGACGGCAGCCGTGACTTCGGCACCAAGAACGGCGGCGAGCGGGTCCTCTCGCAGGAAGAGATCGACAACCTCCTTGGCTTCACCGTCGGCGACGTCAATCTCGACGACCATTCCGGCATCCGCGCCATCATCGATTCCGCGATGGTGTCGTATGAACGCCTGCCGATGCTGGAAATCGTGTTCGACCGCCTGGTGCGGTTGATGACGACATCCCTGCGCAATTTCACCTCCGACAACGTTGAAGTCTCGCTCGATCGCATCACCTCGGTGCGCTTCGGCGACTACATGAACTCGATCCCGCTGCCCGCGGTGCTCAGCGTGTTCAAGGCGGAGGAGTGGGAGAATTTCGGACTTGCCACCGTCGATTCCAGCCTGATCTATTCGATGATCGACGTGCTGCTCGGCGGCCGCAGGGGCCAGACCTCGCTGCGCATCGAGGGCCGCCCCTACACCACGATCGAGACCAACCTGGTGAAGCGGCTGATCGAGGTCGTGCTGACCGATGCCGAGCAGGCGTTCCGGCCGCTGTCGCCGGTGAAATTCACCATCGACCGCCTCGAGACCAATCCGCGCTTTGCCGCGATCAGCCGTCCCGCCAACGCCGCGATCCTGGTGCGCCTGCGCATCGACATGGAGGACCGCGGCGGCAACATCGAATTGCTGCTGCCTTATGCGACCATCGAACCGATCCGCAACGTGCTGTTGCAGATGTTCATGGGCGAAAAGTTCGGCCGCGATCCGATCTGGGAAGGCCACTTCGCGACCGAAGTGGCGCAGGCCGAGATATCGGTCGAGGCCGTGCTCTATGAGGCCGACATTCCGCTGAAGCACCTGATGAAGCTGAAGGTCGGCGACACGCTGCCGCTCGACATCCGCGCGGACTCGCTGGTGTCGGTGCGCTGCGGCAACGTCACCCTGACCGAGGGCCGCATGGGCCGCGTCGGCGACCGCGTCGCGATCCGCGTCAGCAAGAATCTGCGCAAGCCGAATACCACCTTCGCGATGTTCGAAAAGGCCGACGAGCAGACCAAGATGATGGAGGCATAGTTTGAATCATTCCCTCGGAATTGCGATTGAAAGCCTGGTCGCGGTGCTGTTGATGCTGACGATCGGCTACTGCATGCTGCTCAACAAGCGCCTGCAGCGGCTGAAGGCCGACGAGCACTCGCTGAAGGCCACCATCGCCGAACTGATCACCGCGACCGAGATCGCCGAGCGCGCGATCGGCGGGCTCAAGCACACAGTGCGCGACGTCAACGAGAATCTCGGCAGCCAGCTCACGGCGGCGACGCAGATGTCTGCGCATCTGAAGAGCCAGCTCTCCGAAGCCGACGCCATGATCCGCCGGCTGTCGAGGATCGTGCAGGCGGGGCGGCCGGTGACGGAATCTGCGCCCGCTGCAGCCCCCGCACCAGCAGCGCCGAAGATGTCGCCGGCCAAGGCGGTGGCGGCGGCGGCTGAAGCCTTCACCGAGCGCAGAAAGGCTGGCGGTCTGGCCGCATGAGCGCGTTCCGCGACATCCGTGTCATCCCGGTCGTGCTGGTCGCGATCTTCGGCCTCGTGGTGCTGAAGGTCGCGGGCCTCGTGCTCGATGGCGGCTATGTGTTCGACTATAATCCGCAGTCGACCAAGCCGTCATGGGCGCAGGAGATGCTGAATTTCCCGGGCGGAAAGAACAAGGGAGATCCGAACGACATCACCGGCTCCGTGCACGGCCCCGAGGAGAAAAAGAAGGAAGAGCCGCCGGCAGCGACCGATCCGCCGCCGCAGCCGGATGGCGTTGTGGTGAATCCGAATCTGCCGCCGCAGATCTCGGCCTCCGAGCGCGCGATCCTGGAACGGCTGCAGGCGCGCCGGCAGGAACTGGATGCCCGTGCGCGCGAGATCGAGATCCGCGAAAGCCTGCTGAAGGCGGCCGAGAAGCGCATCGAGATGAAGGTGGAGGAGGCCAAGGCCAGCGACGCCAGGACCAGCGCCGCCGCGGCACAGAAGGCGGAGGCCGACGCCGCGCGCTTCAAGGGCATCGTCACGATGTATGAGGGCATGAAGCCGAAGGACGCCGCAAAGGTGTTCGACCGGCTGGAAATGGGCGTGCTCTACGAGATCGCCTCGCAGATTCAGCCGCGCAAGATGGCCGACATCCTCGGCCTGATGCAGCCGGAAGCGGCCGAGCGGCTCACCGTCGAGCTCGCCCGCCGCGCCAGTCCCGACAAGCTGCAGCCCGCCGCCGACCTGCCCAAGATCGAGGGCAAGATGCTCGCGCCGAAGCCGAACTGACGGCTTCGACGCATCGCTTGCAGCAGTACTAACTAAGCAGCCGGTGCAGGTGGGGGAGGAACAGCCGCTTGCGCGCCGGCCAGCGCCGCCCGCAACGCCTCTTCCTTGGTGTGGTCGAGAGACGTCTTCAGCACGGTGCCGCCTTCGCCCTTGAGACCTTCAAGCACTTTGTCTCCGGTCACCCTGCGTGCCAGCACGAAGAGGGCCGCAGTTCCGGGCTGAATGGCTTCAGCGGTCTGCTTCATCCATTTGTCGTCGATACCCACATCGGTCAGATATCCGCCGAGCGTGCCGCCGGCGGCGCCAAGCGCTGCTCCTGCCAGCGGCATCAGGAAGATCAGGCCGATCAGGGTGCCCCAGAAAGCGCCGCCGACAGCGCCGGCCGCCGTGGTGTTCACGAGCTGGTTCAGCTTTATCCGGCCTTCGGCATCCTTTACCGCGATCACCGCATCGCCCAGTTCGAGCAGGTACTCCTTCTGCATGGCCAGCAATTTCTGACGAACCTCTTCCGCCTTCGCCTCGGTTGGAAATGCGATCACGACAAGATCACTCATTTGCAGTTCTCCTTTATGGCCGCCTGACTTTATTCCGTCTCTATGACCATCCGAATGCAAAGCAAATGGCACGCGCCCGCCATTGATTTGCATCAACCACGGCGAGTGGAGCGTAGCACGTTGTTCAATCTGTGGCTTCGCCCGTTTGTCTCAAACGCAACGGGGAACCTGCCTACCGCCGACGGGTCCTGGCTGGCGCTTTCGTGTTCGGGCCCGCGAAATACGGATTGGCGAAGCATTCGGCAGCGCGGCCGGACGCCGACGCTTTGCACTGAGCCATCGATGTATAGCCGCACCCGATTGCAGGGCCGTCAATGCTGAAGACCTGCATGCAGATCGGGTAACGCGGATCATAGGTCTGCGCCTTGGCAGGCAGCGCCGCCAGCATTGCGCCGATCACCAGGATCGCCTGACCCGTTGGGCGCATCGGAATCTCCCCAAATCCGGCAAATCAAAATCATCCCTAATGTTGATATTTAACAACTCCTTAAGCGAGCCAATTCAAGATTCGGATGCGGGGTGGCGCATTCGTGCCTGCTTCGACGCTTGAGGGCTGAAAGACGTAACTGGCATGGCGCGACGGGCTGCCGCTGGACTGGGGTCGCATGGCCGCGTTTTGGTGCGGACGGCGCATCTTTGCCTGGGCCGGCTGTTGCCGCTTGCCGCTCTCCTGATCCCGCTGATGCTTTCACCTGCCGCCCGCGCCGATGATCCGGTCAAGGGCGCGGCGACGTTCTCGGCGGCGAACGGTTTTGCGCGGCTGGTGTTCAAGCTCGCCGAGGATGTCGACACCGAAGTGTCGACGGCCGGCTCGATTGTCGTGATCCGCTTCAAGCGGCCGGTCGATATCCCCGTGGAGAAACTGGCGGATGCCGTGCCCGATTATGTCGGCATGGCGCGGCGCGATCCGGACGGAACGGCGATCCGCCTGTCGCTGTCGCGGCGGGTGACGATCAACACGATGACCGCGGCCGAGCGGATCTTCATCGACTTTCTGCCCGATGATTGGGCCGGGCCGCCGCCGCCTCTGCCCACGGACGTGATCCGCGAACTGGCCGAGCGCGCGCGCGCCGCCGAGCGCGCGTTGCGTGCGCAGCGGGCGGCGGACGCGGCCAGGAAGAAGCCGCCGGTGCGCGTGCGCGCCTCGGTGCAGCCGACCTTCGTGCGCTTCGTGTTCGAAATCCCCGATGGCGTCAGCGTGTCCTCGGTGCTGAACGAGCAGAAGCTGACGCTGTTGTTCAACAGCGTGCTCAGCTTCGATCTCGCGGATGCCAAGGTGGCGGCGCCGCCGAACGTCGCCTCGATCAACCAGCGCTCCGACACCGACACGTCCGCTGTCGACATCAACCTGATCGGCGAAGTCGACGTGCGCTCTTTCCGCGAGGACAAGAACTATGTCGTCGACGTCGCCTTCCAGCAGCCGGAGAAGCCGGCAGCCGATGGGCACGCCGCCAACGTTCCGCCCGCGCCGGCAAAGCCGCTGGTCGCCGTGGCGGCCGGGCAGGGCAAGGCGATCCGGGAATCCACGCCGTTGCAGCAGCCGGCGCCGATCGCGCCCGTGACCTCCGAGACGTTCGCGGAGCAGGCCAAGATCGCCATCAAGCCCGAGCAGGGCGCAAATGCGCCGCAGGCGGAGCCGATCGCAGCGGCCGAGAGCACGGCGCCTGCGGCCGCGAAGGCGCAGCCTCCAGCCGCCGAGATGCCTGCGCCGGCGTCGGAGAAGGTTGCGCAGGAGGTGTCTCCGCTTCCAGCGGAAGCGGCGCCTGCCGCGCCGCCGAAGCCTGCAGCAGGCTCTGTCAAAGAGGCTTCACCGTCACCAGCAAATGCTGCGCCGAAACAGGACGTGGCCGCATCGCCGCAGACTCCCTCCGCCGAAAAGCCTGTTACGGTCGACGCGCGGCGCGACAGCGATGGCTTGCGCGTGACGTTCAGCTTCCAGAAGGCTACGCCATCAGCGCTGTTCCGCCGCGCCGACGCGGTGTGGCTGGTGTTCGATTCCCAAGAGACCATCGACCTCGCGCCGATCCGCGACAAGGCCGGCGCCATCATCTCCGATGTCAGCCGCTTGCCGCTGGACAACGGACAAGCGATCCGCTTCCGCCTCAACCGCCCGCAGATGCCGTCGCTCGAAGCCGACGACCGCTCCTCCGGCACCGGTTGGACGGTGACCTTCGCCGACCGGGTGCAGAAGCCGCCGCAGCCCTTGATGGTGGTGCGCAATGTCAGCGATCCCGCGCTCGCCAATGTCAGCGTGCCCCTGGCCAATCCCGGACAACTGCACCGGCTGGTCGATCCCGACGCCGGCGACGTGCTGTGGGTCGTGACCGCGCCGCCGCCGGCCCGCGGTTTCATCCGGCGACAGGATTTCGTCGAGCTGTCGCTGCTTGAATCCGTCCACGGCCTCGTGGTGCATCCGAACGCCGACGACGTGAAGGCCGAACTAGGCGCCGACAAGGTGGTGCTGGGACGTCCGGGCGGGCTTACGCTGTCGTCGGCCGACGTCGCCGCCGAACGCGCCACCGCCGCGGTCAAGCCGCTGTTCGATGCCGAGGAATGGAAGAACAACCAGGCGGAGAACTTCCTGAAGCGGCTCGACGCGTTGATCGAGGCCAGCGCGGCGGCGACCACCTCGCCCGAGCAGCTCGCGCAGGCGCGGCTCAACCTTGCCAGGTTCTACGTCGCGCGCGCCATGTATGAGGAAGCCCACGGCGTCGCCAACCTGATGCTGTCGGAGAGCAAGCGCGGCGCCGAGGATCCGTCCGTGCTGATGATCCATGCCGCCAGCAGCATCATGATGGGCCGGCCCGAGCGCGCGCTCAAGGACCTCGCCAATCCCGCGATCGGCAACGGCTATGATTCCCAATTGTGGAAAGGGCTTGCCCTCGCGCGGCAGGGCAAATGGGCGGATGCGCGGGAGAAATTCAAGAACGCGGAGTTCTCGGTCGCGACGCTGCCGCCGGACCTGCAGCGCGTCGTCATGCTGGAATCGATGAAGGCTGCGCTGGAAGTGAAAGATTTTGCCGGCGCCGCGCGCCGCCGCAGTGAGCTCGAGGTGATCGGCCTGCCGAAGGAATTGAAGCCGGCCGCCGCAGTGCTGCGCGGCCGCCTCGCCGAAGCGCTCGGCTATGAGAAGGACGCGCTCGACGCTTACCGTTTCGCCGCGAACTCGCCCGACCGGCAGGCTGCGGCCGAAGGCAAGCTGCTCGAGATCATCCTGAAGCAGAAGCGGGGCGAGATCACGCAAGGAGAGATCCTGCGCGAGCTCGAACTGCTCGCGGTGATGTGGCGCGGCGACAGCATCGAGCTGCGCACGCTGCAGATCCTGGCGAAGATTTATTCCGACACCGGGCGCTATGCGGAAGCGTTCGCGGCCACCCGCGCCGCGACCAGGCTGCTGCCGAATTCGCCGGAATCGCGGCAGGCGCAGGATGCGGCGTCCGCGCTGTTCGCCCAGCTCTTCCTCGGGCCCGCCGGCGACAGCATCCCGCCGATCGATGCGCTCACGATGTTCTACGAATATCGCGAACTCACGCCGATCGGTCGCCGGGGCGACGAGATGATCCGCCGCCTGGCCGACCGCCTCGTCGGCGTCGACCTTTTGGACCAGGCCGCCGAGCTCCTGCAATACCAGGTCGACAAGCGGCTCGAGGGCGCCGCGCGCGCGCAGGTGGCTGCGCGCCTTGCCATGGTCTATCTCACCAACCGCAAGCCGGAGCGCGCGATCGCGGCGCTGCACGTGACCCGCATCTCGGATCTGTCAGGCGAATTGCGCCAGCAGCGGCTGCTGCTCGAGGCGCGTGCGCAGAGCGACGTCGGTCGGCATGATCTTGCGCTCGATATCGTCTCCAACATTTCCGGCCGCGAGGCGATCCGGCTGCGCTCCGACATCCATTGGGCGCAGCGGCACTGGCGCGAGGCCTCCGAGCAGATCGAACTCTATTATGGCGACCGCTGGCGTGACTTCACGCCGCTGAACGCGGCTGAGAAGGGCGACATCATCCGTGCGGTGATCGGCTATGCGCTCGCCGAGGACGCGATCGGGCTGACGCGCTTCCGCGACAAATATGCGCCGCTGATGTCAGGCGAGGCCGACCGGACGGCGTTCGACATTGCAGCGAGGCCTGCTGCCGCCAACGGTGCGGAATTCTCCCAGATCGCCAGGATGGCCGCCAGCGTCGACACGCTGGACGGCTTCATCCGCGACATGAAGCTCCGTTTCCCCGACGCCACCGCCCGCGCCCCGCTGCCCGACCCGATCGCAACCGGCGCCGTGCCCGGCACGAAAGCCGCTCCCGACACGTTGCCGGCGATCGTCGGCGTCAAGCGCGCCAGCGCGGCGAGGTAGCGATCCCGTATCGGGGCTCCGAACTTTTCCTTCCTCCTGAAAGGCCGGCTATCGCATATGAAATAGAACTTGGTGGGCGGTCCCTTCGCGGCCCATCCTTCGAGACGCCGCTGCGCGGCTCCTCAGGATGAGGTCTGATTTCGCGGTGGGATCTTAGACCCTCATGGTGAGGAGCGCCGCTTGCGGCGCGTCTCGAACCATGAGGCCCCGCCTCGTTCGCAGCCACCAAACGGCCATATGGGATAGCCCTGCTTTTCAAGGGGAGGTGAAGCTGCGCTCAGAAACATTGATGAGGACCTCGCGGATTGCGCTGCACTGAGCGCAGCGCCCTTCAGCCATCGCCGTCGGCGATGGCTGGCATCAGAACTAACCATTTCCCTTTCCGGCGGCGAGGCTGCTTAAGCCATGTCGATGTCAACCACCCATGCTCACCGTCATCCGCATTCAGTTGCAGCCAATCATCATCATGAAGGCGGACCGGTCTGGCTTTCGGCTGCAGCGGGGCTTTGCGCCTCGCTGGTCGGTCTCGGATTGGCGCGCTTCGCCTACACGCCGCTGATCCCGGCGCTGATCGCGGCGAAATGGTTCAGTCCGGCGGATGTCGTTTATCTCGGCGCAGCCAATCTAGCGGGCTATCTGGCCGGCGCGATTGTCGCGCGCGAAGTCGGTGCTCGCGCTGGCGCGGTGCGCTCGCTGCGCGCCATGATGGTGCTCGCCTCGCTCTGCTGCTTTGCCTGCTCGGTGCCGATCTCTTTCGCCTGGTTCTTCGTGTGGCGCTTCCTTGCAGGTCTTGCGGGAGGCGTGATCATGGTGCTCGCGGCGTCGACGATCCTGCCGCACACGCCGCCGAACAAGAAGGGCGTGGTCGGCGGCGTGATCTTCGCCGGCGTGGGCCTCGGCGTTGCTGCATCCGGCACGCTCGTGCCGCTGCTATTGCGGCAAGGGCTGCAGCAAGCCTGGTACGGGCTTGGCATATTGTCCGTGCTGTTGACCCTGGCGAGCTGGAAGGCCTGGCCGGCCGAGGTTCGCGGCATGAAAGCCGTAGTCTACCATCGCACCGCGGCGCGGCCGGGATCACTGGCGATCCGCGCGCTGTATGCGGAGTATGGCCTCAACGCCGTGGCGCTGGTGCCGCACATGGTCTTCCTGGTCGACTTCGTCGCGCGCGGACTGGGGCAGGGGATTCTGGCCGCTTCGCAATACTGGGTGCTTTACGGCATCGGTGCCATTGCCGGTCCCCTCGTCACCGGGCATCTCGCCGACCGCGCAGGGTTCGGCCCGGCGCTGCGCGTCGCCTTTTTGGTGCAGGCGATCGCGATCGTGCTGCCTGCGGTCAGCGCGGCTCCGGCAGTGATGATCGTCTCGAGCGTCATCGTTGGCGCGTTCACCCCCGGCGTCGTGCCGCTGACGCTCGGCCGCATCCATGAACTCGTTCCGCACAACAGCGCCGAGCAGGGCGCGGCCTGGGCGCAAGCGACCACGAGCTTTGCGCTGTTTCAGGCCGGCGGTGCATATGGCCTGTCCTACTGCTTCGAGCAGACCACCGGCAATTACGCGCTCCTGTTCATGATCGGCGCAGCCGCCATCACCGCCGCGCTCGCCGTCGATCTCGTGGTCGGATTATTGGGCAATCGGGCGCGCTCGTAGCCAAGCCAGTGTGGTCAGCGGAACTTGATCGCCTCGATCGGATCAGGCGGGTCCATGGGATAGTGCTCGGTCTCGTAGGCATCGATCAGCGTCGCCAGTACGTCAAGGCGGTCGCCGTCGCGCGTGCCGGACTTCGCGCCCCAGAGACGCTCAACCTCCTTGAGTGCGGCCTCGTAATCCCGCTTCGTCCCGATCGGCTTTATCTCACCTGACATGCCGCACCTAAGTTGCCCTTGTCATCCTATCGTAGCCAGGATGGAGCGCAGCGCAATCCGGGGACCAGATCGCAAGTGTCGATAATCCCGGATTGCGCTGCGCTCCATACGCCTACGCATGAGGTGCGGCGATGGATTTGCTGCGCTTCGTTCGCATGACGCCCTGCTACCCGCCGTAACTCTGCACCAGGCTGCCGGCGACCAGCGACCAGCCGTCGACCAGCACGAAGAAGATCAGCTTGAACGGCAGCGACACCACGACCGGCGGCAGCATCATCATGCCCATCGACATCAAAACGGAGGCGACCACGAGGTCGATGATGAGGAAGGGCAGGAACAACAGGAAGCCGATCTCGAAGGCGCGCTTCAATTCGGAGATCATGAAGGCGGGCACGAGGATGCGCAGCGACATGTCTTCCGGCGTCGCCGGCGGCGGCTCGCCGGAGAGATCCATGAACAGCTTGAGGTCCTTTTCGCGCACGTTCTTCTGCATGAAGCCGCGCAAGGGGACGGAGGCGCGCTGCAGCGCTTCCTCGACGCTGATCTGGTTGGCGACAAGCGGGCGGATGCCGTCGTCATAGGATTTCTGCAGCACCGGGCCCATCACGAACGCGGTGAGGAACATCGCCAGCGCGATGATGACCGAGTTCGGCGGCGCGGTCGCGGTGCCCAAGGCGGTGCGCAGCAGCGACAGCACCACGACGATGCGCGTGAACGACGTCATCATGACCAGGATCGACGGCGCGATCGAGAGCACGGTGAGCAGCGCGATGAGCTGGATCGCGCGCTCGGTGACGCCGCCATTGCCCTGGCCGAGATTGATGCTGATGTCCTGCGCAAGAGCAGGCGCCGCCAGCGAGCTGGCGGCGATCAGGACGGCGGTGAATAAAACTCTACGCGGGACCTTCGGCAGCCTCACGAAGGGTTCTTCGGGCGGCCGAGCAGGGAGGCCATCTCGTCTTCGAGATTCTCAAAGCCGCTCTTCTGCGGCCCCGGCGAGGGCGCCGGCGGGGGTTCGCTGCGCGCGGGGCGCGGCGCCGCCTGCTCGGGAGCGACCGGCGGTGCGGCGGCTTCGCTCGCCGGACGGCGCAGCGCGGCCTCGAGCCGCTGCGCCATCTCGGCGAGATTGGCGTCGGCGCTGGACGTATCTGACGGTGGCGGCGGAGGTGAAGGAGGAGGGGGTGGCGGCGGCGCCGCGGCGCGCTCGGGGGTGCGGAGCGGCGCGACCTTCGGTTCGGTCGTGCGCGGCGGGCGCGGGATCAGGGGCTCGGAGCGCTCGCGGGGGACGCGCGGCGGCATCGGCTCGGGCCGCGGTTCGGTGCGTTCGGGACGGCTGCCGATCGGCTCCGGCGTGAAGCCGGCGAGCGGATCGCGTCGCTCCGGCAGCGGCGGGCCGGCCGGGCGGCGGAGCTCTTCAGCGAAGGACGGGCGTGCGGGCCGCGGCGGCGGCTCAGGTATCGCCGGCTCCGGAGTCTCGAAGATATCGGTGCGGGCGCTTTCGGCCTCGGCCCAGGCTGTATCCGGGAGCGGCGCAACCCGCGGTGGTGGTTCGGCGCTGGCAACAACCGGACGCGGCGGCGCCTGATCACGGGCCGCCATCGCGCGCACGATGTTGGGCTCGACGACGATGTCGGTGGGGCCGCCGATCATCAGGAGATGCTCGACATTGTCGCGCCGGACCAGCACGAGGCGCCGTCGCCCGTCCACCGCGGCAGCATCGATCACTGCCAGGCGCGGCATCCGCCCGCGGTTGGTGTTGGCCCCGAGGCGGCTGCCGGCAAAACGGCGGACCAGCCACGCCGCCAGACCGATCAGCGCCAATACGGCGATGAACGCAAAGAGGAACCACAGGATCTGCATATTACTGTCCCCGGCCATCTGGCCCTGCTTTCATGCTGGCTTCGACGGATGCGGGCTGAAGCGATCCGATCAGCGAATCACGCCCGAGATCAGCCTTATTTCTTAATTCCCCACGGCAGTCACGCCGCCCATGTTTACTAATAGACCAAGAATCGATTGTTCCAAAACGACTTCTGAGCCCGCCCGCGCGCGCTGGTTAACGCAGCGATCGTGGCGAAAATGTGCATTTCCTGATGTTTCGCGAGTTGTCGGTGGTCCTGTCCACGACCTGCCGGAACAATTTAACCAGCCGTTAACCATACACCGGGCAAATTCTGCCTACCTCGGGGACGGCCCCAGAGGTTAACGGGGGCACGGCGATGTCCATCAACGATCTACCGATCCTGTCAGCGCTGCGTACCAAGATGCAGTGGCACCAGGAGCGCCAGCGGGTGCTCGCCGAGAACGTCTCCAATTCGGATACGCCGAACTTCAAGCCGCGCGACCTGGTCGAGCCGACCTTCGACCGCAATGGCGCAGCCGTCGGCGGATCGATGGGCACATTGCCGATGCTGCGGACCAGCACCGGGCATATCGCGGCGTCCGGTGCGCCGGAGAATTTCGACCATGACGGCGGGAAGAACGCTTTCATGACCAGGCCGGCCGGCAACGCCGTCAACCTGGAAGAGCAGATGCTGAAGGTCTCCGCCAACCAGATGGATTATGCGGCGGTGACCTCGCTCTACAGCCGCAGCCTCGGGCTGATCAAAACCGCGATCGGCAAGCGCTGACGGATTTTTAGGGGGAAGGGATCATGGCCGACGATGGAAGCGATTTCGCCCGCTCGATGGCGATTGCCACCTCCGGCCTGCGCGCGCAGGCCGGCCGCATGCGGGTGATCTCGGAAAATATCGCCAACGCCGATTCGACGGCGCAGACCGCCGGCGGGGATCCCTACCGCCGCAAGGTGCCGACCTTCTCCTCCGCGCTGGACCGCACGCTGGACGCCAAGGTTGTGGCGCTCGGCAGGGTCCGGCCCGACCAGTCGGCATTCCGTGTCAAATACGAGCCGAGCAATCCGGCCGCGGATGCAACCGGCAATGTGAAATATCCTAACGTCAACCCGCTGGTCGAAATGACCGACATGCGCGACGCCCAGCGATCCTACGAGGCGAACCTCAACATCATCAGCGCGACGCGGCGGATGATCCAGCGCACGCTCGATATCCTCAAGTCGTAAAGAACAGGAAGCGATCAATCATGGCTACACCGACAGTTGCCGCCAACGCCTATGCCAGCCTCGCCCGCATGATGGAGCGGGGCGGCGCTGAGAAGGGCGGCGAGACCACTGGCCCCTCGTTCGGCGCGCTGGTGAAGGAAGCCATCGGCAGCGTCATGGACGCGGGTCGCAAGTCCGATGCCCAGACCGTGGCGATGACTTCGGGCCGGGCCAATGTGATGGACGTGGTGACGGCGGTCGCGGAGACCGACGTCGCGGTCTCGACCCTGGTGTCGGTGCGGGATCGGGTGATCCAGTCGTATGAAGACATCATGAAGATGCCGATCTAGTTCGGTCCTCATCCTGAGGAGCCGGCGCAGCCGGCGTCTCGAAGGATGGCCACGAGCGAGATCGGGGCCTCATGGTTCGAGACGGCGCTCCGCGCCTCCTCACCATGAGGGGAGACAGAGAGGAAATGAAATGACCGGTGCTGAAACCCTCGACGTGGCGCGCGATGCGATCTGGACCATCGTGGTGGTGTCGTCACCCCTGATGGTCGTCGGCCTCGTGGTCGGCGTGATCGTGTCGCTGTTCCAGGCGCTGACGCAGATCCAGGAGCAGACGCTGATCTACGTGCCGAAGATCCTCGCGATTTTCGTGACGCTGCTGTTGGCGCTGCCGTTCATGGCTGACGCGCTGCACGCTCACATGATGCGGATATCGTCGCGAATCATCGGCGGTTGATGCACTGTGGGTAGATGCGCATCGACGTTTCCCTGCTGCCGGCGCTCGCCGCGACCTTCGTGCTGGTGTTTGCCCGCATGGGGTCGATGGTGATGCTGCTGCCGGGATTCGGCGAGAGCAACATCCCGGTGCGGGTCAAGCTCGGGATCGCGCTGCTCTTGACGCTGATCATCCTGCCGCTGCACCGCAATGCCTATCATGTCGACATGACATCGGTGAGCTCGCTGATGGTGCTGATGATGCACGAGATCGTTATCGGCATCGTGCTCGGCGCGACCGCGCGCGTGACCCTGTCGGCGCTCGCGGTCGCGGGCTCGGTGATCGCCCAGCAGCTCGGGCTCGGCTTCGTCACCGCGATCGATCCGACCCAGGGCCAGCAGGGGCAGTTGATCGGCAACTTCCTCACCATCCTCGGCATGACGCTGCTGTTTGCCACCGACACCCACCATCTGGTGATCGCGGCGCTGAACGAGAGCTACCGGATCTTCGCGCCGGGCGCGCCGATGCCGACCGGCGACGTGGCGGCGCTGGCGACGCGCGCCTTTGCCGAGGCGTTCAAGATCGGCCTGCAGCTTTCCGCGCCTTTCCTGGTGTTCGGCCTCGTCTTCAATATCGGGCTTGGCGTGCTGGCGCGGCTGATGCCGCAGATGCAGGTCTATTTCGTCGGCGTGCCGCTCTCGATCCTCGCCGGGTTCCTGATCCTCGCCGTGGTGATCGCCGCGATGATGGGGACCTATCTCGATTACTTCATCGGCGTCATGCACCAGCTCACGCCACTGAAATAGGGAGCCGCCATGGCCGAGGATACCGACGACAAAACAGAAGACCCCACGCAAAAGCGCCTTGATGACGCGCTCGAGAAGGGCGACGTCGCCAAGAGCCAGGAGGTCAACACCTGGTTCGTGATCGCGGGCGGCACGCTGGTGCTGTCGACCTTCTCGAACTCGACGGCAGCAGGCATCCTGACGCCGCTGCGCAACCTGATCGCCAAGTCCTGGATGATCAGGACCGACGGCCCGGGACTGCTGTCGCTGACGCAGACGCTGGGCATCGCGGTGATTGCCGCCGTCGGCATTCCGCTCTTGATGCTGATGTTGGCTGCGATCGCCGGCAACATGATCCAGCACCGGCTGGTGTGGTCGACGGAGCAGCTCAAACCCAAATTCAACAAAATCTCGCCCGGTGCCGGCTTCAAGCGCATTTTCGGCAAGCAGGCGGCGGCGAATTTCCTCAAAGGCATCTTCAAGCTGGTCGCGCTCGGCGCGGTCATGACGGCGGTGCTGTGGCCGGAGTGGCACCGGCTGGAATCGCTGCTCAGGATCGATGTCGCCTCGATCCTGCCCGCCACCACCAGCCTGACCGTGCACCTGATGGGGGCGGTGGTCGCCATGCTCGCCGCGGTGGCGATCGCCGACTATTTCTTCCAGTACCGGCAGTGGTACGAGCGGCAGAAGATGTCGCTGCAGGAGATGAAGGAGGAGTTCAAGCAGTCGGAAGGCGATCCGCACATCAAGGGGCGCATCCGCCAGTTGCGGCAGCAGCGCATGAAGAAGCGGATGATGGCCGCGGTTCCCAAGGCGAGCGTGGTCATCACCAACCCGACCCACTACTCGGTGGCGCTCGCCTACGACCGCAGCATGCAGGCGCCGGTCTGCGTCGCCAAGGGCGTCGACATCATCGCCTTCAAGATCAGGGAGATCGCCAAGGATCACGACATCCCGATCGTCGAGAACGTGCCGCTGGCCCGCGCCCTCTATGCAACCGTCGACATCGACGAGGAAATTCCGGTCGAACACTATCATGCGGTCGCCGAAATCATCGGCTACGTCATGGGCCTGAAGCGGCGCGGGCTTTCGGGATAGTGGACCTGAGAAATGGAACGAAACCGGCCTGAGATGGGCTTAACCTGGGAAATGGCGGCCTGATGGACTTGCGCTCCAAGCTCCGATTGAGGCACTCAGGAGGGCGGGCGAATCTGCACGCCTTCACCGCCGACGGGCAGTTTCCTTCGATGACCGCCGAGACCGATCACAACCCGCCTGCCGAGCCGTTCGTGGCCCACGAACCGCCGCGGCGGAGCGGCAGCATCATCCTGGTGCTGCTGGTGGCGGCCGGCCTCGTCGCGGTGGCGATCGCGCTGATGACCATCGGCCGTGCCCAGGCGCAGCCCTATATCCTCGGCGTGCTGGCGCTGCTGGCCATGGTCGGGCTGTTCAGCCTGTTCGCCTTTGCCGCCGGGATCATCCGTTTCTCCGACCGTTCCACCGACGATCCCGTGATGGGCCGGATCGCCAACCATGCCTATGACGGCCTGGCGGTCACGGATTCCCACGGCCACGTGGTCTATTCCAACGCCGCCTATCTGGCGCTGACCGGGGCCTCCAGCCCGCAGGAGGTCCGGCCGGTCGAGCGTGTCTTCATCGGCAATCCTGACGTTTCCGAGGCCGTGTTCCGCCTGCTCAAGGCCGCGCGCGAAGGCAAGCGGCAGCAGGAGGAGGTCCGCATCGCCGGCCATGACGGCCTGCACGGGCGGTGGCTCAGGATGCGGGTGCGGCCGCTCGGCCAGAGCAAGCGCGAACAGAAATATGCGGTGTGGTCGATCGCCGACATCACCCGCGACCGCGAGCGCCAGGAGGACGTCTTCAAGGAACTGCAGCACGCGATCGAATATCTCGATCACGCGCCTTGCGGCTTCTTCTCGGTCACGCCGTCAGGCGAGATCGCCTATGTCAACGCGACGCTCGCCAACTGGCTCGATTACGATCTTGCCGAGATCGGCTCGGGCGGCTTGAGGCTCACCGACATCGTCTCCGGCGACGGCGCCGCGCTGCTCACCTCGATCGTGCCGGCGCCGGGCGAGGTGAAGACGGAAGTATTCGACATCGATTTGCGCAGGCGCGGCGGCAAGACCGTGCCGGTGCGCCTCTATCACAAGCTCGCCTTCGGCGCCGACGGCACGCGAGGGGCCTCGCGCACGCTCGTCATCAGCCGCGCCCGCGACGAGCATTCCGATCCCGAGCGCGCCGCCGAAGTACGCTTCATGCGCTTCTTCGACCACACGCCGATGGCGATCGCCACCGTGGACCGCGGCGGCAATGTGGTGCGGGCCAATGCCCGCTACGCCAAGCTCGCGCAAGGCCTGAATGCGGAGGGCTCGGCCGCCAAGTCCATCTTCCGCGCCGTCAATCCGCGCGACCGCAGCCTGGTGATCGCAGCGATCAACCAGGCGGCCGAGGGCAGGGGCGACATCGCGCCGGTCGAGGTCATGCTCGACGGGGCCAAGGAACGCTGGGCGCAGTTCTTCGTCTCCGCGGTGGAGGAGGACGAGCGCGATGCCGAGGCCGCGATCGTCTACATGCTCGAGACCACCGAGCGGCGCACGCTGGAAAACCAGATCAACCAGTCGCAGAAGATGGACATGGTCGGCCAATTGGCCGGCGGCATCGCGCACGATTTCAACAACGTGCTCTCAGCCATCATGATGGCGAACGATTTCCTGTTGAACGCGCACAAGCCGACCGATCCGTCGTTCCAGGACATCATGCAGATCAAGCAGAACGCGACCCGTGCGGCGACGCTGGTGCGGCAACTGCTCGCGTTCTCGCGCCGCCAGACGCTGCGGCCGCAGGTGCTGGACCTCGGCGACGCATTGAGCGACCTGACCATGCTGCTGCGCCGGCTGATCGGCGAGAAGGTGAAGCTCGACCTCGTGCACGGGCGTGACCTCTGGCCGGTGAAGGTCGATGTCTCCCAGTTCGAGCAGGTGATCGTCAATCTCGCCGTCAATGCGCGCGACGCGATGCCGGACGGCGGCAAGCTGATCATCAAGACCCAGAACGTCGCGGCCGAGGAAGCCGGCCAGCTCTCCTACAAGGGCCTGCCGGCGGCGGACTATGTACGGATCGACATCACCGATACCGGCACCGGCATTCCGCTTGAGATCATCGACAAGATCTTCGAGCCGTTCTTCTCGACCAAGGAGGTCGGCAAGGGCACGGGGCTTGGGCTTTCGACGGTCTATGGCATCGTCAAGCAGACCGGCGGCTTCGTGTACGTCGATTCCACGCCCGGCGAGGGCACCACCTTCCGCATCTTCCTGCCGCGCCACCGGCCCGAGCAGGAGGTCGTGCCGGAGCCGCAGCCGACCAATGGCGCGGCCAGGGAGCCGGCGGCCGAACCGCCGAAGCCGAAACCTGACCTGACCGGACAGGGCACGATCCTTTTGGTCGAAGACGAGGATGGCCTGCGTTCACTGAATGCCCGCGGCCTGCGCTCGCGCGGCTACAGCGTGATCGAGGCGTCCAACGGCATCGAGGCGATGGAGGCCTTCGACGAGCAGAACGGCGCGATCGACCTTGTCGTCTCCGACGTGGTGATGCCCGAGATGGACGGCCCGACGCTGCTCAAGGAAATGCGCAGCCGCAATCCGGAGCTGAAGATCATCTTTGTCTCCGGCTATGCCGAGGATGCCTTCGAGAAGAGCCTGCCGGAGAACCAGCAATTCGCCTTCCTGCCGAAACCGTTCACGCTGACACAGCTCGTCGCCGCCGTGAAGGAGACGATGACGCTGCAGTAGCGCGACCGCGACAGGGAAGCGGCGAAGCAACCTGCCTCCACGGAAAGCAGCCGGGGAAAGCCGCGTTTCAGTCGCAATGACAGGGTTAAAGATCCGCAAAAACCCGGGAAAAGACGGGCTATTGTCACATCCCCGCGACTGAGGGCCGCAGTCGTGGTTCCTTTTCCCGCTTCCCTTTTGGGCAGCCATGCCCATCTTAATGCCACTCTCCCCATGGCGGGGATTCAAGGAAACACACATGAATTTCACGCAACATACGCGCGGAATTGTCCGGGCCATCGCCGTCGCGATCGCGCTGGCGCTGCCCCTCACAGCTATCAGCATTTCGGCGGCCGACGCCCGCGCCGGCGGCGGCTTCGGCTCGGGTTCCCGCGGCTCGCGGAGCTTCGCCGCTCCGCCCAGCACGAACACCGCGCCCGGCATGACGCAACCCCTCAACCGCACCTATAGCCAGCCGGGCACCAACATGGGTTCGCCGGCCGCGAATTCGGGCGGCTTGTTCAACCGGGGCGGCATGGGCCGCGGCCTGCTCGGCGGCCTTGCCGCGGGCTTCCTCGGTGCCGGCCTGTTCGGCCTGCTGTTCGGCGGCGGCCTGTTCTCCGGTCTCGGCGGCTTGTCGTCGATCCTTGGCCTGTTGCTGCAGATCGGCCTGATCGTGCTGGTGGTGCGGCTGGCGATGTCGTGGTGGCAGCGCCGCCAGACACCGGCCGCCGCCTATGCCGGCAGACCGACACCTGCACCCGGCGTCGGCCCGCAGCCGAACTACCGCTCGAGCATGGGCTTCGGGCTTGGTTCGGCCAGCGCGCCGCTGGAAATCGCGCCGGCTGACTATGAGGCCTTCGAGCGTCTGCTCGGCGAGGTCCAGGCTGCATGGTCGAACGAGGATATCGCCAAGCTGCACACGCTCGCGACGCCCGAGATGGTCTCCTACTTCTCGAAGGACCTGGAGGAGAACAAGGCCCGCAACGTCATCAACAAGGTGACGAACGTGAAGCTGTTGCAGGGCGATCTTGCCGAAGCCTGGCGCGAGGGCGAGTCCGATTACGCCACGGTGGCGATGCGCTTCTCGCTGGTCGACCAGATGCTCGACCGCAACACCGGCCGGCCGGTCGGCGGCGGAGAGCAGCCGCAGGAAGCGACGGAGGTCTGGACCTTCGTGCGCCGGCGCGGCAGCGACTGGGAACTCTCGGCGATCCAGCAGACGAACTGATCGTCCGCTAGACCACGCAACATCAAGGCGCTGCGGTTCGTTCCGCGGCGCCTTTTGCTTTTGCGCGGTTCATTTTCGCGGTTGCAGGACTGGAATAATAGGTACCCCTACGGGTTGATGTCAGGAGCCAAAAACAACCGGGAGGATGAAATGAAGATTTGTGCCAGCATCCTTGCGCCGACATGTTTCGCGCTCGCCGCTTTCGCGGTGCAGCCGGCAGGGGCGCAGTCGGCCAACGCCAGCTTCTTTCTGACCAGCAACGGCGTCGGCAATGGCGGCAATCTCGGCGGGCTTGCGGGGGCCGACAATCACTGCCAGACGCTGGCGCAGGCGGCGGGCTTTGGTGCACCGAAAACCTGGCGTGCCTATCTGTCGACGCAGGCGGCCGACGGCCAGCCCGCCGTGAATGCGCGCGACCGCATCGGCAAAGGGCCGTGGCAGAATGTGAAGGGCGTGGTGATCGCGAAGAACGTCGCCGACCTCCACAGCGCGGGCAACAATCTCACCAAGCAGACCGCGCTCTCCGAAAAAGGCGAGGTCATCAACGGCAGCGGCGACAGGCCGAACCGTCACGACGTGCTGACCGGCTCGCAAGCGGACGGTACCGCGTTTGCCGCCGGCGAGGATCGCACCTGCAAGAACTGGACGAGCAGCACGCAGGGCGCCGCCGTGGTCGGCCATTTCGACCGTCTTGGCCTGCGCGACGACGAGCCGTCCAAATCCTGGAACTCATCGCATCCTTCGCGTGGGCCGGACGGTGGCTGCTCGCAGGCCGATCTGAAGAGCACCGGCGGCGACGGCTTGCTGTACTGTTTCGCCGCGAACTGAATCCGCGACGATCACCTCTCCCGTAGGGAGAGGTCGCGCCGAAGGCGCGGGTGAGGGGTTATGGTCCCTCGATAGAGCAAATCCCCTCACCCGGCGTTACACGCCGACCTCTCCCTACGGGAGAGGTGAAGAGACCCAGCGCCCATCGCGGACGTAATTCGACCTTATCTCATCATGCTCTCGCGAGCGCTCAGGCGGCCTTCTTCCTGGCAACTTTCTTCTTCGCTACCTTCTTCTTGGGAGCCGTCTTCTTCTTCGCCACATAGGCCGCGACTTTCTTCGATGAATGGCCCACGGCGGCGACGGCAGCCTTCAGCCTGGCCGGCGTGACCCTGAACTTCTTGGACCAATAGCGCACTTCATAAGGCTCGCTCACCGCAATCCGCGCTCGGTCCGCGGCAAGATGTGTCTGCTCCTTGAAATAGGCTTCCACCTTCTTGGCGGAGTGTCCGACTTTCTTGACGGCGTATTTCAGCTTGGCCGGTGTGACCTTGAACTTCTTCGACCAATAGGCGACCTCGTAAGCCTCGCTCAACGCGATCCGTGCGCGATCGCTGCCGCCGCGCTTCTTCTTGCTATCCGCCATCACATTCTCCTGTCCGAGCGGGAATCGGATGTTCCAAGACCGGAACAGGCTAACATCGTCGCGCGCTTTCGAACAATTGCGATCACGCGGCTGCGGAGCACTGGCCACAGGAGTGTGTTATTGCGGTGAGCCGGTTCGAGGGAGGCTCGTCCATGCGCTATCAGCTCTATTACTGGCCCGACATTCAGGGCCGCGGCGAATATGTGCGGCTCGCGTTGGAGGATGCCGGTGCTGATTATGACGATGTCGCGCGCGGCGCGGGCGGAACAAGCGCAATGATGTCGATGATGGAAGCGGGCAAGGGCACGCCGCCCTTCGCGCCGCCGTTCCTGAAGGCCGGTAAGCTCGTAATCGGGCAGACCGCCAACATCCTGTTCTTTCTCGGCGCGCGCCACGGCCTCGCGCCGAAGGCGGAAGGGGGACGGCTTTGGGTGCATCAAATGCAGCTCACGATCGCCGATCTCGTGCTGGAAGTTCACGACACCCATCATCCGCTCGGGCCGACGCTCTATTACGAGGACCAGAAGGCGCCGGCGAAGAAGCGCACCGCGGAGTTCTGGAAGGAGCGGGTCCCAAAATATCTCGGCTATTTTGAAGACATCGTGGAGGCGAATGGCGGTGCTTACGTCAGCGGTCGCCGTGTGACCTATGTCGATCTGTCGCTGTTCCAGATCGTGGAGGGCCTGCGCTACGCGTTCCCGAAGCATATGCGGGCGTTCGAGGAGAACGTTCCCCGCCTGATCGAATTGCGCGACCGTGTCGCCGAGCGGCCGAACATCAAGACGTATCTGGCGAGCGAGCGGCGGATTCCGTTCAACGAGCAGGGGATCTTCCGCCGCTACAAGGAATTGGAT
Source organism: Bradyrhizobium sp. USDA 10063 (assembly GCF_054063735.1). NCBI lineage: Bacteria > Pseudomonadati > Pseudomonadota > Alphaproteobacteria > Hyphomicrobiales > Nitrobacteraceae > Bradyrhizobium > Bradyrhizobium sp. USDA 10063. Next base: position 2,181,077 of record NZ_JBSSGP010000002.1, on the reverse strand, counting down.
TTATGAAGTGTCGCTCTATCCGTTCGTCATGGCCGGGCTTGACGGCGTGATGCGGCAACAGCAATCGTAGGGTGGGCAAAGCGAAGCGTGCCCACCCTCAAGCTCGCTGCTCGTAATGGTGGGCACGCTCCGCTTTGCCCACCCTACGACATCCGTCACAGGTTTCGCCCGTCGAACGGCGTCATCGCGAGCTTCGATAGTTCGATGCCATCGATGCAGCTCACGTTCAGCGCCACCACATCGGTGCCGTCGGGCTTCCTGCCATAGGCAAACACCTCGGCGCCGCAGTCGATGCAGAATTGATGGCGGATGGCGTGCTTGTTGAAGAGGTATTCCTTCAGATTTTCCTCGCCGGCGCGCAGCTGAAAGCTCCTCGGCGGCAGGAAGGTGAAATGAAGGCCCTTCTTGGTGCAGATCGAGCAGTTGCAATTGGTCACCATGGCGAGATCGCTGGTGCATTCGAACCGCACCTGTCCGCAATGGCAGCCGCCGGTATAGGTTTTGCTGTCAGGCATCGTCGTCCTCACCACATCCGGGGAAGGGATGATAGCGCAGCGGCGCGGCGCAGTCAGCGGGGCGGGGTCCGTGGAGTGGTGCGCTATTCGTCTTTGCCGCGCGTGATCGCGATCGACGCCTCGGTCCTGGTGCGCGTGCAGTCCATGTTGAGTCGGCGGAAGCGCATGCTGACCTTGTCGCCGCGCAGCAGGCCCATGCGCTTCAGGCAGCGGGTGGCGCCGGTCGTGGTGTCGTCCTTCGGCACAGTGAAGATGATCGCCGCCGCCGAGCTGACCAATTGATAGAATTCCGGCTTCGGCTTCCGGTCGCCCTTGGCATAGAGCTCGATGGAGTAGTTCCTGCCACGGCAGCCGAGCGACAATTCCCTGGTCGCGGGATGAGTCAGATAGACGATGTTGGCGGCCTTGAAGTTGACCTTGAGGCCGTCGATCTGGCTCGCAAGCTGCTTGGCGATGTCGTCGCACTGGTCGGCGTGTGCCGTCGAGGCGGTGAGGGCGGCGAAAAGCCCGATCATCGCGACGAGCGCCGCACCTCGAAGGCGTAATACGAGTGTTCTGGTCACGGATGCCCCCTGCCGGCATGGAAAACCACACGGGTTCAATGCAGGGTCGAGCGGGTTGCGTCAATATGCCAGCCTTGCGCGAGACCGCAGATGCTCGGATCGCTGCCGAGCGTTCCCACGCCTTCCTTTTGCGGCAAAAATGCTTAGAACGGCTCTAGATGCCGGGCCGACGTTCCCGGTCCCAACCTGAGATCATGCCCATGAACGCTCCCACCGCCTTCCCCGACCAGTCCAAGCCCGTTCCGCCCTATAGGCACACGCCGCTGTTCCCGCTGGGGAAGGACGCGACGCCGTACAAGAAGATCACGGCGGATGGCGTTCGGGTCGAGAAGGTGCTGGGCCGGGACATGCTGGTGGTGTCGCGCGAGGCGCTGCGGGCGCTGTCGGAGGCCGCGTTCGGCGAGATCAACCACTACCTGCGCCCAGGGCATCTGAAGCAGCTTCGCAACATCCTCGACGACAAGGAGGCCAGCGACAACGACAAGTTCGTCGCCTTCGATTTCCTCAAGAACGCCAATATCGCCGCCGGCGGCGTGCTGCCGATGTGCCAGGACACCGGCACCGCGATCATCATGGGCAAGAAGGGCTGCAACGTCATCACCGACGGCGACGACGAGGCGGCGCTGTCGGAGGGCGCGCGCGACGCCTATCTGCGCCGCAACCTGCGCTATTCGCAGGTGGCGCCGCTCTCGATGTATGAGGAGAAGAACACCGCCAACAACATGCCGGCGCAGTGCGAGATCTACGCCGAGGGCGATGATGCCTACAAGTTCATGTTCATGGCCAAGGGCGGCGGCTCTGCCAACAAGAGCTTCCTGTTCCAGGCGACGCCGTCGGTGCTGACCAAGGACCGGCTGCTGGCGTTCCTGAAGGAGAAGATCCTCACGCTCGGCACCGCGGCGTGCCCGCCCTATCACCTCGCGATCGTGATCGGCGGCACCTCGGCCGAGCTCTGCATGAAGACAGTGAAGCTCGCTTCCGCGCGCTATCTCGACGCGCTGCCGACGCACGGCTCGGCCGACGGCAACGCGTTCCGCGATCTGGAGATGGAGCAGGAAATCCACAAGATGACGCAGTCACTCGGCGTCGGCGCGCAGTTCGGCGGCAAATATTTCTGTCACGACGTGCGCGTGATCCGGCTGCCGCGCCACGGCGCCTCGCTGCCGATCGGGCTCGGCGTATCCTGCTCGGCGGACCGCCAGGTGCTCGGCAAGATCACCAAGGACGGCGTCTATCTGGAAGAGCTCGAGCACAATCCGGCGCAGTATCTGCCGCAGGTCGAGCAGTCGCTCGGCGGCGAGGTCGTCAAGATCGATCTGAACCAGCCGATGAAGGACATCCTGGCGACACTGTCGAAGCACCCGATCAAGACGCGCGTTTCCATGACAGGCACCATGATCGTCGCGCGCGATGCCGCGCATGCCAAGCTGCGCGAGCGGCTGGACCGCGGCGAGCCGCTGCCGGACTACTTCAAGAACCATCCGGTCTATTACGCCGGTCCCGCCAAGACGCCGGATGGCTACGCCTCCGGCGCGTTCGGTCCGACCACGGCCGGGCGCATGGATTCCTTCGTCGACCAGTTCCAGGCCGCCGGCGGCTCGATGGTGATGGTGGCGAAAGGCAACCGCGCGCCGGCGGTGCGCGAAGCCTGCAAGAAGCACGGCGGCTTCTATCTCGGCTCGATCGGCGGCGCTGCGGCGAACCTCGCCGAGCACTGCATCAAGAAGGTCGAGGTGGTCGAATATCCCGAGCTCGGCATGGAAGCGATCTGGCGCATCGAGGTCGTGGACTTCCCGGCCTTCATCATCATCGATGACAAGGGCAACGACTTCTTCAAGGAGCTGAATCTGGGCTAGATGTCGTCCCGGCCTTGAGCCGGGACCCATAACCACCAGCGGTCATTGTTGAGAGAAAGCCGTCGACCATCCCGCCAGATGACTACTGCCGCGGCGTATGGGTCCCGGGACGACGGCTGAAACGTTACGCCCTCGTCCCCGTGAACGGGAAGCTGCCCATCGGACCAATGCCCATTTCGCCAGCGATGCTGTCGCCCGTCACCTTTCCGATGAATTCGAGCGTGAGCGGCATCGGGTTGGTGATGGAAACCTTCCAGGCGACGTCGTCGCCGCTGGTCGTGCCGTCGAAGATCTCGATGTCGGTGCCTTCGGCGCTGTGCGTGCCCGTGAGCGTGCCGCCCGAGTTCTTCAACGACAGCGTCGACTGACGTTCGCCCATCGGCGTGCTCATGATGAGATTCCAGTTTCCGTCCACCGCCATGCCTGTCTCTCCGAGGTTAAGGTGAAGCCGGACGGCGATATAGCCTATCTCGTCGTGCATGCCCAACGATCTATTTCTTCCTGCGATGATTAAGCGCGGGCGGCTGCGCGCAGCCGGCTTGTCACGATGATGCGGAAGAGGACGTATTGGATCGCGAAGGCGGCGATCTTCAAGCCGGCCGCGACCGCAGTCACATAGGCCGCCCACAGCTTGATGTCGCCGGTCGCGGCCACCGCGATGGTGCCGGCGCCGATCGCAAACATCAATGCAGCCCAGGCGTAGCCGGCGAGGGTGACATATTCCGGAATGGTCTGGACCACGATCGGCGGCATGTAGCGCAGCATCCAGCCGCGCCTCAGCATGATCGTGCCGATCGCGAAATGCGCGATCGACGGCTTTGCGAGGACGAAGCGCGGATCGCTCGTGAGCAGGGTCGCGCTGCCGAGCACGATCACCAGCGCAAGGCTCGCCCAGGTCATGAAGCCGAGCGACGCGCCCTTGATGCGGGAATGCACCACCTGCGCGATCGCACCGGCAATCGCGATCCCGGTCGCGAGCAGAACGTTGTCGGTGGCGACATAGACCGCCAGGAACACGATTGTCGAGAAGAAATCGCCGGCGAGTCTCGCGAACACGTCCCTCATGTCGATGTTTCTCCTGCGATACTTAGTTGGCGGGCAGCGCGATGACCGGATGCGTGCCGTGTCTCGTCATGCGGTAGTGCGGATACCATTTCGTGAAGAAGACCGCGCTGTTGCGCGCGGCGAACGCAATCAGAAGCCCGGTCCACAGCGGCAGGCTCGGCACATAGAGGACGGCGATGTTGCCGACCATCATCAGCAGCGCGGCGATGGTCCAGGCCCAGGTGATGACGTAGTTGACGCGCAGGAAGCCGGGCTGCTGTGCGGTATGAGCGTCGACCACTTCGCGCGCATATTGCAGCGTGAACGGACGACGGGCGAGGATCGAGCCGAGCGACACCAGGAAGATGCCGGTGTCGACGGCGAACCTCACCGATGCGGTGCCGAGGTGCTCATCAACGAAAGCGACATAAATGCCGATCGCGGCGAAGGTGATCACCGAGCCGACGCCGAGGATCTTGATCGAGAGGCCGCGCATCACGTCGAAGGCGATGACCGCGGAGCAGATCGCAGCGGCGGCAAACAGGCTGGCGGTCGCTGACGTCACCAGCAGCAAGGCTGCGAAGGCACCGTAGGGGGCGAGGATGAGAAAGATCGTCATGGCCGCCTCTCCAGGCTAATCTTGACAATGTAAAGATACAATACGGAGGTGCCGGAGAGGCGTCAAGCGAAATCTTTACACTGTCAAAATAACGGCGAGATTGGATAAATCGAGATTTTTCAGCCATTTAGCGCGTCATTCCGGGGCGCGCGTCAGCGCGAACCCGGAATCTCGAGATTGGTCACCTCTGGATTCCGGGTTCATCGCTGCGCGATGCCCCGGAATGACGGAGGGGCTTGGCTCAATTCGCGCCGACCCAATTGCCGTGGAAACCGTCGGGCACGCGGTGGCCGAGATGGACCAGCGCGATCGGGCCGGTCTCGACGTCGCGCGCGTTGAACACGGCGAGGTCGCTGCGGTTTTCCCGCGCCCGCCAGACCACCGCGAGCAGCCAGCCGTCGCCCTCGGCGGCATCGCTGCTGCGCTCGACGAATACCGGCTCCGAGATGGTGTCGCCGGCGGGCAGCAGATAGCGGCCGAGGCGCTTGCCGGTGCCATCGACATGCACGATGCCGGAGAGCGCGCCGAACATCGGCAGGTCAGGATTGGCGCAGGCGTACCAGCCATGGGCGAAGGCATGGCCCGCGTGCCGATCGTCGATGCGCGGGAATTCGCCGGCGAGGTCGTCGAGATAGGTTTGCGTGAAGCGGTCGGTATTGCCGGCGAGATCGAAGGTCCAGCGGCAATAGCGCGCGCGGTTCTTCTTCGGGTCGGTCGGCGAGCCGTCAGGATGATTGAACAGCGGCGCTTCCTCGAACTGCATCACGTCGGCGATGATGCGGCTGCCTTCCTCCCAGGCGTTCATCACGTGGAAGACGTAGCAGCTCTCGGCGCGGAACCAGGTGATGTCCTGCGCGGAGCCGTTCCGCTTCATCACGCCGACATAGGCGCCCTTGTCGGGCTCCCAGGCGTAAGGCGCCTTTCCGCGCATCGCGCGCTCCATGCTGCCGGTGATGGGGAGGATCGGAAACAGCAGATGGTTCTCGGTGACGATGAAGTCGTGCACCATGCTGGCATAGGGCGATTCAAAGCGCTCGAAGCGCGTCACCACGCCGGACGAATCGACCGAGCCGAAGGAAAGGGCAGGGGTCAGCGGGCCTGCGGCGTTGTAACCGAAGAACACGAGCTCGCCGGTCTTCGGGTCGATCTTGGGGTGCGCGGTGAAGGGGCCCTGGATGGCGCCGCTATAGTCGCAGTAACCGAGCCGGTTCAGCGTGCCGGGCTCGATCTCGGTCGGCAGATGGCCTTCCTCGAGTGCGAGCAGGCGGCCGGCATGGAAGATGATGTTGGTGTTGGCGACGCCGCCGTCAGTGGTGGTCGCGGGCGGCGCATCCGGGAGCTTGCGGCCGAAGCCGCCGAACAATGCGCGGCCGGCATCATGCTCGGCCTGCCATTTCGGCGTGCGGACCCAGCGATTGCGATAGCTGGCGCGGCCGTTCTCGAGACGGAAGGCGTGCAGCATGCCGTCGCCGACGAACCAATGCGCGCCGGGAGCCTCGAATTGCGGATTGGGCCCGTTGCGGTAGAGCGTGCCGTTGAGCTCGCGCGGCAACTCGCCCGATATCTTCAGGAATGGCGCATCGGCCTCAAAGGGAATCGGCGCCAAATTGGTCCGCGGTGTCTCAGCGATCGCCTGATCGAGCATCGTCACTCCCTCCATGTTATCTTTACATCGTAAAGATGTCGATACAGGCGGTGATGCTGACCGTCAAGCAAAATCTTTACAGTGTAAAAATTGCGACATATAAGGATTCGCATGACGAGATTGTCGAGAGAAAACAAGGCGAGCGCGTCGCCTTCGAGGGGCCGGAAGGCGGCGAAACAAACCGCAGCGAGGCCGGCGCGCCGACAGCGCCGGTCGGGTGATGCGCCCTATCATCATGGCGCGCTGCACGAGGCGCTGCTGAAGGCCGCTGAGCGCGTGCTCGAACGCGACGGGCTGGCCGGGCTGACCCTGCGCGCGGTGGCGCGCGAGGCCGGCGTTTCGCATGCCGCGCCGACGCATCATTTCGGCGATCTGACCGGCCTGGTCAGCGAGCTTGCCGCCATCGGCTTCCGGCAATTCAATGAAGCGATGCGCGCGGCCGTCGCGGGCGGTGCCACCATCATGGAGAAAGCGCTGGCGCGCGCGCGGGCCTATGTCGCTTATGCGCAGGCGCATCCGGGCATGTACAGCTTGATGTTCCGCACCGAGCGGCTCGACATGTCCAGACCCTCGCTGCACGAGGCCGCAGGCGCCGCCTTCGCCGGTCTCGCTGGTGCAATCGGCGAAAGCCGCCACGAGCATATCGAGGAGCAGAAGCTGTCGCTCGACCAGGCCGCCGCGATCGTGCGCGCCTGGTCGCTGGTGCACGGCTTCACCACACTGCTGCTCGATGATCGCCTCTCCGATGTCCTGAGGCGGCTGCCTGAGGGCACATCGGTCGAGACGCTGCTGGACGCGATGCTGCGCAGTTCGGCGGTTCGTCCGCCGGCGACCTGATCAGCGCCGCAACAGCTCCACCGCGCGGCCGCTCTGGCCGATGATCCTGACTTGGTCCTTGCCGCACTGGAAGTCGCGCGCCAATTCGTCGGCGGCCTTGCGGGCCAACTCATTGGCGTCGGGATTGGCTTTCGCATCGACATAGGCGACATGGCACACCGCGCCCGGCGGCAGACGCGTGACCATCAGCATCGCCTTGGTGTTGGGGCGTCCGTCCTTGTCGAGGTCATTGCCGTCGGCGATATGCCAGCGCTGGACGATGGCGAATGGTTTTCCGTTGGCTGTCCGCCATTCGACCTTGTGTTCGGTCGAATTGAACGGTGCAAACCAGGCTTCTGCAGCCGGTTCCTTGGCCGCAGCGGCACGATCGCGACCGACAGAGACAGTCTCGCGCAGATCGTCCTCGGCGATCAGCACCACGAAACCCGATTTTCCAGGGCAAACCTGCGTCGTGCCGCCGGATTCGCTCGGCTTGCCGACCGCGCGGCAGTGCTTTGGCGCCGTCGAAGTGTAGCTGCTGCTGAACGTTTGGGCGTTTGAATGGTCAAGACCGCCGGTGAACAGGATGGCAAATGCGCATGCGTTTATGACAAGCTTCATCATGCAGGGCTTCACAGCGGAACTCATCTCCTTGTTTGAGCATGATCTTTTCGCAAAACCGCTTCCTGCTTCACCGGATCATGCTTTATTCAGACGCGTTCATTGTGGGCAAGGTTCAACGGGAAGCGCGAAACACCTGACAGCGGCGCTGAATTGTCCTAGAAGAGCGGCTCCCTAAACTGTCGCTTTATCGCGCGTTCGTTCCTTCAACCTTATCATGCCCTCGATATCGCCGAATAAACCCTATCGCGTCGGCCGTTCCCGCACCGGGCTCGGTCTCTTCGCCACCAAGCCGATCAAGAAGGGTAGCAGGATCATCCGCTATTTCGGGCCGCTCCTGGATTCCAAGAAGAAGGATGAGGACGAGATCGAGAACAAATATCTGTTCGAGCTCACCAACCGCTGGACCATCGACGGTTCGATCCGCGCGAACATCGCCCGCTATATCAACCATTCCTGCAGGCCGAACGCGGAATCCGACGTTCGCCCACGCAAGCGCAAGATCTATATCCGCGCCATCAAGAACATCGAGCCGGGCGAGGAGATCAACTACGACTACGGCACCGATTATTTCAAAGCCTATCTGAAGCCGATCGGCTGCAAGTGCGATTCCTGCGAGAAGAAGCGCAAGAAGAAGCGCGCCGAGGCGCGGGCGGAACGGCTTAGGCTGAAGGAGAAGGCCGAGCGCAAGGCGAAGCGGAAAGCCGAGAAGCTGGCCCAGGAAAAAGCCAGGACCCAAGAGAAGGCTCAAGAGAAGGCCCAAGAGAAGGCCAAGGAAAAGGCGAAAAAGAAGAACGGCAAGGCCAATGGCAAGTACCTGAATGGCTCTGGCCGCCCCAAGCAGCCTGCCGGCAAGAAAATGGTCGTCGGAAAGCGCAAGAGCTCAGTGATCCCGCTTCACGCCTAGACCTGCCTTATGGTTTTCGGCCGCGCCGGATAGGCGCATTCGGCAAGCGTCGTGGCGTCGAGCTCACGCAAGAAGGCTTCGCGCGCCGCGGCGAGCTTTCCCTTCAGGCGGCAGCGCGGCGTCAGCACGCAGGCGCCGCCATCCTCACGAAAACATTCGACCAGCGCCTGGTCGCTCTCCAGCGCGCGCACGACCTCGCCGAGCGTGATCGCCTGCGGCGGCCGCGCCAACATAAAACCGCCGCCAGCCCCTCGCTGGGTGGTGATGAAGCCGCTATCCGCAAGGTTCCGCACCACTTTGGCCAGATGATTGCGCGAGATGCCGAATTCGGCCGCGATCTCGCTGGTGGCAAACGAACGCGTCGGCTCGCCCGCAAGCCGCATCAGGGCGCGCAGGGCGAAATCGGTGAACAGAGTGAGGCGCATGGGAGCCCCGCAAAAATCCGGTTTTGCGAAACAGCCATACTGCCCTAAATGGGTATCTGGAATACCTATTTAGGGAGAGCTGGCATGACAGGGGCAGAGCGGCGCGAGCGGATCACGGCCGAAATCGTCGCCAACACCGGCATCACCGAGGCCATGATCGAGCGCCTCGTGCACGGCTTCTATGCCAAGGTCCGCGCCGATACGGTGCTTGGGCCGGTGTTCGAAGCACGCATCCGGGATTGGGAGCCGCATCTTGCGCAAATGTGCGCGTTCTGGTCGTCGGTCGCGCTGATGACCGGCCGCTATCACGGCACGCCGATGGCAAAGCACCTGCCGTTGCCGGTCGATGCCGGTCATTTCGACCGCTGGCTTGAGTTGTTCGAACAGACCGCGCGTGAAATCTGTCCGCCGGAGGCGGCGGTGCATTTCATCGAGCGCGCGGAGCGGATCGCTGCCAGCCTCGAGCTCGGCATCGCCGGCGCGCAGGGCGTGATGCTCGGCAAGGGCGAGCGGTTTCGGCGCGGCGAGGCCGCAAGCGCCTGAGCCACGGTCTAACGCAAAAGAAAGAACGGCCGCCGTGAGCGCTCACGGCGGCCGTTCTTTTGGGCCGGCTGGTAAAGGCTTACGCGATCACCGCGTCACCGCTCCGGCGCAAGCCGACATATTGCAGTTCTGCGAACACGCCGGTTGCGATCGCCTGCGCGACGACGGTGATGGTGCCGAGCAAATTGAGGTTCACCGCACCCGAGAACAGCAATGCAATGCTCGCAAGCGTCCAGAGCGCATTGCCCGCGATCACCAGCACTACCAGCGCTTTCGGCACCATTGGCCGCGAGCCGAGCCAGCCGACCAGCGCGGCATAGGCGATCAGGAACAGCCCGGTTTCCTGCAATAGCATCTCGGGCAGATTCAAGAGCGAAGCAACGGCGCCCGCACCAAGCGTCAGGCCCACGGCCGAAACGCCGCTGAAGACGGCGTCGGCGAGCAATGCGCGGCGCAGGAATTGGGACGAGTGAATCATGACGGGTCTCCTCTGGTTGCAGCCTGGGTTGATGGTTCAGCGGAACAGCCGACGGAGCTGACGCATGAGGCGCAACGGGCAAAGCCGCTTCGCCGCCCTGGTCTCGGCGGCCTGCACCTGCGCGACGACATAGACGCCGGTCGAGTAGACCAGCGGTTCCGGTAGCTGCAGCGAACGTGCGATCAGCCACGTCGCGAGGTTGAGCAGCCACACAGCGATGTCAGCGGCGGATGGGAAGGGACTCGGGTCGGGTCTCATGGTCATCTCCTCCTGCTTTTCGAAGATGCCGCGATCCGCGCGCCTTTTCGATTACCTCGCACGTAAGAGCTTTCGATTACCTCGGACGTAATGGAATGGGCGACAGCCGCGTGGTAGTTTTCCGGCCATGAACGCACATGCATCCACGGCGCGGGCCGAACCAACCAGGCCGATTCATGTCGGCGATCACTTGCGTGAATGGCGGCAACGCCGCCATCTGAGCCAGCTCGATCTTGCGATCGAAGCGGATATTTCGGCGCGCCATTTGAGCTTCGTGGAAACCGGCCGCGCTGCGCCATCGCGCGAGATGGTGTTGAAGCTGGCCGAACGGCTGGAGGTGCCCTTGCGTGAACGCAACGTGCTCTTGGTCGCGGCCGGCTTCGCACCGGCCTTCCCGCAGCGCTCGCTCGACGATCCCGCGCTGAAATCAGCGCGGCAGGCGATCGACCTGGTGTTGAAGGCGCATGAGCCGAACCCGGCGCTGGCCTATGACCGCCACTGGAATCTGGTCACCGCCAACCGCATGGTGGCGCCGCTGCTCGAGGGCATTCCGCAGCGGCTGCTCGGCCAGCCCTTCAACATCCTCCGGCTTGCCTTTCATCCCGAGGGGCTGGCGGCGCGCACGGTCAATCTCGCCGAATGGACCGGGCACCTCCTGGAGCGGCTGCACCGGCAATGCGAGGCGACGGCCGATCCGGAATTGCTGAAGCTCTACCGGGACCTGAAGAGCTATCCGATCCCGGCGCGCTCGGGACCGCTGCCGCCGGACAATGTCGCGATCCCGCTCAAGCTGCGTCACGATGGCGGAGTGCTGAGTTTCTTCTCCACCACCATGGTGTTCGGCACGCCGGTCGATATCACTTTGTCGGAACTGGCATTGGAAACCTTCTTTCCCGCCGACGATCTGACCGCCGAGCGGCTGAAGCAGATGGCTGACGCCATGAAATAGCGGGTTGTCGGGGTTCATCCCGGGGCTTATCTGTGCGTCTTTCCAGCGGAGGAACGCACGATGAGCACCCTGAAGCCGCTTCGCCTCGACATCGTCTCCGACGTCGTCTGCCCCTGGTGCTATATCGGCAAGCGGCGGATCGAGAATGCACTCAAGCTGGTGCCGGATGTGCCGGTTGAAGTGCACTGGCGGCCGTTCTTCCTCAATGCCTGGGTGCCGCGCGAGGGCATCAGCCGCGACGAATATCTCACCGCCAAGTTCGGCTCGGTCGAGGCCTATAAGGGCATCGCCGGGCGCGTCGTCGCGGCCGCGGGCGAGGAGGGGCTGACCTATCGCCCGGACCTCGTGAAGCGCCAGCCCAACACCATCGATTGCCATCGCCTGATCCATTGGGCGGAAGCGAGCGGCAAAGCCGCCGAGATGAAGCAGCGGCTGATGGAGCTTTACTTCCGCGACGGCGGCGACCTCACCGACACCGACGTGCTGGTGCAGGCAGCGGCCGATGTCGGGCTCGATGCCGACGACGTGCGCAAGCGTCTTGCAACCGACGAAGATGTCGCGCTGATCTCGGCGCAGGCGCAGGAAGCGTCCGACAAGGGCATCTCCGGCGTGCCGACCTTCGTTTTCGCGCAGAAATACGCGGTCTCGGGCGCGCAGCCGGCCGAACAACTCGCCCGCGCCATCCGCCAGGTTTCCGCCGAGATCAACGCGGAAGCGGCGGAATAACAAGACTTGAATTTGGAGATTGCGCACGCAACTATCCGGCAGGATGGAGAGAAGATGAAGATCAAGATTGTCGTGCATGAAGCCGAAGAGGGCGGCTACTGGGCTGAAGTCCCTGCTATTCCCGGCTGCGCCACTCAGGGTGAGAGCATGGATGAACTCATGCTAAACCTCCGTGAGGCAATCGAGGGATGCCTATCTGTTGAAGTTGCCCCGCCAGAGCCCGGCGGCATTGAGCGGATGCTGGAATTGCCTGCATGAAGTCTTTGTCCGGCCGCGAGTTCGCCCGGATCATTGAACGACGCGGTTGGACATTGCTGCGCGTCAATGGCAGCCATCATATTTACGGCAAGAGCGGCAGTATTGTTAGACTGTCAGTTCCCATTCATGGCAACAAACCACTCAAGGCCGGATTGCTCAGGCATCTGGCGAAGCTCGCGGATCTATCGGACGAGGATTTTTAGGTCGGTCCGATCGACCTGACCACATCACGCGCGGTTGCGTCGACATCTACGAGAGTCCCGGGTTACGCTGCGCTTCACCTGCGCTACGGACCAATAAAAACATCAGAACAAAATCGGGAGAAACGTCATGCTCTATGAGCTCCGGACCTATACGGTGAAGCCCGGGACCATCGGCGAGATGGTCAAAGCGGCGAGTACCGTGTCGCGCGCCATCCGCAAGGATGACTACGGTAAGCTCGAGGGCTATTGGATGACCGAGATCGGTCCGCTCAATCAGGTCATGCACCTGTGGAGCTACAAGGATTTTGAGGAGCGGAACAGGCTGCGCGGCGAGCTCGCCAAAAATCCGCGCTGGACCGGCGAGTACATTCCGCTGATCCGCCCGCTGCTCCAGCGTCAGGATATCCGCCTGCTCAACGCGGTGAAGCCACCGGTTGCTCCGGCATCGACAGGCAACATCTACGAACTCCGCAACTACCGCGCCAAGCCAGGCGGCGCGGTCAGGCAATGGCTCGAAGCGCTCATGGAGGCGCTCCCGGCGCGCGAGAAATATTCCAGGATCGTCGGGCTCTGGCAGACCGAGGCAGGGCAGCCGAACGAAGTCTGCCATCTCTGGGCTTATCCCAGTCTCAACGCGCGCGCTGAGGCCCGCGCGAACGCCCTGAAGGATCCGGCGTGGCAGGAATTCCTCCGCAAGGGCAGCCCGCTGCTCGACGAGATGCACTCGACCATCATGCTGCCCGCGCCGCACTCGCCATTGCAGTGAGCTATGGGCGTGAAATGTAGCCGCGATGACGCTGCGCTCCCTCTCCCGCTTGCGGGGGAGGGCTGGGGTGGGGGTGTCTCCGCATTGGGATTCCCCGAGGGGAGAGAATCCTCACCCGGCGCTTCGCGCCGACCTCCCCCGCAAGCGGGGGAGGTGAGCGATCTGCGGCTGATTCAATGTGATCGCATCGCGCTCTAACTAATGGGATTTGCCGCGGTTTCTGATCAACCGAACAGCGCCGCGTGCCGCCTCCTCCGCAAAGCGGTGCGCGGCCAGCGCGGTGTGGATCATTGGCACGAGCGGATCGTGTCGCCGCAGCGGGATCAGCACGTCGCCGATGGCAAAGCGCCCGCGCCAGATCGGGTTGATCATGGGATGGTCGGGTGCCGCGGTTGAATCCGCGGAACGGATCGCCGGATCGCTGCAGAGATGGCGCGTCAGATCGAGCGTCAACTGCACGCCCGGCGAATATTTGGCAAAGCGCTCGTCGATGCCGAGCTTGAAATAGAACGCGCGATCCTGATGCCGCAGCACGATTGCGGCTGCGACCGGCGTGTCGCCGGCGCGGAGCGTCACGATCTCGCATTGGCGGGTTTCGGCAAGCGCTGCCGTGGCGCGGCGGATGAAGGCGGCATCGCCATCGTGCTGGACGAGCGCGGTGCCGCGCTTGCCTTTCCAGCCGCTGGCTTCGAGCACGAGGCAGGTTTCAAGCGCGGCTGCGACTTCCGCAGGCGTGCGCGCCACCTCGAAGCTGACGGCGCCATGGTCGGCAAGACGATGACGCAGCCGGCGCAGCTCCTTCATTTTCTTGGCTCCGAGCGCGTCGAGCAGCAGTTCGTCCGCATTACGCGTCGTGTCGAGGCAGGCGCGAAGGTATGACTGCATCAGGTGAGGACGCATGCCGTTCAGCCGCAGCACTTCGGTGAAGGCGCGCATCACCTTGCCGTCCAGCGACATGTCGCGCAGGATCAGCGCATGCGCACCGGCCTTGCGCGCTTCCTGCATCAGCCGCTCCGCTGCCGCGTCAGTGAGGTCGCAATCGAGCGGCGGCGTGCACAGGGTGCCATAGGGCTGCGCGCTCACCAGCGCGGGCAGGGGGATCTTATAGGCGCGCCACAGTGAGACGACCGGCAGCAGGCCGATCATCCGCGCCGGTCCGTCATAGGCGAGCGGAGCATCGCTGAAGGCGCTGAGCGCCAAGGCGCCAGTGCGGCCGCGGGCCGAGGCGCTCACCGCCAACGCCCATTGCGGCAGGTAATAGGCGTTCGGCTCGACGACGCGCTCGGCGAGCGCGCGCCACTGGCCCATGGGAATATCAGCGAGCGGAGCGAGCGTGGGACCGCCCTTCGCCGGCGTGGCATCGTCGGTCGATACGCGATGGACAACCGCTTTGTCGGCGATCTCGGCCACTTTCCCCGCTCCCCGTGCGCAAGCGATGGAGCGACAGTTGACGTCGCCTCTCATGATCGCGCCTGCCTGGCAAGGCTAGCGGAAGAAATGCAAAATAGGGTTGGTTCGGCGCTGCAATTCGAGCGGTAATGTTAACGGGTTGTTCAGCAAAGGAGAGCCGCCGAAGCGCGTTCGGCGGCTCTCTTTGTCTCGTCAGTGCCTAGTAGCGATCAACGCCGATGCCCACGGTGCCGCCGGGCGTACGAATGCCGACGCCCGCGCGCGGGCCGTCATCGTAGTAGTCGCGTCCCCGATATTCGCGGCGTTCGATGTAGCGTTCGCGCGGCATGTAGTTGTAGGAATCGCGGATGATCACGCGCGATCCGCCGCGGGTACGGTAGCAGCGCCCATCGTCGTCGCAGACCACGCGGACCTGCTGCACGAGCTCTGGGCTGCTGTACTCCGTGGTGCTGTAGATGTCGGTGGCCTTGGCTGCGCTGCCGACAGACAGCGCGCCGACGCCGGCCAGCAAAGCGATTGCAAATGTCTTCATGGTTCCGCCTCCGCATAGATACTGCCCTCTCGGCTGACAAAGCTGCGCGGAGGGTTTCGTTCCGAAGGAACTGGCGTGGCGGATGGGTTCCGTCGCGCGCGCGATGTGCCTTCTCGCGAGGGAACAATTCAACCTGGGAACAGAGATCAGATCGGCTCGTAATTCTCCGTTGCGCAAGTATCCTCGCCTTCGACACGGCGACGATCCGCGATTGCGCCTTCATTGATGACGATGCGATAGGTCTGGGTGCCCAGCGGCTGGCCCATCACCGATGTCAGTTCGGCGCGCACACAGGCGGTCCATCCCGGTCCACGCGGATCGTGCAGCGGCTGCGAGACGCGGACATTGGTGGGACGCGAGGTCGATACAAACACCGCGTCCAGTTTTTCGCCGACCAGCCGCTTGATGTCGGGCGGTGCTTCAGGTGGTGGCGGCTCGGCTTCCTTGGCGCGCAAGAACGCCGGCATTGGCAGCGGAGAGCGGCTGTCCACAAAGCCGCACCCGGCCAGCGTCGCCGCCAGACCCATCATCAATACAACCCGAACGCCGCCCCATCCCATTCGACGTACTTACCCTGCGCAAATAAACTTGGCTGCCCCCGGATGGCGCGCTATCGATCAACTATTGCTGAAATGAGTCCGGGGCACGCCATGCTGCCGTTTTCCAGTATGAAGATACCGGGAGGAAGTGGCGGGGAGAGAGTGACAATGCGCAGGTTCATGGTCGCTGCGGCGGTGTTGGCGCTGATGGCGATGCCGGCCTACGCCCAGATGGGCGGCAAGCGGCATCACGGCGACGCGGCCGGAAGCAAGCAGGATAGTAAGCCAAAGATTGACGAGAAGGCTTACAAGGCCGCGCTCGAACGCATCCCCGCGCCAAAGGAAAAATACGATCCCTGGGGTGTGGCGCGGCCGGCCGAGCCTGCGAACAAGTCGAAATGATCTGACATCCGTCGTCGAACAACGGCGCGATGTTCATGGGGCCTGCGACACATCGCCCGCGATTCGCAAGCCGGCGCATCCTGCGATCGGCCGGCAAGGTTGAACCTGGCCGTCAAAGCTCACGACCAATTCGGCAAGCCATCGCATTGCTGGAGGTCGCCGATGTCGCGCCGCTCGCTCGCCAGACTGCTTGTTTCCGCTGCCGTGCTGCTCGGCGCGTGTCCCGCTTTGGCCGAGAACCGGCTGGCGCTGGTGATCGGACAATCCGCCTACAAGTCGGTGCCGGTGCTGCCCAATCCGGCCAATGACGCCAAGGCGATGACCCAGCTTCTCACCGATTCGGGCTTCCAGGTGGTATCGGCTTCCGATCTCTCGCAGAATGAATTGCGAGCCAAGGTCAGCGAATTCGCCGGCGAGGTCGCGGCAAAGGGCGCCGATACGGTGGCGCTGGTGTTCTATGCCGGCCACGGTCTGCAGGTCGATGGCGAGAACTTCCTCGTTCCGACCGACGTCGATCCGAAGCGCGAGGCCGACATTCCGATCCAGGCGGTGCGCCTCAACGACATCCTGAACACGCTGAACTCAGTGCCGAGCAAGATGCGTATCCTTTTGCTCGACGCCTGCCGCAACAATCCATTCCCGGAGCTCAAGAGCGCCGGTCACGGGCTTGCGATTGTCGACGCCAAGACCGGCGCGCCCGGCACCTTCCTGTCGTTCTCGACCTCGCCCGGCGCGGAAGCCGAAGACGGCGACGGCAGCAACAGTCCCTACACGACGGCGCTGCTGGCCGCGGCGAAGGAGCCGGCACCGATCGAGGAGACGTTAAAGCGCGTCCGCGTCGCGGTGAACAAGGCGACCGATGGCCGGCAGACGCCGTGGGACAGTTCGTCGCTGACCGAGGATTTCCGCTTCGTGGCTGATGCCGCCGGCACGAACGCTGCCGCGCCAAAGCTCGCATCGACCAGGCGCACGGTCGAGGAATGGAAGCGCCAATTGCAGGGCAAGCCGGTCGAGGCCGCCAATGAGATCATCGTCGCCGACGGCACCGACGAGGCCTATGAAGCCTTTGCTGCGCTCTATGCCTCGACGCCGCGCGGCCTGCAGGCGCGCGACTGGCTCGATCGCCATCGCCGCATGGTGGCCTGGAATAACGCTGTCCTCATCAACACAGCCGCTGGCTATCGCACGTTCCTCGCGCAATATCCCGACAGCGATCTCACCGCGACCGCACGCAGGCTGGAGGAGCGGCTGCGCAACCGGCCGAATATGGCATTGGCACTCGCAGCGCCCGTCAGCGTGCCCGCGACCAACGCCGCGCTGACCTGTCCCTGCAACGCGCCGTCGCAACCGGCACCGATCAGGAGGGTTGATACGCCCGCCAGGAAGCGCGCCGAGCCGGCGCCGCCCAAGCGCGCCAGCACGCCGCCGCCGCGCCGCGTCGTCGAGGAGGAAGAAGTCGTGGTCGTGCGCCGTCCGCCGCCGCGTGTAGTCTACGAACCCGCCGGACCGCCGGTCTCCATCGGAATCGGGATCGGCGGTGGCGGCTACGGCCGGCCCGGCGGCTATGGCGGATATGGCGGGCGCGGTGGCGATGGCTGGACCGGTCGCAGGAGTGGATACTGAGCAGGCAATGGCGTATCCATCCGGGCAAGATGCGGCAGCCACTGTCGATGACCGCATCTTCAGCGGAACGCCATGCGCCATCTCGTCCGCCTGCTCGCCGTGTTGTGTCTCGCGACTCCGGCCCTCGCATGGGAGCACTGGGGCGGCGATCGCGGCGGATCGCGCTTCTCGCCGCTCAAGGAGATTACGCCTGACAATGTCGCCAATCTGATCCGCGCCTGGGAATTCAGGACCGGCGATCTCGACCGCCGCGCGCCGGACGTGATGCGGCGGACGAAATTCCAGGCGACGCCGCTGTTCGTCGAGGACAGCCTGGTGTTCTGCTCGCCGTTCAACGAGGTGATCGCGCTCGATCCCGGGACCGGCGCGCAGAAGTGGCGCTTCGATCCCGGTATCAGCACTGGCCAGCGTCCCGCCAACCGTTATGTCTGCCGCGGCGTCACCTATTGGGTCGACGACAGCGCGCCCGCGGGCGCTGCCTGCCGATCGCGGATCTTCATGGGCACCAACGACGCTCGTCTGATCGCGCTCGATGCGAAGAGCGGGCTTCCTTGCGCCGGTTTCGGCAATGGCGGCGAGGTCAGGCTCGATATCGGCATGACACTGGAGTGGCCGGGCGAGTTTCAGGTGACCTCGCCGCCGGCGGTCGGCCGCGGCGTGATCGTGGTCGGCTCCGCGATCGGCGACAACCGCCGTGTCGACGCACCGCGCGGCATGGTGCGCGCCTTCGATGCGCGCAGCGGAGCGCCACGCTGGAATTTTGATCCGCTGATGCATGACGGCATCGAGGCGGGCCACGCCAATGTCTGGGCGCCGATGTCGGTGGATGAGACGCGCGCCCTGGTGTTCCTGCCGACGTCGTCGCCGAGCCCGGATTTCTGGGGCGGCAGGCGTCCGGGTAACAATCAGCATGCCAACTCCGTCGTCGCGCTGCGCATCGAGACCGGCGAACTGGTGTGGTCGTTCCAGACCGTGCATCACGATCTCTGGGATTACGACCTGCCGGCGCAGCCGACGCTGGTGCGGATCGATGTCAGCCAGGCCATGCGCGACGTCGTGATCCAGCCGACCAAGCAGGGCTTCGTCTTCGTGCTCGACCGCAATACCGGCAAGCCGATATGGCCGGTCGAGGAGCGCGCGGTGCCGCAGGGCGCGGCGGACGGCGAGAAGCCTTCGCCGACGCAGCCATTCCCGACCCATGTGCCGACGCTCGTGCCGCAGGGGATCTCGGTCGACGACGCGTTCGATCCGTTTCCGCTGGTCGGCCGCTCCACCTGCAAGGAGCAATTCGCAGCCGCGCGCAGCGAGGGCCTCTATACGCCGCCATCGACGCAAGGCACGCTGCTGTTTCCATTCACCGCCGGCGGCGTGAACTGGGGCGGCGTCGCGTTCGATCCGCTCCATCAGATCCTCTACGCCAATGTCAGCCGCGGTGTGCATCTCGTGAAGCTGATCCCGCGCGAGCAGGCTACCGGTTTCAATCCGCCGCCCGGCCATGATTTCGGCCGGCAGCAGGGCGCGCCTTTCGCGATGTCGCGTGCGATCGTGACTTCGCCGCTCGGATTGTTTTGCAACAAGCCGCCCTGGGGCGAGATGGTCGCGGTTGATCTCAGGGCCGGCAAGATTCTGTGGCGTTCGCCGGTCGGCACGACGGAGGATCGCGCGCCGCTCGGCATTGCACGCCCCTGGGGCATGCCGCTGGTGAATGGCGTCGTGGTCACCGCAGGCGGCCTCGTCTTCACCGGCGCGATGGATGCCTATCTGCGCGCGTTCGATGCCAGGACCGGCCGGGAGTTGTGGCAGGGCCGGCTGCCGGTGCCCGGCGTCGCCAATCCCATGACCTATCTGTGGAAGGGCGAGCAATATGTCGTGATCGGCGCCGGCGGCCATTCGGAAGCGGGCACGACGATCGGCGACAGTATGGTGGCCTTCCGTCTGCCGCGACAGGGCGAAGCGCCCTCGCTCTGGTCGCGCACGATCGACCGGCCGGGCGGACGCTTCCTTGGCGGGGCGACTTCAGCGGGACTCCTTCTCGCGGTGCTGGTGGCTGCGGCATGGCGCTGGCGCCGCCGACGCGATGCGCGCTAAGCCGTCACAGCATCGCAAAGGCGCTTGAGACCATCGCCACCGGCTTGTTGTCGGTGGCAGAGAGCAGCGTGACGCGGCCGAAACTCATGGTGCGGCCGAGGCGGACGACGCGCGCGTCCGCCAGCACGTCGGCGGCGCTCACCGCGCGCATGAAATGCGTGGTCTGGTCGACGGTGGTCATCGGCCGATAGCTGCGGTTGGCGGCAAGGTTGGCGATCACCATCGACGTATCCGCGAATGCCATCAGCGCCTGGCCGCAGACGACGCCGCCATGGCGGCACAGCCGTTCGGAGAAGGGCATGCGCAAGACCGCACCGGGCTGCCAATCGGCGCCGGCCTCCCGCGGCGGCGCAACATCAAAGCCCTCGATCGAGAGATTGAGATCGAGCACCCAGGGGGCAAATACCTCGCCAAGCACCCGCCGCGCATCATCGATGCCGAATTCCGTGACCCCTTCCTGCTGCATGGATGCGTATTCCTCTCCCTTGGCGATGACGGCGGATGCATTCTAGAGGGCATTTACCGGAAGGGAACAGCAGGGCGGCCGGCTTGAAATTGCCAGACTTTTGGCATCCCATGACCGCCATCTCAGGAGAGGGCGCCAAGATCCCGCAGATCTCAGGTCTGGGGCCTGCTTGGCGAAGCGGCTTGGGCGGGATATACGCCAAGCTAAATCCCGGGGGACTAGTGAGGGAGCATGTTATGAGAATTCTGGGCGCCATGGCGGTCGTGGCGATGCTGGCAACGCCGGCTTACGCGCAAATGCAGACCCCGCATATCAACCTGCTTGCGGACGGACCGACGAAGACGCCGGACGAGCTCGAGCAGGACGCGGTCAGGGACAAGGCCTACAGGGAATCGCTGAGGAAGATCCCCGACGCCAAGACGTCATCCGACCCGTGGGGTAGCGTGCGGAGCGAGGCGCCCAAGGCGGCCGCCCCGGCGAAGCCGAAGACCAAGACCGGCAGCGCGCAGCAGTAAGCGCCGACGTTACGCGGAGACTCGGATTCGGTCTCCGCTCTCCCTATATTTGGCCGGTCGTCACCTGGTTTGGAATTGCGACATGGCCTTGCGTCCGCGTGATCTTGCGAGCCGAATGGCCGCCCGGCGAAAGCGGGGCGACGGCTTCCTGCGCGAGACCTTTACCCTGCCGCGCGACGAGGCGCGGCTGAAGGCACGCGACTTCCTCAACCGGTATCCCAAGGCCGCCTATATGAGCGCGGTGGAAAGCTGGCGCGAATTGCCCGGCGACAGGATCGAATTCACGATGCGGCGTCTTGCCAGCGCCGATTGACGCGCCAGGTCCGGAAACGGTTCTGATCCAGATTTTTGTTTTGACGCGTTTTCTGCGCAGATAAGTCTACGCAATCTGCGTAACCTTGATTGCTATGCGAACCGGAATCCACTTCGCTCGAAAACGCTCTAGTCCAGCGTTTTCGCGACCAGTCGAATCCGACAGATCGGATGCTTGGTGTCGTCCAGCAGTTCGATCTGCCACTCCGCGTTTTCCTGAAGATGACGCGACACGCCGCTGATCATGTCGGCGCAGACACGAGTCATCTCCTTCCACGCCGCGTCGCGATCGGGAAACTCGGCACCGTCATTGCAGATGCCGGTGCCGTCGACGGTTCGGATGCGAAAGAAATAGAGCGGCATGAGATGGCACCGGCGCATCAAGGCCGCCGACGGGCAACCCACTGGGAACAGGAAGTGGAGTCCCTGGCGCCGTAAAGATCAATCCCGGTTATTTACGGAAGTGCTGTCAGCGCAATGATGAGTCGCCGGTGCCGGTCGCTTCGCGGCTGGCCTTCTTCAACTCGCGGTCGATGCGTAACTGGACGCGCCGAATCGCCAGCAACTGAAGCTTCGCCTCGGTCCTGCCGGTCTTGACTGTATCGCCGATCTGAAACTGCCACTTCCAGACACCGGGTGTGACCAACGTGACGGTATATTCGACGCCCTTATGGATCATCTTCAAGGCTCCGCACACACCCGGCGGCATTCCAGGCTGAACGAAAGGTTGCACCACATTGGAATCCGCCGAAGGGCAGTTGCCGCGTTGCGCGATCCGATCGCCCGATCCCGGTATTTCCAGCGCCATCAGTCGCCGTCCCCGAGCTTAACGTAAGTTAACATCGATCGAATCTGCCCGTTCCGGCGCACTGCATATTTTTCCCCGGGTTCAGGCAGGTCTGCTTTGAGCACGCCGATGTCGGCGCGCTCGATCAAATCGCGTCACGCTGGTGCGGAAGGAACTTCTCGCAAAATGCGGGCGGCAGCGGCGGCCCTTGGACAGGCGCGCGACACGCCCGGCCGACGAGGAACTTGTCCTCCAAGGACCCGAGGCATTCTGCGTACCGCCAAGCGTGGAAAGATACCGCCAAGCAGTCCGCCATCCGAAAACCCGTGCGTTCTCGGGCGGATGCACCAAATCGCGAACATTTTGATGGAACTTTGTTCTTGTCCGGAGAACTACGGCGCCCGGGCGGGCTCGATCGGTACATGGACACCCGATCCACGCCATGTTGGGTTTCACCGCGAACGATCGCCTGTCGTCGGGGCGAAGCAATCGTAGCTCGTCGATCGGCGACTGCAGGTCTGTGCGAGCTGTCGCATCATTGCTTGCCGGCAGCGGCGATCGGATGGCAGCGGGCAAATGATTGCTATGCGAGCATCGATCCGGAGCGCGTGTTCCGAGGAGCTTCGCAAGGCAGGTCACGGATGTTGCGAGAGCGCTTTGATCGATCACAGGCAGACTGCCGACATCGACGACTGCCAATTCTTCCCGACTGCTGCGGCGTCTCGACGGGATGGCGCGGCCTTACTGTTGCAACTGCCACTGCTCGGCGTAGACGGCCAGCCGATCATATTCTTCGGCGATCTTGAGCAGCCTCTCGCGCGAATTACGATAGACAAACGACTCTGCTTTGGTGCGGGTCTCTTCCGCTCGCTCTCGCCAATAGCTCGGGTCTTGCAGTGTGTTCCTCATGGGCACTTCCCGCTCTGATCTGTCTGAACGACAATTCCGGAACGGAAGCGATGCTCCCTTCACAAAAAGGGAAACCCGCATAGCCGCTAACTTGCGTTAAGGCGGAAAGGAACTTCGTTCTCGGTCGGAGAACTACGGATTGTCGTCCTCTTTCGGGAACGGCTCAAAGGTTTGACGTCCCAGGAACGTGTCAGGCTTTGCGGTTTGTTCGAGGAGTTGGAAGGATCGTGCGATGATCTCGCGCGAGCGCGTCGTGAATACGTCGTCCTGCGCCCAGGACGGGCGATAAATATAGGTGTGCCCGCCGATCATCTCGCGCTCCCTTGAATCATGCAGGCGGGAGCGCGATTGGTCTCTCAGCCACCGTTGCCTACGGGCGGATCCGCTGTCGGTGATGGACAGGCAACTCGGCGGGGCGGCTTTGGTTCAGAAGTGAATTTAGGGCGGCGGAGCCCCGGGGTGGGGCGCCCTGGGTTAACGAAAAGAACATATTGCGAACATGGAACAAAGATGGTACAGGCTTTCAACGCAATAGCCATCGAATCCTCATCGGCCCCCGTATTTCCCGCTAGCGAATCCCCGTCATAAGGAGCACATCCAATGTCCGCCACTGCCCTGCGTATCGTCGAAGGATCCTCCATGGATAAGTCCAAGGCTCTGTCTGCCGCGCTCTCCCAGATCGAGCGCCAGTTCGGCAAGGGCTCGGTGATGAAGCTTGGCAAGAACGATCGCTCGATGGATATCGAGACGGTATCGTCGGGGTCGCTCGGGCTCGACATCGCGCTTGGCGTCGGCGGCCTGCCGAAGGGACGCATCGTCGAGATCTACGGACCGGAATCTTCGGGCAAGACAACGCTGGCGCTGCATACGGTCGCGGAAGCGCAGAAGAAGGGCGGCATCTGTGCTTTCATCGACGCCGAACACGCGCTCGACCCGGTCTATGCGCGCAAGGTCGGCGTCAATATCGACGAGCTCCTGATTTCGCAGCCCGATACCGGCGAGCAGGCGCTGGAGATCTGCGACACGCTGGTGCGTTCGGGTGCGGTCGACGTGCTGGTGGTCGATTCGGTAGCGGCGCTGGTGCCGAAGGCCGAGCTCGAAGGCGAGATGGGTGATGCGCTGCCCGGCCTGCAGGCGCGCTTGATGAGTCAGGCGCTGCGCAAGCTCACCGCCTCCATCAACAAGTCCAACACCATGGTGATCTTCATCAACCAGATCCGCATGAAGATCGGCGTGATGTACGGCTCGCCGGAGACGACCACCGGCGGCAACGCACTGAAGTTTTACGCCTCCGTCCGCCTCGACATCCGCCGCATCGGCGCGATCAAGGAGCGCGACGAGGTGGTCGGCAACACCACGCGCGTGAAGGTGGTCAAGAACAAGCTGGCGCCGCCCTTCAAGCAGGTCGAGTTCGACATCATGTATGGCGAGGGCGTCTCCAAGATGGGCGAGATCCTCGACCTCGGCGTCAAGGCCGGTATCGTCGAGAAGTCCGGTGCCTGGTTCTCCTATGACAGCCAGCGGCTCGGGCAGGGCCGTGAGAACTCCAAGGCGTTCCTCCGCTCCAACCCCGACATCACCAGCAAGATCGAGCTCGCGATCCGGCAGAACTCCGGCCTGATCGCCGAGCAGATCCTCGCCGGCACACCCGAGCGCGACGCCGACGGTGAGGAGCCGGCGGAAGAGTAAGTTTCGAGATATCCGATTTCTTCGCGGGAAGCGGGCGCTGAGGACGTTGAGTTGCCGACGTCTTCGGCGCCCGTTTTGTTTTGGTTTGGGTGATTGCCGGAGAGAATGATGAAGCCCCTGGTCCTGACGGGCTGGTTGATCCCGGAGTTTATTAAATCTGATTTCGCCGATCTCGCTGTTGATTTCTTCTATCGCTTCACGTGGGGACCGTTACCGTCTCCAGAAGAGCTGGCAGCCCATCTTGGTCCCCGCACGTCCGGCCAAAAGCAAGGGACTCACTGGTCGGATTTTGCGACCCGGTGGTCGCGTAGCGAAAACAAGCGCCACAGGGATCTCGGCTTGGCCGAGTTCTGCCAGCAATACGAGAGCGTGGAGCTATGGTACGACGTACGCCCGGACGCCCAACTGCAACTGGTCTGGCTGCTCGATTACTTCAGCTCCTATCCCGAAACCGTCGCCAGATTGAGGCTGCGCCTTGTTGACCTTGAGATGATCGGGCTTCATCCGGGCGGTTTTCACAAGTGGCGACCGCCCGCCATCGATGTCACCGAGAAGGAACTCGCAACGGCAAGCGCCGCATGGCAGGCCTATCGGGCGCCGACGCCGGAAGCCTGCTTCGGTCTGCTCCGCAAGGACTTGAGTGCTCTGCCGTCGCTCAAGCCTGTCCTGCTCGATCTCCTGGAAGAGCTTCCCTCGGCTTCGACCGGGCTGGGTGCGACGGAAATGCGGATGCTGGAGCTGATCTCAAGGGGCTATGCGAACGTCAATCCGCTTTTCCACTTCCGGCAGCTTCGCCAGACGCACGTCTTCGACGAGTGGCAGCACGGCTACCTGCTTGACGGGCTTGGGCTTGGCCCGACTCCTGCGGTCGCGGGACTCGACGAGGAACTACGGACGATCGGGCGGGATAACCTGCGGGACCGGCACACGGCTCTCTTACGAAGCCGGCTGTCGCTGACAGATTTCGGCAAGGCCGTCGTCGGCCACAAGGAAGATTTCAGCCGCCACAACCCGATCGACCGCTGGTGGGGCGGCACGCATTTGACGAACGATAACCTCTGGCGCTGGAGTCCTGGGCTGATCGCGCCTTAGAGACGGCGAGTAGGATGGGTTTCGTCTACCTACTCAACTGTCATTGCCGGGCTCGACCCGGCAAGCCATCCTTCTTCCAAAGACTCTTTTGGGATGGATGCCCGGGTCAAGCCCGGGCATGACGAACTAACATCACTCCGCAGCCTGCGCGTAATCGCTCACCGGCGGGCAGGAGCACACCAAATTGCGGTCGCCGTAGGCGTTGTCGACGCGGCCGACCGGGCTCCAGTATTTGTCCGTGCGCGAGACCCCGTCCGGGAAACAGCCCTCGGCGCGGCTGTAGGCGCGATTCCACCCGTCGTCGGCGATGTCGTGCACGGTGTGCGGAGCGTAGCGGAGCGGCGAGGCTTCGACCTTGAAGCGGCCGCCTTCGATCTCGGCGATCTCCTGGCGGATCGCGATCATGGCATCACAAAAACGATCCAGCTCGGCCTTGGATTCCGATTCCGTCGGCTCGATCATCAGCGTGCCCGGCACCGGGAAGCTCATGGTCGGCGCGTGGAAGCCGTAATCGATCAGGCGCTTTGCAATGTCGTCGACGGTGACGCCGGCCGAAGTCTTCAGCGGCCGCGGATCGACGATGCATTCATGGGCGACGCGGCCCTTGGCGTTGCGGTACAGCACCGGGAAATGCGGGTGCAAACGTGCGGCGATGTAGTTGGCATTGAGGATCGCGATCTCGGTGGCACGTGTCAGGCCTTCGCCGCCCATCATCAGGATGTAGATGTAGGAGATGGTCAGGATCGACGCCGAGCCGAACGGCGCCGCCGACACCGGCCCGATCGGGTGCGGCGTTCCGCCGTCGGTTGCGGGATGGCCGGGCAGATAAGGGGCCAGATGCGCCCGCACGCCGATCGGGCCCATGCCAGGGCCGCCGCCGC
Organism: Bradyrhizobium sp. USDA 10063; assembly: GCF_054063735.1. NCBI lineage: Bacteria > Pseudomonadati > Pseudomonadota > Alphaproteobacteria > Hyphomicrobiales > Nitrobacteraceae > Bradyrhizobium > Bradyrhizobium sp. USDA 10063. The sequence goes on along the minus strand of NZ_JBSSGP010000002.1, from coordinate 2,154,640 downwards.
CATGCGGAATGCAGAACGTCTTGTGCAGGTTGAGATGGCTGACGTCGGCGCCATAGTCGCCAGGCCGCGACAATCCGACCTGCGCATTCAGGTTGGCGCCGTCGAGATAGACCTGCCCGCCATGCTGATGCACGATGTCGCAGATCTCGCTGATGTGCTCCTCGAACACGCCATGCGTCGAGGGATAGGTGATCATCACGGCTGCAAGATTTGCCGAATGCTTCTCCGCCTTGGCGCGGAGATCATTGACATCGACGTCGCCGCGCGCATCGCAGGCGACCACCACGACCTCCATGCCGGCCATCGCGGCGGAAGCCGGATTGGTGCCGTGGGCGGAGGAGGGGATCAGGCAGATCCTGCGATGGGCCTCGCCGCGCGCGGCATGATAGCCGCGGATCGCGAGCAGGCCGGCATACTCGCCCTGCGCCCCTGAATTCGGCTGCAGCGACACCGCGTCATAGCCGGTGATGTCGCACAGCCATTTCTCCAAGCGCGCAAACAGCGCGTGATAGCCCTTGGCCTGATCTGCCGGCGCGAACGGATGCAGATTGCCGAAGGCGGGCCAGGTCAGCGGCACCATCTCCGTGGTCGCGTTCAGCTTCATGGTGCAGGAGCCGAGCGGGATCATCGCACGGTCGAGCGCGAGGTCGCGATCACTGAGCTTGCGCATGTAGCGGAGCAGCTCGGTCTCGGAGCGGTGCGCATGGAACACCCGATGGGTCAGGAACGCGGTCGTGCGCTTCAATTCCGTCGGCAGCGCCTCGCGCGCACCGGCCTCGACGTCGGCATAGGCAAGGTTGCCGCCGAATGTGCGCCACACCGCCTCGATGATCTCAGGCGTCGTGGTCTCGTCGACGGCGATGCCGAGCGTACCTTGGCCAATCCGCAGATTGATCTTCTCCGCGAGCGCGCGGGCCACGATCTCGCTTTGCTTCGCGCCAGCCTCGACGGTCAGCGTGTCGAAGAACGCCTCGCTCGTGGGCGCGAAGCCGAGCTTGCGCAATCCCGCCGCCAGCACGGCGGCGCGGCGATGCACGTTGCGCGCGATATGAGTAAGGCCTTCGGGGCCGTGATAGACCGCATACATCGAGGCGATCACGGCGAGCAGCACCTGCGCGGTGCAGATGTTCGAGGTCGCCTTCTCGCGGCGGATATGCTGCTCGCGGGTCTGCAGCGCCAGCCGGTAGGCCGGCAGCCCGCGCGAATCCACGGAGAGCCCGACGATGCGGCCGGGCAGCGAGCGCTTCAGCGCATCGCGCACCGCCATGTAGGCGGCATGCGGGCCGCCATAGCCCATCGGCACGCCAAAGCGCTGCGCCGAGCCGATGGCGATGTCGGCGCCGAGTTCGCCCGGCGAGGCCAGCAGCGTCAGCGCCAAGAGGTCGGCGGCGACGATCGCGAGCGCGCCCTTGGCACGCAGCGCCGTGATCGCGGGCCGCAGGTCGCGCACCGCGCCCGACGTGGCCGGATATTGCAGGAGGGCACCGAGCACGTCGGCCTTGTCGAGATCGGTGAGGGGGTCGCCGACGATCAGGCTCCAGCCCAGCGGCTCGGCCCGGGTGCGCAGCACCGCGAGCGTCTGCGGATGGACTTCGTGATCGACGAAGAATGCCTGCGCCTTCACCTGCGAGTGCCGCTCGGCCAGTGCCATCGCTTCCGCTGCCGCCGTCGCCTCGTCGAGCAGCGAGGCGTTGGCGATGTCGAGCCCGGTCAGGTCGCAGATCATGGTCTGGAAGTTGAACAGCGCCTCCAGCCGGCCCTGGCTGATCTCGGGCTGATAGGGCGTATACGCCGTGTACCAGGCCGGATTTTCCAGGATGTTGCGCTGGATCACCGCGGGCAAAATCGTGCCGGAATAGCCTTGGCCGATCAGCGAGGTGAACACCTGGTTCTGCGCGGCGAGCTCGTTCATGTGGGCCAGCGCCTCGGTCTCGCTCAGCGCGCGGCCGAGATCGAGCGGCGCCTTCTGCCGGATCGAAGAAGGCAGCGTCTCGCCCATCAGCGCGGCAAGGTCTTTCGCGCCGACCGTCTCCAGCATCGCGTCGATATCGCGCGGGGAGGGGCCGATGTGGCGGCGCACGAAGGTGGCGGCAGCTTCACTGGTCGGTTTGAACGGCGCGTTCATGTTCATTCCTCTCTATTCCCCGTCATGCCCCGCGAAGGCGGGGCATCCAGTATTCACTGGCATCAGTGATTGAGCCGAGACGTCGCGGCGTACTGGATCGTCCGCCTTCGCGGACGATGACAGCGAGTATGTTGCGAAGGGCCTCATCATCATCTCACGCGGTGTGGGCTTTGTAGGCGGCTTCGTCCATCAGGCCGCCGAGCTCGCCCTTGTCGGCGACCTTCATCTTGAAGAACCAGGCCTTGCCGGCGGCATCCGAATTGACCAGCGCCGGCTCGGCGGCAAGGGCGTCATTGACCTCGAGCACTTCGCCCGAGATCGGCGCGTAGACGTCGGAGGCCGCCTTCACGGATTCGACGACGGCGGCGGCTTCCGCCTTCTTCAGCGTGCGCCCGATCTTCGGCAGCTCGACGAACACGACGTCGCCGAGTTGCGTCTGCGCGTAGTCGGTGATCCCGATGGTGGCGACATCGCCCTCGATGCGGAGCCATTCGTGGTCGGACGTGTAGAGCGTCGTCATGAAACTTCCTCAGCGTTTATAGGTGTTGGGAACGAAAGGCGTGGCGGCGACCGCAAGCGGCAGGCGCTGGCCGCGCACCTCGGCAAAAACGGTAGTGCCGATGCCGGAGAGCGAGGTGGGCAAATAGCCCATCGCGACAGGCGCATTGAGGCTCGGGCCAAAGCCGCCGGAGGTGACCTTGCCGATCGCCTCGCCCGTATCAGCGTCGGCAAACAGCGGCGCGCCCTCGCGCACCGGGGCGCGTCCCTGCGCCTTCAACCCGACGCGGCGGCGCGGCGCGCCATGCTCGAACTGGCCGAGGATCTTGTCCGCGCCCGGAAAGCCGGCAGGCCGCGCGCCGCCCTTGCGGCGGCTCTTCTGGACCGACCATTCCAGCGCGGCTTCGACCGGCGTTGTCGTGGTGTCGATGTCGTGGCCGTAGAGGCAGAGCCCGGCCTCCAGCCGGAGGCTGTCGCGCGCGCCAAGCCCGATCGGCAGCACGTCCGGATTATCCAGGAGCCGGGTCACCAGCGCTTCGGCCTGCGCCGCCGGAACGGAGATCTCAAAACCGTCCTCGCCGGTATAGCCGGAGCGGGAGACGAAGCAGTCGAATTCAGCGACGCGGCGCGGGCCGGCGTCCATGAACTTCATCGCCGGCGCGTCTGCACAAATTTCCGCCAGCGCCGATTCGGCCTTCGGCCCCTGCAGCGCGACCAGCGCGCGGCCTTCCAGCGAATCGATGTCGCAGGCATCAGATAAAAGCTGTCGGAGATGCGCCTCGTCCTCGGCCTTGCAGGCCGCATTCACCACCAGGAACAGGTGATCGCCGAAATTCGCGACCATGAGGTCATCGAGGATGCCGCCATCGGAATTGGTGAACTGGGCGTAGCGCTGCCGTCCCGGCGCGATGCCCAGGATGTCCTGCGGCACCAGCCGCTCCAGCGCCAGCGCCGCGTCGGAGACCTCGCCGGATTTCGGCCAGAGCGCGATCTGGCCCATATGGGAGACGTCGAACAGGCCGGCGTGGCTGCGCGTATGAAGGTGCTCCTTCAGGACGCCCGCCGGATATTGCACGGGCATGTCATAGCCCGCGAACGGCACCATCTTGCCGCCGCGGGCAAGGTGCAGCGCGTGGAGGGGAGTGCGTTTGAGCTCGGATTGGTCTCGCGCAAGCATTACAGGGCCCTCGCGGTTCCCCTGGGGACCATCCCCTGGAAACCCAAAAGCCCCATCTGTCGCTTTGCCTGAGAGTATTATCCCGTCGGCGGGCGCGGCCGGCTTGAAGCCATCAGCGCCTCTTTCCAGATGTCAGTGGTCACGCGGTCCTTTTGCCTGAGAGTTTCCGGGGCGGTTGCTCCTTCGGCGCCGGCTAGGCCGGTCTCTCCCGACGTGACGATGTATAGATAAGAGGGAAACACGGCGCGGCCAAGGCTGTCAACGCAGCCGCGGCAACTATCAACGGCCCTTTACGCGACCGCGGCAACCCTATGATGTGCTTGCACAGTTTCTGGACACCGCCGTGCGCCTTGTCTAAAAGCGTTCGGCCGGAAGATTAACCCTTTTGTGGCGGATTCCGGGCCCCTTTTCCGGTTGGATGGCTATGAGCAGCGTCAACGACATCAGGTCGACCTTTCTGAATTTCTTCGCGAAGAACGGCCACGAGATCGTGCCGTCGTCGCCGCTGGTTCCGCGCAACGACCCGACGTTGATGTTCACCAATGCCGGCATGGTGCAGTTCAAGAACGTCTTCACCGGGGTCGAGAAGCGGCCGTACCAGCGCGCCACCACCTCGCAGAAATGCGTGCGCGCCGGCGGCAAGCACAACGACCTCGACAATGTCGGCTACACCGCGCGCCATCACACCTTCTTCGAGATGCTCGGCAACTTCTCCTTCGGCGATTACTTCAAGGATCGCGCGATCGAGCTGGCCTGGAACCTGGTCACCAAGGAATTCGGCCTGCCCAAGGACAAGCTGACGGCGACCGTCTATGTCGACGACGACGAGGCCTTTGATCTCTGGAAGAAGATCGCCGGCCTGCCGGAGTCGCGCATCATCCGCATCGCCGGTTCCGACAACTTCTGGCAGATGGGCGACACCGGCCCCTGCGGCCCGTGCTCGGAAATCTTCTACGACCATGGCGACAAGATCTGGGGCGGCCCGCCCGGTTCGGCGGAGCAGGACGGCGACCGCTTCATCGAGATCTGGAATCTCGTGTTCATGCAGTTCGAGCAGCTCGAGGGCGGCGCGCGCAATCCACTGCCGAGGCCCTCGATCGACACCGGCGCGGGGCTGGAGCGCGTCGCCGCCGTGCTGCAGGGCGTCCACGACAATTACGACATCGACCTGTTCGTCTCGCTGATCCGCACCATCGCCGATCTCACCGGCACCAACCCCAAAGGCGAGCAGAAGGCGTCGCTGCGCGTGATCGCCGACCACCTGCGCGCCTCCTCGTTCCTGATCGCCGATGGCGTGCTGCCCTCCAACGAGGGCCGCGGTTATGTGCTGCGCCGGATCATGCGGCGCGCGATGCGCCACGCGCAGCTCCTCGGCGCGCGCGAGCCGCTGATGCATCGCCTGGTCTGGGCGCTGGTGCGCGAGATGGGCCAGGCCTATCCGGAACTGGTGCGCGCTGAGAAACTGATTGAAGAAACGCTGCGGCTGGAAGAGACCCGCTTCCGCAAGACCTTGGAGCGTGGTCTTGCCATTCTGGACGAGAAGAGCGCCGGCCTGAAGAAGGGCGACATGTTCGATGGCGACACCGCCTTCACGCTCTACGACACCTATGGTTTCCCGCTCGACCTCACCCAGGACGCGCTGAAGTCGCGCGGCATCAGCGTCGATCAGGCCTCGTTCACCGATGCGATGGAGCGCCAGCGCGAGAAGGCGCGTGCGGCGTGGGCGGGAAGCGGCGAGGCTGCGACCGAGAGCGTCTGGTTCCCGCTGCGCGAGAAGCTCGGCGCGACTGAGTTCCTCGGCTATGAGACCGAGCGTGCCGAAGGCGTGGTCGCGGCGCTGGTGAAGGACGGCCAGGAGGTCGACGGCCTGAAGGCCGGCGAGAGTGGTGCGGTGGTGCTGAACCAGACGCCGTTCTATGCGGAGTCCGGCGGTCAGGTCGGCGATACCGGCGTGCTCATCGGTGAGGGCGTGAAGTTCCGTGTCACCGATACCCAGAAGAAGGCCGGCGATCTCTTCGTCCACATCGGCAAGGTGGAGCAGGGCACGCTGAAGGCGGGCACCGCGCTGCAGCTCGACGTCGATCACGGCAGGCGTTCTGCTATTCGGCGCAACCATTCCGCGACCCACCTGCTGCATGAGGCGCTGCGGCAGGTGCTCGGCGATCACATCGCCCAGCGCGGCTCGCTGGTCGCGCCGGACCGGCTGCGCTTCGACTTCGTGCACCCGAAGCCGATCACGGCTGAGGAACTCGCCCGGGTCGAGGACATCGCCAACGACGTGGTGCTGGAGAATGACGAGGTCACCACCCGCATCATGGCGGTCGATGACGCCCGCGAAGCCGGCGCCCGCGCGCTGTTCGGCGAAAAGTATGGCGACGAGGTCCGCGTGGTCTCGATGGGCAAGGGCCCGCGCGAGGAAGGCCAGAACGCGCTCGGCTGGTCGGTGGAATTGTGCGGCGGCACCCATGTGCGGCGCACCGGCGACATCGGCCTGATCTCGGTGACCAGCGAAAGCGCGGTCGCCTCCGGCGTCCGCCGCATCGAGGCACTGACCGGCAGCTATGCCCGCAAGCACGCCAACGACACCATCGCGCTGGCTAAGACCGCGGCGCAGGAGCTGAGGACGTCGATCGACGACGTGCCGGTGCGCATCGCTTCGCTGATGGAGGAGCGCAAGAAGCTCGAGCGCGACCTGTCGGATGCGCGCAAGAAGCTTGCGATGGGCGGCGGCGCCGCGTCGAACGGCGGCGGCGCAGGCGTGCGCGAGGTCGGCAACATCAAGCTGCTGGCGCGCGCCGTCGAGGGCGTCGAGACCAAGGACCTCAAGAGCCTGGTCGACGACGGCAAGAAGCAGATCGGTTCCGGCGTGGTCGCGATCGTCGGCGTCACCGAGGACGGCAAGGCCGGCATCGTGGTCGGCGTCACCGCCGATCTCACCTCGCGCTTCAACGCGGTCGATCTGGTGCGCAAGGGATCGGAGGCGCTCGGCGGCAAGGGCGGCGGCGGCCGGCCCGACATGGCGCAGGCCGGCGGTCCCGATGGCGCCAAGGCCAATGCGGCGCTCTCGGCGATCGAGCAAGCGCTCGCCGGCGTGTAAGCGGCCATGCCCGGCAAGCGCGTGACCGGTGCCCCAGAGTTGCGGGACCGGCTTTACGAGCTGCTTGAACACGATCATCTGCCTTACACGCCGGGCTCGCGCCTGGTCCGGCTGCTCGTCCTCATCATCGCGATTTCTGTGCTGGCGGCGGTCCTGGCGTCGGTGCCGGAGCTCGATGCCTCGTTCGGGACGCTGTTCACGATCATCGAAGTCGCCGCGGTCATCGTCTTCGCGCTGGAATATGCGGTGCGGATCTGGAGCGCGGCCGGCCACTCCCTGCACGCCACGACGGCCGCGCGGGCGCGGTTCGAATATGTGTTCTCGAGCTTCGGCATCATCGACCTCATCGCCTTCCTGCCATCGGCGATCGCGCTGATGCACGGCGACAAGACCGCGGTGGTGCTGTCCGGCATGCTGCCATTCTTCAAGCTCGTGCGCTACTCGCCGGCGATGCGCTCGCTGCTCGCGGCTCTGCATGCCGAGCGGCGCACGCTGGTCGGCTGCGTGGTGATCCTCGCCGGCGCGGTGCTGCTGTTTGCTTCACTGCTCTATGCCATCGAACACAAGGTCCAGCCGGACAAGTTCGGCACCATCCCGCAGGCGATGTGGTGGGCGATCGTCACCCTCGGCACCGTCGGCTATGGCGACGTGATCCCGGTGACGCCGCTCGGCAAGATCGTCACGGTGTTCGCGATCGTGGTCGGCTTTGCCATGATCGCGCTGCCGGTCGCGATCGTCTCCACCGCCTTCGCCGACGAGGTGCGCCGGCGCGATTTCGTCGTCACCTGGGGCATGCTGGCGCGGGTGCCGCTGTTCTCCCATCTCGGCGCCGCCGAGATCGCCGATATCATGCGGCTGTTGCGCGCGCAGACCATCGAGCAGGGCGAGGTGCTGGTCCGCCGCGGCGACGTCGCCTCCTCGATGTATTTCATCACCGCAGGCGAGGTGGAGATCGAATTGCCGACCCAGCGGGTCAGGCTGTCCGACGGCACCTTCTTCGGCGAGATCGCGCTGCTCAAGCGCACCAGCCGCTCCGGCACCGTGACGGCGACACGCAAGACCAGACTGCTGGCGTTGGATGCGCAGGACTTTCACGCTTTGATCGAGCGCCTGCCCGCGCTCGCGGCGCATGTGAGGCAGACGGCGGAAGCGCGGCTTGCCGACACGGTCGAGGTCAGCAAGGGGGATATCGCCGCAGCCGAGATCGCGCAGGCGGAGCCGGCCGAGAGCGGCGGCGGAAACGACGATCGGGCCGGGCATTCATAAATTGGTTCATGCCCGCTGAGTCCTGAAGAGCGGCGCAAGCGCAGACATGCCAATATCGACGCGATCGCCAAAAGCGGAAGTCGTGCGTTGCGCTGTACCCGGTCCGGTTTACCTTGCAACAGATCTGCGAGGCACAGGGCAGCGGATACTCAGTGCTTCATACTCGGTGGCGTCCGGCAGCCATCTACTTCTTCTCTCCCGTGTGGTGCGGGACAATGTTGCGCCGCAAAAGCTTCGATTTGATTCCGATCGACTTTGACCTCCATCAAATAGCATTCGCCAGGACACGACACTCTTGCGAAGGGAGTTTTATAAGGAGGATACGATGCGACGCTTTGCGCTTTCTACTGCGCTCCTGCTTTCGACCCTGAGCACCTCAGGCTGGGCGCAATCGCCGGCCGAACATCAGGCTCATCATCCTGATCAGGATACGCCAGCGGCGAGCCAAACAACACCGCCGGCGGTCCGGCCCGGACCAGGCGGAGGAATGGGCGGCGGCATGATGAACATGATGGGCGGCAGGATGCCGATGATGGACATGATGCAGTCGATGGGCATGATGCGGCAGGGCGGCGACGGAATGGGTGGCATGGAGACCGTCGATCGCGTCGAGGGCCGGATTGCTTTCCTGCGCACCGAGCTCAAGATCACGGATGCGCAGGCTTCTGTCTGGAACGGCTTTGCTGAGGCGCTGCAAACCAACGCCAAGACGCTGGGTGAAGTGCGCAAATCGATGATGTCTCAAGCCGGCGCGCCGAGCCTGGTCGATCGCCTGACGCAACAAGAGAAATGGCTGGCCGCGCGCCTGGACGGCACCCGCGCGATCAAGGCAGCCCTTGCCGCTCTTGTCGGCGTCCTGTCTGACGAGCAGAAGAAGTCTGCCGATGAGCTTCTCGCCCCACATCTGGGCATGATGCCCATGATGGCGGGAATGCAGAGCGGTCAGACGATGGGAGTGGGACGGATGCCGGAGGCAAAGCCGGCGCGGTGAGGCGTAAGCGTCGATCGCCTGGCGACCCGTCACTTGGCGGGGCTCTGTGAATGTTGATTTGCATCAACACCGTACGGCCGGTTCGGCTCTAACCTGATTTTTGGACGTTGGGAGCTGTCCATGTCGATGCAGGATCACGTCAGGCATCGAGAACCGGCGCGGCCGGGACTTCCGTGAAGGCGCGCGCGGGCATCGTACTCCTTGCCTTTCTGGCCATCGCCTTCGCATTGCTGTTCACCGAGCACCGGGCCCATGTGCTGGGTCTCCTGGTCTGGCTGCCGCTGCTCGCCTGCCCGCTGATGCATTTGTTCATGCATCATGGCGGCCATGATCATCATAGTGGCCATGGTCAACCGAACGACCAAAGGAGGGCGTGATGCACGATGCAGCACCTGCTTACGGGCTCTGGAGCCTGGTGATCGTCAACTCCACCGTCTTCATCCTCTTCGCGTACAGTTTCTCCAAGCCGCAGACCGCGCGCGACTGGCGCTCGTTCTCCGCCTTCAGCGCGTTTCTAGCGGCATTGTTCGTCGAGATGTACGGCTTTCCGCTGACCATCTATTTTCTCTCGGGCTGGCTGCAGTCACGCTACCCCGACGTCGACTGGTTCTCGCATGATGCCGGCCACCTCCTGGAGATGCTGTTCGGCTGGAAGGCCAATCCGCATGCCGGACCGTTCCACATCCTGAGCTTCATCTTCATTGGCGGCGGCTTTATCCTGATCGCCGCGGCCTGGAGAGTGCTCTATGACGCGCAGCAGACCCGGAGCCTCGCCACGACCGGGCCGTACAGCTATGTGCGCCATCCGCAATATGTCGGCTTCATCCTGGTGATGTTCGGCTTCCTGTTGCAATGGCCGACGATCCTGACCTTGGCAATGTTTCCGGTGCTGACTGCGATGTACGTTCGGCTGGCGCGAAGCGAAGAGGGTGATGCGCGGTCCGCATTCGGCGATGCCTATGCGCGATATGCGGCCGACGTACCCGGCTTTATTCCAAAGCTGAGCCGGCTGCTCCGCAAGGAGCCCACCGGAGGTTACCGCCATGGCTAGCAGACGTGCTTTGGTCGCTTTTCTTGCCTCGCTTGCGTTTGGCCTTCCTTTGACAGGCGCAAGCGTCACGGCTGTTGCCGCGGAGACCGAGCTATCGAAAACGGCTGGCGGCGTGACCGTCTATCTCGGCGTCGTTCCGGCTCAGATCGTCAAGGGGCTCTCTGCGGGCAGCTCCTCGGAGCGGCCGATGCACGGCGGCATTCCGAAGGGACCGCACGAATATCATCTTGTCGCCGCCGTGTTCGATGCCGCAAGTGGCGCGCGCGTTTCAGACGCCGCCGTGACTGCGGAAGTGGCAGGTCTCGGATTATCAGGCAACAGGAAGAAACTGGAACCGATGCAGATCGCAGGCACGACGACCTACGGCGGCTTCGTCGATCTGCCCGGATTTGATCTCTACACTGTGAAGCTGACGATCGAGCGAAGCGCTGCCGCGCCGGCCGTTCTGCAATTCAAGTACGACCATCGCCGGTAAGGAAGATCGCAGCCCCGCTTTGCAATGGGCGCTCTTCGCGAACAGTCCGAAAATGGACTGCGATCGCCATCGCCGGGCAGGTTCTGTCGCCTTCTTCTAGGGCCGGCGAGTGATCTAGATCAACAGGGAATGGCGCCGACAGCGGTAAGTAGGCACCATGACACAGCCGGTCTTCATAGCCTCCGGCCTAACCAAAACCTACGTCTCCGGCGAGGTTGAGGTCCATGCGCTCAACAATGTCGATCTCGAGATCGCTGAGCGGGAAGTGGTTGTACTGCTCGGTCCCTCCGGCAGCGGTAAGACGACCCTGCTCAACATCATGGGCGGGCTCGATCATCCGACGAGCGGCAGGCTCTTCTTCGGGGACTTGGAACTGACCCGTCTCAACGACCGCGAGCTCACAAACTATCGCCGCAGATATATCGGGTTCGTGTTCCAGTTTTATAATCTCGTGCCAAGCCTCACCGCGTATGAGAATGTTGCGCTGGTCACCGAGATTTCCGACCGCGCAATGCGTCCTGACGAGGCGCTCTCTCTGGTCGGGCTTGAAGCGCGGATGCATAATTTTCCTGCTCAGCTTTCGGGCGGCGAGCAGCAGCGCGTCGCCATTGCGCGTGCGATCGCAAAACGCCCGGCGGTGCTGCTCTGCGACGAGCCGACCGGAGCGCTGGACTCGAAGACCGGCATTCGCGTCATCGAGGCGCTGCTCGGGGTCAACCGGCAGCTCGGGACAACTACCGTCATTATCACGCACAACGCCAGCATCCAGGAGGTCGCCGATAGGGTGCTGTTCTTCGCGGACGGCAGGATCTCCAGGATTCAGAAGAACGAGACCCGCCGGGAAGCGGCGGAGCTCACCTGGTGACGACATGACTGCGCTCGATATCAAGCTGTTTCGAGATGTCAGGCGGCTCTGGGCGCAGATCCTCGCCGTCGCGTTGGTCGTCGGAGGCGGCGTTGCCGCGATGGTGCTCGCCGTCGGCTCGCATCGTTCCCTGGAAGAGACGCGGATCGCGTACTACGAACGCTACGGCTTCGGCGATGTGTTCGCTCAGGCGAAGCGCGCACCCAAGGCGCTCGCCGACAGGATCGCCGAGATCCCCGGCGTTGCCGCCATCGACACGCGCATCGCCAAGCTGGCGCTGCTGGACATCCCGGGCTTCTCCGAACCGGCCAGCGGGCAGTTCGTTTCGCTGCCCGACAATGGCGAGCCGCATCTCAATCGGCTCTACATGCGTTCGGGACACCTTCCCGAACCCGGGCGGACGGAAGAGGTCGTCGTCAACGGGCCGTTCGCCCGAGCCCACGGCTTCTCCGAGGGGGCGCGGTTCTCGGCCATCCTGAACGGGAAGAAGCAGGAACTCGTCATCGTCGGAACGGCTCTGTCACCTGAGTTCGTCTACACGGTCGGACCGGGCGACCTGATGCCGGACGACCGCCGCTACGGGATCGTCTGGATGTCCGAGAAGGCGCTCGCCGGGGTCTACGATCTCGACGGCGCTTTCTCGGCGGTCTCGATCAAGCTGCAACCCGGCGCTTCGGAGCGGGAGGTGGTTTCGCGGTTGGACGCGTTGCTCGATCCCTACGGCGGGCAGGCGGCCCACGGCCGGAAGGATCAGACCTCGCACGCCTGGCTCGATCATGAGCTCGATATGCTCAACAACATGAGCCGCACGCTGCCGCCGATCTTTCTGCTGGTCGCCGCCTTCCTGGTCAATCTCACCCTGACTCGGTTGGTTGCGCTTGAGCGCGAGCAAATCGGTCTGCTGAAAGCCTTGGGCTACGCCGATCGCAGCATCGTGCTGCACTACCTTAAGTTCGTCGCCCTAATCGTCGCAGTGGGAACCATTGTGGGAGGCATCGCCGGCACGTGGCTCGGATTGCGTGTCACCGCCTTGTTCGGCGACTTCTTCCACTTCCCGTTCCTCGTCTTCGCAAAAGCTCCGGATCTGTATGTTACCGCCGGCGCGCTCAGCGTGGCCGCCGCCGCGATCGGCGCGTTACGGGCTCTGCGCGAAGTAGTGAAGCTGCCGCCCGCCGTCGCCATGCAGCCGCCTGCTCCTCCGGTTTACCGGCGTCTGCTTCCGACGAGCATCCAGCTCGACCAGATCGCGTCGCAGCCAACGCTGATGATGATCCGCAACATCGCGCGGCATCCCCTTAGGGCGACGTTCACGGCACTGGGCATGGCTCTGGCCACCGCGATCCTGATCGTCTCGCTGTTCACGCGGGACACGATGGAGCAACTGATCGACGTAACCTATTTTCTCGCCGATCGGCAGGACGCGACCATCGGCTTCGTCGAGAAGCGGGTCGAAAACGTCGTGGCGCAAGTAAACCGGCTTCCCGGCGTTCTCACCGCCGAGCCGTCCCGCGAGGTGCCCGCGCGGATCCGCCATGGCAACGTCGAACGACGGATCACGATCAGCGGCCGGCCCACCGATGCCGATCTGAGGCGCATCATCGACGTCGGCCTTCGGCCGGTCGTAGTTCCCGATACGGGTCTTGCGATCTCGAGCATGCTCGGCCACATCCTCGGCGTCGGGGCCGGCGACACCGTCGAGGTCGATCTGCTGGAGGGTGCCCGACGCACCGTGACGATTCCGATCGTGGCCACCGTCGAGGACTACTTCGGCATCAGGGGCATGATGGATATCGGCGCTCTTCATAAATTCATGCGCGAGGCGCCCGTCGTGAACAGCGTGAACCTCAGCCTCGACGAGAACCGGAAGGAGGAATTCTACGCGTCCGTGAAATCCATGCCGACGATCAGCGGCGTGGCGCTGCAGCGTGTCTCGCTCGCGAACTTCCGCAAGACCGTCGCGCTGCTCGTTACCACGATGGCGAGCATCTACACCGGCCTCGCTGCGGTGATCGCGTTCGGAGTGGTCTACAACAACGCCCGGATTTCGCTATCCGAACGGGCGCGGGAACTGGCGAGCCTGCGCGTCCTCGGCTTCACGCGCGGCGAGGTTTTGCGCATCCTCCTGCTTGAACTCGCTATCCTGACGCTCGTCGCGCAGCCGCCTGGGTGGGTAATGGGCTACGGGCTCGCATGGGTCATGAAGACAAATTTGGCCGGCGAACTTATGCGCGTCCGCCTCGTCGTCGAGCATTCGACCTACGTCGTCGCCGCGTCCGTGGTGGTGTTGGCTGCTATCGCTTCCGCAGCGGTTATCCGCGAACGCATCGATAACCTGGACCTTGTTGCGGTCCTCAAGACACGAGACTAGCCATGCCGGCGAATTGGACCAGACGTATTGTCGGTGCTGCGGCTCTGGTCGCGATAGCGGGGGGACTGGCTTGGTTTGCCTGGCCTCAGCCGGTTCTCGTCGATCTCGCCACTGTGGCAAAAGGCCCGATCGAAGTCACGGCGGACGACGACGGCAAGACCCGCGTCCGCCACGTCTACACCGTCTCGGCACCTATTGCGGGAAAGGTGCTGAGAATTTCGCATCCGCTAGGAGAGAAGGGACCTTCACTTCACGTCGGCGACGAGGTCGTCGCCAGCCAGACCGTCGTCGCCCTGATGCAGCCGACGCTGCCGAGCTTCATTGACGTACGCTCTCGCGATCAGCTTCAGGCCGAGGTCCTGGCTGCCGATGCTGCCATCCAGCAGCAGGCAGCCGAGGTGCAGCGGATCGAGGCCGCGCTGGACCTGTCCAGGACCGAATTCCAGCGGGCGCAGGCTCTCTCGCGGACACAGACCATCTCGGCCCAGGCCTTCGACAAGGCGAAGTTCGATGTCGCTACCAATGAGGCGGCCTTGGCGAGTGCGAAGGCTCAAGTCGACATGCGTCGCGCGGTGCGCGCCAGCCTTGCGGCACGACTGATGGACCCGGCTAACACCGCGCCCTCAGCGGAGCCGACGTGCTGCGTCCGGGTGCTTGCGCCGGCAGGCGGACGGGTGCTGAAAATCATCCAGGACAGCGAGGCGGTGGTTCTGCCCGGAGCGCCGCTCGTCGAGATCGGCGATCCGCTCGATCTGGAGGTCATAGCGGAACTGCTCTCGACCGACGCGGTCCAGATCAAGGTGGACGCGGCCGTCCGAATCGACAGTTGGGGCGGACAGCCCATCAAGGGGAAGGTCGTCCGCGTAGATCCGGCCGGCTTCTTGAAGGTATCGGCGCTTGGCATTGAGGAGCAGCGGGTCCGGGTGACTATCGACTTCGTGGATCCGCCGGAGGTGTGGTCGCAGCTAGGTCACGACTACCGCGTTGTCGTCCACGTGACCACTTGGAGCGGTTCAGACGCCTTGACCGTCCCCGTAAGCGCCTTGTTCCGAAAAGGTGATCAGTGGACCGTTTTTGCCGACGAGAACGGTCGTGCCAGAAGCACTCCAGTCCAAGTCGGACATCGCAACAATCGGCTGGCCGAAGTGGTCTCCGGACTTTCGGCCGGCGATCGGGTCGTCCTGCATCCCAGCGACCGAATTGCCGACGGAAGCCGTATAACGCAGCGCTAGGAGCGCTAAGTGTGGCACCGGACGTTCGAGCGAATATCTCGCTTTGTCGGCGCCGGGTCAAAAACGGTCACCTTCGGATTGAGTTTTCTATTTCCGTTCTTGTCTCCGAAATCGGACATGCAGGGCATTCGGCTGAGCCTTTGAGACCGTCGTCTTGTTTTCGCTACGGCCTGCTTCGCTTCGAGCGCAACGACGATTTTGATGCTTGGCCGCGACAGAACGACCCGACGGGCAAATCACTCGAAAGTCTGTCCAGCCTTTCACGCAAAAATATTCCGCTTCACTATTGGCGCAAATCAGTCGCCTATAGCGCCGTCTCACCCAAATGAGGGGCGGGTCGCGATCGTCACGAACGTTGCGGTGAGATGCGGTGGACGAGAGTGTCACGACTGACGAGCGTGGCACTCGCGGACGGCGAAGTCGTGTGGTTCTGGCGCCCCGACGCTGGCGCTAAGCTTGCGGGAAGTATCCCGCAGGTGACGGTGGCAAGAAAGCCCGGTCACCGGGAAGAGCACGAAGTAAGCCGTAAACCATCGCGCAGGGAAAGCCGGAATGCTTCGGTTGAACCTGTGGTCCTACCCCCGTGCTTTTTGTTGCACGGGGCCCATGGGTGCAACCGGCACCCGGCTTTCCCTGCGCCCTCTGACATCGAGGAGGGTGAAACGAGACGCAAACCTCGGACGCGCAGCGCCGCGAGAATGCGAACTCACATCCTCTGCGCTGTTTGAAAATTGAATCAGACGTCGACCGAAGGTGCAGCGCACGCGTGTCTATCTCCTCACCCTGAGGAGACCGCGCAGCGGTCGTCTCGAAGGGCGAGGCCACTGGCGGGGCCTCATCCTTCTCCCGGCGATGCGCAGCATCGTCCGGAGACGCGGCGAAGACGCCGCTCCTCAGGATGAGGGTCGAACGGCGCACGCCGGACTCGTAGGATGGGTAGAGCGAAGCGAAACCCATCATGCGCGCCGCTTGCTTTATCGCGATGGGTTTCGCTGCGCTCTACCCATCCTACGGTCTTGCCGCGCCGAACCGCTCAGCCCTTGCGGAGAAACACGTAGTCGGCGGAGTAGGGTGCGCTATGGGTGGCGCCGGCCTTGTCGCACGCTCCTTCGAGGATGCCGCCCGCGGTGTTGATCCGCTGCACCGTCGTGACGTCGGACAGCGTACCGCTGCCGCGGCGCGAGATCACGTCGAGCTTGAGCCAGGGAATATCGTTCGGCGTCGCGCCCGGCGCATTGCCGGAGGCCCTGCCAAGCACGGCGCTGCCGTCGACATGCTCCCAGTTCGGCCCGGCATAGTGGCGGCCGACGGTCCTGCCGTCGGCCATCAGCGTTGCGATCGGCTCGCGAAAGGCCCAGGCCAAATTGCCTTCGACGCCGGCCTTGCACTCATAGACCTGCGCGCCCTCGGCGTGAACGCTGAGCACGACCGCTTCTCCCGGCGCAGCGATCGCCTCGGGAAGAGGTGTTTCCGCGTGCACGCTTGTGAGCGTGCCCGACAGCAAGAGCAATGCGAGCGCGACTTTCCCGGGGAGCGGCATGGTCAATCTCCACACGTATTCCCCGGGAGTGGGCAAAGCCCGGGAGGCGGCCTTAGGTCGCCATCGCCTTGGTGAGGTTCTCGGCGACCTTGTCGAGGAAGCCGGTGGTGGAGAGCCAGCGCTGGTCGGCGCCGACCAGGAGCGCGAGGTCCTTGGTCATGTAGCCGTCCTCGACGGTGGAGACGCAGACCTTCTCCAGCGTGTCGGCGAACTTCGCGAGCTCGGGATTGTTGTCGAGCTTGGCGCGGTGGGCGAGGCCCCGGGTCCAGGCGAAGATCGAGGCGATCGAGTTGGTCGAGGTCTCCTTGCCCTTCTGGTGCTCGCGATAGTGCCGGGTCACCGTACCGTGCGCGGCCTCGGCTTCCATGGTCTTGCCATCGGGCGTCATGAGGACGGAGGTCATCAGGCCAAGCGAGCCGTAGCCCTGGGCAACCGTGTCGGATTGCACGTCGCCGTCGTAGTTCTTGCAGGCCCAGACGTAGCCACCTGACCATTTTAGCGCGGCAGCGACCATGTCGTCGATCAGGCGGTGCTCGTAGGTAAGCTTCTTGGCCTCGAACTGCGACTTGAACTCGTTGTCGAAAATCTCCTGGAAGATGTCCTTGAAGCGGCCGTCATAGACCTTAAGAATCGTGTTCTTGGTCGAGAGATAGACCGGATAGCCGCGCGCCAGGCCCATGTTGAAGGAGGCGCGGGCGAAGTCCGCGATGGATTCGTCCAGATTGTACATCTCCATGGCGACGCCGGCGCCAGGCGCCTTGAAGACCTCCTTCTCGATCACGGTGCCGTCCTCGCCGACGAACTTCAGCGACAGCGTGCCCTTGCCCGGGAACCTGATGTCGGTGGCGCGGTACTGGTCGCCATAGGCGTGACGGCCGATGATGATCGGCTTGGTCCAGCCCGGCACGAGGCGCGGCACGTTCTTGCAGATGATCGGCTCGCGGAACACCACGCCGCCCAGGATGTTGCGGATGGTGCCGTTCGGCGACTTCCACATCTCCTTGAGGCCGAACTCCTTCACCCGGGCCTCGTCGGGGGTGATGGTGGCGCATTTGACGCCGACGCCGACCTTCTTGATCGCTTCCGCCGCGTCGATCGTGACCTTGTCGTTGGTCTTGTCGCGGTGTTCCATCCCCAGGTCGAAATACATCAGGTTGATGTCAAGGAACGGGTGGACCAGCTTGTCCTTGATGTACTGCCAGATGATCCGGGTCATCTCGTCGCCATCGAGTTCGACGACGGGGTTGGTCACCTTGATTTTTGCCATGGGAATAGGGCCTCTTGGGGAACAGCGCGCTTTCGGGCGCGACTAGCGGAATATGTTTGCGGCCTATAGCACCGGGAAAGCGCCGGCGGAAGCCAAGGGGTTATGCAGTTTCGGCTCATCCTTTAGCCGAGAATGCCGCCGTTATGTTTCATGCTTCGAGGCGGCAGGGGAAGGGCTGAAGTGGCGTTGCGACGCTGCGCCCCCTCAGGTTTCGGATGAAGATTCAAAAGCGGCCGTAACGCCATTATTCCGCTTGAGAAAATTGCGCCCGCGGGGCAATCCGGGCGCGACAGGAAACTTGGCAATCTGATTCAGCGCCTTCAGGACCTGAATCAGATTGTTCAGAGGTTGAATCAGGAAGCGAAGTCTAAGATGTCCGGCACCGACAAGACCAAGACCGGCCACGACCTCAGGGGTCCCGTGGTGATCCTGGTCGAGCCGCAGCTTGGCGAGAACATCGGGATGGCTGCGCGCGCAATGGGCAATTTTGCGCTGTCGCGGCTCCGGCTGGTCAATCCCCGCGATGGCTGGCCGAACATCGCCGCGCAGCGCGCCGCAGCGGGCGCCGACCATATTCTCGACGGGGTCGAGTTGTTCGACACGCTCGCGCAGGCGGTCGCCGATCTCGACCTCCTCTATGCCACCACCGCCCGCGCCCATGACCAGGCCAAGCCGGTGGTCGGGCCGGATGGAGCCGCCCGCGAGATCGTGACGCATGTCGCGGCCGGCGGCGGCGCCGGCATCCTGTTCGGCCGGGAGCGCGCCGGCCTGACCAACGAGGAGGTCGCGCTTGCCAACCGCATCGTCACCTTCCCGGTCAACCCGGGCTTCGCCTCGCTGAACCTGGCCCAGGCGGTGCTGCTGATGGGCTATGAGTGGTTCAAGCTCTCGACATCGGGCGAACTGCCGTTCGCGATGCCCGAACGATCCGAGCGCGCCTCGCAGCACCAGGTCCAGGCCTTCTTCGACAATCTGGTTGCCGAGCTCGACAGGGTCGAGTTCCTGCGGCCGCGCGAGAAGCGCGACACCATGCTGGTCAATCTGCGCAACATCTTCACCCGGATGGAGCCGACCAAGCAGGACATGCATACCCTGCACGGGGTGATCATGGCGATCGCCGAGGGACGCAAGGGGCCGGCCAAGGGCGGCGTGCTCGACGGCGAGCAGGCGACCAAGCTGCGGGCGCTGCTGGCCGAGCAGGGGCAGGGCGGCGCCTCCGCTGATGCCAGCAGCACCGTGCGCGGGCTGGCGCGGCTGCTCCGGCGCAATCCGACCGATGCCGAGCGCATCCTGTGGCAGGCGCTGACCAAGGATCGCCGCTTCGCCGGCCTGTTCAAGCGCCAGACCCCGGTCGGGCGCCATATCCCCGATTTCGTCTCCTTCATCCACCGGATCGCGATCGAATTGGAAAACCCTGACGAGAGCGAGACCATCGCGGCCGACCGAGCCAAGCGGCGGGAATGGCTGGAGGAGCGGGACTATCGCGTGTTCAACATGCGCGCGGCGGACGTGGAGCGTGATCTGGCCGGCGAATTGGATCGGCTGCAGGGCACGATGCAAGTTTAGCCCGGAGCACGGCGCCGTCCGGCAATTCCGAGCGCCTTGATCCGCGAGGCCAGCGTGGTCGGCTTCATGTCGAGCATTTCGGCCGCACCGCCCGGCCCGAACACCTTGCCGGCGCAAGCTTCCAGCGCCGCGCCGATGTTGGCGCGCTCGTGATCGCGCAGCTCGGCGGCCGTCATCACCGCGGGACGCGCATCGGTCTTCACGCGGGCCGAGCCCGCCGAGGTCTGGCTGCCGGATGCATCGGGCAGGTCGATGCGCAGCCGGCCGTTCTGGGCGAGGATCGCGGCGCGCTCGATCACGTTCTGCAATTCGCGGACGTTGCCCGGCCAGTCGTAGCGCGCAAGCCGCCTGGCGTCGCCTTCCGACAGGCGCAGATCGGATTTCAGCGCCTTGCTTTCGCTGCTCAGGAAATGCTGCGCCAGCAGCGGGATGTCCTCGCGCCGCTCGCGTAGGGGGACCGATTCGATCGGAAACACGTTGAGGCGGAAGTAGAGATCCTCGCGAAACCGGCCGCGCTGCACCTCCTGCTTGAGATCGCGGTTGGTGGCTGCGATCAGCCGCACATCCACGGTGCGGGTGCGCTCCTCGCCGACCCGCTCGAAATTGCCTTCCTGCAGCACGCGCAATAGCTTGCCCTGCAGCTCCAGCGGGATTTCGCCGACCTCGTCGAGAAACAGCGTGCCGCCGTCGGCCAGCTCGAACCGGCCGATGCGGTCGCGCGTCGCGCCGGTGAAGGCGCCACGGACATGGCCAAAGAACTCGCTCTCGAACAGTTCGCGCGGGATCGCGGCGCAGTTGACGCGGATCAGCGGGCGGTCGGAGCGGCTGCTGGCTTCATGGATGGCGCGCGCGATCAGTTCCTTGCCGGTGCCGGACTCGCCCGTGATCATCACCGCCGCCGACGTCGGCGCCACCAGCTTGACCTGGCGCAGCGTCTTCTGGATCGCCTCGCTCTGGCCGATGATCCCGCGCGGATTGGTCTCGATGCGGATTTCTTCCTGCAGGTAGGCGTTCTCCAGCTCCAGCCGCTCGCGCAGCCGATCGACCTCCGCAAGTGCGGCGTGCAGCTTCTCGTCCGCCTCTCGCCGCTGGCTGACGTCGCGAAACACCACGACGGCGCCGACCACCACGCCGCGGTCGCGGATCGGCGTCGAGGTGTATTCGACCCAGACCGGCGAGCCGTCCTTGCGCCAGAACACTTCGCCGTCGACCTGGTGCACGGCGCCGTCGCGGAACGCTGCGTAAATCGGGCAGTCGTGATCATGGTAGTGGCGCCCGTCATGATGGGTGTGATGGACGATCGGATGGATCTCCTTGCCTACCAACTCCTCGGCGGTCCAGCCCAGCATCCGCTCGGCGGCCGGGTTGACGAAAGTGGTCTTTCCTTCCGCGTTGACGCCATAGATGCCTTCGCCGGCAGCGCGCAGGATCAGTTGGTTCTCGCGCTCGATGTCCTGGAACACGCGCTCGACCCGCTGCCAGGTGGCAATGCCGCTGCGCATGTGGTCCTCGGCGGCGGCATCGACATAGCGCCGGCGGCGTGCGTCGAGGTCGCTCATCGTGAGCAGCATCAGCTTGCGCCCGTCATGCGGCACCACGCAGCCGGCATATTCGATCCGCAGATTCTGCCCGGTCGCATGCCGCGGCGTCAGCGCATCGGTCCAATACGCGCCTTTGTCGAGCACGGCCTGGGTGAAGACGATCAGGGCCGGCAATTGCCCTGCATGCAGCGCGCTTACCTTGGTCTGGCGCAGCAGCGCGCGGTCGTAGCCGAGTAGGGAGCAGGCGGCGGGATTGGCGTCGAGGATCGCGTCGGCATAGGGATCGAGCAGCAGCGCCGGCTCGATCGAGCACTCGAAGGCGGCGGCACGCAGGTCCGCGTCGTGCGCGCTCGCTGTTGCGCTGAGAGCCAGGTCCATCGTGCGGGGCGCCCCGAAAAATCGTAATTCGATTACGATTTCTCGTGTATCACGAGTTTTTGTAGTCGCCAAGGCGCGGACAAAAGCCTGCGACATCAAAGCCATCGGCCCAAATTATGGGCTGGCATGGACCTTGCGTAAATGAACGGCAACGCCGCGCGCAGGAGGTCCGATGTCCATGTTCGACAATCCATTCGATCCCGACCGCAGTCTTCGCACCGGCTGCAGTTGCGGCCGACATATCAACGAAGTCGAGCACCGGAATGCGGCGCTGGCGTTGCGCTGCGAGCCCGCGGAAAGCGAAGACAAGCGTTACGAGGGCGTGGTCGCCTCTGCCGTGATGCGCGCGGTGTTTCCGCAGGACGCGGCCCGTCGCGCCTTCCTGAAGTCGGTCGGCGCCTCCACGGCGCTCGCGGCGCTGTCGCAGTTCTTCCCGATCAAGATGGCGACCGAGGTGCTCGCGCAAGGCGGCGCGCCCGAGAAGAAGGACCTCAAGGTCGGCTTCATTCCGATCACCTGCGCGACGCCGATCATCATGGCTGCGCCGATGGGCTTCTATGCGAAGCACGGATTGAACGTCGAAGTGATCAAGACCGCGGGCTGGGCTGTCATTCGCGACAAGACCATCAACAAGGAATACGACGCGGCGCACATGCTGTCGCCGATGCCGCTCGCCATCACCATGGGCGTCGGCTCCAACCCGCTGCCCTACACGATGCCGGCGGTCGAGAACATCAACGGACAGGCGATCACGCTTTCGATCAAGCACAAGGACAAGCGCGATCCCAAGGATTGGAAGGGTTTCAAATTCGCCGTGCCCTTCGACTATTCGATGCACAATTATTTGCTGCGCTACTATCTCGCCGAGCACGGCCTCGACCCCGACGTCGACGTGCAGATCCGCGCGGTGCCGCCGCCGGAGATGGTCGCCAATCTGCGCGCCGACAATATCGACGGTTTCCTCGGCCCCGATCCGATGAACCAGCGCGCCGTCTATGACGGCGTCGGCTTCATCCACATCCTGACCAAGGATATCTGGGAAGGCCATCCTTGCTGCGCTTTCGCGGCCTCGAAAGAGTTCGTCACCTCGATGCCGAACACCTATGGGGCGCTCCTGAAATCGATCATCGACGCCACCGCGTTTGCGCACAAGGCCGAGAACCGCAAGCAGATCGCGGAAGCGATCGCGCCGGCGAATTATCTGAACCAGCCGCAGATCGTGCTCGAGCAGATCCTGACGGGCACCTTCGCCGACGGCCTCGGCAACGTGGTCACGCAGCCGAGCCGCGTCGATTTCGATCCGTTCCCGTGGCAGTCCTTCGCGGTCTGGATCATGACGCAGATGAAGCGCTGGGGGCAGATCAAGGGCGACGTCGATTACAAGGCGGTCGCCGAGCAGGTCTATCTCGCCACCGATACCGGCAGGCTGATGGCCGAGATGGGGCTCACGCCGCCGACGACCACGTACAAATCGTTCGCGGTGATGGGCAAGACCTTCGATCCGGCCAAGCCGGACGACTATCTCGCGAGCTTCAAGATCAGGAAGGCGTCGTGAAGGCGCTCCCGCACACAGGGAGGAGCAGATGAACTCGCTTCGCCTGCGCGCGGCGATCGTCTCGATCGTGCTGTTCGTTGCCCTCGTCGGCATCTGGCATCTTGCGACCCGTAGCAGCAGTCCGGCCACCAACATGAGCCCGGAATACGCCAAGCTGATGGGGCTCACCGCCACGCAAGGCAAATCGGCGATGCCCGGTCCGCTCGATGTCGGCGCCAAATTGTGGGAGCACTTGAGGCGGCCGTTCTACGACAACGGGCCGAACGACAAGGGGCTCGGAATCCAGCTCGCTTATTCGATCGGCCGCGTCGGGCTCGGCTACCTCATCGCGGTCCTGGTAGCGATCCCGCTCGGCTTCCTGATCGGCATGTCGCCATTGATCAGCCGGGCGCTCGACCCGTTCATCCAGGTGCTGAAGCCGATCTCGCCGCTCGCCTGGATGCCGCTCGTGCTCTACACTATCAAGGATTCTTCGATATCCGCGATCTTCGTGATCTTCATCTGCTCGGTATGGCCGATGCTGCTCAACACGGCGTTCGGCGTTGCCAGCGTACGCAGCGAATGGATCAACGTCGCGCGCACGCTCGAAGTCGGCACCGTCAGGCGCGCCTTCACGGTGATCCTGCCGGCCGCGGCGCCGACGATCCTGACGGGCATGCGGATATCGATCGGCATCGCCTGGCTCGTGATCGTCGCCGCCGAGATGCTCGTCGGCGGCACCGGCATCGGCTATTTCGTCTGGAACGAGTGGAACAACCTCTCGATCACCAATGTCATCATCGCGATCCTCATGATCGGGATCGTCGGCATGCTGCTCGACCAGATCCTCGCGCGTTTCACACGCATGGTCACGTTTCCGGAGTAGGGGGCGATGACCGACAAATTCATCTCGATCGAAGGCATCGCGCGGCGCTATCCGGGCGCCGGTGGCGGCACCACCACCGTGTTCGAAAACCTGTGGCTCTCGATGGCGCGGGGCGAATTCGGCTGCGTGATCGGCCATTCCGGCTGCGGCAAGACCACGGTGCTCAACATTCTCGCCGGCCTCGATGAGCCGAGCGAGGGTACCGTGATCGTCGACGGGCAGGCGATCGAGGGCACGAGCCTCGACCGCGCCGTGATCTTCCAGAGCCACGCGTTGCTTCCCTGGCGCACCGTGCTTGGCAACGTCGCCTATGCCGTCAGCTCGAAATGGCGCAAATGGGATCGCGCGAAGGTCAAGGCGCATGCGCAGAAGTTCATCGATCTCGTCGGCCTCACCGGTTCGGAGCACAAGCGCCCGTCCGAACTGTCCGGCGGCATGAAGCAGCGCGTCGGTATTGCGCGTGCGCTCTCGATCACGCCGAAGATCATGCTGATGGACGAGCCGTTCTCGGCGCTGGATGCGCTGACGCGCGGCACGCTGCAGGACGAGGTGCGGCGCATCTGTCTGGAGACCGGGCAGACCGCATTCATGATCACCCACGACGTGGATGAGGCGATCTATCTCGCCGACAAGATATTCCTGATGACCAACGGCCCTGGCGCCGTACTGGCGGAGATCGTCGAAAATCCGTTACCCAAGGATCGCGGCCGGATCGATCTGCACCGCCACCCCTATTACTACGCGCTCCGCAACCACATCATCGATTTCCTGGTCAGCCGCAGCAAGAGCTTCGCGGCGATGACCACCGATCACGACCCGCGCAAGGTGCCGACGGTGCGGCCGGGCTTGCCTGAATTGGCGATCGCGTCGGAAGCCGAGCCGCCAACCCAGACGTCATGGCCGGGCCTGTCCCGGCCATCCACGTCTTCTTGAGTCGCATCAACAACGTTGTTGCCCGGGACAAGCCCGGGCATGACGAAAGCAAGGAGAGCTCCATGAAACGTTCCGACCTCACCGAAAAGCTGCTCGACATCAAGCGCGAGAAGGGTTGGAGCTGGAAACATATCTGCGAGCAGATCGGCGGCTATTCCGAAGTGCTGATCGTCGGCGCCATCCTCGGCCAGATGAAGTTGACCAAGCCACAGGCCGCCAATGCCGGCGAGCTGTTCGGCCTGTCCAAATCCGAAATCGCGATGTTGAACGAGACGCCGATGCGCGGAGAGGGCGTACCGATGCCGCCGACCGATCCCCTGATCTATCGCTTCTACGAGCTCGTGATGGTCAACGGCCCGGCCTGGAAGGCGCTGATCGAGGAGGAATTCGGCGACGGCATCATGTCGGCGATCGACTTCGACATGGTGATGGAGCGTCTGCCCAATCCCAAGGGCGACCGCGTCAAGTTCACGATGTCCGGAAAATTCCTGCCGTACAAATATTACGGCGCCAGTGGCAACGTACCGGAGTACGGGTTCAAGGAGGGGTGAGGAGGCCACCGCATCGCATCGGCGTCGTCATTCCGGGGGCGTCCGAAGGACGAACCCGGAATCGATTTCTCCGCTTGCGTATGTGGCCCGATGGATTCCGGGTTCGCGTCCTCGACGCGCCCCGGAATGACGGTGATGGTTAACCGCCCGCTTTCACCTGCGCCACGGCCTGGACCAGCAATTCGTCCATCTTGGCGCGGATTTGACCTTCCGTGACGGCCTCGCCCTTCGCCGTAAGGTCCTTCAGAACCTTCTGCAGCACGTCCTGATCGCCGGCTTCCTCGAAATCGGCGGCAACCACTTCTTTGGCGTAGGTGTTGGCGGCATCGCCCGTGAGGCCAAGCTTTTCCGCCGCCCATATGCCTAGCAGCTTGTTGCGGCGCGCCTCGGCCTTGAATTTCTGCTCCTCGTCGAGGGCGAATTTCTTCTCAAAACCTTCCTCGCGCTTATCGAATGTAGTCATGGGCGGTTCCAATTCCTGCTGACGGACGGGTGGAGCTTGCGTTGCGGCAGCCCCGGCGGATGCCTAGATAGAAGGGACGAATCGGCAAGACAACGAGCCGTTAAGCCGCAGCCAGAATGGCAGATTTCCGGGCCGCAATCCAAGGCGGATAAGTCCGCCAAAGGGGTCCGGGTCGATTGTGCTGGAGGGGCCAATCGGATAGGTTGCCATACGGCTTGGTTCTTGTTCTGTTTGGGGTTCCAGGCTTTCCGCGGCAGCTCCGTCGTGGGTCGCAATCCCTTGTCAACCGGAGCACACCAGATTCATGGATTTCAACAAAACACGGTACATCCCAATGAGCCGTCGACGCCGCATCTATGAGGGCAAGGCCAAGGTCCTTTACGAAGGTCCAGAGCCTGGAACCCTGATCCAGCATTTCAAGGACGACGCGACCGCGTTCAATGCCAAGAAACACCAGGTGATCGAGGGCAAGGGCGTCCTCAATAACCGGATTTCGGAGTACCTGTTTCAGCACCTCAACGACATCGGGGTGCCGACCCACTTCATCCGTCGCCTCAACATGCGCGAGCAACTGATTCGCGAGGTCGAGATCGTGCCGCTGGAAGTGGTGGTGCGGAACGTCGCCGCCGGCTCGCTGTCGCAGCGCCTCGGCATCGAGGAAGGCACGCAGCTACCGCGCTCGATCATCGAATTCTATTACAAGAACGACCAGCTCAACGACCCCATGGTGTCGGAAGAGCACATCACCGCCTTCGGCTGGGCGACGCCGCAGGAGATCGACGACATCATGGCACTGGCCATCCGCGTCAACGACTTCCTGACCGGGCTTTTCTTAGGGATTGGCATCCGTCTGGTCGACTTCAAGATGGAATGCGGACGGCTGTTTGAAAACGAGATGATGCGGATCATCGTCGCCGACGAGATTTCGCCCGATTCGTGCCGGCTCTGGGACATCAAGTCGAATGAGAAGCTCGACAAGGACCGTTTCCGCCGTGACCTCGGCGGTCTGCTGGAAGCCTATACCGAGGTGGCGAAGCGGCTCGGCATCCTCATGGAGAACGAGCGGCCGGCCGGTTCTGGTCCGGTGCTGGTGAAGAGCTAAGAGGGGCAAAGTTTAAGTGAAGGCACGCGTCACCGTTACGTTGAAATCCGGCATCCTCGATCCCCAGGGCAAGGCGATCGAGGGGGCGCTGAAATCGCTCGGCGTCGACGGCGTCGCCAGCGTCCGCCAGGGCAAGGTGTTCGACATCGAGCTCTCCGGCTCCGACCGTGCCAAGGCGGAAGCCGCGCTGAAGGACGCCGCGGACAAGCTGCTGGCGAATACAGTGATCGAGAACTACGCTATCGAGGTGAAAGGCTGAGAAGGTCGGCGATGGCTGAGGTAAGCAACGAACTCCTCTTCGAGATTCTGAAGGTTCTCCAGCGGGACCTTAGTGAGACGAAGAGCAGTATCAATGACGTCAAGACCGAATTGAATGCGATTCGGGGTCATATGATCTCGTTGCAGCAGGACATTCACAACGTATACGGAATTCTCGGCCGTTACGACCTGCGGCTCGAGCGTATTGAAGGTCGCCTCGAACTGAACGAAGCGCCGACCCTATGAAATCCGCCGTCCTCGTCTTCCCCGGCATCAATCGCGAGCGCGACATGGCGCGGGCGCTCAAGCTCATCTCGGGCCAGGAGCCGGCGATGGTCTGGCACGCCGAGACTTCGCTGCCTGCGGGCACCGACCTCGTCGTGGTGCCCGGCGGTTTCTCCTATGGCGATTATCTGCGCTGCGGCGCGATCGCGGCGCGGGCGCCGATCATGGACGCGGTGCGCGACTATGCCGGCAAAGGCGGTCTCGTGCTCGGCGTCTGCAACGGCTTTCAGATCCTCTGCGAATCCGGCCTGCTGCCCGGCGTGCTGATGCGCAATGCGGGATTGAAGTTCATCTGCCACGACGTGCATCTGCGCGTCGAACGCTCGGATACGCCGTTCACCCGCGGCTACAATGCAGGCCAGGTGATCCGCGTGCCGGTCGCGCACGGCGAGGGCAATTACGAGGCGGATGAAGAGACGATCAAGCGGCTGGAAGGCGAAGGGCGGGTGCTCTATCGCTACTGCTCGCCGGAAGGCGTGGTGGACGAGCGCCACAACATCAACGGCGCCGCTAATTCGATCGCTGGCATCGTCAACGACGGCGGCAACGTGCTCGGCATGATGCCGCATCCGGAAAACCACGTCGAAGACATCATGGGCTGCACCGACGGCCGCGGCCTGTTCGCGGGTCTGGTCCAGCATCTGGAAAAGGCGGCGTGAAGTCGCTCGTCGCGAGGTGCCTCGCGGCGATCGCGGCACTTTGGCTTGCGGCCACAGCGACAGCCCAGGATTTCCCAAAGCATCCCATCACCATGATCGTGCCGTTCGCAGCGGGCGGCACGTCCGATGTGATCGCGCGCGTCGTTGCTGAGCAGATGAGCGTGGCGCTCGGACAGCCGATCGTGATCGAGAATGTCGCTGGCGCCGGCGGTTCGACCGCACTTGCGCGGGCTGCGCGTGCCGAACCGGATGGCTACACGATTGCGATCGGCAATGCCGGCACCAGCGCCGCCACCTACACGATCTATCCGAAACTGCCGTTCACACCGGGCTCCTTTGCGCCGATCGCGGTGGTCGCAAAGACCTTTGGCATCATTGCGTTACGCAAGGACTTTCCAGCCAAGGATCTGCAGGACTTCATCGCCTACGCGAAGAAGAATCCGGGCAAGGTCAATCTCGGCCATGCCGGCGTCGGCTCCTCGAATTACCTCATTTGCAAAAGTTTTGTGAATGCCGCCGGGATCGACGTGACGCTTGTCGGTTATCGCGGCGCGGCGCCCGCGCTGACGGATGCGATCGGAGGCCAGATCGACGGCGTATGCGATGCGGCGGCCTCGGTGTCGCAGGCGATCAACGAGAAGCTGGTGAAGGGGCTCGTGGTCGGCTCGACCGTGCGGCTCGCGACGCTGCCGGATCTGCCGACCTCTGCGGAAGCGGGCCTGCCTGAATTCGAGGCGCAGGGCTGGAACGGTCTGTTTGCGCCGAAGGGCACGCCGCCCGCGATCATCGCAAAACTCAATGTCGCAGCCCGCACGGCGGTCGAGAGCGAGGCGGTGAAGAAGCGCTTTGCCGATCTCTCGACGGTTGCGCCCGACGCCAACGAGCATGCGTCGGACGTGCTGCAACAGCTCGTCGCGCGCGACGTCGAGAAATACAAGAGGCTGCTCGCCGACGACCAGAAGTAGCCAGGCCGCCTGCTCGCCTCTCAGCCCCTCAGCCGCACACGCAGCCAGTTCAGGGCGAGCTTGTAGCGGTTGCCGGGAACGGTCATCGCCGCCACGCCGGCCATGACGAGGACGAGCCCGAGCGCGAGGTTCGAGGGTACGGATTCACCGAGCAGCACCACCGACAGGCCGACGCCGATCGGGATGCGCAGATAGCCCTGCGCATTGGTGGTCAGCGTGCCGAGGCGGGTGAGGCACATGTAGAACAGCATCAGGCCGATCGCGCTGGAGAAGATGCCCATGGTGACGACGGCGGCGAGCGCCTGCGGCGTCGGGCGCAAGGTCCAGGGATGGTCAATGATGAGAGATGCCGGTAGCAGCACCAGCCCGCCGAACAACAGCGAGCCGGCCGCGACCACCATCGGGTCGTAACCGGACAGGCGCAGGCCGAAGATCGTGGCGCAGGCGAACGAGATGGTGGCGAGCAGGATCGCCATCTCGGCGAAGAGCTCGCTGCCGAGGCCTCCGAGCGCATCGAGGCCGATGATGACGGCGGTGCCGGCAAGGCCGAGGATCGCCCCAGTGAGTTTCAACAGCGTGGCCGGCTCATGCCGCGTGATGGCCCAGGTGATCAGGAATGCGAAGATCGGCGTGGTCGAGGCCAGCACCACGGTGGGAGCCGCGGCCACATATTGCTGCGCCCAGTTGATCACCAGGAATGGGACTGTCGAGTTGATGGTCTGCTGGAAGGCGAACAGCTTCCACGCCTTGGCGTCGGTTGGAATGCGAAGGCCGCGGATGCGCAGGATCACCAAGAGGAACAGCGCCGCGATCAGTGAGCGGGCCGAGATGAAGGTGAGCGGCGGGATCGAGCCGAGACCGATCTTGGTCAGCGGATAGGTCGAGCTCCAGCAGCAGGCGAGCGCGAGCAGCAGCGCATAATCCTGCCAGCGATGGTGCGGCCGCTTCAGGGCTGATAGCGCAGGCGTTTCCACGGCAGCCGTCACGCTACCCGTCCTTGACGTGCTCTTCGGCACCTGTTGGCTCCCGGCGCATTGGCGCGCTGAGAGCCACTCTTAGCGTGAGAGCGCCAAAAGGAAAGGCAAAGGGAAGTCAAGGAGCTATGCGCTGGCCTCAAGCGGCGCCTTCCGCTTCACCCGCTTGATCGTTCCCGAGAAGGTGAATAGCGGGCGCTCGGCGGATTTCAGAACGCCGCGCAGGAAGATCAGCGAGGCGCCGGCGCGGGTCACCTCGCCAATGCATTCGACCAGCTCGCCCTCGCGTGCCGCGTCGAGGAATTCGCAGGAGAATGCCACCGTCACGCCCGGGCCTTCCAGCTCGGCCGAGGCAATCGCGAACAGGCAGTAATCCGCAAAGGCCATGAAGCAGCCGCCATGGACGTTGCGCATGCCGTTGAGGTGCTTTTTCTCCACCCGGAAGGCGCAATGCACGCGGCCGGTCTCATCCATCCGGTGCCAGAACGGGCCGATATGGCTCTCGAAGCTGTCGCGGATCCAGGTGCGCCAGCCCTTGAATTCGCCCTCGGTCGCGACATGCAGGTCTGGGCGCTGGAGGAATGCGGTCTTGGAAAGGTCGTTCACGCTCGCAGGCTTTCAAAATTGAGTTTCGATCCTTAAATCCGATCCTGTGCTGCAGTGCAAATTCCTTAGCCTGCGGCGCGCCGCCGCAAAGCTCTGGACAGGGCGGAAAAGCGCCATAAAAGGCCTTTGCCCGCACGGCCGATCTACCTAATAAGGGACCCATGAACGAGCCCCAGATTACCCCCGAACTCGTCGCCGCCCACGGGCTCAAGCCGGACGAGTATGAGCGCATCCTGAAATTGATCGGACGGGTGCCGACTTTCACCGAGCTAGGGATCTTCTCGGCGATGTGGAACGAGCACTGCTCGTACAAGTCCTCGCGCATCCATCTGCGCGGGCTGCCCACGAAAGCGCCATGGGTGATCCAGGGGCCGGGCGAGAATGCCGGCGTGATCGACATCGGCGACGGCCAGGCCGTGGTCTTCAAGATGGAGAGTCACAACCACCCGAGCTATATCGAGCCCTATCAGGGCGCGACCACCGGTGTCGGCGGCATTTTACGCGATGTGTTCACGATGGGCGCGCGCCCCATTGCCTGCCTCAATGCGCTGAGCTTTGGCGCGCCCGAGCATCCGAAGACCCGGCATCTCGTCTCCGGTGTCGTCGCCGGCGTTGGCGGCTACGGCAATTCCTTCGGCGTGCCGACGGTCGGCGGGCAGGTCCGCTTCCACACCCGCTACGACGGCAACATCCTGGTGAATGCCATGGCCGTCGGTCTCGCCGACGCCGACAAGATCTTCTACGCGGCGGCCTCCGGCGTGAACATGCCGATCGTCTATCTCGGTTCGAAGACCGGCCGCGACGGCATCCATGGCGCCTCGATGGCCTCGGCCGAGTTCGACGACAATTCCGAGGAGAAGCGGCCGACCGTGCAGGTCGGCGATCCCTTCGCGGAGAAGCTCTTGCTCGAGGCCTGCCTCGAGATCATGGAAAAAGGCTGCGTGATCGCGATCCAGGACATGGGCGCAGCCGGGCTGACCTGCTCGGCGGTCGAGATGGGCGCCAAGGGCGATCTCGGCGTCGACCTCGACCTCAACGCGGTGCCGACCCGCGAGACTGGCATGAGCGCCTACGAGATGATGCTCTCGGAAAGCCAGGAGCGCATGCTCATGGTGCTCAAGCCCGAGAAGGAGCAAGAAGCCGAGGCGATCTTCCGCAAATGGGGCCTCGATTTTGCGGTGGTCGGCTACACCACCCCGACCAAGCGCTTCGTGGTGAAGCATGGCGGCGACGTCATGGCCGATCTGCCGATCAAGGAGCTCGGCGACGAGGCGCCGGTCTACGATCGTCCGCACACGGCTTCCATCGCACAGCCGGTGATCCATGCGCGCGACGTCGAGACGCCGCTTGGCGTTCCGCAGGCGCTGGAGAAGCTGATCGGCACGCCCGATCTCTGCTCGAAGCGGTGGGTCTGGGAGCAGTACGATCACGTCATCCTCGGCAATACCGTGCAGCGCCCCGGCGGCGATGCTGCCGTGGTCCGCGTGCAGGACGGGCCGAAGGGGCTTGCGATGACGGTCGATGTGACGCCTCGCTATTGCGAGGCCGATCCGTTCGAGGGCGGCAAGCAGGCGGTTGCGGAAGCCTGGCGCAACATCACCGCCGTCGGCGGCAAGCCGCTCGCGATCACCGACAACCTCAATTTCGGCAATCCTGAACGGCCCGAGATCATGGGCCAGTTCGTCGGCTGCCTGAAGGGCATTTCAGAAGCCTGCCGCGTGCTGGACTTCCCGGTCGTGTCCGGCAACGTCTCGCTCTACAACGAGACCAACGGCCGCGCCATTCTGCCGACGCCCTCGATCGGCGGCGTCGGTGTGCTCGACGATTTCACCAAGTCGGCGACGCTTGCGTTCAAGGCGGAAGGCGAGGCGATCCTGCTGATCGGCGAGACCCATGGCTGGGCTCGGCCAGTCCGTCTATCTGCGCGAGATCTGCGGCCGCGAGGAAGGCGCGCCACCGCCGGTCGATCTCGCCGCCGAGAAGCGCAACGGCGACGTCGTGCGCGGCATGATTCATGCCGGGACCGCAACCGCGGTGCATGACGTCTCCGACGGCGGGCTATTGATCGCGCTTGCCGAGATGGCGATCGCAAGCGGCATCGGCGCGCGCCTGTTGGCGGCACCGACAGCGCTGGTGCCGCACGCCTACTGGTTCGGCGAGGATCAGGCGCGCTACATCGTCACCGTGCCGGAGGCGGACGCCGGGCGCGTGCTCGCCAAGATGCGGGGTTGCGGCATGCCCTGCGCGCGCATCGGCACCACCGGCGGCGACGCAATCGCGATCGCGGGCGAAACGCCGATGGCGATCACGACGCTGAACGAGGCGTTCGAGCGCTGGCTGCCGGCCTATATGAGCGGCAAGGCGGCGTAGGGTCGCCGGCTTCTATCCCCGTCATTGCGAGCGTAAGCGAAGCAATCCATTTCGCCACTTGCGGAGCAATGGATTGCTTCGTCGCTGTCGCTCCTCGCAATGACAGCGAAGACGACGGCTTCAGAGCACGTGGTTCGCGCCTGGAATCTTCCGCAAGGCCGCGGTCGCCGCCCAGCTCAGCAGCACGGTCAGCACGAAGGCGATGGCCGCCTTCACGATTGCCGGCCAATTGAAATCGAACATCCAATATTGCAGCCAGAGCACGATCGGATAGTGCACCAGGAACATGCCATAGGCATCAGGCTGCATCGGATCGAGGATGCTCCAGCCGGATTGCTTGAATCTCAGGAAATAGGCCAGGATCACAAACATGATGGCCACGCTGAAGGAGGCGAAGAAGAGACCATAGGTCGCCTCATACCAGCTCGGCAGCCATACCGGATTCCCCAGGATTTCGCGCTTGATGTAGATCAGCACCCACATCAGGCAATACGGAACGAGCGCCGCGACCGCCCAGCCCCAACTGCTCCTCGCCAGCCGGCCATCTGCAGCCAATAGACCGCGATCCAAATACATCGCGCCTATGCCGGCGCCAAAAAAGAAGTAGGTCGTATAGAGCAACACGCGGCCGTGCTGCACCGAGAACGGCCCGAACTCGAACCAACTGCCTGGCCCATAGTGAACGCGCCCCGGAATGTAGAGCCCGGCGGTGACCGCAAGCATGACCACGAAAAATAAGGTGGCCTGCTCATGACCTTTGAGCGACAGTCGGTTGATCGGATCGATGATTTTGGGCGACAACAGATAGAGCGCGCTCGCGACGAGGTCGAAGGCGAGCAAGACCCAGAGAAACCAGATCGGGCCGCTCGGCCATGGGCCCACGGTGATCGTCTTCCACCAGAACTCCGAGAAGCTCAGATCCGGAGTTTGGCGCAGCGCGAAGGAGTAATAGGCCAGCGGAATGAGCGTGAACGCGCAGATCACGAAGGGCAGGCCAAGCCGAACCAGGCGATCGAGCAAATATTGCACTGGCCCTTTCCGAGCGAGACCCGGCCACACGAAGAGTCCCGACAGGAAGAAGAACATCGCCATGAAGAAACTGTCGGTGGCGAGCACGACCATGTCGAAGCCGATCCAATATTTCGGATCGGTGTGTCCGAAATACGTGTAGGGAATCACGGCGTGGTGCAGCAACACCACGAGCGTCAAGAAGGTGCGGGCGCGATCGAGCGCGGCGTTGCGCGCTTTTGCTTTCGGTGCGGCGTGAGCTTCCGCGGTCGCCATGGTGTGGGAGATCGAGCTCATAGGCGCCCCTCTTAAGAGGTGATCGGTCTTGATGTTGCAACCCGGAACCCGATTGGGCAAGGCCCAATCGTGACATTCCGAAAACGTCGATGTGATCTCGCGCTTGCGAGCGCAACGGAACGACGCGAGTCACGGGACGTTGGTGCGGCCGCATGCAATGCGGAGAATTATCATGCGACACAAATTGCATCTATCGGCTGTCATCGCGATGTCATTGATGACGGCGTCATCAGCCGCCTTCGCGCAAGCTCCAGGCGGCGGCATCGGGACAGCGCAAGGCGGTACGTCGTCCGGGGTCGGCAGTGCGCCACCGGCCGCACCGACCAACCCGGGATCGGCCGGTATCTCATCGGCGCCCGGCGGACAATCGAGCTCCACCACCGGAATGGGCAGCGGCGGGACGTCCACCACGCCCAATCCGTCCCTCAGCCAGCCGGGTACGCCCAACACATCGCCGGGCACGCCCGGGACCGGCCTGTCTCCGAACGGCATGCCGGACGATGATGCCACCCCGTCCGGCCCTCCGGGGCGCATCCAACGATAGCGCAACGTGCAACGGGAAAGCGGGCGACGATGATTCGCCGCTCGCTGCCTTGGAACTCGCGCCATCTCCTGCGGTTACCTCCGCGAAATAGCTGGAGAAGCGGGCGATGACGTTACTTAAGTGGGCGCTGATTTTTCTTGTGGTGTCTATTATAGCCGGCCTGCTCGGCTTCACCGGCATATCGGCGGCGTCAGCCGATATCGCGCGGGTGTTGTTCTATATCTTCGTCGTGATCTTCCTGGTGCTCCTGATACTTGGGCTCACGATATTCAGGGCTTAGCATTCAGCGGTGGAAGCGATAGAGGCGCGTCGTCATGCCCGGGCTCGTCCCAGGCATCCACGTCTCGGTACCAGCGCGAGCAATTGCATGGATGGCCGGGTCAAGCCCGGCCATGACGGCAGGCAGTAACTTCCGCCCTTACGCCACTTCCTCGATCGTGACCTTGTCCGGATAGAACGCCAGGTGTCCCGCGATTTCGGTCATCGCCGGGAAGGGCGTTTCATAGGTCCAGATCGAATTATCCAGCGTCTTGCCGTTGGCATTGATGCTGAAATAGTTCGCGTCGCCCTTGTAGGGGCAATGTGTGGTCCGCTCGGTCCGGGAGAGCAGGGCCATGTTGGCGTCCTCCCGCGGGATGTATTGCACGGCGGGATAGCTCGCTTCCTTCAGGGTCAGCGCGTGGGGTGGAGTCGGCGATGACGACATCCCCCGCCCGGACGCGGACGCGCTTGGGATTGGGTGTAATCGTGATCGGATGGTCGGGACCTGGGAGTTTCATGGTTCTGCGCCTTTTTTGGTCAGTTCGTTGTGACCGATTGATGCAGCTAAAACGATTGGAAGCGGAATATAGTGCCTGATAGGATGACCTAGAAGAGCGCAAGCGCTAGGTTTTGTTCCCCGCGGCTGGCCGTGCCGGCCGCGATTTGAACGGTCGAATGGAGGTGTATTGGGATGCCGATGGACGCCCGCGATATCGAATCGATGATCAAGGCAGCCATTCCCGATGCCGTGGTGACGATCCGCGACCTGGCCGGTGATGGCGACCATTACGCGGCAACGGTGATCTCGGAATCCTTCCGCGGCAAGTCCCGCGTTCAGCAGCACCAGATCGTCTACCAGTCGCTCAAGGGGCAGATGGGCGGCGTGCTGCACGCACTGGCGCTGCAGACCGGGGTGCCCGGCGGACCCGAGGCCTGATCATCTCGTTCGATCATGATCCGACTAGACGGAATCAGATCATGATCTCATCTCTTTGTTTGAGCATGATCTCCGCGCAAACGCTCCGCGTTTGTCGCGAGGGAAAACCGGTCTCCACTTTTCCGGATCATGCTCCAGGGGGCCACTGATGGCTGCGGACAATCGACGCGGCGCGATGTTTCGCGTCGTCGTGCCCAACCAGCACAGCCGCGTCACCTATGCCGAACTGTTCTTCGATCTGGTGTTCGTGTTCGCGGTCACGCAGATCTCGCACACGTTGCTTCATCATTTCACGCCGATCGGCGCCGTCGAGGTTACGCTGCTGTTCCTCGCGGTGTGGTGGGTCTGGGTCTTCACGGCCTGGGTGACCAATTGGCTCAATCCGGAGCTGACGCCGGTACGTATCCTGCTGTTCCTGATGATGCTCGGCGGCCTCGTGCTGTCGACCTCGATCCCGAAGGCCTTTGAAGACCGCGGCCTGTGGTTCGCGATTGCCTATGCAGTGATGCAGGTCGGACGCACCGCGTTCTGGCTGTTCTCGACGCCGCATCACTGGACCGCGGTGCGCCACAACGCCATCCGCATCCTGGCCTGGCTCTCCACCTCCGCCGTGTTCTGGATCCTCGGCGGCCTTGCCGAAGGTGAGTCCAGGCTATGGCTGTGGATCATTGCACTCGTGATCGAATATGTCTCGCCGGCGGCGCGGTTCTGGGTCCCGAGGTTGGGGCTGTCATCGCTCGAGGCATGGGCGGTCGAAGGCGGCCATATGGCCGAGCGCTGCGCCCTCTTCATCATCATTGCGCTTGGCGAGGCGGTTGTCGTGAACGGCGCGACCTTTGCCGAGCTGAGCTGGACGACCGAGAACATCCTCGCTTTCGTGTTCTCGCTGGTCGGCAGCATCGCGATGTGGTGGATCTATTTCCACAAGGGCGCCGAAGCCGGCTCCGAACTGATCTCGAAATCGGTCGAATCAGGGAAACTGGCGCGCCTTGCCTACACCTATCTGCACATGCCGATCGTCGCCGGCATCATCCTGACCGCGGTTTCGGATGAACTGGTGCTGAAGCATCCCGGCGGCCACTCCGATCTCAAGACGATCTTGAGCGCGATCGGTGGCCCGCTTCTGTTCCTGGTCGGGACGATCCTGTTCAAGCTCTCGATCCGGGGCTTCCTGCAGCTCTCCCACATCGCGGGCATCGTCGCGCTGCTCGTGCTGAGCTGGTTCGCAAGCGAGCTGTCGCCGCTATGGCTGTCGATCCTCACGACCGCGATCCTTATCGTGGTCGCGGCGTGGGAATCCGTGTCGCTGGGCTCGGCTTCGGAATCTCATTCCGAAGCGACCAACGCGTGAACCGAGAACATCTTTGCCGCGTCGGTCCAGGACTCTCGCACCGTCCAGCCCGAATTTCGAGCCAGCTCCGTGAACCGCTCCAGCGAATATTTGTAGCTGTTCTCGGTGTGAATGCTCTCGCCGGGACGGAACGAGAAGGTGTTGCCGAGGATCCGCACGCTCTGCGCCTTGCGGCTGATCAGGTGCATCTCGATGCGGTGGCGGTCGCGGTTGTAGACCGAGCGATGCGAGAAGGCGGGAAGATCGAAATTGCCGCCGAGCTCGCGATTGATGCGCACCAGCACATTGAGATTGAAGCGCGCGGTGACGCCGGCTGAATCATTATAGGCGTTGTACAGCACGCGCTCGTCCTTCTCGAGGTCGGCGCCGATGATCATCTGCGCGCCAGAGCCCAGGATTTCACGCGCGGTGCGCAGGAAATCGGCGGCCTCCTGCGGCTCGAAATTGCCGATCGTCGATCCTGGGAAGAAGCCTACCTTCGGCGTTTCGGCGATCTCGGCCGGCAGCGCGAACGGTGCGGTGAAATCAGCGGCGACCGGATAGACGCGCAGGCCCGGAAAGTCCTTGCGCAGGCCATCCGCTTGCGCGTTCAGGAAATCGCCGGAGATGTCGACGGGCACGTAGGCGCCGAATTCGCAGTGCTCGAGCAACAGGCGTACCTTGGTGGTCGCACCCGCGCCGAACTCGACCAGCGCCGCGCCCGCAGGGATGATCGCGGCGATATCGGCCCCGCGATCGCGCAAGATGCCAAGCTCGGTGCGGGTCGGGTAATATTCCGGCTGCACCGTGATCTGCTCGAACAGCTCCGAGCCGGCCGCGTCATAGAAATATTTGGGCGACAGGCGCTTGGGATGCTGAGCGAGCTGGCCGATCACGTCGTCGGCAAAAGCTGCGGTCTGTTCGTCAAAGGCATAAGCCTTGGCCAAAGCGCGGGCATGCACATTCATGATACTCTCCTGAACGCGCCTTCCCGCGCGCTATGATTTTTGGTTGTTTTTGCGCACGATCGTTTCGGAAAACCGGTATCCACTTTTCCGGATCATGCTTGAGAACCGATCAGGCGTAGTCGGCGAGCCGTAATCCCGTAAATTGCCAGCGGTGGTGCGGATAAAAGAAGTTGCGATAGGTGATACGGCTATGACCGCTCGGCGTTGCAAGCGAGGAGCCGCGCAGCACCAATTGATTGACCATGAACTTGCCGTTGTACTCGCCGAGCGCGCCCTCGATCGCCCGATAGCCCGGATAGGGTGAATAAGAGGAGCGGGTCCACTGCCAGACGATGCCGAAGGCATCGTTGAGCTGACCGGCGCGCGCGGCGACCTCCCATTCCATCTCGGTCGGCAGGTGCTTGCCCGCCCAGCGCGCGAAGGCGTCGGCCTCGTAATAGCTGACATGGCAGACCGGGGCTGCCGGGTCGATCGGCTGCAGGCCGCCCAAGGTCATGATCTGCCATTGGCCATCGACCTTGCGCCAATGGCCGGGCGCTTCCCAGCCTTCCTTTTCGACGGTCGCAAAACCGTCCATCAGCCAAAGCGTCGCCGCCCGATAGCCGCCGTCCTGGATGAAGGCGAGCCACTCCGCGTTGGTCACAAGACTTCGCGCCAGTTTGACCGGGCCGACCAGGGCCCGATGCGCCGGCTTTTCATTGTCGAAATGAAAGCTGTCGTCCGGATGGCCAATGGTGTGGATACCCTCGTTCAGCGTGACCCATTCCTGACCGTCGCGTTGCGAGGCCGGGAAGCTCCAGGCCGAATCGTAAGCCGGCGGGATCGGGTTCTGCGCGAAAGCGTGCAGGATGTCGGTCCACATCAGCTCCTGATGCTGCTGCTCGTGATTGAGCCCGACCTCGACCAGCGGGACCAGCTTTTCCAGCTTCTCCTCACCCGTGGTCTTGAAGAACTTCACCACGGCATCGTCGACGTGGCGGCGATAGGCGGTGACCTCGTCGGCGCTGGGCCGGGTCAGATGGCCGCGCTGGTGCCGTGCATGGCGGGGGCCGGCACTGACATAATAGGAGTTAAAGAGATAGGCGTAGTCGGGATGGAAGGGCTTGTAGCCGTCCTGGTGCTGGCCGAGCAGAAACTGCTCGAAGAACCAGGTGGTATGGGCGCGGTGCCACTTGGCCGGGCTCGCGTCCGGCATCGACTGGATCAACTGGTCCTCCGCCGACAGGGGCGCGGCCCGGCGTTCGGTTTCATTCCGCACCACGAGATACGCCTCCACCAGGCCCTGGGAGAGCGGACCGGAATCAGAAGCGCGTGATGAGGATGGGGTCGCGAGGGTGGCGGCAGCGGATGCTGGTTTCGTCACGGGTATCTCCGGATGGCTGGAGAGAACGTTGCTCTGCCAAACTGGTTCCCTACGGGCAGTCCGTCCTAGATAGGGGCTCCCATCCGGGAAAAAAGCCTCCCGCGGCCATGATATTAGTGTCGTCAGATTATGCCCCCGGCGCCCGAAAAGGGCCCGATGCATGCCAGCTCTCCGCCATTTTGCTTTGGATGCACAACGGTTTGGGCTACATATATAGCCAGTCGCGGGGTAAGCGGGTCGAGCCGGCCCACCAAGTGCCGCAAGGGGCGGAGCCCCAAAGGGAAACGAAAATGAGCATCGAACAATTCATCGACAACGAAGTGAAGTCGAACGACGTCGTGCTGTTCATGAAGGGCACGCCACAATTTCCGCAGTGCGGTTTCTCAGGTCAGGTCGTGCAGATCCTCGACCATATCGGCGTGGGCTATAAAGGTTTGAACGTGCTGGAGTCCGCCGAACTGCGCAACGGCATCAAGGTCTATTCGAACTGGCCGACCATTCCTCAGCTCTACGTCAAGGGTGAGTTCGTCGGCGGCTGCGACATCATCCGCGAGATGTTCCAGGCCGGCGAGCTGCAGCAGCTTTTCGCCGACAAGGGCGTTCCGGTCGGCGCCGCCGCCTGAGCCTGATGGCGCGCCAGCTCGGTAACGCGCGCCTCGAAGTCGTCGTTGCCGACATCACCACCCTGCGCGTTGACGCCATCGTCAACGCGGCCAATTCGTCCCTCCTGGGTGGAGGCGGTGTCGATGGCGCGATCCACCGTGCCGCGGGGCCCGAACTGCTCGCCGAGTGCCGTACGTTGCGCGGCTGCGCGACCGGCGATGCCAAGATCACACATGGTTATCGGCTTCCCGCACGGCATGTCATTCACGCCGTCGGACCGGTCTGGCACGGCGGCGATCAAGGCGAGGATGGATTGCTCGCCTCCTGCTATCGCCGCGCGCTCGAGCTCTGTCAGGCGAACGGGCTTGCCTCACTGGCATTCCCCGCCATTTCGACCGGTGTCTATCGCTTCCCCGCCGACCGTGCTGCCGGGATTTCGGTCGGGACGGTCGCGGCGGGACTTAGCCACGCACCGACGGTCAACCGGGTGATCTTCTGCTGCTTCTCTGAAGCCAGCGCCCGGCTGCATGAGCAGTCTTTGGCCGGTCTTGACGGCCCTTGTGCTGATTGACGCGCCGCCGCTACACTCCCTGCCGAATTCGGGAGGGGTCCAATGAATTCGGTAAAATTGCTGCGCGTGCTGGCGACAGGCGCGTTGATGCCTTTTGTGCTTGTTGCATTGCCCGCCGCTGGTGCGGAAGGAACGTTCGATATTCCGGCAGGCGCGCATTTCAACCAGGACAAGCTTGCGAAGATCGGGACGTTCTTCAACAACGAGGTGGCGACCGGAAAAATCCCGGGCGCAATCGTCCTGATTCAGCAGCATGGCAAGCCGGTCTATCACCAGTCCTTCGGCGTGCAGGATGTGGCGAGCAAGGCGCCGATCACCGACAAGACGATCTTCCGCCTGTTTTCGATGACGAAGGCGATCACCGCCGTCGTCTCGATGCAGTTGCTTCAGGAAGGCAAGTTCAAGCTGGATGATCCGGTCGCGAAATACATCCCATCCTTTGCGAACGTGAAGGTCGGCGTCGAGAAGAAGAACGAGGACGGCAGCAAGACGCTCGAACTGGTGCCGCCGGACCGGCCGATGACCGTGCTCGACCTGATGCGCCACACCTCCGGCATCACCTATGGCTTCTATGGCGACAGCCTGGTCCGCAAGGCCTATGCCTCCGCCAATCTCTATGCCGGCGATTTCGATCTGGCCGAGTTTGCCGAGCGGATCGCCAGGCTGCCGCTGCACAACCAGCCGGGCGCGCTCTGGCAATATGGCCACTCCACCGACGTGCTGGCGCGCATCATGGAGATCGTGTCCGGCAAGCCGCTGCTCGCGGTCGAGCGGGAGAAGCTGCTCGATCCACTCGGCATGAACGACACCCGTTTCCTCGTCACCGATCCGGCGAAGCAGAAACTTCTGGCGCTGCCGATGCCGAATGACAGCAATTTCCGGGTTGGCCGCGAAAACGACCCGACAGTCGTCAAGAAAATTGAGTTTGCCAGTGGCGGCATGGTGTCAACCATGGCCGACTTCTCGCGCTTTGCGCAGATGCTGCTCAACGGCGGCACATTCGATGGCCGGACTTATCTGACCCCCGAGACATTCAAGCTGATGACCACCGATCAGGTAGGTCCCGGCTCGGGAGTGGGGCGGGACTATTTCTATTTCCCCGGCGATGGCTTTGGCTTCGGGCTTGGCCTTGCGGTTCGGACCGATCCCGGCAACGCAAAGCCGCCGCCGCCGGGCTCGCTCGGCGAACTGAAATGGGACGGCGCCAGCGGTTGCTATTTCGTGATCGACCGCAAACAGGACATGTTTTTCGTGCTCCTGGAGCAGACGCCGACCGAGCGGCAACGCATCCAGCGGACGCTGAAGCAGCTAGTCTATGAAGCGATGGAGAACTGAAGCTTTTTCCCGCCGCCTCGTTCTCGCGGCGGCGCTCGCGCTTCTGGTCGCTGCGGGATGTGGCGCCCGCGCAGAACCTCCGGCCACCGGCGCGTACCGCTTTTCCGCCGCGGGGCTGGCGCGCGTCAGCGACTACATCAGGAACGAGATCGTGACCGGCAAGATTCCCGGCGCCATCCTCTTGATCCAGCAGCACGGCAGGCCGGTCTATTACGAGAATTTCGGCGTCCGCGACGTCGCCACTCAGCTTTCGATGAGCGCGGATACCATCTTCCGCCTCTATTCGATGTCGAAGCCGATCACCTCGGTGGCCGCGATGATGCTGGTGGAGGACGGCAAGCTCGCGCTCGACGACCCCGTGTCAAAATACATCCTCGCATTCGCGAATGTGAAGGTCGGCGTCGACCAGCGAGCGGAGAACGGCAGCGCGACGCTTGCGCTGGAGTCGCTCAAGCGCCCGATCACGATCGAGGATCTGCTGCGCCATACGTCTGGTTTGACCTACGGCTTTTCCGGCGACGGCACGGTGCGAAAGCTCTATGCGGAAGCGAACCTTTTCAATGGTGACTGGACCAACGCCGAATTCGCCGCGCGGATCGCGAAATTGCCGCTGGCCGAGCAGCCGGGCACCCTCTGGGATTACGGGCATTCCACCGACATACTCGGCCGCGTGATCGAGGTTATCTCGGGAAAGACGCTATACCAGTTCGAAAAGGAGCGGCTGCTGGGTCCGCTCGGGATGAACGAGACCGTCTTCTACGTCGCCGATCCCGCCAAGCGGCCGCGCATCGCCGAGCCGATGCCGGACGACCGTGCGCTCGGCCCGGCCACGATGGTCAGCGATCCCATGCAGCCGCGCAAATGGGAGTCAGGCGGCGCCGGCATGGTCGGCACCATCGGCGACTATGCGCGTTTTGCGCAGATG
Source organism: Bradyrhizobium sp. USDA 10063 (assembly GCF_054063735.1). Taxonomy (NCBI): domain Bacteria; kingdom Pseudomonadati; phylum Pseudomonadota; class Alphaproteobacteria; order Hyphomicrobiales; family Nitrobacteraceae; genus Bradyrhizobium; species Bradyrhizobium sp. USDA 10063. The sequence goes on along the minus strand of NZ_JBSSGP010000002.1, from coordinate 2,111,475 downwards.
CTGTTGAACCGCGGCACGTTCGAGGGGCGGCGCTACCTCAAGCCGGAGACCATCGCCCTGATGACCAGGGATCATATCGGCCCGGAGACCAAGATCGCGCGCGATGACCGCTATTATCCCGGCGCCAACAGCGGCTTCGGTCTCGGCTTCGCCGTGCGCACATCGGCGCCTCCGAACACGTCATGGCCGCGTGGGGAATACCGCTGGGACGGCGTCGCCGGCACTTTCTTCTTCATCGATCCCGAAGACGACATGTTCGCGATTCTGATGGTGCAGACGCCCACGCAGCGCGGACGGATCGAGCTGGAGTTGAAGACGCTGATCTATCAGGCGATGGGACGGTGAGCGGCTTACGCTCCGCGCACGATCTGGCGCACCAGGCTGACCGTTTCCTCGATCATGTCGGCCGTGACATCGAGATGCGTGCAGGCCCTGATCCGTCCATCCATCATCGCGAGCAGCACGCCGCGCCTGCCTAGTTCGGCGATCATCTTGTCGCCGGCGACGCCCGCACCATCAGGCTTGAAGAAGACGAGATTGGTTTCGGGCTGTTGCACCACGATGCCGTCGATCTGCGACAGCCCTCGCGCCAGCGCCCTTGCATTGGCGTGATCGTCGGCGAGGCGGTCGACGTGATGGTCGAGCGCATAGATGCAGGCGGCGGCGCAGATGCCAGCCTGGCGCATGGAGCCGCCAAGGCGCTGCTTCCAGCGCCAGACCTCGTCGATGAAATCGCGAGAGCCCGCGATGACGCCGGCGATCGGCGCGCCCAACCCTTTCGAGAAATCGATCCAGGCCGAATCCCAGCCGGCGGCCATGTCGCGTGCGGAAATGCCGGTGGCGACCGTGGCGTTGAGCAGCCGCGCGCCGTCCATATGGGTGGCGAGCCCGTGGGCTTTCGCGATACCGACGATTTCGTCGAGCGCGGCCTTCTTCCAGATCGTGCCGCCGCCGATATTGGCGGTCTGCTCGACGCTGACCAGCACCTGCGGCGGCTGGTAGCGCGAACGCGGATGCAGTGCCGCGCGGAACGTCTCCGGCGCGAACTGGCCGTCGTCGCCGGGCAGCGGCGTGATCTGGAAGCCGCCGAGCGCAGCATGCGCACCCCCTTCGCGGGCGATGATATGGGCAGTCGCATGCGCCAGGATCTCATCGCCCGGCCGGCAATAAGCCAGCGTCGCGGCGACGTTGCACATCGTGCCGGAGGGCATGAACACCGCGGCTTCCTTGCCGAGCAACTCGGCAACGCGCTCGCAGAGCAGGTTCACGGTCGGATCATCGCCAATCTGCTCGTCGCCAACTTCCGCCCACGCCATCGCCTCCCGCATCGCCGGCGTCGGGCGTGTCTGGGTGTCGGACAAGAGATTGATGCGAACAGGCGGTGCCTTGGGATCGCGCGGGGCAGGGGTGTACATGATTGTCCTTATTGGTTTCGTTGGCCTGATACGATCGCGGGCGGAGTTGTTCTCGCTGCCTACTCGAAGAGCTGAGGCCTTATATTTTGGGCACCGTGGAGGATGGCGCGGATTTCGACTTGATCAGCCTGCGTGGTGTAGAAGATCAAATGCGACTGAAAGCGGAAACGTCGATAGCCTGCTGCCAACTCGTCCACGGGCTGGCCAATAAGGGGGAAGTCAGCGAGAAGTCCGAAAGAGCGCAGCAAGCCAGCATAGTATGCATCGGCTTGATAGGCGCCGAAACGACTCTCTGTAAAGTCGTAGATATCGATCAGATCGGCACGGGCTCTGTCAGAAAGCCGATACTCAGCCATGGCGTCGCGCGGCAACACGCTGGCGTGCGGCGGCCAAGATTTCCTCGGGGCTGTCTGTAGTGAAGGTGTTGCAGTCGGGATGTCGGAACAACTCCTGGTACCGTCGCACTTGCTCGTCGCGGGGAAGAGCAGCCCAAGCGGCAAGCTCTTCTTCCGTCGGCGCGGCGGAAGGCATCACGCGAGTTAGCTTATAGCTCGTTTGCGACATGCGTTGAGTATAGCACCAATCGGTCCGGAAACAAAAAGGCCCCGGAATTCCGGGGCCTTCGATACCTCAAACGTTCCGTCCGATCAGCGCGAATAGAATTCGACGATCAAGTGCGGCTCCATCTGCACCGGGAACGGCACGTCGGACAGGCCGGGAATGCGGATGAACTTCGCGGTCATCTTGCCGTGATCGACCTCGAGGAAGTCGGGCACGTCGCGCTCGGGAAGCTGGATGGCTTCCAGAACGGGCGTTAGCTGCTTGGAGGCTTCCTTGACCTCGATGACGTCGCCGATCTTGAGCCGGTAGCTGCTGATATTGACGCGGCGGCCGTTCACCTTGACGTGGCCGTGGTTGATGAACTGGCGCGCGGCGAACATCGTGGACACGAACTTGGCGCGATAGACCACCGTGTCGAGACGGCGCTCCAAGAGGCCGATCAGGTTCTCACCGGTGTCGCCCTTGAGGCGTCCGGCCTCGACATAGATGCCGTGGAACTGGCGCTCGGAAATGTTGGCGTAGTAGCCCTTGAGCTTCTGCTTGGCGCGGAGCTGCACGCCGAAGTCGGAGAGCTTGCCCTTGCGGCGCTGGCCGTGCTGGCCCGGGCCATATTCGCGGCGGTTCACGGGGCTCTTCGGGCGGCCCCAGATATTCTGGCCCATGCGGCGATCGATCTTGTATTTCGCCTCACTGCGCTTTGTCATCGCGGTCCTCTTCAGGTCAAAGTTGGGTTTGAGGAGACGCGCCCTCCTGTGCAGCCTGCCATGTGGCCGGTGCCGACAGGTCCGCCTCGAAAGCTCGGGACGAACCACGGGTCGCGAAACGCATCGCGGGCCGAAACCGGCCCGCGAGCAGGGGGCTTTTAGGGGAAGGATGGCCGTCCTGTCAACGAAAGAGGTGGAGATTTAGTGCCGTCAGGTCGCAACCGCCCGGACTGCTCTTTCGGTTTGCTGCCGATCGGCCCGCAATTCCGCGGCGATTTCGGTATTCAGCACCTGCTCCAGCCGGCAGAGCGTCCGGGCGATGAGGGCGGCGTCGGTGATCCGGTGGTCCCAGCGCAGCACCACGTTGATGGCCCCGTCGGCCTCCATGCCGTAGCTGATGATGAACGGCCCGGGGGTGAGGGCGTGGAGTTCCCCGGGACCGAAGGCGCCCACTGAGGTCACGGAAAAGCTGCCGAAGTAATTGGCGCGCTGGCGCCCGGAATTCAGCCCGATCCACCAGAGCAGGCGGCGCAGCGGCAGCGGCAGCCGGGTCGCCCGCAGCACCTTTCGGAACGCCGCAACGTCCTCGACCGGCGCCTCCTTGGCATGATGGATCAGGGCGTCGATCTCGACGAGCGGCCTAGCCTCGGGGGTGCCGATCTTTTGCGGCAGCACGCAATCCTCGCCTTCCACGACTCGCGCGATCGCGACGGTGGCGGCGCTGCACGGCAGTTCGTAGAAGCCGGGCGACGGCCATTTGACGTAGAGCGTCCGCAGCGCCGGCTCGTCTTTCGCCACCAGGGCAAAGGCTTTGACGAAGATCGCGGCCCAGCCGGGCGGACGGGCAGCCGCCGTGCGGGCTTCCACCAGGTCTTGGACGTTCAGGAGGCGAGCGAGCGACACGAAGGGGATGTCGAGCGACGCACGCATGAGGTCGGCGATGAAACAGCGCGGGATTGAGATTTTTCGGGCCGTTCCGCGCATTACTCCGCCGGATGTTCCTGCATTCAACAACGAGAAGGCTGGCGCCTCGGAGTATCCGCTCGCCAGCCCTGAACCGAGCATGAACCAACGGCGTTGCTGCCGGCAGGTTCTGGGGCATGACCCCGAAAGATCACGCGAAAACAAGGAACTAAAGCGAAATGACAATCCAATAGGTCATCGCGCTTCAGGGCGCCGGCTTGGCCAGCGGCTCTCCCGCCTGCGCCACATAAACCCCCAGCACTTTGAAGGGCTTATCGCCGGCCTTTGCGTCGTGGATCGCGCCCGGCGGGATCTGGTAGGACTCGCCGGCTTTGATCGTCTTCGGCGGCTGGCCGTCGATCACGAGTTCAAGTTCGCCATCCAGCACATAGCCGGTTTCGGCGCCGGGATGAGTGTGGCGTCCCGCCGCACCGCCAGCCGGCGGGGAGGAACCTAGCAGCGCGCTCTTGGCGGGAGAAGCAACCCTAGCGCCTGATACCCGCAAAACCCGCAGCAATGCCGCGCTGGAGCAGCGACCAGTCGAAGCCGAGCGCGAGCGCCGCATAGCCGCGCTCGATCATCGCGTTGGCCTGCTCGGCGGACCGCGCCACCCCGCCGATCGGCACGCCGCTCTTGAGGATGCCTTCCTCGGCGCGCTGCATCAGCGCCACCACTTCGGGATCATCGGGGAGGCCGCGCTTGTTGATGGAGGTGGCGAGATCGCCGGGCCCGATCACGGCGATGTCGATGCCGGGGGTGGCCATGATCTCGTCGATCCGTTCGACCGCCTCGACATGCTCGATCGTGATCATGCAGATCATGTCGTCATCGGCAGTGGCCATATAGTCCGCCATCGAGACGCCCCAGCGGAACGGGGCGTGGAACGGTCCCCACAGCCGGTCGCCTCTGGGGGGATAACGCACGCTGCGTGCGGCCTTCTCGGCCTCGGCGCGGCTGCAGATCATCGGGAAATTGATGCCGAGCGCACCGATGTCCATCGGCGCCTTGGCAAGCCAGGGCTCGTTGGCGGCAATTCGCGCCATCGGCACGCATGACGTGCCGGAGGTCGCCACGATCATCGCATGCGCGGTGCCGAGGTCGATCGGGCCATGCTCAAGGTCGACGATGATCCAGTCGAGCGACTGCGCCATGATCTGCACGGTCTGGATGCTCGGGATGGTGGCGATGGCGCCGAAGGTCGGGCGCCGCTCGCGCCATTGCTGTCGCAGCCGGTTGAGGGGAGTTGGCGTCGCGGAGGTCAATGCAGAACTCCAATAAGCTTGCGGTGCCCACCAAACCCTATCTGCGCCGTATGGCGGCAGAAAGTTCAGGCCGGGACCCGGCCGCCGAAAAACGGCATCAAGGCCCGGCTCAGCGTGTGCGGGCGGCTGGACGTGAAGAGCATTTCGGCGCCGGCCTCGTCTCTGCTGTCGCCGGGCGGGCCGAGCAAATCGGAAACGCGGCGCGCGATGGCGGGCGCCGGATCGATCCAGTCGACCGGCCATGGCGCGAGTTTCACCAGGCGATCCAGCAGCAAGGGATAATGCGTGCAGGCGAGCACCACGGTGTCGGTGCGCGCCGCGCCATCGAGAAAGCAGGGCTCAAGTTCAGTGGCGATATCGGCGTCGCTGACTTCCTGGCCGCGTAGCGCGGCTTCCGCCAGCGACGCGAGCTCGCCCGAGCCGACCAGCGTCACCTCGCAGCCCTGCCCGAAATCGTGGATCAGCTTTCTGGTATATTCCCGTTTGACGGTGCCCTTGGTGCCAAGCACGGACACGCGCTTGGTCTTCGAACTGGCGCAGGCCGGCTTGATCGCGGGCACGGTTCCGACAAAGGGCAGGTCATAGGCATCACGCAGGTGGGACATGACGAGCGTGGAGGCGGTATTGCAGGCGATCACGACCAGATCGGGCGTGTGGCTCCTGATCAATTCGCCCACCAGCGGCACCACGCGCGCGATGATCTCGTCCTCGCTATGGTGGCCATAGGGAAAGAAGGCGTCGTCGGCGACATAGACGTAACGCGCGTCGGGTCGGGCGCGCACGGTCTCGCGCAACACCGTCAGCCCGCCAAGGCCAGAATCGAATACCAGAATGGTTTGGGGTGTCGCCACGGTTCCACCTTATCCCATTCCAGCGTTACGATTCAGTTGATTTGAAGGCGCCGCCGGCCTTGCGGCTAAGCGCCTGTCTTCGCGATGGAAACTGCGCTCCTTCTCCCGCAAGCGGGAGGCAAAGGAACTCACTGCCGCTCAGGCTTCCCCGAACACGCGCTTGAAGATCGTGTCGACATGCTTGAGGTGATAGCCGAGGTCGAACTGCTCCTCGATCTCGGCATCGCTTAGATATTTCCTCACGTCCGGATCTTTCTTGAGCAGCGTCAGGAAATCGCCTTCGCCGCGCCAGACCGGCATGGCGTTGCGCTGCACGAATTTGTACGCGTCCTCGCGGCTGGCGCCCTTTTGCGTCAGGGCGATAAGGACCCGCTGCGAATGTACCAGACCGCCGAGGCGATCGAGGTTCTTCTGCATGTTCTGCGGATAGACCAACAGTTTTTCGATCAGGCCGGCGAGGCGGACCAGCGCGAAGTCGAGCGTTACGGTGGCGTCCGGACCCATCATGCGCTCGGCGGAGGAATGCGAGATGTCGCGCTCGTGCCAGAGCACGACGTTCTCCAATGCGGGCACTGCATAGGCCCGCACCATCCGCGACAGGCCGGAGAGGTTCTCCGACAGCACCGGATTGCGCTTGTGCGGCATCGCCGACGAACCCTTCTGCCCTTCCGAGAAGAACTCTTCGGCTTCCAGCACCTCGGTACGCTGCAGGTGGCGGATTTCGACTGCAAGGCGCTCGATCGAGGAGGCGATCACGGCCAGCGTCGCGAAATACATCGCGTGGCGGTCGCGCGGGATCACCTGGGTCGAGATCGGCTCCGGCTCGAGTCCCATGGCCTTGGCGACATGCTCTTCCACGCGCGGGTCGATCTGCGCAAAGGTGCCGACCGCGCCCGAGATGGCGCAGGTCGCGACTTCCTTGCGGGCGGCGACGAGTCGCTCTCGGGCACGGGAGAATTCGGCATAGGCGTAGGCGAGCTTGAGGCCGAAGGTCACCGGCTCGGCGTGGATGCCGTGGGAGCGGCCGATGGTCGGCGTCATCTTGTGCTCGAAGGCGCGCTTCTTCAGCGCGGCCAGAACCCTGTCGATATCGGCGAGCAGGAGATCCGCGGCGCGGGTGAGCTGCACGTTGAGGCAGGTATCGAGCACGTCGGAGGAGGTCATGCCCTGGTGCACGAAGCGCGCCTCGGGACCGACGATCTCAGCCAGGTGGGTCAGGAAGGCGATGACGTCGTGCTTGGTCTCCCGCTCGATTTCGTCGATCCGCGCGACGTCGAAGGTTGCGTCCTTGCCCCTGGCCCAGATCGTCTTCGCCGCCTCCTTGGGGATGACGCCGAGTTCCGCCAGCGCATCGGCCGCATGCGCCTCGATCTCGAACCAGATCTTGAAGCGGGTCTGCGGCTCCCAGATCGCGGCCATCTCGGGGCGGGTGTAGCGGGGGATCATCGAAAACTCCGAGGTGCAGGGCGGGGCGCCAAGCGACTCCCGGCCGATTTGTTTTTACGCTGCGCTTTAGCAGAGAGGGCTCGGAGAGGCCACCCATACGGGGCTTCTCGCGGGTGGAAAATAGGGCCGCTTCCGAAAGAGGCCGCGGCAGACTGCCGGGCGAGCCGTGGCTAGAGGCTAGTCAACCCGCACTCGACGGCGAGGCGGACGAGCTGCGCGTCGGTCCGCATGCCGGTCTTGGTCTTGATCAGATAGTGATAGTTCTGAACCGTCTTCATGCTGAGATTGAGGTTTGCGGCGATTTGCTCCGTGGTCGAGCCGGCCGCCAGTTGCCGCAGGATCTCGATCTCCCGTTCCCCCAATTGGTCGAGGACCGATCCCGACGGGGTCAGGCTTTCCATAGCCAGGACATGAGCGACGTCGTCGCTCATCGCATGTTCGCCTCGCGCCACCGAACGGATGGCCGCGATCAGCACGGTCGGCTCGTTGCTCTTGGTGACATAGCCGCTCGCTCCGGCGCCGAAGGCGGCCTTCACCAGCGCCGCCTCGCTATGCATGCTGAAGATGAGAATGCGCGCGGCAGCGCTGCGCAGCCGGATGTTCCTGATAGCTTCGAGCCCGCTGGCTCCCGGCATCGAGATGTCCATCACCACGACGTCAGGGGCGTGCGTCTTGAATGCGCGGTAGGCGTCGGCTGCGTTATCGGCTTCGGCGACTACCCGGAAGTCGCCTTGATGCTCCAGGACGCGCCGGTAGCCTTGCCGGACCACGGGATGGTCGTCGACAAGCAGGATGGAAATGCCACTGGTTTGCGACGCCGGCATCAGGCGGCAAGCGGGATCGTGGCGGCAACGCTGAGGCCGCGCCTTGCGCGCGCGATTGACAGCGAGCCGCCGAGAGCGGTCACCCGCTCGCGTATTCCGGTCAGGCCTAAGCCGGCGGACTGCGCCACCTTGGCCGCATCGCCGCCCCCATCGTCCTCGACACGGACCAGCAGCGCATTTTCCACACCCGTCCGCCGCTCGATCCGAAGCACGATCTCGCGCGCCGCGCTGTGCCGCAACGAGTTGGTCAGGCATTCCTGGGCCACGCGGTAGGCGGTCGCGGCGACGGTACCGCGCACGTCGGCGAAATCGCCTTTGAGATCGAGCTGGATCATCGGCTGCGTTGCGTTCTGCGATCGCCAGCTATCAACAAGGCTGATCAGGCTCGCCTCAAGCCCGAGCTCCTCGGCGGGCGGGTGACGCAGGCGGTTCAGGGTGCCGCGCAGGCACGCCATGATGTGCAGCGTGGCTTGCGAGATCATCCGCGCATCCTGCGCGACGTCGCCTCGGTCCTGCGCTTTCGCGCTGGCGGCTTCGATCGTGTTGGCGAAGGCGAGGATTGCCGTGAGGTTTTGCCCGAACTCATCGTGCAGTTCGCGCGCCAGCGCCCGCCGCTCGTCGCTGCGGATTTCAAGCAGCCGGCGGGTCAGGACAGCCCGTTCTTCCCTGGCCTGCGCAAGGCGATCTCCGAGCTCGCCAACCGCTTGCCCGATCATGGCAAGTTCCATCGATCGGAAGCGCGGAAGCGGTGTTCGGTATTGGCCGTGCGCCATGCGCTGCAGTGCGGCAACGATCGACTGCGCCGGGGCCAGCGCGTGCGCAATCGCGAGCGAGGCAAGCAGGGCGATGGCCATCGCCATCAGCAGCGCGACATGGACGTTATCGAGAATGTGTTGCCAGGCGAGCGATATCGCGGCGTCAGGATCGGCGACGGCCGAGACCGTGCCGGCGGTGACCGAGCGCGCACTGATTGGCCGGGCGACCGCGGCGTGGCCGCCAAGGAATGTCTCCACGGCGGCTGCGAACCAGTGTGGCGGCGATGCGCCGATCCCCTTGCTCTGGCCGCAGAGCGGATTCTCGAACGCGCCCTTCGGCTCGAACTGGACGCAGACGCCCGGCGAAATCAGGCTCATCGTCTGGATGGTGCGCCATTCCGGTACGGGCAAAAGATGTTCGCGTGTCCTGTTGCCGCGCAACAGCAATTCGCGCCAGTAAAGCGCTTCCAGCGCTTGCGAAACCCGTTCGGCGGATGCGGCCGTGGCACGGTCGACACTGCGATAGGCGTCGATCGTCGCCCAAACGGTCGCGCCTCCCAGACACAGAATGACGATGACGAGCAGACGGGCGACGAGCTGGAGCACGAGGCGCATGCGATCACTCCGCGGCTTCTTTACGAAGGTAACAGCACCGCTATTCGACGCCAATTGCAAGATGGCAGGGGAGGCGCAGCTCGGGAAATTTTCCCAACGAACCGCGGGCATATGTCTTTGGACGCAACCTGCTGTGTCGGATTAACAAAGCCGGGGACCGTTTGCGGGCAGCCTCTGGGCCGCCCTTAGGGAGCAAAGCTGCATGAGTGCCGCGGTCGGCGCCGAGGCTGTATTGCCCGGCAAGGACACTTCGGAGCGAAGCGTCCTGCTGCTATGGATGATCTTCACAGGGCTTTCGATCTTTGCAGCCGTGCTGCTGTGGCGATATGGGTTGCTCCATCTGATGGTCACCTCGGACCGCACCTATATTTCGAGCCTGATCGCCGTCCTCTACATCATCACCTGCTGCCATTGCTTCTGGCGGACGCGAGCGATCGCGCGGGAGGGCGAAGCGGCCAGACGCTGCCGCGCGATCCTGTCAGCTCCCGGCGTCGCGAAGAGGCTCGACGAGGATGCGCGGGTCCTGCCTGTTGGCCTCGTCAGCGATCACATCCGTAGTCTCGTGAAGAAGGCCGCGGCGCAGGCCGCCGGCCGCATCGATCAGACGTTGCTGCTCAGGTCGCTGGCGGACCGGTTGCGCGGCTCCAACGCCTTTGGCGCATTCGTTTCCGATACGCTGATGAAGCTTGGGCTGCTCGGAACCATCATCGGCTTCATCATCATGCTGGCGCCGATCGCAACGCTTGACGCGGCCGACAAGGTCGCCATGCGATCGTCGATGGGTCTGATGAGCGACGGCATGGCGGTGGCCATGTACACGACGCTGGCCGGCCTGATCGGCTCCATCCTCGTCAGGATCCAATACTACATGCTCGATGCCGCCACTCAGCGGGTGTTTTCCGATGCCGTCATGTTGACCGAGACCCACGTCACCCCGGCCTTGGAACACCATCATGATGGATGAGTTCGGCCTCTATCCGCGGGAGGAACATTTCGATCCGCTCGGCGTGATGCTGTTCAAGGCGCTGCAGGTCATCGCCTTCCTGTTCTTCCTCGCGTTGCTCGCGGTCTCGCCGGACTCGAAGGAAGGCAAGATCGACTCCAAGGCCGAATTCATCATCACGATGGACTGGCCGGACAATCACCCCGACGACCTCGATCTGTTCGTGCAGGATCCTGCCGGCAACATCGCGTGGTATCGTCGCCGCGAAGCCGGCTTCCTCACGCTCGACCGCGACGATCGCGGCGGCGCCAACGATTTCATCATCGTCAACGGCAAGAAGATTCCGTCGCCGATCCGGGAAGAGATCGTCACGGTGCGCGGCATCGTCCCCGGCGAATACACCGTCAACGTCTCGCATTTCCAGGCGACGACTGGGCAGCCGGTCGCAGTCGGCGTGAAGGTGCAGAAACTTAATCCGACCGCCCAGGTGATCTTCGACAACAAGCTGATGCTCGATCACACCGGCGATGAAAAGACCGCGCTACGCTTCTGGCTCGATGGCGAAGGCAAGGTGGTCGATGTTCAGCAGCGGCAGAAGTCGCTGATGGAGACGTTCCGCAACGTGCGCGCAAACGGCGCGGATCTCGATCCGAAGACAGGCGTCAGGATGTCTCGCCCGTGAGCAATCTCCAGTCGGTCATCCTCACACTGTCGATCGGCTACGCGCTGATCGGCGCGCTATTGCTCGTTATCCTGGTCTATGCACGCTTGCCCTGGTCGGCCAAGGCGGTCGCCGTGATCGTGACCAGTGCGTTCTACATCGCGAGCTTCATCGGCGTGCGCGGCCTCTTGGGCTGGGCCAGCGTCGACAGGCTGCCGGCTTCGTTCAAACTGTTGCAGGCTCGGATCGTGGAGCCGCACTCGCTGGAAGGCGACCCGGGCTCGATCTATCTGTGGGTCGAGACCCTGGACGAGGACAACCGGCCGAGCGGCGTCCCCAGAGCCTTCCGCATCCCCTACAGCGACTCGCTTGCGCAGAAGACCGACAGGGCCATCACCGAGATTGCCGCCGGCCGTCCCCAGGGCGGGCGCGCCGCCGATTTCGGCACCGGCGAGGGCGGCGGCATCATCGCGGCGGCCAGGGAATACATCACGCCGAGCGCCGTGATCGAGACGTCGGGCGGCGATCCCTCGACCGGCGGGGCACTGATGGCGGCCCCAGGATCCGGCGACGCAGTGTCATTTACCCCGCTGCTGCCGCCGCGAATGCCGCCGAAGGATCAGCAATAGGTTTCCGGATACCGAAGTTGGCATATTTGGGGACGGGCACACTGGGCGGAGGCCCCGCCGAGCGCGTTCCGCAACTGACAGCCGTCAATCACGCCTTATTGAATAACAGATATTGAAATCTGTCAGTCAGACCTGCTATATCCATTCTCGGACGCGGATGGGGCGCCCCGTGGCTCGCGGCCGCGAAAGGGATGGATCTGGAAGAGTATCCGTACCGATTTCAAGCCAAGCGCCGGCCACGGACTTGCCGGAGACTACGACGATGACGATCGAGATTTTACATCTGACTGAACAAATCCAGCGCTGGCTCAATCAGCAGGTGGCTCGCCACCTGGCCGCTCAGGCGGCGAAACTCGCCCGCTAAGCTGGAATTAGGATTGCCTGAACGACCGGCCAGGCTGTTTCGCGAGTGCGTCTGACCGCCGGAACGGAAATGCCCAAGAGCTGGGGATAGGGTGGAGCCATGAACGAAGCAGTCGTCTTGACCCCTGAACGAATTCTGGAGGTCACGGAGGACGTCCTGCGTCGCTATGGGCTCGCCAAGGCGACCGTGGTGGACGTTGCCCGTGCGCTCGACGTGAGCCACGGCAGTGTCTACCGCCATTTTCCGAGCAAGGCGTCGCTGCGCGAGGCCGTGGCAAAACGCTGGCTCGACCGAGCCAAGGCCCCGCTGCAGGAGATCGCGGCGAGTACCGGCCCTGCGCAGGCGCGGCTCGATCGCTGGTTGCGCACGCTGTTCGCGACCAAGCAGGCCCGATTTGCCGACGATCCGGAGATGTTCCGCACCTATCTGACGCTGGCGCGCGAGGCTTGTGTTGTGGTCAAGGGCCACAAAGAATGCCTGACCGACCAGATCGCGCATATCCTGTCCGACGGCGTCGAGCAGGGCGTGTTCGAGGTCGATGATCTCAAGGCAACGGCGCGCGCGATTTTTGAGGCGACGAGAAGCCTTCATCACCCGGCCCATGCCGACGAGTGGGGCGATCCGGATCTGCAGGACCGCACCGACGCCTTGCTGGCGTTGCTGTTCCGCGGGCTCGAAGCCTGTCCTGAGCGCTAGGACCGATTCTTCCGGCCCATTTGCGGGCGCCGGCTGCCCGTATTTGATATCCATCAAGACCGATACGGTCAGGGCCCGCCAGGATTGGCTTGGGGAGGACAACGTGCGGCTCGCGCTGTTTGCGGATATCCACGGCAATCGGCAGGCATTCGGTGCCTGTCTCGAAGCCGCGCGTGCGCAAGGCGCGGAGCAATTCATCCTTCTCGGAGATTTCGTCGGCTACGGCGCCGACCCCGAATGGACCGTGGACAGCGTCATGGCGCTGGTCGAGGACGGTGCGGTCGCCGTACGCGGCAACCATGACAGCGCCATCGGCATCGACAACGACGCAATGAACGCCGAAGCCCAGGCCGTGATCGAGTGGACCCGCGGCAAGCTTAGCGCGGCGCAGCGGCGCTTCCTCGCCGAACTGCCCCTGATGCAGCAGGAGGACGACCGCCTCTACGTCCATTCCGAGGCCTCCAACCCGACCAGGTGGCGCTACGTGCGCGACGCTTCGGACGCCGCGCGCAGCATTATGGCCGTGGATGCTCCAGTCACCTTTTGCGGCCATATCCACCGTCCCGCGCTCTATTCGATGTCGTCGACGGCGAAGATGACGAGCTTCGTGCCGACCACGGGCGTGACCGTGCAGCTCCTGGCCGGCCGCCGCTGGCTTGCGGTGCTCGGCTCGGTCGGCCAGCCCCGCGACGGCATTCCCGCAGCCGCCTTTGCCATGTTCGACACCGAGAGGCGGGAGATCACCTATTGTCGTGCTCCCTATGATATCGAGGCGGCGGCGGCACGGATCCACGAAAATGGCCTGCCGGGCTGGCTTGCCGATCGCCTGTTCGTCGGCCGATAGCGCGATGACGAAAGATTTCATGCAGCCGGGCACGGTCATCGATGGCTTCGCCATCGGCGAGTGCGTGCATCGCGGCGGCATGGCGACGCTGTGGAGCGTCACCCATCCCGGCATCGACGTGCCGCTGCTGATGAAGGTGCCACGTGTCTCGGAAGGCGAGGATCCCGCCGCCATCGTCAGCTTCGAGATGGAGCAGATGATCCTGCCGCGATTGTCGGGGCCGCATGTGCCGGCCTGCTTCGGCACCGGCGATTTCGCGCGCCAGGCCTATGTCGTGATCGAGCGCATTCCGGGCCAGACGCTCTACAAGCGGCTGGATGATCTGCCGATCGCTTACGAGGAGGCGAGGGGACTTGGGATCAAGATCGCCTCCGCGCTGTCGGCGCTGCATCGGCAGAACGTCATCCATCACGACATCAAGCCGAGCAGCATCATGTTCCGCGAGAGCGGCGAGGCGGTGCTGATCGATTTCGGCCTGTCGCATCACGACCAACTGCCCGATCTGCTCCAGGAGGAGTTCCGCCTGCCTTACGGCACCGCGCCCTATATGGCGCCGGAGCGCCTGCTCGGGGTGCGCGACGATCCGCGCAGCGATTTGTTTTCGCTCGGCGTGCTCCTGTATTTCTTCACCACCGGGGTGCGGCCGTTCGGCGAGAGCGAAACGTTGCGCGGCATGCGCCGGCGGCTGTGGCGCGATCCCTATCCGCCGCGCCAGCTCAAGCCCGATTATCCGCTTTGGCTGCAGGAGATCGTGCTGCGATGCCTGGAGATCGAGCCGGCCTGGCGCTATCCGACCGCCTCGCAGCTCGCCTTCGATCTCGGCAATCCCGACCAGGTCAAGCTGACGGCGCGCGCCGAACGGCGTGAGCGCGATCCGCTCGCGACCGTGATGCGCCGCCGCTTCAACCGCGGGGCGTGGCAGCCGAAGCCGAAGTCCGACGTTGCCGTCCAACTGGCGTCGAGCCCGATCCTGGTGGTTGCGATCGATACGACGGTAACCTCGGGCCCGCTGAACGAGGCCTTGCGCGTCACCACGGAGCGGATTCTCGGGACGCTGCCACAGGCCCGGCTCGCATGCGTCAACGTGCTCAAGCTCGGCCTCGTCACCGTCGACCGGACGCTGGATGAGAAGGGCAACAACAAGCATGTCGACCGCCTGGTTGCGCTGCGGCACTGGGCGTCCTCGCTGAAACTCGACGAGAACCGGCTGTCGGTGCATGTGCTGGAGGCGATCGATCCCGCGGCGGCCATCCTGGAATTCGCGGCAGCCAGTCAGGTCGATCACATCGTGATCGGTGCGCGGCAGGATTCCATGCTGCGGACGCTGCTCGGCAGCGTCTCGGCGAAAGTGGCGTCGGAGGCGCCGTGCACGGTTACCGTGGTACGCCCGCCACGGGAGAGCTAGATCGCTTCGCCGCGTGCCAGCGCCGCCGCGTTGCGGATCGCGGAGATGTTGGCCTTGTACGCCTCCATCGTGCCGCCCTTGAACACGGCGGAGCCGGCGACAAACGCATTGGCGCCGGCGGCTGCGAGCTCCCCTGATACATCGGGCGCCACGCCGCCATCGACCTCGATGTCGATCGGCCGGCCGGCGGTCATTGCCCTGACGTCGCTGACCTTGCCGAGCGACGAGCGGATGAAGGCCTGGCCGCCAAATCCCGGATTGACCGACATCACCAGCACGAGGTCGATCAAATCGAGCACATGCTCGATCGCGCTCACGGGCGTTGCCGGATTGATCGAGACACCCGCCTTCTTGCCGAGCCCGCGGATCGCCTGTAGCGAACGATGCAGATGCGGGCCGGCCTCCGCATGCACGGTGATGTGGTCGCAGCCGGCCTTCGCGAACGCCTCGAGATAGGGATCGCAGGGCGAGATCATCAGATGCGCGTCGAAGATCTTCTTGGTGTGCGGACGCATCGCCTTGATGACGTCGGGGCCGTAGGAAATGTTCGGCACGAAATGCCCGTCCATGACGTCGAGATGGATCCAGTCGGCGCCGGCTTGGTCGACGGCGCGGACTTCCTCGCCGAGTTTGGAGAAATCCGACGCCAGGATCGACGGCGCGATCACCAGCGGACGTGGCGTGAAGGGCTGGGACATGGACGCTCTCCGAAGGCATCTCTGTAGCGAGCGGGATGGCTCCGCCTAACATGCATGCTGGTGCCGGGCAATGCACAGGAGGGAAGTCGCGGGCAGGAAAAAAACTGCCGCGGCGGCAGCAATTGCCGGCTTCCGCGAACCGGCTTGTGCGCGCGAAATGCCGATTTTAAAGGGCTTTTCGCCGTGGCACGGCGCTTGCTCGATAGCCGTGCAGGTGTTGGGCCGCCGCTTGCGCGGCATTGTCGGAGTTCCCTCTCATGCTGTTCGCCCTTGGCGCTGCCTCGTCGGCCATCGATCTCCTGAAGTCGCTGACGTCGTCGTCGAAGACGTCGCAGGCAAAGCCCACCGGCCTGACCCAGGACGCCACCAGCGTCTTTGACATTGCCGGCACCACGACGGCGCCGACCAGCGCGGCCCCGAATTCCGGATCGGCCGGCAACAGCTCCGCGCCGATCGCCCCGGAGACGATGAGCGCGCTGCTCGACGCGCAGAGCCAGGCTTCGACCGGCACGGCGGCCTCGACCAAGAGTCCCTCGGATGCGCTGAAGGATCTGTTCGGACAGATCGATGGCGATGGTGACGGCAACATCACGAAATCCGAATTCGAGGATGCGCTTGGCGCCGGCGGGACCAATCTGGCGCAGGCCGATGACGTGTTCTCCAAGATTGACAAGGATGGCGACGGCAACGTCACGCTCGGCGAGATGTCCTCGGCCTTGAAAGGTGGATCCGGTCACCGCCATCATCATCACGCTGATGGAGCTGGGTCCGGCGGTGGCGGCAATGCCGATCCGCTGATGCAGGCGCTCGATGGCGAATCCACGACGTCGGTCACCAACAGCGATGGATCGGTGACGACGACGCTGACCTATGCCGACGGATCGAAGGTGACGATGACCTCTGCCGCGAGCGCGTCGGCCGCGGGTGCCGCGACCTCGTCCTATAATTTCATCGAGCAACTGATCCAACGTCAGGCGAACACCATTGCTTCGCAGGCCAGCGCATCGCTTTCGGTCAGCGCATAAGATCATCCAAACCGGTCCTGCCAGCTCGGCAGCGCGCCGGGGAAGGGCAGCGCGGTTGCCGCATAGACGCCGCGCGCGATCGCGCGGGCCACGGTGTTGGCGGCGTGCATGCCGAGTTCGGTGAGGCCGAACAGCGGATCGATCGGCTTCTCGCCGGTCGCCGCGGCAAACACCACGTCACCGTCGAGCGGTGCATGCACCGGATAGATCGCCCGCGCCATGCCGGTCTGCGCGATCATCGCCAGCCGCTTGGCCTGTGACTTCGTCAGCGCGGCATCGGTCACGACCACGACCAGCGTGGTGTTCTCGCCGGATGCCGCCACTGGGCCGCCCTTCAGCCGCGCCTTCAGCATGTCCGGCGTGAACGTTGCAGGCAGACCGCGTCCGCCAAATTCGCCGTCGATTTCGAAGGGCGCGGCCCAGAACCACGGGCCGTCGCCGACCGTGACGGCGCCGACCGCATTGACCACCGCAAGTGCGGCAACCGTGACGCCGCTATCGGTTCGCACCGATGCTGAACCCAGTCCGCCCTTCAAATTGGGCGTGGTCGCACCCATGCCGGCGCCGACGCTGCCGAGCCGGAAATCGCTGCCGGCCGCGGCCGCAGCGGCATAGGCAAGATCGCGATAGGGCGGGAACCGTCCCCACGCCTTGTTGCCGCCGTTCAAGAGATCGAAGCAGATCGCACCGGGCACGATCGGGATCACGGCCTCGCGAATCCGTAAGCCTCTGCCTTGCTCGGCAAGCCAAGCCTGCACGCCGCCGGCGGCATCGAGGCCGAGCGCCGAGCCGCCGGACAGCGCGATCGCGTCGACCCCATCGACGGTGTTGTGCGGCTGCAGAAGCGCGTCGTCGCGGGTGCCCGGACCGCCGCCGCGGACGTCGATCGACGCCACGGCAGGCTTGTCAAAGATGATCGCGGTGACGCCGGAGGCGAGCGAGGCGTCGTCGGCGTGGCCGACGCGGACGCCTGCGATGTCGGTGAGGAGATTCTTCAAAGCGCGCATCCTCCTGTCGTCCTGTTGATCGATATAGCAGCCGAACCGAATGCATCAACCGCCAAGCGCGAGCCGGATCATCTTGGCAAGCTCGGACTTCCGGTAGGGTTTGGCCAGCAGCAGCACGCCGGAATCGAGCCGTCCGTGATGAACGATCGCGTTCTCGGTATAGCCCGACGTGTAGAGGGTCTTGAGCCCGGGCCGGCGCTTCAGCGCCTCGTCGACGAGCTGACGTCCGTTCATGGCGCCGGGCATGATGACGTCGGTGAACAGGAGGTCGATAGGCGCGCCGGTATCGATGATCTTGAGGGCCTCGGCGGCGTTCGCTGCCTCAAGCGTCGAGTAGCCGAGGCTCGTGATCTGGGTGACCACATATTTCCGCACCAGCGTGTCGTCCTCGACCACCAGGATGACTTCGTGCCCGCCCTGGACATTGGCGGCCTGCTGCGCTTCCGCGACGGTCTGGGTAAGGCCGGTCGCGCGTGGCAGATACATCTTTACGGAGGTGCCGTGGCGTTCCTCGCTGTAGATCTTGATATGGCCGCCGGACTGCTTGACGAAGCCGAACACCATTGAAAGCCCAAGCCCGGTGCCCTTGCCGACTTCCTTGGTGGTGAAGAACGGATCGAACACTCTTTCCAGCAGATGGGCGGGAATGCCGGTGCCGCTGTCGCTGACGGCGACCATGACGTAATGGCCGACGGTGACCTCGCTGTGCATGCTGGCATAGCCCTCGTCGAGATAGACGTTGCGGCTTTCGAGCGCCAGCTTGCCGCCGCGGGGCATGGCATCGCGTGCGTTCAGCGCGAGATTGAGGATCGCCGCGGTGAGCTGGTTCGGATCGACCATCGCCGTCCAGGCGTCATCGGCCAGCATTGGCGTGATCTCGATATGCTCGCCCAGCGTCGGGCGGAGCAGCTTCGCCGCCTCCAGGATCAGCGCGTTGATGTCGACCTCGGCCGGCTGCAGCGGCTGCTTGCGGGCGAAGGCGAGCAGGTGCTTGGTCAGGTTGGCGCCGCGCTCGGCGGCTTCGTCGATCAGCCGGGCGATGGCGACGAGGTCGGACCGGTCGGAGACCGCTTCTTCCAGGATGCCGATGGTGCCGGTGATGACGGTCAGGATGTTGTTGAAGTCATGGGCGACGCCGCCGGTGAGCTGGCCCACCGCGTCCATCTTCTGCACCTGCCGGATCTGCGCTTCGGCGGCCTGCTTCTCGGTGAGGTCGCGGCCGATGAAGAAATAGCGCTTGATCGGTTCCGAATAGGTCGCGGACCAGTTGAGCGATACCACTTCGCCGTCCTTGCGGATCAGGCGCGTCTCGAAACTGCGCTTGCTCTGGCCGTGCCGCGCCGCGCGCATTTCGTTGCGGGTATTTTCGAGATCGTCCGGATGAACGAACTCGGTCGCGGAACGTCCGACCAACTCGGCGGGATCGTAGCCGAGAATGGTCCCGGCGCTCGGGCTGACCTGGACGAAATGGCCCTGCTTGTCCGTTATCGACAGGAAGTCCTGCGAGGCTTCGAAGATATGCTGCCGCTCCTCGAGCTCACGGCTCAGCGCCTTTTGCGTCTGCTCGCGTTCGGTGGCGGCCTGGCGGCGGACCACCCGCAGGAGCCGCGACATCTCCGCCTGCAGCGCGACGTTATCGATCAACAGCACCGCGAGCACGAAACTGGCGGCGCAGAGGCCGTAGATGCGCGCGGCATAGAAACCGAGATCGAATCTCGCCACGTTGAGCATCGCCGACAGCGCGATGTCGAACAGCCAGGCACACAGCACGACCATGAGCCAGACGTCGATGACGGAATGCGGTTTCCGCAACCACAATGCGGCAAGCGCGGCGGCACAGAGGAGCAGCACCGTCGCGACCACACCGATCATGACCGGCGTGTAGTGTCCGCCGCTCAAGAGGACGGGGAGGCGGTCGTGCTGGGCGGTGACGATCCAGGCGAACACCGCCGTCGCGACGACAACCGCCGCAACGCTGCCGATGATCGCTGACATCGTGGAGCCGCGAATCCTGGCGCCGTCGTCGCCTTTCGAAAGCGCATAGCCGAGCACCATCAGCGGGAAGAAGCCGTGCCAGACCATGTAGAGCCAGACCGTCGTCTGCGGGCCGGCCCCGAACAGGCCCGTCGGCGCGAACAGGCCCGGAAAGGTCAGCGCGTGGGTGACCGCGGCCGCGGCGGTGAAGAGATAACCGCTCGCGAGCAGCAGCAGCGCGCGCCAGCGCAGGATGACGAACTGCGAGAACAGCAGCACCGCGGTGATGAGATCGTTGATCGCCAGTGCGGACTGGTAACTCGCTACGAAGGCCGGCACCGGCGTCAGCGGCATCCCGGCGAACGGTACTGCGATAGCGAACAGCACGGCCGAAACGACGACCACCGCCAGCGCGACGTTGCGGTCGCCGCGCGAGGCCGGCAAGGTCGAAAGGAAGAAGCTGCCGTCGTTGCCCACTCATGCTCTCCTGGAACCGGTATCGAACGCAAGACAGAGGATCACGTCAAACCCGCGCACGGGCTGTCCACACAACGCGAACATCCAGCCGATCTGTCGGTATCGGCGGGGGCCATGCGTCGCTGTGGTGCGGCAAGACCAGCAATCGCCAATCAACCCAAGGTTACCTGCTACCGCAGGGAATCGAACCGGGCGCCCGTATCGAGTCGAGGTAACCACCTCTTTACTGACAGGGCAGATATTTCGCCTGATTACCTACTGCATTACGATTCCCACAATTACGCTTCCTGCAGCCGGTCTGGGGGTTTTCATGGCCCGTGTTCTCGTTGTCGACGACCAATCCGACGTGCGTGCGATGATCGCGATTGTGCTGCGCGTCAACCGCTTCGAGATCGTCGAGGCGGCGTCCGCCGCGGAGGGGATCAAGGCGTTCGAAGCGGGCAGGGAGGGGGCGAAGTTCGATCTCGCGATCGTCGACGTCTTCCTGCAAGACAAGAGCGGTCTCGACGTCATGTCGATGATGCGTGCCCGCCAGCCGGATTTTCCCATCGTCGCGATCTCCGGCATGACAGCGCTGGATTTCGTGACCGAAGCGCCCGACCTGTCGAACGTGGTCTGCCTGCAGAAGCCGTTTCGTCCGAACGATCTGATGCGCGCCATCGAGAACGCGCGAAAGGCGGTTGCTCCCGTTGCGGTGCGCGCGGCGGTTTGATCGGGCGCTTTTTTTCAGCGCGAGTTCTTTGCTCTTGCCCTCTCTGAGCGAGGCGGGACATGGCAACGACGGATAGCGACGGCGCTAGCCCCTCATCCTGAGGAGCGGCTCTTCGCCGCGTCTCGAAGGATGAGGCCCCGCCGGTGGCCTCGCCCTTCGAGACGCCTGCTGCGCAGGCTCCTCAGGGTGAGGGGGTAGATTCGAGTGCAAGGCAATCGCAAATTCCGATTCAACTTTCAAACAGCGGAGGGGATATAAGTCCGCGTTCTCGCGGCATGATCTGCCCGAGCTTTGCGTCTCGTTTCACCCTCTCATCGATCAGAGGGCGCAGGGAAAGCCGGGTGCCGGTTGCACCCGTGGGCCCCGTGCAACAAAAAGCACGGGGGTAGGACCACAGGTCAACCGAAGCAACTCCGGCTTTCCCTGCGCGATGGTTTTACGACTTACTTCGTGCTCTTCCCGGTGACCGGGCTTTCTTGCCACCGTCATCTCTCGCGTGAATTTGTTCACGCAAAAAACTTAGCGCCAGCGTCGGGGCGCCAGAACCACACGACTTCGCCGTCCGTGGGTGCCACGCTCGTCAGTCGCAACACCCGCGTCCACCGCATCTCACCGCAACGTTCGTGACGATCGCGACCCGCCCCTCATCCGCCGTGAGACGCGCGGAGTTAAATCACTGATTTGCCCGACGACGGAAGCGGAATGTTTTTTGCGGAAGGGCTGGACAGACTTTTGGTGATTTGCCCGACGGGCAGTTTTTGCATGGCTCGTCCCGTAACACGCGCCGTCATTCCGGGGCGCGCGTCAGCGCGAGCCCGGAATCCATTTCGCCGCGTGCGCATGCCGATGAATAGATTCCGGGCCTGCGCCTTGCGGCGCGTCCCGGAATGACGAGATTGCGGGAGCGCCCGCGCGTTACGACCCCTTCGGGTTGACTTCGGTGTAGAAGCCGTAGGGTGGGCAAAGGCGCGTTTGCGCCGTGCCCACCGTCGAACACTGTGCTCGCGAAGGTGGGCACGCTGCGCTTTGCCCACCCTACGATTTGGCCATTCGAAGGTTCTTACGACCCCTTCGGGTTCACCTCGGTGTAGTTGCCCTTGGCATCCCACTTGTAGACGACGTAGTCGATCGCCTTGATGTCGCCTTTGGCGTCGAAGGCCATCTTGCCGAGCACGGTGTCCCACTCGCCGGCCTTGATCGCGTCCATCACCTTCTTCGGATCGGTCGAGCCGACCTTGGCGACCGCCTGCGACCACACCTGCATCGCGGCGTAGGTGTAGAGCGTGTAACCTTCGGGATCGATGTTCTTGGCCTTGAACTTCTCGACGATGGCTTTCGCGGTCGGCTTGTTGCGGGGATCGGGGCCGAAGGTGAACAGCGTGCCTTCGGCGGCGGGTCCGGTGATCGTGGCGAATTCCTTGTCGTTCAAGGCGTCGCCCGCCATCAGCACGGTCTGCAGGCCCTGGTCGCGCATCTGGCGCAGGATCAGACCGGATTCCTGATGGTAGCCGCCGACATAGACGAGGTCGATATTGTCGCGCTTCAACCGCGAGACGATGGAGTTAAAATCCTTGTCGCCCTTGTTGTAGGACTCGAACATCTTCTCCTGGAAGCCGGCCTTGTTCAGCGCCTTCTTGGTCTCATCCGCGAGGCCCTTGCCGTAGGTCGTCTTGTCGTTCAGGATCGCGACGTTCTTGCCCTTGAAATATTTGATGATGTAGTCGGCGGCGACCAGGCCCTGCTGGTCGTCACGACCGCAGACGCGGGCGACGTTCCAGAGCTTGCGCTCGGTGAACAGCGGATTGGTCGAGGCCGGCGTGATCTGCAGCGTGTTGCCGTCGGCATAGGCCTCGGAGGCCGGGATCGACGACGACGAGCAGAAATGACCGGCGACGAAGGGGATCCGCGCGCCGGAGAACTTCTCGGCAACCGAGCGTGCCTGCTTGGGATCGCAGGCATCGTCGCCGACCTCGAGCTTGAGCTTCTTGCCGAGCACGCCGCCCGCGGCGTTGAGATCGGCGACCGCCTGTTCAGCGCCGTTCTTCATCTGCCGGCCGAAAGCGGATTCGGAGCCCGTCATCGGGCCCGCCACTGCGATGGTGATGTCCTGCGCGAATGCGCTCGCCGACAATGCCAACGATGCGCCCAATGCCAGGCCGATCAGCTTGAGTGATTTCATGTGGAGTCCCCGTGGTCATCGCTTGAGGGAAGCACCCGGCGGCCCCGGATGCGAAACCAAGGGCATTGTCGACTGAATTTGCCATGAAGTCATCGGCAATTTTCAGGCAGATGCCCGGTCCCTTCGCAGCATCTTGCCGCAGGATCTTGTCCGACGGGCTAGCCCCGCCGCCCGCCTTCCAGATAGGCAGCGCGGATCTCCGGCCGCTGCAACAGTTCGCTGCCGGTTCCGGACAGCGTGATCAGGCCGTTGACCATGACGTAGCCGCGATGGGCGAGTTTCAGCGCGTGGTTGGCGTTCTGCTCGACGATCAGGACGGTCAGGCCATCCTGGCGGTTCAGGGTGCGGATCGCGTCAAAGATCTGGCGCGCGATCAGCGGCGCAAGGCCGAGCGAAGGCTCGTCCAGCATCAACAGGCGCGGCCGGCTCATCAGCGCGCGGCCGATCGCCAGCATCTGCTGCTCGCCGCCGGAGAGCGTTCCGCCACGCTGGTTGATGCGTTCCTTCAGACGGGGGAACAGCGTGTACACGCGTTCCAGCACCGCGGCGCGTTCCGCTTCGCTGCATTCGGTCACGTCGGCGCCCATCTGCAGGTTTTCCGCGACGCTCATGCGCGGAAAGATCCGGCGTCCCTCCGGCGATTGCGCGATACGCAGGCGCGCGATCTGATGCGTCGGCACGGCGGTGATGTCACAGCCGTCGAACTCGATCCGCCCGGCGCGGGCGCGCGGCTTGCCGAAGATCGTCATCATCAGCGTCGACTTGCCAGCACCGTTGGCGCCGATCAGCGCGACGATCTCGCCGCCATTGATCTCGAGATCGACGCCCTTCAGCGCTTCGATCTTGCCATAGGCGGCGCGCAGGCCGCGGATCGCGAGCAGAGGAGAGGTCATGACCCGCTCTCCATGACGGCGATCGCTTCTTCCTCGTCGGCGCCGAGATAGGCGGCGATCACCTTGGGATCGTCGCGCACGGCCTGCGGGGTTCCTTCGGCGATCTTGACGCCGTAATCCATCACCACGACGTGGTCGGAAATCTCCATCACCACGGACATGTCGTGCTCGATCAGCAAAATTGAGGTGCCGAGTTCCGAGCGGATCGAGAGCAGCAGCTCGCTTAGCGCAGCGCTCTCGCGCGCGTTCAGGCCGGCGGCCGGCTCGTCGAGGCAGAGCAGCGCAGGTTCGGTGCACATCGCGCGCGCGATCTCGAGCCGCCGCTGGTCGCCGTAGGGAAGGTTGCCGGCGGCGTCGTCGGCGCGATCGAGCAGGCCGATGCGCGTCAGCCAGGTGCGCGCCAGATCGATCGCGCGCGCTTCCGCGCTGCGCCAGGATGGTGCGCCGATCAGGCCGAGGAAGGTGAGGCCCGAGGCGCGCATCAGCGCGTTGTGCTGCGCCACCATCAGATTCTCCAGCGCGGTCATGCCGGGGAACAGGCGGATGTTCTGGAAGGTGCGGGCGACGCGCGCCTGCTTGGAGATGCGGAAATCGTTCAGACGTTCGAGCTGGATCGTCTTGCCGTCGTCATGGGTGAGGGCGATCGAGCCGCCGCTCGGTCTGTAGAAGCCGGTGATGCAGTTGAAGACGGTGGTCTTGCCGGCGCCGTTCGGGCCGATCAGCGCGGTGATCTTGCGCCGCCCGGCATCGAAGGAGAGATCGTTGACGGCGACGATGCCGCCGAACCGCATCGACAGGCAATCGACGGAGAGGATGGTTTCGCCGCTCATCCGTGGCCCTCCTTGACGAGGTCGGAGGAGATCGCCTGGTTGCGTTCGAGATAGACGGTGGGCGCACGATGGCCGATCAGCCCGCGCGGCCGCCAGATCATCAGCAGCACCATCGCCATCCCGAACACCAGCATGCGGTACTGGTCGAAGCCGCGGAACAGCTCGAAACCGCCGATCATCGCGAGCGCGGCCAGCGCCACGCCGAGCTGCGAGCCCATGCCGCCGAGCACGACGATCGCAAGCACCAGCGCCGATTCCTGGAAAGTGAAGGATTCCGGGCTGATGAAGCCCTGGCGCGTCGCAAAGAACGCGCCGGCAAAGCCGCCGAACATCGCGCCGGTCGCAAAGGCCGTGAGCTTGGTCGTGGTGGTGTTGATGCCGAGCGCGCGGCAGGCGACTTCGTCCTCGCGCAGCGCCTCCCAGGCGCGGCCGATCGGCAGGCGGCGAAGGCGGATCGTGACCCAGTTGGTGAGCAGCGCGAGCGCCAGGATCAGGTAGAACAGGAAGACGATGCGGTGCGTCGGCGAGAACTCGATGCCGAGCCGTGCCGCCAGCCCGTCTTCGCCCGGCGTGAGCGGAATGCCGAACAGGGTCGGCCGCGGGATGCCGGAGACGCCGTTCGGCCCGCCGGTGAGGCTCTGCCAGTTGATGATGACGAGGCGGATGATCTCGCCGAACGCCAGCGTCACGATCGCAAGATAGTCGCCGCGCAATCTGAGCACGGGAAATCCGAGCAGCACGCCCCAGAACGCCGCGAGGATGCCGGCGAGCGGCAGGCAGACCCAGAACGACAGTCCGAAATTGGTGGCGAGCAGCGCATAGGAATAGGCGCCGACGGCGTAGAAGGCGACATAGCCGAGATCGAGCAGGCCGGCGAGGCCGACGACCACGTTCAATCCCCATCCGAGCATCACATAGGTGAGCACCAGGATCGCAAGATCGAGGATGTAGCGCTGGTCGTAGAAGATCACCGGGACCAGGAAGGTGAAGATCAGGAGCGCCGGCGCGATCAGGCGACCGGCGAACGAGACCGCGCTTTGCAGCGCCGGCGGAACGACGCGGACCTTGTCGGCGGGGCCCCACCATTGCCGCAGCAGTTCGACGACGATGCTGCCGCCGAACACGGCGGCGACGATGGCGGCGAGATCGCCGAACCGCGTCCAGTAGATCAGCCCGCCCTGCGGGCCGGCTTCGGTGCGGACGCCGATCATCAGCGAGAACAGCACCAGCGCGACGAGGGCGCTGATCGTGGCCTTCTTGAGGATGAAGGCGGCGCCGCTCGCGCGCGGCGCCGGTTGCTTCTCGAGCGTTGACGCGGTCACGCGGACGCCCGTCAGACTTTTTCGACTTCAGGCCGGCCGAGCAGGCCGGTCGGAAGGAAGATCAGGACCACGATGAGGATCGAGAAGGCGGCGACGTCCTTGTACTCGACCGAGAAATAGGCCGACCAGAACGTCTCGATCAGCCCGATCGCCAATCCCCCCAGCATCGCACCGGGCAGCGAGCCGATGCCGCCGAGAACGGCGGCGGTGAAGGCCTTGATGCCGGCGACGAAGCCCATGAAGAAATCGACCAGGCCGTAATAGAGCAGGTACATCATGCCGGCGACGGCGGCGAGCGCTGCCCCGATCACGAAGGTCATGGAGATGGTGCGGTCGACGTCGACGCCGAGCAGCGCCGCCATGGTCTGGTCCTGCTCGCAGGCACGCATGTCGCGCCCAAGCCGCGTGCGCGACACCAGCCAGGTGAACAGCGCGAGCAGCACCACGGTCGCCAGCACGACGATGATCTGGATGTTCGAGAGCTGCACGTTGAAGCCGCTCGGGCCCTCATGCAGCGTATAGCCGCCGGTGATGATCGGCGGCACCGGTTTCACGCGGGCGCCTTGGGCGACTTGAGAGAAGTTCGTCAGCACGAAGGACATGCCGATCGCCGACAGCATCGGCGCCAGGCGGAACGAATGCCGCAACGGCCGGTAGGCGATGCGCTCCACCGTCCAGCCATAGAGCGCGGTGATTGCCATCGACACCAGCAGCACGACGAACAGCACCAGCGGGATCGCAGTGAGGCCGAACGAGACCAGCACCAGGAACGAGATCAGCGCGATGAAACCGCCGATCATGAAGATGTCGCCATGGGCGAAATTGATCATGCCGACGATGCCATAGACCATGGTGTAGCCGATCGCGATCAGCCCATAGATCGAGCCGAGCACGAGGCCGTTGATGAGTTGTTGGGCGAAATAATCCATGCGCTGCCGTTTGGAGCTGGTTCGGTTCTGACCGGATCAGAACCCGACAAGCCCTGGGTTGGTTTGACGCGTTCTCTTCACGCGAACCGGTATCCACTTCGCTTGAAAACGCCATCCGAGGAGCGACGCGGCGAGGGCTCCCAGCAACCTTGTCCGACGCGTCGTCTCATTTTCTAACAGTGGAACCCCTTGGGCGGCAACAGCGGGAGCTGCGGCTTCAAGGGCTTGTACAGAGGTAGTTTTGCTGCCGGTTCCTCATTCAACGTTCGCTCACCGTGACGTGACGGTTCCCGCCGAAACGGGGTCCTGGTTCCTGCGTTGGCCTCTGCCTGGTCCGAGTGGGCCAGGTCCAATCAGGGAGATCGCGAATGGCCAATCAGAACCAGAACGCGGGTCAGCAGAATCAAAATCCGGGCCAGAAGCCCGGCCAGCAGCAGGGCGGCGGCACCAAGCCCGGCCAGCAGCAGCAGGACCCGAACCGTCAGGGCCAGAACCCCGGCCAAGGCCAGAACCCGGGCCAAGGGCGCTAGTTTCCCGTCCAAGCGAGAGCCAAAGGAAAGTCCTGCCGAAAGGCGGGACTTTCTTTTTGGACACTCATTTTGGACGATCTCCACGGCGGCCGCCCCAATTAAGGTTAACAAAGGGTTTAGATTGCCGCTTCACTTCCAACGAAGTTACCTCGCTCCGAACCGCCATCGCGGCGTCGGGCGAGCGGAACAGCGGGGAGCGGCAGATGTCGACCAACTGGCGGATCAGCTCATTCAGCGGCGCGCTGCTTGCGGCCTATTTCATCCCGACCTG
This sequence comes from Bradyrhizobium sp. USDA 10063, assembly GCF_054063735.1. Taxonomy (NCBI): domain Bacteria; kingdom Pseudomonadati; phylum Pseudomonadota; class Alphaproteobacteria; order Hyphomicrobiales; family Nitrobacteraceae; genus Bradyrhizobium; species Bradyrhizobium sp. USDA 10063. The sequence continues at coordinate 2,083,690 of NZ_JBSSGP010000002.1, read as the reverse complement.
GACGAGCATCGCCTACCAGATATTGGTGTCGCCGGTCCGCGGCCTCTATGAACGGCCGAGCGTGTCGATCGGGTTCTTCATCAGCGATCATCTGCATCTGTCGGGCGTGGCGAGCGTGCGTGTCGCCTGGCTGCTGGCGCTGGCGCGGATAACCACCATTGCTTTCTTCGCGCTGTACCTGGTGCTGCTTGCGAGCCGCTCGGTCCGCGAGCGCGGCAGCGGCGATGAAACGCTCGGGATGGCGCTGGCGCTCGGCAGCGTGCTCAGCTTCGTCAGCATGGTGGCGGCGTCCCTGGTCGGCGAGGCCGAGGCGCTGCGGCTGCACGCGACTGAACTTCTGATGCTGCTCGGCATCGGCATCGTACTGCTGGTCGAGGGCGCCGCGCCGCGGGTGGCCGAGGTGCGGGACGAGGCCCGCGTAGACGCGCCGGTTGGCGAGCTATCGCTTCAACAGCCCTAGCTCCGCGACGATCGCCGACGCTTCCTTCACCGCATGATTGGCGGCGGGCACGCCGCAATAGATCGCCTGCTGCAGCAGGATCTCCTTGATGTCGTCGGGCGAGAAGCCGCCTTCGGTGAGGGCTGCGCGCACATGCAGGCGGAACTCATCCCACTGCCCGAGCGCGACCATGGTGCCGATGACAAGCACGCGCCGCGTGCGGTGGTCGAAATGCGGCCGCGTCCAGATGTCGCCCCAGGCGTAGCGCGTGATCAGGTCCTGGAAGTCGGTATTGAACGCGTTGCGGTTGGCGATGGATTTGTCGACCCATTCATTGCCGAGCACCTTTCGGCGCTGGGTCATGCCCTCGTCGCGGCGCTTGTCGTCGTCCATGATTGTCTCCTCCCGTCATTGCGAGGAGCGAAAGCGACGAAGCAATCCACATCTCCACAAGCGGCACTATGGATTGCTTCGCTTCGCTCGCAATGACGGCCTTGTTGGCACCTAGCGTTGCGTCAGGAAGCCGACGACGGCTTCGGTGAAGGCGTGCGACTGCTCGACGTTGGAAATATGCGCGGCATCGAGGATCGTCATGCTGGCGCCGGGGATACGGCTGCGGATGAATTCCGCGGCCGAGATCGGGGTCGCCATGTCGTGGCGGCCGGGCGATCACCAGCGTCGGGCTCTTGATTTTCGGCAACAGCTCGCGCTGGTCGAGCGTCGATAGCGCCTCGCAGCAGGCGATGTAGCCTTCGGCAGGCGAGGCCAGCAGCATCGCCTTCATCCGGGCGGCGATCTGCGGCTCGCGCTCGCGGAAATCGGCGGTCAGCCAGCCGGCGATCACGGTGTCGGCGACCGCGGCGAGGCCGCCTTCCTTCACCGCCTTGATGCGGTTGTGCCAGTTGGTCGGGTCCGGATAGTGGCAGGCGGTGTTGGAGAGGATGATCTTGCCGAAGCGCTCGGGCGCGTTGGCGCCCAGCCATTGCCCGACCATGCCGCCCATCGACAGGCCGCACCAATGGGTCTTCTCGATGTTGAGGTCGTCGAGGATCGCCAGCACGTCGCGGCCGAAACGCTCCATCGAATAGGGGCCGGGAGGAACCTGCGACTTGCCGTGGCCGCGCCGGTCGTAGCGGATGACGCGGAACACCTGCGTCAGCGCCTTCATCTGCGGCTCCCACATCTGCAAGGTGCAGCCGAGCGAATTGGACAGCATCAGTGTCGGTCCGCCGTCGCGGCCTTCGACCTGGACGTTGAGCAGGCATCCGTCGGCGTCGATCATCGGCATGGTCTGCGTTCCCTCATTTCTTTCCACACGCTCCGTCATTCCGGGGCGCGCGTAGCGCGAACCCGGAATCCATCGCGCCGCATGCGCAGGCGGAGAAATGGATTCCGGGCTCGTCCTTCGAACGCCCCGGAATGACAGCGGAGGTCTTACGACAAATCCTTGAGCGAGGCGAGCAGGCGGTCGATCAGCGCCTGCGAGGCGCCCTGATAGGACATCGGCTCGAAAAGTTTTTCGATTCGGTCCGCGGCAAGCTGCGCGGTGATCTGTGGATCCGCCGTCAGCACGTCGCGCAGGTGCTTCTGCTCGGCAACGGCCCTCTTGCTGGCGGCTTCGATCAGATGGTGCGCCTCGCTCTTGCCGAGCTTCTCGGCGAGCGCCATCGACACCGCTTCCGCCATGATCAGCCCCCTGGTCGCATCGAGGTTGACGCGCATGCGCGCGGCGTCGACCTCCAGGCCCTCGGCGAGTTCGACGGTGGCGGCGAGCGCGCCCGAGGTGACCAGCATCAGCGTCGGCAGGGTTGGCCATTCCGCGTGCCAGGGGCCGGCGCTGCGTTCGTGGTCCTGCACCTGCGCGGCGAGGATCGTGGCAGTGAGATTGGGGGCCATGGTGGCGGCGGCGAGCGCGGTTGCGGCGGCAACCGGATTGCGCTTGTGCGGCATCGTGGAGGAGCCGCCGCGGCCTTCGCCCGACGGCTCGAAGGCTTCGGCGACGTCGGTCTGCATCATCAAGGACACGTCGCGGGCGATCTTGCCGCAGCTACCGGCGAGGATGGCAAAGGCGGAAGCAATGTCTGCTATGCGGTCGCGGTGGGTGTGCCAGGGTGCCTCCGGCAACGGCAGGTCGAGCTCCTGCGCCAGCTTTTCGGCTACCGCCATGCCCCTGTCGCCGAGCGCGGCGAGGGTGCCGGCGGCGCCGCCGAATTGCAGGGCCAATGCCTCGCGGCGCAGGCGCTGCAGACGCTTGCGCGAGCGGTGCAGGCTTGCGGCATATTCGGCGAGCTTGAGGCCGAACGGCATCGGTAGCGCGTGCTGCAGCCAGGTGCGCGCGACCACCGCGGTGTCACGATGCTGGCGGGCGAGTTTGGCAAAGCCCATGATGGCCCGATCGAGCTCCGTGAGCAGCGCATCGATGCCACCGCGCAGGGTGAGCATGGTCGCGGTGTCGATGACGTCCTGGCTGGTCGCGCCCCAATGCACGTAGCGCGCGGCCTCCTTGTCGGCTTTGGCGACCTCGGCGGTGAGCGCCTTGACCAGGGGAATCGCGAGGTTACCGGACCGAACGGCGGCCTCCGCGAGCGCCGGGAGATCGAATGATTCGGCCCTGCAGGCTGCGCCGACCGGGCCGGCTGCGGCATTCGGAATCACGCCGATCGCGGCTTCGGCGCGCGCCAGCGCTGCCTCGAAATCGAGCATATTCTGCAGATAGGCGGCATCGTCGCACACTGCGCGCATCGCGGCGCTTGACAGCAGCGGTGCCAGCAGCGGGGAGAGGGATGTGCTCATCGCGCGCGACCTAATCATTCCAGGCCGGCCCTGCCAATGGCCCTTCTTTGATCGAGTCTGGCCCATCACAAGGGCGGCCTCCGTTTTGCTGCGCTGCGAATATGCATCGCTCGTGGTCGGATGTCGGTCTTTCCTTTGTGGCTGCTGTGCTTTACTTGGGTGTCGGTTTGATGCGATCGGGGAGGCTCTCATGGCAATGACGATGAACGGCGAGGTCCAGCTTGCGGCGCCGCGCGAGGCCGTGTGGGCCAAGCTCAACGATCCCGAGGTGCTGAAGGTCTGCATCCCCGGCTGCGAGGAATTGGAGAGGACCGAGGACAACGGCTTTCGCGCCGTTGCCAAGATGAAGGTCGGCCCCGTCTCGGCGCGCTTCAAGGGCAAGGTCATGCTGAGCGATCTCGATCCGCCCAACGGCTACAAGATCTCGGGCGAAGGCGAGGGCGGTGTTGCCGGATTCGCCAAGGGCGGCGCGACGGTCGCGCTTGCCGACAAGGATGGCGGCACGCTCTTGAGCTACAACGTCGAGGCGCAGATCGGCGGCAAGCTCGCCCAGCTCGGCCAGCGCCTGATCAACGGCACGGCCAAGAAACTGGCCGATGAATTCTTCGCGAATTTCGCCAAGGCCGTGCAGGGCTGAAAGCTCTCTCTAGAATAAAGACTAGCGGCGCTGCACAACCGCGCCAAAACGGCACGACGTCATCCGGCCATGCGACGGGCGAGGTTGCCCATTGCGGTGATGGCCCATATTATGGCTTTGGAACGGTTATAAACGCCTGTTCTGTCGATATGCGGCAGGGCAGATCAAGAGAGTGCTGATGGCCAAGATTTCCCTGATCGTGAACGGCAATCCCGTCACCGCCAATGTCGACCCCCGTACCCTTCTCGTCCAATTCCTGCGTGAAAACCTGCGGTTGACCGGGACCCATGTCGGTTGCGACACCTCGCAATGCGGCGCCTGCGTCGTGCATCTCGACGGCAAGGCCGTGAAGTCGTGCACCACGCTCGCGGTGATGGCTGACGGCCACGACGTCAAGACCATCGAGGGACTGGCGCCGGATGGCGGGCCGCTGCATCCGATGCAGGAAGCGTTCCGCGAGCATCATGGCTTGCAGTGCGGCTTCTGCACGCCCGGCATGATCATGACCGCGGTCGACATGGTGCATCGCAAGGGCCACGAGCTCTCCGACGAGGTGATCCGCGAAGAGCTCGAAGGCAATCTGTGCCGCTGCACCGGCTATCAGAACATCGTCGCCTCGATCGCCGCCGGCGCCAAGGCGATGGCGAAGTCCGATCTCGCTTGAATCTGACGCTTCGACCGCGATCGCGATTTGAAGCTATTTCCGGGATATTCCAATGTATGAATTCAAGTATCATCGTCCGGCGACCGTGCGACAGGCCGCCAATCTGTTGGTGAAGAACGAGGATGCCAAGCTGATCGCCGGCGGCCACACGCTGGTGCCTGTCATGAAGCAGCGGCTCGCGAGCCCGCCGCATCTGGTCGACCTCTCCCACGTCGAAGGCCTCGACACCATCGAGATGAAGGGCCGCGCGCTCGTGATCGGCGCCACCGCCAAGCATGCCGACGTCGCCAGCTCCGCCGTTGTCGGCGAGGCGATCCCGGCGCTGGCCGAACTCGCAGGCGGAATCGGCGATCCGGCCGTGCGCCATCGCGGCACCATCGGCGGCTCGCTTGCCAATAACGATCCGACTGCGGACTATCCGGCCGCCGTGCTGGCGCTGGGCGCGACCATCGTCACCAACAAGCGCCGGCTCAAGGCGGAAGAGTTCTTCCAGGGCCTGTTCTCGACCGCGCTCGAGGGCGACGAGATCATCACCAAGGTGATGTTCCCGGTGCCGAAGAAGGCGGCCTATGTGAAGTTCCGCAACCAGGCCTCGCGCTATGCGCTGGTCGGCGTGTTCGTGGCACGGCGGCCGTCGGACGTCCGCGTCGCCGTCACCGGCGCCGGCTCGGACGGCGTGTTCCGCGTCGCAGCCTTCGAGGAGCCGCTGAAGAAGCGGTTCTCGCCCAAGGTGCTGGAGGGCATCAACGTATCCCCGGAAGGGCTGAACAGCGACCTGCATGGCAGCGCCGAATATCGCGCGCATTTGATCGGGGTGCTGGCGCGCCGGGCGGTCGAAGCTGCTAACGCTAAAGCGTGATAGTGCAGGCTGCCTTGGCTCCAACACCGGCTTTCCCATGACCGCATCGGCGTTACCGAAATCCGTCGATGCGCTGCTCGAGCTCCTGACCTCGCGCGGCTATCTCGCCGAGCGGTCGCTCGCGACCGTGACCTATCTGGCGCTGCGCATGGGCCGGCCGCTGTTTCTGGAAGGCGAGGCCGGCGTCGGCAAGACCGAGATCGCCAAGGTGCTGTCTTCAGCGCTCGGGCGGAAGCTGATCCGCCTGCAATGCTATGAGGGTCTCGACGTCGCCTCCGCGGTCTACGAGTGGAATAGCGCGTCACAGATGATCGCGATTCGCCTGGCGGAGGCCTCGGGCGATACCGACCGTGACCAGCTTGCGAGCGACATCTTCGCCGAGCGTTTCCTGATCAAGCGGCCGCTGTTGCAGGCGCTGGAGCCTGACGTCGCCGGCCCGCCGGTGCTCCTGATCGACGAGCTCGACCGCGCTGACGAGGCGTTCGAGGCCTATCTTCTCGAAATCCTGTCGGACTTCCAGGTGACGATCCCCGAGCTCGGCACCGTGAAGGCGCCGGCGCCGCCGATCGTGATCATCACCTCCAACCGCACCCGCGAGATCCACGACGCGCTGAAGCGGCGCTGTCTCTATCACTGGGTCGATTACCCTGCCGCCGAGCGCGAACTCGCGATCGTCAAGTCGCGGGTGCCGAACATCTCGGCCAAGCTGTCGCAGCAGGTGGTGCGCTTCGTGCAGGCGTTGCGCGACCAGGATTTCTACAAGTCGCCCGGCGTCGCCGAGACCATCGACTGGGCGACTGCGCTCTCTGAGCTCGATGCCCGCTCGCTGACGCCGCAGGTGGTCGGCGACACCCTCGGTGCGCTGCTGAAGTACCAGGACGACATCGCGCGCATGCAGGGCGATACGCTGCAGAAGGTTTTGAAGGAAGCGACGAGCGACAGTTAGTCATTCGTCATTCCGGGGCGCGCGGAGCGCGAACCCGGAATCTCGCGCCACAATCTCTGGATTCCGGGTTCATGCTTCGCATGCCCCGGAATGACAAGGTCGCCACCGATGCCCATCAACCACCTTGCGCCGCCGACGGGGCACATGGCCGACAATGTCGTCGGCTTTGCCCGCGCGCTGCGGGCGGCCGGGCTGCCGGTCGGGCCGGGCTCGGTGATCGATGCGCTCAATGCGCTGCAGTTGATCGAAGTCGGCAGCCGCGCCGATTTCTACGCCACGCTGGAAGCGATCTTCGTCAAGCGCCACGAGCACGCGCTGATCTTTGCCCAGGCCTTCGACCTGTTCTTCCGCGCCGCCGAGGAGTGGAAGAGCATGCTGGACTCGGTGCCGCTGCCCGACCACGCCAAGAAGAAGCCGCCGCCGGCCTCGCGCCGCGTGCAGGAAGCGCTGTCGCACCCGGCGAGCCGCGAGGAGCGGCCGCAGGAGCAGGCGCAGGAACTGAAGCTCTCGGTCTCCGACCGCGAGATCCTGCAGAAGAAGGATTTTGCGCAGATGAGCGCGGCCGAGATCACCGAGGTCACCCGCGCCATCGCCAAGATGAGGCTGCCGCAGGCCGAGCTGGAGACCCGCCGCTACCAGCCTGATGCCCGCGGCCTCCGGCTCGACATGCGCCGCACCGTGCGCAACTCCTTGCGCACCGGCGGGGAGATCGTCGACATCCGCAAGCTCGGCCGCATCGACAAGCCGGCGCCGATCGTGGCGCTGCTCGATATCTCCGGCTCGATGAGCGAATATACCCGCCTGTTCCTGCACTTCCTGCATGCCATCACCGACGCCCGCAAGCGCGTCTCGGTGTTCCTGTTCGGCACCCGGCTGACCAATGTGACGCGGGCGCTGCGCCAGCGCGATCCCGACGAGGCGCTGGCAAGCTGCTCCTCGAGCGTCGAGGACTGGGCCGGCGGCACGAGGATCGCGACCTCGCTGCACACGTTCAACAAGCTGTGGGCCCGGCGGGTGCTGGGGCAGGGGGCGATCGTGCTGCTGATCTCCGACGGGCTGGAGCGCGAGGCGGACGCCAAGCTTGCCTTCGAGATGGACCGGCTGCACCGTTCCTGTCGCCGCCTGATCTGGCTCAACCCGCTGCTGCGCTACAGCGGCTTCGAGGCCAAGGCGCAGGGCATCAAAATGATGCTGCCCCACGTTGACGAATTCCGCCCGGTACATAACTTGAGTTCCATCCAGGGGCTGATCGAGGCGCTTTCGGCCCCCCCGCCGCCTCATCATCGCAGCCTGATCCGCTCCGTAGCTTGAAGAGGGTTTTCAAATGCTCAATCGCGACGAGGACATCCTGAAGGCGGCTGAGGACTGGCAGAAGGCCGGCCACGGGGTGGCGCTGGCCACCGTGGTCGAAACCTGGGGCTCGGCGCCCCGACCGGCGGGTTCGAGCCTCGTCATCAACGACGAGGGCACGTTCCTGGGCTCGGTCTCCGGCGGCTGCGTCGAGGGCGCCGTGGTGACCGAGGCGCTCGATGTGATCTCGAGCGGCCAGCCAAAGATGCTCGAATTCGGCGTCGCTGACGAGACCGCCTGGAATGTCGGCCTGTCCTGCGGCGGCACCATCCGCGTCTTCGTCGAGAAGGTAGGCTAGCCGTGAAGCTCGAAACGCTGAAAGAGCTGAATGCCGAGCGCGCCGCACGGCGCCCGGTGATCGTCGTCACCGATACCGCTGATGGCGAGCAGCGCCTGGTGAAGGCCAAGGACTTTGCCGCCGATCCCTTGAATGCCGAGCTTGCCAAGGCATTGCGCATGGGCAAGAGCACCAACGTCGAGGTCGGCGGCAAGAAGCTGTTCCTCAACGTCTACGCGCCGACCGCAAAGCTCGTGATCGTCGGCGCCGTCCATATCAGCCAGGCGCTGGCGCCGCTGGCGCGATCGCTGGATTATGACGTCACTGTCGTCGATCCGCGCACGGCCTTTGCGAGCCCCGAACGCTTTCCCGACGTGCCGTTGATTGCGGAGTGGCCTGACGTCGCGTTGCCGCCGCTCAACGTCGATCCCTATACGGCCTTCGTCGCAGTGACCCACGATCCCAAGATCGACGATCCCGCGCTGCTGCACGCCTTCGAGCGCAACTGCTTCTATATCGGGGCGCTCGGCTCGCGGAAGACGCATGCCAAGCGCGGCGAACGGCTGCGCGCCCAGGGCGCGAAGGAGAGCGACATCGCGCGCATCCATGCGCCGATCGGGCTCGACATCGGTGCGGTGTCGCCGTCGGAGATCGCGGTCGCGATCATGGCGGAGATCACCGCGACGCTGCGGCTGCCGCCGAAAGAGAAAGAAGTTGCGGCATGAGGTTCGGGCCTGCCAGTCCGCGTGACGCGATTGGCGGCGTCACCGTTCACACCCTGCGGCAGGGATCGCTGGTGCTGAAGAAGGGCACCACGATCGGCCCTGCCGAAGTGGAAGCCTTGGATAAGGCCGGCGTGAAGGAAATCGTCGTCGTGCGGCTGGAGGAGGGCGATGTCTCCGAGGACGCCGCCGCGGCCAGCATCGCGCAGGCCATTGCCGGCGACGGCGTCAACGTCGAGCGTGCCTTCACCGGCCGCGCCAATTTGTTCGCGGCACGCGCCGGCGTGCTGGTGGTCGACCGTGCCGCGGTCGATCGCATCAATGACGTCGATGAGGCGATCACGCTCGCCACGCTGACCGCGTTCAAGCCGGTGGTCGAAGGCGAGATGATCGCCACCGTCAAGCTTATTCCTTTTGGTGTCGAAGCGCGCTTGCGCGACGCGGCGGTCGCAGTGGCTGGCCGCGAGACGCTGCGGGTCGCGCCTTATGTCATCAAGAAGGTCGGCGTAGTCTCCACGATGCTGCCGGGGCTGGCGCCGAAGGTGATCGAGAAGACGCTGCGCGTCACCGCCGAGCGGCTGGCACCCGCGGGCGCCAGTGTCATCGCCGAGCGCCGCGTGCCGCATGAAGAGAAGGCACTGGCTGCCTCGATCAAGGAATTGCTCGCGCTCGGTGCCGAGCTCGTGATCGTGTTCGGCGCTTCCGCGATCGCTGATAGGCGTGACGTGATCCCCGCGGCGATCACCGGGATCGGCGGCGCGGTCGAGCATTTCGGCATGCCGGTCGATCCGGGCAATCTGCTCCTGATCGGCAGCGCGGGGAATGTGCCGGTGCTGGGTGCGCCTGGCTGCGCGCGCTCGCCGGTCGAGAACGGATTCGACTGGGTGCTGATGCGCCTGCTTGCAGGGATCAAGGTCACGCGCGCAGAGCTCACCGGCATGGGCGTCGGCGGGCTCTTGATGGAGATCGTGACGCGGCCGCAGCCGCGCACGGGCTCCGACACCGAAGGCAACCGCAATGTCGCCGCTATCGTGCTCGCCGCCGGCCGCTCGACGCGGATGGGCGGTCCCAACAAGCTGCTCGCGGAGATCAGCGGCAAGAAGCTGGTCAGGATCGCGGCCGAACAGGCGCTGGCGTCGAAGGCCTCGGAAGTGATCGTCGTCACCGGCCATCAGGCCGAACTGGTCGAGCAGGCGCTGCAGGGGCTGAAGGTGAAATTCGTGCGCAATCCGGATTTCGCCGGCGGGCTCGCGAGCTCGGTGAAGGCGGGGATATCAGCGGTGTCCGACAGCGTCGACGGCGCCGTGATCTGCCTCGGCGACATGCCGCTGATCGATGCGTCCTTGATCGATCGTCTGATCGAGACCTTTGCGCCCGACCGCGGCCATCTGATCGCGGTGCCTGTCAGCGAGGGCAGGCGCGGCAATCCCGTGCTGTGGTCGCGCCGCTTCTTCAAGGAATTGATGACGCTCGACGGCGACATCGGGGCGCGCCACCTGATCGCCAAGCATGCCGAAGCGGTGGCCGAAGTCCCCGTCGACGGCGAGAGCGCCTTCCTCGACATCGACACCCCGCAAGCCCTCGAAGCCGCGCGCGGGGCGTAAGCGTAGCTGCGTAGGGTGGGCAAAGCGAAGCGTGCCCACCGTCACGCTCCCTGCTCTGGATGGTGGGCACGCTTCGCTTTGCCCACCCTCATATGGGGCTTTGTGAGTCAAGGCTCTTGAACCGGTGCGGGTTGGGTTTTTGCAGTGAGAGGGCGGCGCGCGGAGCCATGCGTAGCGCAGCGCGACGACCGGGCCCCGGGCGAGGATTGGCTTCCGAAGATTTCTGCAGCTCACTGCATCACCTCATATCCGGTCGGATCGGCTGATCCGTACCCACATTCCGCATGCTTGCGGCGAGGAAGCCAAGAGGATGAGACCCATCTACAAAGCGGCCTGGTTGGGCCCCTGGGTGGCACGGTCATCATCCATCCTGTACGGGGCGCGCGGCGCGGAGCCGCCTCGCCCTGGTGGCGTGGTCCGGTGCTAGGCCTTCATCACGGCCTGCTCCGGAACAAGGCCGGTGGTGAGATAGCGCCACAGCGCCACGATCAGCTTGCGCGCCAGCGCGACGATGGCGATGCGCTTGGCGCGCTTGCCGGCGTTTTCGGTGCGGGTGCGGAACCAGCGGCTGAGCGCGCTGTCCGGCTGATGGCGCAGCCAGAGCCAGGCCAGTTCGATCGTCTTGTGGCGGGCGCGCCGGTTGCCGGCCTTGCTGATCCCCTGCTCGCGATCGATGCTGCCGCTTTGCCAGGGACTGGGCGCCAATCCGCAATAGCTGGCGACCTCGCGCCGGTTGCGGAAGTCCTTGTAGAACACCTCGTTCACCAGCGTCGCGGCAAACGCCGGGCCGAGCGCCTTGAGCTGCTGCAACTGATCCCGTCGCTTCGCCATCGGCGCCGGCGCCGCGGCGGCTTCCGCCGCGACTTCTGCCGCGACTTCTGTAGCGACTTGGGCCTGCTCCAGCGCCTTGAGCTGGTCGCGCACCAGCATCAGCCGGGCATGCTCGCGCTTCACTTCGGCCAGAAGCTGCGGCGGCAGCGGCTGCCCTTGCCAGTCCCGCTGCTGCTCCAGCCAGGCGAGCCAGGTCCGTCGTCGCAAGGTGCCGGCCGCCATGCCCAACAGGCGCAGCAGCGCCTTGATCCGGTTGGTGTGCCCCGTCTGCTCCTTCACCAGTCGTTCGCGTTCGCGGCTGGCGCGCCGGGCGTCCTCCTCGGCCACGCTCGGCACCCGGACGATCCGCACCACCCGCGGCTCGCCTCGCAAATGAGCCATCAAGGTGCGCAGCAGAAGCTCGCCATCGATCCGGTCTGTCTTCGCCCGCCGCGCCCGTTGCTCCACCGCGATGCTCGCCGGGTCGAAGATGAAGTTGGTGATCCCAGCCGCCGCGAGCAGCCGGTGCAGCCAGAAGCCGTCATAGCCAGCCTCGTAGCAGCTCACCACCCGCGGCGCCGCTCCAAGCTTCGCAGTCGCCCGGGCCTTGACCTGCTCGATCAGCGCCAGCAGCCCGGCGTGATCGCCGCCTTCCAGCTTGTGGCGCGATATCCGGTCCCGATCCGGACTGTGCAGCGTCACCAGCCACGTCTTCTGACTCAGTTCGATCGCAACGAAAATCGTGCCACAATGCCCGGCGGTGGGCGTGTTCTTGGTCAATGCTTGCATCAGACTCTCCGATGGTTCGAGTGTGGAAACCCAAACCTACCGGAAAGGGCGCGCTCACCGCCCCATGGAATCTACACGTCGATCGTCTTCAACCTCCCGTTCACCAAGTGGAAACGTCCGGCGGCTAGAGTTCCCGCCGACTGTCTGGGGGTGGGGAAAGTGATCGTCTCGACGAGGGCCGCGCAACGCCGCGCGTTGTTCATTCTTGCGCTGACGCTGCTGTTGGCCGCGACGCGCTTCATCACCGAGAGCTGGGCGGCGGGTGCGTTCGCCGTGGGAAAATGCGGCGCCTACGGCCATGCCTATGACTATGCTGCCGAAGCGCAGGCGCGCGCCGCGGCGTTGAAGCAGTGCAAGGGCGAATGCACCACCGTCACCATGAAGCGTGCCTGCGCTGCGTTCTCCATCGACATGACGAATCCCTGCGGCGCCCACGGCTACGCTGTGGAGCCGAAGATCTCGAGCTCGCTGAATGCCGCCACCCGCAAGTGCTATGAGTATGGCGGCAAGGAATGCGTGATCCGCGCCTGGGCCTGCGACGCCAGAGGGTGATTTTCGCAAGTCGTCGCGTTGTCACAATCGCGGTTCCGTCGCGTAGTTTGACACCGATCAAAGGGCGGGAGGTTGGTGGCCGCTAGTCTGCATTCCAAAGCGAAGGAGCAGACAGATGCCGACCATGAAAGCTGCTGTTGTCCGAAATTTTGGCAAGCCGCTCGAGATCGAGAATGTGCCAGTGCCCGAGCCAGGTCCGGGTGAAGTCCTGGTCAAGGTGAAAGCTTGCGGCGTATGTCACACCGATCTGCACGCCGCGTCCGGCGACTGGCCGGTGAAGCCGGTTCCGCCTTTCATTCCCGGCCATGAGGCTGCCGGCATCGTCGCAGCGGTCGGCCCTGATGTGACCAATCTCAGGGTTGGTGACGCCGTAGGCGTCGCGTGGCTGCATGATGCCTGCATGCGCTGTGAGTATTGCGAGACCGGTTGGGAAACCCTGTGCGAGCATCAGCACAACACCGGCTACAGCGTGAACGGTGGCTTCGCCGAATACGTCATCGCATCGGCCGCCTTCACCGCGAAATTGCCGGCCAACATTGATTTTGCAAAGGTGGCGCCGATCCTGTGCGCGGGCGTCACGACCTACAAGGGATTGAAGGAGACCGAAGCGCGGCCCGGCGAGTGGGTCGTCATATCAGGCGTCGGCGGCCTCGGCCATGTCGCGATCCAATATGCGAAGGCGATGGGGCTCAAGGTGGCCGCGGTCGATATCGCCGAGGACAAGCTTGAGCTTGCACGGACCACCGGCGCCGATCTCGCCGTCAATGCGCTGTCCGACACGGCGGTGGAGAAAGTTTTGGCGTCGACCGGGGGAGGGGCGCACGGCGTGCTGGTGACGGCGGTGTCCACCGCTGCGTTCGCGCAGGCGCTGAAGATGGTCCGCCGCAAGGGGACCGTCAGCCTCGTCGGTCTTCCGCCCGGCGAATTCCCGACGCCGATCTTCGATGTCGTGCTGAAGCGCATCACGGTGCGCGGCTCGATCGTCGGCACCCGCCGCGATCTCGACGAAGCCATCGCCTTCGCCGCCGACGGCAAGGTGCACGCCGAGATCACCAAGGCGCCGCTGGAGAAGATCAACGACATCTTCGACCGGATGAAGTCCGGCAAGATCGACGGCCGCATGGTGCTGGATTTTGCTTAGGGCGGCGAGAGCGAACTGATCCACGCGAGAGCTGCGCTCCCTCTCCCGCTTGCGGGAGAGGGCGGGGTGAGGGTGCTTCCACGGGGTCGGACCGACATGAATCCCGACAGATCGAGTCCCCCAGTGGAGAGAGCCCCCACCCGGCGCTACGCGCCGACCTCCCCCGCAAGCGGGAGAGGTGGAACCGAGCTCGCGGCAATTGACAATGACTGACTAGTCAGTCATAATTGTAACTATGAAACAGCGCACTAAACCCTCCGCTCCGTCCAAGGCCCGCCGGCCCGCCAGCAGGGCGGCGCGCGCCAGGGTGTCAAAAGTGGTCTCGCCCAAACTCGCCGGCGGCGGGCCGAACCGCGCCGAGCGCGCGGCGGAGCGGCGGGCTGCAATCGTGGAGGCGGCGATGCAGGAGTTCGTCGCGCGGGGCTTTGCCGCGACCCGGCTCGACGACATCGCCAAGCGGGCCGGCGTCGCCAAGGGCACGATCTATCTCCACTTCAAGGACAAGGAATCGATGTTCGAGGAATTGATCCGTACCGCGCTGGTGCCGCTGATCGGCCGCATGGCCCCGTCGGCGCCGCTCCACGGATCGGTGCGCGAGGTGGTGGAGGGCTTTGCGCAAATGTTTATCCGAGAGGTCGCGTCCACGTCGCGCGGCGACATCGTGCGCCTGATCATGGCCGAAGGGCCGCGCTTTCCGGCGATCGCAGATTTCTATTTCCGTGAAGTGGTCTCGCGCGGGATCGCCGGCATGCGCGCTTTGATCGAGCTTGGGATCACGCGCGGCGAGATCCGCAACAAGGAATTGGCGCGCTACCCGCAGATCATGATCGCGCCGGCACTGGTCGCGGTGATCTGGCAGAGCATGTTCAGCCGGCATTCGCCACTGGATGCGATCGAGATGTTTCGCGTTCATCTCGATCTGATCTTCGGCGAACGGAGGACGACATGATTTCGTCGCGCCTGGCGAAAATTCTGGCGATGGTAGCGCTGGCCGCGGCGCTCGCCGGCTGCCAGGAACGCCGCGATCCCGGTTTCCAGGGATGGGTCGAGGCCGACATGATCTTTGTCAGCCCGGACGAAGCCGGCCGCGTGACGAAGCTCAACGTGCGCGAAGGCGAGGAGGTCAAGGTCGGCGAACTGCTTTATTCGGTCGACGACGACCTGCAGCAGGCCGATCTCAATCAGAACAAGGCCACGCTTGCCAATGCGCAGCAGACCTATGACCGCGCCGCTTCGCTGAGAGGGACGGGCGCAGGCACGCAGGCCAATCTTGACGCCGCCGTCTCGGCGCTGCGCGTGGCCGAAGCAAAGGTCAACACGTCGGAGACGCGGTTGGCGCGGCGCAAGGGTTTCGCGCCGGTCGCCGGCACCATCCAGCAGATCTATTTCCGCGAGGGCGAGATGGTGGCGGCGCAGCGGCCGGTGCTTTCGATCATGCCGCCCGGCAACATGAAGCTGCGCTTCTTTGTGCCCGAGACCGAACTGCCGAAGCTTTCAATCGGCGACCAGGTCCGTGTGGTCTGCGACAATTGCGCCGCCGATCTCACGGCGAAGATCTATTTCATCGCCACCACGGCGGAATACACGCCGCCCGTGATCTACAGCCTCGATGAGCGCAACAAGCTCGTCTACCTGATCCAGGCGCGGCCGAGCCGGCCGGATGCCTTGCGCGTCGGGCAGCCGATCAGCGTCTATCTCAATCCGAAGACGCCGGTAGCGGATCGGCAATGAGCGCGGCCACCAACCATACGCCCGACATCGCCATCGATGTCCATGGCCTGACCAAATCGTTCGGCGGCCGCGAGGTCGTGCATGATCTGTCGATGCAGGTCAGGCGCGGCTCGATCTACGGTTTCCTCGGTCCCAACGGCAGCGGCAAGACCACGACCATCCGCATGCTCTGCGGCCTGCTCACGCCCGACAGCGGCAATGGCACCTGCCTCGGCTACGATATCCGCCGCGATGCCGATCGGATCAAACGCCAGGTCGGCTACATGACGCAGCGCTTCAGCCTGTACCAGGACCTCTCGGTGCGCGAGAATCTGGAATTCGTCGCGCGGCTCTACGGCCTGCCTGACGCGCGCGGCGCCGCGCGCGAGATGATCGCGCGCATCGGGCTGAACGGTCGGGAGGAGCAGCTTGCCGGCAATCTCTCCGGCGGCTGGAAGCAGCGGCTTGCGCTCGGTGCCTGCACGCTGCCCAATCCGAGACTCTTGCTGCTCGACGAGCCGACCGCCGGCGTCGACCCCAAGGCGCGGCGCGATTTCTGGAACGAGATCCACGCGCTTGCTGCCGAGGGCCTGACCGTGCTGGTTTCCACGCACTACATGGATGAGGCCGAGCGCTGCCATGAGATTGCGTATATCGCCTATGGCCATCTGCTGACGCATGGGACGGTGGAAGAGGTGATCGCGGAATCCGCGCTCTCGACCTATACCGTCTCCGGCGACGAGCTCAACGGGCTCGCGGGCGAACTCACCGGCAAGGACGGCATCGACATGGTGGCGCCGTTCGGCACCAGCCTGCACGTCTCCGGCCGCGACAAGGCGGCGCTGGATGCGACCATTGCGCCGTATCGCGATAATCCGCGCTGGCACTGGCAGGACAGCCAGCCGTCGCTCGAAGACGTGTTCATCGATCTCATGGGCCGCTCCAAGGATAATTTCCAAGGATAATCTCCAATGAGCGCGATCGAGGCAATCCATCCCACCGTTGAGGCAAGGGAGCCGGCCTTCGGCTTCTGGCGACGCAGCTATGCGATGCTGGTGAAGGAATTCATCCAGCTCCGCCGCGACCGCGTCTCCTTCGCCATGATCGTGATGATCCCGGTGATGCAGCTCCTGCTGTTCGGCTATGCCATCAACACCACGCCGCGCCATCTGCCGACGGCGGTGCTAGTACAGCAGGACAGCGATCTCGGGCGCTCGATCCTGAAGGCGATGGAGAACACCGCCTATTTCCGCTTCACCCGCGAAGTGCACGATGTCGCCGAGTTCGACGAGCTCCTGAAATCCGGCAAGGTGCTGTTCGGCGTCGAGATCCCGCGCGGCTTCGAGCGCGCGGTACGGCGTGGCGACAAGCCGGCGCTATTGGTCGCGGCCGACGCCACCGATCCAGTGGCGGCGGGATCTGCGCTCGGCGCGCTTGGCGCGCTGGTGCAGACCGCGCTGGAGCATGATCTGCGCACCGGCGATCCCCCGGAAATGCCGTTCGAGATCAGGACGCATGCCCGCTACAACCCGGCCGCGGAGTCGCGGCTCAACATCGTGCCGGGCCTGGTCGGCACCATCCTGACCATGACCATGCTGATCTTCACCGCGCTGTCGGTGACGCGCGAGATCGAGCGCGGCACCATGGAGAGCCTGCTCTCGATGCCGATCAAGCCGGTGGAGGTGATGTTCGGCAAGATCATCCCTTATGTGATTGTCGGCTTCGTGCAGGCCTCGCTGATCGTCGGCATCGGCGTGCTGCTGTTCGGCGTCCCGATCCTTGGCAGCGTGCTCCTGCTGGCGGCGCTGACCACGCTGTTCATCACCACCAATCTCTCGATCGGCTATACGTTTTCGACCATCGTGCAGAACCAGTTGCAGGCGATGCAGCTCTCGATGATGTTCTTCCTGCCGAGCATCCTGCTCTCCGGCTTCATGTTTCCGTTCGCGGGCATGCCAGTCTGGGCACAATATCTCGGCGAGGGCCTGCCGCTGACCCATTACGTCCGCATCGTCCGCGCCATCATGCTCAAGGGCGCCGGCCCCGCCAACCTGCAATACGACACGATTGCACTCATTGTACTGATGCTGGTGGCGATGACGATCGCCGTGACACGCTTCCGTCGCACGCTCGATTGAGGCTATAGTCGCCCGACGAAGGGCACGAGCATGGCCAGATTCTGGGGTAGGAAAAAAGACGCGCAAGCTTCGGCTGTATCGGCCGAATTCCACCAGATATTGATGCGCGAAGTGATGACGACCGAGCTGCTCCGGGTCAAGGCGCTGATCGGGACCGTCGCGCTGCTCTCGCTGATCTCAGGCATCGTCTACCTGTTCGCCCCCGACGCGGTGAGCCGGGTCTGGCACGGCAACCTCAATCCGCTCTATCTTTACGGAATCGTCGTGCCATTCATCCTGTTCGAGCTGTGGGTGCATGGGGCGATCACGCGGCACATGCGCAAGGGGCGCGACCTGCCGGTGATCCGGCGCTATCTCGGCGCGCTGGTCGAGACCTCGATACCGACAGTTGCGCTGGCGCTGCAGATCAACAGCATGGGCTCGGAAGCAGCGCTCGGCTTCGTCGGGCCGCTTATCTATTTCATCTTCATCATCCTCTCGACGCTGCGGCTGGATTTCTGGCTCTCGGCCTTCACCGGGTTCGTCGCAGCGGCGCAGTTGTTCTGCATGGCGATGTTCTATCATCCGGCAGGCGACACCGCGCCGGAGCCTAACCTGTACTATCACGCTTCGCGCAGCTTGATCCTGCTGGTCTGCGGCGTGCTTGCGGGCGCGGTCGGCATGCAGTTGCGGCGGCAATTCGAGGCCAGCATCGCGGCCGCCACCGCGCGTGACCGCATCACCGACCTGTTCGGGCAGCACGTCTCGCCGCAGGTGGTCGAGCGGCTGATGACGGAAGGCGCCTCGACCGACAGCGATATCCGCCGTGTCGCGGTGATGTTCGTCGATTTCCGCAGCTTCACCGCGGGCGCGCGGGAGCGCTCGCCGCAAGAAGTGGTCGAGCGGCTCGACCGTGCCTTTGCCGTGCTGGTCGATATCCTCGACCGCCATGGCGGCATCGTGAACAAGTTTTTGGGCGACGGCTTCCTCGCACTGTTCGGCGCCCCGCTCGAAGCCGACGACGCCGCGCATCAGGCGGTGGCCGCGGCGCGCGAGATGCTGATCGCCAATGCGCGATTCAACGAGACCACGAGCTGGCCGCTGCGTATCGGCATCGCCATCCATATCGGCGAGGTCGTCGCCGGCAGTATCGGCTCGCCCAGGCGCAAGGAATATACCGTGATCGGCGACACCGTGAATTTCGCCGCGCGGCTGGAGACGCTCAACAAGGAGCTCAACTCGCAGTTCCTGATCTCGTCCGAAGTGCGCGAGGCGATCGGCGAGGCGGCGCACGATGCCGTGCCGCGCGGCGAGGTACCGGTCCGCGGCTACGAGAAGCCCGTTGCGGTGTGGCAACTGGGATAGGAGGAATCTATGCAGCGTCGCTACATCACCGTGGACGTTTTCACCGATCGCGCGTTCGGCGGCAATCCGCTTGCCGTGGTGCTCGATGCGACCGGCCTGTCGACCGCGCAGATGCAGGCGATCGCGACCGAGTTCAACTATTCCGAGACGACCTTCGTGCTGCCGCCGCAGGACAGAACAAACGACGCGCAGGTCCGCATCTTCACGGTGCGCTCGGAAATCCCCTTCGCCGGCCATCCGAATGTCGGCACTGCCTTCGTGCTGGCGACGCTCGCGAAAAAGCCGCCGGAGCGGCTGAGATTTGAGGAGAAGGCTGGGCTCGTGCCGGTCGAGATCCTGGCCGGGCAGGGCAGGGTCACGGGCGCCGAGCTCACCGCGCCGCAGCCGCTGAAGCTGATGTCGCGCGTCGATGCCGAACAGGCCGCGGCCTGCCTGTCGCTATCAGCGAGTGACGTGAAGATGGACCGGCATCCGCCGCAGATCGCCTCGGTCGGGCTGCCGTTCCTGATGGTCGAGCTCGCCTCGCGCGATGCGCTGAAGCGGGCACGGCCCGATGCCGCGGCGTTCGCGCGGACGTTTCCGTGTGACGGCTCCGATGCGGTCTATTTCTATACGCGTGATGTGCCCGCAAGCGAGCAGCCGCTCGACCTGCAGGCGCGCATGTTCCATCCCGGCTCGAGCGGTCTCTCCGAGGATCCCGCCACCGGCAGCGCCACCGCGGCCGCCGCCGCATTCCTCGCCGAGCTCGACGGACCGCGCGAGGGCGAGTTGCGGCTGCGCATCGGGCAGGGCGTCGACATGGGCCGGCCGAGTCTCCTGCTCACCCGCGTCCACAAGCGGGGCGGCGTTGCCGCGTCCGTGCATGTCGGCGGCGGCTGCGTGAAGATGATGGAGGGGACGTTGGAGTTGGAGGGGGAGGGGTAATCCACCCACCCTCCGTCATTCCGGGATGCGCCGCAGGCGCAGGCCCGGAATCCATCCTACCGCACAACGCGCGGCGAAATGGATTCCGGGCTCGCGCTTCGCGCGCCCCGGAATGACGACTTACACCTGCGGCGCCACCAAATTCTCCACCTTCACGCCGTCGCGGTCCTCGATGATCTCAGCGATCATCTGGCGGTGACAATGCGTGTGGTCGCGCTCGTAGCACATCAGGCACACCGGTCCCGCCTTCTTCACCAGCGACGACAATTCGTCGAGCTCTTCCTGCGCCTGCGACGTCTTCAGGTGCTTTCCATAGATCTTGCGGAGCGCCTCGTACTGGCCGCTGCGCGCAGCAAGCCGTCCCTCTTTCGGGGTGCCGAGCGCCGCGAGATGGACATAGGCGATGCCGCGCTCGTCGAGCCCCGCTGCAAGCTGCTTCTTGGAGAAGCCTGGCCGGCGCGATGACGTTACCGCCCGGACATCGACCAGAAGCTTCACGCCGGCTTGCTCGAGCTCATCGAGCACCGCCTTTGGGGGTGTCTGCTCGTAGCCGATCGTGAAGAGCTTCTTGGCTTTGGCCATCTCGTATCCCAGTCACTTCACGCGCTCGATCAACTCCATCGCGCCGGCCGGCGCGCGCACCTTTCCTTCGTGGATCACATAGGCGAACACGTCGCGCGGCGCCTTCTTCGGCTTGGCCTTGTCGACATGGGGCAGGTCGTCCGGATCGCCGCCGCCGGCCCATTCCTCGAACCGCTTGGCCCAGGCGTCGAGCTGCTTCGGCGGGTAACAGGTCTTGATCTCGTCATTGCCTTTCTGCAGCCGCGCGTAAACGAAATCGCTGGCGACGTCGGCAATCGCCGGATATTTGCCGTGCTCGGCGAACACCACCGGCGTCTGGAATTCGCGGATCAGCGCGACGAATTCGGGCGCGCAGAAACTGTCGTGCCGCACTTCGACCACATGGCGCAGCGCGCGGCCGTCGAGCTTGCGCGGCAAGAGCTCGAGGAACTTGCCGAAATCGGCGCCGTCGAATTTCTTGGTCGGCGCGAATTGCCAGAGCACCGGCCCGAGCCGGTCGCCCAGTTCCAGCACGCCGGAATCATAGAAGCGCTTGATGGAATCGCCGGCCTCCGCCAGCACGCGGCGGTTGGTCGCAAAGCGCGGGCCCTTCACGGAGAACACGAATCCGTCCGGGACTTCGCTTGCCCATTTGCGGAAGCTCTCCGGCTTCTGCGAGCCGTAATAGGTGCCGTTGATCTCGATCGAGGTCAGCTTCGAGGCGGCATAGGACAGCTCCTTCGATTGCGCGAGTTTTTCCGGATAGAACACGCCGCGCCACGGCTCGAAGGTCCAGCCGCCGATGCCGATGTAGATGCTGCCTGAAGTTTTCTTTGGGGCTTTGGCCACGAGAAGAACTCATCGTGAGGGGGGACAGCCAAGACTAGTCAAATAAATCGTGATTGGCCAGTTCGCCAGCGGCGGTTGGTCCGAGCTTTATCGATCGTCGCGTTCCGCGCTAGGATCGCTCAAAAAGGAGAACAACCATGCGCATGATGATCGCGGCCCTTCTCGTCTTGATATCCTCCGCCGCGATCGCCGACGACGACCTCGACGATGCGCACAAGCTCGCCGTGATCGGCCGCGACGCCTACTGGAATTGCCTCGCGCGCGAATATCCCCGCGACAGCAACAAGACCATGTCAGACCAGGAGTTCGCGTCCCTGATGGCGGGCGCATGTCCCTCGGAGCGGCAGAATTTCCGGGCCTCGCTGATCGGCTTTCTCACCGAGCAATTCCCGAACGAGGACCCGAGCGCGCATCTCGCCACCGCCAACCGCGCCATCGAGCTAGCGCAGAAGGACATCGTCACCGCTTTCGTCCGACGCAAGGCGGCGGCGAAGTAGGCGGGCCTATTCCTCGACCGGCGTCTTTCATGATATCAGGAACCGTCATGGCGCGATCGGGCGATCGCGTTCCAGTTGCGGGATAATCGGGTATGAAATCTCAATCGGTCGGAGGCCTCTTGGGCGCCATCGTCGCGGTCATCGTGCTGGGGGCGGCGGTCGTCTATGGGCCGATCGGGCAGATGGGCAAGCCCAAACCGGCCGAGACGCAGCAGCCCGCGGCGGCGGCGCAACCGGCGCCCGCCGAGCCGGCCCCGAAGGGGCCGGTGATTCGGGAGGTCCCGAACTAGAGATTTGGTTCTGATTGGATCAGAACCAAATCTCTAGATTCTTGTTTTGACGCGTTTTCTTCACGCGAACCGGTATCCACTTCGCTCGAAAATGCTCTAGCCTGAGCGCCCGCGTAGCCCCTTGCGGAAGCGCACAACGGTTCCTATTTAGCTAGCAACGGCGCCGTCGCAGCCTGAAAGGGCTCTGGCGCTGGGACGACCACGCAATAGCAAGGCAGCGCCGGATGTACGCGCGCCTGTTGTTCGTGGTCGTTGGCATTTTCGGGCGCCTTCGGGCCCGTTTTCCCGCATTCTGGCCGGCGTTAGGGCTTCCCGCGGCCTGGCAGCGCGGATATACGCTTGGCCGCCATGAATGACGCCATCAAACCGGGCCCCGAAATCCCGTCGCAGGCCGTTGGTTTGCCACTTCTTTCGGTTGTCGTCCCCACCTTCAAAGAGCGCGATAACGTCGCCGTCCTGTACCGGCGACTGGAGACGACGCTCGCCGGCATCCCCTGGGAGGTCATCTTCGTCGACGACAATTCTCCTGACGGAACCTGGGAGGTGGTGCGCGGCCTGGCGCGGCAGGATTCCCGCGTCCGCTGCATCCGCCGGGTCGGGCGGCGCGGGCTCTCGGGCGCCTGCATCGAGGGTATCCTCGCCTCCAGCGCGCCCTATGCGGCGGTGATGGACGCCGACCTGCAGCATGACGAGACGCAACTGCCGAAGATGGTCGAGCTGTTGCGGAGCGGGCAGGCGGATCTCGTGCTCGGCAGCCGCTACATCGAGGGCTACCGGGCCGAGGGGTTCAACAAGCAGCGCGCCGGCGCCAGCGCCTTCGCCACCGAGATCGCGCGCCGCCTGCTGCGGGTCGACATCGCCGATCCCATGAGCGGCTTCTTCGCGATCCGTCGCGACCGCTTCGAGGAGCTGGCGCCGAACCTCTCGACGCAAGGCTTCAAGATCCTGCTCGACGTGGTCGCCACGGCGCAGGGCAAGCTGCGTACGGTGGAGATACCCTATACGTTCGGCTCGCGGCAGCACGGCGAGAGCAAGCTCGATTCCATGGTCGCGCTGGATTTCCTCGGGCTGGTGCTGGCGAAGCTGACGAATGACGTCATCTCGCTCCGCTTCGTGCTGTTCGGCCTGGTCGGCTCGCTCGGCCTGCTCGTGCATCTCGCCGCATTGTTCGTTGCGCTGGAAGTCTTCGGCGCGCCGTTTGCGGAGGCGCAGGCGACCGGCGCGATCGTCGCGATGACCAGCAACTTCATCCTGAACAATTTCCTGACCTATCGCGACCAGCGGCTGAAGGGCTTTGCGATCTTGCGCGGCCTCTTGCTGTTCTACCTCGTCTGCAGCGTTGGCCTGTTCGCCAATGTCGGCGTCGCCTTCTCGGTCTATGACCAGGAGCCGATCTGGTGGCTCGCGGGCGCGGCCGGCGCGCTGATGGGCGTGGTTTGGAACTACGCGATGTCCGGACTGTTCGTCTGGCGCAAGCGATGATCGGGACATGAATCCGAACGAGGCGAGTCTCGTCCGCACGACCGCTGTGACGGTCGTCATGCTCGTCCTGCTGCGGCTTCTCGCCGCCGCTCTTACACCGATCACCTTCGACGAAGCCTATTACTGGATGTGGTCGAAGAGTCTTGCCGGCGGCTATTACGACCATCCGCCGATGGTTGCGCTGGTGATCCGTGCCGGCACGCTGATCGCCGGCGATACCGAACTCGGCGTGCGGCTGGTCTCGATTCTGCTGGCGCTGCCGATGAGCTGGGCGGTCTATCGCTCGGCCGAGATCCTGTTCGGCGGCCCGCGCGTGGCGGCGAGTGCTGTGATCCTGCTCAACGCCACCTTGCTGGCCGCGGTCGGCACCATGATCGTGACCCCGGATGCGCCGCTTCTGGTCTCCGCAAGCCTCTTGCTGTTCGCGCTGGCCAAGGTGCTTCAGACCGGGCAGGGCGCATGGTGGCTTGCGGTCGGCGCCGCCGCCGGCGCCGCGCTTCTGTCAAAATACACCGCCCTGTTCTTCGGCCCGGCGATCCTGATCTGGCTCGCCGCGGTGCCGAAGCTGCGGCGCTGGCTCCTGTCGCCCTGGCTCTATCTCGGCGGCCTGGTCGCGCTGTTGATGTTCGCACCCGTCATCCTCTGGAACGCCGACCACCACTGGGTCTCCTTCATCAAGCAGATGGGGCGCGCGCGGATCGAGGATTTCAGGCCGGCCTTCATCGGCGAACTGATCCCGACCCAGATCGCGTTCGCGACGCCGCTGGTCTTCATCCTCGGCGCGATGGGGCTGCATGCGCTTGCGTTTCGACGCACGGGTGCCTTCGCCTCGCGCCTGCTCGTCAATCTCTTGTTCTGGATCATCGTCGTCTATTTCGTCTGGCATTCGCTGCATGCGCGGGTCGAGGCCAACTGGTTCGCACCGGTGTATCCGCCCTTCATGGTCGCGGCTGCTGTGGCGGCGACGATCGTGCCGTGGGAAGGACGCTGGCAGCGGCTTGCCGATTTCTGCCGGCGCTGGGCGGCGCCGACCGGGATCGTGATGTTCGTGCTGCTGATCGTGCAGGCCAATACCGGCGTGCTCACGCTCTATCGCCGCGATGCCACCGTGCGCAGCGTCGGCGTCGGCTGGCGCGAGACGGCGGCGGAGATCGAAGCGGCACGCGCGCGTGTCGGCGCGAGCTGCGTGCTCGCCCCGGACTACGGCACCACGGCCTGGCTCGCCTTCTATCTGCCGCAGGGCACCTGTGTCGCGCAGCAAGACCAGCGTATCCGCTGGGTCAACATGCCTGAGCCGAGCGCGGCTGAGCTTGCCGGAAAGCTGCTCTATGTCCATGAATTCAGGCCCGAGGACCCGCCATTCCCAAAGGAGATGTTCTCCCATGTGGAGAGGATCGCCGAGGTGCAGCGCAAGCGTGGCCCGCTCGTGATCGAGACCTACGCGCTCGATCTCCTGCAGGGACCGAAGGGCGACGTCTTCGACCGCTCGCCGCCGCCGGAACTGCAGTAGCGCACTAAGGGGACGTTCTCGCCCGCAAGAGATGGCGTCATACCCCGCGCATGCGAGGTATCCAGTACGCAATGGCGCCTCGTCTCCAATCACCGCTGTGGAATACTGGGTCACCCGCCTTCGCGGGTGACGACGAGCAGAAATTTTTGCCGAGCATGTCGTCTCTACGCCTCCCGGAACGTCTTCTACGAGAAGTCGCCAACCAGCGAGGTTCCGTCATGACCAGTTCCATCCTGAAACCCGCCGCCGAGCTCGCTGCCACCAACACCGCGCGCCATCCCAATGAGAGCACGGAATATCGCCGGGCGCGCCAGGCCCTGCTCGTCGAGGAGATCGAGCTGCGCCGCCAGATCGAGCGTGTCGCGGCGCTGCGTCGGACCTTGCCGCCGGGCGGCGAGGTGACGAAGGCTTACGAGTTCATCGGCGAGGGCGGCAAGGTTGGTTTGCCCGAGCTGTTCGGTGGCAAGCAGACGCTTGTGATCTACAGCTACATGTTCGGGCCGCAGCGTGAGAAGCCGTGCCCGATGTGCACCTCGTTCATGGGGACCTGGGAAGCCAAGCTGCCCGACGTCGAGCAGCGCATCGCCTTCGTGTTCGTGGCGCGCTCGCCGATCGAGCGTCTGGTCGCGGCGAAGAAGGCGCGCGGCTGGACGCAGCACAGGATTTTCTCCGACATGTCGGGAGACTATACGCGCGATTACGTCAGCGCGGCCGATGCCGACGCGCCCGGCTACAACGTCTTCACGCGGCGCGACGGCACCATCCGCCATTTCTGGTCCGGCGAGATGGGGCCGAAGATGGCCGACCCCGGCCAGGACCCGCGCGGCGCGCCCGACATCGATCCGCTCTGGACCATTCTCGACACCACGCCCGAAGGCCGCGGTACGGACTGGTATCCGAAGTTGAGTTACTGAGCGGGCTGCGCTCCCTCTCCCGCTTGCGGGAGAGGGCTGGGGTGAGGGTATTTCCGCGTTGGGACTCCCCGA
The DNA here is from genome assembly GCF_054063735.1 of Bradyrhizobium sp. USDA 10063. Lineage (NCBI taxonomy): Bacteria > Pseudomonadati > Pseudomonadota > Alphaproteobacteria > Hyphomicrobiales > Nitrobacteraceae > Bradyrhizobium > Bradyrhizobium sp. USDA 10063. The sequence continues at coordinate 2,057,816 of NZ_JBSSGP010000002.1, read as the reverse complement.
GTGGAGAGAGCCCTCACCCGGCGCGGAGCCTGTGCTCGGACGGCGCGAAGCGCCGATCCGAGTGCGCCGACCTCTCCCGCAAGCGGGAGAGGTGAACAAAGCTTGCGGACGGCCTTTCCAATCAAATCGAATCCCGCTTTGGGACAGAGATAAATCGTGCCTTATTTCGGCAATATTACGGGGTAATTCAAAAAGGAAATTCCCCGCCGTTTCTCGCGCCTCACATCTGCCCGCGTTTAATCCGCATTTAACTAAAAGTCGCCTTAATGACGCTCCGCGCCTCTGCGAGACGCTCCGGCGGAAGTTGTCCCGCGCTCTCAAAGAGGAAGAAGTGGAACTGTTCTGGACGCAAGGCGAATGAGTACGAGTACCGGTGCGTTTGGCTTTGCGGCGCCCTCCCGCAAAAAATCTTCCCGGAAGGTCCTCCCTCACTATTTCATTGGCAGCGCCGCTGTGGCGGGGCTCGTGGTCGGCTGCGCCTGGACCGTCTACACCAACATCTTCGCGGCGAACGTCTATCCCTCGATGGACAGGGCCGCCTATAAGGCGCCTGTGATGAAGCGGGAGGCCGCGGTCGCTGCGCGTCCGACGCCGGCCTTCAACGAGGTATTCGCGTCGCTGCCGCCACCGCCGCCGACATTGTCGAAGCCCGAGCCCTCCTCGGCTTCGATCATGTTTAACGAAAGGTTTGCAGCCGCCTCTCCGGAGGGCGTCGCGTCACGGGCGGCCGAGGCCGCGCCGCCGGCGGAAGCGCCGAAGATCGCGGAAGCGTCGAAGCCGGCCGCCGCAGCCAAACTCGCCGAAGCGAAGGCGGGTGCTGCGCCGAAGGGGGTTGAAGCCGCGAAGAAGGAGGCCGCGGCCTCGCTGCAGGTCGCGCTCAACACGCCGACCGCGCCCGTCGACATCAAGTCCGCGGCAAAATCGTCCGGCGGGTCCGTCCGCGACATGGCGGCGCGCGCCAAGGCCGCGGTGATGTCGATCGCCTCAGGCGAGAGGCAGTCGATCGTCGAAAAGCTCTGGGGCAAGCGCGAGTCCTCGGGCTCGCTGCTGTCGTTCGCCTCTGCGGATGCCAACGTCACCGGCAGCATTCCCTCGACGCTGAGCCAGAACCCGATGAACGGCGGCTCGCCGCCCTATGATCGCCAGACCGCGGTCTACGACATCGCCGCCAAAACGGTGTATCTGCCGGACGGCACCCGGCTCGAAGCGCATTCCGGCCTCGGCTCCAAGATCGACGACGTCCGCTATGCGCATGTGCGCATGCAGGGCGTGACACCGCCGCACATCTACGAGCTCAAGCCGCGCGAAGCGCTGTTTCACGGCGTGCCCGCGCTGCGCCTGACGCCGATCGGCGGCGAGGACAAAATCTATGGTCGCTCCGGCCTGCTCGCGCACACCTACATGCTCGGACCCAACGGCGATTCCAACGGCTGCGTCTCCTTCAAGAACTACTACGCGTTCCTGGATGCATACCGGAATAAGGGTATCCGCCGGCTTGCGGTGCTGGCGAAGGTGCAGTGACGCGGACAGCGTATCTGATCTGTATTTCAGCTTATCCGCTTGTCATTCCGGGGCGATGCGAAGCATCGAGCCCGGAATCCATGGGCCGCCTGCGGGCGGTCCATCGACGTTTCACGAGGCTTGAGATAGCAGTCCAAGACGATCGGCTTTCGGCAGGGAACACAAAAGGCCGCGCCCCAGGGGTCGTGTTGAAGCTTGACAGTTCGGGAGAGAAATCTAGGCTATTTTCCATCCATGGGTGCACTTCGACATCGTCTTTTGAGTACGGTCTGATCAACCAGGGATAGAGAGGAGGGACAACACCGCCTCCACAGGAAGTCGCGAAGACTGCGGCGAATAGCGGCCTTTCGCGCGAGTGACCTGCTCAGAACGGATATGTCGCGACCATAACCGGAAGCGCAAGGATTGAGAGGAGCATCGGCGTGGCCTGCTCCTGAGTGTGCCGCCGCGCACGCGTAACGGATTTCCCGCCGAAACATAGAGCTGAGCGCGTTGCGGCGACAATCGGCAACAAGACAAGTCAGCAATAGCAGGAGGGAGGACGAAACCGCTGCAAGAAGCAAGCGGCAAGCGGATCGGCAAGGTTCACCGCCGATGCAGTTCCAGTGACATGAAAATCAAAATGAAAATCAAAGGGGAGGAATCCAATGGCAATCGGTATCAAGTACCTTACGAGTTGTGCGGCGCTTGCGCTGGCCGTTATGGCTGTTGCGTCACCTGCATCAGCGATTGATCCTGCCCGTCTACAGGCGGCCGAGCAGAGTCCGAACGATTGGCTGACCTACCATGGCGGCTACAAGTCGTATCACTACAGCGCGCTCGATCAGATCAACGCAGACAACGTGAAAAACCTTCAGGTCGCGTGGATCCATATGCCCGGGCGCTCGACGCGCGGCCTGCAGTCGATGCCGCTCGCGGCTGACGGCGTGCTGTACTATTCGGGCTCCTACAGTCGCGTCTACGCGCTCGATGGCGCGACCGGCAAGCTCATCTGGTCGTACTTCCCCGAGCTCGACGAAGAGCTGGTGGCGATGCAGACGCACTCGCCGTACAATCGCGGCGTCGCGCTCGGCGATGGCAAGGTCTTCGTCGGCACCGTTGACGGACGGCTCATTGCGCTCGACATGAAAACCGGCAAGCCGGCGTGGGACACGCGGCTGGTCGATTCCAAGAAGCTCACCGTCGGCTTCACCGGCGCGCCGCTGGTGGTGAAGGACACCGTCATCATCGGCAGCCAGGGCGGCGAGTGGACCTCGCGCGGGCCGCTGTTCGGCGTCGATATCAAGACCGGCAAGAAGAAATGGGAGTTTTTCACCGTCGCCGGCACCGAGGACGCCAAGGCGACGTGGGGCAATGAATCATGGCGCACCGGCGGCGGCGGCGCCTGGATGCCGGGCGGCTACGATCCGGAGAGCAACACCATCTGGTGGGGAACGGCGAATCCCGCACCGCTGTACGACTGGTCCGGCGCGGATTGGCAGAAAAGCGGTCCGCGGCCAGGCACCAACCTCTACACCACCTCGGTCATCGCGCTCGATCCCGATAGCGGAAAGCTGAAGTTCTATCACCAGGAGCTGCCGCACGACGCCTGGGACTTCGACTCGGCGGTCGGTGAATTCCTGATGATCGACCGTGACGGCCGCAAGCTCGTCGTGCATCCGAACAAGGGCGGGTTCGTCTTCGTCTACGATCGCGCCAACGGGAAGGTACAGAACGTATGGCGGCTCACGAAGAACATCAACTTCGTGAAGGATATCGACCCGAAGACCGGCGAACTCATCGGTCGGCGCGATCTGTCGCTCGGCCCGACGAGCTCGCCGCTCTGCCCGGCGATCGCCGGCGGCATCAGTTGGAACGCGGGCTCGTACAACCCGAAGACCGGCCTCTGGTACAAGATCGGACAGGAATGGTGCATGGACGTGGATGTGGTGAAGACCACGCCAATCACCGAACCGATGGCGCAACTCAACATCGGCGCCAACTTCAAGCTCGTCCCGCCGCCGGACGGACCGGCGCGCGGACATCTCAGTGCCCGCGACCCCGTCACCGGCGACAAGAAATGGGAGGTCACCTTCAGCGAGCCGCCGCTCGCGAGCGTGCTCGCGACGGGCGGCAATCTGGTGTTCGTACCGGACTCGCGCGGTGTGCTGCACGCCTACAATGCCGAGACCGGGTCGGAATTGTGGTCGCATTACAATGGTGTCGGCCACAATGGCGGCATCATCAGCTACACCGCTGGCGGCAAGCAGTACATCGCGGTGCCGGCCGGATGGGGCGGCATGGTGGCCGATGAATTTCCGGCCCTGTTCGGCGAACCTTACAAGAGCATGCCGAAGGACGCCGGTGCGCTCGTCGTGTTTGCGCTGAAGTAACAACAATAACAGGGAGGCGAGGCGGTGGGGTGCGGTTGCATCCCGCCGCTACAATCCTGATGCGAATGTCGAAATCAATCATTCTCGCCACCGGCATGGCGTTGTTGTTGCCGTCCTCGTGGCCCCTGGGCGTCTGCGCGCAGCAGAGCCAGGCTCAAAATCAAGATCAGTCGGCCAGGGAGAGCGACATCGAGGGTGGAACAATGTTCGCGACCTCATGCGGCTTCTGCCACCAGAACGGCGGCCGCACAGCAGGCAAGGGACCGAAGCTCGCCGGCACGACCCGCGACGACAATTTTCTGGCGGAGCGGATCAGGAAGGGCAAGCCCGGCGTCATGCCCGCCTTCGGCGGCGCCTTTTCGGAGAGCCAGATCATGGCGATCGTGGCCTACATCCGGGCGCTCGACGAGTGATGCCGGCGATGCGATGTGTCGTTCTTGCAAGCCTGCTGGCCTTGTGCGGCGCCGCCAATGCCACGGCGCGTTCGCTTGAAGCGATCCGCCAGCGCGGTGCGCTGACGCTCTGCGCCCACCCCAACGCGCTGCCGTTCGCCAGCAGGCGCGGCGACGTTCCGGGGTTCCAGGTCGAGATCGCCAGGGAGCTGGCGAAGCGGCTCGAGGTCTCGCTGGAACAGCACTGGGTGATCAACAGCTTCCAGTATCGCCGCGCCGATTGCGACGTCATCCTCGATGCGATCGCCGACCGCGCGGTGCTGGCAGAGGTGGGCCTACGCATGTCGCGGCCCTATCACCGCAGCGGGGTCGCGCTGGCGGTTGGAGCCAGCTCCACCGCCGCGTCGCTGGCGGAGTTGAGGCCGGGGCAGCGGGTCGGCGTGCAGGTCGGCTCGATCGTGTCAGTGATCCTTGGCAAGCGAGGGATCAGGACCTCGCCATTCGCGTTCGAGGACGACATCATGGACGCGCTGGCCAAAGGCGAGATCGATGCGGCGGCGGTCACGCCCGCCGCAATCGGCTGGTTCAACCACACCCATCCCGATGCACACGTCCGCCGTATCCCTGGCTTCGAAGACGAGCCGGACCTGAACTGGAATGTCGCTGTCGGGATGCTCAGTCCGGACGAGAAGCTGCGACAGGGCATCGACGCAGCGCTGGAGGCATTGCTGGCCGACGGCACGCTCGCCCGGATCTACGCGCGCTACGATGTCGATCTACGGCCGCCAAAATGAGATGAGTTGCTGACGCGCGGAATATTCGCGATCCCGCGTGAGCGGATAGCTCTGCGCAAGCGGCGAAATGGATTCCGGGCTCGGCGCTTTGCGCCACCCCGGAATGACGGCGGAGAGTGTTTTTCGTCTCTCGTCATTCCGGGGCGCGCGAAGCGCGAGCCCGGAATCCATTCATCCGCGAACTCAGGCCGTAATTTCCGGATAAAGATCGATCCACTCGGGATTCTTCTCCTCGATGAGCCGAATCTTCCAGTCCCTTCGCCACTTCTTCAGTTCTTTCTCGCGTGTGATAGCTGTAGTCGGGTCATCGTAGATTTCGAACCAGACCAATTTGTCCACCGTGTATCGCTTGGTGAAGCCGGGGACAGCCTTGGTCTTGTGCTCATAAGTGCGGCGAATGATGTCGTTGGTCACGCCGAGATACAGTGTGCCGTATTTCTTGCTTGCGAGCAGGTAGACGTAATAAGCCATGAGCGAGCCGTGAAATGGATTCCGGGCTCGCGCTTCGCGCGCCCCGGAATGACACCGGATGGTACGGCTGGCTCATGAAGAAGATCAAGCATCGTCATAAAACAAAAACCCCGGCATTGCTGCCGGGGTTTTGCATTTGGTGGATCGCTTGGCGAAGCGACGTCGGACCTCAGAAGTCCATGCCGCCGCCCGGAGGCATTGCGGGGCCGCCTGCGTTCTTCTTCGGCAGCTCGGCGACCATCGCCTCGGTGGTGATCAGCAGAGCTGCCACCGACGCCGCGTTCTGGATCGCGGTGCGCACGACCTTGGTCGGGTCGATGATGCCCTTCTTGACGAGGTCGGCGTATTCGCCGGTCTGCGAGTCGAAGCCATAAGCGTAGGCCTTGTTCTCGAGGATCTTGCCGACGATGACCGAGCCGTCTTCACCCGCGTTGATCGCGATCTGGCGGGCCGGAGCCGACAGCGCCTTGCGCACGATCTCGACGCCGGTCTTCTGGTCGTCGTTCTTGGTGCGCAGGCCCTTGAGCTGCTCGGAGGCACGGAGCAGGGCGACGCCGCCGCCCGGAACGATGCCTTCCTCGACCGCCGCACGGGTCGCATGCATCGCGTCATCAACGCGGTCCTTGCGCTCCTTGACCTCGATCTCGGTCGCGCCGCCGACGCGGATCACCGCGACGCCGCCCGCAAGCTTGGCCAGACGCTCCTGCAGCTTCTCACGGTCGTAGTCCGAGGTGGTCTCCTCGATCTGCGCCTTGATCTGGGCCACGCGCGCCTCGATGTCGGCCTTCTTGCCGGCGCCGTTGACGATCGTGGTGTTCTCCTTGTCGATCATCACCTTCTTGGCGCGACCGAGCATCTGCAGCGTGACGTTCTCGAGCTTGATGCCGAGATCTTCCGAGATCGCCTGGCCGCCGGTCAGGATCGCGATGTCCTGCAGCATGGCCTTGCGGCGATCGCCGAAGCCCGGAGCCTTGACGGCCGCGACCTTCAGGCCGCCACGCAGGCGGTTCACGACCAGGGTGGCGAGGGCTTCGCCTTCGACGTCTTCAGCGACGATGACGAGCGGCTTGCCGGTCTGCACCACGGCCTCGAGCAGCGGCAGCAGCTCGTTCAGCGAGGAGAGCTTCTTCTCGTTGATGAGGATGTAGGCGTCGTCCATCTCAACGCGCATCTTGTCGGCGTTGGTGACGAAGTAGGGCGAGATGTAGCCGCGGTCGAACTGCATGCCCTCGACGACGTCGAGCTCGGTCTCCAGCGACTTGGCTTCCTCGACGGTGATCACACCCTCATTGCCGACCTTTTTCATGGCGTCGGAGAGGAACTTGCCGATCTCGGCGTCGCCGTTGGCGGAGATGGTGCCGACCTGGGCGATCTCGTCGTTGGAGGTGACCTTCTTGGAGTTCTTCTGCAGGTCCGCAACCACAGCCTCGACCGCAAGGTCGATGCCACGCTTCAGGTCCATCGGGTTCATGCCGGCGGCGACCGACTTGGCGCCTTCCTTCACGATCGCCTGGGCCAGCACGGTGGCGGTGGTGGTGCCGTCGCCGGCCGCGTCAGCGGACTTGGAAGCGACTTCGCGCACCATCTGGGCGCCCATGTTCTCGAACTTGTCGTCGAGCTCGATCTCCTTGGCGACGGTGACGCCGTCCTTGGTGATGCGGGGAGCGCCGAACGACTTGTCGAGCACGACGTTGCGGCCCTTCGGGCCGAGGGTGACCTTCACCGCATTGGCGAGGATGTCGACGCCGCGCAGCATCTTGTCGCGCGCCTCGACGGAGAATTTGACTTCTTTAGCTGCCATGTGTGTTTTTCCTTGAGGGATTTATCCTGGGAGGGAGGGCCTTAGGCCGCCTTCTTCTTGGAAGCGGGGACGTCGAGGACGCCCATGATGTCGCTTTCCTTCATGATCAACAGCTCCTGGCCGTCGATCTTGACCTCGGTGCCGGACCACTTGCCGAACAGGACGCGATCGCCAACCTTGAGGTCGATCGGGATCAGCTTGCCAGCCTCGTCGCGGCCGCCCGGGCCGACGGCGACGACTTCGCCCTGGGAGGGCTTTTCCTTGGCAGTGTCGGGAATGATGATGCCGCCTGCAGTCTTCTCTTCGGCGTCGATGCGCTTGACCACGACGCGGTCGTGAAGCGGACGGAAACTCATGCAGTCCTCCTAAGCTATTGTGGATGCTGTAGAATTTTGGGGTATTAGCAGTCTAGCCAAGCGAGTGCTAAGCCAGCCCGCGATGGAAATAGGCCAGACTTTGCGTGGGGGCAAGGGCTTGTAGCAGAAAAATTGGCACTCGGAAGTGCCGCCTGCCAGTATCGCTTATCATCATTAACCTGGCCAGAGATCGACCGGCGAGGTCATATTAGCACATGCGCTAAGTTGCTGCTAACGCACGATTTTTCAACAGTCCGTTAAACATTTAGACTTGTGATGCGTTGGTCGCATGCGTCACATTTCTCTCATGTGAGCGCATCTCCGCCGGGGTGGCTCCGGCAGGAAAGCCATCCCGTGAAATGCGCTCCTTCGAAAGTGGAGGGTTGGCATATGGTCTCGCGGGTTGGTGGGGTTGTTTCCGACGATTTCCGGAAGCAGATGCTGGGTTACGGGCTGACGACGGCGCAGATCCTCTACCGGATGCCGGACCATCCCTCGCTGCTGCAGACCTACGTCTGGCAGAACTACGATCTCTTCCCGAAATTCCCGGCGCTGCAGGATTTCCTCGTCTTCTGGCAGGAGAAGCTCGAGGGGCCGCTGCACTCGGTGACCGTCGCGCATTCCAAGCTGATCAAGCCGACCGAGCTGCGCGCGGTCGACGGCGTCTTCCGCCTGCATTGAAGGTGCATCGGCAATTGCCGTCGGGGGGAACGGTGATAACCTTCCTTTGACGCGTCCGCGTCGCGGACGCCTGCAACAGGGAGGCACGCCATGGCCAAGCAGAAGCCGGCATCAAGACCCGCAGCCAAGACGGCGGTCCGGAAGAAGTGGACCGGCCACAAGACCGCCGCCAAATCCACCGCCCGCAAGGCGATCAAGTCCAAGGGCCGCGTATCCAAGGCGGCGCACAAGGCGCGGCCGAAACAGCGCATAGCCGTCAGCCATCATCGCGAAGAGGATTTCAAGGCGGACGGGCTGCGCGCTTACGCGCAATACCGCGACCTCGGCATTGCCGACGCCACGCACGGGCTGGCGCAGGCGCATGTGATCCGGCTGGTCGGACCGTGCAATCCGGAAGAGGTGTCAAAGCTGCATTACCATGACGTGCAATTCCAGATGGTCTACGTGCTCAGGGGCTGGGTGAAGACCTACATGGAAGGGCAGGGCGAGACTCTGATGCGAGAGGGCAGCGCCTGGACCCAGCCGCCGAAGATCAGGCACATGATCCTCGATTATTCCGATGATGTCGAACTGCTCGAGATCATCCTGCCGGCTGAATTCAAGACGGTGGAATTGACGACGTAACCACCACTGTCATTCCGGGGCGATGCGAAGCATCGAACCCGGAATCCATCGGGCCGCAGGCGCAAGTGGTGGAATGGATTCCGGGCTCGCGCTGCGCGCGCCTCGGAATGACAGGTCAGGTCAACACCCCCACGATCGCGCCCATCAGGCATGTCGTCAGCGTGCCCGATACGATCGACTTCAGCCCGAGCGCGTTGATCTCCTCGCGCCGCGTCGGCGCCATGGTGTTGAGGCCGCCGATCATGATGCCGAGGCTGGCGAAATTGGCGAAGCCGCACATCGCATAGAGCATGATCAGGCGCGAGCGCGGATCCAGCGCGTCGGTGGGAAGGTTCGACAGATCGACATAGGCGATCAATTCGTTCAGCACCGTCTTGGTGCCCATCAGGCTGCCCGCCGTGATGGCCTGCGACCACGGCAGGCCCATCAGCCAGCACACCGGCGCCATGACGTAGCCGAGCAGGCGCTGCAAGGAGATCCTGGCGCCGCCGATTTCCGGCAGGATCCCGAGGATCGCGTTGACGAGATAGACCAGCGCTACCAGCACCAGCAGCATCGCGACGATGTGGAGCAGCAGTTCGAGCCCGGCCGCGGTGCCCTTGACGATGGCGTCCATCGTCGAGGACGCGTGCATTTCGGGATCGCTAGCGACTCCGGGATCGCCGAGCGACCCGCCGGTGCGCTGATCGGACGTCTCCGGGACCATGATCAGGCTCACCAGGATCGCCGCCGGCGCCCCTAGCACGGAGGCGATGACGAAATGCGCGGCGGCGTCCGGGATCAGCGGCGCGAGCAGGGTAGCGTAGAGCACCAGCACGGTGCCGGCGATCCCGGCCATGCCGCCCGTCATCACCAGGAACAATTCGGAGCGGGTGAGCTGCGCAAGATAGGGCCGGATGAACAGCGGCGCTTCCACCATGCCGAGGAAGATATTGGCGGCGGTGGAGAGCCCGACCGCGCCGCCGACGCCGAGCGTCCGCTCGAGCAGCCAGGCCATGCCGCGCACGATCGGCGGCAGCACGCGCCAATAGAACAGAAGCGTGGTCAACACGCTCATGACCAGCACGATCGGCAGCGCCTGGAAGGCGAGGATGAAGTCCGCGCCCGGTGCCTTGAGGTCGAACGGCAGCGGCGCGCCGCCGAGATAGCCGAACACGAAGGAGGTGCCGGCGCGCGAGGCGGCGGCGATGACGCCGACGGCCTCGTTGATCGCGCCGAACGCCGTTGCCACCAGCGGCACCTTGATCAGCACCAGCGCGGTGACCAGCGTCACCACCAGTCCGACGATCGCCTGCCGGATCGACACCGCGCGGTGCTTCTCGCTGAACGCCCAGGCGATCGCCAGCAGCGCCACCACGCCGAACGCCGATTGCAGTTGTAACATTCACAAGATCTCCCGAACGATTATGGCAGCACGATCTGCAAGTGCAATGCCGCTTCGTTCGGTGCGGTGGACGTCCGCTGTTGTGGATTGGCCGTTTTCCGCGCTGGAGGTGGAGAGCTGGAGCAGGGGGAAACGCAATGCCTAACCCTCATCCTGAGAGCGTGAGAATCTTTAGGCAATGAGCATTTGCCACAGCCGCGGTGCTGTGATTCGCTTGCATTGCGCGCGAGGCAGGGGCTGACGATGGCTGACGAGCAATTGTTCGAGGGGTTACCTGAGCAGGAAAGACCGCAGGCCGAAGGGCGTGGTGCGCTGCGGCTGCGGGTGCCGGAACGCAGTCAGATCGGCATGCAGGTGGCGGCATTGGACGATCTGATCTCGGAGGATCATCCGGTCCGCTCGGTCTGGGCGTTCGTCGAGGGGCTGGATCTGTCGGCGTTGCACGAGGTGATCAAGGCGCGCGAGGGCCAGCCCGGACATCCGCCAGCAGCACCGGAACTGATGTTGGCGCTTTGGCTGTGGGCCACGGTCGATGGGGTGGGCAGCGCCCGCCAACTGGATCGGCTGTGCCGCGATCATCTGGTCTATCGCTGGTTATGCGGCGGGGTGTCGATGAACTATCACAGCCTGTCGAACTTCCGGATCGCGCATATGGCAGTTCTGGAGCGGCTGCTGGCGCAGGGGGTCGCATCCATGGTGGAAGCTGGCCTGGTGTCGCTCGACACGTTGGCGCAGGATGGCTTGCGGGTGCGCGCGGGTGCCGGGGCGAGTTCCTTCCGCCGGCGCGCGCGGCTTGATGATCTGCTCACCGCGGCGCAGACGCGGGTGGCGCGCCTGCGCGCTGAAGCCGAGACGGATCCGGCGGCTGGCGATCGTCGCCAGCGGGCGGCGAAGGCGCGTGGCGCCCGCGAGCGCGAGGCGCGGATCGCGGCGGCGCAGCAGCGCATGAAGGAACTGGAGGTCGAGCGGGAGCGGCGCGAGAAGACCAACAAGAACCAGGTGGCCAAGCAGAAGGAGCCGCGCGCTTCGACCACCGATACCGACGCGCGGGTGATGAAGATGGCCGATGGTGGGTGGCGTCCGGCTTATAACATGCAGATCATCTCGGCGCCGGAACACCAGGTGATCGTTGCGGTCGACATCGATACCAGCGGCTCGGATCGCGGCCTGGCGCAACCGGGGATCGAGACGGTGCACGCTGAAGGCTACGACCCCTCCAACTATCTGGTCGACGGCGGCTTCACCAAGAACGACGACATCGAGTGGGCCCACGCCAAAGATATCAAACTGTGGTGCCCGGCGGGGCAAACCAGGCACGGCACCGACCCTTATGCGCCGAAGCAGGGTGACGGTGTTGGCGTCGCGGATTGGCGTGAACGCATGCAGAGCAAGGACGGTAAGGCATTCTACCGACTGCGCGCCGAGCACGAATGCATCAATGCCCATGCCCGCCGCATGGGACTGCGCCAGCTAACCCTGCGCGGCAAGATCAAGGCCCGCCTCCATCTGCTGTGGTTCGCCGTCGCTCACAACATGATGCGCTTCCTCGCCTTGCACGCCAAGGCGCAGGTCGCGGCATGAACAGAGGCGTCCACGCCAGCAGGTGCCCACAAAGCGCCGCAGCAGCCGCAGCACCGGCCCGGAGGTCAGATCGCGGTCATTCGGCGCCGGCTCAACCGAAAAGCTTTACGGTCTGTGCCTTCCAGCCCATCACATGTAAAATTCTCCGGACAAGGCGAATCATTCTCACCCTCTGAGGAGCACGGCACGCGCGTCTCGAAGGGCGAGGCCACCGGCCGGGCCTCATGGTTCGAGACGGCGCCGAGGGGCGCCTCCTCACCATGAAGGTCGAGCAAAGCCAACCCATTCTCCGCCCTCATCCTGAGGAGCCGCGCTTGCGCGGCGTCTCGAAGGATGGGCTGCGGGAGAGATCGGGGCCTCATGGTTCTCCCGGCGATGCGAAGCATCGTCCGGAGACGGCGCTGCGCGCCTCCTCACCATGAGGGTCTGGGAGCGGTGCGCGGCGAGAAGCTAACCCCGGCCGACGAACGGCATCTTGCTGGCCATCACCGTCATGAACAGCACGTTGGCATCGAGCGGCAGGTTGGCCATGTAGGCCACCGCATCGCCGACCGCCTTCGCGTCCATGCGCGGCTCCGGCATCTTGCGGCCGTCGGGCTGCAGCACGCCGTCGACCATGCGGTCGGTCATTGGGGTTGCAGCATTGCCGATGTCGACCTGGCCGACCGCGATGTCATACATGCGGCCGTCGAGATTGGAGGCCTTGGTGAGGCCGGTGATCGCGTGCTTGGTCGCGGTGTAGGCGGCGGAGAACGGCCGCGGCGCGTGCGCCGAGATCGAGCCGTTGTTGATGATGCGCCCGCCGCGCGGGGTCTGGTCCTTCATGATGCGGAAGGCATGCTGGGTGCACAGGAAGGGGCCGGTGAGGTTGGTGTTCACCACCGCCTGCCATTGCGCCAGCGGCAAATCCTCGAAATTCACCGGCGGCGCGCCCATGCCGGCATTGTTGAAGAGCAGATCGAGCCGGCCATAGCTGTCCGTCACCTTGGCGAACAGGGCCGCGATCGAAGCGGGATCGGTCATGTCGGCCTGCACGCACAGGCTCTTGCTGGCATCGCCGCCGAGCTTCTGCGTCTCCTGCAGCGGCTCCAGCCGGCGGCCGGCGAGCACCACGGTGAAGCCGGCCTTGATCAGCGCCAGCGATGCGGCGCGTCCGACGCCGGTGCCGGCGCCGGTGACTACAGCTATTCTCTTTCCTGCCTCGGCCATGATTTCCTTCCTTATTGTTTCTTGGATTCGGTTTCGGTCTTGTACGGCGGTCTCGGGATATTCTGATGCGCTGCGCGGAGCGCCGCCGACCAGCGCGAGCGGAGATCGTGGAAATAGGGTTCGCCCGCCTCGATCCGGTGATTGAGGTCGGCCTCGCAGGCGTCGTTGCGCACCACCAGCACGTCGATCGGCAGGCCGACGCCGAGATTGGAGCGCATGGTCGAATCCATCGAGATCAATCCGGTCTTCAGCGCTTCATAGAGTTCGACGTCGTAATGCATGGCGCGGTCGAGCACCGGCTTGCCGTATTTATGCTCGCCGATCTGCAAATAGGGCGTGTCGGTGGTGCATTCGATGAAGTTGCCGGCGGTGTAGACCATGAACAGCCGCATCCGCGAGCCCTTGATCTGGCCGCCGAACAGGAACGAGACGTCGAAAGAGACGTCTTCCGACTTCAGCGCCTCGCCTTCGGTCGCGTGCACCGCGCGGATAGCGCGGCCGATGCGCTGCGCGGCCTGGAACATGGTCGGCGAATTCAGGAGCGTCTCGACCTCCCCGGTTTCAGGGTCTTCCATGCCCTCCGTCAGCGTCGAGAGCACCGACTGGCTGATCGCGAGATTGCCGGCGCTGGCGACCGCCATGATGCGCTCGCCGGGCTGGGAAAAGATGTGCAATTTGCGGAAGGTCGAGACATTGTCCAGACCAGCGTTGGTGCGGGTGTCGGCGATCATGACGAGACCGTCGCGCACCAGGATTCCGCAGCAATAGGTCATTTCCGTCCCCGAAAGTCCGAACGTCTCGGCGCCAAACTAGTAGCCAATTTCGAGGCCGCATCCAACCCCAATTACCAGGGGGTGGGCGAGGTGGGCCTCATGGTTCGAGACGCGCCGCAAGCGGCGCTCCTCACCATGAGGGTCTAAGATTTCGCCGTGAAATTAGACCTCATCCTGAGGAGGTCGCGCAGCGACCGTCTCGAAGGATGGGCCGCGAAGGAACTGCCCGCCGCGAGTTCTATTTCATATGCGATAGCCTTGCTCGCAAGCGGGGGAGGTGAAGCGAGCGGCGCTAGCTTTCCAGGAAATCGAGCAGCGCCGCGTTGAACAGCACAGGATCCTGCAGAAACGCGAAATGGCTGACATTGGGAAGGATGAGCAGGCCGGCGCCCGGAATGGTCGCCGCCATGTATTCGGTGTGCTCGCGCTTGATGCCCTCGTCATACTGGCCGTCCGCGATCAGCACGGGGGTGCGGATCGCGCGCAACTGCTCGTCGGTCCAGTTCGGCTGGGTTTCCCACATCTTCTCGATCTGATGCAGGAACTGGTCGAATTCCCCAGGCGTCGGCGAGAGGCGCTCATATTCGGTCTTTGCGCGCGCGATGAACTGCGCAAAGGTCGGGTCCTTGTCGACGTCCGGCTTCAGGCCCGAGGTCTGGGTATTGGCGCCGAACGCAAACACGCGACTGACCCGGTCGGGATGGCGCATCGCCATGTCCAATCCGATGATGGCGCCGTCGCTCCAGCCGACGATCGCCGCGCGCGGGATCTGCAGGTGATCGAGCAGCGCGACGACATCATCCGTCATCAGATCGTATCCGAACGGCTGCGCGTTGCGCGTGCTGCGGCCATGGCCGCGGCTGTCGACGAGAATGACGCGATGCTTGCGCATGACCTCCGGCACCTGCAGGCCGAAGTAATCGGAGTTCGAAAGCCCGCCATGGAGAAACACCACCGGGCTTCCTTCGCCGAGTTCGACGTAATACAGGCTGATGCCATTCACCTGCGCTCGCGCGCTGCGCCCTGCGACCGGCGCCGGCGTTGCGGGCAGGCTTTTCCACCGCTCGGCTGCGGCGGCGCTGTCGAGCGACGCCAGACTGGCGAGAGCGGCGACGATGAAGTGACGCCGGTCCATATTCATGGTCAATGCGCGCTCCTGCTACAGCACGATAGTGACGGCAAGCCTATCACTATCCCGTCGGTCCGGCATCCTGTGCCGAGCGTGCCAGGAGCAGTTTGCCGCCGGCGACATACTGTCGTTGCTGCGCAACGGCGTGCTGGGCGGCGACATGCATGTCCCGCAAGCGCCGCTGCAGCGGCGAAGTCTCATAGACGGCGCTGCTTCCGGCAAGCGCGAAGCATGCATCGGTTACGCGAACGCAGGTGGTCGCGATCCAGATCGCGGCCTGCGTGGCCTCGATCAGAAGGCCTTCGTCGTTCAGCGTTCCCGCCAAAGCGTGATGCCAAAGGTTTGCGGTCTGTGTCTCGTAAAAGGCCTGCGCTGCCCTGACGTCGGCGCAGATGCGGCCAAGTTCGTACTGGAATGTCTCGGAGTCCCGCATCGGCGTGGTTGCCCGGAACTGCTGCCGCCCCGTATTGGCCGATGCCACCAATTCGTCCACGGCGCCTTCGGCCATTCCGACGGCGAACGCACCGTGAAACATCGGCAGCAATTGCTTCACCGCCGGATAGAGCGGGCCTGGCACACAGGGCGTGCCGCGGTCGAGATCGAAGAAATTGGCCTCGGGAACCAGCATATCCCGCAGCACAATGTGATGGCTGCCGGTTCCCTTGAGACCAGCCGCATGCCAGGTGTCCTCGATTTCCCAGTCCTGCACGGGCAACGCAACGCCGCGAACCAGCGGCTGCCCGTTTGGACCGGCGACCGGTTTGCCGCTGTCGTCGGTGATGATGCAGAACCCTGCCATCCACTCGGCGTGCTTGCAGCCGCTCGCGTACGGCCATCGGCCGCTGACCCGGAAGCCGCCCGCCGTGGGCGTGGCCGTTCCGGCCGGCTGCGCGGATCCGCAGATCGGCACGTCGGGTCCGTTTTGATAGATGCGCTCGTAGGTTTCGCGTCGTTCCAAGGTCGCGAAAATGCTGCCCCCGCTGCCGGTCGCAGCGGTCCAGCCGATCGAACCGTCAAGCCGCGCCAGAGCCCTGATGACCTCCAGCCCCGCCGGCAAGGCAAGTTCCAGCCCGCCGTAGCTCCTCGGCACGAACAGCCGAAAGATGCCGATCGATTTCAGCCGATCTATGAGGTCGGGCGGGACGCAGCGGGCGGCTTCTATCTCGGCGGCGCGTGCCGTGATCTCGGGAGCCAATTTCCGGATGCCGGCGAGTACGGTCTTGTTGCTGTCCGGCGCCGTTAGCGTACGAAGGTCACGAAATTGGTCTTGATGGAGCATCTGTCTCGACCTCTCTTGCGGTAAAGGTTTTGCAAGAGAGAATGGAGGCGTGGCGCTACCGCATGGTTTCAGCGAGGTCGCTCTCGATTACGGCTGTAACGCGGTGCTAACGTTTCCGCGAGGGCATGGCGCGGCGATCTCGGTCAGCTCGGCCGACGGTCCGGCGGGGACAATTCATCAGCCGGCCAGCGATGCCGCGGCTGCGCCCGGTCTGGACGGGGTTTGCCTTGCCGCACCGGCCGTCCTGCGCTTGCCGAGCCAGAGATAGATGCCACTTGCGAGCACGACGATGGTCGCGAGATCGAGCAGCGCCCAGATGATCTTGAGCGGCAGGCCGCCGTAATCGCCGAAATGCAGCGGGCGCGACACCTGCAGCGTCCGCAGGTACCACGGCAATCCCTTCGCGGTGACGAGTTGCGCGGTCTCGGCGTCGACCAGCACCGGCGTGAACAGCCGCGAGGTGATCGGCGTCGACCCCTTGGTCCAGATGATGAAATGGCGCGGCGTGCCGAACGGCGCTTCGGTCGGCAGCACGACGCTGGCGGGCGTGTTGTCGCCGAGCGCACGGCGCGCCGTGGCAACGACGTCATCGATGGAAGCGAATTTCACAAGCGGCGGCTTGCCGAGATGCGGCGCGATCAACTCGGGCATCACCTGCGCGCGCCAGGCGGTGAACAGCGGCAGCGATATCGTGTTGATGACGCCGGTGAGACCGACGGCGAACGCCCACACCAGCGTCACCGCGCCGATCAGATTGTGCAGGTCGAGCCATTTGGTCCGCGGCGCGCGGGCGCGTCGCACCTCGCCGAAGTCGAGCCGGCGCATGAACGGCGCGTAGAGCACGACGCCGGAGGCGAGGGCGACCACGAACAACAAGCCCATAACCCCGAGGAACAACTCGCCCGGCAGTCCCATCAGCATGTCGCGGTGGAAGATACGGATGGTCCGCATCAGCCCGCCTTGCTGCGCGTCTTCCGCGAGGATCTCGGCGGTCCGCGAATCGAAGGACAGCTTCAAGAAGCGCTGTCCCGGCGGTGGCACCGGCGTCTGCGACATAAAGACATTGACGACATTGGCGTGGTCGTCGTCCCAGTTCAGGACCTGGACGTAGCGTTCCGGATGGCGCGCCTTTGCCGCGTCAATCAGCCTGGTCAGCGGGACTTCCGGAGTAGCGGGTGGAAGTTCGCGCGTCGCAATCTCGGGCTCGAAGAGTTCGTCGATCTCGTCGTGAAAGATCAGCGGCAGCCCGGTGACGCACAGCATCAGCATGAACAGCATGCAGATTAGGCTGGTCCATTTATGGACCAGCGACCACCATTTCACGGACTGCGCGGTCATCCCATCACCACCGGTAGGTCAACGTTGCCAATACGGTGCGCCCGACCGCCCAGCGGCAGCCGCCCGCCGTGCAGAGCGAGACATAGGTGCGGTCGAACACGTTGTTGACGTTCAGCGCCGCGCTCAATCCTTTCCACTCCTTGAACCGCATCCCGAAATCATAGGACAGCGCCGCGTCGAACACGGTGCTGGCGGGAACGATGTTGGCCAGCGCGGGGCTGTTCGCGACGATGGTCGGCACGGTGAGATTGTTGGCGTTGGTCGTGTACACGTCGCTGACGTAGCGGACGCCGCCGCCGAAGCCAAAGCCGCTCGCCGGGCCGCTCTGCACCACGTAGTTGGCCCAGAGCGAGGCCGTATGCATCGGCGTGTTGGCGAGCACCTTGCCGAAATTGACGTCCAGCGGGCTGGTGATCCGGTTGTCGAGGTAGGAGTATTGCCCGCGCAGGCTCAAGCCGGGCAGGGGGCTTCCGACCACCGATCCCTCGAAGCCGCGCGAGGTGACCTCGCCGACCTGGGAGGTGGAGTTGGGCGGGATGCCAGGGCCGGAAATCGCGCTCACCACGTTCTGCTGCTTCAGGTCGTAGACCGCGGCGGTGAAGATCAGGTTGTAGCCCACCGGCTGGTACTTGACGCCCACCTCGACCTGCTCGCCCGTGGTTGGCTTGTAGGGCTGGCCGTTGAGCAGCGTGCCGACGCTGGTCGGCTGGAATGAGGTCGAATAGCTGACATAGGGCGCGATCCCGACGTCGAAATTATAGATCGCGCCGATGCGGCCGCTCGACTTCTCGTCATTGTTGATGACGCGCGTGCCGAGGTTGGCAGCGAGCGTATCGCCTTCGGCCCAGTCGTAGCGGATGCCGCCGAGCACGGTCAGCTTCCCGAGCTTGGCCTCGTCCTGCACATAGACCCCGCGCTGCTCCAGGTGCTGGTCCAGGTTCTGGAACACCGACGTCGGGACCGCGATGTTCTGGGTGTAGTTCGGCGCCAGGATGTCGAGACTGTTGGTGGAGGCGTAGCGCGCCAGATTGTTGAAGTCGAAGCGCTGATAGTCGAAGCCGGCGAGCACGGTGTGCTGCAACGGACCCATGTTGAACTTGGCCTGGAGCTGGTTGTCCGCCGCGAAGGTGTTGAGGTTTTCGTTGGTTGAAAAATAGCTCCGCGTGATGGTGCGGCCGTCGGCCAGCCGAAGGGTGGGGCCGGCGCCGGTTGTCGTGAACGCGCCGGGCTGCACCTCGATGTAATTGAGCTCGTTGTGCAGATAGCGCACGTTCTGGCGCACCGTGAAGATGTCGTCGAAGCGGTGCTCGAACTCGTAGCCGACGGTCGCCTGTCTGTATTTCAGGCTCTCATAGTTGAAGTCGCCGGCGAAGAAGTTGCGCGGGATTTGCCCGTAGGTGCCCGGCACCAGCGTGCCCTGGATCGGCAGCAGCGCGAAGGCGCCGCCGTTCGGGTCCTGACGGTAGCTCGTGAGAAAGGTTATCGTGGTGTCGATGTCCGGCCGCCAGGTCCAGGCCGGCGCGATCGCGTATTTTTCCTCGCCGATATGGTCGACCTGCGTGTTGGCGCCAAGTCCGATGCCGGTGACGCGGTAGAGCAAGGTCTTGTCCTTGTCGACGGGGCCGCCGACGTCGAACGCGCCCTGGATGCGGTCGAACGAGCCGGTTTGCAGCGAGACCTCGCCGAAGGGATTTTCAGTCGGGCGCTTGCTGACGAGGTTGAGAATGCCGCCGGGCGAAGCCGCACCGTAAAGGATCGATGCCGGGCCGGTGATCAGCTCGGCGCGCTCGAGCAGATAGGGATCGACGCGCGGCGCACCAAACGGCCCGCCCTGCAGGCGCAGGCCGTCCAGATATTGCTCGACGGCGAACCCGCGCGCGTTGACTTGCTGGAAGCGGAAGTCGGTATCGTTGCTGAAATAGATGCCGGGCGCGTAGCGCAGGAGATCGCGGATGCTCTGCGCCTGGCGGACATCCATCTCGCTGCGGGTGATGACGGCGACCGACCCCGGCGTCGACATGATCGGCGCGTCGGTCTTGGTGGCGCCCGAGGCGCGGCTTGCGACGAAGCCGTTGGTGCCGGCGTTGACGCGCTGCGCCGTCGAGACCAGCGCAGGCTTTGCCTGCTGCTGCGGCCCCGCGCGACCGGCCTGCTGATTGGGCCGCTGGTTTGGATCGCGCCGCGACGCTGCGTTGCGCCGGACCTGCGTCGGACGCTGCGCGCGCTGCGCAGGCGCGTCGATGTTGACGGGCGGCAGCGCCGATGCTCCCGATTGCCCTGCGTTCTGCGCCTGCACGGGCGAGCCGGTCATCAGCAATCCGCCTAGTGCTAATATGCTTGCAGTACACTTGAAAGTAGTGAGTTGCGAAAGAGAGATAGTACGACGCGCAACGCCGTGCGTATTCCAATGCATATGTCAGTGCCCCATCCGGCGAACGCCGTGGGCGGAATTGATGTTCTGACCTCACGCGACGTTCGCAGCCGTACGCGTGTTATGGGTCCATGCGGCGCGCGTCGAGTTGTCGCGTTTTTGAATCGCTCGAAGTTTGCAGCAGAGGAATTTTTTCGAAGACTTCTAATAGGTCGACTAACTGAGCGACGGCGCTGTTGAATCCGTCGCACGCGTACTCGCGCGCTAGAAGATGAGCTGTGATGCAATCGCGCTGAATTGCGGCTTGGTGTTGCGCATCGAACACGGCGGCGCCATGCGCGCAGGTATCGCGATGTTCGCTTCTACGATCTCGTCGGGAATATCAGGTAAATACTGCGGGAATTCTTGGTCGCGCGCGAGCAGTTCGACGATGCGCGAATCGATCAGGACGCGCTTGCGTCGCTCACTGCGACTGCGATTGCCACTGGCCGGGCCGGCCGGCGTGCTCGACCTTGACTGCAACGGTGAGCGTCTCGGTACCGCCGCCATAACGGGTGCCGCGCACCGGCGCGGCGCCGAGATAGTCGAGGCCGACGGCGACGCGGGCGTGCGCGTCGGTGGTGCAGATGCCGTTGGCGGCATCGAAGCCGATCCAGCCGAGATCAGGCACATAGGCTTCCGCCCAGGCGTGGCCCGCCGCCTGGTTGACCGTGCCGTCGGAACGGAAGAAGTGGCCGGAGACGAAGCGCGCCGGCACGCCGCCGGAGCGCGCGCAGGTGATGAAGATGTGCGCGTAGTCCTGGCACACGCCGCGCTTCAAAGCGAAGGCCTCCGCCGCCGTGGTGCCGCTGTTGGTCGGATCCTCGTCGAATTCCATGCCTTCGTAGATCTGCACCATCAGTGCGTGCAGGAAGCCGAGCACATCGCCGTCAGCCTCCGAGCGCAACTCGCGGGTGAGGGCCGCCATCGCCGGATTGATCTCGGTGAGTGCGGTCGGGCGCAGGAACAGGCTTGGCGGAAAGCGCTCGTCGGTGCCGCGCAACACGCCGCCGGTGTCCTGGGTCTCGATCTGCCCCTCGCAATGGATGGTGAGGTCGGCGAGCGGGCCGTGGGTCAGGACATGCGTGACGTTGCCGAACGCGTCCTCATGCGTGTCGAGCCTGCTGTCGGTCGAGACGTCGATCTGCCAGTCCGCGACATACTGCCCGTCATGGCTCGTGGGCGTCATCCTGAGGATCTGGATCACGCCGGAAGCCTGGGGTTCGTAGCGATAGGTCGTGGTATGGGCAATTCGCAGGCGCATGGCCTTAAGTCCTGACTCGAGGGCAGTAGCCCTATATCAGATATTGCTTCGTTATGATCTCGCCCAGACGTGAATTATCTGCAAGGAACTCCTGGATGAATTCATGCACGCCGTGCTGGAAGATATCGTCCATATGGCTGTGCTCAAGCCGGTTGCGGATGCCGCGGGCGTGGCGTTGGGCGGCGCCCTGGCGGCCATAGGCGACGCCGATCTGGTCGAGGTTGCGCACCAGATTGCCGTAGCAGCTTGCGAGCGACCGCGGCAGCGTGTCGTTGAGGATCAGGAGGTCGGCGATCAGCCACGGCTTGAGCGTCTCGCGATAGACCCAGTGATAGGCTGTCAGCGCCGATACCGAGCGCAGGATCGAGGTCCACTGGTAGTAGTCGAGCGGGCCGCCGACATGCTCTTCTTCCGGCAGCAGCACGTGGTACTTCACGTCGAGAATGCGCGCGGTGTTATCGGCGCGCTCCAGGTGCACGCCCAGCCGCGAGAACCAGTAGGCGTCGTTGCGCAGCATGGTCCGATAGGCGGAGCCGTCGAAGCGCAGCGAAGTCTCCTGGACGAAGCGCAGGAATTTGGCCAGATCCTCCCGACTCCCGGTGCCCTTCGACCACACCGCCTGCAGTTCGATCCAGGCCGCGTTGATGGTGTCCCACATCTCGCTGGTCAGCGCGGTGCGCACCGAGCGCGCATTGAGCCGGGCCGCCTCGATGCAGTTCTTGATCGAGGAAGGATTGTCTGATGCGAACGACAGATACTCGACGACGTTCGCCTCGTTGGCCTCCTGGTAGTGGTCGTAAAAGCTCTGGCCGACGCCGGCGGTCAGCAGCGCCGAGTCCCATTCGTTGGTCTTGCCGATATAGGCCGCGGGCAGCGCGGTGACGCGCAGGGTGGCGTCGATGGTGCGCGCGAGATATTCCGCGCGCTCGACATAGCGGGCGAGCCAGTACAGGTTTTCGGCGGTGCGCGACAGCATGCGAACAATAACCTCTATAGCATGACGCCAGTTGGTCGAATTGGACTGTCCGCGGGGATCACCTCTCCCCAGTGGGGAGAGGTCGGCGCGAAGCGCCGGGTGAGGGGGAGCAGGTCCCACGAGAGAGCGGAACCCCTCACCCGGATTGCATCTGGCGATGCAATCCGACCTCTCCCCGATGGGGAGAGGTGGAGCACTGCCGTCGTTGCGCCAACCAGATCCAATCTTATCAAGTTCTACTCGTCCAGTATCCAGGTGTCCTTGGTGCCGCCGCCCTGGCTGGAATTGACCACGAGCGAGCCTTCCTTCAGCGCGACCCGCGTCAGCCCGCCCGGCACGATGGTGACGCGCTCGCTGCCGGTCAGCACGAAGGGACGCAGATCGACATGGCGCGGCGCCAGCCCCTTTTCAGTGCAGGTCGGGCAGGTCGACAGCGCCAGTGTCGGCTGGGCGATGAAGCCTTCAGGCTCGCGCTTGAGCTTGTCGCGGAACGCCTCGATGGTCGCCTTGGTCGCGGCCGGTCCGATCAGCATGCCGTAACCGCCGGAGCCGTGTACTTCCTTCACCACGAGGTCGTCGAGATGGTCGAGCACATAGGCGAGATCCTGCGGCTCGCGGCAGCGCCAGGTCTGAACGTTCTTCAGGATCGGCTCTTCAGAGAGATAGAATTTCACGATGTCGGGCATGTAGGAGTAGATCGCCTTGTCGTCGGCGATCCCGGTCCCGACCGCGTTGGCAAGCGTGATATTGCCGGCGGCGTAGGCCGACATCAGCCCGGGCACGCCGAGCGCGGAGTCCGGACGAAAGGTGAGGGGATCGAGAAAGTCGTCATCGACGCGGCGGTAGATCACGTCGACACGTTTCAGCCCCTCGGTCGTGCGCATGAACACTTCATCGTTCTTGACGATGAGGTCGCGCCCTTCGACCAGCTCGATGCCGAGCTTGTCGGCGAGGAAGGAGTGTTCGTAATAGGCGGAATTGTAGATGCCGGGCGTCATCAGCGCGACCGTCGGCTCACTGGCTGCGCTCAGTGGCGCGACCGAGCGGAGCGCGGCCAACAACTCGTCCGGATAGCGTTCCACCGGCGCGACGCGGTGGCGGGCGAACAGGTCCGGAAACAGCCGCATCATGATCTCGCGGTTTTCCAGCATGTAGGACACGCCCGAGGGCGTGCGCGCATTGTCCTCCAGCACGATGAAGTTTTCCGGATCGGTCCGGATGATGTCGATGCCGGCGATATGCACATAGACGTCGTGCGGCACGTCCTGGCCGTTCATCTCGGGCCGGAACACCGGGTTCTGGAAGATCAGGTCTTCCGGGATGATGTTGGCGCGCAGGATGTCGCGGCCGTGATAGATGTCGCGCAGGAACAGGTTGAGCGCGAGCACGCGCTGCTTCAGCCCCTTTTCCAGCAGCGTCCATTCCCTGGCCGACAGGATGCGCGGGATCACGTCGAAGGGGATCAGCCGCTCCTGGGCCTCGGCGTCGCCATAGACCGCAAAGGTGATGCCGATCCGGCGGAACAGGAGCTCCGCCTCCTGGCGGCGATATTCCAGCGCATCCGGGGGCGTCTCCGAAAGCCAGCGGGAGAGCTCCTGGTAGGCCTGGCGGATTTCGGCGCCGCCCTGGCCGTTCATCTCATCGAATGCAACTGCCATAAATCCTGAACGTCCTCCGAAGCCATACGCCACAGTGCATGACTTGACGGGATGGTAGCAAGGGCCGGGCCAGCGGGATATGCATTGGCTGGCGACATTTGGTATGGGTGTCTCGAGGGGCTGCTCGAAAAACCGGCTGCCGCCTGCTTATTTCGGCAGCAAAGACCTGCCACTTCAAGGCGCTGCATCGGCAGGGCCGGGGCGGAAAAGGGTGAGGAAGAGACCATGAGCGAGATCGTCACGGCTGGCCTTCTGGTGATCGGCGACGAGATCCTGTCCGGCCGGACCAAGGACAAGAATATCGGCTTCATCGCCGAATACCTGACCAATATCGGCATCGACCTGAAGGAAGTGCGCGTCGTCGCCGACGACGAGGACGACATTGTCGCCGCCCTGAATGCGCTGCGCCATCGCTACACGTATGTGTTCACCACCGGCGGCATCGGGCCGACCCACGACGACATCACCGCCGATGCGGTGGCCAAGGCGTTCGGCGTCGGCATCGATCACCATCCGGAAGTGGTGGCGCGCTTCCGCGAGCGCTGGAGCGATCAGGATCTGAACGAGGCACGGCTGCGCATGGCACGGATCCCAGACGGTGCCGACCTGATTCAGAGCGCGACCATCCTCGCGCCCGGCTTCAAGCTCGGCAATGTCATCGTGATGGCGGGCATACCGACCATCATGCAGGCGATGATGGACATCGTCGCGCCGCGCCTGAAATCGGGCGTGCGGATGCTGTCCGATTCGGTCCGCGCCAATGCGCGGGAGGGCGATATCGGCGGACCCTTAAGGCAGATCGCCAACGCCCATCCCGACACCATCATCGGCAGCTATCCGTTCATGGACGAAGACCAGCGACCGAACACCAACCTGGTCGTCCGCTCCCGCGATCCGGACAAGCTCGCCGCCGCAATGGGCGCGGTGAAGGAGATGCTGGCGAACCTGCAGGTGAGTCGCTAAAGCGGCAACAAGGCTACGAGATTTTCAGGAGAGAAAGATGGCTGCGGACACCCTCAGCGCGCAGGAGCGGGCAGGCAAGGCCTTCCCGGTGTCCTGGGACCAGTTCCATCGGGACTGCCGGGCGCTGACCTGGCGGCTCAACGAGGTCGGGCCATTCCAGGCGGTGATCGCGATCACCCGCGGCGGGCTGGTGCCGGCGGCGATCGTGGCGCGCGAGCTCGGCGTGCGCGTGATCGACACCGTCTGCATCGCGCGAGCTACGACCACACCAAGCAGGGCGACCTTCAGGTCCTGAAGAGCATTTCAGAAGCAACCGCCAGGCTTGGCAATGGCACCGGCAAGGGGCTCCTGATCGTCGACGACCTCGTCGACACCGGCAAGACCGGCAAGTTGGTGCGCGAGATGATGCCCGATGCCCACTTCGCCACCGTCTACGCCAAGCCGAAGGGCCGCCCGCTGGTCGACACCTTCATCACCGAAGTATCGCAGGACACCTGGATCTTCTTCCCCTGGGACACCGCGCTTTCGTTCCAGCCCCCGATCCGCGACGGCGCGGCGTGATGGAAGGCGAATAGCGAATGGGGAATGGCGAATGGCGAATAGGGGACCATTCGCTACTCGCCATTCGCCACCAGAAAAAATGCGGTATCGTGAACGCTCCAATGCCCCTGCAAAACCGCGTCACACCAACGGGCGAGATCGTCGCCACGCCGCACCGCGGGTTGTTCACCGGCAACCGCGGCATCATCCATGATCCCGCCACCAAGACGCTGCTGAAAAAGCGCTGGTCGAGCCCGGCCTGGATCACCTGCCTTTGCGAATTCCGCGGCTGGCGGCGCAAGGTGATGGGCGGGCGGAGCTGGACCGAATTGTTCTTTCTCGATGAAGCGACCGCGCTCGCCGCCGGCCACCGCCCATGCTTCTTCTGCCGCCGCGATGATGCCAACCGCTTTCGCGCCGCATGGGAGCAGGGCAATGATGCCAACGATATCCGCGCACGCGAGATCGACGCTGTGCTTCACCGCGAGCGGCTGGACCGCGGCCGCAAGCGGCTGCACCCGCTGCCGATGCCGCTCGTGAAACTGCCCGATGGAGCGATGGTGCAGGCGGGTGAGGAAAGTTTCTTGATCGTGAGCGGCGAGCCGCTGCGCTGGTCATTCGCCGGCTACTCGCGTGACGACATCAATCCGGATACTGCGATGCTACTGACGCCGCCGTCGACGGTTCGCGCGCTCGCCGCCGGTTATCAGCCCGCGCTGCATCCAAGCGCGATGCCGGTCAGCGCTTGAAGAAATCAGATCGAGTTGCGTCCACGCTGAAGCTGCGCTCCCTCTCCCGCTTGCGGGGAAGGGCTGGGGTGGGGGTGTCTCCACGGGCGATCTTGCAAGTGGAGAGAGCCCCCACCCGCCGCGCTTCGCGCGTCGACCTCCCCCGCAAGCGGGAGAGGTGAAGTGAACTCGCGGTCGGACCGACTCAATCAGTCAGCATTGCCAAGAAGCGTTCGCCTCAGCGCAACGGCCGGCCCTGTTCGTCGACGCTCATGCGGGAATCGCGCAGCGTCCATTCCTTGATGATCTGGCGGCAGCGTGCGATTTCCGGCGTATCCGGCTTCTGCGATTGCGCCGAGCGCCCGACCAGCGCCTGACACGCGTTGAGCTGATCCCGCTCGCCGGCCTGGGCCGGCAAGCTAGCGCCCAGCAGCGCAACAACCATCAGCCCAAGAAACGAAGCAACCGACATCAGCCGAGCCGCTGCCGCGCCAGCGCGGCACCCGCGCCGAGCGCCATCAGCTTGGCTTCCGCGATATCGCGTCGCATCGGCGCCATGCCGCAATTGGTCGTCGCGACAATGTTGCTCTTCGGCACGAATTTCGCGACCGCCTCGATCACGCTGGCCACGTCTTCCGCGGTCTCGACCACGTCGCTCGCGACATCGATCACGCCGGCCTGGACGATCTTGCCCGGCAGCAGCGCGAGCAGCTCGATCGGCACTTTCGAGTTGCGGCATTCGATTGCGACCTGCTGGATCGTGCTCCTGTCGATCACGGGAAAGGTCTCTTCATATTGCCGCCACTCACTGCCCAGCGTCTGCTTCCAGTCGGTGTTGGCCTTGATGCCGTAGCCGTAGCAGATGTGCACGGCGGTCTCACAGGTCAGCCCCTCGGCGGCGCGCTCCAGCGCCTTGACGCCCCAGTCGCGCACCTCGTCCATGTAGACATTGAAGGCGGGTTCGTCGAACTGGATCATGTCGACGCCGTCGGCCTCAAGCGCCTTGGCTTCCTCGTTCAGCAGGTCGGCAAAAGCGAAGGCCATCTTGACCCGGTCGCCGTAATATTTGTCGGCGATGGTGTCGATGATGGTCATCGGGCCGGGCAGGGTGAATTTGAGCTTGCGCGTCGTGTGGGCGCGGGCGACGCGGGCCTCATCGGCGTGGACGCGACCCCTGAGCTGCAGCGGCGCCACCACCTGCGGCACCATGGCCTTATAGCGGTCCTTGCGGATGCCCATCTCGACCTTGTGGGCGAAATCGATGCCCTCGACCTTCTCCAGGAAGCCGTGGACGAAATGCTGCCGCGCCTGCTCGCCCTCGGTGACGAGATCGATCCCGGCATCTTCCTGCAGCTTCAGCGCCAGCAGGGTGGCGTCGCGCTTGGCGCGCGCAAGCTCCGCGCCTTGCGACTTCCAGGGCGCCCAGAGCGTGTTGGGCTCGGCCAGCCATTCCGGCTTCGGCAAGGAGCCCGCGATTGTGGTCGGAAACAGCATGTCTGGCCTCCCTCGGTTCGGATTGAGCGCCTGTCTGCCATGTCTTATGATCGAGGTACAGAACAACAAGCGTCCTTGTGACGGGACCTTTGGGGAAACCATGATCGACCTGCATTACGCGCCGACGCCGAATGGCTGGAAGATCTCGATCATGCTGGAGGAACTTGGGCTTCTCTATCAGGTCATCCCGGTCAATATCCGCGCCGGCGAGCAGTTTCGCCCGGAATTTCTGGCGATCAGCCCGAACAACCGGATTCCGGCGATCGTCGACCATGCGCCCGCCGATGGCGGCGAGCCGTTTTCGGTGTTCGAGACCGGCGCAATCCTGATCTATCTGGCGGAGAAGACCGGCCGCTTCCTGCCCGCGGATATGCGCGGCCGCTCCCGCGTCATCCAGTGGGTGATGTGGCAGATGGGCGGGCTCGGGCCGATGCTCGGACAGCACGGCCATTTCGCGCTCTATGCCGCCGAAAAGATCCCCTATGCGATCGAGCGCTATCGCGACGAGGCGGCGCGGCTCTATGGCGTGCTCGATCGCCAGCTCGGCAAGACCGGCGCCTATATTGCCGGCGACTACTCCATTGCTGATATCGCCTGCTTTCCCTGGACCATGACCCACAAGGCGCAGGGTTTTACGCTCGACGACTACCCGAACATCAAGCGCTGGTACGCCGAGGTGCGTGCCCGGCCGCAGGTGCAGGCGGGGCTCGCGATTGGCAAGTTCGTCAAGGAACCGTTCGACGAGGAATCGCGCAAGAACATGTTCGGCCAGCGCGCGAAGGAGATGTTACAGACAAAATGAGCGTCTCTCCCCTCATGGTGAGGAGGCGCGAAGCGCCGTCTCCGGACGATGCTTCGCATCGCCGGGAGAACCATGAGGCCCCGATGTCGCCCGTGGCCCATCCTTCGAGACGCGCGTGCCGCGCTCCTCAGGATGAGGTCAGCGCAAGTGGTGATCATAACTGAAAGCAAAAGGAACAAAGGAAACGCAACCATGATCGAATTCTTCTTCGACTGCTCCAGCCCCTGGACCTATCTCGCCTTCCACAACATCCAGCCGCTGGCAAAGGAATTCGGCGCCGAGATTTCCTGGCGGCCGATCCTGGTTGGCGGCATCTTCAACACGGTCAACCCGAGTGTTTACGCCTCGCGCGAAACGCCGGTGCCGCTGAAGGCGCGCTACATGAAGAAGGACCTCTCCGACTGGGCGCGCTCGGCAGGCCTTGCGATCAAGATGCCGCCGACCGTGTTTCCGGTGAACAGCGTCAAGGCGATGCGTGGCTGCATCTGGCTTGGCAACGACAGGATGGTGCCGTTCGCGCGCGCAGTATTCGAGGCCTATTGGGGCGACGACAAGGACATTTCTCAGGATGCGGTGCTGACCGGGATCTGCAACAAGGTCGGCATCGATCCCGCAAAATTCTTTGCCGGCATCGGTGAGCAGGCGATCAAGGATCAGCTCAAGGCCAATACCGACGAAGTGATGGCGCGCGGCGGCTTCGGTTCGCCGACCATCTTCATCGACAAGACCGACATGTATTTCGGCAACGACCGCTTGCCGCTGATCCGCGAGGCCCTGGCGCGCAAGACGGAGCGCGCAGCCTGATGCCGAGAGCCGTGGTCTGCCGCGAGCTCGGCCCGCCCGAGCGCCTGCGGCTGGAAACCTTTTCGTCCGCGCCGCTGAAGGCTGGCGAGGTGCGCATCGCGATCCGCGCTGCCGGCATCAACTTCCCCGATGTGCTGATGGCGGCCGGCGAATATCAGCTCAAGCCGCCCTTGCCGTTCACGCCGGGCATGGAGGCCGCCGGCGACGTGGTCGAGGTGAATGACGCCGGCAGCGTCAAGGTCGGCGACAAGGTGATCGTAAAGATGCGTTACGGCGCCTTCAGCGACGAGGCGGTGGCCGTGCCGTCGCAGCTTACGCGGATGCCGTCGACCTTCGACTACGCTGAAGGCGCGACCTTCCTCGCCGCGCATGGCACGGCCTATCACGCGCTGATCGACCGCGGCCACCTCAGGCCCGGCGAAGTGCTGCTGGTGCATGGCGCCGGCGGCGGCGTCGGCCTCGCCGCGGTCGAGATCGGCAAGCTGCTCGGCGCGGTCGTGATCGCGGCCGCGTCCAGTGAGGAGAAGCTTGCGATCGCGAAGGCGAGGGGCGCGGACCATCTCGTGCTCTACGCGCGCGAGCCGTTCCGTGACGCGGTGAAACGCATCACGGACGGCAGCGGTGCCGACGTCGTGTTCGATCCGGTCGGCGGCGAGGTGTTCGAGAACTCGATGCGCTGCATCAACTGGGGCGCGCGGCTGCTCGTCATCGGCTTCACCGGCGGCATCGGGCTTGCCCGCACCAATCTCTTGCTGATCAAGGGCGCCAGCGTGCTCGGCATCCGTGCCGGTGAAGCCGTGCGCCGGAACCCGGCGCTGGGCGAGGTGCGCCTCAAGGCGCTGACCGAATGGGCGGAAGCCGGCAAGGTGCGCCCGAACATCTCGCATCGTCTGCCGCTGGAGGACTATGCCAAGGCGATGCGCCTGTTGCTGGATCGCAAGGCCATCGGCCGCGTGGCGCTGATGATGGGGTAGCCGTCATTGCGAGCGAAGCGAAGCAATCCATTCCTCCGCTTGTGGCGCGATGGATTGCTTCGTCGCTTCGCTCCTCGCAATGACGGCGTCACTTGTTCTGCGCGTAACTCAGACAAGTCCTCACGATCTGGCCGCAGACGGCATCCCGCGCGTCGCCGATGTCGGTATTCCCTGCATATTGCACCTCCGCCACCTTGCCGCCGACGAAACGAAGCTGCACGCGGCAATAGCCGTTCAAAGGCTGGCCGCCGATGTTCAGGCCGGGCGGGATTGTCACGGCGGGCGGTGCAACACCGCCGGGAGCGCTGGCGGCGTGCTCATACATCCAGATTTCGCCGGTGCCGTCCTTGGCGGTTCCACTCGGCAGCCCCGCGCACATCCGGATATTTGACTGATTAAGTCCGATCAGGCTTTCCCTGCCGCGTCGCGCCCATTCGGCATCCCGTTCCGCACAGCCGGCGAGGATGATGGGTGCCAAGACCAGCGTCCACAGGCGAAGTCGCATCAGTACCCACTCGATTTCCGGACTTGTGCCGACGATATCGCGTTGCGAATTCGCGTTGCAGTGGAGCGGCGGCTCGCCTCCATGCACGGCCGACATGGATCAAAAAGCGAAGTGGCACGTTATCGACGCCCACTTCACTTCGCCGTCCGTGCAAGAGCACGACGCCGTCCTGCGCCGGCGTCGCGGATGCGTTCATTTATATTCGCGCTCTTGCCACCACGGGAAATAGTCGGGCATGTCGGAGGAGACCTTGTTCTTGAACTGCGCGGGGCGTTTTTCCAGGAACGAG
Source organism: Bradyrhizobium sp. USDA 10063 (assembly GCF_054063735.1). Taxonomy (NCBI): domain Bacteria; kingdom Pseudomonadati; phylum Pseudomonadota; class Alphaproteobacteria; order Hyphomicrobiales; family Nitrobacteraceae; genus Bradyrhizobium; species Bradyrhizobium sp. USDA 10063. The sequence continues at coordinate 2,026,704 of NZ_JBSSGP010000002.1, read as the reverse complement.
ACCACGCCTTCCTTGACGTCCTCAGAGCGGCCGCGGGCATAGATGCCGCGGCTGTCGACCTTGTGCGCTTCCATCGGATCGTCGGCCCCTAACATGCGCCACATCATCTGCCGGATCAGCGCCACCGAGACCGGTGCGGTCTTGGCGGCGATCTCCTTTGCCAGCGCGCGGGCGGTCGGCAACAGATCGTTCGGCGGCACCACCTTGCTGACGAGACGGCCGGCAAGCGCTTCTTGAGCGGGGAAGACGCGGCCGGTGTAGCACCACTCCAGCGCCTGCGCGATGCCGACGATGCGCGGCAGGAACCAGCTCGAGGCCGCCTCCGGCACGATGCCGCGCTGGGAGAACACGAAGCCGAAGCGCGCGGCCTCGGATGCGATGCGGATATCCATCGCGAGCTGCATGGTGACACCGATGCCGACTGCGGGCCCGTTCACCGCCGCGATCACCGGCTTCAGGCTTTTGAAGATGCGCAGCGTCACCTGGCCACCGCCGTCGCGCACATTGGGATCGCTGTAGTCGACCGCGCCATTTGGCAGGCGCTTCACCGGCCCGCGCCGCGCGTCGCGATCGAAGGTGTTGGCGCCGGAGGAAAGGTCGGCGCCGGCGCAGAAGGCGCGGCCTTCGCCGGTGACGATGATGGCGCGGATGTCGTCGTCCTCATCGGCGGCATCGAAGGCGTCGATCAGTTCCTGCTGCATCGTTGCGTTGAAGGCGTTGAGCTTGTCCGGGCGGTTCAGCGTGATCGTAAGGATCTGCTCGGCGACCTCGTATTTGATCGTCTCATACGCCATGGTGGTTTCCTTCCTTGTGTCTGTTCGTTGCCTATCTCTAGCACGTCATTCCGGGGCGCGCGCAAGCGCGAGCCCGGAATCCATTCATCCGCGCTGTGAGCGTGGATAGATGGATTCCGGGCCTGACCCTTCGGGTCATCCCGGAATGACGGTGCGGAGATATTATTTCTCAGGCGGCTGCGGCCAGGGCCGTTGCGCGCCGCGCAGCCCCTCGAAGGCCTTGGCCATGGCGAGGACGCCGATGTCGTCGAAGCGGCGGCCGATAATCTGCACGCCGATCGGAAAGCCCTTTTTGTCGTAGCCGCCGTTGATCGACAGCGCCGGATTCTCCGACATATTCCACGGCACGGTATAGCAGATGTGCTCGAACGGCTTGTCGGGATCGTTGAGGGGCGCGGCAAGCTCGGCCGCGAAGTTCACCACCGGCGAGACCGGCGAGATGATGTAGTCGAAATCGCAGAACAGTTTGGCTGCGGCCGCGCGGATCGCCATGGTCTGGTTGAAGCCGCGGATCACGTCCACGCCCGACAGTTTCGCGCCGGCTTCGCCCCATTTGTAGATGTAGGGCAGCACCTTTGCGCGGTCTTCCGTTGAGAGTTTCGACAGATCGTCCCACATCCGCGCGCGCCAGAAATTGTCGAGACCCCCGAGCATTTCCCGCGTGAAGAAGCCGTCGATCTCTGTGACGACGGCGCCGGCGGATTCGAAGGCTTTCGCCGCCTGCACCACGACGTCGCGCACGTCCTTCTCCAGCGCCTGGCCGACGTCGAGATCGAGCATCAGGCCGAAGCGCATCTTGCGCGGCGATTTCTCCAGCGTCTTCCAGTTGATCTCATGCGCCGGCAGGCTCATGCCGTCGCGGCGGTCCGGGCGCGACAATACGCTCATCATCAGCACGGCGTCGTCCACGGTGCGGGTCATCGGGCCTGCGACGCGGCCGACATAGGGCGGATCGATCGGAATGCGCCCGAGGCTCGGCTTCAGCGCGACCAGGCCGCACCAGCACGCCGGCAACCGGACCGAACCGCCGATGTCGGTGCCGAGATGCAGCGGGCCGTAGCCGGCCGCGCCGGCCGCACCTGCACCCGCGCTCGAGCCGCCGGGATTCTTGCTGAGGTCCCAGGGATTGCGGGTGAGGGGATGGAACGAGGAGAGCCCCGAGGACAGCATGCCGTAATCCGGCATCGTGGTCTTGGAAAAGATCACCGCGCCCGCCTCGCGCAAGCGCGCGGCGGGAGGCGCGTCCTTCTCCGCCGGTACGTGCTTGACGCTGGCGGCGCCCAGCGGCACCGGCTGGCCCTTGGTGGCGACATTGTCCTTGATCGTCACCGGCACGCCGTCGAGCGTGCCCAGCGGCTCGCCGGCCTGCCAGCGGTCGGTGGAGGCCTTGGCCACCGCACGCGCGCCGTCGGGGTCGTACAGATAGAGCGCCTTGATGTGCGGTTCCCACTGCGCGACATGCGCGATCACCTCGTCCAGCACCTCCAGCGGCGAGAACTGCTTGGCGCGGTAGCCGGCGATCAGGTCGGTTGCGGAAAGGTCGTGCAGCGAGGTGATGGCTTCTTCGGGGGCTGGTTTATGCATGGGCACCTACCGGCAAACGAGTCTCGATGATGCGTGCGAACATGCTGGCGCCGACAGGCAGAATCTTGTCGTCGAGGACATAGCCGGGATTGTGCACCGGCACCGAGCCGTCATGGCCGACCCAGAAATAGGCGCCGGGCACTGCCATCATCATGTCGGCAAAGTCCTCGCTGCCCATCTTCGGCTGCGAGCGGGTGATGACCTTCGAGGGATCGACCACGGTGCGCGCGACTTGCTCCACGACGCGCGACTGTTCTTCCTGGTTGACGAGCACGCTGAAACCGTCGCGGATGTCGACGGTGATCTCGACCTGGAACGTGGCGGCAATGCCGGCGCAGATCGCGCGCATGCGCTCGCGGATCAGCGCGCGGACTTCGTCGGAGAAGGCGCGCACAGTGCCGCACAGCTTCGCATCGCCGGGAATGACGTTGTAGGCCGAACCCGAGTGGATCTGCGTGATCGACAGCACCGCCGCCTGCAGCGGGTCGACGTTGCGGCTGACGATGGTCTGCAGCGCCTGTCCGAGCGTCATCGCGATCACGACGGCATCCTTGGAGCGCTCCGGCATCGCGCCATGCGCGCCATAGCCCTGGATGGTGATGTCGAAGAAATCGGCGCCGGCCATTGCCGGGCCCGGCAGGATCGCGATCTCGCCGTGGTTCAGGTCAGGCGCATTGTGCAGGCCGTAGACCTCGTCACACGGGAATTTTTCGAACAAGCCGTCCTTGATCATGGCGCGCGCGCCGCCAAGACCTTCCTCGGCCGGCTGGAAGATGAAATGCACCGTGCCGTCGAAGTTGCGGGTTTCGGCGAGATAGCGCGCGCTGCCGAGCAGCATGGTGGTGTGGCCGTCATGGCCGCAGCCGTGAAAGCGGCCGGGAATGGTCGAGCGCCATTTCAGGTTGGTGTTTTCCTCCATCGGCAGCGCGTCCATGTCGGCGCGCAGGCCGATGCGCTTGCCGCCGTTGCCATTGCCCTTGAGGACGCCGACCACGCCGGTGCCGCCGAGGCCCCGATGCACTTCGATGCCCCAGCTCGCGAGCTTCTCGGCGACGATGCCGGAGGTGCGGACCTCCTCGAAGCCGATCTCGGGATGGGCATGGAAATCCCGACGGATCGCCGTGAGTTCGTCGGCAAAGCCTTCGATGCGTTCGATGGTGGGCATTTGGTCCTTATCCGGTTGAACGTGATGTGTTGGCAGGCGTGAAGGCGGGGCCGTTCGGCTTGATGCGGATTCCCGCCCGCAGTTTGGTCCACGGCAGCGACGCGCTGTCGGCCGGCATCGCGCCGGGGGCGGCGCAGATCAACAGCTTCTCGGCGATCGGTTCGAAGTCGGCGCGAAAATGCACCGAGCTCTTGTTGACGAGGATCGCCTGTTTGGTCGGCTCGATGCCGACATAGCGGTACATCGCCTGGTCCGCGAGCTGCGCCTTGTGCGAGCTGACAACCACGCGCACGTCGCCGATGCGCAGGCACGCGGATGGTCCCATGTCCATGTCGCGCCCGCCGTAATAGGGGCCGGGTGCCACGAACTTTCCATCCGAGAGTTGCTCGACGATGAAGGTTTCCTTGTAGGGTGCATCGCCCGGGATGCCCGACTTGCCGCCGAGCGCGAGCGTCACCGTGGCGCCGACGCCTGCGGCATGTGCTGCTTTCGCCGATTGCGGATCGTAGATCACGCCGGTTGCGGCGCGCGTGGCATTGTTGCGCACCAGCGCCCGCAGCATGCCCGTGGTGTCGGAGTCGCCGCCGGCGCCGGGATTGTCCTGGGTGTCGGCGATGATGATCGGCCTGGTCGCGCTCTTCGCCAGTTCCATCGCATAACGCACGCCGTCATCGGGGGAATAGATGCGGCCGTCGAAATCATCCTCGTGGCCCGCGATCAGCGCGGCGAGCTCGTCGGCGGCGGCATCGGCATCGGCCTGCGTGCCGCCGTAGGCGAACACGGTCGGCCCGCAATGTTCGAAATCGGCCGCGGGAAAGCCCGGCGCAAAGGACAGCGTCGGCACCGTATCGCTCTCCATCGCGGCGAGCTTCTCGTAGATGCTTTTGGTGGGCTGATCGTTGGTGCATTGCCAACTGATCGGGATCAGGAACGGCAATTGCCGGAACGCCTTGGCGAAGCGCTGCCTGGTCTTCAGCAGCAGCGCGAGATGTCTTGCTGAGGCGCGACCGGTGTCGGCCATGTCGACGTGAGGGTAGGTGCGGTAGGCGATCAGCGCGTCGGCATGTTCGACCATGTCGGGCGTGACATTGGCGTGCAGATCGAGGCTCGCGACCAGCGGCAGGTCGTTGCCGATCACCTTGCGCACGCGGGCGAGGATCTCGCCTTCGCCGTCGTCGAGATGCTCGGTCACCATCGCGCCGTGCAGGTCGAGATAGACGGCGTCGAGCGGACCTGCATTGGCGATGCCGTCGACCATTTCCCTGACGATGCGCTCGAACGCATCTTCCGTGACATGCGCCGATGGGCTGGCGCCGCAGGAGATCGTCGGGATCAGTTCCCAGCCATTGGCTTCCGCCGTCTCGACGAAACCGGCAAGCCCGACATTGATCTTGCGCATCACCTTCAGCACGTCGGCGCCATGCGCCATCGAGGGCCAGCCGCCGCCATGCACGAAATCATCATAGGTCGCCTTGGTCGGCGCAAAGGTATTTGTCTCGTGCAGGAAGCCGCCGACGGCGATGCGGGTCATTGATCAAGGTCTCGGACAGGGGTCGTGGGGCGCGACGTTAAGCGTGTCGCTGCGGCCAGCGCAAGCCGTGAAGCATTCCGGATTTGCATGCCGCATGGGCGTTGGGAATTGGCTCAGACTATCATCCCGTCATTGCGAGGAGCGCAGCGACGAAGCAATCCACGTCTCAGCAAGCGGCGGCATGGATTGCTTCGCTTCGCTCGCAATGACCGGGGGAAACCTACTCCGCGGCCTCAGCCACTGCCCGGAAATTGGCAAAATCCCAGCCGCGGCCGGGTGCGGCATCAAGTAGCGCCCGGGTATAGGCCTCTTTCGGGTGAGTGAGCACTTCCGCCGCCGGCCCCTGTTCGACGACGCGGCCATGCTGCATCACAACGACATCGTCGCAGATCTGCGCCGCAACGCGCAAATCGTGGGTGATGAACAGCAGCGCGATGCCGAGCCGCTTCTGGATTTCATCCAGGAGATCCAGCACCTGCGCCTGCACGGAGACGTCGAGCGCGGACACCGCTTCATCCGCGACCAGCACCTCAGGGTCGAGCGCGAGCGCTCGTGCTATCGCGATGCGCTGGCGCTGGCCGCCGGAGAACTGATGCGGATAGCGCGAGATCGCGTCCGCCGGCAGGTGCACCAGCTCGAGCAGTTCGCGCGCTTTGGCGAGCGCCTCCTTGTGCGGCATCCCGAAATTGATCGGGCCTTCCGCGATAGACTCGCCGACGGTGACGCGCGGGTTGAGCGAGCGATAGGGGTCCTGGAAGATGATCTGGATCTTCTTGCGGTGCGGCTGCAACAGTCGCCGCGACAGTTCGGAGATTTCGCGGCCCACCAGCCGCACGCCGCCGGAGGTCGGGTCGATCAGGCGCACGATGCAGCGCGCCACCGTCGATTTGCCCGAGCCGCTTTCGCCGACGATGCCGAGCGTGCGGCCCTTGCGCAGCGTCAACGTGACGTCCTTGGCCGCCGCGACCTCGCGGGTTTTGCCGAAGAACGAGCGCTCGCGATAGATTTTGCAGAGCTCGTTGGCTTCCAGCACCACCGGCTCCTTGGTCTCCTCGCGCGGCGGCCGCGGCACCAGGCTGGGCACCGAGGCGAGCAGGTTGCGGGTGTATTCCATCGACGGACTGCGCAGGATGTCGTCCAGCGGACCGCTCTCGACCAGACGGCCGTGACGCATCACCGCGACGCGGTCGGCGATCTCGGCGACCACGCCCATGTCATGGGTGATGAACAGCACGGCGGTGCCGTGGTCACGCTGCAGGTCGCGGATCAGCGTGAGGATCTGCTTCTGCGTGGTGACGTCGAGCGCGGTGGTCGGCTCGTCGGCGATCAAGAGCTTCGGTTCCAGCACCAGCGCCATCGCGATCATGATGCGCTGGCGTTGTCCACCGGAGAGCCGGTGCGGGTAGGAGGCGAAGATGCGTTCCACGTCGGGCAGCCGCACGTGCTCCATCATCGCCAGGATCTTCTGCCGCCGCGCGCGGGCGTCGAGATTGGTGTGCACGCGCAAGACTTCGTCGATCTGGCGGCCGACCGGCACCACCGGATTGAGCGCCGTCATCGGCTCCTGGAAGATCATCGCCATCCGCGTGGCGCGCAATTGCCGCAAGCGGCGGTCGCTCGCGGTGAGCAATTCCTCGCCCACCAGCTTGACGCTGCCGCCGGTCGGGATCAGCGAGCCCTTCTGCAACAGGCCCATCACGGTCAGCGACGTCACCGATTTGCCGGAGCCGCTTTCGCCGACCAGGCACAGCGTCTCGCGCTCACGTACCTGGAGCGAAATGTCGTCGATGATGCGGCTTGCGCCCGGCTTCCTGCCGAGGGCCACGACGAGATTATCGATGTCAAGGACGATGTCGGTCATGCGGTTACTCTGCCGTCATTGCGAGGAGCGATAGCGACGAAGCAATCCATTGTTTCTGCTTGCGGCGCGATGGATTGCTTCGCTTCGCTCGCAATGACAGTGCTCACGATTGAATTCACTTGCCTCCCCGCTGCTTCATGCGCGGATCGAGCGCATCGCGCGCGGCGTCGCCGATCAGGTTCACGGAGAGGATCGCGATCGACAGCAGCAGGCCGGGCCAGAAGATCAGGGACGGCTTGATCTGAAAATAGGCGCGTCCCTCGGCCATGATGTTGCCCCAGGTCGGCGTTTCCGGCGAGATGCCGGCGCCGAGGAACGACAGGATCGCTTCGGTGAGCACGGCGGACGCGCAGACATAGGTGCCCTGCACGATCAGCGGCGCGATCGTGTTCGGCATCAGATGCCGCCACATGATTTTTGGCAGGCTGGAGCCGAGCGAGATCGCAGCCTCCACATAGGGTTCCTCGCGTGCGGTGAGCACCACCGAGCGCACCAGTCGCGCCACCCGCGGCACTTCTGGAATGGTGATCGCCACCAGCACGGTCCAGATGCTCGCGCCGGACAGCGAGACCACGGCGATCGCGAGCAGGATGCTCGGGATCGCCATCAGGCCGTCCATGATCCGCATCAAGACAGCGTCGACCCATTTGAAGAAGCCGGAGACGAGACCGATCAGGAGCCCGATGCTGATCGAGAACACGGCGGCGCCGAGGCCGACCAGCAGCGAGATCCGGCCGCCGTAGATGATCCGTGACAACAGGTCGCGGCCATAGGCATCGGTGCCGAGCGGGAATTCCGCGCTGGCCGGCTTGAGCCGTAGGGCCGGCGCGAGCTGCACCGGGTCATGCGGCGCCAGCAGCGGCGCGAAGATCGCCATCAGGATGATCAGCGACAGGCAGACCGTCGCGACGGTCATGATCGGCGTCGAGGTCAGGAATCCGAAACGTGGCCGCAGCGGCGTCGTGATCGGGAGCGACGACTCGGGGAGGGTTTCGATCGCCATCAGTAGCGGATCCTCGGATCAAGCAGGGTGTAGGCGAGGTCGATCAGGAGGTTGACGGCGACATAGATGCCCGACGTCAACAGGATCATGGCCTGGATCACCGGGTAGTCGCGCGCCAGCACCGCATCGACGGTGAGGCGGCCGATGCCGGGCAGATTGAACACGCTCTCGGTGACGACGACGCCGGAGATCAGCAGCGCAAAGCCGCTGCCGATCACGGTGATGACGGGCACCGCGGCATTGCGCAGCCCGTGCCGCAGTAGCACGCCCATCTCGCCGATGCCCTTCGCGCGCGCCGTGCGGATGTAGTCCTCACCCATCACGTCGAGCATCGAGGCACGCGTCATGCGCGCGATCAGCGCGACATAGATGAAGGACAGGGCGCAGGTCGGCAGGATGATGCGCTCGAAGAACGGGCCGAAACCTGCAGTGATGCTGCGGAACCCCTGCACCGGCACCCAGCGCAGGTCGATCGCGAAGATCTGGATCAGCACATAGCCGATCACGAACACCGGCACGGAGAAGCCGAGCACGGACAGTCCCATCACGAAGCGATCGATCCAGGTGCCGTGCTTCCAGGCCGCGATCACGCCGAGCGGCACCGCCACCACGATCGAAAGCACGATGGTGGAGAGCGCGATCGAGATCGAGGGCTCGATGCGCTGGCTGATCATCTTCAGGACCGGCACGTTCGAGATCAGCGACACGCCGAGATCGCCATGCAGGAGTTTTCCGATCCAGGTGAAGAACTGGATGTGGAGCGGCTCGTTGAGTCCGAGCGAGGTCCTGATCCGTTCGAGTTGCTCCGGCGTCGCATTGTCGCCGGCGAGGATCGCCGCGGGATCGCCCGGCGTCAGCCGCAGCAAGAGGAACACGAACAGCGCCACCACGCCCATCACGGGAATAGCGGCAAGGATTCGGCGAAGCAGATATCCGAGCAATGTCGATCCGTCAGATTAGGGTCAGTTAAGAGTGACGTCGGCCGTTAAGCTGAGTTCCGTCACCAGCGTAGCATTTCAGCAATTCCCGTGCCATCAGGCCACTCACCGCCGTCATGCCCGGGCTCGTCCCGGCATCCGCGCCTTTCGCGCCGCAGGCGCACGTGGATGGCCGGGTCAAGCCCGGCCATGACGAGCAGACTGCAGCGTCCGGGCGATCACTGCAAGCTCGCCAATAGCCCCGCCATCAGCCGGCCGCGCTCGGCGAGGCTGTCGACCTCGATATGTTCGTTCAGCGTGTGCGCATCGGCGCCACGCACCCCAAGGCCGTCGAGCGTCGGCACGCCCATCGCGCCGGTAAAATTGCCGTCGGAGCCGCCGCCCTTGCTGCCATGGGGTAGCCTCAAGCCCATCCCTTCCGCAAGCGCGCGGGCCTTTTCGTAGAGTGCCATGGTGCCGGCATCCGGCTCCCAGACCGGGCGGGTGACGCCGCGCGTCACCGTGAAGGTGACATCGTTCGATGTGCCCGACAGCGCCAGCATCCGCTCGACGCCGCGGTCGAGATCGGCCTGGCGCTTGGCCATGCTGAGCGCCTCGCCGGTGCAGGTGGTGGCGACGCAATTGACCCATTGGCCGCCATGGACGATGCCGACCGAGAAGGTGCAGTCTTCCGTCGTCATGCCGTCGATCGCAAGGATCTGTCGCGCCATCTCGCGGATCGCCGAGCGGCCCGAGGAAAGCGTCGCGCCGGCGTGGCTCGGCCGTCCCGTTGCTTCCAGGTTGAAGCGCGCGATCGCATAGCGGCCGGTGACGACGCCGTTGTCGGCGGTGCCCGGCTCCGGCACCAGCACATATTTATTGCGCGCGGCTTCCGCCTCGATGATGTCGCGCGTCGAGGGCGTGCCGACTTCCTCGTCCGGCGTGAACAGCACGGTGATCGGCAATGGCGTCGTGAACGACGCACGGATCAATTGCCGGATTGCTTCCAAGCTCAGATAATTGCCGCCCTTCATGTCGAAGATGCCGGGGCCGAAGCATTTGTTGCCTTCGCGCCGCCACTTCAGCTTCTCGATGGTGCCGACCGGATGCACGGTGTCGAGATGGCCCGCGATCAGAATGCCGGGCTCGCCGAACTTCGGATGCGGAAAGCGCGCGCGCACGCACCCGGCAAAGCCTTGGCGGCCGGCGATGCGCTCGATCGTCGCACCCATGATCGCCATCTCGCGCGCCGCAAGGTCGAGCATGCGCTCGACGGCAGCCGCGTCCCAGGTCGGACTCTCGCACTCCACCCAGCTACGCAGGCCCTGCAGCATGACTTCGGAATCAAAGGGAAGATTGGCTGGGTTCATGGAGGACTCTCTCTTCGTTGCTGCAGGCGCGTAATGCCGTCACGCGGCGAATACCGAAATCGCGAGTGGATTTGTAGCGTCAAATGCGAAGGCCCGCACCATTCGTTTGTGTACATCCGATCTCGACTAAATCCGGATTGACGCCACACACGCTTGGTGCAAGTCTCAAATTTCCAGCCCTTGCAGCATGTTAGTCCGCCTAAATAACGGACCGAATGCATAACGAATAAGCCGGCTTTGACCAGTTTCACGTCAGGAGAGACACGAATGTTCCAAACATCCAGTTGGAAGCGCAGAGCGCTGGCATCAGCGTTATCAATCGTTGCGCTCTCGGTGGCGCTGAGCGCGCAGGCGCTCGCGGCCGGCAAGACCATCACCGCGGTGATGCATTCGGATTTGCGCGTGATCGACCCGATCATGACCACGGCCTACATCACCCGCGATCACGGCTACATGGTCTATGACACGCTGCTCGCGACCGACTCCAACTTCAAGATCCAGCCGCAGATGGCGGACTGGAAGGTCTCCGACGACAAGCTCACCTACACCTTCACGCTGCGCGACGGCTTGAAGTGGCATGACGGCACGCCGGTGACGGCGGAAGATTGCGTCGCCTCGCTGCAGCGCTGGGGCAAGGTCGACGGCATGGGCCAGAAGCTGATGGACTTCACCGCCAGCCTCACCGCGACCGACGCCAAGACCATCACGCTGAAGCTGAAGGAGCCCTACGGCCTGGTGCTGGATGCGATCGGCAAGCCGTCCTCGCGCGTGCCGTTCATGATGCCGAAGCGTCTCGCCGAGACGCCGCCGGACAAGGCGATTCCCGAGCAGATCGGCTCCGGTCCGTTCAAGTTCGTGCAGGCCGAATTCCAGCCGGGCGTGAAGGCGGTCTATGAGAAGAACAAGGACTACGTGCCGCGCAAGGAGGCGCCGAGCTGGACCTCCGGCGGCAAGGTGGTGAAGGTCGATCGCGTCGAATGGATCACCATGCCCGACGCGCAGACCGCGGTGAATGCGCTGCAGTCCGGCGACATCGACTTCATGGAGAACCTGCCGTTCGACATGCTTCCCGTGCTGGAGCCCAACAAGGATCTCAAGATCGAGGTCTTGAACAAGTTCGGCTTTCAGACGCTGGGACGCATGAACTTCCTCTATCCACCCTTCGATAACGTGAAAGTGCGTCGCGCCGCTTTCCTGGCGCTGAACCAGAAGGACGTGCTCGATGCGTTGGTCGGCAATGCCAAGTATCAGAAAATCTGCGGCGCCTTCTTCGTTTGCGGCACGCCGCTTGAGACCGATGTCGGTGCCGAGACCCTGGTGAAGGGCAACGGCATGGCCGAAGCCAAGAAGGCACTCGCCGAGTCCGGCTATGACGGCACGCCCGTCGTGATCATGGCGCCCGGCGACGTCACCACGTTGAAGGCGCAGCCGATCGTCGCCGCACAATTGCTGCGCGATGCCGGCTTCAAGGTCGATCTGCAGGCCACCGATTGGCAGACGGTGGTGACCCGCCGCGCCAGCCAGAAGCCTCCGAAGGAGGGCGGCTGGAACATGTTCTTCACCAACTGGGTTGCGGCCGACGTCTCCAACCCAATCGTCAACGCCTCCATTACCGGCCTCGGCAAGAAAGGCGGCTGGTTCGGCTGGGCCGAGGATGCCAAGATCGAGGAACTGCGCGACAAGTTCGCGCGCTCGTCCTCGCTGGATGAGCAGAAGAAGATCGCCGCCGAGATCCAGAAGGAGGCCTATGACCAGGTGATGTACATCCCGCTTGGCCAGTATCTCGTCCCGGCCGGCTGGCGCAAATCGCTCACCGGCGTGCTCGACGGCCCGGCGACCCCGATCTTCTGGAACATCGACAAGACCGAGTAGGGCGCCTCAATCGAACGGAAAGCAGAATGGCCGGGCTCAGCCCCGGCCATTTTCATTTCGGTGAGCGCAGGCTCGTCTTCGCTCAGCAGTGACTCTCGCGCACGCGCTCCAGCCCTTCATTCGAGAGCGGGGGAGCGGGTTCCGGCAGCGAAGCCGGCGTGTGCTTCTCGCGGGTCTGCTCTCGCGGTTCCGGACGCTGTTCCGCCGCCCGTTGTTCCCGAGGATCGTCTTTCGCCATGTCGTCGCACTCCAATGCTGCACGACAACATTTTCGGCAAGAGAACGTTCCAGGCCGTTCGCACGGGTAATACTCCTGATCCAACAGCCTACGGAAATACAGTCATCGTCGCGAAATCGTCGATTGCAGTGCCGGGCGACGTCGAGGCGGCGTACAACGCGACGAGAAACAGCCGAGATAAGATCAGAGCGCCAATGATGGTTGATACGCGGCCGATCCAGGCTCTCTTGTCCGCAAGCCGATCCTGCTCCGAACCTGCCATCGTCACATCTCCAATCAATACGCGTTGAGATTTGACAGCCGCAAGAATGCGGTCGGCGTGCGGAGACTAGGTTTGGACGGCAAGCGTCGATGTGAACTTTGCCACACCTGACAGGATCGTGATGGGCGCGAGCGCGTGAGCAAACTGTCGCCACGTAGCAACTCGAACGATCCTGCGCTCTCGTGGGCAATCAAAGCGTGCCGAGCTTGCGCTTAACGTCGAATCGTTGCGGACAATCTCGTGCGAGCGTGTGTGTGTGTGCAGCGATGCGGACGCATCATGGTCTCAAGGCGCGCTCAAAAAAATCTGGCTGAGGCGACTGCACACGTTCATCTGTACGATTTGCTCGTGCGGCGCTTTTTGCGCGGAACGGGCTTGGCGTAGTAAGGATTGACCACGCACTGAGCCGCCCGGCCCGAGGCCGATGCCTGACACTGGGGTATCGAGGTGTAGCGACATTCGAAGTAGTAATCCACCATGCCCTGGTAGACCTGGAGGCAAACTGGGTAAGCGGGATCGTAGGTTTGCGCCTGCGCAGGCGCTGTCTTCAGGACCGCTGCGAGCGCCAGGATAACCAAAGCCAAACTGCGCATCAAAACATCCTCACCACGATGGACCCGTCGTTTCAGTCTAGAGCATATTCGGTTCTGATTGAATCGGAACCGACGCTCCAGATGGGAGCCGACCGCGACGGCGCGCGCCGCAAGTGCAGCAGCGCGCAAGGAGGTTCAGTCGGATTGACGGCTCAAAAAGACAGCGCAGCCGAGATGGGCTTACGGCCGACCTCGGCAAGAGCCGACACGATCTTCGGCAAGGCTCCGGAGGAGAGCCTTACTTCTCCTCCGGTGGAGCCGAGAGATCGACCTTCCATTCGCGCTTCTTGGTCAGGTCTCCCGTGACACTTACATTGATCACCCAGATGTCAAACTTTCCGCCGGCGTTGGCGGCCGATGAGGCGGTCGTCGAATCCGAGCAACTGATGGTTTGCCCCGCGAGATAGAGGTCCTTCTGCTCCCTGAAGCAGGAGAGAACACCTACATCGACGACAAAGGACTTCCGGCAATTCACGCTGTTGTCGACGTGAATATTGCGTGTGCCTTTTGCGCCGCGAGTCCTTCCTTGTGTGACCTCGTAAGACGCTCCGGCCTCTGCGAAGAGGCCGACGCCGCCCCCGATTTTCTTCGTGGTGGTTTCGGTGCCCGAGACATTAACTACGGCTTGCATTTTGGGCCAGCCGGGTTTGGGTGAGCCAAGCAGCCTGGCGACCTGGCCCAACTCACACTTTATCGAGGCGTCGATGGTTTGCGCGTCATATCGGTATACCGTTTGAGGCTGCACCTGCGCTTGTGCCGCCGTTGCGCCGAACAGAAAGCCCAAAGTAATCAGTACCAGTCGTATCATTTTGCCCAACCCCAAGTAGAAAGCGCCAAATACAACTGAACCGGGCGGCTTTCGCAAGCAGACGTGAGCTTGCTCGGGGAACAGTCTGTGGACAGCTTTTCAATGAGTCTCTTTGATTCATGGGTCAGTGCGATCGACCAGTCGAAAGAAGTTAGCGAGGACTTATGCTGGTGCAGCAGTCGTCGTCTGTGAAGCCGCGCCTGAACGGGCTGCAATCGTCTTCGCTTCGCTGTGGTCCAGGCTTTCGCCGCTGATGGGCTTTGCCGTACGTGAGGGCTTGCCGAGCCGCAGCTCGCGGAGAGCCCGCCTTCGCCCGTTGGGCTTCGGCGCGGCAGCCTTCACTCGCTTCGCGAGCGAAGGCTGGTGCGGGCGACCGGAATCGAACCGGTACAGGCCTTGCGGCCCTACGGATTTTCGTACCAGCTACGGCTTTCGCCGCCGCTACGATCGTAGCGTTTGTGGTCTGGACTATCCCTTCACCCTGGCGTCGCCGCTTTAGGTGCTGCCCGTCTAGTCTCTACACCTTCCCGTCGCCGGGCTTGGCTCGGGATTACCAGCGAAGGCTTCCCCGAATTTGAGCAGTTCTGCATCCCGGGTTTCCCCGGGGGCACTCAACTTGGCTTAAGTCCGTTGCGTCTACCAGTTTCGCCACGCCCGCATGCCAAGGCTCTCTTGACAGGGGTCTCTTAACCCGGGTCGCCGCAACATCCAAGACGGTTCCGCCGGCCCTTGAGTCTATTGCAGATAAATCAGATATTTAGTCACGCCAATCCGGCCAGCCTCAATCCCGACATCTGCGGCTGCTTTAGCCAATCTCAACACTCACCTTCTACCAAGGCGCCATGTCCATCAGCACCTTCCGCCACCTGCCGCCGCGCGCGGCCGTGACTGCCGCGCTGCTTGCGCTTGGCGGCTTGCTTTGCGGCTGCGCCCAGATGGGCGAGACGCTCAGCCCGGCCTTTGTCGATCCTGCCAAATACGACCTTTACGACTGCAAGCAGCTCGAGACCGAGCGTGCGGTGCTGGCGACACGCGCGGCGGAATTGCAGGGGCTGATGTCGAAGGCGGAGACCGGCGTCGGCGGCGCCGTGGTGGCGGAGGTGGCCTACCGCAACGATTACGTCGCGATACGCGCCCAGCAGAAGCTCGCCGACGAAAACTGGCGGCGCAACAAATGCCATGAGACCATCGTGGCCGCGCCGGCGCCCATCGTGCCGCCAGTGCCACCTGCGCCCGCCCGAGGCGCACGTTCGTCAGCGCGGTGAGCCGCCCGCCCGCCAGTCATAGATCCAGTCCTGCCGCGCCAGCATCCGCTGCGGCCCCATCGCCCGGATGAGGAGGTCGCGCGTGAGCGCCATCGGTCCCGTGAGGTGATAGATGCGGCCCTGTCGCTGCGCGATGCGCCGCACCCGATCGACGCGCCCGCGACGCAGCCTGGTGTAGCGCTTCAGCGCATCGGGAAGGCCGGAGATGTCTTCGCCGGTGCAGCCGCTGAGGCAATCGGCAAGCACGGCGGCATCCTCGATCGCCATGCCGGCGCCTTGCGCCGCGAACGGCAGCATCCCATGCACGGCGTCGCCGAGCAGCGCGACCGCACCTGCGCTCCATTCGCTGACCTCGGGCATCGTGAACAGCGCCCAGCGCCGCCATTCCTCGACCGCGTCGATCAGTATTCGCGCAGAGCCGGGCCAATCCGCGGAGAACGCGTTCTTGATCTCGCTCGCATTGCCGGCCTCGCTCCAGCCCGGCTGGTTCCAGGTTCCCGGCACGATCGCGACCACATTGATCCGCCGCGCCGCGGCGATCGGATAGGCCACCAGATGCGCGTTCGGTCCCATCCAGAGTTGCACCCGCGGCGAGGTGTATTCGCGCGGCAGCGCCTTCGCGTCCAGCGTGCCGCGCCAGGCGATCAGGCCGGAAAACCGCGGCTGCAGTTCCGGGAACAGGCGGCCGCGCACGGACGACCAGATGCCGTCGGCACCAATCAGCGCCGCCGCCGGTTCATGGTGCTGCGCGTCGCCGCGGCGCGCCGCCACCGTCAGTCCCCTGGCGTGGTCGGCGACATCCTCGAACTGCCAGCCCAGGCGGAGCTCAATGTCGGGATGGTCCTCAACCTCGGCTTGCAGCGCTCCTTGCAAATCGGCGCGATGCACCACCCAATAGGGTGAGCCGGCGCGCGCGGTCGCGGCCTCGCCGAGCGGCAGGCGGGCGATCTCGCCGCCGGCGCGCACGCTTATGATGCTGATCGCTTCCGGCGTCACAGCGCGCGGAGCAAGCCGCGGCTCGAGGCCGAGACCGACCAGGATGCTGCTGGCGTTGGGCGAAAGCTGCAGCCCCGCGCCGACTTCCTCCAGCCGCTCGGCCTTTTCCAGGACGACGACACGAAAGCCTTTCGCCGCGAGCGCCAGCGAGGCAGTCAGTCCTCCGATCCCGGCACCCGCAACGACGACGGTGCGCGTAGCGACCACGGATTGATCAGGCGACTTTATCCTTCAGCACGCATTCCGGCGGACGCGCTTCGCCTGCCGCGAGATCGGGTGCGAAGCGATAGAGCGTCGAGCAGTAGGGGCAGATGATCTCGCTGTCGTTGCCGAGATCGAGGAACACATGCGGGTGGTCGAACGGCGGGTTTGCGCCCACGCACATGAACTCCTGCGAGCCGATCTCGATCACCGAGACTCCGGCATCGTTATGGAAGTGCGGGACGACGTGGTCGGACATATCTTCACCTTGGATGGCAATGACGGACGGACGCAATCAACGCGATGCGGCATTGCGAAATGCCCGGCACCATACTGGCGGGTGGAGTTGATTCCTAGGGCCCCGTCCATCCATTTGCTCATGCAAATTCGACACAATCTTGTCGTCCCAGAGAAGCCCTTCTTTCGTCGGGGCTGTTGTGTCTTAAAAAGGGCACACTATTTCCAACTTGAGCAAAACCCTGGGTTTTATCGAATGAAGCGAGTGCGGGTCAGTATAGGGGTGGCGGGGATGCTGATGAGCATCGCCGTCGGCGCCGCGCTATGGCCGCATGCCCGCGACGCCTATGCCCTGCTGGCCGCGCAGGACGAGCCTGCGCAATTGGCCGATCTCCAGATCAGTTCTGCCTTGCGGAATAACCAACTGCTGATCGAGCAGAATATCGAACAGGCGCTGGCCGCTGATGACGCCGATCTCGCAAGCAGCTTTCTCGAACTCGCGCGTGAGAAGAATGTCGCGATCGACGATGGCCTGACCACGCGCGTGAACGATGCGGTTGCGGAAGCGAGCTCGACCTCGCATGTCGCCAAGCGCTTTGCCGCCGGTCTGGTCACCGGCACCGCGGACGATCTCGCCAGCCTGTCCGGCACGGTCGCCGGCGATCTCTTTGTCTTCGGCGATATCAGGGATGTCGTGCGCGAAGGCAAGCATCTCGCGATGGGCGAAGAGACCGACCACCTCATTCTTGGCCTTGCCGCGGCCGGCCTTGCGGTGACGGCTGCGACCTATGTCTCTGTCGGCGGTGTCGCGCCGGTGCGCGCCGGGCTGTCGCTGGTGAAGGATGCGCGCAAGGTCGGCCGCATCAGCGAGGGGCTCTCCGCCTGGGCCGGCCGCTCGGCGCGCCAAGTCGTGGATGCGCCGATGCTGCAGGAGGCCGTCGCCTCCGCTTCCGTGCTTCGTCCGAGCCAGACGATGACCGCGATCAAGGCGGCGTTCCGCGCGGAAAAAGCCGGCGCGCTGGTCCGCCTTGCCAAGGATGTCGGGCGCATCGGCGAGAAGGCCGGTACCCGCGGCGCGCTGGAGACGCTCAAGATCGCGGACGGGCCGAAGGATATCGCGCGCGCGGCGCGGCTGGCGGAAGCGAAGGGCAGCCAGACCCGTGCGATCCTGAAATTGTTCGGCCGCGGCGCGCTGCTGCTCGCCGCCGGCACCTTCAACCTCACGATGTGGCTGTTCGGCGCCCTGCTGATGCTGTTCGGTTTCCTGTCCTCGATCAAGGCGACCACCGAGCGCCTGACGCTGGCATGGCTGCGGCGGAGCAAGGCGCGTCGCCTGCGGAAACAACTCGCGATGGCGCAAGCGCAGTCTGAGGTTGCGGTAGCGGGCACCACCGCCTGCGGCTAAGCTCTGCGATCGTTTGCCGGTCGCCAATCCAAGAAATCCCTCAAACAACGGAAGACGCGATGCCGAGCTTTAACCACGGCGCTGTCGAAATTGCCTATCTCGACGAAGGCGAGGGCGATCCGATTATCCTCGTGCACGGCTTTGCCTCGAGCAAGAACGTGAACTGGGTCTATCCCGGCTGGGTCTCGGAACTGCGCAAGGACGGCCGCCGTGTGATCGCGCTCGACAATCGCGGCCACGGCGAGTCCGCCAAGCTCTACGATCCCGCGCAATATGACATCGCCACCATGGCAAGCGACATCATCGCGCTGATGGATCATCTCGGCATCCCGCGCGCGGATATCATGGGCTACTCGCTGGGCTCGCGGATGACGGCCGTGCTGGCACACAACGAGCCGCAGCGGCTGCGCTCGGCTATACTCGGCGGCATCGGCATCGGACTGATCGAAGGCGGCGGTCCCGGGGAGAATGTTGCGGTCGCGCTGGAGGCGCCGGCGCTGGAGGATGTCACCGATCCGGTCGGCCGCACTTTCCGTGCCTTTGCCGATCAGACCCGCTCCGACCGTCGCGCGCTCGCCGCCTGCCTGCGCGGCTCGCGAGGGCTGATGACGCGGCAGGAGGCGGCCGATATCGACGTGCCCATCCTGATCGCGGTCGGCAGCAATGACGAGATCGCGGGTTCGGCGGAGGCGCTCGGGCGCATCATCCCGCGGTCGCAAGTGCTTGCGATCCCGAACCGCGATCACATGCGGGCGGTCGGCGACAAGGTCTACAAGACCGGCGTGATCGACTTTCTATCGCAAAGAGAATGATCTTCTACGCTAGGAGAATGTTCTTCTACGGAAATCGGACTTAAGCCTGCTTGATTTCCGCCAAATCCCGACCAATTGGATGTGACGTCTCTGCATAGGGGTTAAGCGAGGCTTATCCTTCGCCGAAGCTATCAGGGACAAGCGTCGTTTAACCGTGCTATAGCGCACACCGAAACTGGGGCATGATCCTAAACAAGATCATGCTCGGCAAAGATCAGGATTTGCGAGGCCGGCCATGGCAGTGCATCAGGTCAATCCGCAAGGCGGCAAGCTCGCCGCGCTTGATCCGATCTGGGAACGGATCAGGAGCGAGGCCGAGGAGATTGTTCGCCGCGAGCCGGAGCTTGCCACCTTCATCTATTCCGCGGTGCTGCATCACGAGCGCCTCGAAGATTCGATCGTGCATCGGCTGGCCGAGCGGCTCGACCACTCGGCGCTGTCAGGCGATCTGATCCGCCAGACCTATGACGAGGCGTTGCGCGACGAGCCCGACATCGGTAACGCCTTCCGCGCCGATCTCGTCGCCGTCTACGACCGCGATCCCGCGACCTCGCGCTTCATCGATCCGTTGCTCTACTTCAAGGGCTTCCACGCGCTGCAGACGCATCGGCTTGCGCACTGGCTCCTTCTGAAGGGCCGCAAGGATTTTGCGTATTACCTGCAGAGCCGCTCCTCGGAAGTCTTCCAGACCGACATCAATCCGGCCGCCAAGATCGGCCGCGGCATCTTCCTCGACCACGCCACCGGCTTTGTCTGCGGTGAGACCGCCGTCATCGACGACGACGTCTCGATCCTGCATGGCGTCACCCTCGGCGGCACCGGCAAGGAGAACGAGGATCGCCATCCGAAGATTCGCCATGGCGTGATGATCGGCGCCGGCGCCAAGATCCTCGGCAATATCGAGGTCGGTCATTGCGCGCGCATCGCAGCCGGCTCGGTCGTGGTCAAGCCGGTGCCGCACAACGTCACGGTCGCCGGCGTGCCGGCAAAGATCGTGGGCGAAGCCGGCTGCGCCGAGCCGTCGCGCACCATGGATCAGATGCTCAACGCGATCGGGCTTTGATTTCACTCGCATTTCGCGATCGTTTCGACTGCAAATATTAGATTGTGCCAGAGCCGAAAAGGCTCTGGCGATTGCCGCCGTCCCGTCCTAAAACTCCGTCCCAAAATCATCGACCCGATTGGAGATCGCCCGTGGACGTTCAGGAAGTCAGAAAGCTTGACGCATATCTCAAACGCGTCTTCGGTAATCCGAAGATCCGCGTCGTGCCGCGGCCCAAGAAAGACGACTCGGCCGAAGTCTATATCGGCGAGGAGTTCGTCGGCGTCCTCTTCGTCGACGATGAGGACGACGACCGCTCGTTCCAATTCCAGATGGCGATCCTCGAAGAGGATCTGGCTGAGTAGCCTTGCGCAGATCTGTAGGGTGGGCAAAGCGTAGCGTGCCCACCTTCACGAGCGCGCAAGAATGGTGGGCACGCTGCACTTTGCCCACCCTACGAAATAGCTTCGCAATGAAAGGGATCACTCCGTTGTCGATCCTCATGGTGAGGACACGGAGCGCGTGTCGAGACGATGCTGCGCATCGCTCGAAGAACCATGAGGCCCCGCCGGTGGCCTCGCCCTTCGAGACGACCGCTGCGCGGTCTCCTCAGGGTGAGGGGAGGGGTTAGTCTGTAGGGTGGGCAAAGCGAAGCGTGCCCACCATTCACGGTCGGTGCAAGCGAAGGTGGGCACGCTGCGCTTTGCCCACCCTACGAAATAGCTGGTCGAGTAGGCCTATCGGCTAAGACCGTCATTGCGAGCGGAGCGAAGCAATCCACGCCTCAGCGAGTGGCACTATGGATTGCTTCGCTCCGCTCGCAATGACGGAGCTACCCCTTCGGGCCGCGCAATTGCGTCGTCAGGCGGTCCATGGCGGTGGCGATGTCGCGCCATTGTGAGAGCCAGCTTCGCGGAAAGCGGAAGGTGAAGTCGGCGCCGTCGATGCGGCGTTCGCTCAGGCACATGCCGGGCGTCGGCGCATCGCGCGTGCAGCGGGCGCTGAGGGTGGGCGACGTCGCCGTGAACAAATCCTCGCCGCCATAGGGCGAGCCGTCGCGGAACGCGCGCATCGTCAGGCCGTCGTCCGTGCTTGCCGCCTGATCGAGATAGCGCGGATAGATCGTGCGCACGCGGATGTCGGGCGCAAGCTGATCGTGATGGGCTGCGATCGAGAGGAAGATCCGGTCGATCGGCTGCACCTTGTCCTCCACCGTCTCGGCGCTGACATGCTTCTGCGGCGCCGGCGGGTCGAGCGAGGGATAGGAAAAGCTGAGATCGACACGCTCCTGCGCGCCCGAGTGGCGCTGGATCTTCATGCGCACCGCCGCGGTCGGCACGTTGAACAGCGTGCCGCCGACGCTCACCGGCAGCCGCGACGGATCGCTCAAGGGCACCGTGGTCCAGGTCGGCCACAACAGGTAGGTGACCAGCGCGATCGCGCCGCAGGCGAGGACGGCCGCGATCAGGATCGGGACGATATGGGCGCGCGGATTCCTGCGCGTGTCGCGCGCGAGGTGCTGGGCCGTCGAGAGCAGTGTCATCGAACGAGAATGGATTGGTTCGCGTGATGCCGAATCATCCCGCGAATATGCCACGCGTCGGCCCGACTTCCGTATGATTTCACCGAGTCCGGCAAGCGATGAGCCATGCGCAAACGCGGCGGGCTCGCGATGGATGTTAACCCTTTCTTAAGGATGATGTAGCGGCGGAGCGGCAATTTTGCCAATGAAGCGCGCGGTCTGTTGAGTAGCGGAAGTGTGCCATGTCGCCCGAAGCGCTGAATTCGTTCTTCGCTCTGTTCATCGGTTTCGCGCTCGCGGGCGCTCTGACCAGCGGCTATCAGGCGATGGCGCAGCGGCCGGCCGGCTTCGGCCTGTTGCAGGAAGGCGCGGCACCGAGGGCGTTCGCTGCGGTGCCGTTCCTGGTGTTCGCCGCGCCCTTCATCATCATGCGCAACACGCTGCGCGGCGCCAGGATCGAACGCCGCCGCTTCGAATTCGTGATGATGGCGACCATCATCGCCGGCTTCTGGAGCCTGATGTCGGGCACCTTTTTCCTGATGACGCTGCGCGCCGCCGGCGTCCTCGTCTGAACGCTGCTTCCACCGCTGTTCCCGACGGTAATCTCGGTAGTCGCTCGCTTGAAAAGCCTTTGACCGCTGTGCCAATGTCGCCCTCGAAAGAGGAGACATCCATGGCGATCTATGAACTGGACGGGCAGGGGCCCGATCTGCCGGCCGACGGCAATTATTTCATCGCGGAAACCGCTGCTGTGATCGGCAAGGTGCGCCTCTCGAGCGGGGCGAGCGTGTGGTTCGGCGCGGTGTTGCGCGGCGACAATGAGTGGATCGAGATCGGCGAAGGCTCCAACATCCAGGACAACTCTACCTGCCATACCGACCTCGGCTTTCCGTTGGTGGTCGGCAAGAACGTCACCGTCGGCCACAACGTGATCCTGCACGGCTGCACGCTGGAAGACGGCGCGTTGGTCGGCATGGGATCGACCGTGATGAACGGCGCGCGGATCGGCCGCGAGAGCATCGTCGGCGCGGGTTCTGTCATCACCGAGGGCAAGGAATTTCCGCCGCACTCGCTGATCATCGGCTCGCCCGCGCGCGTGATCCGGACATTGGATCCTGCGCAGGTCGCGAAGATGGGAAGCGCGGCGAAGTTCTATCAGCTCAACGGGCCGCGCTTCAAAAAGGGCCTCCGCAAGATCGGTTGAAGGGCCCGATCCGTCTGTCGTCACGCGTGCGTCACTTCCTTGGCTTCGGCTTCGGCGACTTGACGGTAGACTTGGCAGTATCCGTCTTCGACTGCGCGGCGCTCTTGCGTAGCGCGTCGCGCAGATCGATCGGAATGCCGTGCTTCTTGAGCAGGTCCGCGAACGCTTCATCGGCCAATTCCTGAAACGTCGCCATCCTGTCGCGGCCGAGCTGTTTGAGCTTGTCGAACGTATCCTCGTCGAAAGCGATCAGTTTGCGCATCCTCGCACCTTGCACTGCGTAAGGCCCAATGGCTCCCGGACGGTTTGGTTCCGGAAGGGAACGGCCGGCTTCGCCTGTCGTTAGCAGTACAAAATAAGGGAGACGCTCATGACCAGGAAATCGCTTGCGATCTTCATCACGGCTTTCGCTGTCCTCGCTGCACCTGCGATGTCGCTTGCCCAAGGGGGAGGAAGCGGCGGTGGCGCAAGCGCGGGAAGCGCGGCCGGCGGAGCGTCCGCCGGCACCGGCGGCGCCACTGGGACCACTGGCATCGGTGGTGCGCCCTCCGGTTCGGCGAATGTCGGCGGGCAGAGCAATCAGGCCATCAACCCCGGCAACACCAATAGTACCACTGGACTGGCGAACCCGCCGCGAGGGACCAACAGCGCTGGTACTGCACAGTCCTCCGGCCCGGGTACCACGACCGGTGCGGCTGCGGGCAGGACCAAGGAGGATACTGCAATCGACGCGGAGAGCGCACAGCTCGATCGCAAGATCAGAGGTATCTGCAGAGGCTGCTAGCTCTGTCCTGCGTGACGTGCCGGTCGCGCAGAAGTGAGCGCGTCGTCAAGGCGCATGACCGGAACTCGCTCTAGACTATCGGCAGTGCTTGCGATGGCTGGCGCAGGCCGCGCCGGTATGGGCAGGCCGTGATGGAGGAACGGTATGTTGCGTAAAACGATGGTTGCCTTGCTGGCGGTGGCCTCGCTTGGAATTTTGACAATAGATACGGCGTCCGCCCGCGGCGGGTTCGGTGGCGGCGGCTTTCATGGAGGCGGCTTTGGCGGCGGTGGCTTTCGCGGTGGCGGATTCGGTGGTTTCCGCGGCGGCGGTTTTGGCGGCGGAGGCTTCCGCGGTGCGGCGTTCAGCGGAGGCGGTTTCCGTTCGGCCGCGATCGGCGCCGGCGGCTTCCGTTCGGCCGGATTTCGTGGCGGCTTCTACCGTCCGGGCTTTGGGTACCGTCCGGGCTTCGGATATCGTCCCGGCTACTGGGGCTATCGTCGTGGATTTCCGTTTGCCGCCGCAGCGATCGGTGTAGGTCTCGGCTATGGGCTCTACGGCGGTGGGCCGTATGGCTATTACGACTACGGCGATCCCTACTACGGCTATTACGACAATGCCGGCTACGGCGGATGCTACGTCGTCCAGCAGCGCGTTTGGACGTCATATGGCTGGCGCATCAGGGCGGTTGACGTCTGCGACTGATCTCAGCCGATATTGCAGCGAAAATTATCGGGAATGATCGATGCAGCCTCGGTGTTTTGCACATCGAGGCCGCATCATTTCTGCATAGGGGCTGGTACGTCGACTGCAGCGGTTTTCGAAATGCTGGACACGCTCACCACCGCCGCCTTCACCTTCGTCTTTCTAGGCATCGTCGTCGGCCTGGGCGCCGCCTTTGTGCTGATGCTCTGGGAAGTCGAACGGCAATTGACCAAGCCGCGCAATCGAGATCATCTCGGCTGAGCGAGCAGTCGCAACGCGCTTTGGTCCCTCGCCCGCGAGCGCGGGAGAGGGAGCGCGCGCCTTGTCTTGACGCGTTTTCTTCACGCGAACCGGTGTCCACTTCGCTCGAAAACGCTCTAGCTCAGCACGCCGTATTTCTTGAACCAGGCCTGCATCTGCGCCCATGCATCTTCGGCGGCTTCCTTGCGGTAGCTCGCGCGATAGTCGGCATGGAAGCCGTGCGGGGCGCCCGGATAGATCTTGAACTCGGCGGTCTTCTTGTTCTCGGCAAGCGCCGCCTTCAGCGCCTCGACCTGCGAGACCGGGATGCCGGTGTCGGCTTCGCCATAGAAGCCGATCACCGGCGCCTTCTTCTCGGGCGCGAGCTGCATCGGGCTCTTCGGCCAGACCGGATTTTGCGGGTCGACCGGCGGGCCATAGAACGCCGCGCCGGCCTTCAGCGCGGTGCTGTGGGCGGCATATTCCCAGACCGTGCGTCCGCCACGGCAGAAGCCGACGATGCCGAGGCGGGAGGTGTCGCCTCCTTGCGATTTCGCCCAGGCCACGGTGCTGTCGAGATCGGACAACAGCTCAGCGTCCGGCTTGCCATTCACGATCGGCAAGACCTGCTGCATGTCGGTCATTTTGGTGAGGTCGCCCTTGCGGAAATAATAGTCGGGCGCCACCGCAAATGCGCCGAGCTTGGCGAGCCGGCGCGTCACGTCGCGGATGTATTCGTGGAGGCCGAAAATCTCCATCGCCACCAGGATGACCGGCGGATTGCTGGCGCCGGCCGGCCGCGCGAAATAGGCGGGCATCTCGCCATCGGCAACCTTGATCTTGGCCTCGCCCGCGGTGAGGCCGGCGGTATCGGTCTTGATCACGTCGGCCCGCACGGGGCCTGCGGCGAGGGTGTAGCCGGCCGCTACGGCGGCCGAAGCCGTCATGAAGCCGCGGCGCGAGAACGGGGCCGTTTTTGTCAGTCCGATGACATCCGAGGTGAGCAGGGGTTCAGCGCGCATGCGGGCCTCATTTCAAAATGATTTGCAAACCATCGAACCCGATCCGGGCTTCGGCCCGACCGGCTTCAAAAGCGGCGGCATTCAGCAAGCAAAGCCTGCCGATGGCAAGTCACCAGCGTGAGAGGCGGGTCGGAGCGGTCGGGAGAAAAGGGGGCCCGCGGCGGAAGCAGGGCCATCCAAAAGAACAAGGCCGTTGACGCAGTATACCGCCAACGACCTTGCCAGCCCCGGATATTGAAATCGGCTCACGCCATCCGGTGGCCGGCACCTTGCCTTGGAAATAGGTTCCCGAATGTGAACTAGTTCACAAAGTCGGCGAAAAAATCTCTATCGAGATTCGGCAGCGCGGACCAATACGCGGAGCAATACAGGGTGGAGATGGCTAAAGCGCTGCGGGCTGGGGGCTGAGGCGACGTCGAACGGCTCAGCCGCGTCGCTTGCGCCCGCCGCGGACCGCTTGCGACCGCGATCGTTTGCGGACCGGCTCGGCGGCAGGCTCATTGGCCTGGGCACTGGCGAAGGATTGCCTCAGGCCCTCGACAGCCTCGGTCAGCGCCGTGACCTGCTCGGACAGCTTCTTGGTTTCGGCCTGCTGTGAGGCGAGCATCCGGCGCATCGTTTGCAACTGGTCCTGCACCATCTGGAGCTGGTCGATGGACTCCTGCTGGGTCGCCTCCAACCCCTTGGTCTTCTCGACGAGCTGTTCGGACACTTGCGCGGTGCGGGCCTGCAACTGCCGGCTGGCGACGACGCGATCGGACTCCGGCGACGTGCCGGTAGTGACCCGGTACAGTGCGATCGCGCCGATCCCGAACAGCACCAGGAAGAGTCCGACTGCGGTGACCGCGATGGGTTGCACACCGATGCGCATGGTGCTGGCGGAATTCCCGGGGGCGAGGTCCATCATTCGACACCAAACCGGACTAATTCTAAAGGTTCCGAATACCACAACCTCCGCGGGCCTAAAACCCCGTGATTTGTCCCGTATTGGTACGCATCGGCACTAAAAACCTGCGAAATCGAGGTTTTTTGGCTCGGGCGACGGGCAGAGCGGCTATGGGATAACCTCCCCCATCTTGGAAAACGCGTGGCGGCCGGTACTAGGCCTCGCATTCCACAACGGCCGCGCGTGGATCATGTGCGGCGAGATCTCCTCGGTCCACGCGAGATCAGCCAGGCGCAGCCGGGCAAATCCACGCCGTCTCCCAGCAACCGGCCGATCAGCCCGAGCGCAAGATTGCCGCCGGCATGGCGCCGCCGACGGACGGTGCGCCGGCGTGGCTGCTCACATCGTCGAAGCCGTCGGCGTGCTGTCGCTGAACCGCGCGATCACATGCATTGTCACGCTGGATGACAGACCTTTGATGCTGGTTGATGTTGGTCGGTATTAGCAAGCCATGCCGGATGTGCGAAAGTTAGTCGTGCACGACAGCGTTCATTGCACTGGACGGACCAGCGACTTTCGATAATAGTAGTAACGTTATTACCTGACGTTGTACTATTGCCTGGGGTATTATTTTACAGGTGAGCCCGAGCCTTCGTGTCGCCGAGCTGACCTTAATTTATGGCGAGACGTTGCATGGCTGATCGCGCACGTAATCAGTACGGATTAGGCAAGGCCGTTACTTTCAACGTGATAACGCCGATGACG
This sequence comes from Bradyrhizobium sp. USDA 10063, assembly GCF_054063735.1. NCBI lineage: Bacteria > Pseudomonadati > Pseudomonadota > Alphaproteobacteria > Hyphomicrobiales > Nitrobacteraceae > Bradyrhizobium > Bradyrhizobium sp. USDA 10063. Next base: position 1,999,641 of record NZ_JBSSGP010000002.1, on the reverse strand, counting down.
CGCGTCGGCACCTTTGTCGTCTGGGCGCTGCTGTTTATCTTCGATCGAGTCAAGTCGACCCAAGCCACCGCGAAGGAGCTGGCGTTTCTGCCTTTTGTTCACTGGGTCATCGTCAGGCGCGATAGCTTTCCGCGCCTGGGCGACAGTCAGCCGGTGGAAGATTTGCACTACGATTATTTGTTCTTCCTGAGCACGTTCAACGGTCCCTGGGGACCTTACATCGAAGCCTTCGCCGACGTGCTCTACAAGCCGCTCGACCTTGTCTGGTTCTGGAGCGTCGGATATCCCTTCGCCCGTCCGGTCGGGCCGCTGAAGGCCTATATCCAGCGCAACCAGATCGAGTCGGATCATTGCTATAGCGCGTATCCGGGCGCATCGGTGCGGGACGTACGCTCGGCACTCGAGTTGCGCAACGAAGTCGAAAAGCTTTTTCAAAGCTCAAGCGGGCTGTCGCCCGAACGGTTTGCGGTCGAGTTCGATCGCTTGCTGATCAACGTGCAGAACAAGCTCGGTACGTTTGGACCAACATAGCAGGCCGGTCGAACGGAGTTCGCGACGTGGCGAATCAAAACGGTGAGAAGTACGGCTTCACAGGCCTGTTTCCGATCGCAACCAATCGATCGGACGATTTGCGAGCGTTTCTGCGCACGCTGGATGATACCGGAACCTATCCGCGCGGCTCGCCTTTCAGCCACGTGCCGATCATCCACATGGCGCGATTGTTCATTGTCGACCGTCTCGCCTATCAGGGCACGCCGGCGAAGTTCGATAAGCTCAAGTCGGACTATCTGGTGTTCATGTGCGGATTTGATGGCGAAAGCGTCGATCCCCTGGTCCAGGCCCTGGCCAGCAATATCCCAAACGAAGTCGCGACCATTTGGGGGCACTGCCTTGGCTTTCCGGGACTCCATCGGCGCGATCTGCTCTCCGAATATTTCGAGCGATGTCAGCTCACGACCACGCTGTTTCTGGCAGACCAGCCCGAGGCGAGCGTCAGCGAGATTCTGATGGCGCTGTTGTGCCGACGCCGCCTTGGCGAGTTCGTCAAGCTGGTTCAAAGCAAGCCGCGGCCTCCCGATGTGCTCCAACGAGAGTTCAGGCAAATGTGGGAAAGCCTCCAAAACGAGCGGCCGCTCCCGGGAGATTTGTGAGTACGCAACGATCGGAGCAGGGGTCTCGCGATGCTCAACCTTACCAATATCCAAGGCAATATTCTTCGCGGTTACGCGTCGTTTCCGCACGCGCAGTTCTTGTTCTTCGCGATCCACAGCGCGGACGATGCCAAGGCGTTCATCGGGCGGCTGCTCGGTACCGACGCCGTCACGCCGGCACTGTGGCGCGCAAAGCCGGACGCTACCCTCAACATCGCCTTTACCTTTGACGGCCTCCGCGCTCTCGGACTGCCTCAGGAGAGTCTCGCCACTTTTCCTTCCGAGTTTCAGGAGGGCATGAAGCGTCGTGCGAACGAGCTCGGTGACATCGATGAAAGTTCACCGGAGCACTGGGACGATCCGTGGAGGACGCATCGTGTTCATATGCTGATCACGATCTACGGCCGGACAGACGACGCGCTCGTGGCGCACTGCCAACAGCTCAGGGATCTGCTCCCGAACGGCGTGCAGGAATTGAAGCCCGATCAGCCCGCGGGACTGCTGCACATCAAGGGCGAACAGACTCGCAAGGAGCACTTCGGTTTCGAGGATGGCTTGAGCAACCCAGCGGTCGAGGGAGTGCCTGACCGTGATTCCAAAGACCGGGAGAACGTTGGCAATCCGGATGACAAAGGGCGATTTCGCAAGATTCCGCTCGGAGAGTTTCTTCTCGGCCACCCGGGCGAGGGCGGCGAGATGGCTCCCATGCCGCTGCCGCACCTTCTCGCTCACGATGGCAGCTATCTCGTGTTCCGTAAGCTGGAGCAGGATGTCGTTCGCTTCCGCCAGTATCTTGAACAGCAGGCGGACGCATTTGCCCGGGCCATTCCCGGTGGTCTGCCGCCTCACGTTACCGCGCAGGACTTTCTCGCTGCCAAGATGATGGGGCGATGGCAGGATGGGTCTTCGTTGATCAACTATCCTGACAGGCCCGGCAAGGACAAACGCAATACATTCGGCTACGCCGGCGATCCCGCCGGCGCACGCTGTCCCCTCGGTGCGCATGTGCGACGCGCGAACCCGCGCGACGCGCTGGGCTTCGGCGGCAAGACCATGAGCCGGCACCGGTTGATCCGGCGCGGAATCGCCTACGGCAAATATCTGCCACCGGGCAAGGAGGAGGAAGCCGAGGGCCAGGAAAAGCGCGGCATCATTTTCATTGCGCTCAATTCCGGTTTCGACCAGTTCGAGTTCGTGCAGCAGAAATGGATGAACTTCGGCGACGATTTCGAGCAGGGCAACGATACGGACCCGATCGCCGGCAACCGTCCAATGATCGGCGGTCGTCGCAGCGCGCAAATGATGATCCCGGGCGACGAAGCCAGCGGACGACGACCGTTCATATGCTTTGACATCCCGCGCTTCGTTACCACCAAGGGCGGCGACTATTTCTTCGTTCCAAGCCTGGCCGCGCTCGGCCTGCTGGCGTCCGGCCGAGTTGACGTCGCATGAATCGGGACACCATCCAGCGATGGCTGCGCGGCCGCCGTCGAAGCAGTGCGGTTTCTCTCGCGCAAGCGCCGCGGGAAGATCCGGTCGTTCAGTCGTTTCGTGTGGTGCGCGACCTCCGGCGTTTCTCGCAAATGTTCCGCCAATCCGTGCAACTCGCTCCCAGGCCGACGGCGCGGAGCTCAGAGCCGACGCCGGCAAGATACAAAGAGCTTACGGAGGCGCTGGAGCTGCAGGACCGACCGATGCCGCTGACGAAATTCGAGCGCGCGGTGCCGGGCGAGGCGACTCTCATCGCCAGCATGGCGCGCCTCGCCGCAAACCTGGTCATCAAGAACTACTGTGAGATGAAGGCCACGGACCGTTCCGTCTGCGCGATGCGCGATCAGCACGCCAAGGCTCATGGATGCGTCAGCGCCGAATTCGTCGTCCGGCATGATCTTCCCGCCGAGTTCTCGACACCGCTGTTTCGTCCGGGCGCCCGCTATCCGACCATCGTTCGGTTCTCCAACGGAAAGGGCCAGCGATATAGCGACCGCAAGTCCGACGGCCGTGGCATGTCGATCAAGCTTCACGACGTCGCAGGCGAGACCATTCTTCGTGGCCTCGAGCCCCGCATAGCGCCCGCCGGCGAGCACGATTTCTTGCTCAGCAGCTTCCCGGTGTTCTTCTGCAAGAACGTGACCGACTATTCCGAGTTCATGGAAGCGGTTATGGCTCCGAGTGGGACCTGGCGCCAGAGGTTTGACCGGACTCTGAAATTGATTGTGTTTGCCGTTCGCCATCCTTGCCAGTCCGTCACGGTCGCTCGCACCGCTCTCGTCAGGATCGGCAATCCGCTGACTGCGACCTATCACAGCATGTCCCCCTATTTGTTGGGCGAGCACCATGTCGTGCGCTACGTCGTCGGTCCCGTGCGGCCTCAGAACGATGTCCCGTCGTGGTGGAGTCTTCTTTTCGGATCGCGATCCGAGAATTTTCTCCAGGAGGCGATGCTGCGCGATCTAGCTCCACCTGGAGACGATGTCGTGTTCGATTTCGCTGTGAAGGTGCGCCATGCGGCTACACCGGAGGAGGTCGAGAACGCTCTCCTGCAGTGGACCCGTCCCCGCGACCGCACCGTGTCGATCGGACAGATCAGGATTCCGAGGCAGAATTTCCTGAGGCCGGATCGGGTGTTCGATGGCGAGCGCATGATGTTCAGCCCGTGGAACTGCTTGCAGCAGCATCGGCCTCTCGGTAGCATCAATCGGATGCGGCTTGCCGTGTACCTTGCGTCCCTGCAGGTACGGCGGAAGCTCAACATGGTTGGACCTTGAGCGGGCAGGCGAACCCGGATCGATTTGATGGACCTCGGCTGATTGCGGCGCTGCCAAACGTTGACATGGCGGGCCTGCAGGCCGAGCGCCGACAGCTTACCGTCGTGTTTGTCGATCTCATCGGGTCGACACCTCTGAGCGAGCGGATCGATCCCGAGGAGTTCTTCGCGGTCATCCGAACCTATCGCGATCTCTGCAACGAGCAGATTTGCCGCTATGGCGGCCACATCGCCAGAATGATCGGCGACGGATTGCTCGCTTATTTCGGCGTGCCGCAGGCGCACGAAAACGATCCCGAGCGCGCGGTGCGCGCCTCGCTCGCCATCACCGCCGCCATCAAGGAACGCGAATTCCAGATGTCGGACGGCAGCTTCCTCCGGCTGCGGGTGAGGATCGGGGTCAACACCGGACCTGTTGTCGTCGGCAGCGTGCCTGGCGAGCCTTCCGAGCGGCGGGAAGTGTTCGGCAGCTCGGTGCACGTCGCGGCGCGCCTTCAAGGTCTCGCCGGCGAGAATGCTGTTGTCATCGGTTCGGGGACCTACGAGTTGATCCGCGGCATGTTCGATTGCGAGCCGCTCGGCAGGCGCCGGCTGAAGGGCGTCGAGGAGCCGGCCGAGGCTTGGCGCGTGAACGCCGTTTCGCCTGGTGAAAGCAGGTTCGATCGCGCGCGAACCTTGCCGCTTCCGCCGATGGTCAACCGCTACGATGAACGCGCGCTGCTGGCCGAACTGTGGGCGCAGAGCCTCGGGGGAGCAGGACGCGTCGGTATCATCTCCGGCGAGCCCGGCATCGGCAAGTCACGCCTGATCCGCGAGTTTCGAAGTTCGCTTGATCGGTCCGCGGTTGATGTTCTCTCGGTCCAGTGTTCGCCATTTCACGTCAATACGCCGCTTGCGCCGGAGATCGAACGGCTGAAGCGCGCAACCGGCATCCACGAGACCGACGACCCGCTTCTATCGCTGACGAAGCTGCGTTATCTGCTGGCGAGGGCCGGCTTCGATGTCGAGCAGGCGCTGCCCTATTACGGGTCACTGCTGTCGGTACCGGCGTGCGAAGGCTACGAGCCTGCCGATCTCGGTTCACCATCCGAGCGTGCACGTGCCTTCCAGGTGATAACCGAGGTTCTCGTGGCGGCGTCGCGAAGGAAGCCGGTGTTGTTCATCGTCGAGGATGTCCAGTGGATCGATCCGACGAGCGCCGACCTTCTCTCACGGGTGGTCGCGCGCTGCGCGCGCGAGCGCGTCCTGTATCTGATCACGCACCGCGACGACTACGAGGCAGGCTGGCTAGCGGGTCCGACCATCAAGCGCATCACTTTGCAGAAACTGGCAGCAGCCGAGTGCGAGCAGATGGTGGCCGCCGTTGCCGGCATCGAGTTCCTTCCGCGGATCACAAACCAGATTGTCGAGAGAACCGACGGCGTGCCGCTCTTCATCGAGGAGTTCACGCGGGCGGTGGTGGATTCCGGGGCGATCGAGAGTGGCGCCGACCACGGCAAATTGCCCGGCCCGCTGGTGCCGGCAAGCGTCCACGATTCCCTGATGGAGCGTCTTGACCGTCTGGGGACCGCAAAGCGCGTGGCCCAGATCGCCTCCGTGTTCGGGCGGCAGTTCGACTATCGGGGCATCTTCAGCCTGCTTCCGGACCAGGACGAATCGGTGATATCAGCACTTGAGGCCCTGGAGCGGGCCGGCATTGCGTATCGCATCAGCGAGCAGGAAAGCACGCTGTTCGCCTTCAAGCACGCGATGATTCAGGAGGCGGCCTATTCCTCGCTATTGAAGGAGGATCGGCGCAAGCTGCATGCGCGCGCCGCGTCCTGGCTGCTGCAGCGGGCCGACATCGGAGAGAGCTGCGAGCCGGCCGTCCTGGGCTATCACTACGCGCAGGCAGAAAACATTCCGGAGGCCATCGACGCGTGGCTGCAGGCGGGCAAGGCCGCGCTCCGCCGATCGGCCACCAAGGAGGCGGTGGCGCATCTGCGCCAGGGCCTCTCTTTGCTGTCGAAGCTGCCTGCTTCGTCGCGCCGCTACGAGGCCGAGATCGCGCTGCAGTCCAACCTTGCGATGGCCTACACCGCGATTGCGGGCTGGTCCGATCCGAACGTCTACGAACCCTATCATCGGGCGCTGAAGCTCTCCGGCAGCCATGGGACGATCCGCGAGAAGACTGCCGTTCTTTTTGGTGTAGCGGTGGCCAAGCTGGTCAATTGCGAGCTCGCCAAGGTGCTCGAGCATTCGCAGGATTTCCTCCGGCGCGCCGAGGAGTGGCGTGACGGCGAGGCCATCCTGATGGCGTCGACCGCGGCGCTGATCGCCAATTTCTTCACCGGCCGTCTGAAGGAAGCACGCGAATTGGCTGTCGCGATTGAAGCGCGCTACAATCCGAAAGAGCACGGCAAGCTGGTTCAAACCTATCAGCACGATCCGCTCGTCGTCGCGCTCGTCTATTCCGGACACATCGAATGGCTGCTCGGCCATCCCAACCGGGCCAGGGAGTGCTGTGAATCCGCAAGGCGGCTTGCCAACGAGATCGGCCATCCCTTCATGATCGCGCTCGCCCACATCCTTGGTGTCGGCGATCACTGGTATGAGGGAGACCTCGCGGCCAATCTGGCCTGTGTCGAGCACGGGATGAAGGTCGCCGCCGACTACGGCTATCCGATGTACCAGGTCATCGGTCCGCTATGGGCGACCTCGGCACTGGCGGCGCGGGGCCCCGCGCCGGTCGTGCTCGAGAAGCTCTCCGCCCTGATCGGCAAGCTGCCGGCGGAGAATCGATGCATTCAGATTCCGCTCTACAAGGCGCTGCTCGCGACGGAGTTCGGACGGATCGGGCAGAAGGACAGGGCGCTCGCGCTGGTGACTTCGGCCGAATCCCTGATCAAGCAGACCGGCGAACGCTGGCTGGCTCCGGAAATCTACCGGATTCACGGTTCGCTGCTGTGCACTGAGCCGCATCGCGACGACGCTGCCGCCATCCGCCTGTTCCGCCGATCGCTTGCCTATGCAAGGAAGTTAGAGGCCGTCGGCTGGGAATTGCGAACTGCAATCAGCCTCGCGCACCTCCTGATGGAGAGAAACAACAGCCGGCGCAGCCTCGCCGAGGCGCGAGAGGTGCTCGCATCAGCGAAGGCGAAATTCTCCTCCGCCGAGACGTCAGCCGATCTGCGACGGGCGGATGATCTGCTGCAGCAGTTGAACCGGGGCGTGAAGCCGTAAACTCTGAGTGTTGGGCGGATGCCGGCTTTGGTGCGCGTTTCGGACGCTGGTCAGCCATCGCTTGGAATCGGAAGGGGCCACGAACCGACCGAACCTCTCGCTTCGCGATCCCGGGAGCTACTAGCTCTCAACTGGAATAGCCCATCAGCTTCGATTGCATCCGCACCAGCGAGTCGCTGAGCCTGGCCGCTTCCGCAAATCGCGTTTCGGCGTAGGGCGCCCTTGAGTTGGGATCAACAACGACAGCCTCGGCCGCTTCCGACAGCCGTCGCAGCGGTGTCCGCAGCCATTCGGCTGCGAGATAGAGCAGAACCAATGCGGTGACGGCACTGGCACCGAGAATGAGCCAGAATGACCGGACCATTTGCCGGGTCGATGCCATGGCCGCGTCGGCATTCTGCCGGATGAGAAGGGACCAGCCGAAGCTTGGCAGGTCCGCAAAGCCTATCGTTGGAACGATCACGGTGAAGTATTCTTTGCCGTCAGGCCAGCGCTCGCTCAGGAACGCGGAATTGACCCGACTGGCGGCCAGCGCGGAGCCGACGTTCAGGGGCTTGCTGACGAGATCGGGCGGTCCAAACAGCACGATCCGATCGCGTGAGAGAAGGAGCACTTCGATGCTGGGCGCCTGCAGGGCGGTTAGGCCTTCCGCGATCCACTTCCAGTCCAGCTTGGCGCCAATAACGCCGGCGACAGAACCGTCGCGACGTACGGGCGCAGCCAAGTCGATGAAACGGTAGGGTTCGGCAGATGCCGGCAAGAGGTCTGCGAGCTTCTTTGCTTCATGGAGATCGATTGCCGCCGGGGCCTTCAGGCCGCGCCTGAACCACGGTTTTTGTGCGACGCTTTCGCCCTCCAGCATTCCGTCTCTGGCCGCCAGCACCTTGCCCTCGAGATCTGCAACTCCCAGCCAGGAATAACGATCGTCGAGGCGGCTCAGGAACTGCACTTCGTCATGCGCTCTGATCGGGTTGCTCGGATCAATCAGCGTGGCCAGCTGCGCCACATCCCTCCAAACGCTGTAAAGCCGGCGCGCCAGCAGGTTGGCGCTCAGTTCCCCGCGGATCATCAGCTTCTCAACCTGCAGTTCCTCGCCGCGCTGCCGCAAGGCGGTTGTATAGAGTATCGCGGCAACGACCGCCGGCGCCAGCATGAGTGCGGCACCGCCAAAGAACACCAGCGTACGTAAGCCCAGCCCTCTTCCTGTCATCACGGCTCCTTAATGGGTCAGCGCCCGCGCTAACTCGCCGATCATGCGCATGATATCGCCCCGGTCGGACCCCGGAATGGCGCGGGCCGTATGGAGCTTCTCGATGATCTGGGCGCGTTGCATCGCGGTGGGCGAGAACTTCAGTCGATAGCCGTCTCGGGTGTGGGCGAGGATGCGGGCGTCAATGTCGCCGATCACCGGGAGCGACAGCTTGCCTTTCGCGTCCAAGGGAAGGCCGAACGGACCAGTGACACGCGCGCCTTCCGGACCGAGGTTGATGAGCCAGCCGCGGTGTTTCTCGTCTGCGATCGTCAGCGTGACGGGTTCGGCGACTTGCCGTTGCGGCCGGTTGTATCGCGGCCGCTCGATACACACCGCAATGGCCACCAGCAGGACCAGGATATTGTAAACCGTCCAGAACATGACGACGGCCAGGCCGTCGCCGGCCGTCGATGCGGTGTTGAAGAGAAAATCCGAATTCAACGGCATGACGAGGCCGCCGACAGTCAGTCCGAAGAGGATCAGGAACGGCCACATCAATGACCATTGAACAACGACCTTTGTTCTATCCCCTCCCTTGGCCGTAACCGAAAACCTGTGGGGGCCTTTGGTGAAAAGGCCGAGCGCGGTGGCCCGGCAGACCGGCCAGGCGGCGATGAGTTGCGCAGTGTCGTTCAGGACCGGAATGAAGAGCCCTTTGGAAAGCCAGTTGAGAGCCACCAGAACTGCCAGATAGTAGGGTACGTAATATCTGGTGATATCGACCAGCGATGCGTTCACGGTCGTGATGCCAAGCCACCAATACAGCAGCGGACATACCAGGCTGGCAATTCGGAACGGAAAGGTGCTGATCCAGTAGAGCATTGAATCGAGCAGGCTGATCCGCTGCATAAGGCTCAACCGGTGAGAGCCGAGCGGATTGTAGCATTTGCGTACAATCTGCATGAACCCAAGGCACCAGCGGCCGCGCTGAACGATGTATTCCTGCAGCCCTTCGGGCGCCAAGCCCTCGGTCAGGGGCTCGTTGAGATAGACGGTCCGCCAGCCGTTCTCCGCCAGCTTCAATGTGAGCAGGAAATCTTCGGTCACGCTTTGCGTCGGAAGGCCGCCGATGAGCTCAAGTGCCCGGACCCTTACGACGGATGAGGTGCCGCAACATATTGCGATGCCCCAGGCATCCCGCGCCGGCTCGACATTGTCGAAAAAGTGGCGCTGCTCGTCGGGATAGGCTGAGCTGATTCCGAGATTGTGCTGAATGGGATCCGGATTGAAGAAATGCTGTGGAGTCTGGACGAGCCCCACGTTGGGGTCGTGGAATAGCGACACGGCCCGCTCGATGAAATCGACATGCGGAACAAAGTCCGCATCGAGCACGGCGACAAAGTCGGGACGGTCCGGGTCGCGAGCCCGTTCGGCCAGCGCATGATTGATATTTCCGGCCTTCGCGTGCGCGCTGTCGGGGCGGACGATGTAGCCGACGCCTTGCTGTTCGCAGAACTGCCGAACCCAGTCCCTGCGGCCGTCATCGAGGACGAACACGCGAATTTCGGGAAACCTGATCGCCTTCGCTCCGACGACTGTGCGTCTAAGGACGTCGAGCTCTTCGTTGACGGTTGTGATGAAGATATCGACCCGTGGCGGCAGCCCGGGCGACCACCACCCGGCATGTCGGTCTGCCTCCGTGGTCCGTTCCTTCACCCGGGACAGGATGAAAAAAGCGATCGATGAGGAGAGCACCGTTAGCGCTTCAAGCGTCGCAAAACCCCAGCTGAACAGCGCATCGACGGTCCAGTCGAGCGGCACGAGCGTATCGGTGAAGCGCCACACCACGTAACGCCACGATAGAACGACCGCCGCTCCGAGCAGCATGGCGCGCCAATACCAGCGGCTGGGGCTGATCAGCGGCAGCACGAGCAACCGTAGCCCCATGATGACGGCGGCTCCCGCGAAGGCCGCCAGAAGTGGCGCAAGCAGCAGCATCAGAAGCCGTAGCGTGTGAGAAGCTGACGGAAAGTGGCGACCGGCCCGCTCGAAAAGATCACACGACCGGTTCGACCGATTGCACAGCCGAGATCCGGCTGCTGCGCAAGTTCAGGCACGGTGACCGTAACGTCGAAGCGCTGCAGGTGTTGGGCGCTCGGGCCCACGGCAAGGTTCGCATAGAGCGAAGAAGCGCCCGATCCGCCGAGCCGGGTGACTGTTCCGTCAAAGATCCGGTCGTCGCCGAACAGCCGGACCTGAACCGGCGCGCCGACGGACAGGCCGTCGTAAAGCGCTTCGGAAACGCCGGCCGTCACGACGAGGCTGTTGCAATCGACGAGCTTGACGAGATCCTGGCCTCGTCGCGCATGTTCGCCGTCGTCCACCAGGAAATCCCACACCACGCCCGCGACGCGGGAATGGAGCGCGGCCGATGTCAATCGATTGACGCGGAGACGCTCGGAATCGATCTCGCGATCGTATTGGCTGATGCGCGCCCTGAGCTGTTCCTCGTCGACATACAGTCCTGCGAGCCGCATATCGAGCTCCCGGATGCGTTGGGTCGAGAACGGCGAGTCGTTGTAGGATTCGCCAATGAATACGCCGGAGCGGGCTGACGCGAGTTCCGCCTCGAAGTAATTGCCTCGCTGCTGCGTACTCGTCAGGTCTTGCCTGGCGACGTCGAATGCGGCACGGGCCTTATCGAGATTGGCCACGGTCTGAACGCCGCGATTCCTCAATTCATTGGTGCGCTTGAACTCGGCGTCCGCCTCGCGCAGGCGTGCCGCTGCCGCGTCTTCTGCCGCCTTCATCTCGGCGACCCGCGCCTCGATCTGCCTGACGCGGCCGGTCTGGTAGTCGGCCGATTGGGCTTCGAATCCGGCCCTCGAGAGCGACATGGCCTCCCTCTGGCCAGCGATGCGTTTGAGCTCGATGCGCTGATTGTCGCGCTCGCGCTCGAGTTCCAGAAGACGAGCCGTGTCGAACCGGTCGTCGGTGACATCAGCCACGAGCTCACCGGGGTTCACGCGCGCGCCGATGCTCTTGACGGCCAGCGCCACCCTGCCTTCGATAGGCGCGCGAACAACGTAAAGCCGCGCGTTGACAGTGGCATCTGCCGACGTTCCCGCGAAGTGCTCGCCGATGACGATGTAAAGTCCCCCAGCCAGGAGAATTGAGCCGACAGCAACGCGCAAAAGCTTCATGGACCGCCTCTGAAGGGGATGGGCTACAGCAACCTGGTGTGATCATGAAGCCGGACGAGGGTCATGGATGCCGGTCGCGACCGGCTTCAGCCCGGATCAGGTTTCATGAGGCATCACTACGATGTGCGCGCGATTCCCAGATCGTGTGCACATTTACGTTTGTGCTCACCGTCGCGCGCGACTGCTTGGTGGGGCTGTTGATCGAACGACAGTCAACTGCCGGTTCGACTGATGCCATTCGGCGGAGACGCTTGGTGAATGCGGAGGCTTTTCCTCAATTTTTCCGGGACAGTCTATCCGGTAAACCACTGGAAATTGTTTCGCTTGGTGCCGTAACGAAAGCGCTACCCGGATCATGGGCCGAGGTGCGCCGTTTAGCCGAAATCGCATAGTGCGCGACACCATCCTTCGCCTAACCTCCCACCGCGACTGAGATGCAGATCGCCCTGGCCGCGAACCATGATGCGCCGGGGAGCGCGTAGATGTTTGCGATCAAAGGGATTAGTCATGAACATCAGAGATCCCAGATGGCTCCGTTTAGTTGCGTGTTTCGTTGCCTCGATGGCAGCGAGCGTGCCCGCTGCGGCACAGCAAACCACCGGCACGCCCGGAGCGCCGAACGCCACCACGACCATCGACGGCAATTACCTTCCCAATCCGCCGCCCGTATTCGGTGGCGAGATCGGCCTCGACGCCAAGGATTCCAAACCGTGGTGGCAGCCCAACATCGTCCCGCCCAAAGGCGCACCCAACGTTTTGCTGATCATGACGGACGATCAGGGGTATGGGGTCTATGGCACCTTCGGCGGCGTCATTCCGACGCCGACCATGGATCGCATCGCGCAGATGGGCCTCCGCTACACGCAATTCCACTCGACGGCGCTTTGCTCGCCGACGCGCGCTGCGATCATCACCGGCCGCAATCATCATTCGGTGGGATTTGGCGTTATCTCCGAGCAGGCCACCGGCTATCCGGGCTACGACTCCATCATTGGCATCGAAAATGCCACCATCGGCCAAATCTTGAAGGACAATGGCTATGCCACGTCATGGTTCGGCAAGAACCACAACACGCCTGATTATCAGTACAGCGCCGCTGGGCCGTTCGACCAATGGCCCACTGGGATGGGCTTTGAGTATTTCTACGGCTTCATGGGCGGCGAGACCGATCAGTGGACGCCATTCCTGTTTCGCAACACCACGCAAATCTTTCCCTGGCGCGACCAGCCCGGCTACAACATGATCACCGGCATGGCGGATGACGCCATCCGGTATCTCAGCGAACTCAACACGGCAGCACCCGACAAACCCTTCTTCCTCTATTACGTTCCCGGCGCCACCCACGCACCGCATCAGCCCACGCCGGAATGGATCGATAAGTTCAAGGGCAAGTTCGATATGGGTTGGAACGAACTGCGCGAGCAGATTTTGGCCAACCAGAAGCGGCTCGGTGTGATCCCGGCGAACACGACGCTCACGCCATGGCCGGACGGCCAACCTGAGTATGGCGGCGCCAAGCTGCCGAAATGGGAGACGCTGTCTGCCGATGAGAAGAAGCTCTTTGCTCGTCAGGCGGAAGTCTTCGCCGCCTATGCCGCCTATACCGACCATGAGATCGGCCGGGTCATCCAGGCGGTGGAGGATATGGGCAAACTCGACAATACTCTGATCATCTACATCAGTGGCGACAACGGCACGAGCCCCGAGGGCTCGACCCTCGGCACGCCCTTCGACATGGCGGCGATCCAAGGCGTCGACGTGCCGGTTGCCGAGCAATTGAAGTACTACGACGCCTGGGGCTCGGCCGCGACCACTCCGCATATGTCGGTGGCGTGGTCCTGGGCTTTCGACACGCCCTTCAAATGGACGAAGGAGGTCGCCTCCCATTTCGGCGGCACCCGGCAGGGCATGGTCATCGCCTGGCCCAACCGCATCAAGGACGCAGGCGGCATCCGCCATCAGTTTCATCACATGATCGACATCGTGCCCACCATTCTCGACGTCACCGGCATCCCGGCGCCAAAGATGGTGAATGGGATCGCCCAAAAACCCATCGAAGGCGTGAGCATGGCTTATACGTTTGACAAGGCCAATGCCAACGCCGCGTCGAAGCGCGACACGCAGTATTTCGAGATGTTCGGCAACCGCGGCATCTATCACAAAGGGTGGTATGCCTGCACCACCCCGCCTGCGGGACCCTGGTTGATGGGCCTGACAAAGCTGCCAGACGTGGTGAACGGCTACCGGTGGGAGCTATACAACCTAGCCGAGGACTACTCGCAGGCCAGCAATCTCGCGGCCAGGATGCCCGACAAACTGCGCGAGATGCAGGAGCTGTTTCTCGTCGAGGCGGCGAAATATCAAGTGTTTCCCCTGGACAATGACGTCCTCCAGCGCATTTTGGCGCCCAAGCCAAGCTATGTCGCTGGGCGAACCGAGTTCACCTATAGGCGCGAACTGGCCGGCACTCCCAACAGCAACGCCCCGAACATTTTGGCCAAGTCCTATACCATCACGGCGGACATCGACGTTCCGGCGGGCGGTGGAGATGGGGTGATCGTCACGAATGGCGGCCGCTTCGGCGGCTACGGACTCTATTTGCTGAAGGGCAAGCCCGTCTTCACCTACAATTTTCTCGCCATCGAGAAATTTAGGTGGGAAGGGCAGGAGCCGCTCACTCCGGGTAGGCATGTTCTCGACTTCGACTTCGACTACGACGGCCCCGGCATGGCCAAAGGCGGTAAGGGCGTCCTGAAAGTCGACGGCAAGGAGGTCGCAACCAAGAGCATTCCTCACACTATCCCGGCGGTCTTGACGATCGACGAGACCTTCGACATCGGCTCTGACACCCGCACGCCGGTGGACGACGCCGACTACCAGGTGCCATTCCGCTTCACTGGCAAGCTTAACAAAGTGAGCTTCAGGCTCGGGTCGTCGGAACTGGTGGCACAGAAGCGATAGGAGCTGCAGTTCGCCTCTTACTGCCTGCTCGCCGGCACTGGCGGCAGGGTGACAGCGCAGATTGGTCCGCTTTGGGTCGTGTGGCGGCGATGCGAGAGAAAGCCAAAGCCGATTGATCCCGCGGCGCCAAGCATGCGGGCCGTGCCTTTCGGGGCGCGGCCTGCACCTCACGCCCCTCATGACTAACGAACCCAACGTCGCCTTTGACCCTTCGCGTTATTTCGCTGCTGCGCAGCAACCGCGTCGCTTTAGGAGCAACGCGGACTTCAACATCGGTGCGTCACGCAACCCAGTTCATGAGTACACGGCCTCGCTGCGACCAGGATAAGCTTCGCTCCTCTACGACCATCGGAAAGAAATCAATTTATTGTTGCCTCGGCCGCGATCAGTTCTTTTCCCTCCGTGGTCCTGATCGTGAGTTGCACCTGTTCGCCGCTGCGGCCGTCGGGGATCGTTGCCGAAATGCGATTTCCATTTTTCGGATCGGGCTTCACGATTTCGTCGAACAGTGCAGTGTCGCCGCGTTTCAACGTTACGCGCAACGGGACGGCCGGTTCGATGCTGAAGAACTGAAGGGTGACGCCAGACGCCTCGGCCGAGAGATTGATCAGGATCTTCTCATTCGCCTGCGTCACGTTGCTCATGCCGACAGTCGGACTGTAGGTTTCCGGAATCGAGACCTCACCCAGTGCGGGAAAGTCAGCGCTGTGGAAAAATTGGTCTGACATGCCCGCCCACAATTCGATGTACGGCCGCCACTCGTTCGGCTCCTTGCGGGCATCGGTTTCGCCGGTGAACGAGTGAAATCCCCACGTCCACATTTTCAGGCCCCGCGTGAGCGTATTGTCCGCGATGCGAATAATTCCTTCCTCGTTGTCATGGTTGATCACGCCCCAGAAATTCCCGCCCTGCATATCGGGTGCCGCGTAGGCGATGCCCATCGTCGGCCAGTTCTTGAAGTAGCGCAGGTTTTCGAAGCGCCGCCTGCCCATGCCCACGCTCGCATCGGCGTCTGCCAGATTGGCCGACCAGCCGGGCGTGCTGTAAGTTCGGATCGGCGCGATGATTTCGGCGCCGGCGGTCGTCTTGGGATGTTTCGGCTCCGATCCCGGCGCGAGCGTCGTGCACGTCCAATACTCGTATTTGATCGCCTGGTCGTGCGGATTCTTCAGCACCACGCGCGCATCGAGTGCAGCACGGTCGGCTTTCAGCGTGACATAATAGGTCGCTTCGATGCCGGTTGCGTCCCTGAACTTGTCAGGTCGTGCGGAATACTCGAAATTGTCCTTGAGCGACATCGCGACCGTCACTTCGTCGGCGCTCTCCTTCACCACCTCGAAAGCCCACGGCTTCAGCCACGTCTTGCCGTGCTCGGCATCTGGGAATGTGGGGAAGATGCCGCCGTACACCATCAGCCAGTCATAGTAGAAATTTCCGGCCTTGATCCCGTAGGGCACGCCGACCTCCGTCCGATAAAGTTGTTCGTGGCCGGTCGGCTTGTAGATGATGGAAAGAATGCGCCCGCCGAATTCGGGCACGAGCGTTACCTTCAGATATCGATTCTCGAGCACGTGGGCCGTGAACGTGCGGTCGACGATCGCGTTCTTGTCGAGCGACCCGCTGAGAAATCCGTTCTCCGCATCGGTCGCGTACTTGACGGTGCTCCACGTAATCGCCGACTCGCTCAGAGAAACGCTGTCGGGCGTCAGCGAGGCTGCATGCACGACGCGACAAGCGCAGAGCGCCGAAAGTGCTGTTATCCCGAAATAAACGAGGGCGCGCATGGGACGTCTGGTTTAGCACGTCGGCCAGGCTCGGGGTGACCTGCGCCCCCGTCAGCGCGATCAGGTCAACGCCAGCGCGACAAGGCCCGAGCACAACAGGACGATCCCGGCGATGGTGACGGCGAGAAAGCTGTAAGATGCAAATTCTTCACGCATGGCGCACCTCAAAAAGCAGTCCCCGCAATACCTGCCGATCGTCGTTCTCCAGCGCCCACGATAAGGATATGGAGCGCCCGTTTCCGGAGAATTTCGAGAAAGCCCGATAATGGTTTCGTCTCCCGCATCAATTGTTTCGTGAAGGTTCCACACGTGCGCCGCAAAAAGTTGCGGCCAGGCTTGGGGGAGCCTGGCCGCGCGCGAACCGGTCTGGGACGGGGAGGGGTGGGGATGTGACCGGGTCGCGGTTTCAGATAATTCCTTCGCTTATTGCCGGGAGCTGGCGGTGGCCACCGCCGGGCGGTTGTCGCCGAGCGAGACCCAGACGTTGGGATCGCCCTGCGACTGCCGCTTGACGAAACGGTAGCCAGTCTCGGTCCAGGCGACGACGTCCTCGTTCTGGTTGTCGAGGATGAACTCGCCCTTGTCGGTCTTCACCGTCAGCACCGCGTGGCCTTCGCCCTTCTTGTCGCGAACGACAGTGATCAAGAGCGCCTCGCGCGGCCAGCCGGCGTCGATCAGCATCTTGCGCTTCAGAAGCACGTAGTCCTCGCAGTCGCCGTAGCCGTCCGTCGGCAACGACCATTTCTCGATCACGCCCCAATGCTCCATGTCGGTCATCGGCTTGATGGTCTCATTGACCCATTTGTTGACCCGGAGCAGATCGCGCCACGCCGTCTGCGACAGCACGATGTCGCGCGGTTGCGTCGCGCCGGGCCGGCATTCGCCGGCGTTCTCGGCGCAGAATTCGACCCAGCCGATCGGCGAACGCGTGGCGTCGCCGAGGCTGGCATAGACCACGTCGCCGGCTTTCGCCGCGACGCTGGTCGTGATGCTCAACCCGAACAGGATGGCGGCAACCGCCCATCCTTTCCCCTGTCCCCTGAAAACCATCGTGGCCCCCGTTTTTCTTGTTGGGACCACGTTTCGCACAAAGGTTTTGCGGTGCGGCTAAGTCAGCAAAGGTGATTTGACGCGAATGCAAGTAAAGCTGGCAGCAAATTCGATCTATACTTGAAGCGAATTCGACTAAAATTCGAGACAACTGCAATTGATTCAAATTTTACGCATTAACGACCCTGACGCCTTGCCAGTGCATCTTTCTCGTCGCGAAATCGGCCCGCGTTAACCGCGTTCGGCGGGTGCAAGACAGGGCAAAGGCGGCGTCCGCCATCGCGGATGCCGCCTCATGAGCGTTGAAAATCAGGGGATTTGAGCCGCGCGGGCTTTACCGCGCGGTAACCGCGTCTTCGAGCGTCTCGGCGGCCTGCTCGTGGACGAATTCCAGCGCGAAGCCGTCGTCGAGGTTTCGCACCACGCGCGACTGCACCCTTCCGAGCATCACCAGCGACTTCACTGGCGGCCGGTTCTCGGCGGCGATCGCCGCGCCCGACAGCGAGAGGTCGATGATGCGGCAGGTCATCTTGCTGCCGTCCTCCAGCGTGAGCAGCGCGATCGGATTCCGCGGCACGATGCGGTCGTGGCGGCGGTCTTCCGGCAGATTGAGGATATCGCGGTTGGCGAGCCAGGTGAGCTGGGCGGCGAGCTTGTCGCGCTTGCGCGGCGTCGAGATGATCGTCATCGCAAAGCCGTTGTCGATGATGCGGGTGATCCTGCCTTCGACCCGGCCGATATGGTCGAGATAGGCGATCACGCGGTCGCCGACATTGCCGATGCCGGGCGCGAGCAGCGCCAGCCCGCCGGGCGACATGTTAATAATCTGGCAAGGAAACTCGCGCCGGTCAGGCAGCATGTAACGGCCGAGCAGGTGCACCTTGACGCGCTGGAAGCGCCGCCGTTCTTCTTGTGCCGGGAAGACCGTAGGTTTCTTTTGTGCAAACGACATCACCGCCACCCGACAACCGGCCTTCCGGCGCGGGCCAAACCCTACGGCTGACAGGGTTAATGGCGCGTTAGCAGCGGTTGCATCAAGTATGGGCACGCACGCGACCGATGGGCGCAATGTTGCGTCGCGAATGTCGCCACTTCACCTCTCCCGCGAGCGGGAGAGGGAGCGGAGCTCCGTTGCGGTTGCGCGATCGCTTCACAAGCCAAGGCGGGGGCGGATCGTGACGGATTTGTGTGAAGGCGCTCATGTGCAAATTCCCTTTGCGCATGGGAGGGTGCCACTTCGTCCGGGGCCAAAGACTGTTCCGATTGCGTCACGCCGTGTAATCTTTGCTTAAGAAACCCCCGCAGAGGGCACGAACAAGGGAACGAGGGAGGCATCGGACACGACCATGACGGATATCCGATACGTCGCGCCGCAGACGCTTGATGAAGCGGTCGGCGCTTATGCCGCGGCGGGCAGCGCCGCGCGCATCCTGGCCGGCGGCACGGATCTGTTGGTGCAGATGCGTTCGGGCGCGGTGAAACCCGGCCTGATCGTCGACATCAAGAAGGTCAAGGAACTCACTGCCATCGAAGAGATTTCCGGCGGCGGCTTCCGCATCGGCGCCGCCGTGCCGGGCGCGGTGCTGGCCGAGCACAAGCGCTTTCGGCAGGCTTGGCCCGGCGTGCTGGAAGCGGTGAACCTGATCGGCTCCACGCAAGTGCAGGGCCGCGCCTCGGCCGGCGGCAATCTCTGCAACGCTTCGCCCGCCGGCGACAGCGTGCCCGCGATGATCGCAGCCGGCGCCGTCGTCACCGTGCAGGGCCCGGACGGCCGCCGCGAGCTCGATGTCGAGGATGTCCCCGCCGGCCCCGGCCGCACCAACCTCAAGCCAGGGGAGATCCTGGTTTCCTTCACACTGCCGCCGCGCGCACCTGGCTCGAGCGACGCTTACCTCCGCATGATCCCGCGCACCGAGATGGACATCGCCGTGGTCGGCTGCGGCGTCAGCCTGACGCTGAAAGACGGCGTCTGCACCCACGCCCGCGTCGGCCTCGGCGCCGTGGCGCCGACCGCGCTGCTGGTCGAGCCGGCCGCGCAGGCGCTGTTCGGCTCCCGCCTCGATGACGCCGCGCTCAACGCCGCGGCGAACGCCTGCCGTGCCGTCTGCCGTCCGATCGACGACAAGCGCGGCACCATCGCCTACCGCACGAAAGTAGCGGGCGTGCTCTTGAAGCGCACCGCGAAGATCGCCGCAGAACGCGCGCAAGGGATTTGACAAATGGCAAAGCTGCACGTCTCCACCACTGTCAACGGCGAGCCGTTGGAATTCCTCTGCGAGCCCTTTGAAACCATGCTCGACGCGCTGCGCAACCAGCTCGCGCTCACCGGCTCCAAGGAGGGCTGCGCGTCGGGCGATTGCGGCGCCTGCTCGATCACGCTGGATGATCGGCTGGTCTGCTCCTGCCTGATGCTGGCCGCCGAAGCCGAAGGGCACGAGATCAGGACCATCGAGGGCATGGCGCGCGGCGGCCGGCTGCATCCGCTGCAGGAGAAATTTTTGGAGCAGGCCGCGCTGCAATGCGGCATCTGCACCTCGGGCATGCTGGTCGCCTCCGAGGCGCTGTTACGCAAGAACCCGAACCCGAGCGAGGAGGAAGTCCGCTTCTGGCTCGCCGGCAATCTCTGCCGCTGCACCGGCTACGACAAGATCGTCCGCGCCGTGCTGGAAACCGCCCAAGAAATCCGGAACGAAGCAATCCGTGAGGCTGCGCAATGAACATCGTCGTCAACAACAAGTGGATCGGCCAGCGCACCATCCGTCCCGATGGCGTCGACAAGGTCACGGGACGCGCGGCCTTTGCCGCCGACACCGCGATGCCCGGCATGATCTGGGGCAAGGTCCTGCGCAGCCCGCATCCGCATGCGCGCATCCGCTCCATCGACACCTCCAAGGCCGAGGCGTTGCCCGGCGTGAAGGCCGTCGTCACCTCGCGCGACGTCGTCGACTTCCCGCTGGATAAATCGGTGATGCTCGGCATCCAGGACATGCGCTGGATGTGCCGCAACGTGATGGCGCGCGACAAGGCGCTGTTCCCCGGTCACCCCGTCGCGGCGGTGGCCGCCACCACGGAAGCGATCGCGGCAAAAGCCTGCGAATTGATCGAGGTCGATTACGAGGTCTTGCCCTGGTCGATCGAGATCGACGACGCAATCAAGCCTGATGCCCCGATCCTGCACGAGTTCAACACCTTCCAGGGCAAGCCATCGAACATCGTCGGCACGCTGGAGCACAAGAAGGGCGATATCGAGCAAGGCTTCAAGCAGGCCGATGTCGTCATCGAGCGCACCTTCACCACCCGCCCGGTGCACCAGGGCTATATCGAGCCGCACGCCTGCCTGATCTCGGTCGCCGCCGACGGCAAGACCACGATCTGGAGCTCGAGCCAGGGCCAGTTCATGGTCCGCGCGATGACGGCCTATCTCACCGGCATCCCGCAGAGCGACATCCGCGCCATTCCCGCCGAGATCGGCGGCGGCTTCGGCGGCAAGACCATCGTCTATCTCGAGCCGCTCGCCACGCTGCTCGCCAAGAAATCCGGCCGCCCGGTCAAGATGGTGATGACGCGCGAGGAGGTGATGCGCGCCACCGGGCCGACGTCAGGCTCGAAGAGCACGGTCAAGATCGGCGCGAAAAAGGACGGCACCATCGTCGCCGCGCAAGGCACGTTCTATCTGCAGGCCGGCGCCTTCCCGGGCTCGCCGATCCGCGGCGCCGCCGGCTGCAGCTTTGCGCCTTACGACATCCCGCATGTGCTCTCGGTCGGCTATGACGTCTGCTCGAACCGCTCCAAGGTCGCGGCCTATCGCGCGCCGGGCGCGCCGATCGGCGCCTATGCGGTGGAATGCGTGCTCGACGAGGTGGCGGAAGCCTTGAAGATGGACCCGCTCGACTTCCGCCTGAAGAACGCGGCCAAGCAGGGCACGAAAGCGGCGCACGGCCCGGTCTTCCCCCGCATCGGCTATATCGAGACGGTCGAAGCGGCCAAGAACCATCCGCATTACAGCACCCCGCTCGGCAAGCTGCAGGGCAGGGGCGTCGCCTCCGGCTTCTGGTTCAACGCCGGCGGTGAATCCTCCGCGCAAGTCAACATCACCGAGGACGGCAACGTCGTCGTCACCACCGGGCATCCCGATATCGGCGGCTCGCGCGCCGGCATCGCCAATATCTGCGCCGAATTGCTCGGCATCGACTATCGTCGCGTCTCCGTCATCATCGGCGACACCCAGACCGTCGGTTTCTCCAACCTCACCGGCGGCAGCCGCGTGCTGTTCGCCTCCGCGATGGTGGTGACGCAGGCGACCGAGAAGGTGATCAACACCCTGCGCGAGCGCGCGGCGAAGATCTGGGAGATCGACCCCGAGGCGGTGAAATGGGAGAACGGCGCCGCGCACCCCGCGAGCCCCAACGCCGGCCAGTTCGAGCCGCTGACGCTGGAGGACCTCGCCGAGAAAGCGCCCATGCAGGGCGGCCCGATCGGCGCCGGCGTTCAGCTCAACACGCAAGGAGCCGACGGCGGCTTCGGCACCCACATCTGCGACGTTGAGGTCGACATCGAGCTCGGCATCGCGCGCGTGATCCGCTACACCGCCGTACAGGACGTCGGCCGCGCCGTCCACCCCGGCTATGTCGAAGGCCAGCTCCAGGGCGGCGTCGCGCAAGGGATCGGCTGGGCGCTGAACGAGGAATACATCTACCGCAGCGACGGCAAGGTCGATAACCCCGGCTTCCTCGACTACCGCATGCCGGTGTGCTCGGATCTGCCGATGATCGACACCGTGCTGGTCGAAGTCCCGAACCCGAAACACCCGCAAGGCGTCAAGGGCGTCGGCGAGGTGCCCCTGGTGCCGGTGATGGCCGCCGTCGCCAACGCGATCTACCGCGCGACAGGCAAGCGGTTCTACGCGCTGCCGATGTCGCCGCCGAAAGTGCTGGAGGGGTTGGAAACGCCGGTCCAGCAGCAAGCGGCAGAGTAGGGCAAGGAGGCCGAAGCATGAGAACAATGACAGCGTTCGCTCTCGGAACGGCCCTGGTGCTGTGCAGCCTGGGGACGTTTAGTGCCGAAGCGCATGCGCAGAAGGCCAAAGTCGTTCGTGAATCACGGGAGAGGCCTATCATCAGGGTGCCCATAGTAAGGGAAACGCCTTACTGGGATTACTATATCGTTCCACGATATCGCTATCGCCCCGAGGACGACCGCGTCGATCCATACGGCCCGCCCGTAGCGCCGGTGATACGCTACGGAAATCAGGAGGAGTATATCCCGAGGTGGGACTGGTGGTGAGAACGCCGCGATAGAAGCGCGCAGAAGCGTAATCCGCCAAACCACACGCGAGAGAGTCGGCGGGTTACGCCACCGCTAACCCGCCTTACGAATTCGCTTCGTCCGCTCAAGCCATCCGATGCACGGCGCAAAGCTTGTTGCCGTCGAGATCGCGCAAGTAGGCGATATAAAGCTTCACCTCGCCCATCTCGCGGATGCCAGGCGGATCCTCACAGGTCTTGCCCCCGCCCGCGATGCCGCTCGCATGGAAGGCATCGACCTCCTCCTTCGACGCCGCATTGAAGCCGATCGTCCCGCCATTGGCAAAGGTCGCCGCCTTGCCGTCGATCGGCTTCGACACCGAGAACGTGCCGGTCTTGGTGCGCCAGAACACCCGATGGCGATCGACAAACCCGGGCTTCACGCCGAGCGTGCCGAGCAGCGCATCATAGAACGCCTTGGACTTGTCGAGGTCGTTGGTCCCGATCATCACATGCGAGAACATTCTACAAGTTCCTCCCGTTGCGCGACGTTCATTCCGCTGCGACGCCGCTTCGCAGAAGATGTTACTAGCAGAAGGTTGGGCGGGGGCGGAAGTCCGGGGAGGCGTGGCGCGGCACAAGCGATACCGCCGGGCGGAATAACCTTCTGCTCTCGCCTCACGAGCAAAGGCGAAACGCGCAATCGGCGGGCGCGAAGGCAGTGGATTGCTCTAACTCGCCCGAGCGTCACGCGCTCTCCGCAAGGCTTGCGAATCCGGAGAGCGCGATACCGTCGGTCAGGAGAGCGCGGGTCCTGCTTCAGAACACGTGGGCGCGGCGCGGCACGTTTGGACAGCACTGCTGCCTCAATACCGTTCCCGCTCGCCTCGCCCGCCAGTTGCAACTAAAAAAGGCCTCGCGCGCGAGGAACCGGATGCGCAAGGTCGCACTTCTAGGCCTACAGGCACACTTGCTACGTCAAGTTGACCCTGCACAACAAACTTACAAAGGGTGTGACCATGCCACGGGTGAAGCAAGCTGCGAAGCACACGCGCACAACGAAAGCCGGCGCCGTAACGGCACTCGGTACGGCTGGACTGGGTCTTTCGCTGGCGGGGGGCGCGTCCGCGTCCGCGATGCCCACGGCTGATATCCCGCAGTCTGACAACATCTCGCCCAATCAGCGCCTGGTCCTTGGCGACGAGGAAATGGCCGACGTCAGTCTCGCCACGTTCTATCTCTTCGATAAGGAAAACGCTGGCAGCGACGTGCAGCTAGCCGCCGTTGTCGTTCGCGGCTGCCGAGGTTGCGGCGGTTGCCGTGGCTGCCGTGCCTGCCGCGGTTGCGGTGGTTGGCGTGCCTGCGGTGGCTGCGGGGGTTGCGGCGGCTGCTGCGCCCGCTGGGGACGGTGCCGCTGGTGCTAGGTTCACGGCCTCACGGATAAACGACAAAGCTTGACGAACTGCCGCGCGGCGCCGTCCGCCCGCAAGTCGGCGATGATTTTCGCGTCGCTGATCGGCAGTGCGTAGGGCGGACCAAAGCGTGGTCCGATCGGGTTGAAATGCAACCACGCCGAAGCTGCGCTCCCTCTCCCGCTTGCGGGGGAGACGAGCATAGCTCGCTCCGAGAGGGCTGGGGTGGGGGCTGTCTCCACGTTGGGACTCCCCAAGAGGAGAGAACCCTCACCCGGCGCGTCGCGCCGACCTCCCCCGCAAGCGGGGGAGGTGAAGCCAACTCGCAGCCGATTCAACCTGATCGGATCAGGCTCTAGCGCAGCGTAATCCGCCGTTCACGTACGGCAAAGCGGCGACCTTGCCCCAGCGCAGCAGTTGCGTGCGCCGGACCCGGCCAGTTAGGCTGCTCGCCGGCCATCGCGGCGAAGGTCGTCGTTCACTGAAGATTTGGAAGACCATGAGCAAGCTGGTCCCCGAACGCTATCAACACCTCCGGACGTTCGCCTTCGGCGACAGTCCCGAACTCGCCGACGAGTTGCTTGAACTTGTAGTCAGAGGCGTTAAGACCGCTACGTGTGGCACGGAAGACGAGCCGAACGCCTCTGCGCCCGGCGAGCGTTGGGTCGTGCTCGACGGACGTGGAGAACCGCGCTGTGTCATCGAAACCACCGAGATAACGTATCGGCGTTTCAATGAAATCGACTCTGTCTTTGCGTACGATGAGGGCGAAGGCGATCGGAGCCTGGCCTATTGGCGTAGCGCCCATCGGGCCTATTTCGGCCGGCTCGGAAGATACAGTGAGGATATGATGCTCATGTGCGAGCGCTTTCGCCTGGTCGAGGTCTTCGGCGATTTCTCGCATACGGAGCCATAGCTGATGTTCGCTTGGCCGACGGCGACGGTCGGCCGGATAAGCAAGCATCACTCTTTTAGGGAAAATGTTCGACGAGCAAGGGAGCCCGAAAATGTACGCCAATATTCTCTTGTGCACGGATGGATCGGATGTCGCGAGAAAAGGCGTCAAGCATGGGATTGCCTTGGCAAAGGCCTTGAACGCCAAAGTGACAGTCATCACCGTAACGGAACCGCTCCCGGTCTACTATGGGAGCGGACACGCCATGGGATGGATTCCCTCGCCGGCAGAGTTCGATCGCTTTGACGCAGCCTGCAAGGAAGGTGCGGGCAAAGTGCTCGATGAAGCTCGAACCATGGCGGAGCAGATCGGGATATCTGCAGAACTCCTGCATGTTCCGAATGCGCAACCAGCCACCGCGATTATCGAAACCGCAAAGTCCAGAGGCTGCGACTTGATCGTCATGGCCTCTCATGGGCGTCGCGGCCTCAGGAAGCTATTGCTGGGGAGCCAAACATCGGAGGTCCTGGTGGACGGAAGCGTGCCGGTGCTGGTAGTGCAGTAGCCGGACGGAAATGATAGTGCAACGCGCAGGGCGGATGAGCGCAGCGTAATCCGCCGTTCACTTGCCACGGCGGATTATGCCTCCGGCCAATCCGCCGCACGTGCCGCGCACTTCGCCGACGTTGCCAGGGCACATCGCTCCGTTGCGATGTCCGCGCACGGCTATCGAACGACGGCCGCCTCGCCGATCCACCGCCCCTCCCAGAGATAAAAGCGATCAGTCGATCCGAGCGCTTGAACTGCCTCTTCGCGACACAAGAACACGAAACCCAGACGCCTGCGTTCGCCCGGCATCATGGCGCGTTCGAGCAGGGGATAACCATCCCAGCCTTCATCAACACTTTTGTCCCTGGTGCATGGGCAGCCCCAGCCAAGACGGACAGGCCCACTCCTGCCACCTGCCTCGACCGGATAAAGATAAAGGTCCACGATCAAGTCAGGCGTTACGGAGTGCAACGCTTCGCGGAATGGGGTCTCGCGTGTCACAGGGACACCTCAACGCCTATGGCGGATCAGCGCAGCGTAATCCGCCGTTCACGTGCCGCAAGCGGCGGATTACGACTTCGGCTAACTAACTAATCCGCCCTACGAGCTGGCTAATCCGCGCTGCGATCTTGCTTTTCAATCGTTGATACGTCTGCCGTACTTATCCAGTTCGTCGAGCTTTACTTGTGTCCATTCCACTGCATTTCGGAATTTCATGTGATTAACGTTTCTAAGCGCCATAGCTCTAATGAGAAGCGCCTCCATATCGCCAATTGTGCTATTGATGTCTGTGATCTTTGACAGAGGCATTTCTCTTATCCGCTGAAGGCCGTTTTCATCTTTTGCTTTCAAAACGGTACAAAAGCCAAACCAGCTGAATCGGTCCCACTGCCCCTTGTGCTGATCGAACAGGTGGTCTTTCAGCCTGCGGCCCAATCCCTTTTTCCTCGTCAGCCCAACATAGTGGGGCCCATAATTTCCATAGAGAATGTAGATGCCTTTCTGAGTTCGAAAATCCGCTACTTTGATTTTCGACGCTTGCGCGCCATTTCGGCCATACAAATGCCAGTCGTGCCGCCCCTTCCCTGGCGACCAATTTATTTCATCAACGCGCCAAAACAGTCCGTAGGCTTGGATAAGCGAATTTCTTGGAGCAGAGTTCGATTCCGCTGTCATGTCACGCCCCCAAAAAGCTCCGTAAGAAGAAGACGCTAGTGAGGGGGAGATGGCCCATGGAATTATGATTCGCATCCACAACCCCTGCTAAATATTATCGTTGGATTGCAATCGACGGAAGGGCTGCGTTCTGACCGTTTGGTGGATGATGCAAGCTTTTGCTCGCAGCGCGGATTAACGCAGCGTAATCCGCCATTCACGTACCGCAAAGCGGTGGATTACCGTCTTGCACTGCGCGGCGCGAAGCGCGCAACGAGGTGGCTGTGGTCGCGGATATGATCCACAAAATGCCGTCTCGAACGCTCCCGACTTCGCCGAAAGTGGCGGCCGCGGTAGGTAACTAGGTAGGATGAGGGCAGCTTGGCTGACCACCTCCGCCTTATGGCTCAGGACCTTTTGCACAGTAAAAACGGCTGTCAGCTATTTCGCTGCAACCCAAAGGTATAAGATTCGCCTTGGGGCGGGGAAATTGCATGGCAGTCCAGCACATTCATACGTTTGTTGCTCACCCTAGAAAAGGGGGCGCCGGTATCTCGCCGATTAATGGGACCACCGTTTCACTGCATGGGAAGATGTACGATCTACTCAACAACATCTACATCAAATCCGAGCAAGAAGCCGATGTTGAGATTACCTTTAGTCCCAGCGTCGACGGTAAGCAGCAGAACGACTGTCGTGATCTAATTCGCGCTTATCTCAGCGACCCAACGTTAGCTCACGGTCGAGTAATCGCGGAGCGCTTAGAACGAAACACCGATGGTCGATCTGGGATCGGCTTGCTGTTCCTTATTTGCGGCAAAGAAGGGCGAGACCATAAGATAGTGATCTCGCGCTTTCCCACTGACAACGCGATCTACGTTGATGAGGACCCGAACAAACTTACAGTAGAGTTTCTCGAACGTGTATTCATGAAAAACAGGGCCTCGTACAAGGCCGCTGTCTATCGCGATACCTCTCTAAGAGGGGGCTTTTGGAACGGTCGAGCGATCGACAAGCAGCTAAACAATCCGGCAGGGGAGTTTTCGAATTACTGGATCTTGGATTTCTTAGCCTCACAACTGACGGTAACGGCTGCGGCTGGGACACGTCGACTTGCCAATGCCTTACGGGCGGCTGCTCAGAAATCGGACCTGAGTGTTAAGAGGGAGATTGTAGCTGCCGCGACATTGGCTTCAGGGCTCGCCGGCCAGCGGTTAAGCATTGATGACTTTGGTCGGCGCTTTGGACTATCAGCCGAGGCCTGTACTGCCATTTCCAGCCAACTAAAAGCACCAAGACTCGCGCAGGAGCGATTCACTTTTGATGCCGATGAATTCAAAAATATAATCGCATTCAAATCCGTTGAGCTAAGCAATGGTGGCACGCTGACTGCGCCATCGTCAGACTTTGACGACGTATTTCATCGAGAGGGGATCGATGGCCCTGACGGGGATGTGCGGTTCGTTACGCAAGGCAGGATAGTCAATGAGAGGCTCAGGCCCAAACGCTGATCCATTGAGTGTGGCCTATCACCGACGGCATCCCGTTCTGGTTCGGCTAGCCCGGAACGTCGACGAGTACCTTCGCGGTATGCTGAGCGGGGAGCCACGTATTGATCGAATTTCGGCGAGGGCTAAGGACGTGGACCGCTTTCTCAAGAAAGCCGCTAGTCAGATTGGGGAACGGCCGAAGTATGATGAGCCGCTAGATCAAATTCAGGATCAGGTCGGTGCTCGCATCATCGTTTTCTATAAGTCCGATGTGGATCGCATTGATGCCCTTGTGAAGCGATACTTCACGGCTATCGAATATCGCAAGATCGTTCCGGATTTAGAATCGGAATTTGGGTACTTTGGACACCATTTAGTGCTGGTATTGCCTTCTGACGTGATCGACGGGGATATGGACAAAGATTTGATCCCTAATTTTTTTGAACTCCAGATAAAGACACTTTTTCAGCACGCGTGGTCCGAGGCTGATCATGATCTCGCATACAAACCTGGCGATACTCCTCTTACCGGGGAGCAGAAGCGTCTCGTGGCCTTTACGTCAGCTCAAGCTTGGGGCGCGGACCACATGTTCGAGAGGCTCTTTCAGGAGCGAAGCGCGTAACGCTTTTTGGTAACCCGTGGACCCAGATGGAGAGATGCGACGACGGGCTTGGAATCAAACAGAAATTCCGATTGTTCTGAGGAGAGCGAAAAAGGGTCAGCGCCTAAGACTAAGGCTTCCGTACTCGCCGGACAATGGAGATTGGTTACGAAATGGAAGAAGGATCGCCCCAGCGTGGGTTGCAAGACTTGGATACTGGGAGATTCCCAAGGCTTGGTTCAATGACTTTGTTGAACGCGCCCTGGAGAGATATAGGAAACTTTACATCATCCAGCCTTATCGCGAGCAAGAGAAATGCTCACCGGCCTGCCAGAATGCTTTAGGACACGAATGTGAATGTTCGTGTATGGGTGCGCATCACGGTGCGGGCAATGATGGTAGCTGGTTTGAGGTTACGGAAACCTTTGCCATTCGGTGGGGAGATCAGCGGCTCGCGTGTCGGCTGATGGTAGCCAAATGATTCGGCGTTAGTCGCGGTGCGCAATTCACACTGTCGCTGCCGACGACAATGACCTTGGAAAACGACTGAAGTAACTGTAGCTCGGAGGTTAAATGCCGGATTTGCTCGCAAATAGTGCCGATGCCTGTTTATGGGTTGAGCAAATAAAGCAGAGGCATTCGGCCACCGCCATCTTCGGAAAAGTTGTCGGTTCAGTTATCTGGTCCGACGCGACCGGACCAGACGGAGAACTGCTCGTTCCGATCGATCCCGTCTACATCGTCGACAAAATAAATGGTGACGGGCTCAGACTGCTCAAGGGACATGATCCGGGCTTTCCCCTCGGCAAGGTCTTGGCCGCGGCCGATTTTACCAGTTCGAGTGGCGAGAGATTTGTGGCTGCGGTTCTCGGACTTTACGATGGTAAGCGGCTTAGTTTTCGTGATCTTGAAGTGGATACAGCGCCGGCCCCATCGTCACCGGCATTTCTTCCAGCGATCAATAATGACTGTTGGATTAACTTTGCCGTCGATCCGAGAGAAGTGGATTCGCAATGGATTGATGACGTGCTGCGTACGGCTCCAATGCCGGTGAAACGAATACCGCTGTCAAACAACGCGGCTGAGAGCACGACTGAACTCATCGTTATCGGCGTGCTCTTTATAACACTTATTTTTAAGCCCTTTGTAACGACCATCGCCACCGAGGCCGGAAAGGAAGTTTATGTCGGTGTGCGAAATTGGCTGCGGATGTTCTTGTCAAAGCTCTCCGAACGAAAAAAACCTACTGTGGAGATTCAATCGTTTCACGACGATTGTCAGATTTCCTTTATGTTTCGAGGAACAGGCGTGAAGCGGCATTACGATGCACACGACGCTTTGCCGGATGCCGCCGTACAGGCCCAGCATTTAGTAAAAAACATGAAATGGAGAGGTTTTCATCCTAAATTGATCGTGTACGAATTTCACTCAGAAGACGACAAGTGGTTTCCTTCCTATGCGGAACTCCACGATGGTCGACTTATTACCGACAACCGCGCTCTTATCGCCATCGAACAATTGCCATCTGGCCTGAGTCTCGGCATCAGCCTTGGTGGAGAAAAGCCACGCTTGCCATGCGGGAAGTGAGTGGGATGGGTAAGGCAAGTGGAGCAAAGCCGAGCGCTGGATCCCACCTGACTGCGACCGGTTTGCCTATTGAGCCGGCACGCGACATCTCAATCCGCGAATTGCCCTGCCGCCTCGATGATCGGCTTCCACCGGTCCACCTCGCTCACCAGCTTCACCTGCAGCGCTTCGGGCGTGGCTTCGTCCTGCGCCACCGGCTCGGTGTTGATCTCGTTGAAGCGCTTCACGAGATCCGGGTCGCGCAGCGCGTCCTGCAGCGCCTTGGATAGTTTCTTCACGATCTCGTCGGGCGTGCCCTTCGGCGCGTAGATGCCGTGCCAGGCGCCGACCTCAAAACCCTTCAGGCCGGCTTCGTCGGCGGTGTGGCAAATCGGGCATGGAGGCGAGGCGGGTCTTGGTGGTGATGGCGTAGCTCTTGATGACCTTGGATGAGATCGGGCCTGTGGTGTTGGTGGTCTGGTCGCAGGAGAGGTCGATCTGCTTGCCGATTAGGTCGTTCATCACGGGCGCATTGCCCTTGTAGGGCACGGCGGGCTCTGGTTGTTGACGACAGTCATGAGCAGCACGCTACGCCGCTCGGCCCCGCCCGCGAATTTGCGCTAGACGCCAGTGGCGTCTTTCTGCTGGTGTTATGGGCGCCAATGGCGTATATTGCTGAGGTGGTTCGACGATTCATCACCGTGGCGGAAACGTCGGTCTTTGTCCGCCAGGCCCAGGATGTCTGGGACGAGGCCGAGCGGGAAGCCTTCATCGAGTTCATCGCGCGGAATCCCGAAGAGGGCGACCTGATTCCCGAAACCGGCGGGGTGCGGAAGATTCGATGGATGCGGCCCGGCAGCGGCAAACGGGGCGGCGCGCGGGTGATCTATTTTTATTATAGCGGCGACCGTCCGCTCTATTTGCTGATGGTCTACGCGAAAGCACGCCAGGAAAATCTCACGGCCGACGAAAAGAAGATCGTTCGAAAGCTGGTCGCGGTGTTGAAGAGGTGAGCGACGGGAAAGGAAGAAGAAGCATGGGCAAGTTCGGAGAAGAGCTGATCGAGAGTCTGCAACAGGCGGCAAGGCATGCCGCTGGCAAGAAGGTGCGGGGTTCGCGTGTCTCCAAGGTTGAATTGCCTGACGTCAAGGCCATCCGTCGTTCGCTGCGGATGTCGCAACATCACTTCGCGGCGGCGTATCGCATTCCGCTTCCCACGCTGAAAAACTGGGAACAGGGACGGCGCATGCCGGATGCTCCCGCCGCCGCCTACCTGTTGGCGATCAAGCGACGTCCGAAGGAAGTCATGGAAGCTGTCGCGCGGCCATGAGGGCCTATGCTCCGGCCCTGATTGCCCTCAATCCGCAAATTGCCCCGCCGCCTCGATGATCGGCTTCCACCGGTCCACCTCGCTCACCAGCTTCACCTGCAGCGCTTCGGGCGTGGCTTCGTCCTGCGCTACCGGCTCGGTGTTGATCTCGTTGAAGCGCTTCACGAGGTCCGGATCGCGCAGCGCGTCCTGCAGCGCCTTGGATAGTTTTCGCACGATCTCGTCGGGCGTGCCCTTCGGCGCGTAGATGCCGTGCCAGGCGCCGACTTCAAAACCTTTCAGGCCGGCTTCGTCGGCGGTCGGCAAATCGGGCATGGAGGCGAGGCGGGTCCTGGTGGTGATGGCGTAGCTCTTGATGACCTTGGATGAGATCGGGCCGGTCGTGTTGGTGGTCTGGTCGCAGGAGAGGTCGATCTGCTTGCCGATCAGGTCGTTCATCACGGGCGCATTGCCCTTGTAGGGCACGGTGAGGATCTGCTTGTCGATCGCCTTCATGAACAGCATGCCGCAGAGATGCGAGGCGGCGCCCAGGCCCGCATTGGCGAAGGTCATCTTGTCGCCGTTGGCCTTGATGTAGGTGACCAGCTCGGCGAGATTGTTCGGCGGCAAATCGGGCCGGGCGATGATGGTCATCGGCGCGTTGGTGACGAGGCCGATCGGCGCGAACGCCGTCTTGGTGTCGTAGGGCAGCTTGCGGTAAAGCGTTGCCGCCGTCGAGATGCCGATGTGGTGGATCAGGAGGGTGTAACCATCAGGCTCGGCGCGGGCGGCGCGCGTCGCCGCGATGGTGCCGCCGGCGCCGGTCGCGTTCTCGACGATGATG
The DNA here is from genome assembly GCF_054063735.1 of Bradyrhizobium sp. USDA 10063. Classification (NCBI taxonomy): domain Bacteria; kingdom Pseudomonadati; phylum Pseudomonadota; class Alphaproteobacteria; order Hyphomicrobiales; family Nitrobacteraceae; genus Bradyrhizobium; species Bradyrhizobium sp. USDA 10063. Next base: position 1,967,247 of record NZ_JBSSGP010000002.1, on the reverse strand, counting down.
GTCTGGCCGAGCTGCTTCGACATCGATTGCGCCGTCACCCGCGCCACCGTGTCGGTCGCGCCGCCCGCGGCGAACGGCACCAGCAGGGTGATGGGCCGCGCCGGATAGGTCTGCGCGGAGGCCGCGGAGCTTGCGATCGCAAGAACAGCGGCAATCATGGCCAGTCGTTTCAAGTCGTGCCTCCCTCTAAAGCTTGTTCTTCTTGGTGTGCTGTCGTTCTACACGTTTCGAACTGGCGCGCGAAAGCGAAAGATGTCGCGCCGGAAGGACCATTGGGGCGCCTGCGCGCTCGCGCGAATTTCTCCAATGCTTTCAAGCTGATTTGCGCTGTCCAGTCGCGCGCGAAAAAAGAAATCGGTGGTCGCCTGCCGCAAATCACTTTAAAAGCCGCCGCCATCCCGGCCCGATCAAGAGGGGCGTATCGCGATCGTCACGGACGTTGGGCTCGGGGAGGCGGTGGACGCTGGTGTTGCGACAGACGAACGCAATATCAGCGGACGGCGAAGTCGTGTGGTTCTGGCGCCCCGACGCTGGCGCTAAGCCTTTTGCGCAAACAAGTTTGCGCGAGAGGTGACGGTGGCAAGAAAGCCCGGTCACCGGGAAGAGCACGAAGTAAGCCGTAAAACCATCGCGCAGGGAAAGCCGGTGTGAATCGGTTGAACCTGTGGTCCTACCCCCGTGCTACCTTTGCACGGGACCCACGGGTGCAACCAGCACCCGGCTTTCCCTGCGCCCTCTGCTATCGCGGAGGGTGAAACGAGACGCAAAGCTCGGGCAGTTCGTGCCGCGAGAATGCGGAGTCACATCCTCGCACCGCACTCAACCGTCGTGCCCCGCGAAGGCGGGGCATCCAGTAACCCGCGGACTTTCGGCTCAAGCACCGCTGCCTCTGGAATACTGGATCGTCCGCCTTCGCGGACGATGACGACGGAGAGCTGTTTGAAATTTGAATCCGATCTCACCCGTCATTGCGCCGCTCACCCCCAAAACCGCTGCACCACGTGCTCCCACAGCCACCCCCACAGCAGTGCGCCGACGTCGCCGAGCTGCAGCAGCACCGCCACCCAGATGAAGGCCGAGACGAAATTCGCGATCTGGAATGGCTGCCACGGCATCCGCAGCATGCCGGCGACGATCGGCACCGAGGCGCGCAAGGGGCCGGAGAAGCGGCCGATGAAGATCGCGAGCACGCCCCATTTCTTGATGAAGGCCTCGCCGTGAACCAGGAGGTCGGGATGCCGCGAGAACGGCCACATCCGGCCGATCGCATGCTTGAACTTGCCGCCAATCCAGTAGGACAGCCAGTCGCCGGACGCAGCACCCAGCGCGCCGGCGACGAACACCGGCAGGAAGGCGATGCCGCCGCTGCGCATCATCGCCCCGATGGCGACCAGCACGGCCCAGGCCGGCACGACAAGCGAGAGGAAGGCGAGCGATTCAGCGAAGGCCAGCGCGAAGACGATCGGCGCCGCCCAGGACCGGTGATCCCTGACGAACTCGACGACATGCCGGCCGGATTCCTCGAGGGACATGTCACCGCCGCTTCCGATCCGCCCGCTTCAGACCCGCCCGCTTTAGATCCGCCTTGGCCGTCACCGCATCCCGAAGCGGTCTTCCGGTTCATCAAGCCACAAACCCGCCATCGTCATGAGGCGGTGCGCTGCACCGAGGCGGGCGCAGCGCCCGGTTCGGCGGTGGCTAAAATTGAGGCTATCATGCCAACGTGCAAAATCGAAAGACCTCGCACGACTTTGCACTGGCGCAGCCGGAACTTTCGCCCTAATCTCTCATTAGCTTTGCAGTTTCATCCAGCAAGGGAGTGCGGGGATGGCGACGCAAATCGTGATGGATCACACTGGCGACAGCCGGCACAACTTCAATCCCGCCGACGAGAAGGCTCTGCGCGAGGCGCAATTGCGCTTCGACGCACTGATGAAGAGCGGGTACACCGCTGCGGTGCGGGACGTGTCGGGGCAGCCGACCGTGGTCCGTTCCTTCGATCCGAAGGCCGAAGAGACGCTGTTCTATCCGCGACTTGTCGGCGGCTAAGCCGGTCCATGTCCGGCAGGCTGTCGCGGGCGTTCGCCGAGGCCGCGCGGCTGGCGCGTGCGGCGTGGCGGCGGTTCGTCGAATATTGCGTACTGGATGACAGCCAGTCACGCGGTCTGGCGCTGCTGAAGGAGTGGCTGACGCCGGAGCAGCTTGCGCAATATGAGGCGAGCGGCCATTTCGACGTGATCGGCTGCCACAGCGGCAGGCGCTACCGGATTCGTCACGGCACCGGCATGAATATCTACGAGCTGGACGAGCTCGGCCGGCTGCATGCCGGCTGGTGTTTCGTGCCCAGGGACACGCTGGTGGCCGGCGACGTCATGCTGGCGCAGAAGATCGCGCTCGAGGCCAACGAGCGCGCGGCGCTTGCGGTCGCGCGAAGCTTCCCGGTGCGCTGGCGGCCGACATAGCGACTCGGCCGAGTTGGCCGAGGGTTGCTCACCTCCGCGATAATGGCGCGGGGGGCGGTGCCTCGGTGGTGCCGGGGCCGAGCGAGCGTTGCACCATCACGGTATCGGCCCAGCGGCCGAACCGGTAGGCGACGCCGGGCAGGAGCCCGACGCGGGCAAAGCCGAAACGCTCATGCAGCGCGAGCGAGGGTGCGTTGTCGCTGTCGATATAGCCGATCATCTGGCGAAACCCGGCCGCAGCGCAGGCGTCGATCAGTTCGCCGAGCAACAGGCGCCCGATGCCGCGGCCGACATGCTCGTGATGCACATAGATCGAATGCTTTACTGCATAGCGATAGGCCGGCCGCTTCCGGAACAGCACGACATAGGCATAGCCGACCACCTCGCCGGCACGGGTCGCGACCAAATGCGGCAGGCGATGGTTGCGGAAATTCTTGCGCCGGTCGCGAAAATCGTCCGGCTCCGGCACCCCGCTGTCCTCGACGCTGTCGTCGACGCCGCGCCGGATGTGGCGGCGGTAGATCGACAGCATGGCCTCGACATCGGCCTCGCGCGAGGCCCTGACGGTGATCCTCTCCTCGTTCATCGGCCGTCACTCGGAAATCACATAGGTGAACAGGCGCACGCGCCCCGTGGCGTCGATCTCCTTGTAGACGCCCTGGATCTCGACCTCGAAGCCGGGGAAGGCATTGAAGGATGCCTCGAACATCTTCAGGTAATCGATCATCGGCCTTGTCTGTTCCGACAGCCGCTCGCCCGGCACGATGGTGGCGATGCCGGGCGGGTAGACCACGAACGGGGTTGCAGCGATGCGGCCCGAAACCTCGTCGATCGGGAGATAATCGACGTCGTTGCGCACGAGGTAGCGTGATGCCTCGCGCGGCGACATCGCGATGTCGGGGAGGTGCTCAGGCAGGAACTGCTTGCGCTGCAGCGCGCTGACATTGGCCGCGCGGAAGAAGCGGTGCATGTCGCCGCAGAGGTCGCGCAGGCGCACGCCAGCATAACGGGCGGGCCGGCGGCGGAAGAATTCGGGGATGACGTCTTCGAGCAGCGCATTGTCGTCATGCAATTTCTTGAAGGCGACGAGCCCCGAGATCAGCGTCCCCGCCTTGCTCGCCTCCACGCCGGGCGTGAGCAGGAAGAGCAGGGAGTTGAGGTCATTTTTCTCGGCGACGATGCGGTTCTCCCGCAGATATTGCGCCACCACCGGGGCCGGGACGCCGTGCTCGGCATAGGCGCCGGTCGCATGGTCGAACCCGGGCGTGAGCAGCGTCAGCTTGTTCGGGTCGGTCATGGCAAAGCCCGCCGTCATCTCGGGGAAGCCATGCCAGTTGTCGCCGGGCTTGAGCTGCCAGAATGCCGGATTGGTCGCGAGCTGGTCGGTCGAGATGGTTTCCCAGGCGACATTGTGCGCCCCGCCTTCGCGCGCGACGTCCGGGATCATCACGCGGTCCGGCACGAACGGCTCGAAGAACCAGCGGCGCTCGGGACGGGCCTCGTTCTCCTCGAACTCGCGGCGGGTGGCGCGGATCTTCTTGCGCAATTCGATGCCGAGCCGGATCGTGTCGTCCCACAACACCTCGCCGGAGCGGCCCTTCATCATCTGCGCGCCGACGTCGAGCGAGGCGAACAGCGGATAGAACGGCGAGGTCGAGGCGTGCTGCATGAAGCTTTCATTGAAACGCCGATGTTCGACCCGGCGCTTCTGGCCCTTGATGTGGCGGTCGCGGACATGAATCTGCGAGGCCTGCGAGAAGCTCGCGAGCTGCTTGTGGGTCGATTGCGTGGCGATGATGCCGGGCGCCTCGGGGCCGAGGTCGGCAAGGCCCATCGCGAAGCGGCCGGCATAGATCGGATGGAACTTCATGAAGCCGGCCCAGGCCTCGTCAAACAGGATGTAGTCGCAGAGATGGCCGATGCGCCCCAGGATCATTTCCGCGCTGTGGATGGTGCCGTCATAGGTGCACTGCTCGACCACGGCGACGCGGAAGGGGCGGGGCCGCTTCCAGGCGTCCTTGTCCTTGACCAACGGATGGTTGCGGATGCGCTCCCGCAATGCGGCCTCATCCAGCGCGTCCCAGCGCATCGGCCCGATCAGGCCCCAGGCGTTGCGAACGGTCGGCATATAGACCGGGATGCCGCCGCCGAGCAGCAGCGCGCCATGGTGGGCGGCCTTGTGGTTGTTGCGGTCGAACAGCACGAGGTCGCCGTCGGTGACCAGCGAGCCGAGCGCAACCTTGTTGGACGTGGAGGTGCCGTTGAGCACGAAATAGGTCTTCTCCGCGCCGAAGATCTTCGCAGCTTCCTTCTGCGCCCACAGCGCCGGCCCCTCATGGGTCAGGAGATCGCCGAGATCGAGCACGGAATTGTCGAGGTCGTCGCGGAACACGGCTTCGCCGAGATGCTCGACGAACACGCGTCCGATCGGGCTGCGGCTGTAGAACACGCCGCCATTGTGGCCGGGACAGGTCCAGAGCTGATTGCCCTCTTCGGCATAATCGACCAGCGCGCCGAAGAACGGCGTCTTCAGCGTCTCCGCATATTGCTTCAGCCGGCTGATCAGGTTCTTGGCGATGAAGGGCGGCGTTTCCTCGGACAGGAACACATAGCCATCGATGAAGTCGAGCACCTCGACCGGCAGGTCCTCGAACCGCTTGCGGCGGATCAGGAGGATGATCGGGAAGTCGAGCCCGCGCCGCCGCATCAGGTTGATCAGCGACGCGGTCTTGCCTTCCAGGCCCTTCTTGCCCCAGTCGACCACCATGCAGCCGATCGCCGCATCCGTCTGCACGGCGATCTCGGCATCCTCGAGCTTGCGGGCGCGCACGACCTCGAAGCCGGAGCGCTGGATCTCGTCGATGATCTGGTTGAACCGGATGCCCTCGAGATCCTCCGGATCGAACACGGGCGCCGCGAACAGGAAGGTGAAGCGTCGGAAATAGTCCATCGGTGTCCTCGGAATGTACCGAGCGAGAAGTCGGCACATTTCGTGACAGGCAGATGACAGGTGGCGCCAGCGAGAGGAAATTATGCCTGGGCGGACCGAGGCAACTTCAATCCGGTGCGCCTTGCTTCGGATATTCGAGCTGCATGGCGACGAAGTCGGCCGTGCGCCCTCCATAGCGCGCCTCGATCCGCTGCAGGCTCTGGTCCAGCGCTTGCGCCGGCGGCAGCGACCCGACCGGTTGCAGCAATCGCTCGGCGGGCCACTGGTTCGCGACTTGATCGGGAAGGATGCGCAGGCCGTTGCGGCTCGGCTGCGCCTCCGCCGTTGCGGCAAAGGTCACCGCCCGCGAACGATAGGTCCGCGACCAGGCGTCGGCTGCAAGCGCGAGCGAGACTTCGTCGATGCCTGGCGTAAGCGCGATGCCGAGTTGCTCGCGGTTCCAGAAGGCCAGCGTGTTCTGGATCGCCGTCAGCGCGAACGGCCGCGTGAACTGGAACGCGCCGCTGTCGTGGCGGGCATTCCAATGGGGGAGGCCGATCTCGCGTGCAACGGCTTGCGCCCTGTCGCGACCTGCGATCGCCTCGATCAGCGTGAGCGACATCGGCATGGAAGCCGTGATCCCCGTTGTGGTCGCCACGCCCTGGTCGACCACGATCCTGCGATCCCTCACGTAATGGACCGCCGGATGCTTCTCGCGCAGATCTTTCACGGAGTACCAATGCGTGGTCGCCCGCTTGCCGTCGAGCAGCCCGGTGCTGGCGACCACCATGCTGCCGACACAGACGCCGACGACGATCGCGCCCTTTTGCGCCTGCTGCCTGATCCATTGCACGACGACTGGATCGTCGTCACGGCTCATGGCGGGGACGATGACATAGTCGGCACCGTCAGGATGTTGCGCATCGAACGCCGCGATGGTGGCGTGCGGCTCCACCTTCAGCACCGGAAACAGGGTCACCGGACCGGGTCCCGTCGCAAGCGTCACCACGTCGGCGACATCGGCGCGCTTGAGGATGCCATAGGGCATCAGATAGTCGGTGGTCTCGGTCTGCTCATTGATGCCGACGATCGCGATCAGCGGCCGCTGCCGCTTCGGCGGCTTCAATGCCGCCACCGTCGCATCAGCCTCTTGGTTCGCGATTGGTGGCGCATTGCCAAATGCCGGCGCCGAGGGCAGCGTCAGAAGCCAGCTACCACCGATGATCAGGAAAAGCGCGGCAGCGGCAAGACCGCCCCACGCGAGAAGTCGCCAGTTCATTGCTTACGTTGCTCGACGAAATCACGTCGTCCCTGCAGCACAAGCTACCCGTTTACCGCGCGCTCCGAAATGACGCAAATCCGGCAAAAACCGACACCGCGGACAACGAATGGATAGGGCGGACCAGCGAACTTTCGGCCGAACGCCACTTGCCGAATTATTCCCCCCTGTCAGGCAGACAGGGCGAAAAAATTCTCCGTGCTCTCCCGCGGAATAGAACGCGCCGCTGCATGTCCTACTCATGCAAGCCACTTCCTTACAGGAGCTATCATGAAGAACCCATCGATTGGTTTCGCACTCGCCACCGCCATCTCGCTGGCGGCGGTCTCCGCGGCGTTCGCGGCGCCGCCGACCAAGACCGGTGCCACCGCGAAAGGAACTGTGCTGACGGACGCGAAGGGCATGACCCTCTATACCTTTGACAAGGACTCCGATGGCAAGTCGGCGTGCAACGGCCCGTGCGCGACAAACTGGCCGGTCCTGAAGGCCGAAGCGAACGACAAGCCGGGCGAGGGCTACACCATCATCGCGCGCGACGATGGCTCCAAGCAGTGGGCTTACAAGGGCAAGCCGCTTTACACTTTCGCCAAGGACCAGAAGCCCGGCGACATCACCGGCGACGGCTTCCTCAACGGCGCCTGGCATCTCGCGCAACCCTGATGAGCAAGAAGGTGGCGTCGCGTCCACGATCGCCATCGTGGGCAAGCTATCGCGCCACTATCTCGTGTGCCCCCACGCCTCGTCCCAATCGGCACCGGCCGCGTCGACCACGCGGCCGTCCGCTTCGAAGAACTTGTTCGGTACCTGGAAAATCGCGAGCATCAAGCCACCTTCCGGGCACCAGGCGGCGTGGCGGCTGCCGGCTTCGCGCCAGATGAACTCGCCCGCCTGCGCGGCGATTCCCTGCGCCGGGCCTTCCTTGTCGACGAGCGAACCTTCGAGCACATAGGTCTGCTCGATATTGACGTGTTCGTGGTCGGGCAGCACTGCGCCCGGCGCAAAGCGCATCAAGGCCGTCATCAAGCCGGTCTTGCGGTCGAACAGCAGCGTCTTGGCCTCACAGCCGGGGAAACGGGTCCTTTGCCACTCCATTTCCTGCGGGCGCACGAGATGGGAATGCGTGTCGGCAGTCTGATGCGCCTGCGGCGTCGCGGCGTCCATGGCGTTCCTCCGGTTTCGTTGAACCGCAGGGATGATAACCGGATCGCGCGGCCGCGTCAGCGGTTACCGCAGACCCTCATAGACCATGCAGCCGCGCGCGATCGCGAGCTTTCGCAGTGCACGCGGCACGAATCTTTCCGGCGGGTGCAGATAGCGCCATGAGGTCAGCTTGAAATCGGAGAGCGTGGCCGCAACGCTCTCGAACGGCGTGAGCAGGCCGGTGAGGCTCACCGGCACGTGCGCGCGGTTGTTGAAGGGTAGCAGCAGCAGTTCAAGATGCTCCGGTGTGCCCGCCGGGCTCGCCGCCGTGACACCGGCGACCGCGGGCAGCATCTCCTCGGCGACAAAGGTGACGATGTCCTCGATCTGATGGCGGCTCTCGCCGGTGAACAGCGCCGCAAAGCTCTCGTCCTTGAGGTCGCGGCCGAGCAGGGCGCAGACCCGTGTGCCGGCGACACGAAAGGGAAAGCCGGCCTCATGCTCGTAGGACAGCACGAAAATGTCGCCGAGCCGCTCGCGAACGGCCTCGGGATCGAGGTCGCTGCGATCGGGCGCGCGCGCGTTGCCGCGCGTCTTGTCCCAATAAGCGAAGAATTCGCGGCTTCCCGGATGCTTCATTCAAGAACCTTGCTCCGCGCTTGCCGTGGCGGGACACATCTGTCCCGGTTTCGCGCAAACGCATTCATTCTCAGTAGTGCAGGGGAACTTTTGCAGCGTCCATGCCGCGGCCACGTTTTCGCAAGCTTTCCGGCAGCTTTGCGGTGTTAACGTTAAATTAACTATGAGCTTGGCGCCGCCCGCATGCCCCTCTACTGTTTGCTCATTCCCGTTCTTGCCGGCTGTTCTCCAGGGGCCGGCGGGTCCGTACACAGGTGGCGTCGAACAATCAGGTCATCGCGCGGGGAGGGGATGGGATGTTCTCCCGTTCCCCTTGGGCGCGACAAGACCGACAGCAGCAGAGGGCGGGCTTTCTCAGGGCCCGCCCTCAACGCTTTTGGGAATCGCTGTCTGGCGGCGCAGAGGATGGCCCTGAAGAGCACTGCGTCGGTGCCACAGCGGCTTGTTCGTCATGCGCCGCATGCCGGCCACGATGAGGTTGGTCAGAATGAGGACGCCCGCGATCAGGGCGGTGATATCCAAGAGCCTCATCGCCGCCGTGTCCAGCAGCCGCTGACGAACAGCATGAGACCAATGATCGCGGTGACGATGAATAACGGTGTGAGTAAGGTCATTGCCGCCTCCCGGTCGCACCCCAGCAAGCGGCACGTTCAAATCCGAGGCTGCGTAAGAAATCGAGCTGGCTCGAGGCTTCCTCGCATAGGCAAGTAATAAAGATCGCAGTAAACACGGTGACGCGCATCAAGCGCGGCGTTCGATGAATCTAGAACGGATAGCTCAAGGCCCATTCGAAGATCGGCACGGCCAATGACGTCAGGACAATAATAAGGCCGATCACAAGGATGAAGCCCGCCACGAAGCTGCCGATCGAGACTTTGTAGTCGCTCTCATCATCATGATCGAAGTTCATAGACACGGCATCCTGCGCCAACGCGGCGGGACCTAATCCGAGCAAACGTCGGGCGTAAAGCCGGCTACGGGAACGTGAATGAGCGAGTTACAACTACAACAGTTGGGTAACGGCGGTTGCGAACGCGATCGTGAGCAATTCCACAGACCCGGAATGTTGATCGGCGACCATGTGCCTCGCGAACTCCTGGTCGAATTTCGCGCCGGTTATCCGGCCTTGTCATCCGTAAGGTGCGTCAGCATGGCCTCGCAAGCTTTCTCGGCTTCAGCAAAGCTCTTGAACGGCGAACCGCCCACTCTGATCGCAGGCCTGTTCAGATCGATGGGACGCCATGAGGCAACAAAGCCGGGTTCACCGTGAAGGCCGGGACCGCTACGACTCTCACTGCTGATCACGAACGAGAAGCCGTGGCTGCTCGCGCTCCATACCTGGAAGTCTTCCGTCGGACCGATGATGCGGTTGAACTGCATGAGGCATCCGACAAAGCCTATGTTTCGAGAAGGATATCGCTTCGGCGAATCGGAAAAATGCAGCGCTGTTGACGTAACGACTCTTTTCCGCAAGCCGCGGGTGGACCGTTCACCAATCAGCTCGCATGGCTCGGCGATCGACGGAGGCAGCCCAGATTGAAGGTGATCTCGGTTTCCGTGGATCTCAGCCGTTTTCTGTTTTCCGAATCACGATTTGTTCCATGGATTTTGATTGAGGAGAGCGCGTCCGTTTTCCAAAATTCCGGCAATGTCAGTGTAAGGTGAAATTCTCAGAGCCCGCCCTTATTCTTGCTCTTTGCTGCTTGTGCACTTGCACAATGCGGCCAAAGCCGCCTATCTGGGCTGATCGCCCATCCGCGCCGCGCTAAGGTCATCAGTCCCTTGGAATCGCAGTTTGAACCTCCGCCAGATGCGCCGCCGGATCCTCCGCGCGAGCCGATCCTCACCCTGCCGTCGGCGCTGACGGCCTACATTGCGCTGATCGCGCTCATTCATTTGCGCGTGCTGCTGCCGCCGGAGTGGGAGAACTGGACCATCGACGTCTTCGGCTTCATTCCGAAGCGCTACGATTCCACGCTGCTCAACATCACCTTTCCCGGCGGCGAGGGGGCCAAGGTCTGGACCTTCGTCACCTATTCGCTGCTGCACGCCAACCTCACCCATATCGTTTTCAACGTGCTCTGGCTGTTGCCGTTCGGCAGCGCGCTGGCGCGGCGGTTCGGCGCGTTGCGCTTCTATCTGTTCATGGCGGTCACGGCGGCTGCCGGCGCGCTCGCGCATCTCTTGACCCATGAGCATGCCATCGCGCCGATGATCGGCGCATCCGCGTCCGTCTCCGGCACCATGGCGGCGGCGATCCGCTTTGCCTTCGTGAAGGGCAGCTTCCTTTCCTTCAGCCGCGGCGACGCGGAGGCGGCGGCCAAGGTGCCGGCACTGTCGCTGTCGCGCGCGCTGCGCGATGGTCGCGTGCTCGCCTTTCTCGCGATCTGGTTCGGCGTCAATCTCATCTTCGGCATCGGCTCGATCGCGATCGGCGCCGATGGCGCCAGCGTCGCCTGGCAGGCGCATATCGGCGGCTTTCTGGCCGGGCTCGTGCTGTTCTCGCTGTTCGATCCGGTGCCGCGGGAACGCCGTCATGCTGCAGATGCGTTGTCGCCTGACGGGTCGGACCGCGTCTGATCGCCGCTTGCGGCGCAGGGCGATTTCATCCATCATTGGTTGAAAGTTGTGACGCAAGCTGCCGCCTCTTGCGCTGCACGATGGCCGCGCTTGTTGCCCGCCGCGCCGTAAACGAAAACCGCGCGGAACTGTTGATTGAAGACTCGCGAACGATGTCACGCCTTCTGGTCGAGGCGCGGCAGTGATTCAGGAGGCGGCAATGACGGTACGTTCCATTCTTGATTCCAAGGGCCATCACATCACGAGCGTCCCGCCGGGCGCCACCTTGAGCGATGCGATCAAGACGCTCGGCGAGCGCAAGATCGGCGCTGTGCTGGTCATGGACGAGGGCCGCATCGAGGGCATCTTGTCGGAGCGCGACATCGTTCGCGTGCTCGGCGAGCGCGGCGCCCGCGTGCTCGATGAGCCCGTCAGCGAGGTGATGACGCGTAAGGTGGTCAGTTGCCGGCCGTCCGACACCGTCGCCGGCATCATGGAAATGATGACGCTCGGAAAATTCCGCCATCTGCCCGTGCTCGAGGACAGTCGCGTGGTCGGCCTGATCTCGATCGGCGACATCGTCAAGCGCCGGGTCCAGGAATACGAAGCCGAGCAGGAAGCGCTGCGCGACTACATCAAGACGGCCTGAAGCCTATTCCTTGGTCTCGTCGGGGACTGCGCCGGCAGCGGTGGTCGTCGCCGGCGGCACCAGGATGTCGATCGCCTCCTGGATCGACTCGATCGCACGCTCGGCGGCGCGCACGCCATGCACTATCAGCTCGTCCGCGCGATGGAAGTCGAACCAGCCGATCTTGCCGACGCGCGGCGAGATCAAGAGGTCCGGCGGATCGCCGGCGAGCCGCGCGCGGGTGATGCGGTCCTGCATGATGTTGAAGGCGTCCACCATGACGGTCGAGATGCCCGGCCGCGTGCTGCTGCCGAAGAACTCGCGCTTCATGGTGCGCTCGGCCGAGAAGAACTTGCCAAAGCGGCGCTTCGGCGGGACCGGATCCGGAACGACTTCGGGCACAACGGTGACCTCGGTCGGCTGGCCGTGCGAATAGATCGTCGTGGAATGGGTGAACACGTCGCTGGAAAGGTTGGCGGCGATCACGATCTCCGCGCCGAAAGCGCGCGCCGCCGACACCGGCACCGGATTGACCAGCGCGCCGTCGACCAGCCAGCGGTCGCCCACCAGGACAGGTGCGAAGATGCCGGGCAGCGCGTAGGAGGCGCGCATCGCATCGACGACGCGGCCATGGGTCAGCCAGATCTCATGGCCGGTGCGTACCTCGGTCGCGACGCTCGCAAACTTGACCGGCAGCTCCTCGATCTGGGTCTGGCCGATCGCGGCTTCGAGCTCGGCGGCAAGCTTGGTGCCGCCGATCAGGCCCGAGCCGTTCAGCCGGATATCGAGATAGCCGAGGATGTTGCGCGGCTGCAGGCTGCGCGCCCAGGCCTCCAGCGTATCGAGATGGCCGGCCGCGTAGGCGCCGCCGACCACGGCGCCGATCGACGTGCCCACCACGACGTTCGGAATGATGCCGTGGGCGATCAGCGTCTTGACGATTCCGATATGGGCAAAACCGCGCGCGGCGCCGCCACCCAGTGCCAGCCCGATCACGGGGCGGCGCTGGGCGCCAAGGCCTAGCTTGTCGGAGCCATCGGCGCTCTTCTGGCTCCGGCCCATCCAGCTATCCAACACTCTGACTTCTCCTGCCGGCGCGAGATTAGGCTCCGCGACGAGGCGCCGCCAGAATCGATCGCATGCATGGTTTATGCCTCAGCAGCATAGGGCCTAGGGAGCGATTGTGACTTGAGCGCGACAGTCAGGTGGCGAGGGTCTGGGGTTCCGTAACTGCAACGCGGTAAGGCTGTGGAGGCTTGAATTTGCCGCGTTTTCGTTGAAAAGCATCGTTCCATGATTGTTTGGGGCGATCGCATCGGACGATGCGGGCGGGGCTTGCTGCTCCTCCCGGCGATTCTGCTTGCCGTAGCCCTGGTTTTGACGGTTCCGACTGCCGTTTCGGCGCAATGGTTTGGGGAGCGGCCGCCCCCAGTACCGCCGGCTGCGGTTCCCGACGCCGGGCCTGCGATCAACCTGGCGCCGCCGTCCGGACCGGGGTCGACGCCGAACCTGCCGGCGCCATTGACCCAGCCGACGATCATGCAGCCCTCGATCGCCACCACCCCGCCGGCCCCGCCGCCGGGGGCCTCGACTGCAAATCAGGCGGTGCTGTCGCTGACCGCCCGCTATGGCAAGGATTTGCCGGTCATCAACAATGGCCTGGTATGGCGGGTGTTTGCCGACAAGCCGGACGACAACGGTACCTTCAAGCTGATCCGCGAGGACCGCGGCGCCACGCCCAACATCGTGTTGGCACCAGGCAATTACGTGGTCCACGTGGCGCTCGGCCTGGTCAGCGCGGTGCGCGCCGTGAGCCTGAAGTCGGAAACCGATCGCGAATCCTTCATCCTGCCGGCGGGCGGCCTGCGGATCGAAGGCCGGGTCGGCTCCAGCAAGATTCCGCCGAACCAGATTTCGTTTGCGATCTACAAGGGTAGCCAGTTCGACGGATCGGACCGCAATGCCCTGATCCCCAACGTCGCCGCCGGCGATGTGGCGCTGTTGCCTGAGGGGACCTACTACATCATCTCCAACTATGGCGACGCCAATTCGGTGGTGCGCTCCGACATCCGCGTCCAGGCCGGCAAGCTCACCGACGTCACCGTCAGCCATCGCGCGGCGGTCATCACGCTCAAGCTCGTCAGCGAAAAAGGCGGCGAGGCACTGGCGAACACGGCATGGTCGGTGATCACGCCGGGCGGCGACGTCATCAAGGAATCGATCGGTGCATTCCCGCGCGTCGTGCTCTCCGAAGGCGAATATCGCGCCATCGCCAAGAACGAGGGCAAGGTGTTCGAGCGGCCCTTCAACGTCGTCAACGGCGTCGACGGCGAGGTCGAAGTCGTCGCGCGTTAGAGCATGATCCGGAAAAGTGGAAGCCGGTTTTCCCTCGCGACAAACGCGAAGCGTTTGCGCGGAGATCATGCTCAAACAGAAGGACAAGATCATGATCCGGCTCCGGATCTTGATCTTACGCGTAAAATCTTCGACGACTGTCACAGTCTCTAACGCGCACTAACCAAGACCTGACTTAAAACTGTCATAATGGCGCCGACGCTCCGGCGCCTGCGCAATCTTTACATTGCTTTAAGCGAGCCTGATTTGGATGTGGGCGGGGACTGGAGCATGAAAAACGCGGAGCGTTTGCGCCGCGATCATGCTCGAATGTGAAGTGAGGTCGTGATCCGAGTTGGCCGGCTCATGATCTGGTTGTTCGGGGCGCGTCATGAGTGCGGCGAAGAAGTCGTCGGGAAAATTCACCACAGAAATGTTCGGCGACGTCCCGGTTCTCAAGCGCAAATGGCAGGCCGCATTGCGTCCGGGCGACCGCTTGCCCCGCTATGAGGACGTCATGCTCGGCAGCCTCGGCCGGCTCGCCGATCACATCGTCCTGCTCAAGGAAAGGGGCGGTACGCTCAGCGTCTCGCAACCCGGCCGCTACATCCAGCAATGGCTGAATGACGACCGCTGGGACATGACGCTGAACGAGCTTCCGCCGGACTGTGCGACCGCGCTCGGCGAAGCCGCCGCTAACGCGGCCCGCAATGACCGGCCCTATCTTGCCACGGCGCATTGCGTGCGCGACGGCCTGGTCCGCACCTATGACGTGCTGGCGCTGCCGACCTCCTCGCGCTGGGGCGGCACGCTGATCGGCGCCTATGTCAACGAGCGCGGCGCCCAATACAATCTGCTCGATACGATCTTCGCGGCGACCGATGAAGGGGTGCTGTCGCTGGCAGCCATTCGCGATCCCCACGGTGAGCCGTTCGATTTCCAGATCGTCCATCTCAACCAGGGCGCAGCAAAGCTCCTGAAGCAGCCCGAGCACGAGCTGTCGTGGCAAAGACTCAGCGCGGGCGGAAACCTGCTCTGCGTGGCCGAGGTCACCGAGCGCCTGCGCGAGACCCTCCGCAGGACCAGCGGGACCCAGTTCGAGATCGAGAGCGAGGACCGTTGCCTGCGGCTCGCTGTCACGGCGTTCGGCGACATGCTGTCGCTGACCCTGTCCGATGTCACGGCATTGAAACGGCGCGAGGTCTCGTTCCGCCTGTTGTTCGAGAACAACCCGATGCCGATGTGGGTGTTCGATGCAGCCACGATGGAGTTCCTCGGCGTCAATGACGCGGCGGTCCAGCACTATGGCTATTCGCGCGAGAAATTCCTGACAATGAAATTGCGCGAGATCTGGCCGGAGGACGAATGGGCCTCGCACAGCAAGGCGCTGCAGGAGATCGGCGACGTCTACCATTCCAGCCGCGACTGGCGGCACATCAAGGCGGACGGCAGCGAAATCCATGTGCTGACCTTTGGCCGCCGTGTTTCCTTCGATGGCCGCGACGGTTACCTCGTGGCCCTCGTCGATATCACCGAGCGGCGCAAGGCCGAGGCCCGCATTGCCTACATGGCCCATCATGACGGCCTGACCAATCTGGCGAACCGGGATTTCTTCCAGGACCGCCTGCGCGAGGCGCTGCAGCGGAGCAAGTCCGGGAGCAAGCGCGTCGCGGTGCTGTGCGTCGACCTCGATCTGTTCAAGAACGTCAACGACTCCTTCGGCCACGCGATGGGCGATCGGCTCCTCAAGCAGGTCGCCGAGCGTCTCACGGCCGACATCACCGGCGATAATCTGGCCGCGCGGCTCGGCGGCGATGAATTCGCGATCGTGCTCTGCGATGTCACGCCGAACGACGCCAGCGACCTCGCCGAACGCCTGATCGAGACGCTGAGCGCCCGCTACGACATCGACGGCATGGAGGTGGTGGTCGGCGCGAGCGTCGGCATCGCGCTGTCGCCGGGCGACGGCACCAGCTCTGAGGAGTTGATGCGCAACGCCGACATGGCGCTCTATCGCGCCAAGTCGGACGGCGGCGGCGTGCATCGTTTCTTCGAGCAGGAGATGGACCGCCAGGCGCAGAAGCGCCGCGATCTCGAGCGCGACCTGCGCCACGCCTTCGCCAATGGCGAATTCGAGCTGCATTATCAGCCGCTGGTCGACATCGCTTCCGACCGCATCAGCGGGTTCGAGTCGCTGTTGCGCTGGCGCCATCCGGACAAGGGCATGATCTCGCCGGCCGAGTTCGTGCCGGTCGCCGAAGACATCGGGCTGATCGTCCAGCTTGGCGAATGGGTGCTGCGCGAGGCCTGCTCGGAAGCGATGAAATGGCCCGACGAGATCAAGGTCGCCGTCAACCTGTCGCCGGTGCAGTTCCGCAGCCGCAATCTGGTGCAGGCGGTGATCTCCGCGCTGGCGCATTCCGGCCTGTCGCCGCGGCGCCTCGAGCTCGAGATCACGGAGTCCGTGTTCCTTGCCGAGACCGAAGCCAATCTCGCGATCCTGCATCAGCTCCGCGAGCTCGGCGTCAGCATCTCCATGGACGATTTCGGCACCGGCTATTCCAGCCTGAGTTACTTACGCAGCTTTCCGTTCGACAAGATCAAGATCGACCGCTCCTTCGTCAAGGATCTGGCGCGCCGCACCGATTGCGTGGCGATCGTGCGCGCGATCTCCGGCCTTGGCCGCAGCCTGAATATCACCACCACCGCCGAGGGCGTGGAGACGGTCGATCAGCTCGACTGGCTGCGCGCCGAAGGCTGCAACGAGGTGCAGGGATTCCTGTTCAGCGCGGCACGGCCGGCGGACGAAATCGCAACGCTCCTGGCTGGGTTTGCCGGGCGCGCATCGAAGGCGGCCTGACGCCGTTTGCGGCGCGGCCGTCTCCGCCGCAAATTTGTCGGCTCACGGCGATATTGAGCGAGGGCTATGACCATCGCTCCAGGACGTCGTTTGCTCCGGTTCGCCGTGCTGGCCCTTCTTGCAGGCGCCGTCCCCACGTCATGCGAAGTTTCCGCTCAGTCGGACCCTGCGACGGCGACGCAAGACATGGTCGCCAGCGTCACGGTGCGGGTGCCCGATGCGTTCTATGATCCGCCGGCGCAAGTGGCGGATGCACCGGGCGCACTGCTCCGCAGCGAGCCCCTGCAGAACGTAAGGCTGCCGGCCGGCATGCGAGGCTGGCGCATCCTCTATACGACCACGGTGAGCGACACGACGCGTGCGACCGCCGTCGCGACCGTGTTTGCACCGGTCGATCCGCCGGCGGGGCCGCGTCCCCTGATCGCGTGGGAGCACGGCACCACCGGCCTGCAGCAGAAGTGCATGCCGTCGCTGATATCGGCCCCGGCCTTGGGCATTCCCGCACTCGACCGGGTCGTGCGGGCAGGCTGGGTGATCGTCGCCACCGACTACTCATTCGCCGAGAAGGGCGGCCCGCATCCCTATCTCATCGGCGAAGGCGAAGCGCGGGCCGCGCTCGATTCGGTACGGGCCGCACGGCAGATGTCCGAGCTGACGCTCGATGCGCGCACCGTGGTGTGGGGGCATTCGCAGGGCGGGCACGCGGCGCTGTGGACCGGCATCGTCGGTCCGCGCTATGCGCCTGATATCGAGATCGTCGGCGTTGCCGCGATAGCGCCGGCCGCAAACGTCCGGAGCATCCTTGCGATGAACCCGCCGGTCGACAAGCGGCTCGGGCCGTATGTCGCGCTGTCCTATAGCCGCTTCTATCCCGACGTCACCTTCGAGCAGGCGGTTCGCCCGGAGGCGCTTGCGGCCGCACGCGAGATCGCGGGCCTGTGCGGGTTCCTCCCGGCGGAGGAGCCGGCGCGAGCAGCGGCGCTCACCGCGACCTTCGAGGGTCCCGCATTGGCCACACGCAGCAACGCAGCGCTTTCCGCACGGCTCGCCCAGAACAGCGCCGATCATCCGATCCCGGCGCCAGTCGTGATCGCGCAAGGAGCGGAGGATGATGTCGTACCGCCGGCGGCGACCGCCAGCTATGTCGAGGAGCGCTGCGCCGCCGGCCAGCGGCTCGAATATTGGACCTTCGCGAGGCTGGACCACGGCATGGTGCAGCCGGGCTCAAAGCTTGAGGAGCCGCTCATGGCATGGACCGCGGCACGCTTCGCAAAAGAGCCGCCCCCAGCGGGCTGCACGCGCAAGTCGTTCTGAGGCCGCGTCGCGCGGCGCGTTAGAACCGGGTCACGATATCCGACAGCGCCGGTCGCGGGCGGTCTTCGCTGGGCCTGGTCGGCTTGCCGATATGGATGAACCCTATGAGCTTCTCGTCGGGCTTCAGGCCAAGACCGTCGAGCACATCGCGGTCGAAGGCGAACCAGCCGGTGAGCCAGCACGCGCCATAGCCGAGCGCGGTCGCCGCGGTGACCATGTTCATCGCGCTGGCGCCGGCGGAGAGTTCCTGCTCCCACGGCGGCACCTTCGGATGCGGCTTGGTGAAGCTGACGATGCCGATCACCAGCGGGGCATCGGTGAGCCGCCGCTTCTCCACCTCGACGTCGGCCGCCGGCGCGCCCGGGTTCTTCTTCGCGAATACGCTCGCGATCACGTCGCCGGCGCGGTTGCGCGCCTCGCCCTCGAACACGATGAAGCGCCAGGGCGTGAGCTTGCCGTGGTCCGGCACCCGCGCGCCGATCGTCAAGATGGTCTCGAGCTCAGTCGGCGAGGGGCCAGGCCCCGTCATCTCGCGCGGCTTGACCGAGCGGCGGGTCTTCAACAATTCAATGGCGTCGGGCACTGCGGCTTTCCTCAAACTGGAGCATGATCCGGAAAAACGGACCGGTTCTCCGAAAAGGATCATGCTCAAACCGGTCACGGACATTCTTGCCACGAGATAGGGACGAACGTCCGCGACCGGAAGCGAGTTTAGACGGATTAAAGCATCAGGACAGCGACTTCGACCGCTTGATGTCCGGCGGCGTCGCCTCGTCCACCAGCGCGGCGAGCGCGTCTGCCGTCGGCATCACGGTCTGGCGCTCGCTGCCGAGCCGGCGGACCGAGACCGAGTGGGTCTCGGCTTCCTTCTTGCCGACCACGAGCAGCGCCGGGATCTTCGCCAGCGAATGCTCGCGGACCTTGTAGTTGATCTTCTCGTTGCGCAGGTCGATCTCGACCCGCAGGCCGGCGCGGCGTGCCTCGGCCACCACCTGCTTGGCGTATTCGTCGGCCTCGGAGGTGATGGTGGTGACGACCACCTGCACCGGCGCCAGCCAAAGCGGGAAATTGCCGGCATAGTGCTCGATCAGGATGCCGATGAAGCGTTCCATCGAGCCGCAGATCGCGCGATGCACCATGACGGGCGCCTTCTTCGAGCCGTCATGGTCGATATAGAACGCGCCGAACCGCTCCGGCAGGTTGAAGTCGACCTGGGTCGTGCCGCACTGCCAGTCGCGGCCGATGGCGTCGCGCAGCACATATTCGAACTTCGGCCCGTAGAACGCGCCTTCGCCCGGATTGATCTCGGTCTTGATGCGGTTGCTGCCCTTGGCCTTGATCTCCGACAGCACGGTCGCCATCACGCGTTCGGCATGGTCCCACATCGCGTCGGTGCCGACGCGCTTTTCCGGCCTCGTCGAGAGCTTGACGGTGAGTTCGCCCTCGAAACCGAAATCGGAGTAGGTGGAGAGGATCAGGTCGTTGATCTTCAGGCACTCGTCGGCGAGCTGCTCCTCGGTACAGAACACATGCGCATCGTCCTGCGTGAAGCCGCGCACGCGCATCAAGCCGTGCATCGCGCCTGACGGTTCGTAGCGATGCACCACCCCGAATTCGGCGAGCCGCAAGGGGAGGTCGCGATAGCTCTTCAGGCCGTGCTTGAAGATCTGCACATGGCCCGGACAGTTCATCGGTTTGAGCGCGAACCAGCGCTTGTCCTCGGCCTCATCGCCGGCGGACTGCGCCGCGAACATGTTCTCGCGATACCAATCCCAATGGCCGGAGGTCTCCCACAACCCTTTGTCGAGGATCTGCGGTGCGTTGACCTCCTGGTAGTCGCCGGCGAGGCGGCGGCGCATATAGGCGATCAACTGCTGGAAGATGGTCCAGCCCTTCGGGTGCCAGAACACGACGCCCGGGCCTTCTTCCTGGAAGTGGAACAGGTCGAGCTCGCGGCCGAGCTTGCGATGGTCGCGCTTCTCGGCTTCCTCGATCTGCTTCAGGTAGGCATCGAGATCGTCCTGTTTCGCGAACGCCGTGCCGTAGATACGGGTCAGCATCGGATTGTTGGAATCGCCGCGCCAATAGGCGCCCGCGACCTTCATCAATTTGAAGGCGTTGCCGATCTTCCCCGTCGAGGTCATGTGCGGACCGCGGCAGAGATCGAACCAGTCGCCCTGGAAATAGATCTTGATCGGCTCGTCGCCGGGAATGGCGTCGACCAGTTCGACCTTGAACGCCTCGCCCTTGTCGCGGAACACCTCCTTGGTCTTCTCGCGCGACCACACTTCCTTGGTGAAAGGTTTGTCGCGCGCGATGATCTCGCGCATCTTCTTCTCGATGGCGGCAAAATCTTCCGGAGTGAACGGCTCGTTGCGGAAGAAGTCGTAGTAGAAGCCGTTCTCGATCACGGGGCCGATCGTGACCTGCGTGCCCGGCCACAGCGACTGCACGGCTTCCGCCAGCACGTGGGCGCAATCATGCCGGATCAGTTCCAGCGCGCGCGCGTCGTCGCGCGAGACCAGCTCGATCCTGGCATCCTCCGTGATGGGATCGTTGAGATCGCGCAGAACGCCATCCAGCGCCATCGCGACCGTGCGCTTGGCCAGCGAGGGCGAGATGCCCTGGGCGACATCGAGGCCGGTGATGTTCCTGGCGAATTCGCGCTTCGCCCCGTCAGGGAAGGTGAGGGTGACTTTGTCGACCGGCTGGGCGGGCTTCAGATTGGCGATGCTGTACTGGAATCCGGACTCGGACTTGTGGTCGTCGGGCATGTCATTCTCCTGTGGCTCACTCCTGCGAACGAACGCAGGTAAGCTGAAAGCAGCGATATAGCAGGCGATTGGGCTGGCGCAATCCGGCAATATCAAGAAATCGGCGAGGAATCGGCCGGATTGCCTTGCTCGCAGGAGCCTCAGTCGTTGGATATCTCGATGTTTTCGATCGTGCTCCGGCGGCCGCGCCGCGAATTCGCTGGTGAATGTCAAACTTCAGGGCCAGCGCTGACCGCTGGCCCTTTTTCTTCTTCGGCCGGCTGCTTTACATGCACCTGCATGAAAATGAAGCTTGCCACGCGTCCCTTTGCGCCCACCGCCCTGATGCTTGGAAATATCGTCACCGGCTGCTCCGTACTGGCGCCGGCTGGGATGCTTCCGGAACTGTCTGACGCACTCGACGTCTCGATCCACGCCGCGGGACTCTTGATCACCTTCGGCGCGATGGTGTTGTGCGTCGGTTCGCCGCTGACGGCATGGCTGACCAGCCGCATCGATCGTCGCACCTTGCTCGGCGTGACGCTCGCGGTGCTCACGGTTGCCAATCTCGCGTCCGCCCTGGCACCTGATTATGCGAGCCTTCTGCTCATCCGCCTTGTCATGCTGGCGATCGGCGCGCTCTATACGCCGCAGGCGGCCGGCACCGGCGCGCTGATCGTGCCGGGCGAACGGCGTGGCTCGACCATCGCCTATATCTTCCTCGGCTGGTCGCTCGCGGCTGCGGTCGGGCTGCCGCTGATCACCTTCATCGCAAGCCATTATGGCTTTCGCGTCGCCTATGGCGGCATCGCGCTGGTCGGCTGCGTGAGCTGCGCGCTGCTGTTGTGGCGATTGCCGCGCGGATTGCTCGGCGCGCCCGTCGATCTGAAGACCTGGATCGAACTCGGCCGCAACCGGATGGTCCTCGTGCTGCTCGCGATCACGACGCTGCAGATGTCCGGCCAGTTCGTGGTGTTCACCTTCATGGGACCGCTGCTTGCAAGATTGACCGGCGCCGGCGCCAACGCGATCGGGCTCGTCTTCGGCTTCTACGGCGTCTGCGGCTTCATCGGCGTCGTGATTGCGACCCGCATCGTCGATACCTGGGGGCCGTATCGGACGTCGGTGCTGTTCACCTCGCTGATGCTGACCGGCGTGACCGGATGGGCGCTGAGCGCGGGCGTCTATGCGTTGATGGCCGGCTCGGTTGCGGTTTGGGGGCTTGGCTTTGCGTCCACCAATTCGATGCAGCAGGTGCGGCTGGTCGCGGCGGCGCCGGCGCTCGCTTCCGCCTCGGTGTCGCTCAACACCTCCGTGCTCTATATCGGGCAGGCGATCGGCTCCGCGATCGGCGGCGCGCTGTTCGCGCGCGGCTGGCTCCACGGTGCAGGCTACGTCTCCGCGGCTTTCGTCGCGCTTGCGCTTGCGACCATCGTGCTGACCCGGCCCCGCCGCGCAGCGGCGGAGTAATGAGCTAGCGGCTCGCCGATGGAGCGCTTGCGATCCGCGCCAGCGATGTGGTTCCCGCCATCTTCACCAGCACTTCCTTGACCGGGTGCTGCGTCCAGGCTTGCGTCACGTAATCGCGGTGGGTGACGCCGTCGGGCGTCTGCACGAACACGACGCTGCCGGGCTGCAGCGGCGCGTCCATGCTCTCGCGGACGCGGATGCCCTTGTCTCTGAGCATCGTCATCAGTTCCTGATCACGCCGCTTGGTGTAGCGGGTATAGGAACTCACGAAGAAACCGGTGCGGTTGTTCTCGATCCAGGAGGCGAACTTGTCGAGCTCGCCATAGACCGCATCGAGCAGCACCACGCCGCGCACGCGGCTGGTGGCGCCGCCGACCTCGAGGCTCCAGGCAGTCGGCAGGAAGCCACCGCTATAACCGACGATCACGACCGGCATGTTGGCGAAGGCTGCCGCCGATTTGGGATCGCCAGACAGCCGGGCGAGGTGGGAGTTGGATTCGTCGAGGAAGCGCTTGAAGCCACCCGGCTGCCAGAATTTTCCGGCGCTGGAATCGGCGGCATCGACCGCCATCTGCGGCGCCAGCAGCACCGCGTTGACGCCGGAGTCCGAGATCTGCTGAGGCACCAATTGCCGGTCGCGCACGTCGCGCTCCAGCGTCGCACCATTGCCGTGGAAGAACACAACGATCACGCCCGGTTTGCGGACGTCGAAATTCTCGGGGACGTGCACCAGCACGCGGTTGTCATTGTAGGTCTCGTCCTGCCAATAGACGCGGCCCGAATAGCTGCGATGGCCCTTGCGGCTGCCGTTCGAGACATTGAGGAACGGGGCATCCGAGCGGGGATTGTTGCCGAAATAGGGGAAGGCGGAGGATTTCATGCTGACCAGCGTGGTCAGCTCTTCGCGCTCGCCCGGCTTCGGCAGATTGAGCGTGGGTGTCAGCGACGCCACCCGGACCGGCGCAGGACGCGGCGGCTCCGCCGCGGGTGCGGCGGCCTGCCGTTGCACGAAGCTTTCCTGCTCGGTCGGGAAGCGCTCCTTGAACGATGGTGTCGGGAAGCGGTCCACGAACGTGTCGCTGGGAGTGGCTTGCGTGTTCGCCGCGAGCGCGGAGGCGCTTGGCGCTCTGCCGCATTGAGCCAGTACGGCAGTGAGCGGCAGAAGCAGCGCGCAGGTCACGATCGAGCGCCACGGTGACGTCGGCGCGTGCGACCGCGCCGCCGGGGATGTCATCCGGTCCGCGCGATCACACTTCTGGAACGTTGGGTTCGCCGCCCAGATCATCCACCCACTTACCCCGAAACTCCTGGCAAACGCCGAATCTGAGCGCACCGGTGTTTAGGTGACGTTAAGCTTCCGGAGAATTTCCCCATCCGGAAGTAGCAAGAAGACCATCCAATCGTGTCGCGATTGTGGGCCGCACGCGGTGTTCACATAAACGCGGGCCCTTTGAAGGCAACATTATGGTATTATAATACTGAAATCTGGGCTTGAGTTAGATGCTTGTTAACGTTGCTTGAATTGGCCGTTTTCCGCCTGCACGATGAGAATCGTCGAAGCGCGTGGCGCTGAAGGTACGGTCCGATATGGCGGCATCACACACGGGCAGCGCGGCGTGGTCCGGTTCGCTCCCCGGCAGCGGCTCGACCGTGTCGGTCCTAGTGGCCACGGCCATCGTGGTCGCCGACATGGTGGGCGTCGGCGTTTTCACCAGCCTCGGCTTCCAGGTCAAGGACATCCCCTCCGGCTTCTCGATCCTCCTGCTGTGGACCGTCGGCGGCATCGTCGCGCTGTGCGGCGTGTTTTCCTACGGCGAGCTTGGCGCGATGTTCCCGCGCTCGAGCGGCGAGTACAATTTCCTGAGCCGGGCCTATCACCCGGCGTTCGGATTCGTCGCCGGCTGGGTGTCGGCGACGGTGGGTTTCGCCGCACCGGTCGCGCTCGCCGCAATGGCGTTCGGCGAATACGGCAAGTCGGTGTTGCCGGGCGCGCCGCCGCTCGTGCTCGCGCTCGGCGTGGTGTGGCTGGTGTCGATCGTCCAGCTCACCGGCGTCAGGCACTCCTCGACCTTCCAACTGGTCTCGACCATCCTGAAGGTGGTGCTGATCGTCGCGTTTCTCGTCTCCGGATATTTGATCACGACGCCGCAGCCGATCTCGTTCGCGCCGACCTCGGCCGATCTCGCCCATATCGTCAGCGCGCCCTTCGCGATCAGCCTGGTGTTCGTGATGTATTCGTTCTCCGGCTGGAACGCCGCCACCTACATCATCGGCGAGATGCGCCTGCCGGAACGCAATTTGCCGCGCGCGATGCTGTCGGGAACGCTGATCGTGCTCGTGCTCTATGTCGCGCTGAACGCGGTGTTCCTGCACACCGCGCCGATCGACAAGCTTGCCGGCCAGATCGACGTCGCCCGCATCTCCGGCAGCTATGTCTTCGGTGAGGTCGGTGGCCGGATCGTCGGCGCGATGATCTGCGTCGGGCTGATCTCCTCGATCAGCGCGATGATGTGGATCGGCCCGCGCGTGATGATGACCATGGGCGAGGACATCCCGGCGCTGCGGATCTTCGCCCGCCGCTCGACCAGCGGCGCGCCGGCCTATGCGATCCTGTTCCAGCTTGCGGTGGCAACCTTGATGCTGTTCACGCGCAGCTTCGAGGCGGTGCTCGACTTCATCCAGTTCGCGCTTCTGTTCTGCTCGTTCTTCACCGTGCTCGGGGTGATCAAGCTCCGCATCACGCGTCCTGACCTGCCGCGGCCTTACCGCGCCTGGGGATACCCGGTCACCCCGGTGGTTTTCCTGCTCGTGACCGGTTTCATGATGTACTATCTGTTGACCGATCGTCCGCTGCAGTCGGCGCTAGGTACCTTGATCATGCTTTCCGGCCTTTTGATCTACGCCGTTTTCCGCAAAGGGGAGGCTGGCGCCGCGACCGCTGGCGCATCGGGTCGCGAATGAGGATGTTCCTGCCATTGAAGGTTGTCGCGCTCGCTTTCGCGGTCATGCTCGCGGCGCTGCCGGCGCGTGCCGCCGACACCGTGACCGCCGACGATACCGCGCGCTTCCTTGCCGGCATGATGCCGTCGGCGGATTCTCCGCTGATCCCGCTGACCAGGGACCCGGCCTGGCAACAGCACGCCCGATTCTTCGACCGGGCCTTTGCGCAGCTCGAGCAGCGCCAGTTGTCAAGGATCCGCGCCTGGTCGGAGGCCAATCTCGCGGCGCCGCGGCCGACCATGTTCTACATGTTCTCCGGGCCCGACTTCATCTACGCCGACGCCTTCTATTCCAGGGCGACGACCTATGTGCTGAGCGCGCTCGAGCCGACGGGCTCCGTGCCCGACCTGACCAGGCTGCCGCGCGGCGGTGTCGGCGCCGCGCTCTACAGTGTCGAGCGCTCGCTGTCCTCGATCCTGAGCTTCTCCTTCTTCATCACCAAGAAGATGAAGGTCGACCTGCATGCGGGCGATATCAGCGGCACCTTGCCGATCCTCTATGTGTTCCTGGCGCGCTCGGGCAAGACCATCTACACCGTCGCGCCGGTCGTGCTCGACGAGAATGGCGTCGTCAGTTCCGAAGGCGGAGGGAAAGGCGCGGTGCGCGGCGCGCGCATCACCTTCGCCGGCAATGACGGCGTCGAGCGCACGCTCTATTATTTCTCGACCGACCTCTCCAATTCCGGCGTCAAGGCGAGCGGCTTTTTGAAATTCTGCGAGACGCTCGCGCCCGGCAACAGCCTGATCAAGAGCGCGTCCTATCTCATGCACGCCAGCAATTTCACGGTCGTGCGAGATTTCATCCTCAAGAACAGCGCCACCATCGTCCAGGACGATTCCGGGATTCCACTGGTCTATTTCAACCAGAAGCGCTGGCGCTTCTTCCCGTTCGGCCGCTATGCCGGCCCGATCGCCGAATTCCCGGGCCGCTTTCAGGAATCCTACGCCGAACTGTTCCGCCGCGCCCAGCCGATCGATTTCGGCATCGGCTACCGCTGGCGCACGCATGAGACCAACCTGCTGCTTGCCGTGCAATTGCCCGGTGACGGCTTCGGCACCGCCGATGCGGTGGCTCAGGATGCGCCAGCGCCCAAACCGCCGCCGCCTCGTCCCAGGGCGCCACGGCCGCCGGAGTCGTTGTTCAGCCCGCAGCCCGGCGGCTTCTTCTGGTTCGGGCGCTAGCGTTTCGTTTCAAGTGTGTCACCACCGCGCGCTCTGGCTCGGCACGATGAAGGCGGAGTTGTCAGGCGTGTTCGGCTTGTGGGTGAAATACAGATAGGCGGAAACGATCAGAACGAGCAGTGCGATGATGGCCAGCAAGTCGATCTGGCGGGGGTCATGACCGTGGCGGCTGATTTTCCAGCGCATTGTTGGTGCCTCCGTGCGGACGCAAGGATTCAATGCCGCACTGCCGCCACAGTTCCCGCACGCCATCGATGCATGCACTGCCTGAAAGCGCTGCACGTAGAGGACCATCTTCCTACGGCGCGTTGACGCCGCGCCAGCGGCCGTAGCGCCACGGCAGGTACCAGCGCGCGCCCGGTGGCGCCTGTTCCGGCACATTGTCGATGCCCGACGTGCCCCAGGGATGACAGCGGAGCAGCCGCGCCAGCGTCATCCAGCCACCAGCCCACAGGCCGAAGTGCTCGATTGCTTCGTCGCCATAGACCGAGCAGGTCGGCAGATGCCGGCAGTTGTAGCCGACCAGGAGCGACAGCGTGTGCCGGTAGACCCAGATCAGCGCGCGACCGAGATTACGCGGCAGCCGCCGGGCTGTGCTGGCACAATCCGTGCATCGAAATTGATGTGATGTTCGATCTTGCATGGGAGTCATGCCGCAAACTTACGTAGTCTTGCGGGGGTTCCCAAGCAAGGAACTCTGTTTCCGCAGATATTTACGCCACAGTTCGCAACTATCGCACCGCACGGGCGCCGCTGCAGCGAAGGTCCTATGGACGGCACAGGTCAGTACGGTTACCGTTTTGATAACGCTTCGATGACACCATCATGTCACGTTGCGATGGGGCCGTTGCCACTGCTCACCCTCGGGGCTTGGGGGAAGGAACCAAATTGAGGCTCGTGACGTCGCTTCATCTTCGCGGTCTGGCACTCCTCGGCGCCGCCGCCCTTTGCATCACACTGCCTGGCTCGGTCACGACGCTGGGCAATTCGGCCCGCGCCGGGGCCAGTCTCGAAGCACGCAAGACGCCGATGCGATTCAGTTGGGTGGCTTGCGAGCCCAACTGCCGGGGATGGGTCTCGGCGGTCGGCATCATCACCGCGGACAGCCCGCGCGAGTTCGATGAGTTCGCCCGCGGCCGCCAGCTCGGCGGCGCCACCATCGTGCTCGATTCCAGCGGCGGCTCGGTCAACGACGCCATCGCGCTCGGCCGCCGCTTCCGTGGGCTGGGCGCGCTGACCACCGTCGGCACGACCGTCCTCAACCAGACGGCGCAGGGCCAGCACGCCAGCGTCAGGCCCGAAGCCTATTGCGAGTCGATGTGCGTGTTCCTGCTCTTGTCCGGCACGACCCGCTACGTGCCGGAGCCTGCGCATGTGCGCGTTCACCAGATCTGGATGGGCGACCGCGCCGACGATGCGCGTGCCGCAAGCTACACCGCGCAGGACCTGATGATCGTGGAGCGGGATATCGGCCGTCTGGCGAAGTACACATTCGACATGGGCGGCGCCGGCGATCTGTTGTCGCTGGCGCTGAGCGTTCCCCCTTGGGAGGAACTGCACGAGCTGTCGCGCGATGAGTTGCGGCTGACCAATCTCGTCACCACCGAGCAGGTCGCCGACGTGCTGCCACCGGCGCAGGACAACGCGGCCACCGTGCCGGTCGCGGAAGCGAAGACCAAGTCAAACCAGGACCGTCTCGCCACCAGCGCGGCTGACGGCGAGACGACGGCGCAGCCCGCGAAGTCGACATCGACCAAGACCGCGGAAGCCCTGGTTCCCACCGGCGGCACCGCCACGCCGCCCCCGGTCCAGCCGACGAAGTAAGATTCACCGGGGCCGCCGCCTGTGGCCTCATCCTTCGAGACGCGCGTTCCGCGCTCCTCAGGATGAGGGGAAATACCGTCGTTGGCGGTGGATATTGCTAGCCGCAAGCGAGTTCTTAGACCCTCATGGTGAGGAGGCGCGCTAGCGCCGTCTCGAACCATGAGGCCCGGCTGTCTCAAACCGTGAGGCTAGTGCCTACGCCGGCTGCTTCGCCTTCGCCTCGATCTGGCCGATCGCATCGACCACGGCATCGAAGGTCAGCATGGTGGAGGCGTGGCGGGCCTTGTAGTCGCGCACCGGTTCGAGCAGGGCGATCTCGGCCCATTTGCCGTCCTCCGGCGGCTTGCCGTTTTCCTTGAGCATCTTGCGCACGGTCTCGCGCAATTCGCGCAGCTCATCGGCGGTTGAGCCCACGACATGCCTTGCCATGATCGAGGAGGAGGCCTGCCCGAGCGCGCAGGCTTTGACGTCATGGGCGAAGTCGGTGACGACGGGGCCGTCCATTTTCAGATCGACCTTCACGGTCGAGCCGCAGAGTTTCGAGTGCGCGATGGCGCTGGCATCGGGATCGGGAAGACGTCCGAGACGCGGAATATTCCCGGCCAGTTCGATGATCCGCTTGTTGTAGATGTCATTCAGCATGCGAACAAAGGTCCTAGGCGCAAGGTAGGGGCGCCCTTGGCTGCAGGGTTTCACTGTCCTATATATGGACCGTATCGGCCGAAATACAGTCCGGCCATGCCACCGGTGCGGGCCAGATCAGAAGCCAATGCTATGCTGCCGGTGTTAGGATGAAGGGACTCCAGGCGTCCGGCGGCATGAAGCCGCCCCGTCTGCCCGGTGACACACCCGGTCCGAGAAGGGGACCGGTCGAACGGAGAGACGTCGAATGGACGCTGCCATCAAATCAATCCGCCCTGCCAAGAGCAATGAGCCCAAGCCCAAGGTGGTCGAAACCCGGCCAGCCGAGCTTGATCCGTCCGAATTCCTCGCCGCTGCCGTCCGCGCCGACCAGCCGCGCCCGTCGCGCGCTGAAGCCGAGCAGGCGGTGCTGACGCTGCTCAGCTATATCGGCGAGGATCCGGATCGCGAGGGCCTCTTGGACACGCCGCGTCGGGTCGTCGAGGCCTTTGACGAGCTTTACCAGGGCTACCACCAGTGCCCGGCCGAGGTGCTCGACCGTACCTTTGGCGAGACGGCCGGCTACGACGATTTCGTGCTGGTCCGCGACATCGAGTTCACCTCGCAATGTGAGCACCACATGATGCCGTTCTACGGCAAGGCACATATTGCATATACGCCGGTCGAGCGGGTGGTGGGCCTGTCCAAGCTCGCCCGGCTCACCGACATCTTTGCCCGCCGGCTGCAGACCCAGGAGCATCTCACCGCCCAGATCGCGGCTGCGATCGACGAGATCCTCAAGCCGCGCGGCGTTGCCGTGCTGATCGAGGCGGAGCATACCTGCATGTCGGTGCGCGGGGTCGCCAAGCATGGTGCGTCGACCTTCACCAGCCGCTTCACCGGCATGTTCCGCGACAATCCGGCGGAGCAGCAGCGTTTCCTGTCCCTGGTGCGAGGACCGAACCGGTAACCTCGCACAACATTGCGAGGCTTATTCCGTGTCAGCACATGATCACGATCGCGAGGAAGGGCTGGCATTCCAGCCCAAGTTCGACGCGTCCGGCCTCGTGACCTGCGTCGCGACTGACGTCGCCAATGGCGACGTGCTGATGGTCGCGCATATGAACGACGAAGCGCTGCGCAAGACGATCGCGACCGGCGAAGCCTGGTATTTCAGTCGCTCGCGCAATGCGCTCTGGCGCAAGGGGGAGAGTTCCGGACAAACCCAGCGCGTGATCGAGATGCGCATGGATTGTGACCAGGACGCTGTATGGATTCGCGTCGAGCAGGTCGGCGCGGCCTGCCACACTGGACGCCGCTCCTGCTTCTATCGCGCGGTCACGCATGAGAACGGTGACACAGGATTGTCATTCGTCGACGCCGATCGCTTGTTCGATCCGGAAAAAGTCTATCGCAAATAGACTCAATTCATCGGCGCACAGATGACGCAGCACAACGCGCGTGAGCTGCGTTGCCACCGTCAACATGATGTGCAAAGATTCCCACTCGTCGTCGAAGTGGGGTCGCAGCGGTGGCGCGTCGTTTTTCTCTAATCCGATCGTGTTTTGTCTTTTTCGCGCTGCCGTTTCTTCCTGCGCAGGCGCAGACGACGGAGCGCGCGCCCGACACGATGGCCGCACGCGTGCTCGCCTGCGCGTCCTGCCACGGCGCGCAGGGCGAGGGCACGAGCGATGTCTATTTCCCGCGCCTTGCCGGCAAGCCCGCGGGCTATCTCTATAATCAGCTCGTGGCCTTCAGGGATGGCCGGCGCAAATATCCGCCGATGAACTATCTCCTGGAGTTCTTGCCCGACGAATATCTGAAGAAGATGGCCGAATATTTCGCCTCGTTGCGGCCGCCATTCCCGGAGCCCGCGATCCCGACCGTCAGCGACGCGATTCTCGCGCGCGGCGAATCGATCGTGAAGAGCGGCGATGCGCAGCGCGGCATTCCGCCCTGCGTGAGTTGCCACGGGCCGAGCCTCGGCGGCATGGAGCCGGCGATTCCCGGCCTGCTCGGATTGCGCGCCAGCTACATCAGCGGCCAGCTCGGCGGCTGGCGCTACGGGACGCGCACCGCCATTGCGCCTGACTGCATGCAGATCGTCGCGAGCCTGCTCACCGAGGACGATGTGAAGGCGATCGCCGCCTATCTCTCCTCGCGTCCGGCGCCGACGGATCCGTCATTCGCCGCGCAAGGCAGCCTGCCGATGCCGCTCGCATGCGGCAGCGAGCCGCGTTGAAGGGAGCATCGCCGATGCACCGCCTCTCGACCAAGCTGATCGTCTTTCTGGCGCTGTGCTTCGCCGGCATGACGGCGGCAAGTGCGCAGCAGAATCCGCCTGCCAATGCCG
This sequence comes from Bradyrhizobium sp. USDA 10063, assembly GCF_054063735.1. NCBI lineage: Bacteria > Pseudomonadati > Pseudomonadota > Alphaproteobacteria > Hyphomicrobiales > Nitrobacteraceae > Bradyrhizobium > Bradyrhizobium sp. USDA 10063. The sequence goes on along the minus strand of NZ_JBSSGP010000002.1, from coordinate 1,935,901 downwards.
AGCTGCTCAAGAAGGGTGAATATCTCGCCCGCGCCGGCGACTGCATCGCCTGCCATACCGCGCGCGAAGGCAAGACCTTCGCCGGCGGCCTGCCGATGAAGACGCCGTTCGGCACGCTCTACACCTCCAACATCACGCCCGATCCGCAGACCGGCATCGGCACCTGGACCTCGGACCAGTTCTACCAGATGATGCATAACGGCCGCTTCCCTGACGGCGGCCTCGTCTATCCCGCGATGCCGTTCGGCTCCTACACCAAGGTGACACGCGAGGACTCTGACGCGATCTACGCCTATTTGCGTTCGGTCCCGCCGGTGAAGCAGGTCAACAAGCCGCATGAATTGACCTTTCCGTTCAACAACCGCTCGCTGATCATCGGCTGGCGCACGCTGTTCTTCAACGAAGGCGAGTTCAAGCCCGACCCGACCAAATCGGCGGAATGGAACAGGGGCGCGTATCTGGTCGAAGGCCTCGGCCATTGCGGCATGTGCCACACTGCGATCAACGCGCTCGGCGGCAGCTCGGAGTCGCAGGCGTTCGAGGGCGGCCTGATTCCGATGCAGTACTGGTACGCGCCGTCGCTCACCTCGAACAAGGAGGCGGGGCTGGGCGACTGGAGCATCCAGGAGATCGTCGACTATCTGCGCACCGGCGTCTCCGCCCGCGGCGCGGTCTACGGGCCGATGGCGGAAGTCGTCTACAACAGCCTGCAATACCTCAACGACGAGGACATCCGCGCGATGGCGGTCTACTTGAAGGGCCTCGCGCAGGGCGCCTCGCCGGACAAGCCGCCGCCCGCGATACCGTCTGCTGAGAGCAGCCTTCTGCTCTCGCTCGGCAAGCAGATCTATGATCGCGATTGCGCGAGCTGCCATGGAGCGACCGGGCTCGGCATGCCGCCGCATTATCCGCCGCTTGCCGGCAACCAGTCGATCCAGATGTCGTCGGCGGTGAATGCCATCCGCATGGTGCTCAATGGCGGCTATCCGCCGGGCACCGCGGGCAACCCGATGCCCTACGGCATGCCACCCTTCGCGCAGCGCCTGTCCGACGATGAGGTCGCCGCCGTCGTCACTTACATCAGGACATCCTGGGGCAATCGCGGCGCACCGGCCTCGGCGCGTCAGGCCAACGAATTGCGCACGGCCACGCTGAAGTAGAGCATGATGGGATCAGGTCGAATTGCATCCGCGATGCACGCTGCTCTCCCTCTCCCGCTTGCGGGGGAGGGCGGGGTGAGGGTGTCTCCGCGGGCGAGAACCCTCGTGGGGAGAGAGCCCTCACCCGGATCGCATCTTGCGATGCGATCCGACCTCTCCCGCAAGCGGGAGAGGTGAAGTGAGCGTGCTGCTGGTTCAGCCCAATCGCGATAGAGGTTCTCTATGACGGATCCATCTTCGCAACAGCACTCGTCAGAGGACGAGGCGGTCGACGCCATCGTGCGCGAGGGCCCGAGCGGCGCGATTGCGGTGGCGGGAATCGCGACTGCGATCGTCGTCGCGTTGTGGTTCGCCTTCTATCTCTTCGTCTTCCTGCCGCGGAGCGCCTGATCGTGACCAGCGAGACCGATCACAGTCACGGCGCGCATGGCCTCGGCGAGGCCGTTGCCGCGCGCATCGAGCGGCGCTGGGCAGCGTTGTCGATCGTGATCGTCGGCGTGCTCGTCGGCTTGGCCGCCTTTTTCGGCATCTACCATGCGACGATGCCGCAGGGCCGCGTCGAGACCGCCGATCCCACGACCTTGCATCTTTCCGGCGAATTCGTCGAAAGCAATCTCGGCAGCGCGCTGGAAGCCGACGGTTCGGTGACGGTGCGCGCGATCGGCCAGCAATATTCCTTCACCCCGCAATGCCTCGTGGTGCCCGCGGAAACGCCGATCACCATCCGCGCCACCAGCGCCGACGTCGTGCACGGCTTCCTGATCGAGGGCACCAACATCAACACCATGCTGGTGCCGGGCTATGTCTCGGATCTGCCGATCCGCTTCAATGCGCCGGGCGAACACGTGATGCCCTGCCAGGAATTCTGCGGCATCGGTCATCAGGGCATGTGGGGCAAGGTCAAGGTGGTCGACCAGACCGCGTTCCGCAACATGGCGGCGAGCAAACGGAGGCTCACCTGTGTTGATTAACAAGCGGCTGATCCTGGCGCATTTCTGGCTCGCCTTCATCGTCTTCGGCGCGGCGCTGGTGCTCGGCGCCTGGCAGATGTTCGAGCGCAGCCCGCTGAACGTCTGGCACTTCAATCCGGAATTCTATTATCGCTCGGTCACGGCGCATGGCACGGTGATGGGCTATGTCTTCCCGACCCTGATCGCGATGGGCTTTGGCTACGCCATCAGCGAAGCGGCGCTGGAGCGGCCGCTGGTCGGACGGCGCTGGGCCTGGGCCGGCATCATTCTGGTCGCGATTGGCAGCGTGGTCGCGATGATCCCGGTCTCGCTTGGGCTCGCTTCCGTGCTTTACACCTTCTATCCGCCGATGATCGGCAATCCCTTTTATTACATCGGCGTCGTTCTGGTCGTGGTCGGCTCATGGATCTGGGTCGCGCTGATGTCGATCAATCTCGCGGCCTGGAAGCGCGACAACCGGGACAAGCCGGTGCCGCTCGCGATGTTCGCCAATGTCGCCGGTTCCTATCTCTGGGGCTGGACCGCGGTCGGCGCCGCGCTCGAGCTCATTTTCCAGATCATTCCGACCGCGCTTGGGCTCACGACCACCATCGACGCGGGATTGGCGCGCGTCTTCTTCTCCTGGACCTTGCACGCCATCGTCTATTTCTGGCTGATCCCGACCTACATCGCCTACTACACCATCTTCCCGCGCGCGATCGGCGGCCGGCTCTACAGCGACGCGATGGGGCGGGTTGCCTTCATCCTGTTCGTCGTCGTCGCGATGCCGATCGGCGTGCATCATCTGTTTGCCGATCCACAGGTCGGCGCCGGCTTCAAGTTCATGCATTCGGTGTTCACCGGCCTCGTCGCGCTGCCGACGCTGCTCACGGTGTTCACGATTGTTGCGTCCGCGGAGATCGCGAGCCGGCTGCGCGGAGGCAAGGGCGCCTTCGGCTGGATCGGCGCACTGCCATGGAAGAATCCGATCATGCTGGCGACCGCGCTGTCGCTCGTGATGCTTGGCTTCGGCGGCGCTGGCGGCCTCATCAACATGAGCTATCAGCTCGATTCCACCATCCACAACACGCAATGGGTCACCGGCCACTTCCACCTGATTTTCGGCGGCGCCATCGTCATCATGTATTTCGCGATCGCCTATGACCTGTGGCCGCATTTGACAGGCCGCGCGCTGGATAGCCTTGGGATGATGCGCGCCCAGCTCTGGCTGTGGTTCATCGGCATGATCGTCACCACGTTCCCCTGGCACTATGTCGGCATCCTCGGCATGCCCCGCCGCATGGCGTTCTATGACTACGCCAACCCCGCGATCTCGCCGCAGGCCTTCTCGGTGACGATGTCGGCGGTGGGCGGATTGATCCTGCTGACGTCAGGGATACTGTTCCTGATCGTGCTGATCCGCGGCCAGTTCGCGCCGAGAGGCGAGGCGGGCGCCTGGCGCTTCGCCATCCCCTTGCACATGCCGGCGCGCATTCCGGTTGCGCTCAACAGTTTTGGATTGTGGCTGGCGCTGATGATCGGGCTGACGGTCGTCAATTACGGCTACCCGATCGGCCAACTGATGGCCGTGAAGAACACCAGCGTGCCCGCCGTTTATGTCGGAGCCAGCAGATGAGCGAGGACGAGCTCTATTCGCCGCGCAATCCCTGGTTCAGCATCAGCGTCGGCATCACCGCCGCCATCGCGGTGCTGTCTGCGATCGTGGGATTGATCTGGCTGCCGCTGCTGCAGCCCGATCTGAAGCTTGCCGGCATCTGGGACGCGATCTGCAGCGCAGCGGGCGTGCCCAACCTGCCGAGGCAGGCCGGGGTAGTCCCGCCCGCGTTCAAGACGTCCAATGTCGTGGTCACTCCGGACATGTTGACGCGGCAGGACCAGGTTTCGATCGGCCGCGGCGCGACGCTGGCGCAGCGCTGCGCGATCTGCCACGGGCCGCAGGGCGTAAGCGACGCGAACTCGCCGAACCTTGCCGGGCAGTACGCCGCGGTGACGTACAAGGAATTGAACGACTTCAAGACCGGAGCGCGGGTCAACGTCGTCATGAGCCCGTTCGCGGTCAACATGACCGACCAGGACATGCGCGACGTCGCCCTCTATTACGCCTATCTGCCGCGTGTGCCTTCCAGCCAGGTCAATCCAGGCCTGCCGCCGCCTGCGATCGTGGTCACGGGCGCGCCGATGCGCAACGTTCCGCCCTGCGGCTCCTGCCATGGCGAAATCGACATCAAGGCCGGCAGCCCCTGGCTCGGTGGCCAGTCCGCCGTCTACATCAAGGCGCAATTGCAGGCCTTCGCATCGGGCACCCGCCGCAACGACATCAGCGAGCAGATGCGCAACATCGCCCGCCAGATGACGGCGGAAGAGATCGATCAGGTCGCACGCTATTACGAGGCGCAGCCGTAAGGTGTCCACCCTCATGGTGAGGAGGCGCGCCTTCGCACCGTCTCGAACCATGAGGCCCCGCTCTCATCCGCGGCCCATCCTTCGAGACGCACGCTTGCGCGTGCTCCTCAGGATGAGGTCGGTGTCCGCCGCCTTAACCTCCCATTAACCATACTTGCCGCAGGGTATCGGAGGGAGCTGCGCCGATGACCGGCGTTCATGAGGCCCACGCGAGCGTTTCGCGAGGAGCGGGGCATCCATCGATGGCGATCGACATATTCAATGCCGGGGCTGCGGCAGGTGTCGAGGCGACGCGCGCGAAGATCGCGGGTTCGATCAAGCTGGCCGCGTCCACCACCGGCACGAGCTTTCAATACCTGCTCACGACCGCCAAGATGGAATCCAACTTCAATCCGAAGGCGGCGGCTTCGACGTCGTCGGCTCGCGGGCTCTATCAATTCATCGACCAGACCTGGCTCGGGACCGTCAAGGAAGCGGGAAGCCAGCTCGGCTATGGCAAATATGCCGACGCCATCACCAAAAATTCCGACGGCAGCTATTCGGTCAGCGATCCCCGGGCGCGCGACGCGATCATGCGGCTGCGTGACGACCCGGATGCCTCGTCGGCGATGGCGGGCGTGCTGACGCAGTCCAACAGCTTCAAGCTCACGGGCAGCATCGGCCGCCGTCCGAGCGATGCCGAGCTCTACATGGCGCATTTCATGGGTGTCGGCGGCGCGGCGAAACTGATCTCGAGCGCCGAGAACAATCCGAGCGCCAACGCCGCGCAGATGTTTCCGAAGCCGGCCGCGGCCAACACGTCGATCTTCTATGAGCGTTCGGGACGCGCCCGCAGCGTGTCGGAAGTCTATTCGGTGCTGAGCGCGCGTTATGCCGGCGCCGCCAACTCCAGCGACACCCGCACTGCTTTCACTGCTGCCGGCGGCGAGATTGCGACCGCGCCCGCGACGGCGCTGTCGTTCGATAACGCCGCCTATCTCTCGAGCTTCCCGGACTCGCGCGCGGTGACGCCGGTGGCCGGCTCGCAGACGGCATCCGCTCCGGGCGATCCGATGTTCCGCTCGCTATTCCAGGCCGGCGACCGCGCCGAGCCGATCTCGCCCACCGTTCAGGAATTGTGGGGGCGCCCAGCCCAGGTCACGACCGCCTCGCTCTCCGGCCAGACTCCCGAAGTGCGGCCTCCAGGCCGGCTCGACCTCTTCAGCGACCGCAACGGCACGTTCTCCGGCTGACGCTACGTGCGCCCGTAGTCGCTCCTCATGGTGAGGAGCCGCGAAGCGGCATCTCGAACCATGAGGCCCCGATCTCGCCCGTGGCCCATCCTTCGAGACGCGCGTTCCGCGCTCCTCAGGATGAGGTCGGAGGGCGCGGAGGCGTCCTTTCACCATTAACGAAACGTCAATAAACCCAAAGAGTTATGGTGAACTCTTTGTTAAGCGTCATGGTTTATCTTTTGTTACATTGGCACCGCATCACCGTGCCGTTTCGTTGCGTAAGCCGGAAGGACCATGATCGTTCGGCAGTTCATCAATTGGATCAGGACCGCTCCGGCAGGGGAGCGGGCCGAGGCCACCCGGGCATTGGCGCGGGCCTGGTTGATTTCAGATCTTTCCGAGGACGACCGCATCGCCGCCGAGGGCGCGCTGTTGATGCTGCTCGACGATCCGTCGCCGCTGGTGCGGCGGGCGATGGCCGAGGTGTTTGCGCGCAGCGCGGAGGCGCCGGCGGCCATCGTGCAGGCGCTCGCGCTCGACCAGCCCGGAATCGCGCTGCCGGTGCTGGAACATTCACCGCTCCTGATCGATGCCGACCTCGTCGACATCGTCGCGACCGGCGACAATGAGATGCAGTGCGCGATCGCGCGCAGGATCAATCTGCCGGCATCTGTCGGCGCGGCGATCGCCGAAGTGGGCTGCGCCGCCGCCGCGCTCGAATTGATCGAGAACGCCCATGCCGAGCTTGCGCCGTTCTCCTGGGATCGCATCGTCGAGCGGCACGGCCATCTGGCCGCGATCCGGGAAGCGATGCTGGTGCTGGAAGGCCTGCCGGCCGCCACCCGCATGGCGCTGGTGGCAAAGCTGTCGGAGACGCTGGCGCAGTTCGTGGTCGCCCGCAACTGGCTCTCCGCCGACCGGGCGGGGCGCATTGCCAGCGAAGCGCGCGAGCGCTCGACCGTCCACATCGCGGCGCGCTCGCGCGGCGAGGAGATGCGTGGTCTCGTCGCGCATCTGCGCACGACGGGCCAGCTCACCGCCGGCTTGATCCTGCGCGCGCTACTCTCGGGCAATCTCGAACTGTTCCATGCCGCGCTCGCCGAACTCTCCGGCCTGCCGCAGGCGCGCATCGCCGCACTGTTGCATGACCGCGGCGTCGCCAGCCTCGATGCGCTATTGATCCGCGCGGGGCTGCCGGAATCCACCTTCGCTGCCTTCCGCGCCGCGCTTCAGGCAAGCCATGAGGCCGGCTATGTCGACAGCATCGACGGTGCGGTCAGGCTGCGCCGCCGCATGGTCGAGCGCGTGCTGACCCATTGCGAGACCGACCGGCAGGCCGCCGAGCCGCTGTTGATTCTGCTGCGCCGCTTCGCCACCGAGTCTGCACGCGAGGAGGCGCGGCTGTTCTGCGAAGAGCTGGTCGCCGAAGAAGCGATCGCGCCGCTGCAGCACGATTTGATCGCAGCGTAAAGCTGCGCTGTCGCTACAAATCGGATGTCGTCCCTGCGAAAGCAGGGACCCATAACCACAGACGGTTGTTGTGACGCGAGCAAGCGGTTGCTGCGGAGCACATCACAAAGGCCTGTGGTTATGGGTCCCGGGTCAAGCCCGGGACGACAGAGAGCTACTCCGCCGGTGCGATGCTCGGCGCGAGGATGGCTTCGAGATGTTCGGGGCGGTCGCGGTTGACCTTGACGAGGAATTCATCCGCGATGCCGCGGAGCTGCCGGCTCAGCGCGCCTGCCATCACGGTGGTGTCGAGCTTGGTGCGCTCGCGCACGATCGCCTGGATCGCGTTGATGTGGTGGGTGATCAGCTCCGGCGGCACCTGATCGAGATCGGGGGCGTGCTCGATGATGCGGCACAGGCTTTCGGCGGCCGCGCCGGCGGAGGGGAAGCCGAAGGTCGCGGCGTCGCCCTTGATGTCATGGGCGGCGCGGAACAGCTCTTCGCGCGTCTCGTGGGAGAAGCCGTGGCGCAGCACCACGGCATGCGCGGCCGACAGCCGGTCGGCCTCGATCGTCATCCATTGCTTGAATTCGCCGGAGAGATCCGCGAGCGCCTGCTCGGCGCGCGCGACGGGATCGTCGTGATCGATGTCCGGAGGGATGCGGCGTAAGACCTTGCGCAGCGGGTTGGGCTGCCTGATCACATGGTGCGTGGCGAACGTCTGGATCTCCAGCGTGCCGGGCTTCTCTTTCGCCATGATGACCTCCTTGATGCCCGCTAGATGCTGGAACGCGCCTTATCGAGCAGCGACGGCTGTTGCATCACTTCCATCTCGCCGCCGACGCGGCGCTCGGGCCCGATATAGGTGGTGCTGTTGTTGCGGCGGCGATCCGGGCCGAAATAGGTCTTGGTCTTGATGAAGGGGCGGGGATTGGCGACGATGTTGAGGATGCGCTGATAGAGTCCCTTGGCCGAGATCGGCTTGGCCAGGAATTCGGTGACGCCGGCATCGCGCGCCACCGTGACGCGCCGCTTCTCCGAATGCGCTGTCAGCATGATGATCGGCGCATAGGGATTGGCGTTGGATTCCGGCTGCCGGATCATCTGCGCGAGCTCGAGCCCGTCGAAGATCGGCATCGACCAGTCCGTGATGACGATGTCGGGGACGTAGTGGGTGTACATTTCGAGCGCGGTGGCGCCGTCTTCCGCCTCATAGACTTCGCGCGCGCCGAACGAATGCAGCAGCGTCCGCAGGATGCGGCGCATGTGCGGATTGTCGTCGCAGATCAGAAACCGCAGCTTGTTGAAATCGATGCGATACATGTCCCGCCCGGCCCAAACGGCATTACCCGACGTTAACCATATCGCCGGGCCGGTTAAGGAAAGGTTGCAAGCAGGCGGGGGATCAATAGCCGAACTGCTCGCGCAGGATGCGCTCTTCCAGGCTGTGGCCGGGGTCGAACAGCATCCGCATCGAGATCGTCTTGTCGGTCAGGACCTCGACGCGGCTGACGTCCCGCACCTCGTCATGGTCGGCGACCGCCGCCACCGGACGCTTTTCGCCTTCGAGAACCTCGATCACGACAAATGCCGAATTCGGCAATAGCGCGCCGCGCCAGCGCCGCGGGCGGAAGGCACTGATCGGGGTCAGCGCGAGCAGGGCGGCGTTGATCGGGATGATCGGTCCCTGCACCGAGAGGTTATAGGCGGTCGAGCCGGCGGGGGTGGCGACCAGGATGCCGTCGGCGATCAGTTCCGGCATCCGCTCGTGCTCGTCGATCAGGATGCGCAGGCGCGCGGCCTGGTAGGTCTGGCGGAACAGCGCGACTTCGTTGATGGCATGATGCAGGTGCACCGCGCCATGGATGTCGGTGGCGCGCATCAGCAGCGGGCTGATCAGGGATTCCCGCGCCGCCGTCAGCCGTTCGCGCAAATTGTGGGTCGAGTATTCGTTCATCAGGAAGCCGACGGTGCCGCGATGCATGCCGTAGATCGGCTTGTCCGTGCGCATGTTGGCGTGCAGCGTCTGCAGCATCAACCCGTCGCCGCCCAGCGCGACCACGACGTCGGCGTCCGCCGCATCGCAATTGCCGTAGAGCGCGGTCAGTTGCGCCAGCGCGGCCTGCGCCTCGGCGCCGCCGCTCGCGACGAAGGCGATCTTCTCATATCGCGCGGGACTGGTCATGGGACGACAAGCTCGGCTCTGATGGCGCGCGGGTTTCCGCGCCGCGCCCCTCTATACGGCTTGGCCGCACTTGTCGAGATCAGAACACCGTCATTTCCGGTCGCAAGCCTCCATCATTTCTCCTGCAGTGTGCGGATCGGCTCCCAGTCGGCGCCCGGCTGCTGCCGGGCCATCTGCTCGGCGCGGTCGCGGAACAGGGCGGCCGACTTGTCCGTCCCGGCCGCACGGGCGAAGCAATCGGCGGCGCGGCGAAACTCGCGGTTGCGCCAATATACGAGGCCATCGGCATAAGCATTCATCTGCGCCTGCTGCGCTTCCGACAGCTCGTCCGACCGTGCCATCAGCTCAAAGATCTTCAGCGCCTGGTTGCGTCCCTTGACGCGGATTTCGTCGAGCTCGCGCCAGGCAAAACCGCTGCCTGCGAGCGCCACCGTCGCGTCCGAGACGATGATGGTGGTGCCGTAGAACTTGTTGGCGCCTTCGAGCCGCGAGGCGAGGTTCACCGCATCGCTCATCACGGAATAATTGAAGCGCCGCCGCGATCCGAAATTTCCGACCAGCGCCTCGCCGGAATTGATGCCGATGCGCTGTGTCAACGGATGATCGCGGAAGACCGGCGAGGTGGCGTTGAGTTCGGCAAGTCGCGCGCAGCAGTCGAGCGCCGCGCGCGCCGCGTTCGCGGCATGATCAGGATCGTCGACCGGCGCGCCGAACACCGCCACGATGGAATCGCCGATATATTTGTCGACGTAGCCGCTATTGGCCTCGATGATTTCGGTCATATCGGAAAGATACTCGTTCATCAGCGCCATCAGCCGGTCCGGCGGCATGTTCTCCGCGATCTCGGAGAATCCCGCGAGGTCGGAGAAGAACACTGTGACCTCGCGCGTCTCGCCGCCGAGCTCCGGCAGCTTCTTCGAAGACAGCATGCGGTTGATGACATCAGGGGCGAGGTAGAGCGCAAAGCTCTTCTGCAGCAGCCGGCGGTCGCGATCGGTGACCGCGAAGCGAAGCCCGACCATCGCCGCGAGCGCGGCCGTGCCTGCCGCGAACGGCTCGACCAATGGTAGCGCTAACGCTTGGGTGAATGCGAAGGTCGCGCCGGCGAGCCCGAGCGCGCTCATGGCTGCGACGGAGAGGACGGCGGCAAGCGGCTTGAATAGGCGCGCCGCTGTCGCGGCGAGCGCCGCGAACACAAAGGCGATCAGGAACGTCGGCAGCCGGCCGAGCTCGACCACCGCGTTGCGGCTGATCAGGTTGTTGACGGCGGTGGCGTGGATATAGACGCCCGCGATCGTACTGCGCGCGATGCCCGGCGCGCCCGGCGGACTGGCGTCCGGCGCGCAGCGCGGCACATGGCGTCTTTCGCCTCCGGTGGCAAAGCGTTTGGATGTCAGCCGGCGATCCTCGATGTCGAGCACGGTGCCGATCAGCACCACCTTGCCGTCGAACCAGCGCCGGAAATAATCCTTCTCCCCCTTGGCGGCGCAGGCGCGCAGGTCGGCGAAGGAGAACGTCGGAATGTCGTCAGCGCCGCCGGCAAAATTCAGCGTTATCGTGTTCGGCACCGGGCTTGGAGTCTGGTAACCGGCGAGCGTCACGTTGCCGCCGGCATCGATGTCGGGCGTCGTGGCAAGTGCCCGCGATGCCAGTTCGAGCGCCATGCCGGTAATCCGGGCGTCGCCGACGACAAAGGTCAGCGGCACCCGCCGCACCGTGTCGTCGCTATCGGTATGGACGTTGAGCGGACGGATGTTCTGCTGCTGGCGGACGGCGACGCGCTGACCGGGGGAGGGACGGATCGGCTGGTCGCCGCGCAGGATCTCACCGAGCACGACCTTGCCGGATGTCGAGGCGGAGGCAAGCGCACGCAGGAAGTCGCGATCGAAGCCGCGCACCTTCTCGCCCAGCACGCCGTCGCCAAATGGAATTTGCGACAGCTCGATCGAGGTCGGGATCACCAGGTCGAAGCCGACCACCCTGGCGCCGCCATCGACGACGGCGCCGAGCACGCGGCCGATCTCGCCGGTCCAGGTCAGCGTCGGCGATCCCTTGAACGGTGCCGCGCGATAGCTTTCCTCGTCGATCGCGACGACGACCGCAGGCGAAGCGGCAGGGTCGGGCGTGCTCGCGAACATCTTCCAGCGCAGCGCAGTCAGGATATCGAGCGACAGGCCGCGGATCGGCTCGAGCGCGGGCGAGACGGAAAGTGCGGCGCAGACGAGCGCGATTGCGGCGACCGTCATCACCTCGCGCGCGGTGCGGGCGATGCTCAAGGTCGTGGGCCCGAGCTCGCTCTTACCTCTCCCGCTTGCGGGGGAGGTCGGCGCGCAAGCGCCGGGTGGGGGCTCTCTCCCCACGGTCGAACAGCGTGAATCGCGGAGATACCCTCACCCCAGCCCTCTCCCGCAAGCGGGAGAGGGAGCGCAGCATCCATCGTGGATGCAGTTCTCATCACACCCTAATTCATCCGCAGCAGGCGGCCGACGATCGGCGTGGCGCCGGGCTTGGCTTGCGGGTCGACCCGGAACACGATCTGCGACGACTTGAAAGTGGCGGCGTAGAGGCCGCCGGGGACCAGTGCACCGTTCTCCCGGGCGAAATCGAAGAACCTGCCCTTGAGCTGGGTGCCGCCGAGATCAACCTGCTGACGCTCGCCGGGGACGTCGAGGCGCCGCACGATCAGCGTGCCGCGTCCCTTCGCTTCCACGAATGGCGAAGCGCCATAGAGGGTGAGCTGCGGCTGTGGCAACACGGTCTTGTTGGCATCGACGCTGCGCAACACGGTGGCGGCGACCGCGCTGGTGGCCCGTGTCGTGGCGTGCGTCTGGTTGGAATCGCAATCGGTCTTCTCGCCCTTGACGTTGGCAAGATGCACGACGCTCTCCTCAGTGCCGACGATCACCGTGCCGATTCCGGAAATCGTCTCGCGCCGGCAGGACGTCATATAGCTCAGCACGATCGAGCCGCCGTCTGCGATCTTGATGACGGTCTTCGGGGCCACATAGTCCATGAACTCGGCGCCAGTGACCTTGCCTTGCACGTCCTCGACGACGGCCACAGGTGGCTCGGCCGCGGCCGGCGAAGCCAGCGCCAACAGCCCGACACAAATAGCGATCGCTCGTTTCATTTTGGGAACCCCTCGAAGAAAAGTCATCGCGCTTTAGTCGCGGCGGCGCCGTTTTGGTTCTGCGGGATAGTTGGGCTGGCAACCTTGTGGATGTGACGGATATCACTCAACCGTTGTCGCGGACAACCTGATCGGCGCGTATTGTCGCAGGCCTGTCGCATTCATCGCAGGTCAAACCGGCTGGCGCGATTGTGATTTCCACACAATTCCTCCCATTGTGTAGCTGCATCCACGATGGACGCCGCCTCTCTCTGCTGCCGGCGGGAGGGCTACGAAGGAAGTGGGACATGGCAAGCTGGATCGGAACAGAGCGCCGCGCGCGCACGCGCGTGATGGTCGCGCTGCTCGCATTTTCGGTCGTGAGCGGCGCGTGGGCGCAGGACGCTAGCGACGCCCCCCAACCATCATCGCAGTCGGCTTCGCCGACAACGCAGGCGCCGGCTGGTCGGAAAGGAGGCGCCGACCGCAGCGCGGCAGGCAATCCACCGTCGGCCTCCGAGCAGCACCGCCTGCCGCCTGACTCCACGACCAAGCAGACCTTGGCGCTGCCGGGACGTACCCTGGAGTTCACGGCCACCGCGGGCTCGATCCGCCTGTTCGACCAGAAGGGCGAGCCGCAGGCCGATATCGCCTACACCTCCTACCAGCTCGACGGCACCGATCGGGCCAACCGCCCGGTGACCTTCCTGTTCAACGGCGGCCCGGGCGCATCGTCGGCCTGGCTGCAGCTCGGCAGCGCCGGACCGTGGCGGATTTCGCTGGGCGGCGAGGGGGCGGTGTCGTCGGCGTCGCCCGAGCTGGTGCCGAATGCGGAAACCTGGCTCGACTTCACCGATCTCGTCTTCATCGATCCCGTCGGCACCGGCTATAGCCGTTTTGTCGCGACCGGGGACGATGTGCGCAAGCGCTTCTTCTCCGTCGACGGCGACGTCAACGCGATCGCGCTGGTGATCCGTCGCTGGCTCGAGAAGCACGATCGGCTGCTGTCGCCGAAATATGTTGTGGGCGAAAGCTATGGCGGCATTCGCGGGCCGAAGATCGTGCATGACCTGCAGACCGAGCAGGGCGTCGGCGTGAAGGGATTGATCCTGCTGTCGCCGCTGCTCGATTTCCGGGAATTCCAGGGCACGAGCCTGCTGCAATATGTGATTAGCCTTCCCACCATGGCGGCGGTGGCGCGCCAGACGAAGGGGCCTGTGACGCGCGGCGACCTCGCCGAGGTCGAGAATTATGCGCGGGGCGATTTCCTGGTCGACCTCGTCAAGGGCCAGGCCGACGACGAGGCTACGACGCGGCTCGCCGACAAGGTCGCGGCCCTGACCGGCATAGATCCGGCGGTGAGCCGCAGGCTCGCGGGGCGCTTCGGTGTCTCCGAATTCCGCAGGGAATTCGATCGCCGCAGTGGCAAGGTGATCGGGCGCTACGACGCGTCCGTCGAAGGCTTCGATCCCAATCCGGATTCGAGCGCATCCCGCTTCGGCGATCCTTCCGGCGATCCGCTGATTGCGCCGCTCACGAGTGCGGCGGTCGACCTCATCAGAGGCCGGCTGAACTGGCAGCCGGACGGATCCTATCAATTGCTCAACGGCCGGGTCGCCGGCTCCTGGGATTTCGGCCGCGGGCCGAATCCGGCCGAGTCGGTCTCGCAGCTCCGGCAGATTCTCGCGCTCGATCCGAAGCTGAAGCTCCTGATCGGTCATGGCCTGTTCGATCTGGCGACCCCTTACTTCGGCTCGAAGATGGCGCTCGACCAATTGCCGGCCTATGCCAGCCCGGACCGCGTCAAACTCGTCGTCTATCCCGGCGGCCACATGTTCTACTCCCGCGACACCTCGCGCCAGGCATTCAGAGGCGAAGTCGAAGCGGTGATGAAGTAGCTATCGAATCTACGAGCGCGCTTCTTACCAGCACTCCAACAGCGTGCACGCTACTAGACCCTCATGGTGAGGAGGCGCGAAGCGCCGTCTCCGGACGATGCTTCGCATCGCCTTGAGAACCATGAGGCCCCGCTCGCACTCGCGGCCCATCCCTCGAGACGCCGCTGGCGCGGCTCCTCAGAGGGTGAGAATGATTCGCCTTGTCCGGAGAATTTTACATGTGATGGGCTGGAAGGCACAGACCGTAAAGCTTTTCGGTTGAGCCGGCGCCGAATGACCGCGATCTGACCTCCGGGCCGGTGCTGCGGCTGCTGCGGCGCTTTGTGGGCACCTGCTGGCGTGGACGCCTCTGTTCATGCCGCGACCTGCGCCTTGGCGTGCAAGGCGAGGAAGCGCATCATGTTGTGAGCGACGGCGAACCACAGCAGATGGAGGCGGGCCTTGATCTTGCCGCGCAGGGTTAGCTGGCGCAGTCCCATGCGGCGGGCATGGGCATTGATGCATTCGTGCTCGGCGCGCAGTCGGTAGAATGCCTTACCGTCCTTGCTCTGCATGCGTTCACGCCAATCCGCGACGCCAACACCGTCACCCTGCTTCGGCGCATAAGGGTCGGTGCCGTGCCTGGTTTGCCCCGCCGGGCACCACAGTTTGATATCTTTGGCGTGGGCCCACTCGATGTCGTCGTTCTTGGTGAAGCCGCCGTCGACCAGATAGTTGGAGGGGTCGTAGCCTTCAGCGTGCACCGTCTCGATCCCCGGTTGCGCCAGGCCGCGATCCGAGCCGCTGGTATCGATGTCGACCGCAACGATCACCTGGTGTTCCGGCGCCGAGATGATCTGCATGTTATAAGCCGGACGCCACCCACCATCGGCCATCTTCATCACCCGCGCGTCGGTATCGGTGGTCGAAGCGCGCGGCTCCTTCTGCTTGGCCACCTGGTTCTTGTTGGTCTTCTCGCGCCGCTCCCGCTCGACCTCCAGTTCCTTCATGCGCTGCTGCGCCGCCGCGATCCGCGCCTCGCGCTCGCGGGCGCCACGCGCCTTCGCCGCCCGCTGGCGACGATCGCCAGCCGCCGGATCCGTCTCGGCTTCAGCGCGCAGGCGCGCCACCCGCGTCTGCGCCGCGGTGAGCAGATCATCAAGCCGCGCGCGCCGGCGGAAGGAACTCGCCCCGGCACCCGCGCGCACCCGCAAGCCATCCTGCGCCAACGTGTCGAGCGACACCAGGCCAGCTTCCACCATGGATGCGACCCCCTGCGCCAGCAGCCGCTCCAGAACTGCCATATGCGCGATCCGGAAGTTCGACAGGCTGTGATAGTTCATCGACACCCCGCCGCATAACCAGCGATAGACCAGATGATCGCGGCACAGCCGATCCAGTTGGCGGGCGCTGCCCACCCCATCGACCGTGGCCCACAGCCAAAGCGCCAACATCAGTTCCGGTGCTGCTGGCGGATGTCCGGGCTGGCCCTCGCGCGCCTTGATCACCTCGTGCAACGCCGACAGATCCAGCCCCTCGACGAACGCCCAGACCGAGCGGACCGGATGATCCTCCGAGATCAGATCGTCCAATGCCGCCACCTGCATGCCGATCTGACTGCGTTCCGGCACCCGCAGCCGCAGCGCACCACGCCCTTCGGCCTGCGGTCTTTCCTGCTCAGGTAACCCCTCGAACAATTGCTCGTCAGCCATCGTCAGCCCCTGCCTCGCGCGCAATGCAAGCGAATCACAGCACCGCGGCTGTGGCAAATGCTCATTGCCTAAAGATTCTCACGCTCTCGGGATGAGGTCCGTCGTCGCTTCGTCGCGCAAGAGACGCAACGATATTCTGCGGCTTACTTGAAGTTGCTGTTTTTGCGCGATCGGGCAGCGATTCTGCCGCATGACGTGCATCATTTAGAATGATGCGAAACTCACGTTTTCTAGAGTCGTGATTGAACCTGATGATGTGTGGTTCTGACCAATTCAGTGCTGGGGATTTCAGGGCCCAGTGACTACCAACGCCACCAAGCAATTTTCATTGCGCTCGGTGGCGTTTATTTTTGGCTCGCAATGACGATGTGGTCGCTTTAGGTGCGACAAATCAACCCGACGATCTCTCCCCACGTCGTCCCGGGCTTGCGTGCCGCGGCGAATCCCCTTGGCGTAGCCGGGACCCGGGACCCATAACCACAGGCGTTTGTGGTGTGCTCCGCTGCAACCGCTTGCTCACACCACTACACCTCCCTGTGGTTATGGGTCCCGTCTTTCGACGGGACGACACCGGTGTGAGACGCGACAGAAGCCGGACATGGTGGGCACGGCGCTAAGCGCGCCTTTGCCCACCCTACAGCACAGCTACTTGCCTCAATACACCAGCCCGGTGCCGGGCGGCTTCTCCAGCGCGGCGGCGAGCGAGCGGTATTCCTCGCTGTTGGTGCCGGCGAGCTGGGCGATGCGGTTGAGATGATATTGCGCCTGGTCGCGGTTGCCCTGTTCGACCTGCCACAGACCGTAATACTGCCAGGTCTTGACGTGGTTCGGATCGGCCTTCAGCGCGCGCTCGTACCAGACCTGCGACAGCTTGTAGTCACCGAGCTTGCGGTAAGAATAGCCGATCAGGTTGGCGACCGCGGCGGTGTCGTCGTGGTGCAGCGCCTTCAACTGGTCGATCGCGTTGGCATAGTCGTGACGGTCGTAGATGGTGGCATAGGCGGCCCGATAGCCGTTCTCGAATGCGGCCTGCTCGACGCTCGGGCGAATCTCCGACTTCTTCTTCTTGCCTTGGGTCGGGGGCGGCGGAGGCGGATTATTATCCGGATTGGCGTAGACCGGGGTAACGACGGGCGCCGCCGTGAGCGTCAGCGACAGCACGGTAAACATCAACAGCCTGATCGCGAATTTCTGCATGCCTCTCTCCTGATAGTCAGCCCGCCGATCCTATACCGCGGCCCGCTTCCTTGAACACCCAGTGGTCCGAAACATTCCCGTTTCGGTACGCCATTTTGAAACTCACACCTCGCACCTCGCAGACGCGACGTCGTCACGGACATGACCAGAATGTCATGGAGATGAACGAATTCCGTCCGCGCGTTTCAGGATGGGTTCAGCGCCGCCTGCGTAAGGTCATGGGCATGATCGGCGAGCCCCGGCCATCCGACCGGAGATCTCCACGATCCCTGGAAGAGGAGACAACCATGCTCAAGACCATTTCCGCGGCGCTGCTTGCGGTGTCCGTGATGGCGGCACCCGCGTTTGCCGGTACCTATGGCAAGACGACCCACGCGCCGGTGATCAAGTCCGAGCTGGCGAAGTCGAAGGTGCTGAATGCCAATGCCCAGATGGTGCGCCACCACAAGCACCATCGGTACGTTCGCCATCACCGCCACCACAAGCACATCGGTGTGATCAAGACGCATGTGACGCCGAAGGTCGCGGTCAAGCACGTCGTGCGGCCCGCCAAGCGCGGCTGAATCCGGTCTTCACGACTGGTCCGTCCGCCGCGGCTCTGATCCACATTGCCCCACCGCGCCGGCGGATATCAGGCCCACCCACGGCCATTGCATCCCCAATGGCCGTGGGCTGGTGCATTGAGCCGCGGGGCCGAGATCCGAATTCCCTTTCGCCGCCGGCCGGTCTAAGAAACCGCCGGGACAAATATTCGACTTTGGGGCGAAAGGAACTTGGGGACGAAAGCAAGACTTACGGCGATCCTGCTGTTGCCGGTCGCGCTCGCGGCCTGCGCGTCGAGCAGCGATGACAGCAGGCCGATCAGCTTCACCGATGACCGCGGCGTGTCCGACCAGCCGTATCCGAAGAATTACCGCGCCGAGACGGTGGCGTTCATGCACACCTATCTCAACGACCCCACCGGCGTGCGGGACGCGGCCATGGCCGAGCCGGTGCAGCGGACGGTCGGCGGGCGGCTGCGCTACGTCACCTGCCTGCGCTTCAGCGCCCGCGACTCGGACGGCGCCTACCGGCCGACGCGGGAGCGTGCGATCGTATATGTCGATGGTCGGCTCGACCGCGTCATTGAAAATGCCGGCGAACCTTGCGCCGGCGCGACCTACGCGCCATTTCCCGAGTTGGAGAAGATGTCGCGGTAGCGGCGGTTCGGTGGCCGGAGGGTTACCGTGACCGGATCACTTTTCGGCGAGGATTGAACCTCGGCTTAGTCAGATCCGACATCCGTTCTGGTGGCCGGGCCTCCGGGTTAACCGGAGGGAAAATTCTTCCATGCAATGGAACCGACGGGTGACGTTGCGGCGCTGTCACAGTTACGAACACGTGATGCTCTGGCGGTGCCCCAAAGCAACCTAATTGAAGTCACGTTGTTTGGATTGATGTCGCGACGTGAGTAAACGGGGAACTGAGTAAACGGGGAACTGAGATGAAGAAGACTTTGCTTGGCGCAGTCGCCCTGGCCGCATTCGCCGGCCCGGCTTTCGCGGCTGACATGCCGGCACGGCCCTATACCAAGGCACCGCCGCCCCAAACGGCGCCTGCGTTGGTTTACAATTGGACCGGTTTCTATATCGGCGGGCATATCGGCGGCGCCTTCACTGACGGCAGCAATCTGCTCGGCAGCGACGCGCGCTTCCTGGGCGGCGTGCAGGGCGGTTTCGACTATCAATTCGCGCCGAACTGGGTCGTGGGCGCCGAGGCGCAATACTCCTGGCTGACCGGCAACAGCAATAGCGGCGTCGTGTTCCCGGCTGGAACGGTGGTGACGGGCAATACCGACCAGCTCGGCTCGGTGACCGGCCGGATCGGCTACACCTGGGGCCCGGCGCTGCTCTACGCCAAGGGTGGTTACGCCTGGCGTGACAGCAACAATATCGGCGTCTCCTTCGCCGGCGTGCCGCAGCCTTTCACGACCGACGGCAATCGCAAGGACGGCTACACCGTTGGCGCGGGTCTCGAATACATGTTCGCGCCGAACTGGTCGGCCAAGGCCGAGTATCAGTATTACAATTTCGGCCACACCACCTTCACCTCCGGCCCGCCCGAGATCGTCGGCTCCCGCTTCCGGGACGACGAGCATACGGTCAAGGTCGGCGTGAACTATCGCTTCGGCTGGGGCGGCCCGGTCGCTTCCAAATACTGATTTGCGGATTTCGAGGGCCGGCTTTCGCCGGCCCTTTCGCTGCTATCGAGCGACAGGGGCCTGCGCAAAATAATTTTTGCAGTGCACGGAACTTTCACGCTTGATGGTCTATTATGCTGGCCGCCGGGCCAGGTGGACACACGAACATGCGTGCTTTTGCGTTAGGGTTGATTTTCTCTGCGGCGATATCGCCATGCCTTGCCCAGGCCGTGCTGAAATCCGAACCGCTGGTTCTTGCACCCTACGAAGTCGCCTTTGTCCAGGATCCGGCCTGCGGGGTCGGCAAGGTGCTCAAGGTCACCGGCGCGATCAGGGGACTGCACCGGCGCAAGGTGTGCGTGACGCTGGCCTCGGAGCAGGCCTCACTGGTGAGCGCGACGCCGTAGGGCTTTCTGGGGCGGCTCAGGCGGCGAGAGCTGCGGCTCGATCCGCGCTTCGCGTTCGGCATCGGCCTTGTTCTTGGCGGGGTCCTCGTTCGGCTCCGCCTGGCAGGGCCTGATCTCGTAATCATTGTCCAGGACCGGTCGCGGGGTGGCCTTGTCGTCGTCCGTCGCCACATCGACAACCAGGCCGCTCTTCCGGGCGACCTTCCAGACATCCGCCTCGGTCGGATAGGCCTTGCTCAGCTTGGCTTCCTTGGAAAACAGCGCGTAGGGCATTCTTGCTTCTTGGCTCCGCAAATGCAGTCAACGCCAACCCCGCCCCCCGGGTTTCAGCATATGGGATCGCCTCTTGCTTCATGCCCGGTTGAGGGCAGCGGCCACCCCGCCTTGAGTCCCTAACAAGTGGTGAATCCCGCCAAAAAGAATCCCCGAGACTCCGGCGCTAGAATCGCCTGATGGTCCGCGCCATGACAACGGTCCTGCACACATCCAGCGAACGCGTGCATGTCGCGCTCACGGTGGCGCTGCTGGTGGCCTCTGTGGCCAATATGCTGCTCGTATGGGCCTGGCTCTGACCGCCAGGACGCCACCGGGGCCGTTGGGGACTATTCTATTCGGTGGAGCGAGGTGGCTCGATGCCCTCGCTGAGGGTGGCGCGGACCTTCGCCATCGTCGCTCGGCAATATTCCTCGCGCTCCCGTATGAAGCGCTCCTGGTGGGCACGGAAGCTTGCCACCCGCGCACGAATTTCGGACTGGAAATCGCCGGGCAGGTCCAGACCCGCCACCTGAAGCGGCTTTGGCTGAGGCGGTTTGGGCTGGACGGCGACCGGGATCGGTGTCGGCGGCTCGGCCAGCACGGCTTCGACGTTAACCACCGTGGTGGCCATCGTCGCGCGCACGGTCGTTTCAGTGGCCGGCGACAACAACTCGGCCTCGGGCTTCTTGCCTGTCACCGATTGCACGAACGCCATTGTCTGGGCGATCAGGAGATCGCGCTCTTTCATCCATTTCATGGCACACCTCGGCCTCAATTAACCCCAGCAGAGCTTGTCTCCGGAATCAAGCATCGCAGGTTACGGCGGTCCCAATTTCCACCGAGGTGACAAATGGGTAACACCGGGTCAATCGGGAGAGGTCGTTAACCATAACGGGGCGCGGCGCGGCCCTTACGGGCGTGGAGGAAACGTCAGCAACTCCTTGCCGATCGCGCTGATGAGAAACTTCGAGCCGACGTCGGAGAGATGCACGGTATCAGTGATCAGCACCTGGTTGGCGTCGGTCCCGATTCCCGTCAGACAGCCCGCAGCATTGCACAGCGTATGCCAGGCAGAGATGTACTCGATCCCTTCGGCCTTGCTGAAAGCCTCCATCCGCTGGTCGTTGTCCAGGCCCGATACGCCCACCGCGATTCTCTCCGGGATCTCGTGCGAAAACCGGTAGTGATTGACGAGCGTATGAGGAAGCGTTCGCTTCCAGACGGGGAGTGGACCCAGGATGACGATGCGCGAGACCTTGCTGGCGCGCAGCCGCGCGATCGTCTCATGCAGCTTGCCAAGATCGTTGTTCGTGCCCCACATGGCATGGAGCAGCACGACATCCGGATGCGCAGACTGCAGAAAACCGAAGGCGATGCGATGGACTTCGTCGCAGCGTGCGTTCGCGCCCGAATCCAGGATCGGCGCGCAGCCCGGTGCGTTGAACCTAGCCAGCCGGAATGACCCCCTCGCGGCCTCCGCCGCTTTGAGGCCCGGATAGAGCGCGGCAGCGGTGGAATCGCCCCACAAGAATACGAGCGGCTGCGTACCTTGCTCGATGCAGCCGGCGTTGAATTCAGCGCCCGGCGCTTCCAGGAAGCATTTGTCGCTGAATCCCGCATTGTCCTTGGCTTGCGTCCGCGCGATCGCCTGCACCTCCGCGGGAAAACGAAAATCGAATCCGGCCGCGGCAATGGTCACGACGCCGGCAATACCCACCAGCGCGAGACCGAGCGCGAGTCTCTTGACCGCCCGGTGGTAGTGGCGAAGCGGAATTTCGACAAAGCGGAATGTCAGCCAGGAAAGAATCACGGAGACGGCCACCGCCGCCCAGATCTCCATGACGTTCGGCACGCCGTTGCGCAGAATGCCGAGATAGGACAGGACCGGCCAATGCCAGAGATAAAGCGGGTAGCTGATCAGTCCGATCCATACCATTGGACGGTTCGACAGCAGCATCTTGTTCACCGCCGAATTTGGCGTGGCGATCAGCAGTACCGCGCCGAACACCGGCAGCGGGGCATAGAGGCCCGGGAATGCGCTGGTGCGATCCAAGAGCAGTGCCGGGCCAAGGATCGCGGCAAGGCCCAACGGGGCAAGATAGTCGCCGATCGGCTTGTCCCAGCCATCGCTCTTCTTTGCGAGCGCCAGGTGCGCCAGAAGTCCGCCTGCGAGCAATTCCCAGGCGCGTGTGAGCGGTGAGTAGAACGCTGTGGTCTCGTGGCCGAAGAAGATACTCAAGCTGAAAGCGAACGAGACCAGCGCGATGACCGCGATCCATCGGCCGCGATTTCCGGCTATCGAGAGCAGAAGGATCGCCGGCGGCCAGAAGATATAGAACTGCTCTTCGACGCCCAGTGACCAGAGATGCAGCAGCGGATTGTCCGCCGCGGCAGGCGCGAAATATCCGGTCTGCCTGAGCTGGAACAGATTGGCCGCAAAGGCGACGCCCGCGGCAATGTTCTCGCCGAGCAGGACGAATTGATCGGGCAGCAGCGCGAACCATCCGACCAGATAGGTCGCGGTGAGCACGATGACGAGCGCTGGAAAGATGCGGCGAATGCGCCGCGCGTAGAAATCGGCGAACGAGAAGGTGCCGACATCGACCCGCGTCAGGATGATCCGCGTAATCAGGAAGCCAGAGATGACGAAGAAGACGTCAACGCCGATGAAGCCGCCCGGCACCAGCCAAGGCTGCGCGTGATAACCGACGACCAGCAGGATAGAGATTGCCCTCAGGCCGTCGATATCGGGCCGGTACGGCGTTTCGTGATGCACCATTGTGCGGATGGTGTACCCGGTCCACGCCGACGCCGCCAGAGCGGCGGGCGAGCACAGCCATTCAGCCTGTAGTCGCCGCTTCGGTGATCCGTTCTGCCGCCTTTGCTTCGATCAGGTCGGCGTAGCGGCCATATTCATCGGCCATTTCGAGCAGTTTTTCGCGAACCTCTGCATCAGTGACCTGATGGGCCAACCGCTTCGCCTGCTCGGATTGAAACCGGTAGTGTTGTGTGTCGGACATGTCGCACCTCGAACGTATGTCCAGCACAGTCCGCAAAGGTTCACTAAAGCGTTTTCGAGCGAAGTGGATACCGGTTCGCGTCAAGAAAACGCGTCAAAACAAAAAAGCTACGCAGCGGCGGGCTTCTTGTCCTGGCGGACCTCGACGTCGCACCAGCCCATCTCCTTGAGTTCGTGCGCCTTCTTCAGCGCTGCATCCTCGCTCTCGCGCTTCAGGATGATCTGCCCGGTGCCGTCGCGGGCGTAGATGAAATAAGTCATTCTCAAAATCCTGTTGGGCTGAAATACGTGCGCAGTCCGCCTCCGATAGCAGAAATGACTTGAAACGATCTGAGCGCAAAACACGGCGCTTTGATGGGCGGGTGGTGCCGGCTGAGGGGATTGAACCCCCGACCTTCAGTTTACAAAACTGCTGCTCTACCGCTGAGCTAAGCCGGCGATTTCGGCCGCTCGCATATCAGACTTGTGGGCTCAGGGCCAGAACCTGAGGGGAGCCAGGCGAGACCGCGCAAGGAAAAGGCGGTCGATCGGCCGCCTTTTCCCCAACTCGTCGATTGCGTTACTGGCAGGGGTGGCGGCGGCCATCCTCGCCGCGGAACCAGCTGCCGGGCGTGCAGACCATGCCGTTACGCTCGGCATAGCTCTGGGTGTAGTAACCGCCCCGGTAGCCGTTGTCGAAGCCGGCAAACGGCGCGGTTGCGACCGCGGCTGCCGTGCCGACGGCGCCGCCGACAACTCCGGCCGCGACGTTGCCCGGCCAGAAGCCGCGGCCGTCGTCCCAGCGGGCGTAGCTGTTGTTCCAGCTATTGTTGTACCCATAGGCGGCGGCGCGACGCTGCTGGTAGTCACCCGTATAGGGATTTCCCGGTCCTTTGTTCTGGCAATTGGCGTTCGGATAGAACTGCGCGCAATAGCCGGGATTGTAGATCACCTGTTGCGCCCCGGCGGGAGCGGCCAGGGCGGAAGCAAGCAGCGCGGCGGCGCCGGCGATAGCGAGTTGTCTCATGTGAGCTCCTCTCGTTGAGATCGCAACGGAAACCAAGCGGCCGTGCAGGCGGCCTGTTCCAACGATCCTGTTCACGCGATTTCAAACCCAGGTGATCGCATCAGGCGCATAGGAGAGCTGGTACTCGCGGACGTTGACGCGCCGCCTTTGTTGAAGGAGTGGCCTGACAACGGCCGCGACTTCGTGTCAAATGGGGGCCTCGAGCGGACGGGGCGCATGTTTGGAATTCTGGGACTTGGTTTTCTGCTGGGCATGCAGCACGCGCTCGAGCCCGACCACATCGCCGCCGTTTCCAGCATCGCTGCGCGCCGGGCCCATGTCGGCGACATCCTCAGGCATGGGCTGACCTGGGGACTCGGCCATACGCTCACGCTGTTCTGCTTTGCGGGCGTTGCCATCCTGCTCGGACACGCGATCCCCGAGACGGTGGTCCAGCCGATCGAGGCCGCCGTCGGCATCATGCTGATCGGGCTCGGCACCCATGTGCTGTGGCGTCTGTGGCGCGACCGGGTCCATTTCCACCGCCATGGCCACAGCGACGGCACGGTGCATTTCCATGCCCACAGCCATGCCGGCGAGACGACGCCGCATCGTTCCGCCACGCATGTCCACGCGCACGGCTTTCGCTGGCGCACGCTGCTGGTCGGCCTGATGCACGGCATGGCCGGCTCCGCGGCGCTGCTGGTGCTAGCGGTGTCGCAAGCCTCGAGCCCGGTCGTCGGATTGGGCTACGTCGCCCTGTTCGGGATCGGCTCGATGGTGGGCATGGGCGCGCTGTCCACCGTGATTGCGGTGCCGATCGCGGCGTCCGCGCGCTGGCTCACCTGGGCCAATCGCGGCCTGCAGGGCGCGGTCGGGCTTGCGACAATCGCGATCGGCGTCAACACCATCGTCGAGACGCTGCTGGCGTAAGGGCCCGCACTTACGGCGTTAACAAATCCTGATCGCGATCGGTCGCAATTGAGCGAGCCGGCATGCTCACGCGTTAGGCTTACCGGCAGTTTGGTCGGCCGCCTTAACCTTTGACCGCGCGCATTCGATTAGGTTGCTGCAAGAGACAGGAAAGCAACCGATGCGCGTTGGCATTACAGCGGGGATCCTTCTGGCGGTGACGTCGACGGCCTTCGCCGGCGGTGGCTCCGGCGGCGGCTTCGATATCGTCGTTCCCTATCGCCGGGGCGTGCCGATCATCATCAACGGCATCGATGCCTCCTATGCCGTGATCGAAGGCGAGTGGGGCCTCGGCAAGAACGTCCATGTGCAGCCGACCATCTATGGCGGCCGCTACATCGATCCCGAGCCCAATGTCGGCCACTACTATCCGAGCCTCGGCCACATGCCGGGCTATGGGCGCCTGGAGATCGAGCCACCCTCAAATCGGCGTCTGCCCAAGCCCGCCGAAAGCTATCACCAATCTTGGTCCGCGCAGTCGATGCCGCTGCCGGCGCAATCCGACCCGCCCGTCGATCCGCCGCCCATCATCTATGCGCCGCAGTATGACCAGTTCCCGCGCGACCATCACCGCCGGCCGCCGAGAATTCCGCGCTAGAGCATGATCCGGAAAAGTGGAAACCGGTTTTCCGAAAAAGATCATGCTCAAACAAAGAGATGAGCCAACAAGAACACACCAACAGGAGAGAGTAATGCGTCAAATAATTTCGGGAATGATCGCGGCTGTCGCGGTCATGGCCGCAGCACCCGCAATGGCGTGCGGGTACGGCTCATGCTCGCCGTGTGGCTCTTATGGCTATTATGCCAGTCCCTGCGCGGCGCCGATCTACGCCGCGCCGGTCTATTCTGCACCGGTCTGGAGCTACAACTACACCTCCGGCTGCGGCGGCTGTGGCCCTGGCTACGGCTGGGTCACCCAGCGGCTCCCGGATCCGGAGCAACAGTACTATTACGTCAATCAGGGTCCGACCTATACCGGTCCGGGCAACTGGGCGCCGGTCCCGACTTATCGCGAGGGCGGGGTCTCGTACTATCGTCCATGGCGCCCGCGCTACTATCGTTCGCAGTATCGCTACGGCCACTCGCAATATTACCACGGCCAGCGCGTGCTGCGCCGCTACTACTGACCTGACCGGAGCTTCCCGGGATCGGCGCCCGTTCGCATTGCGCGAGCGGGCGCTTTCATTTGCCCATCAAACCTAGCCGGCTTGCGCCGATGTAGAGCGCGAGCACCGCGGCGTTCGAGACGTTGAGGCTCTTGATCTCGCCGGGCATGTCGAGCCGCGCCACCACGCTGCAGGTCTCCCGCGTCAGTTGTCTTAGTCCCTTGCCCTCGGCCCCGAGCACCAGTGCGAGCGGCTGCCGTAGCGCGACCTGGCCGAGATCCTCGCTGCCCTGGCTGTCGAGGCCGACGGTCAGGAAGCCGCGTTCGTTCAGCGCGGTCAGCGCGCGGGCGAGGTTCTGCACGGTCACCAGCGGCACCAGCTCCAGCGCGCCGGAGGCCGATTTCGCGAGCACCCCGGTCGCCTCGGGGCTGTGGCGGGCGGTGGTGACGATCGCCTTCACCGCAAAGGCGGCGGCCGAGCGCAGGATGGCGCCGACATTGTGCGGATCGGTGATCTGGTCGAGCACCAGCACGATGCCCTCGGGCTCCAGCGTATCGATATCCGGCGAGGGCAGGGGATCGGCCTCCGCCAGCAGTCCCTGATGCACCGCATCCGGCCCCAGGCGCTGGTCGATCGTGCTGGGGCGGACGACCTCCGGGGTCACCCGCGTGTCGATCCCTTCGTCGGCAAGCCGTCGGGCCGCATTCTCGGTTACGAACAGCTTGCGGATCCGGCGCTCCGGATTGGCCAGCGCCAGCGAAACCGTATGCCAGCCGTAGAGAATCACCGGGCCGTCCGCGTCCGAATCGCGGCTGCGCCAGGCCGGCCGCCCGGCCGATTTTCGTCCTTTTTCAAATGGTTTAGCCCCGCCACGGCGGAACGAGGGCTTGCGGTCACGATCGCTCATCACAGGCCTTGTGTCACGGGTTCCGGACAATGGCAATTTCGCCGGCAAAAGGATGCCGAATAACGGCTTCCCTTGGTTGACTTTGCCACCGCCCTTCGCCCATAAACGCGCCGGCCGCGCACCCCGACGGGTCCCGCGGTCATCAGCGTCACCGATTGACCTGTCCGCCGCCACCTCGGGCGGGTGGCGTCCGACGCTGTTAGGACGGGGGAGTGTCCCGAGTGGCAAAGGGAGCTGACTGTAAATCAGCCGCCTCATGGCTTCGCAGGTTCGAGTCCTGCCTCCCCCACCAGCCAATTATTTGATTTTGCTGAATTTGTTTGACGCGGCGCGTTACAGAGCTCGCGTTCAAGCAACGCATCGGCCCGATCCTGACGCGGCGAAAGAAGCCAATCGTCCGCCAAATTCAGCAGGCGAGCGACACGGCCAAGGGCTGGGCGATGCGGTTCGCTGGTCGGAAGGTGCCAAGGTTCGAAGGCAGCGGGCGACCATTTCGAAATCGAGAAGGCCGGAATTGTGGTTGTCCGAACCGACTATCGCCATACCGATATGAGCGATCGAGCTGCGACCGATAAATCGCAATGAATTTCTTGATCTGCAGATCATCCTTGCGATCCTCGCGCGCGGGCGAAGATCATCGTGAAGCAGGGCTTCGCCTTGGCATCCATCGTCTCGGCCACCAGCGCCTTGTGGAGATCGAGGCCGGCGAAGGCGATGATCTCAACGCCTTGCATGCGTACCTTGCAGCAACAGTTCTTTCCCGGCGTTGAAGGTTCGCTCACAACGTACGCGCGTCATGTCGAATGGAGCCGTGCTGCCGTATCGACGTGCAGGGCGCGACTAGAAGTTCGGCACGAAGTCCATGCGAATCGCATTGCCATTTCCGCGAATTCCACCTTATCAAGGGCCGATGCGGCGGCGAGCCTGTCGCGTTTGCTGTCCTTGGGTTAAGGAGGCTACGTTGGCGGAATCCGCGACAACGCATCTTAAGACCGACGTCCTCGTCGTCGGAGCGGGAGGCGCGGGGATGTATGCCGCGCTCGAGGCCGCCCGTGCGGGCTCCGATGTGATATTGGCGGACCGCAGCCTGATCGGTCGCGGCGGCGCGACCGTCATGGCGCAGATGACCGTGGCGGCCGCGCTCGGCGAGCAGACGCCGGATCACTGGGAACGTCATTTGGCTGACACCATTGCCGCCGGACGCGGCCTTTGCGATGAACGGCTTGCTGCGATCCTGTGTGAGGACGGCCCTCGCCGCATTCGTGAAATGGATGCCTGGAAGGTCGGATGGGCGCGTGAGGATGGCCATATCAAACAGGTTCAAGCGCCGGGTCATGACAGGCCCCGCTGTGTATATGTGGACTTTCTGTCGACGGGACCTGCAGTATCCCGAACCTTGCGGACGCGCCTGAACGAGGCCAGCGGCATCCGCCGGATCGGCGATCTGCTGATTGTCGACATTGCCGTCCATGATGGTGCAGTCTGCGGCGCGACGGCGCTGCATACCTCCACGGGGCGCATTGTTACGATCGCGGCGAAAGCCGTTATCATCGCGACGGGAGGATTGACGCGGCTTTATCGCCGCAACAGCGCCTCTTCCAACATGGGCGGTGACGGCTATGCGCTCGCCCTGCGCGCAGGCGCGGAACTGATCGATATGGAGTTTGTCCAGTTCTTTCCCATCGGCCATCTCGCTCCCCGGCTTGTCGGCATGGACCCGATCATGTGGGACCCTTTCCGTTACAAGCTCGGCGGCAAGCTGCTGAACTCGGAGATGCGCGAGTTCGAAGAGAGCTATGCAACGCGCGATGTCCGCAGCGACGGCCGCTATGTGCTGACGCGCGACCTCGCCACCTATGCGATCTCAAAGGAGGTTGAGGCGGGCAGGGGCAGTCCGGCGGGAGGCGCCTATCTCAGTTTTCAGCACGTGGCGCCGGACGAGATCCGTCGTGCCTTCGGGCCCGTCGTCGATCGGCTCGCGGCGAACGGGATCGATCTTGCACGCCAGCCGGTCGAGGTGGCGCCGATCGCGCACTATCATATGGGCGGAATCCGCGTCGATGAAACCCTCGAGACAAGGGTCGCAGGTCTTTTTGCGTGCGGCGAGGCGATCGGAGGAGCCAACGGCGCCAACCGGTTGTCCGGAAATGCGATTACCGAAACCTTTGTATTCGGAGCGCGGGCCGGTCATTACGCGGCCTTGCACGCATCGAAACAATCCGTGGTGTGGTCGCCGGATGCCGTCGGACCGACGATGGATCTTCTGCGCAGTGCGACCCGCCGCGACGCACCGAACACGGCCGCGGTCAGTGCGTCGGTGCAGTCCGTGATGTCCGACAAGGTCGGGCCGTTCCGTACCGGTGACAAGCTTCGGTCTGCCATCGAAAGCCTTGCCGAGATCAAGAACGATCTCGGCAGCGATCCGATCGCATCGTCGCCAGGTGGTGTCGATCCGGTGCTGGTCGATTGGCTCGATCTACGAAACATGTTGCTGGTCGCGCAGGCCGTCGCGTTACCGGCACTCGCCAGAACGGAAAGCCGGGGCGCTCATCAGCGCGAGGATTATCCTGGCCTCGACGACGGATGGGGTATCCACCAGGTCGTGGAACTTGCGGGTGCCAAGCTGAACATCAAGGCTTTCGGGAAGAGGGTTGCCGCATGAAGGCCGTACTTGCCATTCAGCGCGGTGGGCCGGAGGAGGTATCTCGCGTGGAAAGCTTCGAGATCGAGTTCGAGCCGGGCCAGTCGGTGCTGGATGGCCTGCGTCTGGTCCGCCGCGATCAGGACCCCTCGCTGGCTTTCCGTTTTTCCTGCATCAATGCCAATGCCTGCAAGGAATGCATGATGCTGATCGACGGCAAAGTGGACTATGCATGTACCGTCCGCCTTAAAGAGGGAGTCACCGCTCTCTCGCCCTTGCCCAAGAAGGCGTTGCTTCGGGACCTCGTCACCGAAATCGCACCTCCTGACGAACGCCTCGATCGAGCCGCGAGCAACGGGGTCGGATAGCTGACGAAGGCAGGGCCGGAACAGCGCTCCCGGACTTGAGCCCTGGCCCTAATACTCAATTGCATTCCAACTCCGACGCAAAGCGGCGCAATGCGCTCTGCATCGTTGCCGCAGTCAGTGGTCTTCGCTCCAGGCACCGAGACGTCGGTCCGGCAACGACGATCGAGAGCTGCCGTGAACTGAGCGGAAGAGAAAGCGCGACGCCTGCCAGATCGGGAATGTACTCCGACGAACTCTGGTGATAGCCGCGCTTGGCCGCGATCTCGAGTTCAGCCTCCACGGCGTCGGCACTCATGGGGGTGGTTTCGGAGAACTGCTCGAACTTGATCTTGCGATAGATTGCCCGCCGTTCTTCGGGAGAATGCTGCGCCAGGATGGCTCTTCCCACCGAACTTGCATACACGGGCACCCGGTCGCCGACTTGAGCGAAGTAGCGGACCGAATGTGCGGATTCCTCGACATGCAGGAAGATCGCAGAGGTGCCCGCCAAGGCGGCGATCGCCGTGGTCTCTCCGGTTTCCTTGGCAATTTCCGCCACGAGTGCGTAGGCGACCTCCGGAAGCGGGGCGGCGTCCGCAACGGCGCGCGCCAGCGTCAGCCAGCGCGGACTTGGATAGTAGCCGCTTCGCGCCCGCGTCTCGTAGAGCCATCCCTTTTCGACGATCGTGCCGACGAGATTGAAGGTGCTGGAGCGCGGCCAGCCCAGATCGTCCGAGATTTCAGCCAGCGTCGCCGGTCGTTTGCGACGCGCAAAGTACTCCAGCAGTTCTAGAACGTTAGCTGCCTGCCTGACCAACATACGAAACCCGCAATCTTCCCCGCGAAGGTTTGTTGCCCCGTCAAGTCGAACAACAACTCCCGCTCACTCAGCCGCTGATTGGCGACTGCCACGGTCATAGCACCATCCGCTCAGCCCGAAGCTCCTCCGGAATTTGAACCAGCGTCTCCTGTGGACTTTGGCTCAAAGGTCGGATCGAAACGCCTTGACTCGAAATTCATATACGTGTCTTGTAAATTCACAATCAAGAATTTTGCTGAGGGCTGGGGCTGCCACCATCAGCGAAAGCCCACGGGGGAGGACCTTTCATGGCTGCATTCAGGAATTTGCTCTCATCAGCGGTGGCGTCGGTTTGCATGGTGACCGCATCCGCTGCTTTGGCGCAGACCAGTGTCAAGCTCGGCGTGCTTGCCGACATGTCCGGAATCTTCTCGGACATCGGGGGCATGGGAGCCGCCGAAGCGACCAGGATGGCGGTCGAGGATTTCAACAAGCTGCCGGGGTCGGACAAGTTCAAGATCGAGGTTGTCACCGCTGATGCGCTGAACAAGCCGGACGTGGCGCGGGGCATCGCCCGCAAGTGGTTTGACACCGAGAATGTCGATGCAGTCGTTGATCTGCCGACGAGTGCGATCTCGCTGGCCATCGCACCCCTCGTTCAGGAGTTGAACAAAGTCGCGCTGTTCACCGCATCGGGCACGTCGGATCTGACCGGCAAGGCCTGTACGCCGAATTCGGTGCACTGGACGTATGATACCTGGGCGCTGTCGCACGGTACCGCCGATGCCATCACCAAGGCCGGTGGCAAGACCTGGTTCTTCGTCACGGCCGACTTTGCCCTCGGGCATTCGCTGGAGCGCGATGCGAGTGCCGTCGTGAATGCGAATGGCGGCAAGGTTGTTGGCGGCGTCAAGCACCCGACCGATTCGAATGACTTTGCGTCCTTCCTGCTTCAGGCGCAGGCATCGCGTGCCGAGATCATTGCGCTGGCCAATGCCGGTGGCGATACGATCAAGGCCATCAAGCAGGCGTCGGAATTCGGCATCATTCAGGGCGGACAGAAGCTCGCGGGCATGCTGCTGTTCATCTCCGACATTCACTCGCTCGGCTTGAAGACCGCGCAAGGCCTCCAACTGACGACCGCGTTCTATTGGGACCTGAACGACAAGACGCGGAGCTTTGGCGAGCGCTTCGCCGCCCGGAACAACGGGCGCTTTCCGTCAATGAACCAGGCTGGCGCGTATTCCGCAACAATGGCCTATCTGACTGCCGTCGCAAAGGTCGGATCGCCGCGTGATGGCGCCGCTGTTGTAAAGGCGATGCGCGAGCTCGGCACGTTTGACGATCCTCTGTTCGGCAAGACGTCGCTGCGTGAGGACGGCCGCGTTCTTCACGACATGATGCTGGTTCAGGTCAAGGCGCCCGGCGAATCGAAGAAGCCCTACGACTACTACAAGATCATTTCGACCATCCCGGCCGAAGCGGCATTCCGGCCGCTCAAGGACGGCGGTTGCCCGCTCGTGAAGTGAGTTTCTGGCTCGCTCGAACGCGAGCAAACCGACAATTCAAAGCAGATTTTGCGTTGACCTGTGGAGGACCATTCCCGTGCTGAAATCCGATCGTCTCACCCGCTACGATCACCTCTATATCGGCGGCTCGTGGGTGGCGCCTGAAGACGGTGGTTTTCTCGAAAGCATCGATCCTTCCACCGGACGCCCCTGGGCCCGCGTCGCCTTTGGCGGCCCTCGTGATATCGACCGTGCCGTCGCGGCGGCGCGGGAAGCGCTGAACGGTCCGTGGGGGCGCATGCCCGGGCACGAGCGCGCGGCGCTGCTGCGCAAGTTCGCCGACCTCTATGCACAGCGCGCCGCCGATCTTGCCGTTCTGGAAACGACGGATTCCGGCCGCGCGCTGCGGGAGTCCCGTGCCGATATTGGCGGCCACGCGAATGGTTATCACTGGTGGGCATCACTGGCGGACAAGCATTCCGGCCGCACCATTCCATTTGACGACAGCGTGCATGCATTCACCACGCGCGTGCCGGTCGGCGTGGTTGGCGCGATCACGCCATGGAACGTGCCGCTGATGGCTGCAGCTTGGAAGCTCGGTCCGGCACTGGCGGCCGGTTGCACCGTGGTGTTGAAGCCGGCAGAGCAGACACCGGTCACCTCGCTTGAACTCGGAAAATTGTTTGACGAAGCCGGGTTTCCGCCCGGGGTGGTCAACATCGTTCCGGGGTACGGGAAGGACGGCGCCGGCGAACGGCTCGTCACTCATCCGGGCGTTGACAAGATCGCCTTCACCGGGGAGGGGGCAACGGCGAAGGTCATCCTGCGCGCCGGTGCCGACACGATGAAGCGCTTTACCTTCGAGCTTGGAGGCAAGTCGCCCCATATCATTTTCGCCGACGCCGATCTCGAACAGGCACTGAACGCGGCGACCAATTCAGCATGGACGCTGTGCGGACAGAGCTGTGCGCTCGGCTCGCGGGTCCTGGTCCAGAGGCCGATCTACGATCAGGTCGTCGCCGAATTTGCGCGCCGCGCGGCCCAGGTGCGGGTCGGTCCTCCGCTGGATGAAGCCACGCATATGGGCCCCCAGGCGCACGAGGAGCAACTCGCCAAGACGCTGTCCTATATCGACATAGGACGCGCCGACGGCGCTGAACTGGTGACCGGCGGACGCCGGCTGAGCGGCGGCGTACACGGAGACGGCTACTTCGTCCAGCCAACGGTCTTTGCCAACGTCTCCAACGAGATGCGGATCGCCCGTGAGGAGATTTTTGGTCCCGTGGCCGCACTGATCCCGTTCGACGATGAAGAGCAGGCGATCGCAATCGCCAACGACACGGCGTACGGACTGACGGCTGGCCTCTGGACCCAGGACATCGGACGCGGCCATCGCGTTTCCAGCCGGATTCGAGCCGGCATGGTGTGGGTGAACACCTATCGTTTCATTCGCTGGTCCACGCCCTATGGCGGCTTCAAGGGCAGCGGTTGGGGGCGGGAGAACGGTATCGAAGCTCTCGACTCCTATCTCGAAACGCGCACCACGGTGGTCGGCACGACCGGGCGTTTTCCGAACGCCTATGCCAACTGAAATCAAGCACAGCACCTCTCGTTAAATCCAAGAAGAGAAGACGATCATGCGTTTGGCGAACAAGCTCGCGGTGGTAACGGCCGCTGCATCCGGAATGGGACGTGCCGGTGTCGAGGTCTTCCTGAGGGAAGGGGCCAAGGTCGTCGCCGTCGATATCAACGGCGATGCCCTGGCACAGCTCTCGGCGGATATGCGCGCCAATGGCCGCTCGATCGAAACGGTTCAGGCGGATCTGTCGCGGCCGGAAGAGGTGCGGCGGTCGGTGAACGATGCGGCGGCGTTGCTCGGTGGCATCGACGTGATGTGGGCTCATGCTGGAATTCCCGGGCCGGCCGGCGTGGAGAACCTCGATCTGGCGGCCTATGAGGCCGCGATGGCGCTCAATGTCACGTCCGCCACATTGGCGGCAGGTGAAGTGATCGGACACATGCGCAAGCGGGGCGGGGGATCGCTGATCTTCACGGCATCCGTCTCGGGTCTGGTCGGCTCGATGTTCAGTCCGGTCTATTCGGCGGCAAAATTCGCCGTGGTCGGGCTGACCAAATCGTTGGCGCAACGCTTTGCCGCGGACAATGTGCGCGTCAACGTCGTTTGCCCCGGGCTTGCAGATACGCCCATGAAGACCGGATTCACCGGGCGTTCGGGTGACCCTGCCGAGGCTGCCGCCAATCAGGCGCGCCTGCTCGCATCCGTCCCGATGGGACGGCTCTGCAAAGCGGAGGAAGTCGCGCATGCGGCTCTTTGGCTGGCATCGGATGAAGCTTCGTTCGTGACCGGCGTTGCGCTTCCGATTGATGGCGGATTCACGGCTCGCTGAGTCCTGACGATCAGGACGGGGCGGCGGGTGGTCTTGCCGATTGCGCCACCCGCCGAATTATGCTCGCGCCGACGGGCTCGATCTGGCCATTCTCGCGTTATAACTATCGGAGACTTCATACCGCCGTAGACAGGCGCCGGGTAAGATGTTCCCTCAAAAGGAGCGAGGCAGGCCATGGTGAAACCGTCCAAGACCCGCATCGGCAACCACACCCTGCACCCGGAAACGCTGATGCTGAACTACGGCTACGATCCGCAATTGTCGGAGGGAGCCGTCAAACCCCCGGTCTTCCTGACCTCGACATTCGTCTTCAAGACGGCGGAAGATGGCAAGGACTTCTTCGATTTCGTGGCGGGCCGGCGCGAACCGCCCGAGGGGATGGGCGCGGGCCTGGTCTACTCGCGGTTCAATCATCCCAACAGCGAGATCGTGGAAGACAGGCTCGCCGTCTATGAGCGCACGGAGAATTGCGCGCTGTTTTCCTCGGGCATGGCGGCAATCG
Source organism: Bradyrhizobium sp. USDA 10063 (assembly GCF_054063735.1). NCBI lineage: Bacteria > Pseudomonadati > Pseudomonadota > Alphaproteobacteria > Hyphomicrobiales > Nitrobacteraceae > Bradyrhizobium > Bradyrhizobium sp. USDA 10063. The sequence goes on along the minus strand of NZ_JBSSGP010000002.1, from coordinate 1,900,589 downwards.
CGACCACGATCCTGGCATTCGCACGGCCTGGCGACGTGATCCTGCATTCCCAGCCGCTGTATGGCGGGACGGAAACGCTGTTTGCAAACACCCTTGCGAAGCTCTCCATCGGCGCCGTGGGCTTCGCCGACGGTCTCGATGAGGCCGCGGTCAGGCACGCGGCGGAGGACGCCATGCGCAGGGGCCGAATAGCGATGATCTTCATCGAAACCCCGGCAAATCCCACCAACGGCCTGGTCGACATCGCGATGATCCGCCGTGTCGCCGAGCTGATCGGCCAGGTCCAGGATCATACGCCGATCATCGCGTGCGATAACACACTGCTCGGGCCGTTGTTTCAGCGGCCGATCGAGCACGGGGCTGATCTCTCCTTATACTCGCTGACCAAATATGTCGGAGGCCATTCCGACCTGATCGCCGGTGCTGCGCTCGGCTCAAAAGCCATGATGAAGGACGTCAAGGCCTTACGGGGCGCCATCGGCACCCAACTGGATCCGCATTCCTGCTGGATGATCAGCCGGTCGCTCGAAACCCTGAGCCTGCGGATGGAAAAGGCAGACAGGAACGCGCACCTTGTCGCGGATTACCTGCGTGAGCATCCCAAAGTGGAGAGGGTCCATTATCTCGCCCACCATGCAGGGGATTCCCCGGCCGACCGTCTGTTCGCGAGGCAATGCAGCGGCGCAGGCTCCACGTTTTCATTCGATATTGTCGGTGGGCAGGCAGCCGCGTTCAAATTCCTGAACGCGCTGCAAATCTTGAAACTGGCGGTGAGCCTGGGTGGCACGGAGTCGCTTGCCAGCCATCCCGCAACCATGACCCACTCGGGCGTCCCGGCCGACATCCGCCAAAGAATAGGCGTTCTCGACTCCACGATCCGACTGTCCGTTGGCATCGAGCATCCTTCCGATCTGATCGCGGATATTGCGCAAGCTTTGACTGAGGCATAGGTGCGGCGCAACGGGAAGCGCTGGCTCAACCGCGATGCGGTTGGCCAGCGGTAACGACAGCTAAGCCAATCCCAAGCCGCCATCGACAGCGATCACCTGGCCCGTCATCCATTCCGAAGCGGGACCGGCAAGCCGCACGATCCATTCTGCGACATCGTCCGGAACGCCGCGCCGCCCGAGCGGGATGCGCGCGCGTTCCTGTTCCTTGATGGCCGCAGCCTGTTCCGGCGACAGGCCCATCATGCCAGTCAGCGCGCCGGATTCCGTGGGCCCCGCCGCGACAGCGTTCACGCGTATGCCGAGTGGCGCAAGCTCCAGCGCCCAGCAGCGGGTCAAGTGCTCCAAGGCTGCCTTGCTGGCTGCGTAGTGCGACAGTCCAGCCGCTGGCCTGTGACCAAGAGTGCTTGAGATATTGACGATCGTGCCCCGCGTCGCCTTCAGGTGAGGGAGCGCAGCGGAGGCGAGCAGGCTTGGGCCGAGCACGTTGACAGAGAAAATGTCCATGATCCGATCGGCTGTCGTATCGGCCAGCGGAAGAATTGCACCTGCGCCCGCGTTGTTGATCAGGGCATCAATTCGGCCCCAGGTATCGAGCGCCATGGTGATCGTTCGCCTGGCATCCTCGGCGGAGGCGGCATCCGCGACCAGGCCGGTGATGTTCGCATGCTCGGCAACCGTTTCTTCGATGAGGCCGGTACGGCGGCCGGTGATGAGCACCTTGTCGCCTTGCCCGGCGAAAACGCAGCGCCGCAGCCCGCCCGATGCCGGAGCTGCCGCCCGTCACGATGACAACCTTTTCACTCAGCATGTTCAATCTCCTTCCATGGATCTTGCCAAGATGACGCTGCTTCGTCCGCTACTGTGCGGTACGAGCGTCGGATCTCGATTCAGCGGCGTCCGGTCGAGCGGACTTCGGTGCGGGATGTGCCATGCTACGGCTCCCCGGTCCGGAGTGACCGCACGGCGCGCATCTTCGCCGATCGAGCCAAACCGATCTTGATCGTGACTAGGACGGGCGCGGCGATCACAAAAAGCAGGGCGACTGCATTGAACGCCGTATTGAAGGCGATCACGGTGGACTGACCGGTGACGGCTCTGCCCAACAGGCTCGTGGCAGCCTGGTTGGCGGCCACCGCGTCCATTCCTCTTGCAGCGAGCATCGCTGTCGTGGTCGTCAGCCGCTCGCCGACCGCAGGAACGCCTGCGGTGATGCTGGCGCCGAGCACCGCAAGATTGGCGGTGACGTTATGGTCGATCAATGTCTGGAGTCCGGCTACTCCCATGAGACCGCCAAGCTGGCGACCCGTATCGAAGAGGCCTATGCCAAACGCGAGGTTGCGGTCGCTGAGGTTGCCGAAGGCGATCAGGGTGATCGACAGAAACAGGAAGCCAAGGCCCAAGCCGCGCAACAGGATGGCAGCCATCATGTCGTTCGCTCCGCTTTCGCTGGTCGAGCCGGACAACATCCACATCGCGACCATGATCATCAGGATGCCAAAGGGCACCGTGGCGACCGGGGGAACGCGGCGGACCTGCATGAGGAAGGCGGCTATGAGGAGCGTGCCGATGAAAAACGCGCCGCTTGGCAACAAAAGCCGGCCGGCGTCGGTAGGTCTGAACGCGAGAACCGACACGGCAAACGACGGAATCAGGAACGCGCTCCCGAACAATGCGGCGCCGGCGACAAAGCTGACAATGAAGGCGAAGGAAAAATCGTCCGATTTGAACAAGGTGAAGTCGAGAAGGCCTTGGCCTTTGGCGATCACTTGTTGGCCGAGAAATGCCAGCAGAGTGGTTGCGCCGATCACCGTTAGCCATACGACGTGAGGTTCTTCGAACCAGCGCCATCGGCTGCCTTGGCTGAAGACATAGGTGAAGCAGAAGAATGTGGCTGTTATCAGTGAGAAGCCGATCCAGTCAAACGGACGACGCACGTTTGTGACGGGCCTCGGGCTGTACGCGATCAACAGCAGCCCCGCAGCCGCCAGAGCCACCGGAATAATGCTGAAGAAAATCCATGTCCAGGATTGGCTGTCGATCAACCACCCTTGGAGAGCGGGGGCGATGGTTGCGGGGGCGACGACCGATCCCATTGCAAACAGAGCCTGAAGAATCGGTTGGCGGGATCGCGGATAGGCGAGAAAAATGATCGCCTGGCCCCCGACAAGCAAGGTGCCGCCGGAGATGCCCTGTATGATGCGGAGCGCGACTAGCAGGTCCAAGCGAGCCGTGATGGCGGCGATGCCGCATGCCGTGCCCATGACCAGCGTTGAGCCGACGATCAGGCCTCGCGGATTGACACGGTTCATCAGCCAAGGGGCGACCATGAACCCGATCAGCTTCGGAGCGGTGTACCCGATGTCCAGCCAGGCGAATTCATCAGGAGTTGCATGGATATCACCGATGATATCGTTGCGCCCGAGCGACAGCACGGTGCTGGCTATCGCCTCCGTCAACGTTGCAAGCACAATGCCCACGAGCAGAAGGGCTTCGGTCGCAGGTCTGGGGCGGCCCGGCGTGGTGGCGATGGCGGTGGTCATGAGCCGCTTCCCAGATCGATGTCGACACGCGCGGACAGACCGGGCACGAGGCGGCCGGCCAGTGGATTGCCGGCAAACCGGATCTTCACCGGGACGCGTTGAACGACGCGAATGAAGTTGCCTGTCGCATTGTCTGTGGGGAGCAGGCTGAAGGCAGACCCGCTGCCTGGTGCGAAGCTGTCAACCACACCTTCGATCGTCTGGTTCGGATAGCCGTCGATCGTGATGTGGACGCGCTGACCGGGCCGAATATGCTCGATTTGGGTTTCCTTGAAATTCGCCACGACCCACAGGTCCTTGATCGGAACGATATCGAGCAGAGAGGCGCCCGGCGCGACAAGGCGGCCGACGCGGACTTGGCGGTTGCCGATCACGCCGTCGACCGGCGCACGTACGACAGTGTGGTCGAGATCGATTTGGCCGAGGTCGCGTGCGGCCTGTGCCTGCGCCACCGCGGCAACGGCGGCTTCGCGCTGAGCGGCAAGGACGGCGATGCGTTGCTGCTGGGCCTCCACCGTAGCCGATGCCGCCAACACGCTCGCCTCCGCTTTTGACAGCGCAGCGTCGCTTTCATCGACCTGGGCCTGGCTGACCGCGCTGGTGCGGATAAGCTCGCGGCGGCGATCGGAGGCCTTCGTGGCCAGGTTCATCTCGGCCACGGTGGAGCGTCGCTGGGCTTCGGCCTGCCGAACCAAGGCATGCTGAAGTCGGATCTCCGCTTCGACGTTGGTGAGGCGAGCTTGGGCAGCTTCGACATTGGCCACTGCTTGCGCAAGCCGCGCGCGGTAGTCCCGATCGTCGATCCGGAACAGGACCTCACCCGCCCGGACGGTCTGGTTGTCCTCGACCTCTACGGCCGTGACGTAGCCCGCAACCTTGGGAGCGAGCGAGGTCACGTCCCCGCGAACGTAAGCGTTATCGGTGAACGTCTCGTTTGAACGAGCATAGGTCCAGCCGGCAGCCACGACCACGACGGCGCCAAGGCACAGCAGCACGCCGATCATCTTTTTTCTTGTTGAGATGCGCCATGACGTCCTCCGGCAATGGGTACCACCAATGACACCTATGCTCATTCACTCGCAGTTACTGAGCGGTCCAGCCGCCATGGACGGAGATCGCCGTCCCCGTGATCTGGTCGGCCGCAGGCGAGCTGGGGCGTGCACTCTTTACGTTATGAGCACGCGCCCCAGTTCGGATTTGAGTCAACAAGCGGTCAGTAGTCCCAGAAGACCGGTACCCAACGAAACGCGTCGCCGTCCACCGCGACCCGACCGACAGACGGGAATGGCAGGTGAGTGGCCACCAGCATCTCGCCGGTCTTAGCCAGCTCCCGCAAAAGACGGACCCGAACGCGCGCCGCCTCCTCGGGGTCGTGCTCGAAACCGTTGTGCCAGTCGGGTTGCTCGAACCCGACCGTAAACACGGCGTCGCCGGCGAACGTCAGCGCGTCGCCGCCGGACGCCAGGCGGACCACGCTGTGCCCGGGGGTGTGGCCGCCGGTGCGACGGACGACGACGCCCGGCGCCACTTCGTGCTCCTCATCGAACTGCCGCAACTGGTTGTGGTATTCTTTCGTGAACCGCTTGGCGGCCGACCGAAGCGCGTCCGGGAATCCCGGCGGCATGGCGGTGTGGGAGAAATCGGGCGACTCCCAGAATTTGACCTCGGCGGCCGCCACGTGGATCTGCAGGTCCGGACGCAGCCGGTCCTTCACCCCGTCGACGAGCAGCCCGCCAACGTGGTCCATGTGCATGTGGGTCAGCACTACGTCGGTCACGGACGCAAGATCGATACCGGCGGCGTCCAGTCGCTTGATCAACTGCCCGGCCCGCGGCAAATGCAAGTCCGGGTCGGACCCTAGTCCAGCGTCGATGAGGATGGTTTTGCCGCCGCTACGCACCACGACCGCGTTCAGCGCCCAGTCGAAAGCGTCCGGCGGCAGGAACATGTCATTCAGCCAGGCCGCCCGGATGGCCGGGTCGGCATTGTGTCCTAACATTTTGGTGGGCAGCGGTAGTACCCCATCGCTGACCACCAGCACGTCAATCTCGCCGACCTTCAGCGCGTAGCGCGACGGAACCAATTCGTCGAGCTTCGATCTAACGGGGGGTGCGGCAATATCTAGGCTCATGTTTGTCTCCTGCTGAGTGTTGTGGATCGTCTGATTCATCTTTGAAAACTCCTGCGTTCGATCTTGGCGCTCGATCCTGAGCGGGGCGCGCTTCCCGCGTGGAAAGCGCGGTCAATGCTGGTGTGGTGTTCAGAGGTCGGTCACACGCTCCGGATCGGCCGACGCCAGCGCGGCGGCGCGCTCGGGCCGCGGCGGATAGATCCAGACAGTGTTGATCTCCTGCTTGGTCTTCTTTGCCTGCTCGCCGACCATCTCGACTTTGCGTTCCCAGCCGCGCGTGAAGAGGGCGCCGGCCTCGCCCAGGTCGAGACAGGTGACATAGGCCTTCTGGTGATATGGCCTGGTCGGGACTCCCAGGAGCTCAGCGGCGGCATTGTTGCCGGCAAAGGCGCCCATCCGCGTGGCGTGCTGGCACGACATCAGCGCGTAGTTGCCGATCTCGTCGCATGCTGCCCTGGCGGCATCACCGGTGGCGAAGACGCCAGCCACGGACGGCACGCGCAAATCGCGGTCGACAAGCAGGCGGCCGAAATTGTCGCGCTCGGCGGGGATCTGCTGGGTCAACGGCGCGGCGCGAATGCCGGCGGCCCAGATCACGGTCGCAGCCTCGATGTGTTCGCCGTCGGAAAGCGTGACGCCGGATTTGTCCAGCGACGCGACGCCGGCACCGAGCCGGGTCTCCACCCCGCACTTGCGCAGTGCGTCTTCGATGACGGGGCGGGGACCGGCGCCCATATCGGGGGCGATCGCACTGTTTCGATCGACGATGATGACGCGCGGCTTGGCATCCTTGCCAAGAATCGCACGAAGCCGCGTGGGCATCTCGGTGGCCGTCTCGATGCCGGTGAACCCCCCGCCGGCAACGACGACCGTGTCGCGCGCCTTCGATGCCGGCCGATCGGCCAGAGCGTGCAGGTGCCGGTCGAGGGCGACCGCGTCCTCGAGCTGATCGACGCTGAATCCGTGCTCGGCGAGGCCGGGGACATTCGGACGGAACAGCCTGCTGCCGGTAGCCACGACCAATCGATCGTAGGGGAGCGTTTTTCGTGCGCCCTTCGCCGTGACGATTTGCACGGTGCGGGATTTGGTGTCGATCGTTTCGGCGCTGCCCTGCACGTAGACAACATCGATCGCGTTGAGGACCTCCAGGAGAGGCGCCGTCAGGGTCTCCGGCTTCGATTCGTAGAGCCGCGGGCGAACCACCAGCGTCGGCTCAGGTGAAACCAGCGCGATCTCGAGGTCCTCGGGCGAAACGCCCTGGATGTCGCGCAGGCGGGCTGCGGAAAGTGCGGCGTACATGCCGGCAAAGCCGGCGCCGATGATGACAAGTCGCATGTGATCTACTCCTGTGGTTGGATTTTCCTGGACGTACGCGCGCGCCGCCGCCGCTCGTCATTGGCGGTGAAGCTTCTTGCGATCGATGACGACGCGAAAACGTGAAACGAAGACCGTCGGGCTGCTACGGACCGGGGCAGCTCGGCATTGACGACATCGGCATGGGGAATTCACATGCCGGGCGGCAGCCTGTCGGACCCAGCGGCCAGCCACGATAAGAGGCAATCGGCTGAGCGAACCCTGGGGGCCAGTTCTTGTAGAGGACTTGGGCGCCATCATTGATCATGATGGAGGTCATGGGATTGGCGCCTTGAGCGGCCGGTGCCGGAGCTTCGACTTCTTCGCCCGCTGCGGAGGTGAAGCGAACGGTCAGTGAAAGCCCGTATAAGAGTGCGGTCGCGACGACTCTGCGGCGCCGTGTGATTGCGAGGGAGCTGCCGAAATTCTTCCAGGCCATCGTTTCTCTCCGTCCGTCTGTAGGCGTGGGCACCGACGAGGCGTGGAGCGGTTGCCTCTCGTGTGCTCGCAATGATGTTGGAAAACGCCGCGTGGCGGTATCGTGCAGCGAGTCTAGTATCGCAGCTTCGCCGGATAGATTGACCTGTACCTTGGGATAGTACGCGGGACGTGCGTCAGCGCACAGACGATCGCGCAATGAGGCGAGAGCCCGTCAAATAGGCTGATACGTTCGGCGCATGAAGTCGACAACACCAGAATCGGTCCCGGCGACCGTCGGCGCCGGAAGCGTGAAGCGAAAATGTGCGCCGCCGTTCGCACGATTTGAACCCGAAATGCTGCCGCCGTGCGCGGAGATGATCGACTGGCAAATGGCGAGGCCGATGCCAATGCCTGCGTCCTTGGTGCTGAAGAAGCTGTCGAAGATACGCTCGAGGTTCGCGGCGGCGATGCCTGGTCCATTGTCAAGAACAGAGAAGACCACTGAACCGCTTTCATCGATCGAAGTCTCGATATCGATTCGGCGTGTTGGTTGTCCCGACTGCGTAATCGCCTGCACGCTATTGACCAGAAGGTTGATGATCACCTGCTGCAACTGTATCCGATCGCCCATCACGCGGGGGAGCTCGGAGCGGAATGTCGTTGACATGGTAATCAACTTCGAATCGATGTCATGGCGGATGACCAGGAGAGCCTCTTCAACGACCTCGTTAAGATCGATGAGACGCTTTTCGGGCTCTTGCTTCGCTGCCATGCTGCGTATGCGCTGAATGATCTCGCTCGCGCGACGAGCATTCGATACGATTCTCGAAGTGAGCTCGGTAACCTTTTCTGTATTCTGATCGGCTCGCGCCAGCCACCTCAGGCTCGTCTCACCGTTCATGACGATTGCCGCGAGCGGCTGGTTGATTTCATGCGCGATCGACGCCGCGAGCTCGCCGAGAGTTGCGATACGACCGGCATGCGAGAAGTCGGCCTGCAATTTTCGGAGCTGCTTCTCCGCATTCAATCGTTCACTGATGTCCTGTATGGTGATGAAGGTCGTGTCCAGTTGCTCGGGCGGTCTTGGATACGTAACCGTGAACAGGACATCGATCATTGTTCCGTCGAAGGCCAGAATCCTGGTTTCCTCGATGAAATTCCGCCGGCCTTCGAAGTGCGCAGCCATGACCCGCTTGGCTAACCCAGGGGCGGCGGCAAAAAGATACTGAATGGGCTTTAGGAGATCGGCGGGATTGTTGGCACGAAACAGCGATACCGCGTCCCGATTCACTTCCGTCACATGCACAACATCGCCGGCGTGCCTGATCAGGTCCCGGTTCTGGTCAAGGTAGACTGCGATATCGCGTACGCCGCTTGCCTTTAACTGCTCAAAGATCGCGGCAATGCGACGGGAATCAACCTGCCAGAGCGCAGTCGGAAGATATTGAATCAGATTGCGGTATCTCTCCTCGCTCGCTCGCAGTTCACAGGATTCGCAATCGGTCGATTCGGACGTTGCTCCTGCCTTCCGTCCGAATTCAACGATGTCCATGACGGCGTCTCCTCTCAATCACTGTCAGAGGAGGGACCGACCCACCTCAGAGCGGATTGCAGATGACAAAAAAGCGCTGCACTGCTGACGGGCTTGGTCATATATGCATGAGCGCCGCCACCTATCGCGCGCAACCGCGTGGCCGGATTCGTGTCGGCAGTGACGACGATGACCGGTATCGAGGAGCCGAGGCTCCGCAGCCGCTGCAGCAGGTCGAGCCCGCTGTGGCCCGGCATGCTCACATCGGTAATCAGGCAATCGAACCTGCCGGGGGCGTATTCCGCCATGAAGGCCTCCGCTCGATCGAAAGTGCGACATGGTAGATCCAGCACCAGAAGGAGATCGGAAAGAGCCTCTCGGACAGCTTCGTCGTCATCTACGATCGCGACTAAGGGCGCTTTGGACAAACGGATGTCTTTCGCTAGAATGGCCGGATAGCCATCCCCTATCTGGCCCTATCGCTGGCCCGCTCGTAACCATCCTTTGGTCTAGGCTGGCCTCTCCTGTCGAATCTCCACAGGTAACAGTTCCCAGATGCGAATGAGCTGACCGACGGACGTGGCCTGCATTTTCCTCGTCACGTTGCCGCGGTGCAACTTGACCGTGATCTCGCTGATGCCCAGATCGAACGCGATCTGTTTGTTCAGGCGGCCCCTCACAACTTCGCGCAGGACTTCCCGCTCGCGTGGCGTCAGCTTTGCGTAGCGGTCGACGTGTTGTTTGACGAGCCGGGCAGCGGCTCTTTGCAAGACGTCTTTCTCGATCGCGGCCGCGACTGCGTCAAGGAGCGTCTGGTCCCTCACGGGCTTTGTCAGGAAATCAACGGCTCCCGCCTTCATTGCCTGGACCGTCATTGCGATGTCGCCATGACCGGTGAGGAAAATGATCGGCCTCGTGTTGCCGTTCGAGGTGAGATGATGTTGGAGATCCAGGCCGCTTGCCCCCGGCATGCGAACATCGAGGATCAGGCAACCCGGCCGCTCCGGAAGGTCGGCACGCAGCAGTTCTTGCGTCGACCCGAAGCAGCATGCGTCGATTCCCACCGACAGCAGGAGTTCTCGAAGCGCGGAGCGGATCTCCTCGTCATCGTCCACGATCAGGACAAGCGGGCGGTCTGTATTGTCGGCAGCATTGCTCATGGGAAAGTGGGGCACGGGTGGTAGGGCAAATGAGTCGGCGAGTGCAGTCATCCCAACCATTGCGTCACCTCCTTCTGATCGCTTTTGCTCGCTGGTCCGTCGCCGCTTCTTGGTCGGAGTGTTCGGTGCGTGTTCTAGGCCCCGCAAATGTCCGGTGTCTTTCCTAAAGCGGTCATGTCTTGTCCGAACCTGCTCCAAGCGCGCGCCATTGCGACACTATGTGCCGGGCCGCTCGAACTTGTGATCAAGATGACCGAACGAGGCGGTAAGCGCGCCCGCATGCGACCAAAGTCGCAATCAAGCGCGGCGAGCACGCCGGCTTATTGAGCGAGCTCGCGAGTAGAAGGATCAAGCGTGAGTTCAGGTCGTGGTTGAGGGCGCTGTCAGCCTTTTCAAAAACGCACGCTGGGATCGAGCCGTGGTTCGTTTGACCGGCTAGGCGAAATATTTTTCGCGACCACGCCGTGGCGGCGAATCAGGTTGAAATCGCTTTGAAATTCATTCTGCCGTAATCGGTCTGGTATGCTGTCAGAACAGCTACGCACTTACTGAGCGAGCGTGGACAGTCGCTCGCCAATCCCCGATAATGGAACTGCGACCTCGCGGGGCGACGGCCTGCCCGGTCCAATTCCGCTGAATAGGAATACCGATATGACACAGGCGGGCGTCTACGGACAGAGGCTCGGGCGGCGCTTGCAGTTGAAGGATCCACCCTCGCTGATCACGCGTTCACTGCGCAGCGCCGAGCTTGCGGTCACCGAGACGCGCAATGATGAGCCCGTGGAGAGTCTTTCTGGCTCGTTCCCCTCCGAGGACGCCTATCTCGTCAGCCTCAAATTTCGCGATTATCCGGACTGCGAGTGCTGGGAGCGCGGGCGATGCGTCATCAAGACGGATGTCCGTGGCGGCGCAACCTATCTGTACGACCTGAAGCGCGATCCGCGCTACGTGATCGACAAGCCGTTCCACTCCATCTTTTTCTATCTGCCGCGCTCGGCGCTCGACGACATCGCCAAACAGGCCGGCGCTCCACGCGTTGGTGAACTTGCCTATGAGCCCGGCGTCGGCCACGACGATGCGGTGATCCGTCATCTCGGTGCGTCGTTCCTGGAAGGACTGCGTCGGCCGGACGAGACCAACCAGCTTTTTGTCGATCACATGATGCTCGCGCTCACCGCGCACGTCGCCCAGACCTATGGCGGACTGAAGCGCAATACCGAACCGACCCGCGGCGGTCTTGCGCCGTGGCAGGAGAAGCGCGCCTGCGAAAGGCTCGAATCCGACCTCGCTGGGAAAATTTCGTTGGAACAAGTCGCGGCTGAGTTCGGCCTCTCTGTCAGCCATTTTTCGCGCGCATTCCGCATCTCCACCGGCCTGCCGCCGCACCAGTGGCTGCTTCGCCAGCGCGTGAAGGCGGCCAAGCAGTTGATGACCGTGCGCGACCTGCCGCTGTCCGAGATTGCGATGTCGGCCGGCTTTGCCAATCAAAGCCACTTTACGCGGGTGTTTTCGTCCGTGGTCGGCGTCAGCCCGGGAGCATGGCGCCGCGAAGCGCTGGATGCCCCGGAAGGCGAGACCTGATCAGGGGCAATACCCGGGGCGCCTCGTCAGATCAGCGACGCTTCGACAGTGAGATCAGGTAGGCGGCGTGGCGCGCCGCAAAGATCTCGTCCGGCGGATGACCGATGCCTTCGGCGAGATTTGCCGGATCGAAGATGGACGCGTCGCACGCATCGTTCGCTTCAATACCCGTGATGACGATCGTTCCCAGCCGCACCGCTTCGCGACTGTCCTCATCCGGCCAACGGATGGTCACGTCCATGGTGGGGTCGCCGGGACGGTCGAGCACTGCCATCACGTTGAACCGGACATCGCCTGCAGCGATCTGGTTTTCGAGGTCGTCGTGCAGAAAGTCGGCGGACTTCGCTTTGGCCTCGTCTTCGGTCAGCGTCACGTCTCCTCCGACCGGAACGATCTTGAACTTGATGAACCGCGTCTCGTCTTTCGAATTCGTTGCGGGGAAGGCGTGCACTCCCCAATAGGTCGTGCCGGCAAAACTCCCGGGCAGGGGGCGCCCGGCGATGTAGTTTGCCTGATGCAGCGTTTCGGGATTGGCGGCGGAGAACGCCTTGACTTTCTCCATATCCGGCTTGCCGTCCGGTCCCGGAATGCGCGCCTTGAGGAAAGCCAGCATCTGGTCGAGTGTCCGCGCAAAATGCACCGGAGCGCTCTCCACGAGAATGTCCGAGCGATGGCGATCGTCGCCGAGCTTGAAGCTGAAACCGCGCAGCACCAGGCTGTTGGTGTCCGCCACCTTGGGATTGCCGCCGCCGACCGAGAAGCGCGCCAGCACGCGCGATGGTCTGGTGAAACTCCGGGATTTCGTAACCTCCACCGCCCGATCCGACGGGGTATAGGTGCCGCGAACGCATCGGCCCTTGGCAAAGCTCGCGCGCACTTTTGGCGGATCACCGGCTACCGCTTTCAGGGCGTCGACGATGGACGCGGGCGTGGCGGCGCCGGTTGGGAACCGGGACATGGCGGAACCTTGGCTTGAGTGATCAATGCGCGTTCTAAGCGGCGTCCGGGTCCGGTGTCTTTCCTAAAGCGGCCATGTCTTGCCCGATCCTGCTCCAAGTCGCCATCATTTCCATGATGCGAGTGCGGCAGGCTTCTCGGCGTCCTACTCTCTGCCCATTCACCCTAGACCAGGAGATTAGAGATATGGGCCCCTCGTAGGATAGCGCGAACGACTCCATGCGACGCATCCTTGTCGCGTCAAGCAAAGTGGAGGCGACGATGCTCATCGGCGAGCGGCGACCAGCAGAGAGGCGGCGGCGGGAGACGATTGCTTCGTTCGGCCCGACCGCGATCCTGCCTGGCTGCATGGACAGAAGTCGGAAGCCTTCGTCCGGGCAGTCCGTCGCGATGCGCGATGGCAAGCTGGCTTACGCCGTCTGCAATGCGACGGAAGTCGAGGAACGTATCTCTGACGAGATGCTTCTCCGGAATGTTGCGGAGGGCGACAAAGCCGCCATGCACATCATGTTCGCGCGTCACCGCCTAAGAGTATTTCGCTTCATCCGAAGCATCGTCCGCAATGCGGCGATTGCAGACGATCTCGTCAGTCAGGTGTTCCTTGATGTTTGGCGCTCCGCAAACAAGTTCGAAAATCGCGCGCGAGTTTCGACATGGTTGCTCTCGATTGCCCGCTTCAAGGCATTGGGCGCGCTGCGAGGGCGAACAGATGAGACCATCGATCAAGAATATCTGGTTGGAATCGTCGATGACGCAGACACGCCGGAAGTGGCGCTTGATCGAAAGGAAACCAATGCCATCTTGCGCGCGTGTATAGATAGACTTTCTCCAGCTCAACGCGAAATCATCGATCTGGTCTACTATCACGAGAGGTCGGTCGTCGAAGTCAGCGAAATCGTCGGCGTTCCCTGTGCCACCGTGAAAAGCCGGATGTTTTACGCACGCAAGCACCTTGCGAAAATGCTCGTGAACGCCGGTTTCGAGGCCGCTGCGGTCTGAACAAGCACCGGACAGAAGGACAGAAGCAAGGTCGCCTCGCAGGTTACAGCTGTAACTCGATAAGCTGGCCTCGAAATCATTTCGTATCGCGCACCCCATAGCATCCATTGCTCTAGTTCATCGATTTTTGGGGCGATACAGGATGTTCGAATGGTTCGAGCCCGCGGTGTTGATCATCATCGCGGGATTGCTGGCATGGTCAGCCATTCGTAGCTGGCGATCGAAGAAACCAGTCGTCAAATGGGGCGGCGCAGGTCTGGGAGCTTTGGCTTCCGTCATTGCCGTCTCGATCAGCGTGCTGCTGACGCTCGGGCTGTTCAAGCTGAACGCGCGGAGCGCGCCCGGCGTGAACGTGACGGTTGCAGGGACCGCGGAGCAGGTTCGGCGCGGCCAGGCTATCTCGGACAGCTTTTGCAGCGGCTGCCATACCAGGACCGACACACTCACCGGCGGTATGGACGTCGGCAAGGAGATCTCGTTGCCGATCGGCTCGTTTGTAGCCTCCAATCTGACACCGGCCGGGCAATTGAGCCGATGGTCGGACGGCGAAATTTTCCGCGCGATTCGCAACGGAGTCGATCCTGACGGTCGTTGGCTGGTCATCATGTCCTACACCAACGCCGGAAGGTTGAGCGACGAGGACATCAAAGCCGTGATCGCCTATCTCCGCAGTCTGCCCGCTGCAGGAGAAAAAACAATGAATCCGCCCGATCGTTTCACCCTGCTGGGCATCGCAATGCTGGGCGCCGGCATGCTGCCGACGGGCAAGCCGGTCTCAACAGAACGCGTCACCGCGCCACCAAAGGGTCAAACCTCGCAATACGGCGAATATCTCATCTCCTATCAGGATTGCCGCGAATGCCACGGCAAGGATCTGACCGGCGGCAAACCCGGCCAGCTTGCGCCGCTCGGGCCCGACCTCTCCGTTGTAAAGAACTGGAAATTCCAGGAATTCGTCGCCACCATGCGGACCGGTGTCGATCCGAACGGCCATACCCTCAGCAATGAGATGCCGTGGCGGCCGGTCGGCAGGATGGAAGATGAAGATCTTCAGGCCGTCTACGAGTATCTGACTCATCTGCCCGCAGACTGGACAGCGCCGTGCGGCGCTTGCATCCCGCAATGAGGGCTAGTTTTTCGGGGTTGAGCCCGCGCCCAGCAATTGGCCGCTCTTGCGGCTCAGAAAATGCAGTCGCGTGCAGGCAGGGCAGCTTACCGCGGTGAATTCGTTCTGGTCGGTATCATCGTCCTCGTCCAGGCTGTGCTGAACGTTGAGATGGGTATTGGGGCAGACGAAGATAAAATGTCTCATCTGCTCTTTGTCGAAGATCTGCAATCCGACGATTTGATCCAGCGCAAGGTTTTGGCTCCGTGGAGGCGAAATGCCCCCACGGCGCATCACGTTTTTCCGGCGGGTCCCTCCGGCAACAGGTACGCTTCTGACAATTTCTGCGTGTCAGGTGTGAGAATAGCACGTAAGAGCTATCGCCCGCATCAGCAACGCGGTGCCGTCATATGACCCGCGATGCATCCGGATGGTTTGATCCAGAACAAACGATGGAGAACGCACCGAGATAGCCTGTTGTTGTTGTTCAATGGAGCGCAGGCAATGGAAACCAAGCCGTCTAACCGCAAAAGCTCTCTTTTGCTGGTGACGCTGACTGCCGGAGCGCTTGGGCTGTTGGCGGCGCAGTGGCTGCTCACGAGCTACGCCTCGGTCGAAGTCATTCCCTACAGCCAGTTCGAGCAGTTGGTGGCGCAGGGTGCTGTCACCGAGGTGGCGGTTGGGCAGGATACGATCCAGGGCAAGCTCAAGGACAAGCTGCCCAACGGGAAGACGGCGTTCGTCACCACGCGTGTTGATCCGGCTTTGGCCAAGGAGCTGGAAGCGAAGGGGATCGCGGTCACCGGCATATCGTCGGGCGGTACGCTAACGACGTTGCTGTCGTGGATATTGCCGGCGATCCTGCTTTATGGAGTCTGGATCTTGATGGCAAATCGCATGGGCGGACGCGAGGGTCTCGGTGGGCTGATGTCGATCGGAAAATCGCGCGCCAAGATCTATGTCGAGCAGGACATCAAGGTGACCTTTGCCGACGTGGCCGGTGTCGACGAGGCGAAGTTCGAGCTGCAGGAGGTCGTATCGTTCCTGAAAAATCCGGGCAGCTACGGCCGATTGGGTGCGCATGTGCCGAAGGGAATCCTGCTGGTCGGTCCTCCCGGCACCGGCAAGACCTTGTTGGCGCGCGCGGTTGCCGGCGAAGCTGGTGTCGCCTTCTTTTCGATCTCCGGTTCCGAATTCGTCGAGCTGTTCGTCGGCGTGGGAGCCGCGCGGGTGCGCGATCTGTTCGAGCAGGCGCGCAAGTCCGCGCCCTGTATCATCTTCATCGACGAGTTGGACGCGCTCGGGCGCAGCCGCAGCGCCAACGCGCTCGGCGGTTATGACGAGAAGGAGCAGACGCTCAATCAGCTCCTGGCCGAGCTTGACGGTTTCGATCCGCGTTCCGGCGTCATCCTGCTCGCCGCCACCAACCGTCCGGAGATTCTCGATCCCGCTTTGCTTCGCGCTGGCCGGTTCGATCGGCAGGTGCTGGTCGACCGCCCCGACAAGCTCGGCCGGGTTGCCATCCTGAAGGTGCATGTCCGCAAGATCAAAATCGGCGCTGACGTTGACCTGGACAAGATCGCGGGCCTCACCACCGGCTTTACCGGAGCCGATCTTGCCAATCTGATCAACGAAGCCGCGATCGCGGCGACGCGGCGCAACGGCGATCAGGTGACCTTCGACGACTTCACCGCGGCGATCGAGCGCATTGTCGCCGGGATCGAGAAGAAGAGCAGGGTCCTGAGCAAGGAAGAACGCCGCCGGACCGCCTATCACGAGATGGGGCACGCGCTGGTGGCCGCCAGCCTGCCCGGCGTCGATCCCGTTCAGAAAGTCTCGATCATTCCCCGCGGCATCGGTGCGCTGGGTTACACCATGCAGCGTCCGACCGAAGACCGGTTCCTTCTCACCGTAAGCGAGCTCAAGAACCGCATCGCCGTCCTGCTGGGCGGACGGGCCTCGGAGCGACTGATCTTCGACGGCGACGTCTCGACGGGCGCGGCTGACGATCTGGTGCGCGCGACCGAGATCGCCATGGAAATGGTCACCAGATACGGGATGGATCAAACGGTCGGTCAACGTACCTACGCGCCCAAGCCTCAGGTCTTCATGCCGGCAATACAGGATGCGGTCGTCAGTGCATCCGCGGCGACGGGCCGCGAAATCGATCTCGCCGTGCGGCAGTTGATCGATGAGGGAGCCAATCGGGCCTACCAGATCCTGGAGAGACGTCGTGCGGAACTCGAGGCCGGCGTCGAGCTGCTGATCGCGCAGGAAACCTTGACGGCGGAGCAATTTGCTCCATTGCGCGCACCCGGAGCTGCGGCCAGCGGCAAAGCCGCTGCCTGACCACGTCGGCTTCCAGGCCCTCGTCGTCGTGCCCCCCCCCCCGCGAACCCTGACTGAGCTTCGACCTGCCTTTCATCCCGATGTGAAACGGCATATCCTCGCCGAGTTCGACAAGGATCTCACCAGGCATCCTGTCGGCGAAATCGAAAGGCATCTCGTTGGATGATCCGCGAATGATGCCCGCCGACCGTTGATGCGATTGATGGCATGACGTGCTCTCACCCGTCCCCGCGGGAGAAAACGATGTCCTCCGTCCCTCGAAAGCGACGCGGCGAACCTGCCGACCAGGCCGATGAGGCGCCGGGCTTGATCGATCAGGATCAGGTTGACGTCGAGCGCGACGAGCCGCTCGGCGAGAATGAGCCGGTCGAACGCGAGCCGCGTGACCGGCCCGACCCGCCTTCGTTCGAGGAGTGATGCGCTCGTGATCAGTGTGGCCAAGCGCCGCCTGGAAATGTTCTGGTCTCGCCGACCCTCATGCGGTAAATCTAGCAAATGTTGTGATGCTCGATCCCGCGGATGGAGGTAGGTCCCGTGGAGAAATTCATTCACAATCAGAACCTCGCGCTGTTCAAGAAGAAGCTGAGCGATCCGCACATCAGCGAGGCGGAGCGCGAGGTTATTCTCAGGCTGTTGGCGGATGAGGAAGCGAAGGAAGCCACCCTGTCGCATACCACGCGAGCGGATCGCACACCGTCCTGATCCAACGCAATTTTTCGAAAATCCCGTCGGCTTTGATAGCGCCGGATCCGCGCCGGGCGAGGATCTGCGTTGCAGTTTCAGGTCAGGTCATCGGCCATTCGGTTTGCGCGAGATCAACGCGGGGCCTGCGCCGCGCTGGCTCAGCTAGCATAGGAAGAGAGGGAGCCAAGCGGATGCCGCGCTTCATTGCCCGATTTTACAAACGTGTGCTCGGCGAGAACGGCCAGGTTGGCGACATCTGCCAGTGTACGGTTGACCTCGATGTCCCGCACGACGCGCAGGCAGTGGAAATTGCCAAGCAGAAATTCTGCGACATGCACGGGATTCATGATTGGACCCTGCACGCCGACCGGATTGAAGTGAAGCCGGCCGACTTTCCGTCATAGACGACGGAGCAGCGCGCGGCATCCTCCGTCGTTCCGGGGCGCGCGGGAGCGCGAACCCGGAATCCATTTCACCACCTCCAGAGCGGCCCAATGGATTTCGGGCCTGCGTGCTATGCACGCATCCCGGAATCACAGTTGCGTTCGGCTAAGGCCTGGTTACGGACAGGGATGACGGTAACCGTCATTGCCGAGATAGGTACCCGAGGAGGGATCATAGGAGCGGAAGCGCTGCGCGCAGTAGGCTTGGGCGTTGGCGGCTTGTGCCTGGCTGGATGCAATGGCACCGCCGATGATGGCGCCGGCGGCGAGTCCGCCAAGCACCGCAGCGCCAGTTCCATATCCGCCTCCATACCCGCGCCGGTAGCCATAGTGGCGGTATCCGGGACCACCATGCCAGCGACGGTATTGCACCTGCTGTGCCGAAGACTCTTGGACCATGGGGGACGGCATCATGGGCGCGGCTCGAACAGGTAGGGATGCCGATATCGTCAGCGCTGTGGCGGCGGCCATCAAGAAAATCCTACGCATGTTCACGGCTTGCTCCTTTTCTTGTTAAGTTGGGAACACAACGGCCGTGCAGCCGAACGGTTCCCGGGACTTCCCGCTGCCGACATCAGAGAGTCGGCGATGCCTCAATAGCCAGTACAGGATTCCGACGCTGGGGTCATCACAAGATCAGTCGGTCAATTCGAGGTCGATCGGAAACAGCCTCGAGTTCGATCGCACTGGATGCAACTCACGTGGGGGTATGACGAACGCCGCTGCATCTCTGCCGTGTGATTCGCTTTGGGTTCGGATGCTTTTTTGGGCCGGAAACGCCAATATTTGCCGAAACTTTCAGCGCGCGTGATCGCGCTTGCCGCGCTACCTAGAAGGTGCGGGCGAGGGGAGCGCTTCATGGTCGTGGGGCGGACGCACGAGGGAGAGTGACCAACATGCTTGAAGCAGCACGGGTTGCCCAGGCCAGTCTGCCGGTGATCGATATCTCCGGCCTGTCGTCGCCAAACCTCGCGGACCGCAAGGCGGTTGCCGCCAAGCTGCGTGAGGCCTGCCTGTACAACGGCTTCTTCTACATCTCGAACCATGGCGTCGATGAGAGCCTCGTTACCGACGTTTTCACCGAGGCCGCCGCCTTCTTCGACCTGCCGGCGGAAACAAAGGCCGAGGTCGACAAGTCGCGCTCGAAGGCCAATCGCGGCTATGAGCCGCTGCAGGGCCAGACGCTGGAGCCCGGCGCGCCGCCCGACCTCAAGGAAGGCTATTATGTCGGGCCCGAGCATGCGCCGGATGATCCGCGCGTGCTCGCCGGCATGTTCAATCACGGTGCCAACCAGTGGCCGTCGTCGCGGCCGAACTTCAAGCCGGTGATGGAAGCCTATCTCAACGTGATGCTCGATCTGTCGGCGCGGATGATGGGAGGCATCGCGCTGTCGCTCGATCTGCCCGAAGATTATTTTAGGGGCTATTGCACCGACGCGATGGCGACCGTGCGCTTGCTGCACTATCCGCCGCAGCTCGCCAACGGCAATCCGGATCAGAAGGGCGCCGGCGCGCACACCGATTTCGGCGGGCTGACGCTGTTGCGCCAGGGCGACGTCGGCGGCCTGCAGGTCTGGGACCAGGCCACCGGCGGCTGGATCCACGCCGACCCCGTGCCCGGCACCTATGTCGTCAATCTCGGCGACATGATCGCGCGCTGGACCAACGACAGATACCGCTCGACGCTGCATCGCGTGGTCAACGTATCAGGCCGCGAGCGCTATTCGGTGCCGTTCTTCTACACCGGCAATTACGCGCATAACGTCGAATGCATCCCGACCTGCCTTGCGGCTGGCGAGCAGCCGAAATATCCGCCTGTAACGGTCGAGGAACATATGCGCGCGATGTACAAGCGGACCTACAAGTAGTCCGTAGTGTTGCCATGGCTACTCCATCTCCGCGCTACACCTTCATCATGATCCACGGCGCCTGGCAGGGCGCCTGGGCCTGGGAGACCATCGTTCCGCGCCTGAAGGCACTCGGGCACGAGGCTGTTGCCGTCGACCTGCCGGGTAACGGCCACAACCCGCTGCCACCCGAGCAGGTCAATCTGGAACGCTACGCGGCGCATGTCGTCGACATCATCGACAGGACCGAAGGTCCGATCATCATGGTGGGACACAGCATGGGCGGCACGGCGGCCGCGCAGGCCTCTGAGCTGCGCCCCGAACGGGTCGCGCTCGCGATCTTCCTCTGCGCATTCATGTTGCCCGATGGGATGTCCGTGCTGCAGTTCTACGAGCGCTATCTGGAGCCGTGGATGCGCGGCGCGCATGCGCGCGTCACCTATGACGACGCGGGCCTGCTGTCACGCATCGATCCAGCCTCGGCTGTCGAGGTGTTCTATCAGAAGGCCGATCGCTCTCTCGCCGAAGCCGCCGCGCGTCGCCTGACGCCGCAGCCCGAAGGCGGCCGCCGCTCGCAACTGAAGCTGTCGCCGGAGCGTTTCGGCACCGTGCCGCGCGTCTATATCGAGGCGCGCGAGGATCGCTCGGTGCACCTGCCGCTGCAGCGGAAGATGCAGGAACTGTCGCCGTGCCGCGAGGTCTACGGCCTCGACAGCGACCACGCCCCGCAGCTCTCGCAGCCTGACGAGCTGGTCGCGCTGTTCATGAAGGCGGTCGCCGAGCACGCCCGCACGCTGTGACGGATCTCGCGACCGCGCTTCAATCGCGGCACGCAGATCGATGCTTCATTTGTGGGCAAATGGTGCTCATTTCACTTCGTTGACAGGGTTTTCGCGCCACCTATCCTGATTGCAGTTTTGGCGAGCTGAAGAGATCAGATGAAGCCCTCCATCTTTGGCTACCAGGCGCCAACATCAATCGAAGAGGCGATCAGCATTCTGGCCGGCGATCCCGACGCGGTCGTGCTCGCCGGCGGGCAGACATTGTTGCCCGCGATGAATTTTCGCGCGGCCAATCCGTCCACGCTGGTGGACATCCAGCATGTGGCCGATCTGCATGGCATCGAGTTTGGCCCCGGCCTCATCATCGTGAAGGCGATGGCACGCCACCGCGAATTCGAACTCGATGCGGAGGTTGCACGCGTCAATCCGCTGGTGGCCGAAGTGATGCAGCACGTTGCCCATGTGCCGATCCGCAACCGCGGCACGGTGGTCGGCAGTCTTTGCCATGCCGATCCCTCTGCCGAGATGCCGCTGCTGCTGGTGCTGCTCGGCGGCTCCGTGATCGCGCAGGGGCCGTCGGGCCGGCGCGAGATCGCGGCCGAAGATTTCTTTCAGTCGTTCCTCAGCACCGCGCGCGAACGCGACGAGATCGTCGTCGAGGCGCGCTTTCCGGTGCTGCCGAAAGGCGCGGGATGGGCCTTCGACGAAGTGACGCGGCGTCATGGCGACTACGCGATCGCGGGCGTCGGCTGCGTGCTGTCGCTCGACGACCGCGGCCGCGCGTCGCGCGTGCAGCTTGCGGCCTGCGGCATTGCCGATACGCCGGTGCGGCTGAAGGCGGCCGAGGAGATCCTCACAGGCACGGCGCTCGACGCGTCCGATCTTGACGCCGCGGTCGCAGCTTCGGCTGCCGTCGTAACCCAGCCCGACGAGATGCATGTGTCCCAAACCTATCGCCGCAGGGCGCTCGGCACGCTGATCCGCAGGATGGTGACGACGGCCGCGCGACGCGCCCGGCAGATGGAGACCGCCTGATGGCGCGAACGATGAAGGCCGCGATCCCCGATCGCTCGGCGGATGTCGAAGTGGATGTGTCGATGACGGTCAACGGCGAGGCCGTCAGCCGCGCCGTCAGCGTCCGCATGCTGCTCAGCGACTTCCTGCGGCATGAGCTCGGGCTGACCGGCACCCATGTCGGCTGCGAGCATGGCGTCTGCGGCTGCTGCACCGTGCTCATCAATGGCAGGGCCGGCCGTTCCTGCCTGACGCTGGCGGTGCAGGCGAACGGCTACGATATCCGCACCATCGAGTCGGTCGCGTCGGCCGACGGCCTGCTGCATCCGGTGCAGCAGGCGTTCAAGGAGTGCCACGGCCTGCAATGCGGCTATTGCACGCCCGGCATGGTGATGAACATCGTCGCCCGCTTCGAGGAACCCGGAAAGCTCGATCTTTCCGACGAGGGCATCAGGGATTTGCTGTCGGGCAATCTCTGCCGCTGCACCGGCTATCTCAACATCATCGCCGCGGTGCGCCGCGCCGCCGAACTGCTCGGACGGGCCTGATGTCGACACGCCAGTTCGGAGCCCGCGTCGAGCGCAATATCGATCCCAAGCTGCTGCGGGGCGAGGGCGCCTTCGTCGACGACATTCCGCTGCCGGATGCGCTGCACGTCGCCTTCCTGCGCAGCCCGCATGCGCGGGCGCGGATCGTCTCCATCGACACGTCGGCGGCGAAGCGCCACCCCGGCGTCGCGGCGGTCTATACCAGCGACGACATCGGCGGGCTCGATGTCGAGATGCCGCTCTTGATCCCGCATCCCTCGATGAGGAATCCAAAAACCCAGCGTCCGCTGGCGCGGGGCGATGTCCATTATGTCGGGCAGACCGTGGCGATGGTGGTCGCCGTCGATCGCTATACCGCGGAAGATGCTGCAGCCCTGATCGAGGTCGAGTACGCGCCATTGCCGCTCGAGATGGATCTGGCGAAGGCGCTGACGGACGATGCGCCGCTTGTGCACGCCGACGTGCCGAACAATCTCGCCGCGCATTTCATCCAGACCAGCGGCAATCCGGATGACGCCTTCGTGCGCGCCGAGCACGTCATCAAGATCACCGTGCAGGTGGACCGTTCGACCGCGGCGCCGATGGAGTGCCGCGCGGTGGCGGCGCGCTGGGATGCGGTATCGGGCGAACTCACGGTGTGGGACGGCACGCAGGCGCCAATCTCGGTACGCGGCGGGCTTGCCTCCGTGTTTGGGCTCGACGAGGACAAGATCCGCGTCATCGCCCCCGATGTCGGCGGCGGCTTCGGGCAGAAGGTGCTGCTGTTCTATCCCGATGAACTGCTGGTGCCGATGGCGGCGATGCGGCTCGGGCGCCCCGTCAAATATATCGAAGACCGCCGCGAGAATTTCCTGGGCTCCTCGCAGGAGCGGACCCAGATCCACACCATCGAGCTTGCCGCGCTCAGGACCGGCGAGGTGATTGGGCTGCGCGATTTCTTCCTGCACGACACCGGCGCCTTCATTCCCTATGGCATCGCGGTGGCGCAGGTCGCGTCCACCTCGATCGCGGGGCCGTACCGCATCCCCAACATCTTCGTGGAGTTCAAGGCGGTCTATACGCCGACCGTGCAGGTGACGCCCTATCGCGGCTGCGGCCGACCTCAGGCGTGTTTTGCCATTGAACGCGCGATGGATCAGCTCGCCGAGGAGCTCGGGCTCGACCGTTTCGAGATCCGCCGCCGCAACCTGATCGCCGAGAACCAGTTTCCCTATGAACGCGAGGGGCTGCTGTTCGCGGATGGGCTCAAGGTCACGCTCGACAGCGGCCAGTATGGCAAGGCGCTGGCGATGGCCGCAGCCGAACTGGATGCGGAGAATTTCGCCGCCGAGCAGACAAAAGCGCGCGCCGAGGGACGCTATCTCGGGCTGGGGCTCGCATGCTACGTCGAGGGTACGGGCCTTGGTCCCTACGAGGGTGGCCACGTCAAGATTCATCCGATCACGGGCAAGGTCTATGTCAACACCGGCCTCAGCACCCAGGGGCAGGGGCACGACACGGTGTTCGCGCAGATCGTCGCCGATCAGCTCGGCGTCAGCCCAGAGGACGTCATCGTGGTCGAGGGCGACACCAAGGCGTTCGACTGGGGCGTGGCAACCTTTGCGAGCCGCGCCGCCGTCGTCAGCGGCAATGCGATCCACAAGACCGCGCTCATCGTGCGCAAGAAGGTGATCGAAGCCGCCGCCAACATGCTCGATGTCGACCCCGACCAGATCGAGCTGCGCGATTCCGCGGCCTGGGTGAAGGGCTCGAACCGCTTTGCGCCGCTGGCCGCGATCGCGACCGCGAGCAATCCGCTGCGTTACGCTTTCAACAAGGCGGCGCAGGCGGCGACGCAGTTTGCGCCGGCGAGCAAGCATGACGGGCCGCCGCTCGCCGACGGCCAGGCGCCGGGACTGGAAGCCACCGACTATTACAGCCCGTCGCAATCCACCTGGGCCTACGGCGTGCATGGCGCGATCATCGAGGTCGATCCGGGCCTATGCACCGTGAAGATCAGGAAATACGTCTGCATCCATGATTGCGGCAACATGATCAATCCGATGATCGTGGAGGGACAGGTGCTCGGCGGCATCGCGCAGGGGATCGGCGGGGCGCTCTATGAGCATCTCGACTACCAGGCCGACGGCAACCTCGCCAATGCCAGCCTGATGGATTTCCTGGTGCCTTACGCGACCGAGATTCCCAACGTCTCGATCCTGCATTTGGAGACGCCGACGCCGCTCAATCCGCTCGGCGTCAAGGGCGTCGGCGAAGCCGGCTGCATCGCCGTCGGCGCGGTCGTCGCATCAGGCGTCGAGGACGCGCTGCGTCCGTTCGGCGCGCTGAAATTCCGCCAGGTGCCGCTGTCGCCGAACATGATCTCGCAAGCGCTGGAGCAGGCGGGGCACTGAGCTCCCGTTCGGTCTGTGGCCTCATGGTTCGAGACGGCGCTGCGCGCCTCCTCACCATGAGGGTCTAAGACCTCATTGGGGGTCTAGACCTCATCCTGAGGAGGTCGCGCAGCGACCGTCTCGAAGGATGAAGCCCCGGACGGTGCCACACGTCACCTCCGCTCCTCGCGCACATGCGGCTGCCCCAGCGCGCCGGGCTCCTGCGTGATGCCCGGAATCCTTGGTGCCGACCCAGATCATGACGGCGATGGTCGCAAGATACGGCGTCATCAGCATCAGATATTGCGGCACGCGGATGCCCGCCGCTGCGATCTGCGGAATCAGCGCCTCGATGCAGCCGAACAGCAGCGCGCCGGCGAGCGCGGGCCACGGCGCCCAGCGCGCGAACACGACCAGCGCCACCGCGATCCAGCCGCGGCCGCCGGTCATCCCCGTCACCCATAATTTGACGCTGACGACCGAGATGTAGCCGCCGGCCAGGCCGATCAGTGAGGAGCCGGCGACGATCGCGAAGATGCGATGCAAGGTGACGCTGACGCCGGCGGCGTCCGCTGCGCCCGGATTCTCGCCGACTGAGCGGATGCACAGGCCCAGCATGGTGCGGAACAAGAGGAAGTTGACGGCAAAGAAGATCAGGATGGTGAGATAGACGATCGGGTCCTGCTGGAAGAATATCCTCCCGATGCCGGGGATTTCCGACAGCGGCCAGATCTTCAGCGGCGCCAGTCCCGTCAGTTGCTTGTTCTGCCATTTCGCCAGCGTGCCGACGAGGCCGGTCAAGCCCTGGCAGAAGAACACAACCGACAGGCCCGCGATCACCTGGTTGATGCGCAGCACCACCACCAGCACCGCAAACAGCAGCGAGACCACGCTTGCCGCCACCATCGCTGCGACCAGAGCCACCGCCGGATAGCCGCCAAGCATGAGGCAGGTGCCCGCGCCCGCGAGCGCGCCGACCAGCATCAAGCCTTCCGCAGTGAGGTTCAGCACGCCGGAACGTTCGGCGATGATCAGGCCGAGCGCCGCCAGCGCGTAGGGCACCGCGGTGACGGGAGTGTTGGCCAGCCAATTGACGAGGAAATCGATCATCGAATCCATCTAATGCGGTGGCGGATCAGGAATTCCGACGACGCGACCGCCATCACGATGATCGCCTCGATCATCTGCACCATGGTGAAGGGGATCTGGTAGAACACCTGCAGCGTCTGGCCGGTGATGAAGAGCACCGCGATCAGGAAGCCGACGATCGCGACCACGATCGGATCATTGCGCGACAGGAACGCGATCAGGACGCCGGAGAACACGTAACCGTTGGCGAAGGATTGCGTCAGCCGGCCTTCCTGGCTGGCGACATTGACGAAGCCGGCGAGGCCCGAACAGGCGCCGGAGATCGCGATGATCCAGATCGTGGCCGTCTGCACGGGAACGCCGACGACCTTCGCCATCTTTGGATTGGCGCTGATGAAACGGGTGTAGAAGCCGATCCGGCTGAGATGGATCAGCCAGCCCGCCGCGAGCACGCCGGCGATGGCGATCAGCAGGCCGCTGTTGACGCCATAGCCGATATCGGTCAGCCGCTCGAAGGGACGGAACGGTGTCGATTGCGGAAACGCCGTCTTGGAGTCCTGCCAGGCGCCGTACAGCAGGTGGAACAGGAAATACATCGCGACGTAGTTGAGAAGCAGCGTCGCGATGATCTCGTTGACCCGGAAGCGCAGCTTCAGGAACACGACGAGCAGCACCCAGAGCCCGCCGCCGAGCGCGGCGGCTATTCCCATCAGCACAAGCCGCGTGGCCGGCGGGCCGATGTCATAAATCGAGATCGCGGCGGCGAAGATGCCGCCGAAAATCATCTGGCCTTCGATGCCGAGATTCCAGAAGCCGATGCGGAAGGCGAGGCTGGCGCCCAGGCCGACCAGGATCAACGGCGCGGCCTGAATCAGGACGCCGCGCAGGTTCTCCGCCGTCAGCACGCCCGCAAGCTCGCTTGCGAGCGTCAAGGGCGGGATGCCGGCGAGAGCGAGGATCGCAACCGAAATCGCAAGGCCGAGGATCAGCGACGATCCGACGAACACCGCCTGCTTCCACGGCGGCAGGTTCTGGCGCACGTCGAGCGTGAGGCGGCCGAAGCCGCGCGGGGCAGCGGGGGCAGGCGAGGTCAATGGTTCGGCTCGGCGCAAGATGTCATGCATGATCGACCATGGCGCGGCCGATCGCCTGGCGGTCCGCGGGGCGTTCGAATTCGGCGACGATGGCGCCGCGGGTCATCACGCCGATGCGATCGGAGAGGCTTAGTATCTCGTCGAGGTCCTCGCTGATGAGGACGATGGCGGCGCCGCGTTCGCGCGCCGCGATCAGCCGCTGGTGCACGGCGGCGCAGGCGCGCGCATCGAGCCCACGGCTCGGGCTGTGCGCGACGACGACCTCCGGCTCGCGGCTGAACTCGCGCGCGATGACGAGCTTCTGCGCGTTGCCGCCGGACAACAGCGAAGCCTTCTGCTTGACGCTGCGCACGCCCTGCACGTCGTAATCCTTCACCGCCGCGATGGCGTCGCGGCGCATCGCCGCGCGATCGAGCCTGACAACGCTGCCGTAGCGCCCGGAGCGGATCTGCGCCACCGCGAGATTGTCCTGTATCGGCAGGCTGCCGGCGAGCGCGTAGGCATAACGGTCGGCGGGGATCGCGGCGATCGCAGCTTCCCGCCGCCTGGCCTGGCCGGCGCGGCTGATGTCGCCGGTGCCATCGACCCATATCTCGCCTAAGGAGGGCTCGATCGCGCCGATCAGCGCTTCCGCGAGCTCGGCCTGGCCGTTGCCGCTGACGCCGGCAATGCCGTAGATCTCGCCGGCGCGGACATAGAAGCTCGCGTTGTTCAGCATGGTGCGGCCGTCGGCGCGCGTGTAGGTGAGAGCGCCGACATTGAGCCGCGTCGCGCCGCCCTGATGCGGTGTGCGCTCCGGCAGCGCCGAGGTCTGGCCCACCGTGAGCTCGGTCAATTCTTCCGCGGTTGAATGGCGCGGATCGAGCGTCGCGACCGTCTTGCCGCCGCGCATGATGGTCACGACATCGGCGTAGCGCTTCACGTCCTGCAGCTTGTGCGTCACCAGCACCACCGCAGTGCCGGAGCGCGCCAGCCGCTGCACGATCTCGAGCAGACCGATCGCTTCCGCATCGGTCAGCACCGCCGTCGGCTCGTCGAGGATCAGGATCCTCGCGCCGCCGACCAGCACCTTGACGATCTCGGCCTGCTGCTGCTCGGCCACCGTCATGCTGTCGATGCGGCGATCGGGATCGATCGAGAATTTCAGCGCATCGACCTGCTCTCTTATGGCGTCGCGGATGTCGCGCAGGCCGGAGGCGAAATGGGCCTTCGGATTGGCGAGCAGCACATTCTCGGCCACGGTGAAGGGTCTTACCAGCTTGAAATGTTGGTGCACCATGCCGATCCCGTGAGAGCGGGCTGACGCTGGCCCGCTCAGTGAGATCGGTGCACCATTGATGGAGATCGATCCGGCATCCGGCGCGTAGAGGCCGGCGGCGACATTCATCAGCGAGGATTTGCCGGCGCCGTTTTCGCCGAGCAGGGCATGGACCTCGCCGGAGCGGCTCTCGAAGGACGCGCCATCGAGAGCCAAGGCCCCGTCAAAGGATTTCCTGATCCCGGCAAGTTGCAGGGCCGAATTCATCAGAAGCTATGCTCGCTTATTTCTGGGTAATGACACCAGGGACGAACCAGTCCATCTTCCAGAAACCGGCATCGTCGAGCGACTTGCCTTCGGCGACGCGAACGGTGCCGGCGGTGTCCTTGATCGGACCGGCGAAGATCTGCTTGCCGGCAATGATCGCGTCGCGCTCGGCCATCACCTTGTCGACGACGTCCTTCGGCACCACGGTGTTGCAGCAGGCGATGTCGGTGCCGCCATCCTTGATGCCGGGGAAGGCGCCATAGGGGCTGGGCTCCCAATTGCCCGCTGCGATCTTCTTCAGTTCGGGCGACAGGAACTTGTCCCAGGTCCAGGCCGACGAGCACAGCGTTGCCTTCGGCGCGAACTCGCGGAGGTCGCGGTGATGGCCGGTGCCGTAGATGCCGCGCTCCTGCGCCACGATCTGCGGGGTGGGGGTGTCGACGTGCTGGCCGATGACGTCGATGCCCTGGTCGGCCATCGCCTGCGCCGCGGCGCGCTCCTTGACCGGATCGTTCCAGGCGCCGGTGAAGATCACGGTCACGGTGGCCTTCGGATTCATCTTCTGCGCGCCTAATTCATAGGCATTGATGGTCCAGTTCACCGGGCCGATCGGATGCGCGGCAACGAATCCGAGCTTGCCGGATTTCGACATCGCGCCGGCGACCATGCCGCAGAGATACTGGCTCTCATAGGTGCGGCCGTAGAAGGATTCGAGGTTCGATCCATTGGTCGTGCCGGAGGCGTTGAGGAAGGCGACCTTCGGATATTTGTTCGACAGCTCCTTGAACGTGTCGGAATAGCCGAACGCGGTGCCGATGATCACGTTGTAGCCGCGCTGGATGAAGCGCTCCGCGGCTGGCGTGATTTGGCCCGCAACCTCAGGCACATTTTCCACGAAGGGAATCTGCATGTCGACCGCCTTCTCGATCTTCGGGCGGGCTTCGTCGAAGGCCTGCGTCCAGCCGCCGTCGGTCTTGTCGGCGAAATACAGGAACGCGATCTTCGGCGGCGCAGGGAGTGTGAACCCGGCGGCATAGGCGACTGCCGCGCCGCCCGTCAGGGCAGCGGCAAGAACAGGAATTGTAGTCCAGCGCATCACGCAGATCCTCTTGGCTTGTGCGGAAATTTTTCGACCGTTCAGGACGGGTTCCGAAAAAATCTTCGCATTGTTGGAAAAAATAGCACGCCAATTGTTTAGTCACCGTCGAGCCAATCGATGGGCAGTCCCCTCCAGCCTCTTTGTCGCACGACCGTTTGCGGTATCGCGCAGGAATGAGCGAAGCGAGCTTGCGTTCGGCTCGCGCATTCCACTGTGTTGCCCGGCGGCATCCGGTCGCACGCGAGGCGCAACCGAAAATTGGTGTGTGATTGATGTTGGCGCGCGGCGCGCGCGTTTGCGCGCGCGCCTCGTCGCGGCTTGAATATTGCTTGGCGGCCGCCGATGCGCTGTGATCGATGCGTGCATTGACGCGCAACAGCGAACTGCTTCGGCGAGGCGATAGGAGACGTGATGAAGGCTTATGTGTACGGTGCGAAACGCGAACTGCCGCAGGGGTTCGAGGATTTCACGCAAGCCGCGCGGACCGCGATCATCTCCGTCGATATGCACCAGGGACATCTCGCCGATACGCCGGATTGTCCGTGTCCCGCGCCGCGCGCGCGAGAGATTGTGGCGCCGATCGATCAGTTCCATGCCGCGGCGCGCGCGATCGGCGTGCCGGTGATCCACGTCAAGTCGGTGCTGCGCAAAGGTGGTGTCGACGACATCGCCGGCATTCCCTCGGCGTGGCGGCGCACCTTTCCGCTCCATGTCGGTGCGATCCCCAATTCCGATGCGCATGTGATCGAAGGTTCGCGCTGGACCGAATTCGTCACGCGTGTCGAGCCGCAGGACCTGGTCGTCGCCGGCAAGAAGCGGCTGTCGCCGTTCTTCGCCACCGATCTCGATTTCCTGCTGCGGCAGATGAACGTGCGCACCGTGGTGCTCGACGGCGGCATGACCGATTGCTGCATCCTCAACGCGGCGTTCGATGCCAGCAATCTCAGCTATCGCGTCGTGGTGCTGCGCGATCTCGTGCGCGGCACCAATGAGGAGATGGAGGACGCCGCGCTGAAGATGGTGTCGCTGCATCTCGGCGTGGTCGCCGACGCCGCCGACCTGCTTGCGGAATGGCGCGCCCGCTGAACTGAAACCACGCGGCGCATCAGGAGAAAGGAGAGGGCGGCCGCCGGCCGCTCTGCGCTTTTGTCCTGGGGCCCTGGCCCAACCCATGCAAAACTCACCGTCCGAACAGTAGACACCGCAATGAGGTCATGTTAATCAGATTCAATAATATTGAGCAAGGTTGAAATGTGAAGGCTGCAGCGTTCGACTATCTCAGGCCGGCCGATCTCACCGAAGCGCTCGCGCTGCTCGCGACACACAAGGACGATTGCAAGATCCTGGCCGGCGGTCAGAGCCTGGTTCCGGCGATGAATTTCCGCCTGGCGCGGCCGGCCATCCTCATCGACATCAACGACCTCAACGAATTGGATTACCTGCGGGCGGACTCTGGTCAGTTGAAGATCGGCGCGCTGACGCGGCACGCCGCGTTCCATCGACCGGTGGTCGAGGGGCCGCTCGGCACGCTCCTGGCAAAGGTCGTGCGCCACATCGCGCATTATCCGATCCGCCAGCGCGGCACCTTTGCGGGAAGCCTGTCGCACGCCGATCCCGCCTCGGAATGGTGCCTCGTCGCCACGACACTTCGCGCCGCGATGGTCGCAAAGAGCGCGCGCGGCGAACGGGTGATTGCGGCTAGCGATTTCTTCCGCGGCACGTTCACGACGGCGCTCGAACCCGACGAAATCCTGGCGGAAATCCGCCTCCCAGCGATGACGCCGGATTGGCGCGTCGGCTTCTATGAGTTCTCGCGGCGTGCCGGCGATTTCGCCCTGGGCATGGCGGTGGCGGCGGCAAGGGTTGAAGGCGGCACGATCCGCGAAGCCCGGCTGGGCGTCGGCGGTGTCTCCGACCGCGCGATCCGCCTTGGGGCGCTGGAGGCTCAGCTCGTTGGGAAGGCTGCGTCGTCTGATCTCATCGACGGCATCGCCCGCGAGGCGCGCGGCATGATCGAGCCGAACGGAGACATCCATGCTTCGCCCGAGTATCGGCGGGACTTGATTGCCGCGTCCGTCAAGCGCGCATTGAGCGAGGCGCTGGCATGAACTGGATCGGCCGACGGCTGCCACGGCTGGAAGATCCGGCGCTGCTGAAAGGCGGTGGCAGCTATGTGGCCGATCGCGCAGGTAAGGTGGCTGCCGTCAGTTTCGTGCGCAGCCCGGTGGCGCGCGGGACGATCGTCAATATCGAGATGCCATCCGATGGAACAGTCTTCACCGGGCGCGACCTCGCCGACGTGAAGCCGATCCGCCCCATCTTGCATCGGCCCGATTATATCGCGATCGGCCAGCCCGTGCTGCCGGTCGATCGCGTCAGCTTCTGTGGGCAGGCGATCGCGGTCGTCGTCGCCGACGATGCGGCGCTCGCAGAAGATATCGCCGAGCAGGTGTTCGTCGATATCGATGTCGCGGATGCCATCGTCGATTTCGATACGGCGCTGGCTCCGGGCGCCGCGCCGGTTCACCCCGAAGCTACGTCGAACGTGCTGGTCGAAGGGCGCATGAAGACGCCAGGGCTCGACAAGGCGTTTGCGGATGCCGCCGAGATCGTTGCGCTGGAAGTGCGCTCACACCGGCAATCGGCCGCGCCAATGGAGAACCGCGGCGGGCTTGCCGAATATGATGTCGCGTCGGGCCGCGTCACGCTGACAGCCTCGGTGCAGATGCCGCATATGCTCAGGACCGGCATCGCTGACACGCTCGGCATCGCCGAGTCCGACTTGCGGGTGATCGCGCCCGATGTCGGCGGCGGCTTCGGGCAGAAGATGTCGCTATTCCCCGAATATGTCGTGCTGGTGTGGCTGGCGCGAAAGCTGAAGCGGAGCGTCGCCTGGATCGAGGACCGCCGCGAGAACCTGCTCGCCTCGGCCCACAGCCGCGACCAGGCGTTCAGCCTGCGTGGTGCCTTTGCGAGAGACGGCAGGCTGATCGGACTGGACGCCGATCTGCGTTCGAACATCGGCGCCTTCTCCTGTTATCCCGTGACCTGCGGCGTCGAGCCGCTGATGGCCTTTGCCGAACTGCCGGGCCCCTATGACTTCGCCGAGTATGGTGTCCGCTCGCGCGGCGTGACCACCAACACCTGCATGATGGCGCCGTATCGCGGCGTGTCGCGGCCGACGCTGACCTTCTCCATGGAGCGGATGATGGACGTCGCAGCGAAGCGGCTCGGCATCGACGCCGCCGAGATCCGCCGCCGCAATTTGATCAAGGCGTTTCCGCATCGCTCGCCGATCGGCCTCGTCTATGACGAGGGAAGCTATTTGCAGGCCATGGAGGTCGCGATCGATGCTGCCGATCTGCCCACGTTCCGGACGCGGCAGGCGGCGATGCGCGAGCGCGGACGTTATCTCGGGGTCGGTCTTTCCGTGTTCAGCGAACGCACCGGCTACGGCACGCCGGCCTATGCCGCGCGCGGCATGGAGATCGTGCCGGGCTATGAGATCGTCGATTGCACCATGGACCCTTCGGGCGACGTTGTGCTGCGCATCGGCTCGTCGCCACATGGCCAGGGATTGAAGACCAGTCTTGCCCAATTGGTATCCGATGAGCTTGGCATCGAGCCGCAGCGCATCCGGATCATCTCCGGCGATACCGACGCGACGCCCTACGGTTGGGGCACCTTCGCCAGCCGCTCGATGGTGATCGCCGGCGGCGCCTCGAAGCTCGCGGCGGGAAAGGTCGCGGTGAAGCTCAAGACGATCGCCGCAACAATGATGGAAACGTCGCCTGACAATATCGAGTTGAAAGACGGCTGGGCGCGGGTCAGCCATTCCAACCAGGCGATGGAGATCGGCGCGCTGGCGCGTGCCGCCTATCACCAGAGCCACCGCTTCAAGGGGCTGTTGCCCGGATTGCACGAAAGCGCGGTCTACGATCCCGGCGGCACGTTCTCCAATGCCTGCCATATCGCTTTTGTCGAAGTCGACATCGAGACCGGCGGCGTCCGCATCGATCGCTTTCTCGTCGCCGAGGACGCGGGCGTCCTGATCAATCCGATGATCGTCGATGGCCAGATCGCCGGCGGCGTCGCCCAGGGCATCGCCAACGCGCTGTTCGAGGAGATCGTCTACGACGACACCGGCAATCTTCTGACCGCATCCTTTGCCGACTATCTGCCGCCGACCGCGGCGGAGATTCCGGAGATCGAGATCATGCATATGGAAACCGTGTCGCCCGAAAGCGTGACCAAGGCGAAGGGCGTCGGCGAGGGCGGGGCGATCGGCGCGCCGGCCGCCGTTATCAACGCCATCTGCGATGCGCTGTCGCCGTTCGGGATCGAACTGTTCGAACTGCCTGCAACCCCGCAGCGGATCCGCGAGGCGCTGCGCCGGGCCG
The DNA here is from genome assembly GCF_054063735.1 of Bradyrhizobium sp. USDA 10063. Taxonomy (NCBI): domain Bacteria; kingdom Pseudomonadati; phylum Pseudomonadota; class Alphaproteobacteria; order Hyphomicrobiales; family Nitrobacteraceae; genus Bradyrhizobium; species Bradyrhizobium sp. USDA 10063. The sequence goes on along the minus strand of NZ_JBSSGP010000002.1, from coordinate 1,866,616 downwards.
GAGTAATCAGCTATGCCTGACAAGCGCGACGTCACCCTTGCCGTGAACGGCAAGAGCTACGCGGTATCGATCGAGCCGCGCAAAAACCTCGCCGACGTTCTGCGCGACGATTGCGGCCTCACAGGCACCCATCTCGGCTGTGAGCACGGCGTCTGCGGCGCCTGCACCGTGCTGGTGAACGACAAGCCGGTCCGCTCCTGCCTGATGTTCGGCGTGCAGGCCGAGGGCAAGACGGTGCGCACCGTCGAAGGACTGGCCGACGGCGAGACACTGCATCCGCTGCAGCAGGCGTTCTGGGAGAATCACGGATTGCAATGCGGCTTCTGCACGCCGGGCTTCCTGATGCTCGCCGCCGGCGCGCTGCAGGAAAATCCTGATATGTCCGACGACGACATCAAGGACGTGCTGTCGTCGAATCTCTGCCGCTGCACCGGCTATCAGAACATCGTCAAGGCGGTGCGGCTGGCAGCGCGCGAGATGCGAGCGCGGGCATGAGTTTTGTCGGCCGATCGCTCCGGCGGATCGAGGACCGTCCGCTGCTGCTAGGGCAGGGCGCGTTCGCCGCCGACTGCAACTGGCCCGGCCAGCTTCACATGCGCGTGGTGCGTTCGCCGGTCGCCTTCGGCCGCATTATCGGCGTCGAAACCGAAGAGGCCGCCGCGCTCGAGGGCGTCGTCGCGATCTGGACCATTGCCGACGTCGACGATCTGCCGCCGATCGATTTCCGCCAGATGGGGCTTGAGCGGCTCGCGCCCTACCGGCAATTCGTGCTGGCGCGCGACTACGTGCGTTATGTCGGCGAGCCCGTGGCCATTGTCGTTGCCGTCGATCCCTACGTCGCCGAGGACGCGGCCGATCTCGTGTTTTGCGATATCGAGGAACTGGAGCCGCAGCTCGACGCGACCGCCGAACCGGCGGCGTTCATGCCCGATGTTCACCCCGGATTGATGTCCGAACCAGCCGTGATCCGCCGCGGCTACGGCGACATCGACGCGGCCTTTGCCCGCGCCCACCGGGTCGTCGAGCTGGAGGTGAAGGTCGGGCGCCACACCGGCGTGCCGATGGAGACCCGCGGCGGACTGTGCGTGTACGATGTTAGCAAGGATACGCTCAGGCTCTACGGCGCCTCAAAGGTCCCGCACTACAATCGCGATGCCATCAGCAGGATGCTGGGCCTTGCGCCGGGACGGCTCGAGCTCAGCGAAGGCCATGTCGGCGGCGGCTTCGGCATTCGCGGCGAGCTTTATCCCGAGGACGTGCTGGTGTGCGCCGCCGCGCTGCGGTTGAAGCGCCCGGTGAAATGGATCGAGGATCGCAGGGAGCATCTGCTCGCCGCCAACCATTCGCGCGACCAGGTCTACCGGCTCAAGGCGGCGGTCGACTCGAACGGATTCATCCTTGGCTTAAGGGCGGATTTCTTCACCGACCAGGGCGCCTATGTCCGTACCCACGGCACCACGGTCACCGATCTCTCGGCTGGTTTGCTGCCTGGCCCTTACGTCATTCCGGCCTATGGTGTCGCCGGCCATATCCGGCTCACCAACAAGACGCCGGCCGGCACCTATCGCGCGCCCGGCCGCTACGAGTCGACGTTCGCGCGCGAGCGGCTGATCGATCAGATCGCCGCCGAGCTCGGCCTGTCGCCGGTCGAGGTGCGCCGCGTGAACCTGATCGGCGAGGCGGCGATGCCGTTCGATCGCGGCGTCGAGACGCTCGGAACCAAGGTGGTCTACGACTCAGGCAAGTACGCCGATCTGCTCGAACGTGTGCTGGCGCATCTCGATTATGACCGGCAGCAGCAGCTAGCCGAAAGACGGCGCCGCGGCGAGCTGGTCGGGTTGGGCCTTGGCTATTTCGTCGAGAAGAGCGGCCTCGGTCCGCAGGATCTGGTGCGGATGAGGGTCGATGCGGAGGGCGATATCGAGATCGTCACCGGCGTTGCCTCGGTCGGGCAGGGCGTCGAGACTGCGCTGGCGCAGATCTGTGCCGAGACGCTGCAGGTGCCGATCGAGCGCATCCGCGTGATCCATGGCCAGACCGACCGGATCGAGATCGGCTTTGGCGCCTTCGCCTCGCGCGTCACGGTCATGGCGGGCTCGGCCGTGAAGATCGCCGCCGAAGCGCTGCGCGCCAGCGCGCTGGAAGCGGCGGCAAAGCTGTTGCAGACCACGCCGGAGGCGCTGCGGCTGTCGAACGGCCTGATCGAGACCGTCAACGGCAGTGCCTCGCTCCCGCTTGGCGATATCGCTGCGCATCTGGAGGAGACGGGTGGCTTGACGGGAGAGGGGCGCTTCGCCTCCTCGCACATGACCTATCCATATGGCATCCACGCCGCGCAGGTCCGCGTCGATCCCGCAACCTGTGCCGTCGCCATCGAACGCTATGTGGTTGCCTACGATGTCGGGCGGGCCGTCAATCCGATGCTGATCGAAGGGCAGATCGTGGGCGGCGTGGCGCAGGGCGTCGGCGGCGCGTTCCTGGAAGAGTTCGTCTATGACGAGAACGGCCAGCCGCTGGCGGCGAGCTTTGCCGATTATTTGATGCCGACCTGTCACGAGGTGCCGGAGGTCGAAGTGATCCTGCGCGAGGATGCGCCGTCGCCGCTCAATCCGCTCGGCGTCAAGGGCGCGGGCGAGGGAGGCATCAATGCGGCCGGCGCGGCGCTTGCGGGCGCCATCGACGCTGCCATCGAAAAGCCCGGGGCAGTCACGCAGCTTCCAATCACGCCCGGCCGCCTGCATGCCATCCTGCGCGGGGACCGGTCATGACTTTCGCCGGTCAATCGCGATCGAGGTTGAACCAGAGCGTGCGGACCTTGGTCTTGCCGTGGTTCCAGAGCTTGTGCTTGCGGCGGGAGCTATAGGCGATGAGATCGCCCTGCCGCAGCACGTGCTTGATGCCGTCGACCTCGACGGTCAATTCCCCCTGCAGCACGAAGCCATATTCGAACCCGTCATGGGTGATCGGATGTTCCGCGCTGCCGGTATGCGGCGCATATTCGTTGACGGCGACCGAGACGCCACGGCTGCGGTCCTCGCGCATCAGCCGCCGCACGACATGCTGCGCGGTCTCGACGACGCGGGCCTCGGAGGCGCGCACCACGATCTTCTCCTCGGCAAGACTGCCGCTGACCAGCAGATCCGACATCGTGACGCCGAGCGCGCTCGCGATCACGATCAGCGATCCGATCGAGGGCGAGGCGCGCCCGCGCTCGACCAGGCTGAGCATGGAGGTGCTGAGGCCCGAGACGTCGGCGAGCTCCTGCAGCGTCAGCCCGCGCGCCTGCCGCAATTCGCGGATGCGGACGCCAATGGCGGCGAGCGTGTTCGCGGTGGTCTCGGCGATCTCCTCCGATAGATGGGGAAGATCGGTGTTCGCCTCAGTCTCGGATTGACTCATGTGCTGACGCTCCCGGCGCCGTTCGTCCTGGTCTTCGCAAAGAAGACGTTGCGTGTCGTATGATTTTGAATATACTAAAAACACTTTAGTTGTGATAAAAAACAGGCGGCGATGGCCAATCCCTCATATTCCCAGATTCGAGTCATCGACAGCGCCGCCGGATGTCCAGAAATACCGATCGTGGAAGGCGAGGGCAACGCGAAGGTTGTGCTGTCGCCGCACAATGGCGCGATGTTCCGCAGTTTTCATTTGGTGTCGCTGCAGCAGAATGCGCGCACCATCGAGCTCGGCCATGCGTCCGACTGCGTATACTACGTGATCGCGGGCAAGGGCGCGATTGTCGATGCGGCCGGTGGCTCGCGCTACGAGGTCGCCGAAGGGCACATGGTCCATATCGATGCCGGCGACCGCTATCGTATCGAGGCGGGTGCAGCCGGCATCAAGGTGATCGGCGGGCCGTGCCCGGCCGATGCCGGTCTCTATTCAAGCATCGCAGCGAGCTGACCATGGCCATTCGCCTGTTTCATCGCGACCATCCGACACTGCGCCTGCCGCTGATCTCCAAGGACGCACGCTTCGTGGTCTGGCCCGGTGTCGGTGCCTGGCAGGCGAACCTCAATTACGTCTGCCTCGAACCCGGCGAGGCCAACGTCCCGCACATCCACACCCAGTCGGAGGACACGATCTTCATCCTCGAAGGCGAGGGGACGATCCACGACTACACCAATAACATCGCGCTGCCGTTCCATGCCGGCTGCATCGTCCACGTGCCCGTGGGCGTCAAGCATGCCGTCGCGGCCGATCGCGGCAGCCATATCGTCAGCGTCGGCGGTCCCTGTCCGGCCGACGTTCCGCTCTTGAAAAAGGTCGGAGCGCTGCCGGCGGATGCGGCGCCGCCGCTCTCGGCGTGACCGGGCCGGCGCATGAAGCTGGGCTTCCGTGGCATGGGCGAACAGGAAGAGGTGCACGATGCTAGCCGCCTCGTGGTCCGGCGAGAATATTACATCGTGACCTTCAGCGATGAGTGTCGCTCCGCGTGGCAGTGGGAAATCAAGCGCAGAGGCGCGCCGATGGGGGTCAGAGTGATCGGAGATCGATATTCATCCCAGAGGGCGGCGGAAGAGGCCGGAAAGAGCGCTCTCGCGGAGTTTCTCGCCGCGATCGTTTCCGAGCAGAAGCGCGGATGAGATGAGCAAGGCGGACGAGCTTCGGTTCTTCTCCAACCGCTCTAATCGCTGTCGCCTGCAGCTTCCGTCAGCGGAAAGGCTGTGCCCGGAAGATAGAGCGTGATCGGCCGGATCTCGTACACCGCCGTTGGATTGACCCGGCGCAGGTCGCGCGCGGCCTCGATCGCGGCATCTTCGCTGGCGAAGTCGGCGACGTAAAAGCCGAGCAGTTGCTCCTTGGTTTCGGCAAAGGGGCCGTCGATCACGACGCCTGCGCCCGGACCGCGCAGGGTGCGGGCTTTCCCGGTCTCGCCGAGTCGCGCCGCCGGCCCGAGGCAGCCTTGCTTCGTCAGGCGGTCGTGGACCTTATGCAGGTCGACCATCAGCGCGGCATCTTCCTCCGGCGTCCAGGACATGACCTCCGTTTCGACGTGATAGGCGAGGATGGCGTAGAGCATCGGGACCTCTTGTTGCTGGATTGCCGGGCAAAGGACGTCTGGGGCAGGCCGAATCCGACACATGGCCGCGGCGAGTGTTCGCGGCCGGCCTTCGGAGCCGCCGCCAGCCCTCCATGGCTGTCTTCGGCGTCGTTCCATGTGAAGCGCGACGCAATAATTGCATATGATCGTTGCTAACGGACTTTCATGTTACGTCAAAGCCCGTCACTTCGGCGGGGTTTTCATTGTGAACTATGGTTCACGATTTCGCTTGATGTGCTGTGAACCATGGTTTACAAACAGGGAATATGGGCGAAGTCCGCCGCACTAATGAATTCGGCGCTTGGCTTTCCGGTCTAAGAGACACCCGCACCGCTGCACGGATTGCCGCCCGTCTGACACGTTTGGCCGGCGGCAACCCTGGCGATGTCAAGGCCACCAGCGCAACCGGCATTCATGAACCGCGCGTGGATTACGGCCCAGGCTATCGTGTTTATTTCACCTATCGTGGCCTTGTCGTCGTCGTGCTGCTGGCCGGCGGCGACAAGCGGACGCAAAGCAAGGATATCAAGCGCGCGGCTGCTATCGCAGCCACACTGGAGTAACCGCCATGGTTAGAGTGAAAGACCTGAAGAAGTTCGACCCCGCCGAATACCTGGCGACACCAGAGGCTCAGGCGGAATACATCGCCGCCGTCCTGGAGGACGGAAGCCCCGATGAAATCCGCGAGGCAATCAAGACTGTGGCCCGCGCGCGAGGCATGGCAGAGATCGCCAGGGCGGCGGGCATCACGCGCGAGGGTCTTTACAAGGCGCTGGGCGACAGCGGCAACCCTGAGTTCAGCACCGTGCTGTCCATCATGCGCGCCATGGGCATGAAGCTGACGGCCAGTGCCGCCACTAAGAAGCAGCCACCACGCAAGCGCGCGAGGGCCGCGTGACTCAGAACGGAATGTCGACGCAGGTGCTGCGCTTGGCGCTCTAGTCGCGACCGCGACTGCTAGTTTTTCGCTAGTACACCGGGGAGTACCCTCTGAATCTTAGGGCTCAAACAAACGGCGTCTAACTGATTGATTTTATTGGAGCGGGTGAAGGGAATCGAACCCTCGTATTCAGCTTGGAAGGCTGCTGCTCTACCATTGAGCTACACCCGCGTAGGAACGATCCACTATCATGCCGGGACGGCGGCCTCAACCGCCCTGTGCCGTTACAAACAGCCAGGTTCCGGCCGATCCGCCTTCGGGCCTTAACAGGCGCGGATCGGTTGCCTATATTGCGTGTCCCATCAACAATGAAAGGAGGTGATCCAGTGTCTTATCTCAAGCGCTGTCACCTCGCTGGGATCGCCCGCTAAGCAGTCCAAAGCTTGGCATCGGGGCGCTCTCAGCCCTGGACCAGCGAGCACGAGAACCGGGCGCGGCGGGAGCGATTCCGCCGCGTCTTTATTATCGGCTTATCGGCCCAGGCTTGGATGCGTCTGGACCCTTGCGAGGGTTGTTGCGCGGGTTTGTGCCGCGCACTCCGCATCGCTTACTTCGTCGATGGCGGCTTCAGCGGCCCATCGATCCAGCGCCGGGCAGTGGCAGATTTCAGCGGATCGGGCTCTTTGCGACTTGTACGGCCAAGCTTGACACGGTCGTCCGGCTTGGCCGTGTGCGGGACTGCCCTCGCAGGTTTGTCACGTGCGGGACCAGGCTTCCTGCTCACGATACACTTCAGCATGTCCAACATGGTCTTGCGCCCAATCTTTCTGCACAGCGAAACCGAGCGAGCGAGTGTGGTGGCGAGGCCGCGACGGCGGCCGCCGTTCTCGTCACTGGACATTGCAGGTCTTGCCACGGCGACGGAAGATGAGATTGGTCATGCGCAAGCGTGCAATTGGTCATCGCTTTGTAGATCGAGACGGCGACGTTCGAGCTGAACGTGCGTCTCGGATCAAACCGAGCGTCGGCCGGCAGCCGCATCTCCATTGTCTTGCGAAAGCGCAGCCAGATATCTGCGAAGCTCGTCGATTGAGCGGAATTCAAACGTTTGGTCGGACAACGTCGCGACGATCGTGCCATCGGCTCGCTGCTCGTAATTCATATTGTTGACGGTGCCGGACCGGACGACCGCGAAGGCCTGCTCGGCATTTCGGGCGACAGTTGCTTTCGGCTTGCTTGGACCTGCAGGAGACGGACGCTCCAGTGTCGCGGTTGGGATGACCGGAATGGTTTCAGCGGTCGCCTCACGCGGAGTCTCGACACCCGCCTTTAGGGCGTTTCGCACGCTGTTGAGTTGCCGGAGCACAAGACCCAGCGTCCCGATCATGAACCCGGAGGAAACAAAGATCAGCCCGCCGATGACCATCAAACTTCCGAACCGCGTTTCCAGTCCCCGAAATCCGAAGAAGACGGCGGCCAACCCGGCGCCAACGAATGTCAACCCACCGATCCAGAGCGTGAGCGCGCATCCTCGCATTCGCTTCACTCCGATGTCTGCTCTGAATAGATATCGCGTCCGCGCTCGGTTGCCGTCGCAAATCGCTTCGTCGCGCTGAGCGTCAGCAGACCTGCGCGCGCAAGCGAGACGACGACTCCTCGCGGATGAAACGGTCCGGATTTGCTCGCGGCATATCCGCGCGGATAGAGCTGCAGGCGTCCGGCGAGCGCCGCACGCAGTACGGCCTTCTGTCGCGCGCTCAGGGAATGATGCTTCGGCGGGCTTGCCCCGCCACCCATATCGCGTTGTTGCGTGCGCGACGATTCTTGTGGCGCGATCTTCATGGCTCTCCCCGACTTTGCACTTTCGCGGACCACAAAGCGCATTTCGAGCGGCGGATGCATCTGACGAAAGTCAGGATCGATCGTGACGAAAGTCATATTTGTTTGCGATCGACGTGGGCGTACGCCAGAATGGCATGCCTCGCTTGGAACTGGTTTGAGCAGCGAATGATCGACCTCAACGCGGAGTTGCTGCTTCCGGCCGCAGAAGCCGACGTCATAGGGCTCGCCGTCGTCGGAGCCGACAGAACGATGCTCCAGAAAATCGGACGCCTGGTCGAATGGCTTCCGGCGGTCGGTGTGGACTGCTGCCAGTGCATGCTGCTTGTCGGGATGGAACCCGAATTGACCGCTTTGGCTGAAGGGCAGCGGGAGGTACTTGCGCTGGCGGGCGTGCGTGGCACCTCACCGGGGCTGGACCATCCGGTGACGGCGGTCTTCCTGTGGAACAAGGATCGTTCGCATTACCTTGTGATCGCGATGCTTGATTTTGCGGCGCGCCAGGTCGAAGTCCTGCTCGGGAGCGAGCGCCGCGCCCGACGCCTGATCGAGCAACAGCTCGAGGCCGCGAGCTCCGAGGTGCGCTTTGCCTCGCTGGCGCGGACGCGTCTGCGGCTGGCACGCGACCTTCACGACACGCTTGTGCATTCGATCATGGCACTTCTGACCCAGATCAGGTTGACCCGGCACTTTCTAGCAACCGATATCGCTCGTGTGTCCGATGGCCTCGCGACTGCCGAGGAAGCGGCTATCAACGGCCTGGCGCGTGCGCGCGAAGCAATTGCGCGCCTGCGGATCCCCGATGAACCTGAACTTGCGCCGGACCCTGAAAGGATTCTGTCCGACTTCGCCGAACGCACCGGCGCCGAGGTGTCGGTGCAGATCGAAGACGGAGCTCGCGAAGGATTGCGCAACTTCGGGATGACGGTTCAGCGCATCCTCGGCGAGGCGCTGCGCAACATCGAGACGCACGCGAAGGCACGGCGAGTTGGCTTTCGCGCAGTCGAAGCGCAGACTGCAGTCGGCCGCAGACTCGTTGTCGAGATCAGCGACAACGGATGCGGCTTTGATCCGGCCGTCTCGAAGCCCGGACATTTCGGGTTGATCGGAATGGTTGAATTTGCTGAACTTGTCGGCGGAGAGTGCTCGGTGGAGAGCTCGCTCGGGGCGGGAACGCTGGTTCGGATATCGCTGCCATTGGCAGGGCTGCCGGTTGCGCCGTCTTCAGGCGCGTTGACCGATTGAACAACTGGGCGCCGCGCGCGGAGCGCAGCATCTTCGAGAGGATTAAGGATCACCCGTGAGCAGTATCGAAAAGATTCGGGTGCTGATTGCCGAAGATCAGGCGCTGATCAGGGAAGGCCTTGCCACGCTCCTCGCCCAACAGAACGACGACTTCGAACTTCTCGCGGGCGCAGCCGACGGCGAGCAGGCGATCGAATTTGCGCGTCGATATCGGCCCGACGTCATTTTGATGGATTTGCAGATGCCGCGCGTCGATGGCATCATCGCAATCCAGCGGATTCTGCGCGAGTTCCCGCATACCAACATCGTCGTTCTCACCACTTTTGAGACAAATGATTTGATCTTCGAAGCCGTCAGCGCCGGTGCGAAGGCATATCTGCTGAAGGACGCGAGGACCGATGAAATAGCAACGACGATCCGGGCAGTGATGAACGGTCAATCGCGGCTTTCGCCAGGAGTTGCCGCGCGGCTTCTCGGCGAGTTCAAGCGGTTGCGTGGTCCGCTCGGCGCGACGAAGCCGCCGGTTCGTGATGACCTGACGGCGCGTGAGAATGAAATTCTCAGGCTGATCGTCGAGGGTAAGAGCAATACCGAGATCAGCGAGCAACTGCATTTGGCTGAAGGTACGGTAAAGAACTATGTCAGCGTGATCCTGGACAAATGCCAGGCGAAGAACCGAACAGAGTTGGCAATAAGGGCAATAACATAGGAGGTGGCGCTGCGATCTGGCAAATGATGGATTTGTCCTGTTCCGATTGATTACTTTTTTCTGGGCCGAACAGCTTGGCTGTGGGGTCGCTTTCGATTTGTTTTTTCCGGATGGCGGCAGACTTGGGTAGCGTCGGATAAGGGAGTGGTTATGAAGGGTATCGAGCAGCAGGGAAAAGGGACGGGCCGAATTGCGAATTCGGCGGCCCCAACCAACGGGGCGGACATGCCCGCGCAAGGCGAGGCGGCGATTGATCAGGTCCGCGATCTCCTGTTTGGCGGAGCGCAGCGGTCGATCGAAAGCAAGCTGACCGACTTGCGCGAGGAGATGCAGGCCTCCCTCAAGCAACTCCAGGCGGACCTGGCGAAGGAACTGGCCGCGGTTCAAGCGAAGGTCACGGAACTCGAGCGGGACACCGAAGTGAAGCGGCTCGCTTCGCTGAAGGACGTCGGCGCGGCAATCTCGCAGCTCGGTGCAACCATTAGTGGATTGGGATCCGGCCTCACGGGAAGATAGCATGGGAGCTCCCGTCGGCGAGAACCGGGAGATCGAGCAGCTCAAGACATTGCTGTTTCAACCGGAGGCGTCGCGTCTTCAGACGCTTGAAACGGATGTTGCTCGCCTTCAGCAATATGTGGGCACTGCCGACCGCCTCGAAATGGCAACGGCAGATGTGTTGGTTATGGCTTTGGAGCGCGCGGAAGTTAGCCGGCCGCGGGAACTCGCCAACGCGGTCGCGCCCCTCGTGATCTCCGCGATCAGAAGCGAGATCAGGAATTCGCGCGACTTGATGGTTGATGCGCTCTACCCCATTACCGGCCGGCTGGTGAGCGCGGCGGTCGCGAATGCCTTCAAGGAACTGGTGGCGTTTCTGGAGCAGCGCATCAGCGCGCTGACGTCCACTGAACTCTGGGTCGGGCGCCTCAAGTCGCTGGTGACCGGCCGTCCGATCAGCGAGTTCGTATTGGCCGACAGCAACCCGCCGCGAGTGAAACGGCTGCTGCTGCTCGAGCGCGGCAATGGACGGTTGATCGCAGCCTGGAAGCGCGACGAGACCCCCGACGAACGCACGGACCTGCTCAGTGCGATGGTGGCGGCGATTCTGGAATTCTCCCTTCAGGCGCTGGCCGGAGAAGGCAACCTGCAAACGCTCGACTTCGGCGGCAGGGAGATCGTGCTTCGCGCATCGCCGCAGTTCATCCTCGCGGCGGAGTGCGTCGGTCCGCTCCGCCCCGCCGACAATGCCAAGATCAATTCGCTCTTCTTCGACACGATCGAGCGCATCGACAGCAGCGCGAATTGTGATCCGGCGATACTCGCCTCATTGGCGGCCTCGATCGAATCCGGTCATCTCTCGCGCAAGAAGAGCCGGCGAGGAAGGGTTGTTCTGTTTATCCTGCTTGCCCTCGGTGTCGCGATGCTCCTCTGGCTCGCCGGAATATGGGTGACCAGGAGCATGCTGGAGCGCAGGACCAATGCGGCACTGGAGCAACTGGTCGGAGAGCAGCCGCTGCTTGCCTCGTTTCCACTTCGGTTGGACTTTGATCATCGCAATCGCAGTCTCTCGGTTTCCGGCATCGAGCCCAGTCAGCTCGATGTCGCGCCGTTGACCGAGGCATTGGCCAAGGCCGCAGCTCCGTACCGGCTTGTCAACCGGATTGGCATCGTGCCCGGGCTGGAGCAGTCGGCAGCATTGCATTCCGATGTCACGACCGCTCAGCAATCGCTTGCGCGTACGCAGGCGCGTCTCGACGAGACGCTTGGAGCGCTCGCCGCGGAATCGAAATCCCGGAACGAGGAATACGCCAAACTGCGCGAGCAATACGCCGGGCTGGGCGAGCAATATGCGAGGCTACAGTCCGTCGTCGACAGCCCCACCTTGCGCCTCGAGGGCTTCATGGCTTCGACGGCGATCTTTTTCGGCAATGAGGTCGAATTTCTCGAAAGCGGACAGGCCGAGCAGCAGCTTCGCGATCTGGCCGGGTTGCTGGCAGACAACGATCTGAGAATTCGAATCGTCGGATATGCGGACGAGACCGGCTCGGACGCCACCAACAGGACGCTGGGCCGCAAGAGGGCAGAGCTGGTGATGCGGAGATTGACCTCTCTCGGGATTGAGTCTTCGAGGCTGTTTGTCGTTTCGCGCTCGGCGTCGATGCCGATCACCGACCGGGTCGGTGCCGCGATTGGCGGCAACCGCAGGGTAACTTTTGAAAACGTGTTCCGAGCTGAAGTGCCCCGCTGATGCTTACGGCAAAGGTCATGCTGCTCGGTGACATGGGTGTCGGCAAGACGTCGATCTTGTACCGCCTCGTGTACGATCGTTTCGAGGGGCAGTACAAGTCGACGCTGGGCGTCGAAGTTCTCAGCCATGACGTCTCTCCCGCAGCCGGGGACGGCAGCGAAGCGATGCGTCTTGTGCTGTGGGACACAGACGGCGATTTTGGCACGCAGATTTTCGATACCGTCTACGTTACCGGTGCTTCGGCCGCGATCATCGTATCCGATGTAACGCGGCCTCAAACGATCACGCGGATGGTCGAATTGGTTCACGGCTTCGAGACAAGGTTTCCGGGACGGCCCTACAAGGCCTTGGTGAACAAGATCGATCTCCCGGAAGCCGCGGGAAGCGCCGGGCTTATCGACGAGCTTGCGAAGTCGAGCCTCAAATTCGTGAGCGCCAAGACCGGCAACGGGATTGCGGAAAGCTTTGCGGAGCTGACCGAGACCATTCGTCGCCGGCGGCTCTAAATTTCGTCGGCCGCCCCGGCTGCGGGTGGACTTCGGTGGGTGCCGGGGCGGCCGCGTTCGCCGTGCTCGGGGGACTCGGCGAACTGCCAATCTGAACCACGTTGTTCGACTTTCCGAAAGTGACGGAAGTCATCTTCCGCCCGCGTATCGGCCAGCCTAGCGTCGGAGGCGTCGCTGAAGCTTGAGCAGACGCCATGTTCGAAGAACGCAGGAAACCCGCACGAAGGGGTGGGGCAGTCGACGGCACGATCGGCATCATTGCCGGCAGCGCCTTTGGCGTGATCGTGTCGTCGATGGTCAACGATTTGATCACGGTCGTGGTCGTATTCGTCGTCATCCAGGTATTCAAAAAGGCACACAGGACATTGAGATTGCGCCGGGCGCGCACGGCAAATTGATCGAAACGGGAGGCCGGTGTATCAAGCTGCGCAAGATCTGAGCGCAGAGGACAGAAATGGCGGCAGGGGATTTGGACGTTCTGATTCGGTCGATGGCAAAAAAGCAGGTCAAGGCCTTAACCGATGCCGCCAGGAAGCGGCACGGCCGTCTCATGGGATTGGCCGCCAAGGCGAAGGACAAGGAGACCAGGGAGCGTCATAAGCACCTCGCCAAGAACACGCTCGCATCGGCAGCGGCGGCGGCAAGGCGGCTGCAGATCACGGCGGAGAATGCGGCCGACAGCTATGCGCGATCGATGAAGAAGGCGGCGGAAGAGAAGCCGCCGGCAAAGCCGGCCAAGAAGAAGAAAGCTTGATGCCGCGGGCGTGTGGTGTCGCCGGCTCGCGAATATGAGGCGGGTCGCGCTCCGCTGACACAAACCGATTTCATCCGTAACCATTCTGTCGCTGTTCGAAGCCGAAGCGTAGCGATGCTCCGCCAAAGTCCTCCTTGAGCCGGCCGGGCCTTCTCGAGGCGAGATGGTCTTCCGCGCCGATGTTCTCGCTGGAGGATCACAATGAAAGTTCTCATCGCTTCGACGCCCGCAACCGGCCATCTCAATCCGCTGCTTGCGGTCGCTCGCGGACTTATCGAGGAGCGACATGACGTTACATTCCTGACCGGCAGCGTGCTGCGGTCGCGGGTAGAGGCCATCGGTGCGGGGTTCCGCGCGCTTCCCGCCGGCGCCGACTTCGATCTGCGCGTGATGGATGAGGTCGTTCCCGAGCTCAAGACTATCGCGCCGGGACCGCAATGGCTTCGCATCGCCATGGAGCGGCTGTTCGTGGACGCCATACCGGCGCAACATGCCGGATTGCAGCTCGCGTTGCGGGACGTCAGGCCCGACGTCGTCGTGGGCGATGACATGATCTTCGGCGTGCTTCCGATGCTGCTCGGTCAGCGCGCAAACCGGCCTCCCGTCGTTCTCTGCGGGACTTCGATCCTGCACTGGACCCGCGATGATGGCGCGCCACTTTTTCTTGGGCTGCCGCCCGCAACTACCCAGGCCGACCGCGACAAGTATGCCGTCATCGCTCAGGAATTCGACGGGATCGTCAACGAGCCCGTGGCGGAGCGCCTGAACGGTGTATTGGCGAAGTTTGGCGTGGGCCCGCTGTCCATGCCGATGTTCGAATCCGTTGTCGCGCTTGCGGATGCCTATCTGCAATTGTCGGTGCCAAGCTTCGAGTTCCCGCGCAAGCTCCCGCCCACGGTTCACTTCGTCGGCACGCCTCCGATCATTCCGAACCAGGCGCCGGTGCCGCCGTGGGCCGCTGACCTCGACGGCACGCGCAAGGTGGTGCTGGTCACGCAGGGCACCGTGGCCAATCACGATTTCGGTCTTCTCGTCGCCCCGACGCTTGCGGCCCTTGCGGACGAGCCCGATCTGCTCGTGGTGGTGACCACGGGCGGTCGTCCCGTCGACACGATCCCGGGCGTGATTCCGTCCAATGCCCGCGTGGCCAGCTACCTGCCATTCGAGTGGATCCTGCGAAAGGCGGATGTGTTCGTCACCAATGGCGGCTATGGCAGCGTCAATCAGGCCATGAGCTTTGGGGTCCCGATCGTGAGCGCCGGGCTGACCGAGGACAAGGCCGATGTGAACGCACGCATCGCGTGGTCCGGCGTCGGCATCAATCTGGCGACGAACCAGCCGGATCCGAAGGTCCTGCGCGGCGCGGTTCGGGCCGTGCTCGAACAGCCCGCCTACCGCATGCGGGCCGCATCGATGGCCGATGAGTTCGCCAAGCGCGACACGCGATCGCTGATCGTCCGCATCGTCAACGAAGCGGCGACAGGAAAGAAAGCGCCGGCCCGCCGCAAGGCCGCAGCAGCGTAACTTCGCGCGGCACCCGATCGATATCGGTCGGGGGATCAATGCCGATCGTTGATCCCCCGGCATCGCTACCGGCGGTGCCAACCACTTGTCCGGCGAATTGGTCGAGGCCGCCAATCTGCAGCCGGAATAGGTCAGACCGGAGATCACAACGCGCGCTTGACGTCCGTCTTCGCAAAATCGTCGCCGACATAGAGCAGGGGACAGTCGTGCTCGTTGGCGACCTCATAGGCGAAGCAATCGCCAAAGTTCAGCCCGGCAGGATCAGGGCCTTTTCCCCACCGCTCGTAGGCGGAAGCGATCCGCCGCGCCGACGCGGGCGTCACCGAAACGGCCGTGAAGCCGAGTCCGTCGATCAGGTTCACCATCTCGTCGCGGACATTGCGGCGGGCGGCGACGATCAGGCATTCCGCAATCGTGCCGGCAGAGACCAGGATCTCATCCTCTGCTTCGAGCGCCGCGATGCAGGCATTGGCCTTCTCCTCGCCGAGTATGATCGCCATCAGCGCCGAAGTATCGACGGCGATCATGTCGGCAGGCCGTCATCGCCGTAGAGAAAGTCCTGGCTTCTCGCGGCTGTCGGCCCGGCGGTTGCCTTGACCGCACCGCGCTGTCGCACGGCTTCAAGCAGCGCGCGCCGCGCCTTGCGGTTGGGTGTGGCGGTGATAGGAACGAGCCGCACGGCGGGGTGCCCGTGGCGCGTCAGGATCACCTCATCGCCTGCCTCGGCGCGGCGGACCAGGTCGGTCAGTTGTCCCTTTGCCTCTGTCACCGATATCCGCATCGCATTGAGTTCCCTTTAGGAAAGCGGGTCCATGCTGGAAATGGACCATCGGATGGTCTAAGTCAATGCGGCGCAATCGAGGCGGCTGTTTTTCCGGTGCTGGCGGATGGCGGCGGTGCTGGGGATAGCTTCATGCCGAGAGCGCAGTACTCGCCGTTTGAAAATAGTGTATCCGCTGTTTCGCGCGGCCGGACCTTACGTTCCCGCGCGACAAGAGCATAAGTTTCGGAGGAAGTTTTCATGTCGGCTCTGCCACTCTCGGGCATCAAGATTCTCGACCTGACGCGTGTGCTCGCGGGTCCCTTGTCGGCGCAGATGCTGGCCGATCTCGGCGCCGAGGTGATCAAGATCGAGCGTCCCGGCACCGGCGATGACGCGCGCGCCTTCGGTCCGCCCTATCTGGTCGACCCTGATGGCAAGGAGAACAACAACAACTCCTTCTATCTCTGCGCCAACCGCAACAAGAAGTCGGTCACGGTCAACATCGCCAAACCGGAAGGGCAGGAGATCATCCGCGAGCTCGCCAGGACCGTCGACGTGATGATGGAGAACTACAAGGTCGGCGACCTCAAGCGCTACGGGCTCGACTACGAATCGATCAGGAAGATCAACCCGCGCATCATCTATTGCTCGGTGACCGGCTTCGGCCAGACCGGCCCCTATGCGCCGCGCGCCGGCTATGACGCGATCTTCCAGGCGATGGGCGGGCTGATGAGCGTCACCGGCCACATGGACGGCGAGCCGGGCGCCGGCCCGATGAAGGTCGGTCCCTCCATCGTCGACTACATGACCGGCATGAACACCTCGATCGGCATCCTGTCTGCGCTCTACCATCGCGATGCGAGGGGCGGGGAGGGGCAGCATGTCGACGTCTGCCTGTTCGACACCGTGATCGCCTCGCTCTCGCACTACGCGCAGATCTATCTCGTCAACGGCAAGACGCCGCCGCGCCGCGGCACCTGGGGCAACGGCGGCATGCCGGCCGGCGTATTCCGCTGCACCGACGGCGAGCTGATGCTGGTGGTCGGCAACGACGCGCAGTTCGAGCGCACCTGCGCCGTGCTCGGCGAGCCCGAGCTCGCGAAGGACCCGCGCTTCGTCAAGAACAACAACCGCGTCGTGCACGGCAAGGAGATCATGGCGATCTTTGCCGGGCTGTTCCTGAAGAAGTCGGTCGCCTACTGGCTGGAGGAGTTGGAGAAGGCCGGCGTGCCGTCCGGCCCGGTCAACGATTTCGCGCAGGTGTTCGCAGATGAGCATGTCCGCTCGCGCGGCATGGAGATCAAGGTCGACCACCCCTTCGAACATTCGCTGTCGCTGATCCGCAACGCGCTGACATTCTCGGGCACGCCGATCAAGGACTACCGCGCCCCGCCGCTGCTCGGGGCGAACACCAAGGAAGTGCTGTCGGGCAATCTCGGTTATGACGAGGCGAAGATCGAGAGCTTGAAGGCGAACGGGATCGTTTAGAGCGCGAATTGCCTCCACAATGGAAGCTCGGGCTCCCTCTCCCGCTTGCGGGGGAGGGCTGGGGTGGGGGTCTCTCCGCGATTCACGCTGTTCTGGCGTGGGGAAAGAGCCCCCACCCGGCGCTTACGCGCCGACCTCCCCCGCAAGCGGGAGAGGTGAAGAAAGCGAGCCCATCAGCGCGCGTCGCCGGCGAGCACGCGCGCAGGCACCTTGTTGACCACTTCTCCCACATCCGCACAGTCACCGGCGCCGCTATTGCCTCGTCGACGGTCCGGTAAACGGCATGTTGCGCCCCACAATTGATGGAAGACAGATTTCGTCGATCGGTATCTAATAAGCCGTTCTTGTATCTGTAATTGTGAGGGGAGAATGACCGATGCAGCTCGCTCGCTCCGCTTTACTGTTACTTGCGGCGCTTCTTGCAAGTCCAGCCAGTGCGCAATCCTTTCCGCCGGGATCCGCGGTTTATAACTGGCACTATACTTGTCCCACCAACAATCCGGATGGCACGTGCCGGTTCTCGATTCTGGCGGCGAACTACGCCGGAAATAATGTCGCCGATGTTCAGGCCGTGCTGGCCTATCAAACGGTCGGAGCGCAGCAGATTCCGTTCTACCACTTCCGGATCACATTCATGGGCAACAAGAAACCGGATGTGGTGATGATCCAGGCCAATGCTGCGGTTTCATTTGCAGCGTACGGCATGGCCCAGGCCAGTGGCACGGGTCCGATTGCTTCTGAAACTGTCTCTGCGTTGAATTAGTGCGTGATCCGATCGGAGCGAGAAGCGCCGCCGCGATGAAAGCTGCGCTCCCTCTCCCGCTTGCGGGAGAGGGCTGGGGTGAGGGCTCTCTCCGCGAAAAGAAAGAGATTATCTTTGCGCGGAGAGAGCCCTCACCCGGCGCTGCGCGCCGACCTCTCCCGCAAGCGGGGAGGTGAAGCCGATCCGCAGCCGATTGAGCCTTAGCGTATGCTGGTTAGCGCGCGTCGCGGGCGAGGGCGCGCGCCGGCACCTTGCTCTGCGTCTCGCCCATCGTCAGCGCCATCGCTGCGACCGAGACCACGCGCTCGATGATCCCTTCGACATCGTCGACGTCGCATTTGCCTTCCGACAGTTTCGTCAGCCGCTCGCTGTCGCGCACGGTCTGCTGCGCCATGGCGAGTGCGAAGTGCAGGCCCCAATAGAGCTCGACATCGCCGTGCCCGGGGAGCGAGCGCCGCATCGCCGCGATGAATTTGCGCAAGTGGTCGATCTCGCGGTTGCGGATACGGCGGATCGGCGGCACTGACTCAATCGAAACCCGGATCATGAAACGTGCCGCGGTGGAGCGCTGGTTCTCCGGACCAAGGCAGCCGCGCAAGGTCGGGCCGACGAGAGCGCGCAGCACGGCATCGACGGAAGCCCGCCCGCCGCCTGTTTCCTCGGCGGCTTGCAACAGCCTGAGCCGTTCGCGGTTGAGCTGGATGCTGCGGGTGACGAACAGTTCCGCGATCAATTCATCCTTCGAGCCGAAGTGATAGTTCACCGCGGCGAGGTTGACGTTTGCCTCCGCGACAATGTCGCGCAGCGTGACGTCGCCGAATCCGCGGTCGGCATAGAGCCGCTCTGCGGCGGCAAGGATGGCGGTACGGGTCTGGTCGCTGGCCATTTGGATCACCCCCATCGAGGGAGTTGCATTTCAAACATTTGTATGAAACTATCGTTTGAAGGCCGGAAAATGTCAATCCGCTGATATGCGCGATCGGCGTCTGGCACACCACATTGGCTGTCGTCCGCGATCAGGCCTTGCGGCGCGCGGGCGGCGGGAAGACAGTGCGGCCCAAAGTCTAGGAAACGAGGAGCGTCCCATGGATTTCACGATGTCGGACAAGCAGAAGGAATGGCTGAACCGCGTGCAGTCGTTCATGAACACGCATGTTCGCCCGGCGGTGCCGATCTACAAGAAGCAGGACGAGGAGGGGCCGCGCTGGAAGGTGATCCCGATCCTCGAGGAGCTGAAGAAGAAGGCCAAGGCCGAGGGCCTCTGGAACATGTTCCTGCCGCCGTCCTCGCATGATGACGACGAATTTCACGGCGCGGGATTGACCAATCTCGAATACGCGCTGCTTTCCGAGGAGATGGGCCATATCACCTGGGCCTCGGAAGTCTTCAACTGCTCGGCGCCCGACACCGGCAACATGGAAGTTCTGTTCCGCTACGGCAACAAGGAGCAGAAGCGGCAGTGGCTGCGCCCGCTGATGGATGGCGAGATCCGTTCCGCCTTCCTGATGACGGAGCCCGCGGTGGCCTCGTCGGATGCCACCAACATCGAGACCCGCATCGAGCGCGACGGCGATCACTACGTGATCAACGGCCGCAAATGGTGGTCGTCGGGCGTCGGCGATCCCCGCTGCAAGATCGCGATCCTGATGGGCAAGACCGATCCGAAGGCGGCCCGGCATCAGCAGCAGTCGCAGATCCTGGTCCCGCTCGACACCCCCGGCATCAAGGTGGAGAAGATGCTGCCGGTGTTCGGCTTTGACGACGCGCCGCACGGCCATGCCCAGGTGCTGCTCGAGAACGTGCGTGTTCCCGCCTCGAATCTTCTGCTCGGCGAAGGCCGCGGTTTCGAGATCGCGCAGGGCCGCCTCGGTCCGGGCCGCATCCATCACTGCATGCGCACCATCGGCAAGGCCGAGGAGGCGCTGGAGAAGATGGTGAAGCGGCTGATGTCGCGCACGGCCTTCGGCAAGAAGATCATCGAGCACTCGGTGTGGGAGCAGCGCATCGGCGAGGCCCGCACCAATATCGAGATGACGCGCCTCTTGTGCCTCAAGGCCGCCGACATGATGGACAAGGTCGGCAACAAGACCGCGCAGCTCGAGATCGCCATGATCAAGGTTGCGGCACCGAACATGGCGCTGAAGATCATCGACGAGGCGATCCAGGCCTATGGCGGTGGCGGCGTGTCCGACGACGCGGGGCTGGCGAAGGATTACGCCGGCATCCGCACGCTGCGGCTGGCCGACGGTCCGGACGAGGTGCACAATCGCGCCATTGCCAGACTTGAACTTCGGAAGTATGCAAACACGACACACTGATCGGGAACGCCCAGATGGCGCTCCCCAAAAAGAGTGAGGGAGCGTCATCGTGGCGGACGGCGTCAGGAAGGACGAAGAATTTTCCGGGACCCGGGAAGTCGAGGAACGGCATCGTATCGACGAGGCAAGCCTTGCCCGCTGGATGCAGGAGCACGTCGAAGGCTTTCAGGGACCGCTGAAGGTCCTGCAGTTCAAGGGCGGTCAGTCGAATCCGACCTACAAGCTCGAGACGCCCGGCCGCGCTTACGTGATGCGGCGCAAGCCGTTCGGTAAATTATTGCCGTCCGCACACGCGGTCGATCGCGAGTTCCGCGTGATCGCCGCGCTCGGCAAGCAGGGCTTTCCAGTGGCCAAGGCCTACGCGCTCTGCACCGACGATTCCGTGATCGGCGCCACCTTCTACATCATGTCCTTTGAAGAGGGCCGGGTGTTCTGGGACCCGACGCTGCCGAGCCAGGCGCCGGAGGATCGGCGCAAGATCTTCACCAGCAAGATCGAGACGCTGGCAAAACTCCACATCTTCAATCCCGAAGCGATCGGGCTCGGCGATTTCGGCAAGCCCGGGAATTATTTCGCGCGCCAGATCGACCGCTGGACCAAGCAATACCGCGCGTCCGAGACGCAGCACATCGAAGAATTCGAGAAGGTGGCCGAGTGGCTGCCGAAGACGGTGCCGCAGCAGGAGCGGGTCTCGATCGTCCACGGCGACTACCGCCTCGACAACATGATCTTCCATCCGACCGAGCCGCGGGTGCTGGCGGTGCTGGATTGGGAATTGTCGACACTCGGCGATCCCATGGCCGACTTCACCTATCTGTTGATGCAATGGACCATGTCGGGGCTTGCCGACGCCGATCTCAAGGCGCTGAACATTCCGAGCATGGAAGAGGCCGCGCAGATCTATTGCAACGTCACCAACATGGCGGTGCCGGACCTCAACTGGTACTTCGCCTATAACCTGTTCCGCCTCGCGGGCATCACGCAGGGTATCGCCGGCCGCATCCGCGACGGCACCGCCGCCAACGCGAAGGCGATCGAATCAGCCAAGCGCACGGTGCCGCTCTCCAAGGCATCCTGGGAATACGCGCAAAAGGCGGGCGCGACGTGAGAGAAGATGGTGTGGCGCGATCCCTTTGGGTCGCGTCACGTTGTAGCCGAGCCTGCCCGTCCAATCCGACCCGGTAGCTGACTTGGCCCTTTCTCCGAACGTCCGCGGAAGCCTGTTCATGGCGGTAGCCACGGCGGGCTTCACGATCAACGATGCGATCACCAAGGTCGTGTCATCAGAGATGAACTTCGGCCAGGTGATGCTGGTGCGGGGCATCTTTGCCATTGGGCTGATCGCGGCGTTGGCCTTCCATCAGGGCGCGATGCGGTCGTTTCGAACGCTCCTGGTGGGGCCGGTCGCACTGCGGGTGATCGGCGAAGTCGGCGGAACGGTCTCGTATCTTGCCGCAATCTCGCATCTGCCGCTCGCGAATATCTCCGCGATCCTGCAGGCGCTGCCGCTGCTCGTCACGCTGGGCGCCGCGCTGGCATTCGGTGAGCCCGTCGGCTGGCGGCGCTGGCTCGCGATCATCGCCGGCTTTGTCGGTGTTCTCATCATCGTTCGGCCGGGCGCCGAAGGCTTCAACCAGTTCGCGCTGTTCGCCTTGATCTCGGTGATCTTCTGCGCGTTGCGCGATCTCGCGACCAGGCGGATACCGGCGCAAATTCCGTCGCTGTTCGTCACCCTGCTGACCACAGTCACGGTGACGATCACCGGAGCGGTCATCGTCGTCCCGCTCGGCGGTTGGACCCCGCCATCCACCGGCGCCCTCAGTCTGCTGGCAATGGCTGCGGTTCTTGTCCTGATCGGCTATCAGTGCGTCATCATGGCGCTGCGCACCGGCGACATTTCGGCCGTGGCGCCCTTCCGCTACCTGGCGCTGCTATGGGCCATGCTGCTTGGCTATCTCATCTTCGACGACGTGCCCGACGCCATGATGATCGCGGGCGCATCGATCATCGTGCTCTCAGGCCTCTATGCATTCTATCGCGAGCACAAGCGCAAACGCCCGGTGGCAGCAGGCGCATCCGGCCTGCCGCCCGATGGGCTGTAAGTATCAGCGCCCGCGTACGGTGCTTGCAATGGTCAGCGGCTGGCGCGCCGATAGGGGTGTACGATTAGTTTAGCCCGTAGCGTGATTCAGTACGACCACAAGCGTCGGAGCGACCCGCCGCGGCAATCCTCCGATATGGATTCGCCGCGGCGGCAGTGCATCAGGCCCAGGCTGGATGAAGCACAGGCACTAAACGATAGCTGAAAGCTTCACCGCCTCCAAAGGTGGGTCAAGGTCATCATCTCCGTCGAGGATTGTGGCGCCGTCGTAGGTGACTTTGTCCTGCCCGACTTCAACCACCTTCCCCCCAAAGCTGAGATAACTGAATCTCCAGGGACGCTCATGGAAGTCGCGCCGCAGATGATACAAGATGGACGTCGCGATGCGCTGTCCAAGAAGTACAGACTGGCTGTAGTCGGTGCGCCAATGTACACCCGCCATGTTGCGGCCGATCGCGATATTCGAGGCGACTTTGTCGAGTTCGCCTCCGATCGTGAGCTGGTCTGCATCCGGGACCCCTACATCCGTCAACTCTATTCCATTGGGCTTCGGCATCATTGGCGTGATCCCGACATCTTTGAGTTTTTGCGTTCCCGCAAAATAGGCTTTGAGCACTGTGACGCATGCGCCCGCGACCGTAGCATGTCCCGCACCATAGGAGCCGTGTGCCGGCGAACCATCCTTGAAACACATCGGCAGCAGATAGGTGTCAGAGCCGTGCCCAGCATTCGCTTGCCTGATCCTCGCGACCGCGCCACCGCTGGTGTTCGACCCTTGCAATACGGCGAGCCCACCTGAGAGCGCCAATTTCGCCTCGGCGGCCTTCAAACCAGAGCTGTACAGCGCGCGATGGACCAAGCCGCCATAAGCTTCCGGACGCAGGCGCAGATTCCCAATGAACTTCTGATACCACACAGCCTTCAATGCGCATGTGGCAACTTCGCAGACCAACGAAAGAATGAACGGCGAGCCAAACGTGCCGAACCCTTCTTCGTGAGGGAAGATTGGGGAATCACGATTGTAGGGATTTCCTGCATCCAGCTTGACGTCCGAGCCAAGCAAGATAAGCGCGGCGTTAAGATAGGCTTCGTAGAGCGCGTCAAGATGAACGTATCGCGCGAGATCGCCCGCGTTCTGAATGTAACGCGAATCAGGCGGTGGAGTGACGTTTGGCTTAAAGGCTTGGCCGTTCTGCACGGCAAGCCAATCGGCCCAGTTGATCATATGAGGAACACCCCCTAGCCGATAATCTGTGTCGACGGCCCGCCCTTCAATCTGCTTGATCCGTAACGAACCGTAGGGCACGTCGAGCCATAGAAATTGTGAGATATAGGGTCCAAGATGCTCACGATTTGCTTGTCCGGAAGGCGTCCATTCGCCGCCTCGGAAAATGGTCGCAGGCGTGACGGTCCGGGCCGAATAGGTGGGATGGGCGCTTGATGCCGGGTTGGCATGAAGCTTGAGGCCGCTCAGCTCATTCGCTGCGGCTTGCGCCAAGGTGTTGCCGGGATAGTCCGCAAAGTTGACGTCACGGAGCAGCGCCATCCAGTAAAGTTCAATCATCTCGGCGGCGGTGGTCTCGTGCTTTCCGTCCTGCTCCGGGGGCTTGGGGATATGGAATAGCCAACCTGCTGCGGTCAGCCGATCGGCGGCTAGACCCGCCTGTGGGTTGACGAGCGGACGAAGTCCGGCCGAGTCGATCTCCTTGAAATCCTGCGGGCGATGTTCGTCGAGCGCCGTTAGAAGAGATTTGAATGAGCTGGCGACCACGCGTCCGTCACGGTCATGTTTCAGAGATTTGTGAAAGTGCAACTCGGATGCCTGAACGAGGTCAGCAGACGGAGTGTTGACCAGCTTGTGGATTGCAGTCCCTGCGGGGGCAGGCGATGATGGATGAGGCTTGGGATAAGCAGTTGCCATTGGACCTTCTCCGAACTGTGGTACTCCACGTTGGAGAGCCTTCGCTCACCGTTGGCAGTCTTATCAGAAAGAACACGTTAAGGTTGTGATCTGCTTCACAGTGGATGCGTCTGTTTCAAAATGCCGCGCCACAGGAATTGCTGCGCTCGTTTAAGAGACGCAGTGCGAGAAGCCGCGGTGACTGCCTCCCTTCTGAGGCCAAGTCGTGTGATAGGCCGCTTGTATTGCTGAGCGAGTGCAACGGCGCTTCTTGCCGCCCGATGGGCTGTGATTGTTGCCCGCAAAGGGCAGGACCAACGGATCCTGGGACGGTTATGTTTCCGGCATAGCTTCAGGAGCGAAGGCGTAAAGCGCAATATGGCAGCAGTACTGCTAGATATCTTGAATTGTGCAACCTAAGGTAATTTTCCTATCCTCGGTAACCCTGCGCAGTGCCGACATCATGCGATGAATTCTTTGTTTCTGGCGACGGCTGTCTGTCGCGGATACCTGCCGATCTCGCATGGCGCATGGAAAGGGAGACGTAGCGGAGCGTCGCGTTTTCGACCCACCATTTTCCGGCGCTTGCGGCAACAGTGCCGCGGGCGGGTGCGCTTGCAGAAAATTTCGGAGGTTACAATGGAACGACGCGAGTTTTTGATTGCCGGTGCTGCCAGTGCTGCAGCCGCGGTCGGCATCGAGCCGCGGCCGACCAACGCTCAATCTCCGCCTGCCGCAGGCCAACCGCTGGCGCCAACCGATTTACAGTCCACCGTCGCTCGTCTGCGCACGCAGTTTCTCACGCAGTTTGACGCTGCTTACGTCGAGAACGTGATCGTGCCGTGGTTTCTTGTCAGCACCTATCAGGGGGAAAGACTATCTTTGCCCATGATCGATCTGGCCTTCTCCAAGGAGAACGCGTTGCCACGCGATCTATGGGGCCTGCTCAGCGAGACCTGGAAGATCGACCCGCGAGATGGCGTCACAGTCTTTCTTCAAGGTCTGGAAAAGCGCGGACCGGACAATGAGCGAAAGAGAATCTATATGTCCGCGGTGACGCCGGATCTCTACGCTCCGATGTACCACGATAAAGTCATGCTGTTCTTCGGCAAGCTGCTGGATAACAGGAACGCCGGCAAGCCGTTGATGCGCCCTTACCTTGAAGGTTACTTCGACGTGTACTGGGATCTGCATCTCGGAGTTAAAGGCGAGGCCATTCCGGCACGGGTTCGCCAGATCGGGGAGAGCTTCAATACGGTGCTCGCCTATCGAGATCCGACACAGAAGATTGTCTACGACCACTACATGGCGGTGCGTTCGAATCTTGGTTACTTGAAAGGCTGGATTGATGAAAGGGTCGCTGACCTCAAAAGCGGAAAGACACCCGATCCGCAGAAGACATTTGTCTATTGGTGGATAAAGAATGCCGGTAATGGAGATAATTTTAGCCAAAAGGACATCGTCTTCGAATGCTTCCATAACTTCGTTGCCTTCAGTCAATGGGGCAACACGATCTACAATATCATGCTGAGATTGAGCAGGAACGCGGGCGATCCTGACATCCGGGCCTCGTTCAAGCGGACCATGGAAGGCAACTTCGATCAGGGAAAAGACAAGTCATTCACCCCGCTGGAGCGCTTCGTGATGGAGTTGTTTCGTACGATCTCGCCGAACGGCGGAAGTATTTCGGCGATGGAAGAAACGAGGAGCCCACCGTTCCTGAGGGATGGCTACATCGTTAGTCCGCATACAACCACGAGCCTCGATCCGGTGCATTGGAAAAACCCGGACAAGTTCGACCCTGAGCGCTACAACACGGCGCCAACCAGCGATCAGATCGATGAAGCGAAGTGTGAGCAGATCGGCTTTGCCAAATGTCCATTCGAACGAACGGGATTCGACGTTAAGGACGGCCGAAAAGCCACCATGCATAACAGCGGCTTTGGCACCGTTTACGGTATTGTCGATGGCAAGCCTCTGCCTGTATGCGACTATGCAGGGTTTGCACCGTTCGGCTTCGGGTATCGGCGCTGTCCCGGCGAGCAACTCACGATCCAGGTTTTCGAGGATTTCTTGAAGAAGGTGTGGAAAGACAAGATCGAGTTCGAAAAGCTGAATATTGCCAATCCAGAAACGCTTCCTATCGGACCATCCACAGTCATCGGCGACAACATTGGATTTGCAAGATCGGCGTAACGGAAGCTTGCGAGCTACTAGCCAATGGAGCGTCTGCAGGGCAGATGAGCGTTCTGCCGTCGCTCAGAGAGCAGAGGCAGAACGCGTACTCGGCCAACTGCTCACGCAACCACCCCCGCCGTCATTCCGGGCTCGATGCTGCGCATCGCCCCGGAATGACAACCCGTCATTGCGAGCGAAAGCGAAGCAATCCACGTCTCCACACGCGGCGCTATGGATTGCTTCGCTTCGCTCGCAATGGCGATGTGGCTGCTTTAGGTGCGACATAACAACCCGACGGGCAAATCACCAAAAGTCTGTCCATCCCTCGCGCGAAAAATATTCCGCTTTCGCCGTCGGGCAAATCAGTGATTTAACTCCGCGCGTCTCACCCGAATTGAGGGGCGGCTCGCGATCGTCACGAACGTTGCGGTGGGATGCGGTGGACGCGATGCGTGTGACTGACGAGCATGCGCATCACGGACGGCGAAGTCGTGTGGTTCTGGCGCCCCGACGCTGGCGCTAAGTCTTGCAGAGATGATCTGTGAGGCGACGGTGGCAAGAAAGCCCGGTCACCGGGAAGAGCACGAAGTAAGCCGTAAACCATTGCGCAGGGAAGGCCGGTGTGAATCCGGTTGACCTGTGGTCCTACCCCCGTGCTTTTTGTTGCACGGGGCCCACGGGTGCAATCGGCACCCGGCTTTCCCTGCGCCCTCTGTTCGATGAGAGGGTGAAACGAGATGCAAAGCTCGGGCACATCATGCCGCGAGAACGCGGATTCACATCCCCTTCGCTGTTTGAAGATTGAATCAGAAACCATCCCCGCGGTCGTCCCGGCCCTCGAGCCGGGACCCATAACCACAGGGTTTAGTGATGTGCTCCGCCGCAACCGCGTGCTCGCGCCACACACCTTCCTGTGGTTATGGGTCCCTGCTTTCGCAGGGACGACGATCGTAGGGTGGGCAAAGCGAAGCGTGCCCACCATCGCGAGCGGAGTGTTGATGGTGGGCACGGCGCGAAGAGCGCGCCTTTGCCCACCCTACGCAATGTCGCTAAATCGGCTTGCCTGTATACGGCATCGAAGCGGTGAGGCCGCCATCGACAGGGATCGCCTGACCATTGACGTAGGACGCTTCGTCGCTCGCGAGAAACAATCCCATCGCGGCGAGCTCGTGTGGCTGGCCGGCGCGCTTGAGCGGATTGAGCTGGCCGATCTTGTCGGAGGTGCCGCGCTCCTTCGCTCGGTCGAACACCGGCTTTGTCATGCCGGTCTCGATCAGGCCCGGGCAGACCGCGTTGATGCGCACGCCGGTGCCGGACAGCGAATAGGCGGTGGTCTGCACCAGGCTGATGACGCCGGCCTTGCTCGCGCCGTACGGATGGCCGCTGGCACCCGCCTTCAGGCCCGCGACCGACGCGGTGCAGATGATCGAACCATAGCCCTGTTTGGTCATATGCGGAATCGAATGCTTGATCGCGAGGAACGGTCCGATCAGGTTGATGCGCAGCACCTCCTGCCAGTGTTCGACCGTCTGGTCGGCGAGTGGCACCAGGCCGCCGCTGACGCCGGCATTGGCCCAGATCGCGTCGAGCTTGCCGTATTTCGACAGCGCCTTGTCGATGAAGTCCTTCACGTCGGCCTCAAGGCCCGCGTCCGCCATCACCGCTTCGACGGTGCCGCCGGCATCGCGAACGAGCTTTGCGGTCTCGTTCACGCCTTCGGTACGGTCGACCGCGATCAGCTTGGCGCCTTCCTTCGTGAACAACAGAGAGGCAGCGCGTCCGATGCCGCTTCCCGCGCCGGTGATGATGACGGATTTGCCTTCGAGGCGGCCCAAATGTTTCTCCCCCATGTCTTTCTCCCTGGTAGCTTTGCGTGCCGGCGCTTGCCGCTTCGCGGAATTCAAACAAGATTTCAAACGCCCGAGTCACTTCAGACAAGTCACTTGAGACGTTATGTGCTCTGACGTAGGACACGCGCACACTATTCAAGGGGTCTTGTGATGTCCAATGCTGACAAGCCGAAGGTGGTCACGACGCGGTGGTGGTGGATACGGCATGCGCCGGTACGCAGCGATGGCGGCAATATCTATGGCCAGAAGGACATTGAGTGCGACACCGGCGATCGCGAAGTGTTCGAGGCGGTCGCGAAGATCCTGCCGCGCGCGGCGGTCTGGTACGCAAGCAATCTGATGCGCACGCATCAGACCGCGGAGGCGATCTGGGCTGCCGGCTTTCCGAAGCCGGCTAGCATGGCGAAGGAGGCCGCCTTCGCCGAACAGCATCTCGGCCGGTGGCAGGGCATGAATCGCGCCGCGTTCCTCGCCAGCCGCCCGGTCGGCAGCCATTGGTTCGCCGACATCAACGAGCCCGCGCCTGATGGCGAGAGTTTCATGGATCTCTATACCCGTGTCTGCCGCGCGATCGTGCGGATCAATGCCGCGGAAGCCGGCAGGGACGTGATCGCGGTCGGCCATGGCGGCACGATCAAGGCCGCCGTCGGCCTGGCGCTCGGCGGCCAGCCGGAGAGGGGCCTCGCCTTCGACATCGACAATTGTTCGGTGACGCGGCTCGATCATATCGCAGGCGCCGACACCAGCCTCTGGCGGTTGCCGATGGTGAACCAGCAGCCATGGATCGCGGACGCAAGGCATGCCGCGATGCATCAGCCGGCCGGACCGGAAGTCGTGCCCGAGAACAAGCTCGCCTGACGCGCGGTTGTCGGCGATGGCAAACGCTGCTTAGCTCGGAACCAACATCAAGACCTCATATGTGGGAGAGAAACATGAGCTTGTTCGACATGAAGGGAAAAGTGGCCGTCATCACCGGCTCGACGCGCGGGATCGGCCGCGCTATTGCCGAGCGCATGGCCGAGCATGGCGCCAAGGTGGTGATCTCCTCACGCAAGGCCGATGTCTGCGACCAGGTGGCGAAGGAGATCAACGACAAGTTCGGCAAGGGCACCGCGGTTGCGATCGCGGCGAACATCTCGAGCAAGGAGAATCTTCAGAACCTCGTCGACGAAAGCAACCGCGCCTTCGGCAAGATCGATGTGCTGGTCTGCAACGCGGCGTCGAATCCCTATTACGGGCCGCTGGCCGGTATCTCGGACGATCAGTTCCGCAAGATCCTCGAGAACAACATCGTCGCCAACAATTGGCTGATCTCGATGGTGGTGCCGCAGATGATCGAGCGCAAGGACGGCTCGATCATCATCGTCTCGTCGATCGGCGGGCTGAAGGGCTCGACCATCCTCGGCGCCTACGCGATCTCGAAGGCCGCCGACATGCAGCTCGCGCGCAACCTCGCCTGCGAATACGGCAAGCACAATATCCGCGTGAACTGCATCGCGCCCGGCCTGATCAAGACCGACTTTGCCAAGGCGCTGTGGGACAATCCCGAGAACCTGAAGGCCTCGACCGCGCGCTCGCCCTTGCAGCGCATCGGCATCCCCGACGAGATCGCAGGCTGTGCGGTGCTGATGGGCTCGAAGGCCGGCGACTTCATGACCGGCCAGACGGTCGCGATCGACGGCGGCGCGACGATCAGTTGAGGCACATGACACACGCTCAACCGTCATCGCCCGCGCAGGCGGGCGATCCAGTACTCACCGGCTTCTCGATTTCGATCGGCGTCGGCGTTTACTGGATGCCCCGCCTTCGCGGGGCATGACGGTGAGTGGTACGTTACTCCAGCGCCGCGTACACCCCGTTCCGCACCAGCGTGCGGGTGTAGTCGCGCTGGCCCGGGCCCTGCGACATGAACACCGCGAACAGGTCCTCGCTCGGATCGATCCAGAAGAAGGTGCCGGCGACACCGCTCCAGAAGAACTGGCCGACCGAGCCCGGAAATGGCGCGATGCCCTGATGCGTGCGCACCGCAAAGCCGAGGCCGAAGCCGTGGCCGGGCGGGACAAGCGTACCCTGGATCTTGACCTCGGGACCGAGATGGTTGGCGGCCATCAGTTGCAGCGTCTTGCGGCCGATGATCCGGTTGCCGTCGAGCGTGCCGCCACTCAGCAGCATCTGTGCGAAGCGGGCGTAGTCCATCGTGGTCGAGACCAGCCCGCCGCCGCCGGATTCCATCGCCGGCTGCTCCAGCATGTTGAAGAGCTGCACTTTCTCGCCGTTCCACGGATCGGTCGCGAACGCCTCGGCGAGCCGGGTTGCATTCTGTTCGCCGGTGTAGAAGCCGGTCTCGGTCATCTGCAGCGGCGCCAGGATGCGTTCGGTCAGGAAGGTGCCGAGCGTCTTGCCGCTGACGACTTCGATGATGCGGCCAAGGATGTCGGTGGAGCGGCTGTAGTTGAACTCGGCGCCGGGCTGGCAGATCAGCGGCATGCTGGCGAGCAAGGTCGCGTGCTCGGCATTGGTGATCTTGCGGCTGCGCAGCCGCGATTGCTGGTAGAGCTGCTGCACCAGGCCGTTGCCGGTGTGGTCATATGTCAGACCAGACGTGTGGCGGAGCAGGTCCTGGATCGTCATCTGGCGATTGGCCGGCACCAGCTCGAGCTTGCCGCCACTCTCGACGCCGACCTTGGTCTCGGCGAATTCCGGGATGAATTTCGCGACGGGATCGCTGAGCAGGAAATGGCCGTCCTCCAGCAGCATCATGATGCCGACCGAGACGATCGGCTTGGTCATCGAGAAGATGCGGAAGATGGTGTCATGCGCCATCGGCGTCCCCTCGGGGCCCTGCCGGCCGATGGTGTCGAACCAGCCGATCTGGCCGCGGCGGGCCACAAGGACGGTGGCGCCGGGGATGGTTCCCTTGTCGACCTCGCGCTTGAAGGTGTCGGACATCCGCTGCAGCCGGACGCTGGAGAGACCAAGCTGCTCCGGCTTGGCGGAGGGCAGGGGTGGCGTCTGCGGGGCGGATGTCGGCCTGGTGGCGGTTTGCGCGGTCATGGTCTCTCCCGTTGCTTCTTGTTGTCGCGGCGATCGGGCGAAGTCTGGCCGAGAAGTGCGATCTTGAACAGGGCGTTTACCGCTTCACCCTTGCATTCGGGGCATGCCCTGTGCTTCAAACGGCGCGAACCGGCGGCGACGCTTCGGTTCCTTAGGAGTGTAGCTCAATTGGTAGAGCACCGGTCTCCAAAACCGGGGGTTGGGAGTTCGAGCCTCTCCACTCCTGCCAGCGGTGCCGATATCTTGACCTTTCACCGCTCCCGCAGTACATACCCGCCACCTGCAGCCGGCCCGCGTTTAAAAGGCGGATATCCGGCGCGGCTTTAAATCCCCCGAACAATCGAGCCTGTTGACCGGCTCATCCTTCGCGAGAGGGCTGGGCGCTCAAGGACTGTTCGGATTCCTGAAACACTTGAATCGTCTGACGACGGACGCGGACCTAAGAAGAATGGCTTTCAGCCCGTTCAAATTCCTGCAGGAAGTGCGCTCGGAGACCGCCAAGGTCACCTGGCCGACCCGCCGTGAGACGACGATCACCACGATCATGGTGTTCGTGATGGTCGCGCTGGCGTCGATCTTCTTCTTCGCCGCGGACCAGATTATCCGCTATCTTGTTACCCTCATCCTGGGCATCCACTGATGAGCACTCTGACGCAATCGACGGACAAGCGCTGGTACATCGTCCACGCCTACTCGAACTTCGAGAAGAAAGTCGCGGAGTCGATCCGCGAACAGGCCAAGCAGCGCGGGCTGGAGGAACTGTTCGAGCAGGTGCTGGTGCCGACCGAGAAGGTCACCGAGGTGCGCCGCGGCCGCAAGATCGATGCCGAGCGCAAGTTCTTCCCCGGCTACGTGCTGGTGAAGATGAAGCTCACCGACGAGGCCTTCCACCTGATCAAGAATACTCCGAAGGTGACGGGCTTCCTGGGCGCGGAAAACAAGCCGATGCCGATTTCGGAAGCCGAGGCCATGCGGATCCTGCACCAGGTGCAGGAGGGTGTGGAACGGCCGAAGGCCTCGGTGTCGTTCGAGATCGGCGAGAATGTGCGGGTGGCCGACGGGCCGTTCGCCTCGTTCTCGGGCGTGGTGGAAGAAATCGACGAGGCGCGCTCGCGCGTGAAGGTCGCGGTCTCGATCTTCGGCCGTGCCACCCCGGTCGAGCTGGAATTCGGTCAGGTCGAGAAGGTCTGATCTGAAGAGGACGTGGGAGGACGGGTGCGGTCGCCAGCCGCTCCGGGTCCGAACCACGGAACCTGAACCCGCCGGGCAGTGTCCGGCACAACAGGAGTGATACATGGCAAAGAAAGTGACCGGATACCTGAAGCTTCAGGTCCCGGCCGGTGCGGCGAACCCGTCGCCGCCGATCGGCCCCGCGCTTGGTCAGCGCGGTCTCAACATCATGGAATTCTGCAAGGCGTTCAACGCCCAGACGCAGAAGGAAGAGAAGAACACCCCGATCCCGGTGATCATCACGATCTACGCGGACCGCTCCTTCACCTTCGAGATGAAGACGCCGCCGATGTCTTACTTCTTGAAGCAGGCCGCCAAGATCCAGTCCGGCTCCAAGGCGCCGGGCCGCGACAAGGCCGGCCAGGTGACCAAAGCGCAGGTGCGCGAGATCGCCGAGAAGAAGATGAAGGATCTCAATTGCGATACCGTCGAAGCGGCCATGAAGATGGTCGAGGGCTCCGCCCGTTCGATGGGTCTGGAAGTTGCGGGGTAAGGCGCCATGGCAATCGGAAAGCGTTTGAAGAAGGCCCGCGAAGGTATTGACCGCGAAAAGCTTTATCCGCTCGCGGACGCCATTAAGCTGGTCAAGGAGCGGGCCAAGTCGAAGTTCGACGAGACCATCGAGGTCGCGATCAATCTCGGCGTCGACCCGCGTCATGCCGACCAGATGGTGCGCGGCGTGGTGATGCTGCCGAACGGTACCGGCCGCACGCTCCGCGTCGGCGTGTTCGCCCGCGGCGCCAAGGCGGATGAGGCCAAGGCGGCGGGCGCCGACGTCGTCGGTGCCGAGGACCTGGTCGAGAAGGTGCAGGCCGGCAATATCGACTTCGACCGCTGCATCGCGACCCCAGACATGATGCCGCTGGTCGGCCGCCTCGGTAAGGTGCTCGGTCCGCGCGGCATGATGCCGAACCCGAAGATCGGCACCGTGACCATGGACGTCACCGGCGCCGTGAAGGGCGCCAAGGGCGGCTCGGTCGAGTTCCGCGTCGAGAAGGCCGGTATCATCCAGGCCGGCGTCGGCAAGGCCTCGTTCTCCGAGGACAAGCTGGTCGAGAATATCAAGGCGCTCGCGGATGCCGTGGTCAAGGCCAAGCCGGCCGGCGCCAAGGGCACCTACGTCCAGCGCGTGGCGGTCTCGTCGACCATGGGGCCGGGCGTGAAAGTCGAGCCGGGCACGCTGCTCGGCTAATCGCCGGCAGGGCGTATACGTATAAAGAGGGCGGGATCGGGCAGCCGGTTCCGCCCTTTGCTTTACGGCGTGGCGTAGCTTTGCAGGAAAGAACAACAATGCCCGATAAGGTCCTGATCTATTCGCGCTTTCCCAAGGCCCAGCTCCAGCGCTTCGGCGATCGCTATGAGCTGTTGAACGCCGCCGGCAAGCGGCCGAACGAGGTGTTCTCGGCCGAGGAACTCGCCAACATCCGGGCGCTCATCACCGCCGGTGGCAGCGGACGGCTCGGCGCCGAGGCCATGGACATGATGCCCAAGCTTGGCGCGATCATCTGCTACGGCACCGGCTATGACGGCATCGACCTTGCCGCCGCGGCCAAGCGTAACATCGCGGTCGGCAACAGCCCCGGCGCGAATGCGGCCTCGGTGGCCGACATCGCCGTGACGCTGATGCTGGCCGCGGTCCGCCGGCTGCCGGTCGCCGACAATTATGTGCGGAGCGGCGATTGGGCGGGAGCAAAACCGTCGCCGATGATGCGGCCGCAGGCGGGCATGCGCGGCCGCAAGGTCGGCGTCTACGGCATGGGTGAGATCGGCCGCAAGATCGCCGCGCGCGTCGCTGCCTTCGAGACCGAGGTCGGCTATTTCAGCCGCAGCCGCCACGACGTGCCGTATCAGTATTTTTCGAGCCTAGAGGCGCTCGTCGACTGGTGCAGCGTCCTGATGGTTGCAGTGCGAGCGGGGCCGGACAACAACCGCGCCGTCAATGCCGACATCCTGCGCCGGCTCGGCAGCGACGGTTTCGTCGTCAACATCTCCCGTGGCTCCGTCATTGACGAAGCGGCGGTGGTCGCGGCGCTTTCGGACCAGACCATCGCCGGCGCCGGCCTCGACGTCTACGCGACCGAACCGCATGCGCCGGACGCGCTCACCGCGCTGCCGAACGTCGTGCTGACGCCCCATATCGGGGGTCACACCCTGGAATCGCATGTCGCGATGCAGGACTGCGTGCTGGCCAATCTTGAGGCGTTTTTCGCCGGCAAACCGCTGCCTTACCAGGTTCGGCTCACCTGATCTGCGCGCGGCCCGAATTTTGCTCTTGGCAAGCGAGGGCCGAGCCGCTAAATAACCGTCTCCGGGCGTGCTGGCGGTCGCTGGCACGCCCGTGCTCGCATTCCGAAAACTTGGCTCGATAGGAGAGTTTTCCTTCCAGGCATCCAGTTGGATTGCTCGAAAGGAAGCGAACCCGTCGGCCCGGTTGGAATGAGGGCAGGGGCTTCGGCTTCGCCGTTAGCCTCGATCCTGTCCGAGACTGCAGGCGCCCGCGACAAACTTCGGTTTTTCAACGGCTTAATCGCATGGCCTGCATAGACGGGTGAAAACCGGATTTGCTTCGCGCGGAGCCTTAAGCGGCCTTACGGGAAGCCAGTTTGGTTCGAACCTCGACAGCCCGCGGCCGAAAGGCCGACGGGAGGGCAGGCTTCAAGAATGTCGTCTTGCTCGGCGTGTCCCTCGGACTTCGGTCCCGAGGCATCAGGTTTGGGTGGGACGATGGGTGCAACCCGGCGGTCCCGCGCAAGCGAAAGACCGCCAACCGGAGAGAGCTTGCTGTGGAACGAGCGGCAAAGAAAGAGGCGGTCGAACAGCTCAACGAGGTCTTCAAGACCACGAGCGTTGCGATCGTTGCTCACTATTCCGGCCTGACCGTCGCCCAGATGCAGACCCTGCGCAAGCAGATGAAGCAGGCGGGCGCGTCGGTGAAGGTCTCGAAGAACCGTCTCGCCAAAATTGCTCTTGAAGGCACGGACGTCGCTGCCATCGGCACCCTCCTGAAGGGGCCGACCGTGATCGCTACCTCCAACGATCCGGTTGCGGCGCCAAAGGTTGCCATCGATTTCGCCAAGGCGAACGAGAAGTTCGTCATCCTCGGCGGCTCGATGGGTAAAACCGTCCTGAATGTCGATGGCGTCAAGGCGCTTGCCTCGCTGCCGTCGCTGGACGAACTGCGCGGCAAGCTCGTCGGCCTCATCGTGGCCCCGGCGACCAAGCTCGCCCAGCTCTCCAATGCGCCCGCGGCCAAGCTCGCGCGCGTCATTCAGGCTCATGCCTCAAAGGGCGAAGCGGCCTGACGCCCTTCGCAAAACTCAAACCCTGGTTCGAACCAAACGTTTAAGGAAACAGATCAATGGCTGACTTGCAGAAAATCGTCGACGACCTCTCGAGCCTCACCGTGCTCGAAGCGGCCGAACTCGCAAAGCTCCTGGAAGAGAAGTGGGGCGTGTCCGCCGCTGCCGCCGTGGCGGTGGCCGGTCCGGCTGCTGCTGGTGGCGGTGCTGCCGCTCCGGCTGAAGAGAAGACCGATTTCACCGTTGTCCTGGCTGCTGCCGGCGACAAGAAGATCGAGGTCATCAAGGAAGTCCGCGCCATCACCGGCCTGGGCCTGAAGGAAGCCAAGGACCTCGTCGAAGGCGCTCCGAAGCCGCTGAAGGAAGGCGTCAACAAGGAAGAAGCCGACAAGATCAAGGCCCAGCTCGAGAAGGCTGGCGCGAAGGTCGAGCTCAAGTAACCCGAGGGTTGCTGAGCGAAGATCCCGGGCGAGCGCAGCGGACCCGGGATCCAGTCTCGGGCAGGGCGAGGCGCAGCCGCGCGCGATCCGGGGCAGGCCATGCAAAAGATGTGCGACGGGTTGTCGCGCTACGCATGGTACACAAAAAAGTGTGGGGATTCGTGGGTTTAACCCTCGAATCTCCATGATCGCCGTCCCATATCGGGGTGGCAGCGGAAAACACGGTTGGCGGCGGGGGCGGCAGGGCTCTCGACGCGAGCCGTTGGGAGACAGGCAGATTTCGGGCTTTTTCAGTCCGTGAAGCGACGAGTTTTGACGGGCGGGTGCGCCAAGCGCCCCGCGCGTCCTTTTGCGTTTTGAAGGTCACAAGAACGAGTTGAGGATTTAGTTCCTGAATTTGGCCCTTGTTCCTTCCAGACGAATCGAAATTCAACCCGGACGCGGTGGCAGTCGCGCTCCGGAAGGTTCGCCTCAAAAGGGCGGCGAAAATGAGAGGCCACGATGGCGCAGCAGACATTCACCGGTCGCAAACGCGTACGCAAGTTCTTCGGTCACATCAAGGAAGTCGCGGAGATGCCGAACCTCATTGAGGTTCAGAAGGCGTCCTATGACCAGTTTCTGATGGTCGACGAGCCCCACGGCGGGCGGCCGGACGAAGGCCTGCAGGCCGTGTTCCGTTCGGTGTTCCCGATCTCCGACTTCTCCGGCACCTCGATGCTGGAGTTCGTACGCTACGAGTTCGAGCCGCCGAAATACGACGTCGACGAGTGCCGCCAGCGCGGCATGACCTTCGCTGCGCCGCTCAAGGTGACGCTGCGCCTCATCGTGTTCGATATCGACGAGGAGACCGGCGCCAAGTCGGTCAAGGACATCAAGGAGCAGGACGTCTACATGGGCGACATCCCGCTCATGACCATGAACGGCACCTTCGTCGTCAATGGCACCGAGCGCGTCATCGTCTCCCAGATGCACCGTTCGCCGGGCGTGTTCTTCGACCACGACAAGGGCAAGACCCATTCCTCGGGCAAGCTCCTGTTCGCAGCGCGTGTGATTCCCTATCGCGGCTCCTGGCTCGACATCGAGTTCGACGCCAAGGACATCGTGTTCGCGCGCATCGACCGCCGCCGCAAGATTCCCGTGACCTCGCTGATGTACGCGCTCGGTCTCGACGGCGAGCAGATCCTTTCGACCTTCTACAAGAAGATCAACTACAAGCGCACCAAGGACGGCTGGCGCGTGCCGTTCGACGCCAACCGTTTCCGCGGCTATTCCACGGTCAACGACCTGATCGACGCCGACACCGGCAAGGTTGTGCTCGAAGCCGGCAAGAAGCTCACCGTTCGCCAGGCCCGCCTGCTCCAGGAGAAGGGCCTCAAGGCGTTGCGTCTGTCGGATGAGGAACTGGTCGGCAACTACCTCGCCGAGGACCTTGTCAATCCGAAGACCGGCGAGATCTATGCCGAGGCCGGTGAGGAGATCACCGAGAAGCTCCTGAAGTCGCTCAACGAGCAGGGCTACAAGGAGCTGCCGCTGCTCGACATCGACCACGTCAACGTCGGCGCCTACATCCGCAACACCCTGTCGGCGGACAAGAACATGACGCGCGAGGACGCGCTGTTCGACATCTACCGCGTGATGCGTCCGGGCGAGCCTCCGACGCTGGATTCGGCGCAGGCCATGTTCCAGTCGCTGTTCTTCGATTCCGAGCGCTACGACCTCTCCGCGGTCGGCCGCGTCAAGATGAACATGCGCCTCGAGCTCGATGCGCCCGACACCCATCGCACGCTACGCAAGGAAGATATCCTCGCGGTCATCAAGACTCTGGTCGACCTGCGCGATGGCAAGGGCGAGATCGACGACATCGACCATCTCGGCAACCGCCGTGTGCGCTCGGTCGGCGAGCTCATGGAGAACCAGTACCGCATCGGCCTGCTCCGCATGGAGCGCGCGATCAAGGAGCGCATGTCGAGCGTCGATATCGACACCGTCATGCCGCAGGACCTGATCAACGCGAAACCTGCGGCCGCTGCCGTGCGCGAATTCTTCGGCTCCTCGCAGCTCTCGCAGTTCATGGACCAGACCAACCCGCTCTCGGAGATCACCCACAAGCGGCGTCTGTCGGCGCTTGGCCCGGGCGGTCTGACCCGCGAGCGCGCCGGCTTCGAGGTGCGCGACGTGCACCCGACGCATTACGGCCGTATCTGCCCGATCGAGACGCCGGAAGGTCCGAACATCGGCCTGATCAACTCGCTCGCGACGTTCGCGCGCGTGAACAAGTACGGCTTCGTCGAGACGCCCTACCGCAAGATCAAGGACGGCCGCGTCACCGATGAGGTGGTGTACCTGTCGGCGATGGAGGAGGGGCGTTACCGCGTCGCGCAGGCCAACGTGCCGCTCGATCCGAAGGGCCGCTTCACCGAGGACCTCGTGGTCTGCCGTCACGCCGGCGAAGTGATGCCGGTGGCCCCTGACAAGGTCGACTACATGGACGTGTCGCCGAAGCAGCTCGTTTCGGTCGCAGCCGCGCTGATCCCGTTCCTCGAGAACGACGACGCCAACCGCGCGCTGATGGGCTCGAACATGCAGCGCCAGGCGGTGCCGCTGGTTCGCGCCGAGGCGCCGTTCGTCGGCACCGGCATGGAAGGTGTGGTTGCCCGCGACTCGGGTGCTGCGATCGCGGCCCGCCGCTCCGGCGTGGTCGACCAGATCGACGCCACCCGCGTCGTCATCCGCGCCACCGAGGATCTCGATCCGACCAAGTCGGGCGTCGATATCTACCGGCTGATGAAGTACCAGCGCTCCAACCAGTCGACCTGCATCAACCAGCGTCCGCTGGTGAAGGTCGGCGACAGCGTCAAGAAGGGCGACATCATCGCTGACGGTCCCTCGACCGATCTCGGCGAGCTCGCGCTCGGCCGCAACGTGCTGGTCGCGTTCATGCCGTGGAACGGCTACAACTTCGAAGACTCGATCCTGCTCTCCGAGCGGATCGTGAAGGACGACGTCTTCACCTCGATCCACATCGAGGAATTCGAGGTGATGGCCCGCGACACCAAGCTGGGTCCTGAGGAAATCACGCGCGACATTCCGAACGTTTCGGAAGAGGCGCTGAAGAACCTCGACGAAGCCGGCATCGTCTATATCGGCGCGGAAGTCCGCGCCGGCGACATCCTGGTCGGCAAGATCACGCCGAAGGGCGAAAGCCCGATGACGCCGGAAGAGAAGCTGCTCCGCGCCATCTTCGGCGAAAAGGCCTCCGACGTCCGCGACACCTCGCTCCGCGTGCCCCCGGGCGTGCAGGGCACGATCGTGGAAGTCCGCGTGTTCAACCGCCACGGCGTCGACAAGGACGAGCGTGCGCTGGCGATCGAGCGGGAGGAGATCGAGCGTCTCGCCAAGGACCGCGACGACGAGCAGGCGATCCTCGACCGCAACGTCTACAGCCGTCTCGCCGAGCTCCTGGAGAACCGCCAGGGCATCTCCGGTCCGAAGGGCTTCAAGAAGGACACCAAGATCACCCGTGCGGTG
Source organism: Bradyrhizobium sp. USDA 10063 (assembly GCF_054063735.1). Taxonomy (NCBI): domain Bacteria; kingdom Pseudomonadati; phylum Pseudomonadota; class Alphaproteobacteria; order Hyphomicrobiales; family Nitrobacteraceae; genus Bradyrhizobium; species Bradyrhizobium sp. USDA 10063. Next base: position 1,826,958 of record NZ_JBSSGP010000002.1, on the reverse strand, counting down.
CTCGACGAGTATCCGAAGTCCCAGTGGTGGCTGTTCGCCTCGCCCAACGACAAGCTGATGGCCGAGATCGAGGCGATGCGTAAGCAATACGACGAGTCGAAGAAGGGGCTCGAGCAGCGCTTCCTCGACAAGGTCGAAAAGCTGCAGCGCGGCGACGAGCTTCCGCCCGGTGTGATGAAGATGGTCAAGGTCTTCGTCGCGGTGAAGCGCAAGATCCAACCCGGCGACAAGATGGCCGGCCGCCACGGCAACAAGGGCGTGGTGTCCAAGATCGTGCCGATCGAGGACATGCCGTTCCTCGAGGACGGTACGCATGCGGATATCGTGCTGAACCCGCTCGGCGTGCCCTCGCGCATGAACGTCGGTCAGATCCTCGAGACGCATCTCGGCTGGGCCTGCGCCGGCCTCGGCAGGCGCATCGGCCAGACCATCGACGCCTATTATCAGAAGCAGGATCTCAAGCCGCTGCGCGAGACCCTGAAGAGGATCTATGGCGACGATGAAACCATCCGCTCGCTGAACGACAACGAGCTGATTGAGCTCGGCCGCAACCTGAGCCACGGCGTGCCGATCGCAACCCCGGTGTTCGACGGCGCCAAGGAGGCCGACATCGAGGAGATGCTGAAGCTTGCCGGCTTCGACGCCTCCGGCCAGTCGACCGTCTATGACGGCCGCACCGGCGATCCCTTCGATCGCAAGGTGACGGTGGGCTACATCTACATGCTGAAGCTGCACCATCTGGTGGATGACAAGATCCACGCCCGCTCGATCGGCCCGTACTCGCTGGTCACCCAGCAGCCGCTGGGCGGCAAGGCGCAGTTCGGCGGCCAGCGCTTCGGCGAAATGGAGGTGTGGGCGCTGGAAGCCTACGGCGCGGCCTATACGCTGCAGGAGATGCTGACCGTGAAGTCGGACGACGTCGCCGGCCGTACAAAGGTGTACGAGGCGATCGTGCGCGGCGACGACACGTTCGAGGCTGGTATCCCCGAGTCGTTCAACGTGCTTGTCAAGGAAATGCGCTCGCTCGGCCTCAACGTCGACCTGCACAATTCCAAGATGGGGCCGGCGCCGACGTCGGAAGCCGCCGAGTAAATTTCGTGAGGGCGGCGACGCCGCCGCCTTCGCCGCCGTCATCGTCCGCCAACGGGTCCGGTCAAAGGCCAGCCCGATGACAAGCTTCGGCGGACGATCCAGTAACCCGCGGCAGCGGTGACTACTGGATGCCCCGCCTTCGCGGGGCATGACAGAAAAGGGATGCATGGGCTGACGAAAGTCAGCAGACGGAGAAGACCATGAACCAAGAGATTATGAATCTTTTCAATCCGACGACGCCGGCCCAGGTCTTCGACCAGATCCGGATTTCGATCGCGTCTCCGGAGAAGATTCTGTCCTGGTCCTACGGCGAGATCAAGAAGCCGGAGACCATCAACTACCGCACCTTCAAGCCGGAGCGGGACGGGCTGTTCTGCGCCCGCATCTTCGGGCCGATCAAGGACTACGAGTGCTTGTGCGGCAAGTACAAGCGGATGAAGTACAAGGGCATCATCTGCGAAAAGTGCTCGGTCGAGGTTACGCTGTCGCGCGTCCGGCGCGAGCGCATGGGTCATATCGAGCTCGCAGCTCCCGTTGCCCACATCTGGTTCCTGAAGTCGCTGCCGTCGCGGATCGGCCTGCTGCTCGACATGACGCTGAAGGATCTCGAGCGGATCCTTTACTTCGAGTACTACGTCGTGCTCGAGCCGGGCCTCACCGCGCTCAAGGACCGTCAGCTCCTCTCGGAAGACGAGTATCTGAAGGCGCAGGACGAATACGGCCAGGACAGCTTCACCGCCATGATCGGCGCCGAGGCGATCCGCGAGCTGCTGAAGGGTCTGGAGCTTGAGAAGCTCGAGACCTCGCTGCGTGCCGAGATGCAGGAGACCGACTCCGACATCAAGCACAAGAAGCTCGCCAAGCGGCTGAAGATCGTCGAGGCCTTCCGCGTCTCCGGCAACAAGCCGGAATGGATGATCATGACGGTCATCCCGGTGATTCCGCCGGACCTGCGCCCGCTGGTGCCGCTCGATGGCGGCCGCTTCGCGACGTCCGACCTCAACGACCTCTACCGTCGCGTCATCAACCGCAACAACCGCTTGAAGCGGCTGATGGAGCTGCGCGCGCCCGACATCATCATCCGCAACGAGAAGCGCATGCTGCAGGAGGCCGTCGACGCGCTGTTCGACAACGGCCGCCGCGGCCGCGTCATCACGGGCGCCAACAAGCGTCCGCTGAAGTCGCTCGCCGACATGCTCAAGGGCAAGCAGGGCCGCTTCCGCCAGAACCTGCTCGGCAAGCGCGTCGACTATTCCGGCCGTTCGGTGATCGTGGTCGGTCCCGAGCTGCGCCTGCACCAGTGCGGCCTGCCGAAGAAGATGGCGCTCGAGCTGTTCAAGCCGTTCATCTATTCGCGGCTTGACGCCAAGGGCCTGTCGACGACCGTGAAGCAGGCGAAGAAGCTGGTCGAGAAGGAGCGGCCCGAAGTCTGGGATATCCTGGACGAGGTGATCCGCGAGCATCCGGTGCTGCTCAACCGCGCGCCGACGCTGCATCGCCTGGGCATCCAGGCGTTCGAGCCGGTGCTGATCGAAGGCAAGGCGATCCAGCTTCACCCGCTGGTCTGCGCCGCGTTCAACGCCGACTTCGACGGCGACCAGATGGCCGTGCACGTTCCGCTGTCGCTCGAAGCGCAGTTGGAAGCGCGCGTCCTGATGATGTCGACCAACAACATCCTGCACCCCGCGAACGGCCAGCCGATCATCGTGCCGTCGCAGGACATCGTGCTCGGCCTCTACTACGTCTCGATCATGCGCGAAGGCCTGCCCGGCGAGGGCAAGGTATTCGGCGACATGGCCGAGCTCGAGCATGCCCTGCATTCGAAGGTCATCCACCTCCACACCAAGATCAAGTACCGGTGGGAGGGCACCGACGAGGAAGGCAAGAAGAGCAAGCGCTGGATCGAAACCACCGCGGGCCGCGTCATGCTCGGCAACCTGCTGCCGAAGCATGCGAGGATCTCGTACGACATCATCAACAAGCTGATGACCAAGCGCGAGATCTCCGGCGTGATCGACCAGGTCTACCGGCACTGCGGCCAGAAGGAGACCGTGATCTTCTGCGACCGCATCATGGCGCTCGGTTTCTACAACGCCTTCAAGGCCGGCATCTCGTTCGGCAAGGACGACATGGTCGTGCCGGCGTCGAAGTGGAAGATCGTCGACCAGACCCGTACGCTGGCGAAGGATTTCGAGCAGCAGTACAATGACGGCCTGATCACCCATGGCGAGAAGTACAACAAGGTCGTCGACGCCTGGTCGAAGGCGGGCGAGGAAGTCGCCAAGGCGATGATGAAGGAGATCTCCGCGACCAAGAAGACGGCGAGCGGAGCCGATGCCGACATCAACTCGATCTACATGATGGCGCATTCCGGTGCGCGCGGTTCGCCGGCGCAGATGCGTCAGCTCGCCGGCATGCGCGGCCTGATGGCGAAGCCGTCGGGAGAGATCATCGAGACGCCGATCATTTCCAACTTCAAGGAAGGCCTCTCGGTGCTCGAATACTTCAACTCGACCCACGGCGCCCGCAAGGGCCTCGCGGACACCGCGTTGAAGACCGCGAACTCCGGTTACCTGACCCGCCGCCTGGTCGACGTGGCGCAGGACTGCATCATCACGCAGGATGATTGCGGCACCCATCTCGGCATCAAGATGCGCGCCATCGTCGATGCCGGCACGGTGGTTGCCTCGCTCGGCTCGCGCATCCTGGGCCGCGTGGCCTGCGATGACGTGCGCGATCCCGCGAGCAACGAGATCCTGGTTAAGCGCGGCACGCTGATGGAAGAGGCCCATGTGGACGCCATCCACCAGGCTGGCATCCAGGAGGTGAAGATCCGCTCGGCGCTGACCTGCGAACTGATCAACGGCATCTGCGGCAAGTGCTACGGGCGCGATCTCGCCCGCGGTACGCCGGTCAACCACGGCGAGGCGGTCGGCGTGATCGCGGCGCAGTCGATCGGCGAGCCGGGCACGCAGTTGACGATGCGCACGTTCCACATCGGCGGCGCGGCGCAGATCAACGAGCAGTCGTTCGTGGAGTCGAACTTCGACGGCAAGATCGTGATCCGGAACAAGTCCATCGCCCGCAACAGCGAAGGCCACCTGATCGCGATGGTCCGCAACATGGTGGTTGCGATCGTCGATGCCGACGGCACCGAGCGTGCGACGCACCGCATCCAGTACGGCTCGCGCATGCATGTCGACGAGGGCGACATGGTCAAGCGTGGCCAGCGCATCGCCGAGTGGGATCCGTACACCCGTCCGGTGCTGACCGAAGTCGAGGGTACGATCGGGTTCGAGGACCTGGTCGAGGGCCAGTCGATCTCGGAGACGCTGGACGAGTCCACCGGTATCGCCAAGCGCGTCGTCATCGATTGGCGGTCGTCGCGCGGCGGCGCGGATCTGCGCCCGGCCATCGTGGTCAAGGGCAAGGACGGCAAGGTGATGAAGCTGGCCCGTGGCGGCGATGCCCGCTACATGCTGTCGGTCGATGCGATCCTGTCGGTCGACGTCGGTGCGCAGGTCAAGCCCGGCGACATCCTGGCGCGTATCTCGACCGAGAGCGCCAAGACCCGCGACATCACCGGCGGTCTGCCGCGCGTGGCGGAACTGTTCGAGGCGCGCAAGCCGAAGGATGCGGCGATCATCGCGGAAGTGGCGGGCACCATCCGCTTCGGCCGCGACTACAAGAACAAGCGTCGCATCTCGATCGAGCCGGCTGACAAGACCGAGGAGCCGCGCGAGTACCTGATCCCGAAGGGCAAGCACATCCACCTTCAGGACGGCGACGTCGTCGAAAAGGGCGACTTCATCGTCGAAGGCAATCCGGCGCCGCACGACATCCTGGCGATCAAGGGCATCGAGGAGCTCGCTGCCTATTTGGTCAACGAGATCCAGGAGGTCTACCGGCTGCAGGGCGTGCTCATCAACGACAAGCACATCGAGGTGATTGTCCGTCAGATGCTGCAGAAGGTGGAGGTCACCGATCAGGGCGACACCGACATGATCGCCGGCGAGCAGGTCGACAAGATCGAGTTCGACGCGCTCAACACCAAGGCCAAGGAAGAGGGCAAGAAGCCCGCGACCGGAACGCCGGTGCTGCTCGGCATCACCAAGGCGAGCCTGCAGACCCGCTCGTTCTTCTCGGCGGCGTCGTTCCAGGAGACGACCCGCGTGCTCACCGAAGCCGCCGTCAACGGCAAGGTCGACCCGCTGGAAGGCCTGAAGGAGAACGTCATTGTCGGCCGGCTGATCCCGGCGGGCACGGGCGCCTCGATGGCGCGGATCCGCGAAGTCGCCATGAAGCGCGACAAGCTGATCCTCGACGAGCGCGAGAAGCAGGCGGCGATCGTGCCGTCCGCGCCCGAAGCGGAGCCGCTGGCGCTGCCGCCCGCGGAGTAACACCCCGCAATACTACGGTGCTCACGAAAAGGCCGGCTTTTTGCCGGCCTTTTTACTGCTTCCTTTTCTGCTGCGCTGCAGGAACCTGCTTTGTTCATCTTTCCTTCAGACAGAAAAGCGCTTCTGCTAAAGCGGCTGGGGCCGGGTGCTTCGTCCGCCCGGAAGACACGGAATCCACATGCTTGATCTTGCAATCGTTGGGGGCGGCCCGGGCGGGCTGATGAGCGCCTGGTACCTGAAGCGGAAGCTCGGGGAGCTCTGCCGCGTCACCATTTTCGAGGCGTCGGACCGGCTCGGTGGCAAGATCGTTACCCGCAAATTCGATTCCGCGCCCGCCACCTACGAGGCCGGCGTCGCCGAGATCTACGATTATTCGATGACCGGCCCCGATCCGCTGCGCGAGCTGATCCAGCATTTCGGCCTGCAGACCATTCCGATGGATGCCGAGCAGGTCCAGCTCGACGGCGAACTCCTAAATGACGTGCCGGGCATGCGCCGCAAATACGGAGCAAAGACCGCCGACGCGATCGAAGCGTTCCGCAAGCGCTGCACCGAGATGATCTCGCCGGTCGAATATTATGAAGGCGTCGGCGCGCACGACAACGAGCATCCCTGGGCCCACAAGACCTGCGAGCAACTGCTCGACGAGGAGGTCGAGGATCCGACCGCCAAGCGCTTCTTCAAGGTGATGGCGCGCTCCGACATCGCGACCGAGAGCCACAACACCAACGGGCTCAATGCGCTCAAGAATTTCGTGATGGATATCGACGGCTATATCGGCCTGTACTCGATCCAGAACGGCAACGAGCAGTTGATCGAATGCCTGCGCTCGGAAGTCGATGCCGACATCCAGCTCAATCACCGGGTGCTGAAAGTCGGCAAGGCCGGCAATGGCCGCTACCGTCTCAATATGATGAACGGGAAGGGGCCGGAGACGCGTGACTTCGACCTCGTGCTGGTCTGCCTGCCGCATTCCTGGCTCGCCACGCTTGGTTGGGACGGCGAGGAATTGCGGCAGTCGATGGTCAAGCACGTCGCCTATTTCGACCGGCCGGCGCACTATTTGCGCGTCTCGATCCTGTTCGACGAGCCGTTCTGGGGCGAGAAGATTCCGGGGTCCTGGTTCATGTCGGATGCGTTCGGCGGCTGCTGCGTCTACAACGAAGGCTCGCGCCACGATGTCGGCAGGCACGGCGTCCTGAACTGGCTGATCGCGGGTTCGGACGCGCTGGCTTTTGCCAATCTCAGCGACCAGGAACTGATCGACGCTGCGCTGAAATCGTTGCCGGCCTCCTTCGGCAATGCGCGCGAGCATTTCCTCGAGGGCAAGATCCACCGCTGGCTGAGCTCGGTGAACGCGCTGCCCGGCGGGCTGCCGGCGCGCGACGTCATGACCAACCATCGTCCCGAGCCGAAGGAGCATCCCGGCATCGTCGTTGTCGGCGATTATCTGTTCGATTCCACGCTGAACGGCCTGCTCGATTCCTCCGATGCCGCGACCGACATCATCCTGACCGAGATGATCCGGCTGCGCCGCGCCCGCGCGCAGGCCGCGGGCCTGCTGTCGGACAAGATCGACCGCGAGTACTTCGAGAATTATCGCGGGCTTGGTCCGTACAGCGAGGCCTGGTGCCACTTCACCGATCCTGCGCTCCTGATGGAAATGATCGAGATCGTCTGGGGCAAGGCGAAGGGCTACAAGCTGCTGGTGGCAGGCTCGGCGAGCGGCGAACTGGTCGGCGCGCTGCGCGAGCGCGGGGTCGATGCCTGGGGCGTCGAGAACAACCGCTTCATCCACGGCAAGACGCCGAAGGAGCTGAAAGAGTACAACAAGCTCGGCTCGGTCGTCGATCTGCCGTTCGAGGATAACGAATTCGACTTCGTGTTCGAGACCAGCCTCTGCCATCTCGGCGGAAGGCAGGTGGCGCGCGCGGCGCGCGAACTCCATCGCGTGGTCAGGACCGGCCTGGTGTTCGGCTCGGTGACCTCGGACCTCGCGCCCGGCCTGATCGACCGCTACGATCTGTTGCGTGGCGTGAAGAAGCTCGCCACCTGGTGGGAATGGTCGGAACTGTTCTTCGGCAATGGTTTTGATCTCGCCGCCCACCATCGCAACTGCACCGAGGCGCTGTGGACCGCGGCGCGCGCCGCCAACAAGGGGCCCGGCCACTGGTACGGCGATTCCGACGCCCTGCGTTATTCGTTCTTCGACAAGGTCGAGGACGAGGATTGACTTAGGGATTGACCGGTGTAACCAGCCGGTTCAATTGCTTTGCCAATCCTGCCTGATCGCATAGAATCGTTGGCATAGCGCGTATCGCGCCGTCGCTCTCGATTTGCGGTCATGCCGGCCGTACGGTATCGGTTGGGTTCATGGCACCGAAGCCCCCTTCATCTGACGGTCATAATCCCGTTGCGACGGATGAACTCGAGCTGAAAAAGAAGCTCGGGGTGAATGCCGATCCCGCTGCGTCCGCTCCCGGCGCGAAGCCTTCGTCGACATCACCGGCTCCCGATGATGACGACGAAGCCGACGACGAGAACGACGTCGAGCTCGATGACGATGATGAGGACGAGGACCTCGTCGTCTTCACCGCCAAGGAAGCCGCCGGCGCGCTCGCTACGTTCTACGGCTTCGTCAAGCCATATCTTGCCAACTACAAGCGGATGCTGGTCTTTGTCAGCTTCGGCGTCGTGGTCGAGACGTTGTTCAACGTCATCATGCCGCTCAGCCTGAAGTTCCTGATCGACGATGCGCTCGGCGAGGAAGACTTCCAGGCACTCTACAAGATACTCGGCGTGCTCGCCGCCGCCGGGATCATCACCTCCATCATCGCGGTCTGGTACGAACGCTGGGACGCGCGGCTTGTCGCCTGCATCATTTCCGACGTGCGGACCAGGCTGTTCGAGCACGTCCAGAACCTGCCGTCGGCCTATTTCGCCCGCACCAAGCGCGGCGAGATCCTGTCGCGCTTCTCGATCGACCTTTCGGCCTTCGAAGGCTCGGTCAGGAGCTTCGCCAACAGCGCCGCCTTGCCGTTCCTGGAGCTGATCGCCGGCATCATCCTGATGCTGTTCCTGAGCTGGCAGCTCGCCGCGGTCGCGCTATTGGTGTTTCCGATCACCCTGATCGGGCCGCGGATCCTGACCCCGAAGGCGGTGCAGGCCAATTACGAGCAGAAGCTGAACGAGGCCGCGCTGCTCGGCACTGTGCAGGAGAATGTCGCAGCCCAGGCCGTGGTGAAGGCGTTCAACCTGCAGCGCCGCGCGCTCGGCTGGTTCACGATGCGCAACAATGACGTGCGGCTGAAGGCGGCCTCCGCCATGTTCCTGTCGACCATGGTGGAGCGCACCGTCACCATCGCGGTACTGCTGCTGCACCTCGTGGTGCTCGCGATCGGCGCCTACCTCGCCACCAAGGGCCAGATCACCATCGGGACCTTCGTCACCTTCGAGAGCGCGTTCTGGGAAGTGTCCTACAACATCGCGCACCTGATGCACTTCATCCCGGTGTCGATCCAGTCGGCGGCGGCGGTGCGTCACATCCAGGAACTCCTGGACGAGCCGACGCGCGGCGCCGACCGGCCGGGTGCGCCGGACCTGCCGCGCATCTCCAACGACATCACCTTCGAGCGCGTGACCTTCCAGTACGAGGGCAGCCAGGCGCCGGTGCTGGACAATTTCAGCCTCAAGCTCAAGGTCGGCCAGCGCATCGCGATCGTCGGCCCCTCCGGCTCCGGCAAGAGCACGCTGCTCAATCTGATCCTGCGGCTTTACGTGCCCGACGAGGGCCGGGTCACCATCGACGGCGTCGATATCCGCAAGGTGACGCGCGAATCGCTCAGGCGGAGCATGGCGGTCGTGTTCCAGGAAAACATGCTGTTCAACATGTCGATCCGGGAGAACATCCGTCTCGGCAAGGAAGGCGCGAGCGACGAGGAAGTCGTGGACGCCGCGCGCAAGGCCGAGATCCATCGCTTCATCATGAGCCTGCCGCAGAAATACGACACCGTGGTCGGCGAGCGCGGCGACACGCTGTCAGGCGGCCAGCGCCAGCGCATCGCGATCGCGCGCGCCATCATCCGCAATCCGTCCGTGCTGCTGCTCGACGAAGCCACCTCCGCCCTCGACCAGACCACGGAGGCCGCGATCAACCGCACGCTGTTCAAGGTGGCCGAGGGCCGCACCATGATCTGGTCGACGCACCGGCTGACGTCGGTGGTCGAGATGGACGAGATCATCGTGATCTCCGGCGGCAAGGCGATCGAACGCGGCACGCATGCCGAGCTGCTCGCGGCGGGCGGCGTCTACCGCAAGCTCTGGGACGATCAGGGCTACGTAGCGCACAACGCCGTCGTGCAGGCCGACGACGGCAATGAAGGCGACGATGATGAGGACGACGACGAGGAGTGACCCTCAGCTTGACGTCGCGATCCGGCTTTGCCGCGCCGGGCGAAACGCGCCGGCGGCGGAGTAGCGGACGCCTTGCGCGAAGCGGACCACGAAACGGCCCCAACGTCCGGCGCGCCAGGTCAGGCCATGGTCGATCGACAGCGAGCGAAGGTGGTAAGCCTTGGCAAGCGATCGTGCCTCGCAGGCCTGCTTGACCGGATCGTCGTAGAACGCCTGGATCTTCTCGACATCCATGCCGTCGCTTGAAAGCCACGCCGGGATGTGGACGTTGCACAGCCGCTCGACATCGGTGAAGACCTTGTCGGTACCGGTGCCGCCGGCGGGGCAGGAGGTCGAGAAGGCGTCGCCGACCAGGACGATGCCGGGCTGCAAATATCCGTCGGTGACGTAGAGGTCGGCGGGCCTGATCTTGATCGGCCCGGAAACAATCAAGCCTCCGGTCATGCGGGAAAGCCCGGGCATCGTGGCGAGCATGGTTGCTTCCGGCGCCTGCCTGAACTGCTGCAGCCACGGGTCGGTCATGTCGCGGTAGACCATGAGATTGGCGCGCATCGTTCCGCCGATCGGAAACAGCGAAAGATAGGCCATGCGTGCGCTCGGCCGCCCCGGCCAATAGGTCAGCGCTGGAAAATCGAACGCCCCGCGACCGGCCGGCACGACATCGAAGCCCAGCGTGATCGAGTGGCACGCGCTGATGATGCGGCGCTGCATGCCGAGCGTGTGGCGCAAGCCGGTATTCAGGCCATTGGCGAGCACGATGAGCCGTGCCGAGATGTCCTCGTTGTTCGACAGCACGATCTTCTGCCGGTCGGCGCTGTTCGAAACGGCGTAGGCCTTGGCATGGATGATCTCGACATTGCCGGGAATCTGCCCGCGCATGGTGTTGACCAGCGTGTCATAGAGGATGCCATGCTGATCGCTGGGCTTCTTCGCGACGACATAGCCGAACCGCGCCTCCCACACTTGGCCATCCAGGGTCGTGGCGCGCAGCGTCTGTTCGGCAAGACCGGTCCTGCGCAAGAGTTCGAGTTGGTCTCCGCCGAGTTTCTCGCAGCGCAGCTCAGGCGGGTAGCTCATATGCGGGTCGATCAGGCACGCCGAGATGCCCGCGCGTCCGAGCATCGCCGCGGCGGTCGAACCGGCGAGCCCGCCGCCGATGATGGCAACATCCGTGTAACGCATGGGCCTTGCCTTTGATTCGCAAGGCACCATGCATGGCCGAGAATGGCAAAGGAACCCTGAACTGGCGCTTCACAATCAAGTCAGGCCGCGGCGGCTTAATTGAAAAGCAATGTCCCGCAAACACGATCGGGCACGATTGAAGAGCACGAATTTCGATGATCACGGTAACGATTGATTCACCCAGACTGGACATCGCCCCGCAATGGGACGGACTCGTGCGTCATGCGTCGTCGAACGTCTTCATGAATCCGGCCGCGCTTACGGCGGTCGCTGCGACCGACTTCGCCAAGATACGGGTGCTGCTGGCCTGGGAGCAGGGCGCTTCGCAGCGCAGGCTCGTAGGTGTCTGGGCATTGCAGGTGCGGCAGGCCGTGCCGCTTTGGCCGAGGGTATCGGAAGCGCTGCCCTACCGCTACGCTTTCCTCTCCAGCCCCGTCGTCGATCCGGCTCTCGTCGATCAGGTCATTGCCGCGTTTCTCGCCGCCATCGAACAAGACCCGCTGATGCCCGATGTCCTCAGCCTGACGTCATTCGACGCGGATTGCCCGAGCTATGCGGCCCTATCGAGATGGCTGGCCGCGCGCGGGATCGAACCGTTGATCGCTGCAAGGAGCAGCCGACCTTTCGTGACGAAAGAATTCGGTGTGAAGCGTAGCGGCTCGACGCGGAAAAAACTGCGTCAGGACTGGAACAGATTGTCGGCGCTTGGCGCCGTCGATGTCGTGAACGACCGGTCGCCCGGCGCGGTCTGTCAGGCATTCGAGACATTTCTGGCGATGGAGAAGGCAAGTTGGAAGGGCGAGCGAGGCACGGCCTTGCTATCGGATGTCCGTGATGCCGCCTTCACCAGACAGTTGGTGCGGAGTCTGGCGGATCGGCAGGCCTGCTCGGTCGCGTTGCTGCAGGTGAACGGCGAGGTGGCCGCGGCACAGGTGCTGATGTATTGCGGCTCGACCGCCTATACCTGGAAGACCGCATACAACGCCCGGTTTGCGCGATACTCACCCGGGCATCTGCTCGTCGACAAGGTGACGGATCAGCTACTCGCGCAGCCGGAGATCGAGGCAATCGATTCCTGCGCCGCCGAAGACAGTTTCATGGCCCAGCTATGGGCCGGCCGCCACACCATGCTCGACATGCTCTTCGATGTCGGCGGACCGAAATCGCTGGGTTACCGGATGGAGGCGGGCCGGCTGCTCGGCTACCATTTCCTGAGGCGTCTGCGGCACCGCTTCCGGCAGCGTCGTCCGGCATCCTCCGCCGCCAAGGTGGCGCAGGGCACCTCGGCCAAGCCAGAAAAGGAAGCAAGCGCCGCCTTGCGCTCGCCGCCAAAGGCCGAAGTCGGCCGTTGACCGGATGCCGTCCCGGCGGGGCGGTGCGAATCGCTCAAGGCTGCACTCGGTCGGGCATGGGGAAATCCCGGGTCGCCAAGCTCGTTCTTCGCGCCGCAATGGCAAATAAAGGCATATTTTGCGCGATATCTTTGGGTAGGAGCCGGGCGAGAGCCGCGTCAGATTATTTTTGTCCGGATAAAAATGATCGGCCGACTCGCGCAAGGAGCGGGAGGCCAAGCTTTGCGATTTTCATTCGCGTTAACCGCGCGAAAGTGCCAAATCTCTATGCGGCAGAGGCGTTTCTCGTATTGTCGTTTTGCTTGACTTCACTATCTACCGCTTATACAAGGCGCGCACTTAACGACAGGCGGTGAGCTACGCCAGCGTCGGAACGGAACACCCCTTCAGGCCTATTCGGACTGAGGCGGGCACCAACCTCGACGAATGCCGCTCAAACGCTGTCGATGATAGCTAGGCAATGCCAGGACGATTTTTGTTCTCTTGAGCGCCGTCTCTTGAGGGTAAACTCGGATGCATGACCTCGGTTCTGGGCTGAACAGCGAACGCTGATCGGTCGTGATCGCGGTCCTCTGTGGCGTCGAAGCGCTTTCCGCTCAGCAGTGAGTGGTAGGCGTGATTTCGTTTTGCGCGAACGGTTTTCGTGTGAGGCGGCCGGACGGGCGGCTCGTTCCCGAGAAGAATTTGCGGGGCCGGTGAGGTTCCGCGCGAACTTGAAGGGTGAAGGCTGACATGCCGACGATCAACCAACTGATCGCAAATCCACGGGAAGTGCAGAAGTCGCGCAAGAAGGTGCCGGCGCTGCAGCAGTCGCCGCAGAAGCGCGGCGTATGCACGCGCGTCTACACGACGACCCCGAAGAAGCCGAACTCGGCGCTTCGCAAGGTCGCCAAGGTGCGTTTGACCAACGGGTTCGAGGTGATCGGTTACATCCCGGGCGAAGGCCATAACCTTCAGGAGCACTCGGTGGTCATGATCCGCGGCGGCCGCGTCAAGGACTTGCCGGGCGTGCGCTACCACATCCTCCGCGGCGTGCTGGATACCCAGGGCGTCAAGAACCGTAAGCAGCGCCGTTCGAAGTACGGCGCCAAGCGTCCGAAATAAGCGGGAACAGGCAAGATGTCGCGTCGTCACTCTGCAGAAAAGCGTGAAGTGCTTCCGGACCCCAAGTTCGGAAACATCGTCATCACCAAGTTCATGAACTCGGTCATGTACGCCGGCAAGAAGTCGGTCGCCGAAAACATCGTTTACGGCGCGCTTTCCATGATCGAGACCAAGACCAAGCAGAACCCGCTCGGCGTGTTCGAGCAGGCGCTCGAGAACGTCATGCCGACCATCGAGGTGCGTTCCCGCCGCGTCGGTGGCGCGACCTATCAGGTGCCGGTGGAAGTCCGCTCGGTGCGCCGGCAGGCGCTCGGCATCCGCTGGCTGATCTCGGCCGCGCGCGAGCGCAATGAGAAGACCATGACGGAGCGGCTCTCGGCCGAGCTGCTCGACGCGTCGAACAACCGGGGGAACGCCGTCAAGAAGCGCGAAGACGTGCACCGGATGGCGGAAGCCAACCGCGCCTTCTCGCATTATCGCTGGTAAGGCGAACTACGGAATTTAAGGAACAGCCCCATGCCACGCCAACATGCCATCGAGGACTATCGCAACTTCGGTATCATGGCGCATATCGACGCCGGCAAGACCACGACGACCGAGCGTATCCTCTACTACACCGGCAAGAGCCACAAGATCGGCGAAGTGCACGAAGGTGCCGCGACGATGGACTGGATGGAGCAGGAGCAGGAGCGTGGCATCACCATCACCTCCGCTGCGACCACCGCGTTCTGGAACGGCAAGCGCCTGAACATCATCGATACTCCCGGCCACGTCGACTTCACCATCGAAGTCGAGCGTTCGCTGCGCGTGCTCGACGGTGCTGTATGCGTGCTCGACTCCAACCAGGGTGTCGAGCCGCAGACCGAGACCGTCTGGCGCCAGGGTGACAAGTACAAAGTTCCGCGCATCGTCTTCGCCAACAAGATGGACAAGACCGGTGCCGACTTCTTCAAGTGCCTGTCCGACATCGTTGATCGCCTCGGTGCCAAGCCGATCGCGATCCAGCTTCCGATCGGCGCCGAGAACAACTTCAAGGGTCTCGTCGACCTCGTGAAGATGAAGGGCATCATCTGGAACGACGAGTCGCTCGGCGCCAAGTTCGACTATGTCGACATTCCTGCTGACCTCGCCGACCAGGCCAAGGAATACCGCGAGAAGATGGTGGAAGCCGCCGTCGAGCTCGACGACGACGCCATGGCCGCCTATCTCGACGGCAAGGAGCCGGACGAGGCGACGCTGAAGAGGCTGATCCGCAAGGCCGTGCTGACCGGCGCGTTCTATCCGGTGCTGTGCGGGTCCGCGTTCAAGAACAAGGGTGTGCAGCCGCTGCTCGACGCCGTCGTCGACTATCTGCCGTCGCCGCTCGACGTGCCCGCGATCAAGGGCACCGACGACAAGGGCAACGAAGTCGTGCGCAAGGCTGACGACAAGGAGCCGCTCGCGCTCCTGGCGTTCAAGATCATGGATGACCCCTTCGTCGGGACCATCACCTTCTGCCGCATCTATTCGGGTATCCTGCAGAGCGGCACCGGCGTGATCAACTCGACCCGCGAGAAGAAGGAACGCATCGGCCGCATGCTGTTGATGCACGCGAACAACCGCGAGGACATCAAGGAAGCCTATGCCGGCGACATCGTTGCGTTGGCTGGCCTGAAGGAAGCGCGCACCGGTGATACGCTGTGCGATCCGAACCATCCGGTGATCCTGGAGAAGATGGAATTCCCGGACCCGGTGATCGAGATCGCGATCGAGCCGAAGTCGAAGGCCGACCAGGAAAAGCTCGGTGTCGCGCTCGCGAAGCTCGCGGCGGAAGATCCGTCGTTCCGGGTGACGACCGACCACGAGTCCGGCCAGACCATCCTGAAGGGCATGGGCGAACTGCATCTCGACATCAAGGTCGACATCCTGAAGCGTACCTACAAGGTCGACGCCAACATCGGCGCGCCGCAGGTGGCGTTCCGTGAGCGCGTGACCAAGCGGGTCGAGCACAGCTACACCCACAAGAAGCAGACCGGCGGTACCGGCCAGTTCGCGGCCGTGACGCTGATCGTCGAGCCGAACGAGGCCGGCAAGGGCTACGAGTTCGAATCGAAGATCGTCGGTGGTGCGGTGCCGAAGGAATATATCCCCGGCGTCGAGAAGGGTCTCGAGAGCGTGCTGGGCTCGGGCGTGGTCGCCGGCTTCCCGGTGGTCGACGTCAAGGTGCAGCTCATCGACGGCAAGTATCACGACGTCGACTCGTCGGCGCTGGCCTTCGAAATCGCTACGCGCGCCTGCTTCCGCGAGGCGCTGCAGATGGGCAAGTCCGTTCTGCTCGAGCCGATCATGAAGGTCGAGGTGGTGACGCCGGAAGACTACACCGGCTCCGTCATCGGCGACCTGAACTCCCGGCGCGGTCAGATCCAGGGCCAAGACATGCGCGGCAACGCCAACGTCATCAACGCGATGGTGCCGCTCATGAACATGTTCGGTTACGTGAACAACCTGCGCTCGATGAGCCAGGGTCGCGCGACCTTCACCATGCAGTTCGATCACTACGCCGAAGCGCCGGCGAACGTGTCGGCTGAAGTCCAGAAGAAGTTTGCCTGATTATCGTTGGTTGGCAGCTAACGATTGAACGGAGAGTCAAATGGCCAAAGCAAAATTTGAGCGTAACAAACCGCACTGCAACATCGGCACCATCGGTCACGTCGACCATGGCAAGACCTCGCTGACCGCCGCGATCACCAAGATCCTGGCGGAAACCGGCGGTGCGACGTTCACCGCCTACGACCAGATCGACAAGGCGCCGGAAGAGAAGGCCCGCGGCATCACGATCTCGACCGCGCACGTCGAGTACGAGACCAAGAACCGCCACTACGCCCACGTCGACTGCCCCGGCCACGCCGACTACGTGAAGAACATGATCACCGGCGCCGCCCAGATGGACGGTGCGATCCTCGTCGTGTCGGCTGCCGACGGCCCGATGCCGCAGACCCGCGAGCACATCCTGCTCGCCCGCCAGGTCGGCGTTCCCGCGCTCGTCGTGTTCCTCAACAAGTGCGACATGGTCGACGATCCGGAGTTGCTCGAGCTCGTCGAGCTCGAAGTGCGCGAGCTGCTCTCGAAGTACGACTTCCCCGGCGACAAGATCCCGATCATCAAGGGTTCGGCGCTGGCCGCTCTCGAAGACAGCGACAAGAAGCTCGGTCATGACGCGATCCTCGAGCTGATGCGCAATGTCGACGAGTACATTCCGCAGCCGGAGCGTCCGATCGACCAGCCGTTCCTGATGCCGGTCGAAGACGTGTTCTCGATCTCGGGCCGCGGCACCGTGGTGACCGGCCGTGTCGAGCGCGGCGTGGTGAAGGTCGGCGACGAAATCGAGATCGTCGGTCTGCGCGACACCCAGAAGACCACTGTCACCGGCGTCGAAATGTTCCGCAAGCTGCTCGATCAGGGCCAGGCGGGCGACAACATCGGTGCTCTGCTCCGCGGCACCAAGCGCGAGGAAGTCGAGCGCGGCCAGGTGCTGTGCAAGCCGGGTTCGGTCAAGCCGCACACCAAGTTCAAGGCCGAGGCGTACATCCTCACCAAGGAAGAGGGCGGTCGTCACACCCCGTTCTTCACCAACTACCGCCCGCAGTTCTACTTCCGCACCACCGACGTGACCGGTGTCGTGCATCTGCCTGAGGGCACCGAGATGGTGATGCCCGGCGACAACATCGCGATGGAAGTGCACCTGATCGTGCCGATCGCGATGGAGGAGAAGCTGCGCTTCGCCATCCGCGAGGGCGGCCGGACCGTCGGCGCCGGCGTCGTCGCCTCGATCCTCGAGTAAGAAGCGAATAGGGAATGGCGAGTGGCGAATAGGAATTTCTATTCGCTACTCGCTACTCGCCACTCACCAAAGAAAGTACGGCAATGAACGGCCAGAATATCCGCATCCGTCTCAAGGCGTTCGACCATCGTATTCTCGATACGTCGACCCGCGAGATCGTGAACACGGCGAAACGCACCGGTGCCCAGGTTCGCGGTCCCATTCCGCTGCCGACCCGCATCGAGAAGTTCACCGTCAACCGTTCGCCGCACGTTGACAAGAAGAGCCGCGAACAGTTCGAGATGCGCACCCACAAGCGCCTTCTCGACATCGTCGATCCGACCCCGCAGACCGTCGATGCTCTCATGAAGCTCGATCTGGCCGCCGGTGTCGACGTCGAGATCAAGCTCTAAGTTTTGGATTGAAGTCTGCGCGAGCAGACAAAGAGAACAGGAACCACGCCGATGCGCTCCGGAGTGATCGCACAAAAGGTCGGGATGACGCGGGTCTTCACGGAGGCCGGCGAACATATCCCCGTGACCGTGCTGAAGCTCGGCAACTGCCAGGTGCTGGGCCACCGCACCACCGAAAAGAACGGTTATGTCGCGCTGCAGCTCGGTTCGGGCTCGCGCAAGACCGTGTACATGCCGAAGGCTGAGCGCGGCCAGTTCGCCGTCGCCAAGGTCGAGCCGAAGCGCAAGGTCGCGGAATTCCGCGTCTCCGAGGATGCGCTGATTCCGGTCGGCGCGGAGATCCAGGCCGATCACTTCGTGGTCGGTCAGTTCGTCGATGTCACCGGTACCTCGATCGGTAAGGGCTTTGCCGGCGGCATGAAGCGGTGGAATTTCGGCGGTCTGCGCGCCACCCACGGCGTGTCGATCTCGCATCGGTCGATCGGTTCGACCGGCGGCCGTCAGGATCCCGGCAAGACCTGGAAGAACAAGAAGATGCCCGGCCACATGGGCGTCGACCGCATCACCACGCTCAACCTTCGCGTCGTGCAGACCGATGTCGAGCGCGGCCTGATCCTGGTCGAAGGTGCCGTCCCCGGCTCCAAGGGCGGCTGGATCAGGGTGCGCGACGCCATCAAGAAGCCGCTGCCGAAGGAGGCCCCGAAGCCCGGCAAGTTCAAGGTCGCGGGCGAGCAGGCTGCCGAGGCGCCGGCCGAGAAGGAAGGGGCGTGAGATGGAACTGAAAGTCACCACCCTTGAGGGCAAGGAAGCCGGCTCGGTCCAGCTTTCCGACGCCATTTTCGGCCTCGAGCCGCGCGCCGACATCATTCAGCGCTGCGTGCAGTGGCAGCTCAACAAGCGCCAGGCCGGCACGCACAAGGCCAAGGGCCGCGCCGAGATCTGGCGCACCGGCAAGAAGATGTACAAGCAGAAGGGCACCGGCGGTGCCCGTCACGGCTCGGCGCGCGTGCCGCAGTTCCGTGGCGGCGGCCGCGCCTTCGGTCCGGTGGTTCGCTCGCATGCGACCGACCTGCCGAAGAAGGTGCGTGCGCTGGCGCTCAAGCATGCCTTGTCGGCCAAGGCGAAGGACGGCGGCCTGGTCGTGCTCGATAGCGCCGACATCAAGGAAGCCAAGACCAAGGCGCTGGTCGGTCACTTCTCCGGCCTCGGGCTCACCAATGCGCTGATCATCGACGGCGCCGAGCTCAACAACGGCTTCGCAACCGCGGCCCGCAACATTCCGAATATCGACGTGCTGCCGATCCAGGGCATCAACGTCTACGACATCCTGCGCCGCCAGAAGCTGGTCCTGACCAAGGCGGCCGTCGATGCGCTGGAGGCGCGCTTCAAATGAAGAATATCGATCCGCGCCACTACGACGTCATCGTCGCGCCGGTTGTGACCGAAAAGGCGACGCTCGCCTCCGAGCACAACAAGGTGCTGTTCAAGGTCGCCAGCAAGGCGACCAAGCCGCAGATCAAGGAAGCGGTCGAGAAGCTTTTCGACGTCAAGGTCAAGAGCGTGAACACGCTGGTGCGCAAGGGCAAGACCAAGGTGTTCCGCGGCAATTTCGGTTCGCAGTCGGACACCAAGCGCGCGATCGTGACCCTGGAAGAGGGCCACCGCATCGACGTGACTACCGGACTATAAGGCGTAACGACGATGGCATTGAAAACCTATAACCCAACGACGCCGGGCCAGCGCCAACTGGTGATGGTCGATCGTTCGGCCCTCTACAAGGGCAAGCCGGTCAAGGCGCTCACCGAGGGCAAGCAATCGAACGGTGGCCGCAACAACACCGGCCGCATCACCGTGCGCTTCCGCGGCGGCGGCCACAAGAAGGCCTATCGCAACGTCGACTTCCGCCGCGACAAGGTGGACGTGCCGGCGATCGTCGAGCGGCTGGAATACGACCCGAACCGCACCGCCTTCATCGCGCTGATCAAGTATCAGGACGGCGAGCAGGCCTATATCCTGGCGCCGCAGCGGCTCGCCGCGGGCGACACGGTGGTGGCCGGCAGCTATGTCGACGTCAAGCCGGGCAACGTGATGCCGCTCGGCAACATGCCGGTCGGCACGATCGTCCACAATATCGAGCTGAAGATCGGCAAGGGCGGCCAGCTCGCACGCTCCGCCGGCACCTATGCCCAGATCGTCGGCCGCGACCAGGACTATGTCATCATCCGCCTGAACTCGGGCGAGCAGCGCCTGGTGCACGGCCGTTGCCGCGGCGCCATCGGCGCGGTGTCGAACCCCGACCACATGAACATCTCGATCGGCAAGGCGGGCCGCACCCGCTGGCTCGGCTGGCGCCCGCACAACCGTGGCGTCGTCATGAACCCGATCGATCACCCGCATGGCGGCGGTGAAGGCCGCACCTCGGGCGGCCGCCACCCGGTGACCCCGTGGGGCAAGCCGACCAAGGGCAAGAAGACGCGGTCGAACAAGTCGACCAACAAATTCATTCTCCTAAGCCGCCACAAGCGGAAGAAGTAAGGAACGCCGGACATGGTTCGTTCAGTCTGGAAAGGCCCGTTCGTCGAGGCATCGCTGCTCAAGAAGGCAGATGCCGCGCGCGCGTCCGGCCGTCACGACGTCATCAAGATCTGGAGCCGCCGCTCGACCATCCTGCCGCAGTTCGTGGGCCTGACCTTCGGCGTCTACAACGGTCAGAAGCACGTGCCGGTTTCGGTGAACGAGGAAATGGTGGGTCACAAGTTCGGCGAGTTCTCGCCGACCCGTACCTTCCACGGCCACTCTGGCGACAAGAAAGCCAAGAAGGCTTGAGGATTAAGCGATGAGCAAACCAAAGCGCGAACGTGTCCTCGCGGACAATGAGGCCAAGGCCGTCGCCCGGATGCTGCGCGTCAGCCCGCAAAAGCTCAACCTGGTGGCGCAGATGATCCGCGGCCGCAAGGCGTCAGCCGCGCTTGCCGACCTGCAGTTCTCGCGCAAGCGGATCGCGGTCGATGTCAAGAAGTGCCTGGAATCGGCGATTGCCAATGCCGAAAACAACCATGACCTCGAGGTCGACGATCTCGTTGTCGCCGAGGCCCATGTCGGCAATGGCCTCGTCATGAAGCGTTTTGCCCCGCGCGGCCGTGGCCGCTCGGGCCGTGTCTACAAACCGTTCTCGCATCTCACGATCGTGGTTCGTGAGGTCGAGGCCGAGGCGAGCGCTTAAGGGAAGCGCGGGAGAATAAGATGGGTCAAAAGATCAATCCGATCGGGCTGCGTCTCGGCATCAACCGGACCTGGGATTCGCGTTGGTTCGCCGGCAAGGCCGAGTACGGCAAGCTGTTGCACGAGGACGTCAAGATCCGCGAGATCCTGCACAAGGAGCTCAAGCAGGCCGCGGTGGCGCGCATCGTGATCGAGCGTCCGCACAAGAAGTGCCGGGTGACGATCCACTCGGCGCGTCCGGGCGTCGTGATCGGCAAGAAGGGCGCCGACATCGACAAGCTGCGCAAGAAGGTTGCCGACATCACGGCCTCCGACGTCGTCATCAACATCGTCGAGATCCGCAAGCCGGAGCTCGATGCCACGCTGGTCGCCGAATCGATCGCGCAGCAGCTCGAGCGCCGTGTCGCGTTCCGCCGCGCCATGAAGCGGGCGGTGCAGTCGGCGATGCGTCTTGGCGCCGAGGGCATCCGCATCAACTGCTCGGGTCGGTTGGGCGGCGCCGAAATCGCGCGCATGGAATGGTACCGCGAGGGCCGGGTGCCGCTGCACACGCTGCGCGCCGACGTCGACTATGGCGTTGCCACCGCGTTCACGACCTTCGGCACCTGCGGCGTCAAGGTCTGGATCTTCAAGGGCGAGATCCTCGAGCACGATCCGATGGCCCAGGACAAGCGGATGGCTGAAGGCGATAGCCCGCGGTCCCGCCGCGACGCCGCTTAACGGCATATGAGAGTTTGAGGGCTTAACGCCATGATGCAACCAAAGAAAACGAAGTTCCGGAAGGCGCATAAGGGCCGCATCCACGGCGTTGCGACTTCGGGCGCGACGTTGTCCTTCGGCCAGTTCGGCCTGAAGGCGCTCGAGCCGGAGCGCGTCACCGCGCGCCAGATCGAGGCCGCCCGCCGCGCGCTGACCCGTCACATGAAGCGCGCCGGCCGCGTCTGGATCCGCGTCTTCCCCGACGTGCCGGTGTCGAAGAAGCCCGCCGAAGTGCGCATGGGTTCGGGCAAGGGCTCGCCGGAATTGTGGGTGGTCCGCGTCAAGCCCGGCCGCGTGCTGTTCGAGATCGACGGCGTCAACAACCAGGTCGCGCGTGAGGCGCTCACCCTGGCCGCCGCCAAGTTGCCGATCAGGACGCGCTTCGTTGCGCGCATCGCGGAGTAACCGAGGTGGCCCAGATGAAAGTCGAGGATATCCGCGCAATGAGTGCCGATCAGATGGAGGACGCGATCCTCAATCTGAAGAAGGAGCGATTCAACCTGCGTTTCCAGCGCGCCACCGGTCAGCTCGAGAACACCTCGCGGCTGAAGGAAGCGCGCCGCGACATCGCCCGTATCAAGACCATCGCCGCGCAGCAGCGCGCGAAGAAGAAGTAAGAGGCCGGACATGCCGAAACGTACGCTGCAGGGCGTGGTCGTCAGCGACAAGCAAGCCAAGACGGTGGTGGTGCGCGTCGATCGCCGCTTCACCCATCCGATCTACAAGAAGACGATCCGCCGTTCGAAGAACTACCACGCCCACGACGAGAGCGACCAGTTCAAGCCGGGCGACACGGTGTGGATCGAGGAAAGCAAGCCGATCTCGAAGTTGAAGCGCTGGATCGTGATCCGGGGCGAGCAGAAGCAAACGGCCTGACGCGCATCCGGCTCTAGAGCCGGAGAATGTCGGGAAAATTTTGAGCGCAAGTGAAGCGCAGAAAGAGGACGAGGTGCATCAATGATTCAGATGCAGACCAACCTCGACGTGGCCGATAATTCAGGCGCACGCCGTGTCATGTGCATCAAGGTGCTTGGAGGCTCCAAGCGCCGCTATGCCACCGTGGGCGACATTATCGTTGTGTCGATCAAGGAAGCCATTCCGCGTGGCAAGGTGAAGAAGGGCGACGTGATGAAGGCGGTCGTGGTGCGGGTCCGCAAGGACATCCGCCGCCCCGACGGCTCCGTCATCCGCTTCGACCGCAACGCTGCCGTGCTGGTCAACAACCAGTCGGAGCCGGTCGGCACCCGTATCTTCGGGCCGGTGCCGCGCGAGCTGCGCGCCAAGAACCACATGAAGATCATCTCGCTTGCGCCGGAGGTGCTGTGATGGCTGCCAAGATCCGGAAGGGTGACAGGGTGATCGTGCTGACCGGCCGCGACAAGGGCCGCACCGGTGAAGTGTTCGAGGTGCGCCCGGCGGAGAACACCGCGCTGGTGCGCGGCGTCAACATGGTGAAGCGTCACCAGAAGCAGACCCAGAACCAGGAGGGCGGCATCATCTCCAAGGAGGCGCCGGTCCATCTCTCCAACATCGCGTATGTCGGCAAGGACGGAAAGCCGACCCGCATCGGGTTCAAGATTCAGGCTGATGGCAAGAAGGTTCGCATTGCCAAGAGCTCGGGAGCAGAGATCGATGGCTGAGACCGCTTATGTGCCGCGCTTGCGCACGGAATATGACAGGAAGATTCGCGGCCTGCTGACCGAGAAGTTCGGCTACGAGAACGCGATGCAGGTGCCGCGGCTGGACAAGGTCGTGCTCAACATGGGCGTCGGCGATTCCGTCAACGACCGCAAGAAGGCCGAGACCGCTGCCGCCGAGCTGACGCAGATCGCCGGCCAGAAGGCGATCGTGACCTATTCGCGGGTTGCGATCGCGACCTTCAAGCTGCGCGAGAACCAGCCGATCGGCTGCAAGGTCACGCTGCGCAAGGCCCGCATGTACGAGTTCATCGATCGCCTGGTGAACGTCGCGCTGCCGCGCGTGCGCGACTTCCGCGGGCTGAACCCGAAGAGCTTCGATGGCCGCGGCAACTATTCGCTCGGCATCAAGGAGCACATCATTTTTCCCGAGATCGACTTCGACAAGGTCTCGGAGGCGCGGGGCATGGACATCACCGTCTGTACCACGGCCAAGACCGACGACGAGGCTCGCGCCTTGTTGACCGCTTTCAATTTCCCGTTCCGGCAGTGAGACGCTGAAGAACAGCTTCTCAAACGCGGAAACGTAAGGAGCCACGCATGGCAAAGAAGAGTGCAGTCGAGAAGAACAACCGGCGCAAGCGGATGGCCAAGAATGCCGCCGCGAGCCGCGCCCGGTTGAAGGCGATCATCGCCGACAAGACCAAGCCGATGGAAGAGCGTTTCGCGGCGACCTTGAAGCTTGCGGAAATGCCGCGCAACTCGTCGCCGACCCGGATCCGCAACCGTTGCGAGCTCACGGGCCGTCCGCGCTCGAACTATCGCAAGAACAAGCTGTCCCGCATCGCGCTGCGCGAGCTCGGCTCCAAGGGCCTGATCCCGGGCCTCGTGAAATCGAGCTGGTAAGGAGGGTCGGAAGATGTCAACGCACGATCCGATCTCCGATCTCATCACCCGCATCCGCAACGCGCAGATGCGCTCGAAGTCCAAGGTCACGACCCCGGGCTCGAAGATGCGTCAGAGCGTGCTCGAGGTGCTGAAGGCGGAAGGCTATATCCGCGGCTACGCCAGCGTCGAGCATTCGTCCGGCCGCAGCGAGCTCGAGATCGAATTGAAGTATTTCGACGGCGAGCCCGTCATCCGCGAGATCGAGCGCGTCTCGAAGCCGGGCCGCCGGGTCTACACCTCGGTGAAGAACCTGCCGCGGGTGAACAACGGTCTCGGCATTTCCGTATTGTCGACGCCGAAGGGAATCATGGCCGACCACGACGCGCGTGACGCGAATGTCGGCGGCGAAATTCTCTTCACGGTGTTCTGAGGAAGGAATTGGTCATGTCACGTATTGGCAAGAGGCCTGTGGCGATCCCGTCGGGTGTGACGGCGACTGTCGACGGGCAGACGGTGAAGGTGAAGGGGCCGAAAGGCCAGCTTCAGTTCGTCGTGCATGACGACGTCGAAGTGAAGTTCGAGAACAGCCAGGTCAAGGTCGCTCCGCGCGTCAAGACCAACCGTGCGCAGGCGATGTACGGCACCGCGTGCGCCCAGGTCGCTAACCTGGTCGAAGGCGTCACCAAGGGCTTTGAGAAGAAGCTCGAGATCACCGGCGTCGGCTACCGCGCCGCAATGCAGGGCAAGAACCTGCAGCTCGCGCTCGGTTACAGCCACGACGTCGTCTACCCGATCCCGGAGGGCATCTCGATCGCGGTGCCGAAGCCGACCGAAATCACGGTCTCGGGCATCGATCCGCAGCGCGTTGGCCAGGTCGCGGCCGAGATCCGCGCCTATCGTCCGCCGGAGCCCTACAAGGGCAAGGGTGTGAAGTACGCCGACGAATTCATCTTCCGCAAGGAAGGCAAGAAGAAGTAACGGAGCCGGTCATGTCACTGAAGGTTACCAATGCCCGGCGCAAGCAACGCGTGCGGTTGGCGCTGCGCCGTTCCGGAGGCGGCCGTCCGCGTCTGTCGGTGTTCCGCTCGTCCAAGCACATCTACGCCCAGGTGATCGACGATCAGAAGGGCGAGACGCTGGCGTCGGCCTCGTCGCTGGAGAAGACGATGCGCGAGGCTGGCAATACCGGCGCCAACATCGATGCGGCGAAGGCGGTCGGCAAGCTGCTGGCCGAGCGCGCCACCCAGAAGGGCGTCAAGGAAGTCGTGTTCGACCGCGGCGGCTATCTTTATCACGGGCGCGTCAAGGCGCTCGCGGATGCCGCGCGCGAGGGCGGGCTGAGCTTCTGAGAGTTTCGAGCGGATATTAGGACTGAGGCATAAGCCTTTCTAGAGATTGGAAAACACCATGGCAGAACGCGAACGCGGCGGACGCGAACGGAGCAGGGAGCGCGAGGAGCGCGACAGCGAGTTCGTCGACAAGCTCGTGCACATCAATCGCGTGGCGAAGGTCGTCAAGGGCGGCAAGCGCTTCGGCTTTGCGGCGCTGGTCGTGATCGGCGACCAGAAGGGCCGGGTCGGTTTTGGCCACGGCAAGGCGCGCGAAGTGCCGGAAGCGATCCGCAAGGCGACCGAGGCCGCCAAGCGCAACCTCACCCGCGTGGCGCTGCGCGAAGGCCGCACGTTGCATCACGACATCGCCGGCCGTCACGGCGCCGGCCGCGTCTACCTGCGTGCCGCGCCGGCCGGTACCGGCATCATCGCCGGCGGCCCGATGCGCGCGGTGTTCGAGACGCTCGGCATCCAGGACGTGGTGGCGAAGTCGATCGGTTCGTCGAATCCCTACAACATGGTTCGCGCCACCTTCAACGCGCTGAAGAACCAGGATTCGCCGCGTTCGGTCGCTGCGCGCCGCAACATCAAGGTGTCCACCCTGCAGGCCCGCCGCGTCGGTGGCGATGCCGAAGCGGTGGCTGAATAACTCGCGCTAAGCTAGCGCGCTATCTGGAGTTTAAGAGATGGCCCAGGCCGCAAAGACGATCAAGGTCGAGCAGATCGGCAGCCCGATTCGCCGCCATCATTCGCAGCGTTCGACGCTGATCGGCCTCAAGCTCAACAAGATCGGCCGGGTTGCCGAGCATCGGGACACCCCTGAGGTTCGCGGCATGATCAGCAAGGTTCAACACCTCGTCCGCGTCGTCGGCGAGGGTTAAGACAGACAAGGAGAAGGGCGATGAAGCTCAGCGAGATCGCCGACAATCCCGGTTCGCGCAAGAAGCGCATGCGCATCGGCCGCGGCATCGGTTCAGGCAAGGGCAAGACCGGCGGCCGTGGCGGCAAGGGCCAGACCGCGCGTACCGGCGTGCGCATCAAAGGCTTTGAAGGCGGCCAGATGCCGCTGCATCGCCGCCTGCCCAAGCGCGGGTTCAACAACATCTTCAGGCTCGATTTCGCGGAAGTTAACCTCGACCGCCTGCAGCAGGCGGTCGACGCCAAGCAGATCGACACTGGTGCGGTCGTGAACGCGGAAGCGCTGGTGAAGGCTGGCGTGCTGCGCCGCGCCAAGGACGGCGTGCGGCTGCTCGGCCGCGGCGAGCTTACGGCCAAGCTCAATATCGAGGTGCATGGCGCCTCCAAGTCCGCGGTCGCGGCGGTGGAGAAAGCCGGCGGCACGGTGAAGATCCTGGCGCCCGCCAAGAAGGAAGAAGGCGAGGCGGCGTAACATCTGCGTCATTGCCTGCCTCGCGCTGGCAGGGGCGGCAGAGAACATTGGACTTATCGAAGCCGAGCACCAAATAATGTCCGGTGTCTGCCGATGTCCCATGGGGGACGTCGGCGCGGGACCTCCGGGAGAAAGCCAAGAATATGGTCTCAGCAGCGGAACAACTTGCAGCCAACCTCAATTTCGGAGCTCTAGCCAAGGCCGAAGAGCTGAAGAAGCGCATCTGGTTCACGCTGGGTGCGCTGCTTGTTTATCGGCTCGGCACCTACATCCCGCTGCCCGGCATCGACCCCAACGTGTGGGAGCAGGTGTTCCGCTCCCAGGCCGGCGGCATCCTCGGCATGTTCAACATGTTCGCCGGCGGCGGCATCCACCGCATGGCGATCTTCGCGCTGAACATCATGCCGTACATTTCGGCATCGATCATCATCCAGCTCCTGACCACCGTCTCGCCGCAGCTCGAGGCCCTGAAGAAGGAAGGCGAGGCCGGTCGCAAGACGCTGAACCAGTACACCCGCTATCTCACCGTGATCCTGGCTGCGTTCCAGTCTTACGGCATCGCGGTGGGACTTGAGGGTGCCGGCAACGTCGTCACCGACCCCGGCATGTTCTTCCGTCTGTCGACCGCGATCACGCTGACCGGCGGCACCATGTTCCTGATGTGGCTGGGTGAGCAGATCACCTCGCGCGGCATCGGCAACGGCATCTCGCTGATCATTCTGGCCGGCATTGTCGCGGAACTGCCGGCGGCGCTCGCCAACATGCTCGAACTCGGCCGTCAGGGCGCGATGTCGACAGGGCTGATCCTGGTCGTGATCGTGATGGCGGTCGCCGTGATCGCCTTCATCGTGTTCATGGAGCGCGCGCAGCGCCGCCTTCTGATCCAGTATCCGAAACGCCAGGTCGGCAACAAGATGTTCGAGGGCCAGTCCTCGCATCTGCCGCTCAAGCTCAATACCTCGGGTGTGATTCCGCCGATCTTCGCGTCCTCGCTGCTGTTGCTGCCGGCTACGGTTGCCAACTTCAATGTCGCCTCGGGGCCGGAATGGCTGCAATGGATCACCACCCAGCTCAGCCACGGCCGGCCGCTGTTCCTGGTGCTCTACCTCGCGCTGATCGTGTTCTTCGCCTTCTTCTACACGGCGATCGTGTTCAACCCGACCGAGACCGCCGACAACCTGAAGAAGCATGGCGGTTTCATCCCGGGCATCCGGCCGGGTGAACGCACTGCGGAGTACATCGACTACGTGCTGTCGCGCATCACGGTGGTCGGCGCGATCTATCTTGCGATCGTATGTCTCATCCCGGAGATTCTGATTTCCTACGCCTCCGTGCCGTTCTACTTTGGCGGTACGTCGCTTCTGATCGTGGTCAGCGTGACCATGGAT
This sequence comes from Bradyrhizobium sp. USDA 10063, assembly GCF_054063735.1. Taxonomy (NCBI): domain Bacteria; kingdom Pseudomonadati; phylum Pseudomonadota; class Alphaproteobacteria; order Hyphomicrobiales; family Nitrobacteraceae; genus Bradyrhizobium; species Bradyrhizobium sp. USDA 10063. Next base: position 1,798,588 of record NZ_JBSSGP010000002.1, on the reverse strand, counting down.
ACGGTGGCGCAGGTTCAGGGCTATCTGCTCGCCCATCAGTATGAGGGGCTGATCAGAAAGTCGAAACTCAGGGGCCGCCGCCGCTGACAGAGCGGAACGCGGGCGGGGCAAAAGTCAAAACCAGGGGTGTGCGGATCTCGCTCACCAAGCCGGGGGGCGAAAAATCATGAGATTCATCCTGTTGGGGCCGCCGGGCTCGGGCAAGGGGACCCAGGCCCAGCGGCTGGTTCAGAAACACGGTATCGTGCAGCTCTCGACCGGCGAGATGCTGCGCGCTGCGGTTGCGGCCGGCACGCCGATCGGTCAGCAGGCCAAGGACATCATGGCCGCGGGCGGGCTGGTGCCGGACGAGATCGTGATCGGCATCATCTCCGATCGGATCGACCAGCCCGACGCCAAGAAGGGATTCATCCTCGACGGCTTTCCGCGCACGGTTCCGCAGGCCGAAGCGCTGGATGAACTCCTGAAGAAGAAGCGCCTCAAGCTCGACGCGGTGATCGAGCTTCGCGTCAATGAGAGCGCGTTGCTCGATCGGGTCGAGAAGCGGGCCGCCGAGACGCGGGCGCGCGGCGAGGAAGTGCGTGCCGACGATACGCCGGAAGTGCTGACCAAGCGGCTGGCGAGCTATCGCGCGCAGACCGAACCGCTGATTCACTACTATTCCGAGCGCCGCAAGCTGTTGACCGTAGATGGCATGATGGCCATCGAGCACGTCACAGGCGAGATCAACCGGATCCTGGAGGCGCTCGGCGCCACGGAACCCAAGGCCGCGCGGCGGACCTCTCCGGCCAAGCGCTCGGCGTCTGGAACCGCCCGAAAGGGAACCAAGGCACCTGCCAACAAGGCGCCTGCCAAGAAGGCGGCCGCCAAAGCCAGGGGGGCCGGCAAGGGAACCAGGAAGGCGACCACCTCCGCCCGGAAGGCCCGCAAAGCGGTCTCCAAGGCTGCGAAGGCCAGGGGCGTCGGCAAGGCCAAGAAAACGGTAAGGCAGGTGGCAAAGCGCCCCGCAAAAAAACTCACGAAAAAGCGAGCTAAGCGCTAGGAGCGGTTGACGAAACCGACATGAATCCTTTAATAAGCCCCGCATCCAAGTCGGATAGTTTTATGACGATGCCGGGCCCCGAAGGAACGAGGGGAGGGCGTCGTGTTCGCGTTTGTGGACACCTGCCCGAGATAGCAGAGTTCTAGGAAGCACCGATCCCGTGGATCGGCGACAGGAGAGAAGGCCGTGGCCCGTATTGCCGGCGTGAATATTCCAACCAACAAGCGCGTGCTGATCGCGCTTCAGTACATCCATGGCATCGGCCAGAGGCACGCGGCCGACATCATGGAGAAGGTCAAGATTCCGCTGGAGCGTCGCGTCAGCCAGCTGACCGACCAGGAAGTGCTGCAGATCCGCGAAGTGATCGACCGTGACTACGTCGTCGAAGGCGACCTTCGCCGCGAGACCGGCATCAACATCAAGCGGCTGATGGACCTTGGCTGCTATCGCGGCCTGCGCCATCGCCGTGGCCTGCCGGTGCGCGGCCAACGTACCCACACCAATGCGCGCACGCGCAAGGGGCCGGCCAAGGCGATCGCCGGCAAGAAGAAGTAATTTGGCGAATAGGGAATGGCGGATGGCGAATAGGGACCAACCATTCGCCATTCGCTACTCACTATTCGCTTTTCATCGGTGTAGCCGCTGGCATTACGGCGGCGTTGAGATCATAGGAAAGGTTTGGAATGGGCAAGGAAGCCACCCGCGTACGCCGCCGCGAACGCAAGAACATCGCCTCCGGCATCGCGCATGTGAATTCGTCGTTCAACAACACCACGATCACCATCACCGACGCGCAGGGCAACACCATTGCCTGGTCGTCCGCCGGCACGATGGGTTTCAAGGGGTCGCGCAAGTCGACCCCCTATGCTGCGCAGGTCGCGGCGGAGGACGTTTCCAAGAAGGCGCAAGAGCATGGCATGCGCACGCTGGAAGTCGAGGTCGCCGGTCCCGGCTCGGGCCGCGAGTCGGCGCTCCGCGCGTTGCAGGCCGCGGGCTTCACCGTCACCTCGATCCGCGACGTGACGACGATCCCGCACAATGGCTGCCGTCCGCGCAAGCGCCGGCGCGTCTGATGGTTGGTCGCGGGGCGGCCTTGCCGTCTCGCGATTGTTTTTGGAATTGACCGCGCGGGCTAATCCGCGACGCCAGTAAGTTGATGTCGACTGGCCCAAATCGACCTCACCACGGGTGACACAGTGACGATCCAGAAGAATTGGCAGGAACTTATTCGACCGAACAAGCTGCAGGTGACGGCAGGCGGCGATGCGACCCGCTTTGCGACCATCGTCGCCGAGCCGCTCGAGCGTGGCTTCGGCCAGACGCTCGGCAACGCGCTGCGCCGCATCCTGTTGTCCTCGCTGCAGGGCGCCGCGGTGCAGTCGGTGCATATCGACGGCGTGCTGCACGAGTTCTCCTCGATTGCGGGCGTTCGTGAGGACGTCACCGACATCGTCCTCAACATCAAGGACATCTCGATCAAGATGCAGGGCGAAGGCCCCAAGCGCATGGTCGTGAAGAAGCAGGGCCCGGGCGTCGTCACCGCCGGCGACATCCAGACCGTCGGCGACGTCGTGGTGCTCAATCCGGATCTCGTGCTCTGCACCTTGGACGACGGCGCCGAGATCCGCATGGAGTTCACCGTCTCGACCGGCAAGGGTTATGTGCCCGCCGAGCGCAACCGTCCCGAGGACGCGCCGATCGGCCTGATCCCGGTCGACAGCCTGTTCTCGCCGGTCCGCAAGGTCTCCTACAAGGTCGAGAACACCCGCGAGGGCCAGATCCTCGACTACGACAAGCTGACCATGACGATCGAGACCAACGGCGCGATCACGCCGGAGGATGCCGTGGCCTACGCCGCGCGCATCCTGCAGGACCAGCTCAACGTGTTCGTCAACTTCGAGGAGCCGCGCAAGGAAGTCGCGCAGGAGATCATCCCCGATCTCGCCTTCAACCCGGCGTTCCTCAAGAAGGTCGACGAGCTCGAGCTGTCGGTGCGTTCGGCCAACTGCCTGAAGAACGACAACATCGTCTATATCGGCGACCTCGTGCAGAAGTCGGAAGCGGAAATGCTCCGCACCCCGAACTTCGGCCGCAAGTCGCTGAACGAGATCAAGGAAGTGCTGGCCCAGATGGGTCTGCATCTCGGCATGGAAGTGCCGGGCTGGCCGCCGGAGAACATCGACGAGCTCGCCAAGCGCTTCGAGGATCATTACTGAGCGAATGGGGAGTGGCGAATAGCGAATAGAAAACTACTCACTATTCACCATTCGCTACTCGCTATTCTGGGCGAACGCAGGAAGCCCACCTGAGAAACATGTCCGACGAACCGTCGCGACAATCGAAAAGGAATAGATCATGCGTCACGGAAGGGTTCATCGGAAGCTCAATCGCACGGCCGAACATCGGCGCGCGATGTTCGCCAATATGGCTGCTGCTCTGATCAAGCACGAGCAGATCGTCACCACGCTGCCGAAGGCCAAGGAGCTGCGTCCGATCGTCGAGAAGCTCGTCACGCTCGGCAAGAAGGGCGGGCTGGCGCTGCGCCGCCAGGCCATCTCGGAGCTGCGCGACGTCGACATGGTCAAGAAGCTGTTCGACACGCTGGCGCCCCGCTACAAGGACCGCCAGGGCGGCTACACCCGCATCATCAAGGCCGGCTTCCGCTATGGCGACAATGCCGCGATGGCCGTTATCGAGTTTGTCGACCGCGACGTCGACGCCAAGGGCCAGGACTCCGGCCCGGTGCAGGAAAAGGAAGCCGAGGCGGCGTAAGCCTTCTCCAATCTGATTTTAAAAAAGCGGCGCCATCGAGCGCCGCTTTTTCATTTCCGACAGTAGTCCGTAGGGTGGGCAAAGCGCAGCGTGCCCACCCCTCACGAGTAGATTGTTAGATGGTGGGCACGGCGCTGACGCGCCTTTGCCCACCCTACGATTCTTTTCATTTTTGCACGGTCGCACGCATGACTTCGGCGCGGTGTCAGCCATGCTGCATCGGGCAATTGCGTCCCTATCTCGCGCTCCCGATATCTTCTTCATCGAATTCACGGAGATAGAACATGAAGATCGACCTTTCAGGAAAGACAGCGCTCGTGACCGGCTCGACCGCTGGCATTGGCCTCGCCATTGCCCGCGGTCTTGCGGCCATCGGTGCGGAGGTGATCGTCAATGGCCGTAGCCAGCCCAAGATCGACGCTGCAGTCGCCGCGGTCCAGAAGGCGGTTGCCGGCGCCAAGGTTCGCGGCATCGCCGCCGATGTCTCCACCGCTGCGGGATGCAAGGCGCTGCTATCGGCGCAGCCCGATGTCGATATCCTCATCAACAATGCCGGCATCTTCGAGCCCAAGGACTTCTTCGAGATTCCGGACGAGGACTGGACCCGATTCTTCGAAGTCAACGTGATGTCGGGCGTGCGCCTGTCGCGCGGCTACATGCAGGGCATGCTGAAGCGCAACTGGGGCCGCATCGTCTTCATCGCCTCTGAATCGGCGCTCAATATTCCGAAGGAAATGATCCAGTACGGCATGACCAAGACCGCGCAGCTTTCGATCTCGCGCGGGCTCGCCGAATTGACCCGCGGCACGGCGGTGACGGTCAATTCGGTGCTGCCGGGTCCGACGCTGTCGGAAGGCGTGGACACCTTTGTCAAGGATCTCGCCAGGCAGAACGGGGAACCGGTCGACGAGGCGGTGGCGAACTTCGTCAAGCAGCACCGACCGACCTCGCTATTGCAGCGCTTCGCCAGCGTCGACGAGATCGCCAACATGGTGGTGTATGTGTCCTCGAAGGAAGCCTCCGCCACCAACGGCGCGGCACTCCGCGTCGAAGGCGGGATCGTCCAGACCATCGCCTGAGGCGGATGCGATAGCGCCGATATGTGGTCTCCGAACGGGACGCCGTGATCCGCGCTTTTGCCGGAGGCTCGGATTGCGTAGAACCGTTTCATGAAACTGACCTTGTCTACCCGCCATCAGCGGCTGGTTAAGATCACCTCGGCGCGCTGGCAGCGACGTGCGATTTTTCTGCTCGGCGGCATCGTTGTTGGCGGAGCTGCGGTGCTGCTGGCTCAGATCTCCGACCTGGCCCAGCAGGCCTTCGCGATGCTGCTGTCGAAATCACGCTATGCACCGCTTTTCGTCACGCCGATCGGTTTCGGCCTGTCCTCGTTGCTCACGGCCAGACTGTTTCCGAACGCCCAGGGCAGCGGCATTCCGCAGGCGATTGCCGCGCGTCATCTCACCAGCCGGCAGGCGAGGGAACGGCTCGTATCCATCCGTATCGCGGTCGGAAAGATCATCCTGACCCTCTTTGGCCTGCTATGCGGTGCTTCGATCGGCCGCGAAGGACCGACGGTCCAGGTCGGTGCGTCCATCATGTTCGCAATCGGGCGCGTGTCGCCACGCCGGCAGCCGGGATTGATCCTGGCCGGGGCCGCGGCCGGCGTTGCCGCCGCCTTCAACACGCCGCTCGCGGGCATCGTGTTTGGCATCGAGGAGATGAGCCGTGCCTTCGAAACGCGCACCAGCAGCCTGATCATCGCGGCTGTCATTGCAGCGGGCCTGACGTCGCTCGCCCTGATGGGCAACTATGATTATTTCGGCACGAGCGCGGTGACACTCAGCCGCGGCATCGACTGGCTCGCTATTCCCGTTTGCGGAGTCGTCGGCGGTTTGATGGGCGGCCTGTTCAGCCGCATCGTCATTACCGTGGCGCGCGGGCTTCCTGGCCTCCTCGGACGCGCCATTCGACGTCATTCAGTGCCGTTTGCTGCGCTGTGCGGCTTGGCGGTCGCACTCTGTGGACTGGCGTCCGGCGACATGATCTATGGCACGGGCTACTCAGAGGTGAAGACTGCACTCGAGAGCGGCGCACCGTTGCCTGACAGCTTTGGTTTGCTGAAGCTCCTGGCCACCGCCCTGGCAGCCATCAGTGGCATTCCCGGCGGCATCTTTTCGCCTTCGTTGGCGGTGGGCGCCGGATTGGGCTCTAACGTCGCATCCTTCTTTCACGCGACGCCCGTGGCGGCGATCATGCTGCTCGGCATGGTCTCGTATTTCGCCGGTGTCGTGCAAGCTCCCATCACAGCGTTCGTCATCGTGACCGAGATGACCGGCGAGCATACCATGGTGGTGCCACTGATGACCGCCGCATTGATTGCCTACGGCACCTCGCGACTGGTTTGCGAGGAAGGAATTTACCACGCGCTCGCCAAGGGCTTCATCGAGCGGTCAACGCCTGCCGAAGCGACGCGTCCGTCAGTACGGTTGTAGTTGTAGATTCCATGGGGCGGTGAGCGCGCCCTTTCCGGTAGGTTTGGGTTTCCACACTCGAACCATCGGAGAGTCTGATGCAAGCATTGACCAAGAACACGCCCACCGCCGGGCATTGTGGCACGATTTTCGTTGCGATCGAACTGAGTCAGAAGACGTGGCTGGTGACGCTGCACAGTCCGGATCGGGACCGGATATCGCGCCACAAGCTGGAAGGCGGCGATCACGCCGGGCTGCTGGCGCTGATCGAGCAGGTCAAGGCCCGGGCGACTGCGAAGCTTGGAGCGGCGCCGCGGGTGGTGAGCTGCTACGAGGCTGGCTATGACGGCTTCTGGCTGCACCGGCTGCTCGCGGCGGCTGGGATCACCAACTTCATCTTCGACCCGGCGAGCATCGCGGTGGAGCAACGGGCGCGGCGGGCGAAGACAGACCGGATCGATGGCGAGCTTCTGCTGCGCACCTTGATGGCTCATTTGCGAGGCGAGCCGCGGGTGGTGCGGATCGTCCGGGTGCCGAGCGTGGCCGAGGAGGACGCCCGGCGCGCCAGCCGCGAACGCGAACGACTGGTGAAGGAGCAGACGGGGCACACCAACCGGATCAAGGCGCTGCTGCGCCTGTTGGGCATGGCGGCCGGCACCTTGCGACGACGGACCTGGCTCGCCTGGCTGGAGCAGCAGCGGGACTGGCAAGGGCAGCCGCTGCCGCCGCAGCTTCTGGCCGAAGTGAAGCGCGAGCATGCCCGGCTGATGCTGGTGCGCGACCAGCTCAAGGCGCTGGAGCAGGCCCAAGTCGCTACAGAAGTCGCGGCAGAAGTCGCGGCGGAAGCCGCCGCGGCGCCGGCGCCGATGGCGAAGCGACGGGATCAGTTGCAGCAGCTCAAGGCGCTCGGCCCGGCGTTTGCCGCGACGCTGGTGAACGAGGTGTTCTACAAGGACTTCCGCAACCGGCGCGAGGTCGCCAGCTATTGCGGATTGGCGCCCAGTCCCTGGCAAAGCGGCAGCATCGATCGCGAGCAGGGGATCAGCAAGGCCGGCAACCGGCGCGCCCGCCACAAGACGATCGAACTGGCCTGGCTCTGGCTGCGCCATCAGCCGGACAGCGCGCTCAGCCGCTGGTTCCGCACCCGCACCGAAAACGCCGGCAAGCGCGCCAAGCGCATCGCCATCGTCGCGCTGGCGCGCAAGCTGATCGTGGCGCTGTGGCGCTATCTCACCACCGGCCTTGTTCCGGAGCAGGCCGTGATGAAGGCCTAGCACCGGACCACGCCACCAGGGCGAGGCGGCTCCGCGCCGCGCGCCCCGTACAGGATGGATGATGACCGTGCCACCCAGGGGCCCAACCAGGCCGCTTTGTAGATGGGTCTCATCCTCTTGGCTTCCTCGCCGCAAGCATGCGGAATGTGGGTACGGATCAGCCGATCCGACCGGATATGAGGTGATGCAGTGAGCTGCAGAAATCTTCGGAAGCCAATCCTCGCCCGGGGCCCGGTCGTCGCGCTGCGCTACGCATGGCTCCGCGCGCCGCCCTCTCACTGCAAAAACCCAACCCGCACCGGTTCAAGAGCCTTGACTCACAAAGCCCCATATGAGGGTGGGCAAAGCGAAGCGTGCCCACCATCACAAGTGCGCCGCGAGAAGGTGGGCACGCTACGCTTTGCCCACCCTACGCGACTGTGGCTACCACCCCTCCAGCACGATCTTGCCGCGCGACTTGCCGCTTTCGAGCAAGGCATGGGCGCGCTTCAGATTGGCCGCGTTGATCGTGCCGAACGTCTCGGCGAGGGTCGTGCGCAACACGCCCTTGTCGATGAGGTCGGCGACGTCGTTCAGCAGATGATGCTGCGCGATCATGTCCGGCGTCTGGAACGAGGAGCGCGTGAACATCGATTCCCAGTGCACCGAGATCGCCTTGCCCTTGAACGCACTGACGTTGAATTCCGGCGGATCGTCGATCAGGCCGAACTTGCCCTGCGGCGCCATGAAATCGGCGATCGCCTTGTAGTGCTGGTCGGTGTAGGTGAGGCTGGCGACGAGGCCGACCGGCGGCAGCTTCAATTTCTCGATCTGCTCCTTCATCGGCTTGCCGTGATCGACCACCGCATGCGCGCCAAGTTCGAGACACCACTTCTGCGACTCCGGCCGCGTCGCGGTCGCGACCACCGTCAGGCCGGTCAGCCGCCGCGCAAGCTGGATCAGGATCGAGCCGACGCCGCCGGCGCCGCCGACGATCAGGAGCGTACGCGGATCGAGGCTCTTGCCGGGCACGGCGCCAAGCCGGTCGAACAGCAATTCCCAGGCTGTGATCGAGGTCAGGGGCAGGGCGGCGGCCTGCGCGAATGAGAGCGTCTTTGGCTTGGCGCCGACGATCCGCTCATCGACCAGATGGAATTCCGAATTGGTGCCCTGGCGCAGGATCGAGCCGGCATAAAATACTTCGTCGCCGGGCTTGAACAGGCTGACGTCCGGGCCGACGGCGTCGACCACGCCGGCCGCGTCAAATCCCAAAATCTTGACCTCGCCCTCGGGCGGCGCAGCGCGCTTGCGCACCTTGTAATCGACCGGGTTGGCCGAGATCGCCTTGACGGCGACCCGGATGTCGCGCCCCTTGGGTTCCGGTTTGGCGGCATCGAAATCGAACAGCGATTCAGAGTCCTCGATCGGCAGGGATTCCTTGTATCCGACGGCCTTCATTTGCCTTCTCCCTTGTCTGGCATTGCGATCTAACTGTCGCGCTGGCGCCAAGTTGGCAAGTACGGTAAATTCAGGGAACTAGTCCCTGTTCGGATACTATTGGAAAAAAGCCTCATGAAACGGCGGAATTTTGCCCATCGACCGGGCTGCGCAGTCGAGGCGACGCTCGACCTGATCGATGGCAAATGGAAGGGTGTCATCCTGTTCCATCTGTTGTCCGGCACCCAGCGGTTCGGCGAGTTGCGGCGGCGGATGCCCGGCATCACCCAGCGCATGCTGACCAAGCAGCTCCGTGCGCTTGAGGAAGACAAGCTCATCATCCGCAAGGTCTATGCCGAGGTGCCGCCGCGGGTCGAGTACACCGTGTCCGAAATCGGTGAGAGCCTGCGGCCGGTGATCGAGATCCTGAAGCAATGGGGCGAAACCCACCGGGCGCGGCTCTCCTGTGCGCCCGCGCCTGACCCCATCGAAGCGGCGCAGACCGCCGCCTGAAGTAAAGCAATCGCTTCTCTCGCCGCCGGCTCGCGCCTATATCACAACGACAAATTCCCGGGATTCTTGCATGACGCTGATTCGCTTAGCCGCCGTGTTGTTGATTTCAGCCGCTGTCGCGACACCGGCGCTGGCGCAGGACCGCCGCGTGCCGTCCTCGCAGGCCGAGCTGAAACTGTCTTACGCGCCGATCGTGCAGCGCGTGCAGCCCGCGGTCGTCAATGTCTACGCCGCCAAGACGGTCCAGAACCGCAACCCGTTCCTGGATGACCCGATCTTCCGCCGCTTCTTCGGCGTGCCCGGCCAGCCCGAGCAGATGCAGCGCTCGCTCGGCTCCGGCGTGATGGTCGATCCTTCCGGTCTCGTCGTCACCAACAACCACGTCATCGAGGGCGCCGACCAGGTGAAGATATCGCTCGCCGACAAGCGCGAGTTCGAGGCCGAGATCGTGCTCAAGGACAGCCGCACCGACCTCGCGGTGCTGCGCGTGAAGGACGGCAAGGAAAAATTCGCGACGCTCGACTTCGCCAATTCCGACGAACTCCTGGTCGGCGATGTCGTGCTTGCGATCGGCAATCCCTTCGGCGTCGGCCAGACCGTGACACATGGCATCATCTCGGCGCTCGCGCGCACGCAAGTCGGCATCACCGACTACCAGTTCTTCATCCAGACCGATGCCGCCATCAATCCCGGCAATTCCGGCGGCGCGCTGGTCGACATGACCGGGCGGCTCGCCGGCATCAACACCGCGATATTCTCGCGCTCCGGCGGTTCGCAGGGCATCGGCTTTGCGATTCCCGCCAACATGGTGCGCGTGGTGGTGGCCTCCGCCAAGAGCGGCGGCAAGGCGGTTAAGCGGCCATGGCTTGGCGCGCGGCTGCAGGCGGTGACGCCTGACATCGCTGAGACGCTGGGGCTGAAGCTGCCCAACGGTGCGCTGGTCGCCAACGTCGCGCCGAACAGCCCGGCGGCGCACGCAGGGCTGAAACTGTCGGACCTGATCGTTGCGATCGATGGCCAGACCATCGATGATCCCAACGCCTTCGACTACCGTTTTGCAACCCGTCCGCTCGGCGGCACCGCTCAGATCGACGTCCAGCGTGGCGGCAAGACCATCAAGCTCACGGTGCCACTGGAAACCGCGCCCGATACCGGACGTGACGAGATCGTGCTGACCGCGCGCTCGCCGTTCCAGGGCGCCAAGGTTGCAAACATTTCGCCGGCGCTCGCGGATGAGTTGCATCTCGATGCCGGGGCCGAAGGCGTCGTGGTCACCGATCTCGCCGATGACGGCACGGCTGCTAATGTCGGCTTCCAGAAGGGCGACATCATCCTTGCCGTCAACAACCAGAAGATCGCGCGCACTGGCGATCTCGACAAGGCTTCGAAAGCGGCGTCGCGGATCTGGCGCATCACGCTGGTGCGGGGCGGCCAGCAGATCAACGTGACACTCGGCGGATGAGCGCGAAGCGCCAGCACGAACCCTCCACCAATCTCTTTGCCGCGGCAGGGATGGAGCAGGATGCGCCGCATCCGCTCCCCGACCGGTTGCGTCCGCGAAAGCTGTCCGACGTCGTCGGCCAGGACCACATCCTCGGGCCCGACGGCGCGCTGACGCGCATGCTGGAGACGCGCACGCTTGGTTCGCTGATCTTCTGGGGCCCGCCGGGCACCGGCAAGACCACAGTGGCACGGCTTCTGGCCGACGCGACCGAGCTGCATTTCGAGCAGATTTCCGCGGTGTTTTCCGGCGTTGCCGACTTGAAGAAGGCGTTCGACGCGGCACGTGCGCGGCGCGAGACCGGCAAGGGCACGCTGTTGTTCGTCGACGAGGTCCATCGCTTCAACCGCGCGCAGCAGGATTCCTTCCTGCCTGTGATGGAAGACGGCACGGTGGTGCTGGTCGGCGCCACCACCGAAAATCCATCCTTCGAACTCAACGCCGCGCTCCTGTCACGGGCGCGCGTACTGGTGTTCCATTCGCTCGACGCGGAAGCGATCGAAAAGCTTTACTCCCATGCCGAACAGGTCGAGGGCAGGAAGCTGCCTCTGGATGCGGAAGCACGCGCCGTGCTGGTGCGGATGGCCGATGGTGACGGCCGCGCCGCGTTGACGCTCGCCGAAGAGGTCTGGCGCTCTGCGCGCAAGGATGAGGTTTTCAACTCGGCCCAGTTGCAGGACATCCTGCAGCGCCGTGCGCCGATCTACGACAAGTCAGCCGACGGCCATTACAACCTGATCTCGGCGCTGCATAAGTCGGTGCGTGGCTCCGATCCGGACGCGGCGCTCTATTATTTCGCGCGCATGCTCGATGCCGGCGAAGACCCGCTGTTCCTGGCGCGGCGCGTGGTGCGCATGGCGGTGGAGGACATCGGCCTTGCCGATCCGCAGGCGCTGGTGATCGCCAACGCCGCCAAGGACGCCTACGATTTTCTCGGCTCGCCCGAGGGTGAGCTCGCGATCGCGCAGGCCGTGGTCTATGTCGCCACAGCGCCGAAATCGAACGCGGTCTACACCGCATTCGGCGCGGCGAAGCAGGTCGCGAAGGAGGGCGGCTCGCTGCTGCCGCCCAAGCACATCCTGAACTCGCCGACCAAGCTCATGAAGTCCGAGGGCTATGGCTCCGGCTACCAATACGACCACGATGCGCCCGACGCCTTCTCCGGCCAGGACTACTTCCCGGAAGCCCTGGGCCGCCAGACCTTTTACGATCCGCCCGACCGCGGCTTCGAGCGCGAAATCCGCAAGCGGCTGGACTATTGGGCAAGGCTCAGGAAGGAGCGGGGCGGGACGTAGGGCTCGCTGCTGTCTGGTCATGTACTATCGCCCAAGGAGAACTGCCTTGCTTCGTGTCCTCTACACTGCGCTGGTGCCGTACGGCACCCGTTGATCGATGTCTCGAGAGTTTGGAAAAACGGCATGAGCCGTCGTATCAAAAGAACTGAATCGAAATCGGGTGCCCGCGCCGAGCGTCCGAAGAACGCACGTCATGACCGCAGCCGGCAGGACAAGGATCGCGTGCAGAGCGAGCGACCGTCCTCGCATCGCCCGCATGGCAAGCCGCCGCGCTTTGCCGAGCCGCGACGAGACAGGCCGCCGCCGGCCGAGCCGGTCAAGGCTGCCGCGGAATTGCCGCTGCCGACCAAAGTCCAGACCGTCACCGTGACTGCGGACGAGGACAATATGCGTGTCGACCGCTTCCTCGAAGCGCGGTTTCCGGGGCTGTCGTTCTCCCACATCCAGCGCATCGTCCGCAAAGGCGAGCTGCGGGTCAACGGCAAGCGGGCCGACAGCAAGGATCGGCTCACGGCAGGGCAGAGCGTGCGGATTCCGCCGTTGCGGCTGGACGCGCCTAAGGCGCTCGGCGTGCTGTCGGAAGCGCAGAGCAAGACGCTCGTCGCACTGAAGGAGATGACGCTGTTCGAGGACGCCGACGTGCTGGTGCTCAACAAGCCTGCCGGGCTTGCCGTGCAGGGCGGCTCCGGCACCACGCGCCATGTCGATCAGATGTTGGAAGTGATGCGCGACGCCAAGGGCCAGAAGCCGCGCCTTGTGCATCGGCTCGACAAGGAAACCTCGGGCTGCCTTTTGGTCGCGAAGACGCGGTTTGCGGCGACGCATCTCACCGGCGCGTTTCGTTCGCGCTCGGCGCGCAAGATCTATTGGGCGCTGGTGGCCGGCGTGCCGAAACCGAAGCAGGGCCGTATCTCGACCTATCTGGCGAAGGAGGAGGGCGAGGACGATACGATCATGCGGATCGCCGCCCATGGCGACGAGGGTGCAAGCCACGCCGTGACCTATTACGCGGTGGTCGAAACCGCGGCGCAGAAGCTGGCGTGGGTATCGCTGAAGCCGGTCACGGGCCGCACCCATCAATTGCGCGCGCATATGGCGCATATCGATCACGCGATCGTGGGCGATCCCAAATATTTCAATCGCGAGAATTGGGAACTTCCGGGCGGGTTGCAGAACAGGCTGCATCTGCTCGCACGGCGCATCGTGATCCCGCATCCGCGCGGCGGGGTGATCGACGCCACCGCGCCGCTGCCGCCGCATATGCAGCAATCCTGGAACCTGCTTGGGCTCGACACCAGCCGGTTCGATCCGATCGAGAACGCCCCTGAAGAATAATTTATTTGCGGTTTCAAAGGGGCATCCCGACATATCCTCTATGAGATGTTCAGCGCTTCTACTTACTCTCGCCTTGCTGATCGGAGCGCCCGCTGCGTCGGCACAGTTCATTACGCCTGGCACCAACCCGAACCTTTTGCCGCCCCCTCCTGCGCCGCCGCCGCCACCGAAGATCGTGGCGCCGACGACGCCCATGATGCGCGGCGAATCCGAAGCTCAGTTGCCGTCACTGCCAACTCCCCGCGCGTCGACCCGCCGATCGTTCGGTGACCGTATCCGCGGCTGCCTCGACGAGGGAGCCGCTGCCGGCCTCGATCCCGCCGATCGCGCCGCCTATTCGCGCAGTTGCGCCGCACGCGACTGACGCCTGAACACTGGCTTTATTTGCCGCGACGCCTGACTTATCCTGCGGGCAGATGAAGCCCAACGGAAGCCTGCGAACACATGCGCGAATTGTTCGATGAAGCAGCGGGACAGTCCCCGCTGGATCCGCAGGAGGCGGCGCGTCGGAACACGCGCGCGCCGCAGCGCAAGCGGTTCTACGGCGGCGCCGATGTCGCTGAGGAGGATGGCGGTTTTGCCGTGACGCTCGACGGCCGGCCGATCCGTACGCCATCCGGAAAGAAGGTGACGGTGCCCTCGCGCGCGATCGCGGACGCCGTCGCTGCCGAGTGGAACGCGCAAGGAGAGACGATCGATCCGCTGACCATGCCGCTGACGCGCTTCGCCAACAGCGTGATCGAAGGCGTGGTTGATCGCGTCGACGTGGTCGCTGACGACGCTGCGAAATATCTCGGCTCGGATCTGTTGTTCTATCGCGCCGGCCATCCGGAGGCGCTGGTCGCACGCGAGGCAGAGCATTGGGATCCGATCCTGTTCTGGGCTGCGGATACGCTCGGCGCGCATTTCATCCTCGCGGAAGGCATCTTGCACGTCGCCCAGCCGGAAAGCGCGATCAAAGCCGCGCGCGAGGCGTTTCCGAACGATCCATGGTCGGTGGCGGCGCTGCACGTGGTGACGACGCTCACCGGCTCGGCACTGCTTGCGCTGGCCTTGACCCACCGCTTTCGGGACGCCGCTCAGATCTGGGCCGCCGCCCATGTCGACGAGGACTGGAACATCGAGCAGTGGGGCGTGGACGAGGAGGTCGCCGCACGCCGCGCCGCACGGCTGGTCGATTTCAATGCGGCCGCCAGCATCCTGAAGACGCTGAACTGAATTCGTTTGCCGCAACCGCCACCTGCAAAGTTAACGGGGGGTTTACGGCGCGGAGCTAGCCTTCGGCTTTCCAGCCGAGACCTCCGACATGGCCCTGACCATCAATCCCGTGCTGCCGGTGCTTTCCGCCAAGGAGGCGGGCAGCGTCGCACCCGATCTCGTGCTGCAGCCGGGCAGCGTGATCAATGCGCAGGTGCTGAAGGTGCTCTCCGCCGATCTGGTGCGGATCGCGATCTCGAGCCTGTCGATCGACGTGCTTTCGGAGGTTCCCCTGAAGGAAGGCCAGGCGCTGCAACTCGCGGTGTCCCAGACCAGGGACGGGATCCGTCTCGCGATGGTCGGGCAGGGCGATGTCACCGCCGACGCGGTGACGCTGTCGCCCGACGCGCTGCTTGACGCCGCTGCCAATCCCTCGACGACAGCCCAATCCAGGAACGTGCTCACGCCGGTGGAGCGCTTGGCCGTCGACAATGCCGCGCAGAATGCGGCGACGCTGCAGCAGAGCCTGGCGCCGCTGTTTGCCAATCTCGGCGCACTGGCCGCCGCTGGCAACCTGCCGCCGAGGTTGCAGCAGGCGATTGCGCAAGTGCTGGCGCAGCAGACCCGGGTCGACCAGAATCTTGACGGCGGCGACATCAAGAATGCGTTCGAACGCTCCGGCCTGTTCTTGGAGGCGTCGCTGGCCGCCGGCACCGCACCGTCGGCCGCGGGCGCTCCCGATCTGAAGGCTGCGCTGATCGTGCTGCGGCAGACCCTGCAGTCGTCGCTTGGCAGGGCGGATGCCCCGCCGCCGGCCTCCACCGCAACGGGACAGGTCGCGGCGCATCCCGTGCTGACGCAAAGCCTCGCGCCATCAGGTATCGAGGTCGAGGAAATCCTGTTGCCGCAGGCGCGCGTTCCGGTTGCCGACGATCTCGTAACATTAGGCGGTATCGCTCGCGGCGCGTCAAATACCGGCCCCTCCGCCGGCGCAACGCTGAATCTGCTGCAGGAGCTCGGCAATTCAGCGCGCCCTAATGACATCGCCGCCGACGTCACCGTCCATACCAACACGCCGCCACCGCCGTTCCGTGGTTCCCTTCCCGCCGCCCAGCCCGTCGCCTCGCCATCGGTCGCGCCGGATATGCCGCTCGCCACTGCCGCGCATCATCTGCTTGGCGACACCGACGCCGCGCTGGCGCGGCAGACGCTGTTGCAGGTGGCGTCGCTGCCGGACCGCATTGATAGCGCGACCCCGCAGATCGACACCTCGTCGCCGCGCTGGCATTTCGAAATCCCGTTCGCGACCCCGCAGGGCACGGCGATGGCGCAGTTCGAGATTTCCCGCGACGGCGGCGGCGTTGAAACCGAGGCGGCCAAGCGCGTCTGGCGGGCGCGTTTCTCGCTCGATGTCGAACCGGCGGGCCCGGTCCATGCGCTGGTCTCGCTCATCGGCGACAAGACGTCGGTGCGGATGTGGGCGGAACGTCCGGCGACCGCCGCGCAGCTTCGCGCCGGCGCCCCGCAGTTGAGTCAGGCGCTGAGCCGGGCCGAGCTTCTGCCCGGCGACATCGTGATCCAGGACGGCGCGCCGCCGCAGGCGACGCCGGCTCGCGCCGGCCATTTCCTGGACCGCGCGCTATGAGCGTCGATACCAAGAGCCAGCTCGCGGTCGCCCTGCATTACGACCACAGCGGCGCGCCGACGGTGGTTGCCAAGGGCAGGGGCGCAATCGGCGCCAGGATCATCGAGCTCGCCAAAGCCCACGACATCCCGATCGAGGAAAACGAGGTCCTGGCGGGCGCGCTGTCCAATGTCGAGCTCGGCGACGAAATCCCGGTCGAGCTCTACAAGGCGGTGGCGGAAGTGCTGGTCTTCGTGCTCCGCCTGTCGGGTCGCGCACGGTAAGGTTCTTGCCATCGTTTCATCACGATGGCATCCATCATGGCGTGCTCCTCAACCCATCCAGGATCTGTCGTGATCAATCGCCGCCAAGCGCTCGGTCTCTTCACCGCCGCGTCCGTCTTGCCAACACGTAGCTTCGCCAACGTGTCCTACCAGCGCAACGAGTTTCGCGACGGCCTGGCGCGGCGATTCTTCGAGCTCGGCACCGAGGGCACCTTCGTCGCCTACAAGGTCGACGACTACCTGATCATCGCCAGCGACAAGCGGAGGTCGAGCGAGAGCAAATTGCCGGCCTCGACCTTCAAGATCCCGAATTCGATCATCGCGCTGGACACTGGCGTGGTCGAGGATCCCGACAAGGACGTGTTCAAGTGGGACGGCGTGACGCGCAGCATCGAGGCCTGGAACAAGGACCATACGCTGCGTTCGGCGATCGCCGTTTCCGCAGTGCCGGTCTATCAGGAGATCGCGCGGCGCATCGGCGAAGAGCGGATGAAGAAATATCTCGACCTGCTCGAATACGGCAACCGCGACATCGGCGGCGGCATCGACCAGTTCTGGCTGACCGGAAATCTGCGCATCGATCCGGTGCAGCAGATCGATTTCGTGGATCGCCTGCGGCGCGGCACGTTGCCGGTCTCCAAGCGCGCCCAGGAGCTGACGCGCGACATCCTGCCGGTGACGAAGGTGGGAGACGCCATCATCCGCGCCAAGAGCG
Organism: Bradyrhizobium sp. USDA 10063; assembly: GCF_054063735.1. Taxonomy (NCBI): domain Bacteria; kingdom Pseudomonadati; phylum Pseudomonadota; class Alphaproteobacteria; order Hyphomicrobiales; family Nitrobacteraceae; genus Bradyrhizobium; species Bradyrhizobium sp. USDA 10063. The sequence continues at coordinate 1,781,146 of NZ_JBSSGP010000002.1, read as the reverse complement.
GCCTCCTCGGCGCCGAGAACGGCAAGCCCTCGCTCGGCTGGCTGGTTGGCTGGGTCGAGAAGGGGTCCTCCGTCACCGTGTTTGCAATGAATATGGACTGCAAGGACGAGAGCCACATCGCCGCGCGCATGACCGTGACGCAGCAATGCCTCGCCGACATCGTCGCGTATTGATGGGCTGACGCGCGTCCGCGCCGACTGGTGCGCTAGGCAATGCCAGCGTAGCATCTCCGTACAATGAAAAATCGTACGGAGGAAACCATGCATTCTGCTTCAGTCTGGCTCTCGTCGCTCACACTTGCCGTCGCTGGCGGCTGGTTCGCGGCTACGATGTTTGCAGCGCCGGCGACCAGCAAGGAGCCGCGCTTCCCGCAGCTCACCATGGACCAGCTCGACGAAAAGCAGCGCCCGCTCGGCGAGCAGATCATGAAGGTCTCGAGCGTCGGCATCGGCGGCCCGTACAACCCGATGATCCGCAGCCCCGTGCTCGGCCAGCGGCTGTTCGACCTGTTCTATTACCTGCGCTGGCAGACCTCGGTCCCGACCAAACTCAACGAATTCGCAATCCTGATCATTGGCCGGCAATGGCGCTCGCAGGTCGAATGGTTCGCGCATGCACCGCTCGCGGCCAAGGCCGGCCTGTCGGGCGACATCATCGCCGAGCTGAAAGCCAACAAGCGACCGTCGAACATGGCCGAGGATGAGGCCGCGGTATACGATTTCGTCACTGAGCTCACCACCACCAAGAAGGTCTCCGACGAAACCTATGCGCGGACAAAGAAGGTGTTCAACGATCAGCAGATCGTCGATTTGACCGCGGTCGCCGGCAACTACGTCATGGTCGCGATGATGCTCGCCATGGCGGAAGAGACTGTGCCGCCCGGCAAGGAAGAGCCGTTCAAGGTGGGAGAGAAGTAAGGGAGCTGCGGCGAACGAAGACGGTGAACGGCCGGGATCGTCCCGGCCGTCAGATCATCAAGTCTGAGGCGCTTTCGCCTTTCCGATGCGTCCCATATGGGTGAAGCCGAACCCCGCCTGGTATTTCAATCCGTAGCCGAGCGCGCGGTCGATGCCGATATGGGCAAGCCAGATCATTGCGATCGAGAGCACCAGCGGCTCGGCGGTGGCAAAGCCGGCGGTCATCAGGGACACGGGCGCCATGTAGCTGTGGGCGGCATTGTAGATCACCGCGCCCTCCTTGGGACCGAACGCATAACCGGCAAAGCTCAAATCGGGCGCCAGGAACAGGATCGCGTAGACCCACCACGAGCCGCCCCAGACCCCGTACAGCAGCGTCATGCCCACAAACAGCGTCAGGCCCTCCAGCCTGAGCAATAGGCGCACGCCGCCGGTGACCGAGCCGGGCTCGGCTGTCGTGTTATCCATGGTTTTCCTCCCCAAATCTGCGCTGATCCGAGTACCGCCCGTGCCCGGGATTCGAGGCAAGAAGGTGGTTTCCGGTTCAGAAAATGCCGTGTTAGAACCCCGCGCGGGTTCCAGCAGCCAATCACTAGCTAATGCGGGCGGAAGCAAATGAAAGATATCCTCGACACCCTCGAAGAGCGGCGCGCCGGCGCCAAGTTGGGCGGCGGCGTCAAGCGCATCGAGGCGCAGCATGCCCGCGGCAAGCTGACGGCGCGGGAGCGCATCGAGCTGCTCCTGGACAAGGGCTCGTTCGAGGAATTCGACATGTTCGTCGAGCACCGCTCGACCGAATTCGGCATGGAGAAGACCAAGGTTCCCGGCGACGGCGTCGTCACCGGCTGGGGCACCGTCAACGGCCGCAAGACTTTCGTCTTCGCCAAGGATTTCACGGTGTTCGGCGGCTCGCTGTCGGAAACCCATGCGCTGAAGATCACCAAGCTGCAGGACATGGCGATGAAGGCGAGGGCGCCGATCATCGGCCTCTATGACGCCGGCGGGGCGCGCATCCAGGAGGGCGTCGCGGCGCTGGCGGGCTATTCCTACGTGTTCCGCCGCAACGTCATCGCCTCCGGCGTGATCCCGCAGATATCAGTCATCATGGGCCCCTGCGCCGGCGGTGACGTCTATTCGCCTGCCATGACCGACTTCATCTTCATGGTGAAGAATACGAGCTACATGTTCGTGACCGGTCCGGACGTGGTGAAGACCGTGACCAACGAGGTGGTCACGGCCGAAGAACTCGGCGGCGCCTCGGTGCATGCGACGCGCTCCTCGATCGCCGACGGCGCGTTCGAGAACGACGTCGACGCGCTATTGCAGATGCGCCGGCTGATCGACTTCCTGCCCTCGAACAACACCGACGGCGTGCCGGAATGGCCGAGCTTCGACGATATCGGCCGGGTCGACATGTCCCTGGACACGCTGATCCCGGACAATCCGAACAAGCCCTATGACATGAAGGAACTGATCCTGAAGGTCGTGGACGAGGGCGACTTCTTCGAGATCTCCGAGACCTTCGCCAAGAACATCGTCACCGGCTTCGGCCGCATCGCCGGCCGCACCGTGGGCTTTGTCGCCAACCAGCCGATGGTGCTCGCCGGCGTGCTCGACAGCGACGCTTCGCGCAAGGCCGCGCGCTTTGTTCGTTTTTGTGACGCCTTCAACATCCCGATCGTCACCTTCGTCGACGTGCCCGGCTTCCTGCCCGGCACCGCGCAGGAATATGGCGGCCTGATCAAGCACGGCGCGAAGCTGTTGTTCGCCTATTCGCAATGCACGGTGCCGCTCGTCACCATCATCACCCGCAAGGCCTATGGCGGCGCCTTCGACGTCATGGCGTCCAAGGAGATCGGCGCCGATATGAACTATGCCTGGCCGACCGCGCAGATCGCCGTGATGGGCGCCAAGGGCGCGGTCGAGATCATCTTCCGCGCCGACATGAACGATCCCGACGCGATCGCCAAGCGCACGAAGGAATACGAAGACCGCTTCCTCTCCCCCTTCATCGCCGCCGAGCGCGGCTACATCGACGACGTTATCATGCCGCATTCGACAAGGCGGCGGATCGCAAGGGCACTTGCGATGCTCAAGGAGAAGAAGGTCGAGATCCCCGTCAAGAAACACGACAATTTGCCGTTGTGAAGCACTCAAGGGCGATCCAAAATCACGTGGCATCGAGAGGCCGATTCGATTATATTTCCGACCATGACCGAGACTCTCAACAAGCTTCTTGAAGCGGCCAAGACGGCCAACCCGACTCCTGCGCATCGGGAGGAGCAGCGGCGTAGCTTCGTCTACGGCAACACTCATTTTGAGAATGAGCTCATTACGCGCGAGATGGTTGATCGCGAAGCTGAGAAGTTGGCCAAGGACGAGAGATGACGGGTGAAGAGCGCGATCGGCGGGACAGTCGCGCGCTCGAGCCCGAACTAATCAGCGATCCCCAGGAAAAGGCTGCGGCGGAAACCAGAAATGGCTTCCGCCAGTATGACGCAGCTATTGCCGCAATACAGACTGCTCTCGAGCGTGGGTCGTTCCGGCTGCGGCCTTCGCTCATCCTGGGTTTGCACCGAGAGGCGCTAACAGGAATTAGCTCCTACGCGGGCAACTATCGTCCAGGCGGAGTAGCCATAGAAGGCAGCAAGCATGAACCCGTCGGTGCACATCTGGTCCCCGAATTGATCGAGGACATGTGCGACCATGTCAACGATCACTGGAGCGAGAGTTCGCCCATTCACTTGGCGTCCTACGTCATGTGGCGGCTGAATTGGATCCATCCCTTTGCAGACGGCAATGGGCGAACATCACGCATCGTGTCGTATGTCGTGCTTTCCGTTCGCGCTGGTTCGATCTTGCCTGGCACCCCCACGATTCCCGACCAGATCGTGGACAATCGTAAGCCGTATTTTGATGCCCTCGATGCAGCAGATGTGGCTTTTCGTGAGGGGAGGATTGATGTCTCTAAGATGGAAGATCTGCTAGCTGCGTTGCTCGCACACCAGCTAACCCAGTTTTATAAAGCGATGGGTGGAAAGCTTCCCGGCTAGTCCATTCACAAGAAGCTGCAGGAGAGGATCATATGCCCATTGCCCACTTCATCGTCCGCGCCACCGTCACCGATCCCGCGAAACGCGCCGCGTTCGACGCCTGGTATTCGCGCGAGCATCTGCCGGATGCGCTCAAATCGTTCCGGGCGCAGAAGGCATGGCGGCATTGGAGCGCGACCGATCCGTCACAGCATCTGGCGACTTATCAATTTGCCGACGAGGCCTCGCTCGAGCGCGCGGTTAATGGCGAGGAGATGAAGCGGCTGATTGCCGACTTCAACCGCGATTGGCCTGATGTTACCCGCACGCGGGAGGTGCTGGTGTTGGCGGAGGAGGTCGCGGCGTAACGCCCGCGCTTACGCCGCCTTGCCCTGGTTCTTGAACATCTCCGCCGCGCGCTTCTTCAGTTCGTCAGGCGCGACGTCCTCGATGTGGGTGCCGAAGAACCAGCTATTGCCGGCGACATCCTTCACGCCGCCGGTGCGGTCGCCGTAGAACTGGTCCGCCGGCTCCATGATCGAGGTCGCGCCGGCCTTGATGGCGTTCCGGTAGGCAGTATCGACGTCGGGTACGTAGAGGTAGAGCATGGCAGGCATCGCCTTGGCATGCTCGGAGGCATCGGCGATCATCACCATGGAATCGCCGATCCTGAGCGTCGCGTGCATGATCTTGCCGTCCGGCCGCAGGGTCGGCTCGTGATGCTTTCGGGCGCCGAGCGCCTCCTCCAGGAAGCTGATGATCTTCCCGGCGCCGTCGACGATGAGATAGGGCGTCACGGTATGAAACCCGTCCGGGGTCGGTCGTGCCTTTGCGGCCATGGCGATCTCCTGCGGAGTTGGAGGCGACTCGAGTTAACGCGGAGAATTCGTTTTGGTCGCATCGTCGTGGAGGAAAATCGACAGAAGGTGCCCTCAGCGCTTTTTGTCGCGCCCAGCTCAAGCGCGCAGTTCAGCGCGCATTCATCTCACGGCGGCAACACTGTTCCCGCATCACGTGCTAACCAAGAAAAGGACAATGTTCATGGAACGCCGCCACTTTTTGAAGATTGCATTCGGCGCTGCCGCCGGTGCGGCAACCTTTGCCGCAACCGCGGCGCAGGCCGCGCCGATGGTGCCATTGAGCGAGGACGCGCGGCGGCCTTCCAGCCCGGATGCTCATCCTGCTGTCACCACGGGCGACGAGGTCGATCACCTCAAGCCGGAACAGGTGCAATGGCATCGCCGCCATTGGCATCGTCGTCGCCACTGGGGCTGGCACCGCCGTCATCATTGGCGCCGCCGGCACTGGCGTCGTTGGTGAGGCCGATTTGCGCGGCCGCCACAAAGCGCCCGTAAGTTCAGAGCCGTAGCCGCAAAAAGGGCAGGGACCGCGAATCGCCGTCCCTGCCCACTACTGTTTGGCCACCATGGTTGAGCAGTCTGACCCGCTCTGCCCGGCCAATCTGGTTGGCCGAGCTTCATTCGATTGCGCTCTAACGAAAGTTTAGAAAGGCCGGCAACGGCCGGCCCGCCAGGCGAAACCGCGGGGGCAGACGCGAGGCGCCACCACGACCCTCGGGGCAGGCCGCACCACGACGACGCGGCCGTTTGGCCGGCAACCGCCATACGGACCGCGGTGGAAGCCGGGACCGCAACCGCCCGCTGCGTTCGCAGAGCTGAAGCTCGCGACCATGCCGGCAGCCACGACAGCCGCCGCCAGAAGATACTTCATTCTTTTTCTCCCATTGAGTTCTCGCCGCACTCGAATGCGACAGTGATTCGCCGCGCTGGAGTGTCGCAAACGCCGCATCACTTGTCGCGGAGCATAATTTCCGGGGCTGAACGCGATGTGAACGATGCGGTTACTTATTACCGTGAAGCGAGGAATCCCGGCACCAGAACTCGTGTTCGGCGACACTTGCCAGTGCAAGTGACATGGTGATGCCGGCACCGGTCAGCGCAACTTTAGCGCGCCGTTATTCGCCGGTCCCGAATAGCGCCGCAAATCGCTTTTCGCCATTTCGCGAGAAATTCACCACCCGGCTGCCCGGGGTCGGATCGCGCGCCGCCCATTTCAGCTCGGTGAATCGCTCCATGATCGCAGCGCCTAGCGTACCCGCCAGATGATGCCGCCGCTCGCTCCAGTCGAGGCAGGCCTTGCACACGGGACGGCGCGGATGGATGAGCGCCTCGGCATCGATCTGCAGCGCCTTCGAGATGAAGCGCTTGCCTTCTCCGGTCAGCTCCATCGCGTCCTTGCTCTGCCGGATCAGCCGCTGCTTCTTCATGCTGTCGAGCATCTGAACGCCGAGATCGCCGGCGAGATGGTCGTAGCAGACCCGCGCGCGCCGGAGCGCGGGGTCCTTCGGCCCGGTGCGCACACGCATGTGGCCGGCGCGCGCGGCCAGTCCCGCAAGCCCCTCCAGCACGCCTGCGACGTCGGAGCCGGTGAGGCGGTAGTAGCGGTGCCGTCCCTGTTTTTCCGGCTCGATCAGCCCGCCGGTTTCGAGCTTGGCCAGATGCGAACTCGCGGTCTGCGGCGTAATGCCCGCTTCCTGCGCCAGCTCGCTTGCGGTAAGCGCACGGCCGCTCAGAAGCGCGGTGAGCATGTTGGCGCGCGCGGGGTCGCCGACCAGGGAGGCGACCATGGCGATGTCGGGACCTGCTTTCATAATTCGATCATAACCGAAGCATCGGTGTCGGACAAGGCGGTATTCTCCGAACCGTCATTGCGAGACTTGCGACGCAGCGTCCATCATCCGCGTGCGCGGAGATGGATCTCTCCGCAGGCACGCGCGATGACGGCAACAGGAGGCCGTCATGACCATCACCGTTTTCATTCGCTACCAGCTCGACCCGTTCAAGCGCGCGCAATTCGAGGACTATTCCAGGCGCTGGCTCACCATCATTCCGAAATGCGGGGGCGATCTGATCGGCTACTTCATGCCGCATGAGGGTACCAACAACATCGCCTTTGCGCTGATCTCGTTCGAAAGCCTTGCCGCTTATGAGGCCTATCGCGCGCGGCTGCGCGCGGACGCCGAAGGCATGGCCAACTTCAATTTCGCCGAGGAAGAGAAGTTCATCCTCGCCGAAGAGCGGACTTTTTTGCGCCCCGTTACGTTGTAGGCTGTCGCTTCGTGCAACGAGGGAGGTGCCAATGATCGCCGTGATCTTCGAGGTCTGGCCGAAGCCGGAACTTCGGCAGCAATATTTCGATCTCGCCGCCGAGTTGCGGCCGATCCTGGAGACCATTGACGGCTTCATTTCCGTGGAGCGCTTCGAGAGCCTGACCGAGAAGGGAAAGTTCCTGTCGATATCGTTCTTCCGCAATGAAGCCGCCGTCGAGGCCTGGCGTAATGTGGTGGAACACCGCAGGTCGCAGGCCAAAGGCCGCGCGGTCATCTTTGAGGACTACCGGATCCGGATCGCCAGCGTGGTGCGAGATTACGGCATGAACGATCGCGCGCAGGCGCCGAAGGACAGCCGGGTCGTGCACGAGCCGCACTAGCTAAATCATCGCAAAGGAGAGGAACCATGCCGGTCACGATTGCCGAGAAGCGCGCCGCGTTCAAGAAGCTGCACGAGAGCGGCTGCTTCATCCTGCCCAATCCCTTTGACGTCGGTAGCGCCCGCGCGCTGCAGCAGCTCGGCTTCAAGGCGCTCGCCTCCACCAGCGCAGGCTTTGCCTGGACCATCGGCAAGGCCGACAACCGCGTCACGGTCGACGATGTCGTCAATCATTTGACGGCGCTCTGCGCCGCCGTCGATCTGCCCGTCAACGCCGATTTCGAAGGCGGCTTTGCCGTCGAGCCGGACAAGGTCGCCACCAACGTCACCCGCGGCGTCAGGACGGGCGTCGCGGGGCTCTCGATCGAGGACTCGACCGGCGATGCAGCAAAGCCGCTCTACGATTTCGACCTCGCGGTCGAGCGCATCAGGGCCGCGCGCAAGGCGATCGACGCCGAGGATAGCGGCGTCCTGCTCACCGGTCGCTGCGAAGCCTTCCTGTGGGGACGGAACGATCTGAATCTCGTGATCGAGCGGCTGCAGGCCTATTCCGCGGCCGGCGCCGATTGCCTCTATGCGCCCGGCATCAAGACGAGGGAAGAGATCGCCGCAGTCGTGAAGGCCGTGCATCCCAAACCGGTCAATCTCCTGAACGCGTCCGGCCTGTCGCTGCAGGAAGCCGCCGATCTCGGCGTGCGCCGCATCAGCGTCGGCGGTTCGCTGGCACGCGCCGCCTGGGCCGGCTTCATGAAAGCCGCACGCGAGATGGCGGAGCAGGGGACCTTCAACGAACTCGCCCACGGCTTTCCGGGTGGTGAGCTCAACAAGATGTTCAAGTAGCGATTCAAGCGAAAAACACGGCGGGCAAATCGCAGCCCGCCGTGCGAGAAGGTCTGTACTTCTTACTTGTTGCTATCGGGCTTGGCCGAGCGGTCGACCTCCTGGCCGGTCGGATTTTGCTGCGGCGGGGTCGGGCGGTTGGTCGCCGCGCCCGTCGTCGTGCCGGGTTCGGTGTTGGCCTTCGGCATGCCCGGTGGAGATGCGGGGTTGGCCGGCTGGTTCTGCGCGCTCTGCGATGGCGGCGTCGTGCCGGCATTGTTAACGGACGTGTTGTTCAGGCCATAGAACACCGCGCCGAGCACCACCGCGATCGCAATCGCAAACATTGCGATCTTGGCTCCGCTGGCCGGGCCCTCGGCAAGCTCCGGATCGGGTTGCAACTCGTTGTCCAGGCTGTTGAGACGCGCCTGATGGCGGATCTCTTCCTCGGTCATATTGCTGCGGTCAGGGTCATTCGGTTGGTGTGCCATTAGGTTTCCTCCGTTAGCCCAAACAACAACTCGCCAGCGCTCCCTCATGTTCCCGTGATCCTTCCCGCCCGCGCTGCCGAACGCACTGCACAAAAACCCTCGAGCGAGAATCGCGCCTCACGCCTGACGCCGTCCCGGCACCCATAGGCCTGCTGCCGGCCTTCCGGGGCACCTCACGGCGTTTCGCGCAACCGCTCTGCGACGCACGAAGCGAAAACAAACCGGATCATTCCGGGCACGAAATTGCGAACTTCGAGCGCGGGGTGCCGGAGCACAGAATTGTGCTGCGCGGCCTTCGAAAACCGACATAGACTGGTTCTAAAGCGCTTGGATGACTAGCTAAAATCAGTCGTCGCGACCAAGAATTACGAGGGCTTAAATGGGAATCAACCAGGGTCCGATCAGTCTCGACCAGAAATACACTCAGGGCACAGGCCATGTGTTCCTGACCGGCATCCAGGCCTTGGTCCGGCTGCCGATGGCCCAGATCCGCCGCGACCGCGCCGCCGGCCTCAAGACCGCGGGCTTCATCTCCGGCTATCGCGGCTCGCCGCTTGGCGGCTACGACCAGCAGCTCTTCGCGGCCAAGCGTCATCTTGAGCAGTACAACATCAAGTTCCAGCCCGGCGTGAACGAGGACCTGGCTGCCACCGCGATCTGGGGCTCGCAGCAGCTCCACCTCTCGCCCGGCGCCAATTACGACGGCGTCGTCGGCATCTGGTACGGCAAGGGCCCCGGCGTCGACCGCTGTGGCGACGTGTTCCGTCACGGCAATGCGGCGGGCTCCGCCAAGCATGGCGGCGTGCTGTGTCTCGCCGGCGACGATCATGGCGCCAAATCCTCGACCGTCCCGCACCAGTCCGACCATGCCTTCATCTCGGCGCTGATGCCCTACCTCTATCCGTCCAGCATCCACGAGATGATCGAGATGGGCCTCCTGGGCATCGCGATGTCGCGCTACTCCGGCTGCTGGGTCGGCATGAAGGTGATCACGGAAACCGTCGAGACCACGGCCGAGATCGACCTCACCGACGAGATGACGCCGTTCGTGATCCCGACGGATTTCGAGCTGCCGCCGGGCGGGCTGAACATCCGCTGGCCGGACGATCGCTTCGACCAGGACCGGCGCCTGCAGGACTACAAGGGCTTCGCCGCCATCGCCTTCGCCCGCGCCAACAAGGTCAATCGCATCACCATGGATTCGCCGAACGCGCGGTACGGCATCATGGCGTCCGGCAAGAGCTATGAGGACATCCGCCAGGCACTGCGCGAACTCGGCATCACGCCGGAGATCGCGGCCAAGATCGGCATCCGGCTCTACAAGATCGGCATGCCCTGGCCGCTGGAGCCGGAAGGCGTCCGCAACTTTGCCGTCGGTCTGGAGGAGATCTTCATCGTCGAGGAGCGGCGCGAGATCGTCGAGAACCAGGTCAAGCAGGAGCTGTTCAACTGGCGCGACGATGTCCGTCCGCGCATCGTCGGCAAGATGGACGAGCACGACAAGCGTTTCCTCACTTTCGCCGCCGAGCTCAGCGTCGCCTCGCTGGCAAGCTCGCTGACCGAGCGCCTGCTTCGGCTCAATCTCAATCCTGAAATCGCCGAGATGCTGCGCGCCAAGGCCGACTGGTTCAATGGCCGACAGGCGACCCAGATGCAGGCCACAGCTCCGATCGCACGTGTCCCGTATTTCTGCTCAGGCTGCCCGCACAACACCTCGACCAAGGTGCCGGAAGGCAGCCGCGCCATGGCCGGCATCGGCTGCCACTTCATGGCGCTGTGGATGAACCGCAACACCGAGACCTTCACCCATATGGGCGGTGAGGGCGTGCCGTGGGTCGGCATCGCGCCGTTCACCAACGAGAACCACATCTTCGCCAATCTCGGCGACGGCACCTATTTCCACTCTGGCATTCTCGCGATCCGGCAGGCGGTCGCTTCCAAGGCCAACATCACCTACAAGATCCTCTACAACGACGCGGTCGCGATGACCGGCGGCCAGCGTCATGACGGCGACCTGTCGCCGCAGCAGATCACCTTCCAGCTCCACTCCGAAGGCATCCGCGAGATCTACCTCGTCTCTGAAAATCCCGATGCCTATCCGGCCGATACGATCGCGCCCGGCGTGAAGCTCGCCCATCGCGACGAGCTCGAGAACGTCATGAAGGCCTGCCGCGAGTTCAAGGGCACGTCCGCGATCGTGTTCGTGCAGACCTGCGCCGCCGAGAAGCGGCGCCGTCGCAAGCGCGGCCTGATGGAGGATCCGCAGCGCCGCGTGCTGATCAACCCCGCCGTCTGCGAGGGCTGCGGCGACTGCTCGGTGCAGTCGAACTGCATCTCGGTCGAGCCGCTGGAGACCGAGTTCGGCCGCAAGCGCACCATCAACCAGTCGACCTGCAACAAGGACTATTCGTGCCTCAAGGGCTTCTGCCCGTCCTTCGTCACCGTCGATGGCGGCAAGCTACGCCGCCGCGCGCCGCCGGATCTCGGCGCCATCGGTGAGTTGCCGGAGCCCGCCACGCGGCCGTCGCTGGAGCGTCCCTATAACATCGCGGTCGGCGGCGTCGGCGGCACCGGCGTGCTCACGATCGGCGCGCTGCTCGGCATGGCCGCCCATATCGAGGGCAAGGCCAGCATGATCCTCGACATGTCAGGCCTTGCGCAGAAGGGCGGGGCGGTGCTCAGCCACGTCCGCCTCTCCGATCACCCGGCCGACGTCACCTGTTCGCGCATCGTCACCGGCACCGCCGATCTCGTGCTGGCCGCGGACGAGGTGGTCGCGGCGTCGAAGGACACGATCACGCTCTGCGAATCCAGCCGCACGGCCGGCATCATCAACAGCCATGTGATCCCGACCGCGGACTTCATTCTCAACCGCGACTTCAACTTCCAGGTCCGCAAGGTCAACTCGGTGCTGGAGAACGCACTGCGCCAGGACTCCGCGTTCTTCGATTTCACCAGGCCGGCCGAGGCCCTGCTTGGCGACAGCATCGCCACCAACATCATGATGATGGGCTACGCCTATCAGAAGGGCTTGTTGCCGCTGTCGGCGGCGTCGATCGAGCAGGCGATCGAGGTCAATGGTGTCTCGATCAAGATGAACAAGGAAGCCTTCCAGCTCGGCCGTCTTGCCGCCGCCGATCCGGCGCGGCTGGCCGACATGATGAAGGACCAGGACGAGCCTGCGGCGCCGAAGACGCTCGATGCCATGACGCTGGACGAGATCATCGCTCATCGCAGCGCCCATCTCACCGCCTATCAGAACGGCAGGTTGGCGAAACGCTATCGCAAGCTGGTCGACCAGGTGCGCGATGCCGCCACCAAGGGCGGCTATGGCGAAGCGCTGCCGCGTGCGGTTGCGATCAACTACGCCAAGCTGCTCGCCTACAAGGACGAGTACGAGGTCGCGCGGCTCTTTACCGACGGCCGGTTCGAGCATCAGCTCCGCGAGCAGTTCGAAGGCGACTTCAAGTTCAACTTCAACCTCGCGCCGCCGATTTTGGCGAAGGGTGTCGACGCCCAGGGCCGCCCGAAGAAACGCGCCTTCGGTCCGTGGATGCTGAACGTCTTCCGCGTGCTCGCCAGGCTGCGCTTCCTGCGCGGCACGCCGCTCGACATCTTCGGCTACAGCGCCGACCGCAAGCTCGAGCGCGATCTGATCGCAGGCTACGAGAAGGACGTCGCGACGGTGCTTGGTCTCCTGTCGCCGGCTACAGTCGATACCGCAGTCGAATTGCTCTCGCTGCCCGACCGCATCCGCGGCTACGGCCCGGTGAAGGAAAAGGCCGTGCAGGACGCAAAAGCCCGCTACGCCCAGCTCGCCGCCGACCTAGCCAACCCGCCGCCGGCCCCACGCCAGATGGCAGCGGAGTAACTATCAGACCCTCATGGTGAGGAGCGCGTAGCGCGTCTCGAACCATGAGGCCCGGATCGCACCCGCGGCCATCCTTCGAGACGACCGCTTCGCGGTCTCCTCAGGATGAGGTCTGTACGTGTGGCGACGACCAGCCCCTCTCGCCGCGCGGAATATTTCCGCGCTTGCCAAGGCTTGCCTGACGGTCCAGAAAAAAGCTCGCGCAAGAAACGCCAGCGGAGAACGAGTTGACCATCAAAGGCAAGGCTTACATTGCCGGCATCTACGAGCATCCCACCCGGCACGCTCCCGACAAATCCACAGCGCAGCTCCATGCCGAGGTCGCCAAAGGCGCGATCGAGGATGCGGGGCTGACCAAGGATGATATCGACGGCTATTTCCTGGCCGGCGACGCGCCCGGCGGGCTCTGGCCGATGGTCGATTATCTCGGCCTCAAGGTGCGTCACGTCGATTCCACTGAGACCGGTGGCTGTTCCTATCTGATCCATCTTGGCCATGCCGCGCAGGCCATCGCCGCCGGCAAATGCTCGATCGCGCTTGTGACGCTGGCCGGCAAGCCGCGCACCGGGGTGATGCCGCCGCGCGCTGCGGGCGCCGAGGTCGATTTCGAATCCGCCTACGGGGCTACCACGCATAACGCCTATGGCATGTGTGCCATGCGCCACATGCACGATTACGGCACCACCAGCGAGCAGCTCGCCTGGATCAAGGTCGCAGCCTCACACCATGCGCAATACAACCCGCATGCGATGCTGAAGGAGGTCGTCACCGTCGAGGACGTGCTGAACTCGCCGATGATCTCCGATCCGCTGCATCGGATGGATTGCTGCGTCGTCACCGACGGCGGCGGCGCGATGATCGTCACGACGGAGGAGATCGCCAAGAGCCTGAAGAAGCCGCTGGTGCGATTGATCGGTCATGGTGAGGCGATGAAGGGCCCGCGCGGCGGCAAGGATCTCGATCTCACTTATTCCGCCGGCGTCTGGTCCGGCCCGCGCGCCTTCGAGGAAGCGGGCGTGACGCCAAAGGACATCAAATACGCCTCGATCTACGACAGCTTCACCATCACCGTGCTGATGCAGCTCGAAGACCTGGGCTTCTGCAGGAAAGGCGAGGGCGGCAAGTTCGTCGCCGACGGCAACCTGATTTCCGGCGTCGGCAAATTGCCGTTTAACACCGATGGCGGCGGGCTCTGCAGCAACCATCCTGTCAACCGCGGCGGCATGACCAAGATCCTCGAGGCCGTCAGGCAACTCCGCGGCGAAGCGCATCCGAAGGTGCAGGTGCCGAATTGCGATCTCGCGATCGCGCATGGCACCGGCGGTCTCCTTGGCGTCCGCCACGCCGCCTCGACCTGCATTCTGGAGCGCGTGTGATGACTGAAGCGAAGAAATACAATGCGCCGGTGACCAACCCGGAGACCGCGCCGTTCTGGGAAGCGGCCAAGCAGGGCAAGTTCCTGATCAAGCGTTGCACCGCCTGCGGCGAGCCGCACTACTTTCCGCGCTCGATCTGCCCGTTCTGCTTCTCCGACAAGACGGTGTGGGAAGAGAGTTCGGGCGAGGCGACGGTCTATACCTACAGCCTGATGCGGAAGTCGCCGACCGGCCCGTATGCGATCGCCTATGTCACGCTGAAGGAAGGCCCGTCGCTGCAAACCAATATCGTCGACTGCGACCTGGACAAGATCAGGATCGGCCAGAAGGTGAAGGTGGTGTGGAAGCCGACCGACGGCGCCCCGTTGCCATTCTTTACGGTGGCCTAACGAGATAGCGCACGGCGCGCGCCAAGCAACAGGTGGTCATCCCCGCGAAGGCGGGGATCCAGTACCATACGATTGTCGGTGATTACTGGATGCCCGCCTTCGCGGGCATGACGGAGAAGGAAATCCGGGGAGGAAGCAAGGAAATGCCGATCAATTACGAGCAGCTCATGGCCCTGAAAAATCTCGGCCAGAAATACAGCTACGGCGATCGCGAGGTGATGCTCTATGCCTATGGCATCGGGCTCGGCGCCGATCCCATGGACGAGCGCGAGCTCGCCTTCGTCAATGAAGCGACATTGACGCCGCGACCGCTGAAGGTGGTGCCGACGTTCGCATCCGTTGCGGCCTGGGGCGCCGGCCCCGGCGAGATGAACCTCAATCGCGTGCTGGTGGTCGACGGCGAGCGCGACATCACCTTTCACAAGCCGCTGGCGACCGCCGCGCACATCACGGCGGATTCGTCCGTGCTCGACGTCTTCGACAAGGGCAGGGACAAGGGCGCGGTGATCCGTCACCAGACCGTCCTGAAGGATGAGAAAGGCGAGAAGCTCGTGACGCTGGTCGCCTCGCGCTTCGCCCGCGGCGATGGCGGCTTTGGTGGGCCGTCCGAAGGCCAGCCCGAGCCGCACAAGGTGCCGGAGCGCGCGCCCGATAAGACCGTCGACATCTCCACCCGTCCGGACCAGGCGGTGATCTACCGCCTCTGCGGGGACCGCAACCCGCTGCACTCCGACCCGGAATTCGCGAAGAAAGCGGGCTTCCCGCGCCCGATCCTGCACGGCATGTGCACCTACGGCATCACCTGCCGCGGCGTGCTGCAGACCTACGCCGATTACGATCCGTCCGCCTTCAAGCAGCACGTCGCGCGCTTCTCCTCGCCGGTGTTTCCTGGCGAGACCGTGACGATGGATCTCTGGAAGGACGGCAACGTGGTCTCGTTCGAGGCCAAGGTGAAATCGCGCGGCGTCACCGTGATCCGCAACGGCAAGACGGTGTTGGCGTAATTCACCGTCAAAAAAGCGAGGGAGAAGAAACCATGGGATTACTCGACGGCAAGGTGGCGATTATCACCGGCGCGGGCGGCGGGCTCGGTGAGGCCTACGCAAAGCTGTTCGCGCGCGAGGGCGCGGCGGTGGTGGTCAACGACCTCGGCGGCCCGCGTGACGGCTCGGGCGCCGACAAGTCGATGGCGCAGCAGGTGGTGGATGCGGTCAAGGCCGAAGGCGGCCGCGCAGTTGCCAATGGCGCCGACATCTCGACCCTGGAAGGCGGCCAGTCGGTGTTCGACGACGCCATCAAGAATTTCGGCCGCGCCGACATCCTCGTCAACAATGCCGGCATCCTGCGCGACCAGACCTTTGCCAAATCGAGCGAGGCCGACTGGGACAAGGTGATCAAGGTGCATCTCAAAGGCACCTTCTGCTGCACGCTGCCGGTGTTCCGATGGATGCGGGAGAACGGCGGCGGCGTTATCGTCAACACCTCCTCGACCTCGGGTCTGATCGGCAATTTCGGCCAGAGCAACTACGGCGCGGCCAAGGGCGGCATCTGGGGCTTTTCCAACGTGCTGGCGATCGAGGGCCGCAAATACAACATCCGGATCTGGACGCTCGCCCCGGGCGCGCTGACCCGCATGACCGCAGACCTGCCCCGCTATAAAGAAAACCCCGGTGCCGCGCTCGGCCCGGACGGCATCGCGCCGGCCGTGCTATACATGGTCAGCGATTTGTCGGGCGACCAGACCGGCAAGGTGCTCGGCGTTTCCGGCCCGCGTGGGGTCAGGGAGATGCGGATGATGGAAATGGAAGGCTGGAAGCCGCCGTTCAGCGGCTGGAAGGCCGAGGATATCGTCGCCCACGCCAACGAGATCTTCTTCTCCGAGGAGCAGATCAAGATGGGTGCGCGGCGGTTTTGAAAGAGGATAGAGGCACGAATGACGAAGCTCACCGCCCAGGCCGCCGGCACCTTTGCGATCGCGCCGACGCCGTTCCATGACGACGGCCGCATCGACGAGCGTTCGATCGACCGGCTCAGCGACTTCTACACCGAGGTCGGCTGCGACGGCGTCACCGTGCTCGGCATCCTGGGCGAGGCGCCGAAGCTGGATGCGGGCGAGGCCGAGCAGGTCGCGGTCCGCTTCATCAAGCGCGCCAAGGATCTGCAGGTGATCGTCGGCGTCTCCGCGCCGGGCTTCGCCTCGATGCGTTCGCTGGCCAAGGCGTCGATGGATGCGGGCGCTGCCGGCGTCATGATCGCGCCGCCGCCGCATCTTCGCACCGACGACCAGATCATCGGCTATTTCAAGCAGGCGCAGGACGCGATCGGCGACGACATCCCCTGGGTGCTGCAGGATTACCCGCTGACGCTCACGGTGGTGTTCACGCCGGCGGTGATCCGCAAGATCGTGATGGACTGCCCGTCCTGCGTGATGCTCAAGCACGAGGACTGGCCGGGTCTGGAGAAGATTACGACGCTGCGCAATTTCCAGAAGGACGGCTCGCTGCGGCCTCTCTCCATCCTGGTCGGCAATGGCGGCCTGTTCCTCGATTTCGAGATGGAGCGCGGCGCCGACGGCGCAATGACGGGCTATGCATTTCCGGAACTCCTCATCGATGTCGTCAAACTGTCAAAAGCCGGCGATCGCGACGCCGCGCATGATCTGTTCGACGCGCATCTGCCGTTGATCCGCTACGAGCAGCAGCCGGGCGTCGGGCTGACCGTGCGCAAATATGTGCTGCAGAAGCGCGGCATCATCGCCTCCAGCGCCCAGCGCAAGCCGGGCGCCGTGATCACCCCGCAGGCGAGGGCGGAGGTCGATTATCTCCTGTCGCGCGTGGCCCGCGTCGACCGCCGCGCCAACCTGCAGCCGCGGTCCAGCGCCGCGGGCTGAATTCTTACCCCTCATGGTGAGGAGCCGCGCAGCGGCGTCTCGAACCATGAGGCCCCCGATGCGTCCAAATCATCCTTCGAGACGCGGCCGAGGGCCGCTCCTCAGGATGAGGTCCCGAGGAGTGAGCCGCCATGGCCGAGATCGTCACGCCGCGCGCTGCGTCCACCATCCTGCTGCTGCGCGACGCGGCGGCACGTCAAGAAATCGAAGTCTTCATGATGGTCCGCCATTACGAGATCGATTTCTCCTCGGGCGCGCTGGTGTTTCCCGGCGGCAGCGTCGACAAGGGCGACAAGGAGATCATCGCCAACCCCGCGCTCTATTCCGCCGGCGAGGGGCTCGACGAGAGCGCGCTCAGTTTCCGCATCGGCGCTATCCGTGAAACCTTCGAGGAGAGCGGCATCCTGCTGGCGCGGCCGAAGGGATCGAGCGAGCTGGTCGATGCGCCCCGCGCCCGCGAGATCGAGCTCGCCCATCGGAGCGCACTCTGCGAAAGCAAGACCAGCTTCCTGAACGTGCTGGCCGAGACCGGCATGGTGCTGGCGCTCGACGAACTGATCCCCTACGCGCACTGGATCACGCCGGAAGGCATGCCGAAGCGGTTCGACACCTGGTTCTTCCTCGCCGCGGCGCCTCCGGAGCAGCTCGGCGCCCATGACGGCAGGGAATCCACCGATTCGATCTGGGTGTCTCCGCGCGAGGCGCTGGAGGGCGGGGAGCGCGGCCGCTTCAAGCTGCCGTTCCCGACCACCCGGAACCTGATCCGGCTCGGCAAGCAGGCCAGCGTCAGTCAGGCGCTGGAGGACAGCCGCGGGAAATCCATTGTGACCGTGATGCCCGTCATGACCAAAACCGCCACCGGCCGCCAGCTCCGCATCCCCCTTGAGGCCGGCTATGACGGCGACGTCTTCGAGGTCGACGCCGCCGGCTGAGGCCTCCGACAGCAGCTTTACGGCTCAGCCCCGGTTCCCCCGGAGCCAGATTACGTCGTATATTGGGGGTCGATTTCAGCCCGGCCCCCCTTAGCATGACCTCCGAATTGCCGCCGAATCCGCCCCAGAAGCGACCGTTCGCGCTGTCGATCGGTCAGCTTACCTTCGGCAGCTTCCTGCTGGTGCTGGCGGTCATCATCATCACCTCGACCGCCAGCGTGATCGCGATCCGTCATATCGACGCCACCTTCGCCGAACTGCAGCGGCTGCAGAGCGTCGGCGACCTGGCTGAGGATATCGACCGCCGGATGAACGAGCTGCGGCTTGCGGCGCGCGACTTCGTCACCGATCCCGGCACGCAATCGATCCAGGTCGGCGAGGCCGCCAGTGCGCTCAGCGAGGTGCTGACGAAGACCAGGATCGAGCTCGCCCCCGAGCAGCAGGACATGATCGACGGCGTGACCGAGCGCCTCGCCACCTACCGCGGCGGCATCGAGCGCATCTCGGCGCTGATCAACCGCCGCGCCGAGCTGATCATCGGCCTGCCGCCGCTGCGCGACGCCTTCGACAAGGCGGTGGCGGAAAGTTCCGATGCCGCCACCGCGTCCGAGCTGTTGCAGGCGCAGAGCCGCATCGCCACTGGGCTGCTCGCCCACAACCCGTCCGCGGCCGAGCAGGCGGCGCAGAGCATGCGGTCGATGACCATCACCGAGCCGGCGCTGCGCACCGCTGTGAACAATTACGCCGACGCGGTCGTCGCGATATCGATCCGGGAGCGCCAGATCGCCGACATCGACCGCGAGGTCCTGGGCACCGAAGGGCGCCTGATCCAGCGGGTGACCGAGCTGTTGCGCGAGCTCAGCTCGCGCCGCGGCCATATCCTGTCGCGCGACTTTGCGCGCACGCTCACCGAGGCGAAATGGCAGAGCATCGTGCTCGGCTCGGCCGGCGTGCTGATCGGGATCTTTGCCGCGCTGCTCGTGGTCCGGCGCACCGTGCGGCCGCTCGCCTCGATCACCAAGTCGATCCGCGCGGTCGCGGCCGGCGAGAAGAGCGCCTCGATCCCGGCGACCGACGTCGACAACGAGATCGGCGAGATCGCCCGCGCCGCCGAGGTGTTCCGTAAGACGCTGGTCGACGCGGATGCCGCGCGCGAGGCGGCGGTGCGCGCGCTCGCCGAGCAGCGGCTTGCCGAAGAAAGCTATCGAAAGCTGTTCGAATCCTCCATCGATGGAATTTATGTGACGACGCCGGGCGGCGCGCTGCTCAACGCCAATCCGGCGCTGGCGCGGATGATGGGCTACGCCACGCCGCAGGACCTGATCGACGGCATCGATGATGTCGCGTCCAATGTCTATGTCGATCCGGCCGCGCGCACCGAATATCAGCGGCTGATGGACCGCGACGGCATGGTGCGCGACTACGAATATCAGGTTCGTTCCCGCAGCGGCGCGGTGCTGTGGCTGTCCGACAGCGCGGGCGCGGTGCGCGACGAGAACGGCGAGGTGATCCGTTACGAAGGTACGGTGCGCGACATCACCGACCAGAAACGCGCCGAAGACGCGATTGCCGAAGGCCGCCGCCTGCTGCAGATGGTGATCGACACCGTTCCGGCGGTGATCAACGTCAAGGACCGCAATCTCCGCTACGTCTTGATGAACCGCTACATGGCCGGCATTTTCGGCATCGAGCCGGACGAGGCGATCGGCCAGACCACCGCCGAGCTGATGGCGCGCTACGGCGCGGCGAAAACCGACGAGAACGACAAGCGGGTGCTGTCGGGCCGAAGGGAGCTCGGCTTCTACGAGGAGGAGTACAAGGACGCCGCCGGCAACATGCGGCAATGGCTGGTCAACAAGCTGCCGATCCTCGACGTCAATGGCGAGATCGAGAACATCGTCACGGTGGCGCTCGACATCGGTGAGCGCAAGCGCAGCGAGCACGAGATGCGCAAAGCGCGCGATGCTGCGGAGGCGGCGCTGCGCAATCTGCGCGAGACGCAGAATTCGCTGATCGAGGCGGAAAAGCTCGCAGCCCTCGGACGGCTGGTCGCGGGCGTCGCGCATGAGGTCAACAATCCCGTCGGCATCAGCCTCACCGTCGCCTCCGCGCTCGAGCGCAAGGCGGCGACCTTTGCCGCGCAGGTCGAGCGCGGCGAACTGCGGCGCTCGAGCCTGAACGATTTCCTTGCCACGACGAGCGATGCGTCCTCGCAACTCGTCGCCAACCTCAACCGCGCCGCCGAGCTGATCCAGTCGTTCAAGCAGGTTGCCGCCGACCGCAACTATTCCGACCAGCGCACCTTCGATCTCGGCGATCTCACCGAGCAGGTGATAATGAGTCTGCGGCCGGGCCTGCGCAAACACAATCTGACGCTCAACGTCGATTGCCAGCCGAACCTGGTCATGAACTCCTATCCCGGACCGTATGGTCAGGTGCTCACCAATCTTTTCCTCAATTCCGTCGCGCACGCTTTTCCCGACGGCAAGGCGGGCGAGGTCGACATCCAGGTGCGCGCCTCGGGCAAGGACAATGTCGAGATCATCTTCTCCGACAATGGCTGCGGCATGTCGCTCGACGTGCGCCGCCGCGCCTTCGATCCGTTCTTCACCACGCGACGCGACCAGGGCGGCACCGGCCTCGGGCTTCACATCGTCTACAGCATCGTCACGACGCGTCTCGGTGGCCGTCTCGACCTCGACTCCGAGCCCGGCGGTGGCACGCGGATCCAGATGATCCTGCCACGCATCGCGCCGGTCGAACTGGCGGCGGAGTAGTTGTCTTTGCGGCGGATGAGAACGCCGCAGCGTGTGCTCCCTCTCCCGCTTGCGGGGGAGGGTTGGGGTGGGGGTATCTCCGCGATTCACACTGTTCATCGTGGGGAGAGAGCCCCCACCCGGCGCTGACGCCATAGCCGAAGCTCCGCTTCGGCGTTCTGTAAGAACGGCCGCCAAGGCGGCCTATGCCTCCCCCGCAAGCGGGAGAGGTGAAGTGAACCCGCGGTCGGACCGATCAATCTGACGACGTGATCCGCTAATCGATATCCACGAGCTTGCGCAGCGTCGCGCCGAAGATCTGGCTCGCTTTGCCGACCAGCGCGGTTCCACTCATGGTCGCCTGCGTGTCGGTGAAGGTTCCGGTGACGCCGATGCCGACCGGCGCAGGCCCGCCGAACAGCGGGTTCTCGCTGTCGCGCGGCGTGGTGTGTCGCTGCACCAGCACTTCGCCTTTGAAGGTGTTGCCTTTCACGGTGTAGGTGCCG
The DNA here is from genome assembly GCF_054063735.1 of Bradyrhizobium sp. USDA 10063. Classification (NCBI taxonomy): domain Bacteria; kingdom Pseudomonadati; phylum Pseudomonadota; class Alphaproteobacteria; order Hyphomicrobiales; family Nitrobacteraceae; genus Bradyrhizobium; species Bradyrhizobium sp. USDA 10063. The sequence goes on along the minus strand of NZ_JBSSGP010000002.1, from coordinate 1,759,658 downwards.
GTGTAGTAAAGATAAGCGTCGCCGCCAACAATCTGGCCGTCGCGGAACACAATCACCCCGCTGCCCTTGCCGACGCGTCCGTCGAGCAAGGTGACGTGGATGGAATAGAGGCCGTTTCTCATAGCGCCCCGCGGCCGGTCGCCTTTCGCGCCCATGGCAACCGGTCAAGAATTTATGCCAAAGCACGACGTCCGGCGCAACGCGGCAGGTTGACCGCGCGCGACGTCGCTGTCGTGCGAAGCCGAAATGGTTCCACTGGTGAACGACGTCTCGATGACGACGTTGTGTCGGTGGCGCTGGGCGAATCAAGTTGGCCCGCGAAATGCATAATAGGTGTTGGCACCGGCCGGTGGGTGCAGGAGCGAGAGACAGGTGACGAACTGGATCGATTCCGGCCGCATTTTCGCGCGCCTACGTGCAGAGCTAACAGGTTCCATCCGTAGAATCACGGACCATCATCGAGCGGTCCGCCTCAGAGTCCCACTCACATTGAGTCTCGTAGCGATGTTGTCGGTGACTGCCGCAACTCTCGGACATGCGCGCGATCCCGATGGCCGCTACGCCAATTCGCCGCTCAAGCAATGGTTCGACAGTTTGAGGAGCGGGAAGGGGCCGTGCTGCTCGGACGCCGACGGCAGCGCGGTGAGCGACGCCGATTGGGAATCCAAGGACGGACATTATCGCGTGCGCATCGAGGGCGAATGGATCGACGTGCCTGATGACGCCGTGATCACCGAGCCAAACCGCTACGGCCGCACCATGGTGTGGCCGATCCGCGGTTATCTCGGACTGCAGATCCGCTGCTTCATGCCCGGCAGCATGACCTAGAGCCTTTTTCGGTTCTGATGGAATCAGAACCGAAGCTCTAGATTCCAGTTTTGACGCGTTTTTCCGCGCAGATAAGTCTACGCAATCTGCGTAAACTTGATTGCTATGCGAACCGGTGTCCACTTCGCTCGAAAACGCTCTGACCGCTCGACGCGCACGCGCCGCGCGGTCAGGCATATTTCTTGTCGCGCTCCAGGAGCTCGATCGAGATGCCCTGCGGCCCGCGGATGAAGCAGATGCGCACGCCGGGGCGGATCGTGGTCGGCTCCGTCGTGAACTCGACGCCCTTCGCCTTGATCTCGGCGGCGACGGCGTCGATGTCTTTCACGGCGAGTCCGAAATGGTCGAGGCCCTGATAGGGCGTCACCGGCGGCGCATTGACGCGGTCGCCTGGCGCGACCGGCGCGATGAACACCTTGGCGCCGCCAAGCTGCACGTCGATGCGGCCGGGGTTGCGGATGATCTCGCCGCCCAGCACGTCTCGAAGCCACGCCGCGGTCGCTTCGGGATCGGGGGTGCGCAGGTGGATATGGTCCCAGGTAACCTCTATCGGCATTTCATTTCCCATCTTGCTCGATCATTGTCTGAGCATGATCTTCCGGATCATGCTCTGGAGCCGCGTGATCGCGCGATCCATTGTTGCGGCAATCTACTGGCTCGGAATCCACAAGGCCATCCTGTCGCAGGCAGCGCGCCGCAATTTTGCCGGGGAGGCTTGGAACCGTAGCGCCAGTGGATGGTTGATCGACAGGTGGCGGTCCCCGTGCAGCGGTGTGTCCCTTCAAGCCGTACGGTGGTGCGCCGCAGCGGCTTTGCGTACAGGCAGGAAGCGCTGTCACGCGGGTGAGGACAGGGCCATGGGCATCGGCAGGTGGTCGTTTCAAGGCTTTGGCGCCAAGCTTGTTCTGCTCGCCGTTCTTCCCGTCGCCGGATTTGCCGGATGGCTGATGCTCCCCAATCCCAGCGATGCCGACAACAAATCGGTCGCCATGGCGTCGCCGCCTTCGACTCCTCCGCAAGATGTCGTCTGGATCCAGAAGGCGACTGTGCCTACCGAGCAGGCGGCCGCGCCGGCGGACGATGCGGTGGACGATGAGGCGCCGGCCGCCAGCACGAACGAGCCCTTCACGGTCGAGCGGTCTCCAATCGACGGGCTGAAGATCTCGCGCCAGTTCTGGCGCCGCGGCGGCCTTGGCTCGAAAGCGCTGGTCACGCTGACGCTGCGCAACGCCAACCGCTATCCGGTCAAGGATATCGAGATCGCCTGCGCCTTTGCCCGCGCCGACGGCACGCATCTCACCGACCGCCGGCGCGTGATCAGTGACACCATCAACATGAAGAGCCGCAAGACCTACGCCGGCGTGCTGGTCGGGTTCGTGAACATTAATGCAAATAAGGCAAAGTGTTCCCTGGTCACGGCCAGCCGCGCCTAGATCATGATCCGATTCGACGGAATGGGATCACAATCTCATCTCTTTGTTTGAGCATGATCTTTTCGCAAGACCGGTTTCCACGTTTCCGGATCATGATCTAGCGCAGGCGTCCCGAAAAAGTGAACGCTTTGGTTGAACCTGCAGGGTGTGGCTAGGAACTAACTCCCTATATCGCCATTAGGCGAGTAAACCGCGTCATCGCGCGGGGGAGCAGTTCTGATGTTGGTGACGCGTTATTTCCTGTACGTCGGCGGAGCGTTGCTCGCGCTGTTGTACGCAGTCGACGCTCTTGTCCCGCAGGATACGGCCACGGCAACCCATAGCGCCCCCGGCATCGACAAGTCGACCGTCCGCATCCACTCGGCCCAGAAGCTGCCCGAGCGGGTGGTTTTCGACACCAGCCTCCCGACCATCGTGCCGCCAGCCCCGGCCACCCAGATGGCTGCTGCGCCGCTTCCACCGGCGCCGGCCGCCGAGTCGTCAGCCCAGGCCAGCGCGCGCGAGACCTTCGCCCAGTACGTCCCAGCCGAGGCCAAGAAGCATGAGCCGCAGGCGCCCAAGAAGCACAAGGTCGCCCGGGCCCGCAGCTACCAGCCGCAGCCAATGTACGCGGGTCAGCCGATGTATGCGGGCCAGCAGCCGATGTTCATGGGCCAGCGGCCGATGCGGGTGGCGCAGCAGTCGCGTTTCGGCTTCTTCGGCGGTGGGCCGTTCTGGAACAGCACCTGGTAACCGGATTGCGGCCGGACTACTGCGGGAGCCTGGGAATCTTGTCGGCGAAGCCGTTGTAGCAGGTCAGCCGCTCGTCCTCTTCCTTCACGAACCGGCACTCGCTGACGGCCTTGGCCGCGGCGGGCTTTGGCTTGGGCTGCGGCGTGAAGATCTCGTCATAGCAATTGAGCCGCTCCTTGGTGCCGTCATCGATCTCCTGGCATGCCTGGAGCTTTTGCGCGGCCGATTGCTGCTTGGCCTTCTCACCCTTCTTTGCCGCCGGCTTCTTGGTGCCGACCTGCATCAGCGGCTTATCGCCGACCATGGGGGGATTGGCCGGATCGGCAGGCGGGGTAGTCCCTTGGGCGAGCGCGGCGGCCGGATACAGCAGCGCCAGCGCGAGGATGATCTTTCTCATATGAGGTGCCTTCGTTCTGGCGCTCGCAAACTAGTTGCGCCCAGCCAAATCCCTAAAGACTGCCGATTTAGCTGATCTCTCGGCGTGGCGGCAACCCTTCTGGAGCGCGGGCCGGAATGTGGACACCGGTTTTTTCCGAAAGGATTCAACTCGATGGGACCGGGGTCTGGGGTCGGAGATGGCAGAAAGTCGAAGCTATTTCTATGCCTTTCGGCCCGGCTTGCGGCTGAAGGGGGCGAGTACAGCGGCCCCCGTAGGTTTGAAATCGGAGGCATTGCGGGTCACAACCGTCAGCCCGTATTCCAGGGCCGTCGCCGCAATCATGAGGTCGGCGCTATCATTGCCAAGGCTGGCGCTCAGCGCGCCCCAACGCCGGGCTACGCGCAGGTCGAACGGTACGATCCTTTCGCCGTACAGCGTCAGCACGCGATCAAGCCAGGCCGCCAGCGCGCCCGCAAAATCCGGGTTGGTCTCACGCTGTCGGGCAATGCCGCGTTCGATCTCCCCAATACTGATGACGCTGAGGAACAGATCGGCCGTTCGCTGCCGCTCGAACCATGCCACGACCAGCGGATCGCGCTCCCGCTTGCGCAGCTCCGAGAGCGTCACGGTGTCGATCAGGAACATCAGAGGTCGAGGTCGCGCACGCGAACATCGCGGTGCTCAAACTCCACGTCATCCTGCGGCATGGCCAGCAGGACCTCCGCAAATGACGGTGCGCTGGCGCGTTCGAGGCGCCGGAGCCGGTCGTATTCCTCGATATCGACGACTACGACAGCGGGCCTGCCGTGCTTGGTGACGGTTTGCGGTGCCCGCCGCGCTGCCTCCACGACCTCGCTGAAGCGGTTTTTGGCGTCCTGCACCGACCAATTTCGCCGGGTCATCACACGAACTTTCTGGCTAGATTTTCTAGCTAGAAAATAGGGATGCCGGCTGATGTCGTCAAGCCGCCCGGCGGCCCGCCAGTACCTTGTCGAGGGTGATCGGCAGGTCGCGCACCCGCACGCCGGTGGCGTGGTAGACAGCATTGGCGACCGCCGCCGCGACCCCGACGATCCCGATCTCGCCGAGCCCTTTGATCCCGAGCGGATTGATCAGTTCATCTGGCTCGTCGATGAAGATCACCTCGATGTCGTGGATGTCGGCGTTGACGGGCACATGGTACTCGGCGATGTCGTGGTTGACGATCCGGCCGAGGCCATGGTCGTAGATCGTCTCCTCATGCAGGGCCATGCCGATGCCGCCGACGACGGCGCCCATCACCTGGCTGCGTCCCGTCTTCAGGTTGAGCACGCGGCCAGCGGCGACCGCGCTGACGACGCGCGTGACCCTGATGACGCCGAGCTGTTCGTCGACCTTGACCTCGGCGAACACGGCTGAGTGCGTGTTCCTGGCGTGCGCCTTGTCCTCGGCAAATTCGTTGGTCTTTTCCTTCTCGATCCGCTCCATCGCGCCATGTTGCATGATGTCGGAGATCGAAACCCCGCGCGCGGCTTGCGTCCGGCTGACCAGCTTGCCGTCGGAAAGGGTGACGTCTTCTTCGACCGCATCGGCAAGCGGCGATGCCTTCATCAGCTTTGCCAGCCGCAGCAACTCTTTGCGAACCTCGCTCGCCGTCGCGATCACGGCGTGGCAGGCGGAGGCCGCCATCCATGATCCGCCCTCGACCGGCGCCTTCGGCAGCATGGAATCCGCGAGGTGGATCGTGATGTTCTCGATCGGAAGCCCGAGACTATCGGCCGCGACCTGCGCCATGATCGTATAGGTGCCAGTGCCGATGTCGGAAGCCGCGCAGGAGACCGCGGCGTGGCCGTTGGCAGTCATCACGATGCGCACCGCGACCGGCATCTGCAGCGCCTCCCAGACGCCGGAGGCCATGCCCCAGCCTACAAGAGTCTTGCCGTCACGCATCGAACGCGGTTCCGCCTTGCGCTTCTCCCAGCCGAAGGCCGCGGCGCCCTCGCGATAGCATTCGCGCAGGCGCTTGCTGGTGTAGGGCAGGCCCTCGTTCTGGTCGCGCTCCGAATAGCAGCGTAGCCGCAATTCCACCGGATCCATCTTCAGCGCGACCGCGAGCTCGTCCATCGCGCTCTCCAGCGCATAGACGCCCGTCGCCGCACCCGGCGCACGCATGTCGCAGGACGTCGGCACGTCCAGCGGCGCCACGCGGTGCTCATATCGGGCATTCGGCGAGGTGTAGAGCAGGGCCGACCAGCCGGTATCGTTGCGGGAGAATTCCTCGAACTGCGAGGTCACGGCGATCGCTTCATGCCTGATCGCATCGAGCGTGCCGTCGCGCCGCGCGCCAAGCGCAAGCCGTTCGATGGTGGCCGGACGATAGCCCAGCCCATACATCTGCTGGCGCGTCAGCACCAGCCGGACGGAGCGCTGAAGCTTCAAGGCGCCCATCACCGCCAGCACCACCTGATATTGCGGCCGCAAGCCGGAACCAAAGGCGCCGCCGACATAGGGCGAGATCACGCGGATCTCGTCCGGCTTCTTCTCGAACACGTTGCAGAGGAACTGCTGCACGTTCTGCACGCCCTGGGTCTTGTCATAGACGGTGAGCGGTCCGCCGGCCTCCCACATCGCCGTGGTCGCAAACAATTCCATCGGGTTGTGATGCTCGGTCGGGATGAAATAGTCGGCCTCGTGCCGCACCTCGGCCGCCGCCAGCGCCTTCACCGTATCGCCGCGCTGCTTGTCGGGCTTCTCGACCATGATGGCATCATCGCGCTTGCGATAGACGTCGGTGACGAATGGCTGCTTCTCGTAGTCGACGCGGACGAGCGACGCCGCGTAGCGCGCGATTTCCCATTCTTCCGCCAGCACCAGCGCGATCGGCTGCTGGTTGAACTTCACTGTGTCATCATAGAGCGGGCGGAACGGCGAACCTTGCTCCGGCGCGACATCGTCCTTCCACGCCTCATCGCTGTCGGCGACGCGCGGCCTGTTCTCATGGGTGATCACGTCGATCACACCCGGCACGCGCAACGCCTCGCTTGCGTCGATCCATGCAATGCGGCCCCTGGCGATGGTGGCTTCCACGACCGCGCCATAAGCGAGGCCGCCTGCGTTGAAGTCGCCGGCATATTTGGCGGCGCCGGTGACCTTGGCGCGGCCATCGACGCGCGAGGTGGCGGTGCCGGTATAGGTTTTCGCTGTGTTGTTGACCATGCTCATTGGATCGTCTTGTTCGATTGCGATTGCGGCGTGCCGTGCGCGGCCTGCGACAGCGTGCGGATGATCGCTCGCCGCGCGAGATCGACCTTGAAACCGTTATGCGCCTGGGGCCTGGCGTCGCGAAGCAGCAGCTCGGCCGCGCGGGCAAAGCTCGCTTCCTCAGCGGGCTGTCCGCGCAGCGCCGCCTCGGCCGCCACATCGCGCCACGGCTTGTGGGCGACGCCGCCGAGGGCGAGCCGCGCCTCCTGGATCGTGCCGTCCTTCAGCTCGAGCGCCGCCGCCACCGAGATCAGTGCGAAGGCGTAGGACATCCGGTCGCGGATCTTCAGATAGGAGTAGTTTGACGCGAAGCCCTTGGCCGGCACCTCGATCGCGGTGATGATCTCGTCCGGGCCGAGATTGGTGTCGATATGCGGGGTATCGCCGGGCAGACGGTGGAAGTCCGTGAGCGGAATGGCGCGTGCGCCCTTCGGGCCCGTCACGTGCACGGTGGCATCGAGCGCGGCGAGCGCCACGCACATGTCGGACGGATGCGTCGCAATGCAGGACGTGCTTGCTCCGAGGATGGCGTGACCGCGGTTGATGCCATTGATGGCCGAGCAGCCGGAGCCCGGCTGCCGCTTGTTGCAGGGCGTCGCGGTGTCATAGAAATAGGCGCATCGCGTCCGCTGCACCAGGTTGCCGCCGGTGGAGGCCATGTTGCGCAATTGCTGCGAGGCGCCGGCCAGAATCGCGCTTGCCACGAGCGGATAGCGCTTTTCGATCAGCGGATGCCAGGCAAGGTCGGCGTTCGGCACCAGCGCGCCGATCCGTAAGCCACCTGAGGCGGTCTCTTCGACGGAGGTCAGCGGCAGGCGGGAGATGTCGATCAGCGTCGTCGGCCGCTCGACATTGTCCTTCATGAGATCGAGCAGGTTGGTGCCGCCGGCGATGAACTTTGCGCCGCTATTGGCCGCGATCAGCCGCACCGCGTCGGCGACGTCGTTCGCTTTTGTATATTGGAACGGGATCACGGCTTGGCCCCCATCGCCTGCTGGATCGCTGCGACGATATTGGGATAGGCGCCGCAACGGCAGATGTTGCCGCTCATGAACTCCCTGATCTCATCTGCGCTCCTGGCCCGTCCCTCGGCGATCAGCCCGACGCCGGAGCAGATCTGCCCGGGCGTGCAATAGCCGCACTGGAAGGCGTCATGGTCGATGAAGGCCTGCTGCAGCGGATCCAGCGCGCCGTCGGTGGCCAGTCCCTCGATCGTGGTGACGCGCGAGCCGTCCCGCATCACCGCAAGCGTCAGGCATGAATTGATGCGACGACCGTCGACCAGCACGGTGCATGCGCCGCATTGGCCGTGGTCGCATCCCTTCTTGGTGCCGGTGAGATCGAGATGATCCCTGAGTGCGTCCAGAAGCGAGACCCAGGGCAGGACCGAAAAGCGCCTCTCGACCCCGTTGACGGTCAGTGTCACCGATACCTTTTCCGGCAGCGGCTGCGGGCTGGCGCCCGATTGCACGGCTCCATCTTGCATCGTCAGCGACTCCGTTTTGCAGGTGGCTGCCATCCGCGGGGGACTGCAGCGGAGAATACCGGCCGTTTAGATTGGTTCCAAAGTCGGCACAGCATGTCGAAGCCGCTGTTCCGGTTCTTTCGAAATTGCACGCGGATTTTGTGAACGCATTCGGCGCAGGAGCGACATGGCGACGCGGGAACGTGCCCGCTGCCACTTGGCCTCGTCTCGTTTGCAGCTCGCGCTTGCTATGAATGTATTTCGTGAGGTCGCGGACGGCCTGTTCAGGAGTATCCTGTTCAGGAGTGTCCTGTTCCGCGTCGAGACAGCGCCGGTCAATCGGTGCGTCTGCGCGATCCCATCTCAGCGTCGAGTCCCGCAACAATCAGGACGCCAGCGCCAGCGGCTGCCCCCATCAGAATCAGGATCATGCTGAGTGCGTAAATCACGATCGTCGCCCTCGACGGACTGATTATCCGATATAATCAGCGAGAGCAGCCATCGTTCCATGGCGCATTGTGGGCCGATCTCAGCGCCACTTTTGTGGATCCCGCTGCTTGCCCGAGCCTCTATTGCGGCGGCTTCAGTTCGCCACCGAACCAGCCTAGCACTTCGGAACCGATTGGATCTGCAGCGGCCTGAGCTTCATTGACGAGCCCGCATTTCCGACACCTCAAGGTCCAGTGCTCGAAGCCTGGTCTTCCCGGCACGACATGGAGTACCTCCATTCGGGCCTGACACATCGGGCAGCGGGGCCGCACTGTTTCGCGGGGCGAAAGCTTGTTGATGAGTTGCGCATCGGGCATACGGCACTCCCTGTTTTGCGGCGGGAGCACAACACTCTCAGTCACCGATGGACGCCGAACATTGAGCGGTGATGATCGTAGTATACACGCAGACAAGCCCCGCGTATGTCAAAAAGTGTACGCTGCAGTCGCGCGTTTCGTTTGCACGACCCCCTGGGCGGGAGTCAGCTAGTTCTGTCCTGTTCTGGCGATGATGTCGGCACGTGGTGCTGTCCCGCGCTTGTTGTTGTCGGCTGGCTTTCTGACCGGAGCCGCGATCAGTCCGTCTCGAACAGCCTGCTTGCGTGCCAGCTTGCGCAACGGGCGGAAATAGCCAGCCTCTTTTTGCAAGAACTTCGACTGAGCAGCTTGTCCTCATTTGCAGCCAGCGATGCTGCATCGAATGGAGAAGTTCCTTCCGTCAGGCCTATTTTGCCTGCGGCGCTTGTAATGGAGTGCCAAGGCCTGTAGGTTGTGTCGGTTCGATTAGCCGCTGTGCCTTTCTGAATGTGCCCGCGGGCTCTTTCCCAAAGACATCGACCAGTTGAATGGATCGCGTGACGGTCACGCGAATATGCTTTGGAGAAGAGAGAATGCCGATAGGTACTGTGAAGTGGTTCAACGGTCAGAAGGGCTTTGGTTTTATTCAGCCCAACGATGGCGGGAACGATGTGTTCGTTCACATCAGTGCCGTTGAACGGGCGGGTCTTTCCGGCCTTGCCGAAGGCCAGAAGGTGGCCTTTGAAATCAAGACGGACAAAATGCGGGGCAAGGTAAGCGCGGAGAATCTGTCGCTGGCTTGAACCGTTCGCGCCATTTCACGGATGTACTGAAATGGCGGTATTGCCCGCTCGATCCCGGGATTGAGCGGGCTTTGCGTTGTTGCGGATTGAGAAGACAAGATGGCCGACAGGAAATCCGCTGAAGCATCCCCGGAAAGCATCGCGCGCGCTAACCGGCAACGTCTTGCATCGGAAGAAGGTGCGCGAGCGATGGCGGACATCCAGCAACAGGCCATTGCGGTGCGTAAGAACATGGAGCGTCTTCGCGCCCTGAGAGAGGCCAGGGAAGCCGAGGAAGCGACAGCTCAAACGGCTCGTCCGGACGTCTCGAACAAGAAGCGCAAGAAGGCGCTCTCCAAGTAGCGCTTACGTTCGGCTCTAGCTTTGATCCGGCCTACGTAAGGAACCGATCGCCAAGCGCTGCGCTCTTCGTTGTCATGACACCTCTTTTCTGCAATCGGCGGCCGAGCCGCGTCGTCGCTATGGCTCGTGCACGAAGCGGAGTAGGTCCCTAGCGGTGGGACCGCAACATGTGACAGCAATGTGGCCTCACTGCGCGAGCGTGCGCAGATGAGTGTCAAGCCATTGACTTCCAGCGCTCAGGGGCACAGTGCGAAACTCATCTGACGCTCATTTCCTATGGAGTAGGCGGACACATGGCGAAGAGCACGCGGACTGCACCCACCAACGAGGCAGGGCAAACCATTACATTTTCGCTGGCGGTCGGGCCGCTCAGGCAAGCGTGCCGACTCCAGACGACGTTTCGGACCCAGAACCAGGCTCTCAGCTACCTGCACAGACATCGAACCGAGTTCGAGAATATCGCCCGCGCGAGGCTTGCTCGCGGCGAGATCGAAGACGGCGTGGTCCAACTCGTGATGCTCTAAGCTTCGCTGGTCCGTGGGCTAGAGATCGGCGCTGACAATCTTTTTACCTGAACGGTTGGTTCCCGAGTCCAGGAGTAGCCGTCTATCGCCGCCACTGCGCGCGTGATATGCTCGTTCGAGCCGGTGCGGAAACAACGTCCAAAGCAAGCGTATCGACGTGATCCCGGGCCGGCGGGTGAATCGATTGCAATGCAACCTTCGTCCGGCGTTCAGCCACAATGGCATTGCCATGCGCTTGAGGAAGGAGGGTGCCCTGCGAGCGCGGGCACATCCTCGGATACGCGATCCGTAAGTCGCGTTCACGTTCGATCGACGAGGACGACCACGGCAAATATGCGCTCGTGAAGGAAGACAGCAACTGCTTGTTGCTGACGCCCCGACGGCGGCTTGCAACGCGCTGATGCAAGGACCGGATGAGGTTTGAAACCTCTCGCTCAAGGCGAACTAATTGTGCGGAACGTAACGAGGAGCACTGATCATGGCGCAGCTCGATGACTTCAGATTAATCCGGGAGATCGTTGCGGCCGGCCGCCCCAGGGCGGTGATCGAACACCTTGATCAGACCAGATATCAGCGCCTCGTCGAGTTGGGCTGGCTGAAGGTATTTTCTTATGACCTCGGCCATGTGTCCTATCAGGTGACCGAACGCGGGAGAGCCGCCGCCGCGCGCTCCTGAAGGCAAACGTTCCCAAAAGGCAAGGGGCAATCAAGTCCAGGAAGCCGCCAGCCGACACGGAGACTTTGTGCTCCGACAGGAAACAAGACATGGTCGATTTCAAGAAGCTGGAAGAATTTGCGAGAATCGGCCGCGACTTCATCAGTCTGCAGTTCAGGCTCACGCCGGGCGACGTGACCCAGTCTATCGATCGCCTCTGGGTTCTTGGTTATTGTTTCGGAGTTCTTGATGCTGTCGGGCAGCGCGCGCAGCTACAGGAATCGGTCGAGAGGCTGGCGCTCGTTGCTGTCGGCTTCTTCCTCCTGATGTCCGACGACGCCAAAGGCGCCGACATGATGCGACAGGCGCTCAACAAGCAGGAGGACCCGCGCTTCGTCGAGGGCTCGCTGCGCGGAGGAAACGATATGCTCGCGTGGCTTGCCGATACAACAAAGGTGCCGAATGGACTATCGGCCGCCTGAGCAATGGCGGCGGGGCTGCAGGCTGATGCAGTGGAAGCATCCACAATAGTCCATGAGGACCGCTGCTGGCGCGGAAGGCGCCACCCCTAAGACGAAAGGGCCGCTGATTTCTCAGCGGCCCTTGCCGGCTAACAAATCGCTTCGGAATGAAATTGGCCCCGGCGACAGCAACCTTAGCGGTATCGTAGTCCCAATTGGATTCCGGAGAATCACGGTGGCCCCGTTGTGAACACCTCTGGTGGGGGGTGCTCCCCGCTGTGAGCACCCCCGGAACCCAATCGGACGCATCATGGGCTGCGATCCCGTGATTTGCGACCGTGTGCCGCGGTGCGGAGCAGCCCGATAGTATCGGTAGCCGCGTGAGCGACGATATTGGCGAGGAGATCCTGCCGCCAGATGAAGAACAGCGTCAGCACTGCGCCGCTCACGACAAATGCAACGACCGGTCCCCAGCCCCACAGCCGCAAGTGCACGAGCGCGAACAGCGCGACTGTGGCGAGGCCGGCGACCGTGTAACTGCCGGTCAGTTCCGCGATGCGCTCAAGGGCATAGCCACGAAACAGCGTTTCCTCAGCAATGCCCGCGGTGATCGCGGCGAGGATCAGGAACCACGCAGGCAAGCGTGACAGCCTTGCCAATCCGGTTTCAAATCCGCCGAGCTGCAGCCGCGCCAGCACGTGGACCTCGGCCGGAAGGAGCACCCACACGAAGAACAGGGTGAGGGCCGCGCCCCAGGCGAGCGACGCCGGCCCAAAGCCGCGCCAGCCGATCGAAGCAAGCGGCCGCGCCTCCCAGAACAGGACGACGGCGATCACGCCGCCGACCATGGCGAGCAAGCAGAGTTGGTCGACCACACGGGTAATCAGCGCATCCTCGTCCCCGAGCAGCCGATGCGCTGGGCTGGCAAGCAACGCCGGTCCTCCGAGCGCGAGCGAAAGGCCTGCGAGAGTGGGGACGACGCCCGGCTCGATCATGAATTACTAGCCTTTGCGCTTGGACGTGCGCACCTAGACGCGTGCTTGCTCGACCTGAATCGTGTCTCCATTGGCGAGCGAAGCGTCTTCGGCAAAGGGCCTGCCACGGATCCTCGCGGCGAACGTCTTGCCGAGTTTATGTGTCGGAGCCTCGATGAGATAGTGCAGCGCCAAGGAGCACAGCGTCGCCGCGGAAAATGCGACAATGATGCAGAGCCATGCTCTGATCCCGTAAGCGAGCATGACAGTCATGAGAGCATATCCCGCTACGCCGTGGACGACGTACAAAGGATAGCTGATCCTCGACCAGAACGGCAGTGTAGGTACGCGGGCAATGAGTTTCGAGTGCTTCATTGCCAGAGCAAACAGGAATACTGCCAGGCAATAGCTGGGTATGTGCTCGCGTAGCTTGAACATCCCGTAGAATTCGGCGACGGCGAACGCCGTCAACAAGGCCAGAACAAGGGTCAGCGTGTTACGCGCGTCGAGCAGGTTCCGATGGTAATAGTTGAACGCGACCCCGATGAACATGAACGCCAGGAAGGGTGAGCTCAGCGCTACGGTGTTCAGGTGAATGCTTGGCGAGATCGGCAGGTAGTTTCCTAGAAAGAGAGCGATCGCGAACAGAAGAACCGGGACAGCAAACACCTTCAGGGATCCATCCCGAAGCCAAGGGCCGATGACTGCGCAGACAACATAAAACTTCAGTTCGATCTCCAGCGTCCAGACGATGCCGTCCAGATTCTTGACCCAGAGGAAATCCCGCACGCCGAGAAGGTACGCGATTAGGACTTCTCCCGCGGCGTGCGGGAATGGCGTTCCGATGATCCAGTTCGCGGCCGCGACGGTCGCGAGCGTGATCGATAGGCCGATGAGATAGGTCGGATAGAGGCGCAACACGCGCGCGATCAGGAAGTCGGCTCTGCGGTAGTTGGCAAACGAAAATGGAATGACGAAGCCGCTGATCAGAAAGAACACGGCAACGCCGAACCCGCCCCAATTGAAGTACGGGATTTGCAGCCATTGAACGTAGATTGGAATGGCAGCGTGCAGTTCCGGGAGGCCGGTGACGGGTGGAATGTACTCCTGTTTGGTCCAGAAAGTGCTGAGATAGTGGCTAACCACCACGCATAGCGCGGCGATGCCCCTCAGACGGTCTGCGAATACGATTTTCCCCGACATCGTTCCGGTGCGCCCCCTCGAACGCAACCCTTGTGTAACGCACCGGTGGGACCGTTGCCAGCCGTTCCAGATGTCGTCGTCCGACTCGGCTTCGCGTTCCAGGATCACTCGCTTCTCCTGGAACACGCGCGACGTGGAACCGCAGTCTACGTCTTGGCTTGGCCGCCCTTTTCTCGCCGCCATCATGATCCAGGAAACTTGAGGGGGCCCGCCTTGCGAGGCAGTTTCTGAAGGTCCTGCGTGATCGTCCGACATTTGCAGCAACATGAAGTGATGACGTCCCGCCGCGCGTTGCTGCGCGGGCTTGCGTCGTCGGCCGGCGTGCTCGCGCTCGGCGGATGCGCCAGCCTGGGCGCGACCGGCACGCCCTACGACGCGTCGTCGCTGTCGGTGGACCCCACGCTGCTTGTCGCGACCACGCGCAAGCGCGTGAACGGTGGGCGCGCGAAGCCCTGGTTCGGGCCGGACCGGGCCTCCACGATGACCGTCGCAAGGGCGAAGCTGGTGCCACCGGACGAGAGCCGCTTCTCTCTGGCGGCAGCCGGGCTCGGCGATTGGCGTATTGATCAGGTCGAGCCGGTTTCGGGAGACGTCAGCGATCTTCTCGGGCAGCCCGGTGGCGGCGGTTCAGACGTCCTGATCTACGTGCACGGCTTCAAACAGACGTTCCAGACGGCAGCGCTCGATGCCGCCCACCTTTCCGATGGCATCAAGTTCCGCGGCCAGACGATGGTGTTCTCCTGGCCCTCCAAGGCGGGATTGTTCGACTACGCCTACGACCGCGACAGCGCCATGTGGTCCCGCGATGACTTCGAGCGCGTGCTTCAGGCCGTCGTGACGCCTCCGGGCGTCGGCCGCGTCCACATCGTCGCGCACAGCATGGGAACCATGCTGGCGCTTGAAAGCCTGCGCCAGCTCCATGACCGATATGGCGACACCGTTGACGGCAGGATCGGCGCCGTGGTGTTCGCCTCGCCTGACATCGACATGGATGTGTTCTCGTCGGCGATCAATCGCATCGGGCCGCTCGCCCGCAAGATCACGGTCATCACCGCAACGAACGACCGTGCGCTCGCACTCTCCGGGCAACTCGCCGGCGGGATGACACGGGTGGGAGCGGCCGAGAAAGCCGTCATCGAGAAGCTCGGCGTGCGCGTGGTCGATGCGTCCGACTCGGGCTGGGGCATCATCAACCACGATCTGTTCCTGTCGAATGCGGAAGTGCGGCGGGTGATCCGTCGCCAGATCGACGCCTCGGCGGTGTGAACGCGGCTTTCGCCTAGCCGCAACGCGAGCGCATTGCGGCCGCGGGCCGCCAACTCGTCGGTCTTCGAAATCCGATGCTCTATCCCGCTGAGCTATGACCGCTCGCCGCCTGGCCGCGGTCGTTTTCGGACCTGATCTTCGGCAATGGCTCGCTACATGCGGCAATGGTCGCTATAGCAATCGCATGCTCGACTTCGCCGCACAATATGAGGCATTTCGGCGCCGCGATCCGGCGTGGGACGGGCAGGTGTTTGTGGCGGTCAAGACAACAGGAGTGTATTGCCGGCCGGTCTGCCCGGTGCGAACGCCGCTCTCTCGGAATGTGAGGTTTTATCGGAGCGCCGCTGCCGCTGAACATGCGGGTTTTCGACCTTGCCTCCGCTGTCGTCCTGAGGCGGCTCCATTCTGCCCGGCGTGGAAGGGGACCAGGACGACGGTCGAGCGTGCGCTGGCGCTCATCGAAAATGGTGCGCTTGATCGGAGCAATATCGCAGCATTGGCCGATCGTCTCGGAGTAGGGGCCCGGCACCTTGCGCGGCTGTTTGCCGAGCACCTCGACGCATCGCCCCTGCAAGTCGCGCTTTCACGTCGTGTTCAACGTGCAAAGCGTCTCCTCGATGAAAGCGATCTTCCAATCCCTCTCATAGCCAAGCGTGCCGGGTTTTCGAGTGCAAGGCGCATGAGAGCATCTTTCAACCGGATCTATGGCCGGTCACCATCAGCTTTCCGGAAGAAAGCATCGCCAAAGACGATAGCGAACTGAGCGAGACGGAGCGATACGATGCTTACCAAGACCTTTGGGACGGTGGATGCCGAGACACAGAAGACGATGAGTGGGCTGGAGTTTGTGCAGGGCCTTGCCAGCGGCACGATTCCTCTCAACACCTTGGCGCAAACGTTGGGATACGACGTGGCCGAAGCTACACGCGGTCGCGTTGTCGTGACGCTCATTCCAACTGATGCCCACCTGAACCCGGCCGGCACCGTCCATGGCGGCCTCACGGCGACGCTGCTTGATAGCTGTATGGGGCTCGCCGTCCAATCGATGCTGGACAAGGGCGTGGCTCAGACAACGCTCGAATTCAAGATTTCGCTCGTGCGCCCAATCACGCCGGAAACAGGCCGGATCAGGGCCGAAGGAATGGTCTTGAATTGTGGGCGCCGCATCGGCACCGCCGAGGGGCGCGTCACGGACGGCAAGGGCCGATTGCTTGCTCATGGCACAACGACGTGCCTCATCTTTCCGAGTTGAACCACGGATGCCCGGCGTACCCGGATCGTAGAACCGGGAGTTCAAAGGAATTTGGACTATCGAAGACCTGGATGAGTTCTCCGGACAAGGTCATCTCCGCAACAGCCAGCGAGATCAGCCGGGAGTTCCTTTGCGCTACATCAAAAACGCGTTTGGGTTATTGCGGTAAGAAAGCATCGTAGCCGGACAACCAGTTTGCCGAGGCTGTTGAGGTTATGGGGCCCGGCCTCCTAGGCACCCCGAGCCCCGCCTGGTCTGAGCAAGGAGGCTCCCATGTCAGCAAACAGCTACGCCGATGATCTGGGTTCCGCCGTGCACTACGCGCTGGAAACGACCCACGCGATAGCGGTATGCCCCTTCCACTTGGACGTGACGATCCGTATCGGTGACGACGCGGCTGAAAGCCATGCTGTTGCGCGTGCCAGGAAGCTCATCAAGAGCGATGGCACGACGTGGGATGGAGACGTTCTTCGGCGAGAGTTTGCATACCAACTCGGCAAGGCCGCTGACCGTCATTGTCCCCACTGCGTCGTGCCGGGCGTCGCGCCGGCAATTTGTGACGATGCTGACGTCAATCCTTCCCTTCCTCCTTTCGGCGGCGACGATAGGGAAGCGATGCCATGGCTTCAGGAGGAACCGCAATTTGCCTGCGAGGGCTGCGGCGATCTCGTCACCCTCGAAAAGGCGAAGCTGCGCGGAAATATCAGCAGCGGCGACAATGCTTGGAACGGCTTGCTCAAACGCTTGAAGAGGCGAGCGAAGGTCGCGCTAGCATCCTGAACGAGGTTCAACCCAGGCTAACGTTGCCACAGTCGCGGACCCATGGCGACGCAGGGGGAGCCGTCCGGCTATTCCACCCTGCCATCGGTCAGGTGCTTCAGCATCGCCTCAGATGCATTCTCGGCTTCAGCGAAGGTCTTGAACGGCGACCCGCCCACTCTGATCGCAGGCCTGTTCAGATCGATGGGACGCCACGAGGGCAACAAAGCCGGGCTGTCCGTGAAGGCCGGGGCCGCTCCGACTCTCGTTGCTGATCACGAACGGGAAGCGTGGCTTTTCGCGCTCCAAATTTGGAAGGCTTCCATCGGACCGATGATGCGGCTGAACTGCATGATGCATCCGAAGCCACATAGGACGCTTCTCCGATTCGGAAAAAATGCAGCGCCATTGACGTAACGACCGTTTACGCTTGCAAATGGTCTTCGGCTGGCCACATCAAAAGGAGTCCAGGTTCACCGGACCCGCCATGGCTGACACGGCAGACACTGCGAATGTCATTGTCCGGCCCCCGATCGCGTGGGCGCTCGCGGTGATTGCCGGGCTCGCGCTCAACTGGCTCATGCCTTTGCCGTTCTTGCCGGGCGTGGTTGCTGCAGGCTGGCTCGGCGCGATGGTGTTTGTCCTTGCGGTGGCGCTGGTCGCGTGGGCGATCACTACCATGACCCGGGCCGGCTCGAATGTGCCCACCAACTTGCCGTCCACGACCATCGTGGAGACTGGCCCCTACCGCTTCACGCGCAACCCCATCTATCTCGGCATGGTACTGGGGCTCATCGGCTTGGCCATTGCCTTCAATGACCTCTGGCTGTTGATGACGCTGGTGCCCTTCGCGCTTGTCATCCGCTACGGTGTGATCACCCGGGAGGAAGCCTATCTCGAGCGCAAGTTCGGGAACGTCTATCGCCGCTACCGCGCGCGGGTGCGGCGCTGGCTGTAGGGCTGGTCGGGCAAAATGCCGGGCCGGGGAGGCCGTTTCTTGCCGTTCCCGCTACGCACAGCGACATGGCACCGGTCCCTGGAAGGCGTATAATTGCGCGGTTCCTTCGCGCATCATGATCGACATCATGTGGAGGTAGCCATGAAATATGTGCTGCTTGGTAATCTGAGCCCGGAGTGGGCAAGCAAGCAATCGGAGCGGATCGGCAAGGCCAAGGCAAAACTCGACAAGCTGGGCATCAAGGTCGAGTCGATCCACTACACGCAGGGCTATTACGATTTCGTCGATATCGTCGATGCCCCGAATGAGGGAGCGATGCTCGCGTTCTCCGTCTGGTACGCCACTCAGGGCCTGGGACGGATCCAGAGCATGCCGGCCTTCGACGCAAAGAGCTTCGAAGCCGCGCTCAAGGACGCGGCGAGCTAAGCGCCGGGTGGTGGCTCACGCATTCCTGCGCGAGGTGCGGCATTCTTCGAGAGCGCAGCAGCACCGAGCACAGAACAAGGCACGCGCCGAAATCGGGGTTGAGGCGACCGAACGGCGATGGCATATTATGCCATTCCGCCCGGTTTCTCGAACGATCGAAAGGACGCCAATGCCAACGAGAAATGTGGTGCTGACGGAGCGCCAGGAAGAACTCATTGACGCTCTCGTCAAGTCCGGTCGCTACCAGAACGCCAGCGAAGTGCTGCGTGACGGGTTGCGGTTGGTGGAGCAACGTGAGGCGGAGGACGCCGGCAAGCTGAAGGCCCTCCGGGCCGCGGCTCGTCTCGGCGTTGGCGCACTGGATCGAGGCGAATTCAAAGAATTTAGGAGTATCGAAGATCTGCAAGCCTATCTGAATGACCTCTCGGAGAAGGTCATCTCCGGAACAGGCGAATAGAGCCCTTATGGCCGAGCACAGATGGCGCGTCCATCTCGGCGCCACTGCCGAAGTCGACTTTGCGAACATCCTGAAATGGACCACTGAGAATTTTGGCGCGCGACAATCGCGCGTCTATCGGGACACGCTCGTTCAGGCGATTGGTGAACTTGCCGACGGCCCTGATGTTGCAGGCTCCCAAGCCCGAGACGAGATCATGCCGGGTCTTCGCACGCTCCACGTTGCGCGACGCGGTCGTCGCGGAAGCCACTTCCTCATGTACCGGGTGGGGCCAAAGAGCACGATCGAAATCGTACGCATTCTCCACGACAGGATGGACCTTCAGCGCCACGTTCCATTTGCCCCCGACGAGGACAAATAGAGCGCCAGGCGACTTCCCACCATGGGGGCCAAAAACGTACTGCTGCGCACGTTCGCTGCCGCTTCGAGCGGAAAGCCGGCCGTTTTTGGAGTGCCCGGTACCGTACCGAAGTGGCGCGCTCGGAGAGATTCGAACTCCCGTTGGGGTGATCTCCGATGCCAATTTGGCGCTTGCCGCGCCCATTCGGTCTGAAGGATCGCCATGCCATGATCAACTCGTCGCGGTAGATGCCGCTAAAGAAGGCGCTCGCAGCGATCGTCATCGATCGCCGACAGATGCAGTGCCTCATGCCATCGGCCCACCAAAGTTTCGTACCCTTCGGTCCGCTCGATCACCATGACAAACGCCAGATTGGCCTTAGACGCCTTCTCTATGAAGTTCGCCATGACGCCGGCTCCGAAGCGGGTTGGAAATGTCGGGTTTATAATTCCATGTGCACGATCTCTATAGGCTCGCCACCAAGACCGTGGGAGAAATAGCCTCTTCCGATGCTTCGGAAGCCGCACTTTCGGTAGAAGCCTTCGGCATTGATCGTCGCTTCGAGTCTTATCGGTCCGTTGTGGCCCAACCGCGCCTGGGCGATACCGATTTCGAGCAGGCGCCGGCCGATTCCAGACCCCGCGGTTTCGGGCAGGACAAACAGCCTGGTTACTTCGCCGGGTTCGGCGTCGACAAATCCGACCGCAACGCCGCTTCGCAGGCATATGGTCATTCGTCCCCTGGCGATGAGTTCCTCATAAAACGCTGGCGTGCGCTCACCCATCCAGTTCTCCAGTTGCGCCCGCGAATAAGAGGCCCCTGCAAGGCCGCGGATCGATGCCTGAGTGATGTTGAAAACCGTTGCAGCGTCGTCGCGGCGAGCCGCTCTGAAGGAAAAGTCGCCGTCGAGTATCATGAGAGTCAGACTCCAGGAGTCTCTTTTACCCCTATCGGGTCTGCGGAACTGGATTGATGGCAATCCATGGCGGAGTCAATTGGGACGTGATTTTCTCTGCCGGGAGGAAGCATCTCCGCTCCGGATCAGTCTCGGCGCCGTGGTCCTGGCCCGGCCGCTTCCGATTGGGCGTGAGGGTCTGCAATTGGCGTCTTCGTCCGGTCTTTTGCGGGCCATTGTTCGGAAAGCGGCGGCAGCGGCTGTTCCTTGCCGGTCATGCGCCCGACAGCGATCGCATAGACGGTGATGGCATCGATCCGCGGAAAAAACCCCTTGGGTCGCCTCGTCTCCGGCTTGCCGTATTTTTGCATCAAGGCCTCGCAGAATCGTTGCTTGGTTTCCCTGTCGTCGACGATCCGTGCCCGGCCGAACATGCATACGCTTCGATAGGCGAGGCCAGAGTCGCATTCGAACCTGCCATAGTCAAAGACACCTTCCCGTTCATCGATCTCAAAGCAAACGCGGCCGTCCCTTTCGATGTTCGAGCGCAAATGTCCTCTTGCGCTCGTGGTGTGCAAATACACTTCGTTGTCGATCCAGACGTACAGGAGCGGGATGCAATATGGGAAGCCATCCTCGCTCACCGTTGCGAGATGGCCGCTATAGCCCTGTGCCAGCGTCTGAAGCGCACGTTCATCGGACATGGCCCGGTCTGCGCGACGGATTTGCGGTGAGCTCATGATTTGGGGCGCTCCGCGCTGCGGCTCGAAAGAACGAGCCGTTTAGGTTTCCTTGTTGTCCGAAACAGAATAGGACATAGTGGTCTGATACAAAGACCCACTTCGCCTCCATGAGGCATACCACTTACTTTCTCTTGATCCGAATCGGGCGGCAGCAGTTTTCGAGGATACAGTGAAGAGCAGACAAAGCTGGTCGGAGCTTTATTCGTTCGACGTGGACCGCGCGACAGACGTGCCGCTGTTCCACCAGATATATCTTCAGTTTCGATCGGCCATCCTGTCAGGAGCGCTTCGTCCCGCAACCAGGCTGCCCTCGACGCGCGAACTGGCGACGCGGCTCGGTGTTTCGCGGTCGGCGGTGGTCTCGGCCTTCGAACAGCTTCTTGCCGAGGGCTATGCGTTCGGCAAGAAGGGCGCAGGGACCTTCGTGGCTTCCGAGCTTCCTGAACCTTTCAAGCGCACTCATGGCCGCCGGAAGCGGCCGGCGGCGGCCGCCAAACCGGCGGCTTCTTTTGGAGATCACGGCGGCTTCGTTGACGTGACGGCGCAACGCGACGAACGCCCCTTCAATCTGGGGCGCACATTGGTGGATGCACGAACGGCCGAAGTGTGGCGTAAGCTCAGCGCGCGCACGCTGCGGTTCTTTGGGCGGCACCACCTCGGCTATGGTGACCCGCAGGGCATGCCGGAGTTGCGCAAATCCGTCTGCGACTATCTTCAGGCCGCACGTGGCGTGCGATGCGAGCCCGACCAGGTCGTAATCACGGCGGGCACCCAGCAGGCTGTCGATATCGTTGCCCGTGTCATGCAAGGTCCGGGCAAGGAAGTCTGGGTTGAAGATCCGGGTTACTCATTGACCCGTCTTGCACTGGTCGCGGCAGGGGCGAAGGTTTGTCCGATACCGGTCGACCGGCATGGTATCAACGTTACCGAAGGCATCCGTCGCGCTGCAAAAGCGCGCGCCGTTTTCATAACGTCCTCGCACCAGTTTCCGACAGGTGTTCCCTTATCGATGGCGCGCCGCCTCGAACTTCTTGCCTGGGCGCGAGAGTCGGGAGCCTGGATCGTCGAAGACGACTACGCCAGTGAATTCCGGTACAGCGGCCGGCCACTCGCTTCGCTTCAGGGCCTCGATGAGGCCGGGAGTGTCATTTATGTTGGGACCCTCAACAAGGCGCTCTTTCCAGGACTTCGGCTCGGTTACGCCGTGGCGCCTCGTTCGCTGCTGCGCGCCTTCGTCACCACGCGCTATCTGATGGACCGCCAACCGTCGAGCCTTTGCCAGGCGATCGTCGCCGCCTTCATGGAAGAAGGACACTTCGCCGCTCATATCCGCAGAATGCGAGAGGCATACCGCAACCAGCGGGACGCGCTGGTCGCCGCGCTCAGTCGGCGGCTGGGCGACCATTTGACGGTGGAGGCGCCGGACCAGGGCATGCATCTGGTGGCCTACACTCGACCAGGGTTGTCGGACGTTGCGATCGAGCGGCGCGCGAGAGAACATGGCGTCGTGGTTCGTGCCATGAGCCGGCTGTATCTTGAGGCACAGCCAAAATCGGCGCTGATGCTGGGTTTCAGCGGTTATCCGCAGCAGATCATTGCGCCAGCGATTGCCCGGCTGGCTCGGGCATTTGAACGATAGGCATTCGTCGCGCCATCATGTCTCCATCGGGTCATTCGCGTCGATATTGACAAGTCCGCCCTGTCGTTCGCTATCGACAATACCCGACCTTCCCGACCGAGAGCTGGGGCGCGGATCTCGACCGATTAGGAAGGCAAGATAAAAGCGACGGTGTCGCTCCGGGCCGTCGGGGTCATAAGTGTCTGTTTGCACATTGTTTTGAATGGCACCGTAACGGCACCGTGCAAAACGCCTTCGCATCATGGGCTCGAAAAGCGTGCTGCTTCGCACGCTCGTCGCCGCATCAAGCGGAAAAACGGCAGGTTTTGGAGTGCCCAGTTTTGTACCGAAATGGCGCGCTCGGAGAGATTCGAACTCCCGACCCTCGGAATCGAAATCCGATAGTAAGTATTGATTTTATTGAATAATTATCTCGCATATTGCGCCTTTGTTGCGCCTGATGTATTCTATCTGCCTCTACTGAACTCTACGGGGCGCCACATGTCGGTTCGAACTCACACCTGGACCACCAAAAGCGGCGAGAAGCGCCAGAGCTATCTGGTCCAATACTCGACACCTGAGCTGGACAGCCGGGGCAAGCGGCGCCGACATGTGAAATTCTTCCAGCGAAAGAAGGACGCGCACGCCTTTCATGCACAGGTCCGGGTCGACGTGGCCAAGGGCGTGCACGTACCCCATTCGAAAAGCATCACGGTCGCGGAAGCCGGCCAACACTGGTTGGACGCCTGCGGGGATCTGGAACGCACAACCCGCGACGGGTACGAGCAGCACCTTCGGGACCACATCAACCCGTATCTTGGTGCCGTAAAGCTTTCTGCAATGACAGTCGCGATGGTGCGGGATTGGCAGGACAAACTCCGCAAGGGCGTGCCGGCGCTAGGGCAGAGCGAAGCGGAACCGCGATCGGCCGACATGGTCAAGCGTGTCACCGGCGATCTTGGCGCGCTGCTCGCCGATGCCCAAGAGCGCGGGCAGGTGGGTCAGAACGTGGTCCGCAGCCTTAGGGCGGGGCCGCAAGCGTGGCAAGCAGCGCCAGGCGGAGCGGCGGGCGAAGGGTAAGCTAAAGATCGGGGTGGACATTCCGACGCCGGAGGAAATCGACCTGATCTTTAAAGCCGCCGATGGCCGCTGGCGGCCCTTGCTGCTCGTGACCATTCGCTGCGGCTTGCGCGCATCAGAACTGCGTGGCCTCCGTTGGGAAGACATCGATTTCAAGAAAGGCGAACTACACGTTCGCCAGCGGGCAGATGCATTTAATGAGATCGGTCGACCGAAATCGGAAGCAGGCGAGCGGACAATCCCCGTCCCGCCAAAGACGCTGCATGCGCTTCGGGAATGGAAACTGACGTGTCCACGCCATGACACCGGCCGGAAAGACACGCGCGGCGAGTCGATCCGAGAACTGCTGTACGTCTTTCCCAATGGGTCCGGCAACATCGAGAACCACTCGAACATCGTGAAGCGCGGTGTCATCCCGACAATGATTGCCGCCGGCGTGACGGCACCGGTTCTGGACGAGGCAGGCAAGCCGCTCCACGACGATGATGGAAAGCCGGTGCTCACGTCGAAGTATTCAGGAACGCACGCACTGCGCCATTATTTCGCAAGCTGGTGCATCAACCGCGCCCCGGTGGGCTTGGGATTGAACCTTAAAGAAGTGCAGGGACGCATGGGACATTCCAGCATTACGATGACGGCCGATCGCTACGGCCATCTATTTCCGCGCGGTGACGACGCTGCAGAGCTGGCCGCCGCAGAGGGAGCGCACGGTTAGTTGAAATTTAAGGTCGAGTGTAGTAGAGTAGGGTTGTTTCTAGGCTAGTAGTGATTTCGTCTGCCGGAATGGCTGCGATGGGCGTGATGCCCTAGCGATATCGCGAAAACCGAACGACCGGGATGGTCGAGAGCGTTTGGCACAAATTTCGTGCTCGCTTCTCGGCCTTTTTTATTGCCGGTAGGCGAGCGCTCAAATGGAGTACTCGCGATGTCAGTTCAACAGAGTGAAATCCCGACCGCCGGCGAGCAGATCGTATGGGGTGCGGCCGCAATCGCCAAGGTGATCGGTCACACCGAGACCGCGACTTTCGCGATGCTGGAACGGGGAAAGCTCCCTGGCGCTCGTAAAGTAGGACGGCGTTGGGCGTTCAATCCCAAGATCTTTTTCACCAGCTTTGAAACCGCCTAAAACGAAAAACCGCCCGACGGAGAGGATCCGGCGAGCGGCGCATTCGATGTCGTGGCTGACTTTTGAATAGCGCAGTTCGTTTTAAACTTCAAGGAAATTTTTCGTCGGGCTCCACCCCACCATGTTGGAGTCCCCAATGAACATCCATCAATCGCCGCCCACCACCAAGTGGGTGGCCGTCACCGACGAAATTCTCGACCGCCTGCACATTGGCTACTGCCTTTGGATTGATGATCTAACCGAGGTCCGCGAGCGCATGGATGCGCTGCGCGACGCTGCTCGCGAGGGCTGGAAACCATCCGACGAACTGCGCGAGCGGTTGGACGATCTCAACGAGCGCGATGAGTTGTACGCGGCCAAGCACATGGTTGTGGCACGCGCATTCCTCGATGCGGCTGAGGCCGACGTCACCGCGACAAAGCCCAAGCGCGACGCGGCGCATGAGCACTTGAGGACGGTGGTAATTCCTATGCTGAAACACGCTTGGGAAAACGGATGGGAACGGATCGGCCACGGCTTCACGCCTGAAGAGCGTAACGAGCTGACGTGGCTAATTTACTGCAATCCAGAGCTGAAAAGCCTGCGCCGCATCGCTGTGCAGAACACGATTTATTTCTGGAAAAAGCTGGAGAAGTTGCGCTGCCAGTACGAGGCCAACGTTCGCGCACAACTCAAGCCCAACCTCAAGCCCAACCTGGGCATGAAGCGTTTCGGGAAAGGAATTCGTAAGTGACCGCGTTGCCTCTCAAGTTTTTCGATGAATGCAGCAACGAGCCGGCAAAGCCATGGCTGATCAAAGGCGTGCTCGCGCTCGATGAGGATTCATCGTGGTATGGGCCGGCGGGCGGGCTGAAATCTTCCCTGCTGACCGACATTGCCGTGCATGGGGCGGCGGGCCGGAATTGGCGCGGCTTCAAGGCCAAAATGAAATTCGGCACGGTTTACTTTGCACTCGAAAGGGCCGGCCTACAGCGGCGACGGCTGGCGGCATATGCCAAGCGCGACGGTCACGCCGGCTTGCCGATCGCGGTCGCCGATCAGATTATCGACCTGACAGACGAGGCTTGTGTGCAAACCGTCGTCGAGACGATCAAGGCGGCCGAAGAACGATTCGGCATTCTTGTCGGGCTGGTCATATTCGACACGTACGCCAAGGCCGTCGCGGCCGGCGGTGGCGATGAGGACAAGGCGCAGCACGTCAACCTGGTTGCGGCCAATTTGAAACGGATCCACGACCGGCTCGGTCATCCGGTCCACCTTGCAACGATCGGGCACACCGGAAAGGATGAGACGAAAGGCGAGCGCGGTAGCAGCGCCAAGACCGGCCACATCGATCTCGGAGTGCAGATATCCGGTGACAAGGTCAAGACCGCAACGATCACGAAAGCCAACGATCAGGCGGAAGGCGTGCTGACGTCGTTCATGGGCGAGGAAGTTGTGATCGGCGAAGATGAGGACGGCGACGCCCTGACGGCGTTTATCGTCTCGGCTACGCCCGTTCAGGCGCCGCCCGAGCGAGCGTCACGGCTGAGCGACAATCAGGTGAACGCGTTGGACACGCTCAAGTCCGCCATCAAGGAACAAGGTCAAAAAGGCGCGGTCGAGGTCCACACATGGAAAGAGGAGTTGTTCCGGCGCGGCGTGCTGGATCGGGATGCACCGAACCCGCGGGAGCCCTTCAGGCGTCTAAAAGCTGCCTTGATCAAGACAGGGCGCATTGAGGAGAATAACGGCATGGTGCGGTTTACCAGCACGAACGCAATTCCGTCGATCGCCAGTTCTTCCATTGTGCCGGCGGCGGGCGGAAATTCTTCTTTGACCATGCCACCTATTCCAATTCGCTAGTCCGCGTCACGTCCGTCACACCCTATAGGGTGGTGTGACGTGACGGACGGCAATGGACCGTCACATGTGACGCGGTGTGACGGTGATGTGACGGTGTGACGTTCAACGCGTAAGTGAAGTGGAGAAAGTAGACGTTATGAGCGCATTCATTGTGGAATTCTATGACGCAAACAGCGGTGCATTAATTGGATCCGCTGGTGAATCTTCACACTTCGGTGGATCGATGCCGACGGTCGGAGATATCGTGTTCATACCAGAGTCGAAGAAAGATTTTGGACTGCCGCGTGATCCCAGCAAATTCCACGCACACGAGGTGAAGGGTCGTTATTTCTTCCCGACGCTTGATGGAGCGCCGTGCTTGGTAAAGATGACGGTGTTGAAACGTCGCGCAACAGACTTCGAAATGAATCTGCTCTGACAGAAGCAAAGCGATGCGCCTTTCGATTCGCGCCGGCTTTTGCGGTCGATCGCGCATCGTTTCGGTTCGAACTACGGATTTACAATCTGTGGGTCTATGGAAATATGTAAGAGTATCAACTAGTTATTGATTCATGTCGCGCCTATGTTGCGCAAATTTATTTTATGCGGTATGGTACAAAATCGCGCCATCAATTTGCGAGTTTTGTTTTCAGTGAAACGTGGTCCCAAATGCACCGTCTGCGCTCATGATGAGCGTTGGCGGATCGAACTCCTGCGCGCCGGTGGCGCGAGCCTGGATTCGCTAGCCGAAAAGTTCAAGCTGTCGAAAGACGCGATCGGCCGCCACTGGCACAACCACGTCAGTGCCGAGATGAAGGCGTCCTATCTGGTCGGCCCGGCGCAGCTCGCCGACCTGGCGGCCAAGGCGGCCGACGAAGGCGCGTCGGTGCTCGATCACTTCCGCGCCGTCCGCACCATGCTCATGAGCCAACTGGCGGCCACCACAGAAGCCGGTGACGCCCGCGGCGCGGCCATCGTGGCCGGCCAGCTCGTCGGCGTGCTGGAAAAGATCGGCAAGGTCACTGGCGAGATTGCCACGATCGCGCAGGGCACCATCAATATTCAGAACAACGTGGCGATCGTGAACAGCCCGCAGTTCGCCAAGGTGCAGGCGGCTATCCTGCGCGCCCTGGCGCCCCATAGCGCGGCGCGCGCGGCCGTTGTGGAAGCGCTGCGCGAACTCGACGCGGAGACGGCGGGGGAGGTCGTCAGGCAGGGCAGGGCGTCCACCGTGATCGATGCCGTGCCGCTGCTGCCACCCTGTCCCATCCCACTACCGGAGTGCATCCAGTGACCAGCATAGCCGCCGCTCTCGCGAACACTCTGGCCGACGGCGGATGGCGTGCCAAGGCTCGACCCAGCCAGCTACCGCCGGAAGGCGACTGGCTCGGCTGGCTGCTCATGGCAGGCCGCGGGTTCGGGAAGACGTTCTCCGGCGCCGGATGGGTCAACGAGCTGGTCGATACTAGGACCGCCGGCCGGATCGCCCTGGTGGCGCCCACCGCCGCCGACGCGCGCGACACGATGGTGGAGGGACAGAGCGGCTTGTTGCGGATGGCGCCGCCATGGAACCGCCCCCAATACGAGCCGTCCAAGCGCCGGCTGACGTGGCCGAACGGCGCCATCGCGACCACCTTTTCCAGCGAGGAAGCTGACCGCCTCCGCGGCCCCGAGCATGATGCGGCGTGGGCGGACGAGTTGGCCGCCTGGAACGAACCGCAAGCGACCTGGGACATGCTGATGTTCGGCCTGCGACTCGGCAAGCATCCGCGCTGGCTCGTCACGACGACGCCGCGGCCGGTCAAACTGCTGAAAGAGATCCTGGCGCGCGAAGGTCGGGACGTGGTGGTCACGCGTGGGTCGACCTTTGAGAACGAAGCGAATCTGGCGCCGACGTTCCTGGCCGCCGTGCGGCAACGCTACGAGGGGACACGGCTCGGCCGGCAGGAATTGAACGCCGAGTTACTGAGCGACATGCCAGGCGCCCTCTGGCAATTGGATTGGCTCGATCGTGATCGCGTGGCGGCCGTGCCGGAACTGCGGCGCATCGTCGTGGCGATCGACCCCGCTGTTTCGAACAACGAGGGATCTGACGAAACCGGAATCATAGTTGCCGGCGTCACCAAAGATCAGCACGCTTATGTGCTTGAGGATCTGTCGGGCCGATACGCGCCGCACGAGTGGGCCGCCAAGGCGATCAAGGCATACAGGCGGCACAAGGCTGACCGCATCATCGCGGAGGTGAACAACGGCGGCGCCATGGTCGAGGCCACCATTCGGGCGCTGGATCCACTGGTGAGCTTCAAATCAGTGCACGCGAGCCGTGGAAAGGTGGTCCGTGCCGAGCCGATCGCTGCGCTGTACGAGCAACGCAAGGTCCATCATGTCGGCAGCTTCCCGGTGTTGGAAGATCAGATGTGCGCGTTCACGAGCGACTTTGACCGGGCGCGCGTTGGCTATTCACCGGATCGCGTCGATTCGCTCGTATGGGCATTGACTGAGCTGAGCGGGCCGCAGCGCACGAGCAGCAGTTGGGAGTTGCGGATTTAGAGGGGTCCGCAGCGCCCTTAAGGGGAAGGAGTCGAACTGGATCGCACCCGGCAGTAGAGTTTGTGGTACTTCGGCAAATCCCCTTCGGCGAACGACGATGTTCCTTTGTAGTTGAGTTCAAGGCACATCGTGTTGTCTGGTTGCCAACCTGTTTTGTTGCAGACCAAGCGGCGACTCGTGATTTTGGCGTCTCCCTGGTACCCATCGCCAGTCATGCTCGGGCATTCACAAACGGTGCCCCCGGCCGTGTAGACCTTGCCGGCGTAGATGCATTGCCCCTCGTCCGCCAATGTTGCGGCGGTTGATAGGAAAAACATGACCGCCGTTGCGACCCCAAGTTTGAGTTCAATCCTCATCGTCGTCTTTGTTCAGGGGCTCGATTGTGCCCTTACATTGATTGATCTTGTAAGCGCGATTTCCGACTTGCTTGATGTCCAGGCAATCTCGCCAGATGGACTGGATCGCGAGATCGCCCGACATAAATCCCGTCGCCATGCGCATCACCCCGCCCAAGATGGGCATTATTGAAAACATGAGTATCATCGTTCCCACGGTGAAGAATGCGAGCACGAAAGTGTCGACCACCGGGTGCTTTAAATCATGAGCGAGGCGGAAAATGCCGCCCCAAAATCCCTTTGCCTCGTCGCTCACTTGTTCACTTTCCCGACCGGCGGTGGTGACTACCGAAATTGACGTTCAGCGATTGGGCGCTGCAATAATTCGTCGCTATCAGCCTTCGAAATCGCCTCTGATATTCGATTGGTCGAGTACATGATCACCGATATGAACGCACTCGTGAAATAGACAATCGCGGCAAGCACCATATCGATCACGGTCCGACTGTAGACCAGCATGGCGAAGCACACGACCAGTGCAACGAGGCTGACGATGACGGTGAAGAAATCGCCGGACCGGGCGGCGTAAATGAGCGGTGCAATAGCAGTCAAAAAGAAGCAGAGTAATATGGCCACCGCGACGATCGCCGATCCACCGCTTGCGAGCGGTGGCGCGACTTGCCTTAGAAAGGCGTCAACGTCAGGCTTAGGAAGATCGCCGCTGTAGACGAGGAAAATGTACCCGCCGACAAGCGTGCAGATCAGCGCCAAGGCTGCAAATTTTACCGCAAAACGGACGTATTCCATGCGTCGATACTATCGCCGGTTGTGCGAGGTACGGAACCCCGCCGCCGTCGCGATCTTGTGGATATCTGATCCCCAATGAGCGCTAGCTCGCAACACTGACGCGCATTAGTTTTCTATTAATATCTTTGATCTAATCATTGCGACCGTGGCCGAATGTGGCCATTGGGGCCGGGATGGCCGACACTTGACCGGGACGGTCGGGAACGAACGCAACAAGCGCTCGCCCGGCCTTTTTTATTTGCGGCGAGCTTCGAATGAGACCGCCATGTCGCAGACTCTCATTTCCTTTGAAGCCCTCGCATCTAAGGGCATCGATCTTTCGAAGGCGCAGCTTTTGCGCCTAGAGCGCGCAGGCAAGTTTCCGTCGCGCGTCACAATCTCACACGCTCGCATCGCCTGGATCGAATCCGAAATCGATCAATGGATCGCTGCGCGTATTGCCGCGCGTCAGCAAACGGTTGCGGCTTGATCACAGCAACGAGGAAATCGCGCCATGGGCGGCAAATATTACTTCGGAAAACCTGACGCTCGCTATGCGGATCCGCCGGCACCAAAACGTGCCGTCGTCCCCATGCGGGATGTCGCAATTTACGGAGAACTCATGACTGACGTCGAACGTATCAATCGCGGCTTCAATCACGAATTGGTCAGTGCGCAATTGAAATGGGAAATTACGGCCCGCAGCAATGAAGGTCAGGTGCCGGGCTTCGCGGCCGACGTTTACAGGATCCTCGACAAGTACGCGCAGAAAAAGACCAACCTGGCGGCGACCGGCGTGGACGTGAGCGCGATCGATCTATCGAAGGCGCAGGCCGTCATCGACGCAGCGGTTGCAGCGGGTGAGGTCGTGGCGCCGCCTGCCACCGCGACCGCTTCGTAAAATCTCGCGCCGTAGCATCCACAAAAGAGAAATCAGCCGAAAGCAGAGAGTCGAACCGTGAAGAAGAAAGCAGACGACATCCGTAAAAAAGTGAGCGATTCTCTTGCAGTCGCGCGCGCCTCGATCGAAACCTCAAAAGGCAAAATTGCCGAGGTGAAGAAAAACGCGGACGCAGTGAGGAAAAACACGGACCTGACCGAAGTCGGCAAGACCAAGCAACTACAGACGATCAATGCGGGATTGAACGATTTTCAAGTCGGCCCTTTTCGCGTGATTCATCGGGAGCGGCTCAATCTGCGCAGCATCCGAGACAACCTGCAAAAGCAGGTGCTGTCGTTGCCGCCCCTGGACAAGAACGACGCCGTTGGCGCTGCGTTGGACGTTGAGGCGCGAGCCTTCGTTCGGCAGATGGGGAACAAAATCAATTTCGCAGAACTCCCGTCGTCAATCGTCGCGGCGATCGTTCGTGCTCCGGCCATCTTGAGCGGCGTTTCAGAGTTGCAACAGAGGACGTTGCGAGAGCGATTGATCAATGAGGCCGTACCCGAGACGATGAAAGAAATCCGCGAGGCGTCCACGGTACTGGATAAGGCGGAACAGGATTTGAATTTCGTCGAAGCGCAGTTCGCAAGCGAAATTGGCGTGCTGGATCGTGTCGATTTCGCCGGGTGGCGCGCAAGCGCGGTAGAGCCAGTAGAAATCGAGCACAAAGAGGAAATCCTGCGCGAACAGGAGAAGCGCAGGAAGGAAGATCCCGACCTCTCGGTTGAGAAGCTGATGGATCACCTGCGATCCGAGGTATCGGCGGAAAAGCTCGACAAAATTCGCGATGACATCGCGCAAATCGAAGCAGCTCGTCACCGCGGGGACATTGAGTTCATCAAAAAAAGCATGACCTGAAACGATCCGCTTTCGCTCCGTCTACGTCGGCAGAGCGAATATTCTCCACCACACAAAAGGAAATCACGTGTCCGAACCCGTTACCAAATTTTCTCTCGCCCTTGGCTCCAAGTCGATCGAGTTGAACGTTTCCACTGTCGCGGCGAAAACCGTGAGCAACATTTTCGGCGGTTTGTCCGCGGCACATCAGCGGGTGACCGCAATCGATTTGACGTCGATGGCGCAAATCGTCTCGATCGGCCTTGGCAAAAGCCAAATGGAAATCTCATTGGCAGCACTGGCGGGTGCGGCCAAATCGACGAATGAGGTCGAACAGCAGCTTTACGAAGCTGGCGTCGTCGATCTGGCCGAACCACTGCGCGACTATCTCAATCTGTTGGCCAATGGCGGCCGCCCGCCGAAAACCGACGACGAAGCGTAACGGTAATACGCAGAGGGAGCGCGCCGGTGGATATTGCGACGTTAGGTTTGGCCCTGGACTCCCGGCCCATTGTGGCCGGGGTGAAGGCACTCGACGATCTGGCCGCCGCTGCAAAGCCCGCCGCTGCCGGCGTCGACAAGCTCAGTCAAGCTGTAAAACAGTACGGGCAAGAAAGCGGCCGCTCATTCAACAAGCCGGCGAGCGATGCCGCCGCAGGCCTGGACAAGATCACCAAGTCCGGCGGCTTGGCGCGTCACGAACTCATAAATTTGAGCAGGCAATTGCAGGATGTCGGCGTGTCGCTCGCCGGTGGTCAATCGCTTTTCACTGTTTTCGCGCAACAGGGCGCGCAGATTGCCGACATTTACGGTTCGAGCAAGACCGGGACCGTCGGCGGTTCGCTCAAGCAGATCGCCGGCGGCATCGCCAGTGTGTTGACGCCAGCGCGCTTGCTCGTGGGCGGGCTCGGCGCCCTGGCCATCGGCGGCGGGCTCGCGATCAAGAGCCTTGCGGACAGCGGCAAGCAATTCGACGACGTGTCCCGCTCGATCGGTGTCACCACGGATCGACTGCACGCCTTGCAACAGGCGGCCGCATTCAAGGGTATTGGCCAGAATGATTTTTTCAAGGGCATGCAGCAGTTCGGCGCGCAGGTCTACGAGGCCCAACACGCAATGGGCGGCCTTGCCGAAGTCATGGCGGCCAATGGCAAATCGGCCAAGGACACCAACGGATATCTCGAAGCCGCCGCGGATCTGATCAAAAACGCCAGAAGCGACCAGCAACGTCTTGTGTTGCTGCAACAGATGGGCTTGCCCGCAACGATGGATTGGGTGCGGCTCTTGTCGCAGGGCAAGGACGGCATTCGCGCGGCGACCGAAGAGGCGGTCAAATTCAACGCATCGGCTGAAGGCAAGCTCGTCGCGTCTGCCCGCAAATTCGACGACGAGTGGAACAAGGCGACGACGAAGGCCACGAATTACATCAAGGCGTTTGCCCTGAACTCCGCCGACTCGCTCGCCAACATGACGGTTCCACCATGGTTAGCGGTGCTCGCGCTCGGCGGCGCTGGCGCCCTCGGTGGTGCGCTTGCCGGCCCTGTAGGTATGATCGCCGGCGGTGCCGCCGGCATCGGCGTCGGCTTGTATGGGACCGGTGCAAACCTTAGTGGCCAAGGTCAAGCGCCTACGCGCGTCATGATCAACGGCGGGACGACCGCGCCGAAACCGAACGGCGGCACCATCGACAAGGACGCGCTGCAGCGCCAGATTCAACTGGAGCAGCAGCGACTCGGTGTGCTCGGGCAAGTGGTCACAATCGACGAACAGATTCGCGGCAGCGAACTTTCCATCAAGGCCGCGCGGCTGCAACCCGGCAGTCTGATAACCGATGCCGACGTCAAGCGTGTTTCGGATTACGCCAAGCAGACCGCGCTCGGTACTCTCGCGATCCGCCAGCAAGCCGACGCCTTTCGTGTCGACGCTGCCACGGTCGGAATGTCCGTCGGCGCCGCAGCCGAATATGCGGCCGTGCAGCAACGCATTAACACCGAGCTGGCCAAAGGCAATACACTTCGCCCGGACCAACTCGCCGCAATTCAGAAGGAAGCGGGCGCGCTCGGGCAGGCCGCGCAGAACGCGGACAATCTGCGCTTTGCCTACGGCGCCCTGGTCCAAGGCCCAATTCAAACGTTCACGGGAGCCATCGCCAACGGCTCAAAGGCGTGGGACGCGTTCAAACAAGCCGGAGTGAGCGCCCTTAGCTCGATCGCCAGTAGGCTCGCGGACATGGCGTCGCAAAACCTCTGGGGCGCTGCCTTCGGCGGCTCGGGCGGCGGGCTCTTGTCGGGGCTATTCGGTGGCAGCGGTGTATCCGCACAGGCGGCATCGGCAAGCACCCTGGCAAACAACACAGGCGGCGCGTTCTTCGGACCGGGATTCGCCAGCGGTGGCTTCACCGGTTTCGGTGGCAAGTACGAGCCGGCCGGCGTCGTCCACAAGGGCGAATATGTGATGGATGCCGTGAGCACGCGCCGCATCGGTGTGCGCAACCTCGATCGCATGCGCGGCTATGCCGACGGTGGCCTGGTCGACGGTGGCGCAAGGTTCTCGCCGCGAGCGGACGGCGGGGACGGCATGACGGTCCGCACCGGTGACACGAGCATCGTCATTCAAGGCAACGCTGACGAGCGGACGATCGCCATGCTGCGTCAGGAATTGGCGGCGCGCGACGCTGCGCTCCCTGGTCAAGTGGTTGCGGCGGTCAAGAAAGCCAGAGCGGGGCGCTCGCTGTGACTACCGTTACGACCTGGCGCCGTCGATACGCCGAAGACGTGAGCGCGGAAGAATTTTGCAATTGGCGTTGGCCCAACACGAGAGGAACGAACGTGGCTACCGGAAAAGTTAACTTTTACGACGACGTGAAGGGCTATGGATTCATTCGTCCCGATGGCAATGGACCTGACATCTTCGTGCACGCTACGGGATTGGTCGGTGTGAGCATGCTGCAGGTATCGCAGCGCGTCGAATTCGAATCGGTCTACCAAGCCGACCGCGGCAAGTACAAAGCCGTCGATGTTCGCGTGATCCCGTAGGGGTACGGGAGTCTCGGAGTGGTCTTCCCACGCTCCGAGAGCAGGGGCGGGATTTGGATCCTATGAGTCCCGCCCCTGTAACAGTTTTGAAAAAGGCGACGCAGCATGACCGACGTGGACACCAAGAGCGAAGAAATCGGCCGCGAAAACGGTCGGCGCGCCGCCGAAGAATTTAAGATGGCTGCTGCGGACGGGCGCGACCTAAACAGCATCGTCGCCTTTTGGCCCAAAGATCCGGAAGCGATGCGAATGTCGGCGCGAAGCATGATCGCCGACAACGATCCTCTCTGGCGCCGAATAGGCCGGCAATATCTGGCCTACGTCGACGCTTTCGAACAGACATGGCCCGAACATAGGAATTTTGCGTAAATGGCTGCTGTTGATATCTATTCCACTGGTACCGTTTCCGTCGCCAACGGTGACACCGAGATCGTCGGCGCCGGCGGAGCGAACTGGTCAAATCCGAATGCGAAGCCCGGCGACTCGATCGTCATCGCCGGCAATACGGTCACGATCATTGACGTGGTCAACGCGACGCATCTTACCGTCCTGCCCTGGCCATTCGCCAATGTGGCGGCCGGCACGTACGCCATTCTCCAAACGTCCGTGCGGCGCTCCGCCGGCGGCGATGCCATGGTCGACACGGCTGCTGTTTTCTCCGGTCTGCGGACCAAGGGGCTTTACGTCTTCGTCGACCCTGACGCGACCGCACCGGATCCGTCACTCGGTCGCGAGGACCAATTCGCTTTTCAGGCGTCCACGAAAAAGCTGTGGCTCAAGACCGGTGGCGTGTGGGTGTTTCAGGGTATCTACAAGGGCTTCAATATCACGGGCCCATACGACAACGATCGAACTTATAGCGTCGGCGACGTCGCCAGTGCGGGCGGCTCGTCCTATGTGTGGATCAACGAGACGCCAGCGTCGGGGCACGCGCCTCCCAACGCGACTTATTGGCAGGTGCTCGCGGCGAAGGGTGACCCCGGTACAGACGGCACCGATGGTGCGGCTGCAACCGTTTCGGTCGGCACCGTGACGACTGGTGCGCCGGGATCCAGTGCATCAGTCACCAATTCGGGCACGTCATCGGCCGCGGTTTTCGATTTCACAATCCCTCGCGGAAACACCGGCACTGGCGACGTAACGGCGGCGAACAAGCTTTCAGAGTATACGTCTGTTGCGAATGACGCGCGTCTCAATCTCGGCATTCGGCAGGCAATTCAGTGCGCCGGATCTCAGAACCTCAATTTGCTAACCGATCCGGGTACGTATTTTACAGTCGATACTTCGTCCATCAATGGTCCGGGCGTTGACGACTATTGGATGATCGAAGTCCAAAGCATGGCCGCCTTCGTCGCTGGGGACTTCGCGCAAAGAGCAACTGGTCTCACGACAGGTTATACGTTCACACGCGTTTGTCAGGGTGGCGCATGGAGCGCGTGGAGACTGATCGGCGGTACAATCTCGTTCAGCAATTCTTTGGCGTCGGATGTAGCCCTCAATAACGCTTCGAATTGGAGACGGCGGTACAATCTCGTTCAGCAATTCTTTGGCGTCGGATGTAGCCCTCAATAACGCTTCGAATTATTTCGATGGCCCGAGCGTGAATGTCGGGACCGTTGGGACATGGTTGGCTACCGGGACCATCACCGTACAATCAGTTTCGAGTACTGCTGCGGACATGCATGTTCGCTTAACGGACGGAACGACCACCTATGCCAGCGGAGTCATATCCACTCTGGGCCTGAACAACAATTTCTATCGTTCGTCTCTCTCGCTCAGCGCGGTGATTGCCAACCCCGCAGGGAATATTCGCATTCAGGCTCGAAACCCCACCATTACCTCCAGCACCGCAATCAGCGCGAACAGCAGCGGCAACGGTAAAGACTGCACGATCACAGCGGTTAGGATTGGGTAGCGACGCGTGAACCATCGCCGGAGTGTTGCGCCACTGCGCGCTCCGGCGGCTGCAATTCACATTTTGGACTACCCGCACTTGATTGTTGGTATCGAGTCACCTTTCGCCAAGTCGAAATCATAAAACGCTTGCCCGAGCTGCACGCGCAGGCGTTTCCCCCTGCGCAGCTTCGCCATCGCTTCATTGTAGGTGTTCAACCAGATGTACAGCGCTCGGCCGTCTTGGCTGACCATGGCGAAATGTGAGTTCACCGGACCGTCGTCGAAGCGATAAGTTACGCTGACGTCGCCCCATCCGATCCGTTGATTCCATGTCAGTCGCGGCTGCACTTCGCCATTTAAACAACCCACCAGCAACGTAGCGTCGCCACTGATCGCGCTCGCCCATGTCAATTGCTTGTCGGTCATCCGGTCGCGCTCGTGAGTGACGGTCCATGCTGATGCAGGTGCCGCCGACAGTGTCAGCAAGAGCAGAAAATACCGCATTGATTGTGCCCCCTGAAATCGATGTGGTCCAAATGCGTGAGTTCGTCAGCGCCGGCTACCGTCCCGATTAAGGACGTCCGGCGTTGGCACGATCGTTATGTGACTGGCGACGGGCCTTTGGGGCAACAAGTGCATGCTGTTGCGCTGTCGGAAATAGAATTCGACAGCCGGCCAGTACCGACCCGCCCATTTGCTTATCGATGCGGGGTAGCCCGTCCTTTTCCTCAAGGAATTTCGCGATCGAACGCCACTGCTTGGCTCGCTTCGGTCCGAGCACGGCAACGGCGATCTGTGCTTCGCCTGGATAAAGCGGCATCGGATCCATGGGTATCGCTCACTTTTCTCCAGCGAACATCCGATCAAGCGGGTTCGTCTTTTCCTCGCCTAAGTCGGTGAACGCTGCGTCGAGCCGCAAACGGTCCCAGATCACCCGACCATCCACACGCTTCGGACGCGGCATGCGACCATCAGCCACCATCTCATCAAACTTGCTCACACCCACGCCAACGTAGCGAGCTGCTTCTTCGCGACGCATGCCGCGCGGAGGATAGGCGATGGGATCCGCTCGCAACATTTATGTTGACAGTCAACTTAAGCGAGAAATTTTCGACTCTGCTATCTTAAGCTCATGGCTGATTCGAATGCAATAGACTGGTCGGACGAGACGTTCAAAACGCTCGATGAACTCGCTCAACTCGTCGGATGCGGAATGACCGCTGAGTCACTCAAGCGCCTGGCGAGGAAGGGAAAGCTGAAGGTCTACAGGCCGGGCAAGGTTTTCCTTTCGACGCAGGCCGATATGTGGGCAATGATTCAAGCTTCCCGCGTCGAGCCAAAGGCGAGACAGCGACGATGACGATCGAACCTCGCCTCATCTCCGGCAAGGAAGCGGCCGCGTATTGCGGCGTCACGTTACCCACATAAGGAATCTCCGGAAGACCTTGCGGAGAAAGCGTGGAAAGAATGGGAAGCCGAGCGCGAGGCTCGCAAGGCTGCCCGCAGGTAGCCTCGCACGCCCGGAGTCTAGATTTTGCACGATCAATCAGCCGACGGCTCCGGCATTTTGATGCCGTGTTCCTTGGCGAGCGTCTCGAAAATGGTGAACGAGCGCTCAAAAGCGCTTTTTGCGTTGACCATCTCTTGCGCCATCGCCGTGAGCGCCCGCGTCGTGAATTCCTTATCCGTCTTCATCGCGTTTTCCTTTGCTAAGCGGACTCAATCTCGTCCGATCGCGATTGAGTTTACGGCAATATTTACCATCGTCAACGATATTTGTTGGCTATACGTCAACTTTTTCCGTTGACGATATGTTTGGACGAAAGTTCAATGCGGGCCAGTAATGGAGTGCGTAGAGATGCAAATAACCGGTGCTCAGGTTCGAGCAGCGCGAGCCTTTCTGAAATGGACGATTGCCGATCTGGCGGAGGCCGCGGACGTCGGCATTTCCACCGTTCAGGAAATTGAGAAGGTCGAGCCGCGCGCAGTGTCGGGTCATTGGCGCGTCAGTGCTCGCGAAGAAGCGCTTGAAAAAGTCCGACGCGCGTTCACCAATGCCGGGATCACCTTTACGTCCACGAGCACGCAAATCGGAATTCGCGGTCCGATCAAGTAGTCAGTACATCTTGCGCCCCGTGTTGCGCCGAGACGCGACGAGTCGAGTTGAGCCATTGAAATTACAGTCGAATTGGGCGCAGTAGGCGCAATACGGTAAAGATCGATTAGTTCAGCTAAGTATCTGAAATCACTGGCGCGCTCGGAGAGATTCGAACTCCCGACCCTCGGAATCGAAATCCGATGCTCTATCCAGCTGAGCTACGAGCGCGTGCCGTCCGCGTCGATTATCAGAGTTGAGGCGGAACGGCCAGCGGGGGAGAGCGGGAAGGGTGCTCTGCGCACGTCGTCCCGCCCGGTTCGGCTTCAGAAGCAGGGATGCCGGCGGCCGTCCTGGCCGATATAGGCGGAGGCGCTCTGGCGGCATTTTACGGTCGCCGGGCCATCGTAATAGGCGAAGGTACCGGGTGTCGCGCCGGGGCCGTAATTGTGGAGGTAGCTGATCTGATAGGGCAGGTGCCAGGTGTGCTGCCGGTGATGATGGCGGTAGTGGCGGGCGTCGGCCACGCTTGGGGCGGCGGCCATGGCGACAAGCACCGCCGCGGCGGCGAAAAACTTCAGTCTGGGCATTGTATGTCTCCAGGGTCAGCCGGGCGATTCTGGCCGATCCGGCCCTTCTTTTAGCGCGGTTTGGAGGGAAAAACATCACGTCAATTTTTGGCCCATGTGGATGCTTAACAGTTTCCCAACACAGTCCGGCCAGAGTCTTGGGGTCTGGTCTGGGCTACAGCCGGCTCCGTTTGAGGCCACCAAGGCTACCCGCACATTGTTCATGCGCATCACGCTTCTTGCCCTGTTTTTCCTTGCTCTCGCCGTGGCGCCGGCGCGCGCCGTCCTGCATATCACGCGTGACCATGGCGGCTATGTCGACGAGTACAAGGCCAAGTACAAGCGCATCCGCGACCGCGGCGAGCGCGTCATCATCGACGGCATCTGCAATTCCGCCTGTACCTTGGTGTTCGGCATCGTGCCGATGAACAAGATCTGCGTCACGCCCAGGGCGAGCGTCGGTTTTCACCAGGCCTATTACGACAAGGCCTTCACCTTCGGCATCAAGGTCACGAGCCTCGATGGCACCTCCGACCTGATGTCCTATTACCCGCAGACGGTGAAGGACTGGATCCGCCGCAACGGCGGGCTGACGACCGAAATGAAGAAGATCAAGAACGGCATCGAACTCTGGAAGATCGTCGATCCCTGTCCGGAAGAGTGGTAGGGCCGCTGGGTTTCGGCCGTTCGTCTCACCCCAGCCTCAGTCGTCATTCCGCGGCGCGTCTCAGCCGCACTGCCGCCGTCATTCCGCGGCGGCGCGAAGCGGCGAGCCCGGAATCCATTTCACCGTTCGCGCCTGCGGCTCGATGGATTCCGGGCTCGCGCTAGGCGCGCCCCGGAATGACGGCGGAGAAAAATTCGCTAGTGATTCCAAAGTGATTTGC
The DNA here is from genome assembly GCF_054063735.1 of Bradyrhizobium sp. USDA 10063. Lineage (NCBI taxonomy): Bacteria > Pseudomonadati > Pseudomonadota > Alphaproteobacteria > Hyphomicrobiales > Nitrobacteraceae > Bradyrhizobium > Bradyrhizobium sp. USDA 10063. Next base: position 1,719,157 of record NZ_JBSSGP010000002.1, on the reverse strand, counting down.
CCTGTCCAGTCCTCGCGCGAAAAACATTCCGCTTCCGTCGTCGGGCAAATCAGCACTATTAATCCGCGCGTCTCACCCAAATGAGGGGCGGCTCGCGATCGTCACGAACGTTGCGGTGAGATGCGGTGGACGCTGATATCACGACTGACGAGCGTGACATCTGCGGACGGCGAAGTCGTGTGGTTCTGGCGCCCCGACGCTGGCGCTAAGTCTTGCGGAGATGATCCGTGAGGCGACGGTGGCAAGAAAGCCCGGTCACCGGGGAGAGCACGAAGTAAGCCGTAAACCATCGCGCAGGGAAAGCCGGAGTTGCTTCGGTTGACCTGTGGTCCTACCCCCGTGCTTTTTGTTGCACGGGGCCCACGGGTGCAACCGGCACCCGGCTTTCCCTGCGCCCTCTGTTCGATGAGAGGGTGAAACGAGACGCAAAGCTCGGGCGCAACGCGTCGCGAGAACGCGAGTTCACGTCCTCACGCTGTTTGAAATTTGAATCGTGGTCTTTCCCCGCGTCGTCCCGGGCTTGACCCGGGACCCATAACCACAGGCCTTTGTGATGCGCTCCGCTGCAACCACTTGCTCGCGCCACAACAACTCCCTGTGGTTATGGGTCCCGTCTTTCGACGGGACGACAGCGGTGCAACGTGCGCAGGCTCAGCGCTTCGCTTTCTTGGCTTTCTTCTTTTTCTTGGCGGTTTTCGTCGGCGCCTTCTTGGCTTTCTTTGCCGACTTCTTGGCGGCCTTCTTGCCAGCCTTCTTGGTCTTCGTTGCTTTCTTCTTCTTGGCCGGTGCTACCTTCTTCGCCACCTTCTTGGCGGCCCTTCGCACCTTCTTCACGGCCGTCGTGGCGGCTTCGGCGGTGGCGGTTGCGGCGGCGCCGAGCGTGTCGGTCACCTGATTGATTGCGGGCTTGTCGTCGTCCATGTCATCCCCCAACAGTTGAACGAGAGCACAACGATAGCGGGATTCTTGAAAGCGTCAAATCGATGTCGTCATTTGCACATGCGCACTTCGGCGTAGGTGGCAAAGGCGCGCTCGCGCGGAAGCGGCGGCGCTGGCTTGCGCGGGGAGGGCAATCGGGTGGGAGAAATGCAGCCCGGGACAGCTCCATCATGCCCGGCACAAGGCCGGGGCATGATGGTCGAATATCGATGGCGCGACGTCTTACTTCGGCTGCTCGACAATGCGGATATAGGGCTTCGGTGCCTTCCAGCCCTTTGGGTAGATCGTCTTGGCCTCGTCGTCGCTGACGGAGCCCGCGATGATGACGTCCTCGCCCTGCTTCCAGTCGGCCGGCGTCGCGACGCGATGCTTGGCGGTGAGCTGCAACGAGTCGATGACGCGCAGTATCTCCTGGAAGTTGCGGCCGGTGGTCATCGGATAGACCAGCACCAGCTTGATCTTCTTGTCCGGGCCGATGATGAAGACGTTGCGGACGGTCTGGTTGTCCGCCGGCGTGCGGGTGAGGGGATCGCCCGAGGTCGAGGCGGGCAGCATCTCGTAGAGCTTGGAGACGTTGAAGTCGGTGTCGGCGATCATCGGATAGTTCGGCGCGGCACCCTGGGTCTCCTTGATGTCCTCCGACCATTTGGCGTGGCGGTCGACGGGATCGACAGAGAGGCCCATCAGCTTGACGCCGCGCTTGTCGAATTCCGGTTTCAGCTTGGCGAGCACGCCGAGCTCAGTGGTGCAGACCGGGGTGAAGTCCTTGGGGTGCGAGAACAGCAGCGCCCAGCTATTGCCGATCCAGTCATGGAATTTAATTTTGCCCTCGGTGGTTTCGGCTTCGAAATCAGGGGCGGTAGCGCCAATGGGAAGTGTCATGGTTTTGCCTCATGCTATTGAAGTGGCTAAAGAATTTGTTGTTCTGGTGCGCAGGAGAGTATAGGCGCTGCAAGGGCTTAAGTGAACCACTGTAGCCAAAAGGTGAAATCATTCTCTTTTGTGACGGAACCCCGAGCAACTTCTTTTGATGGGATTGCCTGCGGCGAAAAAACCCATAACGCCCGCAAGACCACGGATTGCCGTGGAATTGCCTTTTATGGTCCCCCATGTCCCGGATCCGATCTGCTAATAGGCGCGAACCGTGAGAGCCGTCACAGCGACCAATTGGCAACTATGTACAAATGTCAGAACGCTGGTTTCGAATCGGTAACCACTCGTTTACGCCGGCATGGAAATGCTGGATTGGAATAAGGAACTGAGAAGTCTCGCTATGTCTGCCCCTAGTATCGAGGCGACCGATGTGGTCGCCCTGCAACCGTCCTGCCGTAAGACTGCCGCCCATGCCCTGACCATCGTACGCGATGGCGTGATCACCGGCGAAGGCCCCACCACCAAGGGCCGCATCCACTTTTCCCGAGCGCTCGATGCCGACGACGCCGCCTGGTGCGCGCGCATCCTGACCGCCTCCGCCGTCGCGCACCAGCCGGTGAGCCGGGAGGAGGTCGCGGCGCTGTTCGAGATCAACGAAGCCGCGGCTGAGCGCAGCGACGACGGCCGTTTCGACGACCTGCTGGCCAAGGCGGTCGCCCATCACGCCGCCTCGATGTCCGGCCTGCCGGTGCCGCCGCGCAATGTGGCGCTGTCACCGGATACCGACATCGAGAGTTGGGCGCCGGCGCACGCCGCCAATATCGACACCAAGGTGCTGGAGTGGATCGCGAGCCAGATGCGTGGCAAGCGCCGCACCAGCCACGCGCTCGCCGCGATGGTCGCCACCCTGGTTGGCGCCGCGGCGCTGCCGCTGGTGCAACTGCCGAATGTGTTCGATATCGGGCTGGTGTAAGCCAGCCGATGTCGACAAGGAGTAACCGACGGCGGGGCTATTTCCCCGCCGTTTTCTGTTTGCCGGTTTCAGCGTCGAGCCCCAGCGTCCGGCCGGGAAAACCCGCGACGTCGAAATAGCGGGTCGACAGCACGCGCTGGAATTTGATGACGGTGCGGAGCCCGTTGGCCGCCGGCTTCGAGGTGATGGTGCCGTCGGCCATCTTCGGGACGATGCCGTTCGGGATCGCTTCCGACATCACCCGGCCCTGCAACCCGCCATTGGCGCTGGTGCGCAGGTCCAGCAGCCTGGCGATGGTCATGCCGACATCGGCGTTGCTGACGGGAAGGGGATCGACGTAGCCGGATTTGAAGTCGGGTCCGATCGCCGCCATGAAGTTCAGCGTGTCGCCGCGGCTGAAGCTGCCGTGCATGCCCTGGCCCTGACGCAGGATCGTGTCGGCGACCTGGACCGAGCAATTGGTCGGCTCCTCGCAGCCCGACGACCAGGAGCGGAAATTCACCACGATCGACGGCGTCGGCGTCACCGCCTTGCCCCGCAGATTGAGCTGGGAGATCGGCAGCGTGCCGGGGAAGCGCCCGAGCCGGTCATCGATGAAGAGGCCGCTGACATAGTCCTGCTCCAGCAGCGCCTTGACGATGCGCTCAGTGAGCTTCTTGTCCCGGTTCGGCAGATAGATCAGGTCCGATCCGCCATTGGTCGCCACGACAACATCGGGCTTGGCGGGATCCTGGCCGAGCACGCCATTGCCGGCCTTGGGATGGGCGTTGTCGGCGACGCGGGCATTCTTGTCGTTGGGATCGAACAGCGGCAGGTTCATCGCCTTGGCGAGGTCGATCGCGACAAAGCCCATCGGCAGGAAATCCTTCGGCGTGTCGTCGTAGGAGATTTTGGCGGAGGGACTGGTTTTGCTCTCCTTCGAGATCGTCGAGAAGCCGTGGTCGGCGGAGACGATGATGTTGGTGGAGGCGGAAAGCCCGAGTTCGTCGAGCGCCTTGCGCAACTGCGCGAGGTTGTCGTCGGCGTTTTTGATCCCGGCCATCGAGGTCGGCCCGTTGATGCCGGGCGTGATGGTGTTGAGGCTGTCGCCGGTGTTGTGCTGGCTGCCATCCGGGTCGCGCGACCAGAACACCAGCACGAACGGCTTGTTGCGCGCCTTGAACATCGGCAGCACGACCTTGGTGGCGACGTCGGCGAAATAGGCCTGCTGCGCGACATTGGCGACGGTGGTGCCGGGCGTCTTGGCGTCGCCGGCCTTGGCGTTGTCGCCGCGGCTCGGCGTCGTCAGCGGCAGGCTGGCTTTGGTCAGGGCGTCCTTCACCTCGTCGGACAGGGGAACGCCATTCTTGCCGCCGGTGGAATCGTCGAAGATGATGGTGTGCTTGCCGCGATCGGTGTGGTCGAACAGCAGCGTCGGGCCGACCTTGCCGATGGCCGCGGTGCTGAAACCCTTGTCGCGCGCCATCTTCAGGATGGTCTCTTCATTCAGATAGTCGCCGTTGAAATGGTCGTCGATGTCGGCCAGTACCGCGTCATTTTCGATGAAGGGGACGACGGTGTCGCCGGCGGGCGCCGAAGAATAGCCGGTGTAGATAGTGTTGCTGAAAGTGCCGGTGTCGCCGAGATAATGGCCGGTCGACAGGGCCGAGCTGTTGGCCATGGTGAAGGTCGGAAACAGTGAATGCGAGTTCTTGAAGTTGACGCCCTTGTCGCGGATGTCGGCCATCGCCGGCGCCGTCTGCGGGGTGACGATACGGGAGCGCAGGCCGTCGGGGATGAACAGGATCACGTTACGTGGCGTGTTGTTCTGCGCCGATGCGGCCCCGGCCGCGAGCGTGATCAAGCCTGCCGATATCAACGTTATTGTGCGGCGCATCTTCATTTCCCCCTGTCAGAAGCAACATCCTGCGATCGATCGTCGCACCCGTTTAGTTTTGCTGTATGACAGAATTGTTACAGGAACGGGCCTGTGCACTCCGCTCAGCCCGTCTCCCGAACCGTGCGTAGAGCGCAGGGAGGACGGCCAGCGTCAGCAGGGTGGCGCTGATTAGGCCGCCGATGACGACGGTGGCCAGCGGCTTTTGCACCTCCGCCCCCGTGCCGGTCGCGAACGCCATCGGCACGAAGCCGAGCGCCGCCACGAGGGCGGTCATCACGACCGGGCGAAGCCGGGTGAGGGCGCCATTCTCGATCGCCTGTCGCAGCGGCATGCCGTCCTCATGGAGCTTGCGGACCAGGCTCAGCATCACAAGGCCGTTCAGCACGGCGACGCCGGACAGCGCGATGAAGCCGACCGCCGCCGAGATCGAGAACGGCATGCCGCGAAGCCAGAGCGCGGCGATGCCGCCGGTGAGCGCGAGCGGCACGGCGCTGAACACCACCAGTGCATCGCGCGCAGAACGCGTCGCCGCCAGCAGCAGCAGGAAGATCAACGCAAAGCAGGCCGGCACGACGACGCCGAGCCTCTGTCGCGCCGCTGCCAGGTTCTCGAACTGTCCGCCCCAGTTCATCCAGTAGCCGGGCGGCAGCTTGACCTGCTGGCCGACCTTGGCCTGGGCTTCGGCAACGACAGAGCCGAGGTCGCGGCCGCGGACATTGGCGGTGATGACGATGCGGCGCTTGCCGTTCTCGCGGCTGATCTGGTTCGGTCCCTCGGTGAAGGAGAATCGCGCCAATCGATTAAGCGGCAGGCTCTGGACCGGCGCATTGGGCGTCGCCTTTGGCAGCGCCACGGGAAGGTTGCCGAGCGCTTCGAGGTCGGATCGCAGGCCTTCCGGCAGCCTTACGACAATGTCGAACCGGCGGTCGCCCTCGAATACGACGCCCGCCTCCTGGCCTCCGACCGCAGCGCCGATCACATCCTGCACCGCGGCCGCGCTCAGACCGCGGCGCGCGATCGCAGCCCGGTCGACCCTGATGTCGAGGACGGGTAGGCCGCCGGCCTGCTCCACCTTCACATCGCTCGCCCCATGCACCGAGCGCAGGACCGAAGCCACTTCGTTGGCCGCCTTCAGCATCGGCTCGAACTCGTCGCCGAACACCTTGATGGCGATGTCACCGCGAACGCCGGCCAGAAGCTCGTTGAAGCGCATCTGGATCGGCTGGGTGAACTCATAGACGTTTCCGGGAACGCGATTGACGGCCTTTGCAATCTGCTCAACCAGTTCCTCCTTCGTCAGCGAAGGATCCGGCCATTGATCGCGCGGCTTGAGCATGATGAAGGTGTCGGAAGCGTTCGGCGGCATCGGGTCGCTCGCGACCTCGGCCGTGCCGGTTTTGGAGAAGACGAAGGCGACCTGCGGCAGACGGCTGACGGCGTTCTCGACCGCAAGCTGCATTGCCTGCGATTGCGACAGCGCGGTGCTGGGAATCCGCAGCGCATGCATGGCGATATTCTTCTCGTCAAGCGACGGGATGAACTCCTGCCCGAGGCGCGCGAAGCCCGCAAGGGCGGCGACGAACGGCACGGCTGCCGTTGCGACCACAGGAAGCGGGGCTGCAATCGCATAGCGTAGCAGCGGCCGGTACAAGCGCTTCAAGGCAGCAACCAGCCTGCTTTCATGCTCCTGAACGCGTCCGGTGACGGCAATGGCGATTGCCGCGGGAACGGACGTCAGCGACAGAACGAATGCCGATGCCAAGGCCAGGATCACGGTCACGGCCATCGGCGTGAACATCTTGCCTTCGACGCCGGTGAAGGTGAGGAGCGGCACGTAAACCAGGAGGATGATGGCCTGGCCGTAGAGGCTCGGGCGGATCATCTCGACCGCAGAGCCGCGCACCGTGGCCAGCCGCTCGTCGCGGGAGAGGGGACGCCCGAGCTCGCGCTGCCGCTCCGCCAGATGGCGCAGGCTGTTCTCGGTGATGATGACGGCGCCATCGACGATCAGTCCGAAATCGAGCGCGCCCAGGCTCATCAGATTGGCGCTGATGCGGCCCTGCCACATGCCGATGGCGGTCATCAGCATCGCCACGGGAATGACGAGGGCGGTGATCAGCGCCGCGCGGAAATTGCCGAGCAGCACGAACAACACGGCGACGACCAAGAGCGCACCCTCGCTCAAGTTCGTCGCCACGGTGGCGATGGTGGCATCAACAAGCTGGGTGCGGTCGAGCACGGTCCTGACCTCGACGCCGGGCGGCAGCGTCGGCGCGATCTCGCGCAGTCGCGCGTCGACCGCCGACGACACGGTGCGACTGTTGGCGCCGATGAGCATCAGCGCCGTACCGACCACCACCTCGTGGCCGTTCTCGCTGGCGCTGCCGGTCCGGCTCTCGCCGCCGATCGTGACAGCGGCGATGTCTCGGACCCGCACCGGAACGCCGCCACGCGTGGTGACGACGATGGCGCCGAGCTCCTCGATGTTCACGATGCGACTGCCGGAGCGCACGACAAAACCCTCGCCGTTCCTTTCGATGTAGCGCGCGCCGCGGCTGACATTGTTGGTCTCAATCGCGTTCGCAACATCGGCAAAGGTCAAGCCGAGTGCGATCAGCTTCGCAGCATCCGGGTGGACCTGGTACTGCTTGAGATAGCCGCCGATCGTATCGACGCCGGCAACGCCGGGAACGGTCTTGATCTGCGGCCTGATGATCCAGTCCTGCACCGTGCGCAAATAGGCGTTCTTCTCGATGTCGCCCTTGAGCCGTGCGCCGTCGCTGGTGACAAAGCTGCCGTCGCGCTGCAGACCCGGCGCGCCGTCGGCTTCGACCGGTTTGTCGGCGAAGCGAACGCTCCACATGTAGATTTCGCCCAGCCCGGTCGAGATCGGGCCGATCCGCGGCTCGATGCCTTGCGGCAGGCGTGCGCGGACCTCGGCAAGGCGTTCGATGATCTGCTGGCGCGCGAAGTAGATGTCGGTGGCCTCGCTGAAGACCGCAGTCACCTGTGAAAAGCCGTTGCGCGACAGCGAGCGCGTACTCTCGAGGCCAGGCGCGCCGGCGAGCGCTGTCTCGACGGGAAAGGTGATCTGCTTCTCGATTTCGAGCGGCGACAGCGCGTGAGCCGTCGTGTTGATCTGCACCTGCTTGTTGGTGATGTCGGGCACTGCGTCGATCGGCACCCTCGTCAGCGCAAAGCCGCCGAGCGCCATGACGATGGCGCAGAGCGCGACGATCGCCCAGCGGCGGCGAATCGAGAAGCCGATGATACCCTCAATCATGGCTGTGCTCCGCCTCGGCCTTTTCCAGCTCGGCCTTGAGCGTGAACGTATTGGCGACCGCGATCGTCTCTCCTGGCGCAAGGCCGCTCACGATCTCGATGTCGTCATCATCTTCGCGACCGGTCCGCACCTGTCGCGCCTCAAACCCTTCGGCGTCACGTACGAATATCGTGGCGTTGCCCCTGATGGTCTGAAGCGCTTTCTTTGAGACGATCACCCTGGAGGGCTCACCGCCGAGCGGCACTTCCGCGGTAACGAAAGTGCCGGGCCTCCATCGATGATCCCGGTTTGGGAGTGTCGCGATGACGCGGGCGTTGCGGGTCTCGCGATCGAGCAGGGGGCTCACAAAGATCACCCGCGCGACCGCTTCATCGTCGCTGCCGATGGCGCGGATCGTGACCAACCCGCCCTCGTGCACCGCGGCGATGTCTTCGGGGGAGACCGCGAGATCGACCCAGATGTCATCGAGATTGACGATGACGAACAGCTCGCTTTCCTGGCCTTCGCGGCCGATCAGCCCGCCAAGGTCGACGCGCCGCTCCGAGACCCGGCCCGAAATCGGCGCACGCAAATACTGTTCGCGAAGGTTTTCCGGCGGTTGGTTTGGAAGGTCGGCGATCTCGCTCTCCGACAGCCCTAGCGCGAACAGTTTTTGCCTGGCGCCGTCGAGCTTGATCCGGGCGTCATTGGCGGTGAGCTGGCTGCGCAGAAATTCGTTTTCGGACATGGCCCGGCTCTCGACCAGCGTTTTCTGCTTGTTATAGAGCGTCTGCTGCAGATCGTTGGTCAGCCGCGCGGCGAGGTATTGGCTCTTGGCGTCTGCGACCTCGCGGCTTTCGATGACGGCGACGATCTCGCCTTTTTCGACGCTGTCGCCTAGGCGCTTGCGCAGTTCGGCGACTGTCGCCAGCACGCGAACAGAAACGCGACCGATGTGGTCGGCATCGGGAATGAGCGAGCCGGGCGCCAGGAAATGGCGTTTGAGCGTTCCGCCTGCGACCGGAGCCAGCGTGATGCCGGCGTCCCTGATCTGCTCATCGCTCAGCGCGACGTGCTCAGGCCCGTGATCCTCGCTCTCGGCTTTTGCCGCTCCGGTCGTCGCCGTCTCCTGCTGCGCAGGCGGTCCCAACAGCGGCCAATTCGACCATGTCATGATAGCCAGGCCGCCACCGACGATCATGCCGGCCACGAAAAGAAGAGTCCGTTTCATATCCGCCTTCCCACCGCGCGCGGAGGTCTGTCCCGGCGCCGTTGCTATGCCTGCAAGCAGTGCCCGCTGCCCGGCGGCAGCGCGGCATGATCGGTCATGCCGATCGGATCAGGTCAGGCGCGGGGTGGTTTGAAGGGGGAGGTCGGTTCGGCAGTTTCCGGCGCACGCATGGAGAGGAGGCGATAGGCGTGCGGGATGTATTCGATCGCCACCGAAGCTTCCTGCGTCGCGACCGCCGACACGTGAGTCAGGCAGTGGTCGCAATGGATCGGCGCAGGATGGCTGGGAGCCTTGCTGGTGCCATCACCGGAGAGTTGAACGATCGACAGCGTCGACACCGGATCCTCGCAGTCCAGGCAGGGACAATGAAAGAACGACAGCACCAGCGCGAGCGAAATCAAACCGGCAAGCAGGCTGCGCCAGCGGCGCGACGTGGCCCTGCAGGTCGGCGAATCCGGTGTGGCGAAGCGGGCGTCCATCCGCGCTAGTTAGCGCCGCCGTGCCGCCGATTCAAGCTGCGATGCGCGAGATCATTGAATACTATAACGTTACGCTTTCGCGGGCAGCCGCTTGAGCATCCAGCGCCGCAATGCGACGACCGCCCAGACCGCTTCGACCAGGCCAAACGGCCAGGCGCCCTGCAGGAAACCGTAAGCAGAGCCGAGCGCACAGGCGACGGCGAAAGCCAGGATGAACCACGGGCTGCGGTCCTCGGCCGCATAGCACAGGAGCATCATCGTGACGGCAAACAGCCCGAAGATCGTCAATGCATCCATCAGCTTCTTGCCACTTTCCCTGTAACGCCAAACATGTCGGTGCGACGAGGGAGTCGCGCAGTTTGGCCTGATTGTAAACCCCAAGCCTCCGATCGCTGCGGCGGATCGCCTCGCTTATGGTCGGGCCGGCTGAGATGAAGTAGAACGTCTCCAGACATCCGGCTTCACGGAGGTGAGGGAAATGCTCGCACGAATCGTGGTCGCAACGCTTCTCGCGATCTCCAGCGCGTTCGCGCAGGAGCGCACAATCACCGTGGCATCGACGACATCGACCGAGCAGTCCGGGCTGTTCGGGTTCCTTTTGCCGCGTTTCACGGCCGCGACGGGGATCGGTGTCAAGGTGGTCGCGGTCGGCACCGGCCAGGCGCTCGACATCGGGCGGCGTGGCGACGCCGACGTGGTGTTCGTGCATGATCGCCCGGCGGAGGAGAAATTCCTGACTGAAGGATTTGGCGTCAAGCGCCACGAGGTCATGTACAACGATTTCGTGGTGATCGGCCCGAAGACCGATCCGGCGCACATCGCGGGCGGCAAGGACGTCACGGAAGCTCTGAAGAAGATCGCCGCCGCGAAGGCGATCTTCGTCTCGCGCGGCGACCGCTCCGGCACGCACCAGGCCGAATTGCGGCTATGGAAAGAGGCGGGCATCGATATAGCGACGGCGAAGGGACCCTGGTATCGCGAGATCGGGCAGGGGATGGGGCCTGCGCTCAACATGGCCGCATCCGACAATGCCTATGTGCTCTCGGATCGTGGCACCTGGCTGTCGTTCAAGAATCGCGGCGACCTCGCGATCCTGACCGAGGGAGATCGGCGCCTGTTCAACCAATATGGCGTGATGCTCGTCAATCCGGCCAAGCACCCGAGCGTGAAGGCCAAGGATGGGCAGGCCTTCGTCGACTGGTTGATCTCTGCCGACGGGCAGAAGGTGATCGCCGACTACAAGGTCGGCGGCCAGCAGCTATTTTTCCCCAACGCGTCCGACTAGCAGGAACGCGACCGTGCTCACGGTCACGCTGAGGCCGAGCAGGATCAGGCCAAGCCCGAGCGCGAGCGGCAGTTCGCCCTTGCTGGTTTCCAGCGCGATCGCGGTCGTCATGGTTCGGGTGTAGCCGCGGATGTTGCCGCCGACGATGATGATGGCGCCGACTTCCGCGATGGCTCGCCCGAAGGCGGCCAGGAACGCAGTCAGGAACGAGGCGCGGCCAAGCTCCGACAGCAGCGCCATGCTGCGCAGGCGCGACAGGCCATCGGTGCGCATAAGGTCGGAATATTCAGCCCACAACAGCGAGACCGGACGGTGCACGAGTGCGACCACGATCGGCGTGGCGAGGATCGTCTGTGCAACAGTCATGGCGCCCGGCGTGAACAGCAGCCCGGCAAAGCCGAGCGGCCCGGAACGCGACAGCAGGAGGTAAAGCGCCAGCCCAACCACCACCGGCGGCAGGCCGAGCATGGCATTCGCCAGCACGATCGTGGCTTGCCTGCCGCGAAACCGGCTGATCGCGAGTAGAATGCCGAGGGGGGCGCCGATCAGCAACGCCAGCAGGCTCGCCGACAGGCTGACGCGCAACGACAGCAGGACGATGCCGATCAGCTCAGCGTCCAGGCTGGCGATCAGCGAGAGCGCCGTCGCCACCGATTGCGTGAAATCGTTCATCCTGTTGCGCGCTTAGCCGCCCCCGGTGAGATCGCTCGAATGAAGATTGCCCGCGGGCACCATCCGGCAAACACTTAAATCTCTCATAAACTGTCTAACGTCCAATGCCGCGCAAGAATCTCTCATAAACTGTCTAACGTCCAATGCCGCGCAAGGGACGTTGCGCGGTCGAAATCGGGTAACGTTCAGAAGCAAAGTTCCATATTAACCGATCGATAACTCATTTTGCTAACGCCCTCTTGGGTTGTGTCCCTTACAACAAGCGCTTGTAGGGGCAGGGAAATGTCAGACGGCTCGGCCAAGAGCGAAATCTTGCAGAGCGGGTGGTGGCCGAAATTGGCCGCTGCGGCGCCATTGCGATTGAGCGCAATCCACTGGCTCGTCCTCTGCGCGGCAGCGCTCGTGGTCGCGATCGGGCTGGGCACCGGGTACCTGGCGCTGCAATTCCGGGAGCGCGCACTCGATCTTGCCGAACGCGAACTCTCCAACACGGCGCTCCTGCTGTCCCGCCATTTCGATCAGCAGCTCTCCGATCTCCAGCACGTTCACGATGATGTCGTCGCCTATATGCGGGCGGACGGGGTCGATACCGCCGATCAGTTCGAAAAGACAATGTCGCTCCTGAGCGCGCACGAAATGCTGCGCACCAGGCTTGCGGCCCTGCCGCATGTTGGTGGCCTCAATCTGTTCAATGCGGATGGGTGGCTGATCAATTCCTCCGAGATGTGGCCGGTGCCCGACCTGAACGTCAGGGATCGGCGATATTTCAGGGAGTTCGCCTCCGGCAAGCCGACACCTGACGTCATCGTCGAACCCGCAGTGAGCCGCGTGACGGGCAAGTGGACGACGCTGTTCGCCCGCAAGATCGTCGGCCGCAACGGCGCGATCATCGGCTTTTCGACCCGCGGCGTCGAGCCTAGCCAGTTCGAGGAATTCGTCGCCTCTCTGGCGCTGAATGGCGACACAACCATCTCAATGATCCATCGCGACGGCACGGTGATCGCCCGCTATCCCAAGGATGAAGGGGCGGTCGGCAAGAGCGTGGCCGGTCTCCCGTCATTCCAAAAGGCGCTGACGCTCGACGGAAATATCTCGGGACGCTTCAGCACCGAAGATTCCGAAGACAAGATCGGCGCCGTTCGGTCGCTGACTCATTTTCCGATCCTGATCGTTGCCACGACGAAGACCTCGACGGCGCTTGGCGACTGGCGCGCACAGACGAAACTGCAGTTCAGCGCGGCGGTCCTGGCGATTGTCGTCGTCAGCGTCACGATCTTCCTGATCGTGCGGCAACTGCAGCGCCAGCATGACGCCGCGCGGCGGAAGGTTTCGGAAAAGAGCTTCCATCTCGACACCGCCGTCAACAACATGACCCAGGGCTTGTTGCTCTTCGATGCGTCGGGCCGGCTCGTGATCTGCAACCAGCGCTATCTCGATATGCTCGGCGTGTCGCCTGATATAGCCAAGCCCGGATGCCACCTGCGCGACCTCGTGCTGCATCGGCAGTCGATCGGATCCTTTATCGGTGATGTCGACGAATACTGGCGCGCGCTTCATCGGACCGAACCAGAGTGATTTCGGTGAGAGCTATTTCTCGACGCAAGATGGACGAACGATCCGCATGATCTTCAAGCGCTCGCCTGACGGTGGTTGGGCGACGACGATGGAAGACGTGACCGAGCGGCGGCGGGTCGAGGCGAAGATCGAGCATCTCGCCCATTACGACCCGCTGACCAATCTGCCGAACCGGACGCTGTTCCAGCGCCACGCCGAGGGGCTGCTGCTTGAGACAGCCCATGTGCAGTTCGCTATTTTTTATATCGATATCGACGAGTTCAAACGTATCAACGACTCGCTCGGCCATCTGATCGGCGACGAGTTCCTCAAAGGTGTCGCTGAGCGGTTGCGGCAATCGATCGGACCGGAGGATTTCATCGCTCGTCTCGGCGGGGACGAGTTCGCCATCGTGCAGCGCGGCGTCACTGTCGATGTCGATGTCAGCGCGCTGGTTGAACGGATCTATCAGGCGCTGCGGACGCCGTTCGATTGCCATGGCCATCGCCTGTCCGGCGACGCCAGCATCGGCATCGCGGTCGCGCCGCGGGACGGTACCGATCTGCTCGGTCTGTTAAAGCGCGCGGACCTTGCAATGTACGCCGCCAAGGCTGCCGGCCGTCGCACCCACCGCTTCTTCGAGCCGGAGATGGAGAAGGAGGCAAAGCTCCGCCGCGAGCTCGAGGCCGATATGCGCACTGCGCTGGTCGAGGGCGGGTTTGAAATCCACTATCAGCCGCTGGTCGATCTGCGCAGCGACGAGGTGACCGGATGCGAAGCGCTGGTGCGCTGGCGACATCCGGTGCGCGGTATGGTGTCGCCGGCCGAATTCATTCCGGTCGCGGAGGAGACTGGACTGATCGAGGAGATCGGGCAGTGGGTGCTGCGGACCGCCTGCACTGAAGCTGCCACCTGGCCCGCCCATGTGCGGGTGGCGGTCAACGTGTCGCCAATTCAGTTCAAATCGGAAACGTTGTCGCTGAAGGTTGCGGCGGCACTGGCCGAGAGCGGGCTCGATCCGCGTCGCCTCGAGCTCGAAATCACGGAGGCGGTGCTGATCGCCGACGATGATGCGGCGCTGGTCGCGCTCAACCAGCTCCGCGCGCTCGGTGTCCACATCGCCCTGGATGATTTCGGAACCGGCTATTCCTCGCTGCAATATCTGCAGCGCTTTCCGTTCGACAAGATCAAGATCGACCGCAGTTTTGTGAAGGAGGTCACCCGCAACAGCTCGTCGGCGTCGATCATCCGTGCGGTGGTCAGCATCGCGGCCGACCGCGACATGATTACGACTGCGGAAGGGGTCGAGACCGAGCAGCAGCGCGACACGGTGCACATGCTGGGATGCACCCAGATGCAAGGCTATCTGTTCAGCGCGGCGCGCACGGCGCAGGAGATCCGGACAATGCTGGTCTCCGAATCGGTCGGCGTGGAGAATGCTGCCTGATCGGCGACGTCTACCGTTCGCCTCGGGTCTCCCCGTAGCCTGTGATGGGGCGCAGCAGCCGTTCGCTGAGCGCGCCGATCGCAAGGCCGGCAACGACATCGCTCATCCAGTGCGCAAGCAGGATGACGCGTGTCAGCACCAGGCCTCCGCCGATCGCCCAGACGACATCGCGCTTTGCTGGCGGAAGCACGGTTGCGGCCGAGGCGATCGCGCCGACGTGAATCGCATGGCCGGACGGAAAGGCGTCCTTAGGCTTGCCGGAGAACGGTACGCCGTGAAGGTGACCTCTGGCTGTCTGCCGATCGGGGCGCTCCTGGGTGAACATCGCCTTGAGCACGTGGGGAAGGATGGTCGTGACGATCGCGGTCAGGAGCACGTGGTTGCTGTTGCGACGCTGCGGCGCGTCCTTGTTGCGAGAATAGAGCCACCCGCCCAGCGCAAGCGCGCAGAGTACGTGCTCGTCCGCGCCCCAAGTCAGCACCTCGGCGACCCGTTCGGCTGTCGGTGTCGTGTATTCCGACACGGTGTCGGCGATTATCTTGTCGGTGCGGGTCGGCTGCACCCGAAAAAGCGCCATTGGATTCTCCCTTCGAGCTACAAACCTCTGACCGCCGTGATGGTTTCGCAGCGTCACGGCTTGCGGTAATCATGCCTCCATCGCACGATCAGCGGCAGAGCGTACCAGAATCCGACCAGGACGAGGAAACTCGCCGCCGCATAAGTGGCGGCGGGTTCGCCGTCGGTGATCTTGCCGAGCACGACGTAGCTCTCCGCGGCAATGCCGGCGGCCAGAAACAGCGGCGCCGCTGTCACCAGCGCGGAGGCGGCACGCAGAAAGCTCGCAGAGTCCGCGCCACCATAGGAAAGCCGGTGCAGCGCCGCCGGCGTCATCAGGAGGATGACATTCATGGCGACGAGGCCAAGCGCGACGGCATGCACGATCTTTGCTGTTTGCGGCAGCTCTTCAAATCCCGTGGTGAGCATGGCGATGAATTGAAAGCCGAACAGGGCCTGCGCACCGGGGATGATGACGCGCGCTTCGGTCAGCAGCTGCTCGACTTTTGTCGCGAGCGGGGTCGTTCCGCCTGAATCGGGCATTGTCGGTCTCTCCCGGTGAAACATCTCGAATCCGAACCACGCAAAGCTTGATGCGAATATCAGCGCGAGCCCGCTTGCGAATCCCACGAGCCAGCCGAAATGTCCTTCGATCACGATATAGGCGGCAAGGCCGAGGCTTAACGAGAAGGGAACCAGGCCGGCGGTCGTATAGAAGGATGTCGCGCGGACCAGGCGCTTCGACGATGAACCCTGCTCGACGATCCGGTGTTCCATCGAGGGGGCGATCAGCAACCCCAGCGAAAGCGTCTGCAACGCAAGCCCGACGGCGCAGAGCATTTTCGATGCGGAGGAGAGCGCCGGAAAGCCGGTCTGGAAGAAGGCCTGAAATTGAAAGCCGAGCAGGACCTGGATGCCGAGGACAAGCAGACGGGTTTCGTCGAGCGCCGTCTTGACCTTACGATCCAGCTTCTCGGACATCAGTCGTCGAACTCCTTTCGCTTTCCCTTCGTGCTGAAACTGTTGCCGATGCCAGGCCGTTAACGCGGCGTGTCAGCTTGCG
Source organism: Bradyrhizobium sp. USDA 10063 (assembly GCF_054063735.1). Lineage (NCBI taxonomy): Bacteria > Pseudomonadati > Pseudomonadota > Alphaproteobacteria > Hyphomicrobiales > Nitrobacteraceae > Bradyrhizobium > Bradyrhizobium sp. USDA 10063. The sequence goes on along the minus strand of NZ_JBSSGP010000002.1, from coordinate 1,702,945 downwards.
TTCACTGTGCGGGCAGGGATGCGACATAACGGCGCCCGTCGTGGTTCCTGGCGAAGGTGGAATTCGGCGTTGCGCAGGAACGATGTGCGGCACTGCCGATTGGTCGGCATCCCTCATGCACTGCGACGGAGTTTCCGATGGACCTGAACGGCAAGAAGATCGCAATCCTCGCCACGCATGGTTTCGAACAGTCGGAACTGGAAGTGCCACGCGACCGGCTCAAGAAGGCCGGCGCAACGGTCGACGTGATTTCGCTGGCCGCCGGCGAGATCAAGGGCTGGGACATGAAGGATTGGGGAAGGCCGCCACATCAAGCGCAGCGCAGCCTGAGCAAGCGAGCCAGCCGATGCAAAGCAAATTGATCTCTGACGAGCCGGGTGCGCGGGTCCATGTCGTCATTCTCGACACGGGCGACGAAGCGTTTGCGGCGCTGACGAAGTTCGCCAACGCGGCGAGGATTTCGGCGGCGGCGCTGACTGCGATCGGCGCGTTCGAGAGGGCGACCGTCGGCTGGTTCGATGTCGGCTCGAAATCCTACCGGAAAATCGAGGTCAATGAGCAATGCGAGGTGCTGAGCGCGATCGGCGACGTCGCGATTGGCGATGACGGCAAGGCAAGCCTGCACATTCACATCGTGCTCGGGCTGTCGGACGGCTGCACGCGCGGCGGCCACCTGCTCGCAGGCCTGGTACGGCCGACGCTCGAGGTGGTGCTGACGGAAACGCCGGCAAGGCTGCGCCGCAAGAAGAGGGCGGATCTCGGCATCGCCCTCATCGATATCGCGGGCCAATAGCGCAAGTAGCAAGAAGAGACGCGCTCAGCGGATGCCGAGCGCGTTCTCCAGTTGCTGCCTGGTCATTTTCGAGCGGCCCTCGATGCCGCGCCGCCGCGCCCGGGCGTAGAGTTCCTGCCGCGTATGCCCGTCGCGCTGGCGGGCTCGGGAGAGTGCCGCCTTGCGACCGCGGGCGGTGGGCTTGCGGGCATTGCGGCCGCCCATCGCACGGCTGCTTTCGCGCTTGCGGGATGCGCCGACATGCGACTTGCCTTCGCGTTCCTGCTGGGCGGTGCGGCCTTTCGCTTCCTTCCGCTCGGTGCGGCGCAGGTTACGGCGGTTGCGGCGCTCGCTGTCGTACTTCGAGGCGCCGGCTTCCTGCAGCGCAATGGCGATCGCCTGCCGGCGATTCTTGACCTTGCCTGCGCGGCCGCCACGTCCGCTCTTCAGTTCGCCATGCTTGAACTCGTGCATCACCCTGCCGGTGACGCGTCGTTGACGCGATGAAGGTGCCATCGTGTTATCCTCCGTTTCTTCGGCAAGAACCGCCGATGGCGGATGTCGTTCCAACGGAGGGCGGACGTTAAGGTTCAGGCGGTCGAACTGATTGACCTGCGATCTGCGATCGCCTTTCGTAAGATGCGCGACAGCGACTCGACCGAGTAGGGTTTCTGGATCAGCTCGAAGCCGCGATGCGCGTTTTCGGCGAGTACGTTGCTGTATCCGCTGGTCAGCACCACGGGCAGGCCGGGATAGCGGTCGCGGATCACGCTGGCGAGCTCCACGCCGTTCATGCCGGGCATGATGACGTCGGAGAACACCAGGTCGGCGGAAAACTCGTCTTCGGACAACAGGGCAAGCGCCGCATTGGCATTCGCCACGCGTTTGACCGAGTATCCGAGATCTTCCAATAGCTCGGTCGAGAACTGCCCGACCTCGTCATTGTCCTCCACGACGAGGACGCGATAGCCGCGGCCCGTGGTTGCCGGCTCGCTGGCGATGGCGGCAGCGGATGCCGAATCGGCCGGCCGTGCAGCCTGCGGCAGATAGATCGTGAAGGTCGCGCCTCGTCCGAGCGTGCTGACGACCTCGATGTCGCCGTCGGACTGCTTGGCAAAGCCAAATGCCTGGCTCAGGCCAAGCCCGGTTCCCTTGCCGACTTCCTTGGTGGTGAAGAACGGCTCGAAGATCGATTGCAGATGATCGGGCGCGATGCCGGTGCCGGTGTCGGCCATGGTGATCGCGACAAAGTCACCGCGGCGCGGCGGCTGGGCGCGCAGGGCAGGAATGCCCTGCACCTTCCGCACCGTGATCGCGAGGCGGCCTTCGCCCTCTATGGCGTCACGGCCGTTCACCGCGAGATTGATCAGCGCGGTCTCGAACTGGGCGATGTCGGCGATCGCAAAGCAATCGGGGGCGTCGATCTCGACGTCGATCTGGATGCGTGCGCCGACCAGCGGCCGGATAAGCTGGGTCACGCTGTCGACCTGCGCGCCCACATTGAAGACCTGCGGCTTCAGCGGCTGGCGGCGGGCAAACGCCAATAGCTGCGCAGTCAGCTTGGAGGCGCGCTCCACCGTTTCGGAGATCGCGTCGATGTAGCGATGACGGCGATCATCGGGCAGGTCGCGGCGACGCAGAAAGTCGGTCGCCGAGCGGATGATGGTCAAGAGATTGTTGAAGTCGTGGGCCACGCCGCCGGTGAGCTGGCCGACGGCCTCCATCTTCTGCGATTGCCGCAGCACCTCTTCGCCCTGGCGGCGTTCGGTGATGTCGACGGCTTCGGGCACGGCGCCGATCACGGTGCCGTGCTGGTCGCGGAGCGGCCGCATCGCGAAATCGAAATAGCGCTCGCCGACCGGAAGCCGCAGCATCATCTCGGTCTTGACTTCGTCGCCCTTCATGACTGCCATGAAGGCGTTGCGAACCAGCTTGGGCATGCCGTCGGTCGCGGCGAACCAGGGCGTTTCCCAGAACCGCTCGCCGATGACATCGCGGGCCTCGGCGCGGACGCCGGCCAGTGCCGTCCGATTGGCATGGAGCACTTCGCCCTGCTGATTGAGCAGCAGTTGATATTGGTGGCTGGTCTCGAAGATCGCGCGCATCTGCGCTTCGCTGGACTCGAGCTGCGCAGTCCGCTCGGAGATGCGCAATTCGAGCGTCTCGTTCAACTGGCGCAGCTCGATCTCGGCCTGCTTGGCTGCGGTGATGTCATGGGCAACCCCGATGAAGCCGATATGGTTGCCGGTCGGATCCCAGCGCGGTTGCGACTCCGACCGGAGCCAGCGCCATTCGCCGTCGGCGCGCCGATAGCGCGCCTCCAGCACGAAAGGCTTTAGCGAGGCTTCGCCCGCAATCGATTCCTGCACGATGCGCGACATGTCGTCGGGATGCAGCCGCTTGCGCCAGTCGAACTTGATGGCTTCTTCGTAGGGCAGGCCAAGGAAATCGATATAAGCCCGGTTGGCAAAGGAGCGGGTGCGATCGAGTTTCGTCACCCAGATCGGAACCGGTGCGCTGTCGGCGATCAGGCGGAAGCGCTCCTCGCTTTCGCGCAGTTTTTCTTGCGCGAGCATGCGTTCGGTGATGTCGATATGGGCACCGACCAGACGGAGTGCGCGGCCGTCGCGGTCACGCTCGATTTCCGCGATGACGGCGATCCACCGGGTCTCGCCGTCGCTCGGACGGATGATCCGGTATTCCGCCATGTAGTCTTCGCTCGTCCCGGCCAGGGCGTCGAAGAAATGCTTGATCGCGCGCTCGCGATCGTCGGGGTGGATGCGATCGATCCAATCCTCGTGGGTCTCGTTCACCGCGTCCGACCCGAGCCCATGGATGATCAGGTATTCCGGCGAGCGGCGGTTACGGAAACCCTCGCGGAAATCGACCTCGACGCCGCCGACGCGGCCGATACGCTGGATCCGGGCAAGCTCCGCCTCGCGCTCCAGCAATGCGCGATGGGCGCGGTCGCGTTCGCGCGCAATTTCTTCCAGATGCTGGCGCAGCCGTTCGGCGGCGACCGTCTCGGGAAGAACGTTTGCAGGGTCTGGCGGCATCGGGGCGGGCGACCTCTTCGCGCAGTCTCACACAACGGAAGAGGGCTTGCCAACAGTCATTTGGCTTTGGTCCCAGGCCGGCAATTATAGGCCCTGCGGAACCCCGCGGCCTGCGCGTCATCTTCGGAGCAGAACCAGCGATCGGGCTTGGTTAATCCAGGGTAACTGCGGCATGCCTGCAGATGATAGATGCCGATATCGCCGGTGACACGGGCACGCACCGCGAACTTACCCTTGATGTTGCAGCTTGCAGGCATGGGGAGATCGTTGGGGAAGAGCGCGTCGCGGATCGCGTCATCGCGGTCGGCAGGGCACGATCCGCCGAGCAGCGCGCCGTCCTGCTTGCCGCGGCGGAACTCCTGCGGAGCCACGAAACAGCCTTTCCACATTCCCCGGCGGTCTTCCTTGGCGCGCGCCTCGTCGGGCTTGAAGCGGCCGGTGGCGGAAGCTTCGACGTTCAGGGCAAAGCCCTGCTGGACCATCAGCTCGCTGAGGCTGGTCGGATCGCCTTCGATCTTGCACACGCCGAGGTGCCGTTTCTTGTAGGTCAGGTCGGGACCGAGATCGTCGCAGCGGACCTGATGGTCGCCGATCAGCTTTGCCAACTGGTCACGGGCTTCGATGCCGCAGGTCCAGCTCTCGGCATGCTCGTCGATGCACAATTGGTCGATCGGCGGCGCGTCGATGCCATCGAGCCGGTAGGTCACGTTGCCGAGCTGAAGCGTGCTGCCGTCCCTGACGGTAGCGTTGGCGGCGAGACCTTGGCTCGCTGGAAGGGTGATCAGGATCAGCCCTGCGATCAATATGCGTAATGGCATGGTCCACATCGATGGGGAATGGCGTGCGGGGAGAGCCTTCTAGCACGAAGCTCCTGCGAAGCTATTCCGCGTTAGGAAAAAGCCGCCGGAACCGGTCGACCATGGTTGACAGGAGAGGAACAAAAATAGAACATGGATATCCGCCCCGCATCCCGGAATTTGCCAGATGTCCTCCCGTCCCAGTGCCAGCACCGAGGAGATCGACACGTTGGAGGCTGCCGTGGATGAGGCGATCGCGGCCTGCGGCGGCGATATGCGGGGGACCATCCGCGCGCTGATCGTGGCCAACGATTATTTGGAAAGCGAGGTGAGCGAGCTGATGAAGGCCGTCTCTCGCGCCTATGTGCGTGGTAGATTTAATACCTATTCGGGTTGATGGCTTTGGGACGCAGGGCGCAAGCCCGCTGCCTCGATATAGACCGTTGCCTCTCCTGAGTTTTCCTGTACCACGTCAATTGAGACGCCCGCCGCCCGTGCCATATTGCGGGCGAGGATCCTGCCTAAACGCTCAAGCAAGAAGCACATGTTCAAACGAATCCTGATCGCAAATCGCGGCGAGATCGCCTGCCGGATCATCAAGACTGCGCGTCGCATGGGAATCGAGACGGTTGCCGTCTACTCCGAGGCCGACCGCGATGCGCTGCATGTCGAGATGGCTGATGAGGCCGTGCTGATCGGCCCGCCGCCGGCCTCCGAAAGCTATTTGTTGATTGACAGAATCGTCGATGCCTGCCGCAAGACCGGCGCCGAGGCGGTTCATCCCGGCTACGGCTTCCTGTCCGAACGAGAGGCGTTTCCGCGCGCGCTGAAGGAAGCCGGCATCGTCTTCATCGGCCCCAATCCCGGTGCCATCGCCGCGATGGGCGACAAGATCGAATCCAAGAAGGCGGCCGCGAAGGCAAAGGTCTCCACCGTTCCCGGCCATCTCGGCGTCATCGAGGACGACAAGCACGCGGTCAGCATCGCCGAGGAGATCGGCTATCCCGTGATGATCAAGGCCTCCGCCGGCGGCGGCGGCAAGGGCATGCGGATCGCGCATTCGAAAGCGGAAGTCGCCGAGGGGTTCAATCTTGCGAAGGCCGAAGCTAAGTCATCGTTCGGCGACGACCGCGTGTTCATCGAGAAGTTCATCGTCGATCCCCGCCATATCGAGATACAGGTGCTCGGCGACAAGCACGGCAATGTGATCTATCTCGGCGAGCGCGAATGCTCGATCCAGCGCCGCAACCAGAAGGTCATCGAGGAGGCGCCGTCGCCGCTGCTCGACGAGACCACGCGCCGCAAGATGGGCGAGCAGGCGGTCGCGCTGGCGAAGGCGGTGAACTACGACTCGGCCGGCACGGTCGAGTTCGTCGCCGGCCAGGACAAGAGCTTCTACTTCCTGGAGATGAACACGCGCCTACAGGTCGAGCACCCTGTCACCGAGCTCGTCACCGGCATTGATCTCGTCGAGCAGATGATCCGCGTTGCCGCCGGCGAAAAGCTCAGCCTTGCGCAGAAGGACGTGACGCTGACGGGATGGGCGGTGGAATCGCGCGTCTATGCCGAAGATCCGTTCCGCAATTTCCTGCCTTCGATCGGGCGTCTGGTGAAATATCGTCCGCCGGCCGAGAAGAGCCGGGACGGCGTCACCGTCCGCAACGATACCGGCGTGCAGGAGGGCGGCGAGATCTCGATCCATTACGATCCGATGATCGCCAAGCTCATCACGCACGCGCCGTCGCGGGCGGCGGCGATCGAGGCGCAGTCGACCGCACTCGATGCCTTCTATGTCGATGGCATCAGGCACAACATCCCGTTCCTGTCGGCCTTGATGAACCATCCGCGCTGGCGCGAAGGAAAGCTTTCCACCGGCTTCATCGCCGAGGAATATCCAAAGGGATTTTCGGCGCGGCCGCCGGAGGGCGAGATCGCGCGGCGGCTGGCGGCGGTGGCCGCGGCGGTCGACCACGTGCTCGGCGAGCGCAAGCGGCAGATCTCGGGCCAGCTAACCGGCCGCCTGGTGCAGCGTGAGCGGCGCCGCGCGGTGTGGCTCGACCGTGAGGAGATCGCGCTCGACGTCGCGCGCGAGGCCGACGGCATCGCGGTGCGCTTCATCGGCACCGACGGGCTGCCGGGCAATCCGCACAACCTGGTCTCGAGCTGGGTGCCGGGCGAGCCGGTCTGGCAGGGCACGATCGACGGCCAGTTCGTGGCGATGCAGGTGCGCGCGATCAGCAACGGCTTCCGCCTTGCGCATCAGGGATTTGAAGTTCCGATCTACGTCTTCACCGAAACCGAAGCGACGTCGGCGCGTTTGATGCCGGTGGTTTCGGCCGCCGACACCGGCAAGAAGCTGCTGTGCCCGATGCCGGGGCTTGTGGTGTCGATCGCGGTCAGCGAAGGGCAGGAGGTCAAGGCCGGCGAGACGCTTGCGGTCGTCGAAGCCATGAAGATGCAGAACGTGCTGCGCGCCGAGCGCGACGGCACGGTGAAGAAGATCCACGCCGCTCCCGGCGCAACGCTGGCGGTCGACGCGCTGATCCTGGAATTCGCGTAAGAAAGGGAGGCCGGGATGGCTTTCGGAACGCGCCGCCAAGCCTTGCGTGCAATCCTTGCCGGATCGACCTGCGTCCGAGCCGGGTCAGTGTACGATCCGATCTCGGTCCGCATTGCCGATGATCTCGGCTTTGAGCTCGGCATGTTTGGTGGTTCGGTGGCGTCGCTTGCCATTCTCGGCGATCCCGACATTGCCCTGATCACGCTCACCGAGCTTGCCGAGCAGATGCGGCGGATGTCGCGCGCTTCGACCTTGCCGGTCCTGGTTGATGCCGACCACGGCTATGGCAATGCGCTCAACGTCCGCCGCACGGTGCAGGAGCTGGAGGTCGCCGGCGCCGCCGGTCTCACCATCGAGGACACGCTATTGCCGCAGGCGTTCGGCGTCGCAGGCCCGCAACTGATCCCGCTCGAAGAGGGCGTCGGCAAGATGAAGGCGGCGCTCGACGGACGCAGCGATCCGACCCTGGTGATCATGGGACGGACCGGAACGCGAGGCGGTGGTTCGCAGGCCGCGGATTTCGACGACTGTCTCGCGCGGGCCAAGGCTTACGACGCGACCGGCGTCGATGCGCTGTTCTTCACAGGATTGACGACGCGGCGGGAGCTTGAGGCGATCGCAGCGGTGACGACGCTTCCAATCGTGCTTGGCAACACCCAGGGTGAGCTCGACGATGCGGCGTTTCTCGCGAGCCAGCGCGTCAAGATCGCGCTGCAGGGGCATGCGCCGTTCGCGGCCGCCACGCAGGCGGTATACGACACGCTGAAGGCGCTGCGCGAAGGCGCCAAACCTAGGGAGCTGAAGGGGCTTCCACCGGCAGAGGTCACCGCCCGGCTGATGCGTGACGCCGAGGTGAAGGTGAGGTTGACCGAATTCCTCGGACTGAAGAAGTGAGCGACACGATCCGGCATGTCGTGATCCGCGGCCGCGTGCAGGGCGTCGGCTATCGTGCCTGGGTCGAACACCAGGCGCGCCTGCGCCAGCTCGATGGCTGGGTGCGCAACCGCCGGGACGGCAGGGTCGAGGCGGTGTTTGCCGGGCCCGAGGTCGTCGTGTCGGAAATGATCGCCGCGTGCCGGCGTGGACCATCGGCGGCGCGCGTCGATGCCGTCGACAACGATGCAGGCACCCCAAGCCTGCTCAACCTGCGCGAGGCGGGCGAACGCTTTTCCGTGCTGCCGACCGTGTAGGGCGGCGCTCCCACAATCTTCAAATCCAGCTTGTAGACGATCTCATGCGCCGGCGACGCTGCGAAACGTCGCCGCCAGTGTCCTGAGCGCGGCCAGTTTGGCGGGGTCGCTGACCTTCGAATGCAGCATCACTTTCATCGTGCCGAGCCGCGGTAATCCATACATCGGTCCGATGTCGATCAGCCCAGCCGGGGCGATGCGCCGTGCCATGGGGGCGACCGCAAGACCCGCGAGTGCAGCGGCGGCAACGGCGGTGGCGCCGCCGCCGACAAAGGTTTCGCGCCAAGCGATCCGGGCCTTGTCGAGCGTGCGGACGACAAGCGCGCGCACACCGCAGGGCGGGGCGAGGGTAGCCAACGGCAGCGCATCGCCGCTCCGCCAGACAAAACGCTTCACGGCAAACCAGCCGAACTCGTCCAAGGCGAGCTTTTCCCCACCGCGGCGGCTGCCTTCCTGCCGCACGATCACGGCGTCCAGCCTGCCAGCGTCATGGGCGTCGAGCATCTCCCGCGAGAATCCGATAACGACGGAGAGCGCCAGTTGCGGAGACATTGCGTGGAGTCGCTCGAGCAGCGGCACCAGTTCGGGCCCCGCGGCGTGGTCGCTGATCCCGAGCGACAGGCGCTGCGGTATCGGCTGCTCGCCCGACAGCGCGCGGTCATGGGCTTCGACCAGGGCACGTGCATGCTGCAGAAACGCCGAGCCTTCACCGGTCAGCCGCACCGCACGCGGCGAGCGTTCCACCAGTCGCCTTGACAGCACCGCTTCGAGCCGCTGCAGCTTCAGACTGACTGCTGCCTGCGTCGTTCCCAAGGCCTCAGCGGCGCGTGTGAAGTTCTGCAATTCCGCGACCAGCAGGAAGGCCTGCACGGTTTGGATGTCGAGCGTGGTCATCCTATCATCAAGGGTCGTTATCACAGATATGAGTAAAGATAAGGTACAAAAATGGTGACGCCAGGTCTACCTGCAAGCGGCGCACATGAGGCGCACAGATGCCCGAAAGGAGAATGATCATGCCGCTCATTACCGTCACCTACTCCACCTCGCGCGAGAGGCCCGGTTTGAAATCGGATATTGCGGCTGCAGCGTCCGCGCTGACTGCAACAATCCTGCACAAGGATCCCAAGCTCGCCGCGATCATCGTGAGATCTGTTGACGCCGCCGATTGGTTCGTCGGCGGCCAGTCGCTCGCCGACCGGAAGCTCGCGAGCTATTGGCTCGATATCCATGTCAGCGAAGGTACCAACACCAAGGATGAAAAGGCCGCTTATCTTGCCGCGATTTTCCAGCGCATGGGCGAACTGCTCGGACCCTTGCACGATGAGAGCTACGCCCATGTCGACGAGGTGAAGGGCGACGCCTACGGCTTTGGCGGTCTTTCCCAGGAGCGGCGCTACATCGCCGGCAAGCTCGATGTGCCGCCGCAGAAGGCAGCGGCATGACCGCCTAGATCGTCGCTTCCGGCAGCCGCGCTTCGGCTGCGCCGAACACCTCCACAAACGCCTGCCGAAGCGCGACGTCGACATCCGTAAGCGTCACCGGCAGGCCGAGGTCGACCAGGGAGGTGACGCCATAGCGAGGGTCGACCACGCCGCAGGGCACGATCGCCGAGAAATGCGAAAGATCCGGCTCGACATTGATCGCGATGCCGTGAAAGGATACCCAGCGCTTCAGCCGCACGCCGATCGCCGCGATCTTGTCCTCGAATCCCGGTCCCCTGTCGGGCCGCTTGACCCAGACGCCGACGCGATCCTCGCGGCGTTCGCCGCGGACGTTGAAAGCGGCGAGGGTGCGGATGATCCATTCCTCCAGCGACGCGACGTAGGCGCGTACATCCGGCCGGCGCCGCTTCAGGTCGAGCATCACATAGGCCACCCGCTGGCCGGGGCCGTGATAGGTGATCTGGCCGCCGCGCCCGCTCTCGAATATCGGGAATCGCGCCTCCAACAGGTCGCCGGCCTTGCCGCTGGTGCCGGACGTGTAGAGCGGGGGATGCTCCAGCAGCCAGACCATTTCGGGCGCTTTCCCGGCAGCGATGTCGGCGACGCGCGATTCCATCGCGGCGACGGCGTCAGGGTAGGGCACCGGGGCATCCGAAATCCGCCATTCCACGGCCTCGCTGCCGGCTGGGTGCGCGAAAATCGTCAAATCAAGGTTTTGGCGGACATTAACCATTGGCTAACCATGGCGTGGTCAGGTGGAACCACAATCTAATCTCGGTTTGGCGGTTCAGAAGTGGCTACCCTCGATAAAGTCAGTGTCGATCTCATGGTGGTGCTCGGCACCACCACGATGCCCATCCACCAAGTCATGCGGCTTTCCCGCGGCGCCATCATCGAACTGGATGCGACCGAGGCCGACGAGGTCAAGATCCTCGCCAACAATCTGCCGGTCGCCAGCGGCGTGGTGCTGGTCGACCGCAACCGGATCGCGGTCGAGGTCAAGCAAATGCTGCCGAAATCCCCGGATGTTAGGTAGTTAATTGGCCACTTATCGGCTTGTACCCCACCTTCCGATTTGTTACATCCCGCGCCGTCGATCCGGCGGCGGTCCCAAGGGGTCCCTCCGGTGTCCCAAGCGCTCGTGGCGGAATTGGTAGACGCGCTGCCTTGAGGTGGCAGTGAGTAAAATCGTGGGGGTTCGAGTCCCTCCGAGCGCACCAAAGCATCCTTCAGGTTGAGCTGAGGCAGCCGAACAACGTCCACGCAGCCCAGAGCGGCGCAGCGGCAAATTTTCCGCACCGAAGCCGATCGATGCCTTTCCGGTAACACCATTCGCGTACGCTAGGGGTGTGAAAGCTCGTGGCCCGGCGATTCCGGGCCGACGAGTGCCGTCGCTCACCGATCGCGCGCCCGATTCGGAAAATCCGGGGAACAGGATGATCCTGCTCAGCTACATCTATCGCTTCGCCTCCAACTTCGTGTTCCTGGCGCTGGTGTATTTCAGCCTCAACTTCATGGAAAAATACCAGCATCGCGCGCTCGTCGCGATCCTGGTGCTGGTCTATGCCACGATGCATGCTGTGTCTGCCTTGCGCTCGTTCTACTTCTTCCAGCGAGTCGAACGCCTGGAAGGGGAGACGCGTCGGCTCGGGATGGCCGTGGTCGAGGGGCCGAGTTCGGCGGCCTCGCGCAAGCAGATCGTCGGCGCCGTCACCGAGCTGCGTCACGCCGGCGAGATCAAGTCCTATATCGATCTGCTGTTCCTGGCGCTCGTCATCCTGCTCTGCATCGCCAAGATCGTGACGAACTGAGCGCGTGGCGCGGCAATCTCCGCGCTGTGATCTTCAGCGCTTTGCGACGTGAAGTGGGCGCCGGTTCGGCTTCGCCTGCACGGCATGCCTCGGCACGCCACGGCCCGCATGCCCCCGTTGCGGATTCTGATGCGCGGCATCCCCGGGATGCGCTGCCTGGCGCGCGCCGACCGTGCGGGCTCTCGCCGAAATCGGCCCGATCGCGTTAGCGGCTTCAGGTGATACTGCGACCTGTTTCGGCTGCTTAGCGAGTGAATGCGACGCCAGCAACGTCACACGCACGCCTTCGGGCATCCGGAAGATGGAGGAGGCCGGAATCGCCAGGGCCGGGCGGCTGTTCTCGGCGACCCGCAATGGTTCTGGCCATGCCGTTCGCGAGGCGATCGCGGCGCGCGGGCGCCGCAGTCGATCGAACAAGCCTGGATCACGCCAATCGAGGTTCGATAGGCCTGGGGCAGGCAATGCCCCCGTCTGGACGAACACGAAATTCGGAATCTTCGGCCAGCGCACAGCCGCCACGGTCTCGGACGGCGGATGCAACAGCCACTGTACGGGGTCGGTCGGCGTGGCCGGCAGCTCCGGCGTCGCCGGCACGACATGGACGATGCGATAGCCACGCGCCTTCAATTCCTGCAGGATCCTCGGCAGCGCCGCCACGGTGCGCGGCTGGATGTCGTGCAGCAGCAGGATGCCTTTGCCCTTCGCTTCCAGCCGCTGGATCGCGAGGTCGTAGACGCGCGAGGGAGGGATGTGCCGCCAGTCGTCGGCCGGAAAATCAGCGCTCCAGCTTTGGATGCCCTGTGACGCCAGATAGTTTTCGACCGCTGCAGCGCGCAGCAGCCCCGGAATGCGGAAGAAGGGCGCAAGCTTGCTTGCGTCGCCAAGCGCGGCCACCGTCGAGGCGATGCCGGCATCGACCTCCTGCTTGGCCTGCTCGATCGACATCTTGTTGAAGGTCAGCGGATGGTTCTGGCTGTGCGTGCCCACGGTGTGGCCGGCGGCGATGAGCTTGCGGACACCTGCCGGATTGGCGTTGGCCTGGCGGCCGATGATGAAGAAGGTGGCTTTCACGCACTGGCTGGCAAGAATGTCCAGCACCTGGTTGCTGTATTTCGGCAGTGGACCGTCATCGAACGTCAGCACCACTTCGTGATCGTTCAGCGGCAGGGTCTCGGCATATTGCATGGTGCCGATCCGGGGATGCTCGCGAGGATCGACCACCAGCGTGCGCGAGGTGCCGAGCGCGTCGGGATGGCCGGGACAGTCAGCCGCGATCGCGGATTGGCTGCCTGCGCCGATCAGAACCACCAGGGAGAGGGTCGTCCATGACCGCTTCCAAAATCCCCCACCAACGCTAGCGATCATAACACCCCGGCTGCACTCTCTTTGTCCAATTCGAAATCCCTACGCGCGGTGTCATGAACACCGCCTTAATGATTTGTAACCTACAGTCGTCGTTTGGTTCAATGTGTTTGATTCGACACGGTTTTCGGGCCCGGCGGCACGATATGCACAATCCGGTAATTGTGCTCTCGCAGATAGCGCAAGAAAGCCGGGAGCATTGCTGCGGTCTGCGTCTTGGGATCGTGCAGCAGGATGATGCCCCGTCCGGCGGCGTTCAGGCGTTCGGTCAAGATCTTCAGCTCTTCCTGCGGCGACATCTTGTTCCAGTCGCTCGCCCAGAGGTCGGCGCCGAACACCGCGATGCCGCGCTTCTCGAGGTTCGCGAGCGTCTCCGGCGACATCTCGAAGAAGGGAAAGCGGAAGAACGGCGTGCTCGGCGTCGTGGTCGCGCGCCCATGCAGCGCCGTTTCGACGGCGGCGATGCCCTTGTCGATCTCGCCAATGGCGTCGTCCGGCTTCATGTATTTGAGGTTATGATGCGTCCAGGTGTGATGGGCGACCGTGTGGCCGAGTGCCGCGATCTGGCGGACCAGATCCGGATGCTCGGAGGCCGGCTTTCCGATCATGAAGAAGGTGGCGCGCACGCATTCATGGGCGAGTGCCGCGAGAATCGTCCGGTCGGTTGACGGCCATGGCCCGTCATCGAAGGTCAACACCACCTCGTGATCCTGCAGGGGCAATGTGCCCGGAAAGCTCTTGGTGCCGACTCGCGGATAGGTCGCGGGATCGACGGTCAGGACGCGCGACGTTCCGAGCGCATCCTTGCGCGGGCATTCGGCGGCGGCGCGCGCCGCGCCGGTCCACGCGAGCACGGCAAGAATGGCTGCACCAAACGTTCTCATAAGCACACCTGTTCTTCGCGGTTGTCGACATTTGGCATTGCGCTGGACGCAGCCGATTGGGTAATGCGTGCGGCGATAACTCAGACGAGTTCCTTCCTTCTGTCAAACGGTGAGGCGCGGCATGGCCGAGAAGATCGATGCTGCCAATCCCGCCGAAGCATCCATCCTTGAACGGCTGCCAATGCGGGACGAGGAAGGGCAGCTCCGCCACGAATTCGTCGAGGAGATTGCGAATGCGATCCACGCGGCCGACCGGCCGTTCCTCTGCGAGGTCGTCGCGGAACTGCATGAGGCCGATCTCGGCGATCTCATCGCGGCGCTCGCGCCGGAAGACCGCGTCAGCCTTGTCGAGATCACCGGCACGGATTTCGACTTCTCGGCACTGAACGAGGTCGACGATGCCGTGCGCGAGGAAATCCTCGAAGAGCTCGAGCCGGAGACTGTCGCGGAAGGCGTTCGCGAACTGGAATCCGATGACGCGATCGAGCTACTCGAAGGTCTCGACGAGGAGGACAAGGAGGAGATCCTCGAAAGGCTTCCGCCGTCAGAGCGCGCGGAGCTCGAGCGCAGCCTGCTGTATCCGGAAAATTCCGCCGGCAGGCGGATGCAGACCGAGTTCATCGCGGTGCCGCCCGATTGGACGGTGGGGCAGACCATCGACTACATGCGCAACACGCCCGACCTGCCGCACCGCTTCTACGAGATTTACGTGGTCGACAACGACAGCCACTGGCTGGGCGCGGTACCGCTGGACATACTGCTGCGTTCGAGCCGCCCGGTGCCGCTCACCGACCTGATCGACGAGGATCGCCGTCGCGTCTCGGCCCTGGAAGACCAGGAAGAGGTCGCGCGGATGTTCGGCAAGTACAATCTGGTGGCCGCGCCCGTGGTCGACACCACAAACCGGCTGGTCGGCGTCATCACCATCGACGACGTCGTCGACGTCATCGAGGAAGAGGCCGACGAAGACCTGAAGGCACTTGGTGGTGTCACCCGCCACGAAGAGTTGTCGGACAATGTCTGGACGATCGCGCGGGGGCGCTTCAACTGGCTTCTGGTCAATCTCGCTACCGCCTTTCTTGCGTCCTCCGTGCTGGGCCTGTTCGAGGGCCAACTCGAAAAGATGGTGGCGCTTGCGGTGCTGGCGCCGATCGTCGCCAGCCAGGGCGGCAATGCCGCGACCCAGACCATGACGGTCGCGGTGCGCGCGCTGGCCACCCGCGAACTCGGATCCTACAACGCCGTTCGCGTGATCCTGCGTGAGATCATGGTTGGCCTCGTCAACGGCCTTGCCTTCGCCGTCATCACGGGCATCGCCGCAGTCGCCTGGTTCAGGATTCCGGGCCTTGGCGTGGTGATCGGGCTTGCCATCGTCTGCAATCTGGTTGCCGGTGCGCTCGGCGGGATTTTGATCCCGATGGTGCTGGAACGGGTGCGCGCCGATCCGGCGGTTGCGTCCGGCACCTTCGTTACCACGATCACGGATGTGGTCGGCTTCTTCTGCTTCCTCGGCATCGCCACTTTGTGGTTCGGCCTGAATTAGCGTCTCGCTTAGCGTTAATCGCGCCTTAAGTCGGTTCGCCTACAATGCGACTTTCCGGAGCAGACCATGAAGCGCCTGCGGCTGAAAGCGGATGGACGGATCGTCGAATTGCGCGACGGGCAGGAGTTCCCGCTCGCGCCTGAGACTCCGACGGGGCCGTTCACGGTCCGCGATCTCCGCCGACGATCTCACCTGACCCAGCTCGAATTTGCCGCCAAGCTCGGTGTGCCCGTGGAAACGATCCGCAACTGGGAGCAGGGCAAGCGTGCCCCGCGTGGACCGGCACGGGCGCTCCTGGCGGTCATCGCCCATTCGCCCGAAACGGTATTCGCGGCGCTGGCGACGGAATCCTCAGCGGCCTGATTTGGCAGCGGAGCCGCGGCGGCCCATAATGGGCGCATGAGCATCATCGAAGCCAATGGCGCCAGGATCCCAGCAATCGGGCTCGGTACCTGGGAATTGCGCGGACGCACCTGCGCGCGGATTGTCGAGCAGGCGCTCAGGCTCGGCTATCGCCATATCGACACGGCGCAGATGTACGACAATGAGCGCGAGGTCGGCGAGGGGCTGCGCGCATCCGGCGTGAGGCGCGACGATGTCTTCATCACGACCAAGGTCTGGACCACCCATTTCAGGCCCAACGACCTCGAGCGTTCGGCCAAGGAGAGCCTGGCGCGGCTGCGGCTCACCGAAATCGACCTCTTGTTGCTGCACTGGCCGAACCCGCAGGTGCCGCTTGCGGAAACGATGGGCGCGCTGGCGCGCGCGAAGCAGCTCGGGCTGGCGCGCCATATCGGCGTGTCCAACTTCACGGTCGCCTTGATCGAGGAGGCGGTGGCGGCCTGCACGGAGCCACTGGTGTGCGACCAGGTCGAGTATCATCCCTATCTCGATCAAGCAAAGGTGAAGGCCGCCGGCGCCCGGCACGGCATGGCGCTGGTCGCCTATAGTCCGATCGCGAAGGGCCGCATCAGGAACGACCGCGCATTGGCGCGGATCGGCGACCGCTATCGCAAGACGGCGGCCCAGGTCTGCCTGCGTTGGCTGGTACAGCAGAATGTTGCCGCGATCCCGCGGACATCGAAGCTCGAACGGCTCTCCGAGAACATCAACATCTTCGATTTCGAATTGTCGGAGGACGACATGAGCCTGATCTCGGCCATGGGCAGCGCCTCACGCCGCCTTACCGATTTCGGCTTTGCGCCGAAATGGGATTGAGACACACCTCTATTGCCCGCTATGCTGACGGGCAGGGGGCTCTCAAACCTGATCAGTTGCGAATGAACCTGCGGGAGCTCATTCCTGTGGACGTGACGGCATCGGCGGTCGCGCACCTGTCGGTGGTGGCCCTGGTGCTGCTCTTGTCCGAAGTACATCCATTTGACATCGTGGCGGCCGACACTGTCCCGGTCGACATCGTCACGCCGCAGGACATCGAGAAGAAGCCCGAACCGACCCCGTCGCCTTCTCCGTCGCCGTCGATCGATCTGTCCGCGCTCCAACAGCTGGCCGCAACGACTCCGCCTGCACCCGCGCCGCAGCCGGCAGCGTCGGCGCCGCCGCCCCAGCAGCAGCCGGCGCCTGCGGAATCAAGTTCGGCTCGGCCGCAGCCTGCGGCAAAGCCGGCTTCCACCCCAGCCTACACGCCGCCAGAGCCTGACCTCTCGGTCAAATATCATGTCCAGCTCGGCCTGCCGCCGAACCTCCCACCGATGGCGGCGCCAGCCCCAGCTCCAGCCCCGGCCGCCCGCTACGGTGGCAGGGTGGACGACGATTTCGATTCACCGGCAGTCAGAGCGGCCGACCTCACCCCGAGCGTGGTCGCCGAGTTTCGCCGCCATCTCAAGACGTGCTCGAAGCTGCCGGCAGCGCTAAGACCCTCGGACGACGTCAAGGTCACGCTGCGCGTGTTCATGACACCGCAGGGGCGACTCGCCGACGAACCTCTGCTGATCGAGGCGAGTGCGTCCGAGAAGGGACCGGTATTGATGCGTGGTGCGATGAATGCACTGGAGGCGTGCCAGCCCTACACGATGCTCCCGGCGGATCGCTATGGCGAGTGGAAGGTGCTCGACCTCAGCTTCACGCCGCAGGATTTTGCTTCCTAGGTTTCTTGAATGAAGTCGCCACGCGCAGCCAACCACAGGTTGGACGGTCGTGCCGCGCTATGGCAAAATAGCTATCCAACCGGATTTCCCGCACATGTTGAAGCTCATCATCGGCAACAAGAATTACTCGTCATGGTCGATGCGGCCATGGCTGGCGCTGCGGGCCAACAACATCCCATTCGAGGAAATCTTCATCCCACTTTACACCAATGTGAAGGCGGACAAGGACCGCATCCTCAGCTTCTCACGTTCCGGCAAGGTCCCGTCGCTGATCGATGGTGACATCACGGTCTGGGATTCGCTCGCGATCATCGAATACCTTGCCGAGAAATTTCCGGAAGCAAGACTGTGGCCGGAGGATCGTGCCGCCCGCGCCCATGCGCGCTCGGTTTCGGCGGAGATGCATTCGGGCTTCGTGCCCCTGCGCAGTGAATGCGGCATGAACCTGCATCGTCCGATCCGGGCGATCCCGTTGTCGGACGACGCTCGCGCCAATGTCGCGAGGATCCAGGAGATCTGGGCCGACTGCCACGCGCGCCACGGCAGGCAAGGTCCGTTCCTGTTCGGTGCGTTCTCCGGCGCGGATGCAATGTTCGCGCCCGTCGTGCATCGTTTCCGCACCTATGCGATCCCGGTGAAGCCCGAGGCGCAGGCCTATGTCGATGCCATGATGTCGCTGCCGGCATTCCAGGAATGGACGCGCGATGGGCTTGCCGAAACCCTCATCATCGAGCGGTTCGAGACCGTGTAACCCAGGGCGTTAGCCCAGCAGCATCCGGGCCGCCGCCGACCATGCGAGCTCGGTTCGCAAGCCTGCCCATGGCGCCTGATCGCGGGAACCTGCACTTTTCGCCGTTCTCGCCGTGGAACGCGGCCGGTCCGCCGGCGGACCTCCTATCGTACTGAAAAATCTGCGAATTTCGTGCATTTTCCATCCCTCGATCATGCTGGATTTCGGGGGCTTCGGTGTGCTAGCTTGACGCAGGGTTCTCAATGTTGGCCGCTGCTGTGGGACCTAAGGCGGCGCGCCGACGATCCAAGAAAATGGAGAGGGCGTTGAAGCATAAGTACTCCGTTGGAGAGACTGTCTATTTCACTGCGAGCAACGTGTCGCGTCCGGCCGCCAGTGGGACCTACCAGGTGGTTCGGCTGCTGCCGACCGACGGTGACGATTGTCAGTATCGCATCAAGAGCTCGACCGAAGCTTTCGAACGGGTTGCCAAGGAAAGCCAGCTCGTCCTGTCCTGAAGAGAGCTGTGCGCAAGCAACCGCTTGACGCGGTTCCCTGATGGGTCGCCGTCAAAAGGCCCCGTTCGCAGAACCACCCTGCCGAAGGCCGAATGCCCTAAAGAAGGCATTCGCCTGCGGTGACTGTGTCTTATGCTGCGTTGAGGGACATCGCGCATGAACTGGGCTTCTTCGCTGGATCATATCTGGCGCTCGGCGACCTTTCCGATGTGGCTGACGCTGGCCGCTGCGGGGTTTTTTGGAGTGATCCTGCTGATCACGCTGTTGCGCGCGGAGAAATCCGTGGCCAACGGCGCGCTGACGGTCATTACCTTGCTCGCAATCGCGGTCGCTGCTGCCGCAACCATCCGTGGCTTCGATTCCGGTAGCCGGCTTGCTTCTGCTGATGCGCGATCGGCGCAGCCGGTCGTCGCGGCGCCGGCCGCGCTGGCCTGTATCGATGACCTCGCGGGCGATGCCGTGCTCAACGCCTGTGAAAAGGTGTTGTTCGGCTCCGCCGACTCCGCGGCCGCCGCGGTTGCCTATGCGGCTTCCCAGATCACCCGCCTGACGTCGTTCGGCGATATCGCGACGGCCGAGCGCAACACATCGCCCGAACTGCAGGCGCTGCGCCGCTCGATCGAGCGGGACCGCTACGGGCTGATGGCCTATGTGCTGACGGCGCGCGACCATTGCACGCCTGCCTCATGCGCAGCGTTCCGTTCGCTCGGGACCAGCCAGCAGATCGCGTCCAATATGGACGAGCATCTCTACGAGAACCTGATCACCCGCTACGCGCCGACGTGGAACGCGCCGGCGCCCGCCAACACGGCGGCGGCCGGAGCAGCAGTGCCCGGAGCAGGGATGCTCGGAGCACTGCAGCCATCGGTTCCAACCGGCAAACCTACCAACGCCGAGTTTCCGTCGGCCGCGAACACTCCGCCGATCAGCATCATGTCACCTGAGCCCGCATCGAAGCCGGCGCCATCGGCCGCGGCGGCCGCTACAACCGCGGCTCCGCCTGCGCCACCGCGTCCCGCGCCAGCGGCTTCGCCCGCGCCGCAGGCCGCTGCCAAGAAACAGGCCGCCGCCAAACGTCCACCGCCGCCCGCGCCGGTGCCGATCGCGCCGCCTCCACCGGCATCCACAGCCGCTCCGGCAACATCGGACGACTGATCTTTTCAAAGTCCGTGTCGGCGGCTAAAGCGAAACGATCATGCCGCTTCATCTCATCAAGCTCGCCGTCGGTTGCGACTCGGTCAAGGAACTCAAGACCTGGGTCGCCGAACGGATGGCGATCGCGAAAAAGAAGGGCCTGACGCAGCGTCACGTCCACATCACGCGGATGACGCCGAAACGGGAGGAGGAAATCCTTGCCGGCGGCTCGCTGTATTGGGTGATCCGCGGCGAGATCGCCGCACGTGAGAAGATCATCGCGATCGAGCCGTTCCGCGACAAGGACGGCATCGGCCGCTGCCGCATCGTGATGCAGCCCAAGGTCATCACCGTATCGCCGCGCCCGATGCGCCCCTTCCAGGGCTGGCGCTATCTCACCGCCGATGCTGCGCCGCCCGACCTGACCAAATCGGCCGCCTCCGGCGTCGCGGCGATGCCCGAGCCGATGCGGCGCGAACTGCGCGATCTCGGGTTGCTGTAACGCGGGATGGATCCTCCGCTCCCTCTCCCGCTTGCGGGAGAGGTGAAGTGAGCGCGCGGCCGCTCTAGACTGCGATATTGTCGATCAGCCGCGTGGTGCCGAGCCTTGCGGCCACCAGCATCCGCAGCGGGCCGTCCTTGATCGAGGCGATCGGTGCCAGCGTCTCGGCGTGGCGCACTTCCAGATAGTCGAGCTTGAAGCCGGCCTTTTCGATCAGCTCGGCGCCGCCGGCGACAGCCGGCTCGATCGCTTCGCCGGCACGGATGCGACGGGCGGTTTCCTTCATGACGCGATAAAGTTCTGGCGCCACGCGCCGTTCTTCGGGCGAGAGGTAGACGTTGCGGGAGGACATTGCGAGCCCGTCGCGCTCGCGCACGGTCCGGGAGCCGATCACCTTGACGCCGAGGTCGAGGTCGCGCGCCATCTGGGTCACGACGCGGAGCTGCTGAAAATCCTTCTCGCCGAAGATCGCAAAATCCGGTCGGCACTGCGTGAACAGTTTGCCGACCACCGTCGCGACGCCGCCGAAGAAGTGCGGGCGGAAGCGATCTTCGAGGCCGACGGTGGCGGGCCCTTCCGGCGCGATCCGCGTGGCAAAACCATCCGGGTACATGGTCTTGACGTCGGGATGCCAGATCAGGTCGACCTTCTCGGCGGCGAGCTTTGCAACGTCGGTCTTCCAGGTGCGCGGGTAGGAGCCGAAATCCTCTGATGGCGCGAATTGGGTCGGATTGACGAAGATCGAGACGATGACGCGCTGGGCGCGTCGTTTGGCAAGGCGCACCAGCGACACATGCCCGTCATGGAGAGCTCCCATGGTTGGCACCAGCGCCGTCATCGCCTTTCTGCCGCGCAAAGCCTCGACGGCGCGGCGCAAGGCAGGGACGGTGCGGACGACCATGGGACTTCGCGACATCTGGATTCAATCTCTTGGGCTGGTTCAGGAAGGGCGAGACCGACTTGGACTCGCTCGGTGCGGTGGGCGCGCGACCATACCAAGGGGAAGCCGTCAACGCCAAGGCGGCAGGCGCGCGCACCTGGTCCGCCCGGGTGACGTCAAGCGATTGCCGTTGGCGCAGCCTGACATGTCTCGTGATCGATCCATCACTAAGGGAAGATAGTCGGCTGCTCCCTGAGCGCGTGGCGCATTTCACTTGACCGTCGAAGCGCCTGATTTGAAGATATCGAGGGGATCAAGGCATGCTGGTACAGGCTGGTCAGGGGCGATCCGGCTCCGCTCATGTGGTGGTGCTCGGCAACGAGAAGGGCGGCTCGGGCAAATCCACCACCGCCCTGCACGTCGCGGTCGCCCTGATGAAGGCCGGCCAGCGGGTCGCCACCATCGATCTCGATTGCCGCCAGCAGAGCTTCACCCGCTACATCAATAACCGGCGCGCCTGGGCGCGGCGTACCAATCTCGATCTCGAAATCCCCGTGCATCATTGCATCAAGTACGGTGAGACGATGCAGATCGCGGAGAACGAGGACGCCGAGTTCCAGCAGTTCATGGCGGCGATCAGCGCGGTTGAGCGCAATTTCGATTTCATCGTCGTCGATACGCCGGGCACGGACAGCTACCTGATGCGGCTCGCGCATTCGATGGCCGACACGCTGGTGACGCCGATCAATGACAGCTTCCTCGATTTCGACGTGCTGGGCACCGTCGATCCCGCCACCTATTCGGTGACGGGCGAAAGCCATTACGCCGAGATGGTGCGCGACGTCAGGCGCAAGCGCCGCCAGGTGGACGGCACCACCACGGACTGGATCGTGGTCCGCAACCGCCTCTCGATGCTTGGGTCGCGCAACAAGCAACTCGTCGCCAACGGCCTGAAGCAGTTGTCGCTGCGGCTAGGTTTCCGCTCGATCGACGGTTTTGCCGAGCGCGTCGTCTACCGCGAATTCTTCCCGCGCGGCCTGACCGCGCTCGACGATATCGACGAGCAGACGCTTGGCACGCGGCCCAGTATGGGCCACGTGACCGCGCGCGAGGAAGTGACAGGCCTTCTGCGCCAATTGAAGCTGCCGCTCGACGAGCGCGGCCGCCGCCGCGCGGCCAACCGGGCCGAATGGTTCAGCCAGGTCGACAAACCGCTCGAGGTCCACGACATCATCGCAACCTGACCGGTGCGGTTCACGTCGGCCTTAGGACCGTTGTCCCAAACTGACCGGCCCCGACGTCGCCAAGTGGCCCGTGCCGACCCGGCACTCGAACCTGTCCGTTAGCCCGGTCTGACCCCGTGCGACTACGGGGAGGGTCCAAGACCTCGGAACAAACCTGAAAGTGGCCCGTTTCATTACAAATGTATCGAGCGCCTGAACCCGAATTTTGCAGGCGCCGTCATAAGGTTAGGAGGAATGCCCCAACGCCACGCGCGCTGTGCCGATGCACAAGGATTAGGTGCATCGCACAACGTTCAGGCGGTCAACACACAACATTTGGACTTCCTGTCACGTCGCTGTGACATATATCATCCACACGGACCGTCAGAGTCCGGAAAAATGGGATATAGCGCCAGAGGCGGGCGCGCCGAGGACGAATATGAAACGTGGAATTGCCGTTCTGCTTTCACTCTCCGTGCTTGTAACTGGCGCGTATTTCACCGCCAGCAAGTGGGCTATCCGTCACGAGACCCTCAAGTTCTATGACCCGGCCCGCGATAACCGCCTCGTTGCCGTCGACGTTGCCGTGCGTTGGGACAAGGATATGCAGGCCACCGCCGGCATGATCACCCTGCCGGTGGCGATCCTCAACCACGGGAACACCGTCAAGAACAGCGAGTACTCGTTCCTGGCCAATATCTTTGCTGCGCGCGGCTATCTGGTGATCAGCCCCCAGCACGACCTGCCGACGGATCCTCCGATGGTGACCAAGGTCGGCGAGCTCTATGTCGGCCGCCTGCCGCAAATCCAGCGCGGCGTGGCCAACATCCACTTCGCCATCGACGAAATGAAGAAGATCCAGCCCAATGCCGACTACGCCAAGGTCACCATGGTCGGACACTCGATGGGCGGCGACATCTCGATGTACTTCGCCAAGCAGTATCCGGACGAGATCAAGAAGGTCGTGACGCTGGACAATCTGCGCGTGCCATTCCTGACCGACGCCAAGTTCAAGATTCTGTCCTTCCGCTCGAAGGACACCCAGTTCAAGCCTGATCCGGGCGTCGTGCCCGATGCCGACCAGTGCGAGAAGTCTGGCATCACGGTGGTAAACACCGACTTCCAGCATAACGACATGCGCGACACCGGCCCGGACGCGGCGAAGAATTCGATCCAGTCGATGCTCGACAAGTTCCTGGTCGATACCGACAGCGACGTGGCGCCGGTCGACACCAAGAGTGCGCCGCCGAAAATCCTGGAGCCCGGGCCGGTCACGCTCTACGTTCCGGACTCCTCGACCAAGAAGGTCCAGAACAGCGAGACCGACAAGGATCGCTCGGCGGTACCAAACTGACCTCCGCCCTCGCGCTCGACCCAGCCACGCAGCGCATTGACCCTTTCCTGGTCCCGGCCCACATATTCCTCGCAGCAAGGGCGAGGATTGATGGCTGCCGAACCGACCAAACCGAAATCCGGTAGCGACATCGCTGCGCAGGCGGCTGACGCCCGCAAGTCCGGTCGCTTGCCGGAAGCATCTCCGTCGAGCTCGGCAGATATCGCCGCCTTCGTTGCAAAGGCGCGCGCGATGTCGCCGCATCACGCCGGCGGGCGCGGAAGGCTGATTTTCGCACTCGACGCCACGATGAGCCGGCAGCCCACCTGGGACATGGCCTGCGCGCTGCAGGCAGACATGTTTCGAGAGGCCGCCGCTCTGGGCAGTCTCGATATCCGCCTGGTCTATTACCGCGGTTTCAACGAATGCCGGGCGACTGGGTGGATTTCCGACAGCACCCAGCTTGCCAGACTGATGGGCAAGATCGATTGCGAGGGCGGCAATACCCAGATCGGCAAAGTGTTGTCCGAAACGCGCCGCGAGGCGGTCGCCTCGGGAGTGCGGGCCGTGGTGTTCGTCGGCGACGCCATGGAGGAACCCGTCGATGATCTCTGCGCCAAGGCCGGCGAACTCGGGCTGCTCAAGGTACCCGTCTTCATGTTCCAGGAAGGCGGCGACGCCACCGCCGAGCAGGCGTTCCGCGAGATTGCGCGGCTGACCGGCGGCGCCTATTGCCGTTTCGATCCCGGTGCGGCGGCGCAATTGCGCGAGCTGCTGCGCGCGGCTGCGGCCTACGCCGCTGGCGGCCGCGAGGCGCTGCTGCAGTTGTCGAAAACGGCAAGCGGCGCGGCCAAGTTGATCGGCCAGATGAAGTGACTGATTGCTGCAGCAGGCTCAGCTTGTCACCGTTGCAGGCGTGAGCCTGGTGGACGAGGCGGGCGGGACGCCAAGGAGACACCAAGGCATGTTGTCTCACGCTTGCGTCAGGAGCCGCCTTGCGATGCTTTTCCTCGCCGCTGCGATTATATTGCGCCCATGCCAACTCTGATTGCCGGCGTCGTCGCCGTTGTCACGCTTTATCTCTTGCTGCAGATGTTTCGCGCCGCCAATCCGGCGATGCTTGCACGCGCGATCAAGATCATCGGCGGCGTATTGTCGCTCGCAGTCGCCGCCTATACCGGCATCAGGGGAGAACTTGCGGTGGCGATCCCGCTCGGGATCTTTGGTGCCGGCCTGCTCGGCTGGTCGCCGAACGTGCTCGGCAATTTCGGCAGCATCTTCGGCGGCGCGCAGCGCTCCGCCGGACAGAGTTCGCGCGTGCGCTCGAGATATCTCGACATGAGCCTCGACCACGACACAGGCGGGCTGTCGGGCCGGATCGTGGAAGGGCCGAATGCCGGCCGCTCGCTCGACGAGTTCGACCTTCAGGGTTTGCTGGCGATGGCGGCCGGCTTCGACGCCGAGAGCGTCACCTTACTTGAAAGCTATCTGGACCGCCGGTTTCCCGCCTGGCGTCAGGACGCGCAGGGCAACGGGGCAGGGGGGCAGCGCCGCGCGACGCCGGGCGGCAAAATGACGGAAGAGGAGGCCTACCAGGTCCTTGGCCTGCAGCCGGGAGCGTCGCGTGACGAGATCAGCCGGGCGCATCGCAACCTCATGAAGAAACTGCATCCCGACCAAGGGGGGTCGACGTACCTCGCTGCCCGTGTAAACGAGGCCAAGGATACCTTGCTTCGCACGCATTCTAGCTAACTCCGGCAACGCTACCAAACGCTACAAACCGAGAGTTGCCGCTGCTTCTCTGTGCTGACGCCCCGGTCTCGCCCGCCGTTATCCGGCGTGGTCGATCCCCGTTCTCGAAAGCTTAACCGTAAATCCTTGCCGAGAAGTTTCGCGAGGGAACAAGGAGCTGTCGTTGCTGCAAGCCGACGCAAGAAAGCCGGCGCTGGTGGCGCCGGCTTTGCAATTTTCCGTCGACCGATGGATCAGTTACGGATGGTGATGCAGGAGATGTCGGCGCGTTTCAGCGTCCGGCACACCGCCTCCGCCTGCTCGCGCTCGAGGCCGGCAAAGCGGGCGCGGTAGAGCTTGCGGTTATCCTTGCCGACGACCGGTTCGGTGAAGGGATCGGCCTTGCCAAGCATGCCGCGCGACTGGTTGCGAGCGAGATCGATGCGCTGGCGCGCCTCGTCTTCGCTTTCGAGCGCGCCGACCTGGATGATCCAGCCGGTATGCACGGCAAGCTGCGTCGGCTTGGCGACCGCGGCCGGCTGCACCGCTTGCGGCTGCATCGCGGCGACCGTTTGCGGCGCCGAGGTGGGCGCCTGCAGGCTCGACGCGGGCAACACGCCGAGGATGCCATTGCCGGTGCCGAACCCGGCCGGCTGCGGCGGCATTTCGGTCCTGGCTGCGGGCCTGGCGGCTTCGGTCTTGGGTGCATCGGTCTTGGCGACTTCGGCGCTTGCCACGACGGCGCTGGAGGTCTCGGCGATTTCCGGGCGGGCTGGGATCGCATTGGTGATCGGCGGCGCCGGCTGGGACGGCGCGGCGGAGGCGAGCTTAGTGCCACCGGCCTTGACCTGAACCGTCTTCACCTTGACCGGCTTCATCGGCTCGGCCGAGCCCGGGATGATGGCCATCGGCTGGCTCTGGATTACGCCGTTGGTCAGGGGCGCGGGTTCTGACTTAGCTTCGGACTTGGGCTCCGGCTTGGCCGCTGGCTCAACCCTCGCCGGCGGCGGTGGGAGGGCGGCGGCCGCTGCGGCCATCAGCGATGCCTTTGCGGCCGGGCGGGGGGCCGCCGGCGTGAGCGCGGCCACGGCGGGCTCCGCAGAGGCCGCGGCGCTGGAAGTGACCTGCGCCGCATGGTCGTTGCCGCGGGACGGACTATCAGCTTCCGCCACGTCGGTATTGCTATCCGCGACATTCTTCTCGGTGATGGCGCTGGCGGTACGGACGGTCGCGGCCTTCTCGAGGTTCTCGGCGAGCAGGCCGCGCATGATGGCGTCGCGCGAGCCGCCGCTGCGGCCACCCATCACCACGCCGACCAGATGGCGATTGCCGCGCCGTATCGAGCTGACGAGATTGAAGCCGGAAGCGCGGGTGTAGCCGGTCTTGATGCCGTCGATGCCCTCGACCTTGCCGAGCAGGTGGTTGTGATTGCGGATCGACTGGCCCCGATAATTGAACACGGTGGTCGAGAAGTACCGATAGTAGCGCGGGAACCGATCCTGGATCGCACGGCCGAGGGTGGCCTGGTCGCGCGCGCTCGTCACCTGCTCATCATTGGGCAGGCCCGAGGCGTTGCGGTAGACCGTCTTGCTCATGCCGAGCGAGCGGGCTTTCCGCGTCATCATCTTGGCGAAGTCATCCTCATCGCCACCGATCGCTTCCGCGATCACGACGGCGGCGTCGTTGGCGGAACGCGTCACCAGGCCCTTGATGGCGTCTTCGACCCTGATGGTCTGGCCGGGCCGGAGGCCGAGCTTGGTGGGCGCCTGCTCGGAGGCGTGCTCGGATACCTGCATTTCGGTATCAAGCTTCATCTTGCCGGCCTCGAGGCGCTCGAACAGCAGATAAAGCGTCATGATCTTGGTCAGCGAGGCCGGGTGGCGAAGACCATCGGGATTGTTGGATGCCAGCACCGAGCCGGAATTGCCGTCGACGATGATGGAGGAGAATTGGGGGCTGTAGCTGTCGCGATCGACCTGGTGAGAGCGCACGTGATGGCGGTGCCGGTAGCGACGCGCCTCTGCGCTCTCGCTCGAGATCAGGATCGCTGTGGTGAAGGTGATGAGCCCGAGAACGCCAACTCGCAATACGCGCGAGGAAGCTAAGGTTGTACGAAGCATTTACTTCCCCGTCCCAATTTCTATCTTGATCACCGGCACGTGAGGCAAAATTGTGCCCGACGGCCGCTGACATCCCCCTGTTCGACGATGGCTTCCGGAAACGAGGCTCCGGCTACATCCGCCGACCAAGGTCGCTGTTCTGGCTAAGATGCTGTTCACAAACAGTTTTCAGGCTGCCTGTGGGAAGATGAACCCGTCCGGGAATCAAGGTTAGGCGGCCCGAGTTTCCAAAAGCTTAATTAAGCGTTGCGTAGAGACCCGGGGTTTTCGGCAAATTCGAACGATTTGTGCGATGCACAATACTCCTTGACTTGATTGTGCGCCGCACTAGTTTGACCGCCCGTTCGGGGCGTCGGCCTGCGCCGACGGTGGGTTTGCGCGAACAAGTCTTGGGAAAGGATTCCAATGGTCAAGGTTGAAGACATTCAGAACTACGGAAAAGAGCAGCTTGAATCGATGACGGCTTCCGCAAGCAATCTGCAGAACGGCGTCCAGGCGATCGCGACCGCCTATGGCGACTACGCGAAGAAGTCGTTCGAGGACACCAAGTCGTTTGTGGAAAAGCTGTCCGGGGTGAAGTCGCTCGACAAGGCGCTGGAAGCCCAAACCGAGTATGCCCGCTCGGCCTACGAAACCTTCGTCGCGGAATCGCAGAAGATCGCCGGCCTCTACAGCGACTGCGCCAAGCAGACCTTCAAGCCGTTCGAAGGCCTGGTCGCCAAGTTCGGCCCGGCGCACTGACCGGTGCTGCCCGCGTTCCCAAAACGAAAGCCCGGCCGTTCGGCCGGGCTTTTTGTTCGTCGAGGGGGATCCGTAGCTATCGCGCAACGCGCAGCTTGGACAGCGAGGCTCCGATCGAGTTGAAGACCGAGGCCGTCTCACTGGCCGACGTCACGAGGTAGAAATTGCTCGTGCCGCTCGCACAATATTGCAGCACCTCCGACGTCGGATCTCTACCGGTGTTGACCTGAACGGTGTAGATCGTGATACCGGCCGCCTTGGCATTGTCGCAGAGGATTTTCTGTCGGGCGTCGATTTGAGCCGTCTGGGTGGTATATCGGTTTTTCGTATTCATTCCGTCGGACAGCAGGATGATAGCGTCCTTGTAGGTATAGTTCGGATCCTTTGCCGGAGCATTGAAAGGCGTTCCCGTACCGAGCGTCATCCATGCCCACGCCATGCCGATACCCTGATTTGTATAGTCCGTCGGCTCCATGTTGTTGACCCGTGTCTTGAGGGCGCTCCAATCGTAGGTCAGCGGCATGATCGGCTGCAGATACAGGTTGTTCGTAGACTTGCAGAAGCTGCTGTATTCGTCCGCCTGGAACAGTGTCGCCGGGCTCGCCGGGTCCGGCGTCGTATTTGTCGTATCGTAGTCTTTGGTGCGGTCTCTAAAACATCCGGTCCATCGCGAACGATCCGGAGTCCAAGTTTTGCCGTTGGCCTTGCATGTGCTTCGTTTCGAGTATTGGGAGCTGCTGCAAGTTCCCCAGCTATCGGTGGCTGACAGCGTGTCCCAATAGCTCCAGTCGATCCACGGCTGCTTGGCGTTGCTCGCACCGGTGGCGTCCTTGCCGTAGTTGACCTCCACGGAGAACGGCACGACCGAGATGTAGATGTCGCCGTTGTCCCTGACGAGCTTGCTGAGCTGGTCGATCAGGCCGCCGGTTCCGGCGACGGCATTCTGCAGCGCCGGCATCTTGTCATCGTCCTTCATCGATAACGTGTTATCGAGCGCCATCGCGACCCGCATTCGCACGATGCCCCAGAGCGAGGTGGAGCTGACGTTGAAGCCGAGGGTGGGGAGGCCAGCGAGCCGTATGAAGTCGGTGCTCACGCTGCCAGACCCGTCGACCTTGATGGTCGAGCCGTTCCCGGTGTTCTGCGTATAGCTCGCGGTGACCGCCACCGACTTGGCGTCGGGGTTAGTGTAGAGGGCGCTGAAATATTTCTGCGCTGTGCTGTTGACGTCCGAGGTCTTGATCCTGCCGTCAGTCAGATCCTTCGCCACCATCAGTGCCGTCGAGTCGAGCGCCGCCTGCATCGAGGAGCGGGCGGCATTGACGCGGGAATAGTCGATCGCAGCGCCGACGAAGCTGATGATCGGAACTGAAGCGAGGGCAAAAATTACCGCTATATTGCCTTGGTCGGCGCCGGCAAACCGGCGGGCCGCCGTACGAAGGCGATCAAAAATGGCTGTGACGGACATGGCGCTCACCGCAATCTGGTTGTGCCGCCATTTCTCAGCGCGCCGCTAAATGGGTGGTAAACCGGTCCTCATAAAAACGGGTCAAAGCCAAGGCAAAAGCCGAACGACGGGTGCGAAAGCGGCCCTATTGTCAATGGCTGCTAAACGGGCGGTCCGCTTCCTTTGTCAAACCCGCCAGAAACGATTAACCTTGGCATGAGTGCCGAGACCCGGGAGTCGGGCCGGCCGGCCCCGCGTGAGCCATGCTTCTGCGCTTGCAGCGGGACAAAGCCGGCCCCATATTGCCTAGCGCCGACCGAGCAAAGGATCGGACCGGGAAACGGCGATCTCGTGAGCGTGCTGGAAGTTCCGTGACGGCTGCCTTCGGCGTTGCGCAACCTCCAAGTGCGCCAACGTGTTTCCTTTGGGGATGTCGAACGCCTGAGCCATGTCGCAGATAATTTTCGCAACCAATTCGCCCGTATCGGCGCTTGCCGCGCCATCAGCGCCCCGGATGAGCAACGACGAGGGCCGTAGTGGGGGGGACGGGAGGTCCGTCCACTTCGGTTATCACCAAGGTCAAGCCGAAGACCAAGCGCCCCAATCTGTACCGCGTCCTGATCTTGAACGACGACTACACGCCGATGGAGTTCGTCGTTCATGTTTTGGAGAAGTTCTTTAACAAGGACGCGGAAGCTGCAACCAAGATCATGCTACACGTCCATCACCACGGTATCGGTGAGTGCGGCGTTTTCACCTATGAGATCGCCGAGACCAAGGTGACCCAGGTGATGGATTTTGCGCGGAAGCACCAGCATCCGCTGCAATGTGTGATGGAAAAAAAGTAGCGCGGGCCCAGCGTCGAGAAGACCCGCCACGAGGCGGAACGGGTCTTGCATTTGACTTGCCTGACGGAAGCGCTTTGCCTGACGGAAGCGGACGGCGTTCCCGCTGACTGGCGGGATGTGGCTCTCGGTCGCGGTGGCTTCACAGGATTGGCCGACCGCTGCGTGAAGCCGGTCTTTTGCCACGATCGTGCGTAACTATATGACAGGGGATGACAAAGGTTGTTGTTGCCTGACCGGGCAATGGCGATCATGATGGCCGGGGGCCACAGAGGACGCGAATGCCTACTTTTTCCCAAAGCCTTGAACAATCCCTGCATCGTGCATTGGCGATTGCAAACGAGCGTCACCATCAATACGCGACGCTTGAGCACCTTCTGTTGTCGCTGATTGATGACTCGGATGCGGCAGCGGTGATGCGGGCCTGCAGCGTCGATCTCGACAAGCTGAGGACCAGTCTCGTCAACTATCTCGAGACCGAATTTGAAAACCTGGTGACGGATGGCGCGGATGACGCGAAGCCGACCGCCGGCTTCCAGCGCGTGATCCAGCGCGCGGTGATCCATGTGCAGTCGTCGGGTCGCGAAGAAGTGACCGGCGCCAATGTGCTGATCGCGATCTTCGCCGAGCGCGAGAGCCATGCCGCCTATTTCCTGCAAGAGCAGGACATGACGCGCTACGACGCAGTCAACTACATCAGCCACGGTATCGCCAAGCGGCCCGGCGTCTCCGAGGCGCGGCCCGTGCGCGGCGTCGACGAGGAGACCGAGGCCAAGGGCAACGAGGACTCCAAGAAGAAGGGCGAGGCGCTCGAGACCTATTGCGTCAACCTCAACAAGAAGGCGCGTGACGGCAAGATCGATCCCGTGATCGGGCGCAACGCCGAGATCAATCGCGCGATCCAGGTGCTGTGCCGTCGGCAGAAGAACAATCCGCTGTTCGTCGGCGAAGCCGGCGTCGGCAAGACCGCGATCGCGGAGGGATTGGCCAAGCGCATCGTCGACAGCGAGGTCCCGGAAGTGCTGGCCACGGCCACCGTGTTCTCGCTGGACATGGGAACGCTGCTCGCCGGCACGCGCTACCGCGGCGATTTCGAGGAGCGCCTGAAACAGGTGCTGAAGGAACTGGAGGCGCACCCGAGCGCGATCCTTTTCATCGACGAGATCCACACCGTGATCGGCGCCGGCGCCACGTCGGGCGGAGCCATGGATGCGTCCAACCTGCTCAAGCCGGCGCTGGCTTCGGGCACCATCCGCTGCATGGGCTCGACAACCTACAAGGAATACCGCCAGCATTTTGAGAAGGACCGCGCCCTGGTGCGCCGGTTCCAGAAGATCGACGTCAACGAGCCGACGGTGGAAGACGCGATCGCGATCCTCAAGGGCCTCAAGCCCTATTTCGAGGATTACCATCGCCTGAAATACACCAATGAGGCGATCGAGGCGGCGGTGCAGCTTTCCTCACGCTACATCCACGACCGCAAGCTGCCCGACAAGGCGATCGACGTGATCGACGAGTCCGGTGCGGCGCAGATGCTGGTCGCCGAGAACAAGCGCAAGAAGACGATCGGCATCAAGGAGATCGAGACCACGATCGCCACCATGGCGCGCATCCCACCGAAGAGCGTGTCGAAGGACGATGCCGAGGTGCTGAAGCATCTCGAGCAGACCCTGAAGCGCGTCGTGTTCGGACAGGACAAGGCGATCGAGTCGCTGTCGGCCTCGATCAAGCTGGCGCGTGCCGGCTTGCGCGAGCCGGAGAAGCCGATCGGCTGCTACCTGTTCTCCGGCCCGACCGGCGTCGGCAAGACCGAGGTGGCAAAGCAGCTCGCGGCGTCGCTCGGCGTCGAGCTGTTGCGCTTCGACATGTCCGAATACATGGAGCGGCATACGGTGTCGCGCCTGATCGGCGCGCCTCCCGGCTATGTCGGCTTCGACCAGGGCGGCCTGCTGACCGACGGCGTGGACCAGCATCCGCATTGCGTCGTGCTGCTCGACGAAATCGAGAAGGCGCATCCGGATCTCTACAACGTGCTGCTGCAGATCATGGATCACGGAAGGCTGACCGACCATAACGGCAAGCAGGTCAACTTCCGCAACGTGATCCTGATCATGACCACGAATGCCGGCGCGGCCGATCTGGCACGCCAGGCCTTCGGCTTCACCCGCAGCAAGCGGGAAGGCGACGACCACGAGGCGATTAATCGCCAGTTCGCGCCGGAATTCCGCAACCGGCTCGATGCGATCGTCTCCTTCGCGCATCTCAATGCCGACGTGATCGGCATGGTGGTCGAGAAGTTCGTGCTTCAGCTCGAGGCGCAGCTCGCGGACCGCGACGTCACCATCGAACTGTCCGAGCCCGCAAAGGCCTGGCTGATCGAGAATGGCTATGACGAGCAGATGGGCGCGCGCCCGATGGCGCGGGTGATCCAGGAGCACATCAAGAAGCCGCTGGCGGATGAGGTGCTGTTCGGCCAGCTCAAGGGCGGCGGCCATGTCCGCGTCGTCCTGGTCAAGGACGAGGCGACCGGCAAAGACAAGATCGGCTTCGAGTTCGTCGAAGGCCCGGTCACGCCGAAGCCGGAGAAGCTCCCCGGCGCCCGCAAGCGCAAGCCGAAGCCGGGCGGTCCCAACGGCGGTGGTGGCTCCAAGGGGCCGGCGCGCGGACCGCTGGTGAAGGTGTGACAAGTTAGATCGACGTGCAAAAGGCCGGCTTTATCGCCGGCCTTTTTTCATGCCTTCAGGTCGTGGCGGCGGCGCCTTGAAGCCGAGCGTTGCCGCGCCGTCAGTTCGACAAGCGGCTATGCCGGAAGTCGCGCGGCGACATGCCGAAATGCTCGCGGAAGACGCGCCCGAAATGCGAGAGATCATTGAAGCCCCAGGCGAACGCGATCTCGCCGACATGGCGGTGCGCTTGCATCCTTGACGAAAGGTCGCGCTTGCAGCGCTCCAGGCGTTGCGCCAGCACGTAGCGCTGGAATGAGGTGTGTTCGTCGGCAAGGAGATCGTTGACGTAGCGCGGCGAGATGCCGAACGCCGCGGCCGTCTCGCTGAGAGATAGATCCGGGTCTCCCAGGTGCGCGAGGACATGCGTCTTGAGCCGGTTCAATAGTGCCGAGCGATGTGTCGAAGGTGAGAGCGAATTGTCGCCCAGCCGTTCGCTCATCGCCATCGCCACCAGATCCACGGCCTGATCGGCAAGGCGGAGCGCTGTGTCCTGGTCCAGCCGGTCGGCGATCTCGGCCACCGACGCGATGAAGTTGTAGGCGAGCTGCTGCAGCGGGCGATCGGCTGTGAACGAGATGGCGGTCAGGCTTTCCGTGCGACCGATCCGTCGATGCAGCATCTCGCGCGGCACCTGGAAGATCGTTTGCGTGAACGCATCGTTGAACTGCAGTTCATAGGGCCGGGTGGTGTCGTAGATGGCGAACTCGCCCGGATGGACGATCGTCTCGCGGCCATCCTGCAGTACGGCGCCGACGCCGCGCTTGCCGAGCGCGATCAGGATGAAGTCGTCATTTGCGCGCGAGATCCGCGAAGGGGTCCGAAACACGCGCTGCTGGTTTGACGATACTTCCGAACATTTGGCCTTTCCGATCGCAGCACTCGTGATTGCGCCGTGAAAGTTCACCCCAAGGTCGGACTTGCAGTCGAGTTGCACAAAGACGTCGCAGACGATGTCCTGCCATAGCGCGAGACGCCGATGGGTCGGGGCATGTTCGGTGGTGAACAGAGCCGGCATGACCTCACTCCCTTCACAAGTCGATATGCAAGCCTCTCAAATCACAAGCAAAACCTATACCGCCCGATGATTCGCGCTGCGATGCGGCAAGAGCTGGGGCGCCGGCGGCAGTCGAGTTTTCCTTCCGTCTTGGACGAACGGCTGACCATGGCCTGGACCATCATGATGCCCGGCCTCTTGGGGGCCTGGCAATGCCAATCGGTGGCTGGCCACGACAGCGAGGAGGACAGCGATGGGCATCGAACATCCGAAATACAGGGTTGCGGTGGTGCAGGCGGCGCCGGCCTGGCTCGATCTCGACGCGTCCGTCGACAAGGCTATCGCCCTGATCAGGGAGGCCGCCGCAAACGGCGCCAAGCTGATCGGATTTCCGGAAGCCTTCGTCCCCGGCTATCCCTGGTACATCTGGCTCGACTCCCCGGCCTGGGCGATCGGCCGCGGCTTTGTGCAGCGCTACTTCGACAATTCGCTGTCCTATGACAGCCCGCAGGCGGAGCGGTTACGGCTTGCCGTGAAGAAGGCCGGCATCACGGTGGTGCTCGGCCTGTCGGAGCGGGAGGGAGGCAGCCTCTATCTCGCGCAATGGCTGATCGGCCCGGATGGCGAGACGATCGCCAAACGACGGAAGTTGCGGCCGACCCATGCCGAGCGAACCGTCTACGGCGAGGGCGACGGCAGCGACCTTGCCGTGCATGACCGTCCCGATATCGGCCGTCTCGGCGCGCTATGCTGCTGGGAGCATCTGCAGCCGCTGTCGAAATACGCGATGTACGCCCAGAACGAGCAGGTGCATGTGGCGGCCTGGCCGAGCTTTTCACTCTACGATCCCTTCGCGCCGGCGCTCGGCTGGGAGGTCAACAACGCCGCCTCCCGCGTCTATGCCGTCGAGGGCTCCTGCTTCGTGCTGGCGCCTTGCGCGACCGTCTCGCAGGCAATGGTGGACGAATTGTGCGACCGTCCCGACAAGCATGCGCTGCTGCATGTCGGCGGTGGCCACGCCGCGATCTACGGGCCGGATGGCAGCTCGATCGCGGAAAAGCTGCCGCCAGATCAGGAAGGCCTGCTGTATGCCGACATCGATCTCGGCGCGATCGGGGTGGCCAAGAACGCGGCCGACCCGGCTGGGCATTACTCGCGCCCGGATGTGACGCGGCTTCTGCTCAACAGGAAGCCCGCCAGGCGCGTCGAGCATTTTGCGCTGCCAGTCGACAATGTCGTCATCGAAGAGCCGGAGACCGTGCCGCTGCATTGAACGAAGGCGAGGCTTGGGCAGCAATCCCGGGAGGTCACGATGGAATCCGCCATCCCCGTACATCTGCAGACAGCTCGCACCCGCCATCGGCGCGTGCCGGACGACTATGCGCCGCCATACCCGTCGTTCGTGGCGCGGCACAAGCCTACGATCAACCGCGTCGTGATGGCCTATTTCGGCGTCCAGTATCGCGGCACGCCATCGGCAGCGGCCGGCGCTGTGTTGACGCAGATCGCAGCACGCTTCAATGGAGACAACGGACCGTCGCATTGGGATCGCGCGCAATATGACGACCAGGCCGGATTCACCAACGTCGTTTCGGTCGCCTATTGGGACGACGTTGCCCGCTTCGACGCCTGGTTCGCGACGGCACGCGAGGAGTGGACTGGCGGCGACGAGCAGGGCGGCATCGGTACTTTCATCGAAGTGCTGCGGCCGGCGATCGAGCGCTATGAAACGCTGTTCTCATCGCCTGATCGGCCCGAAGGCGTCGCGGTGCTCGCCGACGGCATGAGCTCCGAGGTGCAGGAACACGCCTATTGGGGTGGCATGCGCGACCGCATCCCGCTGTCGCAGACGAGTGAGATGGCGCCCGGCGGCGAGCCCGTGCTCCTGCGCGAGGGTTCGCGATTGCGGGTAGTCGCCCGCGACAATCTCTGCCTGATCCGCTCCGGGCAGGACTGGAGCGACACGGACGCCTCCGAGCGCCGGATGTATCTCGACGACGTCGAGCCGGTACTGCGCGAGGGCATGGACTTCCTGCGGGACCAGGGCGTGGCGATCGGCTGCTACGCCAATCGCTACATGCGCGTGCTCAGCGCCGACGGCGGACAAATCGAAAAATCCTACGGCCAGAGCTGGTGGAGGAGCCTTGCGGCGTTGGAGCGCTGGGCGGAATCGCACCCGACCCATGTCAGGATTTTCGGCGCAGCGATGAAATATCTGTCGACGCTCGGACCGAGCGCAAAGCTGCGCCTCTACCACGAGGTCACGGTGGCCGCGGCCGACGAGCAGTTTTTCGAATATCTCAATTGCCACCCGCGGACGGGAATGCTCGCAGCCATCGAGCTTGCGGACGCCAGCTAGATCTAAGCCGCGCTCTCGCGAATGCCCTTCGCGATTTCCTTCTGCGCGTCGAACTCGCGGCGGAGCCGTGCCAGTTCCTCGGCACTCAGCGCGTCGGCGTTGCTGTAGTCGCGCTTCCAGGAATGGTCAGCGCTCCAGCGCAGCGGCGACTGCACTGTCGTCTGCGGTCCCGGCGCGGACTCCAGTACGCGCAGCGCAAGCTCCAGCGTGAACGCCTGCGAAGCCACGTCATGTGGCTTGCCGGCTGAATTGCCGAGCGGGAAATCGCTGAACAGGAAGCGTGGCACGGCGGCGTGCTCGACGATATCCTTAGCGCAGCCCATCACGACGGTCGGAATGCCGCCCGCCTCCAGATGCCGCGCCACCAGGCTGACGGTCTGGTGGCACACCGGGCAGTTCGGCACCAGCACGGCGGCATCGACGCCGTCGGCGCGGCAGCGCGCCAGGATTTCCGGCGCATCGGTCTCGATGGTGAGGCGGTGG
The DNA here is from genome assembly GCF_054063735.1 of Bradyrhizobium sp. USDA 10063. Classification (NCBI taxonomy): domain Bacteria; kingdom Pseudomonadati; phylum Pseudomonadota; class Alphaproteobacteria; order Hyphomicrobiales; family Nitrobacteraceae; genus Bradyrhizobium; species Bradyrhizobium sp. USDA 10063. Next base: position 1,665,654 of record NZ_JBSSGP010000002.1, on the reverse strand, counting down.
CTGCGGTTGGTGGGCGCGCCGAAAAAGCGCGGCGCGATCTCGCCGATCCGTCCTTCCTGCGCCAGTCGCATCAGTTGCGGCAACGGGAACCAGGTGCCGCTGTCTTCGGCGGAGGTGTGCACGCGGTCATAGGCGATATGGGAAATGCGCAGATCGTGCTGCTTCGATGTGTCGCCGTCGTAGACCTGATAAAATTTAGCGCCGCCGTTATATTTCGCACCCGCTCCCTGATCGCCCTTGGTGGGATCGAATGGCGCCGCCGTGGTGATGATGGCGACGCGGGATTTAGCAAGCGGCTTGCGCAGCGGCTGGAACGGCGCGCTGGTGTAATGCGCCCAGCGGTAGGGCGTGGTGTAGCCGATCGCCGCATAGTAGTCGCGCGTCCGTTTCATATAGCCGACCGGCGCGTCGTCGTCAGGTGCGAAGCCGAGCTCTTGTTCCGATGGTGTTGTCATCTCGTGTGCTCCGAGTGATCAAGCCGGAAGCGATAGGCAGTGGTCGAGCAAATTGGGATGGGTCGCGCAGATATGATGCGCGCCGGCGGCCTTCAGTTCCTCTTCGCTGCCATAGCCGTAGAGGACGCCGATGGCCGTCATGCCGTTGCTCCTGGCGCCAACGATATCATGGCTGCGGTCGCCAATCATGATTGCCTGCGTGCGGTCCACCTGCGTCGTTTCGAGCGCATGTCGCAACAGCTCGGTCTTGTCGGTACGCGTGCCGTCGAACTCCGAGCCGAACACCTGTTCGAAATAGGGACGCAGGCCGAAATGATCGATGATCCGCTCGGCATAGACCCTGGGCTTGCTGGTGGCGACGAACATGCGCGGATGCGCGGCGGCCAGCGCGGACAGCGTCTCCTGAATGCCGTGATAGGTTTCGTTCTCGAACAGGCCGATATCGGCGAACCGCTCGCGGTAAAGTGTCAGAGCCTGGTCGGCGAGTTCGTCGCTGCCGACCAGCTTCTTCAGGCTCGCGTGCAGGGGAGGGCCGATGCACCAGGTCAATTCGTCTTCGCTTGGGACTGCCTGGCCCAGTCGCTCCAGGGCATATTGGATCGATCGGGTGATCCCGGGCTTGGGGTTGGTCAGCGTGCCGTCGAGATCAAAATAGATTGTCCGCATTTCGGCCCTGGCGCGTTGATAATGCCCAAGTTTGCTAGTTGGCCCGCCGCCTAAGTCAAGGACTGATTTATCAGGTCTGAGATGATGCGAATAATCCCGCATTTCAGCACGGCTCTTGCGATCTTGCTGTGGCTGGCACCGGCGGCGGCCGAGGAGCCCGACAGCCGTTTCGTGCACCCGAGCGTCGAGGAACTCGCGCGACCCCCGGAAAAGCCGTCCGAGACTGCGCGCGAGAGCGAGGCGCGGGAGGCGATGTGCCTGATGATCGAATCTGCGGCGCGGGCGAACGATCTGCCGCTCGAATTCTTTGCCCGCGTGATCTGGCAGGAGAGCCGGTTTCAGCCCGATGCGGTGGGCCCAATGACGCGGAACGGCCAGCGCGCGCAGGGCATCGCACAATTCATGCCGGGAACGGCCAACGATCGCGGCCTGCTCGATCCCTTCAATCCCGTGCAGGCGCTGCCGAAGTCGGCCGAATTCCTCAGCGAGCTTCGCAGCCAGTTCGGCAATCTCGGCCTTGCCGCCGCGGCCTACAACGCCGGTCCGCGCCGCGTGCAGGAATGGCTCGCCGGCACCGGCTATATGCCGCAGGAGACCCGCAACTACGTGTCCGCGATCACCGGCTCCAGCGTCGACGAATGGGCGGCCGCCAGCCGCAATGGCAAGGTGCCCGCTCGCCCGCAGACCTCGAGCTGCCGCGAATTGATGGCGCTCTTGAAGCGCGCGCCGAACCCGTTCGTTGCCGGCCTTGAACAGCACGTCACGCTCGCCGCCGCAAAGGTCTGGGGCGTTCAGCTTGCCGCCGGCTTCAACCGCGAGAAGGCGCTCGCGATGTATGCGCGCGCGATGAAGAGCCTGAGCGCCGTGATCGGCGACCACGACCCGAGCCTGTTCGCCGCGCGCCTGCGCACCCGTGGTACGGCCACCTTCTATCAGGCGCGTATCGGCGCCGACACGCGCCCCGAAGCCGACAACCTCTGCAACCGCATCCGCAAGGCCGGCGGCGCCTGCTTCGTGTTACGGAATCCGGGCATGAGCGGATAGTCGCTGTCGTCCCGGCCTTGAGCCGGGACCCATACCGCGGAATCCGTCTGTGAGGCGATCTGGTCGACGCCCTTGTCAAACAAGTACGCCCTGTGGTTATGGGTCCCGGCTCAAGGACGGGACGACAGCGTCGCTGCATGACAGCTCTGAAGCCGGTTTGCTTGACGCGGCACGGCTTCATCCGCCCTATGCCGCTCAATTCAACCTTTCTTCGGTCCTCCGTGGCGCTTCCTCCGCTCGATTCTCCGCAATGGCACAGCTCGTTCCGCGCCTTCTTTTGGGGCGTGCGGTCGGTCGGCTCGACCATCCTGGCGCTGGTGCTGTTCGCGACCTACCTCGGCATCGGCGCGCTGGCGCATGACACGGGATTCTCGCTGGCCTGGACCTTGGCGAGCACGGTGTTCGTCTGGGCGGGACCGGCGCAGATCATCCTGGTGTCGACGCTCGGCTCGGGCGCGACCATCCTGCAATCGGCGATCGCGGTGACCGTCAGCGCCATCCGCCTGTTTCCGATGGTGGTGTCGGTCCTGCCAATGATGCGGACGCCAAAGACAAAACGGCGGCACCTGATCCTGGTGGCGCATCTCACCGCTGTAACGCTGTGGGTCGAATGCCATCGCTTTCTGCCGCAGGTGCCGCGGGAGCGACGCATCGCCTTCATCCAAGGGCTCGGTTGCGGGTTGGTGTTTCTCTCTGTAGTGGCCAACACGATCGGCTATCTGCTGGCCGCCAATCTCTCGCAGCTCTTCGCCGCGGCGATCCTGATGCTGACGCCGCTCGCATTCCTGTTCTCGACCGCACGCAATTGCCGGGAGCTTGCCGACGGTATCGCGCTCGCGCTTGGGCTGGCGTTCTATCCGCTGGCGACGCTGCTCGACAGCGGCCTCGACATCCTGGTCAGCGGCGTTGCCGCCGGCACCATCGCCTACGGCGTGCACCGGCTACGGGCAAGGGCGATCGTATGAGCATCTTCATCGGCGACTGGCATGCGCTCGTGGTCCTCTTCGTGGCCGGCGTCATCCCGAACCAGATCTGGCGTATGCTCGGCCTATGGTTCGGCGGCGGGCTCGACGAGGGCTCGGAGCTTCTGGTGTGGGTGAGGGCAGTCGCGACCGCGATTTTGGCCGGCGTCATCGCGCAGATCGTGGTGCAGCCGCCAGGCGCGCTCGCAAGCGTCCCAGCGCTGTTGCGCTATGGGGCCGTGGCCGCGGGCTTTGCCGCGTTCATGCTGTCGCGGAAATCGATCTTCGCCGGCGTAGCCATCGGCGAAGTGATCCTGGTCGGCGGTCAATGGTGGCTCGGCTGATTGCAGCCGCCGCGCAATGCGCTACTGTTGCGTTGAGCAAAGCTATCCCTGGATTGAGACATGGTTCGAGAAGGTGAAATACGACCGGGCGAAGTCGCCGTCGAGATGCCCACTGCGCGCGATGCCGGCCTCATCTTCATCGGCCGCATCCGCACGCCCTGGACGTCGCGGCTGATGACGCCGCGGCAGGGACGCCATGACGGCCCTGTCTGTCGTCTGGAGATTTTCGAGCCATGGGTGCCCGCCATCAAGGGCGTCGATTTCTACGAGAATCTCGAGGTGCTCTACTGGCTGCACCATTCGCGCCGCGATCTCGTGCTGCAGAGCCCGAAGAGCAACGGAAAAACCCGCGGCGCCTTCTCGCTGCGCTCCCCGGTGCGGCCGAACCCGATCGCGACCTCGATCGTGAAACTGGTCGGCATCGAGGGTAATGTCATCCTGGTGCGCGGACTGGATTGCCTCGATGAGACGCCGCTGCTCGACGTCAAGCCCGACCGCTGCGAATTCACGCCGCTGGCGCCGCCGCAGCCCGGCGATTTCGAGATGGAGTGATTTCTCTTCCTCGTCATTCCGGGGCGCGCGCAGCGCGAGCCCGGAATCCATTTCGCCGCTGCGCATGCGGCCTAATGGATTCCGGGCCTGCGCCTGACGGCGCATCCCGGAATGACGAGGGGAAAGAGTCCCGCGCCGCCGCTACCCCAGCGCCGCGATCAGCTTGGTCGCATGGTCCTCCAGCACCTTCACATCCTCCTTGCGACTCGCGGGCGGCAACAGCGCGACGCCGTCATGGCGCGGCATCACGTGCATGTGGAGGTGGAAGACAACCTGACCGCCGGCCGGCTCGTTGAACTGCTGCACGGTGATGCCGTCGGCCTGAAAGGCCTTCATCGCCGCGGCGGCGATCTTGTGCGCGGCGCGCGCGACATGGGCGTAATCGTCGGGCGAGACGTCGAGGATGTTGCGGGCCGGGGCTTTCGGGATCACCAGCGTATGGCCAGGCGAACGCGGCATGATGTCGAGGAAGGCCAGCACGTGCTCATTTTCGTAGACCTTGTAGCAGGGGAATTCGCCGCGCAGGATCTTTGCGAAGGGGTTTTGGGGGTCATAGGCGGGCATGGCGGTTCCTCACATCAGTCTGAAGTTCGGGGGTCGTAGCAGAAAGCTCAGGCTTCGTCGCCGCCCTTGCGGAACGGGCCGGCCTCGCTGAGCTCGCGGCCGACCTCGGCGACATAGGCGCGCTCGCGCTTGAGGTAATCGGCAATCGCCCGGCGCAGACCCGGGTCGGCGATGTAATGGGCGGAATAGGTCGTCTGCGGCAGATATCCGCGCGCGAGCTTGTGCTCTCCTTGCGCGCCTGCCTCGACCACCTTCAATCCGTTCTGGATGGCGAAATCGATCGCCTGATAATAGCAGACCTCGAAATGCAGGAAGGGATGGTGCTCGATCGCGCCCCAGTTGCGGCCGAACAGCGTGTCCGAACCGATGAAGTTGATGGCGCCCGCGATCCAGCGTCCATTACGCTTGGCCATCACGAGCAGCACGTCCTTGGCCATGCTCTCGCCGATCAGCGAGAAGAATTTCCGGTTCAGATACGGCCGGCCCCATTTGCGCGAGCCGGTTTCCATGTAGAAGCCGAAGAACGCGTCCCACGCATCCTCGGTGATCTCGTCGCCCGTCAGCCAGTGGATCGTGACACCGGCCGCAAGCGCCTCGCGCCGCTCGCGCTTGATCGCCTTGCGGTGGCGCGAATTCAGCGTGGCGAGGAAATCGTCGAAGGTCTTGAAGCCGGCATTGTGCCAGTGGAACTGCTGGTCGGTCCGCTGCAGGAAGCCGTGTCCGCCCAGGAACTTCGCTTCGGCCTCGCTTGCAAAGGTCACATGCACCGAAGAGGCCTCGGTCGCATCGCACAGCGCCATCAGGCCATGGGCAAGTGCCGACCTGATCTGCTCACGATGGACGCCATTGCGGAGCAGGAGCCGCGGCCCGGTGGCGGGCGTGAAGGGCACCGACACCTGCAGTTTCGGATAGTACCGGCCGCCGGCGCGCTCATAGGCGTCCGCCCAGCCGCGATCGAAGACGTATTCGCCCTGCGAGTGGGACTTGAGATAGCAGGGGACGATTCCGACGATTTTGTCGTTGAGCTTGGCTACCAGATGTCGCGGGCCCCAGCCGGTGCGCGGCACGGCCGAGCCGGAAGCCTCCAGGGCCGCAAAAAAGGCATGTGAAACGAAGGGGTTATGGGAAGGTCTTGTGTGGATACACGCAAGGCCTTCAGGACTGGATGAAGCCAGCGTGTCGAGGGCGTCGAGCGAGTCGGGATCGGGCTTCGGATTGGCGCAAGCGTCCCAATCCACAGCTTTGATATCGCTGACGGACGGAACGGATTCGAGGGTGATTTCAGATGAGGCCATCGAGAGCTTGAACCGGTCCCCTGTGCGAGCGGCCATCGCCCATGGTGACCTGCGCCCTGCAAAGATCGTGCATCGCAATGCTGACTTCAAGGCCGCCAGCCACATGTCAGGTTCCCGGTATGAAACCTTCGAAGATCATCTGGTCGGCATAGCGCTCCGCTTTCGCGCGCTGCTCCGGCGTGCGCACAGTCCACGCCAGAAGCGGGCAGCCGAACAGGTTGCGGGCGATCCAGGGCGCCGGCGCCGGGAGCTGGTTGACCCAATAGGCGACGAAATGCGGTTCGGTGCGAAAGCCGTGGCGCAGGTACAGCATGCCGTCGCGCTGTGCCGGCGTGAGCTTGGCCCAATATTCGTCGTCATAGGTGCGCTGGGCGGTGATGCCGCGGTGAAGCCTTGGCATGATCTCGCGCAGCGCCAGCACCTGGTCCGGATCAAACGACATGCCGACGACGGGCCCGGAATAGTTGCTCAGCACCTCGGCCATCCGCTTCACCAGTTTGCGGTCGCCGTCAAAATGGCTCTTCACCTCGACCATCAGCGGCACGCGGCCGGCAACCAGCGCGCAGAGGTCGCCAAGCGACATCATGCGTTCGTCGGTGTCCTTGAACCTGACGGCCTTCAATTCGGCCGCCGTCTTGGCGAGCAGGAGGCCCGAACCCTCGGTGAGCCGGCCGAGCGCATCGTCGTGATGCACCATGGCCTCGCCGTCGGCGGTGAGCTGGATATCGCACTCGATGGTGAAATTGCCGGCGATGGCCGCCTCCGCGGCGGCCGGCATGTTCTCGATGATGCCGCGCGCGGCATCATGCAGGCCGCGATGGGCGACCGGCCGCGCCGTCAGCCAGTCGGGTGCCCGCATTGCTCAGGTGACCTCGAACAATCCCTCGACTTCCACGGCGGCGTCCGCGGGTAGCGAAGCGACGCCAACGGTGGTGCGGGCGTGCCGGCCCTTGTCGCCGAAGGCCAGCACCATCAAATCCGAGGCGCCGTTCAGCACCTTCGGCGCGTCCAGGAAGTCGGGCGTCGAATTGATGAAGCCGCCGAGCCGCACCACACGCGCGACCTTGTCGAGGTCGCCAAGCGCGGCCTTGATCTGGGCGAACAGGTTGATCGCGCAGCCGCGGGCGGCGGCGCTGCCTTGCTCGAGCGTGACGCCTGCACCCAGCTTGCCCTTGGCGATCAGCTTGCCCTGGGCATCGAAGCAAAGCTGGCCGGAGACGAACAAGAGATTGCCGGTGCGAACGAAGCCGACATAGTTCGCCACGGGAGCGGCGGGCTCGGGCAGGGTGATGCCCTGTGCCGCCAGTTTCTGTTCGACCGTACCTGCCATGTTTTCCGTCCCCGTTTCAGTGACCAATCAGGCCGCACTGTTTCGCGCATCGCGCTGCTGCTTTCAAGTCAGCCACAGATCAATCAAAAATGGCGCTTTGCTGCGTAAGCCTCGGAGAAACATGCTGAAAAACGCGTCGCCACGTGTTCGACGTTACCTTTTTGTGAGCTTGCCCCAGTTGCGGCGCAATAGAGCCGTCACTATTGTGACGAATCGCCCGTTTCCTAAAGGGATATACATGGCCCGCCTGTTCCGGATTCCGCCTCGCGTTTTGGCGATGACCATTGCCGTAGCCGCGGGATCGGGATTCACCAACGGGGCGGCTACGGCCGGAACGGTGCCGTTTCTGTCACATCAGGCGCTCTACGAGCTCAATCTCGTCAAGTCGCGCGGGTCCAACGCGATCAGCGGCGCGCGTGGGCGCATCCTCTACAATTTCTCCGGCAATACCTGTGAGGGCTACACATCTGAATTCCGCCAGGTATCGGAGCTCGACAGCGGCGAGGGCAAGGTGACGCTCTCCGACCTGCGCTCTTCGTCGTGGGAGGACGCTGCCGGCAAGAGCTATCGCTTCAAGATCGATACGCGGATGAACGACAGCGAATCCGCGCCAGTGGATGGCGTGGCGGAGCGGGTGGGCGACCACATCACGGTCAAGTTGAAGCAGCCGGTGGCGAAGACCTTCCAACTCGATGGCAAGGTCGTATTCCCGACCGAGCAGATCCAGCACATCATCGCCGCCGCGCGCGAGGGCAAGAGCGTGCTCGAGCTCACCGTCTATGACGGCTCCGACAATGGCGAAAAGGTTTACAACACGCTTTCGGTGATTGGTCAGCCGATCCCCGGTGACCGCGCGCCGGCATCACCTGATGCTTCGAGCGCGAACGATGCGATGAGGTCGATGACCCGCTGGCCGGTGACGGTGAGCTATTACGACCGCGATGCCAAGAACAACGACGGCGAGCAGACGCCGGTCTACGCGATGTCCTTCGAGCTCTACGAGAACGGCGTCTCCCGCGCGCTGGTGCTGGATTACAACGACTTCGTGATATCAGGCGCGATGGGCAAGTTCGACGTCAAGGACACGAAGCCGTGTAAGTGACGAGGGCGCGAGTGTAAGGTCTCGCCGTCATCGTCCGCGAAGGCGGACGATCCAGTAACCACCGGCTTCTCTATTCTTACCTGGCTCTCGCATACTGGATGCCCCGCCTTCGCGCGGCATGACGGACGGGGGACGCTATTCCTCCGCCTTCGCCGGCCCCCTGTAAGAAATTCCCCTGATCACCGCGGCGTTTCCGAACTTCTTCCGCAGGTCATCCATCGCGCGTTCGGCGTGGGCGGAGCGTCGGTCGAGCATGTCGGTGTCATCGGCCACAGACCCCGGCCGCAGCGCGCTGACGCCGACGCCCATCAGGCGGAAGGCGGTGCCGTCGATCTCCTTCGTCAGCATCTCGCGCGACACCGCAAAGATCTTTCCGGCAAGCTGCGTCGGTGCTGCGATCGATTGCGAGCGGGTGCGCGGGCGGAAATCGGCGGTCTTCAGCTTCAACGTGATGGTGGAGCCGGCAAGCTCGCCGTTCTTCAGCCGCGCCGAGACCTTCTCGGACAATCTCCACAACAGCTTTTCCAGGGTGACGAAATCGCGGATGTCGTTCTCGAACGTGGTCTCGCTCGAGATCGTCTTGGCGCCGCGATCCGCCACCACGCGACGGTCGTCGATGCCGCGCGCAAGCCGCCAAAGCCTTCGGCCTTCGCTTGCGAACTGCTTCATCAGTTCGTTCTCGTCGGCGCGCTGCAGGTCGGCGATGGTGCGAAAGCCGCGCTGGATCAGCCTTTCCTGGGTTGCGGGGCCGACGCCGAAGATGAATCCGACAGGCTTGTCCGCGAGCATTTCGCGCGCTTCGTCCTGGTCGAGCGTGGCGAAGCCGCGCGGCTTGTCGAGGTCGGACGCGATCTTGGCCAGGAACTTGTTGCAGGACAGCCCGACCGACACCGTAATTCCGATATTGCACTCGACGTCGCGGGCAAAGCCCGCCAGCACCTTTGCCGGGATCATGCCGTGGACGCGCTCGGTGCCGGAAAGATCGAGGAAGGCCTCGTCGATCGACAATGGCTCGACCAGGGGGGTCAGCGCCTGCATGGCGTGGCGCACCTCGCGGCCGACGCGGACATATTTCGCCATATCCGGCGGGATCACGGTCGCGGACGGGCAAAGCGCGAGCGCCTTGAACATTGGCATCGCCGAACGCACGCCAAACGTCCGCGCGACATAACAGGCGGCAGAAACCACGCCGCGCTTGCCGCCGCCGATGATGACGGGCTTGTCGGCGAGGTCGGGATTGTCGCGTTTCTCGACCGTAGCGTAGAAGGCATCGCAATCGATATGTGCGAGCGTAAGCCGGGGCAGGGCGTGATGGCGGACCAGGCGCGGTGAGCCGCAATGGCTGCAGCGTCTTGCCTTGAAGTCGAGATCGCCGAGACAATCCCGGCAGAAGCAGCGGGGGCCGTTGCTCGTGAGCGCCGCGCTCACGGCACGTCGCGTTCCCATTTGGGATCACTCAGGATCTGGTGGGCGGCGGCAATGTTGGTCGGGTGCAGCTCAGAAGCCTTCGCAAACGCCTGCACAGTTGCATCGTCCCGCATCACGAAATCGAGCACCGAGCCAAGGAACTTTGGGTCGGAAGCGGCCGAGCGGAGCGTCTCCGGTCCGATTCCTGTCTCGGCCAGGAACAGGCCCAGCCTTTCGGGGTCGCCGGCAATGAAACCCAGCGCCTGAACCGCAACGATTTCAGCTACTTCGCGGGGGTTTTGAACAGGCTTTTTCAACGGCCGATTTGCCTTTCCGTTAACTTATGTTCTCTAATGAAACGCATCATGCCCGAGTCTTTCGGACCTGTTCAAGCAAGTGGAAACCACGCCACACAAGATAGCGGTCGAGCTTAACGGGTTTGAGCGAATCTGGCGCTAGTTTGAATTCACATTTCGACGCGCCCGACCGCGGTACCGGATGTACCGTATCAGGGACTGTTTCCTACGGCTTTGGAGGGACGGGATGGCCAAGACCGTCCTGATCGTGGAGGACAACGAGCTCAATATGAAGCTCTTTCGCGACCTGCTGGAGGCGCACGGTTATCAGACCTCCGGTACGAGCAATGGCTTCGAAGCGCTCGATCTCGTCCGCAAGCTGCATCCCGACCTGATCCTGATGGACATCCAGCTTCCGCAGGTCTCCGGGCTCGAAGTCACGCGCTGGATCAAGGATGATCCCGATCTGCGCGGGATCCCGGTGGTCGCGGTCACCGCGTTCGCGATGAAGGGCGATGAGGAACGCATCCGCGAAGGCGGATGCGAGGCCTATTTGTCCAAGCCAATTTCGGTCGGCAAATTCATTGAGACCGTCCGACGCTTTATCGGGTAGGGGAGTGGAGTTTCGATGTCTGCGCGTATCCTCGTGGTCGATGACGTCCCCGCGAACGTCAAGTTGTTGGAAGCACGACTGTCGGCCGAATATTTCGACGTGCTGACCGCTTCCAACGGCGCCGAGGCCCTGCAGATCTGCGCGCGCGCCGAATGCGACATCATCCTGCTCGACGTCATGATGCCCGATATGGACGGCTTCGAAGTATGCCGTCGCCTCAAGTCCAACCCAGCCACGCACTTCATTCCGGTCGTCATCGTCACCGCGCTCGACAGCCCGGCAGACCGCGTGCGCGGGCTGGAAGCCGGCGCCGACGACTTCCTGACCAAACCCGTGTCCGACGTCGTGCTGATCGCACGCGTGCGCTCGCTGACGCGGCTGAAGATGATGACCGATGAATTGCGCATGCGCGCGATCACCTCGCTCGAGATCGGCATGCAGGCGCCCGAACGCAGTGCGATTGCCGACAAGGGGCTTGGCGGCCGCATTCTTCTGGTCGACGATCGGCCGTCGTCCTACGAACGGCTGGCGCCGATGCTTTCCGCCGAGCATACGGTCGACGTCGAGACCAACCCGGCGGAAGCGCTGTTCAATGCCGCCGAGGGCAATTATGACCTGCTGATCGTCTCGCTCAGCCTCGACAACTACGACGGCCTGCGGCTCTGCAGCCAGGCGCGTTCGCTGGAGCGCACGCGCCAATTGCCGATCCTCGCCATCTCGGATGCCGACAACAATGCGCGGCTGTTGCGCGGGCTCGAGATCGGCGTCAACGATTACCTGTTGCGGCCGATCGACAAGAACGAACTCTTGGCGCGCGCCCGCACGCAAATCCGTCGCCGGCGCTATACCGATCATCTGCGCGACAATGTGCAGAACTCGATCGAGATGGCGATCACGGACGCGCTGACAGGCCTGCATAACCGCCGCTACATGGAGAGCCATCTGGCGACGCTCGCCGAGCAGGCCTCCGCCCGCGGCAAGCCCTTGGCGCTGATGATCCTCGACATCGATTACTTCAAGGTGATCAACGACAGCTATGGGCATGATGCCGGCGACGACGTCCTGCGCGACTTTGCAACGCGGATACGCAAATCGATCCGCGGCATCGATCTCGCCTGCCGCTACGGCGGCGAAGAATTCGTGATCGTGATGCCGGAAACCGACCTTCACGTCGCCAGCATGGTCGCCGAACGCCTGCGCCGTTCGATCGCCGGCGAACCCTTCTCCATCAACAAGGGCGTCAACCGCATCGAGGTCACGATCTCGATCGGCCTCACCACGCTCGAACGCAAGGGCGAGTCGGTGACCGACGTGCTCAAGCGCGCCGACAACGCACTCTACCGCGCCAAGCATGATGGCCGGAACAGAGTGGTTTCAGCGGCGGCATAGCCGCTACGTAGCCTGTATTACGCTTTCGCGCCATCCGGGCTACTTATCCTCACCCCGGCATTCTCCAACAGCACCCGCGCGGCTTCTTTCGCCGCGCGCGCCATCGCGGGGTCGTCGCGGACGAGATCCTGTGCGATCGAACCATCGACCAGCAATTGCAACTGCGTCGCAAGTCCCTCCGGATCGGCAACGCCTAGTTCGACCAATCGATCGCGAAACCACAGCCGCCGGCTTTCCTTGAAGGCGATGGCGATTTTCTTGACGGACTTGTCTTCGCCGCCGAGTTCGGCGACCGCGTTGACGAAGGGGCAGCCGCGAAAATCTTTGGCGCCAAAACGACGCTCCAGCGAATCGAAGGTGCCGAGGATCTGCTCGACCGGCGACTTGTCCGACGGCTTCGGCTGCACAAAGCGATGCTCGAGATAGGCCGCGATCAACGCGTCCTTGGACGGAAAGTGGTTGTAGAGCGTGCGTTTGCTGATGCCGATTTCAGCGGAGATCGTGTCGACGCCGATGGCGCGAATGCCCTTCAGGTAGAATAGCCGGTCGGCGGTCCGAAGGATGCGGTCCTTCATCGTCTGTTTCTGGTGCGGAGAAGCCATGCGTTGGCTCCGTATCTCACTCGCTTGACAGCACCACGCTCTTATAGCCAATGTAAACAGGTCTGTGTAACTAAAAATCGCGTGAATCGCAGGTGGACTTTGCTGTGCCGCCATCGATAGGGAGAACAAAAACAATGCCCTTGCTGCAGGTCCTGCGTCCCACGCTTCCGATCCTGATCGGTGCCTCTGTCATGCTTACCCTGAGCATGGGGCTGCGCCAGAGCCTCGGCATCTTCATGCAGCCGCTGACGCACGACATCAGGATTTCGGTGTCCGACTTCACGCTCGCACTTGCGGTGCAGAACCTCGCCTGGGGATTTCTCCAGCCGCTCGCCGGCGCCATGACGGTGCGCTACGGGTTTCGCCCGATCATGGTGGTTGGCTCGCTGCTCTATATCGCCGGCCTTGCGTTGATGGCGGGCGCGCACGGCGTCATCAGCATCATGATCGGCGGTGGCGTCCTGATCGGTACCTCGCTTGCGTGCACGGCAGCCGCGATCGCGATGTCGGTCGCAGCCCGCGCGGTGCCCGAGACGGTGCGTTCGACCGTGCTTGGTATTGTCTCGGGTGCCGGGTCGCTCGGGGCGCTGCTGTCGGCCCCGATCGGACAACTGCTCAATGAAGGTTTCGGTTGGCGCATCGGTTTGCTCGGCTTCGTGGTGCTGGCGCTCCTGATGATCCCCGCGGCTTGGTATGCGGGTCGTGTCGACCAGGTTCCGCTGCCCAAGCCGACGTCGTCCGAGGACATCGGCGAGGCCACCGCTGCCGCTGCCACGCGGGCGGCGTTCGGCAACGCCTCGTTCGTGGTGATGACCTGCGCCTATCTCGTCTGCGGCATGCAACTCGTCTTCCTCACCACGCATCTGCCGTCCTATCTCGCGATCTGCGGCCTCGACCCGATGCTGAGTGCGCAGACGCTCGGCATGATCGGTGGCTTCAATGTGCTCGGCTCTCTCTTCTTCGGTTGGGCCGGCCAGCGCTGGAACAAGCTTGCGCTGCTGGGCGCGATCTACATCCTGCGCTCGCTGGCGCTTGCCTGGTATTTCATGCTGCCAGCGACGCCTGCCTCCACGCTGCTGTTCGGCGCCATCATGGGCTTCCTGTGGATGGGCGTCGGTCCGCTGGTCGCGGGTGCGGTGGCGGAGATGTTCGGACTGCGCTGGCAGGCGATGATCCAGGGCCTTGCCTTCATGAGCCACCAGATCGGCAGCTTCCTCGGCGCTTATGGGGGAGGGCTGCTCTACGACGCGCTCGGCTCCTACACCATGGCCTGGCGCATCGGCGTCGCGCTGGGGCTCGCGGGCGGCATCATCCAGGTGGCATTCGCGTTAATGCGGCCCTCGCAGCCGCCCGTGTTGAAGGCGGCGTAAAGCCCGGCGGATAGGTGAATCCTCGCAAAGGATGCGCTGCCCCACACGGGGCAGTTAAGAAGATTGATTAAATAGTGGGCAGAAACGTGCCGAAAAACTCGGCAATAGGTAGATGGTTCACGCGTTGGTGAATTAGAGTCGCTGTAAATTCAATGGGTTATCCACGCATCGTGGATGGCACGAAACTTGATTAATTCTGATTAAGATTTGGAGTCGGAGACGAGCACGGACGTCTCCCGACTTTGGCGACCCGGAAAAGGCTGGGAGGCCATGAGGCTAGTCGCCGCCAATCTCCGGCCATTGAAACTCGACGACCTTGCCGCGGCGCCGAGTTCACGCAGCCTTGTGCCGAACGTCAGGGGATTACTGCCAGTTCGGGACAGGCACTGCGGGCCAATTGCGGCGCTCCAAGACACCACGAGAACCGGAGGGGCGGGCGGCGCCGGACATTTGGTGACGTCCGCCGAGGAGCAAGCCGCGCGCATTCGTGCTGCCGCGGCAAACCTCTCCTCAAGCCTTTCGCTGACTTCTCTTGCGATGGGAGGAAGATAATGCACTCAAGAACCTATGCGAGCGAAAAGCTCGTGAAATTCGCGGCTGCTTTTCTGGGAATTGCGCTCCTCAGTCTGGCGTTAGGCGACATTGCGATTGCCCAGGATGCTCCGCCGGCCTGCGGCAGCAAGGTTCTCGAAAACTGCACACCGAACTCCGGCGACACGGCGTGGATGCTCACATCCGTCGCGCTCGTCTTGATGATGACAATTCCTGGCCTCGGCCTGTTCTACGGCGGCATGGTGCGCAAGAAGAACGTTGGCGACACCGTCATGACCAGTTTTGCGGTCACCTGCCTCGTCACGATTCTATTCGCCATCCTGACTTACAGCATGGCATTTCGCGCTGGTACACCCTTCGTCGGCGGCCTCGATCGTATGTTTCTCAAGGACATCGTGAGCGATATCGGCAAGGGCGGAATCGGCAATCCCAATCCGCTTGCCGCAACGATCCCCGAAGCCGTGTACATCTGCTTTCAGATGACATTTGCGATCATTACGCCGGCGCTGATTGCCGGCGCATTTGCCGAGCGCATGAAATTCTCGGCCATGCTCTGGTTCATCGGCCTGTGGGCGATCCTGGTCTATGCGCCGATAGCGCACTGGGTCTGGGGACCCGACGGGATCTTCGCCGCCGTCAACGAGGCCGCATGGGTGAAGGTGCTCGATTTCGCCGGCGGTACCGTCGTGCATATCAATGCCGGCGTGGCAGGTCTGATGTGCGCCATCTTGCTCGGCAAGCGCAAAGACACTGGTCCCGCCCACAACATGGTGCTCACCTTCATCGGCGCCTCTCTGCTCTGGGTTGGCTGGTTCGGCTTCAATGCCGGCTCCGCCGTCACCGCAGGGATGCAGGCCGGCATGGCCATGCTGGTGACCCAGATCGCCACGGCCGTTGCCGCTTTCACCTGGATGCTGGTGGAATGGTCGCTCAAGGGTAAGCCGACCGTCGTCGGCATCTGCTCGGGTGCGGTCGCCGGCCTCGTCGCCATCACGCCGGCTTCCGGTTTCGTGGGACCGATCGGCGCCTTTGCGATCGGAATTGGCGCCGGCGTCTTCTGCTACTGGGGATGCACCGGCCTGAAGCGCACGTTCAACTATGACGACGCGCTGGATTGCTTCGGCGTGCACGCGATTGGCGGCATCGTCGGGGCACTGCTCACCGGCGTGTTCGCGGTCGAGCAATATGGGGGGACGCCGGGCGTTTTGGAGGGAAACGTTGGACAGTTCTTCAACCAGTGCGTCGGGGTCGCCACCGTGATCGTTTACGATGCCGTCGTAAGCCTGATCATCCTCGCAGCCGTCAACGTGTTCGTCGGCCTTCGCGTGCACGAGGACGCAGAGCGCGACGGCCTCGACCTCGCGCTGCATGGTGAGGTGGTGCACTAACTTCGATAGTAGCGCCACATCCTGAGGAACGTCTGATGGATCTCGTCGGGCGTCCGGTCGAATGGCTCCAGGTTGACGCGCAGCACACCGCGGTGGTCCATGCGCCACGGCAGCCGCATCAGGAGACGATAGGCCGGCTGCTTGCGCCAGTCGGCAACGAGAGCGCCGCTCAAGGGCATGCTAAGCGCGATCTGCAACTCATGAACAGACATCGCGCGCTCGGCGATCTGGACGAGGTCGATGCGTTCGATGGCGCGCCACCGGATCAGGCCGAAGGCCTGGATGAAGATGCCATATTGATTGGCGCCGATGGTCGGGCGGCCGGTCTCCAGCAGCGGGATGTTGTAGTAGGTAAAGCCCGCCGCCGCTGCCGCGAGCGCCAGCCAGTAGAGTGCGCCGGTGATCCAGGTGGCGGTGAGGAAGATCGCGGCGAGGGCGGCAGTGATGTAGACGGGAAAGTAGATGTCCTCGCGGCCGTATGCGACCGAATAGCCGCCAACGCTTCCTTCGTCCAAGGTTGCGATCATCGGAGCCTTATGCCCGGGCCTGGCTGGGGAGCATAAGAAAAATGAAAACGGGGCCACAAGGGCCCCGTGAAGTGGGTAGTGTCCCGCGATCTTACTTGATCTTGGCTTCGCGGAATTCGACGTGCTTGCGCGCGACCGGGTCGTACTTCTTCTTGACCAGCTTGTCGGTCATGGTGCGCGAATTCTTCTTGGCGACGTAGTAGTAGCCGGTGTCGGCGGACGACACGAGCTTGACCTTGATGGTGACCGCCTTGGCCATGTCTAAACCTCAGGAAATGATGGGGTATCAGGAGCCGGCCAATCGGCCCGCGTTTGGCCGGCAAACTAGTCACAATCGGCCCAAAGTCAAGGTTTTCCGGACCCAAACCGGCCCAATTCAGGCGGATCAGCGCTCGAAAAACCGGTTTTTCGGCCGCGGCAGCCCGAGATTCTCCCGCAGCGTCTTGCCTTCGTACTCCTTGCGGAAGATCCCGCGCTTCTGCAGTTCCGGGACGACCTTGTCGACGAAATCGTAGAGCCCGCCCGGCAGATACGGGAACATGATGTTGAAGCCGTCGGAAGCATAACTGGTCAGCCATTCCTCCATCTGGTCGGCGATCAGTTTCGGCGTACCGACGAAGGCCAGCCCGCCATAGCCGCCGACGCGCTGCGCGAGCTGGCGCACCGTGAGCTTGTCGCGCGCGGCGACGTCGACCAGGCGCTGGCGTCCGCTCTTGCTGGCATTGGTTTCCGGGATCGGCGGCAGCGGTCCGTCCGGATCGAAGCCGGAGGCATCGGTGCCGAGGATCACCGAGAGCGAGGCGATCGCGCTGTCGTAATGCACCCTGCTGTCGAGCAGAGCGCGCTTCTCCTTGGCCTCCTCGACGCTGTCGCCGACCACAACGAAGGCGCCAGGCAGGATCTTCAAATGCTCGCGGTCGCGGCCGAGCTTGTCCATGCGGCCCTTGATGTCGGCGTAGAGCTTCTGCCCGTCGCTGATGCTGCCGCCGCCGGTGAACACAGCTTCCGCAGTCTCCGCCGCGAGCTGCTTGCCGTCCTCCGACGCGCCGGCCTGCACGATCACCGGCCAGCCCTGCACCGGGCGGGCGATGTTCAGGGGACCGCGAACGCTGAGATATTTTCCCTTGTGATCGAGCACGTGCATCTTCGAAGGATCGACGAAGAGCCCGGACTCGACGTCGCGCACGAAGGCATCATCGGCAAAGGAATCCCAGAGCCCGGTGACGACGTCGTAGAACTCCCGCGCGCGGCGATAGCGTTCGGCGTGCTCCATGTGGTCGTCGAGCCCGAAATTCAGCGCCGCATCCGGATTCGAGGTGGTGACGATATTCCAGCCCGCGCGGCCGCCGCTGATATGGTCGAGCGACGCAAAGCGGCGGGCGACGTGGTAGGGCTCGTCGAAGGTGGTCGAGCCGGTCGCGACCAGGCCGATATTCTCCGTCACCGTCGCGAGCGCCGACAGCAGCGTGAACGGCTCGAACGAGGTCACGGTGTGGCTGCGCTTGAGCGCATTGATCGGCATGTTCAGCACGGCCAGATGGTCCGCCATGAAGAAGGCGTCGAACTTGCCGGCCTCCAGCTTCTGGGTGAGCTGCTTTATATGGGAAAAGTTGAAATTGGCGTCCGGCCAGGCGCCGGGATAGCGCCATGCACCGGTGTGAATGCTGATCGGCCGGCATGAACGCGCCGAGCTTGAGTTGACGCTGTGCCATCTGCCCCGTTTCCGTGTGGGTCGTTCAGCAGCAGATAGGCACGAAGCGGGGCGGCGCCACAGGGAAGATTATTTTGTTTTTGCACGCTTTCGCGACATGCCTGTCACGCTCCCAAAATGTCCTTCTGCATCTTGCCGCTGTAGAAATGGAAGAACGGCACCGGCGCGTCGTGGCTGAGGGGACCGGTGGCGAGCCGGCGGTCGAGCTCGGCGAGCACATTTTTGGTCATCGCATGCGCGTCCGCCAGCGGCTCGGAGCCGATCTCGACCCAGACCAATTCGACCAATTCCGCATCGGCATGCACCACCCCCTCGACGCGATGGGCGATGGCGGAGGCATCCGCCGTGAAGAAGCGGGTGTCGAAGCGGCGGACACGGCCGGGCGGGGTGATCGCGCGCGCAATCAGGAACAGGCCGGAGGGATCGGGCAGCAGGCCGGCATCGGCGAACGGCTTCCACGGACCATCGAGCTTGGCAGGCTTCTCGGCCTTGCGGCCGAGGCACAGGCCCGTTTCCTCGCAGGCCTCGCGGATCGCCGCGTTGGCCAGCGCGCGAGCTCGGCCGGGAGTGATCTTCGGGCTGCCCTTGAGCAGGTTCGCCTCAAGCTCGTTGCTGATGGGAGCCGCGACCGGCACGCGGTTGTCGGCCTTGTCGACGCGGCCGCCGGGGAAGACATATTTGCCGGGCATGAACACGACCTTGTCGTGGCGCTTGCCGACCAGCACCTTCGGCCTCGCACTGGAGCGATCGATCAGGATCAGCGTCGCGGCATCCTTGGGCCGGAAGTACGGATGATGATCCGCTTCCTTTTCTTCTCTGACTTCCTGTTTGATCGCGGTCGCTGCTTCGGTCATTCCATCCCCGTTTGTTGTTTTTGAACGTCGGCCTATCAGACCGGCGGGATATCGTCAGGCGCGTTCTCGTCAAAGCCATGCATCCGCATCGCCCACTGGAAGCCGACGACTGCGCCCTTGATCGGCTGCAACAGCAATAGCGACAATATCAGCGTCATCGGCAGATAGAACGAGAGCTGCAGCCATACTGGCGGCGAAAAGTCTTTCTCGATCCACAGCGCCAGTGGCACCATGATGTGGCCGACGACGACAATGACCAGATAGGCCGGAAGGTCATCGGCGCGATGGTGCGAAAGATCCAGGTCGCAGACGGGGCAGTGACCATCGACCTTGAGGAAGGCACGAAACAATTTACCTTCGCCGCAGCGCGGACAGCGGCAGCGAAAGCCGCGCTTCAAGGCCGTCCACAGGTCGCGCTTCTCGACCGCAGCAGCCTCGCGGGTCCACACCGTCGTCGCGGGCTTTATCGTTTCCATGACTTGCCTCGCTTCGATTTGCCGGACTTCTGCTTGCCCGGCTTGCGATCCTTCTTGCTCGGCGCGCGCCCCGCTTTCGCACCACGCACTTCTTTTTTCTTCCGCTCGCGGCGGCTCTCGCTTTTTCTGCCGCGCGGAATGGTTTGCCCGCCCGACAGCAATTCAAAGCGCAGCGCGCCGGCGATCGGAGCAGCTTCTACCAGACGCACGTCGACGACGTCACCCAACCGGTGCATGGCACCGCTGCGGGAGCCGATCAACGCATGCCGCGTCTCGTCATGGTCGTAATATTCGGCCCCGAGCGTGCGGATCGGGATGAAGCCGTCGGCCCCGGTGTCATCGAGCTTGACGAACAGTCCGGAGCGGGTGACGCCGGAAATGCGCCCCTGAAAGGTCGCGCCGACGCGATCGGCAAGATAATGCGCGATCAGCCGGTCGGCGGTCTCGCGCTCGGCCTTCATCGCGCGCCGCTCCGTCATCGAAATCTCGGCGGCGATCTCGGCAAGCGTCTCCGGCGTCTCGCTGTCGGGCAGGGCGCCATCGCCGAGCCCGAGCGCGCGGATCAACGCGCGGTGCACGATCAGGTCGGCGTATCGACGGATCGGCGAGGTGAAATGCGCGTAGCGCCGCAGGTTGAGGCCGAAATGGCCGTAATTCTCCGAGGAGTATTCCGCCTGCGCCTGCGAGCGCAGCACCACCTCGTTGACCAGCGTCTCGTAGTCCTCGCCCTCGACCTGGGCCAGCACGCTGTTGAATACGGACGGCCGCAGCGCGCCGGACTTCGTGAAGGGAAGATCGAGCGTCTTGAGGAATTCCTGGAGGTTGTGAACCTTCTCCTGCGTCGGCTCGTCATGCACGCGGTAGATCAGCGGCAGGCCCTTCTTCTCGAGCGCCTCGGCCGCAGCAACGTTGGCGAGGATCATGAACTCCTCGATCAGTCGGTGCACGTCGAGACGTTCGGGGACGATGACACGGTCGACCGTGCCGTCCGACTTCAGCAGGATCTTGCGCTCGGGCAGATCGAGGTCGAGCGGATCGCGCTCGTCGCGCGCGAGCTTCACGACCCTATACGCTTCCCAGAGCGGCTTCAGGATCGGATCGAGCAGGGGACCGGTCGTGTCGTCCGGCCTGCCATCGATCGCCGCCTGCGCCTGCGCATAGTGGAGCTTGGCGGCCGAGCGCATCAGCACGCGGTGGAAGGTGTGCGAGCGTTTGCGTCCGTCGGCGCCGATCACCAGCCGCACCGCGAGCGCGCCGCGCGGCTCGCCCGGCACCAGCGAGCAAAGATTGTTGGAGATGCGCTCAGGCAGCATCGGCACCACGCGGTCCGGGAAATAGACCGAGTTGCCGCGGACCAGCGCATCGTGGTCGAGGGCCGAGCCCGGCCGTACATAATAGGCGACGTCGGCGATGGCGACGTGGACAACGTAGCCGCCCTTGTTGTGCGGGTCGGGATCGACTTCCGCATGCACGGCGTCGTCGTGATCCTTTGCGTCCGGCGGGTCGATGGTGACCAGCGGGACATCGCGCCAGTCCTCGCGCCCCTGCAGCGTCGCTGGCCTGGCTTCCTCCGCTTCGCGCACGGCGGCGCGGGAAAATTCCTGCGGGATCTCGTGGGTGTGGATCGCGATCAGGCTGATCGCCTTTTCGCTCGCGATCGAGCCGAGCCGCTCCTTCACCTTGCCCGAAGCGAGGCCGAAGCCGCGGCTGCGGACGAGGTCGACGCTGACGAGGTCACCGTCCTTGGCGCCGCCGGCATCGGCCTGAGCGATGTTGAGTTCGCGTCCTGCCTGCTTCTTATCGACCGGCACCAAGCGCCCGCCGCCCTCGGGGAGGGCGCGGAAGAGGCCGAGCACGCGGGTCCTGGCGTGATCGATGACCTTGATGATGCGGCCGCGATACGGCGTGCCATCGGCGTCATCGACCATTTCGATGCGCAGCAGCGCGCGGTCGCCGACGCCGGCGGTGGTGCCGCGCTTCTGATGGCGCGGGGTGACGATGCGGATTTTCGGCGCGGTGCCGTTCTCTTCCGTATCCCACTCGGTCGGCGTCGCGATCAGCTCGCCGTCGGCATCGCGGCCGGTGACGTCGGCCATGACGGTGGGCGGCAGTGCGGCCGGCTCGTGTATCTTGCGGCCGCGCTTGGCGATCGTGCCGTCGTCGGCGAGCTCGCGCAACATGCGCTTCAGCTCGACACGATCGGCGTTCTTCAACCCGAATTCGCGCGCGATCTCCCGCGTGCCGACTTTTCCGGGATTGGCACGGATAAAGGCGACAATGGCGTCCCTGGCCGGAAAGCCATGGTCATGTCTGTGTTTCACTTACCCTCATGCTTTGCCCGCGCTTTTCTTCGCGGGCGCTTTCGATGTTGCGGCAGGTTTTGCCGCTGATGTCTTCGCCGCCTTCACCGGCGCGCGCGCCTTGCTGACGGCGTCCGATTTCGGCTTGCTCGCTGCCTTCTTCACCGCCGCCTTCTTGGCGGGCTTGGCTGCAGCTTCGCCGTCAGCCTTCGCGGGTTTTTCCGCCTTGGCTTTCTTGGCCTTCGCCTTGCCGCCGCCCTTGGCCGCGCGCTCGTCGATCAGCGCGATGGCGTCCGCAAGTGTCACCTCGTCAGGCGTCTTGTCGCTCGGGATCGTCGCATTGACGCCGCCGGCCGTGACGTAAGCACCATAGCGGCCGTTCTTCAGTGCGACCGCGCCAAGCGTCGGATGATCGCCGAGCGGCTTTCCGGGATCGGCGCCGAAGCGACGGCCGCTCGGACCTTTCGCGACCTTCTCCGCGATCAGCGTCACCGCGCGGTTGAGGCCGATATCGAAGACTTCGTCGCCGGCCTCCAGCGAGGCGTAGGTCTTCTCGTGCTTCACGAACGGGCCGAAGCGGCCGATGCCGGCGGTGATCGGTTGACCCGTCTCGGGATGCTTTCCGATCTCGCGCGGCAGCGACAAGAGCTTTAGCGCCAACTCGAGATCGACGTCGTTGGGTGAGGTACCCTTCGGAATGCCGGCGCGCTTCGGCTTCTCGCCTTCGGCATAATCCTTCTGTTCGCCGAGCTGGATGTAGGGCCCGAACCGGCCCGCCTTCACGGTGACGTCGAACCCGCTGTCCGGATCCTGGCCGAGAACGCGGTCGGCGGCGGCCTCTGAGTCGGCGGCGAGCGGCCTCGTGTAGCGGCATTCCGGATAGTTCGAGCAGCCGATGAAGGCGCCGAACTTGCCGGCCTTCAGGTTGAGCCGGCCGGTGCCGCAGGTCGGACACTGCCTGGGATCGCCGCCATCCGCACGCGGCGGATAGATGTGCGGACCCAGCATCTCGTCGAGCACATCGAGCACCTCGGCGACACGCAGGTCCTTGATGTCGTTGACCGCGCCGATGAAGTCGCGCCAGAAATCCTTCAGCACCTGCTGCCAGGAGATCTCGTTGTTCGAGATGCGGTCGAGCTGCTCCTCGAGATCGGCGGTGAAGTCGTATTCGACATAGCGGCGGAAAAAGTTTTCCAGAAACGCGATCACGACGCGGCCCTTGTCCTCGCCGTGCAGGCGCCGTTTCTCGAGCTTCACATAGCCGCGATCCTTCAGCACCTGCAGGATCGAGGCATAAGTCGAGGGCCGGCCGATGCCGAGCTCTTCCATGCGCTTGACCAGCGAGGCCTCCGAGAAGCGCGGCGGCGGCTCGGTGAAATGCTGGGTGACGGCGAGATCCTGCCGCTTCAACGGCTCGCCCACGCTCATCGAGGGCAGGCGGCGGGAGTCTTCGTCCTCCTCGTCGTCACGGCCCTCCTGGTAGAGTGCGAGGAAGCCGTCGAACTTGATCACCTGTCCCGAGGCGCGCAATTCCAGCACGCGCGATCCGGCCTTGGCTTCGATGTCGACGGTGGTGCGCTCGAGCTCGGCGGATTCCATCTGGCTCGCGATGGTGCGGGTCCAGATCAATTCGTAGAGCCGCGCCTGATCGTTATCCAGCCGCCGGCGCAGTTCGGCGGGACGGCGCGACAGGTCGGTCGGGCGGATCGCTTCGTGCGCTTCCTGCGCATTCTTGGCCTTGGTCTGATACTGGCGCGGCGCGTCGGGCACATAGGCGTTGCCGAAATCCTCACCGATCACTTTCCGCGCCTGGGTGATCGCGGACGGATCGATCTGCACGCCGTCGGTACGCATATAGGTGATGAGGCCGGTGGTCTCGCCGCCGATGTCGATGCCTTCATAGAGCCGCTGCGCGATCCGCATCGTATGCGCCGGCGCGAAGCCGAGCTTGCGGCTGGCTTCCTGCTGCAGCGTCGAGGTGGTGAAGGGCGCCTGCGGGTTGCGGCGCGCGGGCTTTGCTTCGACGGTCGCAACCTTGAACAGCGCGGCTTCGATCGCTTTGCGAAATTCTTCGGCTTCGGCACCGGAGCCGATGTCGAGCCGCGCGATCTTCTTGCCGTCGGCGCCGACGAGGCGCGCCTCGAAGGCTTCGCCGCGCGGGGTCAGGAGGGTGGCGACCAGCGACCAATATTCCCTCGCCACGAACTTCTCGATCTCGAGCTCGCGGTCGCAGACCAGCCGCAGCGCCACCGACTGCACCCGGCCGGCCGAACGCGCACCCGGCAGCTTGCGCCAGAGCACGGGGGAGAGGGTGAAGCCGACGAGATAGTCGAGCGCGCGGCGCGCCATATAGGCATCGACCAGCGCGCCATCGATCTGGCGCGGCGCCTTCATCGCTTCCGAGACCGCCTGCTTGGTGATGGCGTTGAACACCACGCGCTCGATCTTCTGATCCTTCAGCGCGCGCTTTTCCTTCAACACCTCCAGCACATGCCAGGAGATCGCCTCGCCCTCGCGATCAGGGTCGGTTGCGAGGATCAGACGATCGGCACCCTTGAGCGCCTTGGCGATGTCATTGAGTCGGCCGGCGGCCTTGGGATCGACCTCCCAGATCATCTGGAAATTGGCGTCCGGATCGACCGATCCGTTCTTGGCGGGGAGGTCGCGGACATGGCCGAACGACGCCAGGACCTCATAGGAGGATCCCAGATACTTGTTGATCGTCTTGGCTTTGGCCGGCGACTCCACGATGACGATATTCATGTCATTCCAATAGCTTACGGGAGGAACTGAAGGCGGGTTCCGCGAGACTCGCGGATCGCTCTGTCGGGGCGAACATGGGTGTTGAGGGGCCCCCTGTCAAATCGAAGGATAATGAGGGGGTGAGGCAGGCCTACGACTTAATATCTAGGAAGTTGCAAAATGCGTCCTAGAGTTGCGGCCGGAAAGGGCCTATTCTTTATCCAAAATGATGCTTTTGGAAGAAATTTTTGGCTAGGGCGGGAGGCCGCCGGAAGCGTTCCGCGTCCGGTCGGGAGAAGCGATCGCAACTGGATGAAACCGGCGAGGAGGGCGGCCCCGACGAGGCCGTGGCCTTCATTGCGGAGACTGTGTCCGAGCTGATGAAACTCGCGGAACGCCACCGCCTGGAGGTGCTGAGCCATCTGTTGGGCATGGCCAAGCTCGAGGCCGAAGAGCGGCTGCGGCTGCGCAGCAAGCGGAGGTTGTCGTGAGGGGAGCTGCCAGACCCTCATGGTGAGGAGCGCGCAGCGCGCGCGTCTCGAACCATGAGGCCCGCCGGTGGCCTCGCCCTTCGAGACGCGCTTCGCGCTCCTCAGGGTGAGGAGATAGATCGGAGGGCGCGGCTCTCTGGATTTCGGATTCAATTTTCAAACAGCTCTCCGCTGTCATCGTCCGGCTTGACCGGACGATCCAGTATTCCAGAGGCATTTGGGCTTAGTCGAGAAGCCGCTGGTTACTGGATGCCCCGCCTTCGCGGGGCATGACGGTGGAGTATGGGAAGAGGATGTGAGTCCGCGTTCTCGCGGCACGAGATGCCCGAGTTTTGATTCACTTGTCACCCTCCTCGATAGCAGAGGGCGCAGGGAAAGCCGGGTGCCGGTTGCACCCGTGGGCCCCGTGCAACAAAAAGCACGGGGGTAGGACCACAGGTCAACCGAAGCAACTCCGGCTTTCCCTGCGCGATGGTTTACGGCTTACTTCGTGCTCTCCCCGGTGACCGGGCTTTCTTGCCACCGTCATCTCTCGCGCGAACTTCTTCGCGCAAAAAACTTAGCGCCAGCGTCGGGGCG
This sequence comes from Bradyrhizobium sp. USDA 10063, assembly GCF_054063735.1. Classification (NCBI taxonomy): domain Bacteria; kingdom Pseudomonadati; phylum Pseudomonadota; class Alphaproteobacteria; order Hyphomicrobiales; family Nitrobacteraceae; genus Bradyrhizobium; species Bradyrhizobium sp. USDA 10063. The sequence continues at coordinate 1,640,043 of NZ_JBSSGP010000002.1, read as the reverse complement.
CCAGAACCACACGACTTCGCCGTCCACGGATAGTCACGCTCGTCAGTCGCAACACCCGCGTCCACCGCATCTCACCGCAACGTTCGTGACGATCGCGACCCGCCCCTCATCTAGGTGAGACGCGCGAAGTTAAATCACTGATTTGCCCGACGACGGAAGCGCTTTATTTTTTGCGCGAGGGATGGACAGACTTTCGGTGATTTGCCCGTCGGGCAATTTTTGCATGGCTCGTGCGTCATGCACATTGTCATTCCGGGCTCGCGCCAAGAGGCGCGCCCCGGAATGACGGAGAGTCAGGAGCCCGTGGCTCATCCCTCGAGACGCCGCTTCGCGGCTCCTCGGGATGAGGGTGGGTTTGTGGTGCAGCGCTACGCCCCAGCGCGCTTCGCCCGCTTGGGCGCGCCGCGCTTCAAGGCGATGTCGGCGGACGAGAGCAGTCGGCCGTCCTGGGAGCACAGCGCGAGTTTTTTCACCGGCTTGCCTTTCTCACGGTCGACCATGGTGGTGCCGATCTCTTCCGGGTGATCGTCGAATTCCTCGCTCCACTGCCGGAGCGCGACCAGAATCGGAAAGACGCCGAAGCCCTTTGGGGTCAGCACATATTCCTGATAGGCGCTGCCGTCGGAAGCGGGGGCCAATTCGAGGATGCCTTGGTCCACCAGCGCGCGCAGCCGCAAGGTGAGGATGTTCCTCGCGAGCCCCAGACTCTTCTGGAATTCGCCGAAGCGGCGCCGGCCCATCAGCGCATCACGGATGATCAATAGCGACCACCAGTCGCCCAGCACATCCAGCGAGCGCGCGATCGGGCACTCCGCGCCCTCAAGGCTTGTCCGCTTCACCATCAAGATCTCCGTCGAACGCAATCACAGGCTTGTGTAGTTGCATTATAAAACCAGATCGCCTAGTTGTCCAATCTAGTTTAATAATGCAACCACTGGAGGCTATCGTGAGACTGGCGAACAAGACGGCATTGATCACAGGAGGCAACAGCGGCATCGGTCTTGCGACCGCACGTCTGTTCGTTCAGGAGGGCGCCAAGGTTGCCATCACCGGGCGAAACGTGGCGACGCTGGAAGCGGCCGCGCAGGAGCTGGGACCGAATGCGCTCGCGATCGTCGCCGACGCCACCGACGTCGCGGCGACGGAAGCCGCGGTCGCGCAGGCCGTGAAGAAATTCGGCAAGCTCGACATCCTCTTCGCCAATGCCGGCATTCCCGGCCAGACGCCGCTCGGCGGCACCACGCTCGCGGCCTTCGAGCAGGTGATCCGCACCAATTTGACCGCCGTGTTCTTCACGGTGCAGGCGGCCGTGCCGCATCTCAATGACGGCGCTTCGGTCATCCTCAACGGGTCGGTGATCTCGATGCTAGGAAATCCGGGCTATTCCGCCTATGCCGCAAGCAAGGGCGGCGTGCGCGCGATGGCGCGCGTGATGGCTTCCGAGCTGTCGCCGCGCGGCATTCGGGTCAATGTGGTCGCGCCTGGTGCCATCCGCACGCCGATCTGGGGTGCCGCGACCGCGACGCCAGAAGCGGAAAAGGCATTCGAGGGACGTATCGCACTGTCGACGCCGCTGCGCGGGCTGGGCGAACCTGACCACATCTCAAGGACGGTGCTGTTCCTGGCTTCCGATGATTCCGCGCATATCCACGGGCAGGAGCTGTTCGTCGATGGCGGTGCCACGGCTTTGCCTGCCGGCGCTCCGATCTATCGGGGACAGAGCCCGCGGCAATAATCGCGCGATCCGGTCAGCGCGCTTTCGAGCGACACCGGCTCGCGGAAAAGCGCCTTAAGAGCGGAAGGTCTAGCGCGGCGGCGACACATTGCCGCGCGCTTGCCGGATCAGGCTGCCGTAGACTAGGTAGGAGGATTGAACCTTGGTCGTAACTGCCAAGACAGTTCTGGTGGGGGCAGAGAAACTTCTTTGACCATCGGATTTGGAGAGCAGCCATGCCGACCACCATCCGAGTCCCCACTTCGGTCCCGACTTCCCGTGCCCCGCGGAAGTCAGACGACGCGCAATTTGTATCCGTCGCCCTGTTTGCCGGTATCGGTCTGTTGATTTCCCTGATCGCCGTGATCTTCGGCGAGCAGGGCGCCTGGCATTAGCTGCGACCTCAAGGCATGCGGGTCGGTTGAAGACACATGCTATCTCCATTCGTCATGGCCGGGCTTGACCCGGCCATCCACGTCTTTCTTGTCGCTGCAACGTGGATGCCCGGGTCAAGCCCGGGCATGACGGCTCAAGCCGCGGTGAGACTACCGGCGGCTTGCAGCGCGCCCGCGACGGCCTTTTCCCGATGCTCCGGCCCGACCTGGATTCCGTCGGCGGAAATGAATTCGGGATTGCTCACCCCGATGAAGCCGAACACCCAGCGCAAATAGGTCTCCAAATGCTCAGCCACCGCCATCGGCGTGCCCGGGCCGTAATAGCCACCGCGCGAGATCGCGACGATGATGCGCTTGTTGCCGGCGAGGCCCTCGACGCCGGCGGCGCTGTACTTGAACGTCTTGCCGGCGATCAGGATGCGATCGATCCACGCCTTGAGCTGGCTGGGAATCGTGAAATTGTACATGGGCGCGCCGAGCACGACGATGTCGGCGGCGAGAAACTCCTCCAGCATCTGCTGGCCCGCGGCGATGTCCGGCTGCAGCGACGCCTCCGGGGTGGCGCCCTGGCTGGCGGCGAGATGGGAACCTGAGAGATGGGCGAGCGGGGTCGTCGTGAGGTCTCGATAGGTGAGTTCGATGCCGGGCTGGGTCTTGCGCAGCCGGTCAACGATGGCGGCGGAGACCTGACGGCTGACGGAGTGGGGGCCGAGCACGCTGGAGTCGAGATGCAGGAGTTTCATGGTGGGTGTCACCCTTTGGTATAGGTTTGTAACTGGCGCTATATGAGTGACCGTGGCAGAACCCCGCAAGAACGCACATTTTTCTAACCGGAGCACATCAGTGAAACCCGAGCACATCCCTGTGCCTGTCCTGGAGCCCATCCCACATGCCAGCAGCGACTGCCGTGGCGTGGCCTCGGTGCTGGGGCGGGTCGGGGACAAATGGAGCGTGCTGGTGATCATGTTGCTCATCAATGGGCCGCGCCGCTTCAACGAGCTCAAGCGCACGATCGGCGGCATCTCGCAGCGGATGCTGACGCTTACGCTGCGCGGGCTGGAGCGTGACGGGCTCGTCACACGCACGGTGTTTCCAACCATTCCGCCGCGGGTCGACTATGAGCTGACCGATCTCGGCCGCGGGCTTGCAAACCCGGTGCAGGCGCTCGGCCAGTGGGCGTTCGAGCACCTGCCCGAGATCGAGCGCGCGCGAGGCGAGTTCGATGCGCGCAGCGAGCAGGGGTGAACTACGGGCGATGAATTTGAGGTGAAGCAATGGCGAGCGCCGTTTCTTCCTTCACCTCTCCCCAGCGGGGAGAGGTCGGATCGCGTTAGCGATCCGGGTGAGGGGGCTGCGCTCTATCGAGGGACCGTAACCCCTCACCCGCGCCTTCGGCGCGACCTCTCCCTACGGGAGAGGTGAACGTGCCCCCGCTTGATCTGATGCATACTGGCGCCTCAAACCAATGATACCAACCCGCCGCCGTGGCGATCGAGACGGCCGGCGAGTTCAAGCTCCAAAAGCACCGTGCGAACGATGGTGGCTGACAGGCCCGACATCCGGATCAGGTCGTCAAGGCTGACCGGGCTCGGCCCGAGCAGCGCGAGGATGCGTTCGCGCTCGCTTGGATCGGTGTCGAAATCGAGCGGCTCGTCATCGCTTTCGCGCGCCGCGAGCGTGAACGGCCGCTCCATGATCGGCTGGACCGCGTTGATGATGTCGCTCGCGCAGGTCACGAGCGCCGCGCCCTGCTTGATCAGATCGTTGGTGCCGGCGGCGCGCGGATCGAGCGGGGAGCCGGGGACGGCGAACACCTCGCGGCCTTGTTCGGCGGCCATGCGCGCTGTTATCAGCGAACCCGAGCGGTGCGCGGCTTCGACGATGACGACGCCGAGCGCCGCACCCGAGATCAGGCGGTTGCGGCGCGGGAAGTCGCGGGCGCGCGGGACATGGCCGAGCGGCATTTCGGAAATCGCCGCGCCCTGTTCGAGCAGGGCGGCGAGCAGGTCTTCGTGCTCGGGCGGATAGATCCGGTCATGGCCGCCGGCGAGCACCGCGACGGTGCCGGTCCCTGTGGTGGCGCGATGCGCGGCCTGGTCGATGCCGCGGGCGAGACCGGAGATCACGACGAAGCCGGCATCGCCGAGATCGCGGGCGAGGGCACTGGCAAATTTCAGCCCCGCGCCGGAAGCGTTGCGTGAGCCGACGATCGCGATCATCGGCCGCGCCAACACGTCGAGCGCGCCGCGCACCGCGAGCAGCGGCGGCGCGTCATCGATCGTGGCAAGCCGCGTCGGATAGGAGGCCTCGCCCGGCGCGACCAGGCTGATACCGTGCTTGTTGCAGGCCGCAAGTTCGGCCTTTGCCTCCTCGACCGTGCAGATGCGTCCCGCACCTCCGCCGCCACGGCGCGCCATGTCGGGCAGGTGCTCCAGCGCGGTGCGGGCGTCGCCGAAATGATTGAGCAGCGAGCGGAAGGTGCGTGGGCCGACATGCTCCGAGCGGCTCAACCGCAGGCGGTCGAGACGTTCGGAATCGGTGAGTTGGTGCTTTGGCGTCCGGTCATGCATGGCGCCAACATGGATCAACCGCAGCGCGCAGGCAACGGTCCCGGGGGTGAGCCATTCGCTGGTGTGCCTTGCCCCATCGCGAGGCGGTCCTTAAAAACAATACCGCCAATGAAGGGAGAAATTCCCCATGATCTCGCTCGCCGAACTCACTCGCCGCATCGAGCAGGGCGAACTGTCGCCCGACGCAGCGCTCGCCCAATCGCTCGCGGCGATCGATGCAGAGGAGAGGATGATCGGCGCCTTCGTGTCGCGGGCGGAGAGTCCGCGCGCGCAAGCCTCGGGGCCGTTGCGCGGTATTGCGGTCGGGATCAAGGACATCATCGACACCGCGGATTTCCCGACCGAGATGGGGGCGGCGATCTACCGGGGAAACCGTCCGCGCGCCGACGCGCCTGTCGTGATGATGCTGAAGCAGGCCGGCGCCACCATTATCGGCAAGACCACGACCACGGCGTTCGCCGCGAACGATCCGACGGCGACGCTCAATCCGCGCAATCATGACCACACGCCGGGCGGATCGTCGGCGGGCTCGGCGGCGGCGGTCGCGGCCGGCATGATTCCGCTGGCGCTGGGGACGCAGACGGCAGGCTCGGTGATCCGGCCGGCGTCGTTTTGCGGCGTGGCCGCGATCAAGCCGTCCTACCGGCTGCTGCCGACGGTCGGCGTCAAATGCTTTTCCTGGACGCTCGACACCGTCGGCCTGTTCGCGGCTGGAGTGAGCGACCTCGCGGTGGCGCTGGCAGCGATGACGGGCCGGCCGGCGCTGCTGTTGCCCGACACGATCACGGCGCCGCGGATCGGCGTCGTCACGCAGGGCTTTGCCGGTGCGCCGGATGCATCGGGCGCGGAGGCATTGCGGATCGCGGCGCAGGCGGCCGAGCGCGCCGGCGCTTCGGTGCGCGCGCTGTCATTGCCTGAGATCGTCGCGGAAGCCTGGCGCATTCAGCCGGTGGTGCAGGATTTTGAAGCGCATCGGTCATTCGCCTGGGAATATCGCGAGAACCATGACGCGATGCCGCCATTGCTGCGCGGCCGCCTCGACAAGAGCAAGGATTTGACTGCGGCTCAATATGACGAGGCGGTCGACATTGCCGGCCGCGCACGGCAGGCTCTCACTGAGACGTTTGGGGATGTCGACGTGCTCCTGACCCTGTCGGCATCAGGTGCTGCGCCGAAAGGACTCTGGTCGACCGGCGATGCCCGCTACAACCGGCTGTGGACGCTGATGGGCGTGCCGTGCGTCAACGTTTCAGCTTATGTCGCCGAGGCCAATTTGCCTGTCGGCGTGCAGGTGATCGCGCCGTTCGGCGCCGACGCCAAGGCGCTAGCGGCGGCGCGCTTTGTCGAAAGGGCGCTGGCGAAATTATAGCAGTGCGGGCTCGGCGATACGCGACTTGCGCGGCGTTTCGATCCGCGTCGAGCCGGCGTCTTGCGCCAGGAAACGTTCGGCGGCCTTGCGGCCGCTCCGATGCAAGAGGCGGATGAAGCCGGGGCCGAGATCGGTGGCGCTGCGCTGGGCGAGCCCGTCGATCTCGTCTTCCGCCGCGATCCTGAATAGCCGCAGCGACGGTGCGGCGGCAGGGCGCGCCCATTCCAGCGCCGCGATTTCGGCGTTGAGAACGGAATTGGCCGTGATCTGGTCGAGGCGGCGATCGATCGCCGCCGGCGTGATCGGGACATAGCTGTCGCGCGCCGGCGTGACCTGGACGACCAGCACGTTGGAGGTCTCGGAGTCCTGCACGAGCCGGACCAGCGGAGGATTGGCGCCGAAGCCGCCGTCCCAATAGGACTCGCCGTCGATTTCGACCGCGCAATGGATCAAAGGCGGACAGGTCGAGGCAAGCAGCACGTCGGCGGTGATCTCGGCATTGCCAAAGACCTGCTGCCGGCCGTCGCGGACGCGCGTCGCTGCGACGAGAAGTTTCGGGCAGGCAGGGCTCTGCAGCGCGGTGAAATCGATGTCTCTTGCAAGCGCCTGGCGCAGCGGATCGAGGTCGAACGGATCGAACTGGCCGGACCGCAGCGTCGGCCCGAATGCAACCGACCGTCCGGCCGGCGAGAATCCTCCGACCAGCATCAGCGAGCGGAAGGAGGCCTCGTGCATGATCCGCATCCAGAACCGGTTGAGTGCGGCGCGCGCGCCTTCGCGACCACCTTCCACCAGGCCGCAAGCGAGCAGTGCGGCGTTGACGGCGCCGGCGCTGGCACCGCTGATGGCGTCGAACGCGCAATCCGGTTCTTCCAGCAGCCGCTCGAGCGCGCCCCAGGTGAAAGCGGCGAAGGTGCCGCCGCCTTGCAACGCCAGCGACAATTTTCGCGGAGGCCAGAGGGGCGGTTCGCCTGCATGCGCCTTTTTCGGCTTACTGACCGGCGAGCGTGCCGGCAGGTCGGCCCGCGCCGACTGCATATTAAGGATGGCGTCCGGTAGTGACGGGGCAGGCCGCTCAGCTTCGGCGCTGGAGTTGGCTGGTGAACTGACCGCGCGCGGCGTGTCGTCGGAGAATGACCAGATCTCGGAGGCCGCGAGCAGGGCGCTCGCGCTGGACGTGTTCACCGGACACGACGAGACATCGCGCGCGCTCATTCCGCCAATCCCATCCTGCTCGATCCCGTCCATCTGACGCAATCGTATGAACCGTATGACGCCGTTTGAATCGCAGGATGACAGCCCGCGTTACTGTTTGCCAGTATCGCGCAAGAATTTCGGATAGATGTGACCGGTCCTCAACAGGTTGATGGCGAATTCTAGGCCTTTTGGCCGATTCGCCCCTCGGTTCCCGCCAGCAAGCGCTTGATGTTCTCGCGGTGGGTGTAGAACAGCATGAGCATCAGCACCGCGGCGAACGCGCCGAGTGCGGCGTGGCCGAACCACCACAGGAAGATCGGGGTGACGAGGGCGGCAACCAGTGCCGAGAGTGACGAATAGCGCGTGGTGAACGCGGTCGCGAGCCAGACCGCGCCATAGACGGCGGCAGCCGGCCAGAACAGGCCAATCAGCACGCCGATATAAGTGGCGACGCCCTTGCCGCCCTTGAATCCGAGCCAGATTGGATAGAGATGGCCAAGGAAGGCGCCGAGCCCCGCCACCATCGCCGCATTCGGGCCGCCGAGATAGCCTGACAGCACGACCGCCGCCGTGCCCTTCAGCATGTCGAAGATCAGCGTCGCGGCGGCGAGCCCCTTGCGCCCGGTGCGCAGCACATTGGTGGCGCCGATATTGCCGGAGCCGATTGAGCGCAAATCCTGCGTGCCGGCGATCTTGGTCAGGACCAGGCCGAACGGGACCGAGCCGAAGATATAGCCGATCAGCAATGCGACGATCAGGAAGGCGTCAGAGGACATGGCTGGCGCTCCCGCCGCGGTTTGTTTCTGGCATGTTACACATGCTCATACACTGTCCGCCCGCCGACAATGGTGCGCATGACGCGGCCGGAGAAGCGAGCTTCGTCGAACGGCGTGTTCTTGCACAGCGATTTGAGATCGACGGGATCGAGCACCCAGGGCGTGTCAGGATCGATCACGATCACATCGGCCGGCGAGCCCGCGCGCAGCGAGCCGCCGGGCAGGCCGAGCAACTCCGCAGGACGGGTCGACATCGCCCGGATCAACGTCTTGAAATCCATCTCGCCATTATGGATCAACCGCAGTCCCGCGGGCAGCATGGTCTGCAGCCCGACCGCGCCGAAGGCGGCCTCGGCGAACGGCAGGCGCTTGACCTCGACATCCTGCGGATTGTGATCGGACATGATGACATCGATGAGACCGGAGGCCAGCGCCGCGACCAAGGCCTGGCGGTCCTCCTCAGTGCGCAGCGGCGGCGACAGTTTCAGGAACGTCCTGTAGGGCCCGATGTCGTTCTCGTTCAGCGTGACGTGGTTGATCGAGACGGAGGCCGAGACGTCGGCGCCGGCATCGCGGGCGCGTTTGAGGATTTCAAGCGACTCCGCCGTGGTGAGGGAGGCGGCGTGATAGCGCCCGCCGGTCAGCGCCGCGAGCCGCACGTCGCGCTCGAGCATGATCGACTCGGCGGCATTCGGAATGCCGGCAAGCCCCAGCCTGGTCGCGAACTCGCCCTCGTTCATCACGCCTTCGCCGACGAGGTCGGGATCCTCGGTGTGATGCACGATCAGCGCGTCGAAATCGCGCGCATAAGTCAGCGCACGGCGCATCACCTGCGCGTTGGTGACGCTCTTGTCGCCGTCGGTGAAGGCGACCGCGCCGGCGGCCTTCAAAAGCCCGATCTCGGTCATCTCCTCGCCGCGCAGGCCCTTGGTCAGCGCCGCCATCGGATGGATGTTGACGATCGCGGTGTCGCGGGCGCGGCGCATCACGAAATCGACGGTCGCCGAATTGTCGATCACGGGCGAGGTGTTCGGCTGGCAGATGATGGTGGTGATGCCGCCGGCGGCCGCGGCGAGACTGGCCGAGGCGAAGGTTTCGCGATGGTTCGCGCCGGGCTCGCCGACAAAGGCGCGCATGTCGATCAGGCCGGGAGCCACGATCTTGCCGGCGCAATTGACGATGTCGGTGCCCTCGGGGACGCCGGCGGTGCCGATGCCGCGCTTGGAGTCGCGGATCATCCCATCCGCGATCAGGACGTCGGCCGGCCCGTCGAGATCGCGTGAGGGATCGACGACGCGGGCATTGGCAAGCAGGATTGGGCGACGATCGGTCAGCATGATCTCACGCGTTCGGCAGGTTGCGGGCGAGCGCTTCCAGCACCGCCATCCGCACTGCCACTCCCATTTCGACCTGTTCGCGGATCACCGACTGCGCGCCGTCGGCCACGGCCGAGTCGATCTCGACGCCGCGGTTCATCGGCCCCGGATGCATCACCAGCGCGTCTGATTTGGCGTAGGACAGCTTCTTCTGGTCGAGGCCGAAATACTGGAAATATTCGCCCGACGACGGCACGAAGGAGCCGTTCATGCGCTCGCGCTGCAGGCGCAGCATCATCACGATGTCGGCACCGTCAAGCCCCTCGCGCATGTCGCGGGCGACCTCGACTCCCATCCGCTCGATGCCCCGTGGCAGGAGCGTCGAGGGCGCAACCGCGCGGACGCGGGCGCCCATGGTGTTGAGCAGGAGGATGTTGGAACGGGCGACACGCGAATGCATGACGTCGCCGCAGATCGCGACCACGAGCCCTTCGATCCGGCCCTTGTTGCGGCGGATCGTCAGCGCGTCCAGCAGGGCCTGGGTCGGATGCTCGTGCGCGCCGTCGCCGGCATTGATCACGGAACCGTCAACCTTGCGCGCCAGGAGTTCCACCGCGCCGGAAGCGTGGTGGCGTACCACCAGGATATCCGGATGCATCGCGTTCAGCGTCACCGCGGTATCCATCAAGGTCTCGCCCTTGCGCATCGAGGACGAGGACACGGACATGTTCATGACGTCGGCGCCCAGCCTTTTCCCCGCGATCTCGAAGGAGGATTGCGTGCGGGTCGAGGCCTCGAAGAACAGGTTGACCTGGGTGCGGCCGCGCAGGGAAGCGCGTTTCTTGTCCACCTGGCGGTTGAGCTCGACATATTCCTCGGACAGGTCGAGCAGCCCGGTGATGTCGGCAGCGGAAAGCCCCTCGATGCCCAGCAAGTGCCGGTGACCGAGGACAAAGGTCGATTTCAATGATGGGGTCATTAAAGCCAGAGCTATAGGCGTGGATGGTCGGCGGGGCAAGCGGGAATAGGGGGTGGATGAGTTATCCCCGGGTCTGTCGTAGACTGGTCATGCCAGCCGTGATGGGGGGTTCGTGAAAATTGTCGTGATTGCGTTCATGGCCGTCACCTGGGCCACGCCGGCCGGCGCACAGACCTTGCCCGGCGGGTTCGTGTTCCTGCGCGATATCGATCCGACGATCATCCAGGACATCCGCTATGCCGGTTCGAACAATTTCGTCGGCCGGCCGCTCAGGGGCTATGCTGTTGCCGAATGCGTGGTGAAGCGCGAGGTCGGGCTGAGGCTGAAGGCCGTGCAGCAGGAACTCGCGGGACAAAAGCTGTCATTGAAGATGTTTGATTGCTACCGGCCGGTGCGGGCGGTCGCCGACATGGTGGCGTGGTCGAGGGATGGCAAGGAGACGGTCACCGGCAAGCGCTACAATCCGGCGTTCAGGAAGGCTGATCTGTTCCGGCTCGGCTATATCGCTGCGCGATCCGGCCATTCGAGCGGGGCCGCGCTCGACCTGACGCTGGTCGATCTGGCCGCCGACAATTCCGGTAAGTTCGATCCCGCGAGAGACTATGCCGACTGCACGGCATCAGCGGAAAAGCGGGCGCCGGAAGGCAGCGTCGACATGGGCACTGGCTATGATTGCTCCGACGTCAAGGCGCATACCGCCGCACCCTCGATCAATCAGGCGCAGCGGCGGTGGCGGAAGCGGCTGGTTGCGGCGATGGCGCGACAGGGCTTTGTCAACTATTCCAAGGAGTGGTGGCATTTTTCGCTGCCCGGCGCGGGCGGTCAGGCCTATGATTTCCCCATTCCGCCGCGGCGCTAAAGCGTGACGACTTTTCTTCGAATCGTCATCCCGCTTTAGCTCCTTGTTTGAGCATGATCTTTTCGGAGAACCGGTGTCCACTTTTCCGGATCATGCTTTAGTTCCGGCTTTCAGGAAGCGTCATGACCCAATCAAGCTTCTCGACCCACGAGGTCTTCAATCAGTCGCCGCCGTTCGAGGACGTTGATCTGTTCACGCTTGACACGCCGCTGGTGGAGGCGGTCGGCGCCAGTGGCGGCGCCGCGGCGCAGTCTGAGCTCGCGCAATTCGGCAAGCATTGGGGCTCGTCGGCGATGGCGGAGCGGGGCCGCATCGCCAATGAGAACACGCCGAAGCTTCGCAGCTTCGATTCCCGCGGCAACCGCCGCGATGTGGTCGAGTTTCATCCGGCCTATCACGAACTGATGGCGCACAGCGCCCATGCCGGCGTGCACAACTCGACCTGGACGGCGGACGGCAAGCCTGCGGGCGGCGCGGCGGAGGTCGTGCGCGCGGCAAAGTTCTATATCGCCGCGCAGGTTGAGACCGGGCATCTCTGCCCAATCACGATGACGCGTGCGTCGGTCGCCGCGCTCGCGTCGCAGCCGGATCTGCTGGCGAGGACGATGCCGGTCATCGCCACGCGTTCCTATGATCCGGACTTCATGCCCTGGTGGGAGAAGCGCGGCATGACGCTCGGCATGGGCATGACCGAGAAGCAGGGCGGCACCGATGTGCGCGCCAACATGACGCGCGCGGAACGCGATGGCGATGCCTATCGCATCACCGGGCACAAATGGTTTATGTCGGCGCCGATGTGCGACGCGTTCCTGGTGCTGGCGCAGGCGGAGGAGGGCCTGAGCTGCTTCTTCATGCCACGCTTTGCGCCGGACGGATCGGTCAATGCGATCCGATTCCAGCGCCTGAAGGACAAGCTCGGCAACCGCTCCAATGCGTCGTCGGAGGTGGAATTCCATGATGCCTATGCCGAGCGGATCGGCGAGGAGGGCAAGGGCATCCGCACCATCATCCAGATGGTGCAACTGACCCGGCAGGACTGCGCGATCGCCTCCGCCGGCCTGATGCGCTCGGGGCTCGCGCACGCGCTGCATCACGCGCGGTATCGCAGCGTGTTCCAGAAGCATCTCGCCGATCAGCCGCTGATGCAGGCGGTGCTCTCGGACATGGCGCTGCATGTCGAGGCGACGATCGCGCTGGTGATGCGGCTCTGCCGTGCGTTCGACCGCACGCCTGATGACGCCAAGGAGGCGGCCTATATGCGGCTGCTCACGCCCGCGATCAAATACTGGACCTGCAAGAGCGCGCCCGGCTTCCTCTATGAGGCGATGGAGTGCCTCGGCGGCAACGGCTATGTCGAGGAGGGCATTCTGGCGCGGCATTACCGGGAGTCGCCGGTCAATGCGATCTGGGAAGGCTCGGGCAATGTGATGTGCCTCGACGTGCTGCGCGCGCTCTCGCGCGAGGCCGACGCCGCATCGGCCATCCTGCAGGACCTGGCCAGCGAGACGCAGGGCCTGCCCGGTGCGACTGAGACAATCGCCTTCATCGGCAAGGCGTTCCGCAGACCCGACAGCGAGCGCGTCGCGCGGCTGGCCGTGGAGAAACTGGCGATGCTCGCGGGGAGCGCCGCGCTCAATGGCGTGATGCCGCGTCACGCCGAACTGTTCGCGGCGACGCGGCTCGCGACCACGCACGCCGGCATGTACGGCGCGGTGGAGCTTGCCGAGAGCGATATGCGCGCGCTGCTGGAGCGGGCGCTGCCGCATTGAGTGCCGCTATCCCGTCATGCCCGGGCTTGACCCGGGCATCCACGTCTTTTTTTGCCGCGCGGCACCAAGAGCGTGGATGCCCGGGACCAGCCCGGGCACGACGAGGAGGAGAGAGAATCTCGCTCGATGAAAGTTATCCGATGGATGTCCTCAGTCCCGAAAATCCGCCGCTGACCACTGCTCCGCCGCCGCTGCCGCCGCGGGTGTGGAAATTCTGGGGTACGACGCTGTGGGGATTGTTCGTGTTCGGCGGCATGTTTTTGGGACAGCTTGCCGTCGTCATCTATTTCATGCTGAAGCAGGACGCGCCCAATATCGCGTCCGTCATTCAAACGATCGGCGGGGGACTGACGATTGCGCTCTCGGTCATCACGGGATTGCCGGGGGTCTTGCTGGCGCTCTGGATCGCGATCCGTCCGACCCGGAGTTCTTTCGCCGATTATCTCGCGCTGCGCTGGACCTCCTGGAAGAACTTTGCCATCGGCGTGGCCGCGCTGGCGTTGTTGGTTGGCGTATGGGATCTGGTCTCGCGCGCGCTGGGCCGCGAAGCCTCGCCGGGCTTCATGGGCGACGTATTGAAATCGGCGCAGGCCGAAGGCGCGCTCTGGCTGCTGGTCATCGCGTTCTGCATTGCCGCTCCGGTATCGGAAGAGCTTCTCGCCCGCGGCTTCCTCTATCGCGGCTGGTCGGAAACGGCCCTCGGACCCGGAGGCGCGATCCTGCTGTCATCGCTGGTCTGGACGGTGCTGCATCTGCAATATGATTGGTTCTCCCTCAGCGAGGTATTTTCGATCGGCTTCCTGTTCGGCTATCTGCGCTACCGCTTTGATTCGACCTGGCTCACCATTGTGCTCCATGGGCTGAACAATCTCGCGGCGACGCTGCAGGCGTTGTGGCTGGCGGGGCAGTCGTAGTTTCTTGCACCGCCGTCATTGCGAGGGGCAACGCGACGAAGCAATCCATATCTCCGCAAGTGGTGAGATGGATTGCGTCGCTTCGCTCGCAATGACGGCGGTGTGCTAGGCGACGAGCGAAATCACGATCGGCATCGTGATCGCCGCCAGGATCGTCTGCAGCGTGATGATCTGGGCGAGCAGGGGTGCATCGCCGCCCATCTGGCGGGCGAGCACATAGGCCGACGAGGAGGTGGGTACCGCCGAGCCGACGGCGACGATGACGAGGCTCGGGCCGGACAGGCCGAACGCGAGGGCGAGCGCCACGGCAAGCACGGGCATGGCGATCAGCTTCAGGAACACCGTGACGCTGGCGGCGAAGCTCGGACGGAACATGCCGTCGAGGTGCAGGCCGGCCCCGGTGACGAGCAGGCCGATCGCAAGCGAGGAGCGGCCGAGCGCATCGGCCACGTCGTGCCAGAGCTTCGGCAGCGGGAAGTGGGTCACGTTCAAGAGCAGCCCGACGACGCAGGCCCAGATCAGAGGGTTTTTCACCACCGTCATGACGATGGTGCCGGCCGACTGCTTTTGCGGCGCGGCGTAGTGCGCGAGCACGGAGACGCTGAACACATTGACCAGCGGGATGATCGCGACCATCGCGACGGACGCGAGCGCGAGCCCGACGTCGCCGTAGAGGCTGCCTGACACCGCGAGCGCGACATAAGTCTGCCAACGGGTCGCGCCCTGGAACACCGAGGTGAAGGCGGGACCATCGACGCCGCCGCGTGCAAGCAGCGGGCGGAGCGCAAGGCAGGTTAGTGACATCGCGAGCGCCGAGAGGAACAGCGCGCCGCCGACGCCGCCGATCGGCACCCTTGTCAGGTCGGCCTTCACCAGTGTCTGGATCAAGAGCACCGGGAACAGCACGTAATAGGTCAGCCGTTCCAGGCCGTGCCATTGCGTCTCCGGCTTGAGCAGCGTCCGCTTCAGGATGAAGCTGAGCACGATCAGGAGGAATGTCGGCAACAGCGCCGCGATGACGACGGCCATGCTTCAGCGCTCGCCCCGCAATTTTGCCAGCCGGTCCAGCGCGCCCTGCAGGATGAAGATCGCGGCGTGCTCGTCGATCACCTCGGCGCGCCTGGCGCGGCTGACATCCATGCCGATCAATTCGCGCTCGACGGCCGATGTCGAGAGCCGCTCGTCCCAGAGCCCGATCGCGAGCGTGGTCAGATTGGAGAGGTTGCGCGCGAAGGCGCGAGTCGATTGCGCCCGCGGCCCCTCGCTGCCGTCCATGTTGATGGGGAGCCCAAGCACGAAGCCGGCCGCGTTGCGTTCGGCCACGATCGCCAGCAACCGCGCCGCGTCGGCCTTGAACGCCTTGCGCTGGATGGTCTCGACGCCGGTGGCCAGCCGGCGATCGGGGTCGGAGACGGCGACGCCGATGGTCTTGGTTCCGAGATCGATCCCGATCAACGCACCGCGCGCAGGCCAGTGCGCGACGGCTTCGATCAGGGGGAGGACAGGGGCGGGCATGACGATGCGCTTAACACGTGGTGCACCGAGTAGGCAAAGCCGTCCTTCACCTCGCCTCAGCGGGGCCGATGGTGAAGATGGATCAGGTCGAATTGCATCCGCGATGGATGCTGCGCTCCCTCTCCCGCTTGCGGGGGAGACGAGCATAGCTCGCTCCGGGAGGGCTGGGGTGGGGGTGTCTCCGCGATTCACGCTGCCCTCGCGTGGGGAGAGAACCCTCACCCGCTGCGCTCTTCGAGCGCAGCGACCTCCCCCGCAAGCGGGGGAGGTGGGGACCACGCTCGTGGCTGATGTCAGCGGATCGCGACGGGGTTGATCATGCTCTGCACGCCGCCGCGCCAGCGCGGCTGCCCGAGCACGAACAGGAACTCATACCCCTTGTCCTTGGCGAGCTCGGCGGTGTCCATGTTCTCCAGGATGTAGGTGCCGTTCTTCGCCAGCAGGATCTGGTGCACCTCGAACACGTTGTTGGATTCGAACGGCAGCACTTCGAGACCCCAGGTATCGGCACCGACGGCGACCACGCCCTTGCCGGTGAGATAATTGGCGCCTTCGACCCCGAGGCCGGGTTCGCCCGCGGAATAGCGCTTGTCGTCCTTGCCGATCAGGCTGAGCCAGCCGGTATGGAAGATCACGACGTCACCCTGGCGGATCTCGACGCCCTGTTTCTTCGCGGCTTCCTCGATCTCCTTGGTATTGAAGGCGGTGCCTTCCTTGACCACGTCGGTGTTGTAATAGGCGGCCATGTCGAGCAGGACGCCGCGGGCGACCATCGGCGGCACCTTCTCGATGCCGAGCTTCTTCAGGCCGGTGGGATCGGCAAAATCGGCGAGCTTGTTGCCGTTGTAGTAGACGTGCTCGATGCCGAGATGGCCAAGGCCGTCGAGCTGGCTGCCGATACCGACCCAGGTATCGAGGATGTCGTCATTATAGGTCGCCTTGTTCGGACCGAGGCCGGAGACGCCGGCCTGTCCGGGCTGAACGATGGTGATCTTGAAGCTGCGCGGCGGATAGGCCGGCGTCTTGGTGTCGACGGGAATGCCGAGCGCGTAGGTCTTGCCGGTCTTCACCAATGATGCGGCTTTGACGACGAGCTCGGGCGTCATGTAGTTGGCGGCGCCGATCTCGTCGTTCGGCCCCCATTTCGACTTGGTCCAGTCTTGTGCGCTTGCCGTTCCGACCGTGGCCAACAAGGCAACAGAACAGCACAACACGAATGCGGTGCGCATCGCAGTCCCTCCCAGATGTTGACGTTATGGTTGTTGGTAGAAAGCGCCGCATACTAACGTAGCTGCGTACAACGATCCAAAAATTTTTGATGACGCCTGTCGCATCAGGCGCGTGCTCGCACGCGCGAAGCGCGTGACGGCTCCGTCACAAAAATATGGCTTTCGGAATTTCGCTGAGCGGAACGAGCCGTCAGGCGGCGATGACCTGGTCGTCCTTGTCGAGACAGGCGGCGAAACTTTGCAGCGCGCTATATTGATGGGCGCTGCGGCGCTGGATGAATATCGTTTCGGCGCGCGCATAGGACGGGTCGAGCGTGTGGATGCTGACACTGGCATGCAACGCATTGCGCTCGACGACCGCGCGCGGCAACAGCGTCACGCCCATGTCGGCGGCGACGCAGCCGACCATGCCGTCGAGCGTGCCGAGCTCGAAGCGCGCGGCCGACGGCCAGCCGAAGTCGGTGAAGATCTGCTCGAGCCGCTGGCGATAGGTGCAGCCGGTGCGGAAGACCAGCGCGGTCGGTCCGGATTCCGACGTGCCTGCGCGCAAAGCGGCGAGGCTGGTCCAGCGCTGCGCGGTGACCAGCACCAGCTCTTCGCGGAAGGCGAGGGTGGAGGTGAGTTCGGCGTGATCGATCGGGCCGGCGACGAAGGCGCCGTCCAGCGTGCCATCGAGCACGGCGGTGACGAGATCGGCCGTGGTCGCGGTCTTCAGGGTCAGCCGCACCGCCGGAAACCGGCGATGGAATTCGGCAAGCAGCACCGGCAGGCGAACGGCGGCCGTCGTCTCCATCGAGCCGATCGCCAGCGGCCCCTTCGGCTCGCCATCGTCGCGCGCGGCGAGGATCGCTTCGCGCGAGAGCGCGGCCATTCGTTGCGCGTAAGAGAGCAGGCGCCGCCCGGCGCCCGTCAGTGTCATGCCGCGGCTGTGGCGCTCGAACAGCGCGGTGCCGATCTCGGCTTCGAGCGCCTTGATGCGCTGGGTGACGTTGGACTGCACGGTGTGCAGCTCGTCGGCAGCGCGGGTGATGCCGCCGAGACGGGCGACTGCCGCAAAGGTCTGGAGGTCGGTGAGTTCCATGATCGCAGCCTGCGTTTCATATTTGAGATGGTTGCGTTCTCAAGTATTCATTTCGAGAGAATGGTAGCTCTGCCTATTCTGACTGTCGAGATCGCTTGGGGGACGTGATGCCGATCGACACACCATTGACTGCGCTTTTAGGCATTCGTCACCCGATTGTGTTGGCGCCGATGGATGTGGTTGCGGGCGCGCGGCTCGCGGCTGCCGTCAGTGAGGCAGGCGGCTTTGGCATCCTTGGCGGCGGCTATGGCGACCGTGCTTGGCTGGAGCGGGAGACGGCAAAGCTCGGATCCTGCGCCGCGCCGTTCGGAATCGGCTTCATCACCTGGAGCCTGGCGAAGCAGCCGGAGCTCTTGGACATCGCACTTGGTGCTGGTCCGCGGGCGATCATGCTGTCGTTCGGCGATCCGAAACCGTTTGCACCAAAGATCAGGGCGGCCGGTCGGCTCCTGATCTGCCAGGTGCAGGACGAGGACATGGCGCGGCAGGCGATGGAAGCGGGCGCCGACATCCTGGTTGCGCAGGGAACTGAAGCGGGCGGCCACGGCGCTTCGCGCACCACGCTCGACGTGGTGACGGCGATCGTCGATCTCGCCGCCGGTCGCGTGCCTGTCGTTGCCGCCGGCGGCATCGCGGATGGCCGAGGTCTGGCGGCGATGCTGACGCTGGGCGCCTCCGGCGTGCTGCTCGGCACCCGCTTCTATGCGAGCGAGGAGGCCGCCGGCGCGGAGGAGGCGAAACGGCGCATCTGCGCGGCGAAGAGCGGCAACACCGTGCGCAGCATCATCTTCGATCTCTCGCGCAATAATGTCTGGCCGGCGCCGTTCACGGGACGCTGTCTCATCAACGACCATGCGCGGCGCTGGATGGGGCGCGAGATCGAGCTGATGCAGCACGTGAAGACGGTTGCCGCCGAATATGCCGAGGCCAGAGCCACCGGCAATTTCGACGTGGCCGCCGTCATTGCAGGCGAAGCAGTCGGGCTGATCCACGACATTCCACCCGCGGGCGAAATCGTTGACAGGATCGTCAGCGAGGCCGAGCAGATCTTGCGCGGGCAGCGCAATTCTTTTCCTTCACCCAATGTGTGAGAGGGTGACGCGGATGCAATCCGCGTCGGATGATGGGTTCTCTCCACGGGCGCAACTGGGAGAGGTTTACTCGCGAGCAAAAGGGGGCATAGCTCAATCATGTGGCCGGACCGCCGAATTGTCGATCTGTTCAAGACCGAGTTTCCGATCGTGCTCGCGCCGATGGCCGGCGTGATGGATGCAGACCTCGTGATCGCGGCTGCGCAAGGCGGCGCGCTCGGCTCATTGCCCTGCGCGATGCTCACGGCGGAGAGGGCGCGCGAGCAGATCAACATCATCCGCCAGCGCGTCTCCGCGCCGATCAACATGAACTTCTTCTGCCACCAGCCGGACGAGCTCGATCCGCACCGCGAGGCGCGCTGGAAGGCGCGGCTTGGGGCTTACTACGCAGAGTTTGGGCTGGATCCCGCGGCGCCCGTCAACGTCGCCAATCGTGCGCCGTTCGATGACGCGATGTGCGAGGTGGTCGAGGAATTGAAGCTGGAAGTCGTCAGCTTCCATTTTGGCCTGCCGGAGGAGCGGCTGCTCAGGCGCGTGAAGGATGCGGGTGCGATCGTGATGTCGTCGGCGACCATCGTGAAGGAAGCGGTCTGGCTCGAGGAGCACGGCGCCGATGTCATCATCGCGCAGGGTGCGGAGGCGGGCGGTCATCGCGGCATGTTCCTGACCGACAATATTGCCGAGCAGCCTGGCCTCTTCGCGCTGGTGCCGCAGGTGGTCGATGCCGTGAAGGTGCCGGTGATCGCGGCCGGCGGCATCGCGGACGGGCGCGGGATCGCGGCGGCGTTCGCGCTGGGTGCCTCGGGCGTGCAGATCGGCAGCGCCTATCTGCGCTCGCCTGAATCCAGGGTGGGCCCGGCGGCGCGTGCCGTGCTGGCGCAGGCGAAGGACGATTCCACTGTGATCACCAACGTGATGACGGGGCGGCCGGCGCGCGGGGTGGCCAACCGCGTGATATCAGAGATCGGGCCAATCTCGCCGGACGCGCCGGCCTTTCCGCATGCCGCAACCGCGCTGGCGCCGCTGAAGGCGGCTGCCGAAAAACGCGGCAGGGTCGATTTCACCAATCTGTGGGCCGGGCAGGCGCTGCCATTGGGCCGCGAAATGCCGGCGGCCGAGCTGACCCGGACGTTGGCCAGCGAGGCATTGGCGCGGATGGGCAAATTGGGCTTGAGCCGCTAGCGCCCACACCTCTCCCGATGGGAGAGGTGCCGCGGGTTGCGGCGCAAAAGCGGCGTCTGCTATACGGCGGGCTGATCTTGCTGCCCAAAGGCCATATATAATGTCAGTCGACGCCACGACCGTCCGCCGCATCGCGCATCTGGCGCGGATCGCGGTCTCCGAGGCTGAAGTTCCTCATCTGCAGGGCGAGCTGAACGCGATGCTCGCCTTCGTCGAGCAGCTTTCGGAGGTGAATGTCGAGGGCGTCGAACCGATGACCTCGGTGACTCCGATGGAGATGAAGAAGCGCGCCGACGTGGTCAATGACGGCGAGATTGCCGATGATATCGTCCGCAATGCGCCGGCCACCGAGAATCACTTCTTCCTGGTGCCGAAGGTCGTCGAGTAAACTCCTCTTTTTGCGGGAAGTCCGATGTGTCTGCTCTGCGACGATGAAAAGGCCTATCAGGCCTACATGAACTATCTCGACGCGATGGAGCGGCAGGGCAAGGCCGCCGATCCGAATGCGGTGATGCAAACGGTGCTCGATCAGCTCGAGGCCGCCGACAAGGCGCGCGCCAAAAAGGACGATCCCGCCGACGACAAGACCCTGTCTCCGTTCTTCTGCAGCCCGATCAATAAATGACCGATTTGACATCGCTGACGATCGCTGAGGCCCGCGAGGGCCTGGCGAACAAGTCCTTCACCGCGCGCGAGCTTACCGATGCGCATCTTGCCGCGATCGAAGCGGCGCGCGTGCTCAACGCCTATGTGCTTGAGACGCCGGACCGCGCGCGCGAGATGGCCAAGGCTGCCGACGAAAAGATCGGCAAGGGCGAGGGCGGACCGCTCGCGGGCATCCCGCTCGGCATCAAGGACCTGTTCGCGACGCGCGATATCCGCACCACGGCGTGTTCAAAAATCCTCGGCAATTTCGTGCCGCCTTACGAATCGACCGTGACCTCGCAGCTCTGGCGCGACGGCGCGATCCTGCTCGGCAAGCTCAACAATGACGAGTTCGCGATGGGTTCGTCGAACGAGACCTCGTGCTTCGGCCCGGTGGTCAATCCGTGGCGGCGCGAAGGCTCCAACACGCATCTGGTGCCGGGTGGCTCCTCGGGCGGCTCGGCGTCCGCCGTCGCCGCACTGCTCTGCATGGGCGCGACCGCGACCGATACCGGCGGCTCGATTCGGCAGCCGGCGGCGTTCACCGCGACTGTCGGCGTGAAGCCGACCTATGGCCGCTGCTCGCGCTGGGGCATCGTCGCGTTCGCGTCCTCGCTCGACCAGGCCGGCCCGATCGCGCGCACGGTGCGGGATGCCGCGATCCTGATGCGCTCGATGGCGGGGCATGATCCCAAGGACACGACCTCGGTCGACATCGGCGTGCCCGACTACGAGGCTGCGATCGGCAAGTCGGTGAAGGGGATGAAGATCGGCATCCCCAAGGAGTATCGTCTCGACGGCATGCCGGCCGAAATCGAAAAGCTGTGGAGCGACGGCGCGGCATGGTTGAAAGCCGCGGGCGCCGAGCTGGTCGAGGTGTCGCTGCCGCACACCAAATACGCGCTGCCGGCCTACTACATCGTGGCGCCGGCGGAAGCATCGTCGAACCTGGCGCGCTACGACGGCGTCCGCTACGGCTTGCGCGCGCCCGGCAGCAGCATCGGCGAGATGTACCAGAACACCCGCGCCGAAGGGTTTGGCGACGAGGTCCGCCGCCGCGTCATGATCGGCACCTATGTGCTCTCGGCGGGCTACTACGACGCTTACTATCTGCGCGCGCAGAAGGTGCGCACGCTGATCAAGAAGGATTTTGAGGACTGCTTCGCCAAGGGCGTGAACGCGATCCTCACGCCGGCAACGCCGTCGGCGGCGTTCGGCGTCGGCGAGAAGGGCGGCGCCGATCCGGTCGAGATGTATCTCAACGACATCTTCACGGTGACCGTGAACATGGCCGGATTGCCTGGCATTGCGGTCCCCGCCGGCAAGGATGCGCAAGGCTTGCCGCTCGGCCTGCAACTGATCGGCCGTGCCTTCGATGAAGAGACGCTGTTCTCGCTCGGCGAAGTGATTGAGCAGGCGGCCGGACGCTTCACGCCGCCCAGGTGGTGGTGAGATGGCGGATTTCCGCGCCAGCCTCAAAGACGACGCGCCCGAGCCTTCGCTGTCGCCGCCGCTGGCGGCGCTGTGGTGGGCGGCGAAAGGCAATTGGGACAAGGCGCACCGCATCGTGCAGGACGAAAGTACCGCCGAGGCCGCCTGGGTGCACGCCTATCTGCATCGCGTCGAGGGCGATCTCGGCAATGCCAGCTATTGGTACCGCCAGGCCGGTAAGCCGGTAGCCAAGGATGGTCTTGAAGCCGAATGGGAGCGGATCGTCTCCGCGCTGCTCTAGGATTATTGTTTTGACGCGTTTTCTTCACGCGAACCGGTGTCCACTTCGCTTGAAAACGCTCTGACCTCTCCAAGTTGTGAAGGCTTACCGTGGTTCAATTTGACGCGGTTTCTTTACCGCGACCGTGGTTCAATTGGCTCGAATGGACATTTGCCCTGTCTCCACGCGCCACGCGGGCGCCCAGATTGCCTCGCGATAGGCTGAGGGGAAACGTGGCGTGGCCTGCGGCAAGGGAGCGTTGTGCGTAGATCGGGTATAGGGGCGTGGCTGTCGACGATACTGGCGGCCATTTTTGCGGTGGCGCTTGCCGGATGCGCAACCGTCTACAACCTGCCGAGCAACGTGCCGCTTGAGGGCGCGCTCGCCGATGGCAATTTCGGGCGTGATGTCCCGAGCTATGACGACGACGTGCTGGTCGCGCTGTCCTTCTCCGGCGGCGGCACGCGCGCGGCGGCCTTCTCGTTCGGCGTGCTCAAGGAGCTCGATCGTTCCCACGGCGGCTCCGGCCAGGCGAAAACGCTGCTCGATCGTGTCGACTTCGTCTCCGGCGTGTCCGGCGGTTCGATCACCGCCGCCTATTTCGGTCTGAAGAAGCGCGCCGCGCTCGACGATTTCCGCGAGCGCTTCCTGCTGCGTAATGCGGAGGAGGGGCTGAAGACCAACGTCTCGCTCGGCAATATCGGTCGCGCGCTCGCCGGCGGCGTCAACAACAGCCAGCTCACCGAGTGGCTGGACCAGAACCTGTTCGACGGCGCACGGTTCGATGCGCTGCGCGAGGACCGGCGACCGAAGGTCTGGATCAACGCCTCCGATATCTATAACCGCACGCCCTTCGTGTTCGGAAAGACCTCCTTCGACGCGCTGTGCAGCGATATCCGCTCCTACCGCGTGTCCGAAGCGGTTGCGGCATCGGCCGCGGTGCCGCTCGCGTTCGCGCCGATCGTGCTGGAGACCTATCCCGGCGGCTGCTCAAAGCCGCTGCCGGCCTGGCTCGAACGCGTGCGGCGCGATCCGAACGCGCAGCCGTTGCTGCGCGCGTTTGCGGAAGCCAATGCACGCTACCGCGACGGCTCCATGCGCTACGTGAAGCTCTTGGACGGCGGGCTCGTCGACAATTTCGGCCTGTCCGGTCTCAGCATCGGGCTGCTGGCGGCGGAGCGGCCGTACGAGCCGTTGACCGAGCGGCAGGCCGTGAAGCTCCGGCGGATCCTGTTCATGGTGGTCGATGCCGGACGCGGCATATCCGGCGATTTCGCGCAGCGCCTCGAGGGCCCGAGCGGGGTCGAGCTGGTCGCGGCCGCGGCAGATACCGCGATCGATTCCAGCGTGCGGTCGAGCTATGCGGCGTTCTCGTCGCTTGCCACCGAATGGTCGGGCAAGCTGAAGCGATGGCGGTGCGGCCTGTCGGCGGCGGATCGCACCCGCCTCGGTGCCGGTGGGAACTGGCAGTGCGGTGACGTCAACATCTATGTCGAGCGGATTGGCTTCGATCAGTTGGGCGGGGAGCGCGCCGGCATCCTGAACGCCATCCCGACGCGGTTCGCATTGCCGCCGGAACAGGTCGACCTCCTGATCGCTGGTGGCGCCGACGCACTCCGCTTCAGCAAGTCCTATCAGGCATTTCGACGCGGCCTTTGACCGCCCGAACCTCGTGAACGGCCGCTTGACTGGCGCGGTCCGTTGCGCGAAGCCGGAAGCCGCCCCAGATATCAATTGTCCGGAAACCGAGACCAATGAACGCACCTGCCACACCACACAAGCTCATCAAGGGCGCGACCGGCGACTGGGAGATGGTGATCGGCATGGAGATCCATGCCCAGGTCGTCTCCAACTCGAAGCTCTTCTCCGGCGCCTCGACCGCGTTCGGCGGCGAGCCGAACAGCCATGTCTCGCTGGTGGACGCGGCGATGCCGGGCATGCTGCCTGTCATCAACGAGGAATGCGTCAGGCAGGCGGTCCGGACGGGTCTCGGGCTGAACGCAAAGATCAATCTGCGCTCGGTGTTCGATCGCAAGAACTATTTCTATCCCGACCTGCCGCAGGGCTACCAGATCAGCCAGTACAAATCGCCGATCGTGGGCGAGGGCGAGGTGCTGGTCGAGCTCGACGGCGGCCGCAGCGTCACCGTCGGCATCGAGCGGCTGCACCTGGAGCAGGATGCCGGAAAGTCGCTGCACGACCAGTCGCCGACGATGTCCTATGTCGACCTCAACCGCTCCGGCGTCGCGCTGATGGAGATCGTCTCCAAGCCCGACATTCGCGATGCCGAGCAGGCCAAGGCCTATGTGACCAAGCTGCGCTCGATCCTGCGCTATCTCGGCACCTGCGACGGCGACATGGAGAAGGGCAATCTGCGCGCCGACGTCAACGTCTCGGTGCGCCGGCCCGGCGGGCCGCTTGGCACCCGCTGCGAGATCAAGAACATGAACTCGATCAACTTCATCGGCCAGGCGATCGAGTATGAGGCGCGGCGCCAGATCGAGATCCTCGAGGATGGCGGCAGCATCGACCAGGAGACGCGGCTGTTCGATCCGGGCAAGGGCGAAACGCGCTCGATGCGCTCCAAGGAGGAGGCGCACGACTATCGTTATTTTCCCGACCCGGACCTTCTGCCGCTGGAGTTCAGCCAGGCCTTCGTCGACGAGCTGAAGACGAAGCTGCCGGAGCTGCCGGACCAGAAGAAGGCGCGCTTCATCGATACCTTCGCGCTGTCGCCCTATGACGCCGGCGTGCTGGTCGCCGAGCGCGAAAGCGCGGAGTTCTATGAGGCGGTGCTGTCCGGCCTCGCCGATCGTGCGCGCGACGGCAAGCTCGCGGCCAACTGGGTGATCAACGAACTGTTCGGGCGCCTCAACAAGGAAGGCCGGGATATTACGGGCTCGCCTGTCTCGTCCGAGCAGCTTGCCGCGATCGTCGACCTGATTGGCGAGGGGACGATTTCAGGTAAGATCGCCAAGGATCTGTTCGAGATCGTCTGGCAGGAAGGCGGCGATCCCCGCGCGCTCGTCGAAGCGCGCGGCATGAAGCAGGTGACCGACCTCGGTGCGATCGAGAAGGTGGTCGACGATATCGTCGCCGCCAATCCGGACAAGGTGGCGCAGGCGAAAGCGAAGCCGCAGATGATCGGCTGGTTCGTCGGACAGGTGATGAAGTCGTCCGGCGGCAAGGCCAACCCGCAGGCCGTGAACGATCTGCTGAAGTCGAAGCTCGGCCTCTGACGCCTCGCGCGCGGACGCGAACGGCATCGCCGCGGGCGCTCTGCGCGACGCGCGAAGGCGTCCGCGGCTCACGCGTCGCGCCTTCAATCATCGCGTCGGGGTCATCCCTCCACCGAATCGGCCGACCGCGATTCGTCCGAAAAGGCCGTTTCAGCGGGCGGAGATGCCGCAGATACGGCTTACCCACGAAATTTTTTTTGTCGCCGGAATTGGCGACTCGACGCCCGCGCGACGCGCCCTCAGCCGGCTCGGTGAGTCTCGCCGACATCGCAGCCACATCACGCGCGAAGAAAAAAGAATTCAAGAAACGCCTGTGGCACAGGCACTTTCTGCATTCGCGATCAGTGTCGATGCCGATCAATGCTGCATTTCCTGCATCGCCGCGTGCGCGCAACGTCGCGCTTGTGCTTGCTGCGTCGGCACTTTTCGCAGCCCGTAACATCAACACTTCCTTAAGCTGGACACTGTTTTTTTTTGATGTGTTGGTGTATTCGGGATGCAGTGCATCTCGATTCCCGAGTGCACGCAGCGAAGTAAAGCCATCTCACGATATTGGAGGGCAACATGGCGAAGAAAGCTAAGAAGGCGAAGAGCGCAGTGAAGAAGACTGCGAAGAAGACCAAGAAGGTCGCGAAGAAGAAGAAGTAAGTCTCGCCCAAGAGAGGATGCCGGCGGATTGACGTCGGCGCGTCACCCGGACCTTCGGACGATCTGCTTCCCTGAAGCAATCCACCCAGGCGGCTCCGGTTGACGAAAGAGGGTGTCGGCGAGACATCAGGTCAAACGGCTGGATCGCCTTTCCAAGAAGGGTTCGCCCTTCGAAGTCGGTCCGGCAGAAGAAACAGGTTTCTTCGTTCGGTGCGGACCTCTATTCGGCTCCGCAATTTCATGAGGGCCCAAAGCCCATCGTGAAATCTGATCCTGACGTGTTCGCCGACGCCCTCGTTCCAGTAGCCGGCCATCTGGTGCCGGCTTTTTTGTTTCCCGATTTCCCCCACATGACGACCGGTTCGCTTGCGCTGCCGATATGGCGGGGCGGAATGGCTTTCGCGTCCTGTCGGCGTTTGCGCGCGATGGTTATCGTTCCGCCAACCGCCAGGGTAAACCGAACTTCACCATCGCGCATAAACCGTTGTGTTGCAGGCACTTCTCGGATTCCGGGAACTCGCCGCGCGGCGCGCGTTTACACGCCGTTCATCGCGATACTTAAACTGCTTTTCAAATTTGGCCGTCATGATCTCCCCCAACAAGCCGGCAAACGGCGTTGGGGATTAAGGCGTTGAAGTGGACGGGGGCCGCGCTCGGGGGAGGCGGCCAACAATAAGAAGGGGATACGACAATGTTTCAGGGACATATCGATCTGGAGACAGCCATTCCGGTGGACGCGACCGCGATCCCGGACGCGCTGTTCGAGCGTGGCCTCTATTGGGCGAGCGGCCGCTCCGGCGTGGTCAACCTGGTCGCCGCGCACAAATGGTTCAACCTCGCTGCCCTGAAGGGCCGCACGGATGCCATCGCGATGCGGCGCGAGATCGCCGAGCAGATGACGGAAGCCGAGATCGCTACGGCGCAGCGCGAAGCCCGCACCTGGATCACCGCGCATTGAAGCGGCGGACGCACCGCGGCGATCATCCGTGGCCGCCGCGCTGATCTATCTCAGTCGTGCTGGAGACCTCTGAGGTAGGCGCAGAACATATCGGCCATCGCGTCGGCATAGGCTTCGATCTCCGCAGGGAAACGAACGTTCTCCGAAAACTGCCTGCCCACCTCGGTCAGCGTCGTTGTGATAAGGTCGCCCGCCAATGCGCGAGTTGCTTCTGAAGTCTCAGGCAACGCCGCCTGCATGAAGACCTGAACAATGCGCTCTCCCGACGCCATCGCTTCCTGCGCTTCGGGCGCGTCGCGATAGAGAGGGGCGGCGTCATTCAGCGCCACACGCATCGCGGCCTCATCGCACTCCGAGCGGAGGAAGGCGTGGACCAGGATGCGCAGCCGTTCGAGCGGCGGTCTCTTGTCGTCCTCGAGGATTCCACGCAGCAGGTTGCTCGTCTGCCGCCATTCGTCGCTCTGAAGCCGGAAGAGGATCGCCGCCTTGTTCGGGAAGTACTGATACAGCGATCCGATGCTGACACCGGCCTTCTCGGCCACGCGCGCCGTGGTGAAGCGCTGCGCGCCTTCCTTCGCCAAAACCTGAACAGCAGCGTCCAAAATCGCGGTGACGAGCTCCGTCGAGCGGGCCTGTTTGGGCTGTTTTCGCGAGGAAACCCGGGCACTTCGTCGATCGGTCATGGAGCGGAGCTCGCAATGCGAATAGGAAATGCGACGAATTAGTCGTATTTCTGGTCCAGCGCAAGGACGCGCTCACTTCAGACCGGAGACCTGCATGACCACCCTGACCACCATCCCGCTGGCGCCGTTGCTGGATCGCTTGTTCGACGAGGCCGCTTCGTCGTCGCCGGCGGCGAACCCCGCACTGGCCGATCTTTCCCGCGAGGAGCACTCGCGTCTGATGCAAAGCAAGACCGATTACCTCGACTTCTACGGCCGCCTGAAAGATCTTCCGCTCGCCATCTCGCGGGAGACCGGCGCGCTGCTCTACATGCTGGCGCGGGGCTGCGGCGCGCGGACGATCGTCGAATTCGGGACCTCGTTCGGCATCTCGACCCTGCATCTCGCCGCAGCCCTGCGGGACAATGGCGGTGGCCACCTGATCGCCAGCGAGTTCGAGCCGTCCAAGGTGGCGCGGGCCCGGGATAATCTGACCGCCGGCGGCCTCATCGATCTCGTGGAGATCCGAGAGGGAGACGCCCTGCAGACGCTGAGCACAGGTCTCCCCGAGACGGTCGATCTGCTGCTGCTCGACGGCGCCAAAGGGCTCTATCCGGAGATACTGAGCCTGGTGGAAAGCCGCCTCAGGCCGGGCGCCTTCATCGTTGCCGACAACGCCGATTACAGCCCCGACTACCTGGCGCGCGTTCGCTCGCCCGCGAACGGTTACATGTCCACGCCCTTCGGCGAGGACGTCGAGCTCTCGATGCGGATCGGTTGGTCGGTTGCTTGATGTTGCCGTAACCGCGCTTCGCGATCTCTGCAAAGGCATTCAACCACTTTTGTGTGGACCGAGGTGCTGATCGCGGCGAGCCTGAATCGGATGACGTGGTGTAGTGATTTACCGAAGCTGACTATTTTCATAGCCGACGAGGCGGGCTCGTGGCGGACTCGGGGAAGCCAACGATGAACAAGCAATGGGAATACCAGGTACGGATCTATCTCGGCGACGAGCTTGCCGCGGTGGCGAGGCGGGATCCCGACAATCCAGCAATGAAGCCGCTGGCCGACATCCTCGTCAAACATCGTGCGACGATGAAGTGTCAGTTCGATGCCTTCGCCGACTATGTGGCCGAAGCTGAGAAGCGAGGTATCGAGAACTATCCGCTTTACGCATGGACGAAAGCGACGATCGAGGATCCCGAAAAGCAGGCGAAATACGTCAAGTCATTCACGCTCTATGTTGACGGCAATGAAGTCTATGCCAAGCCGCTCGCTGACGCGCTCGAATCGGACTTGCAGCCCCTGGTCGGCGGCAAGCTGATCACGCGACTTTCCAAGCACGATACCAATCCGGCGAACAACCCGCAGCCGCCGGCGCAGTATCGCAAGTAAAGGACAGCCGTGCTGCCGAGCCAGCGGCTGTTTACGATTGCGAGGAGCGTAGCAGATCGGCAATCGCCTACCGGGCCACCCAGCGTGAGGGGCCGCGCGGTGATGGCATGAGGGAGCGTCTAAAGCGCGATGAGATGAGGATCAATCATCATCGCGCTTTAGGTTATTGTTTGAGCATGATCTCCGCGCAAACGCTTTGCGTTTGTCGCGAGGGAAAACCGCTTCACACTTTTCCGGATCATGCTCTCGGCCGCCCACCGCGACATGTGAGCCTGCAGGAAATCAACCTCCGGCCCTGATGCTATTGCGTCCGTATGGTCCCGCTCGGGGTGAAGTCGTTCTTCTTATCGTACCTGGAGTCGCGTAGATTTCGGAAATACAGGTCGCGGTCGCCGCTACTCACACCGCCCGGCGAGACGACCGGAGACGGGCCCATACGAGCAAATGCGTTTGGGGCCATCGGACGGGCATATGGGTTTGGGTTCATCGCTGCAGCAGATGCGCTTGGCTTCATCACACGGGTATGAGTGCGCTGCGCGGCCAAAGCGACTGAAGTGGAGAGAGTGAGGATAGCGAGACTAACAAGGATGCTTTTGGTCATAGCCAGCTCCTCTGAACCTGAAGAGCCCCAGCGCCACCTGAACTACCTCAGAGAGTTTTCGTTCCAACCATGGCTTGGAGGCTGAGCCCGCCAAGCTGACACAGTCGCTCACGTGAACGAGTGGCTTTCATCGCCCGCCTGCAACCGCCGAAGTGATCCAGCAATGCGCGGCAGACGATTCCGAGCATGCCAAGCGTGATGCCGATCAGCGCAATTCATCGCCGCACCTCGCTGTGCAGCGAGCGCGACTGTAAGTTCAATGATTTCAAGGGTTCTGGCGGAGACGGAGGGATTCGAACCCTCGATAGGCCTTTACAAGCCTATAACGGTTTAGCAAACCGCCGCCTTCAGCCACTCGGCCACGTCTCCGGCAGCGCCGATATGCCCGACGCGCGGGCGACCCGCAAGCGGCAGATTCAGCGGATATCGGACTGTGCGCCGGCAGCGGCGGCCGACGCCCGATCGCGCTGTGGATAACGATACTGGCGTTGAAATTCGCCTTTGGAATTAATGCTAATTATTTCAATTGGTTACGGAGAGGATTGCGCGGTAAGGATTAGGGGCGGGGACTCGGTACCGGCTCGCCGGAGCTGAACATTAATATTGCCGGTATCGAGGAACAGCGCGGACCTCTGCTCAGGCAGTTGAAAGCTGCTGAGTTCCCGGTCTCGGGAATCATGTCTCCGCGTCCATGGCTTGCCGCCCCGGCTCAGACGACCTCACCCCTCTTCGCGCTCACAAATGGCGCTCCGAACCGGCATCACGTTGGCGAGTTCAAATAGGGCCGAAAAGAGCCTGGAGCTAACCAAGCTGATAGCGATCGATCGGCGGAGTTGAAAGGCGGCGCCACCAGCGAAGGAGGGAATGCCAGATGGGCCGTTTTTTCGCGATCTTGGCTCTCGGCCTGATCGTTCCGGCGGAGGCGCGGGCGAAGTGCGAGTGTCAGTGCGTCAACGGCCAGATGCAGCCGATCTGCACCAATCCCGGCGAGCTTCTTCCGCCTAATTGCCCAATGACGGCATGCCCGATGACGGGGCCGACGATTGCGCCGATCCAACCTCCGCAACCGCCGCCGCCCGGGGCCTCCGTGTGTTCGCAGCAGCAAGGGCGCCGCGTCTGCCGTTAAGCGCGGTGTTATGACCGCGCCCCTCATTCAATTGATAAATCGAATGGCGAGCATCAACCTGTCGCCCTGGGTCGGCGGCGACGCGCGGTGATAGCACGACGTATCCTGAACGAAGCCCAGGCCTGCAGGGCCTTCAATGACAATTTCGTTCTCGATTCCAAATTGCTGCCGCACATCTGCTCCGCTCGCGGTCACCGATCCCAGCAGCATGCGAAGCGGCTTGCGATTGTGCGATCGCTTCATCATGACATGCGCACCGGAATTGCGGTCGGTGTCGGTGATGTAGAAGCTGGCGTACACGAAGTTATAGCCGCTGACGTCATAGTGGTAATCGATGACGTGATGCCGCATCTTTCGGCGCGCTTCGTCGGTAAAGTCCGACGCGAAGCTCCAATCGAGTATGGTCATCACGCGACGCGGCTCATGGCCCAGATAACCTCGTACAATAGCGCGTAGCACCGGATCATCGATGACGGCCTGCACGGCAGGGCATCGCGCGGGCTCGTGAATGCCTCCGACCGGCACCGCCCTTCCGTCGATGCATTTACCCCGAACCACGTCGGCGTATTTGAATGTAGGACCTGTCGGATCAAAGATGGCGTGAAGCGGTTCAGATCTGGCAAATGACTCGATCTCGGCGATTATGCGAGGGGGGAGCTGCAAGCCGATAAAGACGGCTTCTTCACGAATGGTTTGCACGACGTGAGAAATGTCGGTGTCGGGAAAGAGCGTTGTGTGTCCGTCGGCGTCAGAGACAGCCGTGCTTCCAAGACTTGCCGCCAGTTGCCGCACACCGCTGTAGGCGGATCGGACCGTCTTGAACCTTCCGAGCACGTATGAGAGCTCTCCCCGAGCAATCCGGGTCGCAATGGTCTGGAAGTTCATTCCGTTCTCCATGAAACAGTGTTGCTGCCTAAGTCTGGTCTCCTTGTTTCTTGCTTTTGACGATCCTTCGGTAGGGACACGACAACAGGCAGCACACGGCCGCGTCAGCCGCGGCAACACGCGGTCTGCCTGTTTGGACTTCAGCTTTCGATCACCTGGAGGAGCTGCCGCGGACGCGGCTTGGGCAATGGATGGCTCTTGTTCCCCCCACAATCATTGATAGAAATAAGCAGATCGAACGGCTCTACGATGCCTAGGAAATTCTACCTCATCATTAAATTATGTAAATCAGATAATTTAGAATCGAATTAATTCACACATTTAATTATTAAAACCGTCTCCATTATATTGTGCCGGAATCGCATCGCAAGCCCGCTGGTTCCCAAGAGGGAACTCGATGGCGGGGGCGCCCGGGGACATTCCGGGACCGTGGCAGCGAGACAAGGCTGGCGATCGGTTCCCTCCGGTTCCGCGCGTTTGGCCCGCAAGGAGGGGACGAGGTCTGTCGGCTGTTTGCCGAAGATAGTCCATGTCAGTTCAAGGCAGTCGCCTGTCCAGTCGAACCGGGAGTGCTCGCCTGGCCGCCGGCACGCCGGGCGCCAGCGCGGTGGAATCCAGAGAGAACGGAGAGGCAGGCGGCGCGGCCAGGTTCTCGATTCCAAGTTCTCAATTCAGAGTCTCTATTGATGCCGGATGCGAGGTTGGCCACTCGCGGGCTGCCGACGGATCGAGGAATCAGACGTCCCTGAGTCGTTTGATTCGACGGGCATCCTTCAGCGGCGGAGCGAGAAGGGGCGGAGCCTCGGAGCGAAGGCCCTCGAGAGGTCAAGTGACGTCCAAAAATAATATCAAGTAATTTCAAAGACTTGCAAAAGCCGCTCGATCACATCTGCGTGTTATTTGTGCAACACCCGTTGGAAAACAGGCGGAGCGCAGCGGTTCGGAGCGGTTCCTTTGTTGCTTGTGCAATGCCCTTCGGTAATTCTGATGGTGCGACGGAGGGGGGCATCCCGAAGTCGTCCCGTTCTTGGTGGTTCGCTTAAGTCCCTCGCGTTTTCGCGGGAGTCCGAAAGCGCGAAGCGGCTTGACGGGTTTTTGGGGGACTAGGGAACCAGCCTCAGGGTGTTCACCCGGCGGATCCGCAGCTCTTCCTTACAGAGCAACTTGGAGGTTTAACATGAAGATGGTTAAGAGCCTTATATATCCTCGGCTCAGCGGCGGGTCTTCTCGCCATGGGCGGGGCACAGGCGGCCGATCTTCCCGTCAAGGCCAAAGCGGTCGAGTACGTGAGGATCTGTTCGCTCTACGGTGCCGGTTTCTGGTACATCCCGGGCACCGACACCTGCATGAAGATCGGTGGTTACCTGCGTGTCGACACCACGTTCAACGGCGGCATCTATGATGCTCCGGCTTGGAGTGGTGATATCGGTCAGCACAATCGGTACGCCAACTACTTCGCCGCCCGCTCCCGTATGGCGCTGACGGTCGATACCCGCACGGCAACGGAATATGGCGTCGTCCGCACCTTCGCTCAGGGCGACTTCCAGTTCTCGACGCTCGGCAACAACACCTTCAACCCGAACTCGATCAACGGTTCGCTCCCGGTCGCAAGCTCCAACCTGCTTGACACCCCCGGCGGCGGCTATGTCGCGGTCGAGTTCGTGTTCATCCAGTTCGCGGGCTTCACCTTCGGTAAGTCGGCTTCGGCCTTCGCGACGCCGTGGCATGGTTATCCGGGCAACAACTCGTCGTTCCTGCTCGGCGGTCATGACACCGTCACCGGCGTGAACAACATCCAGTACACCGCGCAGTTCGGCAACGGCATTTCGGGCACCATCGGCCTCGATGATCCGACCGTCTTCAACCGCACGGTCATCGCCAACCTGACGGTGCCGCTGACGTCGACCGGCGGTATCGCCAACGCCTATGGTGGCGTGACAGCTCCTGACGTGGTTGGTAACATCCGCATCGACCAGGCTTGGGGTCTGTTCCAGATTTCGGGTGCGGCGCATCAAGTCAACGCTTCGTACAACGCCCTGAATACGACCGGTGCTCCGGCCGGTGCGGTCGGTCTGCCCGGTGCTGCCCCGATCGGCGCGTCGGAACTCTCCGGTCACCCGGACACCAAGTGGGGCGGCGCGGTGATGGCTGCGTTGCAGATCAAGAACATCCCGACCGGTCCCGGCGACGACATCAAGTTGGATGCGACCTACGCGATCGGCGATACCAAGCAGGTGATCTCGACTTCCGCTGCTTCGCCGCTCTTCACGATGTTCGGTGGCGCCAGCAACTTCGGCTCCTATCAGAGCATCGGTTTCGGCGCGACGAGTGACGCCGTGTACCTGCCGGTGTTTGCCGGTGGCGACGGAGACCTTCACCTGACCAAGGCGTGGGGTGTCCGTGGTGCCTTCAACCACAACTGGGATCCGTACTGGTCGTCGAGCTTGTTCGGCAGCTACTCGGCTGTCCGATACGACAACACTGCGAAGGCCTTCGTTTGCGCAACCTATACGGCTGCGCGGGTTGCGGCTCCGAGCCTCGACTATAGCTGTAACCCGGACTTCAACGTGTCTCAGCTCGGCGTGATCACCCGCTGGACCCCGGTCAAGAACCTGACGTTCTCGGCCGAAGTCATGTGGTTCCACCTCGACCAGAAGTTCACTGGCTCGGCGATCTTGGCGCCGACGGCTCCGAAGCCGGTTGCGCGCTACGATTTCAAGGACCAGGATACGGTCAGCTTGAACGTCCGCGTTCAGCGCAACTTCTGATCCTGAACGTCTGACTACTCTGTAAGGAAATCCCCGGCGGGAAACCGCCGGGGATTTTTCCTTACGCTAAGGGCGAATGGTGAGTGGCGAATAGGAAGCGGCAGCGCGGATGCGCTATTCGCCACTCACCATTCGCCCTTCGCTCTTTTCTATTCGACGCTGGCGCCGCGATGGAGGTCGGCCTCGATCTGCAGCCGCGTGCCGCCGCCGAAGCGGGCGCGATAGACCTGCAAATTCTCCATGATCCGCTGCACATAGTTGCGCGTCTCGGAGAACGGAATCAGCTCGACCCAGTCGACTGCGTCGACCTTGGGATCGCGCGGGTCGCCATAGCGATCGATCCATTTCCGCACGCTGCCGCGGCCGGCATTGTAGGCCGCGAAGGTGAGGATGTAGGAGCCGCGATAGTCCTCGAGCAACCCGCCGAGCTCGGCGGCGCCAAGCGCGGCATTGTAGACCGAGTCGGTCTTCATGCGGTTCAGATCAAACGCGACGCCGGCCCGCTTGCAGACATAGCGGCCGGCGTCGGGCGTGACCTGCATCAGCCCGTAGGCCTGCGCCGGCGAGACCACGGCCGGATTGAACGCGCTCTCCTGCCGCGCGATGGCATAGACGATGCTCCGTTCGATTTCCGGGCCGATCGACCTGAAGGACGGAATCCCGTTGATCGGGTAGGCATAGAAGTCGAACGGCAGGCCGCGGTTGAGCGCGGCCTTGCCCATCAGCAGCATGCCGCGCGCATCGCTGTAGCGCGACGTCAATTCACCGAGCCCGACCAGCGCGTCGGGGTCGCCGTTTTCGCCCATGTCGGCGAGCATGGGGATCGCGAACTCGCGCGCGTCGAGCTCATAGAGCAGTTGCGCCGCGCGCACGACCTCCAACCGCTCGATGCCGAGGCCGCGTGCGCGCGGGACGCCGTTCAGCTCGATCTGCGGCAGGCCGAGTTTGGCGCGCGCAAGCTGGCCGTAATAGCTGGTCGATTGCTCGGCCGCGCGCAGATAGGCGGCGCGCGCCTCCTGGTTGCGGCCCGCGGCCTCGGCGGCGCGGCCTTGCCAATAGCCGGCACGCGCCAGCGCGGTCGGATTGACGCTGCCGACGCCGATGCGGGCGAAATGCTGCGCGGCGAGTCCGGGATCTCTGAGGAAGCGCAGCGCGATCCAGCCGGCGGTGAACTCCTGCTCGGTCTTGTAGATGTCGCGCGCCGGCAGGGCCGCATCGCGCGCGATCAGATAGGCGGTGCGATGCTCGCCGACGTCGATCATCTTGCGCGCCAAGAGGCGCCGCTCGATCCACCATTCATCGACATTGAACAGTCTCGCCGGATCCTTCGGCGCGCTCAGCATCAACTGCGCCGCTTCCGCGAACTTCTCCTCGCGGCGGAGTAACTGGATCCGGGCGAAGAGATAGCCGGTGTCGTGCAGCTCGCGCGGCACCGCTTCCAGCAGTGCCCTCAGGTTGGATGCTTTCTTGTTGGCAGCGATCCGTGCCCTGGCGAGCGCGAGATAACCC
The DNA here is from genome assembly GCF_054063735.1 of Bradyrhizobium sp. USDA 10063. Taxonomy (NCBI): domain Bacteria; kingdom Pseudomonadati; phylum Pseudomonadota; class Alphaproteobacteria; order Hyphomicrobiales; family Nitrobacteraceae; genus Bradyrhizobium; species Bradyrhizobium sp. USDA 10063. The sequence continues at coordinate 1,603,940 of NZ_JBSSGP010000002.1, read as the reverse complement.
GAGCCCAGCCGCTTGGCCGCGCGCAGGCCGGCCGCCTCCTGCTCGGTGCCATAGAGCATCGTGTCCATGCGCGCCTTGTGATCGCCGGCGGTGAGCAGCGCCCCGAACAGGTCGAGCGCGGTGGTTTCCGTGTCCTCGCTCATGGGATCGCTGCGCCAGGCTTCGCGCACCAGCCGCTCGGCGTTGGCGCGGTCGCCGCGCGCCAGCATCGCCTTGGCCAGCGCGAACCGGCCCTTGGCCGACACGGGCGATTCGTTATCGAACCACGACCAGACCGCGGCATCTTCGCGATGGTCGTCCCACAGCGCAGCCTCGAGGCGGCGGCGCAGGAAGGTCTGCGAGGGCCAGCTCGGATTGGCCGAGATGAAGGCGCGGTAGCGTTCGACCGCGGCACCGTTGTTGTCGCTGCGCAGGATCAGCCACTCGGCAAGCTTTCTGGCGACGGGATCGGAGATCGTTGCCTCGACCTGCGTCGCATCGCCGGGCTTCTGCTTGCGGATGAGCTCGATAACGTTCTCGAGCGCATCCTTGTCGCCCCGCGAGGTCGATGAGGTCGCGGCCACAGCCGCCGGCACCGTCGGCTTGCTCCGGGCCGGCGCCGCGTGCTGGCGCGTAGCCGGCGCCAAATGGGGCGGGGGCGGAGCAGGTGCGCCGGACGACGTGGTCCGGGGAGCGGCGGCATTCTTGGCGGCCGCAGTCGCGGGCGTGGGGGTCGCGGGCGCGGTCTTGGGAACGACGCTACGGGCGATCGGCCGCGGTTTTGGCACTGGAACCTTTGGATCGGCCGCGGCTTCTGCCATCGCGGCGAGTCCGAATGCCAGCGCCAGCGATGTCGCCAAGGCGGTCGATCGCAATGCGGCTGCGCGGGGGGAAGGGGTCACGGCTTTCCTCTGCGGCGGCGAATCATCTGATCGCTGAAGCCTTAGCTGTATTTGATTGAATATGTGGACAAAATGCTAAAAGTGTCGCCGCGAGCATGTCTGCGCCATGACAGCGGCAAAATCGCGGCTGGCAATAGGGCGAGGGCCTGCGGCCCTTTCGCCCTGCCGCCGGACCCGATATGAAGTGGCCTTTATGACCCGCGCGCCGCAACCCTTATCAGCGTTTGGAGGAAGTCCATGGCAGCCAAGACAAAATTCCGCGGCTCTTTCACCGCTTTGGTGACGCCCTTCAAGAACGGTTCCGTGGACGAGGCGGCTTTTCGCTTCCTGGTGAACTGGCAGATCGGCGAGGGCACCAACGGCCTGGTTCCGGTCGGCACCACCGGCGAGAGCCCGACGCTCAGCCATGACGAGCACAAGCGGGTGGTCGAATGGTGTGTCGCCGAGGCCAAGGGCAGGGTGCCGGTCATCGCGGGCGCCGGCTCCAATTCGACGAGGGAGGCGATCGAGCTGTCCGAGCACGCGGAGCAGGCCGGCGCCGATGCGGTGTTGGTCGTCACGCCCTATTACAACAAGCCGACCCAGGAGGGGCTCTACCAGCACTTCAAGGCGATCAACGATGCGATTGGAATCCCGATCATTATCTACAACATCCCGCCGCGCTCGGTGATCGACATGTCGGTCGATACGATGAAGCGGCTGTGGGAACTGAAGAACATCGCCGGCGTCAAGGATGCCACCGCGAGCATGGTGCGGGTGTCGCAGCAGCGCGCGGCGATGGGTGAGGATTTCAACCAGCTCTCGGGCGAGGACGCCACCGTGCTCGGCTATATGGCCCATGGCGGCCATGGCTGCATCTCCGTGACCTCGAATGTGGCGCCGCGGCTGTGCGCCGAGTTCCATGCCGCCTGGCAGAAGGGCGATGTCGCGACCGCGCTGAAGGTGCACGACAAGTTGATGCCGCTGCACACCAACCTCTTCATCGAGAGCAATCCCGGGCCGGTGAAATACGCGATGTCGCTGCTCGGCAAGCTGGAGGAGCGGCTGCGGCTGCCGATGGTGCCGGTCGCAGAATCCACGCGTGTGGCGGTGCGCAGCGCCATGGTGCATGCAGGCCTGATCAACTAAAGCGCTTTCGAGCGAAGTGGATGCCAATGGCTGGTCCGGTCGGCCAAGTCGAGGAGAAGGGGCTTCGCATGCTCAAGGAATTCCGCGAGTTCGCGATGAAGGGCAATGTCGTCGACCTCGCGGTCGGCGTCATCATCGGCGCGGCCTTTGGCGCGATCGTGAATTCGCTGGTCGGCGACGTCATTATGCCCGTGATCGGCGCGATCACCGGCGGGCTCGACTTTTCCAACTATTTCACGCCGCTGGCGAAGTCGGTGACCGCCACCAACCTCGCGGACGCCAAGAAGCAAGGTGCCGTACTGGCTTGGGGCAGTTTCCTGACGTTGACCCTGAATTTCCTGATCGTCGCCTTCGTGCTGTTCATCGTGATCCGGCTCATGAACCAGTTGAAGCGCAGGGAAGAGGCGGCGCCTGCGCCGCCGAAACCGACCCGGCAGGAAGAACTGCTGACCGAAATCCGCGATCTCCTCAAGAAATCCTGAAGTGGCCGAGAAGAACGAACGTCCGATCAAAGTCGTCGCCGAGAACCGCAAGGCGCGCTTCAACTATGCGATCGAGGATACGATCGAGGCGGGCATTGCGCTGACCGGCACCGAGGTGAAGTCGATCCGGGGCGGCAAGAGCACGATCGCGGAATCCTATGCCGATGCGCGGAACGGCGAGATCTGGCTGATCAACGCCAACATCCCCGAATATCTGCAGGCCAATCGCTTCAACCACGAGCCGAAGCGTCCTCGCAAGCTCCTGCTGCACAGGAAGCAGATCAACAAATTGATCGGCGCCGTCGACCGCGAGGGCATGACGCTGATCCCGCTGAAACTCTATTTCAATGAACGCGGACGCGCCAAGCTGCAGCTCGCTGTCGCCAAGGGCAAGAAGCTGCACGACAAGCGCGAAACCGTGAAGAAGCGTGATTGGGGCCGCGAGAAGGGCCGCCTGATGCGCGCGCGGGGATGAAGGGCGAATAGCGAGTGGCGAATAGAGGCGGAGAACTTTCCTATTCGCCATTCGCTACTCGCCACACTACGGAGCGGAACATGGCTCAACCAAATTTGCTCGAAGTTGACTGGAGCAAGATTCCCGCGCCGACCGATGATGGTGGCGCTGCGCATCTGAAGGGCATGGCGATCCCGCCGGTCACCCTGGCGGCGACCGACGATACGTCAGTGACACTGTCTTCGCTGAAGGGGCGCACCGTGGTGTTCGCCTATCCGCGCACCGGCGAGCCCGGCAAGATCGCGCTCGTCGACGATTGGGACATGATCCCGGGCGCGCGCGGCTGCACGCCGCAGACTTGCGCTTTCCGTGACCTGTTCGCCGAGCTCAAGGGCGCCGGTGCCAGCCACGTATTCGGCCTGTCGACGCAGAGCAACGAATACCAGACCGAGATGGCCTCGCGCCTGCATCTGCCGTTCCCGGTGCTCTCGGACGAGAAGCTCGCGCTGACGCAGGCGCTTAATCTGCCGACCATGGAGGTGGCGGGGCTGACGCTGATCAAGCGGCTGGCGCTGATCATCGACGATGGGCGGATCACCCAGGTCTTCTATCCGGTGTTCCCGCCCGACCGGAACGCCGGCGACGTGCTGGAATGGCTGCGGGAAAATCCGGTGAGTCGTTAGATTTGTAGTTGTAGATTCCATGGGGCGGTGAGCGCGCCCTTTCCGGTAGGTTTGGGTTTCCACACTCGAACCATCGGAGAGTCTGATGCAAGCATTGACCAAGAACACGCCCACCGCCGGGCATTGTGGCACGATTTTCGTTGCGATCGAACTGAGTCAGAAGACGTGGCTGGTGACGCTGCACAGTCCGGATCGGGACCGGATATCGCGCCACAAGCTGGAAGGCGGCGATCACGCCGGGCTGCTGGCGCTGATCGAGCAGGTCAAGGCCCGGGCGACTGCGAAGCTTGGAGCGGCGCCGCGGGTGGTGAGCTGCTACGAGGCTGGCTATGACGGCTTCTGGCTGCACCGGCTGCTCGCGGCGGCTGGGATCACCAACTTCATCTTCGACCCGGCGAGCATCGCGGTGGAGCAACGGGCGCGGCGGGCGAAGACAGACCGGATCGATGGCGAGCTTCTGCTGCGCACCTTGATGGCTCATTTGCGAGGCGAGCCGCGGGTGGTGCGGATCGTCCGGGTGCCGAGCGTGGCCGAGGAGGACGCCCGGCGCGCCAGCCGCGAACGCGAACGACTGGTGAAGGAGCAGACGGGGCACACCAACCGGATCAAGGCGCTGCTGCGCCTGTTGGGCATGGCGGCCGGCACCTTGCGACGACGGACCTGGCTCGCCTGGCTGGAGCAGCAGCGGGACTGGCAAGGGCAGCCGCTGCCGCCGCAGCTTCTGGCCGAAGTGAAGCGCGAGCATGCCCGGCTGATGCTGGTGCGCGACCAGCTCAAGGCGCTGGAGCAGGCCCAAGTCGCTACAGAAGTCGCGGCAGAAGTCGCGGCGGAAGCCGCCGCGGCGCCGGCGCCGATGGCGAAGCGACGGGATCAGTTGCAGCAGCTCAAGGCGCTCGGCCCGGCGTTTGCCGCGACGCTGGTGAACGAGGTGTTCTACAAGGACTTCCGCAACCGGCGCGAGGTCGCCAGCTATTGCGGATTGGCGCCCAGTCCCTGGCAAAGCGGCAGCATCGATCGCGAGCAGGGGATCAGCAAGGCCGGCAACCGGCGCGCCCGCCACAAGACGATCGAACTGGCCTGGCTCTGGCTGCGCCATCAGCCGGACAGCGCGCTCAGCCGCTGGTTCCGCACCCGCACCGAAAACGCCGGCAAGCGCGCCAAGCGCATCGCCATCGTCGCGCTGGCGCGCAAGCTGATCGTGGCGCTGTGGCGCTATCTCACCACCGGCCTTGTTCCGGAGCAGGCCGTGATGAAGGCCTAGCACCGGACCACGCCACCAGGGCGAGGCGGCTCCGCGCCGCGCGCCCCGTACAGGATGGATGATGACCGTGCCACCCAGGGGCCCAACCAGGCCGCTTTGTAGATGGGTCTCATCCTCTTGGCTTCCTCGCCGCAAGCATGCGGAATGTGGGTACGGATCAGCCGATCCGACCGGATATGAGGTGATGCAGTGAGCTGCAGAAATCTTCGGAAGCCAATCCTCGCCCGGGGCCCGGTCGTCGCGCTGCGCTACGCATGGCTCCGCGCGCCGCCCTCTCACTGCAAAAACCCAACCCGCACCGGTTCAAGAGCCTTGACTCACAAAGCCCCATATGAGGGTGGGCAAAGCGCAGCGTGCCCACCATCCACGGTCGGTGCAAGAGAGGTGGGCACGCTGCGCTTTGCCCACCCTACCGGATCAGCGATCCAAGTCCGCGCGCACCTGCGCGAACACGTCGCGGAACATCTTTGGCGTGAGCACGCCGGTATTCGTGTTGTAGCGCGAGCAGTGATAGCTGTCGTAGAGGTTGATGCTGCCGGCCTTGTGCACGGCGCCGTGCGCAAAGGGCGCGGCGGCGTTGCGCAACCCGAGCGCTTTCACCGTCGATTCATGCGCGATGCGGCCGAGCAGGACGATGGCACGAAGCCTCGGCATGGTCGCGATCGTTGCCGCCAGGAACTTTCGGCAAGTGGCGATCTCGATCGGCAGCGGCTTGTTCTGCGGCGGCACGCAGCGCACGGCGTTGCTGATCCGGCAATCGATCAGCCTCAAGCCGTCGTCCGGCCGCGCCTCGTAGACACCCTTGGCAAAGCCGAATTCCAGGAGCGTGGCGTAGAGCAGGTCGCCGGCATAGTCGCCGGTGAAGGGGCGCCCCGTGCGGTTGGCACCCTGCAGCCCCGGCGCCAGCCCGACGACCAAGAGCCGCGCATCGGCATCGCCGAAGGATGGCACCGGCGAATTGAACCAGCCCGGCTGCTTCGCACGCGCCTCAGCGCGAAACTCGGCGAGCCGCGGACAAAGCGGGCAGTTGCGGTCGGGTTCGATGAAAGCGGGAACGAGGCTAGTCGTCGAAATCTTCGTCATCGGCCCGGGGCGCCATGGTGGTGGCGCGCTGCAGGAATTGCGGCGCGTGGTGGCGCGACTCGCCGCGCTCCCCGCGCTCGCGCGGGGCCGGGCGCTCGGACGGGTCGCGGCCGAGCTTGGATTGCAGTTCCACCAGGTCGGTGAAGACGTCGGCCTGGCGGCGGAGCTCGTCGGCAATCATCGGCGGCTGGCTTGCAATGGTCGAGATCACGGTCACCCGGACGCCGCGCCGCTGCACCGCCTCGACGAGCGAGCGGAAATCGCCGTCGCCGGAGAACAGCACCATCTGGTCGATATGTTCGGCGAGTTCCATCGCATCGACCGCGAGCTCGATGTCCATGTTGCCCTTCACCTTGCGGCGGCCGCTGGCGTCGATGAACTCCTTCGTGGCCTTGGTGACGACGGTGTAGCCGTTGTAGTCGAGCCAGTCGATCAGCGGCCGAATTGACGAATATTCCTGATCCTCGATGATCGCCGTGTAGTAGAACGCCCGGAGCAACGTGCCGCGGCTCTGGAATTCCTTCAGGAGGCGCTTGTAGTCGATGTCGAACCCCAGCGTCTTGGCGGTTGCATACAGATTGGCTCCATCGATAAAGAGCGCGATCTTGTTGGAAACGGGTGACGACATCAAAGTTTCTCGCCTTTTGTTAGCTTCTCGGCGCAGTGGCAACGAACCGCGCACCTTTTCTGCGTTGCAGCCTAAAGTTCGGTGAATCTTCCCCGACGACAGTCACCATGGCAATTATGGTGAGGCGAGGGCGAAATACCTATACTTTTGACGATGCAATGAAGAGACTTACTTGTCCACAACGGCGCTCCGCCGCGTTACGGACGCTCCGGCCTTCTGGCCCCTTCACGGGTTAGCAGAGGTTGGGGCGAAGGCAAATCACAAATTTAATGTTGCGAAACCCCGCTTTGCCCTATAACTAACGCACCATAATCAACAAATTCCTGTCCACTTAACGGAGCGACAGCATATGGCGCGCGTCACCGTCGAAGATTGCATTGATAAGGTCGACAACCGGTTCGACCTGGTCCTGTTGGCTGCGCATCGCGCTCGGATGATTTCCTCGGGGTCACAACTCACGGTTGATCGGGACAACGACAAGAACCCGGTCGTCTCGCTGCGCGAGATCGCGGACCAGACCATTTCCCCGGAGGACCTGAAAGAGGAACTGGTGCACTCGCTGCAGAAGTTCGTCGAGGTCGACGAGCCCGAGCCCGACACCGTGCCGCTGATCGGCTCGGCCGGCGCCAGCGTCGATGCCGACGACACCGAGGTGGCGATGGAGCGGATGACCGAGGAAGAGTTGCTGAAGGGCCTCGAGGGCCTCGCGCCGCCGGAGGAGCAGCCCGAAGAGGACGAATAGGTCCTCGCGGCGGTCCCCCAAACACGGTTGAGCTGGCTAAAGGCCCGGGCATTGTCCGGGCCTTTGCTTTTGTTGACATTCCGACGGCGAGATGCGTCCCTGAAGTCTTGACGGAAATTGAACGATTTTCGGTTCGAACGGGCTAAAGCTTGGTTCGAAATCGCACTAGATTAGAGGCGCGAGCCCGTCGGCTCGCCAATTGAGGCAGGAATTCCATGGCGTATTGGCGCCGCACACCCCGCCAGATGCAGGCTGCGACCGACGCGGTCGCGGTGGCGCCTGACTCCGTGGTGGTGCACAAGCCGCCCAAGCCGCGTGCCCGCATGATGCGGCAGTACGACCTGGTCGAGCGCGTCCGCTCCTACAATCCCGATACCAACGAAGATCTTTTGAACCGCGCCTATGTCTACGCCATGAAGGCGCATGGCACCCAGACCCGGGCGTCGGGCGATCCGTTTTTCTCGCACCCGCTCGAGGTGGCGGCGATCCTGACCGGCCTCAAGCTCGACGATGCCACCATCGTCGCGGCGCTGCTGCACGACACCATCGAGGATACCGAGGCGACGCGGGCCGAGATCGACCAGGTGTTCGGCCACGAGATCGGCGCGCTGGTGGAGGGGCTCACCAAGTTGAAGCGGCTCGAGCTTGTCTCGCGCGAGGCCAAGCAGGCCGAGAACCTGCGCAAGCTCCTGCTCGCGATCGCCGACGACGTCCGCGTGCTCCTGATCAAGCTCGCCGACCGCCTGCACAACATGCGCACGCTGGAATTCGTGCCGCCCGCCTCGCGCCGCCGCATCGCCGAGGAGACGCTGGATATCTACGCGCCGCTCGCCGGCCGCATGGGTATGCAGGAGATGCGGGAGGAGCTGGAAGACCTTTCGTTCCACGTGCTCGATCCGGAAGCCTATGCGGTGGTCAAGCATCGACTGGACGCGCTTGCCGAGCGCAACCGCAATCTGATCGGCGAGATCGAAAGCCAGCTTTCGAAGAACCTGCAGAAGAACGGCCTCGCCGCGCGTGTCTACGGCCGGCGCAAGCAGCCGTTTTCGATCTGGACCAAGATGGAACGCAAGTCGATCGGCTTCGAGCAGTTGTCCGATATCTACGGCTTCCGGATCGTGCTTGGCGACGTCGAAGCGTGCTACCGCGCGCTCGGCGTCGTGCACACGACCTGGCCGGTCGTGCCCGGGCGTTTCAAGGACTACATCTCGACGCCGAAGCAGAACGACTACCGCTCGATTCACACCACCGTGATCGGCCCCGGCAAGCAACGCGTCGAACTGCAGATCCGCACCGAGGAGATGAACCAGATCGCCGAATTCGGCATCGCGGCGCATGCCTTCTACAAGGAAGGGGGTGGATCGCCGACCGAACGGCTGAAGCACGAGTCCAACGCCTTCGCGTGGCTGCGCCACACCATCGGCATTCTCTCGGAGAGCGCCAATCCGGAAGAGTTCCTGGAGCACACCAAGTTAGAGCTGTTTCACGACCAGGTGTTCTGCTTCACGCCGAAGGGCAAGCTGATCGCGCTGCCGCGCAACGCCAATGTGATCGACTTCGCCTATGCCGTTCACACCGACGTCGGCAACAGCGCGGTCGGCTGCAAGATCAACGGCAAGTTCGCGCCGCTGTCCTCCGAGCTGCAGAACGGCGACGAAGTCGAGGTCTTGACCTCGAAGGCGCAGTCGGCGCCGCCGTCGGCCTGGGAAGCGCTCGCGGTCACCGGCAAGGCGCGCGCCGCGATCAGGCGCGCCACCCGTGCTGCCGTGCGTGACCAATATGCCGGGCTCGGCCGTCGTATCATCGACCGCCTGTTCGCCCGCGCCAAGATCGAATACGCCGACGACAAGCTGAAGGGCGCGTTGCCGCGGCTGGCACGCACGTCGATCGAGGAGGTGCTGGTTTCCGTCGGCCGTGGCGAACTGAAGGCCTCCGACGTCGCGCGCGCGATGTATCCGGACTACAAGGAAGAGCGGCTGGTGCGCTACGGCACCAAGAAGGCGCTTGCCGCCAAGGCGCAGACGCCGCCGCATCCGGCGCGTGCGGCTTCGGTGATCCCGGTGCGCGGCATCAATTCCGAGTTGCCGGTCAAGTTCGCGCCGAACGGCGGCGCGGTGCCGGGCGACCGCATCGTCGGCATCGTGACGCCGGGCGAGGGGATCACGATCTATCCGATCCAGTCGCCGGCCCTGAAGGATTTCGAGGACGCGCCCGAGCGCTGGCTCGACGTGCGCTGGGACATCGACGAGACCATGCCGCAGCGTTTCCCGGCGCGTATCCTGGTCCACAACGTCAACGAGCCCGGCAGCCTCGCCCAGATCGCGACCGTGATCGCCGAGCATGACGGCAATATCGACAACATCCACATGTCGCGCCGCTCGCCTGATTTCACGGAGCTGACCATCGACCTCGAGGTCTATGACCTCAAGCATTTGAGCGCTATCATCGCCCAGTTGCGCGCAAAGGCCGTGGTCGCACGGGTCGAGCGCGTCAACGGGTAGACTTTCACCCTGTCGATCCTCATGGTGAGGAGGCGCTCTTGCGCCGTCTCGAACCATGAGGCCCGAGCCGGACCTTCATCCTTCGAGACGCGGCGAAGACGCCGCTCCTCAGGATGAGGGGATGGTTCATCAGTTTTGTTCGCGAGCTACATCATGCCCGTTCCGCCGCTCCGCCTTGGCGTCAATGTCGATCACGTCGCGACGCTCCGTAACGCGCGGGGCGGGGCGCGGCCCGATCCGGTGCGCGCGGCGCTCTTGGCCATCGAGGCCGGTGCCGACGGCATCACCGCGCATCTGCGCGAGGACCGCCGCCACATCCGCGATGCGGACATGGCGCGCCTGAAGGCGGAAATCTCCAAGCCGCTGAATTTCGAGATGGCGGCGACCGACGACATGCTCCGGATTTCGCTTGCCACCAAGCCGCATGCCGTGTGCCTGGTGCCGGAACGGCGGCAGGAGCTCACCACCGAGGGCGGGCTGGACGTGGTCGGCCAGCACAATGCCCTGGCGCCGTTCATCGCGCGGCTGAGCGACGCCGGCATCCGGGTGTCGCTGTTCATCGCCGCCGACCCCAGACAGATCGAGATGGCGGCGAAGCTGAAGGCGCCGGTGATCGAGATCCACACCGGCGGCTGGTGCGATGCGGTCGTCGACGGTCATCGGGAAAAAGCGGAAGCCGAGTGGCGGCGCATCGTCGAGGGCGCCAAGCTGGCGCAGGCGGCGGGGCTCGAGGTCCATGCCGGCCATGGGCTGGACTACGACACGGCCGAGACTATTTCGGCGCTGCCCGAGATCAGGGAGCTCAACGTCGGCTACTTCATGATCGGCGAGGCGATCCTGGTCGGCTTGAGGGAGACCGTCCGCTCCATGCGCGCGGCGATGGACCGCGGCCGCAAGACGCTTGAGGGTGCGGGCGCGGCATGATCCTCGGCATCGGCTCCGACCTGATCGACATCACCCGGATCGCCAAGGTGATCGAGCGCCACGGCGACCGCTTCCTCGACCGCATCTTCACCGACGTCGAACGCGCCAAGGCGTTGCGCCGCGCCAACAGCGAGAAGATGGTGGTCGCGACCTATGCCAAGCGCTTCGCCGCCAAGGAGGCTTGCGCCAAGGCGCTCGGCACCGGGATCATGCGCGGTGTCTGGTGGCGCGACATGGGGGTGGTGAACCTGCCCGGGGGGCGACCGACCATGAGATTGACCGGCGGGGCGCTGGAGCGACTCAGGCAGATCACCCCTGACGGCTTCGAGGCGCAGATCGACCTTTCGATCACCGACGACTGGCCGCTCGCGCAGGCCTTCGTCATAATTTCGGCGGTCGCACCGGCCAAATCCTGAGGTTGGCGGACAGTGCGGCGGTCCGGAATCGGGTAAAACTAAAAATCGTTGATTTTTCAATCGATTATGAAGTTTTGACGCGACCCTTGATTGCGCGCTCCGTAACAACCGTCTAAAACGCCGCAGGGTAAACCGAGCCAGGGCAAATTCGGGTTCGCGCCGGGACTTGCTCTCTACATCAGACGTAGGAACCATCTTCGTGACGCGAACGCGGAAAGCGCGATTCGCGTGAGGAGCGCGTTCTGCCACCGTGCAGTCGAGGCAGTTGCGGGAATTGGGAAAGCGATGAGCGTGACCACAGGTACGAAATCCGAAAGCGGCCTCGGCGAGACAGTCCGGGTCGTCATCCACGCGCTGATCATCGCACTCGTAATCCGAACCTTCCTGTTCCAGCCCTTCAACATCCCTTCCGGCTCGATGAAGGCGACGCTCCTGGTCGGCGACTACCTGTTCGTGTCGAAATACTCCTACGGCTACAGCCATTACTCGATCCCGCTGTCGCCGCCCTTGTTCTCCGGCCGCATCTTCGGCTCAGAGCCGAACCGCGGCGACATCGTCGTCTTCCGCCTGCCGAAGGATGACTCGACCGACTACATCAAGCGCGTGATCGGGCTGCCCGGCGACCGCATCCAGGTGAAGGAGGGGCTGCTCTACATCAACGACGCCCCGGTCAAGCGCGAGCGGCTCAGCGATTTCATTGGCGAGGACCCCTGCGGATCGGATGCGACCGCACGCGTCAAGCGCTGGAAGGAGACGCTGCCCAACGGCGTCAGCTATGAGACGCTGGATTGCGTCGACAACGGCTTCTACGACAACACCAATGTCTACACCGTGCCGGCCGGCCATTTCTTCATGATGGGAGACAATCGCGACAATTCGACCGACAGCCGGGTGCTGTCGGCGGTGGGCTACGTGCCGTTCGAGAACATCGTCGGGAGGGCGCAGATGATCTTCTTCTCGATCGCCGAGGGCGAGCACGCCTGGATGTTCTGGCGCTGGCCGACCGCGGTGCGCTGGAATCGCCTATTCACCATCGTGCGATGAACGACGATACGCCTGTCATCCAGAGTCTTCCGACTGCCGGCGAGCCGAGCGAGCAGCCCGACGCGGGCGGCACCGCTGCGCCGAAGAAGAAGCGCAGCAAGGCCAGCAAGGCGGCCGCCGAGAAGCAGGCGGTCGCTGCAACCGAGGCGCGCATCGGCTACAAGTTCTCCGATCCGGCGTTATTGATGACCGCGTTTACGCATGTCTCAGCGCTGAAGCCGGCGACCCGCCACCGCGCCGACAGCTACCAGCGGCTTGAGTTCCTCGGCGACCACGTGCTCGGACTGATCATCTCCGACATGCTCTACCGCGCCCATCCGCGCGCGGACGAGGGCGAATTGTCAAAGCGTCTGGCCGATCTCGTGCGCAAGGAGAGCTGCGCCGACGTCGCCGAGCAGCTCGGCCTGCTCGACGACATCAAGCTCGGCATGGTGAAGGCGGTCGAGGGGGCGCGGCTGCGCAAATCCGTGCTGGGTGACGTCTGCGAGGCCGTGATCGGGGCGATCTTCCTCGACGGCGGCTTCGATGCCGCGGCGAAATTCGTGGAGCGGAACTGGATCGACCGGATGCGCAAGCTCCGCCGGCCACTGCGCGATCCCAAGACCATGCTGCAGGAATGGGCGCAGAGCAGGGGTCTGCCGACGCCCGTCTACCGCGAGGTCGAACGCACCGGGCCGCATCACGATCCGCAATTCCGCGTTGCCGTCGATCTGCCGGGCCTGGCGCCGGCCGAAGGTGTCGGTCCCAACAAGCGCGCGGCGGAGAAGGCGGCGGCGTCCGCCATGATTGCCCGCGAAGGCGCTGGCAGCCATGACGGCTGAGGCGAGGGCGGAAGCTGGTCCTGCCGGCACCCGTTGCGGCTTCGTTGCCCTGATCGGCGCGCCGAACGTCGGCAAGTCGACGCTCGTCAACGCGCTGGTCGGCTCGAAGGTCACCATCGTCTCGCGCAAGGTGCAGACCACGCGCGCGCTGATCCGCGGCATCGTGATCGAGGGCAATGCGCAAATTATCCTGGTCGACACGCCCGGGATCTTCTCACCGAGGCGGCGGCTGGACCGCGCCATGGTGTCGACCGCCTGGAGCGGGGCGCATGACGCCGACCTCGTCTGCGTCCTGCTCGACGCCAAGGCCGGCATCGACGCGGAGGCGGAGGCGATCTTCGCGAGGCTCGATAGCGTGGCCCATCCGAAGATCCTGGTGCTGAACAAGATCGACCTGCTGCCGCGCGAAAAGCTCCTTGCCTTGGCGAAGGCCGCCAATGACCGACTGCGGTTCGAGAACACTTTCATGATCTCGGCGTTGTCAGGCGATGGTGTCGACGACCTGCGCAGGGCATTGGCAAGCATGGTGCCCGCCGGGCCGTTCCTCTACCCCGAGGACCAGATGTCGGATGCGCCGATGCGGCACCTGGCGGCCGAGATCACGCGGGAGAAGATCTATCAGAAGCTCCACCAGGAGCTGCCGTACCAGTCGACGGTGGAGACCGATAGCTGGACCGAACGCAACGACAAGTCGATCCGCATCGAGCAGACGATCTTTGTCGAGCGGGAGAGCCAGCGCAAGATCGTGCTCGGCAAGGGCGGCGCCACGATCAGGTCGATCGGCGCGGAGGCGCGGAAGGAGATCGCCGAGATCATGGGCGTTCCCGTGCACCTGTTCCTGTTCGTCAAGGTGCGCGAGAACTGGGGCGACGATCCCGACCGCTACCGGGAAATGGGACTGGAGTTTCCCAAGGAATGATCGGGTACTTCCGATGAAATTACCCAGAAACGTGCTTCTGTTCGAGGTGCTGCTGTATCTGTCGCTGACGCTGGACGCGCTGTCGATGGCGTTCGCGGACCGCACCCCGAGCGGCGAGATGACGGAACAGATGATCACGGTCGTCACCTTGATGCAGGCCGGCCTGATCCTGCTCCTGGTCTATTTCGTCTACCTCGCAGCGCAGCGCCGCAAGAACTGGCCGCGCTGGGTGCTGGCGGCGGTGCTCCTCTTGTCGGTGATCTCGCTGTTGCAGGTGATCGGCAGCACCGGCGTGCAGTTCGACAGCGCCGTCGAGGTGATCTCCTGCGCGCTGACGGCGGCCGGGCTGTATTTCTCCTTCACCGGCGACGCCCACGGCTGGTTCAACGCGTGAGGCGCGTGGTTGCGTAGCTGCGTAGATTCCATGGGGCGGTGAGCGTGCCCTTTCCGGTAGGTTTGGGTTTCCACACTCGAACCATCGGAGAGTCTGATGCAAGCATTGACCAAGAACACGCCCACCGCCGGGCATTGTGGCACGATTTTCGTTGCGATCGAACTGAGTCAGAAGACGTGGCTGGTGACGCTGCACAGTCCGGATCGGGACCGGATATCGCGCCACAAGCTGGAAGGCGGCGATCACGCCGGGCTGCTGGCGCTGATCGAGCAGGTCAAGGCCCGGGCGACTGCGAAGCTTGGAGCGGCGCCGCGGGTGGTGAGCTGCTACGAGGCTGGCTATGACGGCTTCTGGCTGCACCGGCTGCTCGCGGCGGCTGGGATCACCAACTTCATCTTCGACCCGGCGAGCATCGCGGTGGAGCAACGGGCGCGGCGGGCGAAGACAGACCGGATCGATGGTGAGCTTCTGCTGCGCACCTTGATGGCCCATTTGCGAGGCGAGCCGCGGGTGGTGCGAATCGTCCGGGTGCCGAGCGTGGCCGAGGAGGACGCCCGGCGCGCCAGCCGCGAACGCGAACGACTGGTGAATGAGCAGACGGGGCACACCAACCGGATCAAGGCGCTGCTGCGCCTGTTGGGCATGGCGGCCGGCACCTTGCGACGACGGACCTGGCTCGCCTGGCTGGAGCAGCAGCGGGACTGGCAAGGGCAGCCGCTGCCGCCGCAGCTTCTGGCCGAAGTGAAGCGCGAGCATGCCCGGCTGATGCTGGTGCGCGACCAGCTCAAGGCGCTGGAGCAGGCCCAAGTCGCTACAGAAGTCGCGGCAGAAGTCGCGGCGGAAGCCGCCGCGGCGCCGGCGCCGATGGCGAAGCGACGGGATCAGTTGCAGCAGCTCAAGGCGCTCGGCCCGGCGTTTGCCACGACGCTGGTGAACGAGGTGTTCTACAAGGACTTCCGCAACCGGCGCGAGGTCGCCAGCTATTGCGGATTGGCGCCCAGTCCCTGGCAAAGCGGCAGCATCGATCGCGAGCAGGGGATCAGCAAGGCCGGCAACCGGCGCGCCCGCCACAAGACGATCGAACTGGCCTGGCTCTGGCTGCGCCATCAGCCGGACAGCGCGCTCAGCCGCTGGTTCCGCACCCGCACCGAAAACGCCGGCAAGCGCGCCAAGCGCATCGCCATCGTCGCGCTGGCGCGCAAGCTGATCGTGGCGCTGTGGCGCTATCTCACCACCGGCCTTGTTCCGGAGCAGGCCGTGATGAAGGCCTAGCACCGGACCACGCCACCAGGGCGAGGCGGCTCCGCGCCGCGCGCCCCGTACAGGATGGATGATGACCGTGCCACCCAGGGGCCCAACCAGGCCGCTTTGTAGATGGGTCTCATCCTCTTGGCTTCCTCGCCGCAAGCATGCGGAATGTGGGTACGGATCAGCCGATCCGACCGGATATGAGGTGATGCAGTGAGCTGCAGAAATCTTCGGAAGCCAATCCTCGCCCGGGGCCCGGTCGTCGCGCTACGCTACGCATGGCTCCGCGCGCCGCCCTCTCACTGCAAAAACCCAACCCGCACCGGTTCAAGAGCCTTGACTCACAAAGCCCCATATGAGGGTGGGCAAAGCCAACGGGTCGCGCGAACGCGCGCCCGATGACAGGCTCCGCGTGCCCACCACCTCTTGGACCGATCGTGAATGGTGGGCACGCTACGCTTTGCCCACCCTACATGCTACTCTTGATGGCATGGAATGGACCGACGAAGGCATCGTGCTGGGTGTGCGGCGGCATGGCGAATCTTCCGCCATCGTCGAACTGCTGACGCACGAGCACGGCCGCCATCTCGGCCTGGTGCGCGGCGGGGCCAGCGCGCGGATGCGGCCGCTCCTGCAACCCGGCAACAGCGTCACCGCGATGTGGCGGGCGCGGCTCGACGAGCATCTCGGCTATTACCAGCTCGAGGGCACGCGGCTGCGCGCGGCGAACCTGCTCGCCTCGTCGCATGCCGTCTATGGTGTCACCCATCTGGCTTCGCTCGCTCGGCTGCTGCCCGAGCGCGATCCGCACCAGGACATCTACGAGATGCTGGAGCAGACGCTGGATGATTTCGAGGATGCCGGCGCCGCCGCTGTCCATCTCATCCGCTTCGAACTGGCGATGCTGGCCGAACTCGGCTTCGGGCTCGACCTCTCGAACTGCGCGGCGACCGGCGCGACCTCCGAACTGGTCTACGTCTCGCCAAAATCAGGCGGGGCGGTATCGCGCGCCGCCGGCGAACCCTGGCGCGACCGCCTGATGCGGCTGCCCCCCTTCCTGCGCGAGGACGAGGATGGCAGCGCCACCTGGTCGGACCAGGACCTGCTCGACGGCTTTGCGCTCACCGGCCGCTTCCTCCTGCGCAACGTGCTGGAGCCGCGCGGGCAGGGGCACTCCGACGCAAGGGACGGGTTCATCAACGCGGTGGTCCGACGCCGGACCAGGGTCGCAATCACCCCGCCCTGACCGCAACGCTGCCCGCCGCGCGTTCCACCTGGCGCAACACCCGGCTCGCAAATCACTTACGCATGCGCATCCTCAGCCTGTTCCATGCCGCATGGCCCGAAACTTGCCTGAAAAAATCTCAGGGCAAACTCATGACGGGGAGCATGCAATGAGTACGCAAATCACCTACAGCGAATCCGACTCGGTCGGTTTCTTTCCCATCGTCCTTGCGGTCGTCTGCGGCGTCGCGACCGGCGTGTTGTGGGCTTATGCCAATCCGATCCAGCTCGTGCCGGGCGTGATCCAGTGGCGCATCTTCGCGTTCCTGCCGCCCTTGATCGGGCTCCTGCTTGGGCCGAAGAGCGGGTTCATCTGCGGCTATATCGGCACCATCGTCTGGTCGCTGCTCGCCGGCACCTTCATTCCCGCGCATTCGCTGATCGTGGATGGCATCATGGTCGGACTGACCGGCGCGGTGCCGCCGCTGCTGGTCAACCTGCGCAAGACCAATTTCGACTTGTCGATGCCGGTGCTGCTGAAGATCGCGGTGATCTGCGCCGTGGTCGGCATCATCATGGTGGCGGCGGTGGTCGGCGAGTCTCGCGGTGCTCGGCATTTTCCCGTTCTGGTATGCGATGCTCTATATCGGCCTGTCCGACATCGTGCCGATGGTGATCGGAACGCCGCTGCTGGTGCGGCCCGGCGCCAGGCTGCTTGCCGGCATCAGCCGCGGCACGCTGCACCGGTTCTGACCGCCTTCGGGAGCGCATTGGATGCTTGATCTGCGCGGGGTGAGCGTCGGCTTTCGGGCCGACGCTCACGTGCTGTCCGATATCGAGCTCTGTCTCGAAGCCGGCAGCACCACGATGGTGACGGGGGCGGGCGGTTCGGGAAAATCGACGCTGCTTGCGGTCGCGGCCGGTCTCATCCCGAAGCTGATCCGGCCTCACCACATGCAGGGCGCGGTAGCGCTCGACGGCACCGATCTCGGGCAGATCGGTGGTGGCGAGCTGTTTCGCCGCGTCGGCCTCGTGCTGCAATCGGTCGAGGACC
The DNA here is from genome assembly GCF_054063735.1 of Bradyrhizobium sp. USDA 10063. Classification (NCBI taxonomy): domain Bacteria; kingdom Pseudomonadati; phylum Pseudomonadota; class Alphaproteobacteria; order Hyphomicrobiales; family Nitrobacteraceae; genus Bradyrhizobium; species Bradyrhizobium sp. USDA 10063. The sequence continues at coordinate 1,586,053 of NZ_JBSSGP010000002.1, read as the reverse complement.
AGGTCTGGGATCTTTCGGTCGAAGATTTGATCGCCTTTCCCCTGGAGAACCGTGGCGTGCCGCGGGCGGAAATCCGCGCGCGCGTCAGCGCCGTGGTCGAACAGATGAACATCGGCCGGCTGATCGGGCGCACGGTGCGCACGCTCTCGGGCGGCGAACGGCGGATCGCGGCGCTCGCCTCCGCACTGATCTGGCAACCGGATGTGCTGATCCTGGATGAGCCGACCAGCGGGCTCGATCCCGACGCGCGGCTGCGCATGATCGGCATCCTGCGCGAGCTCAGGAAGACGAAGCTGACGCTGTTGATGGCCGAGCAGGATCTCGCCTGGTTCGACGGCGTGGCCGATCGTGTGGTGTTCATGAAGGACGGCGGCATCGTCGATGATCTGCCTTGGCAGGCGGCCGTTCGCGCCACCACGCCGTATGCGGTCGCCGGTATCGAGCCGCCGTTTGCGCCGCCGGCGCCGCGCGCCGTGGTCCCGCCGGAGCAGTCTGGCGCGGCGCTCTCGGTCAAGAAGCTATCGAGCACGCTCCGCCGTCCCAACGGCGAGCCGGTGCTGCGGTCGATCGAGCTCTCGCTCGGAAAGGGCGAGGTGGCGGGGTTGATCGGCAGCAACGGCGCCGGCAAGACCACGCTGATGCGCACCCTGCTCGGCCTGCAGAAGGCGGCTGGCGGAATCATCGAAATCGACGGCCGCGACAGCTCCGGCTGGACCATCGCGCAGCGGGCGCGTCAGATCGGCTATGTCGCGCAGAATTTGCGGCGGATGTTCTTCCTGCTCTCGGTCGTGGAGGAGGTCGTGTTCTCGCTGTCCGGCGGCGATACCGGGGCCAAGGCCATGGCTGCGCATCGCGAGCGGGCGATCGAGCTGTTGAAAGGCGTCAGTCTCGCCGATCGCGCGGATCTTTCGCCATTCGCGCTGTCGGCGCGCGAGCAATTGATGCTGGCGCTGGTGTGTATCGAGGCGACCGCACCGTCGGTCGTGATCCTGGATGAGCCGCTGATCGCCTGCGACAGCGTCTCCCGCGCCGGCGTGCTCACCTTCCTCGACCGCTGCCGCGCACGGGGTTGCGCGGCGCTCCTGGTCTCGCACGATCTGCAGCTCGTCGACCGCGCCGCCGACCGCGTGCTGATCCTGGAGGACGGCCGGCTTGCCTTCGATGGGACGACCGAGAAGGCATGGTCTTCGGACGTCTTCACACGCCGCGGCTGGCCGCGCCCGGATCACAAGGCGACGTCGATCGGGGGAAGCCATCGTGCATCGGCTTGATCGCATCAATCCGTTCGTCAAATTGCTGGCGGCGCTGGTGCTGTCATCTCTCGGCTGGGTCGCCGGCAACGCGGTGACGGCCGGCGTGATTGCCGCGATCGTGCTGGCGGTCGTGGTCGCCTGCCGCCTGCCGCAGACCAAAGGCTATCTGAAGCTGATGGCGCTGGTCGGCGGTCTGGTGACGTTGAGCTGGACCTTGAGCTTCATCTGGAACGGCGTGCCGCTCGCCGCCGCCATCGACGATGCTTTGCGGATGGCCTTCCGCCCTGATCGCCACCACCGGCAGTTTCTTCGTCGCGATCGAGACAACTTCGGCCGGCACGCTGCTCGCGGCCTGCAGCCGGCTGCGGCTGCCGGGCTCGTTGACGCTCGTGCTGGTGCTCGTGATCGGCATGATCCCGTTGATGCGCGAGGAGTTCCAGAGCATCGGCGAGACCCAGCGGGCGCGCGGCCTCGAGCTCGACCGCGGGCCGCTGCCGCGGCGCATCCTCTATGCGCTGGCGCGTGGCGTGCCGCTGATGGTGCAGACCTTCCGCATGGCCGAGACGATCTCGCTGGCGCTGTCGATCTACGGCTTCGATCCGAAGATGGCGCGCACGAGCTGGCGCGACATCGGCTGGCTCACCATCCAGACCGACTTTCCTCTGACAGGCAAGACCACATGAGCACACTCACCCCCGCCACCTACACCGTCGACATCGCCGGCGAGCCGACGGAGCTGCCGCTCGTCGCCATCAACGAGCGCCTGGCGATCTCGCTGTTGATGGTGATCGACATGGGCGTCGGCTTCGGCGAGCGGATCGGAAAAGCGCTGGCTGCGCTGCTGAAGGAGAAGAAGCCGGACATCGTGGTCGGTGCGGCGACGCTCGGCATTCCCGTCGCAATCGAAGTCTCGCGCCATCTGGGGCTCGACCAATACGTCATCGTGCAGAAATCGCCGAAGATCCATTTAGGCAACGCGCTGGTCGAATATGTGCAATCGGTGACCTCATCCGGCTCGCAGCGGCTGCTGCTCGACCGCCGGGCGATTCCACTTCTGAAGGGCAGGCGGGTCGTCGTGGTCGATGACGTCGTGGCGACCGGCTCGAGCCTGGCTGCGACGCTGAAGCTGGTGCGGCAGGCCGGTGCTGATGTCGTCGGTATCGGCGTGATCCTCACCGAGGGACACGAGTGGAAGAAGCCGCTCGGCGCGGATGCCGCTCTCGTGACCGGGCTCGGCCACATCCCGCAATTCAGCATCGCCGATGGCCGTGCCACGCCAAATCCGGCGACCCTGCCCGGCGCAGGCTGAAAAATCGGGCTTTTTCTGCGGGGTACGGCGCCGAATCGATTCTTGCCCGATTCGCCCGAAGCGGTTAACCCGTCGACATGGGAAAAGCACTGATTCCGCCGGAACCGCCTGAGGTTCACGAGGTACCGCTGCGCGATGCGCTGGAAGAGCGCTATCTCGCTTACGCGCTCTCGACCATCATGCATCGTGCGCTGCCGGACGCCCGCGACGGGCTGAAGCCGGTGCATCGGCGCATCCTCTATGGGATGCGGCTGCTGCGCCTCGATCCGGGCTCGCCGTTCAAGAAGTCGGCCAAGATCGTTGGCGACGTGATGGGCTCGTTCCATCCGCATGGCGACCAGGCGATCTACGACGCTATGGTGCGCCTCGCGCAGGACTTCTCCTCGCGCTACCCGCTGGTCGATGGCCAGGGCAATTTCGGCAATATCGACGGCGATAACCCGGCCGCCTACCGCTACACCGAAGCGCGCATGACCGATGTCGCGCGGCTTCTGCTGGAGGGCATCGACGAGGACGGCGTCGAGTTCCGCGCCAACTACGACGGTCAGTCGAAGGAGCCGGTGGTTCTGCCCGGCGGCTTCCCGAACCTGCTCGCCAACGGCTCGCAGGGCATCGCGGTGGGCATGGCGACCTCGATCCCGCCGCACAACGCCGCCGAGCTCTGCGACGCCGCACTGCATCTGATCGAGAAGCCGGACGCCAAGTCGAAGTCGCTGCTCAGGTGGGTCAAGGGACCGGATTTCCCGACCGGCGGCATCATCATCGATTCCAAGGAAGCGATCACAGAGGCCTACACCACCGGCCGCGGCTCGTTCCGCACGCGTGCGCGCTGGAAACAGGAAGAAGGCGCACGCGGCACCTGGGTGATCGTGGTCACCGAAATCCCGTGGCTGGTGCAGAAGTCGCGCCTGGTCGAGAAGATCGCCGAGCTGCTCAACGAGAAGAAGCTGCCGCTGGTTGGCGACGTCAGGGACGAGTCGGCCGAGGACATCCGCCTCGTGATCGAGCCGAAGTCACGCACGGTCGATCCCGAGTTGATGATGGAATCGCTGTTCCGGCTGACCGAGCTGGAAAGCAAGATTTCGCTGAACCTCAATGTGCTGGTGAAGGGGAAAATCCCCAAGGTCGTCGGCCTCGCCGAGTGCCTTCGCGAATGGCTCGACCACCTGCGCGATGTGCTGGTGCGCCGCTCCAACTATCGCAAGGGCCAGATCGAGAACCGGCTCGAGATCCTCGGCGGCTACCTGATCGCCTATCTGAACATCGACAAGGTGATCAAGATCATCCGCACCGAGGACGAGCCGAAGCCGGTGCTGATGAAGACGTTCAAGCTCACCGAAGTCCAGGCCGATGCCATCCTCAACATGCGCCTGCGCTCCCTGCGCAGGCTCGAGGAGATGGAGATCCGGACCGAGGACAAGGACCTCCGCAAGGAATTGAAGGGGATCGAGGCGCTGCTCCGCTCCGAGCCTGAGCAATGGTCCAAGGTCGGTGAGCAGGTGCGGAAAGTCCGTGACATGTTCGGACCGAAGACGCCGCTCGGCAAGCGCCGCACCACGTTTGCGGATGCGCCCGAACACGATCTCGCCGCGATCGAGGAAGCCTTCGTCGAGCGCGAGCCGGTGACCATCGTGATCTCCGAGAAGGGCTGGGTGCGGACGCTCAAGGGCCATGTCGCCGATCTCTCCGGCCTTGCCTTCAAGACCGACGACAAGCTCGATCATGCCTTCTTTGCCGAGACCACGTCGAAGCTCCTGCTGTTCGCCACCAACGGGAAATTCTACTCGCTCGATGTGGCGAAGCTGCCGGGCGGGCGCGGCCATGGCGAGCCGATCCGCATGTTCATCGACATGGAGCAGGACGCCGCGATCGTGTCGCTGTTCGTCAACAAGGGCGGCCGCAAGTTTCTGGTTGCCAGCAGCGAGGGGCAAGGCTTCGTCGTCAACGAGGACGATTGCGTCGGCACGACCCGCAAGGGCAAGCAGGTGCTGAACGTCGAGATGCCGAACGAGGCGCGCGCGATCACAACCGTGGCGGGCGACACCGTCGCGGTGATCGGCACCAACCATAAGATGGTGCTGTTCCCGCTCGAGCAGGTGCCGGAAATGGCCCGCGGCCGCGGCGTGCGGTTGCAGAAATACACCAGCGCCTCGCTGTCCGATGTCGCGGTGTTCGATTCCAAGGCGGGCCTGGCCTGGAAGGATTCCGCCGGCCGCGACCACGGCATGAGCATGAAGGAGCTCGCCGACTGGCGCGGCAACCGCGCCGACGCCGGCCGCCTCGCGCACGGCCTGCCGAAGTCGAACAAGTTCAATCGCGGGGTGGAGTGATCTCGTCGTCCCTGCGAAAGCAGGGACTCATAACCACAGGCGGTTGTTCGTGGTCCGAGCAAGTGGTTGCAGCGGAGCACAATACAAACGCCTGTGGTTATGGGTCGCGGCTCAAGGCCGGGACGACAGCAGGATCGCTGTAATAGTATTCGCAAATCGACGCGCTATAAATCTTCCCCATGGCGCATCATCATCACGATCACTCCCATGCGCACGATCATGCCGGGCACAACCATGCCCCGGATGATTTCGGCCGGGCGTTTGCCATTGGCGCATCGCTCAACACCGCCTTCGTGATCGCGGAACTGGTGTTCGGCTATGCTGCCAATTCGCTGGCGCTGATCTCCGATGCCGTCCACAATCTATCCGATGTGTTCTCGCTGCTGCTGGCTTGGGGCGCGGCGTGGCTGGCGGGGAGGCGGCCGACGGAGACGCATACTTACGGCTATCGCCGGGCCTCGATCCTTGCCGCGCTGTTCAATGCCGGGCTCCTGCTGGTCGCGGTCGGCGGCATCGCGGTGGAAGCGGTCAACCGCCTGCGCGAGCCGGCCGAGGTGGCGGGCTGGACGGTGGTCTGGGTCGCAGCGCTCGGCGTCCTCATCAACGGCGGCACGGCACTCTTGTTCATGGGCGGTCGGCACGGCGACCTCAACATCCGCGGCGCCTATCTGCACATGGCGGCGGATGCGGGCGTCTCGCTGGGCGTCGTCATCGCTGCCTTGCTGATCCTGTCGACGGGATGGCTGTGGATCGACCCGGCGATCAGCCTCGTCATCGCCCTCGTCGTGCTGGTGAGCGGCTGGGGTCTGATGCGCGACAGCGTCAATCTCGCGCTCGATGCGGTGCCGAGGGGCATCGAGCTCGTCGAGGTGAGAGAGTTTCTCCGCACGCTCGACGGCGTCTCCGAGGTGCACGACCTGCACATCTGGGCGATGAGCACCAACGAGACCGCACTGACCGCGCATCTGGTCCGGCCCGGCGGCCATGACGATGCTTTTCTGCACCACGTCTGCGCCGAGCTCTCGCACCGCTTCAAGATCCACCATGCGACACTGCAGGTCGAGGCCGACGGCGCGGCCTGCAAGCTGGCGCCGGAGGAACTGGTCTAGAGCATTTTTTTGACGCGTTTTCTTTACGCGAACCGGTGTTCACTTCGCTCGAAAACGCTCTAACGACCTTCCGTCGCAATCTCTATATTCGACGAGCCGACTATCCGGAGATGAACCATGCACTCGCATTCGATCGAACAGTGGTCCCACGATCACGTCTTCCTGGGAGCGACCCACGCCCATAACGAACGGCGCACCTGGCTCGTGGTTGCGCTGACCACGGTCATGATGATCGGCGAGATCGCGGCGGGGTGGTGGTCCGGCTCGATGGCGCTGCTTGCCGACGGCTGGCACATGGGAACGCATGCGGCGGCGTTGGGCATTGCCGGATTAGCCTATCTGTTCGCACGGCGGCAGGCGGGCAACACGCACTTCAGTTTCGGCACCGGCAAGTTCGGCGATCTCGCCGCCTTTGCCAGCGCGATCATCCTGGCGATGATTGCGCTGCAGGTCGCCTGGGAAAGCGTGGACCGGCTGCTCCATCCGGTGTCCATTGCCTATGGGGAAGCGATCTCGGTTGCGGTGCTCGGACTTGCCGTCAACCTCACCAGCGCCTGGCTGCTGCGCGACGACCACGACCATCATCATGGTCATGACCATTCTCATGACCATGACGATGATCACCATCGCCATCATCACCACGACAACAATCTTCGTGCGGCCTATGTCCACGTGATGGCGGATGCCGCGACGTCTATCCTCGCCATTGCGGCACTGCTGGTTGCGATGTCAGCTGGATGGGTGTGGGCCGATCCGGCAGTCGGGATCATCGGCAGCGCGGTGATCGCGAGCTGGGCCTATGGCCTGATCAAGGCGTCAGGCGCGATCCTGCTCGACGTCAGCGCCGACAAGAAGCTCGAGGCGGTCATTCGCGACCGGCTCGAGACCAAGGGCGACCGCGTCACCGATCTGCATGTGTGGCAGGTCGGCCCTGGCCATCGCGCGGCGGTGATCGCAGTCGTGTCCGACCATCCGCTGCCGCCCGCGACCTACAAGCGCCGCCTCGGTGGCCTGCACGGCCTCAGCCATGTCACGATCGAGGTCGAGACCTGTCCGCACCACGAGCCGGCGCACGCCGCTTGAGCCCGGCACGGTCGGGCGAAGTCTCAAGCCGCTGCGATCGCCTCGATTTCGATCAGGAAATCAGGGCCGTAGAGTCTTGATACTTCCACCAGCGTTACCGCTGGTGCGGCGGCGGGTGTAACCAGGGAGAAGAAACGGTTGCGCGCTTCGCGGTAGCGAGCAAGGTTGTTCATGTCGGTGAGAAACACCGTAAGTTTAACCAGATCGGCGGGCGTGCAGCCGCTTGCCTGAAGCGCGATCGTGAGATTCTCAAATACCCGGTCGGCCTGCATGCCGAAGTCGCCTTTGCCGATGATGGTCCCGTCGCGGTCCACTGCGGTCTGGCCCGCGATGAAGATGAAACGGTGAGCGGTGGCGTCCACCACCTGTGAATAGCCGGGCGGTGTTCCGAGTTCGGGTGGATTGACGCGTCGGATCGACGGTGCCATTTCGCTTGCCATGACGGCTTCCTCCCAAATTGATTGTCAGGCTCTGTGGGATGTTGTGCGCGAAACATCACGCGAAGGGAAGGCTGCCTATTTCGGCGCCGCGCGGTTGTCGCGCACCAGGAGCAATGCGCCGAGCGCGGCGAGGCTGAGCGCGGAGGAGACGATCAGGATGCCGCTGCCCATGCGGTCGAGCAACAGCCCGAACAGGAGCGGGGCGGCCGCCTGCGCCATCCGGGCCGGCGCGCCGATGATGCCGAGGCGGTAGGCGTAATTCTGCGGGCCGAAGATCGCGAGCGGCAAGGTGCCGCGCGAAATGGTCAAGATGCCGTTGCCGGCGCCGTGGCAAAGCGCAAAGACGCTCGCCGCGCCGCCGCCGGCGATGGCCACGATCGCCGCGCCGATCGGGTGGCCGAGACAGGCCAGTTCGGTCGAGAGCAGCGGGTGGAAGCGGCTGAGCAGCGATGCCTCGACCACGCGCGCGCCGACCTGGGCCGGCCCGATCAGGGCGCCGGCGGTGATTGCCTGCACCGAGGTTGCGCCGGCCGCTTCCAGGATGCGCGGGAAATGCGCCGCCATCGCGCCGGTGACGGTCCACGCGGCTGCGAATGCAAACGCCAGCAGCATCATGGGTCGGTCGATCGGGATATGCGGCTTCACCGCATTGGCCGCCGCGGCTTTGGCGCCGGGCACCGGCGGCAGCATCAGCCAGTTGAGCGGCAGGCCGATCAGGAGATGTGCCGCCGCCCAGGCAAAGCAGGTGTCGCGCCAGCCGATCGTCTCCAGCCCCCACGCGCTCAGCGGCCAGCCGACGGTGGAGGCAAAGCCCGCCATCAGCGTGATGCCGGTGATCGGGCGCCGCGCCGCTTCGCCATAGATGCGCCCGAGCGCGCCGAACGCGGCATCATAGAGGCCGTATCCCATGCCGATCCCGAGCAGGAGCCATGCGACCAGCAGCAGCGGAATGGATTGCGTGAGGCCGAGCAGCACCAGCCCTGCCGCCAGCGTCAGATTGGAGATCGACAGCACGGACCTGCCGCCGACGAGGTCGATCTGGCGGCCGATCCGTGGGCCGAGCAGGGCCGAGAGCACGAGCGAGGCCGAGAAGGCGGCGAAGATCCAGTTGGGCGCAATGCCGAGATCCTTCGCGATGGGATCCGCGAGCACCGCGGGCAGATAATAGCTCGAGGCCCAGGCCAGGGTCTGGGTGGTGCCAAGCGCCAGAATGATCGGAAGCTGCCGGGCGCTCATCGGGCCATCGCGTTTCTATATTGCCTCGTTGTTCCGGCATTTGCGCCTGTCATGAAAGTGTCGTCAAGCCGAGACCGATGCAGCCAACTGATCTTTCACGCGGCGGGATTGCGCGGCATAATCAGCGCATGGAACTTACTCCCCGCCTGCGTCTCATGAATTGGCTCGTCCACCAGGGTCTGACGGGCCTGTCCGAAAACGATCTGTTGCGCGGCTTCTGCGAGCGCTGCCGCGCCGGCGGGATGCCGCTATCGCGCGCCATCGTCTTCATCGACACGCTGCACCCGATCTTCGAAGGCCGCGGGTTCCGCTGGAACGACGGCGAGACCAATGAGAGCGACACCTTTGAGTACGGCTCGACCAGCAGCGGCGATGCCGGGCAGACATGGCGGCGATCGACCTTCTACCACATGCTGCAAAACGGGCACGACGAGATGGCGATCGACCTGGCCGATTGCGCCACGCTCGATTTCTCGATGATCAACGAACTCGCGGAGAAGGGCCACAAGCATTTCGTCTCCTTTGTGCACCGCTTCGGCGAGGCCGGCACGATCGGCGAGATGGACTGCTTCTACTCCTACTGGACCACCCGCCAGTCCGAAGGGTTCGACGAGCATCACATGGCGGCGCTGCGCGACCTGGTGCCGGTGCTGGGATTGGCGGTGAAGTCAGCGGCGCAAGTCGACATCGCGCGGACCCTGGGGCGTGTCTATCTCGGGCGCGAGACCGCCGAGCAGGTGATGCGCGGCCGCATCTCGCGCGGCGTCACCGAGCGCATCAAGGCGGTGTTGTGGTATTCGGACATTCGCGGCTCGACAGCGATCAGCGAGCGGATCGGGCCCGACGAGATCATCCCGTTCCTCAACGATTACGCGCAGGCTTCGATCGACGCGATTCATGACGCCGGCGGCGAGGTGCTGAAGCTGATCGGCGACGGCGTGCTGGCAATGTTCACGCAAGCGAACATGGCAATCGCAAAGCGCGCCGCACTTCGCGCCGAGCACCGTTTCCGCCGCAATTTGAAGGCGCTCAACGCCCGCCGCGCCGGCGAGGGGCGGCCGACCACGTCAGCCTATGTCGGGCTCCATGTCGGCGAGGTCTTCTATGGCAATATCGGCAGCGAGGATCGGCTCGATTTCACGGTGGTAGGTCCTGCGGTCAACGAAGTCAGCCGGATCGCTTCAATGTGCAGCTCGGTCGACCGGGAGCTGTTGACCTCGCAGGCCTTCCGGGATGGCCTGGATGGGGCAGGGCGGAACTACCTGGTTTCGACCGGCCGCTTTGCGCTGCGCGGCATCAGCCGGGCGCAGGATCTCTATACGCTTGATCCCGACGTTGCGGCGGACGAGGTGGTGGCCGGAAAGTACGAGCGTTACCTTGCGAGCTAGCTCTGTTTCGTCCGCAGCGCGTAGAGGGCGACCGCCATCAGCGAGAACGCGGTCAGCACCACGCCGAGCCCGAACATCGCCTCGTGCGACACGGTCGCCGCTAACCATACCCCGATCGCCGCGTTCATCATCTGCCAGAAGCCGAGCAGTGCGGAAGCTGCACCTGCCTTCTCGCCGAATGGCGAGAGCGCCTGTGCGGTGCCGAGTGGATTGACGATGCCCATGCCGAGCAGGAACACGCTCATCGCAGCCAGGAAGGGCAGGAAGCTCGGGGTAAAGAGCGAGACAAACAGCATGGCGGCCCCGCCTACGGCCGCCGCCCATAATGCGCCCCTGATCGAGCGGTCGAGGCCGAAGCGCGGTGCAAGCCTAGTCGCGAGCCAGCCGGAGGCGAATACGATCAGAACCGTGCCGGCGAAGAACAGGCCGAGCTGGATCGGCGAAAAATGCAGCGCCTCGATCAAGATCCGCGGCGCGGCCGAGAACATCGCAAACAGGCTCCCCAAGATCAGGCTGACGGTCGCCGCCGGGACCACGAAGCGGCGATCTGCGATCAGGCCGAGATAGGTGCGCGTGATGGCGAGCGGGTTGAGCGGGATCCGCGTCGAATGATGGGTTTCTCCGAGCGCGGTGCCGTAGGCGATCGCGCCGAGTGCCGCAAAGGCCGAGACGAGCACGAATTCCGAGCGCCAGCCGAAATAGTGATCGAGCGCGCCGCCGAGCAGCGGCGAGAAGCCGGGCGCGGCCGCCATCGCGATCATGATAAGCGCCATCGCGCGTGCCAAGGCGGCGCCCGTGAACAGATCGCGGGCAATGGCGCGTGACAGCACCGAGGTTGCGCAGGCGCCGGCGGCCTGGACGACGCGGCCGATCAGCAGGTTAGGAAGATCGTTGGCGAGGCTGCACCAGACGCTGCCGGCAAAGAACACCGCAAAACCGATCAGGACCGGCCAGCGACGGCCGAGGCGATCGGAAATCGGACCGACCACGAGCTGGCCGAGCGCGAACACGGCGAGGAAGATCGTGATCGCCGACGTAACACCCGCGGTCGTCACCTTCAGCGATGCTGCCATCTGCGGCAGCGACGGCAGCAGGATGTTGGTGGCCAGCGTGCCGGTGGCTGCAAGTGCGGCCAGAACCGCGATCTGCAGGGCGCCGGAGGCGGACTTCGGGCGAGATGCGGCGGCGTCAAGGGTCGCAGTCTGGTCGGTCATGATGTTCCCAGTCGTTTATTGAATGATGTATATCATGCAATACAGGAAAGACCAGCCGCTAGCTCAGCCATCATGGCCGGACATCCGGCCATGATGCAAAATATTCTCCGGTCGTGGATCAGATCAGTTGAATCTTTCTCTCATCAACACGCCGCCGGTTCGCCGACCATATCGGGCTGCCTGACGAGGGAGACTGCCGGCGACAGCAGGATCACCAGCGCCTGCGCGCCGAAGATTCCCGCCGCGAGGTAGAGGCAGGTCTCCGCGCCGAAAAGCCCGCCGACGATCGCGCCCAGTGCAGAGCCGAGCGGGCGGGCGCCATAGCTCATGATGTTGATGGCGGAGACGCGGCCGAGTAGCGAAGGCGGAGTGACGGACTGCCGGAGCGTGGTGGTTGAGATCACCCACAGGATCGGGCCGACGCCGAGCAGGAAGAAGCTCAGCCCCGCGAGCAGCGGCGTGGGGACGATGGTCGTCAGCGCCATGATGGCGGAGGCGACGAAGCCCGTCACCGGGCCAAGCCCGATCACCGTGCCGAAAGCAAGGCGCCGCATCACCCGCGTCGCCGCCAGCGCGCCGACCACCATGCCGACGCCGTACATCGCGAGCGTGGTGCCGACGCCTGTTGCGGAGAGGGCGAGATGTCGGATGGCATACGGCACGAACACCGCTAGCAGCAGGAACGAGGCAGTGTTGAAGATGAACTGGGTGATGAACACCGGCCGCAGCAGCTCATGACGGATCACGAAGACGGCGCCTTCCTTGATCTCCAGCAGCGGATGTCGGCGCGGCGCCGGCGCGCGGGCCGGCTCGTGGATGCCCGCCAGCAGCACCACGGCAATGACAGAGAGCGCGGCGGCAAATCCGAAGGCGGGCGCGGCACCGACCCATCCGACCAGCACGCCGCCGAGCGCAGGCCCGCTGGCGAAAGCGACGGTGCGGGCGAGTTCGATCCGCGCGTTCGCCGTCGGCAATTGATCCGGCGTCACCAGCGACGGTACCAGCGCCGGCGCGGCGACACTGTAAGCAACAGTCCCGCACACGGCGATGAAGCCGAGCACCGAAAGCAGCGGCAGCGTCAACAGGCCAAGCCAGATCAGGAGCAGCGTTGCAGCCAGCGCTGCCGCGCGCAACGCCTCGGAACCCGCCATCAGGACCCGCCGCGAGAAGCGGTCGGCGAGCAGGCCGGCGGGGATCGCGAACAGGATGAACGGCAGCGTCAGCGCCGTCTGCAGCAGGCCGGTCTGGCCCTCGCCGACGCCGAGCAGCAGCACCGCCACGATGGGAGCCGCGGCCAGCGCAATCTGCTCGGCCGACTGCGCAGCCAGGTTCGACCAGGCTAGGCGGCCGAAGGTCGGAGGCAGGTGAGGGGCCTTGAGGGCGGACATGGCAAATTCCTCGGAATGTCGTTTGGTCGACATTGTCTGACCCGAGGACGTCCAAACCCACCCGCTTTCCGATAGCTCCGGCGTGGCCATACCGCAACGCAACATGTGCCGATTCTCATGTTGTGACCGCGACATCACCGAATGGTGCTCAGCCAACTCCCCAGATGCAGTTGCAAATGAATTGCAACAAAAATTGTTTTCCGGCATTCTGGCATCATGGATGCCCGAACGCCCGAACTAACCCCCGACACCCTCCCGCAGGTGCTGCCGACCTCCACCGGATGGCGCGCCGACGCGCCGAATAACCGCAGTCTCCCCGAGGTGAACTCGACGGTCGAGATTCCGACGGCGGGCCGGTGGTGGCGCCGGCTGCTCGCCTTCGCCGGACCGGGCTATCTCGTGTCGGTCGGCTATATGGATCCCGGCAACTGGGCGACCGACCTCGCTGGCGGCTCGAAGTTCGGCTACACGCTGCTTTCGGTCATTCTCCTCTCCAACCTGATGGCGATCCTTTTGCAGGCGCTCGCGGCCCGGCTCGGCATCGTCACCGACCGCGATCTGGCGCAGGCCTGCCGGGCGACCTACTCGCCGCCCGTGAATTTCCTGCTGTGGATTGCCTGCGAAGCGGCGATCATCGCCTGCGACCTGGCGGAGGTGATCGGCACCGCGATCGCGCTGAAACTCCTGTTCGGCATCCCACTGATCGGCGGCGCGCTGATTACCGCGCTCGATGCGTTCCTGCTGCTGCTCCTGATGAACCGCGGCTTCCGCTTCCTGGAAGCCTTCGTGATCGCGCTTCTGATCGTGATCGCGACCTGCTTTGCGATCCAGGTCGCCGCTGCGGCGCCGCCGATTGCCGCGATGCTGCGCGGCTTTGCGCCGTCGAGCGAGATCTTCACCAATACGGAGATGCTCTACATCGCGATCGGCATCATCGGCGCGACCGTGATGCCGCATAATCTGTATCTGCATTCGTCCATCGTGCAGACCCGCGCCTATGAGCGCACCGAAGAGGGACGGCGGGACGCGATCAAATGGGCGACCGCCGACTCCACGATCGCGCTGATGCTGGCGCTGTTCATCAACGCCGCAATTCTGGTGGTCGCGGCCGCGACCTTCTATCGAAGCGGCCATTCCGATGTTGCTGAGATCGGCCAGGCCTTTGAATTGCTGTCGCCGCTGCTCGGGCTCAGCATTGCTTCGACGCTGTTCGCGGTGGCGCTGCTTGCCTCCGGCCTGAACTCGACGGTGACGGCGACGCTCGCTGGACAGATCGTGATGGAAGGCTTTCTCAACCTGCGCCTGCCGAACTGGGCGCGGCGGCTGCTCACGCGCGGCATCGCGATCGTTCCCGTCGTGGTCGTCACCGCGCTTTATGGCGAGCGCGGCACCGCCGACCTCCTGGTATTCAGCCAGGTCGTGCTCTCGATGCAGCTTCCGTTCGCGGTCATTCCGCTGGTGCGGTTCGTGTCCGACCGGCGCAAGATGGGCAAGTTCGCGATATCGATGCCGGTCGCAGCGATCGCCTGGTTCGTGGCCAGCGTTATCGTCATCCTGAACGTGAAGCTGTTGTTTGATACGTTCTTCGGCTGAGCGCTGATCAATCCTGCGGCTCGGAGGCCATGTCGCCGGCCGCATCGACGCGTAGCCAGCCGCTCGGCGCGAGGCGCTGCTGCGGCAGGAAGCGGGCCTTGTAGTCCATTTTCTTGGAGCCCTCGATCCAGTAGCCGAGATAGACATAGGGCAGTCCGAGCCGTCGCGCGCGGGCGATGTGATCCAGGATCATGAAGGTGCCGAGCGAGCGGTCCTCGAGCGAGGGCTCGAAGAAGGAATAGACCATCGACAAGCCGTCGCTCAGCACGTCCGTCAGCGCCACCGCGATCAGTTCCTCGCCGCGACCGGTGATGCCGCTATCGACGCCGCGCTTGCGGTATTCGATGATCCTGGTCTCGACATGGCTGTCTTCCACCATCATCGCATAGTCGAGCACGGTCATGTCAGCCATGCCGCCGTGCCGGTGGCGCCTGTCGAGATAGGCGCGGAACACGGAGTATTGCTCGGAGGTCGGCACCGCGGAACGCTGCTCGCCGATCAGATCGGCGTTGCGGGCCATGACCTTGCGGAAGCTGCGCGAGAGCCGGAACTCGTTGGCGATCACGCGCACCGAGACGCACGCCCGGCACTGGTCGCAGGCCGGCCGGTAGGCGATCGACTGGCTGCGGCGGAACCCGCCATGGGTGAGCAGATCGTTGAGATCGCCCGCTTTGTCGCCGACCAGATGCGTGAACACCTTGCGCTCATGACGACCCGGCAGATAGGGGCAGGGCGACGGCGCCGTCAGGTAGAACTGCGGAGTATCACGCGAATGCTGGGTCACGACGGGTCGTCAGGCCTCCGAAACACCCCCCAGCATCGCGCCCCGGAGGCTAGCGGTCAATCACCTTGCCGGGCTCAATTGGCTGGCTCAATACGTGTGCGCTGCGGACGCCGCGTGGCTGCGGACCGAGCTGTTGATGATAACGGTTCCGAGCACGATATCGTGCAGCAATCGCCGGCGGCTGTTGAAGAGGCCGAACAACAGCACGAGCGGCGAAAGGAACGAGACCGACAGCCAGAACAGCACGGCATGCATGGCGCCGAGCACGAAATAGCCAGGCGCGCCGTACCAGGTGCGCAACTCCAGATCCATCACCCGCATGCCGACAGTCGCCGAAGAGGGGCCGGCGATCGATGCGCCGTAATAGACGATCGCCCAGACGATCGTGGCCGGCCACGCCAGCCAGAACAGCGCCCAACCAAGGCCGAGGGTGATCAGGCCGAAGACCGCGATGAACAAATACCCGAGGATGACGGGGACCGAAAGCACAACCAGGTCGATCAGGAAGGCAAACACCCGCCGGGTCAGCACGCCGCGGAACAGCTCCGGCTCCAGTTGCGGATCGAACGCATGCGGCGGCACGCCGCCATCGTTACGCCAGGCACCATAGTTACCCGAACCGCCGTAAGACATCATCTCCCCTCCGACTGGGACCTATCCCGGGCAGGACATGGGAACGGGCTGCCCAGGCGCCAAGGCCCGGAACCATAGCGGACGAAAATATTCCGGCGATTCGGCGGCGGGACGGCGAATGGGGAGTAGCGAGTGGCGAATAGGGGAGATTCCTTTGACTATTCGCTACTCGCCATTCGCTATTCGCGCCCCTTCAGCTTCTCCGCCGCCTGTGGGGCGAAATACGTGAGGATGCCGTCGGCGCCGGCGCGCTTGAAGCCGACCAGGCTCTCCATCATCGCGCGCTCGCCGTCGATCCAGCCATTGCGCGCGGCGCCGGCCAGCATCGCGTATTCGCCCGATACCTGATACACGAAGGTCGGCATCGCAAAGGTGTCCTTCACCCGCCGCACGATGTCGAGATAGGGCATGCCGGGCTTCACCATCACCATGTCGGCGCCTTCGGCGATATCGAGTTCGACCTCGCGCAGGGCCTCGTCCGAGTTGGCGCTGTCCATCTGGTAGGTGCGCTTGTCGCCGGTCAGCGTCTTGGCCGAGCCGATGGCATCGCGGAACGGGCCGTAGAAGGCAGAGGCGTATTTGGCCGCATAGGCCATGATCTGCACGTCGCCAAAACCTTCGGCGTCGAGCGCCTCGCGGATGGCGCCGACGCGTCCATCCATCATGTCCGACGGCGCGATGATGTCGCAGCCGGCCTCGGCCTGCACCAGCGCCTGCTTCACCAGCACCGCGACCGTCTCGTCGTTGAGGATCCTGCCGTCCTCGAGCAGCCCGTCATGGCCATGGCTGGTGAAAGGATCGAGCGCGACGTCGCAGAGCACGCCGATGTCGGGGAATTCCTTCTTGATCGCGCGCACCGACTGGCAGACCAGATTGTCGGGATTGAGTGCCTCCGAGCCCTGCTCGTCGCGGAGGGACGGATCGGTGTAGGGAAACAGCGCGATGCAGGGGATATTGAGCCTGGCCGCGCGCTCGGCGTCGCGCACCGCCTGGTCGACGCTGAGCCGGTCGACGCCGGGCATCGAGGCGATCGGGTTGCGGACATTGTGGCCGTCAACAACGAACAGGGGCCAGATCAGATCGTCGGTGGTCAGCACGTTTTCGCGCACCAGCCGCCTGGACCATTCCGCCTTGCGGTTGCGGCGGGGCCGTATGGTCAAATCCAGCGATGGGGAGGCGAGGGCGGTCTGCCGCTTTGGCGCATCGCGCAGTTCGATCGGGCGCCCGAATTTGATCGCCATGGGGCTTGTTCTCCTGAAGACGGCAGGCTGATTTCGATTTCATCTAATTCTAGCATCCTCGCCCGGCAACGTCACGGCGCCGTTGATTTGCCGCAAGTGCAATTGATTTTGGCGCCCCGGCGGGCCAAGACTGCGCCGATGACCCATTTCGCTTCCACGGATAGTTTCCGCGATGTCTGATACCTCTGCGCGCGACCAATCGCGGGACAATGCGATATCGGTTGCGGCGATGTCGTCGGACCGGATCCAGCGGGACGAGAATGTCTGGACCCGACGGCTCGTCTTCTTCCTCCGCATCATGGCGGTGGTCTCGATCGCCAAGGGTCTCTACCACTGGGCGCAGGTGACGGGATTCGTCGGCTCAGAGGAGGAGGCCTTCGAGAACCAGTCAATGGCCTGGCAGACCGCGACCGTCTACTTCGCCGTCATCGAACTCGTCGCCGCCGTCGGGCTGTGGCTCGCGACGCCCTGGGGCGCGGTGGTGTGGCTGACCACCGTCGTCTCGATGGCGGTGATCGAATTGATGTTTCCAAACATCTATGGCGGCAGCCTGATGGTGGTGGCGTTCGAAGCGCTGATGCTCGCCGGCTATCTCGCGCTCGCCTGGATGGCCGCACGCGAGCGTCCGCCGTAGCGCCGCGCCTTAACGGGACGCCTGCACGAGGCGCGGCCGACCCTCGAGAATTTTCAGAAAATTTTCCGGTAACCCTTCGCTCACCGTAAAGGGTTCCCTCATATCTATTACGCGGTCGTTTCGAATTTGAGCGAAGCTGTTTCCGATTGTGACAGGGCGCGCAGACGAAGCGTGAACAGGGGCGCTCCACCGTCAATGAAGGGTTGCGAAAAGTCCTTGTTTGACGGGCTTAATCCGCGATTCACTGTCTTAAATTCATGATCTCTTTATTGTCTTATTTAAGCTGATGTTCAAACGGCCCCCTTAAGTTGAACCTATCAGGCGGGACACAAGTTTCGTCGAATAAGTCGATAAAACGACAACAGGGGAAGTGTCATGATCAAAGCCGTTGCCTCAACGGCGGTGGAAACCGCTGATCGCGCCGCCGGCCAGCCGACGGTTCAGTCGCTCTATCTCGAAGCCCTGACTTTGGTGGAGCGGCTGCATCGTCGGCTGCTCGACGTCATCAAGGACGAGTTCGACCGCCGCGGTCGTGCCGACATCAATTCGGTGCAGGCGCTGTTGCTCTACAATATCGGCGACAAGGAATTGACCGCGGGCGAACTGCGCACGCGCGGCTACTATCTCGGCTCCAACGTCTCCTACAATCTGAAGAAGCTCGTCGAGCTCGGCTTCCTCGATCACCAGCGCTCGCGCGTCGATCGCCGCTCGGTGCGCATTCGCCTGACGCCGCAAGGCCAGGAAATCCGCCGCATCGTCGAGGCGCTCTACCAGAAGCACGTCAAGACCGTGGAGCAGGTCGGCGGCATCTCGAACGAGGAGTTCTCGACGCTGAACAAGTCGCTGCACCGGCTCGAGCGGTTCTGGACCGACCAGATCCTCTATCGTCTCTAAGACCTTCAAGACTTCGCCTTCCGATACTTCGCCAGAGCGGCCAAGCCGGCCCCTTAAGAAGACCGGCAAGCCGCCATCCTCCAGCAAGGCGCATCGGCCGTGCCCGGTCGGTGCGCTTCTGTTTTTGGCACTGCAAAAAGAGTTTCGCGGAACTGGGAACCAGTTGCGCCCTCGTGCTTTATCAAAAGCCACGGAGAGCGAGATGCTGGTCGAGCGCGGATTGTGGGCGATGAATGTCGAAGTGGTCGGCGAGGCCTACGCCATTGCCTCCAATTATCTGCGCAGGACCGGCACCATTCCGGATAGTTATGCCACCAACGAGCAATTGCTCACGATCATCGTGCAGATGTTCCGGCGCGGCGAAACCAACAAGATCAAGCTCGCCAACAAGGCGATCGCCGAGTTCGAAGCAGCACAGCTCGTGATCTGATCATTCCCAACCGGAGAAGTAGATGGAAGCCGCGATCGACCGGATCATGCAGACCTATGACCTGCTCGCAAACCGCACCGCCGCGGCGAGCGACGAGGCACGGGCGAAGGTGACGGAATATGTCCGCACCTTGTTCGAAGCGGGCGAGACCGACACGCACCGCTTGACGGTCTGCGGATTGACCTATCTGCGCCAGCTCGACGGCTCCACCGATCATGTGAAGGCGGGGTTTACGGGGCTGTAGTGTAGCGCGAGTTGCAGCCGCACTCTCGCTGTCGCCGTACGCTCCGCTGTCGTCCCTGCGAAAGCACTAGGGCATCTACACCGTGCGATCGGTCTCAAGGGCGTCTAAACGCCTTGCGTCTGCTTTAAGGCGCAAACCGGAAGACTGTGGCTCGTTCTGAACCTCACCGCTTTTGGACCGAAAGCGGCCCGTCGGAGGTGCGTCTGCGCTTAGATACCGCGGCGTTCGGGAGCGGTCCCGTAGTGAACGAGCACATGCCATAACTGTTTCAGATGCTGCAGCGTGTCCTCGCGATTTCCCCAATCCTGCCAAACCTCGGGATGTCGATGCAAAGATGCTGCCGCGCAGCCGATCACTGCGGCATCCAGGGTGCCGTTTATGGCGGCAATGCGCCGCGCGAGACGCGGCATCGCTTCTCCGCGAAAATTGTCCGGCACGTCGAGCACGGCAAGTTGAAATCCGCAGTGCCATCGTAGCGGAATGTCATATCGTCGGGCGATCTCGCCCAATACCGCTCCCGTGTCAGTCAACGCGAATGATGGATCCGCAACCAACAATTCCAGATCGCACCGCAAATCGATCGGCCCGTGTACTTGCGCTTCGATCCCCGTATCAAGCACGCGCCCTGGTTTCTCGGAGGCCGGGTCTTTGCGGGGGTGTGCGAGCTCAAGAAGAATGTTCAGCAGCCGGTGAACGGTGAGCTCCGTAACGCCAAGCGTTGGCGTGCGATAGGGCGGCCATGGCGGACGCGCCATGCCGCCTTTCTCGATCTCCACGAATAGCGCCTCCATAATGCTATCCATATGGTTGAAGGTGCCGAGGCGTTCTGTCGCGTGCGGATCCTCGCTGCCCATGAACGTAAACGAGGTGCGCTCCGCCACGCTCCGCCGCAAGATGAAATAACATGATCCGAAACGGGGGATCGGACCGTCTGGAAAGCGAACAAGTTCGAGCGCGCCATATTTCGGGCGATCTGAATTGTTCACCTCCTCAGCATGGTAAGCACTCGCGAACAACTTTTTCTCCCAGACATCCCGTTCACCACCCGGAAACGCTGAGAGACTACCGCTCGATATTCCGGTCTCGAACTGGTTTCGATATGTACCGTCTTCGAGCAGCGCCTCGGCCACCGTCATGGACTTCGAGCCAAGGCGATCTGGATGGAAATGCAGCACGATGCGTGCATGCTCGCGAATGCACTCCAGTGCCTGGACATATTGGTTGGGATGACAGCCAGAGCGAGCAAGTACATCGGCTATGCGTGCTCGAGCGCCTCCTTGTGCCCGGCGCGCGACGGCCTCGACGTGACGCAGCGCGGCAAGCTGCGGGGTGGACAGACGTGACATGGCGTGATGTTGCCCGTTCATAGTCGTCAGCGGCTCATAACATCGAGATCATGCTTGTGCTAGTGACCCAAGCGGCGGTCTCGGATTGGTTGATCAATCGATCAATCAGCCTGCTCGTAAAAACTCTCCTCGTCGGGTAAGGTGGGAGGTTGGCCAGTCAGGCTCTTGGCAACACCTTTGAAGGTTTCTTGCAGGAACAGCGACTTGGCCATTCCGGCAGCCAATTCGTCGATCCGCTTCCGCAGGTCCTGGACTTTGTCCGGATGCTGGTCTGCGACGTTGAATTTCTCCGACGGGTCTTGGCCCAGATTGAATAGCTCCAGCTTCGACGGAAGCGTCGCTCGCCAGACCAGCTTCCAATCCCCTTTGCGAACCGCCCCGCGGAACATCTCGACGTTGTACACGATCTCGTCGCGCGGCGACGGTTTACCGTCACGGATCGTCGGCCAAACGTCGAGGCCATCGAGGGGCTTGCTCTTGCTGTGGCTCGCACCGGCAAGCTTGAGCAGGGTCGGGTAGTAATCCACGACGTGGATCATCTCATCCACGACGGTCCCTGGCTTGATCTTGCCGGGCCAGTTGATAATGGAGACGACGCGCGTGCCCCCTTCGTACAGCGACCCCTTGCCCCCGCGGTACGGCCCGTTGTCGGCGGGAAGGCGCCCCTTCACCTCGGTCTCACCGGCCAACGCGGCCGACTGGTTGCCGCCGTTGTCGCTGTGGAAGATGATAATCGTATTCTCGCGCATGCCGCGCTTCTCCAGCGCTTGCACGACCCTTCCGATCTGATCGTCCATGGCCGTCACCATCGCCGCGTAAGTGCGGCGGTTGGGATCACTGATATCCCGGTACTGGTCGACGTATTCTTGCGGGGCCTGATACGGGGTGTGCGGTGCCGTGAAGGCGAGGTCGAGGAAGAGGGGTTTTTTCGGATCCTGTCTGTTGATCAAACGAACGGCGTCGTCTCCAATCAGGGTGGTTACATAGCCCTTCTCCGCCACCGGTCTATTGTTCCGATACCAATCCTTTACACCGTGAACCGAATGGGTGAAGTAGTCGATCTCTCCGAGCTGCGCGCCATATTGATAGTCGAACCCGCGCTGCATCGGCCAGAACTCGCGCTTGGCGTGCCCAAGGTGCCACTTGCCCAGGATTGCGGTCGTGTAACCCGCCTCCTTGAGGGCTTGCGGCAGCAGCCACTCGTCGGTTGGAAGGCCCCATGTTTGTGCTGCCGGGATGACCAAGGTTTGCAAGCCGTAGCGCAGGGGATAGCGACCTGTCAGCATCGCTGCCCGCGTAGGGGTGCACATCGGCCGGACATAGAACTGATCGAGTATCGCCCCGGTCCGTGCGAGTTGATCGATATTCGGCGTCTTGATCTCGGAACCGCGAAATCCGACGTCTTTCCAACCAAGATCGTCCGCCAGGATGTAAATGATGTTGGGGCGAGGAGCATCCGATTGCGCGAGTGCCGGTGTTGCTGCCACCAGCGAGCCCACCAGCAGCATCAAGGTGAAGGCAGAGGCAAATCGCGGCCGTGCTGAAGCAGCGTTTGGGTTAGACCGGTGGGTGCTCGAATCGAGTGTCATGCACGCCCCCATTTGCAGCCCCTATCGTACCAAGCGGGACCTGACCGGCAAACAGCGTATCTGCAAAGCGATCCGGCACCAGATGGATTCCGGTGTGGGTCATTCGCGACGGGGTGAGCCAGCGGCAAGCCGGGGTATCGTCCCATATGCCGCTAGAAGCGGAAGTGAGCTATCCTACCGCGACGCAACCGCAGCGAACACAGCGAACGCGATGACAGAGTCCGTTACCAACCGTGAAGGTCTCGGGGTTGTAGACGCCCAGCCACCCTGTGCGCTGCTTGCCGGTCGCCGGGTCGGTCTTCGCGCGTCTCCGGACGATGCTTCGCATCGCCTTGAGAACCATGAGGCCTCCGTCTCGCCCGTGGCCTATCCCTCGAGACGCCGCTTACGCGGCTCCTCGGGATGAGGAATCCGTGTCCTGTGCTTGCGGCTCGATGGATTCCGGGCTCGCGCTCATGCGCCCCGGAATGACAGAGGTGGCGGCGGGCGAACGATGGCCAACCGCGGAACTGGCAAACCGCGGTGGGGCCACCATATCTGGCATAATTATCGGGCGCCTACCGCAACCGCTTGGCCGGCACCCGGCGATGTGGTAACGCTCACCGACCAGCTTCGACCGCCCACAATTGACCGACCGCATCCTCTAAAGGCTTGCGGCGGTGGAGATATTTCGCCGATGACCTCTTCCTCCACGAGCGCCAAATCCGGTTCCGCGCCTGATTCCTTCTTCAGGGCGTCCCTTGCCGAGGCCGATCCCGAGATCGCCGATGCGATCAAGGGCGAACTGGGCCGGCAGCGCCACGAGATCGAGCTGATCGCTTCCGAGAACATCGTCAGCCGCGCGGTGCTGGAAGCGCAGGGCTCGGTGATGACCAACAAATACGCGGAAGGCTATCCGGGCGCGCGCTACTATGGCGGTTGCGAGTGGGTCGACGTTGCCGAGACGCTGGCGATCGAGCGCGCCAAGAAACTGTTCGGCGCGAAGTTCGCCAACGTGCAGCCGAACTCCGGCAGCCAGATGAACCAGGCGGTGTTCCTGGCGCTGCTGCAGCCCGGCGACACCTTCATGGGCCTTGACCTCGCAGCCGGCGGCCATCTCACCCACGGCTCGCCCGTCAACATGTCCGGCAAATGGTTCAAGGCCGTGCACTACACGGTGCGGCGCGAGGACCAGCTCATCGACATGGATGCGGTGGCCAAGCAGGCCGAACAGGTCAAGCCGAAGCTGATCGTTGCGGGTGGTTCGGCGTATTCGCGCGCCTGGGACTTCAAGCGCTTCCGCGAGATCGCCGACAGTGTCGGCGCCTATCTCATGGTCGACATGGCGCATTTCGCGGGCCTCGTTGCCGGCGGCGTGCATGCTTCACCGGTGCCGCATGCGCACGTCACGACCACGACGACGCACAAGTCGCTGCGCGGCCCGCGCGGCGGCCTGATGCTGTGGAATGACGAGACGCTGACCAAGAAGCTCAACTCGGCGATCTTCCCGGGCCTGCAGGGCGGTCCCCTGATGCACGTGATCGCGGCCAAGGCGGTCGCGTTCGGCGAGGCGCTGCGGCCGGACTTCAAGGTCTACGCCAAGAACGTGGTCGAGAATGCCAAGGCGCTGGCGGAAACGCTGCGCGGCCATGGGCTCGACATCGTCTCCGGCGGCACCGACAACCATCTGATGCTGGTCGACTTGCGGCCCAAGGGGCTGAAGGGCAACGTGTCCGAGAAGGCCCTGGTTCGCGCCGCCATCACCTGCAACAAGAACGGTATTCCCTTTGATCCGGAGACGCCGTTCGTCACCTCGGGCCTCAGGCTCGGCACGCCGGCGACCACGACGCGCGGCTTCGGCATCGCCGAGTTCAAGGAAGTCGGCGGCATGATCGCGGAAGTCCTGAGCGCGCTGCAGCAGTCGGAGGACGGCAAGGCGCCGCTGGTGGAAGCCGCGATCAAGGAACGCGTGAAGGCACTGACCGACCGCTTCCCGATCTATCAATAAGGAAATCGGCAGATGCGCTGCCCGAGCTGCAACAGTCTGGATACGCAGGTCAAGGACTCGCGTCCGACCGAGGATTCGGCTGTGATCCGGCGGCGGCGCGTCTGCATCACCTGCAATTTCCGCTTCACGACATTTGAGCGGGTGCAGCTCCGCGAATTGACGGTCATCAAGCGCAACGGCCGTCGCGTGCCGTTCGACCGCGACAAGCTGGTGCGCTCGCTGCAGATCTCGTTGCGGAAACGGCCGGTGGAGACCGAACGTTTGGAGAAGATGGTGTCCACCATCGTGCGGGAGCTCGAAAGCAGCGGCGAGGCCGAGGTTTCCTCCGAGGCCATTGGCGAGATCGTGATGGAGCATCTGCGCCAGCTCGACGATGTCGCCTATGTGCGCTTCGCCTCCGTCTACCGCAACTTCCGCGAGGCCAAGGATTTCGAGGCGGTGCTCGGCGAGCTCACCAGCGAAGACGACCCGCGCATCGCGCAGTTCCGAAAATGATCTTCCGCATTCTGGAAGACAAGCTCGCCGCGCAAGCCGAACAGTCGAAGGCCGCCGATCTGCGGTTCATGCAGCTCGCGCTGATGCTCGGCCGGCGCGGGCAGGGCCGCACCTGGCCGAATCCGGCGGTCGGCGCGGTCGTGGTCAAGGATGGTGTCATCGTCGGACGGGGCTGGACGCAGGCAGGCGGCCGGCCGCATGCCGAGCCGGAGGCGCTCCGGCGCGCGGGCGAAGCGGCGCGCGGCGCCACGCTCTATGTGACGCTCGAACCGTGCTCGCATTTCGGCCGCTCGCCGCCGTGCGCCGATGCGGTGATCGCCGCAGGCATCGCGCGCGTGGTGTCGGCGATCGAGGATTCCAATCCGGATGTCGGCGGCCAGGGCCACGCGCGCTTGCGCGCGGCGGGCATCGCGGTCGATGTCGGACTATGCGCGGCGGAGGCGGCGCGCCACCATGCCGGTCATTTCCGCCGCGTCCGTGACAAGCGCCCGCATGTGCTGCTCAAGCTCGCGGTCTCCGCCGACGACAAGATCGGCGCCGCCGGCCACCGGCCGCTGGCGATCACCGGAGACGTGGTCCGGACGCGGGTGCATCTGCTCCGGGCGGAGAGCGATGCGATCCTGATCGGGATCGGCACGGCGCTGGCCGACGATCCGGTTTTGACCTGCCGCCTGCCGGGCATGGAGGCGCGTTCGCCGGTGCGGGTGGTGCTCGACCGCGCGCTACGCCTGCCGGGCGACAGCCGCCTGGTGCATTCGGCGCGCGAGACGCCGCTATGGGTGATGACGTCAGAGCTTGCCGAAGCACCGGCTGCGATGAAGCTGGGTGCCGCCGGCGCCCAGGTGATCCGCGTCGCGGACGCGATCTCGCCGCCGGGACTGGATCTGCTCGCGGTACTGCATGCGCTGGCCGAGAAGGGCATCACGAAAGTGATGGTCGAGGGCGGGGCGCGGGTGGCGTCATCCTTGGTCGCGGCTGATCTGGTCGACGAAGCCTGGCTGTTGCGTGCACCAGAGGCCGTGGGCGCCGACGGCGTGCCCGCGCTGGACGCATTGCCGCTCGCCGCGATCACGCGGTCGCACGCCTTCAAGGTTCGTGCTAGCGAGACGCTCGGAAAAGATACTCTTACCATTTACGAGCGCGCTTGATGTTCACGGGCATAGTCACAGATGTCGGCGAGATCACGAGCCTGACACCCACGGCGCAGGGGCAGTTGCACCGGCTGCGGATCGCCTGCCGTTACGATCGCGCGACCATCGCCGACGGCGCCTCGATCGCCTGCAATGGCGTGTGCCTGACGGTGGTCGCCTCCGGCATCGACAGCGGCAAGACCTGGTTCGATGTCGATGCGGCCGCCGAAACGCTTGGGCTAACCACCGCCAAGCACTGGCGTGCTGGAACCAGGCTCAATCTGGAGCGGGCGCTGAAGATCGGCGACGAACTCGGCGGCCATATCGTGGCCGGCCACGCCGATGGCATCGCCACCGTCACCTTGCGCGAGGATCTGCCTGACATGGCGCGGTTCGTGCTGCGAACCACGCGGGATCTGGCGCGTTTCATCGCGGTCAAGGGTTCGATCACGCTGGATGGTGTGTCGTTGACGGTGAATACGGTCGATGACGTCACATTTTCGGTGCTGATCATCCCGCATACTCTCACGGTCACGACAATCGGCGGTTGGCATGCGGGCAGCGAGGTCAATATCGAGGTCGACCTGATGGCCCGCTACGCGGCGCGGCTGACGGAGATGAAGTGACGGCGGCCCTTGGCACAGGCGGCGCCTGCGCCTAAAACGCCCGGCTAATTCCTCATGGTGAGGAGGCGCGAAGCGCCGTCTCGAACCATGAGGCCCGGACGCATCTCATCCTTCGAGACGCGGCCTCCGGCCGCTCCTCAGGATGAGGGCCAGGTGTGAATGGAAAGATGTTATGGCAGACGCACGGCGTGCACCGCTGAAGGACCAGACCGACATTTCCGGCGCGCGTGCGCTGATCGTCGAGGCGCGGTTCTATGACGATATTCAGGATGCGCTTCTGGAGGGCGCGGTCGCGGAATTGAAGGCTGCGGGCGTCGGCTACGACGTCATCACGGTTCCCGGCGCGCTGGAAATTCCGGCGGCGATCGCGATCGCGATCGATGCCGCCGAGAAGAACGGCAAGCCTTATGATGCGGCGGTCGCGCTCGGCTGCGTGGTGCGCGGTGAGACCATCCATTTCGAGATCGTGTCGATGGAGTCGTCGCGCGGCCTGATGGACCTCGCGGTGAACAGGAAGTTTCCGCTCGGCAACGGCATCATCACCGTCAACACCGAGGAACAGGCCTGGGCGCGGGCGCGCGCCAATGACCTGAACAAGGGCGGCGACGCCGCGCGCGCGGCACTCGCGATGCTGCGGATCAAGCGCCGGCTGGCGAAGGGCTGACCATGGCGGAGATCAAGAAGCCATCGGACAGGAAGGCCAACCGCCGCGGCGCCGCGCGGCTGGCGGCCGTGCAGGCGCTCTACCAGATGGACATCGCCGGTGCCGGGCTCAACGATGTGTTCGCGGAGTTCGAGAGCCACTGGCTCGGCAACGAGGTCGAGGGTGAGAAGTATCTGCCGGCGGAAGCGGCGTTCTTCCGCGACGTCGTTTCCGGCGTGGTGCGCGACCAGGCCAGGCTCGATCCGCTGATCGACGAGGCGCTGTCCAAGGGCTGGCCGCTGAAGCGGATCGACGCAATCCTGCGCGCGGTGCTGCGGGCGGGCTCCTACGAGCTCGAGCATCGCAAGGACGTGCCGGGCCGCGTCGTCGTGTCAGAATATGTCGACGTCGCGCATGCGTTTGTGGAGAAGGACGAGACCGGCATGGTGAATGCGGTGCTCGACCAGATTGCCCGCCAGTTCCGGGCCGACGAGTTCGTGCGTGGGTAGCCCACGCACTCTGCCGTCATCATCCGCGAATGCGGATGATCCAGTAAACGGCGGCGGTTGTGCTGGATCACGGGCGGCGCGGAATACTGGATCGCCCGGTCAAGCCGGGCGATGACGGCTGAGGAGACGTCGGGCGGCATGGCAAGCGGACCGAGCAACCCATCCGGCGAGGACTCGCTGATCGCGCGCTACTTCAAGCCGCTCGCGAAGGATCCGGGCGCGTTCAATCTCGATGACGATGCGGCGGCGTTGCGGGCAGGGGGTGACGATATCGTCGTCACAACAGATGCGATCGTCGAGGGCGTGCATTTTCTGGCAGGCGACCCGCCCGCAACGGTGGCGCGCAAGGCGCTGCGGGTCAATCTCTCCGATCTGGCGGCCAAGGGGGCTACGCCTGCCGGTTTCGTGCTGACGCTGGCGCTGCGTGCCGCTGACGATGCCTGGCTCAAACCGTTCGCGCACGCGCTTGGCGAAGACGCAGCACAATTCGGCTGTCCGCTGCTCGGCGGCGATACGGTCTCCACGCCCGGGCCGGTGATGATCTCGGTCACCGCGTTCGGGCGCGTGCCGCACAGTAAGATGATCCACCGCAGCGGCGCGCGGGCAGGGGACCGCGTCGTGGTCACGGGCACGATCGGCGATGCCGCGCTCGGGTTGAACCTGCTGAAGGCCGGGCCGGCCGCTTCAGCGCTTGCGAGCGACGAGGCCGGGCGCGAGATGCTGACCGGCCGCTATCGCGTGCCGCAGCCGCGCAATGCGCTCGCCAAGGCGGTGCGCGACTACGCCAGCGCCGCGATGGACGTATCCGACGGGCTCGCCGGCGATCTCGCAAAGCTCTGTGCGGCTTCCGCCGTCTCGGCCGTGATCGACGTCCAGAGCATTCCACTTTCGACGCCGGCGGCGGCACTGCTGGCGCGCAAGGTCGTCGGCATCGAGGCCCTGATCTCGGGCGGCGATGACTACGAGATCCTCTGCGCGATCCCCGGGGATCGCATGGCGGCCTTCGTGCAAGAGGCCAAGCGCGCAGGCGTGGCCGTGACCGCGATCGGCGGTATCATCGCAGGCTCCGCACCTCCGAGCTTCCTCGACTCGCAGGGCCGGGAACTGGCCCTCAAGCGCCTGTCCTACAGCCATTTCTAGAATAGGCCGAGAAAGCCACCCCTCAGACTAAATAGCTGTCCGGAATCGTCCGTTTTGGCGTCGCGCGGCGTTGCGCTGCGAAAGCGATTTTGGCAAGGTCGCGACCGATTGTGGCTACCCTTTTGGGCAGGGTGGACCGCTTAATAAGCGCCTGCCGCATCCCGCGGAAAAAACCAGGGCGTGGGGATACATCAAGGATCTGAGGCAGAATTCCAATGACAGCATTATGGTTGATCGTGCTCTGCGGGATACTTTCCGTTGTCTACGCGGTCTGGGCTACTTCTTCCGTTCTGAACGCAGACGCGGGCAGCCCGCGTATGCAGGAGATTGCCGCGGCGGTGCGCGAAGGCGCGCAGGCGTATCTGCGGCGCCAATACACGACGATCGGCATCGTCGGCGTGGTGATCTTCATCCTGCTGGCCTACTTCCTTGGGCTCCTGGTCGCGATCGGCTTTGCGATCGGCGCGATCCTGTCGGGCGCGGCCGGCTTCATCGGTATGAACGTCTCGGTCCGCGCCAACGTCCGCACCGCGCAGGCGGCGACGAAGTCGCTCGCTGGCGGTTTGGAGCTGGCCTTCAAGGCCGGCGCGATCACCGGGCTCCTGGTCGCGGGCCTGGCGCTGCTCGGCGTCACCATCTACTTCGCCTACCTGACCAAGGTTGCGGGGTTCGCGGCGGATAGCCGCACCGTGATCGACGCCATGGTGGCGCTCGGCTTCGGCGCCTCGCTGATCTCGATCTTCGCCCGTCTCGGCGGCGGCATCTTCACCAAGGGCGCCGACGTCGGCGGCGACCTCGTCGGCAAGGTCGAGGCCGGCATCCCCGAGGACGATCCGCGCAACCCGGCGACCATCGCCGATAACGTCGGCGACAATGTCGGCGACTGTGCCGGCATGGCCGCCGACCTGTTCGAGACCTATGCGGTGACCGCGGTCGCCACCATGGTGCTCGCGGCAATCTTCTTCGCGAAGTCGCCGATCCTGGTGAACATGATGACGCTGCCGCTCGCGATCGGCGGCATCTGCATCATCACCTCGATCATCGGCACCTTCTTCGTCAAGCTCGGTGCCAGCCAGTCGATCATGGGCGCGCTCTACAAGGGCCTGATCGCGACCGGCGTCCTGTCGCTGATCGGCATCGCCGGCGTGATCTACACCCTGATCGGCTTCGACAAGCTGCCGGGCGTGGACTATTCCGGCCTGGCGCTGTTCGAATGCGGCGTGGTCGGTCTCATCGTCACCGCGCTGATCATCTGGATCACCGAATACTACACCGGCACCGACTATCGCCCGGTGAAGTCGATCGCCTCCGCCTCGGTGACCGGCCACGGTACCAACGTGATCCAGGGGCTGGCGATCTCGATGGAGGCGACCGCGCTGCCCGCGATGGTCATCATCGCCGGCATCCTCATCACCTACAGCCTTGCCGGCCTGTTCGGTATTGCGATCGCGACCGCGACCATGCTGGCGCTGGCCGGCATGATCGTCGCGCTCGATGCCTTCGGCCCGGTCACCGACAATGCCGGCGGCATCGCCGAGATGGCCGGGCTGCCGAAAGAGGTGCGCAAGTCGACCGACGCGCTGGACGCGGTCGGCAACACCACCAAGGCGGTGACCAAGGGCTATGCAATCGGCTCCGCCGGTCTCGGCGCGCTGGTGCTGTTTGCGGCCTATAACCAGGACCTCAAATTCTTCACCAGTGACTCCGCGAACCACGCTTATTTCAACGGCGTCAATCCGGACTTCTCCCTCAACAATCCCTATGTGGTGGTCGGCCTGCTGTTCGGCGGCCTGTTGCCGTATCTGTTCGGTGCGATGGGCATGACCGCTGTCGGCCGCGCTGCCGGCGCGATCGTGGAAGAGGTGCGGCGCCAGTTCCGCGAGAAGCCCGGCATCATGCAGGGCACCGACAAGCCGGACTACGGCAAGGCGGTCGACCTGCTGACCAAGGCGGCGATCAAGGAGATGATCATCCCATCGCTGCTGCCGGTGCTGTCGCCGATCGTGGTCTACTTCCTGATCTACGCGATCGCGGGCGGCGGTGCGGCCGGCAAGTCGGCGGCATTCTCCGCGGTCGGCGCGATGCTGCTCGGCGTCATCGTCACCGGGCTGTTCGTGGCGATCTCCATGACCTCGGGCGGCGGCGCCTGGGACAACGCCAAGAAGTACATCGAGGACGGCCATTATGGCGGCAAGGGCTCCGATGCCCATAAGTCCGCCGTGACCGGCGACACCGTCGGCGATCCCTACAAGGACACGGCGGGACCGGCAGTGAACCCGATGATCAAGATCACCAACATCGTGGCGCTGCTGCTCTTGGCGATCCTGGCGCACTGAGCGGCGCGAGCGGAGCGAAAACCCCGCGGCGTTGGCCGCGGGGTTTCTGTTTCGAGAGCGTCAACCGCTCTCACCGCGTCATTGCGAGCGGAGCGAAGCAATCCATGTCGCAACGAGCGGGGAGATGGATTGCTTCGTCGCTAACGCTCCTCGCAATGACGGCGGCGGAAGTTACTTCACCTCCATCTGCAGGCCTTCCTTCTCGATGATGGCGGCGAATTTCTTGGTCTCGGCGTCGACGAAATCGGTGAACTGCTGCGGCGTGCCGTAGTCGGAGCGGGCGCCCATGCCGGCGATGTTCTTCTTGACGTCGTCGCGCTCCAGCATCGCCTTTATCTGGCGGTTGAGTTCGTCCACGATCGGCGCGGGCGTGGCCTTGGGCAGGAACACGCCGAACCAGGACGAGACTTCGAATTTCGAAAGCTCCGGCGCGCTCTCGCGCATGGTCGGCAGTTTTGGCGCGGAGTCGCTGCGCTCGGTCGTGGTGACGCAAAGCCCGTTGAGCTTGCCGTCCAGCACCTGCGGCAGCGACGGATAGAGGTTGTCGAACAGGACCTGGATGTCGCCCGCAAGTCCCGCCTGCAGCGCGGGGCCGGCGCCGCGGAACGGCACATGCGTCATCTTCAGCCCCGTGAGCTGCAGGAACCAGGCGCCGGTCAGATGCGGGCTCTGGCCGGTCCCTGAGGAGCCATAGGTGAGCTTGTCCGGATTGGCCTTCAGATAGGCGATCAGTTCGGGGATCGACTTGATGCCGGTCGACGGATGCGCCGAGACGATGTTCGGGATCCGGATCATATTGGAGACCGGCTGTAGCTGATCCTGCTTGTAGCTGAGGTTCTTGAAGATCGAATAGGCGATCGCGTTGGGACCGGGATTGCCGACCAGGATGGTGTGGCCGTCGCCCTTGTTGCGGACGACTTCGGCGGTGCCGATGGTGCCGCCGGCGCCGGAGCGGTTCTCCACGATCGCCGACTGTCCCCAGGCGGTCTGCAGATGCGCCGCGAGCAGGCGGCCCATCACGTCGGTGGAGCCGCCGGCGGCGGCCGGCACGATCAGGCGGACGGTCTCGGTCGGCCGCCAGTCGCCGGCCCCGAGGCTCGCGCGCGGCACGATGGCGGCGGCGGAGACGGCCGCGGTGCCCGTCAGCAGGCGGCGGCGGGAAAGCAAGGTTCGGCTCACGTATTCACTCCCTGATTTGACCTTGTTTTCAGGGAGCGTAGGGGACCGCAGGGCGATCCTGCAAGCGACGACTTAAGCGACGACTTGGCGCAGCCTTGGATTCTTGTTTTGACGCGTTTTCTGCGCAGATAAGTCTACGCAATCTGCGTAAACTTGATTGCTATGCGAACCGGTATCCACTTCGCTCGAAAACGCTTTGGCTAGTTGAAGCTCAGCAGCTTGAACAGCGGCGTCAGGTAGCTGAGCTCCTGGCCCGAGGTCGGCGTGGTGCGGCTGACGAAGTCAAAGATCTTGCCGTCCTGCAGGCCGTAATTGGCGATGCGGCGGACGGTGCGGTTCTTGTCGAAATAAACAGCGATCACGCGCTGGTCGACCACCCGCTGGTTCATGAAGGCGACCGGGCGCTCGGTGCGCTGGGAGATGTAATAGAACACCTCGCCGTCCAGCGTCGCGACGGTGGAGGGAGTGCCCATCACGATCAGCACCTGGTCCTGGCTCGCGCCGATCGGGATCTGCTCCAGCGCGCCCTGCGGCAGGATGTAGCCCTTCTGGAATTGTTCGCCGGTGCAGGCGGCAAGCAGCACGCAGACGAGGCCGATGGCCGCCGCGCCGCGGCAGCGCGCTAGCACGCCGCGTGAGAACGACACGCGTGGGCTGGTCTTGTTGGCTTCGGTCATTGGCGGAACTGATCCGTCCCCTTGCGTCGCGCGAGGCGTTGACGTACCGGGCACGGCTGAGGATTGCAACAGAGGCGGGCGCTTTGGGCCCGCGGGCGGAACCCACAATGCTTTGGCCGTTCAATCACTTCAAGAAACCCCGGCTACCCCCGCGCGGCACCATCGAGACCATCTATGGCATGATCGTGACGCAGGCGCGAGAACCGGTGTTTTACCGTGAGTTCGCAGTCGCGGACACGGTTAACGGCCGATTCGACCTGCTGTTGATGCATTTGTGGCTGGTGCTGCGGCGCCTCCGGGCGGTGGAAGGCGAATCGGGCCTGTCGCAGGCGCTGTTCGACCGCTTTTGCGAGGATATGGACGACAATCTGCGCGAAATGGGGGTCGGCGACCTCACGGTGCCGAAGCGGATGAAGGCGTTCGGCGAAGCCTTCTACGGCCGCTCCGTGGCCTACGACCTTGCGCTCACTGATGGTCACGAGGCGCTGGCAAACGCATTCTGCAAGAATATCTTCAACGGGGACAAGATCGAGAACGCACGGCTGCTCGCGACCTATGCCGAGCGCGTGGCGGCCGTGCTTGACGAACTCGACGCGCCGGCGCTGTCGGGCGGATCGTGGAAGTTTCCAGTGCCGGAGCAGGTGGGCGCGGCTCAATGAACAGGACGACCGAGACAGACAGGCCGCATCCTTCGCGTGATCCTTGGCGCGCGCTGGTCGCGGTGGCGCAGGTGCCGGACACCGGCATGCACCGCGACATCGTCGCCGATCCGCGCCAGCGCCAGGCCCTGGCCGATATCGCGGGCCTGCGCGAGATTCTTTCTGCGCAGGCCTCGTTCGACGTCACGCCGAAGAGCGGCGGTCGCTTCCATGTCGCCGGCTCGGTGCGCGCCCGGGTCGGGCAGACCTGCGTGGTGACGCTCGAGGAGATCGAGAACGACATCGACGAGGAGATCGACCTGATCTTCGCCCCGCCGGAGCAGATCCCGCAGATGGCCGCGCTGGCGGAGGAGGCCGAGCGCAGCGACGCCGAGATTCCCGACCCGCCGGAGCCGATCGAGAACGGCATGATCGATCTCGGCCGGCTCGCGACCGACGCGCTGTTCCTGGGGATCGATCCTTATCCGCGCAAGGCGGATGCCGTGTTCGAGCCGGTGGTCGAGGCCGCCGACCCCGAGGATCACCCGTTTGCCGCGCTGAAAGCGCTGCAGCCTGCGCCGAAAGCGCCCGGTGGAAGCCAGCCCAAAGGGAAATCCAAGGGGAAATAGGCGCCGGCTAAAGTGGATTGTGAGCCCGAACCATCGTGTGAAGCCGATCCGTTGCAATCTCGTAGATATAAGATAAGATATTGAATCGCTTGATGTATCTTGCGTATCTGCCTCCCCGTTCCCACCAACCCCCGGCCGGCTGGCAAAGCATGGTGAAGAGGTTGTGTCAGAACGGGGACAGGTTATTGTCGCGCCCGGCCGGGCGCCGTTGCCTCCGGCCGGGCATCGCGACTGCGATGGACATCGCTGACCGCGATAGACATCGCTGAGCGCGATGGACATCGCTGACGGCGGTGGCTTTCAAACGGGTGGCCAGTCTGCTTCAAGGCGGCCAGAGAGCAGGTTTCCGGGACGTTCATGCCTCAAAAGGTTCGAATCGCGCTTGACGCCATGGGCGGCGATGTCGGCGCATCCGTCGTCGTCCCCGGCGCGGCGATTTCGCTCGCTAGGCATCCCGGTACCGAATTCTTGCTTTTCGGCGACAGCAAGCTGATCGAAGCGGAATTGGCCAGGCATCCTGCACTGAAGGCGGCCTCGCGCGTTATCCATACCGATGTCGCCGTCAGCATGGACGACAAGCCGAGCCAGGCGCTCCGGCGCGGCCGCAAGACCTCCTCGATGTGGCTTGCGATCGACGCGGTGAAGCACGGCGAGGCTGACGTCGCGGTTTCCGCCGGCAACACCGGCGCGCTGATGGCGATGGCGCGGTTCAACCTGCGCATGCTGCCGGGGATCGACCGCCCGGCGATCGCGGCGGTGTGGCCGACGCTGCGCGGGGATTCCGTCGTGCTCGACCTCGGCGCGTCCATCGGCGGCGATGCGCACCATCTGGTTGCGCTCGCGGTGATGGGCAGCGCGATGGCGAGCGTGCTGTTCAACATCGAGCGGCCGACGGTCGGATTGCTCAATATCGGCGTCGAGGAGATGAAGGGACACGAGGAGATCCGCGAGGCGGCCGAACTGCTCAGGGCGATGAACCTGCCGCAGCTCAATTATCTCGGATTCGTCGAGGGCGACGGCATCGGCAAGGGCCTGGCCGACGTCATCGTGACCGAGGGCTTCTCCGGAAACATCGCGCTGAAGGCGGCAGAAGGCACCGCGCGGCAGATGTCCGAATTCCTGCGCAACGCCATGTCGCAGAGCCTGTTGTCGCGGATCGGCTACCTCTTTGCGCGCGGCGCCTTCCAGGCGCTACGCAACAAGATGGACCCCAACAAGTCCAACGGCGGGGTGCTGCTGGGCCTGAAGGGCCTGGTCGTGAAAAGTCACGGCGGGATCAGCGCCGAAGGCTTTGCCTATGCCGTCGATGTTGGCTATGAGATGGCCCACTACGATCTCCTCACCAAGATCAATCAGATGCTCAACCGCGACGGCAGCGCGCTGGCCTCAGCGCAGACCGCGCAGGAGGCTGTCTCGTGACTGCGATACGATCGGTCGTGCTCGGCTGCGGCTCTTACCTGCCGGAGCGGGTCCTGACCAATGCCGAACTGGCCACCCGGGTCGATACGTCGGACGAATGGATCGTACAGCGCACCGGCATCAGGGAGCGGCATATCGCCGCCGAAGGGGAGTTCACCTCTCATCTCGGCATCAACGCCGCGCGTGCGGCGCTGGCGAATGCCGGCCTCGATCCGCAGGATATAGACCTGATCGTGCTCGCGACCTCGACGCCGGACAATACGTTTCCGGCAACCGCGGTTGCGGTGCAGAACGGGCTCGGCATCACCCATGGCGCGGCTTTCGACCTGCAGGCTGTGTGCTCCGGCTTCGTCTTCGCGCTGGCGACCGCCGACAACTTCCTGCGCACGGGCGCCTACAAGCGGGCGCTGGTGATCGGGGCCGAGACCTTCTCGCGCATCCTCGACTGGAACGACCGCGGCACCTGCGTGCTGTTCGGCGACGGTGCCGGCGCGGTGGTGCTGGAGGCGCAGGAGCAGCCGGGCAAATCGTCCGACCGCGGCGTGCTGACCACGCATCTGCGCTCCGATGGCCGCCACAAGGCGAAGCTGTTCGTCGATGGCGGCCCGGGATCGACTCAGACGGTCGGCCATCTGCGGATGGAAGGCCGCGAAGTGTTCAAGCACGCGGTCGGCATGATCACCGACGTGATCGTCGACGCCTTCAACGCCACCGGTACCAGCGCCGAGGATATCGACTGGTTCATCCCGCATCAGGCCAACAAGCGGATCATCGATGCTTCGGCGCACAAGCTTCATATTGCGCCGCAGAAGGTGGTGCTGACGGTCGATCGCCACGGCAACACCTCGGCGGCATCGATTCCCTTGGCGCTATCCGTTGCGGTGAAGGATGGACGCGTGAAGAAGGGCGATCTCGTGCTGTTCGAAGCGATGGGCGGCGGCTTCACCTGGGGCTCGGCGCTCGTTCGCTGGTGAGGCGCGCAATCAAAAAAGACACATCCCTGACGTTTTTCGGCAGGCTGCTGCATTATCGCCACTGTTGACCATCGCCTGCTAACCTCCTAATTTCAGGGGACAAATTTTGTTCGCCGAGAGTGCGGGGCAGGCGATGACCGGAACCGGTAAAACAGTCACACGAGTCGATTTGTGCGAGGCGGTCTACCAAAAGGTGGGATTGTCGCGCACTGAATCGTCGGCGTTCGTCGAACTCGTCTTGAAGGAAATCACCGATTGCCTGGAAAAGGGCGAAACGGTGAAGCTGTCGTCCTTCGGCTCCTTCATGGTGCGCAAGAAGGGCCAGCGCATCGGACGCAACCCGAAGACCGGCACCGAAGTGCCGATCTCGCCGCGGCGGGTGATGGTGTTCAAGCCGTCGGCGATCCTGAAGCAGCGGATCAACGGCAACCACGGGTCGACCAACGGCGAAGGCAAGAGCGAATAATTCCTTCGCGGATAAGTCCTGCTTGGGCGCGATGGCGTTTCTTCGAATCGTCATCCCGCGCTATCGTTGTTGAGCAAATTTCCGCGCAAACGCATGGCGTTTGTCGCGAGCGCATCAGAGCATGATCCGGAAAAGTGGAAACCGGCTTTCCGAAAAGATCATGCTCAAACAAAGAGATGAGATCAGGATCCGATTCCGTATAATCGGATCATGGTCCAGTGCGGATCATACTCCAGGAGAGGGAGCGGGCATTTGGAGAAGGCGCCCGATGCATTCCGTACCATCAGCGAGGTAGCCGACGAGCTCGACATCCCGCAGCATGTGCTGCGCTTCTGGGAGACGCGGTTCGCGCAGATCAAGCCGATGAAGCGTAGCGGCGGCCGCCGCTACTATCGCCCTGACGACGTCGACCTGCTCAAGGGCATCCGCCGCCTCTTGTATGGCGAGGGCTATACGATCCGCGGCGTGCAGCGGATCCTGAAGGAGCACGGCGTCAAGTCGGTCCAGGCGATCTCCGACCAGAGTGCGGCGATCTCCTTCGGCGCCGTCGAGGAGGCGATCGGCCAGAGCCTTCGGGAACCCGACGAGGAAGAGGAGGCCGCCGGCCACGATAACGATGCCGAGGACGAGGAATATGACGACGGCAACGCCATCGAGATCGATTACCGCTTCGTCGACCCCGACGAGGACGGCATCCTCGCCCCCTTCAAGGGCCGGCAAGCACCGCCCGCCCAGCCCCCCGCCGCGGCAGCCGCACCCGCCCGCGGCATCCCCGCCGCCGACCGCGAACGCCTGCAGCGGGCGCTCCAGGACCTGATGAACTGCCGGGAAATGCTGGATTCGGCGATGAAGGAGGGGTAGGGGGCGGCCGGAACCAATGGCCGCCACTCCCTCTTGACGGTGTGCCTCGCGCGCCTTGCGCGAAGCCCGGATCGCAGCTAATGGAACGGCATCGGAGCGTGGCGCAGCCCGGTTAGCGCACTAGTCTGGGAGACTAGGGGTCGAAGGTTCAAATCCTTTCGCTCCGACCATTTTTTCAAAGCGACATCAGGAATTTGGCAAATCCGACGCTGTTGCCGGTTTCACCAAGGACGCATGACAAAGGCGTGGCTCTCTTGGGTTTCTTGTCGGCGTGCCAGTAGGCTTCGTCATTAGCCGTCCGTACATACCTGTCCGTACGCAGCGGACAGCACTTTTGTGTTGACAAAATGCTCTTGTTCTTATTGTGTTCTACTGTCGAGTTTGGCGCGAACTGGGGGGCCTTGACGCGTCAGCTCTCTACTGCACCTGTGGCTCGTCGCTCCTTTCGGGAGGGAGTTTTGGCGTTGCCAGAGCTTACAGCGGAAAATGCGTTCATTTTTCGCATCACGCACAAAAACAACCTGCCTTGGATATTGGACAACGGACTCCACTGTCGCAGTTCCGATAAGCAGGACCCCAATTTCGTGAACATCGGGCTCGTGGAGCTAATCGATAAACGGAAGTCATGGGCGGTTCCTGTGCATCCAAATGGCACCCTAAGCGACTATGTGCCGTTCTACTTCACGCCTCGGTCGATGATGGCCTACAACATTCATACGGGCCGCAATGTACCGCAGAGGGATAACGATCAGATCGTAATTCTTGTCACTTCCCTTGGGCGTCTCAAAGAGAAAGGCGTGCCGTTCGTGATCACGGACAGGCACGCGTGCGCCACTCTGACGAAGTACTCCAACCAGCTAGATCATCTTGAGCGGATTGATTGGAAGATACTGCAAAACAGTGA
Source organism: Bradyrhizobium sp. USDA 10063 (assembly GCF_054063735.1). Lineage (NCBI taxonomy): Bacteria > Pseudomonadati > Pseudomonadota > Alphaproteobacteria > Hyphomicrobiales > Nitrobacteraceae > Bradyrhizobium > Bradyrhizobium sp. USDA 10063. The sequence continues at coordinate 1,547,302 of NZ_JBSSGP010000002.1, read as the reverse complement.
TTTCAGCCGAGACAACGACGATCCCGATAAGACGAACCGGTATATGGCAGAAGCCTTGGTACATAAGCACATGCCGATCGACGTTCTTCTGTACGTGGCATGTTGTGACGAAAAACAAAGAACGTGGACGAACGACTTAGTATCTCAGCGCAAGCTGAAGCTAGAAGTCAACACCAAGCGAGGATGGTACTTCTGATGATTACCTTCACCGAGGGTAACTTGCTCAAGGCAAACACTGAGGCCCTGGTCAACACCGTGAATACAGTCGGCGTGATGGGAAAAGGGATTGCCTTGATGTTCAAAGAGGCCTTCCCCGATAACTTCCGCGCGTACGCCGCTGCGTGCAAGAAGAACGAGATCAAAGTCGGTCGGGTCTTCGTGACGGAACGGCAGGATTGGGTTGATGGACCGAAGTGGATCATCAATTTTCCCACCAAACAGCATTGGCGGAATCCTTCTAAAATTGAATGGATCAAGGAAGGGCTTCAGGACCTAGTGCGTGTCATTCGCGAACATAAGATCAAGTCTATTGCTCTTCCGCCTCTCGGAAGCGGGAACGGAGGACTCGATTGGAAAAATGTTCGGCCACTTATCCAGTCGTCGCTTGGTAACATTGAAGGTATCGAAGTCATCGTTTACGAGCCGACTGAGAGGTATCAAAACGTGGGTAAGCCCTCTGGCGTTGAGAAGTTGACTTCGGCGCGCGCACTCGTTGCTGAGCTAGTTCGACGATATTCCGTTCTCGGCTTCGAATGTACGCTGCTCGAAATTCAGAAGCTGGCCTATTTGCTTCAACGAAAGATCATGAGCAGTGGTCAAGCGAGCCCGCTAAAGCTTACGTTTCAGGCCGACAAATTCGGTCCGTATGCTCCGACCCTGGGGCATTTGCTGAATAGCCTGGATGGAAGTTACCTCCACTGCGAGAAGCGCGTTGCCGATGCGAGTGTGCTCGATACCATTTGGTTCGAAAGCGCTAAAAAGGACGTTGTCGCCACCTACTTGAAAACCACCGATGCGAAGGAGTTCAGCGGAGCGCTGGACGAGACCACCAGCCTGATCGACGGCTTTGAATTCCCGCTGGGAATGGAGTTGTTGGCGACAGTTGATTGGTTACTTGACCATGACAAAGTGGAGCCGACCTTAGACGGGGTAAAGAAGGGGCTCGCGAGTTGGCTCGGCGGGGGCGAAGCCTCTCAGCGCAAGCTAAAACTGTTCGATGACGGGATGATCGAGTTGGCGCTTTCGAGGCTAAAGGCAAACTAAGGCCGGACGCACCGGCACCCCTGCGCCAGACTTAGTCATACGAGAAATGGCATCAATGCCTGAGGTCTACGACCCGCGCTGCATCGCGAATCTGATGCTAGAGGAAAGCGAGCGGATTGGTCAGCCCCTAACCAATCTGGCGCTCCAGAAGCTATTGTACTTCGCACACGCGATCTTCCTGATTGAACAGGGACGCCCGTTAGTGTCCGGCTATTTCGAGGCTTGGGAATATGGGCCGGTGCATCCCGCCGCCTATCAAGCGTTTAAGAGTGCTGGCGCAGAGCCGATTCGCTTTAGGGCGGCCAAGCTAAACGTGGTTGATGGCACCCGAGAGCCTATTGTCACCCCGCGCGAACCTGAGATAGTTCGTCATATAAGCCGAATCGTGCAATCGTACGGTCGTATGACTCCGGGAAGACTCGTGGATATCTCCCACGCGAAGGGCGCGCCGTGGCATTTCGTGGTGGACAAAGGTAGAACGTCTCTGGCATTTGGGATGCGTATTCCCGACGATGTGATTCGGGAGCGGTTTAAGCATCACAAAGTTTCTGTTGGCAGTCAGCCGTCCGCCGGAGAGCCACGTGAAGATACGCCCTTTGCCTGAAATCGATCTCGCTCGGATTGCCCCAAAACCACGAGACGAGAAAAGGCGCGACCTTGAACAGATGAGATTGGGACACCCGCCGTACTCGTATGGTCCGGTCCGTGGCACGCTATCCGATGTTTTGAACGTGCAGTCTGACTTGGTCGGGCCGATGCCACGCACTCCATGGGAGAAGATCGCTCAAACGATTCAGCGGAAGTCTCACAGCGATGCCGAGGAGCAGGCAAACCTACGGGTCGCAAGCGGTCTTTTCAATTTCGTGGATGATAAGGGCATAGTCGGGCGGCATCACGACATCTACCCGTTCCAATTGGGAATTGGGACCAAGGTCGTCTACTGGCAGCCGACAATTTTGCGGCTGGAAGAACGAGCAGTCATTCCGTTTTTAGATCCTCGGCGTGTCAAGCGGCTGACCGAACAGGGCCGTCGTTTTGTGTTCTCGGTCATGCACGAAAGAATCAGAGCCGCCGATCAGGATTTCGCCGACGTTTTGCTAGCCGTCGTTCAGTTCGATCTATCGGCTAAGGGGCCACGGAAGCCGACGATCTTTGCGGACCGTGGCGTCGTCCTGTTCTCGTACGACGAGTTGGACGAGATGGTGAGAGAGACGTACGAACTCTGGAGGGAGATCTGCGAAGAGCGTGCAGCGGACGTGCGTCGCCGTGGAGCGGGCGGCGGAGGCCTATTCCCATAAGCGCCGCGACGATTTGCGCGGCGCGAAGTTAACGGACAAGCATCTCGCGGCGACGATCTATTGCGTTGATGATGAGATTATCGGATCGCTGGAGAGGTGGCAGCGAAGGAGCCGGGCGCAGAGTAACCCAACTACGTCCATCGAAATTGAAAAGGCCGCCGGCACATGTCCAGCGGCCTCCGCGCTTAACGTGGTTCGCTGGGCGGCGCCTGACTTTCGGTTCTGATGGAATCAGAACCGAGGCTCCAGATTCTTGTTTTGACGCGTTTTCTTCATGCGAACCGGTGTCCACTTCGCTCGAAAACGCTTCTAGAGATCGATGCCAACGGCGATGTTGCGGCCCTGTAGTTCGGCGATCTTCATTCCGTCAGCCTGCAGTTGCACGAACTCCGGGTCCTTTGCCACGGCCTCCTGCACTTTGCCGTAAACTTCCCAACTGGAGTAGCGCGTCGTAACCAGCCATTCTCCTGCCCACGTGCCAGTGTGGAAACGGGACAGCCGTAGAAATTCGGCACCGTGTTTTTCAAAGATCTTTTTCGCCTGCCTGGCAATCTGGAGCATTTCCTCGGCCTTGTCGGTTTTGAAACGGGTAAATTGCACGATCGACATGGGGCTACCTCCATAAGTGATGTAAAATATCCAAGAGGCATGTATCGAGCGACATTTGAGGAGCGAACCTCAATGCATGCTCGATGAAGGTTTGTCTTCATCGACCAGGCCTTGGTTCAGGCTTGGCGCAAGACTCGGGGTCGTGGGTTCAAACCCCGCCGCTCCGACCATTCATCGTCCGACGCTCCTTGATCTTCATCCACACGCCGCCCTGTGGGCGCAGCGTGATCGACGGAAATGGCGTCACCTTGCGATCTGGCAGCCATTCCATCGAGAAACGTTGGGCCATCGTCGTCAGCACCAGAACGGCTTCCATCATGGCGAAACGCTGGCCAATGCAGACGCGCGGGCCGCCGCCGAACGGCATATAGGCGAAGCGGGGTAACTCGCGCTCAAGGTCGCCCATCCAGCGCTCGGGACGGAAAGTCCCCGGCTCCTCGAAGTAACGCGGGTCGCGATGGAGGACCCATGGCATGATGAAGATGGTTGTCCCCGTTGGGAAAGAGTAGCCGCCAAGCTCGAAAGGTTGCACGGATTCCCGGCCGATTGCCCAGGCGGGCGGATAAAGCCGCATCGCCTCCATCACCACGCTTTCCGTGAACTTCAGGCGTGGAAGATCGTCGGCTGTTACGGGGCGATCACCGAGCACGTCCGCGATCTCGGCGGCCATGCGCGCTTGGGCGGGCGAATGCTGGCCGAGCAGGAACCATGTCCAGGACAGTGCCAGAGCGGTGGTCTCGTGCCCCGCAAGGAGCAGCGTGATCGCCTCGTCCCGAAGCAACGAGTCGGACACAGGCCTTCCCGCCTCATCGCGCGCCGCCATCAGCCGCGACAGAAAATCATTTCGATGTTCCAGACCGCTCGCGCGCCGCTCAGCGATCATGGACGAAACAACTCTTTCAATCGTCCGGATCGCCCGCCGGTATCTGAGGTGGCCAGGCAATGGAATCGCGTCCGGAATCAGGATCGGGCGCTTGTAGCGTGATGCGATCTCCACGATGAGATCGTTCATCGCACGGTCCATCTCGTGAATGTCTCGGTCCACCCTTGAATCGAAGAGCGTCTTGGCTGCGATGCGCAGCGTCAATCCCATCATCTCGGGATGGATATTGATGACCTCGCCATCCTTCCAGCCGCCAAGCATCTGGCGAGTAAGGGTTACCATCGCGTCGTCGTAGTCGCGAAGTTGCTGGCCGGCGAAGGCGGGCGCAGCCAAGCGCCGCTCGCGCTGCCAAAGCTCGCCTTCGCTGGTGAGCAGGCCTTTCCCGAACACCGCCGTCACGTGGCGCCAGAAGAACTTGTGCTTGATGTAGTTCCGATGTTCCTGGACGAGGACCTTCTCGATCGCAGGCAAATCGCTGACAAAAAGTACCGGCCACCCGGCCAGATTGAGTGAGACGAAGTCGCCGTACCGGTGCGCGATTTCAGTAAAGAAGCCCAGCGGGTCCTTGCCGAGCGCCAGCAGATTTCCAATGAGCGGTAAGCCGGGTGGACCCGGCGGATAAGGCCCCGTGGTTCTTCTCGGTGTGTCCACGGGAAAGATGTCAGTCGTACTTACGACGCCGCTTGATCAGCCAGTAGACCCCGTAGCCAACGGCAAGGATCGGAAGGCCCGCGCCGGCGATCGGGCTGGGGACTCCCCTGGTATGGCCGGGTGCGTTCGCGCAATTCCCATTGTCATTGCAGGCTTGCGCAGGCGGGGTGACCGTCGTCAGAGCGAGGGCCAAAATCGCGGCGGCAATGCCGAAGCCGATCTTCATTTGACTTCTCCTTAACTCTGGCCGCTCATTAAATATGCCAATTAAATAGCACATTAAAATATTAAATTATTTAACCTAAATGAAGTTCCGAATAGTTTTTGCGATACCGGCGCCCGGCGAGGAGGTGCCTGCCGGGCCCAGTGCCGGTCGAAACCACCATTTCAGGCCCATGCGGTCTCCTCGCGCGGATCATGGCGGCGTGCGGCGATCGGGCCGGCTGGAGATCGCCGCAATCAAACCGCCAGCATTCCACCGGTCGCGTTATCTCTCGGCGTCGCAACCTCGGCGCGCAGGCAGCGGCTGTCAAGCCGGAGACGATCAGCCGCGAGTGGTGGTGGAACGCGCCTGCGCAGGCTGGGTTTTGCAGCCTATGGAGTCGATACGTTCGCTCGTCGACAGCGCGTTCTTTACTGCCTGGACCTATCTCGAAAAGGCTGGCGAGCTGGATCAACCGGACGCGTCCGCAGTCATCCTGCTGGATGCAATCGAGGCACAGATCAAGCGGGGAGAAAGGCGTCCGGTGATGCTGGCGAAAGGCCATCGCGATCCACCAGGAACATGCAACGCGCTCCGGCGTTCTATCCGCAGGAAGAGGGCTTGCCATGGATAGTCTGACCAAGAGGGATCAACGCGACCGCTCGAAGATCAACATGCACGAGGCCTTCGAGGTCAAGTACTGGACCAGAGAACTTGGGGTAACGAGAGAACAGCTCCAGAAGGCTGTCGACAAGGTTGGCAACAGCGCTGCCACGGTCCGGAAGGAGCTGGGCAAATGATGATAGACGAGCAGGCGATCCGGGCGCGCGCCTATCGGTTGTGGGAAGCGGCGGGAAGTCCCGAAGGTGAACAAGAGCGCTTCTGGCACGAAGCGGAACGCCAGCTCAAGGAAGAGCAGATACAGCATGAGCTGAAGACGCCGGACAACCTGTGAACCGGAACGCGCGGCGTTTAGGCAGCAACGGTTGGAGCAGTGCAGCTTCGGTCATGGCAGACGACGCAAACAGATTCCGCAAGCAAGCCGAAGAATGCCGTCGGCACGCCGCCAGCGTGGTGGGCGCTGTTGAGAAAGAGCAGTGGCATCGGCTTTCGGAGGAATGGCTGAAGCTTGCGCAGGCGACGGAAGCAGGGCGGTCGCCGCCTCAGCAAGACGTCGTGACGAGGCCGGCTTAAATACCCAGCACCCAAACGGCGACGATGGTGCCGAGCACGGCGAGCCCGCTGATGGTCCAGCCGGTGACATACGTCCCGCTGTCGGTCTCGGGCTGATCGACCATGGTATCGCGCCAATACGTCATGACGGCCTCCATCCATTGCCTCCCGGAAATAGGTCGCCGCAGACGGTTCAAGGTTCAAAAACGCGAAATGCGGCGCAGGTGTTCTGCGCCGCATCCAGGCTGGAATACCCCAAGCAAGCCGCGAGTTGGCGGCCGTGTCTACCGCGAGCCCCGCTTGGGCTTGCGGACTGCCCGGACCTTGCCGCTGGTGCCGCCGCCGCAGAAGAACTGATCGCGTCCGTCGGATTCCAGCCCCGACACGCTGACGCCGGACGGCAGCGCGAGGCGCTCCAGGACCTCGCCGGTCTTGGGATCAATTCGGCTCAGATCGCCTTCGTCGCCTTCCCAGGTGCCGTGCCAGAGCTCGCCGTCGATCCAGGTGACGCCGGTGACGAAGCGGTTGGACTGGATGGTGCGGAGGATCGCACCGGTTTTCGGATCGATCTGGTGGATCTTCCGCTCCCGGTACTGCCCGACCCAGAGCGTGCCTTCGGCCCAGGCCAGCCCCGAGTCTGCGCCGCCGCCGGGCGAGGGGATCGTGGCGAGCACGCGGCCGCTCTTCGGATCGATCTTCTGGATGCGATCCTCGGCGATCTGGAAGAGGTGCTCGCCGTCGAACGCCGTTCCCGCATGCGCAGGCACGTCGATCGAGCGCACGGTGTCCCCGCTCGCCGGGTCCATGGCGTTGATCCGGTCGCCGGACGCGAACCAGACCAGCTTGCCGTCGTATGTCAGCCCATGAACGTGGTCGACGCCCGGGAACGGGCCATATTCGCGGATGATTTCGGCTTCTGACGTGATCATGGTTCCTCCTCGTTGCTCGAAAGTGAGGGCACCCTAGCCATTCGGCAGCGGCGCGGTGAGTAACAAGGTCGTCGCGAATCCCGGCAAAGGCGGGGTCATCCAGCGGCGCGCACGCCCGCGACCAAACGACTGCACCTTGTCCTTTGCCGCAAGCTCGTCGAGCGCCCGCTGCACGGTGCGCTGACTGGCGCCGAGCGCCAGCGCCAGCGCCGAGCTCGACCACGACTCCCCGTCGGCGAGAAAGGCGAGCACCTCCGCATGCGCCTCCTCGACCGGGCGCGCCAGCACGACGATGTCGCGTGCGTGGTGCGGCACCAGCGCAAACCCTTGTCTGGTCGCGCTGACCTCGGCGAGCGTGCGCAGCATGCTGCGAAGCCGCCCGATCTCGACCCGCAGCCGGGCGCGATGCGATTCATCGGCATGCTTGCCGCGGAACGCCCGCGCGACCAGCGTCTCCCTGGTTACGTCGTTGGGCCAGGCTTCGGCCAGCGCGCGGGCGAGCGCGAACAGGACCGGACGCGTGGCGAGCGAGACCGTCGTGTCCGTCTCTCGCACGACATAGCGGCAGGCATCCACGACCAGCGACGTCGACGCCAGCAACGCTTCGACCTCATCGAGCAGGATCGGGCGTTCCTCGCCGCGCGCAATGAGGCGCGCCGCGGGCGTGCCGAGCAGAAGGGCTGCGCTTTCGACCTCGGCCGTCAGCGCAGGGATGCGGGCCTGCCGCGCCGCGGCCTCGGCCCGCGCCAGCGCCGCGCGGGCCGGCTTGGTACGCAGGCGGCGCATCGCGATGCCCGCAACGACCAATTCGTGCGCGGCCCTCGAGGCCGGCGGGAAGGGCGCTGGATCGAGGTCGGCAAGCCTGCGCTCGGCTTCGTCGAGGCGTCCGATCAGGAGCAGGCGCCGGATCTCGAGATAGCGCGCATGCGCGGCATTGACGAAGTCGCCGTGTGCTTCGAGGGTCGCCCGCGCGGCGTCGAGCGCCTTGGCTGGGAAGCCGAGGTCGCGGGAGGCGAGCGCGATCTCGGCCTCCGCGACGACGCATCTGGCACGCGCGATCGCCTCCTTCGGGCCGAAGGCGCGCGCGGCGCTGCGCAGCAGTGCCTTGGCGCGGATGAAATCGCCAAGCTGCGCCATCGCGATGCCGCGAAGCGCCAGCGCCGCTGCGTCCTCGCGCAGCGCGACGCGGTTCAATGCGCCGAGGGGATCGCCCATCGCGAGCGCACGCGCGGCGGCCGTGATCAGCGAGTCCATCGGAATCCCGTCACACTTGTCACTCTCACCCCTTCGGCATCAGGTCCTAGTCTACCTCACCGTTACAGACCAGTACGCAGCGAGACGGCAAGAGGAGGCCAAGCCATGGTCGACTGGACGATCCTTTCCCCAACATTCCTCACCGCCACGGTGGAGTGGGCGGAGGCCGTCGTCACGGTGCTGACCGTCGGCCCCGGCCACTCGACCGAAGATACCGAGAGGTGAGCATGGTGATGACGATACACTGCCCGAAGCTCGAGGTTGATGCTCGTTCGACGGTTGTGACGAAGATGTCCGCAGCCGACTGGCTATCGCTTGCAGCCGCGCCGACCTTCGTGGTCATGGCGCTACTTACTGGCGTCGGCGGCGCGCCCGATACGCTCTGCTCGACTGCGTCACCGTTCGCGGGAATGGTCCCGATGTACGTACTGATGACCGCGTTCCATTTGAGGCCGTGGCTGAGGCTGATCTCAAGGCGCCGCAGCGGCTAGACGCAAACTCGCTTCCACCTCTCCCGCAAGCGGGAGAGGGAGCGCAGACACGCCGCCACTGGATCACGGCTTCGACATTCGCTAGCCTCGCCGCCACCGGCACAGGAAACGCCGGGGCGTCGATTTCCCGCCTTGTGGAATGGGGCGCATCAGCCAACAAAAAGAACAAGGGGGCAGCGTCTCCAATGAAGGAATTTGCCGGAAAGATTGCCGTGATCACGGGCGGCGGCACGGGCATGGGGCGGGAGCTGGCGCGGCAGCTCGTGGCCGAGGGATGCAACGTCGCGATGTGCGACGTCTCGCTCGAGGCGATGGCGGAGACGAAGCGGCTGTGCGAGACGGAGAAGCTGCCGCAGGGACTACGCGTCACCACCCATGTTGCCGACGTCTCGATCGAGGATCATTTCAAGCGCTTTCGCGACGAGGTGATCGAGCAGCAGGCGACCGACAAGATCCACCTCCTGTTCAACAATGCCGGCATCGGCGGCGGTGGCAGCCTATTCACCAACACGCGCGAGCAATGGGAGCGCACCTTCAACATCTGCTGGGGCGGCGTCTATCTCGGCGTCCGCACTTTCCTGCCGCTGCTCGTGAAGGCGGACGAGGCGCATATCGTCAATACCTCCAGCGTCAACGGATTCTGGGCGAGCGTCGGCATGGGCGTGTCGCACACTGCCTACAGCGCGGCGAAATTCGCGGTGAAAGGATTCACCGAGGCGCTGATCAACGACCTCCGGCTGAACGCGCCGCATATCAAGTGCTCGGTCGTGATGCCCGGCCATATCGGCACCTCGATCGTCTCCAATTCGCGGAAGGTGCAGATCGGCACGGAGTCCGACCGGCTGACGGAACAGGAGATCCTGCAGGCACGACAGCGCATGAAGGGCGCAGGCATCGATGTCGACGCGATGGCGGACGAGGAGATCCAGCAGGCCGCGCTCGATCGCGCGCGGACGTTCCACGATGATGCGCCGACCACGGCGGCCGCCGCGGCCAGGATCATCCTCGACGGCGTCAAGGCCGATCGCTGGCGCATCCTGGTAGGCGACGACGCTCATCTGCTGGACGAGCGCGTGCGCCAGACGCCGGAACAGGCCTACACGCCGGAATTCTTCGAGCGCATCAAGGCGGACGTCGGCTGGCGTCTCGGCTAGATGTGGTCTTATCCCCGCGCCACGCGCGGACGAGAGTTGGGCTGATAAGCGAGCCGGGCGTGGCCTGCGCAATAGGGCAGGCCGTCGACCGGCCGGTTGCCGCAGAAGCGGAAGTCGCTGGCGTCAGGCGTCTCGACCGGCCAGCGGCAACGCTGCTCGTCGAGCTCGAGCAGCGAACAGCAATGGCCGTTCGCGATCGGCTCCTCCGGCGGCGCCTCGCCGTACTCGGCCTGCAGCATCCGGATCTGATGCCTCACTGTCCTTCCGCGCGGCGAGCGGGGAGAGGCCTTTCGCGCCGGCCGGGCGGCGTCGTCGCGCGGTTCCCGTGTCAGGTTGAGGCGCGAGAGCTTGCCGATCACGGCGTTGCGGCTGATGCCGATGTCGGCGGCGATCTCGCGGCAGGTCAGTCCGGCATCGAAGCAGCGCTTCAACTGTTCGACGCGCTCGGGAGTCCAGATCGATAGGATGGCGGTCATGGCGGTGGTCCCAGGTTGCCGGATGGTGTCCGGGTTGGCTTGACCACCCTTCAGCCGGACCGTCAGACGCCTCGCTTCACGGCTTGCCGTTGTCGCGGATCGACAACAGCCCATCCTTGATCGCGAGGCGGATGCCTTCCTCGATCAGGGTCCGGGCGACGCCGGGGACGCTGGTGCCATGGGTGCCCTGTCTCACCAGCTTCTCCATGTAAGCGATGGTCGAGAGCGCCAAAGTGACGGGAATGCGATCGGTCTCGGCTTTCTCCGTGGCCATGCAAAACGCTAGCCTTTTACGCGTGTACAGAAAAGTATCTATTCAGACTCTATTTAGTTTTGCACCAGTGAGTCAAATTGATTCGCTTTTCATGCGCTATCCCTTTGGAAAGTCATAGGAAAGCAGTCCTTCGCCTTGGGGATAACGCGCGCCACCCCAGTACAACGCTCGGTCTGCCGGCGGCGAGGGCGCGGCGAAACGCGCAAGGATTGCGCGATTTATGGGATTGCTTGCTGCCGCCTGGGCCGACGATGATGCGCCAGGAAATGCGGGCGCGATGGCAGTAACGAACGGGCTCTACACCATTCAGATCGAGATGACCGAGGGCGGGCAGGGCCGTGCCAACGGCGTCATCGTGCTGCACGACGGCAGGATCGCGGGCGGAGATTCGTATTTCTACTATTCGGGCTCCTACAGCGCCGATCGCGGCAAATGGCGCGGCGAGCTCACCACCAGCGAGCACACCAAGTCCGCCGGCGTATTGCCGCTGTTCGGCGGGCGCGATGTGACCTGCGGCTTCACCGGGCTCTATTCGGCCGACAGCGCGCAGGTGAGCGGAACGGCGCTGGTCGGAAAGACCAGCGTCATGTTCGTCGCCCGGCTGATGCTGCGATCGAAGCTATGAGGCGCGGGACGCCTCGACTTCGACCTTCACAGGGAATTTCTGCAGCAGCCGACCGGCCGTCTCCGCCTTGTCGGGCGCGGCGTTGACGCGCAGATAGAGCCCGCGCGACGGATCGGTGATCGCTTCCACGTCCACCTCCTTGGCAAGGCCTTCCGCGGCCAGCAATTCGCGCGCGGCGTCTCCGGCAGCGATCTCGCGCAGCTTCGGCTTGAAGATCTTGCCGACCGGCGTCACCGGCATTTCCGGGATCACCGAGACTGCGCGTGGCCGCGCCGGAGGCTCCGGGATGTTCTCCTGCACGAAAGCGGCGAGCGCCTGCGGATCGACGTGGACCCCGGGCTGGGTCGAGACGAACAGCATCGGCACCTCGCCCGCGTAAGCATCGGGTCGCCCGACCGCCGCGGCGAGCGCGACGCCGGGAAATTGCAGCGCCGCATCCTCGATCGCGCGCGGATCGATATTGTGGCCGCCGCGGATGATGACGTCCTTCGCTCGGCCCATGATGTAGACGAAACCGTCGGCGTCGATCCGGCAGATGTCGCCGGTGCGCAGCCAGCCGTCGTGGAAGGCGTCGTCGGTCTGCTTCTTGTCGACATAGCCCGCGAAGACCTGCGGCCCACGGGTCAAGAGTTCGCCGACCGGTGAGGGCCACGGGCCTGTGTGCAGCTTGCCACCCGCGAGGATCGCAAGCTCGACCAGCGGATTGCGGATGCCGACGGCTTCGGGACGCGGCTTGATGCCGTGAACGTCGTGGGTGATGGCGCCGGCAAGTTCGGTCATGCCGTAGAGCTGCTGGATGCAGGGGCCGCCCCAGGTTGCAAGATAGCGACGCTCGATCTCCAGCGGGCAGATCGAGGCGCCGGTGGCGGTCACGCGCAAGGACGAGATATCGGCGTCGCCGACCGGGACGCCGGCGATGGCGCCGAGTGCCGTCGGCACATTACCGTTGATGTTGACCCGGTATTTCTCGACGATCTTCCAGAAATTCGTGATCAGCGCCGGATCGCGCGCGCCGGCGGGGCCGGGGATGAACATGGTCGCGCCGGCCGACAGGCAGTTGGCGACGGTGCAGAACAGGCCGCCGACATGGAACAGCGGCAGCGTGATCATGCAGCGCTCGCCCTTTCGGAAGTCCAGCGCCATGCGCGAGGAGACGGTGGAGGCGACCATCGCGCGGTTGGTGAGCCGCGCCACCTTGGGATGGCCGGTGGTGCCGCCGGTCGGCAGCATCACGGCGACGCGGTCGGCTTCGGAAAAATCCTTCGACCGGCCGTAATCGCCGCGCCAGGCCGGATCGGGTTTCAAGGTTTCACCATCGAACGAGATGGTGCCGTCGAGCGGCACGATCACGATGCGCTTCAGCGACGGCACATCGCGCTGCAGGCCTTCGATCTTCTCGTAAAGCCCGCCCGGCATGCCCGGTGGCGGCGCCAGCAACAGTTTCGCCTTGATGGCATTGAGCTGGGCGATGATGGCTTCGCGCGTGAACAACAGATTGAGCGGCTCGGCGATACCGCAGGCGGCCGCGCCCCAGATCGCGGCGACCGCAGCGGGGCAACTCGGCAACAGGATCGCGACCGCATCCTCCTTGCCGATGCCCTCGCGGCGGAAGAAGTTCTCCGCCGCCTTGACCGCGCCCATGAGCTGATCGTTCGACAGGATCACCGGATTGGGATCGAGCGGCGAGCGCAGATAGATGACGCCTTCCGCGTTGGGATCGCCGAGCGGACCGCGGGCGATCAAATCGAGGATGCGCGGGCAGGCGGCGAGCTCTTCCCGCATTTCCTGTTCGCGGGCGGCTTCTTCCGCCGGCGATAGTCTTTCCTTGAGCATGTCTCTCCCTCTCCTTTTTGTTGAGGGAGATTGTATCGAGCGGTCGTTATCAAACACAAGTGCGGCGTCACGACCGCTTGTTAGCCGTGCACGATGGCCTTTGCGATCATGCAGTGGATGCCTTTTGAGCCGTTCACGGTTTGCGTCACGCGCAGATCGGCCGCGAGGCTGCACAGCGTGTAAGCATCCTCGCGCGACAGATTCCGCTTCTCCCCGAGCAATGCGATCATGTCGCGGAGCGCGCGCACCACGCATTGGTCGAGGTCCGGGTCCATCGCCATCGTCATGTAGTGATCTGATGTCTCGGCGCGGGGATAGTTGAGACGCAGGTCTTTCCGCAGCGTCAATTTGAAGCGGCCCTGCAGCGCGGTCTCGATCGCGGTGACGCAGACCTCGCCGTCTCCCTGCACGCCATGGCCGTCGCCGCAGGAGAACAGCGCGCCGGGCACGAACACCGGCAAATACAGCTTGGCGCCGGGGCCGAGCTCCTTGTTGTCGAGATTGCCACCCATGGCGCGTGGAATCAGCGAGGTGATGCGGCCCCAGGCCGGCGGCGGTGCCACGCCCATCACGCCGAAGAACGGTTTTAGCGGCAGCTCCAATCCCCAGGGTAGGCGGCCGATCATGCGTTCGCGGTCGAGCGGGATGTTGAGGATGCGCGGTTCGTGGAAGTCGTCGGGCAGGGTGCCGGAGAGCGGGCGGATCAGGTTATAGCCCCAGTCCTGCCGCAGCCCGACATCGAGGATATCGACCTCCAGCACATCGCCGGGCTCGGCCCCCTCGACAGCGATCGGGCCGGTGAGGATGTGACCGGGCAGCATCCGCTCGGACCTCGCATGGATGTCGGCAAGCTCCGGCGGGACGTGAAACTTGGCTCTGTCAGGCACCACATCGGGCCCGCCGCTGACGGTGTCGATGGTGACCTCATCGCCGCTTGCGATCGCGAGCACCGGCTTGAGTTTTGCCTCGAAGAAGCCCCAGTGGCAGGTCTCGGGGCTCGCAGGAAGATGATGATGTGTCATGGGATTCTCGGGCGAGCATGTAATGTGTGACGTGCGTCGCATTTTGAAGGGGCTTTTGCAGTCAGATCAATCGTCGCCGGATCACATCCAGCGGAAATCGTTGCATGTGCCCGCGGGCGATGAAGCGGATCGGTGCCATCCGGATCCACGCGAGATGGAACGCCGGCCCGTTTGCTGCTATGGCGCTCCCCAGCTTGAACGGATCGGAGGCCGCCTCGGGTGTTTTTTGTGCTGTCGAAGACGCTCGGCATCATGCTGCTGCCGGCCAATTTCCTGATCGGCATCGGCGTGCTCGGCGCCATGCTGCTCGCGACGCGGTTTGCCGCGCTCGGCCGCAAGCTTCTGGTCGCAGTCATGGTGCTGCTTGTCGTGGCCGGGTTCTCGCCGCTCGGGAATCTGTTGCTCTATCCGCTAGAGGCGCGCTTTCCGCCATGGAATCCGGCGCAAGGCACGCCCGACGGCATCATCGTGCTTGGCGGCTCGGTCGATTCCGATGTTTCGGCCTCACACGATACGCCGATCGTGCGCAATGCAGCCGACCGCATCATCGCCGCGGCTGAACTCGCGCGAAAATATCCGAACGCGCGCGTGGTGTTTTCCGGCGGCAGCGCCAACCTGATTTCCAATGACGCCAAGGAGGCCGATTACGTTGCGGCAATCTTCGAGGGCCTCGGCATCGCGAAATCGCGGCTGATCATGGAGCGGCAATCGCGCAACACGTGGGAGAACGCCCAATTTTCCAAGGCACTGGTGGCGCCGAAACCGGGCGAGCGCTGGCTGCTGGTGACTTCGGCGTTCCACATGCCGCGATCCGTTGGACTGTTCCGGAAAGTGGGATTTCCGGTTGAACCTTATCCTGTCGACTGGCGGGTCGGGACGGGCAACGATATCTTCTGGTTCACCAACATCGCACTCGATGGATTGTCGCGGACCGATCTTGCGGTGCGCGAGTGGATGGGCCTGATCGCCTATCGCGCCGTAGGCCGAACCGAGGATTTGCTGCCGGGGCCGTCAGCCAACTAGGGCGCATGCTCGCAAATCCGGGAGAGACGCGAAACTTGTGCCACGATCCCATTGTTAGGCATCGCGCTCTGGGCCGTGCACGCCAAGCCGCTTACTCAGACAGCTTGGTAAGTGCCTCCCCCTTATGAGCGGCGATATGGTCTGTCTTGCTGCTCTTGATCTCGTACTGCGGTGATTCCGGGCTCGCGTGATGCGTATGGCCCTTGTAGTTGAAATCCTTGACATGAACCCGGATGATCGTGCCGCTGACATGTCCAGCTTCCGAGTTCCACCGGACTCGATCGCCGACCTTGAATCGTTCAGCCATCCGCAGCCTCCTTGTCTGGCGAACAGTACAGGCCACTACCAAACGCATTCTAGCGGTCTATCTTCATCGTGTGAAGCAACGCCGTCCGATCTCCGTTTGCATGATGCCGATCGGAAGCCGTCTGGTGGCGTTGCCATCGACGGTTCGTCGCCGATCACCTGCTCCACCATGGACGACGAGATGTCTTCCACTTGATGGGGGCGGCGCACGCTGAAATTGCCCGGATGACCGCCGCGGCGCGCGAGGACGGCGTATCACTCGTCTATCCGCCGTAGTGATGTCATGTAAGTCGGCGATGTCCGCCCGCATCGCTGCCGCTCTCGTGTCGATACGGCGGTGGCCGCGTCTCAATGAGGCCCCGCCCTAGAACGCGGGTCGCAACCGGCTGTCGATCGGGCTAAGATCGGGCAAAACAAGCCCGGGAGCTTACGCCATGCAGCAGCAGACACCGCCGGAACAATTCGATCCGGCCACGATGGTGGCCGATCTCAACAGCCTGCTCCGGCTGAAGACGACCGTGATCGGCTTGAAGCTGTTCGAGCAGGTCGAGGACATGATGGCGATTCCGAAGATCCGGCGCCCGACCGCGATCCACACCACCGATCAGATCGTCAGCATGGCTTCGCGCCTCGGTTGGACCGTCGGCGTCACTGCTGACGATCTCGTCGGCGCGCAATGTCGCGCCGTGATCGGGCTCGCGCCACAAGACGAGAAATGGCTTGCGGGTGAATCCTATGTCGGTGTCTGGCATGGCACGGCGGAAGATGCGCGCAAGCGGCAGGAGGCGCTGGATGTGGTGCCCTATGGCCAATACAAGGCGTTCGTGGCGAGCCCGCTGGCGAGCGGCCGGCTCAACCCGCCTGACATCTGCCTCGTTTATGCGACGCCGGGGCAGATGATCATCCTGATCAACGGCCTGCAATATACCGGCTACAGGAAGTTCGAATGGGGCGTGGTCGGCGAAACAGCGTGTGCTGATTCCTGGGGAAGGGCGCTGAAGACGCGCGAGCCGTCGCTGTCGCTGCCTTGCTTTGCCGAGCGGCGCTATGGCGGCGTGCCCGATGAGGAGATGCTGATGGCGCTGCCGCCGGCCGATCTCGCCAAGGCGATTGCCGGCATGAAGCAACTCGCGAAGAACGGCCTACGCTATCCGATCGCGCCGTACGGCATCCAGGCCGACGTGCGCGCTGGCATGGGCGTCTCGTATGCCAAGAAATAGGAACTCCTGCCGTCATTGCGAGGAGCGAAAGCGACGAAGCAATCCATGTCTCCACAAGTGGTGAAATGGATTGCTTCGCTGCGCTCGCAATGACAAGAAGGGCCAATGGTTCGTTGCAGGGAAACTCATCCTATGTCGTCGAAATTCGACATCGTTGTTTATGGCGCAACCGGCTTCACCGGCCAGCTCGTCGCCGAATATCTCGCCGATCATTACAAGGGCGATAGCCTGAAATGGGCGATGGCCGGGCGTAGCAAGGAGAAGCTTGCCTCGGTGCGCGACGCCATCGGCGCGCCCGCGGACACGCCGCTGATCGTCGCCGATTCAAATGACGTCGCGTCGCTGAAAGCCATGGTTGGGCAGGCCAAGTCCGTGATCAGCACGGTCGGCCCGTATCAGCTCTATGGCAACGACCTCGTCGCAGCTTGCGTGGAAGCGGGTGTCGATTATTTCGATCTCTGCGGCGAGCCGGTCTGGATGCGGCAGATCATCGACAAGCACGAGGCCGCGGCGAAGGCGAGCGGCGCGCGGATTGTGTTTTCATGCGGGTTCGACTCGCTGCCGTTCGAGCTCGGCGCGTTCTTCGTGCAGGAGGAAGCGAAGCGCGTGTTCGGTGCACCGGCATCGCGCGTCAAGGGGCGCGTGCGCGACATGCGCGGCACGCTCTCCGGCGGCACCGCGGCCAGCGCCAAGGCGACCTTCGATGCAGTCGCCAAGGATCTCAGCCTGGTGGCCATCCTGAACGATCCGTTTGCGCTGACGCCAGGATTTGCGGGGCCAAAGCAACCGCGAGGCAACAGGCCGGCTTACGAGGAAGACCTGCAGTCCTGGGCGGCGCCGTTCATGATGGCGCTGATCAACACGCGCAACGTCCATCGCTCCAACATGCTGATGGGTTTTCCTTACGGTAAGGAATTCATCTACGACGAAATGGTGCTGACCGGTCCCGGCGAAAAAGGCGAAGCCAACGCCAAGCGGGTGATGGCGGCGAATACCGAGAAGACCGGTCCGAACGCGCCGAAGCCGGGCGAGGGGCCCTCGAAGGAAGAACGCGAAAACGGTCGCTATGATCTATTGTACGTCGCGATTGCACCCGACGGCCGCCAGGTGCGCGCCTCGGTGAAGGGCGACCGCGATCCCGGCTATGGATCGACGTCGAAGATGATCTCGGAATGCGCGATCTGTCTGTTGCGCGATGCGCCGGACGTTCCCGCCGGCATCTGGACGCCGGGCGCTGCGATGAAGGACAAGCTCATCAAGCGATTGGTCGATCACGCCGGCCTGACGTTTGCGGTGGAGAATTAATCTCGGATTGTAGGGTGGGCAAAGCCCAGCGTGCCCACCATCCACGATCGGTGCAAGAAAGGTGGGCACGCTGCGCTTTGCCCACCCTACGATTTACGCCGCCCGTGGATCGTAGACGTACATGAAGTCCATGCATCGCGAGGTCACCGGCAGTAGCAGACTCAGTACGTGATCGCGAACCCACGCTCCCGCGGCGCTGAATTCGCGCTTGCTGTTGCCGTTGCGGCGGGCGATCGCGACGATCTTTTCCGCGCGCGGGCGGCGCTCGTGCTCGAAATTCTGGAAGGTGAGGCCGAGTTCCTGCCCGTCCAGCATGAGCTTGCCGAGCCGCATCGCGTCTTCCAGCGCCAGCGAAGCTCCCTGGCCGGCATGCGGGCTGGTGGCATGCGCGGCGTCGCCGATCAGGAGCGAGCGCTTGCGCGACCAGGTCGGCAAGCTCGCGACGTCGAGCGTATCGGTCACCACGATGTTGTCGGCGGCCTCGATGATGCGCGGGATTGGGTCGTGCCACCCGCTATGGAAGTCGTGCAAATGCTGCTTCAGCGCCGCATGATCCATGGCGCGGAACGTCGCGGCGTCGACACCATGCGAAGGCTGCGTGCTCCACCACATCGCGCCGTCGGCGGGATCGGAGCTGCAGAAGCCGTAACCGAAGAAGCCGCTTTGGCCGAACGTGGTCTCGACCCGCCCGCCGATCGATCTGGCTTCGAGCGCAGAGCGGGGCACGAAGCCGCCGAAACCGATCAGGCCAGTGTCAAAGGGTTCTGGCCCGTCGGGAACCACATGGCGCCGCACCTTCGAGTGCACGCCGTCGGCGCCGATCAGGAAATCGCCTTCGGCGGTCGTGCCGTCGGCGAAATAGGCGACGATCGGCTGGTCGGGCCGGTCGATGATCTTGACCAGGCGCTTCTCGAAATAGAGCTCGGCATTCGAGCACCAGGCTTTGTTGAAGAGGATCTCCTGCAGTGTGGCGCGACGCAGATTCACAGCCGGCTGGCCAAAGCGCTTCTCCATGTCACGGTTGATCGAGCCGAGCTTCCTGCCCGACTGCGAATAGAAATCGAAGGATTCGGCGATCGAGCCCTGACGGATCAGTTCGTCGGCGAGGCCGAGCTCGGCCATCACATGCATGCCGTTCGGCGCGATCTGCAGGCCGCCGCCGATGCCGCTCGCATGCGGCCGGCCCTCGTAGATCTCGACGTCATAGCCGGTACGCTTGAGGAAGATCGCAGCGACCGGGCCAGCGATGCCGCCGCCAATGATCAGGGCCTTGCGGGGACGGCGGGGCATGCCTTGCTCCGTTCGGTTGCGTGGGTTACGAAAGATCAGTTGCTAATTATCTTAGACGGTAAGATATATATCTGGTAAGAGACAGGAGAGGCCTTGTCAAGGTTGAAACCGCGCGTGGCGTTGATGCAGGAACTGGAAGAGGCAATGCGGCGGTCGTCCGCACAGGGCGTGCTGTATGGGCAAGCCGTTGCCAACGTGGCGGGAATTTCCGGTTCCGATCTCGAATGCCTCGACTTCCTGATCCTCGAAGGCCGCGTGACGGCGGGCCGGCTCGCGGAGGTCACCGGGCTCACCACCGGCGCCATCACCGGCGTGGTCGACCGCCTGGAGAAGGCCGGTTTCGTCCGTCGCGAGCGTGATGAGATTGACCGCCGCAAGGTCTTCATCGTGACTGTGCCCGAGAACACCGCCAGGATCGGGCGCTACTACGTACCGATGCAGGAGGCGATGCACCGGCTTTGGAGCACGTATTCGGAAGCGGAACTGCAACTGCTGCTGCGCTTCGCCAGCGAAGGCTACGGGGCCGTTCTGGAAGCGACCGAGAAGCTCAAGGGGCTGCTCGATATGCCCGAGGAGAAACCGGCTAAGAAGCGCGGGCGGCCGCCTCGGCGGTGAGCGCCGGTTCGGAAGTCGCGCGGTAACGCGCCGCGGCGGCATACATGCCCCACATCGCCCCCAGCATCATCCAGAAGTGCCGCCAGTGGTCGGTGTCGATGATGAAGCTCTCGCCGACGGTGCCGAGGAAGGCCGAGAAGATCGCGAGATAAGTCCGCTGCCAGGGCAGGGGAAGAAAGATGTAGCGGAAGCCCGTCATGACCGTGACGAAGACCAGCGCCGGATAGACGAGGCCGGAGATCCAGCCGCCTGACATGAACGCATTCAGGTAGGAATTGTGGGTATCTTCGGGGAAGTAGTTGCGGAACTGCAGCGGCCCGATTCCGAAGGGCAGATCGAGTGCCATCTGGGCGCCGAGGATGTGGCGCCCGAACCGGCCGAAGCGGCCTTCGTCATAGCTCTGGTCGAAGCTCGCGCGCTGCTTGAACATCTGCGCGGTCGAGTCGAACGACAACAGGATCGCGACCAGCGCGACCGCGAGGACGGCGGCAACGAGCGCCATCACGATGATGCGCGAGCGCTCCGACTGCGAGCGGCTGGTCAACACCATCAGCGCCAGCATGAAGGCCGCCGTGATGACGAGGCCGCCCCAAGCCGCGCGCGAGAACGCGAGCAGAATCGCCAGCGACATGATGCCGAAGGCGACGACGTTGCGGAATGCCTTGCCGAAAGGATCCGAGACGACGCTCTGCAGCGAGAACAGCGCCGGCAGGATCAGGAAGGCGCCGAGCACGTTCGGATCCTTGAACGTGCCGCGGGCACGGCCATACAGGGTCAGGAGATCGTAGCCGCCGGGCACGAGATGGAAATAGCCGCCGATCGCCGCGAGCGATGCGATCATCCCGCCGACGACCAGGCCGCGCCGAAGCATGTCGAGCCGCGCCTCGGTATCCTCGCAGATGACCATGGCGAAGAACACTACGGTGACCGCCATGTACCAGGATGTCGCGATCCAGGTCGCGATCTCCGGCCTGTCGAGGACCGGGATGGCGCCGATGCTGTAGCCGACATTGAGCACGACGAGCATCAGAAGCAGCGGCATGAAGGCGAGCCGCATCCGCAGGCCGGTGGCGAAGAAGATCACGGCGGCCGTCAGCGTGACCAGCTCGTAAGGGCTCGGCTCGATGAAGACGATGGCGCCGGAGGCACCCGCCAGCCACACCATCGCGCGCTGCAGCGCCAGCACGCCGGGCGGGGCCGCGGCTTGCGGTAGGGAGGTGCCTGCTGTTGCGGCGTAGGCCATCACGAACAGTCCGTCCGCAAACGCGTTTCACCTCTCCCGCTTGCGGGGGAGGTCGGCGCGTACGCGCCGGGTGGGGGCTCTCTCCCCACGCTCGGACAGCATGAATCGCGGAGGCACCCCCACCCCAGCCCTCCCCCGCAAGCGGGAGAGGGGGCCGAGCTCCGTCGTGGCGGCGACTTGATCATCAATACGCGTTCTCGTTCTTGGTCAGCAGCGAGAACGGCGTCTTCAGGAGGATGTAGAGGTCGAACAGCACCGACCAGTTCTCGATGTAATAGAGATCGAACTCGACGCGCTTCTGGATCTTCTCGTCGGTGTCGACTTCGCCGCGCCAGCCGTTGATCTGCGCCCAGCCGGTGATGCCGGGCTTGACGCGGTGGCGGGCGAAATAGCCGTCGACGGCCTCGTCAAACAGGCGGTTCTGCAATTTGCCCTGCACCGCATGCGGGCGCGGGCCGACCAGGGAGAGATTGCCCTTCAGCACGACGTTGAAGAGCTGCGGCAGTTCGTCGAGGCTGCTCTTGCGGATGAAGCGGCCGACACGGGTAACGCGAGGATCGCCCTTGGTGACGACCTTCGAGGCAGTGGGATCGGCCTGATGGTGGTAGAGCGAGCGGAACTTGTAGACGTCGATCCGCTCATTGTTGAAGCCGAAGCGCTTCTGGCGGAACAGCACCGGGCCCGGACTGTCGAGCTTCACCGCGAGCGCGACCAGCCCCATCACCGGCAGCGCGGCGATGAGGATCAGGCCGCCGACGATTCGGTCGAACAGCCATTTCATCACCAGGTCCCAGTCGGTGATCGGCGCCTCGAACACGTCGAGTGTCGGCACCTTGCCGAGATAGGAATAGGAGCGTGGGCGGAAGCGCAGCCTGTTGGTGTGCGCCGACAGGCGGATATCGACCGGCAGCACCCAGAGCTTCTTCAACATTTCAAGAATACGGGTCTCCGCCGAGATCGGCAGCGCGAACAGCACGAGGTCGATGCGGGTGCGGCGGGCAAACTCGACGATGTCGTCGACCTTGCCGAGCTTCGGGCTGCCGGCGCAGGTGGCGAGCGCGCGATCATCGTTACGGTCGTCGAACACGCCGAGCACGCGGATATCGGTGTCGGACTGTGCCTTGAGCGCTTCGACGAGCTGCTCGCCATTCTCGTCTGCGCCGACGATCACGGTGCGGCGGTCGAGCCGGCCGTCGCGCGCCCAGCGCCGCACCAGGCCGCGCAGGATCAGTCGCTCGACGATCAAGGCCGCAAGCCCCACGAAGAAGAAGGCCGTCAGCCATACCCGCGAGACCTCGCTGCCGAGCTTGACCAGGAACGACACGCCGATGAACAGCAGGAACACGATCGCCCAGGACGAGATCATCCGCGTCGTCTGCCGCAACTGTCCGCGGAACATCTGGACTTCGTAGAGATCCGCGGCCTGAAAGCAGACCACCGCCGATATCGTCATGGCGAGGATCGCCGCGACATATTCCCAGCGAAAGCCGGAGAGTGGCATCACGTACCAAAGATACAGCGCGACGCCGACCAGGCTCAGCAGGGTGAAATCGACGAGGCGAACGATGCCGGTGATGACGACCGGCGAATAGGCGCCGCGGACCTTGTCATTGGCAATGGCGAGCGCTGCGGGCGACAGCCTGCGGCGCCGTTCAACGGGCGGATGGCCGCCACCGGCGGTCGCTGCCGCATCCAGCATCGAGCGTGCGTTCATCGGTTCCACGTCGTCACGTCCGTTGTCTGAGCATGATCTTTTCGGAAAACCGGTGCCCACTTTTCCGGATCATGCTTTTGCGGCCGCACATGGGGATGCAGAGGCCGCTGCGGAATTGCCCCGCGTCACGGATTAGGGGAGAAATCGGAACAAACGGTTACGTGGGTAACTTGTGGTTAATGATTGGGTAAAAGGCAACGCAGCAATTTCAATGGCTTCCCGCGGCAAAATTTCCCACTTTTTCCACTGTTGTCCACGCTGATCCGCGCCGGAGCGGTTACGCACGTCGCCGCGTTAACGGTTACTTCACCACCTTGAGCGACGCCCGCTTCGCGCGCCGCTTGGCGGTGCGCGCCTTCTCCTTGGCTTCCAGCTCGTCGCTCCACGTCGCCACCATGTGGGCGTTGATCCGCTCCTTGTCGGCTTGCGCGGCGTACTTCATCGCCTGCCGTTCCGACCTCCAGCCGCCGGCCGACATGATGCCCTTGATCCCGACGCCAGGCAGTGCCGCGACGTCGCTGCCGGCGGTATGACGCAGCCCATGCATCGACGGACCCTTGACGCCCTTCTGACGCACGCCAATCGCTTCCAGGTGGCGGCGGATCGCCTGACTCAGCGTGTTCGACGACGCCCATGGCTTGCCCCACTGGTTGACCAGGATGAAGTCGGACTGCGCGGTCTCCTTGGCCGCGTCGAGCAGCTTGATCAGTGGGCGCGGCAGCAGATGGTATTGCGGGTCGAGCACCGCGCCCTTGGCGGTGGTCTTTTCCGGCCAGATCTTGATTCCCTTGCCGTCGTAATGTGTCCACTTGATGCGGACCGCGTCGCCGCCGCGCTGCGCCGTGAAGTGCAGCACATGCTTGGCGAGTTGAAGATATGGCGGCGCGGTGGCGACGAACTCGTCCTGCACTTCCTCGCTCCATTTCAAATGCGGCTTGGCATTGCGGTCTTTGTGGCGACGCTCGATCTCGATGGTCGGGTTGGCGAGCTTGCGGACCCCGAACTGCTCATCCTTGCGGACCTCCTTCCAGATGTTGTTGACCACGGTGACGTAAAGATCCGCCATCGAATCGCTGCCCTGGTGCATGCGCTGATTGGGATCGGTGAACGTCGGGGTGCCGTCCTGAAAGACCAGGCCGGTAAAATCCTCCAGCGCGTCGCGGTCGAGGTGGCGCAATTCGTTGTCGCCGATCTCCCGCTTGATGACGTCCAGGATCGTGACGTAGACCCGCTGCGTCTTCGGCTTGAGGCGATCGAAGGTATCCGACGCCCGATAGATGTCGACCGCCTTGGCAATGGTACCGGCCTTGGCTATTTTACGGATCGGTCGCACCGGCACCGGCACGCCGGCCGCGTCGGCTTCCATCTTGCGCAGGGTGGCCAGGCAGTGATCATAGGCCCGCTCAAAGGCCAGCGAGGTCTCGTCGGCCGGCAGCGGCGCATCCTTGACGCGAAACTTTTTCGGAAACCGGAAATATAAATACTTCCCCTTGCGATAGAGATAGTCACTTCGCGGGTTTTCGGTTCTTGGCGGCATCGGCCCGGATCTCCCTCAGTCGTCGCATCAGGCTCGACTCGCTGCCGGGGACGTCCTTCAGATTCTCGAACGCCGCGTCCAGCTCCAGCCGGTCCCATAACGATGCGCTGTTGACCTTGACCGGTGGCGGCATCCGCTCGTCTTCGACCATCTCATAAAACAGGCTGGTCGAGATCGACAGATACGCCGCCGCCTGTTCGGCCCGCATCGCCCGCGGCGGGTAAGCCAGACCATCTGATGCTTTTCGTCCCATCCGCGGCCTCCTTACTAAGATCTGTTACGTGGTATGTCAAGCGTACCGCTCAGCCCGGCCCGCGCCGGACCCGTGTCACTACCCGGCGTTGGGTTCCAACCATTCGCGGTGCTCGCCGGTGGGCGCCGTCGTCGATGGCCGCCGCCAGCCCCTGCAGCTTCCGAAGCATCTCGTTGAGCTGGCCGATGCGCACCAGAATGTCTTCGATGGTCGTTTGTTCTTGCCGTGCCGCCTCTATCATTCCCATTCCCATTCCCGGCTTTGCCGCCGATCTTACGTGATGCCTGGAGCGGACGCTGCGGGCACATAGTATTTGCAAGCGGCCCACGTCTTATTGACCGCCGGTCCGTGTCGATGAGTCAATCGCAGGAACTCGCGACAGCCGCTCGAACGAACCCGCTTCTCTTCGAGCAGCCCGGTTTGCAAATTGTATTTGGTCTTGCCGGCGCGCCAATATCCACGATGGACGCAGTCGCCACAGGTGGCGCCGACAACCGAAGCCGTGCCGGGGAAGTAGGCCATGCCCGGCCGGATGTCGCCGCTGTCGGGCACGCCGGGCAATCGCGTCAGATGAGACATGTCAATGCTCGTCGTCACCTTTGATCCGCGTCTTGAAGAACTCGCCGCTTCGCCGCAGCGACTCCTCTGCGCTGATCGGGATCACGCCGACGATCCGATCGGGATCGGCGCCGCAGGCCAACAACAGCGTGCGCGACTGCGGATCGAGGGCAGGGTGCTCGTGTGCCTTGGTCTTCTCGGCGAACCGGCGGATGAAATCCCGCGCTTGCGGGATCTCCCAGAGCTCGCGCGGATCGTCATCGTAGCCGCCGAGGTGGAGGACGATGGCGGTCGACGGCTTGATCTTGAGGGCGCGCCAGGACAGCACGGCGGTCGCCAACGCCTTGCGATTGAAATACGGCGCGGTCCCGATCGAGAACGCCACCATCGTGCGGGTGAGATCTTCGAGCTGGCCGGAGACGATGCCTTCGTGGGTCGCATATTTGATGTGTGTCATGGCTCGTCCTCGATGATGAGGGTCGGCTTGCCCATCAGCGTCAGATTGAGGAATCCCGCCTGCAGCTGGGCCACCAGGTACTCGGCGAGATCATTGGCCTTCGCGTTGGTGCCGGCGACGAGGATCAGGCGCACCTCGTTGCCCCACACCTCGACGCGGGCCTGGTTGCCGAAATTCGGATGCGTGAATCCGCGGTCGCCACCGGTGTTCCTCATTTGCTAATCCTGGTCATCTGGCCGCAGTGATCGCATTTGGTGCGACGGCGCTCGTTGAGCCGCTGCATCTCCTCGACGTAGGCTTTGCGCGTGCGCAGCCATTGCGTCTCCTCGGTCGCCATCATCCGCAGCACGAACATGGGATCGAGCCGCGTGTGGCAATGGCCGCATTCGACCTCGGTCTCACCCTCGCGGATCAGGTAACCGACGTGCTGCATCCGGCCGTCGCGATAGAAGTACCGATGGTTGCAGCCGTTCTCGCCGAACCGCAGGTCGATGACCTTGAGCATCGGACCTTCTTCGCTCGGCGGAGCCTTGAATTTCACCGGCAGCGGCTTGATGTTGTCGTCGCTCATGACGATGGTGCCCCCAACAGTCCGAGCTGGTCGACGCGCTCGGACAGCGTGCGGCCATCATTGGTCAGCATGTACGGCATGAACACCGCGTCGAATGACAGGATGCCGGTCTCGATCGCCATGATTTGACCGCGCACCCAATCGCGCAGGATCGAGTTGACCGCGATCTGGCCCTGCGCCAGCGCCGCCTCGCGATGCGCTTTCTCGCTGCGCTTGATGCGGTAGCTGTACGGGTGTTCCTTCAGGTACAGCGCGGCCCAGCCCTTGGCCGAGGCGCGCAGCTGCATCTGCCGACCGCGGTGACGGAAGGCGAGCAGCACCTCATGCTTCTCATAGTCATCCAAGAACCCGACACTCTCGCAGCCGAACCGGCGCAACAGCTTGGTGATCTCTTCGCGTGCAGCGACACCACTGGTCGCGTTCTCATAGGGCGTCGTCATGACAGCGGCCCGACCAGAAACGACGGTGGCATCGGAATATCGCCCGTCACCGGCTTCCATAAATGCAAACAGTTAGGAGCATGGTTGACATAATCGGACCGGGGCGGGTGGTACTCGACCACACACTCGCTCTCGTCCCAGAACAGATTTTTGGTAAAAACCATCTCGGCCCAGTTCGGTGTGCGGCGCCGGGTGGAGACGCTGACGTGCTCCCAACCGAATTCTCGATCGGTACCGCTCGACAGGATGGTCAGATACTCGCCGGTCGGCCCCATGATCATGAAGGCGCCGCGCGGACCGTCCTGCGCTGTGCTGGCGTAATAACCCTGGCGAATGCGGCCATCCTCCAATTTCGCGGGAATGATCGTCCTCATGGTTCGCTGCGCTCCGGTGGCGTTCGCACGAAGAAGAAGTCTTCGACCGTTTGCTGGATCTCCAGCGCCAGATCGTGGCAGTACAGGGCATAGAGTTCGGGGTCGTTACGGACCGGCTCGTCCTGCATGAAATGCTCGGCGAGCGCATAACACTCGGGATCGTAGGTCTTGGTCACCGCCGGCACCTCCACGATCGACCGCCTCGAATAGAGACCTTGCGCAGACCATGCCGGGCGCAGACATCGCGCCGCGCGATATGCCGCCTGCGTCGCGGCGCCTTGGCTTCGATCGGCGCTGCAGCAACGACCGGTGCCGCGATCACCGGCGGCGTGCTCACCGGTGCTTCGGGAGCGATCCGCAGCGTCGCCACCGGCTTGGGATCGGCGTTCCTCAGCGAGGCCGACTTCAGCGCCACCGTCACCGCGGCCTCGCGCCAGGTGTCGTCGAATCCGGCTTCCTTGGGCACGTCCGCAACAGCCGGCATCGACGAACGACCGGCGGCCCACGTCGCCGCCAACGCCAGTGCCGCCATCACTGTCAGTGCGAGCTTGAGCCGGGTCATCACTTTGCGCGCCGCGTCGTTTTCTTCAAAACCTGTCGGCGTTGCGCGGGTTTGGCCCGCTTGAGTTCACACTTCCCCTCAAGACGCCAGATCCGAAAGCCACCTGGCACGGGCTCCCATTTCAAATTGAAGCCGGTTTTTTTCTTCGCCCTCGCCAGCGAGGCCGAGAGGCTGCTCATGCGCGAAAAATACGGCCCCGCCGACTCCACGAACACGGAGTCGCCGATTTCCATGTCAGCGAATGGGTAAAGCCGCGGCCTGCCGACGCCGGTCTTGGACTTGCCTGGATAAGGAATGTCGCGCTCGATCTTGAGTGGGGTTCTCGTTGTCGACATGAAGCAATACCCTCCCGTTCGCGGCAGCGGCATGCCCGCCGCTCGCTGCTCAAAAAGCTGATTGTGTTGGTTGGATTGGTGCGCGGACGGGCGAGGCCGTCACCCGCTCGCGATGATCGCAGTCAGCTGCGGATGCGAGCCGCCCAAGAGGCGGTTGTGGCGTGGTTCGTTGTACGCAAACGGCATGGATAACCTCTCCCAACCGAGGTGAGGATTTCGATCATCAAGTCAGCAAAGCGTGGAAGCGGCGATAAATTAGCGATAGCGTAAGCCCAGGGTCACGCATTCGTCAACTAGGAATTAAATCGAGAAAATAGGAAGTGCCCCAGCGGATAACTGGGTCAGTAATAATGACCTGCTGGATGGTCTTGCCTACGTCACCGGCGGCGAGAGCGTCCCAACAATGACGTGGCAATTTGGATACGACTTGCGCGACAGCGTTTCGAGCTTCAGCGGAGCATCATGCTTTGCAGACCTGGCTCCACGCTCGAATTTGTTCAGTAAATTCGCAACGTGTTCGTATGAGTATACTTTAAAGGTTTCGTCTGAAATTTCGTACAAGCGGCGAACCAACACTTCGCCACCTCGATCCGCATCACGCTCTCGGAAGATGCAAGTCGTGTGTGGTTTAGCGTCAAGTTTCGGATCAACGATTGCAATCGCTCCCTTACGAAGTTCAGGCGTCATCGTGTCATCGGCAATGACGACGCCGTAAGCGTCACCGCTGAAATTAGAGTCGATCTCTTTCGGCAGAAGGGTGCGTTGGATACTTATGCGAAGAGTGTTGCCTTCCTCAACTAAGGGATAGACCGGTAGAAAGCCCTCGTGTCGTGAGGAGCGCAACGTGTCTTCAGATTGCAAGAAGCTTCGAAGAAGCTCTAACAGGTGTGAACTCTTGCCTGCGCCGGGGCTAAGATGTGAGTTGCTAGACTCAACTATCAGTCGGCAAAGCTCTTCAATTCTCTCGTCTCTACGCCGAAGATCGTAGACTTCTTTATTGAGCGGACCGACCGGCATGCTTTGTGGAAGCGAAGTTTGCCGCCAGTCGAAGCTGCGATTCCACTTTCTTGCTCGTCCGGGGCCTTTCAAATCTTCTGGATTGAGCTGCAGTATCTCCGCTAGTTTATGGCGATCGTTTTCGTCCAGCTCAGTGGGCACACCGCGGGCGATGAACTGCTGCAAATAGGCGGGATTGCGATCGATCTGGCGCGATAGTTCCGCCATGGTGATGCCGTTCCCTGTCTTCTTGAGTTCTGAAAGTCGGCGGGCAAGCAACTGACGGACGGCACTGTTGTCCATGATTCCCTCTACGTCTGATCAACGAACTTTTAGGGGATTCCCTATTTCGAATACAACCAGCAATAGGCTTCGAATTTCGTCTTATCTTATTCAATGAATTTCGCCAAAGGTTTTGTCGTTAATTGATTATAAGATTTAAATGATTGTCTTAGTTGACGACAGGCGCTAGCCTACTTTTTGTGAAGAGCAGAACCGCCGCCTTTCTCGCCCAGATCGAAGCCTTCCTGACGCGCACTGGCCTCCCGCCGACCGTGTTCGGCAAGGTCGTGCTTAACGATCCGAACTTCGTGAAGGATCTGCGCCAGGGACGCAGACCCAATCTCGATCTGGTCGAACACGTCGAGGCTTTCATGGCCCAATTCGACGACGAGGTGCTGTCCAAGCGCGCAGGTCGATGACCTGTCGCCAATACAGAGCAAAACGAGGAAACCGCCCAATGAATATCGCGCAGCTCGCCACCTCACCCTTGTCCGAAGATGCCGACGCCAGCTCGCTCGATCGCCACGCGAAGGTCGTCGTCAATATTCAGCGGATGCGCGACGACCTCGTCGCGACGCACGAAGCCAACGATCAGCTCCGCGTTGAGCTCCAGCGCGAGCAGGACAAGGTCGAGATGCTGATCGAAGAGCGCAATCGGTGGCGCGCCGAAGCGCTGATCTTCCGCAGCCGTCTGATCGAGCTCGCGACCGCCATGAGCAACATCGGCCTTTTGACGCGGTGCGCGGAGGAGATCGTCTGCACCGTGAACGAGCTCAACAACGCCTCCAGCGATGCGCTCGGCAAGCTGGAAGCGACATTCGAAAAAGGAAACAACGACGCCGCCGCTTAAAATAGAGAAGGTGCAAGGCCATGTCGGTCCCGCATCCGGGTTCGATCCGTCCCAACAACAGCACGAAGACGGCTCCCTGGTATACCGTGAAGGGGCTGACCGGAAGGCTGGTCATGTTGCACCGGGATGGCGTGGAATTCTCCGCCATCGCCAGGATCCTGACCGAGGAATTTGGCGTTCCGATCACCAAGAACCAGGCCCTCGGTAAGGCGCGGCGCATGTCGTTGCCGCGTCGCCGATTGGATCTGGCTCCATCGGCAACACCGAAGCCAGCGAAGTCGGCGGAGCCGGAGACGCCGGAGACGCCGGAGCCGACGGAGTTGGAGCCGCTGCCCACGACAACGTTGCCGCGGAAAGCTCTGCGCTGCGAGCACCTGCCGATCCTGGCGCTCAATCCTGGGGAATGCCGCTTCCCGAGCGGCGAGTATCCCTACGTGTTCTGCCGTCAGCCGCAGGTCGCGGGCTCTGCCTACTGCGCCCGACACTTCGCCCGCGCGTTCTGTCCGAGGAGGGAGCTGTGATGGCCGAACGTCGCGCCCTGCCGATGCGCCGTTTCTCCGAGACCTTCGAACTGCTGTTCGGCGGGCTCGCGAGGGGCTACGTCGTCACCATGGGCTTCTACCACGACGGCACCGTCGGCGAGATCTTCGTCAATGGCGGCAAGAGCGGCGAAGCCGTCGAAGCCATCGCTCGCGATGGCGCGGTGGTGCTGTCGCTGGCGCTGCAGCACGGCGTTCCGCTCGACACCATCAGCCATGCCATCACCCGCGATGGGCAGGGTGCGCCGTCCTCGATCATCGGCGCCGTGGTCGACCGGCTGACGGGAGATCAGCCATGACTCAGATTGAACTCTGTCCGCGCTGCAAACAGCCGTTACCGCCGCAGCTCCGTGCGGGTGTCTATCTGCCGGCCAAGAAGGCCGCAATCTTCGACACCATTCACAAGCATCCCGGCATTACCGCCGACGGCATCTTGGCGAATTGTTTCTTCGACGAGAAAGCTTCGGTGAAGCGCGTTCGCGTTCACATCTGCCAGATCAACGACATGCTGGCAGGGACCGATCTCAGGATTCGGGGCGAAAAATTCGGCGGCAAGGAGAATGGCGGCTACCGGATTGTGAAGGTGCCGGCATGACCGATTTGTCCGACCAGTACACTGAAGCCAAGGACGCCAAGACGGCGGCGATGGACCAGGCCGAGTCTCATGCCAATGCCGCCTGGCTCGATCTTATGCTCGAACTGACGCGCGTGGTGTGCCTGACGCACGAGTATTTCACGGTCGATGACGTGGTGGATCTGTACCGTCACGTCGAGGATGCGCCGGTCACCCACGAACCGCGGGCGCTGGGGCCGGTGATGTTGCGCGCGGCGAAGGCGGGGTACTGCAAGAAGACCAATACGACGGAAGCCAGGAGCAATCACAATCGTCCGCTGGCCGTCTGGCGCAGCTTGATCTGCGAGGTGTCGAAATGATCGCCCGTGTCGATCATGACCCCCGCGAGCCGAGCGAGCACGCGCTTCAGGTCCAGGTGCTCGACGTCATCAACGTCGGCAAGATCCATCCCGATATCTTCGCGTTTGCGATTCCGAACGCCGGCCGACGCGGCTTCCAGACCGCCACCAAGATGAAGGCAGAAGGTCTGAAGGCTGGCATCGCCGACGTCTGCATCATGATGCCGGAGAGTCGGACAGGCTGGCTGGAACTGAAGACGCTGAGGGGTCGCCAGTCTGATCATCAAAAGGGTTTCGAAGCTCGCTGTATCCGGCTCGGTCATCCCTACGCACTGGCTCGTAACCTGGACGAAGCCATCACGGCACTCCGGCGCATGGGCGTGCTGAAGCTGTCAAACTATTGAGGGGAAGTCTCTGAGGTAGCTGACATGAGCAAGGACCGCGCCGTCAAGATCCTGCAGTCCGACAAGGACGCGCCGATGAAGCCGTCGGCGCATGAGCAGAAGCGTAACGACCAGACGAAGCAGCTGCGGCGATACCACGCCTGGAAAAACAGCGAGGCCGAACTGCTGGCGCGCGGGCCATCGGGAGAACAATGGCGTGCGTTGCGATCGGTGTTGCGGCAGATGTCGATCGAGGAAACGGTTTATCTGCCGGACTATATCCGGCGGCAGACCTGGCTGCTGGAAGCCGACGAGCTGGTGCGCGCGGCTGTACTGGACGTGATCGAAAACGCCCTCATTCGGCTGCGGATCCGTAACGGTTATGCGCCGATCGACGACGCGCTTCCGGGCGAGCCGCCGACCGCCTTCGAACGCATCCGTGACATCTTGCAAGTGACATAAACAGGGGAGAGGCGCAGTGCAACGAAGGCTGAAGATCATTACGGCCGAGGAACGGATGGCGCAGGACAAGGGGATCAAGGCCCTCGTCGTCGGTCCCGCCGGCATCGGCAAGACCACGTTGCTGCGGACGCTGGATCCGAAGACGACACTGTTCATCGATCTCGAAGCCGGCGATCTCGCCGTGCGGGATCTCAACGTCGACACCTTCCAGCCGCGCACCTGGGAAGAATGCCGCGATCTCGCCTGTTATCTGAGCGGCCCGAATCCGGCATTGCCGCCGACCGCCTGCTACAGCCAAGCCCACTATGACGCCATGGTCGAGACCATGGGCGCGGCCGACGCGATCGGGAAGTATGCGACCTACTTCGTGGACTCGATCACGGTCGCCGGCCGGCTCTGCTTCAAGTGGTGCGAGCAGCAGCCCGAGAGTTTCAACGATCGCGGCAAGAAGGACGTGCGCGGCACCTACGGGCTCATGGGGCGCGAGATGATCTCGTGGTTGACCCATTTGCAGCACGCGCGCGACAAGAACGTGATTTTCGTCGGCATTTTGGAAAACGTCCGCGACGATTTCAACATCACCTCGTGGGAACTGCAGATCGACGGCTCGAAGACCGGCAAGGAACTGCCGGGCATCGTCGATGAGATCGTCACCATGCAGTTCGTCGATTTCGGCGACGGTCAGCAGGTTCGCGCGCTCATCTGCACGCAGCCCAATCCCTGGAAATATCCGGCCAAGGATCGCAGCGGCAAGCTCGACCAGATCGAGGAGCCGCACCTTGGCAGGCTGATGGCCAAGATCGGCGCGAGCAGCCCGCGGCATCGGGTCGATCACAGCCTTCCGCCAACCACCTCAACCGAAGCAGCCTAAGCAAACCGAGGAGACAAGCCATGCCTATCGATCTCAATGGAGCCGACACCCAGCGCGAAATGGGCGTCATCGACGACGGCACCATCGCCGTCGTGCAGATGAATGTCCGTCCCGGCCATGCCGGCGAAGGGGGCTGGTTGAAGCGCTCGCAGAGTGGCGAGTGCGAGATGCTCGACTGCGAGTTCACCGTGGTCCAGGGGCCGTTCGCCAAGCGCAAGTTCTGGAACTCGTTCGTGCTGGTGGGCGTGAGCGAGGGGCACCAGAAGGCGGCGGAGATCTCGATGTCGCGGTTGCGCGCGATCCGCGAAAGCGCATTCGGTATCCGTCCCGACGATATGAGCGACGAAGCCCAGGCGGTGCGTCGTTTTGACAATTGGGGCGCGTTCGACGGCATCCGCTTCATTGCCAAGATCGGCATCGAAAAGGCGCAGCCGGGATCGGGCTACAAGGACAAGAATGTCCTCGACGCGGCGATCACGCCGGATCGCGCGGCCTGGACCAAGGTCGAGCAAACGCTGAAGACCGCGACTGCGGTCGCGACGGTCGGGTCGACCTTGGGCGGCGCGCAGGCGGCGCCGACCCAGAGCACTATGCAAAAACCGAAGTGGGCGAGCGGCTAGACCATGGTCACGCCGATACAAAAGCTGCGCGACGTCGATGCGGAATGGATGGCGAAAGCAACCCGTTCCGCGATCGACGCGGCGCGTGCGGTGATCTCGGAGCACGGCATCAAGCCCCGCGCCATGGTGTCGTCGCTCTCGGACTTGGAATGGGGCTGGATCTGCTGTGCGGCGATCTTTGCCTGGATCAAGACCAAGTCGCAACAGGCCGTGGCGGAAGGCGTCGGCTACGACCAGGCGATCCGATTCATGCCCGACTATTTTCCGCAGCCGTGGGATGCCGGCGCGGTGGAGTCGATCCTGCCGGCGCTCGCCGAACTCAAGGGAGTGCCGTGGGACAAGCCGATCGGCGAATGGTCGAAAGAGCAAGTAATCCGTTTCACGTGGAACGTGCACTATTTGATCGACGGCGCAATCGCGCGCCGCGAGGAGGGCGCGGAGGGCAAGATCACGCAGGGATCCCAGGCGCGCACCGAGCGCGAACTGAGCGCGCGGAATGGCGGGCCGCTGATGTCGCGCGTCGAATTGAACGATGACGACGTGCCGTTCTGAGAGGATCGCGTGATGGGCATGATCGATCTCAATCCGCCGATCTCCAGCAAGCTCAACAGCGAGCTCAACGCCGTGCTGGATGCGGCGGAGCTGATCCGCGAGCGCGAGCAACAGCGGAATTATCTCGGCGCGTCGGCGATCGGTTCAGAGTGTCTGCGCAAAATCCAGTTCGACTGGATGCGCGATTCCGTTTTCCCGGCGCGCACGCGGCGGATTTTTGACAGGGGGCATGCCTCGGAGGAGAAGATCGCGGCGTCGTTTGTGGGGGCCGGCTTTCGCATGGAGCGCGGCACGCCGCGATGCGAGTTCTCGTCCGCCGACGGCATGTTCAGGGGGCATTGCGACGGCATTATCCTGGACGGTCCCAGGATCTTCGGCCTGAAATATCCGTGTCTCTGGGAGAACAAGTGTCTCGGATCCACGGGTTGGAAGAAAATCGAAAAGTACGGGCTGCGCGCGGCCTATCCGGTCTATTACGACCAATGTCAGATCTATATGGCCTATCTCGGCCTCGACGAACACCCGGCGCTGTTCACCGCCGAGAATGCCGACACCTGTCATCTCTTGCCGCTGACCGTGGAGTTCGACGTCGAGGCGGCGCAGGCCGCGTCCGACCGGGCCGCCGCGGTGATCCGCGCCACGCGGGTTGGCGAACTGCTGCCGCGCATCACCGAGAAGGGGCCGGACGATTGGCGCTGCAAGATGTGTTCGCACCGCGTGTTCTGCTGGGAGCAAACATGACGGAGGACCGGCTCGCCAAGATCGTACCGAGAGTCACGCAGCTGTTGCTGGTGGCGCTGAGTTCCGGCGCGACCGAAGGCGAGCGCGTGAACGCGATCAATGCGATGCGGCGGCAGCTGGAGAGCGCCGGTTGCGACAGTCACGAGCTGGTCGAGCGGATCAAGGCGCCGCCGCTTGGTGAAGAAGAGATGCAGAGGATCTTCGATGCGGGTGTCGCGCATGGACGTGCCGACGAGATCGAGAACGCGCGTCGGAACGCGGTCACGATCGTCCCAGCCTCGACGCCCGGCGACGTCGGCGCCGGTGTCAATGGTTACACCTGGCTGGAGATCGTCCAGCACTTCCAGCGCAACGTCCATCGTCTCAACGACTGGGAGCGGGACTTCACCGCAGATGTCGGCCGCATGCTTCGTTACCGGCCGCCGTCGC
The DNA here is from genome assembly GCF_054063735.1 of Bradyrhizobium sp. USDA 10063. NCBI lineage: Bacteria > Pseudomonadati > Pseudomonadota > Alphaproteobacteria > Hyphomicrobiales > Nitrobacteraceae > Bradyrhizobium > Bradyrhizobium sp. USDA 10063. The sequence goes on along the minus strand of NZ_JBSSGP010000002.1, from coordinate 1,511,725 downwards.
CGAAACAGGCGGCCAAGATCCACGACATTTTCCATAAGAAGTTCGGCGAGCGGATCTAAGGAGGCCGGACGATGGGGAAGTTCACCAGCCTGCCACCCGCACTACAGCCCTACGCCACCAAACCGATCTGGGTGATCTGGAAGATGGAAACGCGGCGGGCCAAAAACGGCACGGTGAAGTCCACCAAGGTCCCGTATTGCGCCACCAGGCCCAGGCGCAAGGCTGCATCCGATGACCCCTCGACCTGGGCGTCGTTCGACGCGGCGCTGACCGCGTTCAATGCCGGCTACGGCGACGGTATCGGTCTGGCGCTGCGCGACACCGATCTCGGCGTGTTCGACGTCGACCATTGCCGCGATCCCCAGACCGGCGAATTGTTGCCTGATGCGCGCATCCTGGTGAATCAGGCCGCGAGCTACACGGAAATCACGCCTTCCGATTCCGGCCTGCGGATCATTACCAAGGCAACCGGCCCAAAGGTGCACCGGCGCCAAGCCATCCCCAACGCCAATGGCATGGTGATTGAAACCTACCGTCGCTGCGAACGCTACATCACCATCACCGGCGATGCATTGCCCGGCGTGCCCGACCAGATCGTCAACGGCGATATATTGTTGGATCAGACGGTGGCGCGGCTGGATGCGTTGAAGCTGCAGGCCAAGCAGGCGCAAGGGCAACAGACTCCGGGATCGAGCCAAGCCAAGGCAAAGAAGCCGAGGGCCGGCAAATCCGGTGGCAAGGCCAGCAGCAAGCTCGATCTCGACGACATCATCAAGAATGGTGAAGGCGGTCGCTTCAACAACGACAAGTCCGCCGCGGTCTGGTGGGTGATCCACGAGCTGATCCGGCGCAACATTCCCGACAGCGACATCCTCGCCATCCTGCTCGATCAAACCAACCGGATCTCCGAGCATATCTACAACCAGCCCGATCCGCAGGCCGCGGCGCAGCGCCAGATCGCCAAGGCGCACGCCGCCAGGGCCTCGGACTGGCGCACGCGCACCATCGACGGCAAAGCCCTGATCGCCGGCAACGTCACCAACGTGCTGCTGGCGCTGCGCGAGGACCCCCAGCTGCGCGATGCGCTCGGCTACGACCAGATGCTGTGCATGCCGGTGCTGCGCAAGCCGCTGTTGATCCATGATCCCAACTTTGAGCCGCGACCGTTAATTGACGCCGACACCATCAGTGTTCTGGAATATCTGCAACGCAACGGCATGGGCACGGTCGGCAAGGACACCGTTTGGAACGCCATCGAGAAGCGGATTCGCGAATGCGAGTTTCATCCCGTGCGCGACTATCTGGGCGGCCTGCAATGGGATGGCGTCGCGCGGCTGGGCACCTGGATGCCGGTCTATCTTGGCTCTCCCGACACCGAATATAGCCGCGGCATCGGCCGCATGTTCCCGATCTCGATGGTGGCGCGGATCTTCTCGCCGGGGTGCAAGGCCGACCACATGCTGATCCTCGAAGGCCTGCAGGGACGGATGAAATCCACCGCCTGCGCGGTCCTGGCCGACAAATGGTTCTCGGACAACCTGCCCGACATCACGCATGGCAAGGATGCCTCGCAGCATCTGCGCGGCAAATGGCTGGTCGAGATTGCCGAATTGCACGCGCTGAACCGCGCCGAGGTGACGCTGCTCAAGAGCTTCATCAGCCGGCAGTCCGAACGCTATCGCCCGTCCTACGGACGGCTGGACGTGATCGAGCCGCGGCAATGCGTGTTCATCGGCACCACCAACAAGGACACTTACCTCCGGGATGAGACCGGCGGGCGGCGGTTCTGGCCGGAAAAGGTCGGCATCATCAGGATCGACGAGCTGAGGCGGGACCGTGACCAGCTGTTCGCCGAGGCGGTGGTTGCCTTCAAGGCCGGCGAACAATGGTGGCCGACGGCCAAGTTCGAGGAGGACTACGCCCGCGTCCAGCAGGCGGAACGCTATGAGCCGGATCCGTGGGAAGAGCCGATCGCAGCCTGGCTGCGCGGACAGGCACCCCCGACGACAGTGCTGCAGGTCGCCACCAGCGCGCTGGGCTTCATCCATAACCGACTGGGCGGCGGCGAGGCGCGCCGTATCGCCAACATCATGATCCAGTTGGGCTGGTACCGGGCCAAACGCGGCCCCAACGGCGAACGCTACTGGAGGAACGATTGACACTACCGACACTGAGGCGTGGCGCGAGCCGGTTTTGTGTCAGTTCGCACCGGTTGAAACGAAAGGGCTTCTGACGTGCTGACAGGTACTGACAGTAAATCTCTAATAGAGGGTTGGGGAAATAAGCAGAGAGGTAATGGCACCGCACGCACGCACGTGTGCGCGCACGTAGGCGCGCGCGTACCCCCGTGTATATGGCTGACGGCGTTTTGCTGTCAGAACTGTCAGAAAAAGGTATCAGGGTGTAGGAATATGACCATTTCGGAGGTGAAAAGGCGGTTTTGCGGCTCATCCTGAGGGAGCGAGGTGCTGACGCTACTGACGGTGGTTACCGCAAAGAATAGCTGTTTTTGGGAGGTGAAAGTGAGTGATCAGGCTGTTTCGCGCGTCGACAAATTCCTCGCCAGCGCGACCAAGAAGCCGGCGTTCCAACGCGGCAATCTGATCTTCGCGCTCGATGCCACCGCGAGCCGGGAAAAGACCTGGGACAGTGCGGTCCAGCTGCAGGCCGGGATGTTTCGCGAGGCGGCGACGATCGGCGCGTTGAATGTCCAGCTGGTGTTCTATCGCGGCATGGACGGCTTCAACGGCGAGTGCAAGGCGTCGCAGTGGGTCAGCGATCCGATGATGCTGGCGAAGTTCATGGCACCGATCCGGTGCGAGGCCGGCGAAACCCAGATCGCCAAGGTGCTGAACCACGCCTTGAGTGAAGCACAACAGCGCAAGATCGGCGCCTTGGTATTCATCGGAGACGCCTGCGAGGAAGATCCCGAACAGATTATGGGGCCGGCTCGGAAGCTCGGCCAGCTTGGGGTGCCGGTGTTCCTGTTTCAGGAAGGCCGCAACCCCGTCGCCGAAACATACTTTCAGGACATCGCCAAAATCACCCGTGGCGCCTGGCATCGCTTCGACCACGACAGCGCCGCTCTGCTTGGCGAGCTGCTGCGCGCCGTTGCGGCGTTCGCCGTCGGCGGTGTCACGGCGCTGGAGAAGCAGGGCTCGGGTGCGGCGAGGCTGTTGTTGGGACAGCTTCGCTGAGAACTTTTTGGGAGGTAAGGGTGCCAACCAATCGCAAACCGCCGGACGAGCTCGCCGACGTCCGGGAGCGGATCCGGGAGCTCAAGGCGCGTGAGGACGAGCTGCGGGACATGCTGATCGCGGGCGCGTGCGACCCGATCGGCGACGACTATGCGGCGACGATTTCGAAGGTGAAGTCGGAACGGATCGACAGCACCAAGCTCCGGAAGGAGCTCGGCCTGCAATTCTTGCGGCCGTACCTGGTGCCGTCAGAGAGCACGGTGGTCAAGGTCGAGAGGATGAAAGGGGAAGGGTGATGTCACGTCGTAAGCGCCTGGTCAGGCGCGAACCCAATGGTCGGCCGCAACGGGTGAATCTGTACCGGGAGCTGCAATTGCCGCCACCGACAGAGACCAAGCGGCTGATGGAAATGTCGATCGCCGGCATGCGGGCGGCGGAATGGGGCACTATGCTCGGCCGGCTGTATCTGTCCGGGCGGATCACCGAAACCCAGTACGCTGCGGGCAAGCGTTGGAGCAGATTGGTCGCGGAGTATGCGCAAGCCTGTCAGGCGCCGCGGATGCCGCAGTCGGCCAAGCTCGAACCCGCGGGCGGCAACGTCGCCGATCCGGACAGCCTGAAAGGGATCAAGGAAGCTCGCCGGCATGCGCGCGTGATCGAGAGCTACGAGAATAGTGCCGAGGTGCTCAACCGCACTGGTCGCGCGCCCGCGCGCGTTGTCGCTGCGGTCTGCGAACAGGATCTGGCGCCGGCTACGTTTGTTGAGGTCGACGCGCTGCGGATTGGACTGCAAACGCTGGCGGCATTCTGGACGGCAAACGGTCGGCGGTCGAAACCCAATATGCCGAAACCCAATGTGCCAAAACCCGGTGTGCTGAAACCTAGCGTATAAGGATGATGCCGAAACCCAAGGCAAAAACCCAAAGCAAAAACCCAAGGCAAAACCCAGTGCCGAAACCCATAGGGCAAAACCCAGCGTGATCGAGATCCTGGCGCAGATCCGCAGCGCGCGAATTTCGTGGCCGGCATCGTGTTGCACGACGATGTCGTGGTCGAAACCGCGCCGATCGTGCGTTTCATGCGGCGCTGGTCGCGCGATCGGGTCCGGGAGTATTGCCGGAAGTATGGCTGGGACATCAGCGTCGTCAGCCGGCAGGAGAGGGCGCCGATCGCACAGGACGCGATTGCGCCTGTGATCGTGCAGCATGAGGAATCGTTCGAGGTGGTGCGGGCCGACGGCTCGATCGAGTTTATCTATTTCGACGAGAACGCCAGCCGGCGCGCCATCAATGGCCGGCTGTCAAAGCAGGCGGCGTTTGCCGGGGCGCAGCAATTGCTGCATGGTCGAAACCCATAGGGCCAAAACCCAAGACTGAAACCCGGTGCCGAAACCCAATGCAAAAAAAGCCCGCCGATATGGCGGGCTTTGTCAGAGCCGAAACCCATAGCCGAAATCCACCTACCTTACACCAAGGGCGAAACCCAAATGCACAAGCCCGCCGATTAGGGCGGGCTTATCGAGGCAGAAACCCAAAGGATTCAAGCTAACTCGCGGCGCTCGGCGGCCATTCGCTCGTAACCATCGCCATTGGGAACGCCGCGGCACATGCGGGCGGAATTCGACGGGCAAACCGAAACATCGAATTCCCAGGTCTGGCGCTTACCGTTGCGGCGAACGTGCAAATAGAGGATGTCAGCATGCAGGCCGGCCGCGGCAACATAGCCGTTGGTGTGGCCGTCGGGATAGAAAGAGAACGTGATTTCATCGCCCGCGCGCAATGTCTTGAGGATAGACGATACGGGCGCGCGTTGGCCGTGATAGATGCCAGCCATTGCGAAGCATTCGGCAACGCCGCGTTCCAAGGCATCGCGACCGCCTGTCGTTTCCATGGTCACCCACGCGTTTTCCAGGACGTATTCTTGATCCGTCTCGAATGCTTTGGCGTTCCAGCCTTTACGCTTGATCAAGCGGACAAGTCCCTTGGGATGACGTGAACCCAGGTGAATGCAGATATCGTCCGCCGCGCGAATAGCGGCAATGTCATTCTTAGTCAGCATGGAATTCCCTCGGTTGGTTTGCCTGCGGGCAATCCCGCGGCGTCATGGCGTTTGAGAGCTAGTACGTCATACGTACCACGTCGAGCGGGATGTTTCAAAAATATTTTGGTGTGTGGCTATTGACGCTAGTACGTATCACATATTAACTGCCATCGCAACACACACCATTATGGAAACAGACAAATGGATACCGCGAGAATCTACGTTGGCACCTATGCCAAATACAATTCCGGCTCGCTTAAAGGCGCGTGGCTGGATCTCGAGGACTACAGCGACCGCGACGCGTTCCTGGCGGCTTGTGCTGAATTGCACAAGGATGAGTCGGATCCGGAATTGATGTTTCAGGATTACGAGGGATTCCCCAGAGCCTTCTATTCCGAGAGCAGCGTTCCGGCGGAGCTCTGGGATTGGCTGGCGCTAGACGAGCATGACCGCGCATTGCTCGCGGCGTATCAGGACGGCGTCGACGAATCCGGGACCATAGAGCAGGCACGCGATGCGTTCGCAGGCAAGGCGGACAGCGAAGCGGATTGGGCCGAAGAATGGTTGGAAGAAACTGGCGGACTCGAAGGCGTTCCGGAACATCTGAAACGATACATTGATTATGCGGCGTATGCCCGGGACGCGCGGACAAGCGGCGATATCAGTTTCGTCCGTTACGAGGACGAATTGTGGGTGTTCTACAATCACTGAAGTAAGCCCGGCTTAGGTCCGGCTTTTTTTGGCTTAACAGTAGTATGCATAACGTACTAAGTACCAGTCCAGAAAACGAGGAAAGCAGCTATGAACTATCAACCCGAGAATCTGCAGCGCTGGACACTGCCCAAGTGCTATGTCGGCGCCGAGTGGAAGGACTACTTCTCGGCAGGCGTCGGGCACTCGCGTGACAGCGATAGCCTGGAACGTTCCAACTTCGAATGCATGTTGCATGCGTTGGGTGGAGAGAGTGAAACCGTTCGCGTAGTCCGCGAAGGGCATTGGGCGGTAGGGTGGGTGGAATGGATTGCCATCCATGAAACCGACGCCAAGGCGTTGCAAGCCGCCGATGAAATCAAGGGCGCGCTCGCGGACTATCCCGTAATTGATGAATCCCATTGGTCTGAGCTCGAATGGAACGAAGCCGCCGACTATTGGGATAGCCTTTCGCCGCGGGACAAGGTCCAGATGGCTATGGACGTTCGCAGCAAATATCACTGGCTGCAGAAAGAACCGGTTTGGCACTACGGGCGCCGTAGCTATGGCGATTTGCCCGATACCACGATTGGCCGCGCATTGGAGGAATACCTGCGCCAGATCTAAACAGCCAAAACCCTAGCCATTGCAAAAACCCTGCCCGAGTTGGCGGGGTTTTTCTTTTTGGTTGCTCTTGACGCTAGTACGTAGCACGTACTAGATAGCAGCTATATCAGCAAACGACGAAAGGTAAACCCAATGTACCGCTGCAGAGGAACCGAAATGTTTCGGTTCGAAACCGCTAACTTCATTGTTAGCGCGACAATCCGTCCCGATCACGACGTCGATATTTCATTCGATGAAACCGACGAAACCGCAAGCAAACTGGAGTCGGGCGAATGGCAGGCCTTTACGACAACAATCACCGTCATGATCGGCAGTGGAATTGAACTCGGATCCGATACCCTTTGCGGTTCGATCTATGCGGATCCGGCCGAATTCTTTTCCAGCCATCGCGACCCTAACCCGATGAATCGCAATTGTTCGATCATGCGAGCGGCTCAAGGCGACAAGCGTGTTATCTGCCATTACTTCCCGGACATGGTGCGGGAAGCAATCCGCAACGCACGCAAAACCCTGCACAATCTGCCGAAGGTTCGCGCGGCATAACGAAAGGACAGAAACCATTCCAAGCGATTGCCGAGTAAAAGCAAACCCGCCCAGTTGGCGGGTTTTTTCTTGCCCGAAAATTATTTCCGGTTTGCGTGTCCAGTTTGCTTGACGTAGTACGATATACGTACTAGATACCAGACATCAAGCAACGCAAACGAGAGTTTAGGAAATGGCAAACAAAGTTTACAGCGAAGTGACCGCGCGAATTCTCGCGGATCTTGAGAACGGCGCCGCGCCATGGGTTAAGCCATGGTCCGCAACGCCGGGCAAAAACATTCCGCACAATGCCGCAACCGGCCGGCCCTATAGCGGCGTCAATACCGTTCTGCTCTGGCTGTCGCATGGGCGGTTCGCTACGCCGCGGTTTCTCAGCTATAAGCAGGCCCAGGAACTCGGCGGCAACGTGCGCAAGGGCGAACACGGCTATCAGGTGGTTTTCGTCAAGCGCTGCATTGGCAAGCCGCGCGATGGCGAGGGCGAAACCGTCGATGGCAAGGCCTATACCGTGCTGCGCTACTATACTGTCTTCAACGTTGATCAGTGCGACGGGTTGCCGGACAAGATCACTTCGCCCGCGCCAGTCAAGCCGCGCAACTCGGATGAGCGTGACGCAACGATTGACGAATTCATTGCGGCCACTGGCGCCGACTATTCCGAAACCGGCGGAGATAAGGCGTTCTACTCGCCAGCTTTCGATCGCGTGCAAATGCCAACGTTCGAAAGCTTCAAATCGGCTGCCAGCTACTACGCTACGGCGTTTCATGAGCTCGGGCATTGGACCGGCAACGCCAAGCGACTGGCGCGGGAATTCGGCAAGCGGTTTGGTGATCGCGCCTATGCGGCGGAGGAATTGGTAGCGGAATTGACCGCGGCGTTTCTTTGCGCCGAGTTTTCGATCGATGGCGAGTTGCGCCATGCCGGTTATATCGGCAATTGGATTGCGCTGCTTAAGGATGACGCTAAGGCGTTCATGACGGCCGCGAGCGCAGCACAGAAAGCCGCCGACTATCTGCGGCAGGCGGTACTAGCCGCCGACATGCCGTTAGCCGCATGACAGTGCAAGAGATCTTGGCGCGGTTAGCCGTGCTAGAGGAAATGTTGCGGATCCTGGAACGCCGCAAGCCATCGAAAAAGCAAACCCGCCACTAGTTGGTGGGTTTTTTTTGTTTGGAAGGCTTGCGCAATGATCCGGCATTTGGACATGCCGGCTTGCGCGCCTATCGCCTGCCGAAACCGGCTTGACAGAGCAAAAAATTCATTGTCCGATAGGCAAGCTGACAATAACCCGCTTTCGAGCGGGTTTTTTGTTGCGCGCGAGTCGCGCTGTCGAGCTCACTGGTACGCGTGGCATCATAGCGTCGGGATGCTAGCGGCGGTTTGGTTTAGCGCGCTGCAGGGCCGTTTGTGCGGGATTGCGGGCAGGTTGGAATCGCAGATGACATGCCCTGAATCTTCCCGTGAATAGGATAAAAAATCTGGCATGCCTGTTCCCGACTCTCTTGAGTTGCCGCGGCTCACTAAGAGCAAGCCGACTCCTCCTGTCGGCCGTACCATCGGCACAATCAACCGCATAACCCGCGATCTAAAGCTAGGCATTATCGATGCAGCGACAGCCTACGGAAGCGATGGCCACGGCACAGGCGGATTGACCGGCTATCTGTTCTTCCTGGCTGGCAGCCATCCAAAGGCGTTTGCCAGCCTGCTCGGGAAGATGCTTCCGTTACAGGTTAACGGATCAATCCAATCTGTCGTCGGGCAAGTGAACATCGTTTCTATTCCGTCAGATCAGTATCTAACGAAGGAAGATGCGCGCAAGCTTGCGCCAGAGCCGCCGACAATCGAACATGAGCCGCAAGCCGCGGCGCCCGCGGAGTCGAGCTCGAACGAACCGGATCTAGACGCGGCGTAACGCACCAATCTTGTGCACCGCTTAAGCCTTTGATCGATCAACGTTCGCGCGCTGTTGAACAAGTTACAACTTCCGCAACAGCGAAACCGGCCGGGAAATCGGGCGCGGAAACAGCCGGTTATCAGGTGAAAACAGCCGAATATCGGGATAAATCACCCGATCGGAGTAAAATAATCCGATCTTTCAATGAATTAGAAGGGGGGAGGGGTTGTTCCACATCCGGCCCTCGATCTTTGACGGCGGCCCCCTCCATCGCACCTTCCGAAAATTCGAATGCTGCACCGCACCATAAACCCCATGATCCGTATCGAGCTCGGCGAGGAGACCGACCGCGCCAACCACAAGCGTCACGGCATCTGGCACTGGTGCTGTCCGCATCCGCCGCTGAGCGGCTATTCGCGCCAGCCTCTGCTTGACGCCTGCCGCGAGCTCCAGCGCATCGGCGTCGATAGCCGCGAACGCGTAGCGCTGTTTCGGCCAGGATGCGACCGGCCGGAGCTGAGCTGCACGGTGGCTGCCGGCGCCGGCACCACGGTGGATGAGGCCGGACCGCGGTTCAGGAAATTCGAGCCGTTCGATCCAAGGCTGCGGAATCGCGCCCGAGTTTTTTCTGAAATCTGAATGGTGCAAAGCAAAACGCCGCCCCGGGTGAGGGAGCGGCGTTGCTGGTGACAAACGGCGCGGCTTCGTTCGTCAGCATCCTACAGCAGGAGGTAGGCGAAGCGGCGGATCCCGATGCCGAACAGGAAGACGGTCAGCATCACGAAGAACCACGACGTCAACGGGAAGCGGAAGCAGAGCCAGACCACGACGCGCAGCAGCGCGACGATGAGGGTGACGGCGGCGATCAACGCCCAGATCGGCTGCGGCGCACCGTAGGCGTACAGCCCGGCCCACACCACCAGCCAACTGAACGGGCCGAGCACCGCGATGGTGATCCAGACCGCATCCCATTTGAAGCGGTAGGCGTAGGGCACCATGAACTTGGTGTAGTGGTTGGGGCCGCGATAGCGCGACATCGCCCAGCAGATGGCGACCACCAGCAGCGGCCAGAAGAACAGGCCGGCGACGCCGAGCGCGATGATCGTGAGCCAGGGCTTCAAACGCCTGAACCGGCTGGGTTCGGCGAAATCGTCGTCGTCTTCGTAATACGCGGCCATTCCCTGTTATGTCACACATACCGGTCGGTGTCTGTCCGTGGTTTTTCCGGGAATCTGTAATGGTGCTACGCAACACGCCCGACCAGCAACCCGCCTGGCGCCGGGTGATCCATGCCGCCGAGTGCGACGCCTACGGCAACTGCCCGGTGTGCGGCATCGACTATGCCGAGTGCGATTGCCCGGGGCCGAGCCAGGCCGACGAGTTCGAGTACCGCGTGCGCGACGGCGTGCTGTGGGCGCGGCGGTGGCTGCAATGAAGTTTCGCCCCGCGGACGATCCGCGCCAGACCCATGAGGGCGATCCACATCCGGGCGGTCCGGTGGAGTGGGAGGATAATCACCTCTCCAACACTTTCGCCTGGGCCAGCTACCGCCTGACACCGGGCTGGTGCCAGACCGAGGATCATTGGACCTCGCGGCTGACGCGATACCTGTTCACCGATTGCCCGTGCTGTCTGTTGTTTCGCGGCGTCGTCGTCGGCGTCGTCATCGGGCTCGCGCTGGCTAGCGCCATGGGCGTTGGCCTGGTGCTGGGCGTGCTGGTCGCCGCGGCATGAAGCCGAAGCCGAAGCCGAAGGCCAAGCAGGCCAAGCCCAAGGCTGGCCTCAAGACCAATACCTCCTGGCGACCGCAGAAGACCATGCCGGAGGATCTCGCCCCGATAGATCGCACGCCGCCACCGCAGGCGCCGTTAGTGATGCCGCCGCCGCCGCCGGACGAGCCGCCAAAGCGCCAGCTCAACGTCGCCTTTGGCGAGAAATTCCAGCGCACGCTGTTTGCGCCGGCCCGGCACAAGGCGATCTTCGGCGGGCGCGGCTCGGCCAAGAGCTGGAGCGTCGCGACCTATCTGCTGATCCAGTCGCTGCAGGCCCGCAAGCGCATCGTCTGCTGCCGCCAGTTTCAGAATTCGATCCGCGACTCTTCGAAGGAATTGATCGAGCGAAGGATCCGCGATCTCGAACTGAGCGCGCAGTTCAACGCCACCGACCGCACAATCGTCAACGAGAACACCAAGTCCGACTTCCTGTTCATGGGGTTGGAACGGAACATCGAAAGCATCCGCTCCCTCGAAGGCGCCGACATCGTCTGGATCGAGGAGGCCAGGACGATCAATGCGAAAAGCATGGAGATCCTGCTGCCGACGGTGCGCAAGGCCGGCTCGGAGCTGATCTGGACCTGGAATCCGGAATTGCCGGACGATCCGGTCGATATCTATTTCCGTGGTCCGCAAGGACCACCGCCGCGAAGCATCGTCACCTTCGTCGACTACCGCGACAACCCGTTCTTCCGCGACACCGAGCTCGTGAACGAGATGGAGGTGCTGAAAGCCGGCAACCTCGCCCGCTACAAGCACGTCTGGCTCGGCGAGTACGACACCAAGCACGAGAGCAAGGTGTTTCCGAACACCCGCACTGGCCGGATCGAGATCGACCCGGACCGAACACCGGCGCGCTACGGCCTCGATTTTGGCTTCGGCTCCGATCCGTCGTTCATTACCAAGGTCTTCATCAACGAGGACCGCAAGCAGATCTATATCGCCGCGGAGGCCTCCGGCCGGGTTGCGATGGACGACTTACCGAAGCTGATCCGCGGCGTGATCGAGAATGACCGCGATCTGATCAAGGCGGATAGCTCGCAGCCCGGCACGATCGAATTCCTCAAGCGTCGCGCTCTCAACGTCGTCGAAGCCAAGAAGGGGCCGGGCTCGGTCAAGAGCGGCATCAACTTCCTGCAGAGCTACGACATCGTCATCGATCCGTCCTGCGAGCAGATGCGGGAGGAGGCGCGGCTCTATTCCTGGCAGACCGACCGCCGCACCGGGCAGTCGCTGTCGGTGCCGGTCGACGCCAACAACCACGGTTGGGACTCGGTGCGTTACGCGCTGGAGGATTTCTCGCTCGACGGCGACGACCCCTCCAGCGACCCGCATGGCGGCGTCTTCAGGCTGTTTAAGTTCTGGTAGCAAAACGAGGACATCTCCAAATGGCCAAGCTGTCCGGTCGGAGCCGCAAGCGGCTGCCGACGAAGGCGTTCGCCATTCCTGGCAAGCGCAAATACCCGATCCACGATCGCGCGCACGCCGCCAATGCGCTGGCGCGGGTCAGTCAGCACGGCACGCCAAGCCAGAAGGCGCGGGTGAGGGCGGCGGTGTGTCGGCGCTATCCGTCATTGCCATCGTGCAAATAACCAACAGAGGAGCAGGCTAATGGGATGCGGATGCGGCAAATCGTTCAGACGGCATTCGGCGCCGGTAGGCAAGCAGCAACAGCGGCCGTCAACCATGGCGACGCCGCAGCGGATGCCGACGCAGCATCAGCCGACGCAGGCGCCGCAGCACATCGTGCAATCGGCCTCGCTGTCGTCACGGCGCGCGGCGGCTAGGCGCCAGGTCTAGGGAGACTGAAATGACCCTGTTCTGGCACCAGAGCGGTCCGCTCGTGAAATACGAAGATGGCATGCTTCGCGTGGAAGACCTCAACCCGGAGGTCAAAACACGGTGGTGCATGAGCCGCATCGAGATGCTGCGCCTGGGTTGGCGCTGCATTGTTGCGAGCCTCAGGTAGTTCCTTGCGCCGATGAGCCTGCTCGACCTGTTCCGCAAAGCCAAGCCGGAGCGGCTGGAAACCGACGAACCGGTCTCGCCCATCCATTTCATGGGCGGGGTGCCGGTGCGGTTTCTGTCGTCGGCGGCGGTCGAGGCGGCCGACGTCGCGCAGCGCAAGAACCCGCAGCTCTACCGCATCACCAATTTCGTGGCCTCCAGCGTGCAGGCGGTGCCGTGGTTTTGCGAGCAGGATCCCAACGTCATCGCCTCGGAGCGGGCGGCGGCGACCAAGATCAAGGCCATCAATGATCTGCTCAAATCGCCCAACGACACCTTCACCAGTCAGCAATTCCAGTACTGGATCGCTCTTAACCTCATGCTCTACGCCCGCGCTCACTTCAAGGTGGGCATCGGCTCGACCGGTTCGCCCAATGGGCTCTATCCTCTCGCAGCAAAATACGTCCGCGGCGTCCTCAACAACCGCGGCACGGTCGACGCCTACGAATACGGCCTTGGCCAGGACATGACCGTGCTGCCGTCGCGGCGCGCCGCCGAGAAGCGTGGCCGCAATGAAGCCTACGGCGCCGAGATCTCGTTCCCGTCGCTGACCGGCCTGGTCGAATACAACAAGGCGCCGGCCGCGATCGAAAGCATCGCGCAGCCGATCGCCATCATCAACGCGCTGATGCAGCGGGCGCTGGACACCGCCAGCGGTCATCCCAACGTCAAGTATGTCATCACCGCCGAGAAGACCCTGACCAAGCAGCAGCGCGAAGCGCTGGCGCAGCACCTGGAGGAGGGTGGTCCTGGCGACGAGAATTCCGGCTCGGTGCTGTTCCTCTACAACACCACGGTCGTGGTGCATAAGCTCGACAACGATCTGAAGGACATCCACTCCAAGATCCCGCTCGACGACATGACCCGGCAGATTGCCGGCGTGTTCGGGGTGCCGATCGCGCTGCTCGGGCTCGGCAGCGCCGACAGCGCCAAGTACGCCTCGAACTACAACGAAAGCCGGCTCAGCTTCTGGCAGGACACCATCGCGCCCTGCTACCTGGCGCCGATCGCGGCCGGCATGACCCAGGCGATCTGCCCGCCCGGCGCGCGGGTCTCGTTCGATCTCGATGCCATTCCGGCATTGTGGGAAGGCCGCGCCAATCTCGGCGCGACGCTCAGCCGCGTCAACTTCCTGACCACCAACGAGAAGCGCGAGATCCTCGGCTTCGAGAAGACCAACGAGATCCCGGCGGTGCTGCTGTCGTCGGGGACCGGCACCTCGGCCGAGGTCGAGCCGCCCAAGCCTCCGCCGGGCGCGGCCGAGGATCCGACGCCGCTGCCGGAGAAGGCAAAGGCACAGTTGAGGACAGTGCAATGAACAGGAGACGACTGCGATGACCAAGCACTGGCAGCCAGGCGATCGCATCAATTGCGATCTCGCATTCGCAGTGGAGAGCCAGGACGATCTCGCGGACGGCTTCATCTCCGGCACCGCCTCGACGCCGTCGACCGACCTGATGGGCCATCGGGTGATGGCGCACGCGTTCGACGCCTCGATCCGGCGCAACGGTCTCAACGGCCCGAAAGGCATCAAGCTGCTGGCGCAGCACGACGTCCATAAGCCGGCCGGCATGATCAAGCGATTGGAGACCGTCGGCGAGAATCTCAAGATTGACGCCCAGCTGTTCCTCGACGTCTCCTACGTCAAGGATCTCTACACGGTCTCCAAGCAGATCGGCGGGCTCAGCTTCTCGGTCGGATTTGAGCTGGAGGAGTTTGAGTTCGTCGACCAGAAGGATGCACAGGACAACGAGTACCTCATCATCAAGCAGGGCAATCTGATCGAGGTCTCGGTCGTCACCTTCCCGGCGCAGCCGGAAGCGACGATGGATTTCATCAAGCAATTATCCCCGGATACTGTGGCCGAGTTCGAGAAGGCGCTTGTCGCCGAGCGGCTCTGTCGCAGCCGGAACGAGGCCCATGCCTGGACCGTGTTCCTGAAACGGCATGCGCCGTTGTTCCTCGGCAAGCAGCCGCCCTTGGCGGCCCCTGCCACCCAACCCGACCGTCCCTTGCTGGATGTTCAGATGTTGAAGGCCTGTCACGACCTCGCCGCCCGAGCTAATCGCGCTCTGCGCTAGCGGAAAGGTCATTTCCAAAACCACGTCCTCAAGGAAATCACACCATGAACACCCACATCCGCAAGGGGGCCTTCCTGACCAAGGAAGCGCCGCCCACCGATTCTGTTGCGGCGGAGGCGATGCTCGCCAACCTGTCCAAGGAGCTCGGCAACATCGTCACCTCGCTGGAAGCCAACAAGCATGCGACCGAGACCCACTACCGCGAGCTCACCAACCACTACAACGGCGTCAAGGCCGACAGCGACGAGATCAAGGCCACCGTGCAGAAGCACGCCGCTGAATACGCCGCCTTGGTGACCCAGCAGCAGGCGCTGCAGCAGGCGCTGGACCAGGTCAAGAAGGAGATCGACGTGCCGTTCCTGCGCGGCGGCAGCGACCTCAAGGACAGCGATGTCAAGGCGGCGATCGAGCTGCAGCGGCGCGCCTTCCTGTTCAAGGGCGGCCTCGACGAGGACTTCAAGCCGGACATGAACAACCTGGTCGATGCCTCGCAGTATCGGTCGGCGGTTCGTAAATTGATGAAGGTCGGCATCGAGTCCAAGCAGCACATCATCCGGTCGTTCACCGAGCTGGAGCACAAGGCGTTCGAGGCGGCCTCGCTCGACAGCGCGATGTTCTCGCCGGAGCTGCTCGGCATCGTGGTCGACTGCAACATCATCTGCGCCGAACTGCTCGACCTCTACAATTCGGTGACGGTCAGCAAGTCGACCTTCCTGTATCCGCAGGTGATGGACTACGGCGACATCGGCAAGTACGACTGCGACGCCAAGTGCGACGCCGAATACGGCCCCGAGGGCAACATCCAGTACAAGAACGGCAACGTCTCGGACTTCCGCGGCGTGTTCTGTCTGCAGCGCAAGGTGCTGGCGGAAGCCAATTACGACCTGTTGCAGTTCATGTACCAGGCGGCCTCGCGGAGCTACCGCATCAACCGCAATCGCGCCCTGATGGTCGGTGACGGCCACAACGAGCCGCTCGGCTGGCTGACGGCCGACTGCTTCACCAAGAACAAGACCGCCACTGCCGCCTTCAACCATGTCGACTTCCGGCTGTTCGTGGCCTCGTGCCCGGTGGAGTACGGCCCGGTCACCGTGGTGATGCACCAGAACATGTTCGCCTACCTGGCGGCCATGACCAACAGCATCGGCGAATTCGTCTATGGCGACGGGCTGATGACCTACTCGCCGGAGGATGTGCGTGAGCGGATCCGGATCTCGAACTGTCTGCCGGATCCGACCGACGGCCTGACCAAGGGCAGTACGACCAATCCGTTCACCACCGGCGACTTCCTGGTCGCGGCCGGCGCCTGGAATCTGGCCTACTACATGGTCAACAAGCGTCCGCTGTGGATCGAGCAGTGGCAGGGCCAGAGCTCGGCCTGGTGCGTCAAGTACCAGTTCGGCGCCGAGGATGGCGGCTTCACGGGCTGCTGCCCGGCGGCGCGCATCCTCACCGTTGGTCCGTAACATCCAGCAGCCCCATAGGGAGTATCTACTATGAACATCAATGTTGCGTCCCAGAACCAGGGTATCCTGGCGTGGCGAGCTGTTGCTGCGACGAACGTCAACCCGCCCATCGACATTCGTCACCACGTCAACTTCGGCATCACGTTTCAGGCGATTGATGACCTTACTGCTGATGCAGTCTTCGAAGTGCAGGCTGCGCCGGCCGATGCCGCCGATCCGTGTGCCCCCGGCGCCTTCCATCCGGTCGAGGAAGTCGTTTCCTGCATGTCGCCGTGGGGCGCTTTGCCTGCGACGAAATCGGAAGTGACGATCCCGGCCGGCACTCCGAAAGGGACCATCTGCACCGCCACCCTGCCGTGCAAGCCCGACGCCTTCATCAAGGTGATGGCGGTCAGCGGCGACACCGGCTTCCTGCACGTCGTCGTCGTGCTGGGAGGTCCGCGCTGAATGCGCGTGCCGACCGGCAGACCGATCCGGGTGGGTCCGGGCGATGAGGTCATCGTCCGGGCTCACCTGACCACCGCCACTCTCGGGCGGCTGTACGTGTTTGCCAAAGAACGTTCCGAGGAGTCATTCTCGCCCTATGTGCCGCATATCGCGGCGCTGGCGGTCGGCGATGCGCCGTCGATGCGGCAACCGATGTCGATGCGGCTGGTGGCCGAGCGGCCCTCGAAGCAGATCTCGTTCGTCGCCGACATCGACGGCTTCGTCTGCGTGATGCAGGAGGTCGACACCGCGGCGGATCCGCTCGCCCGAGTGAGGCTGACGCGAACGATCTGTCCGGATCTGTCCTGGTGGGAGCGGATGTTGCGCCGCATAGATGGGTTGCTGGCATGGCCGACAGTGAAGTTCTCGTAATCGCGGAAGGCAAGCGGCCGGAGACCGCGGATGGTCGCGTCGGCTGCGTGATGCTGGTCGTCAGCGGCGAGACCGTTGACGACGAGGGCAACCCCATCAAGTTCTTCGACTACCGGCCGGGCTTCTTCCAGGACATCATCCAGGTCCGCTGGGACCGGGACACCATGCAGGTCGTACTGCCGCCTAACGTGTCGGACTATCTGCTCCGCAGCGGCTATGCGCGGCTGATGACCAGCAAGGAAGCCCGCAGCTACAACAAAGCATTGCAGGAGACGGAGCAAGCGACGGACGCGCCGTCACCTGCACCGGAAGCACCGTCGCGCAAACCGAAGGAGAAGCAATCATGATCAAGGTCAAGTGCAGCAACGCCTGTAAACAGAATGTCGCGCAGACGCTCGCAGCGCCGCCATGCTTCGCGTGTCCTCCCAACCCCTGACATGAGCGCTTCCAGTGTCCGTAATGCCCCCAGCCCCAGGACACTGGCGAGGCCCGGGAGTGTTGCTAGCGCCTGCTCCCTAACTGCTCCCGGGCACTTTTTCCTTTAACCGAGGACCGCCTCCATGTTGCATTTCACCGTCGATGATCAGCAGGTGACGAACGGCGGCTGTGTCAAATGCTGCTGCGAGAAGCTGTCGCTCAAGCCGGGCACCATCAGCAAGGTCAGCGTCGGCTACGCGCCATGGGCGGTCCCCATCGGGCAACTGCACTGCCCGCCGCAGTTCGTGATCGAGCCGCTGCAGACATGCCCGGTGCCGGTCGGCGGCAACCTGCCGCCGCAGCCGCAGGCCGATCTGGTGAGGTTCGATACGCCCGTCAACGTGCACCTCGATGGTGATCTCAACATTCAAGTGAGCGACCCGGAAACCGACCCGCTGACCTTCAAGCTATTGCCGCTGTACGGACCCAAGCACGGCAAGCTGGTGCTCGATCCTGCCGGCCTGTTCGCTTACGACCCGGTCTTCAACTACCAGGGCGAGGATCGGTTCTTCTGCTCGGTCAGCGACGGCGTCAACCCGCCTGTCGTGTTCGAGGCCGTGATCGCCGTCGGCATCGCCAGCGCCACCTTGAGCCCGACGCCGCATGTCAGCATCGACCATGACGGCGTCACCGTCGACCAGCGCTATTTCACGGTGTCATTTCCGGTCAAGGTGTCGCCGGCGGCGCAGCTTTGCGAGGTGTGGCGGCTGACGGTGCTGCAGGGCGCGCTGGACTGCGACTGCACCTGCTATCAGCGCACCGACTGCTTCGATATCGGGATCGTCAAATGCTGACGGCGACGTCGGGTGAGCGGCACGCGCAGGCCGAGCCGCCGTTCGAGCCGGACCAGGTCACCAAATTCGACTGGTCCAGGCGGCTGTCGCTCGACCTCATTCGCCAGCACACCAAGACCGACGACGTGCCCGGCGTAACCGACGACCAGCTCGATCTCTATCGGGCGTCTTCGGTGGAGTCGGCGGAATTCTATACCGGGATGCTGCTGGCGGGGCAGCGCACGGTGGTCGAGGCAATCCAGTCGCCGCCACGGCATGAGCGGCAATCGATCTGGCCGTCGTTGCATCCGGGCAAGCTGACCTACCGGTTTCGGCTCCAATACCCCGTCGCCGACGGCATGGTGTACCTCTATGGCGGCGCTCCCGGAAACAACATGGCGTTTCCGGTGCCACCCGGCACGCGCGCGATCCGGATACCGATCCGCACCGGCCTGCTCGATCTGTCGAACTGCTGCGATCCCTGCGCGACGCACTATCTCAACCGCGGCATGATGGCGGCCTACAAGGCCGGTTTCGCCTGCGTCGATGACGTGCCGGCCGGGATCATCGTCGGCTGCCTGCAATACATCGCCTGGATCATCGAGCACCCCGGCGACGAATTGCTGACCCAGCGCAATCGCAAGGACAATTCCACCAAGATCGGCGGCGTGTCCGGCTCCAACAATATCGCCATGGTGTCGGGCGCGCTGGAAAGCTGGCGCCTCTACGACAATGAGGCGATCTAGTGCAGCTCGACACCAAAATCTCTGACCTGCGCAACCGGGTGTCGCTGTGCACCATGCACGACGTGGTGGAGCAGGGCGGCGTCATGACCTTGTCGCGAACGTCAATCGCCTCGGTCTGGGCCGCGATCTATGCGCAGCCGCATCTGCAGTCGTTCATCTCGCCCTATGGCTACGCCATCCAGGAAAAGGCCGAACGTCCGACCCATCTGATCACGGTGCGCTACAAGGTCGATCTGGACTTCACCTCGGCGGCCTGGGTCTACGAGGAACGCCGCAAGTCGCCGCCGCGCTGGTACAAGGTGCTGGGCTTCTATGACAACGAAAACTGGATTGTGATCCACGCCCATCTGGTGCAGCGCTCGGAACAGGCGTCGCCGCCGCAGAGCAACAGGCTGGCGGCAGACGCGTCGCAGATCTGATGGACATCACGCTCGAATTCACGCCGTGGCGTCCGTTCTACGCCCGCAAGAACGATGCCGAGATCCAGAGCTGGCTGCAGCGCGTGGCCAAGGCGTCTGAGCAAGCGTTCAAAGGCGGCATGGGCAATTATCCGCCGGCGTCGGCGCCAGGCGCCTGGCCCAACATCCGCACTGGCCGGCTCAAGGGCTCGATCCGCACTGAAGTCACCAACGACTCCATGACCATCGGCAGCAACATGCCCTATTCGATCTATCTGCGGAACGGCACGTCGCGAATGGCGCGTCGGAAGATGAGTGATGACGCGCTCAAGGAGGGCATGAGCGCCGGACGGCTGGGTCACTGGGTTGAGTGGTCGAGGCAGTAGATGGACGCCCGAACTCCCACCGAAGAGAAACGCTTTCTGCCCGCGGTGGCCGAAGCGATCGCCGAGTGGTTCTACCCCGAACTGGAAAATCCGAATGGTGGTCCGCCGCGTTCGGTCGCAGTCAGCGATATCGACATCACCAAGGAGAACATCCCGACTTTGCCGCTGGTGCTGGTGGCGTTCACACAGTCGATTGGCCATCAATTGCTGCGCAGCCGCAGTTCGGAATTCGAGATCACCGACAGCTTCATCGTCGAGTTCTGGATGCCGCCGACCAGGGTCAAGACCTTGAGGGGCAAGGAGACGCCGTACTGGAATTACTATCCCTACGAGTTCATCCGCGACAAGCTGATCGCCGGATTCATTGACTGGCAGGGTCCACGCGGCGAGCGCGTCGCCTATCGCGGTCTCCATGTCGAGGCGGATCCGCTGGCGGCGCGGCTGACCTTTACCTTCGTCGCCACCTTTGAGTGGTGCGTGGCCCCGCACGATATCGGCATTCCGATCGACAAGATCGGTTTCCGGCTGTGCACGCCACAAGCCTGCATTCCGGATCCGACCTGTCCTGAACAAGAGCAAGACGAATGCCATCCGTGACTATGAAATATCCGACTGCCGCTGCAACCAAAGGGAGGGCCGATATGGCCATGATCTACGTGCGAGCTCGCCCTGGCCGGCGGGCCTATTACGAGGGACGGGTGATCCCGCATGACCAGTTCATTCCGGTGATCGAGGATCCGTATATCCGGCGCCTGATCACTGTCTGGGACGATCTGGAAGTCGAGGGCGCCAAGCCGAAAGCCAAACCTTCTCAGCAACCCCCGGCGCCGCAGCCGGCCAAGGCAAAGGAGTAGTAGCATGTCGATTGACAGCCTGCGGTCCGGTGCGATCCGGATTTGTTTCGATCCTTCCCTGAACGCCTATCCGAACAAGTGCCGCATCCTGATCGAAGGACAGATGCTGGATAGCGGCACGGCGGTGGATGGCGAGCTGATCAAGATCCCGTCGCTGCGCGAGATCGATGTGTTGTTCGGCGAGGGCTCGGTGATCTACAACGGTCTGGTCACCGGGTTTGGCTGCTGTCCGAACCAGGCCATGGAGTTCTATGCCTTGCCGCACAAGGACGCCAGCGTCGGCGCCACCGACAAGGCGGCCTATACGCTGACCTTTACCGGTCCGGCGACTTCCGACGGCCGGATTGATCTGTTCATGGGCGATGGTCGTTGGAACACCTCGACCCGGATCACCGAAGGCATGACCGCCGACGACATCGCCACCGCGGTGGCTGCGTCGATCCGCGCCGAAACCGGGTTTCCGTTCGATATCACCACGACGGTCGGGGGCATCTTCTTGACCGCCAAGAACGGTGGCACCGTCGGCAACTGTCTCAACCCACTCTATAACTGGCACCAGAGGCGGGATTACGCACCGGCCGGCGTCACCATGACGGTCGATCAGACGGGAATTGGGACTCAATCGGCGTTCACGCCGCCGGACTATAACGCCATTCTCGGCGAGTGCTGCTATTGCTGCATCGGCATGCTCTATGATGATCCGGCATGGCAGGATGCGATGATCGCCTACATCGCGTCAGCGTGGTCCTGCG
This sequence comes from Bradyrhizobium sp. USDA 10063, assembly GCF_054063735.1. NCBI lineage: Bacteria > Pseudomonadati > Pseudomonadota > Alphaproteobacteria > Hyphomicrobiales > Nitrobacteraceae > Bradyrhizobium > Bradyrhizobium sp. USDA 10063. The sequence continues at coordinate 1,490,164 of NZ_JBSSGP010000002.1, read as the reverse complement.
ACAAGCCGCAGTGCTTCGGCCATGGCTATACCTACAACTCCGGCACGCTCGGTCAGATCATGTCTTGCGACACCAACTCGGCCGAGGTGTCGCGGATGGCCCATTGCTGCGATGATCCGGTCCTCGGCTATCTCAAGGTTGCCGCCTACGCCGCGCAGAGCTGCTGCTCGACGGTCGACAACCCGGAAATGTCGATCCAGGGGCCGGACTTCGGCGTGCTGGGTTGCGTCAAGCAGCCGGAATCCTGCTTCCAGTGCTTCAGCTTTGACGAGCAGCAATTGTTGGAGGCCAACGGCTTCGTGGTCACGGTGCCGCTGGGCGGTGGCACCGGGAGCCTGACGTCTCCCATGATCGTCAACGACATCACCAACAACCGCTACGATAACGAGGGTCGCCTCAACGCCACCTGGTGGAACGTCAACAGCCGGCGGCTGGCGGCGGCCACCGCGGACGCGATGGCGATCCACCTCGGGCATACGCTGGGGCTCGGGCTGTTCACCAAGAACACCGCGATCCCGCGTGGCATCCGCGGCACCAATCCCAAGCTGATCCTGGGCAATCTGCGGGCGTGGGCCAAATCGAACATCGGCATCCTGTTCTCCGAGTTCGACGACATCGACCGCGACATCCAGCTCAAGACCGACTTCGAGGTGGCGCCGAAATGCCAGGGCATTCCCGGCAAGCTGTGGGTCGACTTCGTCTATCGGCCGCCGGTCCGCATCTCCAACATCATCATCAACGCCAAGCCGGCGCTGTTGACCAATTGCTGATCACCCTTCGGAGTAGCTCACATGAACAACGGTAACGGCAACGATCATCCCGCACCAACTCCCGAACCTGCTCCTCCGCCGCCACCTCCGCCGCCTGAGCCGGAGAAGGAAGAGGGATCGGAACAAGAGGCCGAGAAGGAGTAGTCGAACATGACCTGCGAGAACCAAGTAGGCGTGAAGAACATCCTCATCACGTTCAAGGACTGCGACACCGACGCCGTCTACGGGCCGATTTCACATCTGCTCTCCAGCGAGGATCTGCCGACGTGGCGGCTCTGTCCGTACAACAACGATCCGCTGCCGCATGGTTATGTCAAGCGTCAGCCGACCAACCCGGAGGTCGAGATCAAGGTGATCAGGGATCTTCGGATTCCCCTCAGTATGTATCAGGGCTGTAGCGACGTGACGCTGCAGGTCGAATACTACAACGGGTTGGTCTACAGCGCGGCCAAGGGCACCGGCACCGGCGACGAGAAGAGCGACACCCACGAGGTTTCGATGACGATCTCATTCAAGGAGATCGACGAAATGTTGCCGAACGGGCTGCTGGAATCCACGCCCGCGGTGATCACGCCGACCTTCGCACCGACCGCGGCGGTGGCATGAGGTGACCCATGGCCGACAAAGCAGTCAACGGGGCCAAGCTGGAAAAGATTCCGATCAAATTCCAGCTTCGGGATCACGTGATCGACGGCGCCGTGATCCGGCCGATGTCGTTTCAGAACTTCGCCGACTACATCAGCGAAGCGAATGCGATGAAAGGGGCCAAGACGTTTGAAGCCAGGTTGCGCCGCGTTCGTCTGTCCAAGCAGATCGCCTACTACATCAATGGCACGATTGTGCCGGTTGCGGTGGATGATGTGCTGCAGCTGCCGATACCGGAAGCACGCAAGCTGCTCGACAAGATCGATGACAACGAAGGCCAACCAGGCAAGATCATCCGCGACGGCGACGGCATCGACAAGGCAATCACTTATGAGCTTGGTACGCCGATCCCGGTCGGTGCCGACAAGCCTCCGATCAGCGAGCTGGAGTTTCATGCCCGAACCTACGGTGATGTCGAAGACATCATGGCAGCGCCGGACGGGATCCAGCAGACCATGCAACTGATTTCCACCATCGCCAAGCCGCTCGGCACGTCACTGATACAACTGCCGTCGTGGGCAATTAATCTGATCACGGTCACCGATGGCATTGTCATATCGCGCGATGTCCTGCCGCGTTTTCTCGGGTCGCCGGACGAATGATCGAGCGCGTCGAGGAGTATCGCTATTACTCGGCGTCGGCTGGCGACGTGCGCCCGCTCACCATCAGGTTGCTGGTGTTGCGCATTAACAGTTTCCTTAAGGTCCACCGGCAAGAGATGCGCAACCGCATTCTGCTGGCCGGAGGCAAGCCCTCCTGATGGCCAGCTTCACCGAAACCGCGACGCTTGCCGTCGTCGACAAATCCAGCGCGCAGATCAAGGAGATCAACAAGGCGCTCCAGGCGCTGTTTCGCACCAGCAAGAAGCTGAAGGACGTTTCGGCCAAGCTCGACATCAAGACCAGCGGCCTCGCGCAAGCCGGCAAGATGATCGGCAAGACCGCGCAGGACATGAAGTCGCTGCAGAACATGGCCGCCAACCTGAAGGTCAAGATCGACACCTCGCAGGCGAAGCGTCAGATCGCCGACCTGAAGCAACAGGCGCGGCAGGCCGCGGCCGGCGGCGGCGTATCGCCGCGGGATTACGAGCCTCGGCGTCGGCGGCGGCGTGGCCTTGGAGGAGGAGGAGGCGGCGGCGGTGGCGACGACGAGGATCAGTTGTTTCCCCGTCGTGGTCGTGGCTTTGGTCGCGGTGCGATCGGTGCGGTCGCGCAGGGTCTGTCGTCCGGCTTCGGGCTCGGGATTCCGCTGGGCGGACCGCCAGGACTGGTGGCGCTGGAAGCTGCCGCCTACGCGGCGGCAGCGGCGCTCAAGAAAGTAGCTGAAAGCGCCGAGCAACGCGACCGCGCCAGATTGCAGGCTGCGGTTGGCGCCACGCCAGAGCAGCGCCGGATTCTGGAAGCGGACATGGCCAACAGGGCCAAGGATCGCGGTCCGCTGCCGTTGAGCGACACCAAGCGGCTTGAACTGCAGACCAGTCTGCTGGGCGATGTTACCGGTGCAACCGCTGGCGACCGTGCCCGTGCCGCCGTCAACATCGCGGATTACATCGAGAAGGAAGTGATCCCGCGACAGTTCGCGCTGCGTCCCGGCGCATCTTTCGAGGAGGTCCAGGAAGGGGCGCGCAAACTGGTTCAGGCGATGAACCTGGCGTCGACCGACATTGTCAACGAGACCGACAAGTTCGATCTGCAAGGCAGGTTGATCGGTCGAAAAGGCGAGATGTCGGCGGAAGGCAAGCGCGTCGCGGAAGCCATCCAGCTGGCGCAGGCCGCCGATCCGGACCTGGCACCGCAACTGATCAAGACGACGCTCGCCAATATGAAGTCGAGCGCGTTGCGGATGGACACGGTGGCAATCGCCAAGACGCTGATGTCTGCCGGTTCGCGCGGCGTGCGCGCCGCCAACGAGATGTATCGTGCGCAGGAAGCCTTCACCGGCACGGTTGACGTCAAGAAATTCAACAACAAGCTGCGCGATCTGGGCCTGCTGCTGGGTACCACGTCCGACGCCAAGGGCAATGTCAAGGCCGGTTCCGGTCGCGCGATCGATGCCGAAACGTTGCAGCGTAACCCCTTCGAGTGGCTCGATACGCATTTCCGGCCCAAGATGGAAGCCGACCTGACAAAACAGGCGGACAAGCGAGCCGAGGCGGCAAGGAAAGCGGGCAAGTCGGAGGAGGAGGTCGCGAAGCAACGCGAGGTCACGCAAGCCGACCGGGTGGAGTTTATTTCGCGCTTCATGGCCGGCATGTCGGGCGCGGCCAAGCAGGGCGTTACCGATGCCCTGCTCGGCAACGAGCAGGCCAATCAGCAGCTGCAGCAGGCGCAGGATGCGCTTCTGAAAAACAATATGCCCAAGGCGATGGAGGCGTCGTGGGTCGCGCAACTGCAGAAGGTCAAGACCCAGTTGGAGAATCAGGCAGCGGCGCTAGGTGAATCCGCCTCCGCCGCGATGGACATTCCCAACAAGCTCAAACTGCTTTCGCAGGCGATTGCAGATCCGAAGGGAGACGCGGCCAAAACGCTGGCAAAAGGCGCACTGGATTCCATCATTACCATAAACAAGATGCCGGAGATGGACCTGGCTGCCAGGGCGTTGCAGGGGGCTGGTGCCACTCTGACGGAGGCGGCGTACAGGTTAATGGGCAAGGAGCCGCCGGCCAAGCCTGGTACGCCGGAGGCCGCGACCGACGCTGATGTTGCGGAAGTGAAATCGCTGGAGCAACAGTCGGCGGATATCGAGAAAAGGAAAGCCGCCGAAAGGGATATCATCAAAAAGACAAGAGATGACAGCCTGCGGGCGAGAGCCGAACAGGCATTAATCGATTACGACAGAAAACAGACCGAACTCGCACAGAAGGCCGAAGCGGCGAGGGCGCGGATCAGGAAGCGGCAGCAGGACGAGCTGGCGAAGGCGGCGGCGGAGCGCGACATCTCGGACCAGGATCCGATCGTGGTGTCTGAAACCGCCAACGCAAAGGCCAGAACAGAGGCCGAAAAAAGAGTGATGGAGCAGCGCCAAGCGGCGGCCAAAAAAGATGCGGCGATGTACGCGCGGGAGAATAAGCGATTAAGCAAGCTTACGCCTGCGCAGATCGAGGCAGAAAAAGAGCGGCATCGTAAGAAAAAGGGCACCGGCGCGACCGTCGAGGAGGGTCCGCCGGAACCGCCGCTCAAACCGGAAGGGCCGGAGAAACCGATACCGGAGCCAGTGCCCAATATCATGGAGATGATTCAGAAAGCCGCCGAGTTGAACGACGGCGCGGCGACCAAGATGACCGACGCAGCGCCGGCGCTGCAGGCGACCGCCGCCAGCTTCACGACCGCGTTCGACAGCGCGCCGGAGAAAATCGGCCGCGGCGGCAGCGTGGCGATCGAGAATATGCAGTCAGGGGCCGGTGGGGTTGGCTCGGCGATTGCGGCGGCGTTCATCGCCCAGGCGTCGGGTCTCAGGATTGGCGTCGATGTTTCCGGCGTTACGCAGGCCAAGGGTGCCGACACCGGCAGCCAGAAGGCGTCCACACAGGCTGCGTGAGACACTTGAATGTCCCGAACCAATTGCGCGATCGGCAAGGACTACGTCCCGGCCTCGTTCAAGGGCGTGCAATTCTATTGCACCGAGGCCGACGTCGAAGGCGGCCGGCGCGGCGCCGAAGGCGAGTTTCCGTTCGGCGAGCAGACCGCCTATGCCGATCTGGGCCGGAGGATCCGGTCCTATAATCTGACCGCGATGTTCCGCGAGGACGATCATGTCTCGGACTCCGGCGCGCTGTTTGCGGCTTGCGAGTCGCCCGGACCCGGCATCCTGGTGCATCCGACCCGCGGCGCCGTCATGGTCGCCTGTCGGAAGATCAAGCTCACCGACAAGATCGAGGACGAAGCCGGGCAAACCTACGCCGAGATGGAGTTCGTCGAGGCCAACACGATTGGCGGCTTCGCCGGCTCGCTGTTCGGCATCATCTCCTCCGGGCTCAGCACCACCTCGCGGGATTCGTTCATCCGTGACTATCGGCCGACGCTGGTGTCGCAGCCGTGGCGGACGGACATCATCGATCGGGCGCAGAGCCTGGTCGATGTCGTCGCCACGACGGCGATCCAGACCATGCCGCCGGACGCGACGGCGCAGAAGCGGCGCGATGCCTTGCGGATGCAGGAGGTGGCGCAGGATGACGGACTGGCGGCCTCGGCGGGCAATATCGACAAGGCGCTGTCCACCGGCTTCATCGCCATCGCCGACAACGTCCAGGACCCGGCGACCAAATTCAGGACCATGAAGCGCCTGGCCAACGCCGCCTCGCACATCTCGACCTTGCCGGCGGGCGTTGCGGAAGAGAGCGAGGAGGCGGTGTTGAGCCGCCATCGGGTGCTGGCGGCGATCGGCATGGCCGAGGCGGCGATGGCGCAGAAATATGGCTATGTCGACGAAGCGCTGGCGGCGATGGATGCGGTGCTGGCGGTGCTCGAAGACGAGGCCCAGGTCGCCTACGACAACTGCGACAATCCGCTGTTCCTGGAATTGCGCAAGTACGCCACCGAGTTCAACAAGATGATGAACGACCTGGCGTATCGGCTGCCCAGCCTGGTCGCGGTCGATTTCATGGGCGGCGTGCATCCGCTGGTCGCGGCGTATGCGATCTACAAGGATGCCAAGCGGCATCGCGAATTGGAGCTGCGCAACAAGGTTGACGCCAACGGCAGGTTCTCGCCGATCGTGGTGGGTGTCGCGCCGGCATGAAACCCGTTGTCATCACGGTCGGCGGTTCGGCACTGGAAAACTGGACCGAGATGACCTTGCAGCGGAGCAAGGACGAACTGACCGGCAATCTGAGCGTGACGCTCTTTGCCGGCGCCATGCCGCCGACGCCGATCGCGCGTGGCGCCAGGGTGGGCGCCGACATCCAGGTTTATATCGCCGGGCAGTTGGCGTTCACCGGCACGGTCGACAAGCGTCAGGGCACCGGTGCCAAGCATGGCAATGATGGCACCGCTGCCGACAACAAGGAGACCCATGGTGAGTCCTCGATGTCGGTGTCGATCGGACCGAACGAATACACCATCGAGCTGACCGCGCGCGGCAAGACCAAGCGGCTGATCGACTCTAGTCACCAGCATCCAACCACCAACATGCTGAAGCCGACGACCAAGGAGGTCGTCGAAAAGCTGGTCGAGCCGTGGAAGACCCAGGTCGAATGGAAGGGCGAGACCATCAAGCTCGACAAGATGCGGTTTCGCGACGGCGCGCGGGTGGTCGACGAGCTCCATCGGGTGGCGATGGAGAACTGCTATTTCATGTACGAGACCCGTGATGGGAAGCTGCGCGTTACTGACGGTGTTGGTGCTGATTCTGGCGGTGGCGGCGATGCTCTTATTCTTGGCCAGAACATATTGAGCTTCAAGGCCGAGCAGAGCGAGGACGAGGCCAAGAGCAAGATCAAGGTCAAGGGCCAGCGCAGCGAAAAGAAGAAGTGGGGCGAGGAGGCCCTGTTCAAGACCTTCAAGGAAGTGCAGGACAGCTGGGTCAAGGATTTCGTGCCGCAGACGGTGCAGCACTACGGCGACGGCGACGACAAGACCTTGGAGCGGCGCGCCCGGTTCGAGGCCAACAAGCGCAATAGCGAGAGCAAGAAGATCACCATCGAGGTGTTTCACGTGCAGTCGCCGTCGGGCCAGCCGTGGGACATCGGCAACACGCATTACGTCGAGGTGCCGCCGGAAGGCATCTTCGACGTGTTCGAATGCACCGAGCTGACCTACACGGTGCAGGCCGACAAGGTTCTGAAGACGACGCTGGTGCTGTCGCCACCGCCCTCCGGTGGCGCGGGCGGCGGCGGAGGGGGTGGCGGTGGCTTCGGTTTGGCCAACCTCAATCTGAACATGGGCCAGGCCCGGCGCAGCCAGGCTGGAGTCGCCCTATCCGCTGACGAATACCCGGCGCCGTGGTCGCCGCCGATGCTGGCCGAGCTGCCACAGATCACCCTGGTCGAGGCCGCGGCGCAGCCGCCGAAAGACGATGACGCAGAGCCGACACGAGAACCGCCGCTGGTTCTGCCCCCCTGGTTTGGAGAGACATCATGAGTTTCACCCGGTTTCGCGAGCGATCCAGGGACGTGCAGGACGGCACCGAACGCCACGTGTGGGGCAAGCAGGAATATATCAAGAGCGCCGGCTCGATCATCAAGGTCCGCGGCACCGACACCGAGGACGAGGAGGCCGCGGTGCTCGTCATCGGCGGCGTCAGTTTCAACGTCAAAGAGAAGTTCAACACCGAGGTCATGTTATTGGCGTCGTCGTCGGACACCCAACTGAAGATGGCGCTCTTGACGATTCCAAAGGACAAGCAACGGCGGTGGATGGAGGGGCACGGCGGCGTGCAGCATCCGACCGACGACGAGTTCGCGCTCGACTTCAGCGACAAGATTGCGCATCTGACCAAGAACAAGTTTGGCGTCGGCGAGAACGGCGAGTTCGAGGTCAAGGGCAAGGAGAGCTATTTCCGGGTCGACAAATTGATCGTCACCGGCGAGCTGATCGTCAACAAGCGGGTCAAGACGCCCGAGGTGGTGCAGGGCAGCGAAGATCCGCCGAAGTTCGAGGGCGCCAAACAGGCCGAAGCGAAGGACGATGACAGCGGTAGCCAGCCGACCCAGATCGAGATGGACATCTGATGGTCACGCTGGCGGATGATCCTTGCCTGGCCCAGAACACCGGGCGCCGGAGGATCTTCTGGACCACAAGGGTGGAGGTCTGTGGCAACTACACTCTGTGTGGCGAGCCATGCACGATTCCGGGGCTAGAATATGAGGACAGTGAATCTGGTCGCACCATCAAGACCGACGAGTGGCTGAACGGCCTGATCCTCAACATCCTCAACACCCGCGCCCGTACCGACGCCAAGTGCCCCTCGCCAGCGGCGGTGTTCGGGCATTGGTCGGAGTCTTATCGCGATGATGGGCTCTACATCGGATCGCGATTGTGGAATGCGGCGTCGAAGGCCTACGTGCGGGTCGCTGACGCGGTAAAGGCAATCCAGGCCGCGGTGCAAGCCGACATGGGCAAGCTGATTGCCATGGGCGTGGCTGACAGCGTCGATGTGAGCGCGACCTATCGCGGGCGCAATCTGGTCGAGGTTCTCGTCACTGCGACCGTGATGAACAACCGCCACGTCCTCAGTCTATCCGGGCACTTCGTTTCCGGGACCTGGGTTTGGCACTAACGGATCGATGCAATGTCATGTGTCATTCTCCGGCCCGATCCGAAGGCGCTGTTCGATCAGCTCCAGAATATGTTCTCGTCGACCGTGCTCGGCGGCGCCAAGGTCATTCCGGAGTCGAACGAGTGGTACGTCGTCAGCAACGATTACGCGATGGCGGAGCAGTATTTCGCCATCGCCGATCAGCTGTGGCGCGAGAACAATCCCGAGACCGCCTGCTGTGACAACCTCTACAAGATGGCGGCGCAGCGCGGGGTCTATCCGCGGCCGGCCACCCACGCCGAAGGCTACGCCAAGCTGAGCGGGGTGGTTGGCTCGCCGGTGCCGCCGTCGTTGGAAATCCAGACCAGCATTGGGACCTTCGTCTCGGTCGGCACCATTCCGCTGACCATTCCCAACAGCGGCGAGATCGTGGTTCGCATCCGCGCCCTCACGCCGGGTCCTGAGTACAACTCGGCCGGCGAAATCACCACTGGCACTTTGAACACATCAGCGCCGGGCATCAACGGCGAGGTGCAGATTTGCGGCGGCCAGTTTTGCGGCGGTGCCGACGCCGAGAGCTGCGAGGCGTTTCGCAAGCGCTATCTGGACCGTCTGGCCTATCAGCCGCGCGCCACCATGGCCTGGATCAAGGCGAAGCTGCTGGAGTTTCCCTGCGCCACCCGGGTCTGCGTGCGGGAAGGCACCTGTTGCCGTTGCACGCCGGAGTGCAGCGATTGCATCGAGTGCGGCTGCAAATATTGCGGCACGCGGATGGAATTTTACGTGTTGTTCGATGACGTGTTTCCGTGCGGCATTCCACCGCAGAACATCGTTGATGATATCACCACGTGGCTGTTCGGCGATCCGCAGGGCTATGGCGAGGGGCAGGTCGAGATTGGGGTGTGCGGGAAGATTTACACCCCGGTGCCGTTGATGGTGAATGTCTTCATTGACATCGAAGGCTGCGCGTCATCGGCGCAGAAACAAATGATCGCCGATCAGATCCGCGAGATCTTCAAGCGGATCTGTCCATCGCTGCCGCTGCGGGTCAAGCAGATGGACCTGATCGTCGCGTCGGTGATCGGCGCCGAGGTCAATTCGCAGGTCCGTTTCGAGATCGTCGGTTACGAGGACCAGGTGCCGCCATTCCCGCGGGATCTGGTCTGGGTCACCACCTGCGGCGACCTCGAACCGGAGTGCGATGTGCTGCCGTGCCTGAACGAGGTGATCTTCGTTGCTCCTGATACGCGGAAGCCAGCATGCTAGGCGCGGATGGATGCGTCGAGGTTCTGGCGCCGGTCGACCCCGCCTGCTGTCCGCCGCCGCTATGCGGCAATGATCTGTGCTGCACCTTTGTCGCGTTCTTCAATCTGCTGCCGTCGGGACCGCTGTGGGACTACTGGAAGGAAGCCGCCATCAGCTACTTCCAGCGCTCCGACGATCCGTCGCAGTGCCCATTGCTGAAGGACCCGCAGTGTCCATCGCTGATCCTGCACGCGATCTATACGGTCCTGAAGCTGCGGGTCATGGTGCAGGGCGCCCTATGGGTCTCATTCCGCGAGAGCAATCCCTACACGGCGGTGACCACGCTGGACGATCATCTGGCCCGACTGCACTGGGAGGATTGCTACAACCAGCATTGTCGCTCGGTCCTGCTGGGTGAAATTACGCCGCTGGAAATCATGGGCGAGTGCGGCCCGGTGTTTTGTCCGCCAACCTTCTCGGGGGAGCTGGAATTGGCGGTGAAGCGCGGCGTCGCCATCGCCCTGACCCGCGCCAACACCGGCATCATCAAGAACCTTTGCGCCCTGAACTGGGTGATCGATCCGCTCGGCGCCGAGATTGTTCCGGACCTTCTTCACGTCGACGACCGCATGTTCGAGCCGTGCGATCCATGGGGCTGCGCCGATGCGCTGTTCATCGTTCGTCATTCCCGGGACTGGCTCGAAGGCGTGGGCTCGGGCGATGTCTGCCAAACCCATCTGCCGCGGCCGAAGGTGCCGGCCTATTGGACCCCGACCGTCTGCGATCCGCTCGGGTTGCCACAGATGATCTGGCCGGGCGTGCTGGCCGCTGAATGCATCGTCAGATCGATGCTGCCTTGTCCTGGCATCGTAAGGTCGGAGTGCTGAGATGTCGATCTTCCCCGATAGCACCACGGCCGGCGGTCTTGTGATCCGCGACGAGGCGGGTCAGCCGACCAATCCGCCGAACGTGCCGAGCGCTTATGTCCCGGCGCCGGAGTATGTAATCACTTGTCCGCCGACCGCGTTGCCGGCCGATTGCACCGCGCGGCTGGAGGCGAAGCAAGTCAACGCCATCGTTTCGGAGCTGCTTGCGCTGGCGGAATATTACGACCCCGACGGGCCATGGGATTGTAACTCGCTGACCAACCTGCGCGCCGCCTTCGCCGAATGGGTGTTCGTGCATATGGGGCTTTACACCACCCTGGAGCCGCCACCTGAGCCGCACAAGGCGTTTTGGTGGGATAACGAAACCGGGGTGTTCCATATCTATTACGAGGACCCGCTCACCGGCGCCAAGCAATGGGTGCAGGCTAACGGCGCGGTCGTGGATCAAGTCTCCATCATTGGCACCGGGATTGCCGGCCGGCCACTGTCAGTCGGCGCTATCGACTGCGGGAGTTACTGATGGCTGAGTTTCATTTCCCTCTCGAACCGGCCGTCGGCGAGACCTACGAACTCAACGGCGTGGTCTTCACCTGGACCGGCGAAGCGTGGGTGTTGAACTCGTTCGTCACACCGCTGCCGAACCCGCCGCCAGTGGTCCAGATCAAGCGGACCGAGACCCCGGATAATCCGCCGGAGCTGCTGCGACCTGGTGAACTGGCGGTCGAGATGGGTGATCCGCTGCGGTTCTGGGTCGGGGTGCCGCCGACCCTCGATCCATTCCAGCGGAAACTGATATACGACAGCTCGGCGCCGGTAGGTCTTGGCGAAGCGCCGGAAGATGGCAAGGCCTACGGGCGCCGCGACGCGGCGTGGTCCCCGGTGGCCGAGGAAGCGCCATCTGACGGCAAGACCTACGGGCGGCGCAACGCCGCGTGGAGTGAGGCGCTGCCGATCGGCGGCGGCACTCTCACTGGGCCACTTAATTTGGCGGCCGACCCGACCACCGACGCCGAGGCCGGCAACAAGCACTACATCGACACCGCCATCGCGGCGGCCATCGCCGGAGCGCCGCCGCCGGTAGCCGTTCCGTCCGGCACCGTGATGCTGTTCTATCAGGCTGCGGCGCCGGTTGGCTGGACCAAGGTCACCACCCACAACGACAAGGTGCTGCGGGTGGTGAGCGGCAATGGCGGCGGCGCCGGCGGCGGTTACTCGTTCTCGTCCATCATCGCGCAGACTGTGACCGGCGCCACCACGCTGGCGGTTGCGCACATCCCGGGTGGCATCACCTCTTACGGCGCCAACACCATCACGGTCTACCCAAATGCCAACGGCGGCTACTATATCGATGTCAGCTCGGTGGCGTGGGGCGCCGGCACCAGCACTCCTGGCTCGTTTTATCATGGTCACCTCAACGGCAACAGCATCACGAACTCCAATTACCATCAGGCCAGCAACGGCATTTCTGTCGCTGTGAACAACGTCAGCGGCGCCGCGCACAACCACCCGATCAATCTCAACATGCAATACATCGACCTCATTCTGGCGAGTAAAGACTAATGGCTCAGGTCCCGCATGCGGAAGAAGGCCTGCTCTGTCCGCTACACAAGCAGGACATGTCGCAGGTGTGCCACAAGTGTCCGTGGTGGACCATGATCCGCGGCAAACACCCGCAGAACGAGGAGATGATTGACAACTGGTACTGCGCCATCGCGGTGCTGCCGGTGCTGCTAGTCGAGAATGCGCAGCAGTCCCGCGCCACAGGCGCTGCGGTCGAGAGCTTCCGCAATGGCGTGGTCGATAGCGTGATGACCGCGGTCGCGATGGCCGCCAACCAACAGCAGGGGAGACTGCTTGATGCGCGTCGCGATAAACGCAGTTGATGACATGATGTTCGTTGGACAGGAGCCGCACACGGTGGACTGCGTCAGGCTGCGTGCCGAGAAGATCGATGCGGTGCAGTGGCACGACGATTGGGGCGAGATCGAGTTCGCCACCGATTGGAAGGCGGTACCGCAATATCGGCCGCCGAACGAGCGCATCACCGATTTTTCCAAGTTCATGCCCTATATCGAGCAGTGGCGCAAACAGAAGGCCATCGACGATAAGAAGGAAAAAGAAATTCAAGACAAGATAGAGGCCGACTGGAGAATCGCACAGGAAAACCTGGCGGCGGCAGACAAGTACATGGAAGAGAGCAAGGCGGCGGCCGAGATCGAGATAGCCAAATTCAAGGCCGAAGCCGAGGCAGAGGTCAAAGCCAAGGCGGAGTTAATAGCCAAGGTGGCGGCGCTGGAGGCCAAGGTGGCGGCGTTAGAAGCCAGGGAAAGGTAAAATCCCATGACTGCGATGTTTCCTGACTCCGGCGTCCCTGCGTCGGATGCCAAGAACAGTTTGCTTGATCCCAACACGATCAACTGCATCGAGCTGTGGTATTCGACCAGCCGGTGCCAGCCGCGGTTCGATCCGGCGGCGGCCAATGCGATGCTCGCCGAGCTGCTCAATCTGATCGCCCGCGGCGAGGTGGTCTATGATTGCACGCGGTTTGATAACATCGAACGCGCGGCCCGCTACCTGGTCCAACGCGGAATCCCGCGTGGCGCCTATGCCGCTGGTGGCGGGTCCGTCTATACGCTGGCGATGGACCCGACGCTAACGCGCTACAACAACTTTCTGACCCTGACTATCGTCCCGGCGATCACCAACACCACTGTGGTGCGGGTCAATATCGACAACCTCGGCCTGGTGCCGGTTCTCCGTAATGACGGCCAAGAACTTCAAGCCAAGGACTGGACCGGTGGGGTCCCGACCATCATCGCCTATTGGAACGGTTACTTCTTCAACGTCGGCTTCGTGGCCAGTCAGGTGCCCCCTGGGCCACTGACGGCGCCGCTCGACCTTTGGGTCAACAACGCCTTCGGTAACGACAACAACGATGGCCACGCGAATGACCCCGCCCATGCGTTGGCGACGTTCCAGCGCGCCATCAATATTGCGTTCAGCTATCAACCCGGACCGTATCCGGTCAATGTTCACATCATGGCCGGCACCTACGCCGGCGCCTATACGCCGATCTATCCCGGCCCATCGTTGAACATCACCGGCCAAGGCGCCAGCACCATGATCGATGCCGGCGGCGGCACCGGTAAGGCTTTCTCCATTCAGGGGCCGAACAACGGGCAGTTTCACGACATCGCGGTTCGCGGCAATGGCGCGCCGCTGGCGGGCGGGGTCATCGTCGCCGGCGCGGGGGCGTCGCTCACCGCCAAAAACATCTACGCTTATGGCATGGGTGGTTCGTCGGTTTATCAGTCTACCTCCAACGCTTCGCTCTACATCGGCGCCACCACCTACTACGGCAGTGCGTGGTCACTGTTCTGGGCCAACTTCGGTGGGTATATCGGATATCTTCCCGAACAGCAGACCATCGCCGCGGCCATTGGGGTGACGCAGGCCAATATGTTCTGTCAGGGCGGCGCCTCCATCGCCATTCCGCAAACCACCCCGGAATGGCAAGGGGCCGGCAACATCTCTGGTCCGAGATATATCGTCGGCGGCAATGGCATGGTTCAGGACCAGACCGCGATTGGCAATTGGTTCCCCGGCAGTGTCCCCGGTTCGACTGATACCGGCGGGCAATACCTGTGATCGCTCCTCACCAATAGAGATTCCTTGCTGGTTCTGACCGGCCTTCGGCGCTGACATCAACGTCACCGTCGAGAACCGAATCCGTCGCCATTTCCATTCACCTCGCCACCTGGGAGGCGTGCAATGGTCTACAATTCGATCATCATCTCGTCCGGTCACGGGCAATACGTGCGCGGCGCCTGCGGCATCATCGACGAGGTCAACGAGGCCCGCATCCTGGTCGAGCGGCTCGCCACCGACCTCCGGTTTCGCGGTGTCGATGTCAAAACCTTCCACGACGACGTGTCTTATACCCAGAACGAGAACCTGAACCGGATCGTGGACTTCCATAACGGCCACATCCGACAGCTCGATATCAGCGTGCACTTCAACGCCTATGAGCAGGTCTCTCATGGCATGGGTGTGGAAGTGCTCTACGTGACGCAAGGGACGCTCGCCGGCCAAGTCTCGGCCGCCATCGCGGCTGCCGGCGGGCTCATCAACCGCGGCGCCAAGAAACGCACGGATCTGTTCTTTCTGAATTCGACCGAGGCGCCGGCGATCCTGTTGGAGGTCTGCTTTGTCGACAGCGAGGCCGACTGCTTCGCCTATCGCGATTACTTCGACGACATCTCGGCCGCCATCGCCGACACGCTCAGCGGCATGAGCGGGGAGGACATTCCGGACGTGCCGTTGCCGCCGTGCGAGACCACCATGACCGGCAAGGTGTCATGGTTCGGCGGCCCGGGGGACATGGGCGTCGCGCCGGATGAGGGGCTGGCGTTTATCTACAACGTCGAGCAGGCGCCGCATCTGTTTCTGCCGTACCAGCCGGAGGACACCACCGGCCTGGCGCGGCGACTCAATCCGTTCGTCCACTACATCGCCTGCCGTTGGAATTACGACGAGATGGCCAAGGACGAGATCCTGAAGCATGTCGCGCTGGTGCGCGCCCTCAAGACCGGCGTCGAACTGACGGCATTCCCGGCGGACTGGGGCCCGCATGGTGACACCGACCGCCTGGCCGACATCTCGCCGGGCCTGATGCACGACCTCGGCATCGAGACCGACGACGACGTCGAGGTGATCTTTCCGTACCGCGAGGAGGGCTAACCAATGATTATCGTGCAATGCCGCAGCGGCTGCACCGTCAATGCCGCCATTCCGTTGCCGCCGTATCCGCCGGTTTACTCGCCGCCGGCGGCGGCAGCCGCCAGGAAATGAAGGGGAGGGTGCTATGCGACCACTGATCCTTGCCGCGGCGATTGCCGCCTTTGGCTTCCTGACCACTGAAGCCTCGGCTGTCACGGTGATCCAGACCACGCAGGATGATGTGAAGAAGCACTGTGAGGGCAAGACCAAGTGCATGCGTGACTGTGGCAGCACCTATTGCAATTACATTTGCGACGATCCGAAAAAGCAATGCACGGCCACGGTCTATATCAAGAAGCCGCCACCGCCCCGCCGGCCGCGCCCGCCGATCAGCGGCAGCTCGGGGCGCATTCAGTAGAGAGCTATGCGCGTCATCCTGCTCGCGACGCTGATCGTGCTGCACGGCGCGGATCAGCACGAGATCATGGTCAATCCGGAGCAGGTGACCAGCATGCGCGCGGCGCGTCCCGGCAACCATCCGGACAAGCTGTTCGCCGAAGGCGTCGCCTGCATGATCAGCCTCACCGATGGCAAGTACGTCGCGGTGGTCGAGAGCTGCCAGGCCGCGCGCAGATTGATCGAGCAACGCAGAACCGACTGACATGAGCGACATCCGGCAAGAGGTGATCGACGGCATCCTGTGTGGAGTGCGCGAGGCCGCCGCCAACCTGTTTCGAGTCGCCAACAGCGGCGATCACGGCTGCCGCGACCGTGCCCGCAACGGCCTGAAGGATATCAGGCGCAGCACCACCATGATGCTGGCATTGGTCGAGGAAGTATTCGACCAGTCTTGAAGTCACAACCATGCTTGACCCGTCCTGCATCGGCAACGTCCTGGATGATATCCCGGTCGATGACAACGGCATGTGTCAATGGACCGACGTCGCCAATGCCCAGCTGCACATGCAGCGCGCGTTGCGGACGACGATGTTTGAAATGCAATCCCGCATCGACGTCCTGGAAGAGGCGCTGACGTATATCAGCAATCGACGGATCATGGATGGCGTCACCGCCATCTCGATGCGGGCCGTTGCCACCGCGGCCCTGAGAGGAGTGCTGTCGTCATGAGCGTCTTGATCAGTTTTCTGAATCTTCTGCTCTATCTCGCCATCATCATCCTGATTGCCTACGCCATCAAATGGGTGATCACCGGCTTCCTCGGCTGGCCCATCGATGCGATGGTCCTGAAGTGGGCAACGATCGTGGTCGGCTTACTCTGTATCATAGCCATCGTGGTGTGGGTCGCGGGCATGCTGGGTGCGGGGGCCGGCTTGCCGACGTTTTGGCACTACAAATAGACAGTCACAGTTCGAGGCGTTGCCGCCGGCCGGTCCGCCGCTGCCCTCGATCTGCAGGGGTTGCTAAAGAACTACTGCTTGACGCCTACCGTTGCGCAGACGCAAGCTGCCCGACGTTGGTGGGAACGTCTCCGTTTCTCTCAACACGCCAAAGTGGCTTCTTCACCCCGCCGGGAAAACTGGCGGGGATTTTTCTTTTTCACCCGCGCATCTGCTGAAACATCGCCTTGATGTCGGAGATCCACAGACGCTTGGCGCGGCGCGGCCGATATTGGTTCAGGACGTGCATCTGGCGCGCGGCGATCTCGTTGCGCTTGTGCTCGTTGGGTTCGTCAAAGTAGGCGCGCAGATCTTCCATGAAGGCGCGTGCGACCTCGGGCGGAAGGTCGGCTTGCTTGGGTCTGTCGATCACCGCTTGCTCCCGTTACTCCTGTGCTTCGCCCGCATCTCGGCGGCGAACACCTTGCCCTCGCGCACCCATGTATCGAGCGGCAGATCGTTGAGCGCTTTCACCAGCACCGCCTTGGTGTCCGACAGTCCGCCATCGTCGAATTTGAAATACCAATAGCCTTTGCCTAAAGCCCGGTACAGGTTTAGGCAGGGGTCACCGATCAGGTGGACGATGGTGTCTCTGTTGAACATCGTCATTGTTCCAATGGAGCAGACCCCGATTGAACACGCCGGCTGACGCCCGTCCAACTGGACAAAGGTACATCCGGGATTTTCCGGGCTACAAAAGTTTTATGTTCGCTTTTTCGGACGCGGCGCGTACCGCGAGATTCCTTGCTCGCGCGCAACCTTTGAGACGTAGGCGGGGCTGACTTCGTGCAACCTCGCGATGTCGGCGACCGGCATGGCGGCCTTGTAATCGCGGATCACGGCACGGCGGATCTTGGTCGGGAAATGCTTGGGGCGCGTCGGCAATCCGGCCATCCGCGCGTAGCGCAACACCGTGCCGCGGGTGCATCCGAACCGGTCGGCGATCCGGTTGACGTCCTCGCCCTTCTCATAGGCGCGGGTGATGACGACATAGCGCGCCAGCCGGTTGGCCCGCTCCTGCGGGAAGTGAAAGATGCGCTTGATCGAGGCAACCAGCGCTCGAAAATCGCGCGGCGCGTTCTTGGTCCGAATATAGGCGGCTGCGTCTTGTAGCTTCATCGTGGCCTTGTCGGAGCTCCTCTACCAATCCTGATACCCGACACGTTTGCCGATCATCCATGTGTCGCTGGCGGGCAGGTACTCGGCTTCGAAGAATGCCTTGAAGTCGGTGCCCATCAGTCCTGGTGGCGGCGTCCAGCCGTTGCTGCACGATGTTCTTCCGACTTAGATCAGCGCGTCGTAATTCAACCCGCTGGTGACTAGCGGCAGCTGCACCTTGACGACCTCAGTCATCTTCAGGGCGCGCAATCTGGAAACCGCACGCCGCCCTTGCCCTTCACGACAGCGCGCCCGCAGGTATCGGCGTGAGCCTGCAGCCGCTCGATCAACTGCAGGCATTGATTTGGGGTCAAGCCTATGATGACTTGGCCGCAGTCGCCGCCCTCGCGCGTGTTGAACGTCAACAGCACCTCGCCATTCTCGGCGAATGTCGTCACGCCAGCGTGCGCCGGTTCGTCGATGAGAACGATGCCTCCAGGAAGGATTGTGCCGGGAGTGCTGCTCATGCAGTTGCCTTTCGCTTGCCCGTGAGCTTGACGTTCTTTGGCTTCGCCTTTGCTGGCGGTCTGGTGGCTCGCCCCGTGACCAGTTCGAGCTTCGGCTTCGGCTTGCGGCGCCATCGGCCTTCCGAGGTTTCTAGTTCGCCCTTTTGTTGCAGATAATAGAGCTTGCGATAGGCGAACTTGGCCGGGATGCCAGCGGCCTTCGCGATAGCTTCGAGTGAGTTCCAGCCGTCGCATACACAGGCGAGAATATCGACGCGGCGGAATGGTTGGTTATTCGCGGGTGCTTCGACGACAACGGCCGGCGCGGGTTCGACCGGTGTGGGTTCGGCTGACACGGGTACGGTTGGTTCGGGTGCTACCGCTGGCGTTGCTGGCGCCGGTATTGTCGTCAACAGTTGAAGCACCAGGTCGGTGAGGACTGCGATTTCGGCGCGCATGCTCTTCAGCAGGTCGCGGTCGGTCTCGACCGGTGGCGGGATCTGTAGCGCCTTCTCCAGCGTGTTGCCGATCGGTCGCGGGATTTCGAGCTCGCCGACCGGCGCCGCCTTCTTCTCCCTGTCTTGAGGCGGCGTGAGGCCGTCCTGGCGGAATAGTTGCCGGACGCGGGCGCGCTCATTCAGAAACCAGCGATGGTCGCTCGGCGTCTTGGCCATGACGTGAGAGCGCACCGGCTTGTACGGCGAGACCTGCCAGCGGATCTCGATGTGACCGCTGCCTCGCGTACGGTGTTCGAACTTGACACCCCACAAGTCAAACTCGGATTTCATCATCCGCAGCGGATCGTCAGCCATGCGTTTCCTCTTGCGTTGTTCGTGAGGGTGCCGCGCCCGGCAGCGCGGGCCAGCTTACGTTGAGGTGTCGATCGGTGAAGAAACAGTCATCGCAAATAACGAACCGGCGATGTTCGGGGTGGCGCCAGATGCCCTTGCCCTGGCGGCACAGCACGCAATCGTTCTTGTAGGAGGTCAGGCGCGCGCCAAATCGCGTCATTGTGTTTCGTTCCGCTCCATAGATGTTGGTCCTCCGGCCCGCCGCCCGCTGGGGGCTGGGGGCAGCATTGCGGGCGACGGGCCTTCGGACCACTGCAACCGGTCTTTTGGATGGGACACCCGGTTGCAGCGAATTCATTCCATTGTTATGCGTGACCTCTTTCGGCCGGTGCGTAGAGCGACAGCAGATTGATCGCGAACTCGCCGGGGTCGAACTCCCTCGACCTTGACGATCTCGGTGCCGTTCGGCAGCGCGCCGGGGACCTGAGCCGTGGTGAAGACGATCTGTGTCATTGCTCGCCCCGCGCCCTTTGCCGTGCTTTCGTTGCGATGATCTCGTCGACGAAGGAGGAGATCGCCTTAATCGCGTCCTCGGGCGAGGCGCCTTCCGCGAGCAAATGATGGTAGACGTCCAGCAACCATCGCCCGTTGCCAGTGCTGGTGTTCGAGCGGCTCCATTCAACGATCAACCACCTCAAGTTCATTTTTAATCTACTCCAGGCCGGCATCGGCTTCTCCCTGCTGGGCCGCGACGCGCCGGCGGTAGGCATCAAATGCGCGTAAGATGTCCGGTTCCAGGGCGACCCAATGATCGCTGTCGTACCGTGGTGCGCGTAGGATAAAGCTATAGCCGTTGAACGAGGCATAAAGACCATCGCCCAAATATTCTTCTTCACACTTGGCGCGTTCGCTCACATCCAGGCCTCCACGATCGTCGGGTCGTCGTTATCGTGACGCGGTACGCAGTGCAGTCCGGCGCGGATGAAGATTTCGCGCATGAACAGAAGGCCGGTCGCGGAGGAATCGACGGTGCCGAATGCGTCCTCGGTAGCGACCACGGCCCCATTGCTGATCTCGAACTTCCGCGCCACGAATCCGGTCGGGTGATTGGCCGGGTGGTCGTAGACCGTCCACATCTGCAGCACGCTGCGTTGCGACGCCTCGTATTGGGTGCGCTGGATCTTGTCGACCATCTGGAGAAACGGATCATCTTGGCTCATTTCTTTTTTCTCGGCTTGCTCAAACCGTTGGTCTTCGCGTTCTCTCGTAGCTTTGCCTTCTCCTGCCATTTGGCCGCGACCTCGCGTTCCTTCTCGATGTCGATATCCTTTTGTTTGACGAACTGCTCCTGGTATCCGAGCGAGGTGATCACGGCAGCGATGGTCGCGTGCTGCGGGCTTCGGGTCTCGCCCTTGAACCAGTTGTTCAAGGTGCTGGTTGAGACACCTGATATCTCATGGACGATGCCAAGCTTCTTGATCAGACCTTCGTCCTCGACCAGCGTCTTCACCTTATCGATGACGGGATTCCTGCCGCCCAAAGGATTGTAGGTTCGGTAGATCCGTAAAAACCCCTTAGCCATTGGCCGCCACCGCCATCTCGATCTGCTTGCCTTTGCTGGTTAGTTCATAGCCGTGGCCGTTCTTCTTGATCAGACCATGCGTCTTGGCGCGTTCGAGCACACCAGAAACAGATTTGGGCGACATGCCTCTGTCGGCCATGCGCTGGCGCAGATCCGAGGGCGACAGCGGCCCAGCCTCAAGTGCCGCGCGCAAGACGATGTTGCCGGAGCCGGGAGACGCGCGTCCACCGGGGCCGTGCTTCACTTCAGGCGCGGGCAGGGCTGGCATGGCACCACCCAGCTGCGTGCGCGCGGTTGCGGTGAGCTGGTGCATGCCCTTGCTGACGCCGGCTTCAATCAGACCTTGCCTGCGCATCGTTGACGTCGCCGTGTAGGCGCTGGATTTATTACCGCCAATCGCTCTGGCGATGTCGTTGATGTGCTTTGGTCCATCCAGCAACAGCTTGACGATGGTCTGTTGATTGTTGCCGCCGTTGCGTTGGGCTTGCGCGTGCTGATCCAGCTGCTTTCGGCCGGCGCCTTGGCCGCCATGGCCAAGGTCGAGATGCAAGTCGACGATTCCAGGCATGTCGTGCAGCTTGCGCAGCACGGTGCCGAGCGCGATTTCCTCGACTTCAAGTCGGATCGGGAAGGTCTTTGGCATTGGTCCTTTCTCCAGGTTGGGGGTGACGCTCGTACCATCGGCGAAAAAAGAGGCCGCGCGTTCAGGGCACGACCCTTCAATTGCGGCAGCCTGACAGGCGGCAGTTCAGCCGACATTCAACACCTTGGTGAGTTATTGCGCGCTTCATCATGATTTGTCGGCATTGTCAGGACTGTTCGCTACATCATGCGGTCCAAGATCTGCCATCGACCATCACGTTGGTCGGCTTCATCACATCGTGCATTTTTGTGATTACGATCATTGCCCTCGTCGTCCGTATTGTTCTTGTTATCAGCCGACGCCAGCGCTGCGATCAGTCGTTACGTAACGAGTGCTGCGATCAACGTTGCGGGATTTTCCCTAATCAATTTTTGTTGTCAATTGCGAAACAAAAGCATCGACAAAAATTCGCGCGCATCAGTGGATCGACTGCGGCTCCATCGTGGCAAACTATCGAATTGCGACGAGCGACCTTGGCAAACTATCGAATTGCGACGGTTAGCATCGCAGCGTGGATGTGCAGCGGAGTGATGGCCTTGCGTAGCGCGAATGCGTCGTGCGATTTGCGCGGATTGTGTTTGCTGATTTATCCCGATACAGGCGTCGCCAAGAAAACGAGAAAAGACGCCGTGCCCATTACTGCAATACGCCGACTCAGGGTCTCTGACTTCGAGGTGCTGCGCAATGCGGTGCAAGATACGTCCGTCGACATCATGCAGATTGAATCTGGCAGGATGGACGGAAGCGTGCTGCATCTGGAGTTTGACGAGAAGCTTGGTGTCTCGACTGGCGACTTCACGCGCGGCATTCGGAGCCGCGGCAGCCTAAGCGATCACCGCTTGGGTATCGGCATGGTGCTTCACGGGCCGGCAGTGATGAACCAAGTCGAGATGCTGCCGGGCGAGTTGTTGGTGCTCCAGCCCGGCACTGAGCTTCATACTCATTTTTCCGCTGCCAACGGTTATATGACCGTCTTTATGACGCAAGAGGAACTGCGTGCGTATCCAGGCGCAGCGGAGGCTGTGATGCTGCAAAGGCCTGATGCGGTGCTGTCCGCCGATCCGGTTATCGCCGCCGAGAGAATCCGCACATTCCAGTGGCTGTTGGCAGAACTCAGCGCGAAAGAAGCCGGGACCATGTCCGACGGCGCCACCGAATTTTTCAGGCGTGCCCTGCTGGATCTGTTCATCCAGCCGCTCCTTGAGCGGGTCGACTATCGCAAACCGCGCTTGCGACAGTCGACGGCGAGGCTGGTGCGAGAGGTTGAACAGTATCTGACGGACATCAAAGACCGGCCCGTTCACAACGCCGAGCTGGCCGAGAAGTTCGGCATGAGCCTGCGCAGTCTGCAGCGCGCATTTTACGACGAGACCGGCTTGGGGTTGATCGCCTTTCAGCGCCGCAAGCGATTGCATCAGGTGCATACGAGGCTGCGGATTGGCGTGTCCGACCTGGCGCTCAATGAAGCCGAGACCGAGCTGTTCATCAAGGACATCGCCAGGGAGCACGGCTTTATCCATTACCCCCTGTTCACGAGCCAGTACCAGGAGCTGTTCGGCGAGAAGCCATCCCACACCATGCGGCGCGGCCGGCGCGGTATTTTCCGCGACCCACATACCAATGAGCTTCTGGCGCGTAGCCTTCAGTTTATCGAGAGGTCAAATGCGCTCCTGAAGGACAACGCGTCGCCTGACACATTCCTCGGTAACGGTGTGCGCAAAAAGAAGGACGATGTTTGAGAAGCCGTCGCACACCATGCGGCGGCGTGAGCTGCGCAGTTAGGAGTTCCGCCATGTCCGATCCAACCCCTGTCGATCTCGATGTGGGCGATCTTTGAATCGCCCGTCGTGGAGTTTTACACGGTGATCCGTTACGACTTCAGCGAGGACGGCACCGACGCTTGGCCGGTCGAAGAAATGATTTTTGGGCGAGCTTTCTTTCCGAACTTGAAAAAAGTTCAGGCCGGCTTGTTTGCGCCGGCCTTTTCATCGATTGGCATATTCAGGCCTTCTCTGTTTTCGCGCTTCGGATAAGGCCAATCTGGTAATTTGAGGTTATCCGGTATCGCGAGTTCTTCTATGATCGGTGGCTGCTTGCTCGGGTGAGACCGCAATAGTTGCTTACGCCTCTCAAGTCTCTCAACTTCCAACGCCAAGACCTTTTCGATCTGAACAGGAAATACATATTTGGCAACGTAAGGTTTCGAGTCCGTGCCGAGCTTACCGGCATGCGCCAATTCCAAAATCCGATAGTGCGCCGAAACACGGGAGAGGTATGGTTGCAATTTTAAGTCAACCATCTTCGCATTGTCCGCGATGAAGTTACGAAGGGTCGCTGCATTTGATACCAGCTCATCGACGAGCGCCTTCTGATCGTCAGGTAGAGAAGCCAACCATTCACAATCGAACAGCTTCTCTATCAAGAGAAATCTCGTTGAATCACTTTGCTTGCTGCGCAAATCTCTGGATAACAGAGCGTTGGTCCCCGACATCTGGGCATATGGACCATAGAAGCGGTCCAGCTTTTCCTGGATTTCCTTTACCTCCAGCTCGTTTGCTTTTTGCCAGATCGTAGCCTCATTGTTCAGTTGAGACGTCCGAAGCGTCTTTGTAGTCATTCTCGCGCTGACGATGAGTGCAACAATACCAACTAATGCGCTGCCTACGGGCGAGATAACAGTAGCGTAGTCCTTGGCGCTCCACACTTCGCCGGCCGATGCAGCTGTGCTAGCAACTTGTATAAACGCGCCGCCGATAGACATGACTTACTCCGTTGAAGCCGATTGGCTGATGAAACATCCGCACCCACCGTAGTCTGAATCGTCAATCGATGGAGCGACTTCTTTCTCGACGCGCTCTCTGAAGGCGCGCAACGTGATTGGCCGTTTTCTGTTCCCATTTCGCCGGTCGGCGAGAATGGATACGTCCTTCCCGAGGTATCCTCTGATTTCTTGTTCTTTCTGCTCGTGATAGGAATACATTTCGGGAAGCGTCTGCAACAGCAGGCGATAGTGTGCGTGCCCCGCTTTGATGCAGAATCCAAAGCAGTTATTGTGACTAAAGCCAAGCGCGTATAGGCGAGGCGGCACAAGCCCTTCAGCCCGCATCCACTCCATGACGTCCCACTTTGCCACCCAGGGTTCTGAACAAAGTGGGGCCTCATACTTCCATCCCTCCAAGGCTCGTCTTGGGCCGAGACCGCCACCGTGTCCATCATCGAATCGGTGCGCTTCAGTGAAATCGATCCCCACGTAGCAAATGGTATCGCAAGGATCGCAATTCTCGACGAGCCACCGATCGGCTGCACGCCGCTTCAGAATTTTACTGCATGGATCGAGTCTGCTGTTGCCCAAAAATCGTTCGTCAAAGAATACCTCCCAAACGTCACGGCCGTCCTTCAGCCAAATGAGCTGAGGTATATGCGCAGTGGCTTCCACGCTCAATTGATCCAAGAAATGCTTCCATTTGGGTCTGTCGCGGAAGTCCGGAAACTCGGTGTATGAAGGGACTTTCATCTTCTTCGATAGACAGAGGCCGAAAACGTTGGCTGCGCCTTCGATCAAGAATCGATATGCGTCCGGGTCTTCAGTAAGAGTATCGGTGAACAGAAGGACTAAATCATCGCTACCGAAACGTTCGGCCACGCGCTTCGCCGCTGCCCATGAGCCAGCTCCCGCGCTAAACATCACCACATGTCGCATAAAGAATCCCCAGCCAACTGCTAGGCATTCTTAACGTAGTGACCGGAGGTTGCAAGGCAAAGTAAGCGCAAGTTCAGAGCAATTACTTCGCTCGTGCCAACTCTGACGCTAACCGGCACGATCAGCGACGTGCTCGACGAACTTTCGCAGTGAAACCGGCGTCGTCATCGGCTGGTTTTCTTCCTCGTGATTCGATTCTCAGTTATTGCCTGAGCGGCACGACATTGTCGGCAAAACCGATCAGGGCCGTCTGGCTTTCCGAGTGGGTCAGGGGAAACGTGCCGGGGCCCCAATAGCGACGCTCGTCGCCTTCGACACAAACGTCGCGCGGTGTCGCTTTGCTGACGGTGACAATGTCGGTCGAACCATCCGCGTTTTGGCGCACCAGTTTGCTACCGATCTCGATGCCGAGTCGAAGAACGCCAAGCTCAAAATCGGATGGCTGCTCGTCGGAGTTCTGCGTTTGGGCCGAGAGGAAGGTATAGCCATCCCCGTCATCGTGAGGGTGATCAGCAACGCCGAGCGCTTCTTCGAGCCAGGCCCAGGTAGCTCCGAATTTATCGCCCTCTTCTGCGGCATCGGCCTCGGCCTCAGCAAGAACCTCGCAATGTGTGATGTAGCGATCATCGTCCTTCGGGACGGGACTATCCTTATCCTGATCCGCAGCCACCTCGTGCGCCTTCCGGCGTAACGTCTCATGGTCATAGACCAGATAAGTATTCGTCACTTTCACGATTGTGTATTTTTTAGCCACTTATTCCTCTCTCTCTTTAAGGGGCGACGGCCGACCGGGCGGCCAGTCGCGAAATCGTCGAATGATCGACGTTATAGGTCCGCGCCACTGCGCGTGTCGGCTCGCCCGCCGCCAGCCGTGCCAACGCCTCGCGCTGCTGGTGCGGCGTCAGCTTCGGAGCACGACCGAGGTGCTTGCCTTCCGCCTTGGCCCGAGCTCGGCCGTCGCTGGTCCGCTGCAGGATCAGCTCACGTTCGAATTCGGCGATACCGGCCAGGACCGTCATCATCAGCCGGCCTTGGGGCGTGGTGGTGTCGGCCCAATTGTCGCCCAACGACTTGAAGCCGACGCCGGCCTTGCCGATCTTGTCGATGATCCGCAGCAGGTCCAGCGTGCTGCGCGCCAGGCGATCCAGTTTGGTGACCACGACAATATCGCCCGGCCGCAATCTGGCCAGCAGCCGTTCCAGTTCCTGGCGTTGCCTCACACCGGAAACTTTCTCGCTGAAGATCTGGCTAACACCGAACGCTTTCAACGCCTGCTCTTGTGTGGCCAGCGTCTGGCCGGTCGTCGAGACTCTCGCATATCCGTAAATCATCTAATTGGGTCTCTCATTGCTATGAATAGTATGTAATACGTATAGCGGATCAAAACAACTGGTTCGTCAAAAAAATCGAGAGGGTTAGTTCATCGACATGTCGATTTCGTCGTCCCGTTGATGTTGGTGTAGGACGTGCAGTGCACCGGCTTGCGGCGGTGATCCGAGCAGGCGTCGGCGGTCGCGGGCGCCAGCACGGCGAGGGCAAGGGTAAAAGCGAGAATGTGTTTCATGGTCAGAAATCCTTTCATTTATGAGCGCGCCTCGATCTTCGGTCCCGGCTGGATCTTGCTCTGAATTTCCTTGCCATTCTCCTCGCGCGCCAGCGACAGCTCGTAGGCGTTTTGCATTTCGAGCCAGTGCTCGGGCGTGGTGCGGAAATAGCGCGCCAGACGCAGCGCGGTGTCGGCCGTGATATTCCTGCTGCCGTTGACGATCGAGCTGATCCGGTTCGGCGGGACGTCCAGTGCCCGCGCCAGCGCGTTGGCGGACAACTCCAAGGGCTTCATGTATTCCTCGGCCAGGATCTCGCCGGGGTGAGGGTGGTTTCGCGACACTGGTATTCTCCTGATTGGCAATTGCCATGCCTTGCCGTAATACACCATACGTACTACGTCGGTCAAGCAAAGGGGGGTGCGCGCCGAGTTGACATCGAGGCACTGAATCGGTTGATCTCCTCCGCGCGCCGCCCCGCCACGCCGCGCAACGCAACGAGCCCCGCACTCCAAAAAAGGATGCGGGGCGCTTTGCGTTTTATCCGACCGGGCACAAACCGGATCAAAAAATTTGATTCGCCGCGGCTGATGCATAGATCAGCGCCATGACCAAGAACCTTGAATTTGCCCTGCCGAAGAAGGGCACCACGGTGCCATCGGCCGCTGAATGGTTCCACGAAGTCAAGCACGATGGCTACCGGTTGATGGTGATCCGCGACGGCGCCACGGTGCGGCTGCGATCCAAAGGCGGGCAGGACTGCACCAAGCGCTTTCCCTTGATCGCCGAGACCGCGCGCCAGATCCGCACCAGGAAATTTGTGCTGGACGGCGAGGCGGTGCTGCTCGGGGTCGACGGCATCAGCGATTTCGACGGCCTGCACTCCGGCAAATACAACGATGAGGTGCAGCTCTATGCCTTCGACATCCTGGCCGATAATGGTGAGGACGTGCGCAAGCTGCCGCTGTCGATGCGCAAGCTGAACCTGGAACGGCTCCTGGCGCGGCGCGCCAGCGGCATCTTCGTGGCGCCGTTCGAGACCGGCGAGATCGGGCCGGACCTGTTCCGCGCCGCCTGCAACATGGGGCTGGAGGGGCTGGTGTCGAAGCATGGCGGGCGCTGGTATGGTGCCGGCCCGTGCAGTCACTGGATCAAGGTCAAGAACCCGCAGCATCCGGCCTATCGAAGGGTGCAGGATCAGTTCTGATTGTCGCCTGGAGTATTGCGTATGCGTTTCGCGCCCTCGATTGTGCCGCCCTCTGACGACATTGATGTCTATCTGGTCCTGGATGAGTTAGGCCACCAGTTGGGGCGGGTGTGGCGCGAGACCGACGAGGGCGACACCGACCGCGCTACCTTGCTGCGCCATCTGATGGAGGGCCAGTACAGCAACCCGGTGCGGATCGTCAGCTTCAACACCGCGGAAGGCTGGTCGCGCGATGTCTCGGAGGAGATCGCCATCGAGCTGAGCCAGCGCTGCGCCGAACGCGGCGAGGTCCCGCCGACGCTGGAGGACTTTCTGGCGCGGCACGGCCACCGCGTCGATATCCAGCTTTCGCTTTTGTGATGTAGGCCAGCATCGACGGCCTGAGCCTCGGTCCGGAAGCTGGGGATATGTCCTTTTAGGTTCTACCAGAACGAGCGAGCAACGATAATCTCACGGACGCAACGGACGGGGGCCGTTACGTCATGCCGTGGGCACGACCCGAACATTCGAAACGTCGCGTCAATGATGCCGGTGCGCTCGTGGCGACCTATGATTTGGGGTCGGAGATCGGCTATCCGAAGTATCTTGAAGCTCTGGACGTTGTGAACAACTGGCGCTCGGCTCACAATTTCCCGCTGAACACCTTCCACGTGGGCCTGAGGAAGAGAGGAAGACAAATCGATAGCGGGATAATCACAGCACAACGCATCAAACGTCTGTCCTCGATTGAGCACAAGCTGGATCGCTTCCCGACGATGACGCTTTCGCAGATGCAGGACATCGGCGGGTGTCGCGCTATCATGAGATCGAGCAAGGCTGTGAGGCAGCTCTGCGAAGCCTATGCCTCCAGCGACCTCAAGCACACGCTGGCGGTGAACGATGATTATGTCGCCTCGCCGAAGCCCTCCGGATATCGGGGCGTTCATCTCGTCTACAAATACTTCTCGGATCGCAAGGCCGACTACAACACGCTGAAGATCGAGATACAGATTCGATCGCAACTGCAGCACGCGTGGGCAACGGCAGTCGAGACTGTCGGCACACTCCAGCAACAGGCGCTCAAGTCCAGCCAAGGTGAGAAAGATTGGCTGCGATTCTTCGCGTTGGCCAGCAGCGCCTTTGCATCGCGGGAAGGCACGCCTCCGGTGCCGGGAACGCCGAGCGCGTATCGTGATCTCGTCCGCGAAATGCGCGATTATGTGCGTCGGCTCGATTTGGCGAAGCGGCTGCAGGCTTACGGGCACGCGATGAAGTTATTGTCCAGCCCGCAACACAACAGAGGCGACAATCACTATTTTCTACTGGAGATGAATCCCGCGCTGATGTCGGTCCAGGTCACCACCTTCAAGTTCGGCGAATCGACGCTGGCGAATCAAAAATATCTCGAAGTTGAGCGCAAGCTGAAGGACGTCCCCGGCGCGGAGGCTGTCCTTGTCTCGGTCGATTCCCTGGACGCGGTGCGGAAGGCCTATCCGAATTATTTTCTCGATACAGCAGTGTTCGTGCGGCTCATTCGAGAGACGACCAAAACGCTCAAGCCGCCGCCCCAGCGCCCCCCAAGGAGGCCCCCCGACACAAGGCAGCTCGATCTCTTCAAGTAGCAGACGGTCTGAGGCCGAGCTGTTCAGTTTGACCGATTAAAACATGCGTTGCTTGGCAGGCGCGCACGTCAGATTGTAATTCATCGACGCCTGAGCCGACTGGCCTTTTTGGAGCTTGGCGCGCTCCTCGGGCCGCATGCCCGAGATGAAGATGGTGGCTGCGGTACGGTCAACCGTGCCGAAAAACACCAGCTCGGAGGTCGAGCCGGACAGAATTAGTTCGGTCTCCTTGACGTCGGTGATGTCGTAGGTGCCGCCGAGAACCTGCACAGTGCGCCGGTCGAGATCGATGGCGGCCGAGGTCGGCGGTACTTTGCCCTGTATCCACTCTGTCGCCAGTTGGCCGAACGTGCCGGTGCAGGTCAGCAGGGTCGGTTGGCCAGCCGCAGCGACAGGCGCGCTGCACCCGACCATGATCATCGCTGCAATCAAACGCTTCAGCACCGTCTGCCCCCCAAGCCTGCGAGCCATGACGAAAGCGCAGACTGGTGCGAGGGTCAAGAACGCGGCGAAAGCTCGGTGTGGATGCCGCACTACAATCACGGTTCACGGCCGACCGGCCTCGCTGCGCTCGTAGAGCATGGCGCGCCCGATCCGCTCCGCCTCGCGCGACGCGCGCGGCGAAAGGAACCGCAGGTTTCCTCGACCACGCCCATGGCTTTACCGATTTGTCCTGCCATCGTTTTCGCAACGCCCACCGGCTTCGCCTTGGTGGTGAAATTGAACGATTGCTTTGGGAAATGCGCGTTGCCATCGTTTCAAGGCGGATGCATAGACGGGGCTTGGGTTCTTCCCGACGATTTGGTGATTCGGGGACCAAATGCACGCCGATTTGCTGGTGATAGAGCCAATTTTGACGCGCACCCTGGGGTATGCATCCGCCCGCCTCGCGGATATGGTCACTGAAACGCAGCGAGGGGCTGGGGATTCGAAAATGGATATGAATGCAAGGGCGGCCCGCCGAACGTGGCGAAATAGTCCGAGTACACTGCACCCGTGAGCCTGATCAAATCAAAGAAACGCGTCGCCGACCACGGGGAGGTGTTCACCCCTCCTTGGATGGTCGAAGCGATGCTCGACCTGGTCAAGGGCGAGACTGAGCGTGTTGACTCGCGCTTCCTGGAGCCAGCATGCGGCAGCGGGAATTTCCTGGTCCGGGTCCTGCAGCGGAAGCTCGGTGCCGTCGAAATCAAGTTCGGAAAGTCCGAGTTTGAAAAGCGGCATTACGCTCTCCTCGCTCTCATGTGCATCTACGGCATCGAACTGCTGGCGGACAACGTCGCTGAGTGCCGCGCGAATGTGCTCGAGATTCTCGCCGAATATCTGAGCATCGACGAGACCGACGACCTGTACCGCGCCGCGTCCTACGTGCTGCTGCAGAACCTGGTGCATGGCGACGCGCTAACGATGCGCACGCATGACGGCCAGCCCATCACCTTTGTCGAGTGGGGCTACCTCGGCAAAGGCAAATTCCAGCGGCGCGACTTCCGCTTCGACGTTCTCACTGGCTCATCTGCTTTCAGCGCGGAGGGTTCACTCTTCGCTCATTTGGGCAAGCACGAAATCTTCACGCCGACCAAGACTTACCCGCCGATGACTGTGAGCGAACTGGCCGCCGCCGCGCTCGGAGGCACACCGAAGGAGGCCGCATGAGCGCGCGGGCTGGCTTTGCGTTGCGCGGGCGCAACCCGGATGTGCTGACGTGTATCGCAAACCTCTCGAACGACGAGGTGTTTACTCCGCCCGAGTTTGCCAGCCGGATGCTCGATACGCTGGCCGAGGCCTGGGCGGCCGACCGCAACGGCGCCAATCTCTGGGCCGACAAGACGGTGAAGTTCCTCGACCCGTGCACGAAATCGGGCGTGTTCCTGCGCGAGATCGCCAGCCGCCTCACGAAAGGATTGGCGGCCGAGATTCCGGACCTCGAGGAGCGCGTCAGTCACATCTTGACGAAGCAGGTGTTCGGTATCGGTATCACGTATCTCACCAGTCTGCTGGCGCGGCGCAGCGTGTATTGCTCGAAGCACGCCCAGGGCAAGCACTCGATCGCTCAGGGCTTCATCAGCGACGCGGGCAACATCTGGTTCGAGCGCACCGAGCACGCGTGGAAGGATGGCAAGTGCAGGTATTGCGGGGCAAGCCAGAAGACCTTTGAACGAGGCGAAGGGCTTGAAACCCACGCCTATGCGTTCATTCATACCGATGACATCAAGACTCGGGTAGCCGAGTTGTTTGGAGGCGATATGCAGTTCGACGTGATCATCGGCAACCCGCCCTACCAGTTGGATGACGGCGGCTACGGCACGAGCGCGGCGCCGATCTATCAGTTGTTCGTGGAGAAGGCGCTTGACCTAGATCCGCGCTACGCGGTGTTCGTGACGCCATCGCGCTGGATGGCCGGGGGCAAAGGGCTCGACAAGTACCGCGAGCGGATGCTCTCCGACAAGCGGATGCGGAGCGTTGTGGACTACCCGAAGCTCTACGAGGGCTTTCCGGGCGTGAAGATTCGCGGCGGCATCTCGTACTTCCTGTGGGATCGCGAGCACAACGGGCCGTGCGCGGTGCAGACCATCTGGGACGGGCAGCCGACCGGCCCCGCCGTCGCGCGCCACCTCGATACGTACGACATCCTCGTGCGGCGCAACGAGGCGGTGCCAATTCTGGAGAAAGTCAAGGCCAAAGGTGAGCCTACGCTTGAGGGTCGCGTGTCCAGCCAGAAACCTTTTGGCCTCCGTACGTTCTTCCACGGCAAGCCGGACTCTAAGCGTCTCAAGGATCCCATAAAGCTCTTCGGATCCCAGAAGGTTAGCTGGGTCAATCGCTCGGAGATTCCAACGAATGCCGCCTGGATCGACAAGTGGAAGGTCCTGATGACTCGTGTCCAGGGCACAAGTGCGGCAATCGAGACCAAGTTCCTCAGCAAGCCGATCATCGCTGAGCCCGGCACGGCTTGTACTGAGAGCTATCTCGTTGCTGGCCTCTTTGACACCGAAGTCGAGGCAAAGAACTACGCGAGCTACCTGCGTACGCGCTTCGCTCGTTTCCTTGTTTCACTCCGCAAGTCCACCCAAGACGCACCGAAGCATGTCTACGCCTTCATCCCTGACCTGCCGCTAGACCAAGAGTGGACAGACGCGAAGCTCTACAAGCGTTACGGGCTGACCGAAGCCGAGATCGCTTTCATCGAGTCGCAAGTCGCCGAGCACGACGGCGAACTATTCGACGAGGTCGCCGCGGACGAAGTCGAAGATGAGTAAGCCCATCGAGGAAATTCTTGCCCCGAAGCCGGAAGCCAGGCCGCGCATCTACGCCTACTCGATCGCCGATGTAGCGCACAAGGGTTTACTCAAGATCGGGCAAACCACGCGCGAGGTGAAGCAGCGCGTCGCCGAGCAGGTCAAAACCGCCGCGATCAAGAACTACACCATCGAACTGGACGAATCCGCCGAGTGCGACGATGGCACCATTTTCAGCGACCATGAGGTGCGCGCGGCGCTCGGCAAGAAGGGCTTTGAGAACACCGAACTGGAATGGATGTGCTGCACGGTCAAGGACGTGAAGACCGTGCTCACCGAACTGCGCACCGGCCAGCGGTTCACCGGAACGCATCACCAGACGTTCCCGATGCGCCGTGAACAGGTTGAAGCGGTGGAGGTGACGCACGCCTATTTTCTCTCGCGCTGGGCGGAAGACGTGCACGCCGTGCCGCACTTCCTCTGGAATGCAAAGATGCGCTTCGGCAAGACCTTCACCACCTACCAGCTTGCCAGGAAGCTCGGCGCCAAGCGCGTGCTTGTAGTGACATTCAAACCCGCGGTGGAGGATGCGTGGCAGACGGACCTTGAGAGTCACGTGGACTTCGACGGCTGGCAGTATCTGTCGCGTAACTCCGACGGCGACCCGTCGAAGACCAACGGCGAGAAGCCGGTGGTCTATTTCGGCTCCTTTCAGGACCTTCTTGGCCGCGACGCGGCGGGAAACATCAAGCCCAAGAACGAATGGCTCCACACGGTCAATTGGGACCTTGTGGTTTTTGATGAGTATCACTTCGGCGCTTGGCGAGAGACTGCGAAGGAGCTTTTTGAGGGGGAGGACGACGCGGTCGCCAAGAAGGAGGCCAAGCTCGAATACGCCCCTAGTCTGGAGGAAGTTAACGAAGACCTTGGCGTGCTCTCGGAAAATGAAACCGAGTTCCTGCCCATCACGACCAAGGCCTACCTCTACCTCTCCGGCACGCCATTTAAGGCACTTGCAACGGGCGAGTTCATCGAAGAACAAATCTTTAACTGGACTTACACTGACGAGCAGCGTGCCAAGGAAGAATTTGCCACAAGGAACCCAGGCAAGTGGAATCCGTATGGCGCACTGCCGCAGATGCGGCTGCTGACGTACCAGATGCCGGATGAGCTGGTGGCGATCGCGAGCGCCGGGGAGTTCGACGAGTTTGATCTCAACACGTTCTTCGAGGCATCGGGCACGGGTGCCAAGGCGCAGTTCAAGCACAAGAGTGAGGTGCAGAAGTGGCTGGACATCATCCGCGGTGGGTACGCGCTCAAGGCAGTCGAGAGCCTCAAGACGGGCACGCAGCCGCCGTTCCCGTATTCGGACGTGCGGCTGCTGCCGTACCTGCAGCACTCATTTTGGTTTCTGCCTACCGTCGCGGCCTGTCACGCGATGGCGAACCTGCTGGCTGAGAAGCACAACACCTTTTGGCATCAGTTCGAGGTCGTCGCCGCAGCCGGTGTGTCAGCAGGAATCGGGCTCGACGCGCTGCCGCCTGTGCGCAAGGCCATCGGGAGCGGGTTCGAGACCAAAACAATCACTCTATCATGCGGCAAGCTCACCACCGGAGTGACCGTACCGCAGTGGTCATCAATCCTGATGCTGCGAAATCTAAAGAGCCCTGAGACCTACTTTCAGGCTGCGTTCCGCGTGCAGTCGCCGTGGTCCATCAAGAACCCGAATGGCGACAATCCTAACGAGGAAGACATCCTCAAACCCGTCTGCTTCGTGTTCGACTTCGCGCCCACGCGCGCGCTGCGTCAACTCTCCGAGTACGGGATCGGGCTCTCTCCCAACGAGGCGAACCCGGAGAAGGCCGTCAAAGACCTCGTGTCGTTTCTGCCCGTGCTGGCCTATGACGGCGCGAACATGACGCAGATAGACGCCGGAGGCATTCTCGACATCGCCATGGCAGGCACCTCGGCCACGTTGCTCGCGCGCAAGTGGGAGAGCGCGGTGCTGGTGAACGTGGACAATGACACGTTGCGCCGCATCCTCGAAAACCCTGAGGCGATGGCCGCCGTGGACCGCATCGAGGGCTGGCGCTCACTTGGCGACAACATCATCGAGACCATCATCAACAAGAGCGAGAAGGTCAGAGAACTGAAGAACAAGGCCAAGGAACGCGAGCTGTCGGAGAAGGAGAAGAAGGAACTCACGGCCGAGGAAAAGGAGTACAAATCCAAGCGCAAGCTCGTCCAGGAGAAGCTGATTAAGTTCGCTGCACGCATTCCCGCGTTCATGTACCTGACCGACTTCCGCGAGAATACGCTGCAGGACGTGATCACCAAGCTCGAGCCGGATTTGTTCCTGGCCGTCACTGGCCTGACAGTGAAAGACTTTCACCTGCTCGTGCGCCTCAAGGTTTTCAATACAGAGCAGATGAATCAGGCGGTGTTCGCGTTCCGGCGCTATGAGGATGCGTCACTGCGGTACATGGGTATCGAGAGCCACGAGGGACTGACCCATTATGGGCTCTACGACACCGTCGTGGCGAGGGAATGAAAGTGGCGAGCCGCTGGCGCGCCGTGATGCGGCGAACGCTGGACCGTCGAAGGTGACCAACCCTCCGCACGGTCTTCAAGGTACTTTGGGCACGCGGGGTACTCGGCATCGCGCCATTTCGGCATATTTGCAGTTTTCGTTTTTCGACTTTCCTTTCCTGAATTAAGCTCACGACATGTGGCAATCTGACGGAGGGCGGCGATGCAAGGCTGGGCGCGGCTCACCGCCCCATCCGCCCCTGCCTGACACCAAAAATATCGGTGCATCCAGGGCGCGAGGGCCTACGGTCACACAATTTACTGTGCTAGGGAGCCCAAGCGCGGTTTTAGCGGGGGTTTGGGGGACTAATTCGCATGGCGAAGGCGCTCTACGTCGCCTACTTCACGGGCGTCGCAGGTCAAAGCATTGGCCTTTTCTATATCGGCGACGGAATGCTTGTCGGCATCGACGTCGCGACGATGCAATATGACGGCTCCTATCAAACCAAGCCCGACGGCAGTCTCGAAGGCGTGGTTGAATATGTGCTTCCAGCCGGAGCCTCGCTTATCACTGGAGCGCCAGCTAGCGCTGCTCCCACTAGGGTCTCGGTGAAACTCACACTGCCAGCCGATTTTGCTGATGGTCGCGTCATAACAATCGAGACGCCACTCGGACCTGTGAATGCGAAGTTTGAAAAGGTCAAGGACGTGCCTTCATGAATTGCCCCGATGGCTTCTGGTGCATGCAATTCAAGGATTGGCTCAACGTTGCAATCCTTGTCGTCACAGCCGTTGCGATTGTCGTGGGTCCGATCGTGGCCGTCCAGATTACGCTTCGCTTTGAGGAAAAGCGGGAGAAGCGCCGCAGGAAATATGATACGTTCCACGCGCTCATGAGGACGCGGCGGGTAACGCTTTCGGCTGATCACGTCACAGCGCTCAATGTGATCCAGACCGAATTTCACGACGATGATAGGGTAATCACCGCCTACAAGAAATACATCGACAACCTAGGAGGCCCGGCATTGCCGCCGGGATCATCAAACGAAGCTATTCGCCATTTCGTTGACGAGCGCGACGACGCCTTCAATGAGATGATGTTTGAGATTGGGAAGCATCTGGGCTTCGCGCTCGATAAGCGTGAGCTTGCGAAATACTCTTACGCTCCGCAGGCTTGGGTCAACATCGAAGCCGAACAGAATGCTCTGCGACAATTCGCATTGGAGCTACTGCAGGGCAGGCGGCCAATGCCGATCACCCCATTTCAGCCCAGCCCCTCGGCGAATAAATTCCCGCCACCGCCTCCGACGAACCGCTGAGAGCAGCCATGACAATTTCTGATGATGGCCGTCGTCCCCTGACGCGAAGGGCCACATGGTAGACATCGTATACATTCTGACAAACGAATCCATGCCAGGTTTGATCAAGATAGGCTGTACCAACGGCGAATTGGCCTCACGAATTAAGCAATTGTATTCGACTGGCGTGCCGCTGCCGTTTGAACTGTTTTACGCTTGCGAAGTGACCGATTGCGTTTCTGTTGAGAGCAAACTCCATGATGCCTTTGGGGATCACCGTATAAGCAAGGGCCGCGAGTTCTTTCGATTGGCTCCTGAACGCGCAAAGGCCGCCCTTTCCCTGGCCGAAGTCCGCGAGGTGAGGCTTGGGGACGAGATATTTGAAACCAATGAAATTAAAGCGGAGGTGGAAGCAGCCAAGCGCCGAAGCCGCTTCCGGCTCTCAATGATAGGAGTTGCGCCGGGTACCGAACTTCAACTTGCTAAGGACCCGAAGATTATTTGCACGACCATCGATGACGGCAACAAGGTGGACTATCTGGGCGATATCACCTCGCTCTCGGACGCGGCACTTCAAGCACACAACGCACTCGGGGACGACTGGCCTTCAGTGTCTGGCCCGTGGGCTTGGACGTACAAAGGTAAACGCTTAGACGACTTGAGACGAGAAATCGAGGATAAGTCCGACTGAGAGCCGCGCGAGAATCCAGCGCGCGCACACCGGGGGGGGGCGGCGCAAGGCCGATCTTCTTCTCCACATGATCGACGGTATCCTTCACCACCTTTGGCGGCTGGCGCGAGGTATACCACCGCACCCGCACCGGAAGGAGCGCGAAAACAGAGCGGAAACACGGTGTGGGAAAACCCCGGTTCAGGTGTGGGAAAAACCGTGGGAAGTCATTGATTTTGCTGGTTTACCAGTTAATGATTGGCAAATGCATCGCGATAGCCGGCGAGCACGCCCTCGACCATTGCTTGCTGGGAGAAATGCGCGGAGATGCGCTCGCGCAGCGCCTGTGCGCGCGCCAACGTCGCGGCGGGATCGTCGATCGCGCGGCTGATCGCTTCCGCCATGGCGGCAGCGTTGCTCGGCGCAAACAGCGCATCGGTATGCGGGCCGAAGATCTCGGGAATGCCGCCGACATTGGCGGCTACCATCGGGATCCCTGCGGCTGCAGCTTCGATCACGACATAGGGCATCGAGTCGCCGCGGGAGGGAACGACCAGCAGCTTGCCTTTCGAGAACCCGTAGCGCGCCTTGACGTGGCCGATGAAACGCGCGGCGTCGCCAAGCGCGAGCTTCTTGACCTGCGCCTTCAGCTTCTCCGATTCCTCGCCGTCGCCGGCTAGCGTCAGCGCTACCTGCTTGCCTTCAGCGCGCAATTTCGCCACCGCATCGATCAGGAGGTCGGCTCCCTTGATGTGCCGGAATTCGCCGACATAGACGATGTCGGTGGCATCCTCGGCGCGCTCCACGGGATCGAATTCCTCCGCGGTCACGCCGTTGAACACGCAGCGAACCACGCCGCTGGTGGGCGTGCCGACCGTGCGCTGATAGGTGTCGCGCGCGAAGGCGCTCTCGAACAGGAACAGGTCGGTGCTGTTCATCAGCGCACGCTCGAGCCGGCTGTAGAAATTGCCCTTCAGCGTGTCGAGCGGGTAGTGCAGCGAGCCGCCATGCGGGGTATAGACGCGAATGGTGTGCTTGGAGTGCGGCCGCAGGCGAACGTAAGCGCCGGCCTTGGCGCCATGACCGTGCAGCACGTCGGGCTTCAGCTTCCAGATCAGGCCGGTGAGCTGTGCCCAGACCGTCACATCGGCAAATCGCGGTTCGCGGCGAATGGCCACACGGCGAACGCCAAGCTTCAGGCGCGGTTCGATTTCCGCAAGCGCCGTGGCGGCGCGCTCGCCGCCGGTGATGCTGTCGGCGACGATGCCGACGTGATGGCCGCGCTCGATCTGTCCGTTGGCGACATCGAGGATATGGCGAAAAATGCCGCCGACAGGGGCGCGCACGACATGCAGGATGCGGAGCGGCTGGTCGGAATCCATGGTCACGCCAGGCGCCCGCTGATAAACGTGCGATCGCCGGCGCGGGCTGAGGCGCCGCGCGCTAAGATCGAAAGCAGGCAAAAAGCAGCGGCGCGCAGACGGCGCATTCCTGAGAATCCCGGCAAAATATCGCGACCGATTAAGGACGTTCATAGTTAACAAAGCATGACGTGCGGGCCGGCCGTGCTGTTCGTCAAGCGGGCCGATTAACCCGGCGGCAACCTTAATGGAGTGTAATCGCGCCGGCTGAGGTAGGTTGAGTGGCGTCCCCGCGGGAGTGAACAATGCGTTTTGCGTTCTGGCGTGCAGGCAAGGACAAGGCCGTGGTCCGGCGCGCGCTCGCAAAGCCCGCGCCGGCTGCGCCCGAGCCTGCAACCATCGCCGCGTTGCCCGCAGGCGATCTCGACCTGCCTGCGCTCGGCCAGGCGCTGATGCGCAAGCGGAGCTGGATCATCGTGCCGACGGTGCTGGCTTTCACGCTGTCGCTCGCGGCGGTCAACATGGTGACGCCGCGCTACAAGTCGGAAGCGCGCATCCTGATCGACGGCCGCGAGAATGTCTTCCTGCGGCCTAGCGGCGAGCGCAACGAAGAACGGAATGTCGTCGATCCGGAGGCCGTCACCAGCCAGGTGCAGCTCCTGCTGTCGCGCGATCTCGCGCGCGAGATCATCAAGAAGAACAAGCTTGCCGAGCGGCCGGAATTCGATCCGGTGCTGCAGGGCTTCTCCCCGCTGAAATCGCTGCTGGCGCTGTTCGGTATCGGTCGCGACCCGTTCTCGCTGACGCCGGAAGAGCGCGTGCTGGAAGCCTATTATGACCGCCTGCAGGCTTACGCGGTCGACAAGTCGCGCGTCGTCGTCGTCGAATTCCAGTCGCGCGATCCCGAGCTTGCCGCGCGCGTCGCCAACTCGATTGCCGAAGGTTACCTGGTGCTGCAGCAGAATGCGCGGCAGGAGCAGGCGAAGACGGCGAGCCAATGGCTTGCCGGCGAGATCGAGAATCTGAGGAAGAAGGTCGCAGACGCGGAATCCCGCGTCGAGGATTTCCGTTCCAAGTCGAGCCTGTTCGTCGGTACCAACAACACTTCGCTGTCGAACCAGCAGATGGGCGAGCTCAACACGCAGCTCAACAATGCACGTGCGCTGAAGGCCGACGCCGAGACCAAGGCGCGGCTGATCCGCGAGATGCTGCAGAGCGGCAAGCCGATCGAAGCCTCCGAAGTGCTCAATTCCGAACTGATCCGCCGCCTCAGCGAACAGCGGGTGACGCTGCGCGCGCAGCTCGCCGAGCAATCGTCGACGCTGCTCGACAACCATCCGCGCATCAAGGAATTGAAGGCGCAGCTTGCCGATCTCGATCGGCAGTTGCGCGAGGAGGCGAGCAAGATCTCCCGTTCGCTGGACAATGACGCGCGCGTCGCCGGCGGCCGCGTGGAGGCGCTGAGCGCGAGCCTCGATCAATTGAAGAAGCAGGCGTCATCCTACAACGGCCAGGACGTTCAGCTCCGCGCGCTGGAGCGCGAAGCCAAGGCGCAGCGCGACCTGCTCGAATCCTATCTGGCGAAATATCGCGAAGCCAATACCCGCGAGAACATCGAGGCAGGACCGTCCGATGGCCGCATCATCTCGCGCGCCTCGGTCTCCAACACGCCGGCCTATCCGAAGAAACTGCCGATCGTGCTGATCGCGACGCTGGCGACGTTGCTGCTCTCTTCGGGCTTGATCATCACCGGCGAACTGCTGCGCATGACCGCACCGCGCGCTGCTGCAGCACCTGCCGCCGCGCCGCAGATGACGGCGCGCATGCCCGTTCGCGCTGCCGCCGTCGAGAGCGACGATGAGCCGGAACCGGAATCAGAGCCGGAGGCGGAGGTCGAGCCTGAGATCGAAGCTGCATCCATCGCACCGCAGCCAGAAGCCCCCATCGCCATCGGAGAGATCGAGCAGCTCGCCGAGAAGCTGCGCCGGGCCGGCGCCGATGCACGCAAGGTCACGGTATTGGGAACGGCCTCGAGCGAGAGCATCGCGCTGACCACGCTGACGCTGGCGCGGCTGATGGCGCGCGAGGCCAAGGTCGCCGTCGTCGATCTCGCGGCTGCGTCGCCGACGATGGCGGCAATCTCGACCGATCCCGGCGCGCCCGGGCTTGCCGAAGTGATGCAGGGCGAGGCGACATTCTCGGAGATCATCACGCGCGACCGGCTGTCGCGGGTCAATCTGGTCGGCGCTGGCCGCCCCGGCTTCGATCGCACGCAACTGCAATCGCCGCGGCTGACGCTCGCGATCGACGCGCTGCTAGGCGTCTACGACCATGTGCTGCTCGATGCCGGCACGGCTTCGGACCTGCCGGCCGATCTGTTGACCGCGCATGCCCGCGCCGTCGTGGTGCCGGATGCTTCGATGGCCGACGCTGCCCGCCGCCTGATGTGCGAGCAGCTTGCCGCGGTCGGTTTCTCGGAAGTGACGATGCTGACCAAGCCGTGCGAGCCGTCGGACGCCGTTGAGCCGGGCCCGCGCGTGGTCGCGGCGTAGATCATTCGCACGCGGAGGGGCCGAGACCTTCAATCGGTCGGCGTGAACTCGGTTGCCTGCACGATCGCTTTCCAGCGCTCGGATTCGGATGTGATGAGCCGGGCGAAGTCGGCGAGGGGGATTGCGTCGATCTCAACGAACTGTTTTGCCATGCCGGCCTTTACCTCGTCGGTGCGCAAGGCCTGCTGAATCGCGCTATTGAGCCTTTCGACTGTGACCGCCGGGGTCTTTGCCGGAACGAAAAACCCGAACCATGTCAGGTCCTCAAGCGAGGGATAACCGGCTTCGGCCATCGTAGGCACATCGGGAAGAATTGGGCTGCGGCGCGGACCAGTGGTCGCCAGCGCACGAAGCTCTCGGGACTGCACGAGACCAAGGGAGCTGCCGAGTGGCATGATGGCCGATGCGATCTCGCCTTTCACGAGGTCCTGTATGGCGGCCCTGCCCTGAT
Organism: Bradyrhizobium sp. USDA 10063; assembly: GCF_054063735.1. Classification (NCBI taxonomy): domain Bacteria; kingdom Pseudomonadati; phylum Pseudomonadota; class Alphaproteobacteria; order Hyphomicrobiales; family Nitrobacteraceae; genus Bradyrhizobium; species Bradyrhizobium sp. USDA 10063. The sequence continues at coordinate 1,448,538 of NZ_JBSSGP010000002.1, read as the reverse complement.
AGGGCACGTGGAGATACTCGAAGCCCGCAGTGCGCCCCAGCATAGCCCCGATGAAGTGCAGTGTGGATCCGGCACCCGCAGTTCCGTAGGTCGCCTGAGTTGGATTGGCGCGGCACCATGTGATGAATTCAGCCAGGGTTATTACCTCACGCGGTACCTTCGGGCCCACCGTCAGCAATGTCGGGAATGAGGCGACGGTCGTAACCGGAATAAAATCCCGCGGCTCGTATCTGAGCGTCTTGTAGACGTGAGGAAACAGCGTCACGAAGCCGAGGGGCGCCAGCAGAAGGACAGATCCGTCGGGAGCCGCGGCCTTCACGGCCTCCACCGCGACGCGACCGCTTGCACCTGGCCGGGGCTCGACCACGATCGACGCCGCATAATCCTTCATCTGATCGGCAACCAGCCTTGCCACGGCATCGGGGAGGCCGGGCGTGAAGCCTGTCAATATATGCGCGGTCTTCAGGCTCGGTTCGGCGATGCTCTGGGGCACGAAACCGGTGGTGGAGAGAGCCATGCCGGCCCCTGACATTGCCAGCACATCGCGGCGCGTCATCACCATCCAAGCCATCGGATCCTCCACGGCCGAAACGAGCGGGGCGGGATCAACGATGCTTGAGGCGGGCATATCCGTCCAATGCTAGTATGTGAGGGTTTCATAACCGTTTTGATAAGGATCGGACATGCAATCCATTGAGAGAGCCCGGCGTCGCATCAAGCTGCGCGATCTGCATATCCTGCTCGTCGTTGCCCAGCGGGGCAGCATGGCTAAAGCCGCGGCAGAACTGGCGATTTCGCAACCGGCCGTGTCGAGGGCGATCGCCGACATGGAGCACGCACTCGGGCTTCGACTTCTCGACCGCAGCCGCAACGGCATCGAGCCCACGCCCTATGGCCGCGCTCTCATCAAGCGCGGTACGACGATCTTCGACGAGCTGATGCAAGGGCTGGAGGAGCTCGAGTTTCTTGCCGATCCAACCATCGGACAGCTCCGCATCGGTAGTTCGGAAAGCGTTGCGGCCGGCCTGCTTCCCGCCGTGATCGATCGATTCACGCGACGCCATCCAGGGATCCGCCTGAACGTCGCGCAAACGGTGTTGGGCACCACGCGTTACCGCGAACTGCGCGAACGGAGCATCGATCTATTGCTAGGCTGGATTCCAACGCCATTCGCCGAGGAAGATCTGGCGGTGGAGCCGGTGCTAAGTGACCCACGGGTCGTGGTCGTGGGGCAGCGCAGCAAATGGGCGCGATCTTCGAAGGTCAGCTTGGCCGATCTTGCCGATGAACCGTGGATACTGCCTCCGCCGGATACTTTTCCAGGCTCCGCAACCGCTGATCTGTTTCGCGAGAGCGGATTGAGCATGCCGCGTACGCCTGTCACGACGCTGTCGCTTCACCTCTGCTGCAGGCTCGCCGCGACCGGGCACTTCATCACCTTGCTTCCGAATTCGATCGTGCAGTTCAGCGGACGCGATCTGTCACTGAAGAGACTTCCCCTCAAGCTGTCGCGAACTTCAGCCGTAGCGGCGGCGATTGTAACGCTGAAGAACCGTACGTTGAGCCCGGCCGCCGAGATATTCATCGCATGCGTTCGCGATGTCGCGAAGTCGATGGCAGGCAAGTCAGCGGCCCACACGTCGTGAACTGCACGTCGGTTGCGACCGATCGATGCGCCCTTAGCGGAACACCTTGCGCAGGTTTTGTGCAAGATCGAACAGCGCGGGATTGCGCTTGACCAGCCGCTTGGCGCGGTTGACGCCGGACATCGCGCTCGCTGCAGGCCCGCCGCGCCAGGTGAGCGGAATGAAGCTGTCGAAGATCGGCTCGTCGCTCTTGCAGAACAGCCGCTTGTATTCGTCCGAGCCGATGCCGAGGTCGAGGGCGCGGTAGTTCAGCGCGGCGTAGTGATCGATGATGTTGCGCATCAGGATCAGGCCGGGGCTGAACTTGGCGTTGCCAGACATCGTGTAGGTGTTGAACATCATCGAGAAACGATGGCCGTCGGCGACGCCGGCGAAGATCGCGATCACCTCGTCGTCGCATTCGAGCGCATGGATGTCGATGACGCGGCCGCCGCCCGGAACTTCGGTCAGGCAGGCGGCACGGATGAAATCCTCTACGCCCGGCTCGGCAAAGACGTTGGGCAATTTCTGTTCAGCCATGCGCTGCGGCTTGACGCGGAAGAACCAGTTCAAGATCCGCGTGACATCGGCGTCGGTGGTCGCGACCTGATAGCGATAGCCGGCAAGCTGCTGCAGCTTGCGCTCCTTCCCCTTCAGCCGCCGCCGGAACGAATTGCTGATGAGGTTGGCGCGCTCGGCGCCGGGCTCGATGGCGAGCACCGGGCAGTCATTCACCGAGGACTGGTGCGGAAGCAGGGCCAGCGGGTTCGCCAGATCGCGCCAGTTGAGCGGCTGTTGGTGCAAGGCGAGCACGTCGGCCTCGCCATGTGCCGCGATTGCCGAGACCATGGTCCTGAGATCGGCGGCCGTTGCACCCGTGGCGAAGTCGCGATCCCACAGCGCCATGTTGAAGGTGGCGTGCTTGCCGCCCATGAACTTGGCGCAGCGCACGCCAAAGGCGGTCTCGAGCGTCAGCGGCAGCACGAACAGCGGCCGGCGCTCGCCGTCGTGGCCGATCACAATGAATGGCGTGAGGCCCTCGTGCGCGCCGACCTGCCGCTGCCAGGCGGCGAGGAAATCAAAGCGCTGGTAGGGCGTGCAGAACTGCTGTTCGAGGCCGCGCCAGATCGGTTCGGCGGCTTCGAGATCGCGAATGATGTCGACGCCGGCGACGCGGCTTGTCTTCGACCACGCTCCCGACTCCGCCGTTCGTGCCTCGATCGCGGCAGCCATGGTCATCGCTGAACCTGTTGTTAATCGATTATTTACAATTCGGCTCGGGCGACCTTCGCAGGGAAATGTCAACAAAGAGTAATAACAATCGTTAGACGGCGCCTGGGAACCGCCGGATCGGGGGCGGGACGTGGTGTCGGATATCAGCTTCTTGCAGCGGGCGCAGATGGAGTTCGCTTACTTCTCTGGCTATGCGCGGCTGCGGCAGTGGCAGACCGGCGGGGCCGGCGTCATCCTGCGCTTCGAGCGCGTGCGCCCGCGTCGTCGGGAACGGTTTCAGCCGCTGGCTTCGCGCGAGATCACCCCGAAGTTCCTGGAGTGCACGATCCGGGCGCTCGAGCGCTGGAACTACGATATCGTCTCGATCGACGAAGCCTGCCGGCGCGCCGTCACCTTGCCGCTGCCACGCCGCTTTGCCTGCCTCACGTTCGACGGCGGTTACAAGGACGTGGTGACGGATGCCTATCCGGTCCTGTCGAAGCACGGCGTGCCCTTCGCCATCTACCTGCCGACCGCGTTTCCGGATGGGCTAGGGGAGGCGTGGTGGCTGGCGCTGGAGAAGATCATTGCGCGCGAGAGCCGCGTCAGCCTCGTGATCGAGCGCAGCGAGCGGCACTTTTCGATTGCTGGTGTCGCGGAGAAATACCAGCTTTACGACTTCCTCGCGAAATGGATGCGGACGCTGACGTCGCCGGATCTCTCCGTCGCGATCAACGATCTCTGCAAACGCTACGGAGCGGACCTGGCCGCGCTTTCTCGCGGCGTCTCGATGGACTGGGATGATATCGCAACGCTCGCGGCCGATCCCAACGTCACGATCGGCAGCGCGACCGTGAACTATCCGGCGCTGTCGAACCTGCCCGACGGCGATGCCAAGCGCGAGATGGCGATGGGCAAGGCCGTGCTGGAGGCCGGCATCCGTCGCGAGGTCAGGCATTTTGCCTATCCGTTTGGAGACCGCGAGAGCTTTCGCCGTCCCCATGTGCTGATGGCCGGCGAGATCGGCTTTGACAGTGCGGTGTCGAGCATCGCAGGGATCGTGGAAGCACAGGGGCGCACCAACCTGCATGTGCTGCCACGGGTGTCCTGGGACGGGCGGCAGCGCTCGCTGCGCATGATGCGCGTGGTGTTGTCGGGCGTGATGTTTCCGCCGGTCCGATCGACGCGGCGCGTGCAGATCTAGATGCGATCGGGCCGCGACATCCAGGCCACGATCGGCATCGCCGGCAGCACCCAGCCGAGCCCGGCCACCACATAGAAAATCGCCTGCAGCACGCCCGAATTGGCAAGCCACGGCGTCTGCGCGACCGTCATGCCGAGCAGCGACCACACCACCACCAGCATCAGCAGGAAGATGGTTCCAAGCAGCTTGCGGGTGCGTATATTCATGGCCGATTGATCGATCACTCGTGAGGCAAAGCGCGCCTTGCGCCTGCGAGGAGGCGGACTATAAGGGGCGCGCCAATCCGATCAAGCAGGACCGATGACCGCACGTTCCGTCTCCGAGCCGTCCCAAAACGCCGCCGTCCGCTGGTGGCTGCTTTCGGTCGCAGCCCTGATCGCGATCATGGTGCTGGTCGGCGGGGCCACCCGGCTCACCGAATCCGGGCTTTCGATCGTGGAATGGAAGCCGGTGACCGGCACGCTGCCGCCGCTCACCGAGGCGCAATGGACGGAAGCCTTCGAGGGCTACAAGCAGATCCCGCAATATCGCGAGCTCAACGCGGGGATGACGCTCCATGAATTCAAGACGATCTTCTGGTGGGAATGGAGCCACCGCCTGCTCGGGCGCGTGATCGGCATCGCCTACTTGCTGCCGTTCCTCTATTTCCTTTGGCGCGGCGCTGTTGTTGGTGAGCTGAAAAAGCGGCTATGGCTGATCTTCGGGCTTGGCGCGCTGCAGGGCGCGGTGGGCTGGTGGATGGTCGCCTCGGGTCTGTCCGGTAAGGTCGAGGTCTCGCAATATCGCCTCGCGGTCCACCTCATACTGGCGCTCCTGATCTATTCGGCGATCGTATGGACGGTGCGACGGCTTACCGACCGGCCGCCTAATCCGGCGCCGCCGCGGCTGAAGATCGCCGCCTTGCTGCTGCTGGCGCTGACTTTCCTGCAGCTCTATTTCGGCGCGCTGGTCGCAGGCCTGCGCGCGGGAAAGGTCTACAACACCTGGCCCGAGATCGATGGTGCCTTCATTCCCCCCGCGGGGCGTCTGTTCTTCGAGCAGCCCTGGTGGCGCAACCTGTTCGACAATACGCTCACCGTGCAGTTCGAGCACCGCATGACCGCCTACGCGCTATTGGCGCTGGCGATCCTGCATGCGATCGACGCCGTCCGTTCGCGCGCAAGCGGCGAGGCTATCGCCGGCGCCTGGTGGCTGGTAGCTGCGATCACGCTGCAGGCGACGCTCGGCATCCTGACACTCCTTAACCAGGTGCCGATCGATCTCGCGCTCATGCACCAGGCGGTGGCGATCGTGGTGCTGACGCTGACGGTCCTGCAGGTCGAGCGGCTGCTGCCACGACGCCACAAAGTGGGGCGGGCAAAGCTTGCCATGCCGGTCGGGCAACCCGGTTGAATTGAACTATTCTAATCTGTCGTCGCCGCAAGAAGTGCCGGTTTTGCGCGGATTTTTTGCGTGCCCCCGGCAGTTGACGAAGTCGTGCAGGCCGACATCGCTTTACTTGAAAATCCCTGGCGATAGAACGAGCGAAAAATGGGTTCGCTCATGTCGTCTGCATTCATTCAGGCCGCCGTTATCCTGCTGCGCGAAGGACTGGAGGCGATGCTGGTAATCGCCGCACTCGCCGGCTACCTCTCCAAGGTCGGCGCCGGCCATCGCATCCAGGCGCTCTATGGCGGCGCGCTGGCGGCGATCGGCGCCAGCATCATTGCGGCCTGGCTGTTCGCGGTGTTCAATTCCGGCGAACACAGCGACTTCCTTGAAGGCATCATCATCCTGGCCGCGGCGGCGCTCATGCTTTACGTCAGCGGCTGGCTGATGACGAAGCAGGATCCAAAGGGTTGGCAGGATTTTCTTGCCCACAAAGCGGATGCTGCGCTGGCACAGGACACGGAGTGGGCGGTCGGCGCGCTCGCCTTCCTCGCCGTGTTCCGCGAGGGTGCCGAGACCGTGCTGTTCATCAATGCGCTCGCGACCACCGAAGGCGGCTGGAGCGCAGGCCTGTTTGCCGGCCTCGGCGCCGCCACCATCGGGCTTGCAGTGCTGTTCTATTTCATCAACCTGATCGCGCGGAAAATTCCGCTGCGGCCGTTGTTCATCCTGACCTCGGCCTTCCTGTTCGTGATGGCGATCAAGTTCATCGGCGAGGCCGTGCAGGAATTCCAGGAGCAGGCGCTGCTGCCGTTCACGGAGTTGAAGAGCCTGTCCTGGCTCGCCGATCTCGGCCTGAACCCGACGCTGGAAGCGCTGTCGCTGCAGCTCATGGTGATCCTGTTCGCGCTCGCGACCTATTCGGTGTTCCAGCGCAACAGTCGCCTGACGCGCCAGAGCAAGGCGTCGTCCGGCTCAGCGGCCGAGTAGTCTCACTTATCGCTGGCGAGCTGGGTACGAAGGGCCGCCCGGACGTCACGCGGTACTATGACACCCTAGGTCGTTTTTTTCTCATTTGCATTGCGGATTTGGTCCCGCCGAAAAGTCTGTTGAATAGGGGCTTTGCGGGCGGGGGGCGCATCGATGACGGAGAGCGGTGAGGATCGGGCCAACGGGTCTCTACGCGGCGAGTACTTCTTCGAAACACACGACACCTACCCTGCGCCGGTCGGAGACGGCGGAATGCGCCGGGAGCTGATCGATGCGACGTCGCGCGATATCCGCGAGCGGATGAGGTCGGCGGCAGGCGAGAGGACATCGATATCGCCGGCCCGGTCCCGCGAGACGATGCTGTCGACCTTTTTGTCGCCCGCGTTCACTGCCTTCTGGGGCAGCTTCACGGCCGGATCGAAGCGGATCAACACGGCGATCACCTGTCCCTATGTCGGGCACAATCCCACTCTCGTGAGCTACGTTCCGCGAGCCTCGTCCCCGCTGCTGGCGGCGACCGGGGAGCATTCCCTGATCCGACTGATTATCGCCAATGCGCTGTGGGATTCGTTCCTGGCTACCGAAGCCTTCAACGATTCGATGCTCGATGATCCCGATCGCGCCTCGGCCCTGTTGATCAATCTCGGAGCCGCCGCCACGGTTGCGGCGACCAGTTTGCGCCTGCTCGATACCGATCGCATCGCGGCGCTCGCCGTGCTTGCGCCCGGCGATTTCGTGCGCGAGCAGTACAATGTCCGATTCCAGCTACTCGAGGTCGCGCGCTGGTGGTTCGGCTTCGTGCCGAAGGCGGCGGCCGCATTCGCAGAAGCACGCTTTGCGCAGCGGTCTTGGATGTTCAACAACGTCTGCTTCAACCACGCGCAGGCGCTCGCCGAAGCGCTCCGCCCCTCGGTGACGACCGATTTAGCCGACGCGCTCGTCTATTTCGATCGGGAATATCCGTCGATGGCCATGCCATCAATGGAAGCGACCTATGATCTGGCGCTCAAGACATTCACCTCATATTTCGCGAGATCCGAGCGCCATGCCAAGGCATGGGCAAACGTGGTCGCTGAAATACGCATGATGATCATGAGCGCGCGGCCTTATGATGAAGCGACGGTGTTCGTGGTTACGCCTGACATTGCGCAGGTTCGAACCACTGAAAAGCTGATCGGTCTGATCGGCGTCGTTGAGAACGAGGTCAGGGCGCGGCAGGTTTTCTACTATCGCAAGGACGGCGCGCGGGCAGCTCTTTGAGAAGCGGCCGAACGGGGCCTCATCGCGCTAGAGATAATCCAGCCCGATATCGAGCGCGGCCGAGGAGTGCGTGACCCAGCCGACGGAAATGAGGTCGACACCCGTTGCCGCGATCGCGTGCGCGGTGGCGGCGGTGATGCGGCCCGATGCTTCCGTGATCACCTTGCCGCAGGCCATCTCCACCGCCTGCCTGAGGTCGTCGGCCGTCATGTTGTCGAGCAGGACCGCGTCGATCCCGAGCGCCAGCGCCTCTTCGAGCTGCACCAGCGTGTCGACTTCGACCTCGATCTTGACGAGGTGGCCGACATGCGCCTTAGCGCGCTCGATCGCGGCACGGATGCCGCCGGCAAGCGCGATGTGGGTTGTCCTTGATCAGCACGGCATCGTCGAGGCCGAAACGGTGATTGCTGCCGCCGCCGGCGCGCACCGCGTATTTTTCCAATGCGCGCAGGCCGGGCGTGGTCTTGCGGGTGCAGACGATCTGCGCGCGCGTGCCTCTTACCGCAGCTACCAGCGAGGCCGTTGCGGTCGCGACGCCGCTCAGGTGGCAGAGGAAATTGAGCGCGGTGCGCTCGCCGGTCAGCAGGGCACGCGCAGGGCCGTTGATGGTTGCGATCGTGTCGCCGGGGACGACGACGCTGCCATCGGGCCGTTCGATCTCGATGCGGATCGCCGGCGAAATCGTTTGAAAGGCGCAGCGTGCCACGTCGAGGCCGGCGACGACGCCCGGCTGGCGCGCCCGCAAGGCGAGCGAAGCGCGCTGGTCGGCGGGTACGACTGCATCCGCTGTGATGTCGCCGGCGCGGCCGATGTCCTCAAGCAGCGCGGTTCGCACCAGCGGTTCGTACATCAGGGGCAGAAGAGGGTTGAGTGTCACGACTGAACGCTCCTGATCGGCAGTTCTGACTCGATGATCTCGCCGGCGGCGCGGAACGCCTCCGCGAGGGTGAAGGCAGAGGGCACACCCTTGGGCAACGTGTCCGGAAAGTCGGTGCGGTAGTGGCCGCCGCGGCTTTCCTCGCGCTTTGACGCGGCAACAGCAATCATCAATCCGACCAGCGCCGGATCAGCGGCGCCGCCGTTCCCCCTGGCTATCGGATAGAGATTGCGAATGGCGCGCTCGATCGAGGGACGATCGCGCAGCACACCGAGTCCCTGCGAGACGAGAGGGCGCACCATCGAAGGATCGGATGCGGGCAGCAGCGCGGTCGGCGTGCGCGGAGCAGCGGCACTGCCAGCCACGCCATTGATGCTCGCAGCGACCCATTGCGCGCAGACGATGGCTTCCATCAGCGAATTGCTGGCGAGCCGGTTGGCGCCATGCAGGCCGGTGCGGCTGACCTCGCCGCAGGCCCACAAGCCCGTCACCGTGCTGCGGCCTTCGCCATCAACGGCGATGCCACCCATGTGATAATGCGCCGCCGGACGCACCGGGATCGGATCGTCAGCCGGATCGATTCCGGCCATCCTGCAGAATGCGCTGATGACGGGATAGCGCTGCGCGAAATCCTTGCCCGGATGCCGCCGTGCATCGAGGAAGATGCGATGGCCTTCCGCGCGACGGCGCCAGACCGCGCGCGCCACGATGTCGCGCGGTGCGAGCTCGGCGCCCGGTTCGTTCGCCATGAAACGCTGCCCCGTCTCGTCGATCAAGACCGCGCCATCGCCGCGGATCGCTTCGGTCAATAGCGGCATCGGCCGCGACGGTCCGTCGAAGGCGGTCGGGTGAAACTGAATGAATTCGAGATCGGAGAGGACAGCGCCGGCACGGGCCGCCAGCGCCAGCCCCTGGCCGAAACAGCCCATGGGATTGGTGCTGTCCTGGAACAGGCCGCCGATGCCGCCGGTCGCAAGCACGACGCGGTTGGTGGCAATCACCAGCGGACCACGCTCGTTCGCAGCGAGCACGCCCCTGATCGCATTGTCCTCGACGACGAGTTGGCGGGCCTCAAAACCCTCGATCAGGGTGATCGACGGACAGCGGCGCACGGCGGCGATCAGTGCGCGCATGATCTCGCGCCCGGTGCCGTCGCCGGTGGCGTGAACGATCCGCTTGCGGCTGTGCGCGGCTTCGAGTCCGAGCTGCCAGCGTCCATCCGGCCTGCGGTCAAAGCCGACGCCAAGCCGTGCGAGGCGCTCGACGGCAGCGGGCGCGGCATCCACGATGCGCCTGGCAGCTTCTTCGTTGCAAAGGCCGGCGCCGGCGGCGATGGTGTCCTGAAGATGCAGGGCAGGGGCATCGTCCTCGCCGACCGCCGCCGCGAGGCCGCCTTGCGCCCACATGCTGGAGGCCTCCGCCCCGAGCGGCGATTTCGACAGCAGCACGACCGGTGCGGGCGCAAGCTGCAGGGCTGTCATCAATCCGGCAGCGCCGCCGCCGATGATCACCGGTTGCCCGGCCAGGGTCGAAACATCCGTACTCACAGCGCCAGCATCCTTTCGACGGAGCGCCGCGCGCGGCCGGCAATCTCAGGGGCGATCGTGACCTCGTGCTCGTTGGTCTCGAGCGCGTGGCGGATGTTCTTCAGCGTGATCCGCTTCATGTGCGGACAGAGATTGCAGGGGCGGATGAACTCGACGTCGGGATGGAGCACCGCGACATTGTCGCTCATCGAGCACTCCGTCAGCAGCACCACGCGTGCCGGATGCTCCTTGTCAACAAAGCCGGACATGGCTGCGGTGGAGCCCGAGAAATCGGCCTCGGCAACGACCTCGGGCGGGCATTCCGGATGCGCCAGAATGGTGACGCCGGGATGATTCTCGCGAAGCTGGCGCACGTCCTCGGCGTTGAAGAGCTCGTGCACCTCGCAATGGCCTTTCCATGCGGTGATCTTCACCTTGGTCTGCGCGGCGATGTTCTGCGCCAGATATTCGTCCGGCAGCATGATGACGTGCTCGGCGCCGAGCGATTGCACGACCGCGAGCGCATTGCCCGAGGTGCAGCAGATATCGGATTCAGCCTTCACCGCGGCCGAGGTGTTGACATAGGTGACGATGGGAGCACCCGGATAGCGCTCGCGCATCAGCCGCACATCGGCCGCCGTGATGGACTCCGCGAGGGAACAGCCGGCCTTGAGGTCGGGGATCAGCACGGTCTTCTCGGGATTGAGCAGCTTGGCGGTCTCGGCCATGAAGTGCACGCCGGCGAGCACGATCACGTCGGCATCGACCTTGGTCGCCTCGCGCGCGAGCATGAGGCTGTCGCCGACGATATCGGCGACGCCATGGAAGATTTCCGGGGTCTGATAGTTGTGCGCGAGCACCACTGCGTTGCGCTTGCGCTTGAGGTCGAGGATGGCGTCGACGTCGTCGGCGAAGGTGGCCCATTCGAACGGCGGGATCACCCGTTTGACGCGGTCATAAAGCGGCGCGGTGCGCGCGAGCGCACTGGATTGGGTTGCGACCATTTATGCTCTCCTTGAGTATATTTGAGATTATACTTATCCTGAGCATAAGGGAAGTCAAGAGCGCGAGAGCGGGAGCTTGGTGCCGGCGACGGCCCGTTCGGCCACAATGCCGTGACGGAAGCGGAATAGCTTGGCGGGACGGCCGACCGTCTCGGCGGCCATTGCGCCTGTTTCTTCAACGAGTTCCTGCTGCTCGATCAGGCGCCGGAAATTCTGTTTGTGCACTGTGCGGCCTGCAAGGGCCTCAACACTGCGTTGCAGTTGCAGCAGGGTGAATTCGGCCGGCATCAGCTCGAAGACGACCGGCCGGTATTTGATCTTGGCGCGCAGCCGCGCGATGCCGGTGGCCAGAATGCGGCGATGATCCGAGATCATGGCGCGGCCGGGCACGACGGCTTCTCCGGCGCGCTTGTCGCGAACCGCTTCGGGGACCAGCGCGGCCTCGTAGAGCAGCTCGTAGCGCTGCAGCACCAGCTCTTCGTTCCACGCGCGGTCGTCGAGGCCGAAGGTGATGGCAGCGCGCTGCCAGCGCGCCTTCTGCACCGAAGTGCTCTCTGCCGATTTGGCCCAGGCGCGGAGCTTGGGCGCCACGATCTTTGCGATCAAGGCCGGGGTACCGGCGCGATGATCTTCCCACGGGAAGTACTCATACCAGCCCGACCAGTGACCTTCCGAGCCTTCTCGGACCTGGTCCTCGCGGGTCAGGCCGAGATAGCTGATCGAGATGCGATGCGGCGCCCTTGCATCGCCGGTGCGCCCGTGATCGGCGAAGGTATAGAGCTGTTCGACATACCCGAGCGGATGTCCGGTCTGTGCCTCGACCCAGGCCCGCAGGCCGGTCTGCAGCGAGCGGTGCCCGAACTGGAACGGGCCGCTCGGCAGCGCGGTCGCATTTGCGATCGTCATGATCTTGGGCTCGCCTTCGGTCACTGCGACCAGGACGGCAACCAGGTCAGCGGTCATCGCGTCGATCGATGTTTCGGCTTTTCGCGGTGCCTTTGCCACGCGGATGTCCTGTCGCGGCTAGCAGTAGCCGTAAACGCCGCAGGCGTACGGCAGGCGATTCCAGTAGGGACCGCCGTAGTAGGGGCCGCCATAGTACGGGCCGTCATAGCTGTAGGAGAAGTGATTGCCGTAATAGCCGGGCAGGCTCGACGAGCCCGGCAGGATCGGCTCGCCATTGACGAACGGCACGTAAGGGATCACGGCGGCGGGTGTGAACAGCACGTCCGGATCCTGTTCGGCTACGACGATCTGGCGCCCGCGGCGGACGTAGGGGGCTGACGTCACTGATGTCCGGTACCTGTAGTGCGGGCGAGGCAGGCCGGGCGGTAGTTGGCGGGCGGCGTGGTAGGCCGCGCGCTTGGTGGCAACCGGGCCGTCGGCGGCAAAGGCGGCATCAATCGCAAACAGGGCGATCGAAGAGAACAATATCGAGCGCAGCATCGTCGTCTCCGAATCGAGGGGGCCGACAGAATGCCACCTTATAGCGGAATGACCGTTAATGAGATCAGGTCATTCCGGGTCTGGTGCCGGCGCACCATCCCGGAACGACGGTCAGTCGCTACGCCCGCAGCGCCTGGTCGAGATCGGCGATCAGGTCGTCCTTGTCCTCGATGCCGATCGAGAGCCGGACCACGTCGGGGGCGGCGCCGGACTTGATCTTCGCGGCGTCGTCGAGCTGGCTGTGGGTGGTGGAGGCCGGGTGGATCACCAGCGAGCGGGTGTCGCCGACATTGGCGAGGTGCGAGAACAATTGCAGGTTCGACACCAGGCTGACGCCGGCGTCATAGCCGCCCTTGAGGCTGAAGGTGAACACCGCGCCCGCGCCCTTCGGCGCATATTTGCGCGCAAGGTTGTTGTACTTGTCGCCAGGCAGGCCGGCGTAATTCACTGACGCCACCGCGGGGTGGCCGGCGAGGAATTCCGCGACCGCTTTCGCGTTGTCGCAATGCTTCTGCATGCGCAGCGGCAGCGTCTCGATGCCGGTCAGGATCATGAAGGCGTTGAACGGCGACAGCGCCGGGCCGAGATCGCGCAAGCCGAGCACGCGGCAGGCGATCGCGAACGCGAAATTGCCAAACGTCTCCTGGATCTTGATGCCGTGATATTCCGGACGCGGCTCGCTCAGCATCGGATATTTGTTGTCCTTCGACCAGTCGAAGGTGCCGGCATCGACGATGATGCCGCCGAGCGAGTTGCCGTGCCCGCCAAGGAACTTGGTCAGCGAGTGCACGACGATGTCGGCGCCGTGGTCGATCGGCTTGATCAGATACGGTGTCGCTAGCGTATTGTCGACGATCAGCGGCACGCCGGCCTTGCGCGCCACTGCGGCGATCGCCTCGATGTCGGTGATGCTGCCGGAAGGATTGGCGATCGATTCGATGAAGATCGCCTTGGTGTGCGGCGTCACTGCGCGCTCGAAGCTTTCGATCTCGTCCGGATCGGCCCAGGCGACATTCCAGCCGAAGCTCTTGAAGGCATGGGTGAACTGGTTGATCGAGCCGCCATAGAGCTTGCGGGCGGCGATGATCTCGTCGCCGGGCTTCATCAACTGCTGTAGCACCACGACCTGCGCGGCGTGTCCCGAGGCGACCGCGAGCGCCGCGGTGCCGCCTTCGAGCGCGGCGACGCGCTCCTCCAGCACCGCGTTGGTCGGATTGCCGATGCGGGTATAGATGTTGCCGAACGACTGCAGGCCGAACAACGAAGCCGCATGGTCGGCGTCGTTGAACACGAATGACGTCGTCTGATAGATCGGCGTCGCCCGCGCGCCGGTGGTGGGGTCGGGCTGCGCACCGGCATGCACGGCGAGGGTCGAAAATCCCGGAAGGCGATCGGTCATTCTGGTCGTCCTGTGTTTGGGTCGGAACAAAAATGCGCGGCATGCTGATGGCAGCAACAACCGCCGTCAAGGCGCGTTGCGAGCCGCATGCGCGTTGGAAATAGCGTGCTTCGTTATGACGCGATGTCGAAACATTTGTTTCGCATTCGCGTCAGGTCGTCTCGGTCTTGTTTTTCGCGGCACGATCGGAGGCAGCGGTTTCGCCGCCGCCGACGCTCATCCGATTCAGCGACAGCCGCATGCCCTGCGTCGGCATCGGCGCACGCTTGGAGCTCAGTGTTCGCGAATTGACGCCCATCCAGGAAATCTCCGACGACAGCCGGCCATATTCGATCTTCGGACAGCGGTTCATGACGACCTTGACGCCGACAGCTTCGGCCTTTGCCGCGGCTGCGTCGTCGCGCGCGCCGAGCTGCATCCAGATCACCTTCGGCAACGGCGACAGCCTGAGCGCCTCCTCGACGACCGGCATGATGTGGCTGGAGTTGCGGAAGATGTCGACCATGTCGATCGGACGTCCGATGTCGGCGAGCGAGGCGACGAAGGGCTTGCCGAGCAGGCTCTTGCCGACATGGCCGGGATTGACCGGGATCATGTCGTAGCCGCGCTCCGCCAGATATTTGAAGGCGAAGTAGCTCGGCCGCACGTTGACCGGCGAGGCGCCAACCATCGCGATCGACTTCACGCTGTTGAGGATGCCGCGGATGTAATTATCGGGGTAGGTGTCGTGGTTCATCTTCGATTCCTTCGACCCTCATGGTGAGGAGCGCGGCTACGCGCGTCTCGAACCATGAGGCCCCAGACGGGCCTGCATCCTTCGAGACGCCTGCTTCGCAGGCTTCTCAGGATGAGGATCATTTATCCTGCCATTTCGGCTCGCGCTTCTCGATGAAGGCGCCGATGCCTTCCTCGGCGTCGCGTGCCATCATGTTTTCAGTCATCACCTCGGCGGCGTAGCGATACGCGTCCGCGAGGGTCATTTCGGCCTGGCGGTAGAACGCCTCTTTGCCGAGCTTGACAGTATAGGCGGATTTCAGCGCCACTTTTTGCGCCAGCGCAATCGCGGCCTCCCGCTCGGTGCCGGCAGGCACGACGCGGTTGATGAGGCCGATGGCCTGCGCGGTCGCGGCCGAGATCGGCTCGCCCGTCAGCAGCATCTCCATCGCCTGCTTGCGCGGAACGTTGCGCGACAGCGCCACCATCGGCGTCGAGCAGAACAGGCCGATATCGACGCCGGGCGTCGCGAAGGTCGCATTTTCCGAGGCGACTGCGAGATCGCAGCTCGCAACCAGTTGGCAGCCGGCCGCAGTCGCAACGCCCTGGACGGCTGCGACCACCGGCTTCGGCAGATGCACGACCGCCTGCATCATGGCGCTGCAGGCGTTCATGATCTCAGCGAAATAGGCGCGGCCGCGATCGGCGTCGCTGCGGCGCGCGGTGAGTTCCTTCATGTCGTGGCCCGCCGAGAAGGCGGGGCCGTTGGCGGCGATGACCACGCCGCGCACAGTTCGGTCGTCATGAATTTCCTTGAGCGCGCCATGCAACTCGGCGATCAGGCCCTCGGAGAGGCTGTTGCGCGCGGCGGGGCGGTTGAGCGTCAGCACGGCGATGCTGCCGACCTGCTCGCGCAGGAGGATCGGCGGTTGCGGCGCGGCGGCGCGGGCGGCTTGGGGCATCTCCAAATTTCCACTAAGGCTTTTTTCGACTAAGGCTTGGCTGCAACTTAGTGTAACACGCGGACTGAATCGAGGGTGGGGACGGCATGGCGTTGGCGAAAATGAGCGTGGCTGAGCTGGAGAAGTTCCTGCGCGCTGAGTTTCCCCAGGCGTTCAGCGGGGACGACATCATCATCGAGAGCGCCGACGGTGAGACCTGTCTCTTGCGCCAGCGCTATAGCGAGCGGATGCTGCGGCCTGGCGGTACCGTGTCGGGCCCGACGCTGATGGGGCTGGCCGATTTTGCGATGTATGTGGTGCTGCTGTCGGCGATCGGCCCGGTAGGGCTCGCCGTCACCACCAATCTCAACATCAATTTCCTCCGCAAGGGCCAGCCGCGGCAGGACGTGCTGGCGGCGGCGAAGCTGCTCAAGCTCGGCAAGCGGCTGGCGGTCGGGGAGGTCAACCTGCTTTCGGGTGATTCGCCGGATCCGATTGCGCATGTGACGGCGACCTATTCCATTCCAAACAAATAGAGTTTCTGGAGGTATTATTACACCTTAATTGTAAGCTATTGTTTTTGCTAGACTAAATTGCGTCTATTGGCGTTGACGAATTTCGTTCGCTTCTCTACAAAGCCGCCAATCCGGCGCGGCTTTTCGCGCCGAAAACTCCTTTCCACGGACAGCTCACATGAAAACCTTTTCGGCCAAGCCCGCCGAGGTGCAGAAGAAGTGGGTCGTGATCGACGCCAAGGGTGTGGTGGTCGGCCGGCTCGCTACCATGGTCGCGATGCGCCTGCGCGGCAAGCACCTGCCCACCTACACGCCGCATGTCGATTGCGGCGACAACGTCATCATCATCAACGCCGCTCACGTCGTGCTGACCGGTCGCAAGCGCGACCAGAAGGTCTATCACAAGCACACCGGCTATATCGGTGGCATCAAGGAGCGCACGGCGAAGTCCATCCTTGAGGGTCGTTTCCCCGAGCGCGTGGTCGAGAAGGCCATCGAGCGCATGATCCCGCGTGGCCCGCTCGGCCGCATGCAGATGGGCAATCTGCGCGTCTATCCCGGCGCCGAGCATCCGCATGAAGCCCAGAACCCCGAGAAGATCGATTTCGCGTCCGCGAACCGCAAGAACATGAGGGCCGCATAAGATGTCCGATACCATGCAGTCTCTCGACCAGCTTGCGCAGCTCAAGCCGGCGGCTCCCGAGGCGCCGAAATATGTCAAGAAGGTCGACAAGTACGGCCGCGCTTACGCCACCGGCAAGCGCAAGGACGCGGTCGCCCGCGTCTGGGTCAAGCCGGGCTCCGGCAAGATCTCCGTCAACACCCGCGACGTCGAAGTCTATTTCGCCCGTCCGGTGCTGCGGATGATGATCCAGCAGCCGCTGGTCGCCGCCGCCCGCGCCGGCCAGTATGACGTGATCTGCACGGTCACCGGCGGCGGCCTGTCCGGCCAGGCCGGCGCAGTGCGCCACGGCCTCTCCAAGGCGCTGACCAATTTCGAACCGGAATTGCGCAGTGTGTTGAAGAAGGGCGGCTTCCTCACCCGCGACTCGCGCTCGGTCGAGCGCAAGAAGTACGGCCGCGCCAAGGCGCGCAAGTCGTTCCAGTTCTCGAAGCGCTAACCGCTTCACTGCAATTTGCACCAACTGCGAAGGGCGCCGCGAGGCGCCCTTTTTGCTGCGTCTTTGCGCATCAATTGTCGCAGTTTTTCCTGAAAAGTTTTGTGTGCACGCAAACGGATTGCCAACGCGGCAGGCATAGCTTGAGCGGTATAGCGATGCGCCATCCTTTTCGGATCGCGCCCTTGAGAACGTGGCATCACACGCTTTCATCACACGCGCGCTAGCGGGGGCTCATGTCGTTCGATATTTCGACGCTTTATCTGTTTGCCACGATGGTGGCCGCAATGCTCGGCGTCATGTTGTTGTTCTTCGGCAATCAGGAGAAGATTCCGGCGTTGAAGTGGTGGGGCAGCGCGTATCTCCTCGGCGCGGCTGCGGTTGCGGCATCGACCGTGGCGGGCTCCAGCCTCGGCGAAATTGTCTCGCTGGCGCTGAATGCAGCGGGCTTCATCGCCTGCGGCATGGTCTGGAACGCTGCACGCGTGTTCCATGGCCGCAAGCCGAATATCCCCGGTCTCGTGCTCGGCGCGATCGCCTGGGTCGGCGCCGCGCTGACCCTGCCCCCCGAGCAGCCCGCGCTGAAGCTGACCATCGGCGCTGCGATCATCGCGATCTATGCGTGCCTCACGGCGGCCGAGTTGTGGAGCGAGCGGCGACGCGCGGCGCAGAGGCGCTGGCCTGCACTCGCGGTGCCCGTGCTGCACGGCTGCGTGCTGCTGCTGCCGATCCTGCTCGGCAATTTCCTGCGCCCGCATGATGCGGCGTTCGGCAACAGCATCTGGGTGACGGTGTTCTCGGTCGAGCTCATTCTCTATGCGATCGGCACCGTCTTCGTGATCTTCATGCTGGTATCGGATCGCGAGGTGGCCGCGCACAAGACGGCGGCTTCGATGGATCCCCTGACCGGCATGTTCAACCGCCGTGGCTTTGCCGAGGCCTGCGCGCGGGTGATCGAACGCGAGGCCGAGGCCGGCCGCCCGGTGACGGTGATGATCTTCGATATCGACCACTTCAAGTCGATCAACGACCGCTTCGGCCATCCCGCCGGCGACGAGATCCTGAAACTGTTCTCGGCGGTCGTCGTCAACAACCTCCGCATCAGCGATCTCTCCGGCCGCATTGGCGGCGAGGAATTCGCGGCGCTGCTGCCGTGTTCGCTGGAGGAGGGCGTGCTCGCCGCCGAGCGCGTGCGCGAGTGTTTCCAGGCCTCCGGCATCGTCTGCGACGAAGGTCCGGTCGACACCACCGTCAGCATCGGCGTTGCCGGCGGGCCGGCCGGCACCGAGCTCGAGGTGCTGCTGGCAGCCGCCGATACCGCGCTCTATCAGGCCAAGCGCGGCGGCCGTAACCGCGTCGAGGCCGCCGAGGAATTGCCGCTGTCGCTGGAGAACTGGCGGCGCAAGACCGCCGGCCTCGCACCGCAGGCGCGCGAGAGGCCGATCGCGGCGTGAGAGATGTTGCGGTAAGCTTCCGTTTACCATTCGATTCCTATCATCCCGGGCATGGAATCGACCCGCCTTCACAATGCCCAATCCGCCCTGTTGTCGCTCGAAGCTGCCGCCGCTACCGCCCGCGGCGGGTTCGGCTGCCTGTTCTCGAGCTCGGACGAATATGAGACCGCGCTGATTGCCGAGCGCCGCGCCCAAGGTCGCTACGGCCGCCCGCGCAGCCCCTGGCCGATGCTGATGTTTGTGGGCATCACGTTGATGGTCCTCGGCACGGTGCTCGTGTTCAGTTGAGCCGACAGCAGATCCCGTCTCGGTGAGGGCGCCGCGAGGCGCCTTTTTCTTTTCCATAGACTGGGCTAGAGACGGGCCCTTTCCAGGGAGAAGCTCAATGGTCACCGAAATTGCACTCATCGACGTCAAGCCCGGCTCCGAAAAGGATTTCGAAGCCGCGGTGGAGAAGGCGCGGCCGCTGTTTCTGCGCGCCAAGGGCGGCAAGGGGTTCGAACTGCACAAGTCGATCGAGAAGCCGTCGCGCTACCGGCTGGTCGCGAAGTGGGAGACGCTGGAGAACCACACCGTCGACTTCCGCGGCTCGGAAGATTTCGCCGCCTGGCGCGCGCTGGTCGGGCCGTTCTTTGCTGCGCCGCCGGAGGTCGAGCATACCGAGATCGTGGTCACGGCCTGAGGTCGCTCACGCCGCCACAGCCGGCTGCTCGGCCTTGAAGTGGTCGATCATAACCTTGGCGATCGCCATCAGGGGGAGCGCAAGCGCGAGCCCCCAGACGCCGAACACCACCCCGAGCAGGATCTGGAACGCAAACAGCGTGGCAGGCGGAATATTCAGCGCCTGCCGCTGGATGATCGGGGTGAGTATGTAGCTCTCCATCGCGTGCACGCCCAGGAACAGCAGGAAGGCGGAGAGCGCCGCGATCCAGCCCGAGGCAAGGCTCGCGAGCACCACGATCAATCCCCCGAGGATCGCGCCGACCGTCGGAATGAAGGCGAGCAGGCCGGCCTGGATGCCCAGAATGAACGAGCTCTGGATGCCGATGATCGAGAGCCCGATCCAGGTGACGAAGAACACCGCGGCCATGGTGATGATCTGGGCGATCAGCCAGCGCTCCAGCGTGTCACCGATACGGTCGACGATGATGGTGGCCTGCTCGCGATGCCTGGCCGGCATCACGAACAACAGCCCGGCGCGGTAGAGGCTGGGCTGTGTGGCGAAGGCGAGCCCGAGAAACAGCACGATGAAGAAGTTGCCGACCGCGCTCACGGTGCCGAGCAGCACCTTGAAGGTCTGGCTGATGATCGCGCCGCCGCTGGAGGCGAGGGCGCCGGCGCTGGGAAGACTGTGGGTCGCCGCCGCGCCCGGGGTCGTCGGTGTCGACGATTCCGTCGGTGCGGAAGCCTGGTTGCTGAAATCGAGATAGCTGGTGTCGATGCCGTGCTGCTCGAGGAACGACTTCACGTTCACCAGTTGCGACTTGATGGTGTCGCTCAGCGCAGAAGCCTGCTGCGCGATGGTGGCCCCGCCGAGGAAGACGACGCCCGACAACAGCGCCGCCAGCGCCAGGCAGACGATGGTCAGGCGCAGGGCATGCGGCAGCTTGAGCCCGCGGCCGAGCAGGTTGGTGAGGGCGTTGAGCGCGACGCCGAGCAGGACCCCGGCGAAGATCAGGAACAGCGTCGCCGCGTAGTGCCAGGCGAGCGCAAGTAGCGCCGCGAACAGCACGATGCCGATGCCGCCGACGCTGATGGCCCACGCCATATCGTTGCGGGCCTGAAGGCGGTCGCCACCCGGTAGTCTCACATTGATTCCTTCGCGCATCGACTGCCCTCATTTTGTCGCCAAAATCCCGCCGGGATCAAGCCGTGCGCCGGTTTGCCGCTGCCCGCCGGTCAAGCCTTCCCGCGAGATGGCGGCATGCCGTCCAGCCGAGCCTGCGACGCCGCGCTTCGTCCCCTGACCCCACAGCGCCTGCGTCCCGCGCCGATGTGCTCCGCCAGCATAATATGTTGATCAATGGCCGAGTCGGGGGCATTATCGCTTTGAAACCATGACAAACATAGAAAATCATTCCTACGCGAGATACTGAACAATGAGGCGGCCCGTGGTCGGCGTGATCGGAAACGCCCATCGCATCGAAGATCGTTTCACGGTTCAGATGGTTGGGGAGCGCAACCTGCGCGCGATCACCGATGTCGCGGACGCCGTTCCGCTGATGTTCGCCGGTTCGCCTGAAATCACCGACGTCGGCGCCTTGCTCGATGTGGTCGACGGCGTGGTCCTGACCGGGGCACGGGCCAATGTCCACCCGACCCGCTTCAATTGCGAGCCGCATATTAGTCACGAGCCTTACGACATCCACCGTGACGAGGTTGCGCTGGCGATGTCGGAAGCCTGCGTCGCGCGCGGCATCCCGCTGTTCGGCATCTGTCGCGGCCTGCAGGAGATGAACGTCGCCTTTGGCGGCTCGCTGCATCCCGAGATCCGCGAACTGCCCGGGCGCATGAATCATCGCATGCCGCGGCTGGAGAATGGCGAGATCCATCCGGACCCGTTGGTCGTGTTCGCCGACCGTCATGACGTGAAGCTCACGCCGGGCGGCGTGTTCGCGAAACTCCTCGGCTGCGAGACCATCCGCGTCAATTCGCTGCACGGGCAGGGCATCCTGGAGCCCGGCGAACGCGTCGTGATCGAAGGCGTCGCCGAGGACGGCACCATCGAGGCGATCCGCATTGCCGACGCGCCGGGCTTTGCGCTCGGCGTGCAGTGGCATGCGGAGTACGACCCGCAGCGCAACCCGATCAACAGGAAGCTGTTTGAGGCCTTCGGCGCGGCGCTGCGCGAGCGGCAGAGCGCGGCGGCGTAGTGCCTTTGCTGCTGTTGTAGCGATTGCGAGCGGAGCGGGGCAATCCATCTCACCGCCTGCGACACGTGGATTGGCTGGTTGCCTTCGTCTTGCACCGTTGTCGTCCCGTCGAAAGACGGGACCCATAACCACAGCGAGATGTTGTGGCGCGAGCAAGCGGTTACGGCGGAGCACACTACAAAGGCCTGTGGTTATGGGTCTCGGCTCCCGGCTACGCCAAGGGCTTCGCCGCGGCGCGCAAGGCCGGGACGACGCGAGGAGAGCGCTGATTCAATTGTCAAACAGCTCTCCGCTGTCATCGTCCGCGGAGGCGGATGATCCAGTATTCCAGAGGCGACGGTGCTTACGCTGAAACGCCGCCGGATACTGGATACCCCGCCTTCGCGGGGCATGACGATGGAGTGTGAGGGATATGAGTCCGCATTCTCGCGGCGCGTTGCGCCCGAGCTTTGCGTTACTTTCCACCCTCCTCGATAGCAGGGCGCAGGGAAAGCCGGGTGCCGGTTGCACCCATGGGCCCCGTGCAACAAAAAGCACGGGGGTAGGACCACAGGTCAACCGGAGCAACACCGGCTTTCCCTGCGCGATGGTGTTACGGCTTACTTCGTGCTCTCCCCGGTGACCGGGCTTTCTTGCCACCGTCATCTCTCGCGCGAACTTCTTCGCGCAAAAAACTTAGCGCCAGCGTCGGGGCGCCAGAACCACACGACTTCGCCGTCCACGGATAGCTGCGTTCGTCGTTCGCAACATCCGCGTCCACCGCATCTCACCGCAACGTTCGTGACGATCGCGAGCCGCCCCTCATTCGGGTGAGACGCGCGGAGTCATAGTGCTGATTTGCCCGACGACGGAAGCGGAATATTTTTCGCTGAGAGTCTGGACAGACTTTTGGTGATTTGCCCGTCGGGTTGATTTGTCGCACCTAAAGCAACCACATAGTCATTGCGAGGGGTGCGAAGCAATCCATAGCGCCACAGGTGAAAGAGATCGCGGATTCGCGCTTGCTCGCTCCCGCCAGGCGTTGGACGGAGAGCGGCTTTCCCAAGCTAGCTGGTCACGCGCGCACGCCGGATTGCTGTCGGTGCGCGTTGGTACACTTCGGCAAACACCGTGTTGAAACGCCGCAAACTACGGAATCCTGATCTAAGCGCAATCTCGGTCATCGGAAGATCCGTCTCATCCAAGAGACGCTTCGCTCGTTGAACGCGACTCGTCCGCGCGACCTGAGCGGGGCTCGCCCCAAGATGCTTCTTGAACAGTCGTGACAGATGCCGCGGTCCGATGCCCAGACGTCTCGCCAGCCCTTCGACACTCGCATCGTCCAGTGCGCCATTGCTGATCAGGCGTAGGGCGCGCTCAACTGTCGTCCGTGAGCCTTTCCACGCTGGAGAGAACGGCGCGGTCTCAGGGCGGCACCTGAGGCACGGCCGAAATCCATCCTGCTCGGCTGCCGCTGCCGAAATATAGAACGTCACGTTTTCGGCCTTGGCGGGTCGCACGGGGCACACGGGTCTGCAGTAGATCCTCGTCGTTCGAACACCCGAGAAGAACAAGCCGTCATAGCGCCGGTCCCGGCCGACACGCGCACGTTCGCATGCTGCGGCATCGAGTGCCCCGATGTCCGTCAAGACCGACGACGGAGTCCGATTCCGGCGAGCCACAATACGCTCCAACTGCTACGTCGCCATCAACCTATCAGCATGAATGAGCGAGACAATGGGTGGCGAAAAGCGCTTTCTCGGTTGGTCAGTGGCATGGGCTGCCTTCACCCTGGCAGTGCTCGCCTGGGGCATCGGCTTCTATGGTCCTTCGGTCTTCCTTCAGACTCTGCACGCCTCGCGCGGATGGTCTATCGCGGAAATATCGGCAGCCATTACGTTCCATTTCCTGCTGAGTTCACTCCTGATCGCGTATTTGCCAGAAGTCCATCACAGGTTCGGAATTGCCGGAACGACATTGGGCGGTGCTCTTCTGATGGCCATCGGACTGGCTGGATGGTCCGGTGCTTGGGAGCCGTGGCAACTCTTCTTGGCGGCTGTGCCGAGTGCGGCAGGTTGGGCCACGACCAGCGGGGCAGCCCTGAACGCCATAGTCGCCAGATGGTTTGAGCGCGATCGCCCGAAAGCGATGGGTCTGGCATTCAATGGCGCAAGTGTCGGGGGTGTTCTGTTCGTGCCGCTGTGGGTCTTCTTGATTGATCGGCTTGGCTTCCAGACCGCTGCGCTGTCCGTCTCTGTTGTCGCTGTCGTCATCATAGCGTGGCTCTCCACCAGATACTTCAAGCTGTCTCCCACCAACCTTGGTCTCGCCCCCGATGGCGGCGGAGCGCCTACGGCTATCGCGAAGCCGAGGCCGAAACTATCCCGGTCCGAGATTGTTCGGATGCCGCGGTTTCTCACGCTTTCGGCAGCGTTTGCACTTGGCCTGTTCGCGCAGATCGGCCTCCTCTCACACTTGATCGTCCGGCTGACACCCGACGTCGGTGCGACAAGTGCAGGCCTGCTTCTCAGCCTGGCGACGGTAGGTGCCGTGACCGGGCGGACTCTGGCGGGATGGTGGATCGGAGATCATGACCGGCGGATCGTGGCAGCTATCAACTTCGCTGTTCAGATCGCAGGAGTCTTGCTGCTTATCTTTGGCAACGGATGGGTCTTACTGACACTTGGCTGCGTCGTTTTCGGACTGGGCATCGGCAACCTAACGTCTCTCCCGCCATTGATCGCGCAGAAGGAATTCAATCGCGAGGATGTGGTGACAGTGGTTGCCCTGATCGTCGCCATCAATCAAGCAGTCTTTGCGTTCGCGCCAGCCATCGTCGGGGCCTTGCGCGATGCAACCTCGGGCTATGTACTGCCGTTCGGGATTGTCGCTTGCATCCAGTTGATGGCTGCGATGATCGTTCTACTTGGGCGTACGGCGGCCGTCTCACCGGGGAAGTCAGCTTAGGGTCAAAGTGACGGTGGGACGGACGCGCATCGATGTCCGGTTCACTGCAGCTATCCGACGTGACAGCGGCTTCGTCGCTGTTCGGCTTGCACACGATGTCACCTCCGAAGGCCTACAACCAGCCGGGTCGAGAAAACCCTTTTCAACGAGACGTCGGCAGATCGAAACGCATTGAAGGCAGGCTGCATGAGTCGCTATGGCTCGAGGACTTGATCACTCGGAAGCATGGCCCGGGAGAACAATCCCGCCCGACCGCCCTTGAAAGTGAATGTCGTCGAGGTATGGCGCCAGCCCGATGGGCGGCCTGCGCTCATTGCGCCATGGCGGTAGCGGTTTGCAGGCCGTAGGCTTCGTCGGTGCTAATGGTCGGCGCCGATCCCTCCAGCGGCTGCCCGGACGTCTCGTGCATGAGCAGCACGGCAAGTAGCCCGATTAGCGCTGCCAGCATCGCGTAGTAGGCAGGCATGTCATCGTTGCCAGTGGTGCGCACCAGCCACTCCGCCAGCAACGGTGCGGTTCCGCCGAACAGTGAGGCCGACACGTTGTATGCGATCGACAGCCCGCCGTAGCGGATCTCCGTCGGGAACATGGCCGGCAACGTCGACGGTGTCGTCCCGATGAAGAGCGTCTGGCACAGGCCGAGGGTCAGGAGTCCCGCCAGGATCGCCACGATGTAACCCTGTTGCAGCAGCCATAGCGCCGGCAACGACAGCGCCAAGTAGCCGACGCAGGCTGCGAGCAGCACTGGACGTCGCCCGATCCGATCGCCCAGCCACCCTACGAACGGGATCGCCGCCAACATCACCAGCATGGTCAGCAGGTTGAGGAAGAGGCTGTGCGTGGTGTCGTAACCAAGTGTCCCCGACAGGTAGTTCGGCATGTAGGTCAGCACCAGGTAATTGGTGACGTTGAGCGCCAGCACCACGGCCATGCAGAGCAGAAAGACTCGACCGTGCTTGATGACGATGTCGTGCAATCGGCTCCCGCCGGACCGCGCATGCGCCTGTTCATCCATTGAGGCGAACGCTGGTGTCTCCGAGAGCCTCAGCCGCAGATAGAGTCCAATGACCCCAAGCGGACCAGCAAGCAGGAACGGCACCCTCCAGCCCCATGACTCCATCCCGGTGTCCCCGAGCGCCGCCGTCAGACCGGTGACCAGCGCCGCTCCCGCGACGAATCCGGAGATGGTGCCGACTTCCAGGAACGATGCGAGGAAGCCGCGTTGCCGATCGGGTGCGAACTCGGCGACGAATGTGCAGGCACCGCTGTACTCACCGCCGGTGGAGAAGCCCTGCACCAGTCGCGCGGCGTAGAGCAGAATAGGCGACCAGATGCCGATCGACGTGTAGCTCGGGATCAAGCCGATCGAGAAGGTGGCCGCCGCCATCGCGATGATCGTCGCGGCGAGTACGCCGCGGCGACCTATCCGGTCACCGAGCATTCCGAAGAAGAACCCACCGATCGGTCGGACCAGGAAGGCGACTGCGAATGCGGCCAGGCTATACATCAATCCGTCGCCGCTGGCGGGAAAGAAGACCTTGCCGAGAACAACCGCGAGGTAACTGTAGATGCCGAAGTCGAACCACTCCATCGCGTTGCCCATCGCGGTGGCACCAACAGCGCGCTTGACCTCCTGCTCGTCGACAACGAGCGGCTGGCGGTCTTCCGCAGCACCTGGACTGCCGATCAGAAACGCACGAAGCAATGTAGTTTTTCCTTTACCGATGGAACAGGTAGCCCCCCTCGTGACTGGCAAGCCTAACCCGGGAGGACACCGACCTGGCCGAGTTCCGACTCGGTAACGCGCGAAAGTCGGGCAAGTTCGCGAAATATTTAGAGCATGACCCGGAGAAGCGGGCACCGGTCTTGTGCTCAAACAGAAGATAGAGCGCGATGACGATTAGAAGAAAAGTCATCACAAATCGAACGTCTCAAGAGACCGATGAATTTTGGCGCGCCACGGCCGACGAAGATGGGCACTATTGCTTCGCCGTCGCACTATGATGATACGCGCGCTGGTTCGCTGTCTCCCCCGGCCGCTCGATCGAGCCCTCTTGGCCCTACGATTTCGGAGTTCGGGAATCGCGGCCGGCCGGGCTGTCACCAGATTGGTGACATGATATAATTTCGCCATGCAGGTGATCGCCCTTCGCGCTCTGAGAGAATTTTGGGCGCGACACCCGCATGCCGAAGGCCCAACTCGGGCGTGGTTCGCCATTGCGGCCAAGGCGCATTGGGCCAACCCAGCCGAGATAAAGCGGCAGTTCGGAAGCACGGTCGATTTCGTGGGCGACAACCGAGTTATCTTCGATCTCGGCGACAACAGATATCGGCTGATCGTTCACGTGTCATATGCTTTCGGCCGCGTGCTCGTGAAGTTCATCGGCACTCATTCAGAATACGACCGCATCGATCCGGAGACCGTATCATGGCGAAAAAATTGATCCGTCCGATTCGCTCTGAAGCCGACTATGATACGGCGCTCAACGAGATCGAACGATACTTCGAAAACGAACCAAAGCCGGGCACACCGGAGGCCGACCGCTTCGATCTCCTCGCACTGATCATCGAGGACTATGAGCGTAAGCGCTGGCCGATCGAGCCGCCTGACACGATCGATGCGATTCGTTATCGCATGGAGACGAGCGGCTATACCCAAGCGGATCTCGGCCGTTTGCTCGGCTCGCGCCAACGCGCGTCGGACATCCTGACCAGGAAGCGCCCTCTTACGATGCGAATGGCCTGGAAGCTGCACCGCGAGTGGGACATTCCGGCGGAAGCCCTGATCGCACCGCCGCGAACGCGCGGCCGAAGGTCGGCCGCGTAAGCAGCCGCGACGCCCGCGCAGGATAGGCGCTTCTTGTGGGCGATAGCGTGCTCTGGCGTAGAATGGCGCGCTAGACGAGATTCGAATTGCGCTCTTCTGGAGGCCACTTTGGGACAAACGTGACGGTGTGGGCGGACGCCCATCGATGTCCGGTTCACTGCAGCTATCCGACGTGACTCCAGTTCGTCGCTGCTCGGCGGCGTAAGCTGAGGACTCGAATACGCTACTGTTATCGTCGGACGTTCAGTCGGCCCGGACCGGCCTGGGTCTTCTCGCAGCGGACGTTCGTGCAACGATTGGAATGACCACGCACGCCCTGAGGGGCGCCATGAGCGGCTGCCCTGGTAATGCGGTGCTTTGGCGTCTTGGCAACCACCCGCTCGAGGTCTAGCATTTGCCGAGCGTACGGAGGCTTCGATGACCTCGGAATTCAACGTCCGCAATGCTGCCGGCTATGAGCAACTCATGGGGCGCTGGAGTCAAAGGCTCGCGCCGCTGTTCATTGACTTCGCGGGGGTTGCCGACGGTGAAAGGGTCCTCGACGTTGGCTGCGGGACCGGCAGCCTGACCTTCGCGCTCGCCCGGGCCGCCGACCTCAGCGAGATTGCCGCGATCGACTATTCGCCGGTGTTTGTCGAGGAAGCCGTCCGGCGCAACACCGACCCGCGAATAAATATCCGGCAGGCGGATGCCTGTGCTCTGCCGTTCGAGGATCGCACGTTCGATCGGGCCTTGGCGCTGCTGGTGCTGCACTTCGTTCCCGAAGCCGGCAAAGCAGTCGCCGAGATGCGCCGCGTCGTTCGGTCGGGCGGCGTGGTCGCGGCCTCCGTGTGGGATCATCTCGGCGGCATGCCCGGCATGCGCATGATGGTCGACACGGTGGCGGCACTCAGCGAAGCCGGGCGCGAGCTGCGCGCTCGCTACTGTTTCCAGCCGATGATGCAGCCGGGCGAGATGAAACGGACTTTTGTCGAACAGGGGCTCGCGGACGTAACGGAAGTGGAGCTGATGATCCGCATGGATTACGGCAGCTTCGACGACTACTGGGCGCCGATTGCTGCAGGCGAAGGGCCGCTCGGCAAATATATGGCGACGCTCGACGCTGCGGAGCGAGCGCGCACCGGCGCCGCCGTGCGCGATGCCTACGAGGCCGGCCGGCCCGACGGCCCGAGGTCATTTGCGAACGTCGCGTGGGCCTGCCGAGGTATCGTTCCCTAGCTAGCCGCATCGTCATTGCGAGCTGAGCGAAGCAATCCATGTCTCAGCAAGCGGCGCGATGGATTGCTTCGCTCCGCTCGCAATGACGGGAACGCAGCTCGCAATGACGGGAAAACAAAAAGGCGCTCCGTGTGGAGCGCCTTTCGTAGCGTCGCGGCAGTGAGAGCTCACTGCGAATAGTACATGTCGAATTCGACCGGGTGCGGGGTCATTTCGAAGCGCTCGACTTCGGTCATCTTGAGCTCGATATAGGCGTCGATGAAGTCGTCGTCGAACACGCCGCCGGCTTTCAGGAAGGCGCGGTCCTTGTCGAGGTTTTCGAGCGCCTCGCGCAGGCTGCCGCACACCGTCGGGATCTGCTTCAGCTCTTCCTTCGGCAGGTCGTAGAGGTCCTTGTCCATCGCCGGGCCCGGATCGAGCTTGTTCTTGACGCCGTCGAGGCCGGCCATCAGCATCGCGGCGAAGCCGAGATAGGGATTGGCCATCGGATCGGGGAAGCGGACCTCGACGCGCTTGGCCTTCGGCGAAGCCGTGTAGGGGATGCGGCAGGAGGCCGAGCGGTTGCGCGCGGAGTAGGCGAGCAGCACGGGGGCTTCATAGCCCGGCACCAGGCGCTTGTAGGAGTTGGTGGACGGGTTGGTGAAGGCGTTGATCGCCTTGGCGTGCTTGATGATGCCGGCAATGTAGGAGAGGCAGGTCTCCGAGAGGTCGGAATACTTGTTGCCGGCGAACACCGGCTTGCCTTCCTTCCAGATCGACTGGTGGCAGTGCATGCCCGAGCCGTTGTCGCCGTAGACCGGCTTCGGCATGAAGGTGGCGGTCTTGCCGTAGATGTGCGCGACCTGGTGGATGCAGTATTTGTAGATCTGCATCTGGTCGGCCATCAGCGTCATGGTGTCGAACTTCATGCCGAGCTCGTGCTGGGCGGAAGCGACCTCGTGGTGATGCTTCTCGACCTTGACGCCCATCTTGGCCATGGCGCCGAGCATCTCCGAGCGCATGTCCTGCACCGAGTCCTGCGGCGGCACCGGGAAATAGCCGCCCTTGGTGCGGATGCGGTGGCCGAGATTGCCGCCTTCATATTCGGTGTCGGAATTGGTCGGCAGCTCCGAGGAGTCGAGCCGGAAGCCGGTGTTGTACGGCGTGGAGGAGAAGCGGACGTCGTCGAACACGAAGAACTCGGCCTCGGGGCCGAAATAGACGGTGTCGCCGATGCCCATCGACTTCACCATGGCTTCCGCCTTCTTCGCCATGCCGCGCGGATCGCGGTTGTAGGGCTCGCCGGTGGTCGGCTCCAGCACATCGCAGATGATGACCATGGTCGTTTCGGCGAAGAACGGGTCGATCGTCGCGGTGACGGGATCGGGCATCAGGCACATGTCGGACTCGTTGATCGCCTTCCAGCCGGCGATCGAGGAGCCGTCGAACATCTGGCCCTCGGCGAAGGTGTCCTCTTCGATCATGCTGACGTCGAAGGTCACGTGCTGCCACTTGCCGCGCGGGTCGGTGAAGCGAAGATCGACGTATTTGACGTCGTTGTCCTTGATCGATTTCAGGACGTCTTTGGCGGTCTTCATGAGTATCCCTTTTGACTTTGCGGGTCGGTTCCAGGTGAGCGACGTTATTCTCGCTTTTGGCGAATTTGTGCGATGACGCAAACGAAATCAGGCCGCCAAAGGCAGCCTTATTCTATTCTTGGGTCGCAAGATTCCGGATAGCACCCGGCCTAAATAGCGTCCAGCCCGGATTCTCCGGTCCGAATGCGGATCGCTTCCTCGATGTTGGAAACGAAGATCTTGCCGTCGCCGATCCGGCCGGTCTGCGCCGCGCGGCGGATCGCATCGATCGCCTTCTCGACCAGTTCATCGCCAATCACGATCTCGATCTTCACCTTGGGCAGGAAGTCGACGATGTATTCCGCGCCGCGATAAAGCTCCGCGTGACCCTTCTGCCGTCCAAACCCCTTGGCTTCCGTTACCGTGATGCCCTGAAGTCCGACTTCCTGAAGCGCCTCTTTCACCTCGTCGAGCTTGAACGGCTTGATGATGGCTTCGATTTTCTTCACTGAGGGCCTCCCGGGCATTTCCAGAATACAACGTGCAGATAGGTTCGATGCGCGTGGCGCAATCAGTTCGATCCGTCAACTCCGGCGGAGCCGGAAGCGCCCATCATGGCCGTACGGGGCGGCCGTCTGAGCGGCTTCCTCAAAAGCAGGGTCTATGCCAAGTTGTAAATGTCCCTGATTTCGGAATGTTATCAGCCTTTTAACGGGCAGACAGACAAGGTTCGACCAAGCGCCCCATGATACCGAAGCCTGCGAAATAGGCAAACGGATGAATTGGTGTGCAATCAGCGGCGGAAGATCGACGCGAGCCGCCCGAGATGCCTGTCGAAAAGGCTGATAGATTGAGGATTCAGCATGGAAGTCCTGACCACGGCTGAAATGGAACGCGCCGATCGGCTGACCATTGCCGGCGGGACCCCCGGCTTTGCGCTGATGATGAGCGCAGGCCAGGCGGTCGCCGAAGCGGCCATGGACCTGGTCGAGGAGGGGCCGATCCTGGTGGTGGCGGGCCGCGGCAACAATGGCGGCGATGGCTTTGTCGCTGCCGCCGAACTCGCCGCACGGGGGCGGGAGGTCTCGGTCATCCTGTTGTGCGAGCGCGACAGCCTGAAGGGCGACGCGGCGCTCGCTGCACGCGGCTGGAAATATCCGGTGCTGCCGTTCAACCCGCAGGCGATCGGCAAGCCCGCCCTGATCATCGATGCGCTGTTCGGCGCCGGGCTCGACCGGCCGGTGAAGGGCGAACCCTATGACATGATCGAGGCGGTCAACGCCCATGGCACGCCGGTGCTTGCCGTCGACCTGCCGAGTGGCATCAACGGTACCACCGGCGCCCCGATGGGGATTGCGATCCGCGCCACCGAGACCGTGACCTTCTTCCGCCGCAAGCCGGCGCATCTCTTGCTGCCGGGCAGGGTGCATTGCGGCCGGGTGCGCGTCGCCGACATCGGCATCGATCCGAAGGTGCTCGAGGAAATCCGCCCCGCGACCTTCGAGAACGTTCCGTCGACCTGGCAGCACGCGTTTCCGGTGCCGAAGATCGACGGCCACAAATATTCCCGCGGCCACGTCCTTGCCGTCTCCGGCGACATCGCCGCGACCGGCGCCTCGCGGCTTGCCGCGCGTGGCGCGCTGCGGGCAGGGGCGGGCCTGGTGACGCTGGCCTCGCCGAGCGACGCCCTCGCGGTGAACGCCGCGGCGCTGACGGCGGTGATGGTGCGCGCCGTCGACAACGCGATCCAGTTCGCGGATTTGTTGAACGACAGGCGGTTGAACACCAGCGTGATCGGGCCCGGTGCCGGCGCCGGTCCGCGCACGCGCGATTTCGTCCACACCGCGCTCGCGGCGAAGCGCAACCTGGTGCTGGATGCTGATGCGCTGACAAGCTTTGCCGATGCGCCGGAGCGGTTGTTCGAGGCGATCAAGGCATCGGACGGCGCGTCGGTCGTGCTGACGCCGCATGAAGGCGAGTTCCCGCGGCTCTTCAGCGACATCAGCAACAAGCATCCCGGCCGCTCCAAGCTCGAGCGCGTGCGCGCCTCCGCCGAGCGCTCGGGCGCGGTGGTATTGCTGAAGGGACCGGACACGGTAGTCGCCGCGCCCGATGGCCGCGCCACCATCGCCTCCAACGCGCCGCCATGGCTCGCCACCGCCGGCGCCGGCGACGTCTTGTCCGGCATCATCGCGGGGCTATTGGCGCAAGGCGTGCCTGCCTTCGAGGCCGCCAGCATCGGCGCCTGGATGCACGGTGAAGCCGCAGTGGAAGCCGGGCCGGGCCTGATCGCGGAAGATCTTCCGGAGACGCTGCCGGCGGTCTTCCGCCGGTTGTATGACGAACTGGGGATTGAGTATTGAGGATTCGTAGATTCCATGGGGCGGTGAGCGCGCCCTTTCCGGTAGGTTTGGGTTTCCACACTCGAACCATCGGAGAGTCTGATGCAAGCATTGACCAAGAACACGCCCACCGCCGGGCATTGTGGCACGATTTTCGTTGCGATCGAACTGAGTCAGAAGACGTGGCTGGTGACGCTGCACAGTCCGGATCGGGACCGGATATCGCGCCACAAGCTGGAAGGCGGCGATCACGCCGGGCTGCTGGCGCTGATCGAGCAGGTCAAGGCCCGGGCGACTGCGAAGCTTGGAGCGGCGCCGCGGGTGGTGAGCTGCTACGAGGCTGGCTATGACGGCTTCTGGCTGCACCGGCTGCTCGCGGCGGCTGGGATCACCAACTTCATCTTCGACCCGGCGAGCATCGCGGTGGAGCAACGGGCGCGGCGGGCGAAGACAGACCGGATCGATGGCGAGCTTCTGCTGCGCACCTTGATGGCTCATTTGCGAGGCGAGCCGCGGGTGGTGCGGATCGTCCGGGTGCCGAGCGTGGCCGAGGAGGACGCCCGGCGCGCCAGCCGCGAACGCGAACGACTGGTGAAGGAGCAGACGGGGCACACCAACCGGATCAAGGCGCTGCTGCGCCTGTTGGGCATGGCGGCCGGCACCTTGCGACGACGGACCTGGCTCGCCTGGCTGGAGCAGCAGCGGGACTGGCAAGGGCAGCCGCTGCCGCCGCAGCTTCTGGCCGAAGTGAAGCGCGAGCATGCCCGGCTGATGCTGGTGCGCGACCAGCTCAAGGCGCTGGAGCAGGCCCAAGTCGCTACAGAAGTCGCGGCAGAAGTCGCGGCGGAAGCCGCCGCGGCGCCGGCGCCGATGGCGAAGCGACGGGATCAGTTGCAGCAGCTCAAGGCGCTCGGCCCGGCGTTTGCCGCGACGCTGGTGAACGAGGTGTTCTACAAGGACTTCCGCAACCGGCGCGAGGTCGCCAGCTATTGCGGATTGGCGCCCAGTCCCTGGCAAAGCGGCAGCATCGATCGCGAGCAGGGGATCAGCAAGGCCGGCAACCGGCGCGCCCGCCACAAGACGATCGAACTGGCCTGGCTCTGGCTGCGCCATCAGCCGGACAGCGCGCTCAGCCGCTGGTTCCGCACCCGCACCGAAAACGCCGGCAAGCGCGCCAAGCGCATCGCCATCGTCGCGCTGGCGCGCAAGCTGATCGTGGCGCTGTGGCGCTATCTCACCACCGGCCTTGTTCCGGAGCAGGCCGTGATGAAGGCCTAGCACCGGACCACGCCACCAGGGCGAGGCGGCTCCGCGCCGCGCGCCCCGTACAGGATGGATGATGACCGTGCCACCCAGGGGCCCAACCAGGCCGCTTTGTAGATGGGTCTCATCCTCTTGGCTTCCTCGCCGCAAGCATGCGGAATGTGGGTACGGATCAGCCGATCCGACCGGATATGAGGTGATGCAGTGAGCTGCAGAAATCTTCGGAAGCCAATCCTCGCCCGGGGCCCGGTCGTCGCGCTGCGCTACGCATGGCTCCGCGCGCCGCCCTCTCACTGCAAAAACCCAACCCGCACCGGTTCAAGAGCCTTGACTCACAAAGCCCCATATGAGGGTGGGCAAAGCGAAGCGTGCCCACCATCGACATTCCGCTCGCAAGGGTGGGCACGCTGCGCTTTGCCCACCCTACGGCATCGAGCTCTACGTCACCTGATATTTCGCCACCGCAGCCTCGTTCCATTCCAGCCCTAAGCCCGGGCCGCGGGCGGTGACCGCGCCGTCGATGACCTCGGCCGGTTTTGCCAGGATCGCGCTGGAGAGGTCGAGGAATTCGAGCCAATGCGCGGTCGGGGTCACCGGGAGCACGTGGGAGCTTGCTTCCGCGAACAGATGGCTCGACATCGGAATCGAGGCGCCGTCCGCTTGGCCTGCGACCTGCAGCCAGCCGGTGACGCCGCCGACCTTCATCAGGTCGGGCATGATGAAATCGCTGGCGCCGACGGAAATCGCCTCGGCGAAGCCGCGTGGGAACCACCAGTTCTCGCCGGCCTGGATCGGGATCGGGGAGTCCATCCGGACGCTGGCGTGGCCGGAGAGATTTTCCTGCGGCACGGGCTCCTCGACCCAGTGCAGGTCGTAAGGCGCAAGGCGGGCGATGCGGCGCTTGGCTTCCGCCGGGTCGAGCGATTGGTTGAAGTCGATCATCAACGCGATGTCGGGCCCGATCACGGCGCGCACACCCTTCACCACGCGTTCGTCATTGGCGGCATCGCCGTCGCCGCCCTTGATCTTGATGCCGCGAAAACCCTGGTCGAGCGAGCGGCGGAGCGCCCGCTCATCGGCCGTCGGATCGACCACGCCATAGCTGTCGTAGGCGGGAAGCGGGCGTGCCGATCCGCCGAGCAACTCGACGACCGGCTTGTTTGCGATCTGCCCGAGCGCGTCCCAGCAGGCCATGTCGAGGCCGGAGACGGCCATACCGACTAGGCCCTGCCAGCCGAGCAGGCGGAATTTGGCGTCCATCGTCTTCATCAGGTCGAACGGCGCGACCGGTTTCCCCGTGAGCTCGTGCCCGGTCTCCTCGACCAGGTGAACCAGCGGTTTAAGCGTGAGCTTCGTATAGGCGAAGATGTAGGAATGGCCGGTAACGCCCTGATCGGTTTCGACATCGATCAGGACCAGCGGCCCGGAATCGATCACGCCGAAGGCGTTCTTCACAGGACGCTTGAGCGGCACGACGACGGCTCGTGCCTTGATGCCACGGATCGCAGGAACTGTTTGGCTCATGGTCGTTTCCTCTTGTTCTTATTCAACACTGTACCATCGCACGAGCCGCGGCGCCGCCCAGTCGGTCGCGACCTGTTCGACCAGGAAACGCCCGGCATGCTCGGCCAGGAACGCGATGCGCTGGGTCTGTCCGGGTTCGATCGCGAGCGTGTCCAGCCAGAACGGCTTCCAGCCGTCGTCGAGCCGGTCGAGCAGGCGGAAGTGATGGCCGTGCACGTGGAGGACGGTGGCGGTCGGCGCGCGGTTGGCCAGCGCCAGCACCACCGCGCGGCCGGCTTTGGCGCGAAAGGCGGGTGGCGCGGACGGGGTGAAGCTGGCCGGACGTGTCCAGTCGGCCGGCACGCCGAGGACCAGTTCGAACCGCTGCGCATTCTTGAGGTCAAGCTGCGCCGGCAGGCCGTTGGACGGAAGCGGCGGCGCCGATGGCAGCGGGGCGGGCCGGAGCGGGGCCTCCCCGGAGAGTATGAGTCGTCCGACGGGACGCGCTTCCTTGCCGTCATGGAGCAGCATCGATGCCGTTGCGGCCGCATCGACGAAGACATCGGCGCGGCCGCCGGGCGCCAGCACGAGCGCGCCGTTGCGCGCCGGGAACGGTTCGGCCGGCTCGCCGTCGAGGGCCATGACGCGGAGCTCGTGCGCTTCCAATTTCACAGCAAGCACAGTGCGTTGCGAGGTGTTGATGAAGCGGAGGCGCAAGCGTTCATTGGCGCGTGCTGAGAGTTCGAATGAAGTCCGGCCGTTAAGGGTATAGACCGGCGTCGTATCCTTGGCGTCGGTCCCGGGCGCGGCCGCCGTGCCATCCGGACGCAGCCGCCATTCCTCGATCAGGAGCACCTCGTCGCGGTCGACGGAGACCCGCTCGCTTTCAAGGACAACCAGTGGCTTTGCGCGCAAGGGCCGTGGCTGGCCGTCATTCAGAAGGCTCGGATCACACAGGAATGTGCCGGCGTGGCGCAGGGGAAGCTGGAAGCTCTCCTTCGCCCCGGCGGCAAGCGGTGCCCGGGTGAGCAGGGGCTCGGCGGCGGGAGCACCGTCGATTCCCCGGCAGTACAATGCAAGCGGCGCGGGGAGATCGTTGCCGAGTGTCAGGTCAATGGTCTCGCCGCGACTCGCCCTGATGTCCCCGCCCGGGAACGACCAGATCGACGTGACTGTGCCGCCCGGGCGTAGCACCAGACTGTCGGGCTTGGCGGACATGGCGAGCGGACGGCGGCCCTGCGCCCAGGTTGCGGAGGGAAGGCCCGCCTGGAGCGCTGCGGCGCCGAGCCAGGCCAACAGGGTGCGTCGATCGAGCATCGGAAAAAGGCTTGCCATCGGCCCGATCCGGACCATTTTTGCACCTGTGAGTCCAGCGGCCATTCGGCCGAGCGGACATGCGAAAACGGCCATTTTTTTGCTGCGTCGAGGCGGGCCCATGCTATAAGCCGCCGCCCGCGGCATCGCGGCCGGACATGATGCGCCAAGCGGGTGTGGCGGAACTGGTAGACGCGCTGGATTTAGGTTCCAGTGACGAAAGTTGTGGGGGTTCGAGTCCCTCCACCCGCACCAAGCGCTCATCCAGCGTTTGCATGATCCCTTTCTGGAGGGCCTGTCTCTTTTTCGGGAGGCAGGTCAGCCGAACCACCGGCGCAGGCGTTGAGCCAGGCGTCGAACCATTGACACAGTCGCGCCCGCAAAGGCGCGACAGGAGCGGAAGAAGAAGATGCAGGTCACCGAGACCCTTAATGAGGGACTGAAGCACGAGTTCAAGATCAGCGTTCCCGCCACCGACCTCGATGCCAAGGCGGACGCGAAACTTGTCGACCTGAAGGACAAGGTCCGCATCAACGGTTTCCGTCCCGGCAAGGTGCCGGTGAGCCATCTCAAGAAGATCTACGGCCGCTCGGTGATGGCGGAGACCATCGACCAGACCATCCGCGACACCAACACGCAGATCTTCACCGACCGCGGCTTCCGTCTTGCGACCGAGCCGAAGATCACGATGCCGACCGAGCAGAAGGAAGTCGAGGAGCTGCTCGCCGGCAAGAGCGACCTGACCTACACCGTGGCCATTGAGGTCGTGCCGCCGATCACGCTCGCCGATTTCAAGACCTTCCAGGTCGAGAAACCGGTCGCGGAGGTGACCGACGCTGAGGTCGACGAGGCGATCAAGCGCATCGCCGACCAGAGCCGTCCCTATTCAGCGAAGAGCGAGGGCGCGAAGGCAGAGAACGGCGACCGCGTCACCATCAGCTTCAAGGGCACCATCAACGGCGAAGCTTTCGACGGCGGCACCGGCGAGGGCATCCAGGTGGTGCTCGGCGCCGGCCAGTTCATTCCGGGCTTCGAGGAGCAGCTCATCGGCATCGGCGCAGGCGAGACGCGCACGCTGAAGGTCACGTTCCCGAAGAACTATGCCAGCGAAAAGCTCGCCGGCCAGCCGGCCGAATTCGAGACCACGGCGACTGCGGTGGAAGCACCCGGCGAGACCGTGATCGACGACGAGTTCGCCAAGACGCTCGGGCTGGAATCGCTCGACAAGCTGAAGGAAGCCGCGCGGGCGCGGCTGACGGCCGAATTCGCCGCCGCGACGCGTCAGCGCGTCAAGCGCGCGCTGCTCGACCGGCTGGACGAGAACCACAAGTTCGAGGCGCCGCCGTCGCTGATCGACGAGGAGTTCAACCTGATGTGGAACTCGATCAAGGCGGAGATGGACTCCGCCGGCAAGACGTTTGCCGACGAGAACACCACCGAGGACGCCGCCAAGGAAGAGTACCGCAAGATCGCCGACCGCCGCGTGCGGCTCGGCCTCGTGCTGTCGGAGATCGGCGAGAAGAACAAGATCACGGTGTCCGATGACGAGGTCGGCCGCGCCGTGATCGAGCGCGCGCGTCAGATGCCGGGCCGCGAAAAGGAGGTCTGGGACTTCTATCGCAACAACGCCCAGGCGCTCGCCCAGCTTCGCGCCCCGATCTACGAGGACAAGGTGGTCGACTTCATCCTCGAACTCGCCAACGTGACCGAGAAAAAGGTCTCGAAGGAAGACCTGTTCAAGGATGATGACGCCGAGAAAACTGCGGCATAATCCCGGCACTTCGTGTTAATGATGAACGGCGAAACCGGCCCGGCGACGGTGTTCCGTCGCTAGGCGGGATCAGCCGAATCGGTTTGACTTGCCGCGTTCGGACCTGGCCATCTGAGCGGTCTTGCCGCCGCGAAAATGGCGCATATCTGAGCGCAGCTTAACGCAGTCCTGCATCACGGGACGAGTGTCCGTCCGGGCCTACCGACGGGCGTTCGGCCCCGCCAACTCCAGGGGTAATCCCATGCGCGATCCCGTCGAAACCTACATGAACCTCGTGCCGATGGTCGTCGAACAGACCAACCGCGGTGAGCGCGCCTACGACATCTTCTCGCGCCTTTTGAAGGAGCGCATCATCTTCGTGACCGGCCCGGTCGAGGATGGCATGTCGACGCTGATCGTGGCGCAGCTTCTGTTCCTCGAGGCCGAGAATCCGAAGAAGGAAATCTCGATGTACATCAACTCGCCCGGCGGCGTGGTGACATCGGGTCTTGCGATCTACGACACCATGCAGTTCATCCGCCCGCCGGTGTCGACGCTGTGCACGGGGCAGGCGGCCTCGATGGGATCGCTCTTGCTCGCCGCCGGCGAGAAGGACATGCGCTTCACTCTGCCGAACTCGCGCATCATGGTGCATCAGCCCTCGGGCGGCTTCCAGGGCCAGGCCACCGACATCATGCTGCACGCGCAGGAGATCCTGAATCTCAAGAAGCGGCTGAACGAAATCTACGTCAAGCACACCGGCCAGACCTACAAGGCCATCGAGGACGCGCTCGAGCGCGACAAGTTCCTCACGGCGGACGACGCGAAAGCGTTTGGTCTCGTCGACAAGGTGATCGACAAGCGTCCTGACGATCCGGCTGCCGCGAAAGCTGCGTAGTCTTACGGGATCGCTTGCGCGATTTTGACGTTGACGTCGAAACCCCTGTCGGCAAACTCAGGCGATTGCGGTGCAGTATGCCCCAACTTGGGCAGAAAGTTCCGCTTTCGCATGGCGCTGTCGCGTGGCAATCTCGCAACGACCGTGCGTTTTCGACAGGTTATCCACGTGCGGAGTTTATAAATCACGGTATTGTCACGGTGCCAGGTACGCCCCCGGTTAGCGAATTCTTGATAGTCGGGTGACAGCATGATTGGCTCTGGCGTATCGGATGTAGTTGCGGGGAAGATTCGACTGAACCGCGATTCGCCGGATCAGTATTAAGTAGGGTCTTTTTTGGTACGGTTTTTGCTCTATCTACACCCTAAAGCCCGGGTAGTACCGGAATGGGTCGATCGAGCGACGGGTTCGAACGGCGGACGGAGATAAGAATGAGT
Source organism: Bradyrhizobium sp. USDA 10063 (assembly GCF_054063735.1). Lineage (NCBI taxonomy): Bacteria > Pseudomonadati > Pseudomonadota > Alphaproteobacteria > Hyphomicrobiales > Nitrobacteraceae > Bradyrhizobium > Bradyrhizobium sp. USDA 10063. The sequence continues at coordinate 1,408,958 of NZ_JBSSGP010000002.1, read as the reverse complement.
AAGGTCGGCACGAGCGATTCCAAGAACACGCTATATTGCTCGTTCTGCGGCAAGAGCCAGCACGAAGTCCGCAAGCTGATCGCGGGTCCCACCGTTTTCATCTGCGACGAATGCGTTGAGCTCTGCATGGACATCATCCGCGAGGAGAACAAGTCCTCGCTGGTGAAGTCGCGCGACGGCATCCCGACTCCGAAGGAAATCTGCAAGGTGCTGGACGATTACGTGATCGGCCAGAGCCATGCCAAGAAGGTGCTGTCGGTTGCCGTGCACAACCACTACAAGCGGCTCAACCACCAGACCAAGCACAACGACGTCGAGCTTGCGAAGTCGAACATCCTTTTGATCGGTCCGACCGGCTCGGGCAAGACGCTGCTGGCGCAGACGCTGGCGCGCATCCTCGACGTGCCCTTCACGATGGCGGACGCAACGACGCTGACCGAAGCCGGTTATGTCGGCGAGGACGTCGAGAACATCATCCTGAAGCTGCTGCAGGCGGCCGACTACAATGTCGAGCGCGCACAGCGCGGCATCGTCTACATCGACGAGATCGACAAGATCAGCCGCAAGTCGGACAATCCCTCGATCACGCGCGATGTGTCGGGTGAAGGCGTCCAGCAGGCGCTCTTGAAGATCATGGAAGGCACGGTGGCTTCCGTTCCGCCGCAGGGCGGCCGCAAGCACCCGCAACAGGAATTCCTGCAGGTCGACACTACCAACATCCTCTTCATCTGCGGCGGCGCCTTCTCCGGGTTGGAGAAGATCATCTCCGCGCGCGGCCGCTCGACCTCGATCGGCTTTGCGGCGCAGGTGCTCGCGCCGGAAGATCGCCGCACCGGCGAGATCTTCCGCCACGTCGAGCCGGAAGATCTGCTGAAGTACGGCTTGATCCCGGAGTTCGTCGGCCGCCTGCCGGTGGTCGCGACGCTGGAAGATCTCGACGAGACCTCGCTGAAGAAGATCCTGACCGATCCGAAGAACGCGCTGGTCAAGCAGTATCAGCGGCTGTTCGAGATGGAGAATATCGAGCTGACCTTTGCCGACGAGGCGCTTGGCGCGGTCGCCCGCAAGGCGATCGAGCGCAAGACCGGCGCGCGTGGGCTGCGCTCGATCCTGGAGAGCATCCTGCTCGAGACCATGTTCGATCTTCCGGGCCTCGAAGGCGTGGAGGAGGTCGTGATCTCGCGCGAGGTGGTCGAGGGAACGGCCCGTCCGCTTTACATCTACGCGGATCGTTCCGACCGTGCGGTCGAGAGCAGCGCGAGCGCCTGATCGCGCCGCCGGCCGCAGCGGCCGGATGAGTGAAATAGGATGGCTGCCGGGATTTCCGGCGGCCATTTCGACGTAATTAATGCTGCGTGTTTATCCCGGATTTTCCGGTATTTCTAAGTACTTGACACCCCCATAGCCGATAGCCACCTAATGCTGTCGGTGGCGGAAATTTACGTCTCGAGATTCGTCATCTGCAATCCGAAACGAGAAGCGGCCGACGGCCGAGCGACATTCGGATCATACAGGCACCTTGTGGTGGTTGCGCAAGCAAGCGGGCCGCGTGCAAGGGGGCACAACGAAAGGAATAGGCCATGACAACCACAAAACCCCGGCCATCGATCGTCTACGGCGAAAGCCATTCTTATCCGGTGCTGCCGCTCCGTGACATTGTCGTCTTCCCGCACATGATCGTGCCGCTCTTCGTCGGCCGCGAGAAGTCGATCCGCGCTCTTGAAGAAGTGATGAAGAACGACGCGCTGATCCTGCTCGCGACGCAGAAGAATGCGTCCGACGACGATCCGGCGCCCGAGGCGATCTATGAGACGGGGACGCTCGCTAGCGTGCTGCAGCTCCTGAAGCTGCCCGACGGCACCGTGAAGGTGCTGGTCGAAGGGCTCGAGCGGGCGCGCGTGGAGAAATACTCCGATCGCGCCGAGTTCTACGAGGCGACCGCGGTCGCGCTCGCCGACACCGACGCCAATTCGGTTGAAGCCGAAGCGCTGGCGCGCTCGGTCGTGTCCGATTTCGAGAGCTATGTGAAGCTGAACAAGAAGATCTCCGCCGAAGTCGTCGGCGTTGTTCAGGGGATCACCGATTTCGCCAAGCTCAGCGACAACGTCGCTTCGCATCTGGCGGTCAAGATCGCCGATCGCCAGGCCATCCTGGAGACGCTGTCGGTCACCCAGCGCCTGGAGAAGGTGCTCGGCCTGATGGAGAGCGAGATCTCGGTCCTGCAGGTCGAGAAGCGCATTCGCTCGCGCGTCAAGCGCCAGATGGAGAAGACCCAGCGCGAATATTACCTGAACGAGCAGATGAAGGCGATCCAGAAGGAGCTCGGCGACGACGAAGGTCGCGACGAGCTGGCCGATCTGGAAGAGCGCATCAACAAGACCAAGCTGTCCAAGGAAGCGCGCGAGAAGGCGCAGCATGAGTTGAAGAAGCTGCGCCAGATGTCGCCGATGTCCGCGGAAGCGACCGTGGTGCGCAACTATCTGGACTGGCTGCTGTCGATTCCGTGGAACAAGAAGTCCAAGGTCAAGAAGGACTTGGAAGCCGCACAGGCGGTGCTGGACTCCGATCACTACGGGCTCGAGAAGGTCAAGGACCGCATCGTCGAGTATCTGGCGGTGCAGTCGCGCGCCAACAAGCTGACCGGACCGATCCTGTGCCTGGTCGGCCCTCCCGGCGTCGGCAAGACTTCGCTCGGCAAGTCGATCGCGAAGGCGACGGGGCGCGAATTCGTGCGCGTCTCGCTCGGCGGCGTGCGCGACGAGGCCGAGATCCGCGGTCACCGCCGCACCTATATCGGCTCGATGCCCGGCAAGATCATCCAGTCGATGCGGAAGGCGAAGACTTCGAATCCGCTGTTCCTGCTGGACGAGATCGACAAGATGGGCGCCGACTTCCGCGGCGATCCGTCATCGGCGCTGCTCGAGGTCCTGGACCCCGAACAGAACTCGACCTTCAACGACCACTACCTGGAGGTCGACTACGACCTGTCGAACGTGATGTTCATCACGACCGCGAATACGCTGAACATTCCCGGGCCGCTGATGGACCGCATGGAGATCATCCGGATCGCCGGCTACACCGAGAACGAGAAGGTCGAGATCGCGCGCAAGCACCTGATCCCGAATGCGCTCTCCAAGCACGGCCTGGACTCCAAGGAATGGTCGATCGACGACGATGCCTTGCTGTTGATGATCCGCCGCTACACCCGCGAAGCGGGCGTGCGCAACCTGGAGCGTGAGCTCTCCACACTGGCCCGCAAGGCGGTGAAGGAGCTGATGATCTCCAAGAAGAAGTCGGTCAAGGTCACCGAGAAGAACATCGAAGAGTTCCTCGGCGTGCCGAAGTACCGCTTCGGCGAGATCGAGAGCGAGGATCAGGTCGGTATCGTCACCGGTCTGGCCTGGACCGATGTCGGCGGCGAGTTGTTGACCATCGAGGGCGTCATGATGCCTGGCAAGGGCAAGATGACGGTCACGGGCAACCTGCGCGACGTGATGAAGGAGTCGATCTCGGCGGCGGCGTCCTACGTCCGCTCGCGGGCGATCAACTACGGCATCGAGCCGCCGATGTTCGACCGACGCGACATCCACGTGCACGTGCCGGAGGGCGCAACCCCGAAGGACGGTCCGTCCGCCGGTGTCGCGATGGCCACCGCGATCATCTCGGTCATGACCGGTATCCCGGTTCGCCATGATGTCGCAATGACCGGCGAGATCACGCTGCGCGGCCGCGTGCTGCCGATCGGCGGTCTGAAGGAGAAGCTCCTGGCTGCCGCCCGCGGCGGCATCAAGACGGTGCTGATCCCCGAGGACAACGCCAAGGATCTCACGGAGATTTCCGATGCGATCAAGGGGGGGATGGATATCATCCCGGTCTCCCGTCTCGACGAGGTCGTCGCCAAGGCCTTGGTACGGGTGCCAACGCCGATCGTCTGGGATGAGGACACCAAGGTCGACGTCAAGCCCGACACTGCCGAAGAAGCGGCGGGCGGCCTGACGGCGCACTGACCAGACCCGATCACGTGAATAACGAAACGGCGCCCTCGGGCGCCGTTTTTGTTTATGGGAGTTTCGCGGGAAGCTAGCACGTGGTCCGATCAGGTTGAAATGCAACTGCGATGAAGCTGCGCCCCCTCTCCCGCTTGCGGGGGAGGGCTGGGGTGGGGGCTGTCTCCACGTTGAGACTCCCCAAGAGGAGAGAACCCTCACCCGGCGCGTCGCGCCGACCTCCCCCGCAAGCGGGGGAGGTGAAGCCAACTCGCAGCCGATTCAACCTGATCGGATCAGGCTCTAGCGCACCAGGATAGGGAGCAGGCGGAGAGGAGGACGCCATGAAGATCGATGGGCAATGCCACTGCGGCTTCGTGACCTATGAGGCCGATATCGATCCGGAGCGGGTCTCGATCTGCCACTGCACGGATTGCCAGACACTGACTGGCTCGCCGTACCGCGTCACCGTGATCTGCGCCGGCGAAGCGATACGCCTTACGGGCCAGTCGCCGAAAATCTATGGCAAGGCCGGCGATAATGGCCGGACCCGCTTCCAACATTTCTGCCCCGAATGCGGTTCCCCACTGTTCACGAGCGGCGAGGACGGTGGCCCGGAGGATTGGGGCATCCGCTGGGGCAGCATCCGCCAGCGCGACCAATTGCGGCCACGGCGCCAGATCTGGTGCCGCTCGGCCGCGCCGTGGATCAACGATCTCAAGGCATTGCCGGGTCTTCCGACTGAATGATGGTGCCCACCTTGCGCCTCGGGGCAGGGCGAGGGTAAAGAAGCGGCCGAGGGCGGTTAGCTCAGCGGTAGAGCGCTTCGTTTACACCGAAGATGTCGGCGGTTCGATCCCGTCACCGCCTACCAGCCTTCGCCCTGCGAGCTTCGGCCCGGCAGGCCGGAGTACGCAGGGCGAAGGCTGTCGCGCCGCAGCTCGAAGAGCGAAGGCGGACTGTTCGGCAAGTAAAAGTTCGAGCAAAGCGCGGCTCAGCGAGCCGCACAAAGTATTCCGATCTTACGCCGTCTTGGTGAACATCGTCAGGACGCCATCGGCGATGTTGATGGCAACGACTTGTGACGAAGTCATGCCCTTGGCCTTGAGCGCGGAGACCGCCTGCGGTGTCGCGTCGATGGACTTCCGAAGTGACTGCATGTCCTCATCGCTTGTCTGCGAGATGATTTCATCGACCTTCGAGCGCACGGCCGGCTGCAGTTCCTTGACGTCGACAACCTGTATGCTCCGTATCACGGTGCCGGGCTGGGACTGAGCAGGCGGTGACTCCGCTCCGCGCTGTTGCGAGGGGGCTCCCTGCGCCAGCACGAGTGCCGGAGTTCCGAGGCAGAGAGCTGCAATGATGGCGGACGCCGTAAAGATGCGCATGGTCATGCCTTTCCAGGTTGAGGAATGAACAAGTTCTATCTGTGAAATCTGGTTGGCATCTGCTTTTCATGTGGCCATTCAGTGAAAGCAATGCGGCCTCAATGCGCAACGCCGGCGGTCACGGGCGGATTGGCGATGTTCTCAACCGGGTGATATCATCGCGCGAAAACCGGGGAGCAGACCATGAGAGCCTTTGTTGTCGCCGTGATGATCGCGCTGATGGCCGGATCGGCATTCGCGCAGGAAGCCGTGCCGCGATATGGCGACGTCGACAAGGAAAAGAGTCCGTCGCAGAAGGAGGAGGAGCGCAACGCCGAGCGCGCCTACAAGAGATCGTTGCGCAATATTCCCGACAAGGCGGGGCCCAGCGATCCCTGGGGCGCCGTGCGCAGCGACAGCGCGCCTCCGTCGACCACCAATGCAACGCAGAAGAAATCCAAGACCGGCAGTGCGGCGAAATAGGCGCCGCAATGAAATACTTCCTCTGCAAGCTTGTCCCGCCGCGTCCGACCTTCCCTCAGGATATGACGCCGCGCGAGGCCGAGATCATGCAGGCACATACGGCTTATTGCGGGGAACTGCTGCGGGCCGGTAAGGCGATCGTGTTCGGCGCCGTGGCCGATCCGGCCGGTGTTTGGGGGTTAGGCGTGCTACAATTGTCTGACGATACCGATCCGCAGACCATTATAGCCAACGATCCCGTCATGAAGACCGACGCCGGCTTCACCTATCAGGTGATACCGATGCTGCGGGCTGCAACGAAAGAGACCTGCTGATGGACGCCGCCCTTGGCCATGAACAGAATGCCGACCAGATCGCCTACTGGAACGGGCCGGGCGGCCAGCGCTGGGCCGACCGGCAGGCGGCGCAGGACATCCTGCTCACTCCGATCCTCGACATCCTGATCGATCGCGCCAAGCCGAAGACAGGCGAGCGCGTGATCGACGTCGGCTGCGGCAGCGGCGCAACCACGGTCGCGTTTGCGGAGAAGGTCGGGCCGTCCGGCCACGTGCTCGGCATCGACGTGTCCGGCCCGATGCTCGAGCGGGCACGGCAACGGGTGACGCCTGGATTGTCGCTGGAGTACGCGCTCGAGGACGCAACGGTGTACCCATTCGTCCCCGCAAGCTTCGACCTTTTGGCGTCGCGCTTTGGAGTGATGTTCTTCGCCGATCCCGCGGTGTCGTTTGCGAATATGAGGAAGGCGCTGCGCCCATCGGGGCGGCTTGCGTTCATCTGCTGGCGTGAGCCGCGCGAGAATCCGTTCTTCATGACGCCGTTGCAGGCCGCCTACAAGCACGTGCCGAAATTGCCGCAGCAGGGGCCCGAGGATCCCGGGCCGTTCGCGTTCGCCTCGGAGGAACGCGTGCGACGCATCTTAGGTGCGGCCGGCTTCAAGAATGTAGAGATGGAGCCGTGCCCGCTCTCGCTCGACGCCGCGATCGGTCGCGGCCTCGATGGCGCCGTGCAAGGTGCGCTCGACATCGGGCCGGTCAGCCGGGCGCTGCAGGATCAGCCACCTGAACTCCGCGCCGCTGCCGCGGGCGCGATCCGCGAGGCGCTCGTGCCGTTCGTCAAAGGCGATCAGGTGCTGCTGCCCGCTTCGATCTGGATCGTGACGGCGCGGGCGTCGTAGCTGTTCATCGTCATTGCGAGCGAAGCGAAGCAATCCATCTATCAGCGAATGCGGAAGCAATGGATTGCTTCGTCGCTGGCGCTCCTCGCAATGACGGCGGAGAGTGCTGTTGTACGTGCGTAAACGCTACGCCCGCTCTTCCCAGATCATCGCGAGGTGGACGATGGTCTGTACCGCCTTTTCCATGTCCTGCCGGCTCACCCATTCCAGGCGTGAGTGGAAGGCGTGCTCGCCGGCGAAGATGTTGGGGCAGGGCAGGCCCATGAACGAAAGGCGCGAGCCATCAGTGCCGCCGCGGATCGAGGTCTTCACCGGGGTCAGGCCGGCGCGGCGGATCGCCTCGACGGCGTAGTTGACGATCTCCGGGTGACGGTCGATGACCTGCTTCATGTTGCGGTACTGCTGCTTGACCTCCATGCGGTAGGTCGAGCGCGGATAGGCCTTCATCACGTCCTTGACGATCGCCTCCAGCAGCGCCTCCTTCTCCTTCAGCCCGGCTTCCGTGAAATCGCGCACGATGAAATCGAGCCTCGCCTGCTCGAGCGCGCCCGAGATTGAGATCGGATGCAGAAAGCCTTCCTTGCCTTCGGTGGTCTCGGGCGAGCAGGTGGTCTTCGGCAACCGCTCGACGATCGCGGCCGCGATCTTGATCGCGTGCTCCATCTTGCCCTTGGCGAAGCCGGGATGGGTGGAAACGCCTTCGATCGTGACGCTGGCGCCGTCGGCGGAAAAGGTCTCGTCCTCGATATGGCCGGCGGTTTCGCCGTCGATCGTGTAGGCGAAATCGGCGCCGAGCTTGTTCAGATCAACCTTATCGACGCCGCGGCCGATCTCCTCATCGGGCGTGAACAGGATCCTGATGGTGCCGTGCTTCACTTGGGGATTGTGGACGAGGAAATGGGCGGCATCCATGATCTCGGCGACGCCGGCCTTGTTGTCGGCCCCGAGCAGCGTGGTGCCGTCGGTCGTGATGATGTCGTTGCCGATCTGGTCGGAAAGCGCTGGATGTTCGGCGGCGCGGATCACCTGGGCGGGGTCAGCCGGCAGCGAGATGTCGCCGCCGCCATAGTTTTTCACGATCTGCGGCCGCACATTCTTGCCGGTGCAATCCGGCGAGGTGTCCATGTGCGAGCAGAAGCATATCACCGGCACCTTCTTGTCTGACGTCGCCGGGATGGTCGCGTAGACATAGCCGTGCTGGTCGAGATGCGCGTCGTTGATCCCCATTGCCTGCAATTCCGAGACGAGGAGGCGGCCGAGATCCTTCTGCTTCTCGGTGGAAGGGCAGGTCGGCGATTCCGGATCGGACTGGGTATCGATCACGACATAGCGCAGGAAGCGCTCGGTGACGGTATGTTTGAAATCAAGCGTCGGAGCCAGCATGGTGACCACAATTCCAGGAGAAGGATTGGGCTGGCTCTATAACAGAAAAGCGCCACTCCGGGGGCCGCGTCGAAGAGCCGGAATGGCGCTGACTGAACGAAAGGTCTGGCCGATCAGATCGCTTCCTTGAGTTCCTTCGCGGGGCGGAAGGCGACCTTCTTGCTGGCCTTGATGTGGATCTGCTCGCCGGTGGCAGGGTTGCGGCCCATCCGGGCGGCGCGTTTGCGTACCTGCAGGATGCCGAGGCCGACAATGCGGATGCGCTCGCCCTTCTTCAGGTGCTTGGTGATTCGCGTCACGACGTCGGTCAGGATGCTTTCGGCCTGCTTCTTGGAGAGTTCCTGGTCCTCGGCAATCGCCGCCGCCAGGTGCTTCAGGGTGATGGTCGCCGGGGTCGCAGCTTTCTTCGCCATATGTGGCCCTCCTCGTGGTGAATGGCTTAAAGAGAAGCGTTTTCGAGCGAAGCGGATACCGGTTCGTTGGGGAAAACGCGTCAACGGAGATCTGGAGCCCTTGGGGATCTCGACGGCGAGGGTCCAGGAAACCCTGACATTTCAGGCCTTAGTTGATTCGGACCCTGACTGACTACGTCGTTTCGCCCGAAAATCGGCCGCCATCGGCATCGAAACCGCAAAAACAGCCGCAGGGCGGGGGGAATCTCAACATCCTTGACTTCAAAAGGTCGCCCCTTTAAGTCCCCCACGTCTCGCGGATTTTCGCATCACGCGGGAGTAGCTCAGTTGGTTAGAGCGCCGGCCTGTCACGCCGGAGGTCGCGGGTTCGAGCCCCGTCTCTCGCGCCATTTTGGCGGTATTTTTCAGGCAGTTAGCTCCGCGCCCGACCTTCGATCCGATCCTGGTCCGCGAAACCTGCCACCGGCTGCATTCATGGCGAACGGGACGGTTCGCACAGCGAGATCGACGCGCCGGGCTTCCACCAGCGGCAGGCCGGAAGACATCCCGACGAAAAGCCTTTCGAGATGTGGTCATGTTACCACAATCATACAGAGAAACTCCATTGATCAACCACCGACGCGTGCCATACTTTCCGGCGGCGAGATTCTGTCATGAAATCGATATAGAACTGCCCTGAGAACTGTTTTGATTCAGCTTTGACACTATCAATTCACGGGGGCCGGGCCTTGCAATCGGTGTTGTTCGCCATCCTGCTATCCGCTGGGCCGATTGCGGTGCTCGCTCACGGTTTCGCCGGGGCCGGCTCGACAATCACCGGTCTGCTGATGGCGGCGCCAACTGCTGCGCTCCTTGTTCTGGCGAGATGGCGTGAATTCAAGCCCGACATTTGCGACGTGCTGTTCGTGCTTTTTTGTTGCGGCGTCGGGCTTTCGTTCGCCGCCAACGGCGTCATTGCGCCGAAAGAGGCCGTCCTGCTCGGCATGTCGCTTGCGGCATATCCCGCGGTCAGAGTGAGCTCCCGTTGTGGTCAAGTTCCGCAAGCCTTCGTGATCGTCACAGGCGCCGTGGTGGCGGCCGGAGCCGTCGTCACCTCGGTGGCGCTGCTTGGCCAATGGAACGATAACCATGGCAAGCCGCTGGTCTTTGACGAGTATGACGCCGCGCCGGCGCAGTTCACGATATCGTTTGGCTTTCTGCTTCTGGCGCTGGCCTGCACAGAACTCAATTGGCGACGGACCGCATGGATTTCGATCCTCTCGGCCGTGCCGACAGCGATCTTCGCGGCGTCGATCGTGCGCTACTCCTTTGTCGTGATCGTCGTGGCGCTGTTCGCGGCGATGGTGGCGACCAGGCCCAAGCAACGCAAATTCATTGCTGTGATCATGTGCGCCACGATCGCTTCGGTCGCACTCGGCGCGGTCGCCAGGTCATCGACAACGCTCAAATTCGCCAGGCACGCCGAAGCGGTGCTGAGCAACAACGAGACGCCGGCGCCGGCGACGCCGGTTCCACCGCCGGCCGCCGCGGTGCCGGCCCCCGCCGCGTCAGGCAGCGCCGCAACTCAGCCAGCTCCGCCAGTCCCGGCGCCTCCGCAAGCCTCCTGTCCTGCCATCGACCGGGATAATTCGATCATCATCCGACAGCAGCTCTACAAGGACGCGTTCGCGTTGCTGCCGGAGGCCGGGCTGACGGGACTGGGATTGGACGGCTTCACCCAGCGGTCGTGCCTGAAAGGCTTCCAGGTTCACAACTCGATCCTCCAGGTCATCATCGAATTCGGATGGCTGGCGGGCGTCTTCCTCATCCTGATGGTCTGTCACACCGTGGGAACGCGGATGTTCTCGCTCGCGAGGATCAATCGCGAAGCCCGCTTCGTGCTGTGCAGCCTGGTGTTCACGCTCATGCTGGGCATGGCGCATGGCAGGATCAGCAGAGACGTCGCATTGTTCCTGTTTCTGGGATACGCGGCCAAGCTGCGAAGCAGTGCGCTCGATATTGAAGAGCAAGCCTGGATATTCGGAGACGGTCCGATCAGAGCCATTCCGGCAGCGGGTGTCGGCACTCGCTTGAACGCAGCCTGACGGCGGAGGTCGCGCGATTCTTCAGGCCCGGACTAGAATTCGAAGCTATCCCGGCCCCGGCGCGCCAGATCACGGAGATCGGCCAATGTGCCGCGGACTGCGCTGCAGCAGCGGCATTCGATGACCGTGTCGTCGGATGCGGCGGCCGGTCTCTCCAGCTTGATCGAGAGGCTGCCGCAATCGGTGCAGACGATCTTGAAGCCGGAAGAGTATGTTTCCTGATGCAGATTCATCGGCGGCGAGGGTCCTGTCGACCTTCTCTATACGCGCCGAGATTTAAGCTTGGGATCGCAACGTCGGTTGCAATCGAGCGATTGCGTTAGGGCTTGTTAACGCTGGCTGTCTGGAGGGGAGGACAAGTCCAGCACTGGCCGTCCCAGCGCCAGCGCGGCGTCACGGACCGATCGGCGTGTGGTGACGAGAACGATGCCGCTGGCGTCGGCCCAGACCGCGAGGTCGGATTTGCTGTCGCCGGCGTAGATGAAGCCGTCTGGAAATAGCTGCCGGAGCAAGGCGGCCTTGGCTGGTCCCTTCAGATTTCGCGCGCCGTCGGACGCCAATATCTGATCGAAGAAGGGCAGGCGGAATGCCAGTTGGCCGGCAAGCACTGCGTCGGCAGCGGTAGCGAGCACGATCATGCGGCCGGCCGCCTGCTCCCGGTGCGCCAGCGCGACGACTTCCTGATGGAATTCGAGCCGGTCCCAGTCGATGCGGTTGCGCAGCGCAAGCTGGCGCTTGAGCACGGCGCGTCCTCGCAACAGCCATCTGGCGCAGGCGAGCACAATCAGCGGATTGCGGCGCAGGATCGAGAAGAAGCTCTTGTAGAGGAGGTCGCCCTTGATCAGCGTGCCGTCGAGGTCGAGCACCAGCGGCATCGATATCGGGAGGCCAAGCAGCGTATCCGCGGCGGCGGTGCGTGCATCGCGCCGCTCCAGCGGCGTTGGGGCGATGTGCATGGTAAGGTCAGTCACGCATCGCACTCAGTTGGTTCGGCACCGTGCAGGCTACAATCTCGCGTCCGCCGCTCTGCTTCGCCTTGCAGTCGCCGTAGCCGAGATTGCGGGCGACGGCTGATCCGCTCTGGTCGGAGGACGACACGATCAGCACCTGCGGCGCGCCGCGATTGACATTGCGGAATTTTGCAACGTCAGCAGCATCGGGCTCGGTTTCCCAGTCGGCGGTCGCGCGCAGGAAATCATGCGATGGCACATATTGCAGCGGAAAATAGCCGAAATACCGGGTCGAGGGCAGCGTGGAAGAGAGACCGGCGCCGCGGGCGGCCAGCGCCGCGGTCTGGGCTGCGTGCAGGGTGGGGCGGATGCGCCAGGCGAACAGAGAGCTGTCGCGCTGGGCGATCAGATCGGCATTGACGAAAGTCTTGCCGGGATTCTCGCGGCCGACATCGAGCTCGCTTTCCAGCACCGGCGCCCAGCTCTTGTAGGCCACCGCGCGGATCGCGCTCTGGCCGACCAGGCCGGCGATCGCCGCGAAGCACAGGATGCGCACCAGCGCTTCGTGTGGCTGCCGGCTCGCGATGAAGAGCACGACCGCGATCCAGCTATAGGGCGCGAGCCGCTCCGACAGCAGCGCCGAGCCGGTTTTCAGATTGAGGAGCGAGAGCAGCACGACAAGGACGAAGAAGACGGGCCAGGTCAGGTTGCCCGACCTCAAGTGCCGGAGCGCTATGACGCCGGCCACCAGCACTGCCGCCAGAAGCGGTCCCAGCGCCACCACCTCCCAGGAGGTGAAGGTGAAGAGGTGCGTGGCGGCAACGATCCGGCGCAGGATCTGCGCAATGCCGCCTTCGCCCGGCACCTCGCCGGGAATGTTCTGGTAGGCGAGCAGGAACTTAGCGATCAAGACCAGCACCGGCATGGCCGCTGCGATCGCCCAGATGCCATCGATGAGCAATCGACGGCCGGCGGCACGCGGGCCGGCGCGCTCCAGCGTGCGGAGCGCGCGGGCGATGTCGTCCGCCGCGAGCAGCAGGCAGGCCGCCACCACGGAGGTGATGTGGGTCAGATAGAGGGCCGTCAGGAACGCTGCGGTGGCAAGGAAGGTGAAGATGTCGCCGCGCTCGTGCACCTTGCCCCAGAAGCTCGCGAACAACAGGAACAGCGGCACGCCAAGCGCGAAATTATAGAAGCCCCAGTGGATGAAGACGCCGAAGGCGACCGGCAACAGCAGCAGCATCGGCAGCACCGGCCGCTCGGTCTCAGTGCGGGACACCACAAAGGCGGCTGCGATCCAGAGCAGCCCGTACAGGCTCAGAAACAGCGTGTTGGCGAGCAGCGGACTGCCGGTCAGCCGGATCAGGCCGGCGAGCACCAGATAGATCGCGGAGTTCGGTTCGATGCGCGAATTCCACTGGTAGAAGGAGGCCGCAGGCTCCTGCAGGACGCCGCCCCAGCCGAAGCGGGCGATCAGGTCGGCCTGCGCCAGATGCACCGGGCCGTCCTGGGTCGGCACCAGCTTCACCAGCCAGACCGGGCCGTCGAGCAGAAGCGCCAGCGCGGCGAACGCCAGCGTCGCGACCGCGACGCCGGCGTAGTTGCGAGGGGCACTGAGGGAAGCCGTCATCGACATGGTCAGCGACCCCCGCTGAGACGGATGAGATCGGAGCTGGTCAGGCTGTTGAGCAGCGGCAGGTCGACGAAGGTCAGGATGCCGAACAGCGCCATGGTGACGGCGGCGGCAATCAGCATCGACGGCTGCCGCATCAGTTCCTCGGGCCGCGCGGCCGCGGAATCCGGGGTCAGCGCAAGCCGCATATAGGCGGCGAACAGCGCGATCAGGAACGGGATCGCGACGATGTATTCGATCCGGTACTTGATCAGGAAGATCGCCATCATGAACGCAAAGCCCTGGGCGTAGACGAGGCAGCTCGTCACCAGGCTCGAATGCGTATAGACGGCGAAGGAAGGCCGGTAGGCGGCGAGGTTGGCGGTGCCGCCGGCCTCCACGATCGCGCGATGCTCGGAAACGCGCTTGGCAGCCATCAGGAAGGCGCCGCCGAACCAATAGGCGAGCAGGATCGAGATCGGCGGGGCGATATGCGGGACCACCGCAAACCAGCCGAACAGGAAGCGCAGGGGATTGTTGAGGGACTCGACGATGACGTCGAGGAAGGCGCGATCCTTGGCGCGGATCGGCCGCACATTGTAGATGATCCCGAAAACGGCGAATACGGTCGCGGTGAGAGCAAAGCTCCGGCCAAGCTGGTTGGCGGCGAGCAGGCCCACGGCGGTCAAGAGGACATATTGGGCGAAGACGATGCTGGGCGACATCGCGGTCTGCACTGCCGGGCGCGCCCGCTTGGTCGGGTGCATGGCGTCGAAGGGGGCATCGAGCCATTCGTTGATGGTGTAGTTCGCGGACGACAGCGCCATCGCGACGAACAGGCAGGCGAGCAGGCGTTCGCCCAGCGTCGCGTAGTCCACCGGTCCGGCCCCCGCCATGATCATCGCGAAGGCGACGCCAGGGACGATCAGCACGTGCTTGATCCAGTGGTCGGGCCGCGCGATGGCAATGTAGTCGGCGAGACCCGCCGACGGCGGCGCGTAGGGGGTAACGGACATGCAGTCCTCCAGGCTACCTCTGTGCCGCATCGGGGCGGGCTACGATGGGTGATGCCGTGGAAGGGCAGCGATCGTGCCGCAGTGGCCGATGCGGCCATCTGCGTCGCCGAAGCCCGTGCAACGCGGTTAACGGCGGTAACGGAGGCGGGGTTTTTCGGGATTTTCCGTCCGCGGCTTAGGCAAGGGCGCAAAGTGGCTCCAATTGGCGGGGGCCAAGCGCAGGTGTGCCACGGCGGGGTATGCGCCGGATTGGTACAGGCCGTCCCAAACCGGGCAGCCCATCACCTTCTGAGCCCACCAAACAACAAAGCCGCCCGGAGGCGGCCTTTCGTGCCTTGTCTGAAAATGTCTGGGTCAGCGGACCGTGGAGGTCCCCGAGCTTGTAATTGCCACCGGCTTGCCGGCCTTCACAACCGGGGTCTGGGCGGTCTGGGTGAATTCCGAATTGTTGCGCGCGGCGATGCCCAAGGCTGTGACCGCAATGCCCGCCACCAGCGCTACCACCACGATCTTCAGGTGGGTCGAGCGATCCGCCGAGTGAATTGAGTGGTTCATCTGAAGCCTCCGGGCGAGCTTTGCCGTCGCCTGTTGGGCAGAGAGGTACGCCTGGTCTGTTTCAGGATGGTTTCGCGGGTTCCCCAAAATGGTTTCGTTGCTGGGCTGGATCGGTTTCGTGCGACATACGGCTAGCAACGGCGGACGCAGGGCAAACGAAAAAGTCACAAGTAGCGGCGCTTCCAGAGCCGAGATCCTCGCCCGGCGATCCCTGGGGATAACGCCGTCAGAGGGACGGACCAGCATACCGTTTCGGATCGACAGCACCCTGCGTTCAACTAAACGAGAGGCGTGCAAAGATGGCTATTGCACAGGGCGGATTTGAGCGATCTGAAGCCGCAAATCCGGGCACCGACCTTCGCCGCCACGCGTTCTTCGTCTGGGGCGAGAACGAGCGCTCAATACCGGTTGATCGGAGGCTGCCGAGCCCGACAGAGCTTTAAAATTGCTTGTCTTGCGCCCTCTGTTGCGCTGCGCTAAGGCTCAAGAATAATTCCAATGAAACGAATCTGCGGCTGTCCGAAACCGCAGCAAGAAGGCACCGCCGATGACCGGCATCCTGCAGAATTATCTTCCACTTGTGGTGTTTATCGGGGTGGCGGCCGTGATCGGCCTGGCGCTCCTGATCGCGCCATTCCTGCTCGCATTCCAGCAGCCGGATGCGGAAAAGTTGTCCGCCTATGAATGCGGATTCAACGCTTTCGACGACGCCCGCATGAAGTTCGACGTGCGCTTCTATCTGGTGGCGATCCTCTTCATCATCTTCGACCTCGAAGTGGCGTTTCTGTTCCCCTGGGCGGTGGCGTTCGGCAAGCTGGGCGCGACCGGGTTCTGGTCGATGATGGTGTTTCTGGCCGTGCTGACGGTCGGCTTTGCGTATGAATGGAAGAAAGGCGCGCTCGAATGGGATTGAGCCCCACTGCCGCAACGTCCCAGCCGGCAATCGCGCCGGCGCCGAAGGGCATCCTTGATCCCGCCACCGGCAAGCCGGTCGGCGCCAATGATCCGTATTTCCGCGAAATCAATCATGAGCTCTCCGACAAGGGTTTCTTCGTCGCGGCCGCCGACGACCTGATCACGTGGGCCCGGACCGGCTCGCTGATGTGGATGACGTTTGGCCTGGCCTGCTGCGCGGTCGAGATGATGCAGGTCTCGATGCCGCGCTACGACGTCGAGCGCTTCGGCTTCGCGCCGCGCGCCTCGCCCCGGCAGTCCGACGTGATGATCGTCGCGGGCACGCTGACCAACAAGATGGCGCCGGCGCTGCGCAAGGTCTACGACCAGATGCCGGAGCCGCGCTACGTGATCTCGATGGGCTCATGCGCCAATGGTGGTGGCTACTACCACTACTCCTATTCGGTGGTGCGCGGCTGCGACCGCATCGTGCCGATCGACATCTATGTGCCGGGCTGTCCGCCCGACGGCGGAAGCGCTGCTCTACGGCGTCTTGCTGCTGCAGAAGAAGATCCGCCGCATCGGCACTATTGAACGCTAAGGTATTACGTCATGGACGACGCCAAGCTCGACGCACTGGGGCAGACGATCGTTAGCGCGCTTGCCGGCGCGGCGAAAGCCTATTCGGTTGCGTTCAACCAGCTCACGGTTGATGTGGACGCGGAGAAGATCGTCGATGTCGTCAAGCACCTGCGTGACGATCCGGCATTGCGCTTCGTCAACTTCACCGACGTGACCGCAGTCGATTACCCCGAGCGGGAGAAGCGGTTCGACGTCGTCTACCACTTCCTGTCACCGACGCTGAATACACGCATCCGCCTGCGCGCGGAGGCCGACGAGAACACGCAGGTGCCGTCGATCATCGAGGTCTTTCCCGGCGCCGACTGGTTCGAGCGCGAGACCTACGACCTCTACGGCGTGATCTTCACCGGCCATCCCGACATGCGGCGGATCCTGACCGACTACGGTTTTGACGGCCATCCGCTGCGCAAGGACTTTCCGCTCACCGGCTTCGTCGAGGTCCGCTACGACGACGAGGAGAAGCGGGTGGTGTATGAGCCGGTGCGCCTCAACCAGGAATTCCGCAAGTTCGATTTCCTCTCGCCCTGGGAAGGTGCGGATTATCCGCTGCCGGGCGACGAGAAGAGAAGTGGCGAATAGCGAATGGCGAGTGGCGAATAGGGATGATTGTTGAGCGACCCATCGATCAGCTCGTACAGGGACCTAAGAGTGTGGCAAGATGCCATGATCTTAGCGGAGTCCTGTTATCGCTTAACGGGACGATTTCCTCGCGACGAGCTGTTTGGTCTGACATCTCAGGTCAGGCGTGCTGCGGCGTCGATCCCCGCCAATATCGCGGAAGGTCATGGGCGCGAAAGTACGGGCAGTTTCGTGCAGTCACTGCGTGTGTCGCAGGGATCTTTGAAGGAACTGGAAACTCATCTGCTGCTAGCGGAACGCGTTGGCATTCTGCCCTCGTCCGAATTGGAGACGGTGATCGGGCGGTGCGAAAGCTTGGGCAAAATGGTGCGAGCATTGATACGCTCTCTGCAGGACAAGTCCATAAGATGACCTTCGCTATTCGCTATTCGCCACTCGCCATTCGCCAGGCAGCGGGAGCTGCATCATGAACGAACAACCGCAGAATCTGCGTAACTTCACGATCAATTTCGGGCCGCAGCATCCGGCAGCGCACGGTGTGCTTCGTCTGGTGCTTGAGCTCGATGGCGAAGTCGTCGCGCGTGTCGATCCGCATATCGGGCTGCTGCATCGCGGCACCGAGAAGCTGATCGAGCACAAGACCTATCTGCAGGCGATCCCGTATTTCGACCGGCTCGATTACGTCGCGCCGATGAACCAGGAGCATGCCTTCTGCCTCGCGGCGGAAAAGCTGCTTGGCATCACGGTGCCGCGCCGCGGGCAGTTGATCCGCGTGCTCTATTGCGAAATCGGCCGCATCCTGTCGCATCTGCTCAACGTCACCACGCAGGCGATGGACGTCGGCGCGCTCACCCCGCCTTTGTGGGGCTTCGAAGAGCGCGAGAAGCTGATGGTGTTCTACGAGCGCGCCTCCGGCTCGCGCATGCACGCGGCCTATTTCCGTGTCGGCGGCGTGCACCAGGACCTGCCGCCGAAGCTGATCGATGATATCGAAGTATGGTGCGACCCGTTCCTTAAAGTGGTCGACGACCTCGATACGCTGCTGACCGGCAATCGCATCTTCAAGCAGCGCAACGTCGACATCGGCGTCGTGCCGCTGAAGGAAGCCTGGGAGTGGGGCTTTTCCGGCGTGATGGTGCGCGGCTCGGGCGCGGCCTGGGACCTGCGCAAGGCGCAGCCCTACGAATGCTATGCCGAGATGGATTTCGACATCCCGATCGGCAAGAACGGCGACTGCTACGACCGCTACCTGATCCGGATGGAAGAGATGCGCCAGTCGGTGCGCATCATGAAGCAGTGCATCCAGAAACTGAAATCGCCCGACGGGCAGGGGCCGGTCGTGGTCGAGGACAACAAGATCGCGCCGCCGCGCCGCGGCGAGATGAAGCGCTCGATGGAGGCACTGATCCATCATTTCAAGCTCTACACCGAGGGCGTGCACGTGCCGGCCGGCGAAGTCTACGCCGCGGTGGAAGCGCCCAAGGGCGAGTTCGGCGTCTACCTCGTCGCCGACGGCACCAACAAGCCCTACAAGTGCAAGATTCGCGCGCCGGGCTTTGCCCATCTGCAGGCGATGGATCACATCTGCACGGGCCATCTGCTCGCCGACGTCTCGGCGATCCTGGGCTCGCTCGACATCGTGTTCGGAGAGGTCGATCGGTGATGGTGCAGCCGCCCATCCAGTTTGACCGCACCTCGGGGGCTCTTGAAGGAGCCAACCTGTGGGAGCGGACGGCTGCGCTGGCGCTGTCGACGGGTTCGAAGATCTCCTCGCACTTTTCCCACATGGGCTACATCGCCTGCGCCAATTTGCTGCGCAAGACGCTGCCCGATCGCAACATCGCCGTCCGCCTCAATGAGGACGCGGTGTTCGAGTTTCCCTATGGCGACGGCTATTGGAGCAAGCTGCTCAACCGCGCCTACCACTACGAGGACGAACTCGAACTCCTGTTCAAGGATTCCGCCGACGTCGACTACATGCTGATCGATTGCGGCGCCAATTACGGCTACTGGTCGGTGCTCGTCTCGAGCAGGCCGTTCGGCGCGCAGAAGGCGATCGCGATCGAGCCGTCGGGACAGAATTTCCCGAAGCTTGCGAGCAACGCCGATATCAACGGCAACCGCTTCGAGACGATGAAATGCGCGATCGGCGCGGCCAGGGGCACCGCGCGCCTGTCAGGCACCAAGCATGAGGCGTTCAGCATTGCCGGCGACCAGACCGATGGCGAGGAAGTGCCGGTCATCGCGCTCGATAATCTGCTCGACGACGGCAAGATCGCGCTGAACGGAAAATACCTGATCAAGCTCGACGTCGAGGGCGTCGAGATCGAGGCAATGAAGGGCGGCGTCCGGCTGATGCAGGGCGACAGCGTGCTGCTCTGCGAGGAGCATGGCAGCGATCGCAAGCACACCGTGTCGCGCTACATCCTGGAACAGACCCCGCTCAAGCTGATCGTCTACGATCCCAGTTCGAATCGCCTTGAAACGGTGACCGAGCTTTCGATCCTCGATCGCATCAAGGTATCGACCCATGTCGGCTACAACGTGTTCGGCACCGCAAGCGCCTTCTGGCAGGACCGGATCAACGCGCTGAATGCGAAGGCTGTGCGCCGCGTGCAATGAGAGAGTAAGAAATGTCCGTCCGTCGCCTCGCCCCGAAGGAATTGCAGCCCGCGAGCTTTGCGTTCACGGAGGAGAACCTCGCTTTCGCCAAGCAGCAGATCGCGAAGTATCCGCCGGGACGTCAGGCCTCCGCGGTGATCGCGATCCTGTGGCGGGCGCAGGAGCAGAACGAGGGCTGGGTTTCGGAAGCCGCGATCCGGACCGTCGCGGACCTGCTCGAAATGCCCCACATCCGCGTGCTGGAGATCGCGACCTTCTACACGATGTTCCAGTTGCAGCCGGTCGGCAAGAAGGCGCATGTGCAGGTCTGCGGCACCACGCCGTGCCGCCTGCGCGGCGCCGGCGACTTGATCGAGGTCTGCCAGCATCGCATCAGTCACGAGCCCTTCGAGCTGTCGAAGGACGGCAATTTCAGTTGGGAAGAGGTCGAGTGCCTGGGCGCCTGCGTGAACGCGCCGATGGTCCAGATCTGGAAGGATACCTACGAGGACCTGACCAAGGAGAGCTTCGGCAAGCTGCTGGACGGTTTTGCTTCGGGTAATCCGCCGAAGCCGGGCCCGCAGGTCGACCGTCAGTTCTCGGCGCCGGTGGGCGGCCCGACCACGCTGAAGGAAACCACATGAGGCCTGGTCTCGCATGGCAGAGAGCGGGAAGGGAGGTCGCGATGAAGAACTGGCGTTACATCGCTCTCCACGCGGCGGTCGCCGCCGTGTTCATTTTCCTGCTGCAGCGCTACGGGCTGAACGCCTCGCTTGAATCCAGCCTGTTGTGGGCGCTGACCTTCGGCGGATGCGCCGCCGGGCTCGCTTACGCCCAGGCCAATCGTTGATGTTTGGAAAGTTCTAGGCATGCTCGACGACAAGGACCGCATCTTCAAGAACCTCTACGGCCTCCACGATTGGGGCCTCGAGGGCGCGCGCCGTCGCGGCGCCTGGGATGGCACCAAGGCGATCATCGACAAGGGCCGCGACTGGATCATCAGCGAGATGAAGGCCTCCGGCCTGCGCGGCCGCGGCGGGGCGGGATTTCCGACCGGCCTGAAATGGTCGTTCATGCCAAAGGAATCGACCGACGGCCGGCCGAGCTATCTCGTGGTCAACGCCGACGAGTCCGAGCCGGGCACCTGCAAGGACCGCGAGATCATGCGGCACGATCCGCATCTCTTGATCGAGGGCTGCCTGCTCGCGAGCTTCGCGATGGGCGCGCATGCCTGCTACATCTATGTCCGCGGCGAATTCATCCGCGAGCGCGAGCACCTGCAGGCAGCGATCGATCAGGCCTATGAGGCCAGGCTGATCGGCAAGGACAACGTCAATGGCTGGCCGTTCGACCTCTACGTTGCCCATGGCGCCGGCGCCTATATCTGCGGCGAAGAGACCGCTCTCTTGGAAAGCCTCGAGGGCAAGAAGGGCCAGCCGCGGCTGAAGCCGCCGTTCCCGGCCAATGTCGGCCTGTTCGGCTGCCCGACCACCGTCAACAATGTGGAGTCGATCGCGGTCGCACCGGATATCCTGCGGCGTGGCGCGGCCTGGTTTGCCGCGATCGGCCGGCCCAACAATGTCGGCACCAAACTGTTCTGCATCTCCGGCCATGTCGAGCGGCCCTGCAACGTCGAAGAGGCGATGGGGATCCCGTTCCGCGAGCTGATCGACAAGCATTGCGGCGGCATCCGCGGCGGCTGGGACAATCTGAAGGCGGTGATTCCCGGCGGTTCCTCGGTGCGCATGGTGCCGGCCGAGCAGATCATCGACACGCCGATGGATTTCGACTCCTTGAGCAAATTGCGCTCGGGCCTCGGCACCGCGGCCGTGATCGTGATGGACAAGTCGACCGACCTGATCCGGGCGATCGCGCGCATCTCCTATTTCTACAAGCACGAGAGCTGCGGCCAGTGCACGCCGTGCCGCGAGGGAACGGGCTGGATGTGGCGGGTGTTGACCCGCATGGCCGAGGGCCGCGCGCACAAGCGCGAGATCGACATGCTGCTGGAGGTCACCAAGCAGGTCGAGGGTCACACCATTTGCGCGCTGGGCGACGCCGCGGCCTGGCCGATCCAGGGCCTGATCGCGC
Organism: Bradyrhizobium sp. USDA 10063; assembly: GCF_054063735.1. Classification (NCBI taxonomy): domain Bacteria; kingdom Pseudomonadati; phylum Pseudomonadota; class Alphaproteobacteria; order Hyphomicrobiales; family Nitrobacteraceae; genus Bradyrhizobium; species Bradyrhizobium sp. USDA 10063. The sequence continues at coordinate 1,387,128 of NZ_JBSSGP010000002.1, read as the reverse complement.
ACTTCCGTCATGAGATCGAAGCGCGCATCGACCAATATTCGCACAAGGCTGACATCGACGATGTCGGGGTACGCGACCCCGTGCACATGGTGGCGGCGGAGTAGAGGCAATGACCAAACTGATCATCGACGGCAAAGAGATCGATGTGCCGCCGGAATACACGCTGCTGCAGGCGTGCGAGGCCGCCGGCGCCGAAATCCCGCGCTTCTGCTACCACGAGCGGCTGTCGATCGCCGGCAATTGCCGGATGTGCCTCGTCGAGGTGAAGGGCGGCCCGAAGCCGGTCGCAAGCTGCGCCTGGGGCGTGCGCGACTGCCGTCCGGGTCCCAAGGGCGAGCCGCCGGAAATCTCCACCCGCTCGCCGATGGTGAAGAAGGCGCGCGAAGGCGTGATGGAGTTCCTGCTGATCAACCATCCCCTGGATTGCCCGATCTGCGACCAGGGCGGCGAATGCGACCTGCAGGACCAGGCGATGGGCTACGGCGTCGACACCAGCCGCTTTGCCGAGAACAAGCGCGCGGTCGAGGACAAATATCTGGGCGCGCTGGTCAAGACCTCGATGAACCGCTGTATCCAGTGCACGCGCTGCGTCCGTTTCTCCACGGAGGTCTGCGGCACGCCGGAAATGGGTGCCACCGGCCGCGGCGAGGACATGGAGATCACGACCTATCTGGAGCAGGCGCTGAGTTCGGAACTGCAGGGCAATCTGGTCGACATCTGCCCGGTGGGCGCACTGACCTCGAAGCCCTATGCCTTCGTGGCGCGGCCCTGGGAACTCAACAAGACGCAGTCGATCGACGTCATGGACGGCGTCGGCTCCGCGATCCGGGTCGACACCCGCGGCCGCGAGGTGATGCGGATCCTGCCGCGCATCAACGAGGCCGTGAACGAGGAGTGGATCTCCGACAAGACCCGTCACATCGTCGATGGCCTGCGGGTGCAGCGGCTCGACCGGCCCTATATCCGCGAGAACGGCCAGCTCCGCCCGGCCTCGTGGCAGGAAGCCTTTGCGGCGATCGCCGCCAAGGCCGGCCGCATCGACGGCAAGCGGATCGGCGCGATCGCCGGCGACGTTGCCGCGGTCGAGGAGATGTTCGCGCTGAAGGAGCTGCTGGCGAAATACGGCTCGTCCAACCTCGCCGTGCAGGGCGGCGATGCCTTCGATCCGAAGGCCGGCCGCGGCGGCTATATCTTCAATCCGACGATAGCAGGCATCGAGCAGGCGGATGCGCTTCTGATCATCGGCGCGAACCCGCGCAAGGAAGCCGCGATCATCAACGCCCGCATCCGCAAGCGCTGGCGCACCGGCCAGCTCAAGGTCGGCGTGATCGGCCCGCAGGCGGACCTGACCTACCACTATGACTATCTTGGCGCCGGACCGGAGACGCTCGTGGCGCTCGCAGCCGGCAAGCATTCCTTCGCCGACGTGCTGAAGAATGCCAAGAAGCCGATCGTGCTGGTGGGCGCCGGCGCGTTCGCGCGTCCTGACGGCGCCGCGGTGCTGGCACAGGCGGCGAAGCTCGCGGTTGACTTCGGCGCGCTGAAGGACGGCTGGAACGGGTTCGGCGTGCTGCATGATACCGCCTCCCGCGCCGGCGCGCTCGATATCGGCTTTTCGGCCGGCGCCGGCGGCCTGAATGCGGCGCAGATGACGGCCCCTGGCACGCTCGACGTGCTGTTCCTGCTCGGCGCCGACGAGATCAAGGTGCCGGACGGCACGTTCGTCGTCTATATCGGCACCCATGGCGACCGCGGCGCGCACCGCGCCGACGTGATCCTGCCGGGCGCGGCCTACACCGAGAAGTCCGGCATCTACGTCAATACCGAGGGCAGGGCGCAAATGGCCGCCCGCGCCGCTTTCCCGCCTGGGGAAGCGCGCGAGGACTGGGCGATCATCCGCGCGCTCTCGGACGTGCTGGGCAAGAAGCTGCCCTACGATTCGCTGGCTGCCTTGCGCCAGGCGCTGTTCAAGGCGGTGCCGCATCTGATGCGGATCGACCAGATCGAGCCCGGCAAGGCCGACGATATCAAGGCGCTTGCGTCGAGGGGCGGAAGCGCCGACAAGGCGGTGTTCAAGAGCCCGGTCGAGGACTTCTACCTGACAAACCCGATCGCCCGGGCGTCCGCCGTGATGGCGGAATGTTCGCGCCTGGCGTCCGGGCGGATGCTGACGGCAGCGGAGTGAGCGTGACCTGATGGCTGATTTCTTCGCAAGCTCGTTCTGGACCGGTTTTCTCTGGCCGCTGATCGTGATGGTGGCGCAGAGCGTGCTCCTGCTCGTCGTGCTTCTGATCGCGATCGCCTACATCCTGCTCGCTGACCGCAAGATCTGGGCGGCGGTGCAGATCCGCCGCGGTCCCAACGTGGTCGGGCCTTTCGGATTGCTGCAGTCCTTTGCCGACCTCCTGAAGTTCGTGCTGAAGGAGCCGACGATCCCGGCGAGCGCCAACAAGGGCGTGTTCCTGCTGGCGCCGCTGGTGTCCTGCGTGCTCGCGCTTGCCGCCTGGGCGGTGATCCCGATGGATTTCGGCTGGGTGATCTCCGATATCAATGTCGGCATCCTCTACATCTTCGCGATCTCCTCGCTGTCGATCTACGGCATCATCATGGCCGGCTGGTCGTCGAACTCGAAATACCCGTTCCTTGCCGCGCTCCGCTCCGCGGCGCAGATGGTGTCCTACGAAGTCTCGATCGGCTTCGTGATCATCACCGTGCTGCTCTGCGCAGGCTCGCTCAATCTGTCCGCGGTAGTCGAAGCGCAGAACACCCGCGGACTGGCCCACCTGATCGGCCTGCCGCAGCTCACCATCCTGAACTGGTATGTGTGGCCGCTGCTGCCGATGTTCGTGGTGTTCTACGTCTCGGCGCTGGCGGAAACCAACCGCCCGCCGTTCGACCTCGTGGAAGCGGAATCCGAGCTGGTCGCGGGTTTCATGGTCGAATACGGCTCGACGCCGTATCTCCTGTTCATGCTTGGCGAGTATGTCGCGATCACCACGATGTGCGCGATGGCGACGATCCTGTTCCTCGGCGGCTGGCTGCCGCCGGTGGCGCTGCCGCCGTTCACCTGGATCCCCGGCGTGATCTGGTTCGCGCTGAAACTCTTCTTCATGTTCTTCCTGTTCGCGATGGCGAAGGCGATCGTGCCGCGCTACCGCTACGATCAACTGATGCGGCTTGGCTGGAAGGTGTTCCTGCCGCTGTCGCTGGTGATGGTGGTGGTCGTTGCCGCTGTGCTGCAGTTCGCCGGCATCGCGCCGAAGTGAGACCGTCATGAATATCAACGCAACAGCCCGCTCGCTTCTGCTCTCGGAATTCGTCTCGGCGTTCTTCCTCGCCATGCGCTATTTCTTCCAGCCGAAGCCGACCATCAACTATCCCTTCGAGAAGAATCCGATCTCGCCGCGCTTCCGCGGCGAGCATGCGCTGCGCCGCTACCCCAACGGCGAGGAGCGCTGTATCGCCTGCAAGCTGTGCGAGGCGATCTGCCCGGCGCAGGCGATCACGATCGAGGCCGGCCCGCGCCGCAACGACGGCACCCGCCGCACCGTGCGCTACGACATCGACATGGTGAAGTGCATCTATTGCGGCCTGTGCCAGGAGGCCTGCCCGGTCGATGCGATCGTCGAGGGACCGAACTTCGAGTTCGCGACCGAGACGCGCGAGGAACTCTACTATGACAAGGCCAAGCTGCTCGCCAATGGCGACCGCTGGGAGCGCGAGATCGCGAAGGCGATCGCGCTCGACGCGCCGTACCGCTGAGGTGAGGGCATGATCCTTCCCGCATTGTTCTTCTACCTGTTCGCCGCTGTCTGCGTGGCGTCGGCGGTGATGGTGGTTGTCTCGCGCAACCCTGTTCATTCCGTGCTGTATCTGATCCTGGCCTTCGTCAACGCCTCCGGCCTGTTCGTGCTGATGGGCGCGGAGTTCCTGGCGATGATCCTGATCGTGGTCTATGTCGGCGCGGTCGCGGTGCTGTTCCTGTTCGTGATCATGATGCTCGACGTCGATTTCAGCGAGCTTCGCGAGGGCTTCATCGAGTACCTGCCGGTCGGCCTCGTGATCGGCGGCATCTTCATGTTCGAGCTTCTGTTGATAGTCGGCGCCTGGGTGATCAATCCCGCCGTTACCAAGACTATTACCGCGGCGATCCCGACCAATGTCTCCAACACCGAGGCGCTCGGGCTCGTGCTCTATACGAAGTACATCTATTACTTCCAGATCGCGGGCCTCGTGCTGCTGGTCGCGATGATCGGCGCGATCGTGCTGACGCTGCGCCACAAGGCATACATCAAGCGGCAGGACATCACCGTACAGAACGCGCGCACGCCGGAAATGGCGATGGCGCTGCGCAAGGTGCCGTCAGGGCAGGGGCTGCAGGAAGCTGACGCGGCGGAGTGGGTGCAATGACGATCGGGCTCGGACACTATCTCGCGGTCGGCGCGATCCTGTTCACGCTCGGGATCCTCGGTATCTTCCTGAACCGCAAGAACATCATCGTCATCCTGATGTCGATCGAACTGATCCTGCTCTCGGTCAACATCAACCTGGTGGCGTTCTCGACCTTCCTCGGCGACATCGTCGGCCAGGTGTTCGCGCTGCTGGTGCTCACCGTCGCGGCCGCGGAGGCGGCGATCGGGCTTGCCGTTCTGGTGGTCTATTTCCGCAACCGCGGCTCGATCGCGGTTGAAGACGTCAATCTGATGAAGGGCTAACGCGCCGATGTACCAGGCAATCGTCTTTCTGCCGCTGCTCGGCGCCATTCTTGCCGGCCTGATTGCGGTCGTCGGCGCGCATGGACGCAATCCGAGCGGCGACACCGTCGAGCATCACGATGATGCGCATGGCGACGCCCATGCCTCCGCGGCCCACGATGAACATGCTCACGACGATCACGGCCACGACGACCACCACGTCTCCGAGCCGCCGGCGGCGGGCTCGCGCGCGGCGGAACTGATCACGACCGGGCTGTTGTTCGTCTCGGCGGCGCTGTCCTGGTTCGCGCTGGTCGACGTCGGCTTCCTGCACCACGACGCGCGCGTCACCCTGTTCCCCTGGATCACCTCCGGCGACCTGCAGGTCTCCTGGGCGCTCCGCATCGACACGCTGACCGCGGTGATGCTGGTCGTCGTCAACACCGTGTCCTCGCTCGTGCACCTCTATTCCATCGGCTACATGGACGAGGATCCCTACCGGCCGCGCTTCTTCGCCTATCTGTCGCTGTTCACCTTCGCGATGCTGATGCTGGTGACCTCCGACAACCTGGTGCAGCTCTTCTTCGGCTGGGAAGGGGTCGGTCTGGCGAGCTATCTGTTGATCGGCTTCTGGTATCAGAAACCGTCGGCCAATGCCGCCGCGATCAAGGCCTTCGTCGTCAACCGCGTCGGCGATTTCGGCTTCGCGCTCGGCATTTTTGCGATTTTCGCGCTGATCGGCTCGACCGATTTCGACACCATCTTCGGCGGGGCCGCCGGCCTGACCGGCAAGACCATCAACTTCTTCGGCTGGCATGCCGATGCGCTGACGCTGACCTGCCTTCTCTTGTTCATGGGCGCGATGGGCAAATCGGCGCAATTCCTGCTGCACACGTGGTTGCCGGACGCGATGGAAGGCCCGACCCCGGTCTCGGCCTTGATCCATGCCGCGACCATGGTGACCGCCGGCGTCTTCATGGTGGCGCGGTTGTCACCGCTGTTCGAACTGGCGCCGGACGCGCAGGCCGTGGTGATGTTCATCGGCGCGACCACGGCGTTCTTCGCCGCGACCATCGGCCTGGTGCAGAACGACATCAAGCGCATCGTCGCCTATTCGACCTGTTCCCAGCTCGGTTACATGTTCGTGGCGATGGGAGCGGGGGCTTATTCGGTCGGCATGTTCCACCTGTTCACCCATGCCTTCTTCAAGGCATTGCTGTTCCTGGGCTCCGGCTCGGTGATCTACGCGATGCATCACGAGCAGGACATCCGCAACATGGGCGGGCTGTGGCGGAAGATCCCCTACACCTACGCGGTGATGGTGGTCGGCACGCTCGCGCTGACCGGCTTCCCGCTGACTGCCGGCTACTTTTCCAAGGACGCGATCATCGAGTCCGCCTACGCCTCGCACAACCCATTCGCGTTCTACGGCTTCCTGCTGACGGTGATCGCTGCCCTCCTGACCTCGTTCTATTCCTGGCGCCTGATCTTCAAGACCTTCCACGGCGCGCCGCATAACGAGGAGCACTACGAGGCCGCGCACGAGAGCCCGATCTGGATGCTGATCCCGATCGGTATCCTCGCGGCCGGCTCGATCCTGGCGGGCTTCCCGTTCAAGGAATTGTTCGCGGGACACGGCATCGAGGAGTTCTTCCGCGAATCCGTGAAGATGAACCCGCACATCATCGAGGAAATGCACCACATCCCCGAGAGCATCGCCTTCCTGCCGACGGTCATGATGGTCTTGGGCTTCCTGATCTCGTACCTCTTCTACATCAGCCGGCCCTATCTGCCGGTCGAACTCGCCAAGCAGCAACCGATGCTCTACCAGTTCCTACTCAACAAGTGGTATTTCGACGAGCTGTACGACCTCATCTTCGTGCGGCCCGCGAAGTGGATCGGCTACACCTTCTGGAAGAAGGGTGACGGCTCCATCATCGACGGCCTCGGACCGGACGGTGTGTCGGCGCGTGTGCTCGACGTCGCCCGCAACGCCGTGAAGATCCAGACCGGCTATCTCTACCATTACGCCTTTGCCATGCTGATCGGCGTCGCCGGCCTGATCACCTGGTTCATGTTCGGCCTGGGAGCCCAGTGATGACGACCTGGCCCATCCTTTCCGTTGTTACCTTCCTGCCGGCGCTCGGCGCGCTCCTGGTCTATCTGCTCGCACGGGGCGGGGACGAAGCGGCAAACCGCAACGCCTGCTGGATTTCGCTCTGGACCACGCTGATCACCTTCCTGGTGTCGCTGATCCTGGTGGCGCGGTTCGATCCGGCGAACGCCGACTTCCAGTTCGTCGAGAAGGCCTCGTGGCTCGCCACCGGGATCAACTATCACATGGGAGTCGACGGCATCTCGCTGCCGCTGGTGATCCTGACCACGGCGGTGATGCCGTTCTGCATCATCGCGAGCTGGAAATCGGTCACGCAGCGCGTCAGCGAATACATGATGGCGTTCCTGATCCTGGAAACGCTGATGGTCGGCACCTTCTCGGCGCTCGACCTCGTGCTGTTCTACCTGTTCTTCGAAGGCGGCCTGATCCCGATGTTCCTGATCATCGGCGTCTGGGGCGGCCCGCGCCGCGTCTATGCCTCCTTCAAGTTCTTCCTCTACACGCTGCTCGGCTCGGTGCTGATGCTGCTCGCCATCATGGCGCTGTACTGGAACGCGGGCACGACCGACATTCCAACCCTGCTGCACACCGCCGTGCCGCACAATCTGCAGAAGTGGGCCTGGCTTGCGTTCTTCGCCTCCTTCGCGGTGAAGATGCCGATGTGGCCGGTGCACACCTGGCTGCCCGACGCCCACGTCGAGGCGCCGACCGCAGGTTCGGTGATCCTGGCGGCGATCCTCCTGAAGATGGGCGGCTACGGCTTCCTGCGCTTCTCGCTGCCGATGTTCCCGCTGGCGTCGCACGACTTCGCGCCGCTGATCTTCACGCTGTCCGTCATCGCCATCATCTACACTTCGCTGGTGGCCTTGATGCAGGAGGACATCAAGAAGCTGATCGCCTATTCGTCCGTGGCGCATATGGGCTTCGTCACCATGGGCATCTTCGCTGGTACCATGCAGGGCGTCGCCGGCGGCGTGTTCCAGATGATCTCGCACGGCATCGTCTCCGGCGCGTTGTTCCTCTGCGTCGGCATTGTCTACGATCGCATGCATACCCGCGAGATCGCCGCCTATGGCGGCCTGGTGAACCGGATGCCGCTCTATGCGCTGGTGTTCATGGTCTTTACCATGGCCAATGTCGGCCTGCCCGGGACCAGCGGTTTCATCGGCGAATTCATGACGCTGCTCGGCACGTTCAAGGTGTCGCTGCCGACCACCGTGTTCGCGACCACCGGCGTGATCCTGTCGGCGGCCTATGCGCTGTGGCTCTATCGCAAGGTGGTGTTCGGCGCACTGGTCAAGCCATCCCTGGTGAGCATCAAGGATCTCACGGCGCGCGAATGCCTGATCCTGTTCCCGCTGGTGGCGCTGACCATCCTGTTCGGCGTCTATCCGAAGCCGGTGCTTGATATGTCCGAGGCATCGGTGCAGCAGCTCGTCAACAATTACAACACCGCCGTGACTGCCGTGAAGGCAGCCGCTTTGGCGGTTCAATAAGGCCTTAGTCCATGAGCTTTTCGAGTGCAGGTTATCAGTTGCAGCCGGTGCTGCCCGAGCTCGTGCTCGCGGTCGGCTCGATGGTGCTGTTGATGATCGGGGCCTATCGCGGGCAGGGGACGACCCGGCTCGTGACCACGCTTGCGACGTTGCTGCTGATCCTCACCGGCGTGCTCGTACTGATGCTGCCGTCCGGCAAGCTCGTCACCTTCGGCGGCAGCTTCATCGTTGACGACTTCGCCCGCTTCCTGAAAATACTTGCGCTGATCGGCTCGGCGGCAACCCTGATCCTGTCGACGGAATTCCTGTCCGATCCGTCGCGCCGCATCTTCGAATATTCGATCCTGGTGCTGCTCTCCACCCTCGGCATGATGGTGCTGATCTCGGCGGGCGACCTGATCTCGCTCTATCTCGGGCTCGAGCTGATGAGCCTTGCGCTCTACGTGGTCGCTGCCAGCCACCGCGACAACGCCAAGTCGACCGAAGCCGGCCTGAAGTATTTCGTGCTGGGCGCGCTGTCCTCGGGCATGCTGCTCTATGGCGCCTCGCTGATCTACGGCTTCACGGGCACCGTCAGCTTCGCCGGCATCGCAGCGGCGGCCACGACCGGCACCCCCGGCATCGTGTTCGGGCTGGTGTTCCTGCTCGCCGGTCTCTGCTTCAAGGTCTCGGCGGTGCCGTTCCACATGTGGACGCCCGACGTCTATGAGGGCGCGCCGACGCCGGTCACGGCGTTCTTTGCTTCCGCTCCAAAGGTGGCGGCGATGGCCGTTTTCACGCGTGCGACGCTGACCGCATTCCCCGGCATCGTGCCGCAGTGGCAGCAGATCCTGGTGTTCGTCTCCATCGCCTCGATGGCGCTCGGCTCGTTTGCCGCGATCGGACAGAAGAATATCAAGCGCCTGATGGCCTACTCCTCGATCGGCCACATGGGCTTTGCGCTGGTCGGGCTCGCCGCCGGTACGGTGGAAGGCGCGCAGGGCGTGCTGATGTATATCGCGATCTATGTCGCGATGACGCTCGGCTCGTTCGCGATCATCCTGGCGATGAAGCGCAACGGGCAGGCGGTCGAGCAGATCAGCGATTTTGCCGGGCTCTCGCGCACCAATCCGCTGCTCGCCTTCTTCTTCGCGATGCTCCTGTTCTCGCTTGCCGGAATTCCGCCGCTGGCGGGCTTCTTCGCCAAGTGGTACGTCTTCGTCGCGGCGATCAAGGCCAACCTGTTCACGCTCGCCGTCATCGGCGTGCTCACCAGCGTGGTGGGCGCCTACTACTATCTCGCCATCATCAAGACGATGTATTTCGACGAGCCGGCCGGCAAGCTCGACCCGGTCCGGATCGAATTGCGCGGGGTACTGGCGGTCGCGGGCCTCTTCAACATCTTCTTCTTCGCCTATCCGGGACCGCTGGTCAGCGTCGCGACCGCCGCGGCGAAGTCGCTCTTTTAGATGCCTTTCACGCTTGGTCAGCGCGCTACTTCCGCAGGCTACCGGCTCGCCGCCTTTGACCAGATCGGTTCGACCAATGCGGAAGCGCTAACCCGCGCCCGCGCGGGCGAGCGGGGGCCGATCTGGTTCGTCACGCCGGAGCAGACGGCAGGGCGCGGCCGACGGCAGCGGGCATGGATCGCGCCGCGTGGCAATCTCGCCAGTAGCATCCTCGAGGTAATGGACGTCGCCCCCGCGGTCGCGGCGACGCTCGGCTTTGCTGCCGGGCTGTCGCTGGAGGCCGCGCTGCAAAAAATCAGCGTCGAGGCGGCGCAGCGCCTGGGTGGGGCGAACGCGCTGAAGTTCTCGCTGAAATGGCCGAACGATGTCCTGGCCGGGGACAAGAAGCTCGCCGGCATCCTGCTGGAGGCCGAGAGCATTGCCGATAGCGGCCTTGCAGTCGTGGTCGGCATCGGCACTAATGTCGTGGGGGCACCGGAGGGCACGCCGACGCCCGCGACCTCGCTGGCCGCCCTTGGCGTCCATATCAGTGCCGAGGAGCTGTTTACCGCGCTTTCGGAGGCCTGGGTGGAATTCCGCGGCATCTGGGACAACGGCCGTGGCTTTTCGGACATCCGGAGGCTTTGGCTCGAGCGTGCCGCCCGTCTCGGGGAGAAGGTGGCGATCCGGACGGGGAACGCTATTCTCGAAGGTACCTTCGATACGATCGATGAGACAGGTTGCATGATTATCCGGCTGCCCGACGGCAAGCACGTCCCCATAACCGCAGGCGAGATCTATTTCGGCACGGCGGCCTCAGTGGGATCGGCCTGATGGCGCGGCCGGATGAACTGACCTTTGCGCCGCTCGGCGGCGTCGGCGAGATCGGCATGAACCTGTCGATCTATGGGCTCGGCAACCGCCATCAGCGGTCCTGGCTCGCGGTCGATCTCGGCGTCTCCTTCGGTGACGAGGAGCATCTGCCCGGCATCGACCTGATCATGCCTGACATCTCATTCCTGGAGAAGGAGCGGCAGAACCTGATGGGCCTCGTGCTGACGCACGCCCATGAGGACCACTTCGGCGCCATCATCGATCTCTGGCCGAAGCTGCAGTGCAAGATCTACGCGACCCAGTTCAGCGCGGCGCTGTTCGAGGCCAAATGCGCCGCTGAGCGCAATCCGCCGAAAATCCCGATCACCGTAGTGCCCTCCGGCGGGCGCGTCGATATCGGCCCGTTCAATGTCGAATTCATCCCGGTCGCGCATTCAATCCCTGAGTCGCATGCGCTCGCGATCCACACCGAGGTCGGCACGGTCTTGCACACCGGTGACTGGAAGCTCGATCCGACGCCGACTGTCGGCTCGCCGACCGATGAGAAACGCTTGCGCGAGCTTGGCGACGCCGGCGTGCTCGCGCTGATCGGCGATTCCACCAACGCCGTGCGCGACGGGCGCTCGCCCTCGGAAGCCGAGGTGTCGAAGACCATTGCTGAGCTGGTGAAGGGCGCCAAGGGCCGCGTCGCGGTGACCACCTTTGCCTCCAACGTCGCGCGCATCAAGGCGGTTGCCGATGCGGCGCGGGTCGCGGACCGCGAAGTGGTGGTGGTCGGCCGCGCCATGGACCGCGTGGTCCAGGTCGCGCGCGAGACCGGCTATCTCGACGGCGTCCAGAATTTCCGCGGGCCCGATCTCTACGGCCATTTCCCGCCCGACAAGGTGCTGGCGATCTGCACCGGCAGCCAGGGTGAGCCGCGCGCGGCGCTGGCGCGGATCGCCAAGGACGATCATCCGGAGATCACGCTCAACAAGGGCGATTGCGTGATCTTCTCCTCCCGCACCATTCCCGGCAATGAGAAAGCGGTCGGCTCGATCATCAACGACCTGGTCGAGCAGGGTATCGAGATCATCACCGACCGCGACTGTTTGGTCCACGTCTCCGGCCACCCGCGCCGCGACGAGCTGCGCGACATGCTGTCCTGGGTGCGGCCGCAAGTTCTCATCCCCGTGCACGGCGAGGCGCTGCATCTGCACGAGCACGCCAAGCTTGCGCGAGCCGCGGGCGTGCCGAAAGTCATCGAGTGCCGTAACGGCGACCTGGTCAAACTCGGCCCGGGCGAGCCTGGGATCATCGCTGAGCTGCCCTCGGGGCGCCTCTACAAGGACGGCATCATTCTGGAGGACGCCAAGTCTCGCGCCGTGGTCGAGCGGCGGCGGATGGGATTTGCCGGCTGCGCCTTCGTTGCGATCGCCATGACGCAGCAGGGGGAATTGGCGGAGGATCCGGAGGTCGACCTGGTCGGCGTGCCGGAGAAAAATACCGCCGGCGAGGCGCTCGACGAGATCGTGTTCGATGTGGTGGTATCGACGGTGGAAAGCCTGCCGCGGGCGCGCCGGCGCGACCCGGATGCGGTCGCGGAATCGGTCCGTCGCGCGGTGCGGGCAACCGTGAACGAGCATTGGGGCAAGAAGCCGATCTGCCTGGTTCACGTGCTGACGGTCTGACGCCGGTTCGGCACAGGCGGCGACAAGAACAGACCCAACTACGAGGGAGAGACAACATGCTCGGCCGGCTCAACCACGTCGCGATAGCGGTCAGGGACGCAAAGAAGGCGGCCAAGATCTACGGCACGGCGTTCGGCGCCGAGATCTCGGATGCAGTGCCGTTGCCGGAGCACGGCGTCATCACCGTGTTCGTGACCTTGCCCAACACCAAGATCGAGTTCATCGAGCCGCTCGGCGATGCTTCGCCTATCGCAAAATTCGTCGAGCGCAATGCCGACGGCGGCATCCATCACGTCTGCTATGACGTGCCCGACATCATCGCCGCGCGCGACCGGCTGATCGGGGAAGGCGCACGCGTGCTCGGCGACGGCCAGCCCAAGATCGGCGCCCACGGCAAGCCGGTGCTGTTCTTCCACCCGAAGGATTTTTCCGGCGCCCTGGTCGAGATCGAGCAGGCGTAACGCCTTGACGCGAATTCACTTCGCTTGAAAACGCTACGGTATGGCCTACAGCATCTCAACCGCGTTCGCGATCTACTTTGTCCTGTGGTGGATCGTGCTGTTCCTGACGCTGCCGTTCGGCGTGCGCAGCCAGCACGAGGAGGGCGGGGGCGTTGAAGGCACCGATCCCGGCGCGCCGATCATGGCGCGGATGGGCCGCAAGCTCATCTGGACCACGCTGATCTCGGCGGTCATTTTCGCCATTGGGATGTGGGCCTATAGCGCCGGCTATCTCAGCATCGAAAGATTGTCGAAGCTGATGGGAACGCCTTTCTAGAGCATGATTCGCTATTCCGCCGCCCGTGCACGCAGCCGCTGCGCGTAAACGTTGATGACGAGCGCGGCGAGCAGGATCAGGCCGCGGATCAGGATCTTCAGGAAACTGTCGATATTGACGTGGTCGAGGCCGTTGTTGAGCACGCCCAGCACGAACAGTCCGACAATGGTGTTGCCGATGCCGCCGCGGCCGCCGAACAGGCTGGTGCCGCCGACCACGACGGCGGCGATCGAATCGAGCAGGTAGGTGTCGAATTCATTCTGCTGCGCGCTGCCGAAATGCGCCACGCCGAGCATGCCGGCGATGCCGGAGCAGATCGCTGAGATCACCATCACGCTGCCGAGGATCAGCTTGACGTTGAGGCCGGAATATTCCGCCGCTTCGCGATTGCCGCCGACCATGTAGACGTAGCGGCCGAAGCGGGTGTAGGTGAGCACCAGATGGCCGGCGAGCAGCATCACCGCCGCGACGATCACGATCCATGGAATGCCGCCGATCGAGCCGGAACCGAGCGTCACGACCAGGTCGGGCACCTTGTAGGCGATCTGGCCGCGCACCAGGAGCGCGGAGATGCCGGCCGCGATCTGCATCATCGCGAGCGTCATGATGAAGGAGGGGATGCCGATCACGGTCAGCCCCAGCGCGTTGACGAGGCCAAGCAGTCCGCAGAGCGCCAATGACAAGAGGATCGCCGCCCAACCCGGCAGCGGGACATTGGCGATGTTCACATAGGATTCCTGCAGCGTGAAATAGGCAACGGCAATGCCGGTCACGTTGGCGATCGCGGCGATCGACAAGTCGATCTCCGCGCACAGGATCACGAAGGTCAGGCCGACGGCGATGATGCCGGTGACGGAGACTTGCGTCAGGATGTTACCGAGATTGTCGAGGGTTGCGAAGGAGGGGCTTGCGATCGCAAAGAATCCGCTCAGGAGGATCAGCGTCAGGAACGGCGCGATGTTGCGCATCTGCGAGCGCAGGATCGCAGTCGCGCTGCGCTGCCCGCCGCGATGCACCGATGCAGTCACCCCATCGCTGGTAGCCATGCTATTCTCCGTCAGGCTGCCTCGAGCAGGCGGTCCTTGCTGACCACCTCGTCCGCAAATTCGCGCACCACCGCGCCGCGCTTCATGACGATGATGCGATCGGCAAGCGACAACACCGTCTCCGGCTCGGTCGAGAGCACGATGATCGCGAGCCCTTTGGCGCTGAGCTCGCGGACGATATTGATGACATCGTTCTTGGCGCCGACATCCATGCCGCGGGTCGGCTCGCACAGCACCAGCACCCGTGGCGGATAGCTCAGCCACTTCGCGAGCGCGACCTTCTGTTGATTGCCGCCCGAGAGCATGCCGAGATCGAGCTCGACGGCCGCCGGGCGGATCTGCAATTGCTCGACCTGTCGGCTAGCAATAGAACGCTCGCGCGCCGGCTTGAGCAGAAGAGCAGATATCCGATCGAGCACGCTGATCGAGATGTTCTTGTAGACCGGCTCCTGGTGGAACAGCATGGCGCGGCGGCTCTCGGGCACAAAGGCGACGCCGGCGCGCCGGGCAGAGGCCGTGCTGCCGAAGGCTTTGCGGTTGCCGTCGATGACCACCGTGCCGTTGTCGGGCTTGATCTTGCCAAACAGGACGCGCGCCAATTCCAGCTGCCCGCATCCCATGAAGCCGTAGATACCGAGCACTTCGCCGGCGCGCACCTCGAACGAGACGTCCTGGACGCTGCGGGCGAGCGACAGCGCGTCGGCCTTCAAGACCACGGGGCGGTCACCGCGCGGCGGCAGCGTGATGTCGTGCGCATAGGTCTCTTCCAGCGCCTCGCGGCCCTTGCCGATCATCGCTTCGATCAGCGCGGCCTTGCTGGTCGCGGCGGCGTCCGTTTCGTGGACTTTCCGTCCGTTGCGGAACACCGTCACGGTGTCGGAGATGCGCAGGATGTCCTCGATGAAATGGGAGATGAAGACGATGCCGGTGCCCTCGTCGCGCAGCCGTCGCAAGGTCGCGAACAACCGCTCGACCTCGGGCGGGGAGAGCGCTGAAGTCGGCTCATCGAGGATGATGATGCGGGCACCGGAAAACAGCACGCGGGCGATTTCGATCAGTTGCTGCAGGCCGATCGGCAGATCGCCGAGCCGTGTCATCGGATCGACGTCGATGCCAAAGCGCGCAAGCTGCTCGCCCGCCTCGCGCGCCATTCTGCGCCATTGAACGAGGCCGAAACGGTTGGTCGGCTGTGCCCCGAGAAAGACGTTTTCGGCAACGGAAAGATCGGGCGCGACGCTGAGTTCCTGATGCACCATGGCGACGCCGGCCGCGTGCGCATCGCGCGCCGAGCGGAAGCGGGTCTCGCGCCCGTCGAGCGCGAAGCGGCCGGAGAATTCCGGATGCACGCCGGCGATGATCTTCATCAGCGTGCTTTTTCCCGCGCCGTTCTCGCCGACGAGGCCGTGGATCTCGCCGGCGTGGAGCGCGAAGTCGACCCCACGAAGCGCTTCGACACCGCCAAAGGCCTTCGTGATCTCCTTCAATTGGAGGATGGGTGAGCGTCCCTGTGGCATGCGGGCGGCTCAGATCAGGAAATGATCCTCCATCCACTGCATGCCCGCGGCGTTGGCCTTCGTGACCACTGGGCCGTCGGTCACCACGCTCTTCGGAATGCCCTGTCCGCTCTTCTCGCCCGCGGTCACCGCGGCGACGCCGGCGATGATCGCGCCGCCATGGATGCGGCACGATGGATTACGGACGGTTGCGAACATGCGGCCTTCGCTCACCGCCTGGATCGCCGGCGGCATGGCGTCGACCCCGCCGATCAGGATGTTGGTGCGGTTGCGCGCCTTCATGATGTTGTAGGCGGCGAGCGCCATATCGTCATTGTGGAAGAAGGCGGCGTCGATCTGCGGATATTTGGTGAGATAGGTCTCCCACAGACGCGCGGTCTTGGAGACATCCCAATCAGCCGGCTGGGTGTCGAGCACCTCGATGTTCGGATACTGCTTCACGACAGAGTTGAAGCCCTTGGCGCGGCCCTGAGCGCCGGTGTGGCCGAGAGCGCCTTGCGTCATGATGATCTTGCCCTTGCCGCCGATGGCGTTGACGAGGGCCTGCGTCACGGAGGAGCCCATGAATTCGTTGTCGGGGGCGAGGAAGGAATGGACGTTGATCTGATCGAGCGGAGCGATCAGCGTATCCATGTCGATGACGGGAATGCCGGCGTCGATCATCTTCTGCACCGGCTGAGTCAGCGTGCCGATGCCGAACGCCTGGATGGCGACGAAGTCCCACTTCTGCGATGCCATGTTGTCGATCGCGGCGCGCTGCTTCACCGCATCGAGCTGGCCGTCGAACCAGGTGACCTCGACGTTGAAGAGCTTGCCCCAATATTCGGCCGCCTGTTTGCCTTGCGCGCACCAGGTGGCCTGCAGGCCGGCGTTGGAGAACGCAGCCTTCAGCGGTTTCTCGGAACGTCCAACTTCCGCCGCGAGCGCAGGGCTCACGCCAATCCCGCCGAGCAGCGCGGCTGCTGCGCCGCCGGCCGCCGCTGTCTGAAGAAGATCGCGCCTGGTCCTTGAGGATGTGTCCTTCCCTGGCATCGCACGCTCCCTGATGTCTATTTTTGGCGCCGTCGGCGTCTGTTGCACGCGCCGCGGATCAAGGAGAGACTGTCACAATCGGAGCGTTCGTGCCACCGGTTCCGATCTCGCGGTTGCGCTAATCGACGTCCGCCATCACGATGCTTTCGATGTCGCGCAGCAGTTTTTGCCACGCAGCATCGATTTCGACTGTCCACTCCGCGCCAAGAATCTGGTGGAGCGTGCCCGCAATGGCGGCGAAGAACTCGACGAACAAATCTCGCGGCGTGCCGTAAGCCTCGTGCGAGGACAGCTCACATTCGATCATGCGGAAGTTGCCGCGCCGCTCGCCGGCAAAATCGAGAATCGCTTCGATCGTCAGCGCCAGCATCGAGCCTTTGACGAGCTCGCTGCCTTCGGTGCGGAACATTGCCGCGGCTTCGGGATGCGCTTCGAACAAGCGACGATAGACGAGCGGCGTCAGATCATCGCAGCGCGCTGCTGCACGTTCGAAGCTGCGCTCGATCGGATTTGCCGATGACATGATCAGCGATCGTGATGGCCCAAAGAAAAAAGAGCAGGGCACCAAGCCCTGCTCGAGAAATTGTGTCGACCCTATTTTCCCCAAAAATTCGATTTGATCTTGATTGATGGGGTGACGCTGCTTGTGCGCGCCGGGCTCCTCCCGAGACTTGGACCACCAGACGTCAGCCCTGTGGCTGGCCTGAGCCCGAATTGGTAGACCATCTTTTTTGTTTTGTCATCAATTTCAGCAACGATTGTTCAAAATTCGAGCATTCTGCGAAATGATTGGGATTCCGCCACTGACGGTTGTAAAGCTGAGGTCGGGACCCGCTTCGGGGTAAAGGGGTAGGGTGCGAGACATACACCAATCCGAACCGATCATTTCCTTGTGCCCGGACAAAAAGGCAGCGTTTGCGACCTCGACTCCGGCAAGGAGCAGTGATTAGTTCCGCAATCGGATGGGTTTCGCGATGCGCCGGCGGCTGAAGAATTTTCTGCCCGTTTTCCTGATTGCGCTGGTGGTGCAAGTCTTTGCACCGATTGCCGCCTGCTGGGCGGCTGGAATCGCCGCTTCCGATCCACTGGCTGCCGCCATCATCTGCCACGGCAACACCACCGGTTCCGACGAAACGGACCAGGGCGGGCCGCACGTCCGAGACGGCTGCTGCTCGGTCTGTAATGTGCTGCAGACCGGCGCGCCGGTCGATCCGCCAGAGATGACTGCCGGTATTGTCGAGCGGTCGCCCGAACAGGTGGCGTGGCTCGATTTCGTGTCTCGCCTGACAGATGTGCGGGCACGCTCCCACGCGCAGGCGCGCGCTCCTCCATCGATTTCCTGACCGCCGTTCGCTGCCGGCGCGCCTTCGCGGCGCCGGTTGACGTCCTCAATCAAGCCGGCCGCAGAGCCGGTGTCAGGAATTTCAATGTTACGCCTCGCTTTCCCGAGCGGTGCCGGCACACTGGTGCTTGGTGCCATGCTCGCCACTGATCCATCCCCGGCAAGAGGCCAAACTGCGTTGCCGCCGGTCAATGTGGATGCACCCCGTGAAGCCCGCGCCAAGCCGGCGAAACCGAAGCCGGCTGGACGCACGCTCGCCGCCCGGCCGCGGGTGACGCCGCCGACGACCACCACCATCCCGACCGTCTTGGTGGAGCGCGACGTTACGCCCTCGATCGCGCGCGACGGGCTCAACCAGGCGCCGAGTGGGCAGACCCAAACCACCGTCGACCGCAGCCAGTTCGACAATCGGCCGGCGTTTTCGGTCGGAGACGTGCTGCGCGAGAGCCCCGGCATCTCGATCAAGCAGGGCAATGGACCGCGCGACGTCGGCATTTCGATTCGTGGATCGAACGCCCGCAACGGGTTCGGGATTCGCAACCTCGTCATCTTCGAGGATGGCTTTCCGGTCACCCAGCCGGACGGGCTGTCGCGCAGCGACCTGATCGACCCGCACGCCTATGGCGCGATCGACGTGATCCGCGGACCGTCCTCGGCGCTGTTCGGCAACTACGCGACCGGCGGTGCGCTGAATTTCCGGACGCGGCCAGGCCGCACCATCGACGGTGTCGAATACGGCGTAGATGGCGGCAGCTTCGGTTACCTGAACAACTATCTCGCTGCCGGCAAGAAGGTCGGCAATTTCGAGGGCTCGTTGTTTGCGAGCGATGTGCGCGGCGACGGTTATATCAGCAATAGCTGGTTCAACACCCAGACGGTGAATTTCCTCGGCACGCTGCAGGCGACGCCCGATGACCGGTTCACGGTCAAGCTGATCAACAACGACCTAAGCGCGCGGCTGCCGATCCGGCTGTCGCTGAACCAATACAACCAGAACCCGTTCCAGCGCGGTTGCATAACCGGAGCCACGGCCGCGCTGGGCTGCGCAACGGTGCCGCTGTTCAACAACGGCTTCAATGCGGCGGCCGGAACCGACAGGGAGACCGCGCTGCAGGCGGGGCTCGGCCGAAACGATCGTCGCACCATTGTCGGCGGCCGCTGGGAGCATGATTTCGACAACCAGACCACCTGGCGCAACCAGTTCGTGTTCGACGACCGCAACATCAGCCAGCCGACAGGCGCGACCAGCGCGATCGGTGACTTCCCATCCTATAACTACATGAGCGACATCACGCGGCGCGGCGAGGTCCTTGGCATGGACTCGACGACCTATTTCGGCGGCTGGTACAACACGCTCGTCGCCTCCAGCGATACGCGCTTTGTCATGCCGGGCGGCAATGCCACGCTCGGAGCGCTTTCCAGCAATCTGTATAGCGATACATCCAACTACGGCGTTCGCGCCCGCGAGGAACTCAAGCTCACTCCGTGGCTCACGGCGATTGCCGGCATTGGATGGGAAACGACCAACCTCAAGGGCAGGAACACGGCGTACACCTATACTGGGCCGACGCCGATCACGACGACGACGGTGACGACCGCCGATCGGCAATTCCAGAACACTGCCCCAGAGCTTGCGCTTCTCTACAGGCTGAACAGCGAGTGGCAATTCCGCGGCAGGGTGGCCACCGGCTACGGGACGCCGCAGGTCAGCAACCTTTTTGTGCTCCCGAGCGGCCAGAACGGCAACAATACGCAACTGCAGGCGCAGAAGAACCTCGGCTACGATCTGGGATTCGACTGGACGCCGAACAGCGCGCTCAGGCTGAGCGCCACCGGCTTCTACGAGTTCTTCAAGGACGAACTGGTGACGCAGGCAACGCCGGTCGGATCGCCCAATGCGAGCTATACGTTCAATGCGCCGCGATCGGAACATCGCGGCGTAGAGCTGGCGGCCGACTGGCGGTTCTATTCGGGCTGGAGGCTGACGGCGGCCTACACCTATCTCGATGAGGTCTACACGGAATACGTCGAGAACATCACCAATGGTGCGGTGTTCGGCTTCGACCGCGCGGGCAACAAGATCCCCGGCATCTCGCCGAACGAATTGACCGCACGACTTTCCTACGACCAGTTGTCCGGGCCGCTGCGCGGTCTTGGCGCGTTTGTGGAAGTACAGTGGAAGGACTCCTTCTACATGGACAACGCCAACCTCCTGAAGGCGCCCGGCTATGAGCTGGTCAATCTTAATGTCCACTACGGCATCGACCTGGTCTCGGACTACTTCAAGGCGATCAACGTCTATTTCGAGGTGCGAAACGTCTTTGACCGGACATACGTGGCTTCCGCCAACAACATCGCGGACACCGTGACGGCAGGGGGCATTCAAAACCCCGCGAGCGTGCTGGCCAATACCACCGGCTCGATCTATGCCGGAGCGCCCAGAACGTTTGTGGCCGGCATGAAACTGGCGTTCAAATGAGGTATGTTGTCATGAGGGACGCCCGACCTGTTCTCGGCGCTGCCGCCATCGCGGCCGTCTTTACGCTTTGGCTCGGCGGCTCATTCGCCCAGATGAACCATCAGCACGCGTCGGAAGCCGCGTGCGAGGAGACGCTCCTCCGCTGCGCGAGCAAGGTCACGCCCGCGTTCGGTCCGGGCGGCACGCTCTGGCTGGTCTGGATGGCCGGCGGCCAGATATCTGTTGCAAGCTCGAAGGACGAAGGAAAGACCTTCTCTTCGCCGGTGCAGGTCACGCGCGAGAACCTGAACCTGGACTGGGGACCGGATGCCCGTCCGAAAATCGCCATCGATGGCAAGGGGCGGATTGCGCTGGCGTTCTCGATCTTCAGGGACAAGGCCTTCAACGGCCAGGTGCTCACGACGCAATCGACCGATGGCGGAAAGAGCTTTGCTCCGTTGCGTCCGATCACCGCTGATAACGAGAGCCAGCGCTTCGGGGCCATTGCGTTCGAGCCTGACGGCACCGTGTTCGCGGCCTGGCTCGACAAGCGCAACCGCGTGCCGGCGCGGCAGAACGGCAAGCCCTACGATGGCGCGGGCCTGTTCTTCGCGACATCGAAAGATGGCGGTTCGACTTACTCCGACGCGCGGCTCGTGGCCGACAACACTTGCGAATGTTGTCGTCTCGGCCTGGCCCTGGATGGTGCCGGCCATCCGGTCATCGTGTTCAGGAACATCTTCGAAGGCGGTGTCCGCGATCATGCCGTCGTCACCTTCTCGGATGCGGCGTCGCCGGGCGAGGTCCACCGCGTTAGCCGGGATGACTGGCAGATCGCGGCTTGTCCGCATCACGGACCGAGCCTGTCCATCTCGGCGAATGGAACCTATCATGTCGCCTGGTACACGAACGGCAAGGTGCGTAAGGGACTGTTCTATGCGCGATCGACGGACGCGGGAAAGACCTTCTCGGATCCGCTGCCGATCGGCGAGCCGAACCGAAGCCCGTCGCGGCCCCAGGTCATCGCCGGACCGAATGGGCTTATGATGGTCTGGAAGGAGTTCGACGGTGAGAAGACCGAGGTCAAGCTGATGACGTCACGGGATGATGGAGCGAACTGGTCGACATCCAGGGTCATCGCCAGCACGACGGATAGTTCCGACCATCCGCTGCTCGTCTCAGACAGCAGGCGAGTCTATCTCTCCTGGATGACGAAGGCCGATGGATACCGTCTCCAACCAATTGAGGGTGAGCCATGAAACGCGAACTGCTTGCCGCGGTATTTCTGTTGGGGACGTTGTCCGCCACAACGGCCGCGGAGGATGCCGAGCTCAAGCCATTCGAACGTGGAAGCTGGCAGCAGATTGTGCGTTCACACGCCGGTCGTCCCACCCTGGTTCATTTCTGGGGCGTGACCTGTGGTCCATGCAAGGTCGAGTTACCCCAGCTCGGCAAGTTCATGAAGGATCATCCTGGAATCGATGTGGTCACGATCAGTGCGGACCTGGTGCCCAATCTGCCGGAGGCGACGCAATCGATGCTGCAAAAGGCCGGGCTCTCCGCGGCCGAGAACTGGATGTTCAGCGATGGCTTCGCCGATCGGCTGCGATTTGAAATCGACCCGGCCTGGCAGGGCGATATTCCGCGCACGATGCTGATCGCGCGCGGCGGCGCGATCACCACGATCGAAGGATCGGCCGAAATGACGGAGCTCGACAAATGGGCACAGGGACAGGCCGGGACGACGGGATCAAGATAACAAGCCAATCTGGAATACGGGATAGAACAACATGAAAAGACTTTCTTCCATCATTACGCTCGCTCCGCTCCTGGTCATCCTGCTCGGTGTCCCGGTGCATGCTGAAGACATCAAGGCCGGCGATCTCGTCATCAGCCAGGCCTGGAGCCGGGCAACGCCGAGCGGCGCGAAGGTTGCCGGCGGCTATCTCACGATCGAGAACAAGGGCTCGTCGCCGGACCGGCTGGTCGGGGGCTCCGGCGACATCGCCGGCAAGCTCGAGGTGCATGAGATGGCGACGGAGGACGGCGTGATGAAGATGCGCCCATTGGACAAGGGCCTCGTGATCGAGCCGGGCAAGACCGTCAAGCTCGCGCCGGGCGGCTATCACCTCATGATGTTCGATCTGAAGAATCCGCTGAAGCAGGGTGACAAGGTGCCGGTCACCCTCGAATTCGAGAAGGCGGGCAAGGTGACGCTGTCGCTCGACGTGCAGGCCGTCGGCGCGCAGGCCCCTAGCGGCGGCCATGGCGGTCACATGGAGATGCAGAAATCGCACGATCATTCCGGCGGCAAAATGTGAGGCCGGGGTGACAGTTGTCGGGTGGGCAAAGCGAAGCGTGCCCACCGCTACGAGCGGGGAATGTTGATGGTGGGCACGCTTCGCTTTGCCCACCCTCATATGGGGCTTTGTGAGTCAAGGCTCTTGAACCGGTGCGGGTTGGGTTTTTGCAGTGAGAGGGCGGCGCGCGGAGCCATGCGTAGCGCAGCGCGACGACCGGGCCCCGGGCGAGGATTGGCTTCCGAAGATTTCTGCAGCTCACTGCATCACCTCATATCCGGTCGGATCGGCTGATCCGTACCCACATTCCGCATGCTTGCGGCGAGGAAGCCAAGAGGATGAGACCCATCTACAAAGCGGCCTGGTTGGGCCCCTGGGTGGCACGGTCATCATCCATCCTGTACGGGGCGCGCGGCGCGGAGCCGCCTCGCCCTGGTGGCGTGGTCCGGTGCTAGGCCTTCATCACGGCCTGCTCCGGAACAAGGCCGGTGGTGAGATAGCGCCACAGCGCCACGATCAGCTTGCGCGCCAGCGCGACGATGGCGATGCGCTTGGCGCGCTTGCCGGCGTTTTCGGTGCGGGTGCGGAACCAGCGGCTGAGCGCGCTGTCCGGCTGATGGCGCAGCCAGAGCCAGGCCAGTTCGATCGTCTTGTGGCGGGCGCGCCGGTTGCCGGCCTTGCTGATCCCCTGCTCGCGATCGATGCTGCCGCTTTGCCAGGGACTGGGCGCCAATCCGCAATAGCTGGCGACCTCGCGCCGGTTGCGGAAGTCCTTGTAGAACACCTCGTTCACCAGCGTCGCGGCAAACGCCGGGCCGAGCGCCTTGAGCTGCTGCAACTGATCCCGTCGCTTCGCCATCGGCGCCGGCGCCGCGGCGGCTTCCGCCGCGACTTCTGCCGCGACTTCTGTAGCGACTTGGGCCTGCTCCAGCGCCTTGAGCTGGTCGCGCACCAGCATCAGCCGGGCATGCTCGCGCTTCACTTCGGCCAGAAGCTGCGGCGGCAGCGGCTGCCCTTGCCAGTCCCGCTGCTGCTCCAGCCAGGCGAGCCAGGTCCGTCGTCGCAAGGTGCCGGCCGCCATGCCCAACAGGCGCAGCAGCGCCTTGATCCGGTTGGTGTGCCCCGTCTGCTCCTTCACCAGTCGTTCGCGTTCGCGGCTGGCGCGCCGGGCGTCCTCCTCGGCCACGCTCGGCACCCGGACGATCCGCACCACCCGCGGCTCGCCTCGCAAATGAGCCATCAAGGTGCGCAGCAGAAGCTCGCCATCGATCCGGTCTGTCTTCGCCCGCCGCGCCCGTTGCTCCACCGCGATGCTCGCCGGGTCGAAGATGAAGTTGGTGATCCCAGCCGCCGCGAGCAGCCGGTGCAGCCAGAAGCCGTCATAGCCAGCCTCGTAGCAGCTCACCACCCGCGGCGCCGCTCCAAGCTTCGCAGTCGCCCGGGCCTTGACCTGCTCGATCAGCGCCAGCAGCCCGGCGTGATCGCCGCCTTCCAGCTTGTGGCGCGATATCCGGTCCCGATCCGGACTGTGCAGCGTCACCAGCCACGTCTTCTGACTCAGTTCGATCGCAACGAAAATCGTGCCACAATGCCCGGCGGTGGGCGTGTTCTTGGTCAATGCTTGCATCAGACTCTCCGATGGTTCGAGTGTGGAAACCCAAACCTACCGGAAAGGGCGCGCTCACCGCCCCATGGAATCTACACAGGTCGGCCTAGAGTATAAGCTCAGGGGCGGGAGGTGACAGGCCGGTAAGGTTTGCCCCACCCCGCCGATCTCATTACAAATCGGCGCAATGCCTGCAAATCGGCTTATTTGGCGGCTTTTTCGTAGCTCCCGGCCTTGTGTTTTCGCACCCGATCCGGTTTCACTGCGTTCCTCTTGCCTCCTCAAACTGATTCCTGAGTGCGCCCATGCGATTGTCGCGGTTTTTCCTGCCGATCCTGAAAGAGAACCCGAAAGAGGCGGAGATCGTCTCGCATCGCCTGATGCTGCGCGCCGGCATGATCCGGCAGGAGGCCGCCGGCATCTATGCCTGGCTGCCGCTCGGCTTCAAGGTCTTGCAGAAGATCGAGCAGATCGTGCGCGAGGAGCAGAACCGCGCCGGCGCGCTGGAACTGTTGATGCCGACCCTGCAACTCGCCGACCTCTGGCGCGAGAGCGGCCGTTACGACGCCTATGGCCCGGAAATGCTGCGCATCACCGACCGCCACAAGCGCGAGTTGCTCTATGGGCCGACCAACGAGGAAATGATCACGGAAATCTTCCGTGCCTACGTGAAGTCGTACAAGAACCTGCCGCTCAATCTCTACCACATCCAGTGGAAGTTCCGCGACGAGCAGCGCCCGCGCTTCGGCGTGATGCGCGGCCGCGAATTCCTGATGAAGGACGCCTATTCCTTCGATCTCGACGAGGCTGGCGCGCGGCGCGCCTACAACAAGATGTTCGTCGCTTACCTGCGCACGTTTGCGCGGATGGGGCTGAAGGCGATCCCGATGCGCGCCGAGACCGGACCGATCGGCGGCGACCTGAGCCACGAATTCATCGTGCTGGCGGAGACCGGCGAGTCCGCTGTCTTCTGCAACAGCGACGTGCTCGATTTGCCGATCCCGCCCGATGACGTCGACTACGACGGCGATCTCACTCCGATCATCAGGCAGTGGACGTCGGTCTATGCCGCGACCGAGGACGTCCATGATGCCGCGCGTTTCGAGCGCGAGGTGCCTGATGACAAGCGGGTGCGTACCCGCGGCATCGAGGTCGGCCAGATCTTCTATTTCGGCACCAAATATTCCGACACCATGAAGGCGCTGGTCGCAGGTCCCGATGGCGCGGAAGTGCCGATCCATGGCGGCTCCTACGGCGTCGGCGTCTCGCGGCTGGTCGGCGCCATCATCGAGGCCTGTCACGACGAGGCCGGCATCAAATGGCCGGAAGCGGTTGCGCCGTTCAGGGCGGCGATCCTGAACCTGAAGCAGGGCGATGCCGCCGTCGATGCGGCCTGTGAGAAGCTCTACGCGGATCTGAAGGCCAAGGGCGTCGACGTGCTCTATGACGATACCGATCAGCGCGCCGGCGCGAAATTCGCCGCCGCCGACCTGATCGGCATCCCCTGGCAGATCCTGGTCGGCCCGAAGGGGCTTGCCGAAGGCAAGGTCGAGATCAAGCGGCGCAGCGACGGCGTGCGCGAAAATCTTGCGCTCGACGACGCGCTTGTGAAGATCGCGGGATAGCGTTTATCCACCGCATCCGCGTGCGGTTGGCCAGTCCGGCCACATTTGGCCCGAATCATGGGATTATCGACACATGGATGAGGCCATGACCGAGAAAGTCCGCACCCCGCCTTTTGCGCCCTTCGAATGGCTGCTGTCCGGACGTTACTTGCGGGCGCGTCGCAGGGAAGGTTTCATTTCCGTCATCGCCGGCTTTTCCTTTCTTGGCATCATGCTCGGCGTCGCCACGCTGATCGTGGTGATGGCTGTGATGAACGGCTTCCGCAAGGAACTGCTCGACAAGATCCTCGGTCTCAATGGCCATCTCCTGGTCCAGCCGCTGGAATCGCCATTGACCGACTGGAAGGATGTCGCCGAGCGCATCAGCCAGGTGGATGGCGTCCGGCTTGCGGCGCCGGTGGTGGACGGCCAGGCGCTGGCGTCCTCCGCCTTCAATGCCTCCGGCGTGCTCGTGCGCGGCATGCGGGCGGAAGATCTGAACAACCTGTTCTCGATCGCGCGGAACATCAAACAGGGCAGCCTCGAGAATTTCGACGAAGGGCAGGGGGTCGCGATCGGCCGCCGCCTTGCCGATCAATTGTCGCTGCATGCCGGCGACAGTATCACGCTGGTAGCCCCGCGCGGGGCGGTGACGCCGATGGGTACGACGCCGCGCATAAAACCCTACAAGATCGCGGCGGTGTTCGAGATCGGCATGTCGGAGTATGACGCGGGTTTCGTGTTCATGCCGCTTGCGGAATCGCAGGCCTATTTCAACCGCAACAACGACGTCACCGCGATCGAGATATTCACCACCAATCCCGATCGCATCGACACGTTTCGCAAGACCGTCACGGAAGCGGCGGGACGGCCGGTGTTCCTGGTCGACTGGCGGCAGCGCAACTCGACCTTCTTCAACGCGCTGCAGGTCGAGCGCAACGTGATGTTCCTGATCCTGACCATGATCGTGCTGGTCGCGGCGCTCAACATCGTCTCCGGCCTGATCATGCTGGTGAAGGACAAGGGACAGGACATCGCGATCCTGCGCACGATGGGCGCTTCACAGGGATCGATCATGCGCATCTTCCTGATCACGGGCGCCTCGATCGGCGTCGTCGGCACCATCGTCGGCTTCCTCGTGGGCATGCTGATCTGCCTGAACATCGAATCGATCCGGCAGTTCCTGTCCTGGCTCACCAACACCGAATTGTTCGACCCGACACTCTACTTCCTGTCGAAACTGCCGGCCGAGATCGATTTCGGCGAAACCACGGCCGTCGTCATCATGGCGCTGACGCTGTCGTTCCTGGCGACGCTTTATCCGTCGTGGCGGGCCGCGCGGCTCGATCCCGTCGAAGCGCTGCGTTACGAGTGAGGGCTGAGATGGCGGAGGGGGCGGAAGATGTGCCGGTCATCTATCTCCACGATATCAAGCGCCAGTACCGGCAGGGCGAGGCGACGCTGACGATCCTGAACGGCGCCAAGCTGGCGTTGTGGCCGGGACAGTCGGTGGCGCTGGTGGCGCCGTCCGGCTCGGGCAAATCGACGCTCCTGCACATCGCGGGCCTGCTCGAGACGCCCGATGACGGCGAGGTCTATGTCGGGGGCACGCCGACCTCGCAAATGTCGGATATCGACCGCACCCAGATCCGCCGCACCGATATCGGCTTCGTCTACCAGTCGCACCGGCTGTTGCCGGAGTTCTCCGCGCTGGAGAACGTGATGCTGCCGCAGATGATCCGCGGCCTCAAACGTTCCGAGACCGTGAAGCGCTCGACCGAGATATTGTCGTATCTCGGCCTCAGCGACCGCATCAAGCATCGGCCGGCCGAGCTCTCCGGCGGCGAGCAGCAGCGGGTCGCCATTGCGCGCGCGGTTGCGAACGCGCCACGGGCGCTGCTCGCCGACGAGCCGACCGGCAATCTCGATCCGCAGACCGCCGACCACGTCTTCAACGCGCTGATGCAATTGGTGAAGGCGACGCGGGTCGCGATGCTGATCGCGACCCACAACATGGACCTCGCCGCCCGGATGGACCGCCGCGTGTCGCTGGCGAACGGGCAGGTGGTCGAGCTCGATTAAGGCTCAGTAGACGTGGCGATATCGTTTGTGACGCCGCGGTGACGGGTCGACGTAGGCGTTGGCCGCGTAAGGGTAGCCATTGGCCACGTAGGGATTGACTACGCACTGGGCGGCGCGACCCGACGCCGATAGCGCGCATTGGGGCAGCGAGGTGTAACCGCATTCGTAATAGTTGACGGGGCCGTAGACATGCAGGCAGACAGGATAGTTCGGATCATAGGTCTGCGCGCCGGCGGACGGTGCCGCCGCGACCGTCGCAAGGGCTATGATCGCCAATATCGGAATGCGCATCAGTTCCTCCCGCGGTGGGGCGACTATTCCGTCCCCCAATCGCTAACCCCGCTCAAAACAGAGTATTCGCGGGCGCGACCGTCAAGTCACGTTCCCGCGCCGATCATTTGGTCTGGCGCAGCGGAGGGCGTGTTCCGGCTCAATCGTTGAAGGGCTCGAAGAAAGGAATCTCAGACGGGGGCGGAGGAGGAGGCCGGCGCGAAGCCCGCCGACCGTTGCCGCCGCCCGCATAGAAGGGATTGGGAATGCAATACAGGAAGCGCCCGGAGGCGGTGGCCTGGCACTGTTCGTAGCTCGTGAAGGTGCAGTTGCTGAGTCCGGGCTGTTCGCTCCCCTGGATGCAGAATGGATAGCGTGTGCCCACCGCTGTGGCCGGCGCGGTTCCGAGGGCGCCGATCGCGGCGGCCGCGGACAAAACCAGGATCACGTTGCGCATCTCTTCTCCTTAATCGCAGCCCTTCGCTCGTCACCCGATCCAAGCCGTACAACCGAGAGGACGTCAAACAAATATGCAACACACGGAGTGTCGCGAAGGCTGAACTGTGATTTTTCTGTGGCAGTCGAGCGGTACGCTCTTCGATCTAAGTATAAGTAATACAACATTAACTCACATTTTCGTCAGAATCGTTTCGTCACATCTGTTGCAGCCAAGTTACAGCAATTTTGCGGAACCCTGTTATTCAGGCGCGTGAAGACCTTGGGGTCATCACATCTGGAACGGGAAATAAAAATGAAAAAGGTTTTGCTTGTTACGGCGAGCTTGGTCGCCATCGGCGCCGCTGCGCCGGCGATGGCTGCGGATCTCGCTGCGCGTCCTTACACCAAGGCTCCGCCGGTGGTTGCGACCATCTATGACTGGAGCGGCTTCTACATCGGCGTCAACGGCGGCTGGGGCTCGAGCCGCAACGACTGGACCAACACCTCTGCCTTCGGTTTTGGCGTCAGCGAGGGTTCCCATGATGCGACCGGCGGCACGGTCGGTGGCCAGCTCGGCTATCGCTGGCAGGCCGGCAACTGGGTGTTCGGTGTTGAAGGCCAGGGCAACTGGGCCGACTTCAGCGGCTCCAACGCCAGCCTTGCTCTGATTGCCACCAACCGCACCAAGATCGACGCCTTCGGCCTGATCACCGGCCAGGTCGGTTACGCCTGGAACAACGTGCTGCTCTACGTGAAGGGCGGTGCTGCGGTCACCAACAGCAAGCATGAGGGCTTGCTCCTCGGCGTGGTCGCCGACAGCGTCGAGAAGACCCGTTGGGGCGGCAGCGTCGGCGCCGGCCTCGAATTCGCCTTCGCTCCCGGTTGGTCGGCCGGCGTCGAATACAACCATCTGTTCATGGACACCGAGAGCAACACGTTCGTGAACCCGGCCTTCGGCGTCACGCGTATCGACGACATCAAGCAGGACGTCGACCTCGTCACCGTCCGCGTGAACTACAAGTTCGGCTTCGGCGGCGCTCCGCTCATCGCGAAGTACTGATTTTCGCGAAGACCAACGCGGCACAATCAGCCCCGGGCAATCGCCCGGGGCTTTTTTTTATTCACCTGCAGGATTAACCATCGGGAGATCGCGGCAGCCGGTGCCCTTGACTCAAAGAACAAAATGAGAACAATGTTCTCTATACGTTCTAGTCGAGGGAGACGGGCGATGTTGAAGATCTTCGTGGAAGAGGCCGCCGCGTTAGCATCGATCACCCTGTTCATTGGGATGATTGCGGTCTGGGCGCAACTGATTCCCCAGTTCTAAGCGAGGGCGGTCGGCGGGACGGCTTGGGAGACGGTTTGGGGAAAAGCCGGGCTCCGTGTGGAGAGTACGCGTTGCGCGTAGACTTCGCGCGACCGAGGCACCACCATTATGGAGCGAGTCGGGCAGTCGGCCCGAGAATCGCTCTAACCCCCTGACGCGCGAAAGCCTCGAAGCACCATGCCCAGTGCCGGATTCGTTCATCTTCACGTTCATTCGGCCTATTCGCTGCTGAAGGGTTCGATCAAGATCGCCAAGCTCGGCGAGCTTGCCAAAGCGGACCGCCAGCCGGCGCTCGCGCTGACCGACACCGACAACATGTTCGGTGCGCTGGAATTTTCCGACAAGATGGCCGGCTATGGCATCCAGCCCATCGTCGGCTGTGAGCTCGCGGTCGATTTCGGCGATGTCGATCCGAATTCGCGCAGCGCGCTCGCCGGCGCTCCGGCCCGAATCGTGCTGCTCGCCGCGCGTGAAGACGGCTATCGCAGCCTGATGCGGTTGAACTCGCGGGCGTTCCTGGAGACGCCCGTTCACCAATTGCCGCATATCAAGTTCGACTGGCTCAAGGACGATGCCGAGGACCTGATCGCTTTGACCGGCGGTCCGGACGGCCCGCTCGCGCTTGCGCTGGCGGCCGATCACGCGAGCCTCGCCGCCACGCGTTGCGAGCGCCTGGCAAGCCTGTTCGGTGACCGTCTCTATATCGAGCTGCAGCGCCACGGCGTCGACAAGGAGCGCCGCACCGAGACAGGCCTGATCGATCTCGCCTATACCAAGGGCCTGCCGCTGGTCGCGACCAACGAGCCCTATTTCGCGAGCACCGACGACTACGAGGCCCACGACGCGCTGCTGTGCATTGCGGGCGGCCGGCTGATCGCGGAGACCGATCGCGAGCAGCTCACGCCCGACCACCGTTTCAAGACCCGCGCCGAGATGGCGGTGCTGTTTGCCGATATTCCGGAAGCCCTGGCGTCGACGGTCGAGA
Source organism: Bradyrhizobium sp. USDA 10063 (assembly GCF_054063735.1). Lineage (NCBI taxonomy): Bacteria > Pseudomonadati > Pseudomonadota > Alphaproteobacteria > Hyphomicrobiales > Nitrobacteraceae > Bradyrhizobium > Bradyrhizobium sp. USDA 10063. Next base: position 1,356,110 of record NZ_JBSSGP010000002.1, on the reverse strand, counting down.
TCGCCGAGCGCTGCTCGTTCCGGCCGAAGACGCGCAAGCCAATCTTGCCGCGCTTCACCGTCGGTGCCGGATCGGCCTCCGATGCGGCAAGCGAAGAGGCCGCGGAGCTGAATCGACAGGCCGAGGAGGGGCTCGCGAGGCGTCTTAAGGTCCATGGCTTGTCGCCGGGCACTACGGAAGAGGACTATCAGAAGCGTCTCGCCTTCGAGATCGATGTCATCAACCGCATGAACTATGCGGGCTACTTCCTGATCGTCTCCGACTTCATCAAATGGGCGAAGGCCCACGACATTCCGGTCGGGCCGGGCCGCGGCTCGGGCGCGGGCTCGCTGGTCGCCTGGGCGCTGACCATCACCGATCTCGATCCGATCCGATTCGGCCTCCTGTTCGAGCGCTTCCTCAATCCGGAACGCGTATCGATGCCGGACTTCGACATCGACTTCTGCCAGGATCGCCGCGGCGAGGTGATCTCCTATGTGCAGGAGCGCTACGGCCGCGATCAGGTGGCGCAGATCATCACCTTCGGCACGCTGCAGGCGCGCGGCGTGCTGCGCGACGTCGGCCGGGTGCTGCAGATGCCCTATGGCCAGGTCGACAAGCTGACAAAACTGGTGCCGCAAAATCCCGCCGCGCCGGTGACGCTGGCGCAGGCGATCGAGGGCGAGCCCAAGCTGCAGGCTTTCCGCGACGAGGATCCTGTGGTTGCGCGCGCCTTCGACATTGCGCAACGCCTGGAAGGTCTGACCCGGCACGCTTCGACCCATGCCGCCGGCATCGTGATCGGCGACCGCCCCTTGAGCGAACTCGTGCCGCTCTACCGAGACCCCAAATCCGACATGCCGGTGACCCAGTTCAATATGAAATGGGTCGAGCCGGCGGGGCTTGTGAAGTTCGACTTCCTCGGCCTGAAGACGCTGACGGTGCTTGATGTCGCCGTGAGACTGCTCAAGCAGCGCAATGAGCATGTCGATCTGGCGACGCTGCCGATCGACGACGCCGAAAGCTATCAGATGCTGGCGCGGGGCGATGTGGTCGGCGTGTTCCAGGTTGAAAGCCAGGGCATGCGGCGGGCGCTGATCGACATGCGGCCGGACCGTTTCGAGGACATCATCGCCCTGGTGGCGCTCTATCGCCCCGGCCCGATGGCCAACATCCCGACCTATTGCGCGCGCAAGCACGGCGACGAAGAACCGGAATATCTGCATCCGATCCTGGAGCCGATCCTGAAAGAGACGTTCGGCGTCATCATCTACCAGGAGCAGGTGATGCAGATCGCGCAGCAGATGGCAGGCTATACGCTCGGCCAAGCCGACCTGCTGCGCCGCGCCATGGGTAAGAAGATCCGCGCCGAGATGGAGAAGCAGCGCGAGATCTTCGTCGCCGGCGCAGTCAAGAATGGCGTGCCGAAAGGGCAGGCGGAGACGATCTTCGAACTGCTCGCCAAGTTCGCCGACTACGGTTTCAACAAGAGCCACGCCGCGGCCTACGCGCTGGTGTCCTATCAAACCGCCTATATGAAGGCGCATTATCCGGTGGAGTTCCTGGCGGCGTCGATGACGCTCGAACTCAACAACACGGACAAGCTCTCCGAATTCCGTTCCGAGGCACAGCGGCTCGGCATCAAGGTCGAACCGCCCGACATCAACCGCTCCGGCGCAACCTTCGAGGTCGGCAGCAACACCATCTACTATGCATTGGCCGCGCTGAAAGGCGTCGGTCTGCAGGCGGTCGAGCAGATCGTGGAGGAGCGGCGCAAGGGCGCCTTCACGTCGCTGGCCGATTTTGCCGCGCGCGTGAGCCCCCGCGCGATCAACAAGCGCATCATCGAAAGTCTCGCCGCCGCCGGCGCCTTTGACTCGCTCGAGCCGAACCGGACTCGCGTCTTCGCCGGTGCGGACGTGATCCTCGCTGCCTGCCAGCGTAGCCATGAGGCGGCGACATCGGGCCAGAACGATATGTTCGGCGGACTTTCGGACGCGCCGAGCATCGTACTGCCGCAGGTCGAGCCGTGGCTGCCGGCGGATCGGCTGCGACGCGAATATGACGCCATCGGCTTCTTCCTCTCGGGCCACCCGCTCGACGACTACGCCACAGCCTTGAAGCGGCTCCGGGTGCAGTCCTGGGCCGAGTTTTCGCGCGCGGTGAAAACCGGTGCGACCGCGGGCAAGGTCGCGGCAACCGTGGTGTCGCGCATGGAGCGGCGCACCAAGACCGGCAACAAGATGGGCATCATGGGCCTGTCCGACCCCACCGGCCATTTCGAAGCGGTGCTGTTTTCGGAAGGGCTCGCGCAATACCGCGACGTGCTGGAGCCGGGGGCTGCCGTGCTGTTGCAACTCGGCGCCGAACTGCAGGGCGAGGACGTCCGCGCCCGCGTGCTGCATGCCGAGCCGCTCGATGCCGCGGCCGCCAAGACGCAAAAGGGTCTGCGCATCTTCCTGCGCGACACCAAGCCGCTGGACTCGATCGCCAAGCGCCTGCAGCCAGGTAATGGCACCGGTGGCGATATCGCGCTGGTGCTGCGGCTCGATCTGGAGACCGAGGTCGAATTCAAGCTTGAAGGCCGCTTCCAGGTGTCCCCGCAGATCGCCGGCGCCATCAAGGCGGTGACGGGTGTCGAGATGGTCGAGACGCTATGAGCGCCGTATTGCGGATCGGGCAGGCTATGCTTATTTGTACACAAGCTGGTACATTGGGTGAGATATGGCCTCTACCACATTCACAGTGCGCGTAGATTCCGCGGCAAAGAAGCGGCTGGAAAAGCTGGCCAAGAGCACCGGGCGCAGCCGTTCCTTTCTCGCCGCCGAGGCGATCAACGAGTATCTCGACATCAACGAATGGCAGGTTGCGGGTATAAAGCGAGCGATCGCGTCACTGGATCGCGGCGAGGGAATTTCGCACGAAGAGGTCAAAGACTGGGTGACATCGTGGGGTAGCGGCAAAGAAAGGCCGTTTCCCAAGCGGACATGAGCGCCGTTTGGTCCCCTGAAGCTGTCGAGGACCTGATCGCGATACGAGCCTATATTGAACAGAGCAGCCCAGCGGCGGCGAAGCGTATCGTGCTCCACATCATGCACAATGTGGAGATGCTGCTATCCGATAATCCCGAAATGGGAAGGCCGGGCCGGGTTCCGGGAACGCGAGAACTGGTGATTTCGAAGACGCCGTATATTGTGCCCTATCGGGTGGCGGGCCAGACAGTTCAGGTTTTGCGGGTACTTCACGGCGCCCGGCGGTGGCCCGAGACCCTTTAGAAGGGGGAGCCCCCCAATCCGCCCATATTTCCTTGCTTCTGGCGGAAATCGCGCTATATAGCGCGCCATCTCACACGGAAACATGGCTCTAGAAGGCCGTCCGGTGGCAGCCGGGCCGAGAAGGCTCGCTTGCTCACACGTTTCCGGAGGAACCAACCGGAGAATCAAGACGATGTCGCTACCCGATTTCACCATGCGTCAGCTTTTGGAAGCTGGCGTGCACTTTGGCCACCAGGCCCACCGCTGGAACCCGAAAATGGCGGAGTACATTTTCGGCGCCCGCAACAACATCCATATCATCGATCTCGCCCAGACCGTGCCGATGCTGCATCGTGCATTGCAGGCGGTCAGCGATACCGTCGCCAAGGGCGGCCGCATCCTGTTCGTCGGCACCAAGCGGCAGGCGCAGGATGGCGTCGCGGACGCGGCGAAGCGCTCGGCGCAGTATTTCGTCAATTCGCGCTGGCTCGGCGGTACGCTGACCAACTGGAAGACGATCTCGGCCTCGATCAAGCGGCTGCGTCATCTGGACGAGGTGCTCTCGTCAGGCGAAGCCAATTCCTACACCAAGAAGGAGCGGCTGACGCTGCAGCGCGAGCGCGACAAGCTCGACCGTTCGCTCGGCGGCATCAAGGACATGGGCGGCCTGCCCGACATGATCTTCGTGATCGACACCAACAAGGAAGACATCGCGATCCAGGAAGCGCAGCGGCTCAACATCCCCGTCGCCGCGATCGTCGATACCAATTCGGATCCGAAGGGCATCACCTATGTGGTGCCGGGCAATGACGACGCCGGCCGGGCGATTTCGCTCTATTGCGACCTGGTCGCGCGGGCCGCGATCGACGGTATTTCGCGCGCGCAGGGCGATGCCGGCATCGATGTCGGCGCTTCCGTCCAGCCGGTACAGGAAGAGCTCCCGGCGACCACGGCGGCGACCGGCTTCCAGGGCCTGCCGGGGCCGCGCGGCACCGCCGACAACCTCAAGAAGCTCACCGGTGTGTCCGGCACGATCGAGAAGAAGCTCAACGATCTCGGCATCTTCCACTACTGGCAGCTCGCCGAGCTCGATCACGATACCGCGCACAAGATCGGCGAAGAGGTCGGTCTGCCGAGCCGTGCCGACGCCTGGGTCGCTCAGGCCAAGGCGCTCACCGCGGAAGCGGAATAACGCGAACGGCAGCCTGGCCGGACCTTTCCGGCCAGCGCTTCAATTCCCAGATCAAGGCATTTCCTGTCGCTGGCGGCGGCGCCTTAACGGCGCCGCAGCGCTTCACAGGCAAGAAGGAATTCAACGATGGCAACGATCACAGCAGCGATGGTCAAGGACCTGCGCGAGTCGACCGGCGCGGGAATGATGGATTGCAAGGCGGCGCTGACCGAGACCGCCGGCGACATGCAGGCCGCGCAGGACTGGCTGCGTAAGAAGGGCCTGTCGAAGGCCGCCAAGAAGGCCGGCCGCGTTGCCGCCGAGGGCCTGATCGGCGCCCTGACCAAGGGCACCAAGGGTGTCGTCGTCGAGGTCAATTCCGAGACCGACTTCGTTGCGCGCAACGAGCAATTCCAGGGCCTCGTCAAGATGATCGCCCAGGTCGCGCTCGACGTCGGCGCCGACGTCGAGAAGATCAAGGCGGCCAAGATCGGCGCCGTCACGGTCGAGGCTGCCATCAACGACGCCATCGCGACCATCGGCGAGAACATGACGCTGCGCCGCGCGGCTGCGCTCGAGGTCGGCAAGGGCGTGGTGTCGAGCTACATCCACAACGCCGTCACCGAGGGCGCCGGCAAGATGGGCGTGATCGTGGCGCTGGAATCGGCCGGCAAGGCCGATGAGCTTGCCGCGCTCGGCCGCCAGCTCGCCATGCATGTCGCCGCCGCCAACCCGCAGGCGATCGATCCCGCCGGGCTCGATCCTGACGTCGTCAGGCGCGAGAAGGACGTGCTCGCCGACAAGTACCGTCAGCAGGGCAAGCCGGAGAACGTGATCGAGAAGATCGTCGAGTCCGGCCTGAAGACCTTCTACAAGGAAGTCTGCCTGCTGGAGCAGGCTTTCATCCACGATAGCGGAAAGTCCGTGGCGCAGGCGCTCAAGGAAGCTGAGGGTAAGGTCGGCGGGCCGGTGAAGGTCGCCGGTTTTGTGCGCTATGCTCTCGGCGAGGGAATCGAGAAGCAGGAATCCGATTTCGCAGCCGAAGTCGCGGCGGCCAGCGGCAAGAAGTAACCGCGGGGATCGGACGGTTCCGGCGCCCATCGCGCGCCGGGACCTGCTTGCGCGGGATTTGAGGAAGCGATCATGGCTGAGCCGGTCTATCGTCGCGTGGTGATCAAGCTTTCGGGCGGAATACCTCGCCGGCAGCCAATCCTTCGGCATCGACCAGCCCACCATCGACCGCATCGCCGACGACCTGATCGCGGCGCGCCATCTCGGGACCGAAGTTGCGGTCGTGGTCGGCGGCGGCAACATGGTGCGCGGCGTGCAGGTGTCCTCCCATGGCGTATCCCGCACCACCGGCGACACCATGGGCATGCTGGCGACCGTGATGAACTGCCTCGCGCTGGAATCGGCGATCGAACGCAAGGGGACGCCGGCGCGGACGCTGTCGGCCTTCGTGATGCCGGAGATCTCCGAATTGTTCACCCGCAGTGCGGCGCACAAATACCTCGCCGAGGGCAAGATCATCCTGCTCGGCGGCGGAACCGGCAATCCGTTCTTCACCACGGATACCACCGCGGTCCTGCGCGCGGCCGAGATCGGTGCGGATGCGGTCCTGAAGGCCACCAATGTCGACGGCGTCTACAGTGCCGATCCCAAGAAGGACCCGTCGGCCAAGCGTTTCGATCGCCTGACGCATTCGCAGGCGATTGCGGGCGGTTACAAGGTCATGGACGCGACTGCATTCGCGCTTGCCCGCGAGACGTCGCTGCCTATCATCGTATTTTCGATCGCCGAGCCTGGCTCGATCGGCGCCATCCTGCGCGGCGCGGGCCACGGTACGGTTGTCGCCGGCTGACGCCTAGGCGTCGCGGCATGGCGGTTGGTTTCCAGGGCATGATCCGGAAAAGCGGGAACCGGTTTTCCGATGAGATCATGCCCAAGCGAAGACATGAGATCATGATCCGATCCAGCCTGATCGGCCCATGCTCCAGAGGAAGGGGAGAACGTCATGCCCACGCCTGGTTTTGACATCAACGAATTGAAGCGCCGCATGCAGGGCGCGACCCAGTCCCTCAAGCACGAACTGGGCGGCCTTCGCACCGGCCGTGCCGCAGCGTCAATGCTCGAGCCGGTGCAGGTCGAGGCCTACGGCTCGCACATGCCGCTGAACCAGCTTGCCACTGTCAGCGTGCCCGAGCCGCGGCTGCTCTCGGTGCAGGTCTGGGACAAGTCGATGGTCAAGGCGGTGGAGAAGGCGATCGTCGATTCCAATCTGGGCCTCTCGCCCGCGACCGAAGGCCAGGTGTTGCGGCTGCGTATTCCCGAACTCAACGCCGAGCGTCGCAAGGAGCTCGTCAAGGTCGCGCATAAATATGCTGAAGCGGCCAAGGTTGCGGTCCGCCATGTCCGCCGCGACGGGCTCGACATCGTCAAGAAGCTCGAGAAGAACCACGAGATCTCCGAGGACGATCAGGAGCGGCTCGCCGCCGAGGTGCAGAAGGCGACCGACGGCGTGATCGCCGAAATCGATCAGTTGCTGGCGGCCAAGGAAAAGGAAATCCTGACCGTCTGATTTGGACAGCGCCGATGTCGAACGCCCCTGCACCTGCAACTGCCGGACCGGATCGAACCGGCAGTCCGTTGCATGTGGCCATCATCATGGACGGCAACGGGCGCTGGGCGGCGGCACGGGGCCTGCCGCGTGCGGAGGGACATCGGCGCGGCGTGGAGGCGCTGCGCCGCGTGGTGCGCGCCTCGCACGAGCTCGGCATCCTCTATCTCACCATCTTCTCGTTCTCGTCCGAAAACTGGTCCCGCCCGGCGACCGAGATCGGCGATCTCTTCGGCCTCCTGCGCCGCTTCATCCGCAACGATCTGGCAACGCTGCACCGCGACGGGGTGAGGGTGCGCGTCATCGGCGAGCGCGAGGGGCTGGATCCTGACATCTGCGCGCTGCTCAACGAAGCCGAAGAGCTCACCAGGGAAAACACCAAGCTCAATCTCGTCGTCGCCTTCAACTATGGCTCGCGCCAGGAGATCGCCGGCGCCGCGCGGCGGCTGGCGCAGGAGGTCGCGGAAGGAAAGCGCGATCCCGCATCGATCGACGCTGACACGCTCGGGCAATATCTCGACGCCCCCGACATTCCCGATCCCGATCTGATCATCCGCACCAGCGGCGAGCAGCGGTTGTCGAATTTCCTGATGTGGCAGGCGGCCTATAGCGAGCTCGTGTTCGTGCCGATCCACTGGCCGGACTTCGACAAGGCGGCGTTGGAGAGCGCGGTCGCCGAATATGCCAGACGCGAGCGCCGCTTCGGTGGCCTGGCTGCGAAAACCGCATCGTGACCCAAGATAAAGCCGCACCCGCGGCAACGAGCGAGCCGCCATCGCGCAATCTCCTGATGCGCGTGATCGCGGCGCTGGTGCTGGCGCCGGTCGCGATTGCAATCGCCTATGCCGGCGGCTTTCTCTGGACTCTCCTGGTTACGCTCGCCGCGGTCGGCCTCTATGTCGAATGGCTGATGATCGTCGGAGTCGGACGCAGGCTGCGCGTGACCGTGGCCGGTGTGATCGCGCTGGCGGCTGCGGGACTCTGTCTTGGGGCAGGGCGGCTTGACGTCTCGCTATCGGTGCTGGCGATCGGGCTGATCGCGATTACCGTGATTTCACCCGAGCAACGTCAGTGGACGATAGCCGGATTCTGCTATGCCGCCGTTGCGGAAGTCGCATCGGTTCTGCTGCGGCGGGATCCTGACGAAGGGTTTGTGGCGCTGATGTTCGTGCTGTTGGTCGTCTGGGCGACCGACATCGGCGGCTATTTCGCCGGCCGCAGCATCGGCGGCCCAAAACTCTGGCCGCGGGTCAGCCCGAAGAAGACCTGGGCTGGCGCGCTTGGCGGCTTTGTGGGTAGCCTTGTCGTCGCGGCGGGCTTTGCAGCGTTCGGCCTCGGCCCGGTTGCGCCGCTGCTGGTCCTGGGCGCGGTGCTGTCGGTGATTTCCCAGTTCGGCGATCTCTTCGAATCCGCGGTGAAGCGGCGGTTCGGCGTGAAGGATTCCAGCCATCTCATTCCCGGCCATGGCGGGCTGATGGACCGGCTGGACGGATTCGTCGCCGCGGTTGCCGTCGCCGCAATTTTCGGCTTCTTGCGGGGCGGCGCGGATGGCGTCGGCCGCGGTCTTATGGTTTGGTGAGGAAATGAGCGCTGTCCCATTGCGAAACAACAAGGCCGCGGCATCCGCGGTCCGCACCGTGACCGTGCTGGGCGCCACCGGCTCGATCGGCGACAGCACCATGGACCTGCTGCGCGGTGCGCGCGATCGTTTCCGCGTCGAGGCGCTGACCGCCAATGGCAATGTGCAGGCACTCGCCAAGCTCGCCCGGGAATTCAACGCGCGATTTGCGGCGGTGGCCGATCCGAGCAAGCTGTCCGAATTGAAGGACGCGCTGGCGGGCACCCGGATCGAGTGCGGCGCCGGCGAAAGCGCGATCATCGAGGCTGCTGCGCGGCCCGCCGATTGGGTGATGGCGGCTGTGAGTGGCGCGGCGGGCCTGAAGCCGGCGCTAGCGGCGGTCGATCGCGGGGCGGCGGTCGCGCTCGCCAACAAGGAGTGTCTGGTCTGCGCCGGCGATTTCTTCATGCAGCGTGCGCTGAAGGCGGGCGCCTGCATCCTGCCAGCGGATTCCGAGCATAACGCGCTGTTTCAGGCGCTGAGCTCCGGCAACCGCGAGGAGCTGGTGCGGGTGATCATCACCGCCTCCGGTGGGCCGTTCCGCACCTGGGCGCCGGCCGATATCGAGCAGGCGACTTTAGAGCAGGCGCTGAAGCATCCGAACTGGAGCATGGGCCAGAAGATCACCATCGACTCGGCCTCGATGATGAACAAGGGGCTCGAGGTGATCGAGGCTTCCTATCTGTTCGCGCTGGCGCCGGACCAGATCGACGTGCTGGTGCACCCGCAGTCGATCATCCATGGCATGGTGGAATTCTCGGACCGTTCGGTGGTCGCGCAGCTCGGTACCCCCGACATGCGCATCCCGATCGCGCACTGCCTCGGCTGGCCCGATCGCATCGTCGGGCCGTCGGCAAAGCTCGACCTGGCCAAGATCGGCCAGTTGACCTTCGAGGCGCCGGATTTCGAGCGGTTCCCGGGGCTCCGGCTGGCTTACGAATCGTTAAGGACCGGCGGGGGCGCGACCACGGTATACAATGCAGCCAATGAGGTGGCGGTTGCCGCCTTCATCGCCGGCAAGATCAAGTTCGGCGCGATCGCGCGTCTGGTGGAGGCGACCCTGAACGACTGGATCAGGTCCGGCAATCTGGCGCCTCTGACATCGGCCGATGATGCGATTTCCGTTGACCATAACGCCAGAAATAGGGCTGCCTCCCTATTGCCTCAAATTGCCTTAAAGGCATCCTAGAGGGTTGGAACGGGGCCTCCGGCCCTGGTCGAGGGGAACTGAATGACCGAGTTTTTCTTGCATAGTTTCAATACGTTGGGCCACGGGCTCATCGGTTACGTGGTTCCCTTCCTGTTCGTCCTGACCATCGTCGTCTTCTTCCACGAGCTCGGCCATTTCCTGGTCGCCCGCTGGGCCGGCGTGAAGGTGTTAACCTTCTCGCTGGGCTTCGGACCGGAACTGTTCGGCTTCAACGACCGCCACGGCACGCGCTGGAAGCTCTCCGCGATCCCCCTCGGCGGCTATGTCAAATTCTTCGGCGACGAAAGTGAGGCCTCCACGCCTTCAACCGAGTCCCTCGCGGCCATGACCGCGGAGGAGCGCAAGGGCAGCTTCCATCACAAGAAGGTCGGGCCGCGCGCAGCGATCGTCGCGGCCGGGCCGATCGCCAATTTCATCCTGGCGATCGTGATCTTCACCTGCCTGTTCACCTTCTTCGGCAAGCCGAGCACCACGGCGCAGGTTGACAAGGTCGAGCAGGGGAGTGCCGCGGCGGCGGCCGGGTTCCAGGTCGGCGACGTGATCACCGCGATCGACGGAACCGCGATCGGCAGCTTCTCGGACATGCAGCGCATCGTCAGCATCCACGGTGGCGACCGGCTCACTTTCACTGTCAAGCGCAGCGGCTCCACGATCCAGTTGCAGGCGACGCCCGAACTTCGCGACATCAAGGATCCCTTCGGGAACACCCACCGGCAGGGCATTCTCGGAATCACCCGCGCCACCGCGCCGGGCGAGGCCGTGACCGAGCGGGTCGATCCCGCTACCGCGCTCTGGCTCGGGGTCAAGGAGACCTGGTTCGTGGTCGACCGGACGCTCTCTTATATCGGCGGTGTCTTCACCGGCCGCGAGGCCGCAAACCAGGTCGGCGGGCCGCTCGGGATTGCGCGAATCTCGGGTCAGGTCGCCAGCATCGGCCTCGCCGCGCTGATTCACCTTGCCGCCGTGCTCTCGATCTCGATCGGGCTCCTGAACTTGTTCCCGGTGCCGCTGCTGGATGGCGGCCACCTCCTGTTCTATGCGGTGGAGGCGATCCGCGGCCGGCCGCTGTCCGAACGCGCGCAGGAAATGGGGTTCCGAATCGGCCTCGCTCTGGTGCTAATGCTGATGGTGTTTGCGACCTACAACGACATCCTCCATCTCGCGGCATCGTGAAACGGCTTTTTTGTGGCGTTGCCTAACGGCAACGTCTTGGAATGAAAATGGAATTGCACGGCCGCCAATCGTTTGCCGCCATGGCAAAATTGGCTACAAGCTGAGCAGTAAGGTTGGGAATCTGTCGGACCGTTGGGGAACGGGCCGGCAGTGGAATGATAAGGGCGCGGTGCGCATGATTGTTGGAATGCGAGTGAGGGGGGCACTACTTGCCACCCTGATCATGTTCGCTGTGCCGGTGGCTGCCTCGCTGGCGGCTATGCTTGTGTCTGCGCCTGCTGCCGCCCAGACGGTGGATTCAATCACGGTGGAGGGGAACCGCCGTGTCGAGGTCGAGACCATCCGCTCCTATTTCAAGCCGGGTCCGGGCGGGCGCTTGAGCCAGGCCGACATCGACGATGGCCTGAAGGCGCTGATCGAGACCGGGCTGTTCCAGGACGTCCGAATCACCCCCACCGGCGGCCGGATCGTCGTCACCGTGGTCGAAAACCCCGTGATCGGCCGCATCGCTTTCGAGGGCAACAAGAAGGTCAAGGATGACCAGCTTTCGGCGGAAATCCAGTCCAAGCCGCGCGGTACCTTCTCGCGTCCGATGGTGCAGTCCGACGCCCAGCGCATCGCGGAAATCTACCGCCGTTCGGGCCGCTATGACGTGCGCGTCAACCCGGAGATCATCGAGCAGCCGAACAACCGCGTCGACCTGATCTTCACCATCACCGAAGGCCCGAAGACCGGTGTGCGGTCGATCGAGTTCATCGGCAACAATTACTATTCGTCTTACCGCCTGCGCGACGTCATCAAGACCCGCGAATCGAACCTGCTGAGCTTCCTTGGCGGCTCCGACACCTACGATCCCGATCGCGTCGAGGCCGACCGCGACCTGATTCGCCGCTTCTACCTCAAGCATGGCTTCGCCGATGTTCAGGTGGTGGCCGCGCTGACCGAATACGATCCCGAGAAGAAGGGCTTCCTCGTCACCTTCAAGATCGAGGAGGGACAGCAGTATCGGGTGGCGTCCGTCAGCTACCAGTCCTCGATCGCGACGCTGGATCCGAACTCGCTGAGCTCGTTCTCGCGCGTTTCCGTCGGTTCGCTGTACAACGCCGAGGCGCTCGAGAAATCCGTCGAGGAAATGCAGATCGAGGCGTCGCGGCGCGGCTATGCCTTCGCCGTCGTGCGGCCGCGCGGCGATCGCAATTTCGAGAATCACACGGTCTCGATCGTGTTCGCCGTGGACGAGGGTCCGCGAACCTATATCGAGCGCATCAATATCCGCGGCAATACCCGCACCCGCGACTACGTGATCCGCCGCGAGTTCGATATTTCCGAAGGCGACGCCTACAACCGCGCTTTGGTCGACCGCGCCGAGCGGCGGCTGAAGAACCTCGACTTCTTCAAGAGCGTGAAGATCGTCACCGAGCCGGGCTCCTCCAGCGACCGCGTGATCCTGATCGTCGATCTCGAGGAGAAGTCGACCGGCGACTTCTCGGTCTCGGGCGGCTATTCGACCACCGACGGTGCGCTCGCCGAAGTCAGCATCTCGGAACGCAACTTCCTGGGGCGAGGTCTGTTCGCGAAGGCGTCCGTGACCTACGGACAATATGCGCGCGGCTACTCGCTGTCGTTTGTCGAGCCGTATTTGCTCGACTATCGCGTGGCGCTCGGCCTCGACCTGTACCAGCGCCAGCAACTCGCCAACAGCTATATTTCGTACGGCACCGAGACGCTCGGCTTCAGCCCGCGGCTAGGCTTCAGCCTGCGTGAAGACCTCGCGTTGCAGCTCCGTTACTCGATCTATCAGCAGAAGATCAGCCTGCCGTTCCAGCTCGCGAACTGTAACAACAATCCCAACAACGGCCTGCTCGCGTTCAACCCATCGCCGGCCTTCGCGCAACTGAACGGAATTCCTGCGGGAGGCACAGCGACGGCTGGGGGCCAGAGCGCCACCGACGCCTCGGGTCTCGGTCTGTGGTGCTATAGCGACGGCGAAGCATCGCTGCCGGTCCGCAAGGAGCTGCAGGGTGGCAAGACGCTCACTTCGGCGCTCGGCTACTCGCTCAACTACAACACGCTCGATAACAACAAGAACCCGACTGACGGCCTTCTGGTCGACTTCAAGCAGGACTTTGCCGGCGTCGGTGGCGACGTCAGCTATATCAAGACCGCGATCGACGTGAAGTACTACACCCCGCTGGTCGCCGATATCGTCGGCCTGATCCATGCTCAGGGCGGCATTCTCAACCAGATTGGCAACGATCAGATCCGCATGCTCGACCACTTCCAGATGGGTCCGAACCTGGTCCGCGGTTTCGCTCCGAACGGCATCGGTCCACGCGACATCAATCCGTTCGGCACGATGGACGCGCTCGGCGGCACCAAGTACTGGGGCGTGTCGGCGGAACTGCAGATGCCATTCTGGTTCCTGCCGAAGGAGGTCGGGCTCAAGGGTTCGATCTATGCCGACGCCGGCGGTCTGTTTGACTACAAGGGGCCGACATCGTGGGCGGAGACGGGCGAAGTCAACTTGCCGGGCTGCATTCCGCCAACCGTTGGCAACGGGGTGGTCCCGTCCAATCCTGGTACCTGCCTCGGACTGCAGTATGATAATGGCAACGTCGTCCGCACCTCAGTCGGTGTCGGCCTGATCTGGGCCTCGCCGTTCGGTCCGCTGCGCTTCGACTATGCGATCCCGCTTACCAAGGGTCAGTTTGATCGCGTGCAGGAATTCAAGTTTGGCGGCGGAACATCGTTCTAAGCGCGATCGTCGGCCGCAGTGCGACGGATGGAATGGCGCAGCCGATTTTCTTCAAGAGTCCTCCTTCGTCGACGCTGGCTGACATCGCCGCGTTGACGAAGGCGCATTTGGTCGACCCCTCCAGGGACAGCCAGGTGATCAGAGGGCTTGCCTCGCTCGACGAGGCCGGCCCCATGCATCTGACGTTTTTCGACAATCTCAAATATGTCGACCAGCTCGCCTCGACCAAGGCCGGCGCCTGCCTGGTCAGCCCACGCTTCGAGGCCGAGGTTCCCGCTCATGTGGCGGTGCTGCGCGCCCCAAAGCCGTTCCATGCCTTCGTGCACTTGGCCCGGCAATGGCACAGCGATGCACTGAGGCCCGGCTCCTGGTTCGGTGTCGAGGGCATTGCGCCGTCGGCAATCATCGACCCAACGGCGCATCTGGAGGACGGCGTGATCGTCGATCCGCTGGCGGTGATCGGGGCCCGGGTCGAGATCGGCTCCGGCACCGTCGTCGGCGCGGGCGCGGTGATCGCAGCCGACGTCAAGATCGGGCGCGACTGCAATGTCGGCGCCAAGACGACGATCCAGAACGCCCTGATCGGCAACAACGTCCTGATCCATCCCGGCTGCAATATCGGCCAGGACGGCTACGGCTTCATCTTCTTCGGGCCCGATGGCCATCTCAAGGTACCGCAGACCGGACGGGTCCTGATCCAGAACAATGTCGAGATCGGCGCCGGTTCCACCATCGACCGCGGCAGCCTGCGCGACACCGTGATCGGCGAGGGCACCAAAATCGACAACCAGGTCCAGATCGGCCACAATGTGACGATCGGCAGGCACTGCTTGCTTGCGGCGCAGATCGGGCTCGCGGGCAGCCTGACCATCGGCGACAATGTCGCGCTGGGCGCCAAGGTGGGCATCAACAATCACCTCAAGATCGGCGACGGCGCCCAGGTCACGGCGATGAGCGCGGTGAAGGACGACATCCCACCCAATGGTCGCTGGGGTGGTCACTTTGCCAAACCGACCAAGCAGTGGTTTAGGGAGATTCTAGCGGTGGAGCGGCTGGTGCGCGACGGTGCGCCGGATTCGAAAGGCGAGGAACGGGAGTAATGGAGGAGTCACCGGTCAGGTTCGAGCTTGTGGACATCAACGACATCCTCAAGACGCTGCCGCACCGCTATCCGATGTTGTTGATCGACCGGGTCATCAACATCCGCGCGGACTATAGCGGCATCGGCGTCAAGAACGTCACGTACAACGAACCATCGTTCCTCGGGCATTTTCCCGAACGCCCCGTCTATCCCGGCGTGATGATGATCGAGGCCATGGCGCAGACCGCCGGCGTGATCGGCATCAAGTCGGTGGAGGGTACCGAGAAGCCGCGCGCCGTCTATTTCCTCACCATCGACAAGTGCAAATTCCGTAAGCCCGTGATGCCCGGCGACACCATCGAGTACCACATGCGCTCGATCGGCCGCCGCAAGACCATGTGGTGGTTTCACGGCGACGCCAAGGTCAACGGTCAGATCGTCGCCGAAGCCGATGTCGGTGCGATGCTGACGGATTGAACGGCTCGGTGCGCCTTTCGATCTCCGGATGCGATCCGCACACCCGCGCGCTGCAATACGTGGTCATGATACGTCACTGGACATGTCGGGCAATGTCGCGCTAACCACCGGAAAATTCGATTGTTTAGCGCGCTTGCGCATCAACCAGTAGCGGGCCTCTTGTCATGAGCATGATCGATCCCACCGCGCGGATTGCGGATGGCGCCGTAATCGGCGAGGGCACCTCGATCGGCCCCTATTGCGTCATCGGCCCCGATGTCGTGATTGGCGAGAACTGCAAGCTCGTTGCGCATGTGACCGTCACCGGCCATACGTCGATCGGCGCGGAATGCGTGATTTCGCCGTTTGCGGCGCTGGGCGGGCCGCCGCAGGACCTGAGCTATCGCGGAGAGCCGACGCGGCTCGAGATCGGCACCGGCTGCACCATTCGCGAAGGCGTGACGATGAACATCGGCACGGTGAAAGGCGGCGGACTGACGCGCGTCGGCGACCGCGGCTATTTCATGAACAACAGCCATGTCGGTCATGACTGCACGGTCGGCAATGATGTGATCTTCGCAACGTCCGCCACGCTTGGCGGCCACTGCGAGATCGGGGATTTCGTCTACATCGGCGGGCTCTCCGCCGTGCACCAGTTCACGCGGATCGGGCGGCAGGTCATGGTCGGCGGCGTCTGCGGCGTACGCGACGACATCATCCCGTTCGGTCTCGCCAACGGCCAATACGCCGTGCTCGAAGGCCTCAACATCATCGGCATGAAGCGCCGCAAGTTCACCAGGGAGCGGCTGGTGACTGTCCGCGCCTTCTACCAGAAGCTGTTCCACGGCGACGGTGTCTTCGCCGAGCGCTTGGCCGCGGTGCAGCCGTTGGCGGCCGAGGATCCGGCGATCGCCGAGATCCTCGCCTTCATCGGCAAGGGCAAGCGACCGCTCTGTCTTCCGGCTGTTGACGGCAAGCACTGATGAGAGGGGCGCCCGGGCCATGACGTCGGCGGCTCCAGCGATTTCCTCTCCGGTTGGCGTCATCGCAGGCGGCGGCGCCATGCCGTTTGCGGTCGCGGAGTCGCTTGCCAAACGTGGCATCGCGCCGGTGCTGTTCGCGCTGCGCGGCGCCTGCGATCCGGTCCGTGTCGAGGGCTTCCGCCATCGCTGGATTTCCGTCGGCCAGCTTGGACGTGCGACCAAGCTGTTTCGCGAGGAGGGCTGTCGCGACCTGATCTTCATTGGCACGTTGATGCGGCCGGCGCTCTCCGAAATCCGCGCTGGACCTCAAGACACTCCGTGTTCTCGGAAACGTCATCCGCGCGTTTCGCGGCGGTGACGATCATCTGCTATCCGGGGTCGGCCGCATTCTCGAGCGGGATGGATTTCGCATGGTCGGGATCAAGGATGTCGCTCCGGATCTGCTGATGCCCGAAGGCTGCATCACGCGCGCGATGCCGACTGGCAGTGCCAGCGCCGACATTGCGCGGGGGCGCGAGGTGCTTGCCGCGCTCGGTCCGTTCGACATCGGCCAGGCTGCGGTCGTGATCAACGGGCATGTGGTGGCGGTCGAGGACATCGAGGGGACCGACGGGCTGCTGGCCCGCGTGGCGCGGCTCCGTGCCGACGGCCGCATCCGTGCCCCGAGCGGCTGTGGCGTGCTGGTGAAGGCGCCCAAGAGCGGCCAGGACCTGCGCTACGATCTGCCGACGGTCGGGCCGCGTACCGTGGAGGGCGTCGCGAGAGCGGGCCTTGCCGGCATCGCCGTCATTGCCGGCAATACCCTTGCCGCCGAACCGCAGGCCATGATCGAGGCTGCGGATGCAAAACGGCTGTTCGTGATCGGTCTGCAGAGCTGATGCGCGGCCGCACCGAACACATCACGCGCAAGATCTTCCTGATCGCGACGGAGGAATCCGGCGATCGCCTCGGTGCCGCACTGATGAAGGTGCTGCGCCAGCGGCTCGGCGATGCCGTGCAATTTGTCGGCGTCGGCGGCCGCATGATGGCGCACGAGGGTCTCGCGTCGCTGTTTCCGATCGAAGAGCTCTCGATCGTCGGCCTTGCCGCGGTGGCAAAGCAGTTGCCGAAGATCCTGCAATTGATCCGGCGAACCACTGACGCCGTGATCGATGCGGCACCGGACGTGCTCGTCATCATCGACAGTCCCGATTTCACCCATCGCGTCGCCCGCCGCGTTCGCACGCGCAATCCCGGGATTCCGATCGTCGATTATGTGTCGCCGTCGGTCTGGGCCTGGCGGCCGGGCAGGGCGCGCGCGATGCTCGGCTATGTCGATCACGTGCTGGCGCTGTTGCCGTTCGAGCCGGAAGAATATCGCAAGCTCGGCGGGCCGCCTTGCAGCTATGTCGGCCATCCCCTGACCGAGCAGTTTGCCTCGCTGCGGCCAAATGCCGAGGAAGCGAAGCGGCGCGATGCGCAGCCGCCGGTCCTGCTGGTGCTGCCCGGGAGCCGCCGCAGCGAGATCAGGCACCACCTCGCGCTGTTCGGCGAGACGCTGGCGCAATTGCGCGCAAGCGGCGCTGCCTTCGAGCCGGTCCTGCCGACCATGCCGCATCTGGAAGCGACGATCCGCGAGGGCATAGAGGGCTGGCAGGTCAAGCCGCAAATCGTGGTCGGCGAGAGCGAGAAGCGCGCCGCGTTCAGGATCGCACATGCCGCGTTCGCCAAGTCAGGCACCGTGACGCTGGAGCTTGCCCTATCAGGCGTTCCCATGGTGACGGCCTATCGCGTCGGCGCGGTCGAAGCCTTCATCCTGCGCCGGGCGATCCGCGTGCCATCGGTGATCCTGGCCAATCTCGTGATCGGCAAGGAAGTCATCCCGGAGTTCTTGCAGGAGAACGCGACGCCCGAGAAGCTGTCGCGGGCGCTCGGCGAAGTCCTTGCAGATTCCGCACTGCGCCGGAGTCAGATCGAGGCCTTCGCCACGCTGGACGCGATCATGTCGACCGGCGACCAGCCGCCGAGCGTTCGCGCCGCCGACATCGTGATGGCGACGATGCGGAACGGCCCGCGCACTGATTAGCCGCGGCCGAGTTGAGCCGGGCTGCAGGCGACTTCGGTTGCGGCGAGAGATTCTGCGGGATCACCGGATCTCGAAAGTTGCTGCGTCTTCGTCATTCTCAACAGCAAGGCTTTCGCCGGTGCCGCGCACCCGCAAAAGACCGCGCTTCGGCGCAAGCAGGAATGCCAGAGTGAAGAAGAGCGCCTGGATGAGCACGATGCAGGCGCCGGTTGCGCCATCGATGTGGAAGCTGATGAGGGTGCCCAGCATGGCCGACAGGATGGATACCATTACGGCTATACCGAGCATGCGCTCAAAACTATCGGTCAGGAGATAGGCGGTGGCGCCGGGCGCGATCAGCATGGCAATGACCAGGATGATCCCGACAGCTTTCAGCGACGCGACAATGGTGAGAGACAACAGAACCAGCAGGCCGTAGTGCAGCGTGCGCACCGGCAAGCCGATCGAGCGCGCGTGGTTCGGATCGAAGCAATAGAGCAGGAGGTCGCGGCGCTTGAGGAGCACGATCAGCAAGGTGCCGCCGGCGACAACAGCGGTTTCGATCAAATCTCGCACCGTCACGCCGAGCACGTTGCCGAACAGGATATGCAGCAAATGCTGATCGGTCTCGATCTTGGTGAAGATGACGAGGCCCAGGCCGAACATGCCGGAGAACACGATGCCCATGGCCGTGTCCTCCTTCACGCGGCTGTTCTCCTTCAGATAACCCGTGAACACTGCGCAGGAAAAACCGGCGGCGAACGCGCCGATTGCGAGCGGCAGGTTCAGGATGTAGGCGAGCACGATGCCGGGCAGGACCGCATGCGAGATGGCGTCGCCCATGAGTGACCAGCCCTTCAGCACGAGGTAGCAGGACAGCACCGCACAGACGGCAGCGACCATGACGGATACGACCAGCGCCCGTTGCATGAACGGATAGGCAAGGGGACCCAAGATCCAGTCGAACACAATTGTCATGCGGTAACCTCACTTGCAGCATGCCGCCGGCGTCGCGCGGCGATGACGCCATGCTTCGGGGCGAAGTAGAAGGCGGCAAGGAAAAGCAGGGTTTGAAGCGTGACGATGACGCCGCCGGTGGCGCCGTCGAGGAAGTAGCTGATATAGGCCCCGACGAAGCTCGTCATGACGCCGAGCGCAACGCTGATGATAATAAGCCGACCGAAGCGGTCGGTCAGCAGATAGGCGGTGGCGCCGGGCGTCACGACCATCGCGATCAC
Source organism: Bradyrhizobium sp. USDA 10063 (assembly GCF_054063735.1). Taxonomy (NCBI): domain Bacteria; kingdom Pseudomonadati; phylum Pseudomonadota; class Alphaproteobacteria; order Hyphomicrobiales; family Nitrobacteraceae; genus Bradyrhizobium; species Bradyrhizobium sp. USDA 10063. The sequence continues at coordinate 1,336,531 of NZ_JBSSGP010000002.1, read as the reverse complement.
GAGGCAGGCGCCGACCGTCTGTAGAGCCGCGACCGTGCAGGCGCTGAGCAGCGTGAAAAAGACGATCTTGAGCGCGCGCGTGTTCAGGCCAATGCTGCGGGCGTGGCTCTCATCGAAGAAAGTCACCATCAGGTCCTTCCAGAGAAGCACCATGACGAAAAGTGAGACGGCGGAGATGATCGCGACCTGCACTACGTCCTCGTCGGAGATCGCCAGTATGTTGCCGAGCACGATGGTCTGGACACTGACGGAGGTCGGCCAGATCGATGCCATCAATAGGCCGAGGGCGAACAGCGTGGTAAAGACGAGGCCGATGACGGCATCCTCCCGCAGGCGTGACTTCAGCTTCACGAACTGCATGCCGGCGGCTGCGAGAATCCCGGCGAAGAACGCTCCCACCGCGAATGGCGCGCCGAAGATATAGGCTGCAGCGACGCCCGGCACGATGGAATGCGCCAAGGCGTCGCCCATCAGCGACCAGCCCTTGAGCATCAGATAAGCGGACAGGAAGCCGCAGACGCCACCGACCAGCGCACTCACCCACATGGCCTTCAGCATGTAATCGTAGCTGAATGGGACGAGCATTTCTGACAGATACGTGCCCTCGCTCATCTCATGCTCCGCTCTTGTCCGAGCGCTGGCTGTGTCCGTCGCCGTAGAATACCAGCGGCCGCTCGTCGTCGGTCAGGACCGTGATCCGCCGCGCATCATCGTCCTGGTGCAGCGCCGGCCCGCCGAGCTGGAAATTGCGCAATACGCCGCCGAAGGCGCGCTCGAGATTGCCTTGGGTGAAGACTTCCGCGGTCGGCCCGGCGGCGAGCACGGTGCGATTGATGAGGACGACCTGATCGCAGAATTCCGGCACGCTGCCCAGATTGTGGGTCGAGACCAGGATCAGGTGGCCGGCGGCGCGCAACTCCCGCAACAGTGCGATGATCGCGGCCTCGGTCTTGACGTCGATGCCCGTGAAGGGCTCGTCGAGCAGGATGACGCGGCCCTCCTGTGCCAGCGAGCGCGCGAGAAAGATGCGCTTCTTCTGTCCGCCGCTCAGCTCCCCGATCTGCCGCTTGCGGTAGGCGCTCATGCCGACGCGTTCCAGCGCTTCGTCCACCTTGTAGCGGTCGGCGCGAGAGGGCATGCGCAGGAAATTCATGTGTCCGTAGCGTCCCATCATCACCACGGTCTCGACCAGAACGGGAAAATTCCAGTCGACGTCTTCGCTTTGCGGCACATAGGCGACGACGTTCTTCTTCAACGCGTCCTCGACCGGCAAGCCGCAGAGCTTCACCTCTCCGGACGACGGCTGGACGAAGCCCATGATCGATTTGAAGATAGTCGATTTGCCGCTGCCATTGACTCCGACCAAGGCGCAGATCGTACCGGGATCGAGTTCGAAACTTGCATCGCGCACGGCGGTGAACCCGTTCGGATAGGTCACGGTGAGGCGGCGCATCGAGATGCTGGCGCCGGGCGTCGCAGCCGTCTCGGCCGCGCGGGCGATCTGCGTCTGTGCGGTCATTTGCCGAACCCTTTCACGATCGTCTCGACCGTCACCTGGAGCAGGTCGAGGTAGGTCGGAACAGGTCCGCTCGCCGCGCTGAGCGAGTCGACATAAAGTACGCCGCCGTAGTGTGCGCCGGTCTCGCGTGCGACCTGCCTTGCGGCGCGATCGGAGATCGTGCTTTCGCTGAACAGGACAGGGATCTTGTTCTTGCGCACCATGTCGATCACCTTGCGCACTTGTTGCGGGGTGCCTTGCTCGTCGGCATTGATGGGCCAGAGATAGGCTTCTTTCATCTTGTAGTCGCGCGTGAGATAGCTGAAGGCACCTTCGCTCGAGACCAGCCAGCGCTGGGCTTCGGGGATCTCCGACAGGCGCTTGCGCAGCGGCTCATCGAGCGACTTGATCCGAGCCGAATAGCTGCCGGCATTGCGGTTGTAGTCGTCAGCATTGGCGGGATCGTACTTGACCAGCGCCTTGCGGATATTCTCGACATAGATCAGCGCATTGCTCGGCGACATCCAGGCATGCGGATTGGGCTTGCCGGTGTAGGGGCCGTCAACGATCCCCATCGGCTCGATGCCTTCGGTGACGACCACGCTAGGCACCTCCTTGACGTTCTCGAAGAAGCGCTCGAACCAGCGTTCGAGGTTGAAGCCGTTCCACAACACCAGGTCGGCTGCCTGTGCGCGCACGATATCGAGCGGGGTCGGCTGATAGTCGTGAATCTCGGCGCCAGGCTTGGTGATCGATTCCACGATCGCTTTGTCGCCGGCGACGTTCTGGGCGATGTCCTGGATCACCGTGAAGGTCGTCACGACACGAAATGGCTTGCGCGCCTGTGCTGCGGCCGGGCTCTGCATCAGCATGCCGGCCCATATCACGGTGATAGCGGCCATCACAAAAAGCCGGCGCGTCGAGTCCCGCGTCATACGTTCGTTCTCCCAAGTTCAGTGCATTGCCCCGATCGATCGCCGCAACGCAGCTCACTGATAGCCTGTTGCAGTTGCGACTTAGTTGCAAGAAGCTTGCATGGCGGAACTTTCTGTGTCAATCCGTATTGCGAATAATTCGCAACTGGAGCAGGGCAAGCGGTGGGAATCCGGCGTGAGATCAACAATTCAGACGAAATCTGCGGCTTAGTTGCGAATGAAAGGCAATTGCAATTTTCTGGCACTCTTCGGCGGTCGCGGACGTCGATCACATGTTTCCTGGCCGCACTTTTCGCTTCCGTGCCCGCCCTCGCTGACGACGATCTCTCATCGAACGGCATCCCTCCGTCGTCGATTGCGACGAGCCTGCCGGCCGACGGCGACCCCACGGGTTTGCGCAGGTGGCTGGCGCAACGCGGGATCACCTATGGGCTGATCTACACCGGCGAGGGGCTGCGCAACCTGTCCGGAGGAATTCAGCAAGGCGGGCTCTATGAGGGCAAGCTCGAAGGCTTCGTCGCGGCGGATCTGGGAAAGCTCACAGGGTGGGCGGGGCTGAGCTTCTTCGCCAACGCCTTCCAGAATTCATCACACGGCGGGACTGCGCGACCAGCATTTCGGAAGCCTGATCACGATCAGCAACGTCGAGGCTGTGCCCTCGACGCGCCTCTCCGAGTTATGGCTGGAGCAGAAGCTGCTCAACGACAGCTTCAGCATCCGCGCCGGCCAGCTTGCGGCGGACACCGAGTTCTTCGTCAGCGACTACAGCAAGATGCTCATCAGCAGCGATTGGCCGACCATCGCCGGCGGCAACCTGCCGAGTGGCGGTCCGGCTTATCCCCTGGCCACGCCGGGCATCCGATTCAAATTCGATCCCAGCCCAAGCTGGACGGCCCTGGTCGGATTGTTCAACGGCGATCCGGGCGATCAGGCGATCGTCAATCGCAACGGCACCAATTTCCGCGTGAACGATCCGCCCTTGCTGATGGGAGAATTGCAGTATCGCTACAATCAGGACAAGGATTCGCGCGGGCTGGCTGGCGCGTTGCGGCTTGGCGGATGGCACCATTTCGGGACATTCGCGGACATGAGGTTCGACGACGGCGGCCTTTCGCAGGCAAGCCCGTTCAGCAGCGGGAACGCCCGTCTGTTTCGGGGGTCGAGCGGCATCTACGGCATCATCGATCAGCAGATCTATCGACCTGAGGGCGGGGACGCTGCAAGCGGCATCGCCGTGTTCAGCCGGATCTCGGGTACACCATCGGATCGCAACCTGATCGACTTCTTCCTCGACGCCGGAATCGTGTTCTCAGGCCTGCTGCCCGGCAGACCCGAGGACAAGTTTGGGGCTTCATTCATCTGCGCGCATATCTCCGATCGGGCGCGCGCGCTCGATCGCGACATGATCGACTTGACCGGAGTCCGGCAGCCGCTCAGGGATTTCGAGCTCACGATCGAGCTGAGCTATCAGGCTCAGATCAAGCCAGGCTGGACGCTTCAGCCGGTCTTTGAATACATCGTCCATCCCGGTGGACACGTTCCGGACCCGATTGTGCCGAGTTCGGCGGTGAAGAGCGGGGCGCTGATCGGCGTACGCAGCACGATCGCGTACTAGCTAGAGCATGATCCGATAAGGCTGAATCTCCACCTCTCCCGCTTGCGGGAGAGGTCGGCGCACCCGGATCGGCGCTTCGCGCCGTCCGAGTACAGGCTCCGCGCCGGGTGAGGGCTCTCTCCACTCGGGGAGTCCCAATGCGGAGGCACCCCCACCCCAGCCCTCCCCCGCAAGCGCAGGGCTATCGCATATGAAAATAGAACTTGGTGGGCGGTCCCTTCGCGGCCCATCCTTCGAGACGCCGCTGCGCGGCTCCTCAGGATGAGGTCTGATTTCGCGGCGGAATCTTAGACCCTCATGGTGAGGAGCGCCGCTTGCGGCGCGTCTCGAACCATGAGGCCCGCCTCGTTCACGGCCACCAAACAGCCATATGCGATAGCCTCCCCCGCAAGCGGGAGAGGGAGCGCAGCTTCACCGGGGCTGCGTTTCAACCTGATCGGCGATTGCTCCAGCAGCGGTCGTCTGACGAGATCGGCCCAGCGCGCGGCAAACGAAAACGGCGCCACCAGAGATGATGGCGCCGTTTCGAATTCGCGAAAGCCGGAAGCTTACTTCCGCTTATCGATCGGAACGTATTCGCGGCGGGCGACGCCGGTGTAGAGCTGGCGCGGGCGGCCGATCTTCTGCTGCGGATCTTCGATCATCTCGCTCCACTGGCTGATCCAGCCGACGGTGCGGGCAACCGCGAACAGCACCGTGAACATCGAGACCGGGAAGCCCATCGCCTTCAGCGTGATGCCCGAATAGAAATCGACGTTCGGATAGAGTTTGCGGTCGATGAAGTACTGGTCGCTGAGCGCGATCTTCTCCAGCTCCATCGCCACTTTCAGCATCGGATCGTCGCCGTGCCCGGTCTCCTTCAGCACGGCATGACACATCTTCTGCATGATCTTGGCGCGCGGATCGTAGTTCTTGTAGACGCGGTGGCCAAAGCCCATCAGGCGGACTTCGCTGTTCTTGTCCTTCACCTTGGCGATGAAGTCCGGAATGTTCTCCACCTTGCCGATGCCGTAGAGCATGTTCAGCGCGGCTTCGTTGGCGCCGCCATGCGCCGGGCCCCACAGGCAGGCGATGCCGGCCGCGATGCAGGCGAACGGGTTGGCGCCGGAGGAGCCGGCGATGCGTACCGTCGAGGTCGACGCATTCTGCTCGTGGTCTGCGTGCAGGATGAAGATCTTCTCCAGCGCATCCGCCAGCACCGGGTTGATCTTGTAATCCTCGCAAGGCACGCCGAAGCACATATAGAGGAAGTTCTCGGCGAACTTCAGCGAGTTCTTCGGATACATGAAGGGCTGGCCGATGGTGTATTTGTAGGCCATCGCGGCCAGCGTCGGGATCTTCGCGACCATGCGCATGGAAGCGATCATGCGCTGCTGCGGATCATTGATGTCGGTGGAGTCGTGATAGAACGCGGCAAGGGCGCCGACGGCTGCGACCATGATCGCCATCGGATGAGCATCGCGACGGAAGCCCTGGAAGAAGCGCGCCATCTGTTCGTGCACCATCGTATGATGGGTCACGCGGTAGTCGAAATCCTTCTTCTGCGCGGGCGTCGGCAGCTCCCCGTAGAGCAGCAGATAGCAGGTCTCCAGGAAGTCACCGTGCTCGGCGAGCTGCTCGATCGGATAGCCGCGGTATTCGAGGATACCGGCGTCGCCGTCGATATAGGTGATCTTGGACTGGCAGCTCCCCGTCGAGGTGAATCCCGGGTCGTAGGTGAACACGCCGGCCTGACTGTACAGCTTGCCGATGTCGATGACATCAGGGCCGACGGTGCCACTCAGGATCGGGAAATCGTAGGTGTTGTTGCCGATCGTGAGGGTGGCTGTTTTGCTGCTGGATTTTGCGTCCATCGTGTAGTCCCCGATGAATTCGTTGCGAAAATCGACCCTGCCCGAGGTGCCGTTCTACGGCGGATGTCGGGACAGGCCGGATTGTCTAGAAGGCGTCGTCAGATGGGTAGCTTATTGGCCAGTGCGCTGCAAGATGGACCCTCGGAGGGGCATGGCAGGGCTTACGCAGCCGCCTGATCGCCCAGGCGGGCAAGACTTTCCTCCCGCCCCAGTACCGCAAGGACATCGAAAATACCCGGCGAGGTGGTGCGTCCCGTCAATGCCACCCGGAGCGGTTGGGCGACGGCGCCTAGCTTGAGATTGTTCTGCTCCGCGAAATTCCGCATCGCGGCTTCCGTGGTCTCCAGCCGCCAGTCGGTGACGGCCTCGAGCGCCGCGCGAAGCTTCCCGATCAGCGCGCGCGTTTCCGACGTAAGCAGCGCGGCAGCCTTTGGCTCGATCTCGATCGGCCGGTCGGCGAAGATGAAAGAGGCGCCCGCGATCAATTCGATCAGCGTCTTGGCGCGCTCCTTCAGGCTCGGCATCGCCCGCAGCAATTGCGCGCGCGTGTTGTCGTTGAGCTTGGCCTTGATGGCGGCGCCGTCGGGAACGTAGTCCAGGACGTTCTCGAACTGCGTCACGAGAGATTGATCGTCGCTGTGCCGGATGTAGTGCCCGTTGAGATTCTCCAGCTTGGCGAAATCGAACCGCGCCGCCGAGCGGCCGATCGACGGCAGATCGAACGCCTCGATCATCTCCTGCGTCGAGAAGATCTCCTGGTCGCCATGGCTCCAGCCGAGCCGGACCAGGTAGTTGCGCAGCGCCGCCGGCAGGTAGCCCATGGCGCGGTAGGCATCGACGCCGAGCGCGCCGTGGCGCTTGGAAAGCTTTGAGCCGTCGGGGCCATGGATCAGCGGGATATGGGACATGCTCGGGATGTTCCATTCGAGCGCGTCGTAGATCTGCTTCTGGCGCGCGGCGTTGATCAGGTGATCGTCGCCGCGGATCACATGGGTCACGCCCATGTCGTGATCGTCGACCACCACCGCGAGCATGTAGGTCGGCGTGCCGTCGCCGCGGAGCAGGACGAGGTCGTCGAGATTCTCGTTCTGCCAGACCACACGGCCCTGGACCTGGTCCTCGATCACGGTCTCGCCGGTCTGGGGCGCCTTCAGCCGGATGGTGGGTTTCATGCCGGGCGGCGCGTCGGCCGGATCACGGTCGCGCCACATTCCGTCATAGAGGCGGGTGCGGCCCTCGGCGCGCGCCTTCTCGCGCATGGCCGCGAGTTCCTCCGCGGTCGCGTAGCAGCGATAGGCTAGCCCGGCCGCGAGCAGTTGCTCTGCGACCTCGCGGTGGCGGGCGGCGCGGCTGAACTGGTAGATGACCTCGCCGTCCCAATTGAGCTCGAGCCAGGTCAGGCCATCCAGGATGGCGTCGATCGCCTCCCTGGTGGACCGCTCGCGGTCGGTGTCCTCGATACGGAGCAGCATTTTGCCGCCGTGCTTCCTGGCATAGAGCCAGTTGAACAGCGCGGTGCGGGCACCCCCGATATGGAGGAAGCCGGTCGGCGAGGGGGCAAAGCGTGTGACGACGGAATCAGACATGACCGGATGCGGGTTCAGGCTTGAACGGCGGTGGTGTATAGCAGGAACGATGCATAACTAAAGCCTTGGCCTCATTAAAGCCTTGGACGCTCGGAAAGCAGCCTCGAAAGCGGGCTTGGCGGGCCGGGACGAATTTGGCAGAAGGACGGCTGATCCCTTATTTGAGCATGATCTTTCGGAAGTTCGACTTTCCAGATCGTGCATAGGAACCCTCGATGACGACAGAACCTGTGGCGGCAGAAACGGTGGCGGCGGAGACCGGGCGCGATTTCATTCGCGACATCGTCCAGGCCGACCTCGCTTCAAAGAGGTACAGCCACGTCGTGACGCGCTTCCCGCCAGAGCCGAACGGCTACCTGCATATCGGCCATGCCAAGTCGATCGCACTCAACTTCGGCATCGCGCAGGAGTTTCCCGGCCACTGCAACCTGCGCTTCGACGACACCAATCCGACCAAGGAAGAGCAGGAATATATCGACGCGATCCAGGCCGACGTGCACTGGCTCGGCTACGACTGGGGCGACAATCTTTACTTTGCCTCCGACTATTTCGAGCGCCTTTACGAATGGGCCGAAAGCCTCATCAAGCAGGGCGACGCCTATGTCGACGACCAGAGCCAGGAGGAGATCCGGCTCTCGCGCGGCACGCTCACGGAGCCTGGCAGGAATTCGCCCTATCGCGACCGCTCGGTGGAGGAGAACCTCGACCTGTTCCGCCGGATGAAGGCCGGCGAGTTCCCGAACGGCGCGCGCGTGCTGCGGGCCAAGATCGACATGGCCTCGGGTAACATCAACATGCGCGACCCGGTGCTGTACCGGATCCTGCACGCGCACCATCCGCGCACCGGCGACAAATGGTCGATCTATCCGAGCTATGACTATGCCCACGGCCAGTCGGACGCGATCGAAGGCGTCACGCACTCGATCTGCACCCTCGAATTCGAGGACCATCGGCCGCTCTATGAATGGCTGCTCGAGAAGCTGCCGGTGCCGTCGACGCCCCGGCAGTATGAATTCGCGCGCCTGAACCTGACCTACACGCTGCTCTCCAAGCGCGTGCTGACGCAGCTCGTCCGCGACGGCCATGTGGCCGGCTGGGACGATCCGCGGATGCCGACGATCGCGGGACTGAAGCGGCGCGGCGTGCCGCCGGCAGCAGTCCGCGAGTTCATCAAGCGCATCGGGGTGGCCAAGTCCAACAGCGTCGTCGACGTCGGCATGCTGGAGTTCTGCATCCGCGAGGAATTGAACCGCACCGCGCTCCGGCGCATGGCGGTGCTGCGGCCGCTCAAGGTGGTGATCGAGAACTATCCGGAGGGGCAGGTCGAGGAGCTCGAGGCGATCAACCATCCCGACGATCCCGCAGCCGGCACCCGCAGAATCGCCTTCGGTCGCGAGCTCTATATCGAGCGTGACGACTTCATGGAGAATCCGCCGAAGAAGTTCTTCCGCCTCTCGCCGGGCAGCGAAGTGCGGCTGCGCTATGCCTATTTCATCAAGTGCACCGGGGTCATCAAGAACGAGGCCGGCGAGATCGTCGAGCTGCGCTGCACCTATGATCCCGCGACCAAGGGCGGCAATGCGCCCGACGGCCGCAAGGTGAAGGCGACCATGCACTGGCTGCCGGCAGCGCAGTCGAAACCGGCCGAGATCCGCATCTACAACCAGCTCTTCGCGGCGCCCAATCCGGACGCCGGCAATTTCGCCGCCGACCTCAACCCGCAGTCGCTGGAAGTGCTGACGGACGCGCGCGTCGAACCGGCGATCGCGGAGAGCAATTCGAACGAGGTGATGCAGTTCGAGCGCCAGGGCTATTTCGTGCGCGATCCCGATTCGACGGCGGACAAGCCGGTGTTCAACCGCACCATCGGCCTGCGCGACACCTTCGCCAAGGAAGTCAGCGGCAAGGGCTAGAGGCGCTTACGTGAAAAGCGAAGCCGACGAGATCGTCTCCGCCATCATGGCAAAATGGTCCGCCGGCTTCAGCAGGCTGGATGCCGCAGCACTCGCCTCGCTCTATTCGGAAAGCGCATTCTTCTTCGGCTCCAATCCCACGCTCTATCGTGGCAGGGAAGGGGTTGCGGCCTACTTCAACGGCCTGCCGCGATGGCGTTCGCCGACCGTTCAGTTTTCCGACGTGCGCGCGGCGCAGGCCGGCCCGGAGGTGATGAACATGGCCGGCACCGCGACGTTCTTCTTAGGTGAGGGCGATCCGTCTCTCTCAGTCAAGATCACCTGGGTCATGGTCCGCGAAGATGGCGACTGGAAAATCGCCAGCCATCACGTTTCATCGAAGACGCCACTGATTGACCGATAGGCTGGTCACCCGTCACCCGGCGGTCGTCGCTAGATGTCGTAATAGAGGTGGAACTCGTAAGGATGAGGGCGTAGCCGGATCGGATCGACCTCTCTCTTCCGCTTGTAGTCGAGCCAGGTTTCGATCACGTCGGCAGTGAAGACGTCGCCACGGAGCAGGAAGGCGTGATCGCGCTCGAGCGCGTCGAGCGCCTGATCCAGGGATCCCGGCGTCGACTTCACATCCTTGGCCTCGGCGGGCGGCAGGTCATAGAGATTCTTGTCGATCGGGCTGCCGGGGTCGATCCGGTTGTTGATGCCGTCAAGGCCGGCCATCAGCATCGCGGAGAAGGCCAAATAGGGATTGCAGGAAGGATCCGGCGAGCGGAACTCGACGCGCTTGGCCTTCGGGTTCGGCGAATACATCGGAATGCGGCAGCAGGCTGAGCGGTTGCGCTGGGAGTAGACCAGGTTGATCGGAGCCTCATAGCCCGGCACCAGGCGCCGATAGGAGTTCGTGGTAGGGGCGCAAAGCCCGCACAGCGCCCAGGCGTGGGTCAGGAGACCGCCGATGTAGTAGCGGCCAAGCTGGCTCAGCTCGGCGTAGTCGCCCCTGTCGTAGAACAGATTGGTCTCGCCCTTCCACAGCGATTGGTGAACGTGCATCCCTGAAGCGTTGTCCTCGAACAGCGGTTTGGGCATGAACGTCGCGGTCATGCCATGTTGCTTCGCGGTGTTCTTCACCACGTATTTGTAGATCATCAGATGGTCGGCCATGCGGGTAAGCGTGGTGAAGCGCATGTCGATTTCATTCTGGCCGCCGGTCGCGACTTCATGGTGATGGGCTTCGATCTGGATCCCGAGATCTTCCATCGTCAGCACCATTTCGGTGCGCAGAGCCTGCATGCTGTCGGTTGGGGGAACGGGAAAGTATCCCTCTTTCGGGCGCGGCTTGTGACCGAGATTCGGCGTTTCCTCCTTGCCCGTGTTCCAACTGCCTTCGTCGGAATCGATTTCGTGGAAGGCGTAATTGATGCCCTGTCCGTAACGGACGTCGTCGAACACGAAGAACTCCGCCTCCGGACCGAAGTAGCTCGTATCGGCGCGCCCGGTGCCCTTCAGATGGGTCTCAGCCTTCTGCGCGATGTAGCGGGCATCGCGGCTATAGGATTGACCGGTCACGGGGTCGCGGATGTTGCAGATCAACACCAGGGTCGATGCCGGCGAATACGGGTCGAGGAAGGCCGTGGTCGGGTCCGCGACAACAAGCATGTCGCTTTCCTGGATCTCCTGAAAGCCGCGGATCGATGAACCGTCGAAGCCAATGCCTTCGTTGAGAGCATCGATACTCGCCGCGCTCGGTGGGACGGAAAAATGTTGCCACACCCCCGGCAGGTCGGTGAAGCGCAGGTCGATCATCTGCACCTTCTCGTCCTTGATCGCCTTCACGAGATCTTCGGCTGTCGCACATTTGGGAAACATGGCTTCGCTCCTGTCATGGAGAGCCGTATCCTGGAGGCCCCATTGCCGTTCGGCCGCGACCTGCGATGGATCCTGCTCCACGTTCGGTGTCGCCGCGCCGGCAGCTTCAGCTTTGGTGCGGCCCGCGCATCAGCTTCATGGCGTCTTCGATATGCCGCCAGGTTTTGGCGAGTTCGACCTGGCCCTTTGCCTCGAGCTCGATGGCGTTCTGAGCAGCCTCCGCAATGGCCTTGGCGCCATGTGCTTCCAAGAGCTGCCGCGCATAATTGTGGATCTCGATTTCTCGCATGGCGTCATGCTCCTCTCGTTCTGGGCGCAACCGTGAATTCCGGTCGGGCCGAGAGCCGTAGACGTTGACACCTAACTGAGCGCAGCAGTGTGCATCCTGCTGCGGCGCACTTGCAAGAGTGCTTTCCGGGTGATGGGCCGCCGGGATTGGAGAGCGGCCCCGGAGCACTGGCAGCGGCAACACAGCGCAGGTCGGACGGATATCTTTCCAACGGCACCCCCACCATATCCATGTGAGAGGGGAGGTGAGTGTCATGCGCATTCAACACTGGCAGGACGTTGCCAGCTTGTTGGTGGGTGTGTGGCTGGTCGGGTCGCCCTTTGCCCTGGGCTTCGCCGGGGCGGCCGTCTGGATCACCATCGCGCTTGGGTTGGCTGTCATCCTGTTTGCCGTCGAGGCATTTGTCATTCCATCCTATCTGGAGGAATGGGGAGAGATGCTCCTCGGACTGGCTCTGCTGGTTGCACCTTGGACGGTCGGCTACGAGCAGGTCGCGGCAACGGTAAGCAGCGTGCTGTCGGGCGTACTGGTAATTCTTCTTGCAGGCTGGGAGCTGCTGACGGATCGTGAATTCACCACCTGGTGGCACGATCGCTGGCATCACCGAGCCGGCTGAGAAGGTAGGTTGGCCGAGCCATTGGTCCGACCGCTACGCGGCGGCGGGGGCGACGTGCGTCGTCCCCGAGAAACGTCGGCGCGCTCTTGCCGGAAAGTGGACTGCCCCGCCGCGGGACTTGGTGGTCCCGCGGCGAAGCTATCCTGTCACGATGCGGTTCTCGGTTCGACCGGTTCCCAGATGCTGGTCTTGCGCGTCTCCGGCATCAGGAAAACGGCGAGCACGAAGCAGACCGCCGGAACTAGGATCGGACAGATCAGCGCGTAGCCGACGCTGCCGGTGGCGGCGAAAGCCGCCGAGGTGACAACGGCACCAAGCCGCCGCCCCAGCCGTTGCCGATGTGATAAGCCTCTTTCCCATCTGTACGGGCGGAGGCGCGACCGCAGTCCAATCCTCAATGGGACTGCAGCCTTACGAGACTTTCGGCTCAATCGGGCTTGAGGCCGACGGAAGAAGCCGGTGCCGGGATTGGGAGCGCTCCGGCAGGATGTTCGCATCTGTTCCGCTATCCCGCGGATACCTGCTTCCGGTAGTTTCGCAGAAACAGGGGTAGTCCAGGGCGCAGGATGTCGGACGAGGGCAGGACGCCGGGCGGCAGGCGCGGCTATGCCGGCACCTGGCCGCCACGCGAGGCGATCGCGTCGGCGGGTGGGTATGCCCCGATCAGCGTCGGCGCCTGGCCCCCGATCATCGAGACATTGCGCCAATGGGCCCGTGCCGAAGCGGGCGCCGGGCGGCTTCTGCCTTGGGTGCCGGTCGCGTTCGGCAGCGGCATCGCGCTTTACTTCGCCGCCGACCATGAACCGGTGCTGTCGGTCGCGGTGATCGTCGCGATCGCGCTGTGCATTCTCGCATTCCTGCTCAGGCGGCGGCAGGCGTTCGTCGTCGCCGTCATGATTGCCGCTGTTGCTGCGGGCTTTGCGGTTGCTACCTGGCGAACCGCGCGGGTCGCGCATGGCGTGCTGGCGCGGCCGCTGTTTTCGGTCTCGCTCACCGGATTTGTCGAGACGCGCGACATCCGAGAGCGGACCGATCGTTTCGTGCTGCGGGTGGCGAGCATCGAAAGCCAGCGCGGCGCGCCGAAGCTCGAGCGTATCAGGCTTTCGGTGAAGAAGGGCACCGCCCCTGAAGTCGGCAGCTTCGTCGAATTGAAGGCGCGGCTGCAGCCGCCGCTCTCGCCTTTACGGCCCGGCAGCTATGATTTCGGCCGCGATCTCTATTTCCAGGGCATCGGCGCCTCCGGTTTCGTACTCGGCGCGATCAAGACGACGGCGCCGCCGGAAGGCCGCGGATTTGCGCTGCGCTATGCGGCGTTCATGCAGGGCATGCGCGATGCGATCGACGCGCGCATCCGCAACGTGCTCGAGGGCGACAATCGCGCGATCGCGACCGCGCTCCTGACCGGCCGGCGCGACGCAATCTCCGAGCCGGTGAATGACGCGATGTTCGTCTCGGGGCTCGGCCACGTGCTGTCGATCTCGGGCTACCACATGGCCGTGGTCGCGGGCGTGGTCTTCTTCGCGGTCCGCGCGTTGCTTGCGCTGTTCCCGGTGCTCACCGTGGGCTTTCCAATCAAGAAATGGTCCGCCGCCGCCGCGCTTGTGGCGGCCGCCTTCTATCTGCTGCTGTCGGGGGCCGAGGTCGCGACGCAGCGCTCGTTTTTCATGACGGCAGTGGTGCTGATCGCGGTCATGGTCGACCGCCGCGCGGTCACGTTCCGGACGCTCGCGGTCGCGGCCATGATCGTGCTCGTGATCGCGCCGGAAGCGCTGGTGCATCCGAGCTTCCAGATGTCGTTTGCGGCCACCCTCGGGCTGGTGGCGCTGGTGCAGATCGGCATGCCGCATCTGTTCGCCGCTCCCGATCATTCTACGACCGCGCGGATTGCGCTGTGGGGTGGGCGGGAGGTCGCGATGCTGCTGCTGGCGTCGCTGGTGGCGGGGCTTGCGACCACGCCCTATGCCGCCTTCCACTTTCACCGGGTGGCACCCTTTGGCGTGCTCGCCAATCTCGCGGCGATGCCGGTGGTGTCGGCGCTGGTGATGCCGGCAGGGCTGCTTGGCCTCTTGGCGATGCCGTTCGGCTTCGACGGCGTGTTCTGGGCGATCATGGGCACCGGCATCGACTGGATGATCGTGGTCGCGCAATGGGTCGCCGCGTTGCCGGGCGCGGTCGGCCGCATTGGTGCGTTCGGGATCGGCCCTCTGATCGCCGCGAGCCTCGGCATCATCCTGCTCGGGCTGTTGCGCACGCCGCTGCGCTTCGTCGGCGCGGCCGTGCTTCTCATTGCGGTGGTCTGGGCGGTGAGGGCGCCCCAACCGGACATCCTGATTTCCGGCGACGGCCGCCATGTCGCCGTGCGCGGCGGTGACGGGCGACTGCACCTGATGCGGACCGCGAAGGACGCGTTCCTCGCGAAGGAGTGGCTGGCTGCCGACGCCGATGCCCGGGCCGCAAGCGATCCCTCGCTCACCGAGGGTGTGTCGTGCGATGAGGGCGGCTGCGTGAGCCCTGCAGCGGGCGGCGCGTTCATTGCCCTCACGCAGCGCGCTGAGGCGCTTGCGGACGATTGCGAGCGGGCGGTGCTGATCGTGACGGCAAGGCCCGTTCCGCAGGGCTGCACCGCGGCGGTCATCGATGCCGAGCGCCTGCGGCGGCAGGGCGGGCTGACGCTGCGGCGGAACCGGAACGGCTTCGTCATCGACGCGGTCAGGCCCGCCGGCCTCGACCGGCCGTGGTCCCCCGCGATGTCAGGCGAAGGCGAGCCCGAGACCACGATCCGAATCCAGGGAGCACCTGCGCCGCGCGCGATCGATGCGACCCCGTCCGAATCCGACCTGCAGCCAGAAGACTGAGCGCCCCGTCAATCTCCGCCGGCGCTGGCCGGCAACTCGAACGCGCCGAGTCGAAACTCGTCCGGGCTGCCTGAACGCGAAGGCATTTGAACGAGCGTAAAGGTCGCATCCGGATATCGCTCCCAGATGGCAAGATCTTCCGCTGCCACGGTGAGCCAGCCGAACCTGAACATGTACCGGCCCGGCTCGGCCACGCGTCCGGCTCTTTGCCATGTGATCTTGGTGACCACCG
Organism: Bradyrhizobium sp. USDA 10063; assembly: GCF_054063735.1. Classification (NCBI taxonomy): domain Bacteria; kingdom Pseudomonadati; phylum Pseudomonadota; class Alphaproteobacteria; order Hyphomicrobiales; family Nitrobacteraceae; genus Bradyrhizobium; species Bradyrhizobium sp. USDA 10063. The sequence goes on along the minus strand of NZ_JBSSGP010000002.1, from coordinate 1,321,276 downwards.
ATCACGCCCCCTCGGCGAAATGAAGCACTCGTTCAACACAAAATCACACGCGCCCCCGGATGTGCCCTCCGGGGCCGCTCAAAACACTTTGCTTGTCGCTCGCGGCAACGTTCCGCCGGCCGAAACCGGCGGCGCACGCTGCGCGAGGCCGTCAGCCCATGAACAGCGGGTTCGGCGCCGGGCGCTGCTCGACCACCTTCTGCGCCGGCTCGACAACATGATGCGTCACGGGCAGTTGCAGCACGGTCGCCCGCTGCCCTTCGCAGAGCTGGGTCACCAATACATGGCTGCCATCGGGGAATTCGATAGCGTCGTGGTGACGATCCCGAATATGCGGATCGATCTGGTTGAACTTGCCGACGCGGAAGCCGGTCGTCTTGGTCCAAATCCAGCGATTGTCGTAACGGACGTTGTCAGCGAACGCGAGTTCGGTCCCGGGAAGCATGCAGACCGCGACCGTCGGATCGCTTTCCGAAGCGAAGCCGCGGGTCGAGGTGCCGCGGAAGGTGGTGGTGATGAGCGTCTCTCCAACCTGGGCGGGACGCGTCGCCACGGCATGCAGGCTATAGTCACACATCGGATTGCTCCTCATTCGAGATAGCCGACCCGGGCCTGGGAGAGGCGCAGGCCTCTATCAGAGTGGACGATAACTTATAAGCCTCTGCTTCGTTCTTGGCATTTGTACGGCCCACGCCTTGTGTCCGTTCACAAACACGATAGCGAGGCGCTGCCGTACGTTGCCTCGCACAGAATAGCCCCGGCGGCGAACTACCGGGACTCATATTCTAATCATTCTAAGTCGTTCTTGTCAGCGTCTCGCATGAACAAAGTACCCACCCAAGTACCAGACGGGCTGCTGTGCCGGACGCTCAATACTTGCGATAAAGCCCGATCAGCTTGCCCTGGATCCGCACCCGGTTCGGCGGCAGGATGCGGACTTCGTAGGCGGCATTGGCAGGCTCGAGTGCGATCGAGGCGCCGCGGCGACGGAAGCGCTTCAGCGTAGCTTCCTCCTCATCGATCAGCGCCACCACGATGTCGCCGGTGTTGGCGGTCTCGTTGCGCTGGATCAGCGCCATGTCGCCGTCGAGGATTCCGGCCTCCACCATGGAATCGCCACGCACCTCGAGCGCGTAGTGCTCGCCGGAGCCGAGCATGTCGGGCGGCACGCTGATCGTGTGGCTGCGGGTCTGCAGCGCCTCGATCGGCGTACCCGCCGCGATCCGGCCCATCACGGGGACCGCGACGGGACGGTTGCCATCGTCCTCGGCCACGGCCGTGCTGCTCGTGCGCTTGCCGAGCGTGCCTTCGATGACGCTCGGCGTGAACCCGCGGCGGCCGTTGCCGGCCGCCGAGAGCTCGGGCAGCTTGATCACCTCGATCGCGCGGGCGCGGTTCGGCAGGCGACGGATGAAGCCCCGTTCCTCCAGCGCCGTGATCAGGCGGTGGATGCCGGACTTCGAGCGCAGGTCGAGTGCGTCCTTCATCTCGTCGAAGGAAGGAGGCACACCGGCCTCTTTCAGCCGTTCGTTGATGAAACGCAGAAGTTCATACTGTTTGCGCGTAAGCATCGCGAGCATTCCCCCGGTTGGTAGCGTCGTTCGATCCGAGACTTGAGAAGAGCTGATCTCGGGAGCCACGCACTCCCATTCGTAGACAGCGAGTTTCGAAACAAATCATGAACGGACACTATATGTTCGATATGTGTTCCGCAACCACTTAATTTCAGGTGAACGCGATTGGAAATGCTCCCGTACGTGCTGGTCGCGGCTTCATTCAGGCAATCGGAGAATGTCGCAGGGGGCGCCTTTCGGCGCCGCCGGCGCGAATGGCGGACGGATCACAAGTGCCTGCGCCGCAGTGAGATTCCCGAGCAGCGAACTGTCCTGCCGGGTGACCGGCGTTGCGATCAGCGTGCCGTCGGCGCGCTCTTCGAGCAGCGCACGAAGATAGTCTTCGCGCTGATCGTTGGCGGCGAGATCGCGGCCGAGCAGGGCGCTTTTCCTGACGTGATGGATCGCCGAGCGGCCGAGCAGGGCCCGAATCAACGGCACCAGGAACAGGTAGGCGCAGACATAGGACGACACCGGATTGCCGGGCAGGCCGATCACCCGCATCGCGCCGAGCCGGCCATGCATCATCGGCTTGCCCGGCCGCATCGCGATCTTCCAGAACGCCATGGTGACACCCTCGGCCTCGAGCGACGGTTTCACGAGGTCATGGTCGCCGACCGAGGCGCCGCCGGTGGTGACGAGGATATCGGCGCCCGCGGCATGCGCGCGGCGGATGCCTTCGGTGGTGGCGGCAACCGTGTCCGCGGCGACCCCCAGATCGATCGTTTCGGCGCCTTCCGCGCGGGCCAGCGCCCGCAGCGCATAGCCGTTGGAATAGACGATCTGGCCCGGACCCGGCGAGCTGCCCGGCATCACCAGTTCGTCGCCGGTCGCGAGCACGGCGACCTTTGGCCGGCGCCGCACCGCGAGTTCCGGATAGTTCATCGACGCCGCCAGCGACAGCGCGCGGTCGGTCAGCCGGCTGCCGCGCTGAAGCAGCACGTCGCCTTCGCGGAAATCGATCCCGGCGGGCCGGATATGCCGCCCGGCGATGGCGGCCTCGGTGATGGTGATGTGATCGCCGTCGACCCTGGTGTCTTCCTGGATCACGACGGCATCGGCGCCAGCGGGAATGACGCCACCGGTGAAGATCCGCGCCGCTTCGCGCCGGCCAAGTTCCCGATCGAACGGCCGGCCCGCGGCGACTTCGCCGATCACCTTCAGCCGCGCGCTGAGATCGGCGGCATCGGCTGAGCGCACCGCATAGCCATCCATCGCTGACATCGCCAGTGGCGGCTGCGTGCGCCTCGCTGCGACGTCATGCGCGAGGGTGCGGTGACAGGCAGCATCGAGCGCGACCATCTCTTCCGTCAACGGTTCCACGCCGGCGAGAACAGCGGCTAGCGCATCGGCGACCGGCATCAGGGCCACGGGCAACTCCTAAATTCCGAGTGCGAGAAGCGCGTTCGTCACATCATCTGACGATGTGACGTGAATGGCGTTAAGGCCTGCCGCTCGTGCGCCGCGGATGTTCTCGGCGGAATCGTCGAAGAACACGATGCGCGAGGCCGGCACGCCGATCGCCTTCACCACGTAATCATAGGCTTCCGCATCGGGTTTCCGAAACCCGATCGTCGACGAGAAGAATATCTGGCGGAAGTGGCCGAGCACGTCCGAATAGGCTGTCGAGAAATGCTCGATATGGGGCGGATTGGTGTTCGAGAAAGCATAGAGCGGCAGGCGCACCTTGGCGCGCGCCAGGTGCTCGGCGATTCCTGGCATCTCGCCGGCGAAGATCGCGTTCCAGCCTTCCAGGAACTGGGCGTCGGAGATTTCGATGCCGAGCGACTGCCGCAGGCTTGCGAAGAAGGCGGCGTCATCGATCTTGCCGACCTCGTGATGCCTGTAACTCTCGTCCATGACAAAGCGGGCGGCGAGCTCGGCGGGCTCGCAGCCGGCATGGCCGGCCCAGATGGTCATCACCTTGCCGAAATCGATATCGAGCACGACGCGGCCGAGATCGAACAACAGGACGTCGGCGGAGCCGGGGGAGAGGGACGGTTGGGTCATGACGACGGTGGTGTACGAAAATCCTGCGACCACGGCAATGTCGTCAATGGCAACCGTCGGCAACGGTCACGCACACCGCTGTCGTCCCTGGAAAGCAGGGACCCGTAACCACAGCGAGGCGTTGTTGCGTGAGCACAAGCGGTTACAGCGGAGCACATCACGACATCCTGTGGCTATGGGTCCCGGGTCCCGGCTACGCCAAGGGCTTCGCCGCGGCGCGCAAGGCCGGGACGACGTGGGGTGAGATTCGGATTCAAACAGCGGAGAGGATGTGAGTTCGCGTTCTCGCGGCGCTTTGCGCCCGAGGTTTGCGTACCGTTTCACCCTCTCATCAATCAGAGGGCGCAGGGAAAGCCGGGTGCCGGTTGCACCCGTGGGCCCCGTGCAACAAAAAGCACGGGGGTAGGACCACAGGTCAACCGAAGCAACTCCGGCTTTCCCTGCGCAGTGGTTTACGGCTTACTTCGTGCTCTTCCCGGTGACCGGGCTTTCTTGCCACCGTCATCTCTCGCGCAAATTTTGTTTGCGCAAAAAACTTAGCGCCAGCGTCGGGGCGCCAGAACCACACGACTTCGCCGTCCGCGGATGTTGCGTTCGTCTGTCGCAACAGCCGCGTCCACCGCATCTCACCGCAACGTTCGTGACGATCGCGATCCGCCCCTCATCTGGGTGAGACGCGCGGAGTTAAATCACTGATTTGCCCGACGGCGAAAGCGGAATATTTTTCGCTGATAGTCTGGACAGACTTTTGGTGATTTGCCCGTCGGGTTGATTTGTCGCACCCAAACTAACCACATCGTCATTGCGAGCGACGCGAAGCAATCCACAGCGCCACAAGCGGAGACATGGATTGCTTCGCTCCGCTCGCAATGACGGGGCTGTCATTCCGGGGCGATGCGTCAGCATCGAGCCCGGAATCCATTTCACCGCTTGCGCTTGTGGCCCAATGGATTCTCTGATGTGCAATTGCACATCATAGCTCGCGACTTCGTCGCGCCCCGGAATGACAGCGGAGGTTTTGGCGCGCCACTCGCGCCGCATGCCGGCATAGAATGGCGTATGTTCACGCCCCTCGGCCTCTTCCCGAAGCTCCGATCGAGGGGTTAAAGTGCCTTTCTGATGCTTGGGAGCGGGTATGCGACGGCGTGAGCTTTTGACGCTTGCGGTCGTCGAAGGGTCTGGCGCGCGGCCGACAGGCGCGCCGAGGGCGGTGCGAATGGAGGACACGATTGCCGCGAATGCTCCACCTCGCAAAATGCGCCCCTGCGTTTTTGACGTGCGCTGCCTTGTTGGTAATTCTGCCTCTGGGGATGACTACCGCCTGCGCGCAGTTGCGCGGCCATGGCGGGCCGGTGCGGGCATTGGCGATTTCGTCCGACGGACAAACCGCGATCTCAGGAAGCTTTGATTCAACCGCAATCCGCTGGTCGCTGACGCGCATTGCGGCCGAACAGGTGCTGCGGTTCCATGCCGACGCCGTCAATGCAGTCGTGCTGCTGGGGGGCGGGCACGCCGCGACAGCAGGCGCCGACGGGCGCATTGCAATCTGGAGTCCCGGCCAGGCGGAGCCCGATTCAGTTTTGGAAGGCCATACGGCGCCCATCGCCGCGCTCGCGCTGTCGCCCGACGGCACAACACTGGCTTCCGCGTCGTGGGATCATACGGTTCGGTTGTGGCCGCTCGCGGGCGGTGCGGCGCGTGTGCTCGAAGGTCACACCCAGAACGTCAATGGCGTTGCATTCGCCCCCGACGGTCGCACCGTGGTCAGCGTGAGCTACGATCAGAGCGTGCGCATCTGGCCGTTCGCCGGCGAAACGCCGACCGTTGTTGCAATGCCGAGCCCGCTCAACGCCGTGGCAATCGGCAGCAATGGCGAAATCGCGACCGGCGGCGCTGATGGTAAGCTATATTTTCTGACGGGAGCCGGCGCGGCTGCCGGTGAAATCGCAGCCGGCCCGAGACCAGTGACCTCGATTGCGATCTCGCCAGACGGCGCGCTGGTGGCTGCCGCGAGCGTTGGCGGATCGGTCGCCGTGATCGATCGCAAGACGCGCACTCTGGCGCGCAAACTGGCCGGTCCCGAGCTGCCGGTCTGGTCGGTCGCGTTTATGCCTGATGGCCGCACCCTGCTCACCGGTGGCGCGGACAACATCATCCGCCGCTGGAACGTGGTGACGGGAGATCCCGTCGATCCACTTCTCCTGGAGACCACGGGAGATCCGCTGGCCGCCTATGCCGGCGACCATGGTGCGGAGGTGTTTCGTGCCTGTATCGCCTGCCATACCCTTGGCGCCGAGCAAGCCAACAGGGCGGGCCCAACTCTGTCCGGCATCTTCGGCCGACGGATCGCAACCGTGCCGGGCTATAATTTTTCCGAAGCACTCAAGCGCCTCGATATTGTCTGGACGCCGGAGACGGTTTCCAGATTGTTCGAGATCGGACCTTCGGCCTACACCCCGGGCACCAAGATGCCCGAGCAGCGCATTGGCTCGGCACAGGACCGCGCCGCACTGGTGCAATTTCTCGAGCGCGCGACAAAGAGATAGATGCTTGATGGGACATGTGGAGATTGCGGTACGACGAACGCTCTCACATGGACACGTCGCGCGCTTTTTTCTCTGGCGGTTGCCATTGCCGTGGCGGGTAGCAAAGACCTGCCAACAGCCGGTCAACAACGTCTGCTGCGCCGGGGAGACGGGAAGTGACGGCTTGGCCGCCAAAACGGCGCTTATGAGCCATAGCGGACTCTCGGCACAGTCGCGTTTCGTAAGCATGCGCCGTGCCCGCTCCGCAAGCTTCGGGCCCTTAAGGTCAAAGGAAGGCAAAAGCCAGGAGGCTTGAGCAGAGCAAGGTAAATCCCGCCGCGGTGAGGGCGAGGTAGCTATCGGAAACGCGGTCTTGATTTCGCATGACACACCCTCCGTTCTCCAATGCTCGTTGGAATTGGATTTCGCCCCTATTGCAGCGCGTCGGGAAGATCGATGCTTCGCTGATGGTCGGCGCTCAGAACGGCCATCACGAAACGCTCTTCGGACAGACGCTTTTCGAGGTAATGCATTTCAACATCGGTCAGCTCGGTCTTGAGCAGGCGCTGATAGCGTTCAATGTTCTTTTGATGGGCGCGCAAACGGTCAATTCTCTCGTCCATGACAAGTGGTCCCAACCAAAAAGTTTTTAATATCGAGCTGTTTAATAAATCAGTTTTAAATGATTTTGACAAGCTCTATTTAAATTGGAAGCGCCGGATAAATCGCGCATCGCTTCTATCTATGTGGTTGATATCTTTGGTGATCTAAAATGCTGTATTTAAAGAAAGATATAATATTAGATTTAAAACAAGATTCGGACAGATATTTAAAGTGCTTTCTTCGGTGCCGGTTCTGATGGAGGGCGGCAGCGGTCCCTCCCACCCCAACTCACTCCGCTGCCGTATCCCGGCTGAGGTCGTCTATCCACCCGACCAAGCCGGGATTTCAAATATGCGCCTGCGAATTGTTCGGCCGTCACCGCACGTTCTTCTCGGTTTGACCCAAACGCGACATCAATCGGTCGAGGTCCTTCGCATCCAGTGTATGATGGCCATTACGATTTAGCACCTCCTCCATCCCTGCCGGATCAGGCTGCGTTATCTCGTCGAGGATCGGCATGGGCACTTCGGTGACAGGGCCTAGCGCGGCAAACGCTAAACTAGTCACGACCAATAGCGGAATGCCGAGTTGCACTCTGGGGAAGCTCCCTTCGAGGGCGTGATCGCGGCCTCGTGGGCGGGCAGCTACAGGTCACCTCCGCGGCCGAAGTCTCTCCGCGAGATCATGAAGGAAAAGGAAAGCAATAAGCGCGACTGACCACTGGTGTGTCGTGCGACATGCGCATCTTTCTTTACAGGCGTCTCTGGTTGCTCAAATATCATCTGTGGTGGGTCAGGGTATCCCCCTCCACATCTGTCACAGATAGGGAGGCTCTTCTATGATCCTATTCAGGATAGTCTTCGTAGTAGCCGCTATCTTGCTAACCAGGGATGCATTTGCGGAGCCGGGGATCTGGATCGGGACAGCCCCATTTTGCTTTGGGTCGCCAGCAGACTGCACTGATCTGGGAATGACATACGTGAGGAGTGATTCAAAAGGGGACGGTGACGAATGCTGGACTGGAACGAAAGTGTATTGTTCAGGTTATCCCGCCCCTGAAGTTGCATTCATCGGTTACGATGCTTGTGACGGCTTTCAATGTCATCGAACGATGTGCGGCAGCAATCCCAGTCCGGGTCCGAGGGTCATCGCAAGTGAATCTTGGTACTTCTGTCCTGCCTGCGGCAGTGCAAATATTAGAAGGATCATGAGATTGAACAAAGTTCCTAACGCACAGATTGCGCGTGCTTGTCCGTGGCGATATTTCTAGGTTCGTCATCATCGGGCAGTGCGTAGGCGCAGTCGCAGCCAGAGACCGATCCCGGCGCAACGACGGGTAACGACGTCCCAATGACGCGAGGAAACCAGACATGTCCGGCACGCTCCTGTTCTCACCGATGACGATCCGCGGGATCACGCTGAAGAACCGGATCGTGGTGCCGCCGATGCATCAATATTCGGCCGTGAAAGGATTTCCGACCGATTGGCACCTGATGAATGCGGGCAAGTTTGCCGCCGGCGGGGCGGGGCTTGTCATCGTCGAGTCAACCAAGGTCGAGCGGCGCGGCTGTGGCACGGTTGGCGATCTCGGGATTTGGGACGACAAGTTCATCGCGCCACTCAACCGGCTCGTCACCTTCATCAAGCAGCAGAATGCGCTTGCCGGCATCCAGCTCGGCCATTCCGGCCGCAAGGCGCGCGCAACGCGTCCGTGGGAAGGCGACGGGCCGCTGCAGCGGTCGCCGGAGATCGAGGATTGGGACGACTGGACACCGGTTGCGCCGAGTGCGATCGCGCACAGTGCGCGCTGGCCGGTGCCGCGGGCACTGGAGCGCAGCGAGGTGAAGGACCTCGTGCAGGCCTGGGGCCATGCTGCGCGCCGCGCCAATGAGGCCGGCTTCGACGTGCTCGAATTGCATGGCGCCCACGGCTATCTCGTGCACGAGTTCTTGTCGGAGCGCGCAAACCAGCGCGCCGACGAGTATGGCGGCTCGGAAGAGAACCGCATGCGCTTCATCATCGAGGTGACTGAAGCGGTGCGTAGCTATTGGCCCGATCACAAGCCGCTGTTCGTGCGGCTGTCGGTCGAGGACAATGCCGGCTGGGGCCCGGAGCAGAGCGTGCGGCTCGCCAGGATCCTCAAGGCAAAGGGTGTCGATGTCATCGATTGCTCGTCCGGCGGCATCACCGACATGGCGCCGATCCTCGGCAAGGAGATCAAGTACAATTACCAGGTGCCGCTGTCGGAATACGTCCGCCGTCACGCCGACATCCTCACCATGGCCGTCGGGCTCATCATCCATGGTGACCAGGCCGAACAGATCCTGCGCGAAAAACAGGCAGATCTGATCGCGATTGGCCGCGAGATCCTCAACAACCCCAACTGGCCGATGGATGCCGCGTTGAAGCTCGGCGTGGAATTGCCATTTCGTAATGTTCCGCCGCAGTTCGGCTATTGGCTGGGCACGCGCGCCAAACGTGGCTTTGGCACAAATCCGTCGACCTGGCAGAGCGGACTCCAAGAACGAGGTCCATGAGGCAACGGGCAACGCACGTTGTCGTGAGCGACGGTATTTCTCCGGTAAAATTGGCCTTGATCCGACCAAAAAGGCATTGTGTGTTTGCTGCTGTCGGGTGAGAACGACGATTCATCACAGTCGTGGCTGCAACAAGCGGGAAGGATCGCACGCAATGCGCAGGAATTTTGGCTTTCTCCTCGGCACGGTCACCGGCGCTAGTCTTACCCTTCTCGTCACCGCGCCGCAGGGCGCCAATCTGGTCGCGGTCGCGAAGGCCGCGGTTCGCTCCGATACCTATTCCCAGCTCAATCTGTTCGGCGACGTGTTCGAACGCGTGCGGACCGACTATGTCGAAAGGCCCGACGACTCCAAGCTGATCGAGGGCGCAATCAACGGCATGATCTCCTCGCTCGATCCGCATTCTCGTTACATGAACGCCAAGGGCTGGACCGACATGCAGGAGACCACCCATGGTGAGTTCGGTGGGCTCGGCATCGAAGTCACGATGGAAGACGGTTTCATCAAGGTCGTAGCGCCGATCGACGATACGCCGGCGTCACGGGCCGGCATCATGTCGGGCGATATCATCACCCAGATCGATGACGAGCCGATCCAGGGCATGACGCTGGATCAGGCCGTCAACAAGATGAAGGGCGCGCCCAACAGCCAGACGAAGCTGAAGATCATCCGCAAGGATGCCGACAAGCCGATCGACGTCGCCATCACCCGCGAGATCATCCGCGTGCGCCCGGTGCGTTTCCACACCGACGGCGGCAATATCGGCTATATCAGGATCACCTCGTTCAACGAGCAGACCACCGAGGGCCTGCACAAGGCGATCACCGAGATCTCCAAGCAGATCCCGCAGGACAAGCTTGCCGGTTATGTGATCGACCTGCGCAACAATCCCGGCGGCCTGCTCGACCAGGCGGTGTCGGTGGTGAGCTCGCTGATGTCGCGCGGCGAGGTGGTCTCGACCCGCGGCCGCCTGCCGGAAGAGACGCAGCGCTTCACCGCGCGCGGCGGCGACATGACCAAGGGCAAGCCGCTGGTGGTCTTGATCAACGGCGGCTCGGCCTCGGCCTCCGAGATCGTGGCGGGCGCGCTGCACGACCATAAGCGCGCGACCCTGATCGGCACCCGCACCTTCGGCAAGGGCTCGGTGCAGACCATCATTCCGCTCGGAGCCGGCAACGGCGCGCTGGCGCTGACCACCGCGCGCTACTTCACGCCGTCGGGCCGCTCGATCCAGGCACAGGGCATCGCGCCCGACATCGAGATCCTGCAGGACGTGCCGGACGAATTGAAGACCCGCGCCGAGATCAAGGGCGAGGCGTCGATGCGCGGGCACCTGGCCGCCGAAGGTACCGAGCAGACCGGCTCGCAATCGTTCGTTCCGCCCGACGAGAAGAACGACAAGGCGCTGAACGCCGCCTACAACCTGTTGCGCGGCGTCACCGTCAACGCCGACGCCAAGGGCGCGCCGAAACGGACGGTCCCGAACTGAGGCTGTCGGCGCCAGACCCTCATCCTGCGGAGCCTGCGCAGCAGGCGTCTCGAAGGATGAGGCCACCGGCTGGGCCTCATGGTTCGAGACGACGCTTCGCGCCTCCTCACCATGAGGGGAGAAAGTTGCGTGGGCTTGCAACTGCCGAGCACTCGAGTTGATCTCGCGAGCGATCCTCTCTCCCCTCATCCTGAGGAGCGGCACCTTCGCCGCGTCTCGAAGGATGCGGCCCGGCCGGTGGCCTCGCCCTTCGAGACGCGCTGCGCGCTCCTCAGGGTGAGGGGATAGATCGAGCGAGAATCGTAGGGTGGGCAAAGCGAAGCGTGCCCACCGTCCGCGGGCGGAATGTTGATGGTGGGCACGCTTCGCTTTGCCCACCCTACCGCATTCAATCGGTTCAGCGCGTGCGGATGGCGGATGAATCGGAGCGGTGGCTCCGCGACCGCTTGCCGGCCGACCCGATCGGCGGATTGGGAGCCAGCATCCCGTAACCCTGGTCAATTTGGCGCTGATAGCCGCCTGTATAGGGGTTGTTCGGACCTTTGTTCTGGCAATTGGCGTTGGGGTAGAATTGCGCGCAATAGCCAGGCTCGGAAATCACCTGCTGTGCCGTTGCCGGCGCGCCGACGATGCAGAGTGCTGCAGCCGCACCAAGAAGCTTGAAGGCCCACATTGCGTTGCTCCTTCAAAAGGTCACGCCAAATGTAACACCGCGAGCGGTGACGCACTCCAGGCCACCCGGTCACAGCCGCGTGACAGAGCCGTCGTGACGCATCGCCATTTGAATGTGCGTCATCGATCGCCGGCGCGATAGTGGCCGGATTTGCCGCCCTTTTTCTCGACGAGATGGATTCCCTCGATGCGGACACCGCGTTCCACCGCCTTGATCATGTCGTAGATGGTGAGGCAGGCGACGGAGACCGCGGTCAGCGCCTCCATCTCGACGCCGGTCGGGCCGGTGACCTTGACGGTTGCCTGCACGATGCAGCCCGGCAGTTTCTCGTCCGGCTCGATATCGACCGTCACCTTCGACAGCGCCAGCGGATGGCAGAGCGGGATCAGTTCCGAGGTGCGCTTCGCCGCCATGATGCCGGCAATGCGCGCGGTGCCGAGCACGTCGCCCTTCTTGGCGTTGCCCGAGACGATCAGCTCGAGCGTGGCCTTGCTCATGACGACGCGGCCTTCGGCGACCGCGGTGCGTTCGGTTGCGGGCTTGGCGGAGACGTCGACCATCCGTGCCTCGCCGCTGGCATCGATATGGGTGAGGGCCGGACCGCCCTTCGATTTCTCCGCCATCGCCCTAGCGCGTTCCCGTGGCGCGCGGCGCGCTCTGGCGCGTGAGCAGCGCGCGGGTTGCCGCCGTCACGTCGGCCTGACGCATCAGGCTCTCGCCGACCAGGAAGGTCGACATGCCCACGCGCTCGAGCCTCGCCAGATCGTCCGGCGTGAAGATGCCGCTTTCGCCGACCATCAGCCGCTCCTTCGGGATCACCGGCGCCAACGCTTCGCTGGTCGCAAGCGTGGTCTCGAAGGTGCGGAGATTGCGGTTGTTGACGCCGATCATCGGCGAGCGAAGCTTTAGCGCGCGGTCGAGTTCGGCGCGGTCGTGGATTTCGACCAGCACGTCCATGCCAAGCGAGATCGCGGCGTCCTCGATGTCTTTCGCTGCGGCGTCGTCGAGCGCGGCCATGATGATCAGGATGCAGTCGGCGCCATGGGCGCGGGCCTCGACCACCTGATAGGTGTCGAACATGAAATCCTTGCGCAGCACCGGCAGACTGGTCGCCGCGCGCGCCGCGACCATGAAATCGAGATGCCCCTGGAACGATGGCGTATCCGTCAGCACCGACAGGCAGGCGGCGCCTCCGGCCTCATAGGCCTTTGCCAGAACAGGGGGATCGAAATCGGCGCGGATCAGCCCCTTGGATGGCGAGGCCTTCTTGATCTCGGCAATCAGCGCATAGTCGCCACGGCCGTGCTTTTCCCTGATCGCGCGCACGAAGCCGCGCGGCGGCGACGCCGCCTTGGCGCGTGCCTCGATCTCGGAAAGCGGATGCGCGCGCTTGGCGGCGGCGATCTCCTCGCGCTTATAGGCTTCGATCTTCTTCAGGATATCGGACATCGCGGACCCTAAGTCTCTATGTGAGCATGATCCGGATCATGCTCTAGCTGTTGGAAACCGCGATCAGGTGTTTGAGCCTCGCGGCGGCAGCACCGCTATCCAATGAATGGGTCCCAAGCGAGACACCTTCCTTCAAATCTTTGGCACGACCGGCGACGATCAGCGCCGCGGCGGCGTTGAGCAACGCGACGTCCCGATAGGCGCTCGGCTTGCCATTGAGTACGCCGAGCAGCGCCACCGCATTGGCATCGGCATCGCCGCCCTTCAGGGCCTCGCCGCCGACGCGGCCGAGGCCGGCGTCATCCGGCGTCACTTCAAAGGTTCTGATATCGCCACCTTCCAGCGCCGCGACGAAGGTCGGGCCGGTGAGCGTGATCTCGTCGAGCCCGTCGGAACCATGCACCACCCAGGCCGCTTCCGAGCCGAGGTTCTTCAAGACTTGCGCGAGCGGCTGCACCCATTGCCGCGAGAACACCCCGACCATCTGCCGCTTCACGCCGGCGGGATTGGAGAGCGGGCCGAGCAGGTTGAAGATGGTGCGGGTCGCAAGCTCGACCCGGGTCGGGCCGACATTCTTCATGGCGGGGTGATGGGCGGGAGCGAACATGAAGCCGATCCCGGCCTCCTGCACGCAGCGGCCGACTTCCGCAGGCGTAAGGTCGATCCTGACGCCGAGCGAGGCCAGCACGTCGGCGGCGCCCGAGCGCGACGACAATGCGCGGTTGCCATGCTTTGCGACCGGCACGCCCGCGCCGGCCACGATGAAGGACGCGCAAGTCGACACGTTCACGGATCCGGAGCCGTCGCCGCCGGTGCCGACCACGTCGACCGCTTCGGCAGGCGCGGTCACCCGCAGCATCTTGCTGCGCATCGCCGACACCGCGCCGGTGATCTCGTCGACGGTCTCGCCGCGCACGCGCAAGGCCATCAGCAGGCCGCCCATCTGCGAGGGCGTAGCTTCGCCCGACATCATGCTGTCGAAGGCGCTTGCAGCTTCGTCGCGCGACAAGGTTGCGCCGGTGGCGACTTTTCCAAGTATCGATTTCAGGTCGTCCATCGCCCCTCAGTTGCTATTCGCGCCCGTCACCTGTGCGAAGGCGGCCTGATTGATTGATGTCCCGATGTCGGTCTCGATCTTGTTGACGTATTGCGCGACCTGCTCGTCGGTCAAGCCGCGCTGCAGCGCTTCTTTGAGCTTCTTCACCTCCTCGGAGGCCAGATCGACCGGCGGCACCGTGATGTCGGTGACGCGGAACACGACGCGCTCGCCGCCGCTGGCACCCGTGGCCTGGCCGACGCCGTCCTTGGCGGTGCGGAACGCAGCCGAAACCACACTCTCGGGCACGCCGGGCAGCGCGGCATCGCGGCGGAATTTATCCGCGGTCTCGAGCTTCACGCCGAGCGCGGAAGCTTCCTCAGTGAGCTTGCCGCCGGCCTCGACCTTCTTGACGATCTCGGTCGCCTTTTCGCGCAGCTTGGTCGCGATCTGGTCCTCGCGCCATTTCGCCTCGACCTGGTCGCGCACCTCGTCGAGGCCGCGCTCGCGCGACGGCGTCACACCGAGGACGTCGTACCAGGCGTAGCCGCCGAGGAACTGGATCGGCTCGTTGTCGACGCCGACATCGCTGCCAAAGGCCTGCGAGACCACATCGAGCCCGGTCGGAATGTTCGCCACGGGCTGGCCGTTCGGCATGCGCCCCGAGCGGTCGACGGCGTCGATGGTGACGGCGGCGAGCCCAAGCTTCTGCGCCGCCTCGACGAGGTTGGCGCCACCGCCGCGCTCGTCTTCCATCTTGTTGTAGAGATCGGCGACCTTCTCGCGGGCGCGCTCGGTTGCGATCTGCTTCTTGATCTCGCCCGCCATGCTCTCATAGGTCGGCGTCGTGCCCGGCTCGATCTTGCCGACCTTGACCAGCGCCACGCCGAAGCGGCCCTGCACCGGCTGGCTGACTTCGCCCGAAGGCAGGGAGAAGGCCGCATCCGCCACCGCCGGATCGAGGATCGCCGATTTCGCGACCATGCCGAGATCGACGTCGGACAGATTGAGCTTGCGCTCCTTGGCGAGGTCATCGAACGAGGTGGTCGAGGTCAGCCGCGCACGTGCGGCGTTGGCCTCTTCCATGTTCGGAAATACGATCTGCGATACCTCGCGCTTCTCCGGCGTGCCGAGCTGGGCGCGGCGCTGTTCGAATATCTTCTTCGCATCCTCGTCGGAGACCTCGGTCCACTTGCCGATCTCCTCGGGCGTCACGACGACGAATGCGATCTTGCGGTATTCGGGCGCGCGGAACTGGGCCTTGTGATCCTCGAAATAGGCCGCGAGCGCCTCGGGGGACGGCGGGTCGATGGTGCCGGCCTGCGCCGCGTCGAGCTTGATGTATTCGATCGAGCGCTGCTCGTTCTGATAGCGGATCAGGGCCTCGATCAGTGTCTTTGGCGGCTCGATGCCTGCTCCGATCGTGCCGGCGATCTGGCGGCGGAGGCCGACGCGGCGCTGCTCGGCGAGGTAGCGCTGCTCGGTGTAGCCGAACTGACGGATCACGGACTGGAAGCGCTGCGGCTCGAACTGACCGTTCAGCCCCTTGAAGTTCGGATCGTTGTAGATCGAGCGCATAGTCTCGGCGTCGGACTGGCCGAGCCGCATCCGCCTGGCCTCCTCGTCGAGGGCAGCTTCCGCGATCGTCTGCTGCAGCACCTGCCGGTCGAAGCCGAACGCACGCGCCTGGTCCGGGGTCAACGGACGGCCGAACTGGCGGCCGATCTGCTGCAGCCGGTCGGTGTAGATCTGGCGGAATTGCTCCGTCGAGATTTCGGTGCTGCCAACCTTGGCGAGCGTCGACTGGCCGAATCCCCTGAAGATGTCGGCGATGCCCCAGATTCCGAAACTGACAATCAAAACGCCCATCACCACGGCCATGACAATCTTGCCGAGCCAGTTTGATGAGGCTGTCCGAATTCCTCGAAGCATGGGTCCAACTTGTTTGAAAAGGAGGGGAACCGGGTCGTGCCCGGGGAAAATCCGATAAGCGGATTCCTTAAAGCGCGTCACCGAGTTGGGAACGCATCATAAAGTGGCAACTGCGCCGTCGCAACCTAGAGCAAGCGGCGATTTGAAGCGGCGGATAGCCGGGTCTGGAAGTGACGGCCGGGCTCTGCTAGCGCATGTCGACGACCATTTCTCGGGAATTCTGCCATGACCGACGCCATCCGGCCGCTGATCGCCGGCAACTGGAAAATGAACGGCCTGAAAGCTTCCACGGGCGAATTCGACGCCATGCTGGCGGGTGCCGGCGCGCTTGCCGGCAAGGCCGATCTCCTCGTCTGCCCGCCCGTGACCTTGGTTGCCGCCTTTGCCGACAAGGCCCGCGGCTCGAGGGTCGCGGTCGGCGCCCAGGATTGCCACCCCAAGGCGTCGGGAGCCCACACCGGCGACATCGCGGCGGAAATGCTGGCGGATGCCGGCGCCAGCGCCATCATCGTCGGCCATTCCGAGCGCCGCGCCGACCATGGCGAGACCGATGCGCTGGTCCGCCAGAAGGCGGAAGCCGCCTGGCGCGCGGGCCTCACCGCAATCGTCTGCATCGGCGAGACCCGCGAGCAACGCGACGCCGGGCAGGCGCTCGACGTCTGCGGCACCCAGCTCAAGGGGTCGCTGCCCGACGGTTCGACCGCCGCGAACCTCGTGGTCGCCTACGAGCCGGTCTGGGCGATCGGTACCGGGCTGACCCCGACGGTGCAGGATGTCGAGCAAGTTCATCGGTTTATCCGGGGTGTCCTGACGGATCGCTTCAAAGGTGAGGGTGTAAACATCCGTATTCTCTACGGCGGCTCCGTAAAGCCCTCGAATGCGGCCGAGCTATTGGGCGTTGCCAATGTCAACGGTGCGCTGGTTGGCGGCGCCAGCCTGAAGGCCGCCGATTTCCTTGCGATCGCAGCGGGCGCTCCCTAGCTAAACTGCGGCGGTTATTAGGGTGGCGTTGCCTGTCCCGATCGTGTAACACCGCGCAACTTCAGGAAAACCCGCTGATAGCGCGCGAGCCGCCGGAACCCGGCGCTTCCAGGCTTGCGACGGAAGGTCACAATGCAGACTGTCGTCATCGTCATCCACCTCATGATCGTCGCCGTGATGATCGGCGCCGTGCTGCTGCAGAAATCCGAGGGCGGCGGTCTTGGCATGGGTGGGGGCGCAGGCTTCATGTCGAGCCGCGGCACCGCCAACCTGCTGACGCGGACGACCGCGGTTCTGGCGGTGTTGTTCTTCGCGACCAGCCTGTTCCTGTCCTGGCACGCCGGTCTCGGCCGCCAGCCCGCTTCGATCATCGGCACCGGCGCGCCGGCACCGACGCAGCAGCCCGCGGGCGGCACGCCGATCACGCCGCCGACCTCGGGCGGCATCCTGGATTCGCTGAAGAAGGCCGACGAGCAGCAGGGTCAGCAGGCCCCGGCCGGTCCGCAGGCGCCGCGCTCGCAATAATGCGGGGTGGCTATGCAGGCTGCAGGGCTGGCATCCTGCGTCAGGAAGCCCCATTAACGGCCTGACTAAGCAGTAAAATTTACGTCACTCACAGCCCGGCATTATGTTTGCCGGGACAACACGAATCATTTTGGCGAATCGCCGTCGTCGAGATAAAGGTTAGGCCCCATGGCGCGGTACATATTCATCACCGGCGGCGTGGTTTCCTCACTCGGCAAGGGTCTGGCTTCAGCGGCACTTGGGGCCCTGCTGCAGGCACGCGGGTACAAGGTCCGTCTCCGCAAACTCGATCCCTATCTCAACCTCGATCCCGGAACCATGTCGCCGTACCAGCATGGCGAAGTGTTCGTGACCGACGACGGCGCCGAGACCGATCTCGATCTCGGCCACTACGAGCGCTTCACCGGGCGGCCGGCGACCAAGGCCGACAACATCACCACCGGGCGCATCTACCAGGATATCATCTCAAAGGAACGCCGCGGCGATTATCTCGGCGCGACCATCCAGGTGGTCCCGCACGTCACCAACGCGATCAAGGAATTCGTCCTCGACGGCAACGATGGCTATGACTTCGTCCTGGTCGAGATCGGCGGCACGGTGGGCGACATCGAGGGCCTGCCGTTCTTCGAGGCGATCCGCCAGCTCAAGAATGAATTGCCGCGCGATCATGCGGTCTACATTCATCTGACGCTTTTGCCGTACATCCCAAGTGCCGGCGAGCTCAAGACAAAACCGACCCAGCACTCGGTGAAGGAGCTGCGCTCGATCGGCATCCAGCCGGATATCCTGCTCTGCCGCACCGACCGGGAGATTCCAAAGGAGGAGCGGCGCAAGCTCGGCCTGTTCTGCAACGTGCGCGAAAGCGCTGTCATCGAGGCGCGCGACGTCGACAACATCTATGCCGTGCCCGAGGCCTATCACGCCGCCGGCCTCGACGACGAGGTGCTGGCCGCGTTCGGGATCGCGCCGAAGATTCCGCCTGCCTTGCAGAGCTGGAACGTCATCAACGAGCGTATCCGCAACCCCGAGGGCGCGGTGACGATCGCGATCGTCGGCAAATATACCGGGATGAAGGATGCCTATAAGTCGCTGATCGAGGCGCTGTCCCACGGCGGCATCGCCAACAAGGTGAAGGTCAATCTCGACTGGATCGAGAGCGAGGTATTCGAGAACGAGGACCCGGCGCCGTTCCTTGAGCACGTCAACGGCATCCTGGTGCCCGGCGGCTTCGGCCAGCGCGGCGCGGAGGGCAAGATCAGGGCGGCGCAATTCGCGCGTGAGCGCGATGTGCCGTATTTCGGCATCTGCTTCGGCATGCAGATGGCGGTGATCGAAGCCGCACGGAATCTGGTCGGTATCGAGCAGGCGAATTCAACCGAATTCGGCCCGACGCCGGAGCCGCTGGTCGGCTTGATGACGGAATGGCTGCGCGGCAACGAACTGGAGAAACGGTCGCAGGCTGGCGATCTCGGCGGCACCATGCGGCTCGGAGCTTATCCTGCCGTCCTCAAGCGGGGCAGCCGCGTTTCCGAAGTCTATAGCGGCGCCACCGAAATCTCCGAGCGCCACCGCCACCGCTACGAGGTCAACACCGCCTACAAGGACCGTCTCGAGCAGCACGGCCTGCGCTTCTCGGGGCTCTCACCGGACGGCGTGCTGCCGGAGATCGTGGAATACGAAGACCATCCCTGGTTCATCGGCGTGCAATTCCACCCCGAACTGAAATCGCGCCCCTTCGAGCCGCACCCGCTGTTCGCCTCCTTCATCCAGGCGGCGATGGCGCAGAGCCGATTGGTGTAGAGCGGGCTGTCGTCCGTCAGCTCGCCTTCTTGGCGATCTTGCGTAGCGCGGCGTCAATCCGCGACTGCCAGCCTGGGCCTTTGGCTTTGAAGTGGCTCACGACTTCGGGGCTGAGGCGGATCGATACCGGAATCTTCGTGGGCGTCTTCTGCGGTCCGCGCTTTCGTACGATCCGCGCGAGTTCATCGGGCTTCAAATCCTTCAGGCGCACGCCGCGCGGAAACTTCGTCGCCGCGGCGAAATCCGCCTTGGTCCATTCCGGGTTATCTTCATCAAATACAGGCGGCTTAGCTTTCTTTGACATGGCGTCTCATCTCCTTTGCACGTGCGCGTCGGAGGCTGATGGGTCGGTAACGTTCGTTGCGCACCGTAAAAACCAGACAATGTGCAACGCCATCGATGAAGCCGTACGCGCGATATCGGGGATCGCCATAGTCGAACGGCCCGGCCCTGACGATTGCCCGGATATCCATGTCGACCCAGCGCGCAAGCGAAATCCCGTGCTTGGAACGATTGATTTTATCCTTCGCTGGATCGAAGTCACTCACTTTTCGTATATACGATTAGCTGTTCGGGTAAGTCAAGCAGGGCAGGGGAGCCATGTAATTTGCTCCTCAAGACAGTGCTCCCTGTAGTCGCTATAAGCGCCACACCATAAATTCAGGGAGGACTGCCGAATGATCTACGAGACCCGCGTCTATCGCTGCCTGCCGGGCCGGCTGCCGGCGCTGCTCAAGCGTTTTGAAACCATCACGCTCAAGCTGTGGGAGAAGCACGGCATCAAGCAGGCCGGGTTCTTCACCACGCTGGTCGGCGAATCCAACCAGGAATTGACCTATATGCTGGCTTGGGAATCCCTTGCCGATCGCGAGAAGAAATGGACTGCGTTCCAGACCGATCCGGAATGGATTTCGGCGCGGGCGAAGACGGAAGAGGATGGCCAGATCGTCGGTAATATCGTCAACCAGTTGCTGGTGCCGACCTCATTCTCCGCGCTGAAGTGAGGTTCGGCGCAACCCTGATATTCCCGGGGACAAAACGGGGTTGATCCTGGTGTCGCGGACCGGCATGGTCCGCGCGAAACAGAAAGGACCACCCTTTTGAGCGCCAACACCTCGGCGGCATCGATCGTCAGCGTCGGCCCGGTCAAGTTCGGCAATGATCTGCCGATCTCGTTCATCGCCGGGCCGTGCCAGCTCGAGAGCCGGGCGCATGCGCTTGAGGTCGCAGGTGCGCTGAAGGAGATCGCCGATCGCCTCAAGGTCGGGCTGGTCTACAAGACGTCCTTCGACAAGGCCAACCGCACCAGCGCATCCGCCGCGCGCGGTATCGGACTGAAGCAGGCATTGCCGATCTTCGCCGAGATTCGTGCTTCGCTCGGCCTGCCTGTTTTGACCGACGTGCACGAGCCCGCGCAATGCGCGGAGGTGGCGCCGGCGGTCGATGTGCTGCAGATTCCGGCCTTCCTCTGCCGCCAGACCGATCTGCTGCTTGCAGCGGCGGCGACCGGAAAGGTCGTCAACGTCAAGAAAGGGCAGTTCCTCGCGCCGTGGGACATGGCAAATGTGGTTGCAAAACTGACCGGCGCCAACAATCCGAACGTGCTGGTGACCGAGCGCGGCGTCTCCTTCGGCTACAACACGCTGGTCTCCGACATGCGCGCGCTGCCGATCCTGGCGCGCACCACCGGCGCACCGGTCATCTTCGACGCAACCCATTCGGTGCAGCAACCGGGCGGGAAGGGGGCATCCTCCGGCGGCGAGCGCGAATTCGTCCCCGTGCTGGCGCGCGCGGCCGTGGCGGTCGGCGTTGCGGGCGTCTTCATCGAGACCCATCCCGATCCCGATCGCGCTCCATCCGACGGGCCGAACATGGTGCCGCTCCGCGAGTTCGAAGGGCTCGTCAGAACGCTGATGCAATTCGACGCGCTGGCCAAGACGACGGCGCGCTGAGGGGGCAGTTGGCAAGGTCGTGACCGCACATAGCCGCCTGCCGCCGGCACTCAACATCATTGCGATCGCGACGTTTGCCGCAAGTCTTTCAGCTCGCGCGCTCGATCCGGTGCTGCCCCATGTCGCCGACGAGTTCGGCGTCAGCATCGCGACCGCCGCGAGCTTTGCCGCGGTATTCGCCTTCACCTTCGCGATCGTCCAGCCGCTGCTTGGCGCCGCCGCCGACCTGTTCGGCAAGGCGCGGCTGATGATCATCTGTCTCGTGCTGCTCGGGCTCGCCAACATTCTCGGCGCGCTGTCGACATCATTCTCGATGCTGTTCGCCACCCGGATCCTCGCCGGCATCGGCTCCGGCGGCGTGTTTCCGGTCGCGCTCGGGCTGACCAGCGATCTCGTGGCGCCCGACAAGCGCCAGGTCGCGATCGGGCGGACGCTGGCGGGCGCCATGACCGGCAACCTGCTCGGCGCTTCGGCCTCTGGCCTGATCGGCGATTTCCTCGGCTGGCGTGGCGTGCTCGCCGTGCTCGGCGTGATTGTCGTGCTGGCCTCGGTTGCGGTGCTCGCCGGCTTCCGCGGCGCCAAGCTCGCGCATCCGCCGAAGACGAGCCTCTCCGGCCTGAAGCATGGCTACCGCACAATCTTCACCAATCCGAACGCGCCCATCTGCTATTCGGCGGTCTTCATCGAAGGCTGCTGCGTGCTCGGCCTGTTTCCGTTCGTGGCGTCGTTCCTGTTCGACCTCGGCGAAACCTCGCTGTCGATCGCGGGCATCGTCATCGCGGGCTTTGCGGTGGGCGGCCTCTTCTACACCATGACCGTGTCGCGCTTCCTCCCACAGCTCGGCGTCAAGGGCATGATGATCGCCGGCGCGACGCTGGTCGCCGTCCAGCTTGTTGCGGTCGCGTTCAGTCCGGGGTGGAAGATCCAGGCGCTGAGCCTGCTGGCGATGGGCTGGGGCTTCTACATGATCCATGGCTGCCTGCAGGTCTTCGCCAGCGAATTGTCGGTGGAGGCGCGCGCGACCGCGATGTCGCTGCATTCGTTCTTCTTCTTCATGGGCCAAACGGTGGGCCCGATCGCCTATGGCTTCGGCCTCGCGCATGCCGGCAAGCTGCCGACGTTGCTGACGGCAGCCGCAATCATGATCGCGCTGGGACTGGCCTGCGCAGCATTGCTGAAGCAGAGGACGCCGGCCGACGCCGCGCGCCGTCCCGACGTCGAGCCTTAAGGCCACGCCACTCCCTGCGCCGCGCTCGCGCCTGTGAGGGGCGTCATTGCGAGTTGGGACCAGCGCGAAGGCGCCGACCTCCGCAAGTGGTGGCATCGATTGTTTCGCGAAGTGTAAGCGCTTGCCGGCACGATCGAGAAAGTCAGCCGACTCCGGCCAAATAATAGATGTTTCAAGCGTAACCGAATTTTCTCTTTCTGAAATCGTAGCGTAATCCATCGCCGCCAGATTCGCAGCCCAGTAGACGGTAGCCACAGCTCGCCGAGTAGATGGCCACACAGGCCAGCCGGTTCCTGCGCTTCCTTCTAGGCTGAAGTGACAGGCGTACGAGAATTGGACTGGCCGAGAATCCATGAATTGGCACTTCTGCTAGTCCTGTAATTCCTTACGATCGGCTGTGACTCGCTCTGAAGGGGAGGTGATTATGGCCAGTCAGCTTTCGCGGACAGCGCCTCCGGCCAAGGATGCAAACGTCCAGCCGATTGCCGCCACGCCGGAGCTTCCTTCCGCCGTCCCGCTGATGGCGCTTTCGACCGGTTTCTGGGCCTCCAAGACTCTGGCCGCTGCGCACGAGTTGGACCTCTTCAGCCGTCTTGCCGGCGGCGCCGGCACCACGGTCGGCGAGCTGGCACAAGCGCTCGGCCTGCATCCACGCCCGGCCGAGATGCTGTTGACCGGCTGCGCTGCACTTGGGCTTCTGGAGAAAACGGACGGCCGTTATCGCAATACGCCGTTAAGCGAAGCCTATCTCGTGCGCGGGAAACCGTATTACTTCGGTGGCTTCGTGCAGATGGCCGATAAGCGGCTCTACGCGGGCTGGGGAAGGCTTACAGAGGCGCTGCGCACGAACCGGCCGACCACGTGGGACCCGGCGGTGCAATCCTCAATGTTCGACGGCGAGGATCCGATGGTGTTGGCACTGTTCTGGGAGGCGATGCATTCGGTCTCCACGATGACCGCGCGCAAGCTCGGCGAAGCCTTGGATCTCAGTCATTTCCGCCGCCTTCTGGACATCGGCGGCGGATCGGGCGCGTACGACATCGAGCTTTGCAAACAGTATGGGGAGCTGCGCGCGACCGTGTTCGACTTGCCGCATGTGGCCGCGATCGCCGCGGGAAAGATTGCCGAGGCCGGCTTGACCGACCGCATCGAGACCGCCGGCGGCAGCTTCTTCGAACAGCTTCCCGGGGATCACGACGTGCATCTCCTGTCGATGATCCTGCACGATTGGGACGAGGCGAAGAACCGCGCCCTGCTGCGCCGGTCCTTCGAGGCTTTGCCGAGCGGCGGCGCAGTCGTCATCAGCGAGCTTCTCGTCAATGACGAGAAGACCGGACCAGCGCCGGCCGCGCTGATGAGCCTCAACATGCTGATCGAGACGGAAGGGCGAAACTACACGCGGGCCGAATATTCCGCGTGGCTCGATGAAGCCGGATTTCGGCACGTCGAGACGGTCTGGTTCGACGCACCCGCCGCGAGCGGCGCCGTGATCGGCCGCAAGCCGTAAGGTGTAAAGCGGAGTGGAATAGGCGCGCCCTGCAGCTCAAATCGCGAAGGCGTCAGCTTCAGCGAGCCGCTCATCGAAGGCTGCTGCGTGCTCGGCCTGTTTCCGTTCGTGGCGTCGTTCCTGTTCGACCTCGGCGAAACCTCGCTGTCGATCGCGGGCATCGTCATCGCGGGCTTTGCGGTGGGCGGCCGCAATCATGGTCGCACTGGGACTTGCCTGCGCAGCATTGCTGAAGCAGAGGACTCCCGCCGTCGCCGCCGGTCGTCCGGACGTCGCGGCCTAGGGCCACGACAACGCGGCCGCCTCGGGTCCGTGACGGACCCCCTCACAGCATCTGAGCGTTCCTTGGGGAGCGAAGATGTCTGGGATATCAGTTCTTGCCATCCTGACATCATTAGTTAGGATACAGCCTCAACAATTCATTGTGCGCTGCGAAGCGCTTGGGCGGCCAGGCGGATGATCACTGCAGGGCAAATGCGGGCGGCCAGGGGTCTGTTGGGAATTGATCAACGGCAGCTTGCGGATCTCTCCGGACTGTCGGTTCCCACGATACAACGCATGGAAGCGAGCGACACCGTGGTTCGCGGCAATGTCGATTCGCTGATGAAGTTGATTACCGCGTTCGAGAAAGCCGGGATCGAGCTGATCAACGAGGGGACCGCAAGCACCGGGCAGGGCCGCGGGGTGCGGCTGAGGGATCGAGTGGCATCCGACAAGGCATCGCCGGGCGACCGCTCCGACAACAAGGCGGCGGGAGGTCCGATGCCCTGATGATGTCGGCGGCCGCTCTCCAGATGTCATGCGTCGCGGCGCTCCTGGCGGCTGCCGCGCTGGCGATCGTGTTGAGCCGCTCAAGGAACGCCGCCAGCCTCGTCTACGGCATGACGATAACCATCTGTGTCGTCGCGACTGCGGTCGCGATGAACTGGTTGATCAGGGGCGGGCCGGAAACCTCCGCGCTTGTCCTGCCGGTCGGGCTGCCATGGCTCGGCGCGCATTTCCGCCTCGATCATCTCGCTTCCTTCTTTCTGGTCGTGGTCAATTTCGGCGGGGCGGCCGCAAGCGTCTACGGTCTCGGTTACGGCCACCACGAAACCGAGCCGCACCGGGTGCTTCCGTTCTTTCCGGCGTTTCTTGCCGGCATGAACCTCGTGATCCTGGCCGACGATGCGTTTTCCTTCCTGCTCTGCTGGGAGTTCATGTCGCTGGCGTCATGGGCGCTGGTGCTCGCGCATCATCGCGAAGCGGGCAATGCCATGGCAGGTTACGTCTATCTGGTGATGGCAAGCTTCGGCACGCTGGCACTGCTGCTGGCCTTTGGTCTCCTGGCGGGACCGGCGGGCGATTATGGATTTTCGGCCATCCGCGCCGCGCCACATGCGCCTGGCGCCGTCGGACTGGTGCTGACCCTGATGCTGCTCGGTGCCGGCTCCAAGGCCGGCCTCGTGCCCTTGCACGTCTGGCTGCCGCTGGCGCATCCGGCGGCTCCGAGCCACGTCTCGGCGCTGATGAGCGGGGTCATGACCAAGGTCGCGATCTACGGCTTCATCCGCGTGGTCTTCGATCTGTTGGGACAGCCGACCTGGTGGATGAGCGTGATCGTCCTCTTCCTCGGGGCCGTCACGGCCGTGATGGGGATTCTCTACGCCATGATGGAGCAGGACCTGAAACGCCTGCTGGCCTACAGCACCATCGAAAACGTCGGCGTGATCTTCGTCAGCCTCGGCCTTGCGCTGGGGTTTCAGGCCAACGGCTTCCGCCTAGCGGCCGCGCTCGCGCTCACCGCGGCGCTGTTTCACGTGCTCAACCACTCGCTGTTCAAGAGCCTGTTGTTCTTCGGCGCCGGCGCCGTGCTGATCTCGACCGGCGAGCGGGACATGGACAGATTGGGCGGTCTGATCCACCGCATGCCGAAGACGAGCTTCGCCGTGCTGGTCGGCTGCGTCGCGATCTCGGCGCTTCCGCCGTTCAACGGCTTCGTTTCGGAATGGCTGATGTTCCAGGCCGTGCTGCAAAGTCCGGACCTGCCGCAATGGGCGCTGAAGGTCATGGTGCCCGCGGTCGGCGCGGCGCTGGCCCTTGCGGCAGCGCTGGCGGCGGCCTGTTTCGTCAAGGCCTACGGCGTGACGTTCCTCGGACGGCCGCGCAGCGGGCCAGCGGACGCCGCAACCGAGGTCGACCGCTACTCGCTCACTGCGATGTTCGTTCTGGTCGCCCTGTGCCTGCTCGCCGGCATCTTGCCGGGATTGGTGATCGACGCGCTTTCGCCTGTCAGCATCGACATCCTCGGTGGCCGCATGCCGGTGCAGGCCAACGAAGCCTGGCTTTCGATCGTGCCGATCGCGGACAGCCGCAGTTCATATAACGGGCTGCTGGTGATGGTGTTCATCACGATCTGCGCCTCTTCGGCCGCGTTCTTCATCCATCGCTATGCCTCCCGCGCGCTAAGGCGAGGGCCGGCCTGGGGCTGCGGATTTTCCGATACCGTGCCGGCGGCGCAATATTCCGGCGAAAGCTTTGCACAGCCGATCCGCCGCGTGTTCGGTACGCTCGCCTTCCATGCCCGCGATCACGTCGCGATGCCGCCTCCCGGAGACACAAGGCCGGCGCGACTCAGGATCGAATTGCATGATCTGATATGGGAGCGAGGCTATCGGCCGATCGTGGCAGCCGTCGGCTTTTCTTCCGGGTGGCTCAACCGCCTGCAATTCCTGACCATCAGACGCTATCTCAGCCTCGTTTTCGCAACGCTCGTTACGCTGCTGCTGGTGCTCGCAATATGGACGTGATCTCGGACATGTTGGTGCAGGGTGTGCAGATGCTGCTGGTGCTGCTGCTCGCGCCGCTGCTGACCGGCTTCGTGCGCAAGGTCAAGGCCCGCCTGGTGCGCCGCGAGGGAGCTTCGGTGTTTCAGCCCTATCGCGATCTGCTGCGGTTGATGCGCAAGGAAGTGGTGCTCGCCGACAATGCTTCGTGGCTGTTCCGGGTTACGCCCTACGTGACCTTTGCCGCGATCTGGGTCGCCGCCGCACTGGTGCCGACGTTCGCGACCGGCCTCTTGTTCAACTGGACCGCGGACCTGATCGCCATCGTCGCGCTGCTCGGAAGCGCGCGCTTCTTCCTGGCGCTCGCGGGCATGGATGTCGGCACCAGCTTCGGCGGCATCGGCTCCAGCCGTGAAGTCATGATCGCGGCGCTGGCAGAGCCGGCGATGCTGCTGATGGTGTTCTGTCTGGCGCTGGTTGCCGGTTCGACGCAGTTGTCGACGGTCGCGAACGTCCTGGCCTCGTCCTATGTCGGATTGCGGGTGTCGCTCGGAATGGCGCTGATTGCGCTGATCATGGTCGCTCTGGCAGAGAACGGGCGCATCCCGATCGACAATCCGGCGACGCATCTTGAACTGACCATGGTCCATGAGGCGATGGTTCTCGAATATTCGGGACGCCATCTCGCGATGATCGAATTTGGCGCCTTCCTCAAGCTGCTGCTCTATATATCGCTGATCGCCTGCGTGTTCATGCCCTGGAAGATCGCGGTGTTCGGCTCCGGCCCGGTGGCCTACGCCATCGGCGCAGGCGCCTATGTCGTCAAGCTCATGGTTGCAGGTTTCCTGCTGGCGCTGTTCGAGACCGCGACGGCGAAGATGCGGGTTTTCCGCATTCCGCAGTTTCTCGGCGCAGCCCTGATGCTCGGTCTGCTCGGAACGCTGCTGCTGTTCGTGTCGAGGAGCTTCTGATGCAATTGCACAGTCTCGCCTTCGACGTTTCCCATACGCTCGCCGGCGGGCTCGTCCTGATCAGCTTCCTGATGCTGTACCAGGACCGGCTCTATTCGCTGCTCAACGTCTTTGCGCTGCACGCCTTGGTGCTGGCGCTTTCGGTCGCCTGGCAGGCTTTCGTGCAGGATGCGCCGCATCTCTACGTCACCGCGGTCATCGCGCTGGTGTTCAAGGCGATCGTGATCCCGGTGGCGCTGCACCGCATCGTGCAGCGGCTTGGGATTCACCGCGACATCGAGTCTGCGGTCGGGATCGGCCCGACCATGCTGGCCGGGATGGGGCTGGTCGCGCTCTCGATGGTGCTGATGCTGCGGGTCACGCCGGAGGCCGACCCGCTGGCGCGCGAGGATTTGGCGTTCGCGCTCTCGGTGGTGCTGCTTGGACTGCTGGTGATGGTGACCCGGCGCAATGCCGTGAGCCAGGTCGTCGGCTTCATGTCGCTGGAGAACGGACTGGTGCTTGCGGCCACCGGCGCCAAGGGCATGCCGCTCGTGGTCGAGATCAGCGTGGCATTCTCGATCCTGATCGCCTTCATCGTCATCGGCATTTTCCTGTTCCGGATCCGGGAGAGGTTCGATTCCGTCGACGTGTCCACGCTCGACGACTTCCGGGGAGAGCGGCGATGAGCGGGTTCTCGTTCGATCCCGCGGCGGCGGTGCTGTGGATCCCGGCGGCAGCCGCGCTGCTGCTGGCAGCGTTGCCCGACTACCGCCTGACGGCGCGTCTCAACGTCGCGGCCAGTCTGGCGACCTTCGTTGCGGCGCTGTCGCTGTTCCTGATCGATCGCCCGCCGGCCGGGTCCTATCTGCTGGTCGACGATCTGAACATCGTCTTCATCGTCCTCAACACCTTCGTCGGATTCACGACCAGTATCTTCAGCGCGGGCTACATCGCGCATGAGCTCGAGACCGGGCGGCTGACGCCGGCCTATCTGCGTTTCTACCACGCGATGTATCAGATCATGATGTTCGGCATGAATCTCGCGTTCGTGTCGAACAATATCGGGCTGATGTGGGTCGCAGTCGAGGTGGCGACGCTGACGACGGTGCTGATGGTCGGCATCTACCGGACGCATGCGGCGCTCGAGGCGGCGTGGAAGTATTTCATCCTCGGCAGCGTCGGGATCGCGTTCGCGCTGTTCGGGACGATCCTGGTCTACATGGCCGCGCGACCGGTGGTGGGCGAGGGACCCGACGCCATGGTTTGGACGGTGCTGGTCGGGCAGACCGCGAAGTTCGACCCGGCGCTGCTCAACGTGGCCTTTGTCTTCCTGCTGCTCGGCTATGGCACGAAGGTCGGACTGGCGCCGCTGCACGCGTGGCTCCCCGACGCGCATGCGGAAGGCCCCACGCCGATCTCGGCGGTCTTGTCGGGCCTGCTGCTCAACGTCGCGCTCTATGCGCTGTTGCGGTTCAAGATCCTGCTCGCCGCCAGCCCCGGTGCGATCGCGCCGGGCCCGCTGATGGTGACGATGGGGCTGATTTCCGTCGTGTTCGCCGCGTTCATGCTCTACCGGCGGCGCGACAT
Source organism: Bradyrhizobium sp. USDA 10063 (assembly GCF_054063735.1). Lineage (NCBI taxonomy): Bacteria > Pseudomonadati > Pseudomonadota > Alphaproteobacteria > Hyphomicrobiales > Nitrobacteraceae > Bradyrhizobium > Bradyrhizobium sp. USDA 10063. The sequence goes on along the minus strand of NZ_JBSSGP010000002.1, from coordinate 1,292,111 downwards.
CAAGCGCCTGTTCGCGTACTCGTCGATCGAGCACATGGGCATCATCGTGTTCGCATTCGGAATGGGCGGTCCATTGGCCAATTTCGCCGGCTTGCTGCACATGGTGATGCACAGCCTGACGAAGTCGGCGATCTTCTTTGCCGTCGGGCATATTTCGCAGATCAAGGGCACGCAACGAATTGCGCGGATACGGGGATTGACCGTGACCCATCCGGCGCTCGGGTGGGGGCTCGTGGTCGGCGTCGTGGCGATCGCCGGACTTCCGCCGCTCGGCATCTTCATGAGCGAATTCCTGGTCGTGAGCTCGACGTTCGCGCGGCAGCCTTTGCTTGCCGTCGCGCTCGTGTTCGGCATCCTGGTTGCGTTCGGCGCGCTGATCCTTCGTCTGACCAGTGTTGCGTTCGGCGAGCCCCGTGGCAGCAAGGCGCCGGCAGACGGTTCCTATCTGCCAATGTTCGCGCATCTCGCATTGGTACTGATTGCAGGCATCTATCTTCCTGGCCCGCTGGTCGACTGGTTCCAGCATGTGGCGCGGCTTCTTGGATAGGGTGAGGAGGTCAGGCCATGCCGTCGCTGATTGATCTCGTCCTGACCGGCCGACCGGCTGAGCACCACGCACCCTGGCGACGGGCGGTCGTCGACGCCGACACCTGGAATCTCGCGGCCGGCGAATTGGCATCCGGCCGATGGAGCCTGCTCGGCCTGTGGGGCGAGCAGGCGATGGTGCACATGGCGGTGCTGGAGGAGCAGGCCGCGGAGATCGCGGTCCTCAGCCTTGAATGTGCGGACGGACGTTTTCCGTCCATCGGACGGCAGCACCCGCCGGCGCTTCGCCCTGAGCGCGCCATCGCCGATTTGTTCGGCGTTGCGGCGGAAGGCTCGCCTGACGCGCGCCCGTGGCTCGATCATGGCGAGTGGGGAGTTCGGCATCCGCTCGGCGATTCCGTCGCCTCGCCCAGCCAATCGGCAGCTTACGCGTTTCTTGCCGCCGAGGGGCCGGGCCTGCACCAGATCGCGGTCGGGCCGGTCCATGCCGGCATCATCGAGCCCGGGCACTTCCGCTTCAGCGCAAGCGGGGAAACCGTGGTCCGGCTCGAGCAGCGCCTGGGTTACGTCCACAAGGGCGTCGATGGACTGATGGCGGGAGCGGACATCGACCGGGCGGTCCGGCTCGCCGGCCGCGTCTCCGGAGACAGCACGGTTGCCTATGCGCTCGCGTTCTCGCAAGCGGTGGAGGCGGCGCTCGGGCTCAAGGTGCCGTCCCGCGCGGTCGGGCTGCGTGCGCTGCTCGCGGAGCTCGAGCGGCTCGCCAATCATCTCGGCGACATCGGCGCCATCTGCAACGACGCGTCGTTCAACTTGATGCAAGCCCATTGCAACGTGCTGCGCGAAGGAATTCTCCGCGCAGCCGATATTGCCTTCGGTCACCGCCTGATGCGGGACATCATCGTTCCCGGCGGCATCGTCCGCGATCTCGATAACAACGGACGGGCGGCCATCGGCGCGGCGCTCGACGATATCAGGCGACGGTTTCCGGCACTGATCGAACTCTACGACAATACGGCCTCGCTTCAGGATCGCACTGTCGCTACCGGGATCGTCACGGCGGCTCTGGCAAGACAATATGCTGCGGGCGGCTATGTGGGCCGCGCGTCCGGACGCGCGTTCGATGTTCGTCGCCGTCCGGGCTACGCGCCGTATGACGCGCTGCGCTTCGAGGTGCCGGTGCTCGACGACGGCGATGTGAACGCCCGCGTCTGGATTCGGATTCGCGAAGTCGAACAGAGCCTGTCTTTGACCGGGCAGATCCTGGACGGGCTTCCCGAAGGCCCGCTGCGCGTGCCGATCCCTTCGGAAGCAGAGCCGCGAGAGGGCATGGCACTGGTCGAAGGCTTCAGGGGCGACATCCTGGCATGGCTCCGGCTCAGCGGCGGCCGGATCGACCGCTGCTATCTCCGCGACCCATCCTGGTTTCAGTGGCCGTTGCTGGAAGCTGCCATCGAGAACAACATCGTCGCGGATTTTCCACTCTGCAACAAATCGTTCAACTGCTCCTATTCCGGGCACGACCTTTAGGAGAGGGTATGCGCAAGCTTCTCTTTCAGAGTCTGTTCCGAAGTCCGCTCGCGGAGCAGCCGCCATTGCCCGAACAAGCCGCCGTCGACGAACTGGCGGCATCGTTCCAGCGTGCGGCGCGGCAGCGCCTCGGCAGGAGCCTGTCGATCCGCGAAATCGATGCCGGCTCGTGCAACGGCTGTGAGCTCGAGATTCACGCGCTCAGCAATGCGTATTACGACGTCGAGCGCTTCGGGATCCGCTTCGTGGCCTCGCCGCGCCACGCGGACGTGCTGATGGTGACCGGGCCGGTGACGAAAAACATGCGCGAGGCATTGGAGCGGACCTATCATGCGACGCCCAATCCGAAATGGGTCGTCGCGGTCGGCGATTGCGCGCGCGATGGTGGATGCTTTGCCGGCAGCTATGCGGTCGTCGGGGGAGTCTCGCAGGTCGTTCCCGTCGACCTTCATATTCCCGGCTGTCCGCCGTCGCCCGCCAAGATCCTGCAGGGACTTCTGTCTCTGCTCGATCGTACGGCCGCAAATGGCAGTACCAGTTGAGGGGCCGGGAACGACTTCAGTTGTTCCAGGCCGGCCTGGTCGCCGGGTGTGTTCAAGTCGCTGTTATCCTCGTGGTTACGCCGCTCGTGATCTCCTACGCGTCGGGCACCGGTGACGACCGGGCATTTCCGGTGGTTGCGTCACTGCGATCGATCTACCTGTTGCTGGCCGCGGGAGTGGCGCTGACGAAGCATCGCTATGTTGGGTTGACGAGCGCGCGAATCCGTCACGCCTCGCGCCTGGCATCGCCTTCCGAACCGGAGCGTACAGCGGGCACGCTTGCCATATGTCTGTTGGTTGCAGCCTTCGGATGCGCGTCGTTTGCGCTGCAACCGCCGCCGGACGTCGTGACGGCCATGAAGTGGCATCTCGGCGCCCATGAGGCCGGCCCGATCGTGTGGCCGGCATTGATGAGCCTCGGCGTAGCGGGCTTCGGCTCAAGCGCCCACGCCGCTGTCGACGCGTATCGATCTTGACCGCGAAGAGGGCGGTTCCGCCGCGCCCGCGATAGGGCGCCGCGCCCTCGATGCGCCGAACAAATTTTTTCTCTGGAGATTTTTCTCTCCGAAACCATTTGCACCTAAGCTGGCACAACATGCCGCTGTTCGCACACACTTGGCCCTGGATCGGTCTCGGCGCCGCCGCCATCTTGCTGATCCTGCTCGTCGCCGGGGACGGTCTTGAGACCGACCGCAGCGTGTCGCGCTGGCAGGACATGACATGGCTCACCTGGCTTGGGGTCGCGGCCTATCTGCTGCACCAGTTCGAGGAGCACGGCATCGATCTCTTCGGCCATCCTTACGCCTTCCTCGGTGAGGCGTGTGCGAGTTTCGGTTTCCGCGACACGGGCTCATGCCCCATCCCGCTTTCCTTCATCACCGCGGTAAACGTGGGTTCGGTGTGGGGCGCGGGGTTGATCGCGGCGCTGCTGGCGCCACGACGGCCGCTCATCGGCCTCTCCTTCTTCGCCATCCCGTTGGTGAACCTGTTCGCCCATGTCGGGCCAGCGATCATTAGGCACCACTATAATCCCGGCCTGCTGACGGCGGTGCTGATCTTCGCCCCGCTCAGCCTGTGGACGCTCCTGGTGGCAGCGCGGCGCTACGGAGCCGGGATCCGCGCGGTCCTCGCGGTACCGCTGGCGGGCATCATCGCGCATGCGGTGCTGATGGGCTCGCTGATCGCCTATCTCCATTTCTGGTTCGGGGACGCCGTGCTGGCGGCGATCCAGATCCTCAACGCGTTGACGCCAGCGGGGTTGATGTGGCTGGTGACGCGGAAGCGCGCCGCGACGGCGCGAGGCTAGAGCTTCGGTTCTGATTGCATCAGAACCGAAGCTCTAGATTCTTGTTTTGACGCGTTTTTCTTTACGCGAATCGCTGTCCACTTCGCTCGAAAACGCTTTAGCCCCGCCCGCGATACGGCGCGACGCCCTGGTCGGGGACCCACACGCCTTTGGGCAGGCGGCCGGTCTGGAAGAACACGTCGATCGGAATGCCTCCGCGCGGATACCAATAGCCGCCGATGCGAAGCCATTTCGGCTTGATCTCACTTGCGATCCGCTTGCCGATCATCACCGTGCAGTCCTCATGGAAGGCGCCGTGATTGCGGAAGCTCGCAGCGTAGAGTTTCAGGGATTTGGACTCCAGCAGCCAGCGGTTCGGCACGTAGTCGATTACGAGATGCGCGAAATCAGGCTGGCCCGTGACCGGGCAGATCGACGTGAATTCCGGCACGGCGAACCGCACCAGGTAATCGGTGCCGGCTTGCGGATTGGGCACGCGGTCGAGCACGGCCTTGTCCGGGCTGTCGGGCCATTTGACGGCACGGCCGAGCTGCAGGGGTCTTTGCGCCATGAACCTCATCCTTTAAGCGGGCTGTCATGGACGCAAGCAGCCCCATTCGTCAACCGTCGGCAGGAGAGGCGGGGCTGTTACGGAAGGGCTTACGCCGGTGACGCCGTCTGGATCACGACGATGCGGTCGTTGCCGGATTCGGCGCCCCAGGTTTCGCCGGGCCTGCCGTCAAGTTGCCGCACATTGGCGCCGGGTTTGTCGCTTGGGAACGTCGTGAATTTTTCCGTCAGCGGGTCAAACCGCACGATCGCATTGGCTGAGAAATCGGTCAGCCAGACCTTGTCCCTGTCGTCGACATAGACCGCATAGGCGCGCGGGCTGTTGCCCGGCAGCTTCCATGCCTTCCAGGAGCCATCGGCCGGATCGTGTCTCGACACCTGGCCGCTATTCCACTCGCTGACCCAGAGGCGATTGTTGGAATCCGACCAGATTCGTCGTGCGCCTTGCTTGGGCGTGGGCGGCTCAACCACGGTCGCCTGGCCCGTCGACAGGTCGATCCGGGCGATGTGATTTCCCGCGAGCGAGGCATACCAGACGTCGCCTTTCGGCGTCACCGTGATGCCATAAGGTCCAACCCCTCGCGGCGCTGCAAATACCTTCATGTCACCGGATTTCGGATCAAGCCTGCCATAGAAGCCGGATTGGCCGGTGAACCAGTAGATTCCGTTTCGGTCGAACACGCCGGTGTTGAGATTGGCGTAGGCGGCCTTTTCGGGCAGCCGAAACAGCGTCACTTTGAGATCGCCGGGGTCGACGCGCGCGATTGCATTTTGTCCGCCCTCCGTCGTCCAGGGCGCGCCATCGGGCCCGATTGTGACACCGTGCGGCGCCGCGCCCTTGCCGAGATCGATCAGCTTGAACGAGCCGTCGCGCGGATCGAGCCGCCCCAGCGTCCCGTTGCGCTGACCTGTGAACCAGATTGCCCCATCGGGCGCCGGCGTGACGTCGTGCAGGCCGACTCCTGCGTCAATCCTGAAATATCTCACCCGGAACGGTTGTTCCTGGGCGTCAGCCGTTCGCGAGAATTTGGGCGTGGCCAAAATTGCGGCAGCGCTCGAAGCGAGAAACTGGCGACGATTCATTGCGTTACCCCGGCTTTGTGAAACAATGGGTTGGAACGCGAGATCAGCATAAACCTACCACATTGCGGCGTCAGACGCGTGCGGCAGCGTCAGCGTTCACATTTGCTTGCATGCCGTGTATGACGCAGCGCATCCAACCAGAACCACACCTGAGGAAGTGCACATCATGACCGCCATCGTCGACATCATCGGCCGCGAAATTCTCGATAGCCGAGGCAATCCCACGGTCGAGGTCGATGTGGTGCTGGAAGACGGCGCGATCGGCCGCGCCGCGGTGCCGTCGGGCGCCTCCACCGGCGCGCACGAGGCCGTCGAGCTACGCGACGGCGACAAGGCGCGCTATCTCGGCAAGGGCGTGCAGAAGGCGGTCGGCGCCGTCAACGGCGAGATCTTCGAGGCGCTCAGCGACCAGGCGGTCGAGGACCAGGTCCGGATCGACCAGATCATGATCGACCTCGACGGCACGCCGAACAAGAGCCGGTTAGGGGCCAACGCCATCCTCGGCGTCTCGCTCGCCTGCGCCAAGGCGGCCGCCGAATCCTTTGACATGCCGCTCTATCGCTATGTCGGCGGGACTTCGGCGCGGACGCTGCCGGTGCCGATGATGAACATCATCAATGGCGGCGTGCACGCCGACAACCCGATCGACTTCCAGGAATTCATGATCCTGCCGGTCGGCGCGGAGACCTTCGCCGATGCGCTGCGCTGCGGGTCGGAGATCTTCCACACGCTGCGCAGCGAATTGAAGAAGGCCGGCCACAACACCAATGTCGGCGACGAGGGCGGCTTTGCGCCGAACCTGCCGACCGCGGACGCTGCGCTTGATTTCATCGTCAATGCGATCGGCAAGGCCGGCTACAAGGCGGGCGATAACGTGATGCTCGGGCTCGACTGCGCCTCGACCGAATTCTTCAAGGACGGCAAGTATGTCTATGGCGGCGAGAACAAGACACGCTCGCGCTCCGAGCAGGCGAAATATCTCGCCGATCTTGTGTCGCGCTATCCGATCGTCACCATCGAGGACGGCATGTCCGAAGACGACATGGAGGGCTGGAAGGAATTGACCGATCTGATCGGCGGCAAGTGCCAGCTCGTCGGTGACGATCTCTTCGTCACCAACGTGACGCGCCTTGCCGACGGCATCAGGAGCGGCCGCGCCAATTCGATCCTGATCAAGGTCAACCAGATCGGTACGCTCACGGAGACGCTTGCCGCCGTCGAGATGGCGCACAAGGCCGGCTATACCTCGGTGATGTCGCACCGTTCCGGCGAGACGGAAGACTCCACCATCGCCGATCTCGCGGTTGCCACCAATTGCGGACAGATCAAGACCGGCTCGCTGGCGCGCTCTGACCGAACCGCGAAGTACAATCAGTTGTTGCGCATCGAGCAGCAGCTCGGCAAGCAGGCGAAGTACGCGGGCAGGGCGGCATTCAAGGCGCTGGCATAACGCGCGGTGATATTTGGCCGAATTGCATCCGCGACGGATGCTGTACTCCCTCTCCCGCTTGCGGGGGAGGGCTGGGGTGGGGGTATCTCCGCGATTCACCCTTTCCGATCGTGCGGAGAGCCCTCACCCGGCGCTCCGCGCCGACCTCTCCCGCAAGCGGGAGAGGTGAGCTCGCCGTCGCCCTTGTTTGTCCCGGCCGGCCCGCTTAACTGAAGGCGGCCGGACAACAAGCAAGGGAGGGGTACGATGGCATCCGACGGCAAGACTGGGCTTCAGCTCCGTTCGCTGATCAAGAAGAGTGGCGAACTCGAAATCTCGCTGGTGGAGCTGCCAACTCCCGAACCCGGTCCGGACGAGATTGTGGTCCGCGTCGAGGCGACGCCGATCAATCCGTCCGATCTCGGGCTTCTGATCGGCCCCGCTGACCTCTCGACCGCCAAGGCCTCCGGCGCCAAAGATCTTCCTGTCATCACAGCAAACGTGCCGCAAGCGGCGCTTGGCGGGCTCGCGGCGCGGCTCGACCAATCGATGCCGGTCGGCAATGAGGGCGCTGGCGTGGTGGTGAAGACCGGATCGTCGGATGCGGCAAAGGCCTTGCTCGGCAAGACGGTCGCGCTGCTCGGCGGCGCGATGTATGCACAGTATCGCGTGGCGCGGGCGAAGGACGTGCTGGTGCTGCCCGAGAGCACCACACCTGCGGAAGGCGCCTCCTGCTTCGTCAATCCGCTAACCGCGCTCGGCATGACCGAGACCATGCGGCGCGAGGGCCACAAGGCGCTGGTGCATACCGCGGCGGCCTCCAATCTCGGCCAGATGCTGAACAAGATCTGCCTCAAGGACGGCATTCCCCTGGTCAACATCGTGCGCAGCAAGGCGCAGGCCGACATCCTTCACAAGATCGGCGCCAAATACGTCGTGGATTCCTCCGCGCCGACGTTCCTCGACGATCTCACCAATGCCTTGGTCGAGACCCGCGCCACCATTGCTTTTGATGCGATCGGCGGTGGCAAGCTCGCCGGCCAGATCCTCAACGCGATGGAAGTCGCGATCAACAAGACCGCCAAGGAATACAGCCGCTACGGCTCGGCCGTGCACAAGCAGGTCTACATCTATGGCAGCCTCGACACCGGCCCGGTCGAACTGCCGCGCGGTTTCGGCATGGCCTGGGGCGTCGGTGGCTGGCTCCTGACCTACTTCCTGCAGAAGCTTCCGCCAGCGGATTTCGCAAGACTGCGCCAGCGTGTGGTCGACGAGCTCAAGACCACCTTTGCAAGCCATTACACGCAGGTGGTGTCGCTGCAGGAAGCATTGTCGCTCTCCAACATCGCAATCTATGCCAAGCGCGCCACCGGCGAGAAATTCCTGATCAATCCGAACAAGGAATGACAACCTCTCCTCACGTCGTCCCGGGCTTGACCCGGGACCCATAACCACAGGACGTTGTTGTAACGCGAGCAAGCAGTTGCAGCGGAGCACATAACAACGCCCTGTGGGTCCCTGCTTTCGCAGGGACGACACTGTGGGTGGGTTAGGCGCTCCGCTTCACCCGCGCTCCGGCGGCTGATTTGCAGTCAGCTCCCGTGACGGGCTCATTTCCGCGAACGCTGTGTTTCCGTAATTGCATGTTCCATGCACTTGCATTCTTTTCGAGGGGGCGGCTTAAGTCTGCCGTCGAACTCCTCGATCGAAGGGAAACCAAATGGCCTACACCGTCGTCACCATCGCTGGCAGCCTGCGCAAGGAAAGCTTCTCACTGAAGATTGCCAAGGCGCTCGCCAAGCTCGCGCCGTCCTCGCTGAAGCTCGACGTCATCACCCCGCACGGCATTTCCTTCTTCAACCAGGATCTGGAGGCCAACCCGCCGGCCGACTGGCTGTCGTTCCGGGAGAAGTTGCAGCAGTCGAACGGCGTCCTGTTCGTGACGCCGGAATATAACCGCTCGATTCCCGGCGTCCTGAAGAACGCCATCGACGTCGCCTCGCGCCCCTATGGCAAGAGCTCGTTCAACGGCAAGCCGGTCGGCATCATCAGCAACTCGCCGGGGCCGCTCGGTGGCGTGTCTGCCGCCAAGCACCTGCAGAACATCCTGCCGGGGATTGCGGGTCCGATCCTGCAGCAGCCGGAGATCTACCTGAACGGCATCGGCGACGCCTTCGACGCCAACGGTGAGCTCACCAAGGAGTCGTTGCGGCCGGTGTTGCAGCAGTACATCGACGCTTTCGCGGCCCACGTGGAAAAGCACGGCAGGTACCTCTAGATTCTTGTTTTGACGCGTTTTCTTCACGCGAACCGGTGTCCACTTCGCTCGAAAACGCTCTGGCCTTAGGAGTCCATTAACCGCGGCGTCTCAAGCTGGCGGCATGGTCTCCCGCACGCGCCTCAAATCGATCCTGACCGGGCTCGCCCTCTACACGATGGCGGCCCTGATGATCGGCTATTTCGGCGTCAACGCCTATACCGGCAAATACGGCCTGAACGCGCGGCAGGAACTCGATCAGGAGATCATCGCGCTGACCTCCGAATTGGCGCGGCTGAAGAAGGAGCGCGCCGAAGGCGAGCAGCGCGTCTCCTTGCTCCGTTCAGAGAGCCTCGATCCCGACATGCTGGACGAGCGTGCCCGCTACCAGCTCGACTACGCCAACCCGCGCGACCTGGTGCGGACCTCCCGGCCAAACTGATTGTCGAACTTCGCCAACCGCCGTAACGTGGGTTTCGCGCCCGCGGGTAGCGGTCCGGCGCGTCTCGCGAATTTGACGAAGATCAAAAAAGCGGTGGTGGGAATGCCGTATCCTTCAAAATGGGAGGAGTATCAGCGGGATGAAGGAGCTCAAGCTCGCTCATCACGCGGCCCGTGTCGAGGCCGCGATCGAAGCCGGCCAGGCCGCGCGATCCGCGCTCGTGGCGTCATGGCGGCGCTGTTCCCGATTGCATCAGCTTGATCCCGCCGGAACGCGGCCGCCGCAACGGCTGACCGAGCCCGAGTTCCAGCAGGCGCGGGAGCGCGTCGCGCCGCTATTGCGCGCGGCACAAGCCAGCATGGATCGACTGTATCAGGCAGTGGGAGCCGCCGGCTGCTGTGTGCTGCTCGCCAACCGCGACGGCATCCCGCTGGAGCGGCGCGGCAACACGGCGGACGATTCCACCTTCGCGGACTGGGGCTTGTGGACCGGTGCGATCTGGAACGAAGAGCACGAAGGCACCAATGGCATCGGCACCTGCCTGGTCGAGCAGCGCGTCCTCACCATTGACCGCGAACAGCATTTCTTCACCCGCAACACGCTTCTGAGCTGCACCGCGGCCCCGATCTATGACGAGCACGCAAGGCTCGTCGGGGTGCTCGATGTCTCCTCGTGCCGCGCCGACCGCACCGATGCGTTCGCCAGCCTGATTGCGCTCGCGGCCGGCGAAGCGGCGCGGCGGATCGAGGCCGAGCTGTTCCGTCGCGCCTTTGCCAATGCTCGGATCGTTCTCACGCCGCCGACCGAGGCCCATGGCGGCGGCTTGTTGGCGATCGACGGCGACGATCTCGTGATCGGCGCCACGCGTTCGGCGCGGCTCGCCTTGGGGCTCGCGCCCGACCGCGCGCTCCGGCCAGTTCCGGCGGTCGACTTGCTCGATGGCCGGGAAGGGCGCTGCGAGCATCTCGGCGACGCGCAGCGCGCGGCGCTGCAGCGGGCGCTGGCGCGTGCGCACGGCAACGTCTCGGCCGCGGCGAAGGCGCTCGGCGTCAGCCGCGCCACCTTGCATCGCAAGCTGAAGCGCTTCGACCTCAAGGCGCATTAGAGGCCTCGCCGGTGCTGCCTGTACAGCCGTGTGGAACACTGGCCATGTGGCGCTCGACGGGCTGTCGTCTGGTTGATAAGCCCCTCTCCGCAAGGAGAGTTTGAGTCGGGACATGACCGTTGCGATCGAGATGGGGCACACGACGGCCGGCGCCCGCGCGACTCTGGACCTCGAGGAACTGCTGGCGACCCGCCTCTTGGTGCAGGGCAATTCAGGCTCCGGCAAATCCCATCTGCTGCGCCGGCTCCTTGAACAGAGTGCCGCCTGGGTGCAGCAGGCCATCATCGATCCCGAAGGCGACTTCGTGACGCTGGCCGATCGTTTCGGTCACCTCGTGATCGATGCGGAGGAACATACCGAGCGCGGCCTTGAGGTTGCCGGCGAGCGGGCGCGCATCCATCGCGTCTCCACAGTGCTCAACCTCGAGGGGCTGGACGCGGAGAACCAGATGCGTCGCGCCGCCGCCTTCCTTGGGGGAATGTTCGACGTCGAGCGCGACCACTGGTACCCGATGCTAGTGGTGGTGGACGAGGCGCAGCTCTTCGCGCCGGCGATTGCCGGGGAAGTTTCGGACGAGGCCCGCAAACTCTCGCTCGGCGCCATGACGAACCTGATGTGCCGTGGCCGCAAACGCGGGCTTGCCGGGGTCATCGCAACCCAGCGGCTTGCGAAGCTCGCCAAGAACGTCGCGGCCGAGGCGTCCAATTTCCTCATGGGCCGGACTTTCCTTGACATCGACATGGCACGCGCCGCCGATCTTCTCGGCATGGAACGGCGGCAGGCGGAGGCGTTCCGGGACCTCGAGCGCGGACAATTCATGGCGCTGGGCCCGGCGCTGTCGCGCCGTCCGTTGGGGCTGCGCATCGGTCCAACGGATACCCACGCGCGCAATGCGACTCCGCGACTGATGCCGCTGCCCGAGGCGACGCTGGAAGATGCGCGCGCCGTTATCCTGGCGGCCCCGCCGCCCGAGGCCGGCCGGCCGCAGCGCCGGCCGGCGCCGGATCTTCTCGATCAGCTCAGGGCTGCGAAGTCCGCGGTTCCGGATATCGCTCCCGAGCCGATTGAAGTGCCAATCAGTCCTGAAGAACTGGCTGAGCGGCGCGAGCAGGTGGACCGTATCCTGAGCGCCGTCCTGGCCGAACCCGATGCGGGATTCCGCACCATCGGCGTGCTCTATCAGGAGTTCGTGGTCCGCTGCCGGATCGAGGGCCTAGGTTCGGCGGTGCCGGACCTGAACGACTTCCGCCGCATGCTGACGCGCGCCCGCGCCGGGCTTGGCTCCGATCTGGTGGAGGATGACGCGTGGCAGGATGTCTCGGTCCGCGCCTCCATTTTGCCGGAGGACATGCAGGGCGTCTTCATGATGATTGCTCGCGCGGCGAAGGAGGGCTGGCCGTGCCCCAGCGATGCAGCGATCGCGCGCGCCTATGGCTCACACTCGCTCCGCCGCGCACAGCGTCTGCTGACGTATATCGAGGATCAGGGCCTCATCGTCTGCCAGCTTGACGGTGCAGGTCGAAGGATCGTGACACTGGTCGAACTGGCCTGGGCGACAGCTCCGGGCGATCCGAATGCTGAGGAACTACCGGCGGAACAAAGTTGCAGCAGTGCATCTGTGTGATGCGACGGTCGAGCAGCGCTTAGACAACTTTCCGCCCGGTAGCTCATCTAAATTCTAGGCTCTCCTGATCCGCGGAGGGACTGCCATGAACCGCGATTTGACGCAATTGAGCCCGCTCTGGCGCGCGGCCGGCGCCGGACCCACGCTCGACGTGCTCGGTGTTCCGCATATCTACAAAGCGATGGCAAGCGAGACGGGTGACCAATTCTCGGTGTGGGAATCGATCGTGCCACCGGGCGCCGGAACGCCGGCGCACACGCATACCCGCGAGGACGAAGTCTTCTATGTACTAAGCGGCGAAGTGCTGGTGGAAGTCGAAGGCGCCGCCGATCCGTTGCGTCTCGGCACCGGCGGATTTCTCTTTGCCCCGCGCAACCGACGGCACGCCTATCGCAATGTCGGCACTGTTACGGCGCACCTGCTGGTGTTCGCGATGCCAGGCGCCGGCCTCGATCAGATGTTCACTGCCCTCGACGCCGTAAGCAAACGCACCGCGCACATGCCACCTATCGACACAATTGCTGCAATCGCCGAGCAGTATGGCGTCGTGATTCATCCGCCGGCTGGTTAGAAACGAAAGCGGCGCGACGGAACCCGACACGCCGCTGTTGTTGCAGTGCAAGCGCTCAGGTCAATTAGAGTGGCCGATACAACAACGCGTTAAGCGAGAGATGGGAAGCTTGCCGGGACCAGGCAAGTTCCATGACCATGACTCACAGCGAACTGGGCAGGAGCCGTCTCACACTATGGACCACGGGATTTGTGTCCCTGGCCTGCGTGGCCATTCTGGTCCTGAGTGGCTGGCGCGCGTGGGAGTCGCGACGGGTAGAGTTCAAGAATGCCGAAATAGATGTCGCAAATCTGGCCCGGTCGCTGACGCAGCACTCCGATGGCGTCTTTGGGCTGGCGGATGTCATCCTTGCAGGAGTGGTCGATCGGCTGGAGACCTACGGAACAGATGCTGGCAGCCTTGCGAACCTCCAGGCCTTTCTTCAACAGCGCAAGTTCGACAAGGAAAGAATCCGCGCCATTTTTGTCTATGACGAGACCGGCCGCTGGCTGGCGACCAGCGAGCACATCAACTTCGCAGGGCTCAATAATGCTGATCGGGACTATTTCCAGCGCCATGCAACATCGCCCGATCGCGGCACGCTGATCGGACCGCCGATCAAGAGCCGTTCCGGCGGACAGTGGATCATCACCGCTTCGCGGCGATTTAATCATCCCGATGGCCGTTTCGCCGGTGTGGTGTTGACGACCATCGACGTATCGATGTTCGTGAAATTCTATGAGCAATTCGACATCGGAATGAACGGGGCAATCTCATTGCTCAGTACCGATGGAATATTGCTGGCGCGCAGCCGTGACGACGAGGGGGCATTCATCGGACGCGACATGTCCGGTGCGCCGCTAATGAGGGACCTGAACAGCAGGGCCGCCGCGAGCGTGTACTATTTCAAGTCGCCACTCGATGGTCTGCGGCGTGTGAGCTTCTACCAGCGCAGCAGTCGATACCCGATCATGGTATTGGCGACGAAGTCCATCGATGACGTGCTGGCGCCTTGGCGCGAAGACATGATCCAGCATCTGGCCGTCGTCCTGGGTCTGGCATTGCTGATCGCTGCGATCGGCTCCTATCTGGTGCGCGAGACATTGAATCGCCAACGAATGGCTGCGACGCTTGCCGCCACGGAAGCCGATTTTCGTCTCCTGGCCGAACAGTCGAGCGATATGGTGACCCGGATCGATCTGGACGGACAGATTCGCTACGTCTCGCCGTCGGCTGCCCGTGTCATCGGGTGGAGCGCAGCCAAATTGATCGGAACACCGGCCCTTGCCGGGGTCAATGCAGAAGATATGCCGCATGTTGCGCAGACCGTTGCGTCACTGAAGGACGGCAAAGCCGAGGAAGCCAGGATCATCTATCGCACCCGACACCGGGAAAGGGGGGAGGTCTGGCTCGAGAGCGCATTGCGAGTGACGCGAGCGACGGACACCGGCAAGATCGATGGTGTCGTCGCGATCTCGCGTGACGTGACTGAACAGAAAGATCTGGAAGAAAAACTCGCCGCACTCGCTACATCCGACGGACTGACCGGCATTGCCAACCGCAGGCTATTCGACGAGCGAATTGCAGTGGAATGGACGCGATCCAAACGCGAAGCTGCGCCGCTATCACTCCTGCTGATTGACGTCGATCACTTCAAGCGGTTCAATGATCATTACGGCCACCAGGCCGGCGATGCCTGCCTGCGCTCAATCGCGCAGCTTCTCGTCCTGCAGGCCCAGCGACCGGCCGACCTGGCGGCCCGATATGGCGGGGAGGAGTTTGCGCTCTTGCTGCCGAGTACGGACGCCGACGGTTGCGCTCAGGTTGCCGAAAGGTTGCGCGCGGCCATACGCGAGCTGGGCGTGCCTCACGCACAAAACTCGCCCTCCGGAGTCGTTACCGTGAGCATTGGCGGCGCCGCTTTGCTGCCAACCCAAGGCATGGCCGACCATGGCCTCTTGGTGGCAGCAGCCGACCGTGCCTTGTACGCGGCCAAGGATAATGGTCGCGACCAGGTGGTAATGTCGGGACAAGTGGTATCCTTGCCGGATGTGCGGAAGTCGCGGTCGCAATAGCATCGACGAACACGCTTCGCTTGGCGCGGCAGCAGCATCTGATCTCCCGCCGACGGGCCCAGCCAAAGCAGCAGGACACAGAGCCGAAAGCCATCAGCAGGCGCAATATGTCGTTTCGGATGCCAACAATTTGCCGAAAGCTGAAACTTGCAGGTTAGCAAAACGGAAACATAGCGGGTTTTTATCTTGTGCAACCCCAACCTCAGGATGTGCGCTTCATGCGTTAGCCCGTTCGTCAACCTGACTTGGTTCGGTGTCCCATGGACCCAGCGCGAAAATCCCCATTTTCTCAGCAACACGTTCCTGTATCACCAGAGGATCATGGAGGTGGAGCGTCAGATGCTGCCACTGGCGCGAAGGACCTCCAGCGCGATCTCGATGAGCGGCTAAAGCACAATTTTAGCGAGCCTCCGGGAGACGCAACGTCCGATCACCAGATTCCAGCCCGAGCGTTGCCAAATGTCCGACGGCTCCTGAAGATTGCGATCGGCCTGGTCATCGTCGCCGTGTTTGGCTGGCTTCCTCTTCGTGCCATGTGGCAAACATCCAGCGTGGAGGCCGTCGTAAATGCGAGGCTGGTGACGCTGAGATCTCCGATCGATGGCCAGGTGACGGCCAAGTCCGATCGTCCAACGCCCCGCAGTTCGATCGCCGAAGGCGACACCATCCTGCGCGTGGTCAATCCGCGCGGCGATAGAATCCGGCTCGATGACCTGCGTCGCCAGGTGTCGCGATTGGAAAACGAGCGGCCGAGTCTGGCGGCCAAGCTCGCCACGGCGCAGGCTGCGCAGCAGGATCTGGCGCGCCAGGCCGGGCAATTCAGGGAGGGGCGGATTCTTCAGCTAGAGGCGCGCATCGCGGAGATCCAATCGGCGATCGAAGCCGCCGGCGCGCGGCGGGAGGAGGCGGTTGCCGCCGTGGAGCGGGCCACATCGCTGGCCAGGACGGGAAACGTTTCCAGCGTCGAACTGAATCGCCTGACGCGCGAGCAGGCCATCGCACAACAGACCGAGACTGGCGCGCGCCGCCGGCTTGATGCTGCGAAGGTCGAGCTCACCGCGGCGCGGCAAGGCACCTATCTCGGAGACAGCTACAACGATCGGCCGAGCTCGGTTCAGCGCGAAGAGGAGATGCGGCAACGCGCAGAGGATCTGAAGGCGGATATTTCGCATGCCGACGCCGAGACCAACTGGCTCAATGGCGAGATCGCATCCGAGCAAGTGCACTATATCAGCCGGTCAGAGGCCGACATCAAGGCTCCTGTTTCCGGACGGATCTGGGAGATGATGACCTCGCCAGGCGAAGATGTGCGCGCTGGCCAGCCGCTGTTGAAGCTGCTCGACTGCAGTGGTGCGGTCGTCACCGCCAATGTCACCGAAAGCGTCTACAACCTGCTGCAGCTTGGCGAGCAGGCGACCTTTGAACCTAACGATGGCGGACCGTCCGTCGACGGTACTGTGGTGAATCTCACCGGCGCCTCCGGCGCGCCCGCAAACCTCGCCATCAATCCGGATGCTCTCAGCAAGGAGCCATATCGCGTGACGGTCTCGCTGCCGAGCGCCGACAGCGTGGTCAAGGATTGCAACGTGGGGCGCACGGGCCGCGTCGTGTTCCGACACGACGCACCCAAATCATGATCTCGGCGCTCGCGCCAGGCCTGGTCGCGTTCGGCGCGTGCCTCGCGATCCTGCCGCTGCTGAAACGCGAGAACACGCTGGCGCGATCGCTGATGGCGGGAATTTCCTTCATCCTGCTGTGCCAATATTGCGTCTGGCGCGTGACCCGAACGCTGCCGCCGGCGGGCTGGAACGCGGATTTCCTGGTGGGTTATCCGTTCATGCTCGCGGAAGCAGCTTCGATGCTATCTGTCACTCTTTCGCTATTGTTTCTCAGCCGAACCATCGACCGCACCGCCGACGTGCAGGCGATCTTGAGAGGCTCCCCTGCGACTTCGCCGGTACCGCTCGTCGACGTCTTCATCTGCACCTACAATGAGGAAAAGGCGATTCTGGAGCGCACCATCATCGGGGCTACCGGGCTCAACTACGGCAACTATCGCGTCTGGGTGCTGGATGATGGAAGGCGGCCCTGGCTCAGGCACCTGGCGGACGAACTCGGCTGTCGCTATCTGACCCGTCCTGACAATCGGCACGCCAAGGCCGGCAACATCAATCACGCGCTCCGGCACGTCGCCTCCTTGCGGGAGAGGCCTGAGTTCATCTCCATCCTGGATGCCGACTTCGTGCCGATGCCGGACTTCCTGGTGCGAGCGACCAGTCTGATGAAGGACAAGAGCGTCGGTGTGGTGCAGACCCCGCAACATTTCATCAATCCGGACCCGATTCAGTCCAACCTTACCGCTACCGAGGTGTGGCCCGACGAGCAGCGCTTCTTCTTCGACATCCTGATGCCCGCAAAGGATGCCTGGGGCGTCGCCTTCTGCTGCGGAACGTCGTCGGTGATCCGCTTTTCAAGCCTGATGCGGATCGGTGGCTTCCCGACCGATTCCGTTACAGAGGATTATCTCGTCACATTGCGCCTGAAGGAACTCTGCTATCGGACCATCTACCTGAACGAACGGCTCACGATCGGTTTGGCGCCTGAAGGAATCAAGGAATACATCACGCAGCGCGGTCGGTGGTGCCTTGGTTTCATGCAGATCATGCGGGGGCGGAGCGGACCATTCTCGCTGCGCTCGAAGCTCACCTTCATCGACCGGATTTCGCTGGTGGATGCCTTCATGAGCTGGGCCGCCGTCTATGGCACGAAGATGCTCGCTCTCGTGGTGCCCTGGCTGTATCTGTTGTTCGGGATCAAGGCGGTCCATGCCGACCTGTTCGAGCTGTTGAAATATTTTCTGCCGTTCTACGTCTGGCATGCGTTCACGATGGCCTGGCTTTCCCGCGGCCGTTCGCTGGCGATCATGACCGACGTGTCGCAGTACATCGCAGCGCCCGCCGTGCTCCAGGCGGTCGTCACAGGGCTTCTGAGGCCACAAGGTCACAAGTTCAAGGTAACGGCGAAAGGCGGCGATCGCGGTCAACGTTTCGTCGAGTGGCCGCTTGTGCGTGTCTATGGGACGATGCTCGCGATAACTCTGCTGGCGATTGCCTATGCCTTCATTATCCGTCTTCGGGGCGACAGCATCGCCTATGGCGGGCTGGCGTTGGCCTGGAGCTTGTACAACTGCATCGTCCTCACGATCGTTTGCTTCATCTGCATCGAGCAGCCGCGACGCCGCAAGGCCGAGCGGTTCGCGCGCGATGAGCCGGTTCTTGTCCATCACGGGAGTGGCGCCCGACTGGTGCGGATGGCCGATATCTCCATAACCGGCGCCCGCTTTGTCGATCCGGAGCCGCCGCCAGTCGGAACGATGCTCCGCTGCAATGTGTATGGACAGGAGGTGTCCGCTCTTGTGGTTCGGCGAACCAGGGACGGTTTCGGCGTTCGATTTGAGGAGGGGGTTGCCACGCGCGCAGGTCTCGTGCGCGCCTTTTACGCCGGTGAATATGTTCGTGCGTTCCGCAGTGTTCGGGCTGTCCCGGTGGGTAAAGCGATCCTGGCCCGCTTGTTCAAATAGCCGATTGAATGCTTTTTGGCCTCGCGCCCCGTCGTCATTCAGCATGAAACGCGCCCGTGCCGAGCTGTGAGTGTCGCAAATCTGCGACAGGTCGGCGCCGTGTTCGGATGTCACCCCGCTGACATCCTTGCTTCCGCCCGACATGTTTTTCGCGCCGTCGCGCGGAACGAGCCGGCGATGGTCAGCAATCAAACAACAGCGGGAGTGAAGCAATGAACAAGCCTGAATTCCTCACGACATCGACGAACCCCTTTGCCGAGCGCTACGACAATTTCATCGGCGGCAAATGGGTCGCGCCGCGCTCGGGCAAATATTTCGACAACGCCTCGCCGGTCACCGGCAAGGTGGTCTGCAAGATCGCGCGCTCGGATGCGCAGGACATCGAGCTCGCGCTGGATGCGGCACATGCGGCCAAGGACGCATGGGGGCGCGCCAGCGTCGTGGAGCGGGCCAACATCCTCAACCGGATCGCCGACCGCATGGAAGAAAATCTCGAGCGGCTCGCGATCGCCGAGACCTGGGACAACGGCAAGCCGATCCGCGAGACCCGGGCCGCCGACGTGCCGCTCGCGATCGATCATTTCCGCTATTTCGCCGGCGTCGTCCGCGCGCAGGAGGGGAGCCTGGCCGAGATCGACCACGACACGGTAGCCTATCACTTCCACGAGCCGCTCGGCGTCGTCGGCCAGATCATCCCGTGGAATTTCCCGCTTCTGATGGCGTGCTGGAAGCTGGCGCCCGCGCTGGCCGCCGGCAATTGCGTGGTGCTGAAGCCGGCCGAGCAGACCCCGGCCTCGATCATGGTGTGGATCGAGCTCGTGGCCGACCTTCTGCCGCCTGGCGTCCTCAACATCGTCAACGGCTTCGGGCTCGAGGCCGGCAAGCCGCTGGCGTCGAGCCCGCGGATCGCGAAGATCGCCTTCACGGGCGAGACCACGACAGGCCGGCTGATCATGCAATACGCCAGCCAGAACCTGATCCCGGTCACACTGGAACTCGGCGGCAAGTCGCCGAACATCTTCTTCAAGGACGTGGCGGCGGAAGACGACGATTTCCTCGACAAGGCGATCGAGGGCTTTGTGATGTTCGCGCTGAACCAGGGCGAGGTCTGCACCTGTCCGAGCCGGGCTTTGGTGCAGGAGTCGATCTATGAGCGCTTTATGGAGAAGGCGCTGGCGCGCGTCTCTGCGATCCAGCAGGGCGACCCGCGCAATCCCGCGACCATGATCGGTGCCCAGGCCTCGAACGAGCAATTGGAGAAAATTCTTTCCTATATCGACATCGGCCAGAAGGAGGGCGCCAGGCTCCTGACCGGCGGTGCCCGCGCCATGCTGCCCGGCGATCTCGAGGGCGGCTTCTACGTCCAGCCCACCGTGTTCGAGGGCAACAACCGGATGCGGATCTTCCAGGAGGAGATTTTTGGCCCGGTGGTGTCCGTGACCACGTTCAAGACCGACGAGGAGGCGCTCGCCATCGCCAACGACACGCTCTACGGCCTTGGCGCCGGTGTCTGGAGCCGCGATGCGAACCGCTGCTATAGGTTTGGGCGGGCGATCCAGGCCGGACGCGTCTGGACCAACTGCTACCACGCCTATCCGGCGCATGCGGCGTTCGGCGGCTACAAGCAATCGGGCATCGGCCGCGAGACCCACAAGATGATGCTCGACCACTATCAGCAGACCAAGAATCTCCTGGTCAGCTACAGCCCCAAGAAGCTCGGCTTCTTCTGATCCGGGATCGTGACGACGGCGCGACGTCTGTCCGCGCCGTTGTCACGCAATGAAATTCCGAACAACTGCATCAATCGATAGCAATATTTTGATCTGCGCTGCACTGCGGCATAGCAATATTCCATCTAGCGCACGCAATCCTTCCACGGCCGTTTGAGTTGGGATAGAGAGGGCCAAATCATCCCTCTCATCCGGAAATCCCATGGCCGCACCCAAGAAAAGCGTCACAAAGGAAGCAGGGCAGGAGAAAGGGGGACGGCTCCCCGCCGGAATTCACCAAGCAGCAGGAACTCAAGGCACTGCGCGACATGCTCCTGATTCGGCGCTTCGAGGAGAAGGCCGGCCAGCTCTACGGCATGGGCGCCATCGGCGGCTTCTGCCATCTCTATATCGGCCAGGAGGCCGTCGTCGTCGGCATGCAGATGACCCTGAAGAAGGGTGACCAGGTCATAACAGGCTACCGGGACCATGGGCACATGCTCGCCTGCGGCATGGATCCCAAGGGCGTGATGGCCGAACTGACCGGACGCCGCGGCGGCTATTCCAAGGGCAAGGGCGGCTCCATGCACATGTTCAGCGTGGCCGAGCATTTCTACGGCGGCCACGGCATCGTCGGCGCCCAGGTCTCGCTCGGCACCGGGCTCGCCTTCGCCAACCGCTACCGGGAAAACGATTTCGTGAGCCTGGCCTATTTCGGCGACGGCGCCGCCAACCAGGGCCAGGTCTATGAAAGCTTCAACATGGCCGAGCTGTGGAAGCTGCCGGTGGTCTACATCATCGAGAACAATCGCTACGCCATGGGCACCTCGGTGGCGCGCTCCTCGGCGCAGACCGATTTCTCCAAGCGCGGCGCCTCCTTCAACATCCCGGGCCGGCAGGTCGATGGCATGGACGTGCGTGCGGTGAAGGCCGCCGGCGACGAGGCGGTCGCCTGGTGCCGCGCCGGCAAGGGCCCCTATATCCTGGAAATGCAGACCTACCGCTATCGCGGCCACTCGATGTCCGATCCGGCCAAGTACCGGACCCGCGAGGAGGTGGAAAAGGTCCGCCATGACCATGACCCGATCGAGCAGGTCCGCAACCGCCTGCTCGCCGCCGATGTCAGCGAGCAGGACTTGAAGTCGATCGACGCCGAGGTGCGCGACATCGTCAATGCCGCCGCCGACTTCGCCCAGCACGATCCCGAGCCCGATCCGTCCGAGCTCTACACCGACGTCTACCGCTAAGCGCAGACTGAAAACGAAAGAGTGATCCGGGAGCCGATATGCCCATTCAAGTTCTCATGCCTGCGCTGTCGCCCACGATGGAGAAGGGCAACCTCGCCAAATGGCTGAAAAAGGAAGGCGAGCCGATCAAGTCGGGTGACGTCATCGCCGAGATCGAGACCGACAAGGCCACGATGGAGGTCGAGGCCACCGATGAGGGCACGCTCGGCCAGATCCTGATCCCGGAAGGCACCGCCGACGTCGCCGTCAACACGCCGATCGCAACCATCCTGGCCGACGGCGAAAGCGCTGCCGATCTCGCCAGGGCGGCAGGCCCGGCAAAGCAGCAGAAGGCCGCCGAGTCCGCACCACCGGCGCAGGCCAAGACCGAGGCGCCCGCGCCCAAGGCGGAAGAGAAAGTGCCGGCCGCGCCGAAGGCGGTCAGCGAGCCTGAGCCGGAGGTGCCCGCCGGCACCGAGATGATCACGCAGACCATCCGTGAAGCCCTGCGCGACGCCATGGCGGAGGAGATGCGGCGCGATCCGGATGTCTTCCTGATGGGCGAAGAGGTCGCCGAATATCAGGGGGCCTACAAGGTGAGCCAGGGGCTGCTGCAGGAATTCGGCGCGAGGCGCGTGATCGACACGCCGATCACCGAGCATGGCTTTGCCGGCATCGGCATCGGCGCGGCGATGGCGGGCCTGAAGCCGATCGTCGAGTTCATGACCTTCAACTTCGCCATGCAGGCGATGGACCAGCTCATCAACTCCGCCGCCAAGACGCTCTATATGTCGGGCGGCCAGATGGGCTGCTCGATCGTGTTCCGCGGGCCGAACGGCGCCGCCGCCCGTGTCGCCGCCCAGCACAGCCAGGACTATTCGTCCTGGTATTCGCACATTCCGGGCCTCAAGGTGGTCGCGCCGTTCTCGGCCGCGGACTACAAGGGCCTGCTGAAATCAGCGATCCGCGATCCCAACCCGGTGATCTTCCTCGAGAACGAGGTGCTGTACGGCCATTCCGGCGAAGTGCCGAAGCTCGACGATTACATCGTGCCGATCGGCAAGGCGCGTGTGGCGCGCAAGGGCCAGCACGTCACGATCATCTCCTGGTCCAATGGTATGACCTATTCGCTGAAGGCGGCCGACGAACTCGCCAAGGAAGGCATCGAGGCGGAGGTCGTCGACCTGCGCACGCTGCGCCCGATGGACACCGAGACCATCGTCGCTTCGATCCAGAAGACCGGCCGTGCGGTGACGGTCGAGGAGGGCTGGCAGCAGAGCGGCGTCGGCGCTGAGGTCGCCACCCGCATCATGGAGCACGCCTTCGACTATCTGGATGCGCCGGTCGCGCGCGTATCCGGCAAGGACGTGCCGATGCCCTACGCGGCCAATCTCGAGAAGATGGCCTTGCCTTCGGTCGCCGAGGTGGTGGAAGCCGCCAAGGCCGTTTGTTACCGGTGACGCATGGCGGGGCCGCAGGAACAGCCGTTACCGCCTGATGTGATGGATCGCGACGACGCGATCGAGGTGCTGCGCGCCTTTGTCGTCGACGGCGGACTTTCCATCGCCTTCCAGCGCGCCTTCGAGGAGCCGGACATGTGGGGCCTGATGCTGGTCGACATCGCCCGCCATGCCGCACGCGCCTATGCGCGCGAGAGTGAATACACGGAAGAAGAGGCGCTGGCTCGCATCATCGACATGTTCGAAGCTGAGGTCGCGCGGCCGACCGATCCGGGCAGCACCACGCCGCGATCGAAACAGGGGCATTGATCGTGACTGTCGAGCAATACCACTACGACTTCATGGCGGAAGCGATCCGCGAGGCGGAGATCGGCATCTCCGAGGGCGGATTGCCGATCGGCGCGGTGCTGACGCGCGACAACAAGATCATCGCGCGCGGCCATAACCGGCGGATGCAGGAGAAGAACGTCATCCTGCACGGCGAGATGTCGTGCCTGCGTGACGCCGGCCTGATCTCGTTCCATGATACGGTGATGTACACGACGCTGTCGCCGTGCTCGATGTGCGCCGGCGCGATCGGATTGTTCAAGCTGAAGCTGCTCGTCATCGGGGAGTCCGTGACGTTTCCGGGCAGCAAGGACATCCTGACGCAGTTCGGCATTCCCTTCATCGATCTCGCCGACATCAGGTCGATCGACATGATGAAGAACTGGCGCTCGGATCCCGCCAACGAGCGCACCTGGCAGGGCGATATCGGCAATTGAGGCGTCCTGCGCCCGTGCCGATCCGCCCAGACGATTCCGGCTGGCTTCCTCAACGCGACGGAAGCCGCCATGCAAGAGCTAGCTTTGTGAGGTCACCATGCCCATCAACATCCTGATGCCCGCGCTGTCGCCTACCATGGAGAAGGGCAATCTGGCCAAGTGGCTCAAGAAGGAGGGCGACAAGGTCAAGTCCGGCGACGTGATCGCGGAGATCGAGACCGACAAGGCAACGATGGAAGTCGAGGCGGTGGACGAGGGCACGATCGCCAAGATCCTGGTGCCTGAGGGTACGCAGGACGTTCCGGTCAACGACGTGATCGCGGTGCTGGCCGGCGACGGCGAGGACGTGAAGGCGGCCGCGAGCGGCGCAGGAGCTGCGCCCCCGAAAGCCGCTGAGGCGCCTGCCGCAAAGCCTGCTGCACCGCCGCCTGCGCCGGCTCCCGCCCAACCCGCGCCGGCGCCGAAGGCTGCGGCACCTGCTGAAGCCCTGTCACCCGCGCGGCAAGCCGCTGCACCGGCAGCGCAGGTCAACGGCCATGGCCGCATCTTCTCGTCGCCGTTGGCGCGCCGTCTCGCCAAGGAAGCCGGCATCGAGCTCGGGCGCATCAACGGCACCGGCCCGCACGGCCGCGTCATCGCGCGCGACGTCGAGGAGGCGAAGTCCGGCAAGGGCCTGAAGGCGCCGCCGGCCGCGCCTGCCACGACGCCGTCGATCGCACCCTCGATGTCGGACCAGCAGATCCTCGCGCTGTTCGAGCCGGGTTCGTATGACATCGTGCCGCATGACGGCATGCGCCGCACCATCGCGCAGCGCCTCACCGCGTCGATCCAGCAGATCCCGCATTTCTATCTGACGATCGACTGCGACATCGGAAAGCTGCTTGCCGCGCGCGAGGAGATCAACGCCGCCGCGCCGAAGGATGCCGACAAGAAGCCGCTCTACAAGCTGTCGGTCAACGACTTCGTCATCAAGGCGATGGCGATCGCGCTGCAGAAGATCCCGAACTGCAATGTGAGCTGGACCGAAGGCGGCATGGTCAAGCACAAGCATTCCGACGTCGGCGTTGCAGTGGCGATGCCGGGCGGACTGATCACGCCGATCATCCGGAAAGCGGAGACCAAGACGCTGTCGGTCATCTCCGGCGAGATGAAGGACTTCGCCGCCCGCGCCCGCGCGCGCAAGCTGAAGCCGGAAGAGTATCAGGGCGGCACCACCGCCGTGTCCAACCTCGGCATGTACGGCATCAACCACTTCACCGCCGTGATCAACCCGCCGCATGCGACGATCCTCGCGGTCGGCACCAGCGAGGAGCGGCCGGTGGTGCGGGGCGGCAAGATCGAGATCGCCAGCATCATGAGCGTGACGCTCTCCTGCGACCATCGCGCCATCGACGGCGCGCTCGGCGCCGAGCTGATCGGCGCCTTCAAGCAGCTCATCGAAAACCCCGTCATGATGATGGTGTGATGCGTGACGTCCGACGCATTGCTCTATGGTCCCTATGTTCTTGCAATAGCGCTGGCGATTGCCGCGCTGATCGTCCGCGCCCGTGACCTGGCATCGACGACCCAGTTCCGGATCATGCTGGGCGGCGCCGGGCTGCTTGCGCTTGGTTGGACCGGATTTCTGGTTGCTCTCGCTAGATCGGATTTGTGATGGCTGACACCTCCTTCGACGTTATCATCATCGGCGCCGGCCCCGGCGGCTACGTCACCGCGATCCGCGCGGCGCAGCTCGGCTTCAAGACCGCGGTGGTGGAAAAGGCCTATCTCGGCGGCATCTGCAACAATTGGGGCTGCATCCCGACCAAGGCGCTGCTGCGCTCGGCGGAAGTCTATCACCTGATGCAGCACGCCAAGGATTACGGCCTCTCGGCGGAGAACATCGCCTTCGATCCGAAGGCGGTGGTGCAGCGCTCGCGCAACGTGGTGAAGCGGCTCAATGACGGCGTCGGCTTCCTGTTTCGCAAGAACAAGATTACGACGATCTGGGGCGAGGCGACGATCGATGCGCCTGGCAGGCTGACGGTCAAGAAGTCCTCCGTGGAAGCACCGAAGGGCGCGCTCGGCGAGGGCACCTATCAGGCCAAGCACATCATCATCGCGACCGGCGCGCGGCCGCGCGTGCTGCCGGGGCTCGAGCCGGACAAGAAACTGGTCTGGACCTATTTCGAGGCGATGGTGCCGGACAAGATGCCGAAATCGCTGCTGGTGATCGGCTCCGGCGCGATCGGCATCGAGTTTGCCTCGTTCTACCGCACGCTTGGTGCGGAGGTGACGGTCGTCGAGGTGCTGCCGCAGATCCTCCCGGTCGAGGACGTCGAGATCGCGAAATTCGCGCACAAGGCGTTCGAGAAGCAGGGCATCAAGATCTTGGCCAATACCAAGGTGACAAAGCTCGACAAGAAGAGCGACAGCGTGGTCGCGACCATCGACGACGGCAAGGGCAAGCCGCAGACCATCGAGTTCGACCGGGTGATCTCGGCCGTCGGCGTGGTCGGCAATGTCGAGGGCATCGGGCTCGAGAAGCTCGGCGTGAAGGCCGAACGCGGCATCATCGCGATCGATGGTTATTGCCGGACCAACGTCCCCGGCATCTACGCGATCGGCGACGTCGCCGGTCCCCCGATGCTCGCGCACAAGGCCGAGCATGAGGGCATCGTCTGCGTCGAGGCGATCAAGGGCTTGCATCCGCATCCCATGGACAAGAATATGATCCCGGGCTGCACCTATTGCTATCCGCAGGTCGCGTCCGTCGGCATGACCGAGGCCAAGGCCAAGGAAGCCGGCCGCGACATCCGTGTCGGCCGCTTCCCCTTCGTCGGCAACGGCAAGGCGATCGCGCTCGGCGAAGACCAGGGCATGGTCAAGGTGATCTTCGACAAGAACACCGGCCAGCTCCTCGGCGCGCACATGGTCGGCGCAGAGGTCACCGAGCTGATCCAGGGCTATGTGATCGCGATGAACCTGGAGACGACAGAGGAAGAATTGATGCACACGATCTTCCCGCATCCGACGCTGTCGGAGATGATGAAAGAAGCGGTGCTGGACGCCTATGGCCGCGTCCTCAACATGTAACGAGAGGGACGGCGAACCGTGAAAGACAACGACAACCTCACCATCGAACGCCCGAGCTTCGTCACGCATCTCGAATGCGCGATGGAGGGCGACCACTATCCCGCCGACCAAGTGCACAACCTCTCCAAGGCCGGCAAGCCGTTGCTCGTGCGCTACGACCTTGCGGGCGTGAAGAGGGCGCTGAGCAAGGACGCGCTCAAGGAGCGTCCGGCCGACATGTGGCGCTATCGCGAGCTGTTGCCGGTGCGCCAGTGCAAGGACATCGTCAGCCTCGGCGAGGTGACGACGCCGCTGATCCGGTTGCCGAAACTCGGCGCCAGGCTCGGCGGCGGCGAGATCATCGTGAAGGATGAGGGCCGGCTGCCGACCGGCTCATTCAAGGCGCGCGGCCTGGTCATGGCGGTGTCGATGGGCAAGGCGCTCGGCATCAAGCACATGGCAATGCCGACCAACGGCAATGCCGGTGCGGCGCTCGCCGCCTACGCCACCGCCTGCGGCATCAAGACCACGATCTTCTGCCCGGCCGACACGCCGGAAGTGAATGTCAGCGAGATCGAGCTGCAGGGCGCGACCGTCTACCGCGTCAACGGCCTGATCGACGATTGCGGCAAGATCGTCGGCGAGGGCAAGGCCAAGGTCGGCTGGTTCGACACGTCGACGTTGAAGGAGCCGTACCGGATCGAAGGCAAGAAGACGATGGGGCTCGAACTTGCCGAGCAGCTCGGCTGGGACGTGCCCGACGTGATCTTCTATCCGACCGGCGGCGGCACCGGCCTGATCGGCATGTGGAAGGCCTTTGCCGAACTGGAGGCGATCGGCTTCATCGGCAAGAAGCGCCCGCGCATGGTGGCGGTGCAGGCCTCCGGCTGCGCCCCGATGGTGCGTGCTTTTGAAGCGGGCACCGAGCATGCGGCGCGTTGGGAAGACGCGCACACCATCGCTTCGGGCATCCGCGTGCCGCAGGCGATCGGAGATTTTCTGATCCTGCGCGCGGTCCGCGAGAGCAAAGGTTTTGCCATTGCGGTCGACGACGCGAAGATTTCTGCTGCGCTGAGCGAGGTCGCGCGCGAGGAGGGGCTGCTGTTGTGCCCCGAGGGCGCGGCCACTTACGCCGCCTACAAGCAAAGTCTTGCCGACGGGCGCGTCACGAAAAACGATCGCGTGATGCTGTTCAATTGCGCCACAGGTCTTAAATATCCGCTGCCGCCGGTCACGCGGACGCTCGATCGTTTCAAGCCGATCGACTTCGCGCAGTTCTAGGGAATTGGAGAAGGCGGGTACCGTTCTGTCGAGTTGACCATGTCCAAATAAGAACAAGCCGAGCACGGCTTCACAGGGGAGGGAGCGATGCGAAGAACAGTTCTGGCGATGCTGGCAGTCCTCTTGTTCGGCAGCGTCGCTGTCGCGGAGAATTTTCCCTCGCGTCCGATCACGATCATCGTGCCGTTCTCGGCCGGCGGGCCGTCGGATGCGATGGCGCGTATCCTCGCCGAGCGGATGAAGGCTTCGCTTGGCGAGACGCTCCTGATCGAGAACGTGACGGGCGCGGGCGGTTCGATCGGCGTCGGCCGCGCGGTGCGCTCGCCGGCGGACGGCTACACGATCTCTTTCGGCCATCTCGGCACGCATGTCGCCAATGGCGCCGTCTACAAGCTCGGCTATGACCTCGTCGCCGATCTCGATCCCGTGGTGCTGTTGCCGAGCAACCCGATGATCATCGTCAGCAAGATCGCTATTCCTGCGAAGTCGCTGAGCGAACTCCTGGCCTGGCTGAAGTCGCGCCCGTCGCCGCCGACCGCTGGCACCGCGGGCGCCGGCTCCGGCAGCCACATCGCCGGGCTCTATTTCGAGAACGTCTCGGGTATCAAGCTGCAATATGTGCCGTATCGCGGCACGGGGCCTGCGCTGAACGATCTCGTCGCGGGGCAGATCGACATCATGATCGATCAGACCTCCAACTCCATCAACCAGGTCCGCGCCAACAACATCCGTGCCTACGCCGTCACCGACGACAAGCGCGTTGCTTCCGCGCCTGCCGTTCCGACCACCGACGAAGCCGGCCTGCCGGGCTTCCACATGACGCTGTGGTCCGGCCTCTGGGTGCCCAAGGGCACGCCGAAGGAGATCACAGCCAAGCTGAACGCCGCGGCCATCGAGGCGCTGAACGATCCCGCGGTCATAAAACAGCTCGAAAATCTCGGCCTGCGCATGCCGCCGAAGGATCAGCTCACGCCCGAAGCCCTCGGCAACTGGCAGAAGGCCGAGATCGCAAAATGGTGGCCGATGATCAAAGCCGCCGACGTGAAGGTGGATTGAGGTTTCCCGGCTCAATTCAGGGTGCTGCCACGCGTGATGTCCTCATCCTGAGGAGCGCGCATCGCGCGCGTCTCGAAGGATGGGCCGCGGGCGAGAGCGGGGCCTCATGGTTCGCCCGGCGATGCGATAGCATCGTCCGGAGACACGCTGCGCGCTCCTCACCATGAGGGTCTGGCAGGACGCGAGCCGCAAGGGAAATCACTGCGCCGCAGATGCGGCCGAAGCCGGCGCGGCCGCGTTGACCTCCTGCGTGACCACGCGCTGATCCGCCTTCGTCGCCACCGCCGTGCCGCTCTCAAAGCGCGCGCGGTAGACCAGCAAATTTTCCATCACGCGCTGCACATAGTTGCGCGTCTCGGAGATCGGAATGCGCTCGACCCAATCGACCGGATCCACGTTCGGATCGCGCGGGTCGCCATAGGCCTTCACCCAGTCGCGGACCCGGCCGCGGCCGGCGTTGTAGCCGGCGAAGGTCATGATGTGACAGCCCTTGTAATCTGCGAGCAGCGCGCT
Source organism: Bradyrhizobium sp. USDA 10063 (assembly GCF_054063735.1). NCBI lineage: Bacteria > Pseudomonadati > Pseudomonadota > Alphaproteobacteria > Hyphomicrobiales > Nitrobacteraceae > Bradyrhizobium > Bradyrhizobium sp. USDA 10063. Next base: position 1,262,430 of record NZ_JBSSGP010000002.1, on the reverse strand, counting down.
GAGCTCGGCGGCGCCCATCTGGGTGTTGTAGACGGGATCGGAAACCATCCGGTCCCAGTCATAGGTCACGCCGAAGCGCTTGGCGGTGTCGCGGCCGGCTTCCGGCGTCACCTGCATCAGGCCGACCGCATTGGCCGGCGACTTGTCGCGCTGGTCGAACGCGCTCTCGGTCCGCGCCACCGAATAGATCATGCTGCGCTCGATCTCGGGCGCAACCTGGGTATGTTTGGGGATCCCGATGGTGGGGAAGGCGTAGTAGTCAAGCGCAAGGCCGCGCCCGAGCGCCAGCTTGCCGAGCTGCATCATGGCCGCCGCATCGTTGCGGCGGGCGGTGAGTTCGCCGAGCGCGTTAAGCATGGGGACATCCGTGCTCTGCTCGCCGAGGTCGGCGGCGAAGTACAGCACCACGTCGCGTTCACCGATCTGGTAGAGCATATCGGCGGCGCGCACGCGCTCGTCGGCAGCCGCCGTGCCGTCGGCGGCGGCAACAGGCGAGGGTGCCCGCAGCTCGATCGCGTCAAGGCCCAGCCTGGCGCGCGCAAGCTGTCCGTAATAGGCGGTCGGATAGCGCGCGGCGGCTTCGTAACTGGCGCGCATCGCGTCCTTTTCTCCGAGCGCCTCGGCGGCGCGGCCGCGCCAGTAGTTCGCGCGCGCCAGCACGATCGGATTGGCCGCGCCTTCGTCGATGCGCGCGAAATGCGTCGCCGCCGTCACGGGATCATCGAGATAGCGCAAGGCGATCCAGCCGCACATGGAGTGGAAATCGGCGCGGTAATATTCGTTGGCCGGCAGCGCGGCGGCGGCAATCACGTCGTATGCGGTCTGGAACTTGCCCTGATCGAGCAGCTTGCGGGCCAGCGGGCGCCGCTCGCGCCACCATTGATCGGTGTCCTGCAGCGCCATGGTCTCGGGCGCCGCTGATATCACCAGGCTGGCCGCATCGTCGATCTGGTTCTGGCCGAGCAGCCACTGCAGGCGGCAAAGCGTGTAGCCGAGATCCTTACGGGCGTCAGTTGCGACATCGTTGAGCTGGTCGAGCGCCTTGCTCGATTTCGCTGCCACCGCACTGCACGCCTTCACAATGGCAAGCTCGTCGCTGCCAAGCCGTTGCGCCGCGCGCCTGGCGTCGGCGAGATCCTTGGCGCCGATGCGCTTGTCCATGCGCGCGCGATGATCCTCGCGGGTCAGAAGATCGCCGAACAGCTCGTAGGCGTCGCTTTCCAGCCGTTCCGACAATTCATCCGAGCGCCAGGCGTCGCGCACCAGGCGCTCTGCACCATCGCGGTCGCCTTCGGTCAGGAGCACACGCGCCAGCGCGAACTTGCCCTTGGCGCTGGTGGGCCGATCGCGGGTGAAGCGATGAACCGTGACCGCATCGGTGCGCTGCTCCCACAGCCGTCCCTCGGCCTTGCGCCGCAGCAACGCCATGCTCGGCCAATCCGGATTGGCGGCAATGAACGCGTCGTAGCGCTTGAAATTCGCCGTCGTCTCCGAGTGGCGCAGGATGTACCATTCGACGAGCTTCTGGCCCGCCGGATCGGTGATCCTGTCTCTGGTGGCGGTCGCCTCTTCCGTCTTCGCCTTGCGCGCCAGATCGATCGCGTCTTTCACCAGCGCGAGATCGCCAGACAGTGCCGGGGTCGGCGCAGAATCTTCCTTCTGTGCTGAAGCATCCTTCGATTGCTTCGACTTGCGGCGCGCATCGGCTTGCTTGGCGCGTCCGCGTTTTCCGACGGAGGCGTCGCGCTGGCTGCGCGCCTTCGCGTCGTTCGTCTTCTTGATGTGTGCTTGCTTGTGGCTTGATCGTGCCGACGCGTCCGTCGAGAACAGCGCGAGCACCGCCACCGTGAGGAGACAAGACAGCGAACGTAAGCACTGGTTCATTCCATGGTCCCCCTGCGAACCATCAGACACAAACCAAGTCGCAAACCGTGCGGCTTGAATGACCTAAGGTTAGCACAGCATCGATTCGCAACTGTCGCGCTCAGGCCACAGCGCGCAAAAAACGCTGAAGTGACCGGAACCTTCACGTGGTGAAATTGCGGATTGGTCGAGATGGAACTTCGCCTCTGTCGATGAACAGTGCTCTCTTGCGTGGCTTCTCACGAGCACGCGCAAGTGACGCGATCATGGTCCTTGCATGGCTGCGCGATGGCAATGCGCCAAGCGGCGGCCGCTTGCCCGTGCCTGGCAACCTCCGGTGGTTATAGGTCGCTGCTTCGCATGCTTTCCCAGGGAGCGACGGAGGGAGAATCGCGGGGTGCGTGTGGCGAAGCCCAACCTGCCGTTTCGCCAGAATGGTTCCCTGCCATGCTGGCTTTTGCGCCCGAAAAATGCCCGCTGGATGCCTGGAACCGGTCCAAATGGTTGCTGCCGGGCAACGATCGTTGCTATGAAGCAACAGTTCTCTAAGATTTAACCGTTTAATCAGCCGGGTCTTGCACGCGCCGCTTTTTAGCCACACCCCTGCATGAAATCATGTTCGTAAGGCTAAAGCCACGGCACTCGCGAAGCGAAGGGAAGATCACCATTTCCCGGGTCAAGACAGAGATGGCTGGGGAAACAGGGTTCGCGATGGACGCCAAGACCAATATCAAGAAGAGACTGCCAAGCCGCCACGTGACTGAGGGCCCCGAGCGCGCTCCGCACCGCTCGTACCTCTATGCCATGGGGCTCACCACCGAGCAGATCCACCAGCCGTTCGTCGGCGTGGCCTCCTGCTGGAACGAAGCCGCTCCCTGCAATATTTCGCTGATGCGCCAGGCCCAGGCGGCGAAGAAGGGCGTGGCCTCCGCCGGCGGCACGCCGCGCGAGTTCTGCACCATCACCGTGACCGACGGCATCGCGATGGGCCATGACGGCATGCGCTCCTCGCTGCCGTCGCGGGAATGCATCGCCGATTCGGTCGAGCTGACCGTGCGGGGCCACGCCTATGACGCGCTGATTGGCCTTGCTGGCTGCGACAAGTCGCTGCCGGGCATGATGATGGCGATGGTCCGCCTCAACGTGCCCTCGATCTTCATCTATGGCGGCTCGATCCTGCCCGGCAATTTCCGCGGCCAGCAAGTCACCGTCCAGGACATGTTCGAAGCCGTCGGCAAGCACTCGGTCGGCGCCATGTCGGATGCCGATCTCGACGAGATCGAGCGTGTGGCCTGTCCCTCGGCCGGCGCCTGCGGCGCTCAGTTCACCGCCAACACCATGGCGACCGTGTCGGAGGCGATCGGGCTCGCACTCCCGTATTCTGCCGGGGCTCCGGCGCCTTACGAGATCCGTGACGCCTTCTGCGCCGCCGCAGGCGAGAAGATCATGGAGCTGATCGCCAAGAACATCCGGCCGCGCGACATCATCACCCGTAAATCCCTGGAGAACGCTGCGGCCGTGGTCGCGGCCTCCGGCGGCTCGACCAATGCCGGCCTGCATCTGCCGGCGATCGCTCATGAATGCGGCATCAAGTTCGATCTGTTCGACGTTGCGGAAATCTTCAAAAAGACTCCGTATGTCGCGGATTTGAAGCCGGGCGGCCGTTATGTTGCCAAAGACATGTTTGAAGCTGGCGGCATTCCGCTGCTGATGAAGACGCTGCTCGATAACGGCTACCTCCACGGCGATTGCCTGACCGTGACGGGCCGAACGATCGCCGAAAACCTCAAAAGCGTGAAATGGAATCCGCACCAGGACGTGGTCCGTCCTGCGGACAAGCCGATCACCGTCACCGGCGGTGTCGTCGGCTTGAAGGGTAATCTTGCGCCGGAAGGAGCGATCGTGAAGGTCGCGGGCATGTCGAACTTGAAGTTTACGGGTCCTGCCCGCTGCTTCGACCGAGAGGAGGACGCCTTCGAGGCGGTCCAGAAGCGCACCTACAAGGAAGGCGAGGTCATCGTCATCCGCTATGAGGGGCCGAAGGGCGGTCCGGGCATGCGGGAAATGCTGGCAACGACTGCGGCGCTGACCGGGCAGGGCATGGGCGGCAAGATCGCGCTGATCACCGACGGCCGGTTCTCGGGCGCCACCAGAGGCTTCTGCATCGGCCATGTCGGACCGGAAGCCGCCATCGGCGGGCCGATCGCGCTGCTGCAGGACGGCGACATCATCGAGATCGACGCCGTCGCCGGGACTCTTAACGTAAAATTGAGCGACGCCGAGCTCGCCGAACGCAAGACCAAATGGGCCCCTCGCGCGACTAACCACACATCTGGTGCGCTGTGGAAGTATGCCCAGCAGGTCGGGCCTGCGGTGGATGGCGCCGTCACCCATCCAGGTGGCGCGCACGAGAAACAGTGTTATGCGGACATTTGAGCGTACGATTATTGCGTTGATTTTAGGGGCCATTCCGGTAGCGGGCCCCGGATTCGCGTTCGACGGCGCCCCGGTCAATCCGCAGGACGCCACGATCCCGATGGTTTCCCCGCAGCCCAGCGCTGGGGGTGGCTTGAAGCGGGTGGCGGTTCCGGCGCCCGCGGCGAATGCCGCCAACTCCACGAGCTCGTTCTCGTCGCTGCAATTTGCCGCAGAGGGCGGCCATCCCGTCGCCCAGTGGAAGCTCGGGCGCATGTATGCCGAGGGCGACGGTGTCGCCCAGGACGACCTGCGCGCCTTCGAATATTTCAGCCGCATCGCCAATGCGCACGCCGAAGATAGCCCCTCGGCGCCGCAGGCGACGATCGTAGCCCAGGCCTTCGTGGCGCTGGGACGATACTACCTCAACGGTATCCCGAACTCGAAGATCAAGCCGGACACCGACCGGGCGCGGGAGATGTTCTCCTATGCCGCGTCCTATTTCGGCAATGCCGACGCCCAGTATGACCTCGCCCGGCTCTACCTGAAGACGCCCGACGCCTCGCGGGAAGATTTCCGCTATGGCGCGCGCTGGCTTGGGCTGGCGGCCCAGAAGGGTCAGCACCAGGCTCAGGCGCTGCTCGGCCAGATGCTGTTCAACGGCGACCGGCTGCCGCCGCAGCGGGCGCGTGGCCTGATGTGGCTGACGCTGGCGCGCGATAGCGCCGCTCCCGACGAGATGTGGATCAAAGAAAGCTACAACCGCGCGTTCGCCAAAGCCTCCGACGACGACCGCGCGATGGCGCTGCAGATGCTCGAGCACTGGGTGCAGGGCCGCCGCGACTGATCTCAAGCTTCTAGAGCGTTACGCGGCCTCGAAATCGAGATCGGCCCAAACCGGCACGTGGTCCGACGGTTTTTCCCAAGCACGGACGTAGCTGTCGACCCCGACATGGGTCAGCCGGTCGCTGGCCTGGGGCGACATCAGCAGATGGTCGATCCGCAAGCCCCAATTCTTCTGCCACGCCCCGGCCTGGTAGTCCCAGAACGTGTACTGGCCGGGCGCGTCGGTGACGGCGCGCAGCGCGTCCGTGAGGCCGAGACCAAGCAGGGACTGGAATGCTTCGCGGGTGGTGGGGCGGAACAACGCGTCTTCCACCCAGGCCGGCGGGTTGTAAACGTCCAGCGCCGCCGGGATCACGTTGAAGTCGCCGGCGAGGATCAGCGGCTCTTCCGCTTTAAGCCGCTCCCTCGAATACTCAAGAAGCCGCGACATCCATTTGAGTTTGTAGGGATATTTGTCGCTGTTCGCCGGATTGCCGTTGGGCAGATAAAGGCAAGCGACCCTGAGCACTCCGTGCTTGTGGGTGACGACGCCTTCGAGGAAGCGGGCGTGCGCATCCTCGTCATCACCGGCCAGGCCCGACTTGGTCTCATCGAACGGCAGCTTGGAAAGCAAAGCGACGCCGTTGAAGGTCTTCTGGCCGTGGGTCACGACATTGTAGCCGAGCGATTCAATCTCCAGGCGCGGAAAGGCCTCGTCGGTGCATTTGATTTCCTGCAGGCAGACGATGTCGGGCGAGCATTCCTTGAGCCAGGTCAGGAGAATCTCGAGCCGCTGCCGGATCGAATTGACGTTCCACGTCGCGATGCGCATGAGGGGGACCTATAGTCGCAATTTCCGCCGTTGGCATACCATCTGCCGTACGGTTGTGATAACCATTTAAAATAATGGCGCAAATTGCGCCGTCGAGGGGCAGGCAGGGGCAGGATTGGGTCGTCACGGCTGTTGTGAGCCGGCGGACGAGCAAAAAGCATGAAGAAACGTAATTTGATTCTCGTTGCAGGCGTCATTGCCATCGCTGGCGTGGCCGCCTACGCCACCCGCTCCTCGTGGATGTTGGGTGGCGGCGCGAGCGCGCAAGCGCCGCAGCGGCCGCGTGCGGTTTCGGTCGAACTCGCCAAGGCGGAGCGGCGGTCGGTGCCGGTCGATGTCGACGCCATCGGAACCGTCACGCCGATTGCCAGCGTGGCGCTGAAGTCGCGGTTGGAGACCACGATCATCGGGGTGCATTTCGAGGACGGCGCCAGGGTCAGCGAGGGCGACCTCCTGTTCACGCTCGACGCCCGGCAAATCGACGCCCAGATCGAGCAGGCCGAGGGCGTGCTGGCCAAGGACCAGGCTCAGCTCGAGGGCGCGCAGCGCGATTTCCGCCGCTACAGCGATCTCGTCGCCAAGGGCGCCACCACCCAGGTCAATCTCGATAACGCCAAGACCCAGTCCGACATCCTGATCGGCACCATCAAGGCCGACCAGTCGGCGCTCGAGAATCTGCGGGTCCAGAAGAGCTACACCACGATCCGCGCACCGTTTGCCGGCCGCATCAGCGCCGCCAATGTGAAGGTCGGCAATTTCGTGCGTCCCGCCGACACCCAGCCGCTCGCCACCATCAACCAGATGGCACCGGTCTACGTCACCTTCGCGATCCCGCAGCGTGTGCTTGTCGACCTCCGCGACGCCATGGCGAAGGGCGATTCCAGGGTGATCGCGACCATCCCCGGGCACAAGCGCTCGGAAGAGGGCAAGGTGGCGATGGTCGAGAACACCGTGGATTCGACCACCGGCATGGTCACCGTGCGCGGCATCATGGACAATGCGAGCGAAACCCTGTGGCCGGGCATCCTGGTCCAGACCAAGCTGATCATCCGTAACGAGGACGCCGTGGTGGTGCCGACGGTGGCGGTCCAGCGCAGCCAGAACGGCAACTATGTCTTCGCGGTGAGGAATGGCACGGCCAACGTCATCCCGGTCAAAGTTGACCGCACCTTCGGCGGGTTCTCTGTCATCTCCGAAGGGCTTTCCGGCGGCGAGGATGTCGTCGTCGATGGCCAACTGCTGTTGTCGGATGGAACGCGGGCCGAGCCGCGCGCCCGCAAGGCCGGGGCTTAGATAGCGATGTCGCTGCCCGAACTCTGCATCCGACGGCCGGTGATGACGACGCTGATCACCGCGTCGATCATCGCCTTTGGCATCTTCGGCTTCCGCCTGTTGCCGGTCTCGGCGCTGCCGAAAGTGGATTTCCCGACCATCGCCGTGACCGCGACGCTGCCGGGCGCGAGCGCCGACACCATGGCGGCCTCGGTCGCCGGCATCATCGAGCGGCAGCTCTCGACGATATCAGGCATCTCCTCGATGTCCTCGAACTCCTCGCAGGGCACGAGCGTCATCACCATCCAGTTCGATCTCAACCGCAACATCGATGCCGCGGCGCTCGACGTGCAGACCGCGCTGACGATCGCGCAGCGCCGGCTGCCGATCGAGATGACGACACCACCGAGCTTCCGCAAGGTGAACCCTGCCGACTTCCCGGTTCTCTTCATTTCGCTGAATTCGGCGACACTGCCACTCTCGACCGTCAATGAGTATGGCGACATCACCGTCGGCCAGGCGCTGTCGCAGCTTCCTGGCGTCGCCCAGGTCCTGATCTACGGCGCGCAGAAATTCGCGATCCGGGTCCAGGCCGACCCCGTCGCCGCGGCGGCGCGCGGGGTGTCGCTCGATGACATCAGGACCGCGGTGTCGCGCGCCAATTCCTCGACGCCGGTCGGAACGCTCAACGGGCCGAAGCAGGACGTCGCGCTGCAAGCCTCCGGCCAGATGGACAAGGCAGCCGACTACCACCAGATCTATGTCGCCTGGCGTAACGGTTCTCCGGTCAGGCTCGACGAGATCGCAAAGGTCTATGACAGCGTCGAGAACGACAAGATCGCAACCTGGCTGAACGACAAGCGCGCGATCGTGCTCGCGATCCAGAAGCAGCCCGACGCGAACACGGTTGCGGTGGTCGACTCCGTACTGGCGAAGCTGCCGGGGCTGCGCGCCTCGATCCCGCCGTCGGTGAACATGCAGGTGATGATGGACCGCTCGGTGTCGATCCGGCAGTCGGTCAATGACGTCGAGGAAACCCTGATGATCGCGATCGCGCTGGTCATCCTGGTGATCTTCCTGTTCCTGCGGTCGCTGTGGGCCACGGTCATTCCGGCGCTCGCGGTTCCAATCTCGCTGCTCGGCACCTTCGCGGCGATGTATGCGCTGGATTACTCCGTCAACAACATGACGCTGCTGGCGTTGACATTGTCAGTCGGCTTTGTGGTCGACGACGCCATCGTCATGCTGGAAAACATCGTCCGCCACATCGAGCGCGGCATGCGACCGTTCGAGGCGGCACTGAAGGGCGCGCGCGAGATCGGCTTCACGATCATCTCGATCACCTTCTCGCTGATCGCCGTGTTCATCCCGGTGCTCCTGATGGGCGGAATCGTCGGCCGCGTGTTCCGCGAATTCGCGGTGACGATCTCGGTCGCGATCCTTGTGTCCGGCTTCGTCTCGCTGACGTTGACGCCGATGCTGTGCGCGCGGGTCCTGCGCTCCCATGACGAGACCAAGCGTCCGAACGTCGTGCTCCGGGCGTTCGAGGCGGTATTCGATTCCTGGCTGCGGGCTTACGAATGGGCGCTGGACTGGGTGCTGGCGAAGAAAGCACTGATGCTCTTCGTCACGCTGGCGACGTTGGCGGGCACGATCTACCTATACATGATCGTGCCGAAAGGGTTCTTCCCGCAAGAGGACACCGGCTTCCTGATCGGCGTCACGGAGGCCGCGACCGACACCTCGTTCGAAGCGATGAAGGTGCGCCAGCAAGCGCTGGTCGATGTGCTCCGGACTGACCCTGCGGTCGACTACGTCAACTCGACCGTCGGCTCGGGCGGCCCCAATCCGACCGCCAATTACGGCCGCCTGTTCATCGCGCTGAAGCCGCAGAAGGAGCGTGACAACGCCGCCGTCGTGATCGGGCGGCTGCGCCAGAAGGCGCGCGCCATCCCGGGGGTGCAGGCGTTCTTCCAGAGCGTCCAGAACCTCAACATCGGCGGCCGCGTCTCCAAGAGCCAATATCAATATGTGCTGCAGAGCGGCGATACCGAGTCGCTGTACCGGATTGCACCTGACATGCGCGACAAGATCGAGAAGATCCCGGGCCTGCTCGACGTCACCACCGATCTCTACATCAAGAATCCGCAGATGACGGTCGACATCGACCGCGAGAAGGCCGCGGTCTATGGCGTCACCGTCGATCAGGTGCGCAACCAGCTCTACAACGCCTATGGCGCGCGCCAGGTCGGCACCATCTACATGCCCTCCAACGACTACCAGATCATCCTGGAGGTGCAGCCGGAGTTCCGGGTCGATCCGTCCAATCTGTCCAAGCTCTACATGAAGACCGGAACCGGCCAGACCATTCCGCTGGATGCCGTCGCACGGCTGGTGCCTTCGGTCGGGCCGCTGCAGATCAACCATCAGGGCCAGCAGCCGGCGGTGACGATCTCCTTCAACCTCGCGCCCGGCTCTTCGCTGGGCTATGCGGTCGACCAGATCACGACGCTGGAGCAGAGCTCCAATCTACCGGCGACGATCGCGACCGGATTCTCCGGCACCGCGCAGGTGTTCCAGGATTCGCTGCGCGGGCAGGGCGTCCTGATCCTCGCCGCGGTGTTCGCGGCGTTCGTGATCCTCGGCATTCTCTACGAGAGCTTCATCCATCCGATCACGATCATCTCCGGCCTGCCGTCGGCGGGCATCGGCGCAATCCTCACCTTGATGCTGTTCAACATGGAGCTGTCGGTGATCGCGATGATCGGCATCGTGATGCTGGTCGGCATCGTCAAGAAGAATGCGATCATGATGGTCGACTTCGCGCTTGAGCGTCGTCGCGTCGGCCTGAGCGCCGAACACGCGATCCGTGAAGCCGCGCTGCTGCGCTTCCGCCCGATCATGATGACGACGTTCGCCGCGATCTTCGGCACGCTGCCGATCGCGCTCGGCGCGGGCGCCGGCGCCGAGCTGCGCCAGCCGCTCGGCGTGGCCGTGGTCGGTGGACTCTGCGTCTCGCAGCTCTTGACGCTGTTCATCACGCCGGTGATCTACATCTATCTCGACCGCGTCGACCGTCGGCTGCGCCGCCGGCTCGAGCCGCAGCTCGAGGAAAGCGGCGAGGATCGGCCGCACGTGGCGGCCGCGGAGTGATGATGCGTTCCTGTGCAATGTGGGCGGCGGGATTTGCCGCCGCCCTGTGGCTGGCAACGATCGGCGCGCCCGCACGCGCGGCCGAGCCGATCGAGATCTTCGACGCGCATCTGCATTACAATTGGGAGCCGACACCGACCTACAAGCTCGAAGAAGTGCTGGCGCTGTTCAGGAAGCACCGCATCACCGGCATCATCGCCACCAGCCGTCCCAATACCGGGACCCATGCGCTGGTCGAGGCCAAGGCGGAAGGCCTCGAGGTGGTGCCGTTCATCCGGCCTTACCGCGTACGTGCCGATATCCAGACCTGGTTTGGCGATCCTGCGATCTTCGATCTCGTGCAGGAGGAGTTCAAGCGCGGGTACTATCGCGGCATCGGCGAATTTCATTTGTCGGGCAAGGCTGCGGATACCGAATGGGTAAAGAAGACCGTCGATTTCGCCGTCGACCATGACCTCTATTTGCATGCGCATGCCGATCAGGAAGCCGTCGAGATCCTGATGCGGCACAACCCGCGCGCCAGGATCATCTGGGCGCATACCGGCTTCGGCCTGGCGACCGATCGCGTCGCGGCGATGCTCGAAAAATATCCGAACCTCTGGGGCGAGTTGTCCTATCGCGGCGGCATCGTCGACGGGGCAGGGAAGCTGACGGCCGAATGGCGCGCGCTGTTCGAGCGCTATCCCGACCGCTTCCTGCTCGGCTCCGACACCTGGGTGCCGGAACGCTGGGCGAGCTATGGCGACATCATGGCCGGCTATCGGGCCTGGCTCGATCAGCTACCGTCGGATGTTGCCGCCAAGATCGCGCACCGCAATGCGCGGGCGTTATTCGCCAGCCGCTGATCGCCCCGAATTCCGCTAAAGCGCGATGAGTTGGGTTGAATCGTCATCGCGCTTTAGCTCTTTGTTTGAGCATGATCTGTTCGGAAAACCGCTTCACACTTTTCCGGATCATGCTCTACGGCAACATCGGCTTGGGATCCGGCGCGATCAGGAGGTCTTCCGGATCGAACTGCAGCTTCATCGAGTCGCCGTTGATGATGTAGGCGTCGTGCATGTTGCCCTTCTCGCCGTCCGGCAACCTGAGCGAGTCGTCGCGATGAACCGGGTCGTCGCGGATCCAGTTGTCGAACTGGCCGAGGCCGGCATGGCCCTCGGCAAAATAGGCCACCAGGCGGCGGAAAAGCTTGGGCCACATTGCCAGTTCTTGCAGCTTGGCGAGATTGCGTATCGAGGAGGCCTTGGTCACGCTGACGTCCTCGACTGCAAAGAGCCCGGCCTTGTCCGCCCGAGCCGTACCGATCACATCACGCAGATGCCTCACCAGGGAAAGCGGCATCGTGTCGTAGGGCTCGACATAGGCCAGTCCTGCCGTAACGAGCTTTGCGTTCACACTTCGATCCAGCAGTTCCGAATCGACAAATATGTGCTCGCCGTCCGCCTGTTCGATGGACCCTGGATAGACCAGTCCGAGAAGCCGCCCGTTCGCTTCGATGCCGTTGGCGATCACGAAGCCCGGCATTGAATCGCTATTGGCGGACTCGACGTTGTTCGGCATGTCATCGAAAAATTTGACGTCGCGGAAACCGAGCAGGCGCAAATTCTCATCGCGTGCCGCATCCGCAAAACCTATTTGCTGGTGCGTGCCCTCGAAGTGAGTTTCCAGCGTGTCGATGCCCTCGTATCGCACCGGGATATTGCCGCGGGCGTTGATGTTGGGACCTCGGCCCGAAAGTCGGGGCAGGTTACGGACCAATGCGACGTTGTCGGCGTGAAATGTCGTCGTGTCGCCGTCAGGCTGCGGTCCTTGCCGGGGTTTGTCCGGATAACGGATCCAGAAATTGCCTTTGATGAGGGTGTATCTCGACTTCGCGGTTGCTGCCATGGACGGCTCCCTCACTGAGAGATTGCGACAACGAAACGAATTTTACCAGAGATAGCAATGCAGGCAATATTCAATATAGGGTAGTAGCATGGACCAACCCCAAAACCGCCGGAAAAGAGCGTTCGAATTGATTAGCCGCATTTGACGCAAGGCGTATGACGCCGAGCGCCACGAAGCTGTCCGTCGGGGAGATCTTGCTGGCGGTCTTCTGGAAGAACTGGCCTGACGCGGCAGCTCAACCCGCGTTAGATCGAGAAGCTGGTGCCGCAGCCGCAGGACGCGGTCGCGTTGGGATTGACCACGCGGAACGACGCGCCGATCAAATCGTCGACAAAATCGACCTCGGACCCTGTCAGGAACGGCACGGAGGCCGAATCGACCAGCACCACCGCGTCCTCACGGGAGATCACGAGATCGTCTTCCGCCTTGGCGCGGTCGACGTCGAACTTGTACTGGAAACCGGAGCAGCCGCCGCCCTCGACCGATATGCGCAGCATCGCACCGTCACCCTCATTCTTGAGGATTTGCCCGATCCGGCGGGCGGCCCGCTCGGTGATGGTGACAGAATCAGTCATGGCAAGCTCCGAAGCCTCATTTGAGCATGATCTCCGCGCAAACGCTCCGCGTTTGTCGCGAGGGAAAACCGGTATCCATTTTTCCGGATCATCCTCGCAGGGTCATACCCATTTCATTTGGTATCCCACGCTCACCATAGTTAAGTGCGGAAGGAAGCGGAATCAAATGGATAAGGACTAAAAAACCGTGTCGGTCGGTATGGCTGCTCCCCGCGCCCCCTATGCCTGCGACCCCGATCGCAGCCGCGGGCGGCTGTTCGCGGAGGCCCCGAGCAAGACCCGCAGCGCCTTCCGCCGGGATTGCGACCGGGTGATCCATTCCACCGCGTTCCGACGGCTGAAGTACAAGACTCAGGTATTCGTGTTCCACGAGGGCGACCACTACCGCACGCGGCTGACCCATTCGCTCGAAGTGGCGCAAATCGCCCGCGCGCTGGCCCGCCAACTCGGGCTGGACGAGGACCTGACGGAGACCTTGGCGCTCGCGCACGACCTTGGACACCCGCCGTTCGGCCATGCCGGCGAGCGGGCGCTGGACAAGTGCCTGAAGCCCCATGGCGGCTTTGATCACAATGCACAGACGCTGCGTGTGGTCACCGCACTGGAGCACCGCTATCCCGAATTCAGCGGGCTTAATCTCACCTGGGAATCGCTAGAGGGCATCGTCAAGCACAACGGTCCCCTGACCGAGCGTGGCGGTGCGCCGGCCGGGCGCTACCGCGAGACCGGCGGCATTCCCATCGGCATTTTCGAGTACAACAAGACCTATGATCTGGAGCTGTGGAGCTTTGCGTCGCTCGAAGCCCAGGTCGCAGCTTTCGCCGACGACATCGCCTACGATGCCCACGATATCGACGACGGCTTGCGCGCGGGGCTGTTCAAGGTCGACGAGCTCAAGGTGATGCCGCTGACCGCGGAAATCATCGCGGAAATCGACCGACACTATCCCGGTCTGGACGAAGTCCGGCGCGGCGCGGAACTGGTGCGCGAATTGATCTCGCATTTCATCAGCGCGGTGTTTGCCGAGGCGAGCCGGCGGCTTGACGCAGCACAGCCGCAATCCGCCCACGATGTGCGCCGTCACAATGGGCCGCTGATCGCGTTTCCGCCGGCCGTTGCCCAGGAGGAGGCCGAGATCAAGGCCTTCCTCTGGCAGCGGATGTACCGCCACCAACGGGTGATGCGGGTGATGGACGATGCCGAACAGATCGTGTTCGACCTGTTCGCGCGCTACCGGGAATCCCCCGGCGACCTCCCCCCCGAATGGGTGGAGGGCAGGGAGACGGAGACCGAGGCGGAACGCGCCCGGCGGATCGGTAATTTCATTGCCGGGATGACCGACCGCTACGCCCTGATCGAGCACAACAGGCTTTTTGACTCGACCCCGGATTTGCGTTAGGCGGCGCCCATGGCCGAAAAACCAGCTTCTCCGCATCTTTTTGCCGATGTGCTCGCGCGCGTGCACGCGATTTGCGCCGTGCTCGCGGCCGAGGACAATTGGCCTGATGGCATCGACTTCTCCCGGGTGGTGGTCGAGCCGCCGCGCGAGGCCAGCCACGGCGACATGGCGACCAACGCCGCGATGGTGCTCGCCAAGGAAGCCAAGTCCAAGCCGCGCGATCTCGCCGAGAAGATCGCAGCCAAACTGCGCGCGGACGAACTCGTGACCTCCGTCGAGGTCGCTGGCCCCGGATTCATCAACCTGACTCTCAAGCCAGGGGTTTGGACGGACGCGCTGCGCAGCGTGCTGTGCGAGGGCGCCGGCTACGGGCGAAGCGCGGTCGGGGGCAATGAAAAGGTTGATGTCGAGTATGTCTCGGCCAATCCGACCGGGCCGATGCATGTCGGCCATTGCCGCGGCGCGGTGTTCGGCGACGCGCTGTGCAGCCTGCTGCGGTTCGCAGGGTTCGACGTCACGCGCGAATACTACATCAACGACGCCGGCGCCCAGGTCGACGTGCTCGCGCGCTCGGCCTATCTCCGCTACCGCGAGGCGCTGGGCGAGGACATCGGTGCCATTCCGGAGGGGCTTTATCCCGGCGACTATCTGAAGCCGGTGGGGCAGGCGCTTGCCAAGGAATACGGCGACAAGCTGCTTTCGATGCGCGAGGCCGCCTGGTTGCCGATCGTGCGCGACAAGGCGATCGCGATGATGATGGCCGAGATCAAGGACGATCTCGCCGCGCTCAACATCAAGCACGACGTGTTCTTCTCCGAGCGCTCGCTGATCGACACCGGCAACAACAAGGTCGCCGAGACCATCGATTTCCTGCGTGACAAAGGCGACATTTACGAGGGACGTCTGCCGCCGCCGAAAGGCAAGCCGGTCGAGGACTACGAAGACCGCGAGCAGACGCTGTTTCGCGCCACCGCCTATGGCGACGATGTCGATCGTCCGCTGATCAAGTCGGACGGCTCCTATACCTATTTCGCCTCCGACATCGCCAACCATCGCAACAAGTTCGAGCGCGGTTTTAACAATCTGATCGACGTGTTCGGCGCCGACCATGGCGGCTACGTCAAGCGCATGCAGGCCGCGGTGAAGGCCGTGAGCGCCGGCAAGGCGGAGCTCGACGTGAAGATCGTGCAGCTCGTCCGCCTGCTGCGCAACGGCGAACCGGTGAAGATGTCGAAGCGCGCCGGCGAGTTCGTGACGCTGCGCGAAGTCGTCGATGAGGTCGGCTCGGACGCGGTGCGCTTCATGATGCTGTTCCGCAAGAACGACGCGGTGCTCGATTTCGATCTCGCCAAAGTGATCGAGCAGACCAAGGACAATGCCGTGTTCTATGTCCAGTACGGACACGCGCGCGGCCATTCGGTCTTCCGCAACGCGCGGCAGCAGGGGGTTTTACCCGACCTGCCGGAGGAGGACGGCGCGCGGCGGGAATATCTTGCTGGGGCAGCGTTGGAACGGCTGTCCGATCCGTCCGAGCTCAGCCTGCTCAAGCAGTTGGCGCTCTATCCGCGCATGATCGAGGCTGCGGCCGTCGCCCATGAGCCGCACCGAATCGCTTTTTATCTGTATGATTTGGCCAGCGAATTTCACGCGCTGTGGAACAAAGGGGGCGATTTGCCCTATTTACGCTTCATTATCAATAATGATGCAGAGATCACAAGGGCGCGACTGGCAATGGTCCAGGGCGTCGTCTCGGTTCTGGCATCGGGCTTAGCGGTTCTAGGCGTCCAAGCCCCAACCGAGATGCGGTAGCAAGGGCGAAGCCTCTCGCGATGGGGGTCGTGGGGGTATTTGGCAGGGACCAACTCGTTCGTACCAGGAAGTTGCTGGCGACTTGGCGCTGTCCCCAAGGGGATGCATGATCACGATGGCTGATCGATATCAAAACCGACCTTTTCCCTCCGACCACGACTATGATCGCGGCGCCAATGCCGCCGGTCGGGCCGAAAACGACCCTCTGGCCGAACTGGCGCGGCTGATCGGACAGACCGATCCGTTTGCCGCCACTCCGCCCAAGCCGCCGCAACCGGCGCCGCATCCGCTGCAGTCGCGGGCCAATGTCCGCCCGCAGGCCTATCAGCGGCAGCCTGAAGAGGAGGAGGTGGACCTGCCGGCCGGCCCGCCGCCCTGGATGCAGCGCACCCGCCACGAGGTCGCGCCACCCCAGCAGTATGCTGCGCCGTCGCAGGACTATCCATCGCAGGACTATGAAGAGCAGCCGGATCTGCAGCCGAGTCCCGTGCACCCGCTGCACCGCTACGCCGCGCAGCACGCGGCGGCACCGGCAGTGGAATATCGCGATGAGTTGCCGCTCGAGGAGCCGGCGCAGGAGCCCGATCCGTCGCGCTACGACGATGCGCTTTACGGCCAGATCGAAACCGGCGAGCAAGATTTTCAGCGCGAGGCGGCGTACCCAGACGATCCCTACGCCTATCAGAATGCCGCTTACGAGGACGAGGAACCTCCGCCGCGCAAGCGCACCAGCGGACTGATGACGGTCGGGGCTGTCCTCGCGCTCGCGGTGGTGGGCACGGGTGCTGCCTTTGCCTACCGGACCTATGTGGGGTCGCCCCGCAGCGGCGAGCCGCCGATCATCAAGGCCGACAACAGCCCGACCAAGGTCATGCCGGCGCAGCCGGACGGTGCCGGCAAAGCGCCGGACCGTATGGTGTCTGGCGATGGCACGGAAAAACTCATCTCGCGCGAGGAGACGCCGGTCGAGGTCACATCCAATTCCGGTCCGCGCGTGGTGTTCCCGCCGTTGAACCAGAATGCCAACCCGCCGCCGGTGGCTAGCGTAGCTCCCTCGGCACCCTCGCCGATGACCACGAGCGGCACGCTGCCGAACAACGAGCCGCGCCGGATCCGAACGCTCTCGGTCAAGGGCGATGCGGCCGATGCCGGCGTACCGGCGTCAGCGCCGCCTCCGCCGGCCAAGCAACCGCCTGCCACGCGGACTGTGTCTGCGAACCCGTCACACGGCAACCCGGCCTCCGCCAATGCCAGCGCCAACACACCGCTGTCGCTGGCGCCTGGAGCTCCGCAGCCTGATCCGGCGCCGACCCGGGTCGCTTCGACCAACCCCACGGCGAGCGTCAGCAGTGGGGGCGGAGGCTATGTGGTCCAGGTCTCCTCGCAGCGGAACGAGGCGGATGCGCAGGCCTCCTACAAGGCGCTGCAGGGCAAGTATCCAAGCGTGCTTGGTTCGCAGTCGCTGGTCGTGAAGCGCGTCGATCTCGGCGAGAAGGGGGTATATTATCGGGCCTTCGCCGGTCCGTTCAGCTCCCTGGATCAGGCGACGCAGGTTTGCAGCAGCCTGAAGGCTGCCGGCGGGCCGCAGTGCCTCATCCAAAGAAATTAACGGCGGTTTCCTTGACGCTCAGGATACATGCGGCCTAATCGGCCGCATGGGTAGCCGCGCATTCATAACGGGCGTAGCTGGATTGGAGCTGACCGATGCCGAGCGCGAATTCATTCGCGCCGAGCGGCCATGGGGCTTCATCCTGTTCAAGCGCAACGTTGACACTCCGGATCAAGTGTCTGCACTTGTTCGTGAATGTCGCTCGATCGCAGGCCAACCCGACGCGCCCGTCCTGATCGATCAGGAGGGGGGGCGGGTGCAGCGGCTTGGACCGCCGCACTGGCCCGCCTATCCCGCCGGGGCGGTGTTCAGCGCGCTGTATGATCGTGATTCGCAGCTCGGGCTGACCGCGGCACGGCTCAGCGCGCGGCTTATCGCTGCCGATTTGGCGGATCTCGGGATCACCGTCGACTGCCTGCCGTTGGCGGACGTGCCGGTTGAGGGCGCCGACGCCGTGATCGGCAACCGAGCCTATGGAACCGATCCGGCCAAGGTGGCTGCCGTCGCGCGTGCCGTCACGAACGGGTTGGAGCAGGGTGGCATTTTACCGGTGCTGAAACATATACCTGGTCATGGGCGGGCCACGGCGGACACCCATTTCCGGCTGCCGACCGTTGATACACCTAGGCCCGAGCTGGAACGGACCGACTTTGCGGCGTTCCGGCCGCTTGCGGACCTGCCGATGGCGATGACTGCACATGTTGTGTTTAGCGCACTGGACCCCGCCCAACCGGCGACGACTTCTGCGACAATCATCCAACAGGTGATTCGCAACAGTATCGGGTTCCGGGGTTTGTTAATGAGTGATGACGTGTCCATGAATGCGCTCTCGGGATCGATCGCCGATCGAACCCGGGCGATCATCAGCGCAGGCTGCGACATGGTCCTGCACTGCAACGGCAAGCTCGACGAGATGCGCGAAGTTGCGCGCGAAACGCCGGAGCTGACCGGAGAGGCGCTGGAGCGCGCCAAGCGCGCGCTGGCAGCGCGAAAACCGCCGCTTCCGTTCGACCGGACGGCGGCACGGGCCGAACTGGATGCCTTGATAGGACAAGTAGGTACGGCATGACCGCGGAAATTCTGTCGTTTGAGACCGGCCGGCCGGCGGAAATCGGCGAGGACGAGCCGGCGCTGGTGGTCGACGTCGGCGGCTATGAAGGTCCGCTCGACCTCCTGCTCACGCTCG
Organism: Bradyrhizobium sp. USDA 10063; assembly: GCF_054063735.1. Taxonomy (NCBI): domain Bacteria; kingdom Pseudomonadati; phylum Pseudomonadota; class Alphaproteobacteria; order Hyphomicrobiales; family Nitrobacteraceae; genus Bradyrhizobium; species Bradyrhizobium sp. USDA 10063. The sequence goes on along the minus strand of NZ_JBSSGP010000002.1, from coordinate 1,243,605 downwards.
CGCGGCAACAGAAGGTCGACCTGTCCAAGATCTCCATCCTGGCGCTCGCCGATCAGTACCTGCAGTTCATCGAGGCAGCGCGGAAGATCCGGCTGGAGCTTGCCGCCGATTATCTTGTCATGGCGGCGTGGCTCGCCTTCCTGAAATCGCGACTGTTGTTGCCGGAGCCGCCGGCGGCGGAAGGGCCGACCGCCGAGGAGATGGCGACCGCGCTCGCCAACCGGCTGCGGCGGCTCGAGGCGATCCGGGAAGCGGCGAACCGGCTGATGAACCGGCCGCAGTTTCAGCGCGATATCTTTCCGCGCGGCAATCCGGAATCCATCGCTGAGATCAAGCATCCGAAATTCACAGCGACGCTCTACGACCTGCTCACGGCTTACGCCGTGCAGCGCCAGCAGCGGGTGCTGGCCAGCGTGCATCTGGCGAAACGCACGGTGTGGTCGCTCGCCGAGGCGCGGGCCTCGCTGGAACGGCTTGTCGGCGCCGCCGATACCGAGCACTGGAGCTGCCTCGATGAATATCTGACGAGCTACGTCGTCGAACCGTCGCAGCGGGCAACCGTGTTCGCATCGAGTTTCGCCGCCGCATTGGAGTTGGTGCGGGAAGGCGAGATGGAGCTGAACCAGAGCCGAGCCTTTGCGCCGCTCTATTTTCGAAAGCGTTTGCCGCAAGTGACCGGTGCCACCGCGCCGGACCTTACGGCCGAGTAAGTGGAAGAAGGAGACCGAGCCATGGCAAGCCTGGCGGAAAAGCGCATGGAAGATGCCGAGGAGCATGTCACCGATCCGCAGGCGCGGCCCGAGGAATTGCGGCTGCTGGAAGCCCTGCTGTTCGCCTCCGCCGAGCCGATCGACCAGGCCGCTCTGGCCAAGCGCATGCCCGAGGGCGTCGACGTCAAGGCCGCGCTGGCGCAACTGCAGGCGGAGTATGCCCCGCGCGGGGTGAATCTCGTCCGGGTTGCCAACAAATGGACGTTCCGCACCGCCGGCGATCTCGCCTGGCTGATGACGCGCGAAACCACGGAGACGAAAAAACTGTCGCGCGCGGCGATCGAGGTGTTGGCGATCATCGCCTATCACCAGCCGGTAACCCGCGCCGAGGTCGAGGAGATCCGCGGCGTGGTTACTTCCAAGGGCACCCTCGACGTGCTCCTGGAAACCGGCTGGATCCGGCCACGCGGGCGCCGCAAGACGCCGGGACGGCCGCTGACTTTCGGCACGACGGAAGCGTTCCTCTCGCAGTTCAGCCTGGAGGCGCTCGGCGACCTGCCGGGTCTCGACGAACTGAAGGGAACCGGCCTGTTGGATTCGCGCCTGCCTTCGGGCTTCAATGTCCCGACGCCGTCAGACGATCCGACGCTTCGCGAGGATGAGGATCCGCTCGAACCCGGCGACAATCTGGAACTGTTCCTCGCGCCGGTCGCCGAGCCTGAAGAGGGTGGCGGCAAGGATTCAGCCTGACCTGCGCAGCCGGAACGCCGTAGGTTAACGGTAGCAATATTGCGTAGCCGCGACAGCGTTTTGCCGCGGCTTAAGTCCTTGTTTTTGACACCCCGCGGGCCTACCTTCCGCTCAAAGCTTAGGCCGGTGCGCCGGTCACCTCTGGAGGGTTTGCAGGATGGGTTCTCTTAGCATTTGGCACTGGATCGTCGTGATCGCAGTGGTCCTGCTGCTGTTTGGCCGCGGCAAGATTTCCGACCTGATGGGTGATGTCGCGCAAGGCATCAAGGCCTTCAAGAAGGGCATGCAGGACGATGACAAGACTGCAGAAAAGCCCGCCGAGCCGGTGAAGACCATCGATCACAACGCGGCACCATCGGCGGCACGGTCGGACGTCGGCAGCAAGGCCGTCTAGGTCAGACGTTCCATTGAGAAAAGACGCGCGCGGCCTCAAATCCTGTTACAAGGAATGGGGTTGTTTGCGCGTGAGCGGAAGCTTTCATGTTCGACATCGGGTGGAGTGAACTGGTCGTCATCGCGGTCGTCGCGCTGATTGCCATCGGCCCGAAAGAACTCCCCGGTGTACTGCGGATGGTGGGCCAGTGGATGGGCAAGGCGCGCCGGATGGCCGCCGAATTCCAGGGCCAGTTCCAGGAAGCCATGCGCGAGGCCGAGATGGCCGAGCTCAAGAAGGGCTTTGACGAGGTCAGGGAAGCCGCCACGGGCATTACCAGCGGCAATGTCATGACGTCGCTGCAGAAGGACGTCAACGACGCCCTGCAGATCGGCGACATCGAGAAGCCTGCGGAGGCCAAGCCTGGCGATGCGCCGGCCGCCCTGACGCCGCCGACCCCGGCGAGCGATACGCCGGTCGTGCCAACGACGCCGGCCACACCTACGCCGGAGACCTTTGTCGAGGCGGAGGCGCACGCGGCGGCGAACGAGCCGCTCGCGATCGTCAAAGAGGCGCCGCAGGACGCGCCTGAGGTGCCCGACGTGCAAAAGAGCGCCAAAGCGTCATGAGCGCCGAAGACATCGAAGCCAGCAAGGCGCCCTTGATGGACCACTTGATCGAGCTGCGCTCGCGGCTGATCAAGGCGCTGCTCGGCTTCGGCGTGGCCTTCATCTTCTGCTTCTTCTTCGCCAAGCAGATCTACAACGTGCTGGTGTGGCCGTTCGTCTGGGTCGCGGGGCCCGAGAATTCGAAATTCATCTACACCGCGTTGCTGGAATACTTCATCACTCAGCTCAAGCTTGCGCTGTTCGGCGCCGGCTTCATCTCGTTCCCGATCGTCGCAACCCAGATCTACAAGTTCGTGGCGCCCGGGCTCTATCGGCACGAGCGCAACGCGTTTCTGCCATACCTGATCGCAACCCCGGTGTTCTTCGTGGCCGGCGCGATGCTGGTCTATTTCGTGGTGCTGCCGATGCTGGTCCGGTTTTCGCTCGGCATGCAGCAGATGGGCGGCGAGGAGACGGCACAGATTCAGCTCCTGCCGAAGGTCGGCGAATATCTGTCGCTGATGATGTCGCTGATCTTCGCCTTCGGCATCGCGTTCCAGCTTCCGGTGATCCTGACGCTGCTCGGCCGCATCGGCATCGTGACCTCGCAGATGCTGCGCGAGAAGCGGCGCTATTTCATCGTCATCGCTTTCATCATTGCCGCGGTCCTGACCCCGCCGGACGTGCTGAGCCAGGCCTCGCTCGCGATCCCCCTGCTGGCGCTCTACGAGGGCGCTATCATCGCGGTGCGCGTGGTGGAAAGGAAGGCGGCCGCCGCCCGAACCTCGACCGGCGGCACGCCCGGCGCCACCAATCCGGCGGAGTAGGGGCGTCTCCCACACCGCGGTCATGCCCCGCGCAGGCGGGGGTATCCAGTAAGCGACGGCCCATCGACTTGTCACTGCGGCCTCTGGAATACTGGATCACCCGCTTTCGCTGACGATGACGGTCGTGGTACTGGAAACGCGCCGTTGACAGTCAACGTTACGCGCTGACGATCTACGTTGCTAAGTCCCAGGAATCCGTCATGCACGACATCAAAGCGATCCGCGACAATCCCGAAGTTTTCGACGCCGGAATGAGCCGGCGCGGGTTTGCGCCGCTGTCGCCGTCGCTGCTTGCGATCGACGAGAAACGCCGTGCGGCCATTCTGGCGTCCGAGCAGGCGCAGGCGCGGCGCAATGCGGCGTCCAAGGAGATCGGCGAGGCCAAGAAAGCCAAAGACGAGGCGCGCGCGGCGAAGCTGATGGCTGAGGTCGCCGAGCTCAAGGTCTCGCTGCCTGAGCTCGAGAGCGCCGCGAAGGTGGCCGACGAGGAGCTGAACACGCACCTCGCCGCGCTTCCGAATCTGCCTGCACAGGACGTACCCGACGGCGTCGACGAGCACGGCAATGTGCAACACCACGTGTTCGGCGCGCCGCGGCAGTACGGCTTTGCGCCGAAGCCGCATGACGATCTCGGCGGCGCTCTCGGCTACATGGATTTCGAGACGGCCGCGAAACTGTCCGGCGCGCGCTTCGTCGTGCTGAAGAAGGGCCTGGCGCGGCTGGAGCGGGCGATCGGGCAGTTCATGCTCGACCTGCACACCAACGAGCACGGCTATACCGAAATCAATCCGCCGCTGTTGGTGCGCAACGAGGTGATGTTCGGCACCGGGCAATTGCCGAAATTCGAGGACGATCAGTTCTGGGCGATCAAGGGCGAATTGCTGACCGCGGGTGAAGAGCGGCTGAAGAGCGAACGTCTCGGACTGATCCCGACGGCCGAGGTCTCGCTGACCAATCTCGTCCGCGAATCCATTGTCGACGAAAAAGAGCTGCCGATGCGGCTGACTGCGCTGACGCCTTGCTTCCGCGCCGAAGCGGGCGCCGCCGGCCGCGATACGCGCGGCATGATCCGCCAGCACCAGTTCACGAAGGTCGAGCTGGTCTCGATCACGACGCCGGAGACCAGCCGCGACGAACATGAGCGCATGCTCGCCTGCGCCGAGGAAGTGCTGCGCCAGCTCGACCTGCATTATCGCGTGATGACGCTGTGCGCCGGCGACATGGGCTTTTCCGCGCAAAAGACCTACGACATCGAAGTCTGGATGCCGGGGCAGGGCGATGGTGGCGCCTATCGTGAAATCTCGAGCTGCTCCGTCTGCGGCGATTTCCAGGCCCGCCGGATGGACGCGCGCTATCGCGCCGGCGACGGCAAGCCGCGCTTCGTGCATACGCTGAACGGCTCCGGCACCGCCGTCGGCCGCGCACTGATCGCCGTGATGGAAAACTATCAGCAGCAGGACGGCTCGATTGCCGTTCCCGACGTGCTGCAGCCCTACATGGGCGGCTTGAAAGTGATCGAGCACGACAAGTGAACTGAACCTGCAAGATGGCGCTGCATCGCGACATCTACTGGATCGGACGGCAGTGGGCCGTCACCGGTTTCGGGATGCAGCTCATCGATCAACGGCACGGCGGAAAGTTCGATATCGAGATCGCACGGCTCTGGGACGAGGGGCTCGCGGCCGATTTGAGCGCTCAGAAATGGTTCGATCCGGTCGATTTTGGCAAAGGGCTTTGGGTCGCACGGCAGCGCCACACGAGACCACCGGCACCAAGTGAGATCGATTCGGCGCCCGAGCCACTGGCCGCTGAGACAGTCGAGATTGCAACGGCTGGAGCCATTGAGCCGCTGCCTCCGAAAACGACGGGATTTCAGCTCGGGGGCGCCGGCAGTGCCAAATTCCAGCGTCCCTGGCGAGTCCAGGTGAAGCGGTAAGAACCCGCGATCGCCGGGGTTTGCCTCTGCGGCGTTTGCCGGTTAAGACGGCCTTCAGGCGATTGTTACCAGGAATTGAACGAGGCATTTTGGACGGATGCGAATTCTCTGCACCAACGATGACGGCATCCACGCGCCCGGGTTGAAGGTCGTCGAGCAGATCGCGCGCGCTTTGTCCGACGATGTCTGGATCGTGGCGCCGGAGCTCGACCAGTCCGGCGTGTCGCATTCGCTGTCGCTGAACGATCCTTTGCGGTTGCGTGAGATCGGCCCGCGCCACTTTGCCGTCCGGGGGACGCCAACGGACTGCGTGATCATGGGCGCGCGCCATATCCTGGGTGCCAAACTGCCAGATCTCGTGCTGTCGGGCGTCAACAAGGGCCGCAACGTCGCAGAGGACGTGGTCTATTCCGGCACCATCGCCGGCGCGCTTGAGGGCACCATTCTGGGCTTGCCGTCATTTGCGCTGTCGCAGGAATTCAGCCTCGAGACCCGTGAGAAGCCGCTCTGGGACACGGCGCTGCAATTCGGCCCCGACATCGTGCGCAAGGTGATGGATGCCGGCATCCCGAAGAACACGGTGATCAATGTCAATTTTCCGGCCTGCGTGCCTGACGACGTCAAGGGCATCCGCGTCACCCGGCAGGGCAAGCGCAATCTTGGTTTCCTGAAGATCGACCAGCGGCGCGATGGCCGTGGCAATCCGTATTTCTGGATCGGTTTCGAGCGCACGGCGATGATGGACCCGCCCGCGGAAGGCACCGATCTCGCGGCGCTTGCGGCGCGCTACGTGTCGGTGACACCGCTACGGCTTGACCGCACCGATGAAGCGTTCTCGGAAACGCTGACGTCGACGCTGAAATAGGCTTCGCCGCGTTCGTTGATGCTTAGACAGGCGCGCTCTTCAGCGTGCTGTCGATCAGTTGGGCGAGCGTTTCAAGCTGGAATGGTTTCTGCAGCGCGGGGCGGTCGCGATATTCCTCCGGCAGGCCCGACGAGCCATAGCCGGTCGCGAAAATGAAGGGACGGTTGCGCGCGTTGATCAATTCGGCGACCGGCGTGATCACCTTGCCGTTGACATTGACGTCGAGGATCGCGAGGTCGAACTCGGTCGATTGCGCGAGCTTGACCGCCTCTGAAATCTCCCCGGCCTCGGCCGCTACGCTGTGACCCAGCTCTTCCAGCATGTCGGCGACCATCATCCGGATCATGACCTCGTCCTCGACGAGAAACACAGAACAGCCCTCAGGCCGTGTGGCAGTCATGACGGAATCCTTGCCTGTCCCCGCGCCACGTTCGCAAATATCTCCCGCAGGCGCAACGTAAACGTTCGCACTCACGCTCGCCTCGCAGAGCCTCGATCGTGCGTCGTTGCCGATCATATCGGGTATAAAATACTGCTCGCCCAACGCCGGGCCATGGCGATGGTTCCGGCGAGGGAACGCGATCGTGAGGAAAATTTTCCTTAACGCGGGATTTCGAATTGGAGTGGCATTAATCGGCTAGGATCGTGCGCGGCAACCGTGCCGCGGCAGCAAGCTTACGAGACCCGCTATGGCCACCACATCTGAGCCACCCGAGAAAATGATGTTTCAGCTCACGCTCAGGCGGCGCGGCATCAGCGACCAGTCGGTGCTCCGTGCGATGGAGGAGGTGCCGCGCGAGCGCTTCGTCGAGGCCCATGACCGCGAACATGCATACCGAGACAGCGCGCTCGGCATCGCCTGCGGGCAGACCATCAGCCAGCCCTTCGTGGTCGCCTACATGACCGAACAGCTCCAGCTCAAGCGGGACCACCGCGTGCTCGAGATCGGCACCGGCTCCGGCTATCAGGCCGCGGTCCTCTCGCGGCTGTGCAAGCATGTGCTGACCATCGAGCGCTACCGGACGTTGGCCGATACGGCCCGCCAGCGGCTGGAGAAGCTCGGCTACTACAATATCGAGGTCATGCTCGGCGACGGTTTTGAGGTGCCCGCCGGCGCCGGCGATTTCGACCGCATCATCGTCACCGCGGCGATGGAGCAGATTCCGGAGAAGCTTTTGCAGCGGCTCGAGGTCGGCGGCATCCTGATCGCGCCGGTCGGCCCACACCATGGTACCCAGACGCTGGTCCGCGTGACCAGGACCGAGACCGGCTTCGAGCGCAAGGAATTGGTCGACGTGCGCTTCGTGCCGGCCCTGCCGGGGGTGGCGCGGGAACTGTAGAGTTTGGGGATTGCTGCCTCGCGCCAATACCTTATTCCGAAGGTTAAGCGGTTATTTACTCGGTACGTGTTTACTCAAAACAGTATTTTGTTGCGTACGAGTGAGTAACCATGTCCGCTCTCGTTGAGTTGCTTCGCTCGCGCCGTGCGCCGCAGGTCGCGGTGCTGGCGCTGATGTCGTTCGGTTTTGCTGGGTGCAGCGCCGACATGTCGACGCGCTTCTCGCAAAACTCCTATTCCAACAACCCCTTCGCCTTCGAGCCCCAGTCGACCGGCTCGGTGCCGCAGCAGTCGGTCGAACGGCGTGAGCTGCCGCAATATGCGCGGCCGCAATCGCCCTATCCGCAGTCGCAACCCTATCAGTCCCAGCCGTTGCCGCCGCCGGTTGCTGCGCCGCAATCCTATCCGGTCTCGAACTCCGGCGTGTCCGGGGGCGGGCGAGGGGTGGCGTCCTACGCGCCGCCACAACAGCCGCCGCGCCTTGAGACGACCGGCACGGTGCCGCAGTCGGTGGCCCGCGCGCCCGCGGGCCATGGCGGCACCGCGATCATCGTCGGCACCAGCGACACGCTCGAAGTGCTGTCGAAACGCTACAACGTCTCGACCGCCGAGATCCTGCGCGCCAACGGCTACAAGGGGCCGCGTGCGCTGTCGCCGGGCCAGCAACTGATCATCCCGCGCCCGGCTGCCGTCGCGGCCGCGCCGGCACCCGCTGTGGCGCCGCCGGCGAGCAAGCCGGTCGCCGTTGCGGCAACGGCCGGCGGCTTCCACTACGTCAACAAGGGCGACACGCTGCACAGCATCGCGCGCCAGCATCACATCTCGCCGGCCGAGCTTGCGAAGGCCAACCATCTCGACCAGTCGGCCAAGCTCAGCCTCGGCATGAAATTGACCGTCCCGGGGGCCAAGACGGCCGCGGCTGCGCCCGCAGCGCCGGCGCCTGCACCCGCGCCCCTTGCCGCGCCGACCGCTCCGGCACCGAAGGTGGTCGCGGCCGCGCAGCCACAAGCCGCCCGGCTGGTCCAGCCCGCGGCGAATGTCGAAGCGCCTGCGCCGGCCGCGGAACCGGTGGCGGTCAAGCCGAGCGAGACCACCAGCTCATTGCCGACCTTCCGCTGGCCGGCCCGCGGCAAGGTGATCACCGGCTATGGCGCCAAGACCAACGGCAAGTCCAATGACGGCATCAATCTCGCGGTGCCCGAGGGCACGCCGGTAAAGGCCGCCGAGGATGGCGTGGTCGCCTATTCCGGCAACGAATTGAAGGGTTATGGCAATCTGATCCTGGTGCGGCACTCCAACGGCTACGTCACCGCATATGCCCATGCGAGTGAGCTGTTGGTGAAGCGCGGCGATACGATCAAGCGCGGCCAGGTGATTGCCAAGTCGGGCCAGTCGGGAGAGGTGAGTTCGCCGCAGCTTCACTTCGAGATCCGCAAGGGATCATCTCCCGTTGACCCGCTGCAATTCCTCAACGGCGCGTGAGGCACGGGCTGGAGCCCGCGGGACTTCTCATCACAGGGACGCTGTCATCGCCCGGCTTGACCGGGCGATCCAGTATTTGGAGACAGTCGTAGTTGAGCGGAGAGGCCGCGGCGTACTGGATTCCCCGCTTTCGCAAGGAATGACGGCTGTCAGTGCCGCGAGACTTCCCGTTATTTCGCGCTCAACTTGACCCCAAGCCGGCCGGCCAATTCCTGCGTGAACTGCCAGGCGACGCGGCCGGAGCGGGAGCCGCGGGTGGTCGACCATTCCAGCGCCTCGCGCTCCAATTCCTCGTCGCCGATCTTGATGCCGAAATGGTCGCAATAGCCTTTGACCATGGCGAGGTATTCGTCCTGGCTGCAGCGATGGAAGCCGAGCCACAGGCCGAAGCGGTCGGACAATGAGACCTTCTCCTCGACCGCTTCGCCGGGATTGATCGCAGTCGAGCGTTCGTTCTCGATCATCTCGCGCGCCAGCAAATGCCGCCGGTTGGAGGTGGCATAGAGAATGACGTTCTCAGGCCGTCCCTCGATGCCGCCTTCGAGCACCGCCTTCAGCGATTTGTAGGAGGCGTCGTTGCCGTCGAAGGAGAGGTCGTCGCAGAACACGATGAAGCGGAAATCGGAGGCGCGCAGCACTTCCATTAGCGCCGGCAGGCTTTCGATGTCCTCGCGATGGATCTCGATCAGCTTCAACCGATCGGCAGGCTTGCGATCGAGATTGATGCTGGCATGCGCGGCTTTCACCAGCGAGGATTTTCCCATGCCGCGCGCGCCCCAGAGCAGCGCGTTGTTGGCGGGCAGCCCATTGGCGAAGCGCTCGGTGTTCTCGATCAGGATGTCGCGCATCCGGTCGATGCCCTTGAGCAGGAAGATCTCGACGCGGCTGACGCGGGCGACCTGCGCGAGCCGCCCGTCCGGATGCCAGACGAAGGCGTCGGCCGCAGCAAGCTGCTCGCTTGCATCCGCGTCCGGGGCGGCGGCGGAGAGGTGGCGCGCGATCGCCTCGAGGGCGTTCGCGATCCGCTTCCCGGTATCGGCGTTGAGCTCGCTTGCCGGACCTTTTGTCGCGGTTTTGCGGGGGCCTTGGGAGGCCAGTTTAGGCATGGCGCGAGGCGCTGATTTTTTGGCTTTTTTCGACATTTGCGCAGTTCCTGACGGGGCAGCCTTTAACGGGCCTTGGCGGCTGCCGCAAGCGGCCTAAATGAGGGGCTGTTAACGTTGCAATTGGGCTGGCCGCCGCTATAGTCCGCGCGAATTTGCCCCGGACCGGGCTTGACGCGCCAGGCGTCGCCGGTCCTTCTCCCGTCTCACGAGGATTGTCCGAATGCTGATTACTCCTGCGTTTGCCCAGGCTGGCGCCGGCGGCGATGCCAACAGCATGTTGATGTCGCTTTTGCCGTTCGCGCTGATCTTCGTGATCATGTATTTCCTGATTCTGCGCCCGCAGCAGAAGAAAGTGAAAGACCATGCCGAACTCGTGAAAAACATCCGGCGCGGCGACACCATCGTGACCTCGGGCGGTCTCGTCGGCAAGGTGACCAAGGTGGTCGACGACGACCAGATCGAGTTCGAAATCTCCGATGGCGTCCGGGTGCGGCAGATGCGGCAGATGATCTCGGGCGTGCGTACCAAGGGCGAGCCGGCGAAGGAAAAGGCCGAGGCCAAGGACGAGACATCAGCGAACTGATTGTCACGCCGCATTTTCTGATCTGACAGGTCAACTCGATGTTGTATTTCACGCGGTGGAAGGCGCTGGGAATCATTCTCACGGCGCTCGTAGTGTGCCTTTGCGCCGTGCCGAACTTCTTTCCGGAATCCCAGGTCAAGACCTGGCCGGCATGGGCGCAGCGGCGCCTGGTGCTCGGCCTCGACCTGCAGGGCGGCTCCTATCTGCTGCTCGAGGTTGATTCCAACTATGTGAGGAAAGAGAAGCTCGATCAGATTCGCGACGATGCGCGGCGCGTGCTGCGCGACGCCAAGATCGGCTACACCGGTCTCAACGCGCGCAATGACGCCGTGGAGGTGCGGATCAGCCGCGACACCGACCTGCCGACCGCGCTCTCGAAGTTGCGCGAACTCTCGCAGCCGCTCGGCGGCTTGCTCGGTTCGAGCGGCCAGCGCAGCCTCGAAGTGTCCGATGCCGGCGGCGGGCTGATCCGCCTGACCGTGCCACAGGCCGCCATCACCGAGCGCATCCGCCAGACCATCGAGCAATCGATCCAGATCGTCGAGCGCCGCGTCAACCAGCTTGGCACCGTCGAGCCCGTGATCCAGCGCCAGGGCACCGACCGCATCCTGGTGCAGGTGCCGGGTCTGCAGGACCCGACGCGCCTGAAGGAACTGCTCGGCAAGACCGCGAAGATGGAATTCCGCATGGTCGACTCCTCGGTGTCGCCCGACCAGGCCCAGCAGGGCAGGGTTCCGCCCGATTCCGAAGTCCTGATGAGCGCGTCGACGCCGAAGGTCCCCTACGTCATCAAGAAGCAGGTGCTGGTCTCCGGCGGCGACCTGACCGACGCGCAGCCGGGATTCGACCAGCGCACCGGCGAGCCGATCGTCAGTTTCCGCTTCAACACCTCGGGCGCGCGGAAATTCGCCCAGGCCACGACTGAGAATGTCGGCCAGCCCTTCGCCATCGTGCTCGACAATGAGGTGATCTCCGCGCCTGTGATCCGCGAGCCGATCACCGGCGGGCAGGGTCAGATCTCCGGCAACTTCACCGTCCAGTCCGCCAACGATCTCGCGATCCTCTTGCGCGCCGGCGCGTTGCCGGCGCCGCTGACCGTGATCGAGGAACGCACGGTCGGTCCGGGGCTCGGCCAGGATTCGATCGAGAAGGGCGAACTTGCGGCCTATGTCGGCTCGATCCTGGTCATCGTGTTCATGTTGATCACCTATCGGCTGTTTGGCGTGTTCGCCAATATCGCGGTGACCATCAACGTCGCGATGATCTTTGGCCTGTTGTCGCTTCTGAACGCCACGCTGACGCTGCCCGGCATCGCCGGCATCGTGCTTACCGTCGGCATCGCGGTGGACTCCAACGTGCTGATCTATGAGCGTATCCGCGAGGAACTGCGAAGCGGGCGCAACGCCATCTCGGCGATCGATGCCGGCTTCAAGCGCGCGCTCGCGACCATCCTCGACTCCAACATCACCACCTTCATCGCCGCTGCGGTGCTGTTCTACATCGGCACCGGCCCGGTGCGCGGCTTCGCCGTCACGCTCGGGATCGGCATCATTACCACGGTCTTCACCGCGTTTACGCTCACCCGGCTGATCGTCGCGTGGTGGGTGTGGTGGAAGCGGCCGCAAAAGACCGTGCCGATCTGAGAGGCCTGTTGTGACTCATTACGTTCTCATCGGCCTTGGCATACTGATCGTCGTGCTGACCGTCGTCGCCGCGCTCGGCATCCTGCCGCCGCTGCGCATCGTCCCGGATAACACGCATTTCGATTTCACGCGCTTCCGTCGCATCAGCTTCCCGATCTCGGCGCTGCTTTCGATGGTGGCGATCACGCTGTTCTTCACTCACGGCCTGAACTTCGGCATCGACTTCAAGGGCGGCACGCTTCTGGAAGTGCAGGCCAAGTCCGGCAACGCCGATATCGCCGCGATGCGCGCCACGCTCAGCAGCCTGAACCTCGGCGAGGTCCAGTTGCAGCAGTTCGGCGGTCCGGCAAACGTCCTGATCCGTGTCGCCGAGCAGCCCGGCGGTGACAGCGCCCAGCAGGAGGCCGTGCAGAAGGTCCGCGGCGCGCTCGGCGATTCCGTCGACTATCGCCGCGTCGAGGTGGTGGGACCTCGCGTCTCCGGCGAGCTCCTGGCCTACGGCATGCTCGGCCTGATGCTCGCGATCGTCGGCATCCTGATCTATCTCTGGTTCCGCTTCGAATGGCAGTTCGCGCTCGGCGCGATGATCGCCAACGTCCACGATATCGTGCTGACCATCGGTTTCATGTCGATCTCCCAGGTCGATTTCGACCTCACCAGCATCGCGGCGCTGCTCACGATTCTCGGCTATTCGCTCAACGATACGGTCGTGATCTATGACCGAATCCGCGAGATGCTGCGGCGCTACAAGAAGATGCCGATGCCGCAGCTCCTGAACGAATCGATCAACTCGACGCTGTCGCGTTCGATCATCACTCACGTCACCGTAACGCTGGCGCTGCTGGCGCTGCTCCTGTTCGGCGGCCATGCCATCCACAGCTTCACTGCCGTGATGATGTTCGGCGTGGTGCTGGTCGGCACCTACACCTCGATCTTCATCGCAGCGCCGATCCTGATCTATCTCGGCGTCGGAACGACGCGGGGTGATACGCCGGAGACCCCGGCCAAGAAACCGGAAGCGGCGATAAAGAAGTAGCGAACCATGGCTCAATCCTCGGACGCCCCACATCTTCCGAGGTCGGCGCCGATCGATGCCTACGGCAAGGGCGGCTTTGCGTTCGCCGACATGTCGCATCGCGGCTCGCTGCTCTGCCTGCCCGATGGGATCTGGGCCTGGCCGGTGACGGCGCCGCAGCAGATCGACCGATACTCGCTCGAGCGCGTGTTCGCGAAAGCCAACATCATCGACACGCTGATCGTCGGCACCGGCACGGAAGTATGGATTGCGCCCAAGGCGCTGCGCGACGCCTTGCGTGCGGTGCATGTGGTGCTGGATACGATGCAGACGGGACCTGCGATCCGCACCTACAACATCATGATGGGCGAGCGTCGGCGGGTGGCGGCGGCGCTGATTGCGGTGCCATGACCGAGCCCGGCCGCACGGACGCCGCGGCGTTCTGCGCCGATCTGGTGCGCACGCATGATTTCGCGCGCTATGCGTCCACGCTGTTCGTGCCTGCGGTCGAGCGCCGTGCACTGCTCGCGATCTACGCCTTCAACACCGAGATTTCCCGCGTTCACGAGCTGGTCAGCCAGCCCTTGCCCGGCGAGATCCGCCTGCAATGGTGGACCGACATGCTCGCAGGCAGCGGCCATGGCAGCGTCGAGGGCAACCCGGTCGCCGCGGAGCTGTTGCTCGCGATCAGGAATTTCCGGTTGCCCGTCGAGCCGCTGTCGCGGCTGATCGAGCAGCACCAGTTCGATCTCTACAACGATCCGATGCCGTCGATGGCGGCGCTCGAGGGCTATCTCACCGAGACCGTCTCGGCGCTGTTCTTGCTCGCAGCGCGCGTGATGGCGCGACCGTCGGAGGAGATCGATCACCTCGCGCAGCACGCCGGGCTCGCGCAAGGTATCGCGCAAGTGATCGTCGCGCTGCCGCGCGACGCTTCGCGGCGACAATTGTTCCTGCCGCTGCAGGTCCTTGAGCAGCATGGCGGGGACATTGAAGACGTGTTCTCCGGCAAGCAGACGCCGCAGCTACGCGCAGCGATGGACCAACTCATCGGCGAGGCGAAGGGTCATCTGAAGACCACGCTCTCGCTGCTGCCGACGGTTCCGCGGGCGGTACGGCCGATTTTCCTGCCATTGGCGTTGACCGAGCGCAATCTTGCGCGGATGTCGCGGGCCGGCAGCGATCCTTTCGTGCCGCAGGTGACGTCACGGCTGCGGGTGCTGTGGACCGTGTGGCGGGCTTCACGGCGAGTGGAGTTCGGCGGCTAGTACCCGCGCTACTTTTGGATATGCTTGGTGAAGATCCTGATCGTGCGGCCCTTCACGACAGGGCCGGTATCGAACAGATCGGACGCGATCCTCTCGATGTCGTCGCGCAGCGACACAAACTGTCCCTGCCGCGCCATGCTCGGCGTGCCGCGCGTCCCCGCAAGCTCGTCCATCGCGGCGTCGCTGATCTGACACTCCACGGTTTCGCCCTCGTTCAGCATCGTGAACGTGAACGCCAGCCGTTCGGAATCATGCCCACCAATCTTGCCACGCGTCAGCGGCATCGAAACACTCTCCTTGGCGTTGATTCCAAGATTGTTTCGCAACGATGGCTTTGAGGTGGCGACGCCGATGGTTAGCGCGTCAGCCGGTCCATTTCCGCGACTTCGAAATTGAATCGGTCGCGAAGGTTCTTGCGCTGCTCAAGGATGTCCCTGAGGAACGCGCGGTCGGCCTCGTTCCGCATCATTGGCTCGATCAGGTCGATCTGGTTCATCGCCACGAGTTGCAATATTTCCGTGCGCGGCTTGCCCGCGGCGTCGCGAGGCAGCGCATGGACGACCTGGATATGCTCGGGCGGCTTGACGCCCTTGGCTGAAGCAAGCGTGCTGCGCAGCTTCTTCTCCAGCGCGACCTCGTCGGCTTCCACGAAAGCATAGAGCCCGACGCCGACCCGGCGGTCGGCGAAGGCGACGATCGCGGTGTCGCGAACATCAGGGTTCCGCCGGATCAGATCGACCAGGACCGGCGCATCGTTGACCAGCCGCCGGCCGCCGCCTTCGCGATCGGTGAAATTGAAGAGTCCGCGGGTGATAGCCTGGTAGACCTTCTTGCCGGTCTTGAGCCAGACGCTGGCGACGACTGACTTGCGCGCGAGGATCTTGCGTTCCTTCGGGGTCAGCGCATCGGGTGCATAGCTGCGCTTGTGCTTCAGCAGATGCCGCAAATCCTCGTAGGCCGCGATGCGGAACAGGCGGCTGCGGCGCTTGAAACAGGCGGCGAGCTGGAAATCGGTGAGATAGGCGCGGCCGTTGCGGCCGACCAGCCAGTTCTGCTCCTTGGCGAGATCGTTGTGGCAGATGCCGGCGCGATGCAGTTTGCGCAGCGCGTCCTTGGCCGAACGGAAATAGGCGACATCGCCATGCGGCTTGGCCAGGTGCAGCGCCACGCCGTCGATAAACCCGCGCACCAGCGCGCGTTGGCCAGCCCATAGCAGCTTCGGTCCGACGTCGAGGTCGCGGGCCAGCGACAGCGCCCGGCGCTCGCGGGAAAACAGGTGCAACGCCAGTGGAAACGACCAGAACGGCACCTGGTCGAGCCGGCGCAGCACCGCATCGGTTTCGCCGCTCTCGCCGTGGAAACGGCCGCGTTCGACGGTCGAGAACACGTCGCGCTTAAGCAGGACACCTTCGCGCCATCGCGCCGACAACGTGGCGGCGTCGTCTTTCGGCAAGCTCATGGCTCAAGCCGCCGCCGCGATGTGGAGATGGTCCGATATCCAGCGGTCGAGATCGGCGAGCGCGCGGGCGGAAATCGCCTGCTTCTTCGCTACCGTCTTCTCGTTGCCGCGGAGACGCGTGCCGTCGGGTTTCTTCGTCGGCGGGCTGGCCAGCGGCGGGAACAGGCCGAAATTGATGTTCATCGGCTGGAATGAGCGCGGTCCCGTGTCGATGGTCTCGATATGGCCGCCGGTGATGTGGCCGAGCAGCGCGCCCAGCGCCGTGGTCGGGGTCGGCGGCGCCAGCGAATGCCCGCGGGCGTCCGCTGCGGCATAGAGGCCGGTCAAGAGGCCGATGCTGGCGGACTCCACATAGCCTTCGCAACCGGTCATCTGGCCGGCGAAGCGCAAGCGTAGCTCGGCGCGAAGCCGTAGTTGCGAATCCAGAAGCTTGGGCGAGTTCAGGAAGGTGTTGCGGTGCAACCCGCCGAGCCGGGCGAATTCGGCGTGTTCGAGGCCCGGAATGGTGCGGAACACGCGCTGCTGCGCGCCATGCTTGAGCTTGGTCTGGAAGCCGACCATGTTGTAGAGCGTGCCGAGCTTGTTGTCCTGGCGAAGCTGTACGATCGCGTAAGGCTTGGCTGTGGGATCGTGCGGATTGGTGAGGCCGACCGGCTTCATCGGTCCATGCCGCAGGGTCTCGCGACCGCGTTCGGCCATCACCTCGACCGGCAGGCAGCCGTCGAAATAGGGGGTGTTGGTCTCCCAGTCCTTGAAGTCTACCTTCTCGCCAGCCAGCAGCGCGTCGACGAAGGCGTCGTATTGCTCCCTGGTCATCGGGCAGTTGATGTAGTCGGCGCCGGTGCCGCCTGGGCCGACTTTGTCGTAACGCGACTGGAACCACGCCACGCTCATGTCGATCGAATCCTTGTGCACGATCGGCGCGATCGCATCGAAGAAAGCGAGTGCGTTTTCGTCCGTAAACTCGCGGATGGCCTCCGCCAGCGGCGCCGAGGTGAGGGGGCCCGTCGCGACAATCACGTTGCGCCACTCGGCGGGCGGGAGGCCTGCGATTTCCTCGCGGCGAATCTCGATCAAGGGGTGATCGTTGAGAGCCTTGGTGACGGCAGCGGAAAATCCCTCGCGATCGACCGCCAGCGCCCCGCCGGCAGGTACCTGGTTGGCGTCGGCGGCGCGCATGATCAGGGAGCCGAGCCGGCGCATTTCGGCATGCAGCAGGCCGACCGCATTGTTGGCGGCGTCATCGGAGCGGAAGGAATTGGAGCAGACGAGCTCGGCAAGGCCGTCGGTGCGATGGGCCTCGGTCATCTGCTGCGGGCGCATCTCGTGCAGCACCACCCGGACGCCGGCGCTCGCGACCTGCCAGGCGGCTTCAGAACCGGCAAGGCCGGCGCCAATGATATGGACGGGATCTGGAGAAGGCTTGGTCGCAGTCATCGCGCAGGGTTACCGCGTTTTGTCCGCGAGTGCATCTGAAACCGGCAGGGAAACTGGGGAGGGAAAACGAGAACGCCCGCACGAAGAGCGGGCGTTATCCGTTCGTCGGGGCTGACCGATGATCAGCCGTTGTAGCTTCCGGCGGCCACGCGCGGAATGTCAGACCGATCAAGGCCGATGTCCGCCAGCTCGCGATCGCTAAGCTGCGACAGCTCGGCAACATTACGCTGATAATCGCGGAAGGCCCGGATCATACGGATGAGCGAGAGCAACATGGTAGTCTCCTAGAAATTACGATTCAGCCTTTGTGTGATGCATCATCGTTGATGAAATGAACATAAGTTGAGTTGATGCAGTGCGGTAGTTCCTATGTTGCGATGCAGCTAAGTGGAAAATGCATGGCGCTGGTAAGGCCCGATTAACCCATCGGCTGAGCTGCCCGGGAGGATGCCACCGCGCCCGCGCCAACGCCTGTTCCGATCAGAAAAGCTCCGTAAAATCACGGGTTTGTTACGAGAGTGGCACCTCCGTCGCGCTCCTCGTATATGGTTGCCGACGGGCCTGAAATCCAACGTCCGGCTTTGGAACCCAAGCGATGCCGGGGCGAGCACGACTCAAGGTGGCTGGATCCTCATGCGTGATTCGCATGCTGCTTGATGTTTAAAAATGAATAGAAAATCATTCCTTATGGCGTCGATTTAGAAAGGATATTCCTAGCGAACCAGGATTGGTGTTGGATTCCCGAACCCGGGCAGGATCGTCCGTCCGGTGGACCACCGAACCATTAGGCCGATCGCCAGGATGTTCGCGATCGGAAAGGCTGGCCGCCGATACTGCCGAACCTTCGACTCCCGATCACCCGGGGCACGGTCGTGGGGCGAGATGGCGGGACGCTGGAGTAGCGGCAGCGATCTCTCGCGCTGCTTGCCCTTCCTTACTGGGCTGTAATGAAAAACCGATGCAGCGCATGCGTGCTTTGTTCGCGGCGCCGATCACATCTCTATCGCGCGGAATTCATTCTGAACTTTTCGATGATCGTCGAACAATTGCTTTCACGGATTCCGGCAATGACGTCGGCTTCCGTTCAAGAGATAGAAACTGGGGAAAATACCATGCTCAAGACATTGCTCGCAGCTACCGCGATGGCTGTCGTTGCCTACTCCGCTGTTCCTGCCCACGCCGCTAAGGTGAGCGCCGGTTGCAGCGGAGACAATCTCGCCAAGACCGAATCCGCGGTGGAAAACATGGCGGACGGTCCAGGCAAAATCGTAGCGCAAAAGGAGGTTGCGCAAGCCCAGGACGCTCTGCTCGGTGGCAAGATGGGCGTGTGCGCGGCGCATCTGAACAAGGCGATGCACGCCGGCGAGGCGAAGTAGGAAGCGAGGCTTCACAAAGGCGCCGATCGTCTCGCGGCGATCGGCGCCTTAGGGCACGCGGGTGAGCTGGGTGGCAAAATAAGCGACGGTCCGCGCATAGACCTCGCTCTTGTTCCACTGTTGGATCACGGCGAAGTTCGGACTGCCTTGCTGCCAATCCTTGCCGCGTTGCCAGCCGTGGTTGGCGAGGAAATTGGCCGTGGAGGCCAGCACATCCGGCGGGCTGCGCAGGAGATCGCGGCGGCCGTTGCCATCGAAATCGACGGCGAATTTGATGTAGTTCGACGGCATGAATTGAGTCTGGCCGATCTCTCCAGCCCACGCACCACGCAGTTCCTGCGGCGCGACATCGCCGCGCTCGATGATGCGGAGCGCATCCAGGAGCTCCGCCTTGAACATGTCGGAGCGGCGGCAATCATAGGCGAGCGTCGCCAGCGACCGCGTGGTTGCGAATTTGCCGATATTGACGCCGAAATCGGTCTCTAATCCCCAGATCGCCACCAGTACTTCGCCGGGTACGCCGTAGGCCTCCTCGATGCGGGAGAGCACCGAGCCGTATTGCTTCATCATGTTGGCGCCGCGGGTCAGCCGGGGCGGCACCATGCGTCCGGAGAACTCCTCGAAGGTCTGGCTGAACACCTTCTGCGACTGGTCGCGCGTGAGCACGTTCTTGTCGGGCGTGACGCCGTTCAGGCCGGCCTGGATCGCCGACTGCGAAATCCCCTTCGACGCCGCTTCCTTCTTGAAGTCGTCCAGCCACGCGTCAAACGAGCCGCTGCCGCAGGGCGCAGCGAACGAAGGCGTGGTCCAGGTCAGGAGCAGGGCTCCAAGTGCAGTCCGCAGGGAAAAGCGAAAGACCATGAAATCGTTCACTCCATGTCGACGCATGATCGACACTAATCTCGAAACGCTACCAAAATGTTTGCGGCAAGAGCGGCCAAAACAAGGCTTGTCGGCATTGTACAAGCAAGTCAATCCACCATGTCGAGGCGATGTCACGTAGAGGCGATGTCACGTACTGGAGCCGGACCATGCGCATCCCCGGTCAGGTGCTCGCGCACCAGGCCGGGGATGACGGAACAGAATGCCGAAGATCTATGCGCTGTTTTTGCGCCGCCATGGGAACAGATTGGCGGGGAAGTCGGCAGCGGGCTTGCGCTCGTGCGGACGTGGCGGGAGCGGCCGCACATTGGGATCGGGAAGGATGACCTGCCGGTAGAGGTGCCAGGTGGCGTGGCCGAGCAGGGGAATGACGACGGCAAGGCCGAGGAAGAAAGGCAACGTTCCCAGCACCAGCAATACTGCGACGATCAGGCCCCAGGCCGCCATCGGTACCGGATTACGTGCGACCGCGCGAAGCGAGGTGACCATGGCTTCACCGGTCGTGGCGTGGCGGTCGAGCATCATCGGGAACGACACCACACTGATGCAAAGCGCGAGCAGGGCGAAGAGGAAGCCGACGCCGCAGCCGACCAGGATCAGCCACCAACCATGCGTTGTCGTCAGCACCTGCGTGAGGAAATCGGGAATTCCCGCCGCCGTCGCATAGCCGAACGCCGCGACGTAGATGGCTTGCGCCGTGGCGATCCAGCTCACGAACAGTGCGAACAGCAGCGTGCCTAATCCAAGCATGGCACCGAATGACGGCGAGCGGATGATCTCGATCGCGTCCCATGCCGAAGGCTCTTCGCCACTCTCGCGACGGCGACTGAGTTCATAGAGACCGATCGCCGCGAACGGGCCGAGCAGGGCGAAGCCCGCGGCTAATGGGAACAATAACGGCAGCACCGAATAGCCTTGCACGACGCGGGCGAGCACCAGGCCCAACACCGGATAGATCACGCACAGGATGATGGCGTGGCTTGGTACGGCCTTGAAATCTTCCCAGCCGAGTTGCAGCGCGCGATGCAGATCGCCGAGACCAATGGAACGAATCTCGGGCGCAGCCGCGACTTCCTGTCCGTTCTGCGTCAGTGATGTGACGTTGTCGTGATAGGTGGCCATGGTCGTTGTCTCCCTCCGGCGGCCGCATTTCTGTGCCCGCCAGTGAGGGGCACAACGTGCCGTCTCCTAAGCGATCACGAACAGGCCAGACGCGAAGACACCCAACCGGCCATGTCGCGAACTGAATTGTGAGGGTACTCCCAAACCGGGACAGACGCGCTCACGCTTCGGTGAATGTCGCATTGGCAACCTTGGTTGGGCCGGGTAAAGTCGCTGTGCGAGCCGGCGAGGTGCTGCCGGTCAAAAAAAGAGCCCCGAGAGAACCACCTGACACCACATCTCAAGTCCTTTGGGAGCGAACGATGAGCATTTTCGGAAAAATCATGAGCTCGATCTTCGGCAGCAGCACAGCAACTGCGGCGCCGGCCAGCGGTGCGCCTGCGGGGAGCGCGCCCGCCGGCGCCTCGCCGAGCGCTACGGCCGCGCCGGCCGCAGCGCCCGCGCAGACTGTCGATGTCGCTCCGATCCTGGACAACGCCGTTGCCGCGAAGAAGGAGAAGCTCGAGTGGCGCACATCGATCGTCGACCTGATGAAGGCGCTCGACATCGATTCGAGCCTGTCGGCGCGCAAGGAGCTCGCCAAGGAACTCGGCTATACCGGCGACACCAGCGATTCCGCCAGCATGAACATCTGGCTGCACAAGCAGGTGATGGCCAAGCTCGCCGCCAATGGCGGCAAGCTGCCCCCGGAAATCAAGCATTAAGGCGACGCTGCTACTGAGCATTCGAAGGCCCGCGATCGTCGCGGGCCTTTTTTATCGACTGCGCCAAACAACAACAACGAAGGAGAACGCCCATGAATACGATCGATCGCAGAACTATGCTCGCTACCGGCGCGCTCGCGCTGGCGGGAACGGCTGCGCAGGCCACGTCCGCCGACGCGCAGGTTGGGCCGAAGGCAATGTTTCCCGTGGCGGCGACGACAATCCCGATCGTCGGTGAGAGCGAGGTATTCCAGGTCCGCCGCATCTATTGCATCGGCCGTAACTATGCCGCGCATGCGATCGAGCGCGGCTCCGATCCGACCCGCGAGCCGCCGTTCTTCTTCCAGAAGCCGACCGATGCGATCCAGAACGTTGCGATCGGGACGGTCGCCGATCATCCCTATCCGTCCCTGACGAAAAATTATCATCACGAGGTTGAGCTTGTCGCCGCGCTGAAATCCGGCGGCACCAATATCCCCGCCGATAAGGCGCTCGACCACGTCTATGGCTACGCGCTCGGTCTCGACATGACGCGCCGCGACTTGCAGAACGGCATGGCCGCGGAAAAGAAGCCGTGGGAGATCGGCAAGAGCTTTGACCACGCCGCCGTGCTCGGCCCGATCCATCCGGCGTCCAAGACCGGACATTTCACCAAGGGCGCGATCTCGCTCGCGATCAACGGTGCCGTCAGGCAGAACTCGGACCTGCGGAACATGATCTGGAGCGTCGCCGAGCAGATCGCAAAACTGTCGGAGGCCTTCGAGCTGAAGGCCGGCGACATCATCTATTCCGGCACGCCGGAAAATGTCGGCCCGGTGGTCAGGGGCGACGTGCTGCTGTGCAAGCTCGAGGGCCTGCCGGACATGTCGATCCGGATCGTGTAGCGGGACACCCGATCGTTACGCCACGAGATCCCGGTATTCGGGATGCTTGCCGAGATAGTCGACGACGAAACCGCAGCCGGCGATCACCTTGTGGCCGTCGGCGCGGATCAATTCGAGCGCGCCCTTGACGAGTTCGGAGGCGATGCCGCGGCCGCGCAATGCGCGCGGCGTTTCGGTGTGGGTGATGACGATCGCCGACGGCGTGGTGCGGTAGTTCGCGAAGGCAACGCCGCCTTCGACGTCGAGTTCAAACCGGCTTTGCGCCTCGTTGTTGCGGACCTTGGTCATGTCTGATGTGTCGCCTTCAATGCTTCAGCAGATCCTGATAATCCGCGTGCTTCTCGATGAAGGCCTTCACGAATGGGCATTGCGCGATCACCTTCAGGCCCTCGGCGCGCACCTGGTCCAGCGCCCCGCGGACCAGCTTTGAGCCGATACCCTTGCCGCCAAGCTCCGGCGGCACCTCGGTGTGGACGAAGGTGATCACACCGTCCGCTTTCTCGTAGTAGGTTGCGGCAATATGTCCGTCGACCACCAGCTCGTAGCGCTTGCGCCCGGGGTTGTTGACGACCGCGTCGTTCGCACTTCCATCCATTATTTCATTCCCGTTGTTTGCATCGCCGCATCGTCTGCGGCTGTGAACAAATTGCCGACCGGCGAGCCTTGCAAGCAGATCATAACCGGCCTACGTTTTTCTCAAGACATACGCCCCGAAGCGGCCGGATGGGTCGTTTGGTACTGCAATGTCATGATCGCTGGCTGCTGACGTATGCCTCTTTTCCAGGGAGGTCTACCATGTCGGATAAGCGTTTCTTTAGCACCCATAGGCCTTGGGAGGACTGGTTCGGCATGCTGCTCGGCGTGCTGATCGTGGTCTCGCCGTGGTTTCCGATGCAGGCTGGCCGCGATGTCGTCGATGCCGACCGCAGCATCATGATCCTCAACACCTTCGTGATCGGCATGCTGGTGTTCGGCCTGGCCCAGCTCGAATATGTCGCCCTGCAGCGCTGGGAGGAGGTTTCGGCGATCGTGCTCGGTTGCTGGTTGATCGCTTCGCCGTTCCTGTTCGGCTATTCCGGCGACACGATGCTGCAGGTCTGGCACGGGATCCTCGGCGCGCTGGTGGTCTTGCTGGGCGCGCTGCAACTCTGGCAGGACTGGGGCAGGAGCGACCAGGAACTCGCCGACCATCCGCAGCAGTGACCGCCCTCGCGGCGAAGCGGTGGCTGGCGGCCGGAGGGGTCGCGTCCGCCCTTGCCGAACCCGGTGCGGAGACGATAAACCGCAGAGGGGCGGCCAGAAGCCCCGCGTGATGAAACTCCCGATGGGACGGAAATGAGCGGAGAGACGGGTAGCGTGGCCGCGCCGCGCGGCGGACAGTTGCGGATGTCGCGCCGGGTTATGAACCTGGCGCATATCGTGACCCAGAATGCGCGCCGGCACGGCGACCGCGCGGGCTTCATTTGGCGGGATCGAAGCTGGACCTGGCGCGAGATCGACGGCCTGGTCTCCGCTCTTGCGGCTGCGCTCGCGGCGCAGGGTATCGTCAAGGGCGACCGCATCCTCGTCCACTCCAAGAACTGCGACGAGATGTTCTGGTCGATGTTCGCCGCTTTCCGCCTCGGCGCGGTCTGGGTTCCGACCAACTTTCGCCTGATGCCGGACGAGGTCGCCTATCTGGCCGCAGCCTCCGGCGCCAAGGCCTTTCTCTGCCACGGCGACTTTCCCGAGCATGCCGCCGCTGCCGCCAATCCCGCGCTGCAGTTCACCTGGCGGATTGGAGAAGAGGGGAGCTTTGGCGAGCGGACCGTTACTGACGCGATCACGGCGTATGCCGGCGCGAAGGTCGATAATGTCGCGGTCGAGCATGACGATCCCTGCTGGTTCTTCTTCACCTCCGGCACCACCGGGCGCTCCAAGGCCGCCGTGCTGACCCATGGCCAGATGGCCTTTGTGGTGACAAATCATCTCGCCGACCTGACGCCCGGCGTGAGCGAGCAGGATGCCTCGATCGTGGTCGCGCCGCTGTCGCATGGCGCCGGCATCCATCAGCTCATGCAGGCCGCGCGCGGCGTGCCGACTATTCTGCTGCCTTCGGAGAAGTTCGATATCGCCGAAACGTTCCGGCTGATCGAGCAGCACCGCGTCAGCAACCTTTTCACGGTGCCGACGATCCTCAAGATGATGGTCGAGCATCCCGCCGTCGACCAGTTCGACCATTCCTCGCTGCGCCACGTGATCTATGCGGGCGCGCCGATGTACCGCGAGGACCAGAAGCTGGCGATGCGGAAGCTCGGCGCCGTGCTGGTGCAGTATTTCGGCTTGGGCGAGGTCACCGGCAACATCACCGTGCTGCCGCCGGCGCTGCACGATCCCGAGGACGGCCCGCATGCGCGGATCGGCACCTGCGGCTTCGAGCGCGTCGGCATGCAGGTCTCGATCCAGGACGATCAGGGGCGCGAGCTGAAGCCGTTCGAGACCGGGGAGATCTGCGTGATCGGGCCTGCGGTGTTCGCGGGCTACTACGACAACCCCGAAGCGAACGCGAAGGCGTTTCGCGACGGTTGGTTTCGCACCGGCGATCTCGGCCACATGGACGAGGAGGGATTTGTCTACATCACCGGCCGTGCTTCCGACATGTACATCTCCGGCGGCTCCAACATCTATCCGCGCGAGATAGAGGAGAAGATCCTGACGCATCCGGCGGTCGGCGAGGTCGCCGTGCTCGGCGTCCCCGATCCCTTCTGGGGCGAGGTCGGCGTCGCCGTCTGCGTCGCGCGCGAGGGTGCCAGCGCGGTCAGCGAGGCGGAGCTTGCCGCCTATCTCTCGCCGAAGGTGCCGCGCTACAAGATGCCGAAGCGCTTCTTCTTCTGGGATGCGCTGCCGAAGTCGGGCTACGGCAAGATACCCAAGCGCCTGATCCGCGATGAGCTGGAAGCGCGCGGGCTGCTCGACATCTCCACCAAGCAGACCTGACGATGCGCAGCATCGCCCAACCGGGTCCTGCTGCGCGCGAGCGCATTCAATGGGTGGAAGCACGCGGACGCGCATTTTCCTTGACGCTGCAGGCCGGCATTCCGCTGCTGGAAGCCGCCCGCCGCGGCTTTGCAGCGGAAGGATTTTCGGGCGGCGTGCTCAGCGCAGGCGGCGGCGCGCTTGGCCCGTTCGCCTACGTGATGCCGGCGCTGTCGAAGACCGGTGCCAACGCCGCGTTCTACAGCGAGACCTTTCGCCCCGACGGCATCACTCGGCTCAAGTTCGCCACTATGACGCTGGGCGAGCGCGACGGCGCGCCGTTCTTTCACTGCCATGGATTTTGGACCGAGGCCTCCGGCCGCTTCAACGGCGGCCATATGCTGCCGGAGGAAACTGTTGTCGCCGAGCCCTTCGAGGTGCAGGCCTTCGGTCTCGACGGCGCAACATTCGTGGCCGAGCCCGATCCCGAGACCAATTTCAAACTGTTCGGCCCGGTGCCGCGCGCAGCGACCAGTGCGGAGACCACCAGCCGCGCTTTTGCGCTGCGGCTGCGCCCGAACCAGGATTTTGCCTGCGCGCTGGAGAAGTTCTGCCGCCTGCATGGCATCCTGCACGCGCGCCTGCATGGCGGCGTCGGCTCGACCATTGGCGCCTGCTTCACCGATGGCCGAACGGTGGTGCCGTTTGCGACCGAGCTCGCAGTCCACGCCGGCACGATCGCCCCCGATGCCGATGGCCAGCTCGAAGCCGAGCTCGAGGTCGCGCTGGTCGACTATCTCGGGGGCATCGCCGAGGGAACATTGGTGCGCGGAGACAACCCGGTGCTGATGACGATGGAGCTCGTGCTCGAGGTGCTGGACGAGGAGGGGTAGGGGACGAGCCCGATGCCGTAGGATGGGTAGAGCGCAGCGAACCCCATCGACCTCGTAGCAAGCCGCCCGAATGATGGGTTTCGCTGCGCTCTACCCATCCTACGATTCCGATCTAATTTTCCAACAGCGCACCATGAGGGGCTGGCATCGACGCGGGTGGCCAGGGCGCAAACATCCTCACCGCCGCTTGCGGACGTGAATGTTGATGTCGAGGTCGATCGTGCTGACGCAGGTCTGCTCGGTGCGGTGCGAGCCGCCTTCGTGCCAGCGTCCCTTGCGCAGGCGGGCATCGCGGACATTGGCAAGCCGCAGGCAGCGCCATTGCGGGAGCCTGCCTGAACTCTCGCCGGCGAACTGCCAGGCCAGCACGACCTCTTCGCCTGATTTGTTGGTGCCGATGATGTGCGGGCAAAGCTCGCGCGGCCGGCCCTCATAGGTGCAGACGACCTGCTGCTCGCCGAGAATGGCATTACGGAAGAGAGCGTAGGTGGCGCTTGGCGCGGAGCGGATGCTCATAGGCAGGATAGTTCTTGTTATGTTCCGTCGTCTATGCCAGATAATCAACTCGGGATTGAAGCTCTGAACTGCGTCGGTTGTTAGGTACGCCATGGCCTCGCGAAGAAGCCGAACGATCAATCTGCCGGCGCCCTATCTCAAGCGCATCTGGCTCGATCCGTCCCGCATCACGGATCGGGAGGCTTATCCATTCTGTTTGCCTTTGCTGCGGGATGATTTCGAGCTGAGCTTCGATCGTGCGATCACGATCGTCGTCGGCGAGAACGGCACCGGTAAATCGACGCTCTTGGAAGGAATTGCGGTGCTGGCCGGCTTCGATGAGGCCGGTGGTAGAAACGGGTACATGCCGGTCGATCACTCGAAGGCGATCGAGAAGATGGGTGGGCAACTGTCGACAGCGCTTCGCGCAAGCTGGTTGCCGAAAATCACCAATGGCTGGTTCTTTCGGGCGGAAAGCTTCTTTTCTGTTGCGAGATATCTGGATGAGGTCAACAACGAATTTATTCCAGGGATTGGTCGCGGCATCCCTCCGGACTTCCTGTCCCACTCCCACGGCGAAGGCTTTTTGCGTTTCTTCAACGAGTGCTGCAAGCGGCAGGGTATCTTCATCTTCGATGAGCCGGAATCTGCACTGTCGCCTGCGCGCCAGATCGAGTTCCTGAAACTGCTGAAGCGCATGGATGATATCGGACATTGCCAGGTGCTGATGGCCACGCACTCGCCAGTGCTGATGGCCTATCCCAACGCAACGCTGTTGCGGCTGACGAAATACGGCCTTGAGCCCACTACCGTCGAGCAGACCGACCACTACAAGGTGATGCGCGAGTTCTACGCGAACCCGGCGGGCTTTGTGACAGCGGCGCTCACGGAATAGATTGGGGCAGGGGCATGGGCCGAAAACGAAACCGAACGATCAATCTGCCTGCGCCGTATTTGAAGCGGGTCTGGCTCGATCGGTCCCTCGTTCCGGATTGGGAAGCCTATCCATTCTGTCTTCCCATTTTCAGGGACGAGTTCGATCTCAGTTTCGCGTCAGCCATCACCATCATCGCCGGCGAGAACGGGACCGGCAAATCGACCATCCTCGAAGGCATCGCAGCGCTTGCGGGGTTCGACAGCGGTGGCGGCGGCAAGGGGCAGACGTTGATCGATCATTCCGACGCCATCGAAGTGACGGGCGAAGACCTCTCGGTTGCTCTCCGCGCCGGCTGGTTACCGAAGGTCAACTATGGCTGGTTTTTCCGGGCAGAGACGTTCTTTTCCGTCGCAAGACATCTGGATCGCGCCGCGCAGGAAGCCGAACGACTGCTTGGCGGACAGCTCAACCGATCGGCACCCGATTATCTCTCCTATTCCCACGCAGAAGGCTTTCTCTACTTCTTCGAAGAACGCTGCCAGCGCCAGGGCATCTTCATTTTCGACGAGCCGGAATCCGCGCTGTCGCCCTCACGCCAGATCGAATTCCTGAAGCTGATGCGCCGGATGGACGAGAGCGGCCAATGCCAGATCATCATGGCCACGCATTCGCCGATCCTGATGGCCTATCCAAACGCGACGCTGCTACGGCTGTCGAAATACGGGCTTGAGCCAGTGAACGTCAAGGACACCGATCATTACAGGGTCATGCGTGAGTTCTGCGATGATCCCCACGGGTTCGTCGAGGCGGCGATCGAGGAGTGAGGCGAGCGGAGCGCTGACCCGCGGGGCGCTCGTCTTCCCGGTGCAGCGCCGCGTCCCACCCGCGCCACAAACCAGCCGCCTTTGGTCTGAAAATGCCCTACGATAATGGCAGCCCGCGCGCCTGCGCTGGCTGCCAAGATAGAAGATAAATGAGGAAACGACATGAGAGTGACGATCGCGAAGGTGGGGGCCGCGGTGGCGGCGCTGGCTGTGGTGGGGGCGGCTTGGGCCCATGGGCCGACCCGGCAAAAAGTGCGGGAATCAATTGAGATCAGCGCGCCGCCTGCAAAGGTATGGGCGACGATCGGGAATTTTCAGGACATGAACTGGCTGCAGCCGGTCAGCAAGACCGAAGGTGAGAAAGGCAACGAGATCGGCGCCACGCGCCGGCTGACGCTTGCGAGCGGCGGCACGATTGATGAGGAGCTCTACAAATACGACGCCGAGAAGTTGAGCTATTCGTACCGGATTACGGCGGTCGACGTGAAGGTGCTGCCGGTCACCAACTATTCCTCGACCTTGACGGTATTGCCAGGCGCCGACGGCAAGGGCAGCGTCCTGGAGTGGGCCGGCGCGTTCTATCGCGGCTATCCCAACAACGACCCGCCACCCGAGCTGAACGATGAGGCCGCGGTGAAGGCGGTGAGCGGGCTTTATCGTTCAGGGCTTGAGGTGCTGAAGAAGAAGGTCGAGAGCGGAAGCTGATCATGCGGGCCATCGTTCTGGCGGCTGTGGTCGCCAGCATCGGCTCAGCCTCCGCCGAGGAGGCGTTCGTCACCAATCAGCTCAGCGAAAACCTGACGGTCGTGGACCTCGCAACCGTGCAGCCGGTCGCGACCATCGCGATTGGCGGCAAGCCGGCCGGCGTTGCCGTCACGCTGGATGGACGCTTCGCCTATGTGACGAGCCCCGACGCCAAGGCGCTCACGGTGGTGGATGCTGCCGCGCGCCAGGTCGTCGGGAGAGTCAAAGTCGGCGGCGGTCCGCTCGGTGTCGCGGTATCGCCGGACGGCGCTGCGGTCTATGTCGCTGACTGGCATTCCGCGGCGGTGCGGGTGATCGACCCGCGGGAGCTGCGCGTTGTCGCTGATATCGCGGTCGGCGCATCGCCGTCAGGCCTCGCGGTGACGCCCGACGGCCGGCTGTTGCTCTCGGCGGACCGCGACGACAACACCGTGTCCGTCATCGATACCGCAATGCGCGGCCGGCAGGCGGTCATCAAGGTCGGGATGCACCCGTTCGGAGTCACCATCGATGCAGAAGGCCGGCGCGCCTACACGGCCAATGTCGAATCGAACGACGTGTCGGTCATCGATATCGCAGAGGGCCGTGAGATCGGTCGTGTGAAGGCCGGCCTGCGCCCCTATGCGGTTGCGCTGGCGCAGGGCCGTGGCTTCGTCACCGACCAATATGACGGCACCGTCAGCGTGTTCGATCTCGCGACGCTGGCGCCGATCAAGCGCATCAGCGTCGGCGATTATCCGGAAGGCATCGCCGCGACGGCGGATGCGCGGCGCATCATCGTGGCAAACTGGGAGAGCAACACGCTCAGCGTCATCGATGCGGCCGAGCTTAAGGTGATCGGCGAGACCAAGGTCGGCGACGGTCCGCGCGCGTTCGGAGCTTTTCTGCGGCGCTAGAGCAATCGCCGATCAGGTTGAATCTTCACCTCTCCCGCTTGCGGGAGAGGTCGGCGCGTAGCGCCGGGTAAGGGCTCTCTCCACTCGGGGAATCCCAATGCGGAGACACCCTCACCCCAACCCTCTCCCGCAAGCGGGAGAGGGAGCGCAGCTTCACCGGGGCTGCGTTTCAACCTGATCGGCGTTTACTCTAATGCGCGGATGGAGGTCGGTGCGTGTGGCGGGTTAGCGATGCGTAATCCGCCACGGTACGTCGGCAGCGGAACGGCGGATTACGCTTCGCCAATCCGCCCTTCAGCGCCGCCGCAAAGCGACGAAACAATATCCTCCATCCGCTCGAACATCAGGTCAGGCCCGAGCGCCCGCAGCTTGGCGGGCGCCGCATAGCCCCACGACACGGCGCCGCATGCGATGCCGACGGCGCGCGCGGCTTCGATGTCGCGGGTTTCGTCGCCGATCGAGATCACCTGTGACGGCGCAACACTGGCGCGCTTGAGGACGCGGCGGAATTTTGTGGCCTTGCCGAAGATCGAGGCGCCGCAGTCGAACCAGGAGAACAGCGCTGCGGACTCGCCAAGCAGGCAGCGGGCGTTCGCCTCACTGTCCGAACTGACCAACGCCAGCTTCAGGCCGCCATCGCTCAGCGCGCGCAGCATGGTCTCGGTACCAGGAAACAATGGGATATCGGCCAGATGCTCCGCCTTCAGCCGCCGCATATGCTGCGCGATGAAGGGAATCTGCCACGTCGGCACCCCGAGCCGCGCGACGATCTCGCGCGAGCCCGCATGCCGTAGATCTTCGATATCTTCGTCCGCCACCCGGCGGAAGTTGAACCGATCGGCGACATCGTTCACGTGGCGCAGGAACCAGCCAAAGCTGTCGGCGAGCGTTCCGTCGAGATCGAAGATGGCCAAGGAGTGGGGCATTGGGCGCAACAAGGGATAGCACGCCCGCAGGGGACTGCGAAATTCACAAATGAAAAAACTGCGGCAAGAATGCGCCTGCGGCGAACATTGAACTCTCGCCGTGCATGCCGCTCAGAGAAATAACCGCACTAATGCCGTTCGGCTTCTGCCTCTTGCTCGAGCTGCAAAATATGGGCTCGGAGTGCGTCGAACCTGGCTTCCGTGGCGTCGCTGAACAGCGGATCCTTGTGAGGGGACAAGGCTGACGCGATTTCGGTCCAATCGTCGGGCTGCAATGCGTTCAGGGCGGCGGGGAAGAAATCACGATCCTCCATCATGATGTGATGCCGCTCGTGTTGCAGGAAATCGCGAACGATCCGGTCCACCTCCTGACGAAGGACTTCGCGATCGGCGAGCACGCCGTCGACCGCATTGGCGACGCGGCGCAAGCGCTCGGCGCCTTGCCGGTGCTCATGCGCCAGATCGCCGATTTTGGCAGCGGCGGCGGGATCGCGAGTTTTCAGCTTGGCGAAGACACGGTCTTCCTGAGCATGGTGGTACATTTCAGTATAGACTTCGAAATAGGCGATGATGGCGCGGATGACCTCGTAGTCCGGTCGGCCCGAGCGATCGAAAATATCCAGCTCGTGCTCGAGGACGGCAAGCAGCCGTTCAATATTGCGGTGCTCTTGGCTTAGCAGATCGATGATCATTGCGATGATCCACAGGGGTGAACCATCGCAGAAAATAGGCGCTAAAATCGTCGGGGTATTTGCGCTAGATCAACGTCGGAACCGATTTGCGCCGGAACTGCGACCGACACATCGGAAAACCGCTCACTCCGCTGCTTTGGCAGCGAGAGGGCGAATTACGCTTCGCTAGTCTGTCCTGCGCACCGAGACTAGAGTAGCTATCTCATTCATGTCATTTTCGTCGCCAGTTATTGACAGCCCGACGTAGGTCTCAGATTCCACGTCAACGGTCTTTCCCCGCAGCTCCAATTTTGCGGTTTTCAGTTCTTGAGAGCCAACGACCGACCAATCAGCACCGAGCGTTTTGCACCCAAATCGCGCATTACGCCTGCGAGAATGCTTCGAAGATTATCATCATACTCATTTCCTAGTACGATGGTCTTGGTCATCAATATTGCCCCGGAATCCAACTTCGTCTTCGGCAACGGAAAAATGGGCTGAGCAAGTGAGCTCCAGCCTCACTCCGCCGCCTCGCTCGCGCTGCTCTTGCGTGGCTTGCCCTGTGCCTTCTTCAGCACCGGCGCCAGGGATTTTCCCGTATAGCTCCGCGGCGCTTTCGCGATGTCCTCCGGCGGGCCCCAGGCGACGATTTCGCCGCCGCCGTCGCCGCCTTCGGGGCCGAGGTCGATGACCCAGTCGGCGGTCTTGATGACTTCGAGGTTGTGCTCGATCACGACGACCGTGTTGCCCTGGGCGACCAGTTCGTGCAGCACCTCCAAGAGTTTAGCGACGTCGTGGAAGTGCAGGCCGGTGGTCGGCTCGTCCAGGATGTAGAGGGTGCGGCCGGTGGCGCGCTTTGAAAGTTCTTTTGCCAGTTTGACGCGCTGGGCTTCACCGCCCGATAGCGTTGTCGCCTGCTGGCCGACGTGGATGTAGTCGAGGCCGACGCGGTGCAGGGTCTGGAAGGTTTCGCGCACGCGCGGCACCGCCTTGAAGAAGTCGGCGGCTTCTTCCACGGTCATGTCAAGCACGTCGGCGATCGACTTGCCCTTGAACAGCACTTCCAGCGTCTCGCGGTTGTAGCGCTTGCCCTTGCAGACATCGCAGGTGACGTAGACGTCCGGCAGGAAGTGCATCTCGATCTTGATGACACCGTCGCCCTGGCAGGCCTCGCAGCGGCCGCCCTTGACGTTGAAGGAGAAGCGTCCCGGCTCGTAGCCGCGCGCCTTGGCTTCGGGTAGGCCGGCGAACCATTCGCGGATCGGCGTGAAGGCGCCGGTATAAGTCGCGGGGTTGGAGCGCGGGGTGCGGCCGATCGGCGACTGGTCGATGTCGATGATCTTGTCGATGTGCTCGAGGCCCTCGATGCGGTCGTGCGGGGCGGCGGCTTCGCTCGCATTGTTGAGCTTGCGTGCGATCGCCTTGTAGAGCGTGTCGATCAGGAGCGTCGACTTGCCGCCACCGGAGACGCCGGTGATGCAGGTGAACAGCCCCAGCGGAATCTCCGCCGTGACGTTCTTCAGATTGTTGCCGCGGGCGTTGACGACCTTGATGGTGCGGCGATGGTTCGGCGGCCGCCGATCGGGGATCGGCACCGAAAGCTCGCCGGTGAGATATTTGCCGGTCAGCGATTTCGGATTGCGCATGATGTCTGATGGCGTGCCCTGGGCGACGATGTGGCCGCCATGCATGCCGGCGCCGGGGCCGATGTCGAGCACGTAATCGGCCAATCGGATCGCGTCCTCGTCATGCTCGACCACCACCACGGTGTTGCCGAGATCGCGCAGCCGCTTCAGCGTATCCAACAGCCGCGCATTGTCGCGCTGGTGCAGGCCGATCGAGGGCTCGTCCAGCACATAGAGCACGCCTGTGAGCCCCGAGCCGATCTGGGAAGCCAGGCGGATGCGCTGGCTTTCGCCGCCGGACAAGGTGCCGGAGGAGCGGGACAGCGTGAGATAGTTGAGGCCGACGTCGAGCAGGAAGGTCAGCCGCTCGCGGATCTCCTTCAAGACGCGGGCGGCGATCTCGTTCTGCTGCGCGTTCAGCGCCTCCGGCACGGTCTCGAACCACTCGCCGGCTCGCCTCACCGAGAGGTCGGCGATCTCGCCGATATGCTTGCCACCGATCTTGACGCACAGCGCTTCCGGCTTGAGGCGATAGCCGTTGCAGGCGGCGCAGGGGATGTCGGTGAAATACTTCGCTAGCTCCTCGCGCGCCCACTCGCTCTCGGTCTCGCGGTAGCGGCGGTTGATGTTGGTGATCACGCCCTCGAACGGCTTCTTGGTGTCGTAGGCGCGGACCCCGTCCTCGTAGGAGAACTTGATCTCGTCATCGCCGGAGCCGTGCAGGATCGCGTCTCTCGTTTTCTTGGCCAGGTCCTTCCACTTGGTGTCGAGCGTGAACTTGTAATGCTTGCCGAGCGCGGTCAGCGTCTGCAGGTAATAGGGCGAGGAGGACTTTGCCCACGGCGCGATCGCACCCTTGCGCAGGGACAGATCCTTGTCGGGAATGACGAGGTCCTCGTCGACATGCTGCTCGACGCCGAGGCCGCCGCAGGCGGGGCAGGCGCCATAGGGATTGTTGAACGAGAACAACCGCGGCTCGATCTCGGGAATGGTGAAGCCGGAGACCGGACAGGCGAACTTTTCCGAGAACAGTATCCGCTCAGGCCCGCTCTTGTCGTGGATCTTGGCGGTCTTCTTCTTTTCCTCGGCGGGTGCCGCCGCCGGCGCATCGGCGAATTCGATCACGGCGAGACCTTCGGCGAGCTTCAGCGCGGTCTCAAAACTTTCCGCGAGCCGCTGGCCAATGTCGGGGCGCACCACGATGCGGTCGACGACGACGTCGATGTCGTGCGGAAACTTCTTGTCGAGGCTCGGCGCTTCGGCGAGCTCATGGAAGGTGCCGTCGATCTTGACGCGCTGAAAGCCCTTCTTGAGATATTCGGCGAGCTCCTTCCGGTACTCGCCCTTGCGGCCGCGAACGACCGGCGCCAGCAGATAGAGGCGGGTGCCTTCGGGCAGCGCCAGCACGCGGTCGACCATCTGCGAGACGGTCTGGCTCTCGATCGGCAGCCCCGTGGCCGGCGAATAGGGCACGCCGACGCGGGCCCAGAGTAGGCGCATATAGTCGTAGATCTCGGTGACGGTGCCGACGGTGGAGCGCGGGTTCTTCGAGGTGGTCTTCTGCTCGATGGAGATGGCGGGCGACAGGCCGTCGATCTGGTCGACATCCGGCTTCTGCATCATCTCCAGGAACTGGCGGGCATAGGCCGAAAGCGATTCGACATAGCGGCGCTGGCCCTCGGCATAGATGGTGTCGAAGGCGAGCGAGGACTTGCCGGAGCCGGACAGGCCGGTGAACACGACGAGCTTGTCGCGAGGAATCTCGACGTCGATGTTCTTGAGGTTGTGCTCCCGCGCGCCGCGGATGGTGATGGCACGCGTTGAGGAGCCGGCGGGTTGTTGGCGCTTCGCCCTGAGCACTTCATCCATATCGGCAATTCCAGGCGCTTGTAAGCGCGCCACGTTACGGGCGCGCGTCGTCGGAAATCCGTACCACGGCGCCGATGGGGTGATGCTGGAACATAGGAAGAACGCGCGATGATTTCCAGTGCCTAGGACGAATCATCAACGATTTGTTTCTGGTCGTATTTTTTTTCGTGCAGCTTTGGCAGTAGCTGGCAGCAAGAGCGCGCTCGCGCGACCGGAGCTTCCCGGATGAACGGCTCGGAAGTAGACGGCTCAAAAAACAAAAAGGCCGGCGCAAGGCCGGCCTTTTCTAAGATTGATATCCGATCGCGAGATCAGTACCGCCCGACGAGTGGGGCGCCACCGAAGCCGAACTTGTAGTTCACGCGGACGGTGACCATGTCGACGTCCTGACTGACATTCTCGGTGGTGAAGAGCGTGCCGACCGGGCCGGCGAAGCCGTTATTGATGAAGTCGTAGGAACGATCGCCCAGGAAGATGTGGTCGTACTCGACGCCGACCGACCAGTTCGGCGCGAAGCCGAATTCGACGCCGGCGCCAACCACGGCACCCCAACGGGTGTCGTTGACGTCGTTGGTGATCGGGAAACCAGTGGCGGTGTCGAGGACGCGGTAGCGATTTCCGGTCACGGCCGCACCGCCCTTGACGTAGAACAGCACGTTGTTGGCGGCATAGCCGATCTGGCCGGTCAGCAGGCCGAAGGCGTCGATCCTCGACTCGTTGGTGTCGATGCCCGTCAGCAGGCTGATGTTGCTGCCCTTGAAATCGGCCCAGTTGCCCTGACCTTCGACGCCGAACACCCACGTGCCGGTCTGCCAGCGATAGCCGATCTGACCACCAGCCGTGCCGCCGTCCGCGTCGTGGCAGCCATCGCCGAAGCCGATGACGTCCCAGCACGTGCGGCTCGTTCCCCAGCCGCCGTTGCCGCCGATATAGAACCCGCTCCAGTCATAAACGACGGCGACGGGCGCCGGCGGTGCCTTGGTATAAGGGCGCGCGGCAAGATCGGCAGCCGACGCTGGCGCAGCCAGCGCAACCAAGGCAACCGTTCCAAGCAAAAACTTCTTCATCGTAGCTCTCCAGCCTTTGTTCGCTTCAATTGGTCCCGAAGCGTTACGGTATAAGGACGCGAGCGCCGCGCCGTCGTTTTAGGCATATACCCCGATTCAACCGGAAATACCGTCGCCGAAAGGCAACACTTAACGGCGAAGTGCGGATAACATAAGTTAATGATTTGCTTGTTATTTTCGGGAACCCGGAGATCGATTTCGGGTTCCATTCCCGCCGCACCAAATTTAGGCCACGATATTGCCATGATTACGTCAGGTTGTGCGGAACAAAACTGGAACAATGGCGCGGTTGGTGCTATATGTGGATAACCGCGGGATGGACGGGAATGGCTGCGCCGGCGGGCGTATAGGGTCCGGCAGCGATGTAAGATGTGGTTAGCGAAGACTGAACGTGGCGGCCGTGCAACCGGCCGGCCCAGTGATTGAGTGGAGAGCGGCGATGGCGGGAAGTGTGAACAAGGTCATTCTGGTGGGCAATCTCGGCAAGGATCCGGAAATCCGGCGGACCCAGGACGGTCGTCCGATCGCCAATCTGAGCGTCGCGACCTCCGAGACCTGGCGCGACCGGGCCACCGGCGAGCGCAAGGAAAAAACCGAGTGGCATCGCGTCGTCATCTTCAATGAGGGGCTCGCCAAGGTCGCCGAGCAATATCTGAAGAAGGGCGCCAAGGTGTATATCGAGGGCCAGCTTCAGACCCGCAAATGGACCGATCAGAGCGGGGTCGAGAAATACTCGACCGAAGTGGTGCTGCAGGGCTTCAACTCCAACCTCACGATGCTGGACGGCAGGGGCGGTGGCGGCAGCTTCTCCGACGACATGGGCGGTGGCGGCGGAGATTTCGGGGGCAGCGGGCCTTCCAGTTCCGCGCCACGCCGCGCGGTGCCGGCCGGCGCCCGCAACAGCGACATGGATGACGACATTCCGTTCTGATCGACGGGAGCACCCTTGGAGGGCGTCGTGAGGATAAGAAAATTCCCTTCCGTGATTGAGGGATGGGATGAACTTATCCTCTTGAATGACTGCAGATAACCTCATCAAGCCATTGATGCCGCGTGATCAAGCGCGGCGAGCATCCTTGCGGTCTCGGCTAATGTGAATCGTGAGGAAATCGAGCTAACCGCAGTGGCGCTCCAACGCGGCCCGCGGTCACGGCCTTTGCCTCCGACGCGCCCTTGCTTCGCTCCGAGACGGGGTTCCCGCGGAGCGCGCGTCAACCCCGTAAGTCTATGAAAAAACGAAGGGAAAAACCGGTCGCCGGGACCCGTTCCGGGGTGGTTATCGGGCCGCCGATACGCTATATGATTCCCCAGTAGAACCGACCCGGATTCCCCCTTTGGCAGACCCCGAAGACGACAAGCCCGGCGAGCCGCCGGAGCCCTCAGACATTCGTCCCGTTTCCATCCTCGACGAGATGAGGAAGTCCTACCTCGATTACGCCATGAGCGTGATCGTGGCGCGGGCGCTCCCCGATGCGCGCGACGGGCTGAAGCCCGTCCACCGCCGCATCCTGTATTCGATGTACGACCAGGGGCACACGCCGGATAAGAAGTACGTCAAGTCCGCGCGCGTGGTCGGCGACGTCATCGGTAAGTATCACCCGCACGGCGACCAGTCGATCTACGACGCCATGGTGCGCATGGCGCAGGATTTTTCGATGCGCGTGCCGCTGATCGACGGCCAGGGCAATTTCGGCTCGGTCGATGGTGACCCGCCGGCCGCCTATCGATACACCGAAGCGCGCCTGACCCGGGCGGCAGAGGCCGTGCTGGCGGATATCGAGAAGGACACGGTCGACTTCCAGCCCAACTACGACAACACCGAGCAGGAGCCGTCGGTCCTGCCGACGCGG
This sequence comes from Bradyrhizobium sp. USDA 10063, assembly GCF_054063735.1. Taxonomy (NCBI): domain Bacteria; kingdom Pseudomonadati; phylum Pseudomonadota; class Alphaproteobacteria; order Hyphomicrobiales; family Nitrobacteraceae; genus Bradyrhizobium; species Bradyrhizobium sp. USDA 10063. The sequence goes on along the minus strand of NZ_JBSSGP010000002.1, from coordinate 1,205,544 downwards.
TTTCCGAATCTGCTGGTCAATGGCGCGGGCGGCATCGCCGTCGGCATGGCCACCAATATCCCGCCGCACAATCTCGGCGAGGTCGTCGACGCCTGTGTGGCGCTGATCGACAACCCGGCGCTCACCATCGACGAACTCATCAACATCATTCCGGGACCGGATTTCCCCACCGGCGGCATCATCCTCGGCCGGCAGGGGATCCGCTCATCCTATCATCTCGGCCGCGGCTCGATCGTGATGCGCGGCAAGGTCGCGATCGACACCCTGCGCAAGGATCGCGAGGCGATCATCATCACGGAGATCCCGTACCAGGTTAACAAGGCGAACATGGTCGAGCGGATCGGCGAGCTCATCCGCGAGAAGAAGATCGAGGGTATTGCCGACCTGCGCGACGAGTCCGACCGCGAAGGTTTCCGCGTCGTGATCGAACTGAAGCGCGAGGCGATGCCGGACGTGGTGCTGAATCAGCTCTACCGCTTCACGCCGCTGCAGACCAACTTCCCGGCCAACATCCTGGCGCTCGATTCCGGCCGCCCGCAGCAGATGAACCTGAAGGATCTGCTGACCATCTTCGTCGCCTTCCGCGAACAGGTGGTGACCCGGCGAACCAAATATCTGCTCGGCAAAGCGCGCGACCGCGCCCACCTCCAGGTCGGTCTGGCCATCGCCGTTGCCAATATCGACGAGGTCATCCGCGTGATCCGCACCTCGCCGAATCCGGCGGCCGCGCGCGAAACCCTGATGTCGCGCGACTGGCCGGCGCGGGACGTCGAGGACATGCTCACGCTGATCGACGATCCGCGCCACCGGATCAACCCGGACGGCACCATCCGCCTTTCGCTGGAGCAGGCGAGAGAAATCCTCGATCTCCGCCTGCAGCGCTTGACCGCGCTCGGCCGTGACGAGATCGGCGAGGAACTCACCAAGCTCGCGGCCGAGATCTCCGACTATCTCGACATCCTGCGCTCGCGCGCCCGCGTACAGGCGATCGTCAAGACGGAGCTCGCCGAGGTGAAGGCGGAGTTCGCCACCCCCGCGCAAGACGGTCATCGTCGAGCAGGAAGGCGAAATGGAGGACGAGGACCTGATCCAGCGCGAGGACATGGTGGTGACCGTGTCGCACGCCGGCTATGTCAAGCGCGTGCCGCTGTCGACCTATCGCGCCCAGCGCCGCGGCGGCAAGGGCCGGGCCGGCATGCAGACCCGCGACGAGGATTTCGTCAGCCGCGTGTTCGTGGCCTCCACCCACACGCCGGTCCTGTTCTTCTCCTCGCGCGGCCAGGTCTACAAGGAGAAGGTCTGGCGATTGCCGATGGCCGCACCGAACGCGCGCGGCAAGGCATTGATCAACATCCTGCCGCTGGAGCAGGGCGAGCGCATTACCACCATCATGCCGCTGCCGGAGGACGAATCCTCCTGGAGCAATCTCGACGTGATGTTCGCCACCACAGGCGGCAACGTCCGCCGCAACAAGCTGTCCGACTTCATCGACGTCCGCCGTTCCGGCATCATCGCCATGAAGCTGGAGGAGGGCGAGGCGATCGTCGACGTGCAGATCTGCACCGAGCATGACGACGTGCTGCTGACCGCCGCCGGCGGCCAGTGCATCCGTTTCCCCGTCACCGACGTGCGCGTCTTCACCGGCCGCACCTCGATGGGCGTGCGCGGCATTTCGCTGGCCGAAGGCGACAAGCTGATCTCGCTTGCGATCCTGCGCCATGTCGAGACGACTTCGGACGAACGCTCGGCCTATCTGAAGATGCGCCGCGCGGTCGCGGGCGAAGCGGCCGCCGAGGAGCCGGCGGAGACCGAGGCCGAGGAGACAACGGGCGCGATCCAGCTCTCGCAGGAGCGCTATGTCGATATGTCGGCGCAGGAGCAGGTGGTGCTGACGGTGTCCGAAAACGGCTACGGCAAGCGGACCTCGTCCTACGAGTACCGCACCACCGGCCGCGGCGGCAAAGGCATTGTCGCGATGAGCGTCAACAGCCGCAACGGCAAGCTGGTAGCTTCGTTCCCGGTCGAGGAGGCCGACCAGATCATGCTGGTGACCGACAAGGGCCAGTTGATCCGCTGCCCCGTCGGAGACATCCGCATCGCCGGCCGCTCGACCCAGGGCGTCATCGTGTTCGACACGGCCGACGACGAGCATGTCGTTTCGGTCGAGCATATCGGCGACGACAGCGAGAATGGCGAGAACGGCAACGGGAACGGCCAGTAATCAGTAGCGCGGGTCGCTTCGCTTCACCCGTGCTACGAACTTCACCAGCTCCAGCGAAAACCAAGATCGTCACGCAGGCCGTCATGGCGGCTGTTGTCGGCGGTCTTGTCGATGACGAACTGATAGCCGAGCTGGCTGTAGAGACTGACGCTGTTGTCGAGCTTGGCGGTCAGTCCGGCGAAGACTTCGGTTCGCGTCGATTCGTCGAGCAACCGCACCTGGTCGAAGCCGAAGCTGGTGGTCGCCTGCGCTCCCCAGCCGCGCCAGAAATTCACGCCTATATAGGGCTGCCAAAGCACGCCGTTGTGGCCCTCGATGGTCCATTTGCCGCGCAGGCCGAGCCGGCCGGTCGGGCCTGATGTCGTACCGAGACCAACATTGCCAAGACCGTCATTGGCGTCGTTGAAGGTGATCTGCTGCCAGATGATCTGCGCCTGCGGTTCCAGCACGAAGTCGGGTCCAAGCGGCAGCGGGATCGGATAGCCGAACTCCAGCGACGAGGCGAAGCCAGAGCCATCGGCCGGCAGTTGCGCGGACCGCGTGGTCGCGAGGCCCCGGTAGATCGTGCCCTGCATGATCGCGTCGATGTACCAGCCGGTCGGACCGTAGTGGGTCCAGTAGCCGCCGAAGGTATAGGCATCGAGCGAAACCGTGCCGGTCCGTGTCAGCATGTAGGCGGTCGCGCTCGGATTGGTGATGAGACCATCCACGTTCATCTCGGCCCGGCCGTAGGCGAAATAGACGCCGGCGGCATCGCGATGCCCGGGGGCCGAGCTGCCGCGCCAGAGATCGACGCCGCCCTGGACGCCGCCGAGCCAGCCGCTCGCGCGCGGATCGGCGAAGGCCTGATAATGGTTATCGATCTGCTGGCCGAAGAACCGTCCCCAGTCCGACCGGCCCCATCCCGTGCCTGTGCCGGCCGCGTTGGCGAACGTCATGGTGTCGCCAATCCGCTGATTGAGCGTGCCGAGCGTGGCCAGTCCGAGCTGGCGGGCGGCGGGTTGCACGACACCATACGTCGCAAGTTCCGGCCCGATGATCGGATAGAGGCCTGGCGGCAGGACCCCGGGAGGCGGGTCGGTCGGCAACACCGGAGGCGGCACAGCCAACGCAGGGGGCGCCGGTGGAAAGACTGGTGGTGCCGGCGGTCCCGGAGGTCCGGGAGGCCCCGGCGGCCCTGGAAGACCCGGCGACGTTGGTGGCGGCGCTAGCCCTATCGGCGGCACCGGCGACACCGGGAACGTCGAGCGCAGGAACCAGCTATCCGGTGAGCCGCCAGTGAGGTCGCCGCGGAACAGGAAGTAATCATAGGCGCCGCCGCGCACCCGGCCGGCAAGCGAGAACGCGCCGGGGGCGGTGGTGCCGCCGTTGACTGCATCCACGACGAGGATGCCGTCGGCCGTGGTCTGGTCGCCCGGACCGTTGGTGTTCCTGATCCTCAGATTGGTGGAGCCGGTTGCGGTGCCACCATTGATAATCAACCGGTCGGACGGCGAGCCGTCGCTGCCGAGAAACGTATTGAGCGCGATGAGACCGCCTGCGCCAGTGTAGTTGTTCGCCGTCAGCGTCTTGTAGCTCGACAATTGTGTCGTATCGCCCGTCGGCGGCGTGTAGATGATCTGGCTGTCGTTGTTGGTGACATTGGTCGCGTTCGAATTGCCGGTCATCGTCCAGATGGTTCGATCCGTCAGATTGACCGTGCTGGTGCTGCTGGCATCGGTCGTGATCACGCCTTGCAGGGTCGATGTCCGCGCGTTGAACGTCGTGTTGCCCGACGCGCTCGTCGCGAGCAGGGTATTGTTGTTCGCGGTCGCGATTGCATTGACGAGGTCGATATTGGCCGTGGCGCCTTGCACGGAGAAGGACGCATCGCTCGCCGTGATCGTGCCGTCACTGTAATTCAGCGTGTTGGCGGCGCCGCCTCCGTTGAACAGGAAGCCGCTGCCGCCATTCCCGGACGCCGTCACATCGGTGCCGGTCATGGTGACCGTGCCGCCGTTCTGCAGCAGCCCGCCCGCACCGTTGATGACGGTGACCGAGCCGCCGCTCATCACAACGCTGCCGTTCGTGTCCGCCCGCACCCCGAAGTCACCGGCGCTGCCGCCCACCGAGAGATTCACGTTGGTTGCCGTGATCGTGCTCCCGGCGCCTGTGGCCCAAAATCCGGAATCCCCACCTCCCGAAGACGACACCGAATTATTGATCGCGCTGTTGGTCAGGCTGATGCTTGCGCCATTCTGCGCCTTGAAGGCGTTCTCTCCACCCGATCCGCTGGTAATGTTTACCGTCAGGCCGTCAGCCGTGATGGCGCTCGTCGCCCCATTGGACAAGAACACCGCAGTACCGAAGCCACCGCTGGGCACGGTGACCGACGAACCAGGGGTGAATTGGACAAGTCCGCCGTTTGTCGCTTCCACCAGGGCCGCGCCAAAACCGTTTGGCCAATTGACCGTGACGCCATTCGCGATGATCGTCCCGCCGTTGGCGCTCATCGCCATCGCGCCGCCGCCAGTATTTCCCAACGTGATTCCGTTGGCGATGATCGTGCCGCCGCTGGCGGCGCTCAAGGCGAGGCCGGCCGCAGTCACGTTGGCATTTGCCGTGACCGTGGCGCTGGTGGTGGCGCTGATCCCCGTGCCGCCGCCATTGGCCGTGATAGGGCCGTTCATGCTGACATTGCCGCTGTTCGACGCGTCGACGGCCGTTCCGAAGCCAGTGGTCACAGGGTTGTTGTCGACACAGGTCCCGCCGCTCTGAAGGATGCCGCCATTGGCGGGGTTTGTGTTGCATGCCTGCGCGTGGGCGTTTGGTGCGGCACCGAGCGTCGCGATGCCGAACAGGACGATCGCCGCCAATGCGACCTCAAGCGGGGCTGCGTCCCCGGCGTTCGAACGCCTATCCCCGTGCTGGTCCGAGCTCCGCAGGACCAACGCAGTAAGCACGATCCTTCGACCACCGTTGCGGCCGTGACCTACGCAGCCAAGCATCAGCCCTCTCCCAGAATAGCGGGTCGAGCAAATACCGGTCAGGTCATGAGATCGGCTAAGTACGCGCGCGGAAGGCAATGCCTCCGACTGCAATGCTCCAACTTCTACAACGTCCGGTAGTGGTCGGGCAATGCGAGCCGATACAATTAGTGCGAGTGTTGCGCAATGGCAGCACCGCAATGCGGTTGTGCCCGCCGGTTGGCGATCCGGCGGGCACGGCACACGCTTGCGGTGAAGAGGAGGGGGGGGAGGCTTTTCCTACGGGGTGCGGTCGGCGGTGACCAGACGAGCTTCGCGGACTGCGGCCTTGCCGCCGGCATTGCGGAGGCAGGAGGCGTCAAAGTTCGGCCAATTCTGCTCCGAGCAGTTGTTGGCGGCGGGGCGGATATCCAGCCGGTCGGCCTTGGCGAGGGCGCGGGGCACGCTGGCTTCGACCTGGGGCGCAAAGCCCGGGAGAACGGTGAGCGCAGCGGCAATGAAGGCGGCAACGGCGACGGCGGAAAGTGCCTTGATCATGACGGTCCCCTGTCGGTGGGCCTTGCTGGCCCGTCGTTTCGTTGGTGGGCGTGATAGAGGTCGTCCGTTTCCCGCTGTCTTCGCCGGGGTCGAAAATGGTTTCGTTCCCTCGGGATTCTGTTTCATCGGGGCCAGACCGATGAAACATTGGGTTCAGGGCGCGCTAGGGAACCCGGTTGGCTTGCCGGCCAGCCCCGGGCAGGTTAGAGGGGGATATGCCTCGCATCGCGCTTTATCCCGGCTCGTTTGACCCGGTTACCAACGGCCATCTCGACGTGGTCAAACATGCCGTCGCCCTCTGCGACCGCCTGATCGTCGCCATCGGCGTCCATCCGGGGAAGAAGCCCCTGTTTTCGGTCGAAGAGCGCCTGGCGATGCTGGCGGAGGTGTTCGGCCCCGTCGCCGCCAAAGCCGGCTGCGCCTTTGAATGCATCACGTTCGACGATTTGGTCGTCACCGCAGCGCAACGCGCCGGTGCTACGATTCTGATTCGGGGCCTGCGGGATGGCACCGACCTCGACTACGAGATGCAAATGGCGGGCATGAACGAAGCCATGGCGCCCGAGGTGCACACCGTGTTCCTGCCGGCCTCGCCGACGGTCCGACCAATCACGGCGACCCTCGTCCGCCAGATCGCCGGCATGGGCGGCGATGTCTCCAGCTTCGTGCCCAAAGCCGTTGCCGTCCGCCTCAAGGCCAAATTCGCCAGCTAACCTTCGCACTCATACCCCAGTATCCGCTCCGGAGCTTTCATGATCCGAATTCTCGCCGTTCTCGCCGCGCTCCTCTGTGTGGCTCCCGCGGTCGCGCAGCCGTTGCCGGCCAATCTGGACAAGGCCAACGCGATCGTGATCGACACCAACAAGGGCCGCATCGTCATCAAGCTCAGGACGGACATCGCGCCGCAGCATGCCGAGCGCATCAAGCAGCTCGCGCGCGAGGGCTATTACAACAACGTGCCGTTCCACCGGGTGATCGACGGCTTCATGGCGCAGACCGGCGACGGCCAGAACTTCAACGGCACCGGCGGCTCGAAATACCCGAACCTGAAGCAGGAATTCTCGAACGTCCCCTTCAAGCGCGGCATCGTCGGCATGGCTCGCCGTGGCGACAGCGTTGACAGCGCCAACTCGCAATTCTTCATCATGTACGCCGACGGGCCGAGCCTGAACGGCCAGTACACCGTGATCGGCGATGTCGTGTCCGGCATGGACGTGGTCGACAAGCTGAAGAAGGCGCCGTCCGGATCGCCGAGCGGCGCAGTGACCGATCCCGACAAGATGGTGAAGGTGCAAGTCGCATCCGACATCAAGTGAGGGCCGGCGATGCTGCGCCGCAAGCCAATTCTTTGGTTTGCTGCGCCACTGATGCTGCTTGCCTGCGCGGCGCGGGCGCAGCCGGCGCCCGAAAAGCTGGACACGCTCAAGGATCTTTTCATAAAGCTGCACAGTTGCTTCAAGCCGCCGCCGCTGTCGCAGGCCAACCCGATCGACATCACGGTGATCGTCAGCTTCAACCGTCAGGGCGCGATCCTCGGCCGTCCCAGGATCACCTATGAGACGGCAGAGGCGAGCGAAAATGACCGTTTGCAATACCGCATCGCCGTGATGCAGGCCTTGGAACGCTGCACGCCGTTACCATTTACCGATGCACTGGGCGGCGCGGTTGCCGGCCGGCCGATGGCGATTCCTTTCCGAACCCGCAAGCGTCAACCCGAAGCCAAAGAGAGGCGAGCATGGCTGTCACCGAAAATACTCTGATCCTCGAGACCACCCAGGGTCCCGTCACCATCGAGATGCGGCCGGATCTCGCGCCAAACCACGTCGCTCGCATCAAGGAGCTGGTGCGCGAGGGCTTCTACGACGGCATCGTGTTCCACCGCGTGATCGACGGCTTCATGGCGCAGACCGGCTGCCCCCATGGCACCGGCACCGGCGGCTCCGGAACGAAGCTGAAGCAGGAATTCAACAAGGAGCCGCATGTCCGCGGCACCACCTCGATGGCGCGCGCCGCCAATCCGGATTCCGCCGACAGCCAGTTCTTCATCTGCTTCGACGACGCCTCCTTCCTCAACGGCCAGTATACGGTCTGGGGCAAGGTCACCGAAGGCATGGAGAACGTCGACAAGATCAAGCGCGGCGAGCCGGTGCAGAACCCCGACAAGATCGTCAAGGCGCGCATGGCCGCTGACGCGGAGTAGTTGTTTCCCCTCATGGTGAGGAGGCGCGAAGCGCCGTCTCGAACCATGAGGCCCCCATGTTGCTACAGTGGGGCCTCATCCTTCGAGACGCGCGTTCCGCGCTCCTCAGGATGAGGGTCTGATTGTACGGCGCTCGGCACCATGCGCACGGATCTCTTCGACTTCGACCTCCCGCCTGAACGGATCGCGCTGCGGCCCGCGAGCCCGCGCGATGCCGCGCGGATGCTGGTGGTGCAGGGCGACGGCGTGCTGCGCGACCGCACGGTGGCCGAGCTGCCGCAATGGCTCGAGCCGGGCGACCAGCTCGTGGTCAACGATACCAAGGTGATCCCTGCGCAATTGACGGGCCGCCGCATCGGCCGCGAGACCGAGCCGAAGATCGAGGCGACCTTGATCAGGCGGCTCGATGGTTCGCGCTGGCAGGCGCTGGTGAAGCCGGCGAAGAAACTGACGGAAGGCGACACAGTCCGCTTCGGCAATGAAGGCAAGATCTGCCTGCTCGGGCATCTCGATGCGCAGGTCGAAGCCAAGGGGCAGGAGGGCGAGGTGACGCTGTCATTCTCGTTCCATGGGCCTGCACTCGACCAGGCCATTGCCGATCTCGGCAGCCCGCCGCTGCCGCCTTACATCGCTTCCAAGCGCACGCCCGACGAGCAGGACACCGCCGACTACCAGACCATGTTCGCGGCCAATGAGGGCGCGGTCGCGGCCCCGACCGCGGGCCTGCATTTCACGCCGGCGCTGGAATCCGCGCTGCGCGGCCGCGGCGTCGATATTGTCAGACTGACCCTGCATGTCGGGGCAGGGACGTTCCTGCCGGTGAAGGTGGACGACACCTCCGAGCACAGGATGCATTCCGAATGGGGCAGCATCTCCGCGGAGACCGCTGCCGCGCTGAACGCGGCGCGCGCCAAGGGCGGACGCATCGTCGCGGTGGGCACCACCTCGCTGCGGCTGCTCGAAAGCGCGACGAGCGAGGATGGCACTATCCAGCCGTTCACCGGAGACACCGCGATCTTCATCACGCCGGGCTATCGCTTTCGCGCGGTCGATATCCTGCTCACCAATTTCCATCTGCCGCGCTCGACCCTGTTCATGCTGGTGTCAGCCTTCGCAGGGCTCGAGACCATGAAGCAGGCCTATGCGCATGCGATCGCGGCGGGCTACCGCTTCTATTCCTACGGCGACGCCTGCCTGCTCTTCCGCACGCACGCGTGACGCGATCCTGTAGATCTGTAGGGTGGGCAAAGCGAAGCGTGCCCACCATCCGCACGCCGCAAGAAATGGTGGGCACGCTTCGCTTTGCCCACCCTACCTACTATCAACGCCCCTTACGGCGGGGCGGTTCGAGGATCACCTGTTTCAGATCCAGTCCGCTGACGACGATGACCACAAAGTTCAGCTTGCCGCGTTCGCGTGTCAGGCCTCCGCTGATGGCCTTGCCCGAGGCGGCTCGTTCCGCCACCCGCACTGCATCCGAGAGCTGCTGCTCGACACCCGACAGCGAGGCGATGTTGGTGCGGTCCTCCGTATTGAGTTCCTTCAGGGAAGATACCAGCCGATCCTTGGAAATCTCACCGGTGGCAGCATCGACGGCATGCTCCCAGAGCTGACCGTCATAGAACGTCCGGACACGGTAGACCGGCGCGCCTGATCCCCCGTCAAAGCTGACATCGGAGGTCCTCGCGCCGGCGTGCGCCCGCTCGGCGATCTCGATGGCGCGGCTGAGCGATACCTGTGCGGTCCGGAAGAGCTCAATCTGGTGGGCGACTTCCAGGTCGTCAGAATTCGTAGCCTGCTCCTGGCCGGAAGAAGACTCAGGGCTTGAAGGGGCGGCGACAGCAAAGGAGGGCGCGGATGCGAGCAGCGTCAAGAGACCGATCACGAGCAGGTGCCGTGTCGTCTTGGACATCGCCCTCGCGGAGCGAGTGCGCGGATTCACCATCAATCCTCCTTCGTGGCTGAGAGCACCTGGTCCGCAGCAGTGCGTCTCCCATCATTTGGCACTTCGATCCGGCATTTTTGAGTTCCGAACCGAGATCACACCGCGGCATTTTTCGCTCAACCGCTGCTTATTTGCGTGAAGGCACGACACAATCTGGTCGGTGTCCGGTATGGAACCGGAGCAAAACCGGAAGACGTCGGGTGTGCAGGCTTCGCGCTCTTCCGGTGTTCCCTGATCTCCTGCATTGGCCGGCGCTGTGCATGACAGCGCCGTGATCGCAAGACCCGCGGCCGCGAATTGGATGCGTCTTTGCAACGTGGCAGGGGCCAATGAGGGGATCCTTCCTGGTCGAGACGACTACCGCGCGTCGTGTCACCTGCAGCAGCGTTCTTCTCGTCAACTTCGTTGCGCCGAAAGGACACGGCCGACCCGTGTCCGGGTCGGCCGTCCGAACAACGCAAGCCGGGCTTGGGGGCCAGGAGAGACTCGGGTTGCGCCGGTCGAAGTCTGCGACGGCGTGAGCACTGGGCAACATCCGGTGCGGCGAACATCGCCGGCCCACTTAATGAAACCATACGGTATCGTTTAGTTATCGTCAACCGCTTTCCAGCGCTGGAATGCCTCCCAAATCGGAAGGCTGTCGGCAGGGTCCGGCATGGCTTATCGAGATGTCAGCGGGGCGGGCGGGTCCGTGCGTCGGGCCGGCGCGGCCGACCGCCCGGTCCGCCGATGCCGGTCATCAAAAGCCGCAGGGAAGCCCGCAGGCGTTTTTCCTCTGCCTTCCGGTCGATTGGAATGCCGTTGGTGGCCTGCCGGAAGGTGTGGCCGACGGTGATGTTGAGATAGACCTCGGCGGCAATCGTCGTGTCCTCGATTTGGACCGCTCCCTCGGCGACCAGGCGATCGAACAGACGGGTCATCGTCGAAACGGCTTTCAGGTAACCTTCTTCCTCCGCGAGCCTTGCGAGCTCGGGAAAATTGGTTGCCTGCGCCGCGACAATGCGGCTCAGGGCGCCAGGCTCGGGTCCGCTGATCAAATCGAGCATCTGCCGCGCGAGATTGAGGAGAGCCTGCTCGACGGAAACGCTGGAAACGTCGCTGCACTGCATTTCCGCTGCCGTCGCGAGCGGGGAGAGCCAGCGCGCAATCTCGCGCCGCAGCACGGCCTCGAACAGGCCGCGCTTGTCGCGATAGCGGGCGTAGACGGTAGGCTTGCTGACCCGCGCCGTCTCCGCGACGGCGTCGATCGACGTCGCCTCGAAGCCCCGCTCCAGAAAAAGCCGGGTGGCAACCTCGATCAGCCGCAGGTCGCGCTGGATGGCGGCGCTTTTTGTCGGGCGGCCGCCGCGAGATTTCGCAACGCTCTGCCGTGCCGCCCGTGCCATTAACCTCGTCAGTGGTTTCGTCCTCTCCGCGCTACGGTGTTCTCCGCTCTATATCGCGCCGACGCAGAGTCGTCATCGCCAATCTGGCGGCCTCATGCCATCGCGCGCTCGGGCAACAGCTCCGCGATCTGGACCGCGTTCAGCGCCGCGCCCTTCAGGAGCTGGTCTGCGGCCACGAAGATCGAGATCGAATGGCCGCTCGGGTCGCTCAGATCCTTGCGGATGCGGCCGACCAGCACGTCGTCCTGGCCGGAGGCATCGATCGGCATCGGGAAGTAATTCCCGGCGCGATCGTCCACGATCCGCACGCCCGGCGCGGCCGCAAGAAGCGTGCGCACCTGGTCTTCGCTGATCGGCTTCTCGCATTCAAAGGTGATGGCCTCGCAATGCGCGCGCAGCACCGGCACGCGGACGCAGGTGACGCCGACCGCGATTCTGTCATCCTCGAAGATCTTGCGGGTCTCCTTGATGACCTTGGTCTCCTCGTCGTTGTAGCCGGTCTCTGGATCGACGGCGGTGTTATGGTTGAACAGGTTGAAGGCATAAGGATGCGGCATCACCTTGGGCGTATAGACCTGCCCATTCAGATTGGCGCGGGTCGATTCCACCAGCTCTTCCATGGCCGCGGCGCCGGCGCCGCTCGCGGCCTGGTAGGTCGAGATGATCACGCGCTTGATGCGGTTCTTCCGGTGGATCGGCCACAGCGGCACCAGCGCGGTGATCGCGGCGCAGTTCGGGACGGCGATGATGCCCTTGTGCTCGCGGATACGGCCAGCGTTGATCTCCGGGATCACCAGCGGCACGTTCGGGTCCATGCGGAAGGCGGAGGAATTGTCGACGACGACGGCGCCGGCCTTCACCGCGATCGGCGCGAACTTCTTCGAGACGCCGCTGCCGGCCGAGAACAGGGCGATGTCGACGCCCTCGAACGAGCGCTCATTGAGCTCCTCGATGACGAGCTTCTGCCCGCGGAAGTCGATGGTCTTGCCTGCCGAGCGGCTGCTTGCGAGCGGCTTCAGCTTGCGCACGGGGAAGCCGCGCCGGTCCATGGTCGCGATGAACTCGGCGCCGACGGCGCCGGTCACGCCGGCGATGGCAACAACAGGATCGTTCTTCACGGGAATCTCCATCAGGATGCGACAATAAAAAAGCCCCGGACCTTCATCAGGCGGGGCTTCGGTTTGAGATGATGCGGTCGGTTCGACTATGCGCGCACGCCTCCCAAGGCCCCGGAGAGCTCTTTGGTCGTGGTGGTGCGTTTGGTCGCGGTCATCATGGCGGCGGAACTTATGCGGGAGAGTTTGGGCGCCGTCAACGGCCTTGAGGTCGGAATCGGCCTCGGCGCGGTTGAATCGGGGCCGTTGTCACGCCATAAGCGGCCGCATGAGCCTTCCCAATCATTTCGAACTGCTCGCGACCGACGGCAACGCCCGTACTGGCCGGCTAACCACGCCGCATGGCGTGGTGCGCACGCCGGCCTTCATGCCGGTCGGCACCGCCGGTGCGATGAAGGGCATGCACTGGCGCGAAGTGCGCGATGCGGGCGCCGACATCGTGCTCGGCAACACCTACCATCTGATGCTGCGGCCCGGTGCCGAGCGCATCGCAGCGCTCGGCGGCCTGCAGACGTTCACCGGCTGGAACGGGCCGATGCTAACGGACTCCGGCGGCTTCCAGGTGATGTCGCTATCGGATCTGCGCAAGGTCAGCGAGAACGCAGTGACCTTCCGCTCGCACATCGACGGCGCCAAGGTCGAACTGTCGCCGGAGCGCTCGATCGAGGTGCAGCGGCTGCTCGGCTCGGACATCGCGATGCAGATGGATGAATGCGTGCGGCTGCCGGCCGAGCGCGACGATATCGAGCGCGCGATGCGGCTGTCGCTGCGCTGGGCTGAGCGCAGCAAGCGCGCCTTCGAGACCGCACCTGGCGGCTACATGCTGTTCGGCATCGTGCAGGGCGGCGATGTGCCGGAGCTGCGACGGCGCAGCGCCGAGGCGCTGGTCGAGATCGGCTTTCACGGTTACGCCATCGGCGGGCTCGCGGTCGGCGAGCCGCAGGCGGTGATGCTTGCGATGATCGAGGAGACTGCGCCGGTGCTGTCGGCGGACCGTCCGCGCTATCTGATGGGCGTCGGCACGCCGGAGGACATCCTGGAAGCAGTCGCGCGCGGCATCGACATGTTCGACTGCGTGATGCCGACGCGGAACGGACGCCACGGCGTGGCGTTCACGCGGTTCGGGCCGGTGAACCTGCGCAACGCGCGACACGCCGACGATCCGCGTCCGCTGGACGAGGAGAGTGCATGGCCTTCCGCGCGCAGCTATTCGCGCGCCTATCTGCATCATCTCGTGAAATCGGGCGAGACGCTCGGCGCAATGCTGCTGTCGGAAATCAACATCGCCTATTACCAGCAGCTCATGCAGGACATTCGCGCCGCGATCGCAGGCGGGAGATTTGAAGATTTCCAACAGCGAACGCGCGCCGATTGGGCGCGCGGTGACATCGCCGCCAGATAGGGTCTAGTTGCAGACGAAGCGCTTGACCGCGTGCTTGGTCACGAAACCGTAACCGCAGGTGTCGCAGGTCCAGAGATAGCTGATGATGCTGTCGTACAGATAGGCGGACGCTTCCGCCGCTATCATTGAGTCTGCACACACCGGACAGGTCGGTAGATCGCACCCGCGCGGATCCGGACGAACCGCGATGGTCGAGGGGATTTCAGCGATGGCTGTCATCGTGACCTCCTTCCGATCTGACCTGGGGGCTTAACGTACGGATAACTTATACACCGGTTTCTTTGACGTTGTCGCAACACAAATACGTTGGTTTATCGCAATTTAGAAACATTTCGCTGTTGCGATGCAGCGATTTGTTAATCGCTCGTTTCCCCTTCTTGCGCTGCGGTGTACGCAGTTCCTAACTAACGAAGGCCGCGATGTCCGCGGCACATTTTGTCAGGGAGTCCCGCGATGGATGCGTCTTCAACTACGCGTGCAGTGCAACGGCCGGGACGAGGGCTGGTCTATGACTCCATCGTGGATGCGATCGGTGACACGCCGATCGTCCGGCTGCGCAGATTGCCGCAGGCCCACGGCGCGCACGCGACGATCCTCGCCAAGCTGGAATATTTCAATCCGGCAGCGAGCGTGAAGGATCGCATCGGCGCTGCGATGATCGTCGCGATGGAGAAGGCCGGCATCATCAATGCCGATACGGTGCTGATCGAGCCGACTTCGGGCAATACCGGCATCGCGCTGGCGTTCGTCGCGGCCTCGCGCGGCTATCGGTTGAAACTTGTGATGCCGGAATCGATGTCGATCGAGCGCCGCAAGATGCTGGCGTTCCTCGGCGCCGAACTCGTGCTGACGCCGGCATCGCAGGGTATGAAAGGCTCGATCGCGACCGCGGAGGAGCTGGTGCGCACGACGCCCAACGCGGTGATGCCGCAGCAGTTCAAGAACCTCGCCAATCCGGAAATTCATCGCCGCACCACCGCGGAGGAGATCTGGAACGATACCGGCGGGAACATTGATTACTTCGTCGCGGGCGTCGGCACCGGCGGCACCATTACCGGCGTCGGGCAGGTCCTGAAGCCGCGCAAGCCGTCGCTACGCATCGTCGCCGTCGAGCCCGAGGAAAGCCCCGTGCTGTCGGGCGGTCAGCATTCGCCGCACAAGATCCAGGGCATCGGCGCCGGGTTCATTCCGGATATCCTCGATCGTTCCGTGATCGACGAGATCGTCAAGGTCAACAGCACCACCGCGATCGAGATGTCGCGCGCGCTGGCGCGCAACGAGGGTATTCCCGGCGGCATTTCCTCAGGGGCGGCGATCACCGCGGCGCTTCAGATCGGCAAGCGGCCGGAAGCGGCGGGCAAGACCATCCTGGTTGTGGTGCCGTCGTTCGCCGAGCGCTATCTGTCGACGGCACTGTTTGAAGGGATCTAGCAATGGCCGATCAGCCCAGACGACCGCGCACGCTAAATGACGCCCGCAGCGAGGCGGAGGCGGCGTTCAAGCGCGCTACCGCCAAGGTGGCGGAAGCGCCGCCGAAGCCGAACGCCGTTCCCGGCGTGCGCGAACAGGTCACGCTGCGCATCGACCAAGACGTGCTGGAATGGTTCCAGGAGAGCGGCCCGGGATGGCAGGACCGCATCAACGAGGCGCTACGCAAAGCGGCGGGAAAGTAGCTCCAGCGAGGAGCCGCCACCAGAGCAATCGCAGATTAGGTTGAAATGCAGCCCCGGTGAAGCTGCGCTCCCTCTCCCGCTTGCCGGGCGCTTGCCGGGGAGGGCCGGGGTGGGGTGTCTCCGCATTGGGACTCCCCGAGTGGAAAGAGCCCTCACCCGGCGCTACGCGCCGACCTCTCCCGCAAGCGGGAGAGGTGAAGTCAATCCTCTAGCGACGGAACGCGCCGCCCAGCATGCCACCCACGACGCCGCCGACGAAGGCGGCTCCGGGATCGATGCCACCGCCATGGTGGCGGGGAGGAGGGGGAGCGCTGCCGCCGCCACCGCTGTTGGCGCGGCGGCGCGGGCGTTCTTCATCGCTCGAACTCGTCGACGTGGTCGCCACGACCTCGGTCAGCAGCGCCTTGTGCTGGAATCTGTTGAGGTAGCCGCTCTTCGGATAGCCACGCGCGGCCTGCCAGCGCGTGATCACGGCGCGGGTAGGCTCGTCGAACTTGCCGGTCGCCTTGACGTCGAAGCCGAGCCCGTTCAGACGGCGCTGCACGTCGCGGCGCTGGCCCTTGTCGAGGCCGATCTGGTCCTCGGTGACCTGGCTCGCCTCCTCGGTAAAGGTCGCAGGATCGATGCCGGCCGTCAGGTTGCGCGTTTGCGTGCTCGGAGCTGCGCCGCTCTCGAGCGCGGCGATGCGGGCGAGGGCGAGCGAACGGAACTGGCCGTTCGGATAGCTTGAGAGATAGGCGTTGAGCTCTTCGGTCTTGTTGGAGTCCTTGATCGAACGCCAGAATTCGAGCTCGACATCCGAGCTCGGCGCGGCCGCAACCGCGGTCGATGCCGCCGGAGCGCCGGCGGCCGGGTTGTTCGCCGGCGCGCCGTTGAGATAGACCGAGCCGATGAGGTTGGTGTGGCCCCAGGGCAACTGGCCCTTGTTGGTCTCCTCGTTGACCTGGGCGCGGACCTTGGTCATCGCCTGCTGGATCTCGACGCCGGGCTGGGTGATGTTGGCGATCAGCGCGCGCGTGAACGGGCTGTTGGCCCCTTCCTGACCGTCGAGCGCGGTCTGGCCCGGGCCGGTTGCGAACGCGATCAGGGTGCCCTCGCCGGATTTCATTTCGGCAAGGCCGGTCTGCACATTGACGCTGCGGGTCGGCGAGTTCGACTTGATCTTGGCGGCGAACGGATTGTCGCGGCAGGCATCGAGGAACACCAGCTTGACCTTGGCGTCGCTCATGGTCTGGTCGAGCGTGAGGTCGATGTTGATGGCAGAACCCAGTTTGACGTCCATCTCCGACTTGATGTCGGCATCGACAGGCAGGAGATAGTTGGTGCCGCTGATCGCGATGCCGTGGCCGGCATAGTAGAACACCGCGATGTCGGCTCCTTGCGCCTTCTTGCCGAAGTCGAGCAGCTTCTCGGTCATCTTGTCGCGGGTGAGGTTGGTGCCTTCGACCACTTCGAAGCCGACATTGCGCAATGCGCCGGCCATCGATTTGGCGTCGATGGTCGGGTTCGGCAGCGGGGTCACGTTCTTGTAGGCGCCGTTGCCGACGACGAAGGCGACGCGTCTGTCGGCATGGGCGGCGGTTGCGGTCAGCGCCATGCAGATCAGGGACGCGAGCAGGGTAAGGGTGCGCATCTGAAATCCCCCAGCAGAATCGAAAACACTTTGTCTGTAACGCGTTGTGTCAGACTACACGAAAACACCACCGTTCGCGCAGCAAAAAAATACCGCTGCGGTCGAGGGGAGAATCCGTTGCCATTAAGGCATGCCACGAAACGCGCCGCGACTGCGTGATCTATCTCACAGCCGTGTCGAATGTCAGGTCCCTGCACGGGCGTGAGCCGGCGCGTTCGGTTTCAAATTCAAGAGATTACCGGTCAGGATCAGCACCGCGCCAAGCACGGTGAACAGGTCGAGGCGTTCCGAATAGATCAGCCAGCCCGCGGTCGCGGTCAGCGGCACGCGGAGGAAATCCATCGGAATCACCACGGTCGCATCCGCGTACAGCATCGCGCGCGCCATGCAGTAGTGCGAGAAAGTGCCGCAGAAGGCGATCAGGACCACCCAGATCCACACATGCGCCGGCGGCCATGTCCAGACATAGAGCGACGGCACGAGGCCGGCGGCCGACTGCACGACCAGCATCCAGAAGATGATCGCCAGAGTCTGCTCGGTGCGGGTCAGCGACTTCACCATCGCAACCGAGATGCCGAAACCCACGGCTGCAGCGAGTGCGATCAATTGGCCTGGATTGACCTCGCCCGTGGCGGGACGGACGATGATGATCACGCCGATCAGGCCGAGCACGATCGCCACGGTCTTCCACATTGTCATGCGTTCGCCGAGGAAGGCTGCGGCGAGGATCGCCGTCCAGATCGGCATGGTGAATTCGATCGCCACGACCTGGCCGATCGGGATCAGCGTCAACGCGAAAAACCAGCCGAGCTGCGCGCCGTAATGGATCAAATTGCGCGCAATGTGCATGTGCACGCGCGCGGTCTTCAGGATCGACAATCCGCCATTTGCGTGGATCAGCGGGTACAGCATGAAGAAGCCGAGGATCGAGCGCGCTTCCATGAGCTGGAACACGTTCATGTCGCGCATGGCTTCGCGGCCGGAAATCGCGATGACCAGCATCAGCGTAAGCCAGCCCGCCATCCATAACGCGGCCTTGGTCTTGGAAGGGGTGCGGTCCATCGGTGAAGCGGAAAAGCGGAAAAGGAGAGGGCGAGCGGGGACGTCGGTATCGGCGAGGTCTACGCGATTTGCAACTCGCAATTCCGAGAAGGCAGCGATGCAGGTCCTTGAGCTTTGCCGTGAGCGCCTGTTCGGTGCTAAGCATCGCCCCGCGTTTGGGAGGATAAATTCATGCATGTCTTGCAACCGGCCGAATGGTCGAAACCCCGCGGCTTCTCGCACGGCGTCAGCTTCGAGGGACCCGGCAAATGGATCGTGCTGGCGGGCCAGACCGGCGGCGACGAAAAGGGCGACTACGCGCCGGACCTCGCCGCGCAGGTCGCCACTGCGCTGAAGCGGATCATCAAGCTCTTGAGCGAAGCCGGCGCCGGGCCTGAGCACATCGTGCGTCTGACCTGGTACCTGACCAGCCGCGCTGAATACGAGGCCGCGGGCGCCGGGATCGGCGCGGCCTGGAAGGAGACGCTGGGGCGCAATTTTCCGCCCTCCACGCTGCTCTATATCGACGGCCTGGTCGATCAGCGCGCCAAGGTCGAGATCGAAGTCACCGCCTTCATTCCTGCGGCATAGGAGGGCGCGAATGACAAACCGCAAAACGTCGGCGGATTTCGTGACCGGCTTCGCCACCGGCTGGCCCGAACATCAGCCTGATATCATGGTGCTGTCGTTGACGACGCACAAAGGCGTGCTTGATTTTGCGTTCAACAAGGAACAGGCCCTGCTGATCGCCAAGACCATCAAGGACACCGCCGAGCGGCTGGCGAAGCCGAAGACGAGCTGAACCCTTCGCGTGTTAGTCGCCTGCCTCCGCGGGCGGCTACTCGCGCGCTACTTCGACAGCGAGATGTTGGCCTCGCGGAAGCCGTTGTCGGCCCTGATGCTGACGGATTGCTTGTTGCCGCTCGTCCGCATGCTGAGGTTGGCGTTGAACCCGGCGGCACTGGCGGCAACCTGGAAATTACCGCCGCCGCCGCGGCCCTGCAGATTGCCGCTAATCCCGCGGCTGCCCTCGGTCCAGTTGCCGGAGATCGCGCTGCCCTGGGCGACCACATCGGCTTGCAGGTTGAACTTGTAGGCATCGCTGGCGCAGGTCAGTGACATCGCCATGTTAACGCCGCCGACGCGGTAGGTCGCACGGCAGCGAATGCGTTCCCTGGAGCCGTCGTCCAAGGTCACGCTGCCGCCACCAGACCAGGTGCCGGCCATCCCAGCAAACGGGCCTGACTGGGCATGGCTGGGGGAGACCGCAAACGTCGTCACCGCAAATGCGGCGGCGAGGGTCAGCCGGCGTGCGGTGGGGAGCAGTTTCGAAGTCCGCTGGATCTTACTGACGGGAGGCTTCCCATCGACCGCTGCACGGCACGCCTGCTGATGCCCCATTCCACTTCCCCGATCCGGAGTTGCCACTGAGTTGACCGTTGGCATATGCACCATTGATCGAGACCCGCACAAGGCCCTCGCGGCCGACCCTGCCCGAGATGCCGGCGCCCGGCGCTGAGATTTGACCGTCCGTGACCGTCACCGTGGAAGAGGTCGAGGGCTCGCAGGTTCCGGTCTTGGTGACCACGGTGACCTGCCAGAGGCCATCATAGGGCTGCTGGGCCGAAACGGGGGCAGAAATCACGGCAGCAGAACCGAGAAAAGACGCAAACAAGAGCGCGCGAATGCGGTCAGGACGCATGGATCAGATTTCCTTGAAATGTGTGTGATCATTCCGGCTTATCCGGTCACAATGTGTTCAAAATGGGCCGTCCTGTGGAAGGCAAAAAGTTCCTTTGACATCAAGCACATCATGGTGAATTCGCGTGGTGAATTCCGATGGTGAATCGGCGCACAGGAAGAGGCGGGGCGTTCGATTCTTCCGGCATGTTTGAGGCAGTCAGTGCCTGGCGTCCGAGAGACTCGGTGCCTTGGTCGCGAATTGCTCATCCTGCGGCTTGGCGGGAAGGCTGCCATGGGCTCTGGCGTAATCGATCACCTCGGCGAGCAGCCGAAGGCCGAGCGGCGCCAGCGCCCGCTCCCAGAGTTCGCGCGCGGTTTCGCCTTTCTTGACGAACACCCAGTCCTGCGCAGCAATGGCGCCGGCATCCATGCGGTCGGCGAGATGATAGATGCTGCCACCGGCGATCGGATCAGCCTCCTTGATGGTCCATTCCACCGCAGCCATGCCACGATGTCGGGGCAGTAGCGAAGGGTGGTAGCCGATCCCGCCGAGTTTCGCGGCGGCAAGGGCCTCCTTGCTGACGCGGGCGTGGCTATGGGCCGTCACGATCAGATCGGTGTTGGGGGCGATCTCGGAGGCCACGACGAGCTTTGGGTTGGCCTGGACCACCACATCGATGCCTGTGGCCCGGGCGGCCGCCGCCAGCCGGTCTTCGCCATCGTGCACCACGACCCTGGCGACATCGACTTCGCGCTGGCGCAGCATATTCAAGGTCGCCACGCCGAAATGGCGGGAACCGACGAGGGTGATCCGCATATCTGTGTTCCGTACCTGATCTTGCCGTTATGCCGATAGCACAAGGCAACCGGCTGTCCTGCCGCCGGGGATGGACGAGTTCCTGGTTATCAACAGAACGGCGCTGCAGTGAGCCGGTCTGGCGCATGGGACGGGTGCGCAACAGCCGTCACGGCAGGTCGGGAACCGGCGGGCTTCCTGGTTTCAGGAGGAACAAGTCAGGTCTCTTCCACGCGGCTGGCCAAAGCCTTGTCGATCCGCCGGCCGTCGAGGTCGACGATCTCGAACTGCCAGCCATGGGCAGTGACCTTCTCTCCGACATTGGGGATCGCGCCGAATTCCTGCAGCAGGAAACCCGCAAAGGTCTGGTAGGGCCTCGGCGAGGGCAGGGTGATGTCCAAGAGGTCGGCAAATTCGAGCGCCGGCATCCAGCCCGAGATCAGGTAGGAGCCGTCATCGCGCTTGACGTAAGCGGGCTCGGCCGGCCCCTCCTCGGTGTGGAAGGCGCCGACGATCGCTTCCAGGATGTCGGCGCTCGTCACCACGCCCTGGAAGGTGCCGTATTCATCATGCACCAGTCCGATATGAACGGCGGAATCGCGCAGAATCGCGATCACGTCGCGTGCATCGACGGTCTCGGGGATCACCGGCGCCTGGCGGACCAGTGAGCGGATGTCTGGCGTTCCGCCCGACAGATACGCATCGAGCAGATCCTTGGCCTGCACGATGCCAAGCGCAATGTCGCGATCGTTGTCGAACACGACGGCGCGCGAGTGGTTGGTCTCGAGCAGCGTTGCATGGATCTCGGAGGGGGGATCGGCGAGGTCGATCGAACTGACCTCGTGGCGCGGCGTCATCACCGCACCGACCGGAAGATCGCCGAGCCGCATCACGCCCGCGATCATCTCTTTTTCGCCGGGCTCGAGCACGCCGGCGTTCTCGGCTTCGACCACCAGTGTCCTGATTTCCTCCTCGCTGACCTTCTCCTCGGCTTCGCCCCTATGGCCAAGCAGCCACAGCAGCGCCTTGCCGGAGCGATCGAGCAGCCAGACCAGCGGCAGCGAGATTCTTGCCATCCATACCATCGCCGGCGCGACCCTGACCGCGATCGCCTCCGGATCGCGCAGCGCGATCTGTTTGGGGACGAGTTCGCCGACGATCAGCGAGGCATAGGTGATGACGGTGACGACGAGACCGACGCCGATGGCATCCGCGAGCGTTGGCGAGACTCCAAGCCCCAGCAGCCACTGTGAGACCCGCTGCCCGAGCGTTGCCCCGGAAAACGCGCCCGACAGCACCCCGATCAGGGTAATTCCGATCTGCACGGTGGAAAGGAATTTACCGGGGTCTGACGATAGCGCCAGCGCCCGCCGCGAGCCGCTCACCCCCTTTTCGACCAGTCCCGCCAGCCTTGCCGGCCGGGAGGAAACGATCGCCAGTTCCGACATCGAAAGCAGGCCGTTGACGACAATCAGAACAAAAACGATCGCAAGTTCCAGATAAAGCACGATTAAACCTTCTTTGACGCTCAGCCGCGACAGCACCGAACATATAGGAAGCGCAACCCGTCTGGTTGCGGCTTGCCGACGCCGTCCGGAACAGGCGCTCCGTGCGAATGTGTTAACACAGGTTCGGTGTGAGGCATGTCACATCGTAAAGCCAAGGAGCGGCAGTACAAACCTGGGCATCGTGCGAGAAGGCATCAGGCCGCCATGAAACGCTTCCTGATCTTTGCGATCCTAGGACCGCCACTTGGCTTCATCACCGCGTTCTGGGGAATGCTGCAGTTCGCCAACTGGGCGACCGGCCATCCGCTCACGATCGAAGCGC
Organism: Bradyrhizobium sp. USDA 10063; assembly: GCF_054063735.1. Taxonomy (NCBI): domain Bacteria; kingdom Pseudomonadati; phylum Pseudomonadota; class Alphaproteobacteria; order Hyphomicrobiales; family Nitrobacteraceae; genus Bradyrhizobium; species Bradyrhizobium sp. USDA 10063. Next base: position 1,183,117 of record NZ_JBSSGP010000002.1, on the reverse strand, counting down.
GGCAGATCCTGCTGTTGCCGATGTCCTACCTCGTCGGCCTGCTTCCGGCGCTGCTTGCTGCGTGGATCGATCATCTCCTCGCGAAAGCGAATGCGGCCTATCGGATCGGCTACACCGCGCTGTTTGCCTATGCGCTGAGTTACGTGTCGATGTTCGGCGCGTTGTGGATGGGCGTTCTGCAGGATCCCCCGATCGTATTGTTCGGCCTGATCGGCGCCGTGCCGGCCGCCTTCTGCTCATGGCTGGCGACGGAGCGGCGCGGGCGGATGATCCGAGCCTGACGGCCTGGAGTTTCGACTCGAGTCAGAACCTGGATTCTTTTTGACGCGTCTAGCGCCAGGCAAGAATGCGCATCTCCGGTCGTGCGAAGTTGCGCTTGGGCTCTGCGCTATGCTGCGGCTGCAGCTCGGCGGCGCGCTTGAGATGGGCGCGCAAATCAGCGTTGTACTGCTTCATCTGGTTGCGCAGCTCGCGCCGGCCGAAAGCGGTGAGCGAGGGATCGGCGAGTTGCTGCCAGGCGGCACGGAGCCATTCCTGCAGCGCACGGATGTCTTGATCCAAGATCTCCGGCTGGGTCATGCCGCCAAAATCTCGCGAGATTCGATCAAGCGCATAGTAGGTCTGATTCGTCGCAAAACGCCTAGGACAAAATAGCGCCAGGGTTGCATTTCGAACGGCCGATCACCCGGATTGACATCTTCATTCGATTCTGTCCGGATTGGAGCGCAGCATATCCATCGCGACCCACATGCCGACGGGCACCGCAGCGATCATCGCGATGTGCCGGATTTGCGCGGTGGAAAAGCCGAGATCGTCGTGAGCGACATATTCCAGCATGATCGCCGCGTAGCCTGCGACAAAGATGGCGGCGATGAGCGTTGGCAGGTCGAAGTTGTCTTCCGTGGCGGCACCGCGATTCTACGGTGCCCTGTTCAGCGCGCCGACACGCGGACGGCTGTGACGTGGTTTACGTCAGATATTCAAGCCGCGTCGATGTCCCGTATCGGCCCTGAGCGGGTGCAGGAAGTTACTTGCGGCTCGGTAGCCGGACCGGGATGTGTGGCGACGTGCTGACCACGCGCTGACCTCCGTCGCTCTCGGTGTTGCTCCTCAGAGTCTCCAGCAGCAGGATGAATTTCTCGGCAAGCACGGCAGCCTCCATCAGTGCTTTATAATCTGTGCGAGGCGCGCCGGCGGCAATTCAATCAACTAAACGAGAGGTTGTGGACGCGGCCGTTGCTGCAACGCAAGCGCTGGCGCCGATGATGAGGTCGGGCAAAGCGTGTTCGAAGGTCTGGTCATGCTGCATCGATTGCCCATGCTCGACGCGTCCCGTATTCGCCCGGATGGATCGCGCCGCGGACTTTGCGTATGACACGACCGTTCCACCAGACGTCATCGCGCTGATGGGGCGGGGGATGATGCGACGAGGCCCGGTCTTCCAGGTGACCGGGCCTCGTTCTTTTTGCTTTTGGGTGGTGCACGGATGTCGGCACCCCGGGCGCGCCGATCTCGCTTCACCCGGCATTTTCCTGACGCCGCTTTTTCAACTCGCGATCGATCAGCGATCGTCGTGATATCGCGACGGGCTGGCATCGCTCGGTCCAAAGCGATTCAGTGCGTTCTATCGTTGCTTCTCAAAAAGTCGGGCCCCGGCTTGCACGGGGACAATCGCCGGGGCCCTTGGGGAAGGTGATCACGTCGTCCCAATCGACGGGGCGATAACCTGGGAGGCTGCGAGGGGTTCCGTCTCTTCCCAAGAATGATGCCGAATTATCCCGAATGAACTCGCTATCATCCGCTTCCGCTGTCGAGAAGGCGATCGAGGAACGACACTGGTTCGCGCTCGTTGGATATCTGCAGCCTTGGAGAAGAAGATGCCAGAAGAGAACGACCTTGAAGGCCTGCAGGACCAGGGCCGCAAGGGGAAGGTCGTGGGCGATCCGCGCCCCAGCCAGACGCGTACGGGAGCAAAATGAGCCGAGCTTTTGTCAGGGAAGGCGAGGGTAATCTTGACGATCTGCCCGATCGGCCGATCTCGGACGCGCCGAACGATGTCACCAGGGAAGGCCTTGCCCAGATCGAGGCCGCAGTCGCGGCTGCGCAAGAAGCGCTGGCGGCCGCGCAGGGGGAAGGCGATCGCACGGCGATCGCGAGCGCCTCACGCGACCTGCGCTATTGGAGCGCCAGGCGCGCCTCCGCCCATGTGGTCGCGGAGGCTGAGGACGACAGCCAGGTTCGTTTCGGACACGCGGTTACGATCCTCCGCGATGACGGTCGACAACAGACCTTCCGGATCGTCGGCGAGGACGAGGCGGATCCTGCTTACGGCACCGTCTCGCACGCCTCGCCATTGGCGCGGGCGCTGTTTGGCAGGACCGTGGGAGACGTTGTCCGCGTTGGCAGCGGCGAGGCGGAAATCCTCAACATCTCCCGCATGAATGCGGCCGGCGGCGCGGGGTGACAGACCTGCTGTTCCGACGGCGCTCGTTCTCAACTACATCACATCGGCAAAAACGTCGTCGATAACGGCAAGAGACACCGGGATCACCGCCAGTTCGTCCTGCTCCGAAGGACCTGAAGTCCCCTTGATGTCCTGGACGACCCGGCTCTTGAAATTACGGAGCCACTGCATCGGCTCCTCACCGCTCTGCAGCGCTTGCTCGGCCAATATGTGGCGCATCAGAACAAGCATCGCATGCTGGTAACCGACAAAATCAACATCCATTGCACTTCCTCGAAATAAGCTGGAGCAATTCCTCGCGGCCCCATCTTATACTTTTTCTTCGGGCCGATCCGCTGGATGAAAAACAAAACCCCCACCGACCGGGAGGAAGGCAGGGGCTCTTGCGGGTGGATGGCACGAGGCCAGGTGAAACCTAGGTGTCGCCCCAAGGACCCACGCGTTCAAGGAAAGCGCCGAGATCCGGTTCCGGCAAGACGATTTTGTAGGCAGCTATCTGGCGGGCGTTAGTCGGGCTCTTCGTCGGAGCCGCCCGAGCCTGCATCATCGAGCAGATTCAACGCGGTGTCGATCTGCTCGAGCAACCGCTCGATCTCGGCGCGTTCATTCGGACCGGGATCCTCCTGCAGCCGCTCGAGCAGCTGCTGTTTTTGCGCGAGGAGCTTTGCGGCGGTGGTCATTCGGATCTCCTGGCGCGCGAAACGCTGCAATGACAAATTCCCGCAGACTAACGGGACCTGCCGCTTGATCCAGGACTCGTCGTGCCTTCAGTTCCGCTGCCGGAGCCCGTGGTCTGGCTGCTGTTCGGCCGACCAGGAGCGTTGGCTGACGCGCCCGGCTTGTTCTGATCCGCCACATAGCCGGACTCTCCTGAATTGCGCGTCTTGACGCCTTTATCCGCCTCATCCTGCATCTGAGGATTGTTAGGTGCCGACTGCTGTTGCTGCTGTGCCATCGCGGGCATGGCGACGGCGGTTCCCAGAGCGACGAGCAGCGCTAAAATTGAAGTTCGCATCCAGGCTCCTCCGGTGTTCGCCCCTTGCTCAAACGCGCGAGGCCGCGAACGTTTCCCGGAGCATTAGAACAACGCTGGAGCCAGGCGTGTCTGGCCGTGCCCGCCAAGCGCAATCAAACCCGGCACATGTCGCTGGTACCATGTCCAAAAAAACCAGCCGACCACGCCCGTACAATAACGGGGTCTCAAATCAGGACAGTGATGAAAGCGGGGCCCGCATCAAAACGCGACGTGCGTGCGCTAACCCATCCGATAAGCGTCTAGCGCGTGCGCGATGAAGATTCCCACGCTCACCAGCGCGAGGATTGCTGCTGAGGTTTCGATCATTGCTTCACCTCCTGCTGTGCCAAGGAGGCGAGATATCTGCTGCACGATTGTTCCCAGAACAGGTCCAATATGAACTGCATGTTAGCCATCCCTGTTTTCGCTTGGAAACGTAGATAGACCGCACTTTGTTTCAGGACGTTTTCGTCGGCGCTGGAAAATGGTTTCGTGCGACGCGAGGGTTGTTTCGGCTGACGCAGTCCGCCACGGGAGGGACAAGATCAGGCCACAATCCGCGGGAGGAGCGGCTACAGCGACGCATTCATGCTGGGTGCCGGGATAAGCGGCTAGACATCCGCACACGCACCGTCGCCGCGCCATCGGCACCGAGAAATACGCCTCGTCGGATCAGTTCTTGCCCGCGGTACCCGGGCTTGATCCTCCGTACTGCGACGATCCGGTGCCGCTCAGCGAGGTGGGGCCACCGGCTGTGCCGTTCGGGTTACCCAGGTTTTTTGCCTGGTGGGCGCGGTGGTGACGCTTGGAAGCGGCGTCCGCCGGCACGAACGTCATCGAGAGCATGGCCAGAGTGGTCAGGGCAGCTGCAACGAATTTCATTTCACTTCCTCCTGCGGGACAGGTTCGTGTAGTTGGGCGCCCTGCGGAGGAAAACGAGATCAGGCCGGCGTCGCTGCTAGCGAGTTTCGTGCGAAATGAAAACTTGAGCGCGAGCAAGCAAATCAGTCGGCAAAGATCTCTGAGGCGGCGCGCGACACAAAGCGAAGCTTGGACCGCGAAGACCGCTCATCAACGCAGTCGCTTGGGCGCGGTGATCGGTAGATCTTCGTCGAGGTACGGGTTGAGTTGTGGTGAGCGCGGAGGGACTCGAACCCTCGACCCCATGATTAAAAGTCACGTGCTCTACCGCCTGAGCTACGCGCTCACTTACCGAAGCGTGACGACGCTTTAAGCTGTCATCCCGTTCCAGCTATGTCTGGCCATGATCCGCCGGAAACCGACTCCCGTTCTCCGGATCATGCTCCAGCCCGCGCTGTGTAGGGGGCGGGGCCCGGCGGGTCAATAGCGCAAAGCGCGGCACACGTATGGTCGTCCGGGCCCGGGTTTCCCTGGATTAGCTGGCGGCTCGCGCCGTTTCTTCAAGCCCGGCCGTGAAACTAGTCCACGGTTTCCGGCGGCTAGTTGGCGTCCCGGCGGATTTCGGAGGCGCCCTGTTGGGAGGGAGCGGCGATCGTGGGCATCGCGACCGGGCGCAGGCCGATCAGTTCCGCGGTGCGGATGGCGCTGTTGCGCCAGAATGAGAACGAGTTGATGCGCGAATTCTCCAGGATCGCGATCGCAACCGCGGCGAGGAACGGCAGGCTCTGCAGCACCAGCACGCCAGCGAAGATGTAGATCTCGTGGACCTGCTTGAACCCGTTCGTGGCGACGAGGACGGCGGCGCCAACCAGCAGGAGGACGCCGATCACCGCTTCCCAGAACGCCTGGAATTCGATCGACATCCGCGACAGGCCACCCTTGGAGGTGCGGGCGAAGGCCAGGTGTTCGGTGATCAATCCCTGCGCCACGGCGCGCGACACCGTCCATTGCACGCTCATCGCCGCGATCATGGCGCCCAGCATCTGGCCGGCCTTCACCTTTACCCGCATCCGGTACAGCGCGACGAAATGCACGAGCGAAACGACGAAGGAGGCGATGATCGGCAGCGTCAGGATCTTGTCGGGGATGGCGATGTCGGCAAAGGCGACGATCGGCACCCAGATCAAATTGAGGATCGCGACCAGCACGCCGAGGCTTTCGGCGCCCAGCCAGTTCAGCCAGCCCAGCGAAAATTCGCGGCGCTGATCCGGCGACAGCCGGCTCGCGCCGGGCAGGAAACGCCGCCAATGCTTTTTTACGATCTGGAAGCCGCCATAGGCCCAGCGGTGCCGCTGCTTCTTGAAGGCTTCATAGGTGTCGGGCAACAGGCCTTCGCCGTAGCGCTGGTTGGTGTAATGCGTCAGCCAGCCGCGCTCGATGATGGCAAGCCCGAGATCGGTATCCTCGCAGATGGTGTCGCTGGACCAGCCGCCGGCCATGTCCATCGCGGCGCGGCGGATCAGGCACATCGTGCCGTGCACGATGATGGCGTTGTGCTCGTTGCGCTGGACCATGCCGATGTCGAAGAAGCCGGCATATTCGCCGTTCATGATGTAGTGCATCAGCGAGCGGTCGCCGTCGCGGTGCTCCTGCGGCGCTTGAACCAGGCCGACGCGCGGGTCGGCGAAGACGGGCACGAGGTCCTTCAGCCAGTCGGGATGCACGACATAGTCGGCATCGATGATGCCGATGATCTCGGCGTCCGCCGCGGTGCGGTCCATGGCGATGCGCAAGGCGCCGGCCTTGAAGCCCTGGACCTTCTCGGCATTGATGAACTTGAAGCGCTCGCCGAGCGCGCGGCAATGATCCTGGATCGGCTGCCAGAACGCCGGATCGGGCGTGTTGTTGATGATGCAGACGCATTCGAAATTGGGATAGTCGAGCCGCGACACGGCATCGAGCGTCTGCTTCAGCATCTCCACCGGCTCGTAATAAGCGGGGATGTGGATCGAAACTTTCGGAAAGGCGACCTGCTCGCCGATGGTGGCGGGCGCAACCGGCGCGCTCTTCCTGATCAGCCGGTGCGGGCCGCGGCCGAAGGCGACATCGGCGATCTCCTCGATCCGCGCCATCGCGATCAGGATCAGCGGAACCAGCAGGATCAGGCCGAGTGTCAGTGCGAACGCCGAGCCGAAGACGAAATAGTGCCCGGCCCAATAGGCGAAGACGGTCGCAACCCAGGCGCCGACGGCATTGGCGGCCGCCGAGAGCATCAAAGCCTGCATCACCGTCGGGCGCCCCAGGCGCAGGATCGGCAGCGACATCAGGATGCCGACGAGGAGGGCGATCACCGCGAGCTTCCAGTAATTCTCGTTCACGATCGGCCCGGTCCAGGCGAATTTCGGCTCGCGGGAGGCATTCAGGATGCCCCAGTATGGGCCGACGCCGCCTTCGAAGAATTTCCAGGGCTGATCGATCGCCTCGACGATGTTGTAGTCCATGCCGATGGCTTCGGCGCGGGTGACGAAATTGCGCAGCACGGAGGCCTGCTCGAACGGACCGGGCTCGGCATTCCGCAGATTGTAGCCCGCGCTCGGCCAGCCGAATTCGGCGATCACGATGCGCTTGCCCGGGAACTGGTCGCGCAGGAGCTGGAACATGGCGACCGCCTGGTCGACCGCCTGCTGGGCGGTGAAGTTTTCCCAGTAGGGCAGGACGTGGGCGGCGATGAAATCCACGGAATTGGCGAGCTGCGGATAGTCGCGCCAGATGTTCCAGATTTCACCTGTGGTGACGGGGACATTGACCGATTTCTTGACGCGCTTGATCAGCTCGATCAGGTCGTCGATCTTCTGCTCGCCGCGGTAGATCACCTCGTTGCCGACGACGACGCCGATCACGTTGCTGTTGCGCCGGGCGAGGTTGATCGCGGCGTCGATCTCGCGCTCGTTGCGCTCTGAATTCTTGTCGATCCAGGCGCCGACCATGACCTTCAAGCCGAATTCGGCGGCGATCGGCGGAACCAGTTCGACGCCGCCTGTCGACGAGTACAGGCGGATCGCGCGCGTCATCGTCGACAGCTTCTTCAGGTCGGCGCGAATCTTCTCGGCCTGCGGAATATTGTCGACGTCGGGATGCGCGGTGCCCTCGAACGGCGCATAGGAGACGCTCGGCAACATGCCGCGGAAGTCAGGCGCCTGCTGTTTCTCCTGGAGAACGCCCCAGAGTGCGGCGTGCACGGCGGTGACGAGCAATAGAACGGCGGCGACAGCGCGCATCGCGGCTAAACCATACGGGGCCTGCTATTGAGGAGAAAGCGAACCCGTCCCCTAGGTTCGACCGACATGGCGGCAAATTCAAAGATAATCCTGCCACGCGATTCCACAACTGATATGACCGCATGGCGTTTTGAGGGCGCCACGCGGCTTAAAGTGCAGGAAGCGCGATCGTTCCAAAGTCGAAGGCCGTTATTTCGCGGCCGGCGCGGGCGAAGCCGACGGCGATGGAGAAGGTGAGGCGGCAGGCTGCGGCGCGGCGTTGCCGGCCGTGGCTGGCGATGCTTGCGGGTTGGGCGCTGCCGCCGCGGCTGCGGCCGCCGGCGGCTGGGCGCCGGGGTTGATCCAGCAGGCGTGGATGCGGCCATCGAGGCTGCGCGGCACCTTGTCGTCGATGGTGGCGCCGAACCGGGTCAGGCAGCGGAAGGTCGCCTGCACGTGACCGCCGGGGCAGCCGAAGCGGTCGTAAAGGTCAAGGTGGCGGAAGGCGGTGTCGAGGTCGTCAAGCCACATCAGCCGCACCACGCGCCGGCCGAGCCAGACGCATTCCGGGTTTCCGGCGGGGCCGTTTATCGCCTGCGTGGCCTCGACGAATTCGTCGGTCTTGCGCTGATTGTCCTTGGCGGCGTCGGCGCTTCCCTGTTTCTGCTGATCCTGTGGATTCGGGTTGCCGCTTTGGGAAAAAGCGGCACCGGTACCGATCAGAAGCGCGAGGCCGGCAGTGGCGAACTGGCGCAAGACCGCGATTTTGAACTGAAGCACCCGTCGACCCATACCTTCCCCGATCGATTTCCCGCCCAACAAATCATCCCAAACGGCCATGGCGTAATGCCGTCCAAATAGGTCTCCAGTGCGGCGGAGACGCTGGCGGAATCCCATGACTGGTATTTCGGATTTTGTCCAGCAAAGTCACAACTTTATCGCAAGAGCGCAAAACTGTCGCAGGACAACCTTGGTATTGCCCGACTCGTGGTCTTGGCAGACGGTGCGTGACCGGCTAATCGACGGTCCCCCGGAGGATGGAACTGATTTCTCTTCGTACGCCACTGGCGCTTCTCCTGATATCGCTGGGTGTGATTGCGGCGGTGTGGTGGTGGCTCGCCACGCCGATCACGCTGTCGCGCGCGCCGATCGACCCCAATGCAAAGCTGCAATGCGTCTCCTATGCGCCGTTCCGCGACACGCAGACGCCGCTGATCCGCACCACGCACATTCCGGCCGAGCAGATTGAGCAGGATCTGACTGATCTCGCCAAGGTCACCGAATGCGTGCGCACATATTCGATCGAGAACGGGCTCGACCAGGTGCCGGGCATCGCGGCGAAGGTCGGGCTGAAGGTCATCCAGGGCATCTGGCTCGGCAGCGACCGGCTGAAGAACCAGACGCAGATCGCGGTCGTGGTCGGGCTCGCCAAGCAATATCCTGATGTGATCACGGCGCTGGTCGTCGGTAACGAAGTGCTGCTGCGCGGGGAGATGACGACCGCGGATCTCGCCGCCTATGTCCGCGCGGTGAAGGCGCAGGTCCAGGTGCCCGTGACCTATGCCGATGTCTGGGAATTCTGGCTGCGCAACCGCGAGGTCTATGACGCCGTCGATTTCGTCACCATTCACATCCTGCCTTATTGGGAAGACATGCCGGTGCGGGCGAAATTCGCCGCCGCCCATGTCGATGCCATCCGAAAGCGGATGGCGGTGGCCTTCCCGGGCAAGGAGATCCTGATCGGCGAGACCGGCTGGCCGAGCATGGGCAGGATGCGCGAGGGCGCGCTGCCGTCGCGCACCAACCAGGCGCGGATCGTCTCGGAAATCCTCGATCTCGCCAAGCGCGAGGGTTTCCGCGTCAACCTGATCGAGGCCTATGACCAGCCTTGGAAGCGCCAGCTCGAGGGCACCGTCGGCGGCTATTGGGGCCTGTTCGATTCCGTCCACCGGGTGGTGAAGTACCCGCCCGGCATCGCCATCAGCAATTATCCGCTGTGGAAATGGTACATGGGCGCCGGCCTCGGGCTGGGCTTCATCACCTTCCTGGTGGCCTGGCTGACGGTCCGGCGGCGGCCATGGGCGCCGCGGATCATGTCCTGGATCGCGGTCGGCATCTCCGCAACCAGTGCCGGGATCCTGCTTGGGGTGTCCATCGACAAGATGATCTACGAGAGCTACGGCATCGGCGGCTGGCTGCAATGGGGGGCGCTGCTTGCGGCTGCCACTCTCGCGCCGATCCTGTCGGCTCATGCGCTGATGGCGGGCAAGTCGCTGCCGACCTTCCTCGAACTTCTCGGGCCGCGCCAATATCGGCATGGCACCTTGCTCACCGCGCTGCTCGGCCTTTCGCTTGTTGTGACGACCGTGATCGGGGCGGAAACCGCGCTCGGCTTCACCTTCGACCCGCGCTACAAGGACTTTCCGTTCGCCTCGCTCACCATGGCCGTGGTGCCGTTTGCGCTGCTGATGCTGCTCAACCGGCCGCAGGAGGGGGTAAGGCCGATCGCCGAGGCGGTGTTCGCTGGCCTTCTGGTGGTCGGAGCCGGCTACGCCTTCCTCAACGAGGGCACCGACAACTGGCAGTCGGTCTGGACCTGCGCGATGTATGTGCTGCTGGCGCTTACGCTGTGGCGGGCGCGGGTCGCGCAAAGCCCAAAATAAGCAGGCCGATCGCGATCCCCGACAGCGCGACATTGTAGAGCACGATCCCGAGCCCCGCCGCGATCAGCCCGCCGGTCATCAGGACGATCGACGGCCGCATCACGTGCAGCGTTGCGATAACGAGTGCGACGATGCCGAACACCGAGTTCTTGAACAGGGACGTCGCCAGCACCCGCATCTTGCAGTTCATGGTCTGCAGGCCCGCATCGCAGGCGAGTGCGACGGTCGAGAACTCGATCACGAGATAGCGCAGGTAAAGCGCGTAACCGACGGTGAGGAAACCGACGATCAGCAGGAACTGCACCTGATAGGGCGTGAGGCGAAACGGGGTCTTTGTCATTGCGCGAATATGGTCGGGAACGGGGAGGAGGACAAGCTGCTTCAGGCGGCGTGAAAGCGGGTGAAAATGTGGCCGCAATGTCCTGCGGTCACGCCATTATTGCTCCTTCCGGCCGAACAGCGAGGTGATCGCCGACACTGCGGAAGGTGGCGGCTCCGGCTTCTTCGGCGGCTCTTCGACCACGACTGGCGCTGCCGCCCGTTTCGGCGCCGCGTGCCGGCGTGGTGCGGGCTTGTTGGGTGCTGTGGCGGTCGGCGGTGGCTCGTCCTTGAGCGTCAGGCGCTGGCCATCGAAAACCGCGGTTTCGCAGGCGCGGCCGTTCTCGGCGAGCACCGCGCAGATCTTCGCCGCGGCGCCGGCGTCGCGCAGCGGCCCGGCGACCAGGCGAAGCTGCATGCCGAGCCCGTTGGTGCCTTCCTTGATGACGATGATCGGGCGCAGGTTGAACAGCGGCGCATTCGAGCGCGATTTCAACAGGCCCCGCCACAGCGCGCGCAACCCCGGCACCGAATTGGCGGTGCCGAGATCGACGCCGAATTCGGTGCGCTGCACCTCGGCTTTCGGCACGCTGGCGTCTTCTTTCGCCTTCTCCCCGTCGGTGGTGACAGGTGCGGCGGCGACGACCTCCGGCATGGGGCTGGCGGTGACGGCGGCTGCTGGCTTGGCCGCCTCGACCGGCTTGCTCGCGGCCGGATCGGGCGGCCCGATCATCGACTTCGCGGCGACGAGCGGCATCGCGGGCAGTGCCGCTACTGCGGCGTTGGCGAGGTCCGCACTGCCTGCTGGGGCGGCGGCCGGCGCCGTGTCGGCAGCAGCGACCGGCGGTTTCTCCGCGGGCGGCTTCTCGCTTGCCGCGACTGGTGGTTTGTCCGACGCCGTCACCGGGGGCTTTTCAGCGGCGGGTTTCTCAGACGCAGTTGGAGCGGGGGCCGTTGCCGCGACTGGGGCCACAACCGGGGCAGGCTGCGCCGCCGGCTCTTGCACCGGCGCCGGAGATGGCAAGGGAGCGGGCTGCGGCGTGGTCGCCGTGCTTTGCTTCGCGATCGCGCCGGTAACGGAATCCAGTCCTTGCTCCAGCACGGTGACCCGGGCGTAGAGCCGGTCGCGGTCGGAGTTGAGCGTCTCGATCGCGGACGCAAGCCGCCGCGCTTCGTTCTGGCTCTCCTTCGTGAGCATCTGGATCTGCTGCGCCTGCCGCGCCACCTCCGCGGCGGCAACCTGGTCACGCCGCCACCCGAGCGAGGACTGGCTGGCGAGGACCGCCAGCGTGACGGCGCCGACCGCGGCAAAACCCCAGGAGCCGAGGCGCCACAGCGTACGGCGGTCGAATTCGTCTTCCTCGGCAAGGAGACCTGTGAACAAACCGCCGGTGCTTTCCGCGCCGAGATCGCCAGCCAGATTGTCAGGATCTTTGGCCAAAACCCCTTTGGCCCTCCTCAAGGCCCGCCGAATCACGCCGTAAAGATTAACAGGAAATGCGGGTGGAACCTGTACCGTCACAGGAGGCGAGTAGGTTTCTTCTCCCTGGGAAACCAATTAAGACGGCTTGGCGCGACCGGCGCACGATGTTTGAGGACTCTTGATGATTGCTCGATCCAGCCTGACGGTGGTGCTCGCGGCCGGCGAGGGCACGCGCATGCGATCCTCGCTGCCGAAGGTCCTGCACCCCGTCGCCGGCCAGTCGCTGCTGTCGCACGTGCTCTATGCCGCGACCGCCGGCACAGGCTCGTTCCTCTCGGTCGTAGTGGGACCGGACCACCAGGCGGTTATGGATGAGGCACGGCGCGTACGTCCCGATGCCAAAATTTTTGTGCAGCGCGAGCGGCTCGGCACCGCGCACGCGGTACTGGCGGCGCGCGAGGCGGTCGCCGATGGCGCCGACGATCTCCTGATCGCGTTCGGCGACACGCCGCTGATCTCGGCGGAAACCTTCAAGCGCCTGCGGGAGCCGCTGAAGAACGGCGCGACGCTCGCCGTCCTCGGCTTCCGCGCCGCCGATCCCACCGGCTACGGCCGGCTGGTGGTCGAGAACGGCAAGCTTGTTGCGATCCGCGAGCAGGCCGATGCCAGCGCGGAGGAGCGCAAGATCACGCTGTGCAATGCCGGCGTGATGGCGTTCGACGGGCGTAAGGCGCTCGGCATCCTCGATGCGATCGGCAATGCCAACGCCAAGGGCGAATACTACCTGACCGATGCTGTCGCCATCGTGCGCGAAAAAGGATTGGAGGCCGTCGTGATCGAGACCAGCGAAGACGAAGTGCGCGGCATCAACACCAAGGCGCAGCTTGCGGAAGCCGAAGCGGTGCTGCAGGCGCGGTTGCGCAAGGCTGCGATGGAGGCGGGCGTGACGCTGATCGCGCCGGAGACCGTCTATCTCGCCGCCGACACCAAATTCGGCCGCGACGTCACCATCGAGCCTTTCGTGGTGATCGGCTCCGGCGTGAGCATCGGCGATGGCGCGGTGATCCACTCCTTCTCGCATATCGTCGAGGCCACGATCGGCAAGAAGGTCTCGATCGGTCCCTATGCGCGGCTGCGGCCCGGCACCTCGCTCGGTGACGGCTCGCGGATCGGCAATTTCGTGGAGACCAAGGCCGCGATCCTGGAGGAGGGCGTCAAGGTCAACCATCTCTCTTACGTCGGCGACGCCCATGTCGGCGCCAACTCCAATCTCGGGGCCGGCACCATCACCTGCAATTATGACGGCTTCCTCAAGCACAAGACCCTGATCGGCAAGGGCGCCTTCATCGGCACCAATTCCTCGCTGGTCGCGCCCGTGAAGATCGGCGCCGGCGCCTATATCGGCTCAGGCTCCGTCATCACCAAGGACGTGCCCGACGATGCGATGGCCGTCGAGCGCAGCCCGCAGAGCGTCCGCGAAGGCGGTGCTGCGCGCTATCGCGAGATGAAGATGAAAGCGAAGGCCGCGAAGGGAAGCTGACGTCGTTGTCAAACAGCTCTCTACTGTCATCGTCCAGCACACCCGCCGTCATTCCGGGGCGCGCGTAGCGCGAGCCCGGAATCCATTGTGCCGCAAGTACAGGTGGAGAAATGGATTCCGGGCTCGATGCTATCGCATCGCCCCGGAATGACACGATGGTTTATGGCGAGAACGGAAGAAGGGTGTTAGGTTCTTGCGCCCCCGTTAATCTCCTCTTTAACACTGTCTCAATCCGCAATAATTATTGAGTTTGTTGCTGCCCGCGTTTCCCGTTAAGGGAGCGTGTCGTCGGTTTGGCAAATTTTCGGCGATTTGGGGATTTTCATCCGCATGTGCGGCATTATCGGAATTCTCGGACAGGCACCGGTCGCAGAGCTGCTGGTGGACTCGCTCAAGCGGCTCGAATATCGCGGCTACGACTCCGCGGGCGTCGCCACGCTGGAGGGCGACCATCTGGTGCGGCGGCGTGCGGAAGGAAAGCTGAAGAACCTGGAAGCGCGGTTGCGCGCCGAGCCGCTCGATGGCCACACCGGCATCGGCCATACGCGCTGGGCGACGCATGGCCGGCCAACCGAGGGCAATGCGCATCCGCATGCGACGGAGAATGTCGCTGTCGTCCACAACGGCATCATCGAGAATTTTCGTGAGCTGCGCCTGGAGCTCGAGAGGCAGGGCGCGAAATTCTCCAGCGAAACCGACACCGAGGTCGTCGCCCATCTCGTCAATTCCTACCTCCTGAAGGGCCATTCGCCGCAGGAAGCCGTGAAGGCGTCGTTGCCGCAACTCCGCGGCGCGTTCGCGCTCGCGTTCCTGTTCAAGGGCCACAATGATCTCCTGATCGGCGCCCGCAAGGGCTCGCCGCTCGCTGTCGGGCATGGCGATGGCGAGATGTATCTGGGATCGGATGCGATCGCGCTGGCGCCGTTCACGGATACGATCAGCTATCTCGAGGATGGCGACTGGGTGGTGCTGTCGCGCGAGGTCGGCGTGATCTACGACGAGCATGGCGCGGTCGCCAATCGCGACGTGCTGAAATCCGGCGCATCGGCATTCCTGGTCGACAAGGCGAACTACCGGCACTTCATGGCCAAGGAGATCCACGAGCAGCCGGAAGTGGTCGGCCACACGCTCGCCCGCTATGTCGACATGGCGACCGAGCGGGTCATATTGCCGGTCAAGCTGCCGTTCGATTTCAACGATATTCAGCGCGTCTCGATCACCGCCTGCGGCACCGCGAACTATGCGGGCTATGTCGGGAAATACTGGCTGGAGCGGTTCTCGCGCCTGCCGGTCGAGATCGATATCGCATCCGAATTCCGCTACCGCGAAGCGCCCTTGCGCAAGGGGGACCTTGCGATCTTCATCTCGCAATCCGGCGAGACCGCCGACACGCTGGCTGCATTGCGTTACGCGAAAGAGCAGGGCGCGCATACGGTTTCGGTGGTGAACGTGCCGACCTCGACGATCGCGCGCGAGAGCGAGACCGTGCTGCAGACGCTGGCGGGCCCCGAGATCGGCGTCGCCTCGACCAAGGCCTTCACCTGCCAGCTCATGGTGCTGGCGTCGCTCGCGGTCGCCGCCGGCAAGGCGCGCGGCGAACTGTCCGATGCGGACGAAGCCAGGCTCGTGCATGGCCTCATCGAAATTCCCCGATTGATCGCGGCGGCGCTGACCACGGAGCCGCAGATCGAGAAGCTCGCGCGCGAGATCTCCAAGTCGCGCGATGTGCTCTATCTCGGCCGCGGCACCAGTTATCCGCTCGCGCTCGAGGGCGCGCTCAAGCTGAAGGAAATCTCCTACATCCACGCCGAGGGCTATGCCGCCGGCGAGCTCAAGCACGGCCCGATCGCGCTGATCGACGAGAACGTGCCGGTCGTGGTGATCGCGCCGTTCGACAAGGTGTTCGAGAAGACCGTCTCCAACATGCAGGAAGTGGCGGCTCGCGGTGGCAGCATCATCCTGATGACCGACGCCAAGGGGGCAGCGGAGGCGACCGTCGATTCCCTGGTCACGATCGTGCTACCGGACATGGCGGCGGCCTTTACGCCGATAGTCTATGCCATTCCGGTGCAACTCCTCGCCTATCATACCGCCGTGGTCATGGGCACCGACGTCGACCAGCCGCGCAACCTCGCCAAGTCAGTTACGGTCGAATAGCCGCAACCGCCGGGATTACGTTGGCCCTTCAAAAACCTGCTAGGATGGCTTAGCTGGCAGATTCTGGCTGCGCCTTTGCGACCTGGAACCGCGATGAAACCCGACAAACCGTCTCCGATCCCGCCCCCGGACGAACACTCGCCAGACGGCCCGCGCGGCCTGATGGCCCGCTTCCGAAACTATTTCTTGACCGGGCTGATCGTCACGGGGCCGGTGGCGATCACGCTCTATCTGACCTGGTGGTTCGTGACCTGGGTCGACGGCCTGGTGCGGCCGTTCGTGCCTTCGGCCTATCGCCCCGAAACCTACCTGCCGTTCGGCGTGCCCGGTTCCGGGCTGGTGGTCGCGGTGATCGCGCTGACGCTGCTCGGCTTCCTCACTGCCAACCTGATCGGGCGGACGCTGGTCGATCTCGGCGAGCGGCTGCTTGGGCGGATTCCGGCCGTGCGCGCGATCTATCGCGGGCTGAAGCAGGTGTTCGAGACGCTGTTCTCGGGCAATGGATCGAGCTTCCGCCGCGTCGGCCTGGTCGAATTTCCCTCGCCGGGCATGTGGTCGATCGTCCTGATCTCGCAATCCCCGAGCGCGAACATCGCGGCGAGCCTCCCCGGGCAGGAGGAGCACATCTCGGTGTTCCTGCCATGCTCGCCGAACCCGACCACCGGATTCTTCTTCTACGTGCCGAAGAGCAAGATCATCGAGGTCGAACTGAGCGCCGAGGACGCCGCGACATTGATCATGTCCGCAGGCGTCGTGCAGCCGGGCAACGGCGATGCAAAGCGCATGGCCGCGCTTGCCGGGGTGGCGAATGCGGCCCGCATCGCCAATTCCGCTTCCTCGCTGCAGCCCAAGCCCACGCCTGCGAAAGTGGAATAGGGGCTCTCCCGATTTTGAAGGTGAGGCGAACTCGTGTTCGCTTCCGGATCGTTCTACAAGTGCGGTCTCGCAAAACCTTCAGGATCCATCATGTCCAATACGATCGCGATCCTCGCGCCGGGCGCCATGGGCAGCGCGGTGGCGCAACGTCTCGCCGAGCATGGGGCGCGCGTCCTCACCTCGCTCCGTGGCCGGAGCGAAGCGAGCGCGAAACGGGCGGCTGCCGCCGGTATGGTGGCGGCCGACGATGCCGATATCGCCAGCGCCGACATTATTCTTTCGATCGTGCCTCCCGGAGAGGCAATCGCGCTGGCCGAGCAGCTCGCCGCCAATATCGTGAAATTCCGGACGATGCCCGTAGTCGTCGATTGCAACGCCGTCAATGTCGAGACGGTGCAGAAAGTCGGCGAAATCATCGCTGCTTCCGGCGCGCGCTTCGTCGATGGCGCCATCATCGGCCTGCCGCCGAAACCAGGCTCGGCCGGGCCGGCGTTCTATGTCTCGGGCGAGCATGCGCAGGACCTCGCCATTCTCAAGCAGCTCGGCCTCGACTTGCGCATCATCGAAGGGCCGGTCGGTGCGGCTTCGGCGCTGAAGATGTCGTATGCCGGCATCAACAAGGGGCTGACGGCCGTTGGCGCCGCGATGGTGCTGGCGGCCACGCGCGCGGGTGCCGCGGGCGCGTTGCGCGACGAACTGGCACTGAGCCAGCCGCATGTGCTGGCGCGGCTTGGGGTCGCGCTACCGGACATGGTGCCGAAGGCGTATCGCTGGGTCGCCGAGATGCGCGAGATCGCGGCCTTCCTCGGTCGTGACCATCCCGCCAGTCTCGCCTATGAGGGATTCGCCAGGCTGTTCGAGCATATCGCCGCTGACGCCAACGGCGCGGGGACGGATGTTGCGAAGCTGAAAGCGTTTGCCGAGAGCTGCAAGGAGCAGAAGGCGTAAGATCTACCGCCGTCATTGCGAGGAGCGACAGCGACGAAGCAATCCATGTTTTCCGCGGGTCGAGAGATGGATTGCTTCGCTGCGCTCGCAATGACCGAGCGGAAGCCGAGTCAATTCAGATTAACGTGTTGTACAAGTCCTTCCAGTCCGGATTCAGGGCTTCGATCAGGGCGATTTTCTTCGCACGGCTGCCGGCCTTGATCTGCTTTTCGCGGGCGATGGCGTCGAGCATGGTATCGTGGGGCTCGTACCAGACCAGCACCTTGCAGCCGTATTTCGCCGTGAAGCCCTTTACGAGCCCTTCGCGATGTTCGAAGGCTCTCCTAGGTAGATAAGATGTTACGCCTGTGTAAAGCGTTCAGTGACGCTTGCTTGCGACAATGTACACGCACGGTTGTTTCATCGGTCCGGCCCCCCACAACGCAACCTTACACCGTCATTGCGAGCCGCGATAGCGGCGAAGCGATCCATTTGCTTTCGTGAGCGTGGAGGCATGGATTGCTTCGCGTTGCTCGCAATGACGGCGATTGGGGGATACGCGATCCCGCTGCCATCAACACCGTCATTGCGAGCGAAAGCGAAGCAATCCATAGCCCTCCGCACGTGCGGTGACGATGGATTGCTTCGCTGCGCTCGCAATGACGACTTACCCCGCGCCGATCAGCGGAATCGCTTCGTCGCGTTCGAACAGATAGAGCAGGCAGCGCAAGGCTTCGCCGCGTTCGCCTTTCAGTTTCGGATTGTCCTTCATGATGCGCAGCGCTTCCTCGCGGGCCTGGGCGATGAGCTGGCCGTGCACCTCGGGCCGCGCGATGCGGTAGCCGGGGAGGCCGCTCTGGCGGATGCCGAGCACGTCGCCTTCGCCGCGCAGCTTCAGGTCTTCCTCGGCGATGCGGAATCCGTCGGTGGTTTCGCGGATCACTTTCAGCCGCGCCTTTGCGATCTCGCCGAGCGGCTCTTGATAGAGCAGCAGGCAGGTGGACGCTTCCGAGCCGCGCCCGATCCGGCCGCGAAGCTGATGCAATTGCGCAAGTCCAAAGCGCTCGGCGTTCTCGATCACCATGATGGTCGCGGCCGGCACGTCGACGCCGACTTCGACCACCGTGGTGGCGACCAGGAGCGTGATCTCATGCGCGGCGAACTGCGCCATCACCGCGTCCTTCTCCGCACCCTTCATCTGGCCATGGACGAGGCCGACGCGGTCCCCGAAACGCTTCTGCAGCCTCTCGAACCGCTTGGTCGCGTTGGTGAGGTGTTCGGTGCCTTCGGCTTCGGATTCCTCCACCAGCGGACAGATCCAGTAGACCAGCTTGCCCGCCTTCAGCGCGCGGCCGACGGCGTCGACCACATCGCTGATGCGGCTTGCGGGTACCGCACGGGTATCGATCGGCTGGCGGCCGGCCGGTTTCTCGCGCAATTCGGAGATGTCCATGTCGCCGAAATAAGTGAGCACCAGCGTGCGCGGGATCGGCGTGGCGCTGAGCACCAGCACATCGACGGCTTCACCTTTCGATGTCAGCGCCAGCCGCTCGCGCACGCCGAAGCGATGCTGCTCATCGACGATCGCAAGCGCCAGCGACTTGAAGATCACGTCGTCCTGGATCAGCGCATGGGTGCCGACCAACAGGTCGATCTCGCCGGCCGCGAGCCGGGCGAGCAGTTCGCGCCGCTCCTTGCCCTTTTCGCGGCCGGTGAGAATGGCGACACGAAGACCTGAGCGCTCGGCGAGCGGGGCGATGGTCTTGATGTGCTGCCGCGCCAGGATTTCGGTCGGCGCCATCAACGCGGCCTGCTTGCCGACCTCGGCGACGGCTGCGGCCGCGAGCAGCGCCACGACCGTCTTGCCGGACCCGACGTCGCCCTGCAGCAGGCGCAGCATCCGCACGGGCTGGCGCAGATCGTCCGCGATCGCCGCCATCGCGGCGCGCTGCGATGCGGTGAGCGCATAGGGCAGCGCATCGATGATCCTGTTGCGCAGATGGCCGTCGCCGGCATTGCGGTCGCCGGCGGGGCGGCGGAGCTGGGCGCGGATCAGCGCCAGCGCCAATTGGCCGGCGAGCAGCTCGTCGAAGGCAAGGCGGGACCAGAACGGACCGTCAGGCAGGATGTCCGTGAGTTCGACCGGCACATGGACGCGCTGCAGCGCTTGCCCGATCGGCGGAAAGCTGCAGCGGCGCAGCACCTCTGGGCTGATCCACTCCGGCAGTGAGGGGAGTTTCTGCAACGCCTGCGCGATGGCGCGGCGGAGCGAACCGATCGCAAGGCCCTCGGTCAGCGGATAGACCGGATCGATGCCGGAGAGTTTTGCAAAGCCTTCTTCATCGACGACGCGATCGGGATGCACGATCTGGGGGATGCCGTCGTACATCTGCAGGGTGCCGGAGACGTAGCGCTTGGCGCCGACCGGCAGCAGCTTCTCGACATAGTTCGGCTGGGCGCGGAAGAAGGTGAGCACCACATCGCCGGTGTCGTCGCTGGCATAGACGAGATAAGGCGCGCGCGAATTGCGCGGCGGGGGCGGGCGATGGCGGTCGATCGTAACCTCAAGCGTCACCACCGTGCCCGGAACCGCGTCGCGGATCTTCGGCCGCGCGCGGCGGTCGATCACGCTTGCGGGCAGATGCAGCAGGAGATCAACCAGCCGCGGCGTCTCGCTGCGGTCGAGCAGATAGCGGAGCAGCTTGTCCTGCTTCGGCCCGACGCCCGACAGGCTCGTGACCGGCGCAAACAGGGGATTGAGCAGAGCAGGGCGCATGGCAGCATCCGTCATCAGGCAGCCGTGTGCCGTCAAGCCCGGCGATGACGCAACAGTTGATAAATCCGGAACAAGAAGGGCTGACATTGGTCATGTCAGTCGCTATATCACCCCCGCCCGGCACGTCCGGGCTTTTGGCGTTTGGATGGATTTGGCGACATGACGGGAACGACACGGTCGAGCGGCGGGCTCGACGACCGCCGCAAGCGGCTTTTGTTTCGCTGCTGGCATCGTGGCACCCGCGAGATGGATCTCATCCTCGGCCGCTTCGCGGACGCCGAAATCGGCAATCTGTCGGACGCCGAATTGTCCGAACTGGAGCACCTGCTCGAGGTGCCCGATCCCGACCTCTATGCCGCGCTGACCGGCGACAGGCCGCTTGAGGGCGCGGGCACGCTGTTTGCCCGCATGAAGACGTTTCGCGCGGTGGAACACGACGCATGAAGCAGCAAGTCAAATCGCCTGCCGCGTTGCTGGCCCCCGGGCGCGCGGTGACCTTTGCCAATGTCGCCGAGGGTGCCGAGGGGCTGGTTATCGCCGATCTCGCGCGCGCGATCGCGGCGAAGCCGACGCGGCCGGCGGTCAGCCTTGCCGTGGTGTGCCGCGACGGGCCGCGGATGCAGCAGCTCGCCCGCGCGCTGGAATTCTTCGCGCCCGATCTTGCCGTGATGCAGTTCCCGGCATGGGACTGCCAGCCCTATGACCGTGTCTCGCCGCATGGCGGCATCCTGGCGCAACGCCTGACCACACTGGCGCGATTGTCGCGGCTCGCCGGCAGCGACAAGCCGCTGATCGTGCTGACCACCGTGAACGCGATCGTGCAGCGGGTGCCGGCGCGCGAGGTGGTGGCGGCGCAGGCGCTGTCGGTCGCGCCGGGCCACGTCGTGCCGATGGATTCGATCGTCGCCTGGCTCGAGCACAATGGCTACACACGCTCCTCCACCGTGCGCGAGCCCGGCGAATATGCGGTGCGCGGCGGTATCCTCGATTTGTTTCCGGCCGGGCTGGACCAGCCGGTGCGCTTCGATTTCTTCGGCGACTCGCTGGAGTCGATCCGCACCTTCGATGCCGAGACCCAGCGCACGCTCCTGGACATGCGCGGGCTCGATCTCGTTCCGGTCTCGGAATTCCAGCTCACCACGGAAACCATCCGCCGCTTCCGAATGGGCTATGTCGCCGCGTTCGGTGCGCCGGAGCGCGATGACGCGCTCTATGAAGCCGTCACCGAAGGGCGCCGCCATCCCGGCATGGAGCACTGGCTGCCGCTGTTCCAGGAGCGGATGGATACGCTGTTCGACTATCTCGATGACGCACCAATCGCGATCGAGCCGCAGGGCGAGGATGCCGCGCGCGAACGCTTCAAGCAGATCGTCGATTACTACGACGCGCGTCGCGAGGCGATGGAGCATCCCGGTGGCGGCGCGATCTACAAGCCCTTGCCGCCGGACCGGCTGTATCTGACCGACGCGGAATGGACGCAGCGCCTCGCCGATGGCGCGCTGGCGCGGCTGACACCGTTCGCCGTGCCCGAAGGCAGCGCCGAGGTGTTCGACGCCGGCGCGCGGCAGGGCCGCAACTTCGCGCCGGAACGCACCGACACGTCAGTCAACGTGTTCCAGGCCGTCGTCGCCCATGTGCAGGCCCTGCAGGCGCAGCGCAAGAAAGTTGTGATCGCGTTGTGGAGCGAGGGTTCGCGCGACCGCATGGGCTCGATGCTGCAGGACCACAAGCTCCACAATCTCACCAACGTCAACACCTGGCGCATGGTGCAGGCGACGCCGCGCAACGAAGCGATGCTCGCCGTGCTCGGCATGGAAAGCGGCTTCGAGACCGACGACGTCGCCGTCATCAGCGAGCAGGATATCCTGGGCGACCGCCTGGTGCGGCCGCGCAAGGCGCACCGCAAGCTCGACAATTTCATCTCGGAGGCCACGAGCCTGTCGGCCGGCGATCTCGTCGTGCATGTCGAGCACGGCATCGGCCGCTTTATCGGGCTGCAGACGCTGGAAGTCTCCGGCGCGCCGCATGACTGTCTCGAACTGCATTATGCGGCGGAAACAAAACTGTTCCTGCCGGTCGAGAACATCGAGCTGTTGTCGCGCTACGGCTCCGACGGCGCCAATGTCGAACTCGATCGCCTCGGCGGCACCGGCTGGCAGGCGCGCAAGGCGAAACTCAAGAACCGCATCCGCGAGATCGCGGGCGAGCTGATCAAGATCGCGGCCGAGCGGATGCTGCACGAAGCGCCGAAGATGCCGGTGCAGCCGCATGTCTATGACGAGTTCTGCGCGCGCTTCCCCTATGAGGAGACCGAGGACCAGCTTGGCGCGATCACCTCGACGCTGAAGGACCTCGAGAGCGGCCGCCCGATGGACCGGCTGATCTGCGGCGACGTCGGCTTCGGCAAGACGGAAGTGGCGCTGCGCGCGGCGTTTGCCGTCGCGCTCGACGGCAAGCAGGTTGCGGTCGTGGTGCCGACCACGCTGCTGGCGCGCCAGCACAGCAAGACTTTTGCCGAGCGCTTCCGCGGCTTCCCGGTCAATGTCGCGCAGGCCTCGCGGCTGATCCCGGCGAAGGAGCTGACGCAGGTCAAGAAGGGGCTCACCGACGGCAGCGTCGATGTCGTCGTCGGCACGCATGCGCTGCTCGGCAAGTCGATCAAGTTCAAGGATCTCGGCCTTCTCATTGTCGACGAGGAGCAGCATTTCGGCGTCGGCCACAAGGAGCGGCTGAAGCAGCTCCGGGCGCAGGTGCATGTGCTGACGCTCTCCGCGACGCCGATTCCGCGCACGCTGCAACTGGCGTTGACCGGCGTGCGCGAGCTCTCGATCATTGCCTCGCCCCCGGTCGACCGGCTCGCGGTGCGCACCTTCGTCGCGCCGCATGATCCCTTGATGATCCGCGAGGCGCTCTTGCGCGAGCGCTATCGCGGCGGACAGGCGTTTTACGTGGTGCCGCGGATCGAGGATCTCGCCGGCGTCAAGGACTTCCTCGACAAGAACGTGCCGGAGATGAAGGTCGCGGTGGCGCACGGCCAGATGCCGCCGACCGTGATCGAGGACATCATGTCCGCGTTCTACGACGGCAAGTACGATATCCTGCTGTCGACCACGATCGTGGAGTCGGGACTCGATATCCCCAACGCCAACACGCTGATCGTGCACCGCGCCGACATGTTCGGTCTCGCCCAGCTCTATCAGCTCCGCGGCCGGGTCGGGCGCTCGAAGCTGCGTGCGTACGCGCTGTTCACGCTGCCGGCGCAGCAGAAGATCACGCCGCAGGCGGAGCGCCGACTGAAGGTGCTGCAATCGCTGGAAACGCTCGGTGCGGGCTTCCAGCTCGCGTCCCACGACCTCGACATCCGCGGCGCCGGCAATCTTCTGGGCGAGGAGCAATCCGGCCACATCAAGGAAGTCGGCTTCGAGCTCTATCAATCGATGCTGGAGGAGGCGATCGTCAACCTCAAGGCCGGCGTTGCCGAACCCGCCGCCGACCGCTGGTCGCCGCAGATCACGATCGGCATGCCCGTGCTGATTCCGGAGGATTACGTCAACGATCTCGCGGTGCGGCTGTCGCTGTACCGCCGGCTCGCCGACCTCGACACCGAGGAGGAGATCGACAATTTCGCGGCCGAGATGCGCGACCGCTTCGGGGTGCTGCCGGACGAGGTGCGCTACCTCTTCAAGGTCGCCACGATCAAGGCCTATTGCCGCCGCGCCAATGTCGAGAAGGTCGATGCCGGTCCGAAGGGCGCCGTGATCTCGTTCCGGGACAATGCCTTTGCCCAGCCCGACCGCCTGGTCGCCTTCATCCGCCAGCATGGCCAGGCCGCGAAGGTGCGGCCCGACATGAAAGTCGTGTTCTTCCAGGAGTGGAAGACTCCGGAAGAACGGCTTGCAGGGACAACGGAAATCCTGCGGCAACTTGCCAATCTCGCCGAGAACAAGAAGGCGGCGTAAGCTCGCCTTCTTGTTTACGGGATGCCGGTCACACACGAGCCGCCGATCCCGATGTTTTGAGGCAATGGCGCCCTGTTAATCTTACTGCTTAACTACCAGTTAAGTATGCGTTTGCCGGCACGAAAGCGCATGGCCTAGCCTGCGCCGAGTGCGGCTCCGTAACCGGCGAGTTGGTGCGTATCATGAGCTATCGAATCCATGGCGCGTTGATCGCGTCTGTCGGCGCCGCGGCGCTCCTGTTCGCTGCGAACGATGCATCCGCAAGGTCGGGAGGAGCAGCGCGCGCGGGCGTTGCTTCGGCGCCGCCGGTCGCGCGTGGGCACGTCGGCCCCTCGTTCCGGCCCCACCGGAGAGGCTTTGTCGGCGGCTTCTGGCCGGGCACAGTAGGTGACTTCTATGCGCCACCGGCCAGCGAAGCCATCGCCGGCATTCCGCAATCGCAATCGGTCTCGGGCGACTTCCGCAACACCTATACCTATGACGTTCCCTGGGACTGGGCCCATCGATATCCGCCGATGGTCGCACCGTCCGATCGACCCTATGTCTCGAGCTGCCCCTCGGAGAGCGTGACGGTCCCTGGGCGTGGCGGCGGAGAGCAGACCGTCAACATCACGCGGTGCTACTAGAGCGTTTTCGAGCGACTAGAGCTTCGGTTCTGATTCAATCAGAACCGAATGTGCTCTAGCGACGACGACAACGCTCACGGCTGAGCCTGACTGCTGCAGGCGTTGAGACCGAGCTTCCAGAGCGGCGGCAGATCGGCGAACTGCGGCGCGGTGTGCGCGATCACGATCTGCGGCGCGTAGCGGTGGCATCTCTGGCGCAATCCTATGTCCCCGAAAGCAAGGGTCCGTTTCGGAGACAACACGGAGATTGTCCATGTCTCAGGCTGAACAGTTCGACATTGTCATCCTCGGCAGCGGTCAGGGCGGAAAGCAGCTCGCATGGCATCTCGGCCGTTCCGGCAAGAAAGTCGCCGTGGTTGAGCGCCGCTGGGTCGGCGGTTCCTGCCCAGCAGTCGCCTGTCTTCCATCCAAGAACGAGCTCTGGAGCGCGCGGGTCGCCCACATCGTCCGCAACGCTGCGCAGTTCGGGTCACTGACGGATGCCGTCAAGACCGATATGGGCAAGGTACGCGCTCGCAAGCAGGACATGGTCGATCGCGAGATCGCATTGCACCTGAACGCCTACAAGGAGAGCGGCGCAGAACTCATCATGGGCAGCGGCCGCTTCGTGGGTCCAAAGACCCTTCAGGTCGCGTTGAACGACGGGGGCACGCGCTTGCTCGCCGGAAACGAGGTTGTCATTAATGTTGGCACGCACGCAGCCGTTCCAGATATTGCCGGTCTCAAGGCGGCGCATGCGCTCACTCATATCGAAGCGCTCGAGCTCGACCATGTGCCATCGCATTTGATCGTGCTCGGAGGCGGATACGTCGGTGTCGAGATGGCGCAGGGCTTCCGTCGGTTCGGCAGCCGCGTGACGATCGTCGAGCCGGGTCGCCAGCTCATGGGACGGGAAGATGCCGACGCTGCCGAAGAGATTCAGCGCATTCTAAGCGGCGAGGGGATTGATGTATTGCTGGACGCCAAACCTGTCGGTGTCCAGGGTGTTTCCGGCGATGCAGTATCGGTGAGCGTACGTACTGCTGGGGGCGAAGAGAAGATCAAAGGCAGCGACTTGCTCGTGGCGGTTGGCCGGGTCGCCAATACCGCCGGCATCGGGCTCGACGAGGCCGGAATAGAACTCGATGCCCGCGGCTTCGTTCGTGTCAACGAGCGTCTGCAAACGACGGCGCCCGGTGTCTGGGCCATCGGCGAATGCTGCGGCAGCCCCCAGTTCACGCATGTCTCGGTCGATGACTTCAGAATTGTAAGGGACAACATGGCCGGCGGCAGCCGCAGAACCGACGATCGCCTCATTCCCTATGTCGTGTTCACCGATCCGCCGCTCGCCCGTGTCGGCCTCTCCGAGCAAGAGGCCAAGCGGCGAGGCATCCCTGCGCGTGTCGCGAAGCTGCCGATGAGCAATGTCCTGCGCACGGAGGCAACCGACGAGACCGACGGATTCATGAAGGTGGTCGTCAGCGCGAACGACGACCGTATCCTCGGCTTTTCAATGATCGGTTCCGAAGCCGGCGAGGTCATGGCCGTCATCCAGGCTGCAATGCTTGCGGGGTTGCCGTACCCAAGGCTGCGTGATGCCGTCATCGCTCATCTCACCATCGCGGAAGGATTGGGTCCGCTGTTCGCAAACGTGCCGCCGCGGTCCTGATCGGATGCGGAGGGGTGGCTGTGTACAGCTAGACTGGAGGCGCACACGCGAGATCAACGAGAGCGATATCGAAGCCTCCACATTGTGGGGTATCAGCGCTCGCTGCTAAACCTCCGCGGGTTCATAATTCGTGAACTGAACTTTGCCGCTGATCTTATCATTCTTAATTTATCAAGCTGATCACCTGTGGCTGAGTTGGCGTCGGATATTAGAGGCCTGTTCACTTATCGCGGTACGATATATTGGCACCGACGGAGTGACACGCAATATTTGAACCGAGCTGACCCGGTCTCAAGGTTTTAGTCAGCCTCACCTTGACCTTTGCGACACGTCAGTGCGTCTGCCTGAATTCGCCCGTTGTTGCGACCGCCTCGGTGAGGTGCTCATCGAGTTTGCGGGCCCAGCATATAATGGATGCAGCCATTGGCTTCGCGAGGTCGTAGCTGAGATTTTTGCCGCCTCGCGACGCGGCGATGGCTGCCAAATGTCTCGAACCCCGGGAGGGAGAGGCATGTCGAAGAAGCGATTACCTATTCTTTTTATAGTTGCTGCCGCGAGCTTGTGGCTGGTTGGTTGGTTTGCGATGGACGTTGATTTGCATTTGAAGCAGGCGGACGCCACGACATCGACCGCCGTACGATCCCAGATCAGGCCTCCCGTGCATTTCGAAACGGCTCATGCCGCCAACCAGACAACGATGAGGATACTTGCGCTGGATCAGGCAAAGCGTCTCACTTTCTGGACCCTCGTTCTGAAGGGTAAGAAGCAGACTTGCAATCTTGTTGTCCGCGCTTCGTATCAGGGCGGCCTCGAATCAGGGCCCGATTACTGGAGCGTTGGCTGTCAGAACGGCAACGTATATACGATGGCTGTTGACGCGGGTGAGAAGGACTCCGTCTGCACTGGAAACGACTTGGACCCAGGGACTTGAGCAGCACGCATCGTGTGAGAGCATTTCGGCACGCGGCCAAATCGCCGGTACCCACAAGCAAGTGTGTGTTGCGAGCGAGAATGATCGCGATCGCCACGTGAAAAGCCGGCGTTCAAGGATCCGTTCCTGGATGGCTGGGCCCCAGCGCCGTTACGTGCGGCTTGCATGAAGTTCATTGCCAAGACTTATTCCCTCACGATACCAACGATCAGCTTGATTGATCCGTCCGATGCTCAACCGTCAGAGACTGACGGCGGCGAAGGCGTTGTGCAAATCGATTGCTGCCATGCTTGCCGCTTGCGAGACCGCGAAACAACTGGCTGGCGAGCTGTCGTTTCTTTCAGCTTCTGGGAGCAAACCAGCGGACGCAGGGCCGACTTCGTCAACCGCCGACGACGAGCGGTCTTCATCTCTCTCAACTGTACGCGTGCGAAGCTGGTAGAGCTCAACGTTGGCGCGCAGATTGATCACAGGCGACAGCGCAAAATAAGTCTTTTGGAGGTGAACCAGCTCACAGCAGTGACTCCGGCGATAGGTTCATTTTGCTGGCTTGAGGTAAATCAGATGCGCGATCGGCTTCCCACCTCCAAGCCATTGGTCGGCGAGCTGCGTGAGCTGAAAGGGCAGGGCCGCGACCTGCGGATTGATGCCTGTCGAGGCTTCGCACTGTGGTGGATCTTTCTTGACCATGTCCCCGACAACATTGGAAGTTGGCTGACGCTGCGGAACTACGGCTTCAGCGATGCCGCGGAAGTGTTCATGTTCGTCTCGGGCGTAACCTGCGCGCTGGCCTACGGCAAAGCATTGAACTGCGAGGGCTGGACCGGAGCGATCAGCCGGACGCTGCGGCGAAGCTGGGACATTTATGTCGCGTTTCTGCTGCTTACGCTCGCTTGCGCCATCCTGGTTCACCTCGCAGGCGGCGGCCGTCTTGCCGACGACAGCAATACACGCATCTTGTTGGACCATCCGGGCGTCACGCTCGCCCACGCCGCGATCCTGCAATACCGTCCGGTCAATACCGACGTGTTGCCGATCTTCGTGCTGCTTCATCTCTTGTTCGTGCCGTTGCTGTGGCTGCTGCTACGAGTGCCCAACGTGACGCTCGGCGCGTCCCTGGTGCTCTACGTGCTGGTGCATGTCTTCGGCTGGACCGTCCCGGCTTGGCCGAACGGCCATTGGGCCTTCAATCCGCTCGCTTGGCAGTTGCTGGTTGTGCTTGGTGCGTGGTGGATGATCGAAGGCAGGAGAAATCAGACGTGGGTGACGTCACGCACGGCGCTCGTGCTTGCCGCCCTGTATCTGCTCCTCAGCTTAGTCGTCGCCTTGAGCTGGCGCATCAAACCGCTGGAAGCACTGATCCCGCAGGTGCTCGCGCAGCCGCTTTACTCGTTGGACAAATCGAACCTCGATCCATTGCGACTGCTGCATTTCCTGGCCCTGGCGGTCTTGGCGGCGTGGTTCGTGCCTCGCGATTGGCAATGGCTATGCACGCCGGTGATGCGCGGCTCGATCCACTGTGGCCAGAACTCATTGCCGATCTATTGTCTCGGCGTTCTGCTGGCGTTCGCCAGCCACTTGGCGCTGCTCGAGATCTCGGACGGGCTTGCGATGCAGATAGCGCTGAGTCTCGGTGGCATCGTTGCGATGATCGCGATCGCAACGCTGCTGAACTCGATGAGCATCAAACCCAGGCAGCAAAACTAGCGTCTAGATACCTACAGTAGGTGGAGACAGCTATCGCTGCTGAATTCCTGCCTTGATGTTCCCTGGCCGCGGCGGCGCAGTGCCCGGTCCGGGTCCACGAGCCGTAATACTTGTAGCGAGCATTAATCGTACTGAGTCAGACGGTCGCAGTCATTGAGGCTGAGAATCAAGTAATTGAGGAGATTCAATATTTGGCGCGGAGGGCCAGATGAATCTCGATCAGGGTGGCGATAGCGAAACGCGGTTTGCGGAGTATGTAGCCGGTCTTGGAAGCGTGATCGGTCACGTGGAGCGGACGAGACCGCTGCGCGACTATTGCACGGGCCTGATGCTGCCTGGGGAACGCAAGAGCGTTGAGCCGATGGCGGCGCGGACGGCTCCAGCGCGCACGGCGGCACAGCACCAGTCGTTGCTGCATTTTGTCGCCAACGCGGCATGGTCGGATGAGGACGTGCTGGCGAAGGTGCGCGAGATGGTGCTGCCGGCGATCGAGAAGAGCGGACCGATCGAGGCGTGGATCATCGATGACACCTCGTTCCCCAAGCAAGGCAAGCATTCGGTCGGCGTGCACCACCAATATTGCGGGCAGCTCGGCAAGCAGGCCAATTGCCAGGTGGCGGTGTCGCTGTCGGTTGCCAATCATGCCGCCAGCCTTCCGGTGGCCTATCGGCTGTACTTGCCGGAAGCCTGGACGAAGGATCGTGCCCGGCGGAAGAAGGCAGGCGTGCCGAAACAGATCAAGTTCAAGACCAAGCCGCAGATCGCGCTGGAGCAAATCCGCGGGGCCTGCGAGAGCGGCCTGCCACGCGGCGTCGCGTTGATGGATGCGGCCTACGGCAGGGACGCGCGGCTGCGTGCAGGCATGACGGAATTGGGTGTGCCTTACGTGGTCGGCATCGTGCCGACCATCTTGATGTGGGCCCCTGGCAGCGGCCCACGGCGGATGGACAAGCCGATGAACAACACCGGCCGCCGCGACGAGCCCGAACTGGTCTCGGCCAAAAAAGTGGCACTCGGTCTACCGAAGCAGGCTTGGCGCACGGTGACGTGGCGGGAAGGCTCGGCCGACCAGCTATCCTCGCGCTTCGCCCGTGTGCGTGTCCGCGTCGGGTACAACAAGCTGATCCCCGAGAAGCTGTCGCCTGAGTGGCTGTTGATCGAATGGCCGGAGGGCGAAGCCGAGCCGACCAAATACTGGCTCTCCACGCTGCCGGAGAACGTCAGCTTCACGCAGCTCGTCGATCTGGCCAAGCTGCGCTGGCGCATCGAGCGCGACTATCAGGAGCTCAAGCAGGAGGTCGGACTCGGTCACTACGAAGGGCGCGGCTGGCGTGGCTTCCATCATCACGCAACCCTGTGTATCGCGGCCTACGGCTTCCTCATCGCCGAACAGGCGACGATTCCCCCCTCAGGACCTCGTTCCGCCTCGCCAGTCCAGGTCCCTCCCTTACCCGACAACTATCGACCCAGAGGATCTGCCCTTGCGGCCTGAACGCCACGTCCCGAACTCGATTGCAACCATGCGCGTGCGGCTGAGCCGTGCCCTCAGCAAAACGATCACACGATGCCCTTGTTGCGGCGCCCTCGCCGCATCACGCACGCGCAGAAAAATCATGACGCAGTAAGATTAACTCGGCTCTGCCTCCAAAGGGAGCCGACACCATCCCTATGCAGAGTTACGACGCCGCGCGATGTGCCTCGTCATGCAGCCGCACGATCAGCGATGTAGCAGTGTCGTTCGGCAGCAGCGTTGCGACGCTCACGCTGGGCTCGGTGCGCATATCGCGCTTGCCGTGGCTGGTGTGGCGCATGACGCTGGAGAGGCGACGCGCGATGGCATGGGCGTTGCGCAGGTCGGCCCCGGCGAACACGACGATGACCGATCCGTCTTCCTGGGCCGTACCAAAGTCCATCTGGCGCATCAGGCGGCTGATGATGCGGGCGCCGTCGAACTGCGCGCGGGGATGGGCGGGATCGAAGGCGAATCGCGCCACGCTCAACGCGCCGCCGTGCTCGATGGTCTGATAGACGGCGGTGGCGAAATCACGCTCGAAGGCGGAGCGGGTGAGCAGGCCGGTGCGGGCATCGATCAGGCCCTCGGCGTCGATGGCGCGCAGCGTCCGGCTCAAGTGCATCTCGAACGCGTGCTGGCGCACCAGGGGCAGAGCGATCGCCGCGACATTGGCCGGCTCGCCCGCAACCAGCTCGAGATGCGGCAGCTCGTAGTTCGGGGCGAGGCCGTCCGGCGTCACCACGACCGGCAGATTGCGGAAGCGGGCGTCTTCGGCGAGCACCGTAAGGAAGGCATCGATCACGCGCAGCGTGAAGCCTTCGCCGAGCACGATGCCGTCGACGTCGCGGGAATTGAGATGCTTGGCGGCCGCCTCGATGCTGAGCGCGCCGACCACGCCGCAGCGTTCGCCGAGCACGACCGAGAGTGCCGGATAGGCGCCGCCGCGGCCGATCAGGAGCACGGTCGCGTCCCGGCTGGTATCGATATCGGAAAGCAGGATCGGCGAGGGCGGCACCAGCCGGCGCATCACGGTCGAATGCAGCGAGCGGATGCGCAGCACCGCGTTCAGACGCGCGAGCAGGCGGTTGGGGTGCGTCTTGGCGTGAAAGAATGGAATGGCATTGTCGGGCAACGCCGCTTCCGGATCGACGGCGATCAACGGCAGATAGGGCTGGCGCGGGGCGACCACCGCTGCCAATTCGGCCAGTCCCGCCTCGTCGGCGGTCGAAGCAGAGGCGATCACGGCGGCCGGCTGCACCTGGGCGACTGCGCGCGCGGCATCGACCCATGTGGTCTCGACCACCGGAAACAGCCTGGCTTCATCGAGCGCGCGCGCAAAGGCTGGCCGACCCGTGGTCGACGCAATCAGGATCGGACCTTGCTGGGGCATTCGGCAACTCGGATCGGCGCAAGCTTTGGCCGATGCTAGTTGTTGCCGCTTAATGCAGCGTCAACGCTGCGTGCGAAGTCTGCTCAGACGCCGCCGGTCCGATCACGAAAGGCTTCGACCATCAACGGGTTGAGGCCGAGTTCTGTCATGGCGTTGCGGGCGCGCGCATTGTCCTGGGCGCGCCCGGCTAGGCGATGGCCGGCGAGGCGATCGGGGAGCGCGGTGAGCAGCGCGCCCTGGCCGAGCCGACGCGACCATTCCTGCAGATCGTTGGCGAGAAAGCGGTACCCGCCCACCGCCATGATGCCGGACGGCGGCGCGGTGATATTGATGGCGCCGGTCGAACGGTCGAGCCGCGCTGCATATTCGGTATCGACGTAGTCGCGGGGCGGCGGGGCGATCAGCGCGTCGTTCGGCTGTTGGGGCGGCGCGTAGGCCGCGGCCGGCACCATCGGCCCGCGCAGGCCCAGCGTTCCCGTTGGCGTCAGCAGGATCTCGCCGGCTATGGAGGAGCCAGGGACGTCCCGCGGCGCGCCATGCGGGCCCGGCTTGATCGGCATGGGCGAGCCGTCCCCCGCACTCCGGCGCGCGCCGAACAGGCCCGCTTCACCGAACAGATAGACGTCCGTCAGCGTCGCCTGCTGCGCGGTCCAGGGCGCGCTGGAGGCAACCTGTTCGGGGGCCCGCCACAGCCCGATGACGTTGCGCAAGCTCGGCATGTTGGCGTCGAGGTCGAGTTCAGCCAGCCGCAGCGCCAGGGGCGCCGGCGCAATCAGCGTGTCGCAGGCATGGTCATTGATTTGGGCCTGCAGCGCCTCTTCGTCGAAGGGGTGGTGCAGCACCAAGGTGCCGCCGGTGAGCAGCCAGACCGCAAGCGAAGAAACCAGCCCCGCGAAGGACATCGGGGCGAAAGTTGACATGATGGTTGCGCCCTGCGGCACGTCGCTCTCCAGCGACATCGCAAGTCCGCCGGCGATCAGCGCGAAATGGGCGCGCGGTACGGGGCGGAAGCCATCGGCGGTCACATCGAAGGAGATCAGCGAGGCCTTGCGGCCGTCCTGGATCACCGCCCGCGTGGTCGAGGATTCGCGCAGGATGGCCTGGTCGAGTGAGGCCATGCCTTCGGGAAGGTCGTCGCCGAAACCACAGACATGGCGGATCGAGAACGCCTCGGCGGCCGCGTTCATTGCGAAGTCGGCATAGAGGACACCGTCGATCCGGCTCGTCGTCACGATCGCCCGCGCCGCAGTGCGGTTGAGTGCGGCGGTGAGCTCGGCATGCCGCCAGAGCAGCGGCATCGGTGCGACCACCAGGCCACAGCGATGGGCGGCCAGCACCGTCAGCGCGAATTCGACCGTGTTCGGCAATTGCACGGCAAGCACGGAATTCGCCGGCAACCCCGCTTCAATGAAATGCGCCGCTATCGCCGAGATCGCGCGGTCGGCCTGCGCATAGGTCAAGCGCTTGCGAGTCTGGCCAGTGATGCGCTGCTTGTTGAGCGGATCGACCAGCGCCAGCGCGTCCGGCTGGCGCGCCAGCACGCGCTTGAACAGGGAATCGAGCGTGGGCGAAGCGGACTGGGTCACGGGTTCAGCGTCGGTTGCATCAGTTCGGCTGCGGCTACTTCGGTTGCGGCTCTGGCCTCTGCCATAAGGTTTCCGGCAGATAGCCGGTCAGAGCAGTGCTCTCTGGCCGTTCTATCCGATTCCAGCGCGCGATCCATTGCTCCGTGACGTTAAACAGGGGAATTGCGTAGAAACCGGATATCAGCGTGCGGTCCAGCGCCCGCACCGCCGAGACGAATGCGGGGCGCTCCCGCGCCTCCAAGAGCGCGGCGATCAGGGCGTCGATCGCGGGATCCTTGGCGCCCATGTAATTCCTGGTGCCGGGAATATCGGCGGCCTGGCTGCCCCAGTAGAACGATTGCTCGTTGCCGGGCGACAGCGATTGGTCCCAGCGGTTCTGGATCATGTCGTACTCGTAGCCGAGCCGGCGCTGGTCGAACTGGACCGGATCGACCGCGCGCACGCGCACCTCGATGCCGGCACGCTTGAGGTCGCGCTGGTAGGCGAGGGCGATCCGTTCCTGGTCGCGGGTCGTCACCAGGATCTCGAACGCAAACGGCGCCTTGGTCGCGCGGTTGCGCAGCACGGTACCGTCGATCTCGTAGCCGGCCTCCGAAAGAAGCGCGAGGGCGCTGCGCAGCGCGGTGCGATCGCGGCCCGAGCCGTCGCTGACCGGCAGGTGATAACTGCCGTCGAGAATGTCGGGCGCGATATGCGCGCTCGCCCGCTGCAGCAATTCTCGTTCGCGCGCGTCGGCGGGGCGGCCATAGGCGGATAGTTCGGAGCCGGCGAAGAAACTGCCGCTACGGGCATAGAGGCCGAAGAAGTAGTTGCGGTTGATCCATTCGAAATCGAACAGGAGCGTCAGCGCCTTCCGCACGCGAACGTCTGCAAACAGCGGACGGCGGGTGTTGAACACCAGGAATTCGGACGGTTGCGGCATGCCGGTCTTGATGGTGTCGCGGATCACCTCGCCGTTGCGGGCCGCGGGAAAATCATAGCCGTCATGCCAGCGTAGCGGCTCGGACTCGACGCGGAAATCGTAGAGGCCGCGCTTGAAGGCTTCGAACTGGCCATTGGCCTCACGATAGAAGTCGAGTCTGATCTCGTCGAAATTGTAGAGACCGCGATTTATCGGTAGGTCGCGGCCCCAATAATCCGGATTGCGCACCAGCGTGACGCTCGCGCCAGGCTTCACCGCGCCGACGCGGTAGGGACCGGAGCCGATCGGCCCCGTCATCGTGGTGTCCTCGAAGGTTGAGGGATCGACCGCGTGTTTCGGCAATACCGGCATCAGTCCCAAGATTAGCGGCAGTTCACGGTCATTGGCGCCTGAGAGGTCGAAGCGCACGGTGAGCGGGTCGGGGGAATCGGCTTTCGCGACCTTGGCATAATACTGCCGGTGGTTGGGACGGCCGTGGTCGCGCAACAGCTCCCAGGAGAACAGCACGTCCTCGGCGGTGACCGCTTTGCCGTCGGAAAAGCGGGCGCGGGGATCGAGATGGAAGGTGACGTAGCTTCTCGCATCATCGGTCTCGACCGTCTTGGCGAGCAGGCCGTAGAGCGTGAACGGCTCGTCATTGCCGCGCGCAAGCAGGCTCTCGACGACGAAGCCCCTGATCTGCTGCACGGCCAGGCCGCGAACGATCAGCGGGTTGAGGCTGTCGAACGTCCCGAGGATGCCCCAGGTCAGCCGGCCGCCCTTGGGCGCATCCGGGTTGGCGTAGGGCATATGGGTGAAATCGGCCGGCAGCGCCGGCGCGCCGTGCATCGCGATGGCGTAGCTTTCCGACGCTCGCGCCGGGCCGGTCCCGACCAGCGCGAGGGCGATCGCGAGAACCACCGCGGCGCGCGCGCCACGCCCTAATGCAACCCAGGAAACGCGTGGAGCAACGCGTCGATCTGATTCGCGAAATTTCACGGAACGAGCTTTACCACAGGACCTTGCAACTCGCCGTGACGTTGGGGCAAACCCGCTTGTCGGCATTGATCTTTTCGTCTGCCGCTGTATTGAAGGCGTGCAATTGAACAAGGCGGCAGCGCCTGTCACGTATCCGCCTCAATTGACTAGGAGACAGCCGCCCCAAACGGCTAGGTGTCGGTGCCTGCAGCGGTTTCGGGCGCCGCCGTTGAGAAAGGGTTTTCCGCAATGAATTTCCGTATCTTGGCCGCGTCGGCCCGGCCGCGTGGGCGAATTTTCGCCGCCTTGGCAGCGACGGCCCTGTCGGCCACCCTGCTTGTTCCCGAGGCGGGCGCCCAGCAGCCGGCGGCGCCAGCGGCACCGAAGGCCGCGCCCAAGGCGGCGCCGAAGGCTGCCCCCAAGGCGCCCGCGCCGGCAGCCCAGGGTCAGCCTCCGGCCCAGGGCGCTCCGGCCGCGCAAGCCCAGCCGCAGCAGCCTCCGGCCCAGGATCAGCAGGTCCAGCTCATCTACGCGCCCTGGACCAAGTTCTGCCTCAAGGGCCAGGATGCCAACGCCAAGCAGGTCTGCTTCACGGGCAAGGACGGCCGTATCGAATCAGGTCAGCCGGTGATCGCTGCCGTGATCATCGAGCCCGAGGGTGAACCGAAGAAGATCCTGCGCGTGACGCTGCCGCTCGGCATGCAACTCGTGCACGGCACCCGCATCATCGTCGACAACAACCCGCCGCAGCAGGCGCCCTATGTGATCTGCTTCGCCAATGGCTGCATGTCGGACTATGAGGCGACCCCCGAACTGCTCAACAGCCTGAAGAAAGGCCAGAACCTGGTGGTGCAGGCGATCAACGCCAACGGCGCGCCGCTGACGCTGCCGCTGCCGCTCGTCAACGAATTCGCCAAGGCCTATGACGGCCCGCCGACCGATCCGAAGGTGTTCGAGGAAAACCAGAAGAAGCTGCAGGAAGAATTGCAGAAGCGCGCCGAAGAGGCCCGCAAGAAGCTTGAGGCCAATCCGCCGGCAACCGGTGTCTCCAGCCCGCCTCCGGCGGGGGCAAAGTAACGACAGGATTTCTCCCGATAAATCAAAGGCGCTCCGGGTGGAGCGCCTTTTTTCTTACGAGAGAAATCTGATCCGATCTGATGATGCGGTGCAGCAGAATCCGCATCGCGCGAGAGCTGATCTAGTTCAGCGAGGGATTGCGCGGGCGGTAGCCGCCGGACTTGTCCTGGATGAAGATCTCGGCCACCTGGGAGTGGCGGATCGGTTCGCCGGAATTATCGGGGAGCAAGTTCTGCTCGGAGACGTAGGCGACGTATTCGGTTTCCGCGTTTTCGGCGAGCAGGTGGTAGAAAGGCTGATCCTTGTGCGGCCGCACTTCTTCCGGGATCGACAGCCACCATTCCTCGGTGTTGTTGAACTCCGGATCGATGTCGAAGATCACCCCCCGGAAGGAAAACACCCGGTGGCGGACGATCTGCCCGATCTGGAACTTGGCGGTACGCGCTTTTATCATAGCTCGTCGATAGACCATGATAGCGGCGGATGCTAGGGGCAAGCGCGCGAATTAACCTTTCGCTTCTGCCGGATTTTCCGGCATTTCCCCTTAGAAAATCCCCAAAAAGACGCCTTCCGTGGTCGATATCCTCAATCTTGCGCTGCCCTACTTCGGCCTGATCTTCATCGGTTTCGCCTGCGGCAAGGCCAAGGGCCTGCCCGAATCCGGGCTCGCCTGGATGAATTTCTTCCTGCTCTACGTCTCGCTGCCGGCGCTCCTGTTCGGCATCATGTCGAAGACACCGTTCTCAGAACTCAACAACCCGCCGTTCCTGGTTGCAACCACGCTCGGAACCATGATCGCCTTTTTCCTTGCGATGCTGGTCGCCAAGCTCTTGGGGCGGTTGTCGCTGCGCGAGGCGACGCTCGCGGGGCTCTCCGGCGCCTATGGCAATATCGGCTATATGGGTCCGGGCCTAGCGCTCGCGGTGCTGGGGCCGAAGGCCGCGGCGCCGACCGCGCTGATCTTCTGCTGTGACAGCATCTTCCTGTTCTCGATCGTGCCGCTTCTGATCGAACTGACGGACCGCGACCATCCCTCGCTGTTGCACGCGTTCGGGGTCGTGGCGCGCCAGATCGTGCTGAACCCGCTGATCATGGCGGCGTGCTTCGGAGCGCTTGCCGCGGCCCTGCATCTGCGCTTTCCGATTGCGCTGGATAATACGCTGCTATTCCTGCAGAACGCCGCGGCGCCGGTGGCGCTGTTCGTGCTCGGTGTCACGGTCGCGCTGCGGCCGCTCGATTGGATTCCGTGGGACGTGCCGGGCGTGATTGCCGTCAAGCTTCTGATCCATCCGCTGCTTGCGTTCGGCTTGATGCTGGCGTTTGGCCCCTTCGCGCAGTCGTGGGCGGCGACCGCCGTGCTGATGGCCTCACTGCCGCCGGCGCTGAACGTGTTCGTGATCGCGCGGCAGAACGACACCTGGGTCAAGCCGGCCTCGGTCGCCGTGCTGGTCGGCACCTTTGCCTCTGTCGTCACGCTGACCAGCGTGATGTGGGTGCTGCAGACCGGAAGGCTGAGTTTTCCGTAAAGACCGTCAG
This sequence comes from Bradyrhizobium sp. USDA 10063, assembly GCF_054063735.1. Lineage (NCBI taxonomy): Bacteria > Pseudomonadati > Pseudomonadota > Alphaproteobacteria > Hyphomicrobiales > Nitrobacteraceae > Bradyrhizobium > Bradyrhizobium sp. USDA 10063. The sequence goes on along the minus strand of NZ_JBSSGP010000002.1, from coordinate 1,144,988 downwards.
CCCACTTGCCGCCACGACGGCGCAAGGCCTTCGCGCATGGCGAGCCGTCGGAGCGGGCCGATCGATCCGATCAGATGCATGCCCGCGGCGCGGATCGACTGCATGGGGAGGAAATCGCTGAGCAGCGAGCGGTTGGCGAGGTCGATGGCGAAGGTCCGACTCAGGACGTCGCTCCGCCGTGCCGACTGGTAGCGCGCCAATATCTGTGGCGCGCCGGGGTCCTCGCCATGCGAGAGCGCTTCGCCGGCGAACTTGGCGATATCGGTGGCATCCCGCAGCCCGAGGTTGAGGCCCTGCGCGCCGATCGGTGGCACCACGTGGGCGGATTCGCCGACCAGCGCGATCCGGTTCCTGGCAAACTGCCAGGGCTGTTCGATCGCGAGCGGAAACAGATTGCGCCCCGGCTCGACCTCGACGCGGCCGAAAATCGAGTGCGACTGCTTCTCGGCGGCGTCAGACAGTTCCGCATCGCTCAGTGCCTTCAGCCGCTCGGCTTCCGCGGGCGAGGAAACCCAGACCACGCTGCAGCGATTGCCGGGCAAGGGCACGAACACGACGGGACCATTCGGCGTGTGGAATTCGGTCGAGATATTCTTGTGCGGGCGCGAGTGGGCGATGTTGAAGGTCAGGGCCGACTGCTTCAGCTCGTGGCGGCTGATTTCGATGCCGGCGGCCTCGCGCGATTGAGATTGCCGGCCGTCGGCGCCGATCACCAGCCGCGCCGCCAGGGGCTCGCCGCGACCGGTCCGGATCGTGACGATGGCTTCTTCCGGAGTGATGGCCTCGGCCTCGTCGTCGAAGCGCGTGAGATCGGGCAGTTCCGCCACACGTTGTTCCAGCGCCGCGATCAACGAGCGGTTGTCGACGTTGAAGCCGAACTGCTCGAGGCCGATCTCGTCCGACGAGAACCGCACCTCCGGGGCGCGGATCAGCCGCCCGGTGTCATCGACCAGTCGCATCACCTTTAAAGCCGCGGCCTTGTCGGCCAGCCGCCGCCAGACATCCAGCCGCGCGAGCAGGTCGACAGAGGCGCCGAGCAGCGCGGTGGTGCGATTGTCGGCATAGGGCGCGCGGCGGGCGAGCAGGGCGGTCTTCGCCCCGGCATCCGCAAGCGCGATGGCGGCGGTCAGCCCTGCGGGGCCGCCGCCGATGACCACTGCGTCATAGACATGCGGTGCATCTTTCATATCGGAACATTTGACGGGATTGCCGGCATTTTCAAGCCATCAAATTCGCTAAAATCTTTCCACCGATTTGCGCGGCGGAACGCCGCAAGCGCGGATATGCAAACATAGGCGATTCCTGATAGCACTGCCCGGCGATGGAGATGGACCAGCCCAGCGAGCCAGCTACTCTTACCGCATCGCTGCGGATGCGGATGGCGGCATTCTCCGTGCACATCTTCACGGCGATGGGGGCGGGCGTCGCGCTGCTCGCACTGATGGAGGCCGTGCGCGAACACTGGGCCAACATGTTCGGCTGGCTCGGGGTGGCGCTGGTCATCGATGCGATCGATGGCCCGATCGCGCGCAAGCTCGACGTGGTGCGGCTGCAGCCGAACTGGTCCGGCGAGGTGCTCGACCTGGTCGTCGATTTCGTCACCTATGTCTTCGTTCCCGCCTATGCGATCACGGCAAGTCATTTGCTGCTGCCGCTGGCGGCGCCGATCCTCGGCATCGGCATCGTGATCTCGAGCGCGCTGTATTTCGCGGACCGCAGGATGAAAGCCGCCGACAATCATTTCCGCGGCTTCCCCGGCCTGTGGAACGCGGTGGCGTTCTATCTGTTCCTGCTGCATCTGCCGCCGGTGTGGTCGAGCCTTGCCGTGGCGATCCTGATCGCGCTCACCTTCGCGCCGTTCCACGTGCTGCATCCGGTGCGCGTGGCGCGGCTGCGCTGGCTGACGTTGTGGCTGATGGCCGCCGGAGCGGTGCTGGCGCTGTACACGCTCGCCTGCGACTTCGATGTCGGCGCGCCGGTCGTCGTGGCGCTCTGCGCGATCGCCGCCTATGTCGTCGGCAGCGACGCCGTCATCCGGTTGATGAGGTCGCTCAGAACATGATCGAACTGTTGGCCAGCCCGGAAGCGTGGGCGGCGCTCGTCACATTGACGGCACTGGAGATCGTGCTCGGCATCGACAACGTGATCTTCCTGTCGGTGCTGGTCTCCCGCATCCCGCCGCCGCAGGCGAAGCGCGCGCGGCAGATCGGATTGTTCCTGGCGCTCGTGTTCCGCATCCTGCTGCTAAGCCTGCTGGTGTGGCTGATCGGGTTGACGGAACCGGTGATCACGGTGAGGGGGCTCGCGCTGTCCTGGCGCGACATCATCCTGATCGGCGGCGGGCTGTTCCTGATCGCAAAGGCGACCCACGAGATCCATGGCGAGGTCGAAGCGCGTGAGGGCGAGGAAGAGGCGTCGTCCAACCGCAGCGCGTTCTTCTGGGTGATCGTCCAGATCATCATCATCGACATGGTGTTCTCGCTGGATTCGATCATCACCGCGATCGGCATGGCGCAGGATCTGGAGGTCATGATCGCGGCCGTCGTGATCGCCTGCATCGTCATGTACGTTTCGTCGGGCCCGGTGGCGCGTTTTGTCGCAGAGCATCCGACCACCAAGATGCTGGCGCTGGCATTCCTGCTGTTGATCGGCGTGGCGCTGGTCGCCGATGGGTTCAGCTTCCACATCCCGCGCGGCTACATCTATTTTGCGATGGCGTTCGCAGCCGCAGTGGAGATGTTCAACGTGCTGGCGAGGCGCAACCGGAGGAAGACAGTGACGAAGTAGCCGATCCGGCCCGCGAGTTGACAACAAGGCGCCGATGGCTTTCGGTTCGGTGGCAGCGAGATAGTTGAGGGGAGAGCCCTACATGACCAAGGCCGTGTGCGTGCACAAGGTGGGAGGCCCGGAAGTCCTCACCTACGAGGATGTCGAGGTGCCGGCGCCTGCGGCGGGCGAGGTGCGGATTCGCCAGCATGCGATCGGGCTCAACTTCATCGACGTCTATTTCCGCACCGGTCTTTACAAGGCGCCCGGTCTTCCCTTCATCGCCGGCAACGAAGCGGCTGGCGAAGTGGTCGCGGTCGGACCCGGCGTGACCAATTTCCATCCCGGCGACCGCGTCGCCTATTATTTCAATCTCGGCGGCTACGCCACCGAGCGCGTCATCCCCGCCGACAAGGTGGTGAAGCTGCCCGACCACATCACCTATGAGCAGGGCGCCGTGCTGATGCTGAAGGGGCTGACAGTCTGGTATCTCCTGCACAAGACCTTCAAGGTGGAGCCGCACCACCGCGTGCTGATCCACGCAGCCGCCGGCGGCGTCGGATTGCTTGCCTGCCAATGGGCCAGCGCAATGGGCGCGCACGTGATCGGCACCGTCGGCTCGAAAGCGAAAGCCGATCTTGCGCTCGCCAACGGTTGCGATCATGTCATCCTCTACAATGAGGAGGATTTTGTCGCGCGGGTGAAGCAGATCAGTCGCGGCGAGCTCTGCGACGTCGTCTATGACGGCGTGGGCAAGACCACCTTCCCGGGCTCACTGTCGTGCCTGAAGCCGCGCGGCCTGTTCGTGAGCTTCGGCAACGCGTCCGGTCCAGTGCCGCCGTTCGCGCTCGCCGAACTCAACAACCACGGCTCGCTGTTTGCGACCCGGCCGAAGCTCAACGACTATGTCGCCACCCGGAAGGAATTGCTCGAAGGCGCCGACACGCTGTTCGCCGCCGTGATCAATGGCAAGCTGCACGTGCCGATCAACCATGCCTACGCGCTGAAGGATGTTGCACGGGCGCATATCGATCTGGAGAGCCGCGCCACCACGGGGGCGTCGATCCTGAGGCCGTAGTCGTTGCGGTGCTCGGTCTCTCCACTCGTCATGCCCGGGCTTGTCCCGGGCATCCACGTTTTTGTGGGGTGCGAGGAGGGGCGTGGATGGCCGGGACAAGCCCGGCCATGACGATGAGGAGACAGGATCGCCTTACGTCATGCCACCCGCCGCGCGGCACCCACTTGCGTCAGGATCGCGTCCAGGCCCTCGATCATCTCTGCGATCTCGGCTCGCGACACGTTCAGCGCGGGCATGAAGCGCAGTGCGTCGGGTTGCGGCGAGTTGATCAGCAGGCGCTTTGAGAACGCCTGCGCCACGATCGCGGCGCCGATCGGCAGTTTCAGATCGAGCGCCAAGAGCAGTCCACGTCCCCTGATATCACCGAGGCCGTGCCGGGCCGAGAGCCGCTGCAGCTCGCTTTCCAGGAACAGGCCCGTATCGGCTACGGACTTCAGGAATTCCGGCTTGCCGACCTGTTCGAGCACGGCAAGTCCCGCCGCGCACATCAGGGGATTGCCGTTGAAGGTGCCGCCCTGGTCGCCATGCTCGAAGCAGGCCGCATGCTCGGTCGCAAGCAAGGCGGCGAGCGGTACGCCGCCGCCGATGCCCTTGCCGAGCGTCATGATGTCGGGCGCGATCCCGCCATGCTCGTAATGGAAGAGCTTTCCGGTGCGGCCCATACCGGTCTGGATCTCGTCGACGATCAGGAGCAGGCCATGCTCGCTGGTCAGCGCGCGCAGCTCCTTCAGAAATTGATCGGTCGCGGGCCAGACGCCGGCCTCGCCCTGGATCGGCTCCAGCATCACGGCCACCGTGTTCGATGAAATCAGCTCCTTCACCGAGGAGATGTCATTGAGCCGCGCTTTCCGGAAGCCCGGCACTTTCGGCTCGAACAGCGGTTCAAACGCCTTCTTGCCGGACGCCGACATGGTCGCGAGCGTGCGGCCGTGAAAACCGCCTTCGAAGGTGATGATCTCGAAGGCGCCGTTCTTGTGCTTAGCGCCATATTTGCGGGCGAGCTTGATCGCGCCTTCATTGGCTTCCGCGCCGGAATTGGCGAAGAACACCTGGTCGAAGCAGCTCTGCTCGACGAGCGCATTGGCGAGCTTGAGGCTGGGCTCGTTGTAGAAGGCCGGGCTCGGGGTCAGCAGAGACTTGGCCTGTGCGGCGAGCGCTTCGGCGACTGCCGGCGGCGAATGGCCGAGGCAGTTGACGGCCCAACCCTGCATAAAATCGAGATAGCGGCGGCCAGTGTCGTCCCAGAGATAGGAGCCTTCGCCGCGGACAAACACGGTCTTCGGGCGCGCGGTGATGTCCATCAGCGCGTCGAACGGATGGATGGCGTTGGGCATGTCAGGCTCCTTGATAGGTTAGGATGAAAGGCAGGCGGAAACGCAAGAAGGCCGCACTTTTGAGGGTGCGGCCTTCTCGAAAACCCCTGGGCTGAACTAGCTAGTCAGCGCTGGCGTCGGACATGGCGCAACCCCTCATCGTCGCGGGTGCGACGACGGAAAGTGGCGCGGCGGTTGGTCCGGTTCAGCTTCATGGCGAAGGGCCATACAGCCCAAGGACAGGGAATGTCAAGTCGCGCGCGGCGCCTCTTCGGTGTCCTCCTCGCCCCAATCGGCGTCGGCGATGGATATATCGATCAACTCGCCGCGCAGCAGGGCAAGCGGCGATTTGTAGTACAGCGCGATGTTGTGGAACGGATCGGTCAGGACCTTGCAGACCCAAATCAATCCAGTTGGCACGTCCTTGATGATGAAAAGCTGCACCATGCGGGTAACCCCGCCGGCGATGCCGATCACAAGCCAGACGGCGCCGACGTGACGGATGAAATCCAGCCTGGTGGCCGGCGGCGAGAACACGCCGAACAGTGTCGGAAACGCGAACAGCGCGATTGGAGCCAGGCCCCAGACGACCAGCAGGACGATCTTGCGGCTCTGGTTGTAGCCGACCTTGATCGCTTCCTTGTATTCGTTTGAGACCCTGTTGACGGCGTCGTAGCCGTTGGGCTCGAAGAAGAAGTGCCCGGTCTGTCGCGTCAGCATCGCAAGCCAACCGACGAGACCCGCCAGCGCAGGGTCGGTGAATAGCAGCGCATAGCAAATCAGGAATATGACAGCGCTGATCAGGTGCAGCGTCTGATTGATGCGGCTCTGGTGGTAGTAGCGGTAATCGTCCCAACGTTGCGTGCGCAGTGTATCCGAGAAGCGGCTCATCATTATTCACCCCTTAGATTTGAAGGTGCGCGAGCCATACGTCGAGTCCGTGAATGGAGCATGACATCTTTAAGTTGTTATAATCTAGATAATTTATCTGTGATTGAGGAGCGCAGAAGCGCATTCGCAGGCTGCGAATGATCGGGCAACGCCGTTCCGTGCCGCGGAGGTAGCGGCCGGATTCTCTGAATTTTGAATATCGTCCGGCGGACGTCGAACCGGCATTGAGCTGGATCAAATCGCCCGAAGTGCAACGACTTGACGGCGTGGGGCCGCTCAGAATCCGGCGACGTTGCCGTGCAGGTCGTATTCGTCCGAGCGCTCGATCTTTGCGGTGACGATCTCGCCGATCTTCAGCGGGCGGCGGCTCGAGAGATAGACCGCGCCATCGATCTCCGGCGCATCGGCCTTCGACCGGCCTCGCGCGACGGTGGGGCCGACCTCATCGATGATGATTTGTTGCCTTGTGCCGACCTTGCGCTTCAGCCGGCGCGCCGAGATCTTCTGCTGGCGCGCCATCAGCGCGTTGTAGCGTTCTTGCTTGACCTCATCCGGCACAGCACCGGGGAGCGCGTTGGAGGTCGCGCCGGCGACGGGCTCGTATTTGAAACAGCCGACGCGGTCGATCTCGGCTTCGTCGAGCCAGTCGAGCAGATAGGCGAAATCGGAATCGGTCTCGCCGGGGAAGCCGACGATGAAGGTCGAGCGCAGCGCAAGCTCGGGGCACTGCTCGCGCCATTGCTTGATCCGCGCCAGCGTCTTGTCCTGCGCGGCGGGGCGCTTCATCGCTTTCAGGACATTCGGGCTCGCGTGCTGGAAGGGGATGTCGAGATAGGGCAGCACCTTGCCCTCGGCCATCAGGCCGATGACCTCATCGACATGTGGGTAGGGATAGACATATTGCAGCCGCACCCAGGCGCCGAGCTCGCCGAGTTCCTTTGCGAGGTCGAAGAATTTGGCGCGGACGGCGCGATCCTGCCACGGGCTCTCGGCATATTTCAGGTCGACGCCATAGGCCGAAGTGTCCTGGGAGATGACCAGCAGTTCCTTCACCCCGGCCTTCACCAGCCGCTCGGCCTCGCGCAGCACATCGTTGGCAGGCCGCGACACCAGGTCGCCCCGCAACTTCGGGATGATGCAGAAGGTGCAGCGGTTGTTGCAGCCCTCGGAAATCTTCAAGTAGGCGTAATGGCGCGGCGTCAGCTTGATGCCCTGGGGCGGCACCAGGTCGAGAAGCGGATTATGCACCGGTGGCAACGCGCGGTGCACGGCATCCAGCACGCTCTCATATTGCTGTGGGCCGGTGATGGAGAGCACGCCCGGATAGGCGCTCTCGATCTGCTCGGGTTCCGCCCCCATGCAGCCGGTCACGATCACCTTGCCGTTCTCGGCCATGGCCTCGCCGATCGCCGAGAGTGATTCCTGCTTGGCGCTGTCGAGGAAGCCGCAGGTATTGACGATCACGACATCGGCGCCGTCATGCTTGCGCGCGAGTTCGTAGCCTTCGGCCCGCAGCCGCGTGATGATGCGCTCGGAATCCACCAACGCCTTGGGGCATCCAAGCGAGACAAAGCTGATTTTCGGCGCGGCCGCCTGCTGCATATTCAAATCTGCCTGATTGATCGGCAGGAGCTAGTCCCAATTGCCCATAATTACAAGGCTTTGAGCTGGCTTCCGTCGTGCTATGGATAGTTTTGAGGGAATACGAGTGAGCGATGGCCGCCGAGTCGTCTCCGAAAATCGTTATCGTCGATGAAAGTCCGATCCGCGCCGCGATCCTGGAGGAGGGCCTCCGGGAGGCGGGTTATACCAGCGTCGTGCATATCAGCGAGATGCACAGCCTGCTGGCGCGAATCTACGCCGTCGACCCCGATATCATCGTGATCGACCTGGAAAACCCCAGCCGCGACGTGCTGGAACAGATGTTCCAGGTCAGCCGGGCCGTGCGCCGGCCGATCGCCATGTTCGTCGACCAGAGCGATGCCGCCTCGATCCAAGCCTCCGTCGAGGCGGGCGTGTCGGCCTATATCGTCGACGGCCTCAAGAAGGAGCGCATCAAGCCGATCCTCGACCTCTGCGTGTCCCGCTTCAACGCGTTCGCGCGGCTGCAGGACGAACTGGACCGCACCAAGCACGCGCTGGAAGAGCGCAAGGTGATCGATCGCGCCAAGGGCATCCTGATGAAATTGAAGGGTCTCACCGAAGAGGAGGCCTATGTGCTGCTGCGCTCCACGGCGATGCGCGAAAAGAAGAAGATCGGCGAGATCGCGCAGTCGATCCTGACCGCGTCGGAGTTGCTCAAATGACCACACCGCTTCGCATCGGTTTCATTCCGCTGGTCGACGCCGCCGCGCTGATTGTCGCCGCCGACAAGGGCTTTGCCGCCGCCGAGGGGCTCGACATCACCCTGGTGCGGGAGGTCTCGTGGTCGAACGTCCGCGACAAGCTCAATATCGGCCTGTTCGATGCCGCGCATCTGCTGGCGCCGGTCGCGATCGCGTCCAGCCTTGGCCTCGGCCATGTCAAGGTGCCGATCGTGGCGCCCTTCAACCTCGGCCTCAACGGCAACGCGATCACGGTCTCGCCGTCGCTGCACGCCGCTCTCATGGAGGAGATCGACGGGGACCGCTTCGATCCGATGGCGACGGCGCTCGCGCTTTCGCGCGTGGTCGCCAAGCGGCGCAAGAGCGGGGCGGAGCCGTTGATCTTTGGCATGACGTTCCCGTTCTCGACCCATAACTATCAATTGCGGTTCTGGATGGCGGCGGGCGGCGTTGATCCGGACGAGGACGTGCGGCTGGTGGTGCTGCCGCCGCCTTATATGGTCGACAGCCTCGCCAATGGCCATGTCGATGCGTTCTGCGTCGGCGCGCCGTGGAACTCGGTCGCGGTCGATCTCGGCATTGGCCACATCCTGCATTTCGTTTCCGACATCCTGGTCGCCGCGGTCGAGAAAGTGCTGGCGATCAGGCAGAACTGGGCGGAGAAGAACCCTGACGTCGTCGCAGCCCTGGTGCGGGCGCACCTGCGCGCCGCCGAGTTCATCGAGCGGCCGGAGAACCGCGCCGAGGCGGCCGCGCTCCTGGCGCAGCCGGAGCGGATCGGCGTTGATGCCGAAGTGATCCTGCGTACCCTCGACGGCCGGCTGAAAATCTCCCCCGACGGCACCAAGCGCCAAAGCCATCGCTACCTGCTGGTCGGCCGGGAGGGCGCGGCACGGCCTGACCCGGCGCAGGCCGCCTGGCTCTATGCCCAGATGGTGCGGTGGGGGCAGGCGGCGATGAAGCCGGACGCCCTGAAGACGGCCATGGATGTGTTCCGGCCGGACCTCTACGACGCGGCCGTGGGGCGGCCGCCACCCACCGATGCGCCCAAGGCGATCGGCGCCTTCGCCGGACCGCCCTTCGATCCCAGCGATATTCAGGGCCATCTCGCCGCATTCAAGATCGGTTTCTGGAAGCCGTGACGGCCGCTGCAGCGATGTTAGGCAGCCGGCACAGGTCGACTAAATTTTGAGCGGGCTGCTCGAAATTCGCAATGAGGCCAGCCTCCTGGTTCCCGGGCTGTCGGCCTAATATACTGAAACAGCGAGATATTTTTCATCGGCAGCGTCTGGCACGCAACTTGAATGTTGCAGTGCGGCCAGCCTGTCGCAGATGCCTGCTGGCTCACGTCCAAGATGGATTTCCGCAGCAACGAAGCTGATCGGACCGTTCCCAGGAATCAAGCAAGGCACTCCTAGGCCACGCCGGATTCCGAGCGGTCGCTTTCCACGTCGTTGACGCCACTCGCCGTGGCCGCAGGAGCTTCGTCGCAGACCATGAAAATCGAGCCGCTCGCAGTCGACTTCACCGACGAGCAGAAACGCTACCTCGAAGGCTTTGCCACCGGCCTGCAGATCAGCCGGGTCGGCCGCGGGCTTGGCGGGGGTGCCACCAAAGCCAATGCCGAGCCGACCGGCCCGGATGCCGCACATATCACGGCGCAGGACAAGGTCGTCGCGTCAGGCAAGAAGCTCGTCGACCAGGAAAAATTCAAGCGCGACGAGCATCCCTTCGACGCCTATCCGCGCTTGAGGCAGCAGGCGCTCGATAACGCGCCGCCGTCGCCCGCCGATAATTTCCGCTGGCGCTATTTCGGCCTGTTCTACGTCGCACCGGCGCAGGATTCCTACATGTGCCGATTGCGCATTCCAAACGGCATCCTGAAGCACTGGCAGTTCGCAGGCCTTGCCGATCTCGCCGAAGAACTCTGCGGTCCGTACTCTCATGTCACCACGCGCGCGAATTTGCAGGTGCGTGAAATCCCGCCGAAGAACGCGGTGAAATTGATCGAGGGCATCCAGGACCTCGGCCTGTGCTCACGCGGCTCCGGCGCCGACAATATCCGCAATGTCACGGGAACCCCGACCGCGGGCATCGATCCGCAGGAACTGTTGGATACGCGGCCTTATGCGCGCGAGTGGCACTACCACATCCTCAACGACCGCTCGCTCTACGGCCTGCCGCGCAAGTTCAATGTCGCCTTCGATGGCGGCGGAAGGATCGCAGTTCTGGAGGAGACCAACGACATCGCGTTTACCGCAGTTGAAGTGAAGGAGGGGGTTGGCGTCGAGCCCGGCGTCTGGTTCCGGCTCGGCCTCGGCGGTATTACCGGGCACAAGGATTTCGCAAAATACTCCGACATCATCGTCAAGCCGGACGAGGCGACGAAGGTGGCGGACGCGATCGTCCGGGTCTTCATCGATCTCGGCGACCGCACCAACCGCAACAAGGCCCGGCTGAAATATGTCCTGGACGGGATCGGTCACGACCAGTTCCTCAAGCTGGTCGAGGAGCGGTTGAAGAAACCCTTCACCCGCGTGCCGACCGAAGCGCAGTCGCCGCGGCCTTTGACCGACCGCATGGCGCATATCGGTGTGCACAAGCAGAAGCAGGAGGGCTTGAACTGGATCGGCGTGTCGCTGCCGCTCGGCAAGATCACCTGCGAGCAGATGCGTGGACTCGCCAAGATCGCACGCGATCTCGGCGACGGCGAGATCCGCCTGACAGTCTGGCAGAACCTGCTGATACCAGGCGTGCGCAATGAGAATGTCGAACTCGCGATTGCCGCGATCAAGACGATCGGGCTCGCGGTCGACGCCTCGCACATCCGCGCCGGACTGATTGCCTGCACCGGCAATGCCGGCTGCCGCTTTGCCGCCTCGAATACCAAGCGCCACGCCGCCGAGATCGGCGACTGGTGCGAGCCGCGCGTTGCCATGGACAAGCCGGTCAACATCCATGTCACCGGCTGCCATCATTCCTGCGCCCAGCACTATATCAGCGATATCGGTCTGATCGCGGCGAAAGTAGATGTCGGCGAGGACGCCGATCCGGTTGAGGGCTATCACCTCTTCACTGGCGGCGGCTTCGGCCCCGACGCCGATGTCGGGCAGGAGGTCTATCACGACCTCAAGGCGGAGGACGCGCCGAAGACGGTCGAGGGGCTTCTGAAGGCCTATCTCGCGCATCGTTCATCTCCCGACGAACCCTTCCTCTCCTTCGCGCGCCGCCATGATGGCGAGACGCTGCGCAAGCTCGCCGAGGCATCCGCATGAACCAGATCACGCCTCCACCGAAACTCGACATCATCCCGGCTAGCGCGCCGTTCTCCGAAGCGCAGCGTTCGTGGCTCAACGGCTTCTTCGCGGGGCTCCTGTCTCCTGACGCAGCGACGCCGCTATCGGCGGAGCAGGGCGCTGCCGTCATGCAGGGCGCGGCCGGCGACGGCGATGACGGCGAGGCGCCGTGGCATGACCAGACCATGCCGATCGCCGAGCGCATGAAGCTGGCCGAAGGCCGCCCGCTGCGGCGGCGCATGATGGCGGCGATGGCTCAGCAGGATTGCGGACAGTGCGGCTACAACTGCCACGACTATTCGGAGGCGATTGCCGGCAAGAGCGAAGCGCGGCTCAACCTCTGCGTGCCCGGCGGCAAGGAAACCGCGCGCATGCTGAAGTCGCTCTATGAAGAGCTCGACAAGGCGCCATCAGCAGCGTCGGCGCCAGCGGCCGCTGCCGCGCCCGTGATTGCAACGCCTGCCGGCGAACCCGGACGCTCGCGCGACAATCCTGTGCCGGCGAAATTCATCTCGCGGCGTCTGCTCAACAAGCTCGGCTCGGAGAAGGAGACCTGGCATATCGAGTTCGACCTCTCCGGCTCTAGTCTCGATTATGTCGTCGGCGATTCCTTTGGCATCTTCGCCAAGAACGATCTCGGCCTGGTCGATCAGATCATCGCGCTGCTCGGTGCCTCGCATGTGACCGAGGTGCGCGGCAAGACATTGCGGGACGTGCTGCTCAACGACGTCTCGCTGTCGCCGGCGCCGGACTCGCTATTCGAGCTGATCACCTATCTGACGGGCGGCGCTCAGCGCGAGAAGGCCCGCGCGCTGGCGCAGGGCGAGGACCCCGATGGCGACGCCGCGACGCTCGACGTGATGGCGGTGCTGCAGAAATTCCCGAAGGTGCGGCCGCATCCGGAAGCTTTCGTCGAGGCGCTGGAGCCGCTACAGCCGCGGCTCTATTCGATCTCCTCGTCGCACAACGCGACGCCCGGAAAGTTGTCGCTGACAGTCGACTGCGTGCGTTACGTCGTCAACAAGCGCAAGCGGCTCGGGCTTGCCTCGACCTTCCTCGCCGAACGCATCAATCCCGGCGACGAGCTGAAGGTCTATGTGCAGAAGGCGCACGGATTCGCGCTGCCACAGGATTCGAAGACGCCGATCATCATGATCGGGCCGGGCACCGGCATCGCGCCGTTCCGCGCCTTCCTGCTCGACCGCCGCGCCACCGGCGCGCCCGGTAAGAACTGGTTGTTCTTCGGCCATCAGCGTAGCGACTGTGATTTCTTCTATGCCGACGAACTCAACGCGATGAAGACGGCGGGCCTGCTCACGCGGCTGTCACTCGCCTGGTCGCGCGACGGCGAGAAGAAGTTCTATGTGCAGGACCGCATGCGCGAGGTCGGCCGCGAACTGTGGACCTGGCTCGCGGAAGGCGCACATGTTTATGTCTGCGGCGACGCCAAGCGCATGGCCAAGGATGTCGAACGCGCGCTGGTCGATATCGTTGCCCAGTTCGGCGCCCGCTCGGTTGACGAGGCGATTGCCTTCGTTGCCGACCTCAAGAAGAAGAGCAGGTTCCAGCTCGACGTCTATTGATCACGAAATCCGGCGCAAATTCGGACGAATAATATTCTTCTCCGCTTGGCAGGCGGAGAAGTTTTGTCTTCGAAGGAACTGACCGGAAGCGCCGGTGTCACTATTTTTCGGCTCGTCTTGCGTTCGAGCACGAACGCTATTCCATATGTGGCGGATGTTGCATTGGAGATCGACGATGCGCGAACTATCGGCGGAAGCCCGCCTGCATCTTTACGCGCGCAGCCTGTCGCGGAAATCGGGAACAGGATTCCATACGATTGCGCTCTACAGCGCATTCGCCGTCATCGCGGCAATCGTGTTCGGCTCGCTGTCCGTCCATCCGTTTTGATTCTGTAGGGTGGGCAAAGCGCAGCGTGCCCACCACTTCTGTCGTTCCGCGGAAGGTGGGGCACGGCGTGAAGAACGCCTTTGCCCACCCTACAACTCATCAATGCGCGGCCTTGAACGGCGCGACCGCGATTCCCGCTTCTTTCAAGGCCTGCCGCACGCCGCGCGCGATTTCGACCGCCCCTGGCGTATCGCCGTGGATGCAGACCGTATCGGTGCGCATCTTGATCACCTTGCCTGACACCGAGACCACCGCGCCGTCCTGCACCATCCGCACCACGCGATCTGCGATCGCTTTCGGGTCATGCAGCACCGCGCCGGGCTTCTTGCGCGAGACCAGGTTGCCATCGTCCTCATAAGCGCGGTCGGCGAACACTTCATGGGCTAAGCGAAGATTGACGTCCTCGCCGGCGCGCACCAGTTTCGAGTTGGCAAGCACGACGAAGATCAAATTCGGATCGACTGCCTTGATCGCGCTCGCGATCGCTTTCGCGGTCATGTCGTCCTCGCAGGCGACGTTGGAGAGCGCGCCATGCGCCTTCACGTGGGTGACCTTGTGGCCGGCCGCGGTCGCGATCGCCTGTAGGGCGCCGATCTGGTAGGCGACGAGGTTCTCGATCTCGGACGATTTGAGGCCGGGAACCGGTCGGCGGCCGAAGCCGTGCAGGTCGCGGTAGCCGGGATGCGCGCCGATGCTCACCCCGCGCGCCTTTGCGAGATCGACGGTACGGCGCATGATGTCGGCGTCGCCGGCATGGAAGCCGCAGGCGATATTGACGGAGGTCGCCAGCTCGATCATCGCGGCGTCATTGCCCATCTCCCATGGGCCGAAGCTTTCACCGAGGTCGCAGTTGAGGTCGATGGTAGCAGTCATGGTGCTTGTCCCGCTTTGCGTGGGTGGTTCTTGGGCTAAAGCGTGATGACTTTTCTTCGAATCGTCATCCCGCTTTAGCTCTTTGTTTGAGCATGATCTTTTCGGAAAACCGGTTCCCACTTTTCCGGATCATGCTCTAGCTAGTCGCTGATTTCGCGACCTGCCATGTGGCGGCGTCAACGGCATTGACGGCGTGCCCCGCGACATTGGCCGCGCTCAGCGCTTCAAGGTTGACATCGAGGCCTTCAAGCGGGCGCAGCCGGTCGGGCAGGGTACGCAACAGTTCGGCGAATTTTCGAGCCTCAGCCTGCGCCTCGGCCATCGTGACCGCCTTGAACCGGAACGAGTGACCGGCGGAAATCTGGGCGAAGCGGCCGAAATCCGCAGAGATGACGGTAGCGATCTTCGGGTAGCCGCCGCTGGTGCCGCGGTCCGGCATCAGCACGATCGGCTGGCCGTTGCCGGGCACCTGGATGCTGCCGTTCACGGTTCCGTCGGAGACGATGTTGTGGCCGTGCAGATGCTTGATCACAGGGCCCTCAAGCCGGTAGCCCATGCGGTCGCTGGTCGCGGAAATCTTCCATTCGCTGTCGAGGAACAGTTTCTGGTTGTCCTCGGAGAACTCGTCGTCCTGCGGACCGAACACGATGCGGATCGGCGCGTCCGGCTGCGCGGGCAATTCGATCCGGCGCTCGGCCGCGCCGCTCGCGGTTTGCACCTGTAGTTCGTCGCCGCTCTGCAGCGGGCGCGGATAGGGGCTGCCGAGGCCTGCGCGCGCGTTCACGGCGAGGCTGCCGAACATCGGTTCGCCTGCGATCCCGCCCTCGATCGCGAGGTAGCTGAACGCACCGCCCTTGGCAAAACCGAGCGTCAGCGTCTCGCCGTCGGCAAGGGTGGCCGAGGTATCGAACGCGACGGTTCGTCCCGCGATATCAGCGCTGCGCGAGGCGCCCGAGAGCGCAATGCGTACCGCGCCGCAGCGTGCGGTGAAGGTCGCGCCGAACGGACCGATCTCTACTGCAGCGGCGAACGGCTCATTGCCGACCAGCGTATTCGCGGCCGCTAAAGCGAGGCGATCCATCGCGCCGCTTGGCGTCAGCCCATAACGCTGCGCGCCAGGGCGGCCGCCGTCCTGCACGGAAGTGGCCGGACCGATCGAGGAGACGATGAGCTTGCTCATGCGGCGACCAGTTCGGCGATGAACTCGCCGGCTTCCGCGGCGCGGTCCTGCTCGGCAAAGGTCTTGGCGTCGACCGCCGTGAAGCTGACAGTGTCGCCCGGCTCGAGCAGGAAGATCGGATCGCGGTGAAGCTGATAGGTGCGGACCGCGGTGCGGCCGAGCAGGTGCCAGCCGCTGGGTCCGGCGATACACTGGATCCCGGTCTGCACGCCGCCGATCGAAATCGTGCCGGCAGGCGTCAGCACGCGTGGATTCTGGCGGCGCGGCATGTGCAGGAACTTGTCGAGGCCGCTGAGATACGACCAGCCGGGGGTGAAGCCGATCATGGCGACGCGGTAGTCGCCGGCGACATGGCGCCTTACGATGTCGTCGGGCGTGGTATCGAGGGCCTTGGCGACGTCCTCGAGGTCGATGCCATGCTCGCCACCATAGGCCACGGGGATGCGCCAGCGCTTGGTTCTTGCGGCGGCCGGATCGGGGCGTTGCGCCAGGGCGAGCAATTGTTCCCCCAGTGCCTCAAAGCCGATCTGCAAGGGGTCATAGTGCACGAGCAGCGAACGATAGGTCGGAACGGTCTCGGTCACGCCGGCGATCGGCGCAGCTGCAAGGGTACGGTCGAGCGCCAGCACCCGCCGGTTGGCGGCGTCATCGATGTCGCGACTGAATTCCACCGTGATGGCGCTGTCGCCACTCGGTAAAAGGCGGGGTAGGGCTTCGCTCGCGGCCACATGATTGCTCATCGAGCATCAAGCTAGCGTGTTTTGCAGCGGAGTGGAATTCGGCCTGTGAAAAATCACCAAGCAACATCAATAAATTAAACCGCGGGCTGGCGATAAGATAGCGTAATCGGTGATTGCATTCTCGCCCTTGACGCGAGTGCCGCGGCTCGCAAGATGCGCGCGCCAATTCATTCCCACCGGAGCCGATCTTTCAAGATGTCCCTGACTGCAGAAGCGATCGCGACGCTGTCGCACGTATCCACCGCCACCATCACCACGGTCCTGCTCAAGAAGGGGCTGCGTAACATCTGGATGCGCGGCACCAAGCCGCTCAAGCCGGGCCAGAACCGGCTGGTCGGATCGGCCTTCACGCTGCGCTTCGTGCCGGCGCGCGAAGATCTGGCGACCCCGGAATCCTGGTCGTCGCCGATCTCGACCCGCACCGCGATCGAGGCGATGCCCGAAGGCTGCATCGCCGTGGTCGACGCCATGGGCGTCAGTGACGCCGGAATCTTCGGCGACATTCTCTGCGCGCGGATGGTGAAGCGTGGCGTGACCGCGCTGATTACCGACGGCGTCGTGCGTGACGTCGAGGGCGTGCTCGGCACGGGGCTGTCGGTGTGGTGCAACGGCTTCGCCGCGCCGCCATCGGTCGCAGGCCTGACCTTCGTCGGCTGGGGCGAGCCGATTGGCTGCGGCGGGGTGGCGGTGTTCCCGAACGACGTCGTGGTCGCCGATCAGGACGGTGCGGTGCTGATCCCGCAGGCTTTCCTCGGCCATGTGCTCGCCGAAGGACCGGAGCAGGAACGGATGGAAGCCTGGATCGTCAATGAGGTGAACAATGGCGCGCAACTGCCGGGCCTCTACCCCATGAACGCCGAGACCAAGGCGCGCTACGCCGCGAGCAAGAAATAACTTCAAAAGAGCGAGGTAAGCCCATGGAAATCCATACCGCTGGCACGCGGCCGACCCGTCGCGGGCCGGCCGAATATTTCACCGGCACGGTGCTGCAGGATCCCATCATCATGGCGCCCGCGCCGGCGCGACTGAACTCCTCGCGCGTCTCCTTCGAGCCGGGTGCGCGCACCGCCTGGCACACCCATCCGCTCGGGCAGACGCTCTATGTGACCTCCGGCATCGGCCGGGTCCAGGCCGAGGGTGGTCCTGTCAGGGAGATCAGGCCCGGCGACGTGGTCTGGATTCCGCCGAACGAGAAGCATTGGCATGGCGCTTCGCCAACCAACGCCATGACCCATATCGCGATGCAGGAAGCGCTCGACGGCGTCTATTCGAATTGGATGGAGCACGTCACCGACGAGCAATACAACGCGAAGGTGGGCTAGTTCATCCGGGTTACCCGTTCGTGAGAAGGATCAGTTCACCCGCGTCCAGGTCTGGCCGCCGCAGAACATGCCGCCGAAGGCGCAGCCCTGGACACGCAGGCTGTCGGAGCCCTTGAGCGCGATCGTCGAATCATAGGTGCTGCCGGTGTTCGGATCGAGGATGCGGCCGCTCCATTTGTCCTTGCCGGGCTTCATGTTGATCAGGACCTGCTCGCCGTTCTGGTTCGACTGCTTGTCGACGGCATAGCCGCAGAGATTGGCGCCGCACTGCTCGATGCGGACCTTGCCTTCCTTCTCCTCCGTCAGCCAAACGCCGACCGGCGAATTGGCTTGCGCGGCGATCGCGGGCACTGCCGGTTTCGCGACCGGCGCCGGAGTGGCTGCGGCGACCGTTGGGGCCGGCGCTTGCGGTGGAGGCGAAGCAGGCGCGGCGCTCTGCTGGGTCTGCGGCGCCGGCGCGCTGGGCGGTGAGGTCTGAGGCACGCTCGCGGCATCGCTCGGCGCGACGGCAGCCGTTGTGGCTTCGGTGGAGGTCGCCGCCGCAGGCGGCGCAGCGGGGACGGGCGCAGGGGCCGGCGCGGATTGCGAATCGGTCTTCGCCTCCTGCTGCTGCGACTTCTGCTTGCGCGTGCCTTCCTCGCTCTTGGCGCGCTTGGACTTGCGGCCGGTATTGTCGTAGACGCCGGGGATCGAGACGGTGCCGCGGTCGGGATCGATGCGGATGGTGCGGCCACCATATTCGAAGGTGTACTGGGCCTGCGCTGCGGTGCCGCTAAGCAAAAGCGCAGCGATAGCCAGAAGCTTCTTCATGATGACCTCCTGAGCAGGAACCCCGGTCAGCGAAGCTACACATCAGCAACCTGATGCAACGTGACCTAGATCACTTTCAAAACGTGAGTCGTGTACTAGCGGCTTTGGGTTCAAACGGCTGGTTGCAGTGTAGTGAGGGCTCATCAGGTGGTCAATTTTCCAGTCTGCGGCGGCCTATGCTGCCGATCGGATCATTCGAACCAGGCGGCATAAATGCGCTTGAACGTGCCGTCCTTCATTGCGATGTCCAGCCATTGATCCACGAAGAACTTCAGCGCGACGTCGCGCTGCAGCCAATAAGCCTTTTCCGCAAAGTCGAACGGTTGATCGGGATGTACGGCGCAGAGCACGCCGGGATGCTGTTTCTGCTGGTAGCGCGTCTCGGACGCATCGGTCATCATCAGGTCGGCCTCGCCCTTGGTGATCTCGTCGAAGATCCTGGTGTTGTCATTGAAGACCTTGATCTCGGCGTTCTTCACATGCGCCCGCGCAAAGCGCTCGTTGGTGCCGCCGGGATTGACGATGACGCGCGTGCCGGCATGGTCGATTTGGGCAAGCGTCTGGTATTTGTCGACATCCGTGCAGCGGGTGATCGGCGTCTTGCCTTCGCGCATGATCGGGATCGAGAAGAAGCCTTTCTTCTGGCGCTCCAGCGTGATCGAGACGCCTCCCATCGCAATGTCGAAGCGGTCGGCTTCCAGATCGTTCGTCATCTGCGGCCAGGCCGTTCTGACATATTCGACCCTGACGCCGAGCGCCTTGCCGAGCGCTTCCGCCATGTCGACATCGAATCCCTTGAAACCGAACGTCGTTTTGTCGACAAGGCTGAATGGCGCATAGTCGCCGGTCATGCCGACCCGCAGCGTGCCGCGCTGGACGATGTCGTCGAGCCGGGAAGGCGACGCCGCCGGCTGGGCATGGGCGGAAGCCATCAACAGTACGGCGGCCGCAAGGCCGACGAATGCGCGCAACATCAATATTCCTCCATCGATTGCTTCGTTGATAGCTTGTTGCGACGGCTTTAGATGAGATGTCAGCGTCGAGCCAGTCAAAGGAAATCAAATCGTGACAATCTCAGTTTACGAAGCACCGGTCGGCGTATTCGTGCCGTATCTTGGCAATCTTTCCGGGCTGATCGATCACGCGTCAACCTACGCAAAAGCGCGAAATTTCGATCCCGTCGTGCTGCTCGGCATGCGGCTCTATCCGAACATGTACAGTCTCAGGCAGCAGGTGGCGGAAGCCAATCGGCATGCGATCGCCTGTTGCGCGCTGCTGGCCGGGCACGAGCCAATCACGTTCGGCGATATCGAGCCTGATCTTGACGAGCTCCAGCGCAGGATCGCGGCCACGATCGATTTCGTTCAAAGCCTGCCGCGTGCTGCGATCGACGGGGCCGGTGACAAGGAGGTGGTGTTCACCTTCAAGAGCGGCGCGCAGCGCACATTCACCGGGCGGTCGCTGTTGCTGACCTTCAGCGTGCCGCAGTTCTTCTTCCACGTCACGACCGCCTACGACATCCTGCGTCACGCCGGCGTCGATCTCGTGAAGAAGGATTTCCTGGGGCCGCCAAGACCGGCGTAGCTGCGGAAGCTAGATCTCGCCGCCTTCCTCGCGGATCAGGCTGGCGACCGCGGCACGGCTGGACATTTCCTGCTTCAAAACCTCAAAGCGATGATGTGCGTCGGCCTCGTGGTCGTCGACGAACTTGATCGCGGTCTCCCGATCCATCGGGCCGCTGACCATGGGCTTCGAATTCTCGCCGATGGTCTCGTCGACATAATACTGGCCATCTTGCTCGCGCACCGTCCACTTGAAGCGGAGAGCGACCATCGGACCGGGGCTGACCTTGGAATAGCCATGGGCCTCCAGCGGCGGGGAGCTTGCGGGCTTCTCTTCGACCGCCGCCAACTCAGCCTCCGACTTTTCAGGCGGGGAAGTCGTCTGCTGCTCATCCAAAATGCTGGCGATGGCGGCAAGTGCATTATCGGTAGGATCGCTCTGGCTCAAAATCTCTTTCCTTGGAGCTTGGTCGGCAAACATTACTGCCGATAGTTCCCATCTACTCAACCCCGGAATGAGGCTGAGTTTTGGCCCTGCGGCATCTTTTATTCTACGCACATACCGGAGGACGCTTGTCCTTCCAGGGCCGCACTTGCTCGAGCTGGCCGGCCAGGCGGAACAGCGTTGCCTCGTCGCCGAGTTTGGCCGCAAACATCATGCCGAGCGGCAGGCCGTGCTTGCTCCAGGCCAGCGGCACCGACATCGCTGGCTGGCCGGACATGTTGAACATCGAGGTACCCGGCATATAGCGCCGCAGGATCGGCCCGATATGCGTCAGGTCCTCCGACATGGTGTTGATCTCGCCGAGCCGGATCGGCGGCGTGCACAGCGTCGGACTCAGGAACACGTCGCAACCCTCGAAGAAGATCGCGAGGCTGCGCGAGATCTGGAACGCCGCGAGCTGCTGGGTGATGTAGTCCGCCGAAGCGATTCCCTGCGCATTGTGGGCACTGGCGAGCGACAGTGCTTCCAGATCGTCCGGCGTCACCACGCGGCCGATGCGCTGCTCGATGGTCCGCACCGTGACCGCCGTGTTCGCGCTCACGATGGCGGTCATCACCGCTGCAGGATCGGCGGGAAGGGTGGGGGAGCGCTCCTCGACATGATGGCCGAGGTTGGCGAGCAGTGTTGCAGTGTCGCGGACGGCCGCGGCGACCTCGGGATCGATCGCGTCCCCATAGGGCGATTTGTCCGTGAAAGAGATGCGAAGCTTGCCGGGATCGCGGCTGACTTCCTGCGAGAACGGCCGCGCCGGCGGCGGCGCGACATAGAGGCTCCATGGCTCCGGACCGTGGATCGCGTCCATCATCACGGCGCTGTCGCGCACGCTGATGCTGACGACATGCGCGGTCGAAAAGCCGCCCCAGCCCTCGCCGCGATCGGGACCGACCGGGTTGCGGGCCCGGCTCGGCTTCATGCCGAACACGCCGCAGGCGGAAGCGGGGATGCGGATCGAGCCGCCGCCGTCGCTGGCATGCGCCACCGGCAAGATGCGCGCGGCGACGACCGCAGCGGCACCGCCGGAGGAGCCGCCCGAGGAATGCGCGGGATTCCAGGGATTGCGGGTCGGCCCGAACAGGCGGCTTTCCGTGGTCGGCATCAGCCCGAATTCGGGGCTCGACGTCTTGCCGAAGATGGTCACGCCGGTGTCCAGGAAGCGTTGGGTAAGGGTGCTGCTGTGATCGGCGACGAAATCCCTGTTAACGCTGGCGCCGGAGGTCGTGCGCGTTCCCTGCAGGAGATCGAGGTCTTTCAGGAGGAACGGTACCCCCGTGAACGGTCCGTCCGGCAACCCTTTCTCGATCTGCTGCTCGGCATAGTTGTAGTGTTTGACGACGACGGCATTGACCTGCGGATCAACCTTGGCCGTGCGGTCGATCGCCTCGTCGAGCAGTTCGCGCGCGGTGACCTGCTTGTTTCGGACCAGCTCGGCGAGGCCCACCGCGTCGAAATTGCCGAATTCCTTGAAAGCCATATTCACACCTAGAGCCGAACAGCGCATCTTAGGGCGCGCGTTCGTCTCTATCCCTCTTGTTGGAGCATGATCCTTCGGAAGAGAACCGGTACCCACAGGTCATGCTCTGACGACGGGCCGATCATTGTCGGCCCGGTCCGAAGATAGACGGTTCTGGCGGATTAGTTGAGCACGTCCTGGTTGATCACGTTCTGCCGCAGCGGCGCGCCGTCAAGGACGCTCAGGATATTGCGTGCGGTCTGCTCGCTCATCCGGTCGACGGCCTCGACCGTGACGCCGGCAACGTGCGGCGCCATGATCACGTTCGGCAGGCTGTGCAGGGCTTGACCGACCGGCGGCGGCTCCTGCTCGAACACGTCAAGGCCGGCGCCGGCAAGCCTGCCCGACACCAACGCGTCGTGCAGCGCCTTCTCATCGACGATGCCTCCGCGGGCGGTATTGATGAGATAGGCGGCCGGCTTCATGAGCTTGAAGCGCGCTGCGTTGAACATGCCAATCGTTTCCGGCGTCTTCGGGCAATGGATGGTGACGAAATCGGCACGTGGCAGCGCCGCGTCGAGATCCGGCACCGCCTCGCAGCCGGCGGCTGCGATTTCGCTGGCTGGCTTATAGGGATCGTAAACCAGCACCTGCATTTCCATCGCGAGGCACCGTTTGGCGGTGCGGGTGCCGATGCGGCCGAAGCCGACGATCAACACCGTCTTGCCGTAGAGATCGAAGGGCAGCACCCCGAGCCGGTTCGCCCAGGTACCGTCTTTGACCACGGCATGCATTTCCTGCGCGCGCTTGGCCAGCGTCAGCATCATGAACAGGGCCTGCTCGGCCACGGACGGTGAGTTCGCCGTGCCCGCCACCATCAGTGGTACCTTGCGGCGCGAGAGTGCCGGGACGTCGACCGCGTCATAACCAACGCCGATCCGCGTCACCACCTTCATGTCGCCGGACGCCTCGAGCTCCGGCTCGCCAAAACGAGTGGCGCCGAGCGCGACGCCGTGAACCGGCGCATGCTGCTTCAGCAAAGCCTCGAACTCCTTGGCGGAGATCAGGTTGGGGAATTCGACGAGTTCGATGTCGTCCCGTTCGCTGAGGAGAGCCCGCGCTCCCGGTGAGAATGTCTGGGTGACGAAAATCTTCTTCTTGTTGGTGGCCATTTCCTGCCCTTGGCTATTGCGTATTGCGCCGTCAAAGGACGACGCCTGTCACCTCGTTTAGCAAATGCATGTTGTTGAGGTCCACAGCCAAGCGGAGCGGGGCACCATCCTGCGCGCCGGCATTGGGATTGACCCGGCCGCAGAGCTGGGTGCCCTCGAGGGTGAAATAGACCAGGGTCTCCATGCCCATCGGTTCGGTGACGTCGAGCACGGAGTCGAACGGCTCGACCCCAGGCTCCAGATGCGGCCTGGCCTCGGCGATGTGTTCCGGCCTGATTCCGAGCAGCAGCTTGTCGGTGCGCGGCACCGCCTGGTAGCGGTTGGCACGCGCCGGCGGCAGGGGAAAGGCGAGGCGGTCGGTCAGGCGCACATGCAGCCGGCCGCCGACATCTTCGAGCCGGCAGGGCACGAAGTTCATCGCGGGGGAGCCGATGAAGCTGGCGACGAAACGGGTCGCCGGCTTGTGGTAGAGCTCGTTCGGCGTGCCGATCTGCTCGATGCGGCCATGGTTCATCACCACCACGCGGTCGGCGAGGGTCATTGCCTCCACCTGATCGTGGGTCACGTAGACGGTGGTGGTGCGGACCTTCTGGTGCACCTTCTTGATCTCGATCCGCATCTGCACGCGCAGTTTGGCGTCGAGGTTGGACAGGGGTTCGTCGAACAGGAACACCTTCGGGTTACGCACGATGGCGCGGCCCATGGCGACACGCTGGCGCTGGCCGCCGGAGAGCTGCTTCGGCTTGCGGTCGATCAGGTCGGTGATATCGAGCATGCGCGCGGCTTCCGCCACCCGGCTCTTGATCTCGGCCTTGGGATAGTGCTTCAGCCGCAGCCCGAACGACATGTTCTCGGCGACCGTCATATGCGGGTAGAGCGCGTAGTTCTGGAACACCATCGCGATGTCGCGGTCCTTCGGCGGCACGTCGTTGACGATGTCGCCACCGATCGTGATGTCGCCATCCGAGATATCTTCCAGCCCCGCGATCATACGCAGCGTGGTCGACTTGCCGCAGCCCGATGGGCCGACCAGCACCACGAACTCATGGTCGGCGATGTCGAGATCGATGCCGCGCACCGCCTCGACTTCGTCATAGCGCTTCACAACTTTTCGCAGCGAGACTTCGGCCATGAGTTCAACCCTTTGTCGCGCCGGCGGTCAGGCCGGCAATGTAATAGTCCATCAGGAAGGCGTAGATGATCAGTGGCGGCGCGGCGCCGAGCAGGGCTCCGGTCATGATCTGTCCCCAGTTGAACACGTCGCCCTTGATCAGCGTGGTGATGATGCCGACCGGCAGTACGAGCTGGTCGGTCGAGGTCGTGAACACCAGCGGATAGAGGAACTGCGCCCAGGAGACGGTGAAGGCGAAGATCGTCGCCGCAATCAGTCCGGGCAGCGCGACTGGAATGAAGATCCGGGTCAAGGTCTGGAACCAGGATGCGCCGTCGATGATCGCGGCCTCGTCGAGCTCCTTCGGGATCGAGGCGAAATAGCCGATCATGATCCAGGTGCAGAACGGCACCGTCAGCGTCGGATAGATGAACAGCAGCACGTACCAGCGGTTGATGAGCTGGATGCCGGTCCAGTCGCCGATCAAAACGAACATCTTGAACAGCGGGATGAAGAGCAGCGTGTCCGGAATGAGGTAGGTCAGGAACACGCCGGTCGCGAGCGTTGCCGAACCCCAGAATTTCATCCGTGCCAGCGCAAAAGCCGCGGGCACGCTGATCAGCATGGTGATGGTCACGACGAAGATCGAGACCCACGCCGAATTCCAGAAGAAGCGCAGGAACTGGTTCGATGTCAGCAGCCCGATATAGTTCTCGAGCGTCGGATGATATACCCACCATGGATTGGTCGCCGCGGAGATCTCCGCGCTGCTCTTCAGCGAGGTGATGAGCATGTAGAGCGGCGGCGTCAGCGAGAAGATCGCGAACAGGATCAGGAAGAAGTACGACCAGCGCAGCGCCCAGGCGCGGTCGCGGCTCATGCTGCCATATTTTTTGACCTTGCGGGTCGGTCCGGCCTTGTCGATCGTGATTGAGCTCATCAGGCTTCGTTCCCCCGCTTGGAGACATCACGCAGGATGAAGATCGCGGCCACCGCCAGGATCGGCACCATGAACAGCGACACGCTGGCGCCGAGCGGGATGTCGCTGCCCTCGATGCCCACCCGGAACGCCCAGGTCGCGAAGATGTGAGTATGATCGAGCGGGCCGCCGGCGGTGAGGATGCGCACGATGTCGAAATTGGCGAAGGTCACGATCAGCGAGAACAGCGTGGTGATCGCGATGATGTTGCGCATCATCGGAAGCGTCACATACCATATGCGCTGCCACCAATTGGCGCCGTCGATCGCGGCCGCCTCATAGAGCTGTTCCGGCACCGATTTCAGCGCCGCCAGATACATGATCATGAAGAAGGGCGCGCCGTACCAGATGTTGACGAGGATGACGGAGAAGCGCGCCCAGTTCGCATCGCCTGTCCATGGGATCGGCCCGATGCCGAAGAAGGACAGCGTGTAGTTGAAGGCGCTATAGGAGGGATCGAACAGCCACAGCCAAGCGAGCGTGCTCATCGCCGGCGGGATCACCCAGGGCACCAGCAACATGCCGCGCCATCTGCGCTGCTTGTTGGCGGGAACGTTGTGGACGAAATGCGCGACAATGAAGCCGATCAGCGCCTTGAAGATCACGGCCGAGATCGCGAAGATGCAGGACTGCTTGACGACCAGCCAGAAAGTGTCGCGCTTGAACAGGAACTCGAAATTGCCGAGGCCGATGAATTTCGTCATCGACTTGTTCAGTGTCGCCAGATGCAGGGAGTAGAAGGCGGGATAGATGACGAGCGCCGCGACGAGGAGGATCAGGGGCAGCGTCATCAGGAATGCGACCGTCGATTTGCGCCTCAGCGCCTTGTGTAAACCGTTGCGCCTCCGTGCGGCCTGTGTTGCCTGAACACGGTGCGGTTGAACGGCGACATCAACCATGATCGATCTTCCTTGCGCGAGTTATTTCAACGGAAATCCGGAACGTCGGACCCGATGCCGCAAGCAAGCGACGACGGTCCGCGCCGCGGCGGCCTCTTCGGGCCGCCGCGACCACACGTTCGTCTTCAGCTTCGCATGAAGCCTTCACACTCGCCTTCAGCCCAGGCGAGCGTGTTCTCCATCTTTTCGCCCTGGGAATAGCGCAGGCACATCTTGGTCAGTGTTGCCTGCACGTAGATCTGCTGCGCGACCTTGGGCGGCGCCGGCGAGGCCGCGATCGACAGCGTTTGCGTCTTGTAGGGGTCCGGATAGTGGAAGAGGGTGCCCTTCGGCGGCGCTTCTTCCTGCCAGACCTTCAGCTTCGTTAGTTTCTCGTAGGCGGGCAGATCGTAGCCGCCGCTCGCCACCACCATCTTCTCGATCGATGCCGGCTGCGACAGGTGGAGCAGCAGGCTCTTGGCGGCTGGCTTGTTCTTGGAGAACGCCCAGATGTTCCAAAAGAAGGGTAGGTAGGGCGCAAAGCGGCCTTTCGGCCCGGCCGGGAAGCCGTGCGTCCAGCACTGTTCGGCGATCTGCGGCGCATCGCGTTTGGCGACTGCCCAGGCGCTCGGCGGATTCATGATCATCGCGCCCCTGCCGGAGACCAGCCACTTGTTGTTGGAAGCGTCGTCCCATGCCGACACATCCGGGGGCAGGAATGTGATTAGCTTCTTGTAGAACTCGAGCGCCTGCCGTACCGCGTCGGTCTTGACGGTCAGGTTGCCCTTGGCATCGACCAACTCGGCACCGTACGATTGGAAGATCGCGCCCGCGGTGTCGACGTTGTCGCTGGTCTCGCCGAGGCCGATGCCGAAGGGAACGCCGGCCTTGTGGCAGGCCTCCGCCGCTTTCAGGAACGTATCCAATGTCCAGTTGTCGGCTTTTGGCGGCGAACCCGCCGGATACATTTCCTGCACATCGATGCCGGCATGTTTCTTCATCAGATCGATGCGTGAGCAGGGACCCTTGATCTGGCTGCCGACGCTGGCGGGAACGCCGAGCCATTTGCCGTTGGCCTGCCCCAGATATTTGACTGTCCCGTTGACCTCGCCGTTCTGCTTGACGAGCTGCTCCATGATGTCGTTGACCGGCTCGAGCAATTCGGCCTGCGCGTGCGGCCACCAGGTGGACATCTGGATAATGTCGTGGCCGGATTTCGCCTGGGCTTCGGCGGCGATCGTCAGCAGGAGCTTGTTGCCCTGGCTCGGGATGTAATCGATCGTTACATCGACCTTTTCCTTCGCCGCCCATTCATTGACGAGGTCGGTCGAAGCCTTGTTGGCCCCGGGCACCCAGTGATCCCAGAAACCAATCGATAGCGCGCCCGCGGCATAGGCGCCGCGAACGTAAGGAGCCGTGATCAGCGCTGCCGATGACAGCGCTGTAGCCGCAACAAATTCTCGTCGAGACAGCTTCTTCCGCGACATGGCGTTCCCTCCCTGGTGAGCCGACGGTCAAAGACTTCCGAAATCTCTTTTTTGTTTTTTGGCTCGCCGCATTCGAGGCGGCGGGGCGATTTCCTCGTCACAGATCAGAGCAGAATTGTTGGCGCCTGTCGAGAAAGCAGGTGCATCCTTTCCTAAAACTAACGTTGTGTACAAATCGCAGGCAGTCGGGGCTGTTAATCTTCGCGCTATGCCTGCCGCAGGGGCGCCGGGAGGAATCTTTTTGCGGCGCACGCAAGCGGTTGCAGAGCCGGCGAAGCCGGCGGCCCGAGTCGTCCCTCGCCGCTTTGCGTCGTCGGACCGAAGAGGCGCAACCGGTAGACCTGCTCGCGGCTACAACGATAAAGTCCGGACTTGGCGGCGCTCCAGCCGCAATCGAATGTCAGACCGTAACCCGGATCGATCATGGAGACTCCGATAATGCCAAGCCTGGTATCGAAGCTGCGTGCGCGCTTGAGCCTCTGCGCCGCGCTGGCGGTGGCCGCCATCCTGTGTGTCAGCGCGTCGCCGCGCGCGGAGGCGCAAGGGTTGGTTCAGGGTGTCCAGCAGGGCGCCCGCGAAGGCAACAAGGCGGCCGGACCGGTCGGTGGCGTCTTGGGCGGAGCGATCGGAGGTGTGGTTGGCGTGGTCACGGGGGTGACCGGCGTGCTCACCGGCACCAATAGCAACAACCCTGCGCCAGCCGATAGGCGAGGCGGCCCGGCCAAGGGCAGCAAGGCTGGCAAGGCGGCCAAGGACAAGGTTGCCGCCAAGCAGCCGCAGATGATGACTCAAGAGAGCGTGCCGCAGCTCACGGCCGAACAGATCGTCGCCAACAGCGACGCCAATATCGAGCGCATCAAGAAGGAGCTGAACCTCACGCCGGAGCAGGAGAAGTATTGGGGGGGCTTCAACAGTGCGATGCACTATCTCGGCCACAACGGTGCCGATCGCGTGAACCTGCGCATTGCCCGCGCCAAGCGCGATCCGCCGGACGACGTCATCGAGCAGATGCGCAATGAGGCCCAGTTCCTCAACGACCGCGCGGTCGATCAGCGCAACGTGGCCGACGCCGCCGAGCCGCTTTATGCAAGCCTCGACGACAAGCAGAAGCAGATCTTCATCAACGAAATGGTCCGCCTCAGCCACGAACGCGGATTGGACTGAAAACGCCCTGGGATCGGGCGCCACCACGAATAGCCGGGTAACCATGCCCTGGGGTAGGTTGAAGGCGCGGCACCCGGCTATCCTGCCGCAGCGGCGCGGCCCCTCCAATCGTCATGCAAAGTTGAAGAAACCTCGACTGATTCACGCCGGACTTATGGCTGATTGAAGGTCTTGTCGGGAACCCGTTGGCGGGGCGCCACAAAATGGCGTCGGCCAGCCTCCGGGGCTGGCCGACGAACGGGTGGGGCTTATGCCCGAAGGGGCTCCCTCAGGCCTTGGCGAAGTTGAGTTCCACGCCGACCCCGTCCGGGTCGTAGAAGAAGAACTGGGTGTCGCCGGTGCGCGGAACGATGCTTTCGCGGAACTTGATGTTGTGCTCTCGCAGGCGCCTGCGCACGCCTTCGACGTCCGTGGCGGAAAAGGCGATGTGGTCGAGCCGGCCGGTGTCCTCGTATTTCTTCTCGGTACCACGCACCACGATGCCCTTACGGGGCTTGCGGGTGCCCATCAGGTGCACGGTGGCGACGCCGCCGGAATAGAGCCAGTAGCCGGGGAAATCGAGCGGCGGGCGCTCGCCGTTCTCGAGACCCAGCACGTCGCAATAGAAGTTCTTGGTCTTTTCGAGATCCTGGGGTTCGATCGTGTAGTGCTGCAATGGGCCAAGCGGCATGGTGTTCTCCCTGGAAATTAGAGCATGATCCGGAAAAGTGGATACCGGTTTTCCGAAAAGATCATGCTCAAACAAAAAGATAGAGCGGGATGATGTTTCGAAGAAAAATCATCCCGCTCTACACGAAGGTGAGGTCGCAATCGGCACCCATCATCCAGGCGCCGACGGTTTCGAAATGGCTGAGCCGGCCCTGCAATTGCTGGGTCACGGTGTGGATATCGCGGAAGCGGCGTTCGAGCGGATGGCCTTCGAAGATCGCGGTTGCGCCCGCGGCATTGTAGGTGAAGTCGACCGCCTCGCGCGCCTTGTGGATGGCGTGAGTGGCGGCCATGCGGATGATGATCCGCTGCTCCACCGTGATGTCGTTGCCGGCGACGAGGTCCTTCCAGATGTCGGCCATCGACTGCAGCACGAAGCCGCGCGCGGCGCGCAGATGGACTTCGGCTTGGGCCAAGCCGGACTGCACCACGGCGTTGTCACGCAGCGGGCTCTTGGCGCCGCGCGGCACCTTGTTGCGGGCCACGTCGACGAAATTGTCGAGCGCACCGCGGGCGATGCCGCAGGCGACGCCGGCAAAGCCGACCTGGTAGCAGGTGCCTGAACCCATGCGGTAGAGCGGACCGGCCTCGCGGCGTTCGCGCTCGAATTCGCGGGTGATCGAATGGTCCGTGCGGACGAAGAAGTCGTTCAACGTGAACTGGTCGCTCGCAGTGCCGCGCAGGCCGACCGTGTTCCAGATGTCGGCCCACTCGACGTCCTCGGTCCGCACCAGCATGGTGCGCTCGATCTGCGCGCCATGGGCGTCGCGTTTCGGCGAGCCGTCGGCCGCATAGATTGGGCAATGCGCGCCGAGCCAGGTGGCGTGTCGCCCGCCGGAAGCGAACGACCAGGTGCCCGTGACGCGATAGCCACCCTCGCATTCGATCGCCTTCACCTTCGGACCGGGACCCCAGGCCAGCACCGCACGGGGATCGCCGAACACGGCACGTGCCACGGGCAGATCGAGATAGGCGGCCGCCATCGCACAGCCGCCGGCCTGGCTCAGGCACCATGCCGTCGAGGCGTCGGCCTGCGCGATGGTCTCCATGACGTGGAAGAAGGTGAGGGGATCGGTTTCGATGCCCTGTGACGACCGCGGCAGCAACAGGCGAAACAGCCTGTGGTCATGAAGCCGGTCGAGCAGCGTCGGCGGCAACCGGCGCGTTTGCTCGATCTCGTTTGCGGCCGCTGCGACCAGCGGCTGGACAGCTTTCGCGCAGGCGATCACGGCCGGATCGCCCGCAAGTTCGGCAGACGTCGCGATCATCGCTCATAGCTCCTAGGCTTGCCGAACCGACGCGGTCGCCGCCACGTCGGCTCCAGCCGTCAGCTCCCGATCAATCTGTTCGATCGACTTGCCCCTGGTCTCAATGCCGAGGAAGTAATAGACGGCGCCCGCCATCAGGAACCAGCAGCCAAGATAGACAAAGGCGGTCGGGATCTGCGTCAGCGGGACATCCGGCTTCAAGTAGTTGCTGGAGCCGACGATCAACGCGAGTCCGACCGGACCAATGATCTTGCCGATACCGCCGAAGCCATAGGCCGAACCCATGCCGGTGGTGCGCAGATGCGAGGGCCAGACCTCCGCCGCATAGGGACCGACAATGGCAAAGCCGCCATCGGCGAAGAAGAACGCCAGGGTCAAGAGCAGCCAGAATGCCGAGACGCCGAACAGCGTCACGTCGTAATGATAGCCCGCGATGATTGTCAGCGCGCCCGCGCCGAAGCCGAGCAGGCCGCCGGAGGTCCGCCGTCCCACGAGCTCCGAGAGATAGGAGAAGGAGAGGCGGCCGAGAAAGCCGGAGACGCTGAGCAGGATCATCATCTTGGCGGCCTCCTGCGGCGTCACCTTCAGGATCAGCACGAACAGCGCCGGCGCCCACAGGGTGATGCCGTAAACGCCGGTCTGAGCGCCGGCATTGCCAAGCCAGGAGACGATCAGGCTGCGCGGATACTTGAACAGATCGAGCCAGTTCGTCTTGGTGACCGGGCCGGCATCGGCGGCCGACGGCAGCGGGAGGGAGGACGGCTCCACCTGCAGCGCCCAGGCGAGCGACTTGCGGGCTTCCTCGTAGCGGCCCTGGCGGCACAGCCAGCGCGGGCTCTCCGGAACCCAGAGCCGGACCAGCAGCACGAGCAGCGACGGCAGCAGGCCGATCGCGAACAACAGCCGCCACTGGTCGGAGCCCATCACTGCACCGAGGATGGCGCCGAGCCCGACGCCGAGCGGGATCACACAGGTGACGAGTCCGCCGATCCAGCCGCGCTTGTGCGAGGGCATGAACTCCTGCACCAGCGGCAGGTCCACACAGTAGAGCCCGCCGACGCCGGTGCCGACGAAAAAGCGCATGATCGCGAGATAGATCCAGCCATTCTCGGGCGTGAAATAGAGCAGTCCGGTGGCGATCGAGAAGTTGAGCACTGTGCCGACGAACACGATACGACGGCCGACTCGGTCGGCCAGCCATCCCCACACATAGGCACCGATGATGGCGCCGATGCCGGAGCTCATCAGCACGATCGCCGACTGTCCGAAGGTGAGTTTCCACGGCCCGATCAGGAAGGCGAGCACGAAGCCGATCAGGAAATAATCGAAGAATTCCAGCGCGTCGCCGATGATGGCAGCCGAAAGGATCTTGATCTGGTTGCCGGTCAGACTCCTCCGGCGATCGAGAATCTCGAACATGGCGTTTCCCCTTGGCGCCTGTTCATTTTGATTCAAGCGAGCGTCGCGCCCATCGCCCCGCCTACGGGCGACGAGGCTATCCTTGAGCCGCGGCGAACGACAAGCCCACCAGCACGCGGGGCACGTCTGCGTTGTGACGATGAGGCGATGTATCCCGCTCTGCACAATCGCATGTGCGAGAGTGAGGAGTTTAGCGCTTGAGCAGCGTCTTGAGCTTCGCGTCGAGCTCTTCGTAGGACATCGCGCCCTGCCATCGCTCGCCGTTGACGAAGAAGGTTGGCGTAGCGTCGACCTTCAGCGTCTCCATCGCATAGCGCTGGTCGGCGGCGATCTTGTCGAGCAGCGCCTGATCCTTCTCGCAGGTTTCGACTTCCTGCTCGCTCATGCCGTTGAGTTTGCCGACCATGAACAGCGTTTCCTTTGTTTGATCCATCATGCGGGCCTGTTGCTTGAACAGCGTCTCGATGACGGCGAAGTGCTTTTCCGCATCATCCTTGCCGATGCAACGCACCAGCATCGAGGCGGCCGCTGCCTTGATGTCGAGTGGGAATTCGCGAAACACGAAGCGGACCTTGCCGGTATCGATATATTTCGAACGCAGCATCGGAAAGACGTTCTCGCCGAACGCCGCGCAATGCGGACAGCTCATCGAGGCATATTCGGTGATAGTCAC
This sequence comes from Bradyrhizobium sp. USDA 10063, assembly GCF_054063735.1. Lineage (NCBI taxonomy): Bacteria > Pseudomonadati > Pseudomonadota > Alphaproteobacteria > Hyphomicrobiales > Nitrobacteraceae > Bradyrhizobium > Bradyrhizobium sp. USDA 10063. Next base: position 1,112,108 of record NZ_JBSSGP010000002.1, on the reverse strand, counting down.
CAGCGCCTTCGGCGAGCCGATTGCGATGTCGGGCAGTGATACGGGTTTGGCGACGGCGGCTGCGGTCGCGCTCTGTGCCTTCGCTTCCCGAACTGTCGGCGGCGCAAGAAACGCAAGCAGGACAATGAACCCCAAGGCGGTGCTGGTCGAGCGATTGAGAACAGGCAACGAAATACTCCGCAAGTGAATACCGTTTTCCGATAGCCGGCCCGCAGCCAGTCTATCGCTGGACAAGCGGCAGGCCGAGCCGGCCGATGCCGGGGAACTTCAGGGCAGGGCGACGGATATCGATACCAAGCACTCCGCCGAACAAGTTCAACTCGATCCCTTCGATCCAGCCGATCGTCAGACCGAGATAGCCGCCCAATGTGGCGAAGACACCGGTGCGTGACGCGGTGATGCCATACCACTCACCCCGGTAAGGGTAGTCCTTGCCGATCGCCGTCGGCGGCAGTATCGCTCGCAGTTCAGGGACGGCGTCGAGCGCCGCCTGAACAAATGTGTTCGAGTTTGGACCCGGCCAGGCGCTGTAATCGCCATAGTCGCGAAATCTGTAATTCTCGATGACTGCCCGGATTTTCGGGATCAACTGCTCGGCGTTCGCGCCGTCCACACTCACGATCGCTTCCGGCACGGCACCAAACCATCGGCCGTCGGCCACGAATCCGTCAACCCGAACCGGTGCGCCCCACGCCGTGTAGTCATAGCGGCTATAGCGCGGCGCATCGCGTTCCTTGACCACGATCCAGGTGTGGACCGCAAAAATCCCGCGCCAGCGCACAGTGCGCGCAGCATAGACGCGGATGACGGCGTCCGGATGTTCTGAGGCCTTGGGCAACAAGCCGGCGCTCGAGCGGTCGGCCGTCTGCCAATTGACGCGCCGATCTCCGAGCAAATAGGCGACCGTCGAAAAAGCAAGCGGAACGACAATCAGCAGAACAAGGATGACCACGGATTTCTTCACAGGGGGACATCGGCGGAGGGGTAATTATCCTGATCTAAGTATTCCGATCCGCCGGAACCAGAGCGGGCCAGCGGCATCAATATTTCTTCATCGCGGAGGCAAAGCCGACCATGAAGCGATCTTGCCGCCAGCGCGGGGCTCAGCGAGGCGCACCGGCGGCACCAGGAAGGGTGCGAGCAACAGGGGCCAATAGCTGCGGCCTTCCGCCGCGCGCATGCCGACGATCGAGTCACGACCTGTATGTCCGCCGTGACGAAGTTCAGAGCGAGCAGAGGCGCTGCCGCGCCGCGTTGTCTGATCGCCCTTCGTCTTGCTGACACGCATGGCAAGTAGACTCACGGCCGGTCAAGCGATCACCAGATGATTCTCCGGGACCGGCGGCGGGCTACCGCAGCGGCGGTCGGAACAAAGCGTTGGATCATGAATTTGAAGGCGATGGTTCAAATCGACGTTCTTGAAAAACCGATCGAACGCATCAAGGAAACCTGCGTGATGATGGGCATCACGGAGAAGTTCGAGCGCGCGCTTCCGGAGCTCGAGACGTTCCTGGAAGGCGAAGTGGCGAAAGGCGAGACCCGCGAGACGCGGCTGACTTACGATGGACTCTGCTACCTCAAGCAGATCTTCTCGAGGAAATAGGCGCGCTGCGTACGGAAAGGCTTTCACGACCGGTCAATCGGACGACGGCTCTAGCGCGGCTTCGTCACCCGCCACGGGAGTCGTCGCAAGAGTTTCGGACTTGCCGTTAACGTGGCCCAGCAGGGATCGTTCCCGATCACTGCTCGGCTAGCGCCACATCCCGCGCATCTTGGCGCGGATGTCGACTTGCGCGGCACGATCTGTCAGCGCGGCAGCCGCCGGGCGAGCGATCGGCCAGGTGGTGCGCTCGAACAGCGGCGCCAGCCTTTCCGGGATGAAACGCGTGCGCGAGGCGTACATGTGCCGGTCGCCTTTGGCGCTCTGGCCGTGCACGAAGAAACGCTGCGGCACGATCAGTTGCAGATCATCCTTGGCGCGGGTCATGGCGACGTAGAGCAGGCGGCGTTCCTCTTCCAACTCGGCGCTGGTCCCGGCGCCGAGATCCGACGGCATGCAGCCGTCGACGACGTTGAGCATGAAGACTGATTTCCATTCTTGTCCCTTGGCGGAATGGATCGTCGACAGGATCAGATAATCCTCGTCGAGCAGCGGCGGGCCGGCCTGGTCGCTGGTCGCATCCGGCGGGTCGAGCGTGAGCTCGGTCAGGAAGCGCTCGCGCGAGGGATAGCCGCTTGCGATCTGCTCAAGCTGTATCAAATCCGCCCGACGGACCTCGGCGTCCTCGTGGATGCGGTCGAGATGCGGCTCGTACCACAGCCGCGCCCGCTCGATATCGACGGGCCATTCGGAGTAACGGAGGTTTTCGACCGAGCGCACAAACCCCTTCCAGTCTTCGCCGGCGCGTGGCGGCGAGGGCAGGGTGCCGAGTGCGGCAATCGGATCGGCAGCCTCGGCCATGCGGTCGAGCACCCGCTGCGCCGAGCTCGGCCCAACGCCCGGCAGCAGATGCAGGATGCGAAAACCGGCGACGCGGTCGCGCGGGTTCTCCACGAAGCGCAACAGCGCCAGCATGTCCTTGACATGGGCGGCATCGAGGAATTTCAGCCCGCCGAACTTGACGAAAGGAATGTTGCGGCGGGTGAGTTCGATTTCCAGCGGGCCGCTATGCGAGGAGGTGCGAAACAAGACGGCCTGGTGCTTGAGCAGCGCGCCTTCCTCGCGGTTCGCCAGGACCTGCTCGACGATGTATCGGGCCTGATCGGCCTCGTCGCGGACGGCGACGAGAAGCGGCTTGCGCGACGATGTCCGCTCGGTCCAGAGATTCTTCGTGAAGCGTTCCTTGGCCAGCGCGATCACGCCGTTGGCGGCCGACAGGATCGGCTCGGTCGAGCGATAATTGCGATCGAGCGTGATGATCTCCGCCCTCGGCGTAAACTGGTCCGGAAAATCCAGGATGTTGCGGACCGTGGCGGCGCGAAACGAATAGATCGACTGCGCATCGTCACCCACGACCGTAAGGCCGTTTCCTCCGGGTTTGAGCGCGAGCAGGATCGACGACTGCAGGCGGTTGGTGTCTTGATATTCGTCGACCATGACATGGTCGAAGCGGCCGCCGATCTCGTCGGCAAGCGCAGCATCGATCACCATCTGCGCCCAATAGAGCAGGAGGTCGTCGTAATCGAGCACGTTCTGCTGCTGCTTGGCGTCAACGTAAGCGGCGAACAGGCGCTTCAGTTCGTTCGCCCAGCCCGAGCACCAGGGATAGAACGTGCCGAGCACGCTCTCGATCGGCGTCTCGGAATTGACGCAGCGGGAATAGATCGCAAGGCACGTGCCCTTGGTCGGGAAGCGGCTCTCGGTTTTGGAGAATCCGAGGTCGTGCCTGACAAGGTTGACGAGGTCGGCGGAATCTTCGCGGTCATGGATGGTGAAGGCAGGATCGAGCCCGATCCGCTCGGAATATTCCCGCAGCAGCCGCGCGCCGATGCCGTGAAAGGTGCCGGACCAGGTGAGCGCATCGGTCATAACGCCGGCATTGTCGCCGAGCACGCGGCGGGCGATCCGTTCGACACGCTTGGTCATTTCCGCCGCTGCGCGGCGCGAGAAGGTCATCAGGAGGATGCGGCGCGGGTCTGCACCGCTGACGATCAGATGCGCGACGCGGTGGGCCAGCGTGTTGGTCTTGCCCGATCCCGCGCCGGCGATCACCAGGAGCGGCGCGCCAATGGTTCCATCCGGCCCGACGCCGTGCTCGACGGCGCGCCGTTGCGCAGGATTGAGCGCATCCAGATATGTGTCTTTGCTGTCCGCGAGCACGAATCACCCCGGAGCAAGCTAACAGACATCGGGCCTGTTGGGATGAACCTCCGGGGTGGTGCGAGAATTAGATTGACTTTGGCTGCGTCCGGAGCACAACCGCGCGATGGGTGACGTAACGAGTTCCGACACACCGCTGAAGGCGACGTTCAAGATCAAGCTGAACGGCGAGACGGTCACTATTGCCACCGTCGGCCAAGCCTACCGGTTCATCACCAATCTGAATTCAGTGGAGTGGATGGAATTCCGCCAACTGCATGACGAGGCGGTCAGCGCGCTGGAGAAAGCCGCCGACAACGCGATGTTGGCAATCCCGGCGACCAATGCGCTGCGCTCGCTGTTCGTGCGCGCAAGACTGCTCTGAGAGGAAACGGGCCGCCCGGCGCCGAAGGCGGCCCGAGATTGCAGCCGTGGCGGATTGAGCCCGAGCCGCCGTGTTGTACCGCCGTTACCTTGTTTGCGGCCATAACAAGCTTTGCTTAGGCAAAAAGCCACGATTCGGCCATGTCCGTACGAACACGGTCACGGCGCGTCCTACGCCAGCAAGCGCTCATAGGTGAGTGCGGAGCGCAGGTTGATGGTGGCGATCTTCAGATAGCGCGATTCCTTCATGGCATTGTTGAGCATCAGGATCGCCGTTCTCCAGTGAACGCGCTCGCGCTGATCCTCAGTGAGCGATGAAAGGAAGTCCGCTACGTCGCCAACGGTTTCGATCGTCCGCCCGTCTTTCAACGCAAGCGGGAAAGGAAGCGGCGAATTCCGTTCGATGTCCAGCAAGAGGTGCTCCGGGCAGTGACCAATCGGCCGACCGACGCTTAGTCACCCCGGCTATATCATTTGTTAACGGAAGGCGAGGACACAAAAGAGGAGGCGGCCCTTGCGGCCGTCTTCCTTCGATTCGCAACGCCTGATCGTCACTGACAGATGTGTCGTCGGCCATCCCGGCCGATGAATGTCGTTCCGGGCTGGCAGACGAAGCCGCTGTTGTAGCCGTAGCCATAGTAGCCGTCGTTATAGGCATAGGTGTTCCGCATATCCTCAACGAGCCGTCCATTTGTCGAGTTCGTCGATCAGCCCGTCCAGATATTCCGTCGGCTTGTTTTCCCGGCGGATCAGGTCTCGTCTAAGCTTCAGCCGCGAGAGCGCGACTGCCTTTCGTTCGGAAGTCACCATGCCCGCGCGGTAGAGTTCGGAAATGGCGATGTGCATTCCCGCGATGGTGTCATCCCATTGGCGCAACAGCCGCAGCAGATTTTCCGAGGTATCCTTGAGGAGCTGACGCTCTTCCTCCGTCATCGGCCGATAACGGCTGATAAGGCCGATGGCTCCGGACGCGGCGAGGGAGTTGTCACCATCAGCTAGAACGAATCCGCCAGCGCGATTTCCGTCTCGAGCGCATGAATACGCCGCTCGGCTTCTTCGAAGCTGAGATCTCGCGCGTACTGCTTGGGCTGGTAGGCCTCCTCTGCGAGGCCCTTTAATCGCAATGCCTGGGCGCGGGTCATTTGGGCGCTGGCGCGCTCGCGCACCCCGCCATATTTCACGGCCGATGTCCTCATGGTCTGCCTCACGGTCTCAAATCCGTGACTTGACTTTATGTTCTATTTTTGTTCTAACAAGGCATGGACAATAGAATTAATGAAATCCGTCGTAAGATCAGTGCGTTACGGGACGAGATGATCGTCGTCGAGGGCGTGATCCGCGACCAGGTCAATCACGATCACGATTGCACGGAAGCGGCGCGCCGGCTGCTTGCCATGCGTTCGGAGATGACGGTGCTGATCGGTCAGTGGAAAGCTGCCGGCGGCAGCGAACGGCTGCCCGATGTCAGAGAGCACCTGAAACGCCAACCGGTTGCGCGACTGAAGAAGGATTGAGCGCGTCAATCAGCCTCGCCAGCGGACCGTGTTGCGGCTCCGTGAACAAGGAAGTTGCGCGACAGCACGATGTACTTCCGCCCGTTTCGAACCAGGAACGGACGTTGTCTCCGCGCGTTTGGATCGTGAGGAGAACATGACCGAGCCCTTACCCATATTGATCGAACATTCGGTGCAGATCGCCTGGGATTTTCTCGAGCGCACCGGCGAGCTCGACGATGCCGCAGTCGCGAGCCGCTTTCTCGTCGATGATATCGAGTTGATGGTGCAACGGGGAGAGCGGCGGCGCCTTCTGCTGTCGAACAAGGCGATCGACGACTATCGGGGCTTCAAGCGCAGGCGCGCGATGCGGGTCGGGCCAGAGCTTGCGCCGGCGACGTGAGTGCACGGTTGCGAGGAAGCCAGGATGCTCGAGAAGAAGCTGAAGGAAGCAATCGTAGGCGAGCTGCTGCGCCAGGCGGGCAACAACCCGCAGGCCCTGCACGTTGAACGATCCTCCGATCTCGTCGTCAAAGGCAAGATCGATCTCGACGCGCTGGTTATGGTCATCGCCGGTTCGGTGGCAGGAGGCCCATAGCGCGAGGTGCTGCGGGACCGCGACGGAATGTCCGCGTCAGGAACCGATCTGGCTCTCGCGCTTGCCTCGTGAGGAGGTGTCGCATGAGCAAGGAAACGCCACTCGATGATCCCCGGCAGCAGACCGACTGGGGTTCGCACAAACAGACCGATAAACCGTGGAAGGGGAATCCGGAGAAGGAGCAGCGACCCGGCGGCCCGAAACCTGACCTGGAAAGGTGGCACGAGAGCAATACCAGTCAAAGCTGGTCTAACGCCACGAGCATGCCGATGAGCCACTATCACTTCAGGCTTGTTGACCACGATCGGACGATCGATGTCACGGGGCGACCGGTGGACGACCGCGACCAGGCGCTCGCAGTCGCCAAGCGGCTTGCGATCGATATCGCCGAGAGCAGGCAGGAATATCTCGGCAAGGGTTATGCGGTTGCGGTGCTCGATGATGCCGGAACCGAAATCCATCGCGAAAGCATCGACAGCGCCGAGAAGAGCGGCTGAAAATCGACGCTGAGGTTCTCCAAGCAACTTTCACCACGTTGACGCGTTTGAGCGTCGGACGACCCGTCAACAAGCTAACGCGCGAAGCCGCGGGAGGGCGCAATGGCGAAGGCAATGCTTGCGACGATCAGCATCGGCTTCGCACTTTTGATTGCGCTCCTTGTCTACGTGGCTTTCACGCTTTGACTTGAATGCGAGGACGCGTGGTCGACACTGTTCTTGCTATATCCGGAGGTCTGCATGGGCCTTGAAACCGCTTACGGCATCGGGGCTCTGGTTCTTCTCACGGCCCGGATCTAACTGTCTGGCGGAGCCAGCTTCCGCTGGACTTTTTTGTCGAGCCGAGACGGACGTCTGCGTGCTCTCGACGGTGCTGGATGCTGTCAACCTCAGCTTTCGCGTGATCATCGTCGAGGACGCGCTGTGCAGTTCCTCCGACGCCGGTCATGACGCTCTGATGACGATGTATCGATTGCGCTTCACCGAACAGATTGACCTCGTCAAGGCCGAGCAGTTGGCCGACATCTGGCGGCCGGAATGACGCGGCCCGGATCCCGCGCCGGGGTCGCCCGATGCTTCCGTTGATGTCAATCGACGAGGGTCTCGGAAAGAGGGCGGCTCAGCGGGGAAAACCCTTGGAGGCGCCCCTCCAGCAGGGCGTCCATGCCACGGCGGTGCAACCATAACAGTCCGACTGCAAGCTGGCGGAGATCGTTGCGGTCGGCACCGACCGGAAGCTGGCGTGCGCGGCGCAGCGCGTCGGCCGCCTGTTGCTCCACCGGAGATCGCTTACGTTCCATAGGAATCCGCCCCCCGCGGCCATCAATATTAACGACATGGAATAGTGACAACATGGCCCATTTCGGCTGCCGCAACCGTCACATAGGTTAACTTCGAGGAGTTTTGTGTCGGACGGGAACGATGAATGACGATCGCAACCCGCTGCTCACACTGATCTCCTGCGTTATCTGCAGGAAGACGATGCGGCTCGAGAGGAGCACCCCGGGCGATGACGGCAAGGACGTCATTCAGTATCGCTGCGAGCAATGCGGGCGCATCGAGCGGGTCCGGCTCGTGCGGGGAAGCTGGCCGTCCGCGAGCCAGGCTAGCTGATTGAGGTCGCCAACGGGACCAACTCGGTGCCCGGATAGGCGACCATCCAATCGTCCAGCAATTCCTCGTAACTGGAATCGTCGAGCACGAGTGGGCGACACGGCGCCAAATCCCGCCCATGCGCGAGCTTACTGCGTTTTGGCGGTCTCCTTCGGGTCGTCATTGGCCATCAATGCTCCAGCGGCATTTCCCGTGGCGCTCCGAACAACAAATCCGGGCGCGGCCAGGTTCCTGCGGGTCGGATGAAATGACGACCCGCGGCGCGGATCAACCGTGCCCGGTCAGCTTCGACAACTCACGGCTGAGCTCGTGAAGCTGGTAGGGCTTGCGGAGGACGGGAAAATCCACCCTGACGTGCTTGGCAGTATCGGAATAGCCGGTCGTGAGCAGGACCGGCAACGTCGGGTTTCGTTCCCTGATCGCGCGCGCCAGCTTCAGTCCGTCCATCTTGCCGGGCATGATGATGTCGCTGAACACGAGGTCGACATCGTCAGCCTCGATCTCTTGCAGCGCCGTTTCGGCGTTGGGCACCCAGCGGACAGTGTAGCCGAGCTGCTCGAGCAGCCCGGCGCTAGCATCGGCCACGGCGGGATTGTCCTCGACCAGCAGGACGGTTGCGGAGGCTTGCTTGTTCAGGCTCTCCCGTTCGTGATGTTCGGCCGCGCTGCTCCGGGGCAGGCGGAGGCGGACCGTGGTGCCCTTGCCAAGCCCGCTTTCGATCTCAATCGTACCGCCGGCCTGATGGACGAAGCCATGCACCTGGGAGAGGCCGAGGCCGGTTCCCTTGCCGATGGGCTTGGTGGTGAAGAAGGGATCGAACACTTTGCCTAGCACATCTTGTGGGATGCCCGTGCCGGTATCCCCGACCGAAATCAGAACCTGATCCTTGTCCGGATCATTGCGCGCCGAGACGGCGACGGTGCCGCCTTCCGGCATCGCATCCCGAGCGTTGATGACAAGGTTGAGGAGGGCGGTTTCAAACTCGGTGGGATCGACGAAGACCGGCCAGACGTCGGACTGGATATCGATCTGCAACGCCACCATGCTGCCAAGCGCGCTGGCCAACACCTCCCGTACCGACGCGATCTGGCGATCGACGTCGATGGTCCGCGGATTGACGCTCTGTCTTCGGGCGAAGCTGAGGAGCTGGCTGGTCAGGGATGCGGCACGCTGTGTAGCGGTCTCGATCGCACTCAGCGCACGCACAGCCCGCGGGCTCGTCAGCTCCTTCTTGATCGTGTGCAAATTGCCCGAGATGATCATCAAGAGATTGTTGAAGTCGTGCGCGACACCGCCGGTCAGTTGGCCCAGCGCGTCCATCTTCAGGGATTCCGCAAGCTGTCGCTGTACCTGCTCGAGCTTGAGCTGCGCTTCGCGCCGCTCCGTGATATCGCGGGTGATCTTGGCAAAGCCGATCAGGCGGCCGGAGGGATCGCGAATCGGGTCGATCACGATGCTCGCCCAGAAGAACGAGCCATCCTTGCGGACGCGCCAGCCTTCCTCCTCGTAGCGACCGGTCTCCTCGGCGATTTTCAACGCCCGCGCCGGCTTGCCCGCCGCTCGATCTGCCGGGGTATAAAAGCGCGAGAAATGCTGGCCGATGATTTCCTCGGCCGCGTAGCCCTTGATTCGCTCTCCGCCCGCATTCCAGTTCGCGACGATACCTTGCGGGCTCAGCATGTAGAGCGCGTAGTCGGTGACGCCCTTGACCAGAAGACGGAAATTGCGCTCGCTCTCGAAGTAGTCCTTTTCGAGTTCGAGCTGTTTGGTCTTCTTGGCCATCTGAGATCCTGCCCCGCGGACGGCCAACGCCAAGGCGAGACTTTCGTTCCTGCACCAGGCTTAAGTCTTCCAGGGTTCGCTGATCGGTCTTAAAAAAGTTCCCGACGGGCGGGAACCTTCAGTCGGATGTCTCATTGATAACGTTTGGCTCTGTCCCAAGAATTACCGCATATTTTTCTGGCTTGATTAGATCGCAACCTACCCTTCTTATGCGTCCGATGGTCCGGAACTTCGAAAATCCAAAGCCGGCCAGCGTGCAGGGGGAATTTTATGACCGATCTTGGTCCCGCTCCTCGTAGTCGTGGCGAACCCCGCCGTAACAGACAAAACGGCAAGATCGATCCCACCCAGGACCTGTTGCAGTCCCTTCAGGCAATGAGGGCCGGCGACTTCACCGTGCGCATGCGCGGCGACTATCTTGGGATCGACGGCAAGATCGCGGACGCCTTCAATGAGATCGCCGCGGCCAACGAGCGCATGGCCCAGCAGCTCGAGCGCGTCGGAGAGGTCGTCGGCCGCGAGGGACAGACCCGCCAACGCGTGAATCTCGGTCTTTCCAGTGGCTCCTGGGCGGACATGGAAGGCTCCATCAACACGCTGATCGACGACCTCTTGTGGCCAACGCGGGAAGTGACGCGCGCGGTCGCGGCAGTCGCACAAGGCGACCTGCTGCAGACCGTGCAGCTTGACGTCGAAGGGCGGCCGCTGCGCGGCGAATTCCTGCAGTCGGCCAACATCGTCAACACGATGATCAAGCAGCTCGGCGTGTTCACATCGGAAGTGACGCGCGTGGCGCGCGAAGTCGGCGTCGAGGGGCGGCTTGGCGGACAGGCGCAGGTACCGGAGGTGACCGGCGTCTGGAAAGACTTGACCGAGAGCGTCAACTCGATGGCCAACAACCTGACCGGTCAGGTCCGCAACATCGCGGAGGTGACGATCGCGGTCGCCAATGGCGACCTGTCGAAGAAGATCACGGTCGACGTCCGTGGCGAGATCTTGCAGCTCAAGGAAGCGATCAACACGATGGTCGACCAGTTGCGCTCGTTCGCGTCCGAAGTGACGCGCGTCGCGCGCGAGGTGGGCACCGACGGCAAGCTCGGCGGCCAGGCGATCGTGCCTGGTGTGGCCGGCACCTGGAAGGATCTGACCGATTCCGTCAACGCGATGTGCGGCAACTTGACCGCGCAGGTGCGCAACATCGCCAACGTGACGACCGCGGTGGCGCGCGGCGACCTGTCGCGGAAAATCACCGTTGACGTCCGCGGCGAAATCCTCGAGCTGAAGGACACCATCAACACGATGGTGGACCAGCTCAACGCCTTCGCCGGCGAGGTCACGCGCGTGGCACGCGAGGTCGGCACGGAAGGCAAGCTCGGCGGCCAGGCCCAGGTGCCCGGCGTCGGCGGCATCTGGAAAGATCTGACTGACAACGTCAACTTCATGGCGTCCAACCTGACCGCCCAGGTGCGCAACATCGCCGACGTCGCCAGCGCGATCGCCGGTGGCGACCTTTCCAAGAAGATCACGGTGAATGTGTCAGGCGAAATCCTTCAATTGAAGGAGACGCTGAACACGATGGTGGACCAGCTCAATGCCTTCGCGTCCGAAGTCACGCGCGTGGCGCGCGAAGTGGGCACCGAAGGCAAGCTGGGCGGCCAGGCCAATGTGCTCGGCGTGGCCGGCACCTGGAAGGACCTGACCGACAACGTCAACTTCATGGCGTCCAACCTGACGGCCCAGGTCCGCAACATCGCGGAAGTGACGACGGCCGTTGCCAACGGCGACCTCTCGAAGAAGATCACGGTGGACGTCCGCGGTGAAATCCTGGAACTGAAGGACACCATCAACACGATGGTGGACCAGCTCAACGCGTTCGCCGGCGAAGTCACGCGCGTGGCGCGCGAGGTCGGTACCGAAGGCAAGCTCGGCGGCCAGGCGCTGGTACGCGGCGTGGCCGGCACCTGGAAGGATCTGACCGACAGCGTCAACTCGATGGCATCGAACCTGACCGGCCAGGTCCGCAACATCGCGGAAGTCGCAACCGCGGTGGCGAAGGGCGACCTGTCGAAGAAGATCACGGTGAACGTGTCAGGCGAAATCCTTCAATTGAAGGAGACGCTGAACACGATGGTGGACCAGCTCAACGCGTTCGCGGGCGAAGTCACGCGCGTGGCGCGCGAGGTGGGTACCGACGGCAAGCTGGGCGGCCAGGCCGAGGTGCCCGGCGTCGCCGGCACCTGGAAGGACCTCACCGACTCCGTGAACTCGATGGCGGGCAACCTGACCGCACAGGTACGCAACATCGCGGAGGTCGCGACCGCGATCGCCGGCGGCGACCTGTCGCGCAAGATCACGGTGGACGTGCGCGGCGAGATCCTGCAGCTCAAGGAAACGCTGAACACGATGGTTGACCAGCTCAACCGCTTTGCGGGCGAGGTGACGCGCGTGGCGCGCGAGGTGGGCACCGAAGGGCGTCTGGGCGGCCAGGCGAATGTGCCCGGTGTCGCCGGGACCTGGAAGGACCTCACCGACAGCGTCAACTCGATGGCCGGCAATTTGACCGCGCAGGTCCGCAATATCGCGGAAGTCACGACCGCGGTGGCGCGCGGCGACCTGTCGCGCAAGATCACGGTCGACGTGAAGGGCGAAATCCTGGAGCTGAAGAACACCATCAACACGATGGTGGACCAACTCAACGCCTTCGCCTCCGAAGTGACGCGCGTGGCGCGCGAGGTCGGCACCGAAGGCAAGCTTGGCGGCCAGGCCGAAGTGCCCGAGGTCGCCGGCACCTGGAAGGACCTCACCGACAACGTCAATTTCATGGCGTCGAACCTGACGGCCCAGGTGCGCAACATCGCGGAGGTCGCGACCGCGATCGCCGGCGGCGACCTGTCGAAGAAGATCACCGTCGACGTCCGCGGTGAGATTCTGCTCCTGAAGGAGACGCTGAACACGATGGTGGAGCAGCTCCGCTCCTTCGCAGCGGAAGTGACGCGCGTGGCGCGCGAGGTCGGCACCGAGGGCAGGCTGGGCGGTCAGGCCGTGGTGCCCGGCGTGGCCGGCACCTGGAAGGACCTCACTGATAACGTCAACCTGCTGGCGGCGAACCTCACCACGCAAGTGCGCAACATCGCGGAAGTCACGACCGCCGTGGCGCGCGGCGACCTCTCGCGCAAGATCACCGTCGACGTGAAGGGTGAAATCCTTGAACTGAAGAACACCATCAACACCATGGTGGATCAGCTCAATGCGTTTGCCGGCGAAGTGACGCGCGTGGCGCGCGAGGTCGGCACCGAAGGCAAGCTCGGCGGCCAGGCCGAGGTACGCGGCGTCGCCGGCACCTGGAAGGACCTCACCGATACCGTGAACGTGATGGCAGCCAACCTGACCGAGCAGGTGCGCGGCATCGTCAAGGTCGTGACCGCGGTGGCCAATGGCGATCTGAAGCAGAACCTGACCGTGAAGTCGAAGGGCGAGGTGGCCGCGCTCGCTGACACCATCAACAACATGACAGAAACCCTGGCGACGTTCGCCGATCAGGTCACGACCGTGGCGCGCGAAGTCGGCGTTGAAGGCCGGCTCGGCGGCCAGGCCAATGTGCCCGGCGCCGCCGGCACCTGGAAGGATCTGACCGGCAACGTCAACCTGCTCGCCGCGAACCTGACCTCGCAGGTCCGCGCCATCGCAGAAGTTGCGACCGCGGTGACAAAAGGCGACCTGACCCGCACCATCCAGGTCGACGTCCGCGGCGAGGTGGCCGAGCTCAAGGACAACATCAACACCATGATCGGCAACCTCCGTCTGACGACGGACCGGAACACCGAGCAGGACTGGCTGAAGACCAATCTCGCCAGATTCACCAACATGCTGCAGGGCCAGCGCGACCTGTCGACCGTGGGGCGGCTATTGCTGACCGAACTGGCGCCCGTGATCAACGCGCATATGGGCGTGATCTACCAGGTCGAGAACGCCGAGAACCCGCAGCTACGTCTGTTGTCCGCCTATGCAGACGATGGCGCCAATCCCCACCCGCCCTTTGTGCGAATGGGCGAGGGACTGATTGGCCAGTGTGCACTGGACAAGCGCCAGCGGCTGCTCTCGGATATTCCGCGCGACGTGGTGCCGGTTAATTCCGCGCTGATGCGCGTGCTACCGAAAAACGTGGTCGTATTCCCCGTCCTGTTCGAGAACCAGGTCAAGGCGGTGATCGAGTTGTCCTCGCTCGCGGCGTTCACCGCCTCGCAGATCACCTTTGTGGAGCAGCTTACCGACAGCGTCGGCATCCTGCTCAACAGTATCGAGGCGACGATGCAGACCGAGGGCCTGCTGAAGCAGTCGCAGCAGCTCGCCGGCGAGCTTCAGACCCAGCAGCGGGAATTGCAGCAGACCAACGAGCAGCTCGAACTGAAGGCTCAGCAGCTCGCCGAACGAAACGTCGAGGTTGAACGCAAGAACCAGGAAATCGAGCAGGCGCGCCGCGCGCTGGAAGAAAAAGCGAGCGAGCTTGCGCTGACCTCGAAATACAAGTCCGAATTCCTGGCCAACATGTCGCACGAGCTGCGCACGCCGTTGAACAGCATTCTGATCCTCGGCCAGCAGCTTTCGGAAAATCCGGAAGGCAATCTGTCGCCGAAGCAGGTTGAATTCGCCCGCACCATCCATGGCGCCGGCACCGACCTGCTCAACCTGATCAGCGACATCCTCGATCTTTCGAAGATCGAGTCCGGCACCGTGACCGTGGACGCCGAGGAGATCCTGACATCGAGCCTGCTCGAGACCGTCGGCCGGCCGTTCCGCCACGAGGCGGAAAACCGTCATCTGTCGTTCAGCATCGAGGTCGACGAGACGCTTTCCCGCAGCATGGTCACCGACTCCAAGCGCCTGCAGCAGGTGCTGAAGAACCTGTTGTCGAACGCCTTCAAGTTCACCGCCGAGGGCGGCGTCAAGCTGACCGTCTCGGCCGCGGTCGGCGGCTGGAGTGCCGAGCATCCGATCCTCAACACCGCGCCCGCAGTCGTCGCCTTCGAGGTGAGCGATACCGGCATCGGCATCCCTCTGGACAAGCAGAAGCTGATCTTTGAAGCGTTCCAGCAGGCCGATGCCGGCACCAGCCGCAAGTACGGCGGCACCGGCCTTGGCCTTGCCATCAGCCGCGAACTCGCGAGCCTGCTTGGCGGCGAAATCCATCTGCGAAGTGCGCCCGGCAGAGGCAGCACCTTCACGCTCTATCTGCCGCTGAAATATTCCGGCCCGACCGTCGCGCTTCGCGTGCCGCCGCCGCTGCCCTTATCGCAGGGTGGCGCGCCGGCGCTGCAAGCGCCCGCAACGCAGGAGCGTGTGGTGGAGGTGCTCGACGACCGGCTCAATCTCGAGCCTGGAGACATGATCCTCCTGATCGTCGAAGACGACCCGCATTACGCGCGGGTCCTGGTCGATCTGGCCCGAGACAAGGGCTTCAAGGTCCTGGTGGCGAACCACGGTGGCGACGCATTGGACCTCGCCAAGCAATTCCAGCCGACCGCGGTTTCGCTCGATGTGTTCCTGCCCGACATGCTCGGCTGGACCGTGCTGAGCCAGCTCAAGCACAATCCGCTAACCCGGCACATTCCCGTGCAGGTCATCACGCTCGACGAAGACCGGCAGCACGCGCTGGCGCGTGGCGCATTCTCTTTCGTCAACAAGCCCACGACGACCGAGGGCGTCAGCGCGGCACTCGCCCAGATCAAGGAATACGCAAGGCCTCGACGCAAGCGGCTTCTGATCGTGGAAGACAATCCCGCCGAACAGCTCAGCATCAAGGAACTGCTCGATCACAAGGACGTCGAGATCGTCACCGCCGGTACCGGAGCAGGCGCGCTGTCCACCCTGCGCAACAATCCCTGCGACTGCGTCGTGCTCGATCTCCGGCTGCCGGACATGAGCGGGTTTGAGGTGCTCGACGCAATCCGCAAGGACGAAAGCCTGTCCAATGTTCCGATCGTGGTCTTCACCGGACGGGAACTTTCGGCCGAGGAGGATGCCGAGCTTCACACGATGGCGCGCAGCATTGTCGTAAAAGGCGTCGAATCGCCAGAGCGTCTGCTCGATGAAACGTCACTGTTCTTGCACCGTGTCATCACGGAATTGCCGATTGAAAAACAAAGGATGCTCGAGAAACTTAACAGTTCCGATGAGGATCTGATTGGCAAGACGGCGCTTCTCGTCGATGACGATGCACGAAACATCTTCGCGCTTTCCAGCGTGCTCGAGCGGCGTGGTATGAAGGTACTGACAGCTACGACCGGCCACGAGGCTATCGCGCTGGTCGAATCCAATCCCAAGATTGCCATCGTCCTGATGGACATCATGATGCCGCAGATGGACGGCTATCAGACCATCGGCGTAATCAGGCAGAATGCGGCACTTGCCCGTCTTCCCATCATCGCATTGACCGCGAAGGCGATGAAAGGCGACCGCGAGAAATGCCTGGAAGCGGGAGCGTCGGATTATCTGGCCAAGCCGGTGAATACCGAGCAATTGCTGCTCGCCATCCGCATGTGGCTACATCGCTGAAGCAGCGTGAAAATGATGGACCACGAAAAGGTGAACATCCTTCTGGTCGACGATCAGCCGGCAAAGCTGCTGGCCTATGAAGTGATCCTGAAGGAGCTCGGCGAGAATTTGGTGGTGGCCGCTTCGGGGCGGGAAGCTCTCGAGTTTCTGCTCAAGAACGAGGTTGCGGTCATCCTGGTCGACGTCTGCATGCCCGAGCTCGATGGTTTCGAGCTCGCGGCCATGATCCGCGAGCATCCGCGCTTCCAGAAGACCGCGATGATTTTCATCTCGGCGATCCAGGTCAGCGATATCGACCGGCTGCGCGGCTATGAAATGGGTGCGGTCGACTACGTTCCGGTGCCGGTGGTGCCGGAAGTGCTGCGCGCCAAGATCCGCGTATTCGCCGAGCTCTACCGCAAGACCCGGCAGTTGGAGCGGCTCAACTCCGAACTTGAGGATCGTGTCCGCGCGCGCACCGCAGAGCTCGAGCAATCAACCGCGCGGCTGGTCGAGAGCGAACAGCGCCGCAGCATGGCGATTGCTGCCGGCAAGATGGGCTCCTGGGACTGGGATTGGGTCAACGGCGACTGGATGTGGGACGACGGCCAGTACAAGATCTTCGGCGTCGATGCCAAGAGCTTCGAGCTGACGTCCGCGAACATTCAAGCGCTGTTTCATCCCGAGGATTTCGATGGCTTGCGTGAGGCCTGGACGGAATTCGCGAAGGGCGTGAAATCGTACGAGGCTGAATTCCGCATCATCCGCCCCGATGGGGAGGTGCGCTGGTGCGTCGGCACGGCGGCAGCGACCACCGACAAGAACGGCCGGGTGGTGCGGGTCAGCGGCGTCACCGTCGACATCACCGACCGCAAGCGCGCCGAAGAACGGCAGAGCCTGCTCACGCGAGAAGTCGATCATCGCGCCAAGAACGCACTCGCGCTGGCGCAGTCGATCGTGCGGTTGACGCGCGCGCAGAATGTCAACGCGTATGTGCAGGCGGTAGAAGGCCGCATCACGGCGCTGGCACGGGTTCACACCGTGCTGTCGCTCTCGAGCTGGCAGGGTGCTGAAATCCGCCGACTGGTCGCTGAAGAAGTGGCGCCCTATTCGGAGGCCGGACAAATCCAATACGAGGGAGCGGAAGTCCAGCTCGAGCCTGCCACGGCGCAAACGCTGGCGCTGGCGCTGCACGAGCTCGTCACCAACTCCGCGAAATACGGCAGCCTCTCTTCGCTCTCGGGACGGCTCGCCATTACCTGGGAAGTGCAAAGCGACAAGCTGATCATGGCGTGGGTTGAAACAGGCGGCCCGCGCGTGACCAAGCCGACCTCCAAGGGATTCGGCACGAGGAGCGTGATCGCCAGCATCGAGACGCAGCTCGGCGGCAAGGCCGATTTCGACTGGCGTCCCGAAGGCCTGGTCTGCCGGCTCACGGTGCCGCTGCAGGGCAAGCCGCGCACTGAGGCGACTCCCTATCGGGATATGAATGCGCCAGGACCGGAGCCGGCGCTCAGTTCACGCACCGCATAGCCGCGACAGATCAGGCATCGGGAACTGCAATTAGGAACGTTCTCGTCGCTGGCCGATTAGTTTCATCGACGTCTTAAGGATGGGTTGCGATGAAACTGACACGAACTGCATTGGCTTTCGGAGTCACGCTGTGCTCCACACTTGCACTGGCGCAAGCCGGTGGCGCACCGAGCGGGCGCGGATCGACCACGGGAGACCCGGCCGCGAGCTCCGCCACACCCGGCTCCGCGCCGACAACCGGCAGCGCAACGAGGCCGAGCCGCAGCGGTAGCGGGACATCGACTTCAGGCGGACGGGACGACAACGGCGACGAGGGCAGGGACAGGATGCCCGAGACCAACATGACCGTTCGCCCGAACACTCCCGACAAGAAGTAATCGCAAAGAGGTTGCAACGGAGAGGAAGATGGGACTTGCGCAATACGCCATCGTGCCAATTCGCGACCAATGGGGCGTGCTGCATGACGGCGCTGTGAACGGTGAATATGCGACCAAGGAGTCTGCGTTCGAATCGGCCGTCGCTGCTGCATCGCTCGCGATTCGACAGGGCCATGAGGTGCATCTGAGCGTGCCGGCACGGCAGCAGGGCGAAGCCGCCACGCAAGCCAAACCTTAGCTGCGGAGGAATGACGGTCGTCAGGAGAAAAGCTTGTCGTGGCGGTTTTTCGAGATGGTTCATTCCTTGCGCAACCGTTTTATTTTGTTCGCGCGAAGTAACCTGAGTTAGCGACGATAGGTTGGCGGAAGCGCGATTCTTGGCTCATTCGCGAAGCAGGAGACTTCCATGACGGCAAAACGCAATCGAAGAAAGAACAGCGTGCCGTTCGACGAGCGGCTCCAGAGGGCGGCGGACGAGGCGCGTGCGGGCAGCAGAGCAGTTGCCGCAAGGCGAAGCACGCGATGCATTGTTGAAAAAGGCAAGGCAAGCGGAGACCGCTGCTCATCTGAACGAATGGTTGACATCACCCGGCCTGCAATCGCCGCGCTGACATGACGATGGATCGCAAGGCTGCCTGCCTGGCGCAGGCCGACGCCTGCCGGGCGATGGCGCAAGCCGACCCCGCGAACAGCGATCACTGGATCGAAGAATCGATTAAATGGCTTGAGCGTGCCATCGATCCAACAGGCGGCCTGTCGATGACCTTCGAGACGAAGGACGAGCAGCAGCTCTCGACAGATGAAGCTGTTTCCCCGATCGTGTCCTCGGGAACGACGGGATCCTAATCCGACTCGACGTAAGCTATTCGCAGATAGGCGATCGCGCCCAAAGCCACGATGATGCCGGCGGCAATCAGGAAGCCCGGCAGGAACAGCGACGTCGGCGGCGGGCCGGCGGTCCGCGGCACATGATTGGCCCGCTTCATCCCAACAGATATCTCAGCATCCCCGTGGGCGGTGCCGCGCTGACGATCGCCAACGTCGCGCAAAGCAGATCAAGGTTGAGGCTGACCTTCTCATGCTGATGCTCGCGCATTGCTATAGCTGCGCATGCTGGGCGCTGGGACGAGAAATCTCGCTTAGCGCCGCGCCCGCGCCGTCACCGCCCTTTGCCTGCGCAATATCGCCGAGCGCAATGATGCCGACCAGCCGCTTCTCGCGATTGAGCACGGGCAGGCGGCGGACCTGGATCTTACCCATATTTGCCGTGACCTCGTCGAGATCCTGATCTTCGAAGCAGTACTTCACCTCGGCAGTCATGACGTCCCGTATCCGCGCCTCCGGTCCGCGACCCATGCCGATGCCGCGAACCGCGATGTCGCGGTCGGACACCATGCCGACCAAACGGTCATTCTCGGTTACCGGCAACAGTCCGACGCCGAGCGCGCCCATTGCCTCTGCCGCATCCTTCAAGCTGTCTTCGGGAGTACAGAGCTGAACGTCTGGGGTCATCGCATCGCAAACTCTCATGGCAGACCTCGCTGTCGTTGTTTAGCGCCTAACCGACGTTGCGGACCGGCGTTCCTTCAAGCCGCCAGGATTTTCTAAGCGGACGGGACAGCGGACTACGGCCAGGGAACCAAGCCGGGTTGCCGTGCGTATTCCTGGGTGAGACGATGCCAGGAGCGAAAAATGCCGCTCTACCATTTCGATCTCGTCAACACCAAGACGGTTGCCGATCAAGGCGGCGCGGAACTTTCCGATGACATCGCCGCGATGGATTCGGCCGACGACATTGCGCGGCGGCTGCTCGGCGAGCACCCGGACCTGAAGAACCGGCACTACTCGATCCTCGTGACCAACGAAGACGGTGACGAGATTTGCCGATTGCCGCTCGACATCATCCACTAGGCGAAAAACGCATCCACGGCCGCCCTATTGCGAGATCAGCGACAACTCGATCGTGCGGGCGTGCTTGTATTGCTGAAAGGCGGAAATGGCTCGGTTCGACAGCATAAGTCTGTTGTGCTGGCCTTGGCTGATCATGAACGCGACTTTCTCGATCAGGAAGCGATGCGCTTCCACGGGATCATCGATTTCGCCAGCCCGCTCAAGATAGTCCCACGCGATCTCCACCGCGCTTTCCAGCAGCGCAGGGAAGGCCTCGTCTTTGAACCATACGGACATGTCGGTCCCGCGAATCTCTGTCGGGAACCCGGTTTGGCCTGCTTGGTTCCTAACTTTCTCCCGATCAAGACCGCAATCGGCCCCGAAGTAATTAGGAACGACTGCGGTGCGCGGACGTTGTTGGGACGGAGCAAGTAACTTCGGAAGGAGAGATCCGGAAGAGGAGACATCCGGAAGAAGAGAAAACTCCAAGCAAGTACCCCGTCGGTTATGAAAATAACTGGCGGGGTCTTTTGTTGACGGGGCCATCGATGCTGAAGCGCCCGAACTTGCGTTCATGGCGGTAGGAACTGGTCGGCGGGCGTCGGGTTGAGCCCTCACTTCAACCCCAGGGAGATGCTGATGAAGAAGATCATTCTGGCCTCTGCATGTGTTCTTGCGCTGTCGGCCGGCGGCGCGCTTGCGCAGCAGGCGCAGCCCGCGCCGGGTGCGTCCAGCCAGGGCAATGTCGGGCCTGGCGCGACACCGCATACGAGTACGCACCCAAGCAAGAAGGGCATGACGACCGGCGCTGGCAGCGGCTCGGGCCGCGCGGCCAATCCTTCCAGCCAAGGCAATGTCGGTCCGGGCACCAATAACAACATGGGCAAGCAGCCGGGCGGCCGATAACGGATCGATGCGATCAAGAAAAATGCCGGCCGTGCGCCGGCATTTTTTTGACCAGGAGTCACGCGGTCAACTGGCCGCTTTGCGATTGACGCCCTTGCGCAGCGCGATCGTGTTGAGCTTGGTATTGGCGGCCTTTTCCTCGTTCAAGTTGGTGGTGAGGAAGCGCACGATGTCATCGTGGCCGAGCTCTTCCGCCCAGGCGATCAGGGTGCCGTAGCGGGAAATCTCGTAGTGCTCGACCGCCTGCGCGCTCGCCACGATTGCGGCGTCGAGCACCGACTTGTCCTCGATCTCACCGGCAACCTCGTTGGCTTCCTTGATCAGCCCATCGATCGCCGGACAGTCGGTGCCGGACGGCTGCTTGCCGAGCTTCTTGAAAACCTGATCGAGGCGTTCGATCTGCTTGCTGGTTTCGTCCAGATGAGTCTTGAGGCCCTGCGTCAGATCCCTGTTGGTAGCGAGCTCTATCATCTTCGGCAGCGCCTTGGTGATCTGTTGCTCAGCATAATAGATGTCCTGTAGCCCGTGCAGGAGCAGGTCGTTCATCGTCTTGATGTCTTTCGAAAGCAATCCCACGTTAACCTCCTCAAATGTATCCGAGGCCGCGCAAGCGGCTCTCGGCAACCAACATCACGCGGCTCGCGTGGTTCCTACTTTCTCCGCTCAACCAATTGTCGCAGCTTTGCCGCGTCGGCGGGCGCGGCGCTCTTCTGGTCGTTGTCGAAATAAACGTAGACGTCGCAGCCCTGCTTCTTCCAGGAGCGGATGCGCCTAGCCCACTCGGCCAGTGTCGCGTTGCGATAATGGCCCTTGTACTGGCCTCCAGGGCCGTGACCCCGGACATAGACGAAATCGGCGGTGCGCCTCCACGGCGCCGGCGCATCGTGGTGGTCCGAGATACACAGCGACATGTTCGCATCCGTGAGTAGCCGCATGATCTTCGGGGCGTACCAGCTCGGGTGCCGGAACTCGAAGCTGTAGCGGCGCCTCTTCGACAGCAGCTTGAAGAACGAGGCGAGGCGATCCGGGCTGACCTCGAACTGCGGCGGCAGTTGAAACAGGATGGGGCCGGCCTTGTTGCCCAGTAGCGACAGACGGTCTTCGAGCAGCTCAAGGCTGTTCACCGAGTTCTCCGACAGGCGCTTCCAATGCGTGATGAACTTGGATGCCTTCCAGGCGAAGACAAAATCGTTGTCCGTCTGCTCGCGCCAGCCTTTCACCGCTTCCGGCGTCGGCGTGCGATAGAAGACGCCATTCAATTCCGTGGTCGAAAACTGGCCGGCGTAGTAGCGAAGCTGGTTCTTGAGCGGCAGGCCCTTCGGGAAGAACGGCCCGCGCCACGAATCATAGTGCCAGCCAGACGTCCCGATCAGAATACGTGCCATCACTTCGCGATGCGTTGGAGTGCAATGGAGCACGGAGAACCGACACTCTGCGCGAGGGTTCCAATCGGCAGTTGCGTTGGCCTGCCGTTCCTGTTCCTGCCGGTGACGACGGCGTCCTACGACGGTGTGCCGCCGGACAGACCAACCAAGCCTCGGCGCTGATCAATGTCGCCCGCAACATCGGCGGCTCGATGGGAGTCGCGCTGGCGCAGACCGTGCTGGCGCAGCGCGCTTCCGACGCCGCCTCGCAGGCGGTCGCATGGGTCGGCCAGACATTGCAGCGCCAGGTCGACTTCCTCGCCTATATCGACGTGTTCTGGACGCTCGCCGTCATCGGCGCTCTGATGATCCCGCTCGCGCTGAGCATGCGCTCGATCGATCTCAATGCACCGGCAGGAGGACATTGACGGCCAAATCGCCGCAACCACAGACGAGATTGTGAAATGAGCCCGCCAAGGTTCTGCGCTATGGATGCGTATTCGCGAGATCGTCGTCTCGCGTGAGGATATGAAATGCCCTGGAAGCCAGTCGCAGCAAGCGTCACGATTACGACCTTGCTTGTGTTGACGATCCCGGCTGATGCACAGCCGGCTGTGCTGAAGGGACAGGAAGCCTATGGCGATTGGCGACGCGACAAGCCGGGCACGGTGCGCCTGATCACCCCGCAGGATCTGCCCAAACCCGGAGCGACACCATCGTCCGCGAACATGTCGCGGGTCGCGCCGCGACCGGCCTCCGCAATTCCGCAAGTGCCGCCGGGGTTCAAGGCCGAACTGTTCGCCGACGGCCTGAACGGGCCGCGGATCATCAAGACCGCGCCGAACGGCGACATCTTCGTCGCCGAGACCCGCGCCGGGCGCATCCGGGTGTTGCGCGCTGCCGATGGTGCGACCAAACCTACGGTCAACGAGGTCTATGCCACCGGCCTCGATCGTCCGTTCGGCATCGCCTTCTTTCCGAATGGCGACAACCCGCAATGGCTCTATGTCGCCAACACCGGAAGCGTGGTCCGCTTTGCCTATCGCAATGGCGACCTCAAGGCTTCCGGAAAGCCGGAAACGATCGTCGCCAATCTGCCGCACGGCTGGGGCCATTCGACCCGCGACATCGTCTTTGCGCCCGACAATAAGCGGATGCTGGTCTCGGTCGGCTCCGCAGGCAATTCGGGCGAGGGCATGGGTACCCCGCCGGGTGGCCTGGACACCTGGAAGCGCGAGCGCCCGGTCGGCGCCGCCTGGGGCAATGAGACCGACCGCGGGGCGGTGCTTGCCTTCGATCCCGACGGCAAGAACCAGCGCCTCTTTGCCACCGGCATCCGGAATTGCGTCGGGCTTGCGATCCAGCCGCAAACCGGCGTGCCCTGGTGCTCGACCAATGAGCGCGATGGCCTCGGCGACAACCTCGTGCCCGATTACGTGACCCGCGTGCGCGAGAATGCGTTCTATGGCTGGCCGTGGTTCTACATCGGTGCCAACCAGGATCCGCGGCACGTCGGCGCGCGTGCCGACCTGAAGGACAAGGTCACGGTGCCCGACGTGCTGCTGCAGGCGCATTCCGCGTCGCTCGGCCTCGCGTTCTATGACGGCCAGAATTTTCCCGCCGACTATCGCGGCGACATATTCGCGGCCCTTCACGGCTCGTGGAACCGGTCGAAGCGCACCGGCTACAAGGTGATCCGCATCCGGCTGAAGGACGGCGTGCCGACCGGCGAATATGAGGACTTCGCGACCGGCTTCGTCATCAACGATTCCGAGGTCTGGGGACGCCCGGTCGGCGTCACCGTCGCACGCGATGGCGCGCTGCTGATCACCGAGGACGGCAACGGCACGATCTGGCGGATCAGCCGCTAGGCCCTCAGCCTTGCCCGTCGCTGAGACCGTATTCCTCGTAGATCGCCAGCGGATCGGCGTCGGGGAACAGCCGGCACTTCGCCTGCGCCAGATGCAGGGTGACGGTTCCAGGATCGCAGCCGGCGGCAAGCAGCTTTCGAATGTCTTCCATGTGCGGCCGCGGCTGGTGTTTTGGAGGAAGCTGCTCGAGGGCGACGAACGCCGTCGCCAGCGCCTCGGTGATAACCCATTCGTCGTGGCCGGTGATTCCCTTTCTCGGCATCGCCACACCTCCCACGTTGGAGCAAGGCACATTCTAGCGTAAAGGCTGGGCGCGCCGCCATTGCTGGATTGCATCCAGCCAGGGCGATGCCTAGGACGTGCACACCATTTCCGGCACAGCATCATGCAGCAATTAAGGCTTCTGGCCGACGATCTCACTGGCGCGCCCGGCCCGCTGGACGTGGCCTGGCACGCGGATGCGATCAGGGGCCGGATCGGTCGCCGATACGCCGGCGCCTGTTGTGGTGCGGAAGCGGAGGCTCGCCGGTGCGCTCGCGGGAGCAGGCGATGTCCGGGCGTCCCGGGTGCTGCAGCCGCCGGTGCTCGGCGTGCTCGGTTCCGACCACCCGGCGACCGAGGCGCAACTGGCGATCAGCAGAAGCGTGCTGGTTTCTGCAGTGAGCGGCCGCCTCGGGACGACGTGGGGATGGATTCTAATTCAATTTTCAAACAGCCGGGGGGATGTGCGTTCGCATTCTCGCGGCGCATCGCGTCCGAGCTTTGTGTCTCGTTTCACCCTCCTCGATATCAGAGGGCGCAGGGAAAGCCGGGTGCTGGTTGCACCCGTGGGCCCCGTGCAACAAAAAGCACGGGGGTAGGGCCACAGGTTCAACCGATTCACACCGGCTTTCCCTGCGCGATGGTTTTACGGCTTACTTCGTGCTCTTCCCGGTGACCGGGCTTTTTTGCCACCGTCACCCTTAGGGATGTTTCCATCCCCCAGGACTTAGCGCCAGCGTCGGGGCGCCAGAACCACACGACTTCGCCGTCCGCGGATAGCTGCGCTCGTCGTTCACAGCACCCGCGTCCACCGCATCTCACCGCAACGTTCGTGACGATCGCGAGCCGCCCCTCATCTGGGTGAGACGCGCGGAGTTAAATCACTGATTTGCCCGACGGCGAAAGCGGAATGTTTTTTGCGCGAGGGCTGGACAGGGCAAATCAGATTGAAAACGCTGGCGAATTTTTCTCCGCCGTCATTTCGGGGCTTGCCCTTCGGACGCCTCGGAATGACGGAGAGTGAGGAGCACTGGCCCATCCCTCGATACGCCGCTTACCCTCGATACGCCGCTTACGCGGCTCCTTTGTATGAGGAGCGCGGTTGCTCGGAACCTGTTGTGGATGATAGAGAGCCCGCCATATGGAGCGGCGGGCTTTTCTTAGGGCATTCGGAGTAGGCGCGGTCGGTTTGGGCACAGCCTTTTGGGCTGGCAGCCGGAGTGCTTTGCGCGGCGGTTGCTATCTTCAGCTCGGTACCAGCATCAGTGCAGGTACCGGCTCAACCCATGGCGGTGCTGCACCAAGCATCATAGGTGAGCGGCTCGGAATGTTCGCCATAAACGGCGCCTTTCCGGGCTCGTGCGCGGGTCAACATAAATATCCGTCGCTCAACGCCGTTTCACTCTATGCGATCGTCAACGCGATCTCCTCGGGCGATTGGTCTGCACAAACGCGGACCGGAGAACCGGTCCACGATTCGTCTCTCGGTAACCTGCAAGCGACGAACTTTCCGAGCGTCACTCACATTGGCCTGGAGTATGGCGCTAACGAATTCCGCTATGACCGCCCGATCGGATCGGACGACGATGTCGGTGACGAGACCTTCAAAGGGGCCCTCAATCATTCGATCAGGCTTCTGCTGAAATCCTACCCAACGGCGCGGGTCTTTCTCATCACGCCCTGGTGGTTGCCAACCTACGACGATCGTGACAGCGACGTATATCCGAATGGGCTAGGAATCTTTCTCCGCGATTACATCGCCGCCATGCTGCGCGTGGCGGCAATAAACCGCATCCCATGTCTCGATCTTTTCAATTCAAGCGGAGTCGGCAAGGCCAACTATCGGGCCCTCACTCACGACGGAGTGCATCCGAACAATTGGGGTGTTCTGCTCCGGGCAGTCCAGATATCTTCATTCATTTCCACAGGCGTCCAGCGGCCTTGACGTCGAAGCGAGAGACAGCAATTGCTGCTGCCCTGGTTCGATTGCGCTCGCCGGCGAGGGCTGTTTCGAAGCCAGCCGTCGGCCCATGGCGATGAAGGGCTTCTCGATATAGCGCCAGGAGAGCCAGGCCATCGGCGTCGTCAGCGCGACCGCCGCGATGGTCGCTACTGAGATCGCGAGCAGGACGGGCAGCCCCCTCGCGTCGAGCAGCCGGATGGCGAGCGCCATGCCGATCGGGTGAAGCAGATAGAAGCTGTAGGAGATGCGGCCGTAGAAGCGGACAGGGCGGAGATCGAGAACCGCAAAGAGGCCGATCGAGCTTCGAAAGGCGACCAGCAGCACGAGCAGCGAGGAGCTCAAGGTCTCCAGCGCAATGATCGGCGCGGTCTGTTTCTGTGATCCGCAGAAGCAGAGCAGGGCGATGGCCGCGATCGAGAGGATCCAGGCGGCAGCCGTGCGGAGCCGCTCGGCCGTCCGCCCGCCCTGCATCTGCAGAAGGACGCCGGCGACAAAGGCGTAGAGCGGCGCGAGGCTGGCAACGCCGCCAAGCAGATGCACATAAGGGCCCCAGAAGGAGAGGCCGAACAGCACTGCGATCGACACGATGAGCGGCTGCCGGCCGAAGCGCTGGAAGATCCAGACCGACAGCAGGATCACCGGCGTCGCAAAACACTCGACGGTCATCGACCACATCACGCCGTTGATGTCATGGCGGACCATGATCGCGTTGAGCACGACGTTGAGCGGATCGAATTTCCCCTCGTAGCCGACATAGAAGCCGTATTGATGGTGGAGTAGCGTCAGCAAAGCGACCACCGCAATCGCTGCCGGGAAGAGCCGGAACAGGCGATGTCGCAGAAACGTGATCGGATTCGGATTGTTCTGCAGCGAACGCGCCAGCACGAAACCGCTGAGCACGAAGAACATCACGACCGGCGCCATGCCCGTCACGTAGGTGTCGGTGAACAGGCTCGTGATGTGATAGCCGACGACCGAGACCGCCGCGATGCCGCGCAGCGATTCAAGGCGAGGCAGAAAACCGAGTTTTCCTGACTTGCTTGTGCTCACCTGCCCATCCGGGACTGCCGCCATCATTGTCGCGTAACATTCCGCGCAGAGCTTGGCTACTGTGGCGCGCCGGGCACGCGTTCACTACCCCTTGGGCCCCGAGGCGCTGTTGAGCCATTGCCGTGTTTCTTCGTCGGTCCAGCCGGGAACGGCAATTCCCTTGGGCGGAGCAATGGGGGGCGGGACGGGCTGTTCGAAACGGAAGTGCCGCTCGGGATGTCTGGCGCGACGGACCGTCGCCGCCTCGGCAGCGGCGCACAGCATGATCAGCACGCCCAAGCAAAGAACAAATCGCATCGGATATCCTCCGCTTCGACCGGATGTTGGCGCAACGCGAACGCTGCCTGCCATGCAGAATTTGGTCGCGGCGGGCTTCCCAAAACGCGCACCTTTTTTCACGAAAGCGGCAACGATGCGCCTTCCGAGGCGCTCACTGTGCGCACCGATTTGCTCTTTGCGCGATACGCGCCCAGTAGCGCAGAGAGTTCTCTACGTCGCAGAAAACCGCAGTGTTGGGCTAGGCAGGCACTCGGCGCTTGTGATACAGTTACATGTAACCATCATGAAGTAATCCTTTCAAAGGAAGTCATGACCTCGGCATCGAAGCCCAAGTCCTCACGAGGGAAGGTGAGGCAACATCGTGCACGCTTGCGAGCTCAGGGTTTGCGCCCTATCCAGATCTGGGTGCCGGATGTGCGTGCACCATCGTTTCGATCGGAAGCGCATCGCCAGTCGCTAGCTGTGGCGGCGAGCGTTCATGCGCAAGAGGATCAGGCATTCATCGATGCGGTATCGGATCGAGGCGATGAATGAGACGCGGCGACATCTGGAGCGTCGCGGGCGGCAAGGATTATGCGGGCAAGCCGCGCCCGGTGGTCATCGTGCAGGACGACAGTTTCGACGCGACGGATTCGATCACCATCTGCGCATTCACGACCGACGCGACTGAAGCGCCCTTGTTTCGACTGCCCGTTCAGCCGAACGAGCACAACGGTCTGCGCGCGACCTGCCGGCTGATGGTGGACAAGATCACCACCGTTCCAAAATCCAAGGTCGGCACACGGATCGGTCGTCTGGATGACGGAGATGTGCTGCGCCTTAATCAGGCGATCCTCGTTTTCCTCGGCCTGGCCGTATCGCCCAGGACGAAGCGCAAGGCTTAGGCCGTCGCGCGCTGGGTGGCGGGAACGCTCGATCGGGCGTCAGACAGCCCGGGCTCGGATGGTCCGCCGGACCTTGGCAACCTTGATTGACTTGAGTGGCGCCGGCATCAGCCCGCGAACCAAGTGGGCGGCCGCTGCTCCGGCGGTTTCCATGTAGCTTGGATCCCGATGCAGCAGCACGACGGCAAATGCGCCATCCAATAGCAGGATGACCTGCCGCGCGAGCTGCCGGGCTTCCCGCGCGGTGATCGCCTCTTCGAAGATGGAGCAGAGCCAGTCTTCGACACGCTTTTTGTGGGCGCGCCCGATCACCATCGCCGGATGGCCGGGCAGGTTGACCAGCTCGACCGAGGTGCGCAGGAAGCCGCACCCCTTCCACTTTGCGTGTCGCGCCGACCGCGCGAGATTACCGAAGATCGCTTCCACCTTGGCCGCCACGTCGCCCTCGGCCTCGGCGAACCAGCGCTTGAACAGGGCCAGATTTGGCTGGTCACGGATTTCGAGATAGGCCGCGATCAGATCGTCCTTGCTGCGGAAATGATAGTAGAGCGTCCGCTTGGTGAGGCCGGCCTTCTCCGCCACCGCATCGACGCTGACGGCGCGGATGCCTTCGCCGTAGAACAGCTTGCCGGCGGCTTGAAGGATGCGTTCACGCGTCGAACGGCCAGTCTCGCTCATGGCCCTATGTATACCGACCAGTGAATATACACAACGCCGTCGACCTCGTATCGTCGCGCGCATGACCAAACTGGCGTTGCGCATATCGATCGAGGACGGGATAGCCGTCACAATTGCCTGCCGGGATGGCGTCACCATCGGCGGGCATCTGTGGCTTGCGCCGGCCGGCGCGTCCTTCGGCAGCATTATCGTCAATGCGGCCACGGGAGTGGCGGCGCGCTATTACCACCGCTACGCGTGCTTCCTGGCCAACCACGGCTTCGATGTCCTCACCTATGACTATCGCGGCATCGGCGCTTCGCGGCCGGCCCGCCTGAGAGGCTGCGGCTATCGCTGGCGCGACTGGGGAGAACTCGATTTCGAGGCGGCGCTTTGCTTCATGCACCAGCGGTCGCCGTCGGCTCGCCTCATCGTTGTCGGACACAGCATCGGCGGTTTCCTGCCGGGCCTGGCCAAAAGCGCTGGCCTGATCGAGCGGATGCTGACGGCCGGCGCACAATATGCCTGGTGGGGCGACTATGCGCCGCGCCGGCGCGCCGGCCTGTTCCTCAAATGGCATGTCGCCATGCCCATCATGACCGCGCTCTGCGGCTACTTTCCCGGCCGCAGGCTCGGCTGGCTGGAGGATCTGCCCGCCAGCGTCGCCAATGAATGGAGTTTTCGCGGGCCGCGCTTCGAGCGCAGCCATCCGCGCGGGGAAAGGCAAGCCGTTCTCTCACGGATGGCGGCGCTGACGGCGCCGATCCTTGCGATTGCCGTGTCGGACGACGAACTCGGCACCGTGCCCGCGATCCGCCGCACGCTTGGCTATTACACCGGCGCGCCGCGCACGGCCGTGCTGATCGAGCCGTCCGACTACGGCCGCAACACGATCGGCCATTTCAATCTCTTCCACGACAGTCACGCAGCCGGCTTCTGGACCGACACGCTCCTGTGGCTCAGGGACGGCCGCAATCCCTGGCCGGGGCATGTCCTTGTCTCTGTCCGTCCCGATGGGCCGTAGCTCGACGCGAGACCGTGTTCAACGTGCCCCAGAAAGATACGCCGCCGGGCTTGAAATACGCTGTCCCGGCGGCGCCCTGTCTCATACTGGGCCCCTGAAATCCCCAGTAGCCATTGAAGTGCAACGCGTATGCCACAGGGGTATGACGGAAAACGGACTTATTTGATCCCGTCGCGGGAATAGGCCGGCATTGTCCGGTGTATCGCTAATGGTCAGTGCCCCTCTGCAACTTTTGCTCAGTTGGAGCGTAGCTCTGCCATGAGGGAAGATTTGATCCGGTTTCGTCAGCTAGCTCAGGAATGCAAGGACCGGGCAGCCGAGGCTCGCAGTCCGGCGGACGAAGATGCCTGGCTGACGCTCGCAGCCGATTGGCTGGCGCTTGCAAAGGCCAATGAGGCCGCAGAGTCTGGTGAAGACGCGCCTACGGGCCGCGCTGCATCCGGTTGACGGCGACCAGAAGCTCGGGCCGCTCCAACACTTCCACCAATCGATCGAGGATGACCCGCTCGTTATTGCGCGGTCGCGGCTGCAAATATTCTTCAAGTATGCCCTGGGCATCACGAACGGCCTGAAGAGCTAGCTGCTCATCCGTCATTCTAGTCGCCTCCAGAAGTGGCTAATGCAACCCAACACAATTGAGCAAAATACGGTTCCATTTTGCTTAATCTTTGTTTGCGTGGGGCATCTTGCCGCAAGCATGCCGGAAAAACGAAAGCTCCGATCTTATGAAGGAACTCATCCGAGGGCGAAGCGCGTCAGAGCAGGGAGTGGGAAGTCGTAACCCTCCCGGATCCGCTGAAGCATCCTTGCCCTCCCGCCGAGCACATTAAATGTGATTGGACATTATGCAACTTCCGATTTAATTTTTTATTCGTTATTTAAATCGGCCCGCCCGCCACTTTGGGCCGCAAAAAGAGAATTAGCATGGCTGAAATCAGGAATGCCAAGTCCAATGCATACGTACAAGCCGATTTCGGTCAGCAGAAATTCTCAGTTTTCTGCAGCAAATTCGCAATGAATGCGCTTCCGGCGCCAGTGGCAGCCTCAACGGCAAGAGCAACATTAATCAATCGGGCGGCGGCGCGCTAAGAAGGCAGATTGATATTTGTGCGGGGGCAACGCCGAATTCC
This sequence comes from Bradyrhizobium sp. USDA 10063, assembly GCF_054063735.1. NCBI lineage: Bacteria > Pseudomonadati > Pseudomonadota > Alphaproteobacteria > Hyphomicrobiales > Nitrobacteraceae > Bradyrhizobium > Bradyrhizobium sp. USDA 10063. Next base: position 1,080,722 of record NZ_JBSSGP010000002.1, on the reverse strand, counting down.
ATTATTTAATTGTCATTTATTTCGCGTGTCGCGGAATTGATCCGAGCGCTCAGCTTTGACCGACATCGTTAGCCGGATGCCAAGGAGGAAACTATGGCGAATACCAATCAAATTAAAAGCCTGGCCCAGCAATTGGTGGGAACGGACTCTCTTGCAGATCCCCGAGCGCTCGATTGGCTTTCCCTTATAGATCCCGTCAACAGTCGGATCATTGGCACCAGACACGCCGATGTCCTTAGCACACAGGCTGACGGCGACATTGTGTGGGGCCTTGCCGGCAATGACCGCTTGAGCAGCGCGTTCAACCGGACAGCATTGATCGGCGATCGCGGCGACGACACTCTCACAACCAATGTTGTTGTCCCGCAGCAGGGCGATGCGCCACTGCACGGACTTGCCATTCAGTTCGGCGGAACAGGCAACGACGACCTCGACGCCACTGTCACTCTTCAGGGTGCAACCACGCCGCAAAGCGCGGAACTGACCGCAGACGTGCTGCTCGACGGCGGCAGCGGAAACGACACGATCAACGTCACGGCAAATGTGGCGCCTTTTATCTTGGGAAGCGTAACCGTCAGAACCGATGTGATCGGCGGAAGCGGCGACGACACCATTCATGTCGTTGCAGACGGTCGTAACGCTCTCAAAAACAGCATCGCCAAGAACACCGTCGACGGCGGATCCGGCGATGACCACGTCACAGCTCATGCCGAGACGGAATTCCATGCGATCGGCGGCACAGCCAGCAACGTACTCTTCGGTGGCGACGGCAACGACGTATTGGATGCGAGCGCTGAGGGGCGATCCAATTCCACCGATTTGGTGACAAATGAGCTTCACGGCGGCCGAGGCGACGACGTATTGCACGCTTTCAACCTGACAGACTCCAATACCGGCGCGCCGGTCGGTATCAACCAGCTCTGGGGCGATGACGGCAACGACACCCTCGAGGCTATTCATTCCACCGATGGGGAGAACGCCGTTACTGATGTCACCAATTATCTGGATGGCGGGAGAGGCAATGATAGCCTGATTGCGAACTCCACCGCGCTTGGCGGATTCGTTCGCGCACTCAATCAGCTCGAGGGGGGCAGTGGAAGAGACAGCCTCACGGCCCATCTCGACGCTGTGGCTCACGGTGGAATTGGTCCCGGCGGCGATCGCTACAATGTCGCGAATGTCCTGAATGGCGGAGCTGGAGATGACGAGCCTCACCGCGTTTCTTTCGGCAACTCCCAATCCTGCTGTTACCGACAACTCTGTTGCCGAGAACCGTCTGGATGGCGGCGCCGGAAACGATGTCCTGGCGGCAACCGTTGCGCCGGGTTCGATCGGATCAAGCCTCCTCAGCGGCGGCGCAGGCAATGATCAACTCACGGTCTTTGGTGGGTCAGGAAACGTCCTCAATGGGGGCGATGGCCGCGACACGCTCACGAGCGGCATCGGAAACGACGACATGTTTGGCGAACGCGGCGCGGATACGTTCGTCTTCGCCGCCCAGAACGGCCATGACACGGCCGATTTCGAGACGGGGCGAGATAAAATCGACCTTACGGCCTTGGCAGCGAACAACGTCCACGACTTTGACGACTTGAATATCGAAGTGACCGGTGGAAACACCATCATTCACTTTGACGCGAATAATGACGTCACCATTGCCGGCGTTGCGAATCTCGGCGCGAGTGATTTTTGGTTCGCGTAGCTGACGTCCTGGTGACCAAGGGAGCCAACAATAGGCTGATCGTTACCGACTCGGTCATGCATTAGGAAAGCAATGCTGACACATGAGTTCTCAAGCACTGTGCAAGATGGCGATCGCTGAACCCGTAACGCGTATTGGCCGGGGAGGTCGCGGCGATCTCATTCCTGTCAGCGACCGCCGTCTTGGTGCGCGCTTCGGGCTCAGGGCGGCGACCTCACTCCTTATTTACTCTAATCGGTAGTATGGTGTAGCTTCAACTCAACGGCGCTGAGAGATGCAAGCAAACAATGGGTCTGGAGCGCTCGCTCTAGGCGCAGCTATATCGGGATCCCGCACGATCGCAGATTGGGTTACGCAAAGAAGGCTTTAAAGCAAGATTGTTTACTGATGACGCTGAGCCGGCAAAGGCCGCGATTTTTTCGACGCCATTTCTGCCCCGTTAATCGCGGCAATCTGACCGACTTGGTGTAGGTGCCTAGAGCTTCATTGCAATCGAGGCCGAACATGAAAGTTGGTTTGCGCGTACCGTTACTCGCGATTGCAGCGTTATTGTTTCTTTCCAGTATCGCGGTAACCCAAGACAACACGGTTCGGCAAAATCCGGTGCATCTGCCGCAGGGGTGGAGTACCGACACCCTCAATCGTTGGCACTTCATTTCTCAGGGCACGCCGCTCATCCCCTACGAGTGGTTTCTAGCGCTCGAACACGAACAGCCGGGGCACACGACGCCGATCCGCTCGCCCGAGAATCTGCAGAGGCTGGGCTTTCTCGCCGAGCCTGCGCGCCCGGGCGACAACGAGGACGGCCTTCCCGTCGGGCTTTACAAGCTGCCGGTGAACTTCGACGACAGCAAATACGTGTGCTGGAAGGGAAATTGGCTCGGATTGGGCTGCGCCGGGTGTCACACCGGGCAGGTCAATTACCGCGGCCAGCAGATCCGTATCGAGGGGGGGCCTGCCCATATCGACATCGATGGATTTGTCGAACAAATCAAACGTTCCTTGGCCAAGGTGCTGCTAGACCCAAGAGCGACCGCGAGTTTTGTAGGGCGGGTGCGCGCTCCAGCGGCTGACGTGCGGAGCGGCTTGGCCTGTTTTGCTAACGTCTTCAAGCTCCAGAAGGTGTTCAGTGAAGCGGTGCGCGAAGGCAAGGATGATACGGCGGCGGGATTCGGCAGATTGGATGCACACGGGAAAGGCCTCAACCAGCTCCTTGCGGCTCCCCTGGGCGAGGTCAAGAATTATGCACCGCTAGTCGCGCCGGTCCGGTTTCCCGCGCTGTGGGATACTCCGTACTTCAATTGGGTGCTGTACAACGGCTCCATCCGCCAGCCGCTGGCGCGCAACGTCATCGAAGCGCTCGGCGTCCAGGCTCCGATCCAGCATAACACGATGCTCGGAGACCGCGTGGTGCATGCGATCCAGATGGACAACGTGATCTGGGGTCAGCGAATGCTGATGGATTTGCGATCACCTCCCTGGCCAGAGTCGATCCTCGGCATGCTTGACCAAAAGAAAGTTGCACGTGGCGGCCAACTATACGCAAACGCATGCGCCGACTGTCACGACGCCCGTCCTACCCGAACGCGCTCCGAGGGAAGCGCTTGTGAGGAGATCCGAATCCCGCTGTTCGATCTTGATACGATCGGGACCGATCGCGAGCAGGCGACGACGTTCAACAAGCGCAGGATATCGCTGGAAAAGATACATGGGCCGCCCGATATCGCCAATTACAAGGCAGCCGAAACCGTCACGAAGCACATCGACGAGCAATGGATTAGCCAGTCTCCGGCAAATGCAGCTCTCGCGGAGGAGATCAATTGCGGCCGTCCAAACTCCTTCCGGGCGCCGCTCGCATACAGGGCCAGGCCGCTCAATGGCATCTGGGCGATGGCGCCGTATCTGCATAACGGCTCTGTTCCATCGCTCTATGACCTCTTGCTTCCGCCGGACCAGCGACCCAGGAAGCTTTATGTCGGCAACTGGGAGTTCAATCCAGAGATCGTGGGATACGACATGAAGAACCAGTTTCCGGACGCGTTGCCGATCGATACGGCAGCGCGCGGAAACTCAAATGCCGGGCATGAATACGGAACGGATCTGAGCGAGGAGGATCGCAAGGCGCTTATTGAATATCTCAAGACGCTGTGAGCCGGACGCCAGCCCGGTCCGTTCACTCCTTGCGGCAGGCGAAGCAGAAGTATCTGCATTCCCCGCTCGCAAAGGAAGCGTAAAGCTCCGTGCCCGGAGTGCCGGCGAACTCTTTCGAGAGTCTCAGCAGCGGCCGCGGCGAGATCGCCATCGCCAGCGCGTGCCGTCGCGAACTGTCGAGTTCGAGAGCTCGGACCACGTTGGCTGTGATTTCATGCTCGTCGATGAGCAGCAACCGCGCTTGCCGCAAAGCTTCTCGGGGAAACACGTTTTTTGGCGCGTCTTCGAAGCACGCCATCAAGAAGTCGCCACCGGGCCTGAGGACCCGATAGACTTCATCGAGAAACCGTCCCATGTCGCCGTAGTGCTGCGCACTCTCGATGTTCAACACCACATCGAAGCTGTCGTTCGAAAAAGGAAGATTGCACGCATCTGCGACACAAAATTCCAGGTTCTCCTGGTCCGCATAATGGGCTGTGCTGAATCGGATTGCCGCCTTGCAGATATCGGCTCCGACAAAGGCACGGGGACGCAGGAACCGCGCGACGTATGATGCCCCGCCGCCCCGGCCGCTTCCCACTTCCAGAACTTTCCTTCCTGCGATCGCAGTCCCGGACAGCACGTGGTGGTAGAGCTGGATCGGATACCGGTTGGGCTCGTCCTCTGGTTGCAGCGGGATCTGCTGTCCGTCCAGGGAAGCGTAGCCGTAATTGAGGAAGGTCACGGCGGCTTGCCTGTCGAGTTTGCTCAGCAGGGAGTACCACGTATTCGTAAAGAGGTAGTGCGCGGCACGCGAATAGAACAGCTTGAGGGCAGCCGTTTCGAAGAGGCTCGTCCCTGTCGGGGTCAGATCCTGTTTCACGAGCGAGCAGCCCCACGCGAAATTGCGTCGCTTCCGACAGAAGGATGCGCCCCGGTATGGCACACGTCAACGGCGAAGAGCGCCGGACGCGATTGACTTCGTTCGCAAGTGAGGTGTACCCTAATTTTACTGGTGCAATTGATGCTGGACCCGCGTCATGACTGGGCAGGTTGCTGCCTGGTTGGAGAAGGTCGGCCTCCCGCAATACCTAAAGCCCTTTTCCGACCACGGCATTGATTTCGATGTCCTTCCGGAGATCACAGACCGCGATCTGGAGAGCATGGGCATATTGCTCGGGCATCGGCGCAAACTGCTGCGTTCGATCGCCGAACTAGACGCTCCGAAGTCGCGCCTTCCTGCGCCGGAAACCGAAGCGGCGCCCACTGGGGAGCCGGAGCGCCGCCAGCTCACGATCATGTTCTGCGACCTCGTCGATTCGACCGCTCTTTCGCAGCGGCTCGATCCCGAGGAGCTTCGCGAGCTTCTACAAGCGTATCGTGACGCCGCCACGGCGGTCATCACCAGCTATGACGGAGTCGTAGCGAGATTCCTGGGCGACGGGATCCTTTCATACTTCGGCTACCCTTCAGCCCACGAAGACGATGCCGAGCGTGCGGTCCGAGCGGGGCTCGAGACGATCGCCGCGGTTCGGGCGATTGACACGGGGCGGCAGGAGCGGCTGGAAGTCCGTATCGGCATCGCGACCGGGCTCGTCGTTGTCGGCGATCTGATCGGAAAGGGCACTTCGAGCGAGCAGGAGGTGATCGGAGGGCCCCCCAACCTGGCGGCGCGCATGCAAGCACTCGCAGATCCGGACAGCGTCGTCATCGCTTCCTCCACGCGCCGGCTGCTGGGAAACCTGTTCCAGTTGCGCGAGTTGGGAGTGCGCGAGATCAAGGGGTTCAGCGAGCCCATCGAGGTCTGGGCGGTGGAAAGCCCCTTTCTGCTCTCAAGTCGCTTCGAGGCTTTCCGGTCCGCCCGCCTCGTCGGGTTCGTCGGTCGTGAACAGGAGATCGACCGGCTTGCCGAATGCAAGCAGAGGGCTTGGCGAGGCCAAGGCCAGATCGTCCTGATTTCCGGCGAACCCGGCATCGGCAAGTCGCGGCTTGCGGCACATTTCTTCGACGAGCAGATCGCCTCGGAGCCGCACATTCGGTTGCGCTATCAGTGCTCGCCGCATCACCGCGCCAGCGCGCTTTATCCGATCATCGCTCAGCTCCAGAGGGCCGCGAAGCTCGGCGCCGCCGATACCACCGAGGAGCGGCTGCGCAAACTCGAAACGCTTCTGGCGCCCGCCGACGGGCAGGCGCAGACCCTAGTGCCCATCTTTGCGAATTTGCTGTCGATACCCACGGACGGGCGATATCCGCCGCTCGAGTGGACGCCGCAGCAGTTGCGGCGTAACACGCTCACGGCGCTCATCGAGCGTTTGCAACGCTTGAGCGCCCGAGATCCCGTATTCTGTATCTTCGAAGATCTGCACTGGGCGGATGCGACTTCGCTCGAGCTGCTCGATCTTGCAGTAAAACAAAGCGATCGGCTTCGCCTTCTGATTGTCATTACATTCCGAGGCGAATTCTCGCCGCCGTGGACGGGCCTGCCGAACGCAACGACGCTGGCGCTCGGCCGCCTCAAGGAGACCGATGTCGAACGGATGATTGAGGAGGTGATCGGAAGCCGCTCGGTGCCTTCCGAACTTATCACTCAGATCGCAGACAGGACGGACGGAATTCCCCTGTTCGTCGAGGAATTGACGCGAACCGTGCTCGAAATGGGCATCCTTCACAAAGGAGATAACGGCCGCTATCGGATCGACGGCAGTCTGCCGCGCTTCTCGATTCCCTCGACCCTGCAGGATTCGTTGATGGCGCGGCTCGACCGTCTCGGACCGGCGAAGGAAGTGGCGCAGATCAGCGCCGTCATAGGTCGCGAATTCTCGGATGTGTTGCTGCGTGCCATCGCCGAGAAGGACCAGGCCGAGCTCAATGCCCGACTCGCCCAACTCGAACGCGCCGAACTGATATTCCAGAGCAAGCAGCCGCCCGAAGCAGTCTATGCCTTCAAGCACGCCCTGGTGCAGGACATAGCTTATGAGAGCCTGCTCAAGAGCCGCCGGCGGAGATTGCATGAGCGGATCGCCGAGACGCTCCGGGACCTCTTTCCCGAAACTGCTGCCGCCGCGCCCGAAATCGCCGCGCATCACTTCACGCAAGCGGGACTGGTGGAGGAGGGGGTGGAGTGGTGGGGCAAGGCGGGCGACCGGGCTTTGCGCAGCTCGGCTTATCACGAGGCCATCGCGCATCTTACGAAAGCCATTGGCCTCGCGGAGGCGCTGAGCGAGGGCCGCGCTGGCCAGCTCCGCCGGCTGCAATTGCAGATTGCCTACGGCAACGCGCTCATCTCGACGCGCGGATACGGAGCCCCGGAGACATCGGTCGCCTTCACGCGGGCCCGCGAACTTGCATCGGGGCTCAAGGATGCTCCCGAGCGCTTTGCGGCCTATTATGGTCTATGGGTGGGCAGCCTGGTTCGCAGCGAGCTTGGATCCATGCAGGAGCTCGCACAGGCTTTCCTTTGCGATGCGGACGATCGGCCTGGCTCGCCGGAGGCGGGGATCGCACATCGCGTCAGCGGCATGACCCGCTGGTTCGAGGGCAACTTCTTCGAGGCCAAGCGGCACCTCGAGCAGGCGCTCGACATCTATCGATACGAACACGATCGAAATCTCACATTCCTGTACGGACACGACTACGGCATCGCGGCGGCGATTTACCTCGCGCTGGTGCTCTGGCCGCTTGGCGAAGTGGACCGGGCCGAACAGTTGGCGCAGGAGGCGATCGACCGTGCCGCGGACGGCGGTCATGTCCCGACGATGGTTTACGCGCATTTCCACAAAATCGTTCTCGAAGCGGTTCGTGGCAGCCCCAAACGGGCTAAACCGAACGTCGATGCCGTTATCGAGCTCAGCCGCGAGCACGGGCTGCTGCTCTACACGCGGGCGAGCAAGTTCTGGCTCGGCTGGATCCGCTGGCACACCGGCGAGAAAGAGGCTGGGCTCCGCGAAATGCAGGACAGCATCGCGCTGCCGCTCGTCGGGAAGATGGTGACGGGGCTCTATGTGCCGTTGACCTGGACACTACTTGCTGAGGCAAAGGCCGGCGAGGGGCAGTTCGACGACGCTCTGACAATTCTCGATGAACAACTCGTCGAGGTGGACCGAACCGGCCAGCAATGGTTGACCGCGGAGATCCACCGGCGGCGCGGCGAGCTGCTGCTCCGCAAAGACCGGAGCGATCCGGTCGCCGCGGAGGCGGCCTTTGCGCGCGCCATCGAAACGGCGCGTCGCCAGCAGGCCGCAACGTTCGAGCTGCGGGCCGCTCTCTCGCTTGCCAAATTGTATCTGGCAAGGGACGCCAGCGAACAAGCGCGGCAAGTGCTCATCCCCGCGGCGGGGAAATTCGCGAGCGCGCAGGAGCTACCGGAGGCGCGCGAAGCCAAGGAAATTCTGGGCCGTTCGGCAAAGACAAACCCATGCGATTGAACAGATTTGTCTATTTTGCCGATTTCGTCGTCTATCCTCTTGTCATCGTCATTCTGTTCGCGGCTGCGTTGCGCCAGCGATCGCCTCCTTACTGGGCAGAGCTGGCCGCCGGTTGCGCCTGCGGGGTTGCCGTCTGGAGCTTGCTCGAATACCTCATTCACAGGTTCGCCTTGCACGGCATCGCTTACTTTGCCGCCATGCACGAAATGCATCATTCTAATCCGCGCGCACTGGTCGGCTCACCCGTCTGGCTGAGCCTGGGAGCGTTTTGTTGTGGAGCGCTCTTGCCGCTCTGGCTCCTGATCGGTGTCAGGGACGCATGCAGCGTGACGGCGGGACTCATGCTGGGATATTTCTGGTTTGGTCTGCTTCACCACAGGATCCATCACAGCCATCCGAGCCGCGGCACCTATCTCTGGAGATTGAAGCGCCGTCATGCGCTCCACCATTATGGCAGGACGCCCTGCAATTTCGGGGTAATTACCAGCGTCTGGGATCGCATGTTCGGTACGTTTCGCACCGAGTAACCGAGCCGCGCTGCAGCCCGCAAGAACGTTCCGAGTGAGCACTCTTTTGGCCGTCGGACGTTTCTCCGAAGCTCGGGGGGAAACGTCCGGCGTACCACTACCGTGCCACATCCTTCGCGGAATTCATTGTGATCTCGGAACGCGGCGGAAGACCAAGCGCCGTTTTCAAAGCGCCAAGTTCTCCGGGGTTTCCGCAATCGCCAAGTATGTCGCCAAATTTTGCGCGAGTGCGATCAGAGAGCACCAGCCCAAGCGGAGGGTTGATGCCGGGCTTTCCGTCCGGGGAGACATCGCACATGGCCAAGTGCACGAATTGCGGCGAGTCGTTTCCGCCGCTTGGCGCGATTGGAATGCTGTCGCTGGGGTAGGTGGTAGCTTTGCGTTTCGTCGGGTCCTGCAGCGCTGGTTCGACTTTTCCCTCGCCTTGGCAGATCGAGGCGGCGAGCTCTTCGGCAGCAATGGTGCCATGGGACTCGCGGACCGACATGATGCCGATCAAAGGTGCGCTCAATTCATTGACGAAGCCAAAACCGAAGCCTTCCCCCTCGTTCTTGGACCAACGATCGGGATCGATCAGCTTGAGGTAATTGGCCTGATCAGTTGGGTCAGAATTGGCGGTCCTCGGTTCGAAGATCGAGATCGTGCATCCGTTTCCCTCTCGCCGGGCGCGCACAAGTGTCCGATCCTTCCTCAGCCCGGGGTCACTGCTGATTTGCAGGATGACCAGCTTGACCTTGCTTTTGAAACCAGGTTTGCCATGGTCGGGATCCATTGCGTCGATCGCGAATATCGCTTTGCGGGCGAGCTCGAGCGCAGTCTGGGCGCTATAATTCTCGAAATACCCACCGTCGATGACATAGCCCCTGTTGTGGCTCGGCGTTGTGGCGCTCTTTAGATTTCCGGCCGGCGACAGGTAGGTGAACCGCGAGCTGTTGTGAGCGGCGGTACTCAGACGCACGTCGGAGTTGAGAACCTGCAATGCGTCGTAGCTGTCGATGAACACGTCGCGCTCGATCTTGAGGTGGCTGGTGATGATCCTCCGCCCGGTCTCCAGGTGGGTGGCGTTCAGCAACAGCGCGGGTCTCCAGGATTGAGGCGTGCTGTCTTGCCTGATGGCAGGAAAGAAACTGAGGAATTTGTGGGATAGCAACCCATCCGTGTCATTGTCGGTCTTGCTCGCATACTCGAGACCGAGCTCGAGCGCTTCGCCCCTGTCGATCGGCCTGAAGTAAGGCAGGACATTGGCCGGTCCGTCACTGAAGACCATCGCTGCCAGGCCCGGAGCAAGAAAGTCCTCCCGGAGATAGCGGGTGGGCTGCACCTTGGTGCCGTTGACTTCGTGATCGTGGAGCGACGCGGTGTAGGCGGCCGCACCGATACTGCCTCCGGACACGCCGCTGATCGCAAAGAGAAGATTGCGCATCAGATTCTCGGTAGGGATGTTCCGTTCCGGGGGGCCGAGGTGTTCTCGGCTGAAATCCGTTTCGAGCGCTTCGAGGATTGTTGCGGTCCAGTACGCCGCGCGGATGCCGCCGCCTGCCGTTGCTACGATGAACAGCGGAACAGGCTCTTCTTTCGGACGAACGGAATGGTATGCCCGTTCGGCCTGCACGTACCAGGCACGAGCCGCGCTTGCGACGTCTGGCCGTTCGGAAGGACTTCCAACGGCCGCCCAATCCTTGCCCGCCTTCGCCGCGCTGCATTCGCCGTCGCATAGTCGCACGCGATGGAAGGTGTGGGTAAACGACGCCACGATTGCGAGGCAAACGAGAACACACGCGAGAACGGCGGTGACAGCCCGCGGCGCAACCTTATAGCCGGCGCCTCTCGCATAACGTGCCAGTCCGCTTATCGACAGGTCGAGCAGATTGATCAGTGCAAGCAAAGCGCCGAAAGAGAAACAGGCGATTGTGAGTGATCCGAACATTCTCCCGATCTGCACCGGCCAGTTCCAAACCGCCGCTCCGGCCACCACCATTGGCGCCGCCAGGACAAGTGTGCAGAAAATCGTAACATTGCGCTCGAACGTCTCGTCTTGCTTCCGAGCCTCGGAGGGAGCGTCTTTGCCGAGCGGCACCTTGTTCCGCAGCACGCTAATCACGATCAGAAAGACCAGGGCGGAGGCGGCTATATACAAGGTTGCCGATGAGAGACCCGGCTGGTTGTCAAGCAGCGACGAGACAACAAGGCCCGACAAGATAGCAAACTCGAGAACTCCCGTAACATACGTCCATTTCCGGGCACTCAATTGTTCGTCTCTTGGGTATCGATGTGACACAAATCCCTTGTCCAACAGCCAAGCGAAAATCGTCGCCAGCACAATTGCAAGAGGTGCCGCTAGTATGGGCCACCATTTGATAGCGCCTTGCGTGTCGGGCTGATTCCACGCCGCGAGTGAAAGGCTGATCGCCGCGAGAAAATGGGCCCCAACACCGACGAGGCGGGGTCCCCAGAAAAGCAGCGCTTGCTCCTTCTCAGGCTTGCGAAACGACCTGTCGAGGCCGACGCGTGCAGACAGCCAGTTGTTCAGAGCCCAGTAAATGAGTGCGAGGCCTAAGAAGACGAATCCTTTCTGATACGGGTCCATCAGGCCGACGCTAAGTTCGCGTCCTTGATCGTTGAAGAGCAACAGATAGGTCGCAGCAACGATAACGGTTATTGGCAGCCACATTGCCGCGACGATCCTGCTGTAGTGGCGCACTCGCGGCGCGTCGGCGACCCATCTTACAGCCAAGAGCGATACATAGATCTCCGCTGCCAACGCCGCCAGGTTCGCGGCGAGACGCCAGCCCAGCCATTCAAGGAGGCCGCACGCCATAATGGCGATGGCCATTCGGTAAAGCAGAGGACGGTACTGCAGCACAACTTGAATGAACTGCGTGATTCCGCCTCTCACGCCGTTCCCGCCTGTTGGCAGGGGACCTATCAGGAAACGCTGGAGCCCTAGGGCCAGCGAGATGGCGAAAATGCAGAATCGGTCAATGAGCTTAGAAACCTGACTCATCTCTAATCCCCATCGGTTTGAACCTGCCTGGGACTCGCCGGCGCGCGAGCTGAAAAAGATGGTCACCGCTCTACAATAATAGCACCGCCGGCGCCGGTGAATGTGAACTGGTTCGCATTCCGCTCCCCAAAAGTGCGGACGGAATTCTTGTCGGCGGATCAGCACAATTCGATCCCGCCGGGTTGCGAATCCGGGCCTCCCTCAGAAAACGTCGGTCACTGAGCCTGAACTATGCCAACGCTCCTTGACCTTTAGCCAAGGGCGATTGCGTGCCGAGACTGCAGTCACACTAAGGTAGAGGCCAACACCATCAGCCTACTTTCCTGGAGCCCACGGAAAAAACCACGAACGACACGCAGATTGTGATCACCGCTGACGAATGGCTAGAGACAATCTTTCGGGATAAAATGTTGTTTTTATTGAATCTTCTGAACGTCGGCGAACGGTGGAGAGCAATATTCTCGCGGGCCGTACGGGATACCGATGAGAACTATATCTTCTCCATAGCCCTCTAGAGCCCTCCTTAATGCAAGTTTGGCGCGGAGGCCCCCTCAATCGGGGGACGGTCCACGTTCGAGAAACGTGGAAAGCGCGATATAGCTGCGTACTGATCGGACGCCATCAAGGCTCTGAATCTCCATAAGGAAAGTCTCCAGTGACTCAGTGTCGGCAGCCCGCACCTTCACGAGCACGCAGCCATCGCCCGCAACCGTGTGTAGCTCCTCGACTTCTGGCCGATTGGTGAATTTGAGAAGTTCACGCGTCGCCTTGTAGTTGCCCGTATCGATCACGAGGAACGTTAGAAGCGTCCGGCCCAGCTTGCAGCCATCGAGTATCGCAACGGTTGCCTTGATCACCCCGTCCCGCTTCAAGCGTTTCACGCGGTCATGTACGGCAGGAGCGGAGAGGTTCACGGTCTTGCTCAGTTCGTTGTAACTGCGCGACGCATCCTCTGCGAGCGCGCCTAATATTTTTCGGTCGGTTCGATCGAGTTCGACCGGATTATGGCGTATCTGCCGAACGACGTCTGTTTCTTTCTCAGATTCGTCCATAGCGACCCTCTCTCCGAACAGGAATTCCCATATGCGTAATTCTACCGAATAAAATTCGGACGACAAAGCATATTGGAGTTCCCATGCCACTCGCACTTCTCGCGCTGGCTGTCGGCGCTTTCGGGATAGGTCTCACCGAATTCGTCGTCGCCGGCATTCTTCCCCAGATTGCCACTGCCTTCGGTGTCGACATTCCGACTGCCGGTCTTGTCGCCACCACCTACGCCCTCGGTGTGTTCATGGGCGCGCCGCTTCTGACGGTTCTAGGCGCGAGGGTTCCCCGCAAGACCATGTTAATCGGCCTGGCCCTTGTCTTTACGCTCGGCAACGTCATCACCGCCCTTGCTCCGACGCTGCAGGTTGCGCTGGTAGGTCGGATCATAACCTCGTTCAACCATGGCGCCTTTTTCGGTATTGGTTCGATCATCGCGGCGTCGTTGGTGGCGGCGGGCCGACAGGCCAGCGCAATTGCCTTCATGTTTTCGGGGCTTACGCTCGCCAATCTCTTAGGCGTTCCCGTAGGCACATGGCTCGCTCAGGTCTATGACTGGCGGCTCGTGTTCTGGATAATTGCCGGGATCGGTCTCCTCACCATCGTGAGCGTTGTCCTGCTGGTCCCGCGCATCGAAAAGGGAAAGGCCATCGCACTGCGTGCGGAGCTGCGCGCCTTTATCGATCCTCAGGTGCTCCTTGTCATGGGGATCACGATTTTCGGTCCAGCGGCCTTTTTCACCTCCATCACCTATATCGCCCCGATGGTGATCGGAAAGGCTGGGTTTTCGGACGCGGGCGTAGCGTGGCTGATGGTGCTTTTCGGCCTCGGTCTGGCGGTCGGCAACTGGATGGGCGGACGTTTCGCGGATCGCTCGCTGTTCGGCACGCTGTTTGTCACGCTGGCGGCGCAGGGATTGGTGCTCATCATCTTCTGGATGGGTGTCGAAAGCAGCGTGGTAGCCTTTGCCTCGGTATTCCTCATGGCAGCGTTCGGCTTTGCGACGGTTTCTCCCATCCAGAAGCTGGTGATGGACCGGGCCAGCCAGGCCGGCGCTCCTACAATGGTTGCTTCGGTAAACATCGGCATGTTCAATCTGGGCAATGCCATCGGCGCATGGGCCGGCGGCGCAACTATCGCTGCGGGGTTTGGTCTGGCATCTCCGAACTGGGCCGGAGCCATCCTGTCTTTTGTAGCGCTTGGCCTCGCCGTCCTGGCGCGACTGAGCGCGCGTAACGAGTATTCGACGGCGGCCGCTGAATGATCGGGAGGGGCAGCACGAGGCGCCGTTGCCGTGAAGTGCCGCCAAGCTTGTCTTTGACGCGGGTCACCAACTGCGCCATGGACCGACGCAAGCCACATAAAGGGAAGGAAAGGTCGACCGAAGTTATGCTTAGTCGACGGAAGTTGTTAAATACGACGATGAACGTTGCAGCGTTATCTACGCTCATAGGCGGCATATTCGCAGCGAAAGCGGAAGGCGGGAAGACCATGAAATATCGGGGTGTTGTTTATGACGTCGGCCTGAGGTTCGTTGCCGACCAGCCCTATTCGGTCGAGCCCTTCAACCCCGTACTCGTGCAACACGACATCACTGCAATTGCCAAGAACCTCCATGCAAACGCTGTGCGGATCGAGGGCGAAGAGATTGAGCGCCTGGTAACGGCGACCCGCATTGCCCATGCTGTCGGCCTGACCGTCTTCTTCAATCCCTGGAAGATGAATGTTCCGACCAGCGAGCTTGCCGCCTATTTCAGGGAGGCGGCGCGAGCGGCCGAGCAGCTCCGAAAGGAAGGCACCGACATCGTTTTCGTTTGCGGTTGCGAAATCACCTTGTTCAATCGAGGCATCTTCCCTGGTAGCACGGTGATGGAGCGCGTGGCGTGGATGAGCGCCCTGGGTGGGGCCGATAGAGAGACGGAAAGGTTCAAAAACTTCCTCGAGAAGTCGGGGATGATCAATGGCGTGCTCCGTCCGATCGTCGATGCGGTGCGTTTGGAATTCGGTGGCTCCGTGACGTACTCCTCCGGGACCTGGGAGACTGTCGACTGGAGCCCGTTCGATATTGTCGGTGTCGACTATTATCGGAATGGGGAGCCGGCGAACGAGTATGTTGCCGGATTAGATCGTTTCCGCGCCGGCAAGCCGCTCGTCGTTATGGAGGTAGGATCCTGCGCCTACGAGGGGGCCGCGGCTCGTGGCGCTGGCGGCTTCATGCTCTTAGAAGGGCAGAATGCTGACGGCACAGGCAAATTCGCAGGCGGCGTTGTCCCGACACGCAGCGAGCGGGAGCAGGCCGACTATGCCGGAGAGCAACTCGAGCTCCTGTCGAATGCAGGCATCGATGGCGTCTTCATCTATGTGTTTTCGTTCCCGAGCTGTCGCCTTGGTGAAGGCGCGAGGGACCTCGATATGATGAGCTTCTCGCTGGTCAAGACGTTTCCAGAAGACGATCCGAGGTCGAAGCAGATGCCGCCTTGGGCGCCGAAGGAGGCCTTTCACCGCGTCGCCGATTTCTTCCGGAAAATGCCGCTATTAAAACCGCAGTGATATGGCGGAAGGGGTGGGATTCGAACCCACGGTACCCTTGCGGGCACGCCGGTTTTCAAGACCGGTGCCTTAAACCACTCGGCCACCCTTCCGGATCAGGAATTCAGTCGCTTACCGTAGGGCTGGGTCGAACGCAAATCGAACGTGGACCCGATGGCCCAAGAGCTTTGGCCCGCATCCAAGCCGCGCACGCAGCCCTATCGAATTCTGGGCCCCGGCCGGAGGCATGCTGGCGCTGGCGATCGGCCGTTCTGCGCCCGCCGGTTCACGCTGGCGGGCCGCTCCAGTCGAAGCGGCAAGCTGAAACTGGAGGATTGGCCAAGCTTTGCACAGCCAACCTTTCCTCGTTCAAGCGCCTTTCGACAAACCCACGCTCAAGATCCGAGAGATTGGTCCCAAGCAGCCGCCGATAGCGGCTGATGTTGTTGTTATGGGCCCGCAGACGGGCGACTTTCTCGTCGGTCATCGAGCATCCCTGGTCAGATTGCGGTTCGGTCGGCTTAGCCTGGGCGTCTGATGGTTCGCAAAATTGCGCCGCCGGGCTCGAAATACGGCGTCCCGGCGGCGTTTGTCTCAACTGGTGCCCTGAAATCCCAGCACCAGCATTCTAGCAAGACCGCGCGACCTCACGTGTGAGGTAGTTCACAAGACGTGAGGGCGGCCCGGACCTGGCTGGCGGGTCCTTCTCAATGGCGCCTTGCCTGAAGCAGGGGAGTCATTTGCCACCCACTGATCGAGACGACGCGGAATAGGGGGAGACGAAAGCGGCTCGCGAGGGCAGGGAATGCTGCCGCAATATCGATCGCGGTCTCGTTGCAGAAAAGACAGGCTCTGCCTGTAGGTGTTCGGCGGGCATTGACAGCGCAATGTCCGCAACGTTTGGGAGCCGTAAGCGGCCCGTCCTAGCCTAGCTCAGCGCGAAGGCCAGCAGGCTCGAGCACAGCAGCACGAAGCTTGCTGCTGTGAGCGTCAGGAATCCGTCGGAGACCAAGTCGTGTTTGCGCATGATGCACCTGCTACACTCCGATGCTCGTCCGAATCTATTAAAGCTTTACGAACATGCCTTTCGAGAAAGAGGTGATGCGTCTTTCCGTTTCGCGTTGGGCTTACGCCCGGGTGCGAAAACCCTCATAGGCATGGGCCAGAAAGATCCCCGCGCTCACCAGGCCCATCACCGCCGTAACCGTCTCGATCATTTCAGAACTTCCTTTGCGCCCCCTGCGCACGGGGGAGAGAACGACCGTGGCCTTGCACAGTCAAAAGAATCCTGCGGGCAAGGCTGCGATCGGCCGTGAGGTGATGATTTGCTGCAACAGATGTCTGAAGCTGGGACAGCTTGCGCCCGTAGAATGCCGGGGAGGGCGCAACTGACAATTTACCACGGTACGGCTCTCCCCATTTCCGCCGTGTTCCGGTTGCGATATCTTCACGTTCTGATGCGGAGGTGGGCCGCATCGTGGGGATCAGTGACGCGAAGGGGGCCTCGAAAGTGGGCGCGCGTCCGACAGCGTGGTAGTTGGGGTCAATGGGGAAGCGGCGGCAATATCCGATTCGGGCGATGGCGCGGAGCGCGGCTGCGGTCGCAACCTGCCTTGTGCTCGCCAACTGCGCCTCCTCGAACAAGTTCGCGAGCCGCGTCGATCCGAAATACGGCGTTTCCGCAAGCCCGCGCGTGGTCGCCTTCGGCGAACCGGTGCCGAAGGGCGGCGGGACCTATCGGATCGGCAAGCCCTACATGGTGGCCGGACGCATGTATGTGCCCGAGGAAGATGCCAACTACCGCGCGGAGGGACTCGCCTCCTGGTATGGCGATGACTTCCACGGCCGGCTGACCGCCAACGGCGAAGTGTTCGACATGACCTCGCTGACCGCCGCCCATCCGACGCTGCCGATGCCCTGCTATGCGCGGGTGACGAATTTGCGGAACGGCAAGTCGCTGATCGTGCGCGTCAACGATCGCGGCCCTTATCACGGGAACCGCCTCATCGACGTCTCGAACAAGGCCGCCGAACTGCTTGAATTCAAAGGCAATGGCGTCGCCCGCGTCCGCGTCGAATATGTCGGGCGAGCGCCGCTCGAAGGCTCCGACGACCGCCAGTTGATGGCGACGCTGCGGACCGGCGCTCCCGCACCGTCGCCGTCCACGGTCCGGGTCGCCTCGGCCAGGCCGTTCGTGCCGGATATGTCGTCCTCGGCCGGCCGGATCCGCGGTGAGGTTCCATTGCCGGAGGGACGGCCCTATTCGCTGGGCAACACGTCGGCGGATTACGCCTCGGTCAATGCGACCTCGGAAATGTCCGCCTCCGGCCGTGGGCGAGGGCGGGGCACCGAGAATATGCGCCAAGTGTCGTATGACGCCGATGGCAGCTACGCGACTGGCACCCGCTCGGCCTATGTCCCGATCGACCCGCGCGGCCCGGCGGAAGTGCTGAGCGGCCGCGGGCTGTACTGAATCAAGCACTTCACGCGCTTATCTGAGAAACCTGATCAGCGCCGGCTGCAGCTTCGAGCCCCAAAGGCGCACGCGTTTCCGCCGTCTTTGCCGGATTTGCTTCAGGAAACCGGCGCGGTTTGCGGGATAGGATCATTTTCACTGCGGAAGAGGCGCGCCGGCGTCTAGCCTTGCGGCCAAAACCTCAGTTGTTTGCGATACTTCCAACTGGTAGAAGGCCACCGTTTCAGGACATCGCCGATGATCGCTGTTTCTCGATCCGCTTTCCTGGCGCGCCGGCCCCGGTATTTGCCTTGGCGCGCGGTGACGGCGGCTGCCGTCGCGCTTGCGATCGGCTGCGGCACCGCGGTCTATGCCGCCAACAACAGCGTGCAGGGCGCCAAGAAGGAAGAGGGCGGCTTCGACGGCGACGCGCCGACCGCGATCCTGATCGAGGCGTCCTCGGGCAGCGTGCTGTTCGAGAAGAATGCCGACGAGCTCCGCGCGCCCTCCAGCATGATGAAGCTGATGACGGCGGAAGTCGTCTTCAATGCGCTGAAGAAGGGCGAGATCAAGCCGACCGACGAATACCGGATCAGCGAGTACGCCTGGCGACGGGGCGGGGCGCCCTCCGGCAGCTCGACGATGTTCGCCGCCATCAACAGCAAGGTCTCGGTCGACGACCTCCTGCATGGGGCGATCATCCAGAGCGGCAATGACGCCTGCATCGCGCTCGCCGAAGGCATCGCCGGCAACGAGCGCGACTTCGCGTCGAACGTCATGACCAAGCGTGCCCGCGAACTTGGGCTGACCAAGTCGACCTTCGCCAATTCCAACGGCCTGCCCGACCCCGGCAACAAGATGACCGTTCGCGAGCTCGGCAAGCTGGCGCGCTACATCATCCTGACCTATCCCGACATGTATAAACTGTTCGGCGAGAAGGAATTCACCTGGAACAAGATCCGCCAGTTGAACCGCAATCCGCTGCTGAACGCGCTGAACGGCGCCGACGGCCTCAAGACCGGCTACACCAAGGAAGGCGGCTACGGCATGGTCGGCTCGGCCGTGCAGAACGACACACGGCTGATCGTGGTGGTCAACGGGCTGGAGGACGCCGACGACCGCGCGAGCGAAGCCAAGAAGATGCTGGAATGGGGCTTCCGCAGTTTCGAGACCCGCACGCTGATCGCCGCCAACCAGACCATTGGCTACGCCAGGGTGTTCGGCGGGGAAAGCCGCTCGGTGAAGCTGACGAGCCCGGAACCGATCAAGGTGATGGTGTCGAAGAACGGCAACGAGCGGCTGCTCGCGCGCGTGGTCTATAACGGCCCGGTTCGGGCGCCGATCGCAGCCGGGCAGCAGGTCGGCGTCGTCAAGGTCTGGCGCAGCGGCAATCTTGCCGTGGAGACACCGGTCTATGCAGCGGAAGCGGTCGGTACGGGATCGACCATACGTCGGGCGCTCGATGGCGCCCAGGAGTTGGTTATTGGCACGTTCCGCGCGGGCGTCGAGAAGCTCTGACATGGCTGATGCTACGGTCAAGCGACCACCCTTGCGCGGGCGCTTCATCACGTTCGAAGGCGGCGAGGGGTCCGGAAAATCCACCCAGATCCGGCGGCTCGCCGAGCGGCTGGACGCTGCCAGGCTGCGCGCCATCGTCACCCGCGAGCCCGGCGGCTCGCCCGGCGCGGAGATCATCCGCCATCTTTTGCTGTCGGGCATGGGCAAGCTGCTCGGGCCGGATGCCGAGACGCTGCTGTTCGCGGCCGCGCGCGACGACCATGTCCACTCCGTGATCCTGCCGGCGCTGGACCAGGGCATCTGGGTGCTGTGCGATCGCTTCTTCGACTCCACGCGGGTCTATCAGGGCCGGCTCGGGCAGGTGCCGCCCGGTCTCGTCAACGCCATGCAGCGCGTCACCATCGGCGACCTCAAGCCGGATCTCACCTTCATCCTCGACGTGCCCGTGGAGGTCGGCCTGAAGCGGGCCGCGGCACGCCGCGGCAACGCGGCGCCCGATCGGTTCGAGTCCGAGGACATCCAGTTTCACCAGGATCTGCGCGCGGCCTACAAACAGCTTGCGGCCGAAGACCCGGAACGCTGCGTACTGATCAACGCGAACGCCGATGCCGACAAGGTGGCCAAACGCATCTGGACGGCACTGCGCAAGCACCTCCACGCCGCCTTTCCGGCCGCGAGCACGGCATGAGCGCGCGCAAGGTCGAACAGGAGATCGCGGTCCGGCATCCGCGCGAGACGCCCGATTTCTTCGGGCATCGCGAGGCGGAGGCGGCCCTGCTCGCCGCCTATCGCTCGGGCCGGATTCCGCACGCCTGGCTGATCGGCGGCGCTGGTGGCATCGGCAAGGCGACGCTGGCCTACCGCATGGCGCGCTTCGTGCTGGCGCACCGCGATCCGCTCGGGTCGGCCGTGCAGCAGGCCGAGACGCTGGCGGTCGATCCGCAGGATCCGGTGGCACGGCAGGTCGCGGCCGGCGCCCATGGCGGGCTCCTGGTGCTGGAGCGCGGGCTCAACGACCGCGGCGTGCTGCGGACGGTGATCACGGTCGATGAAACCCGCGAGACCATCTCGTTCTTCGGCTCGACCGCGGCGGTCGAGGGCTGGCGGGTGTGCATTGTGGACACTGTCGACGAGCTCAACCCGAATGCGGCCAATGCGCTCTTGAAGATTCTCGAGGAGCCGCCGCAGCAATCGCTGTTCCTGCTGGTCAGCCACGCGCCGTCGCGGGTGCTGCCGACGATCCTGTCCCGCTGTCGCAAATTGCTGCTCAGGCCGCTTGATGCCGACGATGTGATCCGCGCCGCTTCCGCGGCCGCTGAACTGGCGGGCGACGATCCGGCGTTGCTCGAGACCGCTGCGGCGGCGGAGGGCAGCGTGGCGCGGGCGCTGAACCTGCTTGGCGGCGACGCGCTGAAGCTGCAGCAGAAGACCGCGGCGCTGCTTGCGACATTGCCGCAGGTCGATCCGCGCGAGCTTCATGCGCTCGGGGATGCGCTCGGCCTGAGCGATCGCGTCGCGCTTGCGGCCTTCATCGAGGGCGTCGAACGCTGGATCAGCGAAAAGCTGCGCACGGGCGATCCCAATGCCAACCTGCCGCGCCTTGCACGGCTGGCGGAGGTATGGGAAAAGATCGTCCTCGCCGCGCGCGATACCGAATCCTACAACCTGGAACGCAAGCCGCTGGTGTTCTCGGTGTTTTCGATGCTCGCGGAAGCCGTGCGGTAATCCGCCGTTTCACCAATCCCGATCATTTTCGCTTGAACGTGTCTAAGGAATTCGTTGTGGCCCGGAAAGCTTCGAAGAAGAAAAAGACGAAGAAGGCAGCACGCCGCGCCGCCGAGGCCGCGGTGAAGACGCGCGCGAAAAAGAAGAAGGCCCCTGCGAAGAAGGCGAAAAAGACGGTCAAGAAGGCTGTGAAGAAAGCTGCCAAGAAGAAGGCTGCTAAGAAATCGGCTGTCAAGAAAGCCGCGGGCAAGAAGGCAACAGCCAAGAAAGCGATTGCCAAGAGCAAGAAGACCACAAAAAAATCGGCGGGGAAGGCGGCGAAAAAGACTGCGCCCAAAAAGGAGACTGCGCCGAAGAAGGAGATTCCAGCTCCCGAGCAGGTCAGCCCGCCTGCGCCCGTGGACACAGCACCGGTAGCGAAGAAGAAGCCGACTCCGAAACCAAAGCCGAAGCCGGCGCGACCCGCTCCCGCCGCCCAACCGACGCCTGCGCCGGCATCGACCGGTCGCGGCAACCTGTTCTACATCACGACTGCCATCGCCTACCCGAACGGGCAGCCGCATATCGGCCACGCCTATGAGGCGATCGCGACCGATGCGCTGGCGCGCTTCCAACGGCTCGACGGCAAGGACGTGTTCTTCCTGACCGGCACCGACGAGCACGGCCAGAAGATGATCCAGACCGCGCAGAGCGAGGGACTGACGCCGTCCGAACTCGCCACCCGCAACGCCGCCCGGTTCAAGGAGATGGACGAGCGGTTGAACGTCTCGTTCGATCGCTTCATCCGCACCTCCGAACCGGCGCATCACCGCTCGGTGCAGGCGATCTGGGATCGCATGCAGGAGAATGGCGACATCTATATCGACACCTATGCCGGCTGGTATTCGGTGCGCGACGAGGCCTATTACGCCGAGGACGAGACCGTCGTCGGCGAGGACAATGTCCGCCGCGGACCGCAGGGCACGCCGGTCGAATGGGTCGAGGAGAAGAGCTACTTCTTCAAGCTGTCCGCCTATCAGGACAAGCTGCTTCATCTCTACGAGAGCCAGCCCGATTTCATCGGGCCGGATTCGCGCCGCAATGAAGTCATGAGCTTCGTCAGGAGCGGGCTGAAGGATCTCTCGATCTCCCGCACCACCTTCGACTGGGGCGTCAAGGTGCCCAACGATCCCGAACACGTGATGTACGTTTGGGTCGACGCGCTCACCAACTACATCACGGGCGTCGGCTATCCCGATGAGAACGATGCGAACTGGCGCTATTGGCCGGCGGACGTGCACATCATCGGCAAGGACATCATCCGCTTCCACGCGGTGTACTGGCCGGCTTTCCTGATGTCGGCCGGCATCCCCGTGCAGAAGCGCGTCTATGCCCACGGCTTCCTGTTCAGCAGGGGCGAGAAGATGTCGAAGTCGGTCGGCAATGTCGTCGATCCCTTCAACCTCGCAGATCAGTACGGCGTCGATCAGATGCGCTATTTCTTCCTGCGCGAAGTGCCGTTCGGGCAGGACGGCAATTACAGCCATGAGGCCATCGTCGCGCGCATCAATGCCGACCTCGCCAACGATCTTGGCAATCTGGCGCAGCGCTCGCTGTCGATGATCGCCAAGCAGCTCGGCGGCGTGCTGCCGGAGCCCGGCGAGTTCTCGGACAACGACAAGGCGATCCTGGCGCAGGCAGATAGCATGCTCGAAGCGTCGCGAAATGCGATGGCGACCCAGCAGATCCACCAGTGGCTGAACGCGGTGTGGGCCGTGGTGGCCGAAGCCAACCGCTATTTCGCGGGCGAGGCGCCGTGGGCGCTGGCCAAGACCGATCCAGCCAGGCAGAAGACGGTGCTGTATGTGACTGCGGAAGTCGTACGCCAGATCGCGATCCTGACGCAACCGGTGATGCCGGACGCCTCGGCCAAGCTGCTCGATAGCCTCGGCATCCCCACGGATGATAAGAGGTCGCGCGAATTCGCGGCACTTGGTGAGCGGCTCAAACCTGGCGTTCAACTCCCGCCGCCGGTCGGCGTGTTCCCGCGCTACGTCGAACCAAAGGCCGATTGAGCGATTGGAAGGACATGCTGGTCGACAGCCATTGCCACCTGGATTTTCCGGATTTTGCCGAGGATCTCGACGCCATCGTCGCGCGGGCCGAGAGCGCGGGCGTCGGGCGCATGGTCACGATCTCGACCCGGGTTCGGCGGCTCGATGCGCTGCTTAAGATCGCCGAGCGTTTCCCGAACGTCTATTGCTCGGTCGGCACCCATCCGCATGAGGCCGACAAGGAAGACGGCATTCCGCCGGCCGAACTGATCGCGCTGACCAGGCATCCGAAGGTGGTCGCGCTCGGCGAAGCCGGGCTTGACTATTTCTACCAGCATGGTTCGCGCCAGGCGCAGGAGCGCGGCTTTCGCGCGCATATCGCCGCTGCGCGCTCGACCGGTCTGCCGCTCGTGATCCATACCCGCGAGGCGGACGAGGATTGCGGCCGCATCCTGGAAGACGAGGTGGCAAAGGGGCCGTTCAAGGCGGTGCTGCATTGCTACACCGGCGGGCGCGAGCTGGCGATGAAGGCAATTGCGCTTGGCCTGTCGATCTCGTTCACGGGCATCCTGACCTTCAAGAAATCGGAGGCGTTGCGGGCGCTGGCGGCAGAACTGCCTGACGATCGCATCATGGTCGAGACCGACTCGCCGTATCTTGCGCCCGGCAAATTCCGCGGCAAGCGCAACGAGCCGTCTTACGTGGTCGAGGTCGCAAAGGTCCTCGCCGAGACGCGCGGGGTTTCGCTGGAGGAGATCTCGCGGCAGACCACCGAAAACTTCTTCCGGCTGTTCTCGAAAGTGCCGGCTCCGAAAGAGGCGGCATGACGATAACGCTGACGATTTTGGGCTGCGGCTCTTCCGCCGGCGTGCCGCGCCCGGCACTCGGCTGGGGCGCCTGCGATCCGAACAATCCGAAGAACCGCCGCCGCCGCTGCTCGCTGCTGGTCGAGCGCAACGGCGCGCACGGCACCACGCGGATCGTGATCGACACGTCGCCCGACCTGCGCGAACAGTTGATCGATGCCAATGTCGATCACATCGACGCGGTGTATCTGACCCATGAACATGCCGACCAGACCCACGGCATCGATGATCTCCGCTCGGTCGTGATGCACCAGCGCCGGCGCATTCCGGTCTACTTCAACCAGTCGACCGCCAAGGACATCATGGCGCGGTTCTCCTATTGCTTCATCTCGCCCGAGGGCAGCGACTATCCGCCGATCCTGACGCGTCATTCGATCGAGGCGGGCGAGAACCACACCACCGAAGGGAAGGGCGGTCCGGTCAAGCTTTCCGCCTTCCTGGTTCAGCACGGCAAGATTCCCGCGCTCGGTTTTCGCGTCGGGGGCGCCGCCTACACGCCCGATCTCCACGACATTCCCGAGACGAGCTGGCCGGCCCTGGAGAACCTCGATCTCTGGATCGTCGACGGATTGCGCTATGCGACGCATTCCAGCCATTTCAGCGTGGCCGATGCGCTGTCATGGATCGACCGCTTCAAGCCGAAGCGCGCGGTGATCACCAACATGCATGCCGACCTCGATTACGAGGTGCTCCGCCAAAGCCTGCCCGCCGGCGTCGTGCCGGGATATGATGGGATGCGGCTGGTGTTGGATAAGGCCGGTTGAGCCGAGCCCTCAACAAGTCGTCCGGCAGTTGAGCATAGATTGAGCATCGCTCCTGTGGTTTATTGCTACCACCAAATGACAGCGGATTGCACGATGGCAGATAACTCCTTCAGACGGACTTTGGCGCTTGGCATCGTTGCTGCCGTACTCCCGGCAGGGCCTCAAGCAGCTTCTGCGGCCTCGCCATGCCGAGGCGTTGATACGCAGCTTACCAAACAGCGCAAATCCGAATACGCCAAACTGGTCGCCCAGAGCCTGACCGCGAAAGTCAATCCATCAGATATTAGTGTCCTGAAATTCATGAAAGCGGGCACATGGACAGTGGTTTACGCCGACGTTCCGATCGCCGATCCCGGCTTCTTCTTCTTTGATGCGTCGAGTGGGGCACCAAAGTTTAAGACGGTTTGGGGCGGCGCGGCGGAAGTGGGCGAAGGTCCCAAAATCGCGAAGTGGGCCCGAGAATTAGGAGCGAACACAGAAATCGCTTCTTGCTTTGCAGACGCTACATTCAATCAATAACGCTTGCGATCAGCACCCTGGGCCATCATCATCTTCTAGAACACCATGAAATTGGGTGAAGTCGTCGCCGCCAGTTGGAAACGCGAAGGAACACCGCTGTCACCCGATCTCCTCGCCTATCTCTCTCCGCTCGGCTGGGAACACATCGACCTCACAGGCGAATATCGTTGGCCAAAGCCTTAGCGTAGAATTCCGCCCCGTCCCGCAAACGATCCCTTATTGGGTCCCGGCTCAAGGCGGGGACGACGAAGAACTACGCCGAGATCGCCTTTGCCGATCCGACCTGATCGCGCAGCATGAATTTCTGGATCTTGCCGGTCGAGGTCTTCGGAATCGGGCCGAACACGATTGCCTTCGGGGTCTTGAAGCCGGACATCTGCTCGCGGCAGAAGGCGATGATCTCAGCTTCGGTGGCGCTTGCGCCTTGCTTCAGCTCGATGAAGGCGCAGGGCACTTCGCCCCATTTCGGATCGGGCTTTGCGACCACCGCCGCAAACAGCACCGCGGGATGTTTGTAGAGGATGTCCTCGACCTCGACCGAGGAGACGTTCTCGCCGCCGGAGATGATGATGTCCTTGGAGCGATCCTTGATGATGACATAGCCGTGCTCGTCGAGCACGCCGAGATCGCCGGTGTGGAACCAGCCGCCGGCGAAGGCTTCCTGCGTCGCCTTCTCGTTCTTCAGATAGCCCTTCATCACGATGTTGCCGCGGAACATCACTTCGCCGATGGTCTCGCCGTCGCGCGGCACGGGCTGCATCGTCTTGGGATCGAGCACGGTGACGGCCTCTTCGAGCGGGTAGGGCACGCCCTGCCGCCGCTTCATCTGCGCGCGCTGTGCGGCGGGCAATTCGTCCCAGCCGGGCTGCTCGGCGCAGACGGAGGCGGGGCCGTAGACCTCGGTCAGGCCGTAGACATGGGTGAGCTTGATGCCGATCCGCTCGGCGCCTTCGAGTACGGCGACCGGGGGAGCAGCGCCGGCGATCAACCCGATCACGGGCCTTGCGTGCGCGCCCTTCGGCGCGTCCGGCGCATTGATCAGAACGTTGTAGACGATCGGCGCGCCGCACATGTGGGTGACGCCGTGCTGCGCGATCAGCTCGAAGATCCTGGTGGGCTCGACCTTGCGGAGGCAGACGTTGACGCCGGCCGCGGCAGCGACGGTCCATGGGAAGCACCAGCCGTTGCAGTGGAACATCGGCAGTGTCCAGAGATAGACCGGATGCTGGCCGAGATTGCCGGCCAGGATGTTGCTGACGGCATTGAGATAGGCGCCGCGGTGATGCGTCACCACGCCCTTCGGGTTGCCCGTGGTGCCCGACGTGTAGCTCAGCGCGATCGCGTCCCATTCGTCGTCGGGCCGACGCTCGACAAAATTGGGATCGCCCAGTTCAAGCGCTGCTTCATATTCGATCTCGCCGATGCGCTGGCCACCGCCGAATGATGCGTCATCGACGTCGATCACGAAGGGTTTTGGCCCTTTCATCTGCGCCAGCGCGTCGGCAATGACGCCGGCGAATTCGGGATCGACCACGATGATCCTGGCGCCGCCATGATCGAGCTGGAACGCAATCGACGGCGCGTCGAGCCGGATGTTCAACGTATTCAGCACCGCGCCGGTCATCGGCACCGCGAAATGCAGTTCGTTCATTGCCGGGATGTTCGGCAGCATTGCCGCAACGGTGTCGCCGACCCCGATGCCGCGGCTGGCGAGATAGGACGCGAAGCGCCGGCAGCGATCATAGGTCTCGGCCCAGGTGAAGCTGCGGCCTTCATAGACCGTGCTGAGATGGTCGGGATAGATGGCGGCCGAACGCGCCAGGAAGCTGAGCGGCGTCAGCGGCACGTAGTTGGCCGGCGTCTTGTCCAATCCGATATCGTACTGGTTCTGGGCTGCGCTCATGGCTCGATCCCATTAAAGATTAAGAACTCACAGGAACCCGATGGAAATCCACGGGAAGATCGCGACGATGATCAGACCAACCATCAGCGCCAGAAGATAGCCCCAGATCGGCCGGATGCCTTGCGCCGGATCGACGCGCCCGATGGCGCAGGCGGCATAATAGCCGACGCCGAAGGGCGGCGCGAACAATCCGACGCCCATCGCCAGGATGATGATCATGGCATAGTGCACCTCATGGACGCCGACGGCGCGCGCAATCGGAAACAACAGCGGCCCGAACAGCACGATCGCAGGTATCCCTTCGAGCACGCTGCCGAGGATCACGAATGCTAGGATCGACACCGCGATGAAGCTCGCCGAGCCGCCGGGCAGGCCGGTCATGGCCGCGGCGAGCGCCCGGGAGAAGCCGGACTGGGTGAGCCCCCAGGCCATCCCGGTCGCCGTGCCGATGATCAGGAGGATCGCGCCGGACAGGCAAGCCGTCTCGACCAGCATTGGCACGAGTCGCCGCCAGTCGAGATTGCGGTAGATCAAGAGGCCATAGATGAAGAAGCCGACGATGAAGGCATAGACGATGCCGATCGTGGAGACTTCCGTCGCCGTGGCGATGCCCTCGACAACGGCGTAGCGGATCACGAAAGGCAGCGCGAGCGCGGGCAGGGCAATGATGAGCGCCCGCAAAATCTCGCCGCCGCTCGCCCTCCTGACGTGCTGCAGATCCTCCTTGCGGTAGCGCCACCAGACCAGCATTGACAGCGTGATCGCCAGCACGACGCCGGGCAGCAGGCCCCCGGTGAACAGCGCGGCAATCGAGACGCCGGTGACCGAGCCGATGGTGATCAGCACGAGGCTCGGCGGGATGGTTTCCGTCTGGGCGCCGGTAGCCGCGAGCAGGGCGACGAGATCGCCGGGGCGGGCGCCGCGCGCCTTCATCTCCGGAAACAGGACCGGCGCGACGGCCGCCATGTCGGCGGCCTTGGAGCCGGAAATGCCCGAGACCAGGTACATCGCGCCGACCAGCACATAGTGAAGCCCGCCGCGGACATGGCCGAGCAGGCTCGCCAGGAATGCGACCATCGCCCGCGCCATGCCGGTCATCTCGATCAGAAGCCCCAGGAACACGAACAGCGGCACCGACAGCAGGATCAGGTGGCTCATGCCCTCGTCCATGCGGCCGACCAGCACCATCAGCGGCGTAGATGTGGTCAGCGCCAGATAGCCGTAGGTCGCGAGCCCGAAGGCGAACGCGATCGGCACGCCGGCAAAGACCGAGAAGCCGGTGACGCCGACAAAGAAGATGATGAGATTGAGATTGCCGAGCGGCCGCAAGGTGCCCTTCAGCAGCCAGAACACGGCGATCACCGCCGCCACCGACACGATTGCGGCGCTCACGGTGCGGATATTGGCAGCGCGCGCGAGCCGCAGCAGCGCGAACAGCGCCATCAGGCCGATTCCGGTCGGCAGCGCCGCCGCCCGCCAGCTATTGAGGATCTGCAGCGCCGGCGTCGTGATGTAGCTTTCCTCGTAGGCGTATTCGTAGGCCGGCCAGGCAATCAAGAGCAGGAACGCCAGGGCCGCGGCGGTCGCGACGAGATCGAGATAGGCCCGCATCGGCGGACGCGCATTGGCGACGATCGCCGTCATCCGCATATGCTCGGCGCGGCGGAACGCAACCGCAGCGCCAAGCATCGCCAGCCACAGGAACAGGATCGAGGCCAGTTCGTCGGACCAGATCAGCGGGCTGTGCAGCACATAACGCGCGACCACGCCGGCGAACAGGATCACGATCTCGGCCACGACCAGCAGCGCGGCCGGGATCTCCACCAGCCATCCGAGGGCCCGTTCGACCGACTCCGTGAACGAACGGCGGCGAGGGGGGTGATCCGCCTCGCCGGCCATGATCTCGCTCAGTTCGGCATGAGCCATGACGGCCCCCTGCACTAGAGATTATTGTGTTGGCGTGCAGCGTGCTTACGACAGCTTGCCGACGGACTTCTCCAGGAGCTCCCAGGCCTGGTCGCCATACTTGCCCTTCCATTCGGCGTAGAAGCCCGCAGCGCGCAGCTTGTCACGGAACGGCGTGATGGTCGGCTGGTTGAAGGCGAGGCCCTTGCCGGCCAGTTCCTGCTGCAGATTGGCGTTCAGCTTGGCGACGTCGGCGCGCTCGTTGACGGCGGCCGCGTTGACGTTCTTGGCGACGACGGTCTTGACGTCTTCCGGCAGTTTCTCCCAGGCGCGGCGGTTGGCCAGGAACCAGAAGCCGTCCCACATGTGGTTGGTCAGCGAGCAGAACTTCTGCACCTCGTACAGCTTGGCGGTCGAGATGATCGCCAGCGGGTTCTCCTGGCCCTCGACGATCTTGGTCTGCAGCGCCGAATAGACCTCGCTGAAATTGATCGAGGCGGGGGCGGCGTCGAACGCCTTGAACATCGAGGTCCACAAGGGCGAAACCGGCACGCGGATCTTGAAGCCTTTATAATCCTCCGGACCGTTGATCGGCTTGGTCGAGGACGTGGTCTGGCGGAACCCGTTGTCCCAGATCTTTTCCATTACCTCGAGGCCGGCCTTCTTGATCTCGCCGCGGACGTAGGCGCCGAGCCCGCCGTCCATGGCCTTCCAGACCGTGTCATAGTCCGGGAACGCGAAGCCGATGCCGTTGATGGACGCCGCCGGCACCAGCGTCGACAGGATCAGGCCGGATAGCGTGAAGAACTCGACGCCGCCGGAGCGGATCTGGCTCAGCACGTCGGTATCGGAACCGAGCTGGTTGTTGGGAAAAACCTGCAGGTCGAACCGGCCATTGGTCTCGGTCTTGATCGCCGCCGCCATTTCGCGGGCGCGGACGTTCATGGGATGGCTGTCCGGCAGGTTGTTGGCGTATTTGTACGTGAACTCGGCCGTCTGCGCGCGGGCCACCCATGGCGCGCCAAGGCCGCCCAGAACGGCCGAGGCAGCCGAAGCCTTCAGTAGCGCGCGTCGTGAAAAGCTCATCTGGTTTTCTCCCTTTAGCGAGGCTTGTTGTTGTCGGTGCCGCGGGGTCGGCAAGCGATCTCGCCGGCGCTTATTGCAGCGTCTGGAGCCCACGGCAATATCGGCTTTGAGACAGGGCGGCGGTCGGCTGGATGCTCACATGCGGACGGGCCGATACGGTCACTCAGGATCGCGTGACGGCAGGCTTCGGGCTGACGCCCAGATCGGCATTTCTATGAGGAAGCTCGCCTAAATATTTGATCTGATTGTAGATAAAAATGTTCCATAATATACCTTATGCGAATTCGATAATGACCAGATTCAGCGGCTATTGTCGTCTCTGGTTGAATCTGAGTCGTTCGCGCGAGCCTGAGCACGAGGCCCTTCTGCTCCGCGCATGCCGGCGCACCGAAAGCTGCGCGAACAAAACTGGGAGATGATTGCGCGAGATCGGACGTGGTCCGCGTGGGCGGGTCGAACATGTTCACTGGCGCGTCGCGGGCAGGCACCGCCTCCCCTGAGACACCTCCAAGGGAACTTCAGGCAGTGCGATAGCCCCGTTCCTGTAGCACCCAGCCGTTGCCATCCGGGTCCGAGAAGTCGGCGAAGCTGGCGTAGTCCCTGCGCGCGGGGTCGAGCCCGGGTACGAAACCTCCGTCCCAGGCATCAATGGGCACCTTGTGCCGGATCGCACCAACTTCGACTCCGCGCTCGAGCAGGCGACGCCGCGCATCCTCGATGTTGGTGACGACGAGATAGATGTTCCGAAGTGATCCTACAGGCGCGTCGGTGATTCCTTTGCCGATCTGTATCGAGCAGCCAGAGCCCGGCGGAGTGAGCTGCACAACGCGGAATGTGTCGCTCGGCGCATAGTCGACGTCGAGCGTGAAGCCAACCTTGTCGACATAGAACCGCAGCGCCCGATCGACATCGCTGACCGGCAGTATCAGCACCTCGATTGAGAACTTCATGACTGCTGTGCTGGTTGTGTTCATCCCTGCCCGTCTTTGGTCCAATAGGCCCTCTCAGGGTTCACAGATCGACAACGACATCGCGAACAGGTTGCGAGCAGCAAACCAGAACGTTGCCGTCGGCGGGCTTATCGAGCGGCTCCGGTCCATAGGCGACCGCGCCCGAAACCAAACCGCTTTCGCAGTTATGACAAACACCGGTCCGGCACGACCAACGAACCGGCACGTCGCACGCTTCGGCCAGCTCCAAAATGCTCTGATAGGCTGACGCTTTCCAATGTGCGGCGACGCCGCTTCGCGCGAACGATACCAGCGGGCCGGTATTGGCGTCGTCCCCCGGCGGATGAGGCGCTCGCATCGCTGTGCCGACAATGCCGGGCGTCATCGGCTCGCTGCCGTTGAAGATCTCGACATGAACCCGCTCCGGCGGCACGCCGAATGTCCCGAGGGCTTCCCTCATGTCCGCCATGAAGCGAGTCGGCCCGCAGAGGTAGACATCCGCCTCTCGCGGGATGCCGACTTCGTCAAAGGCCGATTGCGACAGATGACCAGTGGTGTCGAAGTCCTTGCCGATCTTATCGCTCTCGCCCGGCCTGCTGTAGCAAACATAGCTGCGGCCGTGGGTGAGCCCGAGCATGAGGCGGCGAACTTCGGCGGCAAACGGATGATGCTGTCGGTCGCGCGCCGTATGCAGCCAGACCACTTGCCGTTCCGAGCGGGCCTCCGCCAGCGCCTGCAGCATCGCCAGGACAGGCGTCGCTCCGATTCCCGCGCTGAGCAACACCACCGGCCGCTCCCCGGACTGCAGAATGAAGCTTCCACGCGGTGAGCTCACGTCGAGAACATCGCCCACCTGGATATGGTCCCGCAGGTAGGTTCCAGCCGCCCCATTCGGCTCGATCTTCACGCTGATCCGATAGCGCTCCGTCGAGGGGGGACCCGAGAGGGAGTAGCTGCGAAAGAGTGGCGGGCCGCCGCCGGTCGGTCGAAGACGCAAGACGACGTACTGACCTGGCAAAGCCGGTGGCAGCGGCTGACCGTCCGGATCCTGCATCGACAGCGAGAGGACGTCCGCGGACTCCTGATCGATTGCCGACACGGCGAGCGGCCGAAATCCTGGTGCAACCGGATGCAAAGCTGCTGCCGGCGCAAGCCCCACGTTGCCACTTCCCGCGGCAGTCGTTTGGCCCTGCAGCAATGCCTCAAACGAGGAGCGCCATCCAGGCGAAAGCGCCTCGATGCGCAAGGCGCGCTCCAATCGGTCGCGGACATGATCGGGCGAATAGAGCAGCGCGTTGATCTCTGCCACCGTCATGCGCTCGTTCGCCTCTCCCACCTTCACGATTTCGTCGCCAGCGTCGACCTCCCCTTCCCGCAGGACGCGGAAGTAGAACCCGGGCCGTCCGCTGGATGTCAGCAATGCCGGCATCCGTGGCTCGTTCATCCGAATGCCAACGCGATAGCAGGTCACGCGAGGCTGAGTGACCTCGAACAGCGCGCTGCCGATTTGATAACGGTCGCCGATGCACACGGCATCGTCGGGCAACCCCTCGATCGTGAAGTTCTCGCCGAACTGTCCGTGGACGAAGTCGGTCCGCTTCAGCCGCTCCTGCCAATAGCGATACGACTCGATCTGGTAGACGAAGGCGGCGCGCTGCTCACCCCCGTGGCCGCTCAGGTCCCCTTGACCGTCTCCGTCCAGATTGAGCCGCCCGACCCAACAGCGGCCACGCACAGGATTTTTCCAGATTCCGGTGTGTACGGTGCGCCCCTTCCAGTCGATATCTCGGGGAAGTCCGACGTTCACCGAAAGCAGTCGAGCCATGTACCGCTCCGTTTTTATGGTCCTCCGCTCGCAGCCGCCGAGGGCCCCTTATCGGGATCGTGAACCACCTCGGCGGTGTCTAGATTGCGATCGGGGCCGTGCGGAACCACCGTCTGACCCGGCTCAAGATGGAGCTGTTTGCCATCGAGATGCACCGAGACGCTGTTCGGTTCAAACGAGACCAAGTCGGAGATGCGGCGGACCTCGGGATAGGCGTCAGGATACGACCATGCCGCCTGACGTGCATCCTCGATGGAGTAATAGCTGCAGAGCCCTTTATACGGGCAGAAGGTCTGGAGTTTCACGGGAGTGAGGGCGGACTCATCTATGTCGACGCGCGGAACGTACCAGCGCGGCGCGAAGCCGGACTCGTAGAGAACGAGCGGCCGCTTGGTGTCGGCGATGATCCGATCACCATGGCGGACCACGAGGTGACGAGAGGCCTGGCGAATGTCGATGCGGTGGTAGGGGTCAGCGGCATGGCCCACGATTCTTTCGTCTTCCTCGTAGAAAGCATCCATGGCCCGCCAAGCGAAAGCGACGCGTGCCTGCAGTTCGCTCGCGTGGGCGGGCAGACTGGTGTGCTGCCACGCTCCTCGCGGCGCGATGTGTTGTTCGTCCGCCCGGACGCTGTACCAGGACGTGGGCCCGAGATCGGGATGCTGGATGGTATGCTCGGTGCGTTCCAGGACGTGTGGAGAAACGTCGGTTTCCGGGAAATAGGCGACGGGATAGCGGCCCGGTTCGAAAAGCAGGAGGACCTGCTCGCTATCGGCGATCCACATTGGTCCGAATCGCACGCGCATGCGCCGGCGCAAACGCTCTACGTACAACAGTCGCTTGGGCATTGGTTCGGGCACGAGGAACCGACCAATTGCTCCCGTTGAGAGCGGACCTTGTTGCCAGGACAGTCCCACTGCTCTCTCCTATAAATATTCAATGATCGAGACCGGCGACGTCCAAATTCCTCGCCGCCGGCCTCTCCGGCCTGCGCGCAACTTCGCGGGTCCAATCCGACGAAGTTATATTCGTGGGCCGGTACCGTTTGGTTACAGGGTCGCAGCCCAGTTCATGAGGAAAATAAAGGGGCTCGGGAGCCAAAGCATGAGCGTGGCCGCCGCGGCGCAAGCGGAAATCACCGACGATCATTCTCATGGAATAGCGGAGCGAAGCTCTTCGCAGCGACCGTAGCTACAGCATTGATCCGGGTTCCAAGGGCTGCTCTGCATGCGCTCCAAGTAGCGCTTGCATGCGTTGCGAAAAAGTCACACGGCGACAACAACCGGCTGGCGTCACGTCGCGGTGCATTGTGCGACATGGCTCCTGCGCTAAGAGTTGGGGAGCGTTCGATTTCCGAGTGGACGTACAGGTCTCACGGCGGAGGCCGGCATGGCGACAACTCGAATCCTTATCCTCGGTCCGGCGGCGAGTCTTTTGCTCGCAACCAGCGGAGCCGCAGGCGCTGACCTTCCTGTCAAAGCAAAGCCCATCGAATATGTGAAGATTTGCTCGGCTTACGGCGCGGGCTTCTTCTTCATTCCCGGCACCGACACCTGCATCAAGCTCGGCGGCTATCTCCGGGTCGATACCACATTCAATGGCGGCATACAGGGCACGCCGGCCTGGAACGGTGACGCAGGACAACATAACCGCTACTTCGACTACTTCTCCACCCGCGCCCGTATGCTATTGTCAATCGATACCCGCACCGCCACCGAATATGGCGTGGTCCGTACCTTCGGGCAGGGCCGGTTTACGTTCAGCACGCTTGGCAACAACACCTTCAACCCGAACTCGATCAACGGCTCGCTTCCGGTGGCCGGCCAGCAGTTGCTCGATACGCCGGGCGGCGGCCAGGTTTCCATCCAATACCTCTTTATCCAGTTCGCAGGCTTCACCTTCGGTCAGTCGGCGTCTGCCTACGCGTCGCCCTGGCAGGGCTATCCCGGCAACATCACGGACTTCCTGCTCGGCGGCCAGAACACTGATACCGGCGTCCAGAACATCCAGTACACGACGGATTTCGGCAACGGAGTGACCGGCACCATCGGCCTCGACGATCCAACCGTGTGGGACCGCACCGCGGTCTACAACCTGTCGCTGCCGCTGAACGCCACGCTGAACACGGGTAACGCTTATGCCGGCGTCCATGCGCCCGACGTGGTCGGCAACATTCGCATCGACCAGGCCTGGGGTCTGTTCCAGATTTCGGCCGCGGCC
This sequence comes from Bradyrhizobium sp. USDA 10063, assembly GCF_054063735.1. Taxonomy (NCBI): domain Bacteria; kingdom Pseudomonadati; phylum Pseudomonadota; class Alphaproteobacteria; order Hyphomicrobiales; family Nitrobacteraceae; genus Bradyrhizobium; species Bradyrhizobium sp. USDA 10063. The sequence continues at coordinate 1,045,593 of NZ_JBSSGP010000002.1, read as the reverse complement.
CATGAAGCGAGCGGCTCCTACAACACGCTCAACGCACTCGGAGCGCCGGCCGGCGCCGTCGGCCTGCCGGGCGCGGCGCCGACCGCAGCATCCGAGCTTTCCGGACATCCCGACACCTCGTGGGGCGGCGCAGTGATGGCGGCGTTGCAGATCAAGAACATCCCGACCGGTGCCGGCGACGACATCAAGATGGACGCGAGCTATGCCAAGGGAGCGACGAAGTACGTCGTCTCGTCGGCTTCAACCTCGCCGAGCTTTGCGATGTTCGGCAGCACCAGCGCTTTTGGCGCCTATCAGAGCATCGGGTTCGGTGCGACGACCGACGCCGTCTATCTGCCGGTCGCAGCCGGCGGCGACGGCTCGCTGCATCTGACAGAGGCCTTTGGCGTTCGCGGGGCGTTCAACCATAACTGGAACCCATATTGGTCGTCGAGTCTCTTCGGCTCGTATGTGGGCGTCCGCTATGACGGCGCCGCCAAGGCCTTCATGTGCGCCAACTACACCACGCCGGCCAAGGCGGTCAGCGCAGACTACATCTGCAACCCCGACTTCAACCTGTCGCAGCTTGGCGTCATCACCCGCTGGACCCCGGTCGAGAACCTGACCTTCTCGGCCGAATTCCTATGGATCCACCTCGATCAAAAATTCCAGGGCAGCGCCATCCTTGGACCTTCGGCTCCCAAGCCGGCCGCGCGCTATGAGTTCAGCGATCAGGACACGTTCCACCTGCAGCTTCGCGCCCAACGTAACTTCTGAGGTTTTTTGCAGCGCATAGACCTGACAAGCCGCTTCTTGATTTAGGCTCCTGTCAAATCTTGGCAGTGGACAGTAAGACAAGATGACTGAACGGTGATGTCGCAATCGCCGTTCGGCGCCTCCGCGGCGACCGCAGGCCAAGCGCCCGTCAGGCGTTGGTCAATATTCCTGTTTGTCTGTGCTGGTCGCTCGGGTTCCGCGAATAATGTTCAGCAGCGCTGCGGGATTCTCCGGCAGCCGGTCGCCGCGCCATGCGACATGCTGATCCGGACGAGCGAGCAAGAGACCGTGTCGATAGACGTCGGGCGGCTCCGCTGCGCCAATGTCGAGAACAGTCAAAGGCATGCCGACCGCCGAAGCAGCTGTCATCAAGCCGGACACATCGACGTGTGGATCGCTGCGAAGCAGTGTGTAGTAAGGTCCCATTGCGTCGTACACGGAGCGACCATCGGCGAGCCAAAAGTGAGGAACGCGCGCGCCAGGAGCGGTCGATGGCGTGAAGTTACCCATCGTATAGGGCGGCGGAATCTCATCGTCATAAGCAATGATCGGTGAACCCTGATAATAGTAGCCGAAGTTGAGCCCCGCACAGCAATATTGCTGAACGTTGAGGTCGTACGCCGATTGTCCGATCGAGCTGCGAATGGCGTCACCTTCCGGCCCCGCCACTTCGATTTCGGGTGGAACGGTCTTTCGCGCTTTCGCCATCGCGTGGGCGTGGTTCATGGCGAAATGTGACACCTGCTCTGTGATCGGAAGTCGCTCGGCCTCGTAGGCATTTAGAATGCGCGCATCAGCCCATCCTTCCAGGTGCGCCGCAAGCAACCACGCCAGGTTTGCGGCATCGGCGATCCCCGCATTCATGCCGTAGCCGGCGTAAGGAACCCACAGGTGGCAGGCGTCCCCGCATATAAAGACCCGCCCGTCGCGGACCTTGTCCGTGATGAGACGCCGCCCGATCCAGTCCTCCTTGGCGAGCAATTCATACTGAAAATTCCGGTCGACGCCGAGCACTGTTCGGATTGCACTGTCCCGATCAATGGCATCGAACTCCGTCACATCAGCATTGAGATAGACATGGACGAGCCAGGTCTCCCTGCCGTCGATCGCGTACACGTTGCCGGATTGTCGCGGGTTCAACGCAAAGGAAGCCCACGCCGGCGTCCCGCCGAGTTGTCGCAGCATCTCGAGCAGTTTCGGCGCTCGAATAAAGCTCGACTGCACGCGTTGCAGGACAGGATCGCCGCTCAGCCGCCCTCCGATCCTGTTGCGGACCAGAGACCGGCCACCATCGCAGCCAACCAGAAATCGGCAGGATATTGCTATCTCTTCCGCCGTATCGCGCTCCCGCGCAGATGCGATGACACCCTCCGGGCTCTGTCGAAAATCAACGAGCGACGTTCCGCTCAGGATGCGCACGCCGGGCATCGAGGACAAATGCTCGAACAGGACGGGCTCAAGGTAGATCTGGTTGATCCGATGCGGCGGCTCCGGCGTCGGCCACCATGTATCCGGGCCGTCCTCCGACTTATATCGCTCCGCGCGGCAGGGAATTTTGATCCTGGTCAGTTCACGACCAAGGAACGAGGTCCGATAGGCGACATCGTTCGGATAATCTGGTGGCAGGCCGGCGTTGCGCACCTTTGCAGCGACGCCGAGCCGCCGGAAGATTTCCATCGAGCGCGCCGAGACGTGATTCGATTTGACGCTGGGCGGTTCGTCACGTCTGCGCGTCTCCAGAACGATCACGCGTCTGCCGCGCCAAGCCAGATCCATGGCAAGCGTGAGCCCGACCGGCCCCGCGCCGGCAACCACGACGTCCGCCTCAAGCATTCCGGCCATCACACCGCTCCCCCGTGCCGTTCACGGCTCGATCTTGACGTTGCCGATCCGTGCTATCTCGGTCCAGCGCGCGATATCCGATACGATCATTCGGGAAAATTCATCCGATGAACTGCCGACCGAGTCGATATTGAGAAGCTTCAATCGGGAAACCACGTCCGGAAGTTTGGCAATCCGCGTGAATTCGTCCTGCAGCTTCCCCACGACTTCCGGCGGCGTTCCTTTGGGCGCAAGAACGCCGCTCCACAACACGGCATCGACGTCTGCACCTGCCTCCTTCATGGTTGGAACGTCAGGCAGCTCCTCCATGCGTTTCGGCGCGGCAACGGCGAGCGCGCGCACCTGGCCTCCCGTGATCTGGCCCCAAACCGAACCGGCGTCGGCAATCGTTGCTGTCACCTCGCCCGCGATCACCGCGACCACGGAATCGTTGGCGCCCTTGTACGGGATCATCTGCATCGGCGCGCCAGTCTTCTGCTTGAACAGCTCGGTGGCAAGCTGGAACGCCGCGGACGAACTCGAATAGTTCGCTTTGCTCGGATTCTGCTTAGCGTAAGCGACGAGCTCGGATACGGACTTGAGCGGCGACGCGGCGTTGACGATCAGGATCAGCGGAAACGAGCCAAGTTCTGAAATCGGAATGAAATCGCGAACAGGATCGTACGGCAACTTCGTGTAAACCGCCGGATTGATGACCATGGCGCCGCTGGCACCGATCAGCAGCGTGTAGCCGTCGGGCGCCGATTTCGCGACATAATCGGTCGCGAGGATCGCGCCAGCGCCTGGCTTGTTTTCGATGATGACCGGTTGACCAAGGCTCTCTGACAATTTCTGTCCGAACAGACGCGCGATAATGTCGTTGCCGCCGCCCGGCGTGAAACCGACGATGATATGGATAGGTCGCGACGGATATTTTGCGGCCTCCTCCGCAACGGCGGTGTGCACAAAGAACAATGCAAACAATCCAACACAGATACCCGCCAGAAATTGCCTTTTCAAAACCTTCATGACGGCGTTTCTCCCTGCTATTGCCGCGTCTTGTTTTCTTGTTGTGACGACGGCACCGTTCAACGTTGTGAACTAAAGCGGCGTAACGTGAACATGCAGGACCGCGGCCCTGCCGTCATCCACTGCCGCCAGGCACCGATCGATCGCCCCCGCGAGCTCATCGGGTTCGGTCACACTCTCGCCATGGGCTCCGAAAGCGCGTGCGACGTCGGCGAAACGGCGTTGCTCACCCTGACGATCCGACCTCAAGCTGGACTGGAACGAGTTGGTTTCCGCGGCAACGCCCGTGGGATAAACGCGCTGAACTGCGGATTTCACGGCCTGCCAGCCGCCGTTGTCCAGCACCACGGTCAGGATCGGAAGCTCGTACTGCTGCGCGGTTGCATAGACGGAGTCGGGCGAGGAAAAATGAAAAGCGCCGTCGCCGATGATCTGCACGATGCGCCGATGCGGCTGCGCCAGCTTCAATCCCAGCGCCATGCCGCCGCTGAAACCGAGGCCACCACCGGCGAGTCCCACGTAGCTTCGGGGTTGCGTGCGACGGATCTGCTCCTGCAGCATCGGGCCGTTGCGGATCGCCTCGTTGAGAACGATATCGTCCTGCGCCAGCTTGCCATTCAGGACAGCAAACAGATAGCTGGGATTGAGCGCACCCGGAACGCCCTTGTTGGCGGCAGCCGCGGCGCGGCGTTTTGCGGCGGCCTTGCGCGCCTCGCCCCAGTTCGCGATGCGCTCAGCGACGCGCCGGCGATAGCTGTCGTCAGCGCGCGCCTCGACGACGTCGAGCACCTGCTGGAGCACGGTTGCGCAGTCACCCTGGCTTCTCATATCGGTTGGAAAGCCCCACATCGGAAAGTCCGATTTCAGGGGATCGACGTCGATCTGGATCCACCGGATCGCATCGATGCGCTTGGCGTACTGCGGAACGAATGGGACGTCGGTGTCCAGCAAGAGCCCGAGATCCGCCTGCTCGAGCAGCGGCAGAGGATCGAAGCCCGCAAAGCAGGGCGAGTCCTGCGGTATATTGAGATCGATTGAATTAAATTCGGCCACCCGGATGCCGCAGGTCCGCGCCAATCGATCGAGCACCGTAACCGCCTCTGGCTTGCGACCGAGATAGGCTGTCAGCGCGATCGGGTTGCCCGCGGCCATCAGTTGATCGGCGATGGCCTCGACTCTTGCCTGATCGATGCCGCCGGACCGAACGCCGCCGTAGCGGGCGGGGTCGTAGGCCGGCATCCGCGTCTCGTCCCACGTCTCCGCCAGCGTCTCACGCGGCAGCATCATATAGACCGGTCCGGGAGGATCGCTGTGCATGAAAGCGCTGGCGCGAGCCAGCGCCTCCTTGACCACGATGCCGGACGGCAGCGAGTACTCCCATTTCACATACGGACGAATGATGCTCGCGATGTCGAATGGATCCTGCACGAAATGGACATAGGTGTCGCGCGAGCCAGGCAGTTCGCCGTGCAACGTGAATGGCGCGCGGCCGGCGAACAACATCACGGGCAAACGGTAGCGAAACATGTTCTGGATCGCCATGCATGCATTTGCGGTGCCGGCGTCGACATGCACGAAAACGGCCTGTCCCTTCCCGGTTGCTAGTGCGTAACCGCCGGCCATATGGACGGCAACGACCTCATGAGGACAAAGAATGATCTGCGGACGTTTGCGGCCCTGCTTGTCCCACCGCGCGATTTCCTCAATCAGGGACACATGGTCGGTCCCGAGATTGGCGAAGATATAGTCCACTCCGAGGTCGACGAGACCTTCGAGAAAATAATGCGCGGCGCTGTAAGAGCTCATGCCCTAATTCCCTGACGTTTCCCTGCCGGTTTCGGCTTTTTCAGTGTTCTTGTTCTGACCTGGAGTGGTCTGACTTCATGGGTCGCCTATAACGCGTCGCAGGATATCCGCCGGATCGCCGATTGCCTCGTTGGACGCCCAGGCAACGAACTGATCAGGGCGGACCAGCACGAGCGAGGCGTCGTAAAGCTCGCGGCCCTGCGCGCGGTTGTCGTGGATCACCTTCAGCGGCAGGCGCAGCCTGTCGGCGGCACGCCGGAATTCCTGCACAAAGGCACTCGGCGAGCCCAGATCAAGCAGCGTGAAACCGCTCCCTAGTTCTTCGTAGAGGTTCTTGCCCGACGAGAGAGGCTGCGGTGTGAGATGGTGGCCGGCACGAGCCGCATAGCTGTGGGAGCCGATCGCGCTGCTCACGGTACCCGGCGGTCCGAACACGATCGGCGAGCCCTCATAATTGGGCTCAAAGGCGTTGACCTCGGCACGCGCGCCTGACTGTCGCTCGCGCCAGGCCGCTTCGAAGTCGGCTCGGTCGACTGAGGGATTGTGCCGGCGGAGAAAATCCCGATCATCGAAGACCGACTTCTCGATGAAGTCGCGCGCGGTCGAGGCGAAGACAGGTCGCCGCTCCGCATCATAGCTGTCGAGCAGGTCGGAGCCGCCCCAGCCCTGCACAGTCGCCGCGAGCTTCCAGGAGAGGTTGACGGCATCTTCCAGACCGCTGTTGATCCCATAGCCGCCGTAAGGGGGATGGCTGTGCGCCGCGTCGCCGGCGATGAAAACGCGCCCCGCGCGATAGCTGTCGGCGAGTGCAAAGCGCAGGTCCCAGAAGCCGATATGATCGAACTCGATGTCGAACTCCGCACCGGCGGCCTCGTGCAGAAGCCGGCGGAAATCGAAATTGTCGCGCGTGGTGTCGGCGGGAACGGGCGCGTGGAAGAACCACGTGGTGCCGAGATCCACGCGGCCGAAGAATTTCCAGTAGCCGTCAAGTTCCGGGTGCAGCACATTGTAGAACGACTTGCCCGGATAGCGCTCGAGCAACCGATGGAGGCCGGTTGAGCGGAATACGAGCAGGACCATCAAGCGGTCATGGTCGGAACGGGCCTGGCGAATGCCCGCGTGGTCGCGCACGATCGATCGACTTCCGTCGCAACCGACGACATAATCGGCGCGCAAGCTGCGTTCGTTTCCATCGCGACTGACGATGTCGATGCTCACCCCGTCTCCACCGGGACGTATCGTCTCACAGCTCCAGCCGTACAAGGTATCGATGTTTGGAATCTGCGCCGCCCTTCGGCGCAACACCGCCTCGGTGGCGTATTGCGGCAGGCGTTCATTGTCGCAGAAATAGAACGGCCGTACGAGTTCGCGCTGTAGCCAGTCGTAACGGTAACCGCTCAGCAAGGTGCCATAGCTGGTCATGCCGCCAATGCCATAATCGGTCGGTATGGTTCGGGCGGCGCGCAATTCCTTTTCTGCGCCCCAGAAATGGAAATGCTCGAGGGTACGCTGAGTGAGATTCTGTCCTTTCGGAATCGGCTGCGGCTCGACGTGGCGTTCGACGACGGTGCAGTTGATGCCACGCAGACCGAGATCGATCGCAAGCCCGATCCCGACGGGTCCTCCGCCGATGATCACCACCGGGACAACGTCGGCTGAACTCAGCATCCGGAGAGACCCTCACCTACCCACTCTCAGTCAACCGGACGCCGGCTGCAGCAGAGGCCTGTAGTTCAATGCGACCGACCCAGCCTCAGGTCAAGACAAAATCTCAAAATGTGAGATTTTTAAGAATTATCAAAGACCTCGGCAGAGATTGATTGGGCCGTTTCGCGCACTTCCCCGCTGATCCGATCGATCAGGCCACCATTCGCATGCTGTCCAGCGATTGTGAGACAGAGACTCGCGACCGGATAGTTTGCGTCAAGGATGGGAGCGGCGATGCCAATTGCCCCGGGCGTCACTTCGCCGAAGGCGACCGCGACGCCTGCTCGCCGGATTCGCTTCAGCACCGTTGCGACTTCCTCGGCCGTCGCACCGACGCCGACACTGCGAAGATCGTCGGCGTAACGGGCAAGCAACGGAGCCAGACTGCGTTTCGGCAGAAAGGCCATGATCGAGCGGGCAATTGCGCCCCGCCCCATCGGCATCGGTCGGCCCCGCGGATAACTGCTCACCGGATGGGGCGCTGACGATTGTGAGGCAACGCAGAGCATCTTGTCGCCATACCAGCGAACAATCAGAGCAGTACAGGGATGCGCCGCCGTCAGACGCTCCAGATGCGGCGCGGCGGCGGCGACCAGCGGATCCGCGCGGCGGCTCAAATAGTCCATCTCGACGACTTTCGGCCCAAGAGCGAAGCGGCCGCCGCGAACGGACATCAATAGCCCGCTCTCTCTCAGGCTCTTGAGATAGCGGTAGAGCGTGGGACGTGTATAGCCAAGCTCACCCATGAGTTCGTCGGGCGTCCAGAGCGGGCGCGCCTCGCTGAACAGTTCCAGCACACCGAGCACCCGATCCTGGCTGTTTCTTTTCCCCACCTGTCCGTCCGTTCCAACGTCGTGCCGTCCTGATACCGCCCTCCCGCGCTTCCGGGAATGGGGCATGACCGCAGGGTTGCCCTTACAAAAATCTCATTATAAGAGATTTACAAGACAAGATGCGGGTGATCGACCCCGCCGGGAGGAAATCGCAGAATGACCATCGGCGTTGAGGACGGGTCCGCACCGACGGTCATCGATGTGCCGGCGTACATCGATCAACAACTGGTCGGCGCGTTCCAGATTCGCGTGTTGCTGATCTGCGCTGCGGTGCTCTTCGTCGACGGGTTCGACACGCAGGCGATCGGATATGTCGCGCCCGCCCTGGCGCAAGAATGGAAGCTGCCGCGCGGCGCGCTGGGACCGGTGTTCAGCGCCGGGTTATTCGGCCTGATGCTCGGCGCCTTGATCTTCGGCCCGCTCGCCGATCGGATCGGGCGCAAGCGGATCATCGTGGCCAGCACCGCTGCATTTGGTATCGGAAGCCTGCTCACGATGCTGGTTCAGGACGTCACTTGGCTGATGGCGCTCCGTTTCCTCACCGGTCTTGGACTCGGCGGCGCGATGCCAAACGCGGTTGCAGTGACCTCCGAGTTCAGCCCGCATCGCCGTCGAGCGACCATGGTGATGGCGATGTTTGCCGGATTTTCGATCGGCGCGGCGCTCGGCGGCTTGCTCACGGCTGCGCTGATCCCCGCTTTTGGCTGGCGCTCGGTGTTTCTGGTCGGCGGCATCGGGCCGCTCCTGCTCGTTCCAGTTCTTCTGTATGCGCTCCCGGAATCGATCCGCTACCTTGCACTGGCAGGAGGGCGCGATAGCGAGGTCGCCGGGCTGTTGCGGCGTATCACGCGGACCGCGCATCTTGGGAACGACGTCCGTTTTGCGGTGCAGGAGCCGAAATTGTCCGGCCTGCCGGTGGTCCATCTTTTCACGGAGCAGCGGAGCGCCGTCACGTTGCTGCTCTGGATCGTATTCTTCATGAGCCTGCTCGATCTCTATCTGCTCTCAAACTGGCTGCCGACGGTGCTTAACGATCTCGGCGTCTCGGTGTCGGTCGCCGCGGCGATCGGGGCGATGCTGCAAGTCGGTGGCGTGGTCGGCACGTTCGCGCTTGGTCACTTTATCGATCGCTTCTCGTTCCGCGCACTCGCGCTCACCTATCTCTCCGCTGCGGTCGCGGTGGCGGCAATCGGGTTGACCAGTCATTCGACGAACCTCGTCACCATCGCGATCTTTGCTGCCGGGTTCTGCATCGTCGGGGGGCAGATCGCCTCAAATGCCTTAACCGCGACGTTTTACCCGACCGCGATCAGGTCAACCGGCGTAGGCTGGGCGCTGGGCATCGGCCGCATCGGGTCGATCGTCGGCCCTTTGATCGGCGGCGTGATGCTTGCCCGCAATATGGAAGCGCAGCCGCTGTTCGCGGTGGCCGCCGTTCCGGCGCTGATCGCCGCGGCAGCAGCGCTTCTTCTGGCCCGTTCCGCGATGCGCTAAACGCCCACGGCCGGCCCGCACCTGCCTGATCTGTCGCCTCGAAGCGGCCAGTTCATCACCGCGCCACCTACTCAAGGACGATTCCGCGCCTGCAGCCGCGCCAATTGTTGACTTGCGTCACGCCAACAATCAGTAATTGTCTTGAAGTTATTTCCCGACCAGCGCAGCCGCTTCGAAATAAGCTCAGCGTTTGTATTCGGCGACCGCGGCTCACTCGGTCGATAGCTGCGCCATCATTGCCTTTGCGGTTCGCAGATCCGATATCCCAAAACCCTCGGTGAACTTTCCATACGCGGAGGCAAGCGTGTGGTGTGCGTCGGCAGCACGGTCCTGACTGGCTCTCAATCGTGCGAGGCTGATTGCCGTCCTCAGCTCCCAGAACAGCGCGCCTTGGCTACGCGCCACCTGGAGCGCCCGGTCGAAGGACTGCTCGGCGCCGGCAACGAAGCGATGTTGGCCTGCGTGGAGCAGCAGCTCGCCTTTGATGCGCAGCAGCTCGGCCTGGTACCACTGCTCGTCCCTTGCCTCGCAGCGCGCAAGCGCCTCATTGACGGCGGCAAGCCCGTGGGCGACGTCGCCGGCCTCGCCGAGACAGGCCGCCAGTTCGCCAAGAGGAAGCAGGAAGCGCGGCAGGAACCGCGCTTCGCCAGCCACCTCGAGCGCTTTTCGCAGCACCGGCAATCCCGTGGCGACGCCGCCGCGCCTTGCCATCACGATGCCCCTGAAGGCGCGTGCCCACAAATTCCACAGCCGGATCGGGTGCCGCTCGGTATGCTCGATCAATAGCGCGCAGTAACGTTCCGCCGCATCGAGATCGCCGGCAAGGAAAGTGATCGGGCAGGCACCCTGCCCCAGCACGCTGCAGAATGTCAGGGCATGCCCGCTCGTTCGGCCTTCCTCGATGTTGCGTTCGACGACGCGCAATGACTGGTCGGCCAGTCCCCTGAGCCACAGGATGCGCGCCTGGAAATAGTGCGCCGATACCCGCAGGTCGAAGCGGAAGCGGATCACCTGCGGCTTTGGCGATAGATCCGAAAGCCGCGACAAGGTCCGCGTGATGTGATGATGCGCCAGGTTCTGGTCGCCGAGGTAGTGCAGCGTGGTGGCGAGAAGCCGGTCAGCCATCATCAGGTCGACGGAGTTGCTCGAGTCACCCGCGACCACAGCGAAACGGTGCGCGAATTCCAGTGCCTTGCCGATCTCGCCATTGTTGAACTGATCGATGCACAGCCCCCACAGCGCGCGCAGCAAATAGTCGGCGTCACCGAGGTGCTCCGCGAGCTGCAAGGCCAAGGCCCAGGCGGGACCGGCTTCACGAGCCCTGCCGACGCCATACATCAGCGACCAGGCGCGTGCCGCCGACAGTTGCATGCGCAGGCGCGATGCATCAGCGACGGTTTCGTCTATCCTTGCTAGTGCCAGCTCAGTACGCTCTCGGCACTCTGCGAGCAGCGACAGTTGGACCCACAGCGGCACCGCGGCCGCGGTCAATGCCACGCCGGTCTGCGCATCGCCGCCGGGCGAGAATGCCCAATCAAGGCTAGCACGCACGTTGTCGATGTGCCGGCCGTAGATGGCAAGCCACTCAGCTTGCGGCTTCAGCTCGCTTTCGGCTTCTGCATTGGCGAAGAAGCCGCGGTAATATTGCGCGTGACGGCGCGCGGCGTCGGGATATTCTCCTGAACCACGCAGCTTTTCCAGCGCGTAAGCCCGCGTCGTATCCAAGAGGCGGTAGTGCGGCCGGTCGCCGCGAATGTCGGCGACGGCAAGGGACTTGGCTACCAGGTTGGCAAGGTGGTCCGTGACTTCGACCCTCTCGTGATCGCCGGCGACCGCAATCACCGCATCGAGCAGGAAGTCCCCGGCAAATATGCCGAGCCGGCGCAAGACCCGCGCCTCCGTTTCCGGGAGCAGATCATAGCTCCAGTCGAGCGTCGCGCGCAGCGTTTGCTGCCGGGGCAGCGCGGTGCGCCGGCCCGTCGTGAGGAATTTGAATCTGTCGTCCAGAAGCGCCGCGATCTTGGGCGGGCCAAGCATCGGCGCGCGTGCTGCGGCAAATTCGATCGCGAGCGGAATGCCGTCCAGCCGGCGGCAAATGGCGGCAATCGCGCCAAGATTCTCCTCATCGCCCTCGAAACTGGAACCCTGCGCTTTTGCCCGGGTCATGAACAGTTCGACGGCGGTGTGTTCAAATATCGCGTCCGGTGCAAGCAGAGGCTCAGGCGGCACTTCCAGTGGAAGCACGCGATAGACATGTTCGCCATCGATGCGCAACGCTTCGCGGCTGGTCGCAATGATGGTGGTGCCGGGGCAGCGGCTGACGATCGTCTCCGTCAGCGTGGCTACGGCACCGATGACGTGCTCGCAGTTGTCGAAAACGAGCAGCAATTGCCGGTCTCCGATGGCACGCGCTATCGCCTCCGCCGAGATATCTTCTCCTTCCAGTTTGATGCCGAGTACGCCCGCAACCGCCGAAGGTACGAGCTCAGGATTTGAAAGCGAGGCCAGTTCGATGAGCAGCCGGTCGGCCGTGAAGCCTGCCGGCGGCGATCTTGCTGCCTGCATCGCCAGCGCCGTTTTGCCGATCCCGCCGGGCCCGACAAGGCTCACGACTCGATAGGCTGACAGAAGCTCCCACAGATGAGCGATCGCCGTAGCACGGCCGATGAGATCAAACGTTGCGGCCGGAATGTTGGTCGACGGCGACAGTTCGGGCGGAGCCGGTTGAGCCAGCGCATCGACATGCCGGACCCGCCACGATCCCAACAGGCGATACCCGCGCCCGACCGTCGTGGCCAGCATGTCGCGATCGGAACCAAGGGCCTTGCGGATCGCGGCGATGTGCACCCGAAGCGCGCCGTCCTCGACGATCACTCCCTGCCAAACCCGCTTGGCCAGATCACTCCTGGAAACCAGTTCGCCTTCGGCCTGGACCAATTCCGCAATGATTTCAAAGGCCCGTCCCCCCAACGGCACGGGCACACCCTGAGCGCGCAACTCCCGCCTGGCAAGATCGATTTCCCATCCCGCGCATGCATAGATGGGGCGCTGGCCTGACCCGGCCGTCATTAGGAGAGCCCCAAGCAGTTTCTAAATTTTCACGCAGGCTAGCCTACCACCAACCCGGTCCAAAGAAGCAAGCCGAGCGATGAACTGCCGACCGTTCGCCTCCGCGACCTGGAACAAGCAACCTTGCGAAAAGGCCGCCGGTTCAGTGCCGGCGGCCTTCCGTTCCGGAAATGAAAATTGTTTGGAGATGAAAGCCCCTGCTCCGGACAGCTTCTGCAATAAAACGCACACCTGCCGCGTTGTGAAGCTCGAAATGCACACGTCGGATTGACTGGTGATCGAGCGTTGCACGGACATCACGGCCGTGAACCACCCCCGTTCACGAGCGAGAACACCGCACGCCTATCGGAACGCCCATAACCTCAACCCTTCCGCAAGCGGCGGAACGGAGCGTGCCAACCGCCCTCAGGTGGCGCGCGGGCAGGCGCAGTCCCGCCTGCTCCATCAATGGCAGCACGCGATGGCCGAAGAAGTCGAGATCCGGCTTGATATCGAAGAAGCTGAACGGCCGACAATTCGATGGTCGCAAAATTCGTTCTTGTCCCTACGACATTGCATTTGTTCTCTGCAGCTTTCCAATCGGGAAACAAGTGTGGTGATGCCGCATCCATCGCTTGACTGTTTGCCTGAGCCGCTTTTCACCAGGCGTAACAATCGCGCGACGGTGCGGTCTGACGTGTTCCAGATCGTCCCAATGGTCGCTTATAGTCGGTGGTGATTGGGGGCGATCTTTTGCGACCGCCATCGACCGTAAGGAGCAGCACCCTGACGGAGCTTTCTCGACGCGATTGGCTGTTGATCAGTACCGCCGCAGCCAGCAGTCTCCTGTATCCAGCCATGGCCGATGCATCGAAACACGACCGAATTCACCTCTCCTTGAATGAAAACCCGTTCGGTCCCTCGCCCCGCGCATTGCAGGCGATCAAGGCCCATCTCGCCGGGCTCAGCCGCTATACCGGCGACGAACTCGCCGAGCTGACGCAGACGATTGCCGCGCGCGAGAATGTCGCTGCCGAGCAGATCGTGCTTGGCGAGATCCTCGACGTGCTCGGCCTGTATCTGTCGGCCCACGGCGGTCCGGGCGGCGAGTTCGTCTATTCCGAACCCGGCTATACCGCGCTGGTGGATGCCGTCTCGCCCGCCGGCGGCGGCGTCGTCGGTGTTCCCCTCAACGCCCAGCTTCAGAACGATCTTCCCGCCATCGCCGGCAAGGTCAATGGACGGACGCGCGCGGTCTATCTCGTCAATCCGCACAATCCGAGCGGCACGGTGAGCGACGCGGCGCAGTTCATCGAATTCGTGCACGAACTCTCCAGGCGCACCCTCGTAATCGTCGATGAGGCCTATCTCGAATTCACGCCGGATTTCGAGAAGCGAACTGCCGCCGGCCTCGTCCGCAATGGCGACCAGGTCGCCGTCTTCAGGACGTTCGCGAAAATCTACGGGCTTGCGAGCCTTGCCATCGGCTACACGCTGGCGCCCGCCGAGTTGGCCAAGTCGGTGAAGCAACTCAGCATCGGTGCCTTTTTCGGCCTCAATCGGCTCAGCCTGGTCGCGGCAAACGCAAGTCTGAAAGATACAGATTATGTAGCATCCGTTCGCGCGAAGGTCGCGGCCGAGCGCGATGCGTGGCACGAGCTGTTCCGGACACGCAAAGTTCGCTTCGCGGAATCGCAGGGCAACTTCGTGTTTTTCGACTCCGGCCGGCCGCAACAAACCATCGCGTCCACGCTCGCAGCACAAGGCATCGACATCGGCCGCAGCTATCCGCCGCTCGACACGTGGGTACGAATTTCGATCGGCCTGCCCGAGGAAAACGCAATCGCCCGGCGAGCTGTCGCGGACCTGCTGCGGGCGACGTGACGCGGTCCTAAGCGACGAACGCGCCCCCGACCTCTCAATGCGCGATCAACAACGGGACGGTCGCGTCCCGCAGCAAGGCTCGGGTCACGCCGCCGAACATCATTTGGCTCGTTCGCGCGTGGCTGTAAGCCCCGACGACGATCAGATCGCTGGCGTGTCGCCTGCCAAAACCAAGGATGGCGTCGGCGACCGAAGCGCCATTGGACCAGATCCGCTCGACCGCGACCTTCACGCCATGGCGCGACAGATACAGCCCCACATCGGCGCCGGGTTCCTCGCCATGGCGGTCATTCTTGTGGGAATCCACCAGAAGGACGGTCACTGACTGCGCCGCTGCAAGCAGCGGAAGAGCATCAGTGATGGCACGGCGCGCCTCACGGCTGGCATTCCAGGCGACAACGATGTGCTCGGCCGCGGTCCCACTCCATTGCTCGGGCAACAGGAGGACGGGTACACCGGTCGCAAGCAATAGCGATTCCGCCGACCACTCCTGCGGCAGGCCGCCCGACCGCGGACTGCCGACGATCACGAGATCGGAATGGAGCGCGTTCAGTGCAGCTCCCTCGTTGGCCTCACCGGGGCGGATGCAACGAAACTCGCAACTGATGTCCTCGCGAGTGGAGACGGTCGCAAAGCTTTGGCTCGCGGCTTTCGTCGCGGCCAGTTCGCTTGCCATATGGCGCTGGATGAGTTCGCGAACCGCAGCCTGCCCTCGAACGAACGATTCGGACGGATTGCCATCCCAGCCGAACGGCACCACGAAGATTCCGACCAGATGCGCGCGATGACGGAATGCGAGTTTGACGGCATAGTCGGCACGTGCTTCGCCGGCAGGCGACGGATCGAAGAAGACGGCTATCGTTCTCAGCGACACGGAAAAACTCCCCAGCGAATTGATGGAAAACACGTAGCGCGCGCCAGGACAACAGCCGTTGACGTGGATCAAGCGCCCCCTGCGCGGCGCTCATTCCATTTCCAGCGCGCGGAAGATACGCGCCTTGACGGCGTCGAGAATGAAGGCGAACGCGACCGCTGCCGCAAAAACGGTCAGGATGACGGAAAGCGCCTCAGCCTTGCGAGGGAGGCGTTCTCTCGTCGCGGGCATGGAGACGGTCCAGGGCTTCTCGAACTTCGTCGTCTTCCAGACAATCGAGGACCCGCCCCACTTCCTTTGCCTGCTTGTCTTTGCTCTGGAGGCTCTCCTGGGTGCCTGTCCCGGGTTCGGTGGCAACCACGTTCTTCTTGTCGGCCATGGCCTGTCCTCGGTGATCGAAAAGCGCGCCGTCTTGCTGTGCGACTGGATAAAGCATGAGCCATTCGCTGCGGCGTGGGTTGAGCGAAATCAACTTTGCGGCGCGTACCGATGAACGGGTTGCCTTGGAACCTGTAACCGGTACTGGAGCATGGCTCGGAGGCGTCCGCGACAGAATTTGCGTTACGTCAACAGCCTGCGGATGCGGCGGTGCAAACTAAGAACAAGTTATGCAACCCAAGGCACCGACCGATGCAAGATCAAATCGAAGAGATCAAAGGAGGCGCGCAAGCCGCCGATGCATCTCATTCGCCCACGCCTGCTCCCGCCTCCCGGCATCTGCCTGTGCCGGTCCGTCGAAACGGCAAGCGGCGCGGTTTGCGGATCGCGGCAGCGCTCCTCCTTGTTGTGCTCGGCGCCGGTGGCGGCGGCTATTACATCTGGAAGCAAGCGCATCCGCCGCTACCCGTCGGTATCAGCGTCGGCAACGGCCGTATCGAGGCCGACGAAATCGACATCAGCACGAAGTATGCCGGGCGCGTATACGAGCTGCTCGCCGATATCGGCGACATGGTTGCGCCCGGACAGGTCGTGGCGCGGATGGACACACGCGATCTCGAGCAGTCGCTCTCGAAATCGTTGGCGCAGGGCCGGCAGGCGCAGCGCGCGATCGAGGAAGCCCAGGCCGTGCTCAGCCAGCAGCAGGCGCAGAAAACCCTGGCCGAGCAGGAGAACCAGCGGACGGAGTACCTCCACAAGAATGGCTGGGCGACCAAGGAATTGATGGACCAGCGCAAGCAACAGCTCGATGCCGCCAATGGTGCGCTTGCCGCGGCCCAGGCCAGGGTGCTCGAAACGCAACATGCGCTGGAGGCCGCCCAGCATGACGCAGGGCTCTACAAGGTGCAGATCGCCGACAACACGCTGGTGGCGCCGAAAGCAGGCCGGATCCAGTACCGCCTGACCAATATCGGCGAAGTCCTCGCGGCCGGCGGCAAGGTCTTCACGATGCTGGATCTGACCTATGTCTACATGGACATCTACCTGCCGACGACGGAGGCCGGCAAGGTCAAGGTCGGCGCCGACGCGCGCATCGTTCTCGACGCCTACCCCGATCACCCGATCCCGGCAAAGGTCTCCTTTGTCGCCAGCCAGGCACAGTTCACGCCGAAGACGGTGGAGACCAAGACCGAGCGCGACAAGCTGATGTTTCGCATCCGGGTTCGCATCGACCCGGAACGCCTGCTTGCGCGCGCGGACGCAGTCAGAAGCGGCCTGCCCGGTGTAGCCTATGTCCGTTGGGATCCCGCGATTGTCTGGCCGGCGAAGCTGCAGGGTACTCCATGAACGGCAGCGACGATCCGGTCGCAATCGTTCGAGCCCTCTCCCATCGCTATCGCTCGGTGACGGCGCTCGATTGCATATCGGCCGACATTCCCGCCGGACGCCTGGTCGGGCTGATCGGACCCGACGGCGTCGGCAAATCCTCGCTGCTCGCCATTCTCGCGGGCGCGCGGAAGATCCAGGAGGGCGCGGTCGCTGTTCTCGGCACCGACATCTCCAAGGCCGCCGAGCGCGCGCTGATCTGTCCGCGCATCGCCTACATGCCGCAGGGGCTCGGCAAGAATCTCTATCCCGACCTCAGCGTCAGGGAGAATGTCGAGTTCTTCGCCCGCCTGTTCGAGCAGTCGCGCAAGGAGCGAGAGTGGCGCATCAATGAGCTCCTGGAAAGCACCGGGCTTGCGCCGTTCGCCGACCGGCCGGCCAGCAAGCTGTCGGGCGGAATGCGGCAGAAGCTGGGGCTCTGCTGTTCGCTGATCCATGATCCCGATCTCCTGATTCTCGACGAGCCGACGACGGGCGTCGATCCGCTGTCGCGGCGCCAGTTCTGGGATCTCATCGACCGGATACGAGGGCGCACCGCGAAAATGAGCGTGGTGGTCGCCACCGCCTATATGGAAGAGGCCGAGCGCTTCGATTGGTTGTTTGCGATGAACGAGGGAAAGATCCTCGCGAACGGCTCACCCTCCGATCTCAAACGGCAAACCGGCACCGAATCGATCGAAGACGCCTTCGTCGCCCTGCTTCCGCAGCGACAGCCTACTGGTAACGACAAGCCGATCGGTCCACCGCTCGACGGTCACGCCGAGCCCGTCATTGTCGCCAAGGACCTGACCTGCCGGTTCGTCGACTTCACGGCCGTCGACCGCGTGAACTTCACGATCCGCCGTGGCGAGATCTTCGGCTTCGTCGGCTCGAACGGATCGGGCAAGACGACGACGATGAAGATGCTCACCGGACTTCTGCCGCCATCCGAGGGCGAAGCGCTGATCTTCGGCGAAGTGCTGCGTGCCGGCGATCTCGAAGCGCGCCGCCATGTCGGCTATATGTCACAATCCTTCTCCCTCTACGGGGAACTCACGGTTCGCCAGAACCTTGTCCTGCACGCGCGCCTGTTTCACCTGCCCCCGGCGTTCGCCGAGACGCGCATCGCGGAGCTGATCGAGAAATGCGACCTCGCCGACTATCTCGATGATCTCGCCTCTTCACTTCCCCTCGGGATCAGGCAGCGATTGTCGCTTGCTGTCGCCGTCGTCCACAAGCCCGACCTCCTGATCCTGGACGAGCCGACCTCCGGCGTCGACCCGCTGGCACGCGACCAGTTCTGGCAGCTTCTGATCGACCTGTCGCGCAATCAAGGGATGACCATCTTCGTCTCGACGCATTTCATGAACGAGGCGGCGCGCTGCGATCGGCTGTCGCTGATGCACGAAGGGCGCGTGCTTGCCACCGACACGCCGGCCGGACTGATCAAGGCGAGAGACGCCAGGAGCCTCGAGGATGCGTTCATCAGCTTCCTCGAGCAGGAAAAGCCGGGCGCGCTATCGGCCGTGACTATCGATCAGCCGCAAGCAGTCGGCGTCCAACCGGATACGACAGCCGGCCGCGATAGCAGGCGCAGCTTTTTCAGCTTCCGGCGATTGTTCGCCTATACGATCCGCGAGGGCCTTGAGCTGGTGCGCGATCGCATCCGGCTGATGTTCGCCCTGTTCGGCACTGCGCTCCTGATGATCGTGTTCGGTTTCGGCATTTCGGCCGACGTCAACAATCTCACCTTTGCCGTGCTCGACCGCGATCAGACGCCCGAAAGCCGCGCCTATCTGTCGGAACTGAGAGGATCGCCCTATTTCCTCGAAAAACCTCCGCTGACCGACTATGCGGATCTCGATCGCCGCCTGAAGAACGGCAGCATCAGTGTCAGCATCGAGATTCCCTCGAACTTCGGCCTCGACATCAAGCGCGGGCGGCCCGCCTACGTGTCCGCCTGGATCGATGGCGCCATGCCCTTCCGCGCCTCGACCATTCGGGGGTACCTGCAGGGCATGCACCAGCTCTATCTGAGCGATCCCGCGCTCAACACAACGCAGGCGGCAGCGCCCCTGCCCGCCAATATCGAGGTCCGATTCAAGTACAATCAGGACTTTGACAGCATCTACGCCATGGTGCCGTCGACACTTGCGATGATGCTCGCGCTGTTTCCGGCCATCCTGATGGCGCTCGCCGTGGTTCGCGAGAAGGAACTCGGCTCGATCACCAACCTCTACGTCACGCCGGTGACGCGGCTGGAATTCCTCGTCGGCAAGCAGCTCCCTTACGTCGCCGTCGCGCTGATCAACTTCATCATCATGTTCGCGATGGCGGTCTTCATCTTCAACGTGCCGCTGAAAGGCAGCTTCGTGGCGCTGCTTGCCGGCACGGTCATCTACGTCTTCACGACGACCGGTTACGGCATGCTGATCTCCACTTTCTGCACGACCCAGATCGCCGCGCTGTTCGGCACGGCGATTCTCACCATTCTGCCGGCCCAGCAGTTTTCGGGCATGATGACGCCCGTATCTTCGCTATCCGGCTCGGCGCAGCTCATCGGCCTCTGCTTCCCGATGAGCTATTACCGCCCGATCAGCGTCGGCACCTTCACCAAGGGACTGGGCCTTGCCGATCTCGGTTCGAGCATCCTCATGCTCCTCGTCTTCGTCCCTGTGCTGACGTGCCTGAGCATGATGCTGCTCCCCAAGCAGGAGCGCTGAGACCATGCGCTCTCTCTCCAACATCTTCTGGCTCGGCACCAAGGAACTGCGCAGCTTCTTCAGCGACTGGGTGCTGCTCGGGTTCGTGATCTACTCGTTCTCGCTCGCTGTCATCAGCCAGGCGCAAAGCAATGCCCAGGAAGTGTTCCACGCCTCGATCGGCGTGGTCGATGAAGACCATTCGGAATTATCCCGCCGGATCACGCGCGCGTTCCTGATGCCCTATTTCAAGGAGCCGGTGGCGATCGCGCAGGCCGATATCGAGCATCTCATGGATACCGGCAAATACACCTTCGTCATCGATATTCCTCCGAACTTCCAGCGCGACGTTTTGGCGGGGCGCCAGCCTGGGCTCCAGATCAATTGTCGACGCAACTGCAATGATCCAGGCCGGCCTGGGCTCGGGCTACGCGCAACAGATCATCAATACCGAGATTGCTCAGTTCGTATCGCAGGTGGAGCGCGTGACCGAATCGCCGGTCAACCTGGCGGTCAGGATCGCCTTCAATCCCAATGTGACGACGGCCTGGTTCGCCAGTGTCATGGGCATCATCTCGAGCGTCACCATGCTTGCGATCATCCTCGCCGGCGCCGCGCTGGTGCGCGAGCGCGAGCATGGCACGATGGATCATCTGCTGGTGATGCCGCTGAGCCCGTTCGAAATCGCGATGTCGAAGATATGGGCCAACGGGTTCGTCATCGCGGTCGCAGTCGGGCTGTCGCTCTATCTGGTGGTCCGCCTGCTCCTGAAGATCCCGATCGCCGGCTCGATCCCGCTCTTCATGTTTGGAACGATCCTCTATCTTTTCTTCGCGACCGCAATCGGCCTGTTCCTGGGCACGGTTGCGCGATCGATGCCGCAACTCGGCCTGCTCTACATGCTGGTCGCCGTTCCCATGAACGTGCTGTCCGGCGGCGCGACGCCGCTGGAGAGCATGCCGACCTGGCTCGCGACCGCGATGCAGGCATCGCCTTCGACTCACTTCGTCTCCTTCGCGCAGGCGATCCTCTATCGCGGCGCCGGTCTCGATGTGGTGTGGCCGCAATTCCTCGCCGTCGCCGGCATCGCCTCGCTGTTCCTGATGCTGTCGCTGCTGCGCTTCCGCTCCACGCTCAGTTCAGCATCGAATTAGGGAAGACGATCACGTTCACGTGCTCGGCCAGCGGCTTGATCTTCGTCAACATCGAACGAGCTTGTCTAGGGATGATTGATGCGACCGGAGGTCGAACATGCGTAAATCCATCATTTTGGCTGCGCTCGGCGCGGCAATTTCAATCACTGCATCACACGGCGTGCGCGCGGCGGACGCGGTGCCGAAGTTTGACATCGCCCGGATCTGCAAGGCCGAAACGGCAGAGACGGTCGGGATCGGAGAGACCCTGGCGTCATGCATGAAGGCCGAAGAGCAGGCCCGAACGCAAGTGGCCGGGCAATGGAGCAAGTTCACGGCGAAAGACAAAGCGGCTTGCACCAGCGAGTCCAGCATCGATGGCACGCCGAGTTATGTCGAACTCCAAACCTGCCTCGAAATGGCCTCGGATGCGCGTGTGGCGACGGGATCGCGACGATAGCGCGGATAGCGCTATCGTCCCTTGAACCGCGGCTTGCGTCGTTCCAGGAATGCCGCGACGCCCTCCCTGTGATCTTCTGTCATGCTTGCCAGCGCGAACTGGTCGACGTCCATATGGCCAGCGAGATCGTCGAGGGCGTGCGCCAGGCGGTTCACCGTGAGCTTTGTCATGGCAACCGAGATCGGCGGCTGCGCGGCGACCTTTGTTGCGAGCGCCATGGCGGCCTCAAACGCCTTGCCGGGATCGGCCACCTGCTCCACCAATCCCCATTCGTACGCCTCGGCGGCCGAGATGCGGTCGTCGGCGAGGATCACGGCCTGCTTGGTCCGTGCAGGTCCCATCAGGTGCAGCATGCGCGGCACGCTCTGCCAGCTCATGTTCATGCCGAGCCCGATCTCGGGCACGCGCATATGGGCATCGCGCGCCATCACGCGGAAGTCGAGCGCAACCGCCAGCGCCACGCCGCCGCCGATGCAGAAGCCCTCGATAGCGCCGATCGTGACCTGTTCCATGTCTTGCCAGGCCCGCGTCAGCCGCGGCCCCAGTTTCAGGTGGCGGCGCAGCGTGCCGATGTCCATGGTGCGGCGCGAGCGGCCTTCGGCGTCCTTGAGGTCGAAGCCGGCACTGAAGGATTTTGCGCCGCCGGTGAGCACGACGACGGACGTCGCGGCATCATCCTCGAAGCTGCGCGCGGCATCGGTGAGCTGGCGAAGCGCCTCCGGCGACAGCGCATTGATTCCGTCGCCGCGGTCGAAGCGCACGACCGCGATGCGGCCTTCCGGCCCCAGGCCTTTTTCGATTTTTATGTATTCC
Source organism: Bradyrhizobium sp. USDA 10063 (assembly GCF_054063735.1). Lineage (NCBI taxonomy): Bacteria > Pseudomonadati > Pseudomonadota > Alphaproteobacteria > Hyphomicrobiales > Nitrobacteraceae > Bradyrhizobium > Bradyrhizobium sp. USDA 10063. The sequence continues at coordinate 1,023,490 of NZ_JBSSGP010000002.1, read as the reverse complement.
GCCACGATTGCCTCCCTGTCCGAAATGCTAGCAGAGTCCACGTCTCGACAGGGTCGGCTTTTTTCGCCTATCTTCATGCCATGAGCGATCACGATCATCATCACGACCACGACCATTCGGAACTGTCGGAGACCGAGCTGCGCGTACGCGCGCTCGAGACGATCCTGACCGAAAAGGGTTATGTCGAGCCCGCCGCGCTGGACGCCATCATCCAGGCCTACGAGACCCGGATCGGCCCGCACAACGGCGCCCGGGTCGTCGCCAAGGCGTGGACGGATCCTGCGTTCAAGCAGGCGCTGCTCGAAGACGGCAGCAAGGCCGTCGGCACGCTCGGTCATGTCAGCCGGGTCGGCGACCACCTCGTCGTGGTCGAGAACACGCCTGATCGCCACAACATGGTCGTGTGCACGCTGTGCTCCTGCTACCCCTGGGAAATGCTCGGGCTGCCGCCGGTCTGGTACAAGGCCGCGCCCTACCGCTCGCGTGCGGTCAAGGACCCGCGCGGCGTGCTTGCCGATTTCGGCGTGACGCTGCCGAAGGAAACCGAGATCAGGGTCTGGGATTCGACCGCCGAGACGCGCTTCCTGGTGCTGCCGATGCGGCCCGAAGGCACCGAAGGCTGGAGCGAGGCGCAGCTTGCCGACCTCGTGACGCGCGATTCCATGATCGGCACCGGATTTCCGAAGCGGCCGGGAGCGCCGTCATGAACGGCGTGCACGACATGGGCGGCATGGACGGGTTCGGCAAGGTCGAACCCGAGCCGAACGAGCCGATGTTCCATGCCGACTGGGAGGCGCGGGTGATGGCGATGGTGCGCGCGATGGGCGCCACTGGGGCCTTCAACATCGACACCTCGCGCTACTATCGCGAGACCTTGCCGCCGCATGTCTATCTCGCGAGCTCCTATTACAAGAAGTGGCTGCTCGGGCTCGAGGACCTGCTGCTTGACAAGGGGTTCATCGCAAAAGAGGAAGTCACGACGGGCCATGCGGTGCAGCCGGCGAAGCCGCTCAAGCATGGCAAATTCGCGCTCGATGACGTCGAGCGCGTGATGGTGCGCGGCAAGTTCGGCCGCACGGCGCCGGCGCCCGCAAAGTTCAAGCCGGGCGACAAGGTGCGCGCCAAGAATATCCACCCCCTCACCCACACGCGGCTGCCCCGCTATGTGCGCGGCCATGTCGGCACGGTCGAGCGCGACCATGGCTGCCACGTGTTCCCGGATTCGGCCGCGATGGAAGCCGGCGAGAACCCGCAATGGCTCTACACCGTGGTGTTCGACGGGACTGAATTGTGGGGACCGGAGTCCGATCCGACCGTCAAGATCTCGGTCGACGCCTTCGAGCCCTATCTGGAGCGCGCCTGATGGATAGCACTGCTGCCGCGCGCGCCACGGCCGCCGTGCCAAGCATCCCACGCGACGATGAAGGCCCGGTGTTCCGCGAACCCTGGGAAGCGCAGGCCTTTGCGATGGCGCTGACGCTGCACGAGCGCGGCCTGTTCACCTGGAGCGAATGGGCCGCAGCCCTCGCCGACCAGATCAAGCGCGCGCAGGCAGAAGGCGATCCCGACACCGGCGAGACCTATTACCGCCACTGGCTCGCCACGCTGGAACACCTCATCGCCGAGAAAGGCGTCGCCTCCACCGAAACCCTGCACCGCTACCGCGACGCCTGGGACCACGCCGCCGACCGCACCCCGCACGGCAAGCCGATCGAACTGCGGCCGGAGGATTTCGCGGGCTAGCGCCCGGCAGCATATTCCCGCCATCCCCTCTCCCGCAGCGTGCACGCCGGGCATTCGCCGCAGCCGTAGCCCCAGTCGTGGGGTGCGCCGCGTTCGCCGAGATAGCAGGTATGGGAGTGCTCGCGGATCAGGTCGACCAGGCCGGCACCGCCGAGGTCGTGCGCGAGCTTCCAGGTTTCGGCCTTGCTCAGCCACATCAGCGGCGTGTGCAATTGGAAATCCTTGGCCATGCCGAGGCTGAGCGCCGACTGCAGCGCCTTGATGGTGTCGTTGCGGCAATCGGGATAGCCGGAATAATCCGTCTCGCACATGCCGCCGATGATGTGGCGGATGCCGCGCCGGTAGGCCAGCGCGGCGGCGAAGGTGAGGAACACCAGGTTACGGCCGGGCACGAAGGTATTGGGCAGGCCGTCGGCCCCCATCGCGATCGCGACGTCACGCGTCAGCGCGGTGTCGGAGATTTCGGCGAGCGTCGGGATTTCCAGCGTGTGACTCTCGCCCAGTTTTGAAGCCCAGTCCGATCGCAGCGCCTTGATACCGGAAACCAGCCGTTCCCGGCATTCGAGCTCGATCGCGTGGCGCTGACCATAGGCAAAGCCGAGCATTTCGACCCGTGCGAAATGCTCAAGCGCCCAGGCAAGGCAGGTGGTGGAGTCCTGCCCGCCGGAGAACAGCACCAGCGCGGTTTCGGACGATAAATTGTCGCTCATGGCGCGCGCTTTAGCACCGCCAGCGATCGCGGCCAACCGGTGGAAATCGGCCGATTTCGGCGCGTTGCGCTGGGATCGGATGGTCGCTTACGGCATAAAGCAAGACAAGCAGAATTCTGGTGCCCGCATGACCCCTTCCCGCGACATTTCACGCCTTCTCGAGATCATGGCGGCGCTACGCACGCCGGTGACCGGCTGCCCCTGGGACCTCGAGCAGAATTTCGCGACGATCGCCCCTTACACGATCGAGGAAGCCTATGAGGTGGTGGACGCCATCACCCGCGGCGACCTCGACGATCTCAGGGATGAACTTGGCGACCTCCTGCTGCAGGTCGTGTTCCACGCCCGCATGGCGGAGGAACAGGACGCCTTTGCGTTCGGCGATGTTGTGGAGGCGATCACCAGGAAGATGATCCGGCGGCACCCACATGTGTTCGCCGACAAGGACGGCAATCTAGCCCCCTCCCACGTCAAGGAAGTCTGGGATCGCATCAAGGCCGAGGAGAAGGCCGAGCGTGCGGCCCGCCGGCCGCCGGAAGAGGCCGCGCACAAATCGCTGCTATCAGGCGTCAAGGCCGGCCAGCCTGCCCTCACGCGCGCCATGGAGCTGCAGCGCAAGGCCTCGACCGTCGGCTTCGACTGGAGCGATCCGCGCGCGGTGTTGAAGAAGATCCGCGAGGAGGCCGACGAGATCGAGGCCGCACTCGACGGCGCCGATGCGGATGAGCTGGCGGAAGAAACCGGCGACCTCCTGTTCGCCGTGGTCAATCTCGCGCGGCACGTCGGCGCCGATCCTGAGAGCGCGCTCCGCGGCACCAATGCCAAGTTCGAGCGCCGCTTTGCCTATATCGAGCGTGCACTTCAGGCGAAGGGACGCTCGCTGGAAGATGCGTCGCTCGAAGAGATGGATGCGCTGTGGAACGAGGCGAAGCGCGCTGGTCGCTCGGATGGAGCGTAAGCCAGGCTAACTAATCCATCCGTCATTGCGAGGAGCGAAGCGACGAAGCAATCCATCTCTCCGCAAGTGGCGGTATGGATTGCTTCGCTTCGCTCGCAATGACGGTTAGTCCGTAGCTACAGCGTTTCGCGGGGACGACGTCAGAGAACGTGCGGCACGGCGTCGAAGCGTGAGACGACAATGTCGCGCTTGGTCTCATCGACGCGCACCGTCATGTCGAAGCGGCCGTCGTGCAGCTTCTTGTCGAGCACCTCGGAATTGCGGTGCAGCCAACTGATGCCGGCGCCGTCGGCGGCGTCGATCGACAGATCCAGCGTCATGCGCCTTGCCGCCAGCCGATCCTCGATGGCGGCGAGGAGTTCATCGACGCCCTCCCCGTTCCAGGCGGAGACCAGGAAGGCCGGCCGCTCCGGCGGACGGCGGGCGGCGATGTTGCGCAAATTCGCGCGCTCCTCGGGATCGAAGCGGTCGATCTTGTTCCAGACTTCGATGATGCGCTGGCCACCGTCGGCATCGGGGTCGATGCCGAGCTGGCGCAGCACCGCCTCGACATCGCGTTCCTGAGCTTCCGCATCCTCGTGCGAGATGTCGCGGACGTGGAGGATGAGGTCGGCTTCCAGCACCTCTTCCAGCGTGGCGCGGAAGGCCGCGACGAGCTGTGTCGGCAGGTTGGAGATGAAGCCGACGGTGTCCGACAGCATCGCCTTGCCACCATGCGGCAGATGCAGCGCACGCAGCGTCGGATCGAGCGTCGCGAACAGCATGTCGGCGGCCTGGACATCGGCACGGGTCAGGCGGTTGAACAGCGTCGACTTGCCGGCATTGGTGTAGCCGACCAGCGCCACCACCCGATACGGCACGCGCTGGCGGCCGGCGCGGTGCAATCGCCGCGTCGCCTGCACCTTCTTCAGCTCGCTTTCGAGCTTGGTGATGCGCTCGCTGATCAGCCGGCGGTCGGCTTCGATCTGGGTTTCGCCGGGGCCGCCCATGAAACCGAAGCCGCCGCGCTGGCGCTCCAGATGGGTCCATGACCGCACCAGCCGGCTGCGCTGGTAGTTGAGATGCGCGAGCTCGACCTGCAGCGCGCCTTCGCTGGTCTTGGCGCGGCGGCCGAAAATCTCCAGGATCAGGCCGGTGCGATCGAGCACCTTGGTGTTCCAGGCCTTCTCGAGGTTGCGCTGCTGGATCGGCGACAGCGCGCAATCCATCACCACGAGTTCGATGTCGTGGCTGGCAACGAGGCCGGTAATCTCCTCGACCTTGCCCTTGCCGAGATAGGTCGCCGGCCTGATCTGGCTGACCGGAGCGACCACGATGTCGATCACCGTGAGGTCGATAGCGCGCGCGAGGCCTGCCGCTTCCTCGATCCGACCCTCGAAGTCGCGGACAGACGCCTCCATTTGCGCCTCGGCGTCGCCGCGGCGCATGCGCGTATACGGGCCGACGACAATCACCCGGCCCGTCTCAACTCCCTCCGCCGACCGTGGCCGGTCGGCGGCCCCTTCACGATCACGGGGCTCCAATCAGTTCACTCTCAACCCTGTGTATCCTCACCGCCTTCAAACAACTGGATCGGTGCGCCCGGCATGATGGTCGAGATCGCGTGCTTGTAGACAAGCTGCGAATGACCGTCGCGCCGGAGTAAAAGGCAGAAATTGTCAAACCAGGTGACAATGCCCTGCAGTTTCACGCCATTCACCAGAAAGATCGTCAGTGGTGTCTTGGTCTTACGAACATGATTTAGGAAGGTGTCTTGTAGATTTTGAGCGCGGTCTGCCGCCATTTTTGTTGTCCCGCCGTCTTGTGGGTCTTCTTATTGGAATGTTGGAACCGGTTGGAGCCCTCTGACGGAGCCTTTCCCCGGTCGCCGGCTTGCCCTGAGTTCCCCCTCCGACAAGCTCGGCGGTAGGATTAGAGGGCAGGCCCGCTCATTAGGCAAGCCAGTTGACGCGCCACCCATGAACAAGAATCGGCAATTGCCGCAAAAGCATGGGGAAAAAAGCGATCATTCCCAGTTAATTGCATGGAGGTGCGACCGGATGGCTCAGCCCACCCCCAGCGCCTTGAGTTTGCGATGGAGCGCGGAGCGCTCCATGCCGACAAACTCCGCCGTGCGCGAGATATTGCCGGAAAACCGGCTGATCTGGGCAATCAGATAGTCGCGCTCGAACACTTCGCGCGCCTCGCGCAGCGGCAGCCCCATGATGTGCTCCCCATTGCTGCTGGTCGGCATCGCCGGCACCATCGAGCCGACGTCCTGCGGCAACATGTCCGCCGTGATGATCGCCTCCGGGCCGCCGCCGGCCAGAATCATCACCCGCTCGACATTGTTGCGGAGCTGACGGACGTTGCCGGGCCAGACATGGGACTGCAGCACCGCCATCGCGTCCTGGCCGATCTGCCGCTTCGGCAGGCCGGTCGCCGCCGAGATCTGGTCCATGAAATAGTCGATCAATTCGGGGATATCCTCGCGCCGCTCGGATAGCGGCGGCACGCGGATCGGGACCACCGACAGGCGATGGTAGAGATCCTCGCGGAAGTGGCCGGCCGCGATCTCCTCCTCCAGGTTGCGCGCGGTGGAGGAGATGATGCGGACATCGACATGGACCTTTGCAGTGCCGCCGGAGCGCTGGAAGGTCTGGTCGACCAGCACGCGCAAGATCTTGTTCTGGGTTTCGCGCGGCATGTCGGCGATTTCGTCGATGAACAACGTGCCGCCATGGGCCTCTTCCAGGGCGCCCGGCTTGCGCGGCTGCTCGCCATTGGAAGCCTCGATGCCGAACAGCTCGACCTCCATCCGCTCGGGCGTGATCGCAGCCGCGTTGATGACGACGAACGGGCCGTCGGCACGGCTCGAGGCCTGGTGCAGCGTACGCGCCACCAGCTCCTTGCCGGAGCCTGCCGGCCCCACGATCAGGATGCGGCTGTTGGCCTTGGCGGCGCGCTCGATGGTTTGGCGGAGCTGGTTCATGCAGGCGGAACGGCCGGTCAAAACACTTGCAGTTGGAGCCTGTTGCTTGAGTTCTTTCACTTCGCGCTTGAGGCGCGAATTCTCCAGCGCCCGGGTCGCGACCAGGATCAGCCGGTCCGACTTGAACGGCTTTTCGATGAAGTCGTAGGCGCCGCGCTTGATCGCGGCGACCGCGGTCTCGATGTTGCCGTGGCCGGAGATCATCACCACCGGCAGGTCGGCGTTGTCCTTCTTGATCTGCTCCAGAAGCTGCAGTCCATCGAGCTTCGAGCCCTGCAGCCAGATGTCCAGAAAGACCAGATGCGGACGGCGGTTGGCGATCTCCGCCAGCGCCGAATCGCTGTCGCGCGCGGTGCGCGTGGAAAAGCCTTCGTCTTCGAGGATGCCCGCAACGAGGTCGCGAATGTCTGCTTCATCGTCGACAATCAGAATGTCACTTGCCATGGGTTACACCTGCCTGTCAGTCGCCTGTTGCGGCTTTGATTTTTGCTTGGATATTGGTCGTGGATGCCGGGTCGCTGGTCGCGGATTCCGGCGGATTTTTTTCTTGGTCCGGCGCGCTTGACTGCTGCGACTCGGGATCGGTGGTCGGAGGTGGCTCCTTCGTCGCCGCCTTCGGCGGCTGGCCGGAGACGGCGAATCGAAGCCGCATCCAGGCACCGCGCTGCCCGGGACGGAAATCGGCGGCATCCTTGAGCTCGATGCGGCCGCCATGGTCTTCGAGAACGCGGCCGACGATTGCGAGGCCGAGCCCGGTGCCCTTCTGGCGCGTCGTGACATAGGGCTCGAGCAGGCGCGCGCGCGCGACCTTCGGCAGGCCGATGCCGTTGTCGATCACGTCGATGATGATCTCCTCGCCTTCGCGCTGCGCGATGACGTCGATCCGACCCTTGCCCAGTTCTTCCGGCGGCACCTGCTCGATCGCTTCGGTCGCGTTCTTGATGATGTTGGTCAGCGCCTGCGAGATCAGCCGGCGGTCGAACTGCGCCCGCATCGGGTCCTGCTTGATGTCGGCCTCGATATCGAGCTCGGGGTGCGCGACCTTCATCAGGAACACCGCCTGCCGCACGGTGTCGGCGACATCCTCGCCTTCCATCACCGGCTTCGGCATGCGGGCGAAGCGCGAGAATTCGTCGACCATGCGCCTGATGTCGTCGACCTGGCGCACGATGGTGTCGGTGCATTGGTCGAAGATGGACTTGTCCTTCGGCTCGGTGATGGTCTTGCCGAACTTGCGGCGGATGCGTTCGGCCGAAAGCTGGATCGGCGTCAGCGGATTCTTGATCTCGTGTGCAATACGGCGGGCCACGTCGCCCCAGGCCGAGGTGCGCTGGGCCGAGACGAGCTCGGTGATGTCGTCGAGCGTGATGATGTAATTGTCCCAGGAGTGGCTGGTCTTTTCGGCGGAGATGCGGACCGACAAATTGCGCTCGTGGCCGTCGCGGGTGATGGTGATCTGGCCCTGGACCAGGCGCTGGGTGCCCTCCCGTGCCGTCTTCATCATCTCGTCGAGCTCGGGAAGCACGTCCGAGAACGGATGGCCCAGGGTCTCCGACTCGGCGTGGCCGATCAGCTTCTCCGCCGAGCGGTTGAGGATGCCGACGCTGCCGGACGCATCGACGCCGATGATGCCGGCGCTGGCCGACGACAGCACCGCCTCGATGAAGCGGCGGCGGCTGTCGATCAGTTCGCTGGCATTGACGAGTTCGTCGCGCTGGGTCCGCAGCTCCTGCGTCATCTTGTTGAAGGTCTGCCCAAGCTGGGCGAGATCGCCCTCGGACTTGTGGACGGGAACCTGGATGTTGAGATCGCCGGTCGACACCTGGTTGGCCGCACTCATCAGGCTGCGGATCGGCGACACCAGCCAGTTGGCGAAATTGAGCCCGATCAGCACCGACGCCACCAGAATGGTCAGCGCGATCACGGCGAACACCAGCGCGAAGGTCACCTGGATGCCGAGCCTTTGCGACTCGATTGCGGCATATTCGGCAGCGCTGGCCTCGGTCTGCTTCAGTTGGCTGATCACGCGCGGATCGAGCAGGCGCGCGACGTACAGAAAGGTATCGGTGAAGGCGCGCAGACGAATGACGGCGGCCACGTAGTTCGCTTCCGGGAACACCGATATCTCGGGTTTGTCCTCGCCGACGTCTTTGAGGAATTCCTCCGGCGGCGTGGTGAAGTCCTGCTGGATACCCGTGTCTGCCCTCTCCAGGACGTTGCGATCCTTGTCGATCAACATTGCGCCGGGCAGGTTCCGAGCAGCGGCGCTTGCGGTCAGCAGTTCGCGGAAGGTACGGCGGTCCTGATCGAACAGCGGCCGGGCGCGGGAAATGTCGTTGGCCATCCCCAGAATGTCGCCGCCGATAAGCTGGGCGTGGTCGTAGGTATAGGCCCGCGCGACGGTGAGCGAATTCTGGATCGCCACCCGCGTCGGTCCCGAAAACAGCCGGTCGAGGCCGCGATCGAGCATGACGTTGGCGACGATGGCGACCACCACCGCAGGCAGCACCGCAATAATGGAAAACAGGCTGACGATCTGGACGTGAAGCCTCGCCGCCGCACGGCCGCGGCGCCGGGCCTGAATGACCTGCCAGATCTCGCGGATGATGATCCCGACCAGCAGCAGGATCGTGCCCGCGTTGATCGCCAGGAATGAATAGACGACGTGCTTGGTCGGCTCGATCGGGGTCAGACCCGTCAGCACCACGAACGTCAGGAACGCCGACAACAGCGCAATCGCCACCGCAAAAGGCGCCAGCCACTTCGCGAACGGCAAGCCTCTTTTCTCGGTGCGCGGCGGGTCGAACGGCTGAGCCGTGGTCTCTGGGCTGGTCATTCCCGGCAAGGATGAACTGAAGGCCTCAACGTCCGCTGGTTGAGCGGACTGATGCAATCATATCACAATGTTGCCGAATTGCGACATTTCCGCGGCGCCTGCTTAAGATTGAACCAAGGTCCACAGCCCTATCGGAAAGTCCTGTCATTCCGGGTTCACGCTGCGCGCGTCCCGGAATGACGGATCGGGGTTTACGCCCCGCTCCGGTAGACCTGAATATCGAGGTCCCTGATCTTCTTGCGCAGCGTGTTGCGGTTGAGGCCGAGCAGGTCGGCGGCGCGGATCTGGTTGCCGCGCGTGGCGGCGAGCGCGGCCGTCAGCAGCGGTACTTCGATCTCCTTGAGGATGCGGTGGTAAAGGCCCGGGGGCGGTACGCCGTTCGGGAAACCGGAGAAGTGCGACGACAGATAGGCCTCGACCGCGCCGCCGAGATTGTCCACCCCGTGCTGCGTGTTACCGCCGGAGTTGACGGCCGGCGGCGCCAGCTCGCCGTCGATCACGGACGAAGTGATCACGTCCTGTGGATAAAGGGCCGCCAGCCGGCGTGCGAGGTTTTCCAGTTCGCGGACGTTGCCGGGCCAACGGTGCTGCTTCAAGCGCTCCAGCGCCTGGGTGTCGAGCTTCTTCGGCGGCAGGCCGTCCTTCTCGGCAAGCGCAAAGAAGTGCCGGATGAGGTCGGGCAGATCCTCGATCCGCTCGCGCAGGGGCGGCAGCCGCAGCGGCACCACGTTCAGGCGGAAGAACAGGTCTTCGCGGAACAGGCCCTGCTGGATCAGGATGCGCAAATCCTTGTTGCTGGCGGCGACAATGCGCACGTCGGTCTTGATCGGGGTGCGTCCGCCGACGGTGGTGTATTCGCCCTGCTGCAGCACGCGCAGCAGCCGGGTCTGCGCCTCCATCGGCATGTCGCCGATCTCGTCGAGGAACAGCGTGCCGCCCTCCGCCTGCTCGAACCGGCCGGAGGCGCGGGTATTGGCGCCGGTGAACGCGCCGCGCTCATGGCCGAACAATTCCGACTCGATCAGGTCGCGCGGGATCGCCGCCATGTTGACGGCAACAAACGGGCCGTTCCGCCGCTTGCCATAGTCGTGCAGCGCGCGGGCGACCAGCTCCTTGCCGGTGCCGGATTCGCCCGAGATCATCACCGTGAGGTCGGTCTGCATCAGCCGCGCCAGCACGCGGTAGATCTCCTGCATCGCCGGCGAGCGCCCGACCAGCGGGATCGAGTCGAACTCGGAATCGTCGGCGGCGCTCGCCACCCTCTCCTTCGGTTCGGCGAGCGCGCGCCCGACGATGGTGATCAGTTCCTTCAGGTCGAACGGCTTCGGCAGATATTCGTAGGCGCCGCGTTCGGACGCCCTGATCGCCGTCATGAAGGTGTTTTGCGCGCTCATGACGATGACGGGCAGGTTGGGCCGCATCTTCTTGATGCGCGGCAACAGGTCGAACGCGTTCTCGTCGGGCATCACCACGTCGGTGATGACGAGATCGCCCTCGCCCTGGCTGACCCAGCGCCACAGCGTCGCCGCGTTGCCGGTCAATCGCACCTCATAGCCGGCGCGCGACAGGGCCTGGTTGAGAACCGTCCGGATGGCGGTATCGTCGTCAGCAACGAGAATGCTACCTGCGGGCATTGTTGTTCCTCATCTTGCGTCCTGGGAGGCATGCGACGGCGTACCCGGAACGTCCTCGCGGCTGCTTTGGTCGATTTGTTTGGCGGGGTTGTACATCGGCATCAGCACGCGGAAGGTGGTCTTCCGCGGCTGAGATTCGCATTCGATGATGCCGCCGTGATCGCCGACGATTTTGGCCACCAGCGCAAGCCCGAGGCCACTGCCGGTCTGTTTTGTGGTGACGAAGGGATCGAACAGATTGGGCAACAGGTCTTCCGGCACGCCGGAACCGTTGTCCTTGACGCAGAATTCCAATGGCAGCGACACCCGCGATTTCTTGCCGGGCACCGACAGCCGGACGCCGGGGCGGAACGCGGTGGTGAGCTGGATTTCGGCATCGGTGCCGAGATCGGCCACCGCCTCGGCGGCGTTCTTCACGAGATTGAGGAACACCTGGATCAGTTGGTCCTGGTTGGCGAGCACCGGCGGCAGCGACGGGTCGTAGTCCTCGATGAAGCGGACGTTGCGGGCGAAGCCGGACTGCGCCAGCCGTTTGACGTGGTCGAGCACCGAATGGATGTTGACCGGACCGCGGGCGACGGGACGGTCGTCGCCGAACACTTCCATGCGGTCGACCAACGTCACGATACGGTCGGCCTCGTCGCAGATCAGCCGGGTCAGCATGCGGTCGTCCGAGGAGGCCTGCTGCTCCAAGAGTTGCGCCGCGCCGCGGATACCCGACAGCGGGTTCTTGATCTCATGCGCCAGCATCGCCGCCAGCGCGATCACCGAGCGCGCGGCGCTGCGATGGGTGAGCTGCCGGTCCATCTTGTCGGCGATGGTGCGCTCCTGGAGCATCACGACGATATGCCCTGGCCGCTCCGTGAGCGGCGCCACATGCAGGTCGACCTGGCGGTCGCCGCCGATCCGCGGCGTGCCGAGATCGACCTTGTATTCGTTGACCGGCGAGCCCGAGGTGCGCACCTGGTCGATCAGCGCGAGCAGCGGGCTGCCGAACGGCACCAGTTCCTTCAGTGACTGCCGCTGCAGGAATTGCGTCGAGATTTCGAAAAACGATTCAGCGGCGATATTCGCATCGACGATGCGGCCATCCGGCGCCACCAGCAGCACCGGGTTCGGCAGCGCATTGAGGATGGCCTCGCTGTCGGAGGGCATGCGCCGGCGAGTCTCTGCGACTGATGTCATGCAGCAGCACTCCATGCGAAATCGTCGTAAGCATTCTGAAGCGATTGATGCACGCTCGAGGGTTCGTCGGAGGTCAGGATCATTTGCCGCCAGCCCTTCAGCGTCGCCGCCGGAGCACGGCTATAGTGGGCGGCGATCTCCAGCGCCCAACCGAGATGTTTGCGCGCATGCTTGAGCCCGACGCGGACCCCGTAATGGCTCAGGACGGCATCATAGAGCTCACGGATATGGTTGAGCTGCTCGACGAGCGGCGGTGCCTTCTCCGCGATGCCGGTCTCGAGCCGACGCGCGATCTGCCCGGGCAGCCAGGGCTGGCCCTGCGCGCCGCGTCCGATCATGACCGCATCCGCCCCGGACTTCTCGAGCGCGGTCACCGCCCTCTCGAAGGACGTGATGTCGCCATTGACGACGAGCGGGATCGAAACGGCGCTCCCGACTTCGCGCACGGCGGCCCAATCCGCCTCGCCCTTGTAGAACTGGCAGCGGGTGCGGCCGTGCACCGTCACCATCTGCACGCCGGCGGCTTGCGCGCGGCGCGCCAGTTCCGGCGCGTTGCGCGAGCGGTCGTCCCAGCCGAGCCGCATCTTCAGCGTCACCGGCACCCTGACCGCCGCGATCGTCGCCTCGATCAGGCTTGTCGCGTGGTCGAGGTCGCGCATCAAAGCGGAGCCGGATTGGCCGCCGGTCACGTGGCGTGCCGGGCAGCCCATGTTGATATCGATGATGTCGGCGCCGGCCGCCTCCGCGATCCGCGCGCCCTCGGCCATCCAGCGGGTCTCGCAGCCCGCCAGTTGGACCACGTGCGGCCCGATCCCGGCCGCCTCGCAGCGCAAAAGCGAGATCGGCCTGCCCTGCGCAAGGTCGTCGCTCGCGGTCATCTCGGAGACGACAAGCCCCGCACCGAGACGCGCCGCGAGACGCCGAAACGGGGCATCGGTCACGCCGGACATGGGGGCGAGAAGCACCGGGTTGGCGACGGCAATGTCACCTATTTTCAATGAGTTACGACGCGTTCTTGCGAGGCCGGTCACGGGCTTCTCGTTCTACTGGCGGCAGCTTCATCGCGCCGCTGCCCTGTATTTTGAGCACAATTCTTGTGCAGTCAAGCTTTATGCCTACGGTTTAGACATTTCTACCATTTGCGCAAGTGCACTGCAACAAGAACTGCTTTTCCCACAGCGAATGGGAATAGCTCTGTCATTGCGCATCCAGCATGGTAAGGGCTGTGCGCCGGCGAAAAGCGCGGCACCACCCTCCTCAACCCGATTCGTATGCAGTTTCGTCGATGCCCAGACCTGAGCGTACCGCTGCCATCCTTGTCGCAGCCGGCCGCGGACTTCGCGCCGGTGCCGGCGGGCCGAAGCAATATCGGGTGATCGGCGGACAGACGGTGATCTTCCGGGCGATGGAGCCGTTCAGCCGCCATCCCGATGTTTTCGCCGTGCAGCCCGTCGTCAACCCTGATGATACCGCCCTCTTCAATGAAGCCGTCGTGGGCCTTCGCCACCGGCCGCCGACGAACGGTGGTGCAACCAGGCAGGCGTCGGTGCGTGCGGGACTTGAGGCGCTTGCCAGCGAGAAGCCCGACATCGTGCTGATCCACGATGCCGCGCGGCCCTTCGTGACACAGGCGCTGATCTCGCGCGCAATCGATGCGGCCGGCCGTACCGGTGCCGCCGTTCCAGCGGTCCCGGTCACCGATACCATCAAGCTGACCGGTGCGAACGGTGATGTCGAAGCGACGCCCGATCGTGCGCGGCTGCGAATCGCGCAGACGCCACAGGTCTTTCGTTTTGATGTGATCCTGGACGCACATCGCCGCGCCGCGCGCGAGGGTTTGAGCGATTTCACCGACGATGCCGCAATTGCTGAATGGGCGGGATTGACGGTGGCGACCTTTGAAGGCGATCCTGCGAACATGAAACTCACCACACCCGAAGACTTCGTCCGCGAGGAAGCACGCCTCGCAAGCCTGCTCGGCGACATCAGGACCGGCACCGGCTACGACGTGCATGCCTTCGGCGAAGGCGATCACGTGATGATCTGCGGCGTGCGGGTGCCGCACACCAAGGGTTTTCTCGCCCATTCCGATGGCGATGTCGGCCTGCATGCGCTGGTCGACGCCATCCTCGGCGCGCTCGCGGACGGCGACATCGGCTCGCATTTTCCGCCGAGCGATCCGCAGTGGAAGGGCGCCTCTTCCGATCGGTTCCTGAAATATGCCGTCGATCGCGTCACCGCGCGCGGCGGCCGCATCGCCAATCTCGAGGTGACGCTGATCTGCGAGCGGCCGAAGATCGGCCCCCTGCGCGACACCATGCGGGCGAAGATCGCCGAGATCTCGGGCGTGAATATCTCGCGCATCGCGGTGAAGGCGACCACCAGCGAGAAACTCGGCTTCACCGGCCGTGAGGAAGGTATCGCAGCCACCGCGAGCGCCACTATTCGCCTACCTTGGAACGACAAAGGTTGGAGCGAGTAACATGAGCGGCAGCGACGCGCGCGCCCTCTCCCGCTCGCTGCTCGACCTGTGCCGGATGCGGAAATTGACCATCGCGACGGCGGAGTCCTGCACCGGCGGGCTGGTCGCGGGCGCGCTCACCGATATCCCCGGCTCGTCCGACGTCATCGACCGCGGCTTCGTCACCTATTCCAACGAGGCCAAGCGCGCGATGCTCGGCGTCAACGCGCTCACGCTTTCGACCTTCGGCGCGGTCAGCAAGGAGACCGCGACCGCCATGGCGGTCGGCGCGCTCGAGCGCGCCGGCGTCGATCTTGCGGTCGCCATCACCGGCATCGCCGGCCCCGGCGGCGCTACCCCGGGCAAGCCGGTCGGCCTGGTGCACTTCGCGGTCGCCGCCCGCGACGGCCGGATCATGCACCGTGAGCACCGCTTCGGTGCGATCGGGCGCACCACGGTGCGGCAACGCTCCGTGGTGGAAGCCCTGCGCATGCTGATGGAACTGGCGCGTGGCCCGCAGGCCGCAGTCAAGCCGCGCCGCGAAGCTGCCAGCCGCCTGCGTCCCCGCGTCGCGAGGTCCCCGCGCCGCAGTGCCGTCAAGCGGCGGCGACCGCCGCGAGCTTAAATAGTCGTAGCCGGCTTGCCATAAATGGCGTCAGCGCGCTTTTCGAACGCGGCGGCGAAGCGTTGGAATGCGGCATCGAACATCGATCCCATCAGCATCGCCAGCATCCGGCTTCTGAACTCATATGAGATGAAGAAGCCAACGTCGCACTCGGTCTCGGATTTCGACTCAAAGCTCCAGCGGTTCTCGAGATTGCTGAAGGGGCCGCGCAGATATTCGACTGTGATCTTCAGGTTGGGCCGGTCCAGCGTGACCCGGCTGGTGAAGCTTTCGCGCACCAGCTTGAACGAAACGGTCATATCGGCCACGAGGACCTCGGTGCCGTCCTCCTTCGGCGTGCGCTGCCGGATCTTCAGCGCCTGGCACAGCGGCACGAATTCCGGATAGCGCTCGACATCGGCGACCAGATCGAACATCTGCGACGCTGAGTGACGGACCCGCCGCTTGCTGGAATATCTCGGCATGTCTGGCTCAGCGGGACAAAGCTGCCCGCGCCGCTTGCAGCTTGGCGAAATCGTCGCCCGCGTGATGGGACGAGCGCGTCAGCGGGCTCGCCGACACCATCAGGAAGCCCTTGGTATAGGCGACCTTCTCGTAGCCTGCGAACTCGTCCGGCGTGACGTAGCGCATCACGGCGTGATGCTTCCGCGTCGGTTGCAGATATTGTCCGATGGTGAGGAAATCGACATCGGCTGAGCGCAGGTCGTCCATCACCTGCTGCACCTCGTGCCGCTCCTCGCCGAGGCCCACCATGATGCCGGACTTGGTGAAGATCGTCGGATCAAGTTCCTTCACCCGCTGCAGCAGGCGGATCGAGTGGAAATAGCGCGCGCCGGGCCGCACGGACAAATAGCGCGAGGGCACGGTTTCGAGATTGTGGTTGAAGACATCGGGCTTTGCCGCCACCACGACTTCAAGCGCCCCGTCCTTGCGCAGGAAGTCGGGGGTGAGGATCTCGATCGTGGTGTTCGGGCAGCGCGCGCGGATCGCGCTGACGGTCCGGGCAAAATGCTCGGCGCCACCGTCTTTAAGGTCGTCGCGGTCGACCGAGGTGATGACGACATGGGAAAGCCCGAGCTTGAAGGTCGCCTCCGCCACGTGCTCCGGCTCAGCAGTATCGAGCGCGCCGGGCATGCCGGTCTTGACGTTGCAGAACGCGCACGCCCGGGTGCAGGTGTCCCCCATGATCATGAAAGTGGCGTGCTTCTTGTCCCAGCACTCGCCGATATTCGGGCAGCCCGCCTCCTCGCAGACCGTGACGAGGCCGTTCTCCTTGACGATCTTGCGGGTATCGGCGTAGCCGCGCGTATTCGGCGCGCGCACCCGGATCCAGTCCGGCTTCGGCGGCGACAGCGCGTCGGGCCGGTTCACCTTTTCGGGGTGACGCGGGCGCACCGGGTTGACTGAAATGGTGTCGATCAGGGTGACCATGGGAATTCTGCGGATCTTCGAGACTGTTAGCTAATCCGTATTGCCCGAACCCGCAACCCGGCTCGCGCATGCTAGCAGAACGTGCAACATATGGGCAGCATTCCCCAGCGTTCCCCTCTGATTCCCACCAAAATGGTTCAAAATTCCAGACTGCCGGGCGAAGCACCTACCCGCCTCGGCAAGGCGCTCAAACGCTCATTCTTTGGCCGCAGCGTGCATGAGGTCGCGCCCGACCTGATCGGCGCGACTCTGCTCTTCAATGGCGTCGGCGGCCTCATCGTGGAGGTGGAGGCCTATCACCACACCGATCCGGCCGCCCATTCCTATCGCGGGCCGACGGCGCGCAACCAGGTGATGTTCGGCCCGCCCGGTTTTGCCTATGTCTATCGCTCCTACGGCATCCACTGGTGCGTGAATCTCGTCTGCGAAGAAGAAGGCTCGGCGAGCGCCGTGCTGATCCGCGCGCTGCAGCCCACGCACGGGATCGCGACCATGCGGCGCCGGCGTCATCTCAAGGAAGCCCACGCATTATGTTCCGGTCCCGGAAAACTGACCGAAGCACTCGGCATAACGGTTGAGCACAACGCCCTGCCGCTCGATCAGGCACCGTTCTCGCTGCATGCGCGCGTCGGCAGTGTCGACGTTGTCGCAGGCGTGCGAATCGGAATCACCAAGGCAATCGATCTGCCTTGGCGTTACGGTGCGAAGGGCTCGAAGTTTCTGAGCAAGCCGTTTCCAGTTTGAGTCGAACTTGCATCGCAATCGTAACGCGGCGCGCATCAACAATCCCAACATCGACGCAATCCTGTCACGACACGCCCACGTTGCGCGTGCAGATTGAACGCGCGTCGCTTCGCTGCACGCGTGTGAGTGCTCATGAATTGTGCTCTGCTGAAAGGACGGAACACAACGCAGGTGAATAAGCTCTGTGCAAATGCTGGCCACCGAAACAGCGAAATAGAAAACTTAGAAACTTAAGGAGCTGTGCCGATGGCGAATGTGTTTACTCTCGAAGGATTCGGATTTCCTTCCAACTACAATGGCGCATTCGCCACGAGCGCTGCGCGCGATGCCATGCAGGCCATCGCGGACACCAATGCAAATTCGATCGAGCTAGCGCCTCGGCTCTTCACCAATACGAGGCATTCGGACGACGTGTTCGCCGATCCCGGGAAGACCGAAAGCGACGCCAATATTCTTCAGGCCGTCGCCAATGCGCAGGCGCTCGGCCTTTCGGTTTCGATGAAACCGATGGTCTCGGCTCTTGATGGCTCGCTTGCACACGTACTGACTCCGGACGATCCCGCCGCCTTCTTCGCGTCCTACAAGACCGAGATCGTGCACATGGCGGAGCTTGCCCAGCAGGCCGGCGTCAGCATGTTCGTGATCGGCAACGAGCTCGCCAAGCTCTCCGGCCCCGAATATCGCGACTACTGGGTCGACATCATCGATTCCGTGCGCGCCGTGTACCACGGCGAAATCACCTACGCCGCCGCGACCGACGAGGCCATCAATGTCAGCTTCTGGGACCAGGTCGACGTCATCGGCATCAACGCCTATCCACCGCTGACGACCGAACGCGACCCGACCGTCCAGGAAATGGTCAACGCGTGGAACACCATGTCCACCGATGACTACTGGGCCAAGGTGATGGATCACAAGTCGCCGGTCGATTTCTTCCATTCCCTTGCCCTTCAATACGGCAAGCAGGTGATCTTCACCGAAACCGGCTATCGCAGCGTCGATGGAACCAATATCAACCCGGGCTCGGCCGGGAGCACGACGCAAGACGTTCAAGAGCAATATGACGCGTTCAACGCCTTCTTTCAGGTGTGGGGATCGGAAGGCGGAAGCTGGTTCAGGGGCGCCTCGATCTGGAACTGGGATGCGGACAACAAATATTCGGAACTCGGCTACTCGCCCCAGGGCAAGCCAGCGCAGGGGCTCATCACGGAATGGTATGGCGGCGAGCGTCAGCCACCCGGCCAGACGCTGACCGGCTCCCCGGCTGCCGACCTGATGGATACCGGCGGCGGCAATGACGTGCTGTCGGGCGGGGTCGGCAACGATACGATCAAGGCCGGCGACGGCAACGACACCATCACCGGCGGTCCCGATACGATTCCGAAACTGACGGAGACCACCGTCACGGTGACCGGCTACAGCTCTGTGGTCGACGGCATCGGCGCCCAGATGCAGCTTCTGGTCAATGGCCAGCAGGTCGGCAACACGGTCGAGTTCCACAATGCGACCGACCCGTCGGGCTTCCAGACCTTCACCTTCACATTCGCCAATCCCGCGACGATCTCCAGCCTCGATCTCGCCTTCATCAACGACATCGCGGGTGCCGGTGGGGACCGCAACCTCTACATCAAGGACATCACGGTCAACGGCGAGCATCTATCGACTGCCGATGCGGTCAATCCGAGCTCGCCGGGAACCTGGAATCTCTATCAGAACAAGGCGATCCACTATGACATGAGCGGCCGCCAGGACCTGTTCTTTGGCTCATCGACCGACAACGACGTCATCGACGGCGGCCCGGGCAAGGATGTGATCAACGGCGGCGCCGGTGCCGACGTGATCCATGGCGGCGCCGGTGACGACTCGATCAATGGCGGTCCCGGCATGGCCACCGCGACCGATCAACTCTATGGCGACGATGGCAACGACATCATCAAGGCCGGCAACGGCGATACCGGCGCCCTGCTCGACGGCGGCGCGGGCAACGACCAGCTCTACGGCGGATGGGCCACCAATGTCATCAATGGCGGCGACGGCAATGACTACCTTTCCAGTGGCGGCGGTAACGACACCCTCTACGGCGGCGCCGGCAATGACTCGATGAAAGGCGGTCAGGGCGCGACCCAGATGTCCGGCGATGACGGCAGCGACACGCTGATGGGAGGAACCGGCAACGAGCTCCTGTACGGCGGCAGTGGCGACGACAGGCTCAACGGCGACGGCGGTAACGACACCTTGTCAGGCGGCGCGGGCAACGACACCTTCATCTTCAGCCCCGGCTTCGGCAAGGATGCCATTGTCGACTTCCAGAACACCGACGGCGCCCATGACCTGATTCAGTTCAGCCGCACGGCCTTTGCGGATTTCAGCGCGGTGCAGTCGCACATGGCGCAGAGCGGGACGAGCGTCGTGATCACCTTCGACGACAACAATTCGGTCGAGATCAGGAACACGACGTTGGATCAGCTCCACGCGAGCGATTTTACATTCGTCTAAGCGAGGTTACGCGACGAATTGTAGGGTGGGCAAAGCGCAGCGTGCCCACCTTGCTTGCACCGAACGTGAATGGTGGGCACGCTTCGCTTTGCCCACCCTACGGCGCTTCTCAAGAGGCCTTCTTCAATCGCTCGAGCGCCTCGAGGATCTTTGCCTTTCGCTCCAGCGCCGCCTCGCGCTTTTCCTTTTCTTCCTCGACGATCTCTTCCGGCGCGTTGGCGACGAACTTCTCGTTGGAAAGCTTGGCGTCGACGCGCTTGATGTCGGCGTCGGCCTTCGCGATTTCCTTCTCGAGCCGCGTGCGCTCGGCGGCAAGATCGATCACACCCTTCAGCGGCAGTGCTGCGACCTCGCCGCGCACCAATAGCTGCACGGCCCCTTCGGGAGCGGCATCGGCAAAGGAGATGTCCGCGAGCCGTGCCAGCCGTTTCGCCACATCGCTCCAGCGCTGCACGCGCGCCTTCGTTTCATCCGAAACGGCGGCGAGCACCAGCGGCGTCAGCGTCGCCGGCGGAATGTTCATCTCCGCGCGCACCGAGCGGATCGCGGTGACGAGGTCGACCACCCAGCCGATCTCGGCCTCGGCTTCGGGGTCGCTGAAGTCGTCCGCGTCGAGCGCGGCGACAACGGGCGGGATGATCGGCTCGGTTGGACCTGCCAGCGAGATCGTGGCCAATTGCTCTGCGGTCAGCGCGGCGGCCTTGCGTGGCCATGGCGCGAGCACCAGCAGGCCATCGCGCTTGGCCGTCACCGCCCAGAGCTCCTCGGTGATGAAGGGCATGAACGGGTGCAGCAGTTTCAGGATCTCGTCCCGCGCCCAGGCGATCATGGCGCGGGTCTCGGCCTTCGCCGCGCTCTCCTCGCCCAAAAGCACAGGCTTTGCGAGTTCGAGATACCAATCGCAATAGACGTTCCAGACGAAGCGATAGATCGCGTTCGCCGCGTCGTTGAAGCGATAGGTCTCGATCCCCTCCGTCACCTCACGCGTGACGCGGGATGTCTCGTGCGCGATCCAGCGATTGAGCGTCTCCTTGGCCTGCGCCGGCTCGAAACCGTCAGGCAGCACGCAGCCGTTCATCTCGGCGAAGCGGCAGGCGTTCCAGAACTTGGTGGCAAAGTTCCGGTAGCCCTCGACGCGCTGCGTCGACAGCTTGATGTCGCGCCCCTGCGCCGCCATCGCCGCCAGCGTGAAGCGCAGCGCGTCGGCGCCGTATTCGTCGACGAGATGCAGCGGATCGATGACGTTGCCCTTCGACTTCGACATCTTGGCGCCCTTCTCGTCGCGGACGAGGGCGTGGATGTAAACGGTCGAGAACGGCGCCTCCTTCATCAAGTGAAGGCCCATCATCATCATCCGCGCGACCCAGAAGAAGATGATGTCGAAACCGGTGACGAGCGTGTCGGTCGGATAATAGCGCTGCAGCTCCGGCGTCTCGTCCGGCCAGCCAAGCGTCGAGAACGGCCACAGCGCGGAGGAGAACCAGGTGTCGAGCACGTCTTCATCACGGGTGATGAAGCCCTCGCGCCTGGCGGGATCCTCCGCCATGTCGTGGCCCTGCTCCGGCGTGATGACTTCCTGCTCGACGTAATAGCCCAGCGCGTTGCCGACGGCCTCTTCCTCGGTCTCGGCGACGAAGACCTTGCCGTCGGGCCCATACCACGCCGGGATCTGGTGGCCCCACCAGAGCTGGCGCGAGATGCACCAGGGCTGGATGTTCTCCATCCAGTCGAAATAGGTCTTTTCCCAGTTCTTCGGCACGAAGGTCGTCTCACCCGCGCGCACGGCTGCGATCGCCGGTTGGGCCATCGTCTTGGCATCGACATACCATTGATCGGTCAGGAACGGCTCGATGACCACGCCGGAGCGGTCGCCATGCGGCACCATATGCGTGTTCGGCTCGATCTTCTCGAGGAAGCCGAAATCCTCCAGCCGCGCGACGATCTGTTTGCGCGCAGCAAAGCGTTCGACGCCATGGAATTCTTCGGCGAACTGCAGCGCGCCCTCGGGCAGATCGCGCAGATAGTCCTCGTTGCCAACAAGCGAGAGCTTGCCTTCCTGGTCGAGCACGCTGATCTGCGGCAGCCCATGGCGCTTGCCGATCTCGAAGTCGTTGAAGTCGTGCGCCGGCGTGACCTTCACAGCGCCGGAGCCCTTCTCCGGATCGGAATAAGCGTCGGCCACGATCGGAATCCTGCGGCCGACCAGCGGCAGGATCACGTGGCTGCCGACCAGCGCGCTGTAGCGCTCATCGTCCGGATGCACGGCCACCGCGGTGTCGCCGAGCATCGTCTCCGGGCGGGTGGTCGCGACCACGATGAAGCTTGCGGGGTCGTCAGGGCTGAACGCCCTGCCCTCGATCGGATAGCGCAGATACCAGAGATGACCCTTGAGCTCGACCTGCTGCACCTCGAGGTCGGATATCGCGGTGAGCAGTTTCGGGTCCCAGTTGACCAGCCGCTTGTCCTTGTAGATCAGCCCTTCGCGGTGGAGTTCGACGAACACTTTCACGACGGCGCGCGAGAGGCCCTCGTCCATCGTGAAGCGCTCGCGCGACCAGTCGCAGGATGCGCCCAGGCGCTTGAGCTGGTTGATGATGGTGCCGCCGCTCTCGGCCTTCCACTGCCAGACCCGCTCGAGGAATTTGGCGCGGCCCATCTCACGCCGACCCGGCTCCTGCCGCTCCATCAACTGCCGCTCGACCACCATCTGGGTGGCGATACCGGCATGGTCGGTGCCGGGCTGCCAGAGCACGTCGCGGCCGCGCATGCGCTCGAAGCGGCAGAGGATGTCCTGCAGCGTGTTGTTGAGCGCATGTCCCATATGCAGCGAGCCCGTCACGTTCGGCGGCGGGATCACGATGGTGAACGGGGCGGCGTCGCGCCGCTCGGGGCGGCCGGCCGCGAACGCGCCGCTCTCCTCCCAGACGCGGGACATCCGGCTTTCAATATCGGCGGGCTGGTAGTTTTTCTCGATCATGGCACTACAAATGAGGATGCTGGAAAGGGCTAGAAAGCCGCCTGAACACGCCGAGTCAACCGGACCGGCGCGTCCAGGCCGCCATAACACCCGTTTGGGATGGCTGAATTGAGGGGTGGCCGCAGCCCGGGCGGCTAGCGCCCCCGGGAAACCCGCTCGATCTCGGCTTTCACAATCCGCTCGACCAGCCCTGGCAGGTTGTCGTCCAGCCAGGATTTGAGCATCGGCCGCAGCATTTCCTTGACCAGATCTTCCAGCGTCCGTGCATTGTTGCTGAGCACGGTGTTGGCCAGCGAATTGAACGCGCTTTCGACCGCGTTCATGGTCGTACGCGACAGGATCGGCTGCTGCGTGTAGGAACTCTCGGTCGCCGGCGGCTCAAAGGCCGGCTGCCGAGGCGGTGGCGGCGGCTTGGTGGCTTCCGTGAACTCGATGTCGTCCTCCGGTTCAACCTTCTGAAAGGTTGGCGGCGGCGGCTTGGGCGTCGGCGCCGGATCCGGCAAGGCCATTTCGTCGGTCAGTTCGAATACGTCGCCATCGGGTTGCGGCGGCCTGATTTCGGCCTCCTGCGTTGCCTCGTCGAGGCTCGCCAGCATGGCGTCGATATCGTCCTGGCTGTTGGTTTGGGCGGGCGGCGGCGGCGCAGGTTTCGGCGATGGCGGCGCCGGCTTCGCTGCCGCAGCTTGCCCCGCCGCAGTCGGCGACGGTGGAGTCGGCGATGGCGGAATGTCCTTCATCACCGGCTTGGCAACCGGTGCCACGGTGGCCGCCGGTTTTTCCGGTGCTGCTGCGACACTTGCCGGCCTGTCGTTTGCCGGTTTGTCGGCGGAAGCGGGCTTGGCCTCATCATCGGCGATGATGCGACGGATCGACGCCAGAATCTCCTCCATCGAGGGCTCTTGGACCTTTGCAGGTTGCGTCATTTCCGACTCCACATCGAAATTTATCCTACACCAAGCCACATGGGATTCGGCGGTTCCGGATGAAGCGGCCGGAATTTTTCATCGCTCGAGTCCGGACTTGTCCCCAGATCAACGGTCACCCGGTGCGTTGCACGCGGCCCGTTCGCCCTCACCGCAACCGATCCGCACCGATGGACGCAAAAAGACGTTGCGAATCGTTCTGTTGCCTATGGGAACGGTATGTCAGGGCAATAATCGATTGCAAGCAACGCGCGCTTCGAAGTTTTGCGGCGTCTTCATGACCGCCACGCGACATAGGGACTCGAGGGTCGCGCGTGGGACAGACAAGCACCCTGAAATGCATTGGGCCCGCTGCAGCGGGCCCAATTGTCTGTTCAGAGCACAATGAGGCGGAAGCGACGATCAGCGGCCGTCGGGCGTTCGGACCCCGGCCCAGCTATCACGCACCTGCTGGTAGTGCACGCTCGCATCGTAGGTCGTGGTCGGCAGGTTGAGCACCTGCGGCTGCAGCCGGCCCACCGCCTGCAGCACGCTGTAGGAGGCGACGACACGATCATGCTGCGCGACCACGAGAGCGTTGCGGGCGTTGACCAGGGCCTGCTGCGCGTTCAGCACGTCGAGGGTGGTGCGCTGCCCGGCCTTGGCTTCCTCGCGCACGCCGTTGAGCGCGATCTCGGATGCCGTCACCTGCGCCTGCGCGGAAGACACCTGCGCCTTGCCGGCCAACAACTGGCCCCATGCCGTAACGACATTGGCGCGGGCCTGATCGCGCGTCTGTTCGAGCACAAGGCGCTGCTGGGCCAGCGATTCCTTGTTTTGGCGGATCAGCGAATATTCGGCGCCGCCCTGGTAGATGGGTACCGAGATCTGCGCTATCGCCGACGCTTGGAACTGGCGCTGAATGATCAGCGACTGCTCGTAGGCCTGCTGCGCGCTGGCCTGCAGCGTCACGCTCGGGAAGAGCGCGCCTTCGGCAATCTTGACGTTAAGAAAATTGACGTCGACGCCAAACATCGCCGCAGTCACGTTCGGATTCTGCGTCAGCGCGAGTTCGATGGCGGCATTGAGGGTCGGCGGCAGGAAACGATCGACCGGCGAGCCCGGCGCAAGATTCGTCGGCTCGCTGCCGATGATGCGCCGGAAATTCGATCGCGTGGTGGTCAAGTTGGATTCGGCCGTGAGCTGCTGCGTGCGGCCGGCCGCAAGTTGCGCTTCCGACTGCGCGACGTCGGTGCGCGTCACCTCGCCGACGTTGAATCGGTCGCGGGTCTGTTTGAGCGTCTGCTCGAGCACGCGGGTGTTGCTGCGCTGGACCTCGACGATCGCCGCATCGCGCAAGTAATCCATGTAGATCGAGGCAGCGCTGAACAGCACGGTCTGTTCGATGTTCCGCAACGCTTCGCGCGCGCCGGAAACCTGGCTCTCGGCGGCGCGCGTCCGGTTGCCGGTCTGAAATCCGTTGAACAGAGTCTGCGAAATCGTGGCGCCAACGGCGCGCGGGATCTGCACTCCGTGCGCAGCCTGCCCACTCGTAGTGGCATCAGTGTATTGATAGCCGCCGCTCGCCGTGATCGACACCCTCGGCCGGTACCCCGACAACGCCTGCGGTACGTTCTCGTCGGTGGAGCGCACGAAGGCGCGCTGCGCGTTGAGTTGCGGGTTGCTCTGATAGGCGCGAACCAGTGCGGCCTCGATCGTGTCGGCCAGGACCGGTGTCGGTCCCATGCAAGCCAACAATAGGACCGCTGCCGCGGCTCCGGTGACAACCTTCACCCCACGCATCCCCAATAATCCATCCATTGCTATTCATCACCCGGCTCGAGAACATGAACCGGGCGCCGCTTCGATCGAAGTGAGTCCCGCCTCACCTTATTCCGCAGCTAGGCTGGACGGAACTACCCTGCAACGGAACCCGGTGGAAACTCTTCACGTGGGGCAAACGGGCCACACTTCTGATTCAGAACGGGATTTTAACGCTTCGAATCGCCACCAGGCCGCCACGATCCGGACTCGCTCCGCAGAGTTTGCGCCAGAATCCTTCCCATAGTGTGAACCGGTATTCGCCGAAGCGTCGGGAAAGAGGCCTTCCTCCCTCCGGGACGATCCGCCTTAGAACACGAAAGCCGGCACGCGCTCCAGGCCCGGCAGGACCGGCGCCACGGCATCGAAGAGCGGCCGATGCCCGAAATCCCCATGGGTATGTGTCACAATCGCGGCCCGTTGCGGCTGCGACAAGGCAAACACCCCCACCAGCCGCCCGCCCTCGCGGAGTTGCTCGTAGAGCTCCTGCGGCACGATCTCGGTGGCACCATTGAGGATAATGACGTCGAACGGCGCGTCCGCGGCGTCGCCCTTGGCCGCCGGCGCAGCGCGGACTGCGACGTTGGTGGCGCCAACCCCCGCGAGCGCGGCCTTGGCCCGATCGGCGAGTCCGGTCTCGCTTTCGGTGGCGAACACCTCTCCGGCGAAGCGTGCGACCACGGCAGCCGCATAGCCCGTGGCGCAACCGACGACCAGAATGCGGTCAGTCGAATTGATCTCGGCCGCCTGCAGCATCTTGGCCATCACCGCGGGCTTGATCAGGTAGCGCTTCGCCGCCCCGCCCTCACTGATATCGAGGTCGAGGTCGAGATAGGCCAGCGCGCGCTTGCTGTCGGGAACAAAGGCCTCGCGCGGTACGGCAAGCATCGCATCGAGGATTCGCGCGTCGGTGACGTCACTGGTGCGCACCTGGCCATCGACCATTTTCTGGCGCGCGGTCGAGAAACCGGACATGGACTGAAACCTGCAAGTCGCGCGGCGCGGCCGCGAAGGAAGTGAGACCGCCGTCTTTTGGAACAAGCAGGATCAAAACGCAACATGCCCGATGGGCAGTGCCGGACGCGTGCGTTCTTGCAGGGAACGCCGCCTATTCGATCGCAACGGCAAGCCGGCCGATCAGCCTCGCCGCCTCGTCAAGATGCGCGGAATCGTGCTCTTCGACGATCTGCGCGAGCCGCCGGAGGCATTCATCATCGCTCATGGTCGGGATATCGCTCGGGACGATCGAGGGTGTGGTTTTCGGCACCTCAGTGTCGAAGACGGGCATGGAATCACCTCGCGAGGAACCTTGCCTCGAAGAGGATCGACGACGAATGAGTCGATTTGGCGGCTGTCCGCAACCAACCCGCCAAGCCCCACGCGGAGGTGATTGAGTCGCGCCCGTCAGGGTCACCTGAACCTGGACGACGGATAGGAAACCGACCTTGCCCGGCCTCGCGCGCGCGAAACAAAGAGCTCAGGAAGTCCGCCTACTCAATTGATTTGATTGAGGTATTGGCTCCCCGGGCTGGATTCGAACCAGCGACCATTCGATTAACAGTCGAATGCTCTACCGCTGAGCTACCGAGGAATAGGCGAAACCGACGTTTCGCTTGCGGTCAGCCCTATAACAAAGCCTTCCCTGATTGCAAAGGACCAAATGGGCCACGCCGCATGGTCTGAAAAGGTAACATCACGAGCCGTCGGATCGTGATGCCAAGAGTCTGTCGCCACGACGTTACAACGGCGCTTCGGTCCCCAAGGCTTGCTCGCTCATCCCCGCTCTTCAGGATGCTCGAGCGGCCTTGCGGCGCAGTTCGCTAACGGACAGCCACACCGTCGAAACCAAGAAATAGAAGGCACCTACCGCAGCATAGCCGGCCACATTCGTGATCGAAGGCGGCATCGGCATCTGCGCTTGCACAATGAAGAACGCGCCCGCCAGCGCCGACTGACCGCCGCTCAGGATCATCGCCCATTGCGCGCCGTAACTCTTCCATCGACGAACGGCGGTGCCGAGCTGGAGCAATCCAGAGAGTGTGGCCCAGACGCCGAACACCCCGAGTACCCAATTCATGTTCATCCGCAGCGCCAGAACGACTGCCAGAGTGGTCACCAGACTCACAATGACGTTGATGGTCTGGGTACGATTCTGGCTCAATCCGCCGCTACGTGAAGCATCGATATAATTGGCCAGAGCATCCCATGCGGGATAGGCGACGAGCAAAACTGCCGCGATCGCCGGAGAATGCTGTCCCACCGTGAACGCGGCTGCCACCCAGGCAGCGGAGAACGCTGCCCGAACAAAATAGTAGAGCTTCAGCCATCGTTCTTGGCTAGCACGAGCGAAATCCGTGCGATGGTTCGTCATTGACGCGTCCTTTCGACTAGTAGGTAGATGAAGAAGGCGAGCTGGGCAAAGACCCCGCTCAGGCAGGTTCAGTGCCGGGTGGAAAGCCGATCCAGCAGTGGAGCGGTGATGGTCCCGAACATCTTCGGGTCGCCATAGGCCCGGGCGGACAGCATCGCGCCGTGCACGGTCGCCATGAACGCTTCGGCTTCCACGCGGGGCGTGCTCATGAGCTGGAGACGGCCCTGCCGCGCCCCACGCTCCAGCACGGAGGTTAGCCAGGCCGACAAGGAGCGGAAATGCGCTCTGACCTCAAGCGCGACCTCTTCCGGCAAGACAGGAAGTTCGCCGGCCAAGAGGGCACAGACACAGAAGGATGCGCTCGCGTCCGTGATGCACGCCTCCCAATAGCCGGTATAATTTCGAAGCTGTTCGACCGGATCAGAGACATGGCGTTCGAGATCAGCGATCCCCGCCTCGGCTTCCTCGCGGTAACGAGAAACGAGCGTGCGCACCAGATCGACCTTGCTGGGAAAATAATGGTGAATGCTCGGCTTGCGAATGCCGACCACGTTGGCGATATCGGCATAACTGAAGCCGTTATAGCCTCCGGCGGTAACGAGCGCGCGCGCGCAGGCCAGGATGTCATCGGCTGTGGAAGAAAGGTTTGTCATGCGATTTATCTACCTTCTAGTAGGTATAAGAACAAGCCCCCTTGGAGCGTCTTCAGCGGTTTTTCGGACGGGCGGAGCGAACGGTGCCCATCTGTGTTGGGGCGGATCACCTAGTCACACGACGTTGCCAAGGGCGGCCTTGAACCGGGCCAGCCCTTAACATCTGAGCTTCCCTCACCAGGAGGGGCCGATATCGCGTGCACAGCCACGCGAATTATCCAAGCGATTTCAACGTGATTTGGCCCGTCCAGTCCTTCGCGCAAAAACATTCCGCTTTCGCCGTCGGGCAAATCAGTGATTTAACTCCGCGCGTCTCACCCAGATGAGGGGCGGCTCGCGATCGTCACGAACGTTGCGGTGAGATGCGGTGGACGCGATGCGTGCGACTGACGAGCACACACATCACGGACGGCGAAGTCGTGCGGTTCTGGCGCCCCGACGCTGGCGCTAAGTTCGCAGAAGCAAGCTTCTGTAAATGACGGTGGGCCGCGCAATCCCTGAAGAACGCGTTCGTCCATTACGGCCGGCGGCACACCAGATCGATCTCGATCAGCGCGTCGTAAGCAAGCCCGGTGACGCCGACGCAAGTGCGGGACGGCAGCCGGTCCGGCGGAAAATAGCTGCGATAGGTCTCGTTCATCGCGGCGTAGTCCTCCTTGAAGCGTGTGAGATAGATGCGCGACATCACGATGTGCTCGAAGCCGAGACCGAGGCCCTCGAGCACGACGCGCAGATTTTCCATCACCGCCTTGGTCTGCGCAACGATGCCGTCGGGCAATACGCCGGGCGTTGCGGGCGTGTCCGGCATCTGGCCGGTGACGAAGACAAAGCCGTCGGTCTCGACTGCGTGGCTGAACGGCGCGACGGGCTTGGGCCCGCCCGCGATCATGTGGAATTTCAATGTCGGTATCCTTCTGCTATCGCGACGTGGCCGTGTCCTCGAACAGGCGCTTGCTCAGGATTGCGTGCACGCCCCAATTGCCGTCGACGACCTGGGTGACGCCAAAATCGACCGCGGCCGACATCAGCGCGATCGCCTCGTCCTCGGTGAGGCCTTTGACGTTCATCAGGAAGCGCCGCATCTTGCGGAAGGCATCCTTCATCGCAAGGTCGAGCGAGGACGTCGCATAGACCTCGCTCTGTCCCTGCGCGCCGAACTCGGCGAGATAGTTCGGATGGCTGAAGCCGGTCAGCACCCAATCGGTCGCCGTCTCGATCAGGGGATAGCTGAGATCGGCAAAGGGTTGGCCGGCCAGATTGCCCTTCTTGTGCAGGATCACCTGGAACGTCCCGGTCATCGAGCATTCGATCGCCGTCCCGCTCAACTCGCCGTCGCCTTGGGCTGCATGGGGATCGCCGACCGAGAGCAGCGCGCCAGGCACCGAGACCGGAAGGTAGACGGTCGCCCCCTTGCCGAGCCGCCAATTGTCGAGATTGCCGCCGAAATAGGACGGCGGCACGGAATCGACGAAATCGACTTCGCGCGGCGCGACCGCGATCACGCCGAAATGCGGCCGCAGCGGAATGCGGATGCCGTCGAGCACGGCGTGCCGGCGCCTCACCGAACCTGGTGCTATGGGAATGCCGGGATAATCGTAGGTGGTGTGGACCACGCCGAACGGATCGGTCTGCGGCTCCCAGCGGTAGGAATAGAGCGCGCGCGCATGCGGCGTCTCGTCATGGCCGCCTTCGCGCCCCGCGAGGCATATCTCGTAAATTGTCACCGCTTCGCGCGGCTTGGGACCAGCGAGGAACTCGTTGTAGTGATAGCCCCACCACGCCGCGACGCTGGAGCCGAACACCCTGCCCTCATAATGCGGATTGCGGCTCCGCCGCGGCACGATGTCGAGGATGCGCACCTCCAGGACATCGCCGGGCTGTGCGTCCTTCACCGCGATCGGGCCGGTGCAGATGTGCACGCCGAACCCCTCCCCCGCGCCGCGCCCGAACACCGAGGCGTCCATCGGTCCGGCGCCGCGCCGGTCGACATTCTTGCGGTCCTTGGTCCAGCCGAACACGCTTTCGGCGCCCGGATCGCCCGTGATCATTCTTTCCGGGTCGTCAGATGCATGCTGGGTCAGGGTCTCGATCGTGATCGTGTCGCCGGAATTGATCTCGGCCTGCGGCGCGAGCGTGCGGCTGAAATAACCCCAATGCACGCGGCTCGCGTCAACGGAGAGATGGTGGTGGGTCGGGCGATACTCCCGCTCGCCGTCTTGCGCCGGCTCCGCTGGGACGCCGGCCATATTCCTTCCGACACTCGACGGCTGATGCGACCGCAATTGCGCAAGTGCCTCCAGCGGCCAGCCGCGCTGGCCCGCGGCGATCGACGGCGGCGCTGTGCGCTCGGCCTCCTGCTGGCGAAACTCGCGCGGCGGCAGGCCAAACCGATGACGGAACGCGCGGCTGAAATGCGCGGAGTCATTAAAGCCGCAGCGATAGGCGATCTCCGAAATCGATTGATGCGCCTCCGCCGGGTTCGACAGATCGGCCCAGGCGCGCTGCAGCCGCCGCTCGCGCACATAATGGGAGAAATTGTCGCCGACGCCCTCGAACAGCTTCTGCAGATAGCGCTCGGAAATGCCTTCGGCCTGCGCGACGCGCGAAGGCGCAAGCTCGGGATCGTCGAGGTTGCGTTCGATGGTCTGGCAGATCCGGTGCAGGATCGCGGCTTGCGTCGCCGTACCGGCCACCTCTGAGGCGGGAGAGGCGGACTGGTGCGCGAGCGTGAGCAGGAGATCGACGAGGCTTTGCGCAATGGCCGCCCATTCGACGTCGTTCAGCGTCTCCAAGGTGCGGGAGGTTGCATCCAGCAATCGCGAGAAAACGTCGGCGAGCCCGCCCGGCGCGACGACGCGTGCTTCGGACGCGATCGGCCTGCCGATGAGGCGGCCGTGCAGCGCTTCGGCCGTGACAGCGAGGATGATCGCGCGCATGTCGCGCTGGAACATGAGGCTCCAGTCGCCGTGGCGCGGCAGCAGCAGGAGGTGGCCCACCGGAACGATACGGTGGCTCGCGCCTTGCCGCAGCATCACGCCGTCCTCGATCGGGAGCAGCGCGATCGGCAATCCCTCACCCGATTGCGGCAGCGGCGCGATCCCCTGCGATCCCGCCGCGATCCGGGTCAGCGCCACGCCGACGGCGTTGCGGTGCGAGGCCGTCGCGTGACCGTCATCGAACGAGCTTGTGGAAGCCGGCTGCAGGCCGAGCGCGGCCAGGACGTCCCGCCAGGCCTCCAGGCGGTCGTCTCGCGCGTAGGATTCACTCGTGAACGGACGGAAGCTCATCGGCTCGACCCAATCAGGGTCGATCGAAGCAACCCGCGTGCCAGACAAACGTCATCCTCCCGCAAAATGGCGGCGTCAAAACGACGCCGAAGGAAAGCTGCCCTTGTTCAATGCATTAGTCGCACCTGAAGACGTTCTTGCGGATCGTGCCGTGCACGCCCCAATTGGCGT
The DNA here is from genome assembly GCF_054063735.1 of Bradyrhizobium sp. USDA 10063. Lineage (NCBI taxonomy): Bacteria > Pseudomonadati > Pseudomonadota > Alphaproteobacteria > Hyphomicrobiales > Nitrobacteraceae > Bradyrhizobium > Bradyrhizobium sp. USDA 10063. The sequence continues at coordinate 991,514 of NZ_JBSSGP010000002.1, read as the reverse complement.
CGACCACCTGGGTGACGCCGAAATCGGCCCCGACCGACATCAACGAGATCGCCTCATCTTCGCTCAGCCGGTGCACCGTCATCAGGAACCGACGCAGCTTGCGGAACGCATCGCGCATCGCACGGTCGAGGCTGGAATGGTTGGCAATCTCCGTCTGCGCACTGGCGCCGAGTTCGGCGAGATAGTTCGGATAGGTGAAGCCATAGACCGACCAGGCGTGATCAGTCTCCAGCATCGGATGCGTGAGGCCCTCGAGCGCGGTTCCAGCGAGATCGTTCTTCTTGTGCAGGATGAATTCGAAATCCCCGGTCAGCGAGGTTTCGATCGCGGTGCCGCCGAGTTCGCTGTCGCCCTGCGCGGCGTGGGGATCGCCGACCGAGAAGAACGCGCCGGGGACGGCGACCGGATAATACATCCGCGCGCCCTTCCCGATCCGCCAGTCGTCGATGTTGCCGCCGGTATAGCTCGGCGGGATCGAGCTGACGTAGTCCGCTTCGGAGGGAGCGAGTCCCATGGTGCCGAAATGCAGCCGCGCCGGCACCTTGACGCCGGAGAGGATGTTCTCACGCTTGCGGATGGTCGCATGGTCGACCCGCACGCCGGGATAGTCGATGGTCGCATGCACGATGCCGTCGGGGTCGGTCTGCGGCGTCCAGACGTAATTGTAGACGGCCTTCGCGAACGGCTCGCCGGAAGTGTCGAGCTCGAAGATCGTGATCACCTCGCGCGGCTTCGGCTCTTCGATGAGATCATGATAATGGAAGCCCCAATTGGCCGCGGCGTTCGAGCCGAAGCATTTGCCGGCGTGGCAGGCGCTGCAGCTCGGCCGCGGCCTGATGTCGAGGATGCGCACCTCCAGCACGTCGCCCGGCTCGGCGTGCTCGATCGCGACCGGCCCGGTCAAAAGATGCACGCCAAGCCCCTCGCCAGCGCCGCGGATGAACGGGCCCTCAGTTGGACCGGAGCCGCGGCGCACAACCGCTTTGTGCTCGCGGGTCCAGAGGAACACGCTCTCGGCGCCGGGATCACCCGCAATCATGCGCTCGTAATCGTCATTGGCGTGATGGGTCAGCGTCTCGATGGTGGCGCGGTCACCCGAGCGCAGCGTCAGCGCAGGCTGAACCTTCTTGCTGAAGTAGCCCCAATGAACGGTGGCCGGCGAGACCGGCAGGGTAAAGTGCCTCATGCAAGTGCCTCTTCAGGGAATTGGGACGATCGAAGTTCTGGCGCGCGAAGCTTCATCTCACCGGCTCCAGCGTCTTGTCGGCCTCCATCACGCTGAGGAAGCGCGCGGTGACGGGGTTGCGCGGGTTGGAGAGCACTTCATGCGCCGGCCCCTCCTCCAGGATCCTGCCGCCGCTGAGGAAGGCGACGCGGTCGGCCACCTCGTCAGCGAAGCGGATCTGATGCGTCGAGATGATCATGGTCAGCCCGTCGTCGATGGCGAGCCGCCGGATCACTTCCAGGACTTCGTTGACGAGTTCAGGATCGAGCGCCGAGGTCGGCTCGTCCAGCAGCAGCACGCTCGGGTTTGGCGCCAGCGCGCGGGCGATCGCCACCCGCTGCTGTTGCCCACCCGACAGATGCCGCGGCAGCGCGTCGGCACGATGGCTCAAGCCGACGCGGTCAAGCAGTTCGCGCGCGCGACGGTCGGCATCAATTCGCGTCATGCCGTGGACCCAGCGCAGGGGTCCGGCGACATTCTCCTTCGCCGTCAGGTGGCTGAACAGGTTGAACTGCTGGAACACCATGCCGACGCCGACATTGGCGCGCTCGTTGGCGATCGCGCGCGGCGAGAGGGGCCTGCCGTCGTCGTCGAAGCCGAGCCGCCGTCCCCCAACCCGCACCGTTCCGGCATCCCAGTTCTCCAGATGATTGATGCAGCGGAGCAGCGTGCTCTTGCCGGAGCCGCTGGGTCCGAGCAGCGCGATGACTTCGCCGACGCGAACCGTGAGATCCAGGCCGTCGAGCACGCTCTGCGCGCCATAGCTCTTGCGGAGGCCCTTGACCTCGACCGCGACGTTGTTGCGCGCGATCGTCGCGGTGCGCCTGGCGCGTTCCTCCGGCGTGAGCATCCTGGATGGTGGCACCGGGAATTCCGGCTCCATGCCAGCCGCAACGTCGATCGCCGGCGCGGTCTTCTCCGTAAGCTCCAGCTTGGTCAGGAGATCGACCCGGCGCCAGGGCAGATAGTCGGCAAGCTTGCGTTCGCGCGAGGTGCGGTCGAGATCGAGCAACCATTCCAAGGCGAGCTGGATGCCGCTGATCGCGCCGGTCAGGAGGAGATAGATCAAGCCGGAGGCGAAGAAGATCGAGAAGAAATCGAAGGTCGAAGACGCAAGCTGCGTGCTTCGCAGTGTCAATTCCTGGACCGCGATCACGGAGGCCAGCGACGAATTCTTCAACGCGCTGACCGACTCATTGCCGAAGGCCGGGATCATCGTGCGGATCGCCTGCGGTGCGATCACCCGCCGCATCAGCACTGCCGGCGTCATGCCGAGCGCCTGTCCCGCCGATATCTGTCCGCGATCGACGCCGAGCACGCCGGCGCGCAGCATCTCGGCAATGAAGGGCGCCTCGTTGCAGGCGAGCGCGAGGCCGGCCGCGAGCACGGCCGGCAATTTGATGCCGATATGCGGCAGCGCGTCGTAGGCGAACACCATCTGCAGGATCAGCGGCGTGCCGCGGAAGATCACGGTGTAGCCGCGTGCGATCGCCGACAGCCACCAGAGGTGGCTGAGCTGCATCCAGGCTAGGATCAGGCCGAGGATCAGCCCGCCTGCGAGCCCGAGGGCGGTCACCTCCAGGGTGAGCTCGATGCCCGCGAGCAGGTAAGGCAGGCTGAGATAGTGCAGGAACAGGGACATCAGTTGACGGTGAGCAGGCCCGGCTCCTTGAGATTGTCGGGATCAAGTCCCCACTTCTTGAGCAGCGCGAGCTGATCGCCGGACTTGTAGATCTCCGTCAGGGCGGCCATTACCGCGTCGCGAAACTTCGGCTTGTCCTTGGGCACGGCGATGCCGACCGAGTACGGGATCGTCACCGCGATCGCCTTCTCGAGCTTGTCCGGATAGGCCTTCACCGCGTTGTCGACGGTGTTGACGTCGTTGATGTACGTGTCGGCGCGGCCAGCCAGGATGGCCTGGATGCAGTTGGCGTTGTTGTCATAGAGCTGCAGCGTCGGCTCGGGCTTGCCGGCAGCCTTGCACTGGGGAACGAGGGCTTGCACCAACGGCACTTCGACGAAGCCGGTGTTTTCGGCCGCCGCCGCGCCACAGAGCGAGAGATTGATGCCGTTGATCCCCTTCGGATTGCCCTTGGCGACCAGAACGCCGTCGAAAACCTTCGAATAGGTGATGAAGTCGGCCGCCTTGGCGCGCTCCTCGGTCGCGTAGATGTCGGAGATCACGATGTCGGCCTGTCCGCTGGCGAGCGTCGTCAGCAACGCGGCAAAGGTCACCGCTTTGTAGGTCAACTTGAAGCCAAGGCATTCGCCGATCATCTCTCTCGCCGAGATCGATGTCGAAGCCGACATATTTGCTGGGGTCCTTCGGGTCGATCGATTCATAGCCCGGCGTATGCGGGTTGATCGCATTGACGAGCGTCTTGCCCTTCCAGTCCGGATATTTCTCCTGCAGCGCCGCGCACGCCGCCGGCACCGCCGCCTGAGCGTTTAGCGGCGCCAGAAATCCAGCGGCGACGATTGCGCCCAGAATCGCCCGGCGCCACGGAAGTGACCCGTGCCGTGCTTCCCCACAAAGCCATTTCTGCATGTTGCCAGCTCCTCCGAAATTGTCATGGCCACGGCCATGTTCCAAAGCTCAAAGGGAAAGCTACGGGGAACCGCCCCGCAAAAGCTTGTCTGCCGGCGTACAAAAAATTGGATGGAGCGGGCCCGCGGTTTGGGCAAAGGCTGCTCAAATTGTATTCGGGCGACGGTTCGATGTTTGGCGCGCGCGATTCATTGCTCGGACACGGAGGCGCATGCCGCGCTCAGATTCGCCTTCCGCCGACGCAGGCAGGCGGTGATGGCTTTCACATTGGGGGATCTCGCCGGCACAAAGCCGGTAGACGTCGGGCGTGCAGGCGCGGCTCTTCAGAGCCGCCAACTGCATAGCGCTTGCCTTCATGTCCGCGTCTCCCTAAGCTCGAAACCGGGCCTGTTTCACTGCGGGCGTGATTGTGACTTACGCGAATTGATTTTGGTCGAATGTGATTTTTCTCACAGTGCGGTCGGACCGCCGGCAATAGCGTTCATACGTTGCTATCAAGACTCTGGTAACCAAGTTACGGAGCGGCTGCGGAATCGCTAAAATTCGAGCGATCCGCTCAATCCGCCCACAAAGCCATTTTGCGACGTTGCGCTCACGAATCCGGGAGAGCGCGATGAGCGAAGTCGAATTTGATCTGGTGTTGGACGCCGTGCGTACAGCCGTCGCGCCGACGCCGCAGGAGGATTTCATGGCTCAGCCGTTGCCGCGCTTCCAGCCGCCGCCCCGCCCCGCGAATGATAATGAGGCACCCTGGCCGCTCATCCCATTTCCGGAGGGCTGGTTCGCCGCCTCCTGAAGAGCGCAACGTCGCGGCTGACGCGGCCGCGGCCAACCGTTGCGGGAAGACCGCCATTCCAGTCATCCAGCCGAAAGGCGCTGTGTGCCGCGGTGCCCGCGACGCAGCCGGAGTTTCAGAATTCTGCAGGAACCGGCTCGGGGCCGGTTGCCTAAGTCCTTGAACCTCTGTATTGATCCGCCCCGCTTGGGGCCACGTGGCGGAGTGGTTACGCAACGGTCTGCAAAACCGTGTACACCAGTTCAATTCTGGTCGTGGCCTCCACTCATACAATCAATGACTTACGCCCGATAGATGAAGGGTCGCTTCATCGTTTCCGCCGCCGAAAATCGCGCTTTTTCGGTTTTGGGGCGAGTTCCGGCATCGTGCGCTGTACCTGGCGATATCTTGCCAGCATCCGCTCAAAGCTGGCGTTCAGGGTTTCGGCAATGTCCGGCCGCTTTTCGAGCGCGGCGAGCAGCATGCCGGCGGCTTCGATGGTGGAAAGTCCGTCGCGGCGCGGTTCGCGGCGGAGCTGGCCGTAGCGTGACGGCTGCCGGGGGCCCAGAATCACTCGCTGGCATTTCAGCATCCAGGGATTGCGCCACCACAGCGCCTTGGCCTGGCTCCAGGTGCCATCGAGCAGCACGATGCCCTCGATGCGTCCGAGAATGCTCCGCTGGTTCGGCTCGAGTTCGCCCTTGCGGTCGATGGCGACGACCTCGGCATCGGTGTCGAGATCGGCGACCTTGGCGGAGCCGAGATAGAGCACCGCCCAGCGCGACGGGTCAGCCACCGGTCGTCCCAGCGCCTTTGACAGGCTTGGCCAGGACAGCCCGATCCGCACCACCCCATCCTCGAAATGGCGCGCGGTCAGCCCTGCGGTACCGAGCGCCCTATCCTGCTCCTGCGGATGCTGCAGGATCAGGAGTGCAATCCGGCTCTCGATCGGCGTGACGCTGTCGCAGATGCACAGCGGCATCGGCTTGCCGCAATGTGGACAGTCCGCGACTGGCTCGGCAAGGATTGTCTGATCTGGTTGCGTCATCCGCCCGCTATACGCTTCGCGGCCGTCAAATCAACTATTCCGCCGGCGCCGCCAGCGCCGCAGGTTCGGGGCGTCGCCGCAACCGGTCGATCAGGAGATAGATCACCGGCGTGGTGTAGAGCGTCAGGATCTGTGAAACGAACAGGCCGCCGATGATGGTGATGCCGAGCGGCCGGCGCAACTCCGTCCCGGGACCGGTGGCGAGCACCAGCGGAATGCCGGCAAACAGCGCCGCCATGGTCGTCATCAGGATCGGCCGGAACCTCGCGCTGCATGCCTCGAAGATCGCATCCGCCGAGGACAGGCCGCGCTGCCGCTCGGCATCGAGCGCGAAGTCGACCATCATGATGCCGTTCTTCTTGACGATGCCGATCAAGAGGATGATGCCGACGAAGGCGATCACGGTCAGCGGCGTGCTGGTCAGTTGCAGCGACAGCAGCGCGCCGAGCCCCGCGGACGGCAAGGTCGAGATGATCGTGAGCGGATGCGCCAGGCTCTCATAGAGCACCCCGAGCACGATATACATCGCGATCAGCGCTCCCAGGATCAGCAGCGGCTGCCTTCCGCTGGTCTTGTTGAAGTCACCGGCATTGCCATCAAAACTGCCGCGGATGCCTTCAGGCATGTGCAATTCGTCGATGGCCCGCTGGATATTCGAGGTTGCTTCCTCCAGCGGCACGTTTGGCAGAAGATTGAACGACACCGTGGTCGAGGGGAACGACTGCGTGTGATAGACGGCGAGCGGAGCCAGCCCGCGCTGGTAATGGACGACGGCCGACAACGGCACCTGAACGCCATTGGCACCGGCCACGTAGATACGCTCGAGATTGGACGGATCGGTCTGGAATTTCGGATCGATCTGAAGCACCACCATGTATTGGTTGCGCTGGGTATAGACGATCGAGATCTGCCGCTGCGAGAAGGCGTTGTTGAGCGCGTTGTCGATATCCTGCACGCGGACGCCGAGGCTTGAGGCAGTCTTGCGGTCGATCACGAGGTTGAGCTGCAAACCGCCGGGGTCGCGATCGCTGGAGACGTCGGTGATGCCTTCGACGGTTTCCATGCGCTTGGCGACGATCGGCGCCCATTTCTGCAACAAGTTGAGATCGGCGCTCGATAGCGTGTATTGGTAGTCGGAATCGCTCTGTCTCCCGCCGGCGCGGACGTCTTGGGCCGCGAACATGAACAGGCGGATACCCGGCACCTTGAAGAGGTTGCGGCGCAGGCGATCGATCACGAGCTGCGTCGAAACTCCGCGCCGCTCCTCCGGCGATTTCAGGCTGATGAACATGGTGCCGCGATTTGCCCCGCCGCCACCAGGCCCGCCGCCGCTCCCGATCGATGAGCCGATGCTCGCGACCGCGGGATCGGCCATCACGATGTCGGCTACCTGCTGCTGCAGCTTGAGCATGGCCTGGAACGAGATGTCGGGCGACGCCCGCGTCGCGCCGATGATGAAGCCGCTGTCGTCGGTCGGGAAATAGCCCTTCGGCGTCTTGATGTAGAGCGTCACGGTGAGCGCGATCGTGGCGAAGAACACGAGCAACGTCAGGAACGGAAACTCGAGCACGCCGCGCAGCGTCCAGGTATAGAAGCGCACGACCCGCGACAGCGTTCCCTCGATCAGGCGGTCGAACCAGGTGGCGCGGTCGGAGGTCGCCTCCTTGATGTAATGCGCGCAGATCATCGGGGTTATCGTCAGCGACACCAGGGTCGAGACCAGGATCGCGAAGGTCAGCGTCAGCGAGAATTCGCGGAGCAGCCGGCCGACGATGCCGTCCATGAAGATCAGCGGCGTGAAGGCGGCGATCAGCGACAGCGAGATCGAAACCACGGTGAAGCCGATCTGCTTGGCCCCCTCCAGCGCCGCCGGATAAGGCGCCATGCCCTGCTCGAGATTGCGGTACATGTTCTCGATCATCACAATCGCATCGTCGACGACGAAGCCGACCGAGATCGCCAGCGCCATCAGCGACAGGTTGTCGATCGAGAAACCGGCAAGCCACATGCCGGCGCAAGTGCCCGCCAGCGCCAGCGGCACCGAGACGCCCGCCGCAATCGTTGGCGTCAAGCGGCGCAGGAACACGAACACCACCACCATGACCAGCCCGGCCGTGGCAAGCAGCGTCAGTTGCATGTCGAGCACGCTGGCGCGGATGGTGCCGGTGCGGTCCACGAGGGTGGAAATCTCGAGGCCCGCGGGAATCCATTGCTTCAGCTCCGGCAGCATCGCCGTCACCCGGTTGACGGTGTCGATGACGTTGGCGTCGCCCTGCTTGGTGATCTGGATCAGCACCGCCGGCTGCTTGTTGAACCAGGCGATCGAGCGGACGTTGCGCACGCTGTCTTCGATTTCGGCGACATCCGAGAGGCGGACGAAATTGCCGCTCGAGCTCTTGATCATGATGTTGCGGAACTCGGCGGCGGTCCGCATCTGCGGATTGATCGAGAGCGTCTCGCTCTGCCGGCCGCCATTGAAGATACCGACTGGCCCGAGCGGATTGGCGTTGACGATGGCCTGGCGGACGTCCTCGGTGGCAATGCCGGCGTTCGACAGCGCCACCGGATTGAGCGAGATCCTCACCGCCGGCTGATCGGCGCCTGAGACCGTGACCTCGCCCACTCCCGGCACCTGCGAGATGCGCTGTGCGAGCACGGTATCCGCAACGTCGTACATCGCACTGGTCGACATCGTCTTCGACGTCAGCGCCAGCACGAACACCGGCGCCGCTGCAGGATTGGCCTTCCTGAAGATCGGCAATGTCGGCAGGTCGGTCGGCAGATCCGCCATTGAGGCGTTGATTGCGGCCTGCACGTCGCGCGCGGCACGATCGATGTTGCGTCCGATCGCGAACTGCACCTGGATGCTGGTGGTGCCGAGCGAACTCGTCGATGTGATCTGCTCGACGCCCGCGATCTCGCCGAGCCGGCGCTCCAGCGGCGCCGCTACCGTCGCAGCCATCACCGAGGGGTCGGCGCCCGGCCGCGTGGCAGCCACCCGGATCATCGGGAAATCGACGTTCGGAACCGACGCCACCGGCAGGAACTCGTAGGCCACGATCCCGACCAGGAAGAGCCCGATCGCCATCAGCGTGGTGCCGACCGGACGACGAATGAAGGGCTCAGAGATCGAGATCGATGCCATCACTGCATCCCCTCGGTCGCCCCCGCCACCGGCGGGCCTTGCGGCCCCGGGTCCGGCAGCGCGTGCTCGATCCTGCGGTTCAGCCGGTCGAGCGCAAGGTAGATCACCGGCGTCGTGTAGAGCGTCAGCAACTGGCTGAGCAGGAGGCCGCCGATGATGGAAATGCCGAGCGGGAAGCGCAGCTCCGCACCGGTGCCGCTTTCGATGGCGAGCGGAAGGGCGCCGAACAGCGCCGCCAATGTCGTCATCATGATCGGCCGGAAGCGCAACAGGCAGGCCTGGACGATCGCGTCATAGGGCGACATGCCCTGATGCCGCTCCGCCTCCAGCGCGAAGTCGATCATCATGATCGCGTTCTTCTTGACGATGCCCATCAGCAGAATGATGCCGATCAGGCCGATGACGGAAAGATCCTGCCCGAACAGCATCAGCGCCAGGATCGCGCCGACGCCCGCCGAAGGCAGCGTCGACAGGATCGTGATCGGGTGGATATAGCTCTCATAGAGCACGCCGAGCACGATGTAGATCGTGATGATCGCGGCGAGGATCAGCCAGGGCTGGCCGGCGAGCGATCGGGAAAATTCCGCGGCATCGCCGGAATAAACCCCAACGATGCTGTTGGGCATGCCGATCCGGGTCTCGATCGTCTTCACCGCTTCAACGGCATCGCCGAGAGCCTCGCCGGGCGCGAGGTTGAAGCTGAGCGACACCGCCGGGAACTGTGCCTGGTGCGAGATCGCGAGCGGCGCCGTGGTGCGCGTCAGGGTCGCCACCGCCGACAGCGGCACCTGCGCGCCGTTCACGCCGGGCAAATACAGCTTGTCGAGGATCGATGGATCGCGCTGGTACATCGGCAGCGCCTCCAGCACCACACGGTACTGGTTGGCCTGCCCGTAAATGGTCGAAATCTGGCGCTGCGCGAACGCGTCGTTCAGGGTGTCATTGACGGCCTGCAGGTTGACGCCGAGCTGGCCGGCGCGCTGGCGATTGATATCGAGTGCCGCCCTTAAGCCCGCTTCCTGCGCCTCCGATGATACGTCGCGGAACATCGGATCACGCCGCATCTCGGCGACCAGCTTGCCCGCCCAGAGCGACACCTCTTTCGCGTCTGTGCCGTTCAGCGTGTACTGGTACTGCGACCGGCTCGACTGTGTCGAGATCTGCACGTCCTGCACCGGCTGGAAATAGATGGTCATGCCGGGGATCGACGCCGTCTTCTGCTTCAGCCGTGCAACCACTGTCGAAACGTCGTCGCGCCGCTCGCCGAGCGGCTTCAGCGTCATCACGAGCCGGCCGACATTGGTGGTCGGGTTGACAGAACCGGCGCCGATCACCGAAACCACGCCGGTCACGTCGGGGTCCGACTTGATCAGGTCCGCCGCCTTGGCTTGCCGCGCCTGCATTTCAGCAAAGGAGACGTCCGGGCCGGCCTCGGTCACCGCTGTTATCGAGGAGGTATCCTGCAGCGGCAGGAAACCCTTTGGTGCGATCACATACATGAACAGCGTCAGCGCGACGGTGGCAAAGGTCACCAGCAGGGTGGCGCGCTGGCGCTGCAGCACCCACAGCAGCGTGCGGTGATAGAAGTCGACCATCCGGTCGATGAAGCGGCTGATGGCGCCGAGGCCCGGGAGCACGAATTCCTCACCGACATGTTTCAAGAGGCGCGAGCACATCATCGGCGTCAGCGTCAGCGACACCACCGCCGAAGTTACGACCGCAATCGTCAGCGTCAGCGCAAATTCGCGGAACATGCGTCCGACCAGCCCGGACATGAACAACAGCGGAATGAAGACGGCGATCAGCGACAACGTCAGCGAGATCACGGTGAAGCCGATCTCGCTCGCGCCCTTGAGCGCCGCTTCCATGACCGACTCGCCCTCCTCCATGTGGCGGACGATGTTCTCGATCATCACGATGGCGTCGTCGACTACGAAGCCGGTGCCGATCGTCAGCGCCATCAGCGACAGATTGTCGAGGCTGAAGCCGGCAAAATACATGATGCCGAAACTCGTGATCAGCGACAGCGGAAGTGCGACGCCCGCAATCAGCGTGGCGCGCAGGGAGCGCAGGAACAACAGCACCACCAGCGTCACCAGCACGACGCTCAGGATCAGCGTGAACTGCACGTCGCGAACCGAGGCGCGGATGGTGACGGTGCGATCGCTCACGACGGTCAGATTGACGCCGGCCGGAATCAGTCTTTGCAACCGCGGAATTTCGTCGCGGATCTGGCGGACGACATCAATCACATTGGCGCCGGGTTGGCGCTGAATGTCGATGATCACAGCCGGCATGCCCTGGTACCAGCCGCCGGTACGGTCGTTCTCGAGCCCGTCCACGATCACCGCCACGTCGCCGATCGTCACCGGCGAGCCGTTGCGATAGGCGATGATGATCGGCTTGTACGCCTCCGCCGCCGCGATCTGGTCGTTGGCGGCGATCGTGTAGGCCTGCTGGGCGCCGTCGAGCGATCCCTTTGGCCCAGAGACGTTGGCGCCGGCAATCGCGTTGCGCAGGTCCTCCATCGAGATGCCATAGGCCGCAAGCCGCGCCAGGTCGGCCTGCACCCGCACCGCCGGTTTCAGCCCGCCCAGCACGGCGACGCGGCCGACGCCGGAAATCTGGCTGAGCCGCTGGCCAAGGATCGTGTCGGCGAGATCGCTCATCGCGCGCAGCGAGATCGTCTCCGACGTCAGCGCCAGCGTCATGACCGGCGCGTCCGCCGGATTCACTTTCGCGTACACCGGCGGGTATGGCAGGTTCTTCGGCAATACGCCTGCGGCCGCATTGATCGCGGCCTGAACATCCTGCGTCGCGCCATCGATGTCGCGGTTGAGGTCGAACTGCAGCGAGATCTGGCTGACGCCGAACGAGCTGGTCGAGTTCATCGACGACAGCGACGGGATCTGTCCGAGCTGGCGTTCAAGCGGTGCGGTGATCAGCGACGCGATCACGTCGGGGCTGGCGCCCGGCAGTTGCGTCGACACCTGCACCGTCGGGAAGTCGACCTGCGGCAGCGCCGAGACCGGCAGAGCGAAATAGCCGAGCGCGCCGCCAATCAGAAGCGCGATCCCGAGCAGCGAGGTCGCGATCGGCCGGCGGATGAACGGTTCAGAGACGCCCATGGCTTTGCGTGCTCGTCCTTGCGAAGTCAGATATTCAGGTTAATCGTTCGGTCATGGCTGCGACTTCGCTGCGCCGCCTGACGTATCACCCCCCGTTGTCGTTCCGCTCGAGCCCTTCTGATCGCCCTCACCTTGTGTGCGCTCGCGCCGCGAACGATGCTCGCCATCCTTGGCCTGGCCGTCCTTTGCCTGACCATCTTTGGCTTGACCATCCTTCTGGCCGTTCTTCGCATCCGGGCTGCGGCTGCGCTTGCGCGGCGCGAGATCGGCGGTCGGCGCGGCGTCATCCTTGCCGATGATGACTTTCGCTCCATCGGCGAGATTGGCAAATCCCGTGGTGACGACGCGGTCGGAGACCGCGATCCCTTTGCCAATGACCGCGTCATGCTCGTTCTGCTGGATGACAGTCACCGGCTTCGCGGTGACGATATTGTCCTCGCCGATCACATAGCTGAAGGTGCCGGCGGGCCCGCGCTGCACGGCCGAGGTCGGCACCACGATCGCCTTCGGCAGCGTCTCGACTTTCAGCCGCACATTGACGAACTGGCCGGGCCAGAGCTGGAAATTGCCGTTGGGAAATTCCGCCTTCAGTTTCAGCGTGCCGGTGGTCGGGTCGACCTGGTTGTCGATACCGGTCAGTTTGCCGGTGTCGATCACGGTCACGCCGTCATTGCCGAACACGTCGACCGCAAGCTGGCCGTTGGCGGCTGCGGCGTTCACCCGCACGATCTGCTGCTGCGGCAGGCTGAACCAGACCGCGATCGGCTGCAACTGGGTGAGAACGACGAGGCCCGTGGTGTCGGAGGCATGGATGATGTTGCCCTGGTCGACCTGGCGGAGACCCGCGCGACCCGCAATCGGTGCGACGATCTTGGTATAACTCAGCGTCGCTGCCGCGTTGTCGATCGCAGCCTGATCGGCCTTCACCAGCGCTTCCTGCTGCGCGACCACCGCCTTCTGGGTATCATACTGCTGCTTCGAACCCGCGTTGCTTTGGGCGAGCTGCTGGTAACGCGCGAGGTCGAGCCGCTGGTTGGCGAGCAGCGCCTCATCCTGCGCCTTCTTGGCGACGGCCTGATCGTACTGCGCCTGATAGATCGCAGGATCGATTTCGGCGAGCACGTCCTCCTTCTTGACGTCCTGTCCCTCGACAAAGTTCACCTTGATCAGCTTGCCGTCGACCTGCGAGCGAACCGTGACCGTATTCAGCGCGCGCACCGAGCCGACGCCGTCGAGATAGACCGGCATGTCCTGCACGCGCGGCATGGCCGCCAGCACCGGTACCGGCAGGTCCGGCCGGGCGTTGGCGTTGTGGCCGCCGCCCTTCTGCTGCCAGGCCAGCCAGCCGATATAGCCGAGCCCGCCGAGGATCACGGCGGCAATGGCGAGCGACACCATTCGCTTGAGCAGGCGCGACAACAAGCCCGGCTTCTTCAGCTCCGCAGCCTTCGCGTCGTCCTTTGCTTCCGGCTTAAAGAGCATCGACCGGTCTCTCCACCTTTGGCTCCCAGCCGCCGCCCAGCGCCTGATACAGGCTGATGATCGCCTGCAGCCGGGCCAGTTGCGCCTGCCACAGCGCGTCCTCGGCCACGAATAGAGTCTGTTGAGTCTGTAGCACAGTTACGATGTCGGCAGTTCCGGCCCGCAACTGCTGCTCGGCCAATTGGAACGCCCGCTGTGACGACGCTACGACGTCACGCTGCAGCCTCAGCCTGATCGTGGTCTGGCGTATCGCCACCAGCGCGTTGTCGACGTCGGCAAAGGATTGCACGACCGTCTTGCGATAGGTTTGCAGCAGTTCATCCTGCTGCGCTTTCGTTAACTCGAAATTGCCGAGGATCCGCCCGCCGTCGAAGATCGGCTGCGTCGCGCTGCCGACCAGGCTGAAGAACGCCGCATGCGGCTGGAACAGCGAGGACAGCGCCGAACTCTGGTAGCCGCCCTGCCCGGTCAACTGGATGCTCGGAAAGAACTGCGCGCGAGCGCTGCCGACATTGGCGGTCGCGGCCGCGAGCTGCGCCTCCTGCCGCCTGATGTCAGGACGCTGCGTCAGCAATTCCGACGGCAGGCCCGGCGTCACCCGGGGAATGCCAATGTTGTTGAGTGAGCCGCCGGTGACGCGCACGCTCTCCGGCGGCCGCGACACCAGCGTGGCCAGCGCATTGATGTTCTGGTCGAGGGTCTGCCGGAGCGGCGGCACCAGCGCGCGCTGGTTGGCCACCAGGCTCTCCTGCTGCGCAACGTCGAGATCGGTGCTGGTACCGGCATTGAAGCGATCCCTGATCGCGTTGAGGACACGCTCGGCGCTGGCGATGTTGCGCTGGGCGGTACGAATCCGATCCTGCGACGCCAATACCTGGAAATAGGCGTTGGCGACGCTGGTCAGCGTGGTCAGCGCCACCACCTCGCGATCGAACCGGCTGGCAACCGCAGTCTCTTCCGCCGCCTGCGCGGCGTCGCGGTTCTGGCCCCAGAAATCGAGCTGATAGCTCGCGGCAAGGGAGGCGTTGTAGTTGACCACCTCGCGCCCGCCGATGCTCAGGCCACTCGCGCTCGAGCCAGAGGTGCGCGAATAGGTTTCGGATCCGGAGCCTGAGAGCGTCGGCAGCAAGGCCGCGCCGGCGATCCGCGCCTGCGCGTCCGCTTGCTGGAAACGCGCCACTGCCGCTGCAATGTCCAGATTGACCCGCTGGGCTTCTTCCATCAGCGTCGTCAATTCCGTGGAGCGAAAGCCGCGCCACCAGTCGAGCGTCGGTGGCGCGTCGGAGGCCTTCGTCTGCCGCGTCGCCTTGTAGCCGCCGGGAATATCCAGCGCAGGATCGGGAAGGTCCCTGGTCAGGATGCAGCCGGCCGAGCTGGCGGCGATCACAAAACCCGCAAGCGCGCGCACGACGCCTCGCAGGTTTGGCACAGGCACACGCGGCCGTTCGCCGACAGCAGCCCCCCGGACGCGCTGGGTCACCTCCGTTCTCCTCCGCGCGCCGAATCAAGTCGCGACGAGTTCGCAACGCGTTGGTGGATGGTCTGCAGAACCGTCACGGAGTGATGCTTCCAATGGAACCGACCCGTCATATTACCCCGGGGGCATGGCAAGCGGACAGTCCTGACGACCCAACGGGAGACTGTGGCCAAGCTCAACCGGGGAACCGCGGAAAGGCCAAGTTGTCTTTATTTTACGGGCCTTACTTCAATTTCGTCAGCACCGGGAGCTGTCAGAATCTTACGAAGATTTCATGGGGATTTCCCGCCCCTGTTGCCTCGAATCCCCCATCGCGCCGACACTATCCGGCAACGCGTTTCGCAAGCCGGGAGTCGCGAGGCGGATTGCCGCGGACCGGGGAACGATTCGGGCCGCCTTGCGCCGCGGCGCAAGGGCCTTTCCCTTTTGCCGCCCCCGCACTAGGGTCACCGGGGAGCGAAATAACCGGCAAAGAATACCCCCGACATGACAATCAACAACGACGTCGTCGAAGCCATCGGCAATACGCCGCTGATCAAGTTGAAGCGCGCCTCCGAGCTGACCGGATGCACCATCCTGGGCAAGGCCGAGTTCATGAATCCCGGCCAGTCGGTCAAGGACCGCGCCGGCAAATGGATGATCCTGGAGGCCGAGAAACGTGGCGCGCTCAAGCCGGGCGGGCTGGTGGTGGAATCGACCGCCGGCAATACCGGCATCGGGCTTGCAGTCGTCGCCAGCGCGCGCGGCTACCGGACCCTGATCGTGATCCCGGAAACCCAGAGCCAGGAAAAGAAGGATACGCTGCGGCTGTGCGGCGCCGAATTGGTCGAGGTGCCGGCACTGCCCTATGCCAATCCGAACAACTATCAACATGTCGGCAAGCGGCTAGCCGAGCAACTCCGCAAGAGCGAGCCGAATGGCGTGTTGTTCGCCGATCAGTGGAACAATCTCGATAACGCCAAGGCACACTACGAATCGACCGGTCCGGAGATCTGGCAGCAGACCGGCGGCAAGGTCGACGGCTTCATCTGCTCGGTCGGCACCGGTGGCACGCTCGCCGGCACCAGCCGCTACCTGAAGGAAAAGAACAACGGCATCGTCGTCGCCTGCGCCGATCCGCAAGGCTTTGCGATGTACGAACTGTTCAAGCATGGCGAGGCCAAGTCGACGCCGGGCAACTCGATTACCGAGGGCATCGGTCTTGGCCGCGTCACGTCCATCATCGAGACCGCCAAGGTCGACGACGCCTTCCTGATCCCGGACGAGGAAGCGGTCAACGTGATCTACGAACTCCTGGAGCACGAGGGACTCTGCCTCGGCGGTTCGACCGGCATCAACATCGCCGGCGCGATCCGGCTGGCAAAGCAGCTCGGGCCCGGAAAGACGATCGTGACGATCCTCGCCGACTCCGGCAACCGCTATCAGTCCAAACTCTTCAATCCGGATTTCATGCGCTCGAAGAATCTGCCGGTGCCGGCGTGGCTCGAGAAGCGCACCAAGATCGACCTGCCGTTTGTTTAAAGTGCGAATGGTGAGTGGCGAATAGCGAATGGAATGCCCTATTCGCCACTCGCCATTCGCTACTTCGCTCATCTCAAGATCTGGCTGAGGAACAGCTTCGTCCGCGCGTGCTGCGGATGGGCGAAGAATTCCTTCGGCGTATTCGACTCGATGATCTGGCCGGCGTCCATGAAGATGACGCGGTCGGCGACCTCGCGGGCAAATCCCATCTCGTGGGTGACGACCAGCATGGTCATGCCCTCCTTGGCGAGGTCGACCATGGTGTCCAGGACTTCCTTGACCATTTCCGGATCGAGCGCCGAGGTCGGCTCGTCGAACAGCATGACCTTGGGATTCATGGTGAGCGCACGCGCGATCGCGACGCGCTGCTGCTGGCCGCCTGACATCTGGCCCGGATATTTGTTGGCTTGATGCGGGATCTTGACCCGCTCCAGGAATTTCATGGCCGCCGCTTCTGCGTCCTTCTTCGGGATGTTGCGCACCCAGATCGGCGCCAGCGTGCAATTGTCGAGCACGGTCAGATGCGGAAACAGGTTGAAGCTCTGGAACACCATGCCAACCTCGCGCCGGACCTCGTCGACCCGCCGCAAGTTCGGACCAAGCTCGATGTTGTCGACGATGATCTCGCCTTCCTGAAACTCCTCCAGCGCGTTGATGCAGCGGATCAGCGTCGACTTGCCAGAGCCCGAAGGACCGCAGATGACGATGCGCTCGCCCCGGGCAACCTCGAGATTGATATCCCGCAGCACGTGGAACTCGCCGTACCACTTGTTGAGGCCTTTGATGCTGACGATCGGATTCGAACTCATGGCGAATGCACTCAGTTGCGCCGGTGCGCGTTCAGCCTGTTCTCGACGAACAGAGAATAGCGCGACATACCGAAACAGAAGACGAAATAGATCAGCCCGGTGAAGGCAAAGCCGGTGAAAGCCGTGGTCGGCGTCGCCCAGGTGGGATCGCTGAAGGAAGCGCGCAATTGGCCGAGCAGGTCGAACAGCGCGACGATCGACACCAGCGAGGTATCCTTGAACAGCGCGATGAAGCTGTTGACGAGGCCGGGAATGACGTGGCGCAGCGCCTGCGGCAGGATGATCAGCGCCGTCGTCTTCCACCAGGACAGGCCGAGCGCGCTTGCCGCCTCCCCCTGGCCCCGCGGGATCGCCTGCAACCCGCCCCTGATGACCTCGGCCTGATAGGCGCCGGCGAACAGCGCAATGCCGATCAGCGCGCGCACCAGACCATCGATGGTGAAGCCGGTCGGCACGAACAGCGGCAGCATGTAGGTCGCAAAGAACAGCACCGTGATCAGCGGCACGCCGCGCCAGAACTCGATGAAGGCGATCGAGAAGATACGGATCAAGGGGATGGTCGAGCGTCGGCCCAGCGCCAGGGCAATGCCGACCGGCATCGAAGTGACGATGCCTGTCACCGAAACGACCAGCGTCACCAGCAAGCCGCCCCATAGCCTGGTGTCGACCACGGGGAAGCCGCCGCGATCGAGCTTCATGACGGCTATGACGAGGCCAATCCCGGCAAAGGTTGCGAGACTAACGACCAGCGGCCGCCAGCCGGTGCGAAAGCCGCCGCCGAGGAAGAACAGCAGCAGCGAGACGATCACGGCGGTGATTGCAAAATCGATCCAGACCGGCTGACCGGCAATCTGGATCTGGCCGCGGAGCCATTGCAGGGGCAACAGCGCCCAGGAGACCACCGTGCTGATCAGGACAATCAGCTTTCCGAGCGCCCAGAGCACCGGTCCGATCACGGCGGTGGCCTCGCCCGTGGCGGCGAGCTTGCGCCCGCCATCGCCGATGCTGTCGTTGAAGCCCGACAATAGCGATGTGATCCAGCTCACGGCAAAGCCATCGAGCCCGCCGCCACGCAGCAGGAAGAATGCCACCACCGGAAGAGCCAGGAAGAACAGGCTGGCATTGATGCCCTTGGCCGGAAGCCGGGGAATCAACAGCGGCAACAGCAGCACGGCCGCCAGGAAGAAGGTCAGGTTGACCCGCCAGCGCTCGGGCTCCGGGTAGAATCCATAAATGAACTGGCTGAGCTTGGCCTGGATGAACGGCCAGCAGGCGCCGACCGGATGCCCGGCATTCTCGGCGAGGCACGCGGCGCGGTCGTTGCCGGTCCAGACCGCATCCACAAACAGGAATTTGACCGTGGGGACGAGCACGAACCATAGCAGGAGAACGCTGACGATCGTGATCAGGATGTTGGTCGGCGAGTTGAACAGCCGCGTGCGCAGGAATCCCACCAAGCCCGTGGTCTTCACCGGCGCCGGCCGCTGCGGAACGAGTTCCTCGCGGACGAAATTGGAAACGGCGATATCGCTCATCAGCCCATGCTCCGACTGATCCGCCATCCATAGAAGCTCATGATCGCGCTCGTCACCAGCGAGATCAACAGGTAGACACCCATGGTGATGCCGATGATTTCGATCGCCTGCCCGGTCTGGCTCAGCGTCGTTCCGGCGAACACCGACACGAGGTCGGGATAGCCGATCGCGACCGCCAGCGAGGAGTTCTTGGTGAGGTTGAGATACTGGTTGGTGAGCGGCGGCAGGATCACGCGCATCGCCTGCGGGATCACGATCAGCCGCAGCACCTCGCCGCGGTGCAGCCCGAGCGAGGAGCCCGCCTCCATCTGTCCCTTGTGCACGGACAGGATGCCGGCGCGCACGATCTCGGCGATGAAAGCGGCGGTGTAGGTCGACAGCGCAACCGTCAGCGCCACGAACTCCGGAATCAGGCGCGAGCCGCCGGCGAAATTGAAGCCCCTCAGCACCGGCATCTCGAAGGTCACCGGCGGACCGAAGATCAGCGCCGTCGCCAGCGGAAGGCCGATCAGGAGCCCCAGCAGGTAGGGCCAGATCGTGATCATCCTGCCATGTTGGTAGAGCTGCCGCCGTGCATAGCGCCAAAGCACCAGCGCCGCCACGATCGCAATCAAGACCGCCACGACAAACGGCTCGAATCCGGGATTGCCGATCGGCCTCGGAATCACCAGGCCGCGGTTGTTGAGGAAGAACATCTCGAACACGGAGATGCTCTGCCGCGGACTGGGCAATGCCGCGAGCACCGCGAGATACCAGAACAGGATCTGGAACAGCACCGGCAGGTTACGCACCAGTTCGACATAGCCGCCGGAAATCCGCGACAACAGCCAGTTCGGCGACAGCCGCCCGAGCGCCACCATGAAGCCGATCACGGTGGCGAAGAAGATGCCGATCACCGAGACCAGAAGCGTATTCAGCAGGCCGACCAGGAAGACGCGGGTATAGGTGTCCGAGCCCGTGTATGGGATCAGGGTCTGGCTGACGTCAAAGCCGGCGGTGTTCTGCAGGAAGCCAAAGCCCGCGGTGATCCGCTGCGCCTGCAGGTTGGCGCGGGCATTGGCCACGATCTCATAGGCAATCCAGGCGAGCACGGCGACGAACAGGAGCTGGAGGACGAAGCCTCCCCACCCTGCGCGGCCGCCGAGCGCACGTTGCAGCTTGATCACAAACTGCGACGGTGGTTTCCGGGGCTCGATGGCCATCGCCGCCGCCAGCGGTCGGATTAGCGGATTGGCGGCGCGTACTGGATGCCGCCCTTGTTCCAGAGGTTATTGAGGCCGCGGGCGATGCCGAGCTTCGAGCCGGCGCCGACGTTGCGATCAAACGACTCGCCGTAATTGCCGACCGCCTTCACGACCCGCGCCACCCAGTCCTTGGTCAGGCCAAGCTGTTCGCCGAGATTGCCGTCGGTGCCGAAGGCGCGCTTCAGCTCCGGCTTGTCGGATTTCGCCATCTCGTCGACGTTCTTCTGGGTGACGCCGAGCTCCTCGGCATCGACCATCGCAAACAGCGTCCATTTCACGATATCGAACCATTGGTCGTCGCCATGGCGGACCATCGGGCCGAGCGGCTCTTTCGAGATGACCTCGGGGAGCACGACGTGGTCGGCGGGATTGGCGAGCTTCAGACGCTCGGCATAAAGCTGGGAAACGTCGGAGGTGAAGACGTCGCAGCGGCCGGATTCATAGGCCTTCACCGTCTCGTCGGCAGAGGCGAACGCGATCACCTCATACTTCATGTTGTTGCCCTTGAAATAGTCGGCGAGGTTCTGCTCCGTCGTGGTCCCCGTCTGCACGCAAACCGAGGCACTGTTCAACTCCAGCGCCGAATTGACCTTCAGCGATTTCTTCACCAGGAAGCCCTGCCCGTCATAATAGGTCACGCCGGTGAAGTTGGCGCCGAGCGAGGTGTCGCGCGACAGCGTCCAGGTGGTGTTGCGCGAGAGCACGTCGATCTCGCCGGACTGCAGCGCGGTGAAGCGGTCTTTTGCCGACAACGGCACGAACTTGACCTTGGTGCCGTCGTTGAAGATCGCCGCCGCGATCGCGCGGCACACGTCCACATCAAGTCCTGTCCAGTTCCCCTTGTCGTCCGGGGACGAGAATCCCGGCAGGCCCTGGCTGACCCCGCAGGACAGCATGCCCCGGTCCTTGACCGTCTTGAGGGTTTGCGCCGAAGCGGCCTGCGCCGAGAGGCCGGCGGCCAGGGCAAGGGTGAGAACCAGCGATACGCGTTTCATGGCTAGGCCTTTCAAGGGGTCGTCCGGGAAGGTTTGCTCGCGGTCGCCTCAAACGTTAACGGACCGACCGATGATCCCGAGCGAATCGCCGATCTGGCCTGCATCTTGCGTGCCAATCAGCCAAGCGATGGATCGAAGGTCGCGGCAGGCCCCTCAACGTGCGGCGACTTGAAGTTGCCGCATCACATAGCGACTGGCGATCCGGGTCAAGGGGTTGACGGGCCTCTTCCATGTCTTGTTATTAACCCCGGGCCAGGGCCCGCTTCTTCCGATACGTCGCGGCTGCGGCAAAAAGTCTTTAACGGCGAGGCGCATGAGCTTTTCGAACGACGGACCGGTCCATCCACAACAGCCCGAAACCCGCCTGGTGACCGCGGGCCGGGACGCCGAGGCGCAGAAGGGGTTCGTCAATCCGCCGGTCGTCCACGGTTCCACCGTGCTCTATCCGACCGCGGACGACCTCCATGCCCATCGCGGTGAATATCAATATGGCCGCCACGGCACACCTACAACGCGGGCGCTGCAGGACGTGCTGATGGCGCTGGAGGGGCCGCAATGCGCCGGCGTCGGGCTGGCGCCGTCGGGCCTGGCGGCGATCAGCACGGCGCTGTTGTCGGTGCTCAAGACGGGCGACCATTTCCTGGTCTGCGACAACGTCTATCGCCCCTCGCGCAATTTCTGCAACGGCATGCTGGCGCGCTATGGCGTGGAGACCACCTATTTCGATCCGCTGGTCGGCACCGGCATCGAAGCGCTGTTCAAGCCGAACACCCGTGCGGTGCTGGTCGAAGCGCCCGGCTCGCAATCCTTCGAAATGCCTGACATTCCCGCGATCGCCGCCGTCGCGCATGCGCGCGGCGCGCTTGTGATCGACGACAACACCTGGGCAACCCCGCTCTATCACCGCTCGCTCGAGCAAGGCGTCGACATCAGCATCCAGGCCGCGACCAAATATATTGGCGGCCATTCCGACATCATGTTTGGCACCATCTCGGCGAATGCCAAGGCGTGGCCGCT
Source organism: Bradyrhizobium sp. USDA 10063 (assembly GCF_054063735.1). Lineage (NCBI taxonomy): Bacteria > Pseudomonadati > Pseudomonadota > Alphaproteobacteria > Hyphomicrobiales > Nitrobacteraceae > Bradyrhizobium > Bradyrhizobium sp. USDA 10063. The sequence continues at coordinate 969,565 of NZ_JBSSGP010000002.1, read as the reverse complement.
GCTCGCCGAGGGCATCCGCCTGCTTGGCGTCTGCGCCGGGCCCGATGACGTGTATTTGGCGCTGCGCGGCGTCCGCACGCTGTCAGTCCGGCTAGCGCAGCATTACCGTTCCGGTCTGGAGATCGCGCGCTGGCTGCAGGCACGTCCCGAGGTGGCGCGGGTGCTGCATCCCGCAATCGAGAGCGATCCCGGCCACGCGATCTGGAAGCGGGATTTCACCGGCGCCTCCGGCCTGTTCAGCATCGTGCTGAAACCGGTCCCGCAGAAAGCCGTCGACGCCCTGCTCGACACCGTCAAGCTGTTCGGCATGGGCTATTCCTGGGGCGGCTTCGAAAGCCTGGTCATCCCCTTCGACTGCAGCGACTATCGCACGGCCACCAAATGGGCGCCGGGGGGGTCGACGCTACGGCTCCATATCGGGCTCGAAAGCATCGACGACCTCAAGGCCGATCTCGATCGCGGCTTTGCCGCGCTCAAGGCGGCGATGTAGGCACACAAGCACCGGTATTTTGCGGGCTTCTTCGCGCGTGCAATAACCACGCGTTCACCATGACGAAGAACTCCAAATCCTCGTCAGCCAAATCATCCCGCGCATCAAGTTCCCTTACACCTTTGCTGCCTTAGTCATGCTCCCGGGTTGGGCTGCCATCGTCCTGCGGCGTTGGCAGTCTGGGGTAAGCGTAAGCAGTCAAGCGTATGAACATCGCACGTATCGTCGTCCTGACCATCGCGCTTGGTGCTGGCGGCGTCGCGGCCTATTTGGTCCGCCAGCCCGAGACCAAGCCCGGTCCGGCCGAGCCGGTCGCGCAGCAACTGCCGACCGTCGAAGTTCTGGTCGCGCAGTCCGATATCGGACTAGGTCAATCGGTCAGGCAGGAGAACCTGCAATGGCAAGCCTGGCCGGCTGCGACTGCTAGCAGCAGTTTCATCCGCCGCAACGACAGGCCAGATGCCATCAAGGACGTGGTCGGCTCGATTGCGCGCGCGCCGCTGATCGCCGGCGAGCCGATCCGGGAGCAGAAGCTCGTCAAGGCGGACGGATCGGGCTTCATGGCGGCAATCCTGCCCTCAGGCAGCCGCGCGGTTTCGACGGAAATCTCGGCAGAGACCGCCGCCGGCGGCTTCATCCTGCCGAACGACCGCGTCGATGTCATCCTCACGAAGCGCGAGAAGAACCCGGACCAGAACAGCGCCGATCTCGTCCGTTCGGAGATCATCCTGAGCAATATCCGCGTGCTCGCCATCGACCAGGCTCCGAAGGAAAAGGACGGTGCCAATTCCCTGCTCGGCAAGACCGTCACGCTTGAACTGAAGCCCGAGCAGACCGAGACGCTGGCGCGGTCGCGCCAATCCGGCGTCCTCTCGCTCGCGCTGCGCAGCATCACCGACGTCAACGTCGCCGACAACGCCTCCCAAGACCAGCCCCTGAAGCGGGGCCAGAGCATCAACGTGGTTCGCTACGGCGTCCCGAGCTCGACAACGACACAGAAGTGAGAAGGACGCCTGCCATGAGACGCGGTCGAACCAAATTTGCGGTGCGGTCCGCGCTGATCCGCATCCTCTGGCTTTCGGCCGCGGCCGTACTGACGCTTTCGCCCGTGATCGCGGCCGATTCCGAGACGCAGGGCGCGCCGTCGATTGCCAATTCGCCGGCCAAGACCCGCTTCCTGGCGCTCGGCGTCGGCAAATCCGTGATCGTCGACCTGCCGCGCGACGTGAAGGACGTCCTGGTCGCCGACCCCAAGATCGCCAATGCCGTCGTCCGCTCCGCCCAGCGCGCCTACATCATCGGCGCGGCTGTCGGACAGACCAACGTCGTGTTCTTCGATGCCGACGGCCAGCAGGTCGCCTCCTATGACATCGCGGTGAAGCGCGACCTCAACGGCGTACGCGCCGCCCTGAAGCAGACGCTGCCGGGCATCCAGATCGAGGGCGTCGGCGACGGCGTGATCCTGACCGGCTCGGTGTCGTCCCCGATCGAGGCTCAGCAGGCCGGCGACCTCGCGGCCCGGCTGGTCGGCGGAGCCGACAAGGTCGTCAACTCCATCACGGTGCGCGGCCGCGACCAGGTGATGCTGAAGGTCAATGTTTCGGAAGTGCGGCGCGACATCGTCAAGCAGATGGGCGTCGATCTTTCGGCCAACATGAACTACGGCACGGCGATCGTGAACTTCAACAACACCAATCCGTTCACGGCTTACGGCCGCTCGCTGGTGCCGGACAATGGCGGCACCGTTGCGGCTGTCGCCAAGGGCATTCCCACCGTCACCGCAACTTTACGTGCGATGGAGAGCGCGGGCGTCGCGCGCACGCTGGCCGAGCCCAACCTGACCGCGATTTCAGGGGAGTCGGCGACCTTCATTGCCGGCGGCGAATTCCCGATCCCCGCCGGCTATTCCTGCGATCCGGTCACGCATGTCTGCACGACCCAGATCCAGTTCAAGAAGTTCGGCATCTCCCTCAACTTCACCCCGGTGGTGCTGACCGAAGGCCGCATCAGCCTGCGGGTGATGACGGAAGTCTCCGAGCTCTCCACCGACAACGCCATCACCCTCAATCAGGGCGGCACGTCGCTGACGGTTCCTTCGATCACCACCCGCCGCGCCGAGACCACGCTGGAAATCCCGTCCGGCGGCTCGATGGCGATGGCCGGCCTGATCCAGCAGAAGACCAAGCAGGCGATCAACGGCATGCCCGGCGTCGACCAGTTGCCGATCCTCGGCGCGCTGTTCAGGAGCCAGGACTTCGTCAACAACGAGACCGAGCTGATGGTGCTGGTGACGCCCTATGTCGTGCGCGCGGTGGCGCAGAAGGAGCTGTCGCGGCCCGATGACGGGTTCGCGCCGGCCGCCGATTCCCAATCGACGCTGCTCGCGCGCATCAACCGCATCTATGGCGTGGCGGCCCGCGCCGAGCCGGTCGGAGCCTATCCCGCCAACTTCGGCTTCATCATTGACTGAGCTTTGGGGGCGACGATGACGGGCAGGACACATCACCATCGCACATTATACCGGCTGGGCGCCCTCGTCGGCTTGTCGGTCGCGCTTGCGGCCTGCCCGCAGCGGCGGCGACGAGCTCACGACCGCGACCGTCCCCAACGACTACCGTCTGCGGCATCCGATCGCCGTTACCGAAGCCGATCGCTCGATGGTCATCTTTGTCGGACACGGCCGGCCCGGCCTCACCGCCCCGCAGCGCGCCGATGTGATGGGACTGGCGCGAACCTGGACCCGCGAGGGCACCGGCGCGATCATCGCCGAGGTGCCGGTCGACACGCCGAACGCGCGGGCGGCGGGCGTGACCTATCAGGAAATCCGCTCACTGCTCACGGCCGGCGGCGTGCCATCGCGCGCCATCACGCTGCGCAACTACCATCCCGACGATCCGCGCACGCTGGCGACGATCCGCCTGAGCTACCCGAAGATCACCGCGGTCGCGGGTCCCTGCGGGCTGTGGCCGGAGGATCTCGGTCCCTCGCTCGACAACTACGGCTACAACCAGAACAAGCCGTACTACAACCTGGGCTGCGCGACCCAGCGCAACCTGGCGGCGATGATCGACAATCCCGCCGACCTCGAACAGCCCCGCGCCGAGACACCAGCCTATTCGCCGCGGCGTGACGTGGCGTTCGAGAAGTACCGAAAGGGTGTTTCGACCACCACCAACTACCCCGAAGCCGACAAGGCCAAGCTCAGCGATACAGGCAAATGATCAGCCGCGCCAAACATCCGGATAACGAGACCGAAGCCGCGCCGCATGCCGACGACTACATCGCCCCTGCCCCGCGTGTGTCGGTGCAGGCGTTCTGCGCGACGGTGGCGACCGCGACCACCGTGAAGGCCGCGAGCGAGGACCGCCGCCTCGCCAAGGCGCATCTCTCGGTGCATATGGGCGGCATCACTGCCGCGATCGACGCCTATCACACGGCGCCGACCCCGAACGTCATCTTGCTCGAGACCGAGAGCGGCAGCGACTTCCTGGCCGGCCTCGACGAACTCGCAACCGTCTGCGATCCCGGCACCCGCGTCGTCGTGATCGGCAGGGCCGACGACAAGGCGCCCTATCGCGAACTGGTGCGCCGCGGGGTCAACGATTATGTGATCGGCCCCGTCGAGGTGCTCGACGTGGTGCGCTCGATCTGCAGCCTGTTCTCGGCGTCCGAGGCCATCACCGTCGGCAGGATGATCGCGGTCTGCGGCGCCAAGGGCGGCGTCGGCGCGTCTACGGTCGCACATAATATCGCCTGGGCGATCGCGCGCGACATCGGGCTTGATTCGGTCGTGATCGATCTCGACCTCGCGTTCGGCACGGCCGGCCTCGATTACAACCAGGACCCGGCGCAGGGCATCGCCAACGCGGTATTCCAGCCGGAGCGCCCTGACAGCGCGCTGATGGAGCGACTGCTGGCGAAATGCACCGACCATCTCAGCCTGCTGGCGGCGCCGGCGACGCTCGACCATGTCTACGATTTCGGCGCCGATGCATTCGATGCGATCTTCGACACGCTGCGCATGACGACGCCCTGCATCGTGCTCGACGTGCCCCACCAATGGACCGCCTGGACGCGCCGCGCCCTGATCGGCGCCGACGACATTCTGATCGTCGCCGAGCCCGATCTGGCCAACATGCGCAACACCAAGAACATGATGAACACGTTGAAGGCGGCGCGGCCCAATGATCGTCCTCCGCTCTACTGCCTCAACCAGGTCGGCATGACCAAGCGGCCGGAGATCGAGGTGCGCGCCTTCGCCAAGACCATCGACAGCCAGCCGATCGCCACCATTCCCTTCGATTCGAAGCTGTTCGGCACCGCCGCCAACAACGGCCAGATGATCGCGGAGATCGCCGCCAATCATCGTGTCACCAAGACGTTCCTGCAGATCGCGCAGCGGATGACGGGGCGCGCCGACACCAGGGCGCAGCGCAATTCGCTGTTGTCGCCGATCATCAAGAGATTGCGCGCGGTCGGCGGCCGCTCGAAGGGCGCGTCGGCCTAGACGCCGCGCGTCAATCGGTGTCGGCGGCCGCCGCGACCGGGATCTTTCCGCCGCCCCGCGGCCCCTCCTTCCGGGCCAGCACACGCTTCAATGCAGCGACGTTGGCTGCGGCTTCCTCGGGGGGCAAATCCGCCTTCACGATGTTCTCCGCCTCGCCGGTGCGGCCCTGCAGACCGACCGCGAGCGCCAGGTTGGCCTTGATCCGCTGATCGTTCGGCGCGCGGCTGCGGGCCTTGCGCAGCGTCTCCTCGGCTTGCGGCAATTCCTTCGACAGCACGTAGGACAGCCCGAGATTGGACAGCACCGACGGCTCATCGGGCGCGATCTTGAGCGCGCTCGCATAATATTGCCGCGCCTCGTCGTGACGGTCGAGCTGGTCGAGCGCCGCTCCCTGCGCGGACAGGATCCGCCAATCCGGATCGTCCGGGCTGTGGGCGCGGCCGAGCACATCGAAGGCCTGCTGGAAATTGCCGTTGTCGGCGAGCGCGCGCCCATAGCCGGCGAGCAGCGCCTTGTTGTTCGGCTGGGTCATCGAGGCCTGCTCGAGGATCGCAACCGCCTGCGCGCGCTGCCTGGTGGCGCGCAGCGCCCTGGCGTATTGCAGCGCTGCTTCGGCGTCCTTCGGGCTGGCCTTGAAGCGCTCCTGATAGGTCTCCAGCTCGCGCCGGGGATCGGCAGTTGGCCGGCTGGCCTCGGCCTTGTCGCCGAGCGAGCCCGTGATGTCGGAAGGGCTGGAGGTCTGGCAGCCGCTCAGCGCCAGCACCAGGGCCGCCGATGCTGCCGCGCCGGCGAGGAGCCTTGCGGCGGGAGATCGGTGAAGCAACTTCTGGGACATGTACCCTGACCACGGTCGGCGACTGCCCAGAATGCTTGGCAGCTTAACCCTAAATCCGAGTTAAGGGAGTTCCATCCGCAGCGGATATCGATCGATCCCGCCGCCCGCCGCGCCGCCGGCAAGTCTCATCGGCAGCGGCGCACGCGCTGCGCCTAATCGACGAACTGTGCGCCGAACTCGCAGCCGATCCGCCAGGCGAGACGGCATTGGCGCGGACTGCCGTTCGACAGGATGATCGTGAATTCAGTGGGAATTTCCGGATATTCGGCGATCACCTTGACGCCGCCATCGGAAATGTCCGTGATCATGCAGTCCCGCGGCAGGGTGCCAGTGCCGAACTGGATTTTGGCGAGACTCCTGCACAGACGACGCTCGCTCTTCCGTCGATTGACGAACATGTCGACCCCTGGCCCCTGTTCATTGACTAGCCCGTTTCTCCATCTGCTGTAGCGGGAAATCGTTGGAATCTGGCTAGCGGGACCGCTCGCAGTTGAACTGTCGCCTTCAAACTCCATTTACCGGCTCTGCGGGCCTTTTCCTCGAACTGATGCAATCTCAGGCAAACAGAGGCCAGGCGCGGATGAATTCCTGCCTCCATTCCTTGGGACATTCCTTGGGAATAAAGGGGTTGATCCACCGTCATTTGGCGATAGCCTGACCCTTCGACTCGATTTTGCCGGGAAGCTGACGAGCATGGGAAGCGTGGTTCTTCTCGATCTGATGGGCGGCGTGGCGTTGCTGCTGTGGGGCCTGCACATGGTCCACAGCGGGATTCTGCGCGCGTTCGGGCCAGATCTGCGCATCCTGCTGGCGAACGCGCTGAACAACCGATTCACCGCTTTGGCCGCGGGCCTCGGCCTGACCGCCCTGCTCCAGAGTTCAACCGCCACCGCCCTGATCACAAGTTCGTTTGCGTCCGAGGGACTCGTCAGCCTGGTCCCGGCGCTGGCGATTATGCTGGGTGCCAATGTCGGCACGACGCTGATCGTCCAGGTCCTGTCGTTCAACATCGCCGCGGTCGCTCCTCTCCTCTTCATCGTCGGGCTCGTCGCCTTCCGCAGCGGGCCGCGCTCGCGCATCAAGGATGTCGGCCGCGTCTCGATCGGGCTCGGGTTGATGCTGCTGTCGCTGCACATCCTGCTCGACACGCTGGCGCCGGCGGAGAATGCGCCCGGCGTGCGCGTCGTCATGAAGGCGATCACCGGCGATCCCGTGCTCTGCATCTTCATCGGCGCCGTGGTCACCTGGCTGGTGCATTCCAGTGTCGCCAGCGTGCTGTTGGTGATGTCGCTCGCCTATTCGCAATTCATCTCGCCCTATGCGGCGTTCGCGCTGGTGCTGGGCGCCAATCTCGGCAGCGCGATCAATCCGCTGTTCGAAGGCGCGCGGCGCGACGATCCCGCGAGCTACCGGCTGCCGCTCGGCAATCTGATCAATCGCGTGGTCGGCATCCTCCTGGTCGCGCCGTTCCTTGGTCCGATCGCCGCACATTTGCAGGCCTTCCAGCCCGATCTCGCCAAGGCAACTGCGCTGTTCCACATCGCTTTCAACGTCGCGACCGCGGTCCTCTTCATCGGCGTGCTCGACAGTCTGGCACGGCTGCTCAAACGGCTGCTGCCCCGGCGCGTCCGCGATACCGATCCGGCAAGGCCGCGCCATCTCGACGAGAGCGCGCTGGAGACGCCGTCGCTCGCGCTCGCCGATGCCGCGCGCGAGACGCTGCGCATGGGCGACATCGTCGAGGAGATGCTGCGCAAGGTGATGGCGGCGATGATGACGGATGACCGGGTGCTGGTCGAGCAGGTGTCGCGGATGGACAACAGCGTCGACAGCCTTGACGAGGCGATCAAGCTCTATGTCACGAAGCTCACCCGCGGCAGTCTCGACGAGCGCGAAGGCCAGCGCGCGATGGAGATCATCTCGTTTGCGATCAACCTCGAACATATCGGCGACATCATCGACAAGAATCTGAGCGAGCTCGCCACCAAGAAGATCAAGCGCCGCCTGCAGTTCTCGCCCGAAGGCACCGAGGAACTCTCGGCCTTCCACAAGCGCACGCTGGACTCGCTCCGCATCGCGTTCGGCGTGTTCATGTCGGGCGACGTCAACGAGGCGCGCAAGCTGGTTGCGGAAAAAGCCGCGCTGCGCAACGCCGAGTTCGCCGCCACCGAGCGGCATCTCGAACGCCTGCGCGAGGGCCGCCCCGAAACCATCGAGACGACGTCGCTGCACCTCGACGTGCTGCGCGACCTCCGCCGCATCCATTCGCATATCTGCTCGGTGGCCTATACGGCACTCGTTTCCGCCGGCGAACTCGCCGCCGATCGCAGCGCCGAGCGGGATGTCGATGCGCTGCCGGTAACCATCGCACAGCCGACATCGCGGTAGTTGATCGCTGCGAACGGCCAATCCGCACGGTAGAGGCAATTGACTCCGGTGTCGTCCCGGCGAAAGCAGGGACCCATAACCACAGAGAGGTGTTGTGGCACGCGCAAGCGGTTGCAGCGGAGCACATCACAAACGCCTGTGGTTATGGGTCCCGGGTCGAGCCCGGGACGACGCGGGGTGAGTTCTGATTCAATTTTCAAACAGCGGAGAGGATGTGAGTCCGCATTCTCGCGACGCTTTGCGTCCGAGGTTTGCGTCCGTTTCACCCTCTTCGATATCAGAGGGCGCAGGGAAAGCCGGGTGCCGGTTGCACCCGTGGGCCCCGTGCAACAAAAAGCACGGGGGTAGGACCACAGGTCAACCGAAGCAGCTCCGGCTTTCCCTGCGCGATGGTTTTACAGCTTACTTCGTGCTCTTCCCGGTGACCGGGCTTTCTTGCCACCGTCATCTCTCGCGCAAACTTGTTTGCGCGAAAAACTTAGCGCCAGCGTCGGGGCGCCAGAACCACACGACTTCGCCGTCCGTGATGGGCGTGCTCGTCAGTCACACCCATCACGTCCACCGCATCTCACCGCAACGTTCGTGACGATCGCGAGCCGCCCCTCATCTACCGTGAGACGCGCGGAGTTAAATCACTGATTTGCCCGACGACGGAAGCGGAATATTTTTCGCTGAGAGTCTGGACAGACTTTTGGTGATTTGCCCGTCGGGTCGTTGTGTCGCACCCGCGCGCAGAAATCGTCCTTGCCCTCCTGGCGAAGCAGCCATCACTGAGCCGCATGACATGTCAAAGCTGCGATATGCCGCCGTCGACAACCAGTTCCGATCCGGTCATGAACGAGGATTCCTCGCTCGCCAGGAACAGGGCAGCCTTGGCGATTTCTTCCGCTTCGCCGAAACGATGCAGCGGGATCTGATCCTCAATTGTCGAGGCCGCTTCATTGAGCTGCTTCTCGGAAAGCCCGAGCTTGCCATGAAACGGGGTGCTGATCGGACCCGGGCTTACAGCATTCACGCGAATGCCGCGTGGCGCAAGCTCCGCGCCCAACGACCGCACCAGCGAACGCACTGCTGCCTTCGTGGCCGACAAAATGGAAAGGCCCGGTGAACCAACTTCGTTCAGGAACGACGTCGTCATGACAACACTTCCACCTTTGGCCAGCAGTGGGGCAACCCTCTGAACGGTGAAGAAGACACCCTTGAAGTTCACGTTGAACTGCGTGTCGACCTGATCTTCCGTGACCGCTTCCAGCGGGGCCGCTATGCCCATGCCAGCGTTCGCGAACAGCACGTCGATACGGCCGAACTGCTCGCTGATCTGGCGAACGATATTTTCAATCTCCGCCGGCTTGCTCACGTCGCCACGCAACGCGATGATGCCGTCCCCGAGTCGACTTGCCGCCGACCGCAACCGGGCCGGATCCTGCCCGACGATGATCACGGTAGCACCTTCGTCCCGAAACAGCTTTGCCGCTTCCAGGCCGATGCCAGAGGTTCCGCCGGTAACAAGGGCGATCTTGTTCGATAGTTTCATGGTTCTCTCCTGGTCCAAGGGTTTGTGACCGGAGCGCGCGTTCCGTTGTCAGCAAACATGATCGTTGACCCTCGCTGTCGCAACAGAGATGATCTATGCGAGCGACAGAGAAAAACTTGTTCGGAGATTTATGCGGGCTCCCAACCACCTAAACGCGCTCCGCGCCTTCGAGGCGGCTGCCCGGCATCTTAGCTACGTTGCCGCAGCAGACGAACTCAACGTGACGCCAGCGGCGGTGGGAAGCCTCGTGCGGACCCTCGAAGCGGTTGTCGGAGTCGAACTTTTTCACCGCTCGCAGGCGGGTCCCGCACGACTTGTTCTGACCGAAGCCGCGCAAGCCGCACTACCCGAGCTTCAAACCGGGTTCGATCACCTGACGACAGCCTTTGAACGTTTGAAAGCGTCGCGCGGGATAGTCACGATCAATATCACGGTGCCGCCAGCCTTTGCCGACAAGTGGCTACTGCCGCGCGTCGAGCGTTTTGCCGCCACTCATCCCTTATACGACCTGCGCATCGATACCAGCGGCCGGCTCGTTGATTTCGCAGCAGAGAGAATGGATCTCGGCATTCGTTACGGTCGTGGTCGCTGGCCAGGCCTCAAATCGACCTTCCTGTTGCGTGACGCATTTTTTCCAGTCTGTAGTCCAGCGTTGCTCGAAGGGCCGCAACCGCTACGCGGCGCGGAAGACCTGAAGCATCACACGCTTATCCATGATCGTTCGATGGCGCTTGAAGCTGCATTCCCGACATGGCGGACATGGCTGCAAGCAGCAGGCTTTCCGGACATCAACTGCGACCGTGGGCTGCAGATCAACGATTCCGCGGCAGCCTACCAAGCGGCGATGAATGGCAGCGGCGTTGCTCTTGGTAGGACGACACTGGTAGCCCTGGACTTGGAGGCGGGCCGCCTTGTTTGTCCTTTCGGCGACGCAATGAGCTGCGAGCTTGGCTACTATGTTGTCCATCGGCCCGGCGCCGACGGCGACCCGGGAATCGCGGCGTTCAAGGACTGGATCTGCACTGAAGCGGATCATGCGACGGTCGGCTAGTGGTCCAGACGCGAAGCGCCCACGACTAACATCTTCATGACGACCTCCCTGGCTGCCTGCTCCGACGCTGGCGCCCGGCGTGTTAGTTTTCAAGTACCGCCCGTGGCGTATTCCGGAAGCCGATAGCCAACCGGTTGTAGGCATTCATCAGGCCGATCGCGATCGTGAGATCGACCAGCTCCTTTTCCTCGAAGACTGCGCGCGCGGCCTGGAACGCTTCATCCGGTATGCCGGTCTCTGACACACGGGTCACCGTTTCGGCCCAGGCAAACGCGGCACGCTCACGCTCGCTGAAGAGATGGCCAGCTTCGGCCCAGGCCTGCACCAGCGCGAGCTTCTCGATCTTCACACCCTTTTTGATGAGGTCGCGGGTATGCATGTCGAGGCAGTAGGCACAGTTATTGATCTGCGAAACCCGCAGGTAAACAAGATCAACCAGCACCGCGGGAAGACCGCTCTGCATGATATAGCCATAGACCCCGCCAAGGGCTTTTACGCCGTTCGGAGCGACTTGGTTGTAATCGAGACGCTTGGTCATTGTTGTTCTCCCTGATCTTCCGACTCCATTTGACGTCAGACTCTATTTGACGGGCGTGGTCAGTGCCTTGTCGTCGGTATCGACGACGAAGACCGCGAGCAGCTTTGCCGGCTCGGTCTTGCTCGCATTGCGGCTGACGGGATGGCTGGCGCCGGGCGGTTCGGACCAACTCTCGCCCGCCTTGTAGACCCGCGTTGTGCCATCGTTCACCTTCGACTCGATCGCTCCGGAGATGACGTAAGCATAGATGAACGACGACTTTGCGTGGGTATGCGGAGCGGAGGCCGCACCCGGTGCGTAGTCGACGACAAAGGCGATCAGCGACTTGCCGGGAATGTTGGGTATCACCTGCTCGAAGTTCTTCGTGACCTTGTCGCCGACATCATGCGCAAAGGCGGGCGAAGCAGTTGCAATGGCAATGGCAGCGAATACTGCGCTAATGACAGTTCGTATCTTCATGGCTCTGTCTCCTTTCGCTCAAATAGATGTCCTCCTCTTGGGTCGGAAAAAAGCACCAAGAACGCACAAAAATCGTGTACTACGGACGCCGTGACCAAGCCGCTCAAGTTGAAACTCGACCGCTCTGCGAAGACGCCTCTGGCCGAGCAGATCCGAAACGGCATCGGCGCGGCGATCGAGAGCGGCGTACTCGCACCCGGCGCGCGCCTGCCGTCCTGGCAGGACCTTGCGGCGCAGCTCGGCGTCGCCCGCGGCACCGTACGCGCGGCCTATGAAAAGCTGCTGGCGGCACAGCTCATCGTCGCATCGCGGGCGACCGGCACCCATGTCGCGGAGCGGCCCCGCGCGGTCGCCCGGCCCGAACAGCCACCCGATCCGGGCTCGTTCATGGAAATGTACCAGGAGATGACCCAAGGACCGGCCATCTTTCAGATGGGGGTGCCTGCAGAGGAGACCTTTCCGGCCACACTGCTCGCACGAATTCGCTCGCACGCCGTTCGCGCCGAGGCGCGCGCAGCACCCATTTATCCGGACCCTCGCGGTGAACTTGACCTTAGGCAGGAAATCGCCGGCTATCTTGCCATTGCCCGTGGCATCGAATGTTCGCCCTCCCAGATCATCATAACCGGGGGATTCAGCAGCGGCCTGGGACTGGCGCTTCGCGTGCTTGGCCTCGACGGACAGAAGGCCTGGACAGAGGACCCCGGCTTCCCGTTCACGCGTCGAGGCCTGGAGCTCGCAGGATTATCGCTTGCACCGATACCGGCCGACGCCAGCGGCATCGATGTCGACCATGGCCTGCGCCACGTCCCGGATGCGAAGCTGGTTGTCGTGACTCCAGGGCAGCAGGCGCCGCTCGGGGTTACTCTGTCGCTGGAACGTCGATTGCGTCTGCTCGATTGGGCCGCTCAAGAAAGCGTGTGGGTGATCGAAGACGACTATCTGAGCGAACTGCAGCTCAAGGGGCGAGCCGCGCCGGCGCTCGCCTCACTTGATCGCGCCGGGCGCGTCATCCACATCGGCTCCTTCAGCAAGACCATCAGTCCGACGTTGCGGCTCGGTTTCCTCGTCGCGCCCATTTCGCTGTTGTCCCGCTTCGCGGAAGTCGCGGCGTGCCTTGCGCCATCGCCCGGGCCGTCCGTGCAGCTTGCGACTGCCGAGTTCATGCGCGAAGGCCACTACCTGCGCCATCTTCGGCGCACCAAGCGTGCCTACTCCGCCAAACGTGACGCCTTGCTGGAGTGCCTTCAGCTCCACGTCAAAGCTGCCAGCATCACAACAGCGGGATTGGCTGCGCTTCTGCGATTGCCCGACGGCGCGCCGGACACATCCATCGCCAGGGAATCCCTGGCGTTCGGAATGGCGCCGGCTCCCTTGTCGGCCTGGTACGCACGGCCGGCTTCCGGACGACCCGGACTTCTCCTGGGCATCGCGACGGTACCAAACAAGCATCTTGCGAGAGCCTGCGACCGTCTTTGCGGGATCATCGAGCGCTTCACGTGAGAGCCTCGTGCTTACTCGGCTCCTCCTGGGATCAGGAGACGGTCACTCCGACGTCACTGAGGGACGGTTCAGCATGATGAAATAGAGATTGCGGATATAGACCAGCAAACCCAGCGCCTGGCCGGCGATGAAGACGGGGTCGCGTCGATAGAGCGCGTAGACCAGCAGCAGCGCACCGCCGCCAACCGAGAAGAACCAGAACGCTACCGGGATTACGCTCTTGCGCGCGCGTTCGGATGCGATCCACTGCACGACGAAGCGCATGGTGAAAAAGCCCTGCGCGATGAAGCCGAGCACGACCCAGGCGTCGAATTTCACGACGAAGACGTCATGCAGGTAGTTCAGCAAGTCATTCATTGGGCGTCACCTTGGTCGCTTCGGTCACCTCAGTGACCACGGTCACCTCAGTGACCACGGTCACTTCTGTGACCACGGGCGTCGGCTTCTTGCGGCGGATCAGCCACCAGACGCCAAGAAGATCCATGATCCCGATCCAGAGCCGGTCGAAGAAACCGTAATTCGAGACACCGGAACGGCGGGGACGATCGACCACATCGACATAGGCGATCTCACAGCCTTCGCGACGGACCAGCGCCGGCAGGAAGCGATGCAGCCCATCGAAATAGGGCATCATCAGGAACACCTCGCGCGGGAATGCCTTCAATCCACAGCCGGTGTCGCGCGTGCCGTCGCGCAGGATCGAGCCGCGTACGGCATTGGCGATGCGCGACTGCAGTTTCTTGAAGCCGGTATCCTTGCGCCCTACCCTTTGGCCGGCGGCAAGCCCGACGCGGCCGCCACCGCTTTCGACCGCGGCAATCAGATCCGGCAGGAACGAGGGATCGTTCTGACCATCGCCATCCAGCGTCGCGACGATCGCGCCGCGCGCGGCGCGAACGCCGCTGCGCACCGCCGCCGATTGTCCTGAAGAGACCGCGTGGCGGAGTTGGCGCAGATTGGAGCGCTCCTTCATGACCGCGCCGATCCGTTCCGCCGTCGCATCGGTCGAACCGTCGTCGACATAGATGATCTCGTAGGCCCAGCGTCGGCCGAGCGCGGCGGCGATCTCCGCAATCAGCGGCGCGACGTTCTCGGCCTCGTTGCGTACGGGCACAACGATGGAGACGGCCACCGCGGTCTGGTCGGAAGAAGGCAATTCGGCACTCTTGAGTTTACTACACTCCCTCCCCCGCGCGCGGGGGAGGGTTGGGGTGGGGGGGCCGCCGCGATTCACACTGCTCGAGCGTGGGGAGAGAGCCCCCACCCGGCGCTACGCGCCGACCTCCCCCGCAAGCGGGAGAGGTGAAGTGAAACCAGCGGCCAGACCGCGCCCGCTTTTATGGGGCGGGAGCGCCCCCGGCAACCCTTTTGAGGCGGTCCAGCGAGGGGCCGGCGAGCGGGTAGATCGTGCCGTCGCGCTGGATTGCAAAGCCAAGCCGCCGTGCCGCAAACCAGTACCGCACCGCCATGGCACCGATCACGCCGACCAGCGCGCCGCCGACCACGTCGCTCGGGTGATGCGCCAGCAATACCAGGCGGGTGGCGCAGATCACGAGCGCATAGATCAGCATGACGAACCGCGCCCGCGGCCACAGCGCGGAGATCGCAAAGGCCAGGGCAAAGGCGGTGGTCGCATGCCCGGAAGGAAAGCTCGCATAGGCCTCGCTGCCGGCGAAATGCGAGAAGTTGAAGGCGTTGGGCTCGCCGCCGACAAAGGGCCGGCCGCGCCCGACGATCCATTTCAGGAGGTCGCCGAGCAGGACCGGGAACAGCACCGCGAAGAACAGGAACTGCAACCGCGTTCCCAGGCCCGGCAGCAGCGATCGTCTGACGCCATGCAACACCGGCGCAATGATCGCGATCAGGATCAACAGTCCGGCCAAGGTCCACAGCACATAAGCATCCTTGCCGAAATCGGTGAGGATGCGGACCCACCAGAGACTTGCAGTGCCCCGCGGCGGCATCAGCTTGATCTCGGGCACATCGAACACAAGCATCAGCGCGATGATGGCAGCGCCGATGATCGCGATCAGGGCGAGCCCGTGCCGCGCCGCGCGCCGGCCAGCTTCCGCACGCCGCGAATGCGACGGCGCACGCACGAGCTGGGCAAGCGAGCGCCCCGTCAGCGTGGCCAAACGCGCCGGATAGGTTGCGGATTCCTGGCGGATCACCGGCGCAGACATCATGATCCGATCAAGTTGAATTGGATCATGATGTTATCTCTTTGTTTGAGCATGATCTCTTCGGAAAACCGGTTCCCACTTTTCCGGATCATGCTCTACTGCGCGTCCTCGGAACGGTAGATGGCGATCGAGATCGCCCTCCCCTGCGAGATGTTGTAGCCATCGATGCGCATCGCCGCGTTGTAGCGCAAGCCGATCGCCTCCGCCCGCTGCACGAAATTGCGCTCGGAACGCGCCTCCACCAGCGCAAATCGGCACGCGCCCTGCGCCAGGAAGTCCGCGGCGCCCGAGCCGTCCGTCAGCACGATCGAGGTGTCGGTCAGGAAGACCAGGCTCGGTTCGTGGTAGCCGGCCGAGGCCAGCTTTGGACCCGGGCAATTGGCGTAGCGCAGGAGGTACCCGACCTCGGCGCTCGGAAACAGCGGCTTCAATGACGGCAGCACCACGCCATAGATGGCGATGGCAAGCAGCATCGCCGCGATCACCGCATTCAGGAACGAGCGCTCGGCGCGGCTGTCCTCGAACATCCACCACGCAACCAGGCCGAAGATCATCGCGCCCGCCAGGATCGGCCAGGCCGGAAATGCCGGCTGATGCGTCAGCTTGATCGCGCCGGCTACGGCGATCACGGCAGTGATCGCGGGGATCGCGAACCACCAGGCCGAGCCGCGGATCAGCCAGGCGGACCGCGACAGCACACGCCGTTCGAGCGCACCGACGGTCAGGATCGCGATCGCGGGATAGAGCGGCAGCACATAATGCGGCAGCTTGGTCAGCACCGCCTCGAACACGATCCAGGACGGGATCAGCCAGGCCAGCAGAAATTGCGCGCCGGGCTCGCGCCGCGCCCGCCACACCGCCGGTGCCGCCATGCCCGCCAGCGGCGCGCCTGGCCAGAACGTGATCCAGAACAGGACGAGATAGAGTCCGGGCGGCGCGCCGTGGGATTCCTGCGCGCCGAGCTTGCTCAACATGTCGCCGCCGACGGAGTCGGCGAAGAAGGTTTCGCCCGCGCGCAGGAAGATCAGGACGAACCACGGCAGCACCAGCACCAGGCACCACATCAGGCCCCAGACCGGACGCATGCGCCCAAACCACTCCAGCGTGCGATCGAGGATCGCCAGGACCGCGATGGCGAGCCCCACGAACATCAGGATCAGCGGCCCCTTGAGCAGGATGCCGCCGGCCAGCGCGGTCCAGAAGATCACGGGCGCCGACCACGGCGGATGTGCTGGATCCTCGCCGCGCTGCCACGACAGATACACCCGCGCCAACGCGCCCATCGCGGCAGTAACCGTGAGCAGCAGCATCGCGTCGGTTTTTGCAAGCCGCGCCTCGACGCCGAGCAGGACACAACTCGCCATCATCAGCGCCGCCAGCGCCGCCCCGCGCCGGGTGACGAAGGCAAGCGCGGTCCAGTAGGTCAAAAGCACGGCGCCGATCGCGCCGATCAGGGACGGCACCCGATAGAGCCAGATCCGCGCCTGCGCCCGCGGCATGCCGAGGGCGGATGCAGTTTCGACGACCGCCGCCTGCAGCCAGTAGATGCCGACCGGCTTCTTGTAGCGGACGTCGTCCTGGAAGCGGATGTCGACAAAATCGCCGCTCTCGACCATCTGCCTGGTCGCCTGCGCAAAGCGTGCCTCGTCGCGGTCGATCGGCGGGGTCGCGAAGAAGCCGGGCAGGAACAGGACCAGGCAGCACAGCACCAGGAACAGAACCGAGCGCCAGTGATCGGCGGTCGCAAACTCGAACGCCAGCGCCAGCCTGCGGCCGGAATGCGCAGGTTTTACAGGCTGTTGCCCTGATCCGAAGCGCCTGACATGGACGGTTTCAACCATGCGCTTCGCATACGATGAAACGATAGGCCAAACAACCGCACCGGTTCCGTTTTGTCCCTAGTGTGGGCTCCAGGTCACTGCACCCGGATCACCACCGTATCGGCGGCTCCGGTGGCATCGATCACGGTCAATCGCGCAAAGCCCGGGCCCGGCGGATCGATCAGGCGCTGGCGGCGGCTATCGAGATCGCCAACCGCGACCCCGTTGACCAGCATGGTTAACGGCAGCACACCGCCCGCGACCTTGACCGGCATCGGCGTGACCTCGCCGCCGGTCGCGCGATCGACATCGATGCGCGAGCCGTTGATCGGGAACTGGATGTGCGGCGCCTGATCGCTGCTTGTGCGCACGAGTTCCCCCATGGGACGGAAACGGCGGAGCGGCAGCGGCAGCTTGGTATTGCCTGCGACCAGCGTTCCCTTCGGCGCCTTCGGCAGTGCTGCCGGAATTCTGCCCGTCCGCGCGAAGGCGTCGAACAGGATCGGTGCCGCCGCGCTGCGGCCGATCAGGCCGGGCACCGGCGCGCCGTCGGGACGGCCGACCCAGACGCCGATGGTGATGCGGCCGTCGAAGCCGACCGACCAGGCATCGCGATAGCCGTAGCTGGTGCCGGTCTTGAAGGCGATCCGGTTGTGCACGCCGTTCTCCGGCGGTGGCGTCCCGATCAGGACATTGCCGACCTGCCAGGCGGCAACCTGGTCCATCAGCCGCATCGGCTCGCGCTCGTCCTGGTCGAGCATGATCTCGCGGAGCGGCTTGGTGGTGCCAAGCCGGGGGAAGCCGGCATAGAGTTGCGCCAGATCCTGCAAGGTGATGCCGACGCCCCCTAACCCCATCGCAAGGCCGGGCGCCTCGTCCTTCGGCAGCACCAGGCTGGTGCCCGCCTGCTTCAGGCGCGACGACAATCGGCTCGCGCCGACGCGGTCGAGCAGCGCGATCGCGGGCACGTTGAGCGACAATTGCAGCGCCTTCCGCACCGGCACGGTGCCCTGGAAGGTCATGTCGAAATTCTCCGGCGCGTAGGAGCCGAAGCGGATCGGACGGTCATCGATCAGACTTTCGGGGTGCACAAAGCCATCCTCGAAGGCGAGACCGTAGATGAACGGCTTCAGCGTCGAGCCGGGCGAGCGCACCGCGCGCGTCATGTCGACCTGCCCTGCCCGGCGCTCGTCGAAATAATCGGATGAGCCGACGCGGGCGAGGATGTCGCCGCTCTCATTGTCGACTGCGATGATCGCGACCGAGATGTTCGACCCTTGCGCGATGGCGCGGTCGCGGGCCAGAGATTCCAGACTCTTCTGCAGCGTGGAATCCAGCGTCAATCTGATGACGGGAGCATCCTTCATCGTCGACAGTGCCTGGTCGGCCGCATGCGGCGCCAGGATCGGCATCGGCTTGCGGAATTTCGGCACCGCTTCCGACTTGGCTTGCGCCACGTCTTCCGCCGAGAGCACGCCCTCCTCCACCATGCGATCGAGCACGCGGTCACGGCCCTCGCGGGCGGCTTCCGGATGGCGATCGAGCCGGCGGTGCTCCGGCGATTGCGGCAGCGCGACCAGTAATGCCGCCTCCGCCAAAGTGAGCCGCTTCGGCTCCTTGCCGAAATAGGCGATCGAGGCCGCGCGCAGTCCTTCGAGATTGCCGCCGAACGGCGCCAGCGCGAGATAGAGATCGAGGATCTCGTCCTTGTCGAGCTCTCGTTCAATCTCTATTGCGCGTACGATCTGGCGCAGTTTTGCGTGGAGCGAGCGCTGGCGCCGCGGCTCCATCAGCCGCGCGAGCTGCATCGTGATGGTCGAGCCGCCGGAGACGATGTGGCCGGAGGTGACGAGCTGCAACGCCGCGCGCGACAGCGCCAGCGGATCGACGCCGCGGTGGGAATAGAAGCGCTGGTCTTCATAGGCGAGCAGCAGCTTCAGATAGGTCGGATCAACTGATGTCTTCGCGTCAACCGGCAGCCGCCAGCGGCCGTCGGCCATCGCGTAGGCACGCAGCAGTTTGCCGTTGCGGTCGACGATGGTGGTGGAGACTTTTCGCGCTTCTGCAAGGGGCAATGGACCGAGGGAGATGGCCCAGGCGGTGAAGGCGGCTATCACGACCACACCGGCGACGGTCGCCATCACGACCGTCTTCCCGATCCATCGCCAGTGCGGCTTGTTTGCCATCCCGCTCATCTTGCCGCGCGTACCTCGACAGCGCCCGTGCCCGTGCGGCCGTAGCGCGAGGGGTTGTACATGTCCTCGACATAGGCCTGCGGCAGCACGTATTTGCCTGGAGAGACGGCGCGCACGACATAGGCCACGGTGAATACCGACTTGGCGTCGCTGGCGCGGTCGATCGCCGCGGTGAAGCGGTCATCGCGGAACTCGGTATGCTCGGGCTCCTCGCCGTCCTCGATCCAGTCGAGCGTGCCGGAGTCGCCGGAGGACACCAGGTGCGGGTTGTCGATCTCGAGCCCGGCCGGCAGATAGTCCGACACGATGATGTGCCCGTATTCCGGCCTGGCTTCGGTGATCTTCAGCACCACGGCAAAGCGATCGTTCTGCTTGGCCTTGCTGATGTCGGCCGGCTTGCCGTCGAGCGTGAAATAATTGCGCTCGATCTTGAAGCCGTTGGAAGCGGCCGGCTCCGGCGTCACCGGCGAGCCGGACACGGAGACCACGACCTGCACCGGCGCCTCGCCGGTGTTGGTGATCTTGATCGGTCGGCCTGCCATCGCCTCGGCCTTGTAGCTGCGGAACACCGCCGTCTTGACCGGCTGGCCGTCGACGTCGAGGCTCAGCGTCTCCTTGGCGAGCGCGCGGGCGGCCAGCACCAGCCAGGCGTTCTCCTGGGTCGAGATGTACGGCGTCAGCCCCCGCGCCGCCTCGACGCGCGCGACGGCGCCGATCATGGTCGCGCGTGGCGCATTGCCTTCGCCGGCGAGCGAGACCAGCGCCGCGGCATCGCGCAGCGCCGAGCCGTAGTCGGTGCGGCCGAACTCGAGCGCGGGCTTTGGATTGAGCGCATCGAGCGCGGCGGCATAGACCCGCTCCGCCCTCGCTCTGTCGCCGACCAGCGCCAGTGCGGCTGCGAGCTGCGATTTGGCAATTGGCGTTGCGAGGTTGTTCAGCTTGGTGTCCGCCAGATAGCGCAAGTCTCCGATCGGAGCGGCGCCATTGCGGGCGAGCACGTAGAGGCCGTAAGCGAGATCGCGGCCGCCGTCCTTCTCCGGCTCGTTGGCGTTCACGACCGAATTGCGGATGCGGTCGAGCGCGTTCTTGAACAGCACGTCCGGCACCACAAAACCCTTCTCGCGGGCGCGGGTGAGGAAGTCGGTGACATAAGCATCGAGCCAGGCGTCGTCGCCGCCGGCGGACCACAGGCCGAACGAGCCGTTCGAGCCTTGCCGCGCCAGGAGCCGCTCGATCGCATCCTTGATGCGCTGGTCGACCGCGGTGTCCATGGCCAGATGCGCGCCGGCGGCGAGATCGTTGACATAGAGCAGCGGCATTGCGCGGCTCGTGATCTGCTCCGAGCAGCCGTAAGGGTAGCGGTCGAGCGCCTTGAGGATGGTGGCGGCGTCGAGCGCGGTCGACAGGCTCGCCGACAGCGACACGCTGCCGGTGCCCTGGACGAGATCGCTGAACATGTCCGACGCGAGGGTCAGGCTTTCGCCCTTCGCCAGCGTGCGAACCGAGCGGCGGGCCAGCACCTGCGTCGCCGCCTTGACGTCGAGCGCGTAGTGCCGCGCCAGCGTCAGGCCGTTCGGACCGCTGATGTCGACGTCGAGATTTGCCGCACCGGCGCCGCCGGCCTCCAGCGCCAGCGACAGCGAGGTGCGCTGTTTTGCCACCAGCCTCACCGTGGTGGCTGGATTGCCCGAGAGCCTTACAGGGCCAGAGGCCTTTACGTTGATGACGTAATCACCCGCCGCGCCCTCGACATTGTCGATATCCATGCTCATGGTGCCGTGATCGCCGTTGAGCAGAAAGCGCGGCAACGTCGCAGTGAGCACCACGGGATCGCGCACGGTGACGTCGGTGGTGGCGCGGCCGAGTTTTGTCGCGCTCCACGCCACCGCCATCACCCGCGCCGTGCCGGCGAATTCCGGGATGTCGAAGCTGATCTCGGCGGTGCCATCGGCGCCGACGGTGACGATGCCGGAATAGAGCGCGAGCGGCTTCTGGGTGGGCGGCGAGCCCTGCAATTCGGCGCCGCCGGAATCGCCGCCGGTCCTGATCTGGCCGCGCGTGCCCTGCATGCCGTCGATCAACTGGCCGTAGAGATCGCGGATTTCGGCGGTGAGGCGGCGCTGGCCGAGATAGTAGTCGTCAGGCGCCGGCGGTTTGTAATTGGTGAGGTTGAGGATGCCGACATCGACGGCAGCCACCACGACCTTGGCGTCCTCGCCGGGATTGAGCCCGTCGAGCCTGACCGGGATCTTCAGCGCCGCGCCCGGCCGCACCAGCGGCGGCGGCGACAGCGTCACCGCGAGCGTGCGGGCCTTCTTATCGATGCCGAACCATTTCAGGCCGATCGCACGGCCCGGCATGCGCTGCGCGGCGGTATCGAGCGGACGGCGCAAGGTCGTCATCACATAAGCGCCGGTGCCCCAATCCTTGCCGACGGTGAGCCTGACCTGCTGGGTGCCTTCCTTGACGTCGACGCTCTGTGTGGTCAGCAGGCGATCGCCGAGCACGTTGACGGTCAGCCGGCCGGTGGAGCGGGCGTTGACGGAGACCACCATGGTGTCGCCGGACTGGTATTCCGGCTTGTCGATCGAGGTCTCCAACAGGTCCGGCGTATCGGCGCTGCCATCGGAATACCAGCCGACATCGAACTGCACCGAGGTCAGCGGACCGTCAGCATCATCAGACTTGACGTCGAGGCGGTAGCGGCCCGGCTGCGGCGCGAACGACAGCCGCGACGGCTTGTCGGCGGCGAGATTGACATCACCATCGGCGACGCGGCTGGTCGACTTGACCGGCTCATAGTCCCAGGACGAACCCTGACGGTACCACTGGTAGCGCGACTCGATTTTCAGCAGTTCGTAGCGCAGGCCGTTGCGCGCAAGCTGCTTGCCATCGGGATCGACGAACACGACGTCGAACTCGGCCTTGTCGCCCTCGGCCACGCTCTTGTCGCCGAACAAGGGCTTGATGCCGATCAGCGAGCTCGCCGGCGCCACGGGCAGCACGATCTTGCGCTCGACCGAGCGGCCGCCGGTCTCGGCCATGCGGACGAAGATCTGTGCCTCCTGCGGGCGGGTCGAGGTCGGTGCCTTCTCCAGCTTTACCGGAAAAATGGCCGTGCCCTTCGCATCAGACTCCGGCAGGTTCTCGATCGGAGTACGCTCATTGCTGGCACTCTCCTCGTCGGCGACGCCGAACTGGTAGCCGGGATAGCCGGGACGCCCCGAAGACGCCGGCGTCACCAGCATGTCGCCCTCGAGCTGCAACCCGGAAGCCGGCGCGCCGTAAAGGAAATGACCGTCGACCTTAAGTTCCACTGGAACTTCAGCTTTGATGACCTTGTCCTTGGCGGTCAGATCGAATTCGATCCGTTCGGGGACGTAGTCCTCGACCATGAAAGTGGTCTCGCCGACGGAAGAGCCCTTCGGATCGGTGAATGCACGCGCCCGCCAGGTGCCGGTCGGCACCGCCGAATTCAACGCGACGGCAAGAGTCCGGCCGCCGGCGCCCTGATCCGGCAGCACGGCACGGCGGAATTCGACGCCATCGGGGCGCTCGATCACGAGCATCAGCGGACCGCCGGTCATGGCGTTGCCCTGCCCGTCCCGCAAGAGCGCGGTGAGATAGACGGTCTCGTTGGAGCGGTAGACGCCGCGCTCGGCATAGACGAAGGCATCGGCGCCCGCAGGCACCACCCGGCCCGCGGCGCCGCGGTCGGTGAGGTCGAAGGCGTTGCTCTTCAGGCTCAGGAAGGCATAGTCCGCCTTGTCGCTCATGACGGTGAGCAGCGCCGGCGACAGCCCGCCCTCGCCGCGCGCCAGCCCCGCCTCGAACAGCACGTGGCCGCTCTCGTCGGTCTTGCGGGTGGCCAAAATCTCGTTGTTGCGGGCGACCAGCTTTACTTCGGCCTTCGCAACCGGCTCGGTGGACGCCAGCGAATTGACGAAGACATGGATGCCGTCATTGCCGGAGAACGCTGCCAGCCCCATGTCGGAGACGATGAACCATTGCGTCGCCAGCGTGCCGTCATCGTCGCTGCTCGGCCCCTTCGCGGCGGCGGTCATGACGTAGACACCGGGCTGCAGATCGCCGAGCGCCTGGTCGACCGGGAATGCAGTGACGACGTCCTGGTTCAGCGTGGTGGCCGTCGCAAGCTCGCCGGACCACACTTTCATGCCACGCTGGTCGCCGAGATCGGAGAGCTGGTAGCTGCTCAGCGTGCGCTGGAAGTCGCTATCGATCACGGTGTTGATCAGGTTGCGGTCGCCGATCCGGAACACGTCGATGGTGACCGCCGGCGTGTTGACGCTGACCACCGGGATGCCGCGCTGACCGGTGCGCGGCAGCACATAGGCGCGGCCGGTGAAGCGCACGAACGGCTTGCGGTCGCGGACATAGATGTTGAACTCGGCCGACTTCGGCAGCACCTCCTTCACGGTCGACGGCAGGCCAGCGCGCAGGTTGATGTTGTACCGCTCGCCGTGCTTCAGCCCATCGACGCAGAGCTGCTTGCCTTCGGTGGTGAGCGCCGGCTTGTCGGTGCCGGCAAGCGCCACGAACGGCGCGAAATCGACGCGTTTGGCCAATTCCTCGGAGAACTGGAAGCAGGCCCGCGGCGTGGCGCCGTCGGAATCCACGCTGTAGTCGAGCAGCCGGAAGCCATGCTCGTCGCGCATCTTCTCATACTGGCCTCTGATATCGGCGACCTCGCGCATGTCGAGCGACATCCGCAGCGCATCGAGCGCCGGCCGCCATAATTTGCGATCCGACAGCGCCCGGCCGAGCACGGCCAGCGCATCGGCCTCCTCCGCCTGGTTGCCGGCGCGATGATAGGCGATATAGGCGGCGGTCGAGGCGCGCTCGAGCAGGAAGGTCTGCTCGGTCAAGCTGGACGTGCGGATCTGGAAGATGGTGCGGGCAAGCCGCAGCCAGTTGCCGCTGTCCTCCGGCGTGGTGGCGGCGATCTGGCCGAGGATCTGCAGTCCGGTGCGGAAGTCGGCGCGGCGGAAGGCGGCATCCGCATCGGTCTTCAGCGTCGCCGTGCTCTTGGCGACCGGCCCCGCCTCACTCTTGATCTGCGCCTCCAGCTTGATCGCGGAATCGGCGAGGTCGTCGCGCTTGAAGGCCTTGTCAGCCGCCTGCGCGCTCGCAAGGCCAAGCGCCAGCGCTGCGCAAAAAGCTGCGGCACGAACCAAACCGATCATGATGGATCTCCCGGGGCCGCGGACCAACGCCGCGCGACGAATAAAAGGGCGCGAAAAGGTGACAGACTGATGGCGCGGAAACAACGTGGCGAGGAGGTCGCAAACAGGCATTGCCAGACCAGTCACTATGCCCGCCCGGCGGAGCGCCGGCGCGGCAGGCGGTGATCGTGGACCGCAACCCGCGCTCCACCCGCACGCCTCTTTGTCGCCCGATCGCCGAAAAGGGTTCGCAGTCTACCTACCGAAAGAGTGAATTTTTCAAATCGGCGACGAGCCGACGGCCACTCTGGCTTAGTGTCGAACGAAGCGGAATTGCTGGGTGTCGTGCTCACGCGGATCTGGACCGCTCGACAACGCGATAACCGTCGTGCGCCGTGAGAAATGCCACCGCCGGAATCCAGTTCCTCGCGTATTTGACGAGTTTGTCCTTCGACGTCGCCAGCGATCCCGGACCATTGTCGCTGAGGAACGATGTCTGCACCTCTGCTTTCGCCTTGGCGTCGCTGATCGGCACGCGATACCATGCCATCGCGGCTGGCCGCGTGGCGCACAACGCCCGGATGGTCTCGATTGCATCCGGGACGTATTGGATGGCGCCGTTCGAGTGCATCAGCTCGATCTCTCCGAGCCAGTCCGCGGCTTGATGGATATCGCTGAAGAACATCAGCCGATCGGTCGCCAGCTGACGGGCACGACGTACCATGGCCAGCGTGACCTCCAATCAGGCACAGCCTTCGTGATTCGATATCGGCCGGCAAAGTATTGTTAGCTAGTTGCTATTTCATTGTTGAACGATATTAGCTACATGCTAATGTCCAGCACATGGAAATTCGCTACACCAAAGCTGCCACCAAGGCCCTGATGAAGATGCCGGCCAACACGGCGCAACTGGTCCGGGGAAAAATTCGACAATATGCGGCGGACCCGGCAAGCTTGGCAAACAACGTCAAGAAGCTTCAGGGGCGCGAGGACGAATACCGGCTGCGTGTGGGGGATTGGCGCGTCATCTTCACCCAGGAAGGCGTTGTTCTGGATGTGTTGAACGTGCGTCCGCGCGGAAGCGCTTACGAGGACTAGGACTAGGACTATGAGCAAACCGAATATTATCATCACTCCGAGCGGGGACCGCATGGTGCTCATTCCTTTCGAGGAGTATGAGCGCCTGATCGCAGCCGCCGAGGATACGACCGATGCGCGTGATATTGATGAGATCAAGCGTCGCCTTGCATCCGGCGAAGAGGAATTGATCCCCGCAGAAGTCGTGGACCGACTCATTGACGGCGAGAACAAGCTTCGCGTTTGGCGCGAGTATCGCGGCATGTCCGCGAAGGAATTGGCTGAAGTAACCGGTCTCGCCGCGCCGTACATCTCGCAGCTCGAGACCGGTAAACGAGAGGGGACCATCGAGACGTTCAAGAAGATCGCAGCCGCACTGCGCGTCGATATCGACGACATCGCCTAGGGCGGCTACCGGTTTTCCGAACGAGAGAAACAGCAAAGAGAGACCACCCGTGAGCGGTCTCTCGAAAAGGGTCACCACAGATTGAAGTCGTGCCGTGACGGCGCGAACACGTCGAAATCCTGCAATCGATTTCGGCCAGGTTTCGCCGGTTCGTCTCGGGCAGACGAGGGTGGCGCGGGTTTTTCCGCCTCGGGTTTGGCATTCTTGTGGTGGTCGTCGCGCTTCGACAGTTCGTCGCTCATCGTTCTTCTCCAACCTTAGTAATTGAAGGTTGGAGCATCATGCACCGACCGCCACGGCGTTAAGTGCGGGGGTGTTTTCTGTTGCAGCGCGCCCCTCCTCCATGGTTGCTTGGTGCCGAGCTTCCAATGTCTCCGATATTGGGGGACCTGATCATCCGTTTAGTGCGATGTCCCGTAGACCGGCTAATCGGCGCCGAGACCGGACCACTCGGCAGCGGCACTCAACTCTTGACCTTCAAGGCGCGAGGATCGGTGCCGTTCTGAGCCGTTTCTGCCGGAACGTGGTAACGATACGAGGCCGGATAGATCGGTTCGCCGAAAAATCGTATCTTTCACACCGGCGACGAGCCGACGGCCGCTCTGGCTTAGTGTCGAACGAAGCGGAATTGCTGGGTGTCGTGCTCACGCGGATCTGGACCGCGCTCGACAACGCGATAACCGTCGTGCGCCGTGAGAAATGCCTCCGCCGAAATCCAGTTCCTCGCATATTTGACGAGCTTGTCCTTCGACGTCGCCAGCGATCCCGGACCATTGTCGCTGAGGAACGATGTCTGCACCTCTGCTTTGGCGTTGGCGTCGCTGATCGGCACGCGGTACCATGCCATCGCGATCGGGCGCGTGGCGCACAACGCCCGGATGGTCTCGATTGCATCCGGGACGTATTGGATGGCGCCGCTCGAGTGCATCAGCTCGACCTCTCCGAGCCAGTCCGCGGCTTCTTGGATATCGCTGAAGAACATCAGCCGATTGGTCGCGAGCTGACGGGCACGACGCGCCATGGCCGGCGTTTCCACCACGGCCCAGCGGATATCGGGCGACTGGTTTCGCGCGAGCTTGTAATGTTGGTCTTGTCGGCTTGCCCTAGGCAATCGCATCCTGGGCTCGGGAGGCGGGCCTAGGGTAGCTCTGCCGGGATCCCCAGCCTTATTTTTACTGTTATCTTGGACTGTGCCATGTTGGCGACAGGTCTATGATTATACTATGGAAAGGCTCGGCGGCCGATGCCGTGCCAAGACGGTCCCGTAGCTCAACTGGATAGAGTAGCGGATTTCTACTCCGCGGGTTGCAGGTTCGAATCCTGCCGGGATCGCCAGTGGCAAACGGTCCGTTCCGGACACATGGGTTACGGTTGATACCGGAGACATGGGTAACAGTTGGCCACGGAAACCATTAAGGCGCTGATTGACTCAGTTCATGCGAGCCGAGCCCCGGCTCGGCGCCGCCTCATCGGCCTCGGTCTCACTGAGCTGTGGCCTCGCCTTCTGGCCGCACCGCTTCCCAACCCACAGTTGATCCCTTGCGATCACTCTCCTGATCATTGTTGCATTCAGGATACAGACATAGCCCGGGAATCCGGTATGAATTGCACCGCTGAGTTGAAATTTGGCGCTCGCGCCTAGGGGATTGCGCTTCGTTTCGAAGCGTATGGGGGATTTGAAATGAAGAAGTTTTTGCTTGCCGTGGCCGCTCTGGCGGCTGTCGGGTCTTCGGCGTCGGCGGCCGATCTCGGCGCACGGCCTTACACCAAGGCGCCTCCGCCGGTGGTTGCTGCCTACAACTGGACCGGCTTCTATATCGGCGCCCAGGGTGGCTACGGCTGGTCGCAGAGCGTCGACATCGCCGGAATTGTTGGTACGACGAACGACATCAAGGGCGGCTTCGGCGGCGGCGCCATCGGTTACAATTGGCAGGCCGCCGGCAGTCCTGTCGTATTCGGCATCGAAGCCGATGGCGCGTGGTCCGACATCAGCTACAGCGAA
Organism: Bradyrhizobium sp. USDA 10063; assembly: GCF_054063735.1. Lineage (NCBI taxonomy): Bacteria > Pseudomonadati > Pseudomonadota > Alphaproteobacteria > Hyphomicrobiales > Nitrobacteraceae > Bradyrhizobium > Bradyrhizobium sp. USDA 10063. Next base: position 941,394 of record NZ_JBSSGP010000002.1, on the reverse strand, counting down.
ACGATTCTGGGGGTGACCCTTGAAGATCGGATCAGAGCCTTCGGAAGCGTCACGGGCAGAGTGGGATACGCGGTCGATGCTGCGCTGCTGTACCTCAAGGGCGGTTACGCGTGGGCCGACAATCGCATGTCGGTTGGTGCGTTGGGAATTACGCTCTTTTCCGAAAGCCAATTCCACTCGGGCTGGACAGTCGGCGGTGGATTTGAATACGGATTTGCGCCCAACTGGTCTGGCAAGGTCGAATACATGTTCGCCAGCTACGCCAACGAGAACTATCTGACCGCGTTCGTGCCGGGCGGCATTGGCTTCGGCGCCGACGTTCACACCGTCAAGGCCGGCATCAACTATCGGTTCGGTTGGGGCACTCCGGTCGTCGCGAAGTACTGATCTTCTCAAGACACGAAGCAAAAGCCCGGCCAAGCCCGGGCTTTTTAGTTTCTACTCGGTCCGTTGCTTAGCCCTGGTGGCGCCGAAACGGCTGGGGCGGCCGACCAGAATACCATCTTCCCAGCCGAGCCTAGGAACGAAGCCGCGGGACCTGAGTCGAATCATGGCCTCCGGTCGAACGCCCCCTACCCCCACCGGCCGGAGGAAAACCTCCAAGGTTGGCGGCCCCAGCGCACCTGGGGCCGTTTGGTGAGTCTCGGGACCCCGGACGGCCATCCTTCCGGAGGAACGCTCTGCGGCTGGTCCGGCTCGGGCGATCGCTGGAGAGACACGCGGGTAGCCCCCGGCGTGGTTAATGCCCGGTTGCCGAATTTGGCAAAGGTCTTGCTAATCGCTGCTCCGACACTGCAGTCCCCGACGGGGCTGCGCCGAGTTGGATCAAGCGGGAGCAATGCCCATGGGTGCCGCGTCTCAGATTGGGAATTCCAGCATTACTGCGTTACGTGACGTCCTCGTCATTCAGACCATGCTGGAGGATCTGCAAAGGTCCGTCCGGATCCTCGATTGCGATATCGCGACGGAGGAAGCCACCGGAGGGATCTGCGATGCTGCGGATCCGCGGTATCCGCTGCTCGCCAGAACGCTTTCGACGCGCCGGGACAATCTCAAATCGACCATTCGGGCGCTGAAGGAACGGCTGGGCCAACTGACGGCGCGCGCACCTGCAATCGGCTGAAGGCAGCATATTACCGCTGACGTACAGCCCGAGAAGACGAACAGGTTTGCGCGCAGCGCCTTGCCGGCGCCGCCAGCATGCCTTAAGCGCGCCTGCAGAATTGCCGTCAATGATTCACTGGAACGCGATGCGAAAACTACTTGTCACGCTCTCGGCCGCCCTTCTGGTGGGAGCCAGCCTGCTGGTGCTCCGGAACGAACTGCACGCAAGGCCGGCCACGCAGTGCGGCTTCTGGGGCGAGATGGAAGCCGGAATGTCCTGCCGGTGAAATTCGCCGCCGTTCGCGGCCTTGGAACGAAGGCCTCAACGCAGGGGCGGAGCTGACGCGAGCGGCGAGGATCAATGCCGCCGCGTGGTTTGGCCCCGCCAACCACGCCCCGAGCAAAACCCGGGCGCGCCAATTCTCAAAGCTTGTCTTGTTGCGATCGTCGGAGGTGAGGCGTTGAATGCCGCTCGCCTCAATCACCCGACCATTGCCCCAACGTGATCTCTTCACCGGTCGCGGGCGCGCCGACATTCCCCAAATGGGAACTGTCCGCTGATTTTCTCTGCAGTGCGAGGGTGATACGGCCAAACTACCCGTATCTTGCGCCGGCTAGAGCATTTTTATCTGAGCACCAGCCGTGCCAATAGCGCCGCCAGTTCGCCCTGCCGCGACACGCCCACCTTCGAGAACACGCGCTTGAGAATGGTCCGGGCGCTCTCCTCGGTGATGCCGAGCTTGTCGGCGGCGTCGCGCGGCGATTGGCCGGTGCCGACCAGCGCCGTCACCCTCGCCTCGCCCAGCGTCAGGCCGAGCACATCACGGATCAGCGATGGATCCGGCGGGCTGTTGTTGTCGGGGTCGACGACCAGGATAAGCAGCCTGGCCTGCGTCAGGAACTGATTGATGCTGTTGGCCGCCATCGAGACAGGCAGGACATAGAGCGCAAGCGGCCGCCCCGACGTTCGCCGGTGCACGATGATCGGCTTTTCGCCGGCCAGAAGATCCTCGGCGCGGTACGCCGCGAGGCGTTTCATCGCCGCCGAGGCCGGCGAATTCAGGGCTAGCGATCCCGCGGCCAGCTTCTCCTCGACGATCTCGAGACCATCGCCGAGCAGGGACTCCGCCTTCGGGTTGGAGAAGATCACGCGGCCAACCGAATCCAGCACAAAGACCCCGGTTCCCAACTTCGCCAGGGCGGCGCCGAGGCCAAGCTTGCTCAGTTCCGAATCCATCAGGCGGATGCCAAGGCGGAGCGACCGCTCGACGTGGCGGCCGAGCTGGGCCACGAGATCGAGCTCGGCATCGCTATAGACCGGCTTGCCGCTCGCGCGCTGGATGCTCATCGCCACTTCGATCTTCGCATCCGGCGAGACCGTTGCGGCGGCGAAATATTTCAGGCCGTGCTTCCGAAGCAGCACGGAATAGAACGGGTCGGTTGCGATGTCCTGTTCGGAGACGACGTCGCGGTCGGTCACGACATCGCGGTTGAAGAAATAGCCACGCTCGCGCGCGCGGATGGCGCGGATATCCCGAAAGCTCCACTCGCGCATGTATTCTTCCGCGATCGCATCGAGAGAGGCGGACTGGATGGCGCCAAAACTTCCGTCGTCCTTGCCATAGAGCAGAATGGCGCCGACGTCATCGAGGCAATCGGCGATCATCTGCAGCGCCACCGGCCAATGCGATGGTTCCGCTGCGGATTGATAGATGGCGTCGATGGCCTTCAGCAGGTGATGCGACATTGGAATCGACCAATCGAGCGACGAATGAACGCGTGGCGATCGATCACAAGGATTGAATGCCCGCACAATACAGTTGAATGACAGGAAACGATGACGGGCAAGCCCGTACGATCACGGCCATCGCGTAGTAAGCGCATGCGCATCGACTGACATTGGACCGGGTGACGGCCGATCGCGGTCGGTCGCCTGGTGACGCGCGGGTCACTGCTTGGCGAACGGGATGTATCGCTGGTACTGCTTCGGCACCGAGCTGCGATAGCGGGCCGGCACGGTTCCGGTCTCGATCGAATGGTCGATCTCCTGCTGTCGCGTCCGTTTCCTTGCCGCGGTCTTTTTCTTCTTTGGCGCGGCTTTTTCAGTGGTCGGCGAATTCGTATCCGGCTGAGTGGCGGCTGGCGTTGTCGTGGCGGCGGGCGCTGTGGTCGCGGCAGGTGGCGGCGCCGTGTCCGCTGCGGGCGCGGTAGCGTCAGTTCCGGCCGCCGGCGCGGTCTGTGCCAGCGCGTAACCCGAGCAGGACATCAACATGAGCGCCGCAGTGGCCGCGGCGAGGCCGGAAAGCTTTTTCATCTGAAAACTCCAATTCTGAAAACTCCAATAGTGTCGAACGCCAGGCGGTCGTGCAATGCGCAGCATGAGACCGCGAAAGCCCGTTTCGCGCCAACGCGGAGGGTCGACGCGGTCTTCTCAACGTAGGGCGACCGTATCCGCGATTATGTTGCGGCGGTCGCACTCGGGGAGACTAGCTGCGGGACGGCTGTTCCACGTGCACGCGCGCGCGCTCCGGCGGCCTTGCATTTCTGGTGCAGGTCGTCATGACAAAGGCGATGCGGCTGCATTGCCACCCCGGGCCGAGCGCCGCGCTCGCGACCGTCTCGTGAGAGAGGCTGCCGGCTGAAAGCAGCGCCACGCCAAAACCGATCACGACGATGACGGCCAGCAGCGCAAATCCCTTGCGGCTATAGAGTTGGTGGATCATGCGATCGTTCCTGTTCAGTTTGCGCGGAGCATAGGACCGGCTGCCCCCTCTCCCTGTGATCGGCATCACAATTGCCCGCGGCGTTTTAGCGCTGGCCCCGCGCGCTATTGCGCCGGCTGGATCACGTTGCAGTTGGTCCGCCCCGACATCAGGCAGTCCTGCATCTTGCTCGCCGCGGTCAGCTCGCGCGCCAGCCACAAGCCGGCCGCCAGCATGGCGGCAGCGATCAGGAGACCGGCAATCGCGCCGCGGCGGCTGCCGCCTTCCCTTGGGCGCTCCGTTGGGCGTTCCCTTGGGTCTGTCATGATCGTGTCGGTTCCCGCACCGTTCCCGCAGAGATCGTGGTTGCACTAGCCGCTTCGCAAGTGCCGGTGTGATCACATCTGCAACAACTGACGGATAAACTCTCAAAGCCTGGGCATAAGTGTCGCAAATCCGTTGCACGCGTCCGCGCGCTGCTCAAGACTGCGCGCCTTCTCAGGAAGCGCGTGTGCGGAGCGTGCCATGGGTCAACAGGACGCGGGCTACGACTATCATCGATACAAGAGATTGCTGGCGGGAAGCGGTCGACGACAGCAAGCGGCTCGAATTGATCGAGCTTCTGATCCGCGAGAAAGCCCGGGACAAGCTCGAAGCGCAGCGGACTTCCGATCGCGTGGCCATGACGGCGCAGACCGTCGCCAGGGTGCTGGGAACCTCCCGCCAGCGCGACAACTTCTAGCTTGTTCTGGCTCGGCTAGAATTTTAGCGAAGTTCGACGCAGATCACCGTATTGCCTTCGGCAATCATCGGCTCGCTTGTGCTGCGCATACACTGCGAACAAGCCTGTTTGGCATGCCAATTGGACGCTGGCATTTTGCCCCGGGTTCGCTTATGTGCTGCGCCAACCCGATTTTCGTCATTCCTCCAACCAGCAGTGAAGATAACAAGGCTCTCTCGATGAGCGGCTTCAAGGAACCGAACTTTTCCGACCGCCAGAGGGCGGCGCAGCAGGCCCGGCAGAACATTCTGGAAAAATTCCGTTCCCGCCCCGGGCCCGATGATCCCACGGTGCAGGCGCGCGCCGCCGAGCGCGCCGCGATCGCGGCCAGCCGCGAGCAGGCAAGGCTTGCGCGGGAGACCGCGAAGGCCGAGCAGAAGCGTATCGAGGAAGAGGCTGCCGCCGCGGAAGCGGCAAGAATCGCGCGCGAGAAGGAAGAGGAAGCCGCGCGGCAGGCCGCGCTCGAGGCCGAACAGAAGGCCAAGCGCGACGCGCGCTACGCCGCCCGCAAGGAACGCGGCAAGAAAAAAAGGTGACTCGCCGCACGCGAATTGAAGCGGAGCCGTCGTAGCCCGGGTTCAGCGGAACGCGCAACCCGGGACATTTGCGCCAAGGTTTACGAGCGGTCCCGGGTTACGCTGGCGCTTCACCCGGGCGACGCATCTCGGCGTGGTGTCCTCTTATCGCGCCGCGCGCGGTGAAGAAGAGACGGCAATCAGTTCTTCTTCATGCCGTCGTCTTTCTTCATCGCATCATCCTTCTTCATCATCCCGTCGCTTTTCTTCATGCCGTCATGCTTCGACATGGCGTCCTTGGACATGGCGTCCTTGGACATCGTGTCTTTCTTCATGGCGTCGTCCTTGCCCATCTTGTCCTGGGCAAAGGCGGCCGGCGACAGCGCGACGCTGAGGGCAACGAGTGCGGCGGAGACGCCGAGGCCGATACGGGTCGAGAAGGTCATTGTGGTCATCCTTGCTGACGATTGACATGAAGCGACGTCTGCCGCTCTCCCCTCGACGCAGCCGGAATGACCGTTGTTACCCCTTCACGAAGTCTTGAAAGGGCGCGCGGACCGGCACTGCCTGAAAATCAGGCGCTGGGACCGATCGTCAGCCGCAGTGTGCAGCGCAGCAATTCTGTTAGCTGTGATGCTTTGGCGCCGATCGATCAGCCGCCTGGAACTATCGGACTAGAGATTTTGGCAGAGTTCGCCTAAATGCGGCCCTCAAAGTTCCGCCTTATCGCCAATCAAGAACAGCCTTTCCAATGGGAGAAACTTTATGCTCACTCGCCGCCACGTCCTTGCCTCGGCGCTTGCCGCGCCCGCGGTGCTACGCTTCGGCGTCGGTACCGCCTATGCCGCGACCACGCTGAAAATCTCGCACCAGTTCCCCGGCGGCACCATCGACAAGGGCGATTTCCGCGACCGCCTCTGCCGGATGTTCGCCGCCGAAGTGGCGAAGCGCTCGGGCGGCGAGATATCCGCCGAAGTCTATCCGAACTCCTCGCTGATCAAGACCAACGCGCAGTTCTCCGCCATGCGCAAGGGCGCACTCGACATCAGCCTCTACCCGATGCCCTATGCCGGCGGCGAACTGCCGGAGACCAATATCGGCCTGATGCCGGGCCTGGTCACGACCTACGACCAGGGCCTGCGCTGGAAGAAGGAGCCGGTCGGCAAGGCGCTCTCCGACTTCCTGGCCGACAAGGGCATCATCCTGTTGACCTGGGTCTGGCAGGCCGGCGGCGTCGCCAGCCGCTCCAAGCCGATCGTGGCGCCCGAGGACGCCAAGGGCATGAAGGTGCGCGGCGGCTCGCGCGAGATGGACATGGTGCTGCAGACGGCCGGCGCGGCCGTGCTGTCGGTACCTTCCAACGAGCTCTATGCGGCGATGCAGACCGGCGCCTGCGACGCCGGCATCACCTCCTCCACCAGCCTGATCTCGTTCCGCCTGGAGGAAGTCGCGAAATCCCTGACCTCCGGTGCCGGCACCTCCTACTGGTTCATGCTGGAGCCGTTGATGATGTCGAAAGCGATCTTCGACAAGCTGCCGAAGAAGCAGCAGGACATCATCATTGCCGTCGGCGCCGAGCTCGAAGCCTTCGGCAAGAAGGGCGCGCAGGACGACGATATCGAGGTCGCCAAGGTCTACGAGAAGGCCGGCGCCAAGGTCGCCGCGCTTGATGTGGCCACCGTCAACAAGTGGCGCGATATTGCACGGGATACCGCCTGGAAGGACTATGGTGCTAAAACCGCGACGGCAGCCAATCTGTTGAAGCTCGCAAGCGACGTCGCAGCATGATGCATGGTCCGGTCGCGGATCAAGCCGAACGCCAGACCGCCGTCACGGGCAATGCGCTCGTGACGGTGCTGTCGCGCGGGCTTGCCATCTGCAACAACATCATCGTCGTGTTCGCGTCCATCGCGCTGGTCGCGGCCTGCGTGATCCTGAGCTACAGCGTGCTCGGCCGCGCTCTATTCCACAGCCCGAACTACTGGCAGGACGAGGCCGCGGTGTTCCTTCTGGTCGGCGCCACCTTCATGACCGCGGCCTATGTGCAGGGCCAGCGCGGCCATGTCAGCATCGAGGCTTTCGTCGGGCTGATGTCGCCGCTCGCAAATCGCATCAGGCTGTGGCTTGTCGATGCCGCGAGCCTGGCCTTCTGCGCCTTCTTTGCCTGGAAATCCTGGACGCTGACGCATGAGGCCTATGTCGACGGCCAGGTCTCGAACTCGATGTGGTCGCCGCCGCTCGCGATCCCCTATGTGCTGATGGCGTTTGGCATGACGCTGCTCTGCCTGCAGCTCCTGCTGCAGATCATTATCCCACTCACTGGTGGTGCGCGCCGATGACTGTACTTGGCATCGGCATCAGTTACGGGCTTGCCACTCTGTTTGCGATGTTCTCGGGCATGCCCATTGCATTTGCTTTGGGCGCGGTCGCGGTCGTGTTCATGGCGATCTACATGCCGACCGCCTCGCTCGATACCGTGACGCAAAACGTCTACGAGGAGATGGCCTCGATCACGCTGCTGTCGATCCCGCTGTTCATCCTGAAGGGCGCGGCGATCGGCAAATCCCGCGCGGGGCAGGATCTCTATTCGGCCCTGCACGCCTGGCTGCATCGCGTGCCCGGCGGGCTCGGGGTCGCCAACGTGTTCGCCTGCGCTCTGTTTGCGGCGATGGCGGGCTCCTCGCCGGCGACCTGCTCGGCGATCGGTTCGGCCGGCATCCCCGAAATGCGCAAGCGCGGCTATTCCGGCGGCTTTGCGGCCGGAATCATCGCCGCCGGCGGCACGCTCGGCATCCTGCTGCCGCCCTCGATCACCATGATCCTGTTCGCGGTCGCGGCGGAGAAGTCGCTGGGGCGCCTGTTCCTTGCCGGCATCGGACCGGGTCTCTTGCTGGTGACGCTGTTCGGCGTCTACGCCGTGCTGCGTTTCCGCAAGGAATATGCGGCCGCGCGTGCCGCCTATGACGCGACCGGTACGGACTCCGCGATCCTGCAGCGCGACGAGTTCACAATGGCCGACCGCTTCAATGCGCTGCCGCGGGTGCTGCCGTTCGTGCTGCTTCTGACCGGCGTGATGATCGCGCTCTATGGCGGCTATGCGACGCCGTCGGAGACCGCCGGCCTCGGCGGACTATTGGCGCTCGGGTTGATCGCCGTGATCTACAGCGTCTGGAAGCCGAGCGACCTCGAGCCGATCCTGAAATCCACCATCCGCGAATCGACCATGCTGATGATGATCATCGGCATGTCGCTGCTCTACTCCTACGTGATGAGCTACCTGCACATCTCGCAATCGGCCGCGGAGGCGATCGTCGCGATGCACCTGCCGCGCTGGGAATTGCTCGCGGCGATCCTGCTCATGGTGATCGTGCTCGGCTTCTTCCTGCCGCCGGTCTCGATCATCCTGATGACCGCCCCGATCATCCTGCCGCCGCTCCGCGCTGCCAATTTCGACATCATCTGGTTCGGCGTTGTGATGACCATCGTGATGGAAATGGGCCTGATCCATCCGCCGGTGGGCTTGAACATCTTCGTCATCCGCAATGTCGCGCCCGACATTCCCTTGAGCGAAGTGATCTGGGGCACGCTGCCCTTCGTGCTCTTGATGATGCTGGCGGTGCTGCTGCTTTGCTTCTTCCCGGGGATCTCGACGTGGCTGCCGGATCTCGTGATGGGACCGGAGGGAGCGCGATAAATCATCCTTGGATGGCGAGAAGCAGATCCGTGACTTCCCGCGCATCCCAGAGACGCCGAACATTGGAGTAAACGATCGCGCCAGCCGCGTCCGTCAGCAGCAGTTCGATCCGGTGCCGATTGACTGTCGCCGAGCCATATCCGACGCCCAGTTGCAGGCTGTCTCGAACAACCTCGAAGGGGCCTGTTGTGCGCAGGAGCTGACAGCTCTCGCCGAATACCAGCCCACGATCCTCGCCATACCGGCGGAGGCGCTGCGGCAGATCATATTGCGGGTCATAGGTAATGCCTGCAATCATGGCTGAACTTCCGACACCACGATCGCGTATCACACGCTGGATCTCGCCCAACTGACTGATGGTCCGCGAACACTTGTCCGGATTCATGCATCGCGTGTAGAAAAACGTGATGAGGCTCGGGCGACCCAAAAAAATATCTCCGAATGTCGCGCCTTCGCCATCCTGATTCTGCAGTTCGACGTCGCGCAAGCCGACAATCGAACCGACGATCGGATTCGGATCGGGGGCAATTCCGTCGTCATGGCCGCAACACGAATGATGTTCGGATGCCGGCGCATCGATCCTTCCGAAGTCTGTCCGCGCTTTCGGACGAAGCGTTGACAGCACCTCCCTCATTTCCTCGATCGCGCTGACCGAGGCGATGCCGGGCGAGCCTGGATAGGTGTCGAATTGAACAAATTCGTCGACTGAACGAATCCTGCCGATCGCGCGGCCAATCAACCTTTCGATGCCGTTGGGCAGCTCCGACGCCGCGCGCAATATGCGGGTCGCAGCGGCTACCGCATAGGCATTGGTCCCTGTTTCCAGCTCCTCGATGGCATAGGGGATGAGGGCATCGGCGAGGCCGATCTCTCCCAGTCTAACCGCAATGAAAGCGCGCAACCGTTCGACTTCGACTGTGCCCTTGCCGCGGTAGAGCGAGGCATCCTCATTCATCAGCGAAAGTAGATTCGACCGCGCCTTGCGACATTCACCGGCGGACGCGATCTGTTCCAATGCGGATGCCAGGTCATCCGGCAGAACAGATGCTTCACTCATTTCAAGCCAGGAGTTCGATCGAACGAAATCCCGGAACGTTCGAGAGCACCGCCAACCGTCGACTTGATGTCGTCGTAGTCGGTCCCGTCGTCGAGTATTTCTTTGGCGCTCTGCTCAAACAGGTTCGGGTTTAGCCCCTTCAAGGCGACAGCGCCGGCCCGACGAACCTCCCTGAACTCGTCCTTGTTCTTCAAGATTTCGGTGACCAGATCGGTCGCACTTGGGTCGGCACCGAGCACGCGTACAGCTTGCGCGCGCGTCGCTTCATCACCGCTTTGCGACAGCAAATCGCGCGCGACCGCGCTCGCCGAACCATGATCGTCTCTCGCCAATAGCGATAGCGCGGCCGCCGCGGGAAGCAGCGGCGCCATCTTGCCCTGCAAACCGTCGGTCAGCAACTGGCGAGCAACGGCGTCCTTGGAATCCACCAGCACGTCGAGCGCAAAATGGCGGATCTCCATGTCGGCATCCGTCGCCGCTCTTCGGAGCGCATCCGTATATTGCGCGCGAACAGAATCGAACTTCTGGCCAAGGAAGGTCCCCGCCTGCAATACCTGAAGCGCCTGCTTTCGCTCCTGGTCCGAGGAAGCCGCATTGGACAGCTTGGCGAGCGCGTCCTGCCAGATCTTCTCCGGTGATGGTGATTTGGCCGCTGGCGCGGCGCTAGCAGCCCTGTTGGCGCCGCCAAGCTGCGCCTCGACCTGTGCGCGATATTCCTTGACGTTCATGCGACCGCTCCAGGGTGCAGTTCAAACGGCACATCATCGTAGTCAAAGCCCAGGGATTCCCCACCCTGAACTCCCTGATAATCGATCATATCCTGAACCCTCGGCCGGGAGCTAGGCCGGTTGACCGCGTCCGATTCGGGGAACTTACCTCGCGGCGGAACGAATGTGGGTCGCGGTGGTGTTCGGGACTGATTCCACGGCCACATGGTGTCGCCAAGGTTATGGCCAATCAGCCCTGGACGGTTGCCTGCCAGCGATCCGCCCAAGGAATATGTCGCAGAATCGCTCGCGTCGGTCCGGCGGTTGAGCCATTGCCAAAAAGCCCAGAGACGATCGACATTGGCATGCAGGAGAAAGAACAGCGGATCCTTGGCTGCCTGCGGAACTCTGCTGATCGGTCCGCGGAAGCTCACATGGGCGTTACCGTGGGGCGCGAATTCGAGCTCCCGAAAATCGGCGTAGTCCGTCCCCAGCGCCATGGTGTCGTCCTGCGAAATGACCCACGGTGTTCCGTCCTGCAGGCTCTGGGGCGGTGGGCCGCTGATGTTGAAACGAGGCCGCCGATCAATCGAATCCGTACCGTCGGTCTTCCAGAACTCCAGCGGATGGCCGTGCGGAAACTGGATTGTATCGCCCAAAGCGGGATTGGTCGGCGGCATACCGAGAAATGCCGAGGAAAACAGCGCGGGCGCGGCTTCGTCAAACCGCCAATAGGGCAGTGTCACCGTCGCATCAATCGCCTGAAGCGAACGTTCGAGATCGAGCAGATAGGCGCGGTGCCACGGCGGGAAGGCCGGATAGCCATGAGCCTCGTCCACCGATTGCTGGACATGCGTATCTCGAAAGCCTTGGAAGATGCCGTGTCCCGCATCGTTGAGCTGACCCAACGCAATCAGGAAGCGGTCCCGTTCGGCATCAGATAATTTTACCGCGTTCTTGCGAACACGGATCATCAACTCGCGTCGCCCGACCGATGCCCCCGAAGCTACCACATCTATCGCCGCGTCTCCGTACGCGCTGCTTGGATGCTGGAATTGGCCGGCTACCCAGAATTCCACCGGGGTACCGTTGGTCGGCAGTTGAAGCTGAATCTCCTCAGCTCCGGCGTCACTTCGCTGGAGGTCAAACACGACTCGGCCGCCGCCGTCAGTCCCTCCGTTTTTCAGCGTAACAATCGACGGATTCGGCGCACCTGACGCATCGACTATTCGCGCCGTGGCCTTGACTGGCACCCAGGTCAGAAATGCTCGTTGCTGGCTATCGTTGGTCGGGAGTGAAATTTCTACTCGCATCGCAATAACACCGCTGGTCAATGCGTGAGCGCAAAATCATAAAAAACAGAACTCCGGTATACTACCTTAAGCTGCATGAGGACGCAATGCGTGTCTGCAGCAATCGAAGGTTTGTCGAAAAACCGTCCGGGCTACTGACGTTTCTTCTTCGCGTTCAGCGCATTGGCGACGCGGCTCACCGGTGGGCGGCCGAGCAAACGGCTTACCTCATTGGTCGCGGCGAGCAGCTCGTCCATGTCGACGCCGGTCGCAATGCCCATGCCTTCGAGCATATAGACGACGTCCTCCGTCGCGACATTGCCGGTCGCGCCGGGCGCGTAGGGGCAGCCACCGAGACCGCCGGCGGCGGAATCGATGACGCGGACGCCCTCCTCCATGCCGGCGTAGAGATTGGCGAGCGCCTGGCCGTAGGTGTCGTGGAAATGCATCGCGAGGTTCTGCAACGGCACCTCGGCTGCAACAGCGCGCATCAGATGCTTCGCCTTCAGCGGTGTGCCGACGCCAATGGTGTCGCGCGAGCGAGATCTCGTAGCAGCCGAGATCCCACAACGTCCTGGCGACGTCGATCACGGCCTGCGGCTTGACCTCGCCGTCGAAGGGGCAGCCCAGCACGCAGGAGATATAGCCGCGCACCTTGATGCCGTCGGCCTTGGCACGCGCCAGCACCGGCTTGAAGCGCTCGATCGATTCCGCGACCGTGCAATTGATGTTAGCGCGCGAGAACCCTTCGGAGGCGGACGCGAAAACCGCGATCACCTTGGCCCCGGCGGCTTGCGAGGCCTCATAGCCTTTCTCGTTCGGCACCAGCACGTGGAATTCGCCGGGAAGGCTGCTGACGCCGCGCAGCACCTCGGCCGATCCCACCATCTGCGGGACCGCCTTCGGCGACACAAAGGCGCCGACCTCGACGATCGGCAGGCCGGCAGCGATCAGGCGCTCGATGAAGGTGATCCGATCGGCGACGCTGATCGGCGTCTTCTCGTTCTGCAGCCCGTCGCGCGGGCCGACCTCGACGATGCGGACGTTCCCGCTCATCACGCTTCCACCGGCTCGACTTCGGCGAGTTCGACACCCTCGCCGACAATATCGCCGACCTTGCACATCAGCTTCGTCAACACGCCCGCAAACGGCGCCCGCAGCGTCTGCTCCATCTTCATGACCTCCAGCGTCAGGATCGGCGCACCTTTCTCCAGCTTCGCCCCCTCCTCGGCAAGCAGCGCGACCACGGTGCCCGGGAGCGGCGCCACGATCTTGTCCTCGCCGACCTGCTCCTCGGTCTCGCCGCCGAACGGATCGACCCAATGCAGGTCGAAGCGGCCGTTGCGGGTGCGCAAGTAGAGCTCGTGCCCTTCGATCACCGCCATGACACGGGATCTCGTCCCGTCGAGCGTCAGATCAAAGCCGCCGTCCGCGGACGGCGCCATCTCCAGCACGAACTCGCGACCGCCGACCGAGACCGTCGACGGCCCGTTGCCATAGCGCAACGTCGCCTTCTGCTCGGCGCCCTGCCCCTGCCGGAACGAGAACACCCGCTGCCGCTGGCCGACCGGCATCCAGCCAAAGGTCTGCCACGGCGAATGTGCGTCCTTCCGCGCGGCTTTCTGCTCCTCGTTCAAGATCGCAGCGACTGCGGCACACAGCTCGAACACACCGGCCGCACCACGTTCCGCCGTCAGGCTCTTCAGTTCGCGCTCGATGAAGCCAGTATCAATCGCATTCGCGACCACAGCAGGATGCGTCACCAGCGCCGACAGGAACGGGATGTTGGTGACGATGCCGCGAACATCGGTCTCCTGCAGGCCGCGGTTGAGCTTCTCGATCGCCACCTCGCGCGTTGGCGCCCACGCGATCACCTTGGCCAGCATCGCATCGTAGTACGGCGAGACGTTATCGCCGCTGCGATAGCCGGCGTCGATGCGCAGGCCGTCGCCCTCCTGCGGCGTGCGCCAGGTCCTGATGCGACCGACCGAGGGCATGAAGTTCTTCTGCGGATTTTCCGCATAGACCCGCGCCTCGATAGCATGGCCGTTCAGTTTGATCTCGTCCTGGCTGACGGGCAGCTTTTCGCCGAAGGCGACGCGGAGCTGCCATTCCACGAGATCGACGCCGGTGATCAGTTCGGTGACGGGATGCTCGACCTGCAGGCGCGTGTTCATCTCGATGAAGAACACGTCCTTGCCGTCGGAGACGAATTCGATGGTGCCGGCGCCGACGTAGTTCACGGCCGCGGCCGCCTTCCGCGCGGCGGCGCAGACCGTCTCGCGCTGGGTGGCGTTCAGCGTGGGCGACGGCGCTTCCTCGATCACCTTCTGATGCCGACGCTGCAGCGTGCACTCACGCTCCCATAGCGAGAGCAGATTGCCGTGGCTGTCGCCGATGATCTGCACCTCAATGTGGCGCGGATTCTGGACGTATTTCTCGATCAGCATGCGGTCGTCGCCGAATGCCGCCTTGGCCTCGCGCTTGGCGCTGACGATCGCAGCCGGCAGCTCGGCCGCCGAATTCACCACCCGCATGCCGCGGCCGCCACCGCCGGCGGAAGCCTTCACCAGCACCGGGAAACCAATACGCTCGGCGGCGTCAGCCAGCGTCGCCTCGTCCTGCGCCTCACCGTGATAGCCCGGCACCAGCGGCACGCCGGCCTTTTCCATCAACGCCTTGGAGCCTGATTTCGAGCCCATCGCATTCATCATCTCGGCCGCCGGGCCGACGAACACCAGCCCTGCCTCAAAGCAGGCCTGCGCGAATTCGGCGTTCTCGGACAGGAAGCCGTAGCCGGGATGGATCGCCTCGGCGCCGGTCTCGCGCGCCGCTTCGATCACGCGCTGGATGTTGAGATAGCTGTCGCGCGCCCGCGCCGGGCCCAACAGGACGGCCTCGTCCGCGAGCGCGACATGCAGGGCATCGCGGTCGGCCTCGGAATAGACGGCGACCGTGCGCAGGCCCATGGCCTTGGCGGTGCGGATCACGCGGGCCGCGATCTCGCCCCGGTTGGCGATCAGCAGGGTGCGAAAACGCCGGTAGAGTTTTGAGCGGTTCATCGTCACATCCTGAACAGGCCGAACTTCGTCGGTTCGATCGGCGCATTGGCGGCAGCCGATAGCCCGAGGCCGAGCACGAGACGCGTGTCGGCGGGATCGATCACGCCGTCGTCCCAGAGCCGCGCGGTCGCGTAATAGGGATTGCCCTGGCTCTCATACTGCTCCCGGATCGGCGCGCGGAACTTCTCCTCTTCCTCAACCGACCAGGTGTCGCCCTTGGCCTCGATATTGTCGCGCCGGACCTGGCTCAGCACCATGGAGGCCTGTTCGCCGCCCATCACCGAAATGCGCGCATTCGGCCACAGCCAGAGGAAGCGCGGGCTGTAGGCGCGCCCGCACATGCCGTAATTGCCGGCGCCATAGGAGCCGCCGATCACGACGGTGAATTTCGGCACGCCGGCGGTCGCAACCGCGGTGACGAGCTTGGCGCCATCCCGCGCGATGCCGCCGGCCTCGTATTTCTTACCGACCATGAAGCCGGTGATGTTCTGCAAAAACACCAGCGGGATACCGCGCTGGCAGCACAGTTCGATGAAATGCGCGCCCTTCAGCGAGCTTTCGCTGAACAGGATGCCGTTGTTGGCGATGATGCCGACCGGGAAACCCCAGATATGGGCAAAGCCGCAGATCAGCGTCGTGCCATAGAGCCTCTTGAATTCGTCGAACTCGGAGCCGTCGACGATCCGCGCGATGATGTCGTGGACGTCGAACGGCTTGCGGCCATCGGACGACACTACGCCATAGATCTCCTCGGCCGGAAAAAGCGGCTCGCGCGGCTCGCGCATGTTGAGCGCGGCTCGCGCAGGCGGCTTCAATGTGGCAACGATGCGCCGGGCGATGCCGATCGCGTGCGCATCGTTCTGCGCGTAGTGGTCGGTGACACCGGATTGCCGCGAATGCACGTCGGCGCCGCCGAGCTCTTCGGCGGTGACGACCTCGCCGGTCGCAGCCTTCACCAATGGCGGGCCGCCGAGAAAGATTGTCCCCTGATTGCGGACGATGATGCTCTCGTCCGACATCGCCGGCACGTAGGCGCCACCTGCAGTGCAGGAGCCCATAACGATCGCGATCTGCGGAATGCCGGCAGCCGACATCTGCGCCTGGTTGTAGAAGATGCGGCCGAAATGCCGCTCGTCCGGGAAGATCTCGTCCTGCAACGGCAGGAAGGCGCCGCCGGAATCGACCAAATAGACGCAGGGCAGATTGTTCTGCCGCGCGATATCCTGGGCGCGCAGGTGCTTCTTCACCGTCATCGGATAATAGGTGCCGCCCTTGATGGTGGCGTCATTGGCGACGATAACGCATTCGCGGCCCGCAATGCGCCCCACTCCGGTGATCACGCTCGCCGAATGCACATCGCCGCCATAGAGGCCGTTGGCCGCGAGCGGCGACAATTCAAGGAACGCGGTGCCGGGATCGACCAGGAGGTCGACGCGGTCGCGTGCCAGCATCTTGCCGCGCGACGTGTGCCTGATACGGGAGGCCTCGCCTCCGCCGCCCGCGACCTGGCTGAGCTTGTCGCGGAGCTCGGCCACGAGGCCACGCATCACTTCGGCATTGCCAGAAAATTCCTGGGATTTGGGATCGATCGTGGAATGAAGCTGCATGTTGCGCTTTTCTGCCCGCGTGTTTCGACAACCTTCAAACTAGAATATCGCGGCTCCTCGCGCGATAGGCTCGGACGCGTAATCGGGGCCATCCCGTCTTGCGAAATTCACCATCACCGCCGGGTTCGGGGCCATGATTCCTCCGATCGTCCTGGATTTTTATAACGAACGATCATACGTTTTTTTACTGCGGTCTCAAGAGCATCCGCACTGAGCGAATATCTAAGCTATAGCACGTTGATTTCACTTCGTTTTCTGGTTATAAACATACGATCGTTCGCTTGTTTCCTTACTTTTCCAACGCTCCTGCGAGGGTCCCGATGGCGCGCACGATCGGTTCACACGGCCCAACGACGCTGGAGGCCATCCGGAAAGCCGGAACGCGCCTGATCTTCGAGCATGGCTATGAGGCCATGAGCCTGCGCCAGCTCGCCGCCGAGGTCGGCATCCAGGCGGGATCGCTCTACAACCATATCAGCACCAAGCAGGAATTGCTGTTCGACCTGGTGCAGCACCATATCAACGAACTGCTGCGCCAGCTCGACCTCGCGCTCGACGGCAAGAGTGGCGCGGAAGAAAAACTCCGCGCTTTCATCGCCTTCCACGTCAGCTATCACATGACGCGCAAGCGCGAGGTCTACATCGCCAATTCCGAGCTGCGCAGCCTGGAGTCGAAGAATTATGCGGCGGTGATCGCCTTGCGCGAGGCCTATGAGCGGCGCCTCGCCGGCATCCTCGAAGAAGGTGTTGCGCAAGGCGTCTTCGAATTGGTGGATGTCCAGGTCGCGACCTTTGCGATCCTGGCGATGTTGACCGGACCTTGCACCTGGTATCGTCCAGGCGGCCGGCTCTCGAAGGAATCCATCATCGCCACCCATGAAAAGCTGGTGCTATCAGGCATCGCGCCGCAGGCAGCCGCTCCCCCTGCCCGCGTCAGCCGCAGGGCCACACGGCGCGTCGCCGCAGGATAATTCGTTTATCAGCGCACGAGACATTCATGACAGAACGCGCCGAGCTCGACGAGATCGATCTGAAGATTTTGTCCGAGCTGCAGCAGGACGGCCGGCTGCGCTACAACGATTTGGCGCAACGGGTCGGCATCTCCGCGCCGGCCTGTCTGCGCCGCGTCCGCGCGCTGCGTAGCCGCGGCGTCATCAGGGACATCCGCGCGAGTCTCGACGAGCGGACGCTCGGCTACGAGGTGGTGTCCTTTGTCTTGATTCAGTTGACCAGCCAGAACCAGGCCACGCTGGAAGCGTTCGAGGCGTCGATCGCCCGCCTGCCCTTGGTGCAGCAATGCTGGCGCATTTCAGGCGAGGCGGACTTTCTGCTCAAATGCGTGGCGAGCAGTGTGCAGGGCATGCATCGGCAGCTCCTGCAATTTTCCGCGATGGCCGAAGTGCGCACCATCAGGAGCTTCCCGGTGCTCGGCGTCTCGAAGGACGCACCGCTGCCGCTCCCGTTGCCCTAGCTCGACACGCCGACTTTGCGCAGCATGCGGTGGAAGCGCGGCCAGTCCCTGCCGAGAAGCTCTGCGACTTCGGAGTTGAGCTTCTCCATGGCGGAATCCAGCGGAGCCCGCAGCGCACGCCCGCGATCGGTCAGGTAGAGATGGTAGATGCGTCGGTCGCTCGCATGGGCCTCGCGCGTGATGAGGTTCGAGCGCTCGAGCCGGTCGATGACGCCGGTCATGGTCGCGCTGTCGATCACGAGCCGCGCGCCCAGCTCGGCCGCCGTCTGCGCGTCCTTTTCCCAGAGCACGCATAGCGCGGCGTACTGCACCGGCGTGACATCGTGCTCGGCCAGCAATTCCTTGGCACGGCGTGTCACCCGCTGCTGCGCCTTTCCGAGCAGGAAGCTGATGCAGTCTTCGATCTTGTCCATCGTTCCGTTGCAGCCATCCGAGGTGGTTGACGGTTTTCACGCACGCATGTTACTTGTATACGAGTTACTTGTACAGCGAGGTTGGTGATGGTGGATCCTGCTGATCGCGATTACGAGCAAGACCCGGTCGAGCCGCAGCGCTGCGTGGCGGTGATCGATGCAGGGTTGCCGCTCGGCAAGGCCGCCAACGCCGCCGCCGTGATGGCGCTGACGATGGGCGCCCGCCACCCCCACCTCGTGGGCGACGCGCTGATCGACGCCGCAGGCAATCCCCATGCGGGACTGATCCCGATCGGAATTCCCGTGCTCGGCGCGCCGAAGGAGGACTTGCCGCGGATCCGGCACAAGGCGGCCGAGGCAGGGATCGAGATCGTCGACTTCCCTGTGCAGGGACAAGAGACCAACGACTACGGTGAATTCCGGCGCATGATGAGCGGCCTCACGCCGGATAGCATCGAATATCTCGGCATCATGCTGTTCGGCGCCAGGAAGCGGGTCGGCCGCATCGTCGGCAAATATTCCCTGCTACGGGCGCCCTGAGGTCGCCGGCCGCCGTTACGGCGAGTTCACTTCACCTCTCCCGCTTGCGGTGGAGGTCGGCACATAGCGCCGGGTGTGGGGGCTCTCTCCCCACGGTCGAACAGTGTGAATCGCGGAGACACCCCCACCCCGCCCTCCCCCGCAAGCGGGAGAGGGAGCGCAGCATCCATTGCGGATACCACTCGACCTGATCTCATTACGCTAATGCGTCCAGGGCTCGCCGCGCCTGAACGAGAAATTGTCGGCATAGGCGATCTGCCGGTGGAGCGATTCCTTCGGCTCGATCACCTGGTAGGGGATGCCCTTGCGTTCGCAATAGGCGATCGCCTCTTCCTTGGTGTGGAAACGGAGGGTGAGCTGCTGCTTCATGTCGCCGGACGAGGTCCAGCCCATCAGGGGTTCGACCATCCGCGGCTGTTCCGGCTCGTAGTCAAGCTGCCATTCCCTGGTCTTGGCACGCCCTGATTGCATCGCGTTTTTGGCGGGCTTAAAAATGCGTGCTGTCGTCATGGATCGTCGAACCTTCGGGGATGTGCGACATGGAGCGTGTGGAGGGAACGCCCGGGATAGTATAGAGACACCTTTCACGGATGTGATGGGTGATTCCTGAACCCGGATGTTACCTTCCCGTCCGGTATAGCCATTCTACCGCGCTGTGACAATCTGGCCGCGGATGGTCGCCAGCGGCCTCGCGGCGCGGCCTTCTCGAAAGCATCACTTCGAAGCGGGACCCATGAAAATCAACGCCACCCTGCCCGAAAAGGGACGCGATCTCCGGCTCGACCTGTTTCGCGGGGTCGCGAACTGGGCGATCTATCTCGATCATATCCCTGACAATGTGGTGAATTGGATCACCACGAGGAACTACGGCTTCAGCGACGCCGCCGACCTCTTCGTCTTCATCTCCGGCTATACCGCCTCCTTTGTCTACGCCCGGATGATGCTGGAGCGCGGCTTCATCGTCGGCGCGACCCGGCTGACCAAGCGCGTCTGGCAGCTCTACGTCGCCCACATCATTCTGTTCGTGATCTATATCGCCGCAATCAGCTACCTGGCGTTGCGCTTCGGCGATTCCAACCTCATCAACGAGTTCAACGTCGCCGGCCTCGTCGACAACGCGACCGAGACCCTGCGCCAGGGCCTGTTCCTCAAATTCAAGCCGGTCAACCTCGACGTGCTGCCGCTCTACATCGTGCTGATGGGCCTGTTCCCGCCGGTGCTCTGGTTCATGCTGCGGCAACCGAACGTGACCATGATCGCCTCGATCGTGCTGTGGCTGGCATCGCGGCAGATGGGCTGGAACCTGTCGGCCTATCCGGCCGGCGTCTGGTACTTCAACCCGTTCGCCTGGCAGGTGCTGTTCGTGTTCGGCGCCTGGTGCGCGCTCGGCGGCGCACGCCAGAATGCCAACATCATCAACTCGCCCTACACGCTCTGGTTCTGCGTCGCCTATCTGATCTTCGCGCTCATCATGACCATGGCCGGCCGCTTCCCGGATTTCGGCGCCATGTTCCCTGACTGGCTCTATTCGGCCTTCAACCCGAACGACAAGACCAACCTCGCGCCCTACCGTTTCATCCACTTCGCGGTCATCGTCATCCTCGTGATCCGCTTCATCCCGAAGGACTGGGCGGCGCTGGAATGGAGGGTGTTCGATCCCCTGATCGTCTGCGGCCAGCAGTCGCTCGCGGTGTTCTGCGTCGGCGTGTTCCTGTCCTTTGTCGGACACTTCGAGCTGTCGATGAGCTCGGGCTCGCTGTTCGCACAGATCTTCGTCAGCGTCACCGGCATCGCGATCATGACGATCGTGGCCTACTACATCTCCTGGTCGAAGCGGCAGGACAAGCCGCTGCCGAAGACGCCGACACCCGCGAAGGCGACGTAGGATGATGCGACGGCCCGCCGTCAGTTCGGCGGCGGGGCGGTCGAGGCGACGATGTTCGCGACATCGCCGTAGGTCCTGACCAGCGGCGCGACGACCTTGTGCATCCGGCCCTTCGATACGATCGTGTCGTGCAGGATCAGGTTGTCGACCCCGGTGGTGAGGAAGCAGTTCACGGCATCCTCCGGCGTCTCGATGATCGGCTCACCCTTGACGTTGAAGGAAGTATTGATCAGCACCGGCACGCCGGTCAGCGCTTCGAACTCCTTCAGGAGCCGGTAGAGCCTCGGGTTGGTCGCCTCGCGCACGGTCTGCACGCGCGCCGAGCCGTCGACATGGACCACTGCCGGAATCTTGTCGCGCCACTCCGGGCGGACCGGCTTTGCGATCAGCATGAACGGCGAATCCTCCTCGCCTTCGAAGACTTCCTTCATCCGCTCGGCCAGCACGATCGGCGCGAACGGGCGGAACGCCTGCCGGTGTTTGACGCGGCTGTTAAGGATGTCCTTCATCTCAGCCCGGCGCGGATCGGCAATCAGGCTCCGGTTGCCGAGCGCGCGCGGCCCGAACTCGGACGGCCCCTGGAACCAGCCGATCACGCGCTGGTCAGCGAGCAGTTTCGCGGTGTCGCGACAGATATCGTCGCTGCGCCTGGCATTCACCTGCACGCGCACCAGGAACTTCTGCAGCGCGGCGGCAACCTCTGCATCGCTATAGGGCCTGCCGACATAGGCGTGCTCCATCACGAAGCTGCGCCGCCGCTTCAGGATCTCGAGCCAGCCATAATAGGCGCAGCCGATCGCGGTGCCGTCGTCGCCTGCCGCGGGCTGGATCCACACATTCTCGAAGCCGGCTTCCCGCGCGATCCGTCCGTTGGCGACGCAATTCAGCGCGACGCCGCCGGCGATGCAAAGGTTCTTGGCGCCCGTGGCCTCGCGCAGCCAGCGGGCGCGGGCGAGCAGCACGTTCTCGGTGTCGTCCTGCACGCGCCAGGCGATATCCTCCCAGTGGCGCATCGCCGGATTCTTCTCCCAGCTTCCGCTGTCGAGCAGATAGGGCTCGCGGAATTCACTGGTCCAGGGCGGCACGTGCAACTTGCCGTCGCTCATGTCGAGGAGATGCTTGACCTGCTCGCGGCGGCCGTAAGGCGCAAGGCCCATCAACTCGCCGCATTTGTTCCAGTCGCCGAACACATAGGACGAGACGCGGCTGTAGAGCGCGCCGAGGCCCGGCATGTTGTAGAATTCGTCGCTGAGCATGCCGCGCGAAGGCTCCATGAAGACCTTCTTCAGGCATTCCAGCTTCTCGCCCGCGAAGTGGTAGTAGCTTTCGGATTCGCGCGCGAGCGGCGACACCGCGTCCGCATTCGGATAGTTCTCCATGACGTCGGACTGATAGTTGCCGACCCCGTCGACCACCATCACCGCCCCCTCATCGAACGGCGACACCGCGAACGCGCTGTAGGCATGCGCCAGATGGTGCGAGACCGATGCCACCTTGCTAGAGGTCGACCGAAACAGCGGATATTTCGCCGCTTCCTGGCGCTCGGGATACGGAAGGAAGCCGGCCATGTCCTGATAGATCAGCCGCTCTTCCAATTCCGGCACCGGCAGGATGTAGCAATTGCTGACGACCAGATCGACGTCATCGAGCGTGATGCCCTCGGCCTTCAGGCAATAGTCGATCGCCTCCTTGTGGAATCCGGATGCGTGCTTCTCGCGTGTGATGCGCTCCTTGGCGATCGCAAAGGCGATCGCGCCGTCGCGCAACAGGCAGGCGCTGACGTCGTGATCGTAAGTGTTGAGGCCGAGGACGTAGGTGTGCTGCTTGGGCATGGGGACTCGTCAGGCGGGAATCATCGCGTGGCTTAGGAATGCGATCGTGTCGACATCAAGTTCTCTGCGGGATTTTGTCGAAATCTTTTTGCCTCGGTTCTGCGGCGCACAAATCATTGGATACAACGAAGATGAACAAGATGAACGACGGATGAACAGCAAGACAAGCGACGCATTTTCGCAAGCGGGACTGTAACTTGACCTTACCCGACCTGCCCAATAGAGTTTTTGCGAAGCGCAAGGACCTTCGACAAAATTTTGTCTTAGTGCATCTGAACTAGTGGCTGTCTCAAACGTCTAAGCAAGACAGTTCGGATTGTTTGGATGTCTGGAAGTGACCGGGAGATTCATGGAATGGCTAAACGCTACAATTTGCTGACGCGCTGCCTTGCCGCGGTGGCCCTGCTCTTCGTCTACGTGGCCAGCACCTCCGCGGTACTGGTCGGCGTGACCACCTCGCCGGCGCAGGCGCAGTGGCGCGGGCGCGGCGGCGGTTGGGGCTATCGCGGTGGATATCGTGGCGGCGGATGGGGTTATCGCGGCGGTTATCGCCGAGGCTGGTATCCCCGCGGCTACGGCTACTACGGCTATGGTGGCCGGCGCTGCTGGTGGACCCCGCGCGGCGTTCGCGTCTGCAGGTGGTAACGGCAGCCCGACTGACGTTACTGCACGCTATCGAATGAAAAAATCAGGTGCGTCGGAAACGGCGCACCTGATTTTCTTTTGCCGCAAACTCGGATTGCGAAAGCTGAGATCAGCTCTCGATGATCGCGACCGCCCGCGTCCAGCCGGCGGATGCGCGCTCGATCTTGACCGGGAAGCACGACACCATGAAGCCGGTCGGGGGCAATAGTTCGAGATTGTGCAGCTTCTCGAGGTGGCAATAGCCGATATGGCGGCCGGCCTTGTGCCCTTCCCAGATCAGGCTGGCATCCCTGGTCTCGGCATATTTCTTCGCGGTGTAGACGAACGGCGCATCCCAGCTCCAGCCGTCGGTGCCGGTGAGCCGCACACCGCGCTCCAAGAGATACATCGTCGCCTCATAGCCCATGCCGCAACCTGAGACGACATAATCCTGCCGCCCATATTTGGCGCCGGCGCTGGTGTTGACCACGACGATCTCGAGCGGCCTCAGCGTATGGCCGATGCGCTGGAGCTCCTCCTCGACATCTTTGGCGGTGGCGACATAGCCGTCCGGCAGATGCCGGAAGTCAAGCTTGACGGCGGGCTGGAAACACCATTCCAGCGGCACTTCGTCGATGGTCCAGGAACGCTCGCCGCGGTTCATCGTGGGATGGAAGTGCCACGGCGCATCCAGATGCGTGCCGTTATGGGTGGAGAGGTTGACCTGCTCGACCGCCCAGCTCTGCCCGTCCGGCAGCTCTTCCGCCTTCAGCCCCTGGAAGAATTCCAGCATGCGCGGCAGGCCCTGCTGATGATCGATATACTGGATGGTCGGGTGGTTGCCCGGCGGATCGGCCGGCACGTCGTTCTGCAGGGGAACGGAGATGTCGATCAGTTTGCGCGCCATGGGGACTCCTCGGTTTCTGGTGAGCAGCGAGTAGGGTAGGCAAAGCGACTTCTTGCACCGACATTCAATCAAACACCGGTGGAAGCGTGCCCACCGTCAAGACTCCGCTCGTGATGGTGGGCGCGCTTCGCTTTGCCCACCCTACGGCATTTACCAATGGTTAGCTTTACCGATGTTGCCACAGGAACGTCATTCACCAGCCTTCATTGACGTGCAAGGAGTGCGGATGAAGAACGAGTTCGACAAGATCGACCGGACGCTGGACGAAATGCTGGTGAACCTCGGCGCCATCGTGCTCAAGCTCGCCGCGGTGTCGAAGACAGCCCCGGAGCTGCGCGCGCTGGCCCAATCCGTCCATCAATATGCCGTCTGTGCCGAGCGCTCGAGCGATCCACGAGTCCAGCGCCTGCGGACGGAACTCGAAGCGACCCTCCAGCCTCAACTGAAACTGGTCTCCAGCCGATAGCGCCGGCCGCATCGCGCATGGCGTTTGGCGGCACGCCCCTGGTCAAAAGCGCGGCATCGCAGTTTCGTCAAACGCCGCCACTATAAACTGACATTTCCCGCGCCGGAACGGCGCTGATCCGCGCTCGTTGTCATCGGACAGATGGCACAGATCTGGCGCGGTCGACGCATACTCTGACGGCGCCGGAATCGAGGATGGCTGGATGCGGTTGATTTGGCTCAACATCCGAGCCGCACCGGCATGGACAGTGGCGCGTCCCGCAAAGCCGTCACGATTGGCAATCGTCGCCAGGAAACAACGAGGCGTCCAATGCAAGATGCAAGCAGCCCGTCCGCCGTTCTCGATAGCACCGAACTCGATCTGCTTGATCGATACTGGCGCGCCGCCAACTACCTCTCCGTCGGCCAGATCTATCTGCTCGACAATCCCCTGCTCCGCGAGCCGCTTCGCAAAGAGCACATCAAGCCGCGCCTGCTCGGCCATTGGGGCACGACGCCCGGTTTGAATTTCGTCTATGCCCATCTCAATCGCCTGATCAAGCACCGCGATCTCAACGTCATCTATATCTGCGGCCCCGGCCATGGCGGGCCGGGCATGGTGGCGAATACCTATCTCGAAGGCACCTACAGCGAGATTTATCCTGACATCACGCGGGACGCCCACGGCCTGCGCAAGCTGTTTCGGCAGTTCTCTTTTCCCGGAGGCATCCCGAGCCACGCCGCGCCGGAGACGCCGGGCTCGATCCATGAAGGCGGCGAGCTCGGCTATGCGCTCGCCCATGCCTATGGCGCGGCATTCGACAATCCCGATCTGCTGGTTGCCTGCGTGATCGGTGACGGTGAAGCCGAGACCGGGCCGCTCGCCGCCTCCTGGCATTCGAACAAGTTTCTCAATCCCGCGCGCGATGGCGCGGTGCTCCCGATCCTGCATCTGAACGGCTACAAGATCGCCAACCCGACCGTGCTCGGACGGATGAGCGACGAGGAGATCCGTCATCTGTTCCTGGGCTTTGGCCATGAGCCGATGTTCGTCGAGGGCGACGATCCCGCGACGATGCACCGGCAGATGGCAGCCACGCTGGACGCGGCGACGGATCGTATCCGCGCCATCCAGCAGGCGTCGCGAGGCGCCTCGCCGTCGCGCGAGCGGCCGCAATGGCCGATGATCGTGCTGCGTAGCCCCAAGGGCTGGACCGGGCCGAAGGAAGTCGACGGGCTCAAGGTGGAAGGCTTCTGGCGCGCGCACCAGGTGCCGATTGCCGAGGTCCGCAGCAATCCAGGCCACCTTGCTGTGCTGGAGCAGTGGCTCCGCGGCTATCAACCGGAAACTCTGTTCGATGAGCAAGGCAGGCTTGTTCCAGAGCTGCAGGAACTGGCGCCGGCAGGCGCGCGCCGGATGGGCGCCAACCCGCACGCCAATGGCGGGACGCTGAAGCGCGAACTGGAATTGCCCGACTATCGCGACTTCGCCATCGAGGTCGCCACGCCCGGCGGCGTCATCGATGAAGCGACGCGAACCATGGGGAAATTCCTGCGCGACGTGATGCGGCGCAACGAGAGCACCCGCAACTTCCGCATCATGGGCCCGGACGAGACCGCCTCCAACCGGCTCGATGCCGTGTTCGAAGCGACCGATCGCGTCTGGATGGAGAAGATCGAGTCCTATGACGTCCATTTGTCCCGGGACGGCCGGGTGATGGAAGTCTTGAGCGAGCATCTCTGCCAGGGATGGCTCGAGGGCTATCTGCTCACCGGGCGACATGGACTGTTCTCCTGCTATGAGGCGTTCATCCACATCGTGGATTCCATGTTCAACCAGCACGCCAAATGGCTGAAGGTCTCGCGCAGCCTGCCCTGGCGGCGCCCGATCGCCTCGCTGAACTATCTGCTCACCTCGCACGTCTGGCGCCAGGATCACAACGGCTTCAGCCACCAGGATCCGGGCTTCGTCGATCTCGTCGCCAACAAGAAGGCGGACATCGTCCGCGTCTATTTCCCGCCGGACTCCAACTCGCTGCTCTGGATCACCGACCACTGCCTGCGCACCTACGACCGGATCAACGTCATCGTGGCCGGCAAGCAGCCCGCGCCGCAATGGCTGACGATCAAGGAAGCCGCGGTGCATTGCGCGGCCGGGATCGGCGCGTGGGCCTGGGCCGGAACGGAAACACCTGATAGCGACGTCGATGTGGTGATGGCCTGCGCGGGCGACGTGCCGACGCTGGAGACACTCGCCGCCGTCGACATTCTTCGGAAGCAGATCCCAAATCTCAAGATCAGGGTCGTCAACGTCGTCGACCTCATGGCCCTGCAGCCGCGCGAACAGCATCCGCACGGTCTCACCGACCGCGAGTTCGACACCTTGTTCACCCGCGACAAGCCGGTGATCTTCGCCTATCACGGCTATCCCTATCTGATCCACCGCCTCACCTATGCGCGTACCAACCATTCCGGCATTCACGTGCGCGGCTTCAAGGAAGAGGGAACGACGACGACACCGTTCGACATGGTTGTGCTGAACGAGCTCGACCGTTTCCATCTGGCGATCGAGGTCATCAAGCGCGTGCCGGGTCTTGCGGCGTCCGCGGCAACCGTCAAGCAGCACTGCCTCGACCGCCTGATCGAGCACGGCAAATATGTCCGCGAGCACGGCGAGGATATGCCCGATATCCGCGAGTGGTCCTGGCCGTATGGAACGGCCGCGAACGCCGGCGATTGACGGCTGATCGCAAGCGTTGAGGCTCAAGACGATGCCGAACGCCCTCCTCGTCATCAACGCGGGATCGTCCTCGATCAAGCTGGCGCTGTTTGCGAGCGACGGCTCACGCGAGCCCGCGTTGCTCTGCAAGGGCATGCTCGACCATCATCAGCATGAGCCGCAGATGATCGTGAAGGACCTGCAGGGCAACGTGCTGTTCGAGCGGCGCGCCGCAGCCGAAGCGGACGACGAGAGCTTCTTCGCCGATCTCCTGCGCTGGATCGACGAATTCCTCGCGGGTGGAACACTCGTCGCGGTCGGTCACCGCGTTGTCCATGGCGGTCTGAAGTTCTTTGAACCGGTGAAAGTGACGCCGGCGATCCTGCAGGCGCTGCGCGAGCTGACGCCACTTGCGCCATTGCACCAGCCGGCCAGCCTCGCCCCGATCGAGGCGATGCAGACGCTACGGCCGGAGCTGCCGCAGATCGCCTGCTTCGACACCGCCTTCCACCACAGCGTCGCACCGCCCATGAGCCGCTTTGCATTGCCGCGGCATTTCGAACAGGAAGGCGTGCGCCGCTACGGCTTTCATGGGCTCTCCTACGAGTTCATCGCGGGCCATTTGCGCGAGATCGCGCCGGACCTGGCGATGGGACGGGTGGTGGTCGCCCATCTCGGCAGCGGTGCCAGCCTGTGCGCGATGCGCAATGGACGCAGCGTCGATACGACGATGAGCTTCACCACGCTGGACGGGCTGATGATGGGCACGCGCTGCGGCGCGATCGATCCCGGCCTGCCCCTCTACCTGCAGCAACAGCGCGGGCTTTCGGCCGACGAGATCGAGCACCTGCTCTATTACGAATCCGGATTGCTCGGCGTGTCCGGGATCAGCGCCGACGTGCGCGTGCTCACCAACAGCGCCGATCCCCGTGCCGCCGAGGCGCTCGAACTGTTCGCCTTCCGCGCGGGCGCGGCGATCGCGGCGATGGCCCACAGCCTGGGCGGCCTGGACGCGCTCATCTTCACCGCCGGGATCGGTGAGAACAGCCCCGAGGTGAGGAAGCAGATCTGCGCCGGTCTCGGCTGGCTCGGCGTGGAGCTCGATGATGCCGCCAACAGCGCCAATGAGCTCAGGATCGGCGCAAGAACTGCGCGTGTCGCAACCCTGGTAGTCCCCACCGACGAGGAAGCGGCGATCGCCGCCCACAGCAAGGCCTTGGTTACAAATCGTTGAGAATGATGAGCGGCATCGCTGCAACTCTCGCGGCCGCGATCCAACAGGATGCTTCGCGCCAAAGGATTTGATGCGCGCGACGACGCCGCGCGAGATCGCAATTCCTACTTTTTACTTGCGCTGGGCCGGCCGAACGGACCGGCCGCGCTGTCTCGCGAAGACAGGAGTCTCGCCATGAAGAAACTATCCCTTCTTTGCATCGCCCTCGCCGTCGGCCTTTCGACCACCGCAGCATTCGCGCGCGGCGGCGGAGGCGGCATGGGGCACGGTATGGGCGCCATGGGGATGCACGGAGGCATGCCCATGAGCAGCGGCTTACCCATGAGCGGTGGTCTCCCGGTGACCGGCGGCGCTTTTGGAACCAGCCCAGCCACACCTGGCACCAACTCGCTCGGAACGGCGCTTTCGTCCGAGGGCATTGCCAATGGCCCCCAGAAAGGTCCGCTGCTTGGCACCGATCCCTCGCTCGATCGCGAAGATGCGAAGGTCGACAAGATGATCGGATCGATCTGCCGAGGATGCTGAAGCGGCCCAGGACGCTGCGGAGGGAACAACGCGCGGCGCCGCACGAGCGTTAAGGTTGATCGGTTAGGTTAAGACCAGGATCGTCTTGAGCGCAGTGGCCGCAATGGTAAAGCGAGTTCGCTGTAGCAGATTTGCGGCCTATGACCCAACCGGGCTAAATCGAGCTTTCTTTCCGAGAGCCAGAATTGCAGGTGACATCATGTGGAACGGCCGCAAGAACGCAGTCATCGGGCTCAGCGCGCTATTCGCATTCGTCCTGCTTGAATTGTCCGCAGCAATCGCTGCGGTCGGTGCGGTGCTCGAATTGGCCATTGGCATCGACGTGCCGGTTTTGCCGTTCCTTACGTCCAACGACTAAGGTGTCCGCGCTCCCCTGAAGGGAGTGCGCTGCACCCTCGGATTTCCGCTGCGACTGTATGTGGGCGCGGTACCGACAATGTGCGATTTGGCAACCGCAACCGTTGCTGGCAAACCAAGACGTCGCCTACTATGCTCCGATGCTGCGAGCCCCGCCGCGATTCTTGAATTCCTTTTGGAGCCATGAATGTTCAGAACGTCCTTGATAATTCTGTCATCCCTCGCCTCAATGATTGCTTCGGCCGCCGCCCAGCCTGTCACCTGCAGCGGCTCCTTGCTCGATCCATCCGGATCCGCGCCCTCGTCAAAAACTGCGACGCTTGCCCTCGGTCCGCCGGTTTCGATCGATACCGGGAATGGCCCGCAGCGCGCTTCGATCGTCAGCAACAACAGGATTCAGCTCAAATTCAGAACCAAGGATTTCACGGGCGAGTATTTCCACTACACCGGTGATCTTTTCCTGATCTACCGATCAGGACATCTCGCTCGGTTGATGTGTCGGCGTTGAGCAAAGAGCACGGCCGCGCGGTCATTTGCTCGCTCTTTGCCGCCGCGGCTATTTTTGCTCTGGCCGGCTCGAGCCCGTGATCTGAGCGCGGTGGTGCTTCCACATCCCGTAAGGCGCGAAAACATAACCCAGCAGCGCCCAGCAGATCATCCAACTTATCGCCGCCCACTCCGGCAACTGCACCACCCCTCTTGCGAAGAGCGGCACGAACATTCCAGCAAGCCACAGAAGTGTAAACCTCAGCGCTTTGCCCCAACCGAGGTTGTTCGAGACATAAGCCCAATAGGCTCGCAAGTACTCGCCGAGATCCCGCATTTTCTTAACCTGGCATGCAATCGCGCGCATCGACGCTAGCGGATATGCTGGCGCGCACAAGCCCGGTCGCTAACCGCTGGAAAGACCTATGCCCAAGATCGATATCGCCGCCGTGCCGAAACGCAAGGGCTCCGGCTACCCGCCGCCATTCGACGCCGCCTGTGCCGAACGCGTGCGGCAGCGGTTGGGCAACGCCGGCGGGCTCACCGACTTCGGCGTCAATCTCATGCGCCTGCCGCCGGGCAATTGGTCGAGCCAGCGTCACTGGCATTCGGCCGAAGACGAATTCGTCTATGTGCTCGAAGGCGAACTAACGCTGATTGAAGATGCCGGCGAGACGCTGCTCCGCGCCGGCGATTGCGCGGCGTTTCCAAAAGACTCCGGCAACGGCCACCACCTGATCAACAGATCAGACGCCATGGCGGTCTATCTCGAAGTCGGCTCACGCTCGCCGGCCGACATTACGATTTGCTCGGACATCGACATGATGAGTTCCAGCGCCGACGGCCGGTTCGTGCACAAGGATGGCACGCCCTACCCTTAGGAGCCGATACCAGGTCAGCGGTCGGGGCACGCGACGCGTCAGAACCGAAAATTAACCGTACCGGCTGAGGATTTCTAAGCTGAATTGACATGTTCTCTTTTTGTTCTATGCTACAACTGTGCTGCAAAGGCGAGATTCGTCCGGAATGACTAAGCAGCAACGGATCCGGGATCCTCTACACGACCTCATCGAGTTTGATGTGGAGAGATTGCAGATCGAGCGGGTGCTTTGGCGGGTACTCCAGACGCGTCCCTTTCAACGGCTCCGGAGAATAAAGCAGCTGGGATTTTCGGACTTTGTGTACCCAGGCGCAACCCACTCGCGGCTTCTTCACAGCGTGGGTGTTTTTCATACCGCGAGGCGTTTGATGACAGTGGTCGACAAATTTGTGCACGCGAAAGATCAAAAAGCTTTCCAGGCGCTCGCCGCAGCATTGTTGCACGACGTAGGACATGGTCCGTTCAGTCACGCTTTTGAGGCGGTCGGCGAGCGCTTCGATTTGAAGATGGCGCACCACGAAACCGTGAGCGACGCGTTAATTCGCGACAGTGAAATCACGCCGCTTCTGCGTGAGGAGATGGGATCCGGTTTCGCGAATGACGTTGCGGATATGGTGACCGGCAGCGGTATGCGCACCATCTACTCTGCCGTGGTCTCTAGTCAATTTGATGCGGATCGCCTCGACTATATGCGCCGCGATCGCCTCATGACTGGCTCTCAGCACGCTGGTATCGATTTCGGATGGCTCGTTGAAAATCTCGAGGTCGCCGAAGTGGACCATAGTGTCGGCGAGACCCGCCTCCAGCCGGTGCAGACATTCGTGCTTGGTCGCAAGGCCATCTTCGCGGCTGAAGCGTACGTTCTCGGGTTATTCCAGCTCTATCCCACAGTCTACCTCCATAAGGCGACGCGTGGAGCTGAGAAAATCTATGTGGAGTTACTCGCGCGGACCTTTACCCTCGTGAGAGACGGTCATATCGACAAAACCGGACTGCCGCCGAAACATCCACTCGTGAGATTCGCTCAATCCCCCGACAACATCGAATGCGCGCTTGCTCTCGACGATACCGTCATCTGGGGAGCACTCTCTCTCATGGCGGAAGCTGATGACGTCTGCATCAGCGTCCTCGCCCAACGGCTGCGAGATCGCAAGCTCTACAAGTGCATCGACGTTCGCACGAAAATTGCCCACGATAGAAGTGATGCAGACGCCTTATCCGAGACCGCCGATAAGGTTTGCGAAGATATAAAAGCTGAGATCACGAAGTATTTGGACAGCCGTTCCGAGAAGGAACCGGGATGCCCACCGAGGATCTTGGTCGATGAAGCAGAACGGTCACCCTACAAGAAGATGTTTCCCGAAGATCCCAAAGCCCCGCTCAATCAGGTGAATATCCGGACTGAGGGCAACCGCTTAGAGGATCTCGCCAAACGATCGGAAGTGGTATCAAAGCTCGGCACGTACAAATCGTTTCGCGTCTACCATGCCGAGGATGATCAAGACACGAAGACCAAGCTGATTGACATCATGGACGCGGAGATACGAAAATGGCAGGCCTAAACGAAGCGCAGCGAGCCGCCGAAATCGTACGTGATGCGGGCGGCCAAATTGTAGGCCGTACGCGTCTACAAAAGATCGCGTATATCTTGGAAGCTGTTGGGCTCGGAGCGGGCTTCCCGTTCCGCTATAAACATTACGGTCCGTACTCCGAGCAACTCGCGGATGCTGCACAGACTGCGCGCATTTTCGGGATGCTGAACGAGCAAGAGACGCACGCCGCATGGGGCGGTGTGTATTCGATCTACCATTCGTTGCTCCCGCCGGAAGTTCGAGTGCCTGAGGCGCGCCTACGGCTTGCGCAAGAACTGGTCAGTGCCGATGCTGTGGAGCTAGAGCTTGCAGCTACGGCGTTATTCTTGGCATATGAGCGTTTTCAAGATCCGTGGGGCGAGACCGCGCGGCGCAAACCCGACAAGGCTGAGGGCGGCAGGCTGCAACGTGCACATCAGCTTTACCAACGTCTACGTTCTGTTCCGACCCCAAGGTCATTGCCATCCATCTGATCAACCGCAAAGCGCGATACTCGATTGAGAACGAGATCAGTCCGAATGAACCGGTGCGGCCGATCGCTTGAAACGGGACCCCAAAGGGGCCCGAACACTGCCACGCCAAAACTGCAACGCCGCTAAGTGCTTAATAATACAATATTTTTGGTCGGGGCAACAGGATTCGAACCTGTGACCTGCAGTACCCAAAACTGCCGCGCTACCAGGCTGCGCTATACCCCGAGCAATCCGCAGGCGATGTCGATACACGGTTAGACGGGCGCCAGCAAGCCGCTCGCCCGCCGCCTATTTGCCGTTGAATAGCGGGTGCGCTACCCGGTCGCCCGGTTTGATTCCGTATTTCTGCGCCGTGCCTGCGACCACCTCCAGCACGCCCTTGGCGAGCCCGCCGGAGGAGATGATCTTGGTCGACAACGGCTCGGTGTTCTCGGCGATCCGCAGGATGCGGCCATCGGCGCGGATGAAGATCATGTCCAGCGAGACGTAGGTGTTCTTCATCCACATCGAGACCTGCTGCTCCGGCGAGAAGTCGAACAGCATGCCTTTGCCGTCGGGCAGTTCCTTCCGGTACATCAGCCCCGTCGTCTTCTCCTCCTCGGTCGTCGCGAGTTCGACGGAGAAGACGTGCACGCCGTTCTTGGTGACGATCTCAAGCGGCTGGACCGTCGCGGCCCTTGCGGCCGGGCTCGCGATCACACCGAGCAGGAGGGCGAGCGACGCAAACAGGCCAACGAGCAGGCGATGCCCGGCGACACGATCGAAAGTCATGGCAACAGCACTCACGGGAAATCAAACCGCGGGGAACCTAACCCGACGACGGCGGCAATGGCCATAGGGCAAAGACTGGATGCCCACCATCCGGCTCACGTTTGCGTTAGAGCCGGAATGGGAAATCAGTGCGATGACAACGCCGACGGGCCGGTCTCGGGGTGAATCTCGGCCGCCATCATGCCCTTGGAGCCGGGCCCGAACCGCACCAGCACATATTGGCCGGGGCGCAGCTCGGTCATGCCGAAGCGGCGCAGCGTTTCCATGTGCACGAAGATGTCGGGCGTCCCTTCGCCGCAGGTCAGGAAGCCGAAGCCGCGCAGCCGGTTGAACCACTTGACCTGCGCCCGCTCCAGCCCGCTGGTCGGGGTGACCGTGACATGGGTCCGCGGCGGCAGCATCTGCGCTGGATGGATCGCCGTCGACTCATCCATCGAGACGATGCGGAAGGCCTGGTAGCCCTTGGCGCGCTGCACGCACTCAACCACCACGCGAGCGCCCTCGTACGCCGTCTGGTAGCCGTCGCGCCTGAGCACGGTCACGTGCAGAAGCACATCGGGCCAGCCATTGTCAGGAACGACGAAGCCGTAGCCTTTCGAGGCATCGAACCATTTGATGACGCCGGAGATCTCGACGAGGTTGGCCGCGGCATCGCCAAGGCCGGAGAAGGCATCCGCCACGGGATCGCGCGGCGCTCTATCCGAATATTCGCCTGGCCCATATTCACTTGGCCCAAGCCTACCCTGCCCGGCGCCGCCCGAAGGCGGGCCGCCGAGCTTCTTGGACTCAAATCCGTCCGACCCCATGACCCCGGACCCCGCACATCATCTGCAACCCGTCTCTCTGCGACGGTACCTACCAGCACGTTGTTGCACGACCGCTCATGAACAACGCGCCGAATCTCGAATCAAAAGATAACACTCCCGCTTGCGCCGCATAGATAAAAAACGAATCCGGCGGGAACTATGAACAGGCTTGCACAACCGCGAATCAATTGAGCATCAATTGCCTACGAATGGCCCAAGGGTCTCGCCGATGTCGTGCCGGATCACGAGATCCGCAATATCGTCCTGCTCGGTCGGCTCGTTGTTGATGATCACAAGCCTGGCACCGCAGTTCTTCGCCATCATCGGAAATCCCGCCGCGGGCCACACCACCAGCGAAGATCCGATCGCAAGGAACAGGTCGCAGTGCTGCGCAAGTTCCGTCGCCCGTCGCATCGCATCCTCCGGCATCGCCTGGCCGAACGAGATCGTTGCGGTCTTGATGGGATCGCCGCAGTCGGTGCAATCGGGCGCACCGCCGTTCTCATCAAAGCGCTGCTTCACCCACGGCAACTCGTACGCCTTGCCGCAACCGATGCAGCGGGCATAGGTCGTGTTGCCGTGCAGCTCGACCACATGATCCGACTTGAAGCCGCTCATCTGATGCAGATTATCGATGTTCTGGGTGACGATCGCCGGAACCTTCCCCGCGCGATAGAGCGAGGCGAGCGCGCGGTGCCCGCGCCCGGGCTTCGCCGCCGCAAAGGTCGGCTCGATCGCAAAGCGCCGCCGCCACGCCTCGTCGCGCGCGTCGGAACTTGCGACGAACTCGTCGAAGGGAATTGGCCGGTTGCGCGTCCACAGCCCGCCGGGCGAGCGGAAGTCGGGAATCCCGCTCTCGGTTGAAATGCCCGCACCGGTGAACGGAACGATGGTGGAGGCGTCGGCGATCAAATTGCCGAGCGCCTCGACGCCACTGCGCAGATCTTTTGCAATCACGTGAGAAACCCGAGTTGGCCGCAAGCACTATAGCACGGCCAACCGGAGCGAGGGACCGAACCTGCCATGCAGGTGTCAGGCCGCCTTTGTCACGCCGGCTTTGTCACGCCGCTTTGGCGACCGGCTCCTTCGCCTCTTGCGGCTCCTTGACCTCGTCGCTCTTCTTCGCCTTCGCGACGGGAGCGGCATCGGACTTCTTCACCGGCTTGCCGTATTGGGCAAGCTTCTCCAATTCCGCTTCGAGTTCGGCGCGGCGCGCGGCGACCTTCTCGAACAGCTTGTCGGTCGCGTGCTCGCGCAAGCTTGCGAGCTCTTCGATGCTCAGTGAATCCAGATCGATCTTTGCCATGATGGCCTCCCCAGTTTCCCTTTTGGGCTAGCGGGGCCGCGGAGGGGCGACAAGCAGCGGAGGAGCCTTATCCACCGCCTTCGCTGCCCATCATCTCACCACAATCCTGCACCGGCTCCTCCCCATTGGCGCCCCAATGGGAAGGCGAATTCGCCCGCATGACACTACGATTACAGGGATGGGCCATGACCGAAAACGCCATGACCGAGAAGGACGAGCGGCTTGCACGTGAACGCGAGGAGATCGCCGCTCGCATCGCCAGCTTCAAAGCGACCCAGCAAAAGTTCGAACGCGAACGCCAGGAATACTACGACGACACGCTCGGCAGCGCCTGGCACGGCTATCAGCGCGCGTCGGTTGTTGAGACCGATTAGGAGCTCGCAGCCCACGCGGAGTCAAAAGCCCGGGGCGTCGCCCCGGGCTTTTTGTCACCAGTAATAGGGGCGCCAGTAGGCGCGCCGATAATACGGTCCGCCCCAATAGGCGTAAGGGCCACCGCCGTAATAGCGTCGGTACCCGTAACCTCCATAATAGGCCGGGTAGCCATAGTAGCGCGGGCCATAATAGCCCGGGTAATAGCCGCCGTAACCGTAGCCGGGGCCGTAATAGTAGGGGCTGGACGCTGCGGCGGCGCCCGCAATCAGCGCGCCCGCTGCGAGACCGAATGCCAACCCCGGACCTGCGCCCCGCCAACCCCAGCCGCCGCGCCAGTACGCCTCGGCCGGCGAACTCATCGCGCCGACCGTGGCGACCGTAGCCAAAACTGCGAGTGCCTTTTTCATCCTCGCCTCCACACATTCATCCGGCGCTCCAACGCAGAAATCCCCGATTGGTTGCATCCGGAACCGACGGGAACGTTGCCGCAAAAGGCATTTTGCAGCGCTCGGCGCGGGCCCTGTGCCCTCGAGCTATGCAACTCGGCCGGACCACCCATGGATTGGGCGCAGGAACAAAACACCACCTCTGCGCGTATTGTGCGGAGAAGGGGTATGGCCCATGCCGGTCTGGCTGGAAATTCTGATCAACATCATCGGCTATGGCGGGTTCATCGCCATCGCGATGTATCACCGGTCGTCGAGCGAGAAATTGCCGGAGCGCGACTCTCCCGCTAGATTCTTGTCTGACGCATTTTCTTCACGCCAACCGGTGCCCATTCCGCATCAAGTGCGAGACGGGTTTCGCTTGAGAGCGTTCTAGATCATGATCCAAGGAATCGGATCATGATCTCATCTCTTTGTTTGAGCAGGACCTTTTCGGAAGACCGGTTTCCACTTTTCCTGATCATGCTCTAATTCGCCTTGCGCGGCTCACCCGCGGTGCGCACCAGGCGATCGGCCTTCACCAGCACACGTCCATCGTCCGTCTGCGGTCGCAGCGAAAAGCTGATGGCGACGAAGGCGAGGCAAAACAACAACCCCACCACCATCACGCGCCGGTGAGTCCGCCTGTCAGCATTGTGAAACGAAGGGATCATCATGGCTCGGGTTCCGCGCCTGTTCCCTATGCGCAACCTCCGGTGATCGCAACGCGATACTGCGCTTAACCTAACTGAATAGCGTTATCGGCTGCGCCGAAAGGGATCGTTAGGACACGGTGCACCCGGACACCATTCTGGCGGTAATTAGTGCCTCTCGTCCCCAGGTTATCCGCAGCAAATCCACAGCGCACTGGATCAGCCTTTACGAAACGATTTCACGATCTTGCTGCGCAGCGATCCACATTCGCCGCCCCCTGCTCGCGATCGGAGTTCCCGGACGGCCGGACAACCGAATCCTGCCTCTGTTAACCGAACCTCTTTAGAAAGCGTAAATGCGAAGCTGCGAGTTTTAGGCAGGAGGTTGCCGTCATGGTCATCTACCCCGTCCCTGTCGCGGTGACGCAGGCGAAGGTCCAACTCGTCATCGACGAGACTGCCAAAGCACCGCCGCATCAGATCAATGCCGACGTCCAGAATGTCATCGACGCCCAAGCCCAGGCCGAACGCGAGGCATTGCTGGACCGCAAGGCGTAGCTAGCACTCGGAGGGGCGCCGCCTTCCACTGACGTGGCGACAAGCGCCGCCGCGTTCTCCTGGCGCCAGCGCCAAAACTGCGCGCTCGCGCTCAGTCGTTCGATTTCGGTCCGCCGTGGTAGCGGTGGGCGTCGGCATCGGTCATTTGCGGCACCATCTCCTGATCGAACGCGTTGAGCGTATCGTACGCCTGTTGGTCGATGTAGGCCCGTTGGTCGGCAGCCGCCTCCTGCCGCGGCGTTGCGGCGCCCGAACGTGCGAACGCCTGTCCGGAGGTTGCGGCCACTGCGACGATCGCGGTGGCCAGAATGATCCTTTTCATGAATCTGCTCCTCGCTGAGTGCCGTCGCCTCGAACCCAACATGCGCATGGCGGCATGGCAGCGCGATGCAGGTTCAAACGCTCGTGTAAAAAGGTGAGATCAGAACATCGGGCCATTGCCGCATGCGGTATTCCGCCTCGATCACTCACGTGACAGCCCCCGCGGGAACGCTTCTGGCCCTCACGAATTGAATGAGCATCAGGAAGTGCCGGTAGGACACTCCCCCTGCCGCCTACCGGCTAAGAAACCCCGCGATACCCCCCGTCGCGGGGTTTTCTTTTGAACCTATTTGCACGCCGACAGACATAGTGGAACTGGGGATTTCAGGGCCCAGTATTTCGCGGCAGCGTCGCCCGGAGAACATACTCCTCTAGGCGGCGCTGTTGCTTTTTGAAAATTCAACCTTAAGTTAACACCTGAAGCTGACGGCTCGCGCCCTGAATCCCCAGTCCGTCAGCCTGAAAGCCCCGTGCCCCCACGCGCGGGGTTTTCCTTTTTCGGACTCGCTCACGACAGCATGGCAATGATCGGCTGCACCTGCACAGAGGCTGACGCGACGAGGCCATCGAAGGACGTTTGGCCGTGGGCTGCGGCCTTCAGAATACATTCGGCCACCGCCGCCTTGACGCCGAACACAGACTGATCGGCGGGAATCTTCGACATGACCGCTTCCAGCGCGGCCCGCATGGTCTCGATGAGTTCAGGACTGTATGGCATCGCAGTCTCCCGGCGCGCCGAAAATAGTCGGAGCGCCCCTGCCCGCCACTCACAAGCCTGAGACTCACGACCATGTGTCGTTGCAGTTACTTAATGAACTCCGGCCGAGGTCGTGAGAGGGCTGCCCCTCGTCCAATTTGCTGCTACTTTCTACCCTGTCGTGCCGATACGGGCGGAAATTCTCACAAGTCTCAGAGGGACAACAAACATGCGTTACCTCCACACCATGCTGCGCGTGCGCAATCTCGACACCGCGATGAAATTCTACCAGGACGCGCTGGGGCTGAAGGAAGTGCGCCGGACCGACAGCGAGAAGGGTCGCTTCACGCTGGTGTTCCTGTGCGCGCCCGAGGATGTCGACCAGTTGAAGAACCTGCCGAGCACGCGCGGCGCGCCGCTGGTCGAGCTCACCTACAACTGGGACGAGGAGAAATACGGCGAGGACCGGTATTTCGGCCACCTCGCCTACGAGGTCGACGACATCTACGCGACCTGCGATCGGCTGATGAAGCTCGGCATCACCATCAACCGTCCGCCGCGCGACGGCAACATGGCCTTCATTCGCTCGCCGGATCTGCACTCGATCGAGCTGCTGCAGAAGGGCGATCCGAAGCCGCCGGCCGAGCCGTGGCTGTCGATGCCGAACACCGGCCACTGGTAGACCTCGCGCAAACCATGACAATAAAATCAGGTGCCGCTCAGCGGGCCTGATTTTTGCTGGTGCGGGATGATCGGGATCGCGCTTTCTGCTATTTGGCCGTCAACGCGAACAGCAAGGGATGGGAGACAGACGCGTGGCGGAAAAATATCAACTCACGGTTTGGGGCCGGGCCAACTCGGTCAACGTGCACAAAGTGCTGTGGTGCCTCAGCGAGCTCGAGCTGCCCTATCACCGCATCGATGCCGGCATGCAGTTCGGCAAGAACGACCAGCCCGATTATCTCGCGATGAACCCCAACGGCCGTGTGCCGACGCTCGTCGACGGCAGCTACACGCTGTGGGAATCCAATTCGATCATGCGCTATCTCTGCCTCGCCTATGGCGAGGGCTCGCCGATCTATCCGGCCGCGCCACGCCAGCGCGCCGGCGTCGACCGCTGGCTCGACTGGACACTGTCGACGCTGCAGCCGGTCGACCGTCCGGTGTTCTGGGCTCTGGTGCGCACGCCGCCGGAGAAGCGCGATATGGCTGCGATCCAGAAGGACGCCGATGCCGAAGCTGAAGTGTGGCGCATCGCCGACGCGCAGTTGGCGAGCCGGCGCTTCATCGAAGGCGACGGGTTCACCATCGCCGACATCGCAATTGGCGCCTTTGCGCGGCGCTGGTTCGGCGTCGAGGGCGTGACCAAGCCGAGCCTGTCCAACCTCGAGCGCTGGTTTGCCGAGATTTCCGCGCGCCCGGGCTTCGTCCAATTCCTGGCGCCGCCGATGTCGTGAGGGTTCAGCGCCCGCCGGTCGCGACGCCGCCGCCGATGCCGATGGCGCCGCCGATCTTGATGCAGGTGTCGGAGCCCTCGATTCTGACGAAGCCCGCGCCGAACTCTGCGCACGGATTTGGCCGCGCGGCTCTCTTCAGCGGGAGCGGCTTTGTGGAAGCCGCTGCTTTGCCGGATTTCGGTCGGCTTGGCTGCTCGGCGAGCGCGATTGCCGGCAGCAGCGCGAAGATGAGGATCAGCGTCTTTCGCATCCGGCCTTCTACCGCGCGAAGGCGGGAACAGCCAGCGCATCATGAGACCAGGTCGAACCGCATCCGTGGCCGGGAGATTCTAGCGCAGGCGTAGCCCTGACGTGACTAGCTGGACGGTCGCCTCAATTGCCCCGTCGAATCTGCAAGACTCGCAAGGTAGTGCGCGGCATCACTAATGTCGGCGACGATCTCGCGTTCGGCGCCATCGGCGTCACCCGCCATGATCGCCTTCAGCGCCGCGGTGTGATGATCCCAGCCCTTCAGCAGGACCACATATTCGGGGATCACGTAGGACAGCACCGGCCCGCAACGCAGCCACATGTTCTCGATGGTCTCGACAAGCAGGGGGATGCCCGACATCGCATAAATGCCGAAGTGAAACTTGCGGT
This sequence comes from Bradyrhizobium sp. USDA 10063, assembly GCF_054063735.1. NCBI lineage: Bacteria > Pseudomonadati > Pseudomonadota > Alphaproteobacteria > Hyphomicrobiales > Nitrobacteraceae > Bradyrhizobium > Bradyrhizobium sp. USDA 10063. The sequence goes on along the minus strand of NZ_JBSSGP010000002.1, from coordinate 900,483 downwards.
GATGTTCGAGATAGCTATCGAGCTTGCGAGCAGAGATCAGCGACTGCATCGTCGAGAGCCGCTCTTTCAGCTTTCGCAATGCCGCCTCGTCATGCCGGCGCAAGGCGGCCTCCCGCGATGCGCGGCCCTCCAGGGCACAACGCACCACCGTCAGGTCCGAAAGCTCGCGGCGGGACAGATGCGGCACGATCGCAGAATTGCGCGGCCCCTGTTGCAGCACGCCTTGCGCCACCAGACGGGTGACGGCGTCGCGTACCGGCGTGATGGAGGTGCCGAAACTCTCGGCCAGCGAACGCAGGGTCAGCACCGTGCCCGGCTCGAACCGACCGGCCAGCAGGGCATCGCGCAACTGGGCGTGCGCGAGGTCCCACAGCGGTTCACGCTCGATTCGCTTCAATGCCGTCATACGACGCTCGCTATCCCAGCGCGCGACATGGCGCAAATCCCCCTATCCAGGCCTGTCTTGACCTGCTGACGATGTTTGTTATAACAAACATCAAATCGGGAGGAAAGAACAATGCGAAAAGTTACTGCGATTGCTTTGGCGTGCGTGATCTCGGCGTTCCAGGCGACCGTCAGCCACGGCCAGTCGGCCTTTCCCCAGCGGGACATCACCTTCATCGTGCCCTGGAACGCGGGCGGCTCGAACGACGTCGCGGCGCGGGCGCTCGATCCGATCCTGCGCGAACACGGCATCAAGATCGTCATCGAGAACGTCGTTGGCGCAACCGGCGTGATCGGCATGCGTCGCGTCGCGAGCGCAGCCCCGGACGGTTACACGCTCGGCATGGGCACCAGTTCGACGCTGGCGCTGATGGCGCAGGGCAAGGCGCCGCTGAGCAATGCGCAGTTCACCCACATCGCGCGCGTCTCGACCGATCCCTTGATGCTCCTGGTCTCGACCAAGGCCGAGCAGAAATCGCTCGACGACTTCATCAAGTACATGAAGGGCAATCCCGACAAGGTCACGATCGGCACCCCCGGCAATTACAATCTGAACCACATCTTCGCCTCGATGACCGCGCGCGCGGCAGGCGTGAACTTCGTCAACGTGCCCTACACCGGCGGGTCGAAAGTGGTGGCCGACCTGCTCGGCCAGCACGTCGATTCCGGCGTGCTGAAGCCGTCGGAAACGCTCGGCCAGATCCAGGAAGGACTGCTGAAACCGATCGGCATCTTCGCCAATGAGCGACTTGAGATGTTTCCGGACGTGCCGACCTTCAAGGAGAAGGGCTACGACGTGTTCCCTTACGGCCCGGTCGTCCAGATGGCCTATGTCGTCGGTCCCGCAAACCTGCCCGACGATGTCCGCACCAGGTTGATCACCGCATTCCGCGCCGCCATTCAGGATCCGCGCTTCAAGGAATTCGCCAAGAAGAACGTATTCCTCGTCGACGACATGACGGGCGATGCACTGACCAAGGAAGTCGACCGCGTTGCAGCCGCGCTCGGCACGGTGGCCTCGCAGGTATTTCCGAAGGAATAAACTGACGCGGGCAGCACCGTCGCCCTCCCCTCCATTCCGACATTCTCCAACCAAGGTCCACGCGCTTGTCCATCAAGAAGATCACCTGTCATGTCGTCGCCGCTCCCGTGCAACGCCCCTTTACCTCGTCGCGCGGCTGGCTCTACAAGACGCGCGGCACCTGCCTGGTCGAGATAGAAACCGATGACGGCATCGTCGGCTGGGGCGAATGCTACGGCCCGTCGGCAGTCGCGAAGGCCTTCATCGACACCCAGCTCGCCCCGCGCGTGATCGGCCACGATCCCTTCGACATCGAGGTGATCTGGGAAGACCTCTACAACCGGATCAAGGATTACGGGCCGAAGGGCATGTCGATCGCCGCCATCAGCGGCATCGACATTGCGCTTTGGGACATTATCGGCAAGGCCTGCAACAAGCCGTTGCACAAGCTGATCGGCGGCGCCTTCCGCACCGAGGTCAATGCCTACGCCACCGGGCTCTATTTCACCGACATGGACCGGCTGGTCGACGAAGCCGTCGAGGAAGCGACAGGTTACGTCGAGGCCGGCTTCAAGGCGATCAAGATGAAGATCGGGCTTGGATCGATCAAGCGCGATTTCGAGCGCGTGAAAGCCGTCCGCGAGGCGATCGGCCCCGGCATCAAGCTGATGGTTGACGCCAATCATTGCTTCACCGTGCCCGCTGCGATCCGTCTCGGCCGCAAGCTCGAAGAACTCGACATCGAGTGGTTCGAGGAGCCGATCTCACCGGAAGACATCGACGGCTATGTCGAGGTCTCGCGCGCGCTCGATATGGCGGTCGCCGGCGGCGAGAATGAATTCACCCGCTGGGGCTTTCGCGACGCCATCGTGCGCAAGGCGATGGACATCGTGCAGCCCGACGTCTGCGCGGCCGGCGGCATCACCGAATGCAAGAAGATTGCGAGCCTTGCCGCAACGCATGGGGTCGAATGTGTGCCGCACGCCTGGGGTTCCGCGGTCGGCCTTGCCGCCACCATTCACTTCCTGGCGTCGATCCCGAACCAGCCGCCGAGCCTGTTTCCGATGCCGCCGATGCTGGAATTCGAACAGGAGGAAAACCCGTTTCGCGATCATCTGGCGCTCGAACCGATCGTTCAGGTCAAGGGCAGGATTGCGGTCCCGACCCGCGCCGGGCTGGGCATCGAAATCGATCGCCGCGTGATCGATCGCTACCGCGTGGCGTGAACCGATGGTCCGCGCATGAAATTCGTCACCTTCAGCGAGCAAGGTTTTTCGCGCGCCGGCGTGTTGCTGGACAACGGCGGCGAAACGATCGTCGACCTCGCGCATTTGGCAATGCGGGAATCCCTTAGCGGTACGGCGCCGCAGATGCAGGCCCTGATCGAGGCCGGCCTGTCCAAAATCGTGGAGAGCATTCGCGCGCATGGCCTCGCGCCGGCGGCACGGCTTTCGCGCGACGTGGTCACGCTGATGGCGCCACTGCCGGCACCGCGGCGCATTTTCGGAATCGCGCACAACTACCGCGACGCGCTGGCTGAACGCGGCATGGCATTGCCGGAGAAACCAGTGCTGTTCATGAAGGCGCCGCGAACGATCATCGGGCCGGAGCAGTCGATTGTCCTGCCGGCAACGATCGGCGGCGTCACCTATGAGGCAGAACTCGCCGCCGTCATCGGCACGCGGGCCGAGAACGTCCGCAAGGAAAATGCGCTCGATCACGTCGTCGCCTATGGCTGCTTCAACGACGTCAGCGCGAGCGAGATCATCAAGGCCGACGGCCATTTCGACCGCGGCAAGAACTACCCGACCTTCGGCCCGTTCGGACCCTATCTCGTCTCCCGCGACGAGGTGCCAGATCCGCACGCGCTCACCGTGACGCTGAAAGTCGACGGCCGCACGCTGCAGTCCGGTTCGACAGCCAACATGCTGTTCGATGTCGCCGACCTCGTTTCCTATCTGTCGCGGCAACAGGCCCTCGACCCCGGCGACATCATAGCGACGGGCACGCCGGCCGGCGTGGCCGGGCTGCACAAGCCGCCGACATGGCTCAGGCCCGGCTCGACCGTCGAGGTCGAGGTTCAAGGCCTCGGCCGGCTGCAAAATCCAATCATCGAGGGGCCCCCGCCAGATGCCTGAGAAACCCGTTGTCCTCTTGACCAACGCCATGCATCGCGATGGCGAGGCAATCCTCCTCCCGCACGTCCGGCTGATCGTCGCGCCCGACACCAGGCCGGAGACGCTGCGCCAATGGGCGGCTGACGCGAACGGCATCATCGTGCGCGCGAAATTGCCCGACGACATCGTCGATCATGCACCGCGCCTCAAGGGTATCGTCCGTCACGGCGTCGGCCTCGACTTCATCCCGGTCGCGGCCGCCACCGCGCGCGGCATCGCGGTGGCGAACCTGCCTGGAAGCAACACCAACGCCGTGGCCGAATATGTCATGTCGGCCTTGATGCATCTGCGCCGGCCGTTGCAGCGCGTGGATGCGCTGATGCGCGCTGAGGGCTGGGCTCCTGCCCGCGCGATGGCGGACGGGCTCACCGAACTGAGCGGAACGACGCTCGGCATCCTCGGCGTCGGAACGATCGGACGCCGTGTCGCCAGCATCGCGCGCAACGGTTTTGGAATGACCGTGCTCGGCACGTCGCGCCGCAAGGGGTCGCTGCCGCCGGGCGTCGAGGAAGTTACGCTGGTGGAGCTGTTCGCCCGGAGCAACGCTGTGGTGGTCTGCTGCGCGCTGACTGAGGAGACGCGCAAGCTCGTCAGCCACGATCTCCTGGCGCACATGCGGCCACAATCCGTCCTGGTGAACGTTTCGCGTGGCGCCGTGATCGACACGCCCGCCATCATCCACGCATTGCGGTCAGGCAAGCTCGCCGGTGCCGCGCTCGATGTGTTCGATGTCCAGCCGCTGCCGCCCAACGATGCATTGTTCGATTGTCCCAACCTGGTGCTGACGCCGCATATCGCGGGGATCACCGCCGCCAGCGGCCGTGCGATGGCGGTTGGCTCGGCTGAAGAAATGCTCCGAATCCTGCGCGGCGAGCAGCCGCACAATCTCGTCAATCCCGAACACAAGGCGGTCTGAGGCTTCAAATGCGTATCACATCGATCAAGGCGGTTCCGATCTCCTATCCCGTGCCGCAGGGCCAGAACGTCCGGTTGGGTATCGGCCGCGCGGTGAAGCGCGACGCGGTGCTGGTCAAGGTCATCACGGACGAAGGCCTGGTTGGATGGGGCGAAGCCCATCACGGCCGCTGCCCCGGTGCGATCGCCAAGCTGATCGACACCACGATCTCCGAACTGGTCGTCGGCATGGATGCGATGAACGTCGTCGACGTCTGGCAGCGCGTCTACCAGATGCAGCTCTCGAGCCACGGCATGGGCTACGCCGCCGCAATGGCGCTCAGCGGCCTCGATCTGGCGCTGTGGGATATCCGCGCCAAGGCGGCGGGCTGGCCACTGTATCGTCTGCTCGGCGGCGCCTCGAAGCCGGTCAAGGCCTATGCGGGCGGCATCTCGCTCGGATGGCAGGCGCCGGAATCGCTGGCGCAGGAAGCGCTGGGCTACGTCGCGCAGGGCTATCGGGCGATCAAGCTCCGCGTCGGTGACACTCCGCGCGACGACGTCGCCCGCGCCACCGCGGTGCGCAAGGCAGTCGGAGATACCATCGAAATTCTGGTCGACGCCAATACCGGCTACACGGTCGATGACGTGCGTCGCGTGATGCCTGCCTATGACGAGTTGCAGATCGGATGGCTCGAAGAGCCGTTCCCGGCGCAGGATTATCGTTCGTACCAGACCGCCGCCTCGCTCGGCTCGACGCCGTTGGCGGCCGGCGAAAACCACTTTACGCGCTTCGAATTCACTCGCCTGATCGAGGATCGCGCCGTCAGCTTCGTACAGCCGGATCTGTCCAAGACCGGCGGCGTCACCGAGGCGATGCGGATCGCCGGGATGGCCTATGCGTGGAAGCTATCCTTCAATCCGCACACCTCCGCGACCGGCATCAACATGGCGGCCACCATCAACGTGCTCGCGGCCGTCGATGCCCCCGGCTATTTCGAGGGCGACGTCGCCAAGCACAATCCGTTCCGCGACGAGGTCGGCGGCGTCCCGTACAAGCTCGACGCCGACGGATGCGTCAAGCCATCGGAAGTGCCCGGCCTCGGCGTCGAGATCAACGAGGCGTTCATCAACGCGCATCCGCTGATCGAGGGACCTTGTTATGTCTGAAACGCAGCAGGCTGAAGTTGCCTCGAGCGCACTCCGACTTGTTCACTTCGCCTGCCGCGCCCTTCTCGCTTTCCTGGTCGGCGCCACCGCCGCGTCCGCGCAGACTGCCTCAACAGCGGCCGATCCGGACAATTACCCGAGCCGGACCATCCGCTACATCGTTCCCTACCCGCCGGGCGGATTCAATGACACGCTGGCGCGTATCGTATCGCAAAAGCTCGGCGAGGCCTGGGGTGTTCCCGTCGTGGTCGAGAACCGACCGGGCGGCGGCACGCTGATCGGCACCGAAGCCGTCGCCAAGGCCCCGCCTGACGGTTACACCCTACTCGGCGTCGCGTTTCCCTTTAGCGCAAATCCCAGCATCTACAAGAATCTGCCCTACGATACGGTGAAGGACTTTACGCCGCTGATCTTCGCGGGTCAGACGCAGAATCTCCTCGTTGTCAGGCCCTCAATGCCGATCAACTCCGTCAAGGAGTTGATCGACTACGCCAAGAAGAATCCCGGCAAAGTCAGTTACGGTTCCACCGGCATCGGCTCGTCCAACCATCTCTCGATGGAATTGTTCAAGAGCATGGCCGGAATCGACATCGTGCACGTACCCTATAAAGGCAGTGCGCCGATGGTGAACGACCTGCTCGGCGGGCACATCGATGCTGCCTTCGACAACACACCGAACGTATTGCCCCAGGTCAAGGCAGACAAACTGCGGGCGCTTGGCGTCAGCAGCAAGACTCGCTCGGCGCTCGCCGGAGACGTACCGACGGTCTCGGAGGCAGGCGTTCCCGGATACGAGGTTACCGTGTGGTTCGGTATCGTCGGGCCCGCAGGCATGCGGCCGGAAGTCGTGCACAAGCTGAACGCCGAGATGAACACGATCTTCAAAATGGACGATGTGAAGCGCCGTTTCGCGGATCAGGGCGTAGAACCCGTCGGAGGAACGCCATCACAATTCGCGGATCATATTCGCGCAGAAATTCAGAAGTGGGCCAAGGTCGTCAAGGACGCCAATATTCAGCCGGAGTGAGTTTTCGTTGCAGCGTGCTCAGGATGAACTGTGCCCGCTGCTGCCCTCGGTTGCCGGAGAGGGACGGATGTCCGGACATACACCGTGTGCATGCTGGGCTCAGACCTAAGGACCCTGGATTTCAGTTCACGAACTTGACGCCCACGGTCCTGCCGCGGCGCCAGACCACCTCGCAGGGCCGTCCGGTGCGCGCATCGCGCGAGAATGCCAGGCGCAATTTCCCAGGCAGCGTGTTGGGATCGTTGATCGTGACCTTGGCGCCGGTGGATGACATGTCCTGCACCACGCAGGGCCGCGCGGCGAATCCGCCCTCCAGCGTGATCCAGCCCGGCTGATGCATCGATTTGCGCGCCTCGCGCTTCTTGCTGTTGAACGCCATGGGGGACGCCTACGGCATCAGGCTTTACAAAGCGTTGCGAAATACCCGCGGTTTTTCGGGTATCGGCGCCGGTCCGCGGCCATCCGGGGATGGCTGCAAAAAGGGCCGTCCTGCGGCTTGCCCCCCCATCCAATCACCACTATACGTTCGCTCCGTCGCCGCCAGTAACCGTCGGCGGCCAATCCGGCACATCTTGCGCCTAACGCGTTGATTTGCCGATTGTTTTTGCTCCCTTCGTCTATCGGTCAGGACGCCACCCTTTCACGGTGGAGAGAGCGGTTCGATTCCGCTAGGGAGCGCCAGATCTCTTGCAAATCAAGCACATGCGGAGAGGTTAGCCGGCATCGGGCCGCGGTCCGTAGCCGAGCAAGCAGTGGACGCATGAGCAGACCGGCCGCCGACCAGGGAAACGATGCGCGCTCCGTTACGGCGCCCGATGGTCCGAGAGCGAGTTCAATAGATCGTCGACGAGGTCGTCGATCAAGGCCAGGGCAATGGCGGGCTTGGCGATGTCCACATCGTCCACGTGCCAATATGTCACCCTGCCCGCCATCTCCGGAAAACGCCGTTCGATGAGAGGCCGATGCTCCGCCTCCTTCAGTGCGATGATGAGATCCGCGCTCCTCAGGTCAGGCGGCGTACAAGGTTGAGGGTACCGCAAGTTTCCGATCGGCACGATGCCCTTAGCCTGGAGACCTTCCAGCGCGAATGGCGACATTGGACCGATGTTGTCAGGCGATCCCCTTTCCGCGGCGCCTCTCGAGAAGGCGCGCCAGTCCAAGTCGGCGCGCCCTGCGCGGTGATTGAACAGCTCTTCCGCGTACCGGCTGCGGTAATAATTGCCGGTGCACAGGAATAACAGATGACGTGCCATCGGGGAGAATCGCGAGCTTGAGAGAGGGGCGCAACGGCCGCACTGATTGATACAGATGATCGCTTACTCATGCAATTTCGTGACGCGGCTGGTCGAGAGCGAGGCGTTCGCGAGGTGCAAATCCGATGATCAAGTCGTCTTGCAGACAGTGATGCACCTCTACACGGAATCGTCATTGTCGAGGCACGTTTTGTCGCAGCGTGCCCGGCGAGGCGGATGGATAATGATCATTATGAGGTTGGGATCGTGATGGAGTTGTTGTCATGAAACGAACCAAACTTAGGCGGATGAGTTCTGACAGCCTTTGGGCGTTGCATGTCGAACTCGCTGACGTCCTGCGACAGAAAATTCGGTTGATGAAGGCGCAGTTGGAAGATCGTCTGAAGCAGTTGCGGGCTCCAGCTTCGGCGCGCCGGCCATATCCGGAGGTACAGCCCAAATACCGCAATCCTGATCAACCATCAGAAACCTGGGCCGGTCGAGGCAAGAGGCCGCGGTGGTTGGTCGCGCAGTTAAGGTTGGGAAAACGGATCGACGATTTCAGGATCAAGGTGCGGAAGAAGAGCCAGATCGGCAACCGTCTGGCGCGCTTCAGCAGATAGCATGGCATTGGCTGGAGCATGATCCGGAAAAGAGGAGACCGGTTTTCCAAAAAGATCATGCTCAAACAAAAAGCTAAAGCGGCATGACAATTCGAAGAAAAGTCACCACGCTTTAGTTCGCAGCGAAGGACACCGGCAGCAGCACGCTGAGCCGGCCCGGCAATTCGCCGGGAATGCTCGGCAAGGGTTCAGCACGTCGAAGCGCCTCGACCGCTTCCTTATCCAGGACGCTTTTGCCCGAGCTTGACCTCACCCACGCGTTGACGATCCTGCCGTCGCGGTCCATCACGAACGCCACCTTGACCGTCCCCTCGAGGTGCCCGCGCCGCGCGGCTCCCGGATAGCGCTGAAAGCGCTCGATATGCCGCATCAAGACGTGCTGAAATCTGACCGCAACGCTGTTCGGCGGCAAGCTGACGGATGATTGCAGCGCGCTGACGGTTGGTGTCGCCGGCTGCTCGATCGAGGCCGACGCATCAGCCGGTGGCGTCGGCGGCCGATCCTCGGCCTGCTGCTCGGATCGCCCCTGCAGCTCCGACTGAACGCCCGGATTGGAAGCGATCGGCTGATCCGCAGCCCGCACCGGCAGTGGGGCGACCTCAGATGTCCGAATGAGACTGATCTGAATGGTACCGCTGGTCCCTGATGGCGTCAGCTTGGTCGGCAATTGCCTGATCCAATAGACGCCGCCCGCCAGCAGCATGATGGCGACTACCGACGGCAGAACGAATTGCAGGAACGGATTCGATGCCTCCGCCGGCAGCGCCTCTGCATCACCTAACGGGTCGTTCTTGATCGCCATCCGATATTCGCTTCCGGGCTTCCGGCCGCACTACAATGAGCGCACGGCAGGATGATGCCATACCCGAACGCAGGCGCCGCCTCGATCCTTTTGTGACAGCTCGTTGAACAAACCAATCGAATTCCAACCCAGTTCGCATCCTGCCAACTCTGTCGCATTGGCTCAAAGATCGATCGCCGGCCGGCTCTCTGCCCGGCCTACAACAGGATTATGTCAGCCGATGTGGCATCCCAGGACTGCCGCCCAGCGCACCAAGGCTTCGCTGGCGATCGGCCACGTAGTTCTGGAGATCAATGAGCCTTTCGTCGCCCCCGGGGTGGGACGCGCCGGTCGACCGCGGCGCGGACCTCGCGTGCGCGGCGCGTGGCTGCCAATTCGGCATCCGCGACACGCTTGCGAAGGGCAAACAGCGCCGTCACTTCGCGCTGAAGATCAAACAGGCTGGTGGTATTGAGATAAAAATGCGCCTCGGACATCAGAGGCCCGCATGGTCGTCGCATTGGCTACCCCTCCCCTGCGAAATGCCGCTAGCTTTTCCCATGAGCCAGGGCCTTTGCAATAACCCATGTGATTCCAGATTTCCGGAGATCGCGTCCTCTCAGCGCATGCTCCGGCGTTCAGATCGGCCGGTTTGTGCACTTTTGAACAGAAGCATTGCCGGAGCGGATTGGCTTGCCGCGATCAAAGACCTCTAGCCGAGACGCCTCACTGTTTTGATGGGACGGCTGTCACGCCCGAACCGAAGGTCTGCAGTCTCAAGGCTGATGCGGAAAATCGTTGCGCCGTCTTCGACCACGTCCAGCGCCCAGCCTTCCCCCGGTTGCAGCGCTCCCTCGATATCGCGCACCAGTCGCAGAGCTTCCGCCCAGGCGGTTTCGGCATCCGGCAGTTCCATGCCCTCCACATCATGGAAAGGCCTGAGCCCGCCAATGTGAAACTGATAGGTATGCATTTTGCGCCAACGCGGCGCAGCTCCCTCTCGTTCCGCAAAAGCTTCATTGCTGGTGCAAGTAGGTATCGTTGAACCCTCCGATCTCCACCAGCTTCTCGATGTCGCTCAGCTTCACCATGTTCTTTTGAATGTCGAGCACGCCCTCCGCACGAAAGGACTGCAGCACCCTGTTGACATGTACAGCGCTTAGCCCCAGCGCCTCCGCGAGCTTCGATTGCGTGATCGGAAATTCGAACTCGTCATCGGCGGCCAGCCCGATTGCAGTCAGCCGCTGGCGGAGTTCCGCAATGAGATGGGCCATGCGTCCCGCGGCCGTTCTCGTGCCCAGGCTTACGATCCATTCCCTGAAGACAGCCGCGTCCACGAGCGTTTCGCGCCAGAGCGCCTGCGCTATGGATGGCCTGGCTTCGATGAGCTGATGGATGGCGCGGTGCTCAATGAAGGCGATATGGGCGCGCGACAGCGTCACCAGATCATGGTCCATGCGATCCAGGTAAAGACCCTGCAGGTCCGGCATATCCCCTGCAGGGTGGAACGAGAGGATCTGTCGCTTGCCGTTCTCCGCCACCTTGGCGCGATAGGCAAAGCCCCTCAAGATCACGCTGCAATGCGTCGCGCGTTCGCCTTCGCGAACGACGACCGTTTCTTCCGGGAATTCTTTTACCTGAACACGCAAGGAGCGGAGCGCTGCAACATCATCCTCGCTCAGTCTGGAATTGACCCGCAGCCTGCGGATCATCATTTCGCTGGGCATTTTTGCAAACCAAGGGCGGGTCCAATTGCAATAGCGCGTGAGAGTTGTCGCCCTCTTGCCCCCTCAGCGGTAAAAGCAAAAGCCTACGCCTCCTCGCCGGGGTTAGCGAGTCATTGTTCCTGTGCACCTGCAAAAGCCCAAGCCGCGCTGGATTTGCCGCCCTTCGGCCTGGCACTCCGCGAGCCGGTCCACCGCCAGCTCTCCAGCGAAGCTGCGCGCCATCATGCTTTAGTGATCGGCCGATTCCTCGTTGCGAACACGCTGGTGCTCGACGGCCAGTGTTCGGTAATGCGCAGCCATCTCCCGGTAATGCGCCCGCGAGATCGGATCCTGCGCCTCCTCCGCGCGTCGCTCGAACATTTCCGCTCGCTTCCGAAGTTCCACAGCGTCGGCCATCGATCCTCCGCTCTTCGCCTCATTGGACCCAATCGAAATATGGTCGCCGGGGCGACCAATTTCCAGAGAAACCAGGATTACAGTGGTTCAACAAATAGCGTGGCTGACTTGCCTGAGGCTGCGGCCTGCAGCCCGATCACCAGACGATGCGGAAGCCGCCGGTGCCCCCAAAGCCGGTCGATTGCATTGGCGAAGCTGGTGCTCGCGACATCGATCTGGTGTCGTTGAGGAACTCGTAATGCAGATTGCCGATCGCATAGACGTCGGAGCGGACGATGCCCGAGCCGTCGTTCCAGACCTTTTGATGATTGAGCGCGGCCGAGTAGGCTGTCGGCATTGCCTAACGAGACAAGCCCGCCGAAGCAATCGGCGAATGCAACGTGAGCGCGATCGAATTAACAGATCGGCAACCAAACGCAACGCGCGATGCGCACGTGTGTATCACCCGGGATTAGCGGCTGGCGACGCGCGATCCATCAGCCTGCTCGGCCGTTTCCGACGGCTTGATGCAGCCTTTGCAGATCACAAGTTTGCTGGCGAGCTTGCGATCGGCATCGGCGTCAAAGGCCAACTCCGGCTCATCCGCGGATGGCGCGATCGCCTGAGATACGTTCACTGCGCGCCTGGGCGTTCGCCGCGGCTGGTTCGGATCCTCTCCCGCTCCGTCCCAGGCGAACGCTCCCGGCCCGGTCGAGGCCGTATTCATCACGCCATATTGCGCGCAGGCGCCAAGCGTGAGCGGAAGAAGCAGGATGGCGATCCGGCTGAACCGGTTCCGAACATGGCGCATGGCGATACTCTGACGCAACTGATGCTGTGAGCTAAAAGCAGAAGGGCTAACAAATCGTTTTTGTCAGATACTTGCCGAGTAAAGCCAAAAGATGGCCGAAGCTGCGATGCGGATCGCCGCGAACAATGTGCAAGCCAGTGAGAAGCAAGCTCTGCGACCGCGGCCTTTTCTCTTCACCGACGGCGCGCGATCTGCGCGGTCGATATAACGAACTCGGTGAGCACGCCGTTCCGGCTCATCGGCATCAAGCGCGCCTTTACATCGCGCAGCATCGGCTCGACCTTCTCGCCCAAGGCGGCCGGCGAGGAAGACGAGAAGGTCAACATGCGTTGCGCCAGGTCAGCCACACTGGTTTCGTTCACGCTCTCGACCCGGATCACCTCGGCGGCCTGAAATGCGGTGCCTTGCAGCAGCGAGGAAAGCTCGCGACGCACGCGCTGACCCGAGCGCGACTCGGACCATAGCTTTTGATCCGACCAGTCACGCCGCGCTGTGGTGTATTCCTCGAGCCACACATTGCGCCCGTCTGTCGCCGAGGAGGACGCGCATACGGCCACGACGCCACCCGGCGCCACCAGCCGTTCGAACAGCGGGCCCAGGGTGCTCTCGTCCAACCAATGGAGCGCTCGTCCGATGGTAACGAGATCGAAGCGGCCGATGCCTTCAGGCAAGTCCTCCGCCCTGCTTTCGACCAGTGTCACGTCCCGTCCGGCCCGCTTGGCCGTCTGCCGCGCGGCCGCAAGCATATTCGGCTCGGGATCGACGGCGACAATGCGTCCGACATAGTCCGCAAAGCCGAGCGCGAGCAGGCCAGGCCCCGTACCGAGATCGATCAGCGCATGCCGCCCTGCGAGCCCCAGGCGCTGGGCGACCTCACTGAAGAATGCGACAGGATAAGGCGGCCGGAATTGCTCGTAGAGGCCAACTGTAGTTGCAAAACGTCCCATTTCTGCGGACCCAACTCATCGAACCATGTGCAGCGAAACTAGCCCGCTGCACCGGCGCGTCATCTTAAATTTGGATCACATTTCACGCTGTCATCCATACGTGATCAGTCCCGCAAAGCCTTCGTCCATGTGGTCCTGGTGATGGCAGTGGAAGAAGGTCGGCCCGGGGTCGTCGGCGACGAAATCGACCTCGGCCGTGGAAAAGCGAGGCAAGCTGATCGTGTCCTTGATCACACCGGATGTCGGCTTGTCGCCAACCTTCGTGATCTCGAAAGAGTGCCGGTGAAGGTGCACCGGGTGCTCGTCGCCGCTGTTGTTATTCAGAAGGAGGCGATACCGCCTGCCTCGCTCGACGGTGAACAGGGGATTTGTGTCCGGCCACGACTTGCCGTTGATGGTCCAGCGATTGTACCCGCCGCGTCCGCCCGGGATCTTCTCGAATTTGAGGCTGATCGTTTCGTCGGGAGCCGCAGCGGCCGCGCCCGGCTGACCGAAGACGGTATAGTCCCATCTGGAATTGACGGGCGCCGACCAGGTCGGTTCGCCACGTCGATTGGCGTACTCGACGACCACGCCCATCCCCATGTTGCGGTCTTCGTCATCCGTCGCGCCGAACACCCAGACGCCGGGGTTGTTCATCTCCACGATCACGTCGGCCCGCTCGGCGACGTCCAGCTTCAACACATCGACTGTCGCGGGCGTCGGAACGGGATTGCCATCGAGCGCCAGGACCTTGAAGCGATGCCCCGACAGCGCGAGCGAGATGCCCATGTTGCCGCTCGCATTGAGCACGCGAAACAGCACGCGCTCGCCTTCGCGCACCCGGACCGGCTCGCCGTGGCCGAGCATGCGATCGCCCAGGGTGGCGGCGTGATACATGACTTCGAGGCCGTTGTCCGGTGGCGGCCCCTTCTTGATATCCTGCATGCTGACCCAGTGGCCGTCCCAATGGTGGGCGGCAAGCAACACCTCGCGATCGTAGCTGCCGGGATCGCCGGCAGCAGGCTCGACGATCAGAAAGCCGAACTCGCCCGAATAGGTGCTCTTGGCGAGATCGGTCATCGCCATCGCGTGGCTGTGATACCAGCGCGTCCCGAAAGGCTTGGGAACGTATGAATATGTCAGCGACTTTCCCGGCTCGATGATCGGCGAGCCCTCCTCGACTGCGCCGTCCTGAAGCGAAGGAATCATCAGGCCATGCGAGTGGATCAGGTTCGGGTACCCGGAATCGTTGGTGACGTCGATCCGTACCGGTCGTCCTTCCTTCAGGCGCAGCACCGGGCCGGGGACGGTCCCATTGTAGGCCGTGGTCTTGATTACCTTTCCGGGCGCGATTTCCAGCGAGGTCGGAGCGATCCGGATTTTATGATCGGCCGTCTCATTCGGCTGCCTCTGAGCGCGCGCAACTGGCGTGGTTTGGGCCGCCACAAGCGAGAATGCGCCGGCTTGCGCGCCGCGAAGTAATGCCCTGCGGCTCAAGAGCGGCTGCGTCCGGCATCCTTCGTCTCGACCGAGCCTTGCCATCGCGTACTCCCGTTACGGGTAGACACGTTGAACTAGCACCAATTGCGTGTCCGGAGACAGCCGGGCACGGCACCTCTGGAAACAAAAGAACTTGATGCTCAGGACTGAGGCTTTATCGGGAACCGATAAGCAAGATGCAACTATGGCTGTGCTTTAGTGAGTCCGCCACCTATCACAGCCTGCGACAGCTAACCTCCGTCGGTACCAATTGGATCAGCCATGTTGAAGGAATTCGATCGCGATATCTGGACTGCGGACGGACCTGACGTCGCGGTGGCCGGATTTCATTATCCCACTCGGATGGCTGCCATCAGACTGTCGGACGGAAGCCTCTTCATCTGGTCGCCGATACGGCTCACCGATGGCCTACGGGCAGAGGTCGATGCCGTCGGTCAGGTGCGGCACATTATTGCTCCCAATTCACTTCATCATTTGTTTCTTCCAGAGTGGAAGCGCGCCTATCCCGGCGCCAAGCTCTACGCTCCACCGGGATTGCGAAAGAAACGCTATGACATCGTCTTTGATGCCGACCTCGGAAGTGTGCCGAGCTCGGATTGGATCGAGGAGATCGATCAGGTCCTGATGCACGGCAACCTTATCACGACGGAGGTGGTGTTTTTTCACATCAAGAGCGGCACCGTGCTCTTTACCGATCTGATCCAGCAGATTCCGGCCGACCGCAATTCCGGCTGGCGCGCCATGGTGGCAAAGCTCGACCTGATGGTAGGGCCCGAGCCATCGGTGCCGCGGAAATTTCGTATAGCCTTTACCAACCGCCGCGCCGCGCGAAAGTCTCTGGAACATATTCTCGCGTGGCCAGCCAAGAAGGTGCTGATGGCCCACGGCATACCCGTGGAAAAGGATGCCCACGCGTACCTGCGCCGTGCATTTGCGTGGCTGACTGCGTGATGCCGCTGCTGCCACATTAGCCGTGCAACAGATCGTCAGGCACGTTGCCGAACGCGCGCAGCACGGTCGTCGTCGATTCCGGATAGCCGACGCGGACGAACGCGACGGCTCCGGCATGGCCCAGGACCTGCCAATAGCCTTTCGCACGCTCGATCGCCGCCGCGGGACTGGCGCATTTGAAGGGCTCGCCGGCGACGAGACCATCGTCGGTCAGGTCGAATGGCATGGCGACAAAGTGAGTGATCTCGCCCACGGCCGTTTCCCGATTTTTTTGCTGCCCGTCTACTTGGGGCTGATCGCATTGGAAGCAAGTCAGGGTTGTCCCGGCTTGCGCCAAATCAATATTCGCTTCACCAATCCGTCATCTATGCATTCTGGCTGCGGAGACCAGAGGGCGACCCCTTCGTCCGCGCCGATCGAACGCCGCCCCCGATGGAAGCCGGCTTTCCCTGTTGCGCGCCGTGTGCGAGCCTGGATGGAAGAAACCATTCACGGGTGCATTCCTATGCCTGATCCAAACCTGCCTGTCGACGGCGCACGCGTTCTCGCCGATCTCAATGCTCTCCGCGCCATCGGCGCGTACAAGACCGGCGTGCACAAGCCGACATTTTCGGAACCGCATATGCGCTCGATCGAGTGGCTTGCCGCAAAGCTTCCGGAAGCCGGCCTCGCCTCCGCGATCGACGGCATCGGCAACGTTCTCGGCACCAGCGCAAAACCCGGTCCGAAACTTTTGGCCGGCTCGCATCTCGAAAGTCAGAATTTCGCGGGCTGGCTCGATGGGCCGCTCGGCGTCATCTACGCGCTCGAGGGCCGCTCGCGTCATCAATCCCGACGCGGACCTCAAAGGTGCCGTCGAGGTCGCCGCCTGGTGCGACGAGGAAGGACATTTCGGCCATTTCCTCGGCAGCCGCTCCTACGTTGGTGCCGTGACGGAAGCGGAGATCGATGCCGCGCGCGACCGCAGCAGCGATCGCACCATGCGCCAGGCGCTGGAGAGCGCCGGGCTTGCCGGCCGCCCGCGCCTGACCGCCGAGCGCGGGCGGCACGTCGGATATCTCGAGGCCCATATCGAGCAGGGCAGGACGCTCGAAGACAGCGGCCTCAAGATCGGCGTCGTCACCTCGATCGTCGGCATCTGGCAATATCGCATCACGTTCACCGGCGAACAGAACCATGCCGGCACCACGCGGATGGCGATCCGCCGCGATGCCGGACTTGCGCTCGCCAAGTTCTGCGTCGCGATCGACGACAGCTTCCCTGCCCTGTGTGGCCCGCGCACGGTATGGACCACCGGCCGCATCACGCTCGACCCCGGCGCGCCCAGCATCATCCCGGGCCGCGCCGAAATGCTGTTCCAGATGCGCGACGACGACGCGAGCGTGATCGAACGCCTGGAAGCGCATTTGCGCCGCATGGCCGCCGAGGTCACGGCGGAAGGCCGCTGCAGCATCGAGGTCGAGCGCATCCGCACCGGCGCGCCGGCGATGATGGATGCCGCGTTCCAGGACGCCATCGAAGCCGCAAGCGCACGCTTTGCCGACGGCAAGTCGATCCGGATACCAAGCGGCGCCGGCCACGACGCCCAGGTCCTGGCCACCATCATGCCATCCGGCATGCTGTTCGTGCCCTCGATCGGCGGCATCAGCCACCACTGGAGCGAGAACACCAACGACGCCGACATCGTCACGGGCGCGAAGGTTTTCGTCGATGCGTGCCGGCGCTTGCTGGTGATGTGAGCACAGCGAAGCGCGCTTCATCCCACGTCGTCACGGGCTTGACCCGGGACCCATAACCACAGGAAGGCATTGTGCGCGAGCAAGCGGTTGCGGCTGAGCACATCACAAGCGACTGTGGTTATGGGTCCCCGCTTTCCGCGGGGGACGGCCGTGGGATGGGCGCTGCAATGCGACAAAAAGCCGTGAATGTGGCGCGCCGAACTCATCGCAAAGCGGTTACGTTGCCTTGCCAAGCGCTCGCTTTGTGGCCATTTTCCTGAGCTGTACCCGGTTTGATTGCCTGCAGATGCTGTTGCTCGAGTCTCTCCCAACCGTCATCGGCGCCGCCGCCATTGCGCCGGCGCTTCTGATGCTTTGGCTCGTCATCGCCGCCGATGAACGCCCGGGCCCGCCGGCGCAGGTCTGGCTCGCTTTCCTGCTCGGCGCGGCCAGCATCTCGCTGCTTGGGCTGGTGCGGGCGCCGTTCAATGCATTGCTGGCGATACCGGAAAACCCCTGGATGACGCTGGTGCTGCGCTCGCTGTTCGGCGTCGCCCTGCCCGAGGAGATCGTGAAGATCGCGGTGATCATCGCTGTCTCGTCGCGGCGCCGCGCCTCCGCCGACCCGATGGACCCGGTGGTCTACGGCGCCGCCGTAGGGCTCGGCTTCGCCGCATACGAGAACCTCGCCTACCTCGTCCAGCACGCCGAGATGTGGCGCGCGCTCGCCGTGCTGCGCAGCGTGCTCACCGTGCCGTTTCACGGCGCGCTCGGCATCATCGCCGGCGCCTATGTCGCGATCGCGCGCTCCGGCACCGCGCTCGGCGCACACCGCCAGAACCGTGCCTGGGCGCGGTTGTCGAGCTGGGCCATGGTGCTGCTCGCCCCGGTCTTGCTGCATGCCGCGTTCGATTTCCCGCTCCTGACCCTGCAGCGGGGCGGCGATCTCGGCTCCACGCTGCGGATGATCCTGGGCTCGGCGAGCGTCCTGATCGGGTTCAGCTCGATCGGCTTCGCCATCCGCCTGGTCTACCGGGTCGGCCGCCATCATGCCCCGCGAACCGCGCTCGCGCGTGAACGGCTGAGCCAGTTGCGGCGGATGTGGGCCGTGCTCGTCCTCGGCAGCGGCGCCGGCTTTCTCGGGCTGGCCTTCGTGCTGACGTCGATCCGCCGCTGGCTGATCAATCCCGAGCACAATCCGGCGGCGATCCTGGTCCCGGTCGCGGCGATTTCGATCGTGATCGGCGTAGCGCTCCTGATCGCGACCACGGCGATCTACATCTTCGGGCGAAATCGGATTCGCACGACATCGGAGGGCTTTTCGTCGGCGCCGGGACCGGGCTAATCTGATATAATCAGAACCGAATATGCTCTAGGATTTCGTGCAATCACGCGCCTGCCCGGAGAGCTGAGATGACCATTCCAGACAACTTCGACAAGCTGCAGTCCGAAGTGAACGCCGCGGTGAAGGCGCATTGGAAGGCCTTCCTGTTCGAAGGCATCCTGCTCGCGGTTCTTGGCCTCGCCGCGATGATCGTACCGCCCTTCGCGAGCCTCGCCGTCACCATCTTCCTCGGCTGGATGTTCCTGATCTCGGGGATTGGCGGCTTGATCCTCACCTACTGGGCGCGTGAGATGCCGGGCTTCTGGTGGTCGCTGATCTCTGCTGCGCTTGCCGTGCTCGCCGGTCTCCTCCTGCTGGCGCGGCCGATGCAGGGCGTGCTGACGCTGACCATCGTGGTCGGCGCCTATTTCGTCGCCGAGGGAGTCGCCACCATCATGTATGCGTTGGAGCACCGGCGCGAATTAACCGGGCGCTGGTCGTGGCTCCTGATCGCGGGACTGATGGACATCGTGATCGCCTTCATCATCATCGCCGGCCTGCCCGGCTCAGCTGAATGGGCGCTCGGGCTCCTGGTCGGCCTCAATCTCCTATTCGGCGGGGCCACGCTGATCGGCATGGCGCTCGCCGCCCACAGCACCGACCCATGATTTAGAGCGTTTTCGAGCGAAGTGGATACCGGTTCGCGTGAAGAAAACGCGTCAAAAAAAGAAACTAAAGATTCGGTTCTGATTAAATCAGAACCGAATCTTTGGAGGTGACAAGACCGAATCCTTCCGCTATAGAGCCCGCCATGATCAACGTCGCCACCAGCTATTTTTGGTACTTTAGCTACGACAGCTCGCTGGCGGCGGGAGGATCGCGCTCAATTTAGTGAAATTGCAGCAAGACGTCCGAACAGCCGCCAGACCTGGCGGCTTTTTTGTTGGCCGGCAGGTCCAAAAGTCAAAGGAGCCCGCCGTGTTGAGTACAACTGACGATCTTCGAATTAGAGAACTGAAAGAGCTGAGTACGCCCGAAGAGGTGATGCGAGAGGTCCCGCGCACCTTGACGGCGACGCGGGTGGTGATGGCGGCGCGCAACGCCATCCACGCCATCCTGAACGGCAAGGACGACCGCCTGCTGGTCGTCGTCGGCCCCTGCTCCGTGCACGATCCCGAAGCGGCGATCGATTACGCTGAGCGCCTCGCTACCTTGCGCGAGCAGCTCTCCGACCGGCTCGAGATCGTGATGCGGGTCTATTTCGAGAAGCCGCGCACCACGGTGGGCTGGAAAGGGCTGATCAACGATCCCAACCTCGACGGCAGTTTCGACATCAACAAGGGCCTGCGGCTTGCCCGCAGCGTACTCTCCGCCGTCAACAATCTCGGCCTGCCTGCCGGCGCCGAATTCCTGGATATGACGACGCCGCAATATATCGCCGATCTCGTGAGCTGGGCTGCGATCGGCGCGCGCACGACCGAGAGCCAAATCCATCGCGAGCTCGCCTCCGGACTCTCCTGCCCCGTCGGCTTCAAGAACGGCACCGACGGCAATGTGCGCATCGCCGCCGACGCCGTCAAATCAGCTTCCCACCCGCACCATTTCATGGCGGTGACGAAGGGCGGGCGCTCGGCGATCGCGGCGACCAGCGGCAACGAGGACTGCCACATCATCCTGCGCGGCGGCCGCGCTCCAAACTATGATGCGGCAAGCGTCGACGCCGCCTCGACCGAGCTGGCGCGCTCAGGCGTCAACCAGCGCATGATGATCGACGCCAGCCACGCCAACAGCAGCAAGAAGCCGGAGAACCAGCCTCTGGTCGTCGCCGACATCGCCGACCAGGTTTCCGGCGGCGAGATGCGCATCATGGGCGTGATGATCGAGAGCAACCTGGTCGCCGGGCGGCAGGACGTGGTGCCGGGAGTGGCGCTCACCTACGGGCAGAGCATCACCGACGGTTGCATCGATTGGGAGACGACGGTCTCCTCGCTCAACGTGCTCGCCGATGCCGTCGAGGCACGGCGCAAGGCGCAACGCCGCGATGTCCGGGAACGGCTGGCCTAGACGCTAGTCGGCACGGGGCCGCTGGGCGTCGCAGCGTCCGGCGGCTCGCTCAGCAACCCCTGCAGATGCTCTTGATCTTGCGATCAAGGGCAGCGTCTTCCTTGTTCACCGGATTGTTCGGGTCGTTGATATTGCTCTCGCTCGGCACGTCCGAGCGGCGCGGCTGACGATGGCCAATCGGCGCCGCCGGAATCGGCCTCATCTCGGGACCGGTTTTCGGCACTGTCGTGGTCCCGCCCTGCGCAAAGGCAGGCGCACCGATCAGGGTCACAAGTGCCATCGACAAGATTGTTTTCCGCATCCTGATTCTCCTGCCTCTCAACACTCTATCGCGCCGGTTCCGCAACGTCGATATTCACGAGTCTCCGATTCCATCTCTTTGCTTGAGCATGATCTTTTCGGAAAACCGGTCTCCACTTTTCCGGATCATGCTCTAGGTGGATAGAGATGCACGTCACCGCAATAATCAACGACACGATAGCGTGTTTCGTCAGTTCCTTCACGATGTGACGGATTCTCCTGCGACAAATAGCGCGGCCCGATCGGCGCCTTGCCATGGCCGCCGGGAATGTCGAGCACGTAATCGGGCTGGCACAGGCCGGAGACGCGGCCCCGCAACGATCGCATCAGTTCCTGGCCCTCTTCGATGGTCGTGCGCAGATGCGCGGTGCCCGGCGCAAGATCGCCGTGGTGCAGGTAATAGGGCTTGATCCGGCATTCGACGAAGGCCCGCATCAAAGCTTCCAATGTGGCGGCATCGTCGTTGACGCCCTTGAGCAGCACAGTCTGGCTCACCAGGGGAATGCCGGCATCCGCCAGCCGCGCGCAGGCGGCGCGCGCCTCGGGCGTCAGTTCGCGTGGATGATTGGCGTGGATCGCGATCCAGGTCGTCGCGCCCTTCACGCGCAGCGCGCGGGCCATCTCCGGACTGACGCGGGCCGGATCGGCCACCGGCACGCGCGTGTGCAGGCGGACGATCTTCACGTGATCGATCGCAGCGATATCGGCCATGATCTCGGCGAGCCGCCGCGGCGACAGCATCAATGGATCGCCGCCGGTCAGGATCACCTCCCAGATCTGCGGGCGCGAGCGGATATAGGAAAGCGCGTCGCGATAGGCGTCTTCCGACAGCGCAGTCGCCTTCCCCGGCCCGACCATCTCGCGGCGGAAGCAGAACCGGCAATAGACCGCGCAGACATGCACGAGCTTGAACAGCACCCGGTCGGGATAGCGGTGTACGATGCCAGGAACAGCCGAATGCGCATCGTCGCCGATCGGATCGGCGTTCTCGCCCACTTGCGTGAGGAGTTCGTTCGCGGCCGGGATGAACTGCCGCGCGATCGGATCGTTTGGATCGTCTGGATCGATCAGCGCCGCAATGTCAGGCGTCACTGCGATCGCATAGCGCACCGCGACCTGCTCGAGATCGGCAAGCGCTGTCTCTGGCGCAAGGCCGCGCTCGACGAGTTCGGCGGGCTGGCGCAGCGTTGCGGTCAGATTTCGGTCGATCTGGTTCATGTCTCACCTGCCGGCGGCGTCCACACCACCTGGTCGATCCGCAGCGCGCCGCTTGCCAGCATCACCAGCCGGTCGAAGCCGAGCGCCACGCCGCTCGCCTCGGGCATCTCGCCCACGGCGACGATAAAATCCTCATCCAGCGGATAGCGCTCGCCGTAGCGTCGCTCCTTCTCATCCATGGCTGCGGCGAAGCGACGGCGCTGCTCGGCGGCATCGGTCAATTCACCGAATCCGTTGGCGAGTTCGACGCCGCAGGCATAGACCTCGAACCGCTCGGCGACACGCTGATCGGAAGGATCTGCGCGCGCCAGCGCCGCTTCCGGAATCGGATAGTCGGACAGCACGGTCAGGCGTCCCTGCCCGAGATGCGGCTCGACATGCTCGACCAGAACCTTGCTGAAAATATCCGACCAAGTGTCATCCTCGGCAATCCGTACCCGGTCCCGCGCCGCATCCGCAAGCGCCGCGCGGTCGCCCTCGCCGTCAACGATGGTGTCCAGGAGATCGATCCCGGCGAAGCGCTCAAACGCGGACGCGACCGTCAGCTCTTCAGGCAAGCCGCCGACCTCTGCGGTCTTGCCACGAAACGAGAATCGCTCGATGCCGGTCGCGTGCGCGGCCTCGGTGATGACATAGAGGGTGTCGGTCACCACAGCGTGGATGTCATCATTGGCGCGGTACCATTCCAGCATGGTGAACTCAGGCAGATGGAGGTCACCGCGTTCGCGATCGCGGAACACGCGCGCGAATTCGAAAATCTTGGTTTCGCCCGCGGCGAGCAGCTTCTTGCAGGCGAATTCGGGCGACGTCCGCAAGTAGCGTGGCACCCGGCTCCCATCGGGCTTCGTCAGCTCCGTTCGTGGCGCATGCAGATGGGTCTCATTGCCGGGCGAAACCTGCAGGATGCCGGTCTCGACCTCCGAAAATCCGCGCCCTTCGAACCAGGCCCGCACCGCCTTGGTCACGGCGCTGCGCGCCTCGAGAAACGGCTTTCTGTCGGCGTACCGAACTGGATCCCACCAAGGTGACGGGCGGTCGACGCCACTCATGGCCGCGCTCCCGCTAAAGGACGCTTCAGGCGATGCGTCGGGTTATCCATCAACAAGTTGAGAAAATCGGTAAAGATCATTGAAATCGCTGGATTTCCATCGACAAGCGGCGAGCCCTTGATGCCCGACGGCGAATGCTTTGTCCACATGACGGGGCTGGACCACCTTCCGGCCCGCGGTTCGCGCGGTTGACAGCCGGCAGAGGACGCCACACCTGTCAGCAACCTGCCAAAACCGGCCGCAAAAGGCTGGCATCTCGGGGGCAAATCAGTATGTTGCAGCCCGAAACTGCCCGCCAGGCCGCCGAGCGCATCAGCCGAGCTGAGCCGGCGGCCGAACCATTCAGGAAAACCACTTTGAAAGTCATCGCCAGTTCCATCCGCAAAGGCAATGTCATCGAGCAGGATGGCAAGCTTTACATTGTCCTGTCGGCCGAAAACATCCACCCTGGCAAGGGAACCCCGGTCAGCCAGATCGAAATGCGCCGCATCGGCGATGGTGTGAAGGTCTCCGAACGCTACAAGACCACCGACCAGGTCGAGAAGGCAACGGTCGAGGATCGCAACTTCAACTACCTCTATGAGGACGCCGACGGCTTCCATTTCATGAATGGCGAGACGTATGACCAGGTCCAGGTGCCGAAGGACATCGTCGGGTCGTCCGCGCCGTACCTGCAGGAAAACATGACCGTGAAGCTCTCGATGCATGAGGGCAATCCGGTCGCGATCCAGTTGCCGCAGCGCGCCACCCTCGAGGTCGTCGAGACCGAGCCGGTGACGAAGGGCCAGACCGCCTCCTCCTCCTACAAGCCCGCCGTGCTGTCGAACGGGATCCGCACCGCCGTGCCGCCGCACATCAGCACCGGCACGCGCATCGTCGTGATGACCGAAGACGGCTCCTACGTCGAACGCGCCAAGGATTAGCCGATCGGTTAAGGGAGTGCCGCGCCGGGGGGCGACGCGTTGAAAGGGAAAGCTGTCAGCTTTGTCGCACCTTGGCTGGCAGCTTTCGCATTGCTCCTTGCCGATCCCCTCGCCGCTTCCGCGGACGAATTCCGTACCCCTTCGATCTCGGCCGTGCGCGTCGAATGGCGCGCGGTGCTCGATCAACTCCGCGCCGAGATCAACACCCAGCCTTCGATTACTGCGAACTTCACCTTTGCGAGCCAGCGCCGCGTACCTTCTTATGATCCGCGCTCGCGGCCCGCGCTGGTGCAGCTCAATGCGATCACTTCGCAACTGTTCCCAGGTATCGGCCGCAGCCCGATTCCGGTGCTCTTGCCGTTCGATACCGCAAGCTATCTCGAGGCGCGACGGAGCGGCGCGGTGGAAAGCTTGTCGGTGTCACGCTATCAGGCGGACTTCCGTCCGGCCGATCTCTTCCATGCGGGAGCCGCCGGCTATGACGCGATGTTCGCACTCGAGCCGGGTGCCGGTGATGGCATGCCGGAGCGGACGTTCGCAAGACCCGTCGAGGTGCATATCACCGGCTCGCTGCTGCTCTACGATCTCAACGATCGGCTCGGCGGCAAGGGTGAACCGGTCAAATCGCTTTCGGCGCAGTACCCTGATATCCGGCGCGTCATCCGCGAAGGCTATGTGCGCTACGCCTTCACCCGTTTCGGCGTGCCGTATGTGGTCTCGATCCACTGCCTCGACAGCACGCCGCGGCCGCGGCGGCTGGCCTGCCGCGAGGCCTATCCGGTCGCCGAGCGCTTCCTGAAGGCGCTGCGCATCACTGGCGGCCAACCCTCGCGCCCGCGACGGGATATCGCCTCCGTGAGTGCCGAGCGGCCGGCAACCGCTTCACCTGACTTCACCTACCGGCCGAGCGGCGACATCGTCGCCAACAGCGGTTACCACAAGCAGGCCGGCCGCACCGACCTGACCACCTATTCACAAATCCGCTTCCCCCTGGCGAAGGCGCCGGCCTTCATCCATTCGCAATCGTTTGGCAGACGCGCCGACCAATATCCCTGGCAGGACAGTTTTTGCGAGGCGCGCAGTTTCGAAGTCGGCCAATGCACGGGCGGCTTTGGCCACCAGGGGCAGGATATCCGCCCAGGCGCCTGCCCGCCCAACAAGGAGGGGAACGAGCCCTGCGATCCCAGGCGGCAGGCGGTCGTTGCCGTGCGCGATGGCGTCGTGATCCGTTCGCCGGGCCAGCAGGGAGCAACGCTGCAAATCAACACCCAGACCGAGCATATTCGCTTCCGCTATATGCATATGAACCCATCGACGATGGACGCGGACGGCCTTCTCAATGGACGCCGCGTCACGGAAGGCGAAAAGATCGGCGTGGTCTCGAACTATCTCGATCACCCCAACGGCACCACGCGCCATCTGCATTTCGACGTCCAGGTGTTCACGCGCGACGGCTGGCTCTGGGTCAATCCCTACACCACGCTGGTCTCTGCCTATGAACGCCTGATCCACGGCCGCGGCCGCGAGATCGGCCCCGAGCCGCCAGTGGCGGCCGCGGTGGCGCATGCGCAGCCGGAGGACGTGATCAAACATCTCGATCCGCAGGAAGGCGGCGGCAATTAGTGGCCAAATCCGCGGCCGCTCAGCGGGCTACTCGATCAACGTCGTAAGCTGCGCACCCTCGTCCGCCACGAACACGGCGATCAGCTCCGCGGGCTCCGTGTTGCTGGCATTGGCCGAGACCAGGTGCGTCGAGCCCGGCGGCTCGAAGAAGGATTGACCGACCTTGAACGTCTCAAGCGGTCCGCCGCCGAGCTGCGAGCGGATTTCGCCCTTGGTGATATAGGCCGTCACCGAGCCGGCATGCCGATGCGCGCGCGTGAAACCTCCGGGGCCGTAGAACACGCGCACGATGGTGACCCGTTTGCCCGGCACGTTCGGCAGTGCGTATGAGCCGATCGGCTCGACCTTGTCGAGTGGCGATCCCTCGGCGGCGTTTGCACAAAGCGGCGCTATCGCGCCGGATACCGCATCCATCATCGCCGGCACGGTCTTTGCGGTGACCAAAGCGCGGGCAAGACCAGCAATGACCGCGAGCGAAATCGGCCGCGTCGGTGCGAAAGGAGTTGTCGCCAGCATCGATGTCATGTTGTTCTCCTTTGGAGAAAGACGTTATTCGCCCCCTCTGTCTTTCGGATTCACGACGCGGCTGCGCCGACCGCCGGCGGCTTCCGTGTCGGCGGCGTCCAGCGATAGGCGACGCCATACCTGTTCCAGACGTTGATCGCCGCGATCGCCGAGGTGAGATAGCTCAGCTCCTGCTCGGAGAATTCCGCGTGCGCTTCGGCATAAACCTCGTCATTCACGCCGTCGCCCAGCTTCGTCAGGGCTTCGGTCCACGCCAGCGCGGCGCGCTCGCGGCGTGAGAATTGCGGGGCCTCCCGCCAGACCACGACGAGGTTGAGCTTGTCGGCGGATACACCGAGGCTCTCGGCCTGCAGGATGTGAAACTGCACGCAGAAGGCACAGCCGTTGATCTGCGAGGCGCGCAGCTTGACCAGTTCGAGCAACTGCTTGTCGATGCCGGCCTTTGCCGCCATCTGACCCAGCGCCCGCACGGCATCGCAAACATCGGGCGTGAGCCTCTGAAAGTCGGCGTATTCGGCTCTCGCATGTGACATCGGTGTAGCCTCATGTTATCAGTATGCTGATACATTATAAGAGTGCTGATATGTCGCGCAAGACTGCACGATCGTCTGGCGAGCAATCGATCGCCGATCGCAAGAGGTCAAGAGGCGGAAAATCGAAAAATCCCGCTCGGAACCGGAAAACGCCCGCCGAGGCAGATCCGGCGCTCGCGATGATCCGCCCGCCGCCGCCCGGCCAGGGCAAGCGTGGCGAGCAAGGCTACCTCGCTTATCTCCTGCGGCAGGCCCAGGCCGCGACGCGGCTGACGATGGAACGGGCGCTGGGAACGCTCGGCGTCACCCCGCCGCAATTCGTCGTGCTGACGATGCTGCGCGCCTATCCCGGGCTGTCAGGCGCCGATCTCGCGCGGGTGGCCTTGCTGACGCCGCAGACCGTCGGCGTCATCATCCGCAATCTCGAGCGCGATGGCGCGATCAAGAAGACACCGCATCCGGTCCATGGCCGCGTCCTGCAGTGGACGCTGACCCGGCGCGGGACAGGGCTGTTGGAGAAATGCCGCCGCCATGCCCATGCCGTGGACCGGCGGCTCGCGGAGGGGCTCAACGCCAAAGCGGAACTCGTCGTGAGGCGCTGGCTGTCCAAAATCGCCACAGACCTGCAGGATAGCTAGTTCCCGCGGCGTCGTGGCCTTTGGTCCGCGCCGACAGCGCCGCTAGACTGAGGTCATGAAGCAGCTTGATTCTCTGAAATTCCCTACCCGCCGGACCTTCCTGCAGGGTAGCATCGCGACCGGCAGCCTGCTTGCCGGCCCTCTCGCTGTGCTTGCGGCCCCGCCGGGCTTCGACCAATGGCGCGACAATTTTCGCGCCCGCGCGCTCGCGAAGGGAATCTCGGAGGCGACCTGGACGCGTGTGATGGGCCGCATCGAGCCCGACATGAGCGTGTTCCGGCAGATGCAGAAGCAGCCGGAATTCAACGAGCAGATCTGGCAGTACATCAACCGCCGCGTCTCGGACTGGCGCATCATCAATGGCCGCGAGGCGCTCAAGAAGAACGAGGCTCTGTTCACGCGGATCGAGAAGGATTTTGGCGTTGAGCGCGGCACCCTGCTGGCATTGTGGGGCGTTGAATCGGCCTACGGCGATCCGCTGGTGCAGCAGAACCACATGAAGCCGGTGTTCCCTGCCCTCGCCGCGCTCGCCTGGAATGAGCCGCGTCGCAAGACCTACTGGGAGACAGAGCTGATCAATGCGCTCAGGATCGTCGACCGCGGCTGGAGCACGCCAGATGAGATGCGCGGCTCCTGGGCTGGCGCCATGGGGCATTCGCAGTGGATGCCGGAAGTGTGGCTCAATGTCGGCTTCGACTATGACGGCGATGGCAAGGTCTCGCCATTCGGCCGGCCGGACGACGCACTCGGATCAACCGCGAAATACCTCGTCAAGCGCGGCAAATATCACCGCGGCGAGCATTGGGGTTATGAGGTGCGCGCCAATGGCGGCATGAGCGGCAACCGGACCTACGCGGCGTGGGCCAGCGCCGGTGTGGCCCGCGCCGATGGCCAGCCGTTCCCTCAACCGAATGCGTCGGCGCAGCTATGGATTCCGGTCGCGGGCGGCCCCGCATTCCTGTTGGGTCCGAATTTCTACGCCGTGCGCAGCTACAACCCCTCGATGAATTATGCGCTGGCGATCTGCCACCTTGGCGACCGCATTCTGGGCGCGCCACCCTTCATCCATCCTTTCCCCGGCTCCGAACGCGCCCTGACGCTGGCCGAGGTGCAGGAGATGCAGACGCGGCTCACCAAGGCCGGCTTCGACACCGGCGGCACCGACGGCCGCGTCGGCAACGACACGATGAAGGCGATCCGGGATTATCAGACTAAGACGGGCTTGCTGCCCGCCGACGGCTATGGCGGGCTCAAGGTGCTGGCGCGGTTGAGGCAGGGGAATTGATGCGTCACGCCTTGCGCGCGATAGCCCCCGCATTCATGCCGCCGTCTATGACGAGTTCAGTCCCCGTCACGTAGCGCGACGCATCGGAGGCCAGATACAGCACGCCACTCGCGATCTCCGCCGCCTGGCCGGCGCGGCCGAGCGGGGTTGCGAGCTTCGCGCGCTCCTCCGGGTCGATCGGCGCGTTCGTCCCCCTGCCCGTCGCTTCCGTCGGGATCTTGCCCCAGATCGGGGTGTCGATGATCCCGGGATGCACCGAGTTGACGCGGATGCCGTCGTCTGCCGCGGCGCATTCCATCGCGACCGCTTTCGCAAACAGCCGTACGCCGCCCTTGGTTGCACAATAGCCCGCCAACCCCGCCGCGCCGCGCAGGCCCGCGAGCGAGGACATCATGATGACGGATCCGCCGCCGCCCTTGCGCATCAGCGGCAGGGAATATTTCACCGAGAGGAAAACGCCATCGAGATTGATCGCGGTCTGCCGGCGCCAATCGGCGAAGGTCATGTCGACAATCGATGGTACGGAGATGCCGATGCCGGCGTTGGAGACCAGCACATCGAGCCGGCCGAACCGTTTCTCGATCTCCGAGACGATCTCCACCCAGCGCGCCTCGCTGGTCACGTCCTGCTGCAGAAAGACCGCCTTGCCGCCAGCCTTCTTGATATCGGCGACGAGTTCGGGTCCCCGGAGCTCGTCGATATCGGTCGCGACGACAGTCGCACCCTCCTGCGCCAGCAATTCCGCGACCGCCGCGCCAATGCCCGAGGCGCCGCCGGTGACCAGCGCCACCTTGCCTTCAACCTGTCCTGCCATGTGCTCTCCCCGACTGTTTTCTTATCTGATCACCGCGGGCCCCTGATCGGGGACCGCGACGTCGAGCACACGCAATTGCACACGTTCGCTGCCTTGCCAACGGTCGATCGCAAGCGAGCCTGCGACATGGAGCGGCTGGCCGCGATTCTGTATCAGCGCATTGCCGAGCTTTTGGCCGACGGAACGGAAGGCCATGCCGTTCACGATCGAGCCGTCGCCCGATTTGAAGCGCAGCCGTAAGTGCGCCTGGCCGACTTCATCGGCATAGACGAGCTGGTGCGACGGCAGCGCAATCACCGGCTCCGGATTGCCGCTGCCGAACGGGCCGGCGCGGTTCAGCATCGCGGCAAATTCCACCGTGACGCCGCGCGCGCTGACCGCGCCGTCGATGAACAATTCGTTCTCGTGACGTGAATTGGCGACATCGGCGGCAAGCACGCTCTCCAGATAGGCGCGGAACTCCGCGAGCTTCTCCTTGCGCAGCGTTACGCCCGCTGCCATCGCGTGGCCGCCGCCCTTCAGCAGCAGGCCGTCCGCCACCGCCTGCCGCACCGCCTTGCCGAGATCGACACCGCCGATCGAGCGCCCCGAGCCGGTGCCGATGCCGCCCGGCTCGAGCGCGATGGCAAAGGCGGGCCTGCCGAATTTCTCCTTCAAGCGCGAGGCCACGAGACCGACGACGCCGGGATGCCAGCCCTCGGCGGCCGTGACGATGACTGAGCCCTTGTCCTCCAATCCAAGCGAGGCCAGCGCCTCCGCCTCGGCCTGCGCTTCGGCCGCCTGCTCGATGACACGCCGCTCGCTGTTGAGGCGGTCGAGCTCGGCCGCGATCCGCGCGGCCTCCGAGGGATCGCCTTCCAGCAGCAGCCGCACGCCAAGATCGGCGCGTCCGATGCGGCCGCCGGCGTTGATGCGCGGCCCCAGCATGAAGCCGAGATGCCAGGCCTCCGGCGGGCCGTTGAGCCGGGCGACATCCATCAGCGCGGTGTGCCCGATATGGTCGCGCCTGCGTAGCGCGATCAATCCCTTGGCGACGAGCGCGCGATTGAGGCCGATCAGCGGCGCGACGTCGGCCACCGTGCCAAGCGCAACGTGATGCAGCATGCTGAGTAGATCCGGCTCCGGCATTTCCGAAGTCCAGAAACCGCGCTGGCGCAATTCCCGATTCACCGCAACCAGCGTCACCAGCACGAGGCCGACGGCCGCGAGATGACCAAGACCGGAGAGATCGTCGAGCCGGTTCGGATTGACCAGCGCATCGACCTCGGGCAGCGCCTCACCGCATTGATGGTGATCGATGACGACCACCGACATGCCGAGCCGTCGCGCCTCGGCCAGCGGCTCCAGGCTCGTCGTGCCGCAGTCGACGGTAACCAGCAATGTCGCTCCCTTGGCTGCGAGCGCACGCACGGCCTCCGTGTTCGGGCCATAGCCCTCGAACAGGCGGTCGGGAATGTGGATCAGCGGATCGAGGCCGCAATGCCGCAAGTGCCAGGCGAGCAGCGCCGCCGAGGTCGCGCCGTCGACGTCGTAATCGCCGAAGATCGCGACCTTCTCGTTACGGATCGCCGCATCCGCGATCCGCTTCGCCGCCGCTTCCATCGCAGTCACGGTGAAGGGATCCGGCATCAATTTGCGGATGGTCGGATCAAGGAAATCCGGGACGTCATCGATCGCGACATCGCGGCCCGCGAGCACCCGCGCCAACATTTCCGGCAATTGGTGGCGCTGCGCGATCGCAAGCGCGCGCGCGGCACCGCGGGCGTCCAGGCGGTCGCGCCAGAATTTGCCCGTGAGCGAGCGCGCCACGCCGAGAAAGGCCGGCGGCATCTCCACAGGCAGGATGGCGGTGTGAAGCGTCATAACGGTCCCGACGAGCAGCGCTGGCAACAGAGCGAATCAGTGCTTCCATCCTCGCCCCTGAGCGGCCGATCGCGAAGCGCTGCCAGCCGGTTTTGCCCGCTTTTCGCAGGAGACGGATGGCACGGACTTGGCTTGCAGCGGGATTCACGACAAGAAACAGCGGGATGCCCAAATAAAGTGCAGCTCTACATAGGTGGCAAATTCGGAAAATTAAGCCGACGTTAGCCGAAATCCCCGAGAAAGGATGTGTGTTTAATGTGCGATTTCTTGGTTCAGTTCCGTCCGCTGGAAGCGGTCAAAGGCATAACGCAGGGGAAGTCCGCCTATGTCCATCGCGCTTGCGCGCGCGAAATCAATCGCGAGCGAATCGGCGGTCTCGCCTGATATCGATGATGAATCCGACATTTCGGCCCTGATCGCGCGGCTCACCGCGGAGGTCAACCAGATCGCCTGCGAGAAGACCAGGTCGATCCAGAAGATCACCAACCAGATGAAGATGCTGGCGCTGAACGCGCTGATCGAGAGCTCACGTGCCGGCGCGCAAGGCGCGGGCTTTGCGGTGGTGGCGCAGGAAGTGCGCGGCGTCGGCCAGCAGGTCGAGACCATCGCCCGCGAGCTCGAGACCCAACTGACGCGGCGCACCGGCAGTCTCATGAGTTCGATCGAGCGCATGACCGACCGCTCGCGTGGCGAGCGCATGGTGGACCTGTCGCTGAACGCGATCGAGCTGATCGACCGCAACCTCTATGAGCGCACCTGCGACGTGCGCTGGTGGGCGACCGATTCCGCCGTCGTCGACTGCGCCGCCTCACCTCAACCGGCGGTGGTCGCGCACGCGTCCGAGCGACTCGGCGTGATCCTTTCCGCCTACACCGTCTATCTCGATCTCTGGCTTTGCGACCTCGAGGGCAATGTGATTGCCAACGGGCGCGCCGATCGCTTCAAGGTGATCGGCCAGAATGTTGCCGCGACAAAATGGTTTCGCCAGGCGCGCGATCTGCGCTCGGGCGACGACTATGTCGCCGGCGACATCGAGTGCCAGCCGCTGCTCGGCAACGCTCAGGTCGCAACCTATTGCGCCAGCGTCCGCGAAGGCGGCAAGGCTCATGGCAAACCAACCGGCGTGCTCGCCATCCATTTCGACTGGGAGCCGCAGGCGCGCGCCATCGTCCAGGGCGTGCGCGTCGGTGCCGCCGACAGAGCGCGCGTGCTGCTGATCGATTCCAATTTCCGGGTGATCGCGGCTTCCGACGGCCAGGGCATTTTGACGGAGCACGTCTCGCTCTCGCTGAACGGCCAGCGCAGCGGCTTCTACCAGGACCGCACAGGCGCGCTGGTCGCCTTCCACGCCACGCCGGGCTACGAGACCTACAAGGGTCTCGGCTGGTACGGCGTCATTCTCTGCGGGGCGGCTTCTTAAGCGAGTGTTGCGACCTGCGCTGTGCATCCCTCATGGTGAGGAGCCGCGCAGCGGCGTCTCCGGACGATGCTTCGCATCGCCGGGAGAACCATGAGGCCCCGATGTCACCCGCGGCCATCCTTCGAGACGCGGCCTGACGGCCGCTCCTCAGAGGGTGAGAATGATTCGCCTTGTCCGGAGAATTTTACATGTGATGGGCTGGAAGGCACAGACCGTAAAGCTTTTCGGTTGAGCCGGCGCCGAATGACCGCGATCTGACCTCCGGGCCGGTGCTGCGGCTGCTGCGGCGCTTTGTGGGCACCTGCTGGCGTGGACGCCTCTGTTCATGCCGCGACCTGCGCCTTGGCGTGCAAGGCGAGGAAGCGCATCATGTTGTGAGCGACGGCGAACCACAGCAGATGGAGGCGGGCCTTGATCTTGCCGCGCAGGGTTAGCTGGCGCAGTCCCATGCGGCGGGCATGGGCATTGATGCATTCGTGCTCGGCGCGCAGTCGGTAGAATGCCTTACCGTCCTTGCTCTGCATGCGTTCACGCCAATCCGCGACGCCAACACCGTCACCCTGCTTCGGCGCATAAGGGTCGGTGCCGTGCCTGGTTTGCCCCGCCGGGCACCACAGTTTGATATCTTTGGCGTGGGCCCACTCGATGTCGTCGTTCTTGGTGAAGCCGCCGTCGACCAGATAGTTGGAGGGGTCGTAGCCTTCAGCGTGCACCGTCTCGATCCCCGGTTGCGCCAGGCCGCGATCCGAGCCGCTGGTATCGATGTCGACCGCAACGATCACCTGGTGTTCCGGCGCCGAGATGATCTGCATGTTATAAGCCGGACGCCACCCACCATCGGCCATCTTCATCACCCGCGCGTCGGTATCGGTGGTCGAAGCGCGCGGCTCCTTCTGCTTGGCCACCTGGTTCTTGTTGGTCTTCTCGCGCCGCTCCCGCTCGACCTCCAGTTCCTTCATGCGCTGCTGCGCCGCCGCGATCCGCGCCTCGCGCTCGCGGGCGCCACGCGCCTTCGCCGCCCGCTGGCGACGATCGCCAGCCGCCGGATCCGTCTCGGCTTCAGCGCGCAGGCGCGCCACCCGCGTCTGCGCCGCGGTGAGCAGATCATCAAGCCGCGCGCGCCGGCGGAAGGAACTCGCCCCGGCACCCGCGCGCACCCGCAAGCCATCCTGCGCCAACGTGTCGAGCGACACCAGGCCAGCTTCCACCATGGATGCGACCCCCTGCGCCAGCAGCCGCTCCAGAACTGCCATATGCGCGATCCGGAAGTTCGACAGGCTGTGATAGTTCATCGACACCCCGCCGCATAACCAGCGATAGACCAGATGATCGCGGCACAGCCGATCCAGTTGGCGGGCGCTGCCCACCCCATCGACCGTGGCCCACAGCCAAAGCGCCAACATCAGTTCCGGTGCTGCTGGCGGATGTCCGGGCTGGCCCTCGCGCGCCTTGATCACCTCGTGCAACGCCGACAGATCCAGCCCCTCGACGAACGCCCAGACCGAGCGGACCGGATGATCCTCCGAGATCAGATCGTCCAATGCCGCCACCTGCATGCCGATCTGACTGCGTTCCGGCACCCGCAGCCGCAGCGCACCACGCCCTTCGGCCTGCGGTCTTTCCTGCTCAGGTAACCCCTCGAACAATTGCTCGTCAGCCATCGTCAGCCCCTGCCTCGCGCGCAACGCAAGCGAATCACAGCACCGCGGCTGTGGCAAATGCTCATTGCCTAAAGATTCTCACGCTCTCAGGATGAGGACCTCTTACGTGGCGCACTTCTTAGCTAGCAGCCTAGCCGATCGGCGATTGCGCCGAAATCCTTGGCGACGATGTCCCAGTCGCCGGTGGCTTCGAAGTCGACTTTCTGCAGCGGGCCGTATTCGGTCGGGCGCGCCACAAAGGCGGTCTTCAGGCCGTTCTGTTGCGCATGCTTGAGGTCGCCGTTGTGCGCGGCGACCATCATGACCTGCTCCGGCGGCAGGCACAGCAATTTCGCCGCGCCAAGATAGGTTTCGGGATCGGGCTTGTAGTGCTCGAACAGTTCGGCCGACATGATGAGGTCCCAGGGCAGCCTTGCGAACTTCGCCATGTTGGTCAGCAGCGCGACGTTGCCGTTCGAGAGCGGCGAGATGATGTATTTCGTCTTCAGCCGCGCAAGCCCCGCCACGCTGTCGGGCCAGGGATGCAGGCGGTGCCATCCCATGGTCAGGTGGTGCAGGTCCGCGTCCGTCAATCCCTTGATGCCCTGCTGCTCGACCAGCTTCTCGAGCGAGCGACGGTGCAGCACGTCGAGAATGACATAGCCGCGTTCGGGATGTTTGCGCACCTCGTCCATCGAGGCGACGTAGACCGCGCGCCAACCGTCGACGAGGGCGGTCCAGTCCGCTTCGATGCCGCGCGTCTTCGACCACTTGGTGAAGTCGGTGATCAGGCTGGTACGCCAGTCGACGACGGTGCCGAACACGTCGAACACCAGCGCCTTCACCGCCGAAAGATCGGCCATGCTCGCCTCCCGTTTATTCTCGTTGTCATTCCGGGTGCGATGCGAAGCATCGAACCCGGAACAACGGAACATTAGTCGAGATGGAACTTCTCGAGCTGGCGGTGCTCCGCCTTGATGTAGCGCACGGTGCCGGTGACCGAGCGCATCACCACCGTCTCGGTCTCGATCGTGTCCTTCTTGAACTTGACGCCTGTCAGCAGCGAGCCCGTGGTAACGCCGGTGGCGGCGAACAGGCAGTCGCCGCGCGCCATGTCCTCGATGCCGTAAATCATCTTCGGATCGGTGATGCCCATCTTCTGCGCGCGCTCGCGCTTCTCGTCGCTGTCGAGGATGAGGCGGCACTGCATCTGGCCGCCGATGCAGCGCAGCGCTGCCGCCGCCAGCACGCCCTCGGGCGCACCGCCGGTGCCCATGTAGATGTCGACGCCGGTTTCATCCGGGTTGGTGGTGTGGATCACACCGGCCACGTCGCCGTCGGTGATCAGGCGCACGGCCGCGCCGGTCGAGCGGATGCTTGCGATGATGTCGGCATGGCGCGGACGGTCGAGCACCAGCGCTGTTATCGCCGCGGCCGGCACGCCCTTGGCCTTGGCGAGCCGCTGGATGTTGTCGGCGGGCGAGGCGTCGAGCTCGATCACGTTCTTGTCGTAGCCCGGACCGATCGCGATCTTTTCCATGTAGACGTCAGGCGCATGCAGCAGCGTGCCGCCATCGGCCATCGCCATGGTCGCGATCGCGCCCGGCATATTCTTCGCGCAAAGCGTGGTGCCTTCCAGCGGATCGACGGCGATATCGACCTGCGGGCCGGCATTGAGCCCGACTTTCTCCCCGATGAACAGCATCGGCGCTTCATCGCGCTCGCCCTCGCCGATCACGACGGTGCCCTCGATCGGCAATTTGTTGAGCTCGCGGCGCATCGCGTCGACCGCAGCCTGGTCGGCCGCCTTCTCCTGGCCGTGGCCGCGCAGCCGCGCGGCCGACACCGCCGCCCGCTCCGTTACCCGCACGATTTCGAGCGTGAGAATGCGCTCGAGCAAGAGTTGCGGCGGGACGGAAATATGGGTCGACATCTCTGCACTCCTTAAGCCTTCGGGCCCCTCGCCCGCATTCAATGATCTAACGCAGAAGGCGTTCGCTATCGCACACTAATTTTTCTCAATTCGTATCACCTGCGGGCGACCGCTGATGACCCTGTCACGCTGCACGGCCTTCAGCGCCCGATGAACCGCGTCTTCACTGGTCGCATAGGTAATCAGAATGACCGGAACCGGTGAAGCTTTTTTGGCCGAACCGTTAACATCGCTGTCATTACGGTGGCGCTGCACGATCGATTCCAGCGAAATCTTCTCATCCGCGAGCCGCCTTGCGATGGTCGCAGCGGTGCCGGCGTGGTCACGGGCCAGAAGGCGGATGTAATATCCGCCCTCATGGCGCTCCATCGGCGCTTTGGTCGTCGCGCGCAGGCTGTCGACCGGCCGGCCGAACGGCGTTGCACGGATGCCGCGCGCGACATCGGCGATATCAGCCACCACGGCGGACGCGGTCGCCGCACCGCCCGCGCCCGGACCGACCAGGGTGATCGGCGGAATGCCCTCGCCGTCAATCGTCACTGCATTGGTGACGCCCATCACTTGGGCAATCGACGAAGATTTCGGCACCATGGTCGGATGCACGCGCTGCTCGATGCCCTTCGCGGTCCGCACCGCAACGCCGAGCAGCTTGACGCGATATCCGAGTTCCTCCGCCGCACGCAGGTCTTCGGGCGTGATCGAGGAAATGCCTTCGACATAGACAGCGGTTTGCGCGACCTTGGTGCCGAAGGCGAGGCTCGCCAGGATCGCAAGCTTTTGCGCGGTGTCGTGTCCGTCGACGTCGAAGGACGGATTGGCTTCGGCATAACCGAGCCGCTGCGCGTCCTTCAAACACTCCTCGAACGACAGCCCTTCGTGCTCCATCCGCGTCAGGATGTAATTGCAGGTGCCGTTGAGGATCCCATAGACGCGGTTGACGCTGGTGCCGGAGAGCCCCTCGCGCAGCGTCTTGATCACCGGAATAGCCGCGCCGACCGCGGCCTCGAAATTCAGCGCGCCACCATTCTGCTCCGCGGCCTTGGCGAGCCGCAGCCCGTGCTTGGCGATCAGCGCCTTGTTGGCTGTCACCACCGACTTGCCGGCCTTCAGCGCGGTCTCGATCGCCGAGAAGGCGGGATCATCGGCGCCGCCCATCAATTCGACGAAGCAGTCGACATTGGAATCCTCGGCCAGCGCCTGCGGGCTTTTGGCCCAGTCGACGCCGCGCAAATCGAGCCCGCGCTTCTTCGCCTTCGAGCGCGCGGTGACCGCGACGACGCGCACGCCGCGGCCACTGCGCGCCGCTAAGGCTGCTCCCTGCTGCTCAATCAGGCGGACGACTTCGGCGCCAACGGTGCCGAGCCCCGCTATGCCCACTTTTAGCGGTGCGATCATCGAGGAAAACCTGCCGGAAAAAGACTAGCGCCGGTTGGCGAGAGGAACCACGTTGTGCAACGTTTCGATGCCGCTTTCAAGGAAGCGGCGCACACCGCGCGCGGCCTGGCGAATACGTTGCTCGTTTTCCACCATCGCGATGCGGACGAAGCCTTCGCCGTGCTCGCCGAAGGCAACGCCGGGCGACACCACCACGCCGGACTTCTCCACCAACAGAGTTGCGAACTGCATGCTGCCGACATCCTCGAACGCTTTCGGCAACGGCGCCCAGGCGAACATCGAAGCTTGCGGCGGCGGGATCTCCCAGCCGGCGCGGCCGAAGGCTTCCACCAGCGTATCGCGCCGGCGGCGATAGGTGTCGCGCATCTCGCGGATACAGTCGTCCGGCCCGTTCAGCGCCGCGGTCGCGGCCACCTGGATCGGCGTGAAAGCGCCATAATCGAGATAGGATTTGACCCGCGCCAGCGCCGCGATGATGCGCTCGTTGCCGACCGCAAAGCCCATGCGCCAGCCGGCCATCGAATAGGTCTTCGACATCGAGGTGAATTCGACGGTGACGTCCATCGCGCCCGGCACCTGCAGCACCGACGGCGGCGGATTGTTGTCGTCGAAATAGACTTCGGCGTAAGCGAGATCCGACAGGATGAAGATCTCGTGCTTCTTCGCGAACGCGACGAGGTCTTTGTAGAAGTCGAGATCGGCGACATAGGCCGTCGGATTGGAGGGATAGCAGACCACGAGCGCGAGCGGCTTCGGGATCGAATGGATAATCGCGCGCTCCACGGCCTCGAAGAATTGCGGCGTCGGCTCCGACGGCACCGAGCGGATCACCCCGCCCGCCATCAGGAAGCCGAAGGCGTGAATTGGATAGCTTGGATTTGGACACAGGATGACGTCGCCGGGCGCGGTGATCGCCTGCGCCACATTGGCAAAGCCCTCCTTCGAGCCCAGCGTCGCCACCACCTGGGTGTCCGGATTGAGCTTCACGCCGAAACGCCGCGCATAGTACGCGGCCTGCGCTTTGCGGAGGCCGTTGATGCCGCGCGAAGCCGAGTAGCGGTCGGTCCGCGGCTTGCCGAGGGTTTCCTTGAGCTTCTCAAGCACATGGGGCGGCGTCGGCAGGTCCGGGTTGCCCATGCCCATGTCGATGATATCGGCCCCGGCATTTCGCGCGGCTGCCTTGGCCTGATTGACCTTTTCGAAGACGTAAGGCGGCAGACGGCGAATGCGATAAAACTCTTCCATGGGACCTTTGCTCCGACGACCGGCACGACAGAATCGCGGACATTTGCGCGCTTTGCCGAAACCAAGCCCGGTTTGGCCCGGAAATTACGCCCAATCAATGACTTAGAGCGTCTCCAGACGCAAAATCTGGGCTCGGCGACCGGATATGCGGTTGAATTGACGCTCTTTTAGCATGTAGCGGGAGCGGCGCCAGCGATTAGCGTGACGCCCGCTCACTTGCCGGCGTTTTGCGCGGCTGCGGCCTGGCGGTCGCGC
Organism: Bradyrhizobium sp. USDA 10063; assembly: GCF_054063735.1. NCBI lineage: Bacteria > Pseudomonadati > Pseudomonadota > Alphaproteobacteria > Hyphomicrobiales > Nitrobacteraceae > Bradyrhizobium > Bradyrhizobium sp. USDA 10063. The sequence continues at coordinate 861,056 of NZ_JBSSGP010000002.1, read as the reverse complement.
GCTGCCTTCAGCTCGGCCTCGATCTTGGCCTGCTCCGCCGGCTTCATCGGCGCTTCCTCGCGATCCGGCGGCATGTCGTGCACCGGCAGATAGCCGCCGGCTTCCTTCGGACGCGCCGGAGCATCGGCGGGAACGCCGACCCCGGGAAGATCCGCGATAGACGTGGAGCAGCCGCCAACCGCAACCGCCGACGCGAGCAGCGCACTGGCCGCGAGCAGCCTTGTCATTCGATCGATACGCATACGTCCGGAAGTCCCCACTTGCCGGTAACTAATCACTGGTACGAGCCTTGCAGCGACAAATCGTCTGGCTGCGTCGGCTCTGCCCCAAGCGGTCAAACCATTGTCGCCCGAAACGACTAAGCCGTGAACAACAAATCCGATTGATGCGGCTTCAATGTGTCGGAACTGGGAGGAATTTGTCGCAGTGCAACAATGCGAAAGCCTAGAGAAATCCTACATCTTCCTTGCCGCACCGCGCGATGACGCGGCTGAACTGAAGCGATAGTGTCCAGTGCATGAGCGACGTTACCATCGAAACCCAGGCCACGAAGAAGTTCGACGGCGAAGCCTTCGCAATGAATATTGCGCGTGCGCTGGAGAGCTCCGGCCAGGCGCTTGCGGCCTATTTGAAGCCGCGCGAGGGCGCTGACCTCAAGGACAAGGCGGGAGGCGAGTTTGCCGAGGTGATCAAGACCTTCACCACGGTCGCCGAATATTGGCTCTCGGACCAGGACCGGGCCGCCGAGCTGCAGACCAAGCTCGGCAAGGCCTATCTTGACCTGTTCGGCTCGGCCGCGCGCCGCATGGCCGGCCAGGACGCCAAGCCCGCGATCGAACCGGCACCGCGCGACAAGCGCTTCGCCGACCCGGAATGGCGGAAGAACCAGTTCTTCGACTTCATCCTGCAGCTCTATCTGCTCACGACGCAATGGGCGCAGGAGCTGGTGCGCAACGCCGAGGGCGTCGATCCGCACACCCGCAAGAAGGCCGAGTTCTACGTCCAGCAGATCACCAACGCGCTGGCACCGTCGAATTTCGTTCTGACCAATCCGGAAGTGCTGCGCACCACGGTGGAGACGAATGGCGACAACCTCGTTCGCGGCATGAAGATGCTGGCGGAGGACATCGAGGCCGGCCACGGCACGCTGCGGATCCGCCAGTCCGACCCGACCAATCTCGCGGTCGGCGTCAACATGGCGACGACGCCGGGCAAGGTGATCTACCAGAACGATTTGATGCAGTTGATCCAGTACTCGCCGACCACGGAGACGGTGCTGCGCACGCCGCTCCTGATCGTGCCGCCCTGGATCAACAAGTACTACATCCTCGATCTCAGGCCGGAGAAGTCCTTCATCAAATGGTGTGTCGACCAGGGACTGACCGTATTCGTGATCTCCTGGGTCAATCCCGATCGCGAGCTCGGCAAGAAGACCTTTGCCGACTACATGACCGAAGGTCCGCTGACCGCGATGGACGTCATCGAGAAGGTGACGGGCGAGATGAAGGTTCACACCGTCGGCTATTGCGTGGGCGGCACCCTGCTCGCAGCGACGCTCGCCTGGCTCGCAGAGAAGCGCCGCGTGCGCGCGACGTCAGCCACGTTCTTCGCCGCGCAGGTCGACTTCACCCATGCCGGCGACCTCCTGGTGTTCGTCGACGAGGACCAGATCTCCGCGCTCGAGCGCGACATGGAGCAGCGGGGCGTGCTCGAGGGCAGCAAGATGGCGATGGCCTTCAACATGCTGCGCTCGAACGACCTGATCTGGTCCTATGTCGTCAGCAACTATCTGAAGGGGCAGCCGCCCTCCGCCTTCGACCTGTTGCACTGGAACTCAGATGCGACGCGGATGCCGGCGGCGAACCATTCCTATTACCTGCGCAACTGCTATCTGGAGAACCGGCTTACCTCCGGCAGCATGGTGCTGGACAACACGCTGCTCGATCTCTCCAAGGTGAAGGTGCCGGTCTACAATCTCGCGACCCGCGAGGACCACATCGCGCCGGCCGAGTCAGTGCTGTACGGCTCGCAGTTCTTCGGCGGGCCGGTGAAATACGTGCTGTCCGGCTCCGGCCATATCGCCGGCGTGGTCAATCCGCCCGCGGCCAACAAGTATCAGTACTGGACCAACGACAACATCAGGGATGCCAAGCTTTCCGACTGGCTGAAGAGCGCCAAGGAGCACAAGGGATCGTGGTGGCCCGATTGGCGCGAATGGCTGGAAAGCATCGATGCCGAGAAAGTCTCCGCGCGCACGGTCGGCTCGGAGACACAGCCGCCGATCGAGGAAGCCCCCGGCAGCTATGTCCGGGTGCGCGCATAGCGCGACGCGCGCCGCTTCGGTATAAGCGAGCGTCCCGTATGCAGATCAATCGAGGGGGAAACCAATGACGCGCGAACTGTTCTGGCTGACGCTGACGGTGATTCTGACCGGCGTATTGTGGATCCCCTACATGATCAACCGCTGTCAGGTCCGCGGCCTCACGGGCAGCATGGCCAATCCGTCGCGCAACGACAAGCCTCAGGCCGAATGGGCGAACCGGCTGATGTTCGCGCATGACAATGCGGTCGAGAACCTCATCGTCTTCGCCCCGCTGGTCCTGATCCTGAACGCAATCGACTATTCCAGCACATGGACGGTGCTCGCCTGCGCCGTCTATTTCTGGTCGCGCGTCGCACACCTGATCGTCTACACGCTTGGCCTGCCGGTGTTCCGGACGCTGGCCTTCTTGATCGGCTTCCTCGCGCAGGCCGTGCTCGCCCTGGCGATCTTCAGGGCGTTCTGACTTGCGCCAAAGGCCATCTGGCCGGGACGAGCCCGGCCATGATGAGACGAGCAGCGGGCGTCGGGGCTACTTGTCGGGCAGCCCCAGCATCAGCCGCATGTTTTGCACCGCCGCGCCCGAGGCCCCTTTGCCCAGATTGTCCAGACGCGCGACCAGCACCGCCTGTTGGTGCTTGTCGCTGGCAAAGACATACAGTTCGAGCCTGTTGGTCTCGTTCAGCGCCTCGGGCTCGATCCGCCCGCTCTTGGCAGCCTCATTCTCGAGCGGCATGACCGAGACGTAGCGGCTTCCGGCGTAGCGTTTCGCGAGCGCAGCGTGGAGGGCGGCCGCGCCGGGCTTGCCCGGCAGCGTCTCAAGCTGCAACGGCACCGACACCAGCATGCCCTGCCGGTAGTTGCCCACCGACGGCACAAAGATGGGCCGCCGCGTCAGCCGCGAGTAAAGCTGCATCTCCGGCACGTGCTTGTGCTCGAAGCCAAGGCCATAGAGTTCGAAGGCTGGCGCCGTGCCGTCCTCGAAGCTTGCGATCATCGACTTTCCACCGCCGGAATAGCCGCTGACGGCATTGATGGTGACCGGATAATCCGCAGGCAGGAGTCCGCCGTCGACCAGCGGGCGGAGCAGAGCGATCGCGCCGGTCGGATAACAGCCGGGGTTGGAGACCTTTCGAGCGGTGCGGATCTTGTCCGCCTGATCCGGCGCGAGCTCCGGAAAGCCGTAAGCCCAGTCGCTGGCGACGCGAAATGCCGTCGACGCGTCAAGCACCCTGGGTGCTGCGGCGCCCATGCTGTCGATCAGCGCAATGGTCTCTTTGGCGGCATCGTCCGGCAGGCAGAGGATCACGAGATCCACCTTCTCCATCAGCGCGCGCTTGGCGCCTGCGTCCTTGCGCTTGTCCTCGGCGATGCTCTTCACCACCACGTCGTTCTGCAGCCGAAGCCGCTCGTTGATGCCGAGGCCCGTTGTTCCACTGGCACCGTCGACGAACACGGCAGGCCTGGTTGCGCTGCCGACGGCTGCGGATTGCTTGACGTCCGAGAGGGTCATGGCTCGGTCCTTTCGAGCTTGTTCGTTTCACTTGCAAAGGCCTGCGGCCGCGCTTCCCGCATCAGATGCGCAATCTGCTGGGCGCCCGCGTCAGTCTGCGAGGCGAGCGCGCCCGCCACCGCCGCGTAGTCGGTTTCGGATTTGTGCTGGTTGAGCTTGAAGCTACCCTCGATCTCTTCAATCGTCATCTCAAGGCCCACGATTGCCTTCTTCATCGCCTCCAGCCGCGCGGCGGTCATCTTCGCCGACGTCCACGGCTTCTTCGGCAGCAGCCGATTCTCGAACTTGGCGCTGAGCGTGTCGATCTGCACCGCAAGCTCGTCGTCCGATAGCCGCCGCACCGGACCAGCCAGGTGCACAGCCTGATAGAGCCAGGTCGGCACCTGATCCGGCGAGACATACCAGTCCGCCGACACATAGGCATCCGATCCGGTGACGGCCAGCAGCCAGGACGAAGTCCCCGCAAGCTTTATCAGCGGATTGTGACGGGCCAGATGAAACACCGCGCGCGGCGTCCCGTCCGCGGCATAGGACAGGTAGAACGGCAGCGGCGAAGCGATCGGTTTGGCGCCGTCCCAGGCGCAGACAAGACCGAACCCGCGCGCTTCGGCGAAGGCGAGACTTGCGGCGCGGTCGGGCTTGAACGGCGGTGGCGTATACATGTCGAACTCCGGAGGTGGCTAGGAGCCGCCAGACCGACCGCGTTTCTTTTCTTGGGAAAGATGCCGCGGGAAGTGATCCGGCGGCAGAGGCGATGATCTTAAACGCAGACGACCGCCCATACCGCGCAAGCGCGGCGGCGGGCGATGAAATTGGTCGCGACGTAGATCATGCGCGACGCTATAGGGGCGCGGAGCCTGATCGTCAAGGCGCAACGCCGTCATTCCGGGGCGACGCGGTGGCGTCGAACCCGGAATCTAGCGCCACAACTTCTGGCTTCCGGGTTCACGCGCCAAAGGCGCGCGCGCCGGAATGACGAGCGTGGGCCCAAGTCAGATCACGGGATTCCACGGCGCCGGGACCACCCGGTAGCCATTACCGTCCTTCTCGATATTGGCGAGCCCGGGGAACGGATAGTGGAAGCCCTGCAATTGCAGCTTCTCAGCGGCCACCATGTCGTAGACCCGGCGACGGGTCTTTTCGGCCATAGCGGCGTCCTGGTCGAAGAAGGCGTGCCAGCCCGGATTGGTCGCGAACGGATTCGGATTGTTGGTGACGTCGGACTGGATGAACACCTTCCCCGAACCCGACGACAACACGTAGGAGGTGTGGCCCGGCGTGTGGCCGGGGGTCTCGACCGCGAGCAGTCCCGGTGCGACCTCCTTGCCCCACTCGTAGGGCGTCACCTTCTTCTTGAGGCTTGCCTCGAAGACGCTGCGGTTGTTCTTGAAAAGATTCTGCATGCGACCGGCCGGCGCGCGGCTCATCTCGCCATCGTCCATCCAGAACTTCCATTCCACCGCAGGCACCAGCACCTCGGCGTTCGGAAATGCCGGCGTGCCGTCCGCCGTCAGCAGCCCGTTCACATGGTCGCCGTGGAAGTGGGAGATCACGACCATGTCGACGGCCTTGGGATCGAATCCCGCCGCTGTCATATGGTCGATGAACAATCCATTGGCGCCTTTGCTGTTGGCTTTCGCCGTGGGGCCGTTGCCGGTGTCGAGCACGATGAGCTTGCTGCCGGTGTTGATCACGAGCGGGGCGAAATGGATCGTGAATACGTCGCGCGGCAGGAACGCCTTTTCCAGTGCCGCATTCACTTCCTCCTTCTTCGCATTGGTGATGAAGGAGTCTTCCAGCTTGAAGACGTTCTTGCCATCGGACACCACGGTGACCTGGGTGTCACCGACCTTGTAGCGGTAGAAGCTCGGCGCCTGCTTGTCAGCGAGCGGCGCCGAGGCCTGTGCGGGAATGTTCGGCAACAGCGGCGCAGCCGCAATGGCGGCTGCGCCCGTGAGGGCGTGACGACGTGTGATTTCCATGATGCTCTCCCAGTGAAACGATGACTGCGGCGTTGTCCGCGTCGGCTTCCTGCAAGTCCCAGCTACCGGAAATTGAGCGCCCGGTATCGACGGGCCTAACCCCCGGCTCGCTCGCTTATTCCATGCCTCACACCGTCCGCCACAACCACTCGGCGATATGCGCCATCACGTCCCCGAACAGCAGCAGCACCGCCGACCACACCAGCGCCGAAACGAAATTGGCGATCTGGAATGGCCAATATGACATCTCGAAAATGCCGGCCGCGAGCGGAACCGAGGCACGCAACGGCCCGAAGAAGCGCCCGATGAAAATGCTGGGCACGCCCCATTTGCGCACGAACGCCTCGCCGCGCGCCAGGATGTCCGGATAGCAGGATAGCGGCCACACCTGCGCGACCTTCTCCTTGTAGCGGTAGCCGAACCAATAGGAGACCCAGTCGCCTAGTGCCGCGCCGATGCCGCCGGCGATCCAGACCGGCCAGAAGCTGATGCCGGTCACCCCGATCAGTGCGCCGATTGCGACCAGCGCGCCCCAAGCCGGGATCACCAGCGAAACGAAGGCGAGCGACTCGCCGAACGCCAGCACGAGCACGATAGGCGCGGCCCAAACCTGGTGGTGGCGCACGAAATCGGCCACGGCACGCGCAAATTCTTCCATGTAGTGAACGCCTTCCCCGCCCCGCTCTGGCGGCTTGAACCTTTCTGCGGGCCCATAGCCTAAGGACAGGTAAGCCAGCCCCCTGCGTGACAATCAAGTCACAAAGCCGATGGAAGGGGCGTGATTTCAGTTCCGGCCCCCCGGCCGGGCCGTTTTTTTTCCACAAGACGAGGTTTTTTGATGATTGGATCATTGATGATGTGCGTGAGTGCTGTCGTTCTCTTGCTCGGAATGCTCGCCGGCATTGCCATGGGTATCCAGCAAAACTTCGCCCTGGCGCCGGCGCATGCGCACCTCAACCTCGTCGGCGGGGTGCTTTTGTTCCTGTTTGGGCTCTATTACCACCTGATTCCGGCCGCCGGGACGACGATGCTGGCCCGGATCCAGGGCTGGCTGCACATTATGGGTGCGATCCTGTTCCCGGCCGGCGTGGCTGTCGTGCTCCTGAAGGGACCCTCGTTCGAGATCGCACCGGTCGTGGGCTCATTGATGGTGGTGGCCTCCATGGCCCTGTTTGCCCTGATCGTGTTCCGCACCTCCCGCGTCTGATCAGGGGTTCCTATCTCTGCTGTGACGGCCGGATGAAGGGGATCGGCTGCTCCTCTCCCGGCCGTCACCTTTTAAGCCTATCCATGGCATAGTCAGTATTGACTGATTCGCTGTGCGCCGTTCGCGTAATCTATAAAGAGCCATGTCCAAATCACTGAAATCCGCTGCAAAAACAAAATCAAATGACGACTTGTTCGCCGGCGCCGAGCCCAAGGGTCGGGCGGCGTTGAAGGTCGCTGCGCGGTCGGGTTCCGCTGAGGCCGACTATACCGCTGCTGATATCGAGGTGCTCGAAGGGCTGGAACCGGTCCGACGGCGGCCCGGCATGTATATCGGCGGCACCGACGAAAAGGCGCTGCACCATCTGTTCGCCGAAGTCATCGACAACTCAATGGACGAGGCGCTGGCGGGGCACGCCACCTTCATCGAGGTGGAGTTGACCGCGGACGGCTTCCTGACGGTCACCGACAATGGCCGCGGTATCCCGGTCGATCCGCACCCGAAATTCCCGAAGAAGTCCGCGCTCGAAGTCATCATGTGCACGCTGCATTCGGGCGGTAAGTTCGATTCCAAGGTCTACGAGACCTCGGGCGGCCTGCACGGCGTCGGCATTTCCGTGGTCAATGCCCTCTCCTCGCGGCTCGAAGTCGAGGTCGCGCGCGGCCAGAAGCTTCACCGCATGACGTTCGAGCGCGGCCATCCCAAGGGCAAGCTCGAAGACCTCGGCAAGGTCAATAACCGCCGCGGCACGCGCATCCGCTTCAAGCCCGATACCGACATCTTCGGCGCCAAGGCGACGTTCAAGCCGCAGCGCCTGTTCAAGATGACGCGCTCGAAGGCGTATCTGTTCGGCGGTGTCGAGATCCGTTGGCATTGCGACGAGGAACTCCTGAAGGGCGTCGAGGACGTTCCGGCGGAAGCAACCTTCCACTTCCCCGGCGGCCTGAAGGATTACCTCGCCGCTGCGATCCATGCCGACACGCTGGTGCATCCGGATATCTTCTCCGGCAAGTCAGGCCGCAACGGCGCCCATGGCGCCTGCGAATGGGCGGTGGCCTGGACGGCGGACGCCGATGGCTTCCTCTCCTCGTACTGCAACACGGTTCCGACCCCCGATGGCGGCACCCATGAATCCGGCATGCGCAGCGCGCTGCTGCGCGGCCTGAAGGACCACGCCGAACGCGTCGGCCAGGGCAAGCGGGCTGCGTCCGTCACCTCGGAAGACGTCATGGTCGGCGCCGCGGTGATGCTCAGCGTGTTCGTGCGCGAGCCGGAATTCCAGGGCCAGACCAAGGACCGGCTGGCCACGGCAGAGGCTCAGCGTATCGTCGAGCAGGCGATCAAGGACCCATTCGATCACTGGCTGTCGGGCAATCCGGTGCAGGCCAACAGGCTGCTCGATTTCGTGATCGAGCGTGCTGAGGAACGGCTGCGCCGGCGCCAGGAGAAGGAGGTCGCGCGCAAGACCGCGGGCAAGAAGGCCCGCCTGCCCGGCAAGCTCGCCGATTGTACCGACGCCGGACTTGCAGGCTCCGAGCTCTTCATCGTCGAGGGCGACTCGGCCGGCGGCAGCGCCAAGCAGGCGCGCGATCGCAAGCTGCAGGCCGTGCTGCCCCTGCGCGGCAAGATTCTCAACGTCGCCTCTGCTGGCAAGGACAAGCTGATGGGCAATGTCCAACTCAGCGACCTCGTGCAGGCGATCGGCTGCGGCACCGGCGCGCATTATCGCGAAGAGGATCTGCGGTATCATCGCATCATCATCATGACCGACGCCGACGTTGACGGCGCCCATATCGCTTCGCTGCTGATCACCTTCTTTTACCGCCAGATGCCGCGGCTGATCGACGAAGGGCATCTCTATCTGGCGGTGCCGCCGCTCTATAAGCTCACCCACGGCTCCAAATCGGTCTATGCCCGCGACGATGCGCACAAGGACGCGCTGATCAAGAGCGAGTTCAATGCCAACGCCAAGGTCGAGGTCAACCGCTTCAAGGGTCTCGGCGAAATGATGCCGGCACAGCTCAAGGAAACCACCATGGACCCGGCCAAGCGCACCCTGTTGCGGGTCGTTCTGCTTGCCGACGACCGTGAGGGCACCGCCGATTCAGTCGAGCGGCTGATGGGCACCAAGGCCGAGGCGCGCTTTGCGTTCATCTCGGACAAGGCGGAATTCGCCAGCGACGATCTGCTGGACGTCTGACCTCCGCTTTCCACCTAACCTAACCCTATGTGCAAGCAGCGGATTTTGATCCTGCCGCAGCACGCGGACGGTTCCAGGCCGCAAAATACCGGAGCGTTTTCGGGTAAGTGTGCCTGTCCCGCAACAGCATTCCTGGTTGAAATAGCTATAGTTTGTGCAGCTACGGAATGGATTCGACGCGGCCGTCAGGCGTTCGTCTAGCAAAGTTGGGGATTTGGACATGAAGAAATTGGCGCTCGCTGTGGCTACGGTCGCAGCACTGACGGGGTCGGCCTCGGCGGCCGATCTTGGCGCTCGGCCGTATACGAAGGCGCCTCCCCCGGTTGCGCCGGCCTACAATTGGACGGGCTTCTACATCTTCGGCGGTGGCGGCGGCGGTCTGTGGAATGCCGACAGCAACATTGAAACCACCGTTGGCGGGATTCCGCTGTCGCGCGACACGCGGCTCGGCGGCGACGGCTGGTTCGGTACCGTTGGTATCGGCTATGACTGGCAGTTCAGCGGCCGGTGGGTTGCCGGCGTGTTCGCCGATGGCCAGTTCGGCAGCATTCGCGGTTCGCTGACCGATCCGATCGGCAATATTGAGGGACGCGAGAAGCTTCGGACCAGCTATGCGGCTGGTGTGCGCCTCGGCTATCTCGTTGCACCGAATGTCTACTCCTACGTCAACGGCGGCTATTCAGGCTCGGAATGGTCGGGCACCGCTATGAACGACTTGGCTGGGAACCCGACCGGGGTGACCACCGATTCGTTCCGTCGTGATGGCTGGTTCGTCGGTGGTGGCGTTGAGAACAACCTCGACATCTTCGGCATCAGCGCACCCGGCTGGTTCATGAAGACCGAATACCGCTCCGCATTCTACGACCGTATCTCCCTGCCGGAGTCGTTCCTTGGTGCGCCGACGGGAATTTCGACGACCTTCAAGCCCTGGGTGCAGACCATCAGCACATCGATCGTCTACCGCTTCAACTGGGGCGCCCCGGTTGTCGGCAAGTACTGATCTCGGCTAAATCAGCAGGCAAAAGCCCCGGCATTGTCCGGGGCTTTTTTGCGTCTGAGGCTAGCGCTCGAGGACTGACACCTCTGCGACATCCGGGGCTGGCAACGGCGCGCCCGAGTCGGCATCCTCCCCCAATCTCAACAGAAACGGAAAGCAACAATGGGAACGTCCCCCTTCGACATCACGGGCAAGGTTGCGATCGTCACTGGCGGTAATGGTGGAATCGGGCTTGGGATGGCGCGCGGGCTGGCGGATTCCGGTGCTGCGATTGCCGTCGTCGGCCGCAACGAGGCAAAATCGGCGGCCGCGGTCGCTGAGCTTAAGCAGCGCGGCGGCAAGGCCATTGCCGTGGCCGCCGATGTCGCCGATGGCAAGGCCGTCGCCGACATGGTGGCGCGCGTCAAAGGCGAGCTCGGGCCGATCGACATCCTCGTCAACAATGCCGGCATCAACATCCGCAAGCCGCCGCATGCGCTCGATATCGGCGAATGGGACAGCGTGATCGCGACCAACCTCACCAGCGCCTTCCTGTGCTCGCAGGCGGTGCATCCGGCGATGAAAGAGGCCGGCGGCGGCAAGATCATCAATATCGGTTCGATGATGTCGATCTTCGGCGCCAGCTTCGCGCCGGCCTACGCGGCGAGCAAAGGCGGCATCGTGCAGTTCACGCGCTCATGTGCCTGCGCTTGGGCTGCCGACAACGTCCAGGTCAACGCGATCCTGCCCGGCTGGATCGACACCGACCTGACCCGGCGCGGCCGCAGCGAGATCGCCGGGCTGCATGAGAGGGTGCTGGCGCGAACGCCAGCGGCGCGCTGGGGCGATATCGGCGATTTCTCGGGGATCGCCGTATTCCTCGCCTCACAGGCTTCCGACTTCGTCACCGGCACCGCCATTCCCGTCGACGGCGGCTATTCGATCATGGGCTAGACGCCGCGTCAGGAAAGGGCCGGCGACTGCACATGTTCGGGTCGCACGCCAATCCCAACGAAGCGAGCGGTGATGCCCTGCAGCCATGGCACGGCCGTGATCAGCCGGACCACGAGCGGAATCTTGAGCGGCTGGTTGCCCGGCCTCAGCGCGCCGCTGATGATATTGTTCTGCACGATCACCTGCATCGTCTGCGTCATCTTCATCGGAAATTCGCGCCGCTTGCGCACCGCGTCGAGTTCATCCTCGGTCGGACAGCCGCCCGCAAGCTTTGCGGCGAGCAGATTGGCGGTCGCGACCGCGTCCTGCACCGCCAGGTTGACGCCGACGCCGCCGACCGGCGACATCGCATGCGCGGCGTCGCCGATGCAGAGCAGTCCCGGCAGCGTCCAGCGTTTCAGGCGATTGATCGCAACCGTCAGGAGCTTCACGTCATCCCAGCTTCTGACGTCGGATATGCCTGATTTCAGGATCGGCGCGAGCCGCACCACCTCATCCAGCAGCGCCGCGAGCCCCCTCGCCTTCACCGCATCGTATTGTCCCTTGGCGATGACATAGGCGCATTGCCAGTAGTCGCCGCGATCGAAGGTAACCATCATCTTGCCGGGCTCGACGCGCGCGAACAGGTTCTCGCGCTCGTCCGGCTGCCGCCCGACCCGAAACCACAACACGTCCATGGGCGCGCCGATCTCCTCGACTGCAAGTCCGGCGCGCTCGCGCACGGTCGAATGACGGCCGTCGCAGGCAATCGTCAGATCGGCCTCGATGTCGAGCGTACCCTCCGGCGTCTTCGCCCTCACGCCGGCGACCGCTTCGCCATTGCGGATCAGGTCGGTCGCCTCCGTGCTCATCAGTACCTGCAGCGAGGCCAAGCGCTTGCCGCTCTCGCGCAGGAAATTGAGAAAATCCCATTGCGGCATCAGGGCGATGAACGGGTACCTTGCATCGAGGCGGGAGAGATCGGCGATCCGCACCTTGCTGCCGCCAAACATGCCGTCGAGCTTCTGCAATTGCTGGTGCGGCAGCTTCAGAAAACCGTCGATCAGCCCGAGTTCATCCATCACCTGCAAGGTCGAGGGATGCACGGTGTCGCCGCGAAAATCGCGAAAGAAGTCGGCGTGCTTCTCCAGCACCACCACATCGATTCCGGCACGGCCCAGCAGATAGCCGAGCATCATACCCGCCGGCCCACCGCCGACGATGCAGCAGCGTACCTTCATCCTGCGCGCTGACGGATGCTGCAACACATTGCCGCTCATGATGCCCTCGTCGAGACTCGACCTGAATTATAACGCGAACGGCTAGCGCCGGAACGTCTTGATCTCGGACACGCTGCCGTCGCGATAGGTCAGCTCCACCGAGACCGACCTGGTCTGCGGTGCGAGCTTCAGATAGGGCTGCGCCTCGTGCGGGATCACGCTGGGGTCGCGGGGATCGCAGGGTGGCATCTTCAGCACCTTGTCCGGCACCGCGCTGTCGATGCCGACGCGCACCTCGCGGATCGCGCAGCGATAGGACATCAGATGGGTGTAATAAACCAGGAGCCCATTGAACTCGCGGAACGACAGCCAGCTCGTCGCGGTCATGTCGAGGATCTTGCGCTGGTCGCGGATCAAGGCCGCTTCAGGGTCGAACCGGATCGGAAACGGCCCCTGCATCTCGCCGCTCGCATCGACATAGCGGACCTGGATAGTGCCGGCCGGCGCATCGCCCGCCAATTCGATCGAGGGATTGGGCATGCGCTTGCGGGTGCGCGGATCAAGTGTGTCAATGAACCCGGTCTCGCGGAAATCGCCGCTGTCGCCCATCCGCCAGGAGATCCCGAGCGCGGGGTCGGCGATCGAGAAGACCACCGTCCAGCCGCCATTATGGCGGGAGAAACTCGCGATCGGCGCGTTGATTGAATCGTCCTTCGGGATACGCGGCACCGAGACCGGCGGCAATGCTGCAAGCTTCTGCGGTGCCTCGGCAGCTCCCGCCATATCCGGCCCTTTCGCCATGCCGTTCAGGAACACGTCGTCCACCATCTGGTCGAAATAGACCGGGATCTGCTTGTGCCTGATGGTCTCAGCCGCCTCGCTGACCAGGCGCCGTGTGTGCTGGGCGACCTGGACGAGATTCTTGCCGGGCTGCAGCAACTCCTTCGCAAAGGTACGCGTGAATACCGAATTGGGATTGGTATCGTCGTTCGACAGCCGATCGAGGGCGGTCTGGCGCGGGCCGGCCGAGAACACCGAGAACACGCCCTCCGGCAGTTGCGTCATCGGCGCAAGCCCGCCGCCGCCCGCGACCGCGCGCGTTCCCGGCCGCTCGAACGGATTGTTGCGGCAGGCGTCGAACACCAGGATCGAGCTGCGCGCCTTCTTGTTCTGCAGGCGCTCGACGATGCGGTCGGCAAGGATCGATGCGTCGCGCACCAATTCTTCCTGGCCCTCGGTCGCCGCCGGTACGTCGGTCGGCAGCAGGAAATTCTGGCCGGCGATCTCGAAGCCATGGCCGGCATAGAAGAAGAACGCGGTGTCGCCGGGTTCGATCGCCTTGTCGAAGGCGAGCAGCGTCTCGGAGAATTGCTGCCGGTTCTGGTTCTCGGCAATCATCACGGAGAAGCCAAGCTGCTTCAGCGTGTCCCCCATGGTGCGGGCGTCGTTGACGGCCTTCTGCAGCTTAGGGACGTATTTGTAGTCATTATTGCCGACGACCAGCGCAACCCGCTTTTCGGCCTGCGCGGGCGCGATGAGAGTGGCCGATGCCAGGGCAATACCCGCCATCGTCAGAACCCGCGAAATAAAGCCAGCCATTCTCTGCCCCGTCTCACCAAGCGCCGTAAGGCCGCGCGACCGCCGATGGCGTAGTCGGCAAACCGCCCCAACCGGTTCAGTGTATGACCTTTCGCGCTCCGCCAATACCGACCCGCCGTTTGACGGCCAAATGACAGCTCGCCCGTTATTTGTGCGAAAACATTAAGCTTTTTCGGCCATTTGGGCGGTTCCCAGATTGACTTTGGCGATTTCGAACCTATGTTCCGGGCAACGCGGCCTTGGATCGAAGCGCGATTCCCCGAGTTTGCCGCCCGTCAGCGTCAGTCAGAGCCCCCGAGCTTTTTTGAGAAGCGCGCCGTTTCGGGGCGAAACGCGACCAGCCTTTTTACCCTCGATTCCGAACGGCGGTGTCGACAAGAGGCTCAATGTCTTTTTCCAATCTTGGCCTTTCTGACAAGGTCTTGGCCGCCGTAGCGGCCTCCGGATACACCAATCCGACCCCCATCCAGGAACAGGCGATCCCCCACGTCCTCGCCCGCCGCGATGTCCTCGGCATCGCCCAGACCGGTACCGGCAAGACCGCCGCCTTCGTGCTTCCGATGCTCACCATCCTTGAGAAAGGAAGGGCCAGGGCGCGGATGCCTCGGACCCTGATCCTCGAGCCGACGCGCGAGCTCGCCGCCCAAGTGAAGGAAAGCTTCGACCGCTATGGCGCCGGCCAGAAGCTCAACGTCGCGCTCCTGATCGGGGGCGTCTCGTTCGGCGACCAGGACTCCAAGCTGACCCGCGGCGTCGACGTCCTGATCGCAACCCCCGGCCGGCTGCTCGACCATACCGAGCGCGGCGGACTATTGCTCACCGGCGTCGAATTGCTCGTGATCGATGAAGCGGACCGCATGCTGGACATGGGCTTCATCCCCGATATCGAGCGCATCTGCAAACTGGTGCCCTTCACCCGGCAGACGCTGTTCTTCACCGCCACCATGCCTCCGGAAATCCGGCGCGTCACCGAAGCCTTCCTCCACAACCCCGTCCGGGTCGAGGTCTCCAAGCCCGCCACCACCGCCGTCACCGTCACCCAATCGCAGGTGCCCGCCGGGCGCGAGCCGCACCAGAAGCGCGAAATCCTCCGCCGTCTGCTGCGTGAGGCCAAAGACCTCAACAACGCGATTATCTTCTGCAATCGCAAGCGCGAAGTCGCCATTCTTCACAAGTCGCTGCAGAAGCACGGCTTCAGTGTCGGTGCGCTGCACGGCGATATGGATCAGAGCGCGCGCATGGCGGCGCTCGATCAATTCCGCAAGGGCGAACTCCCGCTCCTGGTCGCCTCCGACGTCGCCGCCCGCGGCCTCGACATCCCCGCCGTCAGCCACGTGTTCAATTTCGACGTCCCGCATCATCCCGACGACTATGTTCACCGCATCGGCCGCACCGGCCGCGCGGGCCGCACCGGTACCGCAATCTCGATTGTCACGCCGCTCGACGCCAAGTCGGTTGCCGCGATCGAGAAGCTGATCGGCCAGCCGATCCCGCGCGCCGAAGGCGACTTCGCGGTTCAATCGGATGCGAACGAGAGTGACGAGCGGCCGCGTGAGTCGCGCCGGCGCGACGGTTCGCGCGAGCGCAGCGGCCGCAACTCGCGGCGCGAACGCGAGCCGCGTCATGGCCATGGCCGCGAAGGACTCAACGGCAATTCACAGCCGCAGGCAGCTAGCCCGCGTGTACCTTCGATCGGACGCGCAGAGCCGCGACGCGCACCGCGCGACATCGACTCAGAGCCAGCCGATCACTCGCATCTCCCCGCGTTTCTGCTGCGCCCCGTGCGGGCCCGCGTCTAACGCTTTGCACAGCGTTGGCTCGAATCGAGCCGACGCTGTAATCTTTTGCTGCGGTTCGTTTTTTCGTGCCGCCGATTCTTCCGTCAGCGCGTAGCGTGCGATTCCCCTGTTTACGCGGCGTTCATTATCCTCCATTAGCGTAACAACGATACTTTTAGTCATTGCGGCTGAGCGGCGCGGCTCGGCATTGGGGACTTGATCAGTGGTCAAGCTGCTGGACGAACACGAACGCACGATGGCTTTTGCCGAGGTTGCGCTTGGCCAGATCAGGTCGCTTCGTCAGACCGCCGTCCCCCGCAATTACGAAATCTGGTACGTCTACGCGACCGGATATAACGCTCCGCTCAACAAGATCATCAACGAGACTCTCGCGCGCAACGGCAAGCTGAGCGAAGCCGATCTCGAGCAGATCTACGAAACCTATCTCTCCCACATCAAGACCTCCGATCGCATCGACAAGGTCGGCGCGCGCGTGATCGGCGAGATCGACGATGTCGTGACGCTGATCTCGGACGCGCTCGGCATGTCCGCGAGCTATGACGCAAGCCTGAGCGGCGCCAGCGAAAAGCTCGCTAGCGCGAAGAACCGCGACCAGCTCAAGCCGATCATCGAGCAGCTCGTGAAGTCCACGCACGAGATGCGCGAAATCAACAAGGCGCTGGAGAATCGCCTCGCGCTATCAAAGACCGAGATCAGCAATCTCCAGCACAGCCTGGAGGCGATCCGCGCCGAAAGCCTGACCGATCCGCTGACCGGGCTTGGCAACCGCAAATATTTCGACCGCTCGATCGAGATGGCAGTGCAGACCGCGATCGCCAATGATGAGCCGCTGTCGCTGCTGATGTTCGACATCGACCATTTCAAATCGTTCAACGATTCCTACGGCCATCTCACCGGCGACCAGGTGCTGCGGCTGGTCGGCATGTCCTTGAAGCAGACCATCAAGGGCCAGGACATCACCGCGCGCTACGGCGGCGAGGAATTCGCGGTCGTGCTGCCCAACACCGGGCTGCGCCAGGCGCTGACGGTGGCCGACCACATCCGCCGCGCCGTGATGGCGAAGGAATTGAAGAAGAAGTCCACCGGCGAGATCCTCGGCCGCGTCACCATCTCGGTCGGCGTCTCCATGCTGAAGCCGGGCGACGACACGGATTCGCTGATTGAGCGCGCCGATGCCTGCCTCTACGCCGCCAAACGCGCCGGCCGCAACCGCGTGGTCTGCGAAGTCGACCCCGAATACACCGCCGAAATCCGCAGCCGCGTGGCGTGATATCAGCCCCTCATGGTGAGGAGCGCGTCAGCGCGTCTCGAACCATGAGGCCCCGATCTCACCCGTGGCCCATCCTTCGAGACGGCCGCTGCGCGGCCTCCTCAGGACGAGGACCTTTTGCGCGGCCGGCTCTGTCTGATTTTCTTCGCTACTTTCTTTTTCTCGACTGGCTTTTTCGCCTTTGCCTTACCAGCCGTAGCCTTCGCCGCCTTCCTTCCCTTCGGCCGCTTGCGCAATGCGGCGCGCTGCGCGGCTGCAAGTGCCGCCCTCGCCCATTGCGCCAGCTCTTCCGAATCGTCGAACAGCCGCGCCGGCAACTGCCAGTAGGAGTTCACGGTGACGGTCCTGGTGCTGGTCTGATATTGGAATGGCTTCGAGCCCTCCGCTTCGAACCGCGGAATGGTCTCGTCATCGGCGCGGAAATAGAGCCCGGCGCGCAGCGATAGCGCGAAGTTGGTGCCGTCGGCGGAGATGCCGTAGCCGGAGAACATCCGGCGGATGGTGACCGGCCCGAAATCGGCAAACAGATCGATCAGGAATTCGCGGTCCACGACAGCCCCCCACTGCGACCCCTCATGGTGAGGAGCGCGCCAGCGCGTCTCGAACCATGAGGCCCCCGCTCTCGCCCGTGGCCATCCTTCGAGACGGCCGCTACGCGGCCTCCTCGGGATGAGGTCCCGTATACTTGGCGAGCGGCTTACACTTTCGCCGGCGTGAGCTGCACCGACTCGCCGCAGCCGCAGGCGGAAACCTGGTTCGGGTTGTTGAAGATGAACTGCGCCTGCATCTTGTCGGCCTTGTAGTCCATCTCGGTGCCGAGCAGGAACAGGACCGCCTTGGGATCGACCAGGATCTTCACGCCCTTGTCCTCGACCACCTCGTCGGTGGGCCGGATCTCGTGGGCGTATTCGACGGTATAGGACTGTCCGGCGCAGCCGCCATTCTTGATGCCGACGCGAAGGCCGACGATCTCGGAATCGGCGCGCCTGGTCAGTTCCGTGATCCGCGCGGCCGCGGCGTCCGTCAGCTTCATCACCTGCGGGCGCGGCCGGGGCTTCGGCTTGGCAACTGGTGCGATGGTGTCCATTGCAGTGGATCTCCTTGCCGCCGCACGGCGGCGAAGTCTGTTACCTCTAAAAATAGCAACGAAATTCCGGCTGTGAAGGTCTCATGTTCCAACTCGTCCTAGAACCTGTCCGGAAAACTCGTTTCATCTTTCCCGGTCATTGCTAGTAGATCGCCCATACTCCCGGCGTGACCAATTCCAGGAGGTGATTGTCCGGATCGCGGAAGTAGATGCTCTTGCCGCCGCGCGGCCAATCGGTCCTGCCCTCGATCGCGACATCACGCTCGCCCAGCCGCTTTTCCCAGGCCGGCAGTTCATCGGCGGCAATGGCAAAGGCCGCATGGGTCGGACCGTTGCCGTCGTGCGGCGGAATGGTGCCGCCGGGCAGATGGACCGTATCGAGCGTGGCGCCGCGACGAAACAGCAGCAGCACGTTGCGGCCTCCCACGTCGAAGGCCAGAAACCGCGAATCGCTCGTCAGTGGCTCAAGACCAAGCACATCGGTGTAGAACGCGCGGGCGCGGTCGAGATCATCGACATAGAGCGCGGTCTCGATGACACCGGATAGCTTTGGCAACGAACCTCACCACATGTTGAGCACGAGGCGGGCCTCGTCGCTCATCCGATCCGGCGTCCAGGCCGGCTCCCAGACCAGGTTGACATTGACGACGCCGACGCCGGGAACACTGGCCAGCGCATTCTCCACCATGGTCGGCAATTCGCCGGCCGCCGGGCAGTTCGGCGTGGTCAGCGTCATCACCACGTCGACGCCGCGGTCGTCCTTGAGGTCGACCTTGTAGATCAATCCGAGCTCGTAGATGTCGGCGGGGATTTCCGGGTCGAATACCGTCTTCAGCGCAGCCACGATCTCCTGGCTGAGACGCTCGGTCTCCTCCGGCGGCAAGGCGGAGTTCGTCTCCACATGGGCGGTTTTGACGTCGTCGGCTGTCTCGGTCATGCAAACAATTCCCCGGCCTTGATCAAGGCTTGCGCCAGATGGTCGACCTCTTCCCTCGTATTATACATGCCGAACGAGGCCCGGCAGGTGGCTGTGACATTGAACCGCTCTAAGAGCGGCATCACGCAATGGGTGCCGGCGCGCACCGCAATGCCCTGGCGGTCGATCACGGTCGCGACGTCATGGGGATGGGCGCCCTTCATCTCGAAGGAAATAATTGGCCCTTTCTGCCGGGCGGTGCCGATCAGCCGCAGCGAATTGATCTCGCGCAGACGCTCCTGGGCATAGGTGAGCAGGCTGTGCTCGTGAGCGGCGATGCGCTCCTTGCCGATCGAATTGACGTAGTCGATAGCAGCGCCGAGCCCGATCGCCTGGACGATCGGCGGGGTTCCAGCCTCGAACTTGTGCGGCGGGTCGCCATAGGTGATCCAGTCCTTTGCGACCTCGCGGATCATCTCGCCGCCGCCGTTATACGGCCGCATAGCGACCAGAAGCTCATGCTTGGCATAGAGTGCGCCGATGCCGGTCGGGCCGTAAACCTTGTGTCCGGTGAAGGCGTAGAAATCGCAGTCGAGGTCCTGGACGTCGACCGGCAGGTGCACCGCACCCTGGGCGCCATCGACCAGCACGGGAATGCCGCGGTCATGCGCGATCCTGACGACCTCCTTGACCGGAACCAGCGTTCCGAGCGCGTTCGACATCTGCGTGATCGCGACCAGCTTGGTGCGCGGTGAGAGCAACTTCTCGAATTCGTCGATCAGGAAATTGCCGTCGTCATCGACCGGCGCCCATTTGATGACGGCGCCATGCCGCTCCCGCAGGAAATGCCAGGGCACGATGTTGGAATGGTGCTCCATGATCGAGAGCACGATCTCGTCGCCCTGCCCGATATTGGGCTCGCCCCATGACGAGGCGACGAGGTTGATCGCCTCGGTGACGTTCCGGGTGAAGATGATCTCTTCGCTGCGCCGGGCATTGACGAACTGCGCAACCTTGGTGCGGGCGCCTTCGTAAGCCTCCGTCGCGGCATTGGCGAGGTAATGCAGGCCGCGATGCACATTGGCGTATTCGGTCCTGTAGGCCTCGGCCATACGGTCGAGCACCGCATTCGGTTTCTGCGCGGAGGCCGCGTTGTCGAGATAGACCAACGGCCTGCCGTAGACCTTGAGCGCCAGTGCCGGAAAGTCCTCGCGCACCCGCGCGATATCGTAGGCGCCGTTGGCAACCGCCGGATGCGTGCTCATCCCCGTGCCTCCAGCCAGCGCCGTGCCGCCGCGATCACATGCTCGCGCAGCGAGTCGCTCGTGATGGATTCGATGGCCTCGCCGACAAAGGCCTGGATCAGGAGCGCCTGCGCTTCCTTCTCCGGGAGTCCGCGCGCACGCAGATAGAACAGGAGGCTCTCGTCGAGCGCACCGGTGGTCGCGCCATGGCCGCAGGTCACGTCGTCGGCAAAAATCTCGAGCTCCGGCTTGTTGTCGGCCTCGGCCTCATCGGAGAGCAGCAGCGCCCGCGTCATCATCTTGGCGTCGGTCTTCTGCGCGTCGGGACGGACCACGATGCGGCCCTGGAACACCGAATGGGCGCGGTCGTCGATCACGGCGCGGAACACCTCGCGGCTGGCGCAGTGCGGCACCGCGTGATCCATGAACAGCGTGGTGTCGGCATGCTGCCGGCCCTTGATCAGGTTGACGCCGTTGGTGTCGACCCGGGCGCCCTCTCCCGCGAACAGGATGGTCGGCTGGTAACGACTGACGCCCGCACCCGACACCATGCCGAAGGTGTTGAGCTGCGCATGCGCGCCGAGCGTCACCACTGCGGAAGAAATGTTGAAGGCTTCCAGCCCGTCCTCGACCAGGCGGAGATGATCGAGCCGCGCGTTGTCGCCGAGTGCAACGATCAGGGAGTCGTAGGTCTGGTACGCCTTTGCACCTTCGCTGGCGACAAAGCTTTCGACCAGCGTCGCGCTCACATCGCGGCCCAGCCGGAATAGCGAACGCGTGTACATCGCAGCCGGTGTGCTCGCGCTCGCGACATGGATCACATGCAGCGGCTGCTCCAGCACGGTGCCGCTCGCAATTTCGATCACGACGCCGTCGGTCGCCATTGCCGTGTTCAGCGCTATCATGGGATTGGAGTTATCCGACGCCAGCAACTGCTCCTGCAGCGCGCCGTCGCCTGCCTCCAGCACCTCGCGCAGCGTGCGGACGGAAAGGCCCTTCTCGGCCTTGCCGAGATCGGAAAGCTTTGGCGCGAATACGCCGTCGACCAGCACCAGCCGGCGTGTACCCTCAATAGTGTGCAGCTTGAGCGTGGCTTCCGCGCGCGACAGCGCCGCCGTATCGGGCGCTGCCGCCAGCGGCAACACCTCGCGCATCAAGACCCGCAGGTCGGTATATTTCCAGTCCTCGATCCGGCGGTGCGGGAGGCCTGCGCGCTCAAAGGCCTCAAAGGCCTGCCGCCTCTGCTCGGCGACCTTGCCCGAGCCGGGCAACCGTTCGCGCGCGAGCGCAAAGCTGGTGCTCACCGCGCGCCCGGTATCGGTTTTTGCCAACACGACGTTCATCACGAATTCCGTTCAGGCTTAGGCGTCTTCGAACTGCGCATAGCCGGATTCTTCCAACTGCAGCGCCAGCTCCTTGCCGCCAGTCTTCACCACCGAGCCCTTGGCCATCACATGCACGAAATCCGGCACGATGTAGTTGAGTAGCCGCTGGTAGTGAGTGATCACGACCATGGCGCGCTCGGGCGAACGCAGCGCGTTGACGCCGTCGGCCGCGATCCGGAGCGCGTCGATGTCGAGGCCGGAGTCCATCTCGTCCAGGATGCAGAGGCTCGGCTCGAACAACGCCATCTGCAGGATCTCGTTGCGCTTCTTCTCGCCGCCGGAGAAGCCGACATTGACGCCGCGCTTGAGCATGTCCTGCGGGATGTTGAGGGTCTTCGCGACCTCGCGGACTTTCTTCAGGAAGTCCGGCGTCGAATATTCGCTTTCGTCGCGCGCCTTGCGCTGCGCATTCAACGCGGTGCGCAGGAAGTTCATGGTGGCGACGCCGGGGATTTCCACCGGATACTGGAACGCCAGGAACACGCCCTTGGCGGCGCGCTCGTCCGGCTCCATCTCCAAGAGGTCCTCGCCACGGAACAGGATCTGCCCGCCGGTGACCTCATAGCCCGGCTTGCCGGCGATCACGTGCGACAGCGTCGATTTGCCGGAGCCGTTCGGCCCCATGATCGCGTGCACCTCGCCTTCGTTTACGGTCAGCGACAGGCCGTGGAGGATTTCGCGATCCTCGACACGAACCTGGAGATCTTTCACTTCAAGCAATGCCATTACAGTTTTTCCCAGGGTAGCATCCTTAAGGCGCCGCTGCGGCAGGCCCGCGAAGGATGAGGATTATCCAACCGAACCTTCCAGCGAGATCGAGATCAGCTTCTGCGCCTCGACCGCGAACTCCATCGGGAGCTGTTGCAGCACGTCCTTGACGAAGCCGTTGACGACGAGGCCGACCGCCTCCTCCTGCGACAGCCCGCGCTGAGTACAGTAGAACAGCACGTCCTCGGAGATCTTCGAGGTCGTCGCCTCGTGCTCGAACGTCGCCGACGAGTTCTTCGCCTCGACGTAGGGCACGGTGTGCGCACCGCATTTGTCGCCGATCAGGAGCGAGTCGCAGGCGGTGTAGTTGCGCGCGCCGATGGCTTTGCGGTGCGCGGTGACGAGGCCGCGATAGGTATTCTGCGACTTGCCGGCGGCGATGCCCTTGGAGATGATCCGGCTCGACGTGTTCTTGCCGAGATGGAGCATCTTGGTGCCGCTATCGACCTGCTGGTAACCGTTCGAGATCGCGATCGAGTAGAACTCGCCGCGCGAATTGTCGCCGCGCAGGATGCAGCTCGGATATTTCCAGGTGATCGCAGATCCGGTCTCGACCTGGGTCCAGGAGATCTTCGAGTGGTCGCCACGGCAATCGCCACGCTTGGTGACGAAGTTGTAGATGCCGCCCTTGCCTTCCGAGTTGCCCGGATACCAGTTCTGCACCGTCGAATATTTGATCTCGGCGTCATCGAGTGCGACGAGCTCGACTACGGCGGCGTGCAACTGGTTCTCGTCGCGCTGCGGCGCGGTGCAGCCCTCGAGGTAGGAGACATACGAGCCCTTGTCGGCGATGATCAGCGTGCGCTCGAACTGGCCGGTGTTGCGCTCGTTGATGCGGAAATAGGTCGACAATTCCATCGGGCAGCGCACGCCCGGCGGCACGTAGACGAACGAACCGTCGGAGAACACCGCCGAATTCAAGGTGGCGAAGAAGTTGTCCGACGTCGGCACCACGCTGCCGAGATACTTCCGCACGAGTTCAGGATGCTCGCGGATCGCTTCCGAGATCGGCATGAAGATCACGCCGGCCTTCTTCAATTCCTTCTGGAAGGTGGTCGCAACCGACACCGAATCGAAGACGGCGTCGACCGCGATCTTGCGCTGCTCCGTCGGCTCCGCGCCCGGCGGCGGCTCGACGCCCTCGAGAATCGCGACTTCCCTCAAGGGAATGCCGAGCTTCTCGTAGGTCTTCAGAATCTCCGGATCGATCTCGTCGATCGACGACAGCGTCTTCTTCGGCTTTGGCGCCGCGTAATAATAGATGTCCTGGTAGTCGATCTTCGGATAGTTGACGCGCGCCCAGGTCGGCTCGGTCATGGTCAGCCAGCGGCGATACGCCTCCAGGCGCCATTCCAGCATCCAGGCCGGTTCGTTCTTTTTCTCTGAGATGAAGCGGACGATATCTTCCGAGAGCCCCTTGGGGGCCTTTTCGGACTCGATAAGCGTCTCGAACCCATATCGATACTGATCGACGTCGATCCGTCGGACACGGTCGACCGTCTCCTGTACAGCAGGCATTCAATCCTCCGCTCGCGGTTTCAAGGACCGCGGTGGATCAGTTCTAAGAGTGGTACGGTTGTTTAGTGGACGAAACACCCGCTTAGAACCGTTCAAGCTGTGTTTCGTCCCCCTCTAAGTAAGGTATTGGCGAGCTTTCGCCAAGCCTTAACGGCCAAATCTACATCTGTTCCGGATGTAGACCAGCCAAGACTAAGCCGCACTGCTCCCTGGGCGAGGTCCGGCCGGAACCCCATCGCGGCCAGCACATGCGACGGCTGGACTTTTCCCGAGGAACACGCGGAACCCGAGGATACCGCGATACCGGCGAGATCGAAGCCGATGACAGCCGTTTCGGCCTTCAGACCGGGTGCGGTAAAGAGCGTGGTGTTAGGCAGCCTCGGCACGCTATCTGAGAATACGATAATACCGTCAACCTCCCTCAGGCCGGCCTCAAGACGGTCCCTCAGTGACCGCACCCGGACGGTATCGTTCGAGAGGGCCGCCATCGCGGCCCTGGTGGCCGCGCCGAAAGCCGAAATGCCGGCAACATTTTCCGTGCCGGCACGGCGCCCGAGTTCCTGGCCACCGCCATGCAGAAGGGGTTCGAGCCTCTCCACGCCTTCGACCAGAACCATGGCCCCGACGCCCTTGGGGCCACCGATCTTGTGCGCGGACAGCGTCACCAGATCCGCCTGCAACGATTCGAGGTCGAAGCCAATTTTGCCGAAGGCCTGGATCGCATCGACGTGGAGCAGTCCGCCAGCGGCATGAACGATCTCGGCCGCCTCCGAGACCGGCTGCAGTGCGCCGGTCTCGTTGTTGGCCAGCATGACCGACACCAGCGCAGGCGGTCCGTCAGCAAGCTTGCTGCGGAGATCATCAAGGTCCAGCACGCCTGACGGTGTCACCGCGATCGTTTCGATCGCCTCAGCCGCAAAGCGCCCCCCTGACAGCACCGAGGCGTGCTCGATTGCCGACACCAGGAGCCGCTGGACAGGGGCACCGCCGCCGCGTCGCACGCCCGGCGTCAACGCCAGCGCATTCGCCTCCGTGCCGCATGAGGTAAACACCACATCCTGCGCCCTGCCGCCGACCGCTGCGGCAATCGCGCCCCTGGCGTCCTCGACCAGTCGTCGCGCCTGCCGTCCCTCGGCATGCACCGAGGACGGATTGCCGCACAGCTCCCATGCCGCCGCCATCGCCGCCTTCGCCTCGGGGCGAAGCGGCGTGGTCGCATTCCAGTCGAGATAGACGCGGTCCGTCATGGAGTATTATAATACCTCAACGCTTCTTCCGGGCTCTTGCCTGCAATCTTCGCTCGAGTCTTGCCGGCGTTATGCCAGTTGGTGATTGTAACGCCGCCCGCAATCACCAGCTAACGCATTGAACACGCTTGGCGATGTTCAAGATGCTTGCTTTTTGCCCCTCGCCTCATGCTAGAACGCGGGCCTCAAAAACCAACCGAGAGGCGCCGTTCGTTCGCGGGAAGCCGCCTGACGACGCCGATCACGGTAATCCAGCCACTTTGTCTGCCGGGGGCCGATGAAGTCAGCACAACTCGGTTGATTGCCCAGCGCCAACCAAGGGTCAAGCGTAGGATCACTCAAGGGATCACGGATGCCTGAAGTTATTTTCAACGGCCCGGCGGGCCGTCTCGAAGGCCGTTACCACCCGGCCAAGCAAAAGAATGCGCCGATCGCCATGATCCTGCATCCACACCCGCAGTTTCACGGCACGATGAATCATCAGATCGTCTACCAGTGCTACTATGCCTTCGCGCATCGCGGCTTTTCGGTGCTGCGTTTCAACTTCCGCGGCGTCGGCCGCAGCCAGGGGTCGTTCGACCATGGCACCGGCGAATTGTCGGACGCGGCCTCCGCGCTCGACTGGGCGCAGAGCATCAATCCCGAGGCGCGCGCCTGCTGGGTCGCGGGCTTCTCGTTCGGCGCCTGGATCGGCATGCAGCTTCTGATGCGCCGGCCCGAGGTCGAGGGCTTCATCTCGATCGCGCCGCCCGCCAACCTCTACGACTTCTCGTTCCTGGCGCCCTGCCCGTCCTCGGGCCTGATCGTGCACGGCGACAAGGATGCCGTGGTGCCGCCCAAGGACGTCAACACGCTGGTCGAGAAACTGAAGACGCAGAAGGGCATCGTGATCGATCAGCAGGTCATCCCCGGCGCCAACCATTTCTTCGACGGCAAGCTCGAGCCGTTGATGGAAACGGTCACCGGCTATCTCGACATGCGCCTCGCCAACGTGCGCTAAGCACGCGCTGCGTAGGGGTGGGTTAGCGTAGCGTAACCCACCATCTACGACATGCTACGCCGCGAGCTTCAGCAAATGCGCATCATGCTGCTTGAGGAAGGTGCGCAGCAATTGCGGATAGTCGGCGCCGACCGCTGCCTCCACGCTCGGACGCTTCGCCAGCTCCGCGCGCCACTTCCGCACCTTTGGCAAGTCCTTGAACACCGCAAGGTCGATGAACTCATCGAACACGTCGAAATAGCGGAAGATGGGCGCGAACACTGCATCCACCAGGCTGAACTTTTCGCCCGCAAAGTACGGACCCGAGCCGAGCGCTGCCTCGACGCGGGCAAATTTGGCGGCGACTGCCCGGCGCTTGGCCTCGAAGGTCGCGGCGTCCTTGGCGGTCTCGAGGCCCCAGAGATCGCTTAAGATCGCGGAGCCGAATTCCATCCAGGCGCGATGCTCGGCACGCGCGAGCGGATCCTGCGGATGCAGCTTGGCGCCCGTTTGCGTCTCCTCGATATATTCGCAGATCACGTTGCTCTCGAACAGCGCCACCTCGCCCTTGTCGGTCGCCACTGTCAGCACCGGCACCTTGCCGAGCGGCGATATTTTCAGGAACCAGTCCGGCTTGTTGCCGAGATCGATATCGATCCGTTCGAAGGCGACGCCCTTCTCCGTGAGCGCGATCACCGCGCGCTGCACATAGGGACAGAGCTTGTGGCTGATCAGTTTCAACGCGGCGGCCATAGGCGCACTCCTTGGTTTCATGCAGATGCATATATTTAAATGCATCCGCATGAACAATCAAGATAGATGCAACTGCATCTACCCTTAAGGCCGCGCGATGACGCCCCCGGTCATCGGGATCGGTACGCCCGTGGTGGCGGGATAACTGAGCGGCAGCCCCTTCATGCCGCGCACCGCGAGGAAGCCGAAAGCCTGCGCCTCGATCGCGTCTGCCGACCAGCCGAGCGCATCGGCCGGTTCGACAGTCGCGGGCGCAACCCGTTCGCGCAGCATTCGCAGCATGGTCAGGTTGCGCGCGCCGCCGCCGGCGACGATCCAGCTCTTCGGCAGCTTCGGCAGTAGCGGCACCACGCGGGCGATCGCGGCCGCAGTGAAGGCGGTCAGCGTCGCCGCGCCATCGGCGGGCGCGACGTCACCGAACTTCAATGCGGTGAAATCATTGCGGTCCAGCGATTTCGGCGGCGGCAGCGCGAAGAACGGCAATTCCAACGCGCGCGCAATCCAGGCCTCATCGACCCTGCCCTGCGCGGCGAAGCGGCCGTCGGAGTCGAACGGCTGGTTCATGACGCGGAACATGTAGTCGTCGAGCAGCGCGTTGCCGGGACCGGTGTCGCAGGCGATCAGCGTGTCGGTGCCGTCGATATAGGTGATGTTGGAGACGCCGCCGACATTGACCACGACGGTCGGCTCCTCGCGCTGCACCGATTGCACCAGCGCCCGGTGATAGACCGGCACGAACGGCGCACCCTGACCGCCGGAGGCGACATCGGCGGCGCGGAAATCATGCATCACGGGAATGTGGATCGCCTTCGCCAGCGCCGCTGCGTCGCCGATCTGCACCGTCAATCGGCGCTCCGGCCGGTGCAGCACGGTCTGGCCGTGGAAGCCGACGATATCGATCTCCTCCGGCGTGATTCGATTCTGCGCGAGGAAGGCGGCGACCGCCTCGGCATGCGCCAGCGTCACGGCGCGTTCGGCCTCGGCCAGGATTCCGGGCCGGGCGTCGCGGTGCGACAGATGGACGGCCTCGGTCAGCGCCTGGCGCAGCAGGCTGCGCTCGGCATTGCTGTAGGGCCGGTAGCCGGACGGCCCGAACGACTTGACCAGCTTTCCATCGGTTTCGATCAGTGCGACGTCGACCCCGTCGAGCGAGGTCCCGCTCATCAGACCGAGTGCGGTCAATATCATCCGTGTGCCTTCGACGCCCCTTTTGCCCTGCCCTGACGCCCGGCTTGTATCAAACAAGCACATCTTATAATGCCACAGCGCGCCTCGCGGCGGCAGCCCGTTCGGTCAAGGTTCCCCAACCGGCTGCAATTACCGTAAAATAAGAATGATTGGGCCTGCCGACAGATGACTGCATTTAAATCAGATTTCATGAATGAGCTCCAGTGGCGTGGCTTCATTCATCAGGCGTCGGACGCCGCGGGCATCGACGCACTCGCCGCCAAGGGCGGTATCGTGGCTTATGTGGGCTACGATTGCACGGCCCCGTCCCTGCACATCGGCCATTTGTTGTCGGCCATGATGCTGCACTGGCTGCAGGAAACCGGTGCGGGCAAACCGATCACGCTGATGGGCGGCGGCACCACGCGCGTCGGCGACCCCTCGGGCAAGGACGAAACGCGTCAAATTCTCTCCATCGAGCAAATCGACGCGAACAAGGAATCCATCAAGCACGTCTTCAAGCGCTTCCTGAAGTTCGGCGACGGCAAGACCGATGCCGTGATGGCCGACAATGCGGAGTGGCTGACCAAGCTCAATTACATCGAGATGTTGCGGGACATCGGCCGGCATTTCTCCGTGAACCGCATGCTTTCCATGGACTCAGTCAAGCTCCGCCTCGATCGCGATCAGGAGATGAGCTTCATCGAATTCAACTACATGATCCTGCAATCCTACGACTTCGTCGAACTGGCGCGTCGGTACGGTTGCAATCTGCAGATGGGCGGCTCCGATCAATGGGGGAACATCGTGACCGGTGTTGACCTCGGCCGCCGCATGGGCACCCATCAGCTCTACGCATTAACGACGCCGCTGTTGACCACCGCTTCCGGCGCCAAGATGGGCAAGACCGCGGCCGGCGCGGTCTGGCTGAATGCCGACCAGTTCAGCCCCTATGATTACTGGCAATACTGGCGCAACACGGAAGACGCCGACGTCGGACGATTCCTGAAATTGTTCACGACGCTTTCGATGAGCGAGATCGGGAAGCTGGAGGCGCTGCAGGGCTCGGAGATCAACGAGGCCAAGAAGGTGCTGGCGACGGAGGCGACCGCCATGCTCCACGGCCGCGACGCCGCCGTTGAGGCCGCCGAGACCGCGCGGCGCACTTTCGAGGAAGGCGCGCTGGCGGAGACGCTGCCGACGATCGAAATTCCGCGTGGCGAACTGGACGCAGGCATCGGCGTGCTGGCTGCCTATGTGAAGGCCGGCCTCGTCGCCTCCAATGGCGAGGCGCGGCGCCAGATCAAGGGCGGCGGATTGCGCGTTAACGACATAGCAGTTACCGACGAGAAGATGGTGCTGACGCCGTCCGACCTCACCACTGAGGGCGTGATCAAGCTGTCGCTCGGCAAGAAGCGGCACGTCCTGCTGAAGGCTGCATAGGCGCATTCGCTTTTTGCGGCTTGTGGGGAGGCGCGGAAACGCGCTCCCTCTGCTCATGGACAAGAACACGCCCGGGGAGCAAATCGCGGCGCAGCCGCCGACGCGCATCGCGCTCAACGTGCTCGCGTTGTGCTTTGCGCTCTCGGTGATCGGCCGCGGCCTCGGCGAGAGTTTCACCGTCTTCCTCAAACCGATCTCGGAAAGCTTCGGCTGGGATCGCGCGCAGATCGTCTCGGTCTATTCGCTGACCTGGCTTGCGGGCGGCCTGACAGCGCCGCTGATCGGCCGCCTGTTCGATCATTCGGGGCCGCGAGCCGTCTATTCGTTGGGACTGCTCCTGCTCGGTGGCGCGTTCCTGGTGGCGGCGCATGCGCAATATCTCTGGCAATTGCAGTTCAGCATTGGGCTGTGCGTCGGAATCGGGATCGCCTTCATCGGCAACGTGCCGAATTCGATCCTGCTCGGCCGCTGGTTCGGCCCGCGCCTGCCGACCGCGATGGCGGTGGTCTATTCAGCGACCGGCGCCGGGGTGCTGGTGCTGTTGCCGGCCTCGCAGCTTCTCATCGATGGCGTCGGCTGGCGCGGCGCGTACCAGATATTCGGCATCACGGCGCTGTGCCTGTTGGCGCCGCTCTTGCTGTTACCCTGGCGGCTGTTCTCGCGCGGCTCGCCGCATGTGGTGAAGAAGGCCGATCCTGACGTTGTCGACGAAGGCTGGACGCTCGTCGGCGCGATGCGTCACCACGCCTTCTGGGCGCTGTTTGCGACCTTCTTCTTCACCGCGATCGGCATGTACGCGATCTCGGCGCAGATCGTGGCCTATCTGATCGACGCCGGCTTTCCGCCGCTGCAGGCCGCGACCGCCTGGGGCTTCAGCGGCATCGTGCTATTGTTCGGCATGCTCGGCGTTTCCGAACTCGACAGCATCATCGGCCGCCGGCCGTCGGTCCTGCTCAGCTATGCGATCTCGATCGTCGGCATCATCCTGCTCTGGCTGTTGCAGTGGTACCCGAACTTCTGGCTGCTCACCGGCTTCGTCGTCTGCTTCGGCAGCATGATCGGCTCGCGCGGCCCGCTGATCACGGCCACCGCAATGAAGATCTTCCGCGGCAAGCGGGTCGGTACGATCTACGGCACGATCTCGATCGGCAGCGGGCTCGGCTCCGCGTTCGGCTCCTGGGCCGGCGGCCTGATCCACGACGTCAGCCACAGCTACAATCCGGTGATCGCATTCGCGCTGGTCAGCGTGATCCTGGGAATGATTCCGTTCCTGGTCGTACCGGCGCTGCGTCGCTGATCAAGGGCGTCTCAGAGGTATTCCTTGATGGCATACCGTATTCACGATTGGTAAGACAGTTTCTGCTACGCCTCGGGAAACAATTCCCGTAGAGGCCACCATGAACCTTCTCAGCCGACTGACGATCCGCACCAAACTCGCCAGCATGGTGGTTCTCGCGGCCATGACCGTCTTTGCGATCGTCGCGGGTGCAGCCTGGATCAACCGAAACCGCATGCTCGACGACCGCGTCGCACAGATGCGGACGGCGGCTGACCTGCTCTACGGCGTGGCACAGTCGCTGCAGGAGGATGTCGCCGCCGGAAAGATGACCGTTGCCGAGGCGAAGGAGCAGTTTCGTCAGCGCGGCCGGAAAATGACATTCAACAATGGCCAGGGATATCCGAACGCCTACAACGTCGCCGACACATCGCTGCTATTGAACAGCGCCAATCCCAAGCTCGAAGGCAAGATCAACGGCACCAAGGACGCCAATGGCGTCCTGATCGCCGATGCCCAGATCGCTGCCAGTCGCCAGAGCCCGGAAGGTGGCACCACATCCTACCTCTATCCGCGCCCCGGGCAGACCGTGCCGGCGCGAAAGATGACCTATGTTCGCGCCTTCGAGCCGTGGAACATCGTCATGAGCTACGGCCTCTATGTGGATGACATCGACGCCGACATGAATGCCGTGCTGCTGCAGCTCGGCGCGATCGGCGGCGGCCTTATGCTGCTGATGGGGCTGTTGTCGTGGCTGATTGCCCGCGACGTCGTGGGCGCACTGGAGCGCCAGAAGAACCGCATGCAGCGCATCGCCGAAGGCTCGCTCGACGAAGCGGTCGAGGAGACCGGACGCCGTGACGAGATCGGCCGCATGGCGGAAACGCTGGAAGTCCTGCGGCAGACCGCGATCACCGCGCGGGCGCTGGAAGCGGAACAGGTTGCGACCAAGCAGCAGAGCGAGAAGGAGAAGCGCGACGCCCTGATCGCGCTCGCCGATCGCTTTGATGCATCGGTCGGTCAGCTTGTCGGACTGATGGCGTCGGGATCGAGCGAACTGGAAGCCACTGCAAAATCGATGTCCGCGACCGCCGAGGGTACCAATCATCGCGCGTCCGTGGTCGGCTCGGCGGCAACGGAGGCAAGCTCGCGCGTTCAGACCGTGGCCTCGGCTGCGGAGGAATTGTCCTCGTCGATCTCCGAGATCAGCCGTCAGGTCACGCAGTCGGCCAATATCACCGGCCGCGCCGTCGAAAGCGCCCGCCGCACCGATACCATCGTGCGAGCGCTCGCCGATGGCGCCCAACAGATCGAGCATGTCGCCGAGCTGATCTCCAGCATTGCGGAGCAGACCAACCTCCTGGCGCTCAATGCCACCATCGAAGCCGCGCGCGCCGGTGAAGCTGGCCGAGGCTTTGCCGTGGTCGCATCCGAGGTCAAGAGCCTGGCAAGCCAGACCGCCGAGGCCACCAAGGAGATCGGCACGCGCATCGCGCAGATCCAGGGCGCGACCAAGGAAGCGGTCGAGGCGATCGACGGGATCACCGCCACCATCGAAGAGGTCAGCACGATCGCAACCTCGATCGGCTCCGCGATCGAGCAACAGGGCGCAGCGACGGCCGAAATCGCGCGCAGCGTGTCGCAGACGGCGGAAGCGACCAAGGAGGTCACGACCAATATCGGTGGCGTCAGCACCGCAGCCAACGAAACCGGCAACGCCGCAGGCCTCGTTCTCGCCGCGGCCAGCAATTTGTCCAAGCAGGCCGAACAGCTCTCGGGCGAAGTCTCGACCTTCCTCGCCGGCGTACGCGCCGCGTGAGCCTGTGTCGCGCCGTCTGATGCGACCCAAAGGAAGTTGCACCTGTCAACTTCGCTGACATGTCTCAGCGAAAAATTCCTGGCACTTGAGATGCCAGGGGTGAAATGCGTGGCCGACAAAAAGAAATCGGTCTAGTCTTCCCGACGCGTGAGTAGAACCTCAATGCAAGGATGGTGAAGACGCCAATCGCTATGGCTGCTACGGCCACGGTCGGCCTTCGTTCGCGCAACCGTCGCTGGGGCAATCGGACTGCAGCCCGATCTTGATACGTTACAACGGTTGATATCGTTCCGCGGAGACCGACGGCGGCCTGTCGACAAGCGACGGGATCGAGCTTGGTCAATTCCAAAACGGGAGGAACGGCAATGGGTAACGAGTTGAAAGCCGCGTGTGACGGTATCCTGCAGAAAGTTGTGACCGGAAAGAGCCGCGTTCCGGGCGTGGTGGCGATGGTCACCGACCGCTCAGCCAACACCTACGAAGGCGCCGCCGGCGAGCGTAGCATTGGCGGCAGCCAGGCAATGACGACCGACACCGTCTTTGCGATCTTTTCGACCACAAAGGCAATCACGGGGACGGCGATCCTGCAATGTGTCGAAGAAGGCAAGCTCGATCTGGACGCCCCGGCCAAGACCTACGTTCCCGAGATCGGCAAGCTTGAGGTGCTCGAAGGCTTCGACGCGCAAGGCAAGCCAACGCTGCGGGCACCGAAACGCGACATCACCACGCGCATGCTGATGCTGCACACAGCCGGCTTCGGCTACGACTTCTTCAACGCCAATTACTTTCGCCTGGCGCAAGAACATGGCCAGCCAAGCGTGATCACCTGCTCAAGGGCATCACTGATGACGCCGCTCCTGTTCGATCCCGGCGACAAGTGGGAGTATGGCAGCAACCTCGACTGGTGCGGCCAGGTCGTCGAGCGCATTCGCGGCAAGCGCCTCGGCGAGGTGATGGCGGAGCGGATTTTTGCGCCGCTCGGCATGGAGGACATCGCTTTCTCGCTGACGCCCTCGATGCGCGAGCGCCTTGCCGTCATCCACCAGCGCGAAGCCGATGGCGCGCTGACCCCGCTTCCCGATCTGCAATTGCCGCCCGAGCCCGAGGTCGACATGGGCGGTCACGGACTTTACGCCTCGATCGGCGAGTACATGAAATTCATCCGCATGTGGCTGAACGACGGAGCGGGACCGCAGGGCCGCGTGCTGAAGCAGGAGACGGTGGAGGCCGCGGTTCGTAATGGCCTTGAGGCGCACCAGACCGTGGTGATGCTGCCCGGCGTGATTCCGACGCTGTCGAACGATGCGGAGTTCTTCCCCGGACTGAAGAAATCCTGGTCCTACACCTTCATGGTCAACGACGAGGACGCGCCGACCGGCCGACCGGCCGGTTCGATCGGCTGGGCCGGACTCGCCAACCTGTTCTATTGGATCGATCGAAAGAACGGGTTCGGAGGATATTGGGCGACGCAGATCCTGCCGTTCGGAGATCCGACATCGTTCGGCGGCTACCTGGATTTCGAGACTGCCGCCTATGCAACCGGCGAGGTGCGCGCAGCAGCGTAGTGCCGATGAAGCGAAGCGGCCTTCCTCGCGCCGCCACGCTTCCCGGCTCTTGAATCTGCGTGGGTTTGCGACGTTTCCGGCCGGAACCACATGCAGTCGGCCAGTCTGTCGTTCGGCAGGCTGGCCGCTGCCATCCTCAATTCGAATGGTGCGAGCGATCCATCGGCCGCGCGGCGTCGAGAGGGCATTGCGATCACGGCAAGAAGACTGGCCGGACTTCAGGGAGACTGCTCAGGAGAGGAGAAGTGTCATGACGAACGTGCAAGGTGAGTCGCGCAGCGCAGGTGCGAAAGCAGACTACGATGCGATCATCATCGGCGCCGGGTTCTCCGGCATGTATATGCTGCATTCGTTGCGCGACAAGCTCGACATGAATGTCACCGTGTTTGAGGCCGGCGACGGCGTCGGCGGCACCTGGTACTGGAACCGCTATCCCGGCGCGCGCTGCGACTCGGACAGCTACATTTACTGCTACACGTTCGACAAGAACCTGTTGCAGGAATGGAACTGGTCCGAGCGCTATCCGGAGCAGGACGAGATCCTGCGCTACCTCGAGCACTGCGCGGAGCGTTTCGACCTCAAGCCCGACATCCAGTTCGGCAAGCGCGTCATCGAGGTCGTCCTCGACGACGACGCCGGGCTCTGGACGGTGCGCACCGACAAAGGCGACGTCGCCAGAGCACGTTTCGTCATCACCGCGGTCGGCGCGCTGTCGGCCCCCAACGTGCCGCCGTTCAAGGGGCTGAACACCTTCCAGGGCAAGTGCTACCACACCAGCCAGTGGCCGCACGACGGCGTCGACTTTACCGCAAAGCGCGTTGGCGTCATCGGCACCGGCGCTACCGCAGTGCAGGCGGTTCCGGAGATCGCGCAGCAGGCCAAGCACCTGACGGTGTTCCAGCGCACACCGGCCTTCTGCGTGCCGGCACGCAACGGCAGTGTCGATCCCGAGGTCGCCAGAGCACGCAAGGCCGATTACGACGGGATCCGCCGGCGCATCAAGGACTCGTTCTTCGGCTTCGAGCTGGATTTCATTCCGAAGTCGGTGCTCGAAGCGACGCCTGAGGAACGCGAGCGAGAGTTCGACAGGATGTGGGATGTGGGAGGCTTTAGCTTCTGGCTGGCCAACTACCAGGACATGTTCTTCTCCAAGGAGGCGAACGATATGATTGCCGACTACCTCAAGCGAAAGATTCGATCCACCGTCAACGATCCGGTCACGGCCGAGAAGCTGATACCCAAGACCTATCCTTACGGCACCAAGCGCCAGCCACTCGACTCCAACTACTTCGAGACTTTCAACAAGAAGAACGTAACTTTGGTGGATGCGAGCACGGACGGGCCGATCGAGGAGATCACGCCGAATGGCATTCGCGCCGGCGGCAAAGAATACCCGCTCGACATCATCGTCGTCGCCACCGGCTTCGATGCCCTTACCGGCCCCCTGAAGAGCCTCGGTATCAAGGGGCGTGGCGGCAGGACGCTGGCGCAGGAGTGGGAAGACGGTCCGCTGACCTATCTCGGTCTGGCGATCTCCGGCTACCCGAACCTGTTCATGATCACCGGCCCACAGAGCCCCTCGGTGCTTTCGAACATGCCGGTATCGATCGAGCAGCATGTCGAGTGGATCACCGAATGCATCGCCCACATGCGGCGAAGCAAGCTGGCGACCATCGAAGCGAGCCCGCAGGCGCAAGACGCGTGGGGCACGCATGTCGCGGAGGTGGTCAACTCAACGCTGATGACCACCGCCAATTCGTGGTACATGGGAGCCAACATCGCCGGCAAGGCGCACCGCTTCCTGCCCTATCTCGGCCCCGAAGGTGTCGCCGGCTACCGCAGGAAGTGCGCCGAGATCGCCGAGAAGGGCTACGAGGGCTTCATCTTCACGAGCGAAGACCAGGGCGGAACGCTGCACCCAATTGCAGCCGAATGAACCTGATGATCTTGGACCGGGAGCGGCGTTCAATATCGCCACTCCCGGCCCGTCGAACACGTTGAACTGCGATCTTCCACATATGTCACGCTTATGAATCGCGACGGCAATTCGTCTCGATTTCCTATCAACCCGCGCACATGACCCGGGCTAGCGCATCGCCATCTGGTCGAACATCGCGCGAAGTCTGAAAAGAGCCCCTTCACTTTTGAAAGCAGATGCGAAGGGAAGAGCCCTGCACCGGAGACGACAGGAGGCAACCATGGCCAAGCCCGATCGCAATGGGATTTCCGCGCGGTTGTGGAGGGT
The DNA here is from genome assembly GCF_054063735.1 of Bradyrhizobium sp. USDA 10063. NCBI lineage: Bacteria > Pseudomonadati > Pseudomonadota > Alphaproteobacteria > Hyphomicrobiales > Nitrobacteraceae > Bradyrhizobium > Bradyrhizobium sp. USDA 10063. Next base: position 824,625 of record NZ_JBSSGP010000002.1, on the reverse strand, counting down.
CCCTGGGCAGTTGCTGCTGGCGCTGATCAATGCCACGGCGATCCTGGTGATTGTCGCTGCGATTCTTGCACTCGTCGCGATGGCGCGCATCAATCATTTTGCCAAGAACGTCGCGGCGACGATGACAGAGGCCGTGCTGGCGAAAGTCGATCTGCCGCCGAAAGACGTGCTGGCGAATCTCCAAAACCTGACGGCGGAAGTCCGCACGCTTGGCAACTCCCTTCGGGACATCAAGGCAGGAGAACACCCGGCCCTTCGATCGGAGATCGAGCAACTGAAGGAGGCACTGACCGTGTTGAATATCAGCGTCGACCGGCTGGCAAGCGCAGGATCGATCCTGACCGACGAGGCGATTGAGCAATTGGGCCGGACGGTTACCGACGCGCTGATGAAGCTGAGGGATTGCTCTTCCGGCGCGCGCCAAGTGACGCCTCGCCGTACACTCGGAAACAAGACGGTTGCAGCATGGGAGGAACAAGCGCCAATGAAATTTGGTCTACATCAACGCCGATCCGGATTCTCCTCGGCGGTGTATCTAGAATGATGACATCACACTATCTCACTCGGGAAACAGACATGGAGGCAGCGTCCACAACTTAGGCGAAGCGGCATAAACAAACGAGACGAACCAAACGGCTTCGATTTAATGGCCGCATCGATGAGCCCGCGAGGACGTCGGCCGGGTCGATGATTGCGCCGCACACGCATACGAACGGCGAGTCAGGCGACGTGCAACACTGTTCAAAACAGAAAGAAGGTCCCGATCAGGATGCCCGCGGCAAAGGACCAAAGCCCCAAGGTGCAGGCTGAAACGACGCGGACGAGGTTGCGAAGCTGCTCCTCGTGCTCCTCTTCCGCCGTCTTATGGAGCTGAGCCGTCATTGGCGCTGCCCTGCCCATGCTTTGCTCGACACGCGTCGGATTTACGCCCCAAATCATGGTGAAGGCGGGGCATTGGCCCCTGCAGCGATGCCGATGTTGTGATCAGGCTTGATGCCGAGCCGTAGGCGGGCGAGGCGTTAACGAGGTTTGTTTCGACTTAAATAACGGCCCCGGCCAGCAAGAAGGCCGCGCCGAGCGCGATCAGCACGAGTCCAGGCCAATTTGATTTGATTTCAAAGCCGCTCGCCGGTCTTTCAGGTTCCAGCGTGTCGCGGTCTGAGCCAAGCCGCCTTCCACCGCTTAATCGGCCTCGCCAGATTGGCTGAAACGCCATCTGGAGTACGCCGCCGAAAACAAGGAGCACACCAAGCCATATGAGGGTCATGCTCGCCTCCTGCACCGGTGAACGCCGAGAGGTTGCACCGCCGAGAACCGTCGTCCATTCGACGTCTGGCCGCACGTGGATGCGGATCACGCTCTCCGACGCTCAGGCTATGCCAATCCCAGAGTATCCTGCTTAGTCTTCGTCCGGCTCGCGCACGACCGGCGGTTCGTCGGTTTCGTTCTCTTCGTCGTCTTGTTCTTCGTCCTCGTCCTCTTCGTCGTCATCATCAGGATCTCGGGGCGGCATCGTGTTGCCCATGATCGCGAACACACGCCAGTCGATCCTGGTGGAAACTACCTTGGAGATTTGTCGGGTCATGTCGTTGCTCCTCGGATGTGACCCTGGGGGATTTTATCCCTTTTCGGTGTTGGGTCAGACACGCACGGGGGTGAAATTTCCATTTCACCAGCGTTGCCGGTAGCAACTCACTCGTGCTGATATCGGTTCATGAGTCCATCCGTACCACCGCCCGCCGCGAATGGCCTGCGCATCCGGACGATGCGGCCGGACGAGATCTCGATAGCCGTGAACTGGGCGGCGGCCGAAGGCTGGAATCCGGGCCTCGCAGACGCCACCTGCTTCGCCGCGGCCGATCCGGAAGGCTTCTTCATCGGCGAACTCGACGGCGCTCCGGTCGCGACCGTCTCCTGCGTCAATTACGATGAGAGCTTTGCGTTCCTCGGCTTCTACATCGTCCGAAATGACTTGCGCGGCCGTGGCTACGGTCTGCGCATGTGGAACGCGGCGATTGCGCACGCTGGCCGTCGTGTGATCGGGCTCGACGGCGTGGTGGCGCAGCAGGACAACTACAGGAAATCCGGGTTCGAGCTCGCTTATACCAACGTCCGCTACGGCGGCACCCCCGTGGCCCTGGATGCGCCGCAGGCAAATGTGATCACGCTCACCGACGTCCCGTTGGCGACTGTGGAGGCGGATGACGCGACGGTGTTTCCGGCTCGGCGCACCGCGTTCCTGCGCGCCTGGATCGGCGCGCCCGGTCATGTCGGTTGCGCGCTCGTGCGCGATGGCGAGCTTGCCGGATGGGGCGTGATCCGTCCGTGCCGGAACGGCCGCAAGATCGGCCCGCTGGTCGCCGACGACCGCGCCAGCGCCGAGGTGGTTCTATCGGCTTTGCTGGCCCGCGTGGGCGACGGCGAGATATTCCTCGACGTTCCCTGCATCAATGGCGACGCGGTCGCGTTGGCGCAAGACTTGGGCCTTGCGCCGGTGTTCGAGACCGCGCGCATGTATACCGGCGCGGTGCCGCCATTGCGGCTGGAGCGGGTATTCGGTGTCACCACCTTCGAGCTGGGATAGCGCGTCTCGCTCTCAGACGATCAGTTGATCCAGCGATGGCATCCGCGTGGTGTATTCGTCAGGAGACAGCCGACATGGTGGAAGCTCGAGCGCGGTTTGGCTCACAGCCAGACTCGGACGTCGTGAACCCCGCAAGACTTGGTAACCCCGCAAGACCTGGTCTTCCTTCTCCAGAGAGCGACGTGGCTCAGCCTTTGACTGGCTTCCTGCGCGGCGGAGCGATCGGAACATGCTGCGTGGTGCTTATTGCGATCTGCGGTGCACCATCCGATGCGTGGCTCCTTAGCGTTTCCAATACCAGAAAAAACTTTTCGGCAAGCATAGCGTAAACCTCGCTGACCTTTGTGTTTCCGGATTTCAACGAGTCGAATTGGCAAACAATTCAACCACTCGCATCGGATGGCGGCAAATGGATTCGCGCTGCAGAGTTAGGCTTTGGGCGGCTTTCCTCGTTTTGCGCCCGGCTCCGCCGAGCGGTGAAAGCTCGGTCCGGCAGCATCCAGCGTTGCAAACCTGGGACATCAACCATCTTCCTGAGCCGCGACGGTGCGTCGGTTCCATCGAGAGGACCGGACTGAAAGCTTCGGGAGCGGAGATCCCGGCTTGATCTGGCTCACTCACAGACCGATGATCTCTCCAGCTAGATTGAAGTCGTTCTTCCTTTTGGATCGCGCTGCGATGTGTTATCGAATCGTCATCCAACCGTCACACAATCGTAGATGTCAGAACCCGACACGCCGACGCCCGCCCGGGAAAGTGCACGCGCCGTGCCCGGGCTCGATAGCGCCCCTGCCCCGCAGGACAACAAGAGACTGGAAAACTCTGTTGCCTCCGGGCAACACAGCGTCGCGGAACCCCGTTCGCAGGAGCCGCCGAAAACTCTCCTTGATGAGCCGCAGCTTCCTGAAGCGCAGCGTCACGGCGATGCAACATCGGAAATCGCAGCGCAAGAGGTTGCCACGTTTCCCGGCGGTGAGATCGAACTCAAGCTTCTTGTCGATGCCGATCGCATGGCGGATTTCAACGCCGCTCCGATCATCGCGACGAATGCACGCAGCAAGGGCACGCGAAAGCACCTCAAGTCCGTCTATTACGATACGCCCGAGCGGACACTGAGACGACACGGATTGAGTTTGCGGGTTCGCCAGAACGGCGCGCGTTTCGTGCAGACCGTGAAAGCCGAATTCGCAGACGATCCGCTCCGTCGCGGCGAGTGGGAGGCGAACGTTCCGTCGATTGCTCCCGATGTCGAACTGGCGATGCCTTTCATCCCCGCCAAGCTTCGCTCGGATCTCAGACGTCGTCAGCTCGAGGCGGCCTTCACCGCTGATATCCACCGGCACGCGCGGATCGTTGAGCTGCCATCCGGAACGATCGAGGTCGCTTTCGATCAGGGATTGCTGAAGTCGGGCGATCGATCGATGCCCGTGAGCGAGATTGAGTTGGAGCTCAAGGATGGAAGCGCCAGCGCAATCTACGACCTCGCGCTTCGTCTCGCGGACTATGGGTCAGTGAGACCGTCAATCCGCAGCAAGTCGGCGCGCGGCTTTGACCTTGCGGCCGAGACGTCGCCAGCCCTGCGGAAGCCGCGAAAGCTTCGCCTCGACCCATCGATATCCCTCGATGAGGCCTTCGCAAAGATTCTGCGCTCCTGCCTTCACCATCTTCTTGGATCTCTGGCGGCCGCCGAGGACGGTCGCGATCCAGAGGGGGTCCATCAGCTTCGCGTGTCGCTGCGCCGCCTTCGCGCGGCCCTGGATTTGATGAGATCCGTTGGACCGTTGAGCAACCTCGACTCGCTCCGGTCGGAAGCAAGATGGCTGGCGCAAAACCTTTCCGCCGCACGTGATTGGGACATGTTTCAACGGGGAACGCTGCCGACTATCGCGCAGGCCTGTTCCTCGGTCGCGGGCTTTGATGCCCTGGAACAGGTCGCAGAGAAACGCCGGTCAGCCGCCTACGAGAAGGTACGTCTCGCGCTGGCTGACCGTCGATGCTCATCTTTCCTGATCGGTCTCGGCGGTTGGATTGAGGCTAGGGGGTGGCGTAGCGACGTCGCTCCCGAAGATCTCGGACGACTGGCCGAGCCTGCCATCAACTTCGCCGGACACATCCTGTCGGATCAGTATGCAAGGGTGCTCAAGCGCGGCCGCCGCTTCAAGTCGCTTCCGGCGGAAAAGCTGCATCGCTTGAGGCTCGCTGCAAAGAGACTGCGTTACGTCGCCGACTTCCTGTTACCGCTGTATGGAGACCGCAAGTCCGTCAGGCGTTTCTCTCGCAGCCTGGCCGACTTACAGGAGGAACTTGGTTCCTTTAACGACATGGCGATCACCGACAGCCTTTTCGCTGAGCTCGGTGGCGAGCTCTCGGAGAGCGGCACAGCGACAGCCGCGATCGCCGGCTGGCAGGCACATGCATCGATCGGCGTTGCGGCACGCCTGCGAGACACGTGGCAGGATTTCAGGAAAACGAAAGCACCGTGGTTGCGGGCAGCAGAGGCGTAGTCGGCTAAGCCACCCCGCTCAGTTGTTCGGCGGGAATTCTATCTGGTTGTTCTGCTTGCCGGTGTTGAACTCGAAGATCTTGCGCAACACACCCGGCGCCATCGCCGATATCGGGTTGACGCGCAGTACCGGTTGCGCCGGTGTCCCCACAACCTCGTAGGTCACGCCGATCAGGCCCTCGTTGCTGCCGCCGCCGAGGAACAGGCCGAGTACGGGCAACTGGCCGAACATGTTGTTCAGCCCGTACATCGGCACGAACGTGCCGCTCATGCGCACCTGATTGACGATGTTGTCGATGCTGCCTTCGATGGTTGCGCCGATCGACGGCCCCTTCACGACGCCGTCGCGGATCGTGAGCAGTCCGCTCTGCCGCGTGAACTCGGCGCGCAAGGCGCTGAAGGCAACGCCGCCCGTCGTGCCGGGCGACCCGCCAGCCGCGATGCGGTCGAGCTCGGGCTGGCCTTTGACGTAGAAGTCGCGGATGTTGATCAGCCCCTCCTTGGGGTTCGGCTCCGCTGCCGGCGGCTCCATCGCGAGCGTGAGCTGACCGCCCACGATCTTGGAATAGAAATCGGTGAAGCGGAAGAACGCGCCGGCGTCATTGGTCTGCAGGTAGACCACCTCGCGCCCCTGCTGGCGCCCGCGCAGATCCGCAGTGACGGGCGTATCGCGCCCGATCTTGCCCGTCAGCGCAAAACTCTTGATGGCGCCGTTGCGCTTGGACACCTTTGCATCGACGCTGCGCAACGCTTCGCCGTTGAAGCCGGCAACGGCGCCGAGCTTGAGGTCGATGTCGTAATCCATGTTCTTGGTCTTGTTCTTGGGGTCGTCACGCCCCGAAATCGCCGTGCGAAGGAAGCCGCGGCCATCGAACACATCGCCGCGCATGGAGACCTTCAGGACACCGTCGGGCCCGCGGTCGGCGCGCAGCGTGGTCTTGTCGCCTTCCGAAGGCGAATAGGTCGGGAAGTTGACGTTCATGAGATCGCCGTTCTGGTCGATCTCCACCGATCCCTTGATCGAGGAGCCGGCGCCTTCGGCCACGATGTCCTCAAAGCGTGTCGATTGCGGCTTCTGCACCACGTTGAAGGTGACCTTGCCCGACTTGCCTGATGACTTGACCCAGCCGGGCAGGACATTATCGATCCTGAGCTGGGTGAGATCGGCCTCGACACCGAGCTTGCTGTCGTGATCGCTGCTGTTTGCGATCTTGCCCACGACCTTGACCGGGATTGAGCCGCTCACCGCGGAGCCAAGGTCGAGCCCGAGCCGCGCGCGACCTGCGTCGTCGAGCGTCGACTGCAGGCGGATGTCGGCGTCGCCCTCGCTCGGCTTGCGGTAATCCAGCGAGGCTGGCTGCCCGCCGATCTTGACGTCGCCCTTGACCTGATAGCCCGCATTGTTGGCGACGACCTTCAGCGCGTTGGCCTCGAGCTTCTGGTTCATCACCAGTTTGTCGATCGCGACGCCGCCGAGATCGGCGGTGACGGCGTAGGTGGTGTCCTCCTTGGTCAGCACGCCCTTGACCGGCAGGCCGAGATTGATGATGGCCGAGACGGTTCCCTTGCTCGCATTGGGATCGACAAACGTCGTGCCCGACACATCGCTGAGGCGGTCGGAGGCGAGGATTTCGGCGCAGGCCGGCACCGGACAATCGACGCGGAATCTTATCTTCGCCGGCGAAGGTTTCGGCACCATATCCGGGACTTCGAAAGAGAAGTCCGACAGCGTGATCTTGCGCCCGCCCGGCGTGTCGGCGATGCCCTGGGTAATGTTGACGGTGGCAGTGCGGCCGGTCACCCGCGCCCGCAAATCGGCATCATGAACCACGGGCAGCTCGTCCACCGGACGCACCGTCACACCGCTCGCGACGATGTTGACGGCAAGCCCTTCATCCGGGATCGGAGGCCCCTTGCGCGACAGGTTGCGCACCGGCGAGTTGACGCCGACCTCGATGCGCTGGAGCGTGCCGCGTTCGATCCGCTCGATCACCCATTCGCGCAACTCCGGCACGATCAGGGCCGGCCAGATCCGCTTCAATGCCGAGGCCGACATCGGCGTGCCCGCAAAACCGAGCTGCAGCCGCGGCTCGGCGGAATAGTCGATGCTGCCGGTGCCGGCGATGCCGATCTCGCCGTTGCTGATATCGGCCTGCGTCAGCAGCACGCGCTTCTTGTCGGTGTCGAAACGAAAGCCAACCGCGATGCGGTTGAAGATCAGCGGCGGCTCGTCGTCGATGCCCGCGAGCAGGATGGTGCCGCCGCTGAGGCCAAGCTGCCAGTCGTTGATATCGTCATTCGGCGGCTCGAGATGGGCAAGCAGCGTGACCCGGTTGGCGCCGGAGATGACCTTGAACGGCGCCAGCAGCACGCGGCGTCCGGCGTCCCATTCGACATTCACTTCCGCCGAATCGATCGCCATCGGATAGTCGGGCGTATCGGTGTCGATCAGGTTGCCGGCGCCGGCGGTGATCTTGCCGCGGAAATAGGTCGGCAGGCCGTCGCGGCCGAGTTCACCCTTCAGTTCGCCGGATAGCGGCAGCTCGGCGTTATAGGTGAGGTCCTTCACCCTGAGCGCGAGCAGGATATTGGCAGACGGCAGCTTGTCGGCGCGCAGGTCGACCGAGCGCACGCCGTCCTTGAGCGGCCCGACCGCGACACGCAGCGACCACGGACGGGCGCCCTCTTCACCGACGCTCAGCGCCACGCCGCCGCTGCTCGGCCGCCGCAGGCTCAGGCTGATATTCTCGAAGGTCCATTTGCCGCCGCGCTGCTGATCGTCGACGATCAGGTTGCCGTTCTTCAGGCCGATCTCGTTGAGGTTCTGGCCGTCGAGGCCGGTCATGCTGAGGCTGTCGAGCCAATCGAGACCGGCGAGCAATCCGCTCTGCGTGCTCTCGGGCGGTGCCGGGACGCTGACGGACGGCGAGGACGGCGGCGATAGCGGCCCCTGCGGGGGGGCCGGGCGCGGGAATGTCGGCGGCAGGCCCGCCTCATGCTTGGACGCGACACCGGTCGCGAGCGGCTTGGCGGTGTCGCCGGCGGAAACGGTCACGTAGCCGTCCGGCGTGATCCGGATCGCCAGCTCGGCATCGACGAGGTTGAGGCTTTCGGCGCGGAGCTGGCCCATCAGGAGCGCGGTGCCGGACAGCTTGACCTCGGCTTTCGGCGCGCTGGCGACGATCGCATGGTCGCGGTCGCGCACGATGATGTCGCGGATGCGCACGGCGATTCGGACATGGCCGGCGCGCTCGATCTGAGTGCCGCCGACCTCGACCGTGTTGCCGTGGCCGATATTGTCCTCGATCGCAGCCGCGAGCCACGGCGTCGCCATGTCGAGATTGATCGGCCCTGCCCCCAGCCGCCACCACAGCGCGCCAAAGCAGCCGATGAAGATCACCGCCAGCACACCAAGCACCAGCGCGATGCGCTTGACCCAGCGCGCGCCGTGAACCGATCGCTGCGTAGCGCCGAAGAAATCGCCGATCCGATGCAGGCTGGTATCCGAGCGCGACAACAGCCGCCGCGCGCGACGGCCGGCCGCCTCGTCCTGCTCATCCCAGCCGATCTCGTCGTCCCAGCCGCAGTCAGGGGCGTCGGCACGCGAATTCGGGCTGTGGCCTTGGAGCGATCCTTGGGACGACGAATTCCTTGCCATTGCCTCTCGGTGCAGGCGTTGAGGTTGATCGCCGCCCAAGGCGCGCCCGTCGATCCGTATCGAGCGCTCCTGTGCCGGCATCGCTGCCAATCCTCGATTAATACTGTTACTCGCCGTCAGCCCCAAGTGAACATTTGAGCGAACATTTGAGCGAACTTTCGAAGGCCAGGTCGGCGAGCGGATAGGTGACGCGTCGAAATCCTTGTGACCATACTCCGCCGCCATCAGACTTGCCCAGCAGTCGGCGCAAATCCGATCGCCGGGGACAAGACCCGCACTGATTCAATGGTTGAGCCCCGGAAAGCGACGAAAGGAAGGCGTATGTCCAAGAAAACGCGCAAGAAATCCTCCAAGACCACAGCCAAGTCGTCCCCGGCCAAATCGTCTCGGCCTAAGGCTGTCAGCAGCAAGGCCGTCGCATCGGTCAAGCCGCCCGCGGCAAAGGCGCGCAAGGCGGTCGCAAAGAAATCCAGCAAGGCGGCCAAAGCCGCTCCCGCGAAAGCGTCCCACAAGGACGCATCGAAATCGTTAAAATCCGCTGCACCGGCCGCGACCAAATCGACAGCCCTGGTCGAGGGCGCCAAGGCGCCCGACTTCCACCTGCCCCGTGACGGCGGCGGTGAGGTTTCACTCACCGACTTCGCCGGCAAGAAGCTGGTGCTGTTCTTCTACCCGCGTGCCGACACGCCCGGCTGCACCAAGGAAGCGATCGATTTCACGCGGCTGAAGGATGCGTTTGCCGATGATGGCACCGAGGTCCTCGGCGTCTCCGGCGACACCGTGAAGGCGCAGGAATCGTTCAGGAACAAGCATCAGCTCGCCATTCCGCTTGGTTCGGATGAGCAGCACGAGATGTTGGAAGCCTATGGGGCCTGGGGCGAGAAATCCATGTATGGCAGGACCTTCCTGGGGATTCTTCGCACCACGGTTCTGGTCGATGCCGACGGCCGGATCGCCAGGATCTGGCGCAATGTGCGGGTCGACGGCCATGCCGACGAGGTCCTGGCCGCCGCGCGGTCGCTCTGATCGACCAGGTTCCGTTTCCGGAAAATTAACCATGACCGGCTCAAATCGCTCCCGAACTGAGGCCGTACGGAACTTGATCCGACCGGCGCGGGAGTGCCGATGTCCTATCGTTCCGGTCACCATTTCGACCATCACCAGCAGCACCATCATCCACGAGAGCACGGGCGGGCGTCCCCTCGCCGCCCTGCTCCCCACGCTGCAGCCGTCGCGCAGCCGGCGAACGACTATACCTTCGCGCATGCGGGCAAGCAGGTTCGCATTGGTCCGGTCCTGTTCTGGGCTGCGGTCGGCTCGGTAGTCCTGCTCGGCATTTGGTCGGCGGCGACCGCGACCTATTTTGCGTTCCGCGACGACGTCCTGACCCGGCTGCTCGCCCGCCAGGCCGAGATGCAATTCGCCTATGAAGACCGGATCGCGGAATTGCGCGCCAAGGTCGATCGCACCACCAGCCGGCAGCTCCTGGACCAGGAGCAGTTCGACCAGAAGCTCGAACAGATCATGCGCCGGCAGACCGCTCTCGAGGCCCGCGCCACCGCGCTGGGTTCGATGCCGGATGTCGCGACGACCGGCTCGATCCGCCCGCCCGCGCGCAATGCCGCACCGGAATCGGGGGCAGCGCCCAAACCCTCGCCGATCAGCGACACCGTGATCTTCGTGGCGCCTCCGGATCGCGAGGCGCGACTGGAATCGCGCGCCCCGATCAAGCCGGCGGCGCCGATGAATCAGTTCGCCAAGCTGCAAGGCTTCGACAATGTCCTGGTCCGCCTCCAGACCTCGCTCGATCAGGTCGAGCGGCGCCAGATGGCGGCGCTGAGCTCCGCCGAGGAGACCATGGAATCGCGTGTGCGCCGGATGCGCGGCGTGATCACCGATCTTGGCCTGGACATGTCGCAACTCGAAGCCGCGACCCCGCGCTCGGCCATCGGCGGTCCCTTCGTGCCCGTCAAGCTGCCCGCCGACGCCGGTCCGTTCGAGCGGCAGCTCAACCGCATCAACATCACCCGCGCGCAGATGCAGCGCTTGAATGCGACGCTGACGCTGGTGCCCTACCGCAAGCCCGTGATCGGCGAAGTCGAGTTTACCTCGGGCTTCGGCGTCCGCACCGATCCCTTCCTCGGTCGCCCGGCGATGCATACCGGCCTCGATTTCCGCGCCGCGATGGGCGATCCGGTCCGCGCCACCGCCAACGGCAAGGTGGTGTCATCAGGTTGGGCCGGCGGTTACGGCCGCATGGTCGAGGTCGATCACGGCAACGGCCTCTCGACCCGCTACGGCCATCTGTCGGAGATCAACGTCAAGGTCGGCGAAACCGTGAAGATCGGCCAGGTGATCGGCGCCGTCGGCTCGACCGGCCGTTCGACCGGCCCGCATCTCCACTACGAGACGCGCATCGACGGCGACGCGGTCGACCCGCAGAAATTCCTGCGCGCCGGCGTGCGCCTGAGCGCCGGCTGACGTGCCACGGACATTCAGCGCGAAGCCTCGTGGCCGACCTCGCCAGTGATGACGTCGCCGAACAGCTCCCAGGCCTCGCCGTTGAACCGCATCAGTTGCATCTGCTCGATCGGGAAATAGTCGTCGGGAGAGGTATTGACCATGATGCCCGGCAGCATCAGGTCGGAGTGGAAGTTCTTCAGGTTCGCAGCCTGCTTCATGACATTCTCGCGCGTAAGATTGTCGCCGCACTGCTTTAGAACCTGGGCCATCGCCTGCGCCTGGACATAGCCATAGACATTGTTTGCATTGGCCTTGTCTCCATCGGGATAATACTTGTCCATGAAGGCTCGCCAGGCTTTCACGCCGGGATCGTCCTTCCAGGTCGGATCAGTCGGATCCTTCAGGTAGGCCGTGGAGATGATGTCTTTCGCGTATTGCAGGCCGGCCGGCTTCAATACCGATGCGACCGAGGTTGCGGTGTTGGCGAGAAAGAATTTCGGCTTCCAACTGAGCTCGCCGACCTTGCGGATCGCCTGTGCCGAGCCCTTTGGTGCGGCCCAGGAGAAGAAGATGTCAGCACCTGAATCGTGCAACGCAACGATCTGGGAATCGACACTGGGATCGCTCACCTCGTAAGATTTGTCGGCGATAATCATGTTGGCCTTATCGCCAAGCCCATCCTTCAGGCCCTTGAACTGATCCTTGCCGGCGTCGTCGTTTTGCCAGAACACGGCGATCTTGCTGTTTGGAAAATGCGTGAGGATGTATTTGGCGTAGATCCTCCCCTCGCTTTGGTAGTTGGGTTGAAAGCCCATGGTCCACGGAAAATTCTTCGGATCGCCGAATTTGGTGCCGCCGGAGGCGACGAATAGCTGCGGCACCTTCTTGGCGTTCATGTATTTCATGATCGCCGAATTGGAGGGCGTGCCGAGCGGCTGGAAGATCAGGAGCACTTCGTCGCTCTCGACCAGCTTGCGCGCCTGCTCGATCGCTTTCGGCGGGCTATAGGCGTCGTCATAGGAGATGAAATTGATCTTGCGTCCGTTGATGCCGCCCTCGGCATTGACCATGTTGAAATAGGCGGCTTCGGTCTTTCCGATCACGCCGTAGGACGACGCAGGCCCACTATAGGGCATGATGTTGCCAACCTTGATCTCGGTATCGCCAGCACCGGGGTCGTATTTCTTCTGGGCGTTGGCCGCCGTCGCGAGGGCCATTGCGACGGCAAATACGGTCTGCACCACAAGCATCTGCGTTCGAGGCGGCATTGTTTTCTCCCTTTTCAATTTTGTTCTTTTCGATTTTTGTTTTTGCCCGAGTGTTGCAAGGCTTCGGCCACCCTGCAAGGACGCGCTTATTCCGCGCGACGAAACGGCATTGTTGCGCAGCGCCAATTGTGATTGATGCTGGCGATCACCAATGACAGGGGCGCCCGACTTGGAACCGAACACGCGAATTGGTCCGCGACATCGCAGGCTCGCCGCCGCCGGCTTTCGTGCCGCCCGATGGCTGGCGGCGAAGACGATGGGAGCGGCCGGCTTCCATCAGCTCGGCTCCGAGTTCGCCAACGCGCGGATTGCCGCCGTACGCAACAAGCTCGCGCGCGGCGAGACCGTTTATCTTGCGGGCCTCGGCGCTCCCGGCACCCACAATTCGGGCATCGCACTGGTCGAGGTGACGCAGCAGAACGGCCCGCGCCTGATCGTCAACAACGAGGAAGAACGCTTTTCCGGCAACAAGCACACTACGGAATATCCGGAAAAATCAATCGACGCCATTGTCGCGACGCTGCGAGACATGGGGCGCGATATCGGCGCGATCGATGCCTGGCTGACGAGCTGGGACTATCCGACGCTCGCCGGCACGCTGGCGCGCTCGGTGCTGGAGGAGTTGCCGCAGAGCCTGAAACTGCTTCGCACCACGGAGGCCGCCGGCTTCGACAGCCGCCGCCTCGAGCAGATGACGCGAACGCCAAAGATTCTCGCCCGCCAGCTCAAGGTTTCCGAGCGCGTCCCTTTGATCTGCCTGCCCCACCACGACAACCATGCCTGGTTCTCGTTTGCGGCTTCCCCGTTCAAGGATGACGGCGAGCCGGTCGCCATCGCCGTGCTCGACGGCACCGGTGATCTCGGCTCGGTCTCGCTCTATGTCGTCGAGAACGGCGCGATGCGCCGGCTCTACTGCAACGAGAGCATGTTCGATTCACTCGGCGCTTTCTACAGCGTGATCTCTTCGACCCAGGGCGGCTGGACCTGGCTGTCCTGCGAGGGACGCTACATGGGCGCGGCGGCCTGGGGCGATATGAGCCGATCGAGCAATCCCTATTATCGGCGGCTCCGCAAGGTGCTGCATCTCGGCGCTGACGGTGAAGTCTGGCTCAATCGCGCGATGGCGAATTGGTACTGCGACCCGTTCGATAATCCCTACAAGGCCGCGTTGACCGATATCCTCGGCGAACCGCTCAGGCCGGATCAACTCTGGAATCCGGATGCGGTGCTGCGCGTCGAGGACATCAAGCACCGCCCCGACACCCAGGACCGTCTCGACAAGGCTGCCGCGACGCAACTCGTGTTCGAGGACGCGATGATCCATGTCGTGGATCATCTGTTGCGTGCGACCGGCGCGCACCGGCTGGTGCTGACCGGGGGCGTCGCGCTCAATGCCGTCGGCAACATGCGGCTGATCGAGCATTTCGATGAGACATGGTTTGCCAACGCGCAGGGCCGGCGCACGCACTTGCATCTGTGGGTGCCGCCGGTGCCCGGCGATCCCGGCGTCACCATCGGCGCCGCCTGGCTGTTCGCGCATCTCGCTGGCGCACCGCGCGGCGCGCCGATGACGCATGCGTTCTACTGCGGCACGCCGCCGGCCTCTGACGACATCGCGGCCGCGCTGAAAGCGGACGACATCGCCTCGCAGCGGATCGGCGACATCTCGACGCCCGAGGGACGCGACGCCATCGCCGACCTGATGGCATCAATGGTGGCGCAGAACGGCGTCATCGCGATCTATCAGGGCGCGGCCGAGACCGGGCCACGCGCGCTTGGCCATCGCTCGATCCTCGCCAACCCCTGCGATCCCGACACGCGTGAGCGGCTGAATGAACGGGTGAAATATCGCGAGGCGATCCGACCCCTGGCGCCGATGGCCACGCTGGAGGCGGCGCAATACTACTTCGAACTGCTGCCGGGCGCCTCCGACGACGACTACAACGCCTATAACTACATGGTGCTGACGGCGCGGTCGAAGCCGCACGCGCGCGACAGGATCCCGGCAGTCATCCACGCCGATGGCACCGGCCGCATCCAGATCGTACGCGAGAAGGACGATCCCCTCACCTACGCCTATCTCAAGGCACTCGGCCGCCGCATCGGTGTCGAAGTGTCGGTCAACACGTCGTTCAATGTCGCAGGTCCCATCGCGCAGACGCCAAGCCAGGCCATCGAGACGCTGCGCCGCTCCAAGGGGCTGGACGCCGTCATCATGGTTGCAAGCGATGGGACCGTGTACGCTGCGTGGCACGGTGGCGAGCGCGATAGCGGACGGTTCACGGGGTGGCATTCGCAATGGAAGGCCGAGCTTGGCCTATCGCCGCAGGAACTCTAGCGCGCGCCCATCGATCAGGAGCAGCGCACTGCCGATCACCAGTGCGCCCGCGATCTCGCGCGGCGAAATCGGCTCGCCCAGCACGACGCAGCCGAGCAGGATCGCGGTCACCGGAATGAGCAGCGTCACCAACATCACATTGGTCGCGCCGGAACGTCTGAGGATCTGGAAGAAGACGATGTATGCGAATGCCGTCGACAAGCCCGCCAGACCAAGCACGGCAAGCCACGTCGCAACACCCGGCATCGGCAATTGCCACGGCCGCTCGATCGCGCCGGCGACGATCGCCATCACAGCCGTCGAGGCCAGCATCTGGAACGCCGCCGTTCCCAGCGGCGGTGAATTCGACAGCCATCGCCGCGCGATCAGAGCGGACAGCCCATAGCTGAAGGCTGCAGCGAGGCAAAGTACGATGCCGATGGCCTGGCCGCTCACTTGTTCAATCCCCGCGCCCCGGAGAATAATGACACCGGTCAGCCCGACAACGACGCCTGCGATCCGCCGGGCGTGCAGCGGCTCTTCTCCGGCCGCCGCCATGACGACCACAGTGAACAATGGCGTGGTCGCATTCAGGATCGAGGCCAATCCGCTTGAGATGAGGGTCTGTCCCGTCACGATCAGCGAAAACGGCAGCACATTGTTGAACAGCGCGATCGCAAGGAATGGCATCCAGGCCGCCGCATTGTTCGGAAAGCTGACCCGGTACACGCGCAGCAGCGGCACCAGGATGGTGGCAGCGATTGCCACGCGCAGGAACACGAGAGTCAGCGGCGGCAGTTCGCGCAAAGCCGCGCCGTTAAAGAAGAACGAGCCGCCCCAGAGCATCGAGAGCAGCGCGAGCAGCGACCAGTCTCTCGCGTCGATCCGGGTGTCGTGGAAAGCATCGCGTTTCATGTCGGTGACCCACCGGGCACCTACCTCGCAATCGCGGACTTTCCCACCCGATTTCCGACCAGCGCGTCGGCTATTCCGGCCACGATACGACTTCTCTCACCGTCGCCTAGTCGACATCCTCGATCGCGCCGGCCGTGGTGCCGAAAGCCTTTTGCGCCAGCGTTGCCGCCATGAACTCATCGAGGTCGCCGTCGAGCACGCCCTCGGTGTCGGAAGTCTGCACGCCCGTGCGCAGGTCCTTCACCATCTGGTAGGGCTGCAGCACGTAGGAGCGGATCTGGTGGCCCCAGCCGATATCGGTCTTGGCGGCCTGATCGGCGGCCGCCTGCTCCTCGCGCTTTTTCAGTTCGATCTCGTAGAGCCGGGCGCGCAGCATGTCCCACGCCTGCGCGCGGTTCTTGTGCTGGGAGCGGCCGGCCTGGCAGACCACGGCGATGCCGGTCGGGATGTGAGTGAGGCGCACCGCGGATTCGGTCTTGTTGACGTGCTGGCCGCCGGCGCCGCCGGAGCGCATGGTGTCGGTGCGCACATCCGACTCCTTGATGTCGATCTTGATGCTGTCGTCGACCACTGGAAAGATTGTCACGCTCGAGAACGAGGTGTGGCGGCGCGCATTGGAATCGAATGGCGAGATCCGGACGAGGCGATGCACGCCGGCTTCCGTCTTCAGCCAGCCATAGGCGTTGTGGCCGCTGATCTGGATGGTGGCGGATTTGATGCCAGCCTCTTCGCCCTGGGATTCCTCGAGAAACTCGACCTTGAAGCCATGCTTCTCCGCCCAGCGCGTGTACATGCGGAGCAGCATCTGCGCCCAGTCCTGGCTCTCGGTACCGCCGGCGCCGGCATGGACTTCGAGATAGGAGTCGAACTTGTCGGCCTCGCCTGACAGCAGCGCTTCCAGCTCGCGCCGGGCGACTTCCTTCTTGAGGTCCTTGAGCGCCTTCTCGGCTTCCGCGACGACGCCTTCATCGTTCTCGGCCTCGCCGAGCTCGATCATGCCGACATTGTCTTCGAGCTCGCGCTCGACCTTGCTGATGCCGGACAGCGCATCCTCCAGCGAGGTGCGCTCCTGCATCAGTTTCTGGGCTTTCTGGGGATCGTTCCAGAGATCGGGATCTTCGGCGAGCTTGTTCAGCTCGGCCAGCCGTGCCGTCGATTTCTCGACGTCAAAGATGCCTCCTCAGCAGCCCGACCGACTGCTTGATCTCTTCAACAAGGCGTTCGACTTCCGCGCGCATGGTCTTTCTGGTCTCAATTGTGATGCTAGCGATGTAGCGGCCGAAGCGCCGAAGCGCAATCCGCCGCGACTTCTTTACCCGTTGATGATCCGGAACTTCAGCCCGCTACCACAGCCCGCCCGGACGCATGATGGCACCGGGATCGGGCGCGGCGGCCGGTGCCATCCGTCCCTCAGCGTCAGCAACCCCGATCGCGGAGTAATTATCCGGCGGCGCCGTGCCCGGCTTGAAGGCCTCCAGGATAGTGCGTCCACCATCGCCGGGGCCAGCCCGCATGCCGCTCTTGGAATCGACACGGACGAGCTTGATGCCGGCCGGGATCTTGAACGGCGTCGCCGGCTTCTCCGCCAGCGCGAGCTTCAGGAAGTCGCGTGCGACCGGCGCAGCCAACGCGCCACCGGTGGCTTTGCGACCGAGATTACGCGGCTTGTCGTAACCCAGATAGACGCCGACCACGAGATCCGGCGAGAAGCCGATGAACCAGACGTCCTTCTCGTCGTTGGTGGTGCCGGTCTTGCCGGCGATCGGCTTGCCGACCTCCTTCACCGCCGTGGCGGTTCCGTACTGGACCACGCCCTCCATCATCGAGGTGATCTGGTAGGCCGTCATCGGATCGAGCACCTGCTCGCGGCGATCGACGAGTTGCGGCTCGGGCTGGTTCTTCCATCCTCCGGGCGCGTCACAGCCGCGGCATTCGCGCTGGTCATGCCGGTAGATGGTGTGACCGTAACGATCCTGGATGCGGTCGATCAGCGTCGGCTTCACGCGGCGGCCCCCATTGGCGAACATCGAATAGGCCGTGACCATCCGCATCACCGTGGTCTCGCCGGCGCCGAGCGCGTAGGAGAGATAGTTCGGCAGTTCGTCATAGACGCCGAAGCGCTTGGCGTATTCGCCGATCAGGGGCATGCCGATGTCCTGCGCCAGCCGCACCGTGACGGTGTTGAGCGAGCGCGCCAGCGCATTGCGCAGCGTGGTCGGACCGTAATACTTGCCGGTCGAATAGTTCTCCGGACGCCAGACGCCCGCCCCCTGCCCCTGGTCGATTTCGATGGGCGCATCGACCACCACGGTGGATGGTGTGTAGCCATTATCGAGCGCCGTCGAATAGACGATCGGCTTGAACGACGAGCCCGGCTGCCGATAGGCCTGGGTCGCACGGTTGAACTGACTCTGGTCGAACGAGAAGCCGCCGACCATGGCCAGCACGCGGCCGGTCCAGGGATCCATCGCGACCATGGCGCCGGAAATCTCCGGCAATTGCCGCAGCCGGTACTGGCCCTCCACTGCCGTGCCCTCCTTGGTGACCAGGGGGTCGGCATAGATGACGTCACCGGGCGAGAGCACCTGGGACACCGCCGTTGGCGTCCGCCCGCGCGCCGGACCGGAAGCCGCCTTGGCCCAGCGCACGCCGTCGAGCGTGATAATGCCGGTCTGCCGCTGCTTGCTGACGGCGCCGCCGAGTTCGCGGCCGGGCTGGAATCCGATCCGCGCCGACTGCTCGCTGGTCTCGAGCACCACCGCCATCCGCCACGGCGAGATATCGGAGAGCGATTTGACGTCGGCGAGCTTCACGCCCCAATCGCCGGAAACATCGAGCTTGGTGATCGGGCCGCGCCAGCCCTGCCCTTCGTCGTAGTTGACGAGGCCGGCGGCCATGGTCTTGCGCGCCATCACCTGGATCTTCGGATCAAGCGAGGTGCGCACCGACAGGCCACCCTCGTAAAGCTTCTTCTCGCCATAGCGCTCGAAGATGTCGCGACGGACTTCCTCGGCAAAGTATTCGCCGGCGAAGGTGTGCGCGCCGTTGCTGCGGTTGGTGACGACCAGCGGCTCCTTGCGCGCCTTGTCGGCGTCGGCCTGCTTGATCCAGCCATTTTCGAGCAGGCGGTCGATCACGTAGTTGCGGCGCTCGATCGCGCGGTCGCGGTTGCGCACCGGATGCAGCGCCGCCGGCGCCTTCGGCAGCGCGGCGAGATAGGCAGCTTCGGCGACGGTCAGTTCATTCACCGACTTGTCGAAATAGACCAGCGAGGCTGCCGCGACGCCGTAGGCACCAAGGCCGAGATAGATCTCGTTCAAATAGAGTTCGAGGATGCGATCCTTGGAATAGGCGCGCTCGATGCGCATCGCGAGCAGCGCTTCCTTGATCTTGCGCGAGAACGAGACCTCGTTGGTGAGCAGGAAGTTCTTGGCGACCTGCTGGGTGATCGTCGACGCACCTTGCGGCCGGCGGCCCGAGCCATAGTTCTGCGCGTACAGCATCGCGGCGCGCGCCATGCCCTGGAAGTCGATGCCGCCGTGCTCGTAGAAATTCTTGTCCTCGGCCGCGAGGAAGGCGTTGATGACGAGCTTGGGCACCGCCTGGATCGGCAGATAGAGCCGTCGCTCCTTGGAATATTCACCGAGCAGCGAACCGTCGGACGCATGCACCCGCGTCATCACCGGCGGCTCATAGTCCTGAAGCTGCGAATAGTCAGGCAGGTCCTTGGAGAAATGCCAGATCGCGCCTGCGACGCCGGCTACGCCAACCAGGAACACGACGGTCCCTGCGGCGAACAAGAAACCCATGAACCGCACCAGCAAGCGCATTATCGAAGTTCCGTTCCAACCCTATTGTGCCGGACCAGCCGGCGACAGTTCCTCGTTGCGAATGCGTCCGGCTCTAACAGCCTGCCGGTGCTTGAGGCGAACAACGCAGCGCTTCGCGGACGAAATCGGCTGATTCCGCGAGGCCCTCAGCCAATTCCCTATACCGTTGCCGCTGTGGCCAAACTAGGGCCTCCCGGTTCCAAGCCGCGCCTTTTCTCGGCCGTGTCACTTCCCCGCGGAGTCACTTGTCCGGTGTGGCTGTTGCGAGTCGCTTGGCGAAAAAGGCATCAATGGCCTGCAGCATCGATCCGACCGCCTTGTTGCGCCAGTTCTCCGATACCAGGTGCTCCAGGTCGCCCTTGTTGGAGACATAGCCGAGTTCGACCAGGACCGAGGGCACGTCGGGCGCCTTCAAGACCCGAAAGCCCGCCGATTTCAGCGGACGCTTGTGCATCCGCGCCGTGGTCTTCATCTCCGACACCAACAGCCGCGCAAAGCGGTTGGAGAATGTCTTGGTCTCGCGGCGGGCGAGATCGATCAGGATATCGGCGACCTCTGTCGGCTCATCGGACAGGTTCACCCCGGCGATGGCGTCCGCCTTATTCTCGGCTTCCGCCAGCCGCTCCGCTTCGGCGTCGGAGGCCTTGTCCGAGAGTGTGTAGATGGTGGCGCCCTGGGCATCGCCCTCCCGGCGCGGCAGCGCGTCGGCATGGATCGAGACGAACAGCGCCGCCGACTGGCTGCGGGCGACTTTGACGCGGTCGTTCAGGGGGATGAAGGTATCGTCGGTACGGGTCATGACGACCCGGTATTTGCCCGACTTCTCGATCCGGTCGCGCAACGCGAGCCCGAAGTCGAGCACGAGGTTCTTTTCCATCTCGCCGTTCGACTGGGTGCCGTTGTCGATGCCGCCGTGGCCAGGATCGATCACGATCAGGGGCCGCGAATCCGGCGGCTCGCCCGGTTTTGTGGCGCCCGCGGCGTCAGCCGGCGCCGCCGCCTTGGCATCCGCAATGGTCGGCTTGAGCTCCGGCCGGTCTTCCGGCGCGAGTTGCTGGGTGAAGGCACTGCGATCGACCTGCTCCAGTTCCAGGACCAGGCGGGGCGGCTGGCCGTTGGCCGCGTCCAGCACATAGGAATTGGCGATCTTTGCCGGACCCGTCAGGTCGAAGACGATTCGCGAACCGCCCGGCATCACCAGCCCGTAGCGGAATGCCTTCACCAGCCCGCGCCCGGTATTGCCGGTTCCGGAGGGAAGGTGGAACGTTACCTGGGGAATATCCACGACCACCCGGTAGGGATCGGCCAGCGTGAAGGCGCGGAACTGGATCTTCTTGTCGAGGTCGACGATAAATCGGGTCTGTTTGGCGTCTCCGGCCAGCCGGGCATCGGAAACGACAGGAAAATCGGTGCTTACAGAGGGGTTTGGCGGCGTTTCCTCAGCCGTGCTGGGAACAACGACAGGGCCGCACAACAGTGCTGCGGCGCACAATAGCCCGCATCCCAGTAAAACCCGTCGATTTGCGCGGTCCGCCACGATTCGGCGCCCTCCGAGCCGTCGTCATACCGCATTAGAACCACAGGGTTAACGAGACCATAATACCGCGCTTGCTAAATGGTTCGAGTGTTGCCCCGCCGCGACGCTCCCTTGCGTGCGGCGACCAATCCACGTATGTACGGAGTGCTGACGGCTAATACTCCCGGTTGTGTCGCGTTCAGCCTCCCGGTGCAGCGGTGGAACCTTCAAGCCCGAAGGAGCCAGCGTGTTTTCCCGGTCCCTCCCCAGCCAGCGCTGCGCGCGGCTGACATGGAGTGGCGGTTTGAGCCCGAGCGGCGTCCGGTCCCAGACACATTCTGTGTGGCAAGGGGCGGTTTGAGACACGGCAGAACTGATTATTCGGCCCTGGAGCATGATCCGG
This sequence comes from Bradyrhizobium sp. USDA 10063, assembly GCF_054063735.1. Taxonomy (NCBI): domain Bacteria; kingdom Pseudomonadati; phylum Pseudomonadota; class Alphaproteobacteria; order Hyphomicrobiales; family Nitrobacteraceae; genus Bradyrhizobium; species Bradyrhizobium sp. USDA 10063. The sequence continues at coordinate 803,168 of NZ_JBSSGP010000002.1, read as the reverse complement.
AAAACTGGATACCGGTTTTCCGAACAGATCACGCTCAAACAACGGGCCGGATATGCGATTGGCCGGCGAGCGCGTTCGCGCCGCGCCGGGCCTTCAGCGAAGGATGCGGCGGTATTCTTTGCCGCCAAAATATGTTCAGACGGGCCAACCGCTTGATGCGCCAGACTGTGTTGCCGACCAACAGCCCCCAGACAATCGCGACTACGCGAGGCGAAAGCTCCGCACGCCGCGTTGTTCCGGTGGGCACGGGCTCGGCACGGCGCTCCGATTTGCGTTTTGGCCTTCCCCTCACCCCCGAATCAGGTGGACCGTCGCGTCACCGGGCGGCGCAATTTGCGCGCGCCATGCTACGCGCCCGCCGCCTTCAAGAGCTCCAAAATGCCCAACAAGATGTTGATCGATGCCACCCACCCGGAAGAGACCCGGGTCGTCGTGGTCCGCGGCAATCGCGTCGAAGAATTTGATTTCGAGACTGCCCAACGCAAGCAACTGCGCGGCAATATCTACCTCGCCAAGGTGACGCGCGTAGAGCCGTCGCTGCAGGCGGCGTTCATCGAGTATGGCGGCAACCGCCATGGCTTCCTTGCCTTCAGCGAAATCCATCCCGACTATTACCAGATCCCGGTCGCCGACCGTCAGGCGCTGATCGAGGCCGAAGAACGCGCCCATCGCGAGGCCGAGGAGGAGAGCGAAAGCCGGCCTCACCGCCGCCGCTCGCGCCACCGCAATGCCCGCCGCCGCGGCCACGGCGAGCGCGTGCAGAGCGAGGTCGTCGAGAGCGCCGAACCGCTCGATCCTCAAGCCGATGAGGATCACGCGCTGCATGCGGAGGCCGGGCAGCACGACCTTGGCTCCGAAGCGCATGAACACCACGAGCCCGAAGCACACCAGCATCCTGAGGATCACCACGAGTATCCCGACGATCACGACCGTCATGACGAGCACGATCATGGCGGGCGCGAGCGCGGCGAGCACGAACATGCTCATGACGACCATGATCATGCCCCCGCTCTGAGCGAAACCGCCACTGCGGAAGCGCAACCCGACCCGGTTGTCGCCGCGGTCGAGGCATCGGTCGCCGCTGCCGCTCCCGAGGTCGGGGCCGACATCGAGGTGAGCCACGAGCCCGAACGTGCCCGGGAGGAGCGGGTCGAGGAAAACACCGCCCACGCCGAGGATGCGGAACACACCACGCCGCCCAGCGAGGAGCATCCTGTGTCCGACGAGCATGCCCCGGCGGAACTCGCCGTGGGGGCTGCGCCGCACGACGAGCATGGCGCCGAGCCGCTCGGCGACGAAGCGCATGACGATGAGGACGACGAGGAAGGCGAAGACGGCGAAGAAGAAGAAGAGGAAGTCGTCGAATCCGTCGGCGGCGACGACGTGCTCGAAGAGGTGCCGGAGCGTACGTTCCGGCCGCGCCGCCAGTACAAGATTCAGGAAGTCATCAAGCGCCGGCAGGTGATGCTGGTGCAGGTCGTCAAGGAAGAGCGCGGCAACAAGGGCGCGGCGCTGACGACGTACCTCTCGCTCGCCGGCCGCTACGCGGTGCTGATGCCCAACACGGCGCGCGGCGGCGGCATCAGCCGCAAGATCACCTCGGCCCAGGACCGTTCGCGGCTCAAGGAAGTGGTGCAGGATCTCGACGTGCCCGAGGGCATGGGCATCATCCTGCGCACCGCCGGCGCCTCGCGGTCGAAGCAGGAGATCAAGCGCGACTTCGAATATCTGATCCGCATGTGGGAAACCGTGCGCGACCTGACCCTGAAGTCGCAGGCCCCTACCCTCGTCTACGAGGAAGGCTCGCTGATCAAGCGTTCGCTGCGCGACCTCTACAACAAGGAGATCGACGAGATCATGGTTGCCGGTGAAGCCGGCTACCGGGAAGCGCGCGATTTCATGAAGATGCTGATGCCAGAGAACGTGCGCGCGGTGAAACAGTACCGCGACGGCCAGCCATTATTCTCGCGCATGGGCGTCGAGAGCCAGCTCGATGCGATGTTCTCTCCGACCGTGCAACTGCGCTCCGGCGGCTACATCGTCATCAACCAGACCGAGGCGCTGGTCTCGATCGACGTCAACTCCGGCCGCGCCACCCGCGAACATCACATCGAGGACACCGCGCTCAAGACCAATCTCGAGGCGGCGGAGGAAGTCGCGCGGCAGTTGCGCCTTCGCGATCTCGCAGGCCTGATCGTCATCGACTTCATCGACATGGACGAGAAGCGCAACAACCGCGCGGTCGAGCGCAAGCTCTCGGATTGCCTGCGGCAGGACCGCGCGCGCATCCAGGTCGGGCGCATCTCGCATTTCGGCCTGCTCGAGATGTCGCGCCAGCGCATCCGCGCCAGCGTGCTCGAGAGCTCGACCGAGCCCTGCCCGCATTGCGGCGGCTCCGGCCATGTCCGCTCGGTTTCGTCGGTGGCGCTGCAGCTTCTGCGCGGCATCGAGGAAATCCTGATGAAGGGCGCAACCCACAATCTCGTGGTGCGCACACGCACCGACGTCGCGCTCTACGTCCTCAACCACAAGCGCGGCCATCTGCGCGATCTCGAAACCGCCTTCAAGGTCCAGATCTCGGTGGCGGCGGACGCGACCGTGAGCGGCCAGCAGTCCTACATCATCGACCGCGGCGAGCAGGTGCATACGCTGGAAGCCGCCAAGGCGCTGCTCGCGGCGCAGGCCGCGTCCGCGCCGCCTCAAGTCGAGGAGTCCTATGACGACGAGGAGCCGTTCGACATCGAGGCGGAGATCGAGACCGAGGAGACGGAAGGCCTGAGCGACGAAGCGGGAGCTGGCGAAGAGGCCGAGGGGCCGCGGCGCCGGCGCCGCCGGCGGCGGCGCGGCCGCGGTGGCGGCGGCGAAGCCCGCGAAGGCGGTGTGCCGCGCGAGGATGGCGAGGCTTTGCCGCTTGCGCCCGAGACCGCCGACGGCACCGCCGCCGAGGAAGCCGAGACCGATGAGGACGAGAGCGAAGAGCAGTCGGCTTTCGCTCGTGACGAAGGCCAGAGCGGCGAACGGCGTCCGCGCCGGCGTGGACGGCGCGGCGGACGCCGCCGTCGTGGCGGCGGCCAGGGCGCAGATGAGGGGCTTGCCGCCTCGATTGCCGACGAACTCGGCCCGCGTGCGGAGTCGGAAGCAACGGAGGCTGTCGCCGATTTCGACGGCGGTTGGTCCGAGCCTGCGCAGACATTGGTTCAGCCCGAGCCGGCGTTGGTACAGCCCGAGCCGGTCGCAGAGCCCGAACTGCAGCCGGCCGAGAGCTCCCAGCCGGAGCCGGTGAGCGTCGCCGCGCCCGAGGAGCCCGCGCAGGAGAACGATCGTGCGACACGTCGCCGCTCGACCGTGCGCGAAAAAGTGAGCTTCGCCTCCCATGCCGAGCCCACGCCCGTCGTGGTGCAGAGCGAGGCCGAGCCGATTCCAGAAGCAGCAGAACCCGCTCCCGCGGCGGTCGCAGAGCCCGCCCCTGCTGCAACCACCGAAGCCCCGCCGCGCAAGGCCGGCTGGTGGTCGCGCCGCTTTGGTGGCGGTGGCTAGACCAGAGCATGATCAGATCGGACTAAATCTTCACCTCTCCCGCTTGCGGGAGAGGTCGGCGCACTCGGATCGGCGCTTCGCGCCGTCCGAGCACAGGCTCCGCGCCGGGTGAGGGCTCTCTCCACTCGGGGGAATCCCAATGCTGAGACACCCTCACCCCAGCCATCTCCCGCAAGCGGGAGAGGGAGCGCAACCCCGCCTCGATCGCTATTTTTCTCCGATCACGCGGAAAATGCGATGCCGGCTCAGCGAACGCCAGCAACGATCAACCGCGCTCCCGCGTCGGCAAGACGCTTGCACTGCTCCTCGGATGCGCCGACATCAGTCACCAGAGTCCAGCGCGGCGGCAGCGGCGCCCAGGCCATTTGTTCGGCGCGGCCGAGCTTGCTGGCGTCGGCGAGAACGATGACTTCTTTCGACTGCTGCATCATCAGCGACTTCAGTGCGACCTGATCGAGATCCGCTTCGCACAGGCCACGGCCATGCACCACGCCGTCGGCGCTCATGATGGCGCGGTCCGCGGTCATGCGGCGCAGCGCCTCATTGGCGAGCGGCCCCATGGTGCTCATGCTGGTGGTGCGCAGCGCGCCGCCCAGCACCACAAGCTCTATCGTCGGAGCCTTGGCGAGGAAGGGCAGCAGCGCGAGATTGTTGGTGATGATGCGCAGCCGCCGCTGCTGCAGCAGTCGGCCGAAGGCTGCGACCGTCGAGCCGGCATCGAGAATCAGCGTATCGCCGTCCTCGATCAGATCGATCGCCGCGCGCGCGATCGCCTGCTTCTGTTTGCCCTGGACCGCAAGGCGCTGCTCGAGCGTCGTCTCGCTTGCGTGGACGGTGAGAATGGCGCCGCCATAGGTGCGGCGCACGGCATTGTTCTTGGAGAGATGCTGCAGGTCGCGCCGCACGGTGGAGGCAGAGACGTCGAAGCGCCGCGCGAGATCGTCGACATCGATCTCTCCCGCGTTCAGTGCCTCCAACAGACGAGCGTGACGCTCCTTGCTGCGCATCGACATCGAACCTCAGCCCCCAGATTCATTGCCGTCAGCCGAGATCGACCGTGTCGGCTTCACGGCGCAGCCGATGGATACCACGATGCATCGGCCGCGCAATATCAGCGCTTAACCCACGTCTAGCTCCTCATCCTGAGGAGCCGCGAAGCGGCGTCTCGAAGGATGGGCCGCGAAGGGACCGCCCACCAAGTTCTATTTCGTATGCGATAGCCCTGCCTTTCTCAGGCAGTCCCCTCAAGCCGCCTTCTTCGGCGCGAGATAGACCGCCTGCCGCAGCGCCTCGATCAGGCTGCGCTCGTCGGCGATCCCCTTGCCCGCGATGTCGAAGGCGGTTCCGTGATCGACCGAGGTGCGGATCACCGGCAGGCCAACAGTGATGTTCACACCGGCTTCCAGCCCCAGCACCTTGATGGGTCCATGGCCCTGATCGTGGTACATCGCGACCACCATGTCGTAGTCGCCGCGGCCGGCCAGGAAGAACAGCGTGTCGGCAGGCAGCGGGCCGCGCACGTCCCAGCTCTTGCGCTGACAGGCTTCCACGGCCGGCGTGATCTTCGCGGCTTCCTCGCCGCGACCGAACAACCCGTTCTCGCCGGCATGCGGATTGATGGCGCAGACGCCGATCTTCGGATTGGCGATGCCGGCGCGCACCAGCACGTCATGTCCGCGTGCGATGACACGCTCGACGAGGCCGGGCTCGATCTTCTCGATCGCATCGAGCAGGCCGATGTGAGTGGTCACGTGAATGACGCGGAGTTTCGGCGACACCAGCATCATCGACACTTCCGGCGTGCCGGTCAGATGCGCGAGGAGCTCGGTATGGCCGGGATATTTGTGGCCGGCCGCATGCAGCGCTTCCTTGGAGAGCGGCGCGGTGCAGATGCCCTGAGCGAGCCCTGCCTGCACCACCTGCACGGCTTTCTCGATGTAGCGATACGCCGCCTCACCTGCCGTCGCGGAAACTTTGCCGAACGGCAGATCGTCCGGCACCAGCTTCAGGTCAACGCACTGCACGGCCTTCGACGCAAAATTCGCCTCCTTCGCGTCGCTCAACGCATCGACCTTGAGCGGCACGCTGACGATCTGACCGGCCTTGCGCAGACGGTTGGCGTCGCCGATCACCAGCGCATTGCAGATCGCCTGCACCTCCGGCTGCGCCAGCGCCTTCATGATCACCTCGGGCCCGATACCGGCCGGATCTCCCATGGTGATCGCAATGGTCGGACGCGTCATATGAAACTTCCTCTGGTTCGGACGGCGCGAAGGCGCTCGCTGATGCGGATGAGGCTGCGCTCGTCACCGAACGCGCCCGCTTTGGTGGCGATCGGAACGGACAATCGGCCAAAAGTGAGGCCGAGCGACACGCCCGGCTCGATTTCGTCGGCAAGACGGATGCCGTTGACGCCGAAGCGCGACAGCATCGCCGCGGCGGTTTCGCCGCCGGTCGCAGCAAAGGCGCCGATCGCGGGTGCGACGGCCTCCAGAGCGTCGGCGAGACCATTGGCGAGCTGCGGGCCGAGCGACATGTCGGGGTGATCATCCATCATGATCTCAACCAGTGCATCGCCGCCGCCGGCAAGTCGTTTCATCACGTCCGCGGCGAGCGCCGCCCGGCCGGCACCATCGTTGAGCAGCGTCTCCGGCGCGACCGTGAAATGCGCCACGGTGCCGGTCGCCTCCAGTTCGCGCGCGGCGGTGCGAGACGCGCCGGCGAGCGATCCCACCACGATCAGGGTGCCGGATGCGCTCCTCGGAATGCACAGCGGCTCGGCGGCATGGCTGGCTTCGAGGCCGGCCAGCGCGTGTGCGAGGCCGGCGCTGCCGATGAAGAAGGTTGCGGGCGATGCATGCAGGCTCGCCTCCGCGATCAAATGCAGATCGTGTTCAGTTTCGGCGTCGCAGGCAGCGACCACATCGCCCTCCCCGGCGAGCCTCGCGAACGTGGCTTTGAGATCGCCACCGCGCACGGCAGCGAGCTTGACCTTCTCACCGCAAATGCCCGCGGTCGCGAGAACGTCGACAAGATCGGCATTCGGATAGGTGTGATCGCGCCGCCAGACCTCGGCCTCCTCGAGGGGCCGGCCTTTGACCAGGATGCGCCCGTCGATGGTGGTGCGGCCGGTGGCCGGAAAGGCCGGCGCGAACACGCCGAAGGCCGGACCCGACCGTGACTTGAGATGCGCAAGCGCGGCGGCAGTCTCCGCTGCAGGTTGTCCCCGCAGCGTCGAGTCGATTTTCTTGAAAAGAATACGCCCGGGTTCGCACAGGCGCGCCAGCACATCGGCATGGCGGGCTGCAGCGGCCCCGGCCGAAAGGCCTCGGCTCGCTGCATCGTAGGCCAGGACGGGTAGCTGGTAACCCGACGCGTCGGTCACCTCACCCCACGTCACCGCCGCCGCACGCCCCCTTCTGCCGAAGGCGATCGCGCAGTCTGCGGCACCGGTGAGATCGTCGGCGACGATCAGCCAGCTTTGGCTTGATGCATTTTCTTGGCGCGAACCGGTATCCACTTCGCTCGAAAACGCTTTAGGGGCCATCTTCAGTGACCTGCCTCCGTGACAACCGAGCGCGCCGCGGGGGTCACCTTGCCGGCAGAAGCCACGTTCTCTTCTGCAGGCTCCTCGACGTCGCGACCAACAACGCGGGCCGTCCAGGCGGTGACGATCGGCACGAGGATTGCGGTGACCACGACGCACGCCGCGACGAGGATGGTCGCAGGCCGCGCCGCGTCTGCATAGGCCGGATTGGCCGCGGCGACAATCGCCGGGACGGCCGCCGCATTACCGGCCGTCGAGGCCGCCGCAACACCCGCGACACCATTCCCGCCAGTGATGCGATCGGCCAAGAACAGCGGGATGCCGGTCAGAACCACCACGCCCACTCCCATGCCGAGCCCGAGCAGACCGGCGTGCCAGACCTTCGACAGATCGAGGCCGGCGCCGAGCGCGAAGGCAAAGAACGGGATCATCACAGGCACCGCGCGGCCCAGGAAGTCGCGCATCTCGCGATCGAGATTGCCGATGATCATGCCCACCATCAGAGGCAAGATAGCGCCGACGAGGGTCTGCCATGGAAATGCCGAGAGGCCGGCGACGCCCAAGGTGATCATGGTGAGGAAAGGACCGCTCTCCAGCGACATGACGGTATAGGCGCCGACGTCACGCGGACGTCCATATTGGCCCATCAACGCCATGTAGAGTCCGCCATTGGTGTCGTTCATGGCCGCGACGATCGCGAGAGTCGAAACACCCGCGAACATGCCGGCCGCGACCGGCGCTTCTCCCAAAATGCGGCCGAAGATCAGGCCGAGGACAACGGCAACGCCAACCTTCACGATCAGCAGGGTGCCGCCCTTCTTCACAATGTAGGGGGTCGCGCGGAAGTCGATGCTCGCGCCCATGCAAACGTAGAACACGGCGAGAATCGTCAGTGCGCCGGAGAACAGTGCGCCGGTGAAGGAGCCAAAGAACTTCGGTGTATCGGGAAAGAAGGTCGCAATAAGCGCCCCGACCAACAGCGGAACCACCATCATCCCGCCAGGCACCTTCTCGATCGCCCGCTTAATTGGAACCTGCATTTCTGTTTTTCTCCCACGCACGGCGCCCATCCGATCATTTTGCGCATTTCTGCCAGAGAAATGAGCAAACGGCCGCCGTATATGCCCGCATCGCGCAGTATTCAAGCCTTATTGCGCATTTCGCGCAAAACTATGCGGAACGGGGCGCACCATGAAAATGGTGCGCCCCGTCATCGTTTGGTTTGCCGCGGCGAAAAGCTCGCTGGCAGGTCAACCTGTAGTAATCGCCGTCTCGACGTCGGACGGATCGATCTGCTTGTTCAGGTTGGCGTGCAGCTTCGCGTGGTCGAGCTCGCCCTCCCACCATGAGACGAACACCGCGGCAATGCCGTTGCCGGTGATGTTGGTGAGCGCGCGCACCTCGCTCATGAACTTGTCGATCGAGAATACGATGGCCATGCCCGGCACCAACGCTGGATTGACCACAGTCAGCGTCGCCGCGAGCGTGATGAAGCCCGCGCCGGTGACGCCGCTCGCCCCCTTCGAGGTCAGCATCGCCACGATCAGGATGGTCAGTTGCTGGCCGAAGCTGAGATCGACGCCGAGCGCCTGCGCGATGAACAGCGTTGCCAGCGTCATGTAGATGTTGGTGCCGTCGAGATTGAAGGAGTATCCGGTCGGAACCACCAACCCGACCACCGGCTTGGAGCAGCCGAGCCGCTCCAGCTTCTCCATCAATTGCGGCAGCGCGCTTTCGGACGAGCTGGTGCCAAGCACGATCAACAGCTCATCCTTGATGTAGGCGATGAACTTGAAGATGCTGAAGCCCATCACCCGCGCGATCAGGCCGAGCACCAGGACCACGAACAGCGCGGCGGTGCCGTAGAACAGCCCGATCAGGCCGATCAGGTTGCCGAGCGCTGCGGGACCGAACTTGCCGATGGTGAAGGCCATCGCGCCGAACGCGCCGACGGGCGCCGCTTTCATGACGATGCTGATCACGCCGAACACCGCATGGGCGCCGTCGTCGATGATGTCGCGCAGCCGCTCGCCGCGCTTGCCCATCGCCATCAGCGCGAAGCCGAAGAGGATCGCGAACAGCAGCACCTGCAGGATGTCGCCGCGCGCGAACGCGCCGAACACGCTGTCGGGGATGATGTTGAGGACGAAATCGACGCTCTTCTGCGCTTCCGCCTGCTTGACGTAGCTCGCGACCGCCGCCGCGTCCGGCTTTGCTGCCAGCCCATGGCCGATCTGGAACAGGTTGCCCATGATCAGGCCAAGGGTCAGCGCGAAGGTAGAGACGATCTCGAAATAGACCAGCGCCTTGACGCCGACGCGGCCGACCTTGCTGGCGTCCTGGATATGCGAGATCCCCGAGACCACCGTGCAGAAGATGATCGGAGCGATCACCATCTTGATCAGCTTGATGAAGCCGTCGCCGAGCGCCTTGATCCAGTCGTTGGTCGCAAGGCTCGGCCACAGCCAGCCAACCACGGCGCCAAGCACGATCGCGATCAGCACCTGGACATAGAGGATTCGGTACCACGGTTTTGCTGCGCTGACCTCGGCAGGCCCGCTCGTCGCAATCGTTGCCATGACTCTTACTCCTACTCGAAGATGCGCAAGGCCGGTCCGCCGGGCTATCCGGGGATGACCATCTCGAAAAATCAGATTGGCAGGCGCCTCGGCCGAGGCCCCTCTTTACATGCGGCGATCGGTGAGCCGCCGCGCGGCCGGCAGCAGCGCCGCCCCGAGCGCGGTCTTGACGATCGTGCCCGCAATGAACGGCACGATCCCGACCAGCCACGCCTTCTCGGCACCCAGGCCGACGCCGAAGGCGAGCCAGGCAAAACCGGCTGCGAGGATGATGAGGTGGCCCAGCGCCATCGCCGCAAACAGCCAGACGATGCTGCGGTCCCAGCCACGCTCGGCGAGCCAGCCGGTGACGAACGCCGCCGCCACGAAGCCAAACAGATAACCGGCCGTCGGCCCCATCAGCGGCGCGAGGCCGCCGACCGGTCCGGCAAACACCGGAAAGCCGATCGCGCCTTCCGCCAGATAGGCGATCATGGTCGCAGCTCCAAGCCACGAGCCATAGGCGGCGCCGATCATCAGCACCACCAGCGTCTGCAGCGTCATCGGCACATAGGGCAGCGGCAGACTGACCTTGGCCGACAGTGTCAGCAGCACCGTGCCCAGGAACGCCAGGATGATTCCACGCCATAGCGAGGAGAATTCACCCGACCGGTTCGGCCACAGCACCGACGCAAGAGGAAAATGCCTGGCGGCGGCGGACTGCGATACCGATCTGACTGACAAGGCCAACTCCGGGAGGTGCGACAAACTGGCGCGCTATTTAAGCCAACCAGCGATCCGCGCAACCGCTTCCTGCATCTCCTCTGCGGACCGTGCATAGGAAAAACGGATGAAGGAGCGGCCGCGGATCGGATCGAAATCGACGCCCGGCGTCGCCGCGACATAGGCCTTTTCCAACATCTCGCGGGCAAATTCGAAGCTGTCGGCGGTAAAGTCCGACACATCGGCATAGAGGTAAAATGCGCCATCTGCGGGCAGGAACCTGGTCAGCCCTGCCTTCGGCAGTCCTTCGATCAGGATGCGCCGGTTCTCCTGATAACCGCGCTTGATCGCTTCCATCTCCTCGCGGCCATCGAAGGCGGCTTCGGCTGCGATCTGCGACAGCGTCGGCACCGAGATCGAGAGATTCTGCTGCAATCGCTCGATCGGGCGCACCAACGGCTCAGGCGCGACCATCCAGCCGACCCGCCAGCCGGTCATGCAGAAATATTTCGAGAACGAATTGATCACGAGCGCGTGTGGGGACAATTCGGCCGCCGTCACCGCCGGAAAGGCGTAGTCGAGCCCGTGATAGATCTCGTCCGAGATGAAGCGAATGCCGGCGCTTTCCGCCGCCGCCATCAGGCTTGCAAGCGCCTCGCGCGACATCATCGTGCCCGTCGGGTTGGCGGGGCTGCCCACCAGAACGCCCTTGAGCGGCGCCTTGCGATGCGCCTCAAGCAACGCCTCGCCGGTCAGTGCATGCCGCGTTTCGTTCGTCGTCTCGATCAGCACCGGCTCGCAGCCGAGCGCGCTGAGGATGTGCCGGTATGGCGGATAGCCGGGCACGGTGACCGCCACGCGATCGCCCGGCTCGAACATCGCGAGAAACGCCAGGATGAAGCCGCCCGACGAGCCCGTCGTGACCACGATGCGCTCGGCATCGACGTCGCATCCATATGTCTCGCGATAATGCCGCGCAATGCGCGCGCGCAGCGAGGGAATGCCGAGCGCCGAGGTATAGTCGATACGTCCATCATCGAGCGCCGCATGGGCGGCTGCGATCGCCGCCTTCGGCGCCGGCGGCGCGGGCTGGCCGACCTCCATGTGGATCACATGCCCGCCGGCCGCTTCGATTCGCGCGGCCGCGGCCATCACGTCCATCACCATGAAGGGCGGAACTTCGCTCCGTCCCGAGGCGGTCAAAAGGTGATTCACGCGGTGTCTAAGTGTCGCTTCGACCATGGATATCTGCTATTTGGGCCGGCGTCGCCGGTTCCGGGTTCCGTAACGACCGGTTGCGCCCCAGACTGGCCGCATTCGGCGGTTTGTTAGGGCATATATTGTCCGCGGCCCGCCGCCAATCGCCAAGACCGCTCCATGTTGCTCCATCTCGCGCTGCGCAAGAAGACCCTGAAATTGACCGCGCTCGCCACCGCAATTGCACTGGCGGTCGCGCCCACGATGGCGCTGGCGCAGCAGAACAAGGGTCCGCCGATCCTGCGCGACACCGAGGCCGAGCAATTGCTGCGCGACTATACGAGGCCGATCCTGCGCGCCGCGGGACTGGAGAAGCAGAACATCCAGATGGTCATCATCAACGACAGCGCCTTCAACGCTTTCGTTGCCGACGGCCGCCGCATCTTCGTCAATTACGGCGCGATCATGCAGTCGGAGACGCCGAACCAGATCATCGGCGTGCTCGCGCACGAGACGGGGCATCTTGCCGGCGGCCATCTCGCAAAGCTCCGCGAGCAACTGGCGCAGGCGCAGACCCAGATGATCATCGCCATGCTGCTCGGCGCCGGTGCGATGGTCGCAGGCGCGCGCGGCGGCAGCAACAACGGCCTCGCCAATGCCGGCGCTGCGGCAGTGGCTGCGCCGCAGGAGGCGATCCGCCGAACGCTGCTCTCCTATCAGCGCCAGCAGGAAGAGAACGCCGACCGCGCCGGTGTGAAATTCCTGAACGCGACCGGCCAGTCCGCCAAGGGCATGTACGAGACGTTCAAGCGCTTCACCGACGAGAGCCTGTTCGCGGCACGCGGTGCCGATCCCTACCTGATGTCCCACCCGATGCCGGCCGATCGTGTCGCTGCGCTGGCGGAGATCGCCCGTTCCAGCCCCTATTGGGACAAGAAGGATGACCCGGCGCTGCAATTGCGCCATGACATGGTGCGCGCCAAGATCTCCGCCTTCATGGAGCGGCCGGACACCGTCTATCGCCGATATCCCTCGTCCAACAACAGCCTGCCCGCCCGCTATGCGCGGGCGATCACGACCTATCTGCACGGCGATCTCCGCAGCGCGCTGGCGCAGATCGACGGCCTGATCCAGGTGCAGCCCAACAACGCCTATTTCTACGAATTGCGCGGCCAGGCGCTGCTCGAGGGCGGCAGGCCGGCGGAGGCGATCGCGCCGTTGCGCAGGGGCGTGCAGCTCTCGGGCAACGCGCCCCTGATCGAGATGCTGCTCGGCCAGGCGCTGGTTGCGAGCAACAACAACGCCTACACCGATGAAGCCATCAACATCCTGCGCGCCGCGGTGGCGCGCGAAAGCGAGGCGCCGATCGGCTACACCCAGCTCGCCATGGCCTATGGCCGCAAGGGCGATTACGCGCAGGCTGACCTTGCTTCCGCCCAGGCCGCCTATCTGCGCGGCGACAGCAAGACCGCGCGCGAATTGGCCTCGCGTGCCAAGACGCGCTTTGCCGTCGGAACCCCCGGTTGGGTCAAGGCTGACGATATTGTGAGCGCCCGGCCGATGCCGGGTCAGAAAAACAACTAGCCATCAACGTAAATCGTCTACAACGATTGCGAAACCGGCCCCAAACCGTAAAGCCGCACAAGGATTTGCCCATGCGCCCGCTCCGCTTTCTTGCTCCCGCCCTGCTCGCCGCCGCGCTCGCAGGCGCATCGCTCCCGGCATCCGCGCAGGGCTTCTCCGATACGCAACGCAGCGACATCGAGAGCATCGTGCGCAATTACCTGATCGCGCATCCCGAGGTGCTCGAGGAGGCGATGAACGAACTCGCCAAGCGCCAGGCCGCGGCCGAGGCCGAGAAGCATCAGGCGAGCATCGAGAAGAATGCCGACGTGATCTTCAACTCGCCGCGCGGCGTGACGCTCGGCAACAAGGACGGCGACGTCACCTTCGTTGAATTCTTCGACTATAATTGCGGCTACTGCAAACGCGCGATGGCCGACATGCTCGACCTCATGAAGGCCGATCCCAAGCTGAAGGTCGTGCTGAAGGAATTTCCGGTGCTGAGCCAGGGCTCGGTGGAAGCCGCGCAAGTCGCCGTCGCCGTGCGCATGCAGGATCCGACGGGGAAGAAATATCTCGACTTCCACCAGAAACTGCTCGGCGGCCGCGGCGCCGCCGACAAGGCGCGCGCGATGGCTGTCGCCAAGGAAGTCGGCCTCGACATGACGAGACTCGAGAAGGACATGGCGGGCCCGGAAGCGAAGGCGACGATCGAAGAGAATTTCAAGCTCGCCGAAGCCATGGGCATGAACGGCACGCCGAGCTACGTGATCGGCAAGCAGGTTGTGATCGGCGCGGTCGGGCTCGAGAATCTGAAGGAGAAGATCGGCATCGCCCGCTGCGGCAAGGCGACGTGCTGACGTAACAGCAAGACAAACATCGGATGCAAAAAGGCCGGCTCTGCAGCCGGCCTTTTATCTGTGCGATTCTGCACACTTCCATTCATCGCGCATTCACAAAACAAACCGCGTGGAACCGCTGTCGGCGCGGAACGTCGCTCTCCTCCTTTCGTTGTCGCGCGGGCAATGCAGGACTTGTGAGGAGGAATCGAAATGACTAACCGCTTGTTGATTTCGGTCGCGACAGCGGCCTTGATCGCGGGAACCGGCTTTGCGAACGCGCAGGGCACCGGCATGGGCCGTGAATCGCCGTCGTCCGGCGGCGGCGCTACGACGCAGCACAGCGCACCATCCGGCGGCGGCGCGTCTTCAGGCACGATGAACCGCGATAGCGGCGGCACCTCGGGTATGAGTGGCGCCGAGCAATCCGGCAAGGGCTCGGGCTCTTCTGGCATGAGGTCGGATTCCGACAGAGGCGGCGCAGCCGACAGGAACGCGCAGGACACCGCGCCCGGTCAGAAATCTAAGAGCATGAGCTCGGACAATGAGAGGACCAAGAGCGACAAGGGCATGAAGGCGGAAGGCCGCGAAGGTCGTGATCGCATGAATGCCGAGCCTCGCGACAAGAGCGGCATGCAGCCTCAGAAGGGCGCGACCGACACCAGCCGCTCGCAGACCACGACCGGCAATGCAGCCACCTCGGCGACCGCGGCTCCGCCGGCCGAAAAGCGGACCCAGATCGTCTCCGCGATCAGGTCGGAGCGGGTCGAGGAGGTCAGGAACGTGAACTTCAACGTCTCGGTCGGCGCCACCGTGCCCACGACCGTGCGCTTCCATCCGCTCCCATCCCGGATCGTCGAAATCTATCCGGAGTGGCGCGGCTACCAGTTCATCCTGGTCGGCGGCCGCTACGTGATCGTGCGTCCGCAGACGCATGAGATCGTCTACATCCTCGAGGGCTAGCAGCAGCTCGAACGCGAGGACGGGGTCCAACCCGTCCTCGCGTTATCCTGCCCGCAGGCGCGCAGGTCGCAGCCGGGCGGCCGGGCTTTTCCACAGAAGTTGGTTAATCAGTGTTTTCCGTGAGTTAGCGGCGCAATCTGACAGCCCGAATGAGCCGTTTGAACCACATTCCAACAAACCTAAAGCTTTCCCTCTGGTCCGTTGTTACCTATAAACCCCGCGACTTGGAGCAGGATCGGGAAACCCGGTTTCCGAAAGGGTCCCGCTCAAAACGCTTTAGCGCTATTTCTTGGAGTTCTGGATGGCCCAGGCCCCTGCCGCGACGATCTACGTGCTCAACGGCCCGAACCTCAATCTGCTTGGGACCCGCGAGCCTGAGACCTATGGCCATGCCACGCTCGCCGACGTCGAGAAGCTCTGCAGGGAGACCGCGGCCCAATTTGGCCTCACCGCGGACTGCCGGCAATCCAATCGCGAGGGCGAGCTGATCGACTTCATCCATGAGGCGCATTCGAAGCAGGCGGCCGGGATCATCATCAATGCCGGCGCCTACTCCCACACCTCGATCGCGCTGCATGACGCGCTGGTCGGGGTGAAAATTCCGACCGTCGAAGTGCATATCAGCAACATTTATGCCCGCGAGAGCTTCCGGCATCATTCCTTCACTGCTAAAGCCGCCTTCGCGTCGCTTTGCGGCTTCGGCATCGATGGCTATCGCCTCGCGATATCAGGCCTCGCCGCCAAGATCGGCGCCAAGGCGAGAGCCTGACGCATTCCCCGTCATCAGACAGAGAGTTTCGGACCAAGATCATGGCGCGCCAGCCTGACGACAAACCCGCCGCAAAGCCCGGCAAAGAGAACGACAAGGATGACGCCGCGCTCATCCGCGAACTCGCGCTCCTGCTCGACGAGACCAACCTGACCGAGATCGAGATCGAGCGCGCGGGCGTCCGGCTGCGGGTCGCGCGCAACGTCAGCATCGCTGCACACGTGCCAGCGGCCGTCGCACCGGCTTCGCCGGTGGCTGGGCCCGTGGCCGCAGCTCCCGCGGCGGCAACCGATCTCGCCAAACATCCCGGCGTGGTACCCTCGCCCATGGTCGGCACCGCCTATTGGGCGCCGGAGCCGGGCGCAAAACCCTTCATCGAGGTCGGCAGCAAGGTATCAGCCGGACAGACGCTGCTGATCATCGAAGCGATGAAGACGATGAACCAGATTCCATCGCCGCGCGCGGGCACCGTGACGCAGATCCTTGTCGAGGACGGCCAGCCGGTCGAATTCGGCGAACCGCTGGTAATTATCGAATAGGCGATGTTCGACAAGATCCTCATAGCCAACCGCGGTGAAATCGCGCTGCGCGTGCTGCGCGCCTGCAAGGAGCTCGGCATTTCGACGGTGGCCGTGCATTCGACCGCGGACGCGGACGCCATGCATGTGCGGCTTGCGGACGAGAGCGTCTGCATCGGGCCGCCGCCGTCGAAGGATTCCTATCTCAACATTCCCGCCCTGCTTGCCGCCTGCGAGATCACGGGCGCCGAGGCGGTGCATCCGGGCTACGGCTTTCTGTCCGAAAATGCCCGCTTCGCCGAGATCCTGGCCGAGCACAATCTGCATTTCATCGGCCCGAAGGCCGAGCACATCCGCCTGATGGGCGACAAGATCGAGGCCAAGAAGACCGCCAAGCGGCTCGGCATTCCCGTCGTTCCCGGCTCCGACGGCGCCGTGAGCTCCGATAACGATGCGATGGCCATCGCCCGGTCGATCGGCTTCCCGGTGCTGGTCAAGGCCGCCGCCGGCGGCGGCGGGCGCGGCATGAAGGTCGCCCATAGCGAAGCCGATCTGGCGCTGGCGCTTTCCACCGCCGCGACCGAAGCGAAATCCGCTTTCGGCGACGCCTCGGTCTATCTCGAGAAATACCTGCAGAAGCCGCGCCACATCGAGATCCAGGTGCTCGGCGACGGCCGCGGCGGCGCCATCCATCTCGGCGAGCGCGACTGTTCGCTGCAGCGGCGCCACCAGAAGGTCTGGGAAGAAGGCCCCTCGCCGGTCCTCTCGGCCGCGGCGCGCGCAAGGATCGGCGAGACCTGCGCGAAGGCGATGCGGGACCTGAAATATCTCGGCGCCGGCACGATCGAATTCCTCTACGAGGACGGCGAGTTCTATTTCATCGAGATGAACACCCGCATCCAGGTCGAGCATCCCGTCACCGAGAGCATCACCGATATCGACCTCGTGCTCGAGCAGATCCGGATTGCCGCCGGCGGCGACCTGCCGGCGAAGCAGGACGAGGTCGCGATCATCGGCCACGCCATCGAATGCCGCATCAATGCGGAGAACCCGCAGACCTTCCGCCCCTCACCGGGGCGCATCTCGCAATACCACCCGCCCGGTGGCCTGGGCGTGCGGATCGATTCGGCGGTGTACCAGGGCTATGTCATTCCGCCCTATTACGACTCGCTCGTCGGCAAGCTGATCGTGCACGGCAAGACCCGCGGCGAATGCCTGATGCGGCTGCGCCGGGCGCTGGACGAGATGGTGGTCGACGGCATCGAGACCACGTTGCCGCTGTTCCGCGCCCTGGTCCGCGAGCCCTCCATCATCGACGGCGACTATCACATCCATTGGCTGGAGCAGTATCTCGCCGGGCAGCCGACCGTCGGCTGAGGGCCTCGATCAGTTCCATTCCGGATGGAACAAAGCGCGGAACCGCGCGTTTGCAGCGACCGGGATTTCCCACGCCCAAGGACCGCTTGCACCCCACTGGATCGATGACACAAGGCACCGTGACGTCTGACGCCAAGCGCCGACGCGCATTGGGCCAAATACTGTTGCTTGCTGCGGGGCTCCTGGTGCTGGTTGCCATCAGCGCCGCGTCCGTCCTGCTGGTGAACAAGGCACGCCAGGACAACGCCTGGGTGGTCCACACTGTCGAGGTGGAAAACCAGATCAATGCCCTCCTGCTCGAACTCCGCCGCGCCGAAAGCTCGGCGCGCGCCTATCTCCTGACCCGCTGGCCGGAATTCCTCACCGATCACGAACAGGCCGTGGCCAACGTCATCCCCTATGCGGACAAGCTGGCGCAGCTCACGGCCGACAATCCGCTCGAGGTCGAGCACGTGAAGAAGATGCGCGCGGCGATCGACATCCGGCTCGATCAGTTCAGGCGCGAGATGGATTTCATCAAGCGCGACGAACCGGCCAGTGCCGCGGCCCTGGTCCGCGAGGCGGCCGCGGGCAACACCAATGCCATCATTCGCGACGTGACGGACAAGATGCGCGCCGAGGAAGCGCGATTGTTCGATCTGCGGACGGCCAATGCCGACCGCTCGCAGATACTGGCGTCCTCCGTCACCATCGCCGGCTCGTGCATCGTGATCGCGCTCGGCGCGATCGCGGCGTTCCAGGTGCGCCGCTCCTCGCGCGTCCGCGATGAGGCCGCAACCAAATTGCGGGACCTCAATGTCACGCTGGAGACCAGCGTCCAGGAGCGTACCGCCGATCTGCGCGAAGCCAATGACGAGATCCAGCGCTTCGCCTATATCGTCAGCCACGACCTGCGCTCGCCGCTCGTCAACATCATGGGCTTCACCAGCGAACTCGAGGAATTGCGCGGCGACATCTTCAAGCGGATCGCGACCCTGAGCCACACCGGCTCGGAAGCAGCCGCGCTGCCGGAGAACGCCACCGACAGCGCCGAGCCTGCGCTCGAGGGCGCCGACAAGCAGCTCTCCGACGATTTCTCCGAGGCGCTCGGCTTCATCAAATCCTCGATCGCCAAGATGGACCGCCTGATCTCCGCGATCCTCAATCTCACCCGCGAGGGGCGGCGCGAGTTCAAACCGGAACGGATCAATAGCCGCGAGCTGATCGAGGGCATCGCCGCCACGGTGGCGCATCAGGCCGCCGAGGCGAATGCGCAAATCCGCGTCGAGCCACTACCTGATATCACCAGTGACCGTCTTGCGCTGGAGCAGATTTTCTCCAATCTGATCGACAATGCGCTCAAATATCTGAGGGACGGTGTTCCCGGCGACATCGCCATCCGCGGGCGCAACAAGCTCGGCTTTGCGATCTTCGAAATCAGCGACAATGGCCGCGGCATCGATCCCAAGGATCACCAGCGCATTTTCGAATTGTTCCGCCGGGCGGGAACCCAGGACAAGCCTGGCCAGGGCATCGGCCTGGCGCATGTGCGTGCGCTGGTGCGGCGTCTCGGAGGAACCATGTCGGTCGCCTCTGAACTTCACAAGGGCAGCACATTCACGATAACACTTCCAGTCAACTGGGCCGCCAACCGGAAGGCA
This sequence comes from Bradyrhizobium sp. USDA 10063, assembly GCF_054063735.1. Lineage (NCBI taxonomy): Bacteria > Pseudomonadati > Pseudomonadota > Alphaproteobacteria > Hyphomicrobiales > Nitrobacteraceae > Bradyrhizobium > Bradyrhizobium sp. USDA 10063. The sequence continues at coordinate 783,937 of NZ_JBSSGP010000002.1, read as the reverse complement.
GATGCATGAGCAATCCAGTCACCATCATCATGATCGAAGACGATGAAGGCCACGCGCGGCTGATTGAGCGGAATATTCGCCGATCCGGTGTCAACAATGAGATCTTGCCGTTCACGAACGGTACAGACGCGGTCAGCTATCTCTTCGGCCCGGATGGAAGCGGCACTGACCAAAAGGGCCAGGCGCTGCTCATCCTGCTTGATCTCAACCTGCCTGACATGACCGGCATCGATATTCTGAGGCGGGTCAAGGAGAACAAGCACCTGAAGTCGACCCCGGTGGTGGTGCTGACCACCACGGACGATTCGCAGGAGATCAAGCGATGCTACGAGTTCGGCTGCAACGTCTACATCACGAAGCCGGTGAACTACGAGAGCTTTGCCAACGCGATCCGCCAGCTCGGCCTGTTCTTCTCGGTCATCCAGGTTCCGCCAGCCGCAGCATGAGCACCACAAGCCCCACCCTGCTCTATATCGACGATGACGAGGCGCTGGCGCGGCTTGTCGACCGCGGCCTGACGCGGCTCGGGCTGAACGTGGTGCATGCCGCGAGCGGCCAGGAGGGGCTGGACCGTATCGCCAAAGGCGGCATCGACGTGGTCGCGCTCGACCAGTACATGCCCGGCCTCGACGGGCTCGAGACGCTCGAGCAGATCCTGAAAATTCCTGACGCCCCTCCGGTCGTGTTCGTCACAGCCTCGCAGGATTCCGCGATCGCCGTCACCGCGCTCAAGGCCGGCGCAGCGGACTATCTCGTCAAGGACATCCACGGCGAATTCATCCCGCTGCTCCAGGTCGCCGTCAACGGCGCGCTGCGTCAGGCGGAATTGCAGCGCGCGCGCGACGAGGCGGAAGCCGAGATCCACGCCTCGCGCGACCGCTTCGCCGCGCTCGCCGCCGAGCGCGAGGTGCTGCTCCGCGAGGTCAATCACCGCGTCGGCAATTCGCTGCAGATCATCGCCTCGCTGCTGCACCTGCAGGCGAGTTCCGCGACGCAGGACGACGTCAAGGCGGCGCTCACCAACGCAATGGGCCGCGTCGCCGCTGTCGCCCAGGTGCACCGCCGCCTCTATACCTCGCACGACCTGAAGAGCGTGCTGCTGAACCAGTATCTGGAATCGCTGCTCGAAGATCTCCGCCGCTCGGCCGAAGGCAACCGGATGTCGCGGCTGACCTTGAAGGCCGAGCCGATCGAGATCGATCCGGATCGCGCGGTCGCGATCGGCATCATCGTCAACGAGCTGGTGATGAACGCGGTGAAATATGCCTATCCCGATGGCGCCGGCCCGATCCATGTCGAGCTCAAGGCCGAGGGCGACGATCTGCTGCTGACGATTTCCGATGACGGCGTCGGCCTCAACGTCAAGGCCGATCCGCGCTCCACGGGCCTGGGCCAGCGCATCGTCAGCGCCATGGCCTCCAAGCTCGAGGCCAGCGTCGAGCGCGATCCCGACCATAGCGGCACGCGCATCCTGGTGCGCTTTCCCCGCGCCAGCGCCGCAACGACGACATCCACCAGCGCCGCCGCGAGCTAGCCTCCAGGCATCGCCCCATCGCGCCGCCCGCCCTCGCCTGCTATCCTGCAACCATGACATCGCGCGACTCCGCCGCATCCGAGATCACACCCGACGTGCTGCTGCGCGCCTATGCCTGCGGCATCTTTCCGATGGCCGAGAGCGCCGACGACCCCACCCTGTTCTGGGTCGAGCCGGAAATGCGCGGCGTGATCCCGCTCGACGGGTTTCGCGTCACTTCGCGGCTGGCGCGCACGGTGCGCTCCGATGCGTTCACCGTGACGGTCAACACCGCGTTCAAGGCCGTCATCGCCGGCTGCGCGGCGCCGGCGGATGGACGCGAGGACACCTGGATCAACAACCGCATCCGCGAACTCTATATCGGACTGCATCAGCTCGGCCACTGCCATAGCGTCGAGGCGTGGCAGGACGACGAACTGGTCGGCGGTCTCTACGGCGTCAGCCTGGGCCGCGCCTTCTTCGGCGAGAGCATGTTCCACACGGCACGCGACGCCTCCAAGGTCGCCCTGGTGCATCTGGTGGCGCGGCTCATTGCCGGCGGCTTTGAGTTGCTCGACACGCAATATGTCACCGAGCACCTGCGCAGCTTCGGTGCGCTCGAAATCCCGCGCCGCCGCTATCGCGCGCTGCTCGACCAGGCAATCGCAGGCGCGCCCGCGGATTTCCTGAAGTTGCCGACCGATCAGCCAATCAAGGGGACTGAAGCGCTCGCGATCATCGCCGAGCGCGCATGAGCGCGATGTCATTTGGTTGAATCGGCGTGGCCGCGAGTCCACCTCTCCCGTAGGGAGAGGTCGCGCCGGAGGCGCGGGTGAGGGGTTACGGTCCCTCGATAGAGCAGGTCCCCTCACCCGGCGCTGCGCGCCGACCTCTCCCTATGGGAGAGGTGAAAAAGAGCCGGCGCCCATGGCGGACACAATTCGATCTTATCGCATCGAGCTCTAGTCCGGCTCTGATTCAATCAGAACCGAAGATTCTCTAATTCCCGAATATGCTGAAGAGCCCGCCCGGCCGCTGTTGCGGTGGAGGTGGCGGCGGTTGGGGCTGCGCCGGCGGCTGCTGGAATTGCGGCTGCTGCTGCGGTGGCGGACGCGGGGCGGCCTGCTTCTGCGGCGGCTTCTTCTGTGCCGGCGGTGGAGTCGGCTGCTTCGGCAGATCCGGCGCCGCGTTGACGATGGTCTGCTCCGGCCCTTTGCAGTCGGTCAGCCAGATATCGTAGATCGGGTGCTCGACACCGTGCAGGCCCGGACTTGCGGCAAACATCCAGCCCGAAAAGATCCGCTTCACCTCGCCCTGCAGCGTGATCTCGTCGACCTCGACAAACGCATCGGTGTTGGCGGCTTCGGTCGAGGGCCGCGTGTAGCAGGCGTCCGTCTTCACGCGGAGCGCGCCGAACTGCACGGTCTCGCCGATATCCTCCTCGAAATTGATGATGCGCCCGGTGATCTTGTCGAGCCCGGAGAAGCTCGCCTTCTTGTTCGCGATCTTGGTCGACGGCGGTTCGCTCACCACCTCGTCGCCGGGCTGTAGCGTCGCCGGCGTCTGCGGCACGTTCTTGGGCTGGCGCTGTCCGGGCGGCAGTCCCGGCAACGGATTGGCACCTGGCGGTGTATTGGCGACGTTGGGCGCCCCGGGCGACGGCGGCTGCACGGCGACTGGGGGCGGCGCATTCGGAGCAGGTCCCTGGGTGCCCGGCGGCGGCGCCAGAGGCTGCGACTGGACGCTGCCGGGTGGCGGCACGCCCTGCCCCGGCAGCGGCCGGTTCGGCGTCGGCAACAGCCGGCCGCGCGGCAACTCCGGCACTTCCTCCTCATCATCGGAAGGCGCCGGTTGCCCGCCGCGCGGAATCGCGCCCGGTGGACGCGGCGCAGGATCGGAGAAAATCGTGCCGATCTGCGCGCGTGCTGGCGGTGCAAGCGCGAGGGTTGAGGCGGCGATCAGGGCCGCAAAGCCAGTCAGGGCAACGGTTCGGAGCATCTCGCGCGGCTTCAAGGAGCGAATCGGACTTTCAACATACTAATCGATTATTGGCTATGGGCCGCTCGCAGGACCACCGGTTAACACGCCGAATACGGCGGGGAAAGGGCGGCACCGGCCACTGGTCAGCCTCGGCGCCCCATGGAATAGTTCCGGCTCCACCGACGTCCGCAAGACCGCAACGCGGAAAAAGCAAAAAATCCGGCATCCGTACCGGAAGATCCAGAGGAAGCCCGTACAACATGCCTGTCGTTCTCGATCCCGATGCCGCCGCCGTTTTCAAGGCCTTTCAGGAAGCCGGACGCCCGGCTTACGAAACCCTGACCGCGCCCGAAGCGCGTGAGTACTACCTGCAGGCGCGCTTCGTCTCCAATCCCGAGCCGCCGGAGCTGGCCCAGGTCGATCCGCTGTCGATCCCCGCTCCCCACGGCGCGATCCCGGCGCGGATCTACAGGCCGAAGAAGCTGCGCCAGAAGCACGGGCTGTCGCCGGCGCTGGTGTTCTTCCACGGCGGCGGCTGGGTGATCGGCGATCTCGACACCCATGATGTGGTCTGCCGGAAGCTTGCCGATGAAGGCGAGCTGATCGTGATCTCCGTCGACTATCGTCTCGCGCCCGAGCACAAATTCCCCGCGGCCGTCGACGATGCCATCGCCGCGACGAAATGGGTGGCGGCAAACGCAAAGCAGCTCGGCATCGATGCTGCGCGGCTCTGCGTCGGCGGCGACAGCGCCGGCGGCAACCTCGCCGCGGTCGTATCGATCGCTGCGCGCGACCGCAACGGCCCTGCGATCGCGGGACAGGTGCTGATCTATCCGGCCGTCGATTTCGCGATGACGCATCCTTCGCACAGCGAGCCGGAAACCAGCATCCTGCTGACGCACTCCGTCATCCGCTGGTTTCGCGATCACTATCTCAACGGCGCCGCCGACACGCACGATTGGCGGGCTTCACCGGCACGTGCGAACACCCTAATCGGCCTGCCGCCGGCCTATGTGCTGACCGCCGGCGCCGATCCCTTGCGCGATGAAGGCGACGAATATGCCGAACGCCTCAAGGCGGCCGGCGTGCCCGTCACCTACAAGCACTTTCCCGGCCAGTTCCACGGCTTCTTCACCATGGGCAAATTGCTCAATCAGGCGAATGTCGCAGCGACCGATATCGGCGCGTGGCTGAGGGCGCTGAACGGCTAAACTGTCGCCTTAGTCGATCGGATTGTCACTCAGCCGCGCGCGCAACGTCTCCTTATCTGAGATATCCACCAGTGCGTTCATTGGACGGGCTGTCCAGCAGAAGGGCGACGTTGCGCCAGCCGCGCGGCGCGCGGCGAGCGCCTCCGTAAGCAATTCGGAGATAATCGCGCTGATGGGACGACCTTCACGTTCGCGGATCGTCTGAATCTTCTCAAGAACGATATCGTCGATGTCGATAGTGATGTGCATCAATCTTGCTCGTGTTAGCGGCTTGAAGCGACAACTGCTAACCCGCCCTCGCCGCCCGCCGCAGCGATTGCGGCGGCTGGCCGAAGGCGCGGATGAAGGCGCGGCGCATCCGCTCGGGATCGCGGAAACCGGTGGCCTCCGCGACGCGCTCAATGGCTTCGGCGGAAGACTGCACGCGCTGCCGCGCCACCTCGATGCGCAGGCGCTCGACCGCTTTCGATGGCGTCGTGCCGGTCTCGGCGACGAAGGCGCGGGTGAAGTGGCGCGAGCTCATGCCGGCCTTCTCCGCCATGTCCTCGACTGTCAGCGGCGCATCGAGATGCTCGCGCGCCCAGGCGAGCAGCGGGCCGAAGCGGCCGTTTGAAGCCTTCAACTCCAATAGCGAGGAGAACTGCGACTGGCCGCCGCTGCGGCGATGATAGAGCACGAGTTGCCGCGCAGTCTTCTGCGCGATCTCCTCGCCATAGTCCTCGGTGATCATCGCCAGTGCCAGGTCGATCCCGGCGGTGATGCCGGCCGAGGTCCAGATGTTGTCGTCGCGGGTGAAGATGCGATCCGGCTCCAGTTTCACTTTCGGATAGGCAGCCAGGAAATGCTTGGTCCGCTGCCAATGCGTGGTGGCGCGGCGGCCGTCGAGCAGGCCGGCTTCCGCGAGAACATAGGCGCCCGAGCAGACGCTCGCGATGCGGACACCGCGCTTGGCGAGCCCGCGCACGAACGCCAGCGTCTTTTCGCATTTCGCCGCCGTACGTACGCCCTCGCCGCCCGCGACCATCAGCGTTGTGAGAGCCGCTGACGGTCGCAGCCCGCGCGCAAACATCTCGGCGCCCGAGGACGAACGCACCGGCCCTGGCGTCACCGCGATCACCTTGAGCGCGGGCGGACTGTCGGCAAAGCGCGCGGCGATCTCGAACGCCGAAATCGGACCGGCGGCATCCAGCAATTGAAACTCCGGGAAGATGAGGACGCCGATCATCGGGGCTTCTCCTGTCGATCTTCAGAACGCACGATTGTCCTGAAATGAGGGAATTATGCCATTTTGGACATGAGGCCACCATGCCATTGTGTCGCGGTCAACGGATATTTGAGGCGCTCCCATGTCGACCCCGCTACAAATCGGACTTCTGGTGTTTCCAAAGGTGACGCAACTCGACCTCACCGGCCCGCTGCAGGTGTTCTCCTCCGTGCCCGGGGCCAAAGTGCATCTGGTGTGGAAACGTATCGAACCGGTGCCGAGCGATACCGCGCTGGCGCTGATGCCCACCGTCAGCTTTGCCGACTGCCCGCAACTCGACGTGATCTGCGTCCCCGGCGGCATGGGCGCCGACGACATGACTGATGACGAGGAGATGCTCGCCTTCCTGCGCAAGCAGGCGGAGGGCGCAAAGTATGTCACCTCGGTCTGCACGGGCTCGCTGGTGCTCGGCGCCGCCGGCCTGCTCAAGGGTTATCGCGCCACGACGCACTGGTCGGCGATGGATTTTCTCTCAGCCTTCGGTGCGATCCCGACGCGGACGCGAGTGTGTGTCGATCGCAACCGCATCACCGGCGGCGGCGTCACCGCCGGTATTGATTTCGCACTGACGCTGGTGTCGGAGCTCGTCGACCGCAGGACGGCGGAGGCGATCCAGCTTCGGCTCGAATACAATCCGAAGCCGCCGTTCGACGCCGGCTCGCCGGACACCGCGCCGGCCGAGATCCTCGCCTTCATGAAAGAGAAGATGGCATCGTCACAGGCGCGCCGCGGCGAGATGATCGCCCGCGCCGCCGCGCGGCTCGGATAAGAACCTCGAGGCAAAGAAAAAGGCCGCCAAGTTTCCCGGGCGGCCTTTCCTCTCTTACGGTGGCCTCACATTAACGGGCGATTTCAGGACGTCTGCACCGGGGGCCTATGTCCCGGCCGCATCCCACTCGGAGGCCGCTGCTCATCGGGGCAGTCGCGATTCTGGAGCCCGATCCGACGCGATGGTCATCCACCTCCGTAAGATGACCTTATTGAGCTCCGACCCCGCGTGAAGCGCAAGAACGCTGTAGCGCCCGTCCCCGCTGTTACCGTTGTTCACAGGCACGCGTGCGCTGCACGCGCAATTGCGCGCTCGCACAACGTACGAATGAGTTTGATTCAGCTCGCAGGCGTCCAGGGCTGATAGTCGCCGGTCGCCTTCGGGCGGCGGCCGCTCGCCAGCGTCGAGCCGGACGGACGATACGCCGCCGGCGTGCCCGTCATGTTCGGCACATGCGGCTTTTCCCATTCCCGCGGCGTGTATTTCTCTTCGGTCGGCGGCACGTCGACGACATGATGCAGCCAGCCATGCCATGATGGCGGCACGCGCGAGGCTTCGGCATAGCCGTTATAGATCACCCAGCGGCGCTCGAAGTGCAGGACCGGATCGATCTTGCCGCCGCGGGTGCGATAGTAGCGATTGCCCTGCTCGTCCGTACCGACCAGTTCGCCGAACCGCCAAGTCCAGAGCTGCGTGCCAAAGGTCTGGCCGTTCCACCACGTGAAGAATTTGAGCAGGAATTGTTTCATGAAGCGCCGGCCGGTTCGGGATCGTTGGGCTCTGATGCCATCGGCGGATCGAATTGTCCAGATTGCCGCACGAGTTGTGACCAGAGCGGAACATCACGGCGCAGTGTTGGCGGCCAATTGTCGCGGAATTCGGTCTAACCCGTTCATTCGCCATACAGTTCCTATCTGAGAGGTTGAGGGCCCGCGCACCAAGGTTGCGCGCGGCTCTGGAACGCCGGCCCCCGGAAAGGGTTGGGCCATGTCCCGCAGATGGAGTCCCAACGATGATCAATCTCAAGATTTTAAGCACCGCCGCTGCGCTCGCGCTGGTAGTGCCGCTCGTGGCGCCTAGCGAAGGTTTTGCCCAGGGTACCAAGTTTTCCGCCGGGCGAGTCGGCGGCGGCGGAGCGGCCATTGGAGGCGGCGGTGGTGGATTCCGCGGAGGCGGCTTCGGCGGTGGAGCAGCCATCGGAGGCGGCGGTGGTGGATTCCGCGGAGGCGGGTTTGCCGGTGGCGGCGGCTACCGAGGCGGCTTTGCCGGCGGTGGCGCAGGCCTTGGCACCAAGTTCGCAGGCGCTCCCGCCTTCCGCGGCGGCGCGATCGCCAGTCCCGGTTGGAGCGGCGGCCGGCCTGGATGGAGTGGTGGGTATCGGCCTGGCTGGCGCGGCGGCTACTATGGTCACCGCCGCTACGGAGTTTGGCCCGGCGTTGCTGCGGGTGCCCTGATCGGTGGCGCGCTCGCGTCGAGCGCCTATTACGACAACTACTATGGCTACGGGTATGGGCCGGGCTATTACGACGACAGCTACTACTATGATGACAGCGCGGCGGTTGCGGCCGCGCCTGGCGGCGGTGACGTCGCCTACTGCCAGCAGCGCTACAAGTCCTACGACCCGGCGTCGGGCACCTATCTCGGTTATGACGGCAAGCGTCATCCCTGCCCCTGACCGATTTGATGCGTTTCGCGTGAAAAGGGGCGGCGAAAGCCGCCCTTTTCTGTTGAGAGGCCACCTCCAGCGTCGCGAACATGAATTCGGCTGTAACCGAATCTCATATGCACAGCATCTTGCAGACGTGCTACCGCGCTTCCGCCTAATCAAACCTGTATCGGTATCGTCTCAACAAGAGGATCCCTCGTGCCGCGCGTTCTCGTGGTCGATGATGACCCGATGGTGTGCGCCGCCATCGAGGTCTGTCTGAAGCGCAAGGGCTTTGACGTCACCGTCGCCGACGGCGGTGACGCCGGGATGGTTGCGCTCGAAGATCGCAGCTTCGATGTGATGCTGATCGACGTCTTCATGCCGCACATGAGCGGCTTCGAATCGATCCGGATCTTTCACGAGCGCGCACCCGATATCCCGATCATCGCGATGTCCGGCTACGCCTTCGCCAATGCCGAGCGCGCGCCGGATTTTTTGCGCATGACCCTCGAGATCGGCGCGGCGCGCTGCCTGCGCAAGCCATTCACGCCGAAGGCGCTGATCACCACTGTCAACGAATGCCTTCGCCAATCAGCGGCATCGACTCGCTTCTCGAAGTGATTTGGGGCGGCCAGCCACGGGCCTGCCGGCATGCCTGCCCGTTGTTTCTCCGTAAGCCCACGTGAGTCTTCGGAATGCAATCCGTGGGCTGCCAAAAAATACCTGTCCTGTGAAAAGCGGGCGAAGCGTTGTTCCACAGCGCCATGAGATTTTTTTCTCTTGGGAATCCTTCAGGACTCACTGATACTTGGCGGTATCACAGGCGTGGCACTGCCCCTGTTTTCCTCCCTTTTCCACCATATTTAGTATTTGATTCAGGAACTCGTACTAGTCCTTGACGGGCGTCACGGACTTGGCCTAGCTTTCCTCCTGTTCGGCGCGAGTGTGTTTCGGGTCCCCGCCGGTCGCTCCCAAAAGGGTCCAGAACGACCACTCCGTCAGCCGAACAGGCTGCGGGTGAAGGGCTTTGCAGCCCGCAATTTCGGAAATTCCTCCCGGAATTTCCCGGGCATTTTGGGACGCCAAAACGGGCCGGAAAAGGCCCAGCGGTGACCTGTCGCGTTACGAGTTTTGGGGCGTTGAACGCATGACCCGAACGGTCCGCCTGGGCCGGTCAGGGACATGCCGCCGCCGGATCGGTGCCAGCCGAATCCTGCGGTCGAGAGAAACAGGCCGGTCCACCGGCTGAGCTTGCGGGGCTCTGGCCCCCACCCTTTGGACGGAAGGATGGGACCAGGGACTCGCTTTGGGAATAACATTTCCGGACCATCCCTCGCGGCAATGCAGGGAGGCCGGGCAGAAGACGGGGCACGACGCATGATTATCGAACGGCGCAACACCACAGCTGGACAGTCTCCTTACGGTGGGATCAATTTCAGGCTGACCACGTCTGAGATCCGCAATCCCGATGGCTCCGTCGTGTTCCGGGCTGACAATGTCGAGGTGCCCGAGTTCTGGTCGCAGGTCGCCTCCGACGTGCTCGCGCAGAAATATTTCCGCAAAGCCGGCGTCGCCGCGCGCCTGAAGAAGGTCGAGGAAGAGACCGTCCCCTCCTGGCTGTGGCGCTCGGTGCCCGACACCGAGGCGCTCGCGCTGCTGCCCGAGAACGAGCGCTATGTCGGCGAGACCTCGGCCAAGCAGGTGTTCGATCGCCTGGCCGGCTGCTGGACCTATTGGGGCTGGAAGGGCGGCTATTTCTCCTCGGATGAGGACGCACAGGCCTTCTTCGACGAGATCCGCTATCAGCTCGCGAAACAGATGGTGGCGCCGAACTCGCCGCAATGGTTCAACACCGGCCTGCACTGGGCGTACGGCATCGACGGCCCCGGCCAGGGCCACTATTACGTCGACCACAAGACCGGCAAGCTGACCAAGTCGAAATCGGCTTACGAGCATCCGCAGCCGCACGCCTGCTTCATCCAGGGCATCGAGGACGACCTCGTCAACGATGGCGGCATCATGGACCTCTGGGTGCGCGAGGCGCGCCTGTTCAAATACGGCTCCGGCACCGGCTCGAATTTCTCGCGCCTGCGCGGCGAAGGCGAACGGCTGTCCGGCGGCGGCCGCTCGTCGGGCCTGATGAGTTTCCTCAAGATCGGCGACCGCGCTGCGGGCGCGATCAAGTCCGGCGGCACCACCCGCCGCGCGGCCAAGATGGTTGTGGTCGACATCGATCACCCCGACATCGAGACCTATATCGACTGGAAGGTGAAGGAAGAGCAGAAGGTCGCCGCCCTCGTCACCGGCTCCAAGATCAACCAGAAGCATCTGAAGGCGGTGCTGAAGGCCTGCGTCAACTGCGAAGGCTCGGGCGACGACTGCTTCGATCCCGAGAAGAACCCGGCGCTCCGCCGCGAGATCAAGCTCGCGCGCCGCGCCATGGTGCCCGACAACTACATCAAGCGGGTGATCCAGTTCGCCAAGCAGGGCTACAAGGACCTGCAGTTCGACATCTACGACACCGATTGGGATTCGGAAGCCTATCTCACCGTCTCCGGCCAGAACTCCAACAACTCGGTGTCGCTGAAGGATGACTTCCTGCGCGCGGTCGAGACCGACGGCGACTGGAACCTGATCGCCCGCACCAACAAGAAGGTGACGAAGACGCTGAAGGCGCGCGATCTCTGGGAGAAGATCGGCTACGCCGCCTGGGCCAGCGCCGATCCGGGTCTGCACTTCAACACCACGATGAACGACTGGCACACCTGCAAGGCGTCCGGCGACATCCGCGCGTCGAACCCGTGCTCGGAATACATGTTCCTGGACGACACCGCCTGCAACCTGGCGTCCGCGAACCTGCTGACCTTCTACACCCCCTCCCTTCCCTCCCCCGCAGGCGGAGGAGGGTTGGGTGGGGGACGCTTCGACGTCGAGTCATACGAGCACCTGTGCCGGCTCTGGACCATCGTGCTCGAGATCTCCGTGCTGATGGCGCAATTCCCGTCGAAGGCGATCGCGGAGCTGTCCTACGAGTTCCGCACGCTCGGCCTCGGCTTCGCCAATATCGGCGGCCTCCTGATGACCATGGGTCTGCCCTACGACTCCAAGGAAGGCCGCGCGCTCTGCGGCGCGCTGACCGCCGTGATGACCGGCATCGCCTACAAGACCTCGGCCGAGATGGCGGCCGAGCTCGGCACCTTCCCCGGCTACAAGAAGAACGCGGCCCACATGCTGCGGGTGATCCGCAACCATCGCCGCGCCGCGCATGGGAATGCGTCGGGCTATGAGGCGCTCGCGGTCAACCCGGTGCCGCTCGACCACGCCTCCTGCCCGCAGGCCGACATCGTCACGCACGCGACCAGGGCCTGGGACGATGCGCTGGCCCTCGGCGAGATCAACGGCTATCGCAACGCCCAGACCACCGTGGTGGCGCCGACCGGCACCATCGGCCTCGTGATGGATTGCGACACCACCGGCATTGAGCCCGATTTCGCGCTGGTGAAGTTCAAGAAGCTCGCCGGCGGCGGCTACTTCAAGATCATCAACCAGGCGGTGCCGGAAGCCTTGCGCGCGCTCGGCTATCGCGAGAGCGAGATCGCGGAGATCGAGGCTTACGCCGTCGGCCACGGCTCGCTGTCCAACGCGCCGGGCATCAATGCCTCGACCCTCAAGGCCAAAGGCTTCACCGACGAGGCGATTGCCAAGGTGGAGAAGGCGCTGCCGACCGCGTTCGACATCAAGTTCGCCTTCAACAAATGGACCTTCGGCGAGGACTTCATCCGCGACCAGCTCGGCATCGGCGCGGAAGCGATCGCAGCGCCCGGTTTCGACCTGCTGTCGGCGATCGGCTTCTCCAGGCGCGAGATCGAAGCGGCGAACGTCCACATCTGCGGCGCGATGACCGTGGAAGGCGCCCCGCATCTGAAGGCCGAGCACTATCCGGTGTTCGACTGCGCCAATCCCTGCGGCAAGATCGGCAAGCGCTATCTCTCGGTCGAGAGCCACATCCGCATGATGGCGGCGGCGCAGCCGTTCATCTCGGGCGCGATCTCCAAGACCATCAACATGCCGAACGACGCCACGGTCGAGGACTGCAAGGCAGCCTACATGCTGTCCTGGAAGCTGGCGCTGAAGGCCAACGCACTCTACCGCGACGGCTCGAAACTGTCGCAGCCGCTCAACTCGCAGCTCATCAGCGATGATGAAGACGAGGACGATGCGGTGGAGGCGCTCTACGAGAAGCCGGTGGCCGCGCGTGCCGCGCAGGTCTCCGAGAAGATCGTCGAGAAGCTGGTCGAGCGCATCGTCGTGATGCGCGAGCGCGAGAAGATGCCGGATCGCCGCAAGGGCTACACCCAGAAGGCGGTGGTCGGCGGCCACAAGGTCTACTTGCGCACCGGCGAATATGACGACGGCCGTCTCGGCGAGATCTTCATCGACATGCACAAGGAAGGCGCCGCGCTCCGCTCCTTCATCAACAACTTCGCGATCGCGGTCTCGCTCGGCCTGCAATACGGCGTGCCGCTCGATGAATATGTCGACGCCTTCACCTTCACCCGCTTTGAGCCGGCGGGCCCGGTGCAGGGCAACGACTCCATCAAGTATGCGACCTCGATCCTCGACTATGTCTTCCGCGAGCTCGCGGTGAGCTATCTCGCCCGCTTCGACCTCGCCCATGTCGACCCCAACGAGAGCGGCTTCGACGCGCTCGGCAAGGGCGTCGAGGAAGGCAAGGACCCGGAGGGGCCGCAGCACCAGGCGACGAAGTACCTGTCACGCGGCCTCACCCGCTCGCGCACCGACAACCTCGTCGTCATGCGCGGCGGCTCGACCGCAGTCAGCCAGACCGCCGACAACGCCCCCGCCGGCGGCTCCCGCGTCACCGCCCTCTCCTCCCAAGGCGCGTCTCGCGTCTCCGACACCATCGAAGGCGCCGTGGCGCTGAAGCAGGAGACCGAGCACGACCTTTCGCCCGCGGAGAAGGTAGGACACTGGAGCAAGGCCGGCACCGCCGCTGCCCTCGCCCCCAGCAAGGCCGAACGTCGCGCTGAGGCGAAAGCCAAAGGCTACGAAGGCGAGATGTGCTCAGAGTGCGGCAACTTCACGCTGGTGCGGAATGGCACGTGCATGAAGTGCGATACGTGCGGGTCGACGACGGGGTGTTCGTGATCTGACTTAGGCGCAAGCCGCTCGGAGGCCTTCATGCCTGTCGTGTTTCGCAACAGCGGCTTGCGCTACTATTTCTTCTCGAACGAGGGGCAGCCACCGGAACCGGCCCATGTCCACATCAAGGGTGGTGGAAGAGATGCCAAAGTCTGGCTCGAGCCGGAGATTACGCTAGCCGACAGTTACGGCTTTAATCCGCGCGAGCTTTCGAATATCCTGCGAGTTGTCGCCGAGAACCGGGATCTTATCTTGAGAGCGTGGCATGAGCACTTCGCCAACTAGTGTTCGGTTCGACGAGCACACGATGTGGGTCGAGCTGTCCGACGGACGGACGCTGGGCGTCCCCATCGCGTGGTTTCCACGACTGCTGCACGCAACGCCTGCGGAGCGTGAGCAGGTTGAGCTAAGCAGAGTCGGGCTGCACTGGGAGGCGATCGATGAGGACATCTCCATCGCAGGCCTCCTGGCCGGTCACGGGGATGTCACTCGATCCACGCAGCATGCAGCTTGACTAACATCGCATCAAACCATGTGGGCGGACTAGCCCGCAGGGCCGATTAGCCGTAGGCGTAATCCTCCTCGCGCTGCACTGCGCGCGGGTTTGAACCCTATGGAGCACTTCACCACGAGTAGATTGACCGCCGAGAGGTTGCACGAATGTCACCTTGAGGACTTGGTCGCGCTGCACTTGGATCCGGAAGTATCTCGCTATTTGGGTGGCGTGCGCTCGCCCGAGACAACGCGGGCCTATCTGAGCCTCAACATTGCCCATTGGGACCGTCATGGCTTTGGGCTCTGGGCGTTGAGAACTCGGACCGGCGAATTCGCGGGGCGCGCTGGAATCCGGCACATTTTCGTTGAAGGCGTTGAAGAGGTTGAGGTTGCCTACACGTTCAAGCGAATGCTTTGGGGGCGAGGATTCGCGAGCGAAATCGCATATGCGCTGACCAGTATCGGGCTGCGGGAGCTTCGCTTGCCGTCTCTTATCGGAGTGGTTTCCGCCAAGAATTGCGCATCGCGTCGCGTCTTGGAGAAATCAAATTTCATCCTTGAGCGCGGAGCGACCTATCACGACGAGGAAGTCATCGTTTATCGTTCGCCGACCGCAGCCGCGTTGCCAGATCGCGGCTTACCCGCATATGCATTAGCGTAGCTCGTAGGGCGGATTAGTCTTACTGCGTCATGATTTTTCTGCGCGTGCGTGATGCGGCGAGGACGCCGCAACAAGGGCATCGTGTGATCGTTTTGCTGAGGGCACGGCTCAGCCGCACGCGCATGGTTGCAATCGAGTTCGGGACGAGGCGTTCAGGCCGCAAGGGCAGATCCTCTGGGTCGATAGTTGTCGGGTAAGGGAGGGACCTGGACTGGCGAGGCGGAACGAGGTCCTGAGGGGGGAATCGTCGCCTGTTCGGCGATGAGGAAGCCGTAGGCCGCGATACACAGGGTTGCGTGATGATGGAAGCCACGCCAGCCGCGCCCTTCGTAGTGACCGAGTCCGACCTCCTGCTTGAGCTCCTGATAGTCGCGCTCGATGCGCCAGCGCAGCTTGGCCAGATCGACGAGCTGCGTGAAGCTGACGTTCTCCGGCAGCGTGGAGAGCCAGTATTTGGTCGGCTCGGCTTCGCCCTCCGGCCATTCGATCAACAGCCACTCAGGCGACAGCTTCTCGGGGATCAGCTTGTTGTACCCGACGCGGACACGCACACGGGCGAAGCGCGAGGATAGCTGGTCGGCCGAGCCTTCCCGCCACGTCACCGTGCGCCAAGCCTGCTTCGGTAGACCGAGTGCCACTTTTTTGGCCGAGACCAGTTCGGGCTCGTCGCGGCGGCCGGTGTTGTTCATCGGCTTGTCCATCCGCCGTGGGCCGCTGCCAGGGGCCCACATCAAGATGGTCGGCACGATGCCGACCACGTAAGGCACACCCAATTCCGTCATGCCTGCACGCAGCCGCGCGTCCCTGCCGTAGGCCGCATCCATCAACGCGACGCCGCGTGGCAGGCCGCTCTCGCAGGCCCCGCGGATTTGCTCCAGCGCGATCTGCGGCTTGGTCTTGAACTTGATCTGTTTCGGCACGCCTGCCTTCTTCCGCCGGGCACGATCCTTCGTCCAGGCTTCCGGCAAGTACAGCCGATAGGCCACCGGAAGGCTGGCGGCATGATTGGCAACCGACAGCGACACCGCCACCTGGCAATTGGCCTGCTTGCCGAGCTGCCCGCAATATTGGTGGTGCACGCCGACCGAATGCTTGCCTTGCTTGGGGAACGAGGTGTCATCGATGATCCACGCCTCGATCGGTCCGCTCTTCTCGATCGCCGGCAGCACCATCTCGCGCACCTTCGCCAGCACGTCCTCATCCGACCATGCCGCGTTGGCGACAAAATGCAGCAACGACTGGTGCTGTGCCGCCGTGCGCGCTGGAGCCGTCCGCGCCGCCATCGGCTCAACGCTCTTGCGTTCCCCAGGCAGCATCAGGCCCGTGCAATAGTCGCGCAGCGGTCTCGTCCGCTCCACGTGACCGATCACGCTTCCAAGACCGGCTACATACTCCGCAAACCGCGTTTCGCTATCGCCACCCTGATCGAGATTCATCTGGCCCTCCGCGCCAAATATTGAATCTCCTCAATTACTTGATTCTCAGCCTCAATGACTGCGACCGTCTGACTCAGTACGATTAGCGCCAGCGTAATCTGCCTTGCACTTTCGCCGCTGACAGCCACAAAAGGCAAGTCGGCCACCCCGGTCCTGAACCAGTACAAGTGAATCGGGCGCAGTCCTGGTAGACACCCGACACTCGAACGACGGTGGCTTTAATAGGGTTGCGTTGGGCACCATCAGCATGGGCTCGCTATCGCCATTCGCGAGCCCTGTCGTGGGCCTGACATCCACTTTCCAAACGTAGGTCTGATCTGGCAACGCTGCCGGCGCTTAGGATGTGACGTACGCCGCCTGCCCCTGCGCGAGATACTGGAAGAGCTTATAGTTCATCCAAATATAGCCACCCCTGCCGTTCCACTGGTGACCCCAGCTCTCGCCGAAGCTATTCTGGATCAGAATGGCCTCGTTGGCGTCATCGTAGCCAATGATGAGCATGCAGTGGCCGACAAGTTGGCCGCTTGGGTTCGTAACCTTGTTGAAGGGACCGGTCATCGGGCTCGGGGAAGAGCTGCTGTAGGTCATGAAGCCCTCGTTAAGCGCGGTGCCATAGCAGAGCGCCCCGCCATTGGCGATGACCGCCTTGACGGCATCGAGATCGGACGTCTCCACGATGGCCCAACCGGGTATCTGGAAGTTCGGGTCGATAGTCGCGTTCGGGTCGTAGCTCGACCAAAGCTCCTTGCAATTAGGATAGTAACGCGACGTCGCCAAGTTCGGTGTCCCGCCCTGTTTCAGAATATTGAGATAGGAACCGAGCTGCGAGCCCTGGCAGGTCGTGGCTCCGTAGCTCTTCATGACTTGAATATAGATGTGGGCAGGACTCGCCTGCAGCGACGTGCTCGATGGCGACTGGCCAGACGTAGCGGCAGCCGTGTAGGTGGCGAGGCCATAAGTCGATGCCCATGCCGCGCAACTGCCGGGGCTGCCCTCGTGCTGTGCCGTCCCCTGGGCTTTCGGCGGTGGCAAATAGTCCGGATTAACCGTCGCATTTGTCGGGAGCGTTCCCGTAAAGACGGGCCTGATCGACGGCCCTGTTTCGACGATCGTCGGATCATAGCCCAAGTTCAAAACTGCTTCCTGCGTCGACATTAAACCTCCCATCGATAAAGGTCGGAACGATCGAGAAAGAGGCCAAGCGGCAATGCCGCCAAGCCAAGTTCTGCGGAGAATCTCCCGCCCTGGTTGAGTAGCGACTGATCTGCGAGGAGTCGAAAGGTCATGGGAACAGTCCTTCTATTCGGCGACTTGCATCGCAAGCCGCTAAAATACCGTGGGATCTTCTTGCGTTCGCTGTGGTTCGGCTCCGGTCCGGTCGAGGCCTGTTCCCATACACAACTTTAGATAGTTTGATCGTGCGTCGCCACTAGTCCTTCAGGTGGTCGCGCAACAATCGTTTTGCAGAGCTTATGAGGAGTAACGTGGGGAAATGAGATTCAAAGAAATATGTATCGAACGCCTTGAAGCGTTGCGGCTTCAAGTTGCGCGCGTTCGGTGAGCCATCGATGCGCGGCGTCTGCGCGTCTGTGATGAATCTTGCCTAGCGTTCTATGTCAGGAAAAGTCGTTGGAAGATATCGACCAGAGACTGGGACCAAGTCTTCAGTCGGCCGCCTGGGACTTTCAGTCACATCGCAGTTTTTTTGCCTGTCGGTTGTCGGCAACGCATTGTCGCGTCGACAGAGGACAAGCTAGGTTGCAATCAGTGGACATTCCAAGCGGGCATCGAGTCCAAAACTTGCCTGAAAGACAGCGATGCTCGCACCGGTGACGGGCAACCAGCGCGTAGAGCGCTTAGCCGAAGGCGTAATCCGCCGTTCGTTTCTCAAGATCAGCGGGTTACACTCCACTAACTACCCCGCCCCACTTGCTGTTCGTCGACGCGATCAGCAGAGCGTCAAGGGATAGACCGTCGGGTGCGGGCGTTGCCGCTGATGGCCGCAGAAGGCAGGTTACCCCGGTCCTGAACCACTACAAGTGAATCGTGTGCAGTCCTGGTAAACACCCCGACACTCGAACGATGGCCGCTGTTTCAGACGACGACAATCGCGATATCGCGCACGACAGGTATTCATGCATTGCTGCCTGGCGGTCTGAGCGGCTGCCAACGTATCAGTGGCGAGATCGGAATCGCGCGCATTGAGTCTTCCAATACTCAAGGACAGAGACACTGCCAGCAGCGCGCAAACGACTGCTTAGTGCATTTCATGGCTCAGCTCCCATTTTAGGTCGAAAACCGATCAATTTTGGAGCGATGTCGCAGATTGTCGTTCTCGTGTCGCCGTGGCTCGTGGCAATATTATTATGGTTAGCTCGGAACGTTGTGCGGCCACTGCTTGCCCGCCGCGCTCTTTCATCCGAATCTGCAACTCTGATGGTCACCTTCGACAAGCAATTTCGCCGGCAACTTCGCGAACTCCTCATCTGGCGTCGCGACGTGCGGCGATTCCGGACCGATCCGCTGCCTGACGGCGCCTTGGAGCGGCTCATCGATATCGCCTGCCTGTCCCCATCGGTCGGCCTGAGCCAGCCGTGGCGGTTCGTCATCGTGGAGGACCCGGCAAGACGCAGCGCCGTAATCGACGATTTCAGGGCCTGCAACGCCGATGCCCTGGCATCCTATTCGGGCGATCGCGCGGCCCGATATGCCGCACTGAAGCTGTCAGGTCTCGAGGAGGCGCCGGGTCATCTGGCTGTCTTCGCGGACAAGGCCGGCGATATCGGCCACGGCCTCGGACGCGCAACCATGCCGGAAACGATCGAATATTCGGTCGTCGCCGCCATCTGCTCGATGTGGCTCGCCGCGCGGGCCGAAGGAATCGGGCTCGGATGGGTGTCGATCCTGAACCCGGTGCGGATCAATGAAATTCTGGACGTGCCAAGCTCTCAGAAACTCGTCGCTTATCTCTGCGTGGGCTATCCCCAGATGGAGCTTGACCATCCCGAGCTTGAACAAGCAGGTTGGGAATATCGACACCCTTCGCATGAGTTCACGACACGACGATAACTCGTCAGCCCGCCGCGAGGCCTTCCCCTAGAGGAATCGGCGATCAGGTTCAAACGCAGAACCGGCGAGGCTGCGCTCCCTCTCCCGCTTGCGGGAGAGGTGAAATCAATCCGCAGCCGATTCAACCTGATCGGCTCATGCTCTAGGTCAACACGATCTCAGCGCGGCGGCGGCCAGCGGCCTGGCTGCGCGTAGAAAAAGGCGAAGCGCGGGTTGATCCCGCAATATGAGAACGTGCCGGATGCGCTCGCCAGGCATTGCTGGTAGGTCCAGTAGTAGCAAAGGCCCGGAAGGCCATAGTCCTTTCCCTGCAGGCAGTAAGGGTAGTCCTGCGCGGCGGCTGGCGCGATTGCGCCCACAGCTACCGGAACGGCCACGGACAGGGCGAACAAAAGACGCCGCATGAGATACCTCCTGAGAATTGGTGCCTGGTTCGACGGAGGAAGTCGTTGTTGCGATGTTGCCGAAAAGCAGCGCCATCGATTTCGAACCAATCGAGCACAGGCCCGAAGGTGCGCACCAGGGAAGGAAAGAGGTCCGTCCGAGAACCAGGGCGCCCGGCCAGCGTGGGCCCACCAGGAGCGGCGCGCTATGCGGATTCGGAATCTGCGCAGCTCAATTGTGCGATCGGCCACGAAAGGCAAATCGAGCAGGCACGGCCGACCCGAAACGTTCTGCATCTGACTCTATTTCGTTCCCAAAGAACGAATCGGAATCGAGTAAATCGGTCGCGATGAAAGCCTAACGATTGGTTTCTACGGGACTTGTCGAAGGCGCAAACAGCTCGGCGTTGATGGGAGCTGCGTCTGCTGCGCCGGGGGCATGAACCCGGCGGAAGCGTCCGGCCGAGGTCGCCATAAATTCTCCCTCACGCCCGCGTTGTCTTGATCAAAGCGGCGGCGGGGCCTATCCTTCTCGACAATCTCGGACTGCCGCACTCATTCCGTTGATGCAAGACTGAATGGAGAGCGCATCGGTGCCTCAGACGGATGACCCGAAGCCGGACGAACCGCACGGCATGAAACCCGCCGATGGCGAGCTGGCCCGCGCCTATGAACGGATCAAGAGCGCCGAGGAAGACCTTGCACGGTTGGACCGAATGGTCGCCGGACTGGAGCGCGGCGGCGACAGCCCACCAAACCAGCAGAAAAGCGCCGAGGCGGAGCGACGCGACGCTGCCGTGAACGAGGCGCCAGCATCGGAGAACCAGGCTCCTCCCCCAGGCCCGAGACGGGGCCGGCCGATGCTGCGAGTCCTCGTCGGCCTTCTCCTGGCGATAGGCATCGTTGGTGCTGCCTTCGCTGCGCGATATGGCAATGAGGCCAAGGCGATCATGGCGCGATGGATCCCGCAAGCCTCGATCGCGCCCTCGGCGGCGTCCGAGCCTCGCGCTTCGACGAAGTCGCTGATGGTCCAGGTCGCCGATGCGGGCGAACAGCCCTCCCCGCCAGCTCCTGCGAGCCAGAAAGACGTGCCGGCGCCTTCGAGCGGCAAGGAAACGAAAGACGTTCCGCCCGCCGCCACCCCATCCGCCGACTCGACATCCGCCGACGTGGCACAATCGCTGAAGACCATCGCGCAGGGCCTTGCGAACATCAACGAAAAGCTGGAGCAACTGAAAAGCAGTCACGACCAGACGCTTCGCGAGCATTCCGACGCCATTCAACAGCTCAAGACGACGCAGGAGCAAGGTGCCCGGGACAGCGCGCGCATCGCTGCGCAGATACAGGCGCTGCAAGCACAGCTTGCCGCCTTGTCCGCGAAATCTTCCGCGCCGACCGTGAAGAAGGAAAACGATGCTGCTGCGCGCCCGCGCCTGCCCGCAGCCGCACCTCTGCGGCCCAGGCGGCCGCCAGCGCCCTGGAGGCCGCCGCCGTATATGGCCGAACCCTGGGACGATCCGTATTGGTGAGGTGCGCAATATACGCGCAATACTGGCGGCCTCGGATCGAACGAAAGTGATGGACACACCGACGAATACAAACGCTGAGTTTATTTCTCTCCGGCGCAAACTGCTGCGAACATTTCGACGTTGAGGCACATGCCAGCGGAGGCAAAAATGAAGACAGTGATTGCGTTATTGTCGACGATTTTCATGCTGGTCGTATCTGGGGAAGCGCATTCCGAATCCGTTTTTGTTGCAAAAGTGCCCAGCGTCTGGCGCACGCCCAACGGTGCGGCGTTTTTGGAATTCCGTGGCAATCCCGATCAAAATCGTGCGTGGGTGTCAGCGACCCTGTGCGATAAATACGTCACTGGAGATTGGGCAGCGTCCGACTGCAAACTATACAACCAGCACAAAATCAGAGTTGCTGGCCTTATCTACGATAGCTCATCAGGCGCAATTCGCTTTGGCAGGCACGTGTGTGCGTGGGTGGAAAATGGACTTGCGGGGCCGATCTATCGGCAGACGGGCGACTGCAAACTCAACATCCACACCATTCGTGCCGATTACGACAATGGATTTGAGACGTACTGGCGACCGATGGATGTGATCACCATGCAACTGAATGATCCACGCGGGGAAAAGTAGCTCGCAGGGCGGATTGGATGCACTGTCGCCCAAAGGCCGGGTGATCCTCTACCGCTGCCGTTGCGCCAGATAGAATCCGGACAGCACCACGACCAGCCCCGTCGCCTGCAGCGCGGTCGGGGGCTCGCCGAGCAGGAGCCAGCCGACGAGCAGGGTCAGCGCCGGCACCATCGCCGGGAAGACGGCGGCGCGGGCAACGCCGAGAAGCTGGATCGAGAATGCGAACAGATACAGCGCCGCGGGGCCGGCCAGGACCCCCTGCCCCATCGCCTGCAGCGCGTTTTCGCCGAGGCCCAGCGCCATCACGCGGCCGAGACCGCCGGATGCCGCATAGACCGGCAGCAGCGAGAGCGACAGCACGCTGATGACGGTGGCCGCGGAGAAAGCGGAGACGCGCCAACGGCGCAGCAGCGTGCCGAAGACCGCGAACATCAATCCGGTCAGCACGAAGATCAGATCGCCCAGGACGCCGTCGGGCCCGATATGGCCGATCGATTCAGCGCCGATCACGGCAAGGCCGCCGACGATGACGACCGCCCCGAACACCCGCGAAAACGAGATCCGCTCCTTCAGGAAAGCGGCCGCGAGAAACACGCCGCCGAGCGTCGCGCAGGAAGGCTGGATGACGCTGCCATGCCCCAATGGCACGAACAGGAAGCCGGTATAGCTGATGATCGACATCACAGGTCCGCCGAGCACCATCAGCACCAGTCCGCGGCCCCATCCGATGCCGCAGAGATTGCCTATTCCGGCGCGAAGCACGAGCGGCAGGAACGCGATGCCCGACCACACGTAGCGATGCATCAGCAGGTCCGCGGGCGTGAATCCGACTTTCAGCCCGTGCCGTGTCGAAACGAAGCCGAGCGCCCAGAACAACGCCGCGCCAAGGCCGCAGGCGACCCCAAGCAGGGCCGGTTTCGCATCCGATTTTTGGGCTGGAGCATTGGCGCCGATGGTCGGCTTGGTCATCGCCGACGCTTACGTCAGCCGTCACAGCGGATCAACCCACGGCCATGCAAGGCTGACGGGCGCAGAGGCCGATTGGCGCCGTACAATTGGGAATCCCGATTCTGCTAAAAAACAACGTGCTCTAGTTTGGATATTCCTCCCTATGGGCTGAAAGGATCACCATGAACGGAAATCGATACTACGGAGTTCGGGTCGAGGGCGCGAAATACGGCGTGGGCTTCGGCTCCGCCCTGGCCATCGCGATCTCCTACACCAACAACCATTCGATCCTGTGGGCAATCATCCATGGCATCCTGGGCTGGCTCTACGTGATCTACGTCGCGCTGTTTCGGTGATATCAGGCGCGCAGCCATGAACCCGTAGAACGGATTGGCGTCGGCCTATTCCGCCGCACACTCTTGGCGCGTCGGCGGGTTACGCGGAGCCTGTCACCGGGCCGCGCGAAACGCAGACCCGGTGGCTGAGCCGCCCTATGCACTTCACTTCGATTGCATCACGCCGCCTTGGCGGTCTTCTCCGCTGGTGCGGTTTCCATGGCGCGCATGTAGAGATCGAGCAGGCTTTCGCGCTCGTCGCGCTCTTCCTTATCCTCTTTCCGCAGCTTGATGATTTCCTTGAGGATCTTCACGTCGAAGCCTTCGCCCTTGGCTTCCGAGAAGACTTCTTTCTTCTGCTCGTTCAACTCCTGCAATTCGGTGTCCAGATTCTCGATCCGCTCGACGAAGGAACGAATACGCCCGCCGGGAATGGTGATGTCAGACATGGTGCCTCTTTGCTGAATGAGGTCGTGAAAATGCGGGTAAAGAAATGACCAATTTGTTAACCCAAGAGCCCGCTGCGAGCAGCGCTCGCCAGAGCCAGCCGCATGGCGGATCAGCCTGAGGCTGATCACATTGACCCCCGTCGACTTAAGTCGAATCCTCAACATTCTCCGTAATTTCCCGATGGGGGATCACCCGGATTCTCCGCCGCCGTCCGTGCTGCTATCGATAGAGCCTGAGGTCGCTAGCCGCAGGAGGCGGAACATGGCTGAACTCTATTTCCATTGCTCTGACGCCGAACACGTTCTGATCGATGAATGCGGTCACGCCATGGACCTGGCCGAGGCGCGCGAGCACGCGGAAGGCCTGGTGCGCGCGCTCATCATGACGCCGAGCGATGAAGATTGGCGGAGCTGGATCCTGCACGTCACCGACGAGCTCGGCAACGAACTCCTCGACGTGCCGTTCACGTCCGTGCTCGGCAAGTTGCACTGAGGCGGGCGCCATGCCGCTCGCTAAAGCTTCCTGGCGGCCGCTGCGCCGACGCCTGCACGCGATCATCGCAAGCTGCCACAAGCTGATCGAAGCCGTCTGGGACCCCTATCGGCCCGAGCTTCATTACATGCGAGGGCGCGGCCCGAGATGGCACGCAAGGCATCGGGCCTCGTAAAGCGGATTGGCGGGCCGCACATCGGCGCAATTCGCGATCGAGCAACACCCCATCAATGTAAAAGGCCCGCGACATGGTCGCGGGCCTTTTACCGTCACAAGGCTTGGGACGCCTCGGTCAGCGGGATGCGAGCCCGGTTTCGGTCCGCGAGGCCGTCGCTGCCCTTACCTTCGGGCGCGGCGTGAGTACGCTGAGCTGGTGCGGGGAAGCCGCCGAGGGGGCGACCTGCGGCTGCTCCTGGACATTTGCGGCTCCCAATAGCCCGACTTGTACGGGCGAAATCGGCAGCCCCTTCACTGCGTAGGTCGGCAACTCCGCAGCGAAGCTGGCAGTGCCGCCTGCGATCGAGACCGCGACCACGGCTGCGATGGTGAGGGAAGTCTTCTTCACTGCAATTCTCCTGGGTAGGTTCGAAGCCAGGAGATAAGCCTCTTATTGCATTGCGGTACGCATCTTGTTGCATTGCAACAATGCAGGATTGCGATCCATCGCCTCGCGTAGCGATTTCTTTCGCCGCCCGCACGAAGCACAGCATCAGACCGCTGAAATTCGCACCGAAACAGAATACCTCCGTCATTCCGGGGCGCCCTCTTGGCGCGAGCCCGGAATCCATTCGTCCACGACCTCAAGCGGCGAAATGGATTCCGGGCTCGATGCTTCGCGATGCCCCGGAATGACGATGTGGCTAGTTTGGGTGCGACAAATCAACCCGACGGGCAAATCACCAAAAGTCTGTCCAGACTATCAGCGAAAAATATTCCGCTTCCGTCGTCGGGCAAATCAGCACTATTAATCCGCGCGTCTCACCCAAATGAGGGGCGGGTCGCGATCGTCACGAACGTTGCGGTGAGATGCGGTGGACGAGAGTGTCACGACTGACGAGCGTGGCACTCGCGGACGGCGAAGTCGTGTGGTTCTGGCGCCCCGACGCTGGCGCTAAGTTTTTTGCGTGAACAAATTCACGCGAGAGATGACGGTGGCAAGAAAGCCCGGTCACCGGGAAGAGCACGAAGTAAGCTGTAAAACCATCGCGCAGGGAAAGCCGGAGTTGCTTCGGTTGACCTGTGGTCCTACCCCCGTGCTTTTTGTTGCACGGGGCCCACGGGTGCAACCAGCACCCGGCTTTCCCTGCGCCCTCTGTTCGATGAGAGGGTGGAACGAGACGCAAAGCTCGGACGCATCGCGCCGCGAGAATGCGGACTCATATCCCTTCCGTTGTTTGATATTTGAATCAGAAGTCTGCGGCGGCGCCGTAGGGTGGGCAAAGCGAAGCGTGCCCACCATCACGAGCGTGGTGCTGGATGGTGGGCACGGCGCAAGTGCGCCTTTGCCAACCCTACAGCCTCAACCCGTACGCGCCCCATTCCCCTCACCGCGCCACCGGCCGGTCATGATCGTACAGCACGCGGACGCGAATGGTGCCGTCGACGGCCCTTAAGTCCGCCAGCAATCCCTCGCCCTCGCCGCCGACGACATCGGTCTCGAGCACGACATAGCCGACTTCCGGATCGGTCTGCAGGTATTGCGCGAGGATGTTGATGCCATGGCGGGCGACGGCGTCGTTCACCTGGCGGAGCACGCCGGGGACGTTGCGGTGCACGTGGATGAAGCGGGTGCCGGTCGGCCGGGCCGGGAGCTGCACCTGCGGGAAATTGACGGCGCCGAACGTCGAGCCGACATCGGAATAATCGATCAGCTTGCGCGCGACCTCGCCGCCGATGCGGTCCTGGGCTTCCTCGGTCGAGCCGCCGATGTGCGGGGTCAGGATCACGTTGGAAAGGCCCTGCAGCGGCGAGACGAAGCGGTCCGCATTCGAGGCCGGCTCCACGGGGAAGACGTCGACCGCCGCGCCGGCGAGCCAGCCTTCGCCCAGCACGCGGGCCAGCGCATCGAGATCGACGACGGTGCCGCGCGAGTTGTTGATGAGATAGGCGCCCTGCCTCATCTGCCGCAGCTCGCGCTCGCCGATCATGTTGGCGGTGGCCGGCGTCTCCGGCACGTGCAGGGAGACGACGTCGCTTGCCGCAAGCAGTTCGTCCAGCGTCTCGACCGGCTCGGTGTTGCCGTGACGGAGCTTGTCGGTCTGGTCGAAGAAGATCACGCGCATGCCCATGGCTTCGGCGAGGTTGGACAATTGCGAGCCGATATTGCCGTAGCCGACGATGCCGAGCGTCTTGCCGCGCACCTCGCGGCTGCCCTCCGCCGATTTGTCCCAGCCGCCGCCATGCGCCGCCACCGAGCGCGGGAACACCCTTCGGAGCAGCATCACCACCTCGGCGATGGTGAGTTCCGCGACGCTCCGGGTGTTGGAATAAGGCGCATTGAACACGGGAATGCCAAGCCGCCGCGCCGCGTCGAGATCGACCTGGTTGGTGCCGACCGAAAAGCAGCCGACCGCGATCAGCCGGTCCGCCGCCTCGATCACGTCGGCGGTGAGCTGGGTCCTGGAACGAATGCCCAGCATGTGCACGCCCGACAGCGCCCGCTTCAGCTCCTTGGCGCCGAGCGCCTTCGGCAGACGCTCGACCTCGGTATAGCCGTTGGTGTCGAACAGGCGAACGGCGGATACGTTCACGCCCTCCAGCAGCAGGACGCGGATCTTTTGCTTGGGCAGAGAGAGGGGCATCGGTCGTCCGATCGTGGTCTGGCCGGGCCGATCGTCGGAAATTTGGGCTGGCCCGGACCAGCGGACGGATATCCGCCCTTGCCGCCCGAGGCAACCACGGAAAGTACGACCGGCCGGGCGCTCATGTCCCGCCTACCCGCAATCGCCGTCGTCACAACGCGCTGGAGACCAGGGAAGTTGCGCTCGATCGGTCACACGCGCTCCGGATTACAACAGTAACGTTGTCGGCCGGCCGCTGGACGTTGCAGCCATCCCAATGCCTCAATCGGCCCTAAAGCCTGTTCGTGGCGCGCAAGAGTTACGCTGCGCGATTGATGGTCTGGCAGATTGGGGCTATCGCGGTGTCCTTGCAATTCGAACTCGATCGGCAGCAGAGCGGCTCGATCAGCGCAAATGCCGCCGGCGCGGCGGCGCTGCGATGGACGATGATCGCCCTTGTGGCGGCCGTCTGGATCAGCGCGGCGATCTTCGGTTTCTATATTGTTGCGATCTACCTCGGCGCGCTGGCGGACGGAAATCTCGATCAGTGGAACAGGGATCTGCCGCGCCTTCACGATCCGAATTCGTTCGTGGCGACGATGGGTATCGGATTGCATTTTGCGGCGGGCACGGTGCTCCTTCTGCTCGGCCCATTGCAACTGATCGGGGCTGTGCGGGCGAAAGCGCCGACGTTTCATCGGTGGGTCGGCCGGCTCTACGCGTTGTCGGCATTCATGGCGGGCCTGGGCGGGCTCGCGTTTATCGCCATGCAGGGCACGATCGGCGGCACACCGATGAACATCGGTTTCAGCCTCTATGGCGCGCTCACGGCCATCGCCGCCGTCGCAA
Organism: Bradyrhizobium sp. USDA 10063; assembly: GCF_054063735.1. Classification (NCBI taxonomy): domain Bacteria; kingdom Pseudomonadati; phylum Pseudomonadota; class Alphaproteobacteria; order Hyphomicrobiales; family Nitrobacteraceae; genus Bradyrhizobium; species Bradyrhizobium sp. USDA 10063. The sequence goes on along the minus strand of NZ_JBSSGP010000002.1, from coordinate 756,341 downwards.
CGTTCTGGCACGCGCGAGGGAAACGCTTCGAGCAGCATCGCGCCTGGGCGATCCGATTGTTTGCGCTGGTGATCGGGTCCTGGCTCTACCGGATGGACTACGGATTCTGGCATTTGCTCGGCCACAACATGGGTCACACGCCGACGTTCGATGGCGGCTTTGACGTCGTGATGGCCTTCTTTTTCTACATTCCCAATCTGATCGTCGCAGAGGTCTTCATTCGCGCGCGCCAGCTCCGCTCTCCTGCTTACGTCAAAGTGGGAGCGGCGATTTGCATGGGTGTCGCCGCCGCGTTCATCGCAGTGAGCACGTATTATTTCACGGCCTTGCACTGGGGACCGAGGATTGTGCAGAGGCTTCTTTGACCTTGCGCCGGAGCACTCCGCCCCAGAGAAAAGACCGGCGGGCGTTACGCCGCCGGCCTTCTCTTGTAGCTGCCGGCTCCCGGAGTCCGGTTCCGCTGCAAATTCCTCTGCCCTTAGGCTGACGCCGATAAATTTAATAAAGTCTTAACAAAGCAATAGTGGCCTGGATCACACTCGCTACACGTCACCGGAAAACTACGGAGCCTTCATCGCGCGACGAGTCGCGTGATGCATTCGCGCATCGCTGCACACTGTTTGCGCGCGAAGCTTAACCATTGCGCGTTGCCAGTCCTAGGGAACCACCGACTCAGTGGTACCATGCAGTGCATACCGAAACAGGAGCGCTTCGGATGCCTTGCTACAGCTTCGATCTCGTCGTTGGGGAAGAGTTCAGGAATCAGGGCTCGATCATCCTCGAAGACCTGCACGTCGCCTCCGACAGAGCCGACCAGCTCGCCAACGAGCTCTCGCAAGTCAAGCCCGAGTTGAAAGCCAAAGGCTGCGCGGTTCGCGTCACCGACGTCGACAACGTCGAGCTCTATCGCACGCCGCTCGATCCTATTCCGGCGTGGCGCTCCGCAAGGCGGATTTGAGTAGCGGCGCGCGTCAATCGAGGTGAAGGCGGACGGCGCGCGAACGCTATCCGCCTTCGTATGATCCGCCTTCGTATGAAGAAGGCGGCGGCCTACACCGTGCTCGCCGACCTCGTTGCCACGTCACTGTCGAGACACGTGATGCCTCGCGGACCGGCGCGCATGGCGCGCCGGAGGCGTTGCAACCGACAGATCGACGCGCCCAACGGATGCCAGCGCATTCTGCGGATAGGAATGGGAGCCGACACCCAGGCTCTGATAGAATGCCTGCGCGCCAGGTTCCTGGACCGCCTGCTGCGCAACCGCCGGAGTGACGATCGCCGCCGATACCAATGCAACCGCGCTGAAAAGCTTGAACCTAGTCATTGCCTATTCCCCTTTCGACTTGACCAAACGAGTAGCGTTTGAACTCTCGCCAACGCTTCGAAGTCATCGTGGCGTTCGCCCCTGCAGATAGCGATCGGATGTTCACGTTCAATAGAATGACATTCATCATCTAAAAACATCATCGTGATCGATCACGATGGACGCGTGCGCGCAGAGCGGCCGGCGCATCGCGCCCCAATCATCCTCAGAAGAAGCTTCGCTGTGACCGCCGGCCGACGAACGGGACGTTCTTAATCGCGGCCTGAAATAGAATGATCTTCCCGGGCACCGACCGCCGATGCACCCCGCGCTCAATTCAGGCCGCCTCTCACGATATCGATCAGGCGTTCACGTTTTGCTGAATTGCCGGCGCCGGCAGCATGACGCGATCACGCTTTGATCGCCTAGCGCGCTATCACGTTCTAAAATTCAATGCGATAATCGCGCCGTCCACCGGCCGCAGATTTGCGCGAATGCAGAATCCAGACGCGGACTGGTGCAAGCGCAATCCGCCCTACATAAACCGCGAAAATCAAGCCGCCAACAATTGATCAAACTCCGCGGGGGCGTACGACTTGCCCTCGTCGTCCGTGATCACGACCTGCCAGCCGGCGCTCGCGAAGACACGCGCCTTGGCGACGATGACCAATGAACTCTGTCGTTCGACCTTGACCTTCTCGTTGTCGCGTTCTGCGATCATCCTGTAGGACAATTTCTTTATCCCGTGTTCTTGCTCTGCCCGGCTCGCCAATAGCCAACAGCCTTTGGCCGCAATTCGCCGGGAACGTGACGATTTGATGGAACGGCACCGACGCCGCCCCGACCGTCGCGACGGGCGCACGACGAAACGCAACAAAAAAGCGGCCCGTGGGCCGCTCTCCTGTCGCTACTTCGCTCCTCAGTAAGGATCGTAGCTGTAATAGGCGTAGGAATCATCCGGCTCGAACGGCGCAGCGGCGATCGCGGCTGCGGTACCGATCGCGCCGCCGATGACGCCGGCTGCGACCTCGCCCGGTCCCGGCCCGTAGTAGGGTCGGTGATAAACGGGCCCGTAATAGACCTGCCGATAATAATAACCCATGCGGGGGTAGCGGCCGGTGTTATAGGGCGTACCGACGCCGTAGCTGCCGGTCAGGTAGCGCGAGTTCGGATAGTTGAATCCGATCGAGCCGGGTTCCTGCGTGACGCCCTGCGCCATCAGCGGGGTGGCGAACGTCGTCGTTAACACGGCGGCGGCGCCCAATAATGCAAGCTTCTTCATCGGTCCTCCTCCAATGTGCCTCTTCGAAAGCGGCAACGATGGGGTGCGGATGCCGTTCCCATGGTTCGTTCAACGGGCCGTGAAGTTCCGGTTCCTCCGCGCTTCGGGCGCACGCCAGATGGCTAGACTTTGGTCTCCAGAGCGTGCCGCACACCCGGCAATCTGCTCCGCGCCGGCGCGGCGCGCCGCTTGGCGATCCAGAGATGAATGCCGCTACCCAGGACGATGATAGTGACGAGATCGAGCAGCGCCCAGACGATCTTGAGCGGCAGTCCGCCATAGTCGCCGAAATGCAGCGGTCGCGAGACCTGCAGCGCCCTCAGATACCAGGGCACCTGCGGCGCAATGATGTTCTCGCCATTGTTGGCGTCGACCAGCACCGGTTGCAGCATGCGCGCCGTGAACGGCGTTGCGCCCTTGGTCCAGACGATCACATGTTGCGGGCTGCCGAAACGAGCCGATGTCGGCATGGTGATGGATGTCACCAGCCTATCCGGAAATTTTTCACGCACGCGGCTGACGGCGGATTGAACGGAGGGAAGCGGCGCGACCGGTTTGCCCTGGTAAGGGGCAAGCAGGACCGGCACGAGTTGCGCGCGCCACAGGTCGAACAGCGGCGTCGCCAGCGTGTTGATCGTCCCGGTCAAGCCGACCACCAACGCCCAGATCACTGTGACGATGCCAAGCAGATTGTGCGTATCGAGCCATCTGAGCCGCGGCGACGACCCGCGTCGGATCGTGCCAAAATCCAGCCGCCGCATGAACGGCCAGTACACGACGATGCCCGAGATCAGTGACACCACGAAGACAAGCCCCATCACGCCGAGGAACAATTCGCCCGGCAAACCCGTGAACATGTCCTTGTGGATGCGCAGCACGAAATCCATCACGTCCTGATGCGGCGTCTCCTCGCCGAGCACCACGGCCGTGCGCGCATCGATGGTCACGCGATGAAACCGGCCAGGCACGGGAATGGCGGTCGGCGACATCGCCACCGTGACCAGCGGCTCCGTCTGTTTCAGATTGGCGAGGAGGACGAACTGGCCGGGATAGCGCTGCTTCGCGACCTCGATCAGGCGATCAAGCGATGCGCGCGGCGTGTCGGCCGGCATCTCAGGCGCCGCGATCTCCTCTTCGAGGAGCTCGTCGATCTCGTCATGGAAAACCAGCGGCAGGCCGGTCACGCACAGCATCAGCAGAAACACCATGCTGACCAGTGAGGTCCACGTGTGAATGCGCGACCACAGCCGGATCGTTTGCGGTCGAGCCATCGGCGTGTTTACCAGCGATAGCTGACCGTGCCCGTGATGGTGCGCGGGCTCGAGCATTGACAGCCGCCACTCATGGTGCAGGCCGTAGTGACGCGTTCGGGAATGTTCTTCACGTTGAGTGCCAAGTTGAATGCCGTTCGGCTGACGGTAGTGGTAGCGGATACCACCGCCGAAGCCCCAGCCGTCCAGCCCGCCGTCCTTGATAGCGCAATCCACATAGACGGGCGCGTGTTGCCGCGCAACCAGAAGCGGATCGTCTCGAAGGCGCTACGTTGCTTGGAATTCGTCTAATCAAGATCAGAGGTATCAAGGGAAGGAATGCCAATCGCTGGCGACGGCACCGCCGACAATTGGCGCTGCGCAAAAGGAAAAGCCCCGCCTCCACGAATGGAAGGCGGGGTTGAAGTTCATTGGGTAAGAAATCCGCACGCAATGGATAAGTTCAAGGCGCGGGACGTAGCGTTTCGAATCTATCGTGACGATGGGCGGCGGCAACGTGATTAAAGCGCCGAGCGCGAGGGAGATTTTCCCGACGACGACGAAGAAAATTCCCGAGCTACGGGACCATCAGCTAATGGAGCACATCAAGCCTGACGTTCGTGAGACCCTTGCCGACCATTCCGAGTTCTTGCGCGGCGGAATAGGAGACGTCGACGACCCGCCCCCGCACATACGGACCACGGTCGTTGACCCGCACCGTCACCGAACGGCCGCTCTTGACGTCGGTGACGCGAAGCTTGGTACCGAACGGCAAGGTCCGATGCGCCGCAGTCAATTCGTTCTTGTCGAACTTCTCTCCGCTCGCGGTCTGCGTATCCTCGCTGTAGAAGCTCGCGACACCCTGGGATGCGACTTTGGCATCGCCATCCTTGCGCGATGCGGCCCGCGTGTACTTCCGCGTCGCCGCCACCCGCTTCTTCATCGCTACCGCCGCGGTGCGGGTGTGCACGAACGATGCCTGCCTGCTCGCGCCGATCTCCGATCGCTGGCTGACGACGGTCGATTGCGCACAGGCCGCCAACGAAGCGGCCCCGAGAACAACCGCGATGAGCCGCGTGGCTCTCCACAGGGGACCGGATGACACCAAGTGCGCTTCAACCTGCGCCCGCCCTCTGATGTCGACGTACGAATTCACGGCACGGTCGAAACACATGTTGCATCCCCAACTCGCGCCCCTAGCCCAAGCCGAAATCCAACGTTCCTAGGGCGAACTCCAATCGGGGCGTAACCGGGGCAGGAGGCCTCAGAGCGCGTTTACCGTTACGCAATTCCCTCGAGGTGTGGTGATTGCGCCACAGCCAGCGCTGTCATTCCGGCCGAGACGCGCGCGAAATGCGCACGCCTGGAATCAATTGGGCTGCAGGTGCAAACGCCAAATTCCGGGTTCGACGCCTAACGCGTCGCCCCGGAATGACGGATGGTGGCTTGGCTTAGATCAAATCAGCCGCGGCGGGGGCTGAACGGCCCGACCGACGCGGTACCGGCGGCAGGCGGCAGCACGACGACGGTCGCGCCCGGCTTCACCCGGCCGAACAGATCGATCACGTCGGCATTGGCCATGCGGATACAACCGGAGGAAATCGCCTGTCCGATGTACTCCGGCTGATTGGTCCCGTGGATGCGATACAGCGTGTCCTTGTTGCCCTGGTAGAGATAGAGCGCCCGCGCGCCGAGCGGATTGGCCGGGCCACCAGCAACACGCGACGGATAAGGCCCGAGCCGCTCCTGGATCTCCCTGGTCGGAACCCAGTCCGGCCACTCGGCCATGCGGCCAACGGTGGCGACGCCGGAGAAAGCCATCGCCTCCTCGCCGACCGCCACGCCGTAGCGTATCGCCTTGCCGTCTGGCAGCACGTAATAGAGATAGCGCGCGTCGGTATCGACCAGGATCGAGCCCGGCTGTTCCTTGCGCGTATAGTCGACAATGTGGCGCTGGAACTGCTGCGGAATGGAAGCCTGCGCGTAAGGTGGATGGGCCAGCAATTGCCGGTCGCGCGGCGTCATATTGGCATCGGTGGATGGCGACAACGTCGCCTGCATGCAGCCGGCCAGCGACACCGCCCCCGTCAGCAAAACTGCGAGCCCCAGTCTCGACACCGCACGTCTCCCCTGCGTTAACCTATTACCCAGTTGCTGCCAGAATAGTGCTGAAATCATGGCAAAGGATGTTGGAACACGTCTGTTTGATTGAGACGGCGGGCTGTGTGTTGCATCGGTTGCACAGCGCCTCGGCCAACGCTAGCCTCCCCGAAAAACAGGAGGTTCCCGAGGATGCGCCATACTCCGTTAATCGCAGGCCTGTTGCTTGTGCTTGCGGCTCAGCCTGCGCAGGCCGATCCGCGCTCGGCCTATGTCACGCTGGTGCTGCAGGCGTTCGCCGCCAAGGTCGAATGTCCCAATACCGATCTCGTCTATCAGGACCTCGTGCAGAAGGCCGAAGAGATGCATCTGCCCGACGGAACCACGGAGAAAGTGCGCAAGGCGATCGCTTTCATGCACACGGGCGGCAAGATGGGCGAGCGCCAGGACGACGAACTGATGGCCGAAGTCGCGGTCGCCACACAGGCCACTGATCTCGACCAGCGGCGGCTGGGGATGACGACCTGGTGCGAAGCGCAAAAGACCCACCTCGCCGGTTTCATCCGTCCGAAGAACTAGCTGCGCGCACGTCCTATTTCACGGCTGCTTCCCGAGTTCCCGGAAAGCCCGTCGCCGTGGGCGGCCCCAGACTCTCCCTCCTCTCGCCTTGCTTTGGTCAAACCTGGCTGGAGTCGTGGGGCCGGGCAGAGGATGGTTGACGTAGCGTAAATCCGCCGGCCGCTTCCTTAAGCGGGTGGCATTGGACTGAAGATGGAGCGCCAATGCTTTCCACGCTGAATGCTAAAGACTCCGATCCGCACGATGTATTCGTGATCGATCCCGAAGTTGTTCTGGCCGCGCGCGGCGATCGTGCACCGCCAACGCCGCGCGCCGACGTAAATCACGCACCGGCACCGCAGGGCTACGTGGCATCCAGCGCCTCAGCACCTTCGCTCGATACCAGCTTTCGCGTGACGGCCAGCGATCACATCCAGCTCCCGAGCGAGCCTTCGCCGTTCGCCAAATGGGCCAAACGTTCCGCGATAGCCTTCCTGTTCGCACTGCTCAGCGCTTTCGGGGCGGCGGCCTGGAAGCATCATGGCGACACCGCCAAGCAGATGATTGCGGACTGGATACCGCAGGTCTCGCTGTTGTCGTCGTTCTCGTCGCCACCTTCGGGAGATTCGACGGCGGCCGCGGAGGAGCCGGCCCCGCCACCCGTTCAAACCGCTACGGAGCAGCCGGCTTCACCCGCCGTTCAAACCGCCTCGACAGATCAGTTCTCGTCGCCACCTTCGGGAGATTCGACGGCGGCCGCGGAGGAGCCGGCCCCGCCACCCGTTCAAACCGCTACGGAGCAGCCGGCTTCACCCGCCGTTCAAACCGCCTCGACAGATCAGGCGGTCGCTCAGCCGGACACCCCGCCTCAGGCTCAGGCTCAGCCCGCGGAAGCCGCTACGCCGACAACGGCTGCCGCCCTCTCCCCTGATTCGTCGCAGTTGCTGCAGTCGATGGCGCACGATCTCGCGACGATGGGTCAACAGATCCAGCAACTCAAAGCCACCATCGAGCAGCTCAAGGCGGGCCAGGATCAGATGGCCCGCGACATGGCCAGAAATTCTGAGGCCAGAAATTCTGAGGCCAGGAATTCCGACGCCAGGGTTTCGGCGCAAGCCGCGCAGCCGCGGCCGGCTCCGCCGCCGCGGCCGGTCGCAGCGCCTGTGCGTAGGCCGAAGCCGCCCGCATACCCATCCGCGCAAACCGCTACCGCTGCTCCGCCGCTGCCGCCACCGCCCGCGCCAGCCCCTGCCCCGGTGCAAACACTGCCCGAGCCGCAGGCGCAGGACGGCGGACCGGTGGTGCGGCCGCCGATGCCGGTACGATAGAGCGTTTTCAAGCGAAGTGGACGCCGATTCACGTCAAGAAAGCGCGACAAAACCAGAATCTAGAGCTTCGGTTCTGATTCAATCAGAACCGAAGCTCTAGCCCGTCAACTCTGGCGTGGGCCGCGCATGATCTTCATGGCGGCTTCGATGTGGCGCCATTCGCGGGCCTCGTCGGCCTCGCCCTGGCTCTCGCAGGCCTGCGCCTTTTGCGCGGCCCGGGCGATCGCCTCAAAGCCGTGCTGCTCCAACATCTGCCGCGCGATCATGTGAATCTGCGTCTCTGGCATCATGTCGCTCTCCCGATGTTGCTTGCTCCCGTCGTCGCACCGTCCCGGTTGGTTGGGCCGCAGCTTTTTTTAACCGCCGAACGGCGGCCTCGTTCCTCCCGGCTCACCGGTCATTTTCCGATTGTTAAGCAAGGTCAGGCGCGTGGGGCCGTTTGGCAAAAAATTTCCACAATTGCTTCTAGAAAAGTCTGCATCGAAAAGGAGAACCTCCGATGCGGATCGCAACAGTGATCTTTGCCGGTTCGGTGGCCGCGCTTGCACATTTTGCAGCACCGGTCCTTGCGAAGAACTCAGAAACCCAGTCAGACACCCAGAAGGCCGACGACAAGCAGGTGACCTCGCCGTGCCGCGCCTATCAGAAGGCAGCCGACGGTTCATGGCAGGAAATGCCATGCCAGGAGATGGGCGCGCCTGCCGAGACCAAACGCAAATCGGCTACTGGAAACTCGGATCAGCGAACGCGCTGAGTCGGTACGGCCACTCGCCTCAACTCAATAAGGCGGCTGTTTGCGCGCCCGCTGCTCCTTGGCGGCTTCGACCCACCACATGAGGTCATCGGCAAAGCGCGGAAAGGCCCGCTCCAGCGCCTTGCCGCCCTCGCCGATCGGTTTTCCATCCGCCGCCAGCGTCTGCGCGATCGGCCCAACGCCGATCGTGCTTGAAATCACCACCATGCCCATTTCGGAGAGCGTGCCGTGCCAGGCGGTGGCGGCGCGCGCGCCAGAGAGGCGTCCGGCGGAATAGCTTGCGATCGCGGCAGGCCGCCAGAACCACTCCTCCAGGAAATGGTCGGTGAGGTTCTTCAGCCCCGGCTGGATGCCCCAATTGTATTCACCGGTGATGAACACGAAACCGTCGGCTTCGCGGATCTGGCCGGCAAGCTTCTCCAGCGCAGCGGGCGCCGCACCCTTCGGGTATTCCTTGTACATGCGGTCGAGCATGGACAATCCAACCTCCTTGGCGTCGATGAATTCGACGTCCTCGCCGCGGGCGCGCAGGCCCTCGACCACGAAGCTCGCAAGCCGAATGCCCATGCGGTCGGAGCGATAGGAGCCGTAGAAGACGAGAATGCGGTGGGCCATGCCGTTCACTCCGATCGGGAAGCGTAAACGCGGGATTAAGCCGCGCTGGTTACCATGGAGCTTGAAGCTCCTCTATTGTCCAGAATGGCACCAATACCATGAAAATCGGAACGCTCCTGACCACCGCTATCGTCTCGCTGTCGGCCGTGGGTGGTGGACTGGCCGTCTATGTCGCGGCCTCGAAATACCAGACGATGCAGAATGTGTCAGTGGCGCAGGAGCGGCTCGCAATCGCGCGCGCGATCAGTGACATCCCGCGCTACCTTAATTCCGAGCGTGGCTTCGCCACCAATATCCTGTTCGGGCCGCCGACGGTCGATCCGAAGCAGCGGGCCGATCTGAACGAGAAGATGCGGACAGCTACCGACCGCGCCCGCGACAAGATGACCACGCTGCGCAAGGCCTTGCCTGGCTCGCTCGACGACGGCGAAGCGATCGGCGCTGGCATCGATGGAGTGAACGCGAAATTCAATGCGCTGCGCGAGGCGATGGACAAGGCGATCGATGGCCCGGCGGAAGCGCGCAAGGACGCCGCCAAGAAGATCATCGCCGACAATGCGGTGCTCAACAACGCCGCCGCCTCCCTGCTCGACGGCCAGGTGCGCAAGATGGCCCTGATCGAGGGCGACGCCTATCGGCAGGCGGTCTATGCCAATATCGCCTGGTCGCTGCGCGACGTCGGCGGCTTCAATGCAAGCCAGCACAAGAACCTCGTCGGCGCCAGGCGCGCGGCGACCGAAACCGAGAAGGTCGATCTCGCCCGCGCCCAGGGCCGTGCGGACCAGGTGTTGATGTCACTGCAGGAACTGCGCGGCAATCCCAACCTGCCCGCCAATGTCACAGCCGCGCTCGACCGCATGAACGAGGCCTATGTCGATCGGTTCGGCAAGGAGTTGAAGCTCGTGAAGGAAGGCGCGGCCAGCGGCAAGTACGAGCACGATGTCGATACCTTCTACGCGGAATCGCAGCGTGGGCTCAATTCGATCATCGAGGTGCGCGACGCCTTCTATGACAATGCCGAGCAGGTGCTGTCTTCCGCTTACTCCTCCGCGCGTCTCAGCTTCCTGATCGCGCTCGCCGGCCTCATCGCCGTGCTCGCAGCGAGCGTCGCGCTTGTGATGATGGTGCTCCGCCGGGTCTGCAGGCCGATCGTGGAATTGACCGCCAGGATGTCGCGGCTTGCCGCCGGCGACGTCGCGGACGAGATCGCCGGCGCCGAACGCGGCGATGAGATCGGCGCGATGGCGCAGGCCGTGCGCGTCTTCAAGGACAACATGATCAAGGCCGACCGCCTGGCCGCCGAGAAGGAAGCCGAGAACCAGGTCAAGATGCGCCGCGCGCAAGTGCTCGACAACCTGACCCACGCGTTCGAGGCGAAGGTCAGCGAGCTCGTCGGCGGGCTCTCGGCCGCCTCTGCCACCATGGAGGAGACCGCGCAGTCGATGTCCTCGACGGCATCTGCCACCAACCGGCAGGCCGCTGTCGTTGCAGCGGCCTCCGACCAGACCTCGACCAATGTGCAGACAGTCGCAAGCGCGACCGAAGAGCTGACGTCCTCGATCTCGGAAATCGGCCGTCAGGTCACCCAGTCGACCGAGATCGCGGCGCGCGCCGTGGAGAATGCGCGCCGCACCGGCGATACCGCCCGCTCGCTCGCCGAAGGCGCGCAGAAGATCGGCGATGTCGTCACGCTGATCCAGAACATCGCGGCGCAAACCAACCTGCTCGCGCTGAATGCGACGATCGAGGCGGCACGCGCCGGCGATGCCGGACGCGGCTTTGCCGTGGTAGCCTCGGAAGTGAAGTCGCTGGCCGGCCAGACCGCGAAGGCGACCACCGAGATTTCCGAGCAGATTGCCACCATTCAGGCCGCAAGCGACGAGACGGTGAAAGCGATCCAGAACGTCGTCGACGTCATTACCGAGATCGACCAGATCGGCACCGCGATCGCCGCCGCGATCGAGGAACAAGGCTCGGCCACCAAGGAGATCTCGCGCAGCGTCCAGGAAGCGGCGCGCGGCACGCAGGAAGTCAATTCGAACATCTCCGGCGTGCAGCGTGCCGCCGACGACACCGGGACCGCCGCCGGCCAGGTGCTCGGCGCCGCTGAACAACTTTCCACGCAGTCGCGCGACCTCGCAGGGCCAAGTCAACCGCTTCCTCGCGGAAGTCCGGGCGGCGTAATCGCGGGTATGGGTTGTCGATTTCGCGGAGGAATCCGCGGGCTACCAGCTTGATCGCGGCAAAATTCCGATATCCAATCCGCACCGCTATTTTGGCAAATCGGGAGGGAAGCCCATGCTCAAGCGGATCTTGTTGGCAGCGGTCGTCACCACCTTTGCGATCGGCTCGGCGTTCGCGCAGGAGTCCTGCGAGAGCAAAGCCATCGGCAAGGACGGCAAACCGCTGTCGGGCGCGGCAAAGACCTCGTTCATGAAGAAATGCACCACCGAGTCCTGCGAGGCCAAAGCGGTCGGGTCCGACGGCAAGAAGCTCGCCGGCGCCGCCAAGACCAGCTTCATGAAGAAGTGCCAGAGCGGCGCATAGCCGCTCGTGGCCAACTGAGCTCAGGATCGCCGCGACTTCGAAAGGGTCTCGGACGGCGATTCGCCGAAGTGCGACCGGTATATTCTGGAAAAGTCGCTGAGGTGCCAAAAGCCATAGGCGAGCGCGCAGGCCTTGACGCTGTGGGCACCGGCCAAGAGATTTTGGCGAACGAGCCAGAGCCGCCGCAAGCGGAGATATCGGTGCAGGCTCATTCCCCGATAGCGCTGCACCGCATCGTGCATGGTACGGACAGACACGCCGACCTCCCTGGCGAGGTCGCTGCTGTAGATCGGCTGCGCGAGATCGCCGGACAGGATAGCCTGCACCTCCTTGAAAACCTTGAACTGCCGGGCGGCGTTCGCCCGCGCCGTCCACTTTGCCGGCACGACCTCGGCGAACGCATGATCGATCGCAGCCATCAGGGATTCGCGGATCGCGACCGCTACTCCGGGAACCTCAGGCGCTTCGGCCAGGTGCGGTGCGATCGCCAGGACCTCCCGCACCAGTTGGCGCAGCCGCCGTTTCGCCGTATCGCTGGTCTCGTAGAGATTGAAGCTCAGCCCGGTCTTGGGCCAGCCGCGATCCTCGACCGTCGGCTTGAAAACGATCGAGGCATACTGTCGTGGGGTTCGCTCGAGAGCGCTATAGGAGGCCCCACCGTTGCCGATCACCAGCAACGAACGGTCGTGCTCGACGCCGTTGAAGCGAATGGCAGCGCCCTCGTCCATCGGGAACCCGACGGCCGTCGTGTTCGGCGCAAGCTGCACATCGATGACGCGCGGGAACGCCTTTGTGTAGTTCAGGTCGCAGCCCGGCAAATTCAGGATGGTTTGCTCGGCTGAAATCTCCCGGGCGAGCGGAATACACTCGACCTGCACGTTCCGAATGAAGCTCCGAAACGTGTCGATGTCATCGAATCGAAATACCTTTGGCACCAGCGTTGGCGCCGGTGAATGATCATTCATTGAAAATAGTTCTGTAAGAGTAAGATCCGTCGATGGCGGCGGCACACATGCCGCAACGCAAAAAAGCGGTGATCTTCGCTCAACGACTCGTTCCGTCCCCCTCCTCTTCGCTAGTTGGGCCGCGGGTCCCCAGAAAGACAACGCGGCAAAGTACCATTGCCGAATTTCGATACTGTTTTCTGGTAGAATTTTCAGGAGGGCACAACCTTAAAACACCAATTTACAGTGGTAATTAACAATCTAGGCGCGAAATCGGCTGAGGGACCCTGACGTCCTGCAGCGGATTATTGGTGCCGCCATGACTGCCATTGCCTCGACCGAGCTTATTGCAGAACTTGAAGATGTTGTAAGAGCCGGCTCACCCGAACGCCGCATCCGGATATTGCGGCAGGTGGCGAGCCTGTTCCTCGCGGACGCCGACCGGCTCAGCGAGCACCAGATCGATATATTCGACGACGTCCTGGTCCGTCTGATCGGGGCCGTCGAAGCGCGCACGCTGACCAAGCTCAGCGCCCCCCTGGCCGATCTGAAGTCGGCGCCGAAGGAGGTGGTGCGCCGCCTCGCCCAACACGAGGACGCGGCAGTCGCCGTCCCGATCCTTCGCAAGTGCGAATGCCTGTCCGAGGACGACCTCATCGAGATCGCCCGGACCCGCGGTGAAAAACACCTCGGCGCCATCGCCGGACGCAGCGCCGTCGGCCGCAGCCTCACGGATGCCCTGCTGATGCGCGGCGACGCCGCCATCTGTTGCATCCTTGCGAGGAATCCCGGCGCGCAGTTCTCCGTTGTGGGCTTTGCGACCCTCGTCGATATGGCCCTGCGCGACGATGATATCGCCTACGCGCTGGTGCAGCGGCTGGATCTACCGCGCGATGTGCTTTGCGAGTTGGTGGCAAAGTGCAGCCCGTTCGCGCAGGCCCGACTGCTCAAGACCGCACCGCCCGAGCGACACGTCGCGATCAGAACCCTGATCGAAGAGACCGCCGCACGCGGGCGCGCTCGCAAGCTCGTCCCCGTCGACTATTCCGAAGCAAGAGCGACAGTGCTGGCGCTCAACAATGCCGGCCAACTGAACGATTCCACCGTCAACCGTTTTGCGATCCGGCGCGACCATCCGAGTGTCATCGCCGCGCTGTCGCTACTGGCAACCGTTCCGATCGAAACCATCGAGCCGCTGATGGAGACCGAGGATTGCTACGGCCTGATCCTCGCCTGCCGGGCGTCGCGGCTCGATTGGCAGACCGCGGTCGCCATCATCAGGAGTCGTAGAGGCGTCAAGCCGGTTTCGCCGGAACAACTCGAACTGGCCAAGGAGGCCTTTGACACACTTGCGCTTTCCACCGCGCAGCGCGCCATCCGCTTCGGATCCGCAAGCGAGGGCGGCGCCAAGCCCTTATCCGCCGACATACCGTCCGCTGGGGGAGTGCATTGATGGCTTACGGAAACCGCAAAGCCGAGCGTGTCCACTTCGAGCACCGCTATCCGGTCAACCTGATGGGCGTCGATGGCACCTGGCAACGAACCTGCATTCTTCTCGACGTATCCCAGACCGGCGCCAAGCTGGAGGTCGAGGGCCCACTCGACGTGCTGCGGGCGCAGGAATTCTTCCTGATCCTGTCATCGAGAGGACTTGCCTTCCGTCGATGCGAATTGGTTCGGGTCGACGGGATGCAGATCGGTGTGAAGTTTGTCGCCGAAAGAAAGAAGAAAGGGCGCGCCATCATTCCAAAGTGAGCATGTCCGCGACACAATTTCCAGGGAGGAACGACCGATGGCCGTCCACAAGATCGCAGCCTTCTCCGTCACCACGAATTGCGCGGAGCCGCTGCGCGGAATCGTCGAGATCGACATGGCCGGAACGACGCTGCGATTCGAACTCAACGAGGATATCGCGCATAGTCTCTGCAGCGATCTCGATCATTTTCTCACCCAGGCCCGGCAGCGGGCTTTCGACAAGATCTGAAGCAATGCCAACAACACCGTCTCGATGTCCGTTTACGTTGTAGCCGATACGCAGGACAGGCTCTCGTCGTTGCTCGCCATGCTGGAGCCAAAGCATCCCGTCGCGGGGGACCTGCTTGGCGCTGCCAGCATTCCCGGCAATGACGTCGCGGCCATTGTCGTTAACGCTGATCTGCGTGTCATCGACAACATCACGGCGCTGAAAGCCATGTCGAGCACGTTCTCGCGTGTCCCCAAGCGCATCTTCGTCATCAACGAGCGGACCAGGCTGGCGGTCGTGCAGGCCTATGCGCTCGGCGCGACGCATGCGTTGCTCAGTCCGGTCAAGCCGGCCCAGTTATTGGCAAAGCTCGCGCGCGGCGAGACGCCATCGATCGTTCCGAGCGAACCGGCATCGAGCACCCGGGAGGCTGCGTCGGTCGGAGCGGCCAGCTTCGCCTCGATGTTCTCGGCGGTCACGTGCGGCTGGGCCGTCAACGTTGCGGAGGCCAAGGACGCCGGCAACGTGATCGCGGAGACGATCGCCGAGCATGGGCTGTCCGACTGGCTCGCGACGGTTCGCCGTCACCACGAGGGCACGTACCAGCACTGTTTGCTGGTGACCGGCATCGCCGTCGATTTCGGCCTCAGCCTCGGCATAGCGAAGGCTGATATCGAGCGGCTCTATGCAGCCGCGATGTTTCACGATCTCGGCAAGGCGAGGATTCCGCTCGCCGTCCTGGACAAGCCTGGCAAGCTCGATGCCGAAGAACGTGCGCTGATCGAGACCCATCCTGCCACAGGCCATGCCGTGCTGAAAGCAACGCCTGGCATCTCGGCCGAAATCCTCGATGCGGTACGGCATCATCACGAGTTTCTTGATGGCAGCGGCTATCCGGACGGGCTTTGCGCCGAGAGCATCTCCGATATCGTCCGCATCCTGACCATCTCCGACATCTTCGCCGCGCTGATCGAACAGCGGACCTACAAACAGGCGATGTCGCGGGCAACCGCCTACGAAGTCCTGCAGGGCATGAAGGGCAAGCTCGAACGGCCGCTGGTCGAAGCGTTCAGGGACGTCGCCTTGAACCGTTGATCCGCCCTCGCCGCTACCAAGCGGCCAAAGCTAGCTCCGCAGCCCCGGCGCTTCCTGGCCGGTGCGAGCGACATACTCCGTGTAGCCACCGCCATATTGGTGGATACCGTCCGGCGTCAGCTCCAGAACGCGGTTGGAGAGCGCGGCGAGAAAATGCCGGTCGTGCGAGACGAACAGCATCGTGCCCTCAAACTCCGACAGCGCGTTGATCAGCATCTCCTTGGTGGCGAGATCAAGGTGGTTGGTGGGCTCGTCCAGCACCAGGAAGTTCGGCGGATCGTAAAGCATCTTCGCCATCACCAGCCGCGCCCTCTCGCCGCCCGACAGCACCCGGCACTTCTTCTCGACATCATCGCCGGAGAATCCGAAGCATCCGGCGAGCGCGCGGAGCGAGCCCTGCCCTGCCTGCGGAAACGCGTCTTCGAGCGACTGAAACACCGTGCGCTCGCCGTCAAGCAGATCCATCGCGTGCTGCGCGAAATAGCCCATCTTGACGCTGCCGCCGAGCACGACCGCACCGTTGTCCGGCTCGGTCGAGCCGGCCACCAGCTTCAACAAGGTCGACTTTCCCGCGCCATTGACTCCCATCACGCACCAGCGCTCGCGCCGGCGGATCATGAAGTCCAGTCCTTCATAGATCCGCTTGCTGCCGTAGCCCTTGTCGACCTTCTTCAGCGCGACGACGTCTTCGCCGGAGCGCGGCGCCTGTTGGAATTCGAATGCCACGGTTTGCCGGCGTCTCGGAGGCTCGACCCGCTCGATCTTGTCGAGCTTCTTGACGCGGCTTTGCACCTGGGCCGCGTGGGAGGCCCGTGCCTTGAAGCGCTCGATGAACTTGATCTCCTTCGCCAGCATCGCCTGCTGGCGCTCGAACTGCGCCTGCTGCTGCTTGTCCGCCATCGCACGCTGCTGCTCGTAGAATTCGTAGTCGCCGGAGTAAGTTGTGAGCGCGCCGCCGTCGATCTCGATCACCTTGCCGATCACGCGGTTGATGAAAGCGCGGTCGTGCGACGTCATCAATAGGGCGCCCTCATACCCTTTCAGGAACTGCTCGAGCCAGATCAGACTTTCGAGATCGAGATGGTTGCTCGGCTCGTCCAGCAGCATCACATCCGGACGCATCAGCAAGATGCGCGCCAGCGCGACGCGCATCTTCCAGCCGCCCGAGAGCGCGCCGACGTCGCCATCCATCATCTCCTGGCTGAAGCCAAGGCCGGCCAGCGCCTCGCGCGCCCGCCCGTCGAGCGCGTAGCCGTCCAGTTCCTCGAAGCGCCCCTGCACCTCGCCATAGCGCGCGATGATGTCGTCCATCTCGTCGGCACGATCAGGATCGGCCATCGCGGCCTCGAGCTCCTTCAGCTCGGCCGCAACGACGCTGACGGGACCTGCGCCATCCATCACCTCGGCGACCGCGCTGCGGCCGGACATTTCGCCGACATCCTGGCTGAAATAGCCGATCGTGATGCCGCGATCGACCGCCACCTGCCCTTCATCGGGCGCGTCCTGGCCTGCGATCATGCGGAACAGCGTCGACTTGCCGGCGCCGTTCGGCCCGACCAGGCCGATCTTCTCACCCCGGTTGAGCGCTGCGGAAGCTTCGATGAAGAGGATTTGGTGGCCGGCCTGCTTGCTGACGTTATCGAGACGGATCATTGCGCTATCTGGTGGGACATCTGTGCAGGCGCTCTTAGTCGATTTCGCCCGCCGGCGCAAAGATGTTACGCCGCCCGCATCAGACGCGAATTTCCCTCCGGCTAATGGCGCTTGAAATACTGCACGTCGCGCTCGTGCCTTTCGGCCGCGGCGCGAGTCTTGAAGGTGCCGAGATTGCGGCGTTTGCCGGTCTTCGGATTGACCTTCCGCGAATAGAGGCGGTATTCGCCGGATCGCAACTTGCGGATCATGGTCGGGTCTCCTTTGCCCGATCAACCACGGTGCGCCGCCTCGGTTCCATTCACGGCTTGCGCTGCGGGGGAAATAGCTGATTGGCAAAAGGCTGCGGGCCCGTCGGAACACGGATGGCGATGAAGCTTCGGCTCATCGATGCGTGGCAGGAATTGCAGCCCTCGGTCAGATAGCCATAAGCCTTCGCAAACTTGCGGCCATCCTTCGCTGCGATCGCGTCGGACACCGACTGCAATGGATCCTTCAGCGTCGTGACATTGCTGACGGGGATACCGGAGTACAGCATGGCCGCCTCCGCGAGGCTGGACTCGAGCTGGCTCAGTTCGTAAGCCGCAAGCTCCCAATTCTGACCCGTGGCGGCCAGCCACAGCTTCTGGTGCTGCCGTTGCGCAGCACTCATGATGTCGCCAAGCCGCGGAACATATCGGTCGCTCGAAGAGGGCGTTTTCAGGTCCGACTGTGCCATCGCCAACGGTATCGATGCCATCAACAGAAGCACAGCCCCCACTACGCCGCGTCGTTTCATCGCAAACTCCATTTCTTCCCGCGGCAGCGACCGCGCAGAACATTGGTTTGCTCAGAGCCTATCGAGTCGAGTTGCGGAAGTTTTGCGCTCGATCAAAGCCGCTTGCGGAATCAGGCCATTCGCCGGGATTGCCGATGATCCCGCGTTGCTAGAAGCAGAGATTCGTCACGACGTTGCCGCGCTTGTCCTTGATCGTCATCGGACATCGCGCCCGCTCCAGCGCCTTCTTGGCGTCCTCATCGCCAAGTGCGGCGGCGCGCTCGTAATAGGCTTTCGCAGCATCCGAGTCCTTCGGGCCACCGCGGCCGGATTGCGCGAAGGCGCCCATCCGCTCCAGCGCACCCGGGTGATTTTGCGCCGCCGCCTTCTCGAACAGCGTGCGCGCCGCGACATCGTCCTTCTCGCCGCCGGTGCCTTCGGAAAGCATCAGGCCGAGCTGATATTGCGCCTCGGGGTTGGTTTCGGCGGCCTTCGCAAGTAATTCGCGGGCGCGCACTGGGTCGGCCGCCGAGGAGCCGCCGAGCGCTGCGAGGTTGGTGACGCCGCGCGGATTGCCGGCCTGCGCAGCGCGCTCGAACAATTTGCGCGCCTGCGCCTCGTCTTTCGCGATGCCCGCGCCGGTTCCGTAGAGCACGCCGAGTTCGACCATCGCCGAGGTCGATCCCTTGTCTGCCGCCTTGCGCCAGGCCGCGACCGCTTCCGCCGTTTGCCGATTGGCGGCATAGGCGCGCCCGAGCTGATACATCGCCCGGCGCGAGGATTTCGCAGCAACAGCGCAGTATTTGATTGCGGTCGCAGTGTCGGCCAGCGCCACCTCGGGCACGCCCTTGACGTCAGCGGGCTTGTCGGGATCGGAGGGATCAGCCGCGATGCGGTCGCACAGCACAAGGTCGGCTGATTGCGCGTGGGCGAGCCCCGGCGCCGCAACCAGGGTGATTACGAGGAGTGCGGCTAGGTGAATTTGCTTGATCATGGCCGGCAAGTTGCGTCGAAGGACCGGCAAATTCAAGGCTCGAGCCCCGACTCGCGCAGCACCGGCGCAACATCGGCGGAAGCGAGATAGCGCAGCAGCCGACCCGCCTGCCCCACCTTCTCCGAGCCCGTCATGAGGCCGGCGGAGAACACCGCCGGCGTCTGCAATTCACGCGGAATTGGTCCGACGACCTCGATGCCCACAACCTGCTTCAATTCACTGATCTGCTGCACGGCGAGATCGGCCTCATCAGTGATGAGCCGTTCCGCGGTGAAGCCCGATGGAATAATGGTTGCGCGCGCGTTGACCTCGGCCGCGACGCCCAAACGCTCGATCAGTTGCGCGAACAGAATCCCGCTGGCGCCAATTCTAGAATAAGCCACCGAGCGCGCAGCCAGGAGCGTCGCGCACAACGCCGCCTCGCTGGCGATGTCGGGATGAAGGGCTCCGGCCTTCACGGCAAGGCCGACATAAGAGCGCGCAAGATCAACGCAGCTCGCCGCGATCACGCGGCCTTCGCGCACGAGCTCGGCGAGTCCCTCTTGCGTCAGGATGAGGATGTCGGCGGCCTCGCCGCGCCTGATCCGATCGAGCAGCGCCAGCGTCGGCGCGAAATCGGCGTCGATCCGCGCGCCGCTGGAGGCCTCATATCGTCCGGCAAGATTGGCAACTGCGCCTCTCAGCGCCAAGGTGGAGAGCAGGCGAATGGTGTCGGGCATCGCGTCTTACAGACGGCGCATCAGCTTCAGCACTGCCATCAAACGCAGGCTGCGCTTGCCGGCGAGCGCGGTTGCTTCCAGCACCGCTCCTTCTTCATTACAGGTGCCGGAAAAGCCGATGCCGACTTCGTGGCCGCCGAAGATCGGATTCTCGCCCCTGGCCGGCGTATGCTCCTGGTTGAGGATCTGGCCCTTCCAGCGGCCGTTCTCCGAGACGTAGGTCCCAAGATAATAGAAGCACGCGTCACCGCCGACGATGCGGCCATCCTTGAGCAACATCACACCGGTCAACCCGCCCGAGACCCCGTCGAGCAGGCGAAGATGGATGGAATAGAGGCCGTTGGCGATCCCGCCCTCGCCGACGCCGCCGGCAATCGGGATCTCCTGCTCCTCGATCGGCGTCAACACTGCCTGGAACGGGACGCCGGGCACCTCCCGCAACCCTCCCTCGAAGCGATAGGTGTCGCCATCGGGCCGGCCCTGCGCCACCAGCGTGGCATCATCAGTGCCGGCCATGGCGGGATAGTTGGGATCCGGGTTGTGGCGCACGGTCCTGACCACGACCGAGACCTCGTCGCCGCTCTCCTCGTAGGTGCCGATATGGGCGAAGGCTGAGTTACCGCCGAGCATCTTGCCATCGTGGGCATGCATCACGCTGCGGCCGACCGCATCGTTGAGCTGAAACCTGACCTTGTAGAAGCCTCCGAAACCCACGTCGGTCCTCGGCCTGCGCGCATCCAAATGCAGTCTATCGCGCTTTCGGCGAGGTCGATACCGGCTTACGCTGAACAAAACGTGTCGACACCCACAAGTGCAACCGGTCCACTGTCATTAAAATGCAAAGTCCGCCAAAGCCGGACGGCTTTGGCGGACTTGATTGCGGCCCGGGCGCCCCCAGCCCTGGCCGGGAGCGGTGTTGGGCTTAGGCCGCGGCCTTCTTGCCGGTCGGGACCTGGGAAATGGTCTTCAGTATCTGCGAAGCGATCTGGTAGGGGTCGCCCTGCGAGTTCGGACGGCGGTCTTCCAGATAGCCCTTGTAGCCGTTGTTGACGAAGGAGTGCGGAACGCGGATCGAAGCGCCGCGATCGGCCACGCCGTAGCTGAAGGTATCGATCGAGGCCGTCTCGTGCTTGCCGGTCAGGCGCATGTGGTTGTCCGGACCGTAGACCGCGATGTGGTCAGCGCGGTTTGCCTTGAAGGCTTCCATCAGCGCCTCGAAGTACTCCTTGCCGCCGACTTCGCGCATATACTGGGTCGAGAAGTTGGCGTGCATGCCGGAGCCGTTCCAGTCGGTGTCGCCAAGCGGCTTGCAGTGGAATTCGATGTCGATGCCGTAGCTCTCGGTCAGGCGCAGCATCAGGTAGCGCGCCATCCACATTTCGTCGGCGGCCTTCTTGGAGCCCTTGCCGAAGATCTGGAATTCCCACTGGCCCTTCGCCACTTCGGCGTTGATGCCTTCGTGGTTGATGCCGGCCGCGAGGCAGAGGTCGAGATGCTCTTCCACGATCTTGCGGGCGACATCACCGACGTTCTTGTAGCCGACGCCGGTGTAGTACGGGCCCTGCGGAGCGGGATAGCCGCTCGAGGGGAAGCCGAGCGGACGGCCGTCCTTGTAGAAGAAGTATTCCTGCTCGAAGCCGAACCAGGCACCTGCGTCATCGAGGATGGTGGCGCGCTTGTTGGAGGGATGCGGGGTGACGCCGTCGGGCATCATGACTTCGCACATCACCAGGGCGCCATTGGTGCGCGCCGCGTCGGGGTAGACCGCAACCGGCTTCAGCACGCAATCAGAGCTGTGGCCTTCGGCCTGCATCGTGGAGGAGCCGTCGAAGCCCCAGAGCGGAAGCTGCTCGAGCGTCGGGAACGACGCGAATTCCTTGATCTGAGTCTTGCCGCGCAAATTCGGGGTCGGCGTATACCCGTCGAGCCAAATATACTCGAGCTTGTACTTGGTCATTGAGCCTCTCTGTTGATGATGCAAAACGCGAGGGGCCGAAGCCAGCTCGCCCCACGCGTACCCGGCCACCATCGGCCGAGGATTTACCAAGCAATTTGAGTGCCAATCGCTGCGGTGCGGGATCGAGCTCCTGGGGAAAAGTCCAGACGGGGCGCTGTCATTTTCGCTGCGACATAGGAGCGCGGCTGGCATGCACGCTGAGCGGCCAAATGGCCATCCGAGGATACCGCCAGCGCCCGATTCTCCGGCAATTCCGCCAGGCGCCCATCGTCCGATTAAAGCGTTGGCAGACGCCCGCACCGTTCCTCAGATGCCCGGCCCCGCGCCCGCAACCTTCGGCCCGGCTCAAGCGTTGGTCACCTGCTCGTTGCCTTGCACGAAGCAAAACCGAAAATGCCTATAGAATGATCACCGAGTGACATTTTTTCATCATCTTGCATCCGAGCGGGGCACGGCCGATATCGCAGGTCCAGTAACCGTCGAAGTAACCACACGAGAACGAGTCGGGCGCACCATGGAGGATCGCGGCTCCGATCAGAGGAGAGAACGACATGACTACGGGTTTGAATCAGGGATCTGCCACGATCTACCAATTCCCGGTCGGCGGCCGGGCCTCCCTCGCGGGACGCCGCTATGGCGAGACCAGGTCCGCGCTCGAGATTGCCGCTTCACAGGTGAACAAGGCCGATTGCAGCGGTAGCTGGTACCACCAGGCGGCTATCGACGAATCCAAGCCGGCGCGTGACCACTAATGCCGTGCAGATGTCGGATAGCCTCCCGACGGAAATGTCGGGGATCGGCAGCGTAGAAGAGGGTCGGAACAAGCGCGTTTCGGCCCTTTTTCATGCCAGTTCGCAGGCCGTAGCCGGCCGTTTGGCGTGCTTGAGCGTGGCGAGGCCGGCTTTCGTGATCCTCAGCGTAACGCCGGTGCCGGAGTAGCGTGCGCCCGACAGCGTCAGCCGCTTCAACAGCGTCACCGCCTTGCCGTCGAGCTGCAGATGGGCGCGGGAATCGTATTGGAAAAACCCGACGATGAACTGCGTGCCGTCGGCGCAGCGATAGTTCTGAAACGCGCTCTGGGCCGGCGCTTGCGACCTGCCGGCCAGGGTTCCCGCCACCAACACCACCGCAAAAATAGCTGCCTGCCGATGATTCATCCTTCGCCCCTGGAGCCGGCTTGAGTATAGACGAGCGCGGGACGCGCACCATCTCTTATCCGGTCATCTGCCTGCCGTAGAAGATTGCTTAAGTCAGCCCGATGCCAGACTCTCCTGCCCGACATTTCAATCTCGCCGGCGCCAGCAATTTCCGCGACCTCGGCGGCTACCTCACACGCGACGGCCGCAGCGTCCGCTGGCGCCAGATCTTTCGCTCCAACCATCTCGGCCGGCTCACCGACGACGATGTCGCAGTGGTCCGCGGCCTCGGCGTCCGCAGCGCGTTCGATTTCCGTGGACGCGAGGAGCGCGCGGAGGGGCTGTGCGGCGTGGCCGATATCACCGTGCATTCGTTGCCGGTCGAACCGACGGTGATCGCCGCGCTGCGCGCCATCGCCGCCGCCGGCAGACCGCCGACCGAGAACGATGCCATCGAGGTGATGCGTGATTCCTACCGCAGCTATGTGCAGGAGAACACGCCGCGCTTCCGTGCGCTGTTTGCGCATCTGTTGGAGGACCGCGCGCCGCTCGTCATCCATTGCAGCGCCGGCAAGGACCGCACCGGCTTCGCCTGCGCGCTGATCCTGCACACGCTCGGCGTTCCCGACGAGATGATCTCGGAAGACTATCTGCTGACCAACCGCTTCTATCGGCGCGATCCCTCCGTCACCAGCGACCTGCCCGACAGTGTCCTGCAGGTGATCGGCACGGTGCGGGCGGCATTCCTGGCCACGTCGTTCGAGGCCATCAACGCCGATTACGGCGGTCTCGACAATTATATCCGCGACGGCCTTGGCATCGGAGAAGCCGAGCACAAGCAGCTTGCCGCGCTCTATCTCGAGAGAATTTAAGCAGCCGCTTCCAGCTCGGCGTCGAGGTCGGCGATGACTTCCTCAAAGGCCGAGATCGCCTGCTGTACGGCCGCGATCTGCATCAGCTCCCAGCCGCTGACCGGACCGGTGCGATTCTGCAGCGCGACGACCAAGTCCCGCCGCTGCTCCTTAAGCTGAACGAGCGGTAAACCGTGATCGGGTAAGTTTCCCATGGTCTGATCCCCTGCCTTGATGGGACCTCGCTTGTAGCGACATGGTTCTGCGATCGACTTACAGAAGTTCGGCAAATTTTACCGATCAACGGCAGAGCCGTAGTCTTACGTGGACGGCGCGGCCTCTGCCGCCGGCTTGGCCGCGTCTACCGCCTGCTTGATCACGTCGAACAGGGCATGCGTGACACATTCCGTCGCCCACTCGCTGGTGTGAAGTTGGGACTGCCCGCCATCGTCCAGTTCCGCGAGCGGGACCTTGTCTTGCTCCACCCAGCGCTGCATCAGCGCAAAACGACTGAATAAGTTAACGCCTTTTGCGTTGGCGACGGTCGAGATCAAAGCAGTCATCTGTTTGGATCGTTCCAGCTTCTCGGGCTTTTCAACGACAGCCCTTGTGCACTGGGAATCCATGATCACAACATCCGCCGACAACGTGGACAGCAAGTCGAGTCCAACCTCGATCGCTGCCCTGACGTCGTCTGGGCTATAGTGGTCGCGATAGACCGCGTTGGTGCCGACCTGCCAGATCACTAGCGCGGGTGCCTCGCCGAGAACATCGGATTCGAAGCGCGACAGTTCTTCAGGGGCCTCCTGCCCGCCGATACCGCGGTTGAGAACGTCGATTAGGCGGCCATAGAAGCCTTCTATCCGAGGGACATCTATCCGAGGAACATTGCCTTGCCGCAACAGCATTTCGAGTCTCGGCGGATAAGGCAGCACGCCTTCGGTGCCAGCGGTCGAGGACGATCCGATCGCCACGACCTTGACCTTCCGTTGATGTTTCAGCGCCTTCGCGAAATGGGTCAGCGGTTTAAATTCGAAGAGTTCGAGGTGATTGTTGCAGGGCTGTAGCGCGTTAGCCATTGTGAACATCCTCTACGAGAAAAGTACGAAATATACTCGTATTTGGCGATGAAGCACTGGACATTGCAAATGACATTCTCCTGATCATAGTGTGGCCTGCAGGTTACTGACCCGGGAGTAGTCATGCAGGAAAAGGTCGTCATCATCACCGGCGCATTGGGCGCGCTCGGCAAGGTGGTCGTCGAGGAGGCCCTGGCGCGCGGCGCACGCGTGGCCGCCGTCGATCACGCGCCACCATCGCTCCTCCCGACGTCGAGCCGGATCGAGCTCGGTCGCGTTGATCTGACGGACGCGGCGCAGGCGAAAAAAGCGATCGACGCGGCGGCTTCGCATTTCGGCCGGCTCGACGCGCTCATCAACATCGCCGGCGGCTTTGCCTTCGAGACGGTCTCGGAGGGCGATCCCGCAACCTGGCAACGGATGTATGCGCTCAACGTCACGACCGCGCTCAACGCCTCGCGCGCGGCGATCCCGCATCTGCTTGCGTCCAGCGCCGCACGCATCATCAATATCGGCGCGCTCGGTGCACTGCAGGCCGGCGCCGGCATGGGCGCCTATGCGGCTTCGAAATCCGGCGTGCACCGCCTGACCGAAGCGCTCGCCGCCGAGCACAAGGGCAAGATCACGGTCAACGCCGTGCTGCCTTCGATCATCGACACGGCCGCCAACCGCGCCAGCATGCCGAAGGCGGATTTCTCAAAATGGGTGGCGCCGAAGGAACTCGCCGACGTCATCCTGTTCCTCGCCAGCGACGCGGCCAGCGCGGTCACCGGCACGCTGCTGCCGGTGAATGGGCGCGTTTAGCAACGTTTTTCGAGATGAGGACCGCCAAAGACATTGCGCGAGCCGTTGAACAGCTCCCTATTGGAGAGCTGGCGCGCTTTCGCGCATGGTTTGAAACATTCGATGCCGGCAGCTTCGATACGGAAATCGAGCGTGACGCCTGCGCGGGCAAGCTCGATCCGTTAGCCATCGCAGCAATCAGCGCCTATCGCGCTGGCAAATGTCGAGACCTTTGAAGCTCACGCCTCCACCAGCTTCTTCAGCACTGCCTTGAAGCGAACGCTGCGCTTGCCCGCGAGCGCGGTAGCCTCGGCCTCGGCGCCTTCGGAATCGTATGTGCCGGAGAAGCCGATGCCGACTTCGTGGCCGCCGAACAGCGGCCGCTCGCCCAGGCTCGGCGTATGCTCGCGATTGACGAGCTCGCCCTTCCACCGGCCATCCGCGGCGCTGTAGGAGCCGATATAGTCGAAATAGGCATCGCCGCCGCGGATACGGCCGTCATGCAGCAGCATTACACCGGTATTGCCGCCGTCGAGTCCATCGAGCATGCGGATGTGGATGGAATAGAGTCCGTTGCTGATGCCGTCGGGTCCGACCCTGCCGGGCGCGGGCGCATCCTTGTCGTTGATCGGAGTCAGGATCGCCGTGAACACGATGCCGGGCAACGCAGCGGTCCCACCTTCGAAGTGAACCTCATCGCCTTTGTGCGCACCCTTGAAGGTCATGACGATGTTGTCGACCGGAAACATCGGCACATAGTTCGGGTCATGGTTGTGGCGCGACATCTTCAGCTCGGACGAGATGATGCCGCCCTCCTCTGTATAGCTACCGATGAAGGACGAACCGGAATTGCCGCCATACAGCTTGCCGGAGGCGGTTGCGACCATCACGCCACAACCAGTGCCCCGCACCGTCCTGAACGAGAATTTGTACAGCCCCTGCAGCACTCTGGCGCCCCGTTTCTTATGCGAAAAATACGTCAGCGCCCGCGCAGACCGTTTGCCCGCGCCGGCTCGCCGATTGCCATTTGATCTTGTCCCGCACCAAGACTAGCCGTTTTGCCACCGTCCCGGCAAACGCTTTGCGGTAGACTCCTGCAAATTGAGTCGCGGCATTCCGCGGCTGGAGCTCTGCGCGTGGAAACCTCGCTCTATCTGCCCGTCAAACGGTTCCTCGAAAAGCTCGGCTTCACGGTGAAGGGCGAGATCGGCGGCTGCGACCTGGTGGCGCTGAGCGGCGACGATCCGCCGGTCGTGGTGGTCGGTGAGCTGAAGCTCACCTTCAATCTGGAACTGATCCTGCAGGCGGTCGATCGCGCCGGCGCCTGCGACGAGATATGGATCGCCGCAAGATTATCAACACGCGGCAAGGGCCGCGAAAGCGATGCGCGCTACCGCAATCTCTGCCGCCGTCTCGGCTTCGGCATGCTCGGAGTGACCAGCGCCGGCGAGGTCGAGGTGCTGGTGAAACCGCCGACCACGGCGCCGCGCCGCAATCCGAAGAAGCGCTCCCGCCTGGTTGCCGAGCACAATCGCCGCAAGGGCGATCCCGTGATGGGCGGCAGCACGCGCGCACCGATCATGACCGCCTACCGCCAGCAGGCGCTCGCCTGTGCGTCTGCGCTCGCAAATGGACCACGGCGCGTGCGCGACCTCCGGATCGATATTCCGGATGCCGGCAAGATCCTGCTGCACAATGTCTATGGCTGGTTCGACCGCGCCGAGCGCGGCATTTATGTGCTGACCGACGCAGGCCGCGCCGCGTTGCAACGCTGGCCGCAGCCGGCGGTTGACTCCAAAACCATCGAGACGGCGGCTTCGATGCGAATGACCACGGCGTAGCGACGCACGATTGCGGTCGATTGCAGTGGATAACCGGTAACGATCGCGCGATGAGGACGCAAACCAGAGAAAGTCTACAGCGCATGGCTGGATTGCCATGTCAGTTTCATATTGCAATGCAACAATATGCCGCCTAGGTATCCGGCCCAAAGCATGATCCGGAAAAAGTAGCTACCGGCTTTTCCTTGCGACAGATACGAAGCGTCTGCGCGGAGATCATGCTCAAGACAAAGAGGCGGGCGGACGATGACTCGTAAAACCGTCGTCGCGCTCCCAGCGAGGCCCCAATGAGCGAAGACTGGCAAACGAAATATGGTCCCCGGCGCGTGAGGCGCGATCCGCCCACGCTGGAGGAAGCGATCTTCGCTGCCGTCGGCATCACCGACGACCTCGAACAGCAGGCCGAGATCGCGTCCGCCTTGATGGGCCTTCCTTACGAGGATGTGCTGGCCGAGGTGAAGAAGACGTCTCGCACCATGGCGAGGTCGGCAACCCGCGTGATCGCGGGCGAGCAAGGCGCACAGCGCGCCGTCGTGGTCGAGCGCCGCGTGGTCCGTCGGTTCGGCAACGACAAGCGCACCGGCACCTGAACTCCGACTGGCAATTCCTTCATCCGAGCGAATTGCCCGGGCGCGGCCGCGCGTTAGAGCGTTTTCGAGCGAAGTGGACACCGGTTCGCGTAAAGAAACGCGTTAAGACAAGAATCTAGAGCTTCGGTTCTGATTGAATCAGAATCGAAGCTCTAGTCAGGCGGCGCGGTTCCAGCCGTACATCTTGAACACCATCTGCCAATAGGCGTGGTTGAGACTGGCGATCGCGCGCGCTGCCTCCAGCGGCGCGACCGTCGCCGCGGGGACCGGTTCCGGCTGGCCATGCCGCGCGAGATCGATGCTGCCGGTAGATTCACCGTGGCGGAACGTCAGGTTCGCGCCGAACTTGCTCGCGAGCGCACGCATCGCCTCGTTCTGCGCGCCGGTGGTGATCCGAAGCGAGCGATAGCCCCTCGCCCGCGCCTCTCCGATCAACTTGCGGAACAGGATGCTGCCGACGCCCTTCCGGCGCGCCGTGCGCTCCACGCTGAAGGCGATCTCAGGCTCGCCATCAGGCGACTGCTCCGGCGGATGCAGTTCGGCCGCGCCACGCACCGTGCCGTTCTCGAAATAGGCGATGATGACGGTGCCGTCATTGGCGCATTTCTCGGCGTAGCGCTTGATGAAGCCGTCGTCCATGAAGCCATGGAAGCGATCATAGCGGCTGGTTCGGTCCAGCCTCAGCAGATGATCCCGCAGAAGCGGCAATTCCGACTGGCTGAGAGTCCGAACGGTGCCTTTAGCCGGTGCCGAACGGGTAGAATCGTAGTTCATTCCATAGCTCCTCGTGGTGGCCCTCGAGGAGGCGTCGAATCCCTAGACGCCCAATATTGTGCGTCGCAGCATGAAATTCAAGTACATAGATTCACCGAATCCTGCACTCGGATTCACTTAATCTTTCACGTTGAATTCATTGATGAATTCAAGACCGTGCGCGTACTAAAGTACCATCTGGGTCTGGGTCACGATGGCAATCAGCTTGCCGTCCTCAGTCTCCAACCGGGTCTGCCAAACCTGCGTGCGTCGGCCGCGATGCACGGGCGTGGTGATGGCGATGACCGTGCTCCCCTCCTTGGCGCCGCCGATGAAATTGGTCTTGCTCTCGATCGTGGTGGTCCCCTTGGCGTCCTCGGGCAGATTGATCACCGTCGCCGCCGCCCCGACCGAGTCCGCAAACGCCATCACCGCGCCACCGTGAATGGTGTGATGCAGCGTGCAGAGATCCGGCCGCACCAGCATCTTCGCCACCACCCGATCCTTGCCTGCCTCCGTGAAGGTGACGCCCTTCAGTTCCGCAAATGGCATCTTCATCGATTGGATCTTCTCCAGCGGCGTCATGCGTCCTCCCGTTTTGTTGTGCGCGCAGCAGCGACAGAGAATGGACGGAGCCGGTAAATCAGGCAATGACGTCGGAGGTAATGGCCGGCGTGACGATGCGCCAACTCGAGAGTTCGCCGATGCGCCACTTCCCTCCCAGCCGGATCGTCTGTCTCACCGAGGAGACCGTGGAGACGATGTACCTGCTCGGCGAGCAGGACCGCGTCGTCGGCGTCTCCGGCTACGCGGTGCGGCCGCCGCAGGTCCGCCGCGAGAAGCCGCGCGTCGCGGCGTTCATCTCGGCCGACATCCCGAAAATCCTGGCGCTCGAGCCGGACCTCGTGCTCGCATTCTCCGACATCCAGGCTGACATCGTCGCCGATCTCGTGCGGGCCGGCGTCGACGTCCACGTCTTCAACCAGCGCGACATTGCCGGCATCATGGCGATGACTCGCACCCTCGGCGCCATCGTCGGCGCCGCGGAACGCGCCGACCAGCTTGCGACAACCTTCGAGCAGCGCCTTGCCGCCATCGCCGCGACGCCGCGTTCACAGCCGAAGCCAAAAGTCTATTTCGAGGAATGGGACGATCCCTTGATCAGCGGCATCGGCTGGGTCTCCGAACTGATCGAGATCGCTGGCGGCGAAGACGCGCTGCCAGGCTTGCGGCACCAGAAGGCCGCGAAGGATCGCATCATCGCGCCCGAAATCGTGCGCGACGCCGCGCCCGACGTGATCCTCGCCTCCTGGTGCGGCAAGAAGGTCGTGCCCGACCGCATCCGCAACCGTCCCGGCTGGAGCGATATTCCCGCCGTACGCAACGACCGCATCGTCGAGATCAAGTCGACGATCATTTTGCAACCGGGCCCGGCCGCGCTCACCGATGGATTGGATGCGATCGTCAAAGCGTTGTGGCCGACCGATGCCAAATCCTCATGGTGAGGAGCGCGCAGCGCGTCTCGAACCATGAGGCCCGGCCACTGGCCTCATCCTTCGAGACGCCGCTACGCGGCTCCTCAGGATGAGGGTCTACACCTTCTCCACCCCGCACCATTCCGCGATGAATAGCGCGGTGGCCTTGGTCGATTTCCGCAGCGACTCCAGATCCACATATTCGTTGAACCCGTGCATCGCCGCGCCGCTGGCGCCGAAGCACAGGCTCGGGATGTTGTAGTTCAATCCGTAGAAGCGGGTGTCGGTGAGCGCGGTAAAGGCGCGGTCTTCCACCGTGCCGCCATAGACCGCGCCGAACGCCTTCGCGAACGCCGCCTCCGGGGCGGCCGCGTCAGTCAGCTCATAGCCCTCGGACAGGAAGCCCGACCACTGCACTTCAGGCGGATTGTTGGAGAGGAAGCGATGGTCGCGCGCGGCCGCCGACACGCAGGCCAGGATCTCCTTCTGGCACTCCGCGATCGACCAGCCCGGCAGCACCGCGATGCGGCAGTCGACATCGCACCAGGCCGGCACGCTGGAAGCCCAGTCGCCGCCCTTGATGATTCCCGGATTGAAGTTGATGGGATGCGCGACCTCCTTGAAGTGGCGGTCAGCCTTGGCGCGCTCGTTCCATTCGGCTTCGAGCTTCTCCAGCGCGTGGATCAGATGATACGCCGCCATGATCGCGTTGGAGCCGGCGCCGGCCTCGAACACATGCACCGGGAAGCCGCGCACCTTCAGGCGAAACCAGATCACGCCGACCTGCGAGCGGATCATCTTGCCGTCGGTCGGCTCCGGGATGAAGCAGGCGTCGGCCCGATAGCCGCGCTGCAGGGTCGAGAGCGCACCGACGCCGGTGCTCTCCTCCTCGATCACGGACTGGAAGTGGATCCGCGCCGTTGGCCGAAAGCCCGCCGCCTTGATCGCATCAAGCGCATAGAGCGCACCGATCGTACCCGACTTCATGTCGCAGGCGCCGCGGCCGTACATCCGCCCGTCCTTGACCGTCGGCGAGAATGGCGGCGTCTCCCACATGTCGAGCGGGCCGGTCGGCACCACGTCGCAGTGCCCCTGCAGGATCAGCGATTTGCCGCCATTGCTTGATGGCCGGTAGGTGCCGACCACCGTGCGCGCCCTGGAGAAATCATGCTCGATCGGGCCGAAGCCGCGCAGGTCCTTCAGATCATCGACATTGATATGCCAGTCGTCGACCTCGTAGCCACGAGCCCGCAGGAGATCGCCGATCATGTCCTGGCACGGACCTTCCGCGCCTCGGGTCGAGGGGATCGCAACGAATTCCTTCGTGGTCGCAAGCTGCGCATCGAAGCCGGCATCAACCGCGTCCAGGATCCTTTGTTGCGTATCGGCATTCATGCGGCGGCTCCAGCTCCAGGTTCGATCATCAAGCGTACGGGCGCTTGGCCTGCAACGCTATAGCGTGATCTCAGCCGCCGGGGTACTGCACAAAATAGGCATCCCGTAATGCGTCTTCGAGCAGACGGCCCTCCGAATAACCGTCGAGCGACGCCGGCCGCGTCACGCCTTCAAGCAGCCGCGGGCAGGGTTCCGCCGCGCCGAGCACGGTGCGCACCGGGATGCGCTCGGCATAAATCGGCAGCTCGTAATCCTCGTCGTCGTCGGCGACGCCTTTGGCGCGGATCTTGGCGGAAGCCTCCTCGATCTCCATCGCGATGAAGGATGTCGCCTTGATCTCCTGCGTATTGCTCGGCCGCAGGCTCGCGGTTCGATCGGGAAAGAAGCGGTCGACCATCGCGACCAGCGCGCGCTGCTTCTCCTCCGGATCGGTGACGAGATAGGCCGTGCCGAACGCCATCACCGCGCGGTAGTCGGCCGAATGATTGAAGCCGCAGCGCGCCAGCACCAGGCTGTCGAGATGCGCGACCGTGAGACAGACCCTCTCACCTGCGGACTGGCTCCGCAGCATGCGGCTCGCGCTGCTGCCGTGCCAGTACAGCCTTGTCCCCTCCCGCCAGAAGAAGGTCGGCGTGCAATAGGGCTGACCGTCGATCGCATAGGAGACGTGGCACAGCATCGAGGAGTCGAGGATGCGGTGCACGGTGGCGTGATCATAGAAGCCGCGATCATGGCGGCGCTTCACCTGGTTTCGTGGTGACAGCGGATATGAGGCGGCAGCACCTTCGCTCACGGCGGCTCCTATTGCAGTTTTGAACGTTTCGAAGCAGTTGTAGCGCCGGATTTGGTCTGCGATAGTGCCAATTCCATGCGAAAAATTTCGACCAATTCCACGTCGCCCCGCAAGGCCGAGCTGCCGCTCGACCTTTCCGGACCGCACGTCACACCAGGCGCCTCCGCCCAGCAGCGCCTCTACCAGGCGCTGTGCCATGCGATCCTTGGCGGCATCGTCAAGCCGGGCGAGCCGCTGCCGCCCTCCCGCACGCTGGCACGGCAGACCGGCTTTCGCCGCAATGCCGTCGTCACCGCCTATGAGCGCTTGATTGCCGATGGCTTCGCGGTGGCGACCACAGGCGCTGGGACGTTCGTCGCGGCGCGCATCCCGGCGCGAGCCCGCGAGGCGCCGAAGCCGAAGATCACCATCGATGCGCCCCAACAAGGCGCGCTGGCGCTTGGCTGCACCCATATCGACGAGCGTGCCCTGCAGCGCTTCCGGGCCTTCGTCGGACGACGCATGCGCGCCTTTGGCACCGAGCATCTTCACTACGGTGATCCCAGGGGAAGCCATCAGCTTCGCGCTGCGATCGCGGACCACTTGCTCTCGGCGCGAGGACTGCGCTGCGATCCCGAGCAGATCATGCTGGCCTCGGGTACGCTGCACGCCCTGCGCATCGTGTTGAGCGCGATCCTCAAGCCGAGCGACCAGATCTGGTGCGAGGACCCGGGCTACCCAATCGCGCGCAGGACCATCGAGCATTGCGGCTATCGCGCCGTTTCCGTTCCTGTCGACGCATCGGGCCTGGTGGTGGCAAACGGCCGTGCTCGCGCGCCGGCAGCGCGTGCGGCCTATGTCACGCCCTCACATCAATTTCCGCTCGGCGTGCAGATGTCGATGCCGCGCCGGCTGGAACTGCTCGACTGGGCCAAGGCGGCCGATGCCTTCGTGTTCGAGGACGATTACGACAGCGAGTTCAGATATGACGGCGCTCCCCTGCTGTCGCTCGCCGGCATCGATCATCTCCAGCGCGTCATCTACATGGGCACGTTTGCCAAGACGCTGTTTCCGGGATTGCGCATCGGCTACTGCGCGCTCCCCGAGAAATTGATCGGTGCGGTGACGACGGCCCGCGCCGCGCTCGACCGCTTTCCCGGCACGCTGATGGAAGGCGCCGTCGCCGATATGCTGAATTCCGGTGCCTTCGCCGCAAACCTGAAGAAGGTGCGCAGGCTCTACCGCGAAGCCCGCGACGTGCTGGCCTCGACGCTGTCGACGGCTTCCGATGGTGAGCTGTCGGTACCGGTGCCCTCGCAGGGCCTGCATCTGGTGGCGCGGGTTCGATCCATCGACCGAACCGGTCATAGCGTCGGAGGCCAGGAGCGCGGCCGGCGTCGAGGGCTGGCTGCTCGCGGAAACCTATCATCGCGCGCGTCCCCTGCCCGGCTTCGTGCTGGGATTTGCCGGCCACGACCTTCCGCAACTGAAAGCAGCGGCCGAACGACTGGCGAAAGCATCGCTCGCGGAGCTGCGCACGAAGCGCCGCTCTATGAGAATCGCCGGCGCCTCACTAAGCTGAAAATGACAAGTCTTCACGGCGGAAATACCGGATGCCCGGCAATCGCAACGTCCTGTATCTGATCATCGGTGCGCTACTCGCCGTCATCGGCGTGCTCAGCTACCAGCTCTACCAGGCCAAGAAGCAGCCCGAAGGTTTCCAGATCAATGTCGGTCCCGACGGCTTGAAGATCCAAGGAAAGTAATGTTCAAGCGATGCTGATGATGTCGAGAAAACTTCCATGCGTCGGCGGCATCGTGCTGCTCGGCTGGCTTGCATCGCCGCTAGCGGCGTCGGCGCAGGTGATGGGACGCGAGCAGGACATCGTCGATCTGCGATTGGGGCAGCGCGTGCTGGTCGACGACGGATCGTGCCCCGCGGGCCAGATCAAGGAAGTCTCGGGCTCACAGATGACGAGCCATGGCGTGACGCGCGTGCGCAAATGCGTCCCGCGGCTCGGCACCAAGAAACGCTGAGGCCGTTACTCCGTCGCCGGATCGAACATGCACTGCAGCGTGGGCTTGGCGATCTTGGTGAAGGTCGGGCCGATCTCGGACTGCTTTGACGGCGGTACCCAGTCGGTCTCGATCGTCGGCACGCCGGTCTCGCTGATGCCGCGCAGCAAGGCTTCACGCAGATCGGGATCCTCGACGGTGGCGGCGGCATAATCGTGCAGGCAGCCGCAGACTGTTTCCGGATGCGCCCAGCGGCCGAGCATGTGGGGCGCGCACTGACGCACGAACTCACCGCGCGGATCCGGCAGCACCTTGAACAGGGTGCGGAATTGCACCGGCTGGGTCTGAAGCGTTGTCGGCACCTGTGCCTGCGCGGAACCAACAAAAGCGATCGATGCTGCGATGACGGCGAGACAGGTGCGCAAGAGGTTGCAGTTCATTTACCGTCGGCTTTCTTGCAGACTTCTCTACGACGCTTAGTTGGCGGCGACGACGATCGTCTGCGTCGCGGCGCCTGCGACCGGCGAACCCGTATACGAAAAGGTGCCGATGCCCGGAAGGTCGCTGTTGGAGGACCCGGCCATCGAGGGTCCAGCCAGGACGAAGGCGAAGGCAAGGATGAAGCTGATCGTCCGCATTGATTGTCTCCGGTCTTCCAGCGTCCCCGCCGTCTCATTGGCGATTTGATATCCACGGCCTGTTTCCGGACATCTGCACCAAAAGCGCAAAATGGTTTCATTCCACTGCAGAATTGTTTCGTCGGCTCCGCGCGACGAAACATTGGGGCAAAAAACTCAATGATTTCAGTAGCCACAATCCTGGTACACCAGCGCCCCCGAGCCGCGCCTCACCGGCAGCGACGAAATGATTCATCGCGCGAATGACATAGATCAACGCCGGCAACCACAGGTTCGCGCTAGATTGTCACCGCACTGAGCGCAAACGTCGCGAGTTCTTAATCTTTGGCCGCTAGGAGCGCTGCAGCAAACTGAACGCAACAGCTTACTCCGCCGACTCAGTCGAACAACCCGCAACCTTTGTTGATGGTCGCGCGTTGTTTCTTCTCCCCAATCCAACGAAGGATCGCAGTCGTGGGCAATGGCAACATCGATGTTGGCAAGGAAACCGCGACCCCCAAACCCGGCCAGCAGCAGATGGCGGGTGAGATGTCGCAGCAGGGCCCTCACGTCATGGGTGACAATGAATGCGCGCAGCAGAAGCTTGTGCGCCTCGTAGGCTGTCGCGATCCTCAAGCCCGTCTTCAGGCCGGCGTGCGGGGAGCCGACTTGAAGAAGCGGCAGTTCTAACTCTTCCTTCCACTACTGGATGAAGTCGCCGCACTTCTGCACCACGGTGTCGGCTGCACCCCAGGGCATGATCGGCACCGATGAGGTGGAGTTTTTCGGCGAGCCTTCGATCAGCTTGTCAGAATAGACCATGTAGACCAATACGTTGCGCTTGGCATCGCAGCCGCGGACGATCTGCATCTTCTTGAAGAACAGCGACCGGCGCTGGCGGAACATGTCGTCGCCCTGGCTCATCTTGTCCTTGAAGCGGATCGGACCGATCTGCCGGCAGGCCAGCGAAATGTCGGACACCTCCTCCGCCAACCCCAGCCAACCCTTGAAGCCGCCCTTCTCCGGCACCGTGAAATGACAGGCCACGCCCTCGACCTCGGGATCGTCGACGCCATAGGTCGCGAGCTTGTCGTTGGGCGAGATCCATTTGAACACGGTGGAGCGGCGGAAGATCAGGTCGGGCTCGTCGGCGGCCGCCGCTGCCTGTACCAGTCCGAGCGTCGCGACGACTATGGCCAAAGCCAGCCTCTTCCAAGGCATTTGAGGAGAAGTGATGGCGTTGGCGCGCATGATGGCTCCGCTACGTTGTTGGCGCGGCCTATGTATGGCGAAAAGGCTGCAGAGGAAGGCTGCGCGCATTGAGAGGCGCAGTGACCGGTTTAACCTAATGTGAGGCTTTTTTGCTACGCTTTCGACGAAAAGCACTACGATCACAGAAGGGTTAAAGTACCTGCGCTGGTGAACGTTTTTCGCGTCTGCGACAACCAACCAATATTGGACTGGGAATCTTAAGGACTATGCGTGTGAGTGGGCGTCGGATTTCGCATACTGCAAATGAGCGGGCTTGGAAGATTGCGATCCTGGCGACGCTGGGCACGCTCGGCGCGACGTCGCAGGCCGATGCCGCGCTCTACTACTGGAATAACTATGATCCCAGCTACTACCAGCCGGAGCCCCAGATCCAGCCGCGGCGGCAGAAGCCGCGCAAGCCCGCCGCAAAGGCCGCGGCCCCCGAGAAAGAGACCGGCGTCAAGCCGCAGGCGCCGCTGATCGTCACGGTCTCGATCCATGACCAGAAGATGCGCGTCTTTGACGCCAACGGCCTGTTCGCCGAGAGCCCGGTCTCGACCGGCATGAAGGGCCACTCCACCCCGATGGGTATCTTCAGCGTCATCCAGAAACACAAATTCCATCACTCCAACATCTATAGCAACGCGCCGATGCCCTACATGCAGCGGATCACCTGGTCGGGTGTCGCGATGCATGCCGGCGTGCTGCCCGGCTATCCGGCGTCGCACGGCTGCATCCGGATGCCGATGTCATTCGCGATCAAGATGTGGAATTGGACCAAGATGGGCGCGCGCGTCATCATCACGCCCGGCGAGATCACGCCTGCAGCTTTTTCGCATCCACTCCTCGCCACGCAGAAAGTGGTGCCGCAGCCAGTCGCAGAAGAACCGAAGGTGGATGCTCCGCTCGGCGTCAAGGGCGACAAGGGCGCGGAGCTCAAACCTGCCAACGAAACCAGTCTTGAGCTGCGCGCGACGGTAGGTCATGCTGAGCTGCAAACGCCGCTGCGCGAGCAGACCCATACCGCGGACGCCAGTGGCGCGATGGCGGCCGATCGCCCTTCCCTCGCATTGTCCGGTGTGGCCATCGCAAAGGCTGACGAGGTCTTGAAGAGCGAAGTGACGGGCGCGGCATCAGATGAAGTGAAGGCAGAAACCGAAACTGCGCTCATCAAAACCGCCGCGGTGACCGCTTCCGACGTCAAGCTGGACGACAGCACGATCGGCGAGTCGAAATCCGCCGGCGGCGACCAAAGTCCGACAGAGATCACCGCCAGCACGGAAGCTTCGAAGACCGAAGGCGTGACAGCCGAGACAACGGCCGAAGCGGTCAAGCAGGATGCACCCAAGATCAACGCGGCAAACGCGACTGAACAAAAACCTGCCGGGCAACCGGCCGAGCCCGCCAAGTCGGGCGACGCGCCCGCGGCCGACGCCAAGAAGGATGCTTCACGTTTGCCGGGCGCCGCAAAGCTCGATCTGCCGAAGCGAACCGGCCAGATCGCCGTCCTGATCAGCCGCAAGGATTCCAAGCTCTACGTGCGACAGAACTTTGCGCCGCTGTTCGAGGTGCCTGTGGTGATCGCGCCCGGCGACCGGCCGCTGGGCACGCACGTGTTCACCGCCCAGCTCGACAAGAGCGATCCCAACCTCCTGCGCTGGTCGGTAGTCTCGCTGCCGACCGCGCGCACAGCCGCGCGTCTCGAGGACGACGCTTATCCGGCACGACGGCGCCGCACCGCTGCCGGGTCCGTCGAGGTCAAGCCGCAGCCGCTCGCCAGCAGCCCGGCGGAAGCGCTCGACCGCATCACCATCCCGCAGGATGCGATGGCGCGCGTCAACGAGGCACTCACGTCAGGCGGCTCGATCATCGTCTCCGACCAGGGCATCAACCAGGGCGAAACCGGCGAAGGCACCGACTTCATCATCCCGCTGCGCTAAGCGTCTCGGCTCGCGGCGGAGCACGGGTCGCACCGGCCAGCCTTCCGACCGCCACCAGCGCGATGAACACTTCTCCCTCGTCATTCCGGGATGCGCCGAAGGCGCAGGCCCGGAATCCATCGGGCCGCAAAACGCGTGGATGAATGGATTCCGGGCTCGCGCTTCGCGCGCCCCGGAATGACGCGTCTCTCCGTTAGCGAAGTCCCACTACGTCCGTAACGGCTTGTTGAAGGCCGTCTCCCGCCCGGTCGGGTTATTGTTCCGTGAATCTTCACGCGAAGGGGAATGCCATGATCAGCCGCAGAATCTTTATCGCGGGTGCGGTCGCGGTATTGGCCGAACCTTTATGCTCCGGGGCCTTGCAGGCGGAGCCGGCGATGAGCCGGATCACCGCCTATGCCTTCTCGTTTCCTGCGCTGCAGGGCGGTGACATCCGCCTCGCCGAGCATGCCGGTCGTCCGCTCATGGTCGTCAACACCGCCTCGCTGTGCGGCTTCACCCCGCAATATGCGGGGCTGCAGGCCCTGTGGACAGAATTCCGCGATCGCGGCCTGATCATTATCGGCGTCCCCTCGAATGATTTCGGCAGCCAGGAACCCGGCGGGGCAACCGAGATCGCCGAGACCGCGCATCACCAATATGGCGTCACCTTCCCGATGGCGGCCAAAGCCGTGGTGAAGGGCCCCAATGCGCATCCGTTCTACAGATGGGCTGCCGAAGCGCGCCCGAAGGATGTCCCGCGCTGGAACTTTCACAAATATCTGATCGGCCGCGACGGCTACATCGCCGACGTCTTCCCTGAGCAGGTCGCGCCCGAGGACACGAGGGTCAAGACCACCATCGCGCGGGCGCTGGCGGCCGCCTGATTCCCCGCAATTAACCTGTGCAGGAAACCCGCCTCCATTGCATTGGCGGCGGGCGAGCGACTAGGCTACTATTAGTTGGGGTAGGAGGCGGTTCGGGCGGGCATTGGATACCTCCATCCGCACGATAGCTCTAGGGAACACAGCCATGCGCATTGCGGCAGGTCTGATTTTTGCGGGCGTGGTTTCACTGCTCTCGTCCACCGCGGCTTGGTCGCAGACCCCACCCCCCACCAAAGGCGCTCCAGCCGCCAAGGGTGCGAACGCCGCTCCTGTCCCTGCGCCCGCGCAGCAGGCGGCCGCTCCGCAAGCGGCACCTGCGCCGGTTCCCGCCGCAGCCCCCGCGCAGCCACCGCAGCCCGCGCGCGCCGCGTGCAACAATCCGAATGCGCTCGGCGTCGGCCGCACCGTCGAGATCGATACCACGGGCGGCCCCGGCTTCGGCTTCGAGCATTTCAAGCAACTCGACTTCCTGCGCGACCACGAGGTGGTCCTCACCTTCGACGACGGTCCGTGGCCGAACAACACGCCTGCCGTGCTGAAGGCGCTGGCGGACGAATGCACCACCGGCATCTTCTTTCCGATCGGCAAGCATGCGACCTACCATCCCGAAATCCTCAAGCAGGTTTACAACGCCGGCCACACCGTCGGCGCGCACACCTGGTCGCATGCCAACCTGAACAACAAGAAGCTGACCGAAGACCAGCGCAAGGACGAGATCGAGAAAGGCTTCGCCGCGGTCAAATGGGCGCTCGGCGTCTCGCCCGCGCCGTTCTTCCGCTTCCCTGCGCTGCAGCACCCGCCGGAAATGGTGACCTATCTCGGCACCCGCAACATCGCGATCTTCTCCTGCGACCTCGACTCGTTCGACTTCAAGGCGAGCAAGCCGCAGGCGGTGATCGACACCGTGATGAAGAAGGTCGACAAGCTCGGCAAGGGCATCATCCTGATGCACGACTTCCAGAAGCACACCGCGGAGGCCTTGCCCGAACTGTTGAGCCGGCTGAAGGCCGGCGGCTACAAGGTCGTCGCGATGCGCGCCAAGTTCCCGGTGCAGGTGCTGCCGCAGTACGAGCAAGAGCTCGCCAAGGACGCCAAGCTGCCGACGGTGAGCGCGCGGCCGGTCAACAGCGTCGTCACGACGGTCTCCGAATAGCGTCCCGCGTGGTCGGGCCGGCGTTGCGTTTCGAAGGCTATGTCATCGTCTCCGCCGACGGCCGGCTGGCCAATGCCGATAACGAGATGCCGAACGAATTGAAGTTCGAGGGCGACAAGAGGTTCTTCACCGCCGCCCTCGACCGTGCTGACCTGATCGTGCATGGCCGCAATTCCTACGAGGACCAGCCGAACTCACCACAGCGAAAGCGCATCATCGTCACGCGCAAGGTGCACGCCACCGCGCCCGATCCCGCAAATCCGAACGCCACGCTGTGGAATCCCGCCGGCGCCTCGTTCGAGACAGCGCGCGCGGAAGCCGGCGTCACCTCCGGCACCGTCGCCATCATCGGCGGTCCTTCGGTGTTCGACATGTTCATGGACCGCTACGACACATTCTGGCTGTCGCAGGCCTCGCGGGTTACTCTACCGGACGGGGAGCCCTGTTTTCCCGGCGTCCCTGCCCGCTCGCCGCAGCAAATCCTCGCATCCCACGGCCTGAAGTCTGGCGAGCCAAAGCTGCTGGAGCCGGATGTCACCGTCACGCCGTGGCGGCGCGACACTTAGCTGCGACAGCGATGCCGTAGGGTGGGCAAAGCGACTTCTTGCGCCGTAGTCAGCACGAGCGAAGACGGAAGCGTGCCCACCGTCCGCGCTCGAACTTGAATGGTGGGCACGCTGCGCTTTGCCCACCCTACAAGACTAAACGTCGCCGTAGGCGGTCTCGGCACTGCGCGGCGTGCGGCCGTAGCCGGCCAAGATGAACAGCGCGCCGATGATCGACAGGTTCTTTAGCGCCTCCGTCAGCGTATGGGCGTTGTCCGGCGCCGGCTGATTCCAGAAATCGTGGAAATAGAAGGTCGCGCCGACCACGAGGATGATCAGCAGGATCGAGAAGAAGCGCACCAGCCAGTTCAGCGCGATCATCAGGCCGGCGATGATCTCGAAGGCGCCGACCGAGATCGCGATCAGTTGCATGATCGGCATTGCCGCCATGGTTTCGAGCTGCTGCGCATAAGGCGCTGCAATCGCCGGAATCGCGATCTTGGCTGCAAGGGAATCCGCGGTCGCCTGGATCGCCAACAGCTTGCTTGCTCCCGAATAGATGAACAGCACGGCGAACAAGACTCGTCCGAAAGCAATGAACCCCGGCATGGTCTTCCCCATTGATCGCAGTCATGAACCAAGCGCGGAACGATTATGGTCGTTCCGCCCGCTGCGAGCAATTCGAATCCGCCTGCGCCGAATGCTCCTTGCCTTGAACTAGCCAAATAGCGTCGGCTGTGCGCGGCCTGCACGCTCCTGCGCCTCGACGGCGGCGACCGCCGTCATGTTGAGGACACCGCGCGCCGTGACCGACGGCGTGAGGATATGCGCCGGCCGCGCCGGGCCGATCAGGATCGGGCCGACGGGAAGCGCATCACCCAACGCCTTTATCATTTGGTAGGCGATATTGGCGGCGTCGAGATTCGGCATGATCAGGATGTTGGCCTCGCCTTGCAACTTCGAGTCCGGCAGCACCAGGTCTCGCACGGCCTGCGACAGCGCGGTGTCGCCCTGCATCTCGCCGTCGGCCTCGATCTCCGGATGCTTCTCCTTGAGGAGTTGCGTGGCGCGCCGCATCTTGCGCGAGGATTCGGTGTCGTAGCTGCCGAAATCCGAATGCGACACGAACGCGACCTTGGGCTTGAAATTGAAGCGCTGGACGTGGATCGCCGCGAGCGACGCCATCTCCGACAGCTCTTCCGGGCTGGGATTCGGCCGGACCTGCGTATCCGCGATGAAATAGGCGCCCTTGGTCGAGATCATCAGCGCCAGCGCCGCATAGTCGCTCACTCCAGGCAGGAAGCCGATGATCTCGCGCACGTGGCGCAGATGGCTCATGTAGCGGCCTTCGACGCCACACAGCATGGCATCCGCCTCGCCGCGCACCACCGCGAGCGCGGCGATCACCGTGTTGTTGGTGCGCACCACCGTGCGCGCCGCATCCGGCGTCACGCCGCGCCGGCCGGCGACCTCGATATAGGACTGCACATAGGAGCGGTAGCGCGGATCGTCCTCGGGATTGACGAGGTCGAAATCCTTGCCGGCCTTGATCGCGAGGCCAAAGCGCTTGATGCGGGCTTCGACCACCGAGGGCCGCCCGACCAGGATCGGCCGCGCCAGTTTCTCTTCCAGCACCACTTGCGTGGCGCGCAGCACACGCTCGTCCTCGCCTTCGGCATAGATCACGCGCACCGGCTGCGTCTTGGCCTTGGCAAACACCGGTTTCATGACGAGGCCGGAGCGGAACGCGAAGCGCTCGAGCAGCGCGGTATATTCGTCGAAATTCTTGATCGGCCGCGTCGCCACGCCCGATTCCATCGCCGCCCTCGCCACCGCCGGCGCGATACGCAAGATCAGGCGGGGGTCGAACGGGCTTGGAATCAGCGAGCCCGGCCCGAAACCCTGCGTCTCACCGCTGTCGTAACGCGAGGCGACCGCATCCGACGGCGGATCGCGCGCGAGCTGCGCGATCGCGTCCACCGCCGCATGCTTCATCGCCTCGTTGATCGCGGTCGCGCCGACGTCGAGCGCACCGCGGAAGATGAAGGGAAAGCACAGGACGTTGTTCACCTGGTTCGGGAAGTCCGAACGTCCCGTGCAGATCATGGCGTCGGGGCGCGCCTTCCGCGCCTCGTCCGGCATGATCTCCGGCACCGGGTTGGCGAGCGCCATGATCAGCGGCTTCTCCGCCATCTGTTTTGCCATTTCCGGCTTCAGCACATTCGGCGCTGAGAGGCCTAGGAAGATGTCGGCGCCGCCGATCACGTCGGCCAAAACCCGCGCATCCGTCTTCTGCGCGTAGACCGCCTTCCAGCGGTCCATCGAGGTGTTGCGGCCCTCATGCACGACACCGTCGATGTCGCAGACCCAGATGTTCTTGCGCCGCGCTCCCATCGACACCAGCAGATTGAGGCAGGCGATCGCCGCCGCGCCCGCGCCCGAGCAGACGATCTTCACCTCGGGAAGCTTCTTGCCGTTCAGCAGCAGCGCATTGACGATCGCAGCCCCGACGATGATCGCGGTGCCGTGCTGGTCGTCGTGGAAGACCGGGATCCTCATTCGCTCCTTGAGCTGCGCCTCGATCTCGAAACATTCCGGCCCGCGGATGTCCTCCAGATTGATGCCGCCGAAGGTCGGCTCCAGCGCCGCCACCGTCTCGACCACGCGCTCGATCGTGTCGGCCTTGATCTCGATGTCGAACACGTCGATGCCGGCGAATTTCTTGAACAGGACCGCCTTGCCTTCCATCACCGGCTTCGACGCCAGCGGCCCGATATTGCCGAGCCCGAGCACCGCGGTACCGTTACTGACCACCGCGACCAGGTTCGCGCGCGCCGTCAGCGAGGCGGCCTCGGCGGGGTTTTTTGCGATCTCCGTGCAGGCGGCGGCGACGCCGGGCGAATAGGCGAGCGCGAGGTCGCGCTGGTTGGCGAGCGGCTTGATCGCCTGAATCTCGAGTTTGCCCGGTCGCGGCAGCCGGTGATAGGCCAGCGCCGCCGAATGAAGATCTTCAGAAGAGGATGACATCGTACTCTCGCGTTTCCGGCCTCAAGCTCTTATTCTGTGCAAGTGTTGTTCTGTGCAGTCTGACAAGGCCAGTTGTCCGGCAGATGGAGCCCGGATGTGAAGCACGCCGGACCCCCCTGATGCAACATCGGATCGCAGCCCCGTCAACAACCGTCCGGCAGCGCAATATTTGAAGCCATACCGCCCTTTCCTTCCCCGGTCACCTCCTTGAGAACATGGCAATTTGTCCCCCGCATGATCGGTAATTCGGAGCTGACCGGATGATACGGATTTTGATCGGCCTGATCGCCGCGGTCGTGGTCGCCGCCGCCGCCCTGCTCGGCTTCAATCTCTACGTGCAGCATCGCATGACCAGCGGCATCGAGGCCGCCTTCGCGCAGGTCCGCGCCGCCGGCGGCAAGGCGAGCCATGGCAAGGTGACCGTGGACATGCTGGCGCGCACCGTCACGGTCGTGGACATCGTGGCCGAATCG
Organism: Bradyrhizobium sp. USDA 10063; assembly: GCF_054063735.1. Taxonomy (NCBI): domain Bacteria; kingdom Pseudomonadati; phylum Pseudomonadota; class Alphaproteobacteria; order Hyphomicrobiales; family Nitrobacteraceae; genus Bradyrhizobium; species Bradyrhizobium sp. USDA 10063. Next base: position 711,959 of record NZ_JBSSGP010000002.1, on the reverse strand, counting down.
GCAGCGCAGCCGCCGGCGCGCCTGCGGATCGCGAGCCTGACCGCCACCGGCATCCGCCAGCCCGACCGGGCGCGCATCTCGGCCGACAACATCGAACTTTCCGACATCGAGCTCGCAACCGAGGTGACCGACAAGGTCCCGGCAAAGGTCACCTACAAGGTGCCGCGCTTCACGGTGAGGGACTATTCCGGCCCCGCCAACCCGGCGCAACTGCCCGCCTCGGAATCCCTGATCGACGTCTATCGCTTTGCGCTCCAGCAATTCGCCGCCGTCGCGGCTTCATCGATCACGGTCCCATCGGTGACCGGCACCATCAACGGCGGCGCGGCGACGCCGGGTGGCGGCGAGTTTGCCTATTCGGGGATTGCGCTGCAGGGCATCAGGGATGGCAAGGTCGTCATTACCAAAGCGGAGGGGTTCACCTTCACGGTGAACACGCCGCAGGCGGGCCGGCGCGAGAAGCTTACCGGCACGCTCTCCAATCTCGTCGCCCATGATTTCGACGCGGCGGCGGCCGGGACCGTGCTGGATCCCGAGACATCGAACGACGACAGCTATCACCGCGTCTACCGGCAAGTCTCGGCCGGCCCTTACGTGCTGGCCACCGACCAGGGCATGCGGGCGCAGATCGACAGCATCACGGTCGAGGATATCGCGGTGCGCCCGTCAAAGCTGCAACTGGCGGCGATCCTTGCGCTGATGCCGCAGCCTGCGGCCGGCCCTCCGACCCAGGCCCAGGCGCGCGAGATCATGGAAAAAATGGCCGGCCTCTATGAGGGCATTCGCATCGGCAATGCGGAATTGCGCGGACACACGATGCGGACGCCGCAAGGGCCCTTCAAGCTGGCGGCTATCCGGACCAACCTGGAAAACGGCCGCGGCCAATTGGCGCTTGAGGGCCTGGACGTCGCAACGCCAAAGGGGCCATTCAGATTCGACCGTTTTACGGTGAACTCGTTCGACATTCCGCAACTGATGCGCTTTGCGGCGCGCGCCAACGCAGGGGCAACGCCCACGCCGGACGAAATCTTTGGGTTATTCGGGGTGTTCGAGGGCGTCGAGGTCAAGGGCGCCGCCACCCCCTTCCGCGACACCAACAAGCTCATCAACATCGACACCCTCAGCCTGGGCTGGGGCCAGTTCATCGGCCCCGTCCCAAGCAAGGCGCATCTGGTGGCAAAGCTGAACCTGCCCGTAGATGCGACCGATCCGGCGATGCAGCCACTGCGCGCGGCCGGCATCGACCGGGCGGCCATCGACATCGATCTCGGCGCAGGTTGGACCGAACAGTCAGGCGCTTTCGTGCTCGCGCCCGCAAGCCTTGAAATCGGCAACCTGCTGAAGGCGTCAGCCCGCATTGCGCTCGCCAATGTGCCCCGCGGCGTGTTCTCCTCCGATCCGGTGCAAGCGGCGAGCCTGGCGACCCAGATCGAAGCAGGGACAATCGAGCTCACCCTGCACGACAGTGGCTGCGTCGATCTTGCGGTTGCGCAATATGCTCGCGCCCACAACGTCAGTCGCGAGGCGGCGAGAGGCGCAATCATCGACCAGATCAAGGCGTTTGGCCAAAACGTCGCCGCCAACCCCGATGCCGCCATCGCGGTGGATGCCGTGGTCCGCTTTGTCGAGAGTCCCGGACAAACGCTCATCATCAAGCTGACGCCGCTCGGCAAGGTGCCGGGACTCCAGCTCGTTCAACTCCTCAAAACCGACCCGCTGATCGCGCTCGCGCAATTCCGCGTCGAGGCCTCGACGGGGCTATAGGCGCTGCCGAATTAGATCGATTTGCGTCCGCGGTGAAGCTCCGCTCCCTCTCCCGCTTGCGGTGGAGGGCTGGGGTGGGGCGATTCACGCTGTCCGACCGTGGGGAGACAGCCCCCACCCGCTGCGCTCTTCGAGCGCAGCGACCTCCCCCGCAAGCGGGAGAGGTGAAGAAGCTCGCGCGCCACCTAACCCTTGTTCGGCAGGTTGACCCTGATGTGAAGCTCGCGGAGCTGCTTGGTCGTCGCTTCCGACGGCGCGCCCATCAGCAGATCGACGGCCTGCTGGTTCATCGGGAACATCGAGATCTCGCGCAGATTCGTGGTGCCGCACAACAGCATCACGATGCGATCAAGTCCCGCCGCCATGCCGCCATGCGGCGGCGCGCCGTACTGGAAGGCGCGGTACATGCCGCCGAAGCGCTCGACCACGTCCTCTTCGCCATAGCCCGCGATCTGGAACGCCTTCACCATCGCCTCCGGCTTGTGGTTACGGATGCCGCCGGAGGCGATCTCGTAGCCGTTGCAGGCGATGTCGTACTGGAACGCCTTGATCGTCAGCGGATCCTGCGTCTGCAGCGCTTCCAATCCGCCCTGCGGCATCGAGAACGGGTTGTGCGAGAAGTCGACCTTCTTGTCTTCCTCGTTGTACTCATACATCGGGAAATCGACGATCCAGGCGAGCTCGAACCGGTCCTTGTCGATCAGGTTCAACTCCTCGCCGAGTTTTGTCCGCGCAAGGCCGGCGAATTTCCAGAACTTGTCGGGCTCGCCGGCGACGAAGAACGCCGCGTCGCCTTCCTGGAGGCCGAGTTGTTCACGAACCGCGGCGGTTCGTTCGGGGCCGATGTTGTTCGCAAGCGGGCCGGCGCCCTCGCTGCCTTCGCGCCAGAAGATGTAGCCGAGGCCCGGCTGTCCCTCGCCCTGCGCCCAGGAGTTCATGCGGTCGGCGAACGCGCGGCTGCCGCCGCCCTTGGCGGGAATCGCCCACACCTGGTTCTTCGGATCTTCAAGCATCCGCGCGAACACCTTGAAGCCGGAGCCGCGGAAATGCTCGGAGACCTCCTGCATCACGATCGGGTTGCGCAGGTCGGGTTTGTCGGTGCCGTATTTGCGGATCGCTTCGGCAAAGGGAATGCGCGGCCAGTTCTTCGTCACCGGCTTGCCCTTGGCAAAATCTTCGAACACGCCCGTGATCACAGGCTCCATCGCCGCGAACACGTCGTCCTGCGTGACGAAGCTCATTTCGACGTCAAGCTGGTAGAACTCGCCCGGCAGCCGGTCGGCGCGCGGGTCCTCGTCGCGGAAGCAGGGCGCGATCTGGAAATAGCGATCGAAGCCCGACATCATGATGAGCTGCTTGTATTGCTGCGGCGCCTGCGGCAGTGCGTAGAATTTCCCGGGATGGATACGCGAAGGCACCAGGAAGTCGCGCGCGCCTTCCGGCGAGGACGCCGTCAGAATCGGCGTCTGGAATTCGAAGAAGCCCTGCTCCTTCATCCGCTTGCGCATGGAATCGACGATCGCGCCGCGGGTCATGATATTCTGGTGCAGCTTCTCGCGACGCAGGTCGAGGAAACGGTACTTAAGCCTTATGTCCTCAGGATATTCCTGCTCGCCGAACACCGGCAGCGGCAGCTCGGCCGCGGGGCCGAGCACCTCGATCTCGCTGACATAGATCTCGACCTGCCCGGTCGGAAGCTCCGGATTGTCGGTACCTTCAGGGCGGCGGCGGACCTTGCCGTCCATCCGCACCACCCATTCGGAGCGCAGCTTCTCGGCATCGTGGAACGCTGCCGAATCCGGGTCCGCCACGCATTGGGTGATGCCGTAATGGTCGCGCAGGTCGATGAACAGCACACCGCCATGGTCGCGAACGCGGTGGACCCAGCCGGAAAGGCGGACCGTCTCGCCGATATGGCTCTCGCGGAGCGCGCCGCATGTATGTGACCGGTAGCGATGCATGGACTTCCCAAACAGATGTCGGAGGGTGGAATCGGGCGGCCAACAGCCTGCCCGAATTTGCGCAGGGTTTACCCGAGGCCGCGGGGTGCGGCAACCAAGGGAACGCCCTGATTTGCGCCCGAACCGGACATTTTCGGCCCCGATGGCGCGAAGTGTTTGCCTATTCGAGGGCCGAGCCTATCTTTGGGGCATGACGGTGCATTTCCCCTTCCAAAACTCCTATGCGGCGCTGCCGGCGAACTTTTTCGCCCGCGTTGCGCCCACCCCGGTTGCCGCCCCCCGCCTGATCAAGCTCAACCGGCCGCTCGCGGTCCAACTCGGGCTCGATCCGGACCTGCTGGAAACCCCGGAGGGCGCGGAAATCCTCGCCGGCAAGCGCCTGCCCGAGGGGGCAGATCCCATCGCCATGGCCTATGCGGGCCACCAGTTCGGCCAATTCGTTCCGCAGCTTGGCGATGGCCGCGCCATCCTGCTCGGTGAGGTCATCGACCGGGACGGCGTCCGCCGCGACATCCAGCTCAAGGGTTCCGGGCCGACCCCGTTCTCCCGCCGCGGCGACGGTCGTGCCGCGCTCGGGCCTGTCCTGCGCGAATACATCGTCAGCGAAGCCATGTTCGCTTTGGGCATTCCGACCACGCGCTCGCTTGCCGCCGTCATCACCGGCGAGCATGTGATCCGCGAGACCGCGCTTCCCGGCGCCGTGCTGACGCGTGTGGCGGCAAGCCATGTCCGCGTCGGCACCTTCCAGTTCTTCGCCGCCCGCGGCGACACTGATGGCGTGCGGGCGCTGGCCGACCATGTGATTGCGCGGCACTATCCGGACATCGCGAAGACGGACCGCCCCTATCACGCTTTGCTCGAAGGCGTCGTTGCGCGCCAGGCCGAGCTCATCGCGCGCTGGCTGCTCATCGGCTTCATTCACGGCGTGATGAACACCGACAACACCTCGATATCGGGCGAGACCATCGACTATGGTCCGTGCGCCTTCATGGACGACTACAATCCCGCGCAGGTCTATAGCTCGATCGACGAGATGGGCCGTTACGCCTATGGCAACCAGCCGCGGATCGCGCTCTGGAACCTGACGCGCCTCGCCGAATGCCTGCTGCCGCTGTTCTCCGACGACCAGGAGAAAGCAATCGAACAGGCGCAATTCATCCTCGGCGATTTCTCCGAGAAGTTCAGCGCGGCCTATGCAGCCGGTCTGCGTCGGAAGATCGGCCTGTTCACCGAACGCGACGGTGACGAGGCGCTGATCGAGGGCCTGCTGGACGCCATGGCGAAAAACCAGGCCGACTTCACCCTCACCTTCCGCCGCCTCGGCGACGCCGCGCGAGATCAGTCGGGCGACGAGAGCGTCCGCGCGCAGTTCATGGATCCGCAAGCCTTCGACGAGTGGGCCACGCGCTGGCGCGAACGCCTCGCCCTCGAGCCGCAGACGCCGTCCGAGCGTCAGTCCGCGATGCACGCCGTCAACCCGGCCTTCATCCCGCGCAACCACCGTGTCGAAGCGGTGATCGCGGCCGCAACGAACGACGACAACTACGCGCCGTTCGAGGAACTGTTGACGGTGCTGTCAAAGCCGTATGACGATCAGCCGCAATACGCAGCCTACGCTGATCCGCCCCTCCCCGATCAGCGCGTGCTGCAGACCTTCTGCGGAACGTAATGGCAGCCTTGTAGGGTGGGCAAAGCGCAGCGCGCCCACCATTCGCAGCATGCGGGTGGATGGTGGGCACGGCGCATGCGCGCCTTTGCCCACCCTCATATGGGGCTTTGTGAGTCAAGGCTCTTGAACCGGTGCGGGTTGGGTTTTTGCAGTGAGAGGGCGGCGCGCGGAGCCATGCGTAGCGTAGCGCGACGACCGGGCCCCGGGCGAGGATTGGCTTCCGAAGATTTCTGCAGCTCACTGCATCACCTCATATCCGGTCGGATCGGCTGATCCGTACCCACATTCCGCATGCTTGCGGCGAGGAAGCCAAGAGGATGAGACCCATCTACAAAGCGGCCTGGTTGGGCCCCTGGGTGGCACGGTCATCATCCATCCTGTACGGGGCGCGCGGCGCGGAGCCGCCTCGCCCTGGTGGCGTGGTCCGGTGCTAGGCCTTCATCACGGCCTGCTCCGGAACAAGGCCGGTGGTGAGATAGCGCCACAGCGCCACGATCAGCTTGCGCGCCAGCGCGACGATGGCGATGCGCTTGGCGCGCTTGCCGGCGTTTTCGGTGCGGGTGCGGAACCAGCGGCTGAGCGCGCTGTCCGGCTGATGGCGCAGCCAGAGCCAGGCCAGTTCGATCGTCTTGTGGCGGGCGCGCCGGTTGCCGGCCTTGCTGATCCCCTGCTCGCGATCGATGCTGCCGCTTTGCCAGGGACTGGGCGCCAATCCGCAATAGCTGGCGACCTCGCGCCGGTTGCGGAAGTCCTTGTAGAACACCTCGTTCACCAGCGTCGCGGCAAACGCCGGGCCGAGCGCCTTGAGCTGCTGCAACTGATCCCGTCGCTTCGCCATCGGCGCCGGCGCCGCGGCGGCTTCCGCCGCGACTTCTGCCGCGACTTCTGTAGCGACTTGGGCCTGCTCCAGCGCCTTGAGCTGGTCGCGCACCAGCATCAGCCGGGCATGCTCGCGCTTCACTTCGGCCAGAAGCTGCGGCGGCAGCGGCTGCCCTTGCCAGTCCCGCTGCTGCTCCAGCCAGGCGAGCCAGGTCCGTCGTCGCAAGGTGCCGGCCGCCATGCCCAACAGGCGCAGCAGCGCCTTGATCCGGTTGGTGTGCCCCGTCTGCTCATTCACCAGTCGTTCGCGTTCGCGGCTGGCGCGCCGGGCGTCCTCCTCGGCCACGCTCGGCACCCGGACGATTCGCACCACCCGCGGCTCGCCTCGCAAATGGGCCATCAAGGTGCGCAGCAGAAGCTCACCATCGATCCGGTCTGTCTTCGCCCGCCGCGCCCGTTGCTCCACCGCGATGCTCGCCGGGTCGAAGATGAAGTTGGTGATCCCAGCCGCCGCGAGCAGCCGGTGCAGCCAGAAGCCGTCATAGCCAGCCTCGTAGCAGCTCACCACCCGCGGCGCCGCTCCAAGCTTCGCAGTCGCCCGGGCCTTGACCTGCTCGATCAGCGCCAGCAGCCCGGCGTGATCGCCGCCTTCCAGCTTGTGGCGCGATATCCGGTCCCGATCCGGACTGTGCAGCGTCACCAGCCACGTCTTCTGACTCAGTTCGATCGCAACGAAAATCGTGCCACAATGCCCGGCGGTGGGCGTGTTCTTGGTCAATGCTTGCATCAGACTCTCCGATGGTTCGAGTGTGGAAACCCAAACCTACCGGAAAGGGCGCGCTCACCGCCCCATGGAATCTACGAAGCTCACATTCCTAGCAACAATTTGCCATTCGGATCGTTGGCCGTACGTCAGACAGCGATGGAGCAGGGCATGAACGAGCGCGATCACAATCCGGGAACTCCTTTAAAGCGGGTCGAGCCTAACGGCGTCGAGCCGGAATTCTCCGAGGATGATCTTCAAAGACAGCAATTCGGGCCGCGCGGGGTGCCGGGGCAAGCGGATCCGGCAAGGATGACGCCGCAACGGGCCAAGAAGACGCCGGCGAATGCTGATCCCGGTGGCCACACCGCCTGAGTGTTGGGAGACCGCCAATGCTGGATACCCGGCCACTGGTGGAAAATGTGCAATATGACCTCAGCGATCGCGGCTATTTCGTCGCGCCGCTCGACGACCTCGTGACATGGGCGAGATCCGGTTCGCTGATGTGGATGACGTTCGGTCTTGCCTGCTGCGCCATCGAGCAGATGCAGGTGTCGATGCCGCGCTATGACGTCGAGCGCTTCGGTGCCGCGCCACGCGCCTCGCCGCGACAGTCCGATGTCATGATCGTCTCGGGAACCCTCTGCAACAAGATGGCCCCCGCATTGCGCAAGGTCTACGACCAGATGCCGGAGCCGCGCTACGTGATCTCGATGGGCTCCTGCGCCAACGGCGGCGGTTACTATCACTATTCCTATTCGGTCGTGCGCGGCTGCGATCGCATCGTTCCGGTGGACGTCTACGTTCCCGGCTGCCCGCCGACCGCGGAGGCCCTGCTCTACGGCATCATGTTATTGCAGAAGAAGATCCGGCGCACCGGCACGATCGAACGATGATGCTCAGCCGTAGCGCTGTAGATTCCATGGGGCGGTGAGCGCGCCCTTTCCGGTAGGTTTGGGTTTCCACACTCGAACCATCGGAGAGTCTGATGCAAGCATTGACCAAGAACACGCCCACCGCCGGGCATTGTGGCACGATTTTCGTTGCGATCGAACTGAGTCAGAAGACGTGGCTGGTGACGCTGCACAGTCCGGATCGGGACCGGATATCGCGCCACAAGCTGGAAGGCGGCGATCACGCCGGGCTGCTGGCGCTGATCGAGCAGGTCAAGGCCCGGGCGACTGCGAAGCTTGGAGCGGCGCCGCGGGTGGTGAGCTGCTACGAGGCTGGCTATGACGGCTTCTGGCTGCACCGGCTGCTCGCGGCGGCTGGGATCACCAACTTCATCTTCGACCCGGCGAGCATCGCGGTGGAGCAACGGGCGCGGCGGGCGAAGACAGACCGGATCGATGGTGAGCTTCTGCTGCGCACCTTGATGGCCCATTTGCGAGGCGAGCCGCGGGTGGTGCGAATCGTCCGGGTGCCGAGCGTGGCCGAGGAGGACGCCCGGCGCGCCAGCCGCGAACGCGAACGACTGGTGAATGAGCAGACGGGGCACACCAACCGGATCAAGGCGCTGCTGCGCCTGTTGGGCATGGCGGCCGGCACCTTGCGACGACGGACCTGGCTCGCCTGGCTGGAGCAGCAGCGGGACTGGCAAGGGCAGCCGCTGCCGCCGCAGCTTCTGGCCGAAGTGAAGCGCGAGCATGCCCGGCTGATGCTGGTGCGCGACCAGCTCAAGGCGCTGGAGCAGGCCCAAGTCGCTACAGAAGTCGCGGCAGAAGTCGCGGCGGAAGCCGCCGCGGCGCCGGCGCCGATGGCGAAGCGACGGGATCAGTTGCAGCAGCTCAAGGCGCTCGGCCCGGCGTTTGCCACGACGCTGGTGAACGAGGTGTTCTACAAGGACTTCCGCAACCGGCGCGAGGTCGCCAGCTATTGCGGATTGGCGCCCAGTCCCTGGCAAAGCGGCAGCATCGATCGCGAGCAGGGGATCAGCAAGGCCGGCAACCGGCGCGCCCGCCACAAGACGATCGAACTGGCCTGGCTCTGGCTGCGCCATCAGCCGGACAGCGCGCTCAGCCGCTGGTTCCGCACCCGCACCGAAAACGCCGGCAAGCGCGCCAAGCGCATCGCCATCGTCGCGCTGGCGCGCAAGCTGATCGTGGCGCTGTGGCGCTATCTCACCACCGGCCTTGTTCCGGAGCAGGCCGTGATGAAGGCCTAGCACCGGACCACGCCACCAGGGCGAGGCGGCTCCGCGCCGCGCGCCCCGTACAGGATGGATGATGACCGTGCCACCCAGGGGCCCAACCAGGCCGCTTTGTAGATGGGTCTCATCCTCTTGGCTTCCTCGCCGCAAGCATGCGGAATGTGGGTACGGATCAGCCGATCCGACCGGATATGAGGTGATGCAGTGAGCTGCAGAAATCTTCGGAAGCCAATCCTCGCCCGGGGCCCGGTCGTCGCGCTGCGCTACGCATGGCTCCGCGCGCCGCCCTCTCACTGCAAAAACCCAACCCGCACCGGTTCAAGAGCCTTGACTCACAAAGCCCCATATGAGGGTGGGCAAAGCGAAGCGTGCCCACCATTCCGAGCAAGCGCTGACGGTGGGCACGCTGCGCTTTGCCCACCCTGCAGCGTCGCCGCGAGCGTTTCACCGCGAAGTGAATCACGAGCAATTGCCGATCCCAATCCAGTACCTGAAGCTTGTTGTCGCGACCTGTCCGACTATGCTCCGATAGAAGAGATAGCTCGGGCGAATTTCGACCCCGCTGACAGGAACTCTGGACGATGGACATTGAGCGGATTTCAGATAGCGAAGCAAAATCTTCGCCCCCGCGCGCGGGCACGCCGCTCGAAGTGCTGCTGGTCTTCCTCAAGCTCGGGCTGACGTCGTTCGGCGGCCCGATCGCCCATATCGGATATTTCCGCAGCGAGTTCGTCGAGCGCCGCAAATGGCTTGACGAACAATCCTATGCGGACCTCGTGGCGCTCTGCCAGTTCCTGCCCGGTCCGGCAAGCAGCCAGGTCGGCTTCGCGCTCGGATTGATGCGCGCCGGTTATCGCGGCGCGCTGGCGGCGTGGACGGGTTTCACGCTGCCGTCGGCCATCGCGCTCGTGCTGTTTGCCTATGGCGCCAGCGCATTGAGCGGACCGGTCGGAACGGGACTGGTGCACGGCCTGAAGCTGGTGGCGGTCGCGATCGTGGCGCAAGCCGTATGGGGCATGGCGCGCACGTTGTGCCCCGACCGCGAGCGGGCCTCGATCGCGACGATCGCGGCAGTCATTATCCTGTTCAGCACGTCATCGGTGGCGCAGATCGGCGCCATCCTGCTCGGCGGACTTGCCGGGTTGTGGCTCTGCCGCGCCGCGCAGCCGAGCGGGGAAAGCCATTTCGCCGTGCCGGTGTCGCGCGCCGCCGCGCTTGCCGCACTGGCGGCGTTCTTCGTCCTGCTCGTCGGCCTGCCGATCCTGGCCCGGCTATGGCCATCCTCCGGCATCGCCCTGTTCGACGCGTTCTATCGCTCGGGCGCCCTTGTGTTTGGCGGCGGTCATGTGGTGCTGCCGCTGCTGCGCGAGGCAGTGGTTACGCCGGGCTGGGTCGGCGACGACGTGTTTCTGACCGGCTATGGCGCGGCCCAGGCCGTCCCCGGACCGCTCTTCACCTTCGCCGCCTATCTGGGCGCGGTCGTCAAGACGTCGCCGCACGGCGTCGCCGGCGCCATCGTCGGCCTGCTCGGCATATTCCTTCCGGGCGTGCTGATCCTGTTTGCGGCGCTGCCGTACTGGGACGGCTTTCGCAAACACCCCAGCGCCCAGGCGATGATGCGCGGCGTGAACGCGGCGGTCGTCGGCATCCTTGGCGCGGCGCTCTACGATCCGGTGTGGACCAGCACGGTGCAGACGCCCGGGGACTTTGCGATCGCCCTCGTCGGATTTGTACTGCTCATCGCCTGGCGCGCACCTCCGCTCGTGGTCGTCGCCTTCAGTGCGATCGCGGGAATGGGCGCGGCGATCCTGTGACGCGCCTGTCAGAACCAGCTCGGCTCGCAACGAGCATGTTCCGTCGCTCGACCAGTGTTTTCCCGGATAGGGCTCCGGTCGCCTTCGGTCTAGGATGAAGTGTTCATGTAATGATATTCACGTTCGCCCGGCAGCCAACACTGCCGGGCTTTTCGTTTGGATACATCGAAGAGTCTAGGCCGCCTTCTGCAGCGGATAAGTCTGCAGGCGCCGTGCCGAAAGCGCGCAACCGTAGTCATGCACGGTGCTGTGCTCAACGACGAAGCGGCGCCTCTCCAGCAAGGCACGGAGGCTATCGTTCGCTGCCGGTTTCTGGGCGTCGACCCAGACCACCAGCACGCCGCTGGCGCTCAGGCATTTCACCAGCCAGTCCAGCGTCGCCTCGAGCGTGCGCAGCGGACGTCGGCGCCAGTCGACAAGCGCAACGTCGTACTGCCCGGCCGGACGCCCGCAATTGCCCGTCGCGGCCGCGCGCAAATAGCCGCGCCGCTGCAGCTCGAGCATCAGCTCAAAGCTCTTGGACCCCGCGACGACGATTCGGTGCTGCATCGAGCAGCCCGCCAGTTGGATCATCGGATCAATGATCCTGTCGCCAGTGCCAACCTGAAGGGAAGACATGACATCACCTATTGCATTCGCTCTCGCCCGCGCGTGTCGGGCCGCACGTAATATCTTCGCAGCCGGATATGATTTCGAGAGCGACCGTCTCGCAGCGGTATATGAGCCGCATAGCCGCAGCCGTAGGATGGGTAGAGCGAAGCGCACTCAAAGTGTCCCCTCAGCCTGAGGAGGTTGCGCAGCAACCGTCTCGAAGGCCGAGGCCACCGGCGGGGCCTCATGGTTCGAGACGCGCGGAGCCTGTCATCGGGCCGCGCTTCGCGCGGACCCGGTGGCGCTCCTCACCATGAGGGGCGACATAGGTGCCAGCCTTATCATTGCGGCGCAGGCCAGCGGCGACCGTCACGCAGATCCGCCATTAACCCTTCGTCCACCATCGCGGCGGGCGGCGGCCGGTAACCAAATCCCTTAACAGACCGTCAATCTGATCCCGACAAGTCTAACGACTTTGTTAGGGAGATTGCCAATGGACGCCTTTGCTCTCGAGTTCATAGGAATGGCAATGGTGGCGCTCTGCCTGATCGTGCTCGCGATGCCCGCGGCCCGGCGGCCGTCCAAGCACCCGCGGCACGAGTAAGGCGGCGGTTCGACCACCGTTTCGTGCCCCGCGCCGCCCATCGGGCGCGTTCGCAACCTGTTCCGGATGACCTGGCCTGAGCCTATGCAAGGCCAGAATTGCAGCCAAGACCCTTGACATACCTGCGCTTTCGGCAGAACGCGTGTCGGAAGCGTCATGGACTGTTCATGGATCTGATTACCACCACCTGGGAACTGCAGGCGGCCTGCGACCGCTTGGCCGCTCACCCCGTCATCACCGTCGATACTGAGTTCCTGCGGGAGACGACCTACTATCCCCTGCTCTGCGTGCTGCAAATGGCAAGCCCGGACGAGGCCGCCGTAATCGACGCGCTCGCCCCCGGCATCGATTTGAAGCCGTTCTTCGAATTGATGGCCAATGAGAAGGTGCTGAAGGTCTTCCACGCCGCCCGGCAGGACATCGAGATCGTCTGGCACCGTGCCAACACCATCCCGCACCCGATCTTCGACACGCAGGTTGCGGCCATGGTGCTCGGCTATGGCGACAGCATCGCCTACGACCAGCTCGTCGAGCGCATCACCGGCCACCGGCCGGACAAGACCCACCGCTTCACGGACTGGTCACGTCGGCCGCTCAGCGCCGAGCAGGTCCAATACGCGGTCTCAGACGTCACGCATTTGCGCGACGTCTTCACCGCGCTCGATGCCGACCTGAAGAAGCGCGGCCGCAACGACTGGGTCAGCGAGGAGATGGAGATATTGACCTCGCCCCGCACCTACGATTTCCATCCGGAGCGCGCCTGGGAGCGGTTGAAAACCAGGGTGCGGAAGCCGCGCGAACTCGCGGTGCTGATCGAGGTCGCCGCGTGGCGCGAACAGGAGGCGCAAGGCCGCGACGTGCCGCGCTCGCGCGTGCTGAAGGACGAGGCGGTCGGCGATATCGCAACGCATGCGCCGACGTCGCTGGAGAAGCTTGCCAACCTGCGCTCGCTGCCGAAAGGATTCGAGCGCTCGAAATGGGGCGCCGACATCATCGCCGCCGTGCAGCGCGGGCTCGCCCGCGACTTCGCGAAACTGCCGAAGATCGAGAAGCCGCGCAACAACGCCAACGGTGCGGCGATCGTCGAACTGTTGAAGGTGCTGCTCAGGATGACGTCGGAGCGCCATGCGGTCGCGAGCAAGGTGATCGCGACCGTCGACGATCTCGAGCAGATCGCCGCCGACGATCATGCCGACGTCGCCGCCCTGCACGGCTGGCGGCGCGAATTGTTCGGCGAGTCGGCGCTCAAGCTCAAGCACGGCCGGCTGGCGCTTGCGATCGACAAGGGACGCGTGGTGAAGGTCGAACGCAGCAAGGAGTAATGGAGTAGTTATGCGACCCCTGCGCAGACCCGCGCACTTATGTTGAAATTCCGGGTCGCAAGCAACACTTTGTGCACACTCATCCCATAGGTTGCGGCATCTTCCCTTTACACGGGACAAGAAACGCATGCCGCATGATCTGGCCGGCAGCGCTGCGCCCATGCAGCGCAAGAAACTTGAAGACGCGCTTCGCCCTGCGTGGGGAGATTTGCGGGTGTTCCTGCTGTGCGCGCGGAACCGCAGCTTCAGCCGCGCCGCCGACGTCCTCGGCGTTCCCGCAACCGCAATGATGCGCAAGATCGACAAGCTCGAGGACGATCTCGGCTGCAAGCTGTTTTCGCGCGACGAGGCGCAACTGACGCTGACCGGCGAAGGCCGGGCGCTGCTGTTCGATGTCGAGCAGATGGAGCGTCTCAGCCTGAACATCGCCAGGCGTGCGCGGGCACCGGCGGAGGTGAGCGGCACCGTGCGGATCGCGGTGACCGAGGGACCCGGGAACTTCTGGGTGCTGCCGCGGCTGATCACGTTCGAGCGGACCTACCGCAATATCATCGTCGAGCTGCGTTGCGTATCCGGCTGCGCGGAAGTTCCGCGGCAGGAGGCGGACATCTCGCTTCAGATCGAGCGGCCGAACGATCCCGAACTGATCGCGACTAAGATCGGCCGGTTGCACATTTACGCCTTCGCCTCGAAAGCCTATCGCGATGCCTACGGCCTGCCGGCATCGCTCGACGAACTGAAGCACCACCGCATCGTCAAGCAGGATGGGGTGCCGCATGGCGACGGCACCTACAAGCGGATCCTCGGCGTGGACTCGCTGGAGGGCATCGTCGGCATCTCCACCAATTCCAGCGTGGCCGTGCTCTACGCGGTCGAACAGGGCGCGGGAATTGGCTTCCTGCCGAGTTCGGTGATTGCGCTCGGCGCGCCTCTGGTCGCGGTCGATCTCGGCGTCAACCATCAACTGGATCTGTGGCTCTGCTATCATCGCCAGTTCCGCCAATCCGACCGCCACAGGCTGATGATCGAATGGCTGAAGAGCATCTTCGACCCCAAGGTCTATGCCTGCTTCCGCGACGAATTCATCCATCCCGACGAATTGACGCCGTTGATGGTGGGATCGCGCGAGCATTTTGGATTGCAGAACTACGTGGCGCCCAAGCCGTTCCCGATCGAGGCGACTACCACTTGAACTCGACGCCGACGGTCCCCTGGTGCGACTGCATCGCGGCGCGGAACTTGCCGTCGTAGTTGAGGTAAAGCCGCGCGGTATTGGTCAGGCTGAGCGACGCCGACGCGCCGGCATCCGCGCCATATCGGCTTTCGGCAATGCCCTGCAGCGTGACGCTCTGGCTGCCGAGACTCACGGTGATATCGCCAAAGTTCTGCGCGACATTGTCGACGAACTTGCCATAGGCCGAGAGGTCGAACACCTTCTGGTCGAATATCCAGTAGTGTCCGACTTCCGCCCCGATCATCACCCGCATCCGCTCCACGGTGGCGGCGCCGGCGAAGACGGGATCGAGGCCGCCGAATTCCTGGAATGATCCGGTCCTGGCGCGGACATATTCGAGGCTCGCCTTCGGCACGATGCGGCTCTGGTCCTTGTCCCAGTAGTAGCTGAGCTCGCTCAGCGCGCCATCGAGCTTGGCGTTGTAACCCGCTGTCGCAAAACCAAAACCGGTGTCGCGGCTGGAGCGGATGTTGCCGAATCCGTGCACCACGGCGATGACCCAGGTCCACGGCCCCTTGTCGACGGTGGCGTGGGCGCCGAACTGGGTCAGGTCGATGGCCGCCGATTGCAGTGCGAGCGGCACGTCGATATCGGTGCGGCTCTGGTCGATGGAGAAGCCGAGATTGACGCCAGGCGCGATCCGGGCGCCGATGCCGGCCACCCCGCCCCAGGTCTTGCGACGGTCGCCGACGAAATCGCCGACTGCGTCGTTGCGCGCCGAGATGCCGTAGCCCTCGAACCAGGTGCGGAAGCCAGGCGCCTCCAGGCTCTCGGAGGCACCTCCCCCGCCGGGATTGTTCCGCGACATGCGGTTGAAGCCGTTGGTCGCCTGATTGCCGATCCGCTCCAGGAAATTGCTGCCGAGATTGGTCATCGCCGAGCCCGCCGCAAGATCGGCGTTAACCATGCTGGCCGTCGGCGACGGGGTGGGCGCAGGAATAGGGCTCGGGCTGGGCGTCGGGGTTGGTGTGGGCGTCGGCGTCGGGGATTGCGCCTGCGCCGAACAGATCGTGCCGATGGCCAGAACAAGCGCAACCACAAATGCCCATGCCGGGCCGCGGCCGCCTCTGACGGAGCTTGCTCGCGACGGGCGCCATGAGCGCATGCATGTAATTCCCAAACGACGCGAGCCTGAAAATGCGCAAAAACAGCGATCGATATCGGCCGATTTGCCCCTACTTCGCCGGGAGCGTCAATTGGCGGCCTCGCGCACTGCGGCCGAGGCAACAGCATTGTGGTCCATCGGCCACAGGGAGTTGCCGCGGCGCACCGATTTCCCTTGGCACACCAGAGGCTTGCTAACTTGCAATTTTCGTGTTGCAATCTCAGGCACAATCGGATTGGGCCGTTCGACTGTGCGTTTCGTGACCTTGAAGTCTAAGAATCGAAATTTGATCAGACTGCCGAAAACCGGTTTGTGGCGTGGTACGCGCGAAGCGTGGCCGCGTCTTTTTTATGTCTAGACGAGGAGACAGGCGATGCCGAAGGGTACCGTCAAGTGGTTCAACCCGACCAAGGGTTATGGGTTCATCAAGCCGGCCGTCGGCGACAAGGACGTCTTCGTCCACATCTCGGCGGTTGAGCGCGCAGGACTCTCTACGCTCAACGAAAACCAGACGATCGAGTACGACCTGGTGGAGAACCGCGGCAAGTCATCCGCGGAAAACCTCAAGGTCTCCTAGACTTCAGTCACGATCCGCTCAGGCAATCATGATTGTGACCCCCGGCATCACCCCGGGGGGATTTCTTTGACGGACGCGGGCGCTGCACTACCTCGCCGCGGGCGAAATCAGCGTGCCGCCTGACGCCGCGTTTCCCGCTGTCTTGCAGACATCGCCTTCCAGCCTGAGCCGGCCTGCCGCAAGCAACCGCAGCGCTTCCGGATAGATTTGATGCTCGATCTGGATGACGCGGGCCGCCAGCGTCTCCGGCGTGTCGTCATCGGCGACCACGACCGCGCCCTGCACCACGATCGGCCCGGCATCGGTCTCCGGGATCACGAAATGCACCGTGGCTCCCGAGATCTTCACGCCTGCCTTGAGCGCCTGGCCATGCGGATCGAGGCCGGGGAAGCACGGCAATAGCGACGGATGGATGTTGAGCATCTTGCCGTACCAACGCTGGACGAATTCCGCAGTGAACAGCCGCATGAAGCCGCCGAGGCAGATCAGCTCCACGTTATTCTCGTCGAGCGCGCGCTGCAGCATCGCCTCGAAGCCGGCGCGGTCCTTGCCGAACGGCTTGCTCTCGATGACGATGGTCGGGATACCGCTCGCACTGGCTTTCGCGAGGCCCGCGGCGTCGCTGCGGTTGGAGATCACCACGACGATCTCGGCCGGAAAGTCTTCCGCCTTCGCGGCCTCGATCAGCGCGACCATGTTCGATCCGCGCCCGGAAATCAGGATGGCGACGCGGCGCTTCATTGCGAAAGATCGAGATGGCCGTTGTAGACCACGCGATGCTCGCCCGTCGCGTGGATCACTTCGCCAAGCAATGTCGCGGTCTCGCCGCTTTCGGTGAAGACCTCCGTGACCCGGTCGACCGCATCCGCTTTCACGATCGCGATCATGCCGATGCCGCAATTGAACGTGCGCAGCAGCTCGAGCTCGGCAATGCCGCCCGCCTCCGCCAGCCATTTGAACACCGGCAGCACCGGCAGCCGGGCGAGATCGATGCCGACACCCAGATGCTTCGGCAATACCCGCGGAATGTTGTCGGTGAAGCCGCCGCCGGTGATGTGGGCCAGCCCCTTGACCGCCCCGGTCTCGCGGATCGCACGCAGGCAGGATTTGACGTAAAGCCGCGTCGGCGTCAGCAAGGCGCCGCCGAGCGTCATGACCGGCGAGAACGGCGCCGGAGCGTCGAAGCTGACGCGCGACTGCTCGACGATCTTGCGCACCAGCGAAAATCCGTTGGAGTGAACGCCGGAGGAGGCAAGCCCGATCACGGCATCGCCGATGGCGATATCCGGTCGCGGCAGCAGCGTCCCGCGCTCGGCGGCCCCTACCGCAAACCCGGCGAGGTCGTAATCGCCGTCCTTGTAGAGCCCCGGCATCTCGGCGGTCTCGCCGCCGATCAGTGCGCAGCCGGATTCGCGGCAGCCCTCGGCGACGCCGGCGACGATCGCGGCCGTCGCCTCCGGATCGAGCTTGCCGCAGGCAAAATAGTCCAGGAAGAACAGCGGTTCCGCGCCCTGTACGACAAGGTCGTTGACCGACATCGCCACCAAGTCGATGCCGATCCCGTCATGCAGCCCGGTCTCGATCGCGATCTTGACCTTGGTGCCGACGCCGTCGGTCGCGGCCACCAGCACGGGGTCCTTGAAGCCGGCCGCTTTCAGGTCGAACAGGCCGCCGAAACCGCCGATCTCGGCGTCAGCGCCGGCGCGCGCGGTGGCGCGGACCATCGGCTTGATCAAGTCGACCAGCCGATTGCCGGCATCGATGTCGACGCCGGAATCCGCGTAAGTGAGGCCGTTCTTGCGCTCGGTCATGGAAAATTCCAGTTGAAGAGGGCTGGTTACGAGGAATTCCGCGCCTGCGCAATGGCTCGCAAGGCGGCCGGCGGTATACTATGTAGATAACAACCGGCTCAGCCCCCAAAAGAGCCGAATCTTCCGTGAATTCAGGCCGGTAGCCGGGAAGCGACCGAGTTGAGCATTCCGAATATCATCACCCTGGGCCGCATCATTCTGGTGCCGGTCATCGTCTGGGCGATCGTCTCCAGCCAGATGGAAATCGCGTTTGCGATCTTCGTGATCGCCGGCGTCAGCGACGCCGTCGACGGTTTCCTCGCCAAGCGCTTCAACATGACGAGCGAGCTCGGCGCCCTGCTCGATCCGCTGGCCGACAAGGCGCTGCTGGTCTCGATCTATGTGGCGCTCGGGATCTGGGGCGCGGTGCCGCGCTGGCTTGTCATCCTCGTGGTGTCGCGCGACATCATGATCGTGGCAGCCGTGATCGTGTCCTGGCTGTTCGACAAGCCGGTCGAGATAAAACCGCTGATGGTCTCGAAACTTAACACGGTGGCTCAGGTCGCGTTCGCGGCGCTGGTGCTGGCCTCGCTCGGTTTCGGTTTCCAGCCAAGGCCTTATGATCTGATCCTGATGGGATTTGTCACCATCTTTACTTTGGTTTCCGTCTCCCTCTATCTCGTGGAGTGGGTGCGGCACATGAGCACGATCGAAGCGCGCTAAAGCGTTTTCGAGCGAAGTGGGCACCGGTTCGCGTGAAGAAAACGCGTCAAACAAGAACGGAAGGCCCCGGAGAGTTTTGCGTGGCAGGTAGCGTTCACCCTCGTCAGCTTGCGTTGGCGCTGCCGCATGCGGAGAGCCTGACCCGCGATGACTTCCTCGAGGGAACGGCGAACGAGGCCGGCCTCGCCTTGATCGAGAGCTGGCCGGACTGGCCGAACCGCATCATGCTGCTGGTCGGCCCTGAGGGATCAGGGAAAAGCCACCTGGCCGCGATCTGGGCCGAGCGCGCCGGCGCGCGTTCGACATCGGCGCACGCGCTGTCAGCCGAGAGCGTGCCAGCGGACCTCGCAACCGGAGCACTCGTGGTTGAAGACCTGAAGCCGCACGGCTTTGACGAGCGCGCGATGTTTCATCTGCTCAATCTCGCCCGCCAGGACGAAGCCTTCGTGCTGATGACCGCTCGCATTCCGCCCTCAGCCTTCGAGATCGAATTGCGCGACCTCCGGTCGCGGCTGCGTGCGGTGCCGACCGTGTCGCTGCTGCCGCCCGACGATCTCCTGTTTCGCGGACTGATCGTCAAATACTGCACCGATCGCCAGATGGCCGTGGACGAACCATTGGTGAGCTATCTCGCCAGCCGGATCGAGCGCTCCTACGCCGCCGCGCGTCAGGCGGTGGAGCTGCTCGACACCGAAGCGCTGCGGCTCGGCCGTCCGGTGACGCGGGCACTGGCCGCGGAATTGTGGCGCAACGCCTGACCCTGCGGCGACTTGACGGCGCAAGGTGGCGGAACGTCAATGTCATCGAAACGTCATCCGTTTATCACATGGTTTGCGCTGCATTTGTTTAACTGGCTCTGGCCTCCCTCGAACGGATCGAGAACTTCATGGAATCGGCACAACCTATTGAAGTACAAGAGAAAGAGCAGGTTGTTGAGCGTCTGCCGGCGATCGCGACGAGCCCCGAACGCTTCATCAACCGCGAACTTTCCTGGCTGCATTTCAACCGCCGCGTGCTGGAAGAGTCTGTCAATCCCGGCCATCCCGCGCTCGAGCGGGTGAGATTCCTGTCGATATCGGCCAATAACCTCGACGAGTTCTTCATGGTCCGCGTCGCCGGTATCAAGGCGCAGGTCCGTGAGGGCATCCCGGAGCGCAGCCCCGACGGGCTGACGCCATCCGAACAGCTCGTCCTGATCAACCAGACCGTTTCCAAGCTCGCCTCCGACCAGCAAGCGATCTGGAGCGACCTGCGCACGATGCTCTCGGAAGTCGGCATCGACCTCGTCGACGGGCGAGAGGTCACCAAGATGGAGCGGGCCTGGATCGAGGACCATTTCCTCCACAGCATCTTCCCACTGCTGACGCCGCTTGCGATCGATCCGGCGCATCCCTTCCCGTTCATCCCCAACCTCGGCTTCACGGTGGCCCTGCAATTGTCGCGGATCTCCGACGGCAAGGCGATGAACGCGCTGATCCGCATGCCCGGCAAGATCGACCGCTTCATCCGCATCCCCAGTGAAGGCCGGCTGCGCCTGATCACGTTGGAGCAGGCCACCGGCCTCTTCATCGGCCGTCTGTTCCCGGGCTACACGGTCAATGGCCAGGGCGCCTTCCGCGTCATCCGCGACTCCGAAATCGAAATCGAGGAAGAAGCCGAAGACCTCGTCCGCACCTTCGAGACCGCGCTGAAGCGGCGCCGGCGCGGATCGGTGATCCGGCTGGAGATCGAGGCCAAGATGCCGGAAGAGCTGCGCCTGTTCGTGCAGCACGCGCTCAATGCCGCCGACGACGAGGTTTTCCTGGTCGACGGCGTGCTGGCCATGAACGAGCTGTCGCAGCTCACCCGGCTCGACCGGCCCGATCTCGAATTCACCCCCTATGTGCCGCGCCATCCGGAACGGGTGCGCGACCACGGCGGCGATATCTTTGCCGCGATCCGGCAGAAGGACCTGATCGTCCACCACCCCTACGAATCCTTCGACGTCGTGGTGCAGTTCCTGCAGCAGGCCGCGCGCGATCCCGACGTCGTTGCGATCAAGCAGACGCTCTATCGCACCTCGCAGAATTCGCCGATCGTGCGCGCGCTGGCGGAGGCGGCTGAAGCCGGCAAGTCGGTCACGGCGCTGATCGAGCTGAAGGCTCGCTTCGACGAGGAAGCCAACATCCGCTGGGCGCGCGACCTCGAACGCGCCGGCGTGCAGGTGGTCTACGGCTTCATCGAGCTCAAGACCCACGCCAAATTGTCGATGGTGGTGCGCCGCGAGGGCGGCAATCTCACCACCTATGTCCACACCGGTACCGGCAACTACCATCCGGTGACCGCGCGCATCTATACCGATCTCTCCTACTTCACCTCCGACCCGATCATCGGCCGCGACGCCGCGCGCGTGTTCAACTACGTCACCGGCTATGCCGAGCCGAGCGACATCGAAAAGATGGCGGTGTCGCCGCTGACGCTGCGCAAGCGCATCATCGAGCATATCCAGGGCGAGATCGGTCATGCGCGTCATGGCCGGCCCGCCGCGATCTGGATGAAGATGAACTCGCTCGTCGACCCCGATATCATCGACGCGCTCTACGAAGCATCGCAAGCGGGAGTGCCGATCGAACTCGTGGTCCGCGGCATCTGCTGCCTCAGGCCGGGCCTGCCGGGACTCTCCGAGAACATCCGCGTCAAATCGGTGATCGGCCGCTTCCTGGAACACGGGCGAATCTATTGCTTCGGCATGGGATATGGCCTGCCGAGCGCGAAAGCGGCTGTGTATATCTCCTCCGCCGACATGATGCCGCGGAACCTCGACCGTCGCGTCGAGGTGCTCTGTCCGCTGCAAAATCCCACGGTTCATCAGCAGGTTCTCGAACAGATCATGGTCGCGAATCTGAAGGATACCGAGCAGAGCTGGCGATTGTTGCCCGACGGATCGTCAACGCGTATGAAGGCCGCGAAAGGCGAAGAGCCTTTCAACCTTCATAATTACTTCATGACGAATCCGAGTCTGTCCGGCCGTGGAAAGTCTCTCAAGGAATCTTCGCCGCGCCGACTTACTCGCCGCAACGAGCGCTAGCCGCCACAAGGGGACTTTCCGGTGAAGCGACCGCGCAAGCGCGCTACCAGCGTCGCTGTCATCGACATTGGCTCCAACTCGGTGCGTCTCGTGGTCTACGAGTCGCTGTCGCGCAGCCTCATCACGTTGTTCAACGAGAAGGCGTTGTGCGGTCTCGGCCGCGAAGTGCAGAGCACCGGGCTTCTCGCGGAGGATGCGGTCGCGAAGGCGCTGACGGCGTTGCGGCGGTTTCGCGCGCTGTGCCGGATCCAGAGGGTCGGCCGCGTCTATGCGATCGCGACGGCGGCCTGTCGCGACGCCAAGAACGGTCCCGATTTCATTGCCGAGGCCGAACGCATCTGCGGAACGCGGATCGAAATTCTATCGGGCCCACGGGAAGCCAAGCTCTCCGCGCTGGGTGTCGTCTCCGGCGTGCACAAGCCCGACGGCATCGTCGGCGATCTCGGTGGCGGCTCGGTCGAACTGATCGACGTCAAGGGCAATCGCGTCCACAGCGGCGTGACGCTGCCGCTCGGCAGCCTCGCCCTGCAGGACCTCTCGCACAAATCGCTGAAGCGCGCCGAGCGCATCGTTCGCAACGAACTGTCCAACGTTCCGCAACTCAAGGCGGGCCGCGGCCGCAGCTTCTACGCGGTCGGCGGCACCTGGCGCGCGCTGGCGCGGATCCACATCATCCAGAGCGGCTATCCGCTCAAGGTGATGCACGGCTATTCGATTCCCGCTGCCGACGCGCTCGATTTCGCGCAGCGCCTGCGCCGGCTGGCGGCAGCCAACATGCTCGCCAATATCGAGGCGGTGGCCGATGCGCGGCGGCCGCTGCTCACCTACGCTGCGCTCGTTCTTGAATACATCATCCGGGTGGCAAAGCCGAAGACGATCGTGTTCTCCACCTTCGGCGTGCGCGAGGGCCTGCTCTACGAAATGCTGCCGCCAGCCGAGCGCGCCAAGGATGGCCTGATCTGCGCGGCGCAGACGATGAACGGCCTGCTCTCGCGATCGGCGCGCCATGCCGAGGAACTGATCGCCTGGACCGATCGGCTGGTGCGCGTCGTGAGGCTGCGCGAAACCGACGAGGACCGCAGGCTGCGTCATGCCGCCTGCCTGCTGTCGGACATCGGGTGGCGGGTGCATCCCGATCACCGCGGCGAGGAGACGCTCAGCCTCATCACCAACGGCAATTTCGGCTCCATCACCCATCAGGGCCGCACCTTCGTCGCGCTCTCGGTGTTCTATCGCTATGCCGGCTTGAGCCTGGAGAACGAACCGCCGGAAATCGTGCAGGAGATGGTGCCGCACACGATGCTCGAACGCGCCCGCCTGCTCGGCGCCGCGTTTCGGGTCGCCCACCTGATCTCGGCGGCACGACCCGGTGTGCTGCCGGCGACGCATTTCCGCACCGACGGACGTAAACTCATGCTGGTGTTCGAGCACCAGATGGTCGATCTCGTCGCCGATCGCGTCGGCAGCCGCTTCAAGCAATTGGCGCGCCTGGTCGGACGCACCGGTTCGATCGTGCGGCGCTGAGAGACGCTTCTAATGTGCTTCTCGCATAAACATCCATGGTTTATGCTTTCTGTTTATGAACATCCAGGACATTCAGGCGTTCATTGCGGTGGCAGAAACGGGTTCGGTCAATCGTGCCGCGGTTCGGCTCAACCTGACCCAGCCTGCCACCACGCGACGAATTCAGAATTTTGAGGCCGCCCTCCGCGGAGATCCTCTGTTCGACCGATCGGTGAAGCCGGCGATCCTGACTGCACACGGGAACCATGTGCTCGAACATTGTCGGCGCGTTCTCGTCGCGGTTGCCGAGTTGGAGGCGTGCGCAACAAGCGCAGCCAATCCTACGGGCGAACTGAGGGTCGGCGTAGCTCACGGGCTGGGCGAAATGGTCCTGACCTCTCCACTCGATGCGCTGCGACGATCATATCCACGCATCCGGATGCAAGTCAGCTCAAACTGGAGCACCGGTTTGATTGAGGAAGTCCGTGGCGGCGCCATCGATTGCGCCATTGGATTGCTGACGGACGCGCATGCCGTGCCAACTAGCCTGTTGCGCGTTTCGCTAGGGAGCGAGCGGGTCATTGTCGTGTCTTCTTCGCGAGCGTCGACCAAGCGAGATGGCGGTCCGTGGCGGCTACGTGATTTGGCGCAAGAGGGCTGGCTCCTTAATCCGCGAGGCTGCGGCTGCCGCGCCGCCCTCGAGCGCGCGTTTGACCGGCACAACACTCCCGTCCACATAGCGGCTGAAGTCTTTGGCGAAGACCTTCAGCTGTCGCTCCTTGCCCACAGTGGCGGACTGGGGCTTGTGCCTTATCGGCAATTTGAGCGGAGCCCTCATCGCGCCCGCCTCCAGGCCCTCGACGTGGCTGACTTCCAGATATCCGCAACGGTGACACTGATCCGCAACGTGGTGCCCAGCCGTTTCGATCCCGCAATCGAGTTGCTGGCACAAGAGCTGAAGGCCAAGCTTGATGATAATGACAACGCATAATCATTATCTGAAATATGCATTTGATCGATATTCTCGTGGCCTCCATAGTCCCCTCACTGCGCAAGGGATCGGTCTAGATCGAGGCGACGCGAGCCTGCGCTTTCACTTCGATTGCAGGGGTCCACGTTTCATGATCGTCACAGTCTTTCGGTCCCGTCTCAACATGCAGGCGCAAGAAGAATACGGCGCTATGGCAAAGCGCATGGGCGAGTTGGCGCGTACCGTGCCCGGCTACGTGTCCCACAAAGGGTTTGTTGCAGAGGACGGTGAAAGGGTGACCATCGTGGAGTTCGAATCCGAGGAAGCGCTTCGCCAATGGAAAGGACATCCAGACCACATCGAGGCCAAAAAGCTTGGCTTCACAAAGTTCTTCAGCGCCTTCAAATACCAAATATGCAGCGTCGTCCGCGTCCGCACATGGGAGCGTAAGGGCGGCGAGAAATGACGCCTTCGCTTCACCACTCGCCGCATAAGCTCGCAAGCCGGACGAAAGGGAGCCTCCCTTGCAACTCGACCACCTGACGATCATTGCCCCCAATCTTGAGGCGGGCGCCGAGCATGTCCGCAATCTGCTTGGTGTCGAAATGCAGTTCGGAGGCCGCCATCCAGAGATGGGGACCCATAATCTGCTCTTGCGCTTGGGCGACGATGTGTTCCTCGAGGTCATAGCCGTTGATCCGGACGCAGGAGATCCGGGACGCATTCGCTGGTTTGGCTTGAGCGATCCGGCCAATGTCAAACGTGCTTGGGATGCCGGGCGTCGTCTTCGCGGATGGGTCGTCCGGACGAGCAATATCGACGCAGTCCTTTCTGCTCACGGGGCTATCCTCGGGCAGAAGACGCGTGTGTCGCGCGGGGATCGCTCCTGGTCTTTCTCGGTGCCTTACGACGGATCATTGCCCATGAGCGGCATTGCGCCGTCAGTCATCGACTGGGGAGAGCGCGGACATCCTGCGAAGACGATGACGAATCTCGACCTGTCACTTGTCGAATTCTCGGTCGAACATCCGGACCCGACAACGGTCAAAGCCGCTCATGAAACACTTGGCCTGCAAGACCCGCCGCGCGTTCAGGAGGGAGAGCAGCACCGTTACCGGGCCCTTATCAAGACCTCCGCTGGGTTGAGGGAGTTGTATTAGGCCGCCTTGGCGGCCCGCTCGGCGTGATGCAGCGCGCGCCGGCGCCAGATCGATCCGACCACCAGCACCACGATGACGCCAAGCAGCGCCAGCGCGATCTCGCCGCCATGGCCGCCACTGGCAAAATGCGGACCGATGCCGAGCGCGCCCAGCCAGGAATCGAGCTTGTCGCCGACCGGTCCGGCAAACAGCGCATCGAGCTTCGGATCCACTGCCGGGTCGGTCGCGATCACGTCGCCGGCGATCCAGCCGAGCAGCGCTGCGCCGGCCCAGACCAGGACCGGCAGCTTGTTGAGCAGCGCCATGATCAGCGCCGCGCCCGCGACGATCAGGGGCACGCTGATCGCAAGGCCCAAGACCAGAAGCGGCACGCTGCCATTGGCCGCGGCGGCAACCGCGATCACGTTGTCGAGGCTCATGACGATGTCGGCGACGACGACGATCTGCACTGCCGCCCACAGATGCGCGGCCGCATCCACGCTGTCCTCGTCATCGTGTTCGGGAACGAGCAGCTTTGCCGCAATCACGAGCAACGCCAGCCCGCCGATCAGCTTGAGGTAAGGGAATTCCATCAAGGTCGCGACGATGCCGGTGAAGATGATGCGCAGCAGCACCGCGGCCGCCGCGCCGAAGATCATCCCCCACAGCCGCTGCCGCGGCGCGAGCCCGCGGCAGGCCAGCGCGATCACCAATGCGTTGTCGCCCGACAAGAGCACGTTGATCCAGATGATCTTGCCGACGGCGACCCAGAACGTGGTGGTCGCCATCTCGCTCTTGAACTGCGTGAAGAAAGCCGCGAGATTCGCGGGATCAACGATCTGCGACAGCCAGTCCACAGCGGTTCCTTTCGGCCTTTGCGGCCGCCCCTCACGCGGCGGTCAGGCCGCCGCAACCTTGTTGCACTAGAGCGTTTTCGAGCGGAGTGGATATCCGTTCGCGTGAAGAAAACGCTCTAGCCGACGATCTCGTTACCCGAGAAGAACTGCGCGATCTCGATCACGGCCGTCTCCGGGGCGTCGGATCCGTGCACGGAATTCTCGCCGATCGATTTCGCATGGAGCTTGCGGATCGTGCCTTCGGCCGCCTTGGACGGGTCGGTGGCGCCCATCACGTCGCGATATTTGGCGATCGCCCCCTCGCCTTCCAGCACCTGGACCACGACGGGACCGGAGGTCATGAACTCGACCAGTTCGCCGAAGAACGGGCGCGCCTTGTGGACCGCATAGAAAGTCTCGGCCTGCTCGCGGGTCATGCGAATCCGCTTCTGGGCCACGATCCGCAGCCCGGCCTTCTCGATCAGCGCGTTGACCGCGCCGGTCAGGTTACGCTCCGTCGCGTCGGGCTTGATGATCGAGAAAGTGCGTTCAGTCGCCATGATTTCGTCCTTGCAAACGCTGGTTAACGAGTTGCGGGGGCTTATATCGGCGCGATCTCGGGACGGCAAGCGACCCGGTGTCGCCCTCACGCCTTTAGTTTTCAGCGCGATTTGGCGACCAGGATCAGCCTCGGGCCCCGGCTGCCGGGGCGTTAACCGGCCCGGATTACGACAATTTCACGAAAGCGAAATGCGCGGGATTGTAATAGCGAGGCGGCCATCGTGCCGCTGGGCATTTGGAGCCTGGCCGCCTTGTTCCGCCTTCGCCCATCCCTCACCTATTCGGGCCGCCCCTGACCGGGAGCGGGGAAACTAGACGCGCGCATGCGTTTTGACGGATCGCCCGGTCGATAGGCGGCGTCCGGCCGACCAGCCGGCGGCCGTCCTACGGGCTTTGAGTGGGACCGCCCATGTGCCCGATATGGGACATGTGCCCGCCCAAGGAGCAAACGGCAGATGATGCAGACCGTCACCGGCAAGGTCTACATCGGCCAGCCCGCCAGACAAGCGGAAGCCGGATTGTGGCTCGCCGCCTAGCCTCCCCGGGGCTGCCGCGCACGACGAAATCGGCAGCCGCCGGGCCGCCGTACTGGTTCCATGTCCGGACAAATCCGGTGGAGATCGATCAGCAGCTTCTGCGATCGTTTGCTCCCGTTAGTATCGAGTGAGTTCTCGATGAATTTTTCGACCAGAGCGGTCCAACAGGAAATGGCGAAGTCCTCAAAGCTGGTGGCCTCGAAGCGCGGTCGCGTACTTCTCGTCAGACGACGGCGTGACAGGCTGTGGATGTTTCCCGGCGGACGCAAGCGCGGAAGCGAGACCGAGAAACAGTGCTTGCGACGCGAAATCAAGGAAGAATTGCCAAAGCTAAAGGTTGGACAGCTAAAGCTTTGGAAAGAGGTAAGGGCCAAGAACCGCCGCTCCGGTCGCAAGATGAGCGACGCGATCTTCATCGCGAATAAGGCTTCCGGCGCGCTCAAGATTGGCGACAAACAAGAGATCGACCGCGCGATATGGCGCAAACCGCGCGGCGTGCGGCTGACGCCGACCTCGCGCTACATCCGCGACAAGCTATTCCCGAAGTAAATCGCAAGGTTGATACCGGGGCACGCTGGACGGGATCGACGACCTCCGCGCTGCGCTCGCTGATCCGGTCGCCGCGCGTGCAACTGTCGCAACATCTTGTGACTATCAGTTCAGTGATCGCATTAATTGTAGATGAGGACCAACGGAGAAAGAAGATCATGGGGCGGGACACCGAGCAAGTTATCCAGCAGATGGTGGCGACCGGAAAGTGGTCAGATAGATTTGTTAGGTTGAGCCTTCGGGCCGACTTCAAATGCGAATATTGCGGTCTGGATTTTCTAGCGTCGCCGGAAAACTACAAGCAATGGCAGTGCGATCATATCGTCCCGAGAAGGCGTGGAGGTTCGGAAGACTTTGACAACCTCGCCGCCACCTGCCGAACCTGCAACTTCTCTTTCAAAGGCCACTGGGACCCGCGAAAGCGCGTCGGGCCGAGCGCTACGCGCGCCTGCCTGATCAAAGCCGCAAAATGGTATATTGCGGAGCGGAAGCGACTGACGGAGCAACAGATTGCTCGCGAGAAGCTCATCATGGGGAGAGCGTAGGCCCGCTCCCTGACTCCGCGAGGCACCCGCTCGTCGAGCAGGCGGGTGTTTACACCAACTAACATCTAGTCGTGTTGCTGCCGCTTCGCACCTGTCCCTATTGACTCGCCGGCCGGTTGAGCTTCTATGCCGTCCGGGTCTGAGGGGTGTATCGATGCATAGGTGGGGCATCGTGGCGCTGTGCGCCACGCTAGGCGGTTGCGTAACAAGCGGCGAGACAGTCCAGTTTCGAGCATCCAATCCGCAGCAGCAGGCGCTCGTAAGGGATGGGCGGCCGGCCTTGGTTTCCCGCCAGAAGAATTCGGTCGTTCTGGTCGGCCCGGCTTCGCGGCAATTGCAGACTAACGGCCGTCCGGTGTTTGTCGTCGGTATCAACAATCTCGGCAAGACCCCCGTAGATTTCCGGGTCTCTCAAGTTGAGGCGATGCAGCACGTCGCCGGCTCCGACTATCCGATGCAAGTCGTCACCTACGAGATGCTGGTCCAGGAGGAGAAGAACCGGCAGGTTGCGGCTGCCATCTTCACCGGCCTCGCGGCGGCCGGCAACGCCTACAGCGCATCACAGGCCGGGTACGGTAGCTATACGACTCCGAGGGGCCACACCGGAACGTTCTACAGCCCGACCGCCGCTGCGATCGCCCAAGGTAACGCCTCCGCTCAGAACGAGGCCATGGTCGCCGCGACGATTGAAACCGGGCAACGCAACATGGCCGCCCTTGAGCAGTCGGTCATCAAGGACAACACGCTGATGCCGGGCGAATGGTACGGCGGCCAACTGCATCTGGCCCCGCCGACCGATCAGGGCGGCGCGGCAAAGAGCTACACCATCATCATCACTATCGGCACCGAGCGCCACGTGATCGACGTCTCGCAGGGACCGGCCGGCGCCTGATCATCGCGAACGTCCCGTGGCTCGACAGACAGCTAGGTGTCTCGAATTTATCCACCGCAATCCCTAGCGGCTTGCCGCGAATGACTGCCCAACGCATCATTCCGGCTATGGGGTCGAAATCACGCGAGAGACTTTTCGGCGCGACCGTGCGCGCATCTGCCGAGCAAGCGGCCCAGGCGCGCAAGGAAGCCGACCGGCTCGCCTGTGAGGCCTGGAACAAGCGCATGCTGGCGTTTCAGGGCCCGGCACAGCCTTCGCCAGCGCTCGGCGACGCGCTCAACGCCGGTTACATCTATCTCGAAGTGAAGTGCCTCGGCTGCGAGACGCACCAGACGGTCGCACTCGACATCATCCGCCGGCCGAAGGCGACGCCGGTCCACGAGCTTGAGCGCTACATGCGCTGCAAACTATGCTCGGAAGAACGCGGCTACCCATACAAGCGCAGCCATCTCGTTGCGTTGCGGCCGACAAAAATATCCGCCGACGATCCGGCGTCACATTGGTGGCCCGGCGAGCGGTGACTTAGAGGACAGTTGAAACCATGCCTCTCACTTTGAATTTCGAATGGGAAGAAGCGCCGGGAGCAAGGACCCTGAGCAATCCCGGCAACGCGCGGTCTGCAGATCGATTTGCCGATGCTCCGGCCAAGCAGACGGCTCGTCAGTCGGCGTTCTATAGAAATCTGGTTCGCCTCGCTGAACAAACAGGGTCGAGGACACTTCCTATTGAATTTTTGACGCATGACGGAACCCCAAAGCGCATGGACTACGGCTGCATAAAGATCGCTGAGCATGCAGGGTTCATTGAGAAGCTCGAAAATTCGTCGAGCGGCGTAGTTGAAACTGTTACGTTAGCTTGGAACCCATCAATCTGATTTTCGGCTCGGCCGTGTGCAATCTTTATTCGATCACCACAAACCAAGAGGCCATCCGCGCGCTTTTCCGCGTGGTCAACCAGTACGTAGGCAATCTTCCGCCGATGCCGGGTGTGTTCCCCGACTACCCAGCGCCGGTCGTCCGCAACACCGACGTCGGCCGCGAGATGGTGCTGATGCGGTGGGGAATGCCGTCAGCGCCGCGGACGCCGGGACCGCCCGTGACGAACATCCGCAACACGTCGTCGCCGCACTGGCGCGGATGGCTCAAGCCGGAGAACCGCTCCTTGGTCCCGGCGAACAGCTTTGCCGAGTACGCGCCCGAGCCAAACCCCGAGACCAAGAAAAAGGACGTTGTCTGGTTCGCGCTCAACGAGGACCGCCCCCTGTTTGCCTTTGCCGGCATATGGACCGAGTTCAAGGGCAACCGAGGCACCAAGTCCAAGCCGATCCCCGGGCCGCATCTCGTCTATGGCTTCTTGACTACGGCACCGAACGCCGTCGTCAAGCCAATCCATCCGAAGGCGATGCCGGTGATCCTGACGACGGATGAAGAGCGCGACGTCTGGATGCGCGCGCCGTGGGGCGAAGCGAAGGAGTTGCAGCGTCCATTGCCCGATAACTTGCTCAAGATCGTGATGCGCGGCGACGAAAAGGAAGATCGTGCGGCTGCGTGAACGAATAATCGCCGAGCCATGAGCGCAACGGCATCATTGATGGTCGATGGGCCGGAAGAATACAGGAGGGTGCATGTCCGAAATCTCTGCTGACGAAACTGAGGAACAGTCATCTCGCCACTCGGCACAATCAGATGACGAGGGCGCAGATACTCGTCAAAAGCTTCTTGTCGAGATCTGGAAGCAGGCTGTTGATACCCAAAAACATTTCAATGATATGTGCGGTAAGTCGCGCCAGCTTGGGCTAACGTTCGTGGCAGCGAGTTTGGGCGCCGCCCTGTATCTTTTCATCCGAACGCCCGGTGGTACGAGCGAAGGCGGCGCAGGTAGTTCCGTTGTCCCGGTCTATGCATATGCCTTCGATGTCGGCGGCCACTCGATCGTTCTGCACGTTTCACTCGCAATCATTTTAGCCGCCATAGCGGCGGTTATCGCGGTTAAAAAGCTTGATTTGGGCGTTTACCACCAGATGCTTCGCGGCGCCGTTACGTTCGGCGAGGACCTAGAGGAGAAGCACATCCGACCGCTCGTGGGACTACAAAAGGGCATGACTCAGTCCATTTCCCATTTTAGCCGCAACAGCGACGCTCGGACGTCAACAGGTGATGACGGTAGCTATGTTTACTTGGGCGACGACAGAAAGAATGCAGGTGACAAGTTGGCGGGCTTCTACAACATCATTCTAGGCTTCTTGGCAGTTTTCGGTGCAGCTATCTTCGTGGCGAGCAATTTTCTGAAAGCCGTCTGATGAAGAACGTCGATCTCGCCGTATTTGACCTCGATAACACCTTATATGATTGGTATGCGTCTTTTCTGCCTGCCTTCTATTCAATGGTCGACGCGGCGACCTCGATCCTATGCTGTGATCGCGAACTGCTATTGGATCAACTCCGGTCCATCCATGTCAGGCACCACGATGTCGAGCACCCATATAGCTTGCTCGAGACGCCAATTGTTCAGCAACTTCTCGGCAAGAATGCGCGAGAGGCCCTTGATCCCGCATTCTATGCTTTCAACAAGTCCAGAAAAGACAATCTGAAACTATTCCCGGAAGTGCGGGAGACGCTCAAAGAACTAGAACGCCGAAATATCAAGCTAGTGGCATTTACAGATAGCAGCTACTTCGCCGCCTTGCGCCGCATCCGTCAACTGGAACTCGCGAATTCGTTCAGGCACATATTCTGCCGTGCAAGAAGCAAGAGCAGCCTTGCTGATCGGCAGTTTGTTGCGGACCCCGAGGATAGTTTGCACGCAATAACGATCGAGCTTCCGGCAGACGAAGCAAAGCCTGATCCGCGCGTGCTCCTCGACATAGCAAGGACCGAACGCATCGCAATCTCGTCGATTGCCTACATCGGAGACAGCATTTCACGAGATATTTTGATGGCGAAGAAGGCCGGTTGTGTGGCGATATGGGCCAAGTATGGCGTCCGGCGTGATCGGGAGATGTATGAACAACTGGTGCGCATATCTCATTGGACCGACGAGGACATCAGACGCGAAAAGGACTTCGCCAACGAAGCGGCGGCGATTATCCCCGATTTGACATGCGAAAAATCGATCTCAGAAATTCTTCCTTTCTTATGGGGCCCAATTGTGTAGAGGCGGACTTCATGGTTGCTAGTTATCCCCTCCGCGTTGGCTTGCGAAGTTCCCGCAACGGGATGCTTGGTATAGCGCACTCGCCTTCGGGCGGCGGACGATCTTCCTCCTGCGCAGCGTAGGCTTCCGGATCGCCTAGGATCGGCACCGGCTCACCGCTCCACCCGCACTTGTCGCATGTCGGCCGCTCCCATTCGACGTCGGGGACGCTTGAATGAAATCCGCGCTGCGGAGATAGCCGGTTCGAGCCGCAGGCGGGACATGCGTCGGGCACGCCACGGAGATGCCGGATAGCGAGGGACCCCGCCAAGCCGAGCGCATGTTCAACTGTGGTCGTCGCCGCCTCGGCGTCATGCCACGTTGAAGCCTTGGCGTGGGTGAGCCAGTTGGAGAAGCGCCACGACTCATCCAGCAACATCTTGAATAAATGGCGGCGGTGCTCGTGGGTCTGCCCACCGAGGCAAGTCGAACAGATGTAGTCCGCCCAAGCTTTGAAGTCGCCCTGCTTAGGTTTGGTGCCTTCATCGCCCTCCCAAGGCACGATCACTTGCGCAGCGCTCGTGAACGCAAGCAATGCCTCACGACAACGAACGCCTATGGTTTGAAAGTCGCTGACCTCTTGTGCGCAGGCTAGAGCATCAGACGCTTCGGTCAGGTGACGGAAACATGCCGCAAGTGGCTCGACAGGAAGTTCTGATAACTTGATCTTTTGGCCCCGGGGGATACGCAAGCAGAGACCAACATGAAACGTAACGGCCAAGTCCATATTCGGAAACTGTTCTTGCGAGTACAGGTTGGTCGGATTGGTGATCACCCACCAGCGATCGACGTTGGTGTGAACATCCCAAACGACATGCTGATGGCTCAGAACGTTCTCGGCGTAGACTTTCTGCAAAAACTCGACAGCTAGATCAGGCGCCTGCCAGGTCATATAGTCAATGATGGCCTGTCTCTCGTCGGGCGTAGACTGCAACATGGTGGACCAATCCGGGATGATCGGCCCTTGCTTTACCACGAGTCGGGGCGCGCGGCACAACGATCGCGAATATGGGCCGGCAGCTATGTCGTGACGGTTCCGCGAATGCTTGAGGCGGACTACCAGCCGCATGGTCAAAGGAGCTTGAGGCCATATTGAAAAGTTGGAGGCGGCCCGAACGAGTTCGACTGGTGGTGCCCCGACCAGCACTGCACTCTTATGGCCGGTTTTGGTACCTCATGAAGTAGTCCACTAACTGCTGGTGACGAGTCAGTTTCGTTAAGTCTAGCGGCAGGTCCAAGAATTCGACCAACTCAGCTTGGCTGCTGAATTTTGCACCGTTCTTGATACAAAAGAAAAGGATTTGACCGGCCAATACCTCCGCCTGATGCAGGATGACGTGTGCCTCACGGCTAATGTTGTGAGCAGAATGGACCGTTTGATTTCTCCGAATTCTAAGGTGATTTGCAATCTCGCGCGCCTCCTCATGGTCTCGAAACAATCGGGAGATGCGGCTAATAAGCTGATCGTACCTATCGGTGCCAGTCATCTTCTCAAGCACTTGCCACAACCCCAGCAACGCGGCGTCCGCCTCGTGCAGGTCCAGAGCACGACAATAGCGCAGCAAAGCGTTGCCCACGAAATCCTTCATGGGATTATCCTGGAGCTTGTTCCACCATCCTCGTAACTTTCGGCCAACGTCACTCGCAAACTTCACCGTTGGCTGATTGTGGTCCCATCTCGGCTCGTACCAAAACGTCTCGGTCGCGAGCGAGCCATCAGGACGGTGAAGCGTGTGCATTGGACCTCGCCGAACTCGATTGATCGCATGCGGCGGCGCAAGTCCACCGAGCGGATGTATCGCATTCGTCGAATTGACCAACAGGTTGACCATTCCTCGAAAGCGATCAATGCAGTCGTTGGCCGTCTCAAACGCGTCGGATGCATCGTATCCGGAAACGTATGCTAGGAGAGGGGTCAATTCCTCTCCTTCGCTGGCTATCTTACGAGCGGTTCGATAAAACTCGAGGCTCTTGCGCGCCTCGGTGGCTTTGCGGACCAATTTCGCTGTCTTACTCGGCCACGAAATCCTGTGAGGCCCCTCAACGATCGACTCGATCAATTTGGGACCGGAATAGGTGATCGTGGTGTAAAGAACGAAGGTCGATTTGGGTCGTTTGGATAGACTGGCATATGCGTCATCGCAACGAAGCAGGAATGCGTCGGGATTGTTCAATGTGACGGAAGCGTCCGACAGCGATTGCGTGATGCATCGGTCTTTTAGCGGCTCGGCAGCAGCGGCGGCCTGGATCGCCGAACTAAGTACCGGTAACCAAAATTCATAGTCCCCGGCATTAAATGAACACTGGCCGTTCTGGATATTCCGCGCACTCGCTATTTTACTCAGCAATAGGTTGCGGTTGCAGCCAGCCTTCCAACTAAAATGTTTCGACATGTACTATAAGGTCGCTCAATCGAGGCTGCGAAAGGCCCCGAGTTCGATCAAAGGTCGCATCTGCCGCACATCCTATCAGCCCGAAAAGGAGGCGACAGAGCGCGGTGGCAGTTTTCCCCCACCATGCGTTTTGCGGGTCCTACCGATAGCGAGACGCCGCGCGGGTACGCGGGACCGCCCCGTTTCAGCATATCTGCGGTTTGGGGTTTCCGGATTTGTTCGGCCGGCTAGTATTGCCAAATCCGCGAGGTAGCAGGCGATGACCAATCTGGACCGAGCATGGTGGGCGTGGCGGGCGCTTTCGAGGACCGAGAAGGCGCAGTTTCTCACGCTATTCCGCGAGGCGTATGCACGCGACCGCGCGGCGGTGCGGCGGAAGAATGGGCATGCCGTCCATGGCGCGAGGGTCGAAAGTCTGACGGACTTGACGGTGACTGCCACCGAGTTGGGTTTAGAGCGCCGCTGGTGAGTCTTTCGGCCGCCGGCTCTCCGGGCCGGGCGGGTTGCGTAAACGCAGGAAAGCCCGTTTACCGGCCCGGGTAAACGGCTGGCAGCGCCAGACCGGCTCCCGGCGGGTGAGCCCTATCGGAATTGCCCACCCGCCGGTGCCGCGCCGCCATGTCCAATGCTCGCAAGACAGCGGCGCATCCCTGAACGTTCACGGGCCCACCTGGCGAACCACACCTGTCTGACCCACCTCTTGCCGGGCGAGCGGCGGCGCGCTGACCCATTCAAAGCCGAGGATTGCGCGCGGGTCGCAATCGATCCGGTACTCGGCCGGCAATCCCTGTGACCGCGCTACCTCGACCAGCCGACATTCTTCACGCTCGACGGCAAGTAGATCGCGCTGAATTTCGACCTCCGCCTCGCGCCGTTGCTCGGCCGTCAACGCGCTGTCATCGTCGGCCGCCAAGTCGATCTCGCGGTCGAGCGCCGCAATCAGCGCATCGCGATGGAGCCACGCGAATAAGCCGAGTGTATCGGGCAACTCGACAAATCCGATCGCGCTCGGGTCGGCGTTGAAAATCCTGACCCGATGGGACTTGGTCGGAAACCCGATCGGTTCATCATGCTCGATCGCGTCATCCGCGCGCGGCGCGCCGCTCTCGGCCAACCGCGCGATCTGTTCGCGCATTTTCTTTTTCGCCAGAGACGACGGCCACGGTGCCGAGCGAACGCGGTTGAGATCGGCCATTAGCTCGCGGCCACGGCGGCGGCGATCCTCGATCGCGTCGGGGATATTCCCTTTGAAGGCCGGAAGATCAAACTTGACCATCTGCCCCATGCGTCCGGCCGGGCGTGCCGCTACGGCTTGCTCGATGTTGCGGACTAGCTCGCCGGCCCGTTGGTAGACCGCCGACCGCGCGTTGTTCAGCGCAGCGAGGCGGTGCTGTTCCGCAAGCTTTTCCTCAAGCACGCTACGTTCTGCTGCCACTTGTGGCGCGTCGTCGCTCAGCCCGAAGCCGCCTGCGCCGCGTGGCGCCTGCAATTCCTTGAGCCGGTTCCTATGTCGCTGAATATCAATCCGCAGTTGCTGCTCGTCCTCCACGACCGCGCGAATGAGGATGCTGGCTTCGGAACGCTTCTGCTCAAACTCCCGGTACTTCTCGCGCGCCTCGGCCGGCAACACCTCCATCGGGTCGCCAGTCCGCATCGTCATCATCGTTTGGAGCGGTCCCTCGACCACGCTCGCATAAACAGAACCCGGGGGTGCAGTGGGAAAGCCAGTTTCGTTTCGGAATGGGTTGCGCGTCATGATGTGCCTCGTTGATGAACGCTGGCGCATCGAAGCACATCGTCTTTGCAGTGAAATCCGGGTAGCTCACTGCAAACAGCCGTGCTCACGGACGTCGGGACAGGATTTCGGTGATTGCCCTTACTCGCAGTGCTCGGCCGCGCTCTTTGAGAATTCGCCACAGCAATTGGCGACGAGCGTCGTTGTGAGGACATTCGACGTCGGCGCGAGCATGCTGCCAACTCGTTGTCTCATAGCGAGCCAAATCGCGCGCCGTATGTTCAGCCTGCTGGTTTCGGGTCAAGCCGGGATAGAACCGGCGCGCGTACTCGCAAATGAGATTATCGCTGCGCTCAATCGCCGCTCGCGTTTCCGGTGACCGCTGGCCCGGTTTCGTGCGCAGCGCGTCCCGCAAGGCCGCCAGTTCATCCAGCGAGAGCGAGGCGAGATCAAGCCAGATAGGCACAGTCATTGTTGGTCACACGTGATCGCGGTCAGCCGTTCTCGCCCAATGCCTGCCTGATCTCAAGCATCGATCTCGGCAACGTCGTGTTCGCTCAGATGCGGCAACCTCACGGCGACGCGCGACGGCACGGAGAGCATGCGGCGCGACGTCCGCAGCACGTCCGACCATTCCGCTTCAACGGCGGCAGCCTCGACCAATTCGCCGCGCGGGTTTTGCGCCTTGATCGTCGTCAGAACAGCTTGCGCGGCGGCGAGCCCGCCGCGCTCGATCGTGGGCCCTTTCGGCGGCGCGGTACGGCCGGATGCCTTGATCATGGCGAAGATCTCTAAGCCCGGCGCGAAAACGATGATTGGTTGATGTCAATGCCAAGTTCATGCGCGCGGTTGATCAGCGGCAGCAACCGATCAGCATGGGTGCGGGCGGCTTCAATGTCTCCCGTCTGCGACAGGGCCATGGTTTGGCGTCGCATCTCTCGCACCGTGTACCAGAGACCAAGCCGTTCGTTCGCCCAATACGCCCGCTTATTGTGGCCGCGCATGACCTTGAAGATTTTGCGTTCGGCAGCAAGCTTGACGAGCGCCCGCCGGACGCTGACCAGCATGGCGTCGTTCAACATGATCACGCCTTCGTCGTTTGGTTCGAGCCGATAGACTTCCGCCGTAAGCTGGAACGTATCGACCAGCTTGTCCCGACTTTCCAGCGCTGCGACGAGGTCGCGCTGTATACGTCCGTTCCCCCGGCTCATTACGTAAGTGTTTCTTTTGAAGCGCCGTGTTCGCAAACAAAACACTTAGAGCGGGACGGCGGCGAATTTATGTGCCGCCTGCTTTGTCCGAAAAATTCTTCAAAGACCGATATGCCGGGTGGCGCGTTCCCGCGCCGGGCAGCCGCCGATCAGAACCTTGATCGATCGGGCGGGTCCTAACCTTGGCGATCCGCTGCGGCCAGCACTCGCTCGCCGTACCGATAAATGCCACGCTCAAGCGTGTCGGTTGAACGATACGTTCCGATGATCCGTTTCTTGCCGTAGCGCTCGACCAATCTGAACGCGCCGTTGTTCCCTCGCACCATGAGGCCAAGGTGATTTGCGTATGCCCGAACCCGTTGCTCTCGTGTCATTGCTATCGCCTGAACCATGGATGCGCCGGAACGATGGGTATGCCCCCGAAGTCACCCCGCCCACGCCAGATCGTCCAGCCGATCGTTCAGCAGCGGATCGGTCGCAACTGGGGAATTCCCCGGATAGGCCGCCCGCCGCTCGGCTCTCGCCCTGCGCCCGTTCGGTCGGCGCGGCGCGCGGACAATTGTCTCTGGCGCGAACGCTTGCCGATGGCCGCATGATCCGCAGCGCAGCGGCTTCGCCGCAAGATCGATCGTCGCCGCGCTGATCGTGCCGGTGTGGCCGCACTTGGCGCAGCGGACTGGCCAGGATTGAACGATCGGAAGCATAGGTTCGACGTTACGCTGGTCGGGTTATGCCGTCACGGGCCGGTGTCGGTGCCTTTGGGAGAATTCGGCGCGCCCTTTCCGAATTGGCTGATACCCTTCCTATACTTAAGCACGGTCCCTGTCGGTTGGTGGATGCTTGAGCGAAGGGCACAGGACGACCAGCCCCGGCAAAGATGTCGGGCTGGTCCGTACCCTTGCGATCTGTCGGCCGGAGCCATGCCGTCGCTTTGGGCCATGATCGCGCGGGAGTGCGGATCATGTTGGCGCGCTACTTATCGCGGATGTCTCCCTCCGCGCTGACCGCCCTCCGCGCCTTTCGGACCAGGCTTTGCAACGTGGTCAGGCCCCGTGGTGTTGCGTAGTCGCGCGCCGCCGCCACCGTCGTAACCGTCCAGCGGCGCGCCCGCAGCGCCCCATCGCATGAATGATAGGTACAGTTTGCCTTCTCGTCACGGTGTAAATCGCAGGTTCTTCCGACTAATTGCGTAAATCAAATACTTCAAAAGGTTCGCCGCACGCGGTGCGCGATGCGATCGTTTGCTCCGGCGGAATTTGAACTTCTCACGGTGCCTTGCTGGGTCGTTCCTTCTTCCCATTTTTTTTCGGCGCTATGTTGACTCTCAACGCGCAGCAGAAAAAAGTTACGCGGTGCTGGTCGCAAGAGCTACGACCAGCACCCTCGCCACGGCGTCACTGCCCGCACTCACGACCAGTGGGCGGCACCTCAAACAGATCAGTCGCGCGACATCGCATGCAGGTCTGTATCGATACCACGAGGCGCGTTTTTCGGAATATGCGAAAGGCCCGACAAGCGGGCCGAGGACGGGATTAGGCCCGATGGCCGCCCGGCCGCAAATCAGCATTGAGTGAGTCGGCCCGGCCGCCGAGGCCGGAAAATCCGACCCAAAAAATGTGGGGACTGTCGGGAGATAGCGGGATTGTTGCCTTCTTTGCCCCTGTCCCCCATGTCCGACAGAGTTTCAGTAATGCGTACCCGCCCAGCGCGACGCAAGCCCGCAAGGCCGAGGGGGCCGGCTCCGGGGATCATCCGCAAACTTGATCCATCCGACCCGCGAAACCCCGATCATCCTAGCCACGACGAGCGCTGGCTCGAACTGGCGAGGGCCTTGGGCCGCGCAATGGCGGATCGGGATTTTGATCGGCTAGAGCGCGAAGGGAAAACTGATGAGGACCGCCGTCATTTACGCAAGATATTCAAGCGATAATCAAAAGGAGCGATCGATTGACGACCAAATCTCGCACTGCCGCCAGCTTGCGGCTCGCCACGGCTATAAGGTCATAGATGTTTATGCTGACCGCGCCATTTCCGGCGAGAGTATGTTTGAGCGCGACGGACTTCTCGCGCTGATGAATGCAGCCATCGCGCGAAAATTCAACGCCGTTTTCACCGAAAGCCTCTCCCGCCTGTCACGCGACGAGGTTGACATGCCGGCAATCTATAAGCGGCTCAAATATCACGAGATCAAGATCATCGATACCAACGGCGAGGTGAGCGAAGTCCACGTCGGCGTTGGAACCATTGTCAATTCGCAATTCATCAAAAATCTTCGCATCTCGGTTCGCCGCTCGTTCAATGGTCTCGTCCGCGAGGGGCTGGTCCCCGGCCGAATAGCTTACGGCTATCGTCGCGGCGGCAAGGCATGCGAACGGGAAATCGATCCGGCGCCGGCTAAGATCGTGCGCTGGATATTCGAGGAGTATGCTGACGGCAAGCCAACGCGCGATATCGCCGCTGACCTTACCCGAGAAAAGGTCCCTGCCCCCGGCAACAATCGCGTATGGAACAGCGGCACGATTGGCGCGATGCTCGCAAACCAGCTTTACATCGGCAAGGTTGTTTGGAACGCGACCACCTCGATCAAGAACCCGGATACCGGCAAGCGGCATTTCCGCCGGGGACAGCCCGAGGACTTAATCACGACCGACGTTCCAGAATTGCGGATTATCCCGCAGAAGCTTTGGGATCGGGTCGAAGCGGTGCGTTCTGGCCGGCGCAGCGCAAAGGGCCGTTATGGCCCGCGCACCTACAAATTCGTCAATCGAGACCAGTTGCTCATTGGCCTTCTTACGTGTGCGGAATGCGGCGGCACCATGATCATCGGCCAGAACAATGCCGATGGCTCGCCGCGCGTCATTTGCTCCCAGGGCCACCGGACTGTTGGTTGCACCCATCGCCGCAGTTATTGCCTCAAGCAACTTGAGGCCACGGTGATGGATGGCGTTAAGACCAAGCTTACCGACCGAAGGGTGCTGCTCGAACTCACTCGGTCTTATCACGCCCGATGGGCGGAACGTCAGAAAGCGGCGCGCGCTGACCGGCACGCCACCCAAAAGCAACTTAACCGGGTGACAGTTCAGATAGACCGGGTTGTGACCGCGATCAGCGATAGCGACGACCCGGTCAAGGCGCTGCTGGATAAGTTAAAGCAGTTGGAAGTCCAACGAGCCAGCCTTACCGAAAAGCTTCGTCTGATCGATCGGGAAACGAACGTTGTCGATTTGCACCCGAAGGCCATCGATCAATTCGCGACCGCCATGGAGGAAATGCACAAGGCCCTCACCAGCGGCGAGGATGATGTCAAACAGCTTGCCCCGTTCCGGGCGGCCTTCCGGAACGTTTTCGAGCGGATCGTGGTCCATCCTACCGAAAAGCGGAAACCCTGTGAGGTAACCCCCCACGCCCGGCTCGGCGCCATTATGGGGTTGGAAATCTTCCCGAAGATGCGCCAAGCCTCGGAAATCCTTGCGGAACAAGGGGGCGCCGCTAGTAAGATTTCGAAAATTTCACGAACGTGAACCCATTCTGTAACCGCCGTCGCGCTTCCGTTCAGCTCGCGCGGCCTAGGCTGCTCACCGATCTCGGACGCCTTCGAAGCTCATCTGCTCAGCTAAAGCGAGGGCGCCACGGGAGACATTGTCACCGCCGGCGCTTCCAACTGGCGCCGAAACTCGAGGAGACGACCATGCTGCGCAAATTCTCGCTTGTCGCTCTTGCCGCGGCCTCGCTTGGCGCGGCCGCGCTGGCGCCGACCTCCGCCTCGGCGTGGGGCGGTTGGCACGGCGGCTGGCGTCACGGCTGGGGCTGGGGTCCGCGCGTCGTTGTCGGCGGCCCCGCCTACTACGGTGGGCCCGCTTATTATGGCGCTGGCGGCTGCTACGTCCGGCGCCTGGTGCCGACGCCCTGGGGCCCCCGCTGGCGCCTCATCAACCGTTGCTATTGACCTGACCTGAACTCCCCCAGACTTGAGCGCCCCGGCCGCAATGCCGGGGCTTTTTTTGCGCCTGGAACCTGCGGGTCCGCTACCTGCGAGCGAGGGCACGGGCGGCGCGACCATCGGAAACAAATTCGGCCCTTGGGACTTGATCTTGCGAGCTTTCGTTCAAGCAAGGCGAGGTGGAACTCGCCGAGAGACCGATCATGAATAACCGAAGCCACGCTGATTTTGAGCTGCTCGATCACAAGACCTGCCGATCCATTTGCGACGCGGTCGGCGAACGGCTGCAGCAAAGCTTGCGCCCGGAGACGTCACTGACCTCTCATTTGCAACACCTGCTGGACGAGCTGCGCCGGCGCGAGGAAGAGAGCCTGCATTGAAAGAGGCCGCCCTCGCGGGTGAGCTCGGGCAACTCTGCGAAGTTGGAAAGCTGGAGCATAATTTACCGGATTGGTGGGTTGCCTTTGGCCGCGGCTCCGGTGACAACGCCGCATGCTCTCCATCTCCGACATCTCCGTCCGCATCGCCGGGCGGCTTCTGATCGAGAACAGCTCGGTACAGATCATCCCCGGCGCCCGTGTCGGCTTTGTCGGCCGCAACGGCGTCGGCAAGTCGACGCTGTTTCATGCCATCCGCGGCGATATCCCGCTTGAAGCCGGCAGCATCACCATCCCGCCGCGCTGGCGGATCGGCAGCCTGGCGCAGGAAGCGCCCAATGGTCCGGAAAGCCTGATCGAGGATCGTGCTGAAGGCGGATCTCGAACGCGACGCGCTGCTGCGCGAGGCAGAGACTGCGCACGATCCGCACCGGATCGCCGAAATCCAGACCCGGCTTGTCGACATCGACGCCCATTCCGCCCCTGCCCGCGCGGCCGCAATTCTCAGCGGCCTCGGATTTTCGGCGGCCGACCAGGCGCGGCCATGCGCCGAATTTTCCGGCGGCTGGCGCATGCGGGTTGCGCTCGCCGCGACGCTGTTTGCGGCGCCGGATCTGCTGCTGCTGGACGAGCCGACCAACTATCTCGACCTCGAAGGCACGTTGTGGCTGGAGGATCATCTTGCGCACTATCCGCGTACCGTGATCGTGATCAGCCATGACCGCGACCTGCTCGATACGTCGGTGGACCAGATCCTGCATCTCGATCACCGCGGACTGACGCTCTACAAGGGGACCTACTCCTCGTTCGAGGAGCAGCGCGCCGCGCGCGAGATGCTCGATGCAAAGCACGCCAAGCGACAGGCCGAGGAGCGCAAGCGGCTCCAGGCCTTCGTCGACCGTTTCAAGGCCAAGGCTTCGAAAGCCCGCCAGGCGCAATCGCGCATGAAGATGCTGGAGCGGATGAAGCCGGTCACCGCGCTGGTGACGCAGGACGTGCATGAGATCTCGTTTCCGGTGCCCGAGCGGACGCTGTCGCCGCCGATCATCGCCGTCGACGACGTCGCCGTCGGCTATGATGCGAACAAGCCGGTGCTGAACCGGGTGACACTGCGCGTCGATACCGACGACCGCATTGCGCTGTTGGGTGCCAACGGCAACGGCAAGTCGACCCTGGTGAAGCTGCTTGCGGGCCGGCTCGCGCCCTTTTCCGGCAAGATCACGCGGGCGGAGAAGCTCTCGGTCGGCTATTTCGCGCAGCATCAGGTCGATGAGCTCAATCTCGACGGCTCGCCTTATGACCACGTCCGCAAGCTGATGCCGGATGCGCCGGAGAGCAAGGTGCGCGCCCGCGTCGGCGCGATCGGCTTTTCCGGAAAGGCTGGCGATACCCTGGTGAAGAGCCTGTCGGGCGGCGAGAAGGCGCGGCTGCTGCTCGGCCTTGCCACCTTCGCCGCTCCCAACATGATAATCCTGGACGAGCCGACCAACCATCTCGACATCGACAGTCGCGCCGC
Organism: Bradyrhizobium sp. USDA 10063; assembly: GCF_054063735.1. Lineage (NCBI taxonomy): Bacteria > Pseudomonadati > Pseudomonadota > Alphaproteobacteria > Hyphomicrobiales > Nitrobacteraceae > Bradyrhizobium > Bradyrhizobium sp. USDA 10063. The sequence continues at coordinate 668,112 of NZ_JBSSGP010000002.1, read as the reverse complement.
GCTCGCCGAAGCGATCAACGATTTCCCCGGCGCGGTGCTGATGGTCTCGCACGACCGTTACCTGATCGAGTCCTGCGCCGAGCGGCTCTGGGTCGTCGCCAACCAGACCGTGACGAGCTATGACGGCGATCTCGACGACTACCGCAGGACGATCCTCTCGGCGAATGATGTGCGACCGGCTTCGCGCGAACGCAGCAAGGAGAGCGCAAAGCCCGAGCGTCCGAAAAACGAGAAGCGCACCCCGCTGAAGCAGCGGATCACGCAGGCCGAGGCCGAGATCGAACGCATCACCGGCATCATCGCCAAGATCGACGCGGCGCTCGCGCTGCCGGACCTGTTCACGCGCGATCCGAAGCAGGCGGCGCAACTCGCCAAGGCACGCGCCGGCGCCGAAAGCGCGCTGCAGCGCGCCGAGGAAGAATGGCTCGAAGCGAGCTCGCTCTCGGATGAGGCGGCGGGTTAACTAACCGCCGAGCGCATCACTCTCGCGACTCGTGCTTTTCACCGGCCTTAGTCGCGGCGGGTGCCGTTGAGTCCGACTCCCCCATTGGAAGTCGCGCACTGCGCAAGAATGTGGTCGCCTCCATGGCCGCCTCAGCGATCACTCGCTGGAGCAGTGCGAGGCGGCTGCGCTTGTAGACAGCCGCGAACGGAACGGGCGGTGGCTCCGATCTGGTGGGAATGATCTGCAGCCGTCCTTCGCTGAGTTCCTTTTCGTAGCAGATCGGCGGCAGAAGGCTAACTCCAACATTGGCCATCGTAAGTGTCGAAAGAACGGTCATGCTATTGCACAGGTCGGGCCGCTGCACAGAGCCGCTCTGCTCCAGCCAGGTCGAGACACTCTCGTAATGAACAGAGCTCTCTCCCAGCGAGAGAACACGAACAGAGGCGAGATCTGCAGGTTCGTGCGCATCGTCCGGAACGGCCAGATCAGCTCCTCTCATCCACCGGAACACCACCGATCCAAGCGGGCAGACGACCATTATCGGGTCGAACGTTTCGCCGGGGATGAGGGCGATATCGAGTTCTCCGGACTGAAGCCGTGATCGAAGTGGCAAGGTGAGTGAAACGTCGAGTTCCAGAGTGATGTTCGGATAACGTTGACGTAGCATCGCCACAAGGTTCGGCAGCCAGGTCACTGCCACGAGTTCGGCGACGCCGACGCGAATGACGCCGGAAAGCGACTGGCTCGGAGCGATCTGCTGACGGATCTCGGACTGAAGCTGCAGCGCGCGCTCGGCATAGCCGATCAACTCGCGCCCCTTGGCGGTGACCGTGGCCTTGCGTTGGCTACGGTCGAAAAGAACGACGCCGAGATCGCTCTCCAGCTCCTGAACGCGTGCCGAAATCGTGGATTGCGTGGCGTTGAGTTTGGTTGCAGCCGCTGCGAAACTGCCGAGGCGCACGATCTCGATAAATGTCTCGAGCTGCCGGAAGTTCATCGAGCGGCTTCCCCTCCTCCCATCGATTATCTTGCACAGTACTGATCGAAAACAATCGTTTTCAACCGAAAAGTCAATCTCCTAACCTGTCCCTTGATGGGGTGCCAGTTCGCCTCGTCTGCATAAAACAAAAATGAAACGCGTTTCGCAGCCGTACGAAACGCATTGATGACGTCTGCGCCGCCTGCGGTGGCCCGCTCCATGCGTCGTTAGCAAGGATCGGGAAACGCTGGCGTCGCTGCACGCATGGGAAACGCACCGCTCCCGAAGAAGGGAGTCATTTAGGAGGAGTTGATGGCTTCGCATCTGAAATTGTCGCCTTTGAACGACGCCGATTCCGCACGACATGCGCGGCGCGCAGTTATTGCGTCGACCGTAGGCACAATGATCGAGTGGTACGATTTTTATCTGTACGGGCTGGTCGCAGCCATTGTTTTCGGCAAGCTCTACTTTCCATCCCAGGACCCCTATTCGGCGACGCTGCTCGCCTTCTCCACATTCTTCCTCGGCTTCGTGGCCCGTCCCGTCGGCGCCCTGATCTTCGGTCACTTCGGGGATCGGATCGGGCGCAAAGGCACCCTGGTGGCAACGCTGCTTCTGATGGGGATCAGCACGGTGCTCATTGGTCTGGTCCCGACCTATGAGCAAATCGGCATCTGGGGCGCCGTTTCGCTCACGGTCTTGCGCCTGCTTCAGGGCATCGGTGTTGGCGGTGAATGGGGCGGCGCCATCGCGGTTGCGACGGAATGGTCGAAGTTCAACACGCGGCGCGGCCTCGCCGCGAGTTGGCCTCAGTTCGGCTCGCCGCTAGGCATGCTGCTCGCGGTGACTGCGCTGACGGTCACCTCCTATGCCGGCTCGCCGGAATGGTTCGAAACGATCGGTTGGCGCATTCCCTTCCTGATCAGTTCCGCTCTGATCGTCGTAGGCCTCTATATTCGGCTTGGCGTGCTCGAAACGCCGGTCTTCCGACAGATACAGGAGAAAAAGCAGATCGTCCGCGCGCCGGTCATCGATGCCGTTCGCGGCTACTGGCGAGAAATTCTCCTCACTTGCCTGATCCGCACTGGCCAACAGGCGCCCTTCGTCCTGTTCACGACGTTCCTTCTCTCCTACGGCACAAGCAGGCTTGGCCTGCAAAAGTCGTTTCTCTTTAACTGTGTATTGGTGGCAGCGGCGATCTCGCTGTTCACTACACCGTTCTTCGGTTATGTCTCCGATCGCATTGGGCGAAAGCGCATGTATCTGATCGGCGCGTTCACCATGCTGGCGTTCGCCTTCCCCTATTTCTGGATGCTCGATACGAAGATTCCGTTCTTCATCGTGCTCGCCATCGTGTTGTCCCTCCCTATCCACGACATGCAATACGCGCCGCAGGCGGCGTTCATTGCCGAAAGCTTCCCGCCGAGTGTGCGCTATTCAGGGTCTTCGATCGGCTATCAGCTTGCCTCGATCACATCCGGCGGGCCCGCGCCGATGATCGCCGCCTATCTGCTGCACGTCTATGGAACGTCGACGGCGATCAGCGCCTATCTCGCTATAATCGCGGCCATCAGCTTCATCTCGGCGCTGTTCCTCCGCGATCGTTCGCAAGACGACTACGCCAGCAACGAAGGTTGGGTGCGCGACGAGCCTGCATCCCTTGCGGCTAGTGCGGCCTCGCCATCGATTCAAACCTGACTTCATCGATGACAGCTCACGGGCACAGCACGCCGCTGTGTCCGTGTGCGCAGACATCATCGACTATGTCGAACAAATCATATCGAAAACTATCGCTTTTAGTCGATGCGCAACCACCTAGTATCGGCCTTGACCACGTTGTCTCGCGACGCCGCGCGTTGTCGGGATCAGCAAATCTGAAATCGAGGGAGAGATCCATGCCGAAGAACAATGTGAGTGGCAGTGCGGGATTGTCGCCGCTTGCAATGGCCAAGCGCCAGCCGCTGATGCTCGGACTGTTTCTGCCGATTCAATCGGGAGCCTGGAGCCCGTCACTTGCGCCGCGCGAGACCTCCTGGACGTTCGACTACAATGCGCGCTGCACCGTGATGGCGGAGAACCTCGGTTTCGATCTCGTCTTTGGGCTCGCCCAGTGGCTGGGAAAAGGCGGCTACGGCGGCAAGATGAAATTCCGCGAAATGGCGACGGATCCGCTCCTGGTCACCGCGGGCCTTGCCGGGCTGACCAAGCGGATCCTGTTGGTATCGACAGTCCACATCCTCTATGGCTGGCACCCGCTCCAACTGGCCAAGTTCGGCGCCACGATCTCGGAGATGAGCGGTGGACGCTGGGGACTCAACATGGTCACCGGCTACAAGAAAAGCGAATTCGAGATGTTCGGGCTGGAGTCGATCGAGCACGATCATCGTTATGTGATGGCGGACGAGTTCGTCACCATGATGAAGCGGCTGTGGTCGGAGGATGAGAACCTGACGATCAATGGGCGCTTCTGGAAAATGAAGGATGCGTTCGTCGCCCCCAAACCCGCCGGAGGCCAGTGTATCCTCGTCAACGCGTCGTCGTCCGGTGCGGGTCTCACCTACGCGGCGAAGCATTCGGATCTGATCTTCGTGACGAGCCCCGCGGGTGCCAATCTCGACAAGGCATGTGCTGCGCTTCCGACCCATACCGCCCGGATCAAGGAGGCGGCGGCGGCTCAAGGCCGCGACGTCCGCATTCTCATCAATCCCCATGTGATTTGCCGAGAAACGGAAGCTGAGGCATGGGCGCAATACAATGCGATCCTGAAGCACCAGGATTGCGTGGCGGCGGAGAACTTCTACAAGACCTTCACCGGCGGTGATCAGGCTTCATGGAAGGCCGCCACGCTGGAAGAATGGACGATCGGCGGCAACGTCCACATCGTGGGTACGCCTGCGCAGGTCGTCGACGGTTTCAGGCGTCTGAGGGAAGCCGGCTGCGACGGCGTCCAGGTCAACTTCTTCGACTTCATCCCTGATCTGAAATTTTTCGGCGAGCGGGTGATGCCGTTGATGCAGGAGGCCGGGTTGCGTCTTCCCGCTACGTTCACCGCTGCGGCCTGAGTCGCGTGTCCACGTTCAGCCGAGGTGCTTCACATGAATGATCCCGCCATGACTTCGTCGCTCAACGTCTCGCCGAGAGAACTGCGCGACTTCGCCGGCCATTTTGCGACAGGCGTGGCTGTCGTCACCACTGCCCATCCCGACGGTGCGCTGCATGGCGTGACGCTCAACGCGGTGACCTCGCTCTCGCTGGATCCGCCGCTGTTCCTCGTCTGCCTCAACCACAATTCCAACACGCTGGCGGCGTTGCTCGCCAGCCGCCATTTCGGGCTGCATTTCCTGTCGCGTGAGCAGACCGAGATCTCGCAGGTCTTCGCGTCCAAGCGGGACGACAAGTTCGCGAATGTCTCTTTCCGACAAGGCCGGCGCGGCAGTCCGCTCATCGAGGGCGTGGTTGCGGCTGCCGAATGCAGCCTGTCTGATGTGTGCTCGGGCGGAGACCACGCCATCATTATCGGCGCGGTCGACAACATCCATGTCTTTGGCGGAGAACCGCTGCTCTATCACCGTGGCAACTACGCCGCCCTCAAAAGCGAGAGGATGGTTGCGTGAGCAAAGCACGATCTGCCTTACCCAAGCCGCTGGCCGGACTCCGCGTCCTGGAGTTTGCCCAGATTGCCGCGGGTCCCTTCACGGGCTGTCTTCTCGCGGACCTCGGCGCGGACGTTGTCAAGATTGAGCGGCCCGATGGTGGTGACGGCATGCGGGGATGGCCTCCGCTGCATCGTGGTGAGAACCATGCCGACCCATTCAGCGGCAACTTCACCTCGGTGAACCGCAACAAGCGCTCGATCGCGCTCGACATCAAGAACGAGTCGGATCTGGAGCGCCTTTATGCTCTGATTGAAAATGCGGACGTGTTCATCGAGAACTTTCGCCCCGGAGTCCTTGTCCGCGCCGGTCTCGGCTATGAGCAGGTCAAGTCGCGCAATCGGCGGCTGGTCTACTGCTCTATCACAGGCTACGGGCAGACCGGCCCCTATGCTCAGAAGGGCGCCTTCGATGTCACCGTCCAGGCCATGAGCGGGATGATGAGCGTCACGGGCGAGCCTGATGGACCACCAGTAAAATGCGGTGTGCCGGTTGGCGATTTTGCGACCGGTCTTTATGCCGCTTTCGTGATTCTCGCTGCAGTGATGCGTGCGCGCCAGACAGGCCAAGGCGCTCACATCGACTGTTCGATCCTCGGATCCTTGCTGGGCATCGCCGCACTGCAGACGAGCGAATATTTCGGCACCGGCGTCCCGCCATCCCGTCTTGGCTCGGCTCATCCGCGCAATGCGCCCTACGCGGGCTTCGATAGCGCGGACGGGCCGTTCACCATCGCAGCCGGCAATGACAAGCTGTGGCGCGACACTTGCGCGATTGTCGGCCGGCCGGATCTGCCGGACGACCCCCGCTTCATCACCCAGTCCCTGCGCGCCAGGAATCAGGACGAGCTCGCTGCCATCCTGCAGCCTATCTTCTCGACCCGGAGCGCGGCCGAGTGGATCGCAGACTTCGATGCCAAGGGCATCCCGTGCGCGCCGATAAACAATTTCGCGGAAATTCTCGCCGACCCGCATGTTCGCAAGATGGGCTGGGTTCAACCGATCACGATGCCGAACGGCGCAGGGACAGAAACTGTCGGGTTTCCAATCGGCATTTCCGATTTTGCATTCGAAATCACCCGCACGCCTCCGCAGCTTGGCGAGCACAGTGAAGAGGTCTTCGACGAATGGATACAACGCCGTTCAGCGCAGGTTCTGTGAGCAGAATCCCGGCCCTTGGCCGGGTGCCAAGTCTGATCAAGATCGATCGGCCGGAGAAAGCGAACGCGCTTGATGCCGCAACGGTCGCAAATCTGCACGAAGCAGTCCTCGCAACAATTGCCGAGGGCAGCTCTTTCGCGCTGGCAAGTGACGGGAAGGCCTTCTGCGGCGGTTTCGATTTTACTTGTATCGAGCAACAAAGCGCAGGCGATCTTCTGCTGCGTTTCGTACGGATCGAACTCCTTCTCCAGGCAGTCAGTTCCGCGCCTGTGGTCTCATTTGCGCTGCTCAACGGAGCCGCGTTCGGCGCTGGAGCGGACCTTGCCGCAGCCTGTGCCTATCGGATTGGAACGTCGCGGACGAAGTTCCGCTTTCCGGGCTTTCGCTTCGGCGTCGCGCTTGGCACAAGGCGGCTCGTGAACATCGTCGGAGCCGATGGAGCGCGGGCGATCCTGCTTGAAAACCGCACATTGTCGGCGGAAGAGGCTCTGGAGGCGGGTCTCCTGACGCATCTGGTAGACGAGTCGGAACTGCTTCCGACCGCCGAGCATCTGATGGCCCAGCATGAAGGGCTGTCCCACAACGCGGCTGCCGACTTGCTGCGCGTTACCCGCGTTGATACGAACAATGCCGATCTGGCTGATCTCATTCGATCACTCGCTCCAGAAGGACTACATGGGCGGATCGCCCGTTATCGGGCAGGTCATGGCCGGTTGGTTCGGTAGTCTCGCCGGCCGGATCCCGGGCCTCACTCTTTGCGTCCTGATCGCGCTGATCTCGATGGGCATCCAGCATCTGGAGGAGCGCGCCTTCGGACATCCGTACATCGAAGCCCTGGTAGCCGCGATCCTGCTTGGAATGGCAATCCGCACGGTCATCACGCCGTCGGAACGTTGGCGGAGTGGAATCGCGTTCAGCGCGAAGCAGCTCCTGGAGACTGCGGTGATGCTGCTTGGCTCGTCGATCAGTTTCGCCGCGATAGCAGCGTTCGGTCCGGTCATCATTGGCGCGATCCTCGCAACGGTATGCGCGACGTTAGCCGCGAGCTTTGGTGTGAGCCGGCTACTGGGTTTGCCAACCAAGCTGTCGATCTTGATCGCATGCGGCAATTCGATCTGCGGCAACTCCGCAATAGCAGCGGTCGCTCCGGTCATCGCTGCGGATGGCGACGATATCGCATCCTCCATTTCGTTCACGGCCGTTCTTGGTGTGCTGATGGTGTTGGGTCTTCCGTTGCTTATTCCGCTGTTGCAGTTGTCCGCGACGCAATACGGAATTCTGGCCGGTCTGACAGTTTACGCGGTTCCCCAGGTTCTTGCGGCCACAGTGCCGGCCGGGCTGGTCAGCACCCAGATCGGCACGCTGGTCAAGCTGGTCCGCGTGCTGATGCTCGGACCACTGGTCGTCGTCATATCGCTGTTCGCGCCTCGTTTGCGCGGAGACGCCGGAAGCGGACGCATCAAATCCATCGGCCCGCTCAAGCTGGTCCCGTGGTTCATCATTGGCTTTCTTGTCATGGCGGCGCTGCGATCGTTTCAGGTCATCCCGGATGGTGTTGTCGCGCCAGTCACCAAGCTTGCGACCGTGCTGACCGTCATCTCGATGGCTGCGCTTGGCCTGGGAGTCGACATTCGCGTACTCTCCAATGTTGGCGGACGCGTCAGTGCGGCCGTGATCCTGTCGCTCGCTCTGCTCCTGCTGATAAGTATTGGTCTGGTGCGCTTCCTGAGGTGAGACCTCAGGAAGCGATGCAAGATCGAGCGGCGCTTCGCGCCGACCCGATGGCTCGCAAGGACAATGTGGTTGCTTTGGGTGCGACAAAACAACCCGACGGGCAAATCACCAAAAGTCTGTCCAGCCCTCGCGCAAAAAACATTCCACTTCCGTCGTCGGGCAAATCAGCACTATGACTCCCGCGTCTCACCCAGATGAGGGGCGGCTCGCGATCGTCACGAACGTTGCGGTGAGATGCGGTGGACGTGTTGCGTGCGACTGACGAGCGCATGTAACGCGGACGGCGAAGTCGTGTGGTTCTGGCGCCCCGACGCTGGCGCTAAGTTTTTTGCGCGAAGAAGTTCGCGCGAGAGGCGACGGTGGCAAGAAAGCCCGGTCACCGGGAAGAGCACGAAGTAAGCCGTAAAACCATCGCGCAGGGAAAGCCGGTGTTGCTCCGGTTGACCTGTGGTCCTACCCCCGTGCTTTTTGTTGCACGGGGCCCACGGGTGCAACCGGCACCCGGCTTTCCCTGCGCCCTCTGATATCGAGGAGGGCGAAACGAGACGCAAAGCTCGGGCAATCCATGCCGCGAGAATGCCGACTCACATCCTCTCCCCACGCTCCACCGTCATGCCCGCGAAGGCGGGCATCCAGTATCCGGCGGCCTCTCAACTTAAGCCGAGACGTCTCTGGAATACTGGATCGTCCGCCTTCGCGGACGATGACAGCGGAAAGCTGTTTGACAGTTGAATCAGAAGTCTCAGCCGGTCGCCGCGTGCTTCTTTGCCTTCGGCTTGCCGGGCTTCGGTTGCGGCGCAGGCACGTCAACGCGCTCGATCGACGACAAGCGGCCGGAGGTGAACGTGTAGAGACCGGCACGCGGGCCGTGCGTATACGTGATGACCGCGACGCGATCGCCGCGCGCATTGTTGGAGAGGCTGACATTGTCGGGCGCGCCGATGCCGCGCACCACATCGCACTCGGTATGTCCGAGCGCGACCGATCCAACGTTCTGCGGCGGTGGCGCGCCGGTTGCGCCGTCAGCGAGCGCATTGGCATTCGCAGGTCCCGCCGGCGCCATCCCAGGGCAACCGCCATCGGCGCTGACCATGTCTTCGGCAGTGACCGGCTTGGTCGGCGTCAGCGGCGGCGTCTCGATCGAAATGTTGCGGATGAACACCCGGCCCGAGCGCGAGAACCACTCGGCATCCTTCGAGAAAATCTCCGAGCCCCCGAAAATGGACGAGCCCCCGGAGCAGCCGGCGAGGACCGGCGCAAGCAGAAGCAGGGCCACCAGCGGTTTCCGAATCAGTGTTCCGTCTCGCACGATCGATTGGGCTCCCGTCTCTACCCTCTTGTCCCGTCGCGCCTTTTCGCGCGAAGCGATCCCCAAGCGTCACGCGCGCCGCGCGCTTTCACCGTAAAACCTTTGTCCGAACATCCCTTTGCGGCATGACCGTGGCTGGGCGCCGACTCCGGGCCACAAAGTGCAAATTATCATTAATTTCGCAACTTTCTATTGCCGGCGCTGCCAGCGGCCGCGCTCGTCGGTCTGCCAATAGGTCACGTCGAATCCCCTCGCCTTGCAGGCGGTCCAGCTCTCGCGCGCCGCCGCCACGGCCTCGGCATCGTCGCCGTTGAACACCAGCACCACCCGCGCGTAGCTGTCGCAGTCTTCCGGCAGCGCCGCGTTGTCGACCAGGAAGCGGACATTGGCGCGATTCGGATTGCCGTCATCGATTGCGAGGATGATCGGCTGGTCCGATGCATCGGCGACACGCCAGGTGGCGTGCGGCAGGAAGGAATCGTCGCTGTAGGTCCACAGATGCGCGTCGAGCGCTTCGGCCCGCTCCAGCGAAGTCGATTGCACCACCACGCGCCAGCCGCGCTCCAGCGATTTCTCGAGCAGCGGCGGCAACACGCTCTCCAGCGACATGCTCTGCAGATGATAGAACAGGACCTCGGTCATATCAGGCTATTTCTTCGTCTCGTAATAGTCCGCGACCAGGCGTTCCAGCAGGCGAACGCCGTAGCCCGAGCCCCAACTCTGGTTGGTGTCGGTCTTCGGCGCGCCCATCGCGGTTCCCGCGATATCGAGATGCGCCCAGGGCGTGCCGTCGACGAAGCGTTGCAGGAACTGCGCGGCGGTGACCGAGCCGCCGTGGCGGCCGCCGGTATTCTTCATGTCGGCGAACTGCGAATCGATCAGCTTGTCATATTCGGGACCGAGCGGCATGCGCCACACCCGCTCGCCGGTCTCCTGCCCGACCTTGATGAGCCGATCGGCCAGTTCGTCATTATTGGAGAACAGGCCGGCATGCTCGGTGCCGAGCGCGACCATGATCGCGCCGGTCAGCGTCGCAAGGTCGACCATGAACTTCGGCTTGAACTTCTTGGCCACGTACCAGAGCACGTCGGCGAGCACGAGGCGGCCTTCGGCGTCGGTGTTGATGATCTCGATGGTCTGGCCCGACATCGACTTGACGATATCGCCGGGACGCTGCGCGTTGCCGTCGGGCATGTTTTCGACGAGGCCGATGGCGCCGACCGCGTTGACCTTGGCTTTGCGTGCGGCCAGCGCGTGCATCAGCCCGACCACGCAGGCTGCGCCGCCCATGTCGCCTTTCATGTCCTCCATGCTTCCGGCCGGCTTGATCGAGATGCCGCCGGTGTCGAAGCAGACGCCCTTGCCGACGAAGGCTACCGGCTGCTCGCTCTTCTTGCCGCCGTTCCAGCGCATGATCACGACGCGGCCCGGCCGCGCCGAGCCCTGCGCGACGCCGAGCAGCGCGCCCATGCCGAGCTTGGTCATCGCCTTGACGTCCAGCACCTCGACGTCGACGCCGATCTTGCGCAATTGGCTGGCGCGGCGCGCGAACTCCTCGGGATAGAGTACGTTCGGCGGCTCGTTCACGAGGTCGCGCGCGATCACGACGCCCTCGACAATGGAGGCGTCAGGCGCAAACGTCTTCCTGGTAGCGGCGACATCGTCAGTTGCGATCGAGACGTCGGCGCGCACCTGGTCGTTCTCGCCGTCCTTCTTCTTGGTCTTGTAGCGATCGAACTTGTAGGCCCGGAGCCGAATACCAGAGGCGATGGCGGCCGCCTGCTCCGGCTTCATCGCGCCCTCAGGCGTCTCGGCGATCACGGTGACCGTATCGGTCGCCGCGTTCAGCTTGCCGGCCGCGACACCACCGAACCTGAGAAAATCCTTCTCCTTCAGCGCCGACGTCTTGCCGGTTCCGACGACGATCAGACGCTCGGCTTTGATTCCCTCAGGCGCCAGGATGTCGAGAGCGGCGCCGCTCTTGCCCTTGAACTGGTTGGCCGCCGCCGCCCGCTTCACGGTTTCCGCCGCCTTCCCGAGCGCCTTCTCGGTCGCCGCGCCGACCTTCAGTGCCTCGTCGCAAAACACCACCATCACGCCCCGGACGGGCGCGGAAAACGGGACAAAGCCGACCTTAACGGCGTCGGACATAGGAAAATCCTCCAGAATCAGGGCTGTCGCGGGCGGGATCCGCTGGCGTGGCTAGTAGGTGTGATGTTGGCTCGCGGCTGTCCAGATTTGGTCAGCCCCGAGGTTCAGCAACACTATGGCCTGCCAGCCGCCGCACTGCCAAGCGCGGCGTGGCCGGAAGGCCACAAAGGGGAATAATTAACCATATGGAAAGAGTGCCTTGGCCCAGCCATTTTGTTGACGGATCAAAGGGATGGTAATGAGAGATTGACGGCTGGACGGATAAGCGGCACGGCCAAAGGGGAGCCCTTCAACGGGATTGGCCGGGAAGCCGCGTGTTTTGGCGCGCCAGGTGGGACTTGCGGTATCGATGGGGTCGATTGACAGGTATATTTTCCGCACGACGCTCGCGTCGTTTGCGGTAGTCCTGGTCAGCCTCACCGGCGTGATCTGGATTACCCAAGCGCTGCGCGGCATCGACCTGATGACCAGCCAGGGTCAGACCATCATCACCTTCCTCGGCATCACTGGCCTCGTGATTCCGGCGCTCGTCCTGATCATCGCGCCGATTGCGCTGATGATCGCGGTCTCGCACACGCTGAACAAGCTCGCGACCGATTCCGAGATCATCGTGATGAACGCCGCGGGCTTTTCGCCATTCCGGCTGTTCCGCCCATTCTTCTATGCCACCTGCGTCGTAGCCGCGATGGTCGCCTTCATCGGTGCCTATCTCGCCCCGGACGGCATGCGGCGGATCAAGCAATGGGACGCCGAGATCACCGCCGACGTACTCACCAACATCCTGCAGCCCGGCCGCTTCGCCCAGCTCGACCAGAACCTGACGATTCGGATTCGTGAGCGGCTGCCGGGCGGCGTCCTCGGCGGCATCTTCGTCGACGATCGCCGCGATCCCAAGGAGCGCGTCACGATCATCGCCGACCGTGGCACGGTGCTGAAGAACGAGAACGGTTCGTATCTGGTCCTGGAGGACGGCAATCTCGAGCGATTCGAAGCCGGCAAGCGCGACCCGGCCCTCGTCGCCTTCGGCCGCTACGCGTTCGACATGTCGAAATTCTCCAACCAGCGCGACGTCACATTGGGGATTCGCGAGCGATATCTGTGGGAATTGATCTGGCCTGCGGCTGATGATCCGACCTTTGATCAACTGTCCGGCCAGTTCCGCGCCGAGTTGCACGATCGCTTCATGGCGCCGATCTATCCGTTCGCGTTTGCCGCACTCACATTTGCCTTCCTGGGCGCGCCGCGGACGACGCGCCAGAGTCGCAATTTCTCGATCGGCGGTTCGGTGCTCGCCGTGCTCGGCCTGCGCATGGCCGGATTTGCCTGCTCGGTGATGGCGGTGAAATCCTCGCTTGCCGTCGGCGCACAGTACCTGATGCTGCTCGGCGGCATCGGCGTCGGGCTCTGGATGATCATCGGCGGCGTGGTGGTGGAGCCACCCGCCGGATTGATCGAGGCCATCAACAAGTCGAATGCGCGGCTCGCGCGCCTCTTTGGGAGGCCGGCAACCGCATGAGCATGGTCACCAATACGCTCGGGCGCTATTTCGCCGGCCGCTTCGTGATCTCGGCCGTCGGCGTGTTCGTCGGCATTTTCGTGCTGCTGGTCCTGGTCGACTACATCGAGATGGTGCGCAAGACCTCCGGGCTGGTCACGGCCTCTGCGATCACGGTCGCCGAGACCTCGCTGTTTCGCGTGCCGCAGTTGCTCGAAAAGCTGATGCCGTTCTGCGTGCTGATCGGGGCCATGACCTGCTATCTCGCGCTGTCACGCCGGCTCGAACTCGTGGTCGCGCGCGCCGCCGGCGTTTCGGCCTGGCAGTTCATCGCACCCGCGCTGGCGAGCGCGATCGTGCTGGGGATCGCGGCGACCACCGCTTACAATCCGATGTCGGCAAATCTGCGCGAGCTCTCCAAGCAGATGGAGGCGGAGCTGTTCGGCTCGGCGCCCGGCGGCGGCATCCAGGACGCCTCCGGCTTCTGGCTCAACCAGGTCAACAGCGAAGGCCAGTCGATCATCAACGCCGCCCGCAGCGAGCAGCAGGGCGAGCGCCTGACCGGGCTGACCGTTTTCCGATTCGATACCGGGCTGCAGTTCAAGGAGCGAATCGAAGCCCGCGAAGCCTCCCTTGAAGAAGGCCGCTGGGTGTTCAAAGGGGTACGCCGATACTCTCTCGACAAGCCTTCAGTCGACCAGGACACCTTCTACCTGGCCACAACGCTGACGCCGGCCCAGGTCCGTAACAGCTTTTCCACTCCAGAAACTGTGTCGTTTTGGCAACTACCGAGCTACATCCGTTCGTCGGAGAGCTCGGGCTTCGCGACCGCCGGCTACCGGCTGCAGTACCACAAGCTCATTGCACAGCCGTTTTTGCTGGCTGCAATGGTGCTTTTGGCTGCTTCGGTGAGCTTGCGCTTCTTCCGGTTCGGCGGCGTGCAAAAGATGGTTTTGAGTGGCGTGGGTGCGGGCTTTCTGCTCTACGTGCTCTCGAAAGTAACTGAGGATTTGAGCAAGGCTGAGTTGATGCATCCCATCGCTGCGGCGTGGCTGCCTGTGTGCGTAGGCGGCCTCACCGGTTTCTTGGCCTTGCTGTATCAGGAGGACGGGTAGTGGCCGTTGTCGCCGCCCGCCAGTTGGAGTCGCTTGCGTTCAGGCGGCGCAGTCTCGTGCGCCGTCTTCGAACCCGCTTGGCCGGCTTCCTGCTAACCCTGACCGCCGGATTCATTCTTACGGGGACGATCGGCGTTGGCCTGACGACGCCTGCTGCCGCGCAAAGCTTCACCTACAATCCGCGGCCGCCGAAGCCGACGCCGGCCCCGCCACGCAACGACGGGCAGATGCTCGTGCAGGCGACCGAAGTCGATTACGACTACAACAATCAGCGCGTCTCCGCGGTCGGCAACGTGCAGATGTTCTACAACGGCACCAGCGTCGAGGCTGACAAGGTCATCTACGACCAGAAGACCAAGCGCCTCCATGCGGAGGGCAACATCCGCTTCACGGATGCGCAGGGCAAGATCACCTACGCCAACATCATGGATCTCAGCGACGACTACCGGGACGGTTTCGTCGATTCGCTGCGCGTCGACACCGAGGATCAGACGCGCATGGCGGCGACCCGCGCCGATCGCTCCGCCGGCAACTACACGGTGTTCGAGAATGGCGTCTATACGGCCTGCGCGCCGTGTAAAGACGACCCGAAGAAACCGCCGCTATGGCAGGTCAAGGGCGCTCGCATCATCCATAACCAGACCGAGAAGATGCTCTATTTCGAGAACGCCCAGCTCGAATTCTTCGGCGTTCCGATGGCGTATATGCCCTATTTCTCGACGCCGGACCCGACCGTGAAGCGCAAGAGCGGCTTCCTGATGCCGGGCATCAGCCAGGCGTCGACCTATGGTTACGCCGTCGAGGTCCCCTACTATTTTGCGCTCGCGCCAGACTATGACGCGACGTTCAACCCGCGCTTCACCTCGCGTCAGGGCGTCTTGTTGCAGGGCGAATTCCGCCAGCGCTTGTTGGACGGCTCCTACTCGATCCGCGCTTACGGCATCGACCAGCTCGACCCCGGCGCCTTCGCCGGCCAGCCGGGCGACCGCCAGTTCCGAGGCGGCATCGATACCCATGGCCAATTCGCGATCAACGACAAATGGGTCTGGGGCTGGGACGGCGTGCTCCTGTCCGACTACTTCTTCATGTCGGACTATCGCCTCGCCCAGTATCGAGACCCGTTCGCAGCATTCCTGAGCCTGCCGACCGAAGCGATTTCGCAGCTCTATCTGACCGGCGTCGGCAATCGCAGCTTCTTCGATGCGCGCACGATCTATTACCTGAGCTTCTCCGGCAACCAGGGCCAGGTGCCGGTGATCCATCCGGTGATCGACTATAACAACGTGATCAACAGCCCGATCTTCGGCGGCGAGTTCAGCTACAAGATGAACTTCACCAGCCTGACGCGCGACCAGGCGGTCTTCGACCCGATCACGACGCTCGCCAATACCGCCGGCCTGTGCCTCACGGCATCCGCCGATCCGCTCGCCCGGCTACCCTCGCAATGCCTGTTGCGCGGCTTCCCCGGCACCTACACGCGCCTGACGGCCGAAGCTCAATGGCGGCGATCGTACACCGACCCGCTCGGCCAGATCTGGACGCCGTTCGCGATCCTTCGCGCCGACGCGATCGATGCCTCGGTCTCGAACCAGCCGGGCGTCTCGAACTTCCTTCCGGTCGGCGATACGCAGGCGCTGCGCCTGATGCCGACCGTCGGCCTCGAATATCGCTACCCGTTCATCAACGTCCAGCCGTGGGGCACCACCACGCTCGAGCCGATCGCACAGGTCATCATCCGCCCGAACGAGACCTACGCCGGCAAGCTGCCGAACGAGGACGCGCAGAGCCTGGTGTTCGACACCAGCAACCTGTTCTCCGTCGACAAGTTCTCCGGCTACGACCGTGTCGAGGGCGGCGGCCGCGCCAATGTCGGCGTGCAGGCGACCACGCAGTTCGATCGAGGCGGTGCCGTCAAGGTGCTGTTCGGACAGTCCTACCAGCTATTCGGCCTGAACTCGTTCGCAGTCGCCGACGCCACCAACACCGGCCTCGATTCCGGCCTGCAGAACCCCCGTTCCGACTATGTCGGCAGCGTCAGCTATTCGCCCAACCGGACCTACACGTTCAGCGTCCGCTCGCGAATGGACGAGGCGACCTGGAACATCAACCGCTTCGAGGCCGAGGGACGCGCAAACTTCGACCGCTGGGCAGTCAGCCTGCTCTACGGCAACTACGCGGCGCAACCGGAACTCGGCTATCTCACTCGTCGCGAAGGCATCCTGACCAGCGCCTCGGTCAAGGTCGCGTCGAACTGGGTGGTATCTGGCTCGGCGCGTTGGGACCTTGAAGCGAACAAGATCAACCAGTACGTCATCGGCGCCGGCTATGTGGACGACTGCTTCGTGCTGGCCGCGAACTATATCACGTCCTACACCTACTCTGCCGGCACGACGCCGCCGGTCCTCAGCCACGCGTTCATGCTGCAAATCGGGCTGCGGACCATCGCGAACTCGACCACGTCGTCGAGCAGCGCAAGCGGCTATCAGTAGAGCGTGATCCGCACCTCCGAAATTCGGTGCGAATTGGTTGATATGGCTGATATGACCATATGGCTGAGATGACCATGACGACCTTGCCCAATCGCCTTTCGGCCCTCGCCCCCGCGTGCGCCATTGCGCTTGCGCTGATGTTCTGCGGCACTTCGCCGCTGAAAGCGCAGACCGTGGCCGTCATGGTCAATGGCGAGCCGATCACCAACTACGACATCGAGCAGCGCAGCAAGCTGAACTTCCTGACCACGCACAAGCAGGCGAACCGGCAGGAAGTGATCGAGGAACTGATCGACGAAAAGGTGAAGATCAAGGAAGCCAAGAAGTTCGGCGTCGACCCCTCCTCCTCCGACATCGATCAATCCTATGCCGCAATGAGCGCGCGAATGCGGATCTCGCCGGAGCAACTGACGAAGTCGCTGGAGAGCCAGGGCATCCGCGCAGACACGCTGAAGTCCCGCATCAGGGCCGACATGGTTTGGACCAGCCTGGTCCGCGGCCGCTACAAGGAAAGCCTCCAGGTCGGCGAGAAGGATGTCGCCGCCGCCGCGCAGGAAGGCGGCGAGAAGACCGAGGTCGAAGCTTTCGAATACAAGATGCAGCCCATTGTGCTGATCGTGCCGCGCGGCTCGACGCCTGCACTGATCGAAGCGCGCAAGAAGGAAGCCGAGGGGCTGCGCGAGCGCATCACGAGCTGCGACGAAGCCAACTCCTATTTCAAGACCATACCGAACGCCGCGATCCGCGACACCGTGACCAAGACGACGGCCGACCTGCCGCCGCCCATTCGCGAGGTACTCGACAAGACGCCGATCGGCCACCTGACTCCGCCGGAGATCACCAAACAGGGCGTGGAGATGGTCGTGCTGTGCGGCCGCAAGACGACGATGATCGACTCGCCGAAGAAGAAGGAAATCCGCGAGAAGATGTACGCCCAGAAGTACGAGGCGAAATCGAAATCCTACCTGCAGGAAGTCCGCAAAGCGGCCATGATCGAATATCGCTGATGATGTCGAAGCCCCTTGCGCTGACATCCGGCGAACCCGCAGGCATCGGCCCCGACATTGCGCTTGCCGCGTGGCTGCGGCGTGATGAACTGAAGCTTCCGCCCTTCTATCTGCTCGGCGACCGCGATTTCCTCGCCGACCGCGCTCGCCGTCTTGGCCTCGCAGTCGAGCTTGCCGATGCCTGCCCCGAGGAGGCACTCACGACGTTTGCGCGAGCCTTGCCCGTCGTTCCGGCCGGCAAACCAGCAACAGCACGGCCCGGCACGCCGGATGCGACCAGCGCGGATGCCGCGCTATCCTCGATCCGACGCGCGGTCGCCGACGTCATGGCCGGCAAGGCCGCTGCCGTCGTCACCAACCCGATCGCCAAGAACGTGCTCTATCGCGCCGGCTTCGGTCACCCCGGCCATACCGAATTCCTCGCCGAGCTCGCGGCCAAAGACGGGGTCGCGCCGCAGCCTGTGATGATGCTGTGGTCGCCTGAGCTCGCCGTCGTGCCCGTGACGATCCACCTTTCGCTGCGCGAAGCGCTCGTATTGCTCACGACCGACTTGATCGTCTCGACGGCGCGCATCGTGGTGGCCGACATGAAAGCGCGTTTCGGGCTTGCCCGTCCGCGTCTCGCGGTGTCGGGCCTCAATCCGCATGCCGGCGAAGACGGTACGCTCGGCGCCGAAGATATCGAGATCGTGGCGCCGGCCGTCGAAATCCTGCGCGGCGACGGCATCGACGTCCGTGGACCGCTGCCGGCGGATACACTGTTCCACAAGGCTGCGCGCGCCACCTATGACTGCGCGATATGCATGTATCACGATCAGGCACTGATCCCGATCAAGACCATCGCTTTCGAGGACGCGGTCAATGTCACGCTGGGCCTGCCGTTCATCCGGACCTCGCCGGATCATGGCACCGCATTCGACATCGCCGGCACCGGCCGCGCCAATCCGTCGAGCCTGATCGCGGCGCTGCGGCTGGCCGCAAGGATGGCCGCGACGAAGCCTGAATGAGCGCGATCGACGATCTGCCGCCGCTGCGCGACATCATTCGCGAACACTCCTTGTCGGCGCGCAAGTCGCTGGGACAGAATTTCCTGCTCGACCTCAATCTCACCGCGCGGATCGCCCGCGCCGCAGGTCCGCTCGAGGACTCTACCGTGATCGAGGTCGGCCCCGGCCCAGGCGGATTGACCCGGGCACTGCTCGCGCTCGGCGCAAAACGCGTAATCGCCATCGAGCGCGACGAACGGGCGCTGGTTGCGCTCGATTACATCGTCAAGCGATACCCGGGACGGCTCGAGATCGTGCATGCCGACGCGCAGCATTTCGATCCCCGTCCCCTGCTCGATGGCGGCAAGGCAAAGATCGTCGCCAACCTGCCCTACAACATCGCGACCCAGCTTCTGGTCGACTGGCTCTCGATCGAACCCTGGCCACCCTGGTACGACACGATGGTGCTGATGTTCCAGCGCGAGGTCGCCGAGCGGATCGTCGCGCAGGAGAACAGCGAGGCCTATGGCCGGCTTGCCGTGCTCGCCAACTGGCGCGCCGAGACAAAGATCCTGTTCGACATTTCGCCGGCAGCCTTCGTGCCGCAGCCGAAGGTCACCTCGTCGCTGGTACGATTGATACCACGCGCCACCCCCGAGCCCTGCGACCGTCGTGCGCTGGAACAAGTGGCCGCTGCAGCCTTCGGCCAGCGCCGCAAGATGCTGCGCCAAAGCCTGAAGTCACTTGCGGTCGACCCGGCCCAGCTCGCTGCGGCCGCACATATCGATACCACCCGCCGCGCCGAAACTGTTCCCATCTCCGGCTTTGTTGCCATGGCCCGTGAATTGGCCAATATACGAAACACAACATCGAACGTTGCCTAAGGAGTGAACGCCATGGCGCAAATGGTACGCCAGTCCCTCGTCAAATTTGATGCGCCGTTGTGCGAGACCATCATCGAGACGCCGAAGCCGCAAGGACGCGAAGTGCTGGTCCGCATCGAGCGTTGCGGGCTCTGCCATTCCGACCTGCACATCCAGGATGGCTATGCCGATCTCGGCGGCGGCAAGAAGCTCGATACCACACGCGGCATGACGCTGCCCTTCACGCTCGGCCACGAAATTGCGGGTGTGGTGGACGAAGTCGGTCCCGACGTTCCGGCTGGCCTGATCGGCAAGAAGAAAGCCGTCTTTCCATGGATCGGCTGCGGTCAGTGCCGCGACTGCCTGAACGGCGATGAGAACCTCTGCGTCAAGCAGCGTTTCCTCGGCGTCTCCATCGATGGCGGCTTCGCCACCCACGTGCTCGTACCCGACGCAAAATACCTGCTCGACTACGATCCGCTGCCGGTCAATCAGGCGGCGACGCTGATGTGCTCGGGCGTCACCGCCTACGGCGCGCTGAAACGATTGGTGGACCGCCCTCGGCAGCGCAACCTGCTGCTGATCGGGCTCGGCGGCGTCGGCATGATGGGGCTCTCGTTCGCGCAGGCGATGTTCAAGCAACCGATCGCGGTCGCCGACCTCAGCCCGGCCGCGCGTGAGACCGCGCTGCAGAACGGCGCTTCCGTCGCCTACGACCCGGCCGAGCCCGACGTCGTCAAGCGTATCCTGAAAGAGACGGAAGGCGGATTTGACGAAGTCGTCGATTTCGCCGGGAACGAGAAGTCCATGGCGTTCGCAGTCTCCGTGCTGGCGCGCGGCGGCAAGGTCGTGGTCTCCGGCCTGATGGGCGGCAATTTCAACCTGCCGATGGTACAATGGGTCTACAAGCGGATGACCATCGAGGGCTTCATGGTGGGAACGCTGGCCGAGGGCCAGGAATTGATGGCCCTCGCGCGTGCCGGCAAGATCAAGCCGACACCGATGCGGGAAGAGCCGATGGCCGACGTCCAGAAGTGGATCGACCAGTTGCGCGCCGGCAAGGTCGTCGGACGCATCGTGCTGAAGAACTAAGTGACCTGCCTCACTCTGCCAAAGTGCTGACGCTTTTCGGCCGACCCGCTCGCTGCTAGTGTATCCCGGCGTCACGGGAGCACGGGGGATGCGCGGGGCTATCAACGGCTTGGCGTTTGCGGCGCTGATCGGCTTGCTGACGCTAGTCGTAGCCGGTCCCGCCGCGGCCGAAAAGCGCATCGCGCTGGTGATCGGCAATTCGGCCTACCAGAACGTCACCCGGCTCGACAATCCGCGCAATGACGCGAAGCTGATGGCCGATACGCTCGCCAGCCTCGGCTTCACGCTGATCGGCGGCCGCGCCCAGCTCGATCTCGACAAGACGGCGATGGACGTTGCGGTGCAGAATTTCGGCCGGCAGGTCCAGGGCGCCGACGTCGCGCTGTTCTATTACGCCGGCCACGGCGTCCAGGTCTCCGGCTCGAACTATCTGGTGCCGGTCGGTGCCAATCCGTCGCGCGAAGCCGATGTCGACTTCCAGATGACGGATGTGAACCTGGTGCTGCGGCAGATGCAGGGCTCAGGCACGCGGCTCAACATGGTGATCCTGGATGCCTGCCGGAACAACCCGTTTGGCGCGCGCGGATTGCGCGCGGCCGATGGCGGACTGGCGCAGATGCGCGCGCCGGAAGGTACGTTGATCTCCTATGCGACGCAGCCCGGCAACGTCGCCCAGGACGGCAGCGACGGCCACAGCCCCTATACGAGGGCACTCGCGACCACGATCAAGCAGGCTGGGCTCGACATCTTCCAGACCTTCAACCAGGTCGGCCTTGCCGTGAAGCGCGCAACCGGCGGCTCGCAGCAGCCCTGGGTCTCCTCGTCGCCGATCGACGGCACTTTCTATTTCGTTCCTCCGAGCGCGCCCACATCGCCGCAGGTCGCCGTGGCCGCGCCGCCGGAGCAGCCTGTCGCCGGCACGCTGCGGCCTGATCCCGACCGCGTGCCGATCAAGGACGTCGCACTCCTGCGAGAGCTGAGCGACCGCCTCTACGAGCACAATTTCGATCCGGAGCCGCTCGACAGCAAGAACGGCATGCGGCTTGCGATCAGCAAGTTCCAGGAGAAGAGCAACATGACGCCGACGGGCGAAGCCACCGAAGGAGTCCTGATCCGGCTGCGCAAGCTCGACGACCTGAAGCCCTGGGGCTCGATCGTCTATGGGCCCGACAGCGACAAATGGGGCATGTCCTGGAATCATAATTCGCGCCGTGCTGCGGTCGACGATGCACGCTCCAATTGCGGAGCCGCCAAATGTCCGATCGAACTGAGCTTCTACGGAGCGCGCTGCGGCGCGTTCGCGATCTCCGGAAAGTCGTGGTCGCTGGTGCAGCGAGACAGCGTCGAGCGCGCGCGGGATGCCGCGCTTGACGAGTGCGGCAAGGGTGGCAAAGCTTGTCGCATTATTGGTGCGATCTGTGCCGACGGTTCGGGCCGCTAGACTTAAGATTTTGGATTAAGTGCTTATGTCAAATACTGTTCAAGGCTCGCTCCGAGCCGCCCTCCTCGCTGCGCTGATTTCAATTGCCGCTAGCGGCGCGGCGCTTGCGCAATCCGGCAGCGCCGGCGGCAGCATCGGCAATGACGAAAAATCCCTCTCCGGTTCACGCGAAGCGCCGCGCTCGGTTGAATCCGATCGACCGCCCAGGCGCAGCAGACCAGACGCCGACGAGCCGCGTCGCGCCTCGCGCAAGAGCGGTGGCGGCGGTGGCAGCAATTTCGATGGCGCGTGGGTGGTCGTCGCGGTCGGCTGTGGCGGCAGCAGCACGACGGCTGTCGTCGTGACCAGCGGCAAGATCATCGGCGAGGGCCTCACCGGAACCATCAGTCCCAGCGGCGCCAGCAGGTCCGTCGGTAATTACAACGGTATCACCGTCATCAGTACCGGCCATGCGTCCGGCCGTAGCGGCTCCGGAACGTTCAGACGATCCGATGGCTGTTCGGGAAGGTGGACGTCATCGAAACAGTGAGACAACCGTCCCGATAATCCCAGGCTGCGGGCGCACTTTTGAGATTTTGGATTAAGGGCCTTATGCAGAACGTCATTCAACGCGCGCTTCGAACGATCCTCGTTTCGGTTTTGGTTTCCGCTGGCACCGGCGCCGGGTATGCCCAGTCCGGCAGCGCCGGCGGCAGCATCGGCAATGACGAGAAATCGCTGTCCGGATCGCGCGAGGCACCGCGCACGGTCGAATCCGATCGCCCCGCACGACGCAGCAAGCCCGAGAGCGAGGAGTCTCGCCGCGCCTCGCGCAAGAGCGGTGGCGAAGGAGGAGGCGGCGGCGGCTTCGACGGGGCGTGGGTCGTGGTCAGCGTCGGCACCACCTGCTCCGGCGGCAGCACCACGGCGGTGGTTGTCTCAAGCGGCAAGATCATCGGTCAGGGCGTCAGCGGCCGCGTCAGTCCAAGCGGCGCGGTGAGCGCTGTCGGCAATGCCAACGGGATCACAGTGATCAGCACCGGCCGCATCTCGGCCCGTTCCGGGTCAGGGAGCTTTCGGCAGTCCGACGGCTGCGTCGGTCGCTGGACCGCCTCGAAGCAATAACGAGATCCAGGCCCCCCTCTGCAGCCCCGATTTACCGCAATTGAGGCGGCCGGCGAGCCTCAATTAAGCCCTACCCGTTCCGGATTTGCGGCGCATTGCCACCCAACTTCCTACCGAGAGTTAGGGGTTAAGGGGTAGCCGCTGTTATCGGGGAAGTAGATGTCAAAGCGTACCGCGCAATTCATTTCAGCACTTGTCGCCACCATGCTGGCGGGCGCCAGCTTCACTGCCAGCGCGGAGAACGCCACCGAGAATGCCGATAGCGCCAAGGCCGCCGACACTTGCCTGTCGGCTCCAAAGGGAACCGCACCCGCAGGAAGCCATTGGTATTATCGCCTTGAACGCTCCAGCAAGCGCAAGTGCTGGTATGTGCGCGAAGAGAACAACAAGGCGGCGAAGGCCGCGCCCGTACAGCAGGAATCTCCGCCGCCGGCCGAAGCCGCCAACCCGCCGCAGCCAGCCGCCAGCATCAGCCCATCGGTCGCGGATGCGCGCGCCGAACTAACCTCAGCCCAGGCGGGCACAGGACAGAAGCCGGCCTCCGCGCTCGACAGCGCGCCGTCCAACGTCGGCGCACCCGGTTCCGGCTCGCTCGTCTCTGCGCGCTGGCTTGACCAGTCGAGCATGGCCTCATCCGGCACCAAGCTCGCTGCCAACGATACGGCTGCGAGCCCGCCGGAAGAGCCCCAGGCAGAGCCGCAACCCGCGCCGCCGCCGGCGCCCGCCGCGACCGCGCATGCGACGGGTGACAAGCAATCGACCTCGACACAGACGCTGTTGTTCATCATGGCAGGCACGCTTGCGCTCGCGGGCCTGGTCGGCGGCCTCATCTTCCGGCTCAACCGCGCAAGCGCACCGCCCTACGAAGTCGAGAACGAATGGCGTGCGCCCTGGGATCGCGACCACGCTGAGCGCGCCCCGCAGTTGGCCGCCGAGCAGCACAAGGAGATCCCGCCGCGGCCGGTCGAACCGCCGCGCCCGCGTCGCGTCGAGGTCGCGCAGCCGGAGCCTTCGTTTGAAGATACGCAGCGGCAGATCAAGGAAATGCTGGCACGTCTGGCGAAAAGCGCGACGGCCTGAACGGAGAAGATTACTTCTCGAGCTGGCGCTGCAGGTTGCGCACGAACTCGGTCAGGCCGGTGCGGCGCTCGCGCTTCAACCGTTCCGCCTTCAGGATCGACTGCACCTCGGCGAACGCGTACTCGATGTTCTGGTTGATGACGATGTAATCGTACTCGGCCCAATGGCTGAGCTCATGGGTGGCGCGATTCATCCGCCCGCGGATCACTTCGGCGGAATCCTGCGCGCGTGTGTGCAGCCGCTTCTCGAGATCGTCCGCCGAGGGCGGCAGGATGAAGACGCTGACCACATCGGCGCGCGCCTTCTCGCGCAGTTGCTGGGTGCCCTGCCAGTCGATGTCGAACAGCACGTCCTGCCCGGCCGATAGCGCGGCCTCGACCGGCCGGCGCGGCGTGCCATAGCGATTGTCGAACACGGTCGCCCATTCGAGCAATTCGCCCTGCGCGACCATCTTCTCGAACTTCGCCTTGTCGACGAAGAAATAGTCGCGGCCCTCGACCTCGCCCGGCCGCATCGGCCGCGTCGTCGCCGACACCGACATTTTCAGGCCAGGCATCCGCTCGATCAACAGCCGCGACAGCGTGGTCTTGCCGGCGCCTGATGGCGACGACAGCACGAACATCAGCCCGCGCCGCTCGACCCCGTCAAACGCCCCATCCAACCCGCGGGCCTCTCCTTGGGCCACCATTATCCTCACTCCAGATTCTGCACCTGCTCGCGGAACTGCTCGACCACGTTCTTCATCTCGAGCCCGGTATTGGTGAGCTCGATATCGTTCGATTTCGAGCAGCAGGTGTTGACCTCCCGATTGAACTCCTGCGCCAGGAAATCGAGCCGGCGTCCGATCGGTCCGCCCTTGCCGATCATCTCACGCGCCTGCGCGATGTGGGAAGCGATGCGGTCGAGTTCCTCGCGGATGTCGGCCTTGGTCGCAATCAGGATAGCCTCCTGGTTCAGCCGATCAGCGTCGAACCGATCGGAGGTTTCGAGCAGCGCCGCGATCTGTTCGGCGAGTCGCGCGCGGATCGCCTCCGGCTTGCGGCCTGGCGCTGCTTCCGCCTTCTTGGCGAGCCGCTCGATCTCGTCCATCCGCTGGATCAGCACCTGCCCGAGCGCCGTGCCCTCGCGGCGGCGCATCTCGACGAGATTGGTGAGCGCCTGCTCGAAGGCCAGCGCGGCGGCCTCTCGTGCCGCCTTGTCCTCGGCCTCGTCGCTTTCCGGCTCGACCACCTCGATCACGCCCTTGATGCCGAGCAGGCCGTCGATGCTCGGCGCCACCGCGTCGATCTTCTGCGCCAGTGTGCCCGCGACCTTCACGATCGAGGCCAGCACGTCCTCGTTGATGCGCACCGCCGACACGGCGTTGGTGCGCTTGATATTGAGATTGGCATAGACGGTTCCGCGCGACAGCACTTCGGCCGCGCGCTTCTTCACGACGGCCTCGAGTTCGTCCCAGCCCGGCGGCAGCCGCAGCCGCAGGTCAAAGCCCTTGGCATTGACCGACTTCAGTTCCCACTCGAAGGTGTAGGGGCCGCTCGCGCCATGGCTTCGGGCAAAACCGGTCATGCTCGATAGGGCCATCGCATAGGACTTTCTGGCAAGAGATGTGAGACTCGGCGAAAACGCGTGCGACCTTAGGCCGATTTCCCCGAAAGTGGAATTACGTTCGGCACAACGGGCTAGCGCTGCAGGACCGGCGGCGACGTGGTCGACTGCGCCGCGCCCTGCCGGGCCGGCCTCGACGGTTTCTTCGAGTTGGCCGGCGGCTTGGGCGTCGTGGTTGCAGTCGGATTGGTGTCAGCCGGCGCGCCGGCGGCAGGCGGCGGATCGTCCGCCGGCTCGACCGTGTCGTTCTGGATCTGCTTTTCCATCGAACGCAGCTTCGCCACGTTCTTCTGGTGCTGATCGTAGGTCTCGGTGAAGGCGTGCCCGCCGCTGCCGTCGGCAACGAAGAAGAGATCGCGGGTGCGGGCCGGATTGGCTGCTGCTTCCAGTGAAGCGCGGCCGGGATTGGCGATCGGGCCCGGCGGCAGGCCGTCGATGACGTAGGTGTTGTACGGCGACGGCTGGGTGATCTCGCTGCGCTTGATCGGCCGACCCAGCGTTCCCTTGCCGCCGACCAGGCCGTAAATGATGGTCGGGTCCGATTGCAGCTTGATCTTCTGCCGGAGACGATTGACGAACACCGCCGAGACGCGGCTGCGTTCATCGGCCCTGCCGGTCTCCTTCTCGACGATCGACGCCAGCGTCACGAGCTGCTCCGGCGTTCGGACCGGAATGTCCGGATTGCGGCGTTCCCAGATTTCCGCCAGCACGCGCTTCTGGGTCTGCTGCATCCGCTGGATCACCTGCTCGCGCGTGGTACCGCGCGGGAATTTATAGGTCTCCGGCAACAGCGTGCCCTCGCGCGGTATCTCGCGCACCGAACCCGTGAAGATATCGTTGTCCGAGAGCCGCGCCACGATCTGCTCGGAGGTCAGCCCTTCGGGAATGGTAACCGCATGCTGCACCACCTTGCCCTCGACGATGGTGCCGATGACGTCGCGCAGGCTCGCGCTCTTCTGGAACGAATATTCGCCCGGCTTGAGATCGGAACTTGCCTTCATCGCAAACACGCTGCCGATGAAGACCCAGGGATTGACGTCGATCACGCCCTCACGCTGCAGGATGTCGGCGATATCGCGCTTGCCGGCCCGCTGCGGAATGTTGACGATCTTGTCCTCCTGCAGCGGCCCCGGCGCTTCCAGGGTCTGCTTTCCGTAGTAGTAGGCGGTGCCGGCCCCGATCATCAGAAGGATCAGGAGGGTGATGATGGCATTGCCGACCACGACGAACGGATTGCGGGCACGGTCCGACCGTTTCGGCGGCGGCGGGACCTGTTCAGGCTCCAGCGCGGCGCGCGGGCTTCGCGGTGAAATGGGCGGCCTCTCACTCATCGATTCGACCTGAATCCTGCCGGTTCAATCGTGACCTGACAAATCTAAAGTCCTGCCAATACGATCAATACTATACGAGTATGCGCCCGCGCCTAGAAGTCATCGGCGATTGCGGCAAAACGGTGAATCGGCTCCAACCCGCCTGCTACGGCATGATCCGGAAAAGTCGAAACCGGTTTCCCCTTGTGACAAACGCACAGTGCTTGCGCGGGGATCATGCCCAAACAAAGAGATCAGATCATGACCCGATTCGGCCAATCGGATCATGATCTAGTTGATAACACGTTGCAGGATCACGGAAGCGTTAGTGCCTCCGAAGCCGAACGAGTTGGACAACGCGACGTTGATCTCGCGCTTGCGCGGCGTGTGCGGCACGAGATCGATCGCCGTCTCCACCGACGGATTGTCGAGATTGATGGTCGGCGGGGCGACGTTGTCGCGAATCGCCAGGATGCTGAAGATCGCCTCGATCGCGCCGGCGGCGCCCAGCAGATGTCCGGTCGACGACTTCGTCGACGACATCGACACTTTCGACGCTGCATTGCCGAGCAGCCGCTCGACCGCGCCGAGTTCGATCTCGTCGCCGACCAGCGTCGAGGTGCCATGGGCGTTGATGTAGTCGATATCGGACGGCGTCATGCCGGCGCGCTTCAGCGCCGCCGACATGCTGCGAAAACCGCCGTCTCCATCCGGCGAGGGCGAGGTGATGTGGTAGGCGTCACCAGACAGTCCGTAGCCGACGACCTCCGCATAGATCTTCGCGCCGCGCCGTTTCGCATGCTCATATTCCTCGAGCACGACGATGCCGGCGCCCTCGCCCATCACGAAGCCGTCGCGATCCTTGTCGTAGGGACGCGACGCCTTGGTCGGCGTCTCGTTGAAGCCTGTGGACAGCGCGCGCGCCGCGCAGAAGCCGGCCATGCCGATGCGGCAGATCGGCGACTCGGTGCCGCCGGCGACCATCACCTCGGCATCTCCCAGCGCGATCAGCCGCGCGGCATCGCCGATCGCATGCGCGCCGGTCGAACAGGCGGTGACGACCGAATGGTTCGGCCCCTTCAGGCCGTGCTCGATCGAGACGTAGCCGGATGCCAGATTGATCAGCCGGCCCGGAATGAAGAACGGCGACACCTTGCGCGGGCCGCGCTCCTTGAGCAGCACCGCCGTGTCGGCGATGCCGGAGAGGCCGCCGATGCCGGAGCCGATCAGGGTGCCGGTCGCGCACTTGTCCTCTTCGCTCTCCGGATGCCAGCCGGCATCGTCGAGCGCCTGCGTCGCAGCGCACATCGCGAAGATGATGAAGTCATCGACCTTGCGCTGGTCCTTCGGCTCCATCCACAGGTCGGGATTGAAGGTACCCTCGCTGCCATCGCCGCGCGGCACCACGCAGGCGACTTGGCTCGGCAGGTCGGAGACATCGAAGGTCTCGATCCTGCGCGCCCCGCTGCGGCCCTCAAGGATACGTGCCCAGCTAGTGTCGACGCCACAGCCGAGTGGTGTAACCATGCCCAGCCCGGTGACGACAACACGTCTCATATCAAGAACTCCGTCCCGAAATGCGCGGTGAATAACAAGAAACCGGGGGACCGCCTGACAACGGTCCGTCCGGCTTCATCGGCACCGCGAACGGCGTCAGCTTTTCGCGTTCTTCTCGAGAAACTTCGTCGCGTCGCCGACCGTCAGGATCGTTTCCGCCGCGTCGTCGGGAATCTCACAACCAAATTCTTCTTCAAATGCCATCACGAGCTCGACGGTGTCGAGACTGTCAGCGCCGAGGTCATCAATGAAACTTGCGCTGTCGACCACCTTCTCCGGCTCAACGCCAAGGTGCTCGACCACAATCTTCTTTACCCGCTCGCCAATCTCACTCATCGTTCACCCTCGTGCTTGTTCCATTGGACCCGACCCCAAGACGATACGAGCCATCGTGGTCGTGTAGTTTCCCTAAGCTGTCGCGCATAGTCTTGATTCGGCGGTCGTGGCCGACTAAGTCCCGGCGAACGGCAGGCGTCGCCACGCCAATATACAGGGTTTCAACATCCTGCAATGGCGTTCTTTGCCCATCCGCGGCTGGTTCGGTTATCATAATTCCCTCACCTTGACTATAAGCCCCGCCCGGCCCCCGGTAGGGCATTCCGCCACGCAAAAACGCTCCGGTAACCCGCTCAAAACATGGCCATTCCGCCATTGACGTGAATCGTCTGTCCGGTCACGTAGGCGGCCTCGTTGGAAGCGAGATAGACGGCTGCGGCGGCGATGTCCTCGGGCGTTCCGAGTCGCGCCGCAGGAACCTTTGCCAGGATGGCCTCGCGCTGCTTGTCGTTCAGTGCATCGGTCATCGGCGTCTTGATGAAGCCCGGCGCAATGCAATTGGCGGTCACGCCACGCTTGGCGTATTCGGCGCCCAGCGTCTTGATCAGGCCGATGATACCGGCCTTCGACGCAGTGTAGTTGGCCTGGCCCGGATTGCCGGTGACGCCGACGATCGAGGTAAGGGCGATGATGCGGCCGAAACGCTTGCGCATCATCAATTTGGTGGCGGCGCGCGCGAGGCGGAACGTCGCGGTCAGGTTGATCGCGATCACCTCGTCCCAATCCTCGTCGCGCAACTGCACGAACAGATTGTCGCGCGTGATCCCGGCATTGGCGACGAGGATGTCGACCTGCCCCAGCGCGGTCTCCGCCGCAGGCACCAGTGCCTCGACCTCGGCAGTGTTGGAGAGATTGCACGGCAGAACGTGAACACGCTCGCCGAGCTTGGCCGCGAACGCATCCAGCACCTCACGCCGCGTGCCCGAGATCGCAACCGTCGCGCCCTGCGCGTGCAGCGCCTGCGCGATCGCGCCGCCTATGCCGCCGGTCGCGCCGGTGACCAGCGCGGTCCTACCCGTCAAATCGAACATTACTGTCTCCTCTCGGCTCTCTTGGAGCCGGATTATGCTTCAGGCCGAAGCGGCCAACGCATCCTTGGCGGCGGCGATATCGCCCGGTCCGCTGACGGAAATCCCGACCGCACCGTCGGCGATGCGCTTGACCAGACCGGTCAGGACCTTGCCGGCACCGATCTCGAAGAAATGCGTCACGCCCTTGCTTGCCATATAGGCGACCGACTCGCGCCAGCGCACCGTGCCGGTGACCTGCTCGATCAGCTGGCGGCGGATCTCGTCGGGATCGGTGATGGCGCTCGCCAGCACGTTCGAGACCAACGGCGCGGCCGGCGCCTTGATGGTAACGCCGGATAACGCCTCGGCCATGGCGTCGGCCGCCGGCTGCATCAATTTGCAATGGAAGGGAGCCGACACTGGCAACAGCATCGCGCGCTTGGCGCCCTTGCCTTTGGCGATTTCGACCGCGCGATCGACGGCGGCCTTGTCGCCGGAAACCACAACCTGTCCGCCGCCATTGTCATTGGCAGCCTGGCAGACTTGGCCCTGCGCGGCTTCGTTGGCGACCGCCATCGCCGCCTCGTAGTCGAGGCCGAGCAGCGCGGCCATGGCGCCGACGCCGACCGGCACCGCCTTCTGCATCGCAAGGCCACGGGTGCGCAGCAGGCGCGCGGTATCGCTGACGCTGAGGCTGCCGGCAGCGGCCAGCGCGGAATACTCGCCGAGCGAATGGCCCGCGACATAGGCGGCGTCGCGACCGACCGAGAAGCCGGCCTCGGTCTCGAGCACCCGCAGCGTCGCGATCGAGACCGCCATCAGCGCCGGCTGGGCGTTCTCGGTTAGCTGCAGGGTTTCAGCCGGACCATCCCAGATGATCCCGGTCAGCTTCTCTCCCAGCGCGGCGTCGACCTCGTCGAACACCGCCCGGGCCACTGGAAAGGCATCGGCGAGGGCCTTGCCCATGCCGACCGCCTGCGACCCCTGCCCCGGAAAAGTGAATGCTGCCGTCATGGCGCTCCCAACCTGTTTGGGCATGATCTCCGGAAAGCCGGTTTCCGCTCCTCCGGATCATGCTCTGGACGGGCGCGTAAGACACTGTCCGGGGCTGGGATGTCAAGCCGCGTTGCGGCATCGAAACGGGGACTTTCCCCTAGAACCCGCCGGCCCTCTGGTCCGCGCCCACTTCCGCGCCGGCCCTCGCCCTGCGTGCGCTGCTCACCAATTGCCCCGGCCGATCCTCATGGTCCGGCTTCGCGGTCGCCAGTCTCAGCACTGCGAGATAGCCCGGCTGCACCTCCATGTGGCCGGCATGCCGGCTTTCGCTGAGAATGCGGTGAACCAGTGGCAGATTGTAGCACGGGACGTAGAACAGCAGGTGATGCTCGAGGTGATAGTTCACGTAATACGGGGCGATGAACAGCCGCTCGAGGAAGCTGGCATGCGTGGTCCGGGTGTTGCGCAGGGGATCGTGGCTGTCGGGAACAACGGCGTGCTCGGCGATATTGCGGATGCGGGTGATCACCATCATCCAGGTGAGCAGCGGAACCAGCCATAGCAGTGGATAAGCCCACCACACGCCGGCGGCGGCAAGCGCTGCAAACAGCAGCCCGTTGACGACGAACTGCGGCCCGAGCTTTTCCCAGAAATGCGCGGCACGCTGCCGCCATGGCCATTGCTTCGGCCCGAGCGCATTGAGCAGTTGCGCCTTGCGCTGCTGATAGCCGGTCTGACCGGTGATGTCGCGAATGAACTTGCGGCGGTAGCTCATCTTGGTGATCGGAAACGGCGCCGACAGCACGAGGTCGGGATCATCCTCCTGCTGCGTCCGTGCGTGATGCTGCAGGTGATAGCGGCGATAGGCCCGCGTCTCCGCGAAGATCGGATAGGCGCAGAACCATTGGCTCAATGTCAGATTGGCCCTCTCGTCAGCCGAAAGGCATCCGTGCGCGCCGTCGTGCATCAGGATCGCGAGCCCGAGCTGGCGCGAGCCGATGACCGCGACCGCGAGGAGATATGTCAGCGGATTCGGCCACCACGCCACCAGCGCGATCGCGCCTGATATCAGCGCCCAGGCATGCGCAATCAGTGCGACGCCTTTCAACGTCGAGCGCTGGCGGACGGCGATCAATTGATCCTCGGTCAGGAAGTCGCGGGCACGGATGCGAAGCGCGGTCATGACGAAGCCTCCTCGTCGCGTGAGGTGGAAGTGGATGTGTTGGGATCGCCGACCAGGCGCAGTCGCCTGTTGTCGCTGCCGGATGTGGCGGTGGCCTGCTCGCCCAGCACGCGCAGCATCTCGCTGCACAATTCCTCCGCCGAGCGGCCCATCGCGTAGCCTTCGAGGATGACGCCGATCGCGACCGCCCAGAACCGCCGTGAGGTCGCCGCGGGGTCGCGCAGCGTGCGCCAGCCGTGCCGCTCGATCTGCCCCGCATAGGCGCGCAGCCCTTCGCTGTGCAGTCGCTCGATGGTGCGCTCCACCAGCGGCGCGAGATCCTGGCGGCGTCGCGTCAGGGTCAGCGCCTCCGCAAAGAAGGCGACCGAATCGGTGGCCGTCACCGTCTCGACCAGCGCCCGCGTGTAGTCCCGCGGCGTCTCCGCCCGCAGCGCGGCCTGCTCCGCCGCGCGCGCGACATAGAGCATATCGCGGCAGGCGGCCTCGACGAACAGCGCTTCCTTGGTGCGGAAGTAGTAGGTGATCTGGCTCGGAAAGGCGTCCGCCGCCGCAGCGATATCGGTGATCGAGGCGCCGGCGAGCCCGTGGTCCTTGAACAGGCGGCTTGCGGCGTCGAGCAGCAACGAACGCATCTTGCGCCCGGCCGCACGCGTGGCGCGAACAGCGTGCTTTGGATCAGTGGCCGACGGTTCGGAAGTCGGTCTGGCCGCCATTGGACATCTCCCGAATTATTTGTATGATATACAAACAAATAAATCAAGATCGAGCTAGACCATCCGATTCGGGGCAGATAGACCCGCCGACAGGCTGAAAACCTCGCCCGGCAACCTTGCCAAGGCGCGCAAAATCCTTATAAAGCGCGCCATCCGTGGGTCCCGGCCGGGAGCTGAACGGACGGTCTCAGCAATCTCACTCGTTGATTTTGATGTGGCAGGGCCAGTCGGCCCGTCGTCCCGTGCTTCCGCCTTCTGAGCAACATCGAGTCCTTTCCGAAGGTCTCGAAGGGCTTGTCGCCGGGAACCGCGCCAACGACTTTAGAAAGGACATCCATGCCTCTTTACGAGCATGTTTTTCTCGCGCGCCAGGACGCGAGCACCCAGCAGGTTGACGAGCTGACCGCGCAGATGACCGGCATCGTCGAACAGGCCGGCGGCAAGGTCACCAAGACCGAGAGCTGGGGCGTGCGCTCCCTCACCTACCGGATGAACAAGAACCGCAAGGCGCATTTCGTGCTGTTGAACATCGACGCGCCGTCTGCCGCGATCAGCGAGATC
Organism: Bradyrhizobium sp. USDA 10063; assembly: GCF_054063735.1. NCBI lineage: Bacteria > Pseudomonadati > Pseudomonadota > Alphaproteobacteria > Hyphomicrobiales > Nitrobacteraceae > Bradyrhizobium > Bradyrhizobium sp. USDA 10063. Next base: position 634,738 of record NZ_JBSSGP010000002.1, on the reverse strand, counting down.
GAGCGTCAGGAGCGGATCAGCGAAGACGTCATCCGCTATCTCACCGTCCGCGTCGAAGAGCTCGAGGAAGGCCCGTCCGCGATGATGCGCAAGGCCGACCGTGACCGCGAGCGCGATGATCGTGGCGGCGGTTTCCGGGGTGACCGCGATGGCGGTGGCTTCCGTGGTGATCGCGACGGTGGCGGCTTCCGGGGCGACCGTGGCCCGCGCCGTCCGCGCGACGAAGAAGCAGCAGCGGCGGAAGAGGAGTAAGAATCATGGCTGATGCTGGTGCACGCCGTCCGTTTTTCCGTCGCCGCAAGACCTGCCCGTTCACGGGTCCGAATGCGCCGAAGATCGACTACAAGGATTCCAAGCTGTTGATGCGTTACGTCTCCGAGCGCGGCAAGATCGTGCCGAGCCGCATCACGGCCGTTTCCGCCAAGAAGCAGCGTGAGCTCGCCCGCGCCATCAAGCGCGCGCGCTTCCTCGGCCTCTTGCCCTACGTGATTCGCTAATCGATCCGGTCCGCGGCGCCTCTCGCACCGCGGACCATTTACTCATAAGGCTTCCGGGTCGTCCGGTCGCCGATGGTTGGGGTTCGCAGGCAGGACCTCTAACCGCTCGAAAGGAGCGGGACAGCTGATGATCGTGACGTTGTTCATTGCTATCGCAGCGGGCTGCGCGTCGGCGTTGATGTTCGCCTCGCTCGTTTCGGGCGCGATGATCTCGCTGTTGCTGTTCTGGCTGGCGCCGCTGCCATTGATGGTGGCGGGGCTCGGCTGGGGTCCGCTCACGGCAAGTATTGGTGGGATCGCGGCCGCGCTGGGCCTCGGCGCGATCTTCGGCCTGCCCTACTGCATCACCTTTGTCATCATGGTTGCGCTGCCGGCCTGGTGGCTCGGGCACCTCGCGCTGTTGGGACGCTCGGTTGCCGAGCCGAACCCGGGCGGCGCACCTGCGCCGGCGGCCGTCAATCTCGAATGGTACCCGGTCGGCCGTATCCTGCTCTGGATCGCGGGCTTCGCCGTACTCACCACGATGGCGGCCCTGCTCACGCTGGGCACCGACGCCGCCAGCATCTCGGCTGCCATGAAGCGCGGCCTGCTGCGGGTCCTGGACTCGCGCATGGTGACGGCGAGCGGCGACATGGAACGCGTGGTCGACGCAATGGTCGCGATCGCGCCCCTCGCCGCGGTCATTGTCACGATGATATCTCTGACGATCAATCTCTGGCTCGCGACCCTGATCACGGCGACCTCGGGCCGCCTGCGACGTCCATGGCCCGACCTGCGGGCGACGGCGCTCCCGGCGATGACGCTGGTGGCCTCGTGCGTCGCCATCGCCTTCTGCTTCACCAGTGGCCTATTGGCCATCCTCGCACAGGTCACGACCACAGCCCTGATGGCGGCTTATGCGCTCACCGGTTTCGCCGTCCTGCACACGGTGACGCAATCGCTCAATAGCCGCGCGTTCTGGCTGAGCTGCGCCTATGCCGTGGTCGTGATCTTCACCTGGCCTGTGGTGGCGATGGTGGTGCTCGGAATAGCCGATGCGCTGTTCGGATTGCGCCAACGCTATCTGCGCAGAAGGCCGCCGCCGCTCCCTGTGTCCTGAACTCAACCGATCAACCCAACCAAGATTGAAGGAGAAGCAATATGGAAGTCATTCTTTTGGAACGTGTCGCCAAACTCGGCCAGATGGGCGAGGTCGTGAAAGTGCGCGACGGCTTTGCGCGCAATTTCCTCTTGAAGCGCGGCAAGGCGCTGCGCGCCACCGCCGATAACCGCGCCAAGTTCGAGGGCATGAAGGCCGAGCTCGAGGCGAACAACCTCAAGGCCAAGTCCGAAGCCAGCAAGGTGGCGGAGAAGATCGACGGCCGTGAGATCGTGATCATTCGCCAGGCCTCCGAGAGCGGTCAGCTATTCGGCTCGGTCTCGGTACGCGACATCGTCGCGGCGCTGGCGACCGACGGCGTCACCGTCAGCCGGCCGCAAGTCTGGCTGGACTCGCCGATCAAGGTGATCGGCCAGCAGAAGGTGACGATCGCCGTCCACCCCGAGGTCGAGACCAGCATCGCCGTCATCGTCGCGCGCAGTGCCGACGAGGCTGAGCGCATCAAGCGCGGCGAGGACATCTCGACCCGCCAGGAAGACCAGGACGCCGCAGCCGAGGCGCTTGCCGCCGCCGGCGAGTTCTTCGATCCGGAAGCGCAGCACGAGGAGCCGGCGGAGCCGGCGCCGGCGACTGAAGAGAAGTAAGCCTCTTCGTCTGCTACTACAGGATCAAAAGCCCGGCCTCGATCAGGCCGGGCTTTCGATTCGGGCCGCCGCCTTCTCATCCAGCATGGCAATCGAAGCGAGCGCGGTCGCGGTGTGCTTCTCTTTGCCGTCGATCACGCAGAACACGTCGGCTGCGACGACGGCGACCTGCCGCCCCGGCTTGATCACCCGCGCGCGGCAGATCAGGCGATCGCCGGATGCCGGCGACAACAGGTTCAGTTTGTATTCGGCCGTGAGCGCTGCCTGGCCGCGCGTGGTCGCCGCCGCGATGGTGGTTGCATTGTCGACCAGGAAGGCGGTGACGCCGCCGTGGAACAGACCATGCTGCTGCAATAGCTCCGGCCGCCGCCCGACCTCGATCGTGCAGGCGCCGCGGGCAAGCTCGGACAATTCCGCGCCGATATGATCCATGAATCCCTGGCGACCGACATTGTCGCGGATGCGCGTCGCGATCGGCTTGAAATCGGAATCCAAATCCTCCGTCATGGCGTATCTCCGCTTCTGTCTGCTGCACTGGGAGCGACAACGGCGCGGATCGCGCAGGCAATCAGCGCGTCGGTCTGCTCCCTCGGATCTGTGCGGTCGCGGCCCGACAGGAAGGCACGGCAAAAGATCTGCGCTGGCCCGATGATCTGGCTGATGAAAACGGTCGGCGGCGTCGGCAAGAGCTCGCCGCTCGCAAGCAGCGGCGCTCGCCAGCGCTCGATCCCGTCAGCGAGCCGCACATTCTCGGCGCGCTGTGCGTCACGAAGCTCGTCGCTCCATTCGCTGCGGGATATCTCGAACAGAAAGCGCGCTTCGCGCCGTTCGCTCACGACCCAGTCGAGATGCGCGCGGATCAGCCGCCTGACCCCTTCCCGCGCTCCGCAGGATCGATCGAGCACCGCGAGCATGGCGGCGTGATAGCGCTGCAGGATGTCCAGAAACAGAGTGCCGGCAAGCTCCTTCTTCGATCCGAAGAAGTGGAAGGAAGCTGCCGTTGGAGGCCCGTGCATGGGTTCGGATGGCCGCAACTGTCGCGCCCTCAAACCCATCGCGGTCGAAGACCGCGAGACCCGCGGCCAACAGGTCATCTCGCGCTGTGGTAGCCATGCTCCGCCTCTCTAGAGGCGCACTCTAGAGCAACACTCTAGTCGCGGTCAAGTTCCGCGGTAGTGCGGAACTGCATTCTGTCGAGGCTACGCGAGGTCGGCGTGACGCCGTCACTGCTGAGGTGCAGGAGCCGCTGGAGTAGCTGCAGACGGGCTTGCGGGCGGTTCCGGCGCACTCGGCGCTGCAGCGGCGGCTGGCGATGCCGGCGCGCTGCCGCCGTTCTCCTTCGGAGCATCAGCCTTGGCCGTATCCGGCTTGCTTTCGGAGGCAGGCTTGGCGCTTTCGGCTGGCTTGTCGATTTCGCCCTTGCTGCCATCAACCTTGGCCGCATTGTCCTTCGGCGTCGCGTCTCCAGCGGGCTCGGACTGCTTGGCAGGCTCCGGCTGGATTTCCTCGCTGGGCTTATTTCGCTTGCCCAGCTTCTGCTTTGCACCCGGCTTGGACTCGGTTGCCTGCTCCGGATTGGTTGCGTCAGGCGCCCCCTCGCTCGGCGGCGGCGACCGCTTGGCGTTGCGCCGCTGCCGTCTGCCCTCGCCTTGTGGATTGAGGCCGTCAGCATCAGGCTTGGCGGCCTGCTGCGCGTCGGGTGCGGGCTCGGGCGTGCTCCATGGAAACAAGAACCTGCGGCTGGGCCGGTCCGGTTCCGGTGGGTTGGCCGGCCGCGCGGCCTCCTGCTGCTGCTTCGCATCCTTGCCGTGCTTGGCCTGCTCCTGCCGGCCCTGATATCGCGTATCGCTGGCGCCGTTGGAAACGAGATAGGACGCCAGCAGCGAGGCCATATCGCTGCTGGTGGTGTAGTGCTGGCGGAGGAAACCCGGGAGCGCGGACGAGCTGACGCTCTTGAGCAGGCCGCGCGGAGACTTGTGGCAGGCGCTGCAGGTGCCCGCAAAGATCTGCGAGGGGCTCTTGCCGGCCTCAAGGTTGGTCGGCTGGGCATGTGCCGAGTTCGCCGCAAGGCCGGCGACAACAAGAATCACCGTCGCGAAAATGAGCGCTCGGCCCCACATCCCCCATTCTCCTGATCATGGAAACGCCCTCCGGCCCTGCTCGATCCGGTCGCGGCGCGCCCCTTTTAGCCGATTATCGGGCGAATGGAAGCGCAGTTATGACCCATCCACGCAATTGTCACATTCGGGAATATCCGCTTTGACTACAACGCAATAGCGCTTCTCCCTGATCATACCTATCGTGATGTTGACTCACATTGGAACCATCTGTTCCACTGCGCGTCAGGGGTAACGGCCAGTCGCTCTGTGGTGCTTCGATGGACCGTTTATTGCGTTATTTCTTGGAACAATACATTCGCCGTGGCGCGCTGACCGTCACGACTGCGAGAGGGGCGAAGTTCACCTGCGGTGACGGCTCCGGCCAGCCGGTCTCGGTACGGTTCAAGACGGCAAGCGCCGAGCGGCGGATCCTGCTCGATCCCGAGCTCCATCTCGGCGAAGCCTATATGGACGGCACTTTCGTTGTCGAGAATGGCTCGATCGCGGACGCGCTGGCCATCCTGATGGATCAGCCCGACATGTTGCCGGGCTGGGCCAAGCCGCAATGGCTGCTGCGTTACCTTGGCAGGCACATCTGGCAGTTCAATCCGCGCGGCCGGTCGAGGCGCAACGTCGCCCATCACTACGACCTGGACGGCCGACTCTATTCCCTCTTCCTTGACGCCGACAAGCAATATAGCTGCGCCTACTTCGAAGCCCCGGACGCGACGCTGGACGACGCCCAGCTCGCCAAGAAGCGCCACCTCGCCGCCAAGCTCGTGGTGCGGCCGGGCCAGCGCGTGCTCGATATCGGTTCAGGCTGGGGTGGGCTTGGCCTCTACCTCGCCGAAATGACGGGGGCCGACGTCACCGGCGTCACGCTCTCCACCGAGCAGCTCCAGGTGTCGAACGCGCGGGCGGCGGAGAAGAACCTGTCGCAGTCGGCGCGCTTCCTGCTCGAGGACTATCGCGACATCCCCGGTCCGTTCGATCGCATCGTCTCGGTCGGCATGTTCGAACATGTCGGCGTCGACTTCTACGAAACCTATTTCCGCCGCTGCGCCGAGTTGCTGACCGACGACGGCGTCATGGTGCTGCACTCGATCGGCCGGTCGACGGGGCCTGACGTGACGAGTCCCTGGATCGAGAAGTACATCTTCCCCGGCGGCTATATCCCGGCGCTCTCCGAAGTCATGCCCGCGATCGAGAAGGCCGGGCTCCTGGTCTGCGACATGGAGATCCTCCGCCTGCACTATGCGGAGACCCTGAAGGCCTGGCGGGAGCGCTTCATGGCGCGGCGCGAAGAGGCCGTCCGCCTCTATGACGAGCGCTTTGCGCGGATGTGGGAGTTCTACTTCGCGGCGTCGGAAATGTCGTTCCGCAAGCAGAACATGATGAACTTCCAGCTCCAGCTCACCAAGCGGCAGGGCGTCGTGCCGATCACCCGCGACTATATCGGCCAGGAAGAGGCCAGGCTGCGGGGCATCGAGCAGCGCGCGCGGCCGCGGCTGCAATTGGCGGGCGAATAGGCTCAGTTGCGGAAGCTGAGCGCCGAGCCGTAACAGGGATAGGCTGCGGCCGGACGCGCGAGCCGCGCTTCCACGGCAGCGAGCAGGTGCTTTTCGCAGGGAACATTGCGGATTTCCGGGCGCGATGCCTCTTCCATGGCGTCGATCAGCATCGACAACCATCGCCGGTCGCCCTGTTCCGATTGCCGGATATGAAATCGCTGGCTCATCGCTTTAACTAACCCGAAACCCTTCGGTCCGTTCCCGCCTACCCTGCCGCAATAAAAATCGTTCGCATGTGATCTGGTTCACAGGGCCAGCGGGCGGTTCGGGCGTAGACCACCGCCATGTCCCACGAGACCTACAGATCCTTGTTCGATCCGCGCCGCGCGACCTCAAAACGGACTACGCCCTGATCGCCGTGGGCATCGTCGCCGCTTTGGTTGCGTTCGCTTATCTCATCCTCACCTGAGATAGCCGGCCGAACACGCGCCGTTCCCTTGGACGTTGGTGCGTCCAGGCGGAATTAGGTTCAGCCTGTCCGACAAAACGTTCCCCGACTCGCCGCCTCGATCCTGAAATCCGTCAAGCGTCATGCCGCCTTACTGCGTGATTCACACTTCGCTTGTGTGAATCGTGAATAAGGCGCATGGGCACTTCCGCTTCCGATGGCGGTGGCGCTTTATCGCCGCCCCTGCTCCGGCAATCCCAATAACGGCGAAATCCGAAGAATAATTCCGTCCATGGCAACTGATTCGAATGTCCTGAAGCTCGCGCCTGAGCCGGGAACCCCGGCCTATCGCAGCGCACCGCACAATATCGAGGCGGAACAGGGCCTGCTCGGCGCGATCCTGGTCAACAACGATGCCTTCTACCGCGTCTCGGATTTCCTCGAGCCGAAGCACTTCTTCGAGCCGCTCCACCAGACGATCTATGAGACCGCCGGTAGCCTGATCCGCATGGGCAAGGTCGCTACCCCCGTAACGCTGAAGACCTTCCTGCCGGCGGACACCGACATTGGCGGCATGACGGTTGCCCAATACCTCGCCCGTCTCGCGGCCGAAGCGACCACGATCATCAACGCCCAGGACTATGGACGGACCGTCTATGACCTGTCGTTGCGGCGCGACCTGATCCGGATCGGCGAGGACATGGTCAATGTCGCCTATGAGGCGCCGGTGGATTTCGCACCGCGCGCCCAGATCGAGGATGCCGAGCGCCAGCTCTACGAGCTTGCCGAGACCGGTCGCTATGACGGCGGCTTCCAGCGTTTCGCCCAGGCGCTGACGGTTGCGGTCGACATGGCCGCGAAAGCGTTCCAGCGCGACGGCAAGCTGTCGGGCGTCTCAACCGGCCTGCGCGACCTCGACGCCAAGATGGGCGGCCTGCAGCCGTCGGACCTCATCATCGTCGCCGGCCGCCCCGGCATGGGCAAGACTTCGCTCGCAACCAACATCGCCTACAACATCGCCAAGGCCTATGAGGGCGAGGTGCAGGCCGACGGCACCATCAAGGCGATCCACGGCGGCGCGGTCGGCTTCTTCTCCTGCGAAATGTCGGGCGAGCAGCTCGCCACCCGTATCCTCGCCGAGCGCACTGGCATTCCCTCGAGCCACATCCGCCGCGGCGGCATCACCGAGATGGATTTCGAGAAGATCCGCGAATGCTCGATCGAGCTGCAGTCCCTGCCCTTCTACGTCGACGAAACCGGCGGCCTGTCGATCTCGCAGCTCACCGCGCGGGCGCGGCGGCTGAAGCGGCAGAAGGGTCTCGACCTCATCGTTATCGACTACATCCAGCTCCTGCAGGGATCGGGCAAGCGCGGCACCGACAACCGCGTCCAGGAAATCACGGAGATCACGACCAGCCTGAAGGCGCTGGCGAAGGAATTGAACGTTCCAGTGATCGCATTGTCGCAGCTCTCGCGCCAGGTGGAAAACCGCGACGACAAGCGTCCGCAACTCTCCGACCTGCGCGAGTCCGGTTCGATCGAGCAGGACGCCGACGTCGTGATGTTCGTCTATCGTGAGGAATATTACCTCGCCAATAAGGAACCGCGCGCGGGCACGCCGGAATACGAGAAGTGGCAGCTTGATATGGACCTCGCTCACGGCAAGGCCGAAGTCATCATCGGCAAGCAGCGCCACGGCCCGACCGGTACCGTCGAACTGCACTTCGAAGCCAGCGTGACGCGGTTCGGCGATCTCGCCCATGACGGTCAGTTGCCGGATCGGTCCTATTGATGTGCGGTTGAACCGATGCGGCGCCCCGCGTAAAACGGCTCCATGAACGTCGCCTCCGATCCGAAATCGCTCCCGCAGGGCTCGCCACTCTCGTCCGACGCAAACGAGCTCGCGGTGCCTCCGACCGCTACGGGCATCCTGACCGTCGATCTCGACGCCATCATCGCCAACTGGCGCAAGCTCGAGAAGACCGCGGTTCCGGCCGAATGCGGCGCAGTCGTCAAGGCCGACGGCTATGGCTGCGGCGCTGCACAGGTTTCGCGGGCACTGGCCAACGCCGGCTGCAAGACCTTCTTTGTCGCCAATATCGAAGAGGCGCGCGCCGTCCGCGAGGCGGTGCCATCCGCGACCATCTATGCGCTCGGCGGCTTCTTCCAGAACACCGGCGACAGCTACGCCAAGCTCGACTGCCAGCCCGTGATCGGCGACCTCAACGAACTCGCCGAATGGGACGTGTTCTGCCGCCGCTCGGGCTGGTCGGGCGGCGCTGCTGTCCACATCGACACCGGCATGAACCGGCTCGGCCTTACGCTGAGCGAAGCGCAAGGCATCATCCCGCGCATCAATGCCGGCGATCATGGCATCACGCTGGTGATGAGCCACCTCGTCGCGGCCGAGCAGCTCCACAATCCGATCAACGCCAGGCAGCTCACGACCTTCCGCGAGATCGCGAGCCTGTTCACCGGCGTGCCAGCATCGCTCGCGAATTCCTCCGGCATTTTCCTTGGCCCCCAATTCCAGTTCGATCTGGTGCGGCCGGGAGCCGCGCTCTACGGCGTCAACCCGACGCCCGAGGCCGACAACCCGATGCGGCCGGTGGTCGATCTCAAGGCCCGGATCGTGCAGATCCGCACCGTCGATCGCGGCGAGACCGTCGGCTATGGCGGCACCTGGACCGCGCGGCGGCCGACGCGATTGGCGGTTATCTCGGTCGGCTATGCCGACGGCTATTTCCGTGCTGCCAGCTCGAACGATGGCACCCGCGGCGCCGACGTGGTGGTCGCCGGCAAGCGCTGTCCGATCGCCGGCCGCATCTCCATGGACCTGATTGCCGTCGACATCACCGAACTCGACAAGAATGCCGTGCGGCGCGGTCACATGGTCACCCTCATCGGCGAGGGCATCACGGTCGACGAAACAGCGCATCATTTCGGCACCATCGGCTACGAGGTGCTGACCAGCCTTGGTCCGCGTTATGCGCGCATCTACAAGGGCGGCAACGCCACGGAGGAGCCGCCGCCACCGCCTGCCGATTCCGGCAACACTCCGACCTGATCGGGTTAGGATGGATCGCGGTCGTCTCGACGCATGAAGATCGCGACCTTCAACATCAACAACATCAACCGCCGCCTGCCGAACCTGCTGCGCTGGCTGCGCGCGGCAAAACCCGATGTCGTCAGCCTGCAGGAACTGAAGGCGACCGACGCCGAATTTCCGTTTCCCGCGATCGAGAAGGCTGGTTATGGCGCGGTGTGGCACGGGCAGAAGACCTGGAACGGCGTTGCGATCCTCGCGCGAAAAGCCGAGCCGGTATTGATCCGCACCGCCCTGCCCGGCGACCGCACCGACAACGAGGCACGCTATATCGAGGCCGCCGTCAAGGGTATCATCGTCACCAGCCTCTATCTGCCGAACGGCAATCCGCAGCCGGGGCCGAAATTCGACTACAAGCTCGCCTGGTTCAGGCGGCTGCGCGCGCATGCCGCCAAGTTCCTGAAAGAGGATATCCCGGTCGTGCTCGCCGGCGACTACAACGTCGCGCCGACCGGGCTCGACATCTATCCGACGCGCTCGTGGGACAAGGATGCATTGATCCAGCCGAAGAGCCGTGCCGCCTTCAAGGCGCTCGTCGACCAGGGCTGGTGCGACGCAATCCGCGCGCTGCATCCGGCACAGCCGATGTTCACCTTCTGGGACTACAAGCGCAACCGCTGGCCGCGCGATGCGGGGCTGAGACTCGATCATCTCTTGCTCAGTCCTGTGCTCGCACCGAGTCTGACGAAGGCCGGCGTCGACCGCGACATTCGCGGTGAGGAAGGCGCAAGCGACCACGCGCCGGCGTGGATCGTGCTGCGGTGATTGCCACCGTTGGCTGCCATCAATCACGGTGTCGTCATTGCGAGCGGAGCGAAGCAATCCATGGCGCGACTTGTCGAAGCATGGATTGCTTCGTCGCTTGCGCTCCTCGCAATGACGGCGCGAGTTCTGATTCAAATGTCAAACAGTTCTCCGCTGTCATCGTCCGCGAAGGCGGACGATCCAGTATTCCAGAGACGGCAGGTGCTTGAACCGAGAGGCCGCCGGATACTGGATGCCCGCCTTCGCGGGCATGACGATGGAGTGTGGTGAGGGGATGTGAGTTCGCATTCTCGCGGCGCCTTTGCGTCCGAGCTTTGCGCTACTTTCCACCCTCCTCGATATCAGAGGGCGCAGGGAAAGCCGGGTGCCGGTTGCACCCATGGGCCCCGTGCAACAAAAAGCACGGGGGTAGGACCACAGGTCAACCGGAGCAGCTCCGGCTTTCCCTGCGCGATGGTTTTACGGCTTACTTCGTGCTCTTCCCGGTGACCGGGCTTTCTTGCCACCGTCGCCCGCAGATCATCTCCGCGAACTTAGCGCCAGCGTCGGGGCGCCAGAACCACACGACTTCGCCGTCCGCTGATGTCACGCTCGTCAGTCGCAACACCCGCGTCCACCGCATCTCACCGCAACGTTCGTGACGATCGCGACCCGCCCCTCTTTCGGGTGAGACGCGCGGATTAATAGTGCTGATTTGCCCGACGGCGAAAGCGAAATGCTTTTTTTCGCGCGAGGACTGGACGGGGCAAATCACGTCAAGATCGCTGACGAAATTCGTCTCGCTGCGCACGCGCCATCAGACCCTCATGGTGAGGAGCGCGTAGCGCGTCTCGAACCCATGAGGCCCCGATCTCGCCCGCGGCCCATCCCTCGAGACGCCGCTTGCGCGGCTCCTCGGGACGAGGAGCATGTCGTTCGGGGCTCGCGCCAACTACGAAAATTGGTAGGCTCTCTTCCCCCTGAACGAGTCGCGGACACCATCTCGTGGGCTATCTCTTCGTCCTCATCGTCGGCCTGATTGCCGGCACCCTTTCGGGCATCGTCGGCACGGGATCGTCGATCATGCTGATGCCGGTGCTGATCTATCAGTTCGGGCCGAAGCAGGCGGTGCCGATCATGGCGGTGGCCGCGGTGATGGCGAACCTTTCGCGCATCCTGGCCTGGTGGCGTCAGGTCGATTGGCGGGCCTGCGCCGCCTACTCCATCACCGGCATCCCGGCCGCGGCGCTCGGCGCGCGCACGCTGCTGGCGCTGCCCTCTCGCGCGGTCGATATCGCGATCGGCCTGTTCCTGATTGCGATGGTGCCGGTGCGGCACTGGCTGGCGCGGCATCAACTGAAGGCGCAGTTGTGGCACCTCGCGCTGGGCGGTGCCATCATCGGCTATCTCACGGGCATCGTGGTCTCGACCGGACCTTTGAGCGTGCCGCTATTCCTGTTCTACGGCCTCACCAAGGGCGCATTCCTCGCCACCGAGGCCGCAAGCTCGCTCGGCCTTTATTTGAGCAAATCGGTGACGTTCGAACGCTTCGGCGCGCTGACGCCCGACGTCGCGCTCAAAGGCCTGATCGCCGGCTCCTCGCTGATGGCGGGCGCCTTCGTGGCAAAGCGTTTCGTCTTGCGGCTTGAACCTGACGTGTTCCGCCTCGTGATGGATGGCATCATGCTTGCGGCCGGCGCGTCGCTGCTGTGGTCGGCCGCAACTCACTAGAGCTACCGCCCCAGCAATCCGCCAGCGCCATCACAAGCAATCTCGCGCCAAAGCCGCCAATGATTGAGGGTTCGTGCCGTCAGGCTTAACCGTGCTATGCACGATACGCAAAGCAGCGACTCAAGCATTCAGATGGCCAAAAGCACCCTCTCCTTTGTCTGCCAGAATTGCGGCGCGGCGTATAATCGCTGGCAGGGGAAGTGCGACGCCTGCGGCGAGTGGAACACGCTCGCCGAGGAGGACGCGACCGGCAACGTGCCGGTGTCGATCCGCTCCAAGCGCAAGGGGCGGACGTTTGCGCTGGAGTCGCTCTCCGGCAAGAGCCACGACGCGCCCCGTCTCTCTTCCGGGATGACCGAGCTTGACCGCGTCACCGGCGGCGGCTTCGTGCGCGGGTCGGTGCTGCTGGTCGGCGGCGATCCCGGCATCGGCAAGTCGACGCTGCTGACGCAGGCGACCAGCATGCTGGCGCGCGCCGGGCACCGCGCGGTCTACATCTCTGGCGAAGAGGCGGTGGCGCAGGTGCGGCTGCGCGCCGAGCGGCTGGGCCTTGCGAATGCGCCGGTGCAGCTCGCTTCTGAAACGTCCGTCGAGGATATCGTCTCGACGCTGTCCGAAGGCGCCGTGCCGCGCCTGATCGTGATCGACTCGATTCAGACCATGTGGACCGACACGGTGGAATCCGCGCCGGGGACGGTCACCCAGGTCCGCGCCTCGGCGCAGGCGCTGATACGCTTCGCCAAGAAGACCGGTGCGGCCATCATCCTGGTCGGGCATGTCACCAAGGATGGCCAGATCGCAGGCCCCCGCGTGGTCGAGCACATGGTCGACGCGGTGCTGTCGTTCGAGGGCGAAGGCTCGCAGCAGTTCCGCATCCTGCGCGCGGTCAAGAACCGCTTCGGCCCGACCGACGAGATCGGGGTGTTCGAGATGACCGGGCTCGGCCTGCGTGAGGTCTCCAACCCCTCCGAATTGTTCCTGTCCGAGCGCGATCTCGGCAGTCCCGGCACGGCCGTGTTTGCCGGCATCGAGGGCACCCGCCCGGTGCTGGTGGAATTGCAGGCATTGGTGGCGCCCACCTCGCTCGGCACCCCCCGCCGCGCGGTGGTCGGCTGGGACCCGAGCCGGCTGTCGATGGTCCTGGCGGTGCTGGAGGCCCATTGCGGCGTGAAGCTCTCCGGCCACGATGTCTACCTGAACGTCGCGGGGGGCCTCCGCATCCAGGAACCCGCCGCCGACCTTGCCGCGGCTGCGGCGCTGGTGTCCTCGCTCGTCAACGCTCCCCTGCCGACGGATGCGGTCTATTTCGGCGAGATTTCGCTGTCCGGCGCGGTCCGGCCGGTGGCGCAGACCTCGGCCAGGCTGAAAGAAGCGGCCAAACTCGGCTTCGGCCGCGCCGTACTGCCCGAATCGGCCCGCGGCGATGTCGGCGATGCCGGACTTGCCCTGAACAGCGTCGGCGGGCTGACCACGCTGGTTGCCGAAATCGCCGCACGCGGCACGCCTAGGGGCAACCACCAGACCCAGCGGGACGCCGAACCCGTTGAGAAAAATGCCACACCGGCCCGATTCCGTCGCGAGAAGGGCTAAAGCAGGGTGACCTCAACCGCCCTCGCCGCTATACATCGCGCCGCGCGGGACAGGTGCTTTCCAGCCTTGCCGGAGGCGCCATAACCCCGTCAGCTACGACGGAACCGAAACGCCGATTCGCGGGCGGCCGAGCCCTGCAGAGCCTACAAGAAGAACGAGCGGACCTGACCAGCCGATGCCGATAACGATCCTCGATCTCGTCCTGCTCGCGGTGATGCTGATCTCGGGCCTGCTCGCGATGGTGCGCGGCTTCATGCGGGAGATCCTGTCGATCGCCGCCTGGGGTGCGGCGGCGCTGGTCACGCTCTATGCTTTCTCGAAGCTGTTGCCGACCGCCAAAACTTACTTCAACAACGACACGGTCGCCGCCGTCGTCGTCGTTGCCGGCACCTTCATCGGTACCCTGATCGTGGTGTCCATCATCACGGTGCGGATCTCCGACATGATCCTGGATTCGCGCATCGGCGCGCTCGACCGGACGCTCGGCTTCCTGTTCGGGCTGGCGCGCGGGCTCCTGATCGTGGTCGTCGCCTTCCTGTTCTTTAGCTGGCTGGTTCCTGACAAGCAGCGGCCGGACTGGGTGACGGGGGCAAAGTCCCGCGTGGTGCTGCAAGGAACCGGGGATTGGCTGATGTCGCTCTTGCCTGACGACCCCGAGAACACCATCTTAAAGCGGTTCAAGAAAAACAAGCCGGAAGACGACCAGACTGACGCCGAACCCGCTGCGCCGGCGTCGGGCGATGGCTATAGTAAACCTGCCCGCGACAGCCTTAAAAAGCTGATCGAAAAACCTGCGGGCCGTTAAACCTTGACTTAGGCCTGTTGGGCTACATCCAGCGCAGGCCACAAAGAAAGGCGATGAACGCGATGCAACCTCCTTCCGATCACGCCGAGCAACTTGACCCGAATTCCGGGCCTATCGAATTGCAGGATGATCTCGAAGGCGACACGCTACGCGAGGAGTGCGGCGTGTTCGGCATTTTCGGCCACCCTGAAGCCGCCGCCATCGCGGCGCTCGGATTGCACGCTCTCCAGCATCGCGGCCAGGAAGCTTGCGGCATCGTCACCTTCGACGGCAGCCGCTTCCACTCCGAGCGCCGGCTCGGCCTGGTCGGCGACACCTTCTCCCGCCGCGAAGTGATCGAGCGCCTGCCCGGCACAGTCGCGGTCGGCCATGTCCGCTATTCCACCACCGGCGCCACCATCCTGCGCAACGTGCAGCCGCTGTTCGCCGAGCTCAACGCCGGCGGCTTTGCGGTCGGCCACAATGGCAACCTCACCAACGGGCTGTCGCTGCGCCGCGAGCTCGTCAAGAACGGCGCCATGATGCAGTCGACCACCGACACCGAGGTGATCCTGCATCTGGTGGCGCAGTCCAAGCGCAGCCATTTCATCGACCGCTTCATCGAAGCGCTGCGCGCGATCGAAGGCGCCTACTCGCTGGTCGCGCTGACCAACAAGAAGCTGGTCGGCGCGCGCGATCCGCTCGGCATCCGGCCGCTCGTGCTCGGCGACCTCGACGGCCGGCCGATCCTGACCTCGGAGACCTGCGCACTCGACATGATCGGCGCCAAATATGTCCGCGACATCGAGCCCGGCGAGATCATCGTGTTCGACGAGAACGGCGCGCACAGCCACAAGCCGTTCCCGCCGAAACCACCGCGGCCCTGCATCTTCGAATACATCTATTTCTCGCGGCCCGACTCCATCGTCGGCGGCCGTTCGGTCTATGAAGTCCGCAAGGCGTTCGGCGCGCAGCTCGCGCGCGAGAGCCATCCGGATGTCGACGTCGTGGTGCCGGTGCCGGACTCCGGCGTGCCCGCCGCGGTCGGCTACAGCCAGTATTCCGGCGTGCCGTTCGAGCTTGGCATCATCCGCAACCACTATGTCGGCCGCACCTTCATCCAGCCGACCCAGAGCGTGCGCGAGCTCGGCGTGCGCATGAAGCATTCGGCCAACCGCGCAGCGATCGAAGGCAAGCGCATCATCCTGATCGACGACTCGCTGGTGCGCGGCACCACCTCGAAGAAGATCGTTCGCATGATGCGCGACGCCGGCGCCCGCGAGGTGCACTTCCGCCTCGCCTCCCCGCCGATCCTCTATCCTGATTATTACGGCATCGACCTGCCCGACCGCGGCGGCCTGCTCGCGGCAACGCACACGCTGGAAGAGATGCGCGAGATCATCGGCGCTGACTCGCTCGCCTTCCTGTCGATCGACGGCATGTACCGCGCCATGGGCTATCCCGCCGGCCGCGATCCCGCCAACCCGAAATTCGCCGACCATTGTTTTACGGGCGCCTATCCGACGCACCTCACGGACCACAGCGAAGCCGAGCCGCAGCCGCGGCAGCTCTCGCTGCTGGCGGAAGCGAGCTGAGAACAACACAACGAACGGTGTCGTCCCTGCGAAAGCAGGGTCCCATAACCACCGGCCCCCGTTTTTGGGCGCGACCAGTTACAAACAGTTTCGCACATCATAACCGCCGCGGAGTATGGGTCCCTGCTTTCGCAGGGACGACGGCGAAGAGACTTACTCGATGACAAAACCCCTCGCCTCCCGCATCGCCCTCGTTACCGGCGCCTCGCGCGGCATCGGCTATGCCACCGCGCTCGCGCTGGCCAAGGCCGGCGCGCACATCGTTGCGGTGGCGCGGACGCAAGGCGGGCTGGAGGAACTCGACGACGAGATCCGGCAAAGCGGCGGCAGCGCGACGCTGGTGCCGCTGAGCCTCACCGATTCCGACGGCATCGCCCGCTTAGGTGCCGCGCTGCATGAGCGCCACGGCAAGCTCGACATCCTCGTCGGCAATGCCGGCGTCGCCGGTCCCTCCTCTCCGCTCGGCCATATCGACCTGAAATCCTGGAACGACGTGATGGCGGTCAACGTGACCGCGAACTTCCAGCTCATCCGCTGCATGGAGCCGCTCTTGAAAGTGTCCGACGCCGGACGCGCGGTGTTCATCACCTCGGGCGCGGCGAACAAGGCGCTCGCCTATCTCGGCCCTTATGCGGCGTCGAAAGCCGCGCTGGAAACGCTGGTGCGCGTCTGGGCCAATGAGACCGCGAGCACAAAGCTGCGTATCAACCTGTTCAGCCCGGGCCCGATCCGCACCCGCATGCGCGCCGCGGTGTTTCCCGGCGAGGACCCGATGGATCTCGACACGCCCGAGCAGGCGGCGGAATTCATCGTGCCGATGTGCACGCCGGAGTGGAACGAGACCGGCAAGTTCTACGACTACCCGACGCGCAAGCTGATGAGCTTTCATCCGCCGGCGTGATTTCTTCCGTCATTGCGAGCGTAAGCGAAGCAATCCATCTCACCACTTGTGGAGCCATGGATTGCTTCGTCGCTACGCTCCTCGCAATGACGAGCGATTGACTCAACCTCCTCGGCGCGATTGACTGCTACCTGAGCGGGCAAAACCCGCCAACAAAAAATCAGGGAGGCAATCATGACGGCGAGGCTCAATCGCGCGCGCACCCTTTTCGTATTCATCTTAAGCTGTATCGTCTGCTTCTGCCTGTCGGCGCCATCACATGCCGGCGACATTCCGACCTTCGCTGTCGATGCGGCCTGGCCAAAGCCGCTGCCGAACAACTGGATCCTCGGGCAGGTCGGCGGCATCACCGTCGACTGGCAGGGCCATATCTGGGTGATCCATCGCCCGCGCTCGCTGACCGATGACGAGAAAGGCGCAACGCTCAATCCGCCGCGCTCCAAATGCTGCGTGCCGGCGCCGCCGGTGCTCGAGTTCGACGCCGACGGCAATCTGTTGCGCGCCTGGGGCGGGCCCGGCGAAGGCTACGAATGGGTCGGCCGCGAGCACGGCATCGAGGTCGACGAGCGCGGCTTCGTCTGGGTCGGCGGCAATGCCGACAATGACAACGCGATCCTGAAATTCACGCTCGACGGCAAGTTCGTCTCCCAGATCGGCAAGATCGCGCCGAGCAAGGGCTCAAGCGACACCACCCAGCTCGGCAAGCCCGCGGAGACCGCGATCGACAAGGAGGCCAACGAGATCTACGTCGCCGACGGCTATGGCAACCACCGCGTGATCGTGTTCGACGCCACCACCGGCGCCTACAAGCGGCACTGGGGCGCCTACGGCAATCCGCCGAGTGACGACAAGCAGGCCGCCTACGATCCCAAGGCGCCGGTTGCCCAACAATTCGGCAATCCCGTGCATTGCGTGAAGCTCGCCAATGACGGGCTGGTCTATGTCTGCGACCGCATCAACAACCGTATTCAGGTATTCAAGAAGGATGGGACCTTCGTCAAAGAGTGGTTCTTTGAAAAAAATACGCTGGGCAACGGCGCGGTGTGGGACATCGCGCTCTGGCCCGATCCGAAACAAACCTATCTCTTGAGCGCCGATGGCGAGAACAACGAGATCCGGATCGTCAGGCGCGACGATGGCACCGTTGTCGGCAGTTTCGGCCGCAGCGGCCGCAATGCCGGGCAATTCCACTGGGTTCACGCCATGGCCGTCGACGCCAAGGGCAACGTCTATACCGCCGAGGTCGACAACGCCAAGCGCATCCAGAAATTCAGACTGACCTCCGATGCGCTACGATAAGCGCATTGCCGGAACGCGCGAGACAGGATAAGCGGAACCTGAGATCGTCCCATCGATCGCGCCGCTGGCGAAAGGCCCCAAAAAGAGGGCCATGCCGGCATTAACAGGAGGGAACACATGAAAACGACGCGCGCGCGGCGCTACGCCGCGCTATTCGCCTGTGCCGGATTGGGTCTTGCGACCCCGGCCTTCGCCCAAGACAAGGCTCAGGACAAAACCGTCAAGATTGGCGTCTTGAACGACATGTCGAGCCTTTACGCCGACATCGGCGGCGCCAATTCGGTCGCCGCGGTCAACCTCGCGGTCGAGGATTCCGGCCTGCGCGCCAAGGGCTGGAAGATCGAGGTGCTGAGCGGCGATCACCAGAACAAGCCTGATGTCGGCGTCAACATCGCCCGGCAGTGGATCGACAACGAGAAGGTCGACGTCATCGTCGATACCCCGAACTCGGGCGTTGCGCTCGCGGTCGCCAACCTCGTCAAGGAGAAGAACGCGGTGCACCTCAACTCGGGTGCTGCCACCGCCGATCTCACCGGCAAGGCCTGCACGCCGAACACGATCTCCTACACCTACGACACCTACATGCTCGCCAACGGCACCGGCAAGGCGCTGACCAAGGCCGGCGGCGATAGCTGGTTTTTCCTGACCGCGGACTACGCCTTCGGCCATGCGCTGGAGCGCGACACCACCGCGGTGGTCGTCGCCAATGGCGGCAAGGCGCTGGGCGGCGTCAAGCATCCGCTCAACACGTCCGACTTCTCCTCCTTCCTGTTGCAGGCGCAGTCCTCGAAGGCGAAGGTGGTGGGCCTCGCGAATGCCGGCGGCGACACCACCAACTCAATCAAGCAGGCGGCGGAATTCGGCATCGTCTCCGGTGGCCAGAAGCTCGCAGCACTGCTGCTCTTCATCACCGACGTGCACTCGCTCGGCCTGAAGACCGCGCAGGGCCTGACGTTCACGGAATCCTTCTACTGGGATTTGAACGACAAGACCCGCGAATGGTCGAAGCGTTTTGCCAAGGTCTCGCCGAAGGGCATGATGCCGTCGATGACCGTCGCGGGCAATTACGCCGCCGTGCTGCATTACCTCAAGGCGCTGGAAGCGATGGGCGGCAACACGCATGACGGCGCCAAGACCGTCGCCAAGATGAAGGAACTGCCGACCGACGATCCCCTGTTCGGCAAGGGCCCGCTGCGCGCCGACGGCCGCCGCATCATCCCGGCCTATCTGTTCGAGGTGAAGAAGCCGGAAGAGTCCAAATATCCGTGGGACTATTACAAGCTGATCGCCACCATCGCGCCGGAAGACGCGGCCAAGCCGCTGGAAGCCAGCGAATGCCCGCTGGTGAAGAAGTAATGGCGTGATGCGCCGCCTGTAGGGTGGGCAAAGCGAAGCGTGCCCACCATTCTTGTGCGTGCAAGAAGTGGTGGGCACGGCGCAAAGTGCGCCTTTGCCCACCCTACGCAGTCGACGAAGCTTGCGCTTTTCTCGCCAGCGTCCACGCCGCGACGAACAGCGCCAGCAGCAACAGCGCTGCTGCGAGGAAGAACGGTGCGCCCGGCAGTTTGAACGGCGCGCTCGCGCCGATGAAATGGGCGAACGTCAACGTGAACAAGAACGGTCCCACGAGCTGGGACGCGCTCTGCACGCTGTTGGTGGCGCCCTGGAGCTGGCCCTGCTGATCGGGCGCGACGAGCTGCGTCATCAACGCCTGGATCGCTGCGCCCGCGACTCCCCACAGCGCCATCACGGGGATGCCGAACCAGGACAATGTCCCGGTCGGCGCGCTCGCGAAAATCAGGAAGCCGACGGCGCCGCAGGCAAGCCCGAACAACAGCGCACGCTGCTCGCCGAAGCGGCTAACGATCGGTCCGATCGCCGCGCCCTGCACGATCATCTGGCAGAGGCCGACCAGCGCCAGCGTCGCGCCGACGGTCGCGGTGTCCCAGCCGTAGCGATAGGTCGCATAGAGCACGTAGGTCGATGGCAGCACGACATGCGCGAGCTGCGCGAAGAAATTCGCCAGCGACAGGCCACCGAGCACGCGGTTTGAGCCGAGCAGGTGCAGCGCGCCGATCGGATTGGCGTTCTGCCAGCGAAACGGCGAACGACGCTCTCGCGGCAGCGACTCCGGCAGGATCAAGAGCCCATAGAGTCCATTGGCAAAACTCAGGCCCGCCGCGACCCAGAACGGCAATCGCGGATCGATGCCGCCGAGCAATCCACCAAGTGCCGGCCCCAGGATGAAACCGGCACCGAAGGCGACGCCGATCTTGCCGAACATGGTGGCGCGCTGCTCCGGCGCGGTGACGTCGGTGATATAGGCAAAGGCGGTCGAGACGCTCGCCGAGGTGATGCCCGAAATCAGGCGGCCGACGAACAGCCAGACCAGCGACGGCGCCAGCGCCATCAGCACATAGTCCGCGGCGAGACCAAAGTTCGACAATAGCACCACCGGACGCCGCCCGAACCTGTCGGACAAACCGCCGAGGATCGGCGAGAAGAACAACTGCATCAGCGCCCAGGCGGTGCCGAACAGGCCGAAGATCCGCGCCGCGCTCGCGGTGTCGTTGTCGACGAAGCCCTCGATCAATTTCGGCAGGATCGGAATGACGACACCGAGCGCCAGCATGTCGAGCAGGACGGTGCCGAAGATGAAAATCGCGGCGCCGCTTCGCCTCGGTGGCGTGTCGACGATGGCGGCCGCCTCTTCGCTCATGACAACCGCTTGCGCTTGTGGGCGAAGGGATTGGCCTTTTCGCGCAGCGTGATGCGCACCGGCGTGCCCGGCAGATCGAAAGTCTCGCGCAGCGAGTTGGTGAGATAGCGCAGATAGGATTGCGGCACGGCGTCGGCGCGCGAGCAGAACAGCACGAAGCTCGGCGGCCGCGCCTTGTTCTGGGTGATGTAGTTCAGCTTCAATCTGCGGCCGGAGACGGCGGGCGGCGGATTGGCCGCGATCGCCTGCTCGAACCAGCGATTGAGCGCGGCGGTAGAGACGCGCTTGTTCCAGGTGGCGTAGGCCTCCTCGATCGCCTTCATCAGGCGATCGACGCCCTCCCCCGTCAGCCCGGAGACTGCGACAACAGGCGCGCCCTTCACCTGCGGCAGCCAATGATCGGCGTCCGCACGCAACGCCGAGATCAGGTTCGGCTTGCGCTCGACCAGGTCCCATTTGTTGACTGCAAGAACGATCGCGCGGCCCTCGCGCTCGACCAGATCGGCGATGCGCAGGTCCTGCTCCTCGAACTTGTTCTGTGCGTCCATCATCAGCACGACGACTTCGGCAAAGCGCACCGCGCGCAGCGCGTCGGCGACCGACAGCTTCTCCAGCTTCTCCTCGATCCGCGAGCGCCGCCGCAAGCCCGCGGTGTCGAACAGGCGGAAGTCGCGGCCCTGCCAGTTGATCTCAACCGCGATGGAATCGCGCGTGGTGCCGGCTTCCGGGCTGGTCAGGAGCCGCTCCTCGCCGACGAGATGATTGATCAGCGTCGACTTGCCGGCATTGGGGCGGCCGACAATGGCGACGCGGATCGGGCGCCTGCCGATGTCCTCCTCGGTTTCAGGCGCGTCGTCGTCGACGCTTTCATCTTCGGCAGGCGCCGGCATCAGCGCGCTTAGCGCGTCATAAAGTTCGCCCATGCCCTCGCCGTGCTCGGCGGAAATCTGGACCGGATCGCCCAGGCCCAGCGCGTAGGATTCCATCGCGCCGAGCTCGCCATGCTTGCCCTCGGCCTTGTTGGCGACCAGCACCACCGGCTTGTCGGCGCGGCGGGCGAAATCGGCGAAGGCGCCGTCGGTCGGCGTCAGCCCCACCCGCGCGTCGATCACGAACATCAGCGCGTCCGCAAGGCCGATCGCCGTCTCCGTCTGCTCCTGCATGCGCGCGGTCAGCGAGCCCTTGGCGCCCTCGTCGAGGCCGGCGGTATCGATGATCGTGAATTCGAGATCGCCGAGCCGCGCCTGCCCTTCGCGGCGGTCGCGGGTTACGCCGGGCTCGTCATCGACCAGTGCG
This sequence comes from Bradyrhizobium sp. USDA 10063, assembly GCF_054063735.1. Taxonomy (NCBI): domain Bacteria; kingdom Pseudomonadati; phylum Pseudomonadota; class Alphaproteobacteria; order Hyphomicrobiales; family Nitrobacteraceae; genus Bradyrhizobium; species Bradyrhizobium sp. USDA 10063. The sequence continues at coordinate 612,675 of NZ_JBSSGP010000002.1, read as the reverse complement.
AGCTTCTGCCCGACCAGGCGGTTGAACAGCGTCGATTTTCCGACATTGGGCCGGCCGATGATGGCGATCGTGAGGGACATGGATCATCAAAGCGCTGTTCGCGGAAATGCGTGTCGGTGAAGTCTAGCAGGAACTAGCGCGTAAAGCTGCCGCTCGGCAGCGGGGCCGGGAATGGCGCGGCGGATTGCTGTGTGGGCTGTGTGGGCTGTGCAGGTGCCGGTTGCGCAGCCGGCTGGGCCGTCTGATCAGGCGGCGGCGCGGTGGTGCGCTTGCGCGCCATCTTCTTTGCCTTCGGCTCCGGCGGCAGAGTTGCGGGCGCGCCCTCCTCGGACGGCGCGGCGTTGGGATCGGCAGCGGCCGGCTCGGCGGCAGGCGCCGTGCTGGCTGCAGCCGCCCTGCCCTTGGCCGATCGCTTCGACTTCGCCTGCTCCGGCGGAGGCTCCGGCGGCGGAGCAGCAGCGGCGGCCGCCTGCGCATTCTGCTCATCGATCTGCTGCTGCGACCCCTTGTATAGTTCCTTCGGCACGCCCTGCTCCAGGCCGGGCACGCCATCGGGGAACACGGGCTTGCGCTCGCCTGGCAGCTTCTTCTTGGTGTCAAGGAAATCGAGCAGGTCCGACGGATCGAAATTGGACAGGCCGCCGCCTCCGCAGCCGGCCAGCACGCTGCAAAGCGCAATGGCGACGGCGGCTGCGATCAGACGTTGCGAGCGGCGCATGGGCGATCCCTCACTCAACTCGTTAGCTCTCAATCAGCTCTTGGCGACCGGCGGCAGCAGGGCCTGCAACGCCTCGGCGCGCGAGCGCAGGCTCGGCGGCGTCTCGGCGTCGTTTGCGATCAGGTCGAGCCACTGCCGCGCGGCGGCCGCGTCATTGGCGCGGTAGGCCGACAATGCCAGCAATTCGCGCGCCGTGTGACGGAAGGTCGAGTTCGCCGCCGTGGCGGGCTCAAGCCGCTGCAGCATGTTCTGGTAGGTCGTGCCTTCCAGCAGCAACTGCGCGGCGCGGATTCGCGCCAGATCCTGCTCCGCAGTACCGACGCTGCGGTCGGCGGTGATCTCGTCATACATCTTCGCGGCCGCCTGCGGGTCGCGGGTCGCGACCTCGGCCGCCAGACGCAGCCGCGCCAGCACGCGGTAGCCGGCCGGCGCCTTCGCGGCCAGGTCGGCGAAAGCGGCCTCCGCCTCGGCGTGCTTGTTCTGCTCGGAAAGCTCGACGGCCCGGTCGAAGGCAGCCCCCGCCTCGGCCGCCTTCTGGCCCTGGAGGTATTCGTAGCCGCGCCAGCCGCCCACGCCGGCGACGATCAGGATCGCGACCGCAATGATCAGAAGCGAATACTTGTCCCACAGCTTCTTGAGCTGCTCGCGACGCAGTTCCTCGTCGACTTCACTAAATAATTCAGACACTTAAGGCTATCCCATCCCCGGAGGGCGAAGCAAAATGCCAAGGCGCCAGACGCGCCCGATCCCCACATCGCGGCGGCGTTACCTTAATGATATGGCGGTGGCAAGGCAAAGCGAGGCGGATCAAAGCGTTAACGGTGGAAGGCTGCCTGCTCTTCTCACGCCCCGTGTCGGGGATAGCGCAGGAACCGATTGCTTCCCAGATACCTGCGGCAGAAGGAAAGTCTGTCGTGACACCGCAGCGTCTCTCCGAGATCTATCGAGACTACATCACCTGCTTGAACGGACAGGACTGGACGCACCTGGGACGGTTCGTTGACGACGACGTACGCCACAACGGTCGGCGGATCGGACTGTCGGGTTATCGCGAGATGCTGGAAAATGACTTTCGCCAGATCCCGGACCTCGCCTTCAATATCCAGCTTTTGATCTCCGATCCGCCTTACGTGTCGAGCCGTCTGTTCTTTGACTGCACGCCGAAGGGAGAGTTTCTCGGTCTCAAGATCGACGGGAAACGGGTCTCGTTCGCCGAAAACGTGATTTATGAATTCCGTGAAGACAAGATCGTGCAGGTCTGGTCGGTGATCGACAAGCCGGCCATCGAGGCCCAGCTTCGACGCTAGCCTGACGAGAACATCGCAACCGCCGCTTGTTGTATCGGCGCCATCTTCATGACGCGCGCCCCTCAGCCAACTCAAGTGCTGCGTCATGCCATCACTTCGGCTGACCCAGCCTCGATCCTTTCCTGAATGTGCGGCTCTCGGAGAATCGCTTGAGGCTGCAAAAGCTGACCGACTTCGATCAAAGCCCGATGAACGATCGGATCCGCGACGGCCGCGCGGAGCAGCTTTGCCTGGAACCGACGGTTCTCCTCGAAATTCTCTGGCCGCTCGCCTCGCGCCTCGGGAAAAGCGAGATCGACACCGGTGGACATATTCCACGGTTGTTGAACAACGGACTGCACACTGCTCATGAAGGCCGCCTGCACCGCCGCAATCGGGTCGCCCTCCAGCGCCGCACTTTTCAAAGCGGCCCGCAGCAACCGCGCCTGCATGGCGGCCGATGACATGCCCTGTCCATAGGTCGGATTGAAGCGACAAAGCGCATCCCCAATCGGCAGGACGCCGCGCGGCAACTGATCAAGCTGTTCGAAATGGTGCCACCGGTTCGCCGAGAAACCGAAGTGCCTGACCGGCTCAATCGGCTGAGCATGACTAAGGACCTCGGATAAGGTCTGCATCTTCAGTTCGGAGACGGCATTGATGAAATCGCTCCAGGTCTGCAGCCGCGGTACAGCCGCGCGGTCCGCGATCGTGATGTACCAGCGGTCGCCTTCCAAGGGCACGAACACGCCTTTCAGCGCAGAGTAAGGCGGATTGGTCTCCGTCAACACGATCTTCCATTGCGGCAGATCATGCGGGGCAAAGCGCACAATCATGGTTGAATAGCCGATCTCGAGGCTGACCTCACTGACCTCCGGCCGAGCCCAGCCAAGTGCGTCCAGCAGCGACAATGTCAGAGCGCCGCGACCGGATGCATCGACCACAAGATCGCTCTCCAGGATCTGCGATCTTGTCGGACCTGTGTCGAATTGCACGCCGCGGACAACGCCGTTGCTCTCAAGAACCTTACCTACTCGGCATTCCGACCGTAGCGAAACGTTGGCCATCGCCAGCACCCGGTTCTGTAGTACTGACTCGATAAGTGGCCGGCTCGCACAGAGAATTGACAGGCCAAAATCGCGGCACGGCAATGCGCCGACATCTGCGCGCTCAACGCGGAATTCCTCCGCTATGTTGACAGGGACCGCCCCTGCTGCGGCGAGGTTCTGTTCGAAGCCCGGAAGAATTTCATCGAGCGCCTTGAGACCGCCGACGAGGAGCCCATGCGGATGCCGATCCTGCGGCGTGCCCGGCCGCGATTGGACAGAGGCTGCGATCTTGTCGCGCTCGAGTATGTCGACCTGTTCGAAATGGTCCGCCAATACAGCCGCTGCTGACAAGCCTGCGATGCCACTGCCGATCACGACCGCACGTCGTCCGACGAGATTGTTCATGTTGTGCGCTCCACTGGATTCGTTATGCGGAGAGCACCAGTTGCAGGTTACAGCGCGATTTGGAGAGTTGGCGGAATGGTTACGTCAGTAACAAACGGCGTAAACAAGGTGGGCGACGAGCTGCATGAGGGCGTTCCTCAGCTCGACCGGGCCACGGTGCGCTCCCCGCGACCGAATGCGTCGTCGTACCAGTCGAGTCCCCCATCCGGGCTCAGATTGCCCGTCCCGCTATAGTGGCCTGATAGCTATGGATCTGCCTGGCCGTTGTGATCGCCGCAAAAGTCGCTGCCAAAATGAATGCTGTGAAAAAGGCGAAGAAAACAAAACGTGGCGTCATTAAGTGGGCTCCATTTCAGGATACCCCCCGCGGCATATTTAACGTGAATTCCGAGGCCTTCAAGGCGTGAACGGGCGCTCCACTTGGAATTCCGCAGACTGAAGGGCCACGCCTGTCGCGAAAGGCAGAGCGTCCGCTTCTCTCACACGGCGTGGGATGGTCACGCCATGTGCCCGGCCCTTTGCCCTTAGGTCAGCCGTGTTCCAGCGGGCGATGGAGTTGTCAGTGCGATTTGTGACGGCGCCTTACGAGACGATAGACGCCATACCCGACTGCAATAAGAGCAAGAGGAAGTCCAGCGCCAGCGACAGGTCCCGGAGCGCCATGGATGCCACCAGGAGCGCCTTGGCCGCCACCGCCGGTCGAATTGGTAGGGCCGCCACCTCCGTGGACGACGTAACCGGTGGTCGCGATCCCTAACACAGCTAGTCCGCCAAGAACGCTTTTGAGAGACCAAAGGCGTGTGAATTTCGTCCAAGACATCCAAAGCATGAGTATCAATCTCCTCGCCCGCGATTTTATTAAATCATTAACATTAGGTGATAATAATGGCAATATTAAATCAGCATAATAATGTAAATATTAAATCCGCCATGCAGCCGCGATATTGCAAAGCAACACAACCCTTGATTGATTAGTGGCTGAGCGCTCGCCCCTCAGCCCGATGGCCGGGGCGACGCCCGGGCGTAAACCCCCGATTTGCGCCGGAGCTAAAGCCCGATGAGACGAAGATGAATCATCATCGCGCTTCAGCGCAAACGCTTTGCGTTTGTCGCGAGGGAAAACTGCTTCACACTGCTCCGGATCATGCTCTGGCCGATATCACTTGATGCGCCGCTTCCGTACCCCGTCCACGCGCGGGCGAAATGTTGCGAGGAGATCGGTTGCGGTCGCGAAGTCGCGTTCGTCCGCTCTCCGAGGGCGGGAAATCGCTTCTGACATCTCGATTGCCGGCAGTGTGGTCAGCCGAGACAGTCGGTCTAGTTCGGCCCTGAGGCGGACGACCTGCCCGTGACGAGTTGCCAAGTCATGGCTTATGCGGAGCAGCGCAATGAGAAGATCGCACTCTTCCATGGTGTCGAATTGAATCCTGGCTGTCAGTCGTTAAGCGGCCGCTGCCGCAATCTCTGGTCCATTGTCAGCGTTCAAGCGAACAGGACGCCCTAGAGTCCCTCACGGTTGTTCAGCCGCACGTAGACGTCGACGATATGCTGCATGGCGTTTGACATCGCACTCGCTCAAGAAATTCGATTGGACCTCGAAAGTGACGGGAAATGCCGTCGGTCCTGTAGAGTAATTAAATAACGGTCGCGCCGGGCGCACTTGCCTCGACCCCACCGCCCAGCTAATCGGACTTCGGACGGCAGGCAAGGCGTATAGCCCATAAAAGCCTGTTCGAGGCAGTAGCGCAACCGCAATGACACCTTCGGCCGGCATCTGAATTCCGCGAGCGCACCATCGTAGGCCGCCTCCCTCGCCCGCCTCACGCCGGCGCCGTCAGGCTCGCCGCAAATGCCTCGCGCAACTGCCGCTTGATCACCTTGCCGTTGGCATTGCGCGGCAGCGGGTCGCGCGTGATCGCCATCGTCTCCGGCACCTTGTAGTCGGACAGTCGCTCGGCGCACCAGGCGCGCAATGTTTCGGCGCCGACCTCGTCGCGGGTCACGATCACCGCATGCACGCGTTCGCCCAGCACCGGACAGGGCTTTGCGATGATCGCGCTTTCGACGACGGCAGGATGGCCAGCGAGCACCGACTCGACCTCGGCGGAATAGATCTTCAGGCCGCCGCGGTTGATCATGTCCTTCTGGCGGTCGAACACGCGGACGAAATCGCGCTCGTCGATCGAACCGAGATCGCCGGAATGCCAGAAACCGGCGGTGAAGCTCTCCGCGGTCGCCTTCGGATTATTCCAGTAGCCCTTGATGACCGAGCCGCTGCGGATCCAGATCTCGCCGATCTCGCCGCGCGGCAGTTCGCGGTGATTGCCATCCATCACGATGATCTCGGCACCGGGGCACGGCAGGCCGACGCTGTCGATATGCGCGGCGGTCAGTTCGCCGGGCATCAGCGTCGAGGGCGACGTGGTCTCGGTGGCGCCGTAGCAATTCGCGAGCTTCAGTCCGGGTATCTTCGCATCCAATCGCTCGATCGTCGCGACCGGCATCGGGGCGCCGCCGAAACCGCCGATGCGCCAGCTCGAGAGATCGTAGCTGTCGAAATCCGGCTGCAGCAGGCAGAGATTGTACATTGCCGGCACCATCACCGTGTAGGTGACGCGCTCGCGGGAAGCGACCTTCAGATATTCCGCCGCCTTGAATTCGGGCATGATGATCAGCGCGCCGCCGCAGCACGCCATGGTCGTGATATTGGCGACCGCGCCGGTGACATGCGCCAGCGGCACCGCCGCGATCGAACGATCCGCCGCCGTGAGTTTCAAGGTGGACACGAACACCATCGAGGAATGGATGACGTTGCAATTCGCGAGCATCGCGCCTTTCGGCTTCCCGGTAGTGCCTGACGTGTAGAGGATCATCGCCGTATCCTCTTCGCCGACCAACGCGGGCGCCTCTGATGGCGCGTTGTCGAGCAGCGCGGCGAATCGCGATGCGCCGTCGTCGCTGACCGAAATCCGATGCTTCAGTTCGGGCACGTCGGCCGCGTCAGGCACGCGTTCGGCCAGCGTCGCCTCGTGGATCAGGAGCTTGGCGCCGCAGTCGCCGAGGACATAGGCGATCTCAGGCTTCTGCTGCCGCGTCGAGAGCAGCACGGTGACGAGCCCTGCATGCGCGGCTGCGAACATCGTCAGCACGAACTCGATGCGGTTGCCGAGCAGCACCGCGACACGGTCGCCGGCGCGCAAGCCGAGCTTCTCTAGTCCGGCCGCGACCTGCGCGGATTGCCGCACGACCTCGCGCCAGCTCATCCGCCTGTCGCCGCAGATCAGCGCCTCGCCGTCAGGGTTGTTGGCGGCAGCCTCCGATATCATCGCCCAGATGCTCTTCGGCCGCTCGCAAAACACCGGCACGACGCGGTCGCCGAAGCGCGCTTCGAGGCGCATGTCCGGAATCGGATGCCCTGACCAGTCCATACTTCACCTCCCCCGCTTGCGGGGGAGGTCGATGCGCTCGAAGAGCGCAGCGGGTGAGGGCTCTCTCCCCACGAACAGTCCCATCGCGGAGATACCCCCACCCCAGCCCTCCCCCGCAAGCGGGAGAGGGAGCGCAGCGTCGATTGTGGATGCAATTCGACCTGATTTCGTCATGCCCTAGCTCTTCTTCATGTCGTAGACATGCTCGGGTCCGGGGAAATTGCGGGCGCGGACGTCGGCGGCGTAGCCCTCGATGGCGGCTTCGATCGAGGGGCCGAGATTGCCGTAGCGGCGGACGAATTTCGGCGTGCGCGGCGACAGCCCGAGCATGTCCTCGAGCACCAGCACCTGGCCATCGCAGGCGGCGCTTGCGCCGATGCCGATGGTGGGAATGGCGATCGCTTGCGTGATCTTGCGCGCCAGCGGCTCGGCCACCGCCTCGATCACGACCGAGAAGGCGCCGGCTTCGGCGATCGCTTTGGCGTCGTTCTCGATCGGCGCCCAGCCTTTCTCGTCACGCCCCTGCGCGCGGAACGAGCCGAGCGTGTTGATCGATTGTGGCGTCAGCCCGATATGGCCCATCACGGGAATGCCGCGCTCGCTCAGGAACGCCACCGTCTCGGCCATGCGGGCGCCGCCTTCGAGCTTGACCGCGCCGCACTCGGTCTCCTTCAAAATCCGCACCGCGGAATGAAACGCTTGCTCCTTTGACGCCTCATAGGAGCCGAAGGGCATGTCCACCACAACAAGCGCGCGCTCAGAGCCGCGCATCACCGCCCGTCCCTGCAGAATCATCATGTCCAGCGTGACCGGCACCGTGGTCTCCAGCCCATGCATGACGTTGCCGAGGGAATCGCCGACCAGGATGACGTCGCAGTAGCGGTCGACCAGCGCCGCGGTATGCGCGTGATACGACGTCAGCATCACGATCGGCTCGCCGTTCTTGCGGGCGCGGATATCGGGTGCGGTCTTGCGCTTGATGGCTGATTGTACGGACATTTTAAGCTCCAACGACGGGGACGCCGATCACGACGGGATGGAATGCGAATGCGAGCGCCACGTAAGCGATGACGCCGACCGCGACCGCGATTGCATCGTTGCCGGGACCGCCGATTGGGATCGGCGGGCCGCCGGCATCGGCGCGATGTTTCAGCGAGATGCGGTCAAACACCGCCCAGGCGAGGAACGAGCCGAACAGGATGATCGAGCCGAGATCGCCATTGGCGAGCAGATGCGCCGCCGCCCATAATTTGATGCCGGCAAGCATCGGATGTTTCAGCGTCGTGTAGATGCGGCCGCGGATGTAGGACGCCACCACCAGGATCACGGCCGGCAGCATCAGCGCGATGGTGATGTGCTTCAGGAATGTCGGCGGATACCAGACGTCGATCCAGCCCGTCGCGCGGTAACGGGCAAATCCCCAGATGATCAGCGCGAGCCCGACCGCGGAGACCAGGGAATAGGCGATCTTGTAGCCGCCCTCGCCCACGGCATCGATGATCCGCGCGCGCAGGTCGCGCTGGGTCGTAAGCGTGTGGACACCAAAGAACAGGACCAACCCCAGGATCATCACCAGCAGTCCCACGATGTCCCTCCCTCGGCGCCTGCCTTTGGGCTTCGCCTATCATTTTGGGGGCCGGTTGCGCAATGCGTCAGGCGGCACGCCCGCGAGTTCACTTCACCTCTCCCGCTTGCGGGGGAGGTCGGCGCGTAGCGCCGGGTGGGGGCTTTCTCCACACGAAGAGTCGTTCCGCGGAGACACCCCCCACCCCAGCCCTCCCCCGCAAGCGGGAGAGAGAGCGTAGTGTCCTCCACGGATGCAGTTCGGATTTGTCCGCGCCCCGGAATGCCACCGCGCGGGAGCTACGGCTTCTCCGCCTGCTTGCCCAATTCGCGATTGTCGACATAGCGGATTGCGATCGGGCGGCCGGCGAGCGCCCCGCCGAGGCCGCTGCTGAATTTGAGCGGCAGGCAGGCCTTCAACGATGTATCGATCGCGTTCAGGTAGGTAGTGCGGGTATCCGCCGGGACGCCAGCAGTGGCAAAGGTCATGCGGGGCGTCGCGATCATTTCGCCTGATCGTTTGAAGCTGAAACGGACCGACATCTGCATGCCCTCGCGCGCGTCGTCGGCCGGCGGCGGGGTCCAGCAGGAGCGAAGCGCGGCGAAGAGATCGCCGATGGTATCGAGATCGTGATCGGGCTTCTTGTATTTCGCCGCCTGGTCCTGTGGCGGCACCGTCAGGACCGTGACCTGCAGGTTCTCGCCATAGGGATAGTCCATCTCGGGGATGCACGGCCCATGGTTGAATACGCTGCAATAGGATGGCGTGCAGGGACCCTCGTCCAGCACGCTGCAGGGCGTATGCGCGAACGGCACCGGATTGGTCTGCTGCCGCTCCGCGGCGCGGCCTGCGGAAATTCCGAGCACGATGAATACGAGGCAGATCACGACGCGTCGCAGCATGATGCAAGCCCTTTTGGATGCCGCCTCCTCGAAAATGAGGGCCGCAACGAGCGCCATCAAGCTGGCGTGCGTTCACTTCCTTGCGTTCGTGGTTCCACATATACCGCTGTCGTCGCCCGACTTGATCGGGCGATCCAGTATTCCAGAGACGGTCGTGTTTCACCGAGAGGCTGCGGCGTACTGGGTCCCCCGCCTTCGCGGGGGACGACGGCCTCAGCACACGATGCTACCCCTTCCGCTTGACGTCCTTGACGTTGGAGAAGGTGATGCCTTCCGCGCGCTCCTGGGTGTAGCCGAGGTAGAACTCGTTCCTGGCCATGAACACGGGATCGCCGTCGACATCGTCGGCGATGCCGGAACTGTTCGAAGCGATGAACGCATCGAGCTTCTTGCGGTCGTCGGAGGAGATCCAGCGCGCGAGCTGGAATTCCGACACCTCGAATTCCACCGGCAGCGAATATTCCGCGTCCAGCCGCGCCTTCAACACGTCGAGCTGCAGCGGGCCGACCACACCGACCAGGGCCGGAGCGCCGTCGCGCGGGCGGAACACCTGCACGACGCCCTCCTCCGACATCTGCTGCAAGGCTTCCTTCAGCTTCTTCGCCTTCATCGCGTCCGTCAGCCGCACGCGGCGGACGATTTCCGGCGCGAAGCTCGGCACGCCGACGAAGGTCAACTCCTCGCCTTCGGTGAGCGTATCGCCGATCCGCAGCGTGCCGTGATTGGGAATGCCGACGACGTCGCCCGCGAAGGCTTCGTCCGCCACCGAACGGTCCTGCGCGAAGAAGAATTGCGGGCTCGACAGGCTCATGTTCTTGCCGGTGCGCACCAGCTTGGCCTTCATGCCGCGGCTGAGCTTGCCCGAGCACAGCCGCGCGAAGGCGATGCGGTCGCGGTGGTTCGGATCCATGTTGGCCTGGATCTTGAACACGAAGGCGCTCATGCGCGGCTCTGAAGCCTCGACCTTGCGCAGATCGGAATCCTGCGCGCGCGGCGCCGGCGCGAATTGCCCGAGCCCTTCCAGGAGATCTCCGACGCCGAAATTGCGCAGCGCGCTGCCGAAATAGACCGGCGTCAGGTGACCCTCGCGGAACGCATCGAGCTCGAACGGTTTGCAGGCCTCCGACACCAGCGCGAGTTCGTCCTTGATCTCGGCGACGTCGAGATTGGGATTGCGGCTTGCGAGATCGGCGATATCGATCTGCTCGGCCTGCCCGGTCTTGGCGCCGCCGCCTTCGAGCAGGCGCACGCCGCCGTTCCTGACATCATAGGTGCCCATGAAATCGCGGCCGCGACCGACCGGCCAGGTCATCGGCGTGGTGTCGAGCGCCAGCGTTTTTTCGATCTCGTCCAGCAGATCGAAAGTGTCGCGGCTCTCGCGGTCCATCTTGTTGATGAAGGTGATGATCGGGATGTCGCGCAGGCGGCATACCTCGAACAGTTTTCGCGTGCGCGCTTCGATGCCCTTGGCGGCGTCAATCACCATGACCGCGGAGTCGACCGCGGTCAGCGTACGATAGGTGTCTTCCGAAAAGTCCTCGTGGCCCGGCGTGTCCAGAAGGTTGAACACGTGATCCTGGAACTCGAAGGTCATCACCGAGGTGACCACCGAGATGCCGCGCTCGCGCTCGATCTTCATCCAGTCGGAACGCGTGTTCCGCCGTTCGCCCTTGGCCTTGACCTGGCCGGCGAGATTGATGGCGCCGCCGAACAGCAGCAGCTTTTCCGTCAGCGTGGTCTTGCCGGCGTCCGGGTGGGAGATGATCGCAAAGGTGCGCCGCCGCGCCACTTCATCGGCAAGCGGGGAACGGGACGGCGATTCGGCTGTCAGGGCAACGTCGGACATGGCGGGGAGCGTTTGGCAGGGAAACCAGTGTCAATCAAGCCTATATGGTGATTGCGGAACGCGAAGGCCAGCCCCATATCGACGGCCGGGAAGGACGACCTTCCTGTTCACGACATCAGCCGCGGGGACGACCCTGCCTTATCAGGAGGGTCGTCATGGCCTGGACTATCCTGCTCATCGCCGGTCTGATGGAGGTCGGTTGGGCGATCGGGCTCAAATATACCGAAGGTTTCACGAGGCTCGTTCCATCGGTGCTGACGCTTCTGAGCATGCTCGGCAGCATCGTCCTGCTCGGGCTCGCGCTGAAGACGCTGCCGATCGGAACCGCCTATGCGGTGTGGACCGGCATCGGGGCGGTGGGAACGGCAATGCTCGGCATCGCCCTGTTCGGCGAGCCGGCCACCGCGCTCCGGCTCTCGAGCATCGGGCTGATCGTCGCGGGCATTATCGGGCTCAAGCTGGTGACCTAAGGTCTCTCAGCGCAGCACCAGCACCGCCCAATAGGTTGCTGCCGCAACGGCGGCGGCGGCCGGGATGGTGATGATCCAGGCATAGACGATCGAGCTTGCGACGTTCCAGCGCACCGCCGAGACCCGGCGCGCCGCACCGACGCCGACGATGGCGCCGGTGATGGTGTGGGTGGTGGAAACGGGAACACCGAGGAAGGTCGCCATGAACAGGGTCGCCGCTCCGCCGGTCTCCGCGCAAAAGCCCTGCATCGGCGTCAGCTTGGTGATGCGCAGGCCCATGGTGCGCACGATGCGCCAGCCACCCATCAGGGTGCCCAGCGCCATCGCCGCCTGGCAGGCCAGCACAACCCAGAACGGAATGTGAAACTCCTCGCCGAGATGGCCTTGCGAATAGAGCAGCACGCCGATGATGCCCATGGTCTTCTGCGCGTCATTGCCGCCATGGCCGAGCGAATAGAGCGAGGCGGAGGCGAATTGCAGGATGCGGAAGGCGCGGTCGACCGCGAACGGCGTCGAGCGCACCGACAGCCAGGACACGATCGCGACCAGCACCAGCGCCAGCAGGAAGCCGACCAGGGGCGACAGCACGATCGCCAGCAGCGTCTTGGAAAGGCCGCTCCACACCGCCGCTGAAATTCCCGCCTTCGCCATGCCGCCGCCGACCAGGCCGCCGATCAGCGCATGCGAGCTCGACGACGGGATGCCGAGCGCCCAGGTGATCACGTTCCAGACGATGGCACCGACCAGCGCAGCGAAGATCACGGTGGCATCGACGACCTCGGGCTCGATGATCCCGGTGCCGATGGTGTTGGCGACGTGCAGGCCGAACACCATGAAAGCGATGAAGTTGAAGAACGCCGCCCAGAACACCGCGTAATGCGGCCGCAGCACGCGGGTCGAGACGATGGTCGCGATCGAATTCGCGGCGTCGTGCAGGCCGTTCAGGAAATCGAACAGCAGGGCGACCGCGATCAGGATCACCAGGACCGGAAGACCAAGCGTGGCGTCCACTTAACCGCCCTGCTTCATTTGCTCGAGCATGATCTGCGCGCAAACGCTGCGCGTTTGTCGCGGGGAAAACCGGTTTCCACTTTTCCGGATCATGCTCAGACTTGCTCGATCACGATCGAGTTGATCTCGTTGGCGACGTCGTCGAAGCGGTCGGCGACCTTTTCGAGGTGATCGTAGATCTCGGCGCCGACGATGAAATCCATCGTGTTGGCGTCGCGGTGCTTGAGGTAAAGCTCCTTCAGCCCGATATCGTGGAGATCGTCGACCCGGCCCTCGAGCTTGGTCAGTTCCTCCGTGATCTGCGTCAGCATCGAAACGTTGTTGCCGATCGACTGCAAGAGCGGCAGCGCGCGCCCGACCAGATTGGCGCATTCCACGATCAGGGTGCCCATCTCGCGCATCGGCGGCTCGAACGCGCGTACCTCGAACAGCACCACAGCCTTGGCGGTCTGCTGCATCTGGTCGACGGCGTCGTCCATGGAAGTGATGAGGTTCGTGATGTCGCCGCGGTCGAACGGGGTGATGAAGGTGCGGCGGACCGCAGTCAGGACCTCGCGGGTGATATTGTCGGCGTCGTTCTCGAACTGGTTGACGCGCTGGCAGTGCACCGGCGTCTCGTCCCCACCCTTCAGCACATCCTGCAACGCCATCGCGCACTGGACGGCGGTCTTGGCATGCCGGCCGAACAGGTCGAAAAACCGCTCCTCCTTGGGCAAAAAGGCTCGAAACCAGCGCAGCATAGGGGCAAAATCCATCGTTCCGGAGCAACCGCCCCGCGACCTGTCACAAAACTGTCATAGAACATTCTGTGCAGGAGTGGCCAGCGCTCCGCCAGCGGAACCAGGTCATCCACCGCTTTGTCGGTAACAATGCCGTAGCGCGGGTGGAGCGCCCGCGTAACCCGGGGCCACCGGCAAACGCGGATGCAGACCTCCCGGGTTACGCGGTCCGCTCCACCCGGGCCCGGGCTACGAGGACCTGCCCCTACAGCGACCGCCTGAGCAAACGCGCGATCTCGCCGATGATGCCACGGCGGAAGGTCAGCACGCAGGCGACGAAGATGACGCCCTGGATCACGGTCACCCACTGGCCGTAACCGGCCAGATACTGCTGCATGGCAATGATGATGAAGGCGCCGACCACGGGACCGAAAATGGTGCCGAGGCCGCCGACCAGCGTCATCAGCACGATCTCGCCCGACATCGACCAGTGCACGTCGGTCAGCGAGGCGTTCTGGGCCACGAACACCTTGAGCGAGCCGGCGAAGCCCGCGAGCGTGCCTGACAGGATGAAGGCCAGCAGCTTGTAGTGATCGGTCTTGTAGCCGAGCGAGATCGCGCGCGGCTCGTTCTCGCGGATCGATTTCAGCACCTCGCCGAACGGCGAGTTGATGGTGCGGTAGATCAGCAGGAAGCCGCCAAGGAAGCCGGCGAGCACGACATAGTAGAGCACCGTCGGCTTGGACAGGTCGAAGATGCCGAACAGGTGGCCCTGCGGAATGCCCTGGATGCCGTCCTCGCCGTGGGTGAACGGCGCCTGCAGGTAGATGAAGTAGAGGAGCTGGGACAGCGCCAGCGTGATCATCGAGAAGTAGATGCCCTGCCGGCGGATCGAGACGTAACCGGTGATGACGGCAAGCCCGCAGGCCGCGGCCGTGCCGATGATGATGCCGAGCTCCGGCGGCAGCGCCCACACCTTCAGCGCATGCGCCGAGACGTAGCCGGCTGTCCCTAAGAACATCGCGTGGCCGAACGACAGCAGGCCGCCATAGCCAACCAGCAGGTTGAAAGCGCAGGCGAGCAGCGCAAAGCACAGCGCCTGCATCACGAAGAACGGATAGATGCCGGTGAGCGGCACGATGGCCAGCAGCACCGCCATCAGGCCAAAGGCGACCATCTCGTCGCGCATCGCGCGCGGCGTGATCGGCAGGGTGTCGTCGGTGAGTGCTGACATATCAGGCCGCCCGTCCGGTCAGTCCCGTCGGCTTCACAAGCAGGACCAGCACCATCAGGACGAACACGACGGTGTTGGAAGCCTCGGGGTAGAAATACTTGGTCAGACCCTCGATCACGCCGAGCGCAAAACCGGTGATGATCGATCCCATGATCGATCCCATGCCGCCGATCACCACCACCGCGAACACGACGATGATGAGGTCGGCGCCCATCAGCGGCCGCACCTGGTTGATCGGTGCCGACAGCACACCCGCGAGCGCCGCAAGCCCGACGCCGAGGCCGTAGGTCAGCGTGATCATCCTGGGCACGTTGATGCCGAAGGCGCGCACCAGCGTCGGATTTTCCGTCGCGGCGCGCAGGTAGGCGCCAAGCTGCGTCTTCTCGATCAGGAACCAGGTGGCTATGCATATCACCAGCGAGAACACGACCACCCAGCCGCGATAGATGGGCAAGAACATGAAGCCGAGATTCATGCCGCCGCGGAGCGCGTCAGGTATCTGGTATGGCAGGCCGGAGGAGCCGAAATAGTTCTGGAAGACGCCCTGGATGATCAGCGCGATGCCGAAGGTCAAAAGCAGGCCGTAGACGTGGTCGAGCCCGGACAACCATTGCAGCATGGTCCGTTCCAGGAACATGCCGAAAATGCCGACCACAATGGGCGCGATGATCAGTGCCCACCAATAGCCGATGCCGGCGATGTTGAGCAGGAAATAGGCGCAGAAGGCGCCCATCATGTAGAGCGCGCCATGGGCGAAATTGATGATGTTGAGCATGCCGAAGATCACGGCAAGCCCCAGGCTGAGCAGCGCGTAAAACGAGCCGTTGATCAGTCCCACCAGTAGCTGTGCGTAGAGAGCCTGCATCGCTTTGGCCTTCGCCCCCTTCCCCCCGAATGGAGCCCGCCGGCTTCACCGCCGGCGGGCGATGATAGTTACTTCTTGAGCAGCGCGCACTTGCTTTCGGAAAGCGGCGTGAACGCCTGGTCGGCCGGAACGGTGGCGACCAGCTTGTAGAAATCCCACGGCCCCTTGGATTCCGAGGGCTTCTTCACCTCGAACAGGTACGCCGGATGGATGGCGCGACCGTTCGGCTGGATCTCGCCCTTGCCGAACAGATCATCCTCGGTCGGGATCGACTTCATCTTCTCCACGATCTTGGCGCCGTCATGCGGATTGCCGCCGAGCGCTTCGAGCGCCTTGAAATAGTGACGGAGACCCGCATAGACGCCGGCCTGCACCATGGACGGCATGGCGTGGCCCTTCGACCGCTCCGAGAACCGCTTGGAGAACGCCCGCGTCTGGTCGTTCATGTCCCAGTAGAAGGTCTCGGTGAAGTTCAGGCCCTGCGCGACATCGAGCCCCATCGCCTTGACGTCGGTGAGGAACAACAGCAGCGCCGCGAGCTTCTGGCCGCCGGAGACGATGCCGAATTCAGCGGCCTGCTTGATCGAATTGGTGGTGTCGCCGCCCGCATTCGCAAGGCCGATGATCTTCGCCTTGGACGATTGCGCCTGCAGCAGGAAGGACGAGAAATCCGAGGTATTGAGCGGATGCTTGACGCTGCCGAGCACCTTGCCGCCATTGGCGGTGATGACGGCCGTGGTGTCGCGCTCCAGCGCGGCGCCGAAGGCGTAGTCGGCGGTGAGGAAGAACCAGGTATCGCCGCCGGACTTCACCAGCGCCTGCCCGGTGGAATGCGCCAGCATGTAGGTGTCGTAGGTCCAATGCACCGTGTTCGGCGTGCACTGGGCGTTGGTCAGATCCGAGGTCGCCGCGCCCGAGTTGATGTAGACGCCGTTCTTCTCCTTGACGATGTTGTTGACGGCGAGCGCCACGCCGGAATTCGGCACGTCGACGATGACGTCGACCTTGTCGACGTCGAACCACTGCCGCGCGATGGTCGAGCCGATGTCGGGCTTGTTCTGGTGGTCGCCGGAGATGACGTCGATCTTCCAGCCCTTGGCGAGCAGTCCGGAATCCTCGACCGCCATCTGCGCCGCGAGCGTCGAGCCGGGCCCGCCGAGATCGGAATAAAGCCCGGACTGGTCGGAGAGCGCGCCGATCTTGGCGGTCTTGTCCTGGGCAAGCGCAAGGCCGGCCGTGGCAAACGTCAGGGCGGTGCCGAGCAGCAGCGCCGAAATCCTGTTCTTCATATGCTTGTCGTCCTTTTTGCTTTTCTTGATGTCGGCAATGTCAGACGCCGAGATAAGTATGGAGCTTGTCCATATTGGCGGAGAGCTCCGAATTGGCAAAACCGTCGATCACCTTGCCGTGCTCGACAATGTAGTAGCGGTCAGCGACCGTCGAAGCGAAACGGAAATTCTGCTCGACCAGCAGAATGGTAAAGCCCTCCGATTTGAGCCGCGCGATGGTGTGGCCGATCTGCTGGATGATGACCGGCGCGAGCCCCTCGGTCGGTTCATCCAGCATCAGGAAACGCGCGCCGGTGCGCAGGATGCGCGCGATCGCGAGCATCTGCTGCTCGCCGCCCGACAGCTTGGTGCCCTGGCTGGTGAGGCGCTCCTTCAGGTTCGGAAACAGATCGAAGATCTGGTCGAGCGACAGGCCTCCCGGCCGTACCGTCGGCGGCAGCAGCAGGTTTTCGCGCACGTCCAGGCTTGCGAAAATGCCGCGCTCCTCCGGGCAGAAAGCGATGCCCATCCGCGCGATCCTGTCCGAGGACGCGCGGATGATCTCCTGATTCTCGAAACGGATCGAACCGGAGCGCTTGCCGATGATTCCCATCACCGATTTCAGCGTGGTGGTCTTGCCGGCGCCGTTGCGTCCGAGCAGCGTGACCACCTCGCCGGCACCCACATGAAAATTGATGCCATGAAGGATGTGGGATTCACCATACCAGGCCTGGAGGTCCTGCACGGCCAACACCTTCGCATCCGCAGGCTTTGCGGCCGCGGCTTCGGCCATTTTCAGCTCAGGCATGACCGGCTCCCAGATAGGCTTCCTTCACGCGCTCGTCCTTGGAGAGGTCGGCATAGTGGCCTTCCGCGAGCACCTGCCCTCGCGTCAACACGGTGATGATGTCGGAGAGGTTTGCCACCACCGAGAGGTTATGTTCGACCATCAGGATGGTGTATTTCGCGGAGATACGCTTGATCAACGCGGCGATCTTGTCGATGTCCTCATGGCCCATCCCGGCCATCGGCTCGTCCAGCAGCATCATCTCCGGGTCGAGCGCGATCGTCGTTGCAATCTCAAGGGCGCGCTTGCGGCCATAGGGCATCTCGACGGCGGGAGTGTTGGCGAACTCGCTCAAGCCGACATCGTCGAGCAACTCGAGCGCGCGGGCGTTATAACGGTCGAGCACGCTTTTGGAGCGCCAGAAATCGAAGGAATTGCCGTGCTGGCGCTGCAAAGCGACGCGAACATTCTCCAGCGCGGTCAGATGCGGAAAAACCGCCGAGATCTGAAACGAGCGCACCAATCCGAGACGCGCGACATCGGCCGGCGGCACCGCGGTGATGTCCTGTCCCTTATATGTAATCCGGCCCGCCGACGGCTTTAGGAATTTTGTCAGGAGGTTGAAGCACGTCGTCTTGCCGGCCCCGTTGGGCCCGATCAACGCATGGATGCTGCCGCGACGCACTTTCAACGCAACGTCGCGAACGGCGAAGAATCCCGCGAATTCCTTGGTCAATCCGTGGGTCTCGAGAATGAACTCGTCGGCCAAACAATTTCCCCCGTCGGCCTCACCGCGACTGCACGCGTGGCCAAGTTTTTTCCTGATCCGGCTGGTTTTCCGCGACCCCGGAAACCCGTCCCGGACCGCCGCCCCCGGCGGCGGAATATGCCGATGCTGCATGGGTTAGGCAAGGCGGAAAGCTGGGCTCCGAGGACGCACCCCTCATCGGTTCCGTGTTCTCCGATAGTCGAATTGCAGGCGCACCCGATTTGTCGCGTCGGAAAGCCGCCATTAACGGTATTTTGCCGTGCAGCCAAGCCTTCATAGAATATTTCCGCGTCAGGCCGATGCTCTGGCCATTGGTCCTGGGACGGATTTTCGACCTTGGAATTTGAGAGCGCCAATTCATCGATCGTGAAATCGATCCGGCAGCGCGATCTGCTGAACGCCTGGCTCAGGCTGTATGCCCGTGGCCAATCGACGCCGCGCGTCGATGAGTACGAGCCGGAGCGACTGGATGATGAGAGGCTCGACCTCGTCCACTATACGGTCGAGGCCGAACGTCAGCCGCCGCGATTGACGATCCGGAGCGAGGGCACTCGGATGGCGCACGCCTACGGCCACACCGGAAAGGGCCGCGCTCTCGACGACTATCTGGGCCCGCACCTCGCGCCGATCGTGATGCCGGTCTACTACGCGTGCATCGCGCGCAGCCTGCCGGTCTACACGATCGCCGATATCGACGACGTCGATGGACGGCTGGTGGCCTATGAGCGGCTGCTTCTGCCGTTCGGCGAGGATGGCCAGGTCACCTGCATCATCGCCTCGTTGAAAACGATCTGCGAGGACGGCCATTTCGAAATCAAGAACCTGATGCGCGGCGCCGACAAGCTGCCGGCGCCAAAGCTGCGCGCGGTCATCGATCGCGATCTCTTCCATCGCATCCCCAGCCGCATCGCAGCCCCCGACGTGCTCGAATTCGAATAGCCCGTCCATGGAATTCAGGAGCGCCGCCCCCTCGGTGGGCTAAAGCCACCGCTCCTCCGACGATATCACGGCTCACCATCAATCTTGAGCATCGCCTTCATGTTGGGATGGAAGCGGCAGTAATAGTCGACGGTGCCGGCCTTCTTCAGGACGTAAGTCACCGTCTTATTCGGCGGCATCATCACGTCGAAATCGCCGTTCTGCGCGGTTGCGGTGTGCGCGATCACGTCCTTGTTCACCCATGCGATGGTGTCGCCGACCTTGGCCGTAGCCTCGGCCGGCGAGATCACCAGATTCTCCATCACGATCGTGATCGTCGCCGCATGTGCCGGGACAGCCATTGCCCCAAGGGAAAGCACGCCGGCAATCAGACGAAGGCGCCTGGGCTGCATGGAGAGTCCCTCTACTCCAGACTGATTACTTCAAGCCTGCGGCGACATGCTCGGCATGCTGCTCGTGGCCCTGAAACATCTTCAGGCCGGTCTGCAGCAGGCCCTTCAGCTCGGCGTTGCTGGCCGAGGGGATCAGCTTCGTTTCCAGCGCGCTGTTGACGGTCTTGTGATAGGCGACCTCGTTGGCGACATAGGCCTTGTCGAAGGCGGCGCCCTTGAGCTTACCGAGCTCGGCGAGTTTGTCGGACGCCTGCTTCGACAACGTTTTGCTGGTGTCGTTATCTTCGGGCGTGACGTTGAGTTTCTTGACGAGGTCGAGCGCCTGTTTGTTCACGGCCTCATGGTCGCGCATCATGTCTTCCGCGAACGCCTTGACGTCCTTGTTGCTGGCCTTCGTCAGCGCCTGCTTGGCCGCCGCGATATCGATATTGCCGGCGGTGTACGCGATGTGGGCGATCTGTGGATCGGTGAGCTTGCTCTCGGCAAGCGCTGGGCTGCTTAACAACATCACCGCGGCGACCGCCGCTGCCAATTGAGCTGACATGATTGACCTCCTGTGGCGCCGCGGGTTCCCGACGGCGCATCTCGTTTGCACAGGAGTTGGATGGCGATCGGCGGGTCGAGGTTCCCGGAATTCTTCAGATGTGGTCGAGCCGTTTCAGCACCGCTTCGGTCAGCCGGTCGCAGCGGCGGCCGGCGAACGGGAACACCTCCATGATGACCGGACCAATCTTCTTCTCGACATTGTCGCGCAGCATGGCGCGGGCGCGGTGCAGCCGCGTCTTCACTGTCTCGGGCTTCAGGTCAAGAAGTTCAGCCGTCTCATCGACATTCATGCCCTCGATTACGCGCGTGATGAAGACGAGGCGAAATGGCTCCGGCAGTTCGTCGATCGCGGCCTCGACAACTCTGTGGATTTCGCGCTGGGCCATGGATTTTTCGGGATCGTCTGCAGTGGACATCAGGGGAAACTGGATGATTTGGGCTTCCAGCGCGCCTTGCGGCAGTGACGAAATCTCAACGCCGGGCCGCTCCCGGCGTAGCCGTCCGAGTGCCTCGTTGATCGCGATCCGCGACAGCCAGGTTGAAAGGCTGGACTCGCCGCGGAAATCGACAAGATGCGTGAAGGCCCGGACATAGGTTTCCTGCACGACGTCCTCGGCCTCGCTGTCGTTGCACAGGATGCCGCGCGCCAGCCGATAAAGTCGGCGGTTGTTGGCCTTGATGATGGCGCGAACGGCTGCCTCGTCGCGGGCCAATGCGCGCTTGACCAGTTCGGCGTCGCCGGCCGCAGCCGGCGCGGTTTTGGATGTGGAAGCCCCTTGCATGGCGTTCTCGGCCTTATCTAGCAGATACAAGAGTTAGATGCGGCTGAGGCGCGGAGGTTCCCGGAAATCGACCTGCGCCCTAGCCCTTGCGGCCGCGCGATTTCACTTCCTTGGCGTAGATGTCTTCCTTGAAGCCAACCAGGAGTTTGCCGCCGAGATCGAGCACCGGCCGCTTGATCATCGACGGCTGCGCCGCCATCAGCGCCAGCGCTTTACGCTCATTCAGGCCTTCCTTGTCGGCGTCGGGCAATTTCTTGAAGGTGGTGCCGGCGCGGTTGAGCAGCGTTTCCCAGCCGACCTCGTCGCTCCATTGCTTGAGCTTGTCCTTGGCGATGCCGGCCGCCTTGTAGTCGTGGAAATCATAGGCGACGCCATGGCCGTCGAGCCAGGCGCGCGCCTTCTTCATGGTGTCGCAGTTCTTGATGCCGTAGATGGTGATGCTCACAGCCATTTCCTCGCATGCGTTGCCGCGAGAAACTAGCTTCGCAACGGCTGTTGCGCCAGATTAGGCATCACGCCTCCTGTGAATTCCTTGGAAGTAAATGGCTTCTCCGCTGTCATCGTCCGCGACGGCGGACGATCCAGTATTCCGAGGCGGCAGTGCTTGAGCCGAGAAGCCGCGGGATACTGGATGCCCCGCATTCGCGGAGCATGACGGCGGAGTGTGGGTGTGCGTTCGCATTCTCGCGGCGGCGTCCTCAGCGTCCGTATCGGGTGAAGACGAAATCGTGATCTTTCGCGTGGGCTTCGTGGCAGGCGAAGCAGGTCCTGTGCTGGGCCTCGTCAACCGGCTTGCCATCGATGAACCGACCAAAGCCCCAGCCGCCGGTCGTGGCGTATTTGGCGGAGTCCTTGACCATGACCTGAACGGTGGTGGGAGAGCCGGTGATAAAGGCGCCATCGAGACCTTCGACCGGAACATGCTTCCAGGCGAGCTTGACGAAGACGGTGCCGTCCGGAAACGGCAGCGTGCCGCTCTGACTGGCCTTGATCGCCGTGGCATTGCCAAGGACGCCCCGGAGTTCTTCGAGGGCGACCTCCTGCCCGACGGCGATCAGCTTCCAGTCGCGATAGCCTTCGGGAATCTTGACGCCGAAGATCGGCGACGCTCCATCGTCGGCAAGGCTCGCGGCGAACGGCGCGGCAGTTGCAGCGCACGTCACCATCAGGGCCGCGAGGGCCCATTTCAGATTCTGTCGCATCAGTTTGATACCCGTGCTTCTGTTCGATCAGCCGTTGTCGACATCGATCACGGCCTGCGCAAAGGCCTGCGGGGCCTCCTGCGGCAGATTGTGGCCGATGCCGCCGGTGATGAGACGGTGCTCGTACTTGCCGGAGAATTTCTTGGCGTAGGCGCTCGGTTCGGGATGCGGCGCGCCGTTGGCGTCGCCCTCCATGGTGATGGTCGGCACGGTGATAACAGGGAATGTCGCGAGCTTCTTCTCCAGATCGTCGTATTTGGCTTCGCCTTCGGCCAGCCCTAGCCGCCAGCGATAGTTATGGATGACGATGCGGACGTGATCGGGATTGTCGAAGGCGCTCGCACTGCGCTCGAACGTTGCGTCATCAAAATTCCACTTCGGCGAAGCGAGCTGCCAGATCAGCCGGGCGAAGTCGTGCCGGTACTTGTCATAGCCTTGCTGGCCGCGCTCGGTGGCGAAATAGAACTGATACCACCACTGCAGCTCGGCCTTCGGCGGCAGCGGCATCTTGCCGGCCGCCTGGCTGCCGATCAGGTAGCCGCTGACGGAGACCATCGCCCTGCAGCGCTCCGGCCACAGCGCGGCGATGACGTTCGCCGTGCGGGCGCCCCAGTCGTAGCCGGCAAGCGTCGCCTTCTCGATCTTCAGCGCATCCATCAATGCGACGATGTCGATCGCGAGCGCCGCCGGCTCGCCGTTTCGCAACGTCGCGTCAGAGAGGAAATGCGTGGTGCCATAACCGCGCAGGTAAGGGATGATCACGCGATAGCCGGCGGACGCCAGTTGCGGCGCGACGTCGGCATAGCTGTAGATGTCGTAGGGCCAGCCGTGCAGGAGGATCACCGCCGGACCAGTCGCGGGTCCTGCCTCGGCATAACCGACATTGAGGAGGCCGGCGTCGATCTGTTTCAACGGGCCGAACGACGTATTCGCGCCCGGCCGCACAGCGGGCAGCGTCGCCTTCTTGGCGCCCTGCGCATGGGTCGGTCCGATCAGGCCGAACTGGGCGGCGGCGAAGGTTCCGGCGGCAACGCCGAAGAAGCGGCGGCGGCTCTGATTGATATCGTGGGACATGGGGATCTCCGGTTCGTACTGGCGACCTATTGCCCCCTCCCGGCTATGGCCGCTTGGAGATTAGTTGGATTTATCCTTCAGACGGCTTTGATTTTTGCGCGAGATGCCTTGTGCTAGGTTCGCGGCGACTATTGGCACAGCCCGGCGGACCCGCGAATTTGCTCTATCATTTCAACGACTTCGTTCTGGATACCGAGCGCCGCGAGTTGCGCCGGGGCGACGGCCTCGTCGCCGTCGAGCCGCAGGTGTTCGATCTTCTCGAATTCCTGATCCGATCACGCGACCGTGTCGTCAGCCGCGACGACCTGTTGGCAGCCGTCTGGCGCGGGCGCATCGTCTCGGAAGCGACGCTGAGCAGCCGGCTGAACGCCGCACGCGCGGCGATCGGCGACAATGGCGACGAGCAGCGGTTGATCCGTACGCTCCCGCGCAAGGGCATTCGTTTCGTCGGCGAGGTCCGCGAGCAAGCGGCCGATGAAAGCACGAGTCTGCCCGTTGCCGCCTTCGAAGGCCCGTCGATCGCGGTGCTGCCGTTCACCAATATGAGCGGCGATCCCGAGCAGGAGTATTTTGCCGACGGGGTCGCCGAGGACATCATCACGGCGCTGTCGCGCTGCAGCGGACTCTCCGTGATCGCGCGAAACTCCTCCTTCACCTACAAGGGCAAGGCGGTCGATATCCGCCAGGTCGGCCGCGAGCTCGGCGTCGGCTATGTGCTGGAAGGCAGCGTTCGCCGCGGCGGCGATCGGTTGCGGATCAGCGGCCAGCTCATCGATGCGACCTCAGCCGCCCATCTCTGGGTCGACCGCTTCGACGGTGACGCGAGCGAGGTCTTCGACCTGCAGGACCGCATCACCGAAAGCGTGGTGGCCGCGATCGAGCCGACGCTGCATCTCGCCGAAGCCGAGCGCCGCCGGTCCTCTCCGCCGAGCCAGCTCGACGCCTACGACCTGCTGCTGCGCGCCTACAGTCTGCGTTACGAGTTCACCGCCGAGAGTATTGCGGCGGCGATCCGTTGCCTCGACCAGGCGCTGGCGATCGATCCCGCCTACGCGCCGGCGATGGCGGCTTCCGCCTATTGCCATGCGCTGCGCCATTTCCAGGGCTGGATCGGGCCGGACGAGGACTATCGCAGCAAGGCCGTCGCGCAGGCCTGGCGCGCGGTCGAGCTCGCGCCGAACGATGCGCAGGTGCTGTGGATGGCGGCATTCGCGATCTGGAACATGGCCGATGAAATCGAGCCGGCGCGCGAATTGTTCAGCCGCTCGCTTGCGATCAATCCGAACTCGGCGATGGCGCTGACACTCGGCGGCTGGATCGAGGCGATGCGCGGCAATCAGGGCGCCGGCCGCACCATGATCGAGCGGGCGCAGCGGCTCAATCCGCGCGACCCGCGCGGCTGGTTCGCCTCCGGAGCGCTCGCCATCTGCGCCGTCATGGACGAGAATTTCGCTGAGGCGATTGTCTGGGCGGAGAAGGCGCTGGCGCAGAACCGCCGCTTCGCGGTGGCGCTGCGCGTCCTCACCGTCGCGCTGGTGAAGACCGGCGAGCGCGACCGCGCGGCGCAGGTCGCACGCGAATTGCTGAAGGTCGAGCCGGACTTTTCGATCAGGGGCTTCCTGGCGCGAATTCCCTTCCCGGTCGAGCCCATGGCGCGGACCTATGCCGAAGCGCTGCGCGCGGCCGGCGTGCCGGAATGACTCGTCTTCGCTGTTACACGCCTCAAGCGCTCTTTGCTTTCTTAGAGCGGTTCAATGCCACGGCGGCGCGGATGAGCGCCTTCAACGCCGCTTCATCGATCTTGTCGCCCTCATGGAAATCGATCGCACGCCTGGTGTTGCCTTCGAGGCTGGAGTTGAACAGGCCTGAAGGGTCCTCCAATGAAGCACCCTTGGCGAAGGTCATCTTCACGACACTCTTGTAGGTCTCGCCAGTGCAGATGATTCCACCGTGCTCCCACACCGGAACCCCTCTCCACTTCCACTCCTCGACCACTTCAGGGTCGGCCTGCTTGATGAGATTTCGGAGCCGAGAGAGCGTCTCGCTCCGCCAATCGCCCAGCTCCTTGATTCTTGCGTCTATCAGGCGAGAGGGAGAGTCTCCTTCCTTCGAGCCGCGCGTCTTCATGGTTGTCGTCGCGTTCTTCATGGTTGTGCTCACACCGGCCGCTCACATTCGTTCGCCAGGCAATTCGCTGGCTTGCTTCACCCAGGCGGCGAACTGAGCTTCATCAAGTTCGTCGTCCTCGTGAATGTCGAGGTAGCGCGTATCCTTGCTCTTGGACTCGCCGGGCGGAACAGGACGCAGCGACCTCCCGCGGAAGAAAGCAACCTTGACGTACTTCGTGAAGCAATGGACGCCGAGGAACCAGCCCTCGCCCTCGACGCCGTAGAGCGGCGAGTTCCATTTGACTGCCTTGCGCACGCCGGGGACGGTACGCACGATCAGCGCATCGAGGCGTCGTCCGACGTTGCTTTTCCAGCCCGGCATGGCCGCGATGTAGGCCTGCACGGGGGCGTCGCCGTCCCCCTTCACGATCTGAGGGTTGCCGCCTGAGAGGAGGGTCGGCTTGGCCGTTTTCGCCGCAACCCGCTTGGCGGCCGCCTTCTTCGCGGCCTTCGTTGACTTTAAGGACGTCTTGTTGGCCATTGCGTTCACCTGCAGACCTCAATCTGTCCGCGCCAAGACCTGTTCCAGATTCGCAAAGAATTGCTGCCAGCCGGCGTGGGCGCCACCATAGGCCTGCTTCTGATCCGGCCGGAAGCCTGACTGCTCCATGCGCAAATGGGTCCCCGTGCTCGTTGGCGTGAGCGTGAAGGTCACCACGCTCTTCAGATTGAAGGCTGCATCGTCGTGCGCAAAATTCCAAGTGTAGGACAGCGCCTTGTTCGGCTCGATCGCGAGGACCTCGCAGTCCAGCACGCCGCCCCATTCGCCGCGAAGATTGAAACGGTGACCTACGACAGCCTTGAAGTCGTTCTTCATGAGCCACTCCTCGATCAGGTGCGGTTGGGTGAGCGCGCGCCAGATTTTTTCCGGCGGATGAGGTATCTCACGTTCGACAACGACGGAGCGCGTTTCGGTCGCAGTGTTGGTCATTGGTCCATCCTTTTCAGCAGATCCTCGAGGTGGTCGAACCGGCTTTGCCAGAAGCCGGCCATTTGGCTGGTCCAGTCGATCAGCGGAGCCAACGCGCCGAGCTGCGCGCTGTAGTGCGTCTGGCGCCCTTCGTGGCGGTCGCGTACGAGCCCGGCCAGCTTCAGAACGCCAAGATGCTTGGAGACGGCCGGTTGCGAGACCCCGGCCAGAGCCGTCAGTGCCCCGACCGTCTGCTCTCCGTCGCGGCACAATCGCTCGAAGATGGCCCGCCGGGTTGGATCGGCAAGCGCCCTGAAGAGCTCATCGTGAACGTTCGGCATTGAGATCGATAACCCGCTGGCTATTGATTGATGTATAACCAGCGAGATATGCGTCCGTCAAGCGGACAAATGGCGGACGGCAGGATGATGACGGTCCGAGCAGCCGGTCGCGCGGAGCGCCACTCCCTGCATATCCCGTTAGTTATGTATGTCGCTCGACCGGACGTGGCTGCGGCGTCGCCTCAAGAGCCTCCGCCCGGCTCGAGCGCCTCGCCGAGTTCGAGAGGGTTTGCCATGGTCTCGTGCAGCTTCGCCTTGTCGAGTTCGCCCTCCGAAAGACTGATGACGACACAGGCGACGCCGTTGCCGATCAGGTTGGTGAGCGCGCGGCATTCGCTCATGAACTTGTCGATGCCGACGAGGATGGCGAGCGACTGGATCGGGATGTCAGGCACGATGGACAGCGTCGCCGCCAGCGTGATGAACCCAGCCCCCGTGACGCCCGATGCCCCCTTCGAGGTGATCATGGCGATGCCCAGAATGCCGAGCTCCTGCCAGATCGTCAGAGGCGTGTTGGTGGCCTGTGCCAGGAACAGCGTCGCCAGCGTCATGTAGATGTTGGTGCCGTCGAGATTGAAGCTGTAGCCGGTCGGGATGACGAGGCCGACCACCGAGCGCGAGGCGCCGAGATGCTCCATCTTCTGGATCATCTGCGGCAGCACCGTCTCCGACGACGAGGTGCCGAGCACGATCAACAGCTCGTCCTTGATGTAGCCGATGAAGCGGATGATCGAGAATCCCGCGAGCCGGGCGATCGAGCCGAGCACGATCAGGATGAACAGCGCACTGGTCAAATAGAAGGTGCCGATCAGCGCCGCGAGATTCCACAGCGAGCCGAGCCCGTAGGCGCCGACGGTGAACGCCATCGCGCCGAACGCACCGAGCGGCGCGACGCGCACGATGATGCGGATCACGCCGAAGAAAACTTTGGCGGCCTGGTCGATCGCGTATGCAATCGGCTCGCCCGCCCTGCCCATGAACGCGATGGCAAAGCCGGACAGAATCGAGATCAGGAGAACCTGCAGGAGGTCGCCGCGCGCCAGCGCGCCGAAGAAGCTATCGGGAATGATCGCCATCAGATGGGCGACGATCCCCTCCTCTTTCGCTTTGGTCACATAGGTCGCGACCGAATTGGGATCGATCGAGCCTGCGTCGATGTTGAAGCCGCTGCCGGGCTGCAGGGTCCTGCCGACGATCAGGCCGACCGCCAGCGCCACCGTGGAGACGGTCTCGAAATAGATCAACGCCTTCAGGCCGACGCGGCCGACGCGCTTGAGGTCGCCCATCGAGGAGATGCCGTGCACCACGGTGCAGAAGATCACCGGCGCGATCATCATCTTGATCAGCGCGATGAAGCCGTCGCCGAGCGGCTTCATCTCCTTGCCGAGAGTGGGATAGAAATGGCCGAGCAGGATGCCAAGCGCGATCGCGATCAGGACCTGGATGTAGAGGACCTTGTACCAGGGCTGATGATGGGCGGCGGGGCGGATCGCTTCTGCTGTCATGGGGACTCTGCGGATGGAGGGATCAGGGTGGCGCCATCATGGAATGAGGTGGCGCCGCGAACAATGCACGTTCCCGTTCATGGTGCTTTGCGGAATAGTCGACCCTAGCCCTGCTACCGTAGCATGTTGCGTGAGCGTAATCTTTCCAGAAAACCCGATGCTCACTTTTCCGGATCATGCTCTGGTGTACGGTTGGGCTTGGTGTGACGAGGGTCCTGGCAGATGGATAACAAGCAAACCTCCGTAATAGCCGGCCCGAGCGACGACGAGCTCGCGCGACATCCGACCGTGTTTGCAGCCGATGCGTTGCGGGACCATGTCGTGGTGATCTCCGGCGGTGCCGGCGGCATCGGGCGCGCTATCGCCTTCCTGTTCGCTCGGCTCGGCGCGCATGTCGCTCTCGTCGGCCGCAACAAGGAAAGGCTCGACGCGCTCGCTGTGCAACTGGCCGACCGTCGTCTGAAAGCGTCCGCACATGTTGCCGACATCAGGGAGCCGGACGCGGTCGCTGCGCTCTTCGACGAGGTATGGGCCGCGCATGGTCGCGTCGATTGTCTCGTCAACAGCGCCGGCGGGCAGTTTCCACAAGCCGCGATCGACTTTTCGATCAAGGGCTGGAACGCCGTCATCAACACCAACCTCAACGGCACCTGGTACATGATGCAGGCTGCCGCCCGGCACTGGCGCGACCGGAAGGCGCGCGGCAGCATCGTCAACATCGTGGTCGTCACCACGCACGGGCTTCATGGCATCGCACACTCGATCGCCGCGCGCTCCGGCGTGATCGGCCTGTCGCGCGCGGTCGCCGTCGAATGGGCGCCGCTGAACATCCGCGTCAATTGCGTCGCGCCCGGCGCGATCGAGACCGAGGGCTGGAACGTCTATAGCGAACAAGCGCGCGCCGCCTATCCGCGCTCCAACCCGATGATGCGCGCCGGCTCGCCCTGGGACATCGCGGAAGCCTGCGCCTATCTCGCCGCCCCTTCGGGCAAATTCATCACCGGCGAGACGCTGACGGTCGACGGCGGCGGCCAGCTCTGGGGTGAGACATGGACGACCGGGAAGCCGGCGTATTTTCGCGGCGAGGAGTGAGTCGCGAGTCCCTCGCTAGTCCCAGGTCAAGCGCTGTCAGACCCTCATCCTGAGGAGCTTGCGTAGCAAGCGTCTCGAAGGATGAGGCCCCGCTGGTGGCCTCGGCCTTCGAGACGGCCGCTGCGCGGCCTCCTCAGGCTGAGGGGATAGACCTGAGTGCGCCGCTCTCTCAACCGTCATTGCGAGCGCAGCGAAGCAATCCATCTCTCCACGCGCGCGGAAGCCATGGATTGCTTCGCTTCGCTCGCAATGACGGGGTGAGCTCCCGTGAGCCCCCTCAAATCCCGCAAAATGCCCCGTTGCACGTCGCACGGATATCAGTAATATGTCAGATATATACAAAAAACATAAAATCATCTTGGGGAGGACGAACATGAGTAGCTTGACGACGGGCGGCTCCATCGGTCTCGCGCGACCGCTCTCTGAGGCCGCGACATCGACCGCACAGACATCCGCGATTGCTGCCCGCCTCGAGCGGTTGCCGCTCACCTCCTACCAGCGCGGAATCTTCGCCATCATCGCCACCGCCTGGTTCTTTGACAGCATGGACCTTGGGGCGCTCACCTTCGTGCTGGGCCCGATCAAGCAGAGCTTCGGCCTTTCGACGGCGGAAGCCGGCCTGCTTTCGAGCATGAGCTTCCTCGGCATGTTCATCGGCGCGGCGTCGGCGGGCATGCTGGCCGATCGTTTCGGCCGCACGCGCGTGTTCCAGGTCAGCATGATCTTCTGGGGCCTCGGCAGCATCCTGTGCGGACTTGCGCCTTCGGTGGAAACGCTGGCCGCCGCCCGCGTCCTGCTCGGATTCGGCATGGGCATGGAGTTCCCCGTCGCGCAATCGATGGTCTCGGAGATCATTCCCGCCAAGCAACGCGGCCGCTACATCGCCTTGCTCGAAGGGTTCTGGCCGCTCGGATTCATCGCCTCCGGCCTGTTGTGCTATGTCGTGCTCTCGTTCGCCGATTGGCGATGGGTATTCATCCTGCAGGGCATTCCGGCGATCTTCGTGCTGATCGTGCGCCGCTACGTGCCGGAATCGCCGCGCTGGCTTGCCGCCCACGGCGATGCCGCCGGCGCCGACCGGGTGATGTCGGAGATCGAGGCAAGGGTCTCGCAGCGGCTCAACGGCGCCGCGCTGCCGGCACCTGAGCCGCAATTCGTCGAGGTGCAGAGGACGCGCGGCCTCTCCACGCTGTTCGCACCGGGCTATGCGCGGCGAACGGTGATGCTGTGGAGCCTCTGGTTCTTCGCCCTGCTCGGCTTCTACGGCCTGACGACGTGGCTTGGCGCCCTGCTGCAGGCCAAGGGTTTTCCGGTGACCAAGTCGGTCTTCTACACGATCCTGATCTCGCTGGCGGGCATTCCGGGCTTCCTCACCGCGGCATGGCTGATCGAAAGACTGGGACGGAAGCCGACGCTGATCGGCGCACTGCTCGGCGCCGCCGTCGCCTGCTATTTCTACGGTGGAGCAACCAGCCAGACCCAACTGATCGTCGCAGGTCTCTGCATGCAGTTCTGCGCGTTCGGGATGTGGTCGGCGCTCTACGCCTACACGCCGGAACTCTATCCCACCCATGTGCGTGCGACGGGTACCGGCTTTGCGTCGGCGGTCGGGCGCATCGGCTCCCTGATCGGTCCCTCGCTGATCGGCTTCATCCTGCCGGTCGCCGGACAGTCCGGTGTATTCGCGCTGGGTGCCGGCGCCTTTGCTCTTGCGGCCCTTGTCGTGTTCACGCTGGGCGAGGAAACCAAAGGTCGAACGCTCGAAAGCATCTCGCATTGATCGAGAGCATCGCGGCTGAGCAGGCCGCGTGGACGCCCGATTGACCCTCGTCGTCACGCGTGAAATATCGTTGTGACGAGCAGAGGGAGAATCACCGCAGATGGCCGCGGACAGGCGAACCGGACGAGCCCGCACCACCAGGACCGCCAGGTCCAGGAAGAGCGAGCCGGGCTCGCGCGACGTGCCGCGCAGCGTCGACCTCGAACGCGACGAGCGCGATCAGGAGACGCTGACCGACCGCGCCTACCGGCAACTCGAGGAGTTGATCGTCACCCTCGCCTTGCCGCCCGAGACCATCCTGTCGGAACAGTCGCTGGCGGCGAAACTGGGCATCGGTCGCACCCCGATCCGGGAGGCGCTGCAGCGCCTGGCCCGCGACGGCCTCGTCGTCATCCTGCCGCGACGGGGCATCCTGGTGTCGCAGATCAACCTCAGGACGCAGATGCGTCTGCTCGAAGTGCGGCGCGAGCTCGAGCGGCTGATGGCCCGCGCTGCTGCGGAGCGCGCGACACCGGAGGAAATCGCTCAATTCACGACCATCGCCAGGGACATGCGCCGCGCCTCCGATGAAGCCGACGACATGACCTTCATGCGGCTCGATCGCGCCTTCAACGAACTGGTCAGCCAGGCCGCGAGAAACGAGTTCGCCTCCCGCGCCATGGGCCTGATGCACGGCCTGTCGCGACGCTTCTGGTATCAGCACTATCGGGAAGTCGGCGACCTGCCGCTGTCGGCGCGCCTGCATGCCGACGTCGCCGAGCGGATTGCCGCGCGCGATCCGGAAGAAGCGGCGAAAGCGTCCGATCGCCTGCTCGACTACATCGAAAGCTTCACCCGCAAGACGATTGAAACTTGATCACAACATAACGACGCTGCGGATCGCCGCGCCGCGTCGGAGCGCCTCGAAACCCTCGTTGACCTGTTCGAGCGAGATGCGGGCGGTGATCAGTTGATCCAGCTTGAGCCGGCCGTCGAGCGCGGCCTGCGCCAGCATCGGAAAGTCGCGCAGCGGCCGGGCGCCGCCATAGCTGGAGCGGCGGATGCGCTTTTCCTGCATCAACGAACCCCAGCGGAACGCGACGTCCTGCGTGACATCGACCTTGCCGAGCCAGATGATCTCGCCGCCCGGCCTCACCACCTCGCTCGTCATCCGAAAGGCGCGTGCACTGCCGGCCGATTCCAGAACGACATCAACGCCGCGACCGCCGGTCAATTGACGCGAGAGATCGATGACGTCCTCTCTGGCGGCATTGATCGCGTGCGTCGCCCCGAGATGTCTTGCCAGATCAAGCTTCTTGTCGTCGAGATCGACGGCAATGACGACGCCGGCACCGGCCATGCGCGCGCCCTGCACGGCTGCAAGACCCACCGCGCCGCATCCGATCACCATCGCGCTGTCGCCGTAATGGATGGACGCGACGTTGAGCGCGGCACCCACGCCGGTCATGACGCCGCAACCGATCAGGCAGGCTTGATCGAAGGGAAGCTCCCTCGGCACCACGATCGCCTGCTGCGCCGGCACGATGCGGTATTCAGCAAGGGCGCCGAGATACATCAGATGCTTGAGCTCGCGCCCGTCGCCCAGCCTGATACGGCTGCGTCCGTCGAATTGCACCGCGAGCGGTGCCTGTCCCAAATAGGATTCGCAGAGGATCGGCAGATCGCGATCGCAATAGAAGCAATGCCCGCAATGCGGATTCCAGGAGAGCACGACGTGGTCGCCGACGGCAACGCCACGCGCGTTCGCCCCGACCTGCTCGACGATGCCGGACGCTTCATGGCCGAGCAGGATCGGCATCGGATTGCGCAGGCTGCCTTCGATCACCTCGAGGTCGGTATGGCAAAGCCCCACCGCCTTGATGCGGACCAGGACGTCCTCGGGCGCGAGTTCGCCGGCCTCGACTGTCTCGATGACAAGCGGCGACTTCGGCGCGTGCAGGACCGCCGCCTTGTATTTGAGCCCCACGTCCAGATCTCCCGCCCTGCCCTGTTTCAGGATGCCGCCCGAACAGCAGCCTGATCTTTCCGCAACGCCGCCAGCGCCGCGTCGATGTCGGCCGAGCTCATTTCCCACTCATTGCCGAAATTGGCGACCACCGCCTTCATGAACGGCTCGACCAGCGCTTTTGCCGCGGCGGCGTCGTTCAAGTGCTCGGCAAGGATCGCCAGCGAGAGCTGTCGCGGCTCTTCCCCCTCATAGCTCCATTCAAAACCGTTCGCGGTGTAGCGGTGCAGGTCGAGGCGCTGATCGAGCGGCCGGCCATCCACCGTGACCACGACTCCGTCGATGGTGCGGTCTCCGCAAAAGCTTTTCATGCGTGGTTCCTCCCGACACCTCGGAGTTTAACATGATCTTTCCGGAAAACCGGTTTCCAGTTCTCCGGATCATGCCCCAGGCGTTAACCGCCATCTTGCAGCATTGATAGATTAGTGATATATCACGCGCAAAATCGAATGTCATCTCAGTTCGACATCGGGAGGTCAGCCATGGAACTCGCATCAACCGCCATGTCGGATCGCCAGCGCCGCTACCGTGAAACCTACCGGGAGCGGGTCGCCGGCTGGTACAATGGCTGGCTGCATGTCTTCATCATCTACGCGATCGGTTTTACCGCGCTCTATATCTATCTCGCCAATGTTCGCGACCTGCGCGCGTGGGAATTGCTCATCGTCCCCGTGACTTTTCTCGGTGCGAATTTCTTCGAGTGGTGGATCCACCGCTACGTGATGCACCGCCCCTCGCAGATCAAGGCGTTCCGCGCGATCTACAACCGCCACACCTTGATGCATCACCAGTTCTTCACCGATCAGGAGATGCGCTTCGCCGATCACCATGACTGGCGCGTGACCTTCTTCCCGCCCTACGCGCTCGCGACCTTCACCTTGATGTCGATCCCGCTCGCGATCGTGGCCGGCACGATCATCTCGGCCAATGTCGGATGGCTTCTGATCGCGACGACGACGTCAATGTACCTGATCTACGAGTTCATGCATTTCTGCTGCCATGTCGAGGAGAACTGGTTCGTCCGCAACGTGCCGATGGTGAACACGATCCGCCGTCACCACACCGCTCATCACGATCAATCGATCATGATGGAGCGCAACATGAACCTCACCTTCCCGGTCATGGACTGGCTGTTCGGCACATCGGACCTGGACCGGGGCCTGCTCGGTCATCTCTTCAACGGCTACGATACGCGCTTCGTCAAGCGCAACATGCGCAAGACCGCGCGCACGCCGCGGATCGATCCGGCCGTCAGCTCCGTGCCGGCGGAGTGACAGCCATGGCCGGCATCGAGCCGAACGGCCTCGCGTTGCCGCTATTCATGGCGGCCTTCGCGGCATGCTGCCTGAGCTTCTTCACGCTGGTCGGCATGTTTCCGCCCCACGCCAGGCCGCAATCGATCGCGGGCGCGTCCGGCGGGGCACTCGTCCTCGTCAATCTCGCGCTGCTGGTGATCCTGCTGGCGGGTGTGGCCTCGTTTGCGCACCAGATGCTGCGCTGGACCTCCGTCGTGGTGTTTGGCGGCCTGATCTTCCTTTTCATTCCCGCCGTGTTTCAGGTCATTCCCACCGCGTGGCGCGACAGTCGCAGCGGGCTTGCCGTCCTTGGCCTTATCCAGATCGCAGCGCTCGCACTGCTGCTCTCCCCGCTGCAGGGAATTACCGCCTCATAGAGGAGTGTGCCGATGCCCTTCCCGATCAAGACAGCCCTCTCGATCATCGTGCTGCTCGTCGCTTGCGCGGCCTATTTCTACCAGGACTCGATCGGGCAGCACGGCCCGAAGATCGCGATCCTGGTGCTCGCTCCGTTCATGGTGATCGCGATGTGGATCTTCCCGGAAGTGACGCGGAAGTGAGAGCGCCCACGCCTACAGAACAGGCTTGATGTTTTAGTAGTTGATCTCCATCCGCAAACCGCGAAGGTCGATCTCATCGCCGCCAAGACGCGCATTGCTGTCTCGCGCCGCCACAGCGCAGGCACAGGCATCGATCAAATCGTCACGTCCGATCCCGGTGCCGCGACGTTGCGCCAGCCAGCGTGAGAGTTTGACGAAACCCCGATCGGCCAACAATTTCAGACGCTGCTCGCGCCCTTGTTCGGACTTCTTGCCTTCCAGGCGGATTTGCTTGCCGAGATTTCGGAAGATCAGTTCCGGATGTGCCTCGCCGATAGTCGCCTGACGCTCCGGCGTGATGAAATCGTCGACCTCCCTGATCTTGTCCCTGATGTTCCAGAGCTGGCAGGACACGCCCATACCCGGACCTTCGTGCTGCCAATAGTACCGGTTTGCCGAAGCCTGGTCCGGAAACTCCCAAAGATTGCGCCGCGCGCCGAGAAACACGGAAGCGCCGACCAGCTCCCGGGCACGCAGGTCGCATGTCCGGTGCCCCTTCATCTTGAGGCCGATCGGCATATCGATCATGGCGCGCTTGTGCGTAGCCGCAACAACCCGATCGAGGTACGGCGAATAATCGAAGCCGTGGTTGCCCGCCTCGTCGATCCAGGCCACCACCCAGCCGCCGCGAAAGCCATCGAGACCGAGATAGCAGGACACGTCCGCTCCTTGTTTCTTCACATCATACGATGCAGAGCCTTGCTCGGCCAGCAACGCAGTCGCCACCTCGAAGCACCATTCCCTTGCGATCATCCTTCGATATCAGCACTATCCTCTCGCATTTCGAGAAAATGCGGAGGCGGATCGATGAAAGAAATCGAAGCCTTTCTGGCTGTTATCGAGACCGGCAGCCAGACGGCGGCGGCGCGCCGGCTCGGCCGTTCCGTGCAGGCCGTCAATCGTTCGCTGCTGGCGCTGGAACGTAATGTCGGGGTCGAACTTGTCAGGCGCACCACGCGGAAATCCTTCGCCACCGAAGCAGGCCTTGCGTTTTATCGGCGCGTCAAACCGGCGTTCTCCGAAATCAACGAGGCGCGCCTGGAAGCGGCGAGCCGGCGAGCCGAGCCGTCGGGGCTGCTCCGCGTCACCGCGCCGATCCTGTTCGGCTCGACCTTTGTCGCTCCCGCGCTTGCCGACTTCATCGCGCGTTATCCGCGCATCAAGGCCGACTTGCAGGGGTCCGACCGCCCGATCGATGTCGTCGGCGGCGGGTTCGATCTTGCGATCAGGATAAGGGATCTGCCGGACTCCTCTCTGAAGGCACGACGTCTCGGAGAGCTTCGCACGGTAGTCTACGCCGCGCCCGGCTATCTCGATCGCCATGGCCGCCCGCGCCATCCCGACGACCTCGCGCGCCACCAATGCATCCTGCACGGCGCGAGCGAAGGCGAGATGGAAGCGTGGCGGTTCCAGGTACGCGGCCGCATCAGGAATGTGCGTGTGGGCGGTTGCTTCCGCACCGACAACGTCGCGGCCGCCCATGCCGCCGCCTGCCATGGCCTTGGCATCGGCTACGGCCCGTTCTGGCAGATCGCCGAACCGTTCGATCGCGGTGCGCTGGAGATCCTGCTCGAAGAGTTCGAGGCCCCGCGGATTCCGATCCAGGCGGTGTTTCCGCCGAGCGGCATGCCGCCGGCGAAGACGCGGCTGTTCGCCGACCTGCTCGTGGAGCGACTGAAGCGCGAGCGCCTCTAACGCGGCCTGATTTTCTCGATTTTCGGAAAAGTCTATTCCGCTCGGCGTCGATTGTTTCCGACGCTCTGCGAACTCAACTTACGGGCGGCTCAGCGCTGAATTCGCCCTTGCCAGGCCTTTCAAATCGAGGAGCACGTCATGTCCCCCGACAGACGCACCCTGCTGCGTGCAGGTTTTGGCCTCACCGCGGCATTCGCTTCCGGTACTCACATGAACACACCAGCACAAGCCAATTCGAACGACGGACCGCAGCTCAAGGGCGAGCTCAGTCATGACAAGGCCGTTCGCGCCGCGGCAGCGGATGATTTCGGCCGGATCGTTCGCAAAGAGCCGCGCGCGGTGTTGAAGCCAGCCGAGAGCGATGACATCGCAACCTTGATGCGGTGGGCATCCGAGCGAGGATTGAAGGTTGCAGCGCGCGGCCAGGGCCATTCGACCTATGGCCGTTCGCTGACTGATGGCATCATCGTCGACATGCGCGGTTTCAATCGCATCGGCGAGGTCGAGACTGATCGCATCGTGGTCGAAGCCGGGGCGGCGTGGCAAAGCGTGCTCGATGCGACACTGGCGCGGGGGCTCACTCCGCCGGTGCTGACCAATTATCTCGGCCTGTCCGTCGGCGGCACGATCGCGATTGGCGGCATCGGCGGGACCTCGTCGCGACACGGTATGCAGGCCGACCATGTGCTCGAACTGAGTGTCGTGACGGGTGACGGCCGCGAGCTGACCTGTTCGCCGACCGAGAATCCGGATCTGTTCGATGCCGTCAGGGCCGGGCTCGGCCAATGCGGCATCATCACCCGCGCCAGCTTGCGCCTGGTCCGCGCGCCCGAACGGGTCCGCCGCTATCAGCTCTTTTATCGCGATCTGGCGTCACTGACCGCGGATCAGCGGCGCGTGTTGGCGGCGGGACGTTTCGACCAATTGCAGGGCGCGATCCTGCCCGATGGCAGCGGCGGCTGGCGCTACCAGCTCGATGGCGCGATCTTCTACAACCGCGACGCCGCGCCCGATGACGGCACTGCGCTGGTGGACCTCGCCGATGACCGCAGCAAGGCTGTTATCACCGACCTCGCCTATCGCGATGACGCGCTCGTTTTCGCCAAATTCGAGAGCCTATTGAGGTCGAAAGGCCAGTGGTCCATTGCGCAGCCCTGGCTGTTCACGTTCCTGCGCGGCAGCAATGCCGAACAGGTGGCGCGCGAGATCATGGGCGAACTGAGCAACGCGGATGTCGGGCCATTCGGACGGATCACCTATTACCCGATGCAAACGGAGGCGTTTCGCGCCCCGCTGGTGCGGTTGCCGGACGAAAGCGTCGTGTTTCCGTTCAACGTGGTCCGCATCCCGTCCGACACCGGCACCGCGTCAGTCGCGCGGATGGTTGCGGCGAACCGCGCACTCTATGATCGTATTCGCAAGGCAGGCGGTGTCCTCTATCCAGTCAGCGCCTTTCCGATGTCGCCAGACGATTGGCGCGAGCATTTCGGCCCGAGATGGCCGCTGCTGCGCGACGCCAGGCCAGGCGGCGCTACGATCCGCACAATCTGCTCACGCCCGGCTACAATTTGTTCCAGGGCCAGGCGTGATCGATTCGCAGCCACGGTGTCAGCCTTTCTGCTTGGGCCGTTTTCCGCCGCGTGAACGCGGCGATTCAATGCCCGGGATCGAGCCGATCTCGCTGGCGAGAAAATCGATCAGGAGCCTGACGCGCGCGATGCCCGCGCGCTCCGGCACGATCAGCATGTTCAGCGGCACGGGTAACGGCGAATAGCGCGGCAGGATCGCCGTCAGCCGCCCGGCTTTCAAGAGATCGTCCACCAGCCATCGATGCGCGGGCGCGATGCCGCGACCGGCGACCATTGCCTCGCGCGCGGCAAGGCCGTGATCGACGCGAAGCCGTCCGCCGAACGGCACCGCATGGCGCTCGCCGCGCGGCCCCTCCAGATCCAGCATGTCGCTGCCTGCGATGTTCGACATCCGGATGCCCTCGTGCCGCGCGAGATCCTTGGGCACGAACGGCGTACCCCTGCGCGGCGAGATAAGCGGGCGCGGCCACGAGCAGACGCCGGGATTGGCCGAGCGGGCGAAGTTTCATCGAGCTGTCGGTCAGCGGTCCAAGCCGCAATGCGATGTCGACGCCTTCGCGGACGAGGTCGACGCGCTCGTCGGTCAAGCTGAGGTCGATCGCGATGTCGGGATAGCGGTCCTGAAACGCGAAGATCAATCGGCTGACGTGCAGCACGCCGATCGCCGCCGTGCAGGAAATCCGGATCGTGCCGGCCGGCTGGCCGCGGGTGCCGCGCGCCTCGTCGCGGGCCTGCTCCACCAGCCGCAGGATCTGGACGCAGTTGGCGTAATAGCGGCGGCCCTCGTCCGTCATGGTGACGCGCCGCGTGGTGCGCGACAGCAAGGGCACGCCGACGGCCTCCTCAAGCTCGCGCAGGTGACGCGTAATGGTGGATTGGCCGACACCGAGCTCGCGCGCCACCGCCGACAGGCTGCCGCGCTCGGCGACGCGGACGAAGCTCCGCATCCGCTCCAGCGTGATATCAGACTTATCCATTATTCGGCACAATCGTATGCATTGCGGAGATGTAGTGGATCAGCGCGCAATCGTCTAGCTGAGGGTCAGTTTCCGCAGGGATTATCGACCGATGAACGTGCTGCTTGTTTTCGCCCACCCCGAACCGCGTTCGCTCAACCGCGCACTGCGCGATGTCGCCGTCGCCGAGCTGAAAGCCCAGGGCCATGACGTGCTGATATCGGACCTCTATGCGCAGGGCTGGAAATCGGAGATCGATCGTGCCGACTTCCCTGCGCTCGCAAAGGACGCGCGCCTTAAGGCCGGTGCGGCCTCCGGCGAAGCCTTCGCGGCGGGCACGCTGACCGATGACGTCAAGGCCGAACAGGAGAAACTGTTATGGGCCGACGTCCTGATCCTGCAGTTTCCGCTGTGGTGGTACACGATGCCTGCGATCCTGAAAGGCTGGGTCGACCGGGTCTACGCTTATGGTTTTGCCTATGGCGTCGGCGAGCACAGCGACAGGCACTGGGGCGACCGCTTCGGTGAAGGCACGTTCGCCGGCAAGCGTGCGATGCTGATCGTGACCACCGGCGGCTGGGAGGAGCACTACGCGCCTCGCGGCATCAATGGCCCGATCGACGACCTCCTGTTCCCGATCAATCACGGCATCCTCTATTACCCCGGCTACGACGTGCTGCCACCGTTCGTGGCCTACCGGGTCGACCGTCTCGACGAGAAAGGCTTCGATCTGATCGCCGATCGCCTGCGGATGCGGATGCAGACGCTGGCAACCACGCCGCCGATTCCGTATCGACAGCAGAACGGCGGCGACTATCTGCTCCCGAGCCTGCTCCTCCGGCCCGGGTTAGGTGAGTCTGACACGAGCGGATTTGCGCTGCACGTCGACGGCAAGTCGCAATAACGGCGGACGGACGCCGATCCTGGTTGCGCCTGGTTATTCCTCAAACAGCGCGCGCACGTCCTCTTCGGTGAGCGCCGAACCGATGCGTCCCTCCTGATCGAACAGGCTGTCGGCCAAGGCGCGCTTCCGCGCCTTCAGCTCGTCCATCTTCTCCTCGATCGTACCCGATGCCACCAGGCGATAGACGAAGACCGGCTTGTCCTGGCCGATGCGATGGGCGCGGTCGATCGCCTGTTCCTCTACTGCCGGATTCCACCAGGGATCGAAGATGATCACCGTGTCGGCCGCCGTCAGGTTGAGCCCGACACCGCCGGCCTTCAAGCTGATCAGGAAGACATCGCTATCGCCATTCTGAAAACCCTCGATCGCGTGCTTGCGGTTGGTGGTTTCCCCAGTCAGGACGCTGTAGCGGATGTGCTCCGCATCGAACCTGACCTTGATCAGGTCGATCATCGAGGTGAACTGCGAGAACACGATGATCTTCCGGCCTTCGCTCAAGAGCTCCGTGACCATCTCCATCAGCCGGTCAAGCTTGGCTGAGCGCCGCACGACGCGATCGTCGAGCTTCAGCAGCGCCGGATCGCAGCAGGCCTGGCGCAGCCTGAGCAGCGCTTCGAGAACGACGATGTGACTCTTGGCCAGGCCACGCTCCTGGATCGCCTTGCGGACCTTGTCGGACATCGACAGGCGAATGGAATCGTAGAGGTCACGCTGGCTGCCTTCCAAGATGATGCGCTCGACTATCTCGCTCTTGGCCGGGAGCTCGGTTACCACCTCCGCCTTGGTCCGGCGCAGCAGGAACGGTTTCACACGTTGCGCCAACGCCACCGCTCGCCCTGTATCGCTGCGCTTCTCGATCGGTATGCGCCAGCGACGGCCGAAGTCGGTCTTGTCACCGAGATAGCCCGGATTGGCAAAGCTCATGATCGACCAGAGCTCGCCCAGATGATTTTCCACCGGCGTGCCCGTCAGGCAGAAGCGATGCTGCGCCTTGATGCCGCGGAGCCAGCGAGTGGTCGCGGCATTCGGATTCTTGATCGTCTGCGCTTCGTCCAGCACCGCCATGTGCCATTCGCGGGACAATAGGACTTCGTGATCCCGCGCGATCAGCGGATAGGTGGTCAGGACCAGATCATGCTCGGCGATGGCGCCGAAGTTCTGCTTGCGATCAGAACCATGCAGCACGAGGACTTTCAGATCCGGCGCGAACTTCTGCGCTTCGCTGAACCAGTTGGTCATCAGGCTGGTCGGAGCGACGACAAGGGCGGGCTCGTCAAGATGACCCCGCGCCTTCTCCAGCGACAACAGCGCCAGGATCTGGACCGTCTTGCCGAGCCCCATGTCGTCGGCGAGCACGCCGCCGAGGCCACTCTCGCGCAGCAGATCGAGCCAGTTCACCCCCTGTGCCTGGTACGGCCGGAGCTCTGCGCGAAAATTCGAAGGCAAGGCCGGATTCGACAATTCGCGGCCTTGAAGCAGGTTGGCAAGGCGACGAAGATTGTCGGCACCGCGGAAAACAAACTCGTGGCTTTCATGTGCCAGCAGCGGCAGGACGTCAGCGCGAGAAAGTCTGATCTTTTCGGAGGTATCTCCGAATATCCCGCTCAGCCGGAGGCTATGGAGCGCCAGCACCAGCGGAAGGAAACGATCCGCGGCCAGCGACAGATGGCGGCCGTCGGCAAGCGGCAGATAGAAATGATCCCCCTCCTCGGCGAGTTGCTTGATCCGGTCGGGTGTGAAATCCGGTGTCGCGACCAGCGCGGCCAGGATCGGCGCCAGGTCGCGCCGCTCGCCGTCGATCTCGACGCCAAGCGCCAGTTCGAACCAGTCGATGCCGCTGGATTCCAGCTCTGCATCGAAGGCGCCCGAGGACGGCGCCAACCGGTACGGAAAATCGTCGTCGACCAGGACGTCGAAGCCTTCTGCGCGCAGTTCGGGAACGCCGAACTCGAGAAAATCGAGCCAGGCGTGAGATTCCCCCAGCGTCAGGTCGTAGGCGTGGCCGGCATCGAGAAACGGGTGCCTCAACCTCGCTTCACGAAAATCGAATTCCAATAGCCGCTTGCGCGCGCCTTTCTCGTTCGATCGCCGCCGCGTGATCGTGTAGACTTCGCCGGCTTGAAAGGCTTCGAGCGGGCTTCCCCTTTCCGAAGGCTCGATCTCGACCGGACCGTAGCGAAAACTGAGATGGGCCACGCCGACCCGGTCGGCCCTGTCCTGATAGTAGTATGCGTTGGAGCCTTCGCGTCCGCGCTTGAGCCGCAGGATCGGAATCGGATCACTCTCGATCTTCACCGCAGCCGCCGGCGTTCCCGGCAGCAGGCCGGGATGAAGCTCTGGCAGCCTCTCGCCGAGCCGACGCGCCACTTCCGCGACCTGCGCACGCGGGATAGCGGGCGCCGACAAGAGCTGATAGGCGAGCCGAGGGGGCAGGCTCACTTCGACCCGGCCGATCACGCCAGCGCCCTCGTCGACATAAACCGGCGGCTCTGCATTCAGCGCGATCGCTCCCGGCACAGTCAGTACCGGAGAAACTCCCTGCTTGCCAACCTGACGCCACTCGATCCATCCCGCGCGCTGCTCTCCCCACTGTAGCGGCGGTCCCTTGTGATCGCGCCAGAACGCGCGTCCGGTCGCGACGATCCGCTGCACGAGTTCATGGGATCGCGTCCGAGAGCCGTTATAGCCATACCCGCCTGACCGTTTCGAGAGCTCGCCCATGATATCGATGTCGCTATCGCGGTAATATTTTGGCGCACGTTCGGGCGAAAAATCGAACACGTTTGGACGCGCAATGCTCCCTCCGAACTTTCCATCCTTGAGCAATCGGAGCGAGAGCAACGATACCGCCAGAAACGGCATTCGCGTACCGTCTTGGGCGGATTGCAGGCAATAGAGCAACCGTTGCGGCACATCTGCGGGGTAGTCATCGCCGCGCCTCGCCGCCGTACCGACAGTGTCGAGCCAAGCGATCACGTCGTAAGGCAGAACCGGCATCGATGCCGCAGGCGCCCGCTCGTCCGGCGGCACCGCCCTGACGGGCGGCTGTTTTCCGCTCAGGGCCTGGAGCATCGTCGCCACGACATGCTTGCAGTTGACCGCCATCGGACAACTGCATGTGCCGTCGAGGTCGGCAA
Source organism: Bradyrhizobium sp. USDA 10063 (assembly GCF_054063735.1). Taxonomy (NCBI): domain Bacteria; kingdom Pseudomonadati; phylum Pseudomonadota; class Alphaproteobacteria; order Hyphomicrobiales; family Nitrobacteraceae; genus Bradyrhizobium; species Bradyrhizobium sp. USDA 10063. The sequence continues at coordinate 569,443 of NZ_JBSSGP010000002.1, read as the reverse complement.
GGCGGCCGTGGCTGAACTCCAGTTCGATATCGACACGATAGGGAGCCGACGCCTCTCCACGCACCCTGGCGCGAACGTGCATGAGATCGTCGCTGATCTCCAATCCTGTGACGCGCCCCTGGGCGTGATAGCGGTGCCCCTTGTCGAACGCTGAGCGGCTGAAGAAGGAGTAGATATCCTTCTGCTTCACGAGATCCGAGAGCGCGCGACCAAAATCCTCGATGGCGGACATATGCTGTGATCCGAGATAACGAGGCGGGCCGGTGATGCCTGGCGATCACGCCCGCTCGAACAGTTGGGCGGCATAGTAATGTGCGAAACCTGCAGCGCAAATTTCTCGGGGCGCAGTCGGGAACTGTCGCGCCGTTCCATCGAATTATGCGTTCGTTTTCAACAGAAATCTTGGTGAGTCGAACTGCCCGGCATCTTCAGCGGCATTGCCGATCGCACCACTTCGAGCTTGGCAGCGAAAACAGATTGGCAAGCCTAACGACGAGGCACGAGACGCCTAGCCGGGCTTGCCGTCGTCGAGGCTGACGATGACGGCGGCGTTGGCGATGATGATGGCATCGCTGCCCTGCTCGGCCGGAATCTCGAGCCCGCCCTTGACCGCGGTGACGGTCACGGTGCCGTAAGGCAGTTCCTTCGCGACAACGGCGGTGTCCACCGCATCGGGGTTCGGCACGCCGATGGTGACATCGACGAACATGTCGTTGGCGGTCTTGTCGAGCATACGGAAGAAACCAAGGCTCGAATGACGGATGGCATCCGAGACCGCGCGCCGCGCCGCCTTGGTGGCATCCTTGCCGTGAACATCGACGCCCATGCCCATCTCGGTGATACAGCGAACGCGTGCCATTGGATTTCCTGTCAGCCCTGATTACGAGAACAAGCCCAAATCTTGTCGAAGCACATTACCTTATGAACACGGGCTGACAAACAAGTTCTATTCCTCGAGCTTACAGCTTTTCCGCGCACACAATTCTTTCGAGCGACGACGAGAGCAGGTGCCGGCCCGTGGGCTTCACGAAGCGCTCCGCCAGATCGTTGCAGCCGACATGCGCCGTCACGCGCCAGCCGTACCGATCGAGGAAGCCAGCGACATCTCGGGGATCGAGGCCGAACAACCAGATCTTCTGCTTCACATAGCGCTCATAGAGACGCGGCTGATCGTGGAGATTCCGGCCATCGATGAAGTCCTTCTGCACATAGGTGAACGCGAGGCGGCTGCCCGGCGCGGCCGCGGCCAGGAACTCGAGCGTGCTCCTGATACCCGCCTCGCTCAGATACTGGGTCACCGCCTCCCAGATGAAAAAAGTCCGCATGGTCCGTGCATAGCCGCGCGACGCCAACGCGGGCTCCAGTGCTTCATGGTCGAAATCGATCGGCACGAGGGTGACGTGCGGCGGGACGTCGCCAAATCGCCGCCGGAGGCCGGCCTGCTTGGATCTGATATTGGCGGGCTGGTCGACTTCCCACACGGGGATCGCAGCCAGCGATTGCAGCCGATAGGCGCGCGTATCAAAACCCGCGCCGAGATTGACGATGGCGGCAATCTCCGGCGATGCGGCGAGGAGCGCATCATCGATGAACCGCTTGCGGCACATGATGCCGCTCCATAGGCCGGGGAAGGCACGTTCGGTTGAGCGCACCAGCCAGTTCCGGATCGGGGACGGCCGCGTCGCGTGCACGAAGGCTCTCGCACCGAAGGGCAGGATCGACGAGGCGAGATCATCGATCAGGATGCGCTGACGGCCTGGAAACCACTGTTCGATGGCGACCATGACGGTCGGCCCTGCCCCGGTCTTCGCGGCTGCTTGCGCCATCGTGCTCGCCGACGCTACCAGACCGAGGGAATGAACCGATAGCGCACGCGCGCGGCATACTCGTCGTAACCTTTCAGCTCCGCCCTTAATGCGCCCTCCTCGTGCAGCGTCCGCCATGCGATGCCGAGAATGAACACCACCGACATCGCAAGGCCGATCCAGGAGCCGAGCAGCAGCGGCAGGCCGACAATGAAGAGCAAGGCACTCGTATACATCGGGTGCCGGACGATGGCGTACGGCCCGGTATCGATCACCCGCTGGTCCTCCTGGATCTTCACCACAGGAGCGGCAAAGGTGTTTTCCCGGAACGTCCACCACACGCCAAGTAGATAGAACCCGATGAAGATGCCGCCGACCGCCTGAAGCCAGGCCGGCATCGCGGCAAATCCCGTGCGCGCGGCATCCCACGCCATGAACATCATCCAGGCGCAGCACAGCAGGATGAAGAGCGTCAGCCAGATCCGGTCCCATGGCTTTTGATCACGCTGCACCGGTGAACTCATGCGCTCGCGCAACAGGCGCGGATTGTGTTTTGCGAGCCACAGGGTGATCGCAAGCCCGCCGACAGCGAACATGCCGATGAAGGCCCAGCCCCCTGGATAAGCCAGGGTGCCGGCCGGCCACAGGATCATCGCGGCCATGACCGCGGTCCAGACCACGATCTGAAGTGTGACTTTCACCGTGACATGCTCCCGACAGGGGTCCGGGCTCGAGACTCAGGCGTGGCGGCCATGGCAACTCTCCGCTCTGTCGCCCCGTTGTGGACAAATCCACGATATTCAGTATATTCGGGAAATGTCGAATATGTCAAACAAAGGTCCGACCACTGCCGAACGGCGCTTCATCGAAGACGTGGCGCGGCTGCTGATGCCCTGGGGTGTTCCGCAGGCGGCCGCCCGTCTCTATGGCTACCTGCTTCTGTTCCCGGAGCCGGTCAGCCTCGACCGCATGGCGGCCGATCTCGAGATGAGCAAGAGCACCGCCAGCGTCGCCGCCCGGCTCTTGGAGAAATACACGCTGGCGCGCCGCCACGGCGAGCGCGGCAGCAAACGCGTGCTCTATGAAGTGTCCGACAATTACGAGGGCATGCTGACCGAGCAGAACCGCCTGCTCGATGCGCTCGCCGAACTCTTGAAGCAGGGCGCGGGCATCGCTGCCCGCGGCAAGACGCGCAGTCGCATGGAAGAGATGACCGAGTTCCACATGACGATCCGTCAATCGATGGAGGCTGCACTGAAGCGCTGGCGCGCAAGGAAGACGCGGTAGATCGCCAACGCATTGGCAAGCCCTCCTCACGCCGGCACTGGCGCCGGCTGCGGCTTGGCGCTTGGAAACGGCCTGAACGTCAACGCGATCAGGAAGGCACCGAGTCCAACGGCCCAGGAGCCGATGTAAAGCCAGGCGTAACTGGCGAAGGTGTCGTATATCAAACCTCCGGCCACCGGACCGGTCGCCATCCCCAGGCTGCCGGCCATGGCTGTTCCGCCGATCACGGTGCCCATCATCCGCAACGGAAAGTTCTCGCGCGCAAGCACGGCATAGAGCGGCATGGTGCCGGCATAGATGAAGCCGAACACCGCCGCCACGGCGTAGAACGCCGAGAGTTCGCGCACGAAGGCGTAGGCGAGCGCGCCGAAGGCCTGGGCGAACAGTCCCAAGACCAGCACGCGCTTGGCGCCAAAGCGGTCGCCGAGCAGGCCGAACGCGATACGTCCACCCATCCCCGCCAAACCCTCCACGCTGTAGATCGTGACAGCCGCGATCATCGGTATCCCGCAGCTGATCGCATAGCTCACGGTATGGATGATTGGCCCTGAATGGGTGGCGCAACAGAAGAAATTCGTCGCGAGCAGGACGATAAACTGCGGCGAGCGCAGCGCTTGAGCGAGCGACATCACCGGCTGCGGCTCGCCCTCGCCGGAGGCAGGGGCATGTTCGCGTTCGAGCGCCGGTGCGCGGCGCACCAGCAACGATACGGGAATCATGATGCAGGCGACGACGACGGCAAGAATCTGAAGCGAGGTTCTCCAGTCATGGATCGAGACGAGCCAGGCCGCGAGCGGCGACATGGTCATGGGCGCCATCCCCATTCCTGCCGAAACCAGCGACACGGCAAGGCTGCGATGGGTATCGAACCAGCCGGTGACGCAGGCCATCATCGGCGCGAAGATCGCGGCGGCCGTGCCGCCCACCATCAGACCGAAGATGAATTGAAACGCGACCAGCGATGGAGCAAGGCTGGCCAGCCCCAGGCTTGCCGCAAGGACGATCGAGCCCGTCAGCACCACCGGCAGCGGCCCAAGCCGATCAGACAAGGTTCCCCAGATCATGCTCGTGAACGCCATCGCGAGGAACCCGATGGTCATGGCGCTGGACACGCCGGTGACCGACCAGCCGGTGTCCCGCGTGATCGGCAGCAGAAAAACCGGCAGCGAGAACATCCCGCCGATCGCAACGCACCCCAGAAGCCCGCCGGCCCCGACAATCACCCAGCGATAGTGAGCATCCTTCATTCCCTGTCTCCACTGCAGCTCTCTCTGGCTCCAAGACGAATGCGAGGCGCCAAAGACGACATGCAGGGGCTCACTTTTTTGCGAACCCTCTTGAGGCGATGCGTCAGCATCGAGCCCCGGATCCATTTCACCGCCAACACCAGTAGCCCGTCTCAGGCGTACGCAACCCATCCGCGCCAGGTGAACGCTGCGAAGAACAGGCTCGCGTCGGCAAAGCCGGACTCGCGAAGGATCGCTTCGTCCTGCGCCGGGCTCAGCATGTTCAGGCTGGCATCGACCGCGGCCCGGGCGTTGTTCGCCTGTTCCGGATCGGCGCCTGACGCGACCGCGAAGGCTGCGTAGCGCGACAGCCAAAGCGCGCGCTCCTCGCTCGCTTGCGGGAAGCTGCTATGGGCGGCCACGAAAGCGGCTCCCGGCTTGAGCCGGCGCCGAATGTCGTGCGCCGTCCGCCGCCGCTCCACGGGATCCAGGAAGTGCAACGTCAGCAGGCAGGTCGCCGCGTCGAACGGGCCAGCCGGCGCATCCTCGATATAGCCGTGCACGAGTTCGACGCGCGCACCGAGTGGGCCGAGCCTGCGTGCGGCCAGGTCGAGCATCTGCTCGGACGGATCGACGCCGACGAAGCGCCAGTCTGGATAGGCTTCCGCAAGCGCCTGCAATTCCAGGCCCCCGCCCGCCCCCAGCACGAGCACCTTTGCGTCGCGTGGCGCGCGCTCCGCCAAGAGGATGCCGGTCATGCGGTGAAGATCGGCGAAACCCGGCACGAAGCGTCGCGGGCCATCGGCGTATTGCGCCACCTTCTGCGGATCGGAGAAGGCGCTCAGAAAATAACTGGCGCCGGCTTCAGTGGACATGATCGATCTCCGTTCGGCGCGAGCCCCTGCGGGCCGCAAGGCGCGCATGGAAGTCCGCGCTCAGCATAGCGAGCGAAACTTCGCCGAGACGCGCGAGCAGGAGCGCCTCCGCATCGTGAAACGCCCTGTCGAGGGCTTTATTGACAGCCTGTTCGACGAGGCAGCCGGGCGCATCGGTGCGATTGCCCATCGCAAACAACGACGGACAGCCCAGCGCGTCATAGACATCGCGCAACGTCACCTCTTCGAGATTCCGCGCGAGCACCCATCCGCCGCCATGGCCCTTTTCGGACCGGACGTAGCCGCAGTCGCGCAGCCCCGCCATGATCCGCCGGATCACGACCGGATTGGTGCACATCGCTTTCGCCAGCACTTCTGATGTCACCGGACCGCCATGCTCGGCCATGTGCAGCAGCACGTGAAGCACCCCCGACAATCGACTATCCCGTCTCATGTAACTTCAAATAGTACATGATCGAACAATGGTCAACGACCGCCTCGCCTACCGCGCCCGAACGAGCGGCAGGAACACGGTGTCGACCCAGGCTTTCCGCAAAGCAGGCGGCGGCGCCGAAAAGTTCATGATGACGTGGTACCGAAACAGATCGCCGAGCAGAGAAGCCACCGGAGGCGAGAGCTTTGCTGCATCGATCTCACCGCGCTTCACGGCGCGTTCCAGAATCGCCGAGAGAGGTCGTGCTCCACCTTCGACGAGGGCGGCGTGCAGATCCTTCGGTGTCGACCGGCTCTCCGAGAAATAATTATGCGAAAACAGGGTGAAGGCCGCCGCCATTCCGGCGGCGCGCTCAGCCGCCCGCTTGAGAAACTCCAGCAGCTCCGTTCGCAGATCGCCCCGATCCGGCACCTCCAGCGGGTGCTTCGCCATTTGCCGCCGAATGGCCGCGATGGCGAGCGGCGCCTTCCCGTCCCATCGGCGCGCAAGCACGGGACGGCTCGTCCCCGCTCTTTCCGCGACCGCCTCCATCGTCAGCCCCGCATAACCGCGCTCAGCCAGTTCGAGCCACGCGGCCTCCAGGATTGCCTCCTCCAACTCCGCACCGCGACGCCGCTCGCCCATATTGCTCACTCCAGATAAGATGCATTGATGCATCTTGACTTCACGTTGCGGATACGACTAGATGCATCAATGCATCTTATGCCCGGAGCCGCGCCGTGACAAGAACGCCCCGTTCGTGGCTGCGAATCGTGTCTCTACCAGTAAGTCTGGTGACAGCCGGATGCGCTTCCATGCCTTCGAAAACGGCGGGCACCCTCGCCACGTACAACAATCTCGGAGAGCAGAAGGGCATGCTCTCGAAGTCGAGAAATTACGTCGATGCCAATGCCTTGGCGTCAGTGAAAACCGTACGCATCGTTCCGACAACGTTTGCCCATAGCGCGTTGGCGCAGGTGAAGACGGAGCAGGATCGCGCGCTGGTCGCAAACGCGCTCGATCGCGAGGTTTGTGTCGCACTGAGCGACAAGTTTCAGATCGTCTCGCCACGTGAACCTGCCGACCTGACCGTTCGAACCGTCGTCACCGACGTGTTGCCGACCGACAAGGCTGCAGCCGGCGTGTCGACCGCGGTGACCTTGGGCACCGGCGCAGCCTTGCCGGTCAGCGTTCCGCGTCTTCCCATTGGCCTGGGTGGCCTTGCCGTCGAGGCAGAAGCCATCGACAGGAGCGGCGTGCAGCGCGCTGCGATGGTATGGGCCCGCGGTGCGAATTCGATCATGGACAACCCTCGCGTTTCCGAAGTCGGTGACGCCTATGGCTTGGCAACCAAGTTCGGCAACGAGTTCTCGCAGATGCTCGCCACCGGCAAGGAGCCGGGGGCCCTGGATATCTCGCTGCCTTCCGGTCAGCGCGTACAGTCGTGGCTGGGTGGCGCACCGAAATATGCGACGTGCGACAATTTTGGCCGCGCGCCTGGCCTCGCCGGGCTTGTCGCCGGCAAGTTCGGCGCGCCGCCGGAGTGGACCGACAAGACTCCGCAGGTTGCGCGCGATTGAGATGCAGGCAACGTCGAGAACTTGACGTGGATAGCAAGGCTGGGACGACATCGTCGTGTTCTGATTGCAATTGTCAAACAGCTCTCCGCTGTCATCGTCCGCGAAGGCGGACGATCCAGTATTCCAGAGGCGTTTGAGCTTATACCGAGAGGCCGCCGGATACTGGATGCCCCGCCTTCGCGTGGCATGACGGTAGAGTATGGCGAGGGGTATGAGTCTACATTCTCGCGGCGTACTCCGCCCGAGGTTTGCGTCTCGTTTCACCCTCCTCGATATCAGAGGGCGCAGGGAAAGCCGGGTGCCGGTTGCACCCGTGGGCCCCGTGCAACAAAAAGCACGGGGGTAGGACCACAGGTTCAACCGAAAACACTCCGGCTTTCCCTGCGCGATGGTTTTACGGCTTACTTCGTGCTCTCCCCGGTGACCGGGCTTTCTTGCCACCGTCATCTCTCGCGTGAATTTGCTCACGCAAAAAACTTAGCGCCAGCGTCGGGGCGCCAGAACCACACGACTTCGCCGTCCATGAGTGCCACGCTCGTCAGTCGTGACATTCGCGTCCACCGCATCTCACCGCAACGTTCGTGACGATCGCGAGCCGCCCCTCATCCGCCGTGAGACGCGCGGAGTTAAATCACTGATTTGCCCGACGACGGAAGCGGAATATTTTTCGCGCGAGGGGTCGACAGACTTTTGGTGATTTGCCCGTCGGGTTGATTTGTCGCACCCAAAATGGCCACATCGTCATTGCAAGCAAAGCGAAGCAATCTATAGCGCCGCTTGTGGAGACATGGATTGCTTCGTCGCTTCGCTCCTCACGCGGAGATTGGTACCGGCCGGGCGCGGATGGCTTCGGCCGACCCAACGTCCGCGTTCAATTCATCACAGACGACGATGCGGTTATTCTGCTGCACTACACCGGCCTCGTGCAGATGAATGACGCATTCACCAAGGCCGCCGAGGCGGGCGGCACCACGCGCTTTGAGGACCACTACATGCGCATGGCGATGCGCTTCGATACCGGCGCGCCGAAATACGCGTGGCTCAACTAGCACCTGTTTGTGGCCGAGGGCCGCCTTGCCGGAAACGACCAGATCGAGTACCGCATCCACCGCGTCACCTGATTCCTGCGCCTTCGCTTGTGATTTCCGTGACCTCCGGCGACAGCGTCTCATCGCAAATCAGCCATTTCGTATAGCGGCCGGATTTCGATCTCGCTCGGTCCCGGCATCGGATTGGGGCAGCGCTTCACCCAGGCGATCGCCTCGTCCATGTCCCTGACGTCCCAGAGCCAGAAGCCGGCGACCAGTTCGCGGGTTGCGGCGAAAGGCCCGTCGATGACCGTACGGCCGGGACCATCGAACGCAATGCGCTTGCCGTGTGAGGAAGGCTTGAGGCCGTCGGCTAAGCGCAGGATGCCGGCATTGCGCAGCTCATCGTTGAACCTGCCCATCGCCTCGAGCATCTCAGTCGTCTCGGGCGTGGCGAAAAAGCCCTTTTCGCTGTCTTCAGTAGCTTTCACGAGCACCATCACACGCATCGTCTGTCTCCTCATCTGAGCCGGCCTCATCGGCTTGGCATCGGAACGACGAACGGGATTTTCGGAGGCCGACATCGTCCTGCAGATTTTTTGACGGTTGAGGCGCAGGGCGCGAATGGCCACTTCCAGGTCAGGAATCTCGATGGCGCGATGACCGAGATCGGGCGCAAAGCGGACCCAGCCAATTTCGCACGCCAGTCTATTGCCGCCGAGTGTATCCGGTCACTCCCACTCGATTGTTCGCATCGTGCCTAATGAGGTGATTTGTCGTTGCAAAAGGTTCTCTGCCTTGAAAACTCCCGTCGCCCGAACCGTCAGACGCGCATGCCGGCGACCTGCCGCGCGTCAGTCGCGCGATATGGACAGCCCCGCGAGAAGCGGAGCGTACGCGGCGAGCCTGCGGGATACGAACTCAGTGAAGAGCCGCACGCGCTTCGTCTTACGTGTCTCCCCCTGGGTGAGAAGCCAGAGCGTTCCGTACATGTGCAGGTCAGTGCCCGGCACCCTCACCAGTAGGGGGTCGGCATCTCCGACAAAGCACGGCAGTTTCGTCATCCCGATCCCTTGCTGTGCTGCAACGATCTGCGCCTCGGCGTCTGGGGTCCTGAACGGAACCCCCGTGGTGCGAAGCTCTCCCTCGCGGGCCCAGTCCGGGAGTCCATGATTGTTTATGACGATCCACCGGATGGGATCAGACGCGCCCGCACGCCACGCGGCTAGTCGATCGCGGGACATGTAGACGCCGCCGAACAGCTCCGGCCCCTTCAGGCCGTGAAGATTGAGCGGCAGGGTCTTGCGGTCGGAGACGATGCGGATCGCGACATCGGCCTCTCGGTTGGTCAGATTGGCCGGCTCGCCGGACGACAGGATTTCCATCTCGATGTCCGGATGCATGCGCGCGAAATCGGCGAAGTCCGGCATGAGCAGGTGTGCCGCGAGGAACGGCGGCAGCGTCACCCGCAGAAGCCCGCTCGCGCTCTGGTCGCGCCCGAAGACGCGCGTCTCCAGCAAGTGCGACGACGCTTCCATCTGGTGCGCGAGCTCGACGACTTCCTCGCCAGCAGCCGTCAGGCGATAGCCCGAAGGCAGCTTCTCGAACATGTGCGCCCCGAGGTGTTCCTCGAGCTGGGCGATGCGTCGCAGCACGGTCGAGTGGTTCACCCCGAGGCGCTCGGCGGCGGCCCGCACCGAGCCTTCGCGCGCGACGGCCAGAAAGTAGCGAACGTCATCCCAGTCGATCATGGTGCAATCCTGCACCGCGGGGTTTGCCTTCGAAAGTCCGTGCCCAACACCATCGAACATCCTCTCGAACGTGGGGTAGCACGGTCGGGGGATCACTGCCTATGGCGACGAGCACGGCCAATTCCGAACGGCGCGCACCGATCGCGCCTAGCGTCAGTCGTCCAGTCGGATCGATTTCGCACCACCGATGTGCGCGCTTCCGCACTCAACACCTGACACCGGCAGAACCATTTCGGAGTTCTCGGGGAACCTCCCCGATCAGCCAAAGACGGAGTCTGAAGGAAAGTCATGAGAAAGCTCGAGGGTAAGGTTGCAGTCATCACGGGTGGATCGAGCGGCATGGCGCTGGCGAGCGCCAAGCGGTTCGTTGAAGAAGGCGCCTATGTTTTCATCACGGGCCGGAGACACGAGGTGCTCGACGAGGCCGTCAAGCTGATCGGCCGGAACGTGACCGGCGTGCGCGGCGACGCAGCCAATCTCGACGACCTCGACCGCCTGTTCGACACAGTCAGGCGGGAAAAGGGCAAGATCGATGTCCTGTACGCGAGCGCCGGCACGGGCGAAGCCCTCCCACTGGGCGAAATTACCGAGGAGCATTTCGACTCGACGTTCGGCCTGAATGTGCGGGGCACGCTGTTTACGGTGCAAAAGGCGTTGCCGCTGTTCAACGATGGCGGATCGATCTTCATGACCGGGTCCGTTGCTTCGATCAAAGGTTTTCCTGGTTATAGCGTGTATGCGGCGAGCAAGGCGGCGCTGCATGCATTCGCACGCGGATGGCTCAACGAACTGAAGGGCAGGAATATCCGGGTGAACGTGCTGCACCCTGGGCCGATCGCCACACCGATGCAGGACCAAGTTCTCACCGAGGAGGCGAAGCGGATGTTCGAATCCCTGATCCCGCGAGGAAAGATGGGTCGTCCTGACGAAATTGCGGCGGCCGCGCTGTTTCTTGCGTCTGACGATTCCAGCTTCGTGAATGGGCTGGAGTTGTCTGTCGACGGCGGCTTCTCGGCCATCTGAAAACCGGAGAAGCGTTATGAGCTACGCAATTATAGGGTTCGGCAAGATAGGCCAGGCCCTCGCCCACGCCTTCGCCCGCAAGAACCTCGACGTGACCGTCGCGAGCCGCCGGCCGCCCGAGGCGTTGGCGCCGCAGGCCCGGGCGATTGGACCCACGGTCGTCGCCAAGTCGCTGCGGGAAGCACTTGAGGCCGACACAATCATCTTGGCCGTCCCGTTCGGGGAGCATCGCGAGGTTGCAAAGGCCCTGCCGAGCTGGAAAGGCAAGACGGTCATCGACGCGATGAACGCGCAGCTTCCTCCTGAGGAACTGGACGGTCTCCCGTCCTCCGCCTTCGTCGCGAAGGCGTTCACCGGCGCCAAGCTCGTGAAAGGCTTCAATCATCTGATTGCGGCCACGCTGGCTGCCGATCCGATCGTCGAAGGCGGCCACAGGGTCGTCTTTCTGTCTGGTGACGACGAGGACGCGGTCGCTCCCGTGATGGCTTTGGCCAAACAACTCGGCTTCGCACCCGTAAAGCTGGGAAAGCTCAACGAGGGTGGCGCGCTGGTGCACGCACGCGGCCGCGTTTGGGGCCAGCTCATCTTCCAGGATTTGTTCAAGAAGGAGCAGTAATCGGCGTATCGGCGCCATTCGAAGAGCGGGAGACGCCCGACGGAGCGGCAGATCTGAGCGTCGCTTAGAATCTATCGACTTTTATCGATAGCTTGGGATTCGCCCGAGTGTCCTCTACTATCCGATACTACTCCACGGTACTCCCCCTCACTCCCACTCAATCGTCCCCGGCGGCTTGCTCGTCACGTCATACACCACGCGATTCACGCCCTTCACCTCGTTGATGATCCGCGTCGCGGTCGCGCCCAGGAACGACATGTCGAACTGGTAGAAGTCCGCCGTCATGCCGTCGGTCGAGGTCACCGCGCGCAGGCCCACCACGTATTCATACGTCCGGCCGTCGCCCATGACGCCGACCGTCTTCACCGGCAGCAGCACGGCGAAGGCCTGCCAGATCGCATCGTAGAGGCCGGCTTTGCGGATCTGGTCGATGTAGACGGCGTCGGCCTGGCGGAGGATGTCGAGCTTTTCTTTCGTGATGTCGCCGGGGCAGCGGATGGCGAGGCCGGGGCCTGGGAACGGGTGGCGGCCGACGAAGGCTTCGGGGAGGCCGAGCTCGCGGCCGAGCACGCGGACCTCGTCCTTGAACAGTTCGCGCAAGGGCTCGACCAGCTTCATGTTCATGCGTTCGGGCAGGCCGCCGACATTGTGGTGCGATTTGATCGTCACCGACGGGCCGCCGGTGAAGGAGACGCTTTCGATCACGTCGGGATAGAGCGTGCCCTGCGCCAAAAATTCGGCGCCGCCGATCTTTTTGGCCTCCTGCTCGAAGACGTCGATGAAGAGGCGGCCGATGGTTTTGCGCTTCTGCTCGGGGTCGGTGACGCCGGCTAGCTCGCCGAGGAATTGCTTCGACGCATCAACGTGAACCAGCGGGATGTTGTAGTGATGGCGGAACAGGTCGACGACGGTCTCGGCCTCGTTCAGCCGTAGCAGGCCGTGGTCGACGAAGACGCAGGTGAGCTGGTCGCCGATCGCTTCATGGATCAAGACGGCGGCGACCGCGGAATCGACGCCGCCGGAGAGGCCGCAGATCACCCTGCGACTGCCGACCTGGGCGCGGATTTTCTCGATCGCCTCGTCGCGGAAGGCGCGCATGGTCCAGTCGCCGGTCAGGCCTGCGACCTTGCGGACGAAATTGCGCAGGAGCTTTGCGCCGTCGGGCGTGTGCACCACTTCGGGGTGGAACATCAGGCCATAATATTTCCGCTTCTCGTCCTGGATCACCGCGAACGGCGCGTTGGCCGAGATGCCGGCCACGGTGAAGCCCGGAGGCATCTTCGTGATGCGGTCGCCATGGCTCATCCAGACCTGGTGGCGCTCGCCCATCGACCAGATGTCGTCGAACAATTTGCTCGCGGTCTTCACTTCCAGATCGGCGCGGCCGAATTCACGATGATGCCCGCCCTCGACCTCGCCGCCGAGCTGGGCGGCCATGGTCATCTGGCCGTAGCAGATGCCGAGCACGGGAACGCCGGAGTCGAAGATCGCCTGCGGCGCGCGGGGCGAGCCCTCCTCATGGACCGATTCCGGGCCGCCGGAGAGGATCACCGCCTTGGGCTTCATCTCCTTGAAGGCGGCCTCCGCCTTCTGGAACGGCACGATCTCGGAATAGACGCCCTCCTCGCGGACGCGGCGGGCGATCAGTTGCGTCACCTGACTGCCGAAATCGACAATCAGAATCTTGTCATGCGCCGAGGCCACGGAGGGCGTCGACGGCGAGCGTTCGGGCTTGGCGGCTGTCATGGACAGCAGATACGCGACGGGGGGCTGGCTCGCAACCCTCCCGGGGGCGGCGGGTGCGCGCGGGATGCGGCCATCCACGGGGTTTTGCCGGCAGGATTGCTGCGCTCCCTCTCCCGCTTGCGGGAGAGGGCTGGGGTGAGGGTGCTTCCACGATGGGACTTTCCGTGCGGAGAGAGCCCTCACCCGGCGCTGGCGCGCCGACCTCTCCCGCAAGCGGGAGAGGTCGAGAACCCTACCCTCGCTTCAAAATCGAGACGAAGAAGCCGTCGGTTCCGGTGCGGCGGGGGGTCATCAGCCAGCCCTCGGGGGACTGCAGCGCGGCGGCGGCGAAGGCTTCCGCCTTGTCCCAGAGGACGCTGGCGGTCTGTTCCGGCGGGATAGCCGAGAACTCCGGATGGCGGGCGATGAAAGCGCTGACCTGCTCGCCGTTCTCGGCCGGCAGCACCGAGCAGGTGATGTAGGCGATCCGCCCGCCCGGCTTCACCAGGGACGCTGCGCGGTCGAGCACGTCGGCCTGGTCCTTCAGCCGCACCTCCAGCGCGCCGGGGCGCATGCGCCACTTGGCGTCCGGGTTGCGGCGCCAGGTGCCGGTGCCCGTGCAAGGCGCATCGATCACGACGAGGTCGGCGGAGCCCTTGATATCCGAGAGCGGATCGCTGTCGCCCCTGGGCGTGCGGACCTCGCAATTGTGCACGCCGGCGCGCGACAGCCGCTCGTGGATCGGCGCGAGCTGGCGCTTGTCGCGGTCGGTCGCGATCAGCCGCCCCTTGCCCTGCATCATCGCCGCCAGCGCCAGCGTCTTGCCGCCGGCGCCGGCGCAGAGATCGATCACCTGCTCGCCGGGTTTGGCGGCGGAGAACAGCGCGGCGAGCTGCGAGCCTTCGTCCTGCACCTCGATGCCGCCCTTGACGAAATCCTCCTCGGCATGGATGCCGACGTTGCGGGCGTCGGCGCCGAGCTCGATGCGCAGACCCAGCGGCGACCACGGCGTTTCCTTCGCGCCGAGATGCTTCAGCCGCGGCAGCATCTTGTCGCGGCTGGTCTTCAGCGTATTGACGCGCAGATCGAGCGGCGCGCGGCTCGCCATCGCGGTCGCTTCCGCCACGCGGTCGTCGCCGAAAACCTTTGCCAGATAGGGATCGAGCCATTCCGGATAATCGCCGGCGATATGCGCTGGCGCGCCTTGCAGCGACCGCGAGGCGAGCGCGGTGCGCTCCGCATCGGTGAGCGGCGATTGTGCGAAGCGGCCGCCGTCGCAGAGGGCGGCGATCGCATCGACGTCCATGCCGCGCTCGAGATGGAGCATGCCGAGCACGCGGGCGCGGGCGCTGTCGTCATCCATCAGGTAAGCGCTGGAAGACTGCCGGCGCAGCACGTCCCAGATCAGGCCAGAGATCGCGGCGCGGTCGCCGGAGCCGGCGTAGCGGTGCGCGGTGCCCCACTCCTTCAGGGCTTTCGCCGCCGGCACGCGCTGCGCGTCGATGGTGTCGATCAATTCAATGGCGGCGGAGAGACGCGCGGCGGGGGTCATCAGGAGCTTTCGGATCAGGAGCGAGAGCTAATAGCGGCGGCTGGCGTCGCTGACAATGTGATGTAATGGCGTCATCATTCCGACTTCCAGCCGATCTAACATGGTTCCAAAGGGAATTTCACATGTCCGAATTTCGCCTGACCCAGATCTCCGATACCCACCTCGCCCGCAGCCGGCCGATGCTGACCGCGAATTTTGAGGCGATCGCCGAGCATATCGACGCGACGCGGCCCGACCTCGTGCTCAACAGCGGCGACGTCGCCTTCGATGGGCCGAACAGCCGCGGCGATCTCGAATTTGCGAAATCGCTGCACGCGGCGTTGCCGGTCGATTGCCGCTATCTGCCCGGCAATCACGACATCGGCGACAACCCGACCGCGGTCGGCACGCCGCCGACGCAGCCCGCGACGGAAGAGCATCGCGACGCGTTCCGCACCATCGTCGGCGAAGACCGCTGGTGCTTCACGGCGGCCGGCTGGTGCTTCATCGGGCTCAATTCGCTGATCATGAATACGGGGCTAGATAGCGAAGCCGAGCAGTTCGACTGGCTCGCTTCAGAGCTTGCCAACGTCAACGGCAAGCCGGTGGCGCTGTTCCTGCACAAGCCGCTGTTCCTGAATGTACCCGACGACCCCGAGCTCGCGGAGACCGCGATCCGCTATGTCCCGCAGCCGGCGCGCCGCCGCCTGATCGAGATGTTCGGCGCAGTCGACTGGCGCCTGGTCGGCAGCGGCCATGTGCATCAGCGGCGCGATCTCACTTTTGGGCGCGTCCGCCATGTCTGGGCGCCGTCGGCCGGCTTCGTCATTCCCGACGACAAGCAGGACGTGATCGGGATCAAGGAAACCGGAATTGTCGAATACCGCTTCCGGCCCGACAGCTTCGAGGTCCGCCACGTCAGGACGAAAGGCCAGGTCGACGTCAGCCTCGACGCGCTGCTCGCAGAGATGACGGCGGGTTAGGCCGACGAGCCAAATCTGCGCCGTGTCCTTCAGAATCTGCTGGACGACTGTCCTTCAGATCCTGCTGGATCACGGTGAGCAGCGCCTGCAAGGATTCCGCGTTGGCGCGTGGCGCGGGTGGCGGCACCAGCGGTCCTATTCCAAACGGTTCCGACTCGGGTTCGCCCTCGACGAACCTGCCGTGCAAAACATCAGCGCGGCGGCCGATGACCCACATGGTCACCCCATAGCCGGCTGCCAGCAAAATGACACAGAAAATACCGATTTCAAACATGGCTACACCTGAAAATAATGTATTAATTCAATGTGTTGCATGCACAGTCAAGCAAACGCGGGGCTCATAGGAGTCATTTGGTTAACGGTGTGACCTTTCGGGTACGGCGGCCCCTGCCCGAAGCCTGCGGGCACAAAAAAGTCCGCCGCGTTGGTGCGGCGGACGGCGTTGCTTTCCAAATGTTTGTCGGGAGAACCCGTGACGGGCATCAGCCCGTCAGCAGCCGTAGGACGGCACCGCGGTTCACGTCTTATCCGGCCCGACGCGCACGAGCTGCTTGCCGAAATTCGCGCCCTTCAAGAGGCCCATGAACGCCTCGGGCGCGCTCTCGAGACCCTCGGTGACGAACTCCTTGTACTTGACCTTGCCCTCGCGCACCCATCCCGACATGTCGCGCAGGAAATCGCCGTGACGGGCGGCGAAATCGCTGACGATGAAGCCGCGGAAGGTCAGGCGCTTGGTCAAAATTGCGCGCATCATCGCGCCCGCCCACTTTGGCGGCTTGCTCTCGGTATCGTTGTAGTGCGCGATCAATCCGCAGACCGGCACGCGCGCGAACGGGTTCAACAGCGGGAAAACCGCATCGAACACGGCGCCGCCGACATTCTCAAAGTAGACGTCGATGCCCTTCGGGCAGGCCTCCTTCAACCTGGCCGCGAGGTTGGGATCGCGATGATCGAGGCAATCGTCGAAGCCGAGCTCGTTCTTCACGAAGTCGCATTTGTCCTTGCCGCCGGCGATGCCGATCGCGCGGGCGCCCTTGATCCTTGCGATCTGCCCCACCGCCGAACCGACCGCGCCTGACGCTGCGGCCACGACAACAGTTTCGCCGGGTTGCGGCTTGCCGATATCGAGGAGCCCCGTGTAGGCGGTCATGCCGGGCATGCCGAGCACGCCGACCGCCGTCGAGATCGGCGCGAGCTTCGGATCGATCTTGGAGAGGCCCTTGCCGTCGGACAGCGCGTGCGTCTGCCAGCCGGCGCGCGACAGCACGATATCGCCCTTGGCAAAGCCGGGATTGTTGGAGGCGATCACCTCGGTCACGGTGCCGGCTTCCATCACGCCGCCGACCGGCACCGGCTGCGCATAGGACGGGCCATCGCTCATGCGCCCGCGCATATAGGGATCGAGCGACAGCCAGATGGTGCGCAAGAGGACCTGGTCCGCGCCCGGCTCCGGCACGGCATATTCCTCGAGGCGGAAGTCAGATGGTTTGGGCTCGCCAACGGGACGCGAGGCGAGAACGATGCGCTTGCCCTGGGGCATATTGTTTCCTCCTGATATTCAGTTCGTCATTGCGAGCGTAGCGAAGCAATCCACAGTTCCGCAAGCGGAGGAATGGATTGCTTCGTCGCTGTCGCTCCTCGCAATGACGACCGGAGGAGGAAAATTCTCTTACGCCCCGCCGGGATAGTTCGGGGATTCGCGGGTGATGGTGACGTCGTGGACGTGGCTCTCGCGCAAGCCCGCACCGGTGATGCGGATGAACTCCGCTTTGTTGTGGAATTCGGCGATGTTCCTGGCGCCGACATAGCCCATTGCGGCGCGCAGGCCGCCGGCGAGCTGATGCATCACATTGGCGACCGGGCCCTTGTAGGGCACCTGCCCCTCGATGCCTTCAGGCACGAGCTTGAGCGTATCCTTGATGTCCTGCTGGAAATAGCGGTCGGCCGAGCCGCGCGCCATCGCGCCGACCGAGCCCATGCCGCGATAGGCCTTGTAGGAGCGGCCCTGCCACAGGAAGACTTCGCCGGGAGTCTCGTCGGTGCCGGCGAGCAGCGAGCCGACCATCGCGATGTCGGCGCCGGCGGCGAGCGCCTTGGCGAGATCGCCGGAATATTTGATGCCGCCGTCGGCGATCACGGGCACATTGGCCTTCTTCGCCGCTTCGACCGCATCCATGATCGCGGTGAGCTGCGGGACGCCGACGCCCGCAACGATGCGGGTGGTGCAGATCGAGCCCGGACCGATGCCGACCTTGATCGAATCAGCACCGGCATCGATCAGCGCCTGCGCGCCGTCCCGGGTCGCAATATTGCCTGCGATCACCTGCACCGCGTTGGAGAGGCGCTTGATGCGGTTGACGGCTTCCAGCACGCGCGAGGAATGACCGTGCGCGGTGTCCACGACGATAAGGTCGACGCCTGCATCGATGAGACGCTCGGTACGCTCGAAGCCGCCCTCGCCGACAGTGGTCGCCGCGGCGACGCGCAGGCGGCCCTGCGCGTCTTTCGAGGCCAGCGGATGCGCAACCGCCTTCTCGATATCCTTCACGGTGATCAGGCCGACGCAGCGATATTGATCGTCGACGACCAGGAGCTTCTCGATGCGGTGCTTGTGCAGCATCCGCTTGGCCTCGTCCTGGCCGACGCCCTCGCGCACGGTGACGAGGTTTTCGTGCGTCATGAGCTCCGAGACCTTCTGCCTGGGATCGGTGGCAAAGCGCACGTCGCGGTTGGTGAGAATGCCGACCAGCTTGCCGGGCACGTTCTTGGCGCCACCGGTGACCACGGGAATGCCTGATATGCCGTGGTCCTTCATCAACGTCAGCGCGTCCGCGAGCGTCGCGTCGGGCTCGATGGTGAGCGGGTTCACCACCATGCCGGATTCGAACTTCTTCACCTGCCGCACCTGCGCGGCCTGGCCCTCGGGGTCGAAATTGCGGTGGATGACGCCGACCCCGCCGGACTGCGCCATTGCGATCGCCATGCGCGCCTCGGTGACGGTGTCCATCGCAGAGGCGATGATCGGGATATTGAGCGGGATGAGGCGGGTGACGTGGGAGCGGATGTCGACTTCGGAAGGAAGTACGTCCGAGAGGCCCGGCTTCAGCAGCACGTCGTCAAACGTGAAGGCCTCACGGATCGCCGGGGATGCCTGTACCGTCGCCATTGCCAACTCCTTTCGGCGGCGATCCGCCGCGATAACGTAAAAGGACGAGCGCCGCCTCCCGGCGCTGCCTGCCGCATCGCCGTCGAATCGGAGCCCATCGGTGGGGTTGACGCCGGTCGATAGCATGGCGCCATGACGAATCAAAGTGTTTGCCAGCCATGCACAGGCTTTTTCGGCGCCTGCCGGCAACCGCGCCGCCGCTTGCCTTCGGCCTGAATACCCGCGTCAGGCTAGGGATTTAGGTGGTTTTGCGCCGGGAACAATAGCCGGATCCGGTCGTGGCGGCGCTTGGAGCCCGCCGCCCTACTCGATTAACAGGTCGACCGGCACGGCCAATGCGCGGGCGAATTTCTTCTGCAACTCGGCAGGCCCCTTGCGGCGGCCCGTCTCGATCTCGGACAGGTAGTTCTGGCTGATCCCGACCGCGGCAGCCAGTTCGCCCTGAATCATACCGCGCCACTCGCGGATGACGCGCACTACATTATCGCCGTTCGCCAGACGATCGGCGACGGCCTTGGGCAGCACGACTTCCCGCCCCTCCTTCAGGGCACGCATGGAATTGCGCACGATCCGGCTCGCGCCGGCATCCTCTTGCGCCTCAGCAGCCAAGGCGACCAGTCGATCGTATTCGTTGCGCGGCAGCACGGCGAGATCGTCACCGCCGGGCGTACGGATAAACTGGACATTGCTTTTTGCTGTGCCGGCTTTTGCCATGGCGTCCCTCAATCATAAATCTCGCGGCGGTGCCCCACGGCGTGAACCGTGATGGTGTTACCCTTCACCGTGAACAGGACGCGCCAGTCACCCGAACGTAACCGCATGCCTGATACGCCCTTGAGCGCTTTCACATCACCAGTACCTGTTTCTGCAAATGTCTTTAGCTTGAGATCGATCTGGGCCCGTGTGGCAGCGCTGAGTTTGCGCCATTGGCGGACAGCAGCGGAGGTGAACTCAATCTCTTTCACGGCCCATTATCGCACAACGCGATTCGTTCGACAAGCATCATCGCATAATGCGATATAGTGCACGGCGGGAACTGAACGTTACACAGGATTTAGCTTTCGCGGACACTCTGCAATAGCCTCGTTCGCAACGCGGTGCTAAGCCGCACCGCGTCCCGCCCCTTGCCCTTCCTGTTCTCCGATACCGATGGACAAGCAACGCCTGATCCCGCTGATCGTCGCCACCGCCCTGTTCATGGAGAACATGGATTCGACGGTTATCGCGACCTCGCTGCCGGCGATCGCGGCCGATATTGGCACCAGTCCGCTGACGCTGAAGCTCGCGATCACCTCCTATCTGTTGTCGCTTGCGGTCTTCATTCCGGCGAGCGGCTGGACCGCCGACCGGTTCGGCGCGCGGCTGGTGTTTGCGGGGGCGGTCGGCGTATTTATCTTGGGATCGATCGGCTGCGCACTGTCGTCCTCGGTCACCGATTTCGTGTTCGCGCGCATCCTGCAGGGTCTCGGCGGAGCGATGATGACGCCGGTCGGGCGGCTGGTGCTGTTGCGCTCGATCGACAAGAGCGCGCTGGTCAACGCAATGGCGTGGGTGACGGTGCCGGCGCTGATCGGCCCCGTGATCGGGCCGCCGCTCGGCGGCTTCATCACCACCTATTTCTCGTGGCACTGGATCTTCCTGATCAACATCCCGATCGGGATCCTCGGCATCTTCATGGCGTTGAAATACATCGACCCGATCAAGAGCGAGAATCCGGAGCCGTTCGATCTCTATGGCATGGTGCTTGCCGGCATCGGCCTTGCCGGCATCGCCTTCGGGCTTTCGGTCGCCGGCCTCAACCTCCTGCCATGGACGGTGGTCGCCGCGCTGATCGCGGTCGGCTCGATCTCGATGACGCTTTACGTCATCCACGCCAGGCGGACCGGATCGCCGGTGCTGGATTTCTCCATGCTGCATCTGGCGACGCTGCGCGCCAGCATCATCGGCGGATTCATGTTCCGCCTCGGTATCGGCGCCCTGCCGTTCCTGCTGCCTCTGTTGATGCAGGTCGGCTTCGGGCTGTCGCCGTTCCAGTCGGGCCTCGTCACCTTCGCGTCCGCCGTCGGCGCCATGGGCATGAAGACGCTCGCCGCGCGCATCATCCGCAGCTTCGGATTCCGCAACCTGATGACGGTCAATGCTGTGGTGAGCTCGCTCTTCCTTGCCGCGTGCGCGCTGTTCACGGCGGCGACCCCGCTGCTGCTGATCATGATCATCCTGGTGGTCGGCGGCTTCTTCCGTTCGCTGCAGTTTACCGCGATCAACACGGTCGCCTATGCCGAGGTCGAGCCGGCGCAGATGAGCCGGGCCACCACGCTGGTCAGCGTCAACCAGCAGCTTGCGATCTCCGCCGGCGTCGCGGTCGGCGCGTTCTCGGTGGAAACGACGATGTGGGTGCACGGTGCGAGCGAGTTGAGCGCGACCGTGTTCGCGCCGGCCTTCCTGGTGGTCGCGGTCATCTCCGCGGCCTCCGCCTGGTTCTTCTGGCAGATGCCAGATGATGCCGGCCACGAAATCTCCGGCCGCAAGGCGGTCGAGATCTCCAGCCGCAAGGGCGCGGCCTCCGCCGCCGTCAAGGCCGCAACGGAAGGCACGCAGGATGCGCGCGACCAGCGATTGGGATAGCGCCCGCGCCGCCAACTTGTAATCGTTCTAAATCCCAGCTTCGTGTTGGTCGCAGCGCTTGACCCTTTCGCGCCCGGCTGGAAAAGACGGGCGATGAGCGAGCAAACCGATATTCGAGCATCTCAACCATTGGGATTGGCCAAGCGGGGATATTCGGGCGTGATCCAGCATCTGGCCGTGGCTGACGCGGCTTCTGCGCTTGGCGGCCACGAACTTGAGAGCCGGCTGATCGAACTCGGTTTCGTCGAGGGCGCCCGGGTCGAGGTGCTGCACGAGGGAATCGTTGGACGCGACCCGATCGCGGTCAGGGTCGAGAATGTCACGATCGCCCTGCGCCGGCGCGAGGCCATGGCGATCATCGTCGCCTGATGGAGCGAGCGGTAACGCGATGGAAGCCCCACTCCTGCATCTCGCGCTGGTTGGCACGCCCAACAGCGGCAAGACCTCGCTTTTCAATGCGCTGACGGGCAGCCGCCAGAAGGTCGCGAACTATCCGGGCGTGACCGTCGAGCGCAAGGAGGGGTTTTTCGTCACCCCCGCCGGACGGCAGGTTTCGGTGGTGGACCTGCCCGGCACCTATTCGCTGCGCGGACGCAGCCCGGACGAGGAAATCACCCGCGACATGGTGCTGGGCCGCACCGCGGGCGAGGCCGCGCCCGATCTCATCCTGTGCGTCGCGGACGCGACCAATCTGCGGTTGACCATCCGTCTCCTGCTCGAGCTCAAGAACACCGGCCGGCCGATGATGCTGGTGCTCAACATGTTCGACATTGCAGCCCGCCGTGGTGTGAACGTGGATGTGCCGAAACTATCCGAGGCACTCGGCATGCCCGTCGTGACATCGATCGCGGTTCGCAAGGGCGGGATCGCCGAACTGTTGCGCCGAACCGACGAGATCGCGGCGCAGGAGCAGACACCCGCCGGGCCGAATCGCTGGCAGCCCCTCACCGCCTCCCAGTTGCGCGCCACCCAGCGCGAGGCCGACCGCATCATCGCCTCCGCCGTCACACTGCCGGCCAAGCCTGACACCTGGACCGCCCGGATCGACTCCGTGGTGCTGCATCCGGTGGCGGGACTTTTCATCCTCGCGCTGATCCTGTTCCTGATGTTCCAGGCCGTGTTCGCCTGGGCACAGCCGCTGATGGAGCTGTTGTCCTCCGGCTTCGACGCGCTCGGTCAGTTCGTGCATGACACGCTGCCGGAGGGACTGCTGCAGAGCTTCCTGCAGAACGGCGTCATTTCCGGCGTCGGCAGCGTCATCGTGTTCCTGCCGCAGATCATCATCATCTTCCTGTTCATCCTGCTTCTGGAAGATTTCGGCTACATGGCGCGTGCGGCGTTCCTGATGGACCGCATCATGGGCGGCGCCGGCCTGCACGGCCGCGCCTTCATCCCGCTCCTGTCGAGCTTCGCCTGTGCGATCCCCGGCATCATGGCGACGCGGGTGATCGACAACCGGCGCGACCGCCTGACCACGATCCTGATCGCGCCGCTGATGACCTGCTCGGCACGAATTCCCGTGTACACGCTGATCATCTCGGCCTTCATTCCGGACCGCGATGTCTGGGGCTGGTTCAACCTGCGCGGCCTCGTCCTGTTCGGCCTCTATGCGGCCGGCATCACCAGCGCACTCGGCGTCTCGTTCCTGGTCAAATTCTTCATGCTGCGCGATTACGCCCCTGCGCCGTTCATGCTGGAATTACCCGACTATAAATTGCCGCGGCTGAAGAGCATCGCCATCGGCATCTACACGCGGGCGAAGATGTTCCTGCAGCGGGCCGGCACGACGATCTTCTCGATGATGGTGCTGATCTGGTTCCTGGCGTCGTTCCCGACCGCGCCGGCCGGCGCCGAAGGACCCGCCATCAACTACAGCCTCGCCGCGATCATCGGCAAGGCGCTCGAACCGCTGCTGGCACCACTCGGATTCAACTGGCAGATCGCTGTGGCGCTGATCCCCGGCATGGCCGCGCGCGAGGTCGCGGTGGCAGCGCTGGGCACCGTCTACGCGATCGAAGGCGGCAAGGAAGCGGCCGACCAGATCGGCCATGTGCTCGCCACCAAATGGAGCCTCGCCACCGCTTTGTCCCTGCTCGTCTGGTACATCTTCGCCCCGCAATGTGCCTCAACGCTCGCGGTGATCCGCCGCGAGACCGGAGGCTGGCGATGGATGGCGGTTACGTTCTTCTACATGCTGGCGCTCGCCTATCTGGCGAGCCTTGCGACGTATAATATCGCGCTCGCACTCGGGGCTGGTTAGTTCGCATCGCTGTTAGACCCTCATCCTGAGGAGCGGCGTCTTCGCCGCGTCTCGAAGGATGAGGCCCCGCCGGGCCTCGCCCTTCGAGACGATCGCTTCGTGATTTCCTTCAGGGTGATGCGTGAGGCGCGCAGCGTCACCCTCGCCGGCTTTCCGTAGGATTTGACGATTTTCACCCCGCCCCGCGGATAATGACGCCCCTTTCACGGCTGTCCGCGCATGGATTTGCCCCCGCTGCGGCCGTCGCCGGGCGCATCTCGACGGAGCACGAGCCCGTGTGACGTGTGACGCGGCTCGATAAGATTTTCAAATAACCCGATTTGAAAGTCGGAAAGCGAACAGAAGCGCCGTCGCCGGTCAGCCATAAGACATCAATGGGTGCGGGCGGCTATCCGCGACAGTGCCCGACAATGGGAGGAAACGTTCTGGGCGCTGTCCTTGCGATGCAGCATGGAAGCTTCGGGACGAAAATTGGACTGCGGTTGATTTCAGTTTCGTTTGAAAGGATCAAGACCCGTGAATGATGCCAATGTGAACGAAGTGAATGCCAATCCGAAAGTCGATGCTGACCAGAAGCGCGGCTTTGACCTGTCGCTTTTCGCGGTGCCGGAGATCTTTCGTGGGATCGCCGAGCAAAGCGCGGTGCGGGCGAAGGAAAACTGCGAGAAGATGAAGACAGTCTCAGGAGAGATCGCCGACATTCTCCGGGAGGCCTATACGACGGGCGCCAAGGGCGCCGCTGACTACGGCGCCAAGATGATCGAAATCTCGAGCGTCAACGCCAGTTCCGCCTTCGATTTTCTCACCCATATCGCGGGCACGAAGTCACTATCGGAGGTCATCCAGTTGTCGGCAACCCAAGGCCGCAAGAACTTCGAAGTCACATCGGTGCAGAACAAGGAGCTTTGGGAACTCGCCCAGAGGGTCGCGAGCGAAACCGCCGAGCCGCTCAAGAAGCGCCTGGCCAAGGCCCTGACGACAACTCCCTAAATTGGACTTTCGCCGCCCGCCGGGATCGGCTGGAACAAGCGCCTCCCACAAGAAGAGGTGCAGTCCAGCCGATGGCGGACGGACATGCTGCTGGCACAACAAAGCCGAACGTCGAGGAGGACCAAGGTGGGTGTTGTCATGATCAGATGCCCTCAAACGGGACGCGCGATCCCGACGGGCATGAAAGCGGACCGCGAGCAGTTTCGATGCAGTACGGTGTTCTTCGCGCGCACCTACTGCTCGATCTGCGAAGCCAATCACGAATGGTTTGCCCGGGAAGCCTGGGTGTATGAGCCGGGCGAGATTACGCACATGAGGTGTTGAGCGCACGACGCCCGTGAGGCCTCGCGGCGCCCCGGTCAATGACTTTTTGCCCGCTGGCTGCTCGCTCCGTGGGGTCGGGTGCCCGGCTGCACTTCATGTATCTTGGCCAACAGGGGATCGCGCGCGCGGGCGAACTCATGCGCGCGTGAGGCGTGATTGCGCGGCCTCTCTTCGGATGAAACGATGCGGTCGATTCTGCCGCGCATGAGCTGATAACACTCACATGCCGCAGCTTCGAGCCGCGGCCTGTCGATCTCGATCGAACTCCGCCGATTGAATCGGATAGCACCGGACGCGCGGAGCTTGCTCACCACGTGTGTGACGGTCGTTCGTCGTACTCCTAGCAATTCGGAGAGCGTCTCTTGCGTCAGCGGCAACACGTCGCCGTGGGCGCGATCATGGATCTCAAGCAACCAGCGCGCCATGCGGGCTTCGACCGAATGCAGCGCATTGCAAGCCGCGACGTGCTGGAATTGTATCAGCATCGCCCTAGTGTGAGTATTAACCGCGTCTTTGAGGGCGCTGCTGCGGCTGAGCGCAGCCTGAAATCGCGCCGGAGAAATCTGCAAGGCGCTCCCGGCGACGCGAACAACGGCGGTCATCGGAGAGTAGACGGGACCTAGCGCTAATAGAACGCCCGCGGCTCCCTCATTGCCGACCACCGCGGTGGCAACCGTTTGTCCGTTCGGCATGTCCATGATGAACGCGATCAACCCGCTGCGGGGGAAATAGATCTGTTCAATCAGATCACCCGACCGCACCAACACGGCGTCGCGCTCAAGCGATACGTTGCGAAAGTGAGGCGTAAGCAAGTCGAGGTCTGCTGTCGGCAACGCCGCTAACAGTCGATTACCAACTCTCGGCCTGTGCCCCATCACGGGAAAGCTCCTTCCCCAGACGGAGGCGCGACGCGCCGCAGAAATGCCCTGCCTTCGCGACAGGTCGCACGCGCAGCTAATGGACCGCGCCGGAAGGATAAAATGCGCCGCCCGGGAAAAAGTTCCAACGGTAGACTTTGGCCTGTGCACCCCTTTCCGGTCGAGTTGCAACCGCACCAAGCGCTCGCCTGTCGACCGTACGGGTTACGCCTCGAGTCGATCGGGTTGCCGCCGAAAGCCCGTCGCCAGCACGTAACGTTCGGAGGAATCCTGCCGGCTGGCGGCGGGCTTCACGTGGCGCACGGTCGAGAAATCGCGCTTCAATTGCGCGAGCAGCTCCGCATCGGCGCCGCTCTGAAACACCTTGGCCAAAAACGCTCCGCCGGGACTGAGCACGTCGCAGGCAAAGGCTGCGGCGGTCTCGACCAGGCCGACGATGCGGAGTTGGTCGGTCTTGCGGTGACCGGTGGTGTTGGCGGCCATGTCGGACATCACGATGTCGGCGCGGCCGCCCATCATCGCGATCAGTTTTTCCGGCGCGTCATTGTCGAGGAAATCGAGCTGCGCGAAGGTGACGCCGGGGATCTCGCCCATTTCCAACAGGTCGATCGCGATCACCCTGCCCTTGCCATCGACGGCGCCGACGCGCTTGGCCGCGACCTGGCTCCAGCCGCCGGGCGCAGCGCCGAGATCGACCACGGTCATGCCCGGCTTGAGCAGGCGATATTTGTCGTCGATCTCGACCAGCTTGAAGGCCGCGCGCGAGCGGTAGCCCTGCGCCTTGGCCTTCGCGACATAGGGATCGTTGAGCTGGCGCTCCAGCCAGAGCTTTGAGGACAATTTCCGCTTGCCGCCGCTCTTCACCGTGACGTGCAGCCGGCCGGTCGAATCTTTCGCCATCGCGCGTCTCTAAAGTGTGATGTCGTTTGGTTGAGTCGGTCGGGCCGCGAACTCCCTTACCTCCCCCGCAAGCGGGGGAGGTCGGCGCGCAGCGCCGGGTGAGGGTTCTCTCCTCTTGGGGAATCCCAATGCGGAGACCCCAGCCCTCTCCCGCAAGCGGGAGAGGGAGCGCAGCGCCGTCGTGGATGCAATTCGATCAAATCTCATCCGTCTCGATCTCGCTACGGCACGTGCAGGCACGCCTTCAGCGCGCCGTCCTCGCGCATCATCTCGACCAGCATGCCTTCGCGCAGGCCGCGGTCGGCGACGCGCAGCCGCGGCAGCGGGAATGCGTTCCTGACGGCATCGAGGATGGCGCAGCCGGCGAGCACGAGATCGGCGCGCTCGATGCTGATGCAGCCGTTGTTGACGCGCTCCTGATAACTCATGCCAAGCAGCTTCTGGATCGTCGCGGTGACGTCGGCGTCGTTCATCCAGATGCCGTCGATGCGGCGGCGATCGTAGCGCGGCAGGTTGAGGAACACGCCGGCTAGCGTCGTCACCGTGCCTGACGTTCCGAGCATGTGCATGTCGCGCAGATCGGTGCCGTGCTCGGCCGCGAACGGAGCGACATATTGCGCGACCTCGGCGACCATCCGCGCATACAACTCTTTTGTGACATCGCGCCCGCCGAATTGCTCGGCAAGGCTGACGACGCCGAACGGGATCGACATCCAGGCCTTGATGCGTGGCGAGGCATCCGGCCTCGCCGGATCGCGCTCGATCCGCACCAACTCGGTCGAGCCGCCGCCGATGTCGAACAGGATCGCGCCGCGGCCCCTTCGGTCGAGCAGCGGCGAACAGCCGATCACGGCCAGTGTCGCCTCGGTCTCGCGGTCGATCACCTCGAGCTTGATGCCGGTCTCGGCGGCGACGCGGGCGCGGAAACTGTCGGCATTGGCGGCGGCGCGGCAAGCCTCGGTCGCGATCAGCCGCAGGCGCCTCGCCTTGCGATAGCGGATCTTGTCGCTGCAGATCGAAAGCGCCGCGATCGCGCGCTCGATCGCCGCGTCGCTGATGGAACCGGTCGCGGAAATACCTTCGCCGAGCCGGATGATTCGCGAAAACGAGTCGACGACGCGGAACCCGTCCCCGGTGGGACAGGCGATCAGGAGCCGGCAGTTGTTGGTGCCAAGGTCGAGCGCGGCGTAGACGCCGCTTTCGACGGCCGCCGTAATCAACCCCGGCGGGCTCTCGCGGGCCGAAAGGCCGACGCAAGGCCGCGTGTCATCCTTCATCAACACTGTCTTTCCGCGAGGCGCCCCGGCCTGCCGAAGAATTTCCGTTCACGGAAACTTTAGCAGCGCCAAAGGCCTACGCAACAAATCATCACACGCGACATGCCTAATCGGGCGTTGTCGCTTACGTCACCCTACGTTATCTGGTCGAAACCCCGCGAAATTGCTCCAAATCGCGGCATTTCAGGTATTTCCGATGCAAGATCACACGTCTCCCGCCACTCTCGAAAACGCTATCGCACTGCAAAAATACGGCGTCGGACAGCCGGTCCGCCGCAAGGAGGACGACACGCTGGTGCGCGGCAAGGGTAAATACACCGACGATTTCTCCCTGCCCGGCCAGGCCTATTGCTGGATGGTGCGCTCTTCCCACGCCCACGGCGTCATCAAGGGGATCGACGCCTCGGCCGCCCGCGCGATGCCGGGCGTGCTCGGGGTGTGGACCGGGACTGATCTCGCCGCCGCCAACTACAATCCCTTCACCTGCGGCATGCCGCTGAAGAGCCGGGACGGCTCGCCGCTGCTGCAGACCAACCGCATGCCGCTGCCGACCGACAGGGTCCGCTTCGTCGGCGATCCCGTCGCGTTCGTGGTGGCGGAGACGGCGGCGCAGGCGCGCGACGCGGCCGAAGCTGTCGAGGTCGATATCGAATCGCTGCCGGCGGTAACGGATGCCGCCGAGGCCGCCAAGCCCGGCGCGCCGCAGCTCTACGACCACATCCCGAACAATGTCGCGCTCGACTACCACTATGGCGACACCGAGAAGATCAATGCGGCCTTCGCCGGCGCCGCGCATGTGACGAAGCTCGATATCGTCAATACCCGGGTCGCCGTGGTCTCGATGGAGCCGCGCGTGGCGCTCGCGGTCTACGACAAGACAACCGAACGCTATACGCTGCAGGTGCCGACGCAAGGAGTCTCCGGCAACAAGGCGACGTTGGCAAAGATCCTCAACGTGCCGCCGGAGAAGGTGCGCATCCTGACCGCCAATGTCGGCGGCTCCTTCGGCATGAAGAACCTCAGCTATCCCGAATATACCTGCATTGCGCATGCGGCGAAGCAGCTCGGGCGTCCGGTGAAATGGACCGATGAGCGCTCGACCAGCTTCCTCTCCGACAGCCAGGGCCGCGCCCAGCTCATCCATGCCGAGCTGGCGCTCGACGCCGACGGCAAGTTCCTGGCGGTGCGGCTGTCCGGCTATGGCAATCTCGGCGCCTACATCACCGGCGTCGCGCCGGGGCCGCTGTCGCTCAACACCGGCAAGAATCTCGCAAGCGTCTATCGCACGCCGCTGCTTGGCGTCGACATCAAGACGGTGCTGACCAACACCACGCTGATGGGCGCCTATCGCGGCGCCGGCCGGCCCGAGGCCAATTACTACATGGAACGGCTGATCGATAAGGCCGCCGACGAGATGGGCATCAACCGGCTGACCTTGCGCAAGCGCAATTTCATCAAACCGTCACAACTGCCCTTCCCGGCCGCGTCCGGCGTCACCTATGACAGCGGCGATTTCCAGGGTGTGTTCGAGAAGGCGCTGGAAATCTCCGACTACGAGAATTTCGGCAAGCGCAAGCGGGAGAGCAAGAAGAACGGCAAATTGCGCGGCATCGCGGTCGGCTCCTACCTGGAAGTCACGGCGCCGCCGAGCGGCGAGCTCGGCAAGATCACCTTCGATCCGGATGGATCGGTGACGCTCACCACCGGTACGCTCGACTACGGCCAGGGCCACGCAACGCCATTCGCGCAGGTGCTGTCCGATCAGCTCGGCGTCCCCTTCGACAAGATCAAGCTGGAGCAAGGCGACAGCGACCTCGTGCGGTTCGGCAATGGCACCGGCGGCTCGCGCTCGATCACCGCGACCGGCCAGGCCATCGTCGAGGCCTCGGCGCTCGTGGTCGAGAAGGGCAAGAAGGCCGCCGGGCATCTACTGGAGGCGTCCGAAGCCGATATCGAATTCGCCGGCGGCCGCTTCACCATCGCCGGCACCGACCGCTCGATCGGTATCATGGAGCTCGCCCAGCGCATGCGTGAGGGCCAGATTGCCGAGGGCGGGCCTGACACGCTCGACGTCGACCACGCCACCAAGGAGACGCCGTCGACCTTCCCCAACGGCTGCCATGTCGCGGAGGTCGAGATCGATCCGGACACGGGCGTTATCAGGATCGTGCGCTACACCGGCGTCAACGACTTCGGCACCATCGTCAATCCGATGATCGTCGCGGGACAATTGCACGGCGGCGTCGCGCAGGGCATCGGCCAGGCGCTGATGGAAGAGGTCAATTACGATGCCTCTGGCCAGCCGATCACCGGCTCGTTCATGGACTATGCGCTGCCGCGCGCCGAGGACATTCCGACCATGGCGGTCGGCGATCACCCTTCACCGGCGAAGACCAATCCGCTCGGCACCAAGGGCTGCGGTGAAGCTGGCTGCGCCGGCAGCCTTGCGACGGTGGTGAATGCGGTGGTCGATGCGCTCTCGGACTACGGCATCAAGCACATCAACATGCCGCTGACGTCGGAAAAGATCTGGCGCGCGATCGAGGACGCGAAGAAGGCGAAGGCGGCCTGACGGTGCTCGCGCCTACACGAACGCTGTCATCGCCCGCGAAGGCGGGCGATCCAGTATTCCAGAGACGCCTGAGATTCACTGAGCGACCGCCGTGTACTGGATACCCCGCCTTCGCGGGGTATGACGGTGGAGTATGGTGCTCGCGGAGAAATCACGCCGCCACTTGCTCGCGCGGCTGGTAGATCGCGATGTGCCAGCAATGCGCCAGCGGCGTGGTGCCGTTGGCGACGACGAGGGCGTCGAGTTCGACGAAGCGGTGGCCCTTCTTGTCGTAATTGGCGGTGACGCGCGCGCGAGCCGTCAGCTCGTCGCCGGTCTTCGCCGCCGAGAGAAGCTGCATGCGGCTGCCGACGTGAATCCAGGGGCCGAGGATGGCGTTGTCGACCAGAAGCTTGTTCATCACCTTCTGCAGCATGCCGGGATGGCCGAGATTTTCGCGCGTGTAGATCGTGTCCATCTCCCTGATGTCGGCGAGATATCCCGTTGCGGCGTCGCCGGCCCAGGCGTATGGCCGGGTGCCGAGCCATTTGCCGACCTCGTAGGACGACGCGCTCACGGGCTTGCGCTCGGCAACTGCGGCAACCTCGGTATAGTCCTTGATCGAAACGGCGGGTGCTGCAGTCGGCAACGACGCGCTGCCGGTGGCACAAAGCTGTCCGCGGCTGAAGACTTCGATTGCCAGCGCGCCGTCGCGCGCCTCGCCCCTCACCTCGGCCTGTTCGCCGTCATAGACCGGCTTGACGAAACGCGCGTCGATCAGGCCGCGCGCGAGGAAATCACGGCCCCAATTCGCAACCGGCAGGTGCATCATGTAGGCCATGACGTCGACGCCGGGGACCAGCCCACCCGAGAAGCCGTACCGCTGCGCTACCGTGTCGTCATGGATCTTGTTCTCGGACTCTTTCGAGGTGTTGTAGGCCGAGACGCGGTAGGTTTGCGGATCGTTCATGGGGTTCCCCTTTTTTCGGTTTGTTTTCTGACGGGATCGTACGCAATCAACCGTCCGTGGCAAGCCTGCGTGCGGCCTCGCAATTTTCCGCCCGATGGGTTACATGCGGCCGACGAATGAACCGCCAAGCCGTGATGCCAACTGAAAACCCCACCCGCATCTATGTCGATGCCGACGCCTGTCCGGTGAAGGATGAGGTCTATCGCGTCGCGCTCCGGCATGGCCTTGCCGTCAGCGTGGTCGCGGGCAATTTCATCCGCGTGCCGCAGGACCCGCTGATCGAACGCGTCGCCGCCGGTTCCGGCATGGACGCCGCGGACAATTGGATCGCCGAGCGCGCCGGGGACGGCGATATCGTCATCACCGCCGATATTCCGCTGGCGAGCCGCTGCGTGAAGGCCGGCGCGGACGTGATTGCTCCGAACGGCAAGCCGTTCACGGAGCAATCGATCGGCATGACGCTGGCGATGCGCAATCTGATGACCGACCTGCGCTCGTCAGGCGAGATCACCGGCGGGCCACGATCGTTCGCGCCGCGCGACCGCTCCGCATTCCTCTCGGCGCTCGACACCGCCATCCGCCGCATCCGGCGCCGCCGCGCTGAACAACCTGCAACCGGACAAGGCTGATGGCGCCACCGCTGATCCAGCTCAAGGATATCAAGCTCACTTTCGGCGGCACGCCGCTGCTGACGGGAGTCGAACTGTCAGTGTCGGCCGAAGAGCGCGTCTGCCTGATCGGGCGTAACGGCTCCGGCAAATCGACGCTCTTGAAGATCGCGGCCGGCCTGGTCGAGGCGGACTCCGGCAGCCGCTTCGTGCAGCCGGGCGCGACCATCCGCTATCTCCCGCAGGAGCCCGATTTTGGCGCTCACGCCACCACGCTTGCCTATGTCGAGGCAGGTCTCGGCCCCGGCGATGATCACTATCAGGCGCGCTATCTGCTGGAGCAGCTCGGGCTGCACGGCGATGAAGATCCCGCGCATCTCTCCGGCGGCGAAGCGCGCCGCGCGGCGCTGGCGCGGGTGCTGGCGCCCTCGCCCGACATCCTCTTGCTGGACGAACCGACCAACCATCTCGATCTGCCGACCATCGAATGGCTGGAAGGCGAATTGCAGGGACGGCGCAGCGCGCTGGTGCTGATCAGCCACGACCGCCGCTTCCTCACCAATCTGTCGCGCGCGACGGCCTGGCTCGACCGCGGGCAGATCCGGCAGATCGATCGCGGCTTCGGCGCGTTCGAGGGCTGGCGCGACGAGGTGCTGGCGGAGGAAGAGCGCGAGCAGCACAAGCTCGACCGCAAGATCGTCAACGAAGAGCACTGGCTGCGCTACGGCGTCTCCGGCCGCCGCAAGCGCAACGTCAAGCGGCTCGCCAATCTGCATACGCTGCGCGCGCAGCGGCGGAATTATCGCGGCACCGCGGGCAGCGCCAATCTCGCGGCGGCTGAGGCGGAAAAATCCGGACGGCTGGTGATCGAGGCGAAGAACATCGCCAAGACGTTCGGCGAGCGCAAAATCGTCGAGGATTTCTCGACCCGCATCCAGCGCGGCGACCGCGTCGGTGTGGTCGGCCCGAACGGCGCCGGCAAGACCACGCTGGTCAACCTGTTGACCGGTGCAGAGCCGCCCGATGCCGGCAGCGTGCGGCTCGGCGTCAACCTGGAGATGGCGACGCTGGACCAGCACCGCGAAAGCCTCGACCCGAAATCCACGCTGTCGGAAGCCCTGACCGGCGGCCGCGGCGACCATGTGATGGTCGGCGGCAAGCCAAAGCATGTCGTCAGCTACATGAAGGACTTCCTGTTCTCGCAGGAGCAGATCCGCACGCCGCTGGAAGTGCTGTCCGGCGGCGAGCGCGGCCGGCTGATGCTGGCGCGCGCGCTGGCCAAGCCCTCGAACCTTTTGGTGCTGGACGAGCCCACCAACGACCTCGATCTCGATACCCTCGACGTACTCGAGGAGATGCTTGGCGATTACGAGGGCACGGTGATCCTGATCAGCCATGACCGCGATTTCCTCGATCGCGTGGTCACCTCGGTGATCGTGCCGGAGGGCAACGGAAGCTGGATCGAATATGCCGGCGGCTACACCGACATGCTGGCGCAGCGCGGCGCGGATTTGACGCGCGAGGCGGTAAAGGCCCCGGTTGTCGAAGAAATGAAGGAAGCGAAACCTGCTGCGCCGACCGCTCCACCAAAACGGCGACTGAGTTTCAACGAAAAGCACGCGCTGGAGACGCTGCCGAAGACGATCGAGAAATTGCACGCGGAGATCGCGAAGCAGCAGAAGCTGCTTGACGATCCGAATCTCTACGCGAAGGATCGCAAGACATTCGACGACGCCTCCGCCGCGATCGCCAAGGCACAGGAGGAGCTTTCCGCCGCCGAAGACCGCTGGCTCGAGCTCGAAGTGCTCCGCGAAGAAATTGAACAGGCGTGATTGTTCTCCTTCCCCCTGCAAGGGGGAAGGTCGGGATGGGGGTCTGCCACGATCTCCGCCGCACCAGTTGACCCCCACCCGGCGCTTCGCGCCGACCTCCCCCTTTCAGGGGGAGGTGAAAGTCAGGAGTTCGCATGACCACTCCCCTCGCCGCAAAAATCGCCCGCGAATACGGCACGCCCTGCGCCGTGATCGACATGGACCGCGTCGAGCGCAACATCGCGCGCATCCAGGCCGCATGCGATGCCGCTGGCGTCGCGCATCGACCGCACATAAAGACGCACAAGAACCCGATGCTGGCGCAGATGCAGATCGCGGCCGGCGCCAGGGGCATCACCTGCCAGAAGCTCGGCGAAGCCGAGATCATGGCGGATGCCGGGATCAACGACATCCTGATCAGCTACAACCTGCTCGGCGACGAGAAGATGGCGCGGCTGGGCGCGCTGCAGGGGAAAGCAAACGTCACCGTGGCGGCCGACAATTCGGTTGTTGTCGCCGACCTGCCGAAGGCGGCGGCTGTGTCCGGCCGGACGCTATCCGTCGTGGTCGAATGCGACACCGGACGAAAGCGCGCCGGCGTCGAGACGCCGGCTGAAGCGGTGGCGTTGGCGCGCGAGATCGCTGATAGCAAGGGGCTGCAGTTCGCGGGCTTCATGCTGTATCCGACCGAGACCGGCTGGACCGACGCACAGAAATTCTTCGACGAGGCGCTGGCCGGCGTGCGCGCTCACGGCCTTGACGCCGCCATCGTGTCCACCGGCGGCACGCCGAACCTGAAGAATCTCGGCAAGCTGAAGGGCGCGACCGAGCACCGCTTCGGCACCTATATCTACAACGACCGCATGCAGGTCGCCGCCGGCGTCGCAACCTGGGACGACTGCGCGCTGCACATCTATTCGACGGTGGTGAGCCGCGCCGCTACGGACCGCGGCATCCTCGATGCCGGCTCAAAGACGCTGACGACGGATACCGGCGGGCTCGAAGGCCATGGGCTGATCCTCGAACATCCCGAGGCCAGGATCGCGCGCTTTGCCGAGGAGCACGGCTTCCTCGATCTCTCCCGCAGCAACACGCGGCCCAATGTCGGCGATGTCGTCCGCATCGTGCCCAATCACGTCTGCGTCGTCGTCAACATGATGGACGAGGTGGTGATGGTGCGCGGCGGCGAGGAGATTTTGGGCACGCTGCCGGTCGCGGCGCGCGGGAAACTAAGATGATTGTACAGGCACAAAGTGCACCTGACTGGCGCCGGCACCTGTGCTTTCCTTCTGAATGCGACTCTCGCTGATCGCCTCAGCCCCCAGCCCAACGGTCGGACGGGAGGAGCAACGCCCCGGCGTTGATCCCCACGATCGCGCCGGGGCACACACTGCAGCCGGTACGTTCAGCACGGCCTCTTGTGACGACAACGTCGTTTTTGACGGTGATGCCTTTGATCTCGGCGCGCGAAAACGCCGCGGCCAGCGCTACATTTCAGCGCTGACGGATCCGCAGGGCTTGAAGGTTTGCAGCGAGCGCCCATGCAAGCACCCTTCATGTTTCTGGGCGTAGGCAAGCACGCCCATGACAATCAAAGCCACCACCACCAATCCGGCTACGAAGTTCTGCACCATGGTGCCACTCCAGCACAACTCATGAACAAGGCGATCGGCGCGTTCGTGCCCCGCCGCCATGGTGGGGATCAAGGCCGGGGCAGTTCTCCCTTTCGAGCCGACCCTGGGCCTGGAGACTGAAATGATCAGCGAGAGGTCGCGGAGCCAAGGAGAGCACAACCGTCGGCCTGATGGCAGCCCAAACTTGTGCCGCACTGCGCAAAAAATTTAGACGTCGTAGCGTGCCCACCCTTCACGATCGGTGCCGGAGAAGGTGGGCACGCTTCGCTTCGCCCCACCCTACGCATCGAGCCATTTCAGCGCGCCCTTCCCCGCGGCGGCACCGGTCGCAAACGACGCTTGCAAGAGATAGCCGCCCGTTGGGGCCTCCCAGTCGAGCATCTCGCCGGCGGCGAAGATTCCGGGCAGGCGGCGGAGCATGAAATTGTCGTCGAGCTCGTCGAATGCGATACCGCCGGCAGTGGAGATCGCGCGGGCCATCGGCGCGACGCCGGTGAGACGAACCGGCGCGGCGTTGATGAGGCGAGCGAGATCGGCGGGAGACTGCGACGGCAGAGACAGGCCTGAGGCTTTTGCCACCTCCCTGCAACAGGCCGATGGCGACCGGCGCGAGGTTTGCCGCCTTGCGCAGGAAGTTCGAGAACGACTGTTTGCCTTTCGGCGCCGATAGCTTCGTGATGAGTTCATCGATTCCGAGATCGGGCCGCAATGCGATATGGAGGGTTGCATTGCCGTCGCGGAGGATCGCCTCGCGCAGATCGGCCGACAGCGCATAGATGGCGCCGCCCTCGATGCCGGTGCGGGTAACGATCGCTTCGCCGCGCACTTGCTGTCCGCCGAAGCTCAGCGCGACACCTTTGAGCGGCTGGCCCTCGAAGCGATTGCTGAAGATATCCGAC
Organism: Bradyrhizobium sp. USDA 10063; assembly: GCF_054063735.1. NCBI lineage: Bacteria > Pseudomonadati > Pseudomonadota > Alphaproteobacteria > Hyphomicrobiales > Nitrobacteraceae > Bradyrhizobium > Bradyrhizobium sp. USDA 10063. The sequence goes on along the minus strand of NZ_JBSSGP010000002.1, from coordinate 532,687 downwards.
CAGGCGACGGTGAAGCCGGAATTGGCCGGCCGCAGCGGCGATATCCTCACGCCTCTCGCCGCAAGCACATCCACCCATGAGCCATCGGATCCGAGCCGCGGCCAGCTCGCGCCGCCGAGCGCCAGGATGGTGGCGCGAGCTTTGACCGCGCGCTGTCCTTCCGGTGTTTGAAACGAGAGGCGGCCGTCATTGTCCCATCCGGTCCAGCGATGCCGCAGCAGCAGCCGCACGCCGCCGCCGTCGAGCCGGCGCAGCCAGGCCCGCAACAGCGGCGAGGCCTTGAATGCGTTCGGGAACACCCGGCCGCTGGAGCCGACAAAGGTCGGCTGGCCCAACGCCTCGCTCCAGTCGCGCAACGCTTGCGGCGGGAACGCTTCGATAGTTGCCTTGAGACGCGGCATCGCCTCGCGGTAGCGCGCGAGGAATTTTGGCAGCGGCTCGCTGTGGGTGAGATTGAGGCCGCCGCGGCCGGCCATCAGGAATTTGCGTCCCACCGACGGCATCGCGTCGTAGATCGTGACCTGCGCGCCGGCCTGCGCCAGCACCTCGGCCGCCATCAGGCCGGCGGGGCCGGCGCCGATGACGGCGGCGGGCATCGTCAGAGCTTGATCCCTGCTCTTGCCGCGGCTTGCGCGACATATTTCTGCGTCTGCTCGAAGGCGCCCTGCAACGCCCTGGCCTTCGACATGTCGCTGATCTCAGCGAAATGCGCGGCGATGGCGTCGGGCGTCCATTCGGAGGGCGGCAGGTTGATGCCTTCGGTCTCCAGGACCTTGATCACCGCAAACGAGCCGGCGCCGGCGCCCATGATGGTGCGGGTCGGCGCGTCCTCGCTCAGCATGTATTCCACCGCCGGCGTGATCGCTTCCGGCTTCATCAGCGCGAGCGCCTGTGGCGGCAGCAGTTCCTCGGTCATGCGGGTCGCGGCCGTCGGCGAGATCGTGTTGACACGGATGTCGTTCTTGCGGCCCTCCTCGGCAAGCACGTTCATGAGCCCAACCATGCCGGCTTTGGCCGCGCCGTAATTGGCCTGGCCGAAATTGCCGTAGAGGCCGGAGGACGAGGTCGTCAGCACGATGCGGCCGTAGTTGCGGTCGCGCATGCCGGCCCACACCGCCTTGCAGCAATAGAAGGTGCCGACGAGATGGACGTCCAGCACCTTCTGGAAATCTTCGACTTCGAGCTTGCCGAACGACTTGTCGCGCAGGATGCCGGCGTTGGCGCAGAGCAAGTCGACGCTGCCCCACTCCTTCGTCGCGCGCTCGACCATCGCGGTGACCTGCTCGAAATTGGAGACGTCGGCACCATCGGCCATCGCGGTGCCGCCGGCTTTCCGGATCTCCTCGACCACGGTCTCCGCGGGCGACAGCGAGGCGCCGGTGCCGTCGCGCGCGCCGCCGAAATCGTTGACCACGACCTTGGCGCCGCGGCTCGCGAGGCCCAGCGCATGCGCCCGTCCCAGACCATTGCCCGCGCCGGTGACGATGGCGACGCGTCCGTCAAACCTGATTGTCATGAAGTGTGTTCCCGGTTTGTCATGCCCGGGCGTGACCCGGGCATCCATCAAAATCAGAGCGTTTTGAGCAGCGATGGATGGCCGGGTCAAGCCCGACAATGACGTTCGGGAGAACGGCTCAGGCGAAGTAGATGAGGCCGAGCCAGTCGGCAACCAGCGCCGGCTTCTCCTCACCCTCGATCTCGACGGTGACATTGGTGCGCGAGGCCAGCTCGGTCGGCTTGCGCAGCTTGGCCTCGGCAAGCACGAAGCGGCCGCGGACGCGTTTGCCGGAGCGCACCGGCGAGATGAAGCGCAGCTTGTCGAAGCCGTAATTGACGCCCATCGTCGTGCCCTCGATGACCGGCATCACCTGGTAGGACATGATGCTGAGCAGCGACATCGTCAGGAAGCCATGGGCGATCGTGGTGCCGAATGCGGTCTCCTTGGCGCGCTCGGGATCGACATGGATGAACTGGTGATCCTCGATCACGTCGGCATAGGTGTCGATCCGCTTCTGATCGATCAGGTGCCAGGCGGACACGCCGATCTCCTTGCCGACCATGCCCTGATAAGTCTCCAGCGACACCGGCGGCTTCGTCCAGACTTCATTCATTGACTAATTCTCCGATCCGGTCGCGCGCACCTTCTGCAGCTCCGGGAATTCTTCCTCGCGGAACTCGACACCGCGCAAACTATCCTCGCGATTATCCTCATGTTCGAGCCGGCGCAACTGCACCCGGCGGATTTTTCCGGAGATCGTCTTCGGCAGCTCGGTGACAAGCTCGATCTTGCGGATGCGCTTGAACGGCGCGAGACGGGTATGCAGATGCCGGAAGATCGACAGCGCCGTTTCCGGCGTGCGCTCGACGCCTGAGGCCAGTAGCACATAGGCCTTCGGAATCGCCAGCCGGATCGGATCGGGACTCGGGACGACCGCAGCTTCCGCGACCGCCTCATGCTCGAGCAGCACGCTCTCCAGTTCGAACGGGCTGATGCGGTAATCGGATGACTTGAACACGTCGTCGGTGCGGCCGACGAAAGTCAGATAGCCCTCCTCGTCGCTGAACACGACGTCGCCGCTGCGATAGATCGCACCGTCGGCGCCGGAGAGCCTGCCGTCATCGCCCTGATAGCCCTGCATCAGGCCGGCGGGGCGGTCGGCGCCGAGTACCAGCGTAACCTCGCCTTCCCGGGTCGGGTTACCGTCGAGATCGGTGATCTCGACACGATAGCCGGGCAGCGGGCGGCCCATCGAGCCGATCTTGACCTTCTGGCCCGGTGAGTTGCCGGCAAGGGCTGCGGTCTCGGTCTGGCCATAGCCGTCGCGGATGGTCAGGCCCCAGGCCGATTGAACCTGGTCGATCACTTCAGGGTTGAGCGGCTCGCCGGCGCCGCAGACCTCGCGGAGCGACACCTTGAAGCTCGACAGCTTCTCCTGGATGAACAGGCGCCACACCGTCGGCGGCGCGCACAGCGTGGTGACGCCGCAGCGGCCGATGGTGGCGAGCAGCGACTTGGCGTCGAAGCGCGGCTGGTTGACCACGAACACGGTGGCGCCGGCATTCCACGGCGCGAAGAAGCAGCTCCAGGCGTGCTTGGCCCAGCCGGGCGAGGAGATGTTGAGATGCACGTCGCCCGGCTGCAGGCCGATCCAGTACATGGTCGAGAGGTGACCGACCGGATAGCTGCGCTGACTGTGCCGCACCAGTTTCGGCTTTGCCGTCGTGCCCGAGGTGAAATAGAGCAGCATCGGGTCGTCGGCCTTGGTTGGACCGTCAGGCGTGAAGGTCTCGGACGCGTCCGCCGCCTGCTCGAAGGGCAGCCAGCCGTCCTGCTGCGAGGTCGCACCGACCACGATGCGCACGAGCTTTCCGCTGCCGAGACCGGCAAACTTTCCGACCTGATCCTGCGTTGCGACCACCGCCCTCGCCTTGCCGCGGTCGAGCCGGTCGCGCAATTCGTCTGACGTCAGCAGCGTAGTCGCCGGGATCACGACGACGCCGAGCTTCATCGCGGCCAGCATGGTCTCCCAGAGCGGCACGACATTGCCAAGCAGAAGCAGCAGGTGATCGCCGCGCTTCAATCCCTGCGCACGCAGGAAATTCGCAACCTGGTTGGAGCGGCGCGACAGTGTGGCGAACGAGAGCTTCGTCTCGCGGTCGCTGCCGGCATCGACGATCCACAGCGCCGCGCGATCGCGACTATCAGAGTTTTGCGCGAGCTCCGCATCGAACCAGTCCAGCGCCCAGTTGAAGGGCACCGGATCAGGCCAACGGAATCCCTTTACAGCAGTCTCGTAGTCCGTCCGGTGTTGAAGCAGAAACGCGCGCGCTTCCTGAAAGGTGGTCATCAGGTCATTCCCTCCGCGCCTTATCAGCCGCTAAGGGAAATTAGCGACCGTTATTTTCCGGCGAGTGCCCTAACGTGCTGGATAATTCCGGAAAAGTCGACCCCGCCATGACCGGCCGCATCGAACGCTTGGTAAATTTCCTGCGCGTGCTTGCCGAGTGGTGTGACCGCGCCGGCTGCGTTGGCGGCGCTCTGCGCCAGCGTGAGATCCTTCACCATCAGGTTCGCTGCGAAGCCGGGCTTGTAGCCGTTATTGGCCGGCGAGGTCGGAACCGGACCCGGCACCGGGCAATAGGCCGTCAGCGACCAACACTGGCCTGATGAGGTCGAGGCGACGTCGAACAGCGCCTGATGCGACAGCCCGAGCTTCTCGGCCAGCACGAAGGCCTCGCCGACTCCGATCATGGAAATGCCGAGGATCATGTTGTTGCAGATCTTGGCCGCCTGCCCTGCGCCGGCGCCGCCGCAATGCACGATCTTCTTGCCCATGTTCTCCAGCACGGGCTTGGCCGCCGCGAACGCCTTCTCCTCGCCGCCGCACATGAAGGTGAGCGTCGCCGCCTTGGCGCCGCCAGTGCCGCCGGAGACCGGCGCATCCACCGACAGGACGCCGTGCTTGGCCGCAAGCGCATGCGCCTCTCGCGCGCTTTCGACATCAATGGTCGAGCTGTCGATGATGAGCGCGCCCTTGGTCATCGCAGGCAGAACTTCGTTCCACACCGACAGCACATGCTTGCCGGCCGGCAGCATGGTGATGACGATTTCGGCGCCCTTCGCCGCGGCAGCGCCGCTTTCCGCAATCGCAGCGCCGTCGCTCTTGGCCTGATTGCGCGACGCCTCCACCAGGTCGAAGGCAGTCACCTTGTGGCCGGCCTTCACCAGATTGGCCGTCATCGGGCCGCCCATGTTGCCGAGACCAATGAATGCGATCGTTGCCATCTCGATTTCCTCCCCGTCCTGTCTTCTCTTCTATTTGTCGAATGTCAGCTCGTCGGCGCCAATCTCGGCGAAGTATGGCGCCAGCATTTCCGACGTCACGTCCTCGACCCGCGGCGGCGACCATTTCGGATTGCGGTCCTTGTCGATCACGGCCGCGCGCACGCCCTCGCGGAAATCGTCGCTGGCGAACACGGCGAGCGCGGCGCGATATTCCCGCACCAGGCATTCCTCGAGCGATAATGACGTGCGCCCAAGCCGCAACAGCTTCAGCGTGACCACCATGCCGCGCGGGGATTTCTCGTTCAGCACCTTCAGGGTCGACAGCGCGAATTCCGAGCCGTCGCGCTGCAGCGATGCGATGATGTCTTCCATGCGGTCTTGCGCGAACCAGGAATCAATCTTGGGCTGCAGCGCCGCAACAGGGCCCGACGTCTCGCCGGTCGCAAACCCATTGATCAGCTTCCTGACCTCGGCGTGCGTCACGCCGGCGCCGACCTTCGTCAGCGCTTCGCGCAATTCAGGCAATTTCGAAGACGGCACCACTGCGTCGGCAAACTTCGCATAGATCGCATCCGGCCCGTTCATGGTCTGCCCGGTCAGGCCAAAATAGGCGCCGAGTTCGCCTGGCGAGCGCGACAACAGCCAGGTGCCGCCGACGTCGGGAAAAAAGCCGAGGCCGACTTCGGGCATCGCCAGTTTCGTGCGCTCGGTGACGACACGGTGCGAGCTGTGCCCGGACAGGCCGACGCCGCCGCCCATGACGAGCCCATCCATGAACGCCACATAGGGCTTCGGATATTTCGCGATCCGCGCGTTCATGACGTATTCCTGGCGCCAGAACCGCTTGCCGAGGTCGCCTCCCGCCTTGGAGCTCTCATAGAGCCCGCGGATGTCGCCGCCGGCGCAGAGGCCACGCTCGCCGGCGCCTTCCAGCAGCACTACGGCAACAGCAGGATCGGCCTCGAACCGGTCCAGCGCCGCGTCGATGCCCTCAGACATCTCCAGCGTCATTGCGTTGATCGCCTTGGGACGGTTGAGGCGGATCACGCCCGCCGCTCCCTCGCGGCGAACGATCAGATCGCCCTCACCCTGTACAGCAGCGTTCATCGCGCCCCCTCGATCATCTTCCGCGCCACGATCAGCCGCATGATCTCGTTGGTCCCTTCGAGAATCTGGTGCACGCGCAAATCGCGCACGATCTTCTCGACGCCGTATTCGCTGAGGTAGCCGTAGCCGCCGTGGAGTTGCAGCGCCTGGTTGGCGACTTCGAAACCGACATCGGTGCCGAAGCGCTTTGCCATCGCGCAAAGCTTGGTCGCCTCGGGATCCTTGCGGTCGAGCGCCGCGGCGGCGCGCCACAGGAAGGTGCGAGCGGCCTCGAGCTCGGTCGCCATGTCGGCGACGCGGAACTGCAGCGCCTGGAATTCGTCGAGCCGCTTTCCGAACGCTTTGCGGTCCTTCATGTAGGCCAGCGCCTTCTCGAGCGCGCTTTGCGCGCCGCCGAGCGAGCAGGCTGCGATGTTGAGCCGGCCGCCGTCGAGCCCGGCCATCGCGATCTTGAAGCCGATGCCTTCCTCGCCGAGCCGGTTCTCGACCGGCACACGCGCATTCTCGAAGATCACGGCGCGCGTCGGCTGCGCGTTCCAGCCCATCTTGCGCTCATTGGCGCCGAGCGAGAGGCCCGGCGTATCGGCGGGAATCACCAATGTCGAGATGCCGCCGGGGCCGTCGCCGCCGGTGCGGACCATCACGACATAGAGGTCGCCTCCGCCGGCGCCCGAGATGAACTGCTTCTGGCCGTTCAGCACGTAATGATCGCCATCGCGCACCGCGCGAGTGCGCAGCGCAGCGGCATCCGAGCCGGAGCCGGGCTCGGTCAGGCAATAGCTTGCCAACAGCTCCATGGTGCAGAGTTTCGGCAGCCATTTGCCGCGCTGGACGTCGTTGCCGAAGGCATCGATCATCCAGGACGCCATGTTGTGGATGGAGATGAAGGCCGACGTCGTCGGACAGCCGGTCGCGAGCGCCTCGAAGATCAGCGCCGCGTCGAACCGCGTCATCGCGGAGCCGCCGACATCGTCCTTGATGTAGATGCCGCCCATGCCGAGGCTTGCCGCCTCGCGCATCACATCGACCGGAAAATGCTTCTCCTCGTCCCAGCGCAGCGCATGCGGCGCGATCTTCTCCGCCGCAAACGCCCGCGCCATGTCTCTGACGGCGATCTGGTCCTCGTTGAGAGCGAACTGCATTCGGGCTGCTCATTCTTGTCGTCATTGCGAGGAGCAAAGCGACGAAGCAATCCATGCTTCCTTTCGCGGCAATATGGATTGCTTCGCTGCGCTCGCAATGACGGCCTGGGCTACACCATCACTTCATCGTCGGGATCGAGAACTCCGCGCCTTCCTTGACGCCGGACGGCCAGCGCGAGGTCACCGTCTTGGTCTTGGTGTAGAAGCGGATCGAATCCGGACCGTGCTGGTTGAGATCGCCGAAGCCGGACTTCTTCCAGCCGCCGAAGGTGTAATAGGCGATCGGCACCGGGATCGGCACGTTGATGCCGACCATGCCGACATTCACCTTGGCGGCGAAATCGCGCGCCGCATCGCCGTCGCGGGTGAAGATGGCGACGCCATTGCCGTAGTCATGGTCAGACGGCAGTGCCAGCGCTTCGTTGTAGTCATGCGCGCGCACCACCGACAGCACCGGGCCGAAGATCTCTTCCTTGTAGATCCGCATGTCCTTGGTGACGTTGTCGAACAGCGAGCCGCCGAGATAGAAGCCTTTCTCGTAGCCCTGCATCTTGAAGCCGCGGCCGTCGACCGCGAGCGTCGCGCCTTCCTTGATGCCGATGTCGATGTAGCCCTTCACCTTCTCGACCGCCTCGCGCGTCACCAGCGGACCGTAGTCGGCGGACGGATCGATCGAGGTGCCGATCTTCAAGCTCTCCACGCGCGGGATCAGCTTTTCCATCAGGCGGTCGGCGGTGGTCCTGCCGACGGGAACGGCGACCGAGACCGCCATGCAGCGCTCGCCGGCCGAGCCGTAGCCGGCGCCGATCAGCGCGTCGACTGCCTGGTCCATGTCGGCGTCGGGCATCACGATGGCGTGGTTCTTGGCGCCGCCGAAGCACTGGCAGCGCTTGCCGGTCGCGGCGGCGCGCTCGTAGATATATTGCGCGATCGGCGAGGAGCCGACGAAGCCGATCGCCTTGATATCGGGATCGTCAAGGATGGCGTCGACGGCCTCCTTGTCGCCGTTGACGACGTTGAGGATGCCCGGCGGCAGGCCGGCCTCGATCATCAGTTCCGCAAGCCGCATCGGCACGCCGGGATCGCGCTCGGACGGCTTGAGGATGAACGCGTTGCCGCAGGCGATCGCCGGCGCGAACTTCCACATCGGGATCATCGCCGGGAAATTGAACGGCGTGATGCCGGCAACGACGCCGAGCGGCTGGCGCAGCGAATAGATGTCGATGCCCGGGCCGGCGCCTTCGGTGTATTCGCCCTTCATCAGATGCGGGATGCCGCAGGCGAACTCGACCACTTCCAGCCCGCGCTGGATGTCGCCCTTGGCGTCGGGAACGGTCTTGCCGTGCTCGCGGGCGAGCAGCTCGGCGAGCTTGTCGTAGTCGCGCTGCACCAGTTCCAGGAACTTCATCATCACGCGGGCGCGGCGCTGCGGGTTGGTCGCCGCCCATTCCGGCTGCGCCGCCTTGGCATTCTCGACCGCGGCGCGCAGCTCGGCTTTCGAGGCGAGCGCCACCTTGGCCTGCACATCGCCGGTCATCGGCTCGAAGACGTCGGCCGTCCTGCCCGAAGTGCCCTTGACCTCCTTGCCACCGATGAAATGTCCGATAGAGCGCATGAAAACCTCCCTTCGTCCCGGCCGGACGCCTGATCCGCACCTTTAGTTTCGACGCGTTTTCTTCACGCGAACCGGTATCCACTTCGCTCGAAAACGCTATAGCTCGCTTTACAAACCCTATTGACCCGCATTTTATGGGATTCAAGTCCGATAAATTGCACCATAGATGTGCGGAAATGCTGGATCAAGGCGGCGCGATCGACTGGGACGATTTTCGCTTCGTGCTCGCCATCGTGCGCGGCGGATCGGTGTCAGCTGCGGCAAAACAACTCGGCGTCGATCATGCCACAGTGATCCGCCGTGTCGACCGGCTGGAGCATCACCTTTCGGCGAAGCTGTTCGATCGCCGCAAGACCGGCTACCTCCTCACCGAAGCTGGCCAGCGCGTCGCCGACAGCGCGGAGGCGATGGAATCGACCATCGTCGCCAACCAGGAGGCGGTCGGCGGCTCGCGCGCGCATCTGACCGGCACGGTGCGGATCGGCGCGCCCGACGGTTTCGGCAGCCACTTCCTGGCCTCGCGCCTGGTGAGGTTCACCGAGCGGTACCCCGATGTCGATCTGCAACTGGTGGCAACCGCGCGATTGTTCAGCCTGTCGAAGCGCGAGGCCGATATCGCGATCAGCCTGTCGATGCCGAAGGAAGGCCGCATCGTCGGCCGCAAATTGCTCGACTACAGCCTCGGCCTCTACGCGGCGCCCTCCTATCTCGATCGCGCGCCGAGGATCACCTCGCGCGGCGACCTGCCAAAGCACCGCTTCGTCGGCTATATCGAGGAACTCCTGTTCACGCCCGAGCTCGACTATCTGCCGCAGGTCTCGCCAAAAATCTCCGCCAAATTCCGCAGCGCCAATCTGATCGCGCAGCTCAACGCGACCATCGCCGGCTACGGCATTGCGGTGCTGCCGCATTTCATGGCGACGGCGCATCCGGAGTTGTCTGCCGTGCTGCCGGAGGAAGTGCGGATATCGCGCACCTTCTGGCTGTTGATGCACGCCGACAGCAAGGACCTCGCCCGCATCCGCGCGGTGGCGGATTATATCTACGAGACGGTGGAGGACGAGCGCGCGCTGTTCAATGGAAGCGAACGCAGCGATTTGTAGGGTGGGCAAAGCGCAGCGTGTCCACCTTTCTTGCACCGAACGTGGATGGTGGGCGCGCTGCGCTTTGCCCACCCTACCGGTCAGTGCGCCTTTGCGCGGGGCTTCTTCACGGCCGGCTTCGCGGCGGCACGAGACAATACAGCGTCGCGGCCGGCGGCGAGGATCTCGTCGGAGAACTCGCCGTTGCCGGCGATACGGGACATCACGACGGTTCCCATCATGGTCGCGAGCGCAGCCATCGCCTGCTTGCGCGCGGTCTTGGGCGGCACGTCCAGAATCTGGTCGGCCAACATGTCGATCATCCGCTCCAGCTTGGCGGCGAAAGCCTTGCGGGTCTTCGGGCTTTCGCGCGCGATCTCGGCGCCGAGCGAGGGAACCGCGCAGCCGCGGCCGGGATCGTCACGGTGTGCGGGCGTCAGATAGGAGTCGATGATGGTCGCCAGCCGCTTCTCCGGCGGCGTGTCCTCGGCGATCTTGCGCCAGCGCTCGTTGCCGCGGTCCATCGCGTAGTTGAACGCCTCGATCACCAGGGCCTCGCGGGAATCGAAATGGGCGTAAAAGCCGCCATGGGTCAGTCCGACCTCCTTCATCAGGTCAGCGACGCCGATGCCATGGGCGCCGCGCTCGCGCAGCCTGACCGAGGCCTGCTTCACGATCCGATCGTGGGTCTCCGCCTTGTGCTCTTTCGAATAACGCATGGGTGTCTCATTGGATGTTTCCAGTCATATAATAACATCTGCCTGCGAAAAAAGCTGCATCTATTTCGGACTTGCATCACTTCCGATCATCAACTCCTCTCGAATGATGATGATCATTCCACTGCACGCACTGCTGCATCGCAACAGCGGCTGCGCGGCGACTTGACAAGCGCCGCCATTGTCCGGGAAGTGGCTTAAGTATTCCCCTGCTCCGAGATGATCCCATGGAAATGCTCAATCCCCATTGCGGCGTCGACCGCGATTCCCGCGGCGTGGTCCGCCTCACCATCTGCAACGCCGGCTCGCTGAACATCCTGAGCTCGGCCGTCACCGATGGCGTCCGGGAAGGGTTCGAAAAGCTTGCCGGCAACCGCGACATCCGCGCAGTGATCCTGGCCGGCCAGAGCCAGAAGAGCATGATCGGCGGCGCCGATATCAAGGAGATGGCGACGCTCGAGCAAAAATCGGCAGAAGCCTTCATCACGCGGCTGCGCGACCTCTGCGAGGCCGTGCGCCGGTTCCCGGCGCCGGTCATCGCACGCATGCCCGGCTGGTGTCTCGGCGGCGGGCTGGAAGTGGCGGCGGCCTGCGATTTCCGGATCGCGGCGCACGACGCCAGGTTCGGCATGCCCGAGGTGCGCGTCGGCATCCCCTCGGTGATCCATGCCGCGCTGCTGCCGCGGCTGATCGGCTGGAGCCGCGCGCGCTGGCTGGTGATGACGGCGGAGAACATCGACGCACCCACCGCGCTCGCCTGGGGCCTGGTCGACAAGATCGCGAAGGAAGGCGAGCTTGACGCTGCGGTCGAACACACCGTGACGGCGCTGCTTGAATGCGGCCCCGAGGCGCTGCGCATCCAGAAGGACTTGCTGCGCCAATGGGAAGAACTGCCGCTGACGGAGTCGGTCAATTTGAGCGTCGGCGTGTTCGGAAGATCGTTCCTGACAGGCGAGCCGCAGCGGCTGATGCAGGGGTTTTTGCAGCGGAAGAGGTAGCCGGAAAAGACGCCGTCATGCCCCGCCACCGGGTCTCGCCTTCGGCGAGCCCGATGACAGGCTCCGGCGGGGCATCCAGTAACCGCCAAACGTTGTTTTGTGAGTACTGGATCATCCGCCTTCGCGGATGATGACAGCGGTGGGGATGCAGCACGATAATTTGTCATGCGGGCGGGCGTTGCAATTTTTGCGGCGCATCATATGATTGTCGTCATGTGACAAGAATCCTCCGATACCAGGGAGCCCGCCATGGCCAATGCCTCCGATCCCGTCGTCATCCTTTCCGCCGCCCGCACGCCGCTGGGCCGTTTCTTGGGCGAATTGACGCCGTTCAGCGCCCACAAGCTCGGTTCCCATGTGATCGGCGCGGCGCTGGAGCGGGCAAAGCTCGCACCCGAGCGCGTCGACGAAGTGTTCATGGGCAACGTGCTGCCGGCCGGCCAGGGCCAAGCCCCTGCCCGCCAGGCCGCGCGCGGCGCCAGACTGCCCGACGCGACCGGGGCCACCACCGTCAACAAGGTCTGCGGTTCCGGCATGAAGGCGACGATGCTCGGCCACGACATCATCAAGGCCGGCTCGGCCGAGATCGTGGTGTCCGGCGGCATGGAGAGCATGAGCAATGCGCCTTATCTGCTTGCGAAGGCGCGTAGCGGCTATCGCGCCGGCCACGATCGCATCATCGACCACATGATGATGGACGGCCTGGAGGACGCCTACGAGACCGGGCGCTCGATGGGCGATTTCGGCGAGGCCACCGCGGAGGCCTATCAATTCACCCGCAAGGACCAGGACACCTACGCGATGGAAACGCTGACGCGGGCGCGCAAGGCGGTCGAGGGCGGCGCGTTCAGGGCCGAGATCTCGCCGATCACGATCACGGAAAAAGCCGGCCCGCGCGTGATCGCCAATGACGAGCATCCGCTCAAAGTGGATCCCGCCAAGATCCCCGGCCTGAAGCCGGCGTTCCGTGCCAACGGCACCATCACGCCGGCCGCCTCCTCCGCCAATGCCGACGGCGCCGCGGCGCTGATTCTCGCCAAACGTTCGCTGGCCGATCGCGACGGCCTGCCGGTGCTGGCGGAGATCAAAGGCCATGCCACCCACAGCCAGGAGCCGCAATGGTTCACCACGGCGCCGATCCCGGCGATCCGCAAATTGCTCGACAAGGTCGGCTGGAGCGTCGGCGATGTCGACCTGTTCGAGATCAATGAGGCCTTCGCGGTGGTGGCGATGGCCGCGCAGCGCGACCTCGGCATCGACAGAGAAAAACTCAACATCAATGGGGGCGCCTGCGCGCTCGGTCATCCGATCGGCGCGACGGGCGCGAGGCTGATCGTGACGCTGCTGCACGCCCTCGAAGCACAGAACCTGAAGCGTGGCGTCGCCGCACTCTGCATCGGCGGCGGCGAGGCTACCGCGATCGCGATCGAGCGCGTCGCGCATTAGCGCTTCGCGCTGACGTCCTAAAATGAGGGAACTATGGCATTTATGTCATGGAGCCCTCGTGCTAGATGCGGCAGTCAGCAACTACGCATGACTTCCAGGTAGAATTTTCCGAGGCTGCATGATCTCGAATTGGCTGGCGGCCGCCCTCGGCCGCCGCAATATCCATTATGGCTGGGTGATGGTCGGCGTCACCTTCCTAACCGCGCTGATCGCTGCCGGCACCGTCGGCGCGCCCGGTGTCTTCATCGTGCCGCTGCAGAAGGAATTCGGCTGGAGCACGGCGGAGATTTCCTCCGCGCTCTCGATCCGCTTCATCCTGTTCGGATTGATGGCGCCATTCGCCGCGGCGCTGATGAATCGCTACGGATTGCGCAATGTGACGCTGGCGGCCCAACTCATCGTGGTCTCCGGCCTGCTTGCCTCACTGGCGATGACACAGCTCTGGCAGTTGGTGCTGCTGTGGGGTGTCGTGATCGGGATCGGCACCGGCATGACGGCACTCGTGCTGGGCGCAACGATCGCTGCGCGCTGGTTCGTCGCGCAGCGCGGCCTCGTCATCGGCATCATGACCGCGAGCGTCGCTACAGGGCAATTGGTGTTCCTGCCCCTGCTGGCGAGCCTCACCGAACGCTTTGGCTGGCGGATCGCGCTATCGCTGGTCTGCGTCATGCTCGGCGTGTCCGCGTTCCTGGTGCTGCTCGCGATGCGCGACCGCCCGAGCGATGTCGGACTGCGTCCGTACGGCGATAAAGGGACCGAACCCCTTCCCGTCCCGCCGCCGAGCAGCGCCTCGATCATGATGGCGGCACTTGGCACACTGCGCGACGCCTCGAAGTCCCCGGTATTCTGGATCCTGTTCGCGACCTTCTTCATCTGCGGCGCCTCCACCAACGGCCTGGTTCAGGTGCACCTGATCCCGATGTGCCTCGATTTCGGCATTCCGCAGGTGCAGGCCGCAAGCCTGCTCGCCGCGATGGGCATTTTCGATTTCTTCGGCACCATCATCTCGGGCTGGCTGTCGGACCGTTACGACAACCGCTGGCTCCTGTTCTGGTATTACGGCTTGCGCGGGCTGTCGCTTATCTTCCTGCCGTTCACCGACTTCTCGTTCTACGGCCTGTCGCTGTTCGCGATGTTCTACGGGCTCGACTGGATCGCGACCGTGCCGCCAACCGTGCGCCTGACCGCGCAGGGTTTTGGCGCCGAGCGCGCCAATCTCGTCTTCGGCTGGATCTTTGCCGGACATCAACTGGGCGCCGGGGCCGCCGCCTTTGGCGCTGGCCTGTCACGGACGGTGTACGCAAGCTATCTGCCCGCCTTCTTCATTGCCGGCGCACTCTGCCTGATCGCGGCCTCGATCGCGCTGGCGATCAAGCGGCCGGCCCTGAAGGCGGCCGTCGCGGCGGCGACCTAATCGTACTGAGTCAGACGGTCGCAGTCATTGAGGCTGAGAATCAAGTAATTGAGGAGATTCAATATTTGGCGCGGAGGGCCAGATGAATCTCGATCAGGGTGGCGATAGCGAAACGCGGTTTGCGGAGTATGTAGCCGGTCTTGGAAGCGTGATCGGTCACGTGGAGCGGACGAGACCGCTGCGCGACTATTGCACGGGCCTGATGCTGCCTGGGGAACGCAAGAGCGTTGAGCCGATGGCGGCGCGGACGGCTCCAGCGCGCACGGCGGCACAGCACCAGTCGTTGCTGCATTTTGTCGCCAACGCGGCATGGTCGGATGAGGACGTGCTGGCGAAGGTGCGCGAGATGGTGCTGCCGGCGATCGAGAAGAGCGGACCGATCGAGGCGTGGATCATCGATGACACCTCGTTCCCCAAGCAAGGCAAGCATTCGGTCGGCGTGCACCACCAATATTGCGGGCAGCTCGGCAAGCAGGCCAATTGCCAGGTGGCGGTGTCGCTGTCGGTTGCCAATCATGCCGCCAGCCTTCCGGTGGCCTATCGGCTGTACTTGCCGGAAGCCTGGACGAAGGATCGTGCCCGGCGGAAGAAGGCAGGCGTGCCGAAACAGATCAAGTTCAAGACCAAGCCGCAGATCGCGCTGGAGCAAATCCGCGGGGCCTGCGAGAGCGGCCTGCCACGCGGCGTCGCGTTGATGGATGCGGCCTACGGCAGGGACGCGCGGCTGCGTGCAGGCATGACGGAATTGGGTGTGCCTTACGTGGTCGGCATCGTGCCGACCATCTTGATGTGGGCCCCTGGCAGCGGCCCACGGCGGATGGACAAGCCGATGAACAACACCGGCCGCCGCGACGAGCCCGAACTGGTCTCGGCCAAAAAAGTGGCACTCGGTCTACCGAAGCAGGCTTGGCGCACGGTGACGTGGCGGGAAGGCTCGGCCGACCAGCTATCCTCGCGCTTCGCCCGTGTGCGTGTCCGCGTCGGGTACAACAAGCTGATCCCCGAGAAGCTGTCGCCTGAGTGGCTGTTGATCGAATGGCCGGAGGGCGAAGCCGAGCCGACCAAATACTGGCTCTCCACGCTGCCGGAGAACGTCAGCTTCACGCAGCTCGTCGATCTGGCCAAGCTGCGCTGGCGCATCGAGCGCGACTATCAGGAGCTCAAGCAGGAGGTCGGACTCGGTCACTACGAAGGGCGCGGCTGGCGTGGCTTCCATCATCACGCAACCCTGTGTATCGCGGCCTACGGCTTCCTCATCGCCGAACAGGCGACGATTCCCCCCTCAGGACCTCGTTCCGCCTCGCCAGTCCAGGTCCCTCCCTTACCCGACAACTATCGACCCAGAGGATCTGCCCTTGCGGCCTGAACGCCACGTCCCGAACTCGATTGCAACCATGCGCGTGCGGCTGAGCCGTGCCCTCAGCAAAACGATCACACGATGCCCTTGTTGCGGCGCCCTCGCCGCATCACGCACGCGCAGAAAAATCATGATCCCGGTAGGGACGCTCATTGCTGAGCGCCCCCCGGACAGATCCGGACATGCAGCTTTCCCGCATCCGGCTCCCACCTCGGGTGTTTGACGGCGAAGCGCTGTTCTGGCCAAGGGTGAAGGATCCTTGCTTTCGGGAGCCAATCGTTCGACAGCTTCGTGATCCGCGCCCAGGTCAGATGGTCCTTCTGGCTGCGTCGCCTCAGCGAGCGCCGCCATAGGTCGATGACGTGGTAGCGGAAAGCCTCCAGTACGCGCCCATTCGTCGGCACGGCATGGTAGGCGAAGAAGCCGATGACGACTTGCCTCAGCCATTTCCCTTGGTCGGGGATCGGCTGATGCCGCCGTCGTCGCATCTCATCCTTAATCTCGCTGAGTTTCGCTTGTATGCGGTCGCGCCGCGACTTCCGCTTGAGCAGGAAGCCGCCTCGGCGCGATGTGCCGCAGATGAAGCTGAACCCGAGGAAATTGAAGGTTTCCGGTTTGCCGAGCCCGCGCCGTTCGCGGTTGGCCGCAGCACGGCGGCCAAACTCGATCAGGCGGGTCTTTTCCGGATGGAGCGACAGTGCGAACTCCTGCAGTCGCGTTCGCATTGCATCCCAGAAGCGACGGGCGTCGTCCTCATGTTCGAAGCCGACGACGATGTCGTCGGCGAAGCGCACGATGATCATATCGCCCGTAGCGTCGCGCCGTCGCCAGCGCTCGGCCCAGAGATCGAACACAAAATGAAGGTAAACGTTGGCAAGGAGCGGCGAGATCACCGAGCCTTGGCCCGTTCCCTTATCATTGGTGGTCGTGACGATCCCGTCTTCAAGAACGCCCGCCTTGAGCCATTTCTGGATCAGGCGGATGATGCGCTTGTCGCCGACCCGATGTTCAACGAAGCGAACCAGCCAGGATTGACTGACACGATCGAAGAACGACCGAATGTCGGCGTCCAGGATGTAGTTCACCTTCGTGCTGTTGATCCCGACAACCAAGGCGTCCAGCGCATTATGCTGGCCGCGCCCCGGCCGGAAACCATAGCTAAATCCGAGGAAATCCTCCTCGAAGATCGCGTTCAGCACGGCAGCAGTTGCGCGTTGGACGATCTTGTCTTCCAGGGCAGCCACTGCGAGCGGGCGCTGGCGGCCATCCGCCTTCGGAATATACCGGCGGCGGCTTGGTTGTGCCCGGTACGCTCCCCGATGGACCCGTACGTGCAGGTCTGCGATCTTGCGATCGAGATCGGCCTCGTAGTCCCGCCACGTCACCCCATCCACTCCAGGCGCCGCCTCCCGCTTAAGCGCGAAGAACGCCGTCCTGAGCATAGGCAGGCTGAGATGGTGGTAGAGCGCGGTGAACCGTTCCTTCTTCCTTTGCCTTGCGGCTTGACGTACACGCTCCAGCGCCTGTGACACGCTTTCCCGGTCCTGCGCCCGGCGCGTGCTGAGCTGGTTCGCGTTCCCCTTGGCCCCGGCCCTTCGCTCCACCGACTCCGCCGCCGGTAGCCCGGCTTTGTTCGTCAGCATCGTTGCTAGTATGGCGGGGTCTGACTTCTCGTGTCCGTGCATCACCGGCTACGGCTCCTCGCCTTCCCGGTGCGGGCCAGGGCGGCCAGGCCGTCCCCCGGTCAGACTCGAGATCTCCCGGTTTCCGCGCAAGGAACGTCCATACATGCCAGGGTCTACGACCACGCCGGGACGTCCAGGTGCTCGCGTTATCGCACCCGTCCGCGTCGCCTTCCGCTCTGAGTACAGCGTCGACTCCCGGGACAATCTTCTTTCGCGGCTCAATGGCTGGCCTGCATGCTCCCCTACCGACGCTTCACCAGCGCCCTCACGGACGCTGCCGCACGGCTCGGGGCCGATGTGGGGCGCTACTCCTTCATCGTAATGGACTCTCACCATCTATTCCTTGCCGGCCTCCCGGCGCACACGCAGTAAGACTAAAGCGCAATACACCTTGAATCGGCAGCGAGCTCACTTCACCTCCCCCGCTTGCGGGGGAGGTCGGCGCGGCAGCGCCGGGTGGGGGCTCTCTCCCCACGGATGATCCCATCGTGGAGACACCCTCACCCCGCCCTCTCCCGCAAGCGGGAGAGGGAGAATTGGCACCTCCTGTTCCTAATACGCAATCGTCGTGCGCACGCCGACCATCACGCCATCCTTGATGCGATGCGTTTGCGTGGGATCGAAGGGATCGACCGCGCCGCCACCGGGATGAGCGATATATTGAAACACCGGCTGCAGCAGGAAGCCGGGCCTCACTTCGTGCTGATAGGTGACCTCAAAGATCACTTCGTAGTCGCGGATCGGGTACGGCGTGCCGGTGAAGAACTGAATGTCACGGTCGAAAGCGCGGGCACGGTCGGATATCCTGGCGTAGGTCGCGGCGACGCCGAACCTGTCGTTCGGATGGGCATCGCTGAAACCCGTGAATAGAAAGCCGCCGTCGACATAGGCGCCGACCAGGTTGCGATCGGACGGGCTCACCGAGGCCCGCATGAAGAAGGCAACGCCCTTGTCCGAACCGGGCGCCGCGCGCGCGAGCAATTGCTCGTAGACCATGAACAATCCATTGTTGCGGCGTAGCCAGAGTGGATCGCCGGAGCTGCTGGGATCGGCGAGCGACAGGCCGTCGGCCGAAAAGCGCTGATCGGCAAACGACATCATGTGATACCAGCCGCCACCGGTGATGGTCGCCGGCAACCGGCTCTCACCGATCTCGAACTTGTATTTGAGCTGGCCGATCCACCAGGGCGGATCGTTGACGCGAAACAAGAGCCCGTGAGGATTGGCGATCTGCGCATCGTCCGCGTCGGGCGGCGCGGCGGTGCCATCGAACAGCGCAAGATAGGCGGTGATCTTGTCGGAGAGCCGCGCCTTGATCCGGATACCCGGGACCGCAAGCGGCGGCGACGGTCCGCCGGCCGGCAGGTTGATCCCGGTGATGCCCGGCCAGCCCAGCGCGGAGTTGATGAAGATGTCGTCGTACTGGCTGTCGATGAACTCGATGTCTGAGGCCTGCTGGCCGACGCGGACCGCGAGCTTGCCGCCGAGCAGTTGCTGCTCGATCCAGAGTTCGTAGAGCCGTGTCGCGGGCAGCGCCTCGACGCCCGAGACCAGCATCAGATTGCCGATGTAGCTGCGCGACAGGCCATCGCCATGGATCTGGAACATGTTGGCGTGGAAGGTGGCGCCGGTCCAGCCCATCACCTTTTCCAGATCGATCGTGGTGCCGAGGTCAAGCCGGCCGGTATAGATCGCGCCGGTGCGCATGCCGCCGGTAACGTTGGCGAGCCCCTCGCCGATGTAGGTCAGGCTGAACTGGTAGCCGGCATCGGCCAGCCTGTCGCGCAGGTCCTGCTTGGTATCGTCAGGCTGATCCGCCGCGTGCGCGGCCGGCGCGAGGGCAACGGCGATGATCGCCGCGAATAAAGTGACCGCGCGGATGAGCACTCGGTACATGCAATGATACCGCAGCCCGTTATTTAACGATGCCCAGGCGACGCATGATCAGGTAGGCAAGGCCGGAGGCGGCGATCATCAGCACCGCAGCCCACAGGAAGCCGCCATCGACATCGGTGAGCGGCAGTCCCTTGGTGTTCATGCCGAAGATGCCGGTGACCAGCGTCGGCGGCAGGAGCATCATGGTCACGACCGAGAGCGCGTGCAGATGTCGATTGCTTTCCTCCTCCAGCTTGAAACGAAGCTCCTCCTCTAGCAGGCGGCTGCGTTCGCGCAGCTCGGTGATGTCGTGGTCGAGGCCATCGAGCCGCTGTGCGAGCTTTGCGGCATGCAGGCGTAGCGCCGGGCTGAGGTTTTCGGGGCTTTTCTGCTCGAGCCGGTGGAACAGGACGCGCAAGCCGGCAAGCTGACGATGCAGCCGTAGACAGGTCCGCCGTAACCGCCCTAGCCCGGCCCGCATCTCCGACCTGGTCTCGCCGGCCAGCACCCGCTCCTCGATGTCGTCGATCTCGGTGCCGATCTTGTCGGCCATCCGATCCATGGTGTCGGCGACCTCGTCGATGATCTTCTCGAGCAGGGCCGCCACCGTCGCAACACGATGGCCACCCTCGAGCACGCGGCGCGTAGCATCAACCGCGCACAGCGCCTGATGGCGGCCGCTGATCAGGAGACGCTCGGTCATCGCGAAGCGAAGGAATCCGGTTTCCTCCGTCGGGGAATCGATCTCGCGCACGAGATCGGAGAACACGCCATAGACGCAGTTGTCGATGATGTGGAGTTGCTGGAAATTGTCGTGCGACAGCAACAGATCGCGCGCGAGCGCAGGAAGCTGCAGGGCGGCGAGCCATTGCCGCGTGCGACCATCCGCCAGATTGAAATGCAGCCAGAGCCTGCCATCATGGCTGAACTCGATCGGCGCATCGATTGGCAAGGCTTCAGCGCTGCCGTCGCTATGCAGACGGAATGCCCACACCAGGCCCGGGATCGCCGGCGTGGAGCCCGCGGGCACGCTGACAATTTTCGCTGGTTCAGCCGACATGACCGGCCCGAAGCTCAACGCGAGACATTGCGAACCCCTGCGCTAGCCGACGCAATACAATATTGGTGCGGGGCGCCTCCCCGCACGCCAGCGCGCGCCGATACAATTACGTTCTTGTTACAGTTTGATGTCGCAGCCTACTCCGCCGCGAGTCCGGTCGCGGCAACCTGCTCGGCTTCCCTGTTGTAATCGTGCACGACGCGGCCGAACGGCAGCGTCAGATCGGCGAGGAAGTGATGCGCGCCGACCACCCTGCGCACCGGAAAATCCGCGACCGGCGCATTGACATGCGGCACCAGATGCAAGCGGCCCGGGCCGTTCCATGAGCCCTTGACGTTGATGTCGGTCAGGTTGATCGCGACGAGCTGGCAGACTTCAAGACGGCCGTCGACGCCCGGGATCATCTTCAGATTAACTTGCGTCTTCGACAGCGTCGCGCGGGTGATGTCGCCATTGCCGGCCATGCTCTCATGCTTGTAGCCCATGGTGCCCATGGCGACGAGCTGGCCGGCATATTCAAGCGTGCCGGTCAGCGTGTCCTTGACGATCTCGAGCTTGGGATGGGCGTATTTCTTCGGAAAGCCCCAGATCTCCCGGCCCGCCGCAATCGGCGGATCATCATCGAGGTACATCTGCGAAACAAAATTGACCTCTTCGCCGTGCAAGCGCGCCGGGATCACCAGACCGGACTCGGTGTAGCTGCCGAAGCCGGAACTATCAGGCATCTTGATCCATTCGTAGTGCACGATCGGCTGATCAATCGGCTCGAGCGGCTCAGGCAGCCCGGCACGGATCAACGCGGGATCGGTCTCATAGGTAATGACCAGGAATTCGCGATTGACGAAGCGGTAAGGTCCTGCGGGATAGCTCGGACCCGCGGCCGGCATCGACGGAAGCCTCAACAGCTCTTCCCTGCGCATCGCAAATCCCCCTGTTTGCAATTGGTCGGGCCGAACGCTAGCGGCGGACATTGACACTGATATGAGGGATTTCCTTCAGCGGCATGACCCGGCGTAGCTGTCATCAGCGCGTCACGGGCACACGGAATCGTTGGTGCGCAGGAGTGCAAGGACATGGATGCGCGCAGCCCACATTTCGACCAACAACAAGCAACAACCAGTCGCGGCTGGCGACCGGAGGGATGCCACCGCGTCGCGCTGGTGCTGCAGGGCGGCGGTGCGCTCGGCGCCTACCAGGCCGGCGTCTATCAGGCGCTGCACGAAGCGAATATCGAGCCGGACTGGATATGCGGCGTCTCGATCGGTGCGATCAACTCGGCGATCATCGCCGGCAATCCGCCGGAGCGGCGGCTCGAACGATTGCACACGTTCTGGGACCGCATCACCGGCCGCAAGATCTGGCACTACACGCCGGACGGCGACATCTTTCGCAAGGCGCGCAACTTCACCAGTTCATTGCTGACGACGGCGCTGGGCCAGCCCGGCTTCTTCGCGCCTCACACCACCAGCCCATGGTTCAGCCCGGCCGGCGCCAGGACCGCCACCAGCTATTACGACACCGCGCCGCTGCGCGAGTCGCTGCTCGAGCTCGTCGATTTCGACCGCATCAATTCCAAGAAGATGCGCTTCGCGGTTGGCGCAGTGAACGTGCTCTCGGGCAATTTCATCTATTTCGACAACGCGCATGACGAGATCATTCCCGAGCACATCATGGCGAGCGGCGCGTTGCCGCCGGCGCTGCCGATGGTGAAGGTCGGCACCGACCATTTCTGGGATGGCGGCATCGTCTCCAACACGCCGCTGCAGCATCTGCTGGACCAGGCCGACAGCCTGAATTCGCTGGTGTTCCAGGTCGACCTGTTCTCGGCCCGCGGCGCGCTGCCCCGCGACATCCAGGACGTGATGGCCCGCCACAAGGACATCATGTATTCCTCGCGCACGCGCTACAACACCGACATGTATCGCAAGACCCACAATCTCCGCGCCCGCCTCTACAAGGCGCTGTCGAAACTTCCGGACGAGCAGTTGTCGGAGGAGGAACGCCATCTTCGCGATTCCAACAGCGCCCTGCCGAGCATCGCGATCCTGCAACTGATCTATCAGCAGAAGGCCTATGAAGGCCACGCCAAGGATCACGAATTCTCGGGCACTTCGATGCGCGAGCACTGGATGAGCGGCCACGAGGACACCAAGCGCACGCTGATGCGGCGCGACTGGATCAAGATGCCCGACGACGGCATGGGCATCGTGGTCCACGACGTGCACCGCGAGAGCGAGGTGTAGAACTGCCGAAGGACGCAGGCCACGCGCTCCACCCTCATCCTGAGAGCGTGAGAATCTTTAGGCAATGAGCATTTGCCACAGCCGCGGTGCTGTGATTCGCTTGCATTGCGCGCGAGGCAGGGGCTGACGATGGCTGACGAGCAATTGTTCGAGGGGTTACCTGAGCAGGAAAGACCGCAGGCCGAAGGGCGTGGTGCGCTGCGGCTGCGGGTGCCGGAACGCAGTCAGATCGGCATGCAGGTGGCGGCATTGGACGATCTGATCTCGGAGGATCATCCGGTCCGCTCGGTCTGGGCGTTCGTCGAGGGGCTGGATCTGTCGGCGTTGCACGAGGTGATCAAGGCGCGCGAGGGCCAGCCCGGACATCCGCCAGCAGCACCGGAACTGATGTTGGCGCTTTGGCTGTGGGCCACGGTCGATGGGGTGGGCAGCGCCCGCCAACTGGATCGGCTGTGCCGCGATCATCTGGTCTATCGCTGGTTATGCGGCGGGGTGTCGATGAACTATCACAGCCTGTCGAACTTCCGGATCGCGCATATGGCAGTTCTGGAGCGGCTGCTGGCGCAGGGGGTCGCATCCATGGTGGAAGCTGGCCTGGTGTCGCTCGACACGTTGGCGCAGGATGGCTTGCGGGTGCGCGCGGGTGCCGGGGCGAGTTCCTTCCGCCGGCGCGCGCGGCTTGATGATCTGCTCACCGCGGCGCAGACGCGGGTGGCGCGCCTGCGCGCTGAAGCCGAGACGGATCCGGCGGCTGGCGATCGTCGCCAGCGGGCGGCGAAGGCGCGTGGCGCCCGCGAGCGCGAGGCGCGGATCGCGGCGGCGCAGCAGCGCATGAAGGAACTGGAGGTCGAGCGGGAGCGGCGCGAGAAGACCAACAAGAACCAGGTGGCCAAGCAGAAGGAGCCGCGCGCTTCGACCACCGATACCGACGCGCGGGTGATGAAGATGGCCGATGGTGGGTGGCGTCCGGCTTATAACATGCAGATCATCTCGGCGCCGGAACACCAGGTGATCGTTGCGGTCGACATCGATACCAGCGGCTCGGATCGCGGCCTGGCGCAACCGGGGATCGAGACGGTGCACGCTGAAGGCTACGACCCCTCCAACTATCTGGTCGACGGCGGCTTCACCAAGAACGACGACATCGAGTGGGCCCACGCCAAAGATATCAAACTGTGGTGCCCGGCGGGGCAAACCAGGCACGGCACCGACCCTTATGCGCCGAAGCAGGGTGACGGTGTTGGCGTCGCGGATTGGCGTGAACGCATGCAGAGCAAGGACGGTAAGGCATTCTACCGACTGCGCGCCGAGCACGAATGCATCAATGCCCATGCCCGCCGCATGGGACTGCGCCAGCTAACCCTGCGCGGCAAGATCAAGGCCCGCCTCCATCTGCTGTGGTTCGCCGTCGCTCACAACATGATGCGCTTCCTCGCCTTGCACGCCAAGGCGCAGGTCGCGGCATGAACAGAGGCGTCCACGCCAGCAGGTGCCCACAAAGCGCCGCAGCAGCCGCAGCACCGGCCCGGAGGTCAGATCGCGGTCATTCGGCGCCGGCTCAACCGAAAAGCTTTACGGTCTGTGCCTTCCAGCCCATCACATGTAAAATTCTCCGGACAAGGCGAATCATTCTCACCCTCTGAGGAGACCGCGCAGCGGCCGTCTCGAAGGATGGGCCGCAGGCGAGATCGGGGCCTCATGGTTCGAGACGCGCTACGCGCTCCTCACCATGAGGGGCAGGCAGCACTGAACGCCACGCACTCCACCCTCATCCTGAGGAGACCGCGCAGCGGTCGTCTCGAAGGATGGGCCGCGGGCGACAGTCGGGCCTCATGGTTCGAGACGCGCTGCGCGCTCCTCACCATGAGGGGTAGGCAATCAGGGCCTTGTCGACATGTTGCTTGGCGGGCCCGGTGCGCGGATCGGCTCGGCGAGGCGCGCGAATTCGCAGAGCAGCGAGCGCGTCCTGCGGGGATCGATCACCTCCTCGACCCAGAACTTCTCGGCCGAGCGGAATGGCGAGCGCAGCTTGTTGAGGCGGTCCTCGATCTCCTTCAGCTTCGAAGCCGGATCGGGCGCGGCCTCGATGTCGGCGCGATAGGCGGCCTCGATGCCGCCCTCCAGCGGCAGCGAACCCCAATAGGCCGACGGCCAGGCGTAGCGCATCGAAAAACGGTTCGCCGGCTGATGCACCACGCCGGCGACGCCGAAGGCGTTGCGTATGATGATCGTGCACCAGGGCACGGTGCTCTGGTTGACCGCCGCCATCGCGCGCACGCCATGGCGGATGGTCGCGCTCTTCTCCGCCTCGAGCCCGATCATGAAGCCCGGGCAGTCCATCAGATAGACCACCGGCAGATGGAAGGTTTCGGCGAAATCGACCCAGCGGATCACCTTCTGGCAGGCTTCCGCCGTCCACGAGCCGCCATAGTGGAAGGGATCGCTTGCCAGCAGCAGCACTGCCCTGCCCTCAAGGCGCGCGAGGCCGACAATGATCGGCTTCCCGAAATTGGCGCTCATCTCGAAGAACGAGCCCTTGTCGACGACGGCGTCGATGATCGGCCGCATCTTGTAGACCTGCCGGCGGTTGCGCGGCACCGCCTTCATCAGCGATTCCTCGGCGCGTTCAGGATCGTCGCTGCAGGGAACGGTGGGCGGCAGCTCGAATACCGATTGCGGCAGATAGGAGAGGAAGCGCCTCGCATACGCGAACGCCTCCTCCTCGGTCTCGACCGCCTGGTCGATCGCGCCGGCGCGGGTCTGGATATCGGCGCCGCCGAGTTCCTGCTTGGTCAGGTCCTGTCCGAGCCGCTTCACCACCGGCGGGCCCGCGACGAACATCGCGGAGCTCTTCGTCATCACCGAGTAATGCGTGGCCGCAAGACGCGCCGCGCCAAGGCCTGCGACCGAGCCGAGCCCGAGGCCGACGACCGGCACACGCGCAAGGTTCGCCGTCGTGTACCAGTACCATCGCGTGCCGCCGACGCCCCCGGGCAGGTTCGCGGCGCCGCGCGTCTCGATCGTCTTGACCGAACCACCGCCGCCGGAGCCCTCGATCATGCGGATGATCGGCAGCCGGAAATCATGCGCCATCTCCTCCGCCATCAGCGGCTTGGCGGAGATCGACGCATCGGCCGAGCCACCGCGCACGGTGAAATCGTCGCCGACCACGACCACCGAACGGCCGTCCACCTTGGCGCGGCCGAACACGCAGTTCGCCGGCGTCAGCTGCTTGAGCTCGTTGTTCTCGTCATATTCGGCGATGCCGGAAATGGCGCCGATCTCGTGGAAGGATTTCTGATCGACAATCTTGTCGATGCGATCGCGAACGGTAAGCCGGCCTTGATCCCGCTGTCGTTTGACCTTCTCAACGCCTCCCATCTCGCGCGCGAACGCTTCGCGCCGGGCGAGTTCGTCGAGTTCCGGCTTCCAGTTCATTCCTTTCCTCCGTCTGTATGATCTTGTTGTTATTGTTCACGGCCGCCGGAATGGATTTTCTCTCGATCCGGTTGTTGAAGATGCTGGCGTCGGCGCCTTCGAGCAGGCTGCCGAGCGCGGCGCCGAGCTGCACCATCGGCGGCGCGACCTCCTTGTGCAGCCGCTTCTCGTCATACATCGCCGACAAGAGACCGATCGTCGTGACGACATAGGTCTGGTATTGCGGCGACCATAGCGGCACCGCGACGCCGTTGATGTGCGGGCTCCACAGGCCGCAGGCAACGACATAGCCGTGCTCGCGCAAATGACGGCGATTGCCCTCGATGCGCGGCTTGAGCAGCTTCGCGCCCTCGGGAATCTCGCGCTCCATCTCCGCGATCAGGGCATCGCCGACCTCAGGCTCGAGCGCCGCCGTATAGGCATGGCCGGCGGCGGTGGTCGCCATCGAGATCCGACTGCCGGTGACCTCATGCAGGCCGAGCGCGTTCGCCGAGCGCGCGAATTCGAGATAGACGAGCTGGAAGCGATCGGGGATCACGAAGCCGACGGTGCCGGGCAACTGCTCGGCGACGTCCTGCAGGCGCTGACGGATCAGGTTGCGGAGCTGCAGACCCTTCATCATCGCGGTGCTCATCGCCACCGCGCTCGGACCGATCCGATATTTCTGGTCGCGCGGCAGATAGACGAGCTGGCCCATCCGCGTCAGCGTGTGCGTGAGCCGCGACACTGTCGATCGCGGCAAGCCGCAGCGGTTCGATATTTCGAGATTGCCAAGCCGCGCCTCATGTCCTTCGAAACATCGCAGGACATCAAACGCACGCGACACCACCTGGATGACATCGCCCTCGCCTGCGAGATCGCTGGCGAGCATTCCCTGCCGGCTAAGCCGTTCCGAGCGTCTTCCCATTTGTTATAGGCTCCATTCCGCCACACGGAATAAAATTCCACTTGCAGAACAAGCTACCTCAGGCAATGTGCGGCCACAACAAAAGCCGTTCGCAGAGCGCCATGCGTTTCGCGAAACGGATGGGGAGCGTGGAATGCCAGATATCAAGATCATTACCGAAGTGGCCGGCCGTGTATGCGCAATACCAGTGGCGACCGGTGCCAGCATCGCCGACGGCGACGAGGTCGCGCTGGTCGAAGCGATGAAGATGGAGATCCCGGTAACGTCGACCGCTGCGGGCACCATCAAATCGATCCTCGTCAGCGTCGACGAGGTGATCGCCGAAGGACAGGCGGTCGCCATCGTCGAGACCTGACGCGCACGCACTCAAGCTTCTTCCGCGACAATCTGTCCGGTGATGCGACGATGGTCGTGGTTCGCGCCAACGCAGCGGCGTTGCCATCACCGCTACGCGGTGCAATGATCCTCTCAAACAACACGTTTCGCTCAGCGAAACATCAGGGAGGAATCATGATCCGTCGTCTGCTCGCGCTTGGCGTCACCCTACTCGCATCCGGACCTTCGCTCGCCGAAGACATCAAGCTGCCGCCGACGATGGCCGTGACCGCCTATGACACGGGCACCGCGGGATTCAACATCGCGGTCGGCGTCGGCAAGATGATGAAGGACAAATACGGCACCGACCTTCGTGTGCTGCCGGCAGGCAACGACGTGGCGCGGCTGGCGCCGCTGCGCGCCAAGCGCGCGGTGATGTCGGCGATGGGATCAGGCACCTATTTCGCGCAGGAAGGCGTGTTCGAGTTCGGCGCCAGGGAATGGGGACCGCAGCCGCTGCAACTCTTGCTGTCCACGGTCGACTGCAACGCGGGCTCGCTTGGCGTCGCCGCCGATATCGGCGTCAAGGAGATCAAGGATCTCAAGGGCAAGCGCGTCGGCTTCGTGGTCGGCTCGCCGGCACTGAACCAGAACTCGCTCGCCATCCTCGCCTTCGGCGGTCTCAAGCAGAGCGACGTCAAGGCCGTCGAATTCGCAAGCTACGGCGCAATGTGGAAGGGCCTGATCAACAACGATACCGACGCGGCGTTCGGCACCACCATCACGGGCCCCGCGAAGGAAGCCGAGACTTCGCCGCGCGGGCTGATCTGGCCGCCGCTTCCGGCTGATGACAAGGCCGGATGGGAACGCGTGCAGAAGGTCGGCTCGTTCTTCTTCCCGCATCGCGCGACGTGCGGCGCCGGCATCTCGCCGGAAAAGCCGATCGAGCTCGGCACCTACCCCTACCCGATCTTCGTCGCCTACGCGTCGGTGCCCGCGGACCAGGTCTACGCCATCACCAAGGCAATGATCGTCAACTACGACGCCTACAAGGATTCCGCTCCGGGCGCGACCGGGCTTGCCGCGGA
The DNA here is from genome assembly GCF_054063735.1 of Bradyrhizobium sp. USDA 10063. NCBI lineage: Bacteria > Pseudomonadati > Pseudomonadota > Alphaproteobacteria > Hyphomicrobiales > Nitrobacteraceae > Bradyrhizobium > Bradyrhizobium sp. USDA 10063. The sequence goes on along the minus strand of NZ_JBSSGP010000002.1, from coordinate 504,413 downwards.
CCGGCAGACCAAGAACTGGGTCGTGCCGGTGCATCCCGGCGCAGTGAAAGCGCTGAAGGAAGCGGGCCAATGGAGCGATCAGCAGGAGGCCCACAACAACGCGCTGTTCAAGCGCCAGGAAGTGCTCACCGCCGCCTGGGCGGAATATGGCAAGTCCAATCCATCCTCGGATGACAAGGCGTTCCTGGAAGGCTGGATAAAGGCGCGCGCCGCGGCGCTGGCCAAGGCCAACATGCCGAACGGCTTTGAATAGAGCCGCGCGCTTCCATTACTGACGAACTTTGTGGGGATCTCTCGATGTCAGCTTCTCCGCTCGATAGCGCCGTGGCCGCGCCGCCGAAGAGGATCGAGTTCGAGGATCCTCACTCCGGCGCCGGCAATCTGCAGGAGGCCGAGGTCACGCGCGTGCGGGCTTTGCGCGGCGGCTGGCGCTGGGCGCTGGTGGTCGCGACCGCGGCCACCATCCTGCTTTGCATCAACCAGCAATTCTCACTGCGCTTCCTGATCGGTTACACCCAGCTCAACACCGAATATTTTTATCTGCTGATCGCGCTGATGCTGCCGTTCACCTTCCTGATGTTTCCGGGAACAAGCACGGCGCCGCTCGACCGGGTTCCCTGGTACGACCTCGCGCTGTTCGTGCTGACGTTTGCGGCCGCGATCTGGCTGATGCTCAACATCCGAAAGGCGGCGGAGTCTGGCTGGGAATCCGACGGCGCGCCGCGCAACGTGCTGGTGGCCGGCGTCGTGATGTGGGCGGTGCTGATGGAGGCGCTGCGCCGCACCGGCGGCTGGAGCCTATTGCTCAGCGTGTTCCCCTTCACCATCTATCCGCTGTTTGCCGAAGCAAGCTGGCTCGGTCCGTTCCGCGGCTCCGAGCTCACCTTCGACCAGGCCACCGCCTATCACGTGCTCTCGGGCGAGAGCCTGCTCGGCATCCCGATCCAGGCCTTTGCCGATACCGTGATCGGCTTCCTCGTCTTCGGCACCGCGCTGATGATGACAGGCGCCGGAAAGTTCTTCATCAACATCGCCTTTGCGCTGTGCGGCACCTTCCGTGGCGGCGCGGCAAAGGTCTGCATCTTCGCGAGCGGCCTGCTCGGCATGATGTCCGGCTCGATCATCTCCAACGTGCTCACCGCCGGGACGATGACCATCCCGGTGATGAAGCGCAGCGGCTTCCGCGCCTCCTATGCCGGCGCGATCGAGGCCTGCGCCTCGACCGGTGCGGTGCTGGCGCCGCCGGTGATGGGCGCCACCGCCTTCGTGATCGCACAATTCCTGAACGTCAGCTACGCCGAGGTCGCGGTCGCCGCAATCATTCCCGCCGCGCTCTATTATGTCGGCCTGTTCATGCAGGTGGATTCCTACGCCGCGCGCCATGGCCTGAAGGGCATCCCGCGCGCCGAACTGCCGCGGGTGATCGATACGCTCAAGTCCGGCTGGTACTACGTGTTCGTCATCGCGCTCCTGATCGTGATGCTGCTCTACTTCAAGCGCGAAAGCCACGCGCCGTTCTACGCCACCGCGCTGCTCTTGGTGCTGAACCAGATCTTCTCCAAGGACACGCGCTGGACGCCGGCCACGATCGCAAAATTCCTCGAGGTCAATGGCCGCACCTTCGTGGAGCTGGTCGGCATTCTCGCCGGCTGCGGGCTCCTGATCGGCGCGTTCTCGATGACCGGCGTGGTCTCGAGCCTCGCCAACGACTTGCTGACGATCGCGGGCGACAACGCCTTCCTGCTGCTGGCGATGTGTGCCTTCACCAGCCTGATCCTCGGCCTCGGGCTGACGACCACGGCCTGCTATATCTTCCTCGCGATCCTGGTGGCGCCGGCGCTGGAGAAGCTCGGGCTGAACCGGATAGCGGTCCACATGTTCATCTTCTATTGGGGCATGCTGTCGTCAATCACCCCGCCGGTCGCGATCGCTTCCTTCGCGGCTGCCGGCATCGCCGGATCGCCGGCGATGAAGACGGGGTGGGAATCGATGTGGGTCGGCAGCATCATCTATTTCATCCCGTTCTTCTTCGTGCTGAACCCGGCACTGGTGCTGCAGGGACCCGCCCCCTATCTCACCGGCCTCGGCCTGATGGCGCTCGCCGGCTTCGGAACGCTGTTCATCTGCGGCGGCATCCAGGGCTACCAGGTCTTTGTCGGCGATCTCAGCCGTACAGGCGCGCTGGAATGGCCGCTGCGGGTGCTGTTCGTGATCGGCGGCTTCGTGGTGGCGACGCCCGGCGGCGGCATCATGCCATTGTCGCAGATGCAGGTGACGCTGCTCGGCCTAGCCATCCTGGTGCCGACGGTCCTGATCGCGCTGCTTCTGGTCCGCCGGCACGCCTTGATACCGAACCAGTTGCGCGCTCCCTGATTGCGTTGCACAACAGGAGGCGATGAAACCGGAGCCGCCTCCTTCTCCCGCCAGCGCCACGGCCTGGACCCGCTCGAAACCGCCTCTGTTGCGGTTCCTGCAGTCATGCCACGACGAGTTCGCCGCCGAGACCGGCGGCGCTGTCGCCGATTACATTCCCGAGCTCGGCAAGGCCGACCCTGCCCATTTCGGCATCAGTCTCGCAACCCTCGACGGGCACGTCTATGAGGTCGGCGACACCAAGGTGCCCTTTACCATCCAGTCGATGTCAAAACCCTTCGTGTTCGCGCTGGCGCTGGACACGCTGGGCGCGGGCCGGGTCGAAAGTGCAATCGGCGTCGAGCCATCGGGCGACCCCTTCAACTCGATCCGGCTGAACGCCGAAAACCATCCGTTCAACCCGATGGTCAATGCCGGCGCCATCGCCTGCACCGGGCTGATCCATGAGGCCAAGGGCGACGCCGCCTTCGATTATATCCGCCAGGCGCTCGGCCGCTTCGCCGGGCGCGAGCTCACGCTCGATGAAGCCGTCTATCTTTCGGAGAGCACGACCGGCGACCGCAACCGGGCGATCGGCTATCTGCTGCGCACCAACGCCGTGATCAAGGACAACGTCGCCTCCGTGCTGGATGTCTATTTCCGGCAATGCGCGGTGCTGGTCACTGCGCGCGATATCGCGATCATGGCTGCAACGCTTGCCAATCGCGGCATCAATCCGGTAACCGGCGAACAGGTGATGACGCCCTATGCGATCTCGCGCACGCTCTCGGTGATGACCTCGTCGGGCATGTACGATTTCGCGGGCGAATGGATCTACCGCGTCGGCATCCCCGCCAAGAGCGGGGTCGGCGGCGGCATCCTGGCCGCGCTGCCGGCGCGGCTCGGGCTCGGCAGCTATTCGCCAAAGCTCGACAAGCACGGCAACAGCGTCCGCGGCATCAAGGTGTGCGAGGCGCTGTCCGCCCATTACGACCTGCATATGCTGAATCGTAGCGACGACGCGCGCACCAGCATCATCGCCGATTACAATATCGGCAAGAGCCCGTCGCGGCGCGTCCGCCGCCCGCAGGAGCGCGACATCCTTGCGGCGCATCATCAGGAAGTGCGGATCATCGAACTGGTCGGCACGCTTTCGCTCTCCGCTGTCGATTACGTCTCACGGCGCCTGGCCTCGCAGCCGCGACCGCAATTCGTCGTGTTCGACCTGCACCGGGTCACCTCCACCACCCGCGCCGGCGCGCGGCTGGTGGCGGAAGCTTTCGAGGAACTCGCCGCTCTCAACGTCACCGTGATCCTGTCCGGAGTCAAACGCACGTCAAAGGAATGGAAGACGCTGCGCGAATGGACCGCCAGGCTCGGCAACATCAGGGACTTCTATCTGCTCGATACCGCGATCGAATGGGCGGAGGACCAGATCGTCTACCGCTATGGCGGCTCGATCGATTTCTTCGAGACCACGGAATTGTCCGAGCAGCCGCTCTTGGCCGGATTGAGCGCGGAAGAGCTGACCGATCTGGCGTCGCTCGCCGCAACCCGCACCCATCGCTCGGGCGAGAAGATCATCTCCGCCGGCGATCCCGCCAATTCGCTGTTCTTCCTGCGCAGCGGCGTGGTGCATGTCACGCTGCCTGACGGCATCCGTCTCGCGACCCTCACCGCAGGCATGGCGTTTGGCGAGATGGCGCTGATCGAGCCGGTCCGCTCCGCCGACGTATTGGCGGACCAGGCCGCGACCGCCTGGGAAATCCCGCTGCGCGACTTCGAACGTTTCCGCAAGCAGCATCCGCGCGCCGGCGAGCTGATCATGCGCAACCTCGCGCAACTGCTCGCCGACCGGCTGATCGTCGCGAACGCGAAGGTGGATTTGCTGACGTCGACGTAGTCTCTCTCAATCTCCCTCTCCCCGTTCTTACGGGGAGAGGGTCGGGGTGAGGGGCTGCTTCCGCAACGACGGTGATAGTTGTGTTTGCGGAGACAGCCCCTCACCCGGATCGCATCTGGCGATGCGATCCTCTCCCCGCAGGCGGGGCGAGGCGAAGGGAGTTCGCGGCACCAGTTCGATCAACCCACCACTTCCGTGACCGGCTGCAGGTCGATCTCGAACGTTTCGAGGAATTTCGACGTCATGATGTAGAAGCCGACCGAGAGCTGCAGTTCGACGAGCGCGGCTGGCGTCAATTTGGATGCGATCGCGTTGAAGGTCGCGTCCGTCGGTTTGTTCAGCTTGACGATCTCATCGGTGAAAGCGAGCGCGGCGCGCTGCACTTCGTTGAAGCAGGTGGCGGACTGCCAGTTCTCCAGCGCCTCGTTCTGCTCGTCGCTCACGCCGACATTCTTGCCGATCCGCTTGTGCGCGACGATCTCGTAAGGCGCTTCGCACAGGATTCCGGTGCGGGTGATCGCGAGCTCGCGCACGATCGGATCAAGCTCGCCTCTGTGGCGGATCGCGCCGCCGAGCCGGCAATATTGCTCAAAATAGCTTGGCGAATGCGCCATCATGCGGAAGATGTTGGCGTTGCGGTTCTTGTCGAGGATTTCGCGGGTGCGATCGCTGGCCTCGGCGGGATCGCTGTATTCGATGCGGGCCATTCTTTCCTTCTCGTTTTCTTTTTTCTCGTTTTGCTTCGGTTCCGTTAAGTTTCAAAACACTATCTGGCGCTTGACGCAGGAGCAACACAGCCGAGTCAAAATGCCGCCGCAATGGTATCCGACCCTGCTACCGTCGATATTCGCCGAGTGGGGACTCAATCAGAGCGAATATGCGTCGCGGGGTGTTCCGAGTAGCAATCTAAAAGGCCATCGTTTGCGTGGAGTGCCGCGCCACGATGAGTCACGCCCAAGTCTAGGGGGAATAGGCATGAAGGAAGCCACAAGGAGGGCGGCCTCGGAGGCGCTCGCGCAGATGCTGGCGGTGACGGCAATGGTCGTCATCGCCGGCATCGTGCTTTACTGGCGGTAACCGCGATCTAATCCTTTTGCTGGAGCATGATCTTTTCGGGATCATGCTCTAGCCTTTTCAAAATACGGCACCACGCGGCCGGCAAACTGCGCAAACCGCGCGTTCACCTCGTCGCCGATCGCAAGATCGTTTTCGCCGTGCGCCATCATGCGAAAGCCTTCGGCGGTGTCCACCAGCACGATGTTGTAGGGCACATGCGCGCGCGTCTCGGGCGTCGCGGCGCGGCAGACCAGCGAGGTCGCGTAGACCGTCCCAGCCCCGCTGGCTTGTTTCTCGACCGGATCAGGCGCGCCGCAGGCGGCGCAAAAGCTGCGGCGGAAATATTGTACAGCACCGCAGGCGGCGCAGGATTGATAGACGATCGCCTCCGCGCCGGTAGTCCAGTCCGAAACCTTCCCGCTCATCGCACCCGCTCCAGGAACATGCTGACATGCGAGGACAGCACACCGCCATCGCCATGCAACAGCGCAACCGAGGCATCGCGGACCTGACGATTGCCGGCGCGCTCAGTCATCTGCAGATGCGTCTCGACCAGATGCGCCATCGCGCCGCCGACGCCGCAATGGCCGTAACTCAACAAGCCGCCATGGGTGTTGAGCGGCATCTCGCCGTCCTGATTGAAGTAGCCGGCACGGACGCGCGCGGCCGCCTCGCCGCGCTTTGCCAGGCCGAGATCTTCGAGCAGCATCGCAAGCGTGATGGTGAAGCTGTCATAGACCGCGGCATAGCGCACATCGGAGATCGCAACGCTAGAGGCCGCCTTGGCCTTGGCGATCGCGATCTCGGCACCGAGTTCGCTAAGCGCTGGCGCTGCGGTGACATGTTGATGCGTATGCGCCTGTGCACAGCCGCGGATGCGCACGCCGACGTCGCTGGTCGGATCGCGGCTGATCACGAACGCCGCGCCGCCATCGGAAACGGGACAACAATCGAGCAGCTTCAACGGCTTCGCCACCGGCTTTGACGCCATCACGTCGTCAACCGTGATCGGATCGCGGAATTGCGCGCCGGGATGGGTCAGCGCGTGCTTGCGCATCAGCACCGCGAATTCGGCGAGGTCCTCTTCGGTGACGCCATATTCGTGCATGTAGCGCGAGGCGACGAGGCCGTAATAGGCGGGGATGGTCGGCCCGAGCGGCACTTCGTAATCGGGATGGCCGACTTGGGCGAGCGCCTGGATCGAGGCGTCGCGGCTCTGGCCGGTCAGCCGGTTCTCGCCACCGACCACGAGCACATGCTTCGCCACGCCGGCATCGACGAGATGATGCGCCAGCATGGTCATCGCAAGCCCGGTGGCGCCGCCGACCTGCACGGCATGGGCATAGGACGGGCGGATGCCGAAATGCTCGGCGAACACGGTCGCGAGCATGATGTGCGGTGACACCGTCGAGTAGCCGCAGAGGATGCCATCGATCTCCGCTCGCCTCACGCCGGCATCGGCAATCGCAAGCTCAGCCGCCCTGCTCATGAGGTCGAGCGAGGACGAGCCTTCGTGCTTGCCGAATGAGGTGAGACCGACGCCGGTGATGAAACTCATAGCGCTATCTCCTCGTCATTCCGAGGCGCCGCAAAGCGGCGAGCCCGGAATCCATCGAGCCACAGGCGAACGCGGCGAAGTGGATTCCGGGCTCGCGCCGCGCGCGCCCCGGAATGACGGTGTGAGTGTTGGAGACGTCATCGCAACCACCCTCAATACGATTTCGGCAGCCCCAGCACCTTCTCGGCGATGAAGCTCAGGATGAGCTGCGGGCTGATCGGGGCGATGCGCGGGATCAGGGATTCCCGCAGGTAGCGCTCGACGTGATACTCCTTGGCGTAGCCGAAGCCGCCATGGGTCATCACCGCCTGCTCGCAGGCGCGGAAGCCGGCCTCGGCGGCCAGGAACTTTGCGGAGTTGGCCGCAGGCCCGCACGGCAGACCCTGGTCGTAGTGCCAGCCGGCCGACAGCACCATCAGCCACGCGGCCTCCAGCTCCATCCAGCATTTGGCGAGCGGATGCTGGATCGCCTGGTTCATGCCGATCGGACGATTGAACACGATGCGGCTCTTGGCATAGGCCTGCGCGCGCGACAGCGCGACCTTGCCAAGCCCGACCGCTTCAGCCGCAATCAGGATGCGCTCCGGATTCATGCCGTGCAAAATGTATTCGAAGCCGCGACCCTCTTCGCCGAGCCGGTCCTCGACCGGAATCTCGAAATTCTCGAAGAACAATTCATTGGAATCGACGGGCTTGCGGCCCATCTTCTCGATCTCGTGCACCGTCACGCGCTTCTTGTCGAAATCGGTGTAGAACAGGCTCAGGCCCTGCGTCGGCGTCCGCACCTCTTCCAGCGGCGTGGTGCGCGCCAGCAGCAGGATCTTGTTGGCGACCTGCGCGGTCGAGATCCAAACCTTCTGGCCGTTGACGATGTATTTGTCGCCCTTGCGCACCGCGCGGGTCTTGAGCTGGGTGGTGTTGAGCCCGGTGTTAGGCTCGGTCACCGCAAAGCAGGACTTGTCGCGGCCATCGATGATCGGCGGCAGCATGCGCTGGCACTGCTCCTTGGTGCCGAACACGACCACCGGATTGAGCCCGAACACGTTCATATGCACGGCCGAGGCGCCAGACATGCCGGCGCCGGATTCGGCGATCGTGCGCATCATGATCGCGGCATCCGTGATGCCGAGCCCGGAGCCGCCATATTCCTCGGGAATGCAGATGCCGAGCCAGCCGGCATCCGCCAGCGCGCGGTGGAAGTCGGCGGGATAGCCGCCCTCCTTGTCCTTCTTCAGCCAATAGGCGTCGTCAAAGCGCGCACAGATTTTCGCGACTGCATCGCGGATGGATTCCTGGTTGGCCGAGAGCGCAAAATCCATGTGTCTCCGTCCTATAGCTTGATGCCGTTTGATTGAACGGTCCTGTCAGCAGGCTCCGTCACCTCTCCCGCAAGCGGGAGAGGGAGCGTAGCGCCCTCGTGGTTCGTACCAGTTCAAATCCTATCACGGTGCCTTGGTGACTCCGTCGCGCAGCATGGCGGCGATCTCGTCGGCAGAGAAGCCGGCCTCCTGCAGGATCTCCGCGCTGTGCTCGCCGAGCCGCGGCGCCAGCCGCTTCGGCTCGGCTGTCGTCTCCGACCAGCGCGCCGAGACCTTCATGCTGCGGATGCGGCCTTCGGTCGGATGGTCGATGACGGGAAACACATCGGTTGCAACGATATGCGGATCCTGCAGCAGGCTTTCGAGATCGTGCATCGGCATGACCGGCACGTCGGCCTTCTCGAGAATCTCGTTCCACTCCGCGGTGGTCTTGGTCTTGAGGATGCGCGCAAGCTCGGCGTAGACGCAATCGATATTGGCGGCGCGGCCGGCGAAGGTCGCAAATCTTGAATCGTTACGCAGATCGTCGCGCCCGGTCGCGGTGAAGAAATTGTCCCACTGCTTGTCGTTATAGACGATCACGCAGATATAGCCGTCGCTCGTCTTGTAGGGCCGGCGGTCCGGCGACAGATGCCGCTTGTAGCCGCCGCGGTCGAGCGGCGGATCGTAGGTGAGACCGCCCATATGGTCGCCCATGACGAAGCCGGCCATGGTCTCGAACATCGGGATGTCGACGCGCTGGCCCTGCCCGGTCCTGTCGCGATGCACAAGGCTCGCGCAGATCGCACCGACCGCGGTCAATCCCACGATGCGATCGACCAGCGCGTTCGGCACATAGCGCGGCACGCCGTCGGAGGTCTGCGCCATCAGCGCCGGCAGCGCGGTGGCGCCCTGGATCAGGTCGTCATAGGCGGGCTTGGCGGCATAAGGGCCGTCCTGGCCGAAGCCGAACACGCCGGCATAGATCAGCCGCGGATTGACCTTGGAGACGACATCGTAGCCGAGTTGCAACCGCGCCATCGCCTGCGGGCGCACATTGTAGACCAGCACGTCGGCCTTCGCGATCAGGCGCAGCACGGCCTCGCGCCCGGCCGGCTTCTTCAGGTCGAGGCAGATCGAGCGCTTGCTGCGGTTGGTATTGAGGAACACCGGACCCATGCCTGCGTGGCGGGTCGGGCCGATCTGGCGCGTGACGTCGCCATCGGGCGATTCCACCTTGATGACGTCGGCGCCGTAGTCGCCGAGCATCTGCGTGGCATACGGCCCCATCAGCACGGTCGTCATGTCCACGACCTTGATGCCCTCAAGCGGTCCCATGGCCTCGTCATCCTCCCAGAAAGGCGGCCAATCACGGCCGCGTTATCACTTCCGGGGACCTAGTAACGGCAGGCCGTCCACGAGATCAAGGCGCGCCACGCGTATGGGCGTATGCACGGCGGGTAGCGGGGTTATCTCTGCGGCCGCGCGTCGCGCTCCTTCATCAGCCTCTCGAGCTCTTCATTCTGCTGGCTGATGCGGTCGGCAATACGCGCCTCGTTCTGCTCGCCGGATGCCGCGGCGGCCTGTTCGATCAACTGCCTGATGTTGTCTTCAAGAATCGCGATGCGATCGTTGAGTTCGTCCAGCGACAACGAGCTTTCGTTACCCATGATACACGCTCCGAAAGTCTGCGCCGCGGCTTACCGCGGCAATTCCGTCGCATTGTAGGTGGACAAAGCGCAGCGTGCCCACCGTTTGCGGTTGATGCCAGAAAAGGTGGGCACGCTTCGCTTTGCCCACCCTACGGCAGTCCGCTTCGCCTACAGCCTACTTCGCCGGCTCCAGCAGCGAAACGTAATTCGCGACCGCTGCGCCGCCCATGTTGAAGATGCCGGCCAGTTCAGGGTTCTTCAACTGCATGCCCTCGGGCGCCTGCCCCGTCAACTGCATCGCGCTCATCACATGCATGGAGACGCCGGTGGCGCCGATCGGGTGTCCCTTGGCCTTGAGTCCGCCGGACGGATTGATCGGCAGCTTGCCGTCCTTCAGCGTCCAGCCTTCCAGAATCGCGCGAGCGCCCTGCCCGCGCGGCGTCAGGCCCATGGCTTCATATTCGATCAGCTCGGCGACGGTGAAGCAGTCGTGGGTCTCGACGAAGGAGAGATCGGACAGCTTGGCGCCGGCCTGCTCCAGCGCGCGCTGCCAGGCCACCGTGCAGCCCTCGAACTGCAGGATGTCGCGCTTGGACATCGGCAGGAAGTCCTGCGCATGCGCGGTGGCGCGGAAGTTCACCGCCTTGCCCATGGTCTTCGCGGTCTCCGAATCCGTCAGCACCAGCGCGGCGGCGCCGTCCGACACCAGCGAGCAGTCGGTGCGCTTCAGCGGGCCGGCGACGAACGGGTTCTTGTCGCTCTCGGCGCGGCAGAACTCGAAGCCGAAATCCTTGCGCATCTGCGCATAGGGATTGGCGACGCCGTTCTTGTGGTTCTTGGCGGCGATCATCGCCAACGCGTCCGACTGGTCGCCGTATTTCTGGAAATACCCCTGCGCGATCTTGCCGAACACGCCGGCGAATCCCGCGGGCGTATCGCCGTCTTCAGGCAGGTAGGACGCCTTCAACAAATTGCGGCCGATCTCCGGACCTGGCGTCCTCGTCATCTGCTCGACGCCGACCACCAACACGAACTTCGCCCCGGTCGCGATCGCGCGGATGCCCTGGTGCACGGCGGCCGATCCGGTCGCGCAGGCGTTCTCGACGCGCGTCGCCGGCTTGAAGCGGAACTGCGGATCGGCCTGCAGCACCAGCGAGGCCGTGAAATCCTGCGGCGAGAAGCCGGCATTGAAATGCCCGAGCAGGATCTCGTCGATGTCGCCAGCCGAAATGCCGGCATCGGTCAGCGCCTCGTTGGCGACGCGCGTCACCAGGCTCTCAACCGTTTCCGCGTCGAATTTGCCGAAGGGCGTGTGCGCCCACCCGACGATGCTGGCTGTCATGGCCGTTCTCCCAAAAATGTTCCTGATCGCTTGTAGCTGATCCGTAACCGGACTTCACCCGGCTTTCAGCGATTTCAGGGTGCGGTCGCACATGGCGGTTATGCCGGCCCAATTGTTGGACCAGACCTCGGCGGGCGGGCAGAGCCAGGACCCGCCGACCGCGACCACATTGGGCTCCGCCAGCCAGGTCGCGGCATTGCCCTCCCCGATGCCGCCGGTCGGGCAGAAGCGCGCGTTCGGGAACGGCCCCGCCAGCCCCCGCAGTGCCTTTATACCGCCTGACGATTCCGCGGGAAAGAATTTCACGAGATCGAAGCCGTGCGCCAGCGCCTGCATCAGTTCAGACGCGGTGGCGATCCCCGGCGCGAACGGCAGGCTGCTCCCGACAGCGGCTTTCAGGAGCTCGGGCGTCGCACCCGGGCTGATGCCGAACCTGGCACCCAGCGCCTCGGCTCGGGCGAGATCGTCCGGGCTCAGGATCGTGCCGATGCCGACGATCGCGTCCGGCACCTCGGCCATGATCGCCTTCGCCGCTTCGATCGCGACCGGCGTGCGCAAGGTGACCTCCAGCGCATACACCCCGCCTGCGACCAGCGCGCGCGCCAGCGGCACCGCATCCTCGCGCCGCTCGATGGTGAGGACGGGGATGACCTTGGCCTCGCTGAACAGCGTGGCGAGGGTTTCCTGTCTGGTCGATGTCATTGCAAGGCCCTGCGCGAAGTTGTGGGTCGCGGTACTTTCTTCGGCGGCATGGCATAGCGCGGAATGATCGCGCCGGGATAGCACACCACGACGCCGGCCAGACGATGGCCGGCGCGTGCGGCCTCCGGCGGCTCGGCGCCGGAGAGCCGGGCCGCAAGGTAGGCGGCCGCGAAACTGTCGCCGGCCGCGGTGGTGTCGACGATCGGCTGGGTCACCGGCTCGGCCCTCACCTCCCGCGATCCGCCGGGAAAGCGCAGCACGCTGACCGGCTCCGACAGCTTCAGCACCACTTCCGGGCTCGGAATACCCGCGAGCAGCGCCGTATTGCTCTCGCCGGGATAGAGCGGCAGCAGATCCTCCGTCGAGGCGAGCACGATGTCGGCCGCCTCGAACGCCGCGCTATAGACGCTGCGCGCCTCGCTCAGATCAGACCAGCCACGGGCACGGAAATTGGTATCGAAGGCGAAGCGCGTCCCGAGCAGGCGCGCGCGCTTCAAGGCCGTCATCAACCGCCCTCGCCCGTAATCATCATAGATCGAGAGCGTGATGGCGGAGAGGTAGACGAGGTCATAGGTCGCGAGCGAATTCAGGAGGTCCTCGGTCTCCGGCAGGTGCATCAGCTTGCGCGCGGCCGAGTTCTCGCGCCAATGGAAGAACTTCCGTTCGCCCTTCTCATCGGTCTGGATCAGATAGAGGCCGGGCAGTTTGCCGGCCAGCCGGGCGACGCGCTTGGTCCCGACGCCCTCGGCCTTCCAGGCGGCGATCATCTCCTCGCTCAACGCATCGTCGCCAAGCGCTGTGATGTAGTCGACGTCGAGGCCAAGGCGCGCGAGATAGACGGCGGTGTTGAGGGTGTCACCGCCGTAACCCCGGGAGTAGAGGCCGCCCTGGTGGCCGCTTTGGGCACCGCCCTGGGCCTGCCTCAACTCGATCATGCATTCGCCGATAGAGGCTACCCGCGTCATGACCGCACTCCGAAGGGAGAACTAGGCCGCGAACTTGCCGCCGAGTTCGTCCTCGATGTGAATCCGGATGATGTCGTCAAAAACTCTTTTCGGCCGTCGTGAAGCCGAGCTTCAGCGCGCGCTCCGTGACGAAGTCGCGCGGCCAGCCGGACACGATGCCGATGATGGTCTGATCCGGCACCCGCTTGATCCGCGCCGTGACGTTCTTGCCGGCGACGCGCTCAAGCGCCGCGATCTGCTCGCCGACGGTAACGGAGAGCCCGGGCATGCTGAGGTTGCGGCGGGGGCCAATGGCGTTGAGATCCATGGTCCCGGCATGCACGAGGAAGCCGACCGCCGACTTCGGCGAGGCATGCCAGTGCCGCACGTCCTCGGAGACCGGCAGGATCGCCTCCTCGCCGGCGAGCGGCTCGCGGATGATGTTGGAGAAGAAGCCGGATGCCGCCTTGTTCGGCCGGCCCGGCCGCACGCAGATCGTCGGCAAGCGGATGCTGATGCCGTCGAACAGGCCCTTGCGGGTATAGTCGTTGATCAGAAGCTCGCAGATCGATTTCTGCGTGCCGTAGCTGGTCAGCGGCGTATGGAAGAACTCATCGCCGATCTTTTCCGGGAACGGCGCGCCGAACACGGCGATCGAGGATGTGAATACCAGCCGCGGCTTGTAGCCGCCACCGACCGCGCGGATGGCATCGATCAGGTAACGCGTGCCGTCGAGATTGATGCGATAGCCCTTGTCGAAATCGGCCTCGGCCTCGCCGGAGACGATCGCGGCGAGATGGAAGATCACGTCGGGCCGCTCGGCGATCAGCGGCGCGGCGGCGCCGGCATCGGCGAAGTCGGACGCCACCACCTTGACCGGGATCGAGGCGTTGGCCGGCTTTGCGGGCTCGACCACGTCCTGCAGGGTCATCCTGGTGATGTCCTGCTTGCCGAGGCGGCCGTCGCGCAGCAGACGGTCGGTCAATTTGCGGCCGACCATGCCGGCGGCGCCGAGAATCAGAACGTGCAAGACCCAACTCCTTATTATCAGCGGTAACGACGTGGGCCTCTCGCGCTATTCCTTCACGGCTCCCGTCATGGCCGACACATAATGCTCGACGAAGAAGGCGTAAAGGATCACGAGCGGCAGTGAGCCGACCAACGCGCCCGCCATCAGCGATCCCCACTTGTAGATGTCGCCATCGACGAACTCGTTGACGATCGCGACCGGCACCGTCTTGTTCGGCGTCGATTGCAGGAAGGTCAGCGCATAGATGAACTCGTTCCAGCACAGCGTGAACGAGAAGATGAAGGCCGAGATCAGGCCCGGGATCGCCAGCGGCACGATGATCTTGACCAGGATCTGCCAGCGCGAGGCGCCGTCGATCAGCGCGCATTCCTCGAGCTCATAGGGGATGGTCTTGAAGTACCCCATCAGGAGCCAGGTCGAGAACGGAATGAGCAAGGTCGGATAGACCAGGATCAGGGACAGCGGCGAGTCGAACAGGCCGTAGGCCTGGATCACCGAGGCCAGCGGAATGAACAGGATCGACGGCGGCACCAGATAGGCGAAGAAGATCAGGATGCCGACGGTGTCGGCGCCCTTGAACCGCAGCCGCGTGATCGCATAGGCCGCCAGCACGCTGGCCGCGATCGACAGGAAGGTGGCGCCAACAGCCACATACATCGTGTTCCAAAGCCAGCGTGGATACTGCGTCTCGAACAGCAGCTTGCTGATGTGCTTGAAGGTCGGATGCACAACCCAGAATGGGTTGAACTTCTCCATGTCGATCAGTTGCTCGTCCGGTTTGATCGACGTCAGCACCATCCAGTAGAACGGGAACAGCAGCACCACGAGGATGATGAACAGCGGCAGATAGAGCGTGATCAGGCGGCGCGGCAGCGACTCCAGATAGCTCATGCCCTCGGAGTCGTCGCTCGCGGCCTGCGCCGGTGCTTTCGAATGCAGGGCTGAATCAGTCATTGTTCGATCCTTGCTGCCACTTGCGGCGCTGCATGCCGAACCAGGAGATCGCGATCGCGGCAAGAAGGAACGGGATCATCGCGGTCGCAATCGCCGCGCCCTCGCCCAGCCGCCCGGAGATGATGCCGCGCTGATAGCTCAGTGTCGCCATCAGATGCGTCGCATTGACCGGCCCGCCGCGGGTCAAGGCCCAGATGAGCTGGAAGTCCGTGAAGGTGAACAGCACCGAAAACGTCATCACCACGGCAATGATCGGCGTCAGCAGCGGATAGGTGATGTAGCGGAAGCGCTGCCAGTTGGTGGCGCCGTCGAGCGTCGCGGCTTCATAGAGCGAGGGTGAGACCGTCTGCAGGCCGGCCAATAGCGTGATCGCCACGAAGGGAACGCCGCGCCAGACATTGGCGAAGATGACGCTGGCGCGGGCCCAGGTGCTGTCGCCCAGGAAGTTGATGTTGTGGTCGATCAGGCCGAGCTTGATCAGCGACCACGAGATGATCGAGAACTGGGCGTCATAGATCCACCAGAACGCGATCGCCGACAGCACCGTCGGCACGATGAAGGGTATCAGCACGATCGAGCGGATCATTGCCTTGAACGGCATGTGCCGGTTGAGCAGGAGCGCGAGATAAAGGCCGATCGCGAATTTGATGACGCTGGCGATCAGCGTGTAGAGGATCGTGTTGAAGACCGACAGCCAGAAGATCGCGTCGTCCCACAGCCATTGATAGTTCTCGAGACCGATGAAGATCCCGCCACGGCCGATGCGTTCGTCCGTGAAGCTCATCCAGATGCCAAGGCCAAGCGGATAGGCCAGGAACAGAATCAGGAAAGCCGCCGCCGGTAGCATGAACCACAGCGCCGCCCAGTTGCGGTTGGCGCGCAGCCTTGACCAAAGTGACGGCTCGCCGGCTGCGGCGGCCTGTACCGGCATCGATGTCTGGACAGTACTCATTCGGTCTCCAACTCCAAATCGAAGGCAGCGCCCGGCCCGTTTTCTTGCGCCGAGCGTCGCCCCGATCGCTCAACAACCAGAAAGCCGGCGCGGCAGTCCGCGCCGGCTGCTCGCTTAGCGGAAGATGCGCTTGGCCGCGCGTTCGGCCGAAGCCATCGCGGTCTTCGTATCCTCGCGTCCGGTGCAGTAGTTCGCGTACATGTCGACGAGCACGAAGTCGGCAATCGCGGCCGCCGCGTTCTCGCTCATCTGCGCCTCGCCGGCCGGGGTCGAGGCGCTCTGCGCGACGCTGCGATAAGGCGTCGTCTTCGGATCGGCGGTCCAGACCGGGTTCTTGTCGTAGCCGAGGAGGAAGTGGGATAGGTAGCCCTGCGCCGCTTCGATCCAAGGGTTGAACTGATCCGGCTCCAGCATGAAGGCGGTGAACGCCTTGCAGGTCTGCGGATACTTCGAGAAGGTGAAGATCAGGATCGGGAAGCCGAGATGAAGCTCGCGCGTCTTGCCGTCGAGGCCGGGCGGCAGATGCGCGTGGTTCATGTCCTCCGCGATCTGCGGATTCTCCTTCTTCGCCGTCACATAGATCGAGATGCCGTTCGTGGTGAGGTGAAGCTGGCCGGCGAGGAACGCCTTGTTGTTGGAGCTGTCGTTCCACGACGCCGTGCCCGGCACGAAGTTTTCGTAGAGGCCCTTGACGTATTCCAGCGACTTCGCGGTCTCCGGCGAGTTGATGACGACCTTGTTGTTCTTGTCGATCATCTTGCCGCCATGGGCCCAGAGCGCCCAGTGCAGCCAGCCGTTGGCATCGCCCGAGGCATGGCCCAGCGCCATGCCGGCCGGCGTGCCGTTCTTGTTCATGCCCTTCACGAGGTCGGCAAAGCCGGCGAGATCCTTCGGGAACTCCTTGTGGCCGGCCTTCTCGGCCGCGGCGACGCGATAGTTGACGAGGCCGCCGGTGGCCGCAACGGGAATGCCGATCCATTTGCCGTTGAGCATGCCATAGGCCTTGCCGGAGTCGGTCCAGCCGCCGCACTTCTGGCCGAGATAGTCGGCGACGTCGGTGACGTCGACGCATTTGCTCGGGAACAGGAACGGCAGCGAGTAGAGACCCCAGACCATGTCGAGGCCCTGCCCGGTGTTGGCGGCAACCGACGCCTTGGGCTGAATGTCGTCGTAGGATTCGTTGGAAACGTTGATGGTGACGTTGTTGGCCTTCTGGAAGGCGTCGACGATCTTCATGAAGGCGACGTCTTCGGCTTCGACGAAGCGCTTCCAGCGCAACAGATTGATCTTCGCCCCCGGCTCCGGCTTCCACGGCGAAGTCTGCGCCCAGGCCTTCGCATAGCCCAAGAGCTCGTCGCCCGACATCGTCGCTGCGGCAGCCAAAAGGCCCGCGCCGCCCTTGAGCAGCGAGCGGCGATCGGTGGTAAACTTATTCATTTCAAGTCTTCTCCCTTACTTCCTTAATTTTATGGTCTTGCTTGGGCTTGTTAGTCCGGCCGCCTAGAGGCGACGGCCGGTGTCCTTGTCGAACAGGTGAGCGGACGACGCGCGCGGCCGCAAATGAATTCTCTCCCCGGGTTTGACGTCGTGCCGCTCGCGGAACACCGCAATGATGTCCTGCTTGCCGATGCGCGCCACGATCTGGGTTTCCGAGCCGGTGGGTTCGACGACGATGACCTCGGCCTCGATGCCGTCACTGGCGAGGTCGAGATGTTCGGGCCGGATGCCATAGATCACCGGCTTCCCATCGGAAGCGGTTGGCGCCGTCGCCAGCGGCAGCTTGGCGCCCTCCTCGGTCTCGACATAGATCTGGCCGTTGGATTTCAGATGCCCGTTGAGGAAGTTCATCGCCGGCGAGCCGATGAAGCCCGCGACGAACTGGTTGTCGGGCTTGTCATAGAGTTCGAGCGGCGATCCCATCTGCTCGACGATGCCGTCATGCATGACGACGATCTTGTCGGCCATGGTCATGGCCTCGATCTGGTCATGGGTGACATAGACGGTCGTGGTCTTCAGCCGCTGATGCAGTTCCTTGATCTCGGTGCGCATCGCGACCCGCAGCTTGGCGTCGAGATTGGACAGCGGCTCGTCGAACAGGAACACCTGGGGATCGCGGACGATGGCGCGCCCCATCGCGACGCGCTGGCGCTGACCGCCCGACAACTGGCGCGGATAGCGCTCCAGAAGCGGCGTCAATGCGAGGATTTCAGCGGCCTTCTTGACCCGGGAGGTAATGTCCTGCTGGTTCGCGCTACGCAATTTCAGGGAGAAGCCCATATTTTGGGCAACGGTCATATGCGGGTAGAGCGCGTAGTTCTGGAACACCATCGCGATGTCGCGCTCTTTCGGCTGAACGTTGTTCACCACGCGATTGCCGATCGAGATGGTTCCGGAGGTGATGTTCTCCAGTCCCGCGAGCATGCGCAGCAACGTCGACTTGCCGCAGCCGGAGGGGCCGACCAACACCACGAACGCACCGTCCTCGATCGGAACAGTCACGCCGTGCAGGACCTCAAACCCACCGAACGACTTCCGCACGTCGCTAATCTGCACCGACGCCATTCAATTCCCTCCGATTCTAGCGGCGGTTAGGACGATAAAGGCCCCGCCCGCTCTTCAAGTTGAGGTGCCTCTTAGCAGAATTTTTTCGCCATGTCGTTGGATCAAAGTTGAATATCGCCGCGCTCAATCAATTGCGAACAACGGGTCGACGTGCATAAAGTCGCGTCAATGAAACAAGGCTGAGTGCAGTGCAGCATAGGCCGTTGCGCTCGGGGAGAAACAATGAACAAGCCTGTTACGCCAGTCACCAAGCGCAAGCTCCGCTCCAGCGAATGGTTCAACAACCCGCACAACCCCGGCATGACCGCGCTCTATCTCGAGCGCTACCTTAATTATGGACTGACGCGACAGGAACTGCAGTCGGGCAAACCGATCATCGGCATTGCGCAAACCGGCAACGATCTCTCGCCTTGCAATCGCCATCATCTTGAACTCGCGCACCGGGTACGCGAAGGCATTCGCGAAGCCGGCGGCATCGCGATGGAGTTTCCGACCCATCCGATTCAGGAGACGGGAAAGCGGCCGACCGCCGCGCTCGACCGCAACCTCGCCTATCTCGGCCTCGTCGAAGTTCTGTTCGGCTATCCGCTCGATGGCGTGGTGCTGACCACCGGCTGCGACAAGACCACGCCCGCCTGCCTGATGGCGGCGGCGACTGTGAATCTGCCTGCGATCGTGCTGTCGGGCGGGCCGATGCTGAACGGCTGGCACAATGGCGTGCGCTCCGGTTCCGGCACCGTGGTCTGGAAGGCGCGTGAGCAACTCGCCGCGGGCGAGATCGATTACGAAGAGTTCATGAACGTCGTCGCCTCCTCGGCGCCGTCGGTCGGCCATTGCAACACGATGGGCACCGCCTCGACCATGAATTCGCTGGCCGAAGCGCTCGGCATGTCGCTTCCGGGCTGCGCGGCGATCCCCGCGCCCTATCGTGAGCGCGGCCAGATCGCCTACGAGACCGGAAAGCGGATCGTCGAGATGGTCTGGGAGGATCTGAAACCTTCCGACATCCTCACCCGCAAGGCATTCGAGAACTGCATCGTCGTGAATTCGGCGATCGGCGGCTCGACCAACGCGCCGATCCACATCAACGCACTCGCCCGCCACGTCGGCGTCGAATTGTCGATCGACGACTGGCAGAAATATGGCCACGACGTGCCGCTGCTGGTGAACATGCAGCCGGCCGGCTTCTATCTTGGCGAGGAGTATCACCGCGCCGGCGGCGTGCCTTCGGTGGTGCGCGAACTGATGAAGCACAAGCGCATCCATGAAGACGCGGTGACGGTCAACGGCCGCACCATGGGCGACAACTGCAAGGAAGCGGCCCAGCCTGACGGCGACGTGATCTGGACGTATGACAAGCCGCTGGTGAAGGACGCAGGCTTCCTGGTGCTGCGCGGCAACCTCTTCGATTCCGCGATCATGAAGACCAGCGTGATCTCCAAGGAGTTCCGTGACCGCTATCTTGTCAACCCGAAGGACCCGAACGCCTTCGAGGGCCGCGCCATCGTGTTCGAGGGCCCGGAGGACTACCACGAGCGGATCGAGGATCCTTCGCTCGAGATCGACGAGCACTGCATGCTGTTCATCCGCGGCGCCGGTCCGATCGGCTATCCCGGCGGCGCCGAGGTCGTGAACATGCAGCCGCCGGCGGCGCTGATCAAACGCGGCATCCTGTCTTTGCCCTGCATCGGCGACGGACGCCAATCCGGTACGTCAGGCTCGCCGTCGATCCTCAACGCCTCGCCGGAAGCGGCCGCCGACGGCGGGCTGGCGATCCTGAAGACCGGCGACCGGGTGCGCATCGACCTCAACAAGGGCACCGCCAACATCCTGATCTCCGACGACGAGGTGAAGAAGCGGCATGCCGACTTGAAAGCAAATGGCGGCTTCCGCTATCCGGCCAACCAGACGCCGTGGCAGGAGCTCTATCGCGCGACCGTCGGCCAGCAGGCCACTGGCGCCTGCCTCGAACTCGCCACCCGCTATCACGACATCGCCGGCAAGGTCGGGGTGGCCAGGGATAATCATTGACCAACGGCCGTCATTCCGGGGCACGCGGAGCGTGAACCCGGAATCTATCTCTCCGCTTGCAAGTGTGGCGCAATGGATTCCGGGTTCGTCGCTTTGCGACGCCCCGGAATGACGAGCAGAATAAAGGGAGACAACATGTCAGACCGCCTGAAGGGCAAGCGCGCATTCGTCACCGCAGCGGCCGTGGGCATCGGCCGCGCCTGTGCGGTCGCCTTTGCGCGCGAGGGCGCCACGGTGTTCGCCACCGATATCGACGAGGAGAAGCTCGCGCTTCTCAAGCAGGAGGGCGTCGCCGAAGTGGCCCGGCTCGATGTGCGCGACACCGCTGCGGTCGCGGCGATGGCAAAGCGCGCGGGCAAGACCGACATCCTGCTCAATGCCGCGGGTTTCGTGCATCACGGCACCATGCTCGATTGCTCCGATGATGACTGGGACTTTTCCTTCGACCTCAATGTGAAGTCGATGCATCGGACGATCCGCGCCTTCCTGCCGGGCATGCTCGAAGCGGGCGGCGGCTCGATCGTGAACATCTCCTCCGCCGCCGGCGTCTTCAAGGCGGCGCCGAACCGCTACGTCTACGGCGCGACGAAGGCAGCGGTCGCGGCCCTCACCCGCTCCGTCGCGGCCGACTTCATCAAGCGCGTGCGCTGCAATTGCATTTGCCCCGGAACCATCGAGACGCCATCGATGCTTGAGCGCGCGGCTGCTGCAGGTCCGAACGGACGCGACATGTTCGTGGCGCGCCAGCCGATGGGCCGGCTCGGCACGGCAGAAGAGATCGCCGCACTCGCGGTCTATCTCGCCAGCGACGAGAGCGCGTTCACCACCGGCGTCGCGCATGTCATCGACGGCGGCTGGACACTCTAATTCTAGGGAAGGCACACCATGAACAAATACGATCTCAACGGCCGCAGTGCCATCGTCACGGGCGGCGCGCAAGGGTTTGGGCGCGCGATCACCGAGCGCTTCGTTGCCTCCGGCGCCAAGGTCGCGATCTGGGATCATGACATCGCGCTGGCGGAGAAGACAGCGAAGGAGATCGGTCCGGCGGCGGCCGCCTTCAAGGTCGATGTCACCGATCCCGCCGGCGTCGAGAAAGCGCGCGACGAGGTGCTGAAAGCGTTCGGCAAGATCGACATCCTCATCAACAACGCCGGCATTGCCGGCATCAACAAGACCGTGTGGGAGACCGACCTCGAGGAATGGCGCAAGGTGCTGCGCATCAACCTCGACGGCCCCTTCATCTGCTGCAAGGCGATCGTGCCGGCGATGCTCAAGCAGGGCTACGGCCGCATCGTCAACATCGCCTCGATCGCGGGCAAGGAAGGCAATCCGAACGCGGCGCATTATTCCTCGTCCAAGGCCGGCCTGATCGCGCTGACGAAATCGCTCGGCAAGGAACTCGCGCAGCACGATATCCTCGTCAACGCGGTGACGCCGGCGGCGGCGCGCACCGCGATCTTCGACCAGATGACGCAGCAGCATATCGACTTCATGCTGTCGAAGATCCCGAAAGGCCGCTTCGTGCTCGTCGAAGAGCTCGCCGCGCTGGTCGCCTGGCTGGCCTCGGAGGATTGCGCCTTCTCCACCGGCGCGGTGTTCGACATCTCCGGCGGCCGCGCGACGTATTAAGTCGGCTGGCGAAGCTCCGCCACCAGATGATCGGCCAGCAGGGACGCCGCGCGCGACAGATCCGTGGCGCGATGCAGGCGGATGTCGGCGCGCGGTAGCGGCGGCATGCCGTCGCGGTCCGACAAGCGCCGGAGCCGCGGCGGAAAGGTGCCGGCCTTGACTACGGTCACGGCCAGTCCCTGCATTGCGATCGCCTCGACCGCCGCCAGGCTGTGGCTGACGAAGGCAAGCCGCCACGGCCGTTTCGCTGCGTCGAGCGCCTGCATCGCCCAACTCCGGAACAGGCAGCCTTGCGGATAGAGCGCCACCGGAAGCGGGTTCAGCTCCTCGACGCGATGCTCCGGGCTCGCCGCCCACATGGCCTGCTCGCGCCGCAAGAGTTCGCCCTCGCCGCTTCCTTGCGGATGCATGGCGATGACGAGATCGTAAGCCTCGCCGAGCCGATCGGTCATGGAGGACGTCAGTCCCGTTTCCATCTCGATATGGATCAGCGGATAGTTGGCGACGAAGCCGGCGAGCAGCGGCGGCACCAATAGCGTGCCGTAATCGTCCATGACGCCCAGGCGGACGCGCCCCTCCACCTTGTGCTCCCGGACGCGCCCCACCGCCTCCTCGTTCAGGCTGAGGATGCGGCGTGCATAGCCGAGCAGGCCTTCGCCGGCGGCGCTCAGATCGACATTGGCCTTGGTACGGTGAAACAGCTCCGCCTGCAGCCGCTCTTCGAGCCGCCTCACCTGCATGCTGACCGCCGATTGCGTCCGGTTCAGCGCCACGGCCGCGCGGGTGAAGGAACGATGGTCCGCCACCGCAACGAATGCCTTCAGGAGATCTGGATCGAGGCTCATAACGAACCATGATTTGATCTATCAGATAAATTCCATTCCTTGATTAGCGCTTGTCCCCTACCGTCGGCAAGAGCCGAAAAGGGGATCAAGCCGGATGGGCGAAACTTGGGGTGTTTTGGCTGCAGTGCTCTCGAGCGCGCTCGGCGGCACGTCGATCGGGGCCACGCGCTATCTCGTGGGCGCCATCGACCCGCTCGCCATCGGCGCGTTTCGCTTCGGCATCGGCTTGCTGCTGCTGCTTCCGCTCGTCCTGATTCAAAAGAGAGGCTGGCCGGCGCGGCGCGACTGGCCGGCAGTGACTGGCTTGGGCCTCCTGTTCTTTGCCGCGTTTCCGATCCTGTTCAACGCCTCGTTGATCTTCACGACGGCGGCGCGAGGCGCGCTCGCGCTCTCGACCTTGCCGCTATTGACGATGGCGGTCGGCGCGGCGCTTGGCAGCGAGCAATTGACGCTGCGAAAGACCACTGGCGTCCTGGTGACCATCCTCGGCGTCTCGATGGCTCTGCTCTCCGGCCTCAGCGCCGCGCCGGAAGGGGCGTGGCGCGGCGATCTGTTGATGGTCGCGGCCGCGCTCTGCATGGCGCTCTACAGCATCTGGTCGAAGCCCTTCATCCGTCGCTCCGGTCCCATTCCATTCACCACGATGGCCATGGCCGCCGGCGCGGCCTGTCTCACCCTCGCCTCGCTCGCGCGCGGCAGCTTTGCCCCGGTCGCCGCCTTCGGCGTCCCGCAATGGTTCGGCGCGATCTATCTCGGAGCCTTCGGCGCCGCGTTGACGTTCTACCTCTGGGCGTTCGCGCTGGAGCGCACGACACCGACCCTCGTCGCGATCTCGGTGACCTTCAATCCGATCGCAGCATCGCTCGTCGGCGCCACGCTGCTGGGCGAACCGCTGCGCTGGAATCTTGCAGCCGGCATCGTCACCGTGTTCGCGGGCATCTGGATCGCGACGACGCAATCCGGCTCCAAGGAGATCGCCGAAGCCGATCCGGCGAGGATGCGCTGACGGCGGCGGGCCGACGTTCCGCGCCAATGGGTCGCGCGGTTACCGTCTTGCGCTGGAACCCAGCGGCAACCATGTGTGGTTGACAGCGGCGGCCGCCGCGACCGGATATCCCCCTTGAACATCTCCCTTTACACCATCTCCGTCTGGGTGCTGCCGCTCCTGATCGCCATCACCTTCCACGAGGCCGCGCACGGCTTCGTCGCCCACCGGCTTGGTGACAACACCGCCTGGCAGCTCGGCCGCGTCAGCTTCAATCCGCTGAAGCATATCGATCCCTTCGGCACGGTGATCCTGCCCGCCGTGCTGTTGCTGTCGCAGTCGCCCTTCCTGTTCGGCTATGCCAAGCCGGTGCCGGTCAATTTCCGCAATCTCAAGCATCCCAGGCTCGACATGGTCTGGGTGGCGCTGGCCGGCCCTGCCACCAACATCATTCTCGCTCTGGTTGCCGCACTGGCTTTCCACGCGCTACCCTTCGCCCCGCCGGATAGCGCGCGCTGGATCGCGGACAATCTCAAAAACGCTTTCCTCATCAATATCGTGCTCGCGATCTTCAACATGATGCCGATCCCGCCGCTGGACGGCGGCCGGGTGGCGGTCGGGCTCCTGCCCCGGCCGCTCGCCGAGCCGCTCGCGCGGCTCGAACCCTACGGGCTGCTGATCCTGATCGGGCTTTTGATCCTGTTGCCCCTCCTCGGTTCGCAGCTTGGTCTCAATCTTGATATTATTTCCGCGATACTGCGGACACTGACCGGCTATGTGATACGTGCGCTTCTCCTCATCACCGGCAACGCGTAGGTTGAGGAAAAAAATCGCGAGGGCCTCTTGATCAAAGCTGCCGATATGCTGATCGCCCGACGTGCGGACACCCGCGCCAGGGCGGACTTCGCGACGTGGAAAATGCTCGCCAAGCTGAACGGCACGTCCTCTCTGTCGGCGGATGCGCAGAATTTCCTAGCCACCTACAAAAAACTCCTGGATCAGATGCCGGAGGCCGAGGCGAGCGAGGCCACCATCAAGCTGATGTACAAGAGCTATTATGCCGAGATGGGCGGCGCCGGCACGCCGCCCGACGTCCCCGCCCCTTCCCGCGAGCCGGTCGCCGACCGCGGCAACGTCACCGCCTTCCGCCGCCTCCCCGCCAAGAAGCCGGGCGTATCAGGACCAACAGGCAAACGGCCGCTCCCGGTGGCGCTGATCTTCGCCTGCCTCGTCGTGGTCTACGTCGGCATCCGCTATTTCTGGCGCTAGCTAGCTGAGCCGTCGCGTCTTGCACCGGTGTCATCCCGTCGAACGACGGGATCCATAACCACAGGCCGTCGTTGTGGCACGAGCAAGCGGTTGCAGCGGAGCACACGACAACGCCCTGTGGTTATGGGTCCCCGCTTTTCGCGGGGACGACGCCGTCATTGCGAGTTTGGCATCGGGCGAGGTCCGACCAGCAGATTACTTCGGCTTCTTGAAGTTCACGTCGAGGCTGAAGGCGAACTGGTCTTCGGTGAGTTCGGCCGGGGGTGCGGGGACAGGGTCGGAGCGACGGATCATTGAGATGGCCGCGTCGTCGAAGGCCGGATCGCCGGAGGACTCCGCGACCGCGACGTTGACCACGTTGCCGCGACGATTGAGCACGATGCTGACCTTCACGGTGGTCGCCTTGCTCTTGTTGTGCGGGTAGCGCTTGTGCAGCTCGAAATAGGCGCTGATCTTGCGACCCCAGTCGGCGGTGAGCTTCTGCCGGTCCTTGCCGATGCCCTGATTGGGGGCCTTGGCCTGCTCGGCCTCCGGCGCCTTCTCCTCCAGCGTCTGCCGCGCGGTTGCTTCCTGGGCGGGCGCCTCTTCTGAAGCCTGGGTCTGGACCTTCGCGACCTCCGGTTCTTCCTCCTTGGGCTTCTGCGAGTCGTTCGGCGTGACGATGCGGTCGGGATCTTCGGACTCGGTCGGCACGTCCTTCGGAAGGTCGGTCTCCTTGACCTCGGCCTTCTGCTCGGCGAGTTGCGGAGAGGCTTGCGACGCATCGGCGTCAGGGCCCGGCGGCAGATTTTCCTCCTCGACCTTGGGCGAGGCCATCTCCACCGCGAACTCGGCGGCATTTGCGCCCAGGCCGTCGCCGACATCGTCGCCGCGCAAATTCGCGAGCGCCAGCGCCGCGCCGCCAAGATGCAGCGCAAGCGCCGTCACTGCGGCGCAAATCCATAGCCGTCTGGAAGGCTTTTGCTCGAGATCGAGGTCAGACATCGCTGCCCGTCGTCAGGGTTTTGCCGGCTCAGCAGCTTGCGGCGCAGCAGGCGCGCCCGGAACGCCTTCGAGCGTCACCAGCTTGACCCGAGTGTAGCCGCCCGAGCGCAGGATTTCCATCACGCCCATCAGCTCGCCATAGGGCACGGCACGATCGGCGCGCAGGAATACATACTTATCCTTGCTCATGTCGGCCAGGGTATCGAGCGAATGCACCAGCTCGGTGCGCTTGACGGAATTTTCGCCGATCGCAAGCGTGAGGTCCGACTTGATGCTGACATAGGTCGGCTTGTCAGGCTTCTTCTGCGGCGTCGCGCTCGACGTCGGCAGATCGACCGGCAGGTCGACGGTCGAGAGCGGCGCGGCCACCATGAAGATGATGAGCAGCACCAGCATGACATCGATGAACGGGGTGACGTTGATCTCGTGCGATTCCGCGAAATCGTCGTCGTCGCCGTCGTTCTCTGCAATCGAAACGGCCATCGCCTACTCCGCCGCTGCGCGCGAATGTGCGCCGCCGGACATGCTGACATGGGTGCGGTCGAGATCGCGCGACAGCAGCCGCGCCGCCGCGCCCGAGGCGCGGCTGACCAGTTCCAGATAACCCTTCGTCACCCGCGAAAAATGATTGTAGATGATCACGGCCGGGATCGCCGCGACGAGGCCGATCGCGGTCGCGAGCAATGCTTCCGCAATGCCGGGCGCAACCACCGCGAGGTTCGTGGTCTGCGATTTCGAGATGCCGATGAAGCTGTTCATGATGCCCCAGACGGTGCCGAACAGGCCGACGAAGGGCGAGGTGGCGCCGATGGTCGCGAGCAGGCCCATGCCGACGCGGATACGGCGGCCTTCGGCGCGCACGATCTCGGCAAAGCTTGACGCTGCGCGCTCCTTGATGCCCGCGTCGCTGGAGATGCCGGCCGACAGGCGCCCTTCCCGCATCGCGGCGGCGATCAGGGCGGACAGCACGCTGCCCTTGGCGCCGAGCGCGAACTGCGCCTCCGCGAGCGAGCGCACGTCGCTGATCTTGGCCAGTGCGGCGCGCAACTTGCGCTGCACGACGGTGAGCTCGATCATCTTGGCGATGAACACCGTCCAGGTCACGAGCGACGCAAAGGCGAGACCGATCATCACCGCCTTCACGACGATGTCGGCGTTCCAGAACATCACCCAGGGCGAAAGTTCCTTCAGTCCGGCGATAGTCGCCGATTTCTTGCCGTCGCCTTCGACGGGCGCGGCCCCTGCGGTCTCGCCGGTTCCGCCCGACGCGTCAGGCTGAGCAGGCGCGGTCGGCTGAGCCTGCGTCGGCGCAGCGACCTGCGGAGCGGCCGCAGGCGCCTGCGGTGCTGCCGGAGCCTGCTGCACCCCCGGCGCGGATGGAGCGGCGGGCGCGATCTGCTGCTGCGCCGATGACGGCGCC
Source organism: Bradyrhizobium sp. USDA 10063 (assembly GCF_054063735.1). Taxonomy (NCBI): domain Bacteria; kingdom Pseudomonadati; phylum Pseudomonadota; class Alphaproteobacteria; order Hyphomicrobiales; family Nitrobacteraceae; genus Bradyrhizobium; species Bradyrhizobium sp. USDA 10063. Next base: position 476,942 of record NZ_JBSSGP010000002.1, on the reverse strand, counting down.
GCCAGCGAGATCAGCGCCAAGGTGGAGATTGCAGCGAATGTCGCACGAATAGTTAAGGTGTTCATACTTCGGCCCAGTGGCGGATCAGATTGTGATAGGTGCCGGTCAACTTGACCGTTTCAGGGTCGTCCCGCCCAAGCCGCTCCACCAAGGCCTGGATAGCAGTGTCGAGATCAACGATCAGGCTGCGGGCGTTGGCACCACGTACCATGCTCCGCAGCCAGAAGAAAGACGCAACCCGCGTAGCCTGCGTCACGGCCGTCGCAACCCTTTTGCCCGAGTAGCCTTCAAGCCGCCCGGCCACTGGATTGATCGCCATCTCGAGACGCTGCAACCTCGGTTCTTTCACGTTGCGCATCACACGCCTCGGGATGAATTTCGACCAGCGCGCTATGTTGCGCGACATGTTTCCCGGCTGGGTGGTATCGACGCGGAAATTTTGGGTCAATGCGAATGCGCGGCCCGCCGAGTTGAATCGATCCAGATCAGAACGCTTCTAATCTGATTGTTTGAAACGATTCTAATGTGGCTCCAAAACGAGCGACGGGGTTCTGCGGAATCACTGCATAGTTCGGTCGTGAGCGAACCTTAATCGGTGCCCGGCGGCGTCATCAGCGAGAACCGAGAACAAAGCCGGCGAGGAAACGCGCACCGCGGGCGCAACTATTTCACCGCAACGTCCGGACCTTCGCCGAGCGACTTGATGCGATCCTTGATGTCTCGCAGCGTATCGAGGCTCGCCTCGATCTTCTGATCGGAGATGTCATGCAGCACGTCGGTCGCGATCGCATCGCGCAGGCTGTCGAGATCGTCGACGAGTTGGCGGCCGCGGTCGGTGAGGAACAGGCGGTTGGCGCGGCGGTCCTTCGGATCGGGCCGGCGCTCGAGCAGTCCGTGCTCGACCAGGCGGTCGAGCAGCCGCACCAGCGAGATCGGCTGCAGTTCGAGCACATCGGCGAGGTCGACCTGTGACAGCCCCTCCTGCTCCCGCAGCCGAAACAGCACGATCCATTGCGCGCGCGTGGTGCCGCGCGTCTTCGCACGATGGTCGATATAGTTGCGCAACAGGCGCGAACTCTCGACAAGCTGCGAAACAAGTTGGCGTTTCAGATCGAGCGACATATCGGTTTCAAACAGGCGAATTGAGGGCTTTGGGAACGCGCTCCTGGATCGTGATCCGATTACGGAAGCAGATCATGATCTCATCTCATTGTTGGAGCACGGTCTCCGCGCAAACGCTTCGCGTTTGTCGCGAGGGAAAGCCGGATTCCACTTCTCCCGACCATGCTCTAAACCTTTCCAAATGTTTAGGATTCTCAAGTGTTAGTGTGTGTACTCATTAAGTGCTGACATATTATATGGGTTCCCCGGAACGGTTTTAAACACCTATAATTGTCTCCGAACCCATGAGCGTGCATGCCCAAGTCACGAACGATAGGTTGGGTCCTGCTGGTCGCCGCGATCGGTGCCGCCGGCTATTTTGGCTGGCAGCACTATGGCGGGGAGCACACCAGGGCTGATGGGCAAAAGACTGCCGCCCCTGCCCGTCCACCCGTCCCGGTTCGGATCGCGCGCGTCGAAACGGCGGATTTCCCGGTCTATCTGACCGGCCTCGGCACTGTGCAAGGCTTCAATACCGTCCAGGTTCGCACCCGCGTCGACGGGCAGATCATGAAGATCGCCTTCCAGGAAGGCCAGCTCGTCAACAAGGGCGACGTCCTGGTGGAGATCGATCCGCGCCCATTCCAGGCCGCGCTCGACCAGGCAACGGCCAAGAAGCAGCAGGACGAGGCAAATCTCGCCAATGCCAAGCTCGATCTGCAACGTTTCACCCGGCTCGGGGAGTTCGCGACCCGCCAGCAGACCGATACGCAGCGTTCCATGGTTGCGCAGTTGACGGCGCAGATCGCCGCCGACGACGCCGCGATCACGAATGCGCAGACGCAGCTCGATTACGCGACCGTGAAAGCGCCGATCACCGGCATTGCCGGCCTTCGCCAGGTCGATGTCGGCAACATCGTCAATGCCGCGACGCAGACCGGCATCGTCTCGATCGCCCAGATTGAGCCGATCGCGGTGATTTTCACCGCGCCCGAGGACCAATTGCCTGACATCAAGGCGGCACTGGCGGCCTCCCCGCCGAAGACGATCGCCTACTCCACCGACGGCAAGCGCCTCCTGTCCACCGGCGTTCTCGCGCTGATCAACAACCAGGTCGACACGACCAGCGGAACTATTCGGCTGAAGGCGGTGTTCGAGAACAAGGACCACGCGCTGTGGCCCGGTCAGTCGGTATCGACGCGGCTGCTGGTGCGGACGCTGAAGGATGCGACCGTGGTTCCCGATGATGCCGTCCAGCATGGCACGGACGGGCTTTACGCGTATACTGTCAACCAGGAGAACAAGGCCGAGCTGCACCGGATCAAGGTCAGCTACTCGATCGACGGCAAATCCGTGGTCGATGAGGGGTTATCGCCGGGTCAGCAGGTGATTACCTCAGGCCAATACAAAGTTTCGCCCGGCGCGCTCGTCAGCACCGCGGTCGCGAGCTCGGATGCGACGCAATCCAAGGTGAAGCCGGAATGAGCTACGGCATTTCCGCTCCCTTTATCCGCTACCCCATCGGCACCTCGCTGCTGATGGCCGGCATTCTTTTTGTCGGCCTGGTGGCGTATCCGCTGTTGCCGGTCGCGCCGCTGCCGCAAGTCGACTTCCCAACCATCCAGGTCAACGCGAGCTTGCCCGGCGCCAGTCCGGAGACCATGGCGACTTCGGTGGCCCAGCCGCTGGAGCGCCAGTTCGCACAGATTCCCGGCGTCGCCCAGATGACCTCGACGAGCTATCTCGGGACTACGGCGATCACGATCCAGTTCGACCTCAACCGCAACATCGACGGCGCCGCCAACGACGTTTTGTCCGCGATCAACGCGGCAAGCGGCCAGTTGCCCAAGAATCTGCCGTCGCCGCCGACCTACCGCAAGGTCAACCCGGCCGACGCGCCGATCATGATCATGTCGGCGACGTCGGACACGCTGCCGCTGACCGAAGTGAGCGACGCCGTCGACGCCCAGCTTGCGCAGCAGATCAGCCAGATCTCCGGCGTGGCGCAGGTCATCATCGGCGGCCAGCAGAAGCCGTCGGTACGTGTCCAGATCGATCCGGGCAAGCTGGTGGCAAAGGGCCTGTCGCTGGAGGACGTGCGCGCCGCGATCACCAGCGCCACCGTCGACAGTCCCAAGGGCAATATCGACGGTGACACCCGCGCCTACACGGTTTACGCCAACGACCAGCTCCTGAAGGCGGCGCCCTGGAACGACGTCATCATCGCCTACCGCAATGGCGGCCCCTTGCGAATCCGCGATATCGGCCAGGCCGTCGCCGGTCCGGAAGACGCCAAGCAGGCGGCCTGGGCCAACGGCAAGCGCGGCGTGTTCCTGGTAATCTTCAAACAACCCGGCGCGAACGTCATCGACACCGTCGACAAGATCAAGGCAACCTTGCCGCGTCTGGTTGCCGCGATCCCGCCGGCGATCAAGATCGACGTCATGAGCGACCGCACCACCACGATCCGCGCAGCGGTCGAGGATGTGCAGTTCACGCTGCTGCTCACCATCGCGCTGGTGGTGATGGTGATCTTCATCTTCCTGCGCAGCTTCTGGGCGACGATCATCCCGACCGTGACGGTGCCGCTCGCCTTGCTGGGCGCCTGCGCGCTGATGTGGGTATTCGGCTATACGCTCGACAACCTGTCCCTGATGGCACTGACGATTGCAGTAGGGTTCGTGGTCGACGACGCCATCGTGATGCTGGAGAACATCACGCGCTATATCGAGGAAGGCGAAAAGCCGATGGCGGCGGCCTTCAAGGGCGCGAGCGAGATCGGGTTCACGATCGTCTCGATCAGCATCTCGCTGGTCGCGGTGCTGATCCCGCTGCTCCTGATGGGCGGCATCATCGGGCGCCTGTTCCGCGAATTCGCGGTCGTGCTGGCGATGACGATCTTCGTCTCGATGTTCGTGTCGCTGACGCTGACGCCGATGATGGCCTCGCGCTTCCTGCGCGCCCATGGCGAGACCAAGCATGGCCGCTTCTACGAGATGAGCGAGCGCGGCTTCGACGCCATGCTGCGGGCCTATCAAAGCGTGCTCGATCTCGCGTTGCGCTGGAAGTTCACCACGCTGATGATCTTTTTCGCGACGCTCGGCCTGTCGGTCTATCTGTTCGTCGTCATTCCGAAGGGCTTCTTCCCGCAGCAGGACGTTGGCCTGATCACCGCGACGTCGGAAGCCAACCAGGACATTTCCTTCGCCGACATGAAGCGCAAGCAGGAGGCGCTCGGCAAGATCGTGCTCGCCGACCCCGACGTCGCGACGGTCGCCATGGCCGTCGGCGGCAGCGGACGGGCCGGCAACAACGGCGCCATGTACATCACGCTGAAGCCGCGCGACCAGCGTTCCGCCAGCGCGCAGCAGATCATCGCACGCCTGCGGCCGAAGCTCGAGCAGGTCGAAGGTGCCAGGCTGTTCATGCAGGCGGCACAGGACGTCCGCCTCGGCGGCCGGCCGACCCGCACCCAGTTCGAATTCACGCTGCAGGACGCCAATCTCGCCGAGCTGAACGAATGGGCGCCGAAGATCCTGGCGAAGATGCAGACCCTGCCCGAGCTGCGCGACGTCGCCACCGACCAGCAGACCAACGGCACCACGCTCGAGCTGAAGATCAACCGCGACACCGCCTCGCGCTACGGCATCCAGCCGCAGCTCATCGACGACACGCTGTATGACGCGTTCGGCCAGCGCCAGGTGACGCAGTATTTCACCCAGCTCAACAGCTATCACGTGATCCTGGAAGTGCTGCCCGAGCTGCAGGCCAGCATCGACACGCTGAACAAGATCTATCTGAAGTCGCCGCTGACGGGCGAGCAGGTGCCGCTGTCGACCTTTGCGACCTGGACCAGCGTACCGGTGCGGCCGCTGTCGATCAGCCACCAGGGCCAGTTCCCGGCGATCACCATCAGCTTCAACCTGGCGCAGGGCGTGGCGCTGGGACAGGCGACCAATGCCGTGCAGCAGGCCATGGTCGAGCTGGGGGCGCCGCCGACGCTGAATTCGAGCTTCCAGGGCACCGCGCAGGCGTTCCAGCAATCGCTGAGCACGGTGCCGCTATTGATCCTCGCGGCGCTGGTGGTCGTCTATTTGATCCTCGGCATCCTCTACGAGAGCTACATCCATCCGATCACCATCCTGTCGACGCTGCCGTCGGCGGGTGTCGGCGCGCTCGCGATCCTGATGGCGGCCGGCTTCGACTTCAGCCTGATCGCGCTGATCGGCATCATCTTGTTGATCGGCATCGTCAAGAAGAACGGCATCATGATGGTCGACTTCGCGATCGCGGCCGAGCGCGACGATCACCTGGAGCCGGAGGCCGCGATCCGGCAGGCCGCCCTGCTCCGCTTCCGCCCGATCATGATGACGACGATGGCCGCCCTGCTCGGCGGCGTGCCGCTGATGCTCGGCACAGGCACGGGATCGGAGATCCGCCAGCCGCTCGGCTACGCCATGGTCGGCGGCCTGATCGTGAGCCAGGCGCTGACGCTGTTCACGACGCCGGTGGTCTACCTCTATCTCGACAAGCTTTCCAACCTCTTCGCCGGCTGGAGCCGCTCGACCGATGCGGACGACGAGGAGCATCGCGAAGAGCGTTCCGTCAAGGAAGCCGCGGAGTGAGCAGCGCCGTCATTGCGAGGTCGCTCTGCTCCTCGCAATGACGGCTGCGAGAAGTGGCGCGCGCTCTCTCCGCCCGTCGTCCCGGGCTTGACCCGGGACCCATAACCACAGGCCTTTGTTGGGTGCTACGCTGCAACCACTTGCTCGCGCCGCAACAACGTCCTGTGGTTATGGGTCCCTGCTTTCGCAGGGACGACAGCGGAGTGAGGTTCGATGAAATCGCAGGAAATACACATCACGCGCCGAGATAGACTTTCTGTACCTGCGGGTCCTGCGCCAGCGCGGCGGCGGGGCCTGACAACACGCTCCTGCCCACCTGCAGCACGGTGGCGAAGTCGGAGACTTCGAGCGCGAGCTCGATCGACTGCTCAGCGAGCAGGATCGTAAGCCCCTCGCGATGCAGCCGGCCAAAGGTCTCGTACATCGATTCCACCACGGCCGGCGCCAGGCCGAGCGACGGTTCATCCAACATCAGGAGTTTCGGATCGCTCATCAGCGCGCGGCCGACCGCGAGCATCTGCCGTTCGCCGCCGGACATGGTGCCGGCGCGCTGGCTGCGGCGCTCCTTCAATCGCGGGAAGATCTCGTAGACGCGCTCCAGCAACGTCCGGATGCGCGTCTTGTCCTGCAGCGGGGTGGCACCAAGCAGAAGGTTGTTCTCGACGCTCTGCTGCACGAACAGCCGCCAGCCTTCCGGCGACAGAGCGAGCCCCTTGCGCACGATGGCGAACGCGCTCTGGCCTGCGATCTCCTCGCCGTTGAAATGGATGCTGCCGGCATGCACCGGGATCAGGCCGGCGATCGCGTTCAGCGTCGTGGTCTTGCCGCCGCCGTTGGAGCCGAGCAGCGCGACCACGCTGCCCGCGGGCACTTCCAGCGAGACGTCGGAGACACCGATCAGGTCGCCGTAGCGGACGTCCAGATGTTCGAGTTTCAGGAGCGGACCCATCATGTCGCGGGTCCGCCCATCAACTCGATCGGGGTGTGGCCGGCGGCGGCCTTTGCCGCGCGGGTGCCGAGATAGGCCGCAATGACAGCGGGATTGGATGTCACCTCGCGCGGGCTGCCACGCGCGATCTCCTTGCCCTGGTGGAACACCATCACCCGGCTCGCCAGCGACATGATCACTTCCATGATGTGCTCGACGATCACCAGCGTGATGCCGGAGCGATGGATGTCGCGCACCAGCTCGATCGCGAGCTGCACCTCGCGCTGCGTCAGCCCGGCCATCGCCTCGTCGAGCAGGAGCACCTTGGGTTCGGTCGCGAGTGCCCGCGCGATCTCCAGCCGCTTGCGGCCGGGCGTGCCGAGCGAGCGCGCCGGCGCGTCCGCCAGGCGCATCATGCCGACCCGCTCCAGCACAGAGCGCGCTTTCGCCTCGGCCTGGGCGCGATGCGGCGTGCGCAGGAAGGCGCCGATCATCACGTTCTCCAGCACCGTCATGCCCTCGAAGGTCTGCGGCACCTGGAAGGTGCGCGCCAAGCCGAGACCCGCGCGCGCCTCCGGCGGTTGTTGGGTGATGTTGTGATCCTCGAACAGCACCTGGCCCGACGTCAGCGCGAGATCGCCGGTCAGGCAATTGAAGAAAGTGGATTTGCCGGCGCCGTTCGGCCCGATCAGGCCGAGGATGTCGCCCTGCTCCAGCGTGACGCTGGCCGCATCGACTGCCTTGAAGCTGCCAAACGCCTTGGTCACCGCGCGCGCTTCAAGAAGCATGGCTGGCCTCTTGCGCGACCGCCTCTTCCATCGGCTTGGCCCGGCGCTTCGCCCAGAGACGGTTGATCAGCGCCAGGATGCCGCCGGGCTGGAACCGCGCGATCAGCACGATGATGGCGCCATAGACGACGAAGGTTAGGCCGGCGCCCTTGCCGCCCAGCAGGCTGTTGGAGATCTCCTCGAGCGGCACCAGGATCGCCGCGCCGACGAATGGGCCGAACAAGAGACCGGCGCCGCCGAGCGCGGCCATGATCAGGATCTTCACCGAGATCAGGATGCCGAGCCCGGACTCGGGATCGACGAAGCCGAACATCATCGCATAGAGCGCGCCGGCGACGCTGGTGAGCCCCGCGCTCAGCATGTAGGCGTAAAGCTTGGTGCGGCTCGCAGGCGCCCCCAGTGAGCGCGCGGCGCGTTCGGAATCCTTGATGGCGCGCAGGTAGAAGCCCATCCGGCTGCTCGTCATCCACCAGGTGATGCCGAGCGTGATGATCAGGATCGTCAGGAACAGATAGTAATATGGCAGCGCCGAGATAAAGGAGAGATCGAAGACGTTGCGCGGCACGGTCGGGCCGCTCAGGCCGACGGCCGCGCCGAGATATTCGGTGTTGGTGACGATCAGCCGCGCGAGCTCGGCGACCGCGATCGTCGCCATGCTGAAATAGTGGCCCGACAGCCGCAGCGTCGGCCCGCCGATCATGGCCGCGATCAGGACGGCAAAGACGATGCCGGCGGGAATTCCGACCAGCGGCGACAGCGCGAAATGCGTATACGCGCCCATCGCGGCATAGGCGCCGCAGCCGAAGAACACGACATGGCCGACCGAAACCTGTCCGGCGTAGCCGCCAACGATATTCCAGGCGGACGCCGCGATCGCATAGAGCAGGACCAGGGCGCCGAGCCGCTGCTGAAACGGCGTCGTGAACACCAGCGGATAAGCGATCACCAGCGCGAGCGCGATCAGGAGCCAGAGAGTGCGCCGCATCACGTCTTGCCCATCAGGCCCTGCGGCCTGAACCAGAGGAAGCCGAGGAACAGCGCGTAGACCACGATGTCCTTGTAGACAGCGCCGATCAGATAGCCCGACAGCGACTCGATCACGCCGATCAGGAGCCCCGCCACCAGCGCGCCGGGCACGCTGCCGAAGCCGCCGAGCGAGACCGTCACGAAGGCGACGATGCCGAGCGTCTCGCCGACCGTCGGCACGATGTAGAAAAAGGTCGCGATCAGCGCGCCGGCCAAGCCGGTGGCGCCGGCCGCGAACGCCCAGGCGCTCGCCTGCATGCTGTCGGGCCGGATGCCCATGAGTTGCGCGGCCGTCGCATCCTCTGCGACCGCCAGCATCCGCGAACCGAGCGTCGTGCGCGTCAGCAGGAGGTGGAGCCCGAGCGTCACCAACAGCGCGACGACACCGGCCAGCAGCCGCGAGGCCTGGATGCGGATGCCGAAGATGTCGAAGGTGCCGCCGACGAGGTTCTCCGGCAGCGACAGGAAATTGGCGCCGAACCACCAGAACACCGAATAGCGGAGCAATAGCGCGAGCCCGAACGTGCCGAGGATCTGCGCCAGCATCGGCCCTTTCATGATGTCGCGGATCAGGCCGAAATAGACGATGACGCCGAGGGTGGCGAGCAGCAGCGTCGCGAGCGGCGCGCCGAGCAGCGGCCCGCCGCCAAGCAGCGTGTAGACGACGAACGCGACATACATGCCGAGCATGACGAAATCGCCATGGGCGAAGTTGACCACGTTCATCATGCCCCAGACCAGCGTCAGCCCGGAGGAGAACAGCGCGTAGACAGCTCCGAGCAGGAGGCCGCCGACGATCACCTGAACAAGCGTGAAGGTCATGGATGAGCGCGTGATGTCCTTGGTTGAATCATTTAGCCGCTAGCCCTCGGACCACCTCTCCCATCGGGAGAGGTCGATTTGCTCCTGGCGATGCGAAGCATCGTCCAGTGCAAATCGGGTGAGGGGTTACGCTCTATCGAGAGACCTGATCCCCTCACCCGCGCCTTCGGCGCGACCTCTCCCTCTGGGAGAGGCGAATACCCTCAATCACCAGCCCTTGTAGGGCATGATCGGCGCTTTCTCGGCGCTCGCCTTCGGCCAGACCGAGACGTAGTTCTCGCCGTCCTGGAGCTGGATGATGAGGCCGGACGCCAGGATGTTCTGGCCCTTGTCGTCGAACTTGACGCCCTTGTAGCCCATCATGATCTGATCGGGCTTGAGGTCTGTCGCCTTCAACGCGGCCTGGATCCTGGCCGGTTCGGTCGAGCCGGCGCGGTCGATCGCCTCGCACAGCACGAACAGCGCCTGCATCTGGCGCGCAGTGGTGTCGTCCATCTCGTCGCCGCTCTTGTCCTTGTACATCTTGGCGATGATCGCGGTCGGCGAGCCCGCGGGCCCGACGCTCCAGGACGAGCGGTTGAACGCTCCTTGCGAGAGCTTGCCGGCCGACTTGATGAAGGATGGATCGGAATAGCCGGAGTCGTCGGCCAGCAGCATCGGCGGCTTGTAGTCGAGAGCCTGCATGGTCTTGGAAAACAGGATCGCATCCGACGTGTAGGAGATCATGATGACGACGTCGGGTTTCTTCTCCCTGAGCTGCAGCACCTGACTCTGCACGTCCGTCGCGTTGCTGGCGTAGGCGACATCGAGGGCGATGGGGATGCCCTTCTCCTTGAACACCGTGGCGATCGTGGTGGCGACGGAGGCACCATATTCGGTGTTGTCGTGGACGATCGCGATATTGTCGGTCTTGGCGCCGGCGGCCTTCATGTCGGTGAGGAATTCGTAATAGACCCGCGCGAAATCGGTCGCGATCGGCGTGACGCGGAAGAACCATTTGAAGCCGCGCTCGGTGAGGTTCTGCGCCACCGATTCGCCGTTGACGAAGGGGATGCTGTATTTCTCGGCGATCGCGCTCGCGGTCAGCGTGATGCCGGACTGATAGGCGCCGGTCAGCGCCACCACCTTCTCTTCCGTGATCAGCCGCAGCGCCTGGTTCTGCCCGGCCGCAGGACTGCCCTGGTTATCGGCGTAGACGATCTCGACCTTGGCGCCGCCGAGGCCCGCAAGACCGCCATTCTTGGCAAGCGGGAGGCCGCCGAGCTCGGGATGGGGATTGTTGATGATGTCGAGCGCGACATCGAACGCGTGCTTGACGTGAACGCCGATGGTCGCGGCATTGCCGCTCATCGGGAATATTCCGCCGATCTTGACGGTCTTGCTTTGGGCGGCAGCGTTGCCCGCCAGCGCGACCGACATGACGGCAGCCGAAAACAGCCCGATGACATGTGAAAATCTCATCTCCGAACGTCTCCAATATCCCTTGCCCGGTGCCGGGCTTTTTATGCATGGGAGACCCAAGAGCCGTTGCAGCCCCCGCTCCCCCTGCTTTCTTGGTACACCACCATCGCATGGTGCCCTGACCTCGGCAAGCCAAGCAGACCGCGAGTGCGCATGCGCATCACGCAACCGATCGCACCTACCGCTGCTTCAACGTTAGGCAGTTCAGCACTGCACGCGCGGCGTGCGCATTCGAGGGTGAAATGGCGCATCACTGCGCGCGTCGCCGCGCAAGGTGTGAGGGAGCGTTGTCCTTATGTGCCTATAAGGCTGACGCTGATGACCACGGTCGTCTCTCACCTGCGAGCAAAGAACCGGGACGCGTCGAAAGCCAACCGCTGCTCCGACGCCCTATCCTCCATCGCCCGCATTTTGCCCGGAAACACCCGCCATACCTGCTTGCCAAGGCCCTGACCGAACAGTAGAAGGACCTCGCAGCGAAGCGGTGATCTGCCGTGATCCCGCCCGCCGCCAATTGCCCCGGCCATAGACTTAAACTATTGATGCCGTTGAGCAATTTTTGGGGAATGGTGTAACGGTAGCACAACAGACTCTGACTCTGTTTGTCTTGGTTCGAATCCAGGTTCCCCAGCCAGATCAAATAATCCCACCAACAGCTTGATCCGAAATCGGCTTTTCGCCGACCGTCGAGTGCCACTTGGACCATGTAACTGGCCAACCAGCGGCTCGCCGCCTCCTTCAATCCTCCACGGGCGTCTTCGGACGCAAGGAGAGTCGCATGCGCAGCGGCTGCGGCATATCGAGCGGTGTGCTGCCGACGCCATCCCCGATCAGAAGTGCGGACAGGTCATGCGAGGCGTCATCGTCAAGGCCCTCCAGCTCGATGCGCTGGACTTTGCCGTCGGGCATCACCCACACGCGCACGACGATCGGCGGCGGCGCCGCCCCGGTATCGGATACACGCCTTGCGATTGCGTCATGGAAGCGGAGCGCCGGCGTAGAGTCCGACGCCAGCCGCTCCTGCAATCGAAGCTGCAGGCGCTTGGCGAAGTCTTGCCAGGCCGCCGGCGCCTGGGCCGCGTTCAGCCTGCCATCGACGTCGGGCGCGGCCTTGGCCGCGGTTGGCTTGGCCCCGAGCAAGACGGCTAGCGCGCCCAACGCCGCGCCGAGCCCGCGCGCGGCGCGTCGTCGCCAGGAGAAGCGGCCTGCGCCGGTATGGATCGCGGCCTTCATCCGCATGTGCGCGACTACTGCACCGTGTGCGGCGCATCGGTGTCGGCGACGCGATCGCGATCCTTAGTCGGCGTCTGCAAGGCGGCGCTCGCCCCTAGCGCATCCGGCGCCTTGGCCTTGGCCAGATTGGCCAGTTCCTCGCGCAGATAGCTCACGAGCTGCTGCACCAAATGGTCCCAGATTTCGATCTGGGCCCGCAGATTGTTCTGCGTCACGCCGCCCGCCACCGAGACATCGAGCGACAGCGCGAGGAACGGCGGGCTGAGTTGCAGGCGCGCAAAGCGGCGGGTCGCATTCCAGCGGTTGACCACCTCGAGCGGCAGCTCGCCCTGCACCTGCAACACGGCGATGAGGGCGACATCGATGAAGCTCTGCTCCTCGCCGGCGATCCGATTTCCCGGACGGACGTCGAACGCCAGCCCGTTGGTCGCGGAGCGCAGATAGGAAGTGTTGGCGACCGGATCGGTCAGGGTCTCGACGCGATAGCCGGCGAGCTGCAACAGATCGCGCAGGCTGTCGAGCGTCAGTTTGGTGATCGTGGCTTCGGACACTGGAAAACTCCGTAACAGGCTTGAGGGTGATCAGATCGTCAAATGGCAGCGGAATGCACGGCGCCGCGATAGCCGCACATCGCGAGCAGCGTCCGAAGCCCACCTGCGGTCAGCATCGGTTGCGGGGCCGGGTCGGCGATGGGCGGCACGGTGGGCATCGCCAGGCTACCTCGCCGCCGGCGCCGGGCCGCCGATCAGTCCCGACAGCGCGAGCTCGTTGATGATGGGCGGATTCTGCTTGAGAAGTTCGGCGAGGTAGGCGCGCCGCAGGGCGGCCGCGCGCTCGCTGCGCATCTGCTGGGTCAGCACGTCGCGCACCTCCGGCAAGGTTCTCGTGTAGGAGGCCTTGGTATCGAGCAGCTTGATGATGTGCCAGCCGTCGTCGAGCTTGATCGGTTCGGCGATCGCGTTCTTGGCGAGCGCCATCACCTGGGCGCGGATCTCCGGCCGGATCTGGCTTTCCGCCACCCAGCCGAGCGCGCCGCCGTTCTTGGCGTCGTTCTTAGCGTCGTTCTTGGCGTCGCTGGTCTCATTGGCGAGCGCGGCGAAGTCGGCGCCAGGGGCCTTCAGCTTGCGCTGGAGCTCCTCGACCGTCTTCTTCGCCTTGTCCTCGGCCGCCTTGTCGGCGTCCTTGGCCGCCGCGACGAAAATCTGGGCGAGCTCGAACTGCCGCGGCATCAGGAACGAGGCCCGGTTGGCATCATAGACCTTCTGCAATTCGTCCTCGCTCGGGAAGCTGGCCGGAGGCGTCGAGACCGTCTGCAGGTACAATTCGACGACCGCGCTCTCGCGCACCCGGTCGAGCTGTTCGGCGATGGTCGGCTGCTGATCCCACTTCTTCGCCGCGACCTCCTGCAGCACCAGGCGGTTGGCCAGCATCAAGCGCACCGCCTGGCTCAGCAGATTCGGATCCTGCCCGAACGCGGCCCGCTCGCGCGGCCCGAGCGCAGCGACATAGGCCCGGATCTGGTCGGCCGAGATGTTGGTGCTGCCGACCCGGGCGATCACGTCTTCACTGGGGCCGGACTTGGCGGTGGCCGCCGCGCCTTGCGTCGTCGCCGCGGCCGCCGGTGCGGGTGCCGCCGGCTTCGGCTTGGCGACCGCCTGCACCGGACGCGGCGGCGCCGCCGGCGCGGCCGTCTGGGCGGATGCGGCGAGCGGCAGGCCGGCGAGCACTGTCGCCATCATCGCCACACGGCATGATCGCGTCAGGATGGCACCGCGGAGAGGAGAGAGGTTCATGGTACTGCCTTCTGGTCGAGGATCCTGTCGCCGCTGTCCTGGATCCGGTTCTGGATTTCCACCCGGCGCAGCCCCAGCATCGGCTCCTGCGCGACGATGGTGTCGCCGATCGTGACGCTCTTGTACTGCTTCAGGAGTTCGCGGCCGGCCTTCAGCATCTGCTCGTTCTTGGCGACGCAGCCTTTGGTCGAGGCCTTGTAGGCGTTGGCCTCGCCCTCGAACCTGGCGCGCGCGGCGTCCTTGTCGCGCGCGACCGTGGCGGCCTCCTCATAGGCCGCCTTCCATTTCTCCAGCGTCTCGTCGCGTTCGGAAAGCCGCTTGTTGAACTCGTCGACCGCCTCGCGATGCTGCTTCTCGACCTGGCGGACCTGCGCCTTGGCGGCGTCGACCTGGGCCTTGGCCGCGGCCTTGTCGCGCTCGGCGTCCGCCAGCTTGGCCTGCAGCGCCGTGCGCTGGTCCTCCAATTGCCGGGTCTGCAGGGTGGCGCTGCGCAGGGCTTCGCGCAGCCGGTCGGTCTCGGCATCGGCGCGGGCGGGTTCGAGGTGCGAACACAGCACAACAGTCGCCAGGGTGAAGGTGAGAATGCGCATCGTCATGATCAGAACTTCGCGTTGAGGTCGACCATCAGGACATCGACCGCGTAGGGCGAGCCGGCGATATTGTTGGCGCTGAGCCAGCGCATCGTCGCCCACACGTTCTCGCTGAGGCCGACATTGCCGCCGAGGAAGTAGCCCTTGAGGTTGGTGCCGCCGAGCCCGAAATCGGAATCGGCGAAGGCATCGAGCGTCGCGTCCGACTCCAGATATTTGTAGCCGACATGCACGTTCCAGTCGGCGAAATGCTTGATCTCCCGGTTGCCGACGGTGACGCGCGCCATCCAGCCGATGTCGCCGCCGTTGAAGGGGCCGACCGACCCATCCGCGGTGCCGGCGCGGTTGTTGAGGGCGACGCCGGGGACGTTGGGCAGAGCCCCAGGCCCGGTGCCGGCGACCGTCAGCGCGCGATTGAAGGCCGAGTTCCAAACAAACTCGCCATCGAGCACGATGTGGAACGGATGGAATTCGCCGAGGTCGAGCGAGGCGCTCGCGACCACCGGCCGGAATTTCTGCACCAGCCCAAAGTACTGAAACTGATTGATCGTTCCGAAGTTGTTGTAGGTGTCCGAGACGATGTTGCGCAACGCCGCATAGGTGTTGCCCTTCTGCGCGAAGAGTGGGCGCGTCAGGTCAGAACTGCAATTGTCCGAGGCGTTGAACACGAAACATGGCGCAGAAGCCTGTCCCTGAACGTTCTCGAAATCGTAATAGGCCACGCCGAAGCGGAACTCGGAAACCGGGTCGAACCGTGCGGCGAAACCGGCCTGAGCGCCGAACAACCATTTGTCGTGGCTCGGAAGCTTTGCTCCACCATCGACGGAAAGCGCGTTGGTGCCCACGTTGAAGTCGGTATTGTAGATCGGAAACGCACCCAAGACGCCGAACGCGGTGATATCAGGAATCACCTCCTGCTTGGCCTGCACGGCGAAGCCGTCGAAGCCGAGTTCGCGGTACCAGACCAGATCGGTCGGCGACCAGAACGGATTGTCGAACCGCCCAACCGACGCCGCGAGATCCTGGTTCGGGAGCTGATACTTCAGGAAGCCCCGATCGAGCCAGATCGAATATTTGGAGAAGTTGGAGCCGCTGCCGCCCAGCGTCTGGTTGGTCGAGACCGGCGAGTTGCTCTCGCCGGTCGCGATCCTGAGACCGGCCGAGAAGCCGTTGGTGAGATCGGCGTCCATGCCGAGGCGGGCGCGCAGCCGCACCTGGTTACGATTCTGATAGGTGTTGTACGTCGGGAATTGGTTGATGTTGTCGTCGGACACGTTGTAAGGCGCGCCTGAATTGACTGCGTTGAAGTTGTACAACGCCGGATCGTTGCCGGTCGGGAAGAAGCTGCCGTGATAGCGGGCGCGCACGTCGCCGTAGAAGCGGATGCGCTGCGCCCATTCCGGATACTTGCCGGGCGAGGCCCAATTCTCCTTCTCGGCCTTCGCCATCACCTCCTTCTTGATGTCCTCGCGCAGTTGCCGCTTCACGATCTCCGGCACGTAGGTGACGTGCTTGGTGCCGGGCGGATTGGCCGCCGCCGCGGCCGCGGTCGCCGCCTTGGCGGCGTCATCCGCCTTGGCTGAGGCGTCCTTCGCGGCCTGCCGCGACACATAGGTTTCGTCCTCGGCCTGCTTGATCAGCGCCTGCGCCTCATCCTCGCTGAGCAGCTTGCGCTTCACCATCAGGTTGAGCAGGTTGACCGTGGCATTCGGCGAGGTCGGCTTGGCATCCGACACTTTCGGCCGCTTGGACTCCGCCTTCTTCTCAGGCGCGCCGGCCTCGTCCGCGGGCTGGCCAAGTGCTGGCGCCGCGCAGGACAGCGCAGCCAGCGAGACAGCGAGCAGCAGCGCGCGCCGGCGTGCACCTGGATTGATCTCAAACATGTTGTCCCCAGTCCTCTTCAGTCCGTTGTGTTTGATCAGAGTCGCGTTAGCTCGGCCGACGCGCGGTCACGCGCGTCACCATCGGCATCGGCATGTCCTTCGGCGGCGGTTCGCGCAGCGTCAGACCGCCGAGAATGTCGTTGCGTATCAGTGCGTCGAGTTCGGCATCGCCGGTCGATGGCACTAGCTGAACACGGTTGATGCGGCCGGTGCTGTCGGCCCACAGGCGGATTTGCACCTCCATGACCGCCCTGCGCGTCCTGTTGTTGGCGCGCAGCGCGGATTCGATCTGCGCCTGCACCATCGAGGCGTACCAGCCCCAGCGGCTGCCACCGCCGCCCCCACCCCCGTAAGGATTGCCGCCCGGCTTGCCGCCGAGATTGAAGAGATCGCCGGGTCCCGTCGCCTTCGCGTCAAGCGAGAGTGGCCCCGGCGGCTCTTCGTTCTTGGCGTCCTTGACCGGCTCGTCCTGCGGCTTCTCGATCGGCTTTTCTTCCTTGAACTCGGGCTCGGCCATCTTCGGCTGCTCGATCATCTTCTGCTCGGGCGGCGGAGGTGGCGGAGGCGGCGGCGGCGGTGGCGTGATGTTGACGATCGTGATCTCGCGGACCTGTCGTGGCGGCGGCAGATCGTCGCCACCGAACAACCAGTAGCCCACCCCGCCGAACAGCAAGGCGATCACCGCAAGCGCCGCGCCGTAGCGCATCCCGGGGCTGCGGAACACGGAGCGCTGACGAGCCGACGGCCCGTCCGGGAGATTCCAATCGTCCCGAGGCTTGCTCACGACACGACCTCGACCTGCCGCAGGCCACGATCGCGCTCGACGAAATACTGAAAGACGAATTCGACAATCCTTGCGAACTCCTTCGTCTCCAGCGTCAGCGTCAGGACGGGCGTGGCATCTATCTTCAGATGAAAGGTCTCGTCTTCGGCGTTGAATTCGACATAGGCATCGCGATCGATCGACAGGCGCGCCCGGCGGCCGCGCGATATCGTCGCCAGGAACGGATCATCCTCCAGCTCTCCGGCCGTGACGCGGCCGCGGAGTTCGTTCGCCAGATTGACGAGAAGCGCTTCGCCCCGGATGGGAAAAGGCAGAACGACAGAACTCACGCACTCCCCTCCCTTCACAGCCCCGGAAGCAGGACTATCGAGAGCCGGCCCGACCAGCCGCAGCCGGACGAGCGCTCGCAGCAGCGCATCGAGCGCTCGTTCATAGGCGCGTTTGCGCCGAACGGGCGTCTGCGGGAATGGCGTTGGCAGCGGGATCGACGAGCGCATCACTTCACGAGCGGCTTGGTGGCGAGTCCGACCTGGGTGAGGCCGATGCGGCCGAGCAGGTCGAGCACGTCCATCACGCTTTGGTACTGGGCCTGGGCGTCGCCGCGCAGCACCACGGGAAACTCCGGCGTCAGCGCCTTCTGCTGCACCAGCCGCTGCTCGAGCTCGGGCAGCGTCACCGGAATGGTGTCGAGGAAGATCTTGCCGTCGTTGGCGACGGTGATCGCCTTGGTGGTCTGGGTCGCCAGCGACGGCGCCGCCGAGGCCTTCGGCAAATTGACCTTCTGGCCCTGCACCGTCGCCGTGGTCATGATGATGAAGATCACCAGCAGCACGTAGGCGAGGTCCAACATCGGGGTGATGTTGATGTCGTCATACGGCTTGGAGTCGCTCTGGACCTGCATGACCGTTACTCCGCGGCCATGCGGTGCTCGATCGGATCCGGCCGGTCAGCGGAATAGAACTCCGCCATCTTGGTCACGAACTCGTCGACGAAGACCTGGATGTCAGAGGTCAGATCCTTGATCTTGGAGATCAGGTAGTTGTAGCCGAACAGCGCCGGGATCGCGACGCCGAGGCCGGCCACAGTGGCGACCAGCGCCGCCGCGATGCCGGGCGCGATCGCATTGACGTTGACGTCGCCGGAGGCCGCGATCGCCGCAAAGGTGATCATGACGCCGACTACGGTGCCGAGCAGGCCGAGGAACGGACCGCCGGAGATCGCGATCGTCAGGATCACCATCAGCCGGTTCAGCCGCTGGATCTCCTTGACCACGCCGCCGTCGAGCGCGGCGCGGATCGCCGCGATCGAGGCGCCGGACAGCACCGGCGCGGCGCCGCCGCGGAAGCGGTGGCGGATCTCCTCGGCGCCGATGTGGTAGATGCGGTAGAGCGAGGAGGCCTTCATCGCCTTAGCCTCCGCCGCCGACAGCCGCCCGCCGAGGCTGGCGACGTCGGCGTCCTCGCCGCGGTCGAGCATCGTGAGGTCGTCGGCGACCGCGCGGAAGTGCGTCATGAACACCGCGTTGGCCTTGGCCTGGCGGTTCAGATAGGAGGCGCGGTCGACCATCACGACCCAGCTCAAGGCCGCCATGATCACGAGCAGGCCGATCACCACCCAGCCGTCGAGCGTCACCGACTTCAGGATCACCGCGAAGTAGCCCGACAGCCAGCTTCCGGTTTCCTCATCGACGCTGAAGGCGATCAGCTTGGCCTGGTCGGGGCCCTGCCCGATCGCGGCGAATTTGATGAAGCCGGCCGGCCGCGCGAGCTTCGATATCTGCAGTTCGTCGACGTCGCCGGCAAAGCCGGCCAGCGCCGGGACCGCGACGGGCGTCGGCGCAGCAGCAGCGGCGGCCGCATCGTCGGCGGCGGGGGCCGCGGTGCCGTCCGCAGCCGGCGCAGCAGGGGACTGCGCGGCTGCGGACGGGGCGGCCTGGGCGATCGGAGCTGCACTGGAGGTTGCAGCCGTGCCACCTCCGATCAGGGCCACCGTGTTCAGCGCCGGCAACGAAGCGGCGACCGACGCATAGGGATTGCCGTCGAGCATCAAGGTGACCTGGCCGTTGCTCGCGACCACGGCCAGGTGATGCCAGGTGCCCGGCGCCACCGCCGCGCCGGCGCCGCTGCGCTGGACCGTGCCGGCATCCGTCACCTCGACGAACGGCGCGCCATTGTCCAGACCGATCACGAGCGCATTGCCGGTCGCACCATCGCGGCGGCTGTAGAGCGCCGCATTCGGCTGCGCGGCCGCCGGCCGGATCCAGGCCGACCAGGTGAACGCGCTACCGGCGGCTAGCGTCAGCGACGGCGACGCCGGAAGCGTCACCGGGTTTTGGCCGGTCAGCCGGACGCCATTGCCAATGATCGCGCCTTCGGCGGGCTGGCCGACGCTCTGGGCGTTGTTGCTCCAGACCGAGGAATCCAGCGACGGCGTGCCGCGCTCGTTGAAGTGATAGACGAGCAGCGTATCGGGATCGTAGGTCGCCTTGGCGTCAGCGGCGGCCACCGCCTTCTTGTTGCCGTAGTAGAGCCAGATCTCGGCCTTGGCCCCCGGCTGCAGGTTGGGCACCGAAACCCACACCAATGCCTCGCTCAGAAGCGAGTCGTATTTTTCGACGTGGTACTTCAGCGGCGTCTTGTCGTCGCCGGCGACAAACCGCAGGTCGGCGCCGTCGTCCTTGGCGGCGGCAAAGCGGAAGTTGCCGGTGTGCAGCCGCACCAACACCGGCGTGGTGCCGACCGGGTCGGTGATGTTGGCCCCCGTGGCGCTGGCATCGATCGTGATCTTCTTGCGCAGTTGCCATTCATCGTTCCACCAGGCGTTCGCCGGCGAGACGACAGCCAGCGCCGCGACCACGGCCAGCAGCAGCATCGCCGCCGCATTCGCGGCCGCGCGCGTCACACCGCGGTGCACCGCCCGCATCTTGTCCCATCCCATTGTCATCAGAATTCACCCCAGATCCGAACGTTGAAGCGCGGATCGCCCGCGCGGGTATAGGTTTGGCTGATCATCGGCATCGACAGCGCGAACAGGCCGTTGAAGCTGTTGAACACCCGAAAGCGCGTGCCGACGCCGTAGCTCCACAGATCGAACGTCGACTGCTGTTCCGGCAGCGGCCGCTGGATGCTGACATGCGCGGCGTCGGCAAAGGCGAACAGGCGCCAGTCGTTGAAGGTGACAAAGCGCGGCGCGCCCTGGCCGGTCTCGTCCTTCATCTCCTTCTGCAGCATCTCGCCGAGATTCGGGCTGCGGAGCTCGACATTGCCGATCACGCCGTCATCGCCGAGCACTTCGGATTCCAGATAGCCGCGCACGGTGTCGAGCCCGCCGGCGCTGAGCTGCTCGCTCGACACCAGGGGGCCGTCGGCGACCTGCGCCTGCACCTTGCCCCAGAGCTGGAAATTCTCCGGCAGCTCCTGGGTGTGCGCCACGTCGACGTTGAAATGCGTGAAGCTCGGCGAGGCGTAGTAGCGCTTGGCGTCGAACTCGGTCCAGTCGCTGCCGAACGGACGCAGGCTGTAGGTCAGCCCGGCGTTGAACTGGGTGATGAAGGTCTCGTGCTGGAACGTGGCGCCGTAGCTGGCGACCACCGGATAATAGGTCACCGGCGAAGCGAAGCTGTCGGTGCCGAGCCCCACGGTCTGGTCGAAGTGCTTGTAGTCCACCCCCACCGACAGCGTCTGGAAGAAATTCTCCCGGCCCGGCAGCGTCATCACCGCGCGGCCGCCGACGATCTCGCCGGGGCCGACGATGTTGGTGCCGCCGACGGTGGCGACGTTGCTGCTCGACTTCACGGCGTAGACCAAGAGGCTGAGCCAGTCGAGATCGGGAATCCGCGCCAGATACGAGCCGGAGAACACCTCGGCATCCTCCGGCCGCTGCGGCGCCACCTGATAGGTGAAGCTGAAGGAATGCCCGAGCTGCCACAGATTGTCGTAGTGCACGGTGGCGCTGAGGCGGGTCGGCGTGGTGTTCGGCGAGTTGCGGTTGTTGACCTCGACCGTGCCGTGCAGCGGCGGCTTGTCCTCGACATTGAGATCGACGTCGACGGTGCCCGGGGTGACCCCGGCGCGCAGCGCCGGGGTCACCCGCCGGTCGGGCCACTGGTTGAGCGCGACGATGTCCTTGGTGACGTCGTTGAAGTTCGGCACCGTGCCTTCTTTCAGCGATTTGGCCTTGTCCTTGATCTGGTCGAGATCGAAGTAGCGCGAGTTCTTGACCCGCAGCCGCCCGACCTTCATCTCCGTGACCTTGAGGATGACCACCCCGCGCAGCGCATTCTGCGTCGGCACCGAGACGCTGACGGTCTGATAGCCCTTGTCGCGATAGGCCTTCTCGAGCGCGGCCCGCGCCTTCTCGACGTCGTCGGCGCTCTTGTTCGGGCCGAGGAACGGGTAGATCGCCTCCTCGATCTCGATCTGCGGCAGCTTGTCGGCGCCCTGCACCGCGAAGTCGTCGATGTCGAAGCGTTGCACCGGCGCGGCGCTCTGCGGCTGCGGCGCAGTTGCAGTCGCAGCGGACGCATTCGCGCCTTGCGGCGCGGCGGCTGCCTCCCCCCACGCCAGCGCGCAGAGACCGCCGACGATCACCGACACGACAGGCCTCAGGCCGAGCAACACCGTTCGGGCGGACGCAAGCCCGCCGCGCTTGTAGCCGATCTCAGATTGCACGGGTGCTCGCTCGTCTCCTGGGGCACGCGCATGACGGCACGGCGGAATGCCGCGTTCATGGTGCCTCACTTCAACAGACGATCGAGCCGGAACGAGACTGAATCGAAGTCTTAAGAAATTTTTGCGTACGCCCCGCGATTCGCGGAGCGCCTGCGATCCTGCAGATCGCGCGGCTATTTCAGATTCAGCAAGAGGCGCAGGCGCAGGGGCTGCAGCATTTCCGGTGGCGGTGCCTCCCCGACATTGCCCCGCGTGAGGATCTTCCGCAGATCGGCGTCGGCCTGTGCATTGTTGAGCGGGGGGAACGTCACCTTTTCAACCGTGCCGTCGGGATTCAGCCACGCGCGCACCTCGAGCATCTGCGGCGGCCCGTCCTCTTTTCCCCGGTGCTCGCGAAGATAGGCCCGGAAACGATTTCCGACCTCGTCATCCGCTCCCATCCAGTCTTCAAAGCGATACCTGACCAGCTTCGCGAACTGGGTCCAATGCGGCGGCGCCTTGCCTGCCTCGCGATACTCTTGCGACCGCGCCGATGTGGAAACCAGCGCCGGCGAAAACATCGCGACGATAGCCGTCGCCGCCACCCAACCGGCTATCTTGGACAAACTCATCTGCCACATGCGTCTCGCCTCAATTCTGCAAACACGTGACCCGCGCCGAAATCGAGGCCGCCCGGCTGCCCCGCGACGTGGCGGCGACGATCTGGGATCGATCGTCGATCGCGACACGAACGCCGTTGGCGGCGAGGAAACTCTTGGCGTCCCCTGCCCCGACCGCGACCACGCGGCTCGATCCGGTCCTGCGGCTTATGATCCCCTGCACCAGGCCACGACTGTCCAGCACGGGCGCGCCGCTGGCGCCGAAGGTGACATCCGTATCAATCATCAGCGCACCCGACTGGCTGCCTGGGCCGCCAGCGACGGTCGCGTTTGCAAGCAGACCGCGGTTTGTCGCCAGCTTGTCGTAAGCGGAGGCAAATACCATGTCGTTGGTGTTCACGCCGACCGTGCTCGGGAAAACCGCCGCCAGCCCCAGGGTCTTCGTCACCTTGATCAGCGCGAGATCCGTGCCGGGCGACAAGGCCACGAGCTGCGCCGCCAGGGCCCGGCCTTCCTTGGCGACAATGAGCCGCGAGCAATCTTCCGCCGCGTGACGGGCGGTCAACATATGGCCCTTGTCGTCGACAAAGAATCCGGTGCCGCTCTTCTGGCGGCTAGGCACCGCAGGCTCCTGCGTGCGCGCCAGCGGCGAAGCCTCAGACCACTGCTGATGCGGCGCGAGTTGCCCAACCGCCCAGCCGATATCATGAGCCTCGGCGCGCCAGCCTGCCGACGTCGTCAGCCACAGCAATCCGAAACCGACCGCAACGCCTTGGATGACGGTGGCCAACCTGCGACACCGGTGCACGCCCTCCGCATGTCGCGGCCTGATCATTGAGTCCTCGTTGTCTTGCAGTTCGTCCAGCAGAGCCTGTTCAAGACGCTAGCTCAGCAACACGATGCCGCCCGGCAGGGACCGCGCCGTGGCGCCGAACAGGCCGTGGGCCTGAGCGATGAAGTCGTCCAGGTGATCGAGATGGAACGTGCCCGAAATCATGCGGCGCCCAAGCTGCTCGTCCATGACGACAATCCTGCCCGGCCGGTAGCGGTTGATCTCTTCGACCAGCCGGCCGACCGGCCAGTCGCGGACGATCAGAAGCCCCTTTTGCCAGGCGTTCGCCTGCTCCAGATCCGCCTGCGCTGCGCGCCCCAGCCCTGTCTCCGCCGAATAGGATATCTGCTGCTCCCCCGAAATCGCGACGCGCTGTCCTTTCCATTCGACTTCGACATCGCCTTCAATACACGACACCGAGACGGTACGATCGAGACATCGCACGTTGAAACTGGCACGACGCGTCGTAACACGGCCTCCGGCGGCATCAATGACAAGTGGTACGGGCGCGTCGCGCTCGGCCTGCACGGCAGCCTCGCCCGAAATCAGTTCGATGCGCGGCGCCCCCTGCTCGGATCGTACAGCGATGCTCGTCTGGGTGTTGAGCGTCAGCGAGACGTTGTCAGACAAGGCGATGTTGCGCCGCTCGCCCTTGGCGGTCCGATAGTCCGCCGACAGTTCTTCGAACGACGGCCATAGCCCCATCGGCGGACGAACGACCACGTATCCGGCGGCCACGGATGCGGCGGCAGCCATCGCGCCCCCGATCAGCGCCCGGCGACTGAGTCTGTCGCGCGCGAGAGGCGGCCTCCAGCGTTCGACATTCACAAGCTCTTCGCTCGCGAGCTTGCGTGTCGCCTCGCCGAAACTGCGCCACAGCCGCACGGCATCACGGAAGGCAGCCTCGTGTTCAGCGCTGCGCTGCCGCCAAAGTGCCAAAGCGGCAGCATCGTCCGATGTCGCCGAGCCCGAGTGCAGGCGAATAACCCACGCAAGCGCCTGCCGCAGCAGCGGGTCCAGCTCGGAAGGAATATCGTCGCCTGCGGTCAAGGCCAGTCGCTCTTTGTTGTCTCTCCCGCCGAATGACTCCGGCGTAGTCGAAGATGCCGCGCCCTCTTGCTCTATAGACGATTGACGCAAAGGAAGACTGAATCGAAAATGCAAGCTATCCGCACTTTCAAGCTGCTTGTCGCTATAGAAAGTGCATCTTCCAAAATTTTTCTTGAAGATTCCCCGCCCCGTGCGAGCACCGGGCGTGTGCGTCGGGAAAATCATTCCAGACGGCCTGACAAACACATCCTCGGCCGAGACGCAAGCTACTCGCTGGATTTCGCCTTTGGACGCGGCCCGAGGCGCCGGAGAACGTTGCGGCCGAGCCGGCGGCTGAGATGCTCCATGGCATGCTGCAGGTCGAAATCGACGGTGCGCACATTGATGCCAAACCGAGCGGCGATCTCGCGATGGGGGAGATGATCAAGATGGGCTGCGACAAATACATCGCGCCGGCGGGCGGGCAATTCTGCGAGCGCCTTCTGAAACTCCGTCAGTTCGATCCGCGCCTCCGTCACCATCGCCGGATCCGGACGGTCGTCGGGGATGTCCATGATGTCAGCGATTTCCGCAGAGTTCAGCAAGTGCCGATCGCTTTTGCGCCGATCCTTGGCGACGTTCAGCGCGGTGCGAAAGAGATAGTCGACCGGGCTATGGATAGGCACCGCATCCGACACGCGATCGACCCGCAGAAACGCTTCGTGCAGTGCCTCGCGCGCGAAATCCGAGGAGCCAAGGCAACGCGTCAGACGTTTGGCCAAACCCTCGTAATCGGCTGCGACTGTCTCTCGCAGAGATTTACTGTTGGAATCAGACACTTACCAGCCCCGCACCCCCACGTCCTGCATTGTCGCAGACCATGGTCAGTCCCAGTATTTTCCCTATCGACCGAGGATGACACTCGCGTGACGGATCATAGTCACTCGCAAGCTGGTCGGCGATCGCGACAATCCAACCACAGGCGCGAGAATATTGAGGTACCGCGGCCATTGCCGGAATCCATGGCAACGGCTGCACGCCCCGAGAATCGTTTGATCGCCGCAGCACCGAGTAACGCGGCGCCGGAGCTCGCGGCAACCCTTTATAGTATTTGTTGCCTAGAGCGCATGGATCGAGATCATGAAGCGGATCGGGAGCGGCATGTTGGGCGGCGCCTGCTGGCTCAACACCAGGCCGCGCAACGCCTCGGTGATCGAACTATCCCGATCAACGTCGCCTGTCGATCCGTCAAGCTCGGCCCTATCAACGATTCGCGAGGACGGCGTCACCCATAGTTTGACCGCGACCCGATATTCGCCCCGCCTATTCCGCCCGCCCTTCTTCAGTGCCTTCTGGATGTCCGATTGCATAAGGCCGATATACTCACCCAGATTGCGATCGGAAGCATCGCTCGCGCCGCGAACACGCAGCGTTCCAAGCGTTATGTCCGCGGAGACCGGAGGATAGATGGGCGGCTCGTCCGGGTCCGGCGTGGACGCCGGTGCGAGTGTCACAGCGTTGGATCGGCTGTAGCGAATCCTCAGGTCGGTATCGGCCAAGAGCATCAGCAACGCCGCCTGCGGCGTGAACTCGCCGCTGACCGGCTGCGAACGGAAACCGGCGGCCGAGGTCGTCTCGAACATCACCTGAACGCCGGCCTGCTGGCTGTACGCCTGCAGGGCGTCGATCAGCGGCTGCGCCGGGATGTCAAACGTCATGAGGCCGATCGGCGACGTCCGCTCGTTTCCGGATGCGACGGTAACCCCCACCAAAATCACAAGTACCGCCGCGATCTTCGCCAACGGCCAGACGCCGAGGCGGGGCAAGCGCGTCCTCTGCCGGACTTGCCCGCGGGACGAAGCGATTTGGCCAACACGTACCATCACTGACAACTGAGCCGTCTCGTCGGCTGCTTCCTTGCGAGGGCCTTCGATTTCGCGCAGCGGTCCCGGAGGTCGCGCCATCCCTCGGCCCTCAGATCGTACCTTCCTATGTCAACCATATGACAGATCGACCTGATGGCGTCACCTGCCTGACCTTGGCACGTCCGTCGAATGCGGGAGGCGACCGGATACGCTTCGCGGGCCGAGCGCAGCGCAACCTCTGCAAGGTCACATAGGATTTACCGTCAGTTTCGAACGCGTGCTTTTGAAAGCGCCGCGCACTTTCCCATCTGCACCTATGGAAGCCACGAAGCGCTCCAACACATCGAACAGATCGAAAGTTGCCTCGCAAAGCAGGCGTCGGCAAAGCGTTGCCGCGCACGCGCATATTATCGTCAGGATCGAAGCATGACGCAGATCGCGGTGGCCTACAGCAGTTCCACAGTCGAAACCGAAGCAGCACCGGTGATTGTTTCCCGCCGCCACGCCATTCATCAAATGCTGGTGCCGTTTTCGGTCGCCTACTTGATCGGCGCCTTCCTCACCGACCTCGCCTATTGGCGAACCGCGCTCGTGATGTGGGAGAGATTTTCGGTCTGGCTGATTGCCGCCGGCCTCGTGATCGCGGCGCTTGCGGCCATCGCTGCCGTGATCGACCTCCTGAGTGGCCGGCAGAGGCCGGCCTGGTTTCGTGCACTCACCTATGTTGTCGCGATCGTGCTCTCGGTCGTGAACGTCCTCGTTCACAGCCGCGACGGTTATACCGCCGTCGTGCCGACCGGCCTCGTGCTCTCGGGGCTCGTCACGATCCTCCTGCTCTTCCTGTTGGCGGGAGGCTGGAACTTGACCTATAGCGAAGGCATGGGAGCAGCCCAATGACCCGCTTGCACGATCTTGGACGTGCGGCGAAGCTGCCGCGCCTTGCCACGATGGCTGTCGTTGCCGCCGCTACCTTGAGTCTTGCGGCCTGTGACGACGTTGGCGGTAGCCCTGCAAGGCAGATCGGCGCCCATCCGTACTTGCCGGAGCTGCAGCAATATCTGTTGCCGCCGATCAGGATCGCGCGGCCGGTGCCGTGGGGCGGCGAAACGCCGAAGGTGGCGGAAGGATTGCAGATCCATGCACTGGCCACGGGGTTCGTGCATCCGCGATCGCTTTACGTGCTGCCGAACGGCGACGTGCTGGTGGTCGAAAGCAATGGCCCGAAGGCCCCGGTGTTCCGGCCCAAGGATCTTATCACTGGCTGGGTGCAATGGTTCGCCGGCGCCAAGGCGCAGGATGCAAATCGCATCACGCTGCTGCGCGACACCGATGGCGACGGCATTCCCGACATGCGCACCGTCTTCCTTGACCACCTCAACTCGCCATTTGGCGTTGCGCTGGTCGGCCATGATCTCTACGTCGCAAATACGGATGCGATCGTCCGTTATCCCTACCAGGACGGACAAACCAGCATCACCGCAACAGGCACCAAGCTGACCGATCTTCCAGGTGGACCAATCGATCATCACTGGACCAAGACGTTGCTGGCGAGCCCCGATGGCACAAAGCTCTATGTCGGTGTGGGCTCGAACAGCAACATCACCGAAAATGGCATCCAGGCCGAGTATGAGAGAGCCGCGATCTGGGAGATCGACCGCGCGAGCGGCGCCCATCGCATCTTCGCCAGCGGCGTGCGCAATCCCACCGGGCTGCAATGGGAGCCGGAGACCGGCAAGCTCTGGGCCATCGCCAACGAACGGGATGAGATCGGCCCCGATCTCGTGCCCGACTACCTGACCTCGGTGCAGGACGGCGGCTTCTATGGCTGGCCTTACAGCTACTACGGCCGGCATCTCGACCCACGCGTCGAGCCGCAACGCCCCGATCTCGTCGCCAAGGCGATCGCGCCGGATTATGCCCTGAGTTCGCATGTGGCGCCGCTCGGCCTCGCCATGTACACGGGCAACAACCTTCCAGCGCAATACCATGGAGGCGCGTTCGTCGCCGAGCATGGAAGCTGGAATCGAACCCCGCTCAACGGCTACAAGGTAGTGTTCGTGCCGTTTAGCAATGGCAAGCCATCCGGTGCTGCGCAGGACGTGGTCACGGGATTCCTCAATGCGGATGACCGTGCGCGCGGCAGGCCGGTCGGCCTCGCGATCGATCGAGCGGGTGCACTGCTGATCGCCGACGATGTTGGAAACACGGTTTGGCGGGTGTCCGCTACGAGCCCGCCCGCTCAACCCAAGCCAGCTACTTAAGTGCTAGAGGAGCCCAAGGAGCGTGGCAGAGCCGGGTGTCGTTCGTATCGCGACGCCCGGCTCAGCCATCATTTCGGGTTACGCGCCTTTTCGGATTCGCACGGCGCCTTCCTCAATCGAACGTTACTCTTTACGACTGCAAGATAGCAGCAGCGTGAGCTCGCTTGCCTGTGAGCTCAGCAAGCTCACCGATTTGCGAGACCGCAGCGTCCCTCAATCGGACGTGAACTGATTAAACGCCTGTTTAGTGGCTCTGCCGACCACGCCGGTCCTACGTTCAGCGGGCAGCCAACTCGCAACGTGAGCGTGATCGCCATGAGCAACTCAGTCCACGTCGTCAGCCCCGATCGCTTCGACCTCGGGACAAGCCAAACTCCGGGTTCCGAACGTCGTGCCGCGATCGATCCCGCGCTTGGTATCTCCTCAGCCATCTGGGGCGGGCTTTTCGAGGTCAAGCCCGGAGCACGAACCGGTATCCATCATCATGGCGCGCAGGAAACGATCGCATTCGTCCTTTCCGGCGCCTGCGAGATCCGCTGGGGTGTGAGAGGAGAATTCGTTGCCTACGCAAAGGCTGGCGATTTCATCCACGTTCCGGCCTTCCTGCCGCACATGGAAAGCAATCTCTCGAACGACCAGCCGTTCCGCTGGGTCGTCGCGCGCAGCACGCCAACGCCACTCGTTGTCAATCTTCCGGACGCGGTCTGGCCCGACGCAGACACCCTGCGGCCGACCGACGTGATCTGAAATGTGCGTTTCAGCAAAAACCGTCGCTCTCGAAAGACCGCGGCAGCGCCTGCCCCTAATGATTGTAGTGCCTCGGCACAGCTCGAGCCCCGATCGGCACTCGACGCAAATACGTCGAGCGCAATAACTGACGGAACCTTTACGATGGAACAATACTGCCTATTGGACGCGGAACAGGAACAACAGTTTGCACGCCGTTGGCATGAATTCGGCGATCAGGCCGCGCTGCATGCTCTCGTCAAGAGTCACCTCAGGCTTGCGGCAAAAGTAGCGCGGCATTACCGCGGATATGGCCTCCCCCTCCCTGATATCATCGCCGAAGCCAATGTCGGCCTGGTCGTTGCCGCACAACGATTCGAGCCGAACCGCGGCTCACGTTTTTCGACTTATGCATTATGGTGGATCAAGGCCAGTATTCACGAATACATCCTGCGCTCCTGGTCGCTGGTCAAGATCGGAACGACTGCCGCGCAGAAGAAGCTGTTCTTTCGCCTCAGGAGCGAAATCAGAAAGGTCTCGAACAATCAGACCTCGCTCACGCCGGAGATTGCCAATGTGGTCGCCGAGCACTTGGGCGTCACCCCCGCCGATGTGATCGAGATGGATGGTCGGCTGCGCGGCGACTTCTCCCTGAACAAGCCGATGGACGACGATGGACAAACGGCGGAATGGGAGACCATGCTGGTCGACGATTCCCCGGATGCCGAAGTGATGCTGGCGGAGCGGGATGAAACCAGCCAGCAGACGAGCGCGCTCTCGGCTGCCCTGGAGGTGCTGACACCGCGTGAGCGGCAGGTCTTCGAGGCACGGCGTCTCACCGACAATCCGCCCACGCTCGCAGAGCTCGCCAACCGGATGGACATTTCGCCGGAGCGCGTGCGGCAAATCGAGAACCACGCCTTTGAAAAAGTGAAACGCGCAGCCGTCGGCTATCTGAGGACCGATCGATCGGCGTCCGATTCCGCGACGAGCGTGCCGCTCACCAAGCGCGACCGAGCGTATCGCCTGCAAAGGAACGAGTCGGCCATGGAGGGAGTGCGCGCGGAATACCAGATGCAGATCTAGTGACGCGCTGAGGATCTCACCTCATCGTCTCTGAAGACACGGAGGCTCTGATATGCTCCCAATGGCGAAGCGCTTCGCGATCGGCGCCGGGTTGATCCTGTCACTCAACGCACCGTTCTTCACTCAGGCATCTGCAGCCTCCGCTTCGCAGGGCATCTCGACCACCGGACCTGCGACGCCCCAACTGCGCCCCGGCGATCTTGTTCGCCTGCGTTCGGGTGGATCATTGATGACGGTCGACACGGTCAAGGACGATCAGGTCGATTGCTTCTGGACCGACGGCAGTGGCCAGACCAACAACGCGACCTTCCCCGTCCAGGTCCTCCGAAAGTTCTGACCGGAGACATCTTGCTATTCCAGCCATCGCGCTACTCCGCCGGACATGTCGCTGCCCGAGCCCGCGGCCGGTCGAGGCGCAGGCTCCACAGCGCCAGGGCAAGACCGACCGAGGTGATCGCCGCCGCAACCAGCGGCAGCGCGGTGAGACCGAGGCCATGATCGATGGTGATGCCGCCGGCCCAGGCGCCGAACGCATTGCCGAGATTGAAGGCGGCAATGTTGAGGCTCGACGCAAGCGTTCGCCCGGTTTCGCCCGCGGTCTCGAGCACCCGGAGCTGCAGCGGCGCCACGGTGGCGAACGCCGCGATGCCTAGCAGGCCGACCAGCACAATGGTCATGGCCTTCAGCGGAAGCACAGCGGCCATTGCAACCAGCACGACCGCGAGCGCCGCCAGCGTTCCGATCAGCGCGCGCGGCAGGCCTCGATCGGCCAGCCGTCCGCCGGCGACATTGCCGATCGAGAGCCCGAGCCCGAACACCAGAAGGATCGGCGACACCGCCGCGTCGGAAAATCCGGTGACGCGGGTGAGGATCGGCTGGATATAGGTGAAGACCGTGAACAGCCCGGCAAAGCCGAGCACCGTCATGGCCAGGCAAAGCTGGACCTGCGGACGGGCCAGCACCGCCAGTTCGTCGCGGATCTTCACCGCGTTGCCGTCCTCCCCGACGTTATCAGGCACGAACAGCGCCACGACGGCAAGGGCGGCGATGCCGATCGCGGTGACCGCCCAGAACGCCGCGCGCCATCCGAGCGACAGCCCGATCCAGGCGCCGAACGGCACGCCGAGAATGGTTGCAACCGTGAGGCCGACGAACATCGTCGCGATCGCGGACGCGCGCTTGTCCTCGGCGACGAGGCTTGTCGCGACCACCGAGCCGACGCCGAAGAACGTGCCATGTGCCAGCGAGGTCAGGACCCGCGCGGCCATCAGCAGCCCATAGCTCGGCGCCAGCGCGCAGGCGGCATTGCCAAGCGTGAAGATGGCCATCAGCCCCAGCAGCACGGCCTTGCGCGGCATCCGCCGCGTCGCCAGCGTCAGGATCGGCGCGCCGACGAACACGCCAAACGCATAGCCGGAGATGAGCAGGCCTGCCGCCGATACCGACACCTGCATGTCGGCCGCGACCTGCAGCAGAAGGCCCATGATGACGAATTCAGTGGTGCCGATACCGAAGGCACCGGCGGTGAGCGCAAGGACAGCGATGGGCAAGGACATGGCTCCGGACTGGAAGGACGGCATGTGCGCAAATAGCGTCGTGGCTTTACGAGAATTAGAGGGCGACAAGTCCAATCATTTGTGACACCAATTCAACATGGTTCGATCAGACACCAACCGCTCCGGCGAAATGGAAGTGTTCGTCCGCGTCGTCGATCGCGCGGGCTTTACCGCCGCGGCGCGGAGCCTGCGGCTCACGCCCTCGGGCGTCAGCAAGCTGGTGTCGCGGATGGAGGCCCGCCTCGGCGCCAGGCTGATCAACCGCTCCACCCGCAAGCTGCAGCTCACGCCGGAGGGCGAAGCCTTCTATCAGCGGGCAACCCGGATCCTCGCCGAGATCCAGGAAGCCGAACACGAAGCAGCCGCCGGCGCGACGCCGCGAGGCCATCTCACCGTCAACAGCAACATCCCGTTCGGCACGTTGCATGTCCTTCCTTTGGCGCCGCGCTTCCTCGCCGAGCATCCCGGGATCACGCTCGATATCGTGCTCACCGACACGGTGATCGACCTGATGCAGGAGCGCGCGGACGTTGCGATCCGGGTCGGGCCGCTGCAGGTGTCGCGGCTGATCGCGCGCAAGCTCGCAACCAGCCGCATGGTCGTCGTGGCCTCGCCGGATTACCTCGCGCGCCATGGCATGCCGAAGACACCGGCCGAACTCGCCGATCACCGCGGCATCGGCTGGACCTTTCCACGCACGATCCGCGGCTGGCCGTTCCGCAAGGGCGAGCGGATTGAAGAGGTGCTGCCGCCGCCGATCGTCCGCGCCAGCGACGGCGAAGCCGTCCGCCGGCTCGCTTTGGGCGGCGCCGGATTGGCACGGCTCGCTTTATTCCATATCGGTCCGGACATTGAGGCCGGACGATTGGTGCCGGTGCTTCAAGCGCTCAATCCCGGCGACCGTGAAGATATTCACGCGGTCTA
This sequence comes from Bradyrhizobium sp. USDA 10063, assembly GCF_054063735.1. NCBI lineage: Bacteria > Pseudomonadati > Pseudomonadota > Alphaproteobacteria > Hyphomicrobiales > Nitrobacteraceae > Bradyrhizobium > Bradyrhizobium sp. USDA 10063. The sequence goes on along the minus strand of NZ_JBSSGP010000002.1, from coordinate 444,360 downwards.
TGTCGGCCACCCCGGTCCCCTTCCCGCCCGCGTGCGCGCCTTCATCGATTTTCTGTCAAAGCACATCCGCCTCGATGACCCCGCACTCAAGCGCACAGCGGACGGCAAGTGGAAGCTGGCGAAGAAATCGTAGGGGGATTAGCGTCCCACGCTCCATTAAATCAGCGAGCGCAGGCGAATAGCGCAATCCGCCGTTCAGCGCGCCTCAACCTCCGCTGTCATTCCGGGGCGCGCGAAGCGCGAGCCCGGAATCCATCGGGCCCAGGCGCGAGCGGAGAAATGGATTCCGGGCTCGATGCTGTCGCATCGCCCCGGAATGACAGCGTGTGTTGTGGCGCGAGCTATGCAAAAAGTGCCCGTCGGGCAAATCACCAAAAGTCTGTCCAGCCCTTCCGCAAAAAACATTCCGCTTCCGTCGTCGGGCAAATCAGTGATTTAACTCCGCGCGTCTCACCCGAATGAGGGGCGGGTCGCGATCGTCACGAACGTTGCGGTGAGATGCGGTGGACGCGATGCGTGCGACTGACGAGCGCAGGTATCACGGACGGCGAAGTCGTGTGGTTCTGGCGCCCCGACGCTGGCGCTAAGCTTCTAACGAAGTGACGGTGGCAAGAAAGCCCGGTCACCGGGAAGAGCACGAAGTAAACCGTAAAGCCACTGCGCAGGGAAAGCCGGAGTTGCTTCGGTTGACCTGTGGTCCTACCCCCGTGCTTTTTGTTGCACGGGGCCCACGGGTGCAACCGGCACCCGGCTTTCCCTGCGCCCTCTGCTATCGAGGAGGGTGGAGATGACGCAAACCTCGGGCAGCACATGCCGCGAGAATGCAGACTCACGTCCTCTCACTATACTCCACCGTCATGCCCGCGAAGGCGGGCATCCAGTATCCCGCGGCATCTGAACGTAAGCACTGCCGCCTCTGGAATACTAGATCGTCCGCCTTCGCGGACGATGACAGCGGGTAGCTGTTTGAAATTTGAATCGGAACTCACGACGACGTTGTAGGGTGGGCAAAGCGAAGCGTGCCCACCCTCGCGAGCGTGGTGCTGGATGGTGGGCACGGCGCAAGTGCGCCTTTGCCCACCCTCATATGGGGCTTTGTGAGTCAAGGCTCTTGAACCGGTGCGGGTTGGGTTTTTGCAGTGAGAGGGCGGCGCGCGGAGCCATGCGTAGCGCAGCGCGACGACCGGGCCCCGGGCGAGGATTGGCTTCCGAAGATTTCTGCAGCTCACTGCATCACCTCATATCCGGTCGGATCGGCTGATCCGTACCCACATTCCGCATGCTTGCGGCGAGGAAGCCAAGAGGATGAGACCCATCTACAAAGCGGCCTGGTTGGGCCCCTGGGTGGCACGGTCATCATCCATCCTGTACGGGGCGCGCGGCGCGGAGCCGCCTCGCCCTGGTGGCGTGGTCCGGTGCTAGGCCTTCATCACGGCCTGCTCCGGAACAAGGCCGGTGGTGAGATAGCGCCACAGCGCCACGATCAGCTTGCGCGCCAGCGCGACGATGGCGATGCGCTTGGCGCGCTTGCCGGCGTTTTCGGTGCGGGTGCGGAACCAGCGGCTGAGCGCGCTGTCCGGCTGATGGCGCAGCCAGAGCCAGGCCAGTTCGATCGTCTTGTGGCGGGCGCGCCGGTTGCCGGCCTTGCTGATCCCCTGCTCGCGATCGATGCTGCCGCTTTGCCAGGGACTGGGCGCCAATCCGCAATAGCTGGCGACCTCGCGCCGGTTGCGGAAGTCCTTGTAGAACACCTCGTTCACCAGCGTCGCGGCAAACGCCGGGCCGAGCGCCTTGAGCTGCTGCAACTGATCCCGTCGCTTCGCCATCGGCGCCGGCGCCGCGGCGGCTTCCGCCGCGACTTCTGCCGCGACTTCTGTAGCGACTTGGGCCTGCTCCAGCGCCTTGAGCTGGTCGCGCACCAGCATCAGCCGGGCATGCTCGCGCTTCACTTCGGCCAGAAGCTGCGGCGGCAGCGGCTGCCCTTGCCAGTCCCGCTGCTGCTCCAGCCAGGCGAGCCAGGTCCGTCGTCGCAAGGTGCCGGCCGCCATGCCCAACAGGCGCAGCAGCGCCTTGATCCGGTTGGTGTGCCCCGTCTGCTCCTTCACCAGTCGTTCGCGTTCGCGGCTGGCGCGCCGGGCGTCCTCCTCGGCCACGCTCGGCACCCGGACGATCCGCACCACCCGCGGCTCGCCTCGCAAATGAGCCATCAAGGTGCGCAGCAGAAGCTCGCCATCGATCCGGTCTGTCTTCGCCCGCCGCGCCCGTTGCTCCACCGCGATGCTCGCCGGGTCGAAGATGAAGTTGGTGATCCCAGCCGCCGCGAGCAGCCGGTGCAGCCAGAAGCCGTCATAGCCAGCCTCGTAGCAGCTCACCACCCGCGGCGCCGCTCCAAGCTTCGCAGTCGCCCGGGCCTTGACCTGCTCGATCAGCGCCAGCAGCCCGGCGTGATCGCCGCCTTCCAGCTTGTGGCGCGATATCCGGTCCCGATCCGGACTGTGCAGCGTCACCAGCCACGTCTTCTGACTCAGTTCGATCGCAACGAAAATCGTGCCACAATGCCCGGCGGTGGGCGTGTTCTTGGTCAATGCTTGCATCAGACTCTCCGATGGTTCGAGTGTGGAAACCCAAACCTACCGGAAAGGGCGCGCTCACCGCCCCATGGAATCTACAGCCTGGATTGTGCGGGTATCACGAGGCACGGCCCCCGCACCGATTTACCAAACCTTGCAGAAGCACAAGCACCAGCCACACCGCCATCACCTCTGGTCCCCGCCTTGCTCAGGGACAAGCCAAGCGCACAGCCAGCGAACGAGGCGTATCATGGCGGGACAGACATCTTCGGGCACGGGTCGGTTTGAGGCACTTGATGCAATGCGCGGTATCTGCGCGCTGCTCGTCGTGCTCTTCCACATTCCCGTTTACCATGCGCTGAAGGGCACCCAGCCGTTCGTGAACCTGCAATTCTGCGTCGACATGTTCTTTGCCCTGTCCGGCTTCGTGCTCTGTCACGCCTATGGCCAGCGCCTTAACCATGCCGGCGATGGCGTCCGCTTCGTGGCGATGCGGTTCGCGCGGCTCTGGCCGCTGCACATCGTGATGCTGGCGCTGTTCGTGATGATCGAAGTGAGCAAGATCGTCTTCATGCGCACCGACGGTTCGTTCGCGCTGGATTCGGTTCCGTTCGGCGCCGGGCACACGCTCTATGAAGTCGTCACCAACATCCTGTTCCTGCAGTCCTTCAACCTGCATGGCGGCCTGACCTGGAATGGCCCCGCATGGAGCGCGGCGGTCGAATTCTACGTCTCGATCCTGTTTGCAGTCATCGTCGTGCTGTTCCCACGGCGGCGGCGCGAGATCTTCCTCGGCCTCTGCCTTGCCGCCGGAATACACCTCTATGAGCGCTCGCCGGGCACGCTGTTCGTCTCCAGCGATTGGGGCATGCTGCGCGCGATGTTCTCCTTCTTCGCGGGATGCCTGGTCTATGACCTGCGCCTCTATTCCAACGGTCGGCTTGATATGCCGAACACGTTGGAGGTCTCGTGCGCGGTGCTGGTTGCAGTCTTCGTGCTGGTTACGCCATCCGGCGGACCGCAATATCTGTTTCCACTGCTCGCTGCGATCGTGATCTGCGTGTTCTCGTTCGATCAGGGCAGGATCTCGGCGATGCTGCGCTCGCCTGCGCTGCAGAAGCTCGGGCTATGGTCCTATTCGATCTACATGATCCACACCTTCGTCTTCCAGATCATGCGGAGCGCCGCGTCCTTCCTCGGCCACAAGCTCCACCTCGAACTGGTAGCCTGGCACAATGACGACAAGCTGGTGGTCCTGGGAACGCCGGAGCAGGCGCTGGTGGCCGCGCTCATTCTCTCCGTCGTCCTCGTCGTTCCCGTCGCCGCGCTCACCTATCGCTGGATCGAGAAGCCGGCAATGGATGCGGCCCGACATGCGCTCTCGACCACGACGCCCGCGGAAGCGTCGCTCGGCCCGGCATCGGCCGTGGGCTTCGGCGCGGCGATACGGCAACTGTTCAGTGCCGCAGCCATGCGCACGGCGGCCGGTTTCCGTGCCGTTCGGCTGCCGTAGTCCGGCAACGCTACGGCACGTCGGGCCGCGGGTCGGACACAAACCGGTCGCGGTTGGGCATCTTGATCGCGGCGAGCGTCTTGGCATCGAGCACGGCGTCCGCCGCAACGAGGCCGTTGAGATGGAGGACATAGGCGGAGACCGCGTAGACATCCTCATCGCTGAGCGACTGCGGCGCGTTCTGCGGCATGGCGCGACGGATATAGTCGAACAGCGTCGGCGCATAGGGCCAGTAGCTGCCGACGGTGCGCACCGGCTTGGCGCTCGCAAGCGTACCCTGCCCGCCGACCAGGCGATCGCTGACACCGCCCTGCCCGTCGGCGCCGTGGCAGGCGGCGCATTGCTCGCTGAACACCACGCGGCCGCGCTCGACGCCGCCGCTACCCGGCGGCAGGTTCGCTCCGTCATGACCGATGTCGATGTCCCAACCCTTGATCTCCGCCGGAGTCGCCGCACGCCCGATATGAAAGCGCTCTTCGGCCTGCGCGGCAACGCCGAGCCCGGCGATCACCGCCGCGAGCAGCGCGACATGCGATCTATGCCAGCGCATTGCTCACCTCCCCGTTCGCGGCGATGCGCCAGGGCCAGATCGCATTGTTGTGGTAGTAATGATTGACGCCGCGAACCGCGAGCAGTTCGGCGAGCGTCGGCTGCACATAGTCGGTCTCGTCGATCGCGCGGCTCTGGATCACGGCGGGAGTGCCGTCCCACTGCCATGGCAGGCGGAAGCGGGTGAGCGCGCGGGTCAGGACCGGCTCCTGAAGCTCGGCGATCTGCCAGCTCTTGCCGTCATCGACGGAGACCTCGACGCGCCTGATCTTACCGTGTCCGCTCCAGGCGATGCCGGATATCTCGTGGAAGCCGGTGCCGTTCAGTTTCTGTCCGCCCGAGGGACGCAGGATGATCGACTTCGCCTCCATGTAAAAGGTGAACTCGCGCGCCGTGCCGTCGGGCATCAGGTCGGTATATTTCGAGGTCTCCTCGCGCGAATAGACGGGCTCGGCCACCGCCTTCAGCCGCCGCAACCATTTGATGTTCATGTTGCCTTCGAAGCCCGGCAGCAAGAGGCGCAGCGGATAGCCCTGCTGGGGACGCAGCCGCTCGCCGTTCTGGCTGTAGACCAGCATGGCGTCGTCGAGGCATTTCTCGATCGGGATCGAGCGCGTCAATGCCGCCGCATCCGCGCCCTCGGCCACCAGCCACTTCGCTTCCTCCTGCAGGCCGGCCTCGGTCAAGACGTCCTTCAGCATCACGCCGGTCCACTCGGCGCAGCTCACGAGGCCGACGAGATCGGACGCCGTCTTGCCATAGGGCTTGGTGTAGACGGGATTGCCGGAGCACTCGATGAAATGGATCCGCGATTGCGACGGAAAGCGGCGGATGTCGTCCATCGTGAAGATCAGCGCACGATCGACCAGGCCGTGCACCATCAACCTATGCTGCGCCGGATCGATCGTCGGTACGCCGCCGTGATGGCGTTCGTAGAACAGCCCGTTCGGCGTGATGATGCCGTCGAGCTCCTGCAGCGGCGTGCGGCCGGAGGCCGACAGATATTGCTGCAGGGTCTTCGATACGTTCTTGACGACGCCCTTCTCATACATCGACGGTGTGCCATAAGGCTGATCGCCCATCGGCGCGCCCGGCGCCTTCATCCATTCGGGAATGTTGGGCGGAAGGTTGCTGGTGTCCGCTGTCGCCGCATCCGCCAGCGCGGCTGGTGTCGCGCCGAGCGCAGCGCCGCCCGCGACCGCCGCGCCTGCTTGCAGAAAGTGCCGGCGAGATCGTCGTTGTTCGCGGTTGGTTGTCGTTTGCTCGCTCATTGTCGCTTTCCCTTGCCGCTCTCGTTGATCGATCCCAAGCTATCACCGAACGCTAAGCACCCGCCTTCACATCCACAAAATCGCCCGCCCGAATCGTTCCGCCGCGTCAGCGCTGATCGCTCGCGCGCAGACGGCTGTGCGTCCGGCCATAGGCGGCATAGATCGCAAGGCCGATCAGGAGCCACACCGCGAGCCGGATCCAGGTATCGGCCGGCAGGCTGAGCATCAGGACGAGCGATGTTGCGGCTGCGGCCGGCCCCACCAGCCAGATCGCCGGCGCCCGGAACGGACGTGGCAGATCCGGATCGACGATGCGCAGCACCATCGTGCCGATCGAGACCACCGCAAACGCGAACAGCGTGCCGATGCTGACGAGCTCGCCGACCAGCCCGATCGGCAGCAATCCAGCGAGGAGCGCAACGACGATGCCGGAACCGATGGTGGCGACATGAGGCGTCCGGAAACGCGGATGGATGCTTGCGATCGCCGGCGGCAGCAAGCCGTCATACGCCATGGCGCGGAAGATCCGGGGCTGCGCCAGCAGCATCACCAGCATCACCGAGGTCAAGCCGAACAGGATGCCGAGCTTGATGATCGGCGACAGCCACCCGACGCCGGCCGCATCGATCCCGACCGCGATCGGGTCGGGAACGTTCAGCCGGTCGAACGGCACGATGCCCGTCAGCACGAAGCCGACGGCGACATAGAGTGTCGCGCAGATCACGAGCGAACCGAGAATGCCGATCGGCATGTCGCGCTCCGGCGACTTCGCCTCCTGCGCGGCAGTCGAGATTGCGTCGAAACCGATGTAGGCGAAGAACACCACGGCCGCGCCCCGGAACACGCCGGACCAGCCGTAGACGCCGACGCCCGCATTCGGCGGAATGAAGGCCCCTTCGGGATTGCTCGCGGTGACCCAGTTCGCGGTCGTGAACGAGGAAATCGTGCAGGCAATGAAGAGCAGGATCACGATCAGCTTCACCGCAACGATGACATTGTTGAACCGCGCCGATTCCCTGATCCCTGCAACCAGCAGGGCGGTGATGAAGACGATGATGAGCATCGCCGGCACGTTGAAGATCGCACCCGTCGACGACCAGGCATGCGTGGTCGCGTCATAGCTCAGCGGCGCGGACGCCAGCTCCGGCGGTATCGTCAGGCCAAAATCTCTGGCGAAGCTGACGGCGTAGCCCGACCATCCGATCGAGACCGCAACGGCGCCGACGGCATATTCCAGGATCAGGTCCCAGCCGATGATCCAGGCCACGAACTCGCCCAGCGTCGCATAGGCAAAGGTATAGGCGCTGCCGCAGACCGGCACGGTCGACGACATTTCCGCATAGCAGAGGCCCGCGAAGGCGCAGGCGATCGCGCCGAGCACGAAGGAAAGCGTGACCGCAGGTCCTGCATTCGCCGCAGCGGCGTGTCCGGTCAGGACGAAGATGCCGGCGCCGATGATGCCGCCGATGCCGAGCGCGACGAGATTGAGTGCCGACAGCGAGCGCCGCAGCGGCGATGTTCGCGCATCGCCTTCCACCCCTGCCGCCTCCTGCAGCAGTTCGGCTGTCGATTTTCTTGCCCAGATGTCTGCCAACAACCGCCTCCTCGCGACGTCGACCCCCCGGCGGCCGATCGCACACGCTAGCATATGCCGTGCCGCTCATGCATTCGGCACCACTGGCAGCTTCTCAATCATCCGTATGCCTGGCCGACGCCGCCAACGGATCTCGGACGGCTGAACCGCAAGCTGAAGCCTGGGCCAGCGGGTGAACAGCGCCTTGAGCGCGCAGATCGCCTCGATCCGCGCGAGCTGGTGACCAAGGCAGAAATGGATGCCCGTGCCGAAGGAAATATGGCGGTTCGGCCGCCGCTCGAGGTCCATTCGCTCGGGTTGCGGGTGCGATGCGGGATCGAAATTGGCCGCCACGATCATGGCCATCACGCGATCGTTCCTCTTCAGGGTGATGCCGCCGAGCTCGACATCGTGCCGCACATAGCGTGGTTTTGAGAACTGCACCGGCGAGACGAAGCGCAGGAATTCCTCGACCGCCAGGCTCGCGCGGTTCCAGTCCGCCTCGAGCCAGTCACGCAGCTCGGGGGTCTTCAACAGCTCGAAGACGGACCCGCTGATCAGATGCGTCGTGGTTTCGGAACCGGCGCCGAGCAACAGCATCACCATCGACACCATCTCGTCCGGCGTGATGCGGCCGCCTTCCCTCTCGACCTGCACCAGTTCGGCAATGAGCCCCTCGCCGCCTTCCTTGCGCGCGGCCTGCAAGCGCTCCTCCAGGTAGCGCCGCATCTTCCCCAGGAGGAACAGCATGCGCAGGAAGCCGAAGGCGCTCGCGATCTGCCCCATCGCATTCGCCCAGCCAATGAATTTCGGCCGGTCGGCCGCTGGCAGACCGAGCAGCTCGCAGATGACGGAGAGCGGCAATATGCGCGCATAGCGCTGTACCAGATCGGCCGGGCTGCCTGATGCGAACAGTTCGCCCGCAAGGCCGTCTGCGATCGCGCGGATGTGCGGCTCCATTTCGAGCACGGCACGACGGCGGAATGCCTCGTCGACAATGCCGCGCAACCGGCTGTGATCCGGTTCGTCCTTCGTCAACATGCTGTTGGCGATCGTTGCGATGGATTTCGGCATCCACCACTGAAGCCCTGCAAGCGCCCCGTCCTCCCTGCGCAATGCGAAGGTGGAGGAATCCTTCAGCATCTCTGCGGTGGTCTCATAGGTCGTGGTGACCCAGACTTTGCCCACGATCGGAAATCGCGTGGCAACCACGGGCGCACGGGCTCGCAGCGCCGCAACAGCGGTCGCCGGATCGCGGAAGAATTCTTCGCTGGTGAAATCGATGCGTGTCGCCATCAGTCCCCTCCGCCTTGCCCCGATCAAGTGGTGCGACGCGCGTCATGCGCAAGGCGCAATCGCGCGTCGGATGAGGCGCCGGTTTTCCCGGCCTTTTTTCGGGCATCCCCGGAACCGCTGCGCCGCGAAATGGTTTGCGCCACGAGGCGAGCAGAATGATGGGGAACTGACGCATGCCGCAAATCATCGTATCCGTGCCGATCGGCGAGAAATCCACAGACCTCTGGCGAGAAATCGGTTCTTTCGGCTCGGTGGGCCGATGGCACCCGATGCTGGCAAGGGTGGAAAGCGAGGGAGACCGCGAAGGCTGCGCGCGGGTCGCGGAGACGCGCGACGGCAAGCGACAGACCGAACGGCTGATCGAATTCGCTCCGAATGAGCGCTTCTATCGCTACAGGATGGAGGCAACCGCGATGCCGATCCGCAACTATGTCGGCGAGTTCCGCATCGCGGACGCGCCGGACCACAGCAGCAGGGTCATATGGTCTGCACATTTCGACCTGATCTCGGACGAAGCATCCGGTGCGACGGACGCCGTCAAGTCATTCCTGAAGGCAGGTCTCGACCATCTTGCCAGCACCCACACCCGCGGCCTCCGGCGTGATCATCCCCTTCATGCGGGCCGGCGCGGGCGAATGGTTGACGGCGCAGCCGCCGGTATCGGGCTCTACTGAAGTGGTAAATCGATCGTAAATCGGAACCGACGGGGAATTGGCCAGGTTCTGCCGGGAAAACCCTGATTTCCCGCGTAACTGGCTTCACCAACCGTCAGTCATGAAGCCTCCCCTCACTCGGATGATGCGGATTTAGCAAATTGGGAAAGGCGTCGGTTTAACCCTTTGTCCAGCCCCGCTTCCCATAGTGAGAATCCAGCTCAATCTCCCAACATCCGGGCCCGGAACTGTGACATCCTTTGGACGTGTGATTTCGGTGCGCGGCTCACAAGCCCGCGTCGGACTCCTGGCAACCAGCCAGATGCCGTTTTCGGAAGTGCGCGCTACCGTCGGCCGCTTCGTCAGCATCCGGAGTGCGTCTTCCGTGATCGTCGCCATGATCACGGAGGTGAGTTGCGAGGACTTGCCGACTTCCGACAATTATATCGCGAGCGCTTCCGTCGACCTGCTCGGCGAAATCCTCGGCGGCGACCGTGCCAAATTCCAGCGCGGCGTCACCAACTACCCGACCATCGGCGACACCGTCGACCTGATCAACGCCCAGGAGCTGCGCACGATCTATGCGCCGAGCGGCTCGGACCAGATCAATGTCGGCACCCTGCAGCAGGACCGCTCGGTCACGGCCTATGTCGATATCGAGGAAATGCTGTCCAAGCACTTCGCCGTGCTCGGTTCGACCGGCGTCGGCAAGTCCACCGGCGTGTCGCTGCTGCTGAACGAGATCCTGAAGTCGCGGCCGAACCTGCGCATCTTCCTGCTCGACGTGCACAACGAATACGGCCGCTGCTTCGGCGAGCGGGCCCAGGTGCTGAACCCGCGCAACCTGAAACTGCCGTTCTGGCTGTTCAACTTCGAAGAGATCGTCGACGTGCTGTTCGGCGGACGCCCCGGCGTCCCGGAAGAACTCGACATCCTCGCCGAAGTCATCCCGATGGCGAAGGGCATCTACACCCAATATCAGAACGCTGACCGCATCGGCCTGAAGCGCATCGATCCCAAGCAGATCGGCTACACCGTCGATACGCCGGTGCCGTATCGTCTGGTCGACCTGATCTCGCTGATCGACGAGCGCATGGGCAAGCTCGAGAACCGCTCCTCGCGCATCATCTATCACAAGCTGATCTCTCGCATCGAGACCGTGCGCAACGATCCGCGCTACGCCTTCATGTTCGACAACGCCAATGTCGGCGGCGACACCATGGCGGAGGTCATCAGCCACCTCTTCCGCCTGCCCGCCAACGGCAAGCCGATGACCGTGATGCAGCTCGCCGGCTTCCCGGCCGAAGTCATCGATTCCGTCGTGAGCGTGCTCTGCCGGATGGCATTCGACTTCGGGCTGTGGAGCGACGGAGTCTCACCGCTATTGTTCGTCTGCGAGGAGGCGCACCGCTACGCGTCCGCCGACCGCAACATCGGCTTCGGCCCGACCCGCAAGGCGGTTTCGCGCATCGCCAAGGAGGGGCGCAAATACGGCGTCTATCTCGGCCTCGTCACGCAGCGGCCGGCGGAGCTGGATGCCACCATCATCTCCCAGTGCAACACGCTGTTCACGATGCGGCTCGCCAACGACCGCGACCAGGCGCTGTTGCGCTCGGCGGTCTCCGACGCCGCGGCCAACCTGCTGTCGTTCGTACCCTCGCTCGGCACGCGCGAAGTGCTGGCGTTCGGCGAAGGCGTGGCGCTACCGACCCGGCTGCGCTTCAAGGAGGTGCCGCCGCATCAGCTTCCGCGCAGCGAAGCGACCATCGCGACCGTGCCGTCGATTGCCGCCGGCCACGACATGCACTTCGTCTCGGCCGTCCTGGAGCGCTGGCGCGGCGCCACCTCGCACCGCGACGTGCCCAACGACCCCGCAATCAGCGAGCGGCCCGCCGCGCGCACCACGACGCTGGATGCGCCAATGCTGCAGCCCTCGATGGGACTCGATCCCGATCGCTTCTCGCTCCTGAAGAAGCCGTTGCGCTGAGCGTCCTGCGGCCGGGCGCTTGCGCTCGCGCCGTCATCGATTATGGTTCCGGCCAAGCTGCACTGCCTTGAGCCGGAACCTGCCCATGACTGAACCGATCGCCACACGTTTTCCCACGCCTCCCCTCGACAAGATGCCCGAGGACATCCGCGCCCGTATCCTCGCGGTGCAGGAGAAGTCCGGGTTCGTCCCGAACGTCTTCCTGGCGTTCGCCTATCGCCCCGACGAGTTTCGCGCCTTCTTTGCCTATCATGACGCGTTGATGGAGAAGGACAGCGGACTCTCCAAGGCCGAGCGGGAAATGATCGTGGTGGCAACAAGCGCCGCCAACCAGTGCCACTACTGCGTGATCGCGCACGGCGCGATCCTGCGTATCCGCGCCAAGAATCCGCTGATCGCCGACCAGATCGCCGTCAACTATCGCAAGGCCGACATCACGCCGCGCCAGCGCGCCATGCTCGATTTCGCGATGAGAGTGAGCCGCGAGGCGAGCACGATCTCGGAAGCCGATTTCAGCGCACTCACTGCGCACGGGTTCAGCGATGACGACATCTGGGACATCGCGGCGATCGCCGCCTTCTTTGCGCTGTCGAACCGGATGGCGAATTTCACCGCGATGCGCCCGAACGACGAGTTCTACATGATGGGACGGCTGCCGAAATAGCCGACCGCCGAGGTATGCCGCGTGCTTGAATGGAGCGACATCATCCTGCGTCTTGGCGTCGCCACGCTCGCGGGCGGCCTGATCGGCCTCAATCGCGACCTGCGCGGCAAGCCGATCGGCTTGAAGACGCTCGGCATTGTCGGACTGTCCACCGCGACGGTCGTGGTAGTCGCCGTGCAGTTCACCGAAATCGGCAGGATCACCGATGCGACCAGCCGCGTGATCCAGGGCATCCTGACCGGCATCGGCTTTCTCGGCGCCGGCGTCATCGTCCGCGAGAGGGAGCCCTTCCGCGTCCATGGATTGACGAGCGCCGCCTGCGCCTTTCTCGCAGCCTGCATCGGGATCGTCGCCGGCGCGGGAGAGTGGCGGATCGTGGCGACAGCCTTGGTGATCGCGCTCCTACTCCTGACCATCGGCCGACGCACCGAGCGCTTCCTGCATCGCGCACTGGGCGGCCACGACGATCCGGCCGAACACGACACGACCGTCACGCCACCGCAGCCGCCGACAAGCCACTAGAGCATCTTCGGTTCTGATTGAATCAGAACCGAGGCTGTAGATTTTTATTTTGACGCGTTTTCTTCACGCGAGCCGGATCCATTTCGCTCGAAAGCGCACTAGTCATCCGCGGCCGGTCCGCACCAGCCCGGCAGATAGATCGCGTCCTTGCTCTTTGCGAAGGCGAGCGCCTTCTCCATCGCGGTGCCGAAATCAGCTTCCACGAGCTTGCGCGCCACCTTGCGGCGCAGGAAATCCGCCCACAAGAACTCACTGAACGGCGTGGTGTCCTTGGCAAAGCCGCCGGTACGGCGCAGTTCTCCGGCGAGGCTGCGGAACGGATCGTCCTTCAGGTCGGCCACCGATCGCGGCAGATCGCGAAAATGCTTGCGCTCACCCTTGGCATCATAGGGATAGGCCCAGCGCTTGTTGTCCATCACGCCCCAGAACGCATCACGCTCGACCATGGTGAGGTCGCCGATCACCGTGACCAGCACATCCTTGACGCCCTCATCGTGCAGCGCGCGGGCGAGATGATGATGGTCGACGACGTAGTAGCGCTCGTCAGGCCCGAGCACCACCGGGATCATGTGCTTGCCGAGGAGCTCGGCGCGCTTCTTCGCGGACTTATGCTCGCGCCAGCGCTTGCGCTTCTCCTTGACCTCCCGCATGCCGACCGTCATCTGGGTCGGGCGCAGGGACATGATCGCGACCGGCCTGAGAATCGGCTCGCGCGTATTCGCCATGGTTCAACTCCCTATTCCTGCCCACGGACATCATCGAAGGCTGGTTCCACTATGGCACGGCGCCACCAGGGATTGAATTCCTTGGCCTCCGGTCTCGACGAGCTGTGAACGGGAAGTCCTCGACATCGCGTGCGGGTGCATCGCACACATCACCGCGATGCCTTGCGCCTGTCGACCCACCATCAGTTCCATGAAACGCCACAGGAGCACGTTGCGCGAGCGCGCACCAACATTTTACGTGAGAAGCGCGCGCGACGTGCTAAACAGGATGACAACTTCTGCGGACGAACGGCAGTGAAAACCCAGCGGCCTATCAGCTCGGACGGCGAGCACGTGGTGCTCAAATTCCGGCCGCGCACCTCCGCCCATCCGCCCGCCCGCCACGAGCAACCGCGCGAGACGGGAAAGCCCGGGCAAGTCGCCCAAGACCTTTCTCGTTACGAGCGCCCGCGCGATGAACCTGATGACTTCCGACAGCGCATGCTGGCCAATATCGCGGCCTTCGCTTTCACGGTGGCGCTTACTGCAATTGGCATCTGGCTGGCCGTGAGCATCGCCGACCTGCGTAAGACCCAGGATTGCGTCCTGATGGGGCGGCGTGACTGTGCGCGGATTTCGGTGGTGCCGAGGGGCTAGCGCGGGAACCGCAACGGTAGCTCCTGCCCAACGAGGCGGCCCACAGACAGGGCCAAGCTCCATTGAACTCGCGGCCCCGCTCCGATATACGGGCACTCGAGTCCGCCCGGGGGAACAGGGCATTCCGGGACAACGCCGCCCGCCACCTCCCGACCGTCCCGGAATTTATCGCCAATATATCAAAGGCTTAGTGATGTCTTCCACATTCGAGCAGATCGCCAACATTATCGCCGAGACCTGCGATATCCCGCGCGACACGATCAAGCCGGAAAGCCACGCCATCGACGATCTGGGGATCGACAGCCTCGACTTCCTCGACATCGCCTTTGCGATCGACAAGGCGTTCGGGATCAAGATGCCGCTCGAGAAGTGGACCCAGGAAGTCAACGACGGCAAGGCCACGACCGAGCAGTACTTCGTGCTGAAGAACCTCGCTGACCGCATCGACGAACTGGTCGCGGCCAAGAACGCAGGCACGGGCACGGCGTCGGGCGCGTAATCGAGCGCCCCATGCAGCTCGAATATTTTCAGCTCATCGATCGCATCGTCGATCTCAACATCGTCGACAAGACGATCGTGGTGGAGGCTGACGTTCCGCAGACCAGCACGATCTTCGAAGGCCATTTCCCGGGTTACCCGATCATGCCCGGCGTGCTCCTGACGGAAGCGATGGCGCAGTCGTCCGGCTGGCTTCTGCTCGGGCTGATGAAGTTCGAACGGATGCCTTTTCTCGCAATGATCAAGGAAGCCAAGATGCGTGGCTTCGTCAACCCGGGCGAGGTGCTGACGATCGACGCCAAGGTCGAGCATGAAGGTTCGGGCTTTGCGGTGACGTCGGCCAAGGTTCGGGTGGGCAAGGAATTGAAATGCAGCGCCGACCTGACCTTCCGCCACATCCCCTTCCCCCATCCCGATCTGCGCGTGCACATGGACGCGATGGCCAAGAAGATCGGCTTTCCGCAGCAGGCAATGACGCATGACTGAGCGGAAGGAAGTCTGGATCACCGGCATTGGCATCCTGTCCTCGCTCGGCGAAGGGCCGGATGCGCATTGGGACGCGCTCAACGCCAAGCGCATCAATATCGACGACAAGCGGTTCGCGCCCTATATCGTCCATCCGCTCGCCCCCGTCAGCTTCGACGCGCAGATCCCCAAGAAGGGCGACCAGCGCCAGATGGAAGCCTGGCAGCGCATCGGCACCTACGCTGCGGGGCTCGCGCTGGACTCGGCCGGCGTCAAAGGCAATCAGGAAATCCTGTCCCGCATGGACATGATCGTCGCCGCCGGCGGCGGCGAGCGCGACCTCGCGGTCGACACCGCGATCCTGAACGCCGACGCGCGCGGCAATTTCAGTCCCGGCTTCCTCAACGAGCGCCTGATGAGCGAGCTGCGCCCAACGCTGTTCCTGGCGCAACTCTCCAACCTGCTCGCCGGCAATATCGCCATCGTTCACGGTGTCCGTGGCACCTCGCGCACTTTCATGGGCGAGGAAGCGTCCAGCATCGATGCGGCGCGGATTGCGCTGGCGCGCATCGAGGCCGGCCAGAGCGATATTGCCCTCGTCGGCGGCGCCTATAATGGCGAACGCCTCGACCTGCTCGTCCTCTTTGAATTCGGCGACTTCAACCTGACCGGCGAGTTCGCCCCGGTCTGGGCACGCGAGAACAACAGCGGATTCGCGCTCGGCTCGGCCGGCGCGTTCCTGGTGCTGGAATCCCGCGAGCACGCCGAGGCGCGCGGCGCCAAGCCCTACGCCAGGCTCACCAAGGTGGTCGCCGACCTCGCACAACGCAAGCAGCCGGGCGCGGTGACGAAGTCACTGGAGGCGCTGTGGTCGAAACTCGGCGTTGGCGACGATGTCGGCGTGGTCGTCACGGGCGCGACCGGCGCCGAGCCCGTCACCTCGGAGGAGCGAGCGTTCCTCGGCCACCACCAAGGCCTTGCTGTGCGTGCCACCGGAACGATGTTCGGCCACACCGTCGAAGCCCAATTCCCGCTCGGCGTGGCGCTGGCGGCGCTCTCGATCTCGCGCGGCGCGCTGTTTCCGCCGAACGATCCGACCGGCTTTGAGGTTGAAAAGTCCGACTCGCCGACCCAGATTGTGGTGATGGGAACCGGTCACTGGCAGGGCGAAGGGATGGCCCTGATTGAGGCCGTCAAGTAGGGCGCGTTCGCGCGCCAGAGCATGATCCGGAAGGTCATACTCAAACCAAAGAGATGAGATCATGATCCGCCCTCGAATCGGATCATGATCAGGCGCAGCATCGACGGGGGAAGCATGGCGACACCACGCGATAAATTCGGCAGGCCGATCGTTGTCGTGACCGGCATGGGCATCGTTACTTCGCTCGGCGCCGGCAAAACGGACAATTGGGCCAAGCTCGTTGCCGGAGAATCCGGGATCAAGACGGTCACCCGTTTCCCGATCGACGGCTTGAGGACCACGATGGCGGGGACGGTCGATTTCATCGCCGTCGATCCCTTCACTTCCACGAGTCTTTCCGAGCGCATCGCCGAAATCGCCACCGAAGAGGCGCTGGCGCAATCCGGCATCGGCAGCAAGGGTGACTTTCCAGGCCCCCTCTTCCTCGCAGTCGCACCGGTCGAGACCGAGTGGCCGCAGCGCCTCGAACTCGGGCGCATGATCGACAAGAAGGAGTTCGACTACTACGACATGCTGCGCGCGAGCGGCGGCGGCAGGTTCGCGCCCTATCACGATCGCTTCATGTTCGGTTCGGTCGCGAAATACCTCGCCGAGAACTTTGGTACCAAAGGCTCGCCGATCTCGCTGTCGACTGCCTGCGCCTCCGGCGCAACGGCGATCCAGCTCGGCGTGGAGGCGATCCGTCGCGGCGAGGCGGATGCGGCCTTGTGTGTTGCGACCGACGGCTCGGTGAATCCGGAGGCTGTGGTCCGCTTCTCCCTGCTCTCGGCCCTGTCGACGCAGAACGATCCGCCGCAGGCAGCGTCGAAGCCGTTCTCCAAGAACCGCGATGGCTTCGTGATGGCCGAAGGCGCCGGTGCGCTGGTGCTGGAGAGCTATGAGGCGGCCACCGCGCGCGGCGCGACGATCCTGGGCGTCGTCGCCGGCTGCGGCGAACTGACCGATTCGTTCCACCGCACCCGCTCGAGCCCGGACGGCAAGCCGATCATCGGCTGCATGCGCAAGACGCTGGCCGACGCCGGCATGGAGCCGGACCAGATCGACCACATCAACGCGCATGGGACGGCGACGCCCGAGAACGACAAGATGGAATATCTGACGACCTCGGCGGTCTTCGGCGAGCAGATATCGAAGATTCCGGTGTCGTCGAACAAGTCGATGGTCGGCCACACGATCTCCGCGGCCGGTGCGGTCGAGGCGGTATTCTCGCTGCTCACGCTGGAGCATCAGCGGATTCCGCCGACCATCAACTATGACGTGCCGGATCCGACCATTCATTTCGACGTGGTCGGCAACAAAGCGCGCGACGCCCGCGTCACTGCCGTGATGTCCAACTCGTTCGGCTTTGGCGGGCAGAACGCCTCATTGATCCTGACGCGCGAGCCGGCCTAGAGCATGATCCGAAGAACTGATCTCCAATTTTCTGAAGAGATCATGCTCAACCAGACGCCGCGCCGCCTGTCGCGATGAACCGCCTGCAGCTCCTTCGTGCCCGCGCGCGCCTTCGCGACGCCGCCAGGCCCGTGGGCGACGCGGCGGTGGGCGCGCTGACGATCGCGCTATTGCGCACCACGCGCTGCTTCGATCCGTTCAAGACCGCAGATTTCTTCGGGCGCGCCGCGCATTTCATCGGTCGCAGGCTGCGCGAGGACCGGATCGGTCGCGAGAATCTGAAGGCCGCGTTTCCGGAAAAATCGCCTGAGGAGATCGAAAAGATCCTGGCCGGCGTCTGGGACAATCTCGGCCGCATCGGCGCCGAATTCGCCCATCTCGATCATGTCTGGGACTACGATCGCGACCATCCCGAAAACAGCCGCATCGAATTGTCGCCGCGGACCATCGAGCTGTTTGACCAGATCAGGGACGACGGCAAGCCGGCGCTGATCTTTGCCGCCCATCTCGGCAATTGGGAATTGCCGGCGCTGGCGGCCGTTGCACACGGGCTCGACACCGCGATCCTGTTCCGACGGCCGAACAGCGAAGCTGCGGACCGCGCGATCGAGAAGATCCGCGCGGTCAAGATGGGCACGCTGATTCCCGCCGGCCGCTACGCGCCGCTCCGGCTAGCGCAGGCGCTGCAAAACGGCCAGCACGTCGCCATGCTCGTCGACCAATATCTGACCAACGGCGTCGAGGTCAGCTTCTTCGGCCGCAAGACCAGGGCCAACCCGATGCTCGCGCGACTTCGGCGCCAGGTCGAATGCCCGATCCACGGCGCCCGCATCATCCGCCTGCCCAACAACCGATTCCGGGGCGAGCTCTCCGAGGAAGTAAAGCCGGTGTTCGACGCCTCCGGCGAGATCGATATTCAGCGAACGATGCAGGCCGTCACCAACGTGATCGAAGGCTGGGTGCGCGAATATCCCGAGCAGTGGCTGTGGCTGCACCGCCGCTGGCGGTGAGTTCACAACTCGCCTACGTCGTCATTGCGAGCGCAGCGAAGCAATCCACGCCTCCGCTTGCCGCGCTATGGATTGCTTCGCTGCGCTCGCAATGACAGGAAGCGTCGCGACCGCGAGCCTCACTTCCCCGTCTTCACCCTGGTCCAGAGACGGTTGATGATCCGCTGGGTTGCCGGGTCGCGCGCGGTGATGACGAACAGTTTCTTCTGCGTCGCTTCGTCCGGATAGATGTTCTTGTCGTCGAGGATCTTGGGGTCGATCAGTTTCTGGCTGGCCAGGTTGCCGTTGGCGTAGGATAGGAAGTTCGAGTTCTTTGCAGCGACGTCCGGCCGGTAGAGGTAGTTAATCAGCTCATAGGCCTCGGCAACGTTCTTGGCGTCGGCGGGTATCGCGAGATTGTCGAAGAACATCTGCGCGCCCTCTTTCGGGATGGTGTAGCCGATGTCGATGCCGTTCTTGGCTTCGACCGCGCGGCTGCGCGCCTGCATGATGTCGCCCGACCAGCCCACCACGAAACAGATCTCGCCGGAAGCGAGCGCGCTCAGATATTCGGAGGAATGAAACTTGCGCACATAAGGCCTGACCTTGCCGACGAGGTCGGCCGCCTTTTCGAGATCGGCCTGCCTGGTGGAGTTCGGATCGATGCGGAGATAGTTCAAGGCCGCCGGCAGGATGTCGTCGGCGGAGTCCAGCATATGGATGCCGCAGTCCCTGAACTTCGCCAGATTCTCCGGCTTGAAGACGATGTCCCAGCTATCGATCCTGGCGTCGGGGCCGAGAATCTTCTGCACCATCTGGACGTTGTAGCCGATGCCGGTGGTGCCCCACATGTAATTGGCGGCGTAATTGTTGCCGGGATCGTAGGTCGCAAGCTGGCTAGTCACCACCGGCCAGGCATTGGCGAGGTTCGGCAGTTTCGACTTGTCGAGCTTGAGAAAGACCTTTGCGGTGATCTGGCGCTGCAGGAAATAGCCGGTCGGCACCACGACGTCGTAGCCCGACTTGCCCGCGAGCAGCCGCGTCTCCAGCGTCTCGTTGGCATCGAAGGTATCGTAGACCACCCTGATGCCGGTCTCCTTCGTAAAATCCTCCAGCACCCCCGGCGCCATATAGTTCGACCAATTGTAGAAATTGACCGTGCGCTCCTCGGCGCGGGCGGATGGAGAGACGAGCAGAGCCGCGGCAAGGAAGGCAGCGAAACGAATCGGATGACGGCCCTGCTCGTGCATCTCTCTACCTCTTGCGACGGTGCACCGCGTCCGACAGACGCTCCAGCGCAGTGTCGAGGGTTGCGTCCTTCTTGGCAAAGCAAAAACGTACGACCGACGTCACCGGATCCTTTTCGTAGAAGGCCGAGACGGGGATCGCAGCCACTTTGTAGTCGGTCACGATGCGCCGGCAGAACGCCTCGTCGGTCTCGTTGAGGCCGAGCGGCGACAGGTCAACCGTGAGGAAATAGGTGCCCTGGGATTTCAGGACGGGAAAGCCGAGGCTCTCCAGTCCCTGTGTCAACCGGTCCCTGCTCCGGGCCAGATCCTTGCGCATATCATGAAAATACGCGTCCGCCTTGCCGAGCCCATACGCCACCGCCGCCTGCAGATTGGGCGCCGTGGTGAAGGTGAGGAACTGATGCACCTTGGCGGCGACGCGCAGAAGCGGCGGCGCGGCGCAGACGAAACCGACTTTCCAACCGGTAAGCGAAAAGATCTTGCCGGCACTGCCGACCTTGATGGTGCGGTCCCGCATGCCCGGCAGCGTGATCAGCGGAATGTGCTCGCGGCCATCGAAGACCACGTGCTCCCAGACCTCGTCGCAGATCGCGACCACGTCGAATTCCTGGCAGAACCGCGCCAGCAGTTCGAGGTCTTCGCGCGGATAGACCACGGCGGACGGATTGAGCGGATTGTTGAACAGCACCGCCTTGGTCTTGTGGTTGAAGACGCTCCGCAGCATCTCCTCGTTCAGCCGCCAGTGCGGCGGCTCTAGCCGCAACAGGCGCGGAATGCCGCCGGCCTGACGGATGATCGGCAGATAGGAATCATACACCGGCTGGAACGCGACCACTTCATCGCCCGGTTCGACCATGGCCAGGATCGATGATGTCAGCGCTTCGGTGCCGCCCGAGGTCACCATGACTTCCGTCATGGGATCGAGGTTGAGCCCGTGCCAGCGGGCGTAATGGCTCGCGATCGCCTGCCTGAGCTCGGGGATGCCCATCATCGACGGGTACTGGTTGTAGCCGTTGACCGAGGCGTCCGCGGCCGCGCGACGGATGTCCTCCGGACCGGGATCGTCCGGAAAGCCCTGGCCGAGATTGATGGCGTTGTTGTCGCGCGCGAGCTGCGACATCGCTTCGAAAATGGTGACGGGAAGGTCCGCGAAGACCTTGTTCATGGAAGTCATGGAAACGTCAGCCGCCCGTCTTGGTCGGCAATCCCGCCGCCTTCCAGGCCAGCATGCCCCCTGCCAGATGCTTGTCGTAGGGCAACCCCGCCGACTGCGCCGCGAGCGAGGCCGTCACCGAGCGCTTGCCCGAGCGGCAGGCGAACACGACCTCTTTCCCCTCCGGATCGGGAATCTCGTCCGGATCGAATGTGGACAGCGGCACCACGGCGCCATCGGGATAGGCCTCGACGGCGACCTCGTTGGGCTCGCGGACATCGATCAGGAGATAGCGTCCATCCGCTATTCCCTTGAACACCTCATCAGGCGTTAGATCATGCACCTTGTGGTCGGCCACGCGCGTTCTCCAGACAAGTTCGATGGGCTCAGCCAGCCCCTGTTTCGGGCGCAAAGTCGCCTCTCGCGCGGGGAAAATCAAGCACCGCAAAAGGATTGGAATATCTGCGCTCAGCGGGGCCGGAGCGGTCCTACCGCCACAATCTGCTCCCTTGCCCGCTCGTTCACCCGCGCGAACTCCTCCATCACCCGCCTGAACAATCCCGGATCGATGGACGTGATCAGTCCATGATCAGGCGCGTCCAGATCAGGAAAATAATCCTTGTGAATCGGAAGATATGCCCGGACGCGCGTATCGATAAAGAACGCGGAGTTGTTCTTGTTCTGGCGCGCCCTTTCCAGGGGCACCCGGATGATTCCGATCGGCAGATTGTCTGCGAATTTCTTAACTTGGGACGAGGTGTAAACTGCAACGGTCGCCCCGTAGGTGGGCACCGGACGTCCCAGCATCCTGGCGGCTTCGGTTGCGGAGAACGCGCCCATTATGATGGCAGCATGGCGCGTCCGCGCAGGAATGTCGGGAGTTTCAGCGAAGGGAAAGTAACTCCAGACCATGTCGCCGCGTCGGAAGGGCAGAACCATTCAGGCCTCACTGGAAAAGTGAGCGCCTGAATGCGTAGTCCTCATCGCTTTCGTCGGCATCGCGATGAAGCTCATAGTTCTCAAGCGAGATCGGCGGCATTCTCGAAAAGTCCTCCACCACCTCGACGTAGTCCAAGTGGCGGCGCATGACTTCCTCGACGAGTTCTTTGACGGTCACGTTGTCCAGTCGGGCAACCCGGGAAGCCTTGTCGTAGAGTTCGTCGTCGAGATGCACAGTGATGTCGGCCATGGCAGATTTCCTGTCGCATATGGCTGAATTCGCTGCCTAGATACATAAACGGCCTTGCGGCAATATGAAAGGCGGCCATTAAGCCGGCTCGATATGATAGTCTCGGATTTGCCTTGGATGGGTACTCGCGCTTCAACGCGATATTCCCAGCAGCCGAGACATCTAGATCGTGACCTGCGTTCCCACCTCGACGACACGGCCGGTCGGGATCTGGAAATAGTCGGTGGCGTCGTTGGAAGCGCGGCTGAGCGCGATGAACAGATGGTCCTGCCAGCGCGGCATGCCGGAATGCGCGGCGGGCTTGAGCGCGCGGCGCGACAGGAAGAACGAGGTCGACATGATGTCGAACTGCCAGCCGAGCTTGCGGGCGATCGCCAGCGTCTTCGGCACGTTCGGCGATTCCATGAAACCGAAGCGCAATGTCACCTTGGAGAAGGTTGGACTGATCTGCTCCATCCGCACCCGCTCGGACGGGTCGATCCGCGGCGTCGGCGCCGTTTCGATGGTGAGAATGACATTCTTCTCATGCAGCACTTTGTAGTGTTTTAGACTATGCATCAGCGCGGTCGGCGCGCTGGCGGGATCGCTGGTCAGGAACACCGCCGTGCCGGAGACCCGCTGCGGCGGCCGCTTCTCCAGCATCGCGACGAGGTCGGCGAGCGGGAATTCCAACTTGCGCGACTTCTCGAACAACAGCCGGCTGCCGCGCCGCCACGTAATCATCAGCATCATCACGGCGCCGCCGAGCGCCAGCGGCACCCAGCCGCCTTCCAGCACCTTCAATAGGTTTGCGGTGAGAAAGGTGACATCGAGAAACAGGAAGGGCGCGATCAGCGCGGCGGCAGCGATCGGCGACCATCGCCAGACCTTCCACACCACGACAAAGCCCATCATGGCCGTGACCACCATGGTGCCGGTCACCGAGATGCCATAGGCCGAAGCCAGCGCGCTGGAGGAGCGGAACATCAGCACCAGCAATAACACCGCGACGAGTAGCAGCCGGTTGATGCGGGGAATAAAGATCTGCCCGGAATGGGCTTCCGAGGTGTGGCGAATCTCGAAGCGCGGCAAGAGGCCGAGTTGGATCGCCTGGCGTGTCAGCGAATAGGCGCCGGTGATCACGGCCTGGCTGGCAATGACGGTCGCGATGGTGGCGAGCACGACCATCGGGATCAGCGCCCAATCCGGGAACATCAGGAAGAACGGATTCTCGATCGCCTTAGGATCGACGATGACGAGTGCGGCCTGCCCCATATAATTGAGCGCCAGCGCCGGCAGCACGATGAACAGCCAGGCGAACTGGATCGGCCGTTTGCCGAAGTGCCCGAGATCGGCATAGAGCGCTTCCGCGCCGGTGACGGCGAGAAACACCGCGCCGAGCGTGATGAAACCGATCAAGCCATGATGGAGCATGAAGGAGACGGCATAGATCGGATTCAGCGCGAACAGGACCTGCGGATGGGCGATGATCTGCGGCACCGCTGCGATCGCCAGCACCGCGAACCAGATGCACATGATGGGTCCGAAAAACGCTGCAACCCGAGCGGTGCCGTGGGACTGCACGGCAAACAGCGCCACCAGGATCAGCGCCGTGATCGGCACGACATAATGTTCGAAGGTCGCCGTGACGAGCTTGATGCCTTCGATCGCCGATAGAACCGACAGCGCCGGCGTGATCACCGCGTCGCCATAGAACAAGGCGCCGCTGATGATGCCGAGCATCACAACCACGCCGGCGCCCTTAGTAACGGCGCGCTCGGCCAGCGCCATCAGCGCCAGCGTTCCGCCCTCGCCATGGTTATCGGCACGCAGCAGGATCACCACATATTTGAGCGTGACAACGACGATCAGCGCCCACAGGATCAGGGACAGCACGCCGAGCACAGCCTGCGTCGTGGCGACGCCACTATGCTCGCTGGCCGCCACAACGGCTTCGCGCAGGGCGTAGAGCGGGCTGGTGCCGATGTCTCCGTAGACGACGCCGATGCTGCCAAGCGTCAGCGCCCCGAACCCCGCCGTAGAATGCGCCTCTCCATGTCCATTGGCCGCGGGCGTTTCCGCCGCGGTGACCGCACTCTCGGACGACATGGGAGGGAGCCTCTATTGTTCACTGCACAATGAAACAGAGTGGTAGCCCTATATCCCCGCGCGAATGCATAGGTTAGGCGAGAATTGGGCGTCCGCCATGCATTTAACACATAGGTCGATGGTCTAACCAGCCAGAAACTTGCGCGCGTCAGATAGTTACCTGTGTTCCGACCTCAACCACCCGGCCGGTGGGAATCTGAAAATAGTCGGTGGCGTCGTTGGCGGAGCGGCTCATGGCGATGAACAGGTGATCCTGCCACAGCGGCATGCCCGACTGCGCCGCGGGCTTGAGCGAGCGTCGCGACACGAAGAACGACGTCGCCATGATATCGAACTGCCAACCGAGTTTGCGGGCAATCACCAGCGCCTTCGGCACGTTCGGCGATTCCATGAAGCCGAACCTGAGGCGCACCTTGGAAAACTTGTCGCTGACGCGTTCCATGTGGACGCGCTCGGAGACATCGACGCGCGGCGTCTGCGCCGTCTCGATGGTCAGGATGACATTGTGCTCGTGCAGCACCTTGTTGTGCTTGAGGTTGTGCAGCAGCGCGGTCGGCACGAAACCGGGGTCGCTGGTGAGGAACACCGCGGTGCCCTTGACGATATGCGGCGGCCGCTTCTCCAGGCTCTTGATCAGGTCATCGAGCGGCACCTCGATGCGCCGGGTCTTGGCGAGCAGGATGGCCACACCGCGCCGCCAGGTCCAGATCATGACCGCCATGGCAACGCCGAACAGCAGCGGCACCCAGGCGCCTTCGAACAGTTTCAGGAGATTGGCGCTCAGGAAAGTCATATCGACCACCACGAGCGGCACAATCACCGCGGCCGCGGCCGCCACGCGCCAGTTCCACAGTTTCCAGATCACGACAAAGCCCATGATGCCGTCGGCGACCATGGTGGTGGAAACGGCGATGCCGTAGGCCGATGCCAATCCGCTCGAGGTGTGGAACATCAGCACCAGCAAGACCACGCCGATCAGCAGCAGCCGGTTGACCCGCGGCAGATAGATCTGCCCGGCGTGGGACTCCGAGGTGTAGCGGACCTCGAAGCGCGGCAGCAGGCCGAGCTGCACCGCCTGGCGGACCAGCGAATAGGCGCCGGTGATGACGGCCTGGCTCGCGATCACGGTGGCTGCGGTGGCGAGCGCCACCAGCGGCAGCAGCAGGTAGTCGGGAACCATACGATAGAAGGAATTCTCGATCGCGGACGGATCGGAGAGCACCAGCGCCCCCTGCCCGAAATAATTGAGCAGAAGCGACGGAAGCACGAAGAACAGCCAGCCGGACTGGATCGGCTTGCGGCCGAAATGGCCGAGATCGGCATAGAGCGCCTCGCCGCCGGTGACGGCCAGGAAGACCGCGCCCAGCGTCACCAGACCGATGGTGCCATGGGTAAGCAGGAACTGGAGTGCGTAATAGGGATTGATCGCCGCCAGCACTGACGGGTCATCCCTGATGTGGACGAGCCCCATCACGGCAAGCGTGGCGAACCAGATCACCATCACAGGCCCGAAGGCGGAAGCCACCCGCGCGGTGCCGATGCGCTGAACCGAGAACAGTACGACCAGAATGAAGATCGTAACCGGCACCACATAATGCTGCAATGCAGGCGTCGCGAGCTTGAGGCCTTCGACCGCCGACAGCACGGAAATCGCCGGCGTGATCATGGAATCGCCGATGAACATCGAGGCGCCGACCACACCGAGCGCCAGCAACAGCCAGCTTCTCCGTCCCAGCGCGCGCTGCCCCAGCGCCATCAGCGAGAGCGTGCCGCCCTCGCCGTTGTTGTCGGCGCGCAGGAGCAGCAGCACATATTTCGAGGTGACGACGATGAAGAGCGCCCACAGGATCAGCGACAGCACGCCGAGGACGATGATTCGGGATACCGGCTGTCCATGCGTGGCTCCGGCGACCGCTTCACGAAAGGCATAGAGCGGCGAAGTGCCGATATCGCCGAACACCACGCCAATACTGCCCAGCGTCAGGGCCCAGAAGTTGGAGGTGACCGGCCCCTCTTGGACCTCGCTGGATGAGACGCTGACAGCCATGGCGGGTGAGAACGCCCTATCTGCTGGTTTGATCCGGCGCGGCTATCCACGCTTCCGCGTTCCCTGTCAACGGTTGCGCCGGACGCGTATCCGTGGCAGGCGGACAGGCGGTAGATAGTAAATTCGGCGGATTACGGCTTCAAGCCGGGCGGCAGCGGCGGATCCTCACGCATCAAGGTGATGGTGACGCGGCGGTTTGCCGCGAGCGACGGATCGTCCGGAAACAACGGCTGGCTGTCGGCCTTGCCCGAGACCGCAAAGATGTGCGACGGCGGCAGCCCTTCGCGCTCGAGGATCTGGCGCACCGCATTGGCACGATCCGCCGACAGGTCGAACGCACCATAGTCGCTGCGCGCCGGCACGAAACCGGCGGCAGTGTGACCGACAATGGATACGCGCAGCGGCGTTGCCTTGAGCGGCCCGGCGAGCTTCTGGATCAGCCGCCGCGTGCGGTCGTAGGGCACCTTGGAGCCGTCGGCGAACATCGAGCGGCCGTCCTGGTCGACGATCTCGAGGTTGAGGCCCTCCTTGGTTTCCTCGAACATGATGTGCTTGGACATTTCGGTCAATTCCGGCATGTCCTGTAGCGCCTGCCGGAGCGAAGCGGACGCGAGCGCGAAAGCGCGGTCGGTGTGCAGCTTGGCGCCGTTGACCTGGTTGCGTTCCTTCTCGTCGGGCGTCGGCTTGTCCGAGGTTTCCTCCGGCGAGATATGGTCGACGTTCTTCAATTTCGGCCGCGTCGGCAGGCCGTCGGATTCGATGATGCCGGAATAGCGCACATTGGTCTGCGAGCCGAAGGCGTCGCGCATCGAGCCCGCGACGATCTTCAGCTTGTTGTTGTCCATGCTGGAGAAGGCGACGAGCATCACGAAGAAGCTCATCATCAGCCCCATCAGGTCGGCGAAGGTCACGAACCAGCCGTGCCCTCCGGTATGTGCATCGCCGCGCTTTTTCTTGGCCATCGCTTAAGCTCCGGACCGTTGCCAGGCCGAAGGTCAGGCCGGAACCGGTTCGCCCTCTCCTTCGCGGTGTTTTTCCGGCAGATAGGCGAGCAGCATTTCGCGGACCAAAGCCGGGCTCTTCGAATCGCGGATCATCAGGATGCCGTCGATGATCAGCGTGCGGTTGGTCTCCTCGTCGAGGAGCTTGCCGTGCAGCTTGTCGGCGATCGGCAGGCAGAACAGGTTCGCAACCAGCGCGCCATAGAGCGTGGCCAGCAGCGCGGTCGCCATGAACGGACCGAGCTTTGAGGGATCGGTCATGTTGGCGAACATCTGCACCATGCCGATCAGCGTGCCGATCATGCCGAAGGCCGGCGCGCAGTCGCCGATCGCGCGGTAGATCTTGCTGCCTTCGTCGAGATGCATCAGGAAATTGTCGCGGTCGCGCTCGAGATTGTCGCGGATGAATTCGAGGTCGTAGCCGTCGGCGACGTAGCGGATTCCCTTGGCAAGGAACGGCTCGTTGGTCTCGACCTTTTCCAGGCCGACCGGGCCCTGCTTGCGGGCGATCTCGGCGATCCGCGCCAGTTCGTCGACCAGATCGCGCGCCGACAGCCGGCTCATCGTGAAGGCGAATTTCGCCCCCAGCGGCAGGCCGTGCAGGATCGCGCCCAATGGAAAGCGGATCATCGTGGCCGCGATCGATCCGCCGAAAATGATGATCATCGCATGTTCGGAAATGAACATGTGCAGGTCGCCGCCCATCAGCATCATCGCCGAGATCACGATGATGCCCGTCACGAGCCCGACGCCCGTCATAATATCCATGGGAGACTCCACGCGTACGCAACACACCGCCTGTCCTGGACGGTGCACGACCCAACCCCGGACCGCGCCGGCAAACCCTACGAGGCCGCCATTAAAGACGCGTAAAGGTTAAGCCGAAGAGGAACCCGTAGAATCCCGAGCGGCCGAGTAGAGCCTCAGCGCCGCGCCGATCTCAATCTTTCGCTAACCATAATCGCCGGCGAGGCTCACTGACGGGCAGCGAGCCCCGTGAGTTGGAGACTGAGTGCGCGCAGCCGTCTCCGCGCTGACGCGTCGTAGGCTTGTGGATTGGCCCTTGCCTCGTTCATGCCGTTGAAGAACAGCCCGCTCTCGTCGGCTACATCATCGCCCGACACCAGATGCAGGATCGCTTCGCCGCCCTGCTCGACGGTGGAGATCGGGGTGATGCCGCCGGCGCGCACCATGGTGGTGTTCATGTAGGTCGCCGGGTGCAGCGAATTTGCGGTGACGCCGAAGCCTTTCAGCTCTTGCGCGAGATCTACCGTGAACATGATCTGCGCAAGCTTGCTCTGGGCGTAAGCGCGCGAGCCGCTGTAGTTCTTCGTGATCATCACGTCGTCGAAGTCGATCGGATGCTGGCCGAGCGAGGCGACATTGACGATCCACGACGGCGCGCCCGCCTTGAGCAGGGGCAGCAACAGATGCACGAGGAGGAAGCCGGCGAGGTAGTTCACGGCAAAGCGCAGCTCGTGGCCGTCCTTGCTGGTCTGCCGCGCCGGTCCCTCGTTCTGCGAACCGATCCCGGCATTGCTGACGAAGGCGTCGAGCCGCTTGTGATTGGCGAGCACGGCCTCCGCAAGCTTTCGCGTCTCGGCAAGCGAGGACAGATCGGCCTGGTAGAAAACAGGCTCGCGGCCCCCTGCCCGCCTGATCTCTTCGATCAGCGATGTCGCGCGCGCCTCGTCGCGCCCATGGACCAGCACGTTGGCGCCGCCGATGGCGAGCCTGGTCGCAACATAACGGCCGACGCCGTCCGTGGAGCCGGTAATGAACACGGTCTTGTCGCGCATTTCCATCGCGCACCTTCCGTCCCTGCCCGCGAGGGTTCCGCATGGCGGTCGGAGGACAACTACACCCGTCTGCGGCGCTGCGCCACGGGTCAGAAACCTCCCGCACGCGAATGCGTTTTGCTATGAATCACCGTCGATAGCGTGCTGCTGGCGGATACTGCGCGGCTGCTATCGGCGTGTAGTCATTCAGGGAAACAGATGTTGGCCTCCAGTTCAAACTGGATCATGCGAAATGCTCCTTCGTTGGAGCCTTTCGGCATGTTTGCCCTGTTCGGCGCCCTGACCTTGTTCCCCGCAATCCTGATGATCCGTGTGCTCGAGCCCGAGCTCGTGCTGCCCGCATTCAGCATCCTGCTGTTCGCGGAGGCGGCGGTGGCCGCCATCGTGGCGCACCTGATCCGGGCTCAGGAGAGCCTACGGAACATTACGTGGTGGGATTTTGCCGGCGCATTCACCTTTATGGGATGCGCGGCGGCAATTTTTGGCGAACCGGACCAAGCGGCGCTGTTCTTCGAGGAAGAGGCTGTCGCGCGTTCGAATTCGCAACCCTAGAGCATGATCCGAGAAAGATCGCGCTCAACCAAGAGATGAGATCATGATCCGATTCCGTCTAATCGGATCATGATCCAGCGTACCAGGCCGGGCCCCTCTGGCAGCCGATAGGCTGCGATGTCGGACTGGAGTTAAGTTGGAGTGGCCCTGCTTTGATCTGCGGCATTGGATCGCGGACGTATCGGTGAATTCCTCACCGAGGACGTGCGTCGCTATCAGGCCTGCATCTAATCCGGGGTCACTCTCCCGACCAGAAGGGGAGCATGACCCGTGTCCGAATTTCTCGGTTTTGAATTCCTCGCCGCGCTGTTGCAGGTGGTCCTGATCGACCTGGTGCTCGCCGGCGACAACGCTGTCGTGATCGGCCTCGCCGCAGCCGGCCTGCCCGAGAAGCAGCGCAGCAAGGCGATCCTGATCGGCATTCTCGCCGCCACCGCGCTGCGCATCCTGTTTGCCGTGGTGGCGACCCAGATCATGCAGATCGTCGGCCTGCTGCTCGCAGGCGGAATCCTGCTGTTGTGGGTGTGCTGGAAGATGTGGCGCGAGCTGCGCGCCACCGCGAAGGAGGAAGCGGGCGGCGCAGAGGTTGACGGCGAGAGCGCGCCCAGGAAGACCCTCTTCCAGGCCACGACGCAGATCATCGTCGCCGACGTCTCGATGTCGCTCGATAACGTCCTGGCCGTCGCGGGAGCCGCCCGCGAGCATCCGGTGGTGCTGATCTTCGGCCTGATCCTCTCCATCGCATTGATGGGAGCAGCCGCGTCCTTCATCGCGCGGCTGCTGCAGAAGCACCGCTGGATCGCCTATGTCGGCCTGGCCGTCATCCTCTATGTCGCCGTCGACATGGTCATTCGCGGCGCCCACGACGTCGCCAAAGTCGCGCCGACCTGACGGCGGCCCGATCAGTGAATCTCGGCCGAGCGCTTCAGAGCCTCCTTCAGCTTCTCGAGCGAGAAGTCCGGGCTGCGCGCGATCTCCAGGATCGGCGTCTCGCGGCGACCGCAGAGCTCGGCGGCATCCGGCAGCTTCGCGGCGATATCGATCGGGATCACGATCGCGCCGTGTTGGTCGGCGTGGATGAGATCGTCGGAGCGCACGGTCATGCCGGCAACCCGCACCTCGCTGCCAAAGCTCTCGGCATGCACCCAGGCATGTGACGGACCGATCGATCCGGCGAGCGCCTGGAAACCCGGCGCCCATTGGGGGATGTCGCGGATCGAGCCGTCGGTGATCACGCCGAGACAGCCGAGCGCCTTGTGCACGTTGCTCTGCACCTCGCCCCAGAACGCGCCATAGCCGACATCCGCGCCATCGATATCCTGGATCACGGCGATGCGCGGACCAAAGCCGGTGCCGACATATTCGTAATATTCGATGCGGCGCTTGGCCTGCTCGGCCGCCGGCAGACCGGATTGAAGGACGGAGCGGATCGTCACAGTGCGGGCATAGCCGACGATCGGCGGCAGGTCCGGGAACGGGCAGACCAGCGGCTTGGTCGTGTAGCCGATCAACCGCCGGTCCGGGGCGACGATCTCCATCGCGTTGCAGATCGTCGGCGTGTCATAGCGCGCCAAGGCTTCGAGCACGGACGCGGGCAGCGGGGCGGTGACGGCTTTGTTCACGGCGTTTCTCCTGGCAGGTGGACGCTTCTTGGCGAGACGATCTTGGTCCAAGCCTATAGCCGAGATCGGCCGCGAACCCAACCAAGCTTCCGCTCATGGCTGATATTTGGGACCTGGAGTTTCGGTATCGGACCCTCATGGTGAGGAGCGCGAAGCGCGTCTCGAAGGATGAGGCCACAGATGGGGCCTCATGGTTCGAGACGCGCTGCGCGCTCCTCACCATGAGGGCGAGCATTATTCAATTAAGGCGGGCCGGACGGTTGCCCTGGTCGGCGTCGGTGACGCCCGGATAGCTCGGCGGCGGAGTTGGCGACGTCGAGGCCTCGGCCGGCACAGCCGCCAGTACGTCGGCGGCGCGAGCATGGTCGCGATACGTTTTCCAGCCCCATGGCAGGCTGATGAGGTAGAGCACCGAGCCCGCGGAGAGGATGTGCCAGGGATAGCTGACCAATAGCGCGATGAAGAACACCACCGAGACGAACACCGGCAGCAGCATTTCCGGCGGCACGCGCATACGCGCCGTTTTGCCGGAAAACACCGGCAGGCGCGATACCATCAGGAACGCGATCAGAAGCGTATAGAACGCGGTCAGCATTGCCGGCGGCGAGGTGACGCCCAGGAACGCCAGATAGACCGGCAGCAGCACCGTGATGGCGCCGGCCGGCGCCGGTACGCCAGTGAAATAGTTCGCCGCGAACGCCGGCTTGCTCGGATCGTCGATCGAAGCGTTGAAGCGCGCGAGCCGCAGCCCGCCGCTGATCGCGAACACCATGGCCGCGATCCAGCCGCCATTGCCCAATTCGTGGAGCTGCCAGAAATAGAGGATCAGACCCGGCGCAACGCCGAAATTGACGAAGTCCGCGAGGCTGTCGAGCTCGGCGCCGAATTTCGACTGGCCCTTGATCAGGCGCGCAATACGGCCGTCGATGCCGTCAAGCGCCGCGGCAAACACGATCGCGGCGACCGCAAGCTCCATCCGCCCTTCGGTCGACAGGCGGATCGCGGTCAGGCCGGCGCAGATCGCGAGCAGCGTGATGACGTTGGGCACCAGCATCCGCACCGGAATCTGGCGAAACCGCCGGCGGCGCAGTTCCGGATATTTGGAATCGATCGGCATCATGTCTCGCGAATATAACAAGCGCGGGCCCTCTCCGCCATTATAGCGGCAAGGCGCCGCAACTGGCCATGCCGAGTGGTTAATCGGCCCGGTAGGTCCACCCCGGTTCGGGGGTACGGAAATCGGCCAGGACTGTCTCGCCGGCGATCGCGGTCTGGCCCTCGGAAACCAGCGGCCTGGTGCCCTCGGGCAGGTAGACATCGAGCCGCGAGCCGAACCGGATCAGGCCAAACCGCTCCCCGGCGCCGATCGACTGGCCTTCGCGCACGAACGAGACGATGCGCCGCGCCACCAGGCCCGCGATCTGGACCACGCCGATGCGGCCGTTGGGCGTCGAGATCACGAGCGAGTTGCGCTCATTGTCCTCGCTGGCCTTGTCGAGTTCGGCATTGATGAAGGCGCCCGGCCGGTAGGCGATGCGGTCGATCCGTCCGGCGACCGGGCTGCGGTTCACGTGGCAGTTGAACACGCTCATGAAGATCGAGACCCGCGGCAGCGGCCTGTCGCCGAGCCCGAGTTCGGCCGGCGGCAGGGCTTGGATGATCATCGAGACACGCCCGTCGGCGGGCGCGACCACGAGCCCGTCCCGCACCGGCGTCACCCGCACGGGATCGCGGAAGAACAGCGCGCACCAGATCGTCAGCACGGTGCCGATCCAGCCCAGCGGCGTCCAGATCCAGAACAGGATCAGGCTCGCCAGCGCAAAGCCGCCGATGAACGGGTAGCCCTCGGGATGAATGGGCGGAATCTGCGCGCGGATGGAATTGGCGATCGACATCGAATCTCACTCGGTTTCCCACGTCTGGGGACGGAGATGGAGCCTATTCCGCAGCCGTCGGCAAGGGTTTCTCGACCGGCTCAGGCTCGGGTTCGTCGACCGGCGGCGGCTCGCGGTTCGGCGCCTCCATGCCGTCGTCGACCATCGCCAGCTTCTCCCGCGCCTCCTCCGCCTCGCGCTGCCTGTTCCACATACTGGCATAAAGCCCGCCCTGCGCCAAAAGCCGCGGATGGGTTCCGCGCTCGGCAATGCGGCCCTGGTCGAGGACGATGATCTCGTCGGCGCCGACGATGGTCGAAAGCCGGTGTGCGATCACCAGCGAGGTGCGGTTGCGCGAGACGCGCTCGAGCGCGGCCTGGATCTCGTGCTCGGTGTGGCTGTCGAGCGCCGATGTCGCCTCGTCCAGCACCAGGATCGGCGGCGCCTTCAGCACGGTGCGCGCGATCGCCACCCGCTGCTTCTCGCCGCCCGACAGTTTCAGGCCGCGCTCACCCACCTGGGTCTCGTAGCCCTTCGGCGACATCCGGATGAAGGCATCGATCTGCGCGAGCTTGGCCGCCTCCTCCACCTCGGTATCATCGGCATCCCAGCGGCCATATCGGATGTTGTAGCGGATGGTGTCGTTGAACAGCACGGTGTCCTGCGGCACCATGCCGATCGAGGCGCGCAACGAGGCCTGCGTGACGTTGCGGACGTCCTGGCCGTCGACCAGG
Source organism: Bradyrhizobium sp. USDA 10063 (assembly GCF_054063735.1). Lineage (NCBI taxonomy): Bacteria > Pseudomonadati > Pseudomonadota > Alphaproteobacteria > Hyphomicrobiales > Nitrobacteraceae > Bradyrhizobium > Bradyrhizobium sp. USDA 10063. Next base: position 410,547 of record NZ_JBSSGP010000002.1, on the reverse strand, counting down.
ATCCTGCCGCCGGAGACGTCGTAGAGACGGAACAACAATCGCGAGATCGTCGACTTGCCGGCGCCGGAGGGGCCGACGATCGCGACCGTCTTGCCGGCCGGCACCTCGAAGGAGAGGCCTTTCAGGATCGGGCGATCAGGCTCATAGGCGAACCGCACATCCTCGAAGCGCACGCCGCCCGCCGTCACCACCAGCGGCCTGGCGTCGGCCGCGTCCTTGACCTCCGGCTTGCGCGCCAGCACGCCAAACATCTTCTCGATGTCGATGATCGCCTGCTTGATCTCCCGATAGACCATGCCCATGAAGTTGAGCGGCTGGTAGAGCTGGATCATCATGGCGTTGACCAGCACGAAATCGCCGACCGTGTTGCTGCCGTTGCGTATGCCGATCGCGCACAGCAGCATGATCGCCGTCAGGCCGGCAGTGAAGATGACCGCCTGCCCGGCGTTGAGGATCGCCAGCGACGTATAGGTCTTGATGCTGGCGTGCTCGTAGCGCTCCATCGAGCGGTCGTAACGCTCGGCCTCGCGCGCCTCGGCGCCGAAATATTTCACGGTCTCGTAGTTGAGCAGCGAGTCGATCGCCTTGGTGTTCGCCTCGGTGTCGGAGTCGTTCATCTTGCGGCGGATCTCGATCCGCCATTCGGTCGCGACATAGGTGTAGTACATGAACGCGGCGACGGTGATCAGGACGACGCCGACATAGCGCCAGTCGAACTGCCACAGCAGCACGGCCGTCAGCAGCGCAACCTCGACCACGGTCGGGATCAATTGCAGGATCACCATCCGCACGATGGTCTCGATGCCGGTGCGGCCGCGTTCGAGGATACGCGTCAGCCCGCCGGTCTTGCGTTCCAGGTGAAAGCGCAGCGACAATTCGTGCATGTGCACGAAGGTGAGATAAGCGAGCCGCCGCACCGCGTGCATCGCGACGCGGGCAAAGATGCCGTCGCGCCATTGCGTCAGCACCGCCATCAGGACACGCACGGCGCCGTAGCCCGCCGTCATCAGGAGCGGCGAGGCGATCAGCCACATCGTCCAGTTCGATGGTTGCACCGGCGCGCTGGGCGTGCCGTTCAGCGCGTCGATCGCCCATTTGAAGGTGAAGGGCACGGACAACGTCGAGAGCTTGGCGATGAGCAGGAGCACCATCGACCACAGTACGCGCATCTTCAGGTCGGCGCGGTCGCCAGGCCAGATATAGGGCCACAGATGCGCGAGCGTGCCGATCAGGGTCGCCTTCTCGGCCCCGCTTCTGTCGGGAGATGACATATCGCTCAGGCGTAGCTCGGGTTGGGACGACATTGACCCGCGCGCCGGTTCGCTGTCACGTGATTTGCATGGATCCGCATTCTGCCCGTCATATAGGCGATTTTGATCTCGCGGAAACCCTCATGGAGTGGATCTTTCACGATTTTCAGCGATTTACGCCACTTTTACGCCACGCCAGGTGAAATGCCGGGCTTGACGTTTTTTTCGTTGCAGTGCCACATGAGCGAATGCACCAAATCAGACCTATGAACCAGATCAAGACCGTCTGCGTCTACTGCGGCTCCGGACCCGGCACCAGCCCCAGCTTTGTCGAAGCAGCCAACGCGCTCGGAAGGATTTTCGCCGAGAGCGATATCCGCCTCGTCTATGGCGGCGGCTCGATCGGGCTGATGGGCGCGGTCGCAACCTCCACGCTTGACCACGGCGGCAAGGTCACCGGCATCATCCCGGATTTCCTCCGCGCCCGCGAGAACGCGCTTACCCGCGTCCAGGAGATGATCGTCACACCGGACATGCACGAGCGCAAACGGCTGATGTTCGAGCGTTCGGATGCTTTCGTGGCGCTGCCTGGCGGCATCGGCACGCTGGAGGAGCTGGTCGAGCAGCTCACCTGGCAGCAGCTCGGCCGGCACACGAAGCCGGTGCTGCTCGCCAATATCGACGGTTTCTGGGAGCCGCTGCTCGCGCTGCTCGACCACATGCGCTCGACGGCCTTCATCCGCCCGACGCTGCCGCTCGAGGTGCTGACGGCCGACCGCGTGGAGGACATCGTGCCACGCCTGCGCGCCGCTGCCGCCCGTGCGCCCGAGGCCGGCAAGGAACTCGCGCCTGACGTGGCGCGGCGGCTGTAAAGATTCATTCGCCCGGAAACGTCACCGCCTCGATACGATTGCCGTCGGGATCGGTGACGAAGGCCGCGTAGTACCTGATACGGTCGTGCGGACGCAAACCAGGCGCGCCGTCGGAACGGCCGCCCGCGCTCAGAGCCGCGGCATGGAAGGCATCGACGTCGGCGGTTGATTTTGCCCGCAGGCAGATGTGGTTACCGCTGTCGGACGCGACCGGCTTTAAGCCAACGCGCAGGTTGATCCAGAACTCGGGATAGCTCTTGCCGAACCCGATCGTGGCCGGACGGGTGACGAGGCGCGACAGGCCAAGCGGCGCCAGCGTTGCCTCATAGAAGCGCGCAGAACGTTCGAGATCGCTGACACCGACGGAGATATGGTCGATCATGCGTTGCCGCTCTCTTCAACCCGGAGCGCCTGATTTCACCAGTTTGTAGAACACCGAATCCATCAGTGCCTGGAACGAGGCATCGATGATGTTCGGCGACACGCCGACCGTGGTCCAGCTTTCACCGGTCTCATCCTCGCTCTCGATCAGCACACGCGTCACCGCCTCCGTACCTCCATTGAGGATACGCACGCGGTAATCGATCAGCTTCAGTCCCTCGATGTACTTCTGATACTTGCCGAGATCCTTGCGCAAGGCGACGTCGAGCGCGTTCACCGGGCCGTTGCCTTCGGCAGCCGAAATCAGCCGCTCGCCGGCGACGTCGACCTTCACCACCGCGAGCGCGACCGTGACGCGCTGGCCGACCGCGTTGTAGCGCTGCTCGACATTGACGTCGAACTGCTCGACCTTGAAATATTCCGGCACCTTTCCGAGCGTGCGCCGCGCCAGCAGTTCGAACGAGGCGTTGGCGGATTCATAGGCGAATCCTGCGGCCTCGCGCTCCTTCAGCTCAGCAACGAGCCGCGTGAGCTTCGGATCATTCTTCTCATAGGGGATGCCGGCCCGGTCGAGTTCGGCAATGACGTTGGAGCGTCCGGCCTGGTCTGACACCAGCACCTTGCGATGATTGCCGACGGCTTCCGGCGGCACGTGCTCGTAGGTCTGCGGATCCTTCAGCACGGCGGAAGCATGGATGCCGGTCTTGGTGACGAAGGCACTCTCGCCGACATAAGCTGCGTGTCGGTTCGGCGCGCGGTTGAGCATGTCGTCGAGCGTGCGCGACACCTTCATGAGCGTCGTCATCTTCTCCGGCGTGACGCCGATCTCGAAATTCTCGGAGAACTCCTGCTTCAGCCGCAGCGTCGGGATCAGCGAGCAGAGATTGGCGTTGCCGCAGCGTTCCCCTAACCCGTTCAGCGTGCCCTGGATCTGGCGGGCGCCGGCGCGCACCGCGGCAAGCGAGTTCGCCACCGCCTGCTCGGTATCGTTATGGGCGTGGATGCCGACGTGGCTGCCGGGAATGTGCCGCACGACATCGCCGACGATGGTCTCAACCTCGTGCGGCATGGTGCCGCCGTTGGTGTCGCACAACACCACCCAGCGCGCGCCGGCCTCATAGGCGGCCTTGGCGCACGACAGCGCGAACTCGGCATTCTCCTTGTAACCGTCGAAGAAATGCTCGCAATCGACCATTACCTCGCGCCCGGCAGCCTTCGCCGCGGCGACGCTCTCACGGATTGAAGCGAGGTTCTCCTCATTCGTGGTCTCCAGCGCGACACGCACCTGATAGGCGCTCGATTTGGCGACGAAGCAGATCGCGTCCGCCTTCGCCTCCAGGATCGCCACCAATCCGGGATCGTTGGACACCGAGCGGCCCGGACGCCGCGTCATGCCGAAGGCGGTGAAGCGCGCGTGGTCGAATTTCGGCTTTGTCGAGAAGAATTCCGTGTCGGTCGGGTTGGCGCCGGGATAACCGCCCTCGACATAGTCGATGCCGAGTTCGTCCAGCATCTGCGCGATGACCTGCTTGTCCTGCAGGGTGAAATCGACGCCATTGGTCTGTGCGCCGTCGCGCAAGGTGGTGTCGAAAAGATAGAGGCGCTCGCGGCTCACGATGCGCCCCCCGCGGCAGTGCCATTGGCCAGGCTTTTCTGCATCGTGGTGTTGGCCAGCCACTCGTCCTGGATTGTCACGCTGTTGCGCTGCTGGGCGACGTAGCCGCGCTTGCGGAAGAAATCGAGCGCGTTGTCGCTGGCATCGACCGAAAGCGTCTTGGTGCCGCGCGCACCGGCGAGCTTTTCCAGCGCATCGCACAGCATCGCGCCGACGCCCTGCCCCGCCACGCTCGGATGCACATACAGCATGTCGATGTAGTTGTTGTTCTTCAGCGAAGCAAAGCCGACCGGTGAATTCTGGATGGTCGCGATCAGCGTCAACTCGCCCGCGAGCTTGTTGCCGAAGGCCACCTCGTCATCGGCCACGGCTGCCCAGGCTTCCTGCTGGTTCTCGCTGTAGTCGTCTCCGGTCAGTTCCTGGATCGCAGCCACGAAGATCGCCGCCAGCATCGGCGTATCCGCCGGCAGGAACGGTCGCAGCGCGGATTGCGGGAGTGCCTGTGCCATCATGCCAGTTCCCACGTGGTTACCGGTTTGCCGTCAGCATCCTTACCATCCTTAAGCACAATACCTTTCGCTGCGAGTTCATCGCGGATGCGATCGGATTCCTTAAAGTCCTTACGCGCGCGGGCTGCCGTGCGGGCGGCAACCAGTTCCTCCACGGTTTTCCCGGGCACCTTCCATTCCGACAAGAAATTCAGTTGCAGCGACAGCGGCCCGCGGCTTTCGATGGCCATCCCCAAACCGGCCGCCTCGCTCAAGACTTGCTCAACGAATGCTTCATCGCCGTTGGCTTTTCCGACCCGGAAATCATGAGTGATCTTCGCGATTTGCGGAGCCAACTCTGCCGGCCAATTGGCGCCGACCGAATCCAATCTGAAGACGTATCTAGTTTCATTTCGAACGACTCCTAGGAATTGCAGGTCACGAAGCAGTTGAAGTTGCGCATCTTGACGCTTGCTCCAATTTGCCTTGCTTCCTCTCAACACCGCGATTGCGCCCGGAAAGTTTAGATCATCACTTAGCGCTTCAACCAAATCATGGGTGGGTTCTAGCTGAGAGGCTTTGTTCCATAAATTTTCACCGAAATTCACGTGATCATATTCGAGCATCCGAAAGTATAGATACATTTCAGCAAGTTCACTCGCGGCCGCGCGCAAGTTGTCAAATGTCCAATCAATTGGCTGACGATAGTGTGTTTGCAACATCGCCCATTTGACGACGTCTCCCGACCATGATTGCCCCTTCCATCCTCGCAGCAATTCCCTGATCGTGACGAAGTTGCCGAGTGACTTCGACATCTTCTCGCCTTCGACCTGCAGGAAGCCGTTGTGCATCCAGGTGTTCGCCATGCGCGCTTCATGGAAGGCGCAGCAGCTTTGCGCGAGCTCGTTCTCGTGATGCGGGAACACGAGGTCGATGCCGCCGCCATGAATGTCGAACTGCTCGCCAAGGTGTTTCCAGGCCATCGCCGAGCATTCGATGTGCCAGCCCGGACGCCCCGGCACCGCGATGCCTGATGGCGACGGCCAGGACGGCTCGCCGGGCTTCGACGGCTTCCACAGCACGAAATCGGTGTTGTCGCGCTTGTAGGGAGCGACGTCGACGCGGGCGCCTGCGATCATCTCGTCCAGCGAGCGGTTGGCGAGTGCGCCGTAGCGCGGCAGCACGCCGTTGGCCGCGTTCATCGCCTGCGGCGAGAACAGCACGTGGTCTTCGGCGACGTAGGCAAAACCATCCGTGACCAGCTTTTCGATGAGCACGCGCATCTCCGCGATGTGCTCGGTCGCGCGCGGCTCGACCGTGGGGCGCAGCGCGCCGAGCGCGTCGACGTCCTCGTGAAACTGGCGCTCCGTCTGCTCGGTGACCTTACGGATCGCATCGTTCAGCGGCAGGCCGGGATAATCTCGCGCGGCGCGGTCGTTGATCTTGTCGTCGACGTCGGTGACGTTGCGGACATATTTGACGCGGTTTTCGCCATAGACGTGCCGCAACAGGCGGAACAGCACGTCGAAGACGATCACCGGGCGCGCGTTGCCGATATGGGCGAAGTCATAGACCGTCGGCCCGCAGACATACATGCGCACATTGTTGGGATCGAGCGGCACGAAGGGCCGCTTTTCCCGGGTCAACGTATCGTACAGACGCAATTGCATGGAATACCCGTCCCTTGTGGCCGGGGCGTCGCGTGATCTCGATGTGAGAAAAGACGGCCTCAGCCAGCGAATCGCTAGCTAATAATCTCGCGGCAAATGCTGCAGATGGCGAGGTGGCCGTTCATGGTTCCACCATGGCGCCATCCGGGGGACGCCGTCAAGGCCTGTTTGCGCCCGTTTTGAGGGCGATTTTGGCCACTGTGATGATTCCAAGGATGGCATGGTTAATCATTATTAACGCCTTGGGCGTAATCGGATAGGCACTGGTTCCCTTCCCCGCTTGGTGCTCCATGCTATTTCGATCCGCATTTCTTGCCTGCACATTCCTTTTCGCCGCCTCCGCTGCATTGGCCGACAGCCGCGTCTTCATCATCGCCAACCACGACGACGGCTATGGTGTCGACGAATGCCTCGCGCGAGGCGACAAATGCGGGGCGCACGCCGCCCGCTCCTATTGCCAGTCACGCGATTTTGCGCAGGCCACCGCCTATCGCCGCGTCGACCCCGACGAAATTACCGGCGCCGTTCCGAAGGCCGGGGAGAACTGCAGCGGCGGCGCCTGCGGCGAATATATCGCCATCACCTGCCAGCGCTGACCCGGTCTGCACTCTCCAAGGGCCGGTATTCTCACGGGCTTTTGCCACATCCGGGCCCCGGAAACGACGTGACGCTGCCCCGAGAAACGGCTATTGCAGCGGGCCTTGGCTGCGCCTCTTGGGCTTGCCCGCCGCGCGGCGTCATTCTGTGACTGGACATGCCCGATCGCCTGAACTCTTGCTTCTCCCCGTGGATTTTGACGTGCGCCCTCCTGCTCGGCGCTGCCGTGCCGGGCGCTGAAGCCTTGGCGCAGACGCCCGACGATGCCTACGCGCAGATGTCTCAGGAGGCGCCGCCTCCGCAACAGGACGGGTCGTCCAACCCGATCTGCATCCGGCTCGAGGGCCAGCTTGCGACCATCGATCGCGGCGGCGGCGGCGATTCGATCAGGGACGAGCAGATCCGCCGCTACCAGGACGCCGCCTCGAGACAGCAGGCCGAACTGGACCGCGTGACCGCGCAGGCACGGCGCATGGGCTGCGACTCTTCCGGCTTCTTCTCGCTGTTCAACAACAACTCGGCGCAATGCGGTCCGATCAACACCCAGATCCAGCAGATGCGCGGCAATCTCGATCAGATGACGACGAGCCTGGAGCGGATGCGCAGCGGTGGGCTCGGCGGTGCCGACCGCGAGAACCAGCGCCGCTCGGTGTTGACAGCGCTGGCGCAGAACAATTGCGGCCCGCAATATGCCAATGCCGTGCGGGGTCCCGGCAATTTCCTCGACAATCTCTTCGGCAACCACAACGACAGCAACGTGACCATTGCGCCGCCGGCCGCCGAGCTCGGCCCGCAATCCGGCACCTACCGCACGGTCTGCGTGCGAAGCTGCGACGGCGCCTATTTCCCGATCTCGTTCGCGACGGTGCAGGGGCGCTTTGCCGATGACGAGAGGACCTGCAAGGCGCAGTGTCCGGCAGCGGAAGCGACCCTGTTCGCCTATCGCAATCCCGGCGAGGACATCAACCAGGCGGTGTCGATCAACGGCCAGCCCTATACGTCGCTGCCGAACGCGTTCAAGTTCCGTACCGAGTTCAACCCGTCCTGCTCCTGCAAGCCGGCGGGGCAGACCTGGTCGGAGGCGCTGAAATCGGTCGACGACAAGGCCGCCGTCGAGCAGCAGGGCGACATCATCGTCACCGAGGAGAGCGCGCGGAGGATGCAGCAACGCGCGCAGCAGCAGGCGACGAAACAGGCGCCGGCCGGCAAGAAGGGCGCGACGTCGGCGAATGCGGCGCCTGCACCCGACGCACCGGCGCCGCCGCTTGATCAAACCCCGCCGGGAGATCGGCCGATCCGCACCGTCGGCCCGCCCTTCATCCCGAAGAAACAACAATAGCTAGCCCTCGAACGCCTCCACCGAGGCGCGGGTGCCGCGCGTCACCAGCTTCTCGTCCGGCTGCGGCAATGCCTCGCCGCGATCGCGGAAGCGGTTGGTGATGGGATAGCGGCGGTCGCGGCCGAAATTCTTCGGTGTGACCTTGACGCCGGGCGCGGCCTGCCGGCGCTTGTATTCGGCGATGGAAAGCAGGCGGTCGATGCGCGCGACCAATTCGCGATCGAAGCCGGCGGCGACGATCGAGGCCAAAGGCTCCTCGCGCTCGACCAGCCGTTCCAGCACCGCATCGAGCACATCGTAAGGCGGCAGCGAGTCCTGATCGGTCTGGTTCTCGCGCAGTTCGGCCGTCGGCGGCCGGGTGATGATCGAGGGCGGGATCACTTCGCCCGACGGGCCGAGCGCGCCTTCCGGTTTCCAGGTGTTGCGCAAGGCGGCGAGCCGGAACACCTCGGTCTTGTAGATGTCCTTGATCGGGTTGAAGCCGCCGTTCATATCGCCGTAAAGCGTGGCATAGCCGACCGACATCTCCGACTTGTTGCCGGTGGTCACCACCATCGCGCCGGTCTTGTTGGAGAGCGCCATCAACAACGTGCCGCGGGTGCGCGCTTGCAGGTTCTCCTCGGTGATGTCGCGCGGCAGGCCCTTGAACGGCTCGGCCAGGATCTTCTCGAACCCGTTCACGGCGTCCGCGATCGGCAGCACCTCGTAGCGGATGCCGAGCATCCTGGTCAGGTTTGCCGCATCATCGAGCGACACCTGCGCGGTGTAGCGGAACGGCAGCATCACGCCGTGGACCATCTCGGCGCCGAGCGCATCCACTGCGATTGCCGCGCACAGCGCGGAATCGATGCCGCCGGAAATACCGAGCAGCACGCCAGGAAAGCCGTTCTTGCGGACATAGTCGCGCAGGCCGAGCACGCAGGCCGCGTAGTCCGCCTTGTCGCCCTCGAGCAGCGGCGTGATCGGCCCGTTGCAGCGCCAGCCCGCCTCGCCTCTGGTCCAGCGCAGCGTCGTGATGCTCTCCTCGAATGCCGGAAGCTGCGCCGCCACCGAGAGATCGGCGTTGAGCGCGAACGAGGCGCCGTCGAACACCAATTCGTCCTGCCCGCCTACTTCGTTCAGATAGATCAGCGGCAAGCCGCTCTCGGTGACGCGGGCGACCGCGATCGAGAGCCGGAGATCGTTCTTGTCGCGCGCATAAGGCGAGCCGTTCGGCACGACCAGGATCTCCGCGCCGGTCTCGGCGAGACATTCGACGACGTTCTCATAGTCCTCGGACTCTTCGAGCCAGATATCCTCGCAGATGGGCACGCCGACCCGGACGCCCTTCACCGTGACCGGGCCCGGCGCCGGTCCCCGCGCGAACAGCCGCTTCTCGTCGAACACGCCGTAGTTCGGCAGATTGGCCTTGAAGCGCAGCGCGGCGATGCGGCCGCCATCGAGCAGCGCGCAGGCATTGTAGAGCTTGCCGTCCTCGACCCAGGGCGTCCCGATCAGGACAGCCGGACCGCCATCAGCCGTCTCGCGCGCCAATTCCTCGACCGCGGCACGACAGGCGGCCTGGAAGGCCGGTTTCAGGATCAGGTCCTCCGGCGGGTAGCCGGCGATGAACAGCTCCGACAGCACCACGAGATCGGCGCCGGCCGCCTTCGCCGTCTCGCGCGCGGCGCGCGCCTTCGCGGCGTTGCCGGTGACGTCGCCGACAGTCGGATTCAATTGCGCCAGTGTAACAATGAACTCAGGTTCGCTCATGAGACCAATGGTGCCTTGCACCCACCTAAACTGCAATCGCCTGCGTTAGATCACGCCCATGCGCTCGGCGAGGGCGAACAGCCAGAACAGACCGGACATCACCAGCGCCACGCCGACCGCGGCGGAGCCCATGTCCTTGACCCGCCCGATCTGCGGATCATGGTCCATGGTCAGGCGGTCGGCGAGCTTCTCGATCGCGGTGTTGAGCAGCTCGACCACGAGCACCAGCACCACCGATGCAACGAGCTCGACCCGGCGCATCACGGTGGCGCCGATCAGCCATGCCGCCGGCACGGACAATATCAGCGCCACCACCTCCTCGCGAACCGCCTGCTCCGAGCGGATCGCAAAGCCGAGGCCGTTCCACGAGTTGATGGTGGCCCGCCAGAACCGCAGCAAGTGTCAGAGCCCCGCGGCTGCCGGCATCGGTTTGACCTTGCTCGCCCGCTCCTGCTTCAGGAGCTCCGCGATCAGGAAGGCCATGTCGATCGACTGTTCGGCGTTGAGGCGGGGATCGCAGACCGTGTGATAGCGATCGTTGAGATCCTCATCCGTGATCGCGCGCGCGCCGCCGATGCATTCGGTGACGTCCTGCCCGGTCATCTCCAGGTGAACGCCGCCGGCATGGGTGCCTTCGGCCTGGTGGATGGTGAAGAACGACTTCACTTCCGACAGCACCCGGTCGAACGGACGCGTCTTGTAGCCGGACGTCGAGGTGATGGTGTTGCCATGCATGGGATCGCACGACCACACCACCGTCCGCCCTTCCCGCTTCACCGCGCGGATCAGCGCCGGCAGATGCTCGCCGACCTTGTCGGCGCCGAAGCGGGCGATCAGCGTCAGCCGCCCGGGCTCGTTGTCGGGGCTCAGTACGTCGATCAATTTCAAGAGCTCGTCCGGCTTCAGCGACGGGCCGCATTTCAGGCCGATCGGGTTCTTGATGCCGCGGAAATATTCGACATGGCCGTTCTCGAGCTGGCGGGTGCGGTCGCCGATCCAGATCATGTGGCCGGAGGTCGCATACCAATCACCGGTCGTGGAATCGACCCGGGTCAGCGCCTGCTCATAGCCGAGCAGCAGAGCCTCGTGGCTGGTATAGAAATCGGTCGAGCGCAATTCCGGATGGCTCTCGAGGTCGAGGCCGCAGGCACGCATGAAATTCAGCGCCTCCGAGATGCGGTCGGCGAGCTCCTTGTAGCGGCGCGACTGCGGCGAGTCCTTCAGGAAGCCGAGCATCCACTGATGCACACTGCCGAGATTGGCGAAACCGCCGGTGGCGAACGCCCGCAGCAAATTGAGGGTCGCCGCCGATTGCCGGTAGGCCATCAACTGCCGCGCCGGATCGGGCGTGCGCGCCTCCTTGGTGAAGGCAATATCGTTGATGATGTCGCCGCGGTAGCTCGGCAGTTCGACGCCAGCAACCTTTTCGGTCGGCGAGGAGCGCGGTTTTGCAAATTGTCCGGCAATGCGTCCGACCTTCACCACCGGCAACGCGCCGGCATAGGTCATGACGACGGCCATCTGCAGCAGCACGCGGAAGAAGTCGCGGATGTTGTTGGCGCCGTGCTCGGCAAAACTTTCCGCGCAGTCGCCGCCCTGCAGCAGGAAGGCCTCGCCTGCGGCGACGCGGGCCAGCGCCTTCTTCAGGTTGCGCGCTTCGCCCGCGAACACCAGCGGCGGAAAGGTCGCAAGCTGCGCCTCGACGTCGGCCAATGCCTTGGCATCGGGATAGTCCGGCATCTGCAAGACCGTCTTGACGCGCCAACTGTCGGGTGTCCAGCGCTCGGACATGGGCGTTAACTCCTGAGCAAAAACCGCTACTTATCCGGGAAAGTGAAGCTATATACACAGGCTGCCGAAAGACCGCCAGCCGGATTTCCGGCTGTCTGGTCAAGCCTTTGGGACGGCAACCGAATTCGCATTTGTTAGAGTAAAGCGCGAAACGCAAGGAAAAACCGTAAGTGGCTGAGGCTGCGCTGGACGACGTCTTCACCGACGACATCATTGTACCCGCCATCGACGACTATCCGCTTGGGGCTACCCTCTTCCTGCCCCGCGGCTCCAAGCGGCACGCCGTCCTGGTCAATTCGGCAACTGCGGTGCCACGCAGGGTCTACAAGGGCTTCGCTGGCTATCTCGCCAAGCGCGGCTGCGTCGTCCTCACCTATGATTATCGCGGCACCGGCGATTCCAGGCAGAAGGCCGTGAGCGGAGACAACCAGCCGAAATCGCTGGTCGGCTTCAAGGCCTCGATGTCGGACTGGGCCGCGCTCGACGTCACCGCCGCCGTGACGTGGGTGCGCGAGCGCTACCAGGCGCTGCCGCTCGCCTATGTCGGCCATTCGTTCGGCGGCCAGGCGCTGGGACTGATCCCGAACAACATCGAGGTGTCGCGCGCGCTCCTGGTCGCCTCGCAGGCCGCGACCTGGCGGTTGATGGCCTCGCCCGAACGCTATCGCGTCTACACCGCCATGAATTTCGTCCTTCTGCCGTTGACCCGCGTGCTCGGCTACACGCCCGGCTGGGCGGGGCTCGGCATGGATTTGCCGAAGGGCGTGTTCGAGCAATGGACGAATTGGGGTGAACAGCCCGCGCTACCTGTTCGATGACGCCAAGCTCGACGCGGTGTCGAATTTCGCGAACTTCAAGGGCGCCCTGCGCGCGTTGTGCATGGCCGATGACACCTGGGCGACGCGCCCTGCGATCGAACTGCTCTGCTCCGGCTTCACCGCCGCCAAGACGGAGGTCATCTCGATCACACCTGATGATGCCGGCGTCAAGAAGATCGGCCATTTCGGTTTCTTCCGCCCCGAGCACCGCGACACGCTCTGGCGCGGCGCCGCGGAGTGGATTGAGGCTAGCGAGTGAGGCTGGTGGCCCGTAGGATGGGTAGAGCGCAGCGAAACCCATCGTGACGGAGCAAGCGGCACGAATGATGGGTTTCGCTGCGCTCTATCCATCCTACGATTCTGATTCAGTTTTCAAACAGCTCTCCGCTGTCATCGTCCGGCTTGACCGGACGATCTAGTATCCCAGAGGCGTCTGAGCTTGAGCTGAGAGGCCGCCGGATACTGGATGCCCCGCCTGCGCGGGGCATGACGGTGGAGTATGGTGAGAGATGTGAGTTCGCGTTCTCGCGGCACGTTGCGCCCGAGGTTTGCGTCACTTTCCACCCTCTCATCGAACAGAGGGCGCAGGGAAAGCCGGGTGCCGGTTGCACCCGTGGGCCCCGTGCAACAAAAAGCACGGGGGTAGGACCACAGGTCAACCGAAGCAACTCCGGCTTTCCCTGCGCGATGGTTTTACGGCTTACTTCGTGCTCTTCCCGGTGACCGGGCTTTCTTGCCACCGTCATCTCTTGCGTGAATTTGTTCACGCAAAAAACTTAGCGCCAGCGTCGGGGCGCCAGAACCACACGACTTCGCCGTCCGTGATGGGCGTGCTCGTCAGTCACACCCATCGCGTCCACCGCATCTCACCGCAACGTTCGTGACGATCGCGACCCGCCCCTCATTCGCGCTGAGACGCGCGGAGTTAAATCACTGATTTGCCCGACGACGGAAGCGGAATGTTTTTTGCGGAAGGGCTGGACAGACTTTTGGTGATTTGCCCGACGGGCACTTTTTGCATAGCTCGCGCCACAACACACACTGTCATTCCGGGGCATCGCGAAGCGATGAGCCCGGAATGACGATGGAGGTTAAGGCGAGAGGAGTGGCGGAATGCGACTACACCTGAACAGGCGGCCAGCAAAGCTCGCTAGTGGCGGCAAGGACGTCGCTTGGATTGGCCGCGGGCCTTCTTTGCGAGCAGGCGTTTCAACTTGGCTCGCAGGCGGAGAACCTCTTCGTACTGCGCACGCAGATCGTTTCTGATCCAGGGCGGCGGTGGCGGCTCATTGCGGCGGTTGCGGTTGGACATACCGCAACCTAGTGCCAAGATTTCCCGGCCGCAGCACAATACCGGAATTAAGCTTGATGCTGCGGTTTCAGGTTAATTCTGGAACCGGCGGTTGCAGCAACGAATGTCTTAGCCGCCAAGCCGCGAGACTTTCGCGTGATTTGCCAACTCCCTCAATGCGCCATGCTGCGCCCGGCCTCTTCGCAGGCCTGCATGCAGCGGCGGCAGGCGTCGGCGCAGATGCGGCAATGCTCGTGCTCGCCCGCATGCTTCTGGCATTCGTCGGCACAGAGCCGGCAAGCCGCCGTGCAAGTGTGCAGCATGCGGCGGATCATTTCGTCATCCCAGCCGGTCTGACGCGTGGCCATCCTGCCGGTGATATTGCAGACGTCGGCGCAATCGAGGTTGAGGCGGATGCATTGCGTCAACGACTTGACCATGTCCTCCGCGAGGCAGGCGTCGGCGCAGGAGGTGCAGATCTGGGCGCAGGAATAACACTGCTCGATGCAGCGCACGAGCAGGCCATCGCCCTGGCCTTGGGCGCGTGGGTGCCGACTGATCATTTCCTGGACTTGCATGGAACTCTCCGCGGGTTTTGAGGGGCTTCCTCGTTCGCCTAATCGCCGAGCTTCACAAAGGTTCTCTTGAGCGCTTGAAACGAGCTTCGGCACGCGCGCAGGCGCAGCGGCGAAGGCGGAGTTGCCATGGGGGGCGGCTTATAAGGTTCCGGGCCTCGCGGCCGCATCGCCCGCGCCGTGCACCTTACAACGAGAATTGTAGTGTACGAGTTTGAAAACGTTTGGTCGAATTAATTAGCGTGTTTTCCTAGTCGATTCTCCGTAGAATACGAAAGGCATGTCGCATTCTGGAAACTGACCATGCAGACGGAATCAATCATTACCTGCCCGGTCTGTCGTCACGTCTCGGTAGAAACCATGCCGACCGACGCCTGCCGATTCTTCTACGATTGCAAAGGTTGTGGAACTCGGCTGAAGCCTAAAAGTGGCGACTGCTGCGTATTCTGCTCCTATGGATCGGTCCCCTGCCCGCCCGTTCAGCAAAACGACAATTGCTGTTAAGGCCAGCCTGAGTTGACAGCCGGCCAACCTTATCCCTATTTCTAACATTCTAGAAATATGGTTGCATTCCACGCGAAAGCATGCGCATAGTTCGATCCATGAAGATTGAAACTGCAGCTCAGCGACTGGAAGCCCTGGGCAATCCGACCAGACTTAGGATCTATAGAGTGCTGGTCCGTGCCGGACATGCCGGCATGCCAGTCGGGCGCTTGCAGGAGCGGCTCAAGATTCCAGCGTCGACCTTGTCGCACCACGTCAAGGCACTCGTGTCCGTAGGCCTGATCTCTCAGGTGCGCGAGGGCACGACGCTAGTGTGCCACGCCGAATATGACACGATGCGGGGCCTGGTGGATTTCCTCGTGGCCGAGTGCTGCGCCGAAGAGAACCAATGCAAAGAGGCGCAGACAGCGACCTGATTTTTTTGCCTGATCATTCGATAATTCTAGAAAGATAGGAACAGAAAAATGAGCGCAGGAAAGACGGTCGCGATCATCGGAGCCGGTCCCGTCGGACTCGCCGCGGCCGCGCACATGATCGAGCGCGGCATGACACCCACGGTGCTGGAGGCCGGAAGTGAGGCTGGAGATGCCGTACGGCAATGGTCGCATGTAAAGCTGTTCTCGCCGTGGCAATACAATATCGATGAGGCCGCGCGCCGCCTGCTGGAGCCGACTGGCTGGAATTCGCCGGATCCGCAGGCCTATCCGACGGGCGGCGAACTGGTGGAGCGATATCTGCAGCCCCTCGCCTCCAGGACAATTCTTCAAGAGCACATCCGCATGTCCGCGCGCGTGACCGGGATCAGTCGCGTCGGGTTCGACAAGGTGAAGACCAGGGGCCGCGGCAATGCCCCCTTCGAGCTTCGCTACCGAAACGGCGCTGGCGACAAGACGCTGCGTGCCGATGCGGTGATCGATGCTTCCGGCACCTGGCGGTCACCCAACCCTGCGGGTGCCAACGGCCTCCCCGCGATCGGTGAAAGCGAAGCCTCCACCCGGATCGCCTATGGCATGCCCGACGTTCTCGGCCCGCAACGAGCACGGTACGCATCCAAGCGCGTCGCCGTGCTGGGAGCCGGACATTCGGCCATCGGCACCTTGGTCGATCTTGTCACGCTGGCCCAATCGGCTCCGGGCACCGAAGTCTTCTGGCTGCTACGCGGCGATGATCCGGCAAAATCCTTCGGTGGCGGCACCAACGACAAGCTCCAGGCGCGCGGCGCGCTGGGAAGCATGTTTGCCGACCTCGTGCAGCGGGGAAACGTGCGCGTCGAGCCCGCCTTCCGCGTTACGCATTTGACGATGACGGAGGACGGGCTTCGCATCGGCGCCGGCTCCGCCTGCTGCGGCCGATCGCTCGTTGTAGATGAACTGATTGTCGCAACGGGCTTTCGTCCCGACCTCGGCTTTCTCAGCGAATTGCGGCTTTCACTGGATCCCGCGCTCGATTGCCCGCCCGCGCTGGCGCCGCTGATTGATCCGAATGAGCATAGCTGCGGAACCGTGCGCCCGCATGGTGCGCTCGAGCTGGCACAGCCCGAACCCGGCTTCTACATCGCCGGGATGAAGTCCTATGGGCGAGCCCCGACGTTCCTGATGCTGACCGGCTATGAGCAGGTTCGGTCGATCGCGGCCGAGCTTGCGGGCGACATCCAGGCTGCACGCCGCGTCGAGCTGGTGCTTCCGGAAACCGGCGTCTGCAATGTTTCGGCCTCAGTGAAGGATGGCGGTTGTTGCGGTGGTCCCGCAAGAACAGATGCATCCGCCTGCTGCGCCGCTGACGAGACCGCCCGGCAGTCGGGCGATTCCGGTTGCGGCTGTTCATGAAGCAAGCTCACGCCGGCTCGCTGCCGGTCATCATCGCGCTCGGCACCACGCAGACCATTGCGTGGGCGTCGAGCTACTACCTTCCCGCCATTCTGGCAGCGCCGATCGCCCGTGACCTGTCGCTGGAGCCCGCCTACGTGTTTGGGGCACTGTCGGGCGGGCTCGTCATCTCCGGCCTGCTCGGACCGCGCGTCGGTCATGCCATCGATACGTTCGGCGGTCGTGGATTGCTGGCGATCTCGAATCTCGTCTTTGCGAGCGGCCTGCTGCTGCTTTCGCTGGCCGGCGGACCGACCGTCCTGATCGCGGCATGGATCGTTCTCGGAATCGCCATGGGAATGGGCCTGTATGAGGCCGCCTTTGCCACGCTGACGCGCATTTACGGTGCCGCGGCGCGGCGGCCGATCACCGGCATCACCCTGATCGCGGGTTTCGCCAGCACTGTCGGGTGGCCCATTTCGACCTGGCTTGATTCCGAATTGGGTTGGCGGGCGGCCTGCCAGATCTGGGCTCTTGTCCACATCGGATTGGCGCTGCCGCTCAACCTTTCCCTGCCGCGCCCGAAAGCGCTTGCGCACATCGACGCCGCGCAGCCGCATGCAGACAACGGATCCGGTCAGAGCGAGACGTTTGCAATGGTGGCGCTGGCCTACATGTTCGCCGCCTCGGGATTTGTCAGTTCGGGCCTTTCGGCACTTCTGCCGACCATTCTGGTGCAATTGGGCGCAACGCCGGCCGCCGCACTGCTTGCCGGAACGTTGGTGGGGCCCGCCCAGGTCGGGGCACGCATCATCGAAGCGGGATGGCTGGCGCGCTATCATCCGCTGTTGTCCGCGCGGCTCGCGACGTTGATGAATCCACTCGGCGTCGCAATCCTCACTCTCGGCGGTCCTGTGCTCGCACCGCTCTTTGCGATGTTCTATGGCGCAGGGAACGGCATCATCACGATCGCGCGCGGTACATTGCCGCTCGCCCTGTTCGGACCGAAGGGTTTTGGAAAGCGTGTCGGCCTGATTTCTCTGCCCGCACGCGCGACGGGAGCGCTAGCGCCGCTCACCGTGGGCTTGATGGTGGAGCATATCGGTGCCGGCGCGCTGTGGGTCAGCGCCCTCGCCTCGCTATCGGCATTCCTTGCCTTGCTCGCGTTACGTCCGGCCCGCAAACACAGCGAGTCCTGAGCGGCCGGTTTGATTCTTTGACCGTCGTCCATCATGTGTTAGCTTGCAGCGACAGATGGGGATGGAGTCCCCCGATACCCGCCCGTCGTGGGCTGATGACTCCTGCTGAGTGAGGCGGCAAGCCTCGCTGCGGCGGGAGCATGGATGAACCCGCTGTCAGCGGGTTTTTGCTGCCTCGAAACGGAAAGAGGCGGCAAAGTACATGCTAGGTTACATTCTTGTCTTCGTCGGCGCCGGCATCGGCGGTGCATTGCGCCATGGCGTCAATCTCTCCACCGCACGCACGTTCGGCACCGGCTTCCCGTACGGAACGCTCACGGTCAACGTGGTCGGTTCGCTGGTGATGGGCTTGCTTGCCGGCTATTTCGCGTTCCGGGGCGAAGCCACGCAGGCTTGGCGCTTGTTCCTGACTACAGGCATTCTCGGTGGCTTCACCACCTTCTCCTCGTTCTCGCTCGATACGGCCCTGCTTTATGAACGCGGCGAACTTGGCTTGACGCTGTTTTATGTGGCCGTGTCGTTCGCCTGCTCAATCAGCGCGCTGTTCGTGGGGTTATGGGCGGTGCGCAGTTTTGTGCAGTGACGCTTATCGGTAGGCAGATGGCGAGTTACGCTTCGCCAACCCGCTCTACGGCCCTACTCGGCGGCTTGTCTCACGTAGCGCGCGGTCGGCGTGCGCATCGTGACCAGTTCTTCGGCAGCGGTCGGATGCAACGCGAAGGTCGCGTCGAAATCGGCCTTGGTCGCTTTCATCTTCACTGCGATCGCGACCACCTGGATGATCTCGGCGGCGCAGTCGCCGACGATGTGGCAGCCGAGCACGCGGTCGCTCACGCCGTCGACCACGAGCTTCATCAAAACGCGGGTGTCGCGGCCCGACATCGTCGCCTTGATGGGGCGGAAACTGGTCTTGTAGATGTCGACGTGGCTCACTCGCGCGCGCGCTTCGGTCTCCGTCAGACCCACCGTGCCGACCTCCGGCTGCGAGAACACCGCGGTCGGAATGTTGGTGTGATCGACCTGGACCGGGCGCTTGCCGAACACGGTGTCGGCAAAGGCGTGGCCCTCGCGGATCGCGACCGGCGTCAGATTGTGGCGATGGGTGACGTCGCCGATGGCGTAGATGTTCGACACCGAGCTTTTCGACCAGGCATCGACCGCGATGCCGCCGTTGTTCGGGTTGATCGCGACGCCCGCCTTCTCCAGGCCGAGATTGGCGACATTCGGATGCCGCCCGATCGCGAACATCACTTTTTCGGAGGCGAGGCTCGAGCCGTTCGACAGATGCGTGGTGAATTCCTTGCCGTGGCGGTCGACCTTGGTGACGGTGCAGCCGGTCAGGATTGTGATGCCGCGCTTCTCCATCTCGGCACGGACGTGCTCCCGGACATCCTCGTCGAAGCCGCGCAGGATGTTGTCGCCGCGGTAGATCACGGTGACGTCGGAGCCGAAGCCGGCGAAAATGCCCGCGAATTCCAGCGCGATGTAGCCGCCGCCCTGGATCACGATGCGCCTCGGCAATTCGGGCAGGTGAAATGCCTCGTTGGACGAGATCACGTGCTCCAGGCCGGGGATCTCGGCCCCATGGTTCGGCGCGCCGCCGGTCGCGATCAGCACGTAGTTGGCCTTGACCGTCTCGCCGGTCGCAAGACGCAGCGTGTGCGCGTCCTCGAAGACGGCGCGCGTCTTGACGATATGCGCGCCGGATTTCTCGACATTGGTAGTATAGGCCGCCTCCAGCCGCGCGATCTCCTTGTCCTTGTTGGCGACGAGCGTCGGCCAGTCGAACGAGGCCTGCGGGATTGTCCAGCCGAAGCCGGCGGCATCCTCGATCTCCTGCTGCACGTGCGAACCCATCACGAACAGTTTTTTCGGCACGCAGCCGCGGATCACGCAGGTGCCGCCCATGCGGTACTCTTCGGCGACCATGACCTTGGCGCCATGGCCGGCGGCGATGCGGGCGGCGCGAACCCCTCCCGAACCGCCCCCGATGACGAACAGATCGACGTCGTAATCAGCCATGGCACCTATGTCCTACACTATCTCGTTTGAGCATGATCTTTTCGGAAAACCGGTTTCCACTTTTCCGGATCATGCTCTTGAGAATCAAATCTCCTTGCCGCGCTTGCGCATCTCGGCCCGGAACTGGGCGTTCACAATCTCGGCGAACTGCTGCGCCCACTGGTTCATATAGGACATCGAGAACTGGATTGCCCGGGGCTCGCTGGCGAGCAGCTTCTGGCCCAGCGGCGACTTGTAGAAGGTGACGAGGTCCTTCAGTTCCTGCTCGGTGAATTCGTTGGCATAGACCTTGGCCATGCCGTCGCCGATCTCCTGCTCGCGGCCGGCCAGGTTCTTGGCGACGATCGCGGCAACCTCGTTGAGGTCCTTCTGGTAGTTGAGGTTGGACTGCAGCAGGCTTTCCTTGGTCTGCAGCACGATGTTGGGAACGGCGTTGGCGTACATCGCGCTCGCGTTCTTCATCTTGAGGATTTCCTTGGCGGCGGCGATCGCCGCGGGCGTGCCTTCCTTCAACGCAGGCGCCGGTGCGGGAGCCGGCGCCTTCTGCTGCTGCGCGCTCACCGATACGGCGGTCAAGGCCACGCCCAAGGCCAGGCCGGCAGCCGACAAAATCCGTACAAAGCTCGTCATTACAAGTCTCCCAGAATTTACGGCGTCAGCGCCGCTCAACAACGCGAATTCCCTGCGCGCCCGCCAGCACGACCGTGCCGGCGAGACCGATGAACAACCCATGCTCGACAATGCCGGGGATCACGCTCAGCAGCCCGGCCAGGCGCGGCGCATCTCCTATCCGTCCAAGGTGAGCGTCGACAATCCAGTGGCCGCCATCGGTGACAAAAACGTGGCCGTCTTTGGCCGTCCGCAGCACCATCTGCCCGGCGACGCCGGCCTCCGTAAAGGCCTTCGCGATCGCCGCCTTGGTCGCCGCGAGCCCGAACGGGACCACCTCGATCGGCAGCGGGAAACGGCCGAGCGCATCAACCCATTTGCTGTCGTCGGCGATCACGATCATGCGATCGGATGCGGCCGCGACGATCTTCTCGCGGAGCAGCGCGCCGCCGCCGCCCTTGATCAGGTTGAGCGCGGGATCGACCTCGTCGGCACCATCGACGGTGAGATCGAGGTGGTCGATGTCGTCGAGCGTGGTCAGGGCAATGCCGCAGGCCTCCGCCTGCGCGCGGGTCGCCTCCGAGGTCGGCACGCCCACGACCTTCATGCCAGAGCGAACCTTCTCGCCGAGCAAATCGACGAAATGCTTGGCGGTGGAGCCGGTGCCGAGCCCGAGCTTCATGCCGTCGCGCACCTCTGCGAGGGCGCGCGCCGCGGCCTGTCGTTTCAATCCGTCCATGTCCACGTGCGACGATTTCCCAGGACTTGCGAGCGGGACTAGTTTCTCAAGGCTTGGGAGCGGCCCCATCCCCGCTCCGGCGGGCGCATATCTAGCCCCCTTTTGCGCGCAGGGACAGCGCCAATAGCGCCTGATGCGGCGGCGCGCTGCAGTTTTAATATTCGATCAGAATCGCCCGCCAGCGTGCTGTTT
Organism: Bradyrhizobium sp. USDA 10063; assembly: GCF_054063735.1. Taxonomy (NCBI): domain Bacteria; kingdom Pseudomonadati; phylum Pseudomonadota; class Alphaproteobacteria; order Hyphomicrobiales; family Nitrobacteraceae; genus Bradyrhizobium; species Bradyrhizobium sp. USDA 10063. The sequence goes on along the minus strand of NZ_JBSSGP010000002.1, from coordinate 389,038 downwards.
TTCCACGCTTTCTTCGGGCGACGACACGCTTCGTCCTAAACTGGAAGATTAACCGGAGACCTCGTCCATCGCGGTCAGGATGGCGGCAAACCGCGGCTCGACCTCGGCCCGCATGCCGGGATGGGTGAATACATAGAGGCGGTCTTCCCGTATGGCGGCAAGCACGCGTGCGGCGACGTCGGCCGGATCGATACCGGCCTCGATTTGCCGCGCGAGCTCGGCGAAGATGGCGGCCGCCGGGCTCTCGGGATCGAGCGCGGGTCCCGGACCGTAGCGTGGAGGCCGGTTGCGTCCGCTCTCGCCGATACGGGTCCGCACGAAGCTCGGACACAGCACGCTGACGCCGATCCCGAGCGGCTCGAGCCGCACGGCCAGTCCCTCGGACATGCTCACGACCGCGAATTTCGTTGCGGAGTACGGGCTGAAGCCGAGGCCGGCGTTCATCCCGGCCATCGACGCGGTGTTGACGATGTGTCCGCCCTCGCCGTGCTTGCGCATGTGCGGCAGGAAGCTTGCGATGCCGTGCACCACGCCCATCAGGTTGACATCGATCACCCAGCGCCAGCTCTCGAGCGAGATCGCGTCGATGCCACCGGGCGCCGCGACGCCGGCGTTGTTGCAGAGAATGTGGACGTTGCCGAAGGCGTCGAACGCGGCGCCGGCGGCGTCCTCGACGCTGGCGGGATCGGCGACATCGCAGATCGTGCCTCTGACGCTTGGGCCGAACTCAGCCAGGCTTTTGACGGCACGCTCCAGCGCCGCCGCCTCGATATCGGCGAGCATCACCTTCATGCCGGCCTCTGCGAACGCACGACCGAGCGCAAGGCCGATGCCGCTGGCTCCGCCCGTGACAAAGGCTGTTCTGCCGCCAAGTTCGCGCATCGGCGCCCTCCCTTGTGTTCGCCCGCCCTCTTCTCTTGCATGACGGCGTCGGAAACGATAGCCAAAGGACGATGAACTCTCCCGGCATTGTCGTTTTCGATCTCGACGGTACCCTCGTCGATACCGCGCCCGACCTGATCAGCGCGCTCAATCACGTGCTGGACCGCGAGGGCTTGCCGCCCGTGCCGCTGCGAATGGCGCGCACCATGATCGGCGCCGGCGCGCGCAGACTGATCGAGCGCGCGCTCGAACTCGAAAGCCGCCACGCCAGCACGGACGACATCAGCCGGCTGACCAAGGATTTCATCGACTATTACGCCGCCCATATCGCCAATGAATCGCGCCCGTTCGAAGGCCTGGAAACCGCGCTGGACGAGCTCGCCGCGCAGGGGTTCCGCTTTGCGGTCTGCACCAACAAGCTCGAATTCCTGTCCAGGCTGTTGCTCGATGAGCTTGGCCTCAGCGGGCGGTTTGCGGCGATCTGCGGGGCTGACACCTTCGGGGTCTCGAAACCGGATCCGGCGATCCTTCGGCAGACGGTGGCGCAGGCGGGCGGACAGTTGTCCTCCGCAGTGATGGTCGGCGATGCCGGGCCGGATGTCGGGGTCGCACGGCGGGCGGGTATCCCGGTGATCGGGGTCGAGTTCGGCTATACCGACATACCTATCGCCGAATTGAAGCCGGACCGGCTGATCGGCCATATGCGCGAGCTGCCAGCCGCTGTCGACAGCCTCGCCAAGGCTGTGAATATCTCCTAACCTACTGAGATTACGTTGCTTTTCTGCAACACTGCGGCTTCTTATTAACCATCGCTTAGCGAATCCGCCCTGCGCCGTTGCGCCGCAGTTTCGACGCTCCTATGGTCCGGCCGGGGATTGTGGCTCTCAGCCACAGTTAGGTGTGGATCAATATGCGTCGTGTCATCGCGATTGCCGTCGCCGGGGCAAGCCTGGCGGGCTGTTCGTCTTTTTCTTGGGATTCGTTCAAGTCAGCGCCTGCGCCGGTCCAGGTCCAGCTCGAATCGACGCCTCCGGGCGCGGACGCGGTGACCTCGGTCGGACCGGGCTGCAAGACGCCTTGCACGGTCTCGGTGGCCGCGCCTGACAGCGGCTTCTCCGTCACCTTCAACCTGCCGAAGTACGAGCCGGCTACGGTTCCGGTCACCGTTGTCCGCAACCCCGGCGACCTCACCACTCCGGCATCGACCGTAGTCGATCCAAATCCGGTGGTCGCGGAACTGAAGCCTGCCGCTCCGCCGCCGAAAGCGCGCAAGCCGCGGCCGAAACGGCCGAAGCCGGCCGCGGCCGCTCCGGCAGCCGAACCTGCCGCGACCGCCGGCTCGCCGTTCCCCGATCCGAACGCACCGGCGCAGAACTGATTTTCACGTTCGCACTGCACCCTTTGCAGAACGCATTGTCGGACGGTGGCAAGCTGCCTAGATTGTGCTAGCGGAGCGCCACTTCCCTTTCGTCCGGCTCCGCTGAGCAAGGCGTGTGAATGAACGCGATTTCGCTTCCCTCCTCCGAATCCCTGTTCCGTCCGATGACCGATCCGTTCGGCCGGACGATCCGCTACCTGCGCGTCTCCGTCACCGATCGCTGCGACCTGCGCTGCTTCTACTGCATGTCGGAGGACATGACCTTCCTGCCGAAGGCCGATCTCCTGACGCTGGAAGAGCTCGACCGGCTGTGCTCGGCCTTCATCGCCAAGGGCGTGCGCAAGCTCCGCCTCACCGGCGGCGAGCCGCTGGTGCGGCGCAACGTGATGTCGCTGGTGCGCTCGCTGTCGCGGCATCTTGGGAGCGGCGCGCTCGATGAATTGACCCTGACAACCAACGGCTCGCAGCTCGCGCGCTTCGCCGGCGAGCTCGCCGATTGCGGCGTGCGCCGCATCAACGTCTCGCTCGACACGCTCGATGCCGACAAATTCCGCGCGATCACGCGCTGGGGCGACATCGACAAGGTGCTGGCCGGCATCGAGGCGGCGCAGGCCGCCGGGCTCGCGGTCAAGATCAACGCGGTGGCGCTCAAGAACATGAACGAGGACGAGATCCCCTCGCTGATGGAGTGGGCGCACGGCAAAGGCATGGGACTGACCCTGATCGAGGTGATGCCGATGGGCGACATCGGCGCCGGCCGCATCGATCAGTATGTGCCGCTGTCGCTTCTCCGCGCCCGGCTGGAAAAGCAGTTCACGCTGACCGACCTCGACGAGAGCACCGGCGGCCCTGCCCGCTATGTCCGGGTCAGCGAGACCGGCGGCAAGCTCGGCTTCATCACGCCGATGACCCACAATTTCTGCGAATCCTGCAACCGCGTGCGCATCACCTGCACCGGCACGCTGCACACCTGCCTGGGCCACGAGGATGCCTCCGATTTGCGCAAACCGCTGCGGGCGTCGGCAGACAACGAGCTGTTGTCCGCCACGATCGACCGCGCCATCGGATTGAAGCCGAAGGGGCACGATTTCATCATCGACCGCCGCCATAACCGCCCCAGCGTCAGCCGGCATATGAGCGTCACCGGCGGCTGAGGGCCGGCGCCGTTCTTCACGTTCATGAATCCGATCTCGACACGATCAACGCTCCACGGAGCGAGTCGTTGAATTTGGTCCCATGTCAACGCAGGTGGAGACCATCGGGGGTGTCAGCCGTCGGCTTTCTGATGAGAATAGCCGACGCAGAACCGGCGGTCGCGCTTACCGCACCGCCAATTCTCCTTCAATATCAACAAACTTCCGATTGACGCCGGCTCCGGCCGCTGGTTTGGTGCGGCGGGCTTCACGCTAGCTTGGCTGGATAAGCCGCTGCGCCTGGCAGGCGCAGTCAAGACTGCTGAAGCCCCAAAGCGGGGAGGATGACCGGTTGCAATCGCTCTTGAAATTGAGCCGAGGCATTGACGCGTTCACGCGCTGGACCGGCAAGCGCCTGGCATGGCTGATCCTGGTCGCCGTCATCATCTCGGCGGTCAACGCCATCGTCCGCAAGACGCTTGATACGTCGTCCAACTCCTGGCTCGAGCTTCAATGGGTGCTGTTCAGCATCGTGTTCCTCCTGTGCTCGCCCTGGACGTTGCTCGACAACGAGCACATCCGGATCGACATCATCAACAACACGCTGCCCAAGAAGGTACGCAACATCATCGACGTCATCGGTCACGCGTTTTTCCTGATGCCGCTCTGCATCGTCATGATCATCACCGGCGGCCCGTTCTTCATGCGGTCCTACGAGCTCAATGAGCAATCGGGAAATGCCGGCGGCCTGCCGCAGTGGCCGACCAAGTCGCTGATCGTCATCGGATTCGCTTTTCTGTTTGTCCAGGGGATATCCGAGCTGATCAAGCGCATCGCCGTGATGCGCGACCTTATTCCGGATCCGCACGACACGCAGGTGACTGCCATCGAAGCCGAAGTCGAACAGCTCGTTGAGGCGATCGAAAAGCGCTGATCGCAGCGATCGCAGGGGATTTTGGATGACAGCTTTTCTTATCGACAATATGGCGCCGATCATGTTCGCGGCGCTGGTCGTCACGCTCCTGCTCGGCTATCCCGCAGCCTTTTCGCTCGGCGCCGTCGGGCTCATCTTCGCTGTCGTTGGCATCGAGCTTGGACAATTCCACCCCGACTTCCTGCAGGCGCTGCCCGAGCGCGTCTACGGAGTGATGAACAACGATACGCTGCTGGCAATTCCCTTCTTCACCTTCATGGGACTGGTGCTCGAACGATCCGGCATGGCCGAGGACCTGCTCGACACCATCGGCCAGTTGTTCGGTACCGTTCGTGGCGGCCTCGCCTACGCTGTCATTTTCGTCGGCGCGCTGCTCGCCGCCACGACCGGTGTCGTCGCCGCCTCCGTGATCTCGATGGGATTGATCTCACTGCCGATCATGCTGCGTTACGGCTACGACCGGCGGGTCGCGAGCGGCGTTATCGCCGCCTCTGGCACGCTGGCCCAGATCATCCCTCCTTCGCTGGTGCTGATCGTGATGGCCGACCAGCTCGGCAAGTCGGTCGGCGACATGTACGAAGGCGCGTTCATTCCGGGACTCGTGCTTGCCGGTCTTTACGCCGGCTACGCCTTCCTGGTCACGGTGTTGTTCCCCAAGGCGGCACCCGGCCTTCCTCCGGAGGCCATCGGCTTCCGTGAAAAGAACGGCAGCCGCGGCCTGTGGTCGCTCGGCGTGCTGTTCCTCGCGAGCTGCGTGTTCGGCTGGTTCATGATGCGGGGCTCCACCGTGGCTGGCGCCGACTACGTCGTGCTCAGCATGCTCTACGGCATCCTGTTCGCCTTCTTCGTCGCCGTCCTTAATTGGATCATCGACAAGGTCACAGGCTTCCGCTTCCTTTCGGCGATGGCGCAGCAGACCACGTTCGTGATGGTCCCGCCGCTGTTCCTGATCTTCCTGGTGCTTGGCACCATCTTCATCGGCCTTGCCACACCGACCGAAGGCGGCGCGATGGGCGCGGCGGGCGCGATCATTCTCGGCGCCATGAAGCGCCGGTTGAGCTGGGATCTGATCCGGCAGGCCGCGGAATCGACCGCGAAACTGTCGGCCTTCGTGGTGTTCATCCTGGTCGGCGCCCGCGTGTTCTCGCTGACCTTCTATGGCGTCAACGGCCATGTATGGGTCGAGCATCTCCTGACCTCGCTTCCCGGCGGCCAGGTCGGGTTCCTGATCGTCGTCAACGCCATCGTCTTCGTCCTCGCCTTCTTCCTCGATTTCTTCGAGCTCGCCTTCATCGTGATCCCGCTGCTGGGGCCTGCCGCCGAGAAGCTCGGGATCGACCTGATCTGGTTCGGCGTGATCCTCGGCGTCAACATGCAGACCTCGTTCATGCATCCGCCGTTCGGCTTCGCGCTGTTCTATCTGCGTTCGGTGGCCCCGAAGGAATCCTTCATCGATCGTGTCACCGGCAAGCGCATGGATCCGGTGACAACGGGCCAGATCTATTGGGGCGCGGTGCCGTTCGTCGTGATCCAGATCATCATGGTGGGGCTGGTCATCCTGTTCCCGGCGATGGTGATGCACTACAAGGGCGCGGCGTCGACCGTCGATCCGGACTCGGTCAAGATCGAGATCCCACAGATCGACCTCCCGCCGCTGGACTTCGGACAGCCGAAGAACTGATCGGCGCTGCTGTCTTCTGCAGCGTGAGATGCAGCGCGTGGCATCGACGTTCGCGACTACTGCGTCGTCGTGTCGATAGCAGCCCTGACGCTCACCGGAAGAAAACCAACGTGACGAGCGCAAAGGTGGGCAGCAGCAACATTGCAGACCAAGCCATATAGCCGAAGAAGCTTGGCATGCGGACGCCGCTCTTCTTGGCAATGGCATAGACCATGAAGTTTGGCGCATTGCCGATGTATGAATTGGCACCCATGAACACTGCGCCCGCAGAGATTGCCGCAAGCGTCAAGGCCCCGTTCGTCATCAACTGCTGCGGATCGCCGCCGGCGAGCTCGAAAAAAACCAAGTAGGTCGGAGCATTGTCCAGAAAGGATGAAAGGAGACCGGTGAGCCAGAAATAGGCGACATTATTTGGAACACCATCGGCGTCCGTAACCATGGCTACGAGCGGTCCAAATACGCCGGAACGTCCCGCGCTCAACATTGCGAGGACCGGAATGATGGTGACGAAGATCGCGGCGAAGAGCTTTGCCACTTCGACGATCGGCCCCCACGAAAAGCCGTTGGCTTCGTGGTCTCGCCTCGGGGTCAGTGCAAGAGAGATGAACACCACGCAAACCATGACAGCATCACGCAGCACATTCTCCACTGCCACATGCGTGCCTAAAACTTCAAAGCTCCCGAGTTTCAAGGACGCACCGAGGAGAATAGCTGCGATAATGACAGCCATAAGCACAAAGTTGATGCCGCCACTGATCCGCAATGGATTGTCAGGCGTCGGATCCGGCTTGATGCGTCCCTCCTTGCGATAAAGATATGCATCAATGCAGAAGAAGATGACCAGCAGAGCTGCCGCGGCAAATGCCGTCTCTGCTGCCAGATGCCTCGTCGTCCAGAAGAAATCGACACCCCGCAGAAAGCCGAGAAAAAGGGGCGGATCACCCAACGGCGTCAGCGAGCCACCGATGTTCGAGACCAGGAAGATGAAGAACACGACGACATGTGCATTGTGCCGACGGTCGTCATTGCGCCCGGATGACCGGACGAATCATCACCATGGATGCTCCGGTAGTGCCGATCACGCTTGCAAGGAGAGCTCCCAGCGCAAGTAGTGCGGTGTTCGAAGCAGGTGAGCCGTGCAGGTTGCCCCGCAGAACGATTCCGCCGGCAACCGTGAAGAGCGCCAGGAGCAGAAGGATAAAGGGAATGTATTCCAGCAGTGCGGTATGCACCAGCGCATGCGTGGCTTCGACCCATCCGATCGAGAGCGCGAGCGGGATCGCAGTCAGGGCACCCCAAGCCGCCGCTATCTTGCCCTGATGGTGTTCCCAGAAATGCGGCGCAGCGAGGGGAAACAATGCAATCGATAAAAGCATGCCGGCAAAGGGTACTGCCCAGCCGAGACGCATATTGGCGCCGTCGAGCGTGGCGGCGAGCGCCTCCGAGGGAGATAAGAGAGCGACCAAGATACCGGTCAAAAAATAGCGGCCAACTCGCATTCGGTTCATGCTCGTTGCAGAAAATGCGACGCGAGACCTGTTACGGCAGCCAACGAAAGAGCCAGCCACAGGGCAGGCACGCGAACGCGTTCCGCTCGCCATTGGCCGAAGCTGGAAAGAAGACCCATACCTGCTCGCTCCATCTTCGAAAATGCGCGATATGACCATCCTCGAAATCCCGGACGGCGCTCTTTTGGCAACAGCTAGACCCTCTATAGCATGACGCGGCGCAGCCTGTGCAAGCTTCCGCGGGCGCATCATCATCCGCATGTCAGCGGGCTCGGGTTATTGGCGATACGTCTCGAACGATGCTTCAGCATCACCCCTGCTTGCGAACGGCCGCTAGTGGCCGTGCAGGTAGACGGCGTACGAGCTGAACAGATAGACCAGGAGCAGCGCCAGACTGACCCAGCCGATTACTCCGCGCACGCGTGTCTGCGGCTTGTACAGCATGGCAACGATGAAGATACCCGACATGATCACGGCGGCAAACGCGGTGATGGCGTGAGCAGGCGAAACCGCTCCTAGCAGAGGACCCTTGGTGTAGGCGATGTCATCGGCCGCCAGGATCAGAACATCGAAGAGATTGCTGCCGAGCAGGTTACCGATGGCCATATCGACGGCGCCGAGCCGTAACGCACTGACAGTTACCACCAGTTCTGGCACCGAGGTGGCTCCGGCAATGAGCAGCGTGCCGATGAAAGTCGCCTTCCAGCCTGTCACTTCTGCCAGTTCCTGTCCGACAAACGGCAGCCACGCGCCGGCTACAGCGATCACGCCGGCTGCGCCGGCGTAGCGGAGAGCCGCGACGCGCAAGGTGATATTGGCCTCCGCTTTGAAAGCATCTGGCGGCCTGGCACGATGCTCATAGACGAAGGTCGCTCGCATTGCGACGAGGTAAATCACGATGATGAATGGGGTATAGCCACTGATGTGCAGGAGCTGGAAGCTGACGCTATTGTGGCCGAGCAACAGGAACGCGCCAACCGAGCCGATCAGGATCACGCCGAAACCGGCTGTGAGGATGTGACCTTGGTCAATGCGCCGGTACATCGGCTCATCGCGAGCTAGTTCATCCAGCAGTACCAGCATCAGCAGATTGAAGATGCAGCTCCCGAGCGCGTCGCCGACCGCGATGTTGGGTGTGTCCGCAGCCGTTACTGCGCTGATGCCCGTAAACAGTTCGGGAAGGGACGTGGCTGTTGCGAGCAGGACGAGGCCGATCCACGATTGAGATAGCCCGGTTATGCGCGCGATGACGTCGCCGTTACGTATCAGCGCCGGGCCGGCAAAGCCGATCAGGATGATGCAAAACGCGAACTTCAGCCAAGGCAGGAGCGTTAATACCATGACGTTCATGTCCCGAACGTCATGGTATGTCAGTGATAGACGAAGAGTGCGCAGGGCGGCGTTTCGACTAATGCGTTAGTCGTCGAGCCAAACAGAGCGGTTCGAAAACCGCGATGCCCATAGGATCCCATAACAAGCGTCCCGATCTTCCGCTCGGCGATCTCGAGCCTGATGACCTCTGCCGGATGAATTCTGGTCGCGATGGGATGGGCTTCGGCTTCAAGTCCATGGCTGCGAAGGTATTCGGCGGCACCGGCGGTTCTGCGCGCAGCCAGCTCCTGAGTTTCGTCAATCGATGTCACAGAGATGCGTCTTCCTGCACCAATTCCGAGCAGCACAAACATTTGGACGGCACGCATCGCGGGGATGCTGCCATCATAGGCGATCAATATATCACTATCGGTGGCTAGCTCGTCCGGGCAAACAATCACCGGCCGCGGGGTTACCAGCAACAACTTGGCGAGAACCTCCGACAATTGCTCACGAACGTTGCCGCAGAAGGCCGTATCGTGACCGGTGATCACCAAGTCCCTGGCCTCGGATGCCAAATATAGCGTCCCTACGGGATCGCCTTCGAATGACAGCCACTCAAAAGAAATATTATGATCCCGACATTCCACCTCGAATGTGCCGCGTAAGCGCCGCCGGATGTTACTCGCTTGTGTCTTGAGCTGCTCCTCCAGGTCGACTTGGTAGGCTGCAACGCCGATCCCTCCAAGCATCGGAGCTTCGATGTAAGTCAGATCGATACCGGCCAATCCCGTCAGGTCAGCTTCCGTCCGTCGTGCCAAGCCGAACGCAAAATGCCGCGCTGATACAGAGGATGGTGTCTCGCCAAGCAGGACCAAAATTCGTTTCAGCATCGCAAATCCCAGTTCTGATATTCGTCAATCTAACTGTACCGCCCCCCTTGCACTTGATGAAGGTCAAATAGTTGATCCCTAAACCGATCAGGGTGGGATCCTCTCGATGCTCAATGCTCCGTTCCGGCTGGAATTCGGCGGCCAGCGTCGCCGCGATGGCGTTGGCGAAGATCCAGTTCTTCTGATACGTCCGGCGCATCAGCGCCCTTGCATTGCTCGGCTATCTCGCCAACGCCGCCGCCTAGATCATCCAGTACAGACTGCTGCACTCGAGCGTGATGACTTTTCTTCGAATCGTCATCCCGCTTTAGCTCTTGTTTGAGCATGATCTTTTCGGAAAACCGGTCTCCACTTTTCCGGATCATGCTCAAGGGCGCCGATCAATAAACCACTTGTCTTGATCTGCGTCCGCTGAAGGCCGTTAGCGGCGCAGAAGTAGACGGTCCAGAAACACGCTGCTCGGGACCAAGAAGCGACATGACGCGTCTGTGCAGTTTCGATCGAGTGGCGGGTTGTGGGACCTGGCTTCATGCCGCCACCAGACCTGAGTGCGCAACAACGAATCGGTCGTTACCCGCGTAACGCAATTCCAGATGGCCGAAATTATTCTGTAGGCATCCTGCCCCCATCATCCTTGCCTGGTGAGCAGTCACCTTTAACACGAATAGGAGTTTCCAATGAAGATTCAAGTTGGCAGGCTGGTGCTTGCACTCGCAGTTGCTGGTCCTCTCGCAGTGGCCGCCACGGCCAAATCGTCTGCTGCGCCGATCAATGGCATGTCGATCAAGGCGGCGGCGCCAGCTATGACTACACAGGTGCGCTATTGGGTGCGTCGGGGTTACGCCTACCCCCTGTACTGGGGCTATCCCACCTATAATTCGTACTGGGGCTATCCGACCTACAACTCGTATCGGGGCTATCCGGGCTACTACTACTCCTATCCCGGCTACACTTACGGCTGGTGGTGACGACAAATTGGCAGCGTGCGGCTCCCTTCGAGCCGCCGCTACAACTGCTAAGCGCGCGTCGACGCGTCGCTCACGTTAACGCGTTCGCCACCTGGCTTGCTGACGTAAAGATGGCGCTCCAAGACGGATTGCATGTTCTCCAGCATCGAATAGAGATCGTCGCAATATACCGAAGGATTGTCGTAGCCATTTGCCTTGGAGAAACGATGCGGAAGATACCCCCCTCCGCAGGCGTTCATGAACTTGCACTGCCGACACTTCTCGCAAAGATTGATTGAAGCATCGCGCGCGGCTTTCCAGCGAGGCTCGTTCCTGACCTCGTCGATCGCATGATCGAAGATGTTGAACCTGGTTTGCGTGAAGCCATCGCCTGCGATCCGCAACACATCGTGCGCTTCCACAGTGCCATCAGTCATTACGGTGCAAAGCTCGATGGGCTTGTGGCCGACGCCCTCGGTCGGCGAATTGTTGCCAAGCAGGGCGGTGATCATGTCGGATATAATGCGGATATTGGCGGTCGGCGCTGCGCGATTTGCCGCCAGCCACAGGTCGAACAGCCCGTTGTAGAACGAAGCGATGGATGGCGGTTTCTCATCCACCGTCGCATCGGGGATCATGATGTCGTAGTTGGCAATTCCGCAGGCGGCGAAAAACTCGACATACTGCTCCGGGGGATAAGCGGGATTGCAGACGGCCAAAGCGCTTACGCAGATGTCGCGTGATACCAGCATGCGGGCGGCGCGCTCCACCGCCGCGTGGGTGCCCGTCCCCTGAAACGTACGACGGTGAAGGTCGTGAATATGTGCCGGTCCATCGAGACTGATGGCCACCGAGATGTTGCGCGTCTCGAAGCAGTTCAGCCATTCGTCATCGATCAACACGCCGTTGGTTGTGACCGCGATCGGAATGTCGCAGCCCGTTCGGGATGAAATGCCCTCGCAGGCCTCGGCAAAACGGTGGAAATTCTCGACCCCCCACAGCAGGGGCTCGCCGCCGTGCAGAACGATGGGAAAATCGACCAGCGAGTATCGCGCGACGTGTTCTTCGATGCGCTGCAACAACTGATGCAGCACGTCCGTACTCATCAGCTTCGGCTTATCGTAGACCGCCGCGTCGCGGAACCAGTAGCAATAGGAGCAGTCGATGTTGCATCGCGCGGCCACCTTGACCAGCAACTGCGTGATCGGCTGGTCATGGAAGGCGACAGAATTTGAATCGTCAAACAACATGCCGATGCCGGTATGCGCCTGAAGAAACGGCGATTAGCTAGTATCCCCGAACGAAGCCCCCTCTGCGGAAGGCGCCTGCTCCCGGATAGTATCCGCCTCTGCGGAATGCACCTGCCCCTGGATAGTATCCGGCCCTGCGAAAGCCGCCCACATACGGGCCCCTGCCAAAGCCTCGCCTGAAATAAACTTGATTTACAACGGGTTGCTCGGGAACAACTGCGGGTTGATCGGAAGCAAGCCCTTCCGTTGAACTCTGTGCTTGCAGATCGTTCAGCAGTGCGTCGATGCCTTGATGATCGCTTTGGATTGTTGCGCCTGGCCCGTGCAATTGCAGGAGGCTCGCCAGAACCTTCAGCGTCGTAATCGCCATGGTCGTGCTCCTTTTCGCGATGCAGTTCAAGGATCGAACGAAAGGCCGGTGTCTACCGCAACCGGACGAGCAGCGGACAATATATACCTTTTCTATTGCAGCGGAAATGTGGTGGAGCCGAGGTCGAGCCCGCTCCCGTTGCGGGCTGGCCAAGTCAGGGAGGATGCCCACGCTGGACCGCTTCGCGATGAGGTCGCCTCGGAAGCTGTTTTTAGCCGCGCCGACGCTGCGGCCGCTTGAAGAAGACGCGCGGCAGTTTGGCGGTTTCTTCGCACTCGATGTCAGAGCGAAGGATCGACGACGAGCGATCACCCAAGTGGTAGCGGCTTCACGATCTGGAAGGTCATAGAGCCCTCGCGCGGTTCTCAGGCGTCCGGTCCAAGGCGATTTGGAGCCAGGGCAGCCAATTGCGGTCACTTGCCCGGCGGGTTCTGAAGCGATCGAGGCACTTCTTGGAACAAAGGGGGGTTCGCCACGAGTAGTACCGGACGAGACCAAACTTGCCATCGCACACTGCGCATCGCGCGGCTCTGCCAGACCTAAGACCATCGGAGCAATCGGGCATCGCAGTCTCCTCTCGGTATTATCGTTGCTGTTCGTCGATCATCCTCTTTCACCGTCGCACTTCGTGCCCCCTGTGCGCTTTTCCTTCGCCTGCAGCCTAGGACGATCGGGATCAACCGCTCAATTGAACGTAGGTAATGCGCCGGCCATCCAAAGGGGACAGGGAATGATACGAAGGTTTAGGGGGCGCGCCTTGAAACCGACGTCGCCCGAAGGCGTATATGGAGCTCGTCGGGGCGCAGGCATGCTTTCCTGAAGCGGTTGTCTGGCGCATAGTCGGTGTTGCACCGATAGATCAAATGATTGCCAGGCAGGAACCCATGAAACGCACGTGGACAATCATTGGCGTGGCTGACGTGCCCCAGAGCTTCACGTGGTATCAGTCGCTGCTTGGGCTGCTCGAGACGGCGCCTGCCCACGACTACTTCGGGCAAATCGTCGACTCGGATGGAACGGTGTTGCTCTGTCTCCACGAGTGGGGTGCCCACGAGCATCCCTCGTTGACAAGTCCCCACGACGCCAAGCCGGGCAACGGCCTTCTCTTGTTCTTCCGGGTCGACAACTTTGACGTGGCTCTGCCAAGGGCCCGCGCGCTCGTCAGCCGGCTGGAAGAAGAGCCGCATGTGAATCCCAACACTGGCACCATGGAGTTCTCGCTCCGAGATCCTGACGGATATTACGTCACCATCAGTGCGCTCGATCCGCCTTAGATCGCCGCCGCCCATCCCGAACTACTCGACCGCAACTGCCATGAACGCATGGCAGAAGGACGTTCCCGATGCATTGTAAGCACTCGCGAGAGTACGAATAATGAATGCTATCGAACCGCTTCAGGGAAGGTGAGTTTGTCGCTTGGCATCGAGGGGACCAAACAGTTCAGCGTGAAGCGCGCAGCGTTTGCCGCCACCATCGGCAACATGCTCGAATTCTACGACTTCATTACCTACAGCTTCTTCGCCATACAGATCGGGCACACCTTCTTCCCTGCGCAAGGCGAGTATGGCAGCCTTATGCTATCGCTCGCGACCTTCGGGGCGGGCTTCGTCACGCGGCCGATCGGCGGGATCGTGCTTGGCATCTATTCCGACCGTGTTGGACGGCGGCCGGCAATGCTGCTCAGCTTTGCGTTGATGGGGAGCGCGATCCTGGCGATCTCGATCACCCCATCCTATAACGCCATCGGCCTTGCGGCGCCGATCATCGTGATCGTAGCCCGCATGCTGCAGGGATTTGCGCTTGGCGGCGAAGTCGGGCCAACCACGGCCTATCTCATGGAGGTCGCCCCTCCCGAACGCCGCGCGCTGGTGGTTTCGTGGCAGCCGACGAGCCAGCAGATCGCCGCCACCACGGGCGCACTGGTCGGCTTCGTGCTGAGCAAGACGATGACGCCGGAGGCGCTGCAATCCTATGGTTGGCGTCTGGCATTCCTAATCGGGGCGATCTGCCTGCCGTTCGGGTTCTGGATGCGTCGGACGCTGCCAGAGACGATCCCGCAGGGTGAAAGCGGCGCCCGGCGCGTTGAAAGCTCGCGCCATCTCGTGCTGGCAGGTCGGCACATTCGTCTGATCCTGTTGGCGCTGATGATCTTGGCGAGCGGCACGATTTCAACCTATGCGACGCAATACATGACGACCTATGCACAGAACACGCTTCATGTGGCGCCGTCTCTGGCCTTTGCAACGTCGCTAGTCAGCAACGGCCTGGGAATCGCAGGCGCGTTGCTGGGAGGCTGGCTGGCCGACCTCCTTGGTCGCAAGCCGGTCATGATTTACCCGCAACTGGTCGCACTCGCGCTGACCTATCCGATCTTCCTGTGGATCGCCGGTGCACCCGGCGCGTGGTCGCTATTGTTCGGCTTCGGCGCGCTATCGCTGATCGGATCGCTGCCGTTCACCGCTTTCTATGCGACCTTCACCGAGGCGCTGCCTCAACAGATCCGCGGCGGCGTATTCGCCACCGTCTACGCGGTCGCAATCGCAAGCTTTGGCGGCACCGCGCAGCTCGTCATCACGTGGCTTCTCCATATTTCAGGAGATCCGCTGGCGCCCGCCTGGTACCTCTTGCTTGCCGCCGTCGTCGGACTGATCGCGATGAGCCTGATGCCCGAGACGGCGCCGGTGAAGGTAAAGGCTTCTGCGCCGACCCGCAGCCCGGGCGGAGCGAAAGCGTAACCCGGGACGTCGGCATCCACGATAGCGGGCGGTTGCGCTGCGCGTCACCCGCGCTAAGGGGAGGCAACGGAGCAAGCCTCCCCTTAGATTGATCTACGGATCAGCTCTGCGAGTGGCGCGCCATGAAGTTGTCGTAGCCGACTTCGGCGACCTGGAACCATTGATAGCCGCTGCTGGAATAGGCCGAGAGCGATTCATAGACCTTCTTGAAGTTGGCGTTGCTTGCCGAGACCTCGGCATGCAGCTCCTTTGCCGCCTTGAAGCTCGCCTCCATGATCGGCGGCGAGAAGGCGTGCAGCTTGGCGCCGCCCGCCAATAGCTTCTTCAGCGCGGTCGGGTTCACGGTGTCGTACTTTGCCATCATCCAGTTGTTGGCATAGTGGCCGGCCTGCTCAAGGATGGACTGGTAGTGCTTCGGCAGGCTGTTCCACTTGTCGAGATTGACCATCGCCAGCAGCATCGGGCCGCCCTCCCACCATCCCGGATAGTAGTAGTGCGGCACGACTTTCTGCAGGCCGAGCCTCTCGTCGTCGTAAGGACCAACCCATTCGGCTGCGTCGATCGTGCCCTTCTCCAGTGCCGGATAGATGTCGCCGCCGGCGATCTGCTGCGGCACGCAGCCGAGTTTCTGCATCACGCGGCCGGCGAAGCCGCCGATGCGGAATTTC
Organism: Bradyrhizobium sp. USDA 10063; assembly: GCF_054063735.1. NCBI lineage: Bacteria > Pseudomonadati > Pseudomonadota > Alphaproteobacteria > Hyphomicrobiales > Nitrobacteraceae > Bradyrhizobium > Bradyrhizobium sp. USDA 10063. The sequence continues at coordinate 373,348 of NZ_JBSSGP010000002.1, read as the reverse complement.
AATCCCTTCAGATCATCGACGGTGTTGATCTCCTTGCGGAACCAGCCGCCCATCTGGCACGTCGTGTTGCCGGCAAGCAGCGAGGTGACGTTGTAGCTCTTGTAGAATTCGTTCAGGAGCTCCTTGCCGCCGCCCATCATGTACCAGGCCTGATTGAGCCTCGCGTTCGGCCCGAACGGCACCGCGGAGCCGAAGGTGAAGGTCGGATCCTTGCCGAAATAGTAGTAGGACGCAGTGTGCCCCATCTCGACCGTGCCGGTCTGCACGGCATCCAGCACCTGCAGCCCCGGCACGATCTCGCCGGCGGCAAAGGTCTGGATCTGGAACCTGTTGTCGGTGGCCTCGCCGACGACCTTGGCCATGATCTCGGCCGCGCCATGCAGCGTATCGAGCGATTTCGGCCAGCTCGTCGTCATCCGCCATTTCAGCTCCGGCATCGACTGCGCAATGGCCGGTGCGGCGAGCGTGGTGGCACCGGCGACACCGATGCCGGTGACCTTGAGAAAGTCCCGTCGTTTCATGTTGTTTCCTGCCCTGCTGGCTATGTTGTTGGCCTTCGTATCGAGGCCTGAGGGCAGCATGGAGCATCCCCTGCGCGATTGCCACCGCCAACGTTCGCCGCAGCGCGTAAAAAAGCCCGGCCCCCGCGAGGGGACCGGGCTGCCCGTCTACGGCTTAAGATCTGATCAGCCGCGGGTGCGCGAGCGGATCATGAAGCTGTCGTAGGTGTATTCGGCGACCTGCCACCACAGATATTCGTCGGAGCGGTAGGCCTGCATCGCGTCGATCGACTTCTTGAAGTCGGGGTTCTTGGCGGAGATTTCGCTCCACAGCTCGTTGGTCGCCTTCAGGCAGGCTTCCAGCACCTCGTTGGTGAACGGACGGAGCTGCGTGCCGCCGGCAACCAGCCGCTTCAGCGCCGTCGGGTTCTGCAGGTCGTAGCGGGCGGCCATCCAGCTATTGGCGTTCGCGGTCGCGTTGGTGAGGATCGCCTGGTAGCTCTTCGGCAGCGCGTTCCATTTCTCGAGATTGGCGAAGGCGTGCACGGTCGGGCCGCCTTCCCAGAAGCCCGGGTAGTAGTAGTACTTCGCGACCTTCTGGAAGCCGAGCTTCTCGTCGTCATAGGGGCCGACCCACTCGGCGGCGTCGATAGTGCCCTTTTCCAGCGCCGGATAGATGTCGCCGCCGGCGAGCTGCTGCGGGACCACGCCGACCTTCTGCAGGACCTGGCCGGCGATGCCGCCGATGCGGAATTTGAGGCCGGAGAGATCCGCAACCGTCTTGATCTCCTTGCGGAACCAGCCGCCCATCTGGGTGCCGGTGTTGCCGCACGGGAATCCGATCACGTTGAACTTCTTGAAGAACTCGTTGCCGAGCTGCTCACCGCCGCCCTGGTACCACCACGAGTTCTGCTGCCGCGCGTTGAGGCCGAACGGGACCGAGGCGTAGATCGCAAAGGTCGGGTCCTTGCCGACGTAATAATAGGCCACCGTGTGCGACATCTCGACGGTGCCGTTCGAGGTCGCATCCAGCGCCTGCAGGCCCGGCGCGAGCTCGCCGGCCGCGAACACCTGGATCTGGAATTTGTTGTCGGTCATCTCCGCGACGTATTTCGATAGCTGCTCAGCGCCGCCATAGATCGTGTCCAGCGACTTCGGGAAGCTCGAGGTCAAGCGCCACTTGATTTCGGGAGAAGACTGCGCGATCGCCGGCGCGGCAACCGCGGTCGCGGCCGCACCGGCCGCAGAAACTTTCAAAAAGTCACGACGCTTCATCTTAAGGCATCTCCTTGCGGGGCGTTTCCCATTTGTCCCCAAAAGCATCTCCTCCGGGCGGGCGAATCCTCAGGCTCCGGGGCGCTCTGGCGGGGCCGTTTAACACGGATGACCGCCCGCGAAAACGCGACATTGGCATGACGGGACTGGACGAAAGTCGAAAGGCGCGAGGGGAAATCCCGGGCGGAAATGGCCGTCAAGCCGCGGCGATCACGCCCCGGAGCTGGTCGCGGACCTTGGCCCCGATTGCGCGGTAAATCGCCGCGTGCGGCCCGTCCGGCTCACTTTCCACCACCGGGTTACCGGAGTCCGAGGTGGTGCGGATCGCAATATGGAGGGGGATTTCGCCCAGGAACGGCACCCCGAGCCGCTCGGCCTCGTGCCGGGCGCCACCATGGCCGAAAATGTCCGACCGCGTGCCGCAATGCGGGCATTGGAAATAGCTCATGTTCTCGACGATGCCGAGCACTGGCACGTTAACCTTTCTGAACATCGCGAGCCCGCGCCGGGCGTCGATCAGGGACAGGTCTTGCGGGGTCGAGATGATGATGGCGCCCTTGAGCGGCACGTTCTGCGCCAGCGTGAGCTGCGCGTCGCCAGTGCCGGGCGGCATGTCGACCACCAGCACATCGAGCTTGCCCCAGGCGACGTCGCGCAGCATCTGCGTGATCGCCGACATCACCATCGGCCCGCGCCAGATCATCGCGGTGTCCTCCTCGACCAGGAAGCCGATCGACATGATCGAGAGCCCGAATCGGGGGACCGGGATCATCTTCCTGTCGTCGTTGAGCGCGGGCTTCTCGCGGATCCCGGTCAGCCGCGGCACCGACGGGCCATAGATGTCGGCATCAAGCAGGCCGACGCGTAAACCGAGATCGCGCAGGCCGAGCGCAAGGTTGAGCGCGGTCGTCGACTTGCCGACACCGCCCTTGCCCGAGGCCACCGCGATGACCGCCGCAATCCCGGGGATTTCCGCCTGCCGTGACATCGGCGACGGAGCCCCTTGCGGCGGCCGATGCGTCGAGGCCGGCGCCACCCCTCCGCCGGCGTGACGATGCGGCTGCGGCGGGGCGGCCGTGCCAGGCTTGCGCTCGGCGGTCAGCGCGATCATGGCGGTGGTAACGCCGGGAATGGCGCGCACGGCGCTCTCCGCCTGCGCGCGCACGCTTTCCCAGGCGCGCGCTTCCGCGGCATCGACATTGATCGAGAAGAACACCTTGCCGTCGCTGACCGTGATCGGCGACAGCACATTGGCGTTGGTCAAGGCGACGCCGCGCGGCGACGTCACCCCCGCCAATTTCTCCAGAACCTGTTGCTGCGTCACGCTCACAGCCGCTCTCCTGCCGAAGATCTTCATGCTGAGGTCACAGATATGACGGATCGGCAGAAAAGGGTAGTTGTGCCGGCGCAATAGATTTCCGCGATTTGCCCGGAAGGTTCCTATCTGCCGCCGACGTCGTCGGCGCGCTCGGCCGGGGCTTCGGCGTCCTGTTCCTTGGCGACCTCGTAGTTCAATTCGATCATCACGCCGTTGGGGTCGTGCACAAAGATCTGCCAGAGATCGCCGCCCGGAACCTGCCGGGAATCGAACTTCATGCCCCTGGACTGCAGGCGCTGCTTCATCGCCGTGAAACCGCGGCTGACGAAGGCGACATGATGGACCACGCCGGAGTCGGGTTTCTGCGGCTCATCGGTCGGGGAAATATCCACGAGGTGAACCACCGGCTTGCCCTCGCTGTACATCCAGGCGCCGGGAAAGGCGAAATTCGGCCGTGCGCCGTTCTCCAGGCCCAAGACCTCCTCATAGAACTTGACGGTTTCCGCGAGTTTCCGGGTGCGGATGTTGAAATGATCGAGCACGCCTACGCTTGCGCCCATGTCTCACTCCCATTTTTGTGAGGTTTGTTGGTAGCTGATCCTAGCACGAAACGCCTGATATCGGCCAAACGAAGCCGTTGCCCTCTGCGGCGCAGCGTCTATGGTGCGGCCCTCCCGCCTGAAAAACACCGTCCGGCCCGTCCAATGTCGCCGGCAAATCCCAAGGTAACAAGAAACAAGGTAGCAGACATGGCTAAAGTCGCTTTTCTCGGTCTCGGCGTGATGGGTTTCCCCATGGCAGGACATCTCGTGAAAAAGGGTGGCCACGAGGTGACCGTGTACAACCGGACGCCGGCGAAGGCGCAGGCCTGGGTCGAGAAGTTCGGCGGCCGCGCGGCGCCGACGCCGAAAGCCGCAGCTGAAGGTCAGGACTTCGTGATGTGCTGCGTCGGCAATGACAACGACCTGCGCTCGGTCACGATCGGCCCGGACGGCGCGTTCGCCGGCATCAAGAAGGGTGCGACCTTCGTCGACCACACCACCGCTTCCGCCGAAGTCGCCCGCGAGCTCGATACCGCCGCCCAGAAGGCCGGATTCAAATTCGTCGATGCGCCGGTCTCCGGCGGACAGGCCGGCGCCGAGAACGGCGTGCTGACGGTGATGTGCGGCGGCAAGGAAGACGCCTATGCGGGCGCCGAACCGGTGATCGCCGCCTATGCGCGGATGTGCAAGCTGCTCGGACCGGCGGGCTCCGGCCAGCTCACCAAGATGGTCAACCAGATCTGCATCGCCGGCCTGGTCCAGGGCCTCTCCGAAGGCATCCACTTCGCCAAGAAGTCGGGGCTCGATGTCGCCAGCGTGATCGACGTGATCTCCAAGGGCGCGGCGCAATCCTGGCAGATGGAGAACCGCTACAAGACCATGAACGAGGGCAAGTACGATTTCGGCTTCGCGGTGGAATGGATGCGCAAGGACCTCTCGATCTGCATCGCAGAGGCCCGCCGCAACGGCGCCAACCTGCCGGTGAGCGCGCTGGTCGATCAGTTCTATGCCGAAGTCGAGAAGATGGGCGGCAAGCGCTGGGATACGTCGAGCCTGCTCGCGCGGCTGGAGCGCTGACAGCGCGTGCTGCACTCCTTCCCCCTGAAAGGGGGAAGGTCGGGATGGGGGTCAGCCACGCGCACCGCTGTTCGTGGAGAGAGATGATCCCCACCCGCTTTGCGCTTTCAGCGCAAACCGACCTCCCCTTTTCAAGGGGAGGTTTGAGGCACTTCGCGCAAAGCCAATCGTTAATTTAACCTCTCGTTAACGAGAATCTTTAGCTTTCTAAGTCATCGCTTAATGATTTGGCGCGAGAGATAGACAATGCAAAAGCCCGCGCGGTTCGCGGGCAGGATTTTGTGTTGTTGATGAGTGATTCCGCGGAAAAGCCTGAAGTTGTCCAGCTGCCGGCCGAGCCCCAGGCTGCCGCGCCGGTCAACAGCCGCCGCGCCGCAGCGCAGCGGGTCCGGGAGGCGCGGGATCGGTTAACGTCAACCAGCGGGACCCGGCCCGCTTTCGACACCGAACTGCTCCGCCAATACGCCCAGACGAGGATCTCGGCATCCTACGTCGTGATGTTGCTGGTGATCGCCACCGGCGTGCTGTTCGGCGTGTGGCGAGACCCGATCGTGGCGGCTGCCTGGACCATCGGCATGCTCGGCATCCATGCCTCGACCGTGAAGACCTGCGCCAAATTTCTGAAGGAGTCCCCCTCGCCTGCCGCGACCCGCAAATGGCAGACGCGGTTCGTGCTGCTCGACCTGCTCTACGGCCTGTTCTGGACGGTGATCCTGACTCATCCCGCGGGCACGGATGCCGCCTCCAATGCGCTGATGATGTTCCTGATGCTGCTGGTGATCGCGGTCTCCAGCATGCTCGCGGCAAGCCTTCCGATCGCCGCGCTGGCGGCCACCGCGCCGGTGACGATCGCGATCGCCGTCAGTTTCGTGCTGAGCGGCTCCTTCGACAATTACGTGTTCGCGCTGCTCGCGCTTGGCGCCGAGGGCTATTTCGCGCTGCTTGCCCACCGGCTGCATTCGACGACGCTTGCCACGCTGCAGGCGCGCGCCGAGAAGGATGTGCTGATCGCCGAGCTCGAGCAGTCCAAGGCGATCTCCGACGAGGCTCGGCACCGCGCCGAAGCCGCCAACGTCGCCAAGTCGCGCTTCCTGGCGCAGATGAGCCACGAATTGCGCACGCCGCTGAACGCCATCCTCGGCTTCTCCGAGGTGATGAAGAGCGAGATCTTCGGCGCGCATGCGGTGCCGGTCTATAAGGAATATTCCGCCGACATCCACAATTCCGGCGTCCATCTGCTCAACCTCATCAACGAGATCCTCGATCTATCGCGGATCGAGGCCGGCCGCTACGAGCTCAACGAGGAGGCGGTCTCGCTGCTGCATGTCGTCGCCGACTGCCACCATCTGTTAAAGCTGCGCGCGACCAGCCGCGGCATCACCATCCACGAAGTGTTCGAGCAGGGCATGCCGCGGATCTGGGTCGACGAGCGCGCCACGCGGCAGATCGTGCTCAACCTGTTGTCCAACTCGATCAAGTTCACCCCGCAAGGCGGCGAGATCTGGCTGAAGGTCGGCTGGACTGCCTCCGGCGGCCAATATCTCAGCGTGAAGGACACCGGCTCCGGCATTGCCGAGGACGAGATTCCGATCGTGCTGGCGTCGTTCGGCCAGGGCTCCAACTCGATCAAATCGGCGGAACAAGGTGCCGGTCTGGGCCTGCCGATCGCCAAGAGCCTGATCGACCTGCATGGCGGTACCTTCACGCTGAAGTCCAAACTGCGCATCGGCACCGAGGTGATCGTGACGTTCCCGCCCGAGCGCGTGATGTCGGCGCTGGCGCCGATGGCCGAGGAAGCGCCGCCCTTGCAGCCGCAATCCTCGATTCCTTCGACCGACGACAAGCAAAGGGGGCGCCACAAGCCGATCATGAGTGCGGGCACTGGATTATAGAGCATGATCCGGAAAAGTGGATACCGGTTTTCCCGGCGACAAACGCAAGGCGTTTGCGCCGAGATCATGCTCAAACAAGAAAGCGAGAGCGGGAAGACGCTTCGAAGAAGAGTCATCCCGCGGCCTGCTTGCACCCGCGATCGAAATCGTTTCACTATCGATGGATGAGCAAAGAAACGCCGTGTATCGCAGTCTGTATGATCGACCCCAGGACCAAGCTCTGCTTCGGCTGTGGGCGGACGCTGCCGGAGATCGCGCGCTGGCACAAGATGGACAGCGCCGAGCGCCTCGCCGTGATGGCGCTGCTGCCCGCGCGCATGACGGAAGCCGGCCTCGAGCGGATAGAGGCGCGCCCAACGCGCGCCTGATGATGCGGACACGGGAGGCGGTGTCATGAGCCGCATCTTCCTTGTGCTCTTGATGCTGGTTGCAACCGCAGGCGCAGTCGTCGCCTATGGCGACCCCGAACAGATCGCGCGCGCCAGCAACCGGGTCTCGCACTTGCTGCGCGGAAACATCGTGGCACCCGCCCCCGCCGTGCAGATTCCGCGCGGACAGGGCGGCGAGTTCGCGCTGCGCGCCAAGATCAACGGCGTCAGCGCGCCGATGGTGATCGACACCGGGGCGACTTCGGTGGTGCTGACCTGGGAGACCGCGAAGGCGATCGGGCTGCCGATCGAAATGCTTGAATACAATGTCGATCTCGAGACCGCGGGCGGCCACACCAAGGCGGCGCGGCTGACGCTCGATCGTCTCGCCGTCGGTCAGTTGGTGGAAAAGTCGATCCCGGCGCTGGTGGTGCCGCGCGGGCAGATGAAGACCAATCTGCTCGGCATGAGCTTCCTGGATCGGCTGGAAAGCTGGGGCGTGCGCGCCGACAAGCTGATGCTGACCGGCTACCCCGACGTGCTAGGCCGCCATCGGCGCGGCCGCACGGCGTCCAACTAGCGCGATCGCCTCGCGCAGCACGTTCACGCCCGCGCCGGGCCTCGTGCCATGCTCGGCGAGATGGCGGCGGAAAGCCCGCGCGCCAGGGACGCCGAAGAATGCCCCGACGAAATGCCGCGTGATCGCATGCAGCCGCGTGCCGCGCGCAAGCTCCTCCTCGATATAGGGGACCATTGCTTCAAGCGCGTCCTGCATCGTGGCGTGCGGCGCCGCCTCGCCGAACAGATCGGGGTCGACCGACAACAACCGCCACGGCTCCTGATAGGCCGCGCGCCCGAGCATCACACCATCGACATGCGCCAGGTGGCGCTTCGCCTCGTCAAGGCTTGCGATGCCGCCATTGATGATGACGGGAACGTGGGGCATGGCAGCCTTCAGCCGATAGACCCGGTCATAATCGAGCGGCGGGATGTCCCGGTTCTCCTTCGGCGACAGGCCGTTGAGCCAGGCCTTCCGGGCGTGCACGATCAGCACATCCGCGCCTGCTTCGACCACGCCGCGCGCCAGCGTGTCGAGCGCCAGTTCCGGATCCTGGTCGTCGATCCCGATGCGGCATTTCACCGTCACGGGAACCCTTACCGCGCGCTTCATCGCCGCGACCCCCTCGGCGACGAGCGCCGGCTCCGCCATCAGGCAGGCGCCAAACCGGCCATCCTTGACGCGATCGGACGGACAACCGGCATTGAGGTTGATCTCGTCATAGCCGAAGTCCTCGCCGATCCTGGCCGCGGCCGCGAGGTCACGCGGATCGGACCCGCCAAGCTGCAACGCCACCGGATGCTCGATCGCATCAAACCCAAGCAGCCGCGCGCGATCGCCATGAATGACGGCGCCGGTGGTCAGCATCTCCGTATAAAGCCGCGCCCGCCGCGAAAGCTGACGATGGAAGACGCGACACCTTGTATCGGTCCACTCCATCATCGGGGCTGTGGAAAATTTCCACCGTAAGTCATTCATTTCGTTTATCTATTTTGTCTCCAGCCTGTCTTCTATATGATTGGACCGACTGAGGAACTCAGTACGACCACGTTTCCGAAGATTGCTCCTTTTAGGATCATATAGGTGCGGATTGGAAGCGAAAACCGGGATTTCGGATTCTCAGTGCACACGTCGTGCACACGAGAACGCAGGCGCACACGCCTCCTGCAAAACGTGCATCAGTTATGATCTACTCCAATTGCGGGTAGAGGATAGCTCACGACGTGAACTGTTGATACCAGCGCCATGGAATTTCTTCTTGCGCATGACACAGTTCAGCGGGCCTGAGCAAACACACCTTGCACTTGCGAAAAGTGAATGTCGCCGCGCGCCGTAGGCGGAACATGCGCATCCAACGGAAGGCTACTTGCTCACTCGGCCGCGGGGCAACAAGACAACTATTCTGGGAAGCCAACGGATGCTTCGAAAGGTAATTCCCCTCCTGCCGCTTTTCGATATCCAAGGGCCCGATATCCAGCTTCCCGTTTTACCGCCATCTTAGCGAGCACTGGCTCGTTCACATCGACATAGTCGTAGATGACAACGTCGCGTTTGGCGGCATGCAGGCGGTGCAGCCGGCCGGCATACTGTGCAAGGATTCCGCGCCAGGAAATTGGCATGGCCAGAAACAAGGTGTCGAGCCGCGCATCATCGAACCCCTCGCCGAGATAACGACCCGTCGCTACCAGGACCCGTTCCTCCCCCGCTGGAACGGCCGTCAGGGATTCGCTTGCCGTACGCATCTGCCGATCGCTCAGTCCACCACGGAGAACGACGACGTTCTTCGCAAACTTCGATAGGCGCTCAGCCAGCACTTCGAGATGATCCTTGCGTTCGGTAATGACCACCGGCGAACGGCCAGCCTCAAGCGCCGACAGGATATCATCGAAGATGAGATCATTCCGCGCTTGGTCTTGAGCAAGCTTGGCGTAGAGTTCGTGGATCGCCGGCCTTTCATCAGCATTGTTTCGAGCAAGCCGGAAATCCGTTCGCCGGAAAACGACCTTATGATCGAAAGGCCGCAACGCTGCCTGCTTCTTGGCATCGACGCGATGGCGAACCGGCCCGCATTGCATAAAGATGATCGGATGATGGCCGTCTTTCCGCGTCACTGTCGCGGATAGACCAAGCACATATCGGGCCTTGGCCTCTCGCGCGATCGATTCGAAGCCCACGGCGGACAGATGATGGCATTCATCGATGATGACATGCCCGTAATCGGCGACCAGATCGGAAACGGCGCCCTTTCGGACCAAACCCTGCATGACAGCCACGTCGACGAAGCCGGTTGGCTTCCTTCGCCCGCCGTGAATGACACCGAGTTTGTCCAGCGGAAGGTTAAGGAAGGTCCGAAGCCGCGCCACCCATTGATCGAGAAGCTGCCGGCGATGGACGAGAACCAGCGTGTTTCGATCACGCGCCGCAATCACCTTCGCGGCAACGACTGTCTTGCCGAACGCCGTCGTCGCAGCGAGCACCCCGGTCTCGTGCACGAGAAGCGCCGCGGCAGCCTTTTCCTGCTCCGGGGTCAACTCACCGAGAAATCGCGTCCCGATCGGCCGCCCCTGCTGTCGTTGATCCCGCAGGTTGGCTGAGATGGCCGTATCGCGCAGAAGGATCAACAGGTCGTCGAGACATCCCCTTGGAAGGGCAATATGCTTTGAGAGCAGTTCGGCACATGAGATGACGCGTGGCTTGCCAAAGGTCGGCAGGCGCATGGCCTGCGCGGCATAGAACTCAGGGTTCTGGAACGCAGCGAGCCGTGCAATGCGAGACACGAGAACAGATGGAAGCTGCGTTCGGTCGATATAGACTTGGTTGCCAAGCACGACCTCGACCGAAGACGGAACCTCGCCTTCGATCGGCAGTTCCTTGATGCGGCGAGACGGCAGCGCGACCCAAGGCTCGTCATCCTCTTCGGTGGACGGCAGCCGGACGCCGATAATCTGTCCTCCGGCAGCAGCTTCGGCTACGATCGATGTTAGTTCATCCCGTGACAACCGGCTGATCGTCGACAGATATGCCCATTGATCTTCGTAGGGACGGAAATCGTCATCGACAAAGACACTATTGCCCTTCTCGCGAGGCTGGCTCTGAAGCGGCAGGGCGATCAGATTGCCGAAGCCGCCAACCGGCATCGTATCCTGGCTGGGGAAGAACCGATCATATGAATCAAATCCAACATCGGGGCAGCGATCCATGGTTGCTGTCACGAGAAGACTGCCGAGGCGTCTTGCATCCGCCGCCGGCACCGCCTCGGCGAAGAAGATCCATGCATGCGCGCCGTTGCCCGAACGTGACCGTTCGATCGCGATAGGGATACCTCTCGCCCGGGCCGTGTCGCGGAACGCTGCGACATCCTGCTTCCACGACTTTTTGTCGAAATCGGCAGCAAGAAACCAGCATGTCTCATCCTGCAGCATGGGATAGACACCAATGGTGACATCCGCCGAGCTGCCGGCTCCCTTTCCGGCGAGATGGGAGCGGAGGATGTCCTCCCCAACCGGAACAAACGCTTGGTTGAGACACTCACCGCATTTGACCTGCGGCTTTCCACAAACTCCGTGGACCCACTCATTCCGGCACATGGGCGCATAGCCGGTTTTCCCGGTTTTCGGGTTTTCCCAGCGACGTGGCAGCACATCCTCTCGCCCACGAAACAGGCTTCGGAAGAGCCTGATCTTCGCAGCCGTCGGAGAGTCCATCGTGACAGGCGCAGCATCAACAACCGGCCGTTTGATCTCCTCCTCTGCCCGCGCACGTTCGAGCGCGTTCAATCGTTCGGCGATCTCAGATCGCTCCCGGTCGAGCGCTGCAAGTCGGTCCCTTAGTACTGCTATCTGTCGATGAACATTGGCCATCGTATTGAACTGTCTTCCTGAGGCCGTTCGATGCTCGATTCTAGTGGGCAGCATCCGGGACGGAAGAACAAAATTGCGCCGCGGCAGACGAAGTTCGGAACCGTATACGAACGCGGAGTTTTGATGGTGCTTGCAGAGTAGCTCTCACTCAGGCGGTCCGCCTCAGCGGCCCAGCGCAAGCTCGCCAATCGCCGGTTACGAGGTTCGGTCCGTTTGCCTGGGCCCGGCTCGGGTCCGAGCCCCATCCCTTGACAGGGCAAATCTTACTAATATATCATCATAGGATATGATAAGTAAAACGTCCGATTACGGGCTTGAATTCCTGTTAGGCTTCGATGGACGCATCCATCACCTTGAAGAAGCCTATTGGATCAAGTTCGAGATTAAGCGCGTCAAGGTCGCCAAGGAGCGCCCGCACGGACTGTCTTACTCGTTCACGCTGCATGCTCCGGATGGTACGCGACTGGTCGGCTTTGATAACGCTCACATTGTTCCTGCGACAGGATCGCGGTTCAAGCGGCAACCGGAAACACGTGACCATTGGCACCGGACCGAAAAGGACCCAGGGCGGCCGTACAAGTTCAAAGACGCCGAGACCCTGATAGACGATTTTTTCGACGAGGTTGAGCGAGTGTTGGGCGAGCGTGGAATCAGTACGACAGTTGTCGGAGTGGAAGAGATGCGGAGGTCAAAATGACGAAGCACAAGGTTCAAAATCTACGATCATTGCGTGACGAGATGAAGGCCGTAGCGCGCGGCGAGCGTCCGGCTCCCGCCGATGCGGCCATACCGAGCTTCAATTCGGTCGACGCAGTGGTGCGGTTATTGACTCCGGAGAACCGCGAACTTCTCGCCATTATCCGGGACCGCAAGCCGCAGTCGGTCGCCGAACTCGTGCAGATGAGTGGACGGGCCCAGCCGAACCTCACGCGCACGCTGGCAAAGATGGAGGCGGTCGGGTTTATCAGAATGAGGGCAGCCGGGCACCGCCGCAAGGCGCCAAGCGTTACGATCAAAAAGATCGTGGTCGAGATCGATCCCTATTCCGACCGTGACCGCCTCAGCGTCGCATAGGCGGCGATGCCGGGTCTGCAGCGAATGCACGAGCCCTCGGGGTTGTGATCGTCTCCGGATATCTTGCTCAAATTGCGAGCGAAGCTGGCGTACACAACCCGTGCGGTTGGTAGCGGGGACCGCTAACAATCCAGCGAAGTCAGCGTTCATTGTGCTCAATTGAGCCGGCGACGCTCCGCCGAGGTGCGGCGACCGCCCGCACCTCACCCGAGATCGCTAGGTCCTTCTCTTCCATCGCAGGCGATATCCCCTGCCCTCTGTAATGCCGGTCGCTCCAAGCAGGAGGCTACCTCCAGTCCCTGCTCACGTTGGCTCTGACAAGATTTTTCTTGATCTCCCGGTGCACACGTCGTGCACACGCGGCCGCCTATCCAATTGAAAAACTTGAACTCTCGTTCCAATCCATCATCGGGGCCACGGAAAAGCGATAATCTTGCGATTTCAATGATTTACCTTATGCTCTCAATACGTTTGTACCCGTTTTGACCTCTCAGTGCACACGTAGCGCACACGAATTGGGGAGTGCACACGGCCATGGCCAGCTTCACTCAGTTGCCTTCCGGGAACTGGCGCGTCCAGGTCCGCCGCAAGAACCGCTACGTTGCAGAAAGCTTTCGCCGCCGCAAGGACGGCGAGAAATGGGCGCTCGACATCGAGCGCAACATCGACCGCAGCGGATCACCCGAACCGCGAGCTACGCTAAAGGTTCGCACCTTCGGCGATCTCATCGATCTGCACGTTGAAGACATGCATGAAGCGCCGCCGACGATCACGTCGTCGAAATGCAGCCCATCCATTCCCAACTCGTTCCGCAATGCACTCGGCGAGCCAACGCGGCGGCGCAGCCTCGATGTGGCCGCGCCGCCCACAGCTCAGCGGAAGTTGCCCTTGGTTTCGGGCGCCACGATCGCCCCGATCAGGTACACGATGAAGACACCGACCGCGAACATGGCGAGCGACGTCGGAATCTGCGCGGGACTCGCGCTCACCAGCGAGACGAAGGTCGGCGTCATCCCACCCAGAGCAAAGCCGATGTTCCAGGACAGTCCCGTGCCGCTCGCACGCACGGCGGTCGGAAAGCGCTCATTCAGGAAGATCAGAACCGGCGCATAGCCGGCATTGCCGATGAACGCGATGGCCATCGCGTAAAGCGTGATCTCTGTGACGTCCTTCGTCGCCGCCAGACCCAGGTAGCAGAGCGGCAGCAGCACCGCCGCGCAAACGCCGATCAGAAGAAACGTCTTCCTGCGACCGATGCCGTCACTCAGCGCGCCCACCAGGACGGCGGAGAAGAAGGCCGACACGCTTGCGCCCATCAGGATCAAGGACGAGGTCTGGTTCGGGACTGCATTGATGACCTTGAGGAAGCTAGGAAGGTAGCCGGACGTCAGATAGTACCCGGCGCCGCCACCGAACGTGATCAGGAGATTGAGCAGCAATATGTTGCGATACTTTCCCGAAAAGATCTCCTTGACCGGCGCCTTCGACACCTTCGCCTGATGCGTGCCCTGCTGGCGCTTGAGCTCCTTGAAGTAGGGCGACTCCTCCAGGTTCTTGAAGATGAACCACCCGAGCAGCGAGCTCAAGAGGCCCGAGAAGAACATGAATCGCCAGCCCCATACGGCGAACGCGTCGCCAGGGAAGATCGAGGACGTGATCAGAAAGACGAACGATGCGAGCAGCGCACCGATGCCCGCGCCGCCGCCGCCGACCAGGCCCGACATCGCGCCACGCCATTGTGCCGGCACCGACTCGGTCCCGATGGTATGGGTGGAGGCAACGACACCGCCGACAAAGACGCCCTGCACCAGTCGCAGCGCCAGAAATACAATTGGCGCGACGACACCGACCTGAGCGATGGTCGGCAGCACGCCGAATGCAGCCGTGCTGATCCCGACGCCGATGATGGCAATCAGCATTGCGCGCTTTCGGCCATGTACGTCAGCGTAATGTCCGAACACCGCAGAGCCGAGCGGTCGCATCAACAAGGTAACGGCAAACGAGGCATAGACCGCAGCCAGCGACAGGGCCGCGTTGCTCGAAGGAAAGAACAATGCGCCGACAACTGGCGCCACATACAGCAGAATGAACAAGTCAAAGAGATCGAGCGCCCATCCCAACACCGACGCAATGATCGCATTGATCATCTGCCCGTTGCCTGTAGACGTCTCGGTCTTCCCGATTGCTACGTCGATTTCAGCCATTTTTTACCCTCCCCGTTGAATATTGTATGGTCGCGGTTCAACGATTGCCGAACCGCGGCAGTTGATTGCTTCGCGTATCAGCGGCCGACGAACTTCGGCTGACGCTTGGCGTTGAAAGCCTCCACCCCTTCCTTGAAATCGTCCGACTGGCGCAGGCGGCTGTAGCAGTGGCCTTCAAGCTCGATGGCAATCGTGAGCGTCGAATCCTCGGTGTCGTTCAGAAGTTTCTTTGCTGTTCGCTGCGCAAGGGGCGAGAAGGTGCGGAGCTCGTCCGCCAGCTTGTCGGTCGCCTTCTCGAGCTCGGCATCCGCCACGCACTCCGTCACGATACCCCACTCCAACGCCTGCTTCGCCGAGATGCGCTTGGAGCGCATGACGATGTCCTTGGTGCGTGTAATGCCGACCATCTTCTGCAACCGCGCCGAACCGCCCGATCCCGGGATCTGCCCGAGCTTCTGCTCTGGCAAGGCGTATTGCGTGGTCTCAGAGGCGATGCGGAAATCGCAGGCGAGCGACAGCTCGAAACCGACGCCGAAGCAATAACCGCGGTTGGCCACGATCACCGGCTTGGCGCAACGCGCGGGCGCCGCGATGTTCCAGGCCAGTTTGGAAACATGCTCGGGGCTCGCTTCCATGAAGCCGCCAATGTTGCCGCCGCTAGAGAAATGATCGCCTTCGGACCGCAGCACGATGATGCGGACGCGCGGATCTTCGTCGAGGGTCTCGAAAGTCAGCCGGAGCTGGTCGCGCTGCGGCATCGACACCACGTTATAGGGCGGACGGCCAAGGATGATGTCAGCGCGCTCATGGGCTTCGTCGATTTCGACCTTGAATCCGTCCAGCTCTGAAAGGCGAGGATCCGCAAATGTGTAGGGTGACGGCATGTGTGCTTCCTTCTGTTGATTGTTCATTGAAGTCAGGCGGCGTCCGATGGCGGCAGGCGATCGGTCTCGTATTCCCCGGCGACGAGCAGTCGGCGCAACAGTTTGCCGACCGGCGATTTCGGAATGGCGTCGACAAAGACGTAGCGTCGCGGCCGCTTGAAATTGGCGAGGCCCGAGGCGCGGCAGAACTGCTCCAGCTCCGCCTCGGATACCGGCCGGTTGCGCTTGACGAAGGCGGCGACGATCTTGCCCCATCTCTCGTCGACAATACCGACCACCGCGACCTCGGAAACAGCGGGATGCAGCGAGAGGCAGCTTTCGATCTCGACCGGAGAGACGTTCTCGCCGCCGGTGATGATCATGTCATCGACGCGACCCGTGACGTGCAGGTCGCCATCTGGATCGACAAAGCCGGTATCGCCGGTGAAATACCAGCCCTCGCGCAGCGCCTTCGCATCGGCCTCGGGGCGTCGCCAGTAGCCCTCGAACGCCTCGTCACCGGCAAGCGACGCGATGATCTCGCCCTCCTCGCCGACCGCGGCAAGCTGCGCGACCGAACGCGCGCCGATCTGCACGACCCTGATATGCTGGTTGATGCCGGCCTTGCCGGCCGAGCCGGGTTTCGCCGCGGCGTTCTGGTCGATCGTAAACGTGTAGATCTCGGAACTGCCGTAGTGATTGACGAAGAGCTCTGGCTTGAACGCCTCGTTCAGCTTTCGCAGCAATCCGTCAGTCATCGACGCTCCGGCAAAGCCGAGCTTGCGCACGCTCGACACATCGGTCGCCGAGAATGCTTCATGGTGGACGAGATCGTGGTAGAGAGTCGGCACCAGATACAGGTTGCTGATTTTCTCCTTTTCGATCAGCGCCAGTGCCTGGCGGCTGTCGTAGCGCGGAAGGCAGATGAAGGCGCCGCCGATCAGCGACATCGCCAGCAGGGAACGAACGCCCATGGTGTGGTAGAGCGGCATGACGCCGAGCATGCGCTCGCCGCGGCCATACAAATTTTGCGCGACATGCGCGATCGCCGCGGCCCGTTCGGCGCGATGCCGCCGCGGAACGCCTTTCGGCCGCGAGGTCGTGCCCGACGTGTACAACATGATCGACCAGGCGTCGGCGCCGACGCGCGGCTTGGCGTCCGGCGCACTGTCCTTGATCATCTCGGCAAAGCTGATCGCCTCACCTGCCCCCGGGTCGACCGAGACGCGCCGCAATCGGCCGGCGCGCGACGATCCCGTCACGGCCTCGATGGAGACGTCCTGGTAGAAGATGGCGCAGGCCTCGGAATCCTCGATGCAGAAATCAAGCTCGTCGGCCTTGGCTCGCCAGTTGATCGGCGTGATGACGATCCCTGCGAACTGGCACGCCCAATGCAGCGTGGCCGCCTCCCAGCGGTTCTGCAACAGAGTGACGACGTGATCCCCCGGCTTCAGGCCGAGGCGGTCGAACGACGCCACCAGTGCCGAGATCTTCTCGTACCATCTCCGATAAGTGAGGCGGAGATCGCCATCGACCAGCGCAATGGCGTTCGGATCGCGCGACGCGCTGGCAACGAAGCTGCTGCCGAGATCAAGCATCTGAGGTCTCTTCCATGGCTGTAGCAAGCCCGGCGGCTTCGAGAGCCGCTCGGATGATCGGGGTGTAGCCGGTGCAACGGCACAGATGGCCGCTCAGGAGATCGCGGATCTCGTCCTCGGACGGTGCCGGGTGCCGGCTCAGATAGTGGTCGAGCGACATCAGGATGCCGGCGGTGCAGAAGCCGCACTGGAGCGCATGGTTGCGGCGGAAGGCGCGCTGCAAAGCGCCGAGCCGGTCCGGCGAGGGAGCGAGCCCTTCGACCGTCCTGACATCGCAGCCATCGACCTGCACCGCGAGCGTGAGGCAGGCACGGGTGAGCATGCCGTCGACGACGACAGTGCAAGCGCCGCAGACGCCATGTTCACAGCCGACATGCGTTCCGGTCGCACCGAGCTGCTGGCGCAGGAAATCGGAGAGCAGCATCCGCGGCTCCGCATCCGCTGCAACAACGACGCCGTTCAGCGTCAGCCGGACGGAGTGGCGGCTATCGGCGCGGATGCGGGTCATTGCAGCACCTCGCCGATCAGCTCGCGGCCGATCATCCGCACCAGGTCGCGGCGGTAGCGCGCGGTTGCGTGAACGTCGTCGCGCGCGTCGAGCTCGTAGGCAAATTTGTTCAAGGCGTCATCCAGCGCGCTGCCCTCCAGCCGCGGCCAATCGCGCGCCGTCGGAACATCGGCGACGCCGCCCACCGCGAAGCGCAGTCCGTTCGGCGTCGTCATCGCCGCGCATGCGACGATGGCAAAATCGCCGTGCCGGCGCGCCACCTCGCGAAACGCGACGCGCGCT
The DNA here is from genome assembly GCF_054063735.1 of Bradyrhizobium sp. USDA 10063. Lineage (NCBI taxonomy): Bacteria > Pseudomonadati > Pseudomonadota > Alphaproteobacteria > Hyphomicrobiales > Nitrobacteraceae > Bradyrhizobium > Bradyrhizobium sp. USDA 10063. The sequence continues at coordinate 355,428 of NZ_JBSSGP010000002.1, read as the reverse complement.
CGGCCAAGAATCGGCAGCGATACGGCTTCGATCAGCTCGTCGTCCGCGCACGCCGTCAGCATCGTGCCGGCGAAGAAGTCTGTGGCCGGCACGCGCCGCCGCCGCTTCGCGCTGCGCAGATGCACCTCGCCGCCGAGCGCGACCAGCGCAAGCGGCATTTCGGCGCTGGGGTCGGCATGCGCGAGCGACCCGCACACCGTGCCGCGGCTGCGGGTCTGCACGTGCCCGACCCAGGGCAGCGCAAGCGCTACCAGTGGCAGCGCCTCGGCGAGATGCGGCCAAGCGAGCAACTCGGCCTGACGCACGCCGGCGCCGATGACGACCGCGCCCGCCTGCCGCTCGATATGACGAAGCTCCTCGAGGCGCATGATGTCGATCAGCAGTTTCGGTTTGGCGAGGCGCATGTTGAGCATCGCCATCAGCGACTGACCGCCGGCGAGCACGCGCGCATTGCTGCCTTCCTGCGCAAGTCCTTCAAGGACCTCGCCGGCCGTTTCGGCGCGGACATAGTCGAAGGCGGCGGGTTTCATCGGCGTCCTCCGAACAGGCCCGCGAGTTTCCCGAGCAGCGCGAACAGGGAGAAGCCGCTCACCGCTCCACCGCCGCCAGCCTTGCGGGCAAGCGCCGTGAAGAACTGCCCGATGATCACCCGCGTGGCGCCGTCCAAGAGACGGCCGCCGATGCTCGCGACCTTGCCGCCGATGGCGGCGTCATAGCTGTATCCCAGCCGCGTGCCGCCCTTGGCATCAGGCTCGAGCGTGATCCGCCCCTCGGCGCTGCCGAAGCCGAGCGCGCCGTCGGCCCGTCCACGCAATGTGACGGCGCGTGGCGGGTCGAGATCGAACAACTCGACGTCGGCGCGATAGCGTCCGGTGACGGGACCGATACCGAGTGTCACGTCGGCCCGGAAGTGCGTATCGGAGATCTTGTCAACGCGCTGGCAACCCGGAATGACGGACTGCAGCGTGGCGGGATCGAGCAGCATCTCCCAGACCTGCCCGGGCGCTGCCGCCACGGACGCCTGCCCCTCGCCGTGAAGCCGCCGGTCTCCTTCGCGCGGAGGCGCGGCGATCGAACGTCCCGCCGGCGGCGGCGGTTCGGCTCCACGCACCAACTCTGCGAGTCTCGCGGGCACCAGCGGCAGCGAGACATCGGCAAGGCCGAGCGCGTCCGCAACCGCATTGGCGATACAGACCGGGGTCGACATGCAATTGCCTTCGCCGACACCCTTTGCTCCGAGTGGAGTGAAGGGCGATGGTGTCTCCATATGGATGATCTGCGGCTCTGGCACCTCGGTGGTGGTCGGCAGCAGATAGTCGGCCAGCGTTCCCGTCAGGAAGCTGCCATCGTCGGCATAGGCATATTCTTCGTAGAGCGCCGCGCCCAGCGCCTGCGCAAAGCCGCCGCGGATCTGCCCATTCACCATGCCGGGATGCAGGATGGTGCCGCAATCATGCATGGTCACGTAGCGATCGATACGCGTTTCGAGCGTGATGCTATCGATCTCGACGCCGCAGAAATCGAAGATGAAGCCGTGGCAGAGCGAGGAGTTGATGTGGTCCTCATCGTCGGGCGCCGTCAGTTCCGGAGGCGTCCAAAACACGGTCTCGCGGATGGTCTGACCGGCATCGTCCGGCAGCGAGCCGGGCGACCAATGGCTGAGCGCTGCGAGGCGGGAGAATGCAATCCGGTTTTCCGGATTGTGCCGGGATGCGACGAAGCCACGCGCGAACACGATATCCGCCGGCTCGACATTCAATTGGCTCGCGGCGATGCGGGCGAGACGGCCGGCGACGCGTTCGGCCGCCAGCTTGGCGGTGCCGGCCACTGCCGCGGCGAAACGACTGGCATAATTTCCCGATGCGATCGACCAAGCGTCCTTGGCGGTGTCGATCTCGGTGTTGACCCGGACGTCTTTCGGCTCGAGGCCGAACACGTCGGCGACGACCTGCGACAGCACGGTGCGATGGCCCTGGCCCTGCGGCACGGAAGCGACATGAACGGTGACGCTGCCGACCGGGTCGAGGCCGACGGTCGCGGTTGCCTGCGCGCCGTTCTTGGGACCCGCCCTGCGACGCTCGGCCGCCGTCAACACGGTCGTGATGTAGCCCATGTTCGACACGCTCGGCTCGACGACCGCAGCGAGACCGATGCCGTAGAGGCGACCCTGCGAACGCGCGTTATCGCGCCGCGCCTTAAGTTCGGCAAGCTTGCCCTGCTCGATCGCTCGCGTGACTGCTTCCTGGTAATTGCCTGAATCCAGCAAGGCCCCGGTCGCGGTGCGATAGGGAAAGGAATTCGCATCGATGAGATTGCGTCTGATGACGTCGAGCGGCTCGAGGCCGAGTCCGATCGCGATGCGCTGCATCAGTCGCTCCAGCGCGAAATAGACTTGCGGTCCGCCGAAGCCGCGGTTGAGGCCTGTCGGTGTCTTGTTGGTAACGACGACGCGGTTGCGGATCTTGACATGACGGATGTCGTAAGCGCCCGTCAGATTGCCGTGCATACGGTAGAGGGTCGCCGGCTCGGGCGCGCGCAGATGCGCGCCGCAATCCTCGACCTGGTCCCAGTCAAGCGCGAGAATCTTGCCGTCTGCCGCAACGGCCGCAGACAGGGTCGTCGCCCGATTGGTCGCCGATACGGATGCGGTGAGATGCTCAAGCCGATCTTCGATCCACTTGACCGGCCGTCCCGTCGCTCGGGCGGCGGCGGCGATCAACACGATATAGGGAAAGACGCCCTGCTTGACGCCGAAGCTGCCACCGGAGTCAGGGGGCGTGCGCAGCCGCAGCCGGTTGCCCGGCACCTTGAGGGCGCGCGCGATCACGGTATGGATGCTGAACGGACCCTGGAAATTGGCCAGGACATCGAAGGCATCCTCCGCCGCATCGTGCGACGCGATGACGCCGTAGGTTTCAATCGGCGTACAGGAATTGCGCGGATAGCTGATGTCGATCGAGAAGCGGTGCGGTGCCTCCGCAAACTCCTGCTCGGGATTGCCGTAACGGAATGCGCGGTCGCTCGCGAGATTTCCCGGAAAGCCCTCATGCAGAACTGGCGCGTCCGGCGCGAGCGCCCCAAGCGGGTCGACAATTGCGGCACGCGCGCGATATTCGACGGAGATCAACTCGGCCGCGTCCTCGGCGCGAGCGCGGTCCGTCGCCACGATCACCACAACCGGCTCGCCGACATAGCGCACGCGATCGATCGCGATCGGCCAGCATTCGACCGGCGCCTTCACGCCAACGACGAGGCTTGACGTGATTGCCTTGACCTGCTCGCCCGTGAGGACGCCCGCAACGCCCGGTGACCGCTTCGCCGCTTCGGTGTCGATGGAAATGATATCGGCATGGGCGTGCGGTGAGCGCAGGATCGCTGCGTGCAGGGTGCCGGGCTGAACCCCGAGATCGTCGATGAAGCGGCCGCGACCGCTTAGCAGCGCGGCATCCTCGACGCGTTCAATAGAACGTCCAACCCAGGGCCGGCCGTCGCTCCCGCCCTGATCAATCAGTGTTGCGGATCTGACCGCGGCCTGCACCATGTCCTGGCATACCTCCCGACGCGCTCTTTGACGCGACGCGGACAGTTGTCAGGACGAGGTGTGCGGGGCCATACCGCCCGCTCTCACGACTTACCAAATCGTCTCATTTGAAGGCGCGTGCGCCGCAATATCAGCCGGCAAGACGCGAGACGTTGCGGAATTCGCGCGGGCCGACGCCGGCATGGTCACGGAAGAAGCGCGTGAAATGCGCGGGCTCCGGAAAGCCGAAGCGTTCGCTGAGTTCCCCCAGCGGTGTGTCCTCACGCATTACCGCGTCCAGCGCCCGTTCCATCCGCACGACGTTGAGGTAGAGCTTGGGCGAGACGCCCAGCGAAGCCTCGAACAGGCGGAAGAATTGCGCGCGCGAGAGGCCGGCGCCTCTCACGAATTGATCGACGCTGACGCAGGAATCGCGAACCCGTACGGCATCCATCGCACGCCGGATCCTCCAGTCGCAGCTCACCACACTCATGCCGCGGATCGAGCTTGGAAAGCTGCGCCAGGGTGTGAACCGCTCGATCACCGCAATCATGAGATCCGACAGCGTCTGCTCGTGGGTCCGCACGGCGTCCGGATGCGCCATCATGTCGGCCGCGAGCCGCAACGTGAGCTCACGGATGCGCGGAGAAACCTCGCCCGACGGCTGCTCGAAGAAGCCGGGCGCGCCGCTTGCGGCCCATCCCCGCCGGAACTCCTTCAGCCATTCGGGCTCGATATAGAGCGCCAGGATGAGGGTCCGCGGCCGGTTCACGTCATGCACATAAGCGTGAGGCTTCCACCCATCGACGAGCACCGCCGCCGTATCCGTGAGCGGGTAGACCCGGTCCCCAACCAGGAACTGCGTGTCGCCGCCCTCGACCTTGAGCAGGACATGGCAGTGGTGATGGGCGTGACGCACCAGCGAACGATCCATGTCGAGCAGAGCAACCCGGCCGAAAGCACCATGAGCGATGCGCAGGGCCGTGGACATCAGTACCTCCCCTCACGCGTTGCGACGCGAATTGATTTTATTGCTGGAGCGCCAATATAGCCGCGATCCGCCGGTGATGCTACCGGCGCGAACAAACTCGAGATGCCCGCAAGCGGGAACCGACTCACGACCCGGCCTCCGCAAAGATCCGCGCGATGGCGGCCCCTGGGTCGGCAAGCAAGACCGCGTCCAGATCGACCTGCTCCTCGCCCTTCACGCGAATGCGCTTGAACGCGAGTTCAGGCGCATCGGCGGGAGCGGTCGCGTCAAGGCCCATCTTGCTGCTGATCCCGTTATTGGACGTCGGATCGAGCTTCGAGCCGAGCGCGCCCGACACGACCATGAGATCCCGGTCGGCCCGGAAGCGCGTAGCCACCGCCCATTCGATCTCCTCGGAAGAGCTGATGTCGACGTCCTTATCCACCACGACCACCTGCTTGATGTCGTAATGGGCGCCGAAAGCGGACATCATGACGTTCTTCGGCTCTCCATCGTTGATCTTGTCCATCTTGATCGCGAGATGATAGCGGCACGTGCCGCCTCGCGTGAGGCGGACATCGAGCACGTTGGGAAAGCTGCGCCGCAGATGCTGCAGCAGCGTCGCCTCGCGCGGAACTCCGCCGAGGATAAGGTGCTCATAGCCACCGCCGACAATGGTGTGGAAGATTGGCCGCGCGCGATGCGTGACCGCATCCACCTCGATCACCTCGCGATTGGCACGCGGGCCGTAATATTGCGGGAATTCGCCGAATGGCCCCTCCGGCTCGCGAACGCCAGGCAGGATTCGTCCTTCGATCACGATCTCCGCGTGAGCCGGGATGCGGACTGCATTGGTCCGGCATTTGACGACATCGACCGGGCGGCCCAGCAGCGCACCCGCAATCGCCATCTCGTCTTCGTCCAATGCGGCTATTGCCTGCGACGCGAGCAGCAGCGCCGGATGAACGCCGATGACGATCGCGATCTCCAGCGCCTGCCCCATCTGCTCCGCGAGGTGGTAGTAGGAGAACGTGTGTCGCGGAAGCAGCAGGACGCCGATGCGGTTCGGACCACTGATCTGACAGCGATGGATGGAGACGTTCTGAACGCCGGTTTTCGGATTGCGGGCAATCAGCAGTCCCGCCGTGATGTAAGGACCGCTGTCGTGCTCGTTGTGCTTCGGAATCGGAAGCTGGCAAAGCAGGTCGACGTCCTTGTGGACGACCTCCTGCACCGGCCCGCTTGCCACTTCGTGGGTCGGCAGCGGCTCACGCGCAGCCGCGAGAAATCGCGACAGCAATTGATCCTCGCTGACCCCGATGGCGTCCGCGACCCAGTCGCGACCGGCAAACAGATTGGCGACGACGGGAATCGCGTGCCCGTCAGGATGCAGAAACAGCACGGCACGGTCGCGCTCCAGCCGCTTGGCTATCGCAGCCAGTTCATCGGTAAGGCCGATGCCGTCCCTCGCAATGGCAAGCCGACCGCGTTCGGCCAAATGGGCCAGCCAGGCGCGCAGATCGGATGGCGCGTTGGTCCCTCTTCTTGCCAGATCTTCTGCTCGCATGTGACTTGTCCTTGATCTTGACGATGCGTTCAGGGAACGATCTTGCGCACCGATGGCGAGCGACGTTTCAACGCATCATCCTCGCCCCAGCGGCGCACAATACTGACATCGACGTCGAACAGATCGAGCACGCGGCCGACCGCGTGCTCGATCATATCCTCCAAATTTTCGGGCTTGGCATAAAAGGCGGGCACCGGTGGCGCGATGATCGCGCCCATTTCGGACAATGCCGTCATCGTCCGCAAATGGCCGGTATGCAGCGGGGTTTCTCGTACCATGAGCACCAGCCGTCGACGTTCCTTGAGAACGACGTCCGCGGCTCGGCTCAAAAGCGTCGTGGTCGCGCCCGACGCGATCTCGGACATTGACCGCATCGAGCACGGTGCGACGATCATGCCGGCGGTACGAAACGACCCACTCGAAATCGGGGCGGCCATGTCGTCAATCGCATGGCTGACAGCAGCGAGTTCCTTCACCTCGGCGATCTTCAGATCCGTCTCATAGGCGACCGTCTGCTCGGCGGTCCTCGACATCACCAGATGCGTCTGGACTCCCGCATTCCGCAACACCTGCAGCAGGCGTACGCCGTAGATGACGCCGGAGGCACCGGAAATGCCGATGATCAGCCGCTTGGGCGCCGCGTCCCGCATGTTTTCGTTCCGCTCCCCATGGTTCTTGGCCGACCATCTGGCCACACCGGCAATATCTCGCCCGACGAGCGCCATGAGGCGAACCGAGCAACTTTTGAACAAGACTAGGCAAGGCCTTCAATCAACACAAATAATGGTTGATTATGAAGTCGATCACTGAAAATGATGACCGTAGGCCGCACGAGCCAAGCCGGGAGGATGATCTGTGGAAATCAGGCAGATGCGATATTTCCTGTGCCTGGCCGAGGAGAAGAACGTCACCCGTGCTGCACGACAGCTCAACATCGTGCAGCCGGCGCTGAGCATGCAGATCGCAAAGCTCGAGGCAGAGCTGGGTCAGAAGCTGTTCGATCGCAGCGCTCAAGGAATGACGCTGACCAATGCCGGCGAAACACTGCTGCGGCTGACGGCCCCTATCATACGCGACGTCGAATATGCGCGGCAGGAGATGGAGCAGCTTGGCGGGCGCATTTCCGGCCGAGTCTCGGTCGGCCTCATCACCTCGGTCGCGCAGAGCACCATGGCAAGCTCGTCGGCGACCGTCGCCAACCGCTATCCCGAGATCACTCTGTCCGCCTGCGAAGGGTACACCGAGACACTGGTCGACTGGGTCAACACCGGCCAGCTCGATTTCGCGCTGATCAACGTGCCGCGCCGACGAACTCCGCATGCCGCGCATCACGTCATGGACGAGGAAATGATCTTTGCCTGCAGGAAAGAGAGTCCGATCAAGCCGCCGGCAAAGCTGCGCTTCGACCACATCGTCGATTTCGACCTGGTGCTGCCCTCGAAGCGGCACGGCCTACGGCTGATCCTGGACGAGCACGCCGCCGCGCTCGGCATCGACTTGAGGCCGCGGCTCGAGCTCGACACCCTGCCGGCCCTGTGCGACGTGATCGCGACCACCGATTTCGCGACCGTCTTGCCCACCATTGCACTCCGGCAATCGCTCGCGAGCGGGGCCATCAGGGCCCATCGTTTCAACGAACAGAAGATCGTTCGCTCGATCGCCTGGGTTCATCATCCGCGACGCACCGTGTCCGTGGCAGCGAAGGCCGTGCTCGACGTCATCAGCCACGATCTTGCGCAGGCCGCGAAGGCGGCAAGAGAGTTCGTGGAGCCCGCTTCTCGTGGCGCGACCTCATCCTCTCGCAGGCGGCGCCGGCCTCCTCGGAGAAAAACAACCTCCTGAACCTGGCTCGCCTGGTCATCACGTGGACAAGATGCGGCCCCCCCCCAGCTCAAAATGAGACGGGCTGGTAAGTCTTGAGACCGACCGGCATACGGTGCCGTTCGCCGACCAACTACCTTCCTGCCAAAGCCGCCAAGGCGAGAAGCAACCGGAGGATTCAGTCCGAGATGGCAGGGGTCCGTCACAGCGGGATCACGCAAGGCGCACAGCCACAAGGAGACGGATTTCGTCCCGGCCGCAGATCGCTCCTGTCGCTGAGCGCGGGCGCGATCTTGGCCGCCGCCGGACTGCGCCCCACCGGCGCGCAGGGTCCCGACTATCCCAGTCGGCCGATCCAGGTGCTCGTGCCCTTTGCGGGGGGCAGCGCCAGCGACGTGATCACGCGCATCCTGCTCAACCGGATGGCCACGTCGCTGAAGCAGACTTTCGTCGTCGACAACCGCCCCGGCGCCGGCGGCAATATCGGCACCGCAGCAGCCGCGCATGCCGCGCCGGACGGCTATACGCTGCTGATGAGCACCTCCGGACCGCTGGCCGCAAACAAGTCGCTGTTCAAAGAGCTCGGCTATGATCCGCTGCAGGACCTTGCGCCGATCGGCCTGTTCGCTATCCTGCCAAATGTCGTCGTCATTAATTCGAAGCTTCCGCCGAAATCCCTTCGCGAGTTGATCGACTACGCCAAGGCACACCCCAAGGAGCTGAACTACGGCACGGTCGGCGTCGGCTCGTCACAACATCTGGCCGGCGCCTATTTCGAACAGCTCACGCGCACGGAGCTCACCCACGTACCCTACCGTAATATTTCGAACTACACGCCGGACTTCATCGCCGGACAAGTCCCGCTCGGATTCCAGTTGCTGCCGAACGTCATCGGGTTGATCAAGAACGGCGATGCGCGGGCGCTCGCGGTCGCCAGCGACAAGCGCATGACTGCGCTGCCCGACGTCCCGACGGCCGCCGAGGCCGGCCTTAAGGGCTATGAGAGCGCCGCCTGGCTTGCGCTTCTCGCCCCCGCCAACACCAGCAAGGCCGTGATCGACAAGCTCTATGCGGCGATGGTGGATGCAGTGAACGATCCGAAGGTGCGCGCCCTCTTCGTCGAGCAGGGAGCCGAGCCGTTCATGCTCAACCCGGAAGGTCTGAGAGATTTCATGGCATCGGAGAGCGCGAAGTGGGCGACAATCATCAGCAAGATCGGGATTGACCCAATGTAATCGCGAGGCTGCCTAAAACAGATCGTTCGGTTTCCTCACACCAGCCGCGCGGCCGGTTCGACAGCATCAGCTCGTGGATCGTACGCGACTACCCTGCCCTCGCGATCCAAATCTTCAGGCGGTCCAGAGCTCCGCGGATGTCAGGAATCATGCCCAATGCGATGGATGAGCGCGATTGCCGTCCCGAGGGCGATCGCGCTCCAATGAGTCCACACCTTGGACTACAATTTCTGCCTTTCATCCTCACTCAGCGATTGCCGTTCCTCTTCGGTCAATCGGCCAACGCCGAGGATGCGAACCGGCCCTCGCGGGTTATAGGGAGGCGCCGCGTTTTCGCTTCGCTTTTGGCGTTCATTACGTTGCCTCTCCTCTTCCTCTCCGCCCTCGGATCCGCCAAAACCGAGCAGCTCGACGATGATGATCGAGGGCCGATCGGTGTCCGTCCCTGCTTTGCTGGCATCGGCTGCCGCCTTGCCAGCCTCGTTTCGCTCTCCCACCGGCGCTGCCAGGTTAGATGGCGCCTGCGGTTTGGGCACGCCCTTGGACTCACCTCCGACCTGGATATTGCCGACATTGAGCACGTAAAGGGCGGCCAGGTTGAGGTTGCCGGCGACCCGGATGCCGGCATCACCTGCATTGACCGTGCCTTTGGGTGCAACCAGGTCAACGTCACCGTCACCGACCGTGCCGATGCCGCTGCCGCTCATATCCTGGCGTTCGAGGATCTCCGTGTTGCCATCCGGATCGGTGACGATGTCGGGCGCCGTCGGCACTCGCAGCGTCTTGGCGCCACGGCCCGCATCGATATCGCCCAGCGTCGACCAAATGATCATATCGCTGCCTTTCGCGGTGGCCTCCGGCACGAAGGTCAGAATCCGCGAACGATTCACCGTCACATCGTCCTTGGCGAAGATGTTGATGTGCCCCGAGCCGAGCGTGATGATGCCGTGTTCCGGCGGCACGGCGGCACCGAGGGCAGCGACCTGCAGCCCGCCGCCTGGCGTCAGAACTTCGATGTCGCCACCGGCCATCCCGCGCAGCATCAGGCTGCTCGCCACCACATCGCCATTCCAGTCGTCACCGGGGAACAGCGTGGCGATCGCCGCATAACCGCGATCGTAGCCGCCGTTCAGAGGCGATCCGTTCGGGCCGGGCGTGTTGTAATCGCGGCCAGCATCGCGCAATTCCTGCATGTAGATGCGGCGCAGGAAAGCTTCCTGAGCAAGTTGCGGCAAAGCGCGGAAGCGGTTCCAGGCCGCCAGCGGCGACAGGCGCTCGCCAGTCATCTCCTCAACGAAGGAGACGAGGCCGCGGCGCGCGATCTTGGCCTGGCCGTTCTTGCCGGTTGTGGTGAGATCGACGAGATAAAGCGGCACGACGGTGCCGTCCGGCAGCGTCGTCTTCAGATAGTCCGGCATCGCCGCCACGTTGGCCGGATCGAGATAGGCCGTCATGAAAGCTGCATAGGATGGCTGCTTGCCGTTGAGGCCCGCCAACAGCGTGATCGCTGCGCTCTCCTCCGGCAGGCCATGGATGTCGGTGTTGAGCATGGGCCGGTTGTAGGCGTCCCACCGCCGGTTGCCGGTGCTCACAATGGAAAGACTGGCGATGCCGCCATAACCGTCGCGGACCGCACCACCATAAACATCGTGGTTGGCCGTCACCAGGAGCGCGCCGGGTCCCTCGATCCTGATCGAGCCGGCATAGGTGCCGACTGCGGCGATGATGTCGTTGCCGGCTTCCAGAAGCGAAACGTCCGTCGGGCGAATATTGCGAAGCGAATAGTTGATGCCGCGGATATCCTTGCCAGTACGGAACCAGGTCTGCTCATTGGTCGTGATCGACGACTGCCGCTCGCCAACGATTGAACCGCTCAAAGCGTAAATGCGGCTTGGCTCGTAGTCGTCGGCCATCGGGAGCCGGTCAGGATTATTGATCGTGTAGAGATATCCATCAAAATCGCTGCCATACCAAGCCTCGGGTGCAATAGGTCCCCTGTCGTTCGCGATCAGTATATCGAAGTTCGCGTTGCGATAAGGCAAGAACGGCGAAGGCATCATGTCCGGCACCGCTCGTGACAGGAAGATTTGGCCGTTCGGGTAGAAGCTGTAGTTCAGCGGATTACTGTTCGTCAGCCGGACATCGTTCTCGACCAGGATTCGCAGCTCGGCGTTGGCGCCGGCCATGGTGTAGAGCGGGCCGCCGATCTCGAGCGAGCCGTTAAGCGCGGTAATGTGCGTGATCGCCGGATAACGATTCTTTGCCGGAATCGTGGTGTCGCTCAGGAGAGCGTCGGGCGGGGTTCCGCCATCCGGAGAATGAAAGCTCATATCACCGAACAGCGCCTGCCCGTCATTGACGAGCGTCATGTCGCCGCCGACCGAGGTCAAATTGAGCGCCGTGCGCGCCGTATAGCCGCTCATAAAGGCGCCGACACGTGTTTGATCATACACGCGCCATTGGTCCAGCAGCAGCGGATCGAGCACCGTCTGGACCCGCATGTCGCTCATCGTGCGGACGTCCAGCGTAGCATCGCCCAAGGCCAGCACCGGCGCGACCGTATGGCTTGTAATGTGCGTCATACCTGAACGTATGATTGATACGGTGCGACCGATCGCCAGTTCGCCGGCTGTGATGGATCCTGCGCCGCGGCCGATATAATATTGACCGCCGCGGATGACGCCGCCCGCGTTGACGGTCATCGCGCCGCCGTTGCGCATCTCGAGGATCTTGGCTTCTCCGAACGTGCGACCGCCGCGCACACGGGCATTGGTTGGTTGTGCCACCAGCAGGTTGACCAGATCGCCGCCGACGTCGACTGACACATTGCCGCCACCGAGGGCGCCGACGCCTTGTTGGAAGGTGCCGTAATTCACCCACCAGGCGCTTTGCTGCCCAGGAGCGAACACCAGATCGCTGGTGGCACCTCCCTGCCGCCACAGCCACTCCGTGAACAACTGATAGTCGAGATTGTCGGTTGGCAAGGCAGACGTGATGCTGCCTTGTGCAGCAATGGAAACATGACCGCCGTGGATGCCGAACGACGCATTGGTCGGCGTGCTTGTGAAATCCGGCCAGGTCGTCATGTCCTTGCGGCCGGCTGTATAGATGACGGATTTGTTGTTCGCGAGATCGACATTGCGGGCGACCCGCACATCGATGTCGCCGGTGCCTGTGCGGATCAGTTTGCCGGCGGAAGCATCGCCGACAATGAGGTAGCCGCTATTGGCCGCGAGGCTTGCCAGCGGCGTCACCGCCAAAGCGCCGGCCGAGGTGAGGTCTGCGCCCGCTACGAGACGCAGATTCCAGGACGCCGCATCCTTCCAAGTGGCCGCCCCCTGCAATTGCCCGCTGCGGTCTGCTGTGTCGAAGCCGTCGCTCAGATTGCCCTTGATGGTGAGATTGCCGGCGGCGCGCAGCGTCAGCGTGCCCTCGCGCGGAGCGGCGAAGGTCGGCGAGCCTCCATTCCGAGCGGCGAAGTCCGTGAACAGATTCCAGTCGCTGTTCAGCGCGAGGTCGCCCGCAGCCCGGATCTCGATTCCGGCCGCGACTGCTACCACGTTCGGGTCCAGCCCGAGCCGGGCGGCAACAGCATCGGCGCGATCCATGAACACCCCGGCATGGGTTTTGGCATCGGCCATCACGGAGTCGATCGTGACGCCGTCGAAGGCACTGGCGTGCACTGTGTCGCCGGCGTCATAGACGCTGACCCCTTCCAGCACAGCCGAGCGCGCACCGAGAATGCGGGTGTCGAGGCGGGTGACCGCGACCTCGTCATGCGCCGCCGTCTGCAAGGCGCGCAAGCGAACCCGTCCATCCTCGCCGCCTGAGACATCGATCGTCCCGCCGCGCAGGTCGAGTTCGCCTGCGCTGGCTTCCAGCGTCACCCGGCCGGAGCCGAGTTCGGCATCGGTTGCACCGGCGAGCAATGCGGCGGAGCTCTCCATGACAAGGCCGTTGCCGCCGCTGATGACAATGCGTCCGCCATATTGAGCGCGTGCATCTATCACCCCGGCGATCGTCACCACGCCGCGGTCGGCGCCGAGCGAGAAGTCTGCGACCGTCGTGGTGCCGCTGACGGTGACATCGCCATTGCGGATGCGGAACTGGCGTGACGCGAAGAAGCCGGCCTCGTTGAGGCGCTGACTGAGGCCCGCGAAATCCGGCAAAGCCGCAATGTCCAGCGCGAACGAACCGCCCTTGCCGCCAACGCCTGCCTTGGCGGCAAGCCGGCCATCGAGCACCACGGTGCCGCCGCCCGAGGCGGTCACCGACAGGTTGCCCGCATTGCCGCCCCCGGCGTGAGCCGAGAGATTCAATGCCGCGTTTGAACTCATCCTCACATCGCCACCGATCGCCGTCAGTCCGATCCGCCCCGCGTCGGCATATTCAGTGACATCGAAGAACTGTTTGGCAAACCCACCGACATCGATGAGAGAGCCGTCCGCCAGCACAAGGTTTCCGGCCGTCGCCGTCAGGTCGACCGCACCGCCCAATGCAACGATTCGTCCGTCCAGACGGACGCGGCCTCCGCTCAGAGCAAGGCGAGTGCCGAGGCTGCTTTCCGAGCCAGCCAGCGGTTTGGACGTGTCGCCACCGATCGTCAGAGCCCCCGTCGTCACAAGCGATTGGTTTGCACCGCTCCGTCCGGTCAGCACAGGCGTCGACACCGTCAGCGCCGAACTTCCCGCATCGATGCTTCCACGACCTTCGCCGACGACACGGTCGAGACCGGCCAACACCACGCTGCCGAAACCGCCGATCACTTTGCTGCCGGCTCCCAGCACGAGTTCATCGGCCGTTAGCGTCAGCGAACCCGAACCCGCGCCAACAGCGCCTGCAAACGTCTCCCCGCTATTTTGCAAGGTGATCGCCTTGCCGGTCACAGCGACGTGGTTTGCGCCATACCCGACGAGACCGCCGGCATCCAACGTCACCGTCGCAAGACCGGCGCCGCCGAATTCAACCGAGCTGTAGAAATCGACGGTTGTGTAGCTGCGCAGCGTCAAATGCTGCGTATTGGCGAGTTGTGCGAGGCTCTGCGATGAGAGGATGAGGCCTTCACTGCCGCCGCCGAGGCCGATCCGGCCTGACGCAACCGACAACGCCGAACCGGAGAGTCGAGCGCTAGCCGCAAGCTCGGTGTTCCTCGTCGCATCGATCAGCAACGCGTTGCCACCTGCAAGCTGCACGTTGGTGCCGACCTTCACGATACCGCCCGTGCTCGTATCGACATTCTCGCGGATCACCTTGACGGGATCGCCATTCGAAAGCCGTATCAGCGCACCGAAATCCCTGGACGGCGTCACGAGCACGTCGTCCTTCGGGTCGCCATCATCCGAACCGTTGGGGTCGACATAGACCGCCTTGACCTGCGGTGTGATCACGAGGTCGCCACCGCCACCGCTTGCCTCACCGCTGGCCGAAATGACGCTCCCTGCATGGATGTCAATCAGACTACTTGCTGCAAGGATGATTTCAGGCCCCGCAAGGATCGAACCATCGTCATTGCGCACGATGATGTCGTTCGCCGTCACGTCGAGCCGCAAGCCACGAGGATCGCCTGTGCGCGTACCGCCGATGAGAAGGCTGCCGGCACCGAAGTTCGTCAATTGATTGGCGTCAACGACAAGATAGCCATCCGCCCGCAGGGTTGAGGTGTCCTGCCCGGCGCCAACGATCGCGATCCTGGTGCCGGCAATGTCGACGAGACCACCGCGCCCGCCCGCTGCCGCCTGCGACTGCAATCGGCCATCGAGAATCAGCTCTTGCGTGGCCTTGAACACGACGGCGCCGCCATCCATCGGCAGGCGCGGCGTCACGATCTCCTGTCCGGTCAGACGGTAGCGGGTGAGCTTGAAGGCATCGGACGCGAAATAGCTGTCGGCGTAGGCCTCATTGTACTCGCTGTACTGCCGCAACTGCGCGCCCGACATCACCCGCCAGGACGACGACAGTTGATCCTGCGTGCCAGTAAGTTCGTTGCTGCGCCGGCCATTCATCAACACCGAACCGTCGTTGAGCGTCACGGCACGAGCCATCGGCGTGGCCTGCGCGCCGGCGGACAACGAAACAAGATATGCACCCGGAAGCGCCGCGTAGCTTGCGGGCAACAATGTGTACCAGCCAGCCGCAAGTCCATTGCCGCCGGCCAGCCACACGCGATCACCGCTGCCGATCTCGCTGCCGGACGGCGCAAATCCTGCAAAGCCCGGCAGCACCGCGTAGGTGTTTGGCATGGCCACGATATCATGCGAGCCGCCCGGACCCGGCACGAATTCGCGGGCATAGAGATCGCCACCGCCGCGGATATCGATCGTCGATCCGGCACCGACATTCACCGTCGGCGCATCGAACACCACTCGTTTCTCCGGCGGCATCGCAAGGTAGTTGGCCGCCGGATCCTGGGGATCCACCGCTTTGGTGGGATCGATCCAGTGCTCGCCGTTGCTGAGCACGCCATAGGGCACAATCAGTCCGTTGCCGGACACCGAGGTGATGCTGCCCGAGCCGAGCGTCAGGCGCTCGCTCGCCTTCAAGATGATCTGTCCGAACGGCGCGCGCAGCACGCCATTCTGCTCGATCACCGGCGCCTCCAGCGTCAGACTGCCGCCCGCCGACAGCGGCGGCGCCACTTCGCCATTGCGCGCGACCGTAATCGTGCCGGTGGCCTTGATGGTCGCCTGTACACCCGTCGACGGATAAATCTGTCCGGCCTTCAGAACCAGAGCGCCCTCGACATCGAGCAGAGCCGTCGGTGCTTGTCCCGTTTGTTGCAACGGAGCCGACAGGCGAAGGTCCGTCGCCTCGAACACGGTCTGGGCAAAGCCGCGGATGTTCGCTGTCTGCGAAATTTCTATAAGGGAGCCACTAAGCGTCAGACGACCCGCCAAAGACGAGCCATCCGCTGCAGCACCACCAGCAAAGCTGTTCAGGTTGATATGGGGAGCCTGCAACAGCGAGTTGAGCCCCCCGACATTGGCCAGCGTGCCGTTGATCGAAATCGACCGGGAGAGCGCAAGGTTGGCCCCTTGTAGCTGAATTTGATCGCCAGACTGCAGCACAAGATCGGCGAAACCGCCCGAGCTGATGGAAGACGGCCGCACGACGAGGGGCATGATCAGGCCAGCGGCCTGCCAAACAGGCTCGACGTCCGCACCAACCATATCGCGCCAGATGCCGAAGAACTGCGGCGTCAGGCCGAGTTGTCCGAGATCAATGCCGCCATTCGGTCCAGCGGCTGTTTCGGACAAGATGAGACTTCCGGCCGTCGACGTGGGAAGCGCATCGATCATCTCTTGTGTGAAGATCACCGGTTCGGAAAGCCCGATCACTGGGCCATAATCGAAGCCGACGATATCCTGCAGGTTATTGTCGCAGACGCCGTTGCCACTCAATCCGAGGCAATCAGGATCAAGCCATCCAAACATCTGCACGAACGTCTCACGCGGCGAGAGACCGCCTGGGCTTCCCGGCACCTCGAATCTCACCGATCCTCCGGCTGCGCCCTCGCCTCCCGCATGAGCCGACAGCGTCCCCGCCACCGTTCCGAATCCGCTGATGGAAATCGAGCCGCCGTTGCTGGCGAGGCGGATCGTCGTGACCCTGCGCCCGCCAAGGCCTCCGCTCGGTACATCGATTTCACCGCTTGCACCGGACACATCGATGAGCGAACCGGCCTCGAGAGTGAGCAGTGCCATGGCTTCAACGCTGACGGATCCGCCCGCCCTCACCTCGCCGATGCGATATCCGCGCGGACCGGAATAGATCACCGGCGCGCCGCGAGCGAGGAGACTCGCGCCATTGCTCAAAAGCAGCTTTTCTGCTGCTGTGATCGCGATGCTGCCGGCTGGTGCTTCGACGGTTCCGTGTATCGTTGCGTTGCCGCTCCCTGTCTGCCCCCCGGCATCAAAGGCGATGTGCCCGCCGAGATCGGTGCGGATATGGGCGCCCGCGCCCACCGTGATGTTGCCGCCGGAGGCGGTAAGGATGAGCTCGGCTGGCTTGCGCGCCGCACGCTCCTCAAGACGCAGTACGCCGAGTGTGCCGATATCCGTGATTTTCGTGCCGGATGCGACACTCGTGTAGTCCGCGCCGGACAGATCAACGGAGACAGGAAGCTGCGAGATTTCACTCCCATCCGGCACAGTGATGTCGCCGTATGACAGGATCGTGACCGAACGGAAGCCGCGTTCGGCATAGAGCGAGCCTGGCACATACAACACGGATGCGTCCGCGGGAGCACTGCCGCCGAGTTGGACCGAGGATCTCGTCTCAAAAGCCAGGCTGCCGCCGGAACCGGCTGCAAAGGCGCGCAATTCGAGCTTGGCCATCTGTTCGCCGGAGATGGTCGGCAGTGTGACCTTTCCGGCATCGCCAACCTTGAACTTGACCTTGCCATTCTGCCGGCTCACCCATCCGCCACCGGACACGTCCAGAACCGCGCCCTGCGCAACATTGGTCGTCATGGCCGACAGATTGATCGTCCCACCATGCACCATCGGTGCGATGCCTGAGACGACGCCGGTCAGCTCGTTCACCCACTGGCCGCTGACATCGATGTTGGCATTCGCGCCAAGAGTGATCGTACGCAGGCCGGCGCCAGCCGTTCCCAGCGAGACTGTGCCCCCGGCAATGTGGATGGTACCGTCGATGTTGAACGCGATGCTGCTCGACACCGATCCGTTGGACGTGACCGACAACGATGCGCCCGGATCCAGCTCAAGCCGGGTGCCGCTCTCCAGCGTGAAGGCATTGGTGACAAACAGATCGAGCTTGCCCAACCCCGATTGACTCAAGATGTCTGCGTTGAGCCAAGTGGTCTTTTCCGGCAACGGCCACACGCCGGGACGATAATAGTCGGTGCTGACGGGCGTGGTGGCTGTGAAGTCTGCCGGCAACATCGTTGCAGCGCCGGTGATGATGAGGTCGGACGGCGTCCAGGGGCGATCCGGATCGCTGCTGCTGCCGATCTTGAGCGTGCCGGCCTTGGCGATCTGGCCGCTCGCAGCCTGCCGCTCGCCGACGATCACACCGCCCCAATAGCTGCCGTCGAGGATCAGCGCCTCGCCGCCATAGATCTGGATTGATCCGGCATCGCGACCTTCGGTGTAACCTTTTTCAAAGCGAGCCCTCGCTCCGCTGAGCGGACTGGTCCATATCTCGGTGACGCCCCAGCGTGCATGGTCGCGCCTGTAGCCTCCGGCCAACCCGACATAGATCATGTCGGGCGTTGCACTGCCGATATCGTAAACACGTCCATCTGCGCCCAGCAGTTTGGTCGTATTGTTCCAGCCGTCGGTGTAGCGCACCGATCCGCCGGATACGTCGAGCATCGACTCTGCCCGTGTAATCACCGAGCCGCCGGACTTCAGAACGATCGATCCGGCCTTGGTCGACAACTCGGCGAGATCGGTCTTGCCGACACCAATCCAGCCTGAAAGATCGCCCAGTGGCGAGCCGACCCATTGACCGGGCTTACCCTCAATCCATGTGACGCCCGACATCGGTCCGTCCTCGAACGTACCGCTCACTCGCCGGTCGACAATCACCTTGAGGCCACGCAGCCACGAGTCGCGATAGAGAGGCGAATCCCGCAACTCGTTGATGTAGAGCTGCGCTTCAATAAAGTTGCGTGCCATGGGTATGAGCACGTCCTGCACACCGGCAACGGTCATATAGGCATCGCTGTCGATATAGATGCGGCTGCCGTCCTTCTCCGTCGGATCGCCGTCGATGGGCGTTTCGCTGGGACCTTGGGAAGGAGCGCCAACACTCCCGATGGGAACCGCACTGGCGACCGCGCTGATCGTGCCGGATGGCGCTATCACGCTGGCGAAGCTCTGCACATCGATCAGGTTGCCGCGCAGTTGAACATTGCCTGGCTTGTAGCGGGTCGCCAATGCCGCTTGCTCTATCTCGCTTGTATCGGTGAGATCCGGCAGGATGGCCGTGACGCTGTCAGACCCGAGCGTCAGCGTGCCCGCCGACCAATGCACCAACTGGGAAGCATCGAGCGAGGAGCTAAAGGCCCTCATGCCCTGGCCCCAGGCCCGCAAGCGGATCGAGCCCTCGCGATTATTCAAAGCCGAGGTCGCCGTCAGCACACCATTCTGGAACACCTCACGCGACTGCAGCGTGATGTTGCCACGATCGACATGAATCGACCCGGCATTGGTGACATCGTAGCCAACGGCCGCCGCACGGGCTTCCATGGCGGGGAGAATCACATCGCGAAGATTGTCAGTGAACGGAGTTGTCCATTGGCTGTATCCAACGGCCGTCACCAGTTCGCTGTAGGCCACAAGATACGGCATCGGACCCGACACGGCGACATCAAGACCGCGCACACCATTCATGTCGGTCGCCAGCCAGACCTGTTCGCCAGCAGCCAGGATCACCTGACCGTCGGTGGCATTGAGCCGGCCCTCATTCTTCACTTGCGAGCCAAACAGCATGAGCTTGCCGCCTTCGGCCGTACTTAACTCCGCACCGGCCCGGACCTCGACCTTGCCCGGTACATAGTGCGGTATGAACGCCGCCCCTTGCCCAGAGACGTTCGTGGCATGCTCGCCAAATTGGGGAATCGCCCAATCGTTGGCCGCTTGGTCCGCGATTTTCAGGGGATTGTTGATCCCCGCCATGAACTGCTCATTCGACAGCGATAGCGTCGACGCGACGAGCGTGCCGACATTCACTTGACTGGTACCGCCGAACACGATGCCGTTGCGGTTGATGACATAGACCTGCCCTTCGGCCTGGATCTGGCCGAGGATCTGCGACGGCCTGCCGCTTGGGTCGGTGACCCGATTGAGCGCGATCCACGCCTTCGCCCCAGCCGGATCGGCGGCGGTGTTGCCCGCCGTCTGGTCGAAGTGAACCGTGGTCTCGCGACCAACGTTGAATTCCTGCCAGTTCAGAATGGCCTTCGGGTCAGTCTGCTTGACATCGACCTGGGTGCGGCCATTGGCCTGCATCTGTGTCGGCAGCCGAGCACCTGTCCACACTCCAGGCATCGTTCCCGCGCCTGGCGCCACCACCAGGCCGCCGGCCGTGAGCCCGTTCGGAATCGAGCTCGGCGCCTGAAGCGCAAGATTGCGCGCGGCATTCTGCGCGGCCTGCATGGCCTGCATCGCCTGCGTTGCCTGCTTCAGCGAATTTCTCGCCTGCTGCGCGGCAGCTTGCGCCTGTTGCATCGCCGCCGCGCCGGCCGCCGTCGCGTTCGCCACCGGCGAGGCGCCGCCCGACCCGAGGGGTCTCGCCTCGGCGCCCGCGGTTAGCAACGCCGCCGCGCTGACGCCAACCAAGAGAGCAACGCGATAGGGCCAACGGGCCCGTCTGGTCAGGGCGCTGCAGGGCACGGCAGGACCGGCCTGGTCTATCCACGCGATGCGCGTCTTGGACTGATTCTGTGATCGCATTACCGACGGCATCTGCATGGTCCTGTCTCAGTAGCTGGCTCTGAGGCGGCGAGTATCGCCTCCCGACACGACGAAAAACGCGGCCGGCCCTCGAGCAGGACCGCCGTGTATCGCCGTCGTATTCATGAGACGAACGCCGGGCGCATCCGGCTAACCATCGCGCCCAATTTTTTTTGTGAAGTTTGTGCTACGTCAGAATCACGACGCCGCCGGGCAGCATCCGCACTTTCGCGCCCAGAACGCTTCGGACATAGGAAACCACCTCTTCGATACGCGCCAATTCGATCCGAACCGTGACACGGCGGTGACCAAGATCGGTGTTGAGGAGAACTATCCTTCCGCGCCAATAGCGGTTGACCTCGCCGAGCACTTGCGCCAGCGGCTCATCGCGGAAGATCAACAATCCTCGTTTCCAGGCCATAATCATTGCCGGATCAACGACGGCGACGGGGCTGACGAACTGGGGGGAGTAGGCGAGTTGTTCGCCCACGCGAAGCGTGACGGTGCGGCCACCGCATTCGACCTGCACGGAGCCGCTGAGACAAGTGACATGCACCGCACCGCCATCATGGCGCAGATTAGCTTGCGCTCTTGCTGCAAACACGCGCCCGTCGGCGGCGATTGCGGTCAGGGATTTCGATGCGTTTTGTGCAGCGACGATCGCCGCCTCGCCCGCAAGCAGCTCAATGCGCTCCTCCCCATCATCTGAAGGACGCCGAACGACGCTGGTGCGTGTGTTCATTTCGATGGAGAGACCTTCGGCCAACGCAACTGCGCGATTTTCGCCCGCGCCGGTGCGGTAATCGGCCATCAGATCAGGCAAAGACGGCCATAAGTCCAGCGGCGGCTGCAGAACGACGCCGGCGGCGACCGTAGCGGCTGCGGCCGCCGCGCCTCCAATCAGGAAAGCCCGACGGCCGACGGCCCGGCCCTCCGCATGAACCTGACCAGCGATCATCACGTGATCTGTCGCGGTCTTGGCTTCCCGCGCGGCAGTTCCGAGCGACTCCCAGATTCCCAGCGCCCGACGATAGGCATCGGCATGCGCCGCGCTGCGCGCCCGCCACGCCTCCAGGTCCCGCAGATCGGCAACGGTTGCGTGACCGGAGGTCGCATGCATAAGCCGCTCCAGCGCTTCGCCTTGCAGGATTTCAGATTGCGGTCGCATCATGGCTCGAAATCATGGGTTGAATGTTATCTTCCTCATATGACGTTTCATCTCCCTCGAAAGCTTACCGTCAGCGCGACTCACTTTTCCCGAGCCGTTCGACACAATGGCTGACCGCCCGGCGCAGCTCCTTCTGCACCATTGTGCGAGAGATGTTGAATCGCGCGGCGATGACTTCATGGCTCAAACCATCAACGCGGGCTGCGATCAGGATGGCACGACAGCGGGGCGGCAGCTCGGCCAAAGCTCTTTTCAAAGCCTCGACTTCGGAGCGCGCTTCCAGCTCCCGCGAGAGGTCCAGCGCATCATCCTGAGGCCGGATCGATGCCAGAACTTCGGCCTGTGAGGCACGTCGCCGCTCTTCGCGTCGCTTGTCGGTCGCAACGTTCAGTGCGATCCTGAAAATATAGGATTCTGGCTGCTGGATCACCCCGATCGCGTCGCTGCGATGCAGGCGCAAATACGTTTCGTGCAGCGCGTCGTCGGCAAGCTCCTTCGACCCAAGGGAGCGCGCCAGCCGGATTCTGATCTCGTCATAGCGAATGAACAACGTCCGTCGCAGTGAAGCCCAAACCGTGTCCGACATCATCGCACCGGTCCTGCGTCAACGCGGTCGGGCATACATCCGGCAAGATCTTCAGGCGGGCTCGGCTCGATCGCGAGCGTGACCGGCTGGGGGATATCCACAAGCGGCGGTTGAAAGACGACGGTGCGGATTGCCTGCGCGATCGCACCGTCGCGCTGCTGGTCTCCCGACGACCGGATCACCCGGAGCTCCGTGATCCGACCCGAGGCGTCGATCCAATACTGCATCGCCAGCCGGTAAGTGCCCGGCCTCGTCTTGGTGCTCCGGCACAGCGCGCTCATGATGCCGGCCTGCATGATGCCATAGTAAGACACGGCAGCGCGCTTCGCCTGAAGCAGATCAGCGTCTGTTGCATTGGACAGCGCAATCGTGATCGTATCGGCCGCAATGATGTGAGCGGTCAGGTTTGAGCCTTCTAGCAGCATGCGAAGGGCAGTTTCACGAGCAAAGACACCGTTGACAGCCTTCGATTGACGGCCAGCGGTGAGAGCGGTTTCATAGAAGATCTGAGAGCCGGTGATGGCGCCGAAGGCGTCTAAAGCCTTGTCGATCGTTTGGGCAGGGATGTTGAATTCAATGCGGCGTTCTTGGGCGGCCGTCGTTTGGGCGCAGAGCGAGAGGCCGAACATCAGCGCACCCGACAGCAAAACGCGCCGGGACTGCGCGGATGCTGGCACAATCCCAGTCAACACGATTCCCATTCACAGAACCTTCACAGAAGGTCGACATTAGGCAAGCTGTGTTACACTCAGATGTCAGTCCGCCCCGGCGGACACATCGTGAACGATGAGCGGCGGGTCCATATTTGGCTCGACGCGTCACAACAATCCGATCCATTGCATGAAATACATTTCGCCACATTGCCAACATTCTCGATCGGGGAGCGCTTCGAGAGGCTGGTTGTCTTCCGGCTTGGTGGACCAGCGGCGATGGATGCCCATCGGCCAGCGGGCAGCTAAAGCATTTTCCTTTTGTTTCAAACGCTTGCACGCCCGGCTTATTCGGCCGCGAAGATGTCGCGATGTCGGCGGCAGGACTTTGGCAGCAGACGCGCTGCCGGGAAACCCGCGATGCCAACTGTTCGAGAGCGGGAGGAATCCCGCGCGACTGCGCCTCAAAATGCACCAATTGGGATGATTGAGTACCCTTAGCTCATTTCGCCGACAGATGACTTCCTTCGACCCGGATCAAAGCTGAAGAGGGTCGACATATGGAGGCACTGCAGATGAACGTGGCAGGACGGATGCTGCTCGTTCTCGTAATCGCGCTGGCATCGCTCAGTGCGATGTCTCCGCAACGTCCCGAGCCATCCGCGGATGATGCCGAAATCCGGATTGGCAACCTCATGCCCTATACCGGGCCGTTGGCTGAATTCGCGGCGATCGGAAAGGCCGAAGCGGCTTATTTCGACATGCTCAACGAGCGCGGCGGGATCAACGGGCGCAAGGTGCGCTTCATTTCCCGCGATGACAATTCCGATCCGACTGTCGCACTCGATCTCACGCGCGGACTGGTCGAGCGGGAAAACGTCCTGTTGATGTTTGGCTCGTTCGGAACGCCCGGCAATCTCGCGGTGCGGGGCTATTTGAACGAAAGGAAGATTCCCCAACTGTTCGTGGCCTCCGGCGCCGAGGAATTGAGTGACCCGAAGGCTTTTCCGTGGACGATGGGTTGGCAGCCATCGTTTCGCGCCGAAGGTCGCGTCTACGCCAACTACATCCAGGCCTTCTATCCTCAGCGCAAGATCGTGGTTCTCTGGCAGAACGATCAGTTCGGTCGTGACCTATACAAGGGAATTCAGGACGGGCTCGGCGATTTGACTCGCCTGATCATCGTCGGCGTCGCCTTCGATATTGCGGACGCCCACATCGATGGGCATGTCTCGATCCTGAAGCGATCGGGTGCCGAGATTCTGGTTTTTGCAGGTGTGCCGGCCACCGCATCGCAGGTGATCCGTTTGGCCGCGGATTTCAGGTGGCACCCGGTCTTTCTTCTCAATGATGAGGCTGCCGCAATAGGCGCCGCGTTGGGACCTGCAGGCGTGGAGAACTCCGTCGGCGTGATCTCGGCCTCCTTCCTGAAGGATCCCAGCGACCCGGCATGGAAGGACGATCCTGCGATCAGGGATTGGTTGTCCTTTATGGACAGATATTACCCAACTGGAGACAAGGACAGCAGTGCCGCCCTCTACGGCTACGCCGCGGCCGAGACGCTTGCGCAGGTGCTGAGACAATGCGGAGATGATCTCTCTCGTGAAAACGTGATGCGACAGGCAGCATCACTGAAGGATTTTGAATCGCGCGCGCTGCTGCCCGGCATCAAGATCAATACAAGCGAGAGCAATTTTCGACCAATCAAGCAGATGCGCCTGGTTCAGTTCGATGGCAGGACCTGGCAGCCGATTGGCGACGTGATCGAAACCGCGTTTTCGGATGCTCCGAACAATTAGCGCAAGCCGATTGGCCGATCACGTCCTCGGCAGTGCGACGCCCAACTATCGCACTGCACAACGGCATCCCGTTCGTGGTGCACGGCCATTGAGGTTCCGAAACGCAACCCCATATTTTGGGCAAGGGAGTCCTTGCCGTGCAGACCGTAAAGGCGGCCCTCGTTGCGGCGATTGCAGCCGTCGCTCTGGTTGTCTCCTTCCTTCCCGGCTCAGCGGAGGAGAACCGCAGTCTTGCACTGACTATTTCGCTTGACGGAGCAGTCGGACCGGCGTCGGCGAGTTACGTCAAGGACGCTTTGGTCAAGGCCGGCGAACGACACGCCGAGGTTGTCATTCTGCGTCTGAATACGCCGGGCGGTCTCAACACCAGCATGCGCGAAATCATCTCGGATGTGCTCGCTTCGCCCGTTCCCGTCATAGGTTACGTCGCTCCCTCCGGAGCCCATGCTGCAAGCGCCGGGACCTATATTCTCTATGCAACCCATATCGCGGCAATGGCGCCAGGCACCAATATCGGTGCCGCGACGCCGGTGCAGATCGGCGGTCCGATCCCGGGTCTGCCGGGCGGCACCCCGGACAAGGACGGCAAAGATAAGAAGGATGGCGACCGCCAGCCCGAGCCAAAGGATGCCATGACAGCAAAGGCGACGAACGATGCCGTCGCCTTCATCCGCAGCCTCGCCGAACTGCGGGGCCGCAATGCCGACTGGGCCGAGAAGGCGGTCCGCGAGGCCGCTACGCTGTCTGGCAACGGCGCGTTGGAGGCGAAGGTCATCGACCTCATCGCACGCGATCCGGCGGAATTGCTCGGCAAGGTCGATGGTCGCGTCGTCGAGGTTGCAAGTGGCAAGACGCAGCGCCTCGCGACGAAGGATGCCGCCGTCGAAATAGTTGATCCCGGATGGATAGCCCGGTTCCTGGCGGTCATCACCGATCCCAACGTCGCGTTCATTCTCCTGATGGTTGGCATCTACGGGCTGATCTTCGAATTCATGTCCCCGGGCGCGGTCGCCCCGGGCGTCGTCGGCACGATCTGCCTGCTGCTGGGCCTCTACGCGCTCAACCTGCTGCCGATCAACTACGCCGGCCTTGCCTTGATGCTGGTCGGGATCGCGCTTCTCACTTTCGAGGCCTTCAACCCGACCGTCGTGATCGGCCTCGGAGGGGTCATCGCCTTTGTCCTGGGAGCGGTTATGCTCTTCAGGGTCGAAGCGCCCGGCTATCGACTGTCGTGGTCGCTCATCGCCATCGTAACTGCGACGTTCATCGGCTTTGTTCTCGTCGTGCTCGGATCACTTCGGCGCGCTCGCAGTGGTCCGGTACGCGTCGGCGCGCAAGCCATGCGAGGCCTGTCCGCCGAAGTCCTCGATTGGTCGGAGAATGAAGGTCACGTCTTTGCGCACGGTGAGCGATGGCAAGCGCGCGGCGCCGAAACCTTCAAGCCGGGCGAGGTGGTCGAGGTCGCCAATATCGTCGATCTGACGCTTGTAGTGCGGCGCGCCCAGTCCCGGCCGGCGAAGGAGTTACATCATGATGCTTGACTATTTGACCTATGCAGCGCTTGCGGTGCTCGTGATCATTTTTTTCTCGCAGGCCATTCGCATCCTGCGGGAATACGAGCGCGGCGTCGTCTTCACGCTCGGCCGTTTCACCGGAGTGAAGGGCCCGGGCCTCATCATCCTCATTCCAGTCGTGCAGCAACTCGTGAAGGTCGATCTCAGGGTGATGGTGCAGGTCGTGCCGCCCCAGGACGTGATTTCGCGCGACAACGTCTCGGTCAAGGTCAACGCCGTTCTCTACTTTCGCATCGTCGATCCCGAGCGCGCGGTCATCAAGGTCGGCGACTACATGGCTGCGACCAGCCAGCTCGCACAAACCACGCTGCGCTCGGTACTCGGCAAGCACGAACTCGACGAGATGCTCGCAGAACGTGACAGGTTAAACGCCGACATCCAGGAGAGCCTTGACAAGCAGACCGACGTCTGGGGCATCAAGGTCACCGGAATCGAGATCAAGGATGTCGACCTCAACGAAACCATGGTGCGCGCGATCGCCAAGCAGGCCGAGGCGGAACGGCTGCGACGCGCCAAAGTGATCAATGCGATGGGCGAGCAGCAGGCCGCCGAAAAGCTCGTCGAGGCCGGCCGGATCCTCGCCCAGGAGCCGCAGGCGATGCAGCTACGCTATTTCGCAGCGCTGCACGACATCGCGGGCGAACGGTCCTCGACCGTGGTCTTCCCGCTCCCGATGAATCTGTTTCACCACCTTGGTGTGCGAAACGAGTCGGCGTGACTTTGGTCATTCGCCTGAAGGGGCGCTGCAAGGGCCGAAGGACGTGGTGGCCGGGTTCTTGACCTGGCCTGGCCCAGCAAGTCCAGACTTGGGCCTGTGATAAGCTCAGCACACACGTTACAACCCCTCGCTTTTTGCATGATGGTTGCCGCTGATGCGTCGTGTCTATCTTGTTCTCGGTCTTTTCTTCATCGCCATCGGTTTTGTCGGTGCATTCTTGCCGCTGCTCCCGACAACGCCGTTCCTCATTCTTGCCACGACCTGCTTCGCACGGTCGTCTCCGCGGCTCGAGAACTGGCTTCTCTCCCATCCTCGCTTCGGGCCGGCGCTGCGTGCGTGGCGTGAGCATGGCGCGATCCCTTCGAGAGCGAAACTGCTGGCGCTTGCTGGAATGAGCGTCGGCTTCTTGCTGTTCTGGATCGGAAGCGCGCCTGGTCCGATCCTGACGGCAAGCGTCGGAGTGCTCATGCTTACGGGTCTAGTCTACGTCTTCACCAGACCGTCACCGTGACCTCTTCACTACTTCCGCACGATTGGCGTTGCCGCCGGTTTCGGCGGCTCGGGCGACACCGCGAAGGTGACCCAGGCAGTCCAGCCTTCCGGGCGGTTCTCCGCCGCGAAATCCTTGAATCCCCTCAGGTTGAGATAGCCCTGATAGCCTTCGGTGACGGGGAAGATGAATCCGATCTGCGGGCCGATGCCGAGCACGCGCCCCTTGAATTCGCCGAGCCTTGCGCCGGCACCGCTGTCGCCGGTGAGCTGCTGGAAGTAATAGCCGCCGAGGCCGACAAGGACATTCTTGCTCACGAACTGCGAGGCAGCCCAGTCGACATGGAAATCGATGCCGTTCTGGTACTGCAGCGACGTGTTCTCGAAATTGTAGGTGAACCCGCCGACGATCGAGAACTCATGCCCGGTCTTTTGATCGAGATAAGTGTAACCGGCGCCGGCATCGACCGCCACGAAGCCGAAGCTCAGATTGGCGAGGCGCGTCGAATCGTAGGTGCCGGTCGGAAGATTACCCGTGACGTAGACCATCTCGTTGTGAACGCCCTGATTCCATTTGAGCGTGCCCTGATAGAACAGATCGGTAGCCGTCCATCGATTGTCGCTGGCGTGGCCTGAGATCGTATTTCCGCGTGGGCCCGTGAGCGTGGCATCGATGCCGACGTCCACATTTCCGGGAGCGCCGAGAACGCTCACGGCCGCCTGCCCGCCCAGAAATGGCGTTGCGAACGTATAGGTGAAGCCCTGAACGAGGACATCCGCACGGGCATTCAGACCGGCGACAACGGAGCCTCTCTGGACGAATTCTTTGCTGCCGCCCGCGGATTGCTGCAGATGGAGGTAGATCGTGGCCGTCGACCATCCGGGAACGGCGGGGGCCGCAGCGAGGCTGCCGAAGATGCCGGGAAGCCAGAAGCTCAATCCGCCATTGTCGGCCCTGGCGGACATCGGCGCGAACTCGACCAGCGCTCCGGTCGCCGCCGCGACTGCAATTGCCGTACCCCATCGACCACGTCGCCGAATGCCCATGACTGCCCTCCCTTGAACGTCCCCAATTCAGAATGGATTGACATAGTTGAGGATCGCGATCTGGCGCAGGATGATGCGCCGGATGAAATGCGCGAGCTTCACGTGATCGGTGTAGATCGCAGCCGTCCCGGTGGTACCGGCCGGTAACCGCTTTGCCAGGTCAGCGTCGCCGAGCCGTACGCGCGCCACGAAAGGTGCAGCCTGAAAGGCCGTAGGCGTCACGGCCGTACCCGAGATGCGGGCCTGTCCGGACGCAATCGCCTGCAAGATGCTTTCGACCCTCCCCGAATGGATCTCGCCGGGCAGGAACTTGAAGGTGATCTCGACCTCCTGCCCTACCTCGACATAGCGCGCGTCGATCTGGTCGATCTCGACGCCGATCAGCGTGTCGGAGGTGTCGATGAAAGCCATCACCGGCGACAATGGCAGATTCGCAACCCGCGCGCCCTTGCGCAGCGCAAGGTTGGTCACGTAGCCATCGGCCGGCGCCTGCACGACCGTCTTGTCCAGGTTCCACTGCGCGCCATCGAGCTGGGCGCGGAGCTGCGCGACCTCCGACTGGCGCTGCTCCACATCGAAGGCGCGTCCGGCATCCCGCTCGTAGAGCTGCGACATCTGCGACAGCCGCAATTCGGAGAATTTCAGTTGCGCCCGGATCGCCCTGACCTGCGCGTCATAGGGTGTCGGGTCGATCTTGAACAGCACGTCGCCCGCCTTCAGCGGCGTGTTCGCAGTGACCGGCACGTCGACCACTTCGCCCGCGACATCGGGCACGATCGCAACCGAATTGCGCACGACCAGCGCCGGCCCCTGCGGCGCACCCCAGCTCATCGGAATGAACAGGCCGAGATTGAGCAAGAGCAGCACAATGAACGGCGACGACTTCAAGAACAGGTTGAAACGCACGATCCCGAGCTGCACGATCGCAAACAAGAACGTCAGGTAGACCGCCATCAATGCGATGATCATGGCTTCGTCTCCGCCTTGCGCCGGGGAATATCGACATAGGCCCAGATCAGCGCGATCGGCCACAGCGCGAAACCGAAGAACAGCGTGACCCAGCCCGCGACGGTCACCGCGTCGGCATAAGGATGGCCCCTGCCCTTTGCAATATGGCCCGGCAACCATCCGGCGATGCAGAATACGGCGACCACGCTCGCCGCGAGGATGATGAGGACGATCCAGGCAAAGATGTCGTAGCCGCTCATGACAGTTCGTCAGCTCACCGGCTTTGCTTCAGGGAATTTCCAGGTGCCGTTCAGGGTTTCGGGCCGCGGGCGATAGAGCCGCACGGTATAGTTCCAGCCTCGCATGATCGGCAGGCAGTTCCGGATTGTGCCGTCGCAGCCGCCGAACTGAACCACGATCGAGCCGTCCGATGCCTTTTGCGGCAGGATCACAAACCTGCCGCCGGCGCCTTTGTCGAGGCCCAACAGCCCCACGTCCTCCAGCGAGGTCTGCCACATCGTGACAATGTTGCCGTTGAGCGAACCATTGGCGTCGCCCGGAGGAATCTCGATCACGATCGGGCCGACGTCCTTGGTGTTGAAGAACGCCATGAAGTAGATCGCGTCCGGGTTCGGCGTCAGCGTCTGATTGTGCCAGTCGAGCGGCCGGCCCCAATAGATGACCTGGTTCACCTTGCCGCCCGTCTTGGTCTGCATCTCCTGTAACATGAGGTCGGTGTTGACCGCTGGCATGCCCCAGACGACGGCTTCCACCGCACGGCCATGCACGAGGCGATCTTCCACGGAAGAGTTTTGCGCTGCAGTGACGCCCGGCAGGAGCGCCAAGGCAAATGCACCAACGAACGCAGTCCTCATCTTGACCTCCTTCGTCCTAAGGTTCGAACGCAAGCACCTTCTTCCAGTCCGTTTTCATGTCGAGAGACGATGTCGGCCGGCAGCGTTGCCGGCCGACACATTGCAATCAGTTCTTGTTCGGGCCTGCTGTCGTGAGCTTGTCCATCACGTCGCTGACGGTAAAGCTCGCCGCCTTGGCGCGCGGCGGGAACTCCTTGAAGCTCTCGAGGTATTTCGCGACGACAGCCTGCGCCGGGACTAACAGGAACATCCGATGCGACATCCAATCGCCATAGAGCTGACTGCTGGGCCCTCGCTCGAATGGATCGCTGCGAAGATTGTACAACATGGGAGCGCGCAATTGGGTGAATTGCCCCCAGGGCCCGGCCGGAGTCTTTGGACCGACTTCGGCGTGCTGCTCCATGAAGGCGATCTTCCAGTCGCGGACACGAAGAGCCATCAAGTCGCCGTCGTCGCTCCAGTAGAGGAACTCCTCGCGCGGCGATTGCTTGACGTCCCCCTTGAAGAACGGCAGCAGGTTCATGCCGTCGAGATGAACCTTGAATCTCTTGCCGTTCAACATGTGCCCGTTCTTCACCTTGCCGACCAAGTCAGGTTCTCCTGCCGCGGCCGCGAAGGTCGGAATGAAATCCTCATGGGCGCAGATGTCGTTGACGACGGTCCCGGGCCGGATCACGCCCGGCCAGCGGATCAGGCACGGGACGCGGAAGCCGCCCTCCCAGTTGGTGGCCTTCTCGCCCTTGAAGGGGGTTGAGCCGCCGTCCGGCCAGGTAAAGACCTCGGCGCCGTTGTCGGTCGTGTAGACGACGATGGTGTTGTCGGCGACGCCGAGATCGTCGACCAGTTTCAACAGCTCACCGACATGCCCGTCATGCTCGACCATGCCGTCAGGATAGACACCAAGGCCGGTCTTGCCTTCGGATTCCTTCTTCAGATGCGTAAAGACGTGCATGCGCGTCGAGTTGAAGTAGCAGAACCACGGCTTGTTGGCCCGGTGCTGACGATTGATGAAGTCCTTTGCCGCAGCAAGGAACTCCTCGTCCACCGTCTCCATGCGCTTGGTATTCAGAGGACCGGTGTTCTCAATCTTGCCGTCGGCGGTTGACTTCAGCACGCCGCGCGGGCCGAAACGCTTACGAAACTCCGGATCTTTCGGGTAGTCTGGATTCTCCGGCTCCTCCTCCGCGTTGAGGTGATAGAGGTTGCCGAAGAACTCATCGAAGCCGTGTGCGGTCGGCAGGTGTTCGTCACGATCGCCGAGGTGGTTCTTGCCGAACTGGCCGGTGGCATAGCCGTAGGTTTTCAGGACATCGGCGACGCTGGGATCGAGCGGACCGAGCCCGAGCTCGGCGCCGGGCAGACCAACCTTGGTCAGGCCGGTGCGGACCGGCGTTTGCCCGGTGATAAAGGCCGCACGGCCGGCGGTGCAGCTTTGCTGGCCGTACCAATCGGTGAAGACGGCCCCTTCCCTGCCGATGCGGTCGATGTTGGGCGTACGATAGCCCATGATTCCCATGTTGTAGGCGCTAACATTGAACCAGCCGATGTCGTCGCCCATGATGAACAGGATGTTCGGCTTGCGCCCCGGAGCAGGCGCAGTGGTGCCCTGTTGGACCTGAGCCAGCGCACCCGAGGTGAGCGTGGCGGCGACGATCGCGGTGCCGCCAAGCAGGAGATTTCGCCGGTTCGGCGTATGCTTCTTGACGTGTGTGTCATCTCGGTCGACCGGATCATTCATCATTTCGACTCCCTCCATCACTCACGTTACGAACCAAAATCTTCGCTGTGGCGACGGACCGCCGGAGCGATCCGCCGCCCTCCTCGTCACTGTGGCTTCAACCGCTCAAGCTCGTTGAGGCGCTTCAAGGCCGCCTGTTGCCTGAGCAATCCGTAGTTGATGCCGCTCGCATTCAGCGAACTGCCTTCCTGATAGGGGAACTTGTCGAAATCGGAGAAGAACTCCTTGATCTTTCCTTGCACGGGCACGATCAACCACATGTTCTGAGCAAGGAACTGAATCGCTCCTCCGCCTTCCTCCATACCGCGCTCGTATGGGTCCATGCGTAGATTGGCGATCAGCGACCAGGAGGGCACCTCGCGGGTCGCGGTCGCGATATTTCCCTTCGAGGCTGTGGCAAAGCTCAGCTTCCAGTCGTTCCACCGGATCGCGTTGAGATTGCCGCCCTGATCGAAATAGTAGATCGCATCGCGCGGCGGCTCCTTTGCTTCTCCTTTGAAGAACGGCATGAAATTGTAGCCGTCGAGATGAACCCTGAAGCTCTTGCCGCCAGCGCCGGCAAATCCGGCTCTCATCTTTTCCTTGATGTCCGGAATCCCGGCCGCCGCACACAGCGTCGGAAACCAGTCGATCAGCGAGATGACTTCATTGTATTGCGTCCCCGGCTTCACGACACCCGGCCATCGCACCATCATTGGAATACGGAAGCCACCTTCCCACGTCGTGCCTTTTTCGCCGTGAAATGGCGTCATGGCGCCATCCGGCCAAAGTGCGAGTTCAGCGCCATTATCCGTGGTGTAGAGAACGATGGTGTTGTCGGCGACGCCAAGGTCGTCGAGTTGCCGGAGCAGTTCGCCGACCATTCCATCGTGCTCGACCATGCCGTCGGCATGGATGCCCTTGCCGGTCTTTCCGAGCGACGATGGCTTCAGGTGGGTGAAGACGTGCATTCGCGTCGAGTTGAACCAGACGAAGAATGGCCGGTCCGCCCTGACCTGACGACCGATGAAATCCTTGGCGGCGCCAAGAAATTCCTCGTCCACCGTCGGCATGCGCGAAGTCGTCAGCGGACCGGTGTCTTCGATCTTCCCGTCCGCTGACGACTTAATGACGCCGCGAGGCCCATACTGCTTTCTGAACGCAGGGTCCTTCGGATAGAAGTAGCCCTCCGGCTCTTCTTCGGCATTGAGATGGTAGAGATTGCCGAAGAATTCATCGAAGCCGTGCTTGGTCGGCAGATGCTCGTCGCGGTCGCCAAGATGGTTCTTGCCAAACTGGCCGGTGGCATAGCCTTGGGTCTTCAGAGCATCGGCAATCGTCGGCATCCAGTCCTGGATGCCGTGCGGATCGCCTGGCATGCCGATGGTGAGAAGGCCGGTCCGGAACGGTTCCTGGCCGAGAATGAAGGAGGCACGGCCCGCGGTACAGCTCTGCTGACCATATGCATCAGTGAAGATCGCGCCCTCCCGGGCGATACGGTCGATGTTGGGCGTGCGATAACCCATCATTCCCATCGTGTAGGCGCTGATCTGCGGAATGCCGATGTCATCGCCGAAGATGACGAGGATGTTCGGCTTGCGACCTGAAGCGGCTGCTTGCGCCGGGGCCGGCGAAGGTGCGGCCTTCTGGGTTTGCGCGAGCGCCTGTGAGCTCAGCGTTGCCGCTGCGACCAGCGATGACGAGCCAAGCAATATATCGCGGCGATTGATCGTCCCGTGTCCGCCGCTGTTTGATCCGGCGATCGTGTGACCTTCATTCTTCCGACTGCTCATTTGACGCTCCTTACCTGTGAAAGGTTGCTTGTGATCGCAATCCGGACATTCCATCTTCACCGAGTTCGCCTTCGTGCACTCCTCCTTTCATCTCGCGGGCATGCGCCGGCGATGCGCCGATGCCGCGCGGTCTTCGACCGGGTTGAGTTGTTGGGGGAAACGGATCCTTGCTGAGTGCGCTGCCCGCCGCCGCAAGCGGCGCCGCGTCGCGCTGAGGAGGCGCAGCCATTGATGCGGCGACCAGGCGTCCGCGTCACGGCATGGCGCGAACAGTTTCTGCTCGATCGCGCCAATCTGACGATCGAGCGCAGGATCCCGCGCCGCCGACTTCAGCGACTCCACGGTATGGAGCGGCGCGACCGGCTCGAAGCGCTGCAGCCAGTCGAGCAATGTGAAATACGCTGCCTTCGCGTCACCCCGGCGCGCCGCGCGGCGCAGCCGGCTGAAGGCGAAGGATTCGGATCGGAGATAGGCCTCGCGGCAATGCCGGTAGCGCGCCGCTACCGCCTGCGCTGCGCGCGGCGCGATCCACCCGAGCCCCGCGAGCGCGGCGAGCGCCAGCACCGCGAGCGCCCAATGATCGGCGACGAGATCGAGAAGCCGGCCCCAGTTCCAGCGTGCGCCGGCTTCGCCAGCGACCGCCGCGCTCTCCGCGGCCGGGTTGGCCACGACCTGCAGCGGGACAGCATCGAGATGCGCGAATTCGACTCTCCCCTCGTCCGCGTTCCACCAGCGGATATCGATTGCCGGCAGGAGGTAGTCGCCGGGTTGTTCCAGCATGTAGGTGGCGGAATCGGTCCGCGTCGATGAAAGCAAGTCAGTTCGCGAGTCGGTTTTGTCCTGTAACGACGGTTGCGCCGGATAGAGCGCAAGGCCCTCGATAGCGGCTGATGTCACCGGCGGCAGCAGCATCGCCGGTGTCCCCTCGGCCTTGATCGTCACGGTTCGCGTGACGGCGTCGCCGGCCTTGAGCTGATCCGAGGAGCGCTGGACCGCCTGCTCGATGGTCAGTTTGGTCGCAGCAATAAACGGGTTGAGATCAGAAGCCGCATCCGGGATGAATGCATCGAAGGCGATGCGCGGCAATGCCACGGTCACCTCGCGCGTCGCCGGCGGCTCGGCGGCGTATCTGACCGTCAGCGTCTGGTCCGCGGTGGCGTAGGAGCCCGGCTCCTGTGGATAGATCGCGAACTCGAACCGCACGCCGGCGTAGGTCGTCCCGTCCCGCTGCTCGCTGCGATTGATACTCTGTAATTGACGGGTCACCGCGTTCCGAACCTGGAATGCCGGAAGCTCGGGCGGTGCTGTCATGTAGTTCGGCGCGAGCACGTCGATCTGCAGGGTCGTTCGTTGCCCGACCACGACGCGTGGCGGATCGAGGGTCACCTGCACGATCGGCTCGGGGCCATCAGCCTGCTGTGCCCATCCGGCACACGGCGCCGTCGCGGTGAGTGTCAAGACTGCGATCGTGAGCATACATCTCATTGCTGCCCCCCAGGCTTGGCCGGCGCCGTCGCGTCCTGGATGGCAAATTTCAGTTTGAGGAAGTCCGCAGGCGACGTCTGGACCTCGCGCATCCAGGCTTCCGCCGCGCCGGCAGTCGTCAGGTCGTCAGGCGTGACCTGGATTTTCTTGCCGCCCTTCTGGTCGGGATCGACCTTGGTCTCGTCGGCCTTCAGGTCCGGCGGCGCGCTGTCGTCCTGCTCCTGCTTGCGGCGCTTTTCTTCCCGCGCCTTCAGTGCGGCCATCACGATCGCGCGGTTGGTCTTCGCCGCGAAATGGCCGGGCGCAACCTTCAGCACCTCATCATACGCCTTGATGGCCTTCTCATAGGCGTGGTTCTGCGCCTGTGCATTGCCGAGCGCGAACCGTCCTTCCACGGTCTCGACGCGCGTGAATTCCTGCGCAGCAGTGAGGAAGTCATAGGCCCGGTAGGCGGCGATGCCCCGCCACATCGGGTCGGCGAAAAGCCCGGCTGCGGCACGATAATCGCCGCGGTCGAAGGCGAGCCGCCCCTGCTGGTCCGGCGTGAGCCA
This sequence comes from Bradyrhizobium sp. USDA 10063, assembly GCF_054063735.1. NCBI lineage: Bacteria > Pseudomonadati > Pseudomonadota > Alphaproteobacteria > Hyphomicrobiales > Nitrobacteraceae > Bradyrhizobium > Bradyrhizobium sp. USDA 10063. Next base: position 319,495 of record NZ_JBSSGP010000002.1, on the reverse strand, counting down.
CAGGTCCATAAATCGGAACGAATCCTGCGCCTGCACGGGCCATGCCTGCACGAGGAAAAGCGCGACAACCCAGGCCACCGTCGTGCCGCGCCGGAACCACAGCAGGCCGAGTAGCGCCACTGGCAGCAGCAGCCAATACCCCTCGTCCCGCCACTGCATGCCGAACGTGTCGCCTTGCGCGGCCTGGTAACGGTTTTCGATCCGGCGTTCGAGCGCGCGGATGTCGGAGCCATCGATGCTCACTTGCACGACATCCGAACCAAGGGCGGATGCGCCCTTTGGCCCCACGCTCAGCATCACCAGGCCGTTGCGTCCGGCGGACTGGTGGAGCGAGGCAGCGGTCGCGCCAGCGAGACCGTCGGCCACGATCAGTACCGTACCGGGAACGGTCTCGGCGGTGAGCGACCGGCTGGCGAGCGAAATCGCGCCGGCCACGTTCTGCCCATCGGCGGGCATCAGTCCCGGGGATAGCGCAGCGAGGAACGGCTCGATCACGGAACGGTCGTTCGTCAGCGGCATCACGAGATGTGCTGATCCCGCATAGGCGATCAACCCGGTTCGCGCGCCGGCGCGCTCCTCCAGCAGATCTCTGATCTTCTGCTTGGCACGCTCGAGCCGCGACGGCGCGATATCGGTCTGACCCATGGATGAGCCGAGCGCGAGCGCGATCATCAGCGGCGCCTTGTCCTCGACAAAGGGCGGCACCTCGCGACGCCATGTCGGCCCGGACAGTGCGACGATGCCAAGCACCATGCCGGCCGCGACCAGATAGAGCGGATTGACGCCGCGCCCGCTGCCCGGCTGCACGATGAGGTGTTGCAGGAGATGCGGCGCAATCACGCCGCCCCATTGCGCTCGCGGGCTCTGCCGCCAGAGCACCAGCGCAAAGACTGCGGCGACCGGAATCAGCGCAATCAGCCACAGCGGTCGCAACAGGTGGAACGGGATGGCGGCTGCGTCAGGCATGGCTGAGCGCCCCTCTCCGTTTCCATTCGCCCTCCAGCAGCAAGCCGAGCCACAGGAGCACGGACAGGATGACGGCCGCACCAAGCGGCCATTGGAACAGCGGCAGCTTCGGCCGCCATGACAAGGTGTCCAGCTTGGCCGGCGCAAGCCTGTCGATGTCGGCATAAATCGCCTCAAGCTGCGCGCCGTTCTCGGCGCGGAAGAACCGGCCCCCGGTGGTCGTCGCGACCGATTGCAGCGTGCCGAGGTCGACGCGGTTCTCGCCCGATGCGGCGGGATCGCCGACGCCGACCGTGTAGACGACCACATCGTTCTGACGCGCGATGTCGGCGGCATGTTCGGGCGGCACCCGGCTTGCCGTATCGTTGCCGTCGGTGAGCAGGATCAGCAATTTCTGACTCGCAGTGCTGTTCTGCAGCGTCTTGATGGCAAGGCCGATGGTATCGCCGATGGCGGTCTGCTGGCCCGCCATGCCGACCTGCGTTTGCTCAAGGAGCTGTTGCGCGGTCGCGAGATCCTGCGTGAACGGCACCTGCACGTAGGCCTTGGTGCCGAACAGGATCAATGCCACGCGGTCGCCCTGCCGGCGCGCGATGAACTCCTTGATGACGCGTTTGACGCCGTCGAGCCGCGTCAGCGTGGCGCCGTCCGAGGTGCGGAAATCCTTCTGGTCCATCGAGCCGGAGATGTCGATCGCCAGAATCACATCGCGCGCGGAAACCTCGCGCGTCACGGGATCGCCGACCCATTGCGGCCGCGCCAACGCCGCAACGAGGAGGATCCAGATCAGGACGGCGGCCGTCATCTGGATCGCACGACGCTGCAGGACGACTGCGCCGTGCTGCGGTGTCTGCCCGGTCGCCGCCGCGAACCGATCGAAGAACGGAATCTGCACCGACGCCTGTCGCGCGCGATAGGGTGGCAGTAGCCACCATGCCAAGAGCGGCAGCGGCAGCAACACAAGCATCCAGGGCCAGGCGAACTCAAACATGGTGCACCTTGATCCAGCGGCGGATGAGATCGGCCAACGGCTCGAGTTCGCCGCGTTCCGGGGACATTCGTTGATAAGGTGCGTTCGCCAACCAATGGCCTACGCCGTCCGAGAATTCATGCCCCCCATAACTGCGGTCGAGAAAGGCAAGCCAGGCCGGACCGACAAGCGGCGCGACACTCTCGCGCGGAAAGGCGTCTAGCGCCGTCCGCCTGACCAGCACCGACAGTCTGTCGACCGTCTGGTGCTGGGCCGGGTTGGACGCCTCGCAGATATGATCCAACTCGGCCAGCGCCTCGCGCCGATATCTGTTGGCACGATGACGGTGCATGAGGTGCCAGACCACGATGATCGCGAGCGCAAGCAGCGCCGCAAGCGATATTCGCAACTCCCAGGTCTGAGGCAGCAGGCTGACCGGCGGCGGCAACGGGATGTCAATCAGTCCCGCCAAGGGATCGGCCTGCACGGATTGCGCCTCAGCCAAGGGCAGCCTCCGTCTGGATGTGACCGCCGCTATGGCCGCGACGGGTCGGCAGAGCGCCGAGCAGGCGGCGGAGCTGCGGAGCGGTCTGCTCGGCGGCGCTGAGCGGAAGCACGGGAATGCCGAGTTCGCGGGTCCACGCGAAGACAGTCTTCAGTCTCTCCTGTGACGCCTGCTGGATGCTCTTCCGCACACTCTCCCGCCCGACCTCGAGCTGGATCTGCAGCTCGCCGTCGGTGACAGTCATCCTGGCCGAAGGTGGCAGGTCGCTTTGCAGGGGATCATGAACAAGCAGCGCGACGACGTCATTGTGCCTGGCCATCGCGCCGACCATGCTGCGCGTCGCTTTATTGGCGCCGTCAAAATCGCTTATGATGATGACGGCGGCGTCGTGCGGCGAACGACGCTGCGCGCTCTCCAGGGCGGTGTTGAGCATCGCCGGTGCAGCAGCGATGCCGCGGCCGACGCCAAGCGCCTGGTTCTGCGCCACGATGCCCGTGAGAATCTGCAGAACGGTCGCACGGCTGCGGCGGGCGCGCACCTCGACGAGATCGCGATCGTTGAATACGACGGCGCCGACGCGGTCACCGACGCCGAGCACGCGCCATGCGGCGATCGCCGCCGCTTCCGCCGCGGTGACCGATTTCAGCGCGCGCCGGCTGCCGAAGAACATCGACAGCCGCTGATCGACGACCAGCAGGGCCTGCCGGTCGCGCTCCTCGTTGAAGACGCGCACGTGCGGCTGCTGCAGCCGTGCCGTCACCTTCCAGTCGATCGAGCGAACATCGTCGCCGCTGCGATAGTGCCTGATCTCCTCGAAATTCAGGCCGCGGCCGCGCATGCGCGAGGCAAAGCGACCCGACAGCAGGCTGTGGAGCGGCTGGCGCGGCAGAAACGACACTTTGCGGCCCCGATATTCGAGCGCGAGCAAATCCTCGAGATCGACGTAGACACCGGACATCCTGGTTGCGGGCTCGACCACGGTTCCCTCACGCTGCGCTAACCAGTGTCGCAATCTTGTCGATCACCTGATCGGTAGTCACGCCGCTCGAGATGGCCTCGTAACTCAGGATCAGCCGATGACGCAGGCAGTCATGCATCACGGCGCGGATGTGATCGGGCGTGACGAACTCGTCCCCATCCAGCCAGGCGCGTACCCGTGCGCACCGGTCGAGCGCGAGGCTGCCGCGCGGGCTCGCCCCGATCTGGATCCATTTGCTCAGAGGTTCGCCGTAACGGTCGGGAAAGCGGGTCGCATAGATCACGTCGACCATGTATTGCTGTGCGAGATCGGAGACGAATATCTCGTCGATCTCACCGCGCGCATCGAGGATCGCCTGCTGCGGCACCGGCGGTGGTTCGGCGGCATGGTCTTTCGGCTTCTGCGCATTCTCAGCACGGTTGAGCTTGATGATCTCGCCTTCCGTCGCCTCGTCCGGATAGGTGATGACGACGTGCATCAGGAAACGATCGAGCTGCGCTTCGGGCAGCGGGTAGGTGCCCTCCTGCTCGATCGGATTTTCGGTCGCCAGCACCATGAACAGCTCAGGCATTTTGTAAGTCTTGCCGGCGACCGTGACCTGGCGCTCCTCCATCGCCTCGAGCAGCGCCGACTGCACCTTGGCCGGCGCACGATTGACCTCGTCGGCAAGCACGAGGTTGGCGAAGATCGGTCCTTTCTGGAACTGGAACTGGCCGCCTTTCTCGGTCTGCAGATAGATTTCGGCGCCGGTCACATCCGACGGCAGCAGATCCGGCGTGAACTGCACGCGCGACAGATCCGCCGCGAGGTTCCTGGCGAGCGTCTTCACCGCGCGCGTCTTGGCAAGGCCGGGCAAGCTCTCGATCAGGAGATTGCCGTTGGCAAGCAAGCCGATCAGCATGCTTTCGACCAGATGATCCTGGCCGAGAACAGACTCTCCGATGCGTGTTTTGAGATCGAGCACAGCGGCGCGCGCAGCCGAGATCTTGGGTTTTTCTGACGCCGCTACATCTGACGCCCTGCTTGCATGGAGATCAGACATTCTTTTTCTCGCTGATCGAGAATATTCCGGTCGCCCGGATCGGCGACCGGAACGCTTGTACCCTGCGACGGCAGAAGTTCGTATGGGAGCTACTTCGTGCCCGTCTTGTCCAAGTTCCTCATGAGCGCATCGACCATCTGATCGATGCTGAAACTCGCGGAACGCTGGCTCGGCGGATACTCCTTGAAGGTCTGAAGGAACGGAGCCACCCGGTAAACGCCGTACTGAATGAGATAGGCGTTCTTGGCCAGCCAGTCATAATACTGGTCCGATACAACGTCGGCGCGCTCAAACGGGTCCATCCTCAGGTTGAAAACTTTGGGCGCGCGCAGGCAGGTGAACGGGTTGGCCCAGACCACGAATCCGCCCGGCTGGCGCTGCTCGCAGAACACGATTTTCCAATCACCGTAGCGATAGGCGACCACTTCGCCGTCGTCGTTGAAATAGTAGAATTCGCTGCGCGTGGATTTCGGGGCCTGGCCGGTCAGGTATGGCAACTGGTTGTAGCCGTCGAGATGGACCTTGTACGACTTGCCGCTGAGATCAGCGCCCTTGAGCAGCCGCTCCTTGATATCGGTGTCGCCGGCCGCTGCGAGCAGCGTCGGAAACCAATCGAGCCCGGAGATCACCTCGTTGGAGACTTCGCCTGCCTTGATGCGGCCGGGCCATCGGATCATCGCGGGCACGCGGAATGCGCCCTCCCAGTTGGTGTCCTTTTCACTGCGGAAGGGAGTTGTCGCCGCATCCGGCCACGACCATTGGTTCGGACCGTTGTCAGTGGTGTAGACGACGATCGTGTTGTTGGCGATGCCGAGATCATCGACCGCCTTCAGCAGCTTGCCGACGTCGCCATCGTGCTCAATCATGCCATCGGCATATTCGTTGCCCGGCATGCCGCTCTGACCCTGCATGGACTGACGAACGTGGGTGAACACATGCATCCTGGTCGTATTCATCCAGGTGAAGAACGGCCTGTTGGCCCTCACCTGCCGCTGCATGAAATCGATTGCAGCGGCGGTCGTCTCATCGTCCACCGTCTCCATCCGCTTCCGGTTGAGCGGGCCGGTATCTTCGATCTTGCCATCGGCGGAGGCCTTCAGAACGCCGCGTGGAGTGTTTGACTTGACGAACGCCGTGTCGTTCTTCGGATAGTACGGCCGCTCCGGTTCCTCCTCCGCATTGAGGTGATAGAGATTGCCGAAGAATTCGTCGAAGCCGTGCTTGGTCGGCAGATATTCATCGCGATCGCCGAGATGGTTCTTGCCGAACTGGCCGGTGGCATAGCCGAGCGGTTTGAGCGCCTGGGCGATCGTCACGTCGCGATCCTGCAGGCCGACCGTCGCGCCGGGAATGCCGACCTTGCAAAGCCCGGTCCGCAGACAGACCTGACCCGTGATGAACGTCGAGCGGCCGGCCGTGCAACTGTTCTCCGCATAGTAGTCGGTAAATCGCATGCCTTCCTTGGCGATCCGATCGATGTTGGGCGTCCTGTAACCCACCAAGCCGTCCGTATACGCGCTGATATTGGATTGGCCGACATCGTCGCCAAAGATCACGAGGATATTCGGCCTTGCCGCACTCGGCGCTTGCGCGAGCGCGGGCGATCGGGTGAATAGTGACAGGCTGGTCGCAGCCAGTGCTGCAGCGAAGACGGTGCGAAGCAATTTGGCGCCGCTACCGCTCGACCGATTGACCGTGGCGTTGTTTTCGTACTCAGCTTCGTCACTCATTCCACGCTCCCTGTTTTGAAGGCGCTTGCGCTGGCTGAACACCGGGCGGCCGGACCACGCATCTGAATCCAACATGGCTCGTCGACGTGTCGACGGGCTCGGCGTGACGCGCGGCGGGGCGATAGCGGCGGCAATAGTTCGGCGCGCAAAGATGCGAGCCGCCTTTCAAGACCTTGCGAGGAATGCGGATTTGCGGCTGGTTGGCATCGTAGCTCGCGGCTTCCGGACCCCCGCGCGGGTTCTGCGGAATGCAACATGGTTTGGCGGCGTCCGCCTCGTGCTTCGCGGACCACCAGTCCGAGGTCCATTCCCAGACATTGCCGATCATGTCGCAGACGCCGTAACCGTTCGGCGGGAACGCGTTCACCGGCGAGGTCCGATCGAAGCCATCTTCGTTGAGATTGTGAATTGGAAAGTCGCCTTGCCACGTGTTCGCCATGTGCACGCCGTCTGGCGTGAGCGAGCTGCCCCAAGCATATTCCTCGCCGTCGAGACCGCCACGGGCGGCGAATTCCCACTCCGCCTCGGTCGGCAGATCCTTGCCCGCCCATCTCGCGTAAGCCAGCGCGTCGGCATAGGCGACGTGCACGACAGGATGGTTTCCGAGCACATTGATGTTGCTCTTGGGGCCGCGCGGGTGACGCCAGTCGGCGCCTTTCATGAAAGTCCACCATTGGCTGAAATCGTGCAGATTGCGCACGCGCTGCGGCGGCACGAAAACGAGCGACCCCGCATAGAGCATGTGCGGCAGGGCGCCCGGGTAGTCGGCGGGATCCGGTGGGACTTCCGCCACCGTCACGTGAGCGGTAGCGCGAACAAACTCCCGAAACTGGCGGTTGGTGACCGGCGCTCGATCAATCCAGAAACCATCGACCGTCGCACGGTGTGATGGAGCCTCCTCAGGGTAGTGATGATCCGAACCCATGCGGAACGTGCCGCCGGGTATCCAGACCATATCTCCAGCCCGGACATTATCCGGCTGCCGTTCGCTTGTGTCAGCGACCGACTGCACCATGACGCCGCTCCTGCACAAGCATGCGCTCTATTGCGGGCAGTAGTCCCAGAAGCCTTGCGTTCGAGACGGGTCGGTGTAGTACCAGCACATACCCGGGGCGGGCGCCGCGCCGGCATATGCGGTTGCAGCGGCCGCCGTTACAAAGCCGACCGCAGCACCCGCAGCAATGGCTCCGCCGACTGGCCAGCGGTACCAGCCCGGTCGTGCCCACCGGACACCGCCCCCGGCATAGCCAGGCCGTGCCACCGGCCCACGCACGACTGTTCGACTGCGGTAGGCAGCGGCATTGCCCCGTGGCCCGACCGCTACGCCGCCGCGCCGTGCGACCGCACGTACATTAACAATATCGGTGTTGCTTGTCGTGGTCTGGGCACCTAGGACGACGGCTGCGCCGGCATTAAGCGCCAAAGCCGAGTTGGGCGCTGCGGACGACACCGCGAGAGTGACGCAAAGTGCGAAAACCTTCCCTCCGTTGCGGCTTTTCCGATCGAGAGCAGAGTGAGACGTTCGCATTGTATTGCCCTTTCAACGATAAGACTGACAGTCGAGCCGCAGCGAAACGTCAGCTCTCCTGCCCTTGTGTTCCCTCCAGCGCAGTACTGGCCCGGCTGCGCTCCAAAAAATCAGGGCGCGACCGTTCTATTTCTCGTTGAGTTTCAAAGGATAAATGAATTTCGTTCGACTGTGATGTCCAGTTTGTGCCAAATATTACCGGCGATCCGGAAATCGGTGTCCGATTCGATGCCGGCACGCGGCTGATTATTCAAGAATTTGAGATAATATTTGATCTGCGCCGCGGCGCATTGACGCTTGCTCCGCCCGGAATTGCTTTCGAGACATCAAAGATGGCGTCACAATTCGAGCGATAAGTCCGGCGACGCTGCCTTGTCGCCTCTCGGACGATTCGTCTTTGGGTTGAGACCGGACAGCCTCGATGGGACAGTTTGCCAAGTTACAGACGCGCAGGGTCGAAAGTTTCGAGGAGCTCAGCGATGTGATCGCCGGGAGTCAAAGGGAGATCGTGCAGATCGAATCCGGGAAAGTTCGTGGGGGCCTCACGCACGCATCGATCAATGGTCTTCCGATTGACGTCGGCACATTCAATGTCGGCATGCGGTCCCGAGGGGGATCGAAAAGAGACCGAATGACGGTCTGCATGCTGACTGGAGCCACCAACCGTGTGACTCGCGGATCCTACGAGTCGCATCCAGGTGACGTCATGGTGACAGCTCCGGGCGGCGAGCAGGAAAACCGATATTATGGCGGCGCTTCAGTCTTCGCCATCTCGCCCACGGTCGCAGATATCGAGGCGAGCTTCGGCACGGAAGCGCAACAGCTTGATGCCTCGGCCTGGTGCGGTCATCTCTTCGCAGGTACCGCCGACACCACTGAGTTCGTCATCCCACAGATGCACCTCCTGATCGACCGGCTCGGCCAGAGCAGTTCATCCTTGACGGAAGAAGCGTCGGAGTTCTGGAAGCGTGCCATCATCGAGGCGATGACCGCGAGTGTCATCGACGGGGTCCCCTCCGTGCGCGATGGACCGACGCCGTCTTCGCTCAAACTGATCCGACGGGTCGAAGAATACCTCGAGACCCAGGGCGCAAGGCCGATTCACATATCGCAGATTTGCGACCAACTGCGCGTATCGCGAAGAACGTTGCATCGAGCCTTCCATGAGGCACTGGGAATTGGCCCTATCGCGTTTCTACGCTACCGGCGCCTTTGTGCCGTTCATAAGGCTCTCCGCTCGGGTATTCTCCCGAACGAAACGATCGCAGATCTCGCGCTGCAATTCGGCTTCCTGAACGTTGGCCGGTTCGCGCAATACTATCGCGAACTGTTTGGCGAGTATCCGTCGGACACCAAGCAGCGTGGCGGCGGAACAGGTCCGAGCGGCACTGGGGAAGAGCCCCAGCGCCCCGACTTTCAGCAGCTTTTCTGATCTCGATTTCGAGCAACCAATCGGCCGTGGTTTAGCGTCCCAAAAGGTCGATTTCAGGAACGGGGCGCCGACGAGCCTCCTGCAGGTCACTTCGTCTCAATTTCATTGAAGGCATCACGTGCATTGCGGAATGCGTCTATGCCAGCAGGCACGCCGCAATACACTGCGACCTGCAGCAATATCTCCTTGATCTCGTCTTTGGTAAGTCCATTCTTCAGGGCGCCCTTGACGTGAAGTCTCAGTTCGTGCGGCCGATTGAGTGCGCCGAGCATCGCCAGGTTAACGATCGAGCGGGTGCGCCGATCAAGTCCTGGCCGTGTCCACAGCGCGCCCCAGCAGAACTCGGTCGACCATTCCGCCATCGTCCGGGTGAATTCGTCGGCGCCTGCGATCGATTTGTTGACGTAGTCCTCCCCGAGTACTTCCTTGCGGACTTTGAGGCCCTTTTCGAACAACTCGCTTTTGCTCATGATCGTCCTTTCAGGTTTGGTGAGCGTTGCATCAAGTCGGAGACATCATCGAGCGCATCGATTTGCCAGACCGCCTCGATGAGACCGTCCGCGTCCCAATCGCTTGCGCCGGTCCGCACGCACTCGCGCAGCTTGGCTTCGATGTCGCTATCGCGGAGCGGATGAGCCAGACTGCCCCGTGGGAACATGACGGTCTCAGTGAAGACTTCGCCCGTCGCCAGGCGCACACTCACCCGCGCCGCGCCATCAGGCATCGCCTCGTCAAGCTCGGCCATTACCTTCTGCCGTAGTTGCACGACGTCTGGTCGGAACACCGTCTCACGTGCAAATTCGGCAGTACCGGCCGCGCCGATCAGCAGGCCACATGCCACGCAATGATGGATACTCACGCGCGCATCGCGTTCGTTGCGCACTGGCCGATTGCCGCGCGCCAGCAATAATGCGGAGCCCTGCACTGTCACAGAATCGATTTGATCGGTTCGCTTGCCGATCCGATCGCGAAGCCGGAAGCAAGCGTCGATAACGGCATGGAATACGATGCCGGCTGGATAGGGCTTGTAGGTATTTTTTTCGATCTCCCAGGCGTTGCCGAGGCCGCCGAGCAGACGGTCGAGATCAGGTTCGTCGCCCATGGTGCGCGCCCAGCCCAGCGACCCTTCGATGGCGCGGGGTGCGGCCTCATAGCCCTGCTGAGCAAGCAGCGCGGCAAAAAGCCCGTTCCGCGCCGCGTTACCAACGCTCACATTCTTGGCGGCGGTCGGCAGATTCTCGACATTGCCGGCCGATTGGCTCGCGGCAATCCCGATCGCATTCGCAATGCCGTCCACCGGCAGTCCGAGCAGCTTTGCACAAGCGGCAGCCGCGCCGAATATCCCGCAGGTCGAGGTGATATGCCAGCCACGCGCATAATGGCGCGGCGAGACCGCATTGCCGATGCGGCACTCGACATCGACACCGAGGATGAAAGCCGTCAGCACATCGCGTCCCGACAGCCCGCGCGCTTGCGCAAGTGCCAGCACCGGAGCGGCGACCGGCGCAGCCGGATGAATGATCGTTTCGGGGTGGGTATCGTCGAAGTCGAGCAGATTGGCGGAGATGGCGTTGACGAACGACGCGCCCAGCGCATCGAGCCGCTCAGAACGGCCGATGATTGTCGAGGTTGGAGAGCCGCTGAACGGCGACAATGTCCGCAACGCGGTTGTCACCGCCGGATCGTGAGCCGACCCCAGCGCGGTCGCGAAGAAATTGAGAATTGACCGCTTGGCTTCATGACCTTGCCTCGCGACATCCGCCCATGACGTGGCGGCGACAAATTCGCCGAGCGTCCGGCTGACGCTTGAAACCTTGTCTTGTGTCACCTGAGCGCATTCCTCGTCTTTCCCCAAACCTTAAGCCGACCCGCGGCCAACTGTCGACCACAAATGTTCTGCTTGACAGATTGACTGACAATCCGAACAGTGAGGCCGCGGGAGCAGGAACCGCTGCCTCGACCGACGACAAGCGACGATAACAACAAGAGCGCGTTCGTTCTGGAAACGCGCGATATGGGAGTGAACGATGGCCGGAGAGACGCTCGGCGTCATTGGCACGGGCCGCATGGGCGGCCCCATGGCAGGGCGATTGATGGACGCCGGCTATTCGCTGGTCGTCTATGACACACAGAGCGAGGCGACGGAGCCGCTCATCAAGCGCGGAGCGCATCTTGCCAAATCGCCTGCAGATGTCGCCTCTCGTGCGGATATCGTGCTGGCGAGCCTGCCCACACCCGACATTGTGAAGACGGTCGCGCTCGGTCCGGATGGGATCAGCAGCGGGAACCGCGCTCAAATCGTGATCGATCTGTCGACCACTGGCCCGGGCGCAGCCAAGCTCGTGGCAGAGGGCCTGAGAGCAAAAGGCATGACACTGGTCGATGCGCCCGTGAGTGGCGGCATCAAGGGCGCCGTCAACGGCACGCTGGCAGTGATGGTGTCGTGCCCGCAGGCGACCTATGAGACCGTCCAGCCGATCCTGAAGAATTTCGGCAAGCTGTTCTACACCGGCGACAGGCCTGGCGTGGCGCAGACGGCCAAGCTCGCCAACAATCTGATGGCAGCGGCGGCTCTCGTGATCACATCCGAAGCGGTGGCGATGGGCGTCAAGGGCGGCGTCAACGCCAAGGTCCTGATCGATATCATCAACGCCAGCAGCGGTCGGAACAGCGCGTCCGAAGACAAATTCCCGCGTTCAGTTCTGCCTGGCACGTTCGATTTCGGCTTCACCACCGGCCTCTCCTACAAGGATGTCCGGCTGTGCATCGATGAGGCCGAAGCCATGGGCGTGCCCATGGTGTGCGGCGCCGTGGTGCGGCAAATGCTTGCGATCACCAACGCCAAATATGGCGCCGCATCCGATTTCACCTCGATCGCCAAGGTGGTCGAGGAATGGGCCGGAGTGCAGATGCGCGGCTGATCACAACCCTTCAGGGAGCAGCGATCGCGATGACGATCGGCCCGACCGGATCCGGCAAGGCATCGCTCGCGCGGCGGATCGCGCGATCCGCGCTTGCCGTCAATCTCGGGGACTTCGGCCCTGAAGTGATCGCGAAGGCAAAGATCTGCCTGCTCGATTTCCTCTCCTGCGCCTTCGAAGCAGGCACTCACCCCTGGAGCCGTCAGGCCGTTACGATCACGCAGGCCACGAGCGACGGCGCAACCATCATCGGTACCTCGCGGCTTGCCTCGCCGGCCGACGCCGCCTTCGCCAACGCTGTGATGGGGCACGGCCTGGTGCGCGAAGACATGCATGCCGCCAGCATATCGCATCATGGCGTCGTGATCTGGCCAACCCTGCTCGCGCTATCGGAGCAGGCCCCGTTGCGTGGCGCCACCCTGCTCGCCGGGGCCATCATCGGCTACGAGACCGGCGCGCGGCTTGGTCGCGCGCTCTTTACGTCCGACCTCGCGCGCCTGTACCGCCCGACGGGATTGGTTGCGCCGCTTGGTGCAGCGCTGGCCGGAAGCTTCGTGCTCGGATTGTCCGAAGACGCCGCGACCAGCGCCATGGCAATCGCCGCCAACACCTCAAGCGGCCTCAACGAGTGGCCGCACACTGGCGCTTCGGACATGTATTTTCATCCCGGCTTCGCCGCGTGCAATGCGATCAAGGCAATAGGCCTCGCCGCAGCCGGCGCCTGCGGCTCGGAGACGATCCTCGAAGGCGAAGCCGGCCTGTTTGCCGCCTACCGGCGCGAGACAGCGCCCGTCAGCATAGAACTCTTCGCACGCGGCGAGTGCGAGATCATGGCCGTCTACAACAAGCCGGCGCCGGCCTGCAATTTCGCCCAAACCGCAGCACAGGCTGCGCTCCGCGCCTCGCACGAACTCGCCGGCGTGGATGACGTTGATCGCATCGTGATTCGCGCTCCCGACGCTGCAGTTCGCTATCCAAGATGCGACTCGAAGGGGCCCTACCGCAACGCGCTGCAAGCGAAGATGAGCATCCCGTTCAGCGTCGCAGCAACGCTTGCGCGGGGTGAGATCGAGGACGAGAACTACGCAGGGCTGGGCGATCCCGAAATCCTCCGCCTCGTGGCAGCAACCAGCCTGCAGAGTGATCCCGGCTTCACCGCCTCCTTCCCCGGCAAGCAAGGCGCGGAAGTGACTGTATTCCTGCGTGACGGAAGGACGATCAGACACGGCTTGGCCGACGTCGTTCCGGCAACGCCCACAGACATTCGCGCACGTTTTCGAACTGCGGCAACGCGCGTCATCGGCGACGACCGCGCGCAGCGACTCGAGCAGCTCATCGACGGCTGCGAGCAACTTGGCGATGCCAGCGTGATCGCGGCGCAATGCCGGCTGGAATCGCCGGAGCGGATTTTGCGGTCGGCATCATAGGAAACGCCAGACATTGCGGAGGTGAAATGGCGGACCGGGAGACCAGCGTTGCAGCGACGACAGCGAAGGATCGCTGGCAAACCGGCCTTATCTGCGCGCCGCGGAGATCCTGCTGATGGAAGGATTTCTGCAAGCGCTCGCCGCGGGCCTGTTGATCGGCGCTGTTTACGGCCTGATGTGCGTCGGGCTTGGCCTGATCTTCGGTGTCATGCGGGTCATCAACTTCGCCCATGGCGATTTCATGATGCTTGGCATGTATGTCGCCTTCTACCTCTTCACCGCCGCCGGCATCCAGGCTGTCTTCGGCAATGCTGTCGGGCCGTTCATCGCGATCCTGCTGGCCGGTCCGGTGCTCGCGGTGTTCGGCTATCTTGTCCATCTTACCCTGATTTCGCATGTGTCGGGCACACGCACCGCATCGCTCGAGGGTGAAGGTCACTACGCGCAGCTCATCCTGACGCTCGGCATTGCACTGATCCTGCAGAATGGCGGCCTCATCATCTTCGGATCGGTGCTGGCTTCGATCCGCACGCCACTGTCGAGTTCGGCGTGGGAGCTCGGCCCGTTCTTCGACATGAGCATCTTCATCAACAAGGCGCGCGGCATCGACGCGGTCGTTTCACTGTTGATCATGACGCTGCTGTCGCTGTTGATCACGCGGTCGCGGATCGGCAAGTCGCTTCGTGCCGCCGCCGACAACCCGACCGCTGCGACCTATATGGGCATCGATGTCGATCGTGCGCACCGCACCGCCTTCGCACTCGGCTCCGGCATCACGGCAATTGCCGGCGGCCTGCTCGCCACCAACTATCCGTTCCATCCTTTCGTCGGGCTCGAATACGTCATCGTCATGTATGCCGGCGTCGTTCTTGGCGGCATGGGCAGCATCATTGGCGCCTTCTGGGGCGGCATGACGATCGGGCTGGTCCAGCAGATGTCGACACTGATTTTGCCGACGCAGTTGCAGAACGCAGCGATCTTTGTCGTGTTCCTCCTGATCATTTTCTTCCGCCCGCAAGGCTTCTTCGGGCGCATGGTCGAGAGGACATGACCGTGCCCCAATTGCGCTCGCTGGTCCCTGCCCTCGTCTTCACGATCGCCTATGCGGCGATCTCGCTCGGCGTCACCAACTCGTACTATCAACTGGTTCTGACGCTGGTCCCGGTATGGGCGGTGTTCGGATTGTCCTGGAATCTGCTGAGCGGATACACCGGACTGATCTCGTTCGGGCACGCCGCTTTTTTCGGCATCGGCGCCTATACGACAGCGCTCGGACAAATCTACTTCGACCTCTCGCCGTGGCTCCTGATTCCGGTCGCAGCGATGCTCGGCGGCATTGCCGGACTGCTGATCGGATTTCCGACCTTTCGCCTGCAAGGCCACTATTTCGCGCTGGCGATGCTGGCCTATCCACTCGCCATTCTCTACGTGTTCGAGTGGCTCGGCTTCCAGGAAGTCACGCTCCCGATCAAGCGCGACGCCCCGATCGCCTATATGCAGTTTGCCGATCCCCGGCTCTACACGCTGCTGGCGCTCGCGATTATGCTCGCCACGATCCTGCTGACGCGGGTCATCGAACGATCCCGCTTCGGCATGGCGCTGCTCGCGATCAAGCAGAATGAGGCCGCAGCCGAAGCCGCCGGCATCAACACGCTGGCTTGGAAACTGCGCGCGATCACGCTCAGCGGCGCGATAGCCGCCGCCATCGGCGCGTTCTATGCGCAGGTGCTGCTGGTGGTCACGCCGCAGTCCGTGTTCGGCATGCTGGTGTCCGCGCAGGCCTTGACGGTTGCCATGTTCGGCGGCGTCGGCACCGTCTGGGGTCCTGTCATTGGGTCCGTGATCCTGATCCCCTTGGCCGAGACGCTGCATGCCGAAGCCGGCGCGCGCTTTCCCGGCATTCAGGGCGTGATCTTCGGCTTTGCCATCATCTGCGTCATCCTGATCGCTCCCGAAGGTTTGTTCTGGAAATTGCGCGATCTGCTGCGCAAGCGGCTTGCGCCAAAAACCGCAGCGACACCGAATGGTTTGCGAGCCTCGACAACCACCGTGGCGGCGCCGCGGCCTGCCCGACAGCGCGCCGCAACCGGCGAAGTCGTGCTCGAGGTCAGAAACCTCTCCCGCTCGTTCGGCGGCTTGAAAGCCGTCCAGAACGTCAGCTTCAAACTGCACAAGAACGAAATCCTCGGCATCATCGGCCCGAACGGCGCCGGCAAGACAACGCTTTTCAATCTCCTGAACGGCTTCCTGCGACCGAACCAGGGCGAAGTGCTGATCGACGGCCGCAACATGTCCGGCGAGCGACCGCATACCATCTGCGAAGCCGGCGTCGGCCGCACCTTCCAGGTCATGCGTCCATTCCTGCGCATGTCGATCCTCGACAATGTCGTGGTCGGCGCCTATGTGCGCGCACGAACGGATGAAGAGGCGCGAAAGCTTGCCGCTGACGCGATCGCCCGCGTCGGCCTCTCCGCGGTGGCAGACCGCGTCGCCGGCGAACTCTCGACCAAGGAACTGCGGCTGATGGAGCTCGCGCGCGCACTCGCGGGCCAGCCGCGCATCCTGCTGCTCGACGAGACGCTCGCAGGCCTTGGCCATGGCGAGGCGGACGAGGTCGTTGCCGTGATCCAGCAGCTTGCGCGCGACGGCATGACGATCGCCATCATCGAACACACGATGCAGGCGATGGTTCGCCTGGTCGACAGTTTCCTCGTGCTCGACCATGGCGCCGTCATCACCGAGGGCGAGCCGGAGGTGGTCACGCGCGACGACCGCGTGATCGAAGCCTATCTCGGCAAGAAATGGATGGCCCATGCTCCGCATTGAAGGATTGAGCGCGGGCTATTCGGCAAAGCCCGTCCTGAACGGCGTGTCCATCAATGTCGATGCAGGCCAGTTCGTCGCCATCGTTGGACCGAACGGCGCCGGCAAGACGACCCTGTTCAAGACGATTTCCGGCATCCTGCGGCCAAGCGGCGGAGGGATCTCCTTTAACGGTGTCGATCTCCTCGCAGTAC
The DNA here is from genome assembly GCF_054063735.1 of Bradyrhizobium sp. USDA 10063. Taxonomy (NCBI): domain Bacteria; kingdom Pseudomonadati; phylum Pseudomonadota; class Alphaproteobacteria; order Hyphomicrobiales; family Nitrobacteraceae; genus Bradyrhizobium; species Bradyrhizobium sp. USDA 10063. The sequence continues at coordinate 302,978 of NZ_JBSSGP010000002.1, read as the reverse complement.
CACCCGCGCAGCGGGCCCACCTTGGCATCGCCCATGTTCCAGAAGGCCGCCAGGTCTTCCCTTCGCTGACCGTGATGGAGAATTTGGAAATGGGCGCGATGACCGAGAGCGGCCGGCGCGACTGGGCGGCGAATATCGAGCGCATCTTCGCGTGGCTGCCGGTGCTGGCGGAGCGCCGGAGCCAGTTCGCGGGCACCTTGTCCGGCGGTCAGCAGCAGATGCTTGCGATCGGACGCGGCCTCGCCTCCTCGCCAAGACTGCTGATGCTGGATGAGCCCTCGATGGGGCTTGCGCCATCGACCGCGGATTTCATCTTCGAACGGCTGATCGACATCCGCCGCCAGTCCGGCCTGACCATGCTGTTGGTCGAGCAGCGCGTGGCGGAGGCGCTGGAATCCGCCGACCATGGCTATGTCCTCGAAGCGGGACGCGTCGTGCTCGAAGGCAACAACGAAACCCTGCGCGCCGACGACCGCGTGCGCAAGGCCTATCTCGGCATGTGACGAGCCAACGAACAATGGGGAGGGAGAGAACAAGATGAACAACACGACCAAGGGATTGACCCGCCGGAGCGTGCTGTCGGCTGCCGCCGCGGTCGGTCTCACGCGGGTGGCACGCGCACAGCAACCGGCTGAGGTCAAGGTCGGCCTGATCGTGCCACTGTCCGGCATCTACACCCGACCGGGCCAGGTGATGAAGATGGGCGCCGAGATGGGCATCGCGCACATCAATGCGCAGGGCGGCGTCAAGGCACTCGGCGGCGCCAAGCTGAAGCTGGTCGTGATCGACTGCGGCGACACCACCGAGAAGGCCAAGAACGCAGCGCAGCGCATGGTGGCGCAGGAGACCGACCTCGTCGCCGCCACCGGCGCCTATCTCTCCTCCTTCACCCTGGCCGTCACCGAGGTAACCGAGCGCGCCGAATTGCCGGTGCTGACGTTATCCTATTCGGATCTGCTGACCGACCGCGGCTTCAAATACATCTTCCAGACCGCCGCAACAGCGAGCCGTCAATCCGAACTCGGATTGCCGACGCTGATGAAGCTCGCCGAAGCCGCTTCCGGCAAGCGGCCGAAAACGGTGGCGATGTTGATGGACAACACCGCGACCTCGGTCGCAACCGCCAAGGCGCTTAAAGAAAAGTTGTTCGCGCAGGAAGGACTGCAGCTCGTCGTCGAGGAGGTCTGGACGCCGCCGTTGTCCGATGCGACCCCTCTGATCCAGAAAGTGCGCTCGGCGAAGCCCGACCTGTTGCTGTTCATGCCCAACGCTGTATCGGACGCGAAGCTCGGGCTGGAAAAGATCAGCGAATTCGGCCTCGGCCAGGGCAAGATCCCGACCGTCTCCTTCAGCATCACGATCGCCGAACCCGACATGCTGCAGAGCGTCAGCCCTGAGGTCGTGCAGGGTATCATGACCATCGTCGCCAACTGGGGGTCTAAGGGCCATGAGGACCTGATCGCCGAGCTCAAGGCGAAGTACAAGGAGCCGTGGATGACGCAGAACGTCATCTCGACCTATGGCGATATGTGGCTGATGAAAGAGGCGCTGGAGAAAGCCGGCAAGGCCGACCGCCTCGCGGTGGCGCAGGCCTTCCGCACGATGGATGCCGGACCGTCGCAATATTATCCGGGCGGCCAGCTCAAATTCGACGAGAAGGGCCGCCGGGTCGGTGCCGGTGTCGTCATCGTGCAGTGGCAATCGGGTGTGCCGGTCACCGTCTACCCGCCCGAACTCGCGCAAGCGCAGCCGTTCTGGCCCAAGAAGTCCTGAACCCGGCTTCGTGACCATTCAGGGAGGAAAATCGTGATGACTGCGAAAATTCCGACCCAAGTCACCCGGCGAACGCTGCTCGCCGGCGCGTCCAGCGCCCTGATCGCATCCCGCGCGTGGACGCAGCAGCCGACCGAGGTGAAGGTCGGCCTGCTGGTGCCGATCTCGGGGCTCTATGCGCGCCCGGGGACGGTCATGCGTGAAGGTGCCGAGATGGCTGTCGAACACATCAATGCCCAAGGCGGCATCAAGTCGCTCGGCGATGCCAAGCTGAAACTGGTGGTGCTGGATTCCGGCGACACCACGGAAAAGGCCAAGAATGCCGCGCAGCGCATGGTCGCGCAGGAGCCGGACCTGGTCGCGGCGAGCGGTGCCTATCTCTCCTCGTTCACGCTCGCGGTCACCGAGGTGACCGAGCGCGCCAACCTGCCCGTCCTCACCCTCTCCTACTCGGACCTGATCACCGATCGCGGCTTCAAATATGTCTTTCAGACTTCGGCTACCGCGGGCTCACAGGCCCGCCAGGCTCTGCCGCAGATCATCAAACTCGCAGAGACTGCGTCCGGCAAGCGGCCGAAGACCGTCGCGATTCTGACCGATAACACCGCCGCCTCGATCGCGTCGGCGAAATCGATGCGCGAAGGGCTGCTGGCGGAGAACCAGTTGCAACTGATCGTCGACGAGACGTTCACGCCGCCGCTCGCGGATGCGACGTCGCTGGTGCAGAAGATACGCTCGGCCAAGCCCGACCTGCTGTTCTTCCTCCCCACGGTGATTTCGGACGCGAAACTGCTGCTGGAGAAGATGAACGAGTTCGGTCTCGGCCAGGGTAAGGTGCCGACCATCTCGTTCGGGATCGCGATCGCCGAACCTGACATGCTGCAGACCGTCAGCCCCGAGCTCCTCCAGGGCGTCCTGACCTGCGTCGCAAGCTGGGGCGCGAAGGGACACGAGGCGCTGATCGCCGAGCTGAAGAGCCGCTACAAGGAGCCATGGATGACGCAGAACGCGATCTCCACATATGGCGACATGTGGGTGATCAAGGATGCGCTGGAGAAGGCTGGCAAGGCCGACCGCGTTGCCGTCGCCGATGCCCTGCGCAGCATGGACGCCGGCCCCTCGAAATACTATCCGCTGGGCGAGATCAAGTTCGACGAGAAGGGCCGCCGCGTCGGCGCCGGCATGACCATCGTGCAGTGGCAGTCCGGTGTGCCGGTGACGGTGTTCCCGCCGGAGCTCGCGCTGGCGCAGCCATTCTGGCCGAAGAGCTGACAACGGGAACCACCGTGATGAAGGACAAATGGGCTCTCGTGACTGGTGCGACCGCAGGCCTGGGGCTGGCTGTGGCGGAAAGCCTTGCCGGCACGGGTGCCAATATCGTCCTGCATGATCTCGTCGCGCCGAACGAATCCGCTAACCGGTTGCGCGCGCGGTTCGGCGTCGACGTGATCGCCGCGGGAGCCGACCTGTCACAGCGCTCCGCCATCGAGACCATGCTGGCGGAGCTGCTTCGCTGCTGTGGCGCGATCGATATCCTCGTCAACAATGCCGTGGTCCGGCATTTCTCTGATGTCGAGCACTTTCCGCCGGACCAATGGGAGCGCGCGCTGGCGGTGAACGTGTCCGCGCCCTTTCATTTGATCCGCCTCGCGCTGCCCGCCATGAAGCAACGTGGCTGGGGCCGCATCGTCAACATGTCCTCCATCTATTCGACCCGCGCGGTCGAAGACCGCATCGACTACGTCACCACCAAAACGGCGATCCTCGGCCTCACCCGCGCCGTCGCGCTCGAGACCGCGCGTTCCGGGATCACCTGCAACGCGGTCTGCCCGGGGACGCTGCCGACACCGGCCATTCAGGACAAGATCGCCGCCATTGCGGCCAACGCCGGCGAGACCGTGGACCGCGCGACAGAAAAATATCTCAGGGCGCGCCAGCCCTCCGGCCGGTTCATCGGGATGGAAGCCGTCGGCGCCCTGGTGGTGTTCCTTTGCAGCGCTGCCGCGCAGGACATCACCGGGGCCAGCCTGCCGATCGATGGAGGCTGGTCGATTGCATGAGCAAAGCCGATGCCGAGAGAGCGACAAATGCTGATTCTGCCGGTAAATCGCTGGTGAACCCGCCATAGAACGAAGGCACCTCACAAATGGACCGACGCGCCGAACTGCAGTCCACGCTTCGCATCGAAGCCGTCCCGACCGTCAGGAAGATGGTCGCGCAGAAGCTGCGCGAGGCGATCATGTCCGGCACGCTCAAACCCGGTCAGCGGCTGGTCGAGCGCGAGCTTTGCGAGATGATGGGCGTCAGCCGCCCCTCGATCCGGGAAGCGCTGCGGCTGCTGGAGGCCGACGGGCTGGTCAACACGGTCCCCCACCGCGGCCCGGTGGTCAGCACGATCAGCCTTGACGAGGCCCGGCAGCTCTATGCGGCCCGCGCGGTGCTGGAAGGATTTGCAGGCCGCGAATGCGCCCGTCTGCACGATCCCGACGTGGTGCGCCGGATCGGCAATGCTCTGACCCGGCTGAAAACGGCGGCCGCGAAACAGGACCTCGCCGGGTGCCTCGAGGCGAAGACCGACTTCTACGGCGCGCTGATCGGCGGCTGCCGCAACGCCTTTGTCGAGCGCATGCTCAAGCCGTTGCATGACCGGATCACGCTGCTGCGAATCACCTCGATGTCGCAGCCGAAACGGATCAACAAGAGCTTGCGCGAGGTCACGGCGATCTGGCGCGCGATCCAGAGCGGCGACGAGGAACTCGCCGAACGCTGCTGCGTCGATCACGTCAAGGCTGCCGCCGTCGCCGCGCTCGACATGATCGAGCGGACACAGGCTAAAGAGATGACGCTTCCCGATCCGTAGGCGAAGCGCAAAGGGAGGGAATGCGCGATGAGGTCTTTGGTACGATCGCTGGTCCTGCTTGCGCTGTTGTCGCCATGCGCGACGGCATTGGCGCAGGACTATCCCTCCCGCCCGATCACCATGATCGTGCCCTTCTCGGCCGGCGGTCCCGGTGACGTGATCGCGCGAATTCTCGGCAGCGCCATGAGCGCGACGCTGAAGCAGTCGATTGTGATCGAGAACGTGGTCGGCGCCGGCGGCACGCTCGGCACCAACCGCGTCGCCAAGGCTGCGCCTGACGGCTACACGCTGCTGCTGATGCATGTCGGTCAGGCAACCGCCCCGTCGCTCTACGCCAAGCTGCCGTTCGATCCGGTCGGCGACTTCGCCATGATCGGCCTCGTCACCGACGTGCCGATGATCCTGGTCGCACGGCCGAACTTTCCCGCCAAGGATCTGAAGGAATTGGTCGGGCGCATTCGCAGCGACGGCGATAAGATGACATTCGGCAATGTCGGCCTCGGCTCCGCCTCACAGCTCTGCGGCCTGATGTTCATGAGTACGACCGACACCAAGCTCACGTCGGTCTATTACAAGGGCGGCGGGCCAGCACTCAACGACGTCATCGCGGGCCACATCGATGTCTATTGCGATCCGGCTACAGGGCCTACGCCCTATATCCAGTCTGGCACCATCAAGGGCTATGCGATCACCAGCAAGAAGCGCGTCGCGACGTTGCCGGACGTTCCGACTTCGGCGGAAGCCGGCGTTCCCGCCTTCGATGTGACCACCTGGTACGGTCTCTATGCGCCCCGCGGCACGCCGAAGCCGGTGGTCGACACGCTGGTCGGCGCTCTGCAGACGGCGCTGAAGGACCCGCCACTCGTCAGCCGCTTTGCTGAGCTCAGCATGACCCCGGTCGAAGCCGAACGTGCAACTCCCGAAGCGCTGGAAGCTTTCCTGAAGGCCGAAATCAACAAATGGGCGCGGATCATCAAGGCCGCGGGAATCGAGCCGCAGTAGGACACTTCCGCTCACGAGGTGGGAAGTGCGAGGCGCTCGATGGTTTGGATGTGACGGGCGAGCAGACCACAGGCTTGATCGAGATTGCGCGCTCGTAGGGCTTGCAGGATCAAGCGGTGATCCTGATTGGACCGGGGTCGCCAGCCGGCATTACGCGCCATTGCAAACACCAAGCGAGAATTTGCAAGCTGCAAACCGTCGAGGCTGGCCAGCAGTCGCGGCATCGCGCAGGGCGCCACCAGCGCGTGGTGAAAAGCACGGTTGGCGGCCTCAAAGTCCTGGATCGTCTCGGCGTTGTCTGCCTCGATCAGCGCCAATTCGATCCGCGCCAAATGGGCTGACGTCAGTTTCGGCGCCGCGTTTCGCAACGCGACGACTTCCAGCGCCGCGCGCATCTCGGCAATTTCCTTCACCGAGTTGGTATCGAGCGGTGCGACGCGCACACCGCGGCGGGGCACAGCAACGACAAGATGCTGGGCTTCCAGTTGCCGAAACGCCTCGCGTACCGGGACGTGGCTTGAACCGAATTCCCGCGCAATGTGGTCCTGCCGGAGCGGCGCATCCGGCAGCAATGCGCCGCTGATGATGCGCGCCCCGATTGACTCGGCAATGCGCCCCGCTGTCGTCGTGTTCTCATTGGCCATCATAGATTATCTATCATAAAAACCAGTGCGTTCGCCTGACGCCTCCGCTAGCATCGACCCAAGGCCAAAGTCATAGATAATTACGGTGATTATCTATAACCAGGATCCAAGGAGAGCAAGTCTTATGGTTCATGCCGTGGAAGCGAAGAAGAGCAACAGCCGCAACATCGAAGCGGTCCGCACCGACTGGGACCGCGCAGAGGCAGACGCGCTCTACACCCTTCCGTTTCCCGACCTGATCTTTCAGGCCCAGAGCATCCACCGCGAGCATTTCGATCCGAACCACGTCGAAACGGCGAGCCTGCTCAGCATCAAGACAGGTGGCTGTCCGGAAGACTGCGGCTACTGTTCGCAGAGCGCACATTACGACACCGGCCTGAAGGCCACGCGCCTGATGGACAAAGCTGATGTGATCGCAACCGCCCAGCGCGCCAAAAACGCCGGCGCCACCCGCTTCTGCATGGCCGCCGCCTGGTGCAATCCGAAAGACCGTGACCTCGAGACGGTCTGCGATATGGTCAGCGCGGTGAAGGGCCTCGGCATGGAGACCTGCGTCACGCTGGGCATGCTGACGCCCAGCCAGGCGGCGCGGCTCGCCGAAGCCGGGCTCGACTTCTACAATCACAATGTCGACACTTCGCCCGAGTTCTACGACAAGATCATCACCACCCGCACCTTGCAGGATCGCATCGATACGCTGGCGCACGTGCGCGATGCCGGCGTCAAGGTCTGTTGTGGCGGCATCGTCGGCATGGGTGAACGCGTTGATGACCGGCTGGGCATGCTGGTTCTGCTCGCCAATCTGCCTGTTCATCCGGAGAGCGTGCCGATCAACCTCTGGAACGAGGTCAAGGGCGTTCCGGTCAACGACACCGCGGAGCGGCCCGATCCGATCGCGCTGGTACGGCTGATCGCGGTCGCACGCATCCTGATGCCAAAGAGCGTAGTGCGGCTCTCCGCTGGACGGCAATACATGACCGACGAACTGCAGGCGCTCTGTTTCCTCGCCGGCGCGAACTCCATCTTCATCGGGGACGTCCTCCTGACCACCAAGAACCCGCAACGCGATCGCGATGCGAGTTTGCTGCAGCGGCTCGGTATGACATCCCAGCTTGGCCAGAGCCATATCGCTTAGTCTGCTGTCAGACTGCGCAACTGATTACTTGTCCAGGATACGAGGCAATGAACGCAATCCATGCGGACAAGACTACGAGCTACCTCACCGCCTTGCAGACCCTGAAAGAGGATGACCGGTTGCGCGACCTCAAGCCGCGCGCGGGTATTGATTTCGTATCGAACGATTACCTGGCCCTGGCGAGCGCACCGCGCATGAGGAAGGCCGTCGCAGGCGCACTAGAGGCTGGTACACCGATCGGAAGCGGCGGGTCGCGGCTTCTGCGCGGAAACTGCGAGGAGCACGAACGGCTCGAAGCGGATGCCGCCAGGTTCTTCGGCGCCGAGACGACGCTGTTTTTCGGCGGCGGATATGTGGCAAACTTTGCGCTTCTGACAACATTGCCGCAACGAGGCGACCTGCTCGTCCTCGATGCTCTCGTCCACGCGAGCGTTCATGAAGGAGCACGCGCTGGCCGGGCCGAATATTGCGAAAGCGCCCACAATGATCCGCAGTCGGTTGAAGACAGGATACGCGACTGGCACGCAAAAGGCGGAACAGGCCGCGCTTGGATCGTGGTCGAAAGTATCTACAGCATGGACGGCGATTTCGCGCCGCTTGAGGAACTCGCCGCAATAGCAGACCGGCACGATGCTTTCCTGGTCGTGGATGAGGCTCATGCCACGGGCGTCTACGGTGCGCAGGGTCGAGGACTGACTGCCCCCTACGAGGGGCGAGAAAACCTGATTGTCATTCATACCTGCGGCAAGGCTCTGGGTGCAGCCGGTGCAATCGTCACTTTGACCCGCGTGCTGCGCGATTTCATGGTCAATCGCTGCCGTCCGTTTATTTTCGCTACGGCTCCGTCACCCTTGATGGCTGTTGCGGTGCAGGAGGCGCTGTCAATTCTGCAGCAGGAGCCTGACCGGCAGCAACGTCTGGCCAACCTGGTCGCGTTCACGCATCGAGAACTCGTTTTGCGCGCCGGCCAAAGTTCTTCACGCTCACAGATCGTGCCGTATATCGTTGGCGACAACGCGCGTGCAATGGCTTTGGCGGCAGCGTTGCAGGCCCGAGGCTTCGATATACGTGGAGTCCGACCGCCAACCGTACCGGCGGGCACGGCACGGTTGCGGATTTCCCTGACTTTGAACGTCAACGAGAATGATGTGCGGGCGATGCTCGATGCCCTGTTCGAAGAGACAAGGGGCAAGTCCTGATGAGCGTGCGGATCGTGGTGACTGGCACGGACACCGGGATCGGCAAGACGGTGTTCGCGGCAGGACTCGCCGGCTTTCTGGGCGCCAAATATTGGAAGCCTGTTCAAGCAGGTCTCGACGGCGAGACCGATTCCCAGCTCGTCGCGCGGCTGGGCGGCCTCTCTTACGATCGTGTTGTGCCAGAGCGTTACCGTCTCAGAACACCCGCTTCGCCCCATCTGGCTGCCGAGATTGACGGGGTTGCCATCGACACGAAGTTACTCCACGTGCCCGATACCGGCAGGTTCCCGCTCGTGATAGAGGGCGCGGGCGGGCTGATGGTGCCGCTTAGCCGCAGCACACTGTACATTGACATCTTTGCGCGCTGGCAGCTTCCGGTCCTGCTTTGCGCGCGGACCACGCTTGGCACTATCAATCATTCGCTGCTGTCGATCGAAGCGCTGCGACATCGCGGGATTGATATTCTCGGGATTGCATTCATTGGCGACGAAAACATCGATACCGAGACCATGATTTGCAGGATCGGACGGATACGGAAGCTTGGACGATTGCCATGGCTTGCTCCTCTCAGCGCAGACGCGCTGCAGACCGCCTTCGAAGGCTCATTTAGCCGTGATGATTTCAAGCCATGATGGGCGAGAAACAGTCGCGCATCTGGCATCCATTCACGCAACACGCGCTGCAAGGCGCGATGACAAAGATTGTACGCGGGGAAGGCGCTTATCTTTATACCGCGGATGACCGACGCATCATCGATGCAATAGCATCCTGGTGGGTGGTGACCCACGGCCACTGCCATCCGCAAATCGTAAGCGCCATTCAGAAGCAGGCAGAGCAGCTCAACCAGATTATCTTTGCCGGCCATACTCACGGACCGGCCGAAGAGGTCGCTGCGTTGCTTCTGAAACTAGCCCCCCGCGGCCTCGATTACGTCTTCTTTTCTGACAGCGGCTCGACCAGTGTGGAGGTCGCGCTAAAAATGGCGCTCGGCCACTGGCACAACATCGGCGAGCCGCGCTCGCGTATTGTCGTGATGCAGCACTCCTACCACGGCGACACGGTGGGTACGATGTCGGTCGGCGCACGAGGTGTGTTCAACGCGACATACGAACCATTGCTGTTCGATGTCACCCCAGTGCCGTTTCCGGAGTACGGCCACGAGCAGGTGACGCTGGATGCGCTCGAAGCTGCGTGCCGCAACGAAAATCCGGCAGCCTTCATTGTGGAGCCGTTGATCCTGGGCGCTGGCGGGATGCTGATGTATCCGGCGTGGGTGCTGAAAGAGATGAAGCGGATCTGCGAGGCGTCGAATGTCCTGTTTATTGCCGATGAGGTCATGACTGGCTGGGGCCGGACGGGAACATTGTTCGCGTGTGAGCAGGCAGACGTGTCGCCTGACATCGCCTGCTATTCCAAAGGTCTCACCGGCGGATCGCTTCCACTTGCGGTGACACTCTGCCGCGCCGATATCTTTGACGCACACTACTCGAAAGATCGTGCGCGCACGTTCTTTCATTCGAGCTCATATACGGCCAATCCGATCGCCTGCGCCGCCGCGAAAGCGAACCTGGATCTTTGGCAAAGTCCGGAAGTTCGAAAGAGCATCGCATCCGTGGCTGAAATGCAAGAAAACGGAATTGAACCATTTCGTGCGGACGCACGCTTCGAGAACGTTCGCCGGATCGGCACCATCACCGCACTTGACGTGGTAGTGCCCGATGGCGGCTATCTCGCCGACGTTGGTCCGAAGCTTCAGGCCTTTTTTCGCGACCGAAATCTCTTGCTGCGACCACTCGGAAACACGATCTACGTTATGCCGCCCTATTGCGTTACGGAGGCAGATCTCAATGAGATCTATGTCGGCATCAGCGATGCCGCCGATGCGCTAGTCCCTGGGAAGCCAGGTGGGATTTCCTCATAACGCGGCGGTTAGCATCGCGCCGAGAACGGCAAAGACTTATCCGAGACCAAGGTCCGGCCACATGGCGTCGACTCGTGCCACCACGGCCGGGTCCATGGCCAGCACTTCGCCCCATGCCCGCTCGGTTTCGGGCGGAATTTTTGTCGTCGCGTCGATGCCGAGTTTGCCGCCAAGACCCGGTTTTGGCGAGGCGAAATCGAGGTAATCGATCGGGGTATCGGCAAGCGCGACGAGATCACGCGAACTGTCGCTTCGCGTTGCAACCGCCCACATCACGGAACGCCAGTCGCGGATATCGATATCGCCATCGACGACGATGAGAAATTTGGTGTAGGTGAGCTGGGGCAACATCGACCACAAACCGAGCATCAGCCGCCGCGCCTGCCCTGGATAGCGCTTGGAAATCGCGGCAACGGCGATCCGGTAAGAACACGCTTCCGGCGGGAGCCAGAGGTCGATGACTTCCGGAAACTGCTGCTGCACCAGCGGCAGGAACAGATGGTTGAGCGCCTCGCCGATGCGAGATGGCTCGTCCGGCGGACGCCCGGTGAACGTTGAGAGATAAATCGGCTTGCGCCTCCGGGTCAGCGCCGTCACGCGTAACACCGGAAACTCCTCGACGGAATTGTAATAGCCGGTGTGGTCGCCATAAGGACCCTCGGGCGCCGTTTCCATTTCGGACACGAAGCCCTCGATGACGATTTCGGCCGTGGCCGGGACCGAGAGCGGAACAGTCACGCAGCGAACCAGATCCGGCCGTTGCCGGCGCAGCATGCCGGCCAGCCGCAGTTCGGAGATCGCTTCCGGTGCAGGTAAGACCGCAGCCAGGATGGTCGCAGGATCGGCGCCGATGACGACGGCGACCGGCATGTCCCGGCCAAGCTTTTTCCACTGATCGTGGTGACGGGCACCGCCGCGATGCGGGAGCCACCGGATGATGGCGCTGTCGCGGCCCAACACCTGCATCCGGTAGACACCCATATTGTCCTGGCCCAAAGCGGCGGGCTCGGGCGGCGCAGTCATGACCAGCGGCCACGTGATCAGGGGCGCCGGCTCTCCGGGCCAGCAGACCTGCGCCGGCAACATGCCGAGGTCTATGGCGTCGCCGGTTGCGATACATTCCTGCACCGGCGCCGCTGACGTCATGCGCGGCCGGGTCGCGAGCGCAGCCCTTGCAAGGGGAAGCTTGCGCCACGCATCGATCAGGCTTTGCGGCGGCCGCGGGGCGCGCAGTTCGGCCAGCAGTTCACCAAGCTCGCTCAGCCGGTCCGGCCGCACGCCAAATCCCCAGGCCACCCGTTCGATCGTACCGAACAGATTGGTCAGCAGCGGCATATCCGAGGGAGCTCCATCTGCCCTGATCGGCCGCTCGAACAGAAGGGCCGGTCCTTCCTCGCGAAGAACGCGACGATGGATTTCCGTGAGGTCGTGCACCACCGACACCTTCTCGCGAATGCGTCGCAATTGACCCTTGCTCTCGAGAAACCCCAGGAAGTCGTGCAGATCCTGAAAATGCGGGACGTCGCGACGCAACAAGAGGCTTCTCCTTAAGACAGAGAGTCTTATGCAGCAAAATTCCAGGTCTTCTTTGCTCCCGCACAAACAATGCCCGCGATCATCGCTCTATTCTGGAATGATGAATTTCTCAAAAGCGACCCCGCCTGTGCCGTCACCCTTGTCGGTGCCTCCATTGCTCGCGCTCGCCGTGCGCCCGTTGCCGCTGCTGCCGCTTCAGACCGTACTCTCGGTTGTGCTGCTTCGTCTTTGCAGAAAGCATCCAAGGATCTTCGACAGGCTTGGCGAGCATGCCCGAAAACGATTTGGTATCAAACCGACCGATCTGCCCTTTGCCTTTCTGCTCGAGCCCGCCCCTTCTCGCCCGCGCTTATCGGTGGTGCGCAATCTGCCAGACGATCTCGACGCTCGGATTTCCAGTCCGCTGGCCGGATTGTTTGGTCTGGTCGAAGGCCGTCTTGACGGCGATGCATTGCTGTTCTCGCGCGATCTCGTGGTGGAAGGCGATGTCGAGGCGGTGCTTGCGCTTCGCAACGCGATTGATGACGCGCAGCTCGACCCCGTGGCGGAGATCGCCCGCATGTTTGGACCGCTGTCCGACCCATTGAAACGCGCACTGCAGATCGCTCGAACGATAGCCGGTCCCTCAAATCGATCGCATGAACGGATTTGACGATGGAGCTGATCTGTCCGGCAGGCACACCAGCCGCATTGAAGACCGCGATCGATGCCGGAGCCGATGCGATCTACTGCGGCTTCAACGACGAGACCAATGCACGAAACTTTCCGGGTCTGAATTTCAGCCGCGACGAGCTCTGCGATGCGATCGCCCTTGCGCATCGCCGCAACGTGAAAATTCTGGTTGCCATCAATACGTTTCCACGGGCGGGCGCCGTAAGCCTCTGGCACCGGGCGGTCGACGACGCCGTCGCAGCCAGGGCCGACGCGTTGATCTTGGCCGACGTCGGCCTATTGGAATATGCAACGCGCCGCCATCCCGCCCAACGCTTGCACGTCTCGGTGCAGGCGGCCGCCGCCAACGCGGATGCCATCGGTTTTTACACCGAGACATTCGGCGCCCGCCGCGTCGTTCTGCCCCGCGTCCTGAGCGTCGCGGAAATAGCTGGCATCGTCCGTGAAATCACCTGCGAGACCGAAGTGTTCGTGTTCGGCGGCCTTTGCGTGATGGCCGAAGGCCGCTGCTCGCTGTCATCCTATGCGACCGGACAGTCGCCGAACATGCAGGGCGTATGCTCCCCGGCAAGCCATGTCGCGTATGAACAGGAGGACGGCAGGACGAAGTCGCGTCTCGGCGGATTCACGATCAACAGTTTCGAGATCGGCGAAGCCGCCGGCTATCCAACGCTTTGCAAGGGGCGATTCACGACCAAACACGGCACCGGTTACATTTTCGAAGATCCCGTGAGCCTTGACGCCGCCACCTTGCTTGCTGGTCTGCGCGACGCCGGTGTTACGGCGCTCAAGATCGAGGGGCGCCAGCGCGGCCGCGCCTATGTCGAAGGTGTGGTGCGGCACTTCCGTCGGGCCCTCGACGCGCTGGAGTTGGGCCTGCCGATCGACGCCGGGCAACTTACGTCATTCACCGAAGGTCAGGCTACGACCGTGGGCGCCTATCGCAAGACCTGGAGGTGAACGTCCCAGGCGTTTCGTTGAATGATCAGAGAAAACCGACCGGAGGAATGGTTTCATGCAGCTCAGCCTCGGCCCAGTTCCTTATAATTGGGCGCCGGAACGCTGGCGCGACTTCTACTTTCGCATTGCGGACGAGGCGCCGGTCGACACCGTCGTGATCGGAGAGATCGTCTGCTCGAAGCGGTCGCCTTTCATCGCTCCGCATCTGCCCGCGGTCGTTGAGCGGTTCCGCGCCGCTGGAAAACTGGTCCTGCTCGGCTCCCTGATCCTGACTTCGCTGCCGCGCGAGCGGCGCCAGATGGCCGAACTCGTCAATACGGCAGAGCTACTGGTCGAGGTGAACGATCTGACCTGTCTCAAGCCGCTTGTCGGTCGACCGCATGCGATCGGCCCGTTCATCAACATCTACAATGAAGCCAGCGCGGCGTTCCACGTCCAGCGTGGCGCGACACGAATTTGCCTCCCGCCGGAGCTGCCGATGCCCTCCATCGCGGTGATTGCTGCTGCGCTTCCAAACGTCCTGATCGACATCTTCGCCTTCGGCCGGGTGCCTTTGGCGATCTCTGCCCGCTGCTATCACGCCCGCCTTCACAAGCTGACAAAAGACAATTGCCAATTTGTCTGCGAGCGCGACCCGGATGGATTGATGTTGAAGACGCTTGATGGCGCCGACTTCCTGACGGTCAACGGCGTCCAGACCCTATCGTCCACCTGCACCAACCTGCTGGGCGACGCCGATGTCTTGCGCGAGGCCGGCGTCGGGTCATTTCGCCTCTCACCGCAGGATTGCGACATGGTCGCGGTCATCAGCACCTTCCGCGCGGTCCTTGATGGCCGGGAGGATGCGGCGAGCGGAACGCAACGTCTCGCGCAACTATATCCGGGCGTGCCATTTTCCAACGGCTTTCTCCACGGCGTGGCCGGCTTTCTCTCCGTTCCACCCGATGCCCGGTCCAGCCGGCTACACAAATTCCGCGAACCGATCAAACCGCACATGCTCTAGCAACACATGCTCTAGCAACTTTGGGGCCTCACATGGCGATTGCAGCACGGCGCCTGCCGCAGGACGGAACCATCGATGTCGTCAACCGGCTGCGGCATGTTCTGACGCAGGTTAACCTGGACTGCAAGTGTCACGATTCTCTCGCTGGGGCCCTCGATCGATTTGCGACGCTTGAAAAGCGCCGCTTTTCCCGGCGGCAGCTTGTCCAGGCACGCGACTGCAGAAATCAAATCGCTGCCTTTCTATCGCTTCTTTCTGAGCTTGACGCGCTTACCGAGAACGAATCCGACCGGACCGTGTTCAGAGAGATGGAGCTCGTGTTTTCCGAGATAGTCGATTGCGCCTTCGCCGGCGTCTTGGCATTGCGGCAGATCGCAACGGAGTAGGCCGTCGCACGCCGCCGTGGGACACGAACTATGCCTCCTCGTCCGCGATGGCCACGAGAGCATGCGGCTTGCACAGGACCACGCGGCATCGCCCACAAGAGACGATGCCCCGCTCCTCCCAGGCGCTCAGGGTTCTGCTGACGGTATGCAGGGTTGTCCCGACCATTTCGGCGAGATCACGGCGGGACAGCGGAAACGCGATCTCGATGCCGCGCGCCGTGCGGCGCCCCGACTGATGCGCCAGACGAAGCAGGGTATGGCCAATCCGACGCTCGACCCGCTCGGTCGAGAGTTCACGCAGACGGACCTGCATCTCGTGGTACCGCCGCCCCAACAGCGCGACGGCGTTGATGGCTACAACGGGATAACGCTCCATGATTTGTCTGATGACCGCACTCGTCCAGCCGATCAGATGACTGTCGTCCACTGCAGTCACGGTGCCGGGATGGGTATCACCGCCCACAAGTGCCGTGTAGCCCGCGATCTCCCCCGGACCCATATAACGGATGATAATCTGTTGACCGTCCTGGGCCATCTGGGATGCCCGCAACCGGCCCGCGATCACAACAAAAAGGGACGTCGTGCGATCGCCCTGTTGAAACAGGATGTCGCCGACAGCAAGACGCCTTCGTCCCGCTGAAGCTTGAAGGACTCGGAGCGCGTCCGGAGGACTCCCCTGGAACAGTTCGGTCCGAGCGAAGAGATCGAGGTCCGGAGAGAAATCCATGCCGCCGACTTCATGCTGCACATCTGGCGGGTACCTCCGCTGTCACATAGTAGTGTGCGGCAACGCGCTCCAATTTGCGCCAGCGCAAACAGTCAAATCGATTATTCCCAATAATCTTGCGCGATACCAAGGCTTGTCCCACAACAGCAAAGCCCCTGCCCCGCCAACCAGGGCGACTGATGCCGAGGCGTGCCCTAACACGGGATCGAAAATGCTGCTCGTCAACAAGACGGATCTGTTTCGACATCATGTGCCGAACACCCTGGCTGACCGAATCGCGCTGGGCATCGTGCGCACAGGCACATCGATGGCCGGCGCGCTCTTTGGCGGTCGATACGGCGACCGTGTCGTTGTACTCGAGACCGTGGCCGCGGTCCCGCCGATGGTCGCCGCGACATTGCTGCATCTGAAATGCCTGCGCCGGATGCTCGACGATCGCGGCTGGATCCGGACCTTCATGGACGAGGCGGAGAACCAGCGCGTTCATCTGATGTCGTTTATTGCGCTGGCTCGGCCTCGCCTCTGGGAGCGCATCTTGATCGCCATCGCGCAGGCGGCGTTCTACAATGCCTTTTTCATCCTCTACTTGATATCCGCTCGCACAGCGCATCGGCTGGCCGGATATTTTGCCGAGCAGGCGGTCCGGGGATATTCGGAGTATCTCAATCGGCTCGGATCGGCTGATCGAGGCAGCGATGCAGCACCCGCATCGGCCATCGCGTATTGGAATCTGCCGCCAGATGCTGACGTCACTGACATGATCCTCGCCATGCGCGAGGATGAGGCCATCCATCGCGACCTGCACCATGCCTTCGCCGACGCGCTGGCAGCAGGTCTGGCATTTCCACGCGGTAAGGCATGAACTCCATTCAAGGCCTAGCGAAAGCTGATTGCCAGCATGGCTGACCCGATAAGCTGCATTCGGCCTGCGAGCTTGCGTCGGAGCAACGTCGGACGCGATTTTTCTGGCTCGATTGGCAGCCTCCAAAACGGAACAAGAAATGGCGCGACGAACCGATCTCCCCCTTGTGTATTCCTGCTCTGGCTGCTCAAGCGCCGCTCAACTGGCTAACCATCTCGCGATTCGACTGGATCGAACCGGAAAAGCGGAAATGTCCTGCATCGCAGGCGTCGGAGGCGACGTTCCCTCGCTTGTACGGGTTGCGACATCGGGGCGGCCGATCGTCGCCATCGACGGCTGCGCGCTGAAATGTGCTCAGAGTTGCCTTGCGCGTCATGGCGTCCAAGCAGCAACCCACTACGATCTCACGCAGCTCGGCGTGAAAAAGCGATTCAGGATGGATTTCGATCCTGGTCAAGCTGACCAACTGTTCGAACAAATCGCTGTTGACTTGTCCCGGCGATTCACTGCCACGTAGGCCTCCCAAAGCACATCCTGGGCCGATAGTCCCCAGCTCGCTACGAAAGATGAGGAGCGCCCGGTCGAGCGTATCGGCGCGCAATCGCCTTAGCTGGCGTAGCCATACGCACGGCGGACTGTCGTCTGCCTCACGCGCGGGCGCTTTCAAATAAGCACGACGCTTGCGATGAAGCACCGGTGCACTCGCTTTATCGCTCAGCACGCTGCCACTATACTCACGTGGCGGAGGGCGTCGGTTTGCTACCTGCGCAGGAGCGATAAAGCATGCGGAAAGTCGGAATTGTCGGGGCCGGCGCAGTCGGCGCCGCCTGTGCGATGGCACTAGCCCTTCGGCGCAGCGCGGACCAAGTCGTCGTCGTGAACAGGACGCCGGCAAAGAGCGTCGGGATCGCGACGGACATCACCTATGGAGCGGCGATGGGCGACGTGACCGCCGTTCGCAGCGGCGACATCGCGGATTTGGCCGGTTGCTCGGTCGTTCTCCTCACCGCCGGCATCAACGAAAAGACGGGAGGCGCAACCGACCGGAGCGACCAGGAAGGCAGGCTGAAACTCCTCACCGCCAATGCCAAGATCTACAGGGAACTCGTGCCCGCCATCGTCGCTGCAGCGCCGGATGCCGTGATCATCGTGGTGACCGATCCGCCGGACCCGCTCACCGACGTCGCCCGCGCCGCTGCCGGGCATGAGCGCGTGTTCGGCACCGGTACGTTCCTTGACAGCCTGCGCTTCCGGACTCATCTCGCCCGGCACTTCGGCATTGCTCCAACTGCCGTCGACGCCCTGGTGCTCGGCGAACACGGAACCTCCAGCGTCTTCCTCTGGTCCTCCGCCCGCATTGCCGGCAGTTCGGTCGAGACACGTCTCGATCGACCGGCGGAGACAAAAAAACAGATTGAACGGGACGTCCGGCAGGCCAACATCACGATCATCGAGGGGATCGGCGCCAGTCAGTACGGGATCGGAATCGTATCTGCGCGGATCACCGAGGCGGTTCTCCGGGATGAGAAGGTTGTCCTTCCGGTGTCGAGTCCCCAAGAAGCGTTTGGCGCCAGCCTTTCTCTGCCCTCGGTGATCGGAGCAGCCGGCGTCGAGCGCGTTCTCATGCCGCAGATGAGCGAGCAGGAAGAGGCAGCGTTACGCGCGAGCGCGCGGCATATCGCGGACGCGTCTGCTCGTTTGAAGCAGTAAGACGATCGCGTCCGGGCCGCGCGTTCGTTCGGACAAATGCGTGCGGATCGGAAATACAAGCCGCCGCGACTTGTTTACGGCAAGAGCCGTCTCTTGCGAATGCCGAACGGACGGCAGACCGCCCGCCTCCCGTTCTGCGAGGGCGAAGTTGTTCCTGAATCCGCCTTGCTTGGGTTATCTGCTCAGCGCAACAGCAAAGGCATATCGGATGCGCGCCACGTCGTTCGCGGCCTTGTTGCTGCTGTTGCCTGTCCTGTCGGCAACGGCCGCCTCGACCGTCCGCGGAGATGGCAGCGTCGGTCCACCGCCGGCGCTGGAGCCAGGCAAAGCCCCACCCCTGCCCAAGCAAGGGCCGCTGGCTGAGCCCCGCTCCTCAAGTCAGGTCGGCTTTCCCGCGGCTCTGACGGCATCGGCGATCCCACCGGCCAGCCCGCTTACGCCTGCCGCGGTTGCGTTGGGTGAGAAGCTGTTCTTCGACGGCCGGCTGTCGGACGACGGCACCGTCGCGTGCGCCACATGTCATGATCCGGCACGCGCCTTCACCGATGGGCGGCCTGTGTCGATCGGAATCCACGGCCGCGCCGGTCAACGCAATGCTCCAACCGTTCTGAATGCGCTTTATAACAAGACGCAGTTTTGGGATGGCCGGGTCGCTACGTTGGAGCAACAGGCGGCCCTGCCGATCACCAACCCGTTCGAGATGGGTTCGTCCAGTATCGCCGCTGCCGTGTCCAGGATCGCCGGCGACAAGGACTATCAGGCGCAGTTCATGCAGGCCTTCGGCCGGGGCGTGAACGAACAGGACATGCTGCGCGCGATCGCGACCTATGAACGGACATTGGCGTCTTTCGATTCCCCGTTCGACCGTTTCATCGCGGGAGACGCCGGGGCCATCGGCGACCCGGCCAAACGCGGCTGGGAGTTGTTCAATACCAAGGCACGCTGCAACCTCTGCCACGCCTTGGCGGACAACAAGCGCGATGTGACTGTCTTCACCGACAACGACTTTCACAACATCGGTATCGGAATCCTCAGGCACCACGTCGGTCCCTTGGCACAGCAGGCGGAGCGCGAGCTTGCGCAAGGACGTCTCCCGGACGTCGACGCTGCGGCGATCGCGAGCGAGATGTCGGTGCTCGGACGTTTTCTGATCACGAAACGGCAGAGCGACATCGCCGCATTCAAGACGCCCGACCTGCGCAATATCCTAGTGACGGGTCCCTATTTCCACGACGGATCGATGCAAACCTTGTGGGATGTCGTCGATCACTACAACAAGGGCGACGGCCTCACGGACCCGTGGCTGGACGAGGATATCCAGCCACTTGCCATGACGGAGTCCGAGATCGATGACCTGGTCGCGTTTCTTGTCTCGCTGACAAGTTCTCCGTACAAGGAGGCCGGCGACCAGGAGTATGCGCGGCAGCTCGCGTTATCCAGGATCGATCGCCCACAACGGGACACGGCGCGCGCTTTCGGCCCGAAGCCGACGCAGCCGAAGCCGCCGCCATTTTGACCGATCGCGGGTTTAGCGTACCAGGATTGATCAGCGCATTGTGTCGAAAGAGGCCCTGTGACGAACCCTGCCTTATCGAATGATCCCGGCGAGCCGGCGTTCACGCACGCACCCGGCCAAGGCGACGACCGTCCCCAGCCGGCGATTGCAATGCTGGAAACCAGGCATCTGTCCCGGAGCGTCGGACAGCGGCTGCTCGTCAATGACGTCAGTGTGCAGGTCTCGGCGGGTGAGATCCTCGCCGTGGTCGGCCCGAGCGGAGCCGGCAAGTCGTCATTCCTGCGGCTGCTCAACCGGCTGGACGAGCCCACGGCCGGCACGGTTCTGCTGGAGTCCACCGACTATCGGTCGATCGCCCCGCAGCAGTTGCGGCGACGCGTCGGCATGGTCATGCAGACGGCCTTTCTGTTTCCCGGCACAATCTCTGCGAACATCGCCTTCGGACCGCGCCAGCGCGGGGAAGCCATGGCGCCGACGCAGATCGCAACGCTGCTCGAGCGGGTCGGCCTATCCGGACTTGCCGACCGTGACGTCGGCAACCTTTCCGGCGGCGAAGCCCAGCGCGTGGCGTTGGCTCGAACGCTGGCAAATGTCCCTGAGGTTCTGCTGCTCGACGAGCCGACGTCCGCACTCGATGAGGCCTCTGTGCACGGGGTCGAAGAGCTCGTACTCGGCATTGTCCAAGAGCGGCGAATGGCCTGTGTGATCGTCACGCATAACCGTGAGCAGGCAGTCCGCCTCGCGGACAGAACCATGATCATGGAAGCAGGACGGCTTGTCGCGATCGGCGCAACCAAAGAGGTGCTGCATGCTGACTGAGCTGGAGAGCAGCATAGGCAGCGACGTGTTGATGGGTCTCGCCCAAGCCGTCGGTGCCGTTGCGCTGTGCGCCGCCGTGGTAGCACTTTGCCGGTGGCACGCTGTCCGCGTGGAGCGCGAGGCCGCTGTGTCGATGGCACGTGGCCTCGTGCAGATGGTTCTCGTTGGAATGGTGCTGGCGGTGTTGCTGCATGGCAGCTTGCTGATCGGCACGCTCATCCTGTTGATGATGACGGTCGCTGCGGCGTTCACGGCAGCCCGCCGGCTCCAACAAATGGAAGGCGCGCTGCTACTGTGCTTCTGGGCAATCGCCGCCGGCGCCGGAACCGTGATCGCGGCGATGCTCGCAACCCGGAGCCTTCGGGCTGACATCGCGATCCTCGTGCCTGTGGGCAGCATGATCATCGCCAACGCGATGAATGCATGCGCGCAAGCCGCCGAACGCTTCCGGGCCGAGATCGTCGCCCATGTCGGCCAGATCGAGGCACGCCTCACGCTGGGCGCGGAGCCTGCCGTTACGGTTGCGCCTTATCTTCAGAGCGCCGTCTACGCGAGCCTTCTGCCTCGGCTTGATATGCTGAAGTCTCTCGGGCTGGTGTGGATTCCGGGAGTGATGGCCGGCATGATGGTCTCCGGCGCCAGTCCGATCTATGCCGCCATCTACCAATTCGTCGTCGTTGCCATGATCCTGGCTGCATCGGGGATTACCGGCCTCGTCGCCACTGTTCTCATGCGGTCACGCGTGTTTACTTCGGCGGCGCAGTTGGCGCTTCGGCCCGCGGAAGCGTCAACGTCGGGCCCTGCGGCGACGCAGGCTCACCCGAGTTCATAAGTCGGACTGACTTCAGTCATCCCGCATCGGCTCGAGCTGCTCGAAGTGCTCGATTGCATCAACTCATGCTGCCCGGCATAAAGCATCGCGGTTTCGGATGACCGTCTTGATAATAGGGCCACACCATTGCTCGGCCCGCGAGGTTCGGTCCATCTACGACAGCTTCCTTCGGAACGTCGACCCACTCGCCATCGATGCGCACCCGATAGTGACCATCCTTGCTTTCCCAATCGGCATCATCAACGCGCTTCGCATCTGTGCCGTCACAGCATGGGCCCTTGCCGCTGCGCAAGCTCTCATACCAATGGTTCAACTCGGGGTGCCCCGAATCGTGAGCGTGGGCAGGTCCGAATGCAAAAATTGACAACACGACAGCAAGAATGAAATGCGTCGGCTGTCTGCAGTCCTTATTCATTCCACGACTAATCCATGATGTGCTCATATCCGATACCCAACTCCAGTATGCTAGTCGCGAAGCTCGCAAAACACGTGCCACCAGATCGGTGGTCCAGCACTAATTTTGCTCTCCGCGGTGATTATTTGGTGAGCAGACCGATCGCGATTGGAGTCTCCTCCTTGCGATCGGGAATAGCCGCTACGCAGCGACCGGTGGCGCACGCTGCAAGAGCCTGCTCACGCCGTCATTGTTCCGTTCTAGGGGAAATAAGACCGACTCTGTCCACGTCAATTATATGATTTGTCTCATACCATCACGTTGCCGAGAGTAATCGCACTCATCACGGCTGACTTCGTGGAGTTCGTCAGGGATACGGCGATGTACGTAGTCCCTCGCGATCGATTGATCGTTCAAGTTTGCGCGCACGGATAGGCGTCGAGTCGCCATTGTTCGGTGCGTCCGCGCTCATATGATCGTCGAGGTTCCCGGTCGTGGAGACGCAATCGGGCGTCGGAAAGTAGATGCCCTAAATTACAGCCCTAGATTGGAGAGTGCCGCGCGCCGCTTGGACTACGAAAGACCTGCGCCGTCTTCGCCTGAGACCCCTATTCCGGCCGGGGCTGACGATTTGCGGGAAGCACGCTTGGTGCCATTCGGCAAATCGAACGGCGAGCGCCCGGGCCAAAAGTTCCTCGGCGATGACGTCGAGCGCGGCTTCAGATCGAGAAGGCGACGCATTCGCGGTATGCAGACCTGCTCTGCGTCATAGTGATCGATAACGAGGCGTCGCGCGGCCTGCCGCATTGACGAGAACTTCGCGGGTTCCTGCAGCGCTTCAATCACGCGTTCCGCAAGCTCATCGACCGCGAAAAACGGAACCAGCAAGCCGTTCTCACCGGAACTGATGACCTCGCGCACAGGCGGTGTATCGGACCCGATCATCAGGCAACCAGCGCTCATTGCTTCCAGCGCCGACCAGGACAGCACGAAGGGATAGGTCCAGTAGACATGTGCCGATGATACCTGGAGCGCTGAAATGAACGTCTGATATGGGACACCCCCCATGAAATGCACGCGCGACAGGTCCAACTGGTCACGCACCTCGTCCAGGAAGATCGACTTCCAGGTCTTGCCGGGTGGCGGAGGAAGTCCATAGGACAATCCATCCCTGCCGATGATGACGATCTGCGCGTTGGGCCGCCGTCTGAGGATTTCGGGGAGAGCTCGCATAAAGACGTGGTAGCCTCTGAGCGGTTCGAGATTGCGCACGACAAACGTCACAATCTCATGCGACGATCCGACTTCCCGGCCGTTCGGCAGCATCAGGCGCGCCTGCGGATTCGGCCGCACGCGCGACGTATCAATTCCTTCATGAATCACTTCGATCTTGCTTTGATAATGCGAGGGAAACGTCGACTGCTGCCAATTGGTGGGCGAGATTCCGAGGTCGCAATCTGCCAGCGCAAGCAATGTTGTCGCATTCTTCAGTTGCAGCCCGATGTGACCATCCAGTCCGGACATCGGAAATTCCGGATCGAATCCGATGTCGCGCCCCTCGGCACCATAAAAGAACTCGCAATAGACGAACAACTTCGCCTTGGGGAACATCGTGCGCAATGGCAGCGTCTCGCCCCATCCCGGATGGGCCAGAATCAAATCCGGTGCGAAGCCTGACGCCGCCAAAGTTGAAAGGCTGTAAAGCACTTGCTCAGCGCGGCGGCACTCCAGATCGAATCGCCTGGCAAAAGGATGAGTTCCGGAAACATCTGCTTCGGGAAGCATATATTTAATCAACTTAACTAAAGGCATCGACTGAGCGCTCGATGCGCCGACTGCAACGAGTTCGAAGCCGGGTTCGTTAGCCAACGCAGCCGCCAGATTGCGGTACTGTGCCGGGAAGTTATTGTGAACGAATAAAATCTTCATCGACGATGCTGTCGCCCGTTTTGCTTCAAGCTGCGCGGTCAATCGAGAACGGACCGAAGCTTGCGCGTCGTGTTTATAGCAAGAATCTTCCGCGGCGAAGGCATCAATCGCTGGTCTTCGAATATCGTTCGACACACGCGCTCATGCGCTGATAAAGTTCCCTATAATTAGAATGCAGCAATTCTGCATCAGCCGAAGAGCTTTCGCTCCGTCTGACATCTTCCTGCCCCAAAATTCGTCGATTAGTCTCAACTACATGCAACTTTTGGTTTTGCCTTGGGCATACAAATGTTGAAACTCGGTGTAGTCTCAGGAATGCAAGGGCAAGCGTGTGGGCAACGCTATGAAATTCAAACGACCTCCTTCCGACTGCCAACCGCAAATCCAGCATCTCGATCTGAGCAGCGTTGAGAACATCGCCGATTCCATCGCACTGCTGAGAGATGAAAACGACAGACTCCGCCGGATGGCTGCATTATTAAGTGCGGAGACTGAGTACATCCGCCGCTCTCTCTCGTCGTCGGGATCCACGCAGTGGCGCTCGTCCTCACGCTTGAGGGCGCTTCCCTGATTTGCCTTTGCGGACGAAGCAGGTGTCTTGCCGTGATAACCAGCTTCACACTTCGGCAGAGTCGGGTTGGCAGGCGCATCATTCCCGCCTTGAGCGTCTTGGCGGTCTTTCTCCGCTGCGTTTCGGCTCGCCGGAGCACGTCTGTTGCAAGGCTGAGAGATTGAAAGAGGCGAAAAGACGTGAACTGCGATCTGTGGTTGCATAGCAGCTTGGCTTATTTGCCCGAAGTTTGTTCAGTTCGCGATAACAAACATGTCTAACTTTTGGGCGACTACGTATGATATGTTCGCGAACTGAAGTAGATTACAACTGTTATGATCTGTTTCGGGGGTGTTGATGAGCGATGCTGAGCAGCAGAAAGTGGTGAATCTCGACCGCGGACTGTTCTTCGTGAACTACAGGAGTGCCGAAGACTCCCTCTCCCCACCTCATGTGACGGTCGCTCCTGCCGAGGGCCATGAAAGGCGGATGGAGATCATCCTGCACCCCGACGCGACGGAGCCAACTCTTTGGGAGCCGAATTCCGGCCTGGTGGTCCGAGTCAATACGCCCGGCACTTTGCAGGTCCAAGTCCAGCCCATGCGACTTGGAGGATCGCAAGCCGCCGTTGTTCGCATTGAGCCGATCCAATCCGGCCGAACCCACCTCGTCGCCGCGCAAAACGAAAGCCCGGGCCTGCACGCGAATACTTCGACGGACGGCCTGAAGGTGCTTGGCCACGTGGCGGGGCGCGGCGACGTCATTGTCGGACCCAACGCATGGATTGCAGGCCCAACGGCGCCGTCTCGCGTGGAAGGCGTGGCCCTGGAATGGCCGGACAAGCCGTCCGGTCTTGATATCCGGTATGCGGTCCAGTTCGCCAACGGTCAGGCGGGGAGCGGCAGAATGGTCCCGCTTGGCGCCTACGCTGGTACACGTGGGCGGGCCTTGCCCATTACGGGCGTGGTTCTGGAAATGAACGGCACTGACGAATTGGAGTTCGTCGCGGAGGCAGGGTTCTTGAACGCTCCAACCTTGCGCGCGGTCGGCAAACGCGTGGTGCTGTCGGGTCCGACCAATCGCGAGCCCCTGGTTGGCATTCGCATCGGCATCGAACGGATTGCCGCCGCGGAACAGGTCGTAGCGCCCGTAAAGCCGCGGAAGCCTGCCGGTTCTGGTCGGGTCCGGGTGTTCCGCAGCCGGCCGCGCCAAGAGAGTTCGGTCACCTAGCGCATGGTCCGGAAAAGTGGAAGCCGGTTTTCCTCGCGACAAACGCGAAGCGTTTGCGCGGAGATCATGCGCAAAACAGGAGCTTTAGATCATGATCCGATTCTATCTAGTCGGATCATGATCTAAAGGCATCCGGACAAGTGAGAGTTCGGAGCGCCGGCAGGCGACCGCAATTGGCCAGGGCACTGTCAAATGGTTCTCAGCACCGTCATTGACGCCCCAGCTCTTGTCGGACCTCGCTCACATATCGCGCTTGAGCGCCTGGCGGCGCAGGCGCTGACCGCCCAGGATTTTGTAACGGCATTCAAATACGCGGATCGACGCTGCCGTGTTGAACCGCCACCGGCCGCTCATTGCTTCGTTCTCCGCGCGGAGGCGAACCGGAAGCTTGGACGCGGAGAAGCGGCGCTCGCCGACCTCACCGAAGCGCTTCTTGTCGACCCTTCCGATGTCGGTGCCAACCGTCGAATGCTCGCCTGGGCCACGGATGATCGCCGGCGGATCGCGGCCGCCAATCTGATAAGCCGTGACGACAATCCGGCCATCCTGCGAGCTGCCATCGCGGAGCTCCGGCGTGCCGGGGATCGGCACTGGGCCGCCTGCTCGGTGTTCGACAATCACGTGACAGGCTGGGTCGCCTGGACCAAGGCGACCACAGTCGAGGCGAGTCTCGCCACTGAAGACAGCACTTTAACGAGCCTGCTCGAGCCCAATTCATTTCACCCCTTGGCCAGTATGGACGTTCAGGCAACCGCCTTTCTCGTTAGGCGGCCACCATCCAGGAGCCCTCAGACGCTGACGTTGAAATGCGACGGCGAGATCTTCCAGATTCGGCGGCTCGCACCCAACCTGTCCCCGCCGGCGAGGATTCGTGCACGCCCACATCCCTCCGGTCAGTCACGATCTCGCGCCTCCGCCCCCACCGTCATCGTTCCTGTCTATCGGGACGTACAGGCAACGATCGACTGCTTTGAAAGCCTCGTGAAGGCAAGAGCGTCGGGTGGGTCTGGAAAACATCCGTTCCGCATTCTGGCTATCGATGATGCCAGCCCGGAGCCGGAGTTGCGGCGCTATCTGCAAGAGCTTGTCGCTGCCAGCACGATCGACCTAGTCGTGAACGCGGTAAATCTTGGCTTCGTCGGAGCGATCAATCGTGCGCTGAAGGAGGTGCCGACCGGCGACGTCGTGCTGCTCAACTCCGACACCATTGCAGCCCCCGGATTTGTTGATCGATTGGCAGCGGTGGCGCGTTCGGCACCGAACATCGGGACGGTCACGCCGCTTTCCAACAACGGCGACATCTTTTCATTCCCGATGCCGAATGACGCCAATCCGATGCCGCGCTATGAGCAAATGCTCGAGATCGATCGTGTCGCGGGCATTGCCAGCGGCGGCGACGCAATCGACGTCCCAAGCGGCATCGGGTTTTGTCTCTATATCACGCGCGCCTGTCTCGATGCCGTCGGCGGGCTGTCGGAAACGTTCGAGCGCGGCTATCTCGAGGATGTCGATCTCTGCCTTCGCGCGCGCGCCAAAGGCTTCCGCAGTGTTTGCGCGCCGTCGGTCTATGTCGGACATCACGGCTCGAAATCCTTCCAGCACGAGAAGCGGAGTCTGGTGCTTCGCAATCTGGGCGTCTTGGACCAGCGATTCCCGACCTATCGGAAGGAATGCCGCGCGTTCGAGACCGCAGATCCATTGCGGCCGGCGCGCGCGGCGCTCGAGCGCGCGTTGCCCTGGTCGTTAGAACCATCCGTGCTGATCGTTGGGAATCAACGCTCCTGCGCAGCGATGGCCGAGGACCGAGCGCGTCACCTCCGTCAGCATGGCGAGCGCGCGGTTCTGCTCTTGCGAGAACGCGATGTCCTTCATCTCAAGGCCGCCGACGGCACGAGCCCGCAGGCGATTCATTTGAGACTCGACACGAAAGCGGGCATCGCCGAGGCCGCCGAGATCCTTGCGCGGCTGGCCGCACAACGCGTCGAGGTCGTCGAGCCGAATCCATTGCCGCAGATGATCGATCTGATGCGGAAACTCAACCTCCCGCTCAATTTCTGGCTGGTCAAAGGAAGCCTTGGCGAAGCGGCTGTCTCGCTTCCCGACGGGACGCCCCTCCTTGTCCCCACCAAAGCGGCCAAGTTTTTTGCCCAGGCTCGGTGGCCCAAACGCAACATTGTCCTCCAGGATTGGCCAACCCGTTCCCTCAACCTGCCGCCGCCGTCCGGCCCGCGCAAATCGCTTGTCATCGTTCCATCTGCGCCCTCGCCGGCATCCTTGCGCGTGATGCGGCGATTGGCGGATCATCTGCAGCGACGGGAGCCATCCCGATCGATCGTCATCGCCGGCACGACATGTGACGACGATCGCCTGATGTCGTACCCAAATGTCTTTATGACCGGCGCGGTTGCAGCCGACGAACTCGGCAATGTTCTGGCGCCGCACGAACCGGGCTGGCTGCTCACCGATTTCGAGGAACCGACATTCGGCCATCCGCTGATTGAGACCACAAAGCAAGCCTCAAGGCCCGTCGCCTATCGCGACTGGTCGGGCGGATCGCCCAACCCCCGCAGCGGCGACCTTGCCATTCCCGCGAATGTAGATGAAGCAGGACTTGTCGATGCCGTGATCGACTGGGTCGGACGGTCATGAGCATCGCGCGCGTCACCCGTACCGCACCGGCGGCCAAACCGAAACTGATCAGCCGGCTTGCGCTCGCTCACGACGGTACGGTATCGGGCTTGGTGTTCAATCCCGAGGCGCCGGAGCGCCGCTTCACGGTCGATATCCTGCTCGATGGTCTGGTCCTGAGAACGACCTACGCCGATGCCCTCGTCCCAGAGCTCTTTCAACCAGGCCTGGATGGCGCCTACGGGTTTACAGTGACCCTTGAGCCGGATCTGCTCCGAGCCGCGAGCGTCCTTGAGGCACGACTGGCGAATCTCGGAACTCCCATCGGCCACCCCATCGACCTGGAGAATGAAAGCGCGTCTGTCGATCTGCGACCGACCTGCGAACTGCGCTGGCTGGGCGGTCTGCACTTCGAGGGCTGGATCGATAGCGAAATCATTGCCACCCTTGAAGCGGTCGTCGATGGCGAAACTGTCGCGCAGATCCGCGCGACGGCGTGGACGCACATCGGCGACGATGCCAAGGGGCAAGAAGCCCGCAACGCCCGTGCTTTCGATTTCCACGTCCCGCAGCGCTTCGCCGACGGACGTGTCCACCGAATCGGACTGCGCAAAGACGACGGCGAGCAGCTTCCGACAGCGGCGGCCTTTGTCGCGTTTCCCGACGGCCTTGCCGGAATGATTGACGCGATCGGGGATTACGGCGCCGAGCGCCTGCGCGGCAAATTGTACGATCAGCTCATTCCGGCCTCGCTTCCCCTCGCCGACTATGCGAATTGGCGCGATCGCTTCCCGTTGCCGGAACCGCAGACAAGCCCGCTTCAACTGGCTGTCGTCGTCGCCGGCACCGCGGGGGCTCAGCAAACGCTTTCCACTCTGGAGACACAGAGCCACGAATACTGGACTGCGGGCGTGATCGACGGTCAGCCGCTTTCCATCGACAGCGACGCCCTTCTGGAATTTCTCGAAGACGACGCATCCGATGCGCAACATGTCGTCGTCACCATGGCGGGCATGTCGCTCGAGCAGAACGCGCTGGCTCGCATCGCAGCCGCATTCGACGCCTTTCCGGATGCTACGGCCGTGTACGGCGATCTTGACTTTCTCGCCGACGATGGCCGGCTCTGGCCGCTTGCCTTTCCGGCGTTCGATTACGAGAGAATGCTCGAACAAGGATACTGTGCGCACCTGTTCGCGGTCCGACGAAAAGCGCTGCTCGCGGGGCTTGAGGCACGCCCCGACAATCTCTACCGTCTCTTCAACTGCCTGATGGATACCGGTCTCCGACAAGCGAACATCCTTCACTTGCCCGGTGCCTTGGCGACGCTGCCGAAACTCAATCGGGTGAACGCCGGCGCTCGGCTTTCCGCCGCGAGCCACATGCATCTGCGCGCCCGCGGCATCGGGGCGGAAGTGATCCAGCAGCAAGGCAACCTCTTTCCCGCGATCCGAATTAGGCGGCCGATCTCGCGCGAGCGGGTGACCGTTATCATCCCGACCCGCGACCGCCTCTCGCTCTTGCGCACCTGCCTCGACAGCATTGCGCCTGCGGTCGAGCGCTGCCGGGCCGATATCCTCATCGTCGACAATGATAGCGCCGATCCGGAGACGATCGACTATCTCGCAGATCTGCCTCGCCGCGGTATCCGGACCTTGCGGATCGAAGGGCCGTTCAACTTTGCAAGGCTCAACAATCAGGCCGCTGCGATGCTCGACAGCGACGTCCTGTGTCTGCTCAACAACGATATCGAGGCAAGCTCCGACGACTGGCTCGAAGAGATGCTCACGCGACTGGCTGAGCCGGACGTCGGTGCCGTCGGCGCGCTCTTAACCTGGCCGGGCGGGGTCGTGCAGCATGGCGGCGTCGTATTGGGAATGAACTTTGCAGCGACCCACGCCTATACCGATCGATTCAGCGATGATCCCGGCTTTATTGATCAGCTACTCGTGGCGCATGAATGCAGTGCGCTAACGGCGGCTTGCCTCGTGACCCGACGAAGCGACTATCTTGCCGTTGGCGGAATGGACGAAGCTCGCTTCGCAGTAGCATTCAATGACGTTGATTATTGTCTGCGCCTGCGCCAGGCCGGCAAGCGCATTGTCTTCACACCGTATGCGAAGCTGATCCACGCCGAATCCGCCAGCCGGGGCAAGGACGATCGGGCGGACCGTCGAGATCGGTTCGAACGTGAGCTCAGTCTGCTTCGCGCGCGCTGGGGCGAGTTGCTCAATGAAGACCCGACCTACAATCCGCAGCTTTCACGCGACGGAGTTCCCTATAGCGGCCTGGCTTGGCCCCCGGGACCGCGCGCGCCCCGGTATAACCATGTCCCGATGGCCCGCGACTTGCCGTTGGGATTTTAGCGGCACGGTGCCCCCCGTCGGCCAGAGCACCAAGCTCGCCCGAACCACCGCCCCTATGATGGCTGCAAAAGGACATTGCCCTTTCGCACTGACAGGCCGGCAACGGCGGCCGGCCTGTCTCGATCACCCTTGATGCTTCGACGAATCTTACGCCACCTCGGCAGCAGTTTGGCTGGCCCCGATCGCTTGCACCCGAGCGGCAAGCATAACGCGCGTCCGAACAGGCACCTGACGGTGCGACTTCGCACGCGGGTATGGCAACTCTCTGATCGATTTACCATTTGGATAAAGGGCTTCATGCTCGGCCCAATTGTCGAAATGCAACCGCTCGATGTTGTCGACGAACGTCTCGGCCGGCGTATTCTCGGCAAGAATCAACGAGTGATCCTCGACCTCCACGTGGTAGTAGGCAAAGGTGGTCGGTACATTGTGCTCACGGATGATGGACGTCCCGTTGACTAGCGCGCCCGCCTGAATCAGAGCACCATCGACGAGGACCGCGTGATCTGGCGAAATCAGGAGGTCCCGGGAGGGTACGCCCTCAGCTAGTGCGCCGGCCTTGATGCGGATCGGCAGGACGCGCATCTTGTCGGCGAACCTCGTCGAAACCGTCTGAATGCCAAGCCAGTCGACCGTCGCGACTCCACCGTCGTGAGTTAAGACCTGGTCACCGCGTGTCAAAATCTCAACGGGTACTTCGCCAGCCGGTGTGCCAATTAGAGTACCAGCCATGAAGCAGATGGTCGTATTGCCGCTGGTAATGGTCACATCACCGTTAGGCCCGTTCAGCTCGCCCGAATATTGGGTGTCGGTCAAAAAAAATGAACGTCCAGCGCTGTCGAGGATGATAATTCCGCTGATCGTGTCGCCGTGATCCTGAACGGTCGCTGCGCCGACGAAAGCGTATTTTCCGGTCTCGAGGCCACCCAAATCAGCGCCAATCTTTGCGACCTTGATCTTGTCGCCGGCAAAGATATCACCGCCATCGGGATCTTTGACCTTCACGCCGCCCGCCACGTAATCCACAAAATTGGTATTCGGACTGGCGTCGTCAATTCGGTAGCCTGTCGTACCACGATAGGCCAATGCATAGGCGTAATGAAACGTGTCGCTAGTCGCCATCGAGACCCCTCACTCTAAATGTTATAGCAAAGCTAACATTATAAACACATGTTAGCGTCTCGATAACCTTTGCGCAATCCGGAAACGCGCCATTAAGGCCAATTCGGTGAGATATTGCGATAGCCAGTGATAATTTTGGTTTGAAGGATTGTTACGGATGCTGATTAGATCGTGCCGGTGGAAGCCATCCGGTGATTAGGAAGAAGTGCAGACATGGCTCGCCACCTATCATCCCATCAACGGCGATCTCCGGCCGCGCGCTAGATCACTCCGCCCTCCAAGTCGTTAAAAGCACCTACGGCCAAACGCCCCGCGAGGCGACGCTCAACGCGAAACGATCAAGTGTATCCTCCCCGCAATGGCTCCTGGACATTTCTGCCCGCTATTAAATCTGGCCGTTGACAATATAAATCCGGCCGTTGACAATTCCTCTTTGCACGACGACCGCCGCGGCAACAGGCGTGTGGCGCAACCAATGTCGGATCATCCACGGCAGCGGATATTGTTGTTTTAATCGTTTGGTCCTAAGCATGCGGCCCGTCGATTACTTGATTATGTGTCACTTTTTTGTCATGCGTAATCTTGAAGACCGTTTCGATTGGTCCTGCAGTTCAAAATTCGACGCTCGCTTTGCTGATGCGCTCGATCTCTCAATTTCAATGCTGTGGTCACACCCAGCATGAATGACGGACAGCCGGCAAAAAATGCTCATCGAGGAAGGCCGGCGACTACGAGCGACCGGCGACCGCGCAGCTTCGCTCGCCGCATTCCTGAGGGCGGTGGAGAGCGACCCTTCCAACGTCATTGCAATCGTTGAAAGCGGCTATGATCACCTGCACCTAGTACAAATCCCTCAGGCACGCTCCGTGTTCGAGCGCTCCCTTGCATTGGATCCAGATAACAAGCCGGCATTGATTGGCCTCGGTCATACCCTGCGACATCTGCGGGAGTTCGAAGGTGCCGCGCAATCGTTCCAGCGAGTCCTGCAACTTGAGCCCGGTCATGCCGATGCCAACGAAGGACTAGGCTATGCACTGAGATCCTTGGGTAGAAACGAGGATGCACTCGCAGCATTCCAAGCTGCAGCACGCACCAATGCGAGAAACATCAGATCGCGTATCGAAGCTGCGCACATGCTGCGCGATCTCGGTCGGAACGAGGAGGCCGTCGTCGCGCTGCGTGAGATAGTCGCGCAAGACCCCAACAACACTGCCCATCTGTTGACGCTTGCGCGTTTGTTGCGGCAAACGGGCTCGGCAGTCGAAGCACTCGCCACTTTCCGAAAACTTGCGGAACTCGATTCTGCCAATCTCGGGATCAGAATCGAGCTTGGGCATCTTCTTCGTGAGACCGACCGCATCGACGAGGCGCGGGATGTCCTTGAAAAGGTTCTGCAGGAGGCGCCGCTCAATATCAGCGCGCTGAATGCTCTCGGGTGGACCCATCGCAACGCAAATTCTCTTGAAGCTGCGCAGGTCTGCTTCGAGAAAATTCTTGAGATTGAACCAGCCAATATCGGGGCCTTGCACGCGCTCGGTCTCGTCGAGCGGCAGCGTGGCAGCCATGAAAATGCCCTCGCGCTGCTTACCCGGGCGAAGGAAGTAAGCCCAAAGGCCTTCCATATTCGCCTCGAGGTTTGTCACTGTCTTCGGAATTTGAAACGATTCGGGGATGCGGTCGCCGAATTCGGGGAGGTTCTGCGCGAGTGGCCCCAAAACCGCGAAGCTCGCCTTGGCCTCGGTTATGCCTTGCGCGATTCCGGTCATGTCGAGCAGGCACTTGACGCATTCGACGAAGCCGCGCGCGATGATCCCTCTCATCCAAACGGCTTGATCGAAGCGGGACATACCCTGCTCCGTCTTGGCCGTCTCGCCGAGGCCGAGCAGCGGTTTCGCGGCGCACTCGATCGCTCGCCAGGCAGCGCGGCCGCCTTGGTCGGTCTGAGCCATGCCCTCCGCCGCCTTGGGTACGTCGGCGAGGCGGAAGATGCCTTGCGTAAAGTTCTTCGCCTGCAGCCTGCCAATCACGGTGCGCGTATCGCGCTGGCGCACCTTTTGGAAGCACTATGCCGCTTGGAAGAAGCCGCCGAACTCTTGCTGGAGCTTATCTCCGGACAACCGGAGCATGCGGACGGCCTCGCCGCGCTGGGCAATATCCGTCGGCGCCAGGGCGATCGCAAGCAGGCTTTGGCGTTTTTCCGCCGAGCTTCAGAGGCAGATCCGACGAACATATCTCGTCTGACCGACATCGCGATCGAGTTTCGCGACGTCGGGCGGTATGAAGACGCCGAAATGCTGCTCGATGAAGTGCTCGCCGTCAGTCCGGCTGATGCACGGGCGTTGCTACAGCGCGGGCAACTGCTGCGTCGCCAGGAACGCCGATCCGAAGCTCTTGCCGCCTTTTCCGATTTGCTGAGGCTAGAACCAAACAGTGCGCAGGCCATGGTCGAAGCTGCCGCCGAAGAGCGCGCCCTTGGCCACCCGAATGTTGCCAGGCAGTGGCTGGAAAAGGCGCTGGATATCGAAGTCGATCACCTCGGCGCACTGCTTGCCCTGGCCGACATCGCCTTGCAAAGTGACGATGCCGACACCGCGCTTTCGCTCTATCGGCGGGCTGGCAAGGCGCATCCGACGAGCGTCTGGGCTCCGCTGGGGGAAGCGCGCGCCTGCTTTGAGCTTGGCGAGCGCGACCGGGCGTTCCGAATTGTAGCGGAGGCGCGCGAGCGGCTTGGTCCTCACCCTGAAATTGCTGGCGTCGAGGTTGAGCTTCTCAGGCATATGCGCGACTGGACCAGGGCCCAAGAAGTGCTCGATGACGGGCTCGCCGAAACATCGCGGCCGAATTTCTGGTTGTGGTCCCACAAGGTGCAGATTGCGACGATAACGGGCCAATACGACGCGGCCGCGCGCCTCCTGCAACAGGCGCCGGCATCGGATACGGTCGCTGAGGCCCGCGTGGCCTTGCTCGGCGGACAGCTCGCCGAGGCGCAGTTCCGCTATGAAGAGGCGATTTTGCTTTATCAGCAATCGATCCGTTTGAATTCCGGAGATGCCTGGTCGCACTTCGAGCTCGCCCGCGCCACCCTCATGAATCTCGACGTCGATGCCGCCCGCACCGCGCTCGGCGCCTTCATCCGAGTCAGCCAGTCGTCATTGTTGCTGAAGGGGCAGTCGCTCAGCCCATCGCAGAACCATGTCGGCCAGCTGCTCGATGAGTTCGTGCTCGATAGTGAGGCCCTGGCGACGCTGCGCTGCATCCGCCTTCGTCCGCTCGATTCACAATTCGAGTCGCTGAGGGAATTGATCAATCGGCACCCGGACTATACGCCTGCAGCGATCATTGCCGCGATAGCGCTGCGCCAGACCGGCCAGTTTCAGCAGGGAGCAACTGTCGAGAGCTCCCTGAAGCGCGCCATTCCCTCTACGATCGTGCAGTTCTGGGATGATATGCCCCCGGAGGATGTCCGTAACCTGATGAAGTCATGGCAAGAGCTTCATCCGACGTATCAGTGGACATGTTTTGACGATCAGAAGGCCTTTGCGTTCCTGAACGAACATTATGGGCGCGAGATCGCGGATGCCTATTTCCGTGCACCATTCCCTGCACAAAAGGCGGACATCTTCCGTCTGGCATTCCTGGTTGCTCGCGGCGGAATTTATGCCGACGCGGACGATCGTTGCCTGGTGCCGGTCAACAGTTTCATTCGGCCCGATGCGACGCTGGTTGTTCATCAGGAGAACTACGGTTCCATCGGCAACAACTTCATCGCGGCAACGCCGGAGCATCCGGTGCTGGTTCGGGCGCTGGAGCTTGCCGCGGCGGCGATGCGCCGCGGCGATCACGACCTCATCTGGCTATCGACCGGCCCCGGACTGTTGACGCGCGCGTTTGCTCAAGAGTGGGCGGCGCAGCGACCAGGAGACCTACTCCGAAGAACGCACGTGATGGACCTCGGAGAGCTGCAGCGCTCCGTCGGAATCCACTGCCAAGTCTGCTACAAGTCGACCGAACTGCACTGGAGCCGATCGGCCTTCGCAAAGAAAGCCCTCCGCCGGAGGGGCTAGATCGGTGGTCAGCCGCTCGCCGGTGCTTGCTGGATGGCGGCGAACTCGTCGAGCTCCACTGCCAACGCATCCTGCCAAGCCGGCGTGGTCACTCCGAACCGATTTTTCAGGCGCGCCAGATCGAGCCGAGAATTGCCGGGCCGCTTGGCCTTGGTCGGAAAGTCGGCGGTCGCGATCGGAACGATAGTCTCCACGGCGAGTTCCACACCGCGCGACTTCAGGCCGGCAACGATGGCGCTCGCAAAGCCGTGCCAACTGGTCTCGCCGGCGCAGACAAGGTTGACCACGCCGCTGTTGCGCACGAACGGCGCGTTCAAGTCCGACAGGTTTGGCAGTACAATGCGGGCGATCGCGTCGGCAATCGCGCTCGCCGTCGTCGGGGCGCCGATCTGGTCGGCGACGATGCGCAGCTCTTTGCGCTCGCCGGCCAGCCGCGCGATCGTACGCAGGAAGTTGGCTCCCTTGGCGGCATAGACCCAGGACGTGCGCGCGATCAGATGCGGCCCGCCGGCCGCCTGGATCGCCGTGTCTCCGGCCAGCTTGCTGGCGCCGTAGGCCGAAAGCGGATTTGTGGGACTGTCCTCGCGCCACGGCTTGTCGCCGGAGCCGTCGAAGACATAGTCGGTGGAGAAATGGACCAGCGGCGCACGACGCTGCGCTGCCCATCTCGCGATCATCTCCGGCGCCTTGGCGTTGACGAGGAAGGCGAGCTCGCGTTCGTCTTCGGCGCGGTCCACCGCGGTATAGGCGGCAGGGTTGATGATGAGATCGGGTTTGAAACTGTCGAGCCTTTCAGCGAGCGTCTCGGGCTTCGACAGATCGAACTCCGCGCGCGACGGCGCGATGATCGTGCCGTGGTTTGCCAGCAGCGGCCGCAATGCGCCGCCCACCTGGCCATTGGTACCCGTCAACAAGATCCGCATCAGACTTGCCCATAGACTGGAAGGTTTTTCACGTCGGCCAACAGCGGCGCCACGGCGTCCTTGGCTGACAAAGACGGTTTTTCGACGCCCCAGTTGATGCCGATCGCGGGATCGTCCCAGCGGATGGAGACCTCATCCTTGGGACTGTAAAGATCGTCGCATTTGTAGAAAAAGTCAGCGGTCTCGGAGAGAACGACAAAGCCGTGCGCGAAGCCGCGGGGAACCCAGAGTTGTCGCCTGTTCTCTTCGCTCAATTCGACGGCAACGTGGCGGCTAAAATTCGGGCTTCCGACCCGCACGTCAACGGCGACATCCAGCACCTTGCCGCGCAGCGCGGTGACCAGTTTTCCCTGCGTGACGGGATTCTGCAAATGCAGCCCGCGCAGCACGCCAAAACTCGAGCGTGACATGTTGTCCTGCACGAAGGGCCGAGCGACCCCGTGCTCGGCGTATCGGAAGGATTGATAAGTTTCGAGGAAAAAGCCGCGCTGATCGCCGAACAGCTTGGGTTCGATGATGAGGACTTCAGGAAGTTCGGTCTGGATGACATTCATTTCACAACACTTCGAAATTGCTGGCTCACAATGTTATCACTGCATTGATAACAACCTTGTGCACTTCACATTATATGTTATGTTTTGTGATAGTAAACGTGAGGGGCTATGAAGGGCATTATCCTAGCCGGCGGGACGGGCTCGCGCCTTTACCCAGTGACGACGGTCGTATCAAAGCAGCTTCTGCCCGTCTTCGACAAGCCGATGATCTATTATCCGCTGTCGACACTGATGTTGGGCGGAATCCGGGACATTCTGATCATTTCGACGCCGCAAGACAAGCCGCTGTTTCAGCGGCTGCTGGGCGACGGTGGCGAGATCGGCTTGCGCTTCTCCTATGCCACACAGGAAACGCCGCGTGGGCTTGCGGACGCCTTCATCGTAGGCCGCGACTTCATCGGCTCGGACTCGGTCGCCCTTGTGTTAGGCGATAACATTTTCTACGGCCACGGGCTGCCAAGCATGCTGTCCGCCGCCTCCTTCCGCAAGAAGGGCGCCACCGTGTTCGGCTATATCGTCAACACGCCCGAGCAATATGGGGTGGTCGAGCTCGATCACACCGGCCGGGCGCTCTCGATCGAAGAGAAGCCGAAACAGCCAAAGTCCAACGTAGCCGTCACCGGGCTATACTTTTATGACAACGACGTCGTCGAGATCGCAGCTCGGATCAAGCCGTCGGCCCGCGGCGAGATCGAGATCACCGACGTCAACAACGCCTATCTCGAGCGCGGCGATCTCTATGTCGAGGTGCTCGGCCGCGGCTTTGCCTGGCTCGACACCGGCACGCATTCCTCGCTGGTCGAGGCCAGCCATTTCGTCCAGATCCTCGAGCAGCGCCAGGGCTTGCGCATCGCCTGCCCCGAAGAGATCGCGCTACGGCAGGGCTACATCTCGCTTCAGGCGTTCGAGAAGGTGGCCGAGAAGACCGCGAAAAGCAGCTATGGCGAATATCTGAAGTCCGTTGCCCGCTCGCACAAGGGCTGATTCCAATCCGTGGAGGCGATAGATCATGCGCTTTAAGGGCTCGACTATTTTTGTCACCGGCGGCGCCGGCTTCATTGGCTCAGCCGTGGTACGTCATCTCCTGCGCGACAGTCACGCCCGCGTGGTCAACATCGACAAGCTCACCTATGCCGCCAATCTCGACTCGCTGCCGGGCGCGAAGGAGAACCTGAACTACGCCTTCGAGAAGCAATGCATTTGCGATGGCATCGGGCTGCGCCGCTTGTTCGAGAAATACCAGCCCGACGCGGTGATGAACCTTGCCGCCGAGAGCCATGTCGACCGCTCGATCGATGGTCCCGGCGAATTCATCCAGACCAACGTCGTCGGCACCTTCACCATCCTGCAGGAAACGCTGCGCCATTGGCGTACGCTGTCGCCCGAGAAGCGTGCGCGCTTCCGCTTCCTGCACATCTCGACCGACGAGGTGTTCGGCTCGCTCGGCGACGACGGCTTCTTCACGGAAACCACGGCCTACGCGCCGAACTCGCCCTATTCGGCAAGCAAGGCTTCCTCCGACCATCTGGTGCGCGCCTGGCGCGAGACCTACGAGCTGCCGACGCTGGTCACCAACTGCTCGAACAATTACGGCCCCTATCACTTCCCGGAAAAGCTGATTCCGCACATGATCATCAAGGGCCTGAGCGGCGAGCCCCTGCCCGTCTATGGCGACGGAAAGAACATCCGCGACTGGCTCTATGTCGAAGATCATGCGAAAGCGCTCACGCTGGTGCTCGAGCGCGGCGTGGTCGGCGAAACCTACAATGTTGGCGGCCGCAACGAACGCACCAACCTGCATGTGGTGGAAAGCATTTGCGATCTGCTCGACGAAGTCGCACCGGGCGCGAAGGGTCCGCGCCGCGACCTGATCACCCTCGTCGCCGACCGCCCCGGCCACGACCGACGCTATGCCATCGACGCCTCAAAGCTGGAGCGCGATCTCGGCTGGCGCGCGGAGGAGAACTTCGAGACCGGCATCGAGAAGACCGTGCGTTGGTATGTCGACGAGCAACCATGGTGGCGGACGATCCTAGAGCGAGGCTATGCTGCAAAACGCGTAGGGCTCAACCGGTAACGCAACGAATGATCCCTTCGGAACGGCATCACCTCCCCCACTCTCGTGATCGGCAACTTGGGTCCATACTACGATGCGCATTGCGATGATTGGGGCCGGGTATGTCGGCTTGGTGTCCGGAGCCTGCTTTGCAGATTTCGGCCATGACGTCACCTGCATCGACAAGGATGCCGACAAGATCGCAGCGCTGAAGCAGTGCAAGATTCCGATCTTCGAGCCCGACCTCGACAGCCTTGTCGAGACCGGCATGAATTCGGGCCGGCTGAAGTTCGCGACCGATCTTTCCAGCATCGCTCACGCGGACGCCGTCTTCATCGCGGTCGGAACGCCATCCAGGCGCGGCGACGGACATGCGGATCTGAGCTATGTGCACGCTGCCGCCCGCGAGATCGCGGCGCATCTGAAGGATTTTACGGTCATCGTCACCAAATCGACGGTGCCGGTCGGCACCGGCGATGAAGTGGAGCGTATCATCCGCGAGGCCAATCCGACGGCCGACTTTGCGGTCGCCTCGAACCCGGAATTCCTGCGCGAGGGCGCTGCGATCCGCGACTTCCAGCATCCCGACCGCATCGTGGTCGGTACCGAAGACGAGCGCGCCAGGAAGGTGATGGGTGAGATCTACCGCCCGCTTTATCTCAACCAGGCGCCGATCCTCTACACCAGCCGGCGCACCGCCGAACTGATCAAATACGCCGCCAACGCCTTTCTCGCGACCAAGATCACTTTTATCAATGAGATGGCGGATCTTGCGGAACAGGTCGGCGCCAATGTGCAGGAGATCGCGCGGGGTATCGGACTCGACAACCGCATTGGCACCAAATTCCTGCATGCCGGCGCCGGCTATGGCGGCTCGTGTTTTCCGAAGGACACCCGCGCGCTGTCGAAGACCGCGCTCGACTACGGCGTGCAGCTCCGGATTGTCGAAGCAACCCTGACCGCCAACGAAAACCGCAAACGCGCGATGTCGCGCAAGGTCGCCAACGCACTCGGCAGCGACCTCCGCGGCAAGACCATCGCCGTGCTGGGCCTGACCTTCAAGCCCGACACCGACGATATGCGCGAAGCGCCCTCGATCCCGCTGATCGCCGGTCTCCTGGATTTCGGCGCCGAGGTAAAAGCCCATGACCCCGTCGGCATGGAGCAGGCGAAGAAGGAACTGGACGGCATCGAATATTGCGACGACCCCTACACCTGCGCCCGCGGCGCTGACGCGCTCGTCATCGTCACCGAGTGGCGGCAGTTTCGCGCGCTGGACCTCGAGCGGATCAAGCGGGCGATGGCGGCACCGGTGATCGTCGACCTCCGGAATATCTACCGGCCGGAGGACGTGCGGGCGCTCGGATTCAAGTATGAAAGTATTGGCCGGCAGTGAGCGGTAACGCCATATTGGTGGCTAGATCGCAGAGATCTACTAACGCAGCCTTATATAACGCAGCCTTATAAGTTGGGACGTCGAAGAGCAACGGGATCTATCATGCAAGTCGCGATGGATAGTCAGGAAATGACGCTGTTCAAGAGCTTCCTAGCTCTATCGGCGCGTTATCTGGAGTTCGGATCAGGCGGAAGCACATGGCTAGCTTCCCAGACAGAAAAAGAGTGGATCATTTCGATCGACTCGTCACAGGAGTGGCTTGCCAATGTTGCCAACGCAACTGACGATTGCATAACGAAGCCTCAGTTGGTGCACGTCGATATCGGTAAGCTTCGGGAGTGGGGGTATCCAGCGGATCGAGAAAAAGAGAGCTCATGGCCGCAATACCACGAAGGTATTTGGCAGCGTCCAGAAAGCCGAAACGCCGATCTATATTTCGTCGACGGCCGTTTTCGAGTGGCTTGTTTCGTGCAATGCTTGCTTCATTCGACTTCCGGCGCCTTTATAGCGATCCACGATTTCGCCAACCGGCCGCAATATCATTCGGTCAAAAGCATCGCTCGGGAGATAGCGCGAGCGAACAATATGTCAGTTTTTGAAAGACCGTCGCATCTGGATAGAGAACGGGCGCAACAACTCCTCCAAAAGCATCGTCTGGATCCAAATTAGAGCGCTTGGTTCCAATGTTAGTACGACAGGCGCCTTCACGATCAAGTAACGAGTGCTGAAACTAAGCTCGTTTTGTCGCATTATACACCGAGCTCTGCAAAGATCGGGCTTCCGAGAAGAGCAAAGTGCTGCCTGTAACCAGCAACCGAGATCGTGCGCCCATGAAGGTAACTCGACGCTTTCTTCTGAAATCGTTGTTTGCCGCGGTTCCGCTAGCCAGAATTCCAACCGCACGAGCCCGCACTGAATCTAGGCCATTAGTCGGCGCTATCCGGTGGGACGCCTGGTACTCTCCTGGGACCGGGCCGACCTCCGCAGTCGAAAAATCCCTGGCACCTACCCAATACAGATGGCGTTTGCCCTTTTTCGCCAAGGTTACGCCGGGTGAAAACAAGAAGGTGGAACTTCCCTCGCTTTCTCAGGCGCTAATGGACTTGGAGATCAGACAAGCATCATATGCTGGTTTGGATTATTGGGCATTTGTTAGTTATGGCGCGGGCCATCCCATGTCGGCTGCACTCGAAAAGTATTTGTCGAGCGAATGGCGCACTCAGATAAAGTTCTGCCTATTCACGGAACTGGCTCGTTGGGGAAGTTCAGCGCATCCTGCACCGCTGATGGACGAGCACATCCACTTGATGAGCCGCCCAGAGTATCTGCGGCCGATAGGCAATAGGCCAATCTACTTTCTGGGATTCATGGACCGGAAAACGATAACGGATCGTTGGGGCAGTTTAGATCGTTTGAGAGCCATGCTTCTCGAATTTCGGAAGAAGAACATGGCCGCCGGCAATGGCAATCCCTATATTGTAGCTTCTGGTCCCTTTGCTCAGCTCAAAGAGTGGAGCTTGGCGGGAGTGGACGCGATTGGGAGTTACTCGATAGGTGACCCTCGCGCCGCTGGATCCTATGCAACGCTGGCTGATCTTGCGCAGAGGCGCTGGTCCACTCTTTCCAAAGCAGGCCTACCAGTCGTCCCGACTGTAATGGCCGGGTTCGATAGGCGACCGCGCGTCGAGCATCCAGTTCCGTGGGAAAAACGTCAACGGCCCGGTGATGGCATACAGTATTATTACGAAGCACCGAGCACGACAGCATTAGCAACTCACCTCGAAGCCGCGTTACAGTTCGTATCTACCCAACCGACTGATCAACGCGCCCCTGTTGTGCTAGTTTATGCGTGGAATGAAAACGATGAAGGCGGCTGGCTCGTCCCTACTTTACCCTGTGACACAGATCGTTTGAGATCGCTGCATGATGCACTGGCGCCCACAAACCAACTGAGCGATCCGGGATGTGCGTTGAAATGAAGAGATAGACGTTCCTGCTGCGGCCAAAGCTATTTCATGGTCGTGTCCCATCTGGTGGGTAGCTGGAGCGAAGCCGCTCGCGAAGCACGCTCCTCGAGCGGAATCATGGGTGGGCCGTCCAGCGTGGACGCTACATGACTGGAAACCATCGCTCCATTGGGCGATAACCCCGCCGTCAGCCTTCCGGCTATCGCCACCTGACCGATCCGGCCCATGCCGGCGAACTTGGTGGTGATGGCCCGCACTCAGATACACCACGCCACGGGGCACGACCTATCGACCTATTTCAAGCCATTGCAGTGCACTGAAGTTCGGCCAGCTTCTTCCTTATCTCTGCCCTAGCGTCAGATGTCTTGACTGGATGCACAAAGATCGGAACAAACTCTTCGAGCTTGGCGACCTGTTTGATTTTGAACTGCGGATAGTGAGTGAAGCGCGGCTCTGACTTGCTCAAGTCGAGCATTTGAAGGCCGCAAACCGATGCAATCGTAGCCATTGTAACTTCGAAGTGGCCGGCCCACCCAAGTTTCAGTTGTTCCTCAAACACGTCGATATACCGTTTTGAGAACACCAAGAGCGGCAAAAAAGCTCGCACAGCGATCGCGCTTGGCTCTCTGCCTAGGTGAGCGGGCACCTTCAGTGAATTCCACCACATCCACCCATCTTGCTTCCAAGGGAGAATATAGCTTGCAGCGAAGTCTGCATTTCTTGTTACAGCCATCAACGAGGTTAGAGCGCTTCGAAGATTCCCGGTGCAGAAGACATCGTACTCGATCCAAATGTACTGACGATAATTGGGGACCTCTCGCATTACGCGTACCATCTTCAGATCGGGGTTTCCTGGGATCAAGCCTCGACTTGTATCCTTGTGATGGTCGACTTCGTCGAAAATTTGCGAATCGGTCAGATAAATGACGCGAGAGTCCCGATCCGTGCAGCGCACGTCTCCGTGGTGATGCACAACCGCGTAAACGTCACAAAGATCCGAAATCGCTTCTCGATATTCCTGGAGTATCGCTTCCGTGAAAGCGTTCAGTCCGGTCGTGTCGAAGAGTAGGCAAATTTCCCGAGTCATGGCGTTTCCTCTGGAAGCTTCTTCTGCGGCGAGCCATGGTCGTCGGCTCTCCTCAGAAGGTAGACTTGACAACTAACCTGAAGCCTTACCGCTAAGAGATCAATACTCGGCTGATTGCTCCTGTTGGTCCATTGGAGCGAAATGCATCAAACACTCCTTCTTCATACGGACTCGGAAATCCGACACGTGAGTTTGGCTCAATCTTGATTAGACCTTTCGAGCCGTACAAAGGGGAAGTGATCGCTGCCTCAGTGAAAGCTCTCAGCTCGGACACGTAGACTTTGACGATGTTATCTTCAATCTTGGTCCAGTCACGGGCTAGTACCGCTTCAACAGTGTCGCCAGGTCGGATTAGACCTCGGGCTACCATCTTGCGAAGATTAACGGCGATGCGTTGATCCGGATACAGGTTCAGCATGTGTAAAATGAAAAAACAAAGTGGCGTCGACGCACTATAGAACGAACCGGAGACCTCCGAGTTGTGCAGCAAGGTTCCCGACGTCCTTGCGGCAGACCTCAAGATTGGCTTTCCCCACCGCAATCCCCCATCCAACTCGCCAATCGATCCGCAGCGGAACAGGGATCTGCTCAGAGGCGCATTGTAAAGCCAAGTGCCAGGATATGCGTCAATCGGTTCGCAATCTGCCAGAAAGTCTACGATGGATTGTGGTAGCACCATCTTGTCATTATCGATGAACGTTAAGAACTCATCCGTATCGATGAACAGGAAATATCTGCAAGACTCGGCCAAGGCAGCATAGAGGCTCGCAAAGATTTCCTTGTTATGGATATTGTTGTGAAAGCCGTCATACCGAACAAGCACAGTCTCTTTCGGAAGTTGCTTATAGATAGCCTCGACGGTTGGGTCAGAGGACATGTTGTCAAACACGATCAGATTTTCGTACCCAACGATAGCGGAGTGATAAGCAATCCAGTCCCTCAAGAAATGCTTCTCGTCCTTTGCCTTCACAACGATCTTTAATGTGGCGCGCCGAGCACGTATTCTTTCGCAGATCTTTTCTTTGTCCGCACGCCAAAATGGAAGCTCATTAAATCCCTCCATGCGCCGCTCGTGAC
The DNA here is from genome assembly GCF_054063735.1 of Bradyrhizobium sp. USDA 10063. Classification (NCBI taxonomy): domain Bacteria; kingdom Pseudomonadati; phylum Pseudomonadota; class Alphaproteobacteria; order Hyphomicrobiales; family Nitrobacteraceae; genus Bradyrhizobium; species Bradyrhizobium sp. USDA 10063. The sequence continues at coordinate 258,081 of NZ_JBSSGP010000002.1, read as the reverse complement.
CTCCCTAACCGCAGTCATGGTGGTCCGAGTCCTCGTTTTCCACCATGATGCCTAGTCTAACACGCTAGATTCCCCTTAGCACTTTCTTCCATAGATGCGCATCCTCCTCGTGTTCGGCGTTCGGGCTACGTCCTTCTCCACCGCCAATGGCATGAAAATGATCCGTGGCCGACGTCACTTTCCTTTCCCTGACGGCCGAGGCTACGTCCGGATATTTCTGAAGATACCATTCCTCATCGACTTCAGGACCTCCTCCCTGCCTTCCCTCGAAGTAGCCGTAGCCGATATAGTGCACCTTGGCGCTTTCAACTTCTCCCCGCTCTATCGCCCTCGTTACGTCAGGATTCCGTCTCAGATACTCCTCCTCATCAAAGTCAGCTGCTGCCAAAGCAATCTGTAACAACATCTTCAGGAGCCGAGTGGGAATTTCAATCGAGCCGTTGCCATTGAGCGCTGACTGTTTCGTACTTAAAGCGTTCATCAAAGACGCGGCAGAAGGCACAAACATCAAGTCACCCCCAACATTCTTCCAGCTACAGTCTCGCCATCGCGCGCGGCGCGGCTTTTGCTGTCCGCTTCGGCTTTTCGGCCTCCGCGGATGCCCCCAGCAATTGCGCCGTTACTTCCTCGAGATAGGCGGCCTGCGAGCCGGTCTCGCGTGCGGAGAGGCCGAACCTCTCGCGGGCGACGCGGTGCATGCTGTCGATCTCTTCGATGTGCTTCTGTGCCTTGAGCGAATGTGTGACGCTCGCGGCATGGCGACGGTGCACGTTCAGGGGATCGGCGACATAGGCGATCCTGGCGCCAGGCGCGGCGAGTGCCTCCAGGTAGATGCGCCAGTCGCCGGCCATGCGCAGCTCGGCCAGGTCGTCGCGGCAGGATTCGAGCGCGCGTAACAACGCTTCGCGCCGCCACAACACCGAGCTGACGTTCAGGATGGTATTCTTGACCCCGAGATAGCGGGTCACGAAATCGCGGCCGTCGAAGACCTCGGTGCGCGACAGGGCGCCGGGCTCGATCGTTGCGTAATAGGGCTTGTAGGTCGCGTAAAGATGGGAGCCATCGGCATCGATGGATTTCGAATCGGTGAAGCCGAGCGCGATGTCGGGATCGCCCTTCATCAGTGCGAGCAGGCTCGACAGGAAAGTGGGCTCGGAAAGATCGTCGGCCTCGGCGATCCAGAGGAACTCGCCCCTCGCCATCTCCGCAGCCTTGGCCCATTGCGCGAACACCGAACCGGAATTCTGCTCGTTGATAACGAGCGTGAGATCGCGCTGGCGCTCGTCGGCGAGCTTCATGATGACGGAGATGCTGTCGTCGGAGGAGCAGTCGTCGAGCACGATGATCTCCTCGACCGGATGGTTCTGGTCGAAGATGGTATAGAGCCGCTCCGGAAGGCAGTGCGCGTAGTTGTAGTTGGGAACCGCGACCGAGATGGTCGGGAGCGAAGGCACGGCAAGCCGGAGCAGATCGCGGACGTAGTCTGCGAACGCGAATTTGGTCTGGATGATCTCGGTCATGCGGGCGCGTTCAGCCTCTGATGGCGTCCAGCGCAGGAAATTCTCCACTGCTTGCGCCATCGCCGGCACGTCGCAATAGGGCACGACGCGGCCGACATTCTCCTTGAGAAGGAACCCGGGGATGCCGCCGGAGTCCTGGAAAGCGACCACCGGCACGCCGACGCTGAGCGCCTCCAGGGCCACTGTCGGGAAAGGATCCTCGCGCGAGGTCAGGGCGTAGACGTCTGAGGCGGAGTAGAGCGCCTGCATATCGGAACGGAAGCCGGCGAGATGAAAACGGCCGGTGGCCTCGGCGCGGCTGATCTCAGGCCCCAACCATTCCTGCAGGCCGGGATCGATGCCGCCCGCCCAGCAGAAATGGACGTTCGGATTCTGACGCCGAACCAGGTTCCAAACCTGCAGGAACAGATCGAATCCTTTGCGCAGGTCGGCATAGCCGACACCGAGCACCATCTTGTCCGCGGGACCGACGCCAAACTCCTTGCGAACCAAAACGGCTTCCGCCGGCGTCGGCTCGATCTGCTTGTAGCTGCCTTGCGCTCGGATCAGGAAGCGCCCGTCACCAGCATCGAGCTTGAGCGCTTCCACCAGCCTGTCGCGGACGAACTCGGAAGCGAACACAACGTGCTGCGCGCTCCCGATCGCCATGCGTGCGACGTCATCCAGATTCTTTTCGCGAAGGATCCGCGGCAGTTCATGCACCAGCGAAACCGTGCGAAAACCCATTTCAGCGAGGAATTTGGTGGCGCGTCCGCTCGCCGAGGTGTTGGCGACTGCGGCCGTGAATCCCTTCTCCCGAAAGTGTCGCAAGGTCGCGGGGATTTCGGAAGCCTGCTTGAGAACGGTGAGCGGAGCCACCGAAGCGTATTCGGCCTCCATTGCACCGCCCTGCAGCAATAGATACTCGACCTCAATGTTGAAGGCGCTCCGCAGCGTCCTGCCGATATTGAGCAACAGATGCTGCGCACCGCTCGGAAACGCATCGTGCCCAACCAGCAAGACTTTTGGCAGCGACAGATCCCGCGTCAGGCCGGTGGCCGCACGCGCGGTGGCGTTCAGATAGGCCGATCCGAAATGCAGGTCCGGCTCGAGGTAGGCGCCCTCGCACCATTCGTTCCAGGCATTGACGCAGACGAAGGCCTCGCCGAAAAATGTGTGCTTCTGCGCCTGCTCGACCAGCGTCGCCAGCCATGCCTCGTACTTCTGCGGCGTCGAGCCCTGGATCACAAGACCCGTTCCCTGCCGGCGTGCATCGTTGTCCCAACTCGGAACCACGGTCTTGATCAACGGAAAATTGGGACGTGGCTCCTCGATCGAATATTTGACGACGTCGTCGTAGCTGTAGATCTGGCCCGAGTAGGTATCGTCCAGAATCTTGACCTCGGAATTTACCAGCGGCACATATTTCGTGAGCTTGTGCGGCGGGAACTCGATCGCGCCATCCATGCCGTTCGCAGCGGGATCATGATCATCAAAGCTCTGGCTCATGATGATGATCGGATCTTCATTGAACTTCTTCGCGAAGATCGAACGCCATCGCGCAATCACCTTCGCGGTGTCCGGAATGAGACGCGGACGATAGATCATCAACAGTGGTCGGCCCTGAATGCGGATGTACCGCTTGTCCTTGAAGTGCCGGTTGAAGTCCGACAACAGACGCTCGTCGTCGTCAGCGAGATAGTCCTGCGAGATCAAGACCTCGCCTTCCATGCCGTCCCAGCGCCGCGTCCAGTTCTCGTTCGCCCACATCAGGCAGAACGGCATGTTGATGTCACGCGCTTTCAGGAACTGTTCGAGCGGTTTTTCCATCAGCCGCTTGCCGTTGAACCAGTAGTAGTAATAGACGAAGCCGTAGATGCCAGCCGCCTGCGCCAACCGGACCTGCTTGCGCATGGTCTCGACATCGGCGAGGGAATAGAAGCCGAGGTCGCGCGGAATCCGCGGCTGATAGTGGTCCTTAAAACGCGGAACGCCGCGGGCGATGTTGGTCCACTCGGTGAAGCCCGCGCCCCACCATTTGTCGTTTTCAGGGAAAGCGTGAAACTGGGTCAGGTGATAGGCCAGCACTTTCGCGCGCGGCTTAGCGCTCGCCGGCAGCGGCCTCAGTTCCTCGAACAGCGGGCTTGGCTTGGTGAAGCGCTTGATCTCGGCGGGAATGGTGGCTTCGTTCTCGGGCGGTGACGGATAGATGCCGTCCTCGTGCCGATGCTCCAGATAATGCAGAAGCGGGTTCTGGTCGGTCTTACCCTTGAAGTAGCGCTGGATGTAGAACTTGGTATCGAACTCGGCCGACGGATTGCGCCCTTCCTTGTAGCCGTGGAAGATGAAGTGCTCGAACGGGTCGACGGCGGCGGCCGCGACGTCCTGGTAGGTCTGCAAGTAATATTGCGCGTCGAATTCCGGGATCGGACTGAACGGACCCACACGATTCTTCAGGTAGTGGGCGAGCGGGCTCTCGCTCGCCGGGATCGCGTACTTCTCCCTGTACCAGCCCGGCTGGAAATACGGGCTCGGCCGCCGCCCCTCGGGCTCGCCGACCGAGGCGTAGTGCAGGAGCGGATGGATGTCCGCCTCCTTCACATCGGGATAGGTCGTGAGATACCAGATCGGATCAAAGATCGGATTGGGCTTGCGCCCCTCGATGTAGCCGTAAAGGAAGAAGTGCTCGAACGGGTCGGCGCCGACCGCGATCACGTCCGGGTAGCTCGCGGCATAGAAGTTTTCATCAAACAGCCCGAGCCCCTTGAGGGTGCGCGCGGCGGCGGCAAGGTCGATGGCGAGTGCAGCCGTCTCAGGCTGGTGCGAAGTTGGTGCGGCCACCTGAGACTCGGGCGAAAGCTCCGGATGCTTGGTCGCCGGCTCGTTGGACGTGGGTTCCTTAGCGCCTGCGCCATTCGTCTTGGCGACGCCCGGCTCTCCCTTAGGTTGCGATCTTGCCGCAGCGCCGCGCCTCGGCCGAGCCTCTTTTTGTCCTGCATCGCGAGCGAGCTTCGAAAGAAAATCGGCCATCTTCACACAGTCATTCGTGGATTGAGAGCTTTATTCCGCAACTACGAGAATAGTGCAATCTTTCTGTCCTCAATATGAAAACTAACTCTGGTTGTGCTCAGATTGTCACTACGGCTTGCCTGCTTTTGCATCTTTCCGCTCCTAAACAAGCAACGCCATTTGCGAGAACGTGAGGACTTTCTTCGAATTGCTCACGTTGGTCGCGCGAAGATCACTCAGTCATTGCCAATGGTCGTCGTGCCGATCAACTTCAGGCGCTGCGCTGCGACTTGATTGCCTTGCTGCGCGGCTTGCTGATACCAATGCACGGCAGTGTTCCGGTCGCGCGCGATACCGTTGCCGGACATCAGGGCGTCCCCCAACGCAAGCTGCGCTGCCGCCAGGCCTTGCTCAGCCGCCCGCTGAAACCATTCGACCGCTTTCGTCGGATCGGCATCGCACCCCTGTCCTTTTCCGAGCATCACGGCGAGATTGTATTGCGCAACGGTGTGCCCCTGCTGAGCGGCGGCTTCGTACCACTTCACGCCCTCGGCGAGATCCTGAGCGACGCCGGCGCCGGTGCAATACATGACGGCAAGCTGAAACTGCGCCGCCGCGTTGCCGGCGCGCGCCGCTTTCGCCATCCAGGACGCGGCAGCCTCCGCATCTCGCATGCCGCTCTTTGGATCAGAATACAGAACGCCGAGCGTGTACTGAGCCTCGACGTGGCCGGCGTTGGCGGCACGCGTGAACCATGGGAGGGCGCCTCGAACGTCGGCAGTTCCGCCAAACCTGCCCATCAGCAGCGCACCCAGATGGAACGCCGCCGGCGCGTAGTCGGCCGCGGCGGCCTCTGTCAACAGCGACCGCACCTGTGCAAGCCGGTCCATCGAACCATCCTGATGAAGCAGGAAGAGCGCATAGGCGGTCTTGGCGTCAGGGTCGCCGCCGCCAGCGGCCTTGCTCAGCCATTCCCCTGCGAGCTTGTGGTCGCGCTCAACGCCGTTGCCCACGGAATAGAGCCTGCCGAGCTGCATCTGGGCCGCGCTGATGCCGCCCTCGGACGCGCGCTCAAACCATTTGATCGCGGTCTCCACACCGCGTTCGACGCCCGAACCGTTGAGATAGAAGATCGCGATATTGAACGCCGCAGTGGCATGGCCCTTCTCGGCGGCACGCTCGAACCATTTTGCGGCTTGACGAATGTTGGGCGCGACACCCGTTCCGGTTGCATAGAAGCGACCGACGAAAAACTGCGCCTGCACGTCGCCCCGCTCGGCAGCCTTCTCATACCAGTTGGCCGCCTCCCGCAGATCCGGCTCTGCCCCTGCGCCATGCGAGTAAAATTCTGCCAGCGCCTGGATCGCCGGAAGGTAGTCCTTGCGCGCGGCCTTGCGCAGCGCGGTTTCGGCCTTGTCGATGTCTTTCGCGATGCCCTTGCCGTTCAAGCGCAGCAAACCGATGTTGTAGAGCGCAATCGGATCATCATGGTTTGCTGCGTTCTGGAACAGCCGCGCAGCCTCGGCATGGTTCTCGGGCATTCCGGTGCCCTTGAGGTTCATGAAGGCAAGTGCGACCTGGGCTCTCACATGCTCCTGTTCGGCGGCCCTGCTATACCAGATCACGGCTCGCTCGAAATCGACGGGCACGCCACGCCCTTGATAATAGACATCACCAAGCGCGAATTCTCCCAGGGCCAACTTCTGGTCGGCTGCGGCCTGATACCATTTGAGCGCAGCGGAATGATCCTGCGCACATCCCGTCCCCGCGTTATACATGTTACCCAACGTGGCCTGCGCCTCGGCCTTGCCGGCTTCGGCCGCTGCGGATATCCAGCGGAAGGAAGCGTCGACATCTTTCTCAACACTCGTCCCGTGCGGAAACACCAGCTGGTGAACATTCGACGCCTTCTCGCCAAGCCGAACAGCAGACGATTGCCGCCACGCCTCTGGCCTGTTCGGCCCAATGAGAGCGCGAGCCCCGTGCAGGAAAATCACGCCAAGCTGAAATTGCGCTTCGACGTGACCGAGCTCGGCGGCGCGCTCGAACCACGCGACGGCGTCCGGCATGCTTCCCGCGACGCCCTGGCTTTTTGTATAAAGCAACCCGATTCGATAGCTTGCTTCGGCATCGCCGGCCTGCGATGCCTGCTTCCAGAACTTCAGGGCCTCCAGATACTCACCGCGCTCATACGCAGCCAACCCGCGCTCAAACGGCTTCGCGTGCGCAGAAGCAGGTTTAAGCCACTGGAAGAGTGATCGGGCCGACAGCGTCATGGCTCACGCATGGCCTCCCCCAGGCCCTTGAGCATCCCGCCAAGCAGGTACATTGCGACCGATCGCGTGCCGACATTGACGTCGCCCGAAAGCGTCATCCCGGGGATCAGGCGAAAATTGCTTGGCACATCCCTGAAATTGGTCGCGTCCACCGAGCATCGTGCCTTGTAGTAGGCGTAGTCGAGGGGCTTTCCATCATCATCGGTCGTGAACGCGCCCTCGCTGATCCAGCGCACTCTGCCCTGGGCCGTGCCGTGCGCCGCGGCATTGAAGGCATCGATCTTCATGGTGCACGGATCTCCAGCCCGGACGTACCCGATGTCCCGCGAACTGATCCTGATTTCCGCTTCAAGTTTGGTGTCGATCGGCATGAGCGTGATGAAGGGATCGCCGGGCTTGAGGACCGAGCCGACCGAAAGCATCGCTATGGTCAGCACCACCGAGGGTTGTGCCGCCGTCCAGCGAACTAGATCCTGGTGCTTCAGCGCCTTATCATAGGTCGCTCTCGCTTCGTCGAGCTTGTTGCGCGTCGCTACGAGATCTTGGCTCAGTTGCGCAAACCACTGCTGCCTGAAGGCGTCGCGATCGGCGATCAGCGATCCCAGCGTATTCTGCGCTTCGATCAGGCTGTTGTGCGTGTTCTCCAACGTCCGCAGCAGCTCCAGTCGGGTGTCCTGGGAGATATACATGTTGAGCTGCGAACCGGTGCCGTGCTCGGCGAGCGTCGTGCGCATTGTCTCGATCTTTTGCAACACCTCGTCGCGCTGCCGATACCTGGCATCGTCACCGCGAAGCTTCGCGATCGTCGCCTGGGTCTGCTTGATCTTCGATTCGAAGCTGTTGAGCTGGGCGGTATATTGCGCCATCCGCTGATCGTAGAGCGCTTTCTGCAGCGCCGCGTATTTCTGAAAGTCGGAGTCCGGCTTGCTGGCAAAGACGAGCGGCTGCTGGTTCAGCTCGGCCTCACTACGCGCGACTTGCGTCTCGAGGCTCGCGATCTGCAATTTCGCTTGCGTCAGATCGGCAGAAGTAAAAGTCGCGTCAAGTGTCGCGAGCAGCTGCCCTGACTGCACCTGCTCGCCCTCATGGACATCTATAGTCTTGATGATCGATGGATCGAGCGCCTGCAGAACGCTGATCTGACCGGCCGGCACGATCTTGCCGCTCACGCTGGTGATGACGCGATCGAGCCGCGTCAGGCAGAGTATGGCGACAACCGCAAACAGAAACGCAGAAAGCACATGTAGTGTAGCCCGCGCGACCAGGGGCTCGGCCTCCTCCCGGATGGCGTCGGTTTCCGACTGGAACTGGCGAACGGTCGCAAGCGAAGCTTGATTAGGAGACAAGGCTCGGACTCCGGAAGTTCGGCCGATCGTTGTGGGCCGCAGGCGTCAGATGCGTGTTCTGCTGATACCACAGGGAACTGTAGATATCGTTGCGTTCCAGGAGCTCCTCATGCCGGCCGATATCGTCGATCACGCCGCGATTGAGCACCAGGATGGCATCCGCCTTCGTCAGCGCCGATAGCCGGTGCGAGATGATGATGAGGGTTCGGCCATGCGCGATCCGCGAGATGTTGGCGTTTACGATCGCCTCGCTGTCGGCATCAAGCGCGCTCGTCGCCTCGTCGAGAATGAGGATCGGCGGATCAACGATCAGGGCGCGCGCGATCGCGAGTCGCTGCCGCTGGCCTCCGGAGAGGTTCGGTGAACCTTCGTAGACGTGTGTTTCGTAGCCGCGCGGCAATTTGTCGATGAATTCTTCCGCGCCGGCGAGCCTCGCCGCCCTGACGACATCGTCAAACGTCGCATCCGGCTTGGCGGCGGTGATATTCTCGCGGATCGTCCCGCTGAACAGGAAGTTCTCCTGCAACACGACACCGACATTGCGGCGGAGATGATCGATGTCGTATTCGCGAACATCGATCCCGTCGATCTTGATCAAGCCGCCATAGTCGGAATGCAGCCGTTGCAACAGCCGCGTGATGGTCGTCTTGCCGGAGCCGCTCTTGCCCATCACGCCAAGTGTGGTTCCCCTCGGAATCTCGAGGGAGATATTGTTTAGCGCTGGCGAGACCGCGCCCTTATACTTGAAGGTGACCCCGGAAAACTCCACGTGGCCCTCAAGCGGCGAGCGGACGCCATGTCCAGAACGGCCCTCTTCCGCCGGTTGGTTGACAAGACGGCTAACGATAGAAACGGCCATACGCACTTCATCAAATTGATTGATCAGCTGTGCCATCTGCATCAATGGGCCGGACACACGCTGGGACAACAGCAGAAAAGCGAACAGTGCTCCGACATAAACAGGATCATTGCTTTCCAGCACGAGATAAACGCCCAGTGCGAAGGCGCCACTGACGGTCAACCTTTCCAACGGACGCACAACCGCCTGGATCGCGTTTCCGGTCATCCCCTCCGCGAGGCGCGCCTTGGCGAGGCGTGCAACCAGCACATCCCACATATGGCGCTGCCGTGTGTCGAGCGCGAGCGACTTGACCGTCCGAATACCATTAAGCGTCTGCACTAGGAACGCGCCCTGCTCGCCCTCCGCCGCAAGGACGGCGGCCGACGCCTTGCGGTAAGCCGGCAACATCAGGACCAGCCAGGCGACAATCAGTCCGGAGAATCCAAGCACCACGAATGTCATGACCGGACTGAAGAAGAACATGACGGGAATGAAGAAGAGCAGTGTCGTCGAATCCAGAATCGTGCCGAACAACTGTCCCATCAGAAAATTGCGAATCCGGAACACTTCGCGGATGTCACGGGAGATGAGGCCGACGGCGGTCTGTTCGAAATAGTCGATCGGAAGATTGAGGACCTTTTCGAACACGTAAGTGGACAATTTGACGTCCAGCCTGGTCGTCATGCGATGAACGAGAAGTTGTCGAAGGAACGAGAATCCCGCTTCAAAAGCAATGATGACCAGCATCGAAAGGCAGAGCACGAAGAACGTATTGTAAGCCTTGTAGAAGACCACCTTGTCCGTCATCAGGCGCCAGAACATAATTGGCGCTAGCCCGAGAAAGCCGAGGATAACTGCAGAAACGGCGACGTCCCGAACCATGCGGCGCTCGCGGAACAGCAAAGCGGCCACGAGACCGAGGCTGAACGGTTGCGATTCGTCGGAGATTTCATAGTTGCGTTTGACTAGAACGACATCCCCGGACCAGATGTCTTCAAAACGCGGCCGATCGATCACAAGCAGGGCATCTTCCGCTGCATTCGGATCTCTCAATATGATGCGCGTATTATTCGCGTCCCCTTCGACACGCAGCAGTACCATATGGCTTCCGTTGCGCAGACGAACGATGGAAGGGAGCGCTTTCTTCAAGTGGGCAAGCCCGTCCCAATCAAGTTTGACAATCTTCGCCCGCATGCCCGCCTTCTCCGCGCAGCGGACGAGTTGATCGAGCGTCACCTCTTGATCGGTCAGCAGGTTGTCCTTGATAAGCTGCGTTGTAGTGAGGTGCAGACCGTGCTGTCGTGCGACGATGATCAGACATCCAAGTGCGGACGGAGACACCGGATCCGCATAACTATTCTCGGCGACAGCTTGGATGATCATGAAAGCTTAGCCCATGTGTCTGTTAAGAGCGCCTGTTACGGCCGTTACTGATCGACAGACTGCCGTTCTTAGCACTAACATATATACAACAAAAACGACAGGAATACTAACATTTAGCGTGATGGCGATTGCCACAGGCGATTGACTGCAGGTTGCATGAGGCGACCAGCACAGTGATAAGCTTCTAGGCAGACGCTTCCTGAAAATTAAAGCCCGTTTCTAACAAACTCCTCTGGATGGCTTCGCTATCCGCCTCGGGCATCAGCGCGAGCGCACAGACCTCAAAATTCTCTGTCCTCACCGAAACAGTCGGAAAGCCCGCCATCAACAGCAGGTTGCCGAGGCGCTCGGCCGTAAATCCGGTGCGATGGGCCATATAGACGCGCCCCTCCTCGATCGCGCGCGAATGGCCGTAGAGCATGTCCAGCGGCCTGATCGGACCCGCCGGCGAATTGTAGGCGATGGCGGCAATCCCATGCTCGACGATGAACTGAGCGACCGATTCGATGTCCGGGCTTGTGATCAAGGCGAAGCCGTCGGGCTTCAAGACCCGATGGAACTGACGCAGCGTTGGAAAAACCTCGTGCGCATAGAGATGCTCAAGCACATGCGACGACCAGACTGCATCGAACAATTGCGGCGCGAACGAATCGCCGAGATCAAGGATTGAGCCGAGAACATCCGGTTTCACCTCCGGATCGATGTCGAAGCGCACTTCCTCCCAGCCTTGCCCATCCACCATGCGAGCAATTCGCCGGGCAGGCCCGGGCCCGGAGCCCGCATTGAGCAAGCGCTTCACACTGGCGGACAAATCGGTTCCTGACGTCGCGATTGGGCGCATCGGGCGCGGGTGAGGACAAGACGAATTTCGAACGTAAACTACCATCACCTTATCGATGTGGCCTCACAAAGGCGTAAATCGCGTCTCAAGCCATCTTCAGATCACAAAAGCAAAAGCCCCGCGGAGCGGGGCTTTCACAGATATAGCGTCCAGCGGCCGAATTAGAGCTTCGGCAGAGTGACGATCTGGTCGTTGAAGTGGAGATCCTCAACTCCGCTGACCGCAACCGTCTGATTGTCACTGAAATGGAGCGTATAAGTTGACGTAGTTGCGTCGACGTCAATCTTGGTGACATCAAAGAAAGAACGATCCGCAAAGTCGACGGTGTCATTGCCGTTGCCGCCAATGATCGTATCGTTCCCGGAGTGCGACTGGATGTGGAAGGTATCGTTGCCACTTCCACCCTGCAGCGTCGAGCTCGCGCCCGCACCGCCCGAGAGCCAGAGCTGGTCGTTGCCGCTGCCACCATCCAAAACGTCGCCCTGCACGCCGACCAAGGTGTCGTTGCCGCTGCCACCCGAAAGTGTACTGTGCCCCGATGTGAGGTCCCTGAGCAAATCGTTGCCGTCGCCGCCAACAAGCGATTGAGCACCAGTGCCCGCCGTCAAGCGGTCATTTCCGTCGCCGCCGTCCAACGTGTCATTGCCGGTGCCACCAAAGATGCTGTCGTTGCCAGCCCCGCCGACCAGCGAGCTATCACCGTGTCCGCCCTGGATCAGGTCGCTACCGCCACCGCCATAGACCGTGTCGTCGCCGCTGTCGAACAGGTTGATGGTGTCGGCACCCTTGCCCGCTGCAACGAACACGTCGTTGTCGCCGCCGGTCACGTCGAGCTTGGCGCTGTTGTCATCCAGGATGATCGCCTTCAGATTGGGATTTGTCTCAACCGTCGTAGAGGATGAAACGTCCAGTATCTGAATGGTGGGAGCGACCGGCCCACCGGGAAATGGTCCCGATTGAAACCATCCCCTCGTGCCATCCTCTCCGCCGTCGTTGAACACACCGCTCTGCTCCAGCGAGTCGATCAATGCCGATCTGACACTCGCCTCGATGTTGTTACCGCTGTGGTGGAGAAATTGACCCAGCTCAGTCTTCGTCAAGTAGGTAACGGCCATGATACCCTCTGGCAAGATTCCGAGATTTCACCGATCAGCTGACACGCCGGCCAGCGCCAATGTGCTGCAAGTTGAAGGTGCTACAACTACAACGAGAGTGAAGATGCCAGTTCGACCCGACACAACCGTGTTCAATGTTAGGGTGCATCGCGTCGTTTGTTAAGCCATTGTTAGTCGCGCTGCACAATTGGAGTCAAGGATTAAATTCACGCGCGATTAACTCAGATTTGAGCTCAATGTCACGCCATTGTTAATTGCGGTGCAGACGGCCCGACTCTCAGCCCGACGGGCGCTTTTTCGGGCGATTCGGTGCAATCTGCGGTCAGACCATTCGGAATTCGCGGATGAGCCATGCACGAGAATCAGGCAGGCTGGGCTCGGGACGTCCCATGAGGCCAATGAGAAGCCAATTGTGGACGTGCGTTAGGTAATGGTAGTGTAACCGGCTGATTTTACTCTGAAATGTGAAGATCTGTTGGTGTGACGCCGCATGAACTCTCCCAGCCCAATGCGGACGACCATTACTGTTACCCAGCGAAAAGGTGGGGTTGGCAAGACCACGATTGCGGTCTGTATCGCAGCCGAGCTCGCGCGCCGCGGTCATGATGTCGCGCTGGTGGACAGCGATCCGCAGCGCTCCGCGGCGCAATGGGCCGAGCCGGGCAATCTGGAATTCCCCGTTTACGAAATGGCCCTTGAAGGCACCTCGGTATCCGCCTGGGCTCAGGAGGTGCGAAATATTCAGGCCGGTCTCGTGGTGATCGACACCGCCCCGAACGCGCGTGAAATGGGTGCGTCGATCGCGCTGGCAAACCTGATCCTTGTCCCCTGCACCCCCTCCGGACTCGATCTCGATGCGACCGCACAGACGCTCGCTATCATTGATGCGGCACGCGAGCGCCGGCGCGATGCGATCAAGGTCATTCTGGTTCCTAACCGGCTTGATCGCCGCACTCTTGAGGGCCGACAACTGGTTGAGGAGCTGAGCGAGTTCGGCGAGATCGTCGCGCCTCCCATTGCCAGTCGCTCGGCGTTCGTCCGCTCCTTTACAAACGGTCAATCGGTCGCGAGCTTCATGCCCGGCGACGCGGCGGATCTAGAAATCCGGCAGCTCGCGGATGCGGTAGAATGGGCTGTTGGAGAGGATTAGCGTACCACAGCGACCAAAGGCGACCGTCGCGCGGTGTCTACGAAGAGCGCTGCGACGCATGTGCCAGCGGCCCGAGCGAACTTGTTCACAGTCAATCGAGCGTTCGGATCATTGCAACATCCAGCGGCCATCCGCACGCGAGGATCGCAACAACGCCCGGCCGTGCGGGCAGGCGCTTTTGCCGCCGAAACCCTGCCTTGGAATTTGCGACTGTCGCTCCCGCTGGCGACTCAGCCGCCCGCAGTCACGAAGGCTCAGACAACGTTGATCAGGCCTTGCGCGCCTGGCTAACGGGAAAGGCTTCGGCCGAAGCTTCTTCGAGCCGCATCTTCTCCAGCAGGAGATCCGTGACGATCTTCCGCAGCCGCTGGTTCTCGAGCGAGAGCTCCTCCAGCACACGGCGCATTTCATCCATCGTCGGCGAGCTGGTTGGCACCTTCCCGTCACCCGCAGGATCGGACGGAACGACCGCATCAGGCTTACGCAGAGGCAGTTTCCGCCAACGATGAAGCGTCATGACGCTTACCCCGAGCGCCTTGCAAATCTCCACTTGGGAATTGCCCGCTCGGGCCAGCTCGTCTGCTCGAACGAGCTTTAATAGGATCTCCTCGTGAGAGTGCTTCTTCATCTTCCCGCCTAAACGCGCTCAGGCCGGCAGCTAGCGGCCGGATCCGCCACCCGACGCAGCCAAAGACTCGGCCCGAGCAGCATCACAATTATCATAAATACCTACAGTCAGAAACGAGAGGCGAAACGCCGGAGGCGTCGGTAACGCCCATGCTCCAGGTAAAATGTTAGTCATCATCCGCGCAAGCTAACCGTTCGTGTTAGATGCGGTGCAACCTGATTTTGCAGCCGTTAACCCGCATATCAATTCGGCCTCGTTCGCCGGCCGTATCGCGTTGTAGCACGTTACCGCCACCACGATCCGCGTCCTGTTTTCCCGATCATTGTTGGACATCATCGGCGCTCCACGCCGGAGCGCCGCAACAACGTTATTTTCGATCGCATCGTCACTTCGAAACAGTCGAACCGCTCATATCCGATTGGGCTGCGAGGTCAATTGAGCGAAGCGGACATTCAAACGGTTTCTTGCGAAGGCACCGAACAAATGGTTTCCTCCCAAGGAAGCGAAGATCAGGATACCGCTGCGCGGGGCCCAGAACTATCTCGGCCCATGATCCTGCACTTGCAATTTTCGGTTCACTTAATTCGTGAAGTATGAGCTATCTTAACTATACAATACAGTAGTCAGGGCGGAACCACGGGTCAACCACGAATGGATTTCCACCTGAAAATAAAGATTATTGCGAGCACCGCATTTCTCTCGCTCGACCTCTAGCACTTCCCTATCATCGGCCCGAACACTGCTATGTGATGGTGTCGTTGCTCCGCTCCCTACCCCCTTGGCCGAGCGAGACGTTGGACTGCCGACGCTCACGCACGCTTGAATGGTGGCTGCACAGGTTGGCCCAGGCAGCACTCTAACCGTCCGAATAGCTTGCGCCCCCCGTTTCAATCCACCACGAACGGAAAACGATCGCACGGCCGTCCGGTTGCCGCGTAGCCCGCAGCATATCTGTGCGCTGTGTCAAACAGAGCCGCGCTCAACCGTCACCATGCAACGAGCATCATCACAGAATGCCGGTCGCTCACGGTACGACGCAACCTCGATCGCAGGCCTCCGGCCGGCCACCCATCAGGCATCCAATTATTTACTTTTAAATCGCGCTACATTTAAATATATTTAATTTACTTGGGCCAGTAGACCATGTCTGCGGGCGTGAGCGGCCATGGAATTAAGGAGATTCCGACCTGGAAAAGTGTGCTGCGCAGCCAAGCATCGCAGGAGAGGATGTCCCAGGTAGCATCTGCAATCTGCGTAATGGTCTCGGGGCCAAAGCTTCGGTCTGGACCGAAATGATGCCGCCAGGTTCGACTGAACTTCGGAAGCCCTCTGTGCGATGGCTCGAAGACCGAAATCGCTCGCGAAGGCGCGGCCAAGACATTCCACGTCTCTTCGGGCGTGGATGCTGGCCCGTCCGGCTTCGACTGGTCCCATGATTAGAGCAGAGGAAACAACCGCACCGCCGCCTCACCGGACGCGCGAGGCGGATGTACACATTGGATCCTTGCACTGCGCGCCCGTCGATTTCAGCGCAACCGCGACACTTAGGAAATGGCCTTCAATTGGAAATGAGCGCGCAAAGAGGACCCGCTGGCCTGAACCTTACCTTTTGCTCGAGGGCTCTCTGGACGCATGCATTCGGGCATTCTTGGCCAAGCCTGCGCACCAACGCCATCTCTACGAGATACGTACTGAACCGCAAACGCAGCTTGTGACGGACGTATTGTCCGCCGAACAGGTCATCGAAATCGCTCGCCTCCGGGATTTTCTTTAAGAGCCAATGCCCCTCATGCCTCAGAAACTCACCGCGTTCGCCGCTTGGGCGCTCCTGTGCTTTCTTGCCTATGCCTCGGTGTCGCCAATCGGCGCGAGGCCAACGCTCCCCGCCTCAACCAGCCTGGAACATATTGCCGCATTTGCGACGGTCGGCGTCCTCTTCCACTTAGCCTATCCGCGCCACGTCATGTTTGTGTGGTTCGTCGTCATAGGCAGCGCCGCTGTCTTTGAACTGATGCAACTCATAACCATAGATCGCCATGCGCGACTGGTGGACGCCTTCGAAAAGATGGTGGGCGGCAGCATGGGCATCTTTATGGGCCGCGCGGCGCTCTATTTCGAGCAAACGCTGCGTCGTCGCCAGATCTAATCGGCAGCGGAAGAGCGAGAGGAAGGCCTGGCGCCGCCATCGCAGCCGGCGTGCCCAGAGGGTGATTCCGCGTCCACTCGCATCCGGGCCGGGCATCCAAATACTTTGGCGCCCGCCGGCACGTCCCGATTGACGAAAGAATTCGCACCAATGACGGCTTTGTCGCCGACCGTCACGCCCATCTGAACGATGGCATTCGGTCCGATATAGACGCCGCTTCCGATCTTGGTCGGAGCGTAGTCGACCGGCTTCTCTCCGAGCGAGATGGAGCGATTGACGGTGTGATGCGTATAGATTTGAACGCCGGCGGATATCGAGCACCAGTCGCCGATTTGCAGACCTCCGCCCGAACCGTCCAGAATACAGCCGGGTCCGATCCATGTATGCCGGCCGACACGGACGTCTCCAAGCACGAGCACATTGTCGTACATCGTCGTGCCCTCGCCAAAGCCGTAGGCGGCGGCGTTATCCCCTCGCTCTGTGAGGAGATCGCCGATCGACACCCTTCGAGAGAACTGAAGTTTCTTGCGCGCTGCGAGAGTCTGCAGAAAACGCCTAATGAGCCCGAGCCATTCGTCGACGCGCTGTTCGGACATTCCGGAGTTGAAGTCTGGCGACATCTGAAGCCCCTTGCTCAGCCGAACCCTGGGCGGGCTTCATTGTATCACCATCACGCGTCGAACGAGGACGCAACGGGAACCGCCGCGCGAGGCCTGCTGCTTAGCTCGCGTTCTCCATCACCCGCGGCCATAGGGCCGCAGGTGAACGGCCGAATATCCCTACGACAGCGGCGGGATTTAATCAACCGTTTTAAATAATTTAAATCTGACTTCCGCTAACGCTCCTTGAACGCGCGCCCGGCCTGATCCCGCAACGGCTTGACCAGGTAGGACAGTGCGGTTCGCGCGGGCGTCTTGATGAAGACATCGACCGGCATGCCCGGCACAACCTTGGCCGATCCGAGTCTTGCAAGCTCGTCCGCCTTGAGCAGGATGCGCGCCGTGTAATAGCTCGTGCCGGTCCGCTGGTCCTGCGTCAGGTCCGCCGAGACCATGCTCACCTCTCCGTCGACCTCGGGCGTCGTTTTCTGATTGAACGCCGCGAATTGCATGGTCGCGGTCTGGCCGACATACACCTGATCGATATCCCGCGGCGTGATCTTGACCTCAACCGCGAGGGCATCCGCATCCGGCACGATAAGCATGATCTGCTCGCCAGGAGCGATCACACCTCCCACTGTGTGGACGGAAAGCTGGTGAACGCGGCCGGACTGCGGCGCCCGAATATCGATACGATTGAGCTGATCCACCGCCGCGGTCTTCCGCTCGGTAAGCTCGGAAAGCTTGGAGCGCGTTTCGATGAGATCCTTGCCCACCTCGGTTCGCAGGTCCTGATCGATCTGGATGATCTGAAGCTCGATTTCGGCGATCTTTCCCTTTGACTGCGCCATCATGCCGCTCAACTGGCTGCGCTCACCTTCCAGCCGCGCGCTGTCGCGCTCGAGCGCAGTCAGGCGTGTGATCGGCACGAGGTTCTTTTGGAAGAGCGTCCGGACGCCCTCGAGTTCCTGTCGGATGTAGTCGACCTCCTTCTGCTTGGCCTCGGCTTGTCCGACATACCCCTTGATCTCGTCCTGAAGCTGCGCCTTCCGCTCCCTGAGCTGTGCCTTCTGGCCGCTCCGGGACTGCCGGCGCAGATCGAACAAGGTACGCTCCGCCGCGATCGCGCGCCCCGCCTCAAGACTGCTGTCTCTTGCTCGTTCGAGCAGCGCCGGCGGAAATACGATCTGATCGACGCCGTCGCGCTCTGCCTCGAGGCGCGCCTGGCGGGCAAGCAGTTCGTCGAAACTCTTGGTGACGATCGTCGCGTTCGCAAGCGTTTGCGTCTCGTCGAGCCGGATCAGAATATCACCGGCTTTCACTCGGTCACCGTCGCGGACGCGCAACTCGCCGACAATGCCGCCAGTGGCGTGCTGAACCTTCTTCACGCTGGAATCCACGACGACGACGCCCTGGCCGATCACGGCACCCGACAACTGCGACGTCGCAGCCCAGCCGCCGATGCCGAACGTAACGAAGCCGACCATGAACATGCCGACGATCATGTAGCGCTGGATCGACTGCAGCGCCGGGGTTGCTACCTGGACTACTTGGCGATCCATCGTCCGCCTCCCTGCCCGTCAGCCACCACCCTGAGCGGAGCTGCCGGCCGCAGCACCTTCTTGAGCACCTCCTCTTTCGGCCCAAAGGACTGAAGCCTTCCCTCGCCGATCACCAGGACATGGTCGACCGCTTCGAGCGCCTTCGGCCGGTGCGCGACCACGGCGACGATGCCGCCGCGGCGGCGGACACTCAGGATCGCGTCCGTGAGTGCATCTTCGCCCTCGGAATCGACGTTCGATGTCGGCTCATCGAGCACCACCAGGAAAGGATTGCCGTAGAGCGCCCGGGCAAGCCCGATGCGTTGCCGCTGCCCCGCGGACAGAGCCATTCCGCCCTCGCCAACCTTGGTGGCATAGCCATCCGGGAGCGAGAGGATGAGATCATGCGCGCCGGCTGCCTGCGCGGCGTCCAGCACGCCCTGGGACGTGGCATGAAGATCGAATCGCGCGATGTTGACGGCAATGCTGCCCTCGAACAGTTCGACGTCTTGCGGCAAATAGCCGATGTGCTTGCCCAGCGCGTCGGGCGACCACTGCTCCAGCGCCGCGTTGTCGAGCTTGATCTTGCCGCGCAACCGCGGCCAGACGCCGACCAGCGCGCGAACCAGCGTCGACTTGCCAGATCCGCTGGGACCGATAATCCCGACGGCCTCGCCACCATTCAGTCGAAACGAGACATCGGAGAGGATCAGCTTCTCTGACTCCGGGGCCGCGACATAGAGTTGCTCCACCACGACCGCCTCCTTGGGCGCCGGCAGTCCGAGACGCGCAGCCTCCTCGGGCAGGAGCTTCAGCAGTTGATCCAGCCGATGTGCCGACTGTCGCGCGCCAATGAATCCCTTCCAGTTCGCAATCGCCACCTCCACGGGGGCGAGCGCCCTCGCCGTCAGGATCGATCCGGCGATGATGATGCCGGCGGTCGATTCCTGGTTGATGACGAGAGCTGCGCCGACCGCAAGAACAAGCGACTGCAGAAACGAACGAAAGAATTTCGACAGCCCGCCGAGCCCGCTCGCAACATCGCTCGCCTGCTCGTGCGCCGAGAGATACTTGCTGTTGACATCCTGCCAGCGCAGCGCCGCCTGCCGCCTCATCCCCATCGCCTGCAGGAC
The DNA here is from genome assembly GCF_054063735.1 of Bradyrhizobium sp. USDA 10063. NCBI lineage: Bacteria > Pseudomonadati > Pseudomonadota > Alphaproteobacteria > Hyphomicrobiales > Nitrobacteraceae > Bradyrhizobium > Bradyrhizobium sp. USDA 10063. The sequence goes on along the minus strand of NZ_JBSSGP010000002.1, from coordinate 238,574 downwards.
CTCGGCGTTTCGCCGCCCCTCAGCAGCAAGTGCGCTGCGCGCGACGCCAAGCCGCGAGAAGGCCTTTGCCGGACCACGTGTTCGAGTCTCCGTCAGGACTGTGACTCCGACCAGCACCAGCGCGCCGATTAGCGCAGTCACGCCGATCCAGAAATGGAACAGGAAGCAGATTCCGAGATAGATCGGCATCCAGGGCAGATCGAACAGCGCGGTCGGCCCGCCCCCGGACAAGAAGCTGCGGACCTGGTCAAGATCGCGCAATGGCTGCATGCCGTCGCCATCGCCGCGCGTCTTGAGCGGCAGGCGCACGACGGCATCGAACACACGAAGCCCGAGCCTTTCATCGAAGTAACGCCCGATCCGAACGCTTATCCGACTTCTGACCAGGTCGAGACCGCTCTGGAACAGATAAAGCACCATCGCCAGCACCAACAACGCAACCAGCGTGGGGATGCTGCGACCGGGCAGCACCCGATCATAAACCTGAAGCATAAAGAAAGAGCCTGTGAGCATCAGGAGATTGCTCAGGCCGCTGAAGGCGGCAAGGCTCCAGAAGATCCGGCGGCACGAACTCAGGAATGCCGATATCTCGGATTGCGGCTCATCGTAGAGGTCTTTGGGACGAGGCGAACGGGCAAATAGCCGCGCTCGCACGGCCTCGACTGAACGCTCCCCTAACCTGATCAGCTCTCGCGACGATGATCGCGCCCGCTCTGCCAGAAGCCCCAAGGCGGCGATAAGTACCGCCCATCTCGATACTTCAATCTCATCAATATTTGCCGGCGGGAATGCATCTCCCCGCCGTCCATAACCAGTCATGGCACGTCCCCTAACATGCGTCGTGGAGATTGATCTCCACGACGCTGAATGTTCTTCGCTCTAATGCGCCCCTTCGCTTACGCGAAATGGAAGTCGTGACTCTGAAGCGAACCAAGCTTGGTGTTCTTCAGCGTGAGCGAGTCATCTCCGGTCGAGATGACCACGTCCTGTCCGACCTGCGAAGCGTGGTTGAGAACGCTGGCAAAGTCGCTGAACGCGCTCTTGCTGAACTGGATCGTGTCGTGCGAACTCCCGTAAGCATCGAAGTCCTTGATGACATCCTTACCGAAATTCGCAGCGAATACGAACGTGTCCGGGTTACCCTTGCCGATGAAGATGTCGTTGCCCGATGTGCTCGTCAGCGTATTGCTGCCTGTCGAGCCAAGGATTGCGCTACCCGAACTGGCCGTTGTGTGACCGGCACTGTCGACCCCCACCGCCTTGAACGAGTGCACGGTGTTGGATACGGCAGACGAACTCGTAAAGCTCCAGGTACCGTCGGCACCCGCAGTTGTCGCCCCCATATACGCCTTGCCGTCGTACATTTTAACCTGGCTGAATGCATCAGCGGTGCCTTGAATCGTAACTACATTGCTCGAGTTCTGGGTGAGCGAACTGAAATTCACCTCTGAAGCTGGAGTGGTTGGGGTTGTGGGCGTTGTGCCCGGAACGCCAATGGCGTGATCCCCGTTGAGATCCTGATGGAAAATAGTCTCGTACGATTGGACCGTCGTGCTGTTGGCAGCAAGAGCAACGCCGTGGGTCGGGTAGAACTTGAAGTTGCCCTGACTATCCGTAGTCCAGAAGGTGAACTGCCCGCTTGAGTCTTTCCACGCAACATCGTAGCCGCCGCCATCCAGCTTGACTGAGCTGATTGGAATCCAGTCATCGAATTGGCCGGCTGTCACAGCGGCGCCGTGATATTTCAGCTCGGGGCCGGTACTTCCGAGGAAATAATTGTCGCCGACCTGGACAAGGCCAGTCAATCCAGACGGTGGGGTCGATCCACCATCGATCACCGGATGGAAGGGCTGCGACGCGGCGCTGACATTGCCCGCAACGTCCGTTGCCTTCGCGATGAGGTCGTGAGTCCCGTTCGACAGGCCGCTGGTGGTGACGCTCCAGCTGCCATTCGTCCCCACCTCAGTGGTACCGACGACATTCGATCCGTCATAGACCTTGATGACGCTGCCTGCCTCGGCCGTTCCGGACAACAGCACGTGGTTAGTATCGACAACAGAGTTCGCCTTCAACGCCGGCGCAGTCGGCGCCTTGGTGTCGATCGTGACAGCAAGCGCTGCGGACGTCGCACTGGCGGCTGTTGCTGTCGTACCGGTGCTGCCTGCCGTGGCCGTGAAGCTATGAGCACCGTCCTGCAGCGCCGCGGTGGTCAGGCTCCAGTTGCCACTGCCGTCGGCCTTGACGGATCCGATCTGAGTGTTGCCGTCGAAGACCTTGACGGTAGCGTTGGCCTGGGCCGTGCCCTTCAGCGTCAGCGTATTATCGTTGGTGATGTTGTCGCCGGCCTTCCCGCTGTCGTTTGAGAAGGAGACGAGCTTCGGCGTCGTCGAAGGCTGCGTCGGCGGTGGCGTCGTCGGCCCACCGATCACCGGATCGACCGGCTGCGAGGCAGCGCTGACATTGCCCGCAACGTCAGTGGCCGTAGTTGTCAGGTTATGAGAGCCAGTCGACAGGGCGCTGGTGGTGATGCTCCAGGTGCCATTCGCAGCCGTCGTGCCCGTGCCGACCACGTTCGACCCGTCATAGACCTTGATCGTGCTGCCCGCCTCGGCGGTCCCGGACAACAGCACCTTGTTCGTATCGACGACAGAATCGCTCTTCACAACCGGAACGGTCGGCGCGACGTTGTCAACCGTCACCGTGAGGAGTGCAGATGCGGCGCTGGTCTGACCGCTCGAGTTGGTTGCCGTTGCCTTCAGCACGTGCTGGGCATTGGTCAGCACCGACGTAATGTATTCCCAGCTCCCGCTCGCATTTGCTGTCGTCGTGCCGATCTGGTTCGCGCCATCGTAGATCTTGACCGTGCTATTCGCTGCAGCCGTACCCTTCAACTGAAGCGTGTTGTCGCTGGTGATGCCGTCGCCGACTTTTCCTGTGTCGTTCGAGAACGAAGCGATCACCGGTGCGCCGGGAGTCGAACTCGGAGGCGGGGTCGTCGGGGTCGTAGGTGTCCCTGAGAGCGTGTTGTTCGTCGTTACGAGCTTGCCGGTGGCGTAATCAACGTTGTTCGTCCACACCGGTTCAGTATTTACAATGCTGCTCCAATACCAGTGGCCCTTGCCTAGCACGTTGTTCGTGACTTGAGCGTTGGTGATTTGACCGGAGTAGCCGGCCTTTTCTTCAACGTAGATGGTAGCAGCCGCGTCGTTCTGCCCGAGAAGCAAGTTGCCATCGACCTTGATGTTGTCGATCGATCCGAAGGCATTTTGAATAATTATGCACGACGTATCACGTCCGAGCACGGTATTCCCGCTTATGAGAATGTTGTTGAATCCGCCCTGGGCCTGGATGCCGTCATAGTGACCCGCGCTACCGCCAGACGCATTCAGGTCGTGAATGTAGTTGCCCTTGATGACGGTATTGCTGCCCTCAACGTTGATGCCATTTTCAACGTTGTAGATGTCGTTGTTGGCGAACGTTCCCGCGCCACCAATGCCTGCCTGGCCTTGCGGTCCGTTGCCGGTGCCATTGATATCGCAGTTCTGAACGACCGCACCCGTCACTCCGCTCTTGATATTGACTACGTTGTAGCCGGAGGACGTGATGCTGCAGTCCTTGATCGTGACATTGGAGGCGTTGATATAAACGGTGCCGGTAATCTTAAGGCCCGAGATGACCGTTCCAGGCGTGTTTATGACAAGGTCCCCATTATACGGATTCAGTGTTACTCCTGGCGGCACACCGGTGTTGGTGGCGTCAGGATAAACAACTCCGTTAAACGTATAAGCCAAAGCGCCTCTCCTTATTTAGGCTGTTTCCGTCGATGCGGCATGAGCGCAACTTGTCCCCGCACTCATGCCAACGGGTTCGGGCTAGTCTGAGGCTCACGTAATGGTCGGACGGGGACGGCTTTTTTGGGACCAGACGTGGGCTTAGCTGGGGTCATTTTGCTCTCTTCGATCCATTGCTCGCCATCTCGGCGTCAAAGAAATGCGTTGCCCCGCATGATTAAACCCCAGAGATACTTAGGTTTACGGGAATTACTTACGCTTACGGGAATTATGCGAATTGTGGAGCGCCAATCGTGCACGAGCAGCGATCGCAATCGCGGCGTTACACACTCGACGAACAAGGCTCTTGGCTGCAGCATTTGAGTATCGAGATTCTCGTGGCTTAGTAAAGCTGATAATCTTGACGCGTGCGGCACTCGCCGATCTGGCACGATGCACCATAAAGGCGGCGCTTTAAAAATTGCCTTTCGGAATGTCTCTCATTTTACTTCAACGATCGACCTTGCGAGATCGAGATTGAATTGGTGAACAGCGCGTAATTTAAATATCGTATTTAATGGTCAACGCGGGCCGCCCATCCGTTGCATGTCAGCCTGACCGACGGCTTGAAAAAGCACCGCTGTGCAAAAAGGCGCGCGTTGCCAACCGAGATGCAAAAGTGTTGGCGATGGGCTCACGCCGCCGGCGCCACACCAACAATCGACTCAACACCGCAATCGCCCAACAGTTGTAGCGCAGCGATCTGCGCTTCTGTGGAAGGCAGTGCAGTCCAAGTCGCCTCAACACCGATCTGGAGCAGCCGATTCATCAGCGCGACACACCTCCCCGAGGCGGTCAGCGCCATAGTCAAACGTCGACTTAAAGCCACGCTCGCGGAAGAACCCGGCCTGCCGATTTATATTATTTTATATCGACCAAATATCGCACTCAATTAAAAATATGCTATTTAATTTAATTCTGTTAAAATCAACTACTGCCGCGACCCGGATCAACAACCATGATCTCGATCATCGAGCCGGTCGAAGAATGTACATGAGGCCGTTCAGCACCTCCGGCATGCTCACCCTGCGCGTGCCACCGCTGGTCTTGCCCGGTCAGCGGTTCAACCAATCCCTATTCGTCGTCGGTCAGATCGCTCGGATAGCGCAACTTGCTACGGTCGTAACGGGCGCGGTTCTTGTTCGTCCACATCGGTGACCGCTCCTCGAATCCGGCCACCACTCTTGAATCACAGATGATTCATATGATTCAAAAGGCTCATGCATTGAACATTGGAGATGAGACCTCCAGCAGCTTTCCGCGGATCTATGTTGATGGCGATAAGCACCGCGTCCATTCCAAGCCTAGCCGACCTCACGCATCAATGAGATCATGCCATAGGGCTGGGCGGCCGAGCATTCGGCCAGGAAACTCGCAGTCCAACGTCACCTCCGGCCAGAATCAAGCCGTCGGCACAGCGGGGCCCGAAGACCGCTTGCGATACTCTAGTCCTTGCGTTTTTCGGTCTTCACCAATCTCTCTCGTCCGATCGGTGCCGACGGCATAGACCTGCTCATGGGACGCGCTTGTCCTCAATTCGCTGGCTGGCAAGACTGATCTATGTTGGCTTGCGAGCCATCAAGTGAAATACAGTTACGCCAAGATCAGATGGCGGCAACTGTTTGAAACGGTTCGCTATCTTTAGGGAAGAAACGTCGACGCGCGCGATTGCCTGACACTCGGCCTCGAAACCTGCCTCTTCTAACAGATGGGCCCACTCGCTCATCTGGATTCGGTTCACATATTGCACGTCATTTGCGAAGAAAAGGCTCCAGACGGTATCGTCGTATCGCAGATAATTCTTACTGTTTACTTGCTTGTCATAGATGGTCAGGTGGTCCGACGGGACGACCTGATGCGAGCTGACCCCGCCCGGCTTGAGCATCCTGAAATGCTCCCGGCACATCTGCGGGATCGCCGATGCCGGAATGTGCTCCAAGACATCGCTGCTGAAAATCGCATCCAATTCGTCATCGCCAACAGCGGCGTACGCCTTCTCGACGCCGATGATGTAGCGAAAGCCGAGCAAATCATAAACTTCGTCAAACGACGTGCACCCAGCGACGTTCCCAAGCACGTCCCTGGCGCGTCGCTTTTGGTCCTCACTGCGCTGAGTCTCGTCGAGCCGCCGGCCAAGCTCGGCCGCATAAGCCTTGAACCCGCCTAATTGGCGATTGTCCCAAATGTCCATCAAGACGACATTGACGTCATAGAAGCAGCGCAGGAAGAGAGCTTCCCAATGGACCCAGCCCGTCCCAATCTCCATCAGACGCAAGCCATCGCGGATCGCACCAAAGCGCTCCAGCTGAGCGAGATTTCGGTCTGCGCGGGAAAGGTAGTGTGCCGGCATGCCCCGTTCACGCCCTCGACCGCCCAGGTTGTTCCCCAGGGTGCGATAAAGGCGCTTAGTCGTCCCATTGAGCGAGAATACCTTCAGTGCCTGCGCAGCCAACACGTATTGGAGCATTGTCGCTTCATCCATTTAAATTCACTTAAAATAATATAATCTATTGTGTGTATTTAACCATTGCCGCCCCTCCCGCGCAAGTAGGGCCATTTAATTACCGTCCAACCCGATTGATGGCCCCCATAGCATCACGGCACATTCCACGACGAGGTGATTTTCCAGGCAGCGGAGGACCAGGTCGCGATTAGGGACCGAAACTGGGCTGTCGCGCTGACTGCCAGCGCTGCAAAAACCGAGGGGCGGAGGCAGCCAAGCGGCCCAGAGACCGCGAACGAGTTTGAGAAGGGCTTGTAACCCCAATCAATTTTGGCTCCTCGTATTCCAGGACGGCTCTTCGCGTACGCACCACGCATCCCACGGCCCAGAGAGAGCCATCCGAAGTTCCGTTTGATGCCAATAGCGCTTCGAGCGGCCGCGGAATGGCGGAATGTTGCACCGAAGGAAGAATAATATATTTAATATTATCTCCAAAATTTGGCTTTAATGGCGAATTAATAATTGTATTATGTTGGCTGGATCATCGTCAGCAGGCCTCTTCGGGCCGAAACCCTAGTGCGGTGAAATATGCAATTTGCAATGGCCCGGGCCTCATCCATTCAAGAGGCGAAGCGATTCATTCTGGCCGAGCGGCCATGATTTCGATAGTCGTCCCAGCGCATAACGAAGCCACGGTGATTGCACGAACCTTGAAACCGTGGGTCACCGGCTCAGATTCTGAGGACATCAGCGTAGTCGTTGTTTGCAACGGGTGCACAGACGAAACGGCGAGCATCGCTCGCCGTTTCGGCCCAACCGTTCGCGTGGTCGATACGGAGATTGCAGGCAAGATCCACGCATTGAACCTTGGCGACCAGACTTCCAGCATCTTCCCGCGGATTTACGTCGACGCCGACATCGTCATTACTTCCGATGCGATCCGGGCGCTGGCGGACCGGCTCAGGCGGGGCGACGTGTTGGCAGTAGCACCCACGCCCGATGTCGACCTGACCGGCTGCTCCTGGCCGGTGCGCCTCTATTTTTCCATTCGAGACCGCCTGCCGTCGGCTCGCCAGGGGTTTGGCGGATCGGGCGTCTATGCGCTGTCCGAGGCCGGGCGCAGACGCTTCGCCCAATTTCCGGACGTCATTGCCGACGACACCTTCGTTCGTCTCCAGTTTAGGCCGGATGAGCGTGAGACACTGAGATCGGTTAAATCGAAGGTATTTCCTGCCCGCACAATCCGGCAACTCATTGCCGTAAGGACGCGCGCTCACGCCGGCACCTTCGAGCTTATCCGCCGCTTCCCGGAGCTGTCCGCCAATAGAGGCGAGACCAACAAGCGCGCGCTGATCGGACTGTTCAAGCACCCCCGTCTTTGGCCTGGGCTGGCGATCTTTTGCTATGTAAACATTGTCGCCCGGTGCAGGGCCGTGGTGCGCTCCCGCGTGAGAGCAGCTGTCTGGCAACGTGACGATACCTCTCGTGTCGCATTGTCCGCAGACGCGCCCAAATGACACGGCGATTGAGCGGCAAAGAGAAGCGCCGTCGCGTCATCCGATCGCGTCTACTGTAAACCACGCCCAGATGGGTTTGCTGCTAGCGCTCAAACTTCTTGCGCTGCCGAAACAGACTGAGCTTCGCACACCTTCACACACACGCCGGCACCAGGTGCTGTCGGTCACCCCGGCACGATTTAACTACGCATTTAACCGCAGGCCAATTAAATAAAAATAACCACTTCCATTTTGAAATTTAATATATTAAATGGATATAAATACAGGATCGCTGGACACGGCGGGCGCCGATTCCGACTTCACCGAGTTCAAGGGCCAACAATGCTTCAGAGCAACGGGCTTCGGAACGACCGAATACGCTCCCTGGCAATGCACAGCGCCCGACCGAAACTGCTGGCGGTCGCTTCGGGCGGCGGACACTGGGTACAGCTGATGCGCATCAAGCACGCTTTTGACGGGTGCGAAGTCAGCTACGTCACCGTCCACGAATCGTATCGCGCTCAAGTGCCCGGTCACAACTTCTATGTGGTCAATGATGCCAACCGCTGGAGCAAGATTGCGTTGATGAAGACGGCAGCACGGCTTGGTTCGATCGTTTGGAAAGAGAGACCCGATATCGTGGTTTCCACAGGCGCGGCTCCCGGATACCTGGCGCTTCGGCTCGGACGGCTCTTGGGAGCGCGGACCGTCTGGCTCGACAGCATCGCCAACGTCGAACAACTCTCGATGTCCGGATCGTGGATCGGTCGCTCCGCAGACCTGTGGCTGACCCAGTGGCCACATTTGGCGCGACCCGAAGGCCCCCACTACGCAGGATCGGTGCTATGATTTTTGTGACAGTCGGTACGCAGGGACATTTTGATCGGCTGGTCCGGACCGTTGACGATTGGGCCAGTGTGCGCGGAAAATCCGATATCTTCGCTCAGATTGGGCCGTCGGATTATCGCTACCAGCATATCCACGCCGAACGCTTCATCGACCCTGGCGAGTTTCGAAAACGCGTTGAATCGGCGAGCCTGGTAATCGCCCACGCCGGCATGGGCTCCATCATCACCGCTCTTGAGCTCGGCAAGAGAATCCTGGTCATGCCCCGCCGGGCGAGTTTGGGCGAGCACCGGAACGATCATCAGGTAGCGACCGCAAAGCGGTTTGCCGAACAAGGCCGCATTGAAGTCGCTTTCGACGAACAGGAACTCGCCGCCAAGTTGGATCAGTTGGAAGTATCTGGCGACAATGAACGGCTCGATGCGCAAGCATCGCCGCACCTTATCGGAGCGATTCGCACATTTATCGAGACGGGGCATGTTCGCCTCGATGGCGAAGCGTTTCAGCGTAGGTGAGTGATATGGAGCTGCAAGCCCGTCGCACGGTTGTGCCTATCCGTCAGCGGCGCAATGACGCCTTCAGCGACTTACGCCAACCGCGGACCTCGCCGGCATCTCGCGTCAGCGAGACGGATGTCGCTGTTGTCATTGTGAGCTGGAATACCCGCGACATCCTGCGAGGCTGCCTGCGTTCCGTCTTTGAGCAGACGCAGCACGTTTCCTTCCACGTGTTCGTCATCGACAACAACAGCCACGACGGCTCGGCTGACATGGTTCGCGCCGAGTTTCCGGAAGTGACGTTGATCGCAAATGCCGAAAACCGCGGCTTTGCCGCGGCCTGCAACCAGGGCATGCAGCTTGCATCGGCGCGATACACCCTTCTGCTCAACCCGGATACCGTCGTACTCGACGACGCCATCTCCCGAGCCGTTGGTTACGCCGATGTCCATCCCGATGTGGGGGCGTCGTCGGGTGCCAGGTGCTCGAGGATGAAAATCGAATCACGCCGACAGGCTTCTCATTCCCAAGCCCCTTGAACGTCTTCCTGGCGCTTTCGGGATTATCGCGAGCCTTCCCGCGCTCACGGCTATGCGGCCGACCGGAGCTCAGCTGGTGGGACCGCCACAGCGAGCGAGACGTAGACGTCGTGACAGGAATGTTCATGCTGGTACGTCGCGAGGCGATCGCGCAAGTCGGACTGATGGACGAAGCTTACTTCGTTTATTCGGAGGAGGCCGACTGGTGCTATCGGTTTGCGCAAGCGGGATGGCGACGCGTATTCACGCCTTGCGCCCGCATCGTGCATCTGGACGGAGGCGCGAAGAGCACCAAGCAAGCCAGCAAGAAGATGTTCGTTCAGCTGCAGAAGAGCGCGATGATCTATCATCGGAAGAACCTCGGGCTGGCGTCCGCGTGGCTGCTCAAGCTGATCTATATCGCATCGAACCTCGTTCGGATGATTGCATGGTTCGTCTTGTCCGTCGTCAATGGCGATAGTCGCAATTGGCACAGGTCGGCGGCGGCGAGAGCAGCGCTAGTATATCACTTTACCGGAAGCGAGCCGAAATGATTGCAGCAGCTCGTCTTCCATCAAGGCTTGTCTTAGCCCGGAGCGAACTCTTGGTCGCATCTTGCGCCTTGGTCGAGCCGGACAGACTGGAAACTTCGCGCGTTAATGTCTTTCAACTCATTAAATAGTATGGGGCTCGAGATGATCGGAATCGGCATTGTCGGATATGGATACTGGGGTCCGAACCTCGTCCGCAATTTTGCGAGCAGCGAGTCGTCGCGCGTTGTCAGCGTGAGCGATCTGGATGCAGCGAAGCTGGCCATTTGCGCGCGCCGCCACCCCGAAATCGCGACGACGTCGGATTTCAGGGAGCTTCTGCGCAATCCGCAGGTCGACGCCGTCGCGATCGCGACGCCCGTTCATACTCATTATGAGCTGGCTCTCGCAGCGCTGAATGCCGGGAAGCATGTGCTGGTGGAGAAGCCGCTTGCCCAGACGTCCGACCAGGTGCGTCACCTCGTCGACGAGGCTGACCGGCGCGGGCTGACGTTGATGGTGGATCACACCTTCCTTTATACGCCCGCGGTGCAGAAGATCCGCGAACTTATGCTGCAGGACCAACTCGGAGAGGTCTACTATTACGACAGCACGCGCTCGAGCCTCGGCCTGTTCCAGAGCGACGTCAACGTAATCTGGGATCTGGCGGTCCACGACCTCTCGATAATCCAATATCTCCTTGAGGAGGACCCGATTGCGGTTTCGGCGACGGGTTCGTGCCATGTCGCCGGCTCGCCCGAGAACATGGCGCACATCACGCTGTTCTTCGAGAGCAAATGCGTCGCGCATGTCAGCGTCAACTGGCTTTCCCCGATCAAGGTCCGTCAGACCTTCGTTGGCGGCAGCAAGAAGATGATCGTCTATGACGACCTTGAACCGACCGAAAAAATCAAGGTCTATGACAAGGGCATCACCCTGAATGCGCAAGCCGAAAACGCCCATCAATTCCGGATCGGGTATCGGGCTGGCGACATGTGGGCGCCTAATATCTCCACGAAGGAGGCATTGCTGACCGAGGTCGAGCATTTCGTCGAATGCGTGGCTACCGGCGCGCGCCCGGTCTCCGATGGCTTGTCCGGCCTGCGGGTTATCGAGGTGCTGGAGGCGGCGTCGCGTTCGATCGCCGATCACGGCAGGCCGGTGCGGCTGAAGCAGCCGCGCAGGATCCCGGAGCGCGTCAGGGCGATTGCCTGAGCCGATGGCGGTCTCGGATTTCTACTGATCTGGCAAGAGCTGCGACGGGCTCGCGATGAACTCTGTGCAACGTTCGATCTTCTTTTCAGCACTCGAGCGCTACGCGAGCCTGCTGTTGTTCTTTGTCTCGATCGGTATCCTGTCGAGATTGCTGACCCCCAAGGAGTTCGGCGTCTACGCCGTCGTCCTCGCGATCACGTCGGTGTTTTCGGCTTCGTCCCAGGAGTTTGGTGGCGCCAACTTTCTCATTCAGAAGGCCTCGCTCTCGGAAGACAATGTCAGGGCCGCGTTTACCATTACATTCGGCTTGTCCGTCGCGATCGGGTTTCTCCTCTATCTGCTGGGTGGTGTTCTCGGATCTACGCTCGGCGCAGATGGACTCGAAACCGGCATCGCCGTCGCCGTTCTCAATTTCGCCGTCACACCGTTCTCGGTAACGATCATCGCGCTGTACCGACGCGAGATGCAGTTCGGTGTCGTCGCGGCCAGCAATCTGGCTTGCAATTTCACGATGGTTGTCGTGTCGATCGCGCTCGCGAAAATGGGCTATAGCTATCTTGCGCCGATCTGGGGCCTGATCGCCGGGAGCGTCGTCCAGACAGCCTACCTGATGGGAGCGCGACGGGATTTGCGGATTTTCCGGCCGTCGCTCGAGGGTTACCCGGAGATCGTCAGGTTCGGCCTCTATTCAAGCGGTGTGGTACTCATCAACGTCTTCTACAGTTCGGCGCCCCAGTTGTTCCTCGCGCGCATGCTGGATTTCGCGGCTGTCGGCCTTTACAGTCGGGCTGTCAACCTGACCCAGGTCTTCGACAAGCTCGTGGTCCAAGTCATCAGCCCGGTGATCATGCCGGCCATCTTTGCGCAGACAAATGCCGGCGCGGACCTCAAGCGCATCTATCTCCACGCGATCTCTCTCCTCACCGTCCTGCATTGGCCGTTCCTGATCTTTATGGCGGTAATGGCAAAGCCGATCATTCTGGTCTGGCTCGGCCCATCCTGGCTGGAGGTGGTTCCGTTGATCCGCCTGCTGTGCATCGCTCAACTTTCGCTGTTCGCAGCCTGCCTCACCTATCCGGTCCTGGTTGCCGCAGGCAGCGTGCGCGACACGCTGCTGTCGTCGCTGATCTCGCTGCCGCCGTCGCTCCTGATCATCTTTGCCGCATCGTTTTTCGGTGTCGAAGCCGTGGCGGCATCGGCATTGCTGACGTTGCCGTTCCAGGCCGCCGTGGCGATCTACTACGTGGGTCGGCATCTCGATCTGCGGTTTGCCGACTTCGTCCAGGCAACGCAGAAGAGCGCTATGGTCGCGCTCTGCAGCTGTGCGACGGTCGCCATTTGCGCGGCGCTGGTCGAACAGGGCCTGATCGGACCGGTGGCCGGGATTTTCGTCGCCTGCGGGACGGCTGCAGCGGTGTGGCTCGCCGTTCTATTCGCGGTGCAGCATCCGCTGTTGCCCGAACTGAAGGCGCCCGTTAACCGCGTGCTGTCCGCCGCCGGGCGCCTCACGGGCCGCGTGCCGGTTCCGGCGGTCCGGGCAGACCGCGATGTTTGCTGAGAGTTTCTTGTAACGTTGGGAGAAGGTGCGATGCCTATCGCAAAAGATGTGCAGCTCGGTCGCGACGTGCGGATATTCCATCCGGATCTCGTCAATCTCTACGGCTGCTCGATCGGGGACGAGACGAGGCTCGGCACCTTTGTCGAGATCCAGGCCGGCGCGAAAATCGGCGCCCGCTGCAAGATCTCATCGCACAGTTTCATCTGCGAAGGCGTGAGTATCGAGGACGAGGTGTTTATCGGGCACGGCGTCATGTTCACCAACGACAAGTATCCGAGGGCGACAACGGCAGACGGTCGGCCTCAGGGCGCTGCCGACTGGACGGTGGAGCCAACCCGTGTCGGCAAGGGCGCGTCGATCGGCTCCAACGCGACCATCCTGTGCGGCATCACTATTGGCGCTGGCGCCATTGTCGGTGCCGGTGCCGTGGTGACGAAGGATGTTCCACCCAGCGCCATCGTGGCAGGGGTGCCCGCGCGTCTCATGCCCTCCTCCGAGGCAGGCGCTTTCATCGAGGCCGCTCGCGCCACCGCCTGACGGGGCGCGGGCCGGTTTACCAATTAAACTGACTCCACGCAGATAATGATTTTCATTTCTTTATTAATGTGATTTGATTTAATTCGATCTAACGATTTAAATATAGATAATCGTCGGCGACCGGCTTGGACGCCCGACATGCAAGGGATCAAGACGTTGATACCGTTTTTGGATTTGAAAGCCCAATATCGCCAGATCAAGCCGGAAGTCGATGCCGCGGTCGCGCGTGCCATCGAGAGCACGCAGTTCGTGCTGGGGCCGGAAGTCACGGCCTTTGAAAAGCAATTCGCCGGCTATTGCAGCGCCAGCCATTGCAGCGCGGTCAGTAGCGGCACTTCGGCCCTGCATCTGGCCCTGCTCGCGGCCGGCGTTGGCCCGGGTGACGAGGTCATTACCGTGTCGATGACCTTCGTCGCGACGACAGCGGCGGTGCTGTACAGCGGCGCAAAGCCGGTCTTCGTCGACGTCGATCCGGTCACCTGGACGATGAATCCAACCCTGATCGAGGCCGCGATCACGCCGCGCACAAAGGCAATCCTGCCGGTTCATCTGCATGGCCTGATGGCCGACATGGATCCGATCATGGAAATCGCCCGGCGACGCGGGCTCATCGTCATCGAGGACGCAGCTCAGGCCCACGGAGCCGAATACAAAGGACGGCGCGCAGGATCGATCGGCGATTTCGGCTGCTTCAGCTTTTATCCGGGCAAGAATCTCGGAGCGTATGGCGAAGGCGGCGCGGTCGTGACCAGTCAGCCGGAGCTTGCCCGCAAGATTGCTCTGCTTCGCGATTGGGGACAGGAAGCCAAATACAATCACGTTGTCGCCGGCTACAATTATCGCATGGACGGCATCCAAGGCGCGGTGCTGAACGTGAAGATGAACTACATCGAGCCCTGGACCGAGGCCCGCCGGTCGGTGGCGGCACAGTACGATCGTCTTCTGGCGAAGTTGCCGGTCGCAAGGCCGCAACCGCCCGTGCACAGCCGGCATGTCTATCACGTCTATGCACTTGGCCTGCCCCGCCGCGACCAGGTGTTGAGCGCGCTCCAGGAAGCCGGCATCGGCGTCGGCATCCATTACCCCGTTCCGGTCCATCTGCAGAAGGCCTACGCCAGTCTCGGTTATCGTGCCGGCGATTTCCCGATCACCGAAAGGTTGGCCAATCAATTCCTCTCGCTTCCGATCTATCCGGAGCTGCGCCCGGAACAGGTGAACGAAGTGGCGGCACGATTGGAGAAGGTCGCGTTCGTCGAGGCCGCCTAGGCGCCCGGCGAAGGAACCGCTTCACGAAAGCCGTTTTCGGCATGGCGAAATAAGCTCAACAACGGGAGAGCGTCTTGGCTGATCTGAAGGGGAAACGAATCCTGGTCACCGGCGGCGCCGGATTCATCGGCTCGCATATCATCGACCTCCTGTGCGAGGAGAACTGCATTGAGATCGTCGCGCTCGACAACATGATCAGGGGGCGGCCGGAGAATCTCCAACGGGCGATGAGCAGAGGGCCGGTCCGCATGGTCCAGGGCGACATCCGCGACGGCAAGCTGATGGCATCGCTAGTGCAGGCCGCCGACATTGTCTTCCACCAGGCCGCCCTGCGCATCACCCATTGCGCCGCCGAGCCGCGCCTTGCCAAGGAAGTCATGGTAGACGCCACCTACGATCTGCTCGAACTGTGCGTGAAGCACAACGTCGAGAAGGTCATCGCGGCTTCCTCGGCGTCCGTCTACGGCATGGCGGACGAGTTCCCGACAACCGAGCGACAGAATCCGTACGACAACCGAACCCTCTACGGAGCGGCCAAGGCTTTCAACGAAGGACTGCTCCGCTCTTTCAACGACATGCATGGGCTCAACTATGTCGCGTTTCGATATTTCAACGTCTACGGCGATCGTATGGACATCCACGGCCGCTACACCGAGGTATTGATCCGCTGGATGGAGCGTCTCGAAGCCGGACTGCCGCCGATCATCTTCGGTGACGGCCAGCAGACAATGGACTTCATCCATGTACGCGACGTCGCACGCGCCAATATCCTCGGGGCTCGGGCCCGCGTTAGCGATGAGGTCTTCAACGTCGCCAGTGGAACCGAAACCAGCCTGGTGCAGCTCGCGAAAGCGCTTGCCTCGGTCATGGGCCATCGCAACCTGACGCCGGAGTTTGCGCCGGAGCGCTCGATCAATCCAGTGCCGCGCCGGCTGGCGTCGACCGCGAGTGCGGAGCGAAAGCTCGGCTTCCGCGCCACCGTGCCGCTCGAGCAGGGCCTCGCCGATCTCGTGAAGTGGTGGCGCGCCGAACGCGGATCGATCCCTGCGACCCGCCAGCAAGAGGCGGTTGCCTCGTGATTCCGATTGCACTGCCACTCCTCGCCGACGAAGAGGCCGAAGCCGCCCGCGAGGCCGTGCTTTCCGGCTGGGTTTCGCAAGGCCCCCAGGTGGCGGCCTTCGAGCGCGATTTTGCGACGCTGGTCGGCGCGCCCCATGCGTGCGCCGTCTCCAACTGCACGACCGCCTTGCATCTTGCCCTGGTCGCACTGGACGTCGGTCCCGGCGATGAGGTGGTCACGGTCAGCCATTCCTTCATCGCGACGGCCAATTGCGTCAGGTATTGCGGCGCCACCCCGGTCTTCGTCGACATCGATCCGGACACGTACAACATCGATCCCGAGCGCGTGGCCGAGGCGATCACGCCCCGCACCCGCGCGATCATCGCGGTCCACCAGATGGGGATGCCCTGCGACCTCGCCGCGCTCGTTGCGATCGCCGATCGCTACGGCATTGCGCTGATCGAGGACGCCGCCTGCGCCGCCGGCAGTCAGATCCGCGTGAACGGTGGCTGGGATCGGATTGGGAAACCCCACGGTCGGATCGCCTGCTTCTCCTTCCATCCCCGAAAAGTGATCACGACCGGCGAAGGCGGCATGCTCACCACCTCGGATCCCGAGCTCGATCGCAAATTCAGGCTGCTGCGCCAGCACGGCATGAGCGTCCCGGACACGGTGCGGCACGGGTCGCCCCAGGTGATTTTCGAAGATTATCTCGCCGTCGGCTTCAATTACCGAATGACCGATATCCAGGCCGCGGTCGGACGCAAGCAGCTAACGAAGCTGTCCGACATCGTGGCCCGCCGTCGGACCCTTGCGGCGCGCTATGCCGAATTGCTCGGCAACGTCGAAGGGCTGAGCTTGCCGTTCGAGCCGGAGTGGGCCCGTTCCAACTGGCAGAGCTATTGCGTGCGTCTGCCAGGCAAAGTGGACCAGCGGGCGGTGATGCAGAAATTGCTCGACAAGGGCATCGCAACACGCCGCGGCATCATGTGTTCGCATCGAGAGCCGCCCTATTCGGACGGCAAGCAACGTCATGACTTGCGCCAATCCGAACTCGCGCAAGATCAGGCGATCCTGCTGCCGATCTACGCGCAAATGAAGGACGAGGACCTTGAGCTGGTGGCTACTACGCTCCGCGCTGAGGTCAACCGATGACGAAGGAGACTTCTTTCACCGTTGTGGTCCCCTGCTACAACTATGCGCACTATCTCAAGGGGTGCGTCGAAAGCATTCTCGGCCAAGGCGTCAACGTACAGGTGATCGTCATCGATGATTGCTCAACCGACGAAACGCCTGCGGTGGGCACCTCCCTGGCAAACGATCCCCGGGTAACATTCATTCGTCACGGGAGCAATCAAGGCCACATCAAGACCTACAACGAGGGACTGGCCCTCGCCACCGGCGACTACACCGCCCTGATATCCGCTGACGATCTGCTCACCCCCGGCGCCCTGAAGCGAGCCCAGGCGGTCTTTGACGCGCACCCTGAAGTCGGCATGGTCTATGGACATGCACCGTACTTCCAAGCCAACGACAATTTGCCGGAGGCCCGCACCGGCAAGCCGCGGGTCGATATCTGGGATGGCCGCGACTGGATTGCGCAGCGTTGCAAGACCGCGACATCGTGCATCTCTTCTCCCGAGGTCGTCGTACGGACGTCGCTTCAGCAGCAGCTCGGGGGCTATTGCGCGGATCTGCCTCATGCAGGCGATCTGGAGATGTGGCTCAGGTTTGCCGCACACTCGTCGATTGCCTATCTGGCCGGAGTGGACCAGGCGTACTATCGCAGGCACACGGCCAGCATGCAGTCAACCCAGTTCAACTCCGTGCTCGCAGATCTCAGACAGCGGCGAGCTGCATTTGAAGCGGTATTCAATGCGCATGGGCATAAGATCAAGGACATGGAGCAGCTTCGGGAGACCGCGCTCCGCGCCCTCGCCAAAGAGGCCCTCTGGAGGGCGTGCTGGTCCTATGATCGCCGGCGCGTCGATCAAGCTTTCGTCGACGATCTGGAGGTCTTCGCCGAGGAAACATATCCAGGCGCGCGCGATCTCGGTGAGTATCGAGGATTACAATGGCGCCGACGCCTGGGGACACGGTGGCCGCCGATTCTACAGCCGATTTTGCCCAGCGGCTATATTCACTGGGTCAAGCGCAAAATGTTTTGGCGCCGTCATCGCTTGCGCGGCGTGTAGCAGTCGCCTGCTCCGCTTCTGAGATTGGCTTGCATGAACATTTGCATTGGGCGGCGCAGGACTCGGCCGCCCGACGACAGATCGCGACAAGCCGACGATGATGCTCACCGATAACGGCGCCGAGCCGACCAGCAACGCCATCCTGGACGGATCGACGAGAGACGGCCCCTCATGACGCCGTTGGAGTTCGACTTCGCCTGCCATCCGCGCCGGGCGCTGCCGCAGCGCGATGCCGGGGGCTCCACGCGAGCCCCCGCCGCTACTATCGCCTAACGAAGGTCACTGCTACTTTCTGAACAACCGAGGAAGCTGCCAGACAATTGGCGGAACAAAGGGCTTCATCACGTCAAGTACGCGTCGTCGACGGACCTCGTTCGGACGCATCTTGAATATCGTCGTGTGATCATCCGATCTCTCCTCCTCGGGACGACCATTCGTATAATAATACAAGGCAATAGACCGCCGATACTTTCCTTTTGGACTTGTCAGCGGATCAGGATGGCCGTGATACGCGGTGTCGGTCGTTGTGAAGACGACGATGCGATTGGCGATGGGGAAATACGCCTTCTCTTTTGTCTTGACGTCCTTGTCCCAGAGTTCGAGGGCCCCGCCCCACTCCTCTTGCCAATCGTAATTCAGGTACACCAGCAGATTGAGCCGGCGATCGAGTCTGAGCTCCCTGTGGGTATTGAAATCCGCATGGATGGCAAGACGGCCCCCTCGCGGGATCATGTGCAGACCGCCTCCTGAGAGATACGGATCGGGTATCAGGCCCTGGATACCCGTAAGCTTCTCCAAGAACTCCATGAAGACCCGCGAATTCAACGCATTGACGAATTGCTGAATGTAAGGCGGAAAATCCTCCAGACGATCCAGACCAAGCTTTTGCTCTTCGTAGGTTCCAGCATCGAGGAATCGACGATCCCACGATGCGTCATATTCGCCAGGGTAGTTCGCGACCACGGTCCTAATAATATGGTCGTCAAAAAAATCATCGATCCCGATGTGTGGGAACGGTCGATTGTTGCGATACTGCTGAGCCCATTGGTCGCCGTGCTGCGCCATTTTCTTGATGGGAAGAAACGATCTGACGCCGAAAGGCTCCGCGTCAACAGACACCGCACGCTGGGCCGAGCTAACCATGGCCGTCCTCCGGATGAATGACCTGGACGCCTATTAAACGCGATTATTTTATATGATCAAGATTTAATTTCTGGTATTATTCTATAAACCAGTTAATTTAATGAAATTAACGACGCATCCAGTTAACACATTGCAATTCATGCAAAAATTGGAGTAAATATTCCAAAATGACGATAACAACATCAGTCGGACGGTTTTAACTCCATCGATTATTCAGAATTTTGCTCGGCCGGCATGTTGTTCGCCCTGATTGAGAAATGAAATGGGAGCAAATACGGGGTTCGCCCGGCATTCGAAGCGCCCCCTGGCAAGCTGCTGATTGAACTGGGAGCAAAGGAATCTCGCTGCAATGTGTCGTCAATACGAAGCAAGCGTTTCACAAGAGATCCACGCGAACAAACCCGTCGAGCAAGATCGCAAGAAGATGCAGGCGCTCCCATGCGAATTCTGTATCGAGCATAGTGAGCTCGCGGCGGCCGGCTGCCGGCGCTGGCTTCAAAAGCGCGGGGTCGGAGAGCGATCGACAGAGTAGCATCAGAATGCGGCCAGCACGCTCTCGGCCGGATATGGTCTCGGGAAATTCGCGCTAGTTGATCATTGGTCTCCGGATGGCAGGTACAGCAGCTTTCGCAATAAGGTCCCAGCGCTCATTGCTGCCCGGGGCAGACGGCGCCCTTGCACGGCGCGACTTCTCTTTGCAGACAGGCCAACCAGCGGGGGGAGCCACCTGGAACAGACCGCATTGGGCCGTCATCATGTTCCTCGTCGGATTGGCTGTCCCATGGATCATTACCCTAGGGCCAATGAACCTGTCGGTTTATCGTCTCGTTCTGCTAGTAACCCTGCTGCCGTGTCTTTTGAGTTGGATACGCGGGACGCTCGGCTTCAGACTTCCGGATCTTGCGCTTTTTTTCTACTCCATTTGGGCTGCAGCTTCCCTGTTTGCTGCACATGATGGCTCTGCTGCCACTCAAACGTCTGGCATCTTTTTTATAGAAACGATGGGAGCCTACCTCCTCGCGCGCCGCTATGTTCGCGATGCGGCTGACTTCAGAGGAATGGTCTTAATGGTGACGATGGTTGTTTTGGCCCTGTCACCGTTTGCTGTCTACGAATGGATCACAGGAAACAAGCCGCTCCTATCGACGTTGAGCGTCGTTTTTCCGACCGTAGAAGTTACAATGATGGTTCCCCGGTGGGGCTTTTGGCGGGTTCAGGGACCGTTTAGTCATTCAATCGAATTCGGCCTTTTCTGTACCAGCATCGTAGCCTTGACCCACCTCGCCTGGGGACATGGCTGCAACGCTGCCTCACGATGGCTCCTGACCGCGGGAGTGGCGGGCACCGCCTTCTTGTCGATGTCGTCAGCGCCGATTTCGTGTCTCGTATTCCAAGTCATGCTGATGATATATGCTTGGCTTCTCCGGCGCAATAACAGCAAGTGGGCGATACTCTGGAGCATCGTCGCCGTAGCAGTCTTGGCGGTCCAACTTGGATCCAATCAAGGCGCAGCAAAGTTCTTCATTTCGCACTTCACATTCGACCCCACGACGGGATGGTACCGTGTCGCGATCTGGGATTTCGGAAGTGCCTCGGTACTTAATCATCCATTGCTTGGAATAGGTCTGGCAGATTGGGAGCGACCTAGGTGGATGGCATCTGACAGTGTGGATAACTTCTGGCTATTGACCGCCATGAGGCACGGAATTCCCGCTCTCGTCCTGCTGTTGGGGTCCTGTATTTACACGATGGTTGCGGTCACTACCGCTAAGAGCGCAGACAGAACGGTCGAGATTTGCCGTGTGGCATACTTGATTTCCATGATCACATTCTTGTTCGTGGGCATCACCATTCACTTTTCGCACGGAATTTATGCGTGGTTCATGTTCATCCTGGGAAGTGGTGCATGGTTGATGGACACCAAACAACCCAGGTTGGCGAGGGCCACTGAAAGCAATCTACTTGCAAGAGATCGCTTGTCGCACTGGAATGCGCGCCAGCAGTCCCGGGGGTGGAATTGAATTGCTCGATGGCGAGGACAGTAAGAGCATCATCAGCGTGTCAATGTCACGCGCGTGGACGGCCAGTAACGGAATCTGAGGAGCTTCGACCAGTGACGAAGCAAGACGTTATAGAGACCCAGCTTCATGCTGGCGGCGACGGAACGGTCCGTGGCGCGCTCGATCTACTTCAGATGGACGCGTGCCGTTGGGTCCGCCCCGAAGATGTTGCTGACAGAAGCGAGCTCACACCTTTGTTGCTCCTCAAGCTGCTCTTTCGGCATCCCCCTCTGCGAGCAATGGCATGGTTCCGGCTTGCCACGCTGATGCATCGTCGGAAAGTGAAGTTGCTGCCCGGCGTTTTGCAACGTCGACTGCTGAGGCTTTACGGGCTCGAGCTGGTGCCTGGCGCGACGATCGGCGGCGGACTGTACATCGCCCATCCGGTCGGTTGCGTGATCGTGGTGGAATCCATGGGTACGAACGTTTCGATGATGGGTAGCGTGACGTTAGGCCGCCGCGAGAAGTTGCGCTGGCCGACCGTCGGAGACAACGTGTTCTTCGGAGCTGGATGTCGCGTGCTGGGACCGATCGAGATCGGTGCAAACGCGACGGTGGGTGCTAACGCCGTTGTTCTGATCGACGTTCCGCCCGGCGCCGTTGCGGTCGGTGTCCCAGCGCGGGTGCTGGCACGAGATCGCCATGCTGCCTGCAAGTGCACAAGCTCGACAATGAACGACTGACGGCAACATGGCAGATCGCCGGAGCGAGGCCAATGCGTAGACGCGTGCCGGACTGCAAGACCGTCAGGTGCCAATCCGACTTCACGCTCCGGCTTGTCCAGTCGCTCACAAGGAGGTGCAACATGTCTGCCATTGGAGCTCGCACAGCCCATCGCCATAGCAGTATTGCGCGCACGATGGGCGCGGGCGTCGCGGTAGCGGTCTCGATGCTCGCGTCCGCCGCGTTAGGAGAGGAAGGGCCTGCCCCGCAACCCGCCAGGACCTCCTTTCCAAATGCGTCGACGACCGGCGTGCCTCCCGGTTGGAAGCCGACCACCACCTACACCAGAACCTTACGGATCTCCGAGCGCGGCGCCGTGCTGGAAGATGTGCGACTTGTCAACGCCGACCTCGTCATCCACGCGGACAATGTTACGGTACGGCGGGTCGAAATCCAGGGTGGTCACATCCTCAACGATGCCAACGGCCAATGCCGCAACGGGCTCGTCCTTGAGGACGTGTCGCTCGTACGGGCGCCGGGCCAGACTACGACCGACGCCGACGCGCCCGCAGTCGGCACCGGTGGTTACATAGCCCGTCGAGTGAAGATCGAAGGGCTGCCGGAAGGCTTCCGTGTTGGCGCACGGACCCGCGGCTGCACAGCCGTCAGGATCGAAGACAGCTACGTCAAGGTCATCTCTCCGGACCTGTGCCGCGACTGGCACGGCGACGGGATCCAGGGCTACGACGGGCCGGCTTTGACAGTCCGCAATGTGACGTTGCATATGGTGGAAGCTGGCACATGCGGCGGCACCGCCCCCTTCTTTTACCCACACAGCCAGGGCAACGAATCCGTCGATATTGATGGGCTGCTTGTCCAAGGCGGCGGCGCGCCTTTTCGGCTGGGGACACCGGGCTCCGTGCGTGGTCTGCGCATCGTCAATGGCTCGTGGGGATATCGCCCGATCGATGTGAAGTGCTCGGCGGTCAGCGGATGGGACGCGCAGATCGTCACGATCGACTCCTCAAACCAGCTGACAACGGTGGTGCGTGCGCAGCCCTGCAACACTGACGGCGGCAGCTGAGAGGTTTGGGGCTGCTGAGCGCCGGCGGCGCCGCGCCAGAGCTTCGGTTCTGATTGAATCAGAACCTAAGCTCCAGATTCTTGTTTTGACGCGTTTTCTTCACGCGAACCGGTGTCCACCTCGCTCGAATACGCTCTAACGCACCGGCGCCAGGACGCTTTGCAGATTTTGCGCCTGGCGTGAGGGATTCAAGGCGCGCTTGAAGGCCGCGTCGACTGCCGCTCCCGCGTCGTCCCACGTTGCTGATTTCACGCTCTCCGCTGCAACTCGTGACAGCGCGCTAAAGTCGGTCGTTCGCATGAGATCTTCCAATGCCGCAGCCAAGGCGTGGGGAGTTGGAGCGGTGTAGCGGACGTGCGGGTTGTCCAGCACGACGCGATTGTGCTCGGCATCATTGATGATCGGGATACAACCTGCGGCGAGCATCTCGTACGGAACCAGGGAAAGATTCGTGAATGACAAACAGAGCCCTGCGAAACACTGGTTGTATATCGCGTTGAGCTTGGCTGGGCTGACCAAGCCGTGATTGATAAACTTGAAGGTCAGGCCCTCCAGCTTCTCACCAAACAAGTGTATTTGGGCTTCGGGTTGCCGTTTCGCAAAGAGCTCGAGAGCTAGCAGTCCGAGCTCAGTCCCGCGCCTGGGCGTTCCAGTTCTCACATAAAATGCGACTCCTGAACGCCGGGAGGCCGGATCAAGACGGTAGCGAGACGTATCACAGCCAAAGGGAAAATAGTCAGACTGCATCCCATACTCACGCGAAAGCTTCTGCGTTAGCCACGCTCCCGCCGTGATGCCATGGAAGCCCATTCGGTAAGTATTCTCTGCGATCACGCTGTAGGCGCCAACGGGGTCGAAATATGGTTCGAAATCCTGGACAAAATAGAAGCGCTTCCCCGCACAGGCCGCATTGAACGCCGCGTAGGCAGTTGGCCAACTTGTCGCAACCACCGCGTCAGCGTCCGGCATTCCATTGCGAAGATCACCGATCGGGCAGGTCAGCCCATAGTAATCACGCGCGACGCCTTCGAAATACTTCTGGTCGGCGCGGTGAATGTGGTAGAAAAAAATCCGATTGTCGTATCCGGCTTTGTCGAGATACTTGATGATCCTAAAACAGGTTGTGTGGCCTCCGGATCCGGGTCCCGAGGGAGTGGTCACCCAGTTGATCGAAATCGGATCGTGCGACCTAATTCTGGATATCGATCTTGGGCGGAGCCGACTCAGGTCGGCAGCTAGAACGTCTTCCGGTAACACCGGCCAGGCAATTCGCTTGGGACGCATCCAGGTGGCGGCTGCAGTTCTGACCCGCTCAGTGATTCCGCGGTATCCTTCCGCTAACCAGATATCTGTCAGTTGTCGTCCCCGCCGAGCCATTTGAATTCGAGCGGAACTTAGAAGTGACCGTGCCATAATCCTTATGCTGCTCCCATTATCGCGTGCCGCGCATTAAATTTCGCACACCGACAGACAAACCATAATATCTCAGAATAAATATCAAAATAAATACGCGCCTCATTGACACAGCGCAATGCAACCTATGTTGGCGACTGGACCTGCCTCGACCCGCCCGCGGGCTGTCCGTCCCGGTGCGGCCGAAAAAGGCCGCCTGTGTTTTGAGATTTCTTGCAATTCTTCCTCTCCTTCTGATGCTTCAAACACCTATGCCCGCTGGAATTATGCTCAGGGCTTACGCAGGCCACCAAACCCCAGCGGAGCAATTCGATCGTCATCCTGACCCGAAATGGGGTGTTGCGGCGCGGTATAAATCCGAAATTTCGGTATTATGGTAAATATAAATATTGGAATTTAACTCTCTGGATTTAATTTATTTATTTTGATATAGTCCTATATGTCAATCGAGGACATACAGCGGGTGACCGGAGTGTTGACGAGCTTTCTATCAGGCGGCTGGACCGGCCGCACGGAGCTGCGCGGTCGAGGGATCGGTTTTACCGAGAATTCACGACCGACTCCCGCTGAAGCACCGCCTGCCGCGCCCGAAGAGAAACTGCTGCAGGTCGGGCATGAAATCTCGGTCGGGCCAACGGCCAAGCGCACCGCAAAGTTGATTATCAGCCTGCTCTATTATCTCGCGCAAGGACTGTCTCGACTGGTGCTGGAGCTAGCAGGACGTTCGCCGGCCCCCAGGCTGGTCATCCTCTACTACCATGGCATACCCGACGCGTATCGATCGAATTTCGTGCGCCAGTTGGAGTCGATCCGACGAACGGCCAGGGTCGTGCCGGCATCGCACCGTGGAAGCTTGCCTTCGGGTAAGCCGAACGTCGCGATTACGTTTGACGACGCATATGTCAGTGTCGCCAAGAATGCCTTACCCGCGCTTACCGCCCGCGGGTTTCATTCAACAATCTTCGTCCCAACCCGGGCATTGGGGGGCCCTCCACCTTGGTCGATGACGAAAGGCAGCCCCGACTCTATCGAGACAGTGATGTCGGCCGAACAGATCGCGAGGCTGCCGTCGGCGCTCGTAACAGTGGGGGCGCATTCCCGCACACACCCTCGCCTCTCGCGTCTGGCCCCCAGCGACGCTCGGGAGGAAATCGAGGGGTCGCGCCTCGATCTTGAAGGCCTGACGACACAAAAAATTCGTCTATTCGCCCTTCCCTATGGCGATCACGATTCTTCAACGATCGAACTGTGCAGAATGGCCGGCTATGAAGCCGTGTTCAGCACCACGCCTGCCCTTGTGGACACGACTGGCTCTGCGCTGGTCAGGGGGCGCGTGAAAGTTGATCCATTCGACGGGCGTCTGGAATTTTTTCTGAAATACAACGGCGCTTATGCCTGGGCTCCATACGTGTCCGCACTGAAGAGGAAGCTGAGAAGCCACAAGTCGTTTCCGGCGGATCCAAAATTGGCCCCCAGGCAATTCGCATCTTACAAGCAACCAAAGCAGTTATGAGCCAACCGATCCGTTCGCCGACGACCAGCGCCTGCTCATTCAATGTTCTCAAACGCACGCTCCGCAATCAGTCAACACGCTGCCACGCAGCCGCATCGTCCCGAAGTGCTGCATCCGCTGAATAGGTGGACGTTGAGCAAATCGGCGGGCGCGGCGACGCTTCATCCCATCACCTCCGCAGATGTGCGCGCGGTGGCGGAGTTTCTCCACGTCGAACTAAATACGCGCATCGCAAGCGCCGAATGGGAGGCCGCAATCACCCCGCCATGGGCTTGCAGCCAGCCGAATCATGGTTTCCTGCTTCGCGCAGGCGAACGGATAGTCGGCGTCTATCTGGCGTTCTATTCCGAGCGGAAGATCGAGGGCCAAGCGGAGCGGTTCTGCAATCTGGCTGCCTGGTGCGTGCTCGACGAATATCGTTCGCGCAGCGTATTGCTGCTCAACGCACTGCTCGCACAGAAAGGCTACCACTTCACCGATCTCTCGCCGAGCGGAAACGTGATACCGCTCAATATCAGGCTGAAGTTCTCCCAACTGGACGTGGCGACCGCCCTCGTCCCAAATCTGCCGTGGCCGCTCCTGTCGCGGCGCGTGCGCATCATTTCCGAGCCACGGGAAATCGAGCGCACTTTGCGCGGGCGCGACCTGGAGATCTATCGCGATCACGCGCGGACGGCTGCAGCACGCCATATCGTGGTCGTTGAAGGCGACACGTCGTGTTACGTCATATTCCGCAGGGCCCGACGCAAGAACCTTCCGCTGTTTGCCTCGATCTTGTACGTCGGAAACCGGGAGCTGTTCCGCAGGGGCGCCAAGCATATTGCCCGCCATCTGCTGCTTCGCCATGGGATCCTGGCGACGCTGGCCGAGCTGCGTGTGGTGGGCGACCGCCCCAAGCGGTCGATCATGCTGAAATCGCCGAGACCGAAGATGTATCGGAGCACAACGTTGCGCCCGGACCAGATCGACGATCTCTACAGTGAACTCACCTGCGTAGCCTGGTGAAAGCGGCAGACAGGTTGGACATGGGCCAGACGATGATAAGGACGAGCTTGCACCACCTGCTCCAGCATCGCGCCGCCTCGCATCCGGAGGCGCGGGCGCTGACATACAAGAGCACGACGTTGAACTACGCCGAGTTGTGGCGCAAGGTTTGCTCGGTGGCCGCGAATCTCACCAGCCTAGGTCTTGAACGCGAACAGCGCGTCGCGGTGTTTCTGGAAAAGCGCATCGAGACCGTCGCGGCGATCTTCGGCACTTCCGCTGCCGGCGGAACCTTCGTGCCGATCAATCCCCTTCTGCGGCCGCATCAGGTGGGACACATCCTCGCCGACTGCGGAGCGCGCGTACTGGTCACCTCGTCGGAGCGACTGGAGTTGCTGAGCGACGTCCTCAGCGCCTGTCCCAGTGTCGAGCACATCCTGCTGGTTGACGCTGCATCCGAGAGCGTGTCGCCCAACAAAGGGACAGCGATCCACCGCTGGCCGCAATCGCCTGTATCCGGAGATCCCGCCCCGATCAGAAGCGCCGCCATTGATCTCGACATGGCTGCGATCCTCTACACATCCGGCAGCACAGGCAAACCCAAGGGCGTTGTGCTCAGTCACCGAAACCTGATTGTTGGCGCCGAGAGTGTGAGCCAATATCTGGCGAACACGGCCAACGACGTCATCCTGGCCGCTCTCCCGCTGAGTTTCGACGCCGGCTTCAGCCAGCTCACCACCGCCTTCAGCGTTGGCGCGCATGTGGTGCTCATGAACTACCTCCTGCCCCGCGACGTCGTGCAGCTCTGCGCCCGGCATGGAGTCACAGGGCTGACCTGCGTGCCGCCGCTGTGGATCCAGATCGTCGAGCAGGCGTGGCCTCCTGAGGCAGCACGTACCGTGCGATATTTCGCAAACACCGGCGGGAAGATGCCCAAGCCTGTCCTCGACAGGCTGCGAGCCCACTTCCCGCAGGCAAAACCGTATCTCATGTACGGGCTGACCGAAGCATTCCGCTCCACCTATCTCGACCCGGCCGAAATCGACCGCCGGCCCGGCTCCATCGGCAAGGCCATCCCAAATGCCGAGATCCTGGTGGTCCGGCCCGACGGCACCAGATGCAATCCAGGCGAGGAAGGCGAATTGGTTCATCGCGGCGCATTGGTTGCGATGGGTTACTGGAACGACCCCGAGCGCACGGCTGCTCGATTCCGGCCGGCGCCGGGACGCGATGCCTCATGGCGAACGCCGGAGATAGCAGTCTGGTCCGGTGACTCTGTGGTCACTGACGACGAGGGCTTCCTGTACTTCGTCGGACGCAAAGACGAGATGATCAAGACCTCCGGCTACCGAATAAGCCCGACAGAAATCGAGGAAGAAGCCTATGCGACCGGGCTCGTCCGCGACGCCGTGGCGCTCGGCATAGAGGATGGCGATCTCGGTCAACGCATCCTGCTTGTCGCGAGCCCGGCTGGAGCGAATGGCCACGACCATACGACCGCAATCATCGCCGCCATGAAGCGCAGATTGCCGTTCTACATGGTGCCGTCGGCCGTTATCATTCGGGATGAAATCCCGCGGTCGCCAAACGGCAAGTTCGACCGCGTTATGCTGAAGAAGGAGTTCGCCTCTTGGCCTTGCGACCAACCATAGCCGCTTTTGGCCAGATCGACGGTCAACTCGCCGTCGGAGGCATGCCGCTCCAGCGGCTGGCCGACCGGGTCGGCTCGACGCCGTTCTTCGCCTATGACCGCGCGTTGCTCACCGATCGGGTGAAATTGCTGAGGTCCACTCTGCCGCGGCGCATCAAGCTGAGCTACGCGATCAAGGCCAATCCGATGCCGGCGGTGGTGCAACATCTTGCGACGCTGGTGGACGCCTTCGACGTCGCGTCGGCATCCGAGATGCGGACCGCTCTCGACACGCCAATGCGCCCGGCCAATGTGAGCTTTGCCGGCCCCGGCAAGAACGAGGCAAGCATCACGCAGGCCGTCGCTGCAGGGGTCGTCATCGAAATCGAGTCGGCGACCGAGGCTGCGCGGGTGATCCAGGCCGGCGATCGGCTGGGGCTGCGCCCGCGGGTCGCCATCCGCGTGAACCCGGATTTTGAGGTCAAGGGCTCCGGTATGCGCATGGGCGGCGGGCCGCAGCAGTTCGGCGTCGATGCAGAGAAGGTGCCGTCTCTGCTCGCCGAGCTCGCGGCCGCGGATGTCGAGCTCCTCGGATTCCATGTCTTCGCCGGATCGCAGAACCTGAGCGCGGATCTGATTTGCTCAGCCCAGCGCCGGACCGTAGATCTGATTCTCGGGCTGGCCCGCAAATCTCCGCCGATCCGCTACGTGAATCTCGGCGGCGGGTTCGGCATCCCCTATTTCGACAAGGACCAGCCGCTCGAGCTGTCCGCCATCGGCGACAATCTCGCCGAGCTGCTCGAGACCGCCATCGAACCGAACCTGCCTGAGGCCCGGGTGGTGATCGAGCTCGGCCGCTACATTGTCGGCGAGTGCGGCGTCTACGTCACCCGCATCGTCGATCGCAAGGAGTCGCGCGGACGCCACTACCTGGTGGTCGACGGCGGATTGCATCATCAGCTCGCCGCTTCCGGCAACTTCGGACAGGTGATCCGGCGAAACTATCCGATCGCTGTCGGCAACCGCCTTGGCGGACAGGCCAAGGAAGTTGTGAACGTCGTCGGCTGTCTGTGCACGCCGCTGGATCTGCTCGGGGACAATGTCAGCTTGCCGCAAGCCGAAATCGGAGATCTGATCGTGCTGTTTCAGGCTGGCGCCTACGGACTCACCGCCAGCCCCACCGCTTTCCTGGGACACCCGCCTCCGGTCGAGGTGCTCGTATAGGCTTGAGCAATTGGAGACAAAATGAATATCGATGATCGCACGCTTGAAACCGTCAAAGCCACTATCGTGAAGACGCTCGGCATCGAAGACCGGGCCAGCACGCTCAACGCCTCGACCCCGCTGTTCGGCAGCATGCCTGAACTTGATTCCTTTGCGGTGGTCCAACTGCTCGCCTCGCTTGAGGAGGAGTTTGGCTTCGAAGTCGATGGCAGCGAGTTCAGCGGTGAGATTTTTGAGACCGTCGGCTCCCTTGCGGAGTTCGTCAGGAGCAAAACGCCGCTGCCGGCCCACTGAGGCAAGCCGGCCGCCGTTTCGTTCCTGCCGCGGCCGCGACCGCCACGTCGCCGACCGAATACAGCCATCCGCTCGAGAATGATTTGTCCTTGCGGGAAACCGTCAACGCCAAGGTGACGGTTTCTGTCGCAGCGGGCCTTTCCTATGGCTCGCGTATGCTTTCATCCAGGCCGCGAAGCAGCGGATACAGGAAGTAAGACATCACGCTGCGCCGCCCGACTTTCATCTCGGCGGTCACCGCCATGCCAGGAATAAATTGAGCGCGCTCCTCCGGCAGCCGAAGGTGCGTGTCGGACAGGTCGACCAATACGCGGTAATAGGGAGCGGTCGGGCGGTGCGCACCTTCGGCTTTCGGATCCGGCGGGAACGAGTCCTGACTGACGACGCGTACCTCGCCTTTGGCTGTCCCGTATTTCTGGAACGGAAAAGCATCAAACTTGATCCGGACGGGCTGACCGACTGAAACCTGACCGACGTCCTTGCCCTCGACATTGACCTCCGCCTGCAGCGGCACATCGCGGGGAACAAGCACAAACATCGGCTCGGCCTCACGGGCGACCGAACCGACAGTTCGGCTGGCGATATCGAGCACGATCGCATCGGCCGGCGCCTTCAGCACGATCAGTTTCCGGCGAAGCTCAGCCTTCTTCAGATCTTCCGCCGCGCTATCCCGTTTCGCCAGCGTCTCCACGAGATCCTGATAAGCCGTCTTGCGAAAATCCTCGGCGTAGACCTTCTGGTCCGCCTCGGCTTTGTCGAGGCGATGCGCATAATCGGCGATATTGCCGCGGACGCGCGCCAGATTGCTTTCCACGTCGAGGCGAGCATCGCGCGACAGCAGCAAGTTCAGCTTCGAGCCGACTTCCTTGTCCATCAGCGTCGCGCGCATGACCTCGATCGACTTCATCGTTTCGAGCCGCTGAAGCAGTACCGTCTCCTCGTTCTGCGCAGTCTTCAGGTTGGCGCGTGCGGACGCGATTTGCGCTTGATAGTTCTCCACCTGCGCATCGTAGGCCGCCTTGCGCTGCAGGAACATCTTGCGCTGGAGAACCTCGTCGGCGTTGGCGGATTCGCCGATGACATACTCCTCACCATTCAACTCGGCCTTGAGACGATCAATCGCGGCATTGAACACACCGACCTTGCTGCTCGACTGGTCGAGATCCGCCTGCGAGAATGTCGGATCGAGCGTCGCCAGCAGGTCGCCGCGATTGACCCGATCGCCAGGCTTCACATGTATCTCGCGGATGACAGAGGTCTCGAGCGGCTGGACGACGATATTGGGGCGCGTGGTGACCAGCTTGCCCTGGGCCGTCACGATCATGTCGACCTGCGACCCCGCGGCCCAGCCGATCGCGGTGAGTATCAGAGCCAGGACGCAATAGAGCGTCACGCGGGCGATGCGCGGCGGCGCCCGATGCTCGACCTCGATCGCGTCGGATTGGAATTCCGTCACCACCGGCGGCCGGCGCCCGGTGGGCCGGAACAGCCCGCGCCGCCGTCGTTCGGTCGTCCGCACCGGATCGTTTGCATCGTTGCGGGATTTCTCAGGCTTGGTCATGCGATCTGCTTCGTCTGCTGGTTCCAGAGATGCCGATAAATCATGCACTTCGACAGCAACCGGTCGTGATGATCGACGTCGACGATCCGGCCGCGGTCAATGACCAGGATCTGGTTCGCGTCCGCAAGCATCGACAGCCGATGCGAGACGATGATGACGGTTCGTCCTTCGGCGATACGGCGCAGATTGCGGCGGATGATCATCTCGCTTTCGGAATCGAGCGCGCTCGTTGCCTCATCCAGAATCAGGATGCGCGGGTTGACGATCAGGGCCCTCGCGATCGCGAGGCGCTGCTTCTGTCCGCCTGACAGGTTCGAGGCGTCCTCCTCGAGCATGGTATCGAAGCCGCGCGGGAGCCGTTCGATGAATTCATCGGCTCCTGCGAGCTTGGCCGCGTGGACGACCTCTGCAAAGGTCGCATCGCGCTTCACGCAGGCGATATTGTCGCGAACCGTACCGCGAAACAGGAAATTATCCTGCAAGACCAATCCGAGATTTTGGCGCAGATGGGCGAGATCGAGCTCCCTCGAATCGTATCCGTCAACGCGCAGCAGGCCCTGCTGCACCGGATACATCCCGGAAATCAGCCGCGTGAGCGTGGTCTTGCCGGAGCCGCTTCGGCCGACGATGCCAAATATCGATCCTGGGGCGATGGAGAAGGAGACGTCGTCCAGCGCCGGTGCGCCTTCCGATCCGTAGCGGAACGAGACATTCTCGAACTCGATCTTGCCGGCAAAGTCGGGCCGCAGCCCCTCGCGATTACCATCGCGTTCGGGCTTCTGGTTCATCACCTCGCCCAGCATCTTCACCGCCAGCGCGACTTCCTGATATTCATGAACCATTGTCACTAGCTGGACCAGCGGTCCCGACACGCGACCCGCCAGCATGTTGAAAGCGACCAGCGCGCCGATGGTCATCTCGCCGCTGAAGACATCCAGCGCTCCAAGCGAGATGATGCCGAGCGTCATCATCTTTTCGAGGAACCCGGTGGCCGACTGGGCGGCGGCAGAAATCTTCTCGACGCCGAACCGCATCGTCACCGACTGCGCGCAGCGATCGTCCCAGACCCTGCTCTGCAGCGGCTCCATCGCCAGCGACTTCACCGTACGCATGCCGTGCACCGTCTCAACCAGCAGAGCCTGCCGCGCGCCTTCCGCCTGGTAGAGATTATAGAGCCTGCGCCGGAACGGTCCCATCAGCAGCGCGACGACCATGCCGCTGGCAGCGGTGAAGGCCAGCACCATGCATGTCAATTTGAGACTGTAGAGCGCCAGCACCGGGATGAACACGAACAGCGACAGCGCGTCGAGCGTCGTCAGGAACAGACGGCCGGTCAGGAACTCGCGGATTCGCGCCGCCTGCTGCATGTGCTTTACCAGGACGCCGGCCGAAATGTGCTCAAAGAAGGTCACGGGCAGGCCGAGGAGGTGACCGAACGTCTTGGTTGCTACCCGGATATCGACCTTGTTGGTCGCATAGAGCAAAAGATAGCGCCGCAGAAAGCCGAACATCGCGTCGAACGCCAGCGCCGCAGTCGCACCGGCCGCCAGCACATAGAGCGTGGTGAAGCTCTCGTGCACGAGAACCTTGTCGATGACGAGCTGGAAGAAGATCGGTATCGCGAGACCCAGTGCATAGAGCATAATGGCGGCGATCGCGACGTCGGCAAACAGGCGCCACTGACGGGCCAGTTCGGGGATGAACCAGCGCAGCCCGAAGGCCGGTCGATGGTCCGACGCAAGCCGCTCGCGCTTGATCAGGATGGTGTCGCCACTCCATCGGGTGCAGAACGTATCCCTGTTAACGATCAGAGGCTCGTCCCGGCGCTCGGCGAGCGGATCGAACACGCTAACCGCTTCCGCGCCATCGGGCCCCTGTCCTGCCCCGAGAACGACGATCCAGTTGCCGTTCGAAAGTCGCAGCAGAGCCGGATAAGCCTCTCCCAACCGAAACAGCGCACCCCAGTCGAGCTGCGTGCGCGTTGCGCGCAGGCCCGCTTCCTTCGCCATGCGGAGCAATCGGGTTGCCGAGACAGGACTCCCGTCGATGGCATAGCTGTGCTTGAGGCGCTCAACCGGCAGATCGACACCGTGATAGGCGGCGATCTTTGCGAGACATTCAAGTTCTGTCCGCAAGGACGGGCGCACGGGCTCGTCGGCGCTCACAGGCGGCGCTTCCGCGCCCGTGAGGTCAGGTTCAACGGAAATTACTTGAGACATTGGGGGACCGTGGGCTGTTGGGCGGTTCGCGCTCCGTCGAAGTGGTCTGGGCCTGGTCGGCCGGCGCTCTCGGCTGGTTGCGCCGTACCGCGCCGGCGTCGACCAATCCCTGCAGCGCGTTCTGCATCACCTCGACTGAATTCGCGAACGACTCCACGGAAAAGATCAGCCTTTGCCGGAACACCTTCTTCGGCGCATTGTTGGCGTCGCGTTCGGTCGGCGAAAGACTGACCAGATCGACACGCACGATCGACCCGCCAATGGTGATCTCCTCCACTCCATCAGTATAGAGTTCGGCGTGCATCAAAGCCTCCAATGCTGCCAACTTCGGCTTGAATCCCGCGTCGACCCGCAGCCAGAAGATCGACGCTGACGATAGTCACGACCCTGGGCCGGCCGCTCGATCGAAAACCAGGCTGTTGTTGCTGCGATACCCCTCCGGCACCCACAGAAATGGCAGGAGACCGGACAGCCGGGCATCGGAGTCATCAAGCAAACCGCATGGTTCCGTCTCGGCATCTCCAACACCGGAAATGACCAACCGGACACTCGGGTAATAAATAAAGATCGCAGCAAATTAAATGTCAATCGATTATGTCGCAATCACACAATATATTATCTCGAACATTATCCATCGCTGGATTTGAGTTCCCGGAACCGTCACGCGGTTCCATCAACCCACTCACGAACAAGCCCGTTTTTCGATCGGAAGAAGATTGATTAAAGAGCGAACTTCAGTCCGCTTACGGCTGCCACGGATGGACTCCCCGTCCGCGACGCGATTTGTCAAAAGCGCCTTCGAGATTATTCGAGCGCCCCACCATTAAATAACCGGGAGCAGCCTCGGCCAACATCGGCAAATTAACTATCGTACATTTAATTTGAACAAGCGACATTTTCCGGTATATTTATTTTAAGTGCAGGGCAGCACGGTGCCCGGCATTCGACGGCCATGCCAAACTTACGCTGGCGGCGGCCCGGCGAGATTCACAGGTGGCAGAGGCGACAACCGAATGCTCCAGAGCAATATGCTGCAAACCGACAGGCTCCACGCACCCGCTTATGATCGTGAGCCCGAGAGCGGCGGGATCGGCGAACTCATCAATACCGCCCTTGCATTCCTGCGACGTCAGTACGTGGTGATCATTCTTGCAGCCGCACTCGGAGTGACCGCTTGCCTGATCTATCTGCGGATCACGCCGCCGACCTATACCGCCCAGGTTCAGGTCATGCTTGAGAACGCCAAGACACAGTTCATCCAGCAACAATCGATCTTGGCTGAGCCGGCCTTCGATCTCACTCTATTCGAAACTCAAGTCCAGATCCTCAAATCGAGAGGGATGGCAGTCCAGATCATCAATCAGTTCAAGCTCGCCGACGACCCTGATTTCAAGCAATCGCCCCCGGCGCTGCCCTCTGTGTGGCAGCGGCTTCGTGCCGTATTGGGGTCGTCCACGTCAAACGATCTGCAACCACCTGTGCCGAGCGAGCCGCAGGAAGGCCTCATCACTGCGTTTCAGAACCGCGTCGTGGTGAACCGGATCGGCTACAGCAACCTCATCGAGATCAACTTCAGTTCGAGCAATCCAATACGAGCTGCCGAGATCGCTAACGCAATCGCGAGCGTCTATCTCACCCAACAGGAGAAAGCGAAGCTGGAGACAAATCGCCGGGCAAGAGATTGGATGCAGGAAAGGCTGCGAGAGCTCGGAGAGCAGGCGCTCGCGGCTGAACGTGCGGTCAGCGCCTACAAGTCCAAGAACAACGTCGTTTCCTCCGGGGGAAAGCCGATCGACGAGCAGCAGGTCACGGAGCTCAACAGCCGATTGGTCGCCGCTCGCGCGCAAACGTCCGAGGCTTTGGCCAAATTGAACCGCTACGAGGCGATCCTGGAAGCCAACCCAGCGAACTCGTCGTCGATCGGCAATTTGGATGCAGCGGGCACCGATGCACTGAACAGCCCCATCATCATCAACCTTCGCCAGCAATATCTTGAATTGGAACGACGCATCGCCGAGTGGGCGCCACGTTTTGGCCGCGACCACTCCGCGGTCGTCAACTTACGAAATCGGATGCGCGAGCTGCGCGGATCGATCCTCGACGAGGTCAAGAGGTACGCGGAAACGAGTCGGAGCGAATTCGAGGTCGCCAAGCAGCGGCAGCAGGAGATCGAGAAGCGAATGTCCGACGCCGTGGAGCAGTCGCGCTCGACAAACCTGGCCGAGATCACGATCCGCGAATTGGAGAGCAAGGCGAAAAGCTTGCGCAGCCTGCATGATACATTCCTGCAGCGTTATGTGGGTGCAGCGCAGCAGGAAAGTTTTCCTATCGCGGAAGCGCGGGTGATGTATCCCGCGGTGCCGCCGCAGAGCAAGAGCAAACCGAAAGGCCCGCTGATCCTGGCGCTGGGTCTGGTCGGCGGACTTGGGCTCGGCGTGGGACTGGGCCTGTTCAGGGAAATGATGGATCGCGTCTTCCGTACGTCCGCGCAGATCGAATCGACGCTGGGATTGTCATGTTTGTCGCTGGTGCCGGCGTTGCGTGCTGAAAAGGCGTCGACTTCAAAGGCAGCGGCATGGAACCCTGACCACGACACGCGGCAACGAAGGATATCGGCCGGTTCGACATTTCACAGGACCGTCGTCGGCAAGCCGTTATCTCGGTACGCCGAGTCAATCCGTGCAATCAAGCTCGCTATAGACCTCAATCCCAGCAAAGCCTCCAATCAGGTGATTGGCATCACCTCGGCCCTGCCGAACGAGGGCAAGACGACGATCGCAGCCTCGCTCGCCCAGCTCATCGCCCATAGCGGCAAGAGCGTCATCGTCGTCGATTGCGACCTCCGAAACCCGTCGCTTTCCGCCAGCCTCGCCGCAAACGCGACCGCAGGCATCGTAGACGTCATCAGCCACGGGAAGCAGATCGAGGAGACAATCTGGCGGGATCCGAAAACAAATCTGGCATTCCTCCCCGCCGTCAGCCGGACACCGGTGCTGCACACCAGCGAGATGCTGGCAACGGATTCGATGCGCAAGCTCTTCGATCAACTGCGATCGACGTATGACTATGTCATCGTTGATCTTCCGCCGCTGACGCCCCTGGTCGACGTCCGTTCGACGACAACCTTCATCGACTGTTTCGTCCTGGTGGTGGAATGGGGACGGACGAAGGTCGACGTCGTTAAGCATGCGTTGCACACCGCCCCCAATATCCACGAGTGCCTCATCGGAGCGATTCTCAACAAGACCGACATCAAGGCGATGTCTCGCTACGACACGCACCGCAGCGACTACTACCGCGACGAGCACTACATCCGTTATGGGCTAACCGGCTCCAACTGAAACGGATTCGCCCCCCATTCAGGATCGGGTGCCCGGCGTCCCCCTCCTCGCCATGTTGCATATCGGCAACAAGCACCGGTTGCGTTTCAGGTTAACGCAATGATTCGCTGGCCTGAATCGCGTATTAATGTACCTTACCTATACTGGGTCGACTTGGGGATACTCGCCATTATCGCGCTGCAAACATGCGGGAGGATCGTTGCTGGTCTCCTGGCGCTATCTTGCGCCGGGTGCATTATCACGCCCGGATCCGGCCCATTGGCAACAGACGTCCGAACGGCGTCGGAAGGCCTTGAGCCCGCCGTCCTCCCCTATGCCCTGGTGAAGCTGACACCCGAGGTTGTCGAGGTTCTCGGCCGCTATACGCCGCGTCTGTCCTCGGCCTTTGCCGATAAGGCGCCGGCGAAGACGTACCGCTTCGGCGTCGGTGACACAGTCAGCATCACGATATTCGAGTCCGCAGCCGGCGGCCTGTTTACATCGGACGCGGGCGTCCGCGCTGGCAATTTCGTTACGGTTCCAAACCAGGCGGTGGACGAGAAGGGCTATATCGCCGTTCCGTACGCCGGCACGATCCGGGCGCTGGGCCGGAGCCCCTCGGAGATCCGGGAGGACATCGTGGAGCGGCTCAAGGGCCGCGCCCTCGAACCGCAGGTCGTCGTGGCCGTAGCCGAGCAGAACACGTCCCTGGTCAGCGTACTTGGCGACGTGCGCGCCGCCGGCCGCTTCCGTGCGAGCCCATCCGCCGAGCGCATCATCGACGCCATCGCGCGCGCCGGCGGGCCTATCACGCAAGGCTATGACACGTGGGTGTCGCTCGAGCGCAAGGGGCACCGCGCAAGCGTCCCGTTCGGCGC
The DNA here is from genome assembly GCF_054063735.1 of Bradyrhizobium sp. USDA 10063. Classification (NCBI taxonomy): domain Bacteria; kingdom Pseudomonadati; phylum Pseudomonadota; class Alphaproteobacteria; order Hyphomicrobiales; family Nitrobacteraceae; genus Bradyrhizobium; species Bradyrhizobium sp. USDA 10063. Next base: position 200,597 of record NZ_JBSSGP010000002.1, on the reverse strand, counting down.
ATTGATGTACGAGCCTTCCAACAACATCTACGTATTGCCGAACGACGTCATTTATCTCTACAACCAACCACAGACCTTTGTCGCGTTCGGCGCGTCCGGCCTTCAGGGGCAATTCAAGTTCGATGCGTGGCGCATCTCGCTGGCCGAGGCGGTGGGCAAACAGGGTGGCATGAACGATGGGTTGGCTGATCCATCGTCGGTCTTCCTGTATCGGGGTGAAACGCGCGAAGTGGCCAAGGAAATGGGCGTCGATTGCAGGCCCTTTAAGGGCCCGATCATTCCCATCATCTATCTGATCAATTTCCGCGATCCTTCGGGCTATTTCCTCGCTCAAACCTTTGAAATGCGGAACAAGGACGTCATCTACACGTCCAACTCAGCTTCGGTTGAGACCACCAAGTTCCTGAACTTCCTGCGAACGATCATGGCCACAGCAAACGACCCGATCATCTACGCGACCAACGGCTACGCACTCAAGGCCGCCACTGCGGGCACCGGATCGACCACGGTCATCACGACACCCCAGCCAATTACGGGCGTCACTCAGTAGTTGGACGGACCTGCCCGGCCCGCCCGGGCATGATCTCCAGGGACAGGATCGGGCGTCCATCGATCAAGGGGGTTGCGGACCAGCGATGCAGAGCGAGGAAGCGCCTGCTTCCGGCTGATTGCGTGCAGGCTCTGCCATTTAGTTCTGAACGATTAGAATCCTAAGGCGGACGCGCACGCGGTCCTGGAGGCGCCACGGCCCCCCGCGCCGCTCCTCCGGTACCGCGAGAAGCCCCATCGCTGGCCGTCCGATGCATCCGCGCGATGGATACGGGAGCCGCCACGACAATGCGCGAGCGGAATACGCGCGAGGAAGAGACACCATTTAATTCATTTAATTTTCGCAATTAATTGTTGCCCCATTTAATGGATTATTATACATTAAATAACGGTTAAGACGCGCCACACTTGATCATTTCAGCAGCCATGAATTTCATAACCCGCAACATTGCAGCGGACGTCCACGGCGATTTCGCCGCTCGTGGCTTCAGTCCACCGCTGAAGTCAGAACGAAAATGGCCGATCCGTTATCGCTCCATCGAGTTGCTCGCGACCTGCAGCGACGTCGCGATCATCCTGATCGCCAGCATTCTCTCCACACTGCTTTACCGGCTCTATGCCGACTGGACCACGGCCGATGTTGGCAAGGCCATAGGTTCTGCGATCGTCGTCTCGGCACTCTGCGTTTCGTTGCTGAAGATGCGAGGCATGTACAGGCCGCCTGAGCTTCTCGCGCTTCGCCGTCAAGTCCACGCCGTTTGCCTCTCGTGGATGTTCGTGTTCGTTCTGCTCAGCGGAGCCGTCGGCGCCCTCAACATTGGCGCCGAAATCTCCCGTGGCGCCGGCGTGGCCTTCGCCGTCGTCGGCCTGGCGATGCTGATTGGACATCGGGTCATCATGAGAGCCCTGCTCTTGAAAGGCCTCAACGACCGAAAGTTTTCCGGCGGCAATGTGGTGTTGATCACGGACCAGGCGCAATCGCAGGATACCGGGTTGGCGCAGGCGCTCACGGCACTGGGATTTCGTTTGGCTGGACATTTCAGCCTGCCTCGGCCGGGTGCCAGTTCAGGATACCGCAAGCGGCTTAGCGCCCTTGTCGTCCAGCATGCACGCGGTTTCGACATCGAAGAGATCATTGTGGAAGCGGATCCGAACCGCTGGCGCGAATTGCGCGAGTTCGTTGCCGAGCTGAGAGTCTTGCCGTTTCCGGTCGTCTTCGTTCCGGTCGGGGCGGCATCGGAGATGTTCGCGCAACCGACGCGGGATCTTGGAAGCGCCATAGGCGTTGAAGTCCAGCGCGGGCCGCTCACCCCAATTGAACGCGCTGCAAAGCGAAGCATTGATCTGATCGGCGCCGGAATCTGCCTGGTCATGCTGGCGCCGCTGCTGGCGGCAGTTGCCGTCATCATCAAGCTGGACTCGCCGGGCCCCGTCCTTTTCAGGCAGCAACGCTGCGGCTTCAGCGGCCGGAGCTTTGCGATCTACAAGTTTCGGACCATGCGCGTACTGGAGGACGGCCCCACGATCACCCAGGCCAAGGCCGCCGACAGCCGCGTGACGCGGATTGGCAAATGGCTGCGTCGGACCAGCATCGACGAGCTGCCGCAGCTCTTGAACGTGCTGGACGGGAGCATGTCCCTGGTCGGGCCACGACCGCATGCGATGGCGCACGATAGTGAATTCGCCAAGGCGGTCCAGCGCTACGCGTTCCGGCGGCGGGTCAAGCCGGGGCTCACCGGTTGGGCGCAGATTCATGGTTGCCGCGGCCCGACGCCCACAAGGGCTCTGATCGAACAACGCGTCGAATACGACCTGTGGTACATCGATAACTGGAGTCTGCGAATGGATCTCGCAATTCTCCTTCGGACCCCGGTGGAGGTATTGCGAGCGCGCAACGCCTTTTAGAGCATATCTGGTTCTGGTTGAATTAGAACCAAATCTCTACATTCTGTTTTTGACGCGCGAGCCGGCGTCCACTTCGCTCGAAAACGTTCTGGGCGGCTGGATCGAAGCCGCTCCCGAAAGTGGATCGGCTTAAATGAAGGCAAGAAACCCGGATGGCACGCGCTGCATGCCTTTCCGGAGCTGCCGATTACGCCAACCTGGTAATCGAGGATTTTCTTTTCCAGAACGCCGTCCAGGATCAGGCGCGCTGCCGGCCCTTGGAACCGCCGTCGCTGATCCGGAACTCTTCGATCTTCTTTCCCGATTTCATCGCCGCGACAAGCCAGCGAGGTAGCTTGCCACGTCCCGACCAGGTCTCGGAGGTCTTCGGATTGCGGTATTTTGGCAGTACTCTCGGATACTTCCGCCGCGGCTTCCCGCCCTGAAGCGCGCGCGCATCGTCCGACTCACGCGTAGCAGCCACACCCCGGCTAAGAACCGCCAGCCGCTTCTCTAGTTCGCGCTTTTCCGCTTCGATCCGGGCCGACAATATCGCACTGATCTCTTCATGAAGCGACCAGAGATCATCTAGAGACATGGACTTTAGTTCGATTTCTTTCGCCGACATGGTCGTCCCGCGGTTCCATCTTAATAATCGGCTGTCATATTGCCTCGTTCATTATTAATCAAGGGGAATACCAAAAAGTTCCCAAGGCAAGCTCTGGATAAATCCGCCGTACACACATTTATGTGTGTACAGCCTATTCCAGAAGCTGCAGCAATCGAGAACAACTCGCAATAAGATATGTTACGGGATTTAAACGCCAGGTCAGATTACACGGCGCAGGATTCGCGCAGGGCTCTGGCCCGGAATGCCGGTGCCTGACGCAATCGCCTCCCATCCCTCTTACGCAGGCTCGGGACAAGGCGCTTGCTTCGCCGGCGCATGAGCGGCCGTAACCGGCATCGAATTACCTCAATATCCCTCAAGGCGAGACGCCGAAGTTCGATCTGAGCCTGCAGGGCCCGAATATCCCGCAGGGCGGCGGAAGGGACGACGAAGCGACTGACTGTCTCATGAAGATGGCAGAGGGGAAGCTCAATACGGTCCATTTCTCAAACCCTTACAAAACCAACTTAAACCACATTTCCGCGCAATTATTTATCTATTTAAACTCCACAGAACGTCTGAAATTCCGCTATAGCTTGCCAATAAAAAACGATTTATCAAGCATTAAATAAATCATTGGATATAATATTTATGTCACATATAATGTCTTCCATTCACGTCAGCGCTCAGTGCTTTTTATTGCCTGAGCAGAGAGTGTGTTTTGTTCAGGGATTGCCCCCGCTCAGGCTCAAATTGGTCGCGAGAGCACGATGCGCAAATCAGATTTAGAAGCTATGACCTTCGACGAGCTCTGGCTTCTCCACGAAGAGATTACGAAGATTTTGTCGGAGAGAATCACGGCGGAGAAGCTCGAGCTGGAGAAACGGCTGGCTCAGCTTAACCCACCCGACCCGATGCAGGATAGCGCAGGTTCCGAGCCCGGATCCGAACGGCCACGCCGCAGATATCCAAGGGTGCCGCCGAAATACTGCAACCCAATGGAGCCGACCGAAACGTGGTCCGGCCGCGGCAAGCAGCCGCGATGGCTCGTCGCGGCGCTGCAGTCCGGGCGCAAGCTGGAGGAGTTCAGGATCGAGAACAGCGAGAAAACGACGGACGACAACGCTCAGCGCTCCTGAGCGCGCCGTTCGCCGAAAATCTCAGCTATGCAACTGAACCGGGCCGGTTTGCACCGTTCCACGCGTGTACTCGAGATGTCTGGCGAGACTGGTACGGATGCCCGAAATCTCGCCCAGAAGGACGTCGCAGAGTTGAATTCGGGAGGCAATGACGGTTGGGTTGGCCCCCTCACCATTCAAAAGATGAAGCTGGATTTGCGCCTGCTTGATCGCGTTAAGGGAATCCCAAAGGACGCAATCACCCGACTTATAAATATTCCTCATTATTGACCCCCTCACCCAAACAAATGACCGGTGGTCGGCAATAGTTACTTTCGTTAGTCGGCGATCATCGATGATGGTTCATCCCGCCTGCGACAATCTTACGCATTAAAAATTCGTCGCATATCTCTCTCAGCCTGCCGCTCAAAAAAACGGCTGCCGGACGAGAGACTGGCTTGCATCCATTTAAATAGTTTAAATCGGGCCAAGAAACGAAGCAACTTAAATCGGCTGCAACGCGTAGCTTTCTTTATCCTTTCTTCAAATCGAACTAAGTACTTCCCGCACGTGCGAGCGAGATTACTGTGTGGCTGGCCTGCAATAGTCGACTCTTCCCTCGCGGGCGGAAGTATAGCGCCGATGCTGCAGTGCGCGCCTGCCGATTTTGCCAGGGTTGAGCAGCCTCCGAAAGTGACAGCTTTCGTCGTTCGCTGCGTATGGAGGCGACAATCGCCGTCCGGGTGTTGCGCTGGGGGAACGCTTATTCCCCATCCCCGCATCACATCGGGTCCCCGCCCACGGTGAAGCGGGATGTATCCCGTATGCCGGCAAGTCGCACGATGTTCGGCCGTCGGCCGGAAAGGCCTGCAGGCGGGGACGAATTACGCTTAGCTTATCGCAGATCTCCGCCTTCGAGCGCGTCAGGGGTACGTCTCCCGGGGAAGCACGCTTCGTCCAGATCAGACTCGGGCGTATCACGCTTGCTGGCAAGGCGTCGAAGGTTACCCAGGGTGCCCCGGGGCGCCTCGCAATGGCCACATCGGATCTGGGTTGACGACGGCGCCCCCTCGGCAACGTCAATCCGAATGCTTAGTGAGTTGCAATTGTCGCAAACCAGCTTGAATTCGGCGTGATGGACCATCACTGGGCTCCCGGTCTAAGTCTTTCTGAAATCGGATCAGCGAAAAATTCAATAAGCAGAATTCGGCTGGGGAGCCGCGCGTTCGCGCTGTGTCGCCCAAGGGCTCCATGCCTCACGTCCGGATTATTATATTATTTATTTTCCTCCGTCGAATTTATTATTATGTATTTAATTTTGAGCCGGTTCGCCGCCACGCATCTTCGGCGATGCAAGGACCTGCGCGAACTGAAGGTAGACAAGAAAACAAGCGCGGATAACGCGATTGTGTATTTTCCGAGCACCGTTCAGGTTGAGGATATTTCGTTATGCACGTTGATTTAATTCGATTTTCTGGCGAACAACTTATTGCTCGACTAATGGGTAGAATAATATTAAATTAGGTATTTAATTTATAGACCAGCCTATCGCTCTGCGGCTAGCGGGAAGGTGCCATGGTCGCGGCAACCATTGCGAAGACGAGCCTGCGGTCGCGGCCGGATGCCGCCTCGAGATGCATGAGGTCTCGAACCGGCACGCGTCGTGTCGCGATCTCACGATCCCCGTCCGGCATGGCCGTGCAGTCGCGCGATGGCGTCCGGCCCCCTGACATCGAAGCCGCTGCTCCAGGGCCTGCCCGGTCTCGATGGCCGCCGTGCCGATCGGTTTTTTCAGGCTTATCCCCCTCTCTCGCGAGGACACAGATATGACGAAGTCTCTTGAGGAAGCTTCCGGTTGGAGCCGTCTGGCTCTCGGACTGCAGAATTGGCAACGCGTCCAACGAGGGAAGAAACCGGAGGCCGAAGCATCCATTGCGGGAGACGAGAACTGGTTCTTATCCTTGGCGGCGTTGCGGTCGCGGGAAACGTCGGCGGGCGCCTATGCGCTCGTCGCGCCCCTGTCCTTTGGAGCGGCGAAAGCCGCACTTGCTGCGTCGGCGGCAGGAAGCCTCACTCCTATCTCCACGGCGGCTGAACCGGCGGCGTCAAATCCCGTCGTGATCCTCGGCGGCACCCCCGCACCGGCCGTTGCCGGAGATATCACCGGATCCATGTTGCTCACGACGTCTGCAGTGGCCACCCCGGCCAGCACACCGCTTTGCTGTGGTTCGTGCGGCTACATCAATTGCCCAACCCAGGTGATGACTCAGAGCCACGCCAACGGAACGCAGTTGAGTGGTCAATTGGTGCATGGCGGCGGGTCGGGAGCTGATTTCGTGCCGACCAATCAGGCCGGACTCATGGGCAGTTCCACAAGCGCCGCCATGTCGACGCAGTATGTCGCACCGCTGGCGAACTGGAACACGCAGTTGCCTGGTGGTGGAGAGACCGGCACCGGCACGATGACCGGCCAAGTCGGGATTCTGTCCGGCTCCGTCACAACCGCGATAGCTCCCTCGGCCTCGCAAATTGCGCCCGCGACATCACCCAGCCTCCGAGCGGCCGCCGCGCCAGCGATCACCGCCGCTGATGCCACAACGACTGCCACGGCTGCGGTGACAGCCATCAACCCGATCGTCCTCGAAAACCAGAAGCAGGGAAATCCCGAAAGCGAATGGGGTATCGACGGCGCAGGCGACTCGAACATTGAAGGCTTCGCGACGGACATCAGCGTCAATCACGGCTCGACGATCAGCTTTAAGATCGATACGAATTCGACGCACTATCGGATCGACATCTACCGCCTCGGATATTATGGCGGCATGGGCGCCCGAAAGGTCGCGACGATCGATCATACCGGCTTGCAGAACCAGCCGGCGCCGTTGCGGGACGCGGCGACCGGTCTGGTCGACGCCGGCAACTGGGCCGTTTCGGCGAGCTGGGACGTGCCTGCGGACGCCGTATCAGGCGTCTACATCGCAACGCTCACGCGTCTGGATGGGACGCCTGGCAAAAATCAAATCCCCTTCATCGTGCGGGACGACAGCAGCCACAGCGACGTCGTATTTCAAACCTCTGATGAGACCTGGCAGGCCTACAACGGATGGGGCGGAGCCAATTTCTACGGCGGCAACGGGCCAGCGACGGGCCAAGGCGCCGGCCGCGCCTACGCGGTAAGCTATAATCGTCCTATCGCCACACGGGGCGGCGTGGGGACTTATGCCGGGCCGCAGGACTATCTGTTCGGCGCCGAATATGCGGGAATCTACTGGCTGGAGCAGAACGGTTACGATGTCTCGTACATGGCGGGAGTTGACGCCGACCGTTTCGGCAGCCTGCTGCTCAATCACAAGGTCTATGTCGATGCCGGCCACGATGAATACTGGTCGGGTCAGCAGCGTACCAACGTCGAGGCCGCGCGCGATGCCGGCGTCAACCTGATGTTCTGGAGCGGCAACGAAGTCTATTGGCGCACCCGCTGGGGCAACAGCATCAGCAGCGACGCGACAGCCTATCGCACGCTCATTTCCTACAAGGAGACCTGGTCGCCGAGCTCCTCGATCGATCCCACCAACGAGTGGACCGGCACCTTCCGCGACCCGCGTCTCAGCCCGCCCGCGATCGGCGGCGGGAATCCGGAGAACTCGCTCACCGGACAGCTCTTCCAGGTCGATGACGTCGGCTCCAACCTCCAGGCGATCACGATCCCCTATGACGACGCCAATTTGCGCTTCTGGCGCAACACCAGCGTTGCCAATCTGCAACCCGGTCAGACCGCGACGCTGACCAAGAACTATCTCGGTTATGAGTGGGATGAAGCGCTCGACAACGGGTTTGATCCCGCTGGCCTGGTCCGCCTCTCGTCGACGACCCTGCCCGTGAGCACCTATCTGCTCGATTACGGCAACACGACCGGCAATGGCATCTCGACGCACACTCTGACGCTCTATCGCGCTGCGAGCGGCGCGTTGGTTTTCGGCGCCGGCACCGTATTTTGGCCCTGGGCACTGAGCAACAATCACGACCTGCAGCCGACGCCGACCGATTCGCGCGCGCAACAGGCGATGGTCAACACGCTCGCCGACATGGGCGTTCAGCCGGGCACGATCCAATCGGGGCTCGTCGCCGCCACTGCCTCGACCGACCATACCGCGCCGACGTCCATCATTAACGCGCTCGGACCCATTGCTGCAGGAGCCACCGTCACCATCTCCGGCACGGCCGCGGACGTCGGCGGCGTGGTCGCTGGCGTCGAGGTCTCGACCGACAATGGCCTAAGTTGGTTTACCGCTGTCGGCGACGAGAACTGGACCTATTCCTGGTCGCCGCAGGCCGGCGGCACCTACACCATCCTCTCGCGCGCGGTCGACGACAGCATCAATCTTGAAACTCCTTCGGCCGGTCGCACCGTGACCGTCACTGCACCGACTTACGTCTCGCTGTTCTCACCGTCGGCAACCCCTGCCGTCGTGAACACCACGGACGCGAGCGCGGTCGAACTCGGAGTGAGGTTTCAGACCTCGGTGGCGGGCACCGCAACCGGCGTACGGTTCTACAAGGGAAGCCAGGACATAGGCACCCACACCGGCGAGATCTGGTCAAGCACCGGCGTAAGGCTTGCAACCGTCACCTTCACCAACGAGACGGCGAGCGGCTGGCAGAGTGCGACGTTTGCCACTCCGGTCACGTTGACGCCTGGGCAGATCTATACCGTCTCCTATCACACCGAGACCGGCCACTACTCCAACACAAACAACTTCTTCACCTCCGACGTGATCAGCGGTCCGCTGACCGCCCCCGCCAGCGGCAATGGCGTCTACGCCTATGGCGCCAGCAGCGTGTTCCCGACGAACACGTTCCAGGCGACGAACTTCTGGGTTGACGTCATGTTCAACCCCTCCACCAGTACAACCAACCAGCCGCCGGTGGCGACGAACGACGTCGGGCCGACAGTGACGCAAAACACGGCGGCTACGATCACCGCCGCATCCCTGATCAGCAATGACAGCGATCCCAACGGTGATCCCCTGACCATCACCGCGGTAAGCGGGGCGAGCCATGGGACCGTCACGCTCAACGTGCAGACCAATCCGCAAAACAACACCATCACCTTCACGCCCGAGGCCGGCTATACCGGCAACGCGAGTTTCACCTACACGGTCTCGGACGGGCGTGGCGGCACGGCTACTGCCAATGTCAGCCTCACCGTGGTGGCGCCAGGAACGACGCCAGTCAGCCTGTTCAGCGCATCGAGCACACCTGCCGGCAGTTTCCATGACGGCTCGCCGCTCGAAGTCGGCGTGAAGTTTACCAGCTCCTCGGCGGGCCAGATCACCGCGCTCAGATTCTACCGCAGTGCCAGCGACACCGGTCCTAACGTTCTCGACCTCTGGAGCGCGACCGGCGTCAACTTGGCGACGGTGACCTTCACTAATACGACCGCCAGCGGCTGGCAGACAGTTGCATTGCCGACGCCCGTCACCATCTCCGCCAACACGACATACGTCGCCTCCTATCACACCACCGGCGCCTATGTTGCGACCAACAACTTCTTCACGGCCGCCGTCACCAACGGGCCACTGACAGCGACCTCTACTGGCAACGGCGTCTATTCCTACGGCGGCACCAACACCGCCGGCATCTTCCCCACCAGCACCTGGAGCGCCGCCAATTACTGGGCCGATGTCGTGTTCATTCCGTCCGGGTCGGGCGGCGGGTCGAACACCGCGCCGACGGCCGTCGCCGACGTCGCCGACGCGACCGAGAAAGGCGGCATCGCCAACGGTTCGGGCGGCTCGCCCGCCACCGGCAATGTCCTCACCAACGATACGGATCCCAACACCGGTGACACCAAGACCGTCACCGCGGTCAGCTTTGGTGCGACAGCAGGTACGCTCGGCACCGCGCTCGCCGGTGCGCACGGCAGCCTCGTGCTCAATGCCAACGGTACGTTCACCTATACCGTCAACGAGACCGATGCCGCCGTGCAGGCGCTGCGGCTGTCAACGAATACGTTGACGGACAGCTTCAGCTACACCATGCGTGACACCGCCGGCCTCACCTCGACCACCACGCTTACCATCACCATTCATGGCGCTGATGACGCACCGGTGCTCACAACCCAGACCGCCAACCAGAACGCGACCGTCGGCTCGGCCTTCTCGCTGGTGCTGCCCGCCAACACCTTCACCGATGTCGATACCGGCGACACCCTGACCTATGCGGCCACGTCCGCCGACGGCACCGCCCTGCCCGCCTGGCTCAGCTTCAACGTGTCCACACGCACCTTCAGCGGCACGCCGACGGCCGCCAATGTCGGCACCGCCAGCATCAGGGTCACGGCCACCGACCTCGCAGGCGCTGCCACCAGCGAGACCTTCAATATCGCCGTGTCGACCGGCGGGTCGAACACCGCGCCGACGGCCGTCGCCGACGTCGCCGACGCGACCGAGAAAGGCGGCATCGCCAACGGTTCAGGCGGCTCGCCCGCCACCGGCAATGTCCTCACCAACGATACGGATCCCAACACCGGTGACACCAAGACCGTCACCGCGGTCAGCTTTGGTACGACAACGGGCACGCTCGGCACCGCGCTCGCCGGCGCGCACGGCAGCCTCGTGCTCAATGCCAACGGTACGTTCACCTATACCGTCAACGAGAATGATTCCGCCGTGCAGGCGCTGCGGCTGTCGACGAACACGGTGACCGACGGCTTCAGCTACACCATGCGTGACACCGCCGGCCTCACCTCGACCACCACGCTCACCATCACCATTCATGGCGCTGATGACGCACCGGTGCTCACAACCCAGACCGCCAACCAGAACGCAACCGTCGGCTCGGCCTTCTCGCTGGTGCTGCCCGCCAACACCTTTACCGACGTCGATACCGGCGACACCCTGACCTATGCGGCCACGTCCGCCGACGGCACCGCCCTGCCCACTTGGCTCAGCTTCAACGCGTCCACACGCACCTTCAGCGGCACGCCGACGGACGCCAATGTCGGCACTGCAGGCATCAGGGTCACGGCCACCGATCTTGCGGGCGCGGCCACCAGCGAGACCTTCAACATCGCCGTGTCCAACACGCCCCCGCCAGGGCCGGTCAGCCTGTTCAGCGCGTCCAGCACACCTGCGGGCAATTTCAATGACGGCCGGCAGGTTGAACTTGGGGTGAAGTTCACCACATCGGTCGCCGGCCAGATCACCGCGCTCAAATTCTACCGCAGTGCCAGCGACACCGGCACCGACGTCCTCGACCTCTGGACTGCCACCGGCACCAAACTCGCGACCGCCACCTTCACGAACACGACCGCCAGTGGCTGGCAGACGGTGCAACTGGCGACGCCCGTCTCGATCAACGCCAACACAACGTACATCGCCTCCTATCACACCACCGGCGCCTATGTAGCGAGCGGCGGCTTCTTCAACTCTCCCGTTACCAACGGGCCGCTGACGGCGCCCTCGAGCGCGAGCGCCGGCGGCAACGGCGTCTATGCCTATGGAGGCACCAGCACGACCGGGCTGTTCCCGACCAATACATTCAACTCGGCCAATTACTGGGCCGACGTTGTGTTCCAACCGCAACTGGTCGGCTAGGGTTGGATGAAGGTGGACGGGAAAGATCTGCTGCCTGTCACCGTGCTGAGCGGATTTCTCGGCGCGGGCAAGACAACGCTTCTCAATCATCTGTTGACGAACCGCGACGGCTTGCGGGTCGCGGTCATCGTCAACGACATGAGTCAACTGAACATAGACGCAAGCCTGATCCGCAATGGCGGGGCCGGCCTGTCCCACACGACTGAGAGCCTCGTCGAGCTCAGCAATGGCTGCATATGCTGCACGCTTCGCGACGACCTCCTGCAGGAGGTCAGGCGACTGGCCGAACAACGGCGCTTCGACTATCTCTTGATCGAAGGAACGGGTATCGCCGAGCCGCTTCCCATTGCGGCGACGTTCTGTTTCCGCGACGAGAGCGGCGTCTCTCTCTCCGATGTCGCACGGCTCGACACGATGGTTACGGTCGTGGATGCGACGAGCATGCTCGCCGACTATGGCAGCCGCCGCCTGCTCCGCGATCGCGGCGAGATGCGCGACATCAACGACCAGCGCACACTCATCGATCTCCTGGTTGAGCAGATCGAATTTTCCGACGTCGTGGTGATCAACAAGATCTCGGAAGTGGCGGAGACGACGCGCGTATCGCTCCGGAAGATCATCGCTGCACTCAATCCAGATGCGCGCCAGATCGAAGTCGATTTCGGCAAGATTCCTCCCAAGGCATTGCTTGGCACCGGTCTCTTCGATGAAGCGAAAGCTGCGACCCATCCGCTCTGGCACAAGGAGCTATACAACCTCGAGTCTCACGTGCCGGAGACCGACGAGTATGGAATATCAAGCTTCGTGTACAGGGCGAGGCGCCCCTTCGATCCCGTCAGGTTCCGGTCTTTTCTCGATCAACCCTGGCCGGGGGTCATTCGCGCCAAGGGTCATTTCTGGCTTGCCACCCGCCCGGATTGGGTAGGCCTGCTGTCCGTTGCCGGGGTCCAACGTCGGTGCGACCCCATGGGCTTTTGGTGGGCAACCGTTCCCAAGCCGGCGTGGCCCAGCCATCCGCAGCTTCAGGAACAGATCAACAGCCATTGGGATGATGATTGGGGCGACCGCCGCCAGGAACTGGTCTTCATTGGTTCAGGCATGGACGAGGCGCAGATCCGCGCCTCGCTCGATGCCTGCCTCACCGCTTGCGAAAATGGGTTCGACCCGAACGGTTGGCGCAGCCTCGACGACCCCTTTCCACCCTGGAATGTTTCTCAATCTGAGCAGCACGCGGGTACGCCGGCTCGATAGTGCATTTCCACGCCAGCCTGCTGTTTGAGAAGTATCCTTTCGCGCGTGATCCGCACGGTTGACATTCTCGCCGGAAGCGCATTGCCGTCGCCGCGAACGACGCGAGAATCTGTCAAGCGAGAAATTGCGTACCCACCCACTCGACTTTCCGCTTGCGAGCACACAAGTTCCGATTGGGAACGGACGGTTCTCGCAAGGTCAAGAGCACAAGGATTGTCATGCGCCGCATCGTCGTTACGGGAATGGGATTGGTGTCGCCGCTCGGTTGCGGCGTCGAGCTCGCATGGTCGCGGCTATCAGCCGGGCGATCGGGGCTTCGCGCCCTGCCGGCATGGGCGGCTGCGCTGCCGGCGCGCGTCGCCGGGATCGTGCCGACCAAGGCCGATGATCCCGAAGGCGGCTTCGATCCCGATCTCGGCGCACCGCCCAAGGACCAGCGCAAGATGGACCGTTTCATCCTGTTCGCACTGGTCGCCGCGGCCGAGGCGATAGCGCAGGCCGCATGGACGCCTGCCGATGCACATGCGATGGAGCGGACGGCGACCGTCGTCGCGTCGGGCATCGGCGGATTTCCGGCGATCGTCGAAGCGGTGCGCACCACCGATCAGCGCGGCGTTCGCCGTTTGTCACCGTTCACCGTACCGTCGTTCCTCGCCAATCTCGCGGCCGGCCACATCTCGATCCGCCATGGCTTCAAAGGCCCGATCGGTGCGCCCGTCACCGCCTGCGCCGCAAGCGTGCAGGCGATCGGGGATGCGGCGCGCCTGATCCGGTCGGGAGAAGCTGACGTCGCCCTATGCGGCGGCGCGGAAGCCTGCATCGATCTCGTGAGCCTCGGCGGCTTTGCGGCCGCGCGGGCGCTGTCGACCGATTTCAACGAGACGCCCGAGCGCGCATCCCGCCCCTTTGACCGCGACCGTGACGGCTTCGTGATGGGCGAAGGCGCGGGCATGCTCGTCATCGAGGAACTCGATCATGCGCTCCAGCGCGGTGCCAAGCCCATTGCCGAGATCATCGGCTATGGCACGACCGCGGATGCCCATCACATCACCTCGGGCCCAGAGGACGGCGACGGCGCACGCCGCGCGATGGTGCTGGCTTTGCGTCAGGCGGGACTTGAGCCCGGCCAGATCCAGCACCTCAACGCGCACTCGACCTCCACCCCGGCCGGCGATCACTCCGAGATCGAAGCCATCAAGTCCGTGTTCGGGCGCGAAGAGAGGATCGCGGTGAGCGCTACCAAATCGGCGACAGGGCATCTGCTCGGCGCGGCCGGAGGCCTCGAGGCGATCTTTACCATCCTAGCCTTGCGCGATCAGCTAGCGCCGCCGACCCTCAACCTCGAAAATCCTGATGATGCCGCCGCAGGCATCGACCTCGTCGCCAGAACTGCCAGGCCGATGGCCATGGAGCACGCGATCTCGAACGGGTTCGGCTTCGGCGGCGTCAACGCCAGCATCATCCTGCGGCGCTGGACGTGAGTCGACGTCAGACTGCCGGCGGATTGCGGTCGATGAAGGTCGAGCGCTGGTGCCAATAGGGATAAGGCAGCGTCACCTTGCTGGCTTCGTCGAGCTTGGCGACCTGCTCCCTGGTCAACGACCATCCGATCGCGCCGAGGTTCTCACGCAGTTGCGTTTCGGTACGCGCGCCAATGATCAGCGTAGCGACGGTCGGCCGCTGCAACAGCCAGTTCAGCGCGATCTGCGATACGCTCTTGCCGGTTTCCTTGGCGATCTCGTCGATCGCATCCACGACGCGATAGAGGTGCTCATCCGGCACTGGCGGCCCGAAGGAAGACGTCTGCGGCAACCGGCTGACCTCCGGCCGCGGCTGATCGCGCCGGATCTTGCCGGTGAGCCGGCCCCAGCCGAGCGGCGACCACACCACCGCGCCCAGGCCCTGGTCGAGGCAGAGCGGCATCAATTCCCACTCATAGTCGCGCCCGATCAGCGAATAGTAGGTCTGGTTGGCGACGTAGCGCGGGAAGCCGTATTTGTCGGCGACCGAAAGCGCCTTCATGAGATGCCAGCCGGAGAAATTCGAGGCTCCGACATAACGGATCTTGCCGGCGCGCACGAGCACGTCGAGCGTTGCGAGCACCTCTTCGGGCGGCGTGAACGCATCGAAGCCGTGCAACTGGAACAGGTCGATATAATCGGTGCCCAGGCGGCTGAGCGAACCATCGACGGCCGCAAGCAAGTGTTGACGTGAGGAACCGATATCGTTCGGCCCTTCGCCGAAGCGGAAGCTGGCCTTGGTCGAGATCAGCACCTTGTCGCGTCGGCCCTTGATCGCCTGGCCGAGGACGCGCTCGGATTCACCCATGGAGTAGACGTCGGCAGTGTCGAACATCGACACGCCGGCATCGAGGCAGATGTCGACCAGCCGTCGCGCTTCGGTCGCATCGGTATTGCCCCACGCGGCCAGACGACCGACGCCACCAAAGGTGCCGGTCCCGAAGCTGAGCGCGGGCACGCTGAACCCTGACTTTCCGAGGCGTCGGTATTCCATCTGCATTCTCCCCGAGCATGCGGCACGTCCAAAGGGCGCCGCCGCAGGATCGTATTCAAATCCGGAACAGGTGCAACCGCGCAGGCGGAATGACGTGGCGGAGTGAAGGTGGCTTGACACTCTATTGCAGCGCGGCCCGCATCATCATATTATGATCGAAATATAATCGCGAGGGCCTTGCCATGTCGGAGGATCTGACCGAGGTTGAAACCGGCACCGGCGAATTGCTGTGCCATATCGATGGCCGCGTCGCCATCCTGACGCTGAACCGGCCCGAGGCGCGCAATGCGCTATCGGACAATCTCACGCCGGCTTTGCGGCGCATGATCAAGAGCCTGGGCGACGATCCGAAGATTGGCGCCCTCCTCATCACGGGCGCGGGCAATGCCTTTTGCGCCGGCGGCGACGTCAAAGGCATGGGAAGCGGCATTGCACGGCCGGAACGGACGCTCGAGGAGCGCATCGCCGTGCTCCAGGAAAGGCAGCGCACGCTTACGGGCGTGCTGGTGGCCGTCCGCAAACCCACCGTCGCTGCGCTGCCCGGTCCGGCTGCGGGCGCAGGCCTTGCGATCGCACTCGCCTGCGACATCCGGATCGCCGCCGAGTCCGCCATCATGGCGACGGGCTATGCCCGCATCGGCCTGTCCGGCGACTATGGTGTTGCGTGGCTCCTGACGAGACTGGCGGGAACGGCCCGCGCGCGCGAGTTGATGTTGCTGTCGGAACGCATCGACGCCATGCGTTGCGAGGCGTTCGGACTGGTCAACCGTGTCGTCCCTGACGATCAGCTCCGATCGGCGGCGCTGGAATTGGCAAAGCAGCTCGCCGACGGCCCGCCGATCGCGCTTCGTTACATCAAGGATAATCTCGACCACGCCCTCACATCGGACCTTCTGACCTCGATGGACTTGGAAGCGGAGCATATGGTCCGGGCGGCGCGCACGACCGACCACAACGAAGCTGTCCGCGCATTCGTCGAGAAGCGCAAGCCGGTGTTTCACGGACAGTGAGTGGGGAGGCTCCGCGAACACCTCGCGGAGCTGTAGGGTAGGCAAAACGAAGCGTGCCCACCTTCTCTTGCACCGATCGTGAATGGTGGGCACGCTTCGCTTTGCCCACCCTACGATTTCTGCGCTTTGCCCACCCTACCATTCTACGATTCATCACCGCACTTCGCGGCGAGCCTCGATCACTCCGAATTCGCATCCAGGATCGCCCCGAACGGCTCCCAGTTGGTGCCGCTCCAGCGCTGCATCTGCAGTTGCGTCCAAACCATGTTGTTGCTGTCGGACGTATTGGCCTTGATGCCGGGAGAGGCGGTCGGAATCACAAAGTCTTTCAGCGATTTCGCCTGTTTGATGATGTTCTTGCGCGACAGGTCGTCGCCGCACTGCTTCAGGATCTGCTCCAGGATCATGCCCTGCATGTAGCCGGTGAGATAGCTGGTGTTCTGGATATCGGCGCCGGGCAGGTATTTCTCAAAGAACGCGCGATAGGCCTTCATGCCGTCGTCATTGTCCCATCGCGCATCCGTCGGGTCCTTGTTGATGGTGCCGACGATGACACCCTTGGAGTTTTCGAAGCCGGCAGGCTTCAGCGTGCCGGCAATCGAGCCCGAGGGAAAATTGATGATGACCGTCGCCTTCCAACCGATTTCGGCGGCTTTACGGATCGCCTGCGCCGCGAATTTTGGCGTGCCCGCGATGAAGAAGCCTTCTGCGCCGGAACTCTTGAGGTTGACCACCTGGGAATCGATGGTTGGCTCCGTCACCTCATAGGCTGCGGTGACGACGCGCTTGTCGAAATCGCCCTTCAGGATCGATTTGAACGCAGCGACATAGTCTTTGCCGAGATCGTCGTTCTGGAACAGGATCGCGTATTTCTTGCCCGGCAGCGTCTGCTCGAGGAATTTCGCGTAGATCCGGCCCTCGGTCTGATAGCTGACGAGCCCGGTCGTCGTCAGCGGAAATTCGGCGACGTCGGTGAACTTGCTCGAGCCGCTGACGATCGCGATCGTAGGAACGCCCTTCGCCTTCAGGTATTTCGCCGTCGCCGAATTACCTGGCGTGCCGAGCTGGCTGAAGATGAAGGCGACCTCATCGCTTTCGACGAGCTTGCGGGCATGCTCGACCGCCTTTGGCGGGCTATAGGCATCGTCCATCGCGATATAGTTGATCTTGCGACCGTTGATGCCGCCGCGATCGTTGATCATCTGGACATAGCCGAGCACGCCGCGGCCAACGAGACCGATCGATGACGCTGGACCGCTGAACGGAAAGATCCCGCCGATCTTGATCTCGGTTGCGCTGACGCCCGGCTCGTCGGCGGCGTTCGCCGGCAGCGCGAGCAGGGATACCGCAAGGCATGCCGCAGCCACACTCAATTTCATCTTCATGCTACCCTCCCTCCAAAGCCCGTCACGCGCGGGCCAAATCATTCAAAAGAAATGCAGGCGGACGCCCGCGGCCTGGTTCGCCCGCTCAGGCGAACCAGCCAACATGTCGAAACCTCAAAAGCCGCTCAGGCGACCGCGCGTGCAGGCGCCTTCACCTCGACGCCATCCACCAAGCCGGTGAGCCGTTGCCGGATGATCTGCTCGGCTTCGGTCATGATGCGATCGACCAGTTCCTGCACGGTCGGGATGTCATTGATCAGGCCGACCACCATGCCGCAGCTCCAGGCGCCGGCGTCCATCTCGCCGTCGATCATCACCTTGGGATAGACGCCCGCGACCTGCTCGTGAATGTCCTGGATCTTGAGGCTCGCGCCCTTCTCGCGCTCGATCTCGAGAAGCTGATCTACGCCCTTGTTCTTCAAGACGCGCTCGGTGTTGCGCAGCGCGCGCATCACGAGGCGGGTGTCGAGCTCGGTGGCCTCCACCAGCGCCCGCTTCACGTTGTCATGCACCGGCGCCTCCTTGGTCGCGACGAAGCGCGTACCCATGTTCATGCCGGCTGCGCCCATCGCGAGCGACGCGACGAGGCTGCGCGCATCCGCCATGCCGCCCGAGGCTACGAACGGGATCTTCAACTCATCGGCTGCGCGCGGCAGCAGGATCATGTTCGGAATGTCGTCCTCACCGGGGTGACCGCCACATTCGAAACCATCGACGCTGACCGCATCGCAGCCGATCTTCTCGGCCTTCAGCGAATGGCGGACCGACGTGCATTTGTGGATCACTTTGATGCCGGCAGCCTTCAGCGCCGGCATGTATTGCTCGGGGCTGCGCCCGGCTGTCTCGACAATCTTCACCCCGCCCTCGCGGATCGCGGCGATATATTCCGGATAAGGCGGCGCGGTGAAGCTCGGCAGGAAGGTAAGATTGACACCGAACGGCTTGTCGGTCATCTCGCGGCAGCGCGCGATCTCCTTTGCGAGCAGTTCCGGCGTTTTCTGCGTCAACCCGGTGATGATGCCAAGACCGCCGGCATTCGACACCGCGGCTGCAAGCTCCGCGAAGCCGACATAATGCATACCGCCCTGGATGATCGGATGCTGGATGCCGAACAGTTCAGTGATCGCTGTCTTCACGAAGTTTCTCCCGCTTTCCCGATCAGTGGATGATTTCAAACAAACCCGCAGCGCCCATGCCGCCACCGATGCACATGGTCACCACGCCGTATTTCGCCTTGCGCCGCCGACCCTCGATCAGGATGTGGCCGGTCAGCCGCGCACCGGTCATGCCGTAGGGATGACCGATCGCAATCGATCCGCCATTGACGTTGAGCTTCTCAGGATCGATGCCGAGTTTGTCGCGGCAATAGATCACCTGCACGGCATAGGCCTCGTTGAGCTCCCAGAGATCGATGTCGTCGATCTTCAAATTGTGCCGCTTGAGTAGCCGCGGGATCGCGGCGACCGGGCCGACGCCCATCTCGTCTGGCTCGACGCCGGCAGCCACGAAGCCGCGGAAGATGCCGAGCGGCTTCAGTCCCTTCTGCGCGGCAACCCTGTCGCTCATGATCACGCAAGCGGACGCGCCATCCGAGAGCTGGCTGGCATTTCCGGCACTGATCGTCTTGCCCTCGAACACAGGCTTGATCTTCGCGAGACCTTCGGCCGTGGTGTCGGGCCGCGGACCCTCATCCTTGCTCAGAGTCACCTCCTTATAGGAGACCTCCTTCGTGTCCTTGTCGACGACAGCCATCCTGGTCATGATCGGCACGATCTCGTCATTGAAGCGGCCGCCCTGCAGCGCGGCGCCGACGCGGCGCTGGCATTCGAGCGAGTATTCATCCTGCTGCTCGCGGCCTATTCTGTAGCGCTCGGCGACCACTTCGGCGGTCTCCAGCATCGACATGTACATTTCCGGCTTCATCGCCATCAGTTCGTCGTCGACGGCGTGGAACCTGTTCATGTGATCGTTCTGCACCAGGCTGATCGATTCGATGCCGCCGCCGATCGCGATCTCGACGCCGTCGAGCATCACCGAACGCGCGGCGACTGCGATTGCCTGCAGGCCGGAGGCGCATTGCCGGTCGATCGTGGTGCCGGCGACCGTCACCGGAAGCCCGGCGCGGATAGCGCCTTTGCGGGCGACGTTCATCACCATGGTGCCCTGCTGCATCGCGCAGCCCATCACCACGTCCTCCACTTCGCCTGGCTCGATTCCGGCGCGCCTGACCGCCGCCGCCATCACATGGCCCGCCATGGTCGGCCCTTCCGTGTTGTTGAGCGCGCCGCGGTAGGCCTTGCCGACGCCGGTACGCGCCGTCGATACGATCACTGCTTCCGTCATGTGCTTGCCTCTTCTCTTCAGGCGGCCGCGTCGAGCTGCGCGTAGCGCAGGACATGAAAGGCGGGGTCGCCGAACTGGATGTTGATGGATGAAATCCGCTTGAAGTAGTGGCCGACATTGAGCTCGTCGGTCATGCCCATGCCGCCGTGAAGCTGCACCGCCTGATCGGCGACGAACTTCGCCGCATAGCCGATCTTCGACTTGGCGCCGGACGCAAGCCGCGACCGCCCGGCGTCCTTCGATGCAAGGCTGAGGTTAAGATGCTGCATCAGGGAGAGCGCCTCCTGATGCGCGATGAACATATCGACCATCCGGTGCTGCAGCACCTGGAACGAACCGAGCGTCGCGCCGAACTGTTTTCGTGTCTTGCTGTATTCGAGCGTCGCCGCGTTCAGTTCCCCGATCGCGCCGACGGTCTCCGCGCAGAGCGCCCCAATGGCGCGGTCGCGGCAGGCTTCGAGTGCCGCAACGCCCTCGCCTTCCCGTCCCAGCATCTGGCTCGCCGGCACGGAAACGTTCATCAGGGCAACTTCGGCGGCGCGCCGGCCGTCGATGGTCTTGAAGCCCTGCAGGTGAAGGTTCGGGGAATGGCGATCGACAACGAACAGGCTGACACCATTGCGATCGCCCCGCTCGCCTGACGTGCGGGCGGAGACGATCAAACTGTCCGCCCAGGGCGCAGCCACTACCGCCGCCTTGGTGCCGCTGAGCACATAGCTGCCGCCCTCGCGGCGAGCGGTGGTGGAGACATGGCCGAGATCGTAGCGCGAGCGACCTTCGGACCAGGCCAATGCCCAGATTTTTTCTCCGGAGATGATATCCGGGAGATACGCGGCTTTCTGTTCCTCCGAGCCGAAATCTTCGATCAGACCGCCGGCAAGGACGATCGTCTCGAAGAACGGCTCGACCAGGAGGTGCCTGCCGAACTCCTGCATCATGATCATGGTCGCCAGCGGCCCGCCGCCAAACCCGCCGACCTCCTCGGAGAATGGCGCGGCGAGCAGCCCAAGCTCGGCGAAGGACGACCAATGTTTGCGGCTCCAGCCCGCCTCGCTCGCGACGATCTTGCGGCGCGCGTCGAAATCGTACTGGTCCCGCAACAGGCGCTGCACGCTGGACCGCAACAGCTCCTGCTCTTCCGTGAACTGGATGTCCATTCCGTTGCCTCCCTGCCGCGCTACAATCCAAGCACCGCTTTGGCGATGATGTTGCGCTGGATCTCATTCGAGCCGCCGTAGATCGAGAGCTTGCGCGAGTTGAGATATTTCTCCGACGCGGTATGCCCGTAGTCCGGCCCCGGCATGAAATGATTGGCGCTGACCGGATGCTCGCGGGTCGCAAGCCCGTAATTGCCGATCGCGCGGTGCATCAGCTCGGTGATGTCCTGGAAGATCTCGGTGCCCCTGATCTTGAACAGCGACGCCGCCGGGCCGGGATCGATGCCGCGCGCCATTTGGGCCACGATGCGGAGCTCGGTCGCCTCCAGCGCCAGCACGTCGAGCTCGATGCGGGCGATATCCCTGATGAATTCGAGATGGGCCGGGTCCTCTTCGGGAATCTCCGCTTTCACGATCTTCTTGAGTCGATCGAGATAGCGCGTCGAGCGGCCGATGCCGGCCATGCTGGTGCGCTCATTGCCGAGCAGGAATTTGGCGTAGGTCCAGCCTTTGTTCTCTTCCCCGACCAGGTTGGCGACGGGGACGCGGACGTTCTCGAGGAAGACGTCGTTCACCTCGTGGCTGCCGTCGATCGTGATGATCGGCCGCACGGTGACGCCCGGCGACTTCATGTCGATCAAAAGGAACGAGATGCCCGATTGCGGCTTCGCGTTCGGGTCGGTGCGCACCAGGCAGAAGATCCAGTCGGCGTGTTGCGCGAGCGTGGTCCAGGTCTTGTGGCCGTTGACGATGTAGTGGTCGCCGTCGCGCACCGCCTTGGTACGGACGGAGGCGAGATCGGAACCTGAGCCCGGCTCCGAATAGCCCTGGCACCACCAGTCCTCGCCGGAAAGAATTCGCGGCAGGAAACGCTCCTTCTGCGCCTCGTTGCCGAAGGTGTAGATGACCGGTCCGACCATGGTGACGCTGAACGCGAGCGGCGGCAGCGTTCCCGCGCGCGTGGTCTCCTGCTCGAAGATGAATCGCTCTGTGATCGACCAGCCGGGACCGCCATATTCCTTGGGCCAGAGCGGGGCAATCCAGCCCTTCTTGTAGAGGATGCGGTGCCAGAGCAGCATCTGCTCCTTGCTGAGGTCGGTGTCCGGATTGGGGACGCGCATCTCCGCCGGATAGTTTTCCGCGATGAAGGCGCGCACCTCGTCACGAAACGCGGCTTCTTCAGGAGAAAGCACCAGCTCCATCGGAAAGCGCTCCTACCGGATTTCGCCGGGGTGAACAGATCCTGGTTCCGTGGCGCGTGGCGCCAGGCTTACGGCTCTGCCGATGCCAACAGTCTCTGCCAAACTCGACCTCCCCGACAAAAATCGAGCCGCTCGCGAGGCGACTTCATCACTGGCGCCATCTAACGTTCTTTTTTAGAACTCGTCAATCGCAATTCTTCGCGAGCGAGCGGACTGGCAGAGAGGAGATGCAATGCTGGCGGCTCAAATATCGGTGCAAGCTCGAATAATTCCATTTACATCGCGCTCGCCGCTTTCTAATAATTAGGTACCAAATAAGAACTATGTTGGAGGACAGAATGACGGAACGCCGCGGGGTCGCGATACTGGTCGGTGCGGGCGACGCGATCGGGGCCGCTGTCGCGCGGCGTTTCGCAAAGGGCGGCTACACCGTCTGCATCTGCCGCCGCGATGCCGCCAAATCGCAGGACCTGGTCGACGAGTTGAAGGCTGCGGGCCATGAGGTCCACGCGCTCAGCATTGACGCGAGGCAGGAGGCGGAAGTCCAGGATCTGTTCGCCCGCGTCGAAAAAGAGATCGGCCCGATCGAGGTCTGCCTCTTCAACGCCGGCTCGAACGTCAACAAGCCACTGCTCGAGACCACCGAAAAGCTGTTCTTCAAGGCCTGGGAGCTGGCCTGCTATGCCGGATTTCTGGTCGGCCGCGAGGCGGCGCGCTACATGGTTCCGCGCGCCCGTGGCACCATCTTCTTCACTGGCGCGACCGCGAGCATCCGCGGCGGCACCGGCTTTGCCGCGTTCTCATCGGCGAAATTCGCGCTGCGCGCGGTCGCGCAGGCGATGGCGCGCGAACTCGGTCCGAAGAACATCCATGTCGTACACCTCATCATCGATGCCGGCGTCGACAGCCCGGCCATCCATGAGCGCATGAAGGCCCGCGGCATCGAGGCGAGCGCGATTCCGCAGGACAGCCTGACCAAGACCTCGTCGATCGCGGAAGCTTATTGGTTCGCACACCAGCAGACGCGGGACGGCTGGACGCACGAACTCGACCTGCGTCCCTCGGCGGAGAGATGGTGAGATGGCCGCGCCGGAGCTGACCCTCTGGGGCGTGGGCACGAGCCGGACGATAAGGCCGCACTGGGCCATGCACGAGCTTGGCCTCTCCTACAAGACGCGGCCGATCGGGCCCCGCACCGGCGAGACCAAGACCGAGGAATATATCGCGCTCAATCCACGGCAGAAGATTCCGCTGCTGCAGGACGGCGATTTCTGCATCGGCGAGAGTGCGGCGATCGTCGCCTATCTGTCGCGGACTTATTCGACGCCCGAACGTGCGTTGATCCCGGAGAGCCAGCGCGATTACGCCGCCTGGCTCGAATGGTGCTTCTTTGTCGTTGCCGAGCTCGATTCGACGAGCCTCTATGTCATGCGGCGGCACAAGGCTGATGCGCTCGGGCACATCTACGGCGTCGCACCCGACGTCGTGGCGCAGGCGGCGGAATATTTCCGCCAGCAGTCACGCCATGTCGAAGTCGCGCTCGCCGACGGCCGCCGATACCTGATGGGCGACCAGTTCACCAGCGCCGACATCCTGCTCACCACCTGCCTCGACTGGGCCATCGCCTATGGCGTCGGCATCTGCGACCACGCCCATCCCTATCTCGAGCGCATGCACCAGCGGGAAGCGTATCAGCGCGGCCAGGACGCGAACAAGCCGCTCGCTCCAGTTACGCCGCCTGCACCGAAGGCGTGAGCAGCCGAGAACGTAGGGTGGGCAAAGCGAAGCGTGCCCACCATAGCTTGCGGAGTGTGGGCGGCGGGCACGATTCGCGTTGCCCACCCTACAGCGCTACACCGCTATGCGCACGGCTTTATCGCTCACCATCCGCTCGATCGCGGCATCGTCATAGCCGAGCTCGCGCAGCACCTCGCGCGAATGCTCGCCGACGCGGGGCGCCGGTCCGCCGATCACCGCCTCGTTCACTTCGAAGCGCGCCGCCGGTTTCGGCTGCCGCACGCGTCCGACCTTGGGCTGCTCGAACTCGGTGATGATGTCGCGCGCCACCACCTGCTCGTTGTGGATGATCTCGCCGCGGCGCAGGATCGGCGCGCAGGGAACATCGGCGGCATCGAGCCGCTCCAGCCATTCGGCCGTGGTATGCTGCGCGATATATTCGGCCATCTTGTTGATCCGCGCCGTCGCGTTCACCGAGCGCGCGGAAGGCGTCGCAAAGCGCGGATCCTTGGCGAGCTCGGGATCGCCGGTGGCGCGGCAAAAACCCTGCCATTCCGAATCCGAGATCGTGCCGGCGGTGATGTAGCCGTCGCGGGTCTTGAACACGAGATCGGGCCGATCGTTCGGATCGGCAGCGGTCTCCTCGGCACCGACCACCGTGTACTGCATCATGCCTTCCGGCCAGAGATAGGAGATCATCGCGTCCAGCATCGCAACGCGGATATGATCGCCCTGCCCTGTCTTCTCCCGCGCATAGAGCGCAGCCGCCACCGCCTGCGCGGTCATCACCGCCGTGGTCTTGTCGCAAACGATGGTCCGGATCATCTGCGGACGGTTGGTGACCGGCTGCGACTGGATGTCGGCGAAGCCTGATAGTCCCTGGATGATCGGATCGTAGACGCGCTTCTTCACATAGGGTCCGGTCTCGCCGACCCCGCTGATCGAGACATAGATCAGGCGCGGATGACGCTGGCGCAGCTCATCCGCGCCAAGGCCGAGGCGCTCCATGGTGCCGGGCCGGAAATTCTGCACCAGCACGTCGGCCTGCGCCACGAGCTTGGCCAGCACCTCGCGGCCGGCCTCGCTCTTGACGTCGATTGCGAGCGAGCGCTTGCCGCGGTTGGAGGAAATGAACAGCGCCGAGAACTCGCCGGACTTGTCGATGGTGGCGCGGCTGCGGCGGGTGATGTCGCCGCCGACCGGCTCGATCTTGAGAACGTCGGCGCCCTGGTCGGCAAGGAACATGGTCGCGAACGGTCCCGACACCACGCCGGTCAGATCCAGTACGCGTACGCCATTGAGTGGGCCCGGCATCACGTTCTCCATATTTGTATATTTGTTCGGCGATCTCCGGCCGCCGCGGTCCGGCGCTCACGCGCTCTTGGCCAACTGCCTTGTCTGCTCGACGATGGATTCCTCGACGTCGCGAAGCTGATCCTTGCCGAAGAACATCTCCTTGCCGACGAAGAAGGTCGGCGAACCAAAGGCGCCGCGGCTGACCGCGTCGGCGGTCAGGTCGATCAGCCGCTTCTTCACATCGTCTTGCTGCGCCCGTGCGATCAGCCTGTCGGCGTCAAGGCCGGAGGATTTGAACGCAGCGCGGAACACGTCGACGTCGTCCATCTTCTTCGGCTCCTCCCACATGTGATGGAAGGCGGCGCGGAAATACGGCTCAAACACGCCTTCGAGCTGCGCAGCGACGGCGCCGCGCATCAGCATGAGAGTGATGACGGGGAAGAACGGGTTCGGGCGATAGGTCGTGATGTTGTGGCGGCGGATGAAGCGCTCGGTCTCCAGCGCCATGTATTCCGGCTTGTTCTTGATGCCGCGCAGCGAGTCGGCCGGCGACATGTTGCCGGTCGCCTTGAAGATTCCGCCGAGCAGGACCGGCACATAGTCGAACTTCACGCCGGTGCGCTGTTCGATCGAGGGGATGACAAGTTCCGCCAGATAGGCGTTCGGACTGCCGAAATCGAACAAGAACTCAACCTTCAGGGGATTTGCCACCGGCCTCTCCTCGCGGGCATCCGTTATTCTCCGCCTGTCACGCGCAGGCGATCTGTAGCCATGCCCCGGCTGGCTCCCTCATACAGTTCCAAAAATGAACTGTCAATTCGCGGGATAGCCTGTGATGCTCGGACCCTCGGTCTTAAACCACGATGTCCCGTGCACGATGCGGCGGCCGCGCTCAGGTCATTTCAACACTTCGCAAACCGTCTGGTGCTCGACAGTCCCCGGCCTCGGATATCGCGCCGAGACATACGGGCTCCGTTATATGGCGCCGCGCGCAAACTGACGGCGGCTTCACGCCTTGCGGGAGATATCGGTCTGCAATGCCACGAGTTCCTTGCGCACCGCGCTCGCCGCATCGCGCTCGATCTTGCGGTAACGCGCGACCAATGAGAGGCCGAACGGCGTCAGCACCGCGCCGCCGCCATTCTTGCCGCCGGTCTGCCGTTCGACCGCGGGATGCCGGCAGATGCGGTTGATCTCGTCGACCAGGTCCCACGCCCGCTTGTAGGACATCTCCATGGCGCGGCCGGCGGCCGAGATCGACCCGCAATCGCGGATCTGCTCGAGCAACTGGATCTTGCCGGGCCCGATTCTCTCGTCGCTATCGAGATCGATGCGAACGCTCAAATGTGGAAGCGATTTGGCGCCCGGTTTTGACATGCAGAATCCGTTGGTTGCGTCCGTTCCTTAGAATGCCATTGAAGCTTTTCACGGACAAGATGAACGCCAGCCGATCGCGCCACGGTTGGCGTCGGCCGGCACCGTCTCTCCTACATCTAGCTCTTTGTTTGAGCATGATCTTTCGGAGAACCGGTCTCCACTTTTCCGGATCAGGCTCTAAGGGCAGGTCGTTCACGCGTTACGTTAGCGGAACTGGCGTGATCGTGAATGGACCAGGATCCTTCCCCTTGTCGGGGCCGAGTCCGACCCCGTCCTTTGCCGGCGCCAGCACAGGGTCGGTCGCCCACACTTCGAGCGCGGTGCCGCCCGGCTTCAGGCTGAAGACCGTCGGCGTGAAGGAGTCGGCGACGTAAGCGGTTCCGTCATTGGCGATCGCGATGTCGTTGCAGAGCGATGCTGGGTCCTTGAGCTGAAAGCTCCCAGGCGGTGCCTCGAAGGGACGATCATCTATTCGATGGTCGTTCACTGCGCACCCCGCGAGACCGGAACTCCGTGGCTCTTCCGGCCCGGCTGTTCGCGCTCGATATATAGATCGGTATACAACGATGCGAAAGCCGCAGCTTTCTGCGGATCGCCCCGGCGATCTCGTCTATCGCGAGTCAGTTGTCGGCCACAATTTCAGGCTCGTAAGCGCAGTGCACGTGGAGGCAATTCCACCCCACAGCCGGGCCGCGTCCTTTCAACGCCGATATCGCAATGCTAGTTTCGACCGCGGCAGGGAGCGCCTGCTTCCTGCTTCATTCCGAACAGGAGGACGACATGCCTGAGAGCGTCTACAAGGTCATCGAACTGATCGGTACCAGCAGCGAATCCTGGGAAAAGGCCGCGGCCAACGCGGTCGGGCAAGCCGCAAAAACTCTCCGAGATCTTCGCGTCGCAGAGGTCGTCAAACTCGATATGCAACTGGACGCCAAGGGGCAAGTCGAGGCCTATCGCGCCAAGCTCAACGTATCGTTCAAGTTCGAGGGCTCCTGACGTTTTCGCGACCTCGCCCCGTTCGCGGGGCGAGGTCGAATTTGATCGCAGTCCACTCGACGCTGACCTCAATTCGAGGTTTCGGTGAATCAAATATCCCCCTCTCTTCGCTTACGAAATCCGCAGCGGCGATTGGATCAATTCAACCGAAAGCGATAACCATTTGATTACCTTGCACTGCAAACGACCCGCCCTCCCATCATTTGGGTAACGATCGGTGACGTATTAAGGCCCCGATCTCATCTCGGCCCGGCCTCATGCTTCTCGACCAGTTTTCGATTCTCGTCGCAATCGGCTTCTCGGGCGCGTCCCTTGGCCTCACGCTCTGCATGATGTGGGTCGTCGGAAAATCCGAGACCCACTTGCTAAGCTGGTCGATCGGCCTTGCCTTTATCGTCGCCGGAGTGGCGTTCTTTGGCAGCGTCGTTGAAAGATACGACGCCAATCTGCTGCTCGTTTCCTTCGTGCTGCTTATGTCCGGCTTCGGACTGCTCTACGCAGGCTCGGCCAAGTTCTGCTCAGCCCGGTTCAACTGGTTCACTGCACTTGCAGTTGTCGGCCTTGGCACTCTCTGCACATCCGCCGCATTCGCGATGGGCTATTCCGGCACCGGGACGATCTTTGCAAATGTGGCGATCGGAATGTTGCTTCTTCTGACCGCTCTTCAATACTGGACAGCACGCGCCGAATCCCCGCTTCTGATGGCCGCCAATGCGACGCTCTATCTGATAGCGTCAGCGTCATTCGTCGCGTGTGGCTACGCCCTCGCCGAGCAAGGCCAATTCGTCCTGACGGCGCGTCCGTCCAATTGGGCCGAAGACATCAATTCCATCGTCGTCATCGCCGGATTGACCGGCATCGGCACATTGTCCCTCACCCTCAATCAGGCGCGGATCGCGAACCGGCACAGATCGGAAGCCATGACGGACGCCTTGACCGGACTCTTGAATCGCCGCGCGCTGTTTGACGGTCCACCGGGCCATGTCCCGGTCGGCACAGCGGTCGTGGCGATGGATCTGGACCACTTCAAGACGATCAACGATCGGTTCGGGCACGATTCCGGCGACCGGACATTGAAGGCCTTCGCCGAGATCATCACGGCAAATGTCCGTTCAGACGATCTGGCCGCGCGCATTGGCGGCGAAGAATTTTGCATCGTGATGTTGAACTCGAGTCCGCGGGCGTCGGCCGCCGTCGCCGAGCGCATCAGGGCGCAGATCGAGGCGATGTCCGTCCCTACTCCGTTGGGCCCCATCCGCACGACCGTAAGCGGCGGGATTGCCTACGCCACCGGAGCCGAAACGATCCAGTCGCTGCTGATCCGCGCCGACGAAGCTCTCTATGAAGCGAAGACCTCCGGCCGCAATCGCGTCAAGCTCTCGGACTTCGGATTGGCTGCGTAGGCCTTACCGTCGCGGATCATGCACGAAAAATATCTGTCGCTGGGCGGCAGAGCAGCGTGCGCCGGAACTCGTGATCGTACGACCGCGCCGACCTCGCGCGTGGTTGAAACGATGTGAGAGAATGTTCCTTTAATCGGTCGATCGCGTCTCCACCTCCCTAGATAACTTAAGCGCTGTTGGCTTTTCGCATCCGGTGGAGAAAATTGAGTGAGCAAGCCTAAACTTCTCTCGGCCGCACTGATCGTCGCAGCCATGCTCGCAACTCCCGCTCTGGCTCGTGAGCACCATGTACGCGCGCGGCATTTCACAGCGAACGCCTACGCAGCCGCTATCGGCACGGGTCATAATGACTTGCGTCCCTGCTACGGCAACCTTGCTGGCGACTTGCGTGGTGAACTCTGCGGCTATGGGGACCGCGATATGTGGGGACACTGGGGCGGCTACTACGGGCCTATGGTTCACGTGCCTTGACGTGTTCGGCGTGCGGAATATTCCGCTGCTATCTCGCGCGATACATAACAAGCCATCCCATGCGACCAGCGCAGCATTGCATCGCAGCGCCGGCAATCTCGGCGCAAGAATTACTTCCTGAATACCTGCTTTGACGGGGCGTCGAACCTGGCTACGGGTCGATCCATCTGCCAGAGCTCCACATCGTGGCTATCGACGAGACGCATAGCGGATTTGATGGCTGTGTCATCATCGACACAATCCATCCGAACCACTCCAATCGACCGGCCGTGCAGCCCAACGATGTACGCATGATAGACCGTCATCTTGGCCTCCAAGCAGCGCGAACGCCGCACTGGTGAATTTGCTGGCCCGGACGCGCAAGGCGGACAGTCATCTTCTGCCCTTATCGCCACGGCGGAACCGAACGCCTGCCCGGAAGGTGAATGGCGAGGCGTGTAAATTCCATGGGGACCGCCTTGTCCCTTTATAAAGGCCGCATAAGGCCGTCCGGCCCTGATCGGCCATTCCGGGGGTCAGATCATGCGCGCCACGAATGGAATCCTTCGCAGCAGGATGGTCGCGCCCCAACTGATGAAGAGCGTGCCGAGGAAGACGATCGCGAATTTGGCGAACACCGGAAACGGCGGGTCATAGACGAGATATTGCAGCCAGATCAGCGGAACGAAATGCACGAGATAGATGCCATAGGCCGAAGGCCGCATCGCATCGAGGAAGCGAAATGGTGATTGCGCAAAGTGCAGGAACAGTGCGGGCACCGTGAAGGCCATCGCCGCGTTGAACATCGCAAAGGCGAGGCCATAGGCGGTGTGCCACCACAGCGGCGGTGAACGGAAATCCGGCAGCAGGTTATGATGGACATAGACCAGGAGCAGGATCACGCCGTAGAACGCGAGCCCGCAAGTGAGCCACAGCATCCAGCGCTTCGCCACCTCCCCATCCTCCGCCAGTATCCCTTCTCTCAGGCTGATGGCGCCGACCGCGACGCCGGTGAAGAAGTAGCCGGTGTAAAGCAGGATGCGGCTGGTCTGGATTGGCAGCGGATAGTGGCCGGGCACGAACCAGGCGGCATCGCCGAACTCCAACCGCAGCGGCAGATAGATGATGATCGAGAAGACCAGGAACGCAGCGAATGCCGCCATCGGCCGCGCCCGGAAGCCATCAACGAACCGCCCGAGCGCCGGGATGGTGCGAGGCGCCACAGTCCAAAGCAGCGCTGCGATCGCGTTCAGCGCAAGCAGCACCCACAGGAACCAGGCCGACCCCGACGACCATGGGCCGACGGTGACCATATGCCAATAGAACTGCGGGAAACTAAGCTCCGTCACATGGTAGCGGTAGTAGGCGATCGGCATCAGCACGAAGATCGACACCAGATACGGGATGCCCAGCCGCCAGGCGCGGCTACCGAGGAAGCTCGCCGGCCCCCTGCGCGCCAGACTGTCGTGAACGAACAGGCCCGAGATGAAGAACATGCAGGCCATGAAGAAGCTATCGTTGAACAGCGCGACGAGGTCGAAGCCGAGCCATCGCATCCGGTCGCCGCCGATCCCGAAATAGGTGTAGTTGATCACGCCGTGATACAGCACCACCAGGAAGGTGATGAAGGTGCGCGCGTGGTCGAGCGGAACGATGCGTGTCCCGGTCGTCCCAGCCAGCCCGGTGGCATCGGATTTCTTGAGCATCGGCCCCTGCGTGTCGCAATGATGCTTCGTCGCTGCCACGGTAAGCCACGGCAACGACACAACCATACACTGTCGCCCGGGGGAATCCGATCAGCTAAGGCGGCGTGAGCGGTTCACGCCCGCTTGATCTGCTGCGGCGCTTGGAATTCTCAGCCCGCGAAATTTTTCTGAATCGCACGATCGAGTGTTTCGCTGCCAAGAAAACGCTTGCGCAATTCCCGCTTCAGCAGTTTGCCGCTCGGGTTCTTGGGCAGGCTGTCGACGAAGATCACGCGCTTCGGCACCTTGAAATGCGCCATCTGGCCCGCGCAGTGCCTGATGACGGTCTCCTCATCCAGCGTTTCGCCGCTCTTGACCACCACGATCGCGGTCACCGCCTCGATCCATCGCGGGTCCGGCAGGCCAACCACCGCGACTTCGGAGACCGCCGGCAGCCGATAGACCATCTCCTCGACCTCGCGGCTTGCGACATTCTCGCCGCCGGTCTTGATCATGTCCTTGACGCGGTCGACCCACAGTGACATGCCCCTCGGCATCGACGGTCGCGAGGTCGCCGCTGTGGAACCAGCCGCCCGCAAAGGCCGCTTCCGTCTTGGCCGGATCGTTGTAATAGCCGGACAACAGATGCGGCGAGCGGTGCACGATCTCGCCGACCTCGCCCACCTCGACGTCCTCCATGTCGGCATTCACCACGCGCGTCTCGACATTGAGCGCGGGTTTGCCCGCTGATCCCGCCTTGCGCAATTGGTCCTCGGGCTTCAGCACGGTCGCGAGCGGCGCGATCTCGGTCTGGCCGTAGAAATTCCAGAACTTCACGCCCGGCAGGCGACGCTGCAATTCGAGCAGCACTTCCACGGGCATGATGGAGGCGCCGTAATAGCCCTTTTGCAGGCTCGACAGATCGGTCTTGTCGAAGGCCGGCGAGCGGAGCATCGCGATCCAGATCGTCGGCGGCGCAAAGAAGGCATTGATCGTGTGGGCCGCGATCAGCGACAGGATGTGATCCGGCACCGGCTTTCCGGTGATCACGTTGGTTGCGCCGAGATAGATGCCCGGCCCGAGGAAAACATCGAGCTGCGCGCAGTGATAGAGCGGCAGCGCGTGCAGGATGGTGTCCTCCGCCGCCATGCCGCCATCGATGATGCAGCTCACATACTGCCACATCACCGCTTCATGGGTGAGGACGGCGCCCTTGGGCTGCGACTCCGTGCCGCTGGTATAGATGATCTGCGCGATGTCGCGGCTATCGACGGAAGCTGCAAGCGGCGAGGCGTCGGCGGCGAGCAGGTCCGCAAAGGTCGCGATGTCCATCGGCGGCTCGGCGGCATCCTCGCCCGGAAGCCAGATCAGTTTCTCGACTGCCGTGCCCTTGGCGGTCGCCGCACGACCGGCCTCGACAAGATCGGGACCGACGGCAAGCAGCCTCGCGCCCGAATTGGCGAGGATGAAATTGATCTCGTCCGGGTTCAGCATGAAGTTGATCGGCACCATGATCGCGCCAATCTTGGCGAGCGCAAAGCGCAGCGCGGCGAAGGCGTGCGAGTTGCGCGACAACACCGCGACGCGGTCACCCTTCTTCACCCCGAGATCGCCGAGGCCGCGGCCGAGGCGATTGCAGATCGCGTCCATCTCAGCATAGGTCCAGCTCACATCGCCACAGATCAACGCTGTCTTGTCGGGGTAGCGCCTGGCGGAGCGACGCAGCAGGTCGCCGATGCTTTGCTCGCGCGCCTTCTGGATGGTCGTGGTAATGTCTGCGGTCATATTTCCCTCCCTGAACGTCCGCTGTTTCTTTCTGGTTCGGACGACGTGTTTTCGGTTCTATTTGCGCCGAACCGCCTGTGCATGCTCCATGTACATATGCTCGACCGACCGGTCGAGGGAAGCAATCTTCTCAAAACCGCGGCGCCAGTCCTGCAGATGGCGCCGCGTCCACTGCACCCCCGCCGCCTTGTCGCGCCGCCGGATCGCCTCCAGCAGATGACGATGCGCCTCGACCAGGCGCGAGGCACCCTGCGCGACATGGCTCACGATCATCTCGGTGGTCGGAAAGAACAGTTGCGCGGCCGGCTCGCGCGCGAGCTGCAGCACGCGGTTGTGCGAGGCTTTTGCCACCAGCATATGAAAATCCGCGTCGCATTCGGCGAGCGCCGCAGGATCGCCGATCACCTGCTCGCTACGCGCCAGGTTCTCGGCGAGTTCGGCGATGTCCTCTTCCGTGGCACGTTCGACCGCGCATTCCGTGCTCGCGACCTCGAGCGTCATCGACGCCTCGAACAATTCGCGGAAGGTGACCTCGTGGAGCACCAGCGCACGGCTGAGCCGCGTCGCGAGCTTGTTGTAGCGCGGCAGGCAGGCCTGCAGGCGGCGGCTGGAATCGCGGCGGAGCAATCCGCCCTCCTCCAGCACCCGGATCCCCTCGCGCACCGTCGAGCGGTTGACGCCGAATTGCCGCACCAGCTCAAGCTCGGTCCCGATCGGGTCGCCAGGCTTGATCCGGCCGCTGACGATCTCGCGTTCGATCGCGTCCGCCACCTTCTGGTAGGCAGGCGCGACGTCAATCCGTCGAAACAGCGGCGAAGCGGGCAAGGTTGGCCTCAATGTCGGTTGTCCGACAAAGTATCCTGGCCGCGAGGATACGTCAATTCGGCCTTCTGCAAGCCGTTGCTGTCAACCTGATTGACTTCACTGGAACCCAAATCTAGTTTGTCCGACAAAGTTATAAAAACACGGAGGAGACCCCATGAAGCCCATCGCCAGGATGGTGTCGACGGCTTGCCTGTTGTCGGCGCTATTGATCGCACCCGCATCCGCGCAGCAGCCGGCCACGGCGCCGCTGAAGATCGGCGTGCTCACCGATTTCTCGTCGGTTTATTCCGATATCGGCGGCGCGGGGAATGTCGAAGCGACCAAGATGGCGATCGAGGAATTCGGCAGCTCCATGTTCGGCAAGCCGATCGAGATCGTCTCCGCCGACGTGCTGAACAAGCCGGATATCGCCGCCTCCATGGCGCGCAAATGGTGGGAGAACGAAGGCGTCGACATGATCATCGATCTGCCGACGTCCGCGACCGCGCTTGCGGTGATGGAATTGTCCAAGCAATACGAAAAGATCATGATCGTCACGGACGCCGCGAGTTCTGATATCACCGGCAAATCCTGCGGCCCCTACGTCGCGCACTGGACCTACGACACCTATTCCAACGCCCACACGGTCGGCAGCGCCATCGTCAAGAACGGCGGTGACACCTGGTACTTCATCACCGCCGACTATCTGTTCGGCCATTCGATCGAGCGCGACACTGGCGATGTCGTGAAAGCCGCCGGCGGCAAGGTGCTCGGCAGCGTCAGGCATCCGCTCAACACGCCGGATTTCTCCTCCTTCCTGCTGCAGGCGCAGGCGTCCAAGGCCAAGATCATCGGGCTCGCCAATGGCGGCGGCGACACCATCAATACGATCAAGCAGGCCGGCGAATTCGGCATCGTCGCCGGCGGGCAGAATCTCGCGGCGATCGTGATGTTCATCTCTGATGTGCACAGCCTCGGGCTGAAGCTTGCACAGGGATTGATCGTCACCGAGGCCTACTATTGGGACCTCAACGACAAGACCCGCGCCTTCGGCAAGCGCTTCTTCGAGCGCATGAAGCGGATGCCGACCATGAACCAGGCCGCGACCTACAGCGCGACGCTGCATTACCTGAAGGCGGTGCAGGCCGCGGGCACCAAGGAGACCAAACCCGTGATGGCCAAGATGCGCGAAATGCCGGTGCGCGACGCCTTCACCGACAACGGCGTGCTGCGCGCGGACGGCCGCATGGTGCACAGCATGTTCCTGTTCGAGGTGAAGAAGCCCGAGGAATCCAAGGCGCCCTGGGACTATTACAAGGTACTGGCCGAGGTGCCCGGCGACCAGGCCTTCCGCCCGCTGAAGGACGGCGGCTGTCCGCTGGTGAAGTGAGGAAGGTTTTGTGTCGCGTAGGTTGGGCAAAGCGCAGCGTGCCCACCATCACAAGCGGAGTGCGTATGGTGGGCACGGCGCAAGAGCGCCTTTGCCCACCCTCATATGGGGCTTTGTGAGTCAAGGCTCTTGAACCGGTGCGGGTTGGGTTTTTGCAGTGAGAGGGCGGCGCGCGGAGCCATGCGTAGCGCAGCGCGACGACCGGGCCCCGGGCGAGGATTGGCTTCCGAAGATTTCTGCAGCTCACTGCATCACCTCATATCCGGTCGGATCGGCTGATCCGTACCCACATTCCGCATGCTTGCGGCGAGGAAGCCAAGAGGATGAGACCCATCTACAAAGCGGCCTGGTTGGGCCCCTGGGTGGCACGGTCATCATCCATCCTGTACGGGGCGCGCGGCGCGGAGCCGCCTCGCCCTGGTGGCGTGGTCCGGTGCTAGGCCTTCATCACGGCCTGCTCCGGAACAAGGCCGGTGGTGAGATAGCGCCACAGCGCCACGATCAGCTTGCGCGCCAGCGCGACGATGGCGATGCGCTTGGCGCGCTTGCCGGCGTTTTCGGTGCGGGTGCGGAACCAGCGGCTGAGCGCGCTGTCCGGCTGATGGCGCAGCCAGAGCCAGGCCAGTTCGATCGTCTTGTGGCGGGCGCGCCGGTTGCCGGCCTTGCTGATCCCCTGCTCGCGATCGATGCTGCCGCTTTGCCAGGGACTGGGCGCCAATCCGCAATAGCTGGCGACCTCGCGCCGGTTGCGGAAGTCCTTGTAGAACACCTCGTTCACCAGCGTCGCGGCAAACGCCGGGCCGAGCGCCTTGAGCTGCTGCAACTGATCCCGTCGCTTCGCCATCGGCGCCGGCGCCGCGGCGGCTTCCGCCGCGACTTCTGCCGCGACTTCTGTAGCGACTTGGGCCTGCTCCAGCGCCTTGAGCTGGTCGCGCACCAGCATCAGCCGGGCATGCTCGCGCTTCACTTCGGCCAGAAGCTGCGGCGGCAGCGGCTGCCCTTGCCAGTCCCGCTGCTGCTCCAGCCAGGCGAGCCAGGTCCGTCGTCGCAAGGTGCCGGCCGCCATGCCCAACAGGCGCAGCAGCGCCTTGATCCGGTTGGTGTGCCCCGTCTGCTCCTTCACCAGTCGTTCGCGTTCGCGGCTGGCGCGCCGGGCGTCCTCCTCGGCCACGCTCGGCACCCGGACGATCCGCACCACCCGCGGCTCGCCTCGCAAATGAGCCATCAAGGTGCGCAGCAGAAGCTCGCCATCGATCCGGTCTGTCTTCGCCCGCCGCGCCCGTTGCTCCACCGCGATGCTCGCCGGGTCGAAGATGAAGTTGGTGATCCCAGCCGCCGCGAGCAGCCGGTGCAGCCAGAAGCCGTCATAGCCAGCCTCGTAGCAGCTCACCACCCGCGGCGCCGCTCCAAGCTTCGCAGTCGCCCGGGCCTTGACCTGCTCGATCAGCGCCAGCAGCCCGGCGTGATCGCCGCCTTCCAGCTTGTGGCGCGATATCCGGTCCCGATCCGGACTGTGCAGCGTCACCAGCCACGTCTTCTGACTCAGTTCGATCGCAACGAAAATCGTGCCACAATGCCCGGCGGTGGGCGTGTTCTTGGTCAATGCTTGCATCAGACTCTCCGATGGTTCGAGTGTGGAAACCCAAACCTACCGGAAAGGGCGCGCTCACCGCCCCATGGAATCTACAAAGCTTGGCTTACGCCTTGCCGTAGTCGTAAAAGCCCCTGCCGGTCTTGCGGCCGAGATAGCCGGCGTCGACCATCTCCTTGAGCAGCGGCGCCGCGCGATATTTCGGATCGTTGAAGCCCTTGTAGAACACGTCCATCACCGACAGCATGGTGTCGAGCCCGATCAGGTCGGCGAGCGCCAACGGGCCGATCGGGTGGTTGCAGCCGAGCTTCATGCCGGCGTCGATCTCCTCGGCGGTGGCGATGCCCTCCTGCAGCGCGAAGATGGCCTCGTTGATCATCGGGCAAAGGATGCGGTTGACCGCGAAACCGGGGCTGTTCTTGGCTGTGATCGCGACCTTGCCGACGCGCTTCGCAAACGCTTCCGCCTTGGCCAGCGTGTCGTCCGAGGTCTGCAGGCCGCGGATCAGTTCGAGCAGGGCCATCACCGGGACGGGATTGAAGAAGTGCATGCCGATAAAGCGGTCGGGACGATCGGTTGCGGTGGCAAGCTTGGTGATCGAGATTGACGACGTATTGGTCGCGATCAACGCCCGCGGGTTCAGCGTGGCGCTGACGTCCTTCAGGATCTTGAGCTTCAATTCCTCGTTCTCGGTCGCCGCCTCGATCACGAGGTCGCAGGCCGCGAGCTTGGCCTTGTCGGTGGTCGCAGTGATGCGCCCGATCGCGGCATTCTTGTCGGCTTCGGTCATCCTGTCCTTCTTGACCAGGCGGTCCAGGCTGCTGCCGACGGTTGCCAGCCCGCGCTGCACGGCCGCATCCGAGATATCGACCATCACCACCTGAAGCCCGGCGGCTGCGCTGACCTGGGCGATGCCATTGCCCATAGTGCCAGCCCCGATGATGCCAACGGTTTCGATCATTGCTCGTATCCTTCTCGCAAAAACGCGCAGGCCTTGCGCCGGCGCACACAGACGGCTGCGGCGACCAGCCGGCCGCCGCCGACGCCCATGGTTAGCAGGGCCTCGCGTCCAAGGATACGGGACAATTTCGGCGCAAGGGCACCGGTCGGTCGACGAGACGAGCGTTCCCGCTCAGCAGCAGCAAGGCCCGCGGAGCTGGAGGTCAGTCTGGTCGGGCTTCGGCTTTGTCTCGAGCGAGTCGAGCGTGTACGTATTGGCGCAATAGTCGCGATGATGCAGGGCGGCGGTTCCGGCCTCGAGCTCGCGGTTGCAGCGGGATTTCTCGATGCAGAGCGCGCACACCCGCCTCATGTCGTGCAGCACGCCCGGTTCCTCGCGCTTGATGGCGTTTTCGTCGATGCCGAGCGCGCTCAGCATCTTCGGCAATTCGTCGGCGCCATGGGGCCCCCGGGCAACCAGCATCTCAAGCTCGGCCGGCGAGATGCGAAGATCATGCGCGACAGAACAGGCCTCCGCCGCGCTGAGGCTGCGGATTTCGCCGATGTCGCGGAACCGGTCAACCCACCCTGTGACCTTACCGATCAGCCTGCCCGCAATC
This sequence comes from Bradyrhizobium sp. USDA 10063, assembly GCF_054063735.1. Taxonomy (NCBI): domain Bacteria; kingdom Pseudomonadati; phylum Pseudomonadota; class Alphaproteobacteria; order Hyphomicrobiales; family Nitrobacteraceae; genus Bradyrhizobium; species Bradyrhizobium sp. USDA 10063. Next base: position 161,903 of record NZ_JBSSGP010000002.1, on the reverse strand, counting down.
GATTCCGTCCGTGTTGCCGATGCCATGGCACCCTCCCGCAGTTCTGAGCAGCTTGACTATCGGCCTGCACAAAGCCGCCGTCATTGCGCCAGATCAAACGCCCCGGTGCGCGGCCGACGGTCCCGGGGTCGTCGGCGTTTCGTCATCGTCGGAGATCGCCCGCCAGGCGGCGCCTTCGAGATCGTCATACTGGCCGTTCTTCAACGACCAGAGGAATCCAAGCAGCCCGAACAGGCCGAGCAGCAGCGCCAAGGGCACCAGGAACGCGATCACTTCCATCACACCGCCTCCTGCCGCACCCGGCGTCCGCGCAGCGCGTTCAGCATCACCAGGATCGAGGAGCCCGACATCGCCGCGGCCGCGATCAGCGGCGTCACGAAGCCAAGAATAGCGATCGGCACCGCTAAGAAATTGTAGCCGACGGCGAGATAGAGGTTCTGCCGCATCAGCCGCAGCGCCTTCCGCGAATAGTCGATGGCGGCGATAACCGGCGCGAGCGGCTTGCCGAGGAAAACAAGGTCCGCCGTTGCCTGGCTCAGATGCGCGGCCGAGATCGGCGACATCGAGACATGCGCGGCCGCCAGCGAGGGCGCATCGTTCAAGCCGTCGCCGACCATCATCACCTTGACGCCCTGCCGCTTCAGTTCCTCGATGCGCGCGATCTTGTCCGATGGCGTCACGCCGGCGCGCCATTCGGCAATGCCAAGCGTCTCGGCCGCGGCCCGCACCGCCGGCGCGCGATCTCCCGACAGGATCTCGACCGCGATGCCACGCCGCTTCAGCGCCGCGACGGTCTGGCGCGCATCCGGCCGCAAGCCCTGGCGAACCGCGAAAACGTAGCGCTTCTCGCCGCGAGCAAACGCCACCACTGACGCCTCGGGATCGCGGCTCAGGATGTCGAATGCGAGGTCCTCCGCCTTGCAGAATGACGGACGCCCGAGCCTCACCTCTTCGCCGCCAAAGCTGCCGCGCACCCCCTGCCCCGGCTCTTCCGTGACGCCGGGCAGCGGCGATTTCGCACCGGCCGCGCGCGCCAGCGCCGCGGCGACCGGATGGTGGCTTGCCAGCGCGAGGCGGCCTGCCAGTTCAAACACATCGGCCGGCACGGAAGCTGAATTCACCACATCAAGTTCGGGCAAGGTCAGCGTTCCCGTCTTGTCGAAGATGACGTGGTCGACCTCGGCAACGCGCTCGATGGCATCGCCCGAATTGATCAGCACGCCGGCACGGAACATCGCGCCTGCGGCAATTGTCTGCACCGTCGGGATCGCAAGCCCCAGCGCACAGGGACAGGTGATGATGAGCACCGCGATCGCAGTGATGACGGAATCGTGCAAGCTTGCGCCGGCGACCAGCCAGCCGATCATGGTCAAGAACGCGGTTGCATGCACCACGGGCGCATAGAGCCGCGAGGCGCGGTCCGCGAGCTGCACATAGCGCGAGCGCGCCTGCACGGCGTGATCGAGCAATCGCTGGATCTCCGCCAGCAGCGTGCCTTCGGCAGCCGCCGAGACACGGATGCGGAGGGCGCCGGAGATATTGAGCGAACCGGCATAGACCGCGCTGCCGGCCTCGGCGGCCGCGTGCCGCGTCTCGCCCGTGATCAGGCTCTGGTCGATCTCCGACCTTCCGTCGATGACCGTGCCGTCGACTGCGGAACGCTCGCCGGGCCGTAGCAGCACGATGTCGCCGGCCCGGATCGCTGCCGCCGGCACCACCGAAATCTCGTCGGGTCCGACGAATTTCGTCGCGGTCTCGGCCTTGAGCGCGGCAAGATTGCCGGCGACCGCGCGGGTCCGCCGCCGCATGCTCTGGTCGAGATAGCGCCCGACCAGGAGGAAGGTGAGCAGCATGATCGCCGCATCGAAATAGGCGTGCTCGGCATGTCCGATAGTCTCGACGATGGACATGCCAAGCGCCAGGATCACGCCGATGCTGATCGGCACGTCCATGTTGACGTTGCCGGTGCGCAGCGCGTTGAATGCCGAGCGGAAGAACGGCCGGCCGGCATAGGCGGCTGCCGGCAGCGCGATCAGCGCCGACATCCAGTGGAAGAAATCGCGCTGCTCCGGCAGCATGTCGCTGACATTGCCCGACCATACCGGAATCGACAGCATCATCACGTTCATGGTCGCGAACGCCGCAACGCCGAGGCAGCGCAGCAGGAAGCGCGAGTTCTCGACCTCGGCGGCTTCCGCGCTGACCGTCTCGAACGGATAGGCCTTGTAGCCGAGCTCGGCCAGGCGATCGATGAAGCGCGCCGGGTCAAGCACGCCCTCCTTCCATTCCAGCGCCACACGGCGGTCGGTGAGGTTGACGCGCGCCAAGGTCACATCGGGAAGCGCCGAAAGCCCGCGCTCGATCTTCGACATGCAGCCGGCACAGCTCACGCCCTCGACCGCAAGATCGATATGCGCCAATCCCGAGCCGAGATGCTTGACGTAGTGCGAAAAGTCCCGTGTCGCCTGCATCACGCCCTCTTAATTCAGCACCACGCGGTTCCTGGACAGGAACACGCGCTTTCCCTGAGCCTCGCTTTCCAGCACCAGCTCCCATTGACCGGGGCCGATCGCGCTGCCCTTGCCGCGATAGCGGCCGCCGCCGGCCTCCGACAGCTCGATCGCCTGGTCGGCGCGCCGGTCGGTCGGTCGCTCAAGGCGGGAGGTGAATTGCAATCCGGTCAGCGGCCTGCCCTTGCCGTCGCGCGCCTCGATTTCGAGCGCGGCACCGCCATTGGCATCGCGCGCCAGATGCGCATCGACCTTCCAGTTGCGGGCGTCCTGCTCGCGCGCGGCGACGATCTCCTTCTCATAGGCGAGGCTCGCCGCGTAGGCGCTGTCGACGTCGGTGCCTGGCAGCGTCACGGTTGCAAGCTTGATCATCGTGACATTGACGCCGATCACCACGCCGAAGAACGCGACCAGCATCACGAGCACCTTGCGGCCGGTCAGCGGTTTCTCCGATCCGTATTCCCTGCTCATGACCGTCCTGCTTCCTGTTACGGCGCGACGAAATTGTCGGTGGCGGAGGCGACTTCGCCGAGGCCGATGTCGGTGACGCGGAATTTCACCGGGATCGACTTCTCGGGATTCCTGTCGGAGGGCGCGGTGACCAGCACGCGCAGCTCGGTGGTGCCGTCACGCCCGAGCACGATCATCGGCCGGTCGGGCGTGATCGAGTCGCCGCCGACGACATGGAGCTTGGCATCCTGCGGGCCGTCGATGTCGATCGCTACCACGCGGTCGAAACCGCGCTTGTTGAGGAATCGGATCGTATAGGCGTTGCGGATCGAGCCGTCGCTGAGCTTCACCGCAACCGGGTTGCGGTCGTGCAGCACGTTGATGTCCAGCAGCGAGCGCGTCGCGAGCGCATAGAGCATGATGCCGCCGACAAGCGCGATCAGGGCGGTATAGATGATGGTGCGCGGCCGCACGATGCGATAGATCGGCGGCTTTCCTTCCATGCGGCGCTGGATATTGATGTCGTTGTCGTAGCTGATCAGCCGCGTCGGCCGGCCGATCTTCTTCATCACGTTGTCGCAGGCGTCGATGCACAGGCCGCACTGGATGCAGTCGAGCTGCGGTCCGTTGCGGATGTCGATGCCGGTCGGGCAGACCGCGACGCATTGATAGCAATCGACGCAGTCGCCGGCGTGTTGACCCAGCGCACGCAGCTCGTTCGCCTTCTTCACCGACATGCGCTTTTCGCCGCGGTCGTAGCGATAGGTGACGTTGAGCGCCCATTCATCCGTCAGCGCCGCCTGGATACGCGGCCACGGGCACATATAGACGCAGACCTGCTCGCGCATGAAGCCGGCGAGCAGATAGGTCGTCGTAGTCAGGATCGCGATCCAGATATAGGCGATCGCCGGCGCCTGGAAGGTGACGAGCTCTTTGACGAGCGTCGGTGCGTCGGTGAAATAGAGCACCCAGGCGCCGCCGGTCCACCAGGCGATCATCAGCCAGATCGAATGCTTGAGCACAAGCTCGGAGATGCGCTCCAGCGTCCAGCGATGGGCGGAGGCATCCTTCTTCATCCGCTCGCGCCGGTCGCCCTCGACCAGGCGCTCGACCGCGTAGAACAGGTCGGTCCAGACCGTCTGCGGGCAGAGATAGCCGCACCAGATACGGCCGCCGACCGAATTCATCAGGAACAGCGTGATCGCGGCGAGGATCAAAAGCCCGGTGAAGTAATAGACTTCCTGCGGCCACAGCTCGATGAAGAAGAAATAGAAGCGGCTGTTCGGCAGATCGATCAGCACGGCCTGGTCGGGTGCGCCGAGGCCGCGATTCCAGCGTACGAAAGGCAGGAAATAATAGACGCCGAGGCAGAACGCCATCAGGCCCCATTTGATCCGGCGGAAGGTCCCGGAGACCTTCTGCGGGTAGACCTTCTTGCGGGCCGCATAAAGCGGCCCGACATCTTCGACTTGGTCGGGGTCTATCTGAACGATCTTGTTCATGGGCCGGGATTCTTCTGGCATCGTAGGAGGAGAGGCTACCCCCTCCCCCCGATACCTGGTTGATCCAGCGCAAACAGGCGGACTATTCGCTGCTTATTTGCCGCCACCTAGCGTGTGCACGTAGACCGCAAGCGCCTTGATGGTGGACGGATCGAGCCGGCCGACCCAGGCCGGCATCACGCCCGCGCGACCGTTGGTGATGGTCTCGATCACGGTCGCCTCGTCCGAGCCGTAGAGCCAGATCTTGTCGGTGAGATCGGGCGCTCCGAACTCCTGGTTGCCCTTGCCGTTCTCGCCGTGGCAGCTCGAACAATTGTCGGCAAACAGCTTGGCGCCGGCGGCGGCATTGTAGCCCTGGCTCGTCGACAGGCCCGAGAGCGAGCGGACGTAATTGGCGACCGTCACGATCTCATCCTTCTTCAGGATGCCATCCTTGCCGAAGGCGAGCATCGCGCCCTCATGCGCCTTGGCGTTGCCGGAGCGCGCGCCAAACTGGATGGTCCCAAGGATCTGCTCGAGCGAGCCGCCCCACAGCCAGTCGTCGTCGTTCAGGTTCGGAAAGCCTTTGGCGCCGGCGCCGCCCGAGCCGTGGCAGGGCGCGCAATTGTCGCCGAACGCCGCCTTGCCGCGCGCACGCGCGAGCGCCAGCAGCGCCGGATCCTTCTCGATGTCCACGAGCGAGGCCGCGCCGAGCGCGACCATCTTGTCGCCGCGGATCTTCTCGAGGTTGGCCAGTTCGACGCCGACATCGGCACGCGACGAATAGTTGAACAGCCCGGTGGTGTTGCTCCACAACAGCGGCCACGCCGGATACACCACCCAGTAGCCGATCGCCCAGATGATGGTGGCGTAGAACGTGTACACCCACCAGCGCGGCAGCGGCGTGTTGAGTTCCTTGATGCCGTCCCACTGGTGACCGGTCGTGGTCTTACCGGAGACTTGATCGAGTTCGGTGTCAGCCATGGTCTCTCACTCCTCCCGCAGCGGAATCCGCGCTGCCTCATCGAAGGCGGCCTGGTTGCGGGGCCAGAGCGCATAGATCACGATCGCGACGAACAGGCCGACGAAGATCGGCGTCCACACGCTCGTCACGAGGTTCGACGCCAGATTGTGAACCGTCAGAATTGCTTTCATCGTCCCGTCTCTCAGCGAAGATTGGCTTTTTCGTTGTAGAGCTTGAAGTCGACCAGCGTGCCGAGCATCTGCAGGTAGGCGACCAGCGCATCCATCTCGGTCGGCGCCCCGCCTTTGCCGTCGAAATTGCGGATCACGGCCTTCGGATAGCGTTTTGCAAACGCGTCGGTACCGGCATTGTCAGGGTCGGCCTGCGCCTTGAGGTCGGCGACGGCGTTGGCGATCTGCTCGTCGGTATAGGGCACGCCGACCGTGCGATTGGTCTTGAGGTGATCGGCGATTGCATCGGGATCGATCTCGGTCTTCGCGAGGAAGGGATAGCCCGGCATCACCGACTGCGGCACGATCGCGCGCGGATTGATCAGGTGGGTGACATGCCACTCATCCGAATATTTGGCGCCGACCCGGGCCAGGTCAGGCCCGGTCCGCTTCGAGCCCCACTGGAACGGATGGTCGTACATGCTCTCGGCCGCCAGCGAGAAGTGGCCGTAGCGCTCGACCTCGTCGCGCAGCGGGCGCACCATCTGCGAATGGCAGAGATAGCAGCCTTCGCGCACATAGATGTTGCGGCCCGCGAGCTCGAGCGGCGTGTACGGCCTGACGCCGTCGACCACCTCGATCGTGCTCTTGAGGTAGAACAGCGGCGTGATCTCGACCAGGCCGCCGATCGCGATCACGACCAGGATGCCCGCGATCAGGATGATCGAGTTCTTTTCGAAGATTTGGTGGCGGGTCCAAAAGGACATCTTGACGCTCCTTATTCCGCCGGCTGCAGCGCGAGCGGCGTGGTGACCTCCACCTCGCCCACACGCACCGTCATCCAGAGGTTATAGGCCATGATCAGCGAGCCGATCAGGAACAGCGCGCCACCAGCGGCGCGGATGATGTAGAAGGGATGCATCGCTTCCACGGTCTCGATGAAGGAATATTCGAGGAAGCCGAGCGAGGTGTAGGCGCGCCACATCAGGCCCTGCAGGATTCCCGAGACCCACATCGCGGAGATGTAGAGCACGATGCCGATGGTCGAGATCCAGAAGTGCCAGTTCACGAGCTTCAGGCTGTACAGCTGCTTGCGGCCCCACAGCCACGGCACCAGGCAGTACAGCGCGCCGAAGGACACGAAGCCGACCCAACCCAGCGCACCGGAATGAACGTGGCCGATGGTCCAGTCGGTGTAGTGGCTCAGCGAGTTCACCACCTTGATCGACATCATCGGACCTTCGAAGGTCGACATGCCGTAGAACGCAACCGAGACCACCAGCATGCGCAGCACCGGATCGGTGCGCAGCTTGTCCCACGCGCCCGACAGCGTCATCAGGCCGTTGATCATGCCGCCCCAGGACGGCATCCAGAGCATGATCGAGAAGGTCATGCCGAGCGTCTGCGCCCAGTCCGGCAGCGCCGTATAGTGCAGATGGTGCGGGCCGGCCCAGATGTAGAGGAAAATCAGCGCCCAGAAGTGGATGATCGAGAGACGGTAGGAATAAATCGGCCGCTCCGCCCGCTTCGGGATGAAGTAATACATGATGGCGAGGAAGCCGGCGGTCAGGAAGAAGCCGACCGCATTATGGCCGTACCACCACTGGAACATCGCATCCTGCACGCCGCCCCAGGCGATGTAGGACTTCGAGCCGAACACCGACACCGGAAGTGCCGGGTTGTTGCCGAGGTGAAGGACGGCGATGGTGACGATGAAGGCGAGATAGAACCAGTTGGCGACGAAGATGTGCGGTTCCTTGCGCTTGAGTATCGTCGCCAGGAACACCAGCAGATAGACCACCCAGACGATCGTCAGCCAGAGATCGGAGTACCATTCCGGCTCGGCGTATTCCTTGGACTGCGTCACGCCCAGGAGATAGCCGGTGCCGGCGACCAGGATGAAGAAATTGTAGCCGAGCACGACGAACCATGGAGCGAGATCGCCGGCCAGCCGCGCCCGGCAGGTCCGCTGCACCACATAGAAGGAAGTCGCGACCAGCACATTGCCGCCGAAGGCGAAGATCACCGCCGAGGTGTGCAGCGGGCGAAGCCGGCCAAAGCTGGTCCAGGGCAGATCGAAATTGAGCCAGGGCCAGGCAAGCTGGCAGGCGATCAGGAGTCCGACCGTAAATCCGGCAATGCCCCAGAACATCGCCATGAACGAGGCGAACTTGATCGGGCCGAGATTGTAGTTCGGCTTGCCGTTGATCTGCTGCGGCGGCAGCGCCGCCGGGCGATCGAAATAGCGGTTGACGATGGCGAAGGCTGCGGCGGCGCTGGCCACTGCGGCGAGCGAGGCGTGGAAGGCAAACGGCGCATCCAGCGCCTTGGCCGCGGCGAACGCGCACACGAAGGCCGCCACCGTGAAGAATAGCGTCAACCCCGCTTCGCCGTGGGTCATCCATTTCGTGGATTGAACTTGCTGCATGTTTGATTCTCTTTGCAGGGGCGCCTGCCCCATCAGCCCAGCTTTGGCCGCCGCGTCCTTGATCGAGATCAACCGCGATCAGATGCCCCTTGAATGATGCGCGCTCGCACCAGCCTTGAGCCTTTTCAGCGACGGTCAACCGATCAGAAAGGACGACGCTTGCGCACTTCCGGCACCGGCCGCCGCGCCCCCGGCGCGTGGATGCTCGCCCAGGCGAGCACCCCGGCGAAAACCACGAAAACTGAAACGACGGCTGCGGAAACCAAGATCGAGTCGACGGGCATAGCGACCTCCATTGAAGCTCGCCCGAATATCGTCGCTCTTGGAGAGTCGTCTTTGACTTCGATCAAAAACGAGAGAGCAGAGAAGCCCCGGCCATGACGCAGCAGGGTTCAGGCTGCAGAGAGCGCCTCGGCGCGTGCCGCATCGAGCAGGCTGATGCCGCCCGTAAGAATGCGGATGATGCCGTCGCGTTCGAGCTTGGTGAAGGTGCGGCTCACCGTTTCGATGGTGAGTCCCAGATAGTCCGCGATATCGAGCCGCCCCATCGGCAGCGGCAGCACTTCGCCGGCGCGCCCGATTCCGGTGAGCCGATCGCGCCAGCCGAGCAGGAAGCTCGCAACCTTCTCCTCGGCGGAACGGCGTCCGAGCAGAACCATATGTTCCTGCGCCCGGCTCAATTCGCGTCCTGCGAGTTCGTTGATACGGCGCAGGAAGCGCGGCCGGTTTTCAGAAAATCGCGCGAAGCTGACCCTGGAGAATTGGCAAAGCAACACCGCGCCGATCGCATCGGCCGAGAATTCATACTGCGGCGAGCCGGCAAGTCCGAGGAAATCGCCGGGCAAGGCAAAACCGACGATCTGCCGGCGGCCATCCGGCAACAGCTTATAGAGACGCAGGACGCCTTCAAGCACGCTGAAGAACGACGTCGCCATGGTCGCCTGCGCAAACACCGTCGTGCCGCCTTCGCATTGAATATGGCGCGACAGGTTCGCCAGCTCCCATAGCTCGGTCTTGTCGAGCGCGGCGCAGATCGCAAAGCCGCGTACCGCGCAATCGGTACAGGTTTGCCGATGAGAACCTTCCAGGAGAGAAACCTTCACACGCCGCTCCGAATGACCACCGGCGGGCATCCTTCAGCGCGCCGCGCGGATTTAGCGCAGTCTAGCGTCCACACCGCCGGGGTGTTGATGCAGATCAATCGCCACCACCCCTGCGAAGCTATTTTGAAACCGACGCTCCGCCCATCGCGGAGCTTTTTGATAGATGGGTCTGCAATGCTGCAATCCACCGCACGCCAGGTTCTCATCGCGCTGATGCTGACGACGTCAGCGCTCGCCGCCTCGCCGTCCGAGCAGCGCGGCCGGACCTTCGCGCTCAACAATTGTGCCCGCTGCCACTCCGTCGACAAGGTCACCAAGAGCCCGCTCAAGATCGCGCCGCCCTTCCGCACCCTGCACAAGCGCTATCCTGTCGAGACGCTCGCGGAGTCGTTCGCGGAAGGCATCCAGACCGGACATCCCACGATGCCGGAGTTTCGGCTCGACCCGGACCAGATCCACGACCTGCTGTCGTACCTCAAGACGCTGGAATAGCGCGATGGCGCCTCGCCCCGCGAGCTTGACGCAAATCAACCACGGCATGGCCAGCGCCGGTAACAGTTCTTCATCATGCAACAGGGGTGAACGCGATGTTCAACACGACCCATCTGAACGACGAGCTGCAGGCCCTGAAGATCGATGTGTCGCGCCTTCTCAATACGACCGGCGAGGGCATACGCGACACAGCAAGTGCAAGCGCCGACGCCTTCGCCACACGCATCAAGGAAGCGCTGGAGGAATTGAGCGAGGTCCTGAGCGGCGAAGAAACTCAGGTCCGTCAGTTGATTTCGGAACGGCCGATTACCTCGCTCGCCTCCGCCTTTGCGCTGGGCGTGGTCGTCGGCTTCGTCATGCGGAGGTAGCAAAGTGAACACCGAAAACATCGTCAGGCAGTTGCGCGTGCTCTGGCGCACCGACAGGATCATCGCCGATATCCGCCTGCGCCACCTCCTGATCGGCCTCGGCCTGCGAGCCTTCGCAGGGCTCATCGCGGCGTTCGGACTTCTGATGTTCGAACTGTCGGCCTATTTCGCGCTGGTCCAGGTCTGGAGCGCGGTCACGGCCGCGGCGATCCTCGGCGCAGCCAACTTCGCCATCGCGGCGATCCTGTTTGCCCTCGCGCTCCGGCAGCCGTCAGGCCGCGAGCTCGATCTCGCCACCGAGATCCATGGCGCTTCCGTCGAGGCGCTGCAGGTCGAGGCACGCGCGCTGCAATCGCAGGTCTCCGGACTGGTGCACAATCCCCTGAATGGAATCCTGCCCATGCTGGTGCCGCTGATCGGCATCATCATCAACAGCCTGAAGAAGCCCGCGGCGGAGCATGCCGCAAAGGACCACGCCTGACGCGGCATGCCGCGCCGATCGAACCGAGTAGAGCGATGACAACCACACCCAAGAAGCCGATCCTCAACACGTCCCTGCCGCCGCAGTTCCGCAAGATCCGCCTCGAGCTCGCGCGCGAGCCTGATCACCCCGAAGGTGACGCCGGCGCCGGCTATGTGATGGTCGCGCCGCTCGACGAGGACTACAGGATCGACCAGAAACTGTGGCGGGCCAACCGCGAGGCGTGCCGGGTGGTGCGGCTCCGGCCCGACGAGGAATATATCCTCGGCCATCTCGTCCATCACCAGGGCGGCGGCTGGGTCTTGCACTATGACGGCACGCCCGGCACGCCTGACGAGATCGGCTTCCACTTCAAGGACGAACACTTCGTCCCCGGCGAATACGTCTCGATCGGCGAAGGCGACAAGATGCACACCTACCGCGTCACGATGGTGTCACGGCTTTAGCTGCGCGCCCTTCTTCACCTCTCCCGCTTGCGGGAGAGGTCGGCGCGTAGCGCCGGGTGAGGGCTCTTTCCACTCGGGGAGTCCCAATGCGGAGATACCCTCACCCCGGCCCTCTCCCGCAAGCGGGAGAGGGAGTCTCACGGTGCCTCTTTCTCACAACGTCAGCTTGACGTCGCAGAGACCGTGTTCGACGGGATCGGCCTTCACTTCGAAGCCGAGCTTCCGGCACATATCCAGCATCACGATGTTCTCGGTCAGCACCTGGCCCGAAATCGCCTTCAACCCTTCCGATCTCGCATATTCGATCAGGAGCTGCATCAGCGCCCAGCCGAGGCCCTTGCCCTTCAGATCGGTGCGCAGCAGGATCGCATATTCGCCGCTCTCGTAGATCGAGTCGGAATGAATCCGCACCACGCCGATGATCTCCTGGGTGCCTTCGTCGACTGCCACGAAGGCCATCGCGCGTGCATAGTCGAGCTGGGTCAGCCGGGCGATGAACTCGTGGGAGAATTCCTTGATCGGCGCGAAGAACCGCAGCCGCAGATCCTCGGCCGTGACATGCCGCAGCAATTCGTGGATCCGCGGCTCGTCCTCGGGGCGGATCGGCCGCGCGAAGATGCGTCGCCCGTCGATCGGCTGTCCGTCCCGGTCCGCAAGCAGCCGCTGCCATTGTGACGGATAGGGCCTGACCGCGAAATTGCTGAGCCCGGGCCCTGCGAACTTGCGCGGCACGATGCCAACCGCGACGCGCGCGTCGACCACGAGCACACCGGCCTCGTCCGCGAGGAGCGGATTGATGTCGAGCTCCCTGATCTCCGGCAGATCCGCCGCCATCTGCGCGAGCTTGACCAGCACGGTCGCCACCGCGTCGGGCTTGACAGCCGGTACGTCGCGATAGGCGCGCAGCAGCCGCGACACCCGCGTGCGCTCGATCAATTCGCGCGCCAGCCGCATATCGAGCGGCGGCAGCGCTAAGGCCTTGTCGTTGATGATCTCGACCGCGACGCCGCCGCGGCCGAACACGACCACGGTGCCGAAGGTCGGATCGTCGGCGAGGCCGAGAATGAGCTCGCGCACCTTCGGCCGCACGATCATCGCCTGCACGATGACGCCGGAAATCCGCGCGTCCGGCCGCAGCGTCTTGGCGCGGCCCAGGATCTCGGCGGTCGCCGCGCGCACGGCATCTGGCGTGGTCAAATTGAGGATGACGCCCCCGATGTCGGACTTGTGCACGATGTCGCGCGACATGATCTTCAGCGCGACCGTCATGCCCTGGGCGAACAGGGTGTTGGCATACTTGACCGCCTCTTCCGCATCGGCGGCGAGATAGGTCTCGACCATCGGGATCTCGTAGGCCTCGAACAGCGCCTTGATCTCGATCGGGTTGAGCCAGTGACGTTGGTCGGAGATCGCGGCGGTGACGATTTTCCGCGCCGCCGCGGTATCCGGCGTAAAACTCTCCGGCATCGCCGGCGGCACCTGCGTCAGTTCCTCCACGACCTCGCGATGCCGGACCAGATGCATGAAGCCGCGCACCGCGTCGTCCTCGGTGATGTAGTTCGGAATCCTGTTGCTGCTGAAGAGGTCGCTGATCGCGGCGCTGGCGCCGACCCACACCGCAAGCACCGGCTTGGCCACCCTGCCCCGCTTCTTGCGGTGATCCGTGACGACCTTGGTGACGGTCGCCGCGATCTCGTCCGGTGCGGCGATCGCCGTCTGCACATTCATGACCAGGACCGCGTCGTTGCCGGGATCGGCGAGCAGCGCTTCGAGCGCAACGGCGTAACGCGACGCCCCGGCATCGCCGACGATGTCGACAGGGTTCGTGCCGGACCAGGTCGGCGGCAAGGCCGCATCGAGCTGCGCGTGAATGTTTGGCGTGATCGTCGCCGGAATTCCGCCGAGCTCGACCAGGCGGTCGATCGCGAGCACACCAAGGCCGCCGCCATTGGTCAATAGCGCGAGCCGCTTGCCGGGCGGCGAAGCCACGCGCGCCAGCGTCTCGGCGCAATCGAACAATTCGCGCAGGTCGGAGACGCGGAGCATGCCGGCGCGGCGAAAGGCAGCATCATAGACCGCATCCGAGCCGGCGAGCGCGCCGGTATGCGTCGCCGCGGCTTTCGCGCCTTGCGCCATGCGGCCGGACTTGACCACGACGACCGGCTTGATCCTCGCCGCGGCGCGCGCTGCGGACATGAACTTGCGCGCGTCCTTGATCGACTCGACATAGAGCAGGATGGCGTGCGTTGCACCGTCGAGTGCGAAATAGTCCAGAAGATCGGCGATGTCGACGTCGAGCTGGTCGCCGATCGAGACGATGCCGGAAAATCCGACCACGCGCTGCGCGGCCCAGTCCACCATGCCGGCCGCGATCGCGCCCGATTGCGAGATCAGCGCGAGGTTGCCCGCCGCGGGCAGATGCGTCGAGAAGCTGGCATTGAGGCCGACGCTAGGCGCCATGATGCCGATGCAATTGGGCCCGATCAGCCGCATCCGATGTTTTCGCGCCGCCTGTTCTGTCGCCTCCGCCAGCGAGCCGAGGCCGTGGCCTAATCCAGCGGTGATGATGATGGCGCCGATCGCGCCGCGCTTCCCGGCATCGTCAACGATCCCGGGCACGGCTGCAGCCGGCGCCGTGATCACGACGAGCTCCGGCACGAACGGCAATTCGCCGATGCTGCGGACCGTGGCGACGCCCGCAATCTCGCGATGGCGCGGATTGACCACACCGAACTGGCCCTTGAATTTGCCGCCGGAAATGTTGCGGACGATGGCGCGGCCGACCGAGCCCTCGCGCGGACTACCTCCGACGAGCGCCACCGAGCGCGGCGACAGCAGGTGATTCAACCTGTAAGTGGACATTGCTTTGCTTCCGCACTGACGGCTGGCACTGGCCGTATCAAGATTACGACGCGATGGCGCTCAGATGCGACACCGTAACCGGCCATGGTGGCCGGCCCATGACGAATAGTTCCCCTTCCGGAGCCGGCCTTGCGCTTGCTCAATTCGACCGGCGTCGAACCCATTGACCTAGCTCAAACACCGCACCTGCGGTGCAACTAGGCTGCGACCATCAATCGCATCAAACTGGAACAAACCCATGCGCGCCCATCAGATCATGACCCGCCCGGTCATCTCAGTCACGCCGGAAACAACCATCGTCGATGCAGCCAACCTGATGCTGCAGCGGCACATCAGCGGATTGCCCGTCGTCGCCGCCGGCAAGCTGGTCGGCGTCATCTCCGAAGGCGACTTCCTGCGCCGCGGCGAAATCGGAACCCAGCGCAAATACGGCCGGTTCCTGAAATTCCTGCTCGGCCCCGGCCCGGCTGCGACCGAGTTCGTTCGCGAGCAGGGCCGCAAGGTCGCGGAGATCATGACCTCGAACCCGATCACGGTCACCGAGGAAACGACGCTCGAGAACATCGTCGCGCTGATGGAGAAGCATCACATCAAGCGCCTGCCGGTCGTTCGCGGTGAAGAGCTCGTCGGCATCGTGTCGCGGTCCAACCTGCTGCAGGCGGTGGCAAGCCTTGCCCGTGATGTCCCCGATCCGACTGCCGACGACGACCACATCCGTGACCGCGTCATCAATGTGCTGGAGAAAGCGGACTGGTGCCCGTTTGGTCTCAGTGTCGTCGTCCGCGACGGCATCGTGCACTTGAGCGGCGTCATCACCGACGAGCGCAGCCGCCAGGCCGCCGTCGTCGCCACCGAGAACGTCGCCGGCGTGAAGAAGGTTCACGACCATCTCTGCTGGGTCGAGCCGATGTCCGGCTTCTATCTGGCTTCGCCCGACGACAGGGAGTGGGCGAAGACGGGCTAAGGCCCACCGCCCCGTTGCAGCGTGATGACTAACGGTCGTCACGCTGCATTTCTCTTATCAAGACGGAGATTCAGAATCAGCCAGCGCAGTCGCGCAGCGCGCGCATCACGTCTTCGCGGGAAATGATGCCGGCGAGCCGTTCGCCCTGAAGCACCGGAATGCTCCGCAGCCGGTGATTGACCATCAGTTCGAGCACGCGCGTCAACCGCGTCTCCGGCACGACATAGATGAAGTCCGACGTCATCACATCGGCGGTCGTCTTCTGCATCAGATCCTCATAGCGCGGAAGGATGCGCGCCGGCGTGAACACGAAGCAGGACAGCAAATCGAATTTGGAGACCATCCCGACCACCTCCGTCCCGTCGACGACGGGATAGGTGTTGAAGTCCTCCTTCTCGAACCGTTCACACAGTTTTGCCATCGTCATGTCGCGCGAGACCGTCTTCGGCTCGTGCGTCATGTAATCGGCAGCGGTCTGCTCGAGAAATTTGTACAAGGCGAATCCTCTGTCAGCTTCTTCATTTAAGCCTGTCGCCCGGCTGACATATTGACCGAAGTCAATCACCGGGGCCCGTTGCCGCCATGGCGAATGCGGGATGAAGTCCGCGCCTCCCCTTGAGCAGGACTGGCCAATCGGACCATAATCTGCCAGACCACTGTCCGAATCCGCCCCGAGGGCGGCCAAGAACCGGAAAAGCGTTTGACAGGCCCCGACCCATCCCCCTCCGACGACCGCGCCGATGATCGGCGCTTTCGGCTCGGTGCCGAGGGAGCCGGTGTCGGCGGCTGGGATCTCGATCTTTCGACAATGGAGCTCACCTGGTCGAACACCGCGCGAAGGCTGTTCGGTGTTTCCGACGATGCGCCGGTCAGCTACGAGCTCTTCCTTTCGCTGCTCGAGCCCGCCGATCGCGAACGCACGGAAAGGGCGATTTCGCACGCGAACGAAACTGGCGAGTCCTTGGACCTCGCCTGCCGGCTGAGCCGAAACGACGGGGCCAACCACTGGGTGCGGCTCCGCGGCAGTCCGACGCGGGACAAGACGTCCGCGCACCTTTCCGGCATCGTGCTCGACATCGACGAGGAGAAACAGCTCGAGCAGACGCTGCGCACGCGCGAAGGGCACCTGCAGTCGATCCTGGAGACGATTCCCGACGCGATGATCGTCATCGACGGCCGCGGCATCATGCAGTTCTTCTCGAGCGCCGCGGAACGGCAGTTCGGATATGCCGAGCGAGAGGCGATCGGGCAGAATGTCAGTCTGCTGATGCCGGAGCCCGACCGTTCGCGCCATGACAGCTACATGGCGCGCTACGCCGCTACCGGCGAGCGCCACATCATCGGCATCGGCCGCATCGTGACCGGCCAGCGCAAGGACGGCACCACCTTCCCGATGCATCTGTCGATCGGCGAGATGAAGTCCGGCGGCGTGCCCTATTTCACCGGCTTTGTCCGCGACCTCACCGAGCATCAGCAGACCCAGGCGCGGCTGCAGGAATTGCAGTCGGAACTGGTCCACGTCTCGCGCCTGAGCGCGATGGGCGAAATGGCGTCCGCACTCGCCCATGAGCTCAACCAGCCGCTCGCCGCCATCAGCAACTACATGAAGGGCTCGCGCCGCCTGCTCGCCGCGAGCGATGACCCGAACCGCGCCAAGATCGAGAACGCGATGGATCGCGCCGCCGAACAGGCGATCCGCGCCGGGCAGATCATCCGCCGGCTGCGCGATTTCGTCGCCCGCGGCGAATCGGAAAAGCGCGTCGAGCGGCTCTCGAAGATGATCGAGGAAGCCGGCGCGCTGGGGCTCGCCGGCGCGCGCGAGCAGGACGTGCGGATCCGCTTCAACCTCGATCCGCGATACGACCTGGTGCTGGTCGACCGCGTCCAGGTCCAGCAGGTTCTGGTCAATCTGTTCCGCAATGCGCTGGAGGCGATGGCGCAGTCCGAGCGGCGCGAGCTGATCGCCTCGAACCGGCCGGTCGATGAGGACATGATCGAAGTATCGGTGTTCGACACCGGCCATGGATTTCCTGACGACGTGGAGAAGAACCTGTTCCAGACCTTCTTCACCACCAAGGAAACCGGCATGGGCGTCGGGCTGTCGATCAGCCGCTCGATCATCGAGGCCCATGGCGGGCGGATGTGGGCCGAGTCCAACCACGCAGGCGGCGCGACCTTCCGTTTCACGCTGCCGGCGGTACCGAACGAGAGTTTGACAGATGGCACGTAGGGGAAATGTCTACGTCATCGACGATGACGACGCGATGCGGGATTCGCTGCAATTCCTGCTCGATTCGGCCGACTTCGACGTCCGCTTGTTCGAATCGGCGCAGGCCTTCCTGGACACGCTTCCGACCGTCGAGTTCGGCTGCGTGGTATCGGACATCCGCATGCCCGGCATCGACGGCATCGAGCTATTGAAGCGCGTCAAGGAGAGCCGCGGGAGCTTTCCGGTCATCATCATGACCGGCCATGGCGATGTCCCTCTCGCCGTCGAAGCGATGAAACTCGGCGCGGTCGATTTCATGGAAAAGCCGTTCGAGGACGACCGGCTGATCGCCATGATCGACGTCGCGCTCAAGCAGGCCGAGGCCGGCGCCCGCGACATGGCCGCGACCCAGGACGTCGCCGCCCGCATCGCCTCACTGTCTCCGCGCGAGCGGCAGGTCATGGACGGCCTGGTGGCCGGACTTTCCAACAAGATGATCGCCCGCGACTACAATATCAGCCCCCGCACGATTGAGGTTTACCGGGCCAATGTGATGACCAAGATGCAGGCGAGCAGCCTTTCGGAATTGGTCCGTCTGGCCATGCGGGCCGGGGTGCTCAAGGATTGAGCTGAATCAAGCCGGTCGGCATCGACAGGTTTATAAATATAGGTTGATGGACCGGATGACCGGCCCGGAAGCCGGATGACAGTGCCGATGCCCGCACCCACCAGAACGCCCCTAGTCTACGTCGTGGACGACGATTCCGACGTGCTCGGCTCGCTGCGCTTCCTTCTGGAAACCGACGGCTTCTACGTCCGCACCTTCCGCAGCGCAGAGGCATTGCTGAACGCCATGACCATGGGCGGCGCCGATTGCTTCGTGATCGACTACAAGATGCCGAACATGAGCGGCATCGACCTCGCCGGGATTCTGCGCCAGCGCGACATCGACACGCCGATCATCCTGATCACCCGGCTACCCCGACGCGACCATTCCGGCCAAGGCCGCGGCGGCCGGCATCCGCCATGTGCTGCACAAGCCGCATGTCGAGGACAGCCTATCCTCCCGCATCTGGGACGTGATCAAGACCGCCCCGCCACCGGCGGCCTGACCTCCGTAATTCTACTTAAGGGTCCGCCCTTAAGGCATGGAGCGAAATTTTCCGGCCCGCTTGTTCCGCGTACCAAGAGCCATCCGCTGCATAGGAGATGGCTCAATGCTCACCCAGTCGCCCGCCGCCGCTTCCCTCAACATCAACAGGGCTGTTCCGGCCGCAGTTGCGCCGTCCGAGCCATTCTGCGGCCTCGCCGGACATGCCGGCCTGATCGCGACCGAATTCACCTACCGGAAAGACGAAGAGATCTACGGCGAGGACGAGCCGGCCGAATATGTCTACCAGGTGATCCGCGGCGCGGTCCGCACCTACAAGCTGCTCTCCGACGGCCGGCGCCAGATCGGCGCGTTCCACCTGCCCGGCGATGTCTTCGGGCTCGAGTCGGGCAAGAACCACCGGCTGGCGGCGGAAGCCATCATCGACACCACCGTGCGCCTGGTGAAGCGCCGCAGCCTCGACCACGCCGCCGGCACCGACGTCCAGGTCGCGCATAAGCTCTGGACCATGACCGCTGGTGATCTCAAGCACGCCGAAGAGCACATGCTGCTGCTCGGGCGCAAGAGCGCGATGGAACGGGTTGCGAATTTCCTCCTTGAGATGGATCGCCGCCTTGCGGTCGCCGGCATGATGGCGCTGCCGATGTGCCGGCGCGACATCGGCGACTATCTCGGACTGACGCTCGAGACGGTTTCGCGCGCCCTGTCGCAACTGAACGACGAAGGCGTGCTCGGCTTCTCCGGCGCCCGCCAGATCGTGCTGCGCAACCGCCAACGCCTGCGCAACATGGATATTTGATCCGGCGCAACTCGCGCGGCCTCGATCTTCACCTCTCCCATAGGGAGAGGTCGGCGCGAAGCGCGCGGGTGAGGGGTTTCGGTCCCTCGATAGAGCGCATCCCCTCACCCGGATCGCTGGCGCGATCCGACCTCTCCCTATGGGAGAGGTAAGGCAGCCCAGCTCAGTCCGCCGCACCGAACAACAACGGCAGCGCGCGTGGGCCGCGGACGGTGCCTTCCGACCACGTCACCTTGCCGGCCGGATCGAGCCGGAAGTCCGGAATCCGCTTCAGCCATTCCTCGATCGCGACCGTCATCTCCATGCGTGCGAGGTTCGAGCCGACGCAGCGATGGATGCCGAGACCAAAAGCCGCGTGGCGGTTCTCCTTGCGGTCGATCACCACCTTGTCGGCATCGGGGAAGATCGCGGGATCGCGGTTGGCGGCGGGGAATGACAACAGCACCATGTTGCCGGTCTTGATCGGGCAGCCGCTGATCGTGGTTTCCTTCACCACCTCGCGCGCCATCGTCACAGGCGAAAAGGCGCGCAAAAATTCCTCGATCGCGGTCGGCAGCAGTTCCGGCTCGGCGACCAGCCGTTCGCGGTCCGCGGGCGTCTTCGCAAGATGCCAGAGCGAGGAGCCGATCGCGCTCCAGGTGGTATCGATCCCTGCGATCAGGAGCAGCCGCAGCGAGCCGAGCACATGTCCGTCCGACAACGGCTTGCCGTCCTTGTCGCGCGCATTCATCAGCGTCGTGATCAGGTCGTCGGTCGGCCTGGTCTTGCGCTCGTTGATATGGCCGGCGAAATAGCCGCTCATCTCCTCGACCGCACGCATCAGGGTGGCATGATCCTTGATGCCGAGTTCGAGGATCTCGTGGATCCACTTGATGAAGAGATCGCTGTCCTGCTCGGGGATCCCCAGCATGTGGGCGATGGCGCGCACCGGAATGTGCTTGGTGTAGCGCGCTGCGGCATCGCATTTTCCATCGGCGATGAATTCGTCGATCAGTTCGTTGCAGATCGCCCTCACCCGCGGCTCCAGCTTCTTCATCGCATCGGGCGTGAAGGGCGGCAGCAGCAACTGCTTGGCCGGCTTGTGCTCCGGCGGATCGGATGTGATCGGCGGCGAGGTCGCGGTGATCTCCGGCCGCACGTCGCGCACGATGATGCGACGGGACGAGAAATGTTCGGTGTCGTAGGCGACCTGCTTCACCGCCTCATAGGTGGTCGGCATGTAGCAGCCGAGGAAGCGCTCGGTGTGGACCACCGGCGATGCCGCGCGCAACTGCTCCCAGATCGGAAACGGATTCTCGGTCCAGGCCGGATCGGTATGGTCGAAATCGCGGATCCAGTCGGTCACCGGCGGGTGTTCGGGCATCATGCTGACGGAATCGGACATCGGCAATTTCCTTCCGCTATGTTCGTTCAGCTCAAGTGTGGATGAAGGCGAAAGTTCGATCGCGGGATTCACGACTGCGCGCGTCACTCCTCGGTGACTTCGATCGCGAATTCCGGGCAGTTGGTCTGGGCGAGATAGGCCTTGTCCTCAAGGCCATCAGGCACATGACCATCGCCGTGCTCATGCGCATTTCCGTATTCGTCGAGGTCGAACAGTTCGGGCGCGAGCGCCTTGCAGCGCGCGTGTCCCTGACACTTGTCCTGGTCGACGTGGATCTTCAGCTTTCCGGACATGCGGCGCTTCCTTGTGCCATGCGCAGATCGATGCGCGGGGCTCGATGCGCGAACCTGCGTTCCTCGGTGGACGCTGCTTGCTTCGGCCGCGTCTCGAATTTAGAGCCATTACATTCGCGGCACCGTTGTGCTGTCAAGTACAAAGTTATAGCCTATCACATTACAATGGTAACGCGCCTCGCCCGCAAGCCGCAAAATGCCTATCACCATGGCGATCTCCGCGACGCCCTGGTGCACGCCGCACTGCGGGAAGCGGAACTCGGCGGCCCCGAGGCCATCAACATCAGCGCACTCGCCAAGAAGCTCCGCGTCTCGCAGCCCGCACCCTACCGGCATTTCGCCGACCGCGAGGCGCTGCTATCGGCCGTCACGGCAGAAGCCTTTCGCCAATTCAACACAACGCTTCGCGAGGCGATCAACGAACCATCGAAGCGGACGAAAATCTCGCGCTTCGCGCAAGCCGCCCTCGCCTTCGGCCTGCGCCGCCACGGCATCTACCGCCTGATGTTCGCCTCACGCGTGATGGCCTGCTCGCCAAAGGACAGCGAGTTGCACAGCGCCGCGATGGAAACCTTCAGCCTGCTCCTGGAAGCGCTGGAGTCGCCGGCGGTTGGCCTCTTGCGCGAGCGCCACGCGCTGCAGATCTGGGCCGCGCTGCACGGCGTGGTGATGCTCGCCGGGCAGGGCCTGCTGACCGGCCAACTCGCCGAAACCACGCGCGAAGCACTGCTCGACGACATGGTCGCGCAGATCAAGCTAAGCCTGTCGCTTGCGATCAAGGCGGCGGCGCAAGGCCATTAGCAACACCGTCATTGCGAGCGCGATGGCGGAAGCAATCCATTCTTCCGCTCGCGGCGCTATGGATTGCTTCGCTCCGCTTGCAATGACGTCGAGAAAGCATGCCAAGTGTGCAACTGCCGTAGGGTGGGCAAAGCGACTTCATTCACTGCGGTTCAAACGCGCGCAGGCAGAAGCGTGCCCACCATCACGAGCGGAGTGCTGATGGTGGGCACGCTTCGCTTTGCCCACCCTACGGCACTTGCCTGTGGTTATGTGCCACCATTTTTGCCGGGACGACAGCGAGAGCGCCGCGCACTCGGACGTGTCCCCTCAGCCTGAGGAGGTCGCGAAGCGACCGTCTCGAAGGCCGAGGCCACCGGCGGGGCCTCATGGTTCTCCGAGCGATGCTCGGCATCGTCTCGAGACGCGCTACGCGCGCTCCTCACCATGAGGGGCAACGGCATCTCCCCTCACCGGGCCGCTTCAAACCCGGCGAGCACCGCGGTCAGATTGGCGCCGAGGATGTCGGAGAGATAGCCGCCTTCCTGTACGAACACGGTCGGCAGGCCGATCCGCGCGATCGCGGCGCCGATGCGGCGGAAGCCTTCCGTGGTGACGGCAAGGCCCGCCAGCGGATCGTGCTCGGAGGCATCGAGACCGAGGGCGACGACGAGTGCGCCGGGCGCGAAGGCTTCGATCGTCTTCCGCGCGGTCGCGAGCGCGGTGAGGTAGCCATCGTCGCCGGTGCCGATCGGCAGCGGGATGTTGAGATTGGTGCCGAGCCCAGGACCTGTGCCGCGCTCGTGCGCATAGCCCCAGACGAACGGATAGAAGGAGGCCGGATCCGCATGGATCGACACCGTCAGCACATCGTCCCGCTCGTAGAAGATGCCCTGCGTACCATTGCCGTGATGGACATCGACATCGAGGATCGCGACGCGCTCATGCTTCAGCCGCAGATGCGCCGCGGCAACCGCGCTGTTGTTGAGGAAGCAGAAACCGCCGGCGATATCGCGGTAGGCGTGATGACCGGGCGGACGGCACAGCGCGTACACCGCGTCCTCGCCGTCCACCACCATCTGCGCTGCGGTCGCCGCGACATCGGTCGCAGCACAGGCGGCGGCCCAGGTGCCCGGCCCGATCGGCGCGGCGGTGTCGGCCGTGTGCCAGCCGAGCCGGCCGATGATATGGGTCGGATAGGTTGCGGCATTTCGTACCGGGTGGATATTGCCGATCATCTCGGGTCCCGCATCGCCAAGCGCCGACCAGGCGTCCCAGGCTTCGGCGAGGAAGCTCAGATATTCGGCGCTATGCACCCGCGCCCGCGGCCCCTGCCCGAACACGGTCGGCTCGACCAGTTGATGCCTGCCCGCCTTCAGCCCCGCCAGCAGGCGGTCGGCGCGCTCGGGCTGCTCGGTCGTGCGCTTGACGACGCCGCGGACCAGGAAGAATTGCGGATCATGGCTGCGATGCAGTTCGGTATAGACGGCCTTCACAAGGAGGCTCCCATCATTGGAGATCGGAACATCCCTTGCATAGAACGACCGGAATCGCAAAGCGGCGCGGCTGCGAAAAGCATCCACCCGCTCCTGTTCATTCCTTAAGCGCCGACTGCCGAGAGTTTAACCTTGCCCCTCCAGGTCAGACCCGTTGAATCGACAGCGATGACCGCCGCCTTGGCCCGCGGCTGTGTCGTCTCCCGAAAGAGCTGAAAGGTTCCGATGCTCGCATTCATCGCGCAACGAATTATGAAGGCGATCGTCGTGCTGCTCGCGATCGTCGTCTTGAACTTCTTCCTGATCCGGCTGGCGCCCGGCGACCCCGCGGTGGTGATGGCCGGCGAAGCCGGCGCCAGCGATCAACTCTTCGTCGCGCAGCTCCGCGAGAAATTCGGACTCGATCAGCCATTGCCGGTGCAGCTCTATCGGTATGTGAAAGGCATCGCCACCCTCGATCTCGGTTTCTCCTTCCGCCAGCAGGCGCCGGTGTCGCAATTGATCCTCGAGCGATTGCCGGCAACGCTGCTGCTGACCGGCACGGCCTTTGCGATCTCGCTGCTGTTTGGCGTGCTGTTCGGAACTTTGGCGGCACGGCGTGCGGGCACCTGGGCCGATACCGCGATCACGATATTGGCGCTGATCTTCTACGCCACGCCTTTGTTCTGGGTCGCACTGATGGCGATCCTCTTGTTCTCGGTGGCGATGGATTGGCTGCCGAGCTTCGGCTATGAGACCGTCGGCGCCAACTACACCGGCTTCGCCCACGTGCTCGACGTCGCCGCGCATCTGATCCTGCCGGCGATGACGATCGGCCTGTTCTTCATGGCGACCTATACCCGTATGACGCGGGCCTCGATGCTGGAAGTGAAGCGGCTCGATTTCGTCAAGACCGCGCGCGCCAAGGGCTTGCGGGACTCCATAATCCAGCGCCGCCACATCCTGCGCAACGCGCTGCTGCCGGTGGTGACGCTCGCAGGCTTGCAGGCGGGCACGCTGGTCGGTGGCGCTGTCCTGACCGAGACCGTGTTCGCCTGGCCCGGCATCGGCCGGCTGATGTACGAGGCGCTGCTGCAGCGCGACTATAACCTCCTGCTCGGCGTCTTCGTCGTCTGCTCGGCGATGGTGCTGGCGTTCAACCTGATCACCGACCTGATCTACCGCTCGGTCGATCCGCGTATCGAGTTTGCGGCATGAAGCGGTTCTGGAAGCTCTTGCTGCGCAATCCCGGCGGATTGATCGGCTCCATCATTCTGCTGATCGCGATCGCGGTCGCGCTGTTCGGGCCGATGATCTTCCCGAATTCGCCCTGGCGCATGGTGCAGCGGCCGTTCCTGCCGCCGTTCACGATGTCGGGCCTGCCGCTCGGCACCGACGCGCTCGGCCGCGACGTGTTCGCCGGCATCATCTATGGCGCGCGCGTCTCGCTCTTGGTCGGGCTGGTCTCGACGCTCGCGGCGCTTGCGGTCGGCATTCCCGTCGGCGCGCTCGCCGGCTATTTCGGCGGCCGGATCGGCGATGCCTTGATGCGCTTCACCGAGTTCTTCCAGACGGTGCCGAGCTTCGCGCTCGCGATCGTGCTGGTGGCGATCATGCAGCCCTCGATCGTCTCGATCGTGCTGGCGATCGCGATCGTGAGCTGGCCGCCGGTGGCGCGGCTGGTGCGCGGTGAAGTGCTGTCGCTGCGCACCCGCGAATATGTGCAGGCGGCGATCGTCACCGGACAGAGCCATAGCTGGATCATCTGGCGCGAGATCCTGCCGAACGCGCTCTCGCCGGTCATCGTGCTGGCTTCGCTGATGGTGGCGACCGCAATCCTGCTGGAGTCCTCGCTCTCCTTCCTCGGCCTCGGCGATCCCAACCTGATGTCATGGGGCTACATGGTCGGGGCCGGCCGCACCGTGATCCGGCAGGCCTGGTGGATCACGGTGTTTCCCGGCATCGCCATCCTGATTTCGGTGCTGGCGCTGAACCTGATCGGCGAAGGCCTCAACGACGCGCTCAATCCGCGCCTCAACAAGGATGGGCGCTGAGCATGTCCGAGAGCAATGCCGTCGTTGTCATCAAGGACCTCAAGCTCGCGCTGCCACCCGGCGCCGACCGCGACTACGCGGTCGACGGCGTGTCGTTCGATCTCGTCCCCGGCAAGATCCTTTGCGTAGTCGGCGAATCCGGTTCCGGCAAATCGATGTGCGCCCATGCGTTGATGGGCCTCCTTCCCGATACGATCGGCCGCGAAGCCGGCGAGATCCTGTTCGACCGGCAGAACCTGCTGCGGCTAGATGAGGACGAATGGCTCGGCCTGCGCGGCCGTCACATCGCCATGGTGTTCCAGGAGCCGATGACGGCGCTCAATCCCTTGATGCGGATCGGCGACCAGATCGCCGAGATGTTCGAGGCGCACGGTCTTCTGACACCGAAGGAGCGCAGGCTGAAGGCGCTCAATCTCCTGCGCGAGGTCGGCCTGCCCGACCCCGAACGTTCGGTGCGCGCCTATCCGCATCAATTGTCCGGCGGCCAGCGTCAGCGCGCGATGATCGCGATGGCGCTCGCGCTTGAGCCGGCGGTGCTCGTCGCGGACGAACCGACCACCGCGCTCGACGTCACCACACAGGCGCAGATCCTGAAACTGATCCGCGACCTGCAGCGCCGCCGCAACATGGCGGTGATGTTCATCACCCATGATTTCGGTGTCGTCGCCGACATCGCCGACCGCGTCGTCGTGCTTCAGCACGGCGAGGTGGTCGAACAGGGCTCGGCCGGTGACGTGCTGCAGCGTCCGCAACATCCTTACACGCGCGCCCTGCTCGCCGCCGTACCCTCGATGGAGCCGCCGCAGCGCGCTCCCCTCGTCGATCGTCCCAAGGCGGTCGAGGTGATCGGCCTCGACAAGACCTATGTCTCCGGCGGCGGCTGGTTCCAGCCGGAGCGCCGTGTGCAGGCCGCCAAGGCCGTCAACTTCAACATCCTGCAGGGCGAGACGCTCGGCCTCGTCGGCGAGTCCGGTTCGGGAAAATCCTCGGTCGCGCGTCTTGTCATGCGCCTGATCGAGCCGGACCGGGGCACGGTCCGCCTCGGCGACACCGACTTCACCGCGATCGGCGGCAAGGAGCTGCGCAAGGAGCGCAGCCGCATCCAGATGATCTTCCAGGATCCGTTTGCCTCGCTCAATCCGCGCCGCAAGGTCGGCAACATCATCGCGGACGGGCCGATCGCGCATGGCACCGCCCCTGACGTGGCGCGGCAGCGCGCCCGCGACCTGCTCGGCATGGTCGGCCTCAACGCCAATGCGATGGACCGTTTTCCGCATGAATTCTCCGGCGGCCAGCGCCAGCGCATCGGCATCGCCCGCGCACTGGCGCTCGAGCCGGAGATCCTGGTTGCCGACGAAGCGGTCTCCGCACTCGACGTCTCCGTGCAGGCGCAGGTTCTCAATCTGCTCGAGGACCTCAAGGCGCGTTTTGGGCTGTCGATGCTGTTCATCACCCACGATCTGCGTGTCGCAGCCCAAATCTGCGACCGCATCGCGGTGATGCAGCGCGGCGAGATCGTGGAGCTAAGGCCTGCTGCCGCGCTGTTCTCGGCGCCCGAACATCCCTACACGCGCGAGCTGCTGGCCGCCGTGCCCGGCCGGACATCGTCGAGCGAGGAGCCCGCCCGTCCTTATGCCACCGCGTGATAGTCGGGCGCTGAAGCCAGGAAGCGCGCATAGGCATCGGCATCGGGCGGCGTGAATTTTTCGGCGAGCGGATTGCGCCGGCGGATGGTCGTACCGATATCCGCCAGCAGCTCGTCGAAGTGGCGGTAATGATACGGCGCTACGCAGAGCCCACCATAGACGCCCGCCGCCGGCCGTTCGACGCGTTTGAAGTGAAGCATCATCGCGATGTTCTCCTTCATCTCGGTCGCAGTCGGCTGCCGCGCAAGCTGGCCGTCGGCGTAGCGCACCAGCCAGTTGGCGGCCAGCTCGGCGCAAAGCACCGTGCAGAAGCTCGAATTGAATCCGACGAATCCCATGTCCGGCAGATCGGGATTGGCGATCAGGCGATAGAGCCGATACTGCCCGTCGGGCTCGACCAGCTTGCTGCGGTAGCTCTCGGGCAGGAACGGCACGCCGAACTTGTAGCCGATCGCAAGCACGGCCACATCCGCCGCCACCCGCTCGCCTCCGCTCATCACGATGCTGTCGCCGTCATAGTGGTCGAACGTGCCGCGGATCGCCTTGATGCGGCCATCGGCCACCATCGGATAGAAGCCCGGCGTTGCGATCGGCACCGAGCAGTTGATGCCGTCCTCGATCGGCTGCTTCGGCACCATGTCGCATTGCTTCAGCTTGAGCTGCACCTTCAGGAGGCTCTCCAGCCCCCGCCAGTTCGCCCACACCAACGGCTTGGCCACGGCATGTGCGAGCCGCGACAGCGGGCCGATGCCCCAGCCTGGAAACATCTCCTCCTGCGCGCGGATGTAGAGGATGCGCTTGAAGTTGACCAGGCCGCCAACGAAATAGGGAATGCGCCATACCGGCTCGCGATAGACGATGGTGACTTCGGCGGCGCCGGAGTTGACGGCGTTGACGGCAATGTCGGTCGCCGATTTCGAACCGCCGAGCACCACCATTCTGCGTCCGCTCGCCGTCGCCGCATCATTGTATTGCGAGGAATGCAGGATCTTGCCGCCCTGCGACTTGAACGCGTCCTCGCCGGGAAGGCTCAGGGTTTGCGGCTCGTTGAACTGGCCGGTGCAAACAGCGACGAAATCAAAATCCTCGTGGCTCACCCCGCCGTCACCGGTGCGAAGCGTGAGCGTCCAGCCCGGCGCGCCATCGGCGCGGCGATCCATTGCCACGACCGCGGTGTCGAAGCGCATGGCCTCGTCAAGCCCGTGCTCATGCGCATAGTCGCGCAAGTAAGCGTAGACTTGCGGTCCCTTCGGCCATTCCGGATAGGCGTCCGGCATCGCCTTGTCGGTGTAGCGATAGAGATCCTTCGGGCTCTGGGTCTGCACCTCCGGATAGGACCGCGCCGGCTCCCACACGCCGCCGAGATCGCCACTGCGCTCGACGATGGTCACCCCGTGTCCGCGCTCGGAAAACGCCTTGGCCGCGGCGAGCCCGGAAACGCCGGCGCCGATGATGCAAACATGCTTCTGCTTGACCATGTGGATGCTCCGGAAAGTCAACAAGCCGTTGGATTGTACGCGCACGCTGCCGTCATCGCCGAGCGATCCCGGCAATTGCACAGCTTCCGATGTCGAGCCCCGCTACCGGGGCAAGGTCAGTCGTTGGCTTCCGGCGGCAGGAAGTTCACCTCGTGCTCGGCGGAAATGCGTACCACCTCTCCCGGGTCCTGCAGATTGTGCAGCTTGTCGAACAACGCCTCCAGCTTCTGCATCGGCGAGACCCAGAACAGCGCGCGCGCCGGCTTGTCCGACTTGTTGAAATAGCCGTGGGGAATGCCGCGCGGCATGCGCACGAGGTCGCCGGCCTCGGCTTTCACCCACATGCCGTCGAGCTTGAGGTCGAGCGTGCCTTCCTGCACCAGGATGAACTCGTCCTGGGTCGGATGGATGTGCACCGGCACGAACTGGCCGGGATCGCTGTTGGTTTCGAACGCAAAGGTCGAGTCGGTGACTGCCTTCGGAAAATAAACCTGGCCCAGGATATTCCAGGTCTTGCCGCCGTAGCCCGTCCCGTTCCGCGTAATGCCTTTCTCGAGCGCACCCATTCCGCCACCTCCATGTCTGGACTGCACCGTGCCCGTCAGGCTGTCGCCCGCGCGACGGCTTGTCTAGCCGATAAACGAATCCCGCGGCCACGAAGCCTATGTTGCGCTGCAGGAGAAGCTCCATGCCCAAGGGCGCAGCAAAGGCCCGCATAGCGATCGGGCAGATTGCGCGCCGAAACCGCGTTTCCCTACGCCAGAAGATCAATTAGGCTTCCGATATTTTAAACCTCAAGCAACTCCGCGGTGGTTGCGATGAATGCAGGTGCCTTGGCCAGCACCCGGCTTGCGGGTTTCGCCCGCGTCTCGACCGTCAGTGTCGATGACGCCGCCGAGGCGATCGGACGGATTTTTTGCCCGCATGAACTGAAGCCGATCGGCCGGTCGGAGCAAGACTTCAGCGCCCAGCATAACTGCGCAGCCTTCGACGGCTTCTCGGTGAACTATGTCGCCTACGGCGGATCGGTCTCGATCGACCCAGGCTGTCTCGACCGGTTTTTCCTGCTGCAGATCCCGCTGCATGGTTGTGCGGAGATACGGACGGCAGCGCGCGAGGTGACGACTACGCCAGGCGCTGCGGCATCGCTGCTGTCGCCGACCGTGCCGACGCAGATGACGTGGCGACAGGATTGCGCCCAGCTCATCCTGCTGCTCGACCGCAAGCTGGTGGAACATCGCGCGGCAGCGCTGGCGGGAACGTCGGCGAGAGCGGTGGAGTTCGATCCATCGGTCGACCTCACCGCACCGCTTGGACATGCGCTTCAGGCGGGTGTCGGGGATCTCGTCGAGCTCGCCGAGGGTCTAGGTCCGGCGAAACGCCTGTCGCCTCTGGCGGCGGCCGATTGGCGCGAGCGATTGCTGAGCGCGCTGCTCAACGGACAGCATCATAGCCTCAGCCGGGCCATCGCCATCTTCGACGGGCGCATCGAGACACAGCCGGCAGCGCTGAAGCGGGCACGCGCCCGGCTCGAGGCGCAGGCTGATGAGCCGCTCGATCTCATGCAGCTTGCCGATGCCGCTGGTGTCGGCGTTCGCGCATTGCAGCTAGGCTTCCGCCGCCATTTCGGGACGACCATTTCGGCGATGCTGCAGGATATCCGGCTCGCCCGGCTCAATGCCCGGCTGAAAGCGGCGGGGCCGGACGAGCGCGTCGTCGATATCGCCTTCGATCTCGGCTTCACCCATCTGAGCCGGATGGCAAGTGCTTATCGCGCAAAGTTCGGCGAGAGCCCTTCGGCGACGTTGCGGCGCCTGAACTGACTTTCAACCGAGCGGATGATTATGAGGGAAAATCTGCCGAGTCGATCCGGATGCGGTCAGCGTGCAGCGACCAATCACACAGCGCCTGCGCCTCGCAGAATTTCTGCTTGGCCATTTCCGCGGCCTGACCTTCGTTCGAGGCATTCACTTCCAGCGAACTCTGGCAGACCTCCCTTTCCCGACCGTTGTCGCCAAGCACGTCCTTCATGAAGCTAACGACAAATCGTGACATGGGAGCCTCCTGCTACACGGGTAGCGTCGGACTTTGGATACTAGCACCGTGGAAAAACGCATTGAGGAAAATCAAAGTCGATGGCCGCCGGTCCTTACCGTAATCCTGCGCTCCGGCGGACGGGGCAGGCTCGCTGCCCCGATCCAACGCAGCTCCACGATTCCCGCATCCAGCGAGGTCGACAGCGGATACAACCAAGATTAGCAACGTCCCTATTTCGGGGCAAACCCGAACGTCCGTTCAAAGCGCCTAGCGTAAGCCGGCCAGACCTCGGGATTGATTATCCGCGGCGGCCGCTTGCCGTCAAGCGCATCCAGGATCTGCTCGGCGGCGATCCGGCCCATGTTCGCGCGCGCCTCCCGGGTGACGCCGGCCGTGTGCGGACTGGCGAGCACATTGTCGAACTGCAGCAGCGGATGTTCCGGCGGCGGCGGTTCCTTGGCCCAGACGTCGAGGCCAGCGCCGGCGATGCGCTTGTTGCGCAGCGCGTCCTCCAAGGCGTCCTCGTCATGGATGAAGCCGCGCGCGGTGGTGATGAAGAACGCGTGCGGCTGCATCAGCGCGAATTCGCGCCCGCCGATCATGCTGCGGCTTTCCTTCGTCAGCGGACAACTGATCGAGACATAGTCGGCACGGCGGAGGAGCTCCTCGAGCTCGACCTTCTCGCCTCCCCGCTTCGCCATCTCCTCCGCAGTCAGATAGGGATCGTAGGCGATCACCTTCATGTGCAGCAGGCCCCGGCACAGCTCGGCGATGCGGCGGCCGACATTGCCGAGACCAACGATACCGATGGTCTTGCCCTGCGCCTCGTTGCCGATCAGCGCATTGCGGTTGACGTCCCGCTGGCGCCGCAGCACGCGATCGGATTCGATGATCCGCTTCGACAGGGTGAGCAGCATCCCCAGCGCGTGCTCGGCCACGGAATTGGCGTTGCCGCCGGATTGATTGACCACCAGCACGCCGGCCGATGTGCAGGCGTCGACATCGACGGGATCGAAACCCGCGCCGTTGGAGGAGACGATCAGGAGGTTCGGCGTGCGGCGGAGCAGGTCCTGGTCGACATGGAAGTGCCGCGCCAGCTCGTCGCGCGCCGCGCCGATCTGATAGGCGTGCGCCGCTTCGAGGATGGGTGCCGCGACCTCATCGGGGCTCTCATTCTCCAGCCGGTCGAGCCGCACGTCGGGGCGGCTCTTGAGGATGTCCGCGTAGATGTTGTGGGCAAGGTATTTGACGTAGAAGACGCGCTTGTTGTTGACGGTCATGTCCTTCTGCAACTTTCAGTTCGGGAAGCCATAGAGCTTTGCGGGGTTGGTCACGAGGATACGCCGCCGCGTCGCCTCATCCGGTGTCCATTGCTGGAACAATTCGAGCAGGTGGCCGGCATCGGGCATCTCGCCCTCGACCCGCGGATGCGGCCAGTCGCCGCCCCAGACCAGGCGCTCGGGGTTCGCCTTCACCAGGGCCTCGTGGAACGGCCGCGCATCGGGATAATCCGGCGCCTGCTGGCTGAGGCGATGCGCGCCGGACAGTTTGGACCAGCACCAGCCGTCGCCGACCGCACGCAGCAGGCTCTGGAACCCTTCGGTGCCGGTGCCGGCGCGGGCATCGGTACGGCCCATATGGTCGATCACAACAGGCAGGCCGAAGGACTTCAACCGCGGGATCACTTGCGGCAAATCCTTGACGTCGATCCAGAGCTGAAGGTGCCAGCCGAGCTCGGCCATAATGGGCGCGAGCTTTTCGGCTTCCGTCAGCGGGATGCCGCCACGATAGTGCAACTGGCCGCCGCGGAAGAAATGGTTGAAGCGGAGGCCCCGCACGCCAAGCGCGTTCCATTCCCGCAGCGTGGCCGGCGAGACGCTCGCATCGGACACCGCGATGCCACGCAGGCGATCGGGCGTGCGTCGGAGCGCATCCAGCATCGCGGAATTGTCGCGGCCATGCGCACTGCCCTGCACCAGCACGCCGCGCGCAAAGCCGAGGGTGCCGAGCATATCGAGGTATTTTTCCAGCGGCGCATCGGGCGGCGTGTAACTCCGATCCTCCGCATAGGGAAAGCGATCGGACGGACCGAACACGTGGGCATGGGTATCGCACGCGCCCGGCGGCAGCGGCACTTTCGGACGGCTGACCTTGCGCGGCGGCAGGCAGGCAGGAATGGCTGAAGCGGTCATCGCGCTATTCCGCCGTCATGCCGGCGGCCTTGATGATCGGCCCCCATTTCTCATAGTCGGCATGGATCTTGGCATCGAACTTTTCCGGCGTGCTCCCGATCGGCATCGCGCCGAGCTTGGTCAGCCGCTCCCTTACAACCTCCGTGTTCAGCGCGGCGACGAAGTCATGCGAGAGCTTCGTCACGAGATCGGGCGGCATGCCGCCCGGACCGAGCAGCCCCCACCACACCTCGGTGTCGTAGCCCGGCACGACCTCGGACAGGCTGGGAACATCCGGCAGGAACGGCGCCCGCGCCGCCGTGGTGACGGCAAGCGCCCGGACGGTGCCAGCCTGAAGCTGGCCGACCGACTCCGGACCATTGTTGAAGGACATCGGGATCTGCCCGCCGAGGAGGTCGTTGATCGCCGGCATGCCGCCTTTGTAGGGGATCGCATTGAGGTCGATCTTCGTCAGGTTCTTCAGGAGTTCGCCCGCCAGATGGGTCGATGTGCCATTGCCGGCATGGCCGTAGGACAGGCTGCCCGGCCTGGCTTTCGCAGCCGCGATGATTTCGGCAGCCGACTTGAATGGGGAATCCGCGCGCACCAGCAGCACATTGGGCGACGACGCCAAAAGGGAAATCGGCGAGAAATCCTTGAACGTGTCGTAAGGCAGCTTGGGGTAGAGGAACGGGTTGGTGGCGTGGCCGCTCGCCACCATGATCAGATCGTAGCCGTCCGGCGGCGAGGTGGCGATCGCCTGCGAAGCGATCACGCCGCCCGCGCCGGGCCGGTTCTCGACGACGATCGACTGTCCCCATTGTTTCGACACCACATCGGCAAGCGTGCGGGTCAGCACGTCGACGCCCCCGCCGGGCGGATAGGGCACCAGGATATGTACAGGCTTGGCGGGAAACGGCTGCGCGAATGCCGAGCCGACCGCAAGGGACATGACCGCCGCAATGGCAGCTCGCCAGAACCAGCCGGCCATGACATTCCTCCCATTGCTCTCGTCTTATTGTCGTTGCCGCCTGTATCGCATAGCGGGCCGGTATCCGCACCAGCGGAAACCGCAGGTCGCGTTGCGACTGCGACATGTTGACAATCCCGCCGGTCGGGTGAAGTTTTGCCGCGAGAAAGCGGCCGCAGCGTCGCGGATGTTAGGGAGAGCAAGGATGGCGCTCGCGGAGGATCAAAGCTGGCACGGCATCGTGCTGCAGACGCTCAAGCGCAACGAGGTCAGCCTCGTGCCCTATGTGCCGGATCGCGTACTGACGCCGCTGATCAAGAACCTGCATGCCGATCCTTTCTTCACGACCTTTCCGACCGCGCGCGAGGAAGAAGCGGTCGGAATCGTCTCCGGCGCCTGGATGGGCGGCGCGCGCGGCGCGGTGCTGATGCAGACCTCCGGCTTTGCAACGCTCGCGAATGTGCTGGCCTCGCTCGCGATCCCCTACCAGATCCCGGTGATCATGTTCGTCTCCGAGCGCGGCACGCTCGGCGAATTCAATTACGGTCAGGCGCTGGTCTGCCGCACCATGCGGCCGGTGCTCGACTCGCTGGCGATGGAGCATCACACGGCGACCCGGCTCGACGAGTTCGAGTTCATCTGCGACCGTTCGATCAAGCAGGCCGTCACCACGCAGGCGCCGGTGGCGCTGATCCTCTCGCCGCTGCTCACCGGCGGCAAGGTCTTTGACAAGTGAGCGGTCCCATGAACACGGCAACCAAAACCCCTGCCCGCAACACCAAGGTGATGAACCGGTTCGACCTCACCTCGCGCCTTGTCGCAAAGCTGAAGAACGAAGAGGCCGTGGTCGGCGGCATCGGCAACACCAATTTCGACCTCTGGGCCGCCGGCCATCGGCCGCAGAACTTCTACATGCTGGGAAGCATGGGGCTTGCGTTTCCGATCGCGCTCGGGGTGGCGCTGGCGCAACCCAAACGGCGCGTGTTCGCGCTCGAAGGCGACGGCTCGCTCCTGATGCAGCTCGGCTCGCTGTCGACGATTGCGACGCTGGCGCCGAGGAACCTCACCATGGTGGTGATGGATAACGGCATCTATCAGATCACCGGCGCGCAGCCGACACCGGCGGCGGCGGTGTCCGATCTCGTCGCCATCGCGGTGGCGAGCGGTCTTCCCAACAGTTCCTGGGCCGCCGACGAGGATGATTTCGAGCGCCTGATCGATCAGTCGCTCGCCACGGAAGGCCCGACGCTGATCGGCGTGCGCATCGACGACAAGCCCGGCACCGGTGCGACCCGTCGCGATCCCGTGCAGATCAGGGAACGCTTCATGCTCGGCCTCGGCGTGCGGCAGCCGTTGTAGGATTTCACTCACCACGGCCCGCCGCATATGTGACCTCATCCTGAGGGCCGCGTAGCGGCGTCTCGAAGGATGGGCCGCGGGCGGCAGCGGGGCCTCATGGTTCTCCCGGCGATGCGAAGCATCGTCCGGAGACGCCGCTTGCGCGGCTCCTCACCATGAGGGGAGCTAGATCTCGTGATCCGCCATCATCTCCAGCGCCCGCACCATGGCTGAATGATCCCACGCCTTGCCGCCGTGAGCCGTGCAGGACGAGAACAGTTGCTGCGCAAGTGCTGTACTGGGCAACGAGAGGCCGAGCGTTCGCGCGCCTTCGAGCGCAAGGTTGAGATCCTTCTGGTGCAATTCAATGCGGAAACCGGGATCGAAGTTGCGCTTGATCATGCGCTCGCCATGCACTTCGAGAATTCGCGACGACGCAAAGCCGCCCATCAGAGCCTGCCGCACCAGCGCCGGATCGGCGCCAGCCCTGGAGGCAAACAGCAAGGCCTCGCCAACCGCCTCGATCGTCAGTGCGACGATGATCTGATTGGCGACCTTCGTCGTTTGCCCATCGCCATTGCCGCCGACCCGCGTGATGTTCTTGCCCATCTTCTCGAACAGCGGCTTCATCGCGTCGAACGCACGCTCGGGACCGCCAACCATGATGGTCAGGCTTGCCGCCTTGGCGCCGACCTCGCCGCCGGAAACGGGCGCGTCGAGATAGTCGGCACCGAGCGCCTCGATCTTTTTCGCGAACTCCTTGGTCGCGAGCGGCGAGATCGAGCTCATGTCGACCACGATCTTGCCCTTGGAAAGTCCCTCGGCGACGCCGCCGGGACCGAACAGCACCGCCTCCACGTGCGGCGTGTCCGGCACCATGATGATGATGGCCTGCGCTTCCTGCGCAACCTCCCTGCCCGATTTGCAGACGACACCGCCGCCAGAGACCAGCTCCGGCGGGATGGTTCCGACGTCATGCAGAAACAGCCGGTGGCCTGCGGCCTGGAGATGACCGGCCATTGGACGTCCCATGGTGCCGAGGCCGATAAATCCGATATTGGTCATGGCGAATACCTCCCTTAGGTGACGACCGTAAGCGCCGCATGCCAGCCAAGACCGTCGGTCGTCGTTGTCCGAGGCTTGTATTCGCATCCGACCCAGCCACGATAGCCGATCGTGTCGAGGTGGCGGAACAGGAAATTGTAGTTGATCTCGCCTGTTCCCGGCTCGTTGCGACCGGGATTGTCGGCGAGCTGGATATGTGCAATCCGCGGCAGATGCCTTTGCACAGTGCGGGCGATATCGCCTTCCATGATCTGCATGTGGTAGGCATCATATTGGATGAAGAGATTGCTCGAGCCCACGTCGGCGATGAGCTGCGCCGCCTGCTCGGTGCGGTTCAAGAAGAAGCCGGGGATATCGAGCGTGTTGATCGGCTCGATCAGGAGCTTGATTTGCTCCTTGGCGAGCGCGTTGGCGGCAAAGCGCAGATTCTTGACCAGCACCTCGTTCAGCTCGCGCGGATCGGCCTCGCGCGGCGCGACACCGACCAGGCAATTCAACTGCCGGCAGTCGAGCGCCTTGGCGTAGGCTATGGCGCGGAAGACGCCGTCGCGGAACTCCTCGACGCGATCGGAAAAGATCGCGATGCCGCGCTCGCCTGCCGCCCAATCGCCGGCGGGGAGATTGTGCAGGACCTGGATCAAGCCGTGCTTATCAAGCTGCTCGCGCAGCTCGGCTCTATCGAAGTCATAGGGGAACAGATATTCGACGCCGTTGAAACCGGCGGCCTTGGCGGCGGCGAAGCGCTCCAGGAACGGCAGTTCCCCGAACAGCATCGTGAGATTGGCAGCAAATTTCGGCACAATCAGACTCCCTACTCGGCGGGCAACAATTTGCCGGGCTGACGCGCGTCGACGCGCGGTGGCACCTCGTCCACCGGCAGATCGAGCAGCTCCTCGAACTCAACGACATTGTCGATCTCGGTGCCCATCGAGATATTGGTCACGCGTTCGAGGATGAACTCGACCACGACGGGCACTTTGTATTTCGCCATCCACTCGCGCGCAGTCGCAAACGCCGCCTGTGCATCGTTCGGATCGGTGACGCGGATCGCCTTGCAACCGAGGCCTTCGGCGACCGCGACATGGTCGACGCCGTAAGAGCCGATCTCGGGCGCGTTGATGTTCTCGAAGGACAATTGCACCTGGTAGTCCATGTCGAAGCCGCGCTGCGCCTGGCGGATCAGGCCGAGATAGGAATTGTTCACGACGACGTGGATGTACGGCAGTTTGAACTGCGCCCCGACCGCGAGTTCCTCGACCAGGAACTGGAAATCATAGTCGCCCGACAGCGCCACGATCTCGCGGTTAGGATCGGCGGCGCGCACGCCGAGCGCGGCGGGGAGCGTCCAGCCCAAGGGTCCCGCCTGCCCGGCGTTGATCCAGTTGCGCGGATGATAGACGCGCAGGAATTGCGCGCCGGCGATCTGCGACAGTCCGATCACGGTGACGTAGCAGGTGTCGCGGCCGAAGGCGCGGTTCATCTCCTGATAGACGCGCTGCGGCTTGATCGGCATGTCGTCGAAGTTGCTCCTGCGCAGCATCGTACGCTTGCGGTCCTGGCATGAGGCCGGCCACGCCTGCCGCTCGCGGAGCTTTCCGGCTTTCCGCCATTCCTTCGCAACACTGACGAACAGTTCAAGCGCCGCCCTGGCGTCGGAGACGATGCCGAGATCCGGATTGAACACGCGGCCGATCTGCGTCGGCTCGATGTCGACATGCACGAAGGTGCGGCCTTTGGTGTAGGTCTCGATCGAGCCGGTGTGCCGGTTGGCCCAGCGGTTGCCGATGCCGAGCACGAAATCCGATTGCAGCATGGTGGCATTGCCGTAGCGGTGGCTGGTCTGCAGCCCGACCATTCCGGCCATCAGCACGTGGTCGTCCGGGATCGCGCCCCAGCCCATCAGCGTCGGAACCACGGGCACGTTGACGGTTTCCGCGAAAGTCACCAGCAATTCGGATGCATCGGCGTTGATGACGCCACCGCCCGCCACGATCAGTGGCCGCTCGGCCATGTTCAGCATTTCGAGCGCCCGCTCGATCTGCGCGCGCGTCGCGACCGGCTTGTAGGCCGGCAGCGGCGCATAGGTGTCATCGTCGAATTCGATCTCGGCGAGCTGCACATCGAGCGGCAGGTCGATCAGCACGGGACCCGGACGCCCCGAGCGCATCAGGTGAAACGCCTGGCTGAACACGCGGGGCACGAGGCCGGGCTCGCGCACCGTGACCGCCCATTTCGTCACCGGCTTTGCGATCGCCTCGATGTCGATGGCCTGGAAATCCTCCTTGTAGAGCCGGGCCCGCGGCGCCTGTCCGGTGATGCAGAGGATCGGGATGGAATCGGCGATCGCCGAATAGAGCCCGGTGATCATATCGGTACCCGCCGGACCCGACGTGCCGATGCAGACGCCGATATTGCCGCATTTGGCGCGGGTATATCCCTCCGCCATGTGGGACGCGCCCTCGACATGGCGCGCGAGGATGTGCCGGATCGAGCCACGCTTCTTCAGCGCCGAATAGAGCGGATTGATCGCAGCGCCGGGAACGCCGAACGCGCAAGCTACCCCTTCCTTCTCCAGAATACGCACCGCCGCATCGACCGCCCGCATCTTCGCCATCTCGCGCCTCGCTGATGTTGCATCGGCGTGATGATCACGGGAGCGGGACACGATCTCAACGACGCTGATTTTGTTTCCCACGATGCGGAACGAGGGTAAAAAATCGCGCCAAGTCAAACGGTTGGATCACCAGCGCAATGAAAGCAAACGAGAGCAGCGGCTGCGTAGGCGAAAGCCGGGCCCAGAGGATCAATATCACTCGTACGGAATTATTGGGACGAGGATACATGCTTCCGAGGAGGTTCGAAATGTACACGCGCGCTCTGCGAGTCACGATATCTGCTCTCATTCTGGCGTACGGCATTGTCGGTGCGATTGCACAGGACCGAATGGCGCCTCAGCCGGATCAGCAACAAATGCAATCCCATCCCACGAGCCAGGACGGCGCGAGCACGATGGGACAAGGCGGTATGATGGGGCACGGCATGATGGGAGGACATATGATGGGGCGCGGCATGATGGGTGGCAGCGCGATGGGACCACCTTTTATGATGCGTATGATGTTCGCTCTGATGGACGCCGACGGCGATGGGACCATCTCATTGCAGGAGTTTCAGGCAGCTCACGAACGGATCTTCAAGGCGATGGACAGCAATAAAGATGGCAAGCTTACCCGGGAGGAGATGCAAGCGTTCATACACGGGACCAGGTGATAGGCTGCGCGCGGATGGCGCCTCGTCGCGTGCGCCATCCGCCGCCGCGATCGATCTCTCGCGAAGAAACAAGCCTTAGGCCTTCAGATCCGTGATCCGCATAATCGCAACCACGTTCCCATCGTTGTACGACTGCTCTTTTGTGTCCTTGTTGCAGGTCCAGACAAAGTTCTTCTTGGCCGTAAAAGTCTTTTCTTCCTGCTCAACCCGAAGCTCCCCTTCAGTGATATGGCAGACCATGGCATTCATCATCGGAGGGCCCATCGTCTTCGATCCCGGCTGCATAATAACATCGCGCATTGAGACGGTCTTAAAGCCGGGGATGATGGATGGTGTCTCTCCATCGTATGCACGGACCACGACACCTGGCCACGGCGTGGTGTCCTTGTAGCCCGTGGTTTGGGCGGCGGCTGGCTTCATCATGGCCGCCGTGGCCGCTGCCAACCCTATTCCCAGTGCTGACCTTCGATCGATCTCGTTCATCGCTTTTCTCCTGAAGTTATAGCCACGAGTCGCCGCAGAAGCGGCGCGTACATTTCGCAGAGAGTGAATCGTGGTGCGAAACCGAAAAGGGGGTCGGTCTCTTGAGAGTACGAGCCCGCCGATGGCCCTAGTACTGCTCGTTCGCCCGGAACGGCGATTTCGGCATGTCCCGCTTCAGGGGCACTACATTCTACGCGACCTGACGCGCTTGAGAAACAGGTGGTTGCGCCCGGACCCGGTGTTGGCTGCTTCGCTCCGTCCAACTGAAGCGGACGCCGACCTATTGGCAACCTATTAAGTCAATGTCTCTGACTTATGGTTTGCCGGTCACGGATGATGTAGCTTCAATCGTGTGACGCACGCAACATTGTGGCGCGCTGCTCCGCATACCCATCCCTATTCCGAAGTTGTCACGGTCATAAGCGGCGCCGTCGGCAGCAGTCATGGTGAAAAGTTCGAAAAGAAGGGTGACCTCCTTAAGCCAGGCTCGTTATGGGTGTACCCCGCAAAACACGCGCATTACGCTTGGACCGGAAGCGAGGAAGGAATAATTCAAGTTCAGTTCACCCGGCCCAGGTGGCATCGATTACATCAATCCGGCGGACGATCCGCGCAAACAGTAGCCGCTCGCATTGCAAGAGGCCTTCTCAAGCGGACACTCGTCTGTCCGTATTCGCAAGGGAGGATGTCATGCGAACTTCTCCAAAAGTGGCGGGCGCAGCGCTTGCCCTTTGCATCGTGTTATTATCGTTTGGCTCTAGCGCTTTCGTCGAGCCGAAAGCGGAGGTGGCGGCGGCGACCTTGGCATGGGGGCAGGCTCTCGGCGAAGACGATCCCGAAAAGGTGTTACCGTTCTATTCGGACGATGCCGTGCTCTGGGGCACACTGTCGCCGACCGTACGCTCCGACCGGGCGGCGCTACGAGACTATTTCGTGACCGCCTTCAAGGTTCTGCCCGGCCTCAAGGTCGCCTTCGGCGATCAACTGATCCGCGTGTACGGCAATGCGGCGGTCAATACCGGCTACTACACGTTTTCCTATGTCAAGGATGGCGAGACGAAGAACTTGCCGGCGCGCTACAGCTTCACCTACGTCAAGAACGGCGAGCGTTGGCTGATCGTCGACCACCATTCCTCGGCCATGCCATCGACCCCGAAATAGCTCACCAAGTCTTCGAGGGGTGACACCTATGGGCTCAGCCGCAGCGCGGTCGTGGCTAGCTGTTCGCCGGGACTTGGCGCCCGAAGCCGCCGATCTGGCCTTCGACCAATAGCGAGGTGCAGGATCTGTTTGCGAAACTGTTAGAAAAACGATTTGACCGTCAGTCCTGCTGCGCGGGCATCCTGTATGAATGTATGCGCTTCCTCGTTGGACATCGTAAGGTCGACACCGCCGAGGAATTTCTCCCCTTTGGGTGTGTTCGCACGGAACATCGTCTCGTGCCTGCCTACATCAACCGTATAATCAATGTCGCTTGGTGCTT
Source organism: Bradyrhizobium sp. USDA 10063 (assembly GCF_054063735.1). Lineage (NCBI taxonomy): Bacteria > Pseudomonadati > Pseudomonadota > Alphaproteobacteria > Hyphomicrobiales > Nitrobacteraceae > Bradyrhizobium > Bradyrhizobium sp. USDA 10063. Next base: position 121,141 of record NZ_JBSSGP010000002.1, on the reverse strand, counting down.
CGGGCATGGGCATCCTCCTCGATCCCGAAGCGAGTATATTGTGTCCATTTCAACCGGCCCTACAAGCCGGCAATTGCGAGATTACGCAGCAGCGCGGCCGATCGTGATTGGGGTGAAGAAGCGCGGTGGGTGTCCGCTATTGAATATGGCGATGTCCGGTTGTTGAGGTAAACCGGAGATATTTAAAGGTATCGCGCCTCCCACCACCGCATCTATTCGCTCTCCTGGCGCCCGGTCTTGATAGCGAGCGAGGTTTCGCACCACCTGGCGATCCGCAGCAGCTTCAGGTCTTCGCCGAATGGCGCGACAAGCTGGATCCCCATGGGCAGGCCGCTCGGCCCGATGCCGGCAGGCAATGCGATCGCCGGAACCCCGAGAGTTGTCCAGGGCACGCACAGGCCAGGGTCGCCGGTATCAGACAATCCTTCCGGCGCTTCGCCAGTTGCCGCGGTCGTGAGAACAGCGTCAAAACCTGCGAGCGCGCGGGCAAAGTCGGCGCGCAGCGCAAGCTGCCTGGCGCGGGCGGAAATATACTCGGTCGCGGAAATCGCCGCGCCGCGTTCGACAAGGGCCTGAAGCCGGGCGCTGGTCTTGTCCGGGAAACGTGCGACGAGATCACCGAAATTGGCTGCCCCTTCCGCGCCGCAGAGCGTAGCCGAGAGGGCCGGCAGTTGCTCAAATTCCGCAGGCAGCGCAAACGGCTCTACGATCGCTCCGGCATCGTTAAAGAGAACGGCGACTCGCGCGAGCAGCGCGCTTTGGCTTTCGTCCAGGGGCGGCGTTGCCGCCGGACGAAGCCATGCGATCCGCGGTGCGGAAAAAGGCTCAATGCCTTCAGGAGAAATCTGGAGCGGCGCCTGCCGGGAAGCACCAGGGCCGCCCGCCAGCAGCGCCAGCAGATACGCGGCGTCATCCACGCTGCGGGCGAACAGGCCAAGGTGGTCGAGGGACTGAGAGAGGGGATGGACACCCTTCAGGCTGATGGTGCCGAAGCTGGGTTTTAATCCCACCACACCGCAATAGGCGGCAGGTCGCAGGATCGAACCCAGGGTCTGCGTGCCCAGCGCCGCTTGCACCGATCCGCTTGCAACGGCTGCCGCAGAGCCGGACGAAGAACCGCCGGGCGTGTGTCTTGGATTCCACGGGTTGCGGGTCGGGCCGGGTTCGCGCCATGCAAATTCGGTGGTGACCGTCTTGCCGAGAACGGTCGCCGAGAGATCTTTCAGGCGGCTGACGACCCATGCATCCTCATTCGGCTGGTGATCTGCATACACCGGCGAACCGTAGGTGGTCGGCATATCGGCCGTGTCTATGAGATCTTTCACACCTACCGCGACACCTGCAAGTGGTCCATTTCCCGCTGAAACGATCGGCGGTTCGGACGGCAAGTAAGCGAAGGCGCGAAGATCGGGTTCGAAAGCCAAGGCGCGCGCGTGGCTGGCCGTGATCAGGTCCTGCGGTTGTGCCGAGGTCGCAGCGATCATGCGGATGATTTCGAGGAGGCCGGAGTGGCCTTGCGCAAAGTTCATTTCGGATGGACCCGTAACCGAGGTGAGAATGATCGAAATGCAAACGGCTCCGGGTTCAGCCCGAAGCCGTCGCGACGAGGATCGGCGAAGCTCAGTTCGTGGCCATCGCCTTCTCGATATAGGTTCTTGGAACGAAGGTTTTGTAGTCAGGCTGGGCGGCGAGATTGCCGAGCGCGATCTGGGTCTCGAGCGCAAGCTTCAGCGCGTCGGGCGTGATATCGACACTGGTGGGGTAGACGTTGTCGGCAAGCATGCGCTTTACTGCCGCTTCCACTACGGCCGGCTCGAGAGTCGGAAATTCCTTCTGAGCAATTTCTACCGTGCGTGCCTCGTTCTTGTGCATGAAACGCTCCGCCATTTCGAGGCCGTTGGTCAGCCGCTGGGCAAGGTCCGGATCGACATCGTTGCGCGCGGTGATGGTCGAGAAGGCATAGGCGCCGTACAGTTTCGGGAATCCGACCACCACCTTCATGCCCTTGGCGACCACCTGGTCGAGGCCCGGCTCGTACATGACCGCCACTTTGGCCTGGCCGGCGGCGAAGGGACCGGGCTCGGTGCCGAGCGGAACCTGAATCATTTCCACGTCATTGCTGGCATCCATGCCGTTTTCCTTCAGCAGCTTGATGAACAGCGAGGTGCTGGTGGTTGGCATCAGGCCAGTGACGATCTTCTGGCCCTTGAGATCCTTCACGCTGTCGAACTTGAAGTCGGGCGTGGCGGCGATCCATACGGCGGCGCCATTCACGACGTTGGCGATCGTATTCACCGGCGCGCCCTTGGACGCGGCGATGGCGGTCCATTCGGGCCCATGGAGCGAGAATTGCGCGCTCTTGGAGATCACGGCCGAGAGAGCGACGCTTCCGGAGCCGGCGCTTTCCTTGGTGAGATCAAGCCCCTGCTTTTCGAAAAAGCCTTCGTGCAGGCCGACATAAAGAGGCAGATACAGCAGGGATTGAAACGCCTGAGAAATGGTCGCCTTCTTCATCTCGGCGGAAGCCGGCCCTGCTGCGGTTATGCCGAGAGCAAGAGCGAGGGCCACGGAAAGAGTGCTCAGTTTCGGAATTCGCCGTCTCATTTTGGAAGTCTCCTGAAAGAGGATCAAACGTTGATCTGCGTGCCGCCCTGCTGTTGCTTCCAGGGAAGCAGCCAGCGCTCGGTGACCTCGACCAAGTGGTAGAAAAGAAAGCCAACGAGCATCAGCGTGAACAGGCCGGCCCACACCGTATTGAGATCGTAAAGGCTGGAGGCCACGTAGATGACGTGGCCGAGACCATGCTGGGAGGAGATGAATTCCCCCACGACCGCGCCCACCAGGGCGAAGCCGATATTGATGCGGAAGGTGGCGATGATCGCGGGCAAGGTGGACGGTGCGATCACCCGCTTGAAGATATGCTGCTTGGACGCACCCATGGAGAAAAGCAGCGCCTGGAGATCTTTGTCCGCATCCTTTGCTGCCTGGTAGGCGGTGATGAGAGCCACGATGGAGGTGAGCGAGATCGCGAGCGCCACCTTCGACAGCAAGCCGGTGCCGAACCACAGGATGATGATTGGCGCCAGCGCGATTTTCGGCACTGAATTGATGGCCGCAATGAACGGTTCCACCAGCCGCGCCACAAATATCGAATACCACAATGCAAGGCCGATGACCGAACCGATCACGGTCCCGAAGGCAAATCCCAGGATCGCCTCGAATATCGTGTAGCCGGTATCAGCGAAAAGAGAGCCGTTCGCGATGGAAGCGATGAGGTTGCGCAGAACGCCGCTCGGCTGACCGACAAGAAAGCCCGACAACCATCCCCATCGCACCGCCGCCTCCCACAGCAGGAAGAAACCGACGACGGCAAGGATCTGAAGCGCGCTTCGCCCGATCAGGGAATCGAACACATTGCGGCGCTTCTTCTCGCGTCGGCGAGCGGGCACCGCGGTTTTTACAACTTGAGCCGTTTCCGTCATGCACTCTTCCTGGTCTGGATATCGAGTTCCGCGCAAAGCGTGTGGAAATAACCGGAGAAGCGCGGATCGCTTCGCGCCGCGATTGGAGAATGTTCGTTCAGCGCGATGTCGTGAACGGCCTTCACGCGCGCCGGACGTTGACTGAGCACGACCACACGCTTGGAAAGCGCCACTGCCTCATCGATGTCATGGGTCACGAGGATCACGGTCTTGTGAAAGGTTTCCACCGCCTCCATCAGAATGCCTTCGAGATACAGCCGCGTCTGATAATCGAGGGCCGAGAACGGCTCATCGAGCAGCAGGATGTCGGGATCGAGCACGAGAGTGCGGATCAAGGCCACGCGCTGACGCATGCCGCCGGACAGCGCCTTGGGATATGAGTTCTCAAAGCCGGAAAGACCGAACGTGCTGAGATATTCCCTCGCGGTATCCAGAGCCCGTTTTGGATCGACTCCCTTGGTCTCAAGGCCGAGCAGAACGTTGTCCAGCACGGTGCGCCAAGGGAAAAGCAAATCCTTTTGCATCATATAGCCGACGCGGCCGCGCAGGCTTTCCACCTCCTGGCCGCGATAGAGCATGACGCCATCGTCGGGATCCACGAGGCCGGCGATAATATTGAACACCGTCGTCTTGCCGCAGCCGCTCGGGCCAATGATGCTGACGAAATCACGCTCATGGATATCGAAGGTCAGGCCGTCGAGAACCTGCGTCGCTGCTTCCTTTCCAGGAAAGCTCTTACGGATGCCGTTCAAACGAAGTTGTACTTTGGGCGATGACATGGTGTCTCCTGTCCACCATGCGCTTCAAGCAACCACCGTGCCAAACTGGCTCAAGGCCATGATCGCGGCGCATGGGCGATCTCAACGCGGCAGATTTTATTTCCCGCGGAGTGGAAAGGACGTTGAAAACTGCGCGAATTCAAGCGTTTGGAATACTCGCACAATGGAATCGAGGTCCGCCGTCATGTGGCCGAGGGGCGGGCCAGCCCAAGTCTGGGTCTGGCGTCATCGAGGTCACGTACAGCAGACGGCACTTCGGAAATCGGCTACATCCGTCGTAGCATGCCAGAAGGTTGTGAACGGCGTGATGTTCGTTGCTTATCAACGGCAGCGCGAGCGAATGCGCGATTGAGGGTATTGCGCCCTATTGCTCATCGCTCAAAGGCTGGTTTCATTGCAGCTTCCCAGGGGCCGCCTCAGTTGGCGGCCTCTTTCATTTATCGATGCGATCCCAAGTCGCCTGTTAGCCCCAAGCCGAAACGCGACGAAGCCGTTGTCACGTCCGATAGCTGCAGTGGACCGGACATCGCTGCGCCCAAATCGGACATGTCCGCATCAACCCGGCAGTTCGTGGGATTGCACGCTGAGAGGTTCGCCTCGTATCTGCTTGCCGAAGGCAAGATCGTCGTTGAGGCACCATTGCTCCACGACGCGTCCATCGCTGATTCGGAAGATCGACAGTTCATCGACCTCAATCCGACGACCGCTGGCAGGCGGCATGCACCTCGTGGATCGAGCGGGTATCGCCAGTGCTCCAGATGTCGTGCAAACGCTCGATCAGTGCCTGCTTCTCCTGCCTTGTCATTGTCTCACCCTCACTTGTCGCGGGTAAATCGGATAGGACCTATCTCCAATGCGGTCGAAATGCTCCCATCCGGATATCACGGACTGAGGTGCGGCTCACCTGGCCGCCTGGGGACAATAATTCTCGAGCCCGCTCAGCACCGCAACTCGTTCTATCGGTGCGGTAATTTGCGGGCAAACATCCTCGCACCTCCGATAAGCGCGCAAAACACGATACCGGACGCTATACTGGCGTGACCGCTGAACATCACGATGCCAAGGCTCCAGCCCTGCCGCGCGACAAGGACGCCGAGCGCAAAAAGCAGAGCGCATACGCCGGCAATGCGATGGACGTATGTCGTGGTCGACCGCAGGCGCCTGCCGAAGATATCGCGCTGCTGGCGATTCATGGCAAACGCCAGCGCGGTGAACCCTGCCAAGCACAGTGCAAAGGACAGGAGATGACTCATCCCGCTGCCTCGCCGGACGCAACGGCGGTCAGAGCCTCGCGGCTTGTCTTGCGCCTGACCTGCGATCTGTCCAGCCGAGCGGTGCGTATCGCCAGGACGGCATGGAGCACAGCGAGCGCCCAGCACATGAGATCCACACCGGCGAAGACCCAGTCGCCTTCGGCCAGACTGTGCCACAGCGAACGCTGCGTCGTCACGGCGTTGAGGACAGGCAAGAGAAACAGCAGCGTCGATGCCGCCCATAATTGCTCGACCCAGGCTGACCTGGCGGGACGCGCCAGGGCATGCAGCAGTGTCAGGGCCCAGACGAGGAAGAACGAATGAATCTCCCAGTCTGCGCGGCCCTCCAACGGGTGTGGCAGCAGGCGGTTGGCCCACAAGAATGAAGTCATTGCGATCGACAGGCCGGCGATGCACGCGATGTTCAGCCGCTCCACAAGGCGGAAGCCAAAATAAGGGCGATCCGGATCTGGCAGCTTCTGTCGCCGCTTTACGGTCCACATCACCAGGCCGGTACCGACCATCGCCGTACCCATGAAGCTCACCAGAAAGTACAGGCACCGCGTGACGGTGTCGCTGAAGCGTCCCAAGTGGAGCGCATAAAATACGCCTCGGGTTTCGGCCGCAGCCCCCACATGCTCGTGGACCGCCAGCAGTCTGCCGGTGGCGCCGTCGAACTCTATATATTGCGGACTCATGGAAACGCGGCCCGCTTCTCCTCGCGTCACAGCCACACGCGCTGCCGCATCTCCGGGATGAACGGCATTGACGCGCCCCACATTATCCCGGCCCCAGCGTTCCTGGGCCTGCCGCACCATATCCTCGACCGATGCCAGTGGCACTTTCTGCCCGCTGGGTCTGCCCGGCTGGATGAAGGCACTGAGTTCGGCGTTAAGTTGCTGCCGCTCTGCCGGGCTCTTGAATGCCACGCGCTCGCCCCAGGGCATGTAGAGCGCCATCAAGGTCACCAATCCAGTGTAAGTGATCATGAAATGGAACGGCAGCCCGAACACCGAAAAGGCGTTGTGAGCGTCCAGCCAGGAGCGCTGTCCTTTGCCCCAGCGGAAGGTGAAGAAATCAACGAAGATCTTCTTATGGGTGATGACGCCACTCACAATGGCCACGAGCATGAACATTGCGGCCGCACCCGCGAGCCACCTGCCCCATATCACCGGCATGTAGTGGAATTGGAAGTGGAAACGGTAGAAAAACTCGCCGCCCAGCGTGCCGCGTGAGGTAACTCTCTGGCCGGTGGCGGGATCGAAATTGGCTTCGGCGAAACCGCGCTCGCCCGGACTGGGTATGGGTGTGCGCCAGAAGGCATAGACACTGTTATTGCGCGCGTCGGGCAGGCGCATGCTCCACTGCGAGGTTCCGGCAGCGATGTTGCCAAGCTCGTCTGCAATTCGCTGTGCCACCACCGCCTTGTCAGGAATCTGGGCCAGACGCGACAGCTCCGGCCGCATCCATTGCGACAGTTCGTCCTTGAAATAGGACACTGTGCCCGTGAGAAACATCGCATACAGAATCCAGCCGAGCAGAAGGCCAGCCCACGTATGCAAGCTGGACATGCTTTGCCGGATGCCGGGGCTAGCAACTCGCACATCGGTCTTCATGCGTCGGCCCTTCGTCAGGAAACAGACCACGCCGCCAGCGACAGCGGCAGGGCCATGACGATCAGGCCCGCCCAGGCCTTCAGTGCGCTGCGCACTGCAAAGACCCAGATGACGGCACCGGCGTAGATGGCGAAGCTCGCCAGCATGCCGGTGAGCACGGCCTGAGGCTTGCTCATGGGCAAAGCGAGCACGGCGACGCTGCTGAGCGCGGCCAGCGCATAGCCGCCAAGCAGGGCGGCGACGATGCGCGAAATGAGCGGGCCCGTGGAGCGAAGCCGATGCATCAGGACATTCATTTCCCCGGAGTTGCCGGCGGGCCCGCGGGAATTGGTGCAAGGCCGTTGACATTCACATAGGTCACGGTGGTGACATAGCTCACGGCATCATACCTCTCAGCGCCGTTCGTCCCCGCACGTTCGCCTACGCTGCGGTCGTTGAAGCTGACTTCAGCGACGTAGACGCCTTTCCAAGGCATATCAAACTTTACGAGGCCCTGATCGTCGGTGTGACCTTCCTTGGACCAGCCCGATTCCGTTACCAGCGTCACCTTGGTCTTGGCCTTGGGTTGGTCCTTGAAGGTGAGCTTGAATTGGCCTTCCTGACCGGTAGGCACGAGGTCCAAGACGAGCTTGGGCTGCTGCGCGGCAAAGTTGGTGATGAAGCGCGCAGCAGGATAGAACCAGTTCGTGACGTCTTTGCCTTGTTGCTTCCAGACGTAGAGCGGGTAGCTCGCGTCTTCCGCCACGATGCCGTCACCGGGCGCAACCTTGAATGGCAGCGTGAAGCCGTTTGCGGTCTTTGTGGCATCGGACTTCTGCTCACCCTTGGTGGAGATGAGCGTGCCGGCCACTTTTGCAAACTTGTCGAGCAACCCCGGTGACACTTCGCGAAGGTTCTCGCCGAATTCGCCAAAGCGAACGACGGCATTCTGCCCTTCGGGCTGCTCGATCCAGATCTGGTGGGCCTGAACGGGCGTGGTCACGCCAAGCAGGGCAACTACGGCGATGAAGAGCTTTGTCATGACAAACACCTTGGGACAGCGCCCGGAGTGAGCGGGTTGCGCACGCATTCCATTAGAAATCGAATGCCGCGGATACGATGTAGGTTCGAGGCGACCCCACCGTCACGAATGTGCCGGTCGTGAGCCAGTAGTTCTCGCCGGTCACGTTTTCGATGTTGGCGCGTATCGTGACGGGCCGGCCGTTGAGCGCCGTCGTCGTATAGCGCGCGCCGATGTCGACACGGGTCCAGTCGGGGAATCGCAGGAGATTGGCGCTGGTGAGATAGGAGCCTGACGTATAGATCACCCGTCCGTTGAGAGCGAGGCCCGTGACCCAGGGAGTGTCCCAGTCGAGACCGGCGGAGAACGTCCTGTCCGGCACGCCCGGTGCGTCGTTGCCGCGCTCCAAGGGGTTGGTCGGGTTTGTCAGCTCCGGCTGCAGGAAGGTTGCGCTGGCCATACCGCGCAGGCCGGGCAGCAACAGGCCGTAAGCGGACAGCTCCACGCCGCGATTACGCTGTTCGCCGTCATAGGCCAGTGCGTTGGATGCTGTCCGGATCTGGCTGGGTCGCGTAATCTGGAATACCGCCGCAGTCGTCATAATGGTGCCCCAGTCCACCTTGACGCCCGCTTCCTGCTGCTTCGACTTGAATGGGGCAAGCACAGTACCGGTGTTGCTGTAGCCGGGACCGACGATGGTGCCTTGACTCAGTCCTTCAGCGTAGTTCGCGTAGAGTGAAACATTATGCCAGGGCTTGACGACCACGCCGGCAAGCGGTGTCAGCGCTTCCGCCCCGTAGCTGCTTGTCCTGAGACCGGTGGTGGTGCTGAAGGCATCCTGTTCCACCCTCTGGTGACGAGCACCAACAGTCACCAAGATCGCATCATTCAGAAATGACATCGTGTCGGCGAGCGCGACGCTCCTGAGCGTTATCTCGTTAGCCAATCGCGGCGGCAGGCGCGCGCCGGTGACCACCGGAAGGGGGGACGGATTGTAGATATTCGATGGGACCGATTGCGCCGGCGTATTGGCAACATATGCATTGCCGTTCTCCTGATAATAGCCGGTAAATGCGAAATTGACCGCATGACTGACGGGGCCTACTTCGAAACGCGACCGTATGCCTGCGTTGCCGCTCGTCGTCTTGGTGTAGGAGTCATAATAGGCGTTGATGAGCCTGAAATTGCCGAGAGCGTCTATACCGCCGGGGAAACCGGTGACACGGGAATCAGGGAACGTCTGTGCGTTCTCACCCTCACGATAGCCGAGGCCCGCATAGGCCGTCAGCGATTCGGTCAGATCGTATTCGATGCCCGAGGCGATGGTATTGTCTCTCTGACGGAGCATCGTCCCTGGGTACCAGTTGCTGCGCGCGTCGGGCGGAGCAGGAATGAAGGGCACCGTGCCCTGAATGGTCATCTGCGGACGGAAATTCTTGGTGTCGTCGTTCTGCGAAATCGCATCGAGCGTCCAGCGCAGGCGCTCCCCGCGATAGTCGAGCGACAACGCACCGAGACCGGTCCGCCAGTTTCCATCGTCGATCGAGGCTTCGCCATTGCGCCCCACTCCGTTGAACCGAACGCCCCACTCCTTGTTTTCACCGAAGCGGCGGCTGGTGTCCAGATAGACACCGTAGTTGCCGGCGCTCATGAAGATCGGCGTCACGCGCGTGAAAGGCACCTCGAGCGCGCGTTTGCTGACGATGTTGATGCCGCCGCCGACGCTGCCGCCGGGGGCCATGCCGTTGATCAGCGCACCGGGCCCCTTGAGCAGCTCGATCCGCTCGATGATCTGGGCCGGCACGCGACTGGAGGACACCAGACCGTAGAGACCGTTGAAACCAACGTCACCGGCAGGCACGGGAAAGCCGCGGATCTGGAACGTGTCGTCGAACCCGTTGCTGCCCGTGGTGAGTCGGACCGAAGCGTCGTTGATCAGCGTATCCGCCGCTGTCCGCGCCTGCTGATTCTCAATCAGTTGAGAGGTAAAATTGACTGTGCTGAACGGCACATTCATGACGTTCGTGCTTCCGAGCAGGCCGAGCGTTCCACCCTGCGCCACTTGGCCGCCAGCATAGGCTGGCGCCGGAGCTCCGATCGTCCGGGTCGATCCCATCGTGGTGACCGGCGCAGGAGGCTGTTCGGTCCGCTGCCGAGGTGCGACTCGCGAAGAGCGCTGAATCGTGCCACGAGGCCGCGCGGTGGACATCACCCGCGACCTCTGTTGAGGCGCATCGACGGCAACCGGAGGCAACGCGTGCGGCGCTGCGCTCTGCGCCCTGCTCTCGGAAGCTTCCATACTTGTCAGGCACAACGAAACAACGCTCGTCGCCACGCCAGCATACACGCGGCTCTTATAGTTCTTGAAACTGCTCACAACGCCCCCAGTTCACTTAGTCGATATCCGACTAGGAAATCGGAGGTGCGAAGGCAACGAGAGCGATTTAGAATCTATTGATGCATTCGCGTAAGAGTTTCTGCGTCCAGTCTCCAACCTCTCCAGTAAGCCAATACTGACAACTCATCGTGCAGCATTGCGGCGCTTTGACGCGGTGAGGAGTGAAGGTTGTGCTAGCTCACACGTGACTCCGCTTGATATGCGCTTTGCGGCATCAGCAGCTCGCTATTTTCTTGGACTCGATTGTTGGTTGTGATGAGGAGTGGTCTGGCCGCGCGCATCAAAGCGAGCAAGGCAGATCAGTTCAATCGCAGCTCCGTGATGTGCCGCGGATCCGGGCTCAGCTCATGACGCTCCACGCGCTTGACGATATCAGTCAGTACAGCATTGGCCGTGCAGGTCACGCCAATCTTCTCGCCCTCGCGCACCACCAAACCGTTGAGGAATTCGATCTCGGTGCGGCGGCCCTTCTGCATGTCCTGGCCCATCGAGGGACGCTGCTCGGAAGAGGTGCGCTTGCCGTCCTTGAAGCGCTGCTCGTCGCAGATGTGCATCGCCGCCTCGTCGCCTTCTCCGGCACGTGCGATCGTCTCGGGCGGCAAATGCAGGATCTCCTCCAATTGATAGCCGAGCGCCTGGCCGACGCGGATCGCTTCGCTGCCGAGCCGGGTGGAGAAACGGCGGATCGGCCCGCTCTGCAGCATGTCACCGCCCGAGAGGCCCGTGCAGGCCGAGAGCCCATTGCCCATGACGTTGGCGACCAGTTTCGACCAGCGCTCGCCCCACAGATTGCCGGTTACTTTCGCGCTGTCGGAGTAGCCCACCAGACGGCAAATTTCCTCCGCCCGCGCCGTGAGACGACCGTGCACTTCACCGGCGCGAAATACCGTGTGCGCCGCCCCGCCCTTGCCGGCGCCCCGGTGGATATGGCCGGGCTCAGGCAGGTTGACGGTGATGCTGCTGGCAATGCATCCAAGCGTCTTGCCCCAGCCGACGATGCCGGCAATCGTCTCTTCGTTCATGCAGTTCTGCAGCGATACGACATAGCCGTCCGGCGCCAGATACTGCTGGATCAGCATGGTCGCCCAGGCAGTGTCGTAGGATTTCATGCAGACGAAGGCGATGTCGACCGGCTTTTCCCTGGCGAGTTGCTGCGCGTCCGTGATGTGCAGCACGCGCACGGCAACCGAGAACTCCGCGATGTCCCTCGCGTGGGTGACGCGCAGTCCGTGCTTCCTCATGTGCTCGATGTGCTCGGGCCAGGGATCGATGAACGTGACGTCCTCACCCGCCTGCACCATATGAGCACCCACATATCCGCCGACGGCACCAGCTCCGACGATAGCGATCTTCCGACCCATGCTTTCTCCCCGGCATTTTCTTGCGGCCAGGGAACAACCGGTCCGCTGGCCCGTTGCTAGGCACTTTAGAGCAATCGGCGATCAGGTTGAAACGCAGAACCGGCAAGGCTGCGCTCCCTCTCCCGCTTGCGGGAGAGGGTCGGGGTGAGGGGTGTCTCCGCATTGGGACTCCCCAAAGTGGAGAGAGCCCTCACCCGGCGCTACGCGCCGACCTCTCCCGCAGGTGGGAGAGGTGAAAGCAATCCGCAGCCGATTCAACCTGATCAGTCAGGCTTCATCGCAGGCATCGCGCCACCGAGCGCAACTGTGAGCTCAGCCGCCACGTCGCGCACGGTCTGGCCGAGCGCGGCCAGGCGGTCGTCGGTCAGGCGGCTGGTCATGCCGGATACCGAGATGGCCGCCAAGGGCTCGCTGCAATCGTTGTAGACGACGGCGGCGATGCAGCGCAGCCCCATGCAGGCTTCCTCGTCGTCGACGGCGTAGCCCTGGCGGCGGACACGTTCGAGTTCCCGGAACAGGTCGCTCGGCCGCGTGATGGTCTTCTCGGTCAGGCGCGGCATGCCGTGGTGGCGGATGATCGCGCCGACGTCCTCATCCGAATAGGTCGCCAGCACCGCCTTGCCGACGCCGGATGCCACCATCGCCACGCGGCCGCCGACCTTGGTCAGCGAACGCATGATCTCGCGGCTCTCCATGCGGGTCAGCACGACGATGAACTCGTCGTCGACCACGGCGAGGTTGGCGGTCTCGCGCGTAAGGTCGCGCAATTTCCGCAAGTACGGCACCGCCTGGGCGGTGAAGTTGCGGCGCCTGGCAAAGGTGGCGCCGACCGTGAAGCTGCGGGCGCCGACGTGCCATTTCGATTCGATACGGTCGAATTGCACGAAGCGGCGGCTCTCGAGCGTCGCCAGCAGACGGTGCACGGTCGAGGTCGACAGCCCCGTGCGGATCGCGAGATCGCTCAGGCGATAGCCTTCGTCGTCTTCGGCGAGCGTCTCGATGATCGAGAGCGCGCGGTCGACGGACTGCACGCCGCCGTCGCGCCCTTCCTGATCGTCGGTGGTGGATTTCGGCGCAAGCGCTTTGCGCCGGATCACGTCCCTCTTCATCGCGACCTGCTTCAGCCGTTACGGAAGACGCGTTCGCTATCGAATTGGCCGGTTTGTTCGGCCCCTGGACCGAGAATGCCGCTCCGGGTCGCTCCGAAGCGGCATTTTCACGTTCGTTACAGCAGGCCCGCGCCGCGCGCCCATTTGTACTTGGCGCCGAGCACCTCGACCGGCAGTTCGGTCGAATAGGCATAGGCCGGGATGCCGTTCTGGTAGAGATACTCGGCCGCCTCCTCGACCTCGACGTCGCCGGCAAGCGAGGCCACCATCGGCTTTACGAAGCCCTTGGCCTCCATCTCCTTCTTCACCTCGACCATGTTGCGCGCGAACACCATCGGCGGCGTCACGATGGTGTGCCAGTAGCCGAGGATCAGCGCGTGGATGCGCTCATCCGACAGGCCGAGCTTCACCGTGTTGACATAGGTGATCGGCGGCTCGCCGCCGGTGATGTCGACGGGATTGCCGGCGGCGCCGAATGGCGGGATGAACTTGCGGAAGGCCGCATCGAGATCCGGCGGCATCGACATCAGCGACAGGCCGTTGTCGACGACGGAGTCGGACAGCAGCACACCGGAGCCGCCGGCGCCGGTGATGATCAGCACGTTCTCGCCCTTCGGCGTCGGCAGCACCGGCACGCCGCGGGCGAATTCGAGCAGTTGCCGCAGGCTGCGGGCGCGGATCACGCCGGACTGCTTGAACACGTCCTCATAGATCTTGTCGTTGCCGGCGAGCGCGCCGGTGTGCGAGGACGCCGCCTTCGCACCCGCGGAAGTGCGGCCGGCCTTCAGCACGATCACCGGCTTCTTCTTCGAGACCCGCTTGGCGGCCTCCGCAAAGGCGCGGCCGTCCTTCAGGTCTTCGCAGTGCTGAGCGATCAAATTGGTGTTCGGGTCCTGCTCGAAGAAGGCGAGCAGATCGTCCTCGTCGATATCGGACTTGTTGCCGAGGCCGACGATCGCGGAAACGCCCATCTTCGCCGAGCGCGAGAAGCCGATGATCGCCATGCCGATGCCGCCCGATTGCGACGACAGCGCCGCGTGGCCCTTGACGTCGTAGGCCGTGCAGAACGTCGCGCAGAGATTGGCCGGCGTGTAATAGAAGCCGTAGATGTTCGGCCCCATCAGGCGGATGTCGTACTTCTTGCCGACCTCGACGATCTCGGCCTGCAATTCGGGCGCGCCGGCTTCGGCGAAGCCGGACGGGATCAGCACGGCGCCGGGGATTTTCTTCTCGCCGCATTCGGCAAGCGCAGCCGCGACGAATTTCGCAGGGATCGCGAACACCGCGACGTCGATCACCCCCGGCACATCCTTGACGCTCTTATAGGCCTTGTAGCCGAGGATCTCGGGCGCCTTCGGGTGGATCGGATAGATCTCGCCCTTGTAGCCGCCGTTGATGAGGTTCTTCATCACGGAGTTGCCGATCTTGCCGTCCTCGGCGGAGGCGCCGATCACGGCGACCGCCTTCGGCTGCATGATGCGGTTCATCGCGGCGACGATTTCCTCGGTCGGGCGCGGCGCCGGGCGCGGCTTGTAATTGAAATCGACGACGATGCGCACGTCGGCGGCGATCGCGTCCTTCTTGGTGGCGAACACGGGATTGAGGTCGAGCTCGACGATCTCAGGGAAATCGCTGACCAGCCGCGAGACCTTGACGATGACATCAGCGAGCGCCTCGCGATTGACGGGATCGCCGCCGCGCACGCCCTTCAACATCTCATGCGCCTGGATGCCGTCGAGCATCGACAGCGCATCTTCCTTGGTCGCGGGCGCCAGGCGGAAGGTGATGTCCTTCAGCACTTCCACCAGCACGCCGCCGAGGCCGAAGGCGACCAGCTTGCCGAATGAGCCGTCGGTGATCGAGCCGATGATCACCTCGGTGCCGCCGCCCAGCATCTGCTGGACCTGCACGCCCTCGATCTTGGCGTCAGCCTTGTACTTCTTGGCGTTGGCGAGGATCGTCTCAAAGGTCTTCTCGGCGTCGGCGGCGGTCTTGACGCCGACCACGACGCCGCCGGCCTCGGTCTTGTGGAGGATGTCCGGCGAGACGATCTTCATCACCACCGGAAAACCCATGCCGGACGCGATTCGCGCCGCCTCCGCCGCGGACTTGGCGACGTCCTCCTTCGGGACCGGGATCCCGTAGGCATCGCAGACCAATTTGCCCTCCGGCGCCGTCAGGCTCGTGCGCTTGTCCGCTTTGACCGCGTCGAGAACTTTGCGGACTGCATCTTTTGAATTTGACATGGGCTTCCTCCTGGGACAAATTTCATGGCATTTGGTATGCCAGAAGCCAAAAAGTCAAGCCGGTCTTCTCTGGCCGGATGCAGAAAACAAGGGCAACTTGACATTCTGGTATTTGGCATGCCAAAAACCTGACGGCATTTCTTCTGCTAAGAAGGCGTCTCCCAAACGGAGGAGACGAGTCGTGCCAACACCGAAGGAAACCAAGGCATCGCCTGTTATGGCTGAGGCAGATATTGCGATCGTCCGCATCGCACCAGAGACGAGCTTCAAGAACAAGGCTTATGAAGCCTTGAAGGAAGCTATTCTCAAGATGGACATCTATGCGACGCCCGAGCCGGTGATGCTCGACGAGCGCGCGCTGTCCGAGCGCCTCGGCGTCAGCCGCACCCCGATCCGCGAAGCGATCGCCATGCTCGAGCAGGACGGTTTCGTCAAAACCGTGCCGCGCCGCGGCATCGTCGTGGTCCGCCGCACCAAGGCGGAGATCGTCGACATGATCCGCGCCTGGGCCGCGCTCGAGAGCATGGCCGCACGGTTAATCACGACCACCGCGCGCAAGAAGGACATCACCGCGCTGCGCGACTTCTTCAAGGATTTCAACAACGATCGCCGGCCGGAAGATCATATCGAGGAATATTCCAAGGCCAACATCGCCTTCCATCAGGCGCTGATCTCGCTGTCCGAGAATCAGGTCCTGGTCGATATGACCAACGACATCCTGTTGCATGTGCGCGGCTACCGGCAGCTCACGATCGGGCGGAAGGATCGCACGGCGACATCGCTACCCGAGCATCTCGGCATCATCGAGGCGCTGGAAGCGCGCGACACTGAGCTCGCGGAAAAGCGCGCGCGCGACCACACGCTTGGCCTTGCCGCTTACGTCGAAGCGCACGGCCAGGAACTTTTCACTTAAGGCGTCACTCAGAAGACGACGAACTCGTGCGAACCAAAAAAGCCAGAGGGAGACCAGGCCAATGCTAAATACCGCCGCCAAGACCGAAGCACCGGCCACGGAACAAGAGCTGACGGACGGCTTTCACCTCGTCATCGACGCGCTCAAGCTGAACGGCATCGACACCATCTATGGCGTGCCGGGCATTCCGATCACGGATCTCGGCCGCATGGCGCAGGCGGCGGGCATTCGCGTCTTGTCGTTCCGCCATGAGCAGAACGCAGGCTACGCGGCGGCGATCGCGGGCTTCCTGACCAAGAAGCCCGGCGTCTGTCTTACGGTGTCGGCGCCCGGTTTCCTCAACGGCCTCACCGCGCTCGCGCACGCCACCACCAACTGCTTCCCGATGATTCTCGTCTCTGGTTCCTCGGAACGCGAGATCGTCGACCTGCAGCAGGGCGACTATGAGGAGATGGATCAGCTCGCGATTGCGAAACCGCTCTGCAAGGCGGCATTCCGCGTGCTGCACGCCCAGGATATCGGCATCGGCTTCGCGCGCGCGATCCGCGCCGCCGTGTCCGGCCGTCCGGGCGGCGTCTATCTCGACCTGCCGGCAAAACTGTTCTCGCAGGTGATGAACGCCGAAGCCGGCCAGAGGTCGCTGGTGAAGGTGATCGACGCGGCGCCGGCGCAGATCCCTGCCCCGCCGGCGATCAAACGCGCGCTCGACGTGCTCAAGGGCGCGAAGCGTCCGCTGATCATCCTCGGCAAGGGCGCGGCCTACGCGCAGGCCGATGAGGCGATCCGCAGCTTCGTCGAAAAGAGCGGCGTGCCGTTCCTGCAGATGAGCATGGCCAAAGGCCTCCTGCCCGACACGCATCCGCAATCCGCCGGAGCCGCGCGCTCGACCGTGCTGAAGGACGCCGACGTGGTGATGCTGATCGGCGCCCGTCTCAACTGGCTGCTCTCGCATGGCAAGGGCAAGACTTGGGGCGAAGCGCCGAAGAAATTCATCCAGGTCGATATCGAGCCGAAGGAGATGGATTCCAACGTCGAGATCGCGGCCCCCGTGGTCGGCGATGTCGGCTCCTGCGTCACTGCTCTGCTCGAGGGCATGGGCGGCAACTGGCCGGCGGCGCCCTCCGACTGGACCGGCAAGGTCAACGCCAAGCGCGACGAGAACGTCGCCAAGATGGCGCCGAAGCTGATGAGCAATGCCTCGCCGATGGATTATCACGGCGCGCTCGGCGTGCTCCGCACCGTCATCAAGGAGCGCCCCGACGCCATCCTCGTCAACGAAGGCGCCAACACGCTCGACCTCGCCCGCGGCGTCATCGACATGTACCAGCCGCGCAAGCGGCTCGATGTCGGCACCTGGGGCGTGATGGGCATCGGCATGGGCTACGCCATCGCCGCCGCGGTCGAGACCGGCAAGCCGGTGCTCGCGGTCGAAGGCGACAGCGCCTTCGGTTTCTCGGGCATGGAGATCGAGACCATCTGCCGCTACAACCTGCCGGTCTGCGTCGTCGTTTTCAACAATGACGGCATCTATCGCGGCACCGATCTGAATTCCGCCGGCGCCGATCCCGCAACCACGGTGTTCGTGAAGGGCGCACGCTACGACAAGATGATCGAGGCGTTCGGCGGCGTCGGCGTCAACGCGACCTCGCCGGATGAACTGAAGCGCGCCGTCAATGCGGCGATGGACTCCGGCAAGCCGACCCTGATCAACGCGGTGATCGATCCGGCGGCGGGCTCGGAGAGCGGCCGCATCGGCAATCTCAATCCGCAGAGCGTTCTGAAGAAGAAGTGACGGATCAACCGGACGGCGTCATTCCCCGCGAATGCGGGGAATCCAGTAGCCGCCGAGCTATCGTGAGGCGAACGCTGAGCCCGACTGAATCGACGGTGATTACTGGATGCCCGCCTTCGCGGGCATGACAGCAACAGGTAGTAACAAGGAGAGGACAGATGACTAAGGCGCTTACGGGCGTTCGTATTCTCGATTTCACCCATGTCCAGTCGGGGCCGACCTGCACCCAGCTCCTGGCCTGGTTCGGCGCCGACGTGATCAAGGTCGAGCGTCCCGGCGTCGGCGACATCACGCGTGGCCAGTTGCAGGACATCCCGAACGTGGACAGCCTGTATTTCACCATGCTCAACCACAACAAGCGCTCGATCACGCTCGACACCAAGAACCCGAAGGGCAAGGAAGTCCTGACCGCGCTGATCAAGAAATGCGACGTGCTGGTGGAGAATTTCGGCCCCGGCGTGCTCGACCGCATGGGTTTCCCCTGGGAGAAGATCAACAGCATCAACCCGAAGATGATCGTGGCCTCGATCAAGGGTTTTGGTCCCGGCCCGTACGAAGACTGCAAGGTCTATGAGAACGTCGCGCAGTGCACCGGCGGCGCGGCCTCGACCACCGGCTTCCGCGACGGCCTGCCGCTCGTCACCGGCGCGCAGATCGGCGACAGCGGCACCGGCCTGCATCTCGCGCTCGGCATTGTCGCCGCGCTTTACCAGCGCACGATGACTGGCCGCGGCCAAAAGGTCACCGCCGCAATGCAGGACGGCGTGCTCAACCTCGCGCGCGTCAAGCTGCGCGACCAGCAGCGCCTCGCCCACGGCCCGCTCAAAGAATACAGCCAGTATGGTGAAGGCATTCCATTCGGCGACGCGGTACCGCGCGCCGGCAATGATTCCGGCGGCGGCCAGCCCGGCCGCATCCTCAAATGCAAGGGCTGGGAGACCGATCCCAACGCCTACATCTACTTCATTACCCAGGCGCCGGTGTGGGAAAAGATCTGCGACGTGATCGGCGAACCCGGCTGGAAGACCCACCCCGATTACGCCAAACCGCCTGCCCGGCTGTCGCGGCTGAATGAAATCTTCGCACGCATCGAGCAGTGGACGATGACGAAGACCAAGTTCGAGGCGATGGAAATCCTCAACAAGGACGACATCCCTTGCGGACCCATCCTGTCGATGAAGGAGATCGCGGAAGACCAGTCGCTGCGCGCGACCGGCACCGTGGTTGAGGTCGATCACCCCACCCGCGGCAAATATCTGTCGGTCGGCAACCCGATCAAGCTGTCGGACAGCCCGAGCGAGGTACTTCGCTCCCCGCTGCTCGGCGAACACACCGACGAAGTGCTGCGCCAGGTGCTCGGCTTCAGCGATCACCAGGTCGCCGAAATCCACGATTCCGGCGCGCTCGACCCGCCGCAGAAGCAGGCGGCCGAGTAAGGGAGCTATCGGCTTTAAAAGGAACGGCCGCCGGGGACCCCCGGGCGGCCGTTTTGCTATTTGGAATGCCAAATAAGCGATCTATGCTGCACTGCAAAACACGGATGCTGCTATGCAAACAAATGCATTGCTCCTGGCATCTGGTATACATAAATAGTCCCCAGATCACGAAGCGGAATTCCGCTGCAACTTCAAAGAGGGGACATGATGTCCAAGACTGCTTCCATCGCCATTTCGGCCCCGACCTCGCTGTGGGGGCGTTTGCTGGCCACGATCGACCGGCTGCTGATGAAGAGCGCCGAGATTTCCCTCCGCAACGGCGATCTGCCGCGCTTCGGCCTCTAAGGCCCTGTGGCAACAGGGATTCTGGCGCGAATGCCGCCGAGACGGCGCCGACGAAATCGATATGTTGAAAGAATGGCCCCTGCTCCGGGGCCATTCTTTTTTTAATGACCGGTAACGGCGCAACTGCGACAAAGTGGCTCGGAAAGTGGTCCACAGCGCCGATTGTTTGCAAGCTGGTATGTCGCATACCTTAGGGTAGTACGCTCGCCGACAGCCACCGCTTCAAGAGCGGTGCACCGTGGGGGCGGTCAGTCCGGCGCGAGAGGCCCGGGGGGCGGTTTCATCCTTCCCGCGGCCCCTCTCGAGAGTCGAGCATTGTTCGAAAGAAGCGGATGCCGCAACTGAACAACCCTCATACAGTTCCAATCGGCAGCACGATAGCAACGGGTGATCGATCACCGGAAAGGTGCCGCATGACCCGAAGCACGTGATCGGGACGGGTCGATCGCAAGCCGGCAAAGAACGGCGCGTTCAAAGTTCGACAGGGAGGACACGAGATGAAGCATTCCATTCTGCATGTTGCATTGGCGGCCGTCGCAGCGTTGTGCGCGAGCGGTACTGAAGCCTCCGCCGCCTGGGAGCCGGTTCGTCCGGTCGAGTTCATCGTACCCGCCGGCACAGGCGGCGGTGCGGATCAGATGGCACGCACGATCCAGGGCATCGTCACCAAGCACAATCTGATGAAACAGCCGATGGTCGTCATCAACAAGGCTGGTGGCGCCGGAGGCGAAGGCTTTCTCGATGTGAAGGCATCGTCGAACAATCCCCACAAGATCGTCATTACACTGTCGAACCTTTTCACGACGCCATTGGCAACGGGGATTCCCTTCAACTGGAAGGATCTGACCCCCGTCGCAATGCTGGCGCTCGATGAATTCGTGCTCTGGGTGAATGCCGAGAAACCGTACAACAAGGTCAGCGACTACGTCGACGCCGTAAAAAAAGCGCCGGCCGGCACGTTCAAAATGGGAGGCACCGGCTCGAAGCAGGAGGACCAGATCATCACGGTCGCCGTTGAGAAGGCGATCGATACCAAGTTCACCTACATCCCCTACAAGGGCGGCGGCGAAGTCGCCGTTCAACTGGTCGGCAACCACGTCGATTCGACCGTCAACAATCCGATCGAAGCCGTAGCGCAATGGCGCGGCGGCAAGCTCCGTCCGCTCTGCGTCTTCGACGCCCAGCCCATGGCCTATGACGAGCCGATCGCCGACGGCAAGAGCTGGAAGGATATTCCAACCTGCAAATCGCAGGGGCTCGATATGGAGTATCTGATGCTGCGCGGCATCTTCATGTCGCCGAAAGCCACCAAGGATCAGGTCGAATATTACGTCGAACTGTTCAAGAAGGTGCGCGCCACCCCTGAGTGGCAGGATTTCATGAAGAGCGGCGCATTCAACACCACCTTCCTGACCGGGGCCGACTACGCCAAGTGGGTCGAGGCGGAGCAAAAGCGCCACGAGGTATTGATGAAAGAGGCTGGCTTCCTCGCCCCGGGAAATTGATCCGGCGCGATCAACCAACCACGGACGAGCGTTCGCCCCGAGTCCCGAGATTACGATTCAGCCTGGAGGCCTTATGACTGCGCGTAGATCAGACGCTGCCGGCCCGGCACACAAGGCAGTGGAAACCGGTGTCGCGCTGCTGATTGCAGCCTTCGGCATTATCGTGATCATCGGCAGTTTGAAAGCCGGAATCAATTGGGGCGCAGAAGGCCCGCGTGCGGGTTTCTTTCCCTTCTACATTGGAATCTCCATCGTCGCCGCGAGCGCCATTAATCTCTGGAGCGCGCTGCACGACAATGACGACCGATTGTTCGCGGAGTGGGGACAACTTCGCCAGGTGATGAGCGTCGTTGTCCCCACCGCGATTTATGTCGGTTCGATGCCCTTTGTCGGGCTCTACGTCGCCTCGATCATTTTCATCGGCTGGTTCATGCGGTGGCTGGGCGGATACCGATGGCTCCCGACCGTCGCCGTTGCGTTCGGCATGCCCATCGTCACCTATCTTGTCTTCGAACGCTGGTTCCTGGTCCCCCTTCCCAAAGGGCCCATCGAGGATTGGCTCGGCCTATAGAAACCGTACGGCGGTCGGTTCGCTGTTGCAGGACGTATCGAAATGGAAGAACTAGCCAATCTTTTTCACGGCTTTGCGGTAGCCCTGCAGCCCTACAACATGATGCTGATGGTCGTGGGCATCATGCTCGGGGTGATCATTGGCGTGCTTCCAGGGCTCGGCGGCGCAAACGGCGTTGCGATCCTCTTGCCGCTGACCTTCAGCATGCCGCCGACTTCGGCGATCATCATGCTGTCCTGCATCTACTGGGGCGCATTGTTCGGCGGAGCGATCACCTCGATCCTGTTCAACATACCGGGTGAACCCTGGTCGGTGGCGACGACGTTCGATGGCTATCCGATGGCGCAGCAGGGCAAGCCTGGCGAAGCGCTGACGGCAGCCTTCACCTCCTCGTTCGTGGGCGCGCTGTTCGCCGTCGCCATGATCACGCTGGTTGCGCCGCTGGTCGCAAGCTTCGCGCTGCGATTTGGTCCTGCGGAAAAATTCGCCGTGTACTTTCTCGCGTTTTGCAGTTTCGTCGGCCTGAGCAAGGAGCCGCCCTTCAAGACGGTCGCCGCGATGATGATCGGTTTTGCGCTTGCAGCCGTCGGACTCGATTCAATCACGGGGCAGTTGCGATTGACGTTCGGGATCACCGAATTGCTCAACGGTTTCGACTTTCTCATCGCCGTGATCGGTCTTTTCGGCATCGGCGAGATTCTTCTGACCATGGAGGAAGGATTGAGCTTCCGCGGCGGCAACGCGAAAATCAACCTGCGCGTGGTGCTGCAAACCTGGAAAGAACTGCCCGCGTACTGGGTCACCTCATTGCGCTCTTGTCTGATCGGATGCTGGATGGGAGTCACGCCGGCCGGAGCAACGCCGGCATCCTTCATGAGTTACGGCATAGCCAAGCGGCTCGCGAGGAATGGCAAGAATTTCGGCAAGGGAGAAATCGAAGGCGTGATCGCACCGGAGACGGCAGCTCATGCCGCCGGCACCTCGGCATTGCTGCCAATGTTGTCGCTCGGAGTGCCCGGCTCGCCGACGGCCGCCGTTCTTCTCGGCGGCCTGTTGATCTGGGGCCTGCAGCCCGGACCGATGCTGTTCGTCGAGCAAAAGGAATTCGTCTGGGGTCTGATCGCCTCGATGTATCTCGGCAATCTCGCAGGCCTCCTTGTCGTGCTCACCTGCGTGCCCATCTTCGCCGCGATACTCCGCGTGCCGTTCAGCATCATCGCACCCCTTATCCTGGTGCTCTGCGCGATCGGCGCCTACTCGGTTCACAACAGTACGTTCGACGTGATGCTGATGCTGGTCTTCGGCGTGCTCGGCTATCTGCTCAAGAAGTGCAATTATCCTCTCGCCCCTCTGGTGCTGGCCATTGTGCTCGGCGACAAGGCGGAGGAGGCATTCCGGCAATCGCTGCTCGGGTCACAAGGCTCGCTCGCGGTGTTCTTCTCGAATGGGTTGGTCAGCACGATCATGATCCTGGGGCTTGTCGCCCTGTTCTGGTCCGCGATTCAGGAAGGCTACAGCCGGCTGCGAACAGCGGTCGCCTGACGCGCAGCTTCGCCGGCCGAGATGTCCCTTCGATGCAGTGGCTCGCAGCGGGAGCTCCGGGGCGCCTGTCGAGTCTGGGATATAAAATACCAGAACTCAAAACGGTTGGCTGATGGCTGCGATCGCGCCTTTGCTTCTCCAGCCCCCTGCTCGCAGCCTCCTGGAGCGAGTGCCCCGATGCGGAGCGCGCCGAACTCGCTTTTCAAAAGGCAACCTCAGATCGCTGGTACTGATTCTTGCATGAATCCAGTCATTTGGCGCCGGTCGAAATTGCGCTGTGGACCACGCGTTATGTTTGACCGGATTCCTTTGAGTTGAACTAAGCTCCTCATGCTGCGTACCGGATGCTCTCCTGCGACATTTGCGCGCGGGGCGCAGCGGCGCTTGAATGTTGGCATATTAGATACCAAGATGCCCGCGCGCGCGTTCGGGACATAAGATAACAGAGGCGCGCCTTGGGAGGACCTATGACAGAGATGGTGCAGGCTACGGCCCCGGCAGCCGCCCGTGTCAGCGATACCTTTCGCTGGACACAACTTGCGATCGGCGTCGCGGCGATGGTGATGATCGCCAACTACCAATACGGCTGGACGTTCTTCGTCCCCGACATCCAGAAAAAATTCGGTTGGGATCGCGCCTCGATCCAGTGGGCATTCACCCTGTTCGTCTTGTTCGAGACGTGGCTGGTGCCGGTCGAAGGCTGGTTCGTCGACAAATACGGCCCGCGCGTCGTGGTGCTCATCGGCGGCATCCTCTGCGCCATCGGCTGGGCCATCAATGCCCAGGCGACCTCGCTCAACGGTTACTATCTCGGCATGATCATCGCGGGCATCGGCGCCGGCGGCGTGTACGGCACCTGCGTCGGCAACGCGCTCAAATGGTTTCCCGACAAGCGCGGTCTCGCGGCCGGCATCACTGCGGCCGGCTTCGGCGCAGGCTCGGCGCTGACGGTCGCGCCGATCCAGGCGATGATCAAGGACTCCGGCTTCCAGACCACCTTCCTTTATTTCGGTCTCGGCCAGGGCATCATCATCGTGCTGCTCTCCTTCTTTCTGTTCGCGCCGAAGGTCGGACAGGTTCCGATGGTCACGCAGAACGCCAATCTGGTTCAGAGCCGGCGCAACTATCAGCCGACGGAAGTGCTGCGGCAGCCGATTTTCTGGCTGATGTACTTCATGTTCGTGATCGTCGGCGCCGGCGGCCTGATGGTGACAGCAAACCTGAAGCCGATCGCGGTGGACTGGAAGATCGACAGTGTCCCGGTGACCCTGATCGGCGTGACGATGACCGCCGTGACCTTCGCCGCGACCATCGATCGTGTCCTCAACGGCCTGACGCGTCCGTTCTTCGGCTGGATCTCCGACATGATCGGCCGTGAGAACACGATGTTCATCGCCTTCGGAATGGAGGGCGTCGGCATCTGGGCGCTCTACATGTTCGGCCACGATCCGATCTGGTTCGTGATCCTGTCGGGCTTCGTGTTCTTCGCATGGGGTGAGATCTACTCGCTGTTCCCCTCCACCTGCACCGACACCTTCGGCACGAAATTCGCGACCACCAATGCCGGTCTGCTCTACACAGCCAAGGGCACGGCCGCGCTGCTGGTGCCGCTTGCGAACTACGTGCAGCAGACCGCAGGCAATTGGGACAGTGTCTTCCTCATCGCCGCGGGCGCCAACATCCTGGCATCGCTGCTCGCCATCATCGTGTTGAAGCCGTGGCGCAAGGTCGTGGTGGAGAAATCGAGCGCGACGTAGCTTCGCGCGACGCAGTTGATATCAAGCGCCCGGCCCGCGGCCGGGCGCTTTTTGTTGTGCTTCCGATTTTCCGAAATAGCCGTGACCGCCGGGCTGCCGCATGGCCGTGTACTGCAGCGCAGCACAAGATCGGCCTTGCATTGTGGGATATAGTATACCAACATCCGCCCGATGCTTGCGACGATAAGTCACAAACTCGCGACAGAAGGTCGCAATCGCAGGCACGCGCTCGGGAGGACTTTGATGGTTTTGAGCAACGCTGCCACCGCACCCTCAGCACCTTCGTCCAGCGGCTTCCGCTGGCTTCAGCTCGTCATCGGCATCGTCTGCATGGCGATGATCGCCAACCTGCAATATGGCTGGACGCTGTTCGTCGATCCCATCGACGCGAAGCACCATTGGGGCCGCGCGGGCATCCAGCTCGCCTTCACGATCTTCGTAGTGACCGAGACCTGGCTCGTCCCCGTCGAAGCCTGGTTCGTCGACAAATACGGCCCGAGCCTCGTGATCATGTTCGGCGGTGTGATGATCGCGCTGTCGTGGGTTCTCAATTCCTACGCGGATTCGCTGGTGGTGCTCTATACCGCTGCCGTGATCGGCGGCATGGGCGCCGGCGCGGTCTACGGCACCTGCGTCGGCAATGCGCTGAAATGGTTTCCGGACCGCCGGGGACTTGCTGCCGGCGCGACCGCCGCCGGCTTCGGCGCCGGCGCCGCGATCACCGTGGTGCCGATCGCGAGCATGATCGCCGCAAGCGGCTACCAGACAGCCTTCTTCGATTTTGGCATCGGGCAAGGCCTGATCGTGTTCGCGCTCGCCTTCTTCATTCGCCCGCCGTCCGCTGCGGTCCCCGCGAAGAAGAAGCAGCTCAACCTGCCGCAGACCAAGATTGATTTCACCCCGCCGCAGGTGCTGCGCAGCCCGATCTTCTGGGTGATGTATCTGGTGTTCGTGATGGTCGCCGCCGGCGGCCTGATGACCGCCGCGCAGATCGCGCCGATCGCCGATGACTTCCAGATCGCCAAGACACCGGTCTCGCTCGCCGGCATCCAGATGGCGGCGCTGACCTTTGCGATCTCGCTCGATCGCATCTTCGACGGATTCGGTCGGCCGATGTTCGGCTGGATTTCCGACAATATCGGCCGCGAGTACACGATGTTCATCGCTTTCGGCACGGCGGCGCTGATGCTGCTGACGCTCTCGACCTATGGCGCCCATCCGATCGTGTTCGTGCTCGCGACCGCGGTCTATTTCGGCGTGTTCGGCGAGATCTACAGTCTGTTTCCGGCCACCAGCGGCGACACCTTCGGTGTGAAATACGCCGCCACCAACAACGGCATGCTGTACACGGCAAAAGGCACCGCCTCGCTGCTGGTGCCGCTTGCCAGCATCGTCGCCAAGAATTTCGGCTGGCACGCGGTGTTCGTGATCGGAGTAGCCCTCAACGCGACGGCGGCGCTGATGGCGCTGTTCGTGATCAAGCCGATGCGACGCGCCTTCATCCTGGGCAACGAGACAGCGGCCGCACAGGCAACCGCGCGCAGCGTCACCACAGCGTGATCGCAGCCATTGTGACGAGCGAAGGCGCACTCCGGTGCGCCTTTTCTTTTTGCGCGGAATGAAAGGAATACAAAATACAACGACATAGATGAATGAGCTGCCGCCGCTGGTCACACCAAAAGCGTCAGCGTTACTTACTGTTTTTATTACATTTTTTGTTTAGCGCCAAGCCTCTGCCGCGTTGACAATTGGCATTTTGTATACCAGACTTGAGGCCATTAACGAACCCAAGGAGGTTGCCATGCAAGTCGGGGATATTCTGCGCAAGAAAGCCGCCCGTGTCGCAACGGTTCGCATGAACGAGACGGTGGCGATCGCCGCGCAATTGATGCGTTCGGGCAATATCAGCGCGCTGGTGGTCAAGGATGTCGTCCGCACCGAAGGCAACACGGCGGTGGGCATGTTCACCGAGCACGACGTGGTGCGCGCCATCGCAGAGCATGGCGCAGCGGGCGCCAACATGCGCGTGTCGCACTTCATCTCGGTGCAGCAGCTCGTGTCCTGCACCTCGCGCGATTCGCTCGAGCATATCCGTCATCTCATGAACAGGCACAACATCCGCCACGTCCCGGTCATCGACGATTACAGCCTGATCGGCGTCATCAGCATCCGCGACATCGCGGCCGCATTCGACGAGCAGGCGATGGCCGCGCGGGAAGCCGTTCCGGCCTGAAAGCACCTCACCGTCAGCGCGCCGGTCTGAGACATACTCGGCACCGGCGCATGACCAGCGCTGCAACATTAACCCCATCTCTTTTCGAAACATCCCATGAAGATTTGCATTTACGGCGCCGGCGCGATCGGCGGCTATCTCGGCGTGCAGCTTGCGCACGCGGGCGCGGACGTCAGCCTGGTGGCGCGCGGCGCGCATCTTGCGGCCATGAAAGCCAACGGGCTGAAGCTCCTGATCGGCGATGAGGAGCGCATCGTGCATCCCCGTTGCACCGACGATCCGGCCGAACTCGGGGCGCAGGATTTCGTCATCATCTGCCTGAAGGCGCATTCGATCACCGGCGTGCTCGACCGGATGCAGCCGCTGCTCGGGCCGCACACGCGTGTCGTCACCGCGGTCAACGGCATCCCCTATTGGTATTTCCATAAGCACGGCGGCGCCCAGCAGGGCTCGACGCTGGAGAGCATCGATCCCGGCGGCCGGCAGTGGCGCGAGCTCGGGCCTGAGCGCGCGATCGGCTGCATCGTCTATCCCGCCACCGAGATCGAGGCGCCCGGCGTCATCCGCCACGTCTATGGCGACCGCTTTCCGCTCGGCGAACCCTCCGGCGAAATCACCGCAGACGTGCAGCGCCTCTCCGACGTGTTCGCCAGCGCCGGCATGCAGGCCCCGATCCTCGAGCGCATCCGCGACGAGATCTGGCTGAAGCTGTGGGGCAATGTCTGTCTCAACCCGATCAGCGCGCTGACGCATGCGACGCTGGATGTGATCTGCTCAGATCCCGCCACACGCGCGCTGTCGAAGGCGATCATGCTGGAGGCGCAGACGATCGCCGAAACCTTCGGCGTCAAGTTTCGCGTCGACGTCGAACGCCGCATCGAAGGCGCGCGCAAGGTCGGCGCACACAAGACCTCGATGCTGCAGGACCTCGAGCGCAGCCGGCCGATGGAGATCGATCCCCTGGTCACCGTGGTGCAGGAGATGGGCCGCTTGACCGGTATCCCGACCCCTGCCCTCGACACCGTGCTGGCGCTGGTCGCCCAACGCGCCAAGATCGCCGGCCTCTATGACGGAATAATCCGTCCTGCGGAAACAAGAGCCGCCGCCCCCGCTTTTGCATAAGCGGTTTGCCCTGAGCCCTGCCGCGCGCCCCGTGGACTTTTGCAGGGGGCGACGGCATCCTGCTGCCCGAATTCTCGATAACGACGCGCGCACCAATTGCGCCGGGGAAACAGAGGGCAGCAATGATCAAGACACGCTTCACCGAGCTTTTCGGCGTCGAGCACCCGATCGTGCAGGGCGGCATGCAATGGGTCGGACGCGCGGAACTCGTCGCGGCCGTCGCCAATGCCGGCGCGCTCGGCATGATCACGGCGCTGACCCAGCCGACGCCGGACGATCTCCGCAAGGAGATCGCGCGCTGCCGCGAGCTGACCGACAAGCCGTTTGGCGTGAACCTGACCATCCTGCCGGCGATCAAGCCGCCGCCTTACGCGGAATACCGCCAGGTCATCATCGAGAGCGGCATCAGGATCGTCGAGACCGCGGGCAACAAGCCCCAGGAGCATGTCGACGAGTTCAAGAAGCACGGCATCAAGGTCGTGCATAAATGCACCAGCGTCCGCCACGCGCTGTCGGCGGAGCGCATGGGCGTGGACGCGATCTCGATCGACGGCTTCGAATGCGCCGGCCATCCGGGCGAGGATGATACTCCCGGCCTGATTCTGATCCCCTGCGCCGCCGACAAGGTGAAGATCCCGATGATCGCCTCCGGCGGCTTCGGCGACGGCCGCGGCCTCGCCGCTGCGCTCGCGCTCGGCGCCGACGGCATCAACATGGGCACGCGCTTCATGTGCACGAAAGAGAGCCCGATCCATCAGCTCGTCAAGGAACGCATCGTCGCCAATGACGAACGCGAGACCGAGCTGATCTTCCGCACCATGCGCAACACGTCCCGCGTCGCCAGGAACGCGATCTCGACCAAGGTGGTTGCGATGGAGAAGGAAGGCGCGAAATTCGATGATGTCCGCGAGCTCGTCGCCGGCGCACGCGGCAAGATGGTCTATGCATCAGGCGATGCCGATGAAGGCATCTGGTCGGCCGGCCAGGTGCAGGGCCTGATCCACGACATCCCGAGCTGCGCCGAACTGGTATCGCGCATCGTCCGCGATGCAGAGGCGATCATCCGCGGCCGCCTCGAGGGCATGATTTCGGGGGCGCAGCGCCAGGCCGCCGAATAAAGCGCGCTTTAGCGCCAACCAAAGAGAAGAGCCGATGAAAGCCTATGTCTATGGCGCCAATGGCGCTGAGATTACCGACGTCGCAAAGCCATCACCGAAGGGCACGCAGGTGCTGGTCAAGGTTCACGCCTGCGGCCTCAATCGCGCCGACCTCGGCATGACCAAGGGCCATGCCCACGGCTCAGCGGGCGGCGTCGGCACCGTGCTCGGCATGGAATGGGCCGGCGAGGTCGCCGAGCTCGGGCCCGACGCGAAAGGCGTCAAGGTCGGCGACAAGATCATGGGCTCCGGCGGCGCCGCCTTTGCCGAATATACGCTTGCCGATCACGGCCGGCTGTTCCGCGCGCCCTCCAACATGAATTTCGAGGAGGCCGCCACCCTGCCCGTCGCGCTCGCGACCATGCACAACGCCGTCGTCACCAATGGCGCGCTGCAGGCGGGGCAGACCGTGCTGATCCAGGGCGCCAGTTCCGGCGTCGGCCTGATGGCGATGCAGATCGCGAAACTCAAGGGCGCCAAGCTCGTGATCGGTTCCTCGACCGATGCGATGCGGCGCGGCCGGCTGAAGGATTTCGGCGCCGATCTCGCAATCGATTCCAGCGACCCCGGCTGGGTCGAGCAGGTGCTGAAGGCAACCGGCGGCGAAGGCGTCGACCTCATTGTCGACCAGGTCTCCGGCAAGGTCGCCAACCAGAATCTCGCCGCGACCAAGGTCAAGGGCCGCATCGTCAATGTCGGCAGGCTCGGCGGCACCCATGCCGATTTCAACTTCGACCTGCACGCGGCGCGCCGCATCACCTATGTCGGTGTCACGTTCCGCACCCGCACCATCGAGGAGATCCGCGAGATCTTCGACGAGGTCCGCAAGGACATCTGGGGCGCCGTGGAATCGCGCAAGCTGCAACTGCCGATCGATCGCGTCTACAAGTTCGACGAGATCGGCAAGGCGTTCGCGCACATGGAAGCCAACAAGCACCTCGGCAAGATCGTGGTGACGCTGTAAGTCGCTCCGATTGTAGACCCGTAGGGTGGGCAAAGCGCAGCGTGCCCACCATTCCGAGTAGAGTGCTTGATGGTGGGCACGCTTCGCTTTGCCGACCCTACGCGCCGCAAATCGTTGTCCGAGCGCAACGATCATCGTGGTTCGCCGGAAAATGCCTGCTGCAGTGCTGTCAGCCTGTCCAGCGCAGCTTGCGGCAACGGGCCTTTCTCGACCGCGGCGAGTGCGTCCTCGAACTGCTGCGGCGTCGCCATGCCGACAAGGATCGTGCCCATCGCCGGGTGGGATATTGCAAATCGCGTGGCGGCTTCGGTCAGGCTCGCGGCGAACCCCTCCGTGACCAGCGCGATGAGACGGCGAGCGCGATCGATATCGGCATCGTAGCTCATCGCCGAACCGATCGGCTCGGGCGCCGGACCCGCAATCGGATGACGCTCGGCCGAACCCGACAGCGCACCGCCGGCCAGCACGCGAATGCCGACGACGCCAACGCCGGCGTCCCTGGTGTGATCGAACAATCGTCCGTAATCTTGCGCCGGATAGCTCGGCGGCAAATCGTCGGCGGCAGATGGATTGAGCATGTTGTAGACGATTTGAGCGCTGTCGAAGACGCCGGCATCGATCGCTTGCTGCAGCGCCGCCGTGTCGCCGACGGCCGTCATCCCGAGGTAACGAATCTTCCCCTGCTGACGCAGCCGCTCGAACGCCGGCACCACGTCGTCGAGCACCTGCCGGACGCTCAGCGCCGAGCCGCCTCCGTTCTCGGTAATCGCATTGTGCAGATGAAAGATGTCGACCCGCTCAAGACGCAGTCGCGCCAGGCTGCCTTCGAGCGATATCCTGACCGCGTCCGCAATCCGCCCGAACTCGCCGGGCGGCAACCGGACCTTGGTGCCGACCGCCACATCGGCCGGTTTCAGCTTTTGCAGGACGCGGCCAAGGTTCTTTTCCGATTCGCCATCGCCGTACTGCACCGCGGTGTCGAAGTAGTTGACGCCGGCGGCGATCGCCCGCGCGATGGTCCGCTCCTGCTCGACGGGATCGCCGCGCACCATAAACCCGCCCACCGCGCCGCAGCCAAAGCCCAGCACCGAGAGCCGCATCCCCGTGCGTCCAAAGACCCGCATTTGCATCGCCGTTCCTCCGGCCGATTGAGGATTATGCCTGGCCGTTACTGCCCCGTTACTGCCCCTTGGCCCTCTGGTCGAAAGCGCTCAGGACTGCCAGCGTCATCGCGGTGACGCCCGCCTGAATGGTAGGCTTCGGCACCGGCGCGAACAGCGGGGAATGGTTGCCGGGAAGCGGCGGGCCGCCATTGCGCGCGGCGGCGACGTGCTCGGGATCGTAGACACCGATATTGAAGAACATCGAGGGCACGCCGGCATTGATGTACTCGGAAAAATCCTCGCTCGCGGTGACCGGCGGCGCGGTCCTGAACTTGTCGCCGAAGGCCGCGTTCAGCACCTTCTCGGCGGTCGCGACAACAGCGGCGTCGTTGACCACCGCCTTGGTACCCTCGGTGATCCTGATATCCGGTGCTGGCGCATTCGCCATGGCGGCGACCGCTTTGGCGGTACGTTCGATTCCATCATGCATCGTGGCGCGCACGTCCGGTTTGAAGGTTCTAATGGTGCCGAGCAGGACGGCCTCGTCGGGAATGATGTTGCCCGTGGTGCCGGCATGGAGCGAACCGATGGAGACCACGCCGAATTCGGTCGGTTCCTTTTCGCGGCTGATGACGCTCTGCACATCGACCACAAAACGCGACGCCATCATCACGGGATCGATGGTCGTCTGTGGCGCCGCGCCATGGCCGCCGCGGCCTTTGAATTTGATGTAGAGGCCGTCGGCATTGGAAGAGCGGACCCCGACGGTGTAGCTGACGTAGCCGTAGGGAAAGGCCCCGCCATGCAGGGCAAAGCCGGCATCGGGCTTGGGAAAGCGCGTGAACAGGCCGTCGGCCAGCATGGCTCTGGCACCCGCAACCACTTCCTCGGCGGGCTGGGCGATGAACATCAGCGTGCCTTTCCACCGGTCCTTCAGCCCGACCAGCGTCTTCGCCGTTCCGACCCAGCTCGCCATGTGGATGTCGTGGCCGCAGCTATGGGCGACAAAGGTTTCGCGCCCCTGCCAGATGGTCTTGTCGCGGCTTGCATAGGGCAGGCCGGTCTTCTCCTCCATCGGCAGCGCATCAAGCTCGGTGCGCACCATGATGGTCGGACCGTCGCCATTCTTGTAGAGCGCAACCAGCCCGGTCTTGCCGACCTTCTCTGTAACCTCGAAGCCTATCGCGCGCATCTCGGCGGCGAGCTTTGCGGCGGTCTTCTCCTCCTGGAAGGCGATCTCGGGATGGGCGTGGATGTCCTTGTAGAGCGCATCGAGTTTTGGATATTCGCTCTCGAAGGAGGTCTCGATCGATTGCTTCAGGCTTGCGACGTCGATCTCCGCATGCGCCGGCAGCGCAACCATGCTGCCCAAGGCAAATGCGGCGAGCAGGGGCTTTGCAAACCGCATGGTCGGACCTCCCTTGGCTTTTTTCCTCACCCGGATATCGCGGTGCATCCGGCCGCCGTAGAAATGGAAGAACGGCACGAAAGCATCATGCAGCAGCGGCCCGAACCTTGGCAAGCACAACTCCCATGCCGCACGTGCCGATGGCAATGCCTCGGGATTGAAGGCGACGACGCGCTCGCAATAGCTCGACGTCTGAACTAGCGGGACGGTAGGTTATTGTTTGAGCATGATCTCCGCGCAAACGCTTCGCGTTTGTCGCGAGGGACCGCTTCACACTTTTCCGGATCATGCTCTAGCGCACTGACCATGGCCATACCAACGACGGTTGCGGTTTTTTGGCTTGCGCCTGGGCCGGGGTTGGCACCGGCTTTGGCTTTGCCGCCTGGGCGACATTGGCCGACTGCCGCGGACGCGGCAGTGGTATTTCGGGCATAACCTTTGGCTCCTCGGGGCTCACCTTTGGCTCTTCAGGCATCACCTTTGGCGCTGAAGCGTTGGCGTTGACGCGGGCGAGTTGTTCCTGGGTCGCGTTGAGGCGCTCGGTGAGCGTCTGGCTTTCGCGCGCAATCTGGGTCTGGGTCGCCTTGATCTCGTCGATGATGCTGTTGCGACGTGCCATTTCCTCCTGGCTCGCCTTGAGTTCGCTCGCGATATTTTCACGGTCGCGGACCAATTCTTCTTGCCTCACCTGGAGCTGTTCGACCGCTTGCCTCAAGGCAGCGAGATCGCGCGCCATCGGTTGGAGCTGCTGCGCCAAGTCGGACGACTGGACGACCGGACTCGGCGCGACATTAGTCGGCGCAGCGTCTTTCGGCGCTGCCTGTGTCAGAGGCGCCGGATCTGAGGGCGCCATCGTCTCCGTATGAACGGAGGACGACCACCACCAGGTAGCGACACCAATGGATGCTGCCGACAGAGAACCGACCAAAGCCACATAGCGCCAATCCGCCACGCGATGAATCGTTGCCAGGGGCGCGCGCGACGGCTTCATGCTTGTCGGCGGGGCCGGAGGACTAATGCTGGTCGGCGGGTCCGAGCGATTGACTCCCGCTTCGCGCGCCAACAGGTTCGAAATCTGCTCCTTCAAGCTCGCGAACTGCCCTTCCGCGAGTTTGTCGCCCAGCGTGGAATCCATTTGGTGCTCCCTATCAAACGCAATATCACCCGCCTGAGAGCGATCCGCACATCTGCGCTGCGGCGAGCTAACATCAACGGGAGGCAGATGCTTTTCGCAGAAAGCTCACCTGAACTGTCCCTGCGTTTTTAACGCAGCCGACGGGGCGGAACTATGTTCACGGCCGGAGAACTACGGAAGAAACCCTTACTCTTCCGCCGTTGAAGGTCGCGCCGAGCGACCTCCGCTCTACCCGTAACTGCGACGGTTCCCGAGCGCTGTCGCCTCTTCTTGCAGAAAACCGCAGCCGGATTACCTCGCCAATATCTCGGCACGGAAGGTATTAAACCTCAGTTCTCGAATGGGATCGTCAGGTCCGTGCCGTCCGTGTCCACCACGAACACCGCGAGGAGTTGTCCGGCTCGGTCTCGCTGGCATTGGCGCTGACGCAGTGGCGGTCGCCGGTCAGCGGCGAAGCTCTCTCCGACCTTGTAGGTCGTCATTGATCCGTCGACAGTTCGATTCCCCTACGGAGCGCCACCGGCGGATGGTCTTACGGGGTCACTTCGATTTCGCTCGCCCGCCACGTCTTGTCGAAGAATGATTGTAACGGGCTATAGAGCCGGAGGATTGCGAACCAGCCCTTTTTCGGATCGGTCTCGATCCAATTGCCATCAGCAGCGCCTGCGGGCTTTTTTGGTCCGATATAGACGACCGTTGAGCCGTCAGCGTCGGCGACCGCAGCCGGAGATGGATAGCTCTGGCTACCGGCACGCGGGAATTTCTGCGGCGTCTGCAGCATCGAGCGCGTCTGGTTGTCGTAGAGGGTCAAGGACCAGAACGCCTTTGCGGGAATGTTCGGCGGCAGCGTGACCTTGTAGGTTTTGCTGCCGTCGAAAGGAGACTTCTTGGCGTCGGTGAAAGTGAACAGGTACTGTGAGCCAAGGCCGGTCAAGCGCATGATCATGCCCGGGCTGACGCCCGTGTAGGCGTAGAAGAATGCCGTACGTGAATCGAGCGTGCGAGCCCCAGTCGGCGGAAATGGCTCCACGCCCTCCTTGGTCACCATTGGAGGCGGCGTCTCGAAGGTGAACCCGCCTTCGAAGAGCATGTTCTGCCAGGACGATTCGGGATAGTAGATCCACTGCTCGCGAGGACGGAAGGCGAGCGCGCGGCCGGTCGCGTTGCCGACGGCAGCGGCCTCAGTGAGGATCTTCTTCATCCGCTCGTCGGGATTGAAGGGCCTGCCCTTGACAATGCCGATCGCAGCCATCTGACCCAGGAGTTCCGGATCGAAGGAGGTCGCCGGCTCGGCCTGGACGACCGCATTGACCTGCTCGAAGAAGTGATAGTCGTTGGCCGGAATCGTGTTGAACGACATGCCGCTCGCATCGATGAACTTCGTCTCGGGTGGTGCGGAAGGCGCAGCGAGGACCGACAGCGGAACCTTTCCACCGAGGATTTCGGCAACCGGCGTGCCGTAGCCTCCCGGCACATAGGGATAGATCCTGGTGAACTTCTTGATCCGCTCGACGACGGGGGTCGGATCATTGTTCTCAAGAAAATAACGAGCGAAGGCCATTACACGTGTGGTCTTTGCGCGCGCAACGCTGTAGCCGCTGTCCGGCACCACCCCATCATAGCCCGGCGGCAGAACCAGGTATTTGCCGCCCTGCCCGCGATCCGGGCCCGGAATGCCGAGGTCGATGACCCACTGAAACCACATGTCGTCGATCGCCCCGAGCGCCCCCGGCGGCACCTCGTAGACCATCGGGCCCTTGGTCAGGTCGAGATAGCTCAGCGCATAGATCGTGTCGCAGTTTGCAGTCAGAAACAGCGAATTGCTGTCCATCAGCTTGGAGAAGATGACGACCGTCTGGGTGTCCGCACCGATGCTCTTGATCCCTTCGACCGCAGCTTGCGTCGATGCGCCCTTGTAGCTGTTGAGGAACACGTCGAGAGCGTGCGTGAAGTCCAGGTTGTCATACGCCTTCTGGATGGTGTCGGCGGTCGGCGCTCCATTCTTGAATTCGAGCGTCCCTATCCGTGTTTCCACTCGGTCGGGCGTAGTGATCTCCGGCGGCGGGGGCTGGAATTCCGTAGCGGAAGCCTGTGCTACCAAACAGACCGCAAGCGTCAAACCCGCTGGCCAAGTCTTTCTCATGGCAGTCCTCCCTGACTGAAAAACGGAAGTATCGAAGTGGGCGCTAGTGGACCTCCTCGATCTCCCCGGGCCGCCAGCTCTTATCAAAAAACGGTTCCAGCGGGCTGTAGAGGCGCAAGATAACCCACCAGCCTTTCTTCGGGTCCGTTTGAATCCAGTTGCCTTCCTTCACTGCGGCGGGCTTGGTCGGCCCGAAATAGATGGTCGTCGAGCCATCGGCATTGGCGACCGCGGCGGGCGAAGGAAAGCTCTGGCTTCCGGCACGTGGGAAAACGCTGACCGGTCTGCAGCATTGATCGAGTCTGGTTGTCGTAGAGCGTCAGCGACCAGAATTTGGCTGCCGGGATGTTCGGCGGTAGCGTTAACTTGTAGGTCTTGGCGCCGTCGAGGGGATTGCCCGAGCTGTCATAGTAGTTGCCGAGATATTGCGAGCCGATATTGGTGAGCCGCATCACCATTGCGGGTGTGATTCCGGTGGCGACGTAGAACATCGCCAAGCGCGAATCGAGGGCGCGGGCGCCAGTGTCCGGATAGGGCTTGACGCCCTCCCTGGTGATCTCCGGCGGCGGGTTGGTGAATTCGTAGCCGCCGACGAAGAGCTGGTTCGACCATGTCGAGTTCGAATCCGGGTAGTAGCGGAACCCTTCGGAGATGCGTGGGCGATAGCTGACGACACGTCCGGCGGCGTTCCCGACGGCGATCGCGTCGGTGAGAACCTTGCGCATGCGCTGGTCGGGATTGAACGGCTTGCCCTTGACGATGCCGATCGCTGCAAACTGCCCGGCGATTTCCGGGTTGAGCGCTTCGGCCGGCTCCTCCTGCACAAGCGCGTTGAGCATCTCGTAAAAGGAGAAGTCGTTGGGCGGGATGGTATTCATCGCGAGGCCGGTGCCTTCGACGAATCGCGGAGACTCGGGCGTTGCGAGTTGCCCGAGCCGCACCTTGCCCGCCAGGAACGAACCGATGCTGGTTCCATAGCCGCCCGGCGCGTAGGGGTAGATCTTCAGGCCGCTCTTGATGCGCGCCGCGGGCGGCGCCGGATCGTTGTTGTCGAGGAAGGCGCGCCCCAGAAGACCGACCGAATTCGTTCGCGACCGAGCGATGAAATAGCCGCCCTCGGGCAAGGTCCCGGTGTAGCCCGGAGGCACGAACAGGTATTTGCCACCGAGCCCGCGATCGGGCCCGGCTAGGCCAACGTCGATGATCCACCGAAACCACATGTCGTCGCCTAACGCGAGAACATCACTGGGCGCCTCGACGACGACCGGCCCCTTGCTCAGGTCGAGGTAAGTCCAGAAGTAGACGGTGTCGGCATTGGCGGTGAGGAAGAGCGACCTTGCATCCATCAGGCCGGAAAAGAGAATGACGTCGTTGTCCTTGATGCCCGCGTCGCGGAAGCCCTTGCGGATCGCATACATGGAGACCGCGGGCAGGGAGTTGAGGTAGGTTTCCACGCCGCGGGAAAAGTCGAGATAGTCGTAGATCTTCTCCGCCGTTTCCGCACTGGGCATGCCGTCATGGAACTTAAGGAGTCCAAGTCGGCTGTCGACGCTGTCCGGTGTGGTGATCTGCGATGGAGTCGGCGCGTAGTCCTGCGCGAAAGCAGACAATGATATCGCTGTTGACGCGAGCATCGCGAAAACCGCTCGTAGCATTGGCTTCCTCCTCCGTTCCACAGAGATGCTCGATACCGCAACACGCGCGATGATTGCCCGGTTGGCGCCGTGACATCATCCTGCTTCAAAACGGTCTCGATTATTCTTAAGAGGCGCTTTCCAGGTGAGTTTGCGTAGTATCCAATGCGGCGCGCCCGCACATGGCAATGGCACGCGCTCTGGTTGTCCTAGCTCATAGAATGCCGCGCCCGCCGCGCGGCGGCAAGTAAAAGCAGCGCGTCCGAGTTCCGCGAGAATTTGTCTTAAATGGCGTAAGAGCCGGAGATCAGAATGGCTGCATAGGGTCATTTTCGACCGAATCCGCCGGCTCTGCCCGTCATGTGATGTCGGCTTTGCTCCAAAAACGGTTGCCGGGCCGCGCATTGTGTCTGGCCAGACGGTTGTGATTCAAGTTCACAACCTGGGGCGTCGAACCCTGCGCTACGAACTCGCGACTATGAATGGGCCGCAATCAAGCTTGACGTGCAAGCCTGTCGGCACGGCCTTTTAGCCGCTCCAATTACGGTGACAGTGCATCTAATCAGTGCCGGATCATCGCATGTATTTCAAGCATCAGTTGGGTGTGTCGATCTAGCAAGATGGATTCCGGGCTCGATGCTTCGCATCGCCCCGGAATGACAACCCCCGTCATTGCGAGGAGCGTAGCGACGAAGCAATCCATGCCTCCATGCGTGGCGGCATGGATTGCTTCGCTGCGCTCGCAATGACGGTGTGGATGCTTTGGGCGCAACAAAACTGCCGACGGGCAAATCAGCAAAAACCTGTCCAGCCGTCGCGGAAAAAATATTTCTGTTTTTCCGAAATGCAAATCAGTCTATTAATTCGCCCGTCTCACCCGATTGAGGGGCGCTTCGCGATCGTCACGAGTGTTGCGGTGGGATGCGGTGGACGCGGATTGCGCAAAGGACGAGTGCGCATGAGGCGGACGGTGAAGTCGTGTGGTCCTGACGCCCCGACGCTGGCGTCAAGTCCGTGAGAAGCTAACGCTTCTGGCGGGCGACGGTGGCAAGAAGCCCGGTCTCACCGGGGAGAGCACGATATAAGCCGCAAAACCATTGCGCAGGGAATGCCGGAGTGCCTCCGCTGAACCTGTATGCTCGTGTGCGCTTCTTTGTGCACTTATGCACACGAGACCGCGGGTGCAGCGCGCGCCCGGCGTTCCCTGCGCCCTCTTGCTTCCGGGGCGGATGATTTTGCAAAGCTCGGGTGAAACGCGCCGCGAGAATGTGGAGCTGCATCTGAAATGTGTCTGGTGAACTTACGCAAAGCATTTTCTGGATTTGGAATAATTCGCAACACGCCTGCTCTTGCGAGTGAGTGGCGATTGCGTGTCGTGAACGACACTTGATGTTCACCAACGCCCTGCTACACCGCAGCCCATGAGCGCTCACAACGTCAAATCCTCGGTCGCGGCGATCTCGGTTCTCGCCAGCGGCGCGCTGGCGGTGGCGAAATTCGCCGTCGGGATCGCGATCGGCTCGCTGGCGCTGATCTCGGAGGCGCTGCACTCCTCGATCGATTTGATCGCCACCATCATCACCTGGGCGGTGGTGCGGGTGTCCGACCGGCCGGCGGACAGGGAGCATCACTACGGCCATGGCAAGCTCGAAAGCATCTCCGCGCTCGGCGTCATCGCCCTGCTTTACGTGCTGGCCGGCGGCATCCTGGTGGAGGCCTATAGCCGGCTCACCGAAGGCGCCCCGCCGCCCTCGATCTCGGCGATCCCCTTCGTCGTCCTCATCATCGACATCCTCGTCAATCTCTGGCGGGCGCGGGCACTGCATCGCGCGGCGCGCGACACCAAGAGCCAGGCGCTCGCCGCCGATGCGCTGCATTTCGCCTCCGACGTGTTGGACTCCTTCGCCGTCATCATCGGCCTCGTGCTGACCGGCCTCGGCTTCTGGTGGGGCGACGCGGCGGCCGCCATCGCCGTCGCCGTCATGATCGCGCTGCTCGGACTGCGGATGGCCCGCGCGACCGTGGAGACGCTGACCGACCGGGCGCCGGAGGGCGCGCGGGAGAAGGCGACCGCGGCGATCCGGAACCTGCCCGGCGTCCTCGACGTCGAGCGGCTGCGCGTGCGCATGGTCGGCCCGACCTATTTCATCGACGCGATCGCCAAGGTGCCGCGCACCTATCCCATCGACCGCGTCGAGGACATCAAGCGCAGGGCCCAGGCCGCGGTCGCCGGCGCGCTTGGCGATGCCGACCTCACCTTCACCGCGGTGCCGGTCGCGCGCGACAATGAGAGCGTGCGCGAGCGCATCATGGTGATCGCGCGCAACTCGGGGCTTGCCATCCATCACGTCACTGTCCACGCGCTCGGCGAGAAGCTGATCGTCAGCATCGACCTCGAGGTCGACGGCGAGATGGAGCTCACCGCCGCCCACGCCGTCGCCCACGATCTCGAACGCGCGATCCGCGAGGACTTCGGCGAGGACGTTGAGGTCGACACCCATATCGAGCCGCTCGAACCGGAACTGCCGTGGGGCAGCGACGCCGCGCCGGATCGCCTCGCGGCCATCAGGGAAGCCTTGATGCGCTTTGCCGCTGATGGCCCGATCCATGACATCCACAATGTGCGCGTCCGCGATTCCGACGCCGGCGAGATCGTCAACTTCCACTGCCGTGCCGCACCGTCGATGAGCGTCATCAAGGTGCATGAGGGCGTAGACGCGATCGAGCGCGCCCTGCGCCGCGCCTTCCCCACCATCAAGCGCGTCATCAGCCACGCCGAGCCGGCGCGCACATAGGAATGCGCCGACGTTCTCGTTTCGGACTCGATTTGAGAGCTTCGATTCTCTCTTGGACAAGAATTATTTCGCATTAACGAATCGTTGACTCTCGACACGCCGGAAAAACTGGATTCAAATCACATTGATTCGGGAGCGACGTGGGGTGGCTTCCGACGGTGTGCAAATCAGACTGCGGTGGGGGTCTAGGGCATGGCGCGTGCGCATGCGGCGAACGCGTGCGTCCAATCCGATTCGATCAAGGGATTGGCGCAATCGATCGCGAAACCAGACTACCACAGGCTCTTGACCGCTGAGCCTGCGCTGCGCCGGGCTGTGCCCACGCTCATCATCGCCTTCCTGATCACGATCTGCCTCGGCGCCTTCGTCCAGGTGGTCGACCAGAGCCGGCAGAAGCGCGCCGCCCTGAAGCGCGATCTTGCCGCCCTCTCCGATATCCTCGCCGAGCGGCTCGATCGCCTGACCTCCAGCCGCCGCGAACGCCCCGGCAATATCGAGCAGTTGCAGAGCTCGTTGCCCGATCTCATTCCGTCCTGGGGCATTGCCAGGGGCCGCCATGTCATCGTCACCGGCGCCGATCATCGCGTGCTCGCCCGCGCGCCGATCGACGGGCTCGGCGAGAACGACCGGGTGCTCGACATCGTCTCCACCGCGCAACTGCTCGCCGCGCCCAGCCAGCAGGGCGTCCTCACCGACATGATCCTGCCGGACGGCAACGGCGCGCTGGCAATCTCGGTCCCGGTGAAATCGCTGCCCGGCCAGGTGATCGTGATCCAGGAGATGAACGAGCCGATCTGGGGATCGGACGCCGCGCTCTCGGTCACGCTCTCGGCGACCACGGGCTTTGTCGTGCTCATCCTCGGCTTCGCCTTCCACTGGCAGTCGACCCGCGCCCGCGAGGGCGATCTCATCAATGACGCGGTCCGCGGCCGGATCGATACCGCGCTCAATCGCGGCCGCTGCGGGCTGTGGGACTGGGACCTCTCGCGCGGCCGCATCTTCTGGTCGCAGTCGATGTTCACGCTGCTCGGCCTTGAGTCCCGCAACGACCTCCTGACGTTCGGCGAGGTCAACGCGCTGGTGAAATCCGACGACATCAATCTGTTCGACATCGCCGACCAGCTCATCTCCGGCAAGATCGACCACATCGACCAGTCGTTCCGCATGCAGCACACCGAGGGCCACTGGATCTGGCTGCGCGTGCGCTGCGAGCTCAGCCACACGTCGGCCGACGGCGGCTTGCACCTGATCGGAATCGCGGTCGACATCACCGAGCAGAAGAGCCTCGCCGAAAAGACTGTCGAAGCGGACCTGCGGCTGCGCGACGCCATCGAGACCATTCCGGAAGCCTTCGTGCTCTGGGACGCCGAGGATCGCCTCGTGCTCTGCAACTCGCACTTCCAGCGCCTGCACAAATTGCCGGACTCGGCGGTCGCTCCCGGCACCTCCTACGAGACCGTGATCGAGGTCGGCAGCATGCCGGAGGTGCGTACCCGCCTGCACGAGGCCGGCGCGCCGATGCCGGGCGCGCGCACCTTCGAGGCGCAGCTCGACGACGGGAAGTGGCTGCACATCTCCGAACGCCGCACCAAGGACGGCGGCTACGTTTCCGTCGGCACCGACATCACCCGCATCAAGGCGCACGAGCAGAAGCTTGTCGACAACGATTTGCGGCTGCGCGCCACTGTCGTCGACCTGAAGCGCTCGCAGGCCGAGCTCGAGCGGCAGGCGATCGAGCTCGCCGACCTTGCGGA
This sequence comes from Bradyrhizobium sp. USDA 10063, assembly GCF_054063735.1. Taxonomy (NCBI): domain Bacteria; kingdom Pseudomonadati; phylum Pseudomonadota; class Alphaproteobacteria; order Hyphomicrobiales; family Nitrobacteraceae; genus Bradyrhizobium; species Bradyrhizobium sp. USDA 10063. Next base: position 78,588 of record NZ_JBSSGP010000002.1, on the reverse strand, counting down.
GAAATATTCGCAGGAGAAGAACCGCGCCGAGGAGGCCAACGCCGCCAAATCGAAATTCCTCGCCAATATGAGCCACGAGCTGCGCACACGCCGCTGAACGCGATCATCGGCTTCTCCGAGATCATGGGCAGCGGCATGTTCGGCGCGCTCGGCTCGGACAAGTACCAGGAATATTGTCACGACATCCTCACCAGCGGCAAATATCTGCTCGACGTCATCAACGACATCCTCGACATGTCGAAGATCGAGGCCGGACGCATGAAGCTCGACCTTGAGCCGCTCGATCTGTCGAGGACGCTCGCGGAATCGCTCCGCGTGGTATCCGGACGCGCGCAGGTCAAGAAGCTGACGCTCGATGCCGACATCGAAAGCACAATCCCCGTGGTGGCCGATCGCCGCGCCATCAAGCAGATCATCGTCAACCTGCTCTCCAATGCGGTGAAGTTCACGCCCGACAATGGCCGGGTGATCGTGCGCAGCCAGGTGCTGGACGATCGCATCGTGATGCTGATCGCCGACACCGGCATCGGCATCGCACAGGACTCGCTGCAGCGCCTCGGCAACCCGTTCGAGCAGGTCGAGAGCCAGCTCACCAAGACCTATCAGGGCTCGGGCCTCGGCCTTGCGATCGCGCGCTCGCTGACCAGCCTGCACGGCGGCTCGATGAGGCTGCGCTCGAAGCTCGGCGTCGGCACCGTGGTCCGCATCGCCCTCCCGCGCGACGCCTGCGTGGCGAGGATGCGGGCGGCGGCGTAGCGATGTTGCACTCGCTTCACGCCAGCTTCAGGACGCTTTCCAGCAAGGCCTGGTCATTCAACACCGCCAGCGTCTCGCGGCTACTGAGGGAGGCGACCACCTGCTCGAAGGTGTCGCTCGCCTCAACGCGGGCGCGGGCGGTTGCCAGATGCGGGTCGATATCCTCCGGTCGCCGGCGCTTCGGCGGAGGAAGCGAGCGGAGATGTTGCGTCAGGAATGGCGCATCGCGTCGCAGTTCGGTCAGCGCGCTGCCGCGGCCGGGTGGAAGCGATGCTGCCAATTCGTTGGCGCGGGCCAGCACGGAAGGCGGCGCGACCTCCTCCGGTGTCGCAAACAGCGCATTCATCCGCGGCTTCGCCGTATAGGCGCCAATCGGAATTGCAAACAACAGCCCGACGATGACCGGCGACATCCACAACAGCAGCGGCAGAGAGACGGCATAGGCGCTCGCGGCCATCAGCACGCCGAAGGCCGTGGGCACGCCGTATTTGCGATAGAGCTCGCGGCGCTCGACCGAGCCGTCGTCGCGGCGCTGCGTCTGCCATCCGGCGTCACGGCCAATCAGTATCTCGATCACCGCGATCGACTGGAACACCATCATCGCAGGCGCGATCATGGCGGAGATCAGCACTTCGACGATGACGCCGAGGAACGCGCGAATTGCGCCGCCGAAACGCCGTCGCGTTTCCCGCTGCGTCAACAGCAACAGGAAGCCGAGCAGCTTCGGCACGATCAGAAGCGCCATGGTGGCGCCAAACACCCAGGCCGCGAGGACGGGGTCCTGCGCCGGCCAGTTCGGAAACAGCGAGAACCCCTTCGGAAAATATTCCGGGCGGACAAAGCGCGCCTGCAACGAGATCAGGATGCCGAGCAGCAGGAACGTGAACCAGAGCGGCGCCGTGATATACGAGCCGATCCCGGTCATGAAATGCAGCCGCGAAATCCAGTGCAGTCCGCGGGTCGGCAACACGGCGAGATGCTGCAGGTTTCCCTGGCACCATCGGCGGTCGCGCGCCGCGAAATCCAAGAGCGACGGCGGCACTTCCTCGAAGCTGCCGCCGAGCGTCGGCGCCATATAGATGCCCCAGCCGGAGCGCCGCATCAGCGCGGCCTCGACAAAGTCGTGGCTCAGAATATGTCCGCCGAAAGGCTTTCGCCCGTGCAACTCCGGCAGCCCGGCAGTTTCGGCGAATGCCCGCACCCTGATGATGGCATTGTGCCCCCAGTAATTGCCTTCGGAGCCGTGCCACCAGGCCACCCCCGCGGCGATCATCGGCCCGTAAAGCCGGCCTGCAAATTGCTGCAAGCGGCTGAACAGGCTTCGCGCATTGACGATGATCGGCAGCGTCTGCAGCAACGCGGCCGCCGGGTTCGCCTCCATCGCATGAACCATCCGCACCATCGCCTCGCCCGTCATCAGGCTGTCGGCATCGAGGACGATCATGAACTGATAGCCGCTGCCGAAGCGCGAGATCCACTCGGCGATATTGCCGGACTTGCGCGCGACATTGTTGGCGCGGTGGCGGTAGTAGAGCCGATCGGAACCGCAGGCTTGCCGCAGTTGCAGGAAAGCGCGCTCCTCGGCGATCCAGATGTCGGGATCGGTGGTGTCGCTCAGCACAAACCAGTCGAAGTGCGCACCATGCCCGGTCGCCTCAACGGACTCGTAGATCGCGCGCAGCCGGGCCATCAACTGATTTTCGTTTTCATTGTAGGTCGGCAGCAACACCGCCGTCCGGCTCGTGATCTCAGGCAAGGCTCCGCCGGTGGCGACTGGCAGTGCGTTCCCTCTTCGGCCGAGCAGGACGAAAAAGCCCGCAAGCGCGGAGGCGAACGAGAAGCCGATCCAGGCGAGCAGCGCCACGAACAGCGCCAGCACCATCCATTCCAGGAGGGTCACGCCCCCGACTTCGAGCACCCTGTACATCTCGTAGGCGCCGGCGCCGGTGAGCGCGATGGTCGCCGCAAAGACAAATGTCCGCCGCAGCCACATGCTTGACGCCACCGGCACAGGCCGCCGCGTCGCCTGCGGCGCGCGGGCGAAGTCCGATGTCATCATCTCGAGCGGATCTTCGCGTGGCAGGAACCCGTCGGTCGGCGCGTCCGGCGTCAGCGGCGACGACGTCGCTACGGAGCCCATCGATAGACCCACACTTCGGAAAGAGGCTTATCGTCTTGCATCAACAAGGCCCGAAGCTCCACGGGCGTGTCCTTTTTCACCGCGCATTGGAAGCTGAGCCGCCATCCGCCCGCGTCGGGATTCGGTTGCGTGACGATGTTGGTGATCTCGGACTTTTCGGCGCTGACGACGCCCTTGATGCTGTTGGGATCGACGCCTTTCAGATTGTCGCCGATCAGGTCCAGCACGAACAGTTTGCTGTCCTCGCCACGCGCTCCGATGCCGGTGCGCACAAAGCGGGCGAGCGAGTGAGGTTTCGGCGCATCCGGACCCCAATGCAGGCGATAGGTGAAATTGTTTTCGCTCTTGGCCTTCAGCGGCGCCTTGGGCCGCCAGAAGGCAGCAATATTGTCGTGGATCTCTTCCTTGGTCGGAATCTCGATCAGCACGACGCCGCCCTCGCCCCAATCGCCGATCGGTTCGACCCAGAGGCTCGGGCGGGCTTCGAAACGCGATTCGATATCCTCATAAGCGGCGAATCGCTTCTCGCGCTGCATCAGACCGAAGCCGTGTGGATTGAGGTCCTGGAAGGTGCTGACCTGAAGATCCCGCGGGTTGCTCAGGGGGCGCCACAGGCTTTCGCCCTTGCCGTTGAAAATTGCGAGCCCGTCGGAATCGTGCACCGAGGGGCGAAAATCGTCGACATCGTTATGGTCATTGGGACCGAAGAAGAACATGCTGGTCATCGGCGCCAGCCCCGCGTGCTCGAGATCGACCCGCGGATAAAGCGACATCTCGACGTCGAACACGGTGGTTTCGCCAGGCCGCACGGTGAAGCGGTAGCTCGCGGCGCAGCTCTTGCTGTCGAGCAGCGCATGGATGACGAGCGAGGTCGCGTTGGCTGCGGGACGCTCCAGCCAGAACGCCTTGAAGGTGGGAAATTCCTCCCCCTTCGGCTCGCCGGTATCGATCGATAATCCCCGCGCCGACAATCCGTAGGTTTCACCCTTGGCGACGGCACGGAAATAGCTCGCGCCGAGGAAAACGCAGACCTCATCGAAATAGTCGGGCTTGTTGATCGAGGTGTGGACGCGAAAGCCGGCAAAGCCGAGATCGGCTTCCTTGAAAGCCGGCACCTTGTCGCCGAACGAGAAGTCTTCCTTGCGATAGGCGATTTCGTTGGCCTGGCCGTCGACGACCTCGAAGATGCTGACCTTGTTCTTGTAGAAGAAGCCGCGGTGAAAGAACTGCGCCTGGAACGGCAACTTTTCGGCGCGCCAGAGCGCGCGCTCCGGCATAAAGCGGATCGAGCGGTATTGGTCGTAGTTCAGATCGTTCAGCTCCGCGGGCAGCTTTTCGTCGGGCGCCTCGAACGACTTGCTCGCGAGGCTGCGCGCGAGCTCCCGAACAGTGGATGGGCCGAACGGAACAGCCGCGACCGTTTCGGTTCCCGGAAACAGCACGAGTGTCGGCAGCACTGCCGAGCCTTGCAGTAGCTGACGACGATTCACGGGAACTCCTCTGCAATACGAACATACCCGACAGTGAAACAGCGAACATGTCGGCAAGTTCCCGCACATGCGGCATGAGCGAGAAAAGATCTTTGTTCAGACAATCTCCCACCACGCGCTGCGCCAAATCCATGGTTATGCTCATCCCGCGAGACGCCGTCATTCCGGGGCGATGCGAAGCATCGAGCCCGGAATCCATTTCGCCGCTTGCGCATGCGGATCGATGGATTCCGGGCTCGCGCTCCGCGCGCCCCGGAATGACGGAGAGGAGAGAGCTCCGGCCCGTTACTTCGACTCCAGCGTGGGCGCGACTTCGCGGGCGACCTGCACGAGCGCGGCGATCAAAGGCGTCATCGGATCGCGCTGCGGGATCACAAGGCCGATGCTGTAGTTGACGACGGGGTCGACGATCGGAATGCTGCGCACGGCGTCGGCGAGGCCGAGCGTCTCTGCGAGTTTTGCCGGCATCACGCTCGCCCAGCGCCCGGTCTTCACGTGGGTGTAGAGCACGAGCAGCGAGTTCGAGGTCAGCGTCGGCGTTGCTTCCGCGCCGACCGAGCGAAGCGCGCGATCGATGATGCGGCGGTTCTGCATGTCGGGCGTCAACAGACAGAGCGGCACCTGGCCGACCTCTTTCCACGTGACGCTGTCGCGATCGCCGAACATGGCGTCGGGCGAGGTCAGCAACCGGTAACTCTCGCCATAGAGGCGGATGGTGCGCACCTTGCCGATCGGTTCGTTCTCGATATAGGTCAGCCCGGCATCGACCTCGAGGTTCTCCAACAGGCCGAGCACGTCGGACGAGGTGCAGGACTGAATGCGAAAGCGCACGTCGGGATGACGGGCGCGAAATGGCGTCGTCAGCGAAGCGACCATGCCGAGCACGGTCGGGATCGCCGCGATCCGGATCTCGCCGGAGAGCTTGTGCTTCAGCCCGTTGATCTCCTCCCGCATCGCGCGGGCATCGCCGACGATACGCCGCGCCCAATCCAGCGCGCGCTCGCCTTCGGGCGTAAAACCCTGGAAGCGGGAGCCGCGCTGCACCAGCATCACGCCGAGGAGGTCCTCAAGCTGCTTGAGGCTGGTCGACATCGTCGGCTGGGTGACGCCGCACGCCTCCGCCGCGCGGCCGAAATGCCGCTCCTTTGCGAGCGCCAACAGGAGTTCAAGCTTGTCGATCAAGAAGGCCTCATCAGTTCTGGCATGCCACTGCAAATATAACGATCACAACGCGCACGAACACGCAAAAAGCTGTGCGAGACAAGGTGTTTCGCTACCAATTCTAATTCCATATCGATCTATTTCATATCCAAATCAATCGCCTTTCACGATCGCAGCATGAGACAGCTTTATTGATATCTAGATCGATTCCAACTCTCATAGGAGCGAGTGAAGAACCCTCCGATTTGAGAGGTATGGATGACGTCAGCCTACGAACCCTGGAACGAAGCGCGCGGCGCCGAGATCATCGCCGAGCACACCAAGCTCGAAGGCGCGACGCTGGTCATCCTGCACGCCCTGCAGGAAGCCTTCGGCTACGTGCCCGAGCCCGCGATCCCGATGGTCGCTTCCGCGCTCAACCTCTCGCGCGCCGAGGTGCACGGCGTATTCACCTTCTACCATGATTTCCGCAAAGAACCGGCCGGCCGGCACGTGCTGAAGCTGTGTCGCGCGGAGGCCTGCCAGGCCGCCGGCGGCGATGCCCTGGCCGCGCGCGCGGAAGCGAGGCTCGGCATTACGCTCGGCAACACCACGGCCGATGAGCGCGTGACGCTGGAGCCGATCTACTGCCTCGGCCTCTGCGCGACCGCGCCATCAGCGATGCTGGATGGCCGCGTGGTCGGCCGGCTCGATGAAGCTCGCCTCGATGCGCTGGTCAAGGAGGCGCAGCGATGACGATGCGACTCTTTGTCCCCTGCGATGCCGGCGCCGTCGCCGTTGGCGCCGATGAAGTCGTGGCGGCGCTGCAACTCGCCGCTGAGACGCGCGGCCTGCCGGTCGAGATCGTCAGGACTGGCTCGCGCGGGCTCTATTGGCTGGAGCCGATGGTCGAGGTCGTAACGGCAGCGGGCCGGGTCGCGTTCGGACCGGTGAGCGCCACGGACGCGGCCTCCCTGCTCGATGCGATGGCCGCGAACGGGCCACATCCGTTGCGGCTCGGCATCGCCGACGACATCCCCTGGCTCAAGCGCCAGACCCGCCTGACCTTCGCGCGCTGCGGCGTGGTCGATCCGCGCTCGGTCGAGGATTATCGCGCCCATGGTGGTTACAAGGGCCTGGAACGGGCGCTGACGCTTTCCTCCGACGAGATCCTTGCCGATGTCACCGCCTCCGGCCTGCGCGGCCGCGGCGGCGCCGGCTTTCCGACCGGCATCAAGTGGAAGACGGTCGCGCAGGCCAGCGCCGACCGGAAATATATCGTCTGCAATGCCGACGAAGGCGACAGCGGCACCTTCGCCGACCGCATGATCATGGAAGGCGATCCCTTTGTCGTGATCGAGGGTATGACGATCGCCGGCATCACGGTCGGCGCCAGCAAAGGCTACATCTACATCCGCTCCGAATATCCGCATGCGGTCGAGGCGATGAATGCCGCGATCGCGGCGGCGAAGCGCGCCGGCTGTCTCGGCGCGCGCATCGGCGGCTCCCCACACAGTTTCGATCTCGAGGTGCGGGTCGGCGCCGGCGCCTATGTCTGCGGCGAGGAGACCTCGCTGCTCGAAAGCCTCGAAGGCCGCCGCGGCATCGTGCGCGCCAAGCCGCCGCTGCCCGCACACAAGGGCCTGTTCGGAAGGCCAACGGTGATCAACAACGTGCTGTCGTTCGCCGCGATCCCGTTCATCCTGGACAACGGCGCGAAAGCTTACGCGGATTTCGGCATAGGCCGCTCGCGCGGCACGATGCCGATCCAGCTTGCCGGCAACGTGAAGCATGGCGGCCTGTTCGAGACCGCGTTCGGCATCACGCTCGGCGAACTCGTTGACGAGATCGGCGGCGGCTCCTTCACCGGCCGTCCGGTGCGCGCGGTGCAAGTGGGCGGCCCCCTGGGCGCCTACTTCCCGCGCGCTCTCTTTGATACGCCGTTCGACTATGAGGCCTTCGCCGCGCGCGATGGATTGATCGGCCATGGCGGCATCGTCGTGTTCGACGACAGCGTCGATATGGCGAAGCAGGCCCGCTTTGCGATGGAATTCTGCGCGATCGAATCCTGCGGCAAGTGCACGCCATGCCGGATCGGCTCGACCCGCGGCGTGGAGACCATCGAGAAGGTCATCCGCGGCGAGCGCGTGGCCGAAAACCTCGCCCTCGTCGAAAACCTCTGCAACACCATGAAGTTCGGCTCGCTCTGCGCGCTCGGCGGCTTCACGCCCTACCCCGTGCTGAGCGCCCTCAAGCATTTCCGGGAAGATTTTGGCCCGGCACCGGCCCGTCTGCAGGCCGCGGAATAGGAAGATCGCCATGTCATTGATCCAGGAAATCGACTTCGGCACGCCGCGCTCCAAATCGGAGACCATGGTCACGCTGACCATCGACGGCCAGAGCATCACCGTGCCCGAGGGCACCTCCATCATGCGCGCGGCAATGGACGCCGGCACGCAGATCCCAAAACTCTGTGCGACCGACATGGTCGACGCCTTCGGCTCCTGCCGCCTGTGCCTGGTCGAGATCGAGGGACGCGCGGGCACGCCGGCTTCCTGCACCACGCCGGTGGCGCCGGGCCTGGTCGTCCACACCCAGAGCGAACGGCTGAAGAAGCTGCGCAAGGGCGTGATGGAGCTCTACATCTCCGACCATCCGCTGGACTGCCTGACCTGCGCAGCCAATGGCGATTGCGAATTGCAGGACATGGCGGGCGCGGTCGGCCTGCGCGACGTGCGCTACGGCTATGAGGGCGACAACCACGTGTTCGCCAAGTCCGATGGCGCGGTCAATCCGGCCTGGATGCCGAAGGACGAGTCCAATCCCTACTTCACCTACGACCCTTCCAAATGCATCGTCTGCTCGCGCTGCGTCCGCGCCTGCGAGGAGGTGCAAGGCACGTTTGCGCTGACGATCGCTGGCCGCGGCTTCGACAGCCGCGTCTCGCCGGGCATGAGCGAGAGCTTCCTCGGCTCCGAATGCGTCTCCTGCGGCGCCTGCGTACAGGCCTGCCCGACCGCGACGCTGACGGAAAAATCGGTGATCGAGATCGGCCAGCCCGAACATTCCGTGGTGACGACCTGCGCCTATTGCGGCGTCGGCTGCGCCTTCAAGGCCGAGATGCGCGGCGAGGAAGTGGTGCGCATGGTGCCGTACAAGGACGGCAAGGCCAATCGCGGCCATTCCTGCGTCAAGGGCCGCTTCGCCTGGGGCTATACCAACCACAAAGAACGCATCCTGAAACCGATGATCCGCGAGCGGATCGAGGATCCCTGGCGCGAAGTGTCGTGGGACGAGGCGTTCTCGTTTGCCGCCGCGAAGTTCAAGGGCATCCAGCAGAAGTATGGCCGCGACGCGGTCGGCGGCATCACCTCTTCCCGCTGCACCAATGAAGAGACCTATCTGGTGCAGAAACTGATCCGCGCCGGCTTCGGCAACAACAATGTCGATACCTGCGCCCGCGTCTGCCACTCGCCGACCGGCTATGGCCTGTCTCAGACCTTCGGCACCTCGGCCGGCACGCAGGATTTCGATTCGGTCGAAGAGACCGACGTCGTGGTCGTGATCGGCGCCAATCCGGCCTCCGCCCATCCGGTGTTCGCCTCGCGGCTGAAGAAGCGGCTGCGGCAAGGGGCAAAACTGATCGTGATCGATCCGCGGCGCACCGAGATGGTGGAAGCCCCGCACCTGAAGGCGCTGCATCTGCCGCTGACGCCGGGCACCAACGTCGCGGTCATGACCGCGCTTGCGCATGTCATCGTCACCGAGGGCCTCGTCAACGAAGCCTTCGTGCGCGAGCGCTGCGACTGGAGCGAGTTCGAGGAATGGGCGGCGTTCGTCGCGCAGCCGAACAACAGCCCGGAAGCCACCGCGATCCTGACCGGCGTCGATCCGAAGGATCTGCGCGAGGCGGCGCGCATCTACGCCACCGGCGGCAACGGCGCGATCTATTACGGACTTGGGGTCACCGAGCACAGCCAGGGCTCCACGACGGTGATCGCGATCGCCAACCTGGCGATGGCGACCGGCAATATCGGCCGCCCCGGCGTCGGCGTGAACCCGCTGCGCGGCCAGAACAACGTGCAGGGCTCCTGCGACATGGGCTCGTTCCCGCACGAGCTGCCGGGCTACCGCCACATCTCGACGGACGCGGTGCGCGACCAGTTCGAGGCGATGTGGAAGGTGCAGCTCAACCCGGAGCCGGGCCTGCGCATCCCCAACATGTTCGACGCCGCGATCGAAGGCACCTTCATGGGCCTCTATGTGCAGGGCGAGGACATCCTGCAGTCCGATCCCAACACCAGCCACGTGGTGGCGGCGCTGTCGGCGATGGAATGCGTCATCGTTCACGACCTCTTCCTGAACGAGACCGCGAATTACGCGCATGTGTTCCTGCCCGGCTCGACCTTCCTGGAAAAGGACGGCACCTTCACCAATGCCGAGCGTCGTATCCAACGCGTGCGCAAGGTGATGACGCCGAAGAATGGCCTGGCCGATTGGGAAGTGACAATCGGGCTCGCCAAGGCGATGGGCTTCGAGATGCGTTACAACCATCCCTCCGAGATCATGGACGAGATCGCGGCGCTGACCCCGACCTTCGCCGGCGTCTCCTATGCCAAGCTCGATGAGCTCGGCTCGGTGCAGTGGCCGTGCAACGAGAAGGCGCCCGAGGGCACGCCGGTGATGCATATCGGCGGCTTCGTGCGCGGCAAGGGCAAGTTCGTCGTCACCGAATATGTCGCGACCGATGAACGCACCGGCCCGCGCTTTCCGCTGCTGCTCACCACCGGTCGCATCCTCAGCCAGTACAATGTCGGGGCGCAGACCCGCCGCACCGAGAATGTGGTCTGGCATAGCGAGGATCGGCTGGAGATCCATTCGCACGATGCCGAGCAGCGCGGCGTGCGCGACGGCGATTGGGTGCGGCTCAAGAGCCGCGCCGGCGAGACCACGCTGCGCGCGCTCATCACCGACCGCGTCGCGCCGGGCGTGGTCTACACCACGTTCCACCACCCGGATACGCAGGCCAATGTGATCACGACGGACTATTCGGACTGGGCGACCAACTGCCCGGAATACAAGGTCACCGCAGTCCAGATCTCGCCGTCCAACGGACCGTCCGACTGGCAGAAGGCCTACGAGGCGCAGGCGAAGCATTCGCGCCGGATCGCGCCGGTCGTGGAAGCCGCGGAGTGACGATGCACGATCCCGTCACCAGCGCGGAGCGGCAGGTCTGGCGCGACGGCAGCCTGAGCGAGGGCACGCGCCAGATCCCGGAGGAGACGCCGCTGGCGCTGACCTATAATGGCGGCACCTACGCCGTGATGATGGGCACGCCGCAGGACCTACGCGACTTTGCCGTCGGCTTCAGCCTCAGCGAGGGCGTCGTACAATCGCCCGAGGAAATCGAGACGCTCGACGTCATCGAGCTCGACGACGGCATCGAGCTGCGGATGTGGCTCGCGCCCGAAAAGGCCGCGCTGATCAGCGAACGGCGACGGCATATCGCAGGCCCGACGGGCTGCGGCCTCTGCGGCATCGACTCGATCGCGGAAGCGGTTCGTCCTGCGGCGATCGTACAGAAGGGCCGCAGCTTCTCGCCGCGCGAGATCATGACGGCGATGGCGGCGATTGCGCCGCTGCAGAGGATCAATATCGAGACACGCGCGGTGCATGCCGCGGCGTTCTGGACGCCGGCGCGCGGCATCGTCGCGCTGCGCGAGGATGTCGGCCGCCACAACGCGCTCGACAAGCTCGCCGGCGCGCTGGCGCAGGCGAACGTTCCGACCAGCGAGGGCATGGTGCTGTTGACGAGCCGCATCTCGGTCGAGATGGTGCAGAAGACGGCGACTATCGGCGCGCCACTGATGGTTGCGGTTTCGGCGCCGACGGCAATGGCAGTGCGCATGGCCGATGCCGCCGGCATCACGCTTGCGGCGATCGCGCGCGCCGACGGATTCGAAGTGTTCACGCATGCGGAGCGCATCACGGCCCACGCCGATAGCAGGGAAGCCATCCATGTCGCCTGACAGACTGATCTACATGGCCAACCAGATCGGCAAGTTCTTCCAGAACCAGGGGCATGATCGCGCGGTGCCGGGCATCGCCGAGCACATCAAGAAGTTCTGGGACCCGCGAATGCGGAAGGCGATCTTCGCCCATCTCGACACCGGCGGCGCGGGGCTCGATCCGTATGTCCGCGACGCGCTCGAGACATTGAAGAAGGCGTAGCGTTGTAGGGTGGGCAAAGCGTAGCGTGCCCACCATTAACGTCTGTGCTCTCGATGGTGGGCACGCTTCGCTTTGCCCACCCTACGTTTCTGTCGTCGCTGCGAAAGCAGGGACCCATAACCACAGGATTCCGTTGTAACGTGAGCAAGCGGTTACGGCGGAGTACGCCACAAGCGCTTCTGGTTATGGGTCCCGGGTCAAGCCCGGGAAGACAGCGAGTTTGCGGTGATCGGGGCCGCGCCTAACGTCCACCCACGATCGCGTTGAACACGCGCCGGACCTCGCTTTGGGTCTCGCGCACGCGGGCTTCGAGGGCGGAGAAATCCGGCGTGTCCCCTGCCCGCGCCATCACGCGCAGCAGATCCTCACCCGCGGTCTCAGGGTTGAATTTGCCGGTGACGCAAAGCCGCAGGATCTGCGTGAGATCATGATAGAGCCGCGCGGCAGAGCGCAGCACTTCGGCCTCCGACTGGCCGAGCACGCCAAGCTTGGCGGCGTTCTCCAGCACCTGCAATGTGGAAACGCTGAGGATGTCGGGCTTCTCGGCGGCGTGCACGAGCTGCAGATACTGCGCGATGAAGTCGATATCGACGAGGCCGCCGGCCGCGAGCTTCAGGTCCCAGACGTCGTCCTCGCCCTTCTCGAGCGCGATCGCGCGCCGCATTTCGACGACGTCGTTGGCGGTCTTGCCCGCATCGCGCTTCCGCGTCAGCACGCGGCGGATGATATCTTCGATCTTCTCGCGGAACGCAGGCGACGACGAGATCACGCGCGCGCGTGTCAGCGCCATGTGCTCCCAGGTCCAGGCCTCGCGCTCCTGGTATTCGGCGAAGGAATCGAGCCGCGACGCCAACGGTCCGGCGCGGCCCGACGGGCGCAGCCGCATGTCGACCTCGTAGAGCACGCCGTAATTGGTCCGTGTCGTGAAGGCAGAGATCAGGCGCTGGGTGAAGCGGGCAAAATACTGCGCGCCGTGCAGCGCGCGGGCGCCGTCGGAGTCCGGATGCTCGTGGTCGTAGTCATAGAGCAGGATCAGGTCGAGGTCGGAGGACGCCGTCATCTCGCGGCTGCCGAGCCGGCCCATGGCGAGGATCGCGGTCTCCTGGTCGTTGATGCGGCCGTATTGCGCGGCGAACTGGTCGGTGACGAGGCCATGCACGGTGTGCACGATGCCTTCCGCCACATCGGCAAAGGCGACGCTCGCCTGCTGCGCCGACACCGTGCCGGAGAGGATCCGCGTGCCGATCAGGAACAGGCTTTCCTGGCCGAACAGCCGCAGGCGGTCGAGGAAGTCCTCGTAGGAATCCGCGTCCTTGAGCGTGGTCGCGAGCCGCTCCGACAATTCGCGCTGGTCCGGCATCGCACCGAAGAAACGCGGATCGATCAACCCGTCCATGATCTGCGGCTTGCGCGCCAGCATGTCGCCGAGCCGTGGCGCAGCGCCCAGGATCAGCGCCACCAGCGCGACCAGATCGCGGTTCTGGCTGAGCAGCGTGATCAACCGCCCGCCCCGCTGCAGCGCCTGCAGGAAGCGATCAAAGGCCACGACGGCCGCGTCGGGCTCCTCCGCATGCGCGAGGCCGTCGATCAGGCCGGGAATGAACTCGACGAAGGCGTTGCGCGTGGCCTCCACGCGCAGCGCGCGATAGTCGCCCTCGATCCATTGCTGCACGGTTTGAGCGACCGCGATCGGCTTTTTGAAACCGATACCGGCGAGATGCGCGAGCAGTCTCGGATCTGCGGGACCGGCGCCGTAATCCAGCTTCGGCAGCTTTGCCGTGCCGGTCGGCTCGTCGCCCTCGAACAGCTTGGCGTAGTGGCCCTGCACAATGTTGAGATGCGCGAGCAATTCCATCGCAAACGTGGCCCTGCTCGTATAGCCGAGGAAATGAGCGAAGCGCTCGATCGCGGCGGGATCCTCCGGCAAGGTATGCGTCTGCTCGTCGGCGATCATCTGCAAGCGGTGCTCGACACGGCGCAGGAACTGATAGGCCGCGGTGAGTTCGTCGCGCGCCTCAAAGGTGATCCAGTTGCTGGAGGCGAGTACCATGAGCGCCTCGAGCGTCGGCCGCACCCGCAATTCCGGATGTCGCCCGCCCGCGATCAACTGCTGGGTCTGGGCAAAGAACTCGATCTCGCGGATGCCGCCGCGGCCGACCTTGACGTTGTGGCCCTCGACCGAGATCTCGCTCTGGCCGCGATAGGTCTGCATCTGCCGCTTCATGTCGTGGACATCGGCGAGCGCGGCGAAATCCAGATGCTTGCGCCAGACGAACGGCGCGATTTCCGCAAGCAGCACTTCGCCCGCTTTGCCGTCGCCGGCGCAAGGGCGCGCCTTGATCATCGCGGCGCGTTCCCAGGTCCGCCCTTCCCGCTCGTAATAATTCAGCGCCGAATCGGTCGAGATCGCGACCTGCGTCGAGGCCGGATCGGGCCGCAGCCGCAGATCGACGCGGAACACATAGCCCTCGCCGGAGCGCTGCTGCAGCATGCGCGCCATCGACTGGGTGACGCGGACGAAGAACGGTTGCGGCTCGATGTCGTCGGCCAGCGAGGTCGCAGCGGGATCGTAGAAGACGATGAGGTCGATATCGCTGGAATAGTTCAGTTCGCCTGCCCCCATCTTGCCCATCGCGAGCACGATCAGCCCGCTGCCCACTTCGGGATGGTCGGGGTCAGGCGCATGGAGACGGCCGCGCGCCATCTCCTGGCGCAGCAGATAGCGCAGCGCCGACTGCACGGCGGCGACCGCAAGGTCGGTCAGGGCGGCGGTGACCCGCGTGACCGGCCAGACGCCGCCTATGTCGCAGAGCGCGATCAGGAGCGCTGCCTCCGCCTTCATCCGGCGCAGCAGATGCATCACCTCGGGCTCGCCTGAGGCGGCAAACACGTCGTGCGAGGTTTTTTCGATCAGGGAGGTGAGATGCGGTTCCGGGTCGCAGGAGAGCAGCCGGATCAGCCGCGCCGGATCGGCGCGCACGAGTTCGAACAGATACGGTGAGAATTCCGCAATCCCGAGCAGGATGCGCCTGGCGAAGGGATAGCCAAGCAGTTCGTTGAGCGCGGCCGATTGCGCCGGCTCGAGTTCGGCGAGCCAGTCTGTCAGACGCTGTTCGGCTTGGATGGGCGCGGACACATCCGGTCCGTCCGCGAACCGCGCGGCCAGACGATGTCCCGCGGAGCCCGGCGCGGAAGCATTCATGCCGCCTTCTGTGGCACATCCTGCGTTTGGGCCGCAAGCCTGTCGGCCGCGCCGGTGCGCGCCGGGATCACCAGCGTCGCGACCAGGCCGGGCTGCGCGTCGCCGAGCCTGAGCTCGCCACCGTGCAGTGTCGCGACCGCCGCGGCGAGGCTCAGCCCGAGGCCGGAACCGGGCAGCGTGCGGCTCGCTTCGAGCCGGACGAATCGTTCCACCGCATGCTTGCGGTCGGCCTCGGGAATGCCGGGACCATGGTCGGTGACGCTGAGCAGCACAGCGTCGCCCTCGCGCCGCGCCTCGATCAGGATTTCCTTGGTCGCGGCGGCCGCCTCCGGGTCGATCGGCTGCACCACCGGCTTGCCATATTTGATCGCGTTCTCGACGAGGTTGGCGAGCGCCTGACTGATCAATTCACGGTTGCCATGGATCGGGCTGGGTGCGGTCTTCACGTGCAGACTCATGCCGTCATCCTCGGCGAGCGGCTCGTAGAGCTCGTGGATGCCGGCGGCGACCTCGGCCGCGTCGAAATCGTCCATATTGCCGCGCGCCTGCCCGGACTCCGCGCGCGCAATCATCAACAGCGCGTTGAAGGTGCGGATCAGGCCGTCGGATTCCTCGATGGTGCGCTCCAGCGCGGCGCGGTAATCGGCCTCGCGGCGGGCGCGCGCCAATGCCTCCTCGGCGCGGTTGCGCAAGCGCGTCAGCGGCGTCTTGAGGTCGTGGGCGATGTTGTCGGAGACTTCCTTCAGCCCCGTCATCAGCGCCTCGATGCGCTCCAGCATGGCGTTGAGGTTCTCGGCGAGACGGTCGAGCTCGTCGCCGCTGCGGCCGACCGGCAGGCGGCCGGAGAGATCGCCGGCCATGATGCGCTGGGTGGTGCCGGTCATGGCGTCGATCCGCTGCAGCACCCGCCGCGCGACAAAGATGCCGCCGCCGATGCCGAGCACGACCACAACCAGGATCGACCATTGCGCGGCCTTGGCGACAATGCCGAACAGCCGCCGCCGCTCCTCCAGGTCGCGCCCGATCAGCAATCGAAAGCCGTTGGTCATCTCGGTGACGCGGACCAGTGCGCGATGATCGGTGTTGTCATTGTCGTCGAGCCGACGATAGGCGGTCTCGGTCCAACCCTGGATTCCCATCACCCCCGGCGCCAGCGAGCCGACATTGCCGGCGATCGCCTGCCCGTTCGGTGCGGTCACGAGATAGAGGTTGGCACCCGGCCGCAGCGCGCGGTTGCCGATGGTGAAGACGAGGCCGCGCAGACCGCGCCGGTTGTAGATCTCGGTGACCTCGCCGACCTCCGCATTGACCGTGGAGGTGATCTGTTCGGTGATCAGGCGGCGCGTATTCCACGCGAAATAGCCGAGCAGCGAGGCGGCAAACAGCGCGAACAAAAACAGATAGACCAGCGTCAGCCGGAAGGCCGTGGTGCGGATCAGTTTACCGAATGCCGTCACGGATCGTGCCCAAGATGTTGCTGCTGCGCGTTGCTGTCTGATGCGCCCAACTTAACATGGGCGATCCGACAGCCAGAAGTGACAATGCGTTCATACAGCAAGTGCGCATCGACATCTGCAGCTCCAGAAAATCCCATGGAGCGGATGCCTGCATTCAAGCTGCTGTAACAATCGACTTGATCTTGTCCAACTCTCGGCCAATGCCAAGCTCGGCCACTCGAACGTCATACGCGTTCTGCAGGTTGAGCCAGAGCTGAGCAGAGGTGTTTAATGCCCTCGACAACCGGAGTGCAGTGTCCGCCGTGATTGCAGTTTCCTCATTCGCGATCCGCTCGATTCTGGTGCGCGGGACACCGCAAACTTTCGCGAGCGCGCCGGCCGACAGCGAAAGCGGAACAAGGAACTCCTCCCGGAGCACTTCCCCGGGGTGCATCGGCGGTAGCTTCTTTGCCATTTGCGACCTCCTGGTCTGGGCGGAGAGCCCCGCCCGGGTTGGCTAATGATGGTAATCCGTAAACTCGACCTCGGTCGGACCTTCGTCGGTCCAGACAAAGCAGATGCGGAATTGATCGTTAACTCGGATCGAATGCTGCCCGACCCTGTCACCCTTGAGGGCCTCGAGACGATTGCCAGGCGGCGAGCGAAGGTCTTGGAGCGAAACCGCAGCATCGAGGTACTGAAGCTTGCGGCGTGCGACCTTCAACAAATCAGCCGGAAAGCCCTTGGAAGCCTCACCTTCAAAGGCGGCCCTCGTCCGGTCGTCCTTGAAGCGCCTGATCATCCAACATTTGTATCACGTCGAGATACAAAACGGAAGACATTTGTATCACTCCATGATACAAATCGCCCAGTGATGCTAGACCGCGCCGCCGTTACCGGATCCCGTCGCGGATCATGTACCCGGCACCGCGGATCGTGTGCAGCAACGGCCGCTCAAAGCCCTTGTCGATCTTGGAGCGCAGACGCGAGATGTGAACGTCGATGACGTTGGTCTGCGGATCGAAGTGATAATCCCAGACGTTCTCGAGCAGCATGGTGCGGGTCACCACCTGGCCTGCATGCTTCATCAGATATTCGAGCAGGCGGAACTCGCGCGGCTGCAGCGTCAGTTCGTCCTTGCCGCGGGCGACGCGGTGCGACAGGCGGTCGAGCTCGAGATCGCCGACCCGATAGACCGTCTCTTCCGCCGGGCCGACATTGCGGCGCGACAGCACTTCGACGCGCGCCAAAAGCTCGGCGAATGAATAGGGTTTTGGCAGGTAGTCGTCGCCGCCGGCGCGCAGACCCTTGATGCGGTCGTCGACCTGGCCGAGCGCGGAGAGGATCAGGACCGGCGTGCGGTTCCCCTTCTCGCGCAGCGTGCCGATCAGAGACAGGCCATCCCGCTTCGGCAGCATGCGGTCGACGACGAGGACGTCATAGTCGCCGCTCTCGGCCATCGACAGGCCCTCCTCGCCGTCGTCGGCGAGATCGGCGATATAGCCGACCTCGCGGAACGCCTTGACGAGATAGTCGGCGGATTCGCGGTCGTCTTCGACAATCAGGAGGCGCATCTGGGGTGCGGTTGCAGGTGCGGTGGCGGTCACGGGATTGGCTTCCTCTCACCATGGCGCGGCCGCCCTGCACATGCAAGACGGCCGCGCGCGCTCGCGTTGTTTTGCATGATCCTTCCGGAAGGCTGGCTTCGGCTTTTCCGGATCATGCTGGAGGGGAAAGAGTGGGCGGTGAAGCTGGGGGACTTCACCGCCCTAGGCCTTCCGACGGAGGGGGGCGCATTCCACCGGAAGGTAGCAACAGGGGGCGAGCATTGGGGCTCGCTCCCCAGGAAGGGCCGTCGGCGGGGGCGACGATTGCCGGCGACGCCTTCCATCTCGTAATTAACCCTTCGCCAGCGGCACTGCCACGAAGCGCGACGAACCGCCGCTCTTTATGCGCATCAAAACGCTGTTCTTGTTGTCGTTCCGTGCGGAGGTGATCGCATCGCGCACATCACCGGCGCTGGTGACGTTCTTGCCGGCGACTTCGAGAATGACGTCGCCCTCCTTGAAGCCGCGCTCGGCCGCGGCGCTCTTCGGGTCGACCTCGGTCACCACGACGCCATCCTTGCCGGCGCCGGCCACGCTGTTGGCGGGGGCCACCGTCAGGCCGAGCTTCGGCACATCGGTGCCGCGGGAGGAAGAGCCGCCGCGATCGCTGTTGTCGTTATCAGCCTTGGCCTCCACCGTGTTCGGCAACTGGCCGAGCGTGAGGTTGACGGTCTTCTCCGTGCCCTTGTGCAGGACGTTGAGCTTCACCGCGTTGCCGGGAGGCAGGCCGCCGATGGTGCGGGCGAGTTCGCGCGCGTCCTTCACCGGCTCGCCGTTGACGGCAGTGATGACGTCACCGGACTCGATGCCGGCCTTGGCCGCCGGGCCGTTGGCCTGGGGCTCCGCCACCAGCGCGCCTTCGGCCTTCTTCATGCCGAGGCTGTCGGCGATATCAGAGGTCACCGGCTGGATCTGGACGCCGATCCAGCCGCGGCTGACCGAGCCCTTGTCCTTGAGTTGGGCGACCACGTTCTTCACCGTCGCAGCCGGGATCGAGAAGGCGATGCCGACGCTGCCGCCGGAGGGCGAGTAGATCGCAGTGTTGACGCCCATCACCTCACCGGACACGTCGAACGCCGGGCCACCGGAGTTGCCCTTGTTCACGGGCGCGTCGATCTGGATGAAATCGTCATATGGGCCGTTGCCGATGTCGCGGCCGGAGGCCGAGACGATACCGGCGGTAACTGTGCCGCCGAGGCCGAACGGGTTGCCGACGGCCAGCACCCAGTCGCCGATCCGCGGCTTGGTGTCGGACAGCTTGGCGAACGGGAAGTTGGAACCGCCCTCGACCTTGATCAGCGCGAGGTCGGTGCGGGGATCGGTGCCGATCACCTTGGCGGAATGGGTCTTGCCGTCGTCGGTCGTGACCTCGACCTTGTCAGCACCGTCGACCACGTGGTTGTTGGTGACGGCATAGCCGTCAGCCGAAATGAAGAAACCCGAACCCTGGCCGGTCACGATGCCACGGCCACGCGGTCCGCCGCGCATGCCCGGGGGCAACCCATCCTGTCCGCCGAAGCGGCGGAAGAAGCGCTCCATCGGCGAACCCGGCGGGAACGGCGAGTCGTCATTGCTGTCGTCCTTGGCGAGCTTCTCGCCGATATTGACCTTCACCGAAATCACCGACGGCTTCACGCGCTCGACGATGTCGGCGAAGCCGACCGGCTGCTGAACCTTGCGGACCTCGTTGTTGACCTGCGCCTGCGCGGGGCTGGCGAACAGATCGCTCGGCGTGTGCTGCGGACTCAAGCCATAAGCGGCGACGCCAAGCCCGGCGACGACCGAAGCCATCAACGCAAATCTGCGGGCCGAGAACAGCGAGCGGCGTGGCGCGCGGTAAGACGGCAGAGACGAAAGATCGGTGGGTCGTTCGGTCATTCTAAAAATCTCCAAGAGCCAGAATTCGAAGGGTGCGAGGGCGAGCACCGGACTTGGCTAAACATGGGGATGTCAGCCTTACGACGCGCTGGATGCGGAATTAAACTTTCGTAATAGAGATGAAACCGGGTGCGGCAGAATATCGCAGCTTCGCCAATGAGTTAGCCGCGAGCGCTGCAGGCTCGCGGCAAGTTCCGCCAGGAGGTTTCGGGCTCGCAAAAAAGCGAGAGGTCAGCCCGCTCTGACGCTGGCAATAAAGCCTTCGACCTCGCGCTTGAGGATGTCCGCCTGCTGCGACAGGTCGACTGCGGAATCCTTGGCCTCGCCGGCCATGCGGCCGGTGTCGGACGAGGTGGTGGTGATCTGGACGATGTGGTTGGTGACGTCCATGGTTCCCCTCGCCGCGTCCTGGACGTTCCTGGAGATGTCCTGGGTGGCGTTGCGCTGGCGTGCGGTGTCGACGTCGATGCCCGACATGATCGAGCTGATCTCCGCGATCGTGTTCGAGATCCCGTCGATGGCGCCACGCGTTTCCGCCGTGATCGCCTGGATGCTCGCGACCTGCTGCGAGATCTCTTCGGTCGCCTTGCTGGTTTGGCTCGCGAGGTTCTTCACCTCGGAGGCGACCACCGCAAATCCCTTGCCGGCCTCGCCGGCGCGTGCGGCCTCGATCGTGGCGTTGAGCGCCAAGAGGTTGGTCTGCGAGGCAACGGTCTGGATCAATTGCACGACAGCCCCGATCTTCTCGGCCGCGTCCGAGAGCGCATGGATGGTGTCGGCGCTCTGGCGTGCCTGCGCCACCGCGCCCTCGGCGCGCTGGGTGGCGTCGGTGACGCGCTGGCTGATGGCCGCGATCGAGGTCGTCATCTGCTCCGCCGAAGTCGCCACCGTCTGGACGCTGGTGCTGGCCTGGCCGGCTGCGCTGGCAACCGCACTCGCTTTCTCGCTGGTCTCATTGGCGGCGCGCGACAGCGTCTCGGCGTTGCCCCTCAGGCGAACCGCCGATGCGGCCACGCTGCCAACGACATTGGCGACGAGGCCGTTGAAGTCGCGGATCTTCTCGTCGAGGTAGCGGGTGCGCTCGCGCTGGTTGTGGGCGTCGCGCAGTTCCTGCTCGGTCAGCCGCTGGCGTTCGATCCCGTTGGTCTTGAACACTTCGAGCGCGCCGGCGAGCAGTCCGATCTCATTGCCCCTGCCGAGACCCGGGATCGGCGTCTCGTATTTCTGCTCGGCCACCTCGCGCATCGCATGCACGATGGCGGCCAGCGGCCGCATGACGCCGTCCCGAACCGCGAAATAGGTCGTCAGGCAGACCGCAATCGCGATCGCGGCGATCGCACCGCAGGCGATCAGGAAGTAGGAGAACGCGGTCTGCGCCTCCTGATAGATCTGCATGGCATGCTCGCGGCCCGGCCCGCTCAGCGATTTGAACTCCGCGGCAAGCGCCGTGATCTCGTTGTTGAGGTAGAGCACGGCGATGAAGCCCGTGCCGCCGCCGATCCCAAGCAGCACCAGAAGCGCGATGACGACGGATGCGACGAGGAAGCGGATAGTCAGATTGCTGTTGGAAAACATCGGCTTGCTCAAGAGCGTTACGGCGAAGCATCATCACGCTCTATCATTTTGTGAACGTGATCCTCTCGGACAACCGGTACCCACTTTTCCGGATCATGCTCTGGAGGAAGGGCGAGGCAAAGTTCCGCACAAAAGGTCAAGATTAGATGAATGCCGCGGCAGACGCCGACGCGTATGGACCTACGCAACAGTACGTAGGTCAGAGCGTTTTCGAGCGAAGTGGGTATCGGTTCGCGTGAAGAAAACGCGTCAAAACAAGGATCGACAGCTTCGGTTCTGATTCAATCAGAACCGAAAATGCTCTAGAGCATGATCCGGAAAAGTGTGAAGCGGTTTTCCGAAAAGATCATGCTCAAACAATAACCTAAAGCGCGATGATGATTCATCCTCATCTCATCGCGCTTTAGCCGCGCCTTTCCTCCGGCGCTTCCTCCGACATCAGCGCAGCCAACCGGCTCTCCTCCTCAGGGGTGAGATGGGTGCCGGTGGCGGCCGCCGCCGAGGTGGCTGCCCGGCGGCGGCCGAACCGCCAAAGCGCTGCGGCGCCTCCGACCAGCACCAGCGGGGGCACCAGCCAAAGCAGCAGCGTGTGCGGATTGAAGCGCGGCTTCAGCAGGACGAATTCGCCATAGCGCGCCACCAGGAAATCGATCACCTGCCGGTCGCTGTCGCCGGCCGCGATCCGCTCGCGGACCAGGATGCGCAGGTCGCGCGCCAGCGGCGCCTCGGAATCGTCGATCGACTGATTCTGGCACACCATGCAGCGCAATTCGCGCGAGAGCTCCCGCGCCCGCGCTTCCTTGGCGGGATCAGCCATGATCTCGTCGGGCTGCACGGCGAAGGCCGGTGCGCCGGCGGACACGGCCAGTGCGAGCGCACAGACGGCAAGCAGCTTCCGCATCACTCCGCCGCCTGCAATGCGCGCGCCGCCTTGGCCGGCTTGGGCGCGCCGACGCGCAGGCGCCGGTCCGACAGCGACAACAGGCCGCCAAAGGCCATCAGCACCGGGCCGAACCAGATCAGGAGCACCATCGGCTTGTGGTAGATGCGCACCGCAATGCCGCCCTCTGCGGCGATATCGCCGAGCGAGATATAGAGCTGGCTCGCACCGCGGGTCAGCAGCGCGGCCTCCGTGGTGGACGCGCCGCGCGTGGTGAAATTGCGCTTCGACGGGGTCATGACGCTAAGCGTATTTCCGTCGAGGCCGACGGTGAACCTCGCCACCATCTCGCGGAAATTCGGGCCCTGGCGCTGGCCGACATCGTCGAGCTTCAGTTCGTAACCCGCGACTTTGGCGACGTCGCCCGGCTTCATGGTGCCGATATATTCGCTGTTCCACGTGGTCTCGCAGACGATCCCGATCAGGGCGATGCCGACGCCGGCATGGGCGAAGGCCGTGCCCCAGGCTGCACGCGGCAGGCCGCGCGCCCGCTGCACGGACGTGCCGAACGGAAGCCGGAACAGCCCGATGCGCTCGGCGAGGTCGGTGAGCGCGCCGGCGACGACGAATACCGCAAGCCCGATCGCAAGCGGCGCAAAGCTGGCGCCGCCACGCGTCCAGGCCCACAGCACCGCGATCGCGACCAGCGCGGCGATGCCGGCCGCGGTCAGGCGCTGGGCTGCGCCAAGCAGAGTCGCCGCGCTTCCAGGCCAGCATGGGGCCGAACGGCACCGCGATCATCAACGGCACGAACAGCGGCCCAAAGGTCAGGTTGAAGAACGGCGCGCCGACCGAGATCTTGTCGCCGGTCACGACCTCGAGCGCCAGCGGATAGAGCGTGCCGATGAACACGGTGGCGCAGGCCGTGGTCAGGAAGAGATTATTGAGCACCAGTGCGCCCTCGCGCGAGATCGGCGCGAACAGGCCGCCCTGCTTCAAGGACGATGCCCGGGCCGCATAGAGCGACAGGCTGCCGCCGATGAAGACGCAGAGGATCAGCAGGATGAACACGCCACGGGCCGGATCGGTCGCGAAGGCATGCACCGAGGTCAGGACGCCCGAGCGGACCAGGAACGTGCCGAGCAGTGACAGCGAAAAAGTCAGGATCGACAACAGGATGGTCCAGACTTTTAACGCATTGCGTTTCTCCATCACGAGCGCCGAATGGAGCAATGCGGTGCCGGCGAGCCAGGGCATCAGCGAGGCGTTCTCGACCGGGTCCCAGAACCACCAGCCGCCCCAGCCGAGCTCGTAATAGGCCCAGTACGATCCCATCGCGATGCCGAGCGTGAGGAAGATCCAGGCCAGCAGCGTCCACGGCCGCACCCAGCGCGCCCAGGCGGCGTCGATGCGGCCCTCGATCAGGGCGGCGACCGCGAAGGAGAACGAAATCGAGAAGCCGACATAGCCGAGATAGAGCATCGGCGGATGCACGGCGAGGCCGATGTCCTGCAGCACCGGGTTCAGATCCCTGCCCTCGATCGGCGGATTGGCGATGCGCAGGAACGGATTCGAGGTGAGCAGGATGAAGAGATAGAAGGCGCTCGCGATCCAGGCCTGCACCGCGAGCACATGCGCGCGCAGCGTCAGCGGCAGATTGTTGCCGAAGGCGGCGACGAGGCCGCCGAACAGCGCCAGGATCGACACCCAGAGCAGCATCGATCCCTCGTGATTGCCCCAGACGCCGGTGATCTTGTAGATCAGCGGCTTCATCGAGTGCGAGTTCTCGAACACGTTGACGACGGAGAAATCCGAGGTCACGTGCAGCGTCACCAGCGCGGTGAACGAAACGCCGACAAACAAGAGCTGAGCGAGCGCGGTGGAGCGTGCGACGTTCATCAGCGCGACATCGCGCCAGCGCGCCCCAAGCATCGGCACGACCGACTGGATCAGCGCCAGCCCAAGCGCCAGCACCAGCGCGTAATGTCCGGCCTCCGCGATCAACGCATCGCCCCCTGCACCGGCTGCGGCGGCTCAGCGGAGGCGCTGGGCTTGCCGTAATCGTCCTTCCAGTGGCCCTGCTTCTTCAGGGCATCGGCGACGTCCTTGGGCATATAGGTCTCGTCATGCTTGGCGAGCACGGTGTCAGCGCGGAACACGCCGGACTGATCCAGCGCGCCCTCGGCGACGACGCCCTGCCCTTCGCGGAACAGGTCCGGCAGAATTCCCTTGTAGGCGACCGGCAGCGTGGCGCTGCCGTCGGCGACCGCAAACGTCACCGCGAGGCTGTCGCCGCGCTTGAGTGAGCCCGGCTGCACCAGGCCGCCGAGGCGGAACCGCTTCCCGGCGGCGATATGCTTCTCGGCAACCATCGAAGGCGTGGAGAAGAACACGATGGAATCGCGCAAAGCGCTGAGCACCAGCACAGCCGCCACCGCGAGCACCGCGAGCGAGCCGCCGATCATCACCAAACGCCGCTGCTTACGCGTCATGGTTCCCTATGGTCCTGTCTGTGCGCATGTTAGCCATCCAGCCCGAGATTCTTCAGGCCTTCATTGAGCTGGCGCAAGCGCTCCGCATCATTGGCAACCGCCTGGCGGGCATCGGTGAGCGCGGCAACCGCCTTGTCGCGCTCGCCCATCACCATATAGGCCCGCACCAGCCGCAGCCATCCCTCGACATCGTTGCCGTCCTGCTTCAACCGCGTGGCGAGCCGGTCGACCATGCCGCGGATCATCGCAGAGCGGTCGCCCGCGCTCATGTCCTTGGCCGCGGCCATGGTTTCATCCGAAAGCGCGGGCGCGGCAGGAGCGGCGCCAACGCGCACCAGCGCGGCCTGCACCAGCGATCGCCACGGCGCATCCGCCGGTGCCTTGGCCAGCATCGCGCGCCAGATCGAGGCTGCATCGGCCTTGCGGCCGTCCTGCTCGGCGGCGAGCCCGAGGAAATAGTTGGCCTTGGGATCGTCGGCGTTTTGCGAAATCGCACGCTCGAATTCGGCCTTGGCCTCGGCGGTGACGACACCACCGGCCGCACCGGTCAGCGCTTCGCCGAGATCGGCGCGGCGCTCCGAACTGTCGCCGTTATAGGTGATCGAATTGCGATAGGCCCGCACGGCGTCATCGTAACGGCCGAGCCGAGAGAGCACCGGCGCCAGCACGTTCCAGCCGCGGCCGTCGGTCGGGTTCTTTTCAAGATGCGCTTCCACCTGCGCCACCAGGTTGGCGAGCGGCTGATTGACGTCAGCCGTGCGACTGCGCGCAGCGAGCGGAAAATCGCCGAGCCGCGGCGAGCCCAGTACGAGATAGAGCGCCGCCGCCATCACCGGCAACCCCACCAGCGCCGCCACGGCGGCCGAGCGTCGCAGCCGCAGGTTCGCTTTCGGCGCCGCCGCGGCCTCGCCGTCCACCGCGGCAAGCAAGCGTCGGCCGATCTCGACCCGCGCCGCTTCGGCTTCCGGCGCGCCGATCATGCCCGAAGCGAGATCGCGCTCGATCTCGGCGAGCTGGTCCTTGTAGACATTGGACTCGCTGCCGCCTGATGTCGCAGGCGTCGCGCGACCGAGCGGCCAAAGCACGGCGAAGATCGCCGCGACCGTCATCAGCGCGAACACAAACCACAGTGTCATCAACGAGTTCCCGGGCGAACGGCACCGAAAGCCGGCACCTGATGCGCCGTTTACACTACCGGCGGGAAGCGGAGCAATTGACAATTGCTGGATCGGAACCGCCTACGTAACCGTCCGGAGGGAGGAATTACGGATCAGAACAGGAATTAGCCGGCGCGGGAGGACTTGCGCTCGCCGGTGACAGCGTTTTCCGCGGCGCGATTCATCAGCGAAGCGTAGTCGTGGCCGAACAGGACCTCGCAGAACCGGATCGCCGCGCTGGCCTGCTGCTGCCGATAGGCACGTACCCTGTGGTCGCCGGCGCGCAAGGACTGCACCAGCGCCTCCGTGGATTGCTCGACATATTGCTGCAGGTCGGAATAGGTCCGAAGCGTCACCTCGTTGATCGCAAGCTCGCTCGCATAGGTGCGGCACACCGCAACGAAATCAATGAGGGCGGCGACCTCCTCGACTTCGGTGGGGTCGATCCGGGCGGTGGCGGAGATATCCTTATCCGGGCGCTGGCGCAGGATGCGGCGGACCCGGCCGGGAACGCTGTCGATCTCCGATTGCAGCGAGTTGGAGATGTCGGCCCGGATCGAGGTCAGTTGCTTGCCCCAGGTGGATTCGTTGCGCAGGTCGAGCTCGGTGCGCAGGCCGCGCACGCCGTCATGCAGCGTCTTCAGTTGCTCCCCGACATTGTCGAGATGACCGCGCCGGATGTCGCTGCGCAGACAGGCCGCGAGATAGGAGAGATCGTGCAAGGCGATCGTGACGGCGACGCCATAGGGCGTGGCGGCGACGCGGATCTCGTCGTCGGACGCCGCCATCTTGATCGCAAGGCGGATGATCTGCCAGGGCGCGACCAGGCGCTGCATCACCAGGGACAGCGCGAAGGGAAGCAATTGGGGCGTCTGCAGCGAGGGGACGTTGAGCGCGGCGGTGACGGAGCCGATCTGGGTGTCGCCGAACACCCGGAGCTGGCTCGGAAGCCGGCTGCCGAGCGTCTCAAGCGCCTCGCGCGCGCGCAATACCATGCCGATCAACAGCAGGTCCTCGATGACGTTGGGCGGGCCGACGCGCGATAGCGCCCGCTGCTTGTCGTCGCCCGGCACCGGCGTCGCGACCTTGACGATCGCCTCCGCCGCGGCGAGCTGATATTTGCGGGCCGCAGCCTCGGCCGCCGAAGTTGCGCCGCTGTCGTGCGCCTTCATCAGCGCGGCCTCGAATTCGCGGGTCGCTTCAGGCGCGCCCTCGCGGCCGAGCCACTGCCATATCGGCAGCAGCGAGGTGCGGCGGATCTGCCCCGGCCGGATCGGGAAATTGCCTTCGGCCAGGAACGGCTCAAGCGGACGGTACAACAGGCGCGCCGGATCATCGCCGCGGGGACGCGTCTCCTCCTCCTCGGCCCGGCGCACGATCTTGCGCAACTGCTCGAGCACGAGAGTGGCGACGCTGACATCCTCGCCGCGCTCCACCGCGCGCTCGAACTCCCGCATCAGCAGCGCCTGCGATTGCGGCGGAAGCTGCGCGAGATACTCCCTCAGCCGCTCGGTTGATGTCTGGCTCATTGGCCTGGGGTGATTGAGTGCTCGTGATGGCGACGCAGGAACGCGTCCGCTCGGCATGATAGAGGGGCGCGCGTTAAGAAGGCGTTTAGTAATGGTGCGTGAGCGCTGGCCGCTCCAACAATGGTGATCGGTTCGCGCAGTTACATTTACATTGACAGTACGACATATTGTATCCACAATATAATTCGATGGTGATCGTGTGGGATGAGCCGAAACGGCAGGCCAATCTTGTCAAGCACGGGCTGGATTTCGCCGATCTCGACGAGACTTTCTTTGACAACGCCCTGCTTCGTCCAACCCACAGCCGACGCTGGAGGGGCATTGGCGTGAGTGCCCATGGCGTCATCGCAGTCGTCTTTTTCGCGCTCGGCGCTGAGGCCATCAGCGTGATCAGCCTGCGCCCCGCGAGCAGGCAGGAAAGGAAGCTCTATGCCGAAAGCAAGGAAGAGCCATAAGGGTTACACCGCGCGCGATTTGCGCGAAGTCAGCGACAATCCGGAATGGACCAAGGAGGATTTTGCAAAGGCGCGGCCGTTTGCGGAAGTGTTTCCCGAGCTCGCGGCATCGATCCGCAGGGGACGCGGGCCGAACAAGGCGCCGACGAAAAAGCTCGTCTCGATCCGTCTCTCACCGCAGGTGATCGAGGCCTACAAGGCCAAGGGCCCGGGCTGGCAGTCGCGGATTGACGCCGATTTGCGACGGATCAACAAGATCAAGTGAGGCCGCGGCTCCTCGGCTTTCAAACTCCCGGCAACTCCAGCTCCGCCCTTAAGCCGCCGATGGGCGCATTGCGGAGTGACAGGCTGCCGCCATAGAGGCCGGCGAGATCGGTGACGATCGAAAGGCCGAGCCCCGAGCCCGGCTTGGATTCATCGAGCCGCTGGCCGCGCCGCGATACCTGGGCCCGCTCGGCGGCCGACAATCCGCGTCCGTCGTCGTCGACGACGATATGCAGCCGCGGACCGGCGCCCGGCTCTGCCGGCGGCGCGACCCGGACTTCGATGAAGACCTGCGAGGCCGCCCATTTGCAGGCGTTATCGACGAGGTTGCCGGCCATCTCTTCGAGGTCCTGGCGCTCGCCGCGGAATTTCGCCGATGAGTCGGCCTTGAGCTCGATCGTGATGCCGCGGTCGCGATGGATCTTCTCCATGGTCCGCCGCAGCGCTTCGATCACCGGCGCCACTTCGGTGACGGTGGCGACGATGGTGACGCGCGCGGCGATACGGGCGCGCTCCAGATGATGCGCAACCTGGTCTCGCATCACCTCGGCCTGCTCCAGCACCTTGGCGGCGAAGGGATCGGCGGCATGCGTGGAGGCTTCGTTGAAGATCACCGACAACGGCGTCTTGACCGCGTGGGCGAGATTGCCGACATGGGTGCGCGCGCGCTCGACGATCTCGCGGTTGGCGTCGATCAGCGCATTGGTCTCGCGCGCCAGCGGCGCGATCTCGACCGGAAACCGGCCTTCGAGCCGCTCGGCGCGGCCGGAGCGGATATCGGCGATCGCCTCCGAAATGCGCTTGAGCGGCGCCAGGCCGAAACGAACCTGGAAGATCGTCGTCAGCAACAACACAATGCCGAGCGATGTGAAGGTGCCGCCGAGGTAGTAATCGAAGCTGCGCGTCTCGTCGAAGATCTCGCTGGCGTCACCGGCAACGCTGACCAGGAACCTGCCGTCGCTGCCGAGATCGACCGGACGCTCCACCATGCGCAGCGTCTGTCCCTCGGGGCCATCGACATAGCCGATGCGAATGCCGGCGGCGGTCAGCTCGAAGCCCTGGTCCTCCAGTCTCGGCAGCTTCTTGTCCCATAGCGACCGCGAGGCGCGGGTTTCGCCCTTTTCCACGTCGGTGCGCAGGATCTGCCAATACCAGCCGGACAACGGCAATTCGAACAGGGGCTCGCCAAGCTGGAACTGGTGGTCCGCCGGCTCGTCGGGCGTGGCGACCTCGGCGATGAGGGTGCGCAGATAGAGGTTGAGGCGGCGGTCGAAGGCACGCTCTGTCGCATCTCGATACACCGAGGACAGGATGAAGCCGGTGATCGCCAGGATCACCACCAGCCATGCGGTCGCCGACAGGAACAGGCGGGTGGCGAGCGAGCTTCCACGCATCAGAGCATGATCCCGAAAAAACCTGCCCCGCGCTTGGTGCGGGGTGGGTACCGATTTTCGGATAAGACCATGCTCCGATCAAAAAGTAAGCCCGGCCACCAGCGGCGCCTGGACGGCTACGCGCCGTTCGGCGGCGGCGTCAGGAGGTAGCCGAGGCCGCGCACGGTCTGGATGATGTCGACGTCGAGTTTCTTGCGGATGCGTCCAACGAACACTTCGATGGTGTTGGAGTCGCGATCGAAGTCCTGGTCGTAGAGGTGCTCGACCAACTCGGTGCGCGACACCACGCGCCCGGTGTGGTGCATCAGATAGGCCAGCAGCCGGTATTCGTGCGATGTCATCTTCACCGGGTTGCCGGAGACGCTGACGCGGCCGGTGCGGGTATCCAGCGTCACCGGGCCGCAGGTCAATTCGGACTGGGCGTGGCCGGTGGAGCGGCGCAGCAGCGCGCGGATCCGCGCCAAGATCTCTTCCATATGGAACGGTTTTGCGACGTAGTCGTCGGCGCCGGCGTCAAAGCCCTGCACCTTGTCGCTCCAGCGGTCGCGCGCGGTCAGGATCAAGACCGGCATGGCGCGTCCGTTGCGTCGCCAGGCTTCCAGCACCGAGATGCCGTCCATCTTCGGCAGACCGATGTCGAGGACGACGGCGTCGTAGGGCTCGCTGTCGCCGAGATAGTGCCCCTCCTCGCCGTCGAACGCGCGATCGACCACATAACCGGCATCCGTCAGCGCGGTCGTAAGCTGGCGATTGAGATCCGGATCATCCTCAACGACGAGCAGGCGCAATTTGGCCTCCGATGGCGAGCCGCGACATCGCTAAGATGAGGCCGACCGGCGTGAACGGGCTATGAACGAGATAAACGGTGCCATGTTACTTTTTGTTCATTTCCGCGGCTTGATAGCAGATTTGGACCGGCTGAACAGCCGCCGGGGTTAACGATATCTGCTGATAGCGCTGCCATGCGTGCGGCGGCGATCCTGCCTGGGTTGAGCTCGGCCCCGTTTTTGCTTAGCAACAACCTATGAACCAACGACTGTCCCTGGGCGCCGCCTGGCTGGTGCTCGCCTTCATCGCCTTCGCGACGCTTTCCCCGCTTCAAGACCGCCCTGTCGTCGCAGGTCCCCAGCTCGAGCATTTCGCAGCGTTCGCGCTGATGGGATTTGCATTCGCGCGAGGCTATCCCAACCGGCTGCTCCTGATCGTCGCGGTTGTCATCGGCAGCGCATTCGCGCTGGAAGCGCTGCAACTGCTGACGCCGGATAGGCATGGCCGCCTCATCGACGCGCTGGTCAAGGCTGGCGGCGGGCTCTCGGGGATTGCCCTCAGCCATTTCGGGGAATTGCTGCTGCGCGGCCCGCTCAGCCGGCTCAGGGGAATAGGCGCTGAAGGGAATACGCCCTGACGGTGCGCAGGAGCCGTCGCCGCACTTAGGGTTAAAACAGACGTCACATTGAAATGTCACCATCGTCCGAATAACCTCGGCCGCACGGCGATGCATCGGTGGCATGAGGCTTGCTTCGTCGGCAGTTTAAAGCGTCCGGTGGATTGAAGAATTTCGAAAATGAGTTTTCAGCTCGTATGCATTGAATGCGACAGTATCGGCGTGGTGATCGACCACGGCGAACTCGCCCCGCCCTCCGCGATCGTCAGATGCAGCCATTGTTCAGCCGCGCGCGGCACGCTCGGCGAATTGCGCAGCCTGGCGTTATCCGATCGGCGCGATTTGTTCGATGTCGGCCTGGGCATCGACGCAACGGGCGCGGCGGTCTAGCTGAGACGCTTGCCACGGCAATTCTATTTCAGTGATGGCGGCCGCCAGGCGATCCGCAATCTCGTCACCGTCGACGGCGCCCGGCCAAGCGCAGACGCAATTTGGTTCTGAGATCTACCGCCTGCATGCAGGCGATAGATCTCAACGCGCTCTTCAAGGCTGAGCTGGCCATAACCCACGGGGGTATCAGTACGCTGCGGCTCGGAGTGGCGCCGGCAACGGCCGCGGTCGAGCCGGAGTTAAGGGCCACGCCAAATTCTCTCGGATCGATCTTGACAGGGCAGCCTCTATCCCGCTGTCTAACCCTCGCATCGCATATTTGCTTTCGACAGCTCTAGATTGTAGTGAGTTTGTGCCGCGGGACTGCTGCTTGAGAACCCAATCTGGCGGGGAATGACGATGATCCTTGTGACCGGCGGGGCCGGCTATATCGGCTCGCATGCTTGCGTGGCCCTGCTGGCTGCGGGCGAAGATGTCGTCGTATTCGATAACTTCTCCAACAGCAGTCCGATCGCCCTGCAGCGCGTGCAGCAGATTTGCGGCAAGTCGCTGATTGCCGTGGAAGGCGATATTCGCGACGAACGCGCGATCGAGCAGGTATTGACGCAATACAACTGCACGGCGGTGATGCATTTTGCCGGGCTGAAATCCGTTCAGGACTCCGTCGCGGAGCCGCTCGAATATTACGATCAGAACGTCATCGGAACGCACCGGCTGCTGCGCGCGATGCAACGGTCGGGCGTCAAGACCATCGTGTTCAGTTCATCGGCGACCGTCTACGGCACCCCGAAATTTCTGCCCTATACCGAAGACCACCCCTTAAGTCCCGTGAACCCCTATGGACGGACCAAGCTCATCATCGAGGACATGCTCCGTGACCAATATGTCAGCGAGCCGAGCTGGCGGATCGCCATTTTGCGCTATTTCAATCCGGTCGGGGCGCACGAGAGCGGCTTGATCGGCGAGGACCCCCGGGGCGTCCCCAACAACCTGGTCCCCTTCGTGGCTCAGGTCGCCATCGGGCGACGCGAGCGATTGAACATATGGGGCGCCGACTACGACACGCCTGACGGAACAGGCGTTCGCGACTATATCCATGTCATGGACCTGGCGCTCGGACACCTGTCCGCACTGAAGGCATTGGACAGCCCGAAATGCTTCTCGGTAAATCTCGGAACCGGTACCGGCAGCAGCGTGCTCGACGTCGTTCGCGCCTTCGAAAAGGCGTGCGGCCGGCCTATCCCGTATGACATCAAACCGCGCCGGGCGGGTGACATCGACGCCTACTACGCTGCCACCGAAACCGCATCGAAGCTGATGGGATGGAAAGCGGCCAGATCGCTTGAGACGATGTGCGCTGACCATTGGCGGTGGCAGAGCAATAATCCCGACGGATACAACTGATGACGCCATAGCGATTGCCAGCGCGCAACACGTTCTGCCTTCGCACCTTTGGCAACAGAGCAAGCGGGCACAAGGTGATATGCAACCATTTTCGTCGGCGATGCCGCTGCGACGACGCTAGCCATCGTCAACGAGCGCAAAGGATTGCACCGAACAGTGCCAATCGTCCTCGCGCCGCACTAATGTCGCTTCGAACCTCGTTGAGGTGAACGCGGGTGCCTGCCACCAGCGTGGATCATCTCTCGCGAAAGGCTCGAACAATCTGGTCTCTGAGAGGCTTTAGCAGATACGACATCACTGTTCGCTCCGACGTCCGTATAAACACGTCAATCGGCATTCCAGGTACTAGCTTCAGTCCCCCCAACCGCCCCAGTTCTTTGTCAGAGATGCTCACACGTGCTAGGTAGTACGGTGCTCCAGTTTTTGGATCATTGATCGTATCAGCAGAAATACGAGTTAGCACCCCGTCCAAC
Source organism: Bradyrhizobium sp. USDA 10063 (assembly GCF_054063735.1). Taxonomy (NCBI): domain Bacteria; kingdom Pseudomonadati; phylum Pseudomonadota; class Alphaproteobacteria; order Hyphomicrobiales; family Nitrobacteraceae; genus Bradyrhizobium; species Bradyrhizobium sp. USDA 10063. The sequence goes on along the minus strand of NZ_JBSSGP010000002.1, from coordinate 45,311 downwards.
TCAGGCGTGGTCCTTTGATCGAACGCAGAAAAGCGAATAGATGCAGGCTGGCCGACCGTGAGCTGGTCAATGTATTGGGGCGCGACCCTGACTTCCGCCTTTAGTTCGTCGGATTGCGGCACAATCAGCATAATCGGCTCCGCAGTGCTGACGACCTCGCCAGCGGTGTGGACAGTGAGCTGCTGGACAATTCCATCCTGAGGTGCGCGAATATCCGTCCTACTAAGTTGATCTTTCGCAGCAACTTCTCGCTCGGTAAGCTGCTCGATTTGCGCTTGCACGTCCCGCAGCTCTTTTGCCACCTCGGTACGAAGATCTTCATCGATCTGAATTATTTGCAACTCAGTTTCGTTGATTCTCCCATTCGTCTGCGCGGCGCTCGTGAGGAGCTGGTTACGTTCGCCTTCCAGACTCACAGCTTGCCGCTCCAAGGCGGTAACGCGTGAGATGGGAACCAAGTTTTGTTTCCAAAGCTCGCGTACGCCAGTCAGCTCCTTTGCTATGAGCTCGATCTCCTGCCCTTTCGAGTCAGCTTGACCAACGAACCCATGCGCTTGCTGGCGCAATTGACTTATCTGTTCGCGAAGCTGTGCCTTCTTGCCTAGCCGGGAGCTACGCCGGACCTCAAACAACTTGCGCTCGCTCGATATCATGCGGGCGAGATCAATGTTTGCAGACTTAGAAAGGTCGGTGGGAATTTCGATTTCTTCCTCTCCGCGTCGTTCGGCTTCAAGTCGCGACTCGCGTATCTTAAGCTCGCTCAAACTCTTCGTAACAACAGCCAAGTTGGCTCGCGTCAACGTTTCGTCGAGACGAAGGAGGATTTGGCCGGCGGCGACGTGATCACCATCACGGACGCGCAACTCGCTTACAATTCCACCGGTTGGATTCTGGACGCGCTTCACGTTGCTCTCAACAACGAGCGACCCAGAGGCGACAACTGCGCCAGAAACTTCCGTGATTGCCGCCCATCCGCCCAAACCCGCTACGAGGACGGCCAGCAGCGCGCAGCCGAAGATCACGTGCTGCCGAAGACTTGTTTGGGCGTCCTCATCGACGTCGGTCACGATGTGGCGCCTGCATCGACGATCTTGAGTGAAGCAGGAGTAGCGGGTGCCGAACGCGTGACTTGTGCTAGGACCGTCTCTTTAGGGCCGAATGCTTGTACAACCCCGTCAGACAGTGCAAGGATCTGGTCGACTGCAACTAACGCAGACGGCCGGTGCGCAATAACAATAACGATGCCCTTTCGCTGGCGCACGCCAACAATAGCCTTCGTTAGGGCCTGTTCGCCTTCCGCGTCGAGATTGGAATTCGGCTCATCCAGGACCACGAGCCAAGGATCGCCTAACAAGGCACGAGCAAGCCCAATGCGCTGCCGCTGACCCGCCGATAGACCAACGCCTCCATCCCCAATAATCGTATTATAACCGTCCGGAAGGCGCACTATCATTTCGTGCACATCCGCGGCCTTTGCGGCCCGAATTATCATTTGGTCGTCGACGTCAGTCCTGCATCTCGCAATGTTCTCGGCGATCGTACCGGCTAAAAGGTCGACCGTTTGCGGCACGTATCCAATATGCGCTCCAAGCTCCTCACTGCTCCATTGATCGATCGATGCTCCATCCAATCGAACAGTTCCGCGAATTGAAGGCCATACACCGACAATTGCTCTCGCCAATGATGATTTGCCGGAACCACTAGGTCCGATCACACCAAGCCCTTGACCTGCGTGCAGCACAAAGCTGACGTCAGACACGACGACTTTCGGGTTATTCGGAGTCCGAACAGTCAGTCCTTCGATGGATAGAGTTGACCTCGGCGGAGGAAGCAAGACCGGCTTTCTAACGGTAACTGCAGCATGCGTGAGCATAGCCTTCAAGGTTACCCATCCCTGCTTGGCTGCTAAAAAGTTCTTCCAATGAGCTATGGTAAGCTCAACAGGAGCCAATGCCCTCGCAGTGAGGATCGAGCTGGCGATAATGATGCCGGCGGTTGCTTCCTGATGGATTACAAGGAAGGCGCCAAGCCCCAAGATCGCTGATTGAAGAAACATGCGAAACGCCCGACTCGCCGCGCCAAAGCCCGCAAGAACATCGGCACTGCGCTGATGCGCGTTCAGATACGTCAGATTTCGATCCTGCCACTTTGAAACAACGCGATTTGTCATCCCGAGCGCGTGCAGGGTTTCAGCGTGACGCACCCCCATCGCTGCTAAGCCCAACCGGGCCGTGCCAGCAGTGATGGCAGCTTTGGTCGGTCGATCTGTGAGCCCACCACTGATCGCCGTCAGTAGAATTAGCAGCATGGCGCCCGATAGTGCGGCAGCCCCAATCCAGAAATGAAAAGCAAAGCAGAGGCCGAGGTAGAGAGGGATCCAGGGCAGGTCGAAAAATGCCGTCGGTCCCGCGCTTGAAAGAAACGCTCTCACCTGGTCCAAGTCACGCAGAGGTTGAAGTCCGTCTCCATTCAAACGACCAAAGCGCGATGACTCGAAAAGCGTTCTGACCACTATTTGACTTATGGATGAATCGAATGAGCGCGCGATTCGCACAAAGATACGCCCCCGGATTGCTTCAAGAGCTGCCTGGAAAAGATAGAGGACTGCCACCAAGACACCGAGGGCAACAAGGGTCGATACACTCCGGCTAGGCAAAACGCGATCGTAGACCTGGAGCATAAAGAACGATCCCGTCAGCATCAGGACATTGATGAAGCAACTGAAAAGTCCAACCGCGATAAAAGCCATGCGGCTGCGCTGAATAAAAAGTAAAGCCGGAGACTTCCTCAGCGCAAAATGAGCATCCCGCGCTTCACGAAAAACACTCATGCCCCGCGCTTCCATAGATTCCACAAAACGCAATGAGCGCTGTGACAGCAGTCACGGCGCGCGCCTCTTCCAGCGGTAGTGTCGTGCCCCAAGTCAAGAAAACGCCCGACGCCCGGGCAAACCTCTCACCCGAGTCTGAAAAATATATCTGCTAGCGCGCACAATCTCGAACTCGCCCAAGATGCCGCAACTTCTAAGAAACGGCATCCGACTAAGCGAGAGTGCGATTCTGCTTATGGCCCTCTGGTACGTGCGAACATAGCGTTGCTCGCACGCACCACTGGAACGGATTGAATAAATCGGTTGTCGTTAGCTGACGCCCGTGAGCCAATCAGCATGTCCAACGAGCATAATAGAGCTATGCCCGTCCAGATTAATGGCGAGATCTTTGCCGACAGCGCGCGCCAGTGTCGTGGCGCTCGAATCGTTGAGGAGATCGTGAATAAAGCTCTGAAAGTCGGCGACCGAGTGCAGGGTAATATCCTGGCCATTAAAGTCGTGAAGAACGATCTTATCCTCGCCAGCGACGAAGTCCCCGATCTTGTCGCCGCCGGTCTGCTTACCATTCGAGAAGTCGTAATAGAAAGTATCGGACCCGGCTCCGCCGCCGAGATTGTCGTTGCCGCCACCACCCTCGATGAAGTCATTTCCGGCGCCCGCTCTCACGGTGTCATTTCCGTCACCTAGAGAAATATTGTCATTTCCGGCACCGCCGATGATATTATTATTACCAATCTTATCGCGGATAATATCGCCATCACTACCTGCGACGATGACGTCGTTGCCCGCCCCGCCGGTAAGAACGATGTTGTGGCCAGAGCCACCGATGATGGTATCGTTGCCATCACCACCAGAGATGTTTTGGTCCGCGGCGCCAACGAGCCGGTCATCGCCGCTAGTGCCAATCAATGGGGTTATTGTCACAAGTACCTCCTCAAAATACGAATGCATTCTTAAAGCAACAGTAACGTTCCTTTAATGAGTTGGAACCTATAATTCGGGTTTTGCAATTTCAATCAAAAAATCTTGGATTTGGACCTAAATTGCTTAAGGCTTAACTGAGATCGGGAAGGCTATCGAGAGAGACTGGGACTTCCTGGCTGCCCGACAGCCAGTGATTGCGAAATCGGCGCGCAGCGTCCACTAGGTAGCTATAGTAACGTTCTGGCTTAGCAGAGAATCAGTCTGCCAAACGGCCAGCACCCTTCCCTCAGCAACCCTGTCATCGATCAACTCCTTATGTGGAGCGGGAAAGTTAAATGGCGCCAATTGGAGATTTATTCTTCTAAAGTCGCCATTCCGGATATCGGAGTTGAACCAGATCGACTTGTCAGAGGTAAGAATGATGTATTTGAATCCAGCAGCCTTAATGTTGCTGATGAGCCGCTTCGCATCAGTGAACGAGAGGTGAAATAGCACCTCCCGACAAAGGGCGACGTCTCCCGTTTCAATTGGATTTCGACTTGCATCCAGACAGATGAAGCGCCGCCGCTCGTTCTGAAATCTGGCGGTATTCTCCTCTACGACACTGGGCACGACATCGATTCCAAGATAGTCGAAGTCACCCTCCACGGCCCGCATCCAATTGAAGTCGCCGCACCCAATATCAACAAGGCGACGACAACCGACCTCCCGCAGGAAGGCAGACAGGCTGCGGACGATCTTGTCGGCTGCGTACTGAGTCGATCCGGCGCCGGACAAGCTTTCCTGGTCCTTGAATTCTACCCAGACATTCTTCGAATAGATCTGGGAGAAGACCTCCCTGATATCTCCTTCGCGCATATAGTCCGTATAGCGTCCTCGCCGATTTCTTACCTTGTCCCAAGCCTCTATGAGGCCGCAACGGTATATCACGTGCCGCACGACCTCCTTCAGCGACTGTTTGTGATCGTACATCAATTGTCCTCCGCAAGGGATCGAACGTCAGTGAAACGACGGCGCGCCCTCAATTGTCGAGCGGGATTACCTGCATAGATCGTCCAGGGCAGCAAATCCTTGGTCGTCACGCCCCGGGCTCCCAATACCGCGCCCTCTCCGACGACGACTCCCGGCCCAACGAACGCGTCCGCTGCGATCCATGCGTTGCTGTCGATTCGAATGCCGGCGGTGAACAACTGGAAATTGGGATCATCGACATCGTGCGAACCACAGCACAAGTGCGCCCCCTGGGAGACCAGCGCATACGGTCCGAGTACAATGCTGGCCATCGAATAACAATTCACCCGCCGGCCGAGACAGGAAAACGCCTGGAGCTCGAGATTACGCGGATACCAAATGCTCACCCCTGGGTAAATCTTCGCAGTGGGAGCAATGTTGCCTCCAAACAGGCGAACCAAGGCTCTTCGCCATGCATGAAATGGGACCGGCGTCCAAATTCCAAGTCCGTTCCACACAAGGCTCCACATCAGTCGTTCGAGCCGGTTCTTGAGCGGAAAAGTGGCTCCGCCCTCGCGGGGATTGGTCTCGGCAGCGTTCAGAACTCTGGTCATGCAACCACCGTTTCGGAGATTGTATCAACCAGGGTCCGGCTCACCGAAACCGCATCGAAATGGGCGTCGAAGCACTGGCGGGCCAGAACGCGCATAGCTTGAGCCTGCTCGGTCGGCAGGTCGAGATAACTTCGCAACAACCTCGTTATTCCTGGGACGCTATCATCTTCAACGAGGCCACCACCGCTGTCCCTCACTTCCCGCCAAATGTTGACCTTATTCGTTATGAGAACCGGCGTACCACATGCTAGCGCCTCTGCTACGACGATCCCGAAATTCTCCTGATGCGACGGAAGTACGAAGGCCTTGGCGGCGAGATACGCCTCCCATTTCGCATCTCCCAGAAGCACTCCTGGCCAATGAATCCTATGACCAATTCCAAGATCTTGGGCCATCTGCATCAACTGGCGCTGGAGACCAACTTGATCAGGGCCGGCTATGACCAAGTCGATATCCCGGTATTTGTCCGAGAGAGACGAAAAGGCTGAAAGCAGCAAGTCGCAGCCTTTCTTTGGATGAATGCGTCCCAAAAACAAAAGGAAGGGACGCATTCCGAGCGCGGGAAGTCGCTTACGAAAGTTGCTCCCGTCCAATCGATCGATCGCTGTAGGACGGCTGGTCCCATAGCCAACGACTTTTTCGCAGTATCTCTGAAAGTAAAACTCCCCCCGAGCCAATCGTCGCTCTTCATCCGTCGTGAACAAGACGGCGTTCGCATTCGCCAGAAGCGGCCCTTCACTGAAGAACCACAAGAGCTGCTTCGCGCGGTGCTTCAACGGATACTGCTGCCGAAACCATGGATCCATCATACCGTGCGGAAATACGAAATAAGGAACCCTTCTCGATCGGAGCACGACGGACGACGCGCGTGTCGCATAGTTCCACAGACCATTTACTATTATCGCGTCATATTCGAGCACATGCTTCCTCAGCCACGGTACCGCTGACGGCGCATATTCGTAAAATGTTGTCATGCGGCCGAGAGCGTGAGTACGGACGTCCAGGTGCACAAGCCAATCCGAATCCGGTGCATCGAAACACAATATCTCCGACTCGACCCCGAACTGCCTCATGAGGCGGGACGTCTGCAATACTCCTTCGATGACGCCGCCCGACTTTGGATCAGAAGACGCTATAATTTGTAGTACACGCATCTCTTGGCATTCTTAAACCGATCAACACGACGAAACGATAATCTTGGATCAAGTTCTTCAATCATAGAGTCGATCGAGACACACTCACAGGTTCATGATACGCTTCTTATTTGCGGCAAAGACGTCATCCAACGCGTCTTCGATCAGCCGTCTCTGGGTGGCCGGATTGTACTTGGCTTCAATGACGTGATGGCATCTAGCTCGCACCGCGCTTCGATCGTGCTTCGACGCCAGCCAGGTCGCGATCTTGTCGGCAAGATCCTCGACATTTCCCTCTTCAAAGAAGAGGCCCGTCGACCCAGGAACTACCGCCTCCACTTCAGGCATCTGATTGTCCAGATTTCCGTGAGTTAGCACTGGCGTCCCATACATCAGACTATGAACTGCAGTTAGGCCGACTTTACCTGGAGATACCGCCATGTCCGCGGCGTAGATCAGTGCGCCTAAACGCTCTTCATCGTACAGTGCGCCGACAAACGTCACGTCCAGCTTCAATCGTTTTGCCTGTTCTTCCAACCTGCCTCGCTCGGGGCCTTCGCCCACAAGCACTAGCTGCGTACCGATCCCCCGCTCTGACAGCAAGCTCATCGCATTCAGCAGGAGATCAAAGCGGCAAAGCTTGGTTAACCTGGCGGTACAAATCAATCTTGGGATACTCGGCTCACGCGCACCGGCGCCGTTATCTCTCGTAGCATCCTCCTGCTCGAGCCGGGAGATGACAGACTGCGCCCTATCCCAGTCCAACGAATTGTATATCGGTACGATCTTCCCAATTCGGAAACCTGTTTCCGACGCGATCGTTCTTGCCCGCTCGCCGTATGTGAGGACTCGGTCGGCTAAGCCGAAGTAGAGATTCCTCAAGAGTCCCTTTATCCTTCCCTCCCGGCGCACCCAACCATGAGTCCAAAAGAGAACTCTCTTTCGTAGGAGCCGAGCTGCTATCGCAATCAACCACGTGTCGAGCAGATTCGGATTCCCCAACACGATGACGGCCGGCACCTCCTTGCTTAGCACCGGCTTCCAATAGCCGGATATCCGCCAACCGAAACGCGTGTTCCTAAACAATAGTGGATTTATGCAAATGAGGTCGTCTTGGGGACACGGTTTGATGCCTTCGACCTCTGTGACGGAGCCCCAGAATTCAAATTTATACCGTGAGCTTCGCGCCAACTCGCGCATGACCGGAGCCCGGTAGTGTGGAAAGAACGCATATATCAAGGCGACGCGCGTCGACACGAATCTTCCTCCACTGGTGGCGGGATGGTTCATTTCATCTCGGAGTTCTAACGCGATTCATGTTTCGTCTGACGCGGGGATCAGCAATCACATAAGGTCGATTTCCAACCCTCACGCTGCTGAACCAGAACCCGGCTCGACTTAGAGCGTGAACGACGCCGATGGTAACAAACGAGATGAAAGCGAATGTCATGTCGAAGCGCCATAGCGCGATGGCCACAAACGCTCCAAAAAAGCCGTATACCGGTGCAAGGTTGGCTACGCGCCTGAACAAGAATTCTATGAGACAAAGCATCGCGAACAGTGCGAAGGGCCAATAATAGTAGAAGTTGCCGTACGCCTCTCCGAACAAAGTTGAGTTCAAGGACAATCCCTGGACCGACTCGACGTAATAGCCAAGATAGGTGCCAAAGGTTTTTGGCTTATCTTCCCAGATCGTCGACGGAATGAAGAACGAGAACGACTTGAGAATGAAGGTGCTCCCCCATAGCGGGGAAAAATGGTCCGGAACATTTTCAACCAGAAACTTGAATACGAGAAGGTTGGTCGCTTCGGCGAACGCATTTAGCGTCTTGGAAATACCTCCTTCCGCACCCTGAGATGAAGTGCTTGCAGTCTGCAAAGCCATCAGGATGTTCTCGACGCTGACTCCCCGGGAAAGAGCGAGCCCTCTAAATACGGCCCAGACAGAACTCAAGAAAGTTACAGTCGGCGCCAATATGACCAAACCTGCACCAATGAGGACTATTCGATCGCGATAGAGCAGCGCAATCATCATTGTATAGTACGCCACGGTTATGCGATTGAAGGTTAAGGCGACATCGAGCACCACGACTAGCGCACCAATGATGGTCGCGTTTCGCCTGGTGATGCGGCCGGTAACTGTCCGGTAGGCTAGATAGCCGAACGCGCATGTTCGCCAACAGTTCGCAATTCCTAGGCTGAAAATTGCAATTGGGCTCTGCGAAAATGCCGCCGAGGCGTTATCCGCCCAGTGCCCGCCGGCGCTCTTTCCCGATACGAAGAAATTTGCAACCTCCAGCACAACGAGCACCATGAAGAAGACGCGGAACGAAACCTTTTCGATCCGCTCGGGCACTGATGACAGCGGCCTTTTTGCAAAAAGCCGACAGACTGCGTGAAACAGCAGAACGACTACCAGTCCCAGGAAGAGATTAAGCGTTGTGCTGACATCGGCGTAAGGACGGTAAGGAGGCACGTGAAGGTTAACGTCGGCCAATTCGCCGGTTATCAGAAGAACAAGAAGTGGCAGAACGACGTAGTAAACGGCCCCGATTAGAACGCCATCGGAAAAACCGAGGTTGCCTACTCGCATCAGCCGCAATTCGACGACCGTCAGCACGCAAATGGCGAGGAAACCGGCGAAAATGAATACATCAGCCATGAGCGCTATTCCGCCGCCAATTCCCTTTGTGCTTAACAGCCTGAACCAGGCGAGCAATCACGTCGATTTGCGCCGACAATCTGTACTTCCGGTCCACTCCAAACCACTGGTAAAGAACTGTACAGGCCATGACGATGTCCATCGGGATCAAGGCGATTGCAGCCGCCTCGATTCCAAGTCTGGCAGCGACGAAGTAAACCATGACCGCCGTTATGACCGATGCCGCCGCATAGATCGCTGCGAAACGATGCTGCTGATTTACCGCCAACAAGAACGAGCCAACCGTGCTCCAGAGCGCGCTCAGGACCATGCTGATCGTCAGCGCAACAAACAGAGTGATCGGCGCTTCCATTATGTCTCGTGTGAGCAATGAGAGTAGCCATTGCCCCGAAAAAATCAGTATAGCCGCAGAGGGTACAGAAACGATAAAGACCGCGGCCAGATTGCTATAGACTAGCTCGTCCAAATACCGTGCATCTTTCTTGGTTTCAGCCGCCGTAATCTCGGGCAAGGTCGCCCTCGTCAGCAGACCGACAAGTTGAAGCGGAACCCTTGCGATAGTTCGAACCGTTCCCAGAATCGCCGCCGATGCCGGCGAAATCGCCAGCCCTAAGACAAAGACAGTGCCTTGAATGCTTAGCGCCGATGATATCGGCAGGCTGAGCGCAGCGACCGCGGGCCTCACAAGAGATTTTACCTCCTCTATGCGAGCCTCTTTCCAGCCGAAACGAATCCACGGAGCAGTTCTCCGCAGCACCAAGTAATAGACAGCAAAGCCAACCGCGCGCATGATCACCATGGCTAACGCGCATCCCGCGTAACCCCCGCCACCGCTCGCGACCGCCAGGACAAGGAGTTGTTCAAGGGGAGAAATTATATCCAGCAGGAATGTGCCCTGAGCGTATCGGCCAATGCTTCTGAACCCAACATTCACTATGTTCATCTGCAGAACAATTGGAGAATAGGTCATCAGCAACAACGCTGCGATAGGCAGTTGCTCGCGATTCCATTCCGCCCAGCCTGGCAGTTCGCTTCCGATCAACCATATGACTGCGGCTAGTCCCCAAAGCGCAAGCGACACAAGGCTTACAAACAGCCAAACACTTTGAAACGCGCGAAGCGCCCCGGAGAGATCGCCTATAGTGACCCGGCGAATCATGCTCACTCCGGCCGCAGTACCAAAGCCAAGATCGCTAAGCGCGACATAAGTCGGGATCACGGTCAGCATGAGCCAGATCCCGTAGCCCGACGTTCCCCATTTCGTGACGAGAATGGGGACAGAGATCAGTTGAATGAGCGTGACCCAGAGCTTCCCAACAGCGTTCGCGACGGCGCCCATAAGCACTCGTCGCGATGCCCCGCTTGGCACAACACTCCTCATCCTTCATTGATCCCAAACAGTCACGGCCACCCTCTGTCCAAACGCGCCTTGTCAGTGCACGCTTGCCCCCTCGCTTGATTGCTGGGCAGATCCGGCTTCCTCCGAGCGCCCGTGTTCATAGAGGGAGAAAGTCTCTCCGTGGTCCGCCGATTTCAGAGTCGTCGGAAACAGGAACGGCACCTGTGGGTAAAAACACCTCCCGGATCTACAGCTCTGGCCAACGCCGCTGAGATGCAGCGCGCCGGCCTCCGCGTCGGTAAATTCGTTAGGCCAGTATTTGAAGTGCAGATACAGGTTCCCGGCCTGATCAATGGCCGCTCTTTGCCTCCACGCTGCGTAGAAGCTCCGGCCCGGCTCCACGATGACGCGGTGCATCAATCCATTTTGCCATCGCTTGAACGGCTGACCAAAGGGCTTCAACATCTGTACCAACTGATAGTGATAGTAATCACCCTCAGACCGGGCGAATACGTGAAGTGTTTGCTCGTGGTCCATCAGAGCCGAAACGTAGGAGTATCTACCGTACTTCTTGTTGCTCTCCGGCTCTCCAAACGTCTCGGGCTCTGTCCACGCCGGCTCGATGCTTGCCGGTTGCTTTGAGGTGGTTAACTTGAAGAGCCCCTGATGTGCGCCGAAGATGACGTATAGAGTGCCGCTCTTGTCCGCAGTGATGGCGGGAATGTTGTGGGGGTCCGGCCCGTGGATAAGATGTCTGATCGGGCTAACGTCACCGGACAGCCCCAGATACTTTGGTTCGCTGGTGAACTGCTTCTTATCCAGATCAAACTCTCTAATGTAGACCATGGTGCCGGGCGCGCCCGGTGCGCTTGGCTTGGAGACCGGATACACAACAAATACCTTGTTCTGGAGCGTGAGCAGCGAGTTTGCTCCGCCAGAATGGTTGATGACTAGCAAGCTGTCGTCGGACACAAGTTGAGCCGGGAAATCGGGAGTTAGCCGGCCGGACGCATCGAAGGAAAAATGCTCAAGCCACAAGCGCTTCCCAGCCCTCGTGCCGTAGTTCTCATGGCTTAGGATAGCGGGGGGATTTGTGTGAGAATTGAAGCTGTCCCAACTCTCGAGCACTGCCGCTCTTCCCCGCAAAGCGACCGCTCTCCAGGTTTGCATTCCATCGGTTGAATAAAGTAAAACCGCATGATCCAAGTTCGAATAGCGCGGCGTAATAATCGTGTATGCGCGATCCTTTGCGTCAAAGACGATGCGATCATCGATCATTTGACCAGCATCCCACTTCCGATCCCATTTCCCGAACTCAGAAGAAAGGTCGCGGTCGATTGCACGAACAACCTGGTCGCCAAAGTCCAATCGAACGGAATAGACGTTATTGGCGGTCTGCTTAACTATTGTCGATCCACGACGGAAATACGCCGCTGATGAAGAATCAAAAGCGGGCGTGCCAGCCAAAAACTCTGTAGCGTGCTGCGCTAGCTGCGCATCATCGCCAAACGCTGCGGAAAAGGTGATCGGCATCTTCAGCGCCGATTGAGCAGCAGTTTGCGCCATGACTTCTGTTCTCGAGGCCTGTTGCCACAGCAGCGCGGCAGCGAGCGCAAGAGCGGCAGCGATGCTCCAGCATCCGAAACGGGAACTTGATGCTGGACGGGAGGTCCTTTGTTTCATTTGTGGCCTCTTCAAAGAGCTCGCTGCAGCTAAAGACTTCGGCCAGCGCTCGTCGCCCACCTTGGATGGTTTCGGAAGCTGCTGCCGCAGCCCCAGTCTTTCTTTGAAGCGCGCCCTCACGCGAAACGCCCTGTCGGCGTCTGCTTTCTTTCCTGCAAGTTCAGTCCAGTGAGCGCTTCGAGCGCGGAGATTATTTCATCTCTTCCCGAAAGACCTCGTAGTGATCTTTCCAGTTCGAAGACCTTCGCCCCGACGAGCATTCGGTACCAGTATCCTTGAATAAAGTGGTAGATAAGCCCTTCTGTACCGTCAAGAAAACCCAATCGGACGATGTATCGATAGAGAAAATACAGGGTGGCACTCAACCAAAACGGCAGCTTGTTGTAGACGTGTATCTTCAAGAAGCGTTTGCTCGCGATCTGCAAGGATACATTTGGCGATATTAGAGCACTAGCGCCGCCAAACAGTTCATGGCGTTCGTTCAGGATATCGATTGCTTCCCGAGTAGCGTAGGTATTGTGCTTCCCTATGAATTCGGTGATGCTAAGTAGGTTGTGGTCAGCGAATCCGCCATTGAGAGTTAGTGATCTGCCACGGGTGAGGACGATATGTTCGTCCATCCAGCGATCCTCAACTCGAGCACAGCCGCTCCGCCAAATTCGCAACAGGACCAGGGGATAGCGGCCGCCATGACGAATCCAGCGTCCCAAGAAAATATGCTTCCGCTTGAGCGCTATTCCAGTAATGTCCGATGAAAGAGACGGAAGCCGCGAGCTGATTCCGTGAGCCAGATCGGTTTCGATCACTTCATCGGCATCAAGCCGCATCACCCAATTTCCGGCTATCGGCAGATTCTCCAAAGCCCATTGAAATTGCTTCGCCTGATTCACGAATTTGTGCTGGTAGACCTGAGCCCCATGGGCTCGCGCAATCTCCACGGTACGATCAGATGAAAACGAGTCGACAACGAAAACTTCGTGCGCAATCGCGGCAACTGACTTCAGAGCTCGCGCCAGATGCCGTTCTTCATTGTAGGTCAAAATGATAACAGATATCACTGGCTTGGTCCGTTCGACGCACGTCCCGAACTTAGTCCCCGTATGCTGACACGTTCACCATCCACACCACCATTCAGGACAGGCTCAAGATTGTCCTAAAGGATCGGTGACAGGGGCATCCGATATGGACTCCCTCCCTTGAGCTCGAGCCTTGCTCGGCAAAGCCGATCTAAAGATGCGCTCGAACTTCGATGTAATCTGTTCGATGTCGAAGTAGACCTCCGCGTATTTGCGGCCGTTAGAAGCCGCATCTTGTCGGAGTTCAGAATCTTCCAGCAGCCTCACAACCGCGGCGCCGAAGCTCGACCCGCACCCTGCACTCGTACAGATACCCGCCTTTGACTTTTGAAGTATGGTGGAGGCCAAGTTCTCCGGCGGCGCCGATAGGACGATGGCCCTCCCCGCACATAGATAGCTCAGCACCTTGGAGGGTACGGAATAGATACCCGCGTCTGGCTCAAGTATGGATATCAGAACGTCAGCGCTTCCAAGCACGTCAGGATAAACGTCGTAGGGTTGAAACGGCAGAACGCGTAAGTTGTTGAGCCCGGCTGCAGCTGCCTGACGGCCAAGCCCCTCGGCGACCTCACCTTCGGATGTTACCACCACGACGGCATTCGGACGGGTTCGAACAGCCTCGGCAACCGACAGGATCAGGGCGGGGTTGTGCTTCATCCCCAGAGTGCCGGTATAAAGAATAACTTCCTTGTCGGCCAAACCTTGAGCCGTCGACCACGCATTTATCTTCGTCCTGCAGGTGATCTCATTTAGCGGCGCCCAGTTTTCGATCACATGGACCTTTTCGCCCGGGAGCCCGAATTGCTCCTTGAGCGGCCCCATAAAGTCACTGGAAATGGCGACGATTGCATCACTCTGCTGCAGAGCCTGCCTCTCGATTGCCTTGTAGTAAGCGCCTACGAGACTTCCGAGCATACCAAACTTCTGCATCAGGATGCGCGTTATAGCGATCGAATAGATGTCCTGCTGCCAGAAGATCAGGCCATAACCAAGTTTGCGCCGATAGCGAACAATCTGACGCAACGCGTCTAAAGGCATATTGGACGCGATAACCAAATCGGGCGCAAATCGCCCAATACGCGATACAAATCTCCTTCCAACTTCGATTTCCTGCTTACGCCGCAGAAGAAACTGATACTTCGCAAACGGCCGACCTAGTGAGACGGGTTCCGAAGAGAAATTCTCTGGATCGTCCGCGTCCTCACCGAGCTTACCCTTGGGCGTCAAGAACTCACCAAAATGCAGGTGAAGAACAGTGTGCCCACGAGCAGCCAATTGACGGCTCAATTGAACTTGAAATGGGTGGCCCGAATAATCGGCCACGGCTATCCGCATCATCTTAAACTTCCCAGCACCAAGTCAAAATAGGAGATGAATATGCTCAGGCTGCGGACTTCCTCGTATTTCGCTGAACCTGACCTTCTATCCATGCGTAGGTCTTCTCGAGTCCAGCGCGCAGCGATTGACTGGGTGCCCAACCAAGCGTCTCACTTATCAATCTATTGTCAGAATTGCGTCCTCGTACGCCAAGCGGACCAGGAATGTGGTCTATTCGAAGTTTCTTTCCAGCGATTTCCATTGCCATTTGAGCGAGTTGGTTGATCGTAACCATCTCCTCAGAGCCAACGTTGAATGGACCGGCATGTCCCGATCTAGTTAAGCGCAATGTGCCTTCTACACATTCTTCGATATACAGGAATGAGCGTGTCTGAGTACCATCTCCCCAGATCTCGATACTTCCTCCGTTGGGAGCTTCCGCAACTTTGCGGCAAATAGCAGCCGGAGCTTTTTCCTTACCGCCAGTCCAGGTGCCCTCTGGTCCAAATATGTTGTGATAGCGAGCAACCCTGCATTCCATCCCATAGTTGCGATTGAAGGCCAGGTAGAGGCGCTCGCTGAACAGTTTTTCCCAACCATACTCACTGTCGGGAGCAGCGGGGTACGCTGAACTCTCGGCGCAGTTGGGATTTAGCGGGTCTACTTGATTGTACGCTGGATACATGCACGCAGAAGACGAATAGAAGATTCGCTTAACATTTCGGCGGCGACAAGCATCAGCCACGTTCAAATTGATGGTGGCTGAATTGTGCATCACATCGGCATCATGATCACCGGTGAAAATGTAACCCGCCCCGCCCATGTCGGCTGCCAACTGATAGACTTCGTCGAACTTGCGATCGATTACAGAGGCGCACAGCGCTTGATCTCGCAAATCCCCTACAACAAAGTCGTCGGCGGCCGTCTCGGAGAATTCAGGAAATTTAAGATCCACTCCACGGACCCAGAACCCCTCCCTCTTAAGACGTTTTACAATATGACTGCCGATGAATCCGCCAGCTCCGCACACAAGTGCTCGTTTCATATTCTCAGCCCCCTGATATTCCAACCAGCCCGCAACTGATCACCGCCATGCGCGGCGATAAGTGCTTCTCACCCACTTGCCGTCGAGACCTCGTCGGTCCCGCACATTAGAAAAGCTATAGCCCATTGCTCAGCGCGTCATGAATTTCATGACTTCGTCCACCCACTTCACATCTGGCTGAGTGTTGCGACACAGAACAAAAAGTTCGTCACCGGCAATTACTGTTATTAATTGGCTTGCAAACAATGTACCAACGCGCGACGAAAATCCTGAACCTGCGCCATTTGCTTGTCACGTCCGACCGTTTGTCGGATGAAATTCACTATTCAACAAACATATATAACCCCTGCGAGCACGAAAAAGCTTTCAAGAAACCAAGCGTGACACAACAAATCCGACGATCATCCATCTAGATGATCTGATGCATACTGTCTAATCAAGCAGCATAGCCCCGACAAGTGGAAAAACAGAGCTAACCTTAATCCTGGCGCGTTCTAGCTCCTTTGGAATTCAGGACAGCACGAGAGTGTCTAACGAGATCAATCGATAGGCAAATGCCTACTACCGTCTCCCAATATTATCGGATGATTGAACATGCCACCTGCGAAGCACTGGGCTACCTCAATTCACCTGCCCAGAGATTTACCGTTGCCTGACCACGTACTTGAAGTAATTGATGCCCCTCATCGTTCCCAAGATGGTATCGACCCGCTTGTACGGGGCAAGATCGACTTCGTTGCATCTGTCAGAGCCGAGATAGCACACTGTCGCTCTAATCTGACGCGCGCAGTTGCTTTTCAAGCTCACGATATGGTCGATCATCCTTGGATCGACCGTACGGGCTTTCGCCATGGCCTCGACATCGATGCAAGGGCGACCAAGCCCATCGCGCACTACCGTTGATCGCGATTGCTCAGGTGCACCTTGGATAAAATAGCTAGGAGTAGCAGTTTGCGCTTGGCAGCTATCAATAGCGAATATTGTCGCAACGCTGAGAATAAAGATCCTGATCAATTCACATAGTCCTATGCTCTGCAGTCGCACGAACACTCCACAGCCTCGTGTGACACTCACGTGACGCCCTAGCGAGCAGGCGCGACAAGTTAGCCGGCAATGATATACCTCTGCCCGGCGGCCACGATCCTCGTGCCGAACATCCAGGGTACATAGAATGAGGGCAGCGATGGCACCAAGATGCACCGACGCCGGGCCGATACGGTCTCAGCATCAAGAAGAGTGAGCCGATCGATCAATAGGAGCGGCGTAGAACGGGCGCGCCGCAAACACGATCCCAGTACCAGCCATATGGTGTCTCGACGCGGACACGCGGGCATCGGCGCCACGGCACATATTTATAAGGATAAGGTTGCGCCCAGAACGTAGCCGGCGTCACCACCCCAGCGCCCGCGAGCAAGGCCGCGGTCACAGGTGCTTGCACCGCAGCCTTTGCTCCGCTTGCTCCTGCCACAGATACAGCCAAGGCCAAAAGCCAAGCCCGCGCAATTATCTTAAACATCAGAAAAGCCCCTCGCCCCTCACCTGATCCGCCAAGCGCCAGAGGCCAAAATGGCGCCCCAGGGAAACCGCCAGCGAGATCGGTGAACATCCCAGGAAATGAGTCCACCAGACAGATGATTAGCAGATTATCAACCAGGGTGGCAAAAGAAACTCGCGCGGGTGCTGGAAAACGAGGGACTGTCAGCCTCAGGACCTAGTTCTCGCCCGTCCACGCGCCGGGCGCGTCCAAATCGGGCGAGCGGCGGTAGACGTCGCGCAAAAATTGGTAGTCGACTGCCTGTGAAAGCGGCACGTCCTCCTTCCCGAGCTTCGAAAAGATCAGGACATCCCGTAGCGTTCGCCATCGGCTCTCATCGTAATCGGCAATGCGCGTACCAGTTGGCAGCACCAAAGCGCGCTGTTGTTGCAGTTCGAACTTGACTCGCTCCGGATCGAGCGTGGCGGGATCGAACCCGACGATAAGAGACGCGCTGCGTGCGTAGTCGCTGTAGGTAAACTGCCACCCCTTGATCACCCCCTGGAGCACGTGAGCAATGACGGACGGGCGATCGCGAACGAGGTCATTGCTGCCGAAATAGACCAAGCCGGGCAAGTGAATGGCGTATTCCTGCGGCTTGATCACGTTCAGTGGGACATAGCTGGGCTCCGAAGGTCGCGGCTCCTGCCCCATCGCAGCGATAATCGCGTCCACCTCACCGGCACGCAAAGCATCGAAGGTGTCTCGGTCCGGTATCTTGATGATCCGGCTGCGAGGCAGACCGAGCTGAGCCATCATCGCATCGAAAACCACCTCGCCCTCGCTTCCCTTCCGATAGCCAAGCCGCTTGCCAACCAGATCGACCGGGCGACGCAGCCCAGAACTCTCCACGGTGAAAATCGCGGTGGACGTATCCAGCAAGCTTGCCCCGAAAGCGGTCACAGGCACGCCACGCCAGGCTGCAAGAAGAAACTTCTGGCCGCTGGTCACGCCAATGGCATGTTCACGTGCGACCGTGGCAACAAAATCGGCATCGTTGGGATCGGCGCGCAGCGTGATGTTGGAGGCGAAGAATCGTTGCCGCTGGGCCACCATTTCTCCGGCGAACCGGGCGCCGAATGAGCCGTCCAGCAGCAGGTTCAACTGCGCGACTGGCTCGAGCCGCGTCTTCACCGGCCGCCGCGACCCTGGCCAGAGCGTCAAGAATATCGCTGCCGCCACGAGCGTAGCGACAGGAACGACCAATATGAACCGCCGGGACCCGCGTCTCGCTTTTCGCCGCAACCGTCTTCGAGGCACCTGAGGAATTCCTGCGATACGCGCGCACTTTCCACGTGTCGGTTGAGGTAGCGAATGTGTCGCGCTAGAGTGAATAAGATAAAGTTACATTTTTCTGATCATTATCTTAACTGCGATTTTTATGCGAACGCACGGCGGATACTGGTAGCATTTTCAGGGGTCGCGACTCTAGAATGACGATTGCTTCCTTTACTTCCCGGCCTGTTGCCGATCCCCAGCCTATTGCTGATCAAGGACCAGACGTCGCGATTTCGAACGGTCCGCCTACCAGCGCGGCGCAGATAGGGCCTAGCTGGCTGCGGCCAGCATTCGTCGAGCGGCTAATTATGATCGCCGACGGCTCGCTCATCGTTATATGCGGCATCGGCTGCGCGGTAATATATCACCTGTATGCGCAATCTTTTCTCGGCAAGGCCGACGTTCACGCCGCCGCAAGCCTGCTCGTTGCGATCAACTATGGGCTCCTGGTTACGGTTCAGCATGGCTATCGTCTGAACAACATCGCCAACCTGCCGCTGCAGTGGCGGATTACGATCACGACCTGGACGGGCGTATTTGCGGCGCTGCTTGCCATCGCGTTCACCATGAAGGTGAGCGACGAGTTTTCTCGCGGTACGATAATCTCGTTCTATCTGGTCGGTCTTGCCGTACTACTTGTGTGGAAGGCGGCTGCGTCGCGCTGGACAGGGCGCGCTTTACGCACCGGCGCCTTTGCCAACAGCCGCGTAGTAGTCATTGCCGAGTTCGGCCTGCCGGCCTCCTCCGCTGCGATGATGGAGCTTTGTCAGCACGGTTACCGCGTGATGCGAACGCTCGAAATCCGTGCCGGGGAGCTCGCCTCGCCACTCCTAATGTCACAGATCAGCCCCCGCTTCGAAGAACTGATCAGTTATGCTCGGGAAAATCAAATCGAACACGTGTTTCTGCTGTTGAACTGGAGCCGCCAGCATGCGATCGACAGCATTCTGGACGGATTGAAAATCCTGCCCATTCCGGTACATCTCGTGCCCGATGCGAATGTCTCGCGCTTCCTGCGTTACCCGGTGGTCAACGCGGGCAGCGCTTGGACGGCAGAACTGCGGCGCGCGCCCCTAAGCTGGAAAGAGCGTGCCTCAAAGCGCACGCTCGACCTCGTCGGCGGCTCCCTGGCACTAATCATGTTTGCACCCACCATGGTGCTTGTGGCCATCCTGATCAAGATCAGCTCCCATGGGCCGGTCTTCTTCCGCCAGACGCGCAATGGTTTTGGTGGCCGCGCCTTCCGCATCTACAAATTCCGCACAATGCGCGTACTCGAGGACGGTCCGGCCATCGTGCAAGCGACGAAGAATGACCCGCGCGTAACCTGGATCGGCAAATGGCTGCGCAAGACTTCGATTGACGAGTTGCCGCAACTTTTTAACGTGCTCAACGGAGACATGTCGCTGGTCGGCCCCCGCCCGCACGCCGCGGCACACAATTCCGAATACGAGCAGATCATAGGCCACTACGCCTTCCGCCATCATGTCAAACCCGGCATCACTGGCTGGGCGCAAGTCAATGGTTACCGCGGAGAAACCCGCACGCTCGAACTAATGGAAAAGCGTGTCGAGCATGATCTGTGGTATATTAATAATTGGACGTTGCTGTTAGACTTCTTCGTTCT
Organism: Bradyrhizobium sp. USDA 10063; assembly: GCF_054063735.1. Classification (NCBI taxonomy): domain Bacteria; kingdom Pseudomonadati; phylum Pseudomonadota; class Alphaproteobacteria; order Hyphomicrobiales; family Nitrobacteraceae; genus Bradyrhizobium; species Bradyrhizobium sp. USDA 10063. The sequence continues at coordinate 25,298 of NZ_JBSSGP010000002.1, read as the reverse complement.
GCTACGCACGATACTGGTCGCGTTTGCGCAACGGTCAGCCTATTGATTGAGTGAACGGTGCACGCGCTTGGTTTTGCATCGTATTCATACCTCCTTGATACCGAATGGCGCCTAACCTTCGATTCTCGAAGGCCCTCCCTCGCTTTGTTTTCAGATTTTAGCGACGCAGTCGTTCCTTAGCTTAGGCTGCAATCAGGTTTACTGTAGCTCGCCATAGTCCTGCAGGCACCACCGCTAAAGGTTAAGCGCATCACCGAAGTACGAGGAGACTGATTGTTCCGATAGACATTTGCGCCCTGAATCCTTCCCGAAAAGTGCACTTTGGGCGCACGCGCCCCCTCAAGGTCGTCGCCACGGTCTCTCATCAGTCTCAACCCCCGGGACTGCCGCCTTCACGCCATCGCGAAGCAATCTCTTCACGAAGGCCTCCCGCTGCATGATGTTCACTCTTTCCAGAGATGCCAGCAGTCGCTCTCGCTGGGCCCAACCTACGCTCGTCAGGCTGATCGCTGCATCCTCAATGAACCCGCTGTCGACGAGGGAGGCGAACTCCGAAACCGCGTTTTGCTGCATCGCTCCGCTTAACATCGGAAATACGGCGAGCCCCAACCTGTTACGCCGAAGTGCGATCCACCCATCGAGGGGCGCAGTCACATACGACTGGTCAAGGTACCTGATGTTACCAGGATCAAAGCCGTTGCTGGCGGTCTCGACCGAATAGAGCAACAGCCAAAGAAATCCATTCGCCGGATTCATGGAAAGAGCAAATCTCAATTTGTTCGCGGCGATTGCCACGGCCCGATCAGATTCATCTGTAGCCTTTTGTTCGATGGCCTCCTCGGCGGCACGAAGCCGAATGAGCGCCTCGGCTTGTCCAAGCTCAGGCTGCAGGAGAATCGGTTGGGGCTGCTGTTCGATACGCACCAAGATGTCACTCGGCGCACCTGGCCTCAGCCGGTCATCCATCAGAATGCGTTCTGAGATATTGCGCGCTGGCCTCGCTAACCAAAATGATGGGAGAGTGGCGGACGACCAAAGTATGCCGAGAAGGCCAAACACATTGGCAACAATCCGAGCACCCACGCCTGTCATACCAAGCGGCGGTTATTCCACGTACCCGTAGCGAGCGTAATATTTCTGATAGTAGTAGCGGCTCTGATACGATTCGTAGCGCGCAAGCAACTTGGTATCTGCCTTATTCAAAACTACGCCAAGCAACTTGTCCTGGATCTCCGGCGCACCGCGCAAATTGTGACTCGCCACGTCCATCTTGGTTTCTCCCCACTCTACGACGTAGACATAGGAATCGACAAAGGATGAGGTCACACGCACGTCGACCACTGGAGCCATTGGCGGCATGTCGAGCACCACGTAATCGAACTTCGCACGCAATTGCGTGATCAATGCGTGCATGGCCTTGGAAGCCAAGATCTCGTTGGTATGCAGGAGTTTCGAGGTCATGCCGGCGGGCAAGATCGACAACCTTGTCTCGGCATCGACAACCAACGCATCCTCCAGCCGCACCCTCTGCGCAATGAGATCAACCAGCCCGACCTGCATGTCCGGCATCAGTTCGCGGGACAGCGAGGGGTTGCGCAGGTCCGCGTCGACCAGAAGCACCCGCGCCCCGCCGTGTGCCATCAGATGCGCGAGGTTGGTCGAAAGTGTGCTCTTGCCTTCGTTCGGCAGCGTCGAAGTGACCGCCAGCACGCGATTCTCGCGCACGATCGAATTGAGATCCACCGCCACCTTCAGCGAGCGGATGGCCTCGGCGAAACGCGACAGTGGGTTCTCCACGACATAGCGCAACAGGTCAGGCTGCGGGGTGTCCTTAGGCTTTGCGATCTTGCCGCCAAACTTCGACGGCAGGTCCGCCGGTGCCGACAGCGAAGGCAGAATCGTGATGCAATTCGTTCCTAGCACATCCTCCACCTGGCCGGTCGTGCGGAACACCTTGTCAGTAAGCTCGCGCGCCATCGCCGCTCCGAAGCTCAGGATCAACCCGCCCATCAGTGCGACGGCGAGTACGATCAGCGTCTTCGGATAGCTCTTCTTCAAGGGCGAGGTTGCTGCACTGATGACACGAGCCTCAGTGATCGGGAAGGACTGCTGCTGCACCGATTCCATATAGCGCTGCAGGAAATTGTCATACATCGCCTGGTAGGATTGAGCATTGCTCTCGAGCTCGCGGAGCTGGATCTGCGCCTGGTTGGTGAGCTGGGATTCGGAGACGACATTGGCGAGGCTCGTCTTGATGGCGTCCTCGCGGGTCACGGCGATGTCGTAGTCGCTCTTGTAGGATTCCTGGATGCGCTTGAGCTCGTCCTGAATGTTCTTCTTGACCTCGGCCATCTGCGTGCGCAGGTTGACCGCGGCCAGATGCTCGCGGCCGTATTTGGCCGACCAGATCGACTCCTTCGAGGCCATATCAACATATTGGCCGCGCAGCTTGACGATGGTGTCGTTCTTCAGCGCGTCGGCGACTGAAGCGTCCGGGATCTCCTGCTTGACGATGTCGTTCATGCGGTCGAGCCGCGCCTTGGCCTCGGCGGTCGCCGCGTGCGCCAGGATCAGCTGGCTGTTGACCTCGGCGAGCTGCTGCTCGTTCATCAGCCGCCCGCCGGTATCGACGATGTTGTTGGCGGTCTTGAAATCGACCACGGCCCGCTGCGCGGCGGAGGCCTGCGTGCGCAATTCCTTGATGCGGTCCTGCAGCCAGACACTGGCGCGTCGCGTTGCCTGGTACTTCGCCTCGAGCTGGTCGACGATGTAAGCGTCCGCAATCGCGTTGGCGATCTTCGCCGCCTTTCCCGGGTCGAGCGAAGTGAAGCCAATCTCCATGACATAGGTGAGGCCGAGGCGCTTGATGGTACGGTTCTTCTCGAACCGCTCCAGCGCCTTTCGCGTCAGCTCGAACTCGGACGGTGCGCTACCACTCGAAAACAGATCGGCGACCGCGCCGATCACTGTTCCGAGCAGGCCGCCGCCGCTGCCAGTGAATTCGGGATCGTCGATCAGACGCAGGTCGCGGATCACGGCGAGGCTTATGTTCTCGGATTTCAGGATCTCGACCTGAGTCTCCACGGTCGCAGAGTCGATTGTCACGTCACCGAGCATCGACTGCTGCTGGAATAGCTGCACCTTGCGTGTGTCGATCACCATCGACGCGGTCGAGGTGAATTGTGGTGCGGCGGTGAACAGATAGAGCAGCGCAAGGATCAGACAGGCCGCGACGATCGCTATCATCGTCGGAAACTGCCGGCGGACGATCTCGAGGTAGGACGTCAATGTCTGCGAAGGAGGACTCTCTGCCTCGACATATTCGCGGTTGATTTCCGAGGTCGGCTTATTCACTTGCAGCATCTGCAATTCCTGAAATCAACCAGCGTTCAAGTATCGATGGATATCGGATCTGGATTTTTAATGTCTGGTCACCCGCGGCCGCAAGCGAGTCAAATAGCGGTCCTAACACCCAGTGCTGTGCGGCAGAATAGCACGGCGCAACGTGATGATGAACTTAATTGATGCGGCGCAGTAGCATGAGACTCGCGTGAACCTTAACGGAGCGAAGGCCACGCGCAGAGCATCACGGCCCCTGTGAGCTTGATGAGCGACACGCCAGGGCCGCTCATCAATCCATCAATGCGATATCCGATCTGGCGATCAGCGCGGGCTGACGCTCACCGATGCCCCACCAACCGAGCCGCTGTAGCTCGTAACGGAATTCGCATAGTGCAAACCGCCGAACGGGTTCGCGCCCACATTGGTGCCACCAAACGCGAATCCGCTCGTACCGGTCGATCCGCCGGACCCTGTGCCGCCGCCGCCAGCACCACCGCCGCCGGTCGCAGCAATTGCAACGTCGCCGGTCGCGGCCTGATAGGCGGCGATGACATCCGGGTTGTTTGTCCCTGCGATCGCGGTCTGGATTTCGTTGGCGAACGCCTGATCGGTCTGCGCGGCCATACGTGCCACCTGGGCCAGGCCTGCCACGATGGCATTCATCTGGTCCTTGGTGGTCGCGGAGTCTTTAAGCAAGGCAATGAGGCCGGGGAGCGTCGAGGGATCGGAGGCACCGAGATCCCGCACGCGCGAGATCATCTGCGCTCCGCCCGTCGGAAATTGCTGCAGGAGGCTCGTGGGCGCGCCCTTGAAATCCGTGATGACTTGCGCCGGCAATTGCCGGTTCGGCGCGTAAACGGCCGCAATGGCTGTCGACGATACCGTCGCCGCGATCGCCACGACCGCGGCGATCCGAAGCGCAAACTTGACGCTCATGCAATTCCCCCAGAAATCAGCCGCCCAAAGCGCGAAAATAAAATCAAAGACTGTGCAGCGCGCAACGTAACGGAACCGCCGCCGGATGTCCACTTAATCTAAAAACTTCGTTAAGCTCCAACTGCTTCAAAAATCGACAGTTTTATGAAGCTCGCGGGCGCGGCCGGCATCCTGACGAGGCTCGACCTGCCCGGTCATGTCGGCCCCGCCGTCCTGCTTCACCCCGATCTTGATCCCGGCAGCGCTCGAGCGAAACGATTGCGCTAGCCCAGCGCCAAAAAGCGCAAAGAATGGAATGCTGTATCCGGGGACTTGAAGGGTGAAGTCGAGCATCGAATGCAGCAGCGAAAGGCAGGCGGTGGCTGCTGCCGCGAGCGGAATGATGACGTCCCGCCGCCGCCCGAAAACACCCCTTGCGAGAACGACGAACATGACGATCCAGCCAACCGCAACCAGCAGCGCCAGCGGAATCCCGACCTCGGAGGCCAGTTCGAGCGGCGTCGAATGCGCGGCATCCCAGACGCCGCGAATCGAGATGTTCGGGCTGCGATACGGCGGGAAAGCCCATTGAAATGTGCCCATGCCGGTCCCGAACCACGGATTGTCGGCGATGATGCGCGACGTCGACCTCCACGCTTCCACCCGTCCCTCGTCCACCAGCCCCTGCGAGTCAAACCGGCTGGAGACGCGCCCGCCGAGCAGTTGCAGGAGGCCCAGTGCGACGACGACACCGGAGCCGAGCGATATCCATATGCCGGTCCGCGCTGGCAGATCCTTTCGCAAGAATACGGTGAACGAGACGATCATCGCGAGCAGCGACAGGCCGACGCCGGCGCGCGAGGTGGTCATGAACATCGCCATCAGGCAGATCAGGAGCGCCAGCGTCTGCGGGATGATCGCGCGGGGCGAGATGTCGGCCAGGTCCCTTGAAAGATGCCGCCAGATCAGGCGCCGCTCCGGCATCCTCCGCCGGATCTTCTCAAGGATCACCAGCATCCAGATCACGGCGCAGGAGCCGAAATAGGCCGCCGCAGTGTTGCGGTTGATGAAGGTCCCGGTGACGCTGCCGAGATAGGCTGTCTTGTCGCGCCACAGGATCATGGTGGGCTCGATCAGGAACGACAAGACGCCGTAGAGCGCGTAAATCGCACCCGAGGCTGCGATCACCCACAGGATCAGCCGCGCCCGCTCACGCTCCGCCCCGATGATCGAGCCAAGCAGCAGCGCCAGGATGTTCGCGAGCGGCGCGCCGAGCGCAAAGAACGCCTCGTTCTTGACGATGGAAGCCGATGGCGCGATCGGCGTGCCGAGCAGGTCGGAGGCCTGCTTCCAGATCGGGTGAAACGGGGCAAGCCAGGGGTGATCGGAAAGCTGCTCGTGCAGCACGAACGCATAACCCGCAATGATCACCCCGATACCGGCAATGATCCATGCATGCTCGCTTCGCAGCGCGCGGGTCGAGGCGAGCGCCAGCGCAAGGCCAAGGCAAAGGCACCAAAACGCAATCGAGAGATCGTTGGTGGAGCCGAACGGAAACGGCGCGCCGGCAACGACAAAAACGAGGATGCCGGTGGAAAGCAGGTTGCTCGACCAATGGATATTGAACCTGCCTAGCCGCATGGGCCTCTACGCGCCAATCTCATTCTTTCAAGCTTCTCAGAAGAAGCAGTCGATCGGATAGATCTTCAGGTCGATATTCAGCCGGCTGTCCCTCGTTTGTGCGCGCACTGCGTAGAAGGAGCCGCCCTCGTCGCTGCCCTGCCCCAGCTTGATGCCCGGCGTGAGTTCGTCGGCGGGCACCCGGAGCCCGATGTGACGATTGACGGACGACACCTCGACGCCGTTCTTGCCGTCGCCGAAATTCGCCTTGATCTCCGTGACCGTGACTTTCGGCAAACCCCGTCGCTGATGACAGGTCGCCTCCTCCCAGATCTTGGTTTGCGCAACGAACGGCATGCTTGCACTTTCTGGCACGGCAATATCGGAAAAGGACGGTGAGAGCATGCCAAAATAGCGCGATTCCTGCGAGTTCGCAGACAAACGCACCGTGAAGGAAAGCGACCCCTTGGCGCCGCGCAGGCGCTCGATCAGGGGAGCATTGGGCTCGGCGGAGACGACGGCATCGATCCGGTGACGAACGCCCAGCGTTTCAGAGCGGGCCCGACCTTCGCTCACCAGCACGCCGATCAGCGCGCACGCCGCAGCAACAAGGCTACCCCGTCCGAGCCCAACCAACAGCATCTGGCCCCTTCAGATGTGAGCAACACGAACTTCGCTCATAAACGCAAAATGGCACCGAGACAAAGTCACGGTGCCATTTTGTTTGCGTCGAGCTGACGTTACGGCGCGAGCTTGATGTTGTTGCGGAAGATCAGCGAGTCGTTCGCGAGGTTAACCGCATCGCCGCCGGTCGCCATGACCACCCGCAGGAAGGTCAGGAACTTCTGAACTTCGACCTGACGCGAGTTCGAGACATAGAGGATGTCCTGGTTCTTCATCATCACTTTGGTCGCGAGGAAGAAGCCACCGGGATCGCGGAAGTTCACGCTGAAGATGACCGGGATCGTGTCCGAGGTGTACTTGCTGGTGTCGATGCCGAGCTGAGCCGCCACTTCGCGCGGCTCGCGACGATACAGGAACACCGCCGCCGGGTCGGCCTGGGAGTCGAGCAGCCCGCCCGCCTTGCCAACCGCTTCCCCGAGATTGATGCGCCAGGCGTCGAAATTGAACTCGCCGCTCTGACCGCTCGCGCCGAACGCCAGGAATTTCTGCTGCTCGCGGTAAACATAGATGCTGTCGTCGGGACGCACGTAGATATTGTTTTCCGGCGCCATCACGAGATTCTCGAACGGCACCGTAGCGCGCTTGCCGTTGCGCTCCAGCATCACCCAGGTCTCGAAGCCCTGGCCCTTGATGCCGCCCGCACGGGTGATCGCATCGAGCACCTTGTCTTTGGCACCGGCGGCGCTCGCCGGATAGCGCGCCGGCGTGTTGACCTCGCCGAGCACGCTGATGAGCTGCGTACGCTGGCTCGCCATCGCAACGACGGCCTGCGGCTCGATCGCACGATTGCCTATCCGCTCGATAATTGCCCGCTGAATCTCGACGGCGGTCCGGCCGGCAGCCCTGATCTGACCGGCATAGGGCACGGTGATGAAGCCGTCATTATCCACAGACTGGTCGGGAATGGTCACGAAGTTGCCCGGGCGCACGCCTGCTTCCGCCGGGATGAACAGACCGCCCGCGGCGGCTTCGAAGATCGTGACGCTGACGACGTCGCCGATACCGAACACGATGCTCGCCGGCGGCCGTTGATCGGTGAAGGCGCCCGCGAGGCCCTTCGGCTCGTGGGTGTGAAGAATCTTTACGGTGGTCACATTGATCGGAATGAGCTCGTATTGCGGCCCATTCTGGGTCGTTTGGGACAGAACATCGTCCGTAAGCGGCCCAGACCCCGGATTGGTCGAACACCCCCCGAGAGCTAATGCAACCAATAATATAGCCGTGCTGAAAAGCTTGCTCTTCGCAAACGAATACACGAATCCGCCCCAACTTCCCCAATGGCGAAAGTCGTACGGTGCCATTTGCACTGCGACAAGACGTTCCAGCCCCGAATAGATAGTTAATGGCGATTTGGAACCGTCAGTGTTGCTGAAGCGCAACTATCAATGCAGTTCGACGGTATTTCTGATCAAATATGCAACATTTGTGACAGCCAACCTGCCCTTTAGCTAGGCACATTCCGCCGAGAGCAAGGCCGACGATCGATCGTACGAGTTTCCCGATCCCTGGGGGTTTGCTAAGTCAGAGGCGAATTATTGCGTCGGAGCGACCCTTTCATATGCTTCCAGCCCTGGGATTGCTGCTGGCGCTCGGACAAGTTCCCGCAGATCCGGCTAGCCAATTAACTTATGAGAACGCAGTCTGCCCGGCCGCGGGCTCAGCGCAGGTTTGCGGGGCGACCCCGATACCTGTGGCCAATATGTCGAACTGGAAGTTCATCCGAACCCAGGGAGCCAAGGCGGATGAGAACTTCGTCGCCATCATGAAGACGGCCGACGCACTGCAATCGGATCCCGACTTTGCCGGCCTGATCATCCGCTGCGCGCCGAAGGGGAGGATCGAGGTGCTGGTGGCGCTGATCCGGCCATTTCCGCCGCGCAGTCGTCCCCAGGTGACCCTTGCCTCAGCGGGCTTCTCTCAGAATTTCGAGGCCACCATGGTCGCCGCAGGGGCTGCGGTGCTGCTCCCCGAGGAAGCAGGCGTCCTCGCCGGCGGCAAATGGCAGAACACGCCGTCGCTGACGGTGACCGTCAAGGAAAACACCACTGAAATCAAAGGTATCGTGGCTCTTAACGGGCTCCGCGAAGCCTACGGCACATTGCTTGCGAGCTGTGGCCAGTAAGCTGCAATCTGTCTGACCGACTTAAGCGCGTTTTAAGGTCTGGAGCCGACACTCCGAACCAGGAGTGTGGCGTATGGCTCAGGTCGCAATAATCAGCTTTCTCTTTGGCGCCGTCTTCGGGTTGCGCTTCAAGGTGCTGGTGCTTCTGCCGCTGACGCTTGCGACCGGCGCAATTGCACTCCTGATCGCCCCGATCCTTTCCTTGACACTGGTCGAAAGCCTCACCGGCTTTGCGATCGGTACGCTTGCCCTCCACGGCGGATATCTGTTCGGATCATTCACGCGCTTTGCCATCGCGGCGGCGCGGGCGACACGCGTTGTGGCTCGTCCGCTCAAGACGGCACGCTGACCTTACGGCGCACTTGCGGGTTCGACGGTCACGTCCGCTTCTTTGAAAAGAAGCCAACGAGAGCTATGGTGCCGACTCGGTTCAGGCATTTTTTTGAGCAGTCCGATTGTCCGCCGCCTATTTCGCCCTCCTCTTCGCGCTTGTTTCCACCACCATCCTTGAGCCTTCCAGTTCCGACCTCGCCACCGGGCTCGGATTGGCCGCTGCAGGCGTGTGCCTGCTGGCGGCATCGATGGGCGCGAGCAAGGCCGATCGGGAGCACTTCCTGCGGACGACGACAGACCTGCGCTGGGTGTTGATAGCCATTCCGCTCTGCATCGGCGCGCAATTGATTCCGATCGGGCTGTCGCTGGCCCATCCGATCTGGACCACCACATATGACGCCCTGCAGGGAATCCCCTTCGGATACGTCACGGCCGATTTCGGCCAAACCTTTGGCGCGTTCTTTCTGGCGCTCGCATCTGTCGCGTTGCTCGGGGTGACGATCGTCCTTAGCAGGGATCGTCGCCGGGCCGAAGTCATCCTGTTCGCGTTGAGCGGGCTGACAACACTCGTGGCCGTTTTCAAAATCGTCCCAGACCTCCTGCACGGAACGAGCGTCGCATCGAATCTCTCCGGTTTCGCGACCAGCTTGAGTGGCCTTGGCGTGGCACTCAATCTCGCCGTCATTCAATTGGCCACAGAGCGAGCCGAAACGCGGCACGCTATCATCCGTTCAGTGGCCGTCGGCGTGCTGGGGCTTGCCGGTCTGCTGAGCAACGGCACTGTCGTCATCGGATACTCCAACACGAGCAGCGCGGTTGCCTGCGCGCTCGGCATCGCGTTGTTTCTGCTCATCCTGGCCATCCGCAGGCTGGACCTTTCGGTGCTGGCTGCTACCGCGATTTCCGTGGTCGCGGCCGTTGGCGCGGTCCTTGTTCTGACCTGGATCTTCGAAAAGGGCTCCGGATCGCCGCTGTTGCGGCTTCTGCCGAGCCAGCCGGATGAGACACGCGCGGTGCTCGACCGCCTGTTCGCCGACACGCGCTGGTTCGGTGCCGGCGCCGGGGCGTTCCAGTCCGTCGGCCAGATCTATCAATCCGGCGATGCAACGGGACCGCTCGCCGCGCCGTCCGCGGCAATCGCGATATTCGTGGAAACGGGCTGGATCGGGTTGGCGCTCGCGATGGCGATCGCGCTCTCTCTCCTCACGCGCCTGGTCTCGGGCGCACTGCGGCGTGGCCGCGATTCCTTCTTCCCGGCGGCGGCTGCCGCCTGCCTTTGCTTCGGCCTTGTCCAGGGGTTTGCAGGTCCCGGCCTGCTACGCGCCGGGGCCATCATCTGCCTTGCGGCGATTGTGGGGCTTGGCCTCTCGCAAAGCGTCAGCCAAGCCGCACGATGAGCTTGGATCAGGCGTTGCGATCGCCCAAGGATGCCCAATAGTTGGGATTCTTCGGCATCTGGATCCGCACCCAGCGATAGGGCTTGCGCGACCAGGGCATGATGTTCTGCGTCAGATTGTCGAGGACGAGGTCGCCGCTGGACGTGCGCACGACGACGACCAGATGATGCTCGCCCCAGCTCGTCACGACTTCGCTGAGCAGGACGGCACGGGCCGGCCATCCCCTTGCGATCAGTTCATGGCGCTTGGTCACCGCATAGTCGTTGCAGTCCCCGCTTGCAGGATGCAGCAGCCACTTTTCCCCGGCAAGCCCCTCGAGATTGGCCTCGGGCCGGATCCCGGCATTCACCGAATGGTTGACCTCCTTGAGATCGGCCCACCGCTCGGCGGTGAGCTTCAGCCGCCCGCCTCTGAACGCCATGCGGCGCGGTTTGCACTCCTCCGCATATTTGAGGCAAAACATCGTGAACGCCATCGGCGGCAACGTCGGCGCATCGAACTTGATGTATTGGATCGCGCCGCGAAGCGCCATTGGCGTGCCGACAAAGCCGGCCTTCGCACCGTGCTGCAGCCCGATCGTGAAGATGGCGGCGGCGACCGCCAAGACCTTTGCAACTCCGCGCATTTTGCGCTCCCCCGTTCTTGTTGCGGGCAAGCTACAAGAGAGCTCTTGAGATACGGCTCATTGGCTGCGCGGCCATTTAAGCAAAACGGCCGGAACTTTTTCGGAAACAATTAACAATATCAGTGCGGAATGGGCTCTGCTAAGAGCCGTGGCAGCACTGATCGGCTCCAGAGCGTTTTCGAACGAAGTGGACGCCGGTTCGCGTGAAGAAAACGCGTCAAAACAAGGACCTGGAGCTTCGGTTCTGCTTCAATCGGACCCGCAGCTCTAAGGCACGCAAGTTGGCTTGAGGATGGGTCTGACCCGACGCTTTCGCACCAAGATCAAGCCCCGGCTGCCCGATGGCGTCCGCGTCTATGCGATCGGAGATGTCCATGGACGCGCCGACCTTCTTCAATCGCTCTTAACCGTAATTGACGTTGATCTCGAGCGTTCGGCGCCGGAGCGCGCCATCCAGGTCTTTCTCGGCGATTACATCGATCGCGGTCCGCAATCGCGGGCCGTGCTCGATCTCCTGATCCGGCGCAGCCAAAGTCACGAGACAGTCTGCCTCAAGGGGAACCACGAGGTCTTCCTGCTCGACGCGCTGAAGGACCCCGCCAAGCTCCAGGATTGGCGCCACTACGGCGGCCTGTTGACGCTGATGTCCTATGGCGTGACCCCGACCATGAACCCGACCGCGGAACAGCAGATCGAGCTCATCGAGGGATTGAAGCGTGCCTTGCCGCCCGAGCATCTTGCGTTCATCGAGCAGTTGCCGACATCGTTCACCTGCGGCGATTTCTTCTTCGTCCACGCCGGCGTTCGTCCGGGCGTTTCGCTCGACAAGCAGAACGAGCAGGATCTGCTCTGGATCAGGGATGAATTCCTCAACTCCGAAGAACGATTCGGCAAATACATCGTTCACGGACACACGCCCGTCAGCGCGCCGGATGTTCGGCCGAACCGCATCAACATCGATACCGGTGCCTATGCGACCGGCAACTTGACGCTGCTGACGATACAGGGTGATAGTCTGCTCGCGATTTGAAATTTCAATTGGGCTTTATCCGGCACCGCCCAACAGACGGTGCTCATCCACACATTCAGCCGATGAATCAAATGACCTGGCTCCGCGCGACGGGGACGTGCATGGCGGTGGTATTGATCGCCTATGCCGGCTTCAGCCTGTTCGCGGACCTGAGCCGGTCCAGGCTTCGTGCAGATGACTTGTTCACAGGCCGATTTCAGCCGGAGGCCGGGACGACAGGTTTTGCCTCGACCCTCCTCGCCGCACTGTTTCCCTACGATGGGGATTTTCTCGCTGATCATGCCGTCGCGAAGACCGCGCAGGTTCTGAATCAGCCCGCCCTCGATCCTTCCACCCGGGCGGAGGACAATCAGGTCGCTCAGGACGCCGTCGTGGCCGCACTGAGAGTTTCGCCGATAAGGCCAGTGCTTTGGTTGACCCTCGCAACGTTGAAGGCCCGGACCAACGGTCCAGTCCTTCCCGCCCTGAAGGCCTCGTATCTGACGGGGCCGGTGTCATCCGACGTAGCATTCATGAGGCTTCAGGCCGTCACATCGACTTCGGCCGCCGCGGATGAAGAAATCCGCCTGCTCGCCTTGTCGGATATTCGCTCCGTGCTCTCGAACCGATCCCGCTTCGAAGCTCCGCTCATCGCAGCCTATGTGCAGGCGACTGCGGCCGGCAAAACCCTGCTGATGGAATCCGCGCAGGCCCAGGACCCGATGTTCGGCAATCTGCTGCGGCGTTACTAGTCCTTGGGCGCGTACTCACTAACGCTGAGATGTCGGCTGTCGGGCGCTTGCAGCAACCATTTGCGCGATCCGAGAGTGACGGGCGTTCTGGGAACTGAGACGGCCCCCGGGCATATCTGCCCCTTGGGAACTCCGGCCTATCGTTACTGCAGGCGGTGCCTGTGCTCTTCTGAGGACGACTCAACGCCCTGCACCACGATATAAATGATTTAATTTGACTTTAATTTATATTTAAATGATGTTTATATTTTTCTTGCGACATATGCGCACCGCGACCTCCCGAATTGCCGCGGCGCCATTCCGATTGCACGTGGTCTGATTGAATACGAAGACACGCGAAGGCGTCATACATGCGCCAGCCAATTGATACTGCACCGAGGGACGGAAAAGATATCTGGGTCGAGGATGCGGCCGGCGCCTTTGATATCGCTCACTGGTCGTCTCAGGCGGGCAAATGGGTTTGGAAAAATGGGTATCCAATCAATATCGCGCCGACGCATTGGTATCCGATAACCGAGGATGTGTTTCAAGAAGACGAGCAATCGAGTCCGCGCCGAAAGTTAATGGTGTCCTTGATCGCTGTAATCCTCGTTGCGGCCGCGCTGATCGGTGTGTTCGACCAATTCGGTGAACACGAGGCTTCGGAAACGAGCGAAGCCGGGCGCGCCGTCGGGCTCAACCTGAAGCCTGAGGTCGCCGGGTGGCAAGCGCTTGTTCAGCGCAAGACCACAGCAATCCTCATGCAGGACACCGACGCTTCGCGACAGGTGTTGTTGGCGGGCACGGTGCAGCGTCGCCAAGCGCTCGAAGAAGAGACTTCTCACAGGGACGCGCTGGCGGGCGAGCCGCCGGCGGCCACGTCCGCGGAACTGCAGCACTCGCTTCACCAAGAACGCGAAAGATCCGCCGCACTGACGGCCGAACTCGCAAAAGTCCGCGGCGACCTGGAGACGATGCTGGGACTGTCGAACAAGTTCCAGGACGACGCGATACAGCGCTGGGAGGCAGCCGAAATTGCAGCGGAGGAGCTGCGGCAGTCCCTTCAACAGGAACAGGCCCACGCCGCGGCGCTCGCGAATGAGCTTACCGGAACGCGGCGCGAGATCGAGACCCGGGACGTCCAGTCGCGCGAGGCGGACGACGCGGCCGCGCAACGGAGACAGACGACGGAGCGAGAGATCGCGGAACTGCGGCAGTCGCTGCAGCAGGAGCGGGAAAAGACCGCCGCCCTCGCCCAGGAGGTCGGCGCGGCGCGCCAGGCAATGACAGCCAGTGCCGAGCAACAGCGCCGCGCGCTCGACGAGGCAAAGATGCGTGCCGCGGCACTCGCGAGTGAACTTGCCGGAGCACGCAGCGAAATCGAGGCCCAGGCCGCGCAGTCGCAGAAGGCAGTTGATGAAGCCGTCGAGCAGAAGCACACGGAGGCCACCATCGCGGAACTGCGGCAGTCGCTACAGCAGGAGCGGGAAAAGGCCGTTGCGCTCGTGAATGAGGCCAAGACCGCGCACGCGGCAACGGCAAGCTCCGAGCAACAACGTCGCGCGCTCGAAGAGGCGCAGGCCCGCGCGGCGGCGCTCACAAACGAACTGACCGGGACGCGCCGCGAGATCGAGGCCCGGGACGCAGAGTTGCGCAAGGCGAGCGATGCGGCCGCGCAGCAGAGACAGGCGGCGGAGCGAGAGATCTCCGAACTGCGGCAGTCGCTGCAGCAGGAGCGGAGCAGAACCGAAGCGATGGCAAGGGACCTTGCATCGGCGCGGCGCCCCATCGATGAGCGCGTGACCACAGGGCGCACGATTGAAGGCCCGATTGTGCCGGCGACACAGACCGTGGCAGCGGCCGTATCGGAGCCGCCAACGGCCGCAGACCAGGACAAGGCAGAGGCGGCGCGATTGATCGCGCGCGCCAGCGCGCTGCTCGGCCAGGGCAATATCGGCGCGGCGCGGATCGTGCTCGAGCGTGCCGCCGAGAACGACGATGCGCGGGCAAGTTTCATGCTCGCGGAGACATATGATCCCGTCATTTTGTCCGCCTGGGGCACCTTCGGAACGCGCGGCGACGCGGGTAAGGCGCGAGAGCTCTACGCGAAGGCACACCGTGGCGGCATTCGCGCGGCCAAGGACCGGCTCGACGCGTTGCCGCGGTGAGACGATGAGGTTGTTTGCGTTCACACACGGCGACGCCTGATGCTGCACTTGGTGATAAAGAGGGGGCTGACATGAACACGCTGCGAAGACCACGCTCGTTGCTCCTGCTTGCCGCGCTGGTACCGGTCGCCATGATGCTCCAGCCGGCTGACCTGGACGCACAGACCGCACAACCCTCCAAGGGCAATGCGCAAGTGGTTCGACGGCCCTTCCCGCAGGAAGCCGAAAAAGACCGGATGAACGCCTGGACCGTCGGACTCGCCGGCGGCTTGCTGGAGGGAGCGCCGATACGACTGGCCGCGGAAATGGCCCGCGTCGTCGATGACGGAGCAAACCTGCATCTGCTACCGATCGTCACCCGGGGCGCCACCGAGAATCTGAACTCACTGCTCTATCTGCGCGGCGTCGATACGGCGATCATCAATTCCGACGCGCTCGAAGAGTACAGGATTCAAGTGCCGCAGATCCGAAGCCGCATCACCTACCTGCTCAATCTCTTCCCGTCCGAGCTGCATATTTTCGTGCGACCGGAAATTACGAGCCTGCAGGATCTCGGCGGCAAGAAAGTGAACTTCAACACGCAGGGCACCGCAGCCGCCTATTCAGGACCGCTGATCTTCAGCCGTCTTGGCATCGAGGTCGAGAAGACGTTCATTCCGCATCAGCTCGCCCTGGAACAGATGCGCAAAGGTGAGATGGCGGCCGTGGTGTTTATCACGTCGAAACCGGTCGACGCCTTCGTGCGCGGCCGCTGGGAGGCGGGATTCAAGTTTCTCCCGGTCCATTACGACAGCAAGTTCGAGGACTATTACCTGCCCGCGACGCTGGAGACAAACGAGTATCCCAATCTGATCAAGCAGGGCGAGCGGGTCTCGACCATTGCGGTGCCGACAGCGCTTGTCGCGTTCAATTGGCCGCCGCGGTCGAACCGTTATCAACGCGTCGCGCGTTTTGTCGACTATCTGTTCTCGCGAATCGATCGCCTGCAGGCGCCGGGCTTTGACCCGAAATGGAAGTCGATCAATCTCGCAGCGACCGTCCCCGGACTAACCCGATTCCAGGCCGCGCAGGAATGGTTGGATCGCAAGGCGCGCAGCGCGCAGGCGCCGCAATGAAGACCGCTGCTTTTCCCCTCGCTGTCACGTTCAAGATCGTTTGCGGCTGCGCCTATGCGCAAGGCACGAACGATCCGATGGCAAATCTTCGGGCCTGCTCTGCGATGGAGGGACCAGCCCGGCTGGAATGTCTGGAGAATCTATCACGTAAGATTGCGCCGCCTGGTCGCGCGGCGCCGTACGACAACTGGCTGCTCAGCGAGACCACCTCGCCGGTGGATTACTCGCCGATCGTCACCGCCACCACATTTGCTCGCGGCGGCTCGGATGGCGGGGCGATGCAACTCGCGATCCACTGCCGCAAGGGCCGCACCGAACTCGTGCTCGCGGGACCGGCGGTGTCACGCCGTGCCGAGGAATACGCCATCTCCTACCGCGTCAATGCGGATCCGCCGGTGCAGCTTGCGGCCGCCTCGCCGTCATTCGGGTCCGGCGCCGCCTTCCGGGGCGACGTCGTGCGCTTGCTGCAATCGTTACCCGAAGAGGGCGGCATCGCTGTCCGTCTTTCCACCCGCACCGGCGCGGCTCAGGAGGGGCATTTCCTGCTCGGTGGATTGAAGACCGTGCGCGAAAAACTGGCGGCGGCGTGCAAATGGCCACATGCCGTCGCCAGACCGGGAGACTGATGGTCATGGGACAGGGAGAAGCAAGATGGTCAGAATTGGAAATCTGGCAATAGCCGCCATTGCCAGCTTAGCGATGTCGCTCCTGATTGCGCCGACTGCGCAAGCTCAGATGGACGATCAGGTGAGGCCGCAAGCGAGTAAGCAGTACCGGGTAACCAAGCAGAAGCAGCCGAGCAGGCAGAAGCAGGCGAGCAAGCAGAAGGACGATCAGACGAGCAAGCAGGACCAGGCGAGCAAGCAGAAACTGGTGCTGGTGACAAAACCGGCTGAGATCGCCGCCGGGAAGCCGCATCAATTGCTCCTGCAGGTCAATTCCAACGAACCCGCGATGATGAATCTTGCGCTCAACAATGCGACCAACGTCGCGCAATACTACCGCGATGTCGGTGAAGACGTGTCGATCGAAGTTGTCACTTTTGGCCCTGGCCTTCACATGCTGCGCGATGACACCTCTCCGGTGAAGGCGCGCATCGAGACGCTCGCGATGAGCAACCCGGAAATCTCCTTCAGGGCCTGCGGCAATACGCGAGAGAACATGCGTAAGGCGGAGAACAAGGATATCAACCTCATTCCACAGGCGACGATCGTGAAATCCGGCGTCGTCCGCGTCATGGAGCTGCAGGAGCAGGGTTGGAGCTACGTCAAACTCTGAGACGCCGCTCCAGGCCATGCAGGCAAAGGCCGTCGAGCAACATGTGGCCGGGCCATGGTCCGCGCCATTCCCCATCGCTAAGCGCTTGCCTCGACGGCCAGTTGTGCCCCGTAGCGGACGTGCGAGGCAGCGCGGTTGATACCGGAGCTTTCACCTTCCTTCGATCATCTCGACGAGCTGAATGAGATTGCCGCATGTATCATCAAAGACAGCCATTCTGACAGTGCCTGCATCCATCGGCTCTACTGTGAAATCGACACCAAGGTTGCGCAATCTCTCGAATTCGCCGTCGAGATCGTCCACTTTGAAGGACGCTGCAGGAATTCCATCGTTCACAAGCGATGATTTGTATGGCCCGGCGGCAGGGTGCTCACTCGGCTCGAGGAGGAGTTCGGTTCCTTCCGGGGCCTCCTTCGACACAACAGTCAACCAACGATGAGCGCCAAGTGGGATATCGTGCTTGACGATGAACCCGAGCTTCTCCGTGTAGAAACTCAAGGCTTTGGCCTGATCGTCAACGAGAACGCTCATCACATAGATCCTCATGTCGCACTCCCTTTTCTCAGGTGCTTGTTGAGCCAGGCATCGGCTGCCTTCCGCAGAGGTGCATTGTCGAAAGTATGCATTTTGGTGCGCCCGCTCCAATGCGTCCGGACCAGCCCAGCCCTCTCCAGCATGTCGAGGTGCTGCGAGATCGTTTGTCGCGACAGGCTTGTGCCATCCTCTGCAACCGACGAAGCGCAGATCTCAAACAAGGACTGCCCGGGACGCTTCGCCAAGCGATCCAGGATGCGGCGGCGCAGCGGATCGCCGAGCGCCTTGAAGACATTGTCTAGCTGGTCGTCATCCACGCAAATCAATATGCAGTAATTTTACTGCATGTCAAGTTGCGCGTCGGTCGATCCGCTTGAGGTCGACACAAGTGGAGCGAAAGCGACACGCTGCTCGTCCCTTACCAAGACGCGTCAATTTGACGATGAACAGGTGTTCATGAGCGTGACGAAATGGTCACGGAAGTTTCGTTGAACGGCCTTGTCGATCGCTTACATTTTTCTGACACAGGAGGACTTTCCATGAAGCAATCGCAGCATCTGTTGGATAACGCGGTGACCTGTTCCAAGCTTGCAAAGCGGACAACCGACAAACAGGCGAAAGCTCACTTCAAGCGCATGGAAGATGCTTGGAGGGCTCTGGCGCGAGAGCAGAAGTGGCTCGATGGAGAAATCACGCCAGTCGAAGTGTCCCGGCTTGGCCGCCCGACCGGCGTCGGGCAATCCCTGTCGTGACGAACGGACTGGATTGGCTCCTTCGTCGGTGGGACAGTTGATGACCACCTCGTCGACCGCTCAATTCATCAGCAACTTGTAGGCGGCGATCAGAGCCACCATGGTTGCGAAAATCAGCAGGGCCGGCATGGACTTTCGGATGGCCGGCCTGTCGGAAGAGGTCGCGGCCAGCCGAGCGGGCGGAGGCTTACGCGGTCTCTGAGACTGCACGTTGCCGTTATCCACTGACGTAGCGAGGGCTTCCAGTTCTGGCGCCGCGCCAAGGCCTCCCATCTCGCGATAATAGCTGACGTAGATCTCGCGAACTGCCACCCCTTTCGACTCGGCCTCGCTCATCCGCTCAAGCCTGGCTCGATAATCAAGCAGGAACGCCTGCGCATTTGGAGGCAAGTCATCGAAGCTGCCGAGCTTGGCCATCATAAGCCACGTGGCAAAATCCGCCTCGGCTTTGGAGCGGGCTTTTCGGGCGATGCGGATGCTCGGACGTGAGGCCATGACTATCTGATCGATTTTCAGTACAAAATCGCGGGCATTGATGGCGTTCGTTGGACGGTTCGCCTGGATGTGCGAGTTGTGCAGCCCGGCGTCAAGCACCTCGCTTGGTTCGCTTCTTGCGCAACTCACCTCAGCGTTCCAGACGCCTACCACTTTCCTATAACGTTGCCGTAACTCCTGGCCGGCTTGGCGCGGGGTAACTGCTCAGAGATTTAGTGGAAGCGCCGTCGTGTGTTTCGTCTCCTCAAGAACGACATTCGATTGAGTTTCCCCAATACCCTCGATGGTCACGAGTCGATCACGAATGAAGCTCCTGAAAGCTTCGACGTCGGCAACGCGAACCTGAATAAGGTAGTCGTAGTTGCCGGCCAGCAAATAGCAACCGACAACCTCGGGCAGTTTCCTGACCGCTTCTTCGAACGCGTCGAACGCCCCCGCGGACTGCGTGTTCAAGCGGACATTGACGAATACGGTCAGGCCAAGACCCAAACGCTCGGGGTTGAGAAGCGTGACGTAACGATCGATCACGCCGTCGTCTTCCATGCGCTTGATCCGACGCGCGCAAGGAGTTGCGGACAACCCCACACGTTCGGCGAGTTCCTGCGTGGTTATCCTGCCATTCTCCTGCAGAGCATCCAGAATTTTTCGATCGAACCCGTCAAGCTGAGGCATAATTCACCACCAAATTGATCGACTGTAGAGTTAAGCACTCAAATATTTCAGATCAATTCATAAGATCGCTCAGATTCACTCAACAGTTAGAGATAATGTGCCCGCACGTCCCAATGGCCATGCGAGGTACAAGTGAACGCATTCGAACAGATGGAGGGTTTCTCCAAAGCCACGACACCGGCGCAGCAGGCGCCAATGAATGGCGCAGAAAGCCTTGTGCACACCCTCGTCAGCAACGGGGTGGATGTGTGTTTCGCAAACCCGGGCACGTCGGAAATGCACTTCGTCAGTGCCCTGGACCGCGCACCGGGCATGCGCCCAATCCTGGGTTTGTTCGAGGGCGTCGTGACGGGGGCTGCGGATGGGTATGCCCGCATGGCCGGCAAGCCCGCGGCAACCTTGCTGCATCTGGGCCCGGGACTCGGTAACGGCCTCGCCAACCTGCACAATGCCAGAAAGGCCGGTACGCCTGTCGTCAACATCATCGGCAATCACGCGACGAGCCACCAGCGGTTCGATGCGCCGTTGACCTCGGATGTCGAAACTACCGCTCGGACGGTTTCACACTGGGTCCATGCATCCCGGAACGCGCGCGACGTCGCGGCAGATGTGGCGCGCGCCGTTCAAGCGGCGCGCGCGGCGCCGGGTCAGATTGCGAGCCTGATCTTGCCTGCGGACACCGCCTGGAACGCTGCCGAACGCCCCTACCCGGCACTCCCGGTGAATGGTCCGGCGCCAGTCAGTCATGCCGCCATCCTGCAGTCGGTCGCCGCGCTGCGCAAAGGCAAAACGGCCTTTCTGCTCCGCGGCGAATCCTTGCGCGGCCGAGGATTACAGGCAGCCGGACGTATCGCCGCAGCAACAGGCGCCCGCCTCATCTGCGACACCTTCGCTCCGCGCATCGAGCGCGGCGCGGGCCGCGTGATCGTCGAGCGGTTGCCGTACCGCCCGCTGCCAGCGATCGAATTCCTCTCCGGGATCGAAACGCTGATTCTGGTCGGCACCCAGGCGCCCGTGGCCTTCTTCGCTTACCCCGGCCTGCCGAGCGAGTTGACGCCGCCGGGCTGCAGCCCGCTTGTATTGGCTCAGCCGCACGAGGACGGACCGGCGGCGCTCGAAGCGCTCGCAGAGGTCCTCGGCGCGAAGGCAGCTCCGGTTGTCGCACGCTATCAAATCCCCGATGCGCCGGAGGACGAGCGCGCGCTTTCGAACGAGGCGGTCATGCGCATCGTCGGCCGCTTCATGCCGGATCATGCGATCATCAGCGACGAGAGCCTGACCGCTGGCTTCCCATACTACGGACTCCTCGACACCGCGGCCCCCTGCGACTACCTGCAACTGACGGGAGGTTCTATCGGGGACGGCATCCCCGTCGCCACCGGGGCGGCCGTCGCGTGTCCCGATCGGAAGGTCATCTCGCTGCAAGGAGACGGCAGTGCCATGTACACGCTGCAAGCGCTGTGGACGCAGGCGCGGGAGAGGCTCGATGTGACCACGATCATCTACGCCAATCAGTCCTATGCCGTGCTCCACGAAGAGCTGGAGAAGGTTGGGGCGGAAGAAGGCGCCAGAGCATTCTCGATGCTCGACTTGCACAATCCGTCGTTGGACTGGGTCCATCTTGCTCGAGGCATGGGCGTGGAGGCCGTCCGAGTAGACACCTGCAGAAGCTTCGGCGCCGCGTTCAAGTCAGCGATGAAGGTAAAGGGACCTTTCCTCATCGAAGCTATTGTCTAGCTATCGACGGCTTCCTGCAGCCGGGTTCACCGGCTGGACAAAGGGACAAAATCTTCCTGGCGCCGCGGCTGGTCGATACGGCCGCGGAAGACAAACAACCCCTTGTTGGTTGAGACGACGTCGCCGGTCTGCAAGCTTTCGTCGCTGAGGACGCGCTCGGTGGCGACGAGATCGGGATCTTCGGGAATCGGCATGTAGAGCTCGGGGTGCTCCCTCCGCTCTCGCGCGACTTCCCTCGCCCTTCTTTTCGCGTCCTCGATCCTCTGCCGCCACGCGTTGCGGGATATCTCTGGCTGCAGCGGACCATCGTCCGTGGCGCTGGCCGCTGCATCTTCCTGAGCCTGGGAGAGGCTTGCGCAATCAAGAATGCCGAGCACAAGAACAAGGGTGGCCGCCGCCTTCAATCCGCTCATCTTGCTGCCACCGCGGGACTGGGAGATCGGTGCACGTTTTAATATCGGCTGCCGCTCCCCCGCACGCCGCTTCGAGAAGGAATCGCACGCCGTACCCCAAGCGGAGGAGAAGGTATCTGCGTCGGTACATTGGGCGTCGCGGTCGGACGCGAGGGCTGCGCCGGCGGATTCACCGTGAATACTTGGTTCGAACTTGGGGTCGACGGATCTCTGACCCCCTGCGCTGCGGCGGCGCATGGGATAGTCAGGATAGCCGCAAACAACACTACGCCCTTCATCGCCTTGTCTCCTGAGCGACGAGAAACGCCTAAGCCCGCCTGCGGTTCCCGAAGCTAATATCGCGGGAGTGCGACAAGTTTGCCGTCCCGATACACCCGCTGCACGGCCATGCCCGCGGGCAGGCTGCCGGTTGCAACGTTGCGAATCGTCGTAGGCCGTGACGCGCTCTGGACGGCCTGCGCCTTCTGCGCACGCTGAGAAGCCGACATTGGATAGTTCGGTGGATCCTTGACACCTTGCGCCAATGCGGGCTGCATCAAAGCTGCTGAAAGAACCAGAATTGGCAGGACGCCCCGCATTTCAAGTACCGACTAAACAATGACTTCCCAGAATGTTGCAGGTTTTCGGGCAAAAGCAAGCGCCATATGTACACCGGTCCGCGGGCCATGGGTGGCGGCATCCACAGATCATGCATCGGACTTTGATGCCCGCGCTCTTGCTGCTAGGCAGGGGAAAGATGTTTGATCGATTGCAATGACTGCTTCCGGCGACCCGTCTGACACTTCACAAAATTCGGCGATGAGGGCGCAGTTCATTCGCATCCTCTCCGCACGGGTGCAGTCAGTCTCCACTGATCCGACGCAAATGCGCGAGCTGGTCTATGAACTGGCCCGCATCAGGCTGCTCGAACAATTCGGACATGGCGACGTCAGACATTCGCGGCAGACCATGGAGGTGCTCGAAAGCGCGATCCGCGAGGTTGAACGCATCTTCGCCGAGCAAAGCCAGGACATCGTACCGTCTGCATTGCCCGCCGGCCCAGGCGCGGCCAAGCCAGAATTCCCGCAAGCCGCGCCCTCAAGCGCGCCCGCTCCACCGTTCCTGGCGCGCGCAGCAAGATCACTGCGCGCGATTGCGCTGCCTTCCCCTTTCAACCAATCAAGACGAACAGGCGTCTTCATCCGGCTGGCAGCGGTATTCCTCGTTCTCGCGATCGTTGGCGCGGCCGTCTTCTCTTGGCCATCGGCGCGACCCGGCATCACCGCGCTTCTGCGCCCGCCGCCCCCGCCGGCACCGAGCGCCCTTCCCGCGCCGCGCGAAGGCGCACCGATCGAGCGTCCGCAGGCGGTGGCTGACGCACCGGTCGCTCCCCCTGCCCTCACAGCTGAGCCCAGGTTTCCGCTTCCCAGCACATTCGGCGTTTTTGTCTTGAGCGACGGACAGTTGCAGGAGTTGAAAGTGCTGCCGGGCAAGGTCCCGGATCGCCGGGTCGCCATTTCGGCTGCGATTCCGACGCCGCCCCAGACCAGCGTCCCGAGCGGAGATGTCAAATTCATCACGTTCAGGCCGGAGCTGGGCCCGGATTCCGCCGGTCCGGTCGAAGTTCGCGTCGTCGCCAAAGTCTCGCGCACGATGGGCGTCGACAGCACCGGCAAGGCGAAGATGACGCCGGGCGGCGACTCCTGGGTTATTCGCAGCGCATCCTTTCCGTTCAAGATCGGTCCCGTCGAAGACCAGCCCAAGATGCTGCTGATACAGCCGGAAAACGATAGTCTGGTGCTGTCACCCGGCCGATACGTCCTGGTCGTCAAGGGGATCGGATATGACTTTTCCGTCTCGGGACAGGTGACGGATCCCAATCAATGCGTCGAACGCGTCAACGCTGCGAACGGCGCCTTCTATTCGCCCTGCCCGAGGCGCTGAGTTACTTCGCGTCCTTGGCCGGCTCGGCATCCATCTTGCCGCCGTTCGCGACGCACTTATTGAAGAATTCCCGCTGATCCCTGGCCGTCCCCTTGGCGCTGCCGGAGGCCGGGTTGCCGATCTGGCGCGGAGGAAACGTCTTGGCCACCAGCGCGTCGCAGGCCCGCGCAACCTCGACGGAGATCGCGTGCGCCTGGGTATTGCATGCGCACAAGACAACAAAAGCAGTGATCAAGCCGGCGAGATTGGCCCTGGCCATCATAGCGCAACCCACGTGTCTTACCGATCCGGGACCCGGTTGAAATCTGGTTAATGGTCAGCGCTTCGAGTTCCTGGTCCAGCGCCACTTTCATGCGTGGCATATCAACTCCGAAATCACCAGGCAAACACGCCGGGTCCGGCTGCGAATTTCCCGGTCACCTCACCCTGGCCAAGAACTCGCTCGTGCGGATTGGTACGATGGTGTGCACGCGCAGCCGCGCTCCACTGGTCGGCTCGCTTCTCCAGCGGTCGATGGCGCGACATCACAAGTTCGATCGGGACACACCTGAACGCCCGCAATGCCGCGTCTGGCGTGGCGGGACTCTCGGTCTTGAGGGCACCCGCAAAATAATACAGCCACATTATCATGGCAATAAATATTAATATTATATGCAGCTTTATTTTTATAATGAAATCGGATTATTTATAACCCGCTTTTATTAAATCGAGATTGATCATGAAGGGCATTATCCTCGCCGGCGGGACGGGGTCGCGCCTCTACCCGGCGACGACGGTGGTCTCAAAGCAGCTCTTGCCCGTCTTCGACAAGCCGATGATCTATTATCCGCTGTCGACGCTGATGCTGGGCGGCATCCGCGACATCCTGATCATCTCGACGCCGCAGGACAAGCCGCTATTTCAGCGGCTGCTCGGCGACGGCAGCGAGATCGGCGTGCGTTTCTCCTATGCCACGCAGGAAACACCGCGCGGACTCGCAGACGCCTTCATCGTTGGCCGCGAATTTATCGGCACCGACCCCGTCGCATTGATACTGGGCGACAACATCTTCTACGGGCACGGCCTGCCGGAGATGCTGTCGGCGGCCTCGGGACGCAAGACGGGCGCGACGGTGTTCGGCTATGTCGTCAAGACGCCCGAGCAGTATGGCGTGATTGAGCTCGACCATACCGGCCGTGCACTCTCGATCGAGGAGAAGCCGAAACAACCGAAGTCCAACGTCGCCGTCACCGGGCTCTATTTCTACGACAACGACGTCGTCGACATCGCGGCCAAGGTCAGGCCATCGGCGCGCGGCGAAATCGAGATCACCGACGTCAACAACGCCTATCTCGCGCGCGGCGACCTCTATGTCGAGGTGCTCGGCCGCGGCTTTGCCTGGCTCGACACCGGCACGCATGCTTCGCTGGTCGATGCCAGCTATTTCGTCCAGA
>NZ_JBSSGP010000001.1:0-428499 GCF_054063735.1 Bradyrhizobium sp. USDA 10063 | reverse complement strand
GCCTTCCCAGCTCACCCGTTTTGACCCGCAGGGGCTGGCGAACCTGGTGAACGGTTTCAGCAAATGGCCGGACGCGGCGGGCTGTCGCGAGGCCGCCGTCGCCATCGCCGGTGAGGTGCCTTCCCAGCTCACCCGTTTTGACCCGCAGGGGCTGGCGAACCTGGTGAACGGTTTCAGCAAATGGCCGGACGCGGCGGGCTGTCGCGAGGCCGCCGCCGCGATCGCCGGTGAGGTGCCTTCCCAGCTCTCCAATTTTAAGCCCCAGGCGCTGGCGAACCTGGTGAACGGTTTCAGCAAATGGCCGGAAGATGCGGCATGCCACCAGGCGGTAATGGACATCGCGCGCGGCCTCGGCGGACCGGGCCGACGCTTTGGTTCGTTCACGACGCTTGAGCTCGCCACGATCGCCAATGCTCTGGGACGCAGTGTCATAAGGGGCGAGGACGGTGGAGACGTTGCGGAGACGGCCCTGCTGAAGAATAGCCTACATCAGCTGGCTCATTACCTGCACTATGCCGATGATCGGCTGGAGCAGGCCGATGTTCTGAGCATTGCTACCATTTTCAAGGCGCTGGCGAAGGTCAGGCTGTTCGAGGACCTCGGTTTGCTCGCACCAACAGGGCTAGATCGCCTTACGGGATTGCATCGTGCCCCTGGTTTTGCCGCGGAGAATAACCTCGAAACCACGGGCAATCTTTGCGCCGCCCTGCTGCCGCTGGCGCGTAGCCCGCATCTGCGCTGGCACCGTAGGCAGGCTCTGAGCCTGCTGAACGACATCCAGCCCGTCGTGGAGCACAAGATCGAGGCGCATCTCAACGCAAGCGAGGCCGAACGGACCCGTGGGCCGTTCGCGAGCCGCTGCCCGGCGTTGTCGATCTATCAAGTGCTGAAAGCCCGTGCGGTCCTGGAGACGTTGTTCAAGCGGCCGTATGTCGAGGGCAAAAAGCCCGATTTGCTCGCACGGCAGGGCGAGCTGCAGCGCAAGACCAAGGAGATCCTGGACAGCACGCGCGACCTCATCGAAAGCGATCTTTCCAACATGAGCTGGAACCTGATCGCGCAGATCGAGTCGGACAATCCGCTCGATGTGCTGGACACGTTCATGGCGCAGGATGCGGCGAGGATCCAGGCGCGACATCCGGCATCCGTCTTCGACATGCATGAGGTGTTGCGATCGATGGACCATGAGCCCAGACCGCCGCAGGGTGATGCGGGACTGATGCAGTTGCCCGTAGTCGACATGCAGGGACGGCGCGTGGCGACGGAGCCCGAGACGCGCTATTCGATTTTTCATCGCCTGACCTCGGGGGCATTGCCGGTGGTCGCGGTGCAGCTGCCGGCAAAGCTGAGCACTTTCATGTTGGCGCGGACGCTCACCGTCGATGGTGTGCCGTACCGCCTGGACCTGTTTGGCGGCAGCAAGTTGAAACCACCAAAGCCGACCCTGTCGCAGATCGCCGCCCGGGCTCCAGGCGCGCAGCCAGCCGCGTCTTCCGGAGGCAAGCTGCTGGCCATTCCCTATGCCGAAACCGCTCCGGGGACGGCGTTCGAGCAACTGTCGCGCGCCTGGGCGCCGTTCAAAGAAGCCTATTGGTACACCCAACGCAGGGGGTTTGCGGCGCCACCGGCGATCAAAGATCTAGGGCCTCACGACTACGCGCTGGAGGGCGCCTTCAAGCTGTTGCTGCTGCCAGACCGCCCGGCCACCAAGGCGCATCCCTTTAAGCTGACTGGACCGGAAGGTCCGATTGCCTTGCGACCGCATGACGGCTGCGGCTTCATCAAGGCCTCGCTGGCCGAGCAGATGCCAGCTGTTCACCGGGTTGGTCACCAGGAAGGTCCCGATCGGCTGCGGGCCTTTGGTGAGGGAAGGAGATCGTCCGTCCCTCCCTCGGCGCTGCAACATTACCCTCGCAACGACCAAGTGGCGGAAGAAGCGAGCGAGAAGGCCAAGACCTGGCTTGAGAGCCGAGACGGACGAGAGCTGACGTCCGAAGAGTTGTTTCGCACCGTGACGACCGGACACACCGATGGTCCCGGCGCGGTCGCCGTTCCATCCGATGATGGCTGCCTCCATGTGCCAAAGCTCAAGAGCGACACGCTGCCGGGAACGGGGGGCGTGCTGATCGGGCGGGCGCCCTATGATAAGCCCAACCTGCGTCCGCTCGCTGCCGAACGAGTCAAGTCGGCAGCTGATGGGGATCCGACTGCGGCATTCCTCGATTGGTGCGTGGCCATGCAATACAGTTTCAGTGTCGCCCAGAAATCGCGGGAGGAACTGGCGGCCGACGATCCGAGCTTCTTTGCCAAGGGCATTCTGATCGTGGTGCCGGATGAGATGTGGCCGGCCAACTACGCCGACCGTGGGCTGGTGATGTCGGCCGAGGACGTCAAGTGCCATTCGAGCTGGACTAAACGCAAGGACCGCGCAACCGTGGACATGCCGGTCGACTGCGTGGGCATCCTGCAGGCGACCGAGCTGTTCGCTCCTGGGTCGTTGGTTGCCGTCCCGCCCGATGAACAGAAGAAGCTCGACGGCGACTTCGACGGGGATGCCGTCATTATCATCGGCGACCGGCCGCAGCTTTATCAGCATGTCTGGCAGTTCGATGAAAAGGAGCAAGCTCGCGGCGTTTGCTCGCTCAAGCCGCCAAAGTCGCATACGCCGGCGATTGAGGATGGTAACTATCAGTTCAGTCGTGCCAGCCAGATCCTCGCGGCCACGACGAATGTTTTGGAAATCTATAGCAGCCTGCAGCGAAGCTTTCTGGCGCAGTCCCATCAAGCACGACGCTGGTTTGCCGAGCGGGCCATCTTTGGTACTTACGAGGGCGTTCACCACAAGCTACGGCACGACATCCGTCAGCTACTGAACCAGGAACAGGTGAGTGGCCAGGATATAGAGGACAAGCTCGAGCGGGCGAGGCGCGAGACCGAGGTCGCAGACCATCCGGTCGCCCGCGAAACGGCCGAGTTGCTTGTTGCCGACCTTAAGGCATGGGCAGCGAGGGCGGATGAGCAGGTGCTGCCCGAAACAGCCGAAAGCGACACCAAACTGACGGTGAGCCCAGCGTTCGTCGAGCTTTTCCCGGAACTGGCGGAGGCCTATTCGGCCGCTCCTCAGCCCCGCGACCGCATCCAGGTCTTGCTTGACCACTACCCTGCGCGCATCGAGCCCCGACCGGATGGTTACAATCTGGACGATCTCGTCCAAAGCGCAAACAATCTTCTGAGTCTTGGCATCAAGGTCGGGACCGACGGGTATAAATCCGACACCGGAGTCCACCTTTTCATGAAGAAAAGCCAAGAGCTGCAGCGACTCCTGCAACAGGTGCCGGGCCTGACCTCCGTACCCTTCAGCAAGAGCCTGGCGGCGACGCTCAGCCAGGGCCGGTTCGACGTCGATGCGGCCTTGGAGGATCTGAAGGATAATCCCACGCTGGCGGCGTCAGTCATGGAGGCCTCAATCAAGCTTGCTGCGGAGAAGCACATTCTGCCCGAACCCACTGGCCGACTGCTTACGGCTGAGGATGCCGCCATGACGGTCATGCTGACCCGCGAGGAGGCTGCGGAGCGTGCTCAAATGGAGGCCGCCCGCGCGGAAGTCGAAGAGACAGAGATCACTGCAACGGCATTCGAGGTTGCCAAGACGCTTAGCCAGGTGGGCATCCAGGTGAATATGCCCCATCTCGATCGCCGCTTGAGATCGGAAGCCTCCATGACGGCCCAACTCACCGGGATGAGCGTCACGTCTGACGACGACTCTCAGCTGATCAGCAGCGCTGTTCGCCACGTCTTCGAAGTCCCTGACGAGGATTTTGCAAGCGCCTTCAAGAAGGCCGTGCTGGGCTTCGGTGAGCGGGGCTTTGCCGAGATCAGCACAACCAACTGGTTCAGAATGCGCAATCCGACGTTTGTCGGCATCAAAACCGTACTCGCCACTCCGCGAGGTTACCGCTTCGAGGCGGAGTTCCACACACCAGACAGTTACAAGGCCAAGATCGCCAATCACGATACCTACAAGGAGTTGGAGAAGCTTCAGCAGCAATCGAGCGGAGATGCTCTGTATAACGCCGAAGAACTGGCGCGCCGTGCGCGAGAAGTCTGTAAGAAGGTGGCTATCCCCGATGGCGCCAAGAACATCCCCCACTGGGGAGTAGAACCGGCTCGTAGAAGGCAGGCTGGTGCAGCCTTTACGGCGCGAGCTGCCGAGCCAGGAAGGCGCGAGATTGGAGAGATTGTGACGGCTCTCGGCGATCGACCGATCGTGCTCGTCGGCATGCCAGGTGCTGGCAAATCCACCATCGGCCGGCGTCTTGCGAAGCGGCTGCGGCTGAACTTCATCGATTCCGATGCCGAGATCAGGAAAGAAGCCGGCACGTCGATAAGGCAACTCTGCCAGACCTATGGCGAACAGTATTTTAGGGATCTTGAGGCTAAGGTAATCGCGCATGCGCTCAAGCAAGGGTCCGCGGTGCTCGCGACTGGTTCCGATTCGTTGATCCACGATCAGACCCGTAACCTGATCCATGACAAGGCAGTCTCGATCTGGCTCAAGGCCGACGCCGACGTGATAATGCGGCGCAACATGGGCCGGTCCGGCCGACGGCTGCTGCAGACCCCCGACCCGAAGGCGACCGTCACACAACTGATTAGGGAGCGCGAGCCGGTCTATCAAACTGCTGATCTCACGATTGGCTCGGGCAGCGGGTCGCATCAAAATCAGGCGGATGAATGCGTGACCGCGCTGCACGCCTATCTCTGCGACGCAGGGCAGGGCGCTCGGCAGACCGGCTTGTTTCAGGAGCTTCCTGTTGCGCCAAGCTCTCAGAATGCGGGAGCTTCGGGTATGCTCGTGCAGGAGATGCGGGTCGCCGCCGCCTCATCATCTGCGGTGGCTCGATCGTCAGACATCCATGCCAGCCGTGGAGCTCTGATTGATTTGCCTCACCATTTACGGGTGTCGTCGATGAAAGCTTCGGATGCTCGCACGGACACCTTGGATCCGACAGCCTCGCTCCACCGTCGCAGCAGCTTAGCGCTCGACGCCCAGGAATGGCTGGGCGACGAGCATATCGCGGCGGATTACGCGCTCCTGGAGCAGGAATGGCAGAGGGAGAACCCGGGTCTAGCCGCGCAGATCCGGTTCGCACCGCCCGCGCCAGTTCAACTACTGCGCTTGGCCGAGAACCCGAACGACATACAAGAAACTCTGATGGGGATCGTCCAGGACCATAATGGTAACGATACAGCCAACTTTCTGTTGCTGCCGGTGAACGATGGCGGCGCTGATCGGGCAGGCACCCATTGGTCGCTGCTGCTCGTTGATCGCCGCGTGCCGGAAAGGATACGCGCCTATCACTACGACTCCAGCGGGAATAGGAACCGGGCCGTCGCAGAAGAGCTCGCAACACGGCTGGGCGCCCGCCTCAGCATAGCTGCCATGGCCCAGCAGCAGAACGACTATGATTGCGGCGTCTTCGTGCTCGACGCCACGCGGGCGCTGGTTGAACGTTTGGCGCAAGGACAGCGGCCAGAGGCGCTGCACCTCGACAACATCGTCGCCGATCGGCAGGCATTGCGGAACCGACTAAGCGCTTTTCTTCAGTTGGGCTGATGACGATGATGGGAATACTACGCCGGCGCAAAGCCCGGGAGGATCCCGCTATCCTAATGGAGGAGATCAGGCGGCCGTCTAACAACGGGCTTGGGCCCGATCATTCGTTGGGCTGCAGTTTCTTGGTGTGCGCGGCCTCACGAGCGTGGCTTCTCCTCCCCAGCGATGGCAGTCGAGCGTGCGTGTTAGGAAATCAGGCGCGTGAACGTGCGTTTCCTTCTTAGCCGGCGTTTCTCACACTGAATCTCCTCCGAATGATAGGACTGAAGTGGACCCCAATTCGTGCCGGAGGCATCGTCGTTGTCGGGGTCCCTGTTCCCGAACTCGGACATCATGTTGCTGAACTCGGAAAGGAGCGCCTCGTCCTCCTGGGCCACGCGGCCGCGCTTGGCGTAATACATGCGAAACTCTGAGTTGACTACATCGCACACCGAGTCGCGAGACGACGTCTCGCGATGACTGCACCCGAAGACTTTGGCGACCCCCGACCTAACACGCGGCCAGAATCCTCGGCTCTTGTTGTCCTTTGTCCGTACCGCAGGCTGCGCTTCCGACGCGATGTGGCGCGTGCCACCAAACAGCCAGTCATGCAAATCAGACAGCGGCGTGCCGGCAGCCGAGTGACCGCGAGGGAGGTCCACGCCATGACGGGCGCTACCGAAAACGTCGTCCCGCAGTTTGGACTGCGACGACGTCCGGTTCGAACCGCCGATATCATCCAGCTGGATTCTTCGATGCCCTCGCTCGGAACGAGTATCTGGCAAGGGAGCAGCAGGAGAGTTAGCAGCAGCGGAACTCAGACCAGAACAACTAAGTTGAAAGTCGCTCAGCTGCTGTTCAGGGCTCGCTTCATCCGCAGGCGCGCTGCCGGAGTCTTGCCGTGCCCGCTGCTGCTCTTGCAGGGCAGCGTAGCGCTGTATCCAAGCGCCGGTATTGAATGGGTCCATTGGATCGATCTTCATACCGCACTCTCCTTGGATGGATCCAGCAATTTCCGAGCCAAGTTCAGAGGTCTCAACGTGAAACGCTGATCGTCAAACGCAAAGACCAGAAGATTCTGTTATCGGTGTTTTGCCGTTCGCTTTCGAGAAGCTGACACGACTTCTAATGGAAATCGAAACCGGCGTGATCTGGTTGCATTGGTCAGCTGAATTCGCTGCCCGATCGCGTTTTTGGGCTCGCCAATTGCGCCATTGAATATGACGCACGCGCGATTGCTTAGTAAACGGTACGAGAGGGCCACGGAGCCACGGACTTGGTGCGGACGGCCTACGCACCGCGCTTGAAGCGTATAGGCATCCAGAACTGCCGCAGGGCCTCGACGGTTGCTGGAATGTTGCGCCAGGCGTTTTGGGCGATGGGCTGCGTTCCCAGCGTGCGCCGGGCCGGGGGTAGCAAGGGCCGACCGGCGTCGTCGATGCAATGGATCAAGATCGGCCGCAGCATAAGGTGTTCGGTTCCGTTCGGAGAGAGAAGCCGCGACCAGAGGAGAAGCCGAAGCTTCATGACGGCGTAGAAGCCCATGCACCAGGGCTGCGGGTCGACTTCGCCGGCCGGTGATCGCACGAACAGCGACTCGAAGCTCTCCGGTCTCGTCGACAGCGCCTCGCCACATCATGCATGGCGATCTTGCCCTCGATCTCGGCCGCGTGAGCGAGCGCCCTGTTCCAGCGGGCTTCCAGCTCACTGGCCACCAGCCGGTTCGCGGGATCAGCGGCATCGTATTGCCGGAAAGCCCTGTCGGCGGCATAGCGCGCCGCTTCGAGGTCGCGACTGAGAGCATCGCGTACCTGATCGCGCCGCTCCCTGGCTCCCTTGGCGGCAGCGGTTGCGGCGGCGACCGCGCCCGGACCGACGACGCCAAGCAGTGCTTGCTCGATGGCATCATCGACGCGCAGTCCGCCGAAGGCGATGCAGTGGGCCCCGCCATTGTCCATCCAGGCACGGCTGCAGCTGTAGCGCGGGATATGGCTTTCCATGCCGGAGTACCGGAGTGTGAGCTTGCGACCGCAGCGCTTGCAGCGGATCAGGCCGGCCAGCAACGCGTCACCATGCTTGGGCGCGCCGTGATGCCGACTGGTGGGAACATTGCTGCTGACCATGGTGCGAATCGCCTCGAACCTCTCCCAGCTCACATACCCTTCGTGAGTATTGGGCTTCAGCGTCAGCCATTCGTTCCGCGCCTTGCGGCGGATCTTCACGCTCACGCCGGCGGTGCTGTATCCCGCCGCCACAGCTGTCTTACCATAGGCATAGGCGCCGCCGTAGACCGGGTTCTCAATGATCCGGTGGATGGCAGAGTAGTTTGGTCGCCGCCAGGCCGAGTCGCCGTTGGTCTGCTTCACCGGCAGATCGAGATTGTGCTCGTGGAGCCAGCAGGGCGCCTGTCGCGCGCTGCCCAGTTCCTCGACCTTGTCGAACACCAGCTTGATCGTTTCCTGGACACGCCGATCCGGGTCTTTCTCATAACGGTCGCCGGCCTTCACGAAGCCGACGGGCGCTGTCACAACCAACTCGCCCCGGCGCGCCTTCTCGTAGCGGGCCGAGAGCGAGCGCTGGCGCAACAGATCCAGCTCGTACTCGTTGAGGCTGCCCTTGAGCCCGAGCAGCAGGCGGTCGTTGCCGTGTCTTGGCGCATAGATGGTCTCTTGATCGACCAGAACGGTATCGACCACGCGGCACATCTCGATGAGTTGCTGCCAATCCCGGCTGTTGCGGGCGAAGCGCGAGACCTCGCGGGCGCAAACCGCACCAACCTTGCCGAGGCAAACCTCCGCCACCATTCGCTCGAATCCGGCGCGTTGTATGCCGCCGGCGGCTGAACGACCAAGATCATCATCGATCACTTCAATCTCTGACCACCCGAGTGCCGTCAGCCGGTCTCGCATGGCGTATTGCAGCGCGCTGCTCTCGCGATTGTGCAACACCTGATGGGCCGAAGATTGACGCACGTAAAGAATCGCCTTGCGCTCCAGATGATGAGGCCTGACCTTGTCAGAGATCATGATCGACCTCCTTCGCGCGCGGCGTCGCTGACATCGCAGCATGGTCGAGGATCAACTGCGTCATCAGGCTCGTGAGCGCTGACCGCGCTTCTGCTGGCAGATCCGGCCATGTGGGCGCGCCGATGGCGCCGTTCGACAGGCCACTCCCGAACAGATCCATCTGCTGCTGCGGCCGCGGTTGTCGATTGTGTCGGTATCCGCTCCCTGGCACTGCCGTCTGCCGTGACATGAGTCTCTCCCCGATTCTGGTCGTGAGAGGCTCTGGATGCGCCAGAAAGCAGGGCAGCTGATGGCGTTCGATCCTTTAACGCCAGATCGAGAAGCGCAGAGAGCGCCGCAAGTGCGTCAATGCTGACAAACGGCTGAGCTGTCAAAGGCTCGGCGTCAGGGCATGCTGCCCGATCGAACATCCATGCTGGAACCTCCAACCATCGATCCGCTTGCGATCCATCAAGAGAGCAGCGGAAAGCGACATCATCAGCCTTCCCGCCCGTTCCATGAACGCAAACTCGGCGACCAAACCAGGGGTGAAATCGATAGAGAACCTCGCGAAGAACGGTCCTGTGGGCGTTCTTGAGCCTTGTTGTAGAACTTCTGACGCCCCCACTCCCCCATAACGGCCGCACCCGCACTGTTAGATGGTCCGCTGCTCAGATCCATAAATTGGAGATCCGTCTCCTTCAGCGGGCCGGCTTTCAAGGCACGGACCAAACTGTCGCATTTCTCGAGCTCCCGATATGCCTTGCGTGCGGCGGTGTAGGCTTTCGCACGCGCCCACCTCGCTTGTTCGGTTTCCGACAGTGCTTCCTCAAGGCGCTGTTCGAGCAGCCGTTCGTGGTTGTGCAGTGAGATCACCTTTGCCTTCGCCTCCTCCAGATCGTTGAGAGTGACAGCTTTGCCGATCAGCGAATCGTATGTCTCGTACTCCAGACGAGGCCGGTCTCGCCGCCATGTGAGAAGGTCTGTCAGTGCTGCGTCGACAGCCGCAGCGGATTTGTCGATGGCTGACTGCCGCGCCCGCAGAGTCTCGTCGGCGCGGCGATGCCGCAATTGCCTCAACTCAAGCAATTGATGTCCGGCCTTGGGAATTATGCCAGGCACGTGGCAAGCTCATGAAGCATTGCGTCGAAGCCAATCTGTTCCCAAGTCGGCTGTCGCAGGAAAGCCCGTATACTCTCTATTTTGGCGATCGCCGTATCAGCATGCGGATCGGCTCCTTCCTCGTACTCGCCGACCCGTATCAACAGTTCCACCTCTTGGTATTTAGCTATCAACGCCCGCAGCTGACCTGCCAGCTTCTCATGCTGCGACGACACGATAGCGCTCATGACACGGCTGACGCTTGCCAGAACATCGATAGCGGGATAGTGGTCCGACATCGCCAAGCTGCGTGAGAGCACAATGTGGCCATCGAGGATGGAGCGGGTTTCATCGGCCAGGGGTTCGGTGACGTCGTCGCCCTCGACGAGCACGGTGTAAAACGCGGTTATCGATCCACGGTCATTATTTCCAGCGCGCTCCACGAGTTGCGGCAAAGTTGCAAAGACCGAGGGGGGGAAACCACGCAGGGCGGCCGGTTCGCCGGCCGCCAGACCAATCTGCCTCTGTGCGCGCGCAAAGCGCGTGACCGAATCCATGAGAAGCAGCACACGCTGCCCCTTATCTCGATACCATTCTGCAATCGCCGTCGCCACATAGGCCGCCTTCACCCGCTCCATCGCGGAACGATCTGAGGTCGCAACGACAAGAACCGATCTCGCTCGCGCCTCTGAGCCGAGATCGTGCTCGATGAACTCCTTCACCTCGCGGCCACGCTCGCCAATCAGCGCTACCACAGTCACGTCAACCGCCGCGCTACGCGCCAGCATCGACAACAGCGTGCTCTTGCCGCCGCCCGCCGCGGCAAAGATTCCCGTGCGTTGTCCCTCCCCGCACGTCAAAAGACCATCGATTGCTCGTATACCGACTGGAAGAACGCGATCAATGAGGCGCCGGGTCAAGGGATCCGGCGCCTCGCCTTGGACTGGCACGCGGGTGTCTGGAAGCAGGGGCCCATGCGTGGATGTGTCGAGAGGGCGGCCGAGACCGTCAAGCACCCGGCCAAGCAGGTTCCAGCCCGCGGGCACTGTCAGAGGCTCTCCCATCGGGATCACCTCAGTGAGGGTAGAAAGTCCCTGTATGTCACCAAGCGGCGTCAGAATGGCGATGTCGTGCTGAAACCCGATGACTTCCGCCGACAATTCGCAGCCGTTCTCGGGATTGCGGAGCGTGCACAGGTCGCCTATGCGGGCGCCAGGTGCCGTTGCACGGATGATTGTCCCGACGATTTGAAGGACCCGGCCGCGGACGCGCAATGTCGACGTCTGCGCCACCACCGTGCGCGCACGCTGGAACAAGCGATCGATGCCGTCGTGCGGAGAATGAATGGCGGTGATTGCCGTCGGTAGCTCGGGTAGCTCGGAAATCATGTTGCGGGGGCCTTCAGGCTATTGCGCAGGCCGGCTTCGATCGCCGCCAATTGGCTTTCGATCGTGGCGTCGACCAGTCCAGCATCGGTCTCAAGGATGCATCCGGCATCTTTGACGCGCGGATCAGAGACCAGTTCGACGACGGCGCGCGACGTCGCCGTCGAGAGCAGTTGGTTCAATCGTCTGCGAACCGTTTCGACATGCGCCGGTGCGACGCGTAAGCGGACGAGGGAGCTATGGCCCGTGAATCTCAAGCTATTCAAAGCGATCTGCACCGCCGCGTCATCCGGAACGACGGTATCGATGACCCGACGCGCGATCTGCAGGCCCATGTCGACAATCCGCTCTTGATTCTGCTCCATGATTCGCAGAGACGCCACGGCGATCCCGATCAAACGTTGTTCGATGGTCGCTTGCGCCGCCGTCAGCGCGGCTTCCTTGGCTGCCGTCTCGATCATTCCTACGGTTTCGCGCGCCCCGTCCACGAGCGCGTCCGCATCGCGTCGCGCCTGGGTGAGCAATTGCTCCGCGTCCACGATCGTCTGCGCGCTTGCTGCCGGCAGGACTCGCCCTGGGCCGAGGATGCCGGTCCTGCCAGACGTCAATTGAACCAGTGCGACCATGTTGGCATCTTTTTGCGGACGAGGCGGCGCATCGCTCGAAAGGCATCCTCGCCGGCATTGTCGTAACGGCAGGCGTCCGCCGCCACCATCCAGATCGCTGCGGGGCGGCGCAATCGTAGTCGGGTGCGCAGCCCATGCGGGACAGCGCCTATCGCGAGGCCGAACATCGCCGCACCGCGGTGGAGGAATGCATCAGGCGCAGTCGGCATTTCGGAAGTGCTGATCGCGGACATCAGTTCGAGGGTCGGTCGCGGCAACAGTGCAGCATGCGCAGCGAATGCGAAGGCCTCTTTCCCGAGAACGGCGCGTGCCGCCGCAACATCGGCCGTCCGAACGAGGCCGGTGAGGCTGGACACGCCGGTCCAAGCTCCAGCCAGGCAGATGAGGCGTGCAGCGTCGGGCGTCGGCAGAAATGCGAGCCGGGTTCGTGGTGCGTTGCCGGCCGAAATAATCGCAGCCGCTTCACCACCTTGGCCGCGAATCAGCCAACGTCCAAGCTTGACGCGGATAAACGGGTCGGACTGAGCGAGGTGCAGAGGCATCCATTCGGGCCAATCGGTCGCTCTTGTATCATCGAAATCGGCCGCAGGATCGGCGATGCAGCGCATCATCGCTCCCGCCCACGGCGTATCAAGCCATTCATCCGGGATTGTCGCTGAGCTCGTTGTGAGCGCAGTCGGATTGTTCGCTTCGCCGAAGTTCATGGCGCTGCCATACCGTTCCAGCGGCTAAAGCGCCGCCGCCATATGAGACAGACCAGCACAGCATTGCCGATCAGCGATGCCGCCATGCCGCCGACGAGGGCGATCAAGAGGTGCGATGGGTCGCTACGTTCTGACGCCCCGGCAGTCACTTCCGTTCGACCCAGCGTGGTATTGTCCTGACCCGCCTCTACAAGGGCAACTGAGACCCGATCATAGGACAGGCCCTTCAGGCTATTTGCGACCAGCTCCTTGATCTTCGGCACGACCTGATCGATCGGAGCACCGGGCTTGTAACGGACGAGCACAGCGGCAGTTGGCGAGGCGGGTGGACTACGGTCGTCACTCGCGCTTTCCGGCAAAACTGCGTGGACCCGGGCATTGAGCACGCCGTCGATACTGGACAGAGTCTGCGAAAGCTCCTGTGTGACACCATAAATGTAGCGAACACGCTCTTCTGTGTCCGATGAGATCATCCGGTCTTTCTTGAAGAGAGTGCCCATGTCGGCGAAATGATCGCGAGGCCACCCGGCGTTGTCCAACACAGTCATGGCACGCGGCACGTCTTCTGTCGGCACCACGAGCGAGGTCGTGCCGCCGGTGTCTGTCGTCCGTTCCGCGCGGATGCCTTCTCGCATAAGCAACGCAAGCATTTCGTTAGCCTCGCGCGCCGAAAGGTTGCGATAGAGCTCGATCTTCGATCCGCAGCCGACCAGGGTGAATAGCACCAGAAGCGCCGCCGCCCGCATCAATACAAACGCCGCGCCCGCATCATCGTGGTTCATTGGCCATTCAAGAAAGTGTCGAGCGTGTGGGTCGCCTTCCCAACCACCTTGGTCACAAGGTCGTATTGCAGACTCATCGCCGATAGTTCGACCTGCACGTCGAGCCACTCAGCCGAGCGGATGTTCCCCGCGTTCATGCCTTCGGCGGCTTTGCGAACGCCTTGCATGGTTTCTGCAAAGCCGGCGTTCAGTTTTTCCATGCCACTGAGGATATCATCGGATAGGCGAGAAGCGAGCGGTTCCCGTCCCTCCTCGGTCAGCGCGCTCGCAGCCATGATCGGCGGTTCGTCAGCTCGCTGCGACGGCACGGGCGACTCGAGTGTGGCTCGAAACGCCTCGACGGATTCGGCCGATACTTCCGACGTGGCCGGCATCTCCATTGCCGAAAAGGCCGGCCGTGTTTGCGGGAGGATACTACCTACATTGCTCATCAGATGTCCTTTCCTGTGGTAGGTGCCGGCGCGGTCTGGCCCAAGGCTGCGAGGAACCCATCGAGGCCGGGCTCGCCGCTTGGCAGACGCCTGAGCACAGTATCGCGTTCGCTTAGGCGTCCATTAAGCCCGAGAGCCAAGGCCTGAAACGCCATCCCATATGCATCATTTGCTTTGGCAAGAGGATCGAGACGTTCCAGCGCTGCTAAAATATCGCCTGCCGTCAGATCTGCGAACGCATACGCAATGACACACTCCCGACTGCCCGGCGCAATGACGTCAAGTCCCTTCGCAATCCGCCTCGCCCTCACCACGTCGTTCGTGACACAAGCCAAGAATGCCGCCTCGGTGAGACGTCGCAGGAGGCCGGAGCGACTGTCGGGTGTCGCACACGTCGACAACCAAGACTTACATCCCGAATCCCTGTCCATGACTGCGTCAGGTGTCGTTTGCTGATCATCCATGCCATATCCCGCGACCGACCTTGGCCGGGAAAACATCGCAGCAGCCCCCCCCCGAAAGGGCACGCTCGCGCCCCGCAGCCAAGCACCCATCTCACCACCACACATCCAATGCCGCTGACGACGGCCAGCAGCGCTCGACAAGACCGTCTGCCGAGCGGCATTGCCCGTTGCAAGCGATGAATTCTCACAATCATCTAGTTCGGCCTTCCGCTCGGCGCCAATACAATACGGGCATGGAGTCATAACGGTTGCCTATGGATAGTGGGTCTGCCCTCCGTCGACCGCTCGGTCCGGCACAAAAGTGTGAGCTGCCCGCTGGCGTTTCGTCCAGGGCGACTGCTGAACCCAATCGACCGCCAATGCGATCCGTATCGTTACCTGCTCAAGGCCGAAAATGCGTGCGGCTCGGCGACAATCTCTTACCGAACGCTTCGTTTGACGCAACGACACGTGCTTCTGGGCGTCAGCGACAGCTGCGCATCCTGCGCAGCGATGCGCAACAACAGGTAGGCAATCATCGCAGCGAGCACCTGCAGGCGGATGGCATTGTCGTTGGTGCCGAGGAACTTGCGGATATCGAGGTGCTGCTTGATCCAGCGGAACAGCAGCTCGATCTGCCATCGGCTCTTGTAAAGGGCGGCGATCTCGATGGCGGTACGGGCAAGGTCGTTGGTCAGAAGCGTAATCTTGCCACCCTTCTCGCGCCTGATCTTGATCCGGCGCAGCGGGATCGGCAGGCGCGAGTCTCCCTTACTGACGAGCTTGACCTCGTCATCGGCGAGAATCTCGAAACCATCGCCCTTGCGCTTACGGATAGTGCGATGTTCAAACGCCCGAAGACGGATGCTCGTCTTCGGGCGGGTGACGAAGAAAGCCTTGCTGTCATTGATCTTCCGCCACCAGCCGAAACGGCAATATCCCTTGTCGAACACGTGGGTCGTGCCGGCCTGGATTGGGACCTGACGGCCAATCTCGATGTCATTGACGTTTGCGGGCGTCACCTCGACGCACTTCGGGACATCGCCCTTGGGGTCGTAGACAACGTGCAGCTTCATGCCGCGGATGCGGCCGTTCCACGCCGCCCAGCTGCAAACCTTGCCGAGCGGGATCGGGCTGGCGTCGATCAGGCGCACCATCTCGTTGCCTTCGCTCCGCAGCTGCCGGCTTGCCATTACCGACAGCGTCGCAAAGGTTTGCGCAAAAATGCCGACCGGGCGCCGCGCATTGGCATCCGACAGCGTCGAACGCGACAGCTTGCCCGTCCCCAGATGATAATGGTGCTGAGGATTGGCGTTGAACCCCGCCTCCAGCCCGCGCAGACTGTCGTGACCGCTCAATTGCGCATAGATCAGCGCCACCAGGTGATCCCAGCTCTTGAACGACTTGTCGTAGGCATCCCCGTCCAGACCATCCACAGCCGTCTGAAACTGCCGTCGATTGATCGGTTCAAGGAGCTTCCCAAAAATGCTACCGCAAAATCGCATGCTCGGCCTTCTGTGTCTCGACAACCAGGAAAGACCGATTTGCCTCAGTCCTGCCGAGCATGCACTGCGACATAGCGATTCATTCCCCGGACATCCCTGCCGCAGACGGGACAAGTGACCAGCAGGCGTTCCCGCGTGGTGGGATCTAAGCACTACGGCCGCAAGTCCCAGATGGCCCTGTGGTACGGCGAGAGAGCAAGCGCGCGCGGGGATATCAGCAGCGTACGCCGCATGTTCTCCCGGATATCCTCGCTCGGCTCTTCGAGCCTGGCCATCAGCTCGCGCAGCCCTCATAGCCCTGCGCCGCCACGGTCCCGAGCTCACTCAATGCCGCCCGCAATGCGTTCGCGGCCATCGTGCGCTGCCGAACCAAGGCGCGCGTGCCGTGAACCGCCAGCGCAGCCTGCTGTGCGACGCTCTTGACCGCAACAAAGCGCATCGTCGGCTGAGGCACAGCCTCGCAGATCGCTTCCGCGTCCCGGCCATCGTTCTTGTTGCGCTTCACATAGGCCGGCGGCATCAGCTTGACCTCGTGACAGTACTTCCTGATTACCCGTGCCCAATGATGGGCGCTGCCGCAGGACTCCATCCCCACCAGGCACGGCGGCAAACCGGCAAACAACTTCTCCGCCGCTGCCCGCCGAAGCTGGCGCCGCAGCACCACGGTCACCGACGCGTCAACTCCGTGAACCTGAAACACGCTCTTCGGCAGATCCAAACCAATCGTGCTAATCTTCGTCATGGACGGTGCCCTTGTCTGGTTCGACTCAACATCACCAGTCTGGCACATCGATGCTGTCGGGGGCCGTCCACCCGTCATTGCGGGACCCGATTTGGTCCGGCTCGGCAGCCGAGAGGATTCGGCAGCGCAAGACTAAAGCCAAAACTGGTCCAGGCTTCGAGCCTCGGATCAGGGGAGCCATCCATCGCTAGCTGAAACGAGGGCTCAGACCATAGGTGTGGAATATCGCTTCATAACAAACATCTATTTGTCCTGGTCGTAGGAGAGAAGTACAGGAGATTCGAGTGCGACGGATGGCCGATCGCTCTTCGAGCATTGGGACGTGTCATCGAAAAGCATGTGCTGTCGTTTGTGCTCAAGCATTTATTCCTCGAAGAGATAGCGCAAGCCGCGAAAATCCCTTGGGTGCGCCTCGCGCGCTTACGATGGGGTAGTAGCGCGCTCAAGGGCGCCATTATGCTTCGAAGATCACAACCAGCGCATTCGCGGTTGTATTGGAGGCGCGTTATGACCGGCATTAGCGGACTTGGGATTCGCGTTTGGCGATCTGCAGACGATGGCGCTGAAGGCGCGGCCAAGTCTCACACAGATGGCGTTTCTGGCGAGGGCGGTCAAACGAACAGTTCTGTCCTTGGACGGATGGGCTCTGAGCCTCAAGATTTGGAGACTTGTTCCTCTCGCGTCCCTATCGACGATATAGCTGCGCAGCGCGGGCATGGTGGAAGCTCGAATATTCCGTATAGATCTTATCGTCAGGCACCAAGTCGGGCGGAAAGCTCGTCGCGTTGTGGCGGCGAGCACTGGCGAAGCGATCGAGCAGCCGGAAGCTCACGAACAGAGGGGCTCCGACCACATAGGTATTCCGCGTTCGCCCCGAGTGCCAGGTCAGGACAACGGCGCGTCGATGATGTCGCCGCGCAGAGCCGCCAGGTTGCAAGCTCTGAACAATCGTACAGGCCTTATCGTGGCGCACCAAGTCGGGCAGAGAGTTCGTCGCGTTGTGGCGGCGAGTACTGGCGGAGCGATCGAGCAG
This sequence comes from Bradyrhizobium sp. USDA 10063, assembly GCF_054063735.1. Lineage (NCBI taxonomy): Bacteria > Pseudomonadati > Pseudomonadota > Alphaproteobacteria > Hyphomicrobiales > Nitrobacteraceae > Bradyrhizobium > Bradyrhizobium sp. USDA 10063. Next base: position 411,146 of record NZ_JBSSGP010000001.1, on the reverse strand, counting down.
TCGGCAGCTCGCGAACAGAGGCGCTCTCGCCACATAGGTATTCCGCGCCCGACCTGAGTGCCAGGCCAGGAAAGCGGCGCGTCGACGATGTCGCCGCGCAGAGCATCCATGGTGCAAGCTTAGAGCGCCCCTATAGCTCTTCGAGCGCACTTAGTTCGAGCAGGCTTAATATGGCGCTAAGGGACATTGATCGGGCTCGCGACGTCTATGGATTCTCAGGTGCAGTGGTGAACTATGCCAGGCAGTTGCGAATGCCAGACAAGGCAACGTTCCTGCAAAAGGCGGCCGCTGATTTCCGATACAGGTTTGTCGCGCGCTTGGAAGAAAATATCCGCGCTGGTGAATCATGGAGCTGCGCCAAGACATGCAACGCGGTGAGCGGGGAGGCTGGCGGTCGGGAAGGCATGGAAGCTTGCAAGGCCCTCGCAGCTCGCGTATCGAGGCTCGACGACGCGCTTATGGACGAAGTCGAGGACCGAGCCCTTCCGCTCTTCGCCGTATCATTCGGTCGGCACTCCCAGGCGCCGGAATGCCGCAGGGGGGCGATCAGAATCGCGGAATTTTGTTGCGGTGAAAGCCGTGGACTTCGGAGGCAGAATAATCAAGGCCTATCCTTACTGGTGAATGGCTTCAGCAAATGGCCGGACGCGGCAGGCTGTCGCAAGGCCACCGTCGCGATCGCCGGGGAGGTTGTTCGCTGGACCGGCAGGCTCTCCGATATTCCGCAGGGGCTGGCGATCCTGGTGAACGGCTTTAGCAAATGGCCGGAACAGGAGGCCAACCGTCAAGCGACGGTCGCAATCGCCGGTGAGGTCTGTCGCCGTGCCGTCCGCACCGCCCGGCTTTCTGATTTTCCTCCGCAAGAGCTGGCGAACCTTGTGAACGGTTTCAGCAAATGGCCGGACGCGGAGGGCTGTCGCGAGGCCACCGTGGCCATCGCCGGTGAGGTGCCTTCCCGGCTCTCCAATTTTAAGCCCCAGGAGCTGGCGAACCTTGTGAACGGTTTCAGCAAATGGCCGGACGCGCCAGACTGTCGCGCGGCGGCCGTCGCCATCGCCGGTGAGGTGCCTTCCCGGCTCTCCCGTTTTGATCCGCAGGGGCTGGCGAACCTGGTGAACGGTTTCAGCAAATGGCCGGACGCGGAGGGCTGTCGCGAGGCTGCCGCCGCCATCGCCGGTGAGGTGCCTTCCCGGCTCTCCAATTTTAAGCTCCAGGAACTGGCGAACCTTGTGAACGGCTTCAGCAAATGGCCGGACGCGGCGGGCTGTCGCGCGGCGGCCGTCGCCATCGCCGGTGAGGTGCCTTTCCAGCTCTCCCGTTTTGACCCGCAGGCGCTGGCGAATCTGGTGAACGGTTTCAGCAAATGGCCGGGCGCGGCGGGCTGTCGCAAGGCCGCCGTCGCAATCGCCGGTGAGGTGCCTTCCCGGCTCTCCAATTTTAAGCCCCATGAGCTGGCGAACCTGGTGAACGGCTTCAGCAAATGGCCGGACGCGCCGGGCTGTCGCGAGGCCGCCGTCGCCATCGCCGGTGAGGTGCCTTCCCGGCTCTCCAATTTTAAGCCCCAAGAACAGGCGAACCTGGTGAACGGTTTCAGCAAATGGCCGGACGCGGCGGACTGTCGCGAGGCCGCCGTCGCCATCGCCGGTGAGGTGCCTTCCCGGCTCTCCCGTTTTGATTCGCAGGCGCTCGCGAGCCTGGTGAACGGCTTCAGCAAATGGCCGGACGCGGAGGGCTGTCGCGCGGCCACCGTCGCCATCGCCGGTGAGGTGCCTTCCCGGCTCTCCCGGTTTGACCCGCAGGCGCTGGCGAGCCTGGTGAACGGTTTCAGCAAATGGCCGGACGCGGCGGGCTGTCGCGAGGCCGTCGTCGCCATCGCCGCTGAGGTGCCTTCCCGGCTCTCCCGGTTTGACCCGCAGGCGCTGGCGAACCTGGTGAACGGTTTCAGCAAATGGCCGGAGGCGGCGGACTGTCGCGAGGCCGCCGTCGCCATTGCCGCTGAGGTGCCTTCCCAGCCCTCCCGTTTTGACCCGCTGCAACTGGCGGGCCTGGTGAACGGTTTCAGCAAATGGCCGGACGCGCCAGGCTGTCGCGAGGCTGCCGTCGCCATCGCCGGTGAGGTGCCTTCCCGGCTCTCCCATTTTGACCCGCAGGCGCTGGCGAGCCTGGTGAACGGCTTCAGCAAATGGCCGGAGGCGGCGGGCTGTCGCGAGGCCACCGTCGCCATCGCCGGTGAGGTGCCTTCCCGGCTCCCCAATTTTAAGTCCCAGGAACTGGCGAACCTGGTGAACGGTTTCAGCAAATGGCCGGAAGATGCGGCATGCCACCAGGCGGTAATGGACATCGCGCGCGGCCTCGGCGGACCGGGCCGACGCTTTGGTTCGTTCACGACGCTTGAGCTCGCCACGATCGCCAATGCTCTGGGACGCAGTGCCATAAGGGGCGAGGACGGTGGAGACGTTGCGGAGACGGCCCTGCTGAAGAATAGCCTACATCAGCTGGCTCATTACCTGCACTATGCCGATGATCGGCTGGAGCAGGCCGATGTTCTGAGCATTGCTACGATTTTCAAGGCGCTGGCGAAGGTCAGGCTGTTTGAGGACCTCGGTTTGCTCGCACCGATTGGGTTAAATCGGCTCACCGAACTACACCGCTTCCCTGATTTTGCCACGGAGAATGACCTCGAAACCACGGGCAATCTTTGCGCCGCGCTGCTGCCGCTGGCGCGCAGCCCGCACCTGCGCCGGCACCGCAGGCAGGCTCTGAACCTGCTGAACGACATCCAACCGGTCGTGGAGCGCAAGATCGAGGCGTATCTCAACGCAAGCGAGGCCGAGCGGACCCGTGGGCCGTTCGCGAGCCGCTGCCCGGCGTTGTCGATCTATCAAGTGCTGAAAGCCCGTGCGGTCCTGGAGACGTTGTTCAAGCGGCCGTATGTCGACAAGTCCGATTTGCTCGCACGGCGGGACGAGCTGCAGCGCAAGACCAAGGAGATCCTGGACGACACGCGCGACCTCATCGAAAGCGATCTTTCCAACATGAGCTGGAACCTGATCGCGCAAATCGAGTCGGACAATCCGGTCGATGCGCTGGACGCGTTCATGGCGCAGGATGCGGCGAGAATCCAGGCGCAACATCCGGCATCCGTCTTCGACATGCATGAGGTGTTGCGATCGATGGACCATGAGCCCAGACCGCCGCAGGGTGATGCGGGACTGATGCAGCTGCCGGTGGTGGACCTGCAGGGACGGCGAGTGGCGACGGAGCCTGAGACACGCTATTCGATTTTCCATCGCCTGACCTTGGGGGCATTCCCGGTGGTCGCGGTGCAGCTGCCGGCACAGCTGAGCGCCTTCATGCTGGCGCGGACGATCACCGTCGATGATGTGCCATACCGCATGGACCTGTTCGGCGGCAGCAAGTTGAGACCCCCAAAGCCGACCCTGTCGCAGATCGCCGCCCTCGTTCCTGGCGAGCAGCCAACGACTTCCGGAGGTAAGCTGCTGGCCATTCCCTATGCCGAAACCGCTCCGGGGACAGCATTCGAGCATCTGTCGCGGGCCTGGGCGCCGTTCAAAGAAGCCTATTGGTACACCCAACGCAGGGGGTTTGCGGCGCCACCGGCGATCAAAGATCTAGGGCCTCACGACTACGCGCTGGAAGGCGCCTTCAGGCTGTTGCTGCTGCCGGACCGACCTGCCAACGAGCATCACCCGTTCAGGCTGATTGGGCCACAGGGCCCGATCGCCTTACGACCGCATGACGGCTGCGGCTTCATCAAGGCCTCGCTGGCCGAGCAGATGCCAGCTGTTCACCGGGTTGGTCACCAGGAAGGTCCCGATCGGCTGCCGGCCTTTGGTGAGGGAAGGAGATCGTCCGTCCCTCCCTCGGCGCTGCAACATTATCCGCGCAGCGAGCAGGTGGCGGAAGAAGCGAGCGAGAAGGCCAAGACCTGGCTTGAGAGCCGAGACGGACGAGAGCTGACGTCCGAAGAGTTGTTTCGCACCGTGACGGCCGGACACATCGACGGTCCTGGTGCCGTCGCGGTACCATCCGATGACGACGATCTCCACGTGCCGACGCTTAAGAGCGGCACGTTGACTGGAACAAATGGCGTGCTGGTCGGCCGGTCCCCCTACGACAAGCCCAACCTGCGCCCGCTCGCCGCCGAGCGGGTCAAGTCGGCAGCTGATGGGGATCCGACTGCGGCATTCCTCGATAGATGCGTAGCTATGCAATACAGTTTCAGTGTCGCCCAGAAGTCGCGGGAGGTGCTGGCGGACGACGATCCGAGCTTCTTTGCCAAAGGGATTCTGATCGTGGTGCCGGATGAGATGTGGCCGGCCGACTACGCCGACCGTGGGCTGGTGATGTCGGCCGAGGACGTCAAGTGCCATTCGAGCTGGACCGAGCGCAAGGACCGCGCAACCGTGGATACGCCGGTCGACTGCGTGGGCATCCTGCAGGCGACGGAGCTGTTCGCTCCTGGGTCATTGGTTGCCGTGCCGCCCGGTGAACAGAAGAAGCTCGACGGCGACTTCGACGGGGACGCCGTCGTCATCATCGGCGACCGGCCGCAGCTTTATCAGCATGTCTGGCAGTTCGATCAAAAGGAGCAAGCTCGCGGCGTTCGTTCGCTCAAGCCGCCAAAGTCGCATACGCCGGCGATTGAGGATGGTAACTATCAGTTCAGTCGTGCCAGCCAGATCCTCGCGGCCACGAAGAATGTTTTGGAAATCTATAGCAGCCTGCAGCGTAGCTTTCTGGCGCAGTCCCATCAAGCACGACACTGGTTTGCCGAGCGGGCCATCTTTGGCACTTACGAGGGCGTTCACCACAAGCTCAGGCGAGATATCCGTGACCTGTTGGACCAGGAAGAGGTGAGCGGCCAGAATATCCAGGACAAGCTCGAGCGGGCGAGGCGCGAGATCGAGCTCGCAGACCATCCCGTCGCCCGCGAAGCAGCTGAGTTGCTCGTCACCGACCTCGAGGCGTGGGCCGCGACGGCGGATGAGCAGGTCCTGCCTGAAACAGTCGAACGCGTGAGGGAGGCAAAGCTGACGGTGAGCCCGGCGCTCGTCGAGCTTTTCCCGGAACTGGCGGAGGCCTATTCGGCCGCTCCTCAGCCCCGCGACCGCATCCAGGTCTTGCTTGACCACTATCCTGCGCGCATCGAGCCCCGACCGGATGGCTACAATCTGGACGATCTCGTCCAAAGCGCAAAGAACCTCCTGAGTCTTGGCATCAAGGTCGGGACCGACGGGTATAAATCCGACACCGGGGTCCGCCTCTTCATGAAGAAAAGCCAAGGGCTGCAGCGGCTGCTGCACCAGACTCCGGGCCTGACCTCCATACCCTTCAGCAAGAGCCTCGCGGCGACGCTCAGCCAGGGCCGGTTCGACGTCGATGCGGCCTTGGAGGATCTGAAGGATAATCCCACGCTGGCGGCGTCAGTCATGGAAGCCTCAATCAAGCTTGCTGCGGAGAAGCACATTCTGCCCGAACCCTCTGGCCGACTGCTTACGGCTGAGGATGCCGCCATGACGGTCACGCTGACCCGCGAGGAGGCTGCGGAGCGTGCTCAAATGGAGGCTACCCGCGCGCAAGTTGAAGAGATAGACATCACTGCAACGGCACTCGGGGTTGCCGAGACGCTCAGGCAGGCGGGTATCGAGGTGCATATGCCCCATCTCGATCGCCGCTTGAGATCGGAAGCCTCCATGAGGTCCCAACTCACCGGGATGAGCGTCACGTCTGACGACGACTCGCAGCTGATCAGCAGCGCTGTTCGCCACGTCTTCGAAGTCCCTGACAAGGATTTTGCAAGCACCTTCAAGAAAGCCATGCTGGCCTTCTACGAGCGTGACTACGCCGAGATCAGCACAACCAACTGGTTCAAGATGCGCAATCCGACCATCGTCGGCATCAAGACCGTGCTCGCCACTCCGCGAGGTTACCGCTTCGAGGTGGAGTTCCACACGCCAGACAGTTACGAGGCCAAGATTGCCAATCACGATACCTACAAGGAGCTGGAGAAGCTTCAGCAGCAAGCGAGCGGAGACGCTCTGGAGCAATCTGAGGCCGAAGAACTGGCTCGGCGCGCGCTGGAGGTCTGCAGAACGGTGGCGATTCCCCCTGGTGCCAGGAACATCCCCCACTGGGGAGTCGAACAGGCTCGTAGAAGGCAGGCCGGTGCGGCCTTTACGGCGCGAGCTGCCGAGCCAGGAAGGCGGGAAATCGGAGAGATTACGACCGCCCTCGGCGATCGGCCGATCGTGCTCGTCGGCATGCCGGGTGCCGGCAAATCTGCCATCGGCCGGCGTCTTGCGAAGCGGCTGCGGCTGAACTTCATCGATTCCGATGCCGAGATCAGGAAAGAAGCCGGCACGTCGATAAGGCAACTCTGCCAGACCTATGGCGAACAGTATTTTAGGGATCTTGAGGCTAAGGTAATCGCGCATGCGCTCAAGCAAGGGTCCGCGGTGCTCGCGACTGGTTCCGATTCGTTGATCCACGATCAGACCCGTAGCCTGATCCATGACAAGGCAGTCTCGATCTGGCTCAAGGCCGACGCCGACGTGATAATGCGGCGCAACAAGGGCCGGTCCGGCCGCCGGCTGCTGCAGACCCCCGACCCCGAGGCGACCGTCACGCAATGGATCAGGGAGCGCGAGCCGGTCTATCAAACCGCCGATCTCACGATCGCCTCGGACGAGAGGTCGCATACAAATCAGGTGGATGAATGCGTGGCGGCGCTGCATGCCCACCTCCGTGGCGAGGGCGCTCCGGACCGGGGACCTATCACTCTGCAGGGGGGCCTTTCAACCGTGGGGCCGACCGTGCTGCCATCATGCTGACGATGATCACGACCTGTCGCCTCAACGACGTCGATCCCCAAGGCCTGGCTCGCCGACGTCCTCGCCCGTATCGCCGATCTTCCCGCATCGCGTCTGCACGAACTGCTGCCCTGGGAATGGAAGCTCCTGCGCCAAGGCGACAAGCCCGCCGATCAGCAGGCTGCCTGACCTTCACGCAACACCATCATAGAGCTCGCCGTGCCCGCGCGCATGCGTCAATCAGGCGGTCTTCGTCGTACTTCGTCGTATGCGTACCGTTGAGGAGTCGGCCGATTGGTTCAACCGTAAGCGCGCATTTTACTGCACAGGCTGCGCGCAGGTGGCCGCGGCGTGGTGTGACGCCGGGCCGCGGCGGGATCATCGGAACGGCTTGGTTGACCTGAGCGTTCGAACGTCAGCCGTTGTTCGCAGCTGGCAGGTGTTTTTGAGCGGTGCAGTTGAACGGCAACAGATCTTCGATATCGGCGTCGGGCGCACGCTGAGGCAATTCAGTGAGCGCGTGACGTAGCCATGCATAGGGATCGACGTCGCATGCCCGGCATGTCAGCACCAAACTGTAGATCACGGCGCTTGCCTTGGCGCCGGCAACGGTGTCGCTGAACAGCCAACTTTTTCTTCCGGTGCAAAACGGCCTGATGTCGCGCTCCAGAACATTGTTGTCGATCGGGGCAAGACCGTCACTGGTGTAGCGGGTCAGATAGTCCCATTGGTTGCGCGCATAGGCGATCGCCTTGCCGGTCAAGCTTTCGGGCAGGACCTTCGGCGCCTGGTCGTCGAGCCACGTCTTGAAGGCGGCCAATACCGGCAGGCTATGCTGCTGGCGCAGCCGCAAGGTGTATGCGGCGCGCGTTTCGCCGTCGGGCGGCGTCAGGCGCGCCACCCTCTCGACCTCATACAACGCCTCGAAGAACTTGAGCGCTTGCAATGGCGGACCGCCGGGCGTCTTCCTGGCCTTGAGCGCATCGGTAAATTTCCTGCGCGCATGCGCCATACAGCCGAGATGGGTCGCGCCTGTCAGTGTGCGCCAGGCGTCATAGCCATCGCTCATCAACAAGCCGCGATGGCCGGCCAGGAACGCCTGCGGATACTCCTGACCGCGACCGGGCTGGTAATCGAACAGCACGACCGGCTGCGCGCAGTCCTGGCCGCTGCGGTAGGCCCACATGAAGGATTTGGCCTGCGCGTCCCGGCCTTCCTCTTTCAGAACCTGGACCCAGGTTTCGTCACCGTGGACCGTACGCATCAGAGGAAGGCCGCGTAACGGTCTCTCGCGCGAGCAGTCGTGACTGCGTTATGATGGAGGACAGTTCAGGCTGCGACGGGCCGCTGATCGGCGGGCTTTTCGACCTCGCGCAGCCTTTTCCATTCCCAGGGAAGCAGCTCGTGCAGGCGCGAAGCAGGCAGATCGGCGATGCGCGCGAGGATGTCGGCGAGCCAGGCTTGCGGGTCAACGTCATTGAGGCGTGCGGTTGTGATGAGTGTCAGCATGACGGCGGCACGGTCAGCACCGCGCTGAGAGCCGGCAAAGGTCCAGTTACGTCGTCCAAGAGCGATACCACGCAGCGCTCTTTCCGCCGCGTTGTTGGTCAGGCAGATTCTGCCGTCATCGAGGAAGCGGGCGAAGTCGGTCCAGCGCTTGAGCATGTAATCGATCGGCCCGCGGACCTCGGAGGCGCGAGAGAGAGTAGCGCGTTCCGTGGTCAACCACTCGTGCATCTCATCGAACAGCGGCTTGCTCTTTTGCTGTCGCACGGCAACTCGCTCGGCGGCGGTCAGGCCGTTGATCTCGCGCTCGATGGCGAAGAGTGCATCGAGGCGCTTGACGGCCTCCAGCGCCATCGGGGAGATCGGCTTGCCTTTCTTGCCCTCCCGCGCATTTTTTCCGATGTCGGCCAGCTCGAAGAACTTCCGTCTCGCATGCGCAAGGCAAAATCCCGGCGTGATCGGCAACACTTTTTTCTTCGGATCGAACAGTGGCTCGAAGCCGTTATAGCAATCCGCCTGCAGGATGCCGTTGAACAGCGCCAGATGTTTCTGCGGGTGCTCACCCCGCCGGTCGCCGGAGGCGTAATAGACCGCCGCCGGCGGCGCGGTGCCACCGAAGGGACGATCGTCACGCACGTAGGTCCAGATCCGTCCGGTCGTGCACTTGCTCTTCGCCAGAATGCGGATGGTGGTGTCGTCACCGTGAAGCCGCTCGGCGGCGAACACATGGCTCTTGATCAGCTCGAAGAGCGGCATGACGGCGAAGGTTCCGTAGCCGACCTGATCGGCCAGCGTTTGCGTCGACAGGTCGATCCCTTCGCACTTGAAGCGCGTGCTCTGACGATTGAGTGGCAGATGCTGGTTAAATTTATCGACGAGGATCATCGCCAACAGACTGGGACCGATGAAGCCGCGCGGCGTGGCGTGGAACGGCGCCGGCGGCTGCGTGATCGCCTCGCAATCCCGACAGGTGAACTTCTCGCGCACCGTCTCGATCAGCTTGTAACGGCGCGGGATCGCTTCCAATGTCCGGGTCACATCCTCGCCCAGCTTCGACAGCCGCGATCCGCCGCAGCAGGCGCAGGCGGCCGGGGGATCGATGACGACGCGCTCGCGTTCGATGTCATCCGGCCAGGGCTTGCGGATCGGTCGCTTGCGCGTGAAGGCGCGCACGGTCTGGGTTTTCGCCGCCGCGGCCTGTGCTGCGAGCTCATCCTCGGTCGCTGACGTCACCAGGTCTTCCAGCTGCAGCTCCAGCTGCTCGATCAGCCGTGCCGTGCGTTCGGAGCGCGGCCCGTGCAACTCTCGTTTCAGCTTCTCGATCGTGAGCTGCAGATGCGCGATCAACGCTTCGGTGTCGGACAGCTTCGCCTGCGCACTGGCGGCTTCGACCTGCCAATTGATGGCCTCGACCTGTACCTTGGCGGCTTGGGCCACGGCCGCATCGCGCTCAACCTCAACCTTCAGCCGCGCTTCGCGTTCAGCCCGCAACGATTCACGTTCGACCAGCAGTGCGGCCTGGGCGCTGGCAAGGTCCAAGGGAAGATCATCCGGCTTCAGACTCATGAAGCCAATGAATCATATTTGCTGGCAAGTTCAACCGCAAATCGCTATCCAACTCGCGTTGGACGCCACGTTTCTTGAGGATTGCGCCAGTCGATTCCGGACAAGAGATAGCTCAATTGCGCCGGAGAGATCGTCACTGCTTCGCCTGCCACCGAAGGCCAGACGAACCTTCCTCTCTCGAGTCTTTTTGTAAACAGACATGCCCCCTGGCCATCGTGCCAAATGACCTTCAAAAGATCGCCGCGCTTCCCCCTGAAGCAAAAAAGATTCCCGCCGAGCGGATTTTGCTTGAGCACTTCCTGCACGCGGAGAGCCAAACTCGGAAAGCCGCACCGCATGTCGGTGTAGCCGGTGGCAAGCCAGACACGAACGCCCGTCGGAATCGGGATCATCGCCCCTCCAGCACTCTCAAGACGCGCGACAAAGCGGCGGTATCGACATCCACGCCAACGATCAGACGAACACCGCTGCCGAGCACGATCTCCATCCGTCCAACAGTCTGCTCGCAGCGAGCGTCGTCACGGCTCCCTTCGCTTCTCGTTGGCTCCGGCTCAATCAGCGCCGCGACAAACCCGTAATCGCCATCTTTGGCGTTCAGCGCTGCAAGAGTGCCCTGCCGCGCCAGGCGTCGCCACCCGAACAGTTGACCAGGAAAAAGTCCGTGGCGGCGAGCAACGACAGAAACAGGATCGCCACAGCAATAACTCTCCTCCACAATCCGCTGCTTCGCTTCAATGCTGAACCGTCGGCGCCGTCCTGTGTCGACGATCTCCATAACTTTCGCATTATTGGCAGTCGATATGGTGTCCATACTGCCTGTAATCATGCGATAGCCAACCTCTGCAAGGCGGCCGCCCTCGGATGAGTACCAATTTCTTTCCATGCGCGAACATTCTTCGCGATGGTATTCCAACTTGTCTTGCACCTGCAACGATAATGAGGCGAAGCCTTTGCGCATGTCAGTGTGGCCCGTCGCCAGCCACACCCGAACTCCCATAGGAACCGGAATCGTCGCGGATCTAGAACCTCGATGATCCGGCGAAGCGCCTCAACGTCAACGCCCGTATCGACAATGACGCGCCGCCCGCCGGTCAGCTCGATCTCAATCCGACGCTCCGTCAAACGGGCTGTCGCGCTCTCCGATGAATTCGCCACCGACGCCATAAGCCCATCCTCGGCCACAACTGCCCTGACAAAGCCGGCCTCGGATTTGGTCCGGCTCGCCGCGAAGGCTCTTCGCCAAGTCACCAGGAGAGAACGCGACAAGCCGTATCGCCGCGCTGTCGCCGCAACCAGGCGCGGCTCGGACAGGCTCTCCAAAACAATCCGCGCCTTCTCCTCCTCAGACCAACGCCGCCGCCGGCCTGTCTCTACCACTTCCAGTCGATTCAGCGCACTGATCGTATGGCTGTCCATACGTACAGTTCTCAACCATCAGACCGGCCCGTCGCAAGGCGTCTTTCCTCGGAAGCTTACCGTGGACCAGGGGCTGTGCCCTGAGCTTTTGCTGTAGCGCGTCATAGACCCGATGCAGATGCAACTCGCTCGCCCGGATCACCCAGCTGCCCAGCGTCCCGCGGCCGATGCTGACGTCGGCGCGCCCCAGCGCGTCCGCCACACGGTACAGCGGCGTGCCGTCGACGTATTTGTTGGCGAGCACCAGCGCCAGCGTCGATGGCGTGGCGACGCTACCCGGCAGCGGCTGCGCCGGCATCGGCGCGGTCACAATCGGGGTGTTCAGCGCGGTGCGCTCGCAGTGACGGCAGGCATATTTGAACCGCACATGTTGCAGCACCGACGCCTTCACCTCGACGTGCAACTGCTCGGTGACGGTCTCGCCCATCCGATGCATCCGATTTTGGCAGCACGGACAGTTCTTTTGATCCTCACCCAGATCATATTCGACGCGTTGGCGCGGCAGATCGTCAGGCAGCGGCTTGCGGCCGCGTGTCTTCGGCGCCGGCTTTGGAGCCTCCGGCAATCCCGTGTCCGGCACGGCGACCGCCTCGACATCGCCGTCGTCCCGGCTTTCAGCGGCGGCCTGCTCGGCTTCGTTGAAGATGCGCTCCTTGAGCTTTTCGCTCTTCGGCGCGTAGCGGTGCAAGCGCTCCAGGCGCAACTGCTCCTCAAGATGCAGGACGCGTTGCGCGAGTTTCTCGTTCTCCGCCTTCAGCGCCGCGATCTCGGCCGCGTGCGCCGCGATCAGGGCTTCCAGCTCGTGCGTCGTGGGCTTGCGACTCATCGTAGTCTTGAATCGAAGTCATGCCGCCGCGTCAACCGGGTTCCATGTAGTTGGCGGCGTCATCCGATCGCGCCGATGACGCCGCGCGCATCGAACACTGTCAGCCCACGCTCTGATATTGCCGCACCGGATGGCGCCGCACCGCCGCGATGTCGATGCCGTCAAGCAGCCAGTGCAGCTCCTCCGTCGTCAGCGTCAGCACCGCCTCCTGGCTTCGGGGCCAGTGGAATCGGTCCGCCTCCAGCCGCTTCAGCAGCATCCAAAATCCCGACCGATCATAAATCAGCAGCTTGACCCGGTCGCGACGGCGATTGCAGAACGCGAACACGGCGCGCTGGAACGGATCCAGCCCCATCGACTGCTCGACCACGATCGCCAGGCTGTTGATCCCCGCCCGGAAGTCAATCGGCGCGCGGTGAAGGTAGACTCGAAGATCAGACGCCAGCCGGAACATCGCAACGCCCCAGCGCTTCAATCACCGCCGACAACAACTGCGCGTCGCCGCCTTCCAGCGAAAGCGTCACGCCGTTGGGCATCGATGCCGTCAGCCGCCCAGCAGAGGATCGCTCCGTAGCGCAAAGGGCGATAGCGCCGGCAGATCGGGTTGGCGACCGCGACGGCGCGCTCACCGGAATAAACGCCGGCGCAATCGCCGCCCGCGCCTCCGGCTGGCCATTCCCGTTCTGAAGTTGTCGCTTGGCAACCCACTTCCGCAGCAGGTTCGCGTTCACGCCGTGTTGCAACGCCAGCCCCGCCAGCGACACGCCAGGCTGCAGACAGGCCTCGACCAGCCGCTGTTTGCTCGCTGGATCATAGCGACGCCGGCCATTCCGCAACATGCCGAGCGTCTCAAGCTTAAAAGGTTCTTCTGCAGTGATCATCGATGGTGTCCACCTTGTTCATGGTGGACACCTCATCCCATCCGGGTTCTCAATTGCACAGGTGCGTAGAAAAAAGCGCTTACGTTCAACCTGCTAATTGACACCAACACGCTCAATTGTTGCAATGCCACGCAACGCGCACGGGCAGATCGGCAACGACCGACAACGTGGAATCTCTCTCCACCGATGATGTTCGCCTTCAGGGCGCCCCCAAAATCCCCGCGTAGCTCCCGGTGCCAAGCACTCGCCCGCTGCAGCGGTGGAGCGAGGCCGTCGGATCGAAGTCTCGATGTGAGAATCGGATAGTGTGCGCGCAGACAGCGCATTGAGCTCTACTACGCAGCAACTGCGGTGTGGACGATAAATCAACCAGCGGGCCCAGACCTCGCTAGACGTCCCGACGGAGCCCCGGCAGCCCTTCTTGATCACCCATAGGTCCCCGGTCCGGAGCGCCCTCGCCACGGAGGTGGGCATGCAGCGCCGCCACGCATTCATCCACCTGATTTGTATGCGACCTCTCGTCCGAGGCGATCGTGAGATCGGCGGTTTGATAGACCGGCTCGCGCTCCCTGATCCATTGCGTGACGGTCGCCTCGGGGTCGGGGGTCTGCAGCAGCCGGCGGCCGGACCGGCCCTTGTTGCGCCGCATTATCACGTCGGCGTCGGCCTTGAGCCAGATCGAGACTGCCTTGTCATGGATCAGGCTACGGGTCTGATCGTGGATCAACGAATCGGAACCAGTCGCGAGCACCGCGGACCCTTGCTTGAGCGCATGCGCGATTACCTTAGCCTCAAGATCCCTAAAATACTGTTCGCCATAGGTCTGGCAGAGTTGCCTTATCGACGTGCCGGCTTCTTTCCTGATCTCGGCATCGGAATCGATGAAGTTCAGCCGCAGCCGCTTCGCAAGACGCCGGCCGATGGCAGATTTGCCGGCACCCGGCATGCCGACGAGCACGATCGGCCGATCGCCGAGGGCGGTCGTAATCTCTCCGATTTCCCGCCTTCCTGGCTCGGCAGCTCGCGCCGTAAAGGCCGCACCGGCCTGCCTTCTACGAGCCTGTTCGACTCCCCAGTGGGGGATGTTCCTGGCACCAGGGGGAATCGCCACCGTTCTGCAGACCTCCAGCGCGCGCCGAGCCAGTTCTTCGGCCTCAGATTGCTCCAGAGCGTCTCCGCTCGCTTGCTGCTGAAGCTTCTCCAGCTCCTTGTAGGTATCGTGATTGGCAATCTTGGCCTCGTAACTGTCTGGCGTGTGGAACTCCACCTCGAAGCGGTAACCTCGCGGAGTGGCGAGCACGGTCTTGATGCCGACGATGGTCGGATTGCGCATCTTGAACCAGTTGGTTGTGCTGATCTCGGCGTAGTCACGCTCGTAGAAGGCCAGCATGGCTTTCTTGAAGGTGCTTGCAAAATCCTTGTCAGGGACTTCGAAGACGTGGCGAACAGCGCTGCTGATCAGCTGCGAGTCGTCGTCAGACGTGACGCTCATCCCGGTGAGTTGGGACCTCATGGAGGCTTCCGATCTCAAGCGGCGATCGAGATGGGGCATATGCACCTCGATACCCGCCTGCCTGAGCGTCTCGGCAACCCCGAGTGCCGTTGCAGTGATGTCTATCTCTTCAACTTGCGCGCGGGTAGCCTCCATTTGAGCACGCTCCGCAGCCTCCTCGCGGGTCAGCGTGACCGTCATGGCGGCATCCTCAGCCGTAAGCAGTCGGCCAGAGGGTTCGGGCAGAATGTGCTTCTCCGCAGCAAGCTTGATTGAGGCTTCCATGACTGACGCCGCCAGCGTGGGATTATCCTTCAGATCCTCCAAGGCCGCATCGACGTCGAACCGGCCCTGGCTGAGCGTCGCCGCGAGGCTCTTGCTGAAGGGTATGGAGGTCAGGCCCGGAGTCTGGTGCAGCAGCCGCTGCAGCCCTTGGCTTTTCTTCATGAAGAGGCGGACCCCGGTGTCGGATTTATACCCGTCGGTCCCGACCTTGATGCCAAGACTCAGGAGGTTCTTTGCGCTTTGGACGAGATCGTCCAGATTGTAGCCATCCGGTCGGGGCTCGATGCGCGCAGGATAGTGGTCAAGCAAGACCTGGATGCGGTCGCGGGGCTGAGGAGCGGCCGAATAGGCCTCCGCCAGTTCCGGGAAAAGCTCGACGAGCGCCGGGCTCACCGTCAGCTTTGCCTCCCTCACGCGTTCGACTGTTTCAGGCAGGACCTGCTCATCCGCCGTCGCGGCCCACGCCTCGAGGTCGGTGACGAGCAACTCAGCTGCTTCGCGGGCGACGGGATGGTCTGCGAGCTCGATCTCGCGCCTCGCCCGCTCGAGCTTGTCCTGGATATTCTGGCCGCTCACCTCTTCCTGGTCCAACAGGTCACGGATATCTCGCCTGAGCTTGTGGTGAACGCCCTCGTAAGTGCCAAAGATGGCCCGCTCGGCAAACCAGTGTCGTGCTTGATGGGACTGCGCCAGAAAGCTACGCTGCAGGCTGCTATAGATTTCCAAAACATTCTTCGTGGCCGCGAGGATCTGGCTGGCACGACTGAACTGATAGTTACCATCCTCAATCGCCGGCGTATGCGACTTTGGCGGCTTGAGCGAACGAACGCCGCGAGCTTGCTCCTTTTGATCGAACTGCCAGACATGCTGATAAAGCTGCGGCCGGTCGCCGATGATGACGACGGCGTCCCCGTCGAAGTCGCCGTCGAGCTTCTTCTGTTCACCGGGCGGCACGGCAACCAATGACCCAGGAGCGAACAGCTCCGTCGCCTGCAGGATGCCCACGCAGTCGACCGGCGTATCCACGGTTGCGCGGTCCTTGCGCTCGGTCCAGCTCGAATGGCACTTGACGTCCTCGGCCGACATCACCAGCCCACGGTCGGCGTAGTCGGCCGGCCACATCTCATCCGGCACCACGATCAGAATCCCTTTGGCAAAGAAGCTCGGATCGTCGTCCGCCAGCACCTCCCGCGACTTCTGGGCGACACTGAAACTGTATTGCATAGCTACGCATCTATCGAGGAATGCCGCAGTCGGATCCCCATCAGCTGCCGACTTGACCCGCTCGGCGGCGAGCGGGCGCAGGTTGGGCTTGTCGTAGGGGGACCGGCCGACCAGCACGCCATTTGTTCCAGTCAACGTGCCGCTCTTAAGCGTCGGCACGTGGAGATCGTCGTCATCGGATGGTACCGCGACGGCACCAGGACCGTCGATGTGTCCGGCCGTCACGGTGCGAAACAACTCTTCGGACGTCAGCTCTCGTCCGTCTCGGCTCTCAAGCCAGGTCTTGGCCTTCTCGCTCGCTTCTTCCGCCACCTGCTCGCTGCGCGGATAATGTTGCAGCGCCGAGGGAGGGACGGACGATCTCCTTCCCTCACCAAAGGCCGGCAGCCGATCGGGACCTTCCTGGTGACCAACCCGGTGAACAGCTGGCATCTGCTCGGCCAGCGAGGCCTTGATGAAGCCGCAGCCGTCATGCGGTCGTAAGGCGATCGGGCCCTGTGGCCCAATCAGCCTGAACGGGTGATGCTCGTTGGCAGGTCGGTCCGGCAGCAGCAACAGCCTGAAGGCGCCTTCCAGCGCGTAGTCGTGAGGCCCTAGATCTTTGATCGCCGGTGGCGCCGCAAACCCCCTGCGTTGGGTGTACCAATAGGCTTCTTTGAACGGCGCCCAGGCCCGCGACAGATGCTCGAATGCTGTCCCCGGAGCGGTTTCGGCATAGGGAATGGCCAGCAGCTTACCTCCGGAAGTCGTTGGCTGCTCGCCAGGAACGAGGGCGGCGATCTGCGACAGGGTCGGCTTTGGGGGTCTCAACTTGCTGCCGCCGAACAGGTCCATGCGGTATGGCACATCATCGACGGTGATCGTCCGCGCCAGCATGAAGGCGCTCAGCTGTGCCGGCAGCTGCACCGCGACCACCGGGAATGCCCCCAAGGTCAGGCGATGGAAAATCGAATAGCGTGTCTCAGGCTCCGTCGCCACTCGCCGTCCCTGCAGGTCCACCACCGGCAGCTGCATCAGTCCCGCATCACCCTGCGGCGGTCTGGGCTCATGGTCCATCGATCGCAACACCTCATGCATGTCGAAGACGGATGCCGGATGTTGCGCCTGGATTCTCGCCGCATCCTGCGCCATGAACGCGTCCAGCGCATCGACCGGATTGTCCGACTCGATTTGCGCGATCAGGTTCCAGCTCATGTTGGAAAGATCGCTTTCGATGAGGTCGCGCGTGTCGTCCAGGATCTCCTTGGTCTTGCGCTGCAGCTCGTCCCGCCGTGCGAGCAAATCGGACTTGTCGACATACGGCCGCTTGAACAACGTCTCCAGGACCGCACGGGCTTTCAGCACTTGATAGATCGACAACGCCGGGCAGCGGCTCGCGAACGGCCCACGGGTCCGCTCGGCCTCGCTTGCGTTGAGATACGCCTCGATCTTGCGCTCCACGACCGGTTGGATGTCGTTCAGCAGGTTCAGAGCCTGCCTGCGGTGCCGGCGCAGGTGCGGGCTGCGCGCCAGCGGCAGCAGCGCGGCGCAAAGATTGCCCGTGGTTTCGAGGTCATTCTCCGTGGCAAAATCAGGGAAGCGGTGTAGTTCGGTGAGCCGATTTAACCCAATCGGTGCGAGCAAACCGAGGTCCTCAAACAGCCTGACCTTCGCCAGCGCCTTGAAAATCGTAGCAATGCTCAGAACATCGGCCTGCTCCAGCCGATCATCGGCATAGTGCAGGTAATGAGCCAGCTGATGTAGGCTATTCTTCAGCAGGGCCGTCTCCGCAACGTCTCCACCGTCCTCGCCCCTTATGGCACTGCGTCCCAGAGCATTGGCGATCGTGGCGAGTTCAAGCGTCGCGAACGAACCAAAGCGTCGGCCAGGTCCGCCGAGGTCGCGCGCGATGTCCATTACCGCCTGGTGGCATGCCGCATCTTCCGGCCATTTGCTGAAACCGTTCACCAGGTTCGCCAGCCCCTGGGGCTTAAAATTGGAGAGCTGGGAAGGCACCTCACCGGCGATCGCGGCGGCGGCCTCGCGACAGCCCGCCGCGTCCGGCCATTTGCTGAAACCGTTCACCAGGTTCGCCAGCCCCTGCGGGTCAAAATGGGAGAGCCGGGAAGGCACCTCACCGGCGATGGCGACGGGCGGCCTCGCGACAGTCCGCCGCCTCCGGCCATTTGCTGAAGCCGTTCACCAGATTCGCCAGCTCATGGGGCTTAAAATTGGAGAGCCGGGAAGGCACCTCAGCGGCGATCGCGACGGTGGCCTCGCGACAGTCCGCCGCCTCCGGCCATTTGCTGAAACCGTTCACCAGGTTCGCCAGCGCCTGCGGGTCAAACCGGGAGAGCCGGGAAGGCACCTCAGCGGCGATTGCGATGGCCGCCTTGCGACAGCCCTCCGCGTGCGGCCATTTGCTGAAACCGTTCACCAGGCTCGCCAGCGCCTGCGGGTCAAACCGGGAGAGCCGGGAAGGCACCTCACCGGCAATCGCGACGGTGGCCTCGCGACAGCCCTCCGCGTCCGGCCATTTGCTGAAGCCGTTCACCAGGTTCGCCAGCTCTTGCGCGTCAAAATGGGAGAGCCGGGAAGGCACCTCACCGGCAATCGCGACGGTGGCCTCGCGACAGCCCGCCGCGTCCGGCCATTTGCTGAAACCGTTCACCAGGTTCGCCAGCGCCTGCGGGTCAAAGCGGGAGAGCCGGGAAGGCACCTCACCGGCGATGGCGACGGTGGCCTCGCGACAGTCCGCCGCCTCCGGCCATTTGCTGAAACCGTTCACCAGGTTCGCCAGCTCATGGGGCTTAAAATTGGAGAACTGGGAAGGCACCTCCCCAGCGATTGCGACGGTGGCCTCGCGACAGCCCGCCGCGCCCGGCCATTTGCTGAAACCGTTCACCAGGCTCGCGAGCGCCTGCGAATCAAAACGGGAGAGCTGGAAAGGCACCTCACCGGCGATGGCGACGGCCGCCGCGCGACAGCCCGCCGCGTCCGGCCATTTGCTGAAGCCGTTCACCAGGTTCGCCAGTTGCTGGGGCAAAAAATTGGAGAGCCGGGAAGGCACCTCACCGGCGATGGCGGCGGCAGCCTCGCGACAGCCCTCCGCGTCCGGCCATTTGCTGAAACCGTTCACCAGGTTCGCCAGCCCCTGCGGATCAAAACGGGAGAGCCGGGAAGGCACCTCACCGGCGATGGCGACGGCAGCCTCGCGACAGCCCGCCGCGTCCGGCCATTTGCTGAAACCGTTCACAAGGTTCGCCAGCTGCTGGGGCTGAAAATTGGAGAGCCGGGAAGGCACCTCACCGGCGATGGCGAGGGCAGCCTCGCGACAGCCCGCCGCGTCCGGCCATTTGCTGAAACCGTTCACAAGGCTCGCCAGCGCCTGGGGCTGAAAATTGGAGAGCCGGGAAGGCACCTCACCGGCGATGGCGACGGCGGCCTCGCAACAGCCCGCCGCGTCCGGCCATTTGCTGAAACCGTTCACAAGGTTCGCCAGCTCTTGCGGAGGAAAATCAGAAAGCCGGGCGGTGCGGACGGCGCGGCGACGGATCTCACCGGCGATGGCGACGGCGGCCGCGCGACAGCCCGCTGCGTCCGGCCATTTGCTGAAACCGTTCACAAGGTTCGCCAGCCCCTGCGGGTCGAAACGGGAGAGCCGGGAAGACACCTCACCGGCGATGGCGACGGTGGCTTCGCGACAGCCCTCCGCGTCCGGCCATTTGCTGAAACCGTTCACCAGGTTCGCCAGCGCTTGCGGAGGAAGATCAGAAAGCCGGGCGGTGCGGACGGCACGACGACAGACCTCACCGGCGATGGCGACGGTGGCTTCGCGACAGCCCGCCGCGTCCGGCCATTTGCTGAAACCGTTCACCAGGTTCGCCAGCGCCTGCGGGTCAAAACGGGAGAGCCGGGAAGGCACCTCACCGGCGATTGCGACGGCCGCCGCGCGACAGCCCGCCGCGTCCGGCCATTTGCTGAAACCGTTCACCAGGTTCGCCAGTTCCTGGGGCTTAAAATTGGAGAGCTGGGAAGGCACCTCACCAGCGATGGCGACGGTCGCCGCGCGACAGCCCTCCGCGTCCGGCCATTTGCTGAAACCGTTCACCAGGTTCGCCAGTTCCTGGGGCTTAAAATTGGAGAGCCGGGAAGGCACCTCACCGGCGATGGCGACGGCCGCCGCGCGACAGCCCGCCGCGCCCGGCCATTTGCTGAAACCGTTCACCAGGTTGGCCAGCGCCTGCGGGTCAAAACGGGAGAGCCGGGAAGGCACCTCACCGGCGATTGCGACGGCCGCCGCGCGACAGCCCGCCGCGTCCGGCCACTTGCTGAAACCGTTCACCAGGTTGGCCAGCCCCAGCGGATCAAAACGGGAGAGCCGGGAAGGCAGCACAGCGGCGATTGCGACGGCCGCCGCGCGACAGCCTGCCGCGTCCGGCCATTTGCTGAAGCCATTCACCAGTAAGGATAGGCCTTGATTATCCTGCCTCCGAAGTCGGCGGCTTTCACCGCAACAAAATTCCGCGATTCTGATCGCCCCCCCGCGGCATTCCGGCGCCCGGGAGTGCCGACCGAATGATACGGCGAGAAGCGCAAGGGCTCGGTCCTCGACTTCGTCCATAAGCGCGTCGTCGAGCCTCGATACGCGAGCTGCGAGGGCCTTGCAAGCTTCCATGCCTTCCCGACCGCCAGCCTCCCCGCTCACCGCGTTGCATATCTTGGCGCAGCTCCATGATTCACCAGCGCGGATATTTTCTTCCAAGCGCGCGACAAACCTGTATCGGAAATCAGCGGCCGCCTTTTGCAGGAACGTTGCCTTGTCTGGCATTCGCAACTGCCTGGCATAGTTCACCACTGCACCTGAGAATCCATAGACGTCGCGAGCCCGATCAATGTCCCTTAGCGCCATATTAAGCCTGCTCGAACTAAGTGCGCTCGAAGAGCTATAGGGGCGCTCTAAGCTTGCACCATGGATGCTCTGCGCGGCGACATCGTCGACGCGCCGCTTTCCTGGCCTGGCACTCAGGTCGGGCGCGGAATACCTATGTGGCGAGAGCGCCTCTGTTCGCGAGCTGCCGACTGCTCGATCGCTCCGCCAGTACTCGCCGCCACAACGCGACGAACTCTCTGCCCGACTTGGTGCGCCACGATAAGGCCTGTACGATTGTTCAGAGCTTGCAACCTGGCGGCTCTGCGCGGCGACATCATCGACGCGCCGTTGTCCTGACCTGGCACTCGGGGCGGACGCGGAATACCTATGTGGTCGGAGCCCCTCTGTTCGTGAGCTTCCGGCTGCTCGATCGCTTCGCCAGTGCTCGCCGCCACAACGCGACGAGCTTTCCGCCCGACTTGGTGCCTGACGATAAGATCTATACGGAATATTCGAGCTTCCACCATGCCCGCGCTGCGCAGCTATATCGTCGATAGGGACGCGAGAGGAACAAGTCTCCAAATCTTGAGGCTCAGAGCCCATCCGTCCAAGGACAGAACTGTTCGTTTGACCGCCCTCGCCAGAAACGCCATCTGTGTGAGACTTGGCCGCGCCTTCAGCGCCATCGTCTGCAGATCGCCAAACGCGAATCCCAAGTCCGCTAATGCCGGTCATAACGCGCCTCCAATACAACCGCGAATGCGCTGGTTGTGATCTTCGAAGCATAATGGCGCCCTTGAGCGCGCTACTACCCCATCGTAAGCGCGCGAGGCGCACCCAAGGGATTTTCGCGGCTTGCGCTATCTCTTCGAGGAATAAATGCTTGAGCACAAACGACAGCACATGCTTTTCGATGACACGTCCCAATGCTCGAAGAGCGATCGGCCATCCGTCGCACTCGAATCTCCTGTACTTCTCTCCTACGATCTGCGACCGCATAAGCAATGACACACTCCCGACTGCCCGGCGCAATGACGTCAAGCCCCTTCGCGATCCGCTTCGCCCTCACCACGTCGTTCGTGACACAAGCCAAGAACGCTGCCTCGGTGAGACGTCGCAGGAGGCCGGAGCGACTGTCGGGTGTCGCACAAGTCGACAACCAAGACATACATACCGAATCCCTGTCCCTGATCGAGTCAGGCGTCGTTTGCTGATCATCCATATCATATCCCGCCACCGACCTTGGCCGGGAAAACATCGCGGCAGGCCCCCGAGAGGGGGCACGCTCGCGCCCCGCGGCCAGGGACCCATCTCGCCACCACATCCAATGCCGCTGACGACGGCCAGTAGCATTCAACAAGACCGTCTGCCGAGCAGCATTGAAGGCTGCAAGCGATGATTTCGCACAGTCATCTAGTTCGGCCTTCCGCCTGGCGCCAATACATTACGAGCATGGAGTCATAACGGTTGCCTATGGATAGCGGGCGCGCCCTCCGTCGACCGCTCGGTGCGGCACAAAGGCGCTGCTTGCTGGCGTTTCGTCCAGGGCGACTGCAGAACCCAATCGGCCGCTTATGCGATCCGTATCGTTACCTGCTTAAGGCCGAGAATGCGGGCGGCTCGGCGACAATCTCATACCGAACGCTTCGTTTGACGCAACGACACGTGCTTCTGGGTTAGCGCTGCCGTCTGAAGGCGCCGCACAAAGGCGCACCGATCCATCACGGGCGCCTATGCCTTCATAGCGATCAAGTATTTTACGCCCTGCGCCGCCTCTAGTAGTGACGTGCGGAGGTGTTGATCCAACCGGGACACGGGGGAATGCCATTAGGCCAATTGCGGGAACCTTCTCGCCGTGAGGAGGAAAGGAACTCTGGCATACCTTGTCATCGGCAGACGATGCCTGTCGGTGGCCTTGAGCCGTCGTTCCCGAAAGCAGGTCGTTGCCCCTTGAGTGGGGCTGCTGGCGCAAGCGGCCTCGAATCCCGCTGGCGCAACGGCGCGTCGACGGGAAGATCGTCCGGGAGGGTCAATGAGTCTCGATGATACGATGGAGACTGCGCGACAGACCATTGCACTGATGGATAGTCTCTTGACGCGGGCTCGCGAACAACTTGGCCGTTGTGCCCATCCTTTGGGCGACAGCGCGATGAGTGCCGCTGCAATTTCTGCATTTGTCGGCGATCAGGATAAAGCGTTTCAAAAGGCGTATGCGGACGAGCTGGCGGCCCTCAGTCACATCCTGCCAGCCCCCCAATCAATGTCGCATGTTCCACCCACCCAAGCCGTCTCCACCGAGAGTGTGACATGATCAGGATGGCGGACGGTGAGCCGTTGAATGGTGATGATGCGACGGACGCCGAGCGGGTGGCACAGCTCGCCATCGACTTCGTGGCAGGGCGCGCTGACTTGGCTAGCGTCATTGGGATCACGGACGATGAGCTTGAAGCCCTGTATGTGCTTGGGCATCGCTACTATTCTTGCGGCAAGTACGAAGAGGCGCGGAATTTCTTTCGCTTCTTGTGCCAACACCGGCACATTGACGCACGATTCTGGTTTGGTCTGGCTGCCAGTAGTCAGATGCTTGGGGACCCAGAGAACGCCGTGCACGCCTATCGGTTGGCCGGGCTCCTGAATAGCGAGGATCCGCAGATACCGCTTCGTGCTGCAGAATGCTTCATCAAGCTCGGTCATCCCGCAGCGGCGATCGCCGCGCTCGAGAATGCCTTGGCGCTGAGTGTCGGAAGGCCCGACCACAAGGCCTTGGCCGGGCGTGGGCTGATGATGCTTAACCGCCTCAAATCCCAGGTAGGGTCCAACCATGGATAGAGTGAACATGAGGGCGTTGACGAGCAAAACACTCCACCAAGTCAGGACGCTGCCTTTCAGTGTCTCCGCCATCGGTCTTTCGAGCAATGCCCGCAAGACCGACGCCAACCTCTTGCCGCAATCGGTTTCCGGAGAGGCTGTCGCGTCAGGTGCGATTCCAAGCTTAGCGGCACCACGTGCGTTCGATGCGATTGACCTCCTTACCACGTTTCTGACTCTGAAGACCAAGATGACGGATGGACAGGTCGCAGCCGGAATAGAGGACGCGCGACACTGGGGAGAGCAGCAAAGGCAGTTGCACGAGAAACTCTCCAAAAGCATCATTGAAGCGGCAAGAAGAATGGCAGAGGCGAAGAAGAGCTCGGGCATCATGAAGTTCTTCGGATGGCTGGCGGTCGGATTGACGGTCCTGGCTGCCGTTGCCACTGGCGGAACTCTTGCTGTCATGGCGGCGGCAGTGAGCGTTGGAGTAGCGACTCTTATCGAGACGGGGGTCATCGATAAGATGACCGCGGCAATTGTGAAGAGTCTCGAGAAAGACGGAATCGAAAGCGGCGAGGCCAAAACCTTGGGCGTGGCTATTACGATTGGCATCATGTTCGCCATCTCGGTGCTAACGGTCGGCGCTGGCTTTGCTAGTGGAGCTGCGAACGGATCGCGCGCCGCCTTGATAGCGTCGAACTCTGTCAAGGCTGTTCAGATCGGCCAGAGGGTTTCGACGACGGCTCGGGTCGGCGAGGCAGTGGCATCGCTGGGCGCAGCTAGCGCTGGCATCGCGACTGGCGTCCAGCAGAAGGAGGCAACGGACGCCCAGGCAGAAACGTTGGACATTGGCAAATTCATTGCAAGACTGAGACTCCTGCAAAGCGACGAAATGGACTTCATCAAGCAGTTGCTTCTCGACAGGACGATAACCACGCAGATGGTTGCCGAGGCGATTGAGAGCCAGAGTGCCTCCAACGCCAATGTCATCAGGCACTTCGGCTGACAGGGGGCCCGGGATCACTTGTCGAACTTAAGGAATGTAGCGATGGCAGTTGCGATCGAACGTGGAACGACCGTTGGCGGGCACGACCTGTTGGATGCTGCCGCGCATCAGCAACTTCCGTGGGTGCCGATCTCTGCTACGGTCGCCAGCAGGAACGCGCCAGAACGCGAGATCACACTCCCTCTTGCGGATCCCGTTGAAAGAGCGCGGGGTTTTGGATCAGTTGGTGTACCGGATCTCGCGGACGTTGAGATCCACGAGAAGCTTTCGAACGTCCAGGCCAAGCTGAAGGACTTTACTGCGGGGAATGACATATCAGCGGTCGCCGCGCTTATCGTTCGGCTCAATGCGGAGTTCCGCAAGGCGGCGAGGTCGGACCGGTCGGCTGCGCTTAACATCGAGATTGCTGCGCAGGAAGCTGCGGCGAAGGCGCTTCGCAATTCAGGGCTATGCCAGTTGTTTGGCGCGATAGCCACCTCTGGCGGCGCGATGTCAGGCGCCGCTGTAAACCTCAAGGGCGCTCGCCAGATTCAAGCGCGCTTCGATGAGGCGTACAAGGCCAAGATCCACACGCCGCTTCCTAATTCTGGTTTGGAGACGCCAGCCCCGACCAGGCCTTCAGGTCAAGCGCAACGCTTTGACAAGCCGGAAGGCGAGCCGAAGCTCTCCGACAAGCCTCACGGTAAAGCGCAACTTACTCCAGCGCCGGAGCGCGAGGCACAGCCCTCGGAGGATAACATCGAGATGACAGGCCTGGACAGGAGCACATCATCGAGCAGAAGCAATACAGGCGATCCGCTTAGGCTGGACGCGTCCGATAGCGCGACGGACCCTCTTGAGTTTACGCGCGTTGCCCAGGCACAGACCGCAGCCCAGCAGGCGGCGATGAGATGGAATGGCATGGGCACGATCGTAACAGAGGCCTTTAAGCTTCCGGGAGCCGGCCTGAACATGGGCGCGACGCACTACCAGGAGGAGAAAGCGAAGCGGGAAGCGGACAGCATCAAGGCGCGGGCGCAGGTGGAGGACGAGAGTGAATTCATGGCAAGCTATGAGACGGTGATACAGGACTTTCTGGGCAAGCTTGCTGAAATTCGTCGTGCCGATGCCGAGGCGAGAAGCAAGATCGTCTATATGGCTTGAGTGCATCGTCGGACGAAAACGTCTGAGTTTGAGAATGGCGTAAGATGATCAATGCAACATCTGGATACCAGCCCTATGTGTCGGCCAGCAGCGCAGGAAATGTTCTCCCGGGCGGCCTGTCTTTGTGCTCGATTATGATGCTGGTTCTGATGGAACGGCATGACATCTACCAGAATCAAATCCGATCTGAATACGACGACATGCAAGCGCGAAACAACTTGCTGAAAGATATGAACAAGGCATTGGCGGCCTTGCGGGCCAATCGGCCAACCGATGAAAAGACGGCTAAAGACTACGGCACTTTCGTCGATTCGCAAGGCACGACTCAAGATGTGTTTGTATGGATACACCAAAAAGGCATCCCCATCGAGGGGCGCGAAGAGCGGAAAAAAAAAGTCTTCGGCTTTGACCGTCAAACCCACAAGTACGGACTGTACGAACCTATGTCCACCGAGGCGAAAAAGGGCGGCATGCGAGGTGTGCAGTCACAGTTCGATGCTGCCATCAACAATCTTAAGGCATCGATTGATGGTGCCAACAGCGAAGGACAGATGGCGTTGATTTATCTGCAGGGGCTCCTGGATAAGCTCAATCAGGTTGCTGAACTAATGTCTAACCTTCTTTCGAAAGATCAAAAGATCAAGGAGATGATTATCGGCAACTCTCGTTGAGAGACGGCAACAATGAGTATTGCAATGAGTGCAGGTGCGGCGGTAAACGGAAAGCTGAATGGATGCGTATTCTCCGCGGGAACGCCGCTTCCTCAATGTTTAGCAGGACCTTGCTGACGCTCCTTTGTCTACTGCTTACCCGATGTGCCGGCTCCGACTCGATTGCTGAACGCGGTGTTCTGCTGGCTTCGCCAAGCATCGGCTGGCCTGCGCCGGAGCCCTCCTTCCCGGCGGGGAAACCGCAAGCACCTAGCTTTGAACTGCTGGCACAGCCGCCAGCCCGGCCGGTCACCGCCTCGGTGGAGCGGCGGCTGCCGGTCACCTCTGATGGCACTCGCGTGAGCCTCGACTACGCCAATGCCGATATCCGGCGAGTTGTGAATGACGTCGTAGGCGAGATTATGAGCATGCCTGTCATCATCGATCCGGGCGTTGGGGGCAAAATGACACTTCGGACCTCCGGCCAAGTTCCCGTGAGCGATGTTCCGCGACTGCTCGACCAAGCACTGGCAACGCACGACTACGGGCTGGCCGTGATTGACCGCGGAGTTCGAGTGGGGCGCCTGGTCGACCTCGCCGGCGGAGTACGAACCGACGTCCAGGTGATTCCCGTTCGCTACGTCAATCCAGCCGATGTCATTAATGTGATCCGACCAAACGTCGAGGAGAGCGTGCGCCTGACACCGGCGCCGGGGGAACAAGGGATTGCGATCAGTGGGCCGCCGGGCTCGGTCGGTTCTGTGCGTGAACTCATCGGCTTACTTGACACCGATGCAATGGTTCACAAATCGTTTGCGCTGTATACGCTGGCTCAGGCGAGTCCGTCCGCCGTAGAGAAAGAACTCAGTTTTTTGTTCAACCAGAATGGCGAGGGCAGAGTGCGCGTTCGGCTTGCGCCGCTCGAGCGGTTGAACGGCATTCTTGTGGTAGCGGACGACCCTGCGGTACTTCAGCAAGTCCGTCGCGTCATCGCCAAGCTGGATAGGACCTCGGAGGCGGCGGCAAACATTCATGTGCGTCCACTTCGGTACCGAAGGGCGATGGAAGTGGCGCAGGTGCTGGCACGAATCTTTGGCGCTCAGCCACCCAGCGCGGTATCTCGTGCGCAGCCCGCGGGAGAGTTTGGAAAGTTGTCAATCGGAAGCGCGTCCGATCGATCGAGTCTGCCCCTGAACGTTCCTGGCCTGACGGACGAAAGATCAGATGCGGCCGCGTCGACAACGCAAGCAAAGGACGATGCGGTGGTCTCCGCAGTCAGTCTCGGCCTGTCGGCGCCGGTGCGGATCCAGGCGGATCCCAGCCAAAATGCACTCGTGATCTTGGCAACGCCGCACGACGACAAAATCATCGAAGCCGCAGTTCATCGGCTTGACGTCAAGCCGCGGCAGGTCCTGATCCAGGCCATTGTCGCGGAGGTGCGGTTGAGCGATCATCTGCGATACGGTGTCGACTATCTTCTTTCCTCCCTGGATTTGGGTGCCGTTCCACAAGGTGGTTTGTCCTATGTGTTCCCAAATACGAGCGTCAACGTTGTGCTACACGCGCTAAGTGGCGTCGGGGACGTTAAGGTTGTATCGGCGCCACGTATTCTCACAGTCGACAATCAAACCGCGACAATTGCGGTGGGAGATCAGGTCCCGGTCCTTGCGCGATCCTCACAATCCACGCTAGGCCAGAGTTCAATCGTGAGCGACGTCGAACTGCGCGACACGGGGGTCATTTTGGCTGTGACACCCCGCATCGGCGCCGGGGGCGGCGTGACGCTCGACACCTTTCAGGAGGTCAGTACCGCGAACAAGAACACACTGACCAACGTCCAATCCCCTGTCATTTCGGTACGCCGGCTCCAAAGCACCGTATCGACACGAAACGGTGATACGATTGCGATCGGCGGTTTGATGCAGGATAGCAACAACAGGGTGGATTCCGGGGCTCCCGTGCTGAAGGACATTCCATTGTTGGGGCCTCTGTTCGGCAACACGGAGCACGCCAAGGACCGAACCGAGCTCTTGGTGTTACTGAATCCTCGTGTGGTTGAGAGTGGCGCCGATGCGCGGGCTTTGACTGAGGAGCTGCGGGAAAAGTTCGAATCGCTGGCCCCCGATCTCGGCGGCCACCTGACGCCCCAACGTAGGCGTCGTTCTCGGAGCCAGCTCTGAGGGCTTGGGCGCGGTAGGCCCAGGACAGAAACTGTACGATGTCGCGGTTGGGATGTCCGCTGGCGATCTTGCTCAGGACGTCGGAGAGGGCGAAGCGGATGGCTTTGGCGAGCTCGATCTTCTGATCTTCTGGCTCACGAGGGCGAGCTTGGCGCGCAAGCGACGCCTCGGAGGCGTCGACCAGCGGCCGGCTCGTCCGCTGCCGCACAAGGCGGCGGTCTCCACGCGGCGGTCGCGGATCTCCCTCCTCGATCGCGCAGAATGCGGCAATTTGCGTCAGCGCCTGGCTTGCGATCAGCGGGGCCGTGAGTTCGTAGACGTTGCGCCGCATGTGCACTCAACAGAATGCGAGCTCGACCTCGCCACGTTCGGCAAGCCCAGGGTATTCCATGGTCGTCGTATCAACCCCGACGCATTGATCAGGTTCGCTCCGTCGCGCTACAGCGGGCAAAGATTTCTGTTTTGGAACGTTGCCGCAACACGTTGCGTGAACCCCGTCATCAAAGTCGGGCTGATCCGCAAATGCCACGGCGTTCAGAACATTCCCAAAATACGACCTTGCGGTTCAACTGCAGAGGACGGGCCTCCGATCCGAGGAGAACCGGCATCTCACTCTTAGCAGCCATAGGCACCAGATATTGCTTCATAACGAGCAGCTATTTGATCTCATCACAGGGAAGCTCTATCCGTCACAAACATGAGTGAGAAAGAATGGCCGCCCCCCCCCCGTACCCCCGCGGCGGTCGTCTCCGCCTCGATGTCTTGCCGCCATGATCCATCTCGACGCGATTGGGCTCCCTCCGAGACATGCCATACTTGGCGGCTCAAGTCCAAGGCGATCGATGCTCCTCCAGTCGAGACGAGGCAATGCACCATAAAGAAGCAATACCCGAACCAACCTCTTCGCATCTCGACTCGAACAAAGCTTTTCGATCCAGAGGCGGCTTGCAGTGGCTCGTGTCCATTTTCTCGGCCGTCGAAATCTAGGCCTCGCTTGACGTCATATGCGCGCCCCGCTTACAGCGGCTTGCGGTAGCTGACGCCGCGCTGCACGACGATACGATGGCCTATGCGGTTTTTCGCTCCGTAGGAGATACGTGGTGTGGGCCATTGGCAACTGTTGCAAATCGCCGATCTTGGGATTTATCACCGACGACGCGGACAGCGTGGAGGAATTTCCGGCCAGACCGGCTGTCGGCCTTGAAAAAGCCGGCCCATCATCCCTCTGTGTCGTGGAGCAGACGCGCTCTGGGCCGCAAGAGGCAACCTCGTCTCGCAACAACCACAGCGACAGTGATCGCCTTTATCGACCGCGGCCTGAGTTATTCAATAGGATTGCCGGCCAGCTCAGTACAATGGTCTCATCCACTTTGTCGTTCTGTAGAAGATGGATCCTGAGGAATTCCGTTCCGTCCCAGAACCTTGATCTGCTGCCGCCGGACTTATTCATTAGGATTGCCGAGGCGCTCAGCCCGATTGATCTGCTGAGACTGTCGCAGACAAATCGCAGGCTGCGGAATGCGGTGCAGCTTTACGATCCGGCGCTTCGCGCAAAGCGCCAGAGAGCTATTCGGGTTCAATCCGTCTGGCACAGGCTGACCTCCCCCCACCCAGGCGTTGCGGATCGCTTTGCAGCGCTGACAGATCCCGCCGTGATCCGGTCACTTGCGCCCAACTTCAATTGCCTGACCAACGGGCAGCAGAAGCACCTCGTCGACCGCGCCGGAAGGCTCGCTGATTCCGAGCATCGTGTCCGCTGCCTGGAAAGCCTGGGAACAGGCGTGGCAGGGCTGGCGCCCGCGCTCCAGCGGCGCCTCGTCTCCCTCGCCGAGAAACTCTGCCATCCCGCGCATCGCGTGACGGCTTTGGAGGGCCTTGGAGCGCACATAGGACGGTTTGCACCCTCACTTCAGCAGCGCCTCGTCGACCTCGCCGAGGGGCTCGCGCCGCCCTGGCAAACCGTCTGGGCCGCACAGAACCTCGGATTGGGCGTGACAGCGCTTGAACCTGAGCTCCAGGAGCGCCTGGTCAGCCTCGCTGAGCGACTTAGCGACCCCAGGGATCGCGCCGCGGCGCTGCGAAGCCTGGGAGTGGGCATGGCAGGGCTTTCGCGCGAGCTTCAGGAGCGCCTCGTCGCCCTCACCGAGAAACTTGACGAGCCCCCGGATCGCGTCGTGGCTCTGGAGGGTCTCGGATTGGGAGTGGCAGGGCTTTCGCGCGAGCTCCAGGAGCGTCTTGTCACCCTCGCCGAGAATCTCGCGGATCCCGCGCATCACGTTTTGGCGTTGGGAAGCCTGGGAGTGCACGTGGCAGCGGTCTCACGCGAGTTCCAGGAACGTCTCGTCGCCATCGCCGAGGGGCTCGCCAATCCCGCAAATCGCGTCTTGGCCCTGCGAAGCCTCGGAGTAGCCGTGGCAGCGCTTCCGCGTGAGCTCCAGCGACGGCTGGCTGCGCTCGCCGAGGGTCTTGCTCAGCCTGCGTATCGGGCTCGAGCCTTGGCGGCATTGGGGTCGGAGGAGGTGCGGGATGATTTGCCGGTCGGCTTCAACGGCCTCTGGAATGGCTGAGGCGGACATCGAGAGCCATGTGTGAAAGTCTGATCAAAGAACAGGGGCTTGCCGTTGCCAACCTACCGACTCGCGCGGTCGCACTGCAATCCCTGCGTAGCCTGATCATAGTGATTCGCGTGCGCGCATCATCGCTGTTCGCGCACACGAGACGCCAGGAAACAAACCGCCCCATCTATCAAACGGCGCGCCCGCTTCCAGTCAAGACTATTGATCGGAGGTCCATCTTAGTAGGCCGCACTCCAAACAAAACACGGCCCGCGTCTCATCTGACAAGCACACCGCGAAGGCCCTTCCAGTCAGGTACGTCCTGCTGATCAACCGTATGTGTGGTGGTCTCCGACAACGGCACCGGCCTCTGCCCATTCAAGCTGGCCATCGAATGCAGCGCATGTCGCTCCTGAAAGGCATAACGTCAACAGCTGACCCAATATCGAGATTGTATTGGCTTCTGGTCGACCGTGAGTAGATGGAGAGGTGGAGGCTGTTGAGCGGCTGCCTGCTCTTCATCTTAGCTAGGTGCCTAGAATGCGATGTCTTGAGGCGTACTGGAGGCGTAGGCCTAGTGAAGGATATCGTTGTGGTTCGGTAAGTCGGCACAATGGCGAATGGGGTGCCCTGTCGAGCATTTCAACACGGCTTAGCCAGGTAACCCATTCCCCTAGCGGTCAACCTCAGCGGAGGGAGTTAGATGCAACTAGCGAGAAGTGCTGCGATGTCGGGCGTTACGCTACGTGACCGCTCAATTGCGATGGTGGCCCCGGCGCCGAACCGTGAGCGTACCGGGGATATCGCTTGGTTCTCACAAATAATCGAAGAGACGAATCCAGACGGCTGCGAAGGATTCGATCCCGCACCCGATCGCAAGGATTTCGGCAATGATCCGCATCATCTCGCCGACAGCGAAAGCGCCACGTCATCTGCCTTGATTACGAGTTCGATCATCGGTGCCATGCCACCCCCTGTTCAGCGTCGGCGAGCGCCCGAAGAGCTGTCACGATCGGTTGAACTCGCGGAGCTGACCAGGAGGATTACCGAGCGCACTTTGGTCAGCCGAGACTATGCCGGCAATACCGGAGTGCACATCATGCTGAACCGCGAATTGTTCGGCAATGCGCGTGTGATCGTCAGTTTTCAGCATGATACCCTAGGGGTTTGCATCGAATCCGAGCAACTTTGGCCTATCCTGCAGGTACATGGCCATGCATTTGCGCGCGATTTGTCCGACCGGCTTGAAATGCGCATCGTGATGGCGGTCTTCGCCTACAGCTCAACGTTGGACGAACAAGGCAGCAACCGGCGATCTCGCGGATTTGAGACACTGCTCTACTACAAAGCTGAGAAGGGCGCGTGATCGATCTGCCGTGCTATGGCCTACGTGAGGCTGCCGCCGTTTCCAGTCTTGCTACGCGTCTGCCAGTTCCCTTCAACATCGCTGGCATCGACGTGAAAGCTGTCATGCCTGGTTCGACACCTCCGCGTCTTCCGGCCGATTACTGCCGGGCCGTGATGCGCCCACGCGGCCACAGGATTCGGGTCGCGCTTGACTCGACGCTCCTTCCGGCGGTGGCTGTGAAACACTGGCCGGAAATTTCTGCGCTGCCTCCGGGCGACGGTCTGCGAGAAATCCTGTTCGACATCGTCCTCCGAGATCTCGCGATCCAGTTGGAGCAGTGGTGCGGGCATCGGCCGACATGGTCTTCGGCCGAGAGCGCCGTAGCGTTTCCCCACGCACTTGAGATTCTTCGCTTGGAGCGTCCAAACGACATCCTCGGGCTGGCAGAATTCGATGACCGCGGACTGCAATGGATCGTCGACTGCTGCTCCGCGCTTCCGGTCGTATGCGCCGCGCTCGATGATCTGTCTCTGTCTCTCGATCTGCTGGTCGCACGCATCAGCCTTATCTTGACGGATCTGCATCAACTCGCTGCAGGTGACGTCATCCTGCTGGATACCACCCCGGTCGGCTGTGACGGCGTCATGACTGTTCTTCTATGCCTCCCTGGCGGTCCTCGCTTTCGCGCCTCGATCTTCAATGGCTGCCTTACCGTTCTTTCAGCTGTGGACTGTATGATGGATAGACCGGATCCGCTCCCACCGGAAACCTTCGACAGCATCGATCTACCCGTTGATGTGGATGCTGGACGCCTGACCATGCCGCTCAGGCGGCTTCGCGAATTGGCTATCGGCCAGGTGCTGGATCTTGGTTTTGATGCCACGACCAATATCAGTTTGCGCGTCAATGGTCAGGTGGTCGCGACCGGTGAACTGGTGCGCATCGCCGAGCGAACAGGTGTGCGCGTGCTGGACTTGCGGTTAGCACGAGCAGAACGATGACGGCGCTGCCAGATCCTGCGACGCTGATCGTCCTCATCGCGGCCATCGCGATCACCCCCTTTGTTGCGATAACCGTCACCTCTTACGTGAAGCTCGTCGTCGTCTTTGGGCTTATTCGCAATGCTCTCGGCGTTCAGAACATTCCGCCGAACATGGCGCTGAATGCGATCGCCATCCTGCTCTCGGTCTACATCATGCAACCAGTGGCCAAAGGTGCGTATGAAGCAGTGCGCGACAGGCCAATCGCATCCCAAGATCTCCGTGAACTGGAGACAACGATAATGCTAGCTGCTGAGCCGGTTCGCAACTTTCTCCTGAAGAACACGTCGCAACGGGAACGGCAATTCTTCGTCAATGCGACTCGCGGATTGTGGAGCAAGGAGGACGCCGCCGCCATAACGGGCAGCGAATTCATAATCTTGATTCCGGCCTTCATCACTTCCGAACTGGAAAGCGCGTTCAAGATCGGCTTCTTGTTGTTTCTGCCCTTTATCGTCATCGATCTCGTCGTTTCGAACATCCTTCTGGCAATGGGCATGATGATGGTTTCGCCAATGACCATATCTTTGCCGTTCAAGCTGTTCCTGTTCGTCGCCGTGAACGGGTGGCAGCGCCTCATTCATGGCCTCATCTTTTCCTATGCGGGAGCAGCACCATGAATACCGCCAGACTCACCGACAGCGCCATTGGCGCGCTCAAACTGACACTTGTCCTGTCGATGCCCACGGTCCTCGTCGCGACCGGCGTCGGACTGATCGTCAGCATTGTGCAAGCTCTGACCCAAGTTCAGGAGCAGACGCTCTCCTTCGCGGTAAAGCTGATATGCGTGAGCCTGATACTGGTCGCTACCGCGAATTGGTTCGGCGAACTCAGCCGGTATACGGTGAACATCTTCGACCAGATCGCCGGGATGTAGGCTGAGGCTCCAGGGACCAGCTCGATTGCCTCTCCTCACCGCGCGGCACGCAACAGGAGCGACCGTCGCCAGCTGGCTGTCCATGCGCCCGACCAATCCATGCCATGTCGCCACTCGATCCAGCTCACCTGCATACTTTCCTTGTTGTTCTTGCGCTTGCGATGGCGCGTGTGACAGGGATCATGCTGGTCATGCCCCTTCTGGGACGAGGCATGGTGACGGCGCTGGCGCGCAATGGTGTGATCATGGCATTGGCGCTCCCGGTAATGGTGTTTGCTTGGGCAACGAGGCCTGCGGACCTCGATATCACACGTCTGGCGTCTGTCCTGGGCCTGGGGCTCAAGGAACTGCTGCTCGGGTGCGTCCTGGGCATGCCGGTTGCCGCGACTATGTGGGGCGTGGAAACCGCAGGCACGTTTATTGATCACCAGAGGGGGGCTACGATGACAAGCCTCTTGAGCCCGGCAAGCGTCAATCTGGACTCGCCGCTTGGGACCTTCCTGGCTCAGCTTTACGCTACATGGCTATTCGTCAGCGGCGGCTTCTCCAAACTGTTAGAGGCGCTCTATCGTTCCCACGAGATCTGGCCGCTGTGGAGCTTTCTTCCTGAATTTGGTCCTGCCTTCGTCACCGGTGTGTTAGGTCTTGCAGACCTCGTGATGCTGCTGACATTGCTTCTCGCCGGTCCAGCCATCGTTGCGATGTTTCTCAGCGAATTGGGCTTGGCACTGGTCAGCCGGTTCGCGCCGCAACTGGAGGTCTTCTTTCTCGCCATGTCGGTCAAGAGCGCAGTCGCCCTCCTGCTGCTGATTCTCTCGCTCACGATTGTTTTGACCAGCGCCGACAAGCATATGCCGTCGCCTGTCGCGATCCTCAATCGCATCGCCAGGTGACCGTCGTGGCCGGTAGAAAGACCGAAAAGCCGACCCCCACAAGGCTGCGGGATCTGCGCAAGAGGGGACAGGTCCCGCACAGCAAAGAAGTCGTGTCGGCGGCAGTGACGATGGGATTCTTCGCGCTGTTCTTCGGCTCTTTGCCTGGCTTGATAGAGCGACTTGAGGCAGCGATCCTGTTGCCCGTATCGTTTCTGGAAGAGGACTTCCTGGTTGTCAGCCGACGGCTCCTGGAATTTTATATCGGTGAAGTCCAAAGTATGGTCGCACCTTTCCTCGGCGTGGTCCTGGTGATCGGCGTGGGCGCCAACCTGCTGCAGAACGGGGCGATTTTCTCGCCCCAGGCTGTCTCGCCGTCGCTCAAGAAGCTGAACCCCGGTGAAAACGTCAGAAGGATAGTCTCGCTGCAGAATCTCGTCGATCTGGGTAAGACGATCGTGAAAGTGCTGATACTTGGCCTCGTCATAATGCTCGTGCTGCGCGAGGGTGTACATGCGCTCGTGTGGACACCGAGCTGTGGCATATCGTGCCTAAGTGCGGTGACGGGTAACCTACTGCTTGGGATCGCTAGTTATGTGGGGGCAAGCAACCTTCTGGTGGCAATTGCGGACCTTGCGTTCCAGCGATGGCAGTTCACCAACAAGAATTTGATGTCGCTGGACGAAGTGAGACGAGAAGCCAAGGAAAATGAAGGCGACCCCCTGATCAAAGGCCGACGCAGGCACCTGCATTCGCAATTGTTGGCCAAGGGCGCGATTGAGCAGTCGCGTAAAGCGACGGTCTTGATCACCAATCCCACACATATTGCGGTGGCGATCTATTACGATCGGCAGCGCACCCTCCTGCCCATGATCGATGCCATCGGCACCGATCACTTGGCGCAGCAAATGATTGATGCCGCCGCCGCGGCCAGAGTGCCGGTGATGCGCAACATTCCGCTGGCGCGCGCGCTCCTGGAGGACGGTCTGGTGGATGAGTATGTTCCATCGCACCTGATTGTACCTCTCGCGACGGTTCTGCGGGCGCTTGGAAAACTGGTGGCTGAGACCGCTTATCGGTCCTGACGTCCGTGATGTTGATCGGTATTCGCAGTTTTCAACGGCCGGAAAACATGCCGACCGGTCTGCGGTCTCACGGCAGCCATCGGCACAAGATATTGCTTCATAACGAACATCTATTTGTTCCGGAGATCGCGAGCGTCTATCTTCACGTACATGGGAGAGGAAATGGGCACCACCGAATGCGAGGGTCCCATCGGCCTCGACGTCTGCCGCCAGGACGCACGTTGACGCGAGTGGGCTCTCTTGGAGCCCCTCGACTCATGCATGTCGGCTTAGGCCGCCGGAATAATGGACGCTCTTCGCCGGTCGCTTGGACTTTTATTGGCGATAGCAGCGTAGCTGTGATGGTGACGGTAGCGAGATGGTTGCGGAAGCCTGGCATTGCGGGTTGTCGCGCGACGAAACGACTTCAGTTTGACTAGACAGGATTCGATGAGGTGACTCTGCGCACAGAGGCGTTCGTCGACCGGATGCCTCAGTGACCGACAGGCGATCGTTCGAAAAAAAGTAACTTGCGCGTTTTGTCGGCGATGATGATCGTTGTGCCGCAATACGAAGACCTCATCCAGTTCGTCGCTTTGCAGGAGGTGGACCATGAGGGGTATTGACGAACGCGGTAAGGCACCGATGGTAGCATATGACACCGACGAGGCTGACCGCGCGGATGATTCTCCCACTGGGCCACCGATTGACCTCGACGGAGCCGGCCCATCCCGTTCTGTCGTGGAGCAGACACGTTCTGACCCTCACGGATCAGGTGCTGGTGCACTGCCTGTTGAGGGACGCGGCCCTCATCTGACGCTGGACGTACTCGGTGTGATTGCTGAGCAGCTCAGCCCGATCGATCTGTTGATGACGTCGCGTGCAGGTCGTCAGCTGCGTGACGCCGCCCAGCTATCGCCGGAGCTTCGCGAAACGCGCCAAAGAGCTATCCGGGTTCAGTCGATCTGGGACAGGGTGACGGCGCCTCGCCCGGGCATCGCGGATCGCTTTGGTGCGCTGATGCATTCCGGTACGATCCGAACGCTCGCGCCCAACGTCAATTGCCTGACGAGGGCACAGCAGGGGCACCTCGTCGCACTCGCCGAAGGGCTTAACGACCCCGAGCAGCGCCTCTCCGTCATAGAGGACCTCGGGGCGCGCTTGGGAGAGTTTGCGCCCGGGCTCCAAGGGCGCCTCGTTGCGCTCGCCGAGCAGCTAAACGCCCCCGAGCATCGCGTCTCGGCCTTGTTGGCCCTCGCAGCGCACGTGGCAAGGCTTTTGCCCGCGCTCCAAGCGCGCCTCTTCATCCTCGCCGACGGGCTTGATGACCCGGAGCATCGCATCTCCGTCATCACGGGCCTCGGAGCGCGCGCAGGAGAGCTTACGCGGGCGCAGCAAGAGCACCTTGTTGCCCTCGCCGAGAAGCTCGCCGATCCCGAGCATCGCGTCGCCGTCATCGAGGGCCTCGGGGAACACATAGGAGACTTTGCGCCCACGCCGCAAGAGCGCCTCTTTGTCCTCGCCGAAGGACTTAACGATCCCGAGCATCGCGTCTCGGCCGTGTGGGGCCTCGGATCAGGCGTGGCAAGGCTTTCGCCCGCCCTCCATGAGCGCCTCGTCGCCCTCGCCGAGGAGCTTAACGACCCCGAGCATCGCGCCCGAGCCCTGGAGAGCCTCACGGGCGTCGGAGAGCTTACGTCCGCACTCCAGGAACGCCTCATCACTCTCGCAGAAGGACTTAACGACTCCGCGCATCGGGCCTCGGCCATGGAAGGCCTCGGAGTGCGTCTGGCAGACTTTGCGCCCGCATCCCAACGCCGCCTCGTCGCCCTCGCCGAAGGGCTAAACCAGTCCGGGTATCGTGCTCAAGCCTTGGAGAGCCTTGGCCTGCGCATAGGAGGGGTTGCACGCCCGCTGCAAGATCGCCTCGTTACCCTCGCCAAGCACCTTGACGAGCCCGAGCATCGTGTCTCGGCTCTGCGAAGCCTCGCAGTGGGTGTGGAAGGGCTTGCGCCCGAGTTCCAGGGACGCCTGCTCACCCTCGCCGAGCGGCTTAACGAGCCCGAGCATCGCGTCTCGGTCCTGTCGGCTCTTGGAATGCATTTAGGAGGGCTTCCGCTTGACTTCCAGCTGCGCCTTGTTGCCCTCGCCGAGCAACTCGCTCAGCCCGTGGATCGCATCTCGGCGCTATGGGCCCTAAGGGCGGGTGTAGGCCGGCAAGCCGTCCCGGCCCAGGAACGCCTCGTCGGCCTTGCCGAACTGTTCAACAGCTCCGGGCATCGTGTCGCGGCCTTGCAAGGCCTCGGAGAGCGCCTGGCGGAGTTTTCACCCGAGCTGCAGACGCGCCTCGTCGCCCTGGCCGAGGCGCTGGACGACCCCGCGCATCGTGTTTCGGCGCTACAGGGCCTCGGCGGGAGCTTGGCACGGGTTACGCCCGAAGTTCAGGAGCGCCTTGTTGCCCTCGCGGAGGGGCTCAACGACCCTGAGCATCGCGTCTCGGCGCTGCAACGCCTCGGCCCAGGCATGGGAGGCCTCTCGCGCGACCTCCAGCGGCGCCTGGCTGCACTCGCCGAAGGCCTTGCCCAGCCTGGCTATCAGGCTCAAGCCTTAACCGCACTCTGGCCGTAGGAGGCGAGACGAACTGATGCGTATTCCGCAAAGACGGGACCGTCGTTTCGCTCACTAAGGCCTGTTTACAATTAGCGGCTTGCGAGGAAGCTCGCGACGAGATTGAGAAGGCCGGCAAAGCTGGCATCGGTTTTTTCGTAGCGGGTCGCGATGCGCCGGAATGCCTTGAGGGAACAGAAGAAGTTCTCGACCAAATAGCGCCATTTGTACATTTCGGCGTCATGGGGGATGCGCCCGGCGCGGTCGGCTTTGGACGGAATGACCGCTGCGGTGCCGCGTTCATTGAGGTTGGCGCGCAGCCAGTTGGTAAGCGTAGCGCCGCGGCCGTTCAGATTGTTTGTGCGCGGTCTTGGGAGCACCGTTAGAAGAGTCATCTTCTGCAAGGGTGCTCACAATGGACGACCATTCGGACGACATAAGACGTGTGTTTCGGCGTGGAATAAGGACCCCGTATTCGGGGTGATCGGCATCCAATCGGGACCCCGGGGCAAGGGTCCACAGTGGCTTCCATTGAGTCATGGAAGCCGAGGTTGGGATGCTGGTGGTGGAGACGATTGCCAAGCTCCGTCGCGCCTATTTTGTTGATGGTCGCCCGATTAAGGCGATCTGCCGAGAACTCGGCGTGTCGCGGAAGGTGGTCCGCAAGGTTAAAGGGCAAGAAAACTTGGAAGATCTATCGGGATCGCGTCGAACTCCCAATAGCAAAGATGGCGTACGTCGATGTCTTAAACCGAGAATCGCCTTACGACATGTACGAACTATTGCCTGGAGATCTTTTGTACCTGCCGCGTGGAGTCTTCCACGAGGCGGCAACTGAAGCTTCAGTCTCGCTGCATCTTACCGTTTCGCTGAGCACATTGTGCCGATTCCGAGGTCATCGCGCGCACCGTACCGAGTTGATGGCGCGCAGGGTTCCGAAATGATCGCGCGCAGCATTCCGAGCATTCTCCGCGCAGCATTCCGACTTGATCGCGCGCAGTTTCGGATGGTGTGAAGCCTGATCGTTGGTCCATTTCTCCGGCTGGAACCAGCTTGGAGAATTGGATGCCGACGAGGAGGGTTATCATGCGCCAGGTGCGCGAGATTGTGAGGTTGAGCCTTGAGACTGGGCTCTCGACGCGCGTGGTTGGCGAGCGTGTCGGCGTCGGGCCGACGACGGTACGTGACACGCTGAAGCGGTTTGCGCGCGCGGGTCTGGCATGGCCGGTCCCGGACGCGATAAGCGATGCCGAGCTGGAGCAACTGCTGTACGGGGTGCCTGGCGTGAAGCCGGGGCGCCGCAAGGTGGCCGAGCCTGACTGGTCGGTTGTTGCCCGCGAGCTCAAGCGCAAGCATGTGACCTTGCAGGTGCTGTGGGACGAGTACATTGCGGAGCATCCGGACGGGTACCGATACAGCCGTTATGTTGCGGCCAGATTTATGTTGTCGCTGCTGGAGTGAGCCAAGGATTTCGCCAACCTCCTCGGCTCGCTCCGCAACATAAGAGTGTGACCTTTCGGCCTACAGGGCCTTCAGGAATGCCATCAACGACGGGAGAGAGGATTGCCGAGGCGGCGGCCTCAGGCTACTGATATCGACCCTGGCTAACGCCTCTGCTTTCATCTCCAGGTCGACTTCAGCATAGATGTGCGTGGTGTTTAATGACACGTGACCCAGCCAAGCACGGATTGTGTTGATGTCGACGCCGGCGCGCAGCAGGTGCACGGCCGTTGTGTGCCGAACCGTATGTGGGCTCACACGCTTCGCCGCCAACGTCGGCACTGTTTCGCTCGCCATTGCGGCATATTGCGTCACGAGACGGTGTATTCCGAAGCGGGTCAAAGGCTGGTTCGTCCGCCCGAGAAAGACCGCTTCACTTTCGTTCCGGTCGGCCACAAGACGAGTCAATGAGGTTGCCGTCGTTGACCACAATGGACAGATTCTAATCTTGTTTCCCTTGCCGTGAAGTCGCACTGACGGGGACGCACCCAGTTGGAGATTGCCGACCGTCAATTTTGCTGCCTCATCGGCGCGAGCACCGCTGTTGTATAGGAAAAGCAGCAGAACATGGTCGCGCACCCCAAGACTCGTGCGTCTGTCAGGTTGGTTTAGCAACGCGTCCATCTCGGCCTTTTCGAGGTATCCGATCGCGGACCTGGCCGTCTTTTTGAACGGCACTGCCCGTATCTCGGAACACCAGGCCAGGTGAACCGGCGAACTCGTCCCGATAAAGCGCGCCAGTGAATGGATGGTCGCCAGCCGTTGGTTGCGGGTGACCTCGCTGCACCGGCGATCGCGCTCCAGGTGGTCCAGGAACTTGCGGACGACTTCCGGCGTCAGCTCTTCCACGGTCATGCGATCGATGGCGCAGCCTCCCTGCTTGCTGGCAAACGGCAGCAACAATGTCAGCGTGTCGCGGTAGCTGGCTTGGGTGTTGCGGGAAAGATTGCGCTCGGCAACCAGATGTTCCAGCAAGAACCGCCGGATCCACGGACCAAGCAGGTTCTTATCCTTCATGGTCGGCCTCCATCGCGTACAGAGCGAAGCGCTCGCTGGCTGCCTGGAGGAGATCCGGCGTCATCTGCAAATAGCGCTGGGTTGAACGGATATCGATGTGGCCAAGGTAGGTTGCCAGTTGCGGAAGCAGTCGCTGCACGTCTTGACCGGAGCGATACCATG
Organism: Bradyrhizobium sp. USDA 10063; assembly: GCF_054063735.1. Taxonomy (NCBI): domain Bacteria; kingdom Pseudomonadati; phylum Pseudomonadota; class Alphaproteobacteria; order Hyphomicrobiales; family Nitrobacteraceae; genus Bradyrhizobium; species Bradyrhizobium sp. USDA 10063. The sequence goes on along the minus strand of NZ_JBSSGP010000001.1, from coordinate 369,433 downwards.
CGATCACCCGGTGCACCGCGGCTGTGTGGCGAATATCGTGCAGCCGTGGAGATCGAGGCTCACCGACAGGGCAACTGATTCCGGCCGCTCGGCGGACATGCTGAAACCAGGAGATGACCCGCACATAGTGCCATGGTCGACTGCCGCGCGTAGTGAATAATGGAGATTCTTGCCCGCGCGGCAGAGGGAGCCGGCGACGGCGCTCGACGTACTCGACCAGTTCCTGGTTGAGCTTGGGTCCGATTGGCACGAGGCGCGTTTTGAAGAACTTCGTGTCACGGACGGTGATGACCTGATCAGTCAGATCCACGTCTTGCAAGACCAAACGAAGCGCCTCGCCAATGCGCATGCCGCTTCCGTACAGCAACAAGAGGAGCGTACGGTACATAGCTGGCACGTGAGGGCGATGCCCAATCTTCAGGATCGAGGTCGCGTCCAACAGGCGGCGCAGTTCTTCCGTGGAATAAACATAGGGCGTTTGTTGCGGCGGCAGCTTTGGAAACGTTGTCGGCAGTGGGGAGGATGCCGCGTACCCGCGACTGATGGCGAATCTATAAAGGCCGCTCAAAACTCTATATCGCAGCATCCAGGTGGCACTGAGCGATCCTTTGCCTTGGAGGAACTCGGCTACCGCCTCTGGGGTGACTTCGCCGATATCTCGATTGCCCATCGCTCGGCAGAACCTGCGGAGCAGGACCTCAGCGGACTCGAAACGCGGCCCCAGTGACCGTTGCTTGGCCAGATAGGCGTCGACAACATGGGTCAGCATCATTGGAGGCCTCCCAGGTCGAACGCTCCGACGTCGCGAAGCGCCTGCATGTTCACCTTGGCGTAGATGCTGGTTGACGCCGCGCTGCGATGTCCCAAATGGTCCCCGATCTCCTTTATCGACAGACCTTCGGCAAGAAGCCGGGAGGCGCAGGCGTGGCGCAACGCATGGCCACCGCGGTGGGCGGCGTCGATTCCAAGTGCAACAAATCTGCGGTTAGCGACATCATAGATGCTCCCTGCCTTCAACGGCCGACGGGGCGCGTGCATGCAGAGAAACACTTCCGGGCACGATGATAGCGGCCGCATCGTGTCGATGTAGCGGGCGAGCGCCTCAGCCGCAGAGGGAACCAGCGGGTAGATCTGCGGCTGACGGCGCTTCAGGCGGAAAAGCCGTAGCGTCCCACCCGGCCAGTCGATCTGATCGAGGCGCAATGCCGCCACTTCGCCGCTGCGCATCCCGTAGACCGCGAGCAACAGCAGGATCGCACGATCACGGATGTCCCGGGGGGTGTCAGTCTCGGCGTCGGCCAACATGCGCTGCACGTCGCACCAATCTGGGGCATACGGCAGCGACTCCTGTCGATAGAGCCGAGGCCGGCAAATCGAGGCCGCTAAGCGATCCGTACACATTCCCCGCTTTGCCGCGTAGCGCAGAAATCCCCGCAAGGCAGAGGCTGTGCTGGCTACCGAAACGCGGGACCATCGTCCCGTCGCCTGGGTAACGAAATAGGCGTCAACGTCCCCAGGCTGAAGGTCCCTAAGTTGCCGGCTTGTCTGATCACACCAGCGTAGGAACCTACCGATGATCCGGCTCCATTGCTCCACCGTCGATGGCGTAAAACCGCGCTCATTGCGCATCCATGTCACATACTGGTCGAGTTGGCTCTGGTACTGAAACACGACGGTTTGTTCACGCCACCAACCGAGAAATCGAAGCCAAGGTCGTCCGATGTCGACCACTCTTCGTGCTGCGGTGACAGCCCCCGTCAGGCGCAGACGCTCGGTCGCGATCCGTTGGAGCGCCTCGATATCGATGCCCTCCGAAGCATCTGGACCGAGATATGCGGCAATCCGCAACAGTTCGTTCCGCTTGACTCTGAGAGAAGCTGCGGTCGCGCCGGCTTCTGCACAGTGGCGAAGGTATCGGTGCCGCTCGTCGGTGAATGGCGCGTCATCACGGTGGGGCACGGTCAAGGGGACGGAATAAATCGTCTGATCCATAGCGAGGCTCCATTGGACAAATGGTTCGCTACTCAGACGTCGAATTATGTTGCGTGAACAATGCCCCCAGTGTTCAGGCTCCCCGCAATTATGGCTCCTTGCACAACATAAATTTGGCCGCAACATAACGGCTGTTGGACGAACCCGCTCCGCGGGAGGGTATCCGCGTTGAGCGCGGGTATCCCCCTTGAAGCCAGTACGTGTCTCTGGCCCCGGCACCACCCGCACAGCAACGTAATCCACCGCATTTCAGAAGCGCTTGCCCTTGGCAAGATGGTGCTGCTGCCCGCGCGCAGCGTCCCTCTTGTTAAGGAGTTCGCTATGACCTCGCTTCGGTTACGCATGATGGAAGACATGCAGGTCCGCAACCTGTCGCAACACACGCAGGATTCGTATTTGCTGCAGGTTTCGCAATTCGCCCGGCATTTCGCTAAATCGCCGGCTTTGCTCGGTCCGGAGGATATCCGCGCCTACCAGGTCTATTTGACGAACGAGAAGAAGCTGGCGCCACGTTCGGTGCACGTGACCGTCGCAGCGCTTCGATTCCTCTACCGCGTCACGCTCGGCCTCGATTGGGATTTCGACCAGATCATTCCGTGCCCAAAGGCGCCAAAGACACTAGCCGTCATTCTCAGCCCCGAGGAGGTGCTGCACTTCCTCGGCAGTATCGAGAGCCTCAAACACCAGGCGGTTCTGACGACATGCTATGCCGCCGGCCTGCGTATTTCTGAAGCCACCCGCCTGAAGCCCGAGGCTATCGACCGCCAGCGCATGGTGCTGCGCGTCGAGCAGGGCAAGGGACAGAAAGACCGCTACGTCATGCTGTCGGCCAAGCTGCTGGAGGTGCTGACGAACTATTGGCGCGCCGTGCGGCCCACAGGGATATGGCTGTTTCCCGGCGCAGTTGTTGGAGAACCGATATCGACAAGCGCCGTGGATGCCACCTGCCGTAAGGCACATCGGGTGTCGAAACTCTCCAAGCCGGTGACGCCGCATTCGCTGCGGCACGCATTTGCGGTGCACCTCCTCGAAGCCGGAACCGATCTCCGCACCATCCAGCTCCTGCTCGGCCATCGCAGCCTGTCAACGACCGCTCAATATCTGCGGATCGCCACCAACAAGGTTTGCGCAGCGACGAGCCCGCTTGAACTGCTGCCGCGTCCGATCCCCAAGGCTTCCTCTCCACCAACGCCCGAACATTTCTGACGGCCAGCCTCATGGGCCGCTCAGGTCCGGAGGTCGCAGATATATTCCGTCGCTACGGTGCTGCCTGGCGAGAGCAGCACTGGGCCTCGCTATCGACCGAACGACGCGCAGCTATGACTGCCATCGAGCGCTGCCGAACTTCAGCGCTCGGAGGCCATGTCGAACAGTGCGACCACTGTGGTGAACGACGGATCGCTTACAACAGCTGCCGTTCCCGCAGTTGTCCCAAGTGCCAGTGGCTCGCCCGAGCGGAATGGATCGAGGCTCGGCGGGAGGAGCTTCTCGATACGCAGTATTTCCACGTCGTCTTCACCGTTCCCGACGAGATCGCCGCGATTGCCTTCCAGAATGCCAGCACGGTCTACAAAATCCTGTTCCACGCGGCCGCCGAGACGTTGCGCACCATCGCTGCCGATCGGCGACACCTCGGCGCGGAGATCGGGTTTTTCGCGGTGCTTCACACCTGGGGTCAGAATCTTAGCCATCATCCCCATCTCCACTGCGTCGTGCCTGGCGGCGGGCTGTCGCCGGACGGGAGCCGCTGGATCGCGTGCCGTCCCGGCTTCTTCCTACCCGTCGCCGTGCTCTCCCGACTCTTCCGGCGATTATTTCTCGAAGGCCTGCAAAGGGCATTCGATGCCGGTGAGTTGCGATTCTTTTCGTCATTGGAACGGCTGCGCGGTCTCATCGCATTCCGGCGCTATCTGGATCCCGCCCGCCAGGTCAACTGGGTGGTCTATGCCAAGCCACCCTTTGCCGGCGCTGAGCAGGTTCTGGAATATGTCGGACGCTACACACACCGGGTGGCAATCGCCAACAACCGGATCGTCGATATCGAACATGGCAAGGTACGCTTCCGATGGAAAGACTATCGCAACGAGAACCGACAAAAGGTGATGACGCTCGAGGCCGGGGAGTTCATCCGGCGTTTCCTCGTCCATGTCTTGCCCGAGGGATTTCAGCGCATCCGTTATTACGGTTTCATGGGCAACCGCTACCGCAAGCAAAAGCTCGCCCGCTGCCGCGAACTGCTCGGAATGCAGCAGTCCGATACGCCGGTAAAACCGAAGCAAGGGTGCGATTATCGCGACAAGGTCGAGGAGCTGACCGGAATTTCCCTGCGGGAATGTCCCTCTTGCCGTCAAGGGCAGATGGTGTGCATCGAGGTGCTCGCGCCCGTTGCGTCACAAGACCCACCTTTTCTGGACACTTCATAACGGTCGGGGTTTGCCAATCGTTGATCATCGTTCTTTCTATCTGCCAAGGTAGACAGCAGGCATCCTATTGTCACGCCTGCGACATCGAGCCCTCCAGGCGCGAGCGTTGCCGATCTTTCGGTCCGGGAGACCATGTCTCGTTGGAATGTTTCGCCACCAAGACCGCATCCAACATGTCCCCGAGGCCTCAGCGACGGCACCGTGCGCTGGGAAGTAGCATTCAATTTCCATAACGGCACCGGCGCGCTAGGCGGCTTCGTCCAACACGTTTTTAGATTACCGGCGCACACGCGGCTGCGCACTTTGAAGATTCAGTACCGCGCCGCCAATCTAAAAACGCTCTCTAATATGTAATCGTGAACATATTTCGTGGTTCTGCGAGAAGTTTGACGCCTATCGGCGCCGGGCGAACCCCGACCTTCCGTCATCGCCACGCGGCGGGTGCAGTGATGCAGACCGACTATGCCGGTCCGACGGTGGAGGTGATCGATCCGCAAACCGGCGAGATCCGTCAGGCGCAGATATTTGTCGCGGTGCTCGGGGCCTCGTCGCTGACCTTCGCTATGGGGAGCTTCGGTCAGCGACTACCAGATTGGATCGAAGGCCAGACCCGAGCCTTGTCGTACTTCGGCGGAGTTCCCAAGGCAGATCGTCTGCGACAATCTGAAGGCCGGGGTCGTCAAGGCGTTGTGGTTCGAGCCGACGCTCAACCAAACCTTTGCCGCCATGGCCGAGCACTACGACACGACGATTTTGCCGACCCGCAGCCGCAAGCCGCGCGACAAGGGCAAGGTTGAAGGCGCGGTGCTGATTGTTGAGCGCTGGATTTTGGCACGGCTGCGCCATCGGCGGTTCTTCAACCTGACCGATCTCAATACTGCGATCGCCGGTCTGCTGGAGGAGTTGAACCATCGGCCGATGCGCCATATCGGCAAATCCCGCCGGCAGCTGTTCGAGGAGATCGAGCGCGCTGCGTTGACGCCGCTGCCGGGCGAGCCGTTCGAATACGCCGAGTGGAAAACGGCGAAGGTCCACCCCGATTATCACGTCGAAGTCGACAAGACCTTTTACTCGGTGCCGCACCCGCTGATCGGCCGTCGGGTGGACATCCGGCTCACCTATCGAGCCATCGAGATCTTCCAGGATCACACGCGTGTTGCCAGCCATGTGCGCCGCTCTCAGCGCAGCGGCCATGTCACCGTGAACGAGCACATGCCCAAGGCCCATCAGCGTTATGCCAATATGACGCCGGCGAGCTTGATCAAGATGGCTGCGCGGATCGGCGTCAACGCCGCCACTCTGGTCGAGCGGATGATGCGTGAGCGCCCACATCCCGAGCAGGGTTATCGCTCCGCCATGGGGATCATCGCCCTGGCGCGGCGCTACGAGCGCGATCGGCTCGAGGCGGCCTGCGAGCGGGCACTCGTGATCAACGCGATCAGCTACTCCTCGGTGAGCGCGATCCTCAAATCCGGGCTCGACCGCGCGAGCCCTGCTGCCGCCTCCGTCAAAGCCACCCCCTCGCACGCCAACATCCGTGGTGGGGGCTATTATCAATGAAGGAAAGGAACATCGCGATGCTGACCCACCCGACCCTCGAGCAGATGCAGGCGCTCGGCCTTGCCGGAATGGCGGCCGCCTACCGGCAATTGGCCGAACAGGACAATGCCGCCGATCTCAGCCGCGACGAGTGGCTCGGCCTGATGCTCGATCGCGAAGCCGCCATGCGCGCCGACCGGCGCCTGACCAATCGGCTGGCCGCAGCCAAGCTGCGCTTCGTCGACGCCTGTATCGAAGACGTCGACTTCGCGTCCCGCCGCGGTCTTGACCGGCGCAACACCCTGCAGCTGGCGCAAGGCGCCTGGCTGAAAGCCCATGAGAACTTCATCATCACCGGCCTGACCGGGACTGGCAAAACCTGGTTGGCATGTGCCTTCGGACGCCAGGCGGCCAGGCTCGATCATTCCGTCCTTTATTTGCGTATGCCGCGCCTGTTCGAAGACCTCGCCATGGCCCGTCTCGATGGTCGCTTCCCGCGCCTCATCGATAAGCTCGCACGTGTCCAGTTGCTCATCCTCGACGATTGGGGCACCCACACCCTCAATGACCAGCAGCGCCTTGATCTCCTCGAAATCTTCGAAGAGCGCTACAGGCGCAAATCGACCTTGATTACCGCTCAGCTGCCCGTTGCCCAATGGCACGACATGATCGGCGAGCCAACCATCGCAGATGCTATCCTCGACCGGATCATCCACAACTCCCACCGTATCGCCCTCGAAGGCGACAGCATGCGAAGGAAAAAAGCCGCGCGCCCCTTGACCGACGTCGAAAATAGCGAAACGAATACCAACTGACTTCAACAACCAGGCAACCAAAAGCCAGCGCCGCCACGCTGTCCGCGATTTAGCGAAACTGCTGTCCGTCAGTTAGCGAAACCGCTGTCCCGTTTTTGCGAAATACGCAGTCATCAAGCGCGAGCTGCGCCGCCGCTCCGCCATCGAGCCCATCATCGGACACCTGAAGGCCGAAGGGCACCTCGGCCGCTGCTATCTCAAAGGCCGCGCCGGCGATGCCGCCAACGTCGTCCTCTCAGCCGCTGGCCACAACTTCCGACGCATCCTCGCCTGGTTCAGAGACCTTTTGCGCCTGCTGCTCGTCTCGCTCTCGCGCAACTGTCCAGCTCAGCTCAATCCGGCTTCTTAACGGTCGACTGAATAGCCGGAAGCTGATCAAGAAAAACGGGCCTGTACATATCGTGCAGGCCCGTTTTCGACTTTAGGCGCGGCATCGCCGGCCAGTAACAAGGCTGGTTTCCAAGCCTCGGATTATATATCGTGATGCGTGGTGATATCTAGTGCCTGCCGTGTATGGTACCAGCGCCGTTGGATCACCGTCCAAAGCTGCCAAGGTCGTAGCAAGACCAGGCCCGAGACTTGGCGCCGGGAATGGCTTTGCTCGCGGCTGCTGCCATACCGGCAACATTGCAGTCTGACATCGTCGCCATGTAACCTTCAAGGATCGTTATTTTGCTATCCTCTTGCTGCAAGTAGGCAACGACACCTAATACGCGCGATGAACCCCGTTTTCGGGTGGTGTCGTGGCAGACATAGGACGCAGAATAACCGGGCTTCAAAGTCGCGGCCTTGATCGCCGACTCTCCAATCCTCCGACACTCATCTAAGGTCTCTGACGGCCGAGCGGCGATGTGGATGGTGGCTAAAATGCTGAGGTGCGTCGAAGCGACAATGATGATGAGCGGTGACATGTCGGTTGACCTCGAAATCGTTACCGGGTAATTCCGTTAAGCGCATCCAGCCATCGAAGATTGATGGAGCCGGCCATTGCGCTGGCCCTTCGTTCTTGCCCGATCTCTTTACCGTTCTGGCCCGATCACTCGCGCCTTCTCTGTCGGTCCGCACATACAGTCGCCGCCATGATGCGCAAACCGCAATAACGACAGACACAGCCGCCTCTGCGATGAGCTTGCTATGGCCTCGAGAAGCTGGGGTGATGCTCATGAGCGTCTTTCCTGATGTGCCGCGTCGGAGATGATCTTAAGCAACCTAAAGAGCGTAAGCGGATGTTTGCGGATGAGTTCTGTGCTCGTCACTGTAAACTCTTCGGGGCCCCCGCGCTCGCCGATGGCCACGCGAAGTGCGGCGAGCTTCTCGGGATCGGCAGAGCGAATAGCTGCGACCTCCGCGACATTATGCGACAAACGCGCAGGCAGTTGGAAGAACCACCGCGCGAGTTGCGCCAACAAAGAGGCTTGGCCATCTCATGGGGGCGCGCGAAACTATGAGTAGCCAAGCCAAATGTCACTCAGCAACTCGCGTGCCATTCACAATGCAGGACAGGCGGAACAGTGCACGGCACATAAAAAGCGTGCGGGCGGCTGCTGACGGACCGCCCGCACGAGTTGCGATGCGTGGCTTGGCCCTCAAGAGGGTCAATCATAAGCGACCAAGCCGTACACGGCTCAGCAATCCACGTGCCAGACTGTCACGTGTCGCAGACAAGCAAACGGAGCGCTTTCACACCTTGTACAGGCTGACCATCCGAACCTTTGTGGCGGCTTTCGGACCACAGTGTCATGAACCGAACGCGGCTGAACGAAATCAGACGTGCCCGTCCTTAGTGGCGCCGGGATCTCGTGATGATTGGATCGATCGCGTCATCGTATACGACTATGAGCTCGCCGGGCTCTAAGCCGAGACTTTGCAACATCCCAGCTTCGAGAGGGCAGTTCAGCATTGCAGCCTTGACGCCGCTGTTGCTAATCGTCAGCTTCACGGCTTCAGCTGGATCCGCGACCGCAACGGCGTAAGTTACGTGCCTGAATTCTTCGTCATCGTCGCTGTCTTCCTTGAAGATGGCGACCGTCACCAACCAACCGTCCATCTTGCTGCGCTCCGGAAGCCATCGTCTGTGAGCCACCGATCCACGATGAGCCGGCAATTTCGGGGCCATCGGATATGCTACCATAAACCCAGCGCGGCTGGTGCGATCGTTGCTGGGATTGGCGGGCTGCCGTATGCGAACAGCGCGCCGATGCGGCGGTGAATTAGGACATTGACGTAGCGCGTTACGGCAGGTTTGATGATTGATCAATTTGGATGACCAGGACAGTTGCAGAGAAGATCGTCCGCGCCGTCCGCGAACAACCAGGTTTGACAGAACGCCAACTCGCCGACCGTCTCTTCGGGGAGAACGCAGCAATCCAGCGCGTCAATCCGACATGCCGGAAGCTGGTAGAACAGGCCCTGTTGGTGCGCCAAGGAAAGGGATGGAGCGGCGATCCGTTCAGGTATCACCCGGCGAAGCGCGAACGCTAGCGGCTGCAGCCCAGTGGCAACTCCAACTCTTACGCGGAGGCGATCCATCGAGCCGTGCAGAGTGTACGATAAGCTGCTCGTGCGAATGCTTTCAACGCCCCGCGACCGCGTTTGTGTCGATGCGTGACGTCAATTCGGCTGGCGGGCGAACCCGCCGCTCTGCGCCGGAGTCGATCTAGAGAATGGAGTTGGGCCTGTTCGGAAGAAGCGGCCAGATTCGAGGACGGCAACCGCGCTGATTGGCGCCGGGGTGTTCCAGTCCGCTGCCGCCGAACAGGCCTGAACCGTCGTGTCAGGACCTCGGTCTGCTGCGCGGAACCGAGAAAATTCGCCACATGGTGCTCCACGGGGACCGTTCGGGTTCGTGGTCGAGCCTTTTCTGACCGACCAGTGGTTCGTGAACGTCGAAGTGCTGGCGCAGCCTGCAATCAAGGCCGTGGTTGAGGGCGATACCGTCTTCCTGCCCAAGCAGTGGGAGAAGACCAACCTCGACTGGATGCGCAACATTCAGCCCTGGACCATTTCGCGTCAGCTCTGGTGGGGTCATCGCATCCCGGCCTGGTTCGGCCCGGATGGCACCATCTTTGTCGAGGAGACCGACGAGAAAGCGAAGGCTCAGGCCCGGTTACACTATGGCCACGACAAGCCGCTGACTCAGGACGAGGACGTGCTCAACACCTGGTTCTCCTCGGCGCTGTGGCCATTCTCGACCCTCGGCTGGCCCGAGCAAACAACCGATCTTGAGCGCTTCTATCCAACGGACACTCTCATCACAGGTTTCGATATTATTCCGTTCTGGGCCGCTCGGATGATGATGCAGGGCCTGCAGCTGACGGGCGAGGTTCCGTTCAAGCGAGTGTTCATCAATGCCCTGGTGCGCGATGCGAGCGGCGCGGAACGTCTTAGACGCTCTCGCGCTCGTCGATGAGCTCTGAGCCGACGCCCTGGGCTTCACGCTGACCGCCATGTCCGGCGCTGCACGCGATATCAAGCTCTCGTGGCAGCGCGTTGAAGGCTATCGCAATCTCGATACCAAGCTCTGAAAGGCCTCGCGTTTCGCCCAGTTGAACGGCTGCGCGACAAGCGGGATTTTCGCCGGTTCGGGCGACGATGCCGCTGAACCGCTGGATTATTGGCGAGACGGTCCGTACGGCGAAAACCGTGACCCGTGGCATTGGCGGAGTGCGGCTTCGGTGAAGCTGCGGAGACGCTCTACCGCTTCATTTGGAACTTGTTCTACGATTGGTACATCGAACTGATCAAGCCGACGCTGAACGGTGCCGACATTGCGGCGCGCGACGAGACCCGCGCGGTCACCGCGTGGGCGTTGGACGTCACCTTCAAACTGCTGCACCCGGTCATGCCATTCCTGACTGAAAAGCTTTGGGCCCAGACGAGCGATTGGCGCATCACGCGAGCACCAGGGCTTCCTCATGACCGCGTCCTGGCCACAGTTCGCGGAGAGCCTGATCGATCCGGCCGCTGATGCGGAAATCAGGCTGATCATTGATGCCATCTCCGAAGGCCGGTCGGTTCGACAAGAGCTGAATGTTCCTCCCTCAGCGCGCCCACCGCTTCTGGTGGTCGAGGCCTCCGAGACGCAACGCAAGGCGTTGAAGGTCAGCGCGCCGCTTATCGCGCAGCTGCTCCGCATCTCTGATGTGCGGTTCGTCAGTGCGGTGCCCGCAGGCGCGATCTCCTATGTGATCGCCGGCGCTACGCTGGCATTCCCGGTCGCAGAATTCATAGAGCTGACGGCCGAGCGCAACGCGCCTCGCTAGGGAACTCGCCAGCCTTGACGTAGAGGCCGACAGACTTTCTAGGAAGCTCGGCAATGCGGACTTTGTCGCGCGTGAACCTCCTCTGAATGAGTGGACACCTGTAGTAGGCTCATTGAGCCCGGAGGTGTCAATGGAACGTCAACGTCGGTCGTTTACCGAGGAGTACAAGCGCCAGGCCGTCGAGCTGGTGGTGTCGAGCCCTCGCTCGGTCATGTCGGTTGCCAAGGAGCTCGGTCTGCGCGACTCGGTGCTGCGGCGCTGGGTCGACAAGTTCCGGCAGGAGCCGGCATCGGCGGCGTGGCGCCCCACCACGCAGGCGACGTCGATGTCGGCGGACCAGGCTTCGGAGATCGTCCGGTTGCGCCAGGAGAACGAACGTCTGCAGGATCATCGGTACGAGCCGACCTCATGGCGACGGCTACTCCCGATGCGCAGAAAGATGGGTGGTTGGATAGTGACGGTCGCCATCTTCAAGGATGACAGCGATGAGGACAAAGAGCTCAGGCACGCAACGTACGTGGCTGCCGTCAACGATCCAGCAGAAGCCGTGAAGCTGAGCCTGAAAGACTGCGGCGCCAAGGCCGGAATGCTAAACTGCCAGATCGAGGAAGAACAGTTGCAAAGGCCAGGCTTGCAGCCCGGCAAGCTGATCGCCATACACGATGACGAGATCGATCCAATCACCGCGCGGGCCCGGCGTCACTAAGCGCTGCAGGTCCGATCTCGTTCAGTCGCGTCCCGGTTGATGACGCGCATGTCCGGAAGTCGCCATCGAAGTGCGAGTAGCTATTCGAGGTCGCGCTTAAGGCGCAGCGTTCTGCATCTGTTTAAGCGGAGAGGCGGTGCGATCGTTTGACACGCTGGTTGCTGAGACATGTATGGCTCGGCTGCTCATATGTTCACGCACCCCCCCCATGAGACAGCAAAGCCTCTTCATGCGCAAACTCGCGCGGGTGGCCCTCCAGCCGCCCGCGCGCTTTTTCGTCGCCGGTCCGCGGAGATTATTCCATCATGCGTGAAAAGGCTTTGGACTATGCCATAGAGGCGCTTAAGAAATAGTCTCAAGAGAAGATCGCAACCAGCATCGCGCTTACAAAGCTTGAGGCAAGCAAGCCGACACCTAGGCTACCGCCAGAACGATAACGCAGGCGAGACCGGGCATCGGGCACAGCAGCTTCTTGCCTGTGTCGGCGCCCGAGGTCACCGGCATCAGCCGCGCTGACGTCGCCTCGCTTTCGGTGAAAACATAGACCGGTATCGCAAAACCATGATGCGCCAGGCGGAAGCCGTTGTTGATCGCCCTCACCTGCTCGGCGATGAAGTTGCCATCGATCGTGCCCCGCCAGACGGGTTCGCCCGGCCCCCATCTCGACACGAGGTTGTGCGGATTGCCGGGCAGCCCGTCGGTGCCGATGAAGAGCACCGCAATGGCGTCGTCTTCACGCGGGATAGGATGCGCGTGCAAGGCTGTGGATCGACGCCTTCGTGATGTTGAAAACCGTCTTCGCGGCGAGCGACCCTGAAGGAAATATCGCCCTCGAGCGTCATGAGAAGTGACTCCAGATGAGCCTTGTCCGGTTTGCGATTTTTCCGGTGTCCGGTCATGCGTGGGTCTGCGGATCACGGCACTCTTCGGCGAATACCCTTCCTTAAGGAGAATCCCGAGCAGATTCTTTTAGCCGTGAACACGAACCACTTCATATTCGCTCTTTACTACGTATTGATGGATCTTTTGCGCGGTACCACGCAAGTTTCCTGCAGACTTCGGTCAGGATGCGCGGCTAGTCACCCTGAATCGAGCCAAACTGCTGAAAATCCTCCGGGATTTCCTGCCAGCGGCCCGGAGCGGCGACGAAGTTATCGTAACACGCTCCGGCTCGTGCCCTCGCGGTCTTGGCGACCGGTTCGGGAAGTGGCGGTGTCGTCGTGAGCCAGAAGCGGATGAAGAGAGCGATGGTCTCGACCGAAATCCCGACATCCGGCGCAAGGCGGGCGATCCGGCGGTCGATTTGGTCGAGCGCTTGGCGATGGCGGCTTCCGCGACGAGCGACATCGAACGTTTGTGCTGGCCGATTTCGGCAAATGGCGCGCAATCATTTGCACTCGGCACCACACCTGCACGCGCCGGAGGCGTTGCGGGATCGCTTGCTCTGTCTAGCGGTCCGTTGCAGCTCTCTCGGCATCGTCGTTCCCTGCGCGCGGGATGACTTGCCCACGATCACCGGATGACGTCCAGCAGGCGGGCGAGCGCGGCCTCAAGCTTGTTTTTGGCGCCTTCGGTTTCAGCGAGACGCTCGCGCGTATCCTCAACGACTTGTTCGGGGGCTCGAGTGATCTTCCCCCGAAAAAGTGGACTGGTTTAGGCGGCCTTTAGCTCCATCTCGATCGGGGCGATGTATCCCGCGGCGAAATGGAGCCTTGTTCGGTTGTAGAAGCCCTCGATGAAGGCGAAGATATCGCGTTGGGCTTCGGCGCGGCTCTTGTAGTTGCGATGATGAACGAGCTCGGTCTTCAAGGTATGGAAGAAGCTCTCCATCGGGGCATTGTCGTAGCAATCGGCCTTGCGGCTCATCGATGTGGTGATGCCGGCGCCGGTGAGAGCGTTGCGATAGGCGTGTGAGGCATACTGGGCGGATTCAAACGGTCGTCGCAACACCAATTGTTTTCACTCACGACAGTAATTCGTCAAGCGCTTCTGCCGGCGTTTTCCAGCCCAGTGTCTTTCTCGGTCGGGCGTCGAGGGCCGCTGCTACAGCGGATATCTCGTCGGCGCTGTGGATGCTCAGGTCTGTGCCTTGCGGAAAGTACTGCCGTAGCAACCCGTTGGTGTTTTCGTTAGTGCCGCGCTGCCAAGGGCTTTGCGGGTCGCAGAAGTAGACTTGGATGCGCGCATCGATCTTGAGGCGGTCGTGCTGAGCCCATTTCGGCTCCTTGATCCCAAGTCAGCGTGCGACGTAGTTCTTCGGGCAAAGTGATGATGGTGCGCGAGATCGCGTCACGCACGGCTTCCGCCCCGTGTCCCGCAAGCGCAGCTCCGTTCTTCTTGCGCGGAGCTTCCGCCATGCCCCGCTAACCGGGGAAGGTGCAATAGCATTGTGAAGCCCGTGGTGCGTTCGACCAACGTGCCGATCGCCGAGCTGCCAAGACCGAGGATGAGGTCTCCCTCCCAATGTCCCGGCAGGTCGTGACGGCTGTCGGTGGTGCGCACACGGCACGGCGGTGCCATGATGGCGCGGATGCCGTGCCGACGCATCATCCGCTCGATCCGGCCGCGGCTGGCGCCACGGCCCTGCCTGTGCAGGACGGCGTGGACGCGGGGACTGCCGTAGCGGGCCGCTGCTGGCTTGATGGACTTGCTGGATCGCAGCCAGGCGCGTGGCATTGGATTTTGTCCGCTCGCTCACGGGGCGATCGCGCCAGGCGTAGTAGCCAGCCGGCGAGACCTCGAGCACGGCGCACATCAGCCGTACCGGAAAGGCATCGCGGTGGTCTTCAATGAAGCGGAAGCTCATGTCCGGGTTCCGGCAAAGATCGCGATCGACTTCCTAAGAAACAGCCGGATCGGGGTCGCCTGGATTGGACTGTAACACGAAGCCCAGAGATCTGGCTCGGCGCTGAAGGTTAGCGAGGACACGGCCGCGATATTGCTGCTCATAGTGATCCGCGCCGGGGTCTCTGTAGTGTATACCGTGCCGGAGGGTGTTGTAGAATAAAACGGCGATCTTGCGGGCGGTCGCTGTCACCGCCTTTGACTTACCCGCACGCGAGGATAGTCGGCGATAGAATGCACCGAGCGCCGTATCGCTCCGCCCGACGGTTGTTGCTGCCAACCGCAACAGTGCGGCTGCCCGACTGGACGATCTCACGTGTGCGCGAGGACAACACCTTGCCGCCAGAGATTTTGTTGCCTGGTGCAAGGCACAGCCAGGAGATAAAGTGCTTGGCGCTCGGCCATGCTCGCAGATCGGTGCCACACTCACCGACGAGCTTCAATGCCAGTGATGGACCCAGCCCATGGATCTCAGTCAGATCGACGCCGAGCACGCCGTACAGCGCGGTCCTGACATCGAAGGTAGGCGCGTTGACCTGTTTGGTCTTGATACGTGGCTTGGATAGCTTTCCGGTCGGCTTCGCGCCCTTATTGTTCAGTGCCAGGGTCAGGACTCGAGCTTGCGGTCGCAGTCCAGCATCTTCGCCTGGTAGACGTCGTGGAGTTCCAGCGACTGGGTCAGCGCGAAGACATGTTCGTGCCGGCCGTTGCCCACCAGTGCCGCACGGATCGTCGCGATGGATGAATGGCATCGCACGTCCCGATAGGTTGCCAAGACGTCAGGATTCCGCTCGCCTGCAACAATCGCTCGGATAATCCGCATGCCGGTTGCGCCCGTGATATCGGTGACCACACGATGGAGCTGCAGATTCATCTCCATCAGGGCCTTCTGCATATGCTGGATATGGGCGGCGGCATATTCCACCAGCCGCTCCCGTTGGCGCAGATACGCGCGCAGGGTTGCGATCTCGGCATCAGGTCGGAAGCTGCCGCGTAACAGGCCATAGGAGTGAAGCTGGCGCAACCACGCGGCATCGCTGACATCGGTCTTGCGCCCGAGCACGTTCTTGGCGTACCGCGCATTGACCAGAATCACCTCAAACCCGCGCTGCTGCAGGATCTCGTAGACCGGGATCCAATAGACCCCGGTGGATTCCATTGCGACACCCGTCACGCCGCACGTTTTGAACCAGTCCGCCAGCTCATGCAAGTCTCGCGTGAATGTGCCGAAAGAGCGCACAGGCACGTCAGTGCAAGCGGGGTTCACCGCAGCCATGTGCATCTTTGATCCGATGTCGATGGCGGCGGCCGCGACGTTGACTCGCCTAAGTTCTGGGCGGTCGCCGGCCGTCCTCTTCTTGAGCATGGCAATCCTCCATTCAATGATGAGCAGGAGGGTTTGGGCTATGCCAATCGTCATCTTCCTATCGTCATCTTCCTAATCGGGATCGTCGCCAGGGCGACGTCACCGCTCTCAAGTTCGCATGCACCCATGGACCATGTTTTTTAACGGGGATTGTGCCTCCAATAATCGAACGGCCGCTACCCTCCCAGCCGCCGAGGGTAGCACAAGGCTGTTTCTACGCCGCACAGGCGTGCTGTGCTGGACAGTTCTTTAGAATATCGCGCTCCATGCGCAAATTCGAAGCCATCGGACATGCATGCCGTCAACCCAGCGCGGCCGCACGCGATCAGGAAACATGCCTCTGACTAGCCTCAACGGCTCCCCGGAGGTAGGTCGTGCGGCAGCATGCGCATGACGCGCTCATCCACCTGCGCGTGGAGGGAGTTCGCTGAGTCATTACCTTCGAAAAACACGGCAGTTCAGCCGGTCACGACTTCAAAAATTCGTTCGTCCTGGCGACTCAATATCTCGCAGCCGGCGCGCCACCCCAGCGGTAGTTCACGCGGACCAAACCGATATCAACGTCCTGACCAATACGCGCGGTCCCTGCAAGAGCGCCAGGCGGACCGCCCACGAATCCGGTTGAAAAGAAGAAGTCAACATCCCGATGACCCATGAACAAGTGATCGTACTCAAAGCCAATTGACCAATTCGGAGCGAAGTCAAATTCAAGGCCCGTGCCTACGGCGCCGCTTCACCGGGTCTCGCTGCCGTTATCGATGTTCAATCCCGTCGCGAAATCGAAGACCTGGTATTTGTCGCGGACGACCGCAGCGCCACCTTTCACGTAGAGCAACACGTTATTCCAGGCGTAGCCAACCTGGCCCGTGAACAGGCCGAAGGCATCGACCTTGGTTTCATCCTGGACGTCGACGAAGGCGAGATTGGCGTTGGAGCCCTTGAAATTGGCCCAGTTGCCCTGCGCCTCCAGGCCAAACACTGAGTTGGTTATTTGCCAGCGGTAGCCGATTTGGCCGCCGAACGTGCCTCCGGTCGCATTGTGGCAACCCATGCTACGGGGTGGAGCGAAGACCAAGCCGGCGGCGTTGATCACCTCCCAGCACTGATGCGCGGAGCCGCCGCCGCCATTGATGCCGATGTAGAAGCCGGTCCAATCAAAGATCGGAATGACTATTGGAGGGGCTTTCGCGTAAGGCCGCGCGGGCAGATCTGCGGAAGAGGCAGGAGCGGTCAGTGCGATCAGGGCTACTGCACCCAGCAGGACGTTCTTCATACGAATTGACTCCCCGATGGTTCATAGGGGACGACTGCCATGTGTCGGTCCTCTCCATCAATAACCAAGCTAAGTATTTGACTAAGGCGCAAGACATTTGTGGGGCCAGCAGCATGCTGAGCGAGCGCGTTGATTTGAGATGCCCGCCATTTCTGGTAGGAGCCTCGCGGTCCTTTTTTACCGATACTGGACCAACGTAGGCATACTGAACCAGCTCAACGCAGAGAGGCCCACAATCAAAATGGCTGTTTGGGGTGTGCTCGGCGTGTTGCGGTTCGTGTCTTTTCGGTAGGTGTCTTCGGGTGGCTGGTAAGGCCGTTTGTGAGTCAGTCCATCAGGCAGATGCTCACGAAATTGTTGAGCAGCACGGATCGGCGCTGAGCGACTCGAGGCCCATCCTCCGCTCGAGAACCGACGCGATGGCGTGGAAGCGCAGGCCTCCAATCATGAATAGCGAAGGCGAGGAGATGGACGGCAGGCTGATACGCGCCATTGCGCGTGCAGAGGTCCGAACGCGCGACGTCGAAGCGCTTCGCCCTGAAGAGCGGCGCCGCATCGTCGCGGCTGTAGAGTGCCAAGCACAGCTGGCCGATGCCGCCCTCAGGCTCCAGGAGCGCCAAGTCGCCGCCTTGGAAGCCTTGGTCGCATGCGTGCAAAAGCGCGGCCGGGCTTGAGCATCAACCTTACTGCAACAGCGCCGACTCAAACAACGGCGATGACGGTAAGCTAGGGGCGTTTCATCCGTGTCGGAACTGGCAGCAAGACGTTCGCTTGCGCTGTCGATGATTGCGAGGCCGACAACGATCGACATGAAGTCGGTTCTGGATAGGCCCTAGGTGCAAACATTAAGACGTGCACAAGTCGGAAAGCAGACAAGGCCAACACAAACATGGTGCGAACTGCCGGCCATTGCCTGGCACGAAGAATGCAGACCCTCGATATGCCCGGGGTGCCCTCCCTTGGGCATGGCCACCATCGCAAGTTGAGGCTGTGGCTGGCCCCCGAGGTTAGCGGCGCGTGACATAGACGGGGGACGGCGCCTGCTCGTGCGCGACACTGGCGGGCACCTGCGTCACGTCGCCGCTAACTTCTATTTTTCGCGAATAGCGCATTCGGCGGTTGGTCCGCTTTAGAATTGTCGTGTCGACAAGAGCGGATGGGCAGACTTATGAACAAAATGGTTGGAAGACGCGTGCTTTGGTTCTGTCTCGGCCTGCTGCTGATCTGCCTGGCTGAGGCCGCCACGAGCAACAGTGTTCGCGCCGACGACAATCCACTTGTCGACAAGGTCAAGTCGATGTGGCGAGCACAAGACGGCGAGACAGTAGAACAAATTATTTCCAGGGTCGCGAAGGTGGCGCACTTCGTCCCACGAACGTGGGGAGTTGCGGGAGCAATTGATCAATCTGAGTATGTCTTTCTTTCGTGGACTAGGCACCGCCACCACAGATCACTCGAAGAATACGTTATCACCTGGAAGGTCAGGCCGGACGGAGCGATTAAGATTGCGTCGACGTATGCGAAGCCGATGGAATTGAGCTGGCGGGCCTTCGCGCTCTCATTGATTGCCGGTGAAGTCGCTGACGGCGAAAAGAACGTGAACCTTCGCTTTCTGTATGATCCGACCAATTTCAACTTCGTCACGACCGCGCAAGGCAAGCTGGGTAATCTCCTCGGGCACGGCCGTTGCACGATCGTTGAACCTGTTAGCGTGGATTACTTGCCGAAGGTGGACGAGAATCAGGCCACGAAAGGTGATCTGTGGCGCGTGCTGCTTTTGGTGAACTGCAATATTCCGGGACCCCGTTATTTTACCCGCAAGGGGGGCATCACCTTCGAGAAGCGCGAGGGACAAGAGTGGGAGCCGCAATCCTTCCTTGCCAAGCGTATTGCGACATTTCCCCCGGGCTCTTGGTTTGATCACATTGAGCCGGATGAACGGGACGCGCTAGAAAGGGCGCGAAAGGCCTCGGCAAATGAACGCGGAGAACAATTTCGCGGCGCGGCTCATTGACGCCGGTCGTCTCGCGGCGATAGCACGTACATGCGGTCTGAAAGCTGACGTCTCATATTATGTCAATGAGGCGCTCAAGGAGCTTTGGCGAAGCAGGTCGCCCGAAGAGGCAAAGAAGATCGCCGAGCGCTGGGTCTTGTGGGACGCGGAGGGGAGGCCGTGGCCGCGCATGCCACCGCTGGAAAACGTGGTTCTGTTCCATCGCGCCGGCATGGCACAGGTATCGGTTGTGAATCGGCCGGTGACGCCATTGCATGCAATCCGGGACTGGTTCGAAAAACAGGACGACGAGGTGCAATGCGAGATCGCTGGCATGGCGGCGCTTTTGGTCTTCGAAGGTGCGGACCTTCTCGACCTCAGCAGCCGAGAGTGGTGTGACTGTCTTCGGAGGTGGCTGAGTGAGGCGGGATTGCCAGCCCATACGATCATCGGCCGCGCTTTGACGTTCCGGACCTGTTTTGAGTATTTCGCGGAGAGCAGGTTCACCGAGTCGGGGTGGAGGCGGTCCGAAACGACCGCTCTTGAAATTCTCGAAGATGCCAAGGACGTCCCGAACTCGGAAGCCGCGCGCCTTGCACCGATTGCCGAGAAAATGCTCGATACCCTGCCCGCTCGAAAGGGCCGTTGGATGGAGGTGCGGAAGTCTTGGAGAGAGCTGGCCAGTGCCAGCCTCACAGCCCGGAGTCTCAGAGTTTGGAGCGCCTTGCAAACGAAATGAAGGCCCACGGGCTCCATTCGAAGACTGCCGCGCCATCCCGAAAGACTTTAGCGAGGCGGCGGGGAAAGGGACGTGCTTGCGCTCGAACTCGACGCGGTCGGTGACCAAGCACCTTGTAAGGTCGCCCTGGCATCTGCGTGCTGCCGTATGGTCGAGTTCGGAAAAAGCGACGACCGGCAGCATCTCAAGTTCCGTGTTGTCCAATTGCTTTCTGTCTTGTCTGGTTGAAGACGGTGATGGTTGGAAACCTGACACGACGCCGCTCGCATTCCGTCTTCAGGAAGGGCCCGCAATCAGTTCTTTGCGCGGCCGCTGCTGGTATGACTTGATCGATCCCGATCAACGCGGCGCTATTGCTGCTTCTGGTCAGGCGCCCGACGGCGACTGCATGTGGCGGCGCATTTCGAAGGGCTTCGGCGCTTGCCAATTATGCAGTCCCGGGAGCTGTGGTTCGCGATCGTATTTTCGCACGCGCCGCCATCGGCGCGCCGATTGCATAGAATCAGTATTTCCAACCGCTACATGCCGGAGAATTTTATGTGTTCTGCTTCTCTCGTTTCCCGCCTAGATCCACCGAAGCCGGCGGCTCATCGCAACGCCTATTTGGTCGGAACAGGCATCGCCGCCTTGGCCGCAGCGGCCTACCTTGTCAAGGAGGGTGGGCTATCGGGCCCGAATATCGTCCTATTTGAGCAGATGGAGCAGTTTGGCGGAAGCCTCGACGCACATGGCAATCCGAAGGATGGATATGTCATGCGCGGCGGGCGCATGTTCGAGGAGAAGTTCAACTGCACCTACGACTTGTTGTCCTTCATTCCCTCGATTGCCGACCCGCGCATATCGGCGAAGGACGAACTGATGGAGTTCCATCAGGAGTTCTTCTGGAACGACAAGGCGCGCTTGGTTTCGGCTGGTCAGATCGTCGACGTGTCCGACCTGGGTTTCAGTGAGAGAGATCGGCTCGACCTGATCGCGCTTTGCGCGGCTCCAGAATCGGTGCTCGCCGTCAGGACGATCCAGGACTGGTTCAAACCCCATTTCTTCCGCAGCAATTTCTGGCTCATTTGGTCCACGACCTTTGCGTTTGCGCCTTGGCACAGTGCGGTCGAGTTCAAGCGCTACTGTCTGCGCTTCCTCCACCTGTTCTCGACGATCGACACCATGGCGGGAATCTACCGTACCCAGTTCAACCAGTTCGACGCCATGGTCCGTCCGATCGTTGCCTGGTTGAAGGCCCGGGGCGTGCGGCTCGAGATGGGGGCGGAGGTGACCGATATTGACGTTGCGATCGAAGGCCCACAGACGACGGCGACGCGTTTGCGCTATCGCCAGGACGGCGAAGATCGCGTCATCAGTCTGGCTGACCGGGATCTTGTGTTCGTGACCAACGGATCAATGACATCCGATACCAGCTACGGTTCGATGGACACGGTTCCGGGGCTAAATACCGAGCGAAACGGAGGCTCTTGGAAACTTTGGGAGCGCTTGGCTGCCAAGAGTCCAGATTTCGGTCGCCCCGCCGCCTTCACTTCCAAGATTGATCAATCCAAATGGGAGTCGTTCACAGTCACCGCGGACGACTCGAGCTTCTTCGACCGCCTTGAAACCTTCTCGGGCAGTCGAGCCGGCAAGGGGGGGCTGGTAACGATCAAAGATTCCAATTGGCTCATAACCGTTGTCCTTAATCGTCAACCGCATTTTTACGAACAGCCAGAGAATGTCTGGGTGTGGTGGGGCTATGGGCTCTTTCCGGACCGGCCGGGCAACTTCGTGCATAAGCCCATGTCGGAGTGCACAGGGCGTGAAATTCTCATTGAATTGCTTTCGCACCTGCGGTTCACAAAGAGCATTCCGCACGTTCTCGAGACTTCGCGCATCGTAACGGCGATGATGCCTTACATTACCGCCCAGTTCATGCCGCGCGTCGAGACCGACCGGCCGAAGGTCATCCCGAAGGGCTCGCGAAACCTCGCCTTCATCGGCCAGTTCTGCGAGATTCCCGACGACGTTGTCTTTACCGTCGAATATTCCGTGCGCGCGGCACAAACCGCCGTTTTTGGCCTACTCGACGTGCAGCGTCCGGTCTCACCCTTTTATAAGGGCCAGCATGATCCCCGCGTCCTCTTCGACGCCTGGAAGACGCTGCACCGCCATTGAACAACGGCACGAGGCAAGGATCATGGGACGTGTGAAAGACAAGGTCATCCTGGTAACCGGCGGGGCTCGCGGGATGGGTGCGGCTCATGCGCGCCTGCTGGTGGCCGAGGGGGCCAGGGTCGTCGTCACTGATATTCTTCATATAGAAGGAGAGGCTCTCGCGGCTCAACTTGGCGGATCGGCCGTCTATGTCCCTCAGGACGTTACCCAGCCGAAGGAGTGGGCCGAGGCAGTCGCAAACGCCGAGCTACGCTTCGGCGCGCTCCACGGGCTGGTCAACAATGCGGGGATCGCCAACATGGCCTCTATCGAGCAGTTTCCGCTCGATCAGTGGAACAAGACCCTCGCCGTCAATCTGACCGGTGTATTCCTCGGAATGCAGGCGGCCCTGCCGGCCATCAGGCGCGCGGGCGGAGGTTCGATCGTCAACGTCTCGTCCGTCGAGGGGCTGCGGGGCAGCGCCGGACTCCACGCCTATGTCGCTTCCAAGTTCGGCGTGCGGGGCATAACGAAGTCCGCTGCGCTGGAAGCGGCGGCCTCGGGAGTTCGCATCAACTCGATCCATCCCGGCTTCATTGCCACCCCGATGACCGAGAGCTTCCAGTCCTCCCTTTTCCCCGTTCCACTCGGGCGGGCAGCCGAGCCTCAGGAAGTGTCGCAGGTAGTTTTGTTTCTACTCAGCGACGAGTCCAGCTACCTTACCGGTTCCGAGATCGTGATCGATGGCGGTCTGACGGTCGGCGTCCCACGCAAATGCCTGGCGCCCGAGAACACCTTTTAATGGGCCCAAGGATTGTCGATCCAATCGGACGGAATGTTCCATGTATTACGGTAGCGGAAACTACGAAGCCTTTGCCCGCCCCCGCAAACCCGAAGGTGTGGACAACAAGACGGCGTGGTTCGTCGGTGCGGGCCTGGCAGCGCTTTCCGGCGCGGCCTTCCTGATCCGCGATGGCCATATGCGTGGCGACCGCATCACCATCCTCGAACGGCTGAAGATCCCCGGTGGGGCGCTCGACGGTAACCAGGACCTGGGAAGGGGCTTCGTGATTCGGGGCGGCCGCGAGATGGAGGATCATTTCGAGTGCCTTTGGGACCTATTCCGGTCGATCCCCTCGCTGGAAATCGAAGGTGCCAGCGTGCTCGACGAGTTCTACTGGTTGAACAAGGATGATCCGAACTACTCGCTACAGCGGGCGACAGTGAACCA
The DNA here is from genome assembly GCF_054063735.1 of Bradyrhizobium sp. USDA 10063. Classification (NCBI taxonomy): domain Bacteria; kingdom Pseudomonadati; phylum Pseudomonadota; class Alphaproteobacteria; order Hyphomicrobiales; family Nitrobacteraceae; genus Bradyrhizobium; species Bradyrhizobium sp. USDA 10063. Next base: position 346,114 of record NZ_JBSSGP010000001.1, on the reverse strand, counting down.
GGGACAGGATGCGCGCACCGACGGCCTCTTTACTCTGAGCGAAGAGGCGCAGAAGGAATTGATTGCCGTCTTTCTTGCCGCCCGTGAGGAGATGGAGAACAAGCGCATCGACGAAGTGTTCGGGAAGGAGTTTTTCTGCAGCAATTTTTGGCTCTATTGGCGGACGATGTTCGCCTTTGAGGAATGGCATTCCGCCCTGGAAATGAAGCTTTATCTGCATCGGTTCATCCACCATATCGGGGGCCTGCCGGATTTCAGCGCGCTGAAGTTTACCAGGTACAATCAGTATGAATCGCTGGTTCTACCGTTGTGCAAATGGCTGTTGGAGCAGGGCGTCAACTTCCGCTACGACGTCGAAGTCACCGATGTCGATTTCGACTCAAAGGCCGGATGCAAGCAGGCCACGGCCATCCACTGGCTGGAGGATGGCGTCGCCGGCGGTATCGGCCTTGGCGTCGACGATCTTGTATTCATAACGATCGGGTCGCTCACCGAAAACTCGGACAAGGGAGACCATCACACGCCCTCCAGGCTCGACGAAGGCCCGGCACCTGCTTGGGATCTGTGGCGGCGTATTGCGGCCAAGGACGCGGCTTTCGGCCGCCCGGACGTCTTCGGCGGCAATATCCCTGCAACCAAATGGGAATCGGCGACGATCACGACTCTAGACGCGCGCATTCCGGCATACATCCGCAAGATCGCGAAACGCGATCCGTTCAGCGGAAAGGTTGTCACGGGAGGGATCGTCACGGCGAAGGACTCCAGCTGGCTGCTCAGTTGGACCGTAAACCGCCAGCCGCATTTCAAGCACCAGCCCAGTGACCAGATCGTCGTCTGGGTCTATTCACTTTTCGTCGACAGACCTGGCGATTACGTGAACAAACCGATGCAAGATTGTACGGGTGAGGAAATCACGCAGGAATGGCTGTATCACCTCGGCGTGCCGGTCGATGACATACGGGGACTCGCCGCGACGGCCGCAAGGACAGTGCCGGTGATGATGCCCTACGTCACCTCCTTCTTCATGCCGCGGCAGGCGGGTGATCGACCAAATGTTGTGCCCAAAGGCGCTGTCAATTTTGCCTTCATCGGCCAGTTTGCCGAGTCGGCGGAGCGCGATTGCATCTTCACGACTGAATACTCAGTTCGCACGGCGATGGAGGCCGTCTACACGCTCCTGAACGTCGAACGCGCTGTTCCGGAGGTGTTCAATTCGACCTATGATATCCGCAAGCTGCTTGCGGCAATCGGCAGATTGCGCGACGGCAAGGAAGGCCGAATCCCCGGACCGGCGTTCTTGCGTGAGCTAATTCTAAAGAATATCGGCGCTACAAATCCCGGCAAAACTGCTCAATGAACATCATCGATCTCCGAGTGAGCGGGGCCTTCTGCGGTCGTCTGTCTGGTGCAGCTGGAGAGCTCTGTTCTCCACTGCTCGCACGAGCGTGAATTGCAAGGGGCGACTCCTTCGAGAGTCGAAAGCGGCACACTCGTGACATTGCACATGACGGCGCACGCGAAGCTGCCATCCTGTCAAATCAGACATGAGAACCGGTTCTAGAGGCGTCACAGATCGGACGCATGGGTCTCGATTCGGATTGCGCAACTCGGGCATCTACCAGACGTCCAGCCAACACGCTCTTAAGGTGCCGCTGCATGGTAGTGACCGAATTCGGCATGACGCTCGGTTCTGAGCGGGAGCGCAGGGAGCTTTGATTTCTGAGAAGGTTAAGTTTTTTCAGGCGCCGGCCGATGAGATCGGGAGGGCGGAATCGTCCTCCTTCGGGCCGCGATGCATGACGTGATGTGGTAATGGAAGCCGCAACAATCGCGTCCTCGCATAATGCTGGCGGCCGACCGCTGCTTGATGGTCACGTTCGATGTGCCGTCTGAGCTTCATATAGAGCAGGTGGCGGAAGTAGGTGTTCTCAGGTCGCGCCGAATGCAGTATCAACAACGTCGCCGACCGCCGACGTGCGGCCCCGGATTAAGCAGAATGCGGTCGGGCCCTTGTTTCAAGCTCGGTGGATTGCTTGGCTTGCCGCAGATGGTGGCTGTGGTTTGAGATGATCCAATATCTTCGAGCCTTGGCTGAACGACTTCGACCAGAATTTCTCCGCGAAGTCCAGGTGGCACTTCAGTAGCTCTGAGGGAGTCTTGGAGTCGGCAAGATTTCTCAGAAGGTTGGCCTGGTCGTGCAGAGAGGAAGCAGCGAAACTTAATCCGTCCTTCAGTGCCGTAGCGAACAGATGCCTTGTCGCTTCGATCGATTTTTCCCATTCCGGAAAAATTAGTGGAATGCGTGATGCCGCTGCTGCCGCCGCCGCCGCATGTTCTCTAAAGCCACCGGCGGCGGCGCCCGATGCCTGGACCGGTCCGGGCTCTGGACGTGCCCGCCGGTCGCGTTTCTCGTCTTCGGTTATATTCGCGGTCATTCGACGTCTCCTAGCCTAAGGGGATTGTAACGAGCTGAGTTGTTCGCTTCTCAGCTTCGATCATCAACCTTGAGAAGCTACCACAACCGCCAACATGTCATACCTACCTCATTTGGTAGCGCGTGATCACACTGCAAATTGCGCACTCTGCGCGCCATTTGCCGGAATGTTCACCCGTCTCCGGCTCAGAGGCTGAGAACCGCGGTAACCTCTGATGGGCGCCGGCTATGCGTAGATCGCTGGCGCTGCCCGAGGCGGTAAGGTCGCACGTCGGTACAGGCCAATCAGGCCTTCAACAACGGCTCACGAGTTCGAAGTCGGCCCTTACGGCGGACAAGATCGCGTCGATAGCTTCCTCGTCGTCCCTCCTAGAATGATCCGATCATCGAACCCAAAAGAATGGCGAGGGCCAGGGCGATGATCGGCCCAACGATATTGGCCATCACTATATCGAAGTAGCTCTTGCTATGGGTCGAACCGCAGACCGCAAGCAGCGTCACGACGGCACCGTTATGCGGTAGGCTATCGAGGGTGCCGGAACCGATCACGGCAATGCGATGCATGAGCGCCGGGTCAATGTGAGACGTCTGGGCAATCTGCAGGTAAGTATTACCAAGGGCATCGAGCGCAATGGTCAATCCGCCGGAGGCCGATCCGGTCAAGGCAGCAAGAACGTTTATCGCGATGGCGAGAGAGACGATAGGACCGCCGGAGATCGACAGTACCCAGTCGCGCACCGACACAAAGGCCGGTAGCGCAGCGACGACGGCTCCAAAGCCGACGAGGCTCGCCACGCTGAAAATGGGGAGCACCGAGGCGTTTGCGCCGGCATCCATGCTCGCCCTTAGATCCGTCAGACGGGCTCGATTGAGCGCGATGAGCGTCGCCGTGGCGGCGGCGAGAGCGACTGCGACCGACCACACGCCGGCGACGCCGGCAAGGGATGTCCCGCCCCAACGCTCCTGCGCGAGGAACGAGAAATCGAGCCGTGGCAAGATCAGGAGCGACATCAGCAGGTTCACGCCCACGACCACGAGAAGCGGGATGATCGCCGTGCCGATCGGTGGCGGCACGTCGCCGCGCTTGCCATGCGTTATTTCGGCCGGATCGAACTCGTGGGACGATGTCGCGCGCTCGCGGATGAACTGATCGTCAGCGACCGCTCCGCTGACGAGCTCTGCGTCTCCGCCATAGCCTTCACCGGCCTTGCGTGCCGATCCCTCGGCGCGGCGGAGCCACCAGAGCCCAAATGCAAGCATGATCGCCGCAGCGACGATGCCCAATCCGGGCGCGGCAAACGGCGTGGTTCCGAAGAACGGCATCGGAATCGTATTTTGAATCGCGGGCGTTCCGGGCATTGCTGACATCGTGAATGTAGAGGTGCCCAGAGCGATGGTGGCCGGCATGAGCCGATGCGGGATGTTCGCGACGCGAAACATTTCCCGTGCCATAGGCGCCAAAACGAAAAAGGCGACGAAAAGGCTTACCCCGCCGTAGGTGACGACCGCGCCGGCAAGCACCACGGCAAGGATCGCGCGACGCGCCCCGAGCTTGGTGCTCATGAAATGAGCGATCGCGTGGACCGATCCGCTGTCGTCCATCAGCTTGCCGAACAGCGCACCGAGCAGAAATATTGGGAAGAATTGCGCGATGAACTGCGCAGCGCCGCCCATGAAAGTCTGCGTCCAATGGGCAAGCAAGGGCTCTTCGGCGAAAGCCGCAGCGACGATCGCGGCAGCCGGCGCCAGCAGGAGCACGCTCCATCCGCGGAACGAGAGCCAGATGAGCAGGCCAAGGGCAACCAGGATCCCGACGAGGCCCATGGCGTCAAACCTGCTGCAAGAGCAAATCCAAATCCATCGAGGAACGCCTGCCGATATTCTGGTCGTTCGCGGCGAGGAATGCCTCCGCGGCACGGCGGCCTTCGTCGCGCAGCATGCAGAGAAAGTCCCACTCGGCATTGAGCTTTGACGAGACGCCCAGCCCGGCCAGAACCTTGCTCGCGATCAGATGGATGCGCATCTCGGCCCATTTGCGCCCCTCGGAACTCCCGGCGTCCGCGACCTGCCGCAGCAGCGCGATCATGCGCAACTCCTTGAGCAGCGTGGCGTTGAACGCAATCTCGTTCAACCGATCGAGGATCTCGCGCGCGGAGCGCGGTGTCCCGGGTCGCTCGACCGGATTGACCGCGACGAGAAGCGTGTCATGCGAGTCACACTCGCGTACGAGCGGCGTGATCGTCGGGTTCCCGGAGTAGCCGCCATCCCAATAGGGCTCGCCATCGATCTCTATCGCGCGGAACAGGGTCGGCAAGCAGGCCGAAGCGAGCAGAACGTCGGGTGAAAGCTCGGCGTTGCGAAACACACGCCCGCGGCCGGTATGAACGTTGGTCGCCGTCACGAACAAGCGGATCGGGGAGTTCGCGATTTGTCGAAAATCGACCGACTCGGCGAGGACCTGGTGCAAAGGGTTTGTGCCGGCAAGATTGAGGTCGTACGGCGAGAACACGCGGCTCGCCAGATCGAAGGCGAGATAGAAGGGCGACGTATCAAGGGTCCAGCGACCGAGGATGACGTCCAGCGGACTTCGCCGAATGAGACTGAACCGCGCTGAGTCAGCGACCCGCCGCCAGAAGGCCTCCAATGCAGACTTGGCGCCGGCCCGGCCGTTGGTCATAAGACCGCCCGCCAGCACGACGGCGTTCATCGCGCCGGCCGAGGTGCCCGATATCGCCTCGATGCGCAGCCACGGCTCATCCATGAGCCGATCGAGCACCCCCCAGGTAAAAGCGCCGTGCGATCCACCGCCCTGCAGCGCGAGATCGATCAGCACGGCATCGCGCGCTTGGCCCGCGCGTTTTTGCGGCTCCTTCAAGGCCATGGCGGGCTCCGACTGGCGTGCCACGTCGCGGCCGGCGAACGACATACAAAAAAGATGTCGTCAGCTCCTGCCAGAGAACGGTTGCGGGAGTGGTCGCGGACGCTCGATTCCTGGCCGACCTGGCCTCGGAGGCCGAGTGACCGGGCGGTGGCCTGGCCGTCGCCATCCGTGCCATCCCGCCGGACCACCCCAGCCCATGCCGCGCCTCGAAGCAAAACCACACCGATACCAGCCGCCACCGCGCCATCCCCTATTGTACCAACAATAGCGATGGCCCCTCCACGTGAACTGGACAGTTTCCGCACGAAGCTCGTCGGCGGCCTGACGCACGCCCAGCGGCGCCATAAGGCCGGCTTGCGAGCGACCGCTGGTCGCCGTAATCCCTGCCGAAGCAATCCCAAGTGCGAGCCCCCATAGAAGCAATCTGCCTGCGCATGATTTTCTCCCGGCTTTTGATAGCGCGGAAGAGAGCCCGGCTGAGCGGTCGCGGAGCCGCATGGCTGCAGCCGGCCTCCTTCGCGGGCGATCCCGCCCAGGGACCGATGCCGTTGCGCACCGATCCCTACGCAAAACTGTAGCGTATTCCGCTGCCACAGCGACTGCCGTGACAGCGCAGCTACTACCGTTCTCGGCGACGCTTTGACGCTGGCGCCAGGTTTTGGCTCACTGGCTAGGCAGGCTTGGCCTGAGTTGCGGCTGCGAGAGCATCGCGCAGGTGCTGCTCTCTCTTTTCATCGAGCGAGGTTGTCAGGACAATCCCTCCCGCATCCTTAATCGCATTGAGAACCTTGTCTGACGTCATAGACTGGATCAGCAGGAAGAGGACGGCATCGCCCGATCTTACCTTCGACGCGAGATCCTTCATGAACTGGTCTCTGATCCCGAAATCGGTCAGCGCGCCGCTCAGTGCGCCTGCGCCGGCTCCGAGAGCCACGCCTAGGAGCCTGTCTGAGTAGTGACTGGTCAAGAGGGTGCGAGTCTGATTCGTTACGTAGCCATGAGCACGGAATTTCGCCCCTGGAAGATCGATGAGGCCCAGCTTCTGCCGCCGAGCGTGCAGGATTATGTGCCGCAAGACCACGTTTCGCGGTTGATCGTGTCGCTGGTCAGGGAAAGCCTTGATCTATCGGCGATCCTGGGCAGCTACCGGCGTGGGCTGGGTCAGCCGCCGTTTGATCCGCGGATGATGACGGCGCTGCTTCTGCACGGCTATGCGAGCGGCATCTACTCGTCGCGGCGGATCGCCAGGGCGACGGTGGAGCGGGCGGATTTCATGATGATCGTGGCAGGCGACCCGCCGGACTTCCGCACGATCTCGGAGTTCCGGCGGCGGCACCTTACTCATAGGTCAGAAATATAGGCGACATCTGGATGCTTGAAGAAGGAACGCACCAGAGCTGGTCTGTTGCCGATGTCGGCGAGCTGGGTGCGGACCCGGTCTTCCAATTTCTCGCCTGCGCGCAGCGGCCGGCGTGCATTGCCAGTGCGCTTGGCATGGCTCCATACGAGCTCGTCCGGATTCAAATCCGGGGCATATCCCGGAAGAAAGTGCAGCGTCAGCTTTCCCTGCGTGCTCGCCACGTAGTCCTTGACCACCGCCTTCTTGTGCGCGGGCAGCCCGTCCACAATCAGATGCAGCGCTTTCTTGCGGCGATACATCAGCTTCTTGAGCAGTTCCACGAACAGCTCACCAGACAGTGCGCCCTTGTACGTAGCGAACCAGAACGCGCCCTTGGCGCTCACCGCCGACGCCGCGCCGATGCTTTGCCGTTGCCCCGGCGTGTGCACCACCGGCGTTTCTCCTTTCACGCCCCACGTCGTGCCTTGCACCGCATCGGCCCGGAAACCGGATTCATCCCAGAAATAGACATCCGCTTTCTCCCGCTTGGCGCGCCGCGCAATGGCCGGATAGGTTTCCCGCTGCCAACGCTCGATCGCTTCCGGGTCACGCTGATAGGCGCGTTGCAATGGCTTCTGCGCGCTCAATCCCCAAGCGCGCCAGCATCCCCCCGATCGACGCCAGACTCAGCCTCACGCCGAATTCCCGCACCACCAGTTCGCGCACGATTTGCCGCGTCCACAAGCCAAAATCGAACCCGTATTGCAGCGGGTTCTTGCCGTTGATCCAGCGAAACACTTGTCGCTCTTGCACCGCCGTCAACTTCTTCGGACGTCCCGTTCCTTTGCGCGACGCCAGCGCCCGCAGGCCTTTCCCACGACCTTGCGCCGCGTTCATCCAGCGGTAAATCACGCTGCGGTGAAATCCATAGCTGCCGATGACCGCGCTCGGCTTTTCGCCTTCGCGCACCCGTTCCAGCGCCATCCTGCGGATTTCTTCCAGTGTCCGGTGGTCAAGAAGTCGGCCGTCGCGTTTCATGCCGATAGCATACACCAACGCTGCAATGTCGTCTATATTTCTGACCAATGAGTAAGGCGCTGGCTGAGCTGTTTGTGCAGGTGTTGAAGCTCGCCGAGAAGGCCGGGTTGGTGAAGCTCGGACACGTTGCGCTCGACGGCACCAAGATCAAGGCGAACGCGTCCAAGCACAAGGCGATGAGCTACGATCGCATGAAGAAGCGGGAAGCGGAGCTTGCAGCGGAGGTCGATCGCTGGCTCAAGGCCGCCGAGGCCGCCGATGCGGAAGAGGATAAGCGCTACGGCGCCCAGCGTGGCGACGAAATGCCCGATTGGGTGGCCGACAAGCAGCAGCGGCTTGAGAAGATCCGCGAGGCCAAGGCCGCGCTGGAGGCCGAAGCCAAGGCTGCAGCCGAGGCGGAGCGCAAGGCGCGGGCCGAGGCGCGTCGCCTCGCCAAAGGCCGCACGAAGAGCGGCAAGACGCCGACGCAAACCGAGCCCGACGGCAAGGCGCAACGCAATTTCACCGACCCGGAGAGCCGCATCCTGAAGACCAAGGACGGTTACATCCAGGGCTACAACGCCCAGGCCGCGGTCGATGGTGCCCATCAGATCATCGTGGCGCAGACGCTGACCAGCTCCTCCAGCGATCAGGCGCAACTGGCGCCGTTGCTCGACGGGATCAGGGCCAATTTGGGGACCAATCCCGACGAAGTGTCGGCCGACGCCGGCTACTGCTCCGCCGCCAATCTTCGCACGATCAAGCGGCGGCGCATCGCGGGCTACATCGCCACCGGAAGGCAGCAGCACGGCACCCAGTCCGCCACCGCGAAAACGGCTTCAAGAGCCGGATCGCTGATCGCCAGGATGAGCACCAAGCTCAAGCGCGCCGGCTACCGAAGTCGCTACCGCTTGCGTAAGCAGATCGTCGAACCCGTGTTCGGACAGATCAAACAGGCGAGAGGCTTCAGGCAATGCCTGCTGCGCGGCATCGACAAAGTGACGGCCGAATGGGCCCTGATCTGCACCGCTCACAACCTCGTCAAGCTGGCGAGGGCCGCATGAGCCGCTATCATTAGGATAAAACCGCCTTCTCGGAGCTAACTGGACAGGCTCCTAGAAGCGGATTCAGGAAGACCATCCCCAATAGCAATCCCCAGAAGCTGCCACTTGCGGCGCCAGTCATAGTGGTATTCACAAGTTGACTGAGTTTTACAGAGTCCCCAGTTTTGACGGCGATCACGGCATCGCTGATCGTGATCAGATACTCGCTCTGGAGCTTGAATATTTTGCCGAACTTCCTCTGCTTTGGCTTCGGATGGGTACACGATCGCAACAAGGTCTGACATTAAAAGCTCCCCTGATGACTTCTAGTGCTCCCCAATTGCCTGCTTGATGCACGCCCGAAGCTTACCCTCCGAAAGTCTCTTGTCGACTGGTCAGACAAGTAGGTTGACAATCTCAAGATGCGTTGATCTCTCGGCGCCGTGAGTGGCGGGAATATCGTACGTGGGCTCAAATAAGGACTCCCCGCAAACTTCTGCAGGAGTTCTTCTAAGTTCCGCTGGTGCCGCGTCCAATGGAAGTCCTATCCTCAACGGTCAGCCTAACGGAACTCAAATAAACAGTCGCGACCGAAGCCGACCCGTCAAACCCGGGCTTGTTCGCCGACGCCAGTACTATCCGCGTACGCATCCGGCGTAGCTTACGATTACCCACATTTTGAGTCAGAGTTTTGCTCCCGTTGCGATATCGATGAAGCGCGATAATCCGCGCCACATGATCAGATTCCCCGGTGGCGGATCGTTGGCGCGCGCGAGATAGCCGCCGAGCCTCGCGATCTTGATGAGATAATGTGACAATGTCTTTCGTTGTGCGCTGATTGGATTCTTGTCTTTGACGAGCCGATCAAGCAGTTGGATTTCAGCTTTGGTCAGCGCAAATTCCGGTGGGGCATTTGGCGCTGAACGATTGAGCATCGTCATCCAAAAAATGCGCCAGCTCACAATGCAGAACACCGAGATCAGATTCGTCAATCGCTGAGCAGTCCGCAGTTGCGAGTCTTCTGCTCTACAGCCGGACTTGAGTATCTTGTGGAAGACCTCGATCTTCCATCGCAGGGAATACCATTCGAGTTTTTCGATCGCATCCCCGCGCGATTGCACCGGAAGATCGGTCAGGAGTTTCCATTCAATCTTCTTTCTGTTTTTTGGCGCTCCTCTTTCATCGGCGTGGATCACTGTCAAAGTCAAAGCTGGATACCGCGACTGCTTGCCTATCGGTGGCAGAATACGGATTTTACGATACCGGATTTCTAGAACAGCCTGGTCTGGATTGCCCTTGCTATCCTGGACTTCGATCCGGTGGAGACCTTTGACCTCGACCTCGTCCATTATCGTTGCAACGGTATGATCGCCATCGCCTGCCAGGCGATTGACACAGGTCCTTACCAAGAAATGCGTTCCAACCTCTTGGGCGGCGCAAAACAATTCATAAATATCGGCCTCACGATCACCGATATGGATGCACTGCGATGGCTCCTCGAAAAGCTCCGTGGATTGCTTGAGGTTCTGAAGTGGACCCCGGATTTTGGACCAGCGGCTTAGGTGGTGCGGATGCCGTTCCGTTTTGATAAACGGAGCGGACCATGAAGAAGACGAGACGGAAAATCGACGCGGCGCTGAAGGCAAAGATCGCCTTGGAGGCGCTGCGAGAACAATCAACGGTGACGGATCTGGCGCAGCGCTACCAGGTGCATGTGAACCAGATTTACGCCTGGAAGAAGCAGCTTCAGGATCAAGCGGTTCGGGCGTTCGACGCGGGCGCTGGTCGGGATGGCGAGGCGGCCCACGAACTGGAGGTCGAGAAGCTCCACGCCAAGATCGGACAATTGACGGTCGAGCGAGATTTCTTAGCCAGGAGGTCCGGAAGATGAGCGCGCCGGATCGCCGAGGATTGCTTCAGCGCGATCATGAGAGTCTGTCGATCCGCCGGCAATGCCAACTGCTGAGCGTTGCGCGATCGAGCGTATATCGGCCGCCGCGGCCGGCCAATGACAACGACCTTGAGCTGATGCGGCGGATCGACCAGCTGTTCACGGCCTGGCCGTTCCTGGGCTCGCGGCGGCTGACGGCAATGCTCAATGGCGAAGGCTGTCGCATCAATCGCAAGCGTGTGCAGCGGTTGATGCGCAAGATGGGCATCGCAGCGCTGGGACCAAAGCCCAGAACCACAAAGCCGGCGCCGGGACACAAGATCTTCCCGTATCTCCTGCGCCATCTGGCGATCGACCGGCCGAATCAAGTGTGGGCGGCCGATATCACCTATGTGCCGATCGGCCAGGGCTTTCTGTATCTGGTGGCGATCATCGATTGGGCGAGCCGTGCGGTGCTGGCCTGGCGCCTGTCGAACACGATGGACACATCGTTCTGCGTGTCTGCGCTCGAAGAGGCCTTGGCACGCTTCGGCCGGCCTGAGATCTTCAATACCGACCAGGGCAGCCAGTTCACCAGCGCCACCTTCACCGGCACGCTGGCCGCCACCGGCGTCAGGATCTCGATGGACGGTCGCGGGCGCTGGATGGACAACGTGTTCATCGAGCGGCTGTGGCGCTCGCTCAAATACGAGGACATCTATCTCAAGGGTTATTCGGATGGCCACGAGGCCAAAGCCGGAATCGCCCGATGGATCGAGTTTTACAATTTCCAGCGCCCTCATCAGGCGCTGGAAAACCGCGCGCCGATGGCGGTCTGGCGGGCCGGTGTCACCGGCGCATTCGGCGAAGAGGCTGTGGATATGACGCTTCTCGCAAGCGAGAAGCTTGGACAACGCTGCGCGTTGCCCACATCCCCACAGCCACAACAGCAGCAAGCAAGAGTAGCGTAAAGTTATTGGCAAGAACGAACGGCAGCAGTTCCACTTAAGAAACCGGACCCAGTGGTCCTCAGCATAGGGTCCACTTCAGTCACCGTGACTGTTCCAGACCTTGCAGGAGAGGCAGATCTCGGCTGCGCGATTGGACGTACTGGACGCGTTATCTTCACAGCCGGCCCAATCGCACAATTCCGTCGCTTTATCACGCGGTACGGACTCTGATGCTACTGCTGTCGCCACTCGTTGCTGCCTTCGCAGGCGCCGCCTTCATAATTGGGCTTCGCCTTACCGTCTTTCCGTTGCTTAATCCGATGAAGTGGCATTGGCGCGCTCTTCTCCTGGGGACGGCTACCGTACTGTCTTGGCGTTATATGGCTTGGCGCGTCACCGAAACACTGGCACCGCTCGACTGGACTGCGGACGCGCTATTCAGTTGGGGATTCGCCATGCTCGAAGCTCTGACGATGCTTTCGTCCACCATCGCGTTTTTCATACTGTCGCGGGTGAAGGAGCGGTCGGCAGAAGCAGACCAGTACTCCGAATGGTGGCAGCCTGGAGAAGCCCCTCGCGTCGATGTTTTCATCACGACTTACAACGAGCCGTCGGAAGTACTCGAGCGCACGATCATTGGCGCGACGGAAATCCGCTATCCACGGCTTCGGATTTTTATCCTCGACGACGGTGCCAGGAATTGGGTGCGGCAACTTTGCGAACTGCACGAAGTCGGATATCTCGCACGCTCGGATAAGGAGCAGGCTAAAGCGGGGAACATCAACCATGCCCTTCGCGCGCGCGCCCTCGATCCAGTCCCCCCGGCCTTTGTCGCTATACTTGACGCAGATTTCGTCCCCCACGCGGACTTCATCGGGCGAGCGCTAGCGTTATTTCACGAGCCAAGCGTCGCGCTCGTGCAAACCCCGCAGCACTTCTTCAATCCTGATCCGATCCAACATAACCTGGGAATAAGCACCGCATATCCGGATGAACAACGTCATTTCTTTGACAACGTCGAGCCAGCGCGGGACGCTTGGGGGATTGCCATCTGCTGTGGGACATCATCCGTAATGCGGGTCCGGGCCGTCGAGCAGATTGGCTGGATTCCAACACAAAGCGTAACCGAGGATTTCCTGCTCACCCTTAAGCTTGCGGAGAACGGCTGGCAAACTGCGTACCTTAACGAGCCATTGACTGAAGGTTTGGCTCCCGAAGGATTGAAAGAGTATATTACTCAGCGTGGACGGTGGTGCCTTGGCCTGATGCAGATTGTCCGCGGCTCATACAGCCCCTTTGGCATGCGAGGCCTTGGGCTGATGCATCGAATCGGTATCCTCGATTCATTGCTCTACTGGCTCAGCACCTTTCCCTTCAGGCTTGCCAGCTTGATTTGCCCCCTGTTGTACTGGTGGTTCGGTATCACCATCGTGAACGCGTCGCTGGTGGAAATTATCAGTTATTATGTACCCTATTACCTAATGGTTCTGGTGTCCCTGAACTGGCTTTCAAAAGGGTTGTTTGTCCCGCTTCTCAACGATACGGCTCAACTGATCGCGGCCTGGCCCATCAGCCGGGCAGCTGCTCTCGGGCTTCTGACCAGCGGATCGCATAAATTCTCGGTGACGGCCAAAGGCGGCGACCGCACCAAGGTCGTCGTGCAATGGGTGTTGATGCGACCGTTTCTACTCCTGCTCGCCCTGACGATCGGCGGCCTGATCGTGCCGTTGAACTCCGATTTTGTGTTCAATACGTCCGCAACAGCGGGCGACGGCACGGCTATCGTGATGTTCTGGACAGTTTACAACATTCTGGTGCTGTTCGTGGCAGTCGTGGTGTGCATCGAACGACCGCGATACGATCGACCTCAGCGCCAGAGTCCAGAACCCATCACGTTGGTGATCCAAGGTGAGAAGCACCGCGGATGGCTTCTCAATCTGGGCCGAGGGGGCGCTCGAATTAGCGGTCCATCCGGACTTTCCGCCGGAGCAGTAGGGAAGATCGACTTGCCCTGGATTAGCGGAGTAGACGCGCATGTTGCTGCGACTACTCGTGATGGCTATCGAATCAAGTTCTCTCCAACTCCTGAGCAACGAGCGAAAATTATTAAGAAGCTTCACACAGAATCTGCGATGCCAGGGGCTGATCGAGGGAACATCTTGCAAATGATCCGCGAGTTGGCGCGAGCTCTAACGAGTTGAGGAGCGCGAGATGCCGAAACGACCGGGCCTACTCTCCCTGGTGTTCTGTGGAGGCGCCTTGCTCATATTAGTGCCCGCGGTGGTGACCGCGACGATCTACACGGCTTTACTACAGCAACGGGGAGAGCAGCTGCAGTTCGACGCGTTAAGAATTCGCGGCGAAATGAGTTCTGCGCTGCTGGCCCGCCGGCTCTATGGAGTTTGGATGGATGTAGCTCGGTCCGCTGAGCTCATTGACTTAACAGATCTTAAGAATGCGCGAGAACACATCGACTTCTTGAGCCGCCTTGATCGACGCTACACTTGGCTCGGCGTCGCGGATCTCGAAGGGACCATTCTGGCTGCTAAAGACGGCATGCTCGAAGGAGTAAGCGTTACACAGCGACCTTGGTTTAGGCGGGGCCTTGTCTCGCCGGCCGCTATCGATGTGCATGCCGCTCAACTACTGGCCACCCAGTTGCCTGCATCTCGTGAGCCCTATCGCTTTATCGACCTGGCAGCGCCCTTGCGCCACGCCGGCTCCGTTGCCGGGGTCATCGGCGCTCACCTTGACTGGAAATGGGTCGCAGAAGGCATGGACTCGTTACAGGTGCCCGGCATTGACGTGCTGCTGCTTTCGGGTGATCGAACCGTCCTGTTCGGTCCGCCGGATCTTATCAACAAGCCGCTCAACATCGGCTCCGCGCTTGCGGCCAGTCGCGTCACGACTGCGTCTCTACGAGAACGTTGGCCTGACGGCAGGGACTACTTCACAGTAACTGTTCCGACGGTCGGCTTCGCAAACCTTCCAAGCTTCGGTTGGTCTCTTCTGGTTCGGCAGAGTGCCGACGAGGCGCTTGCGTCCACCCGTAATTTAATCCGATCATTCTGGAGTAGTTTCGGTGTTTGTGCCATTGCCACACTAGCACTACTCTTTTGTGCGGCGCAGTGGCTGAGGACGCCGCTCCGCCGGCTCTCGAATACAGCGGAGGCCCTCTTGCACGATCCATCCGCCCGCCCGCTATATTCGGAGACACGCTTTAACGAAGCGGCGAGGCTCAGTGACGCGCTAGCTCGTATCCAGTCGAAGCTGATGGGGCACTCTGGTCGCAATTGAATCGTAACCGGCATGAGCTCCCACGTCTGCAGTGATCGGCGCGCGCGAGCGTAGCGGGTCGGCATCCAGTACTGGCGCATGGCCTCGACGACGTCCGGAATGTCGGTATGGGCGTTGCGCAGGAATTCCTCGGTCTCGCGGCCTTTCCTTGGTGGTCCAAGCAGTGGACGCCCCTGATCGTCGACGCAATGCAGCAGGATGGGCAGGAGCAAGCCGTGGTTTATGTTGCGGATGTCGAGCAGCGGGGTCCATGCCGATAGTCTCAGCCGCATGGCGGCATGGAATCCCTGGCACCACGGCCGCGCATCAACGTCGCCATTCGGCTTGCGAGCATGGGTGGGCGCGAACCGATGTGGCGCGGTGGAAAGAACGTTACTAATGTCGTTGTGGCGCAGCGCGACGGCCGAAATCGCAGCGAACTCAGGCGTGCCGCCATGGTTGAACGCATCGGCGTCGATGGCGAGTAACGGACAGATCCAGTCGGGCGGACTTATCGACACCGGCCCGGCCACGATCGCGGCGACATAGCCGTCGAGCATAGGAAGACTCGTGGCGATGGGATGCTGCGCGGCGCGAGCCTGCAGCCAAGGCTCAAGTTCGTCGAGCGGCATCGCGGCTGCCGCCATCGATGATGAAGATGATGATGAATGGCGGCGCCGGCTCATGCAGCCTCCCGTGCGCTGAGCTCGCGGGCCGCCTTCCAGTTCCAGGCGAGAAGTTCGCGCAACTGGTGGCTCTTGGTCTGGCCGGAGATGATGCGCTCCAGCACATCGGCCAGATAGACCTGCGGATCGAGTTCATGGAGCTTTGCCGTATTGACCAGCGATGCGAGGATTGCCCAGCTCTCAGCACCGCTCTCGCTGCCGCTGAATAATGAGTTCCGCCTTCCCATCGCAATCGGGCGCATTGAACGCTCGACAGTGTTGCTGTCGACCTCAACGCGGCCGTCGCGGAGAAACAGCGTCAGCCCATCCCAGTGATTGAGCGTATAGTTGATAGCCTCCGCCAGCTTCGACTGGGAGAACAGCTGGTCGAGCATCGAGCTCAGTCGCGCCTTCAGCACCTCCATCAGCGGTGCGGCCCTGGTGCGGCGGGCGGCAAGCCGCTGTTCGGCGCTCGAGCCGCGGATCTCGGCCTCGATGGCGTAGACCGCTTGCAGGCGCTCGATCACTTCGTGAGCGAACGGCGACTGCATCGTCTTGTACACTTCGACGAATTTGCGTCGGGCATGGGCGAGACAAAAAGCGAGCTGGATCGCGCCGCCATGACCGCGGGCAAGCGCTTTGTAGGCGGCATAGCCGATGGAGTGGACGCCCCCCGACGGCATCGATTGTGCCAAGATGTGGGTGTTGAAACCCGGTAAGGAGGACGTCCGTGGACGAGGTTAGCATCATTGGTTTGGATTTGGCCAAGAACGTGTTTCAGGTTCACGGCGCGGGGCAGGATGGAAAGATGATCCTGCGTAAAAAGCCTCAGCCGCAGCAGATTGCTCGAGTTTTTCGCCGAGTTGCCAAGGTGTGTGGTCGCAATGGAGGCCTGCGCCAGCGCCCATTATTGGGGACGGGAGATCGGTAAATTTGGGCACGATGTCCGGCTGATTCATCCCTCCTACGTGAAGCCCTTCGTTAAGCGTCAGAAGAACGATGCAGCGGATGCGGAAGCGATCGCCGAAGCCGCATCTCGACCAACAATGCGCTTTGTCGGCGTCAAGAGCGCCGAGAAGCAAGCCTCTTCCATGGCATTCAAGGTTCGTGATCTCTTAGTTCGACAGCGTACACAGGCGATTAATGCTTTGCGCGGACATCTTGCGGAATATGGCTTGATCGTTGCTCAGGGCGTGAGACATATCCCCCGCTTGGATGAGCTCTTGGCAACATATCCGGACCTGCCCGATCTTGCTCGTGGCCTTTGCCAGAATCTCTTGAAGCATGTGGAAGCCCTGTCGGAGCAGATAGCAGAGCTTGAGAAGGGACTACGGATGCGCGCTAGAAAGGACGAGGTCGCCTCTCGCTTAACGACTATTCCGGGGATCGGGGCAATCTGCGCAACAGCGATAGAGGCCTTGGCGCCCTCGGCGGAGACCTTTTCCAAAGGGCGAGATTTTGCGGCCTGGATTGGTCTCACGCCCAAACAGAATTCTTCCGGAGGCAAGGAGAGGCTTGGCAAAATCTCCAGGATGGGCCGGCGAGATCTCCGACGACTCCTCGTGCTTGGTGCTACCGCTGTCGTGCGATGGGCAAGACGATATGGATCGCCGGCAGGATCCTGGATGGCGAGAATGCTCTCGAAGAAGCCCCCAAAGCTGATTGCGGTCGCTCTAGCGAACAAATTGGCGCGTATCGCTTGGGCCTTGATGGTCCGCGGTGGCGCTTACCAAGCTCCAGCGTCTGGCGCTGCGTAACCAGGGCCAGAAGCCGAGAGACGTCGGGAATGTGGTAAGGTCTAACGGAGGATTATGGGCAATCGGTCAGGACTGGGATTGGAAGAATCAACAGGTGGATGAGTGCCAGAGAGCACGCATAACCGAATTGGATCCAATCCACGCATTCCATAAGGGCCCGCGACGTGTCGAGGTCGCATCACGAGGCCGGACACACGTCAGCACCCGACCACATGCCTGCTCCGAAGTTAAATTTTGCTTGCATTTACTGGGGCGTCCACACACATCCACCTGCAGAATGCCGGAGAAGCCGGTCAATTGCCCGGCGATCTCCTCGGTGCCGCGGCCATCGGCAAACACATAGGCGACCGCCGGCGGCGATGGGCCGCCCCATGGGCGATCATCCATCGCATGCGCCCAGAACTGGCAGATACGAGTGCGATGTCGTCCGGGATCGAGCACCGGCATCGGCGTCTCGTCGCAGAACAGCCGCGGCGAAGCCTGGATCGTCCGCAGCTGAAGCTCATAAAGGCTCTTGAGCCACCATGCCGCACGCTTCACCCAGCCGGCGAGCGTTGCGCGGTCGAGATGAATGCCCTGGCCAGCCAGGATCTGCACTTGGCGGTACAGCGGCAGATACCAGGCGAACTTCGAGACCACCACGTGAGCCACGAGTGCCGTCGATGCCATTCCGCCTTCAACCAAACGCGGCAGCACCTTCGCCTGGACCACGCCGTCGGTGCAACCGCGGCAGGCGTATTTGGGACGAACCGTGCGTAGTACCCGCAGGATCGCCGGGATCACGTCCAGCACCTCGCTCACATCCTCGCCGATCCTGTGCAGAGCGCCCTGACAGCACGGGCACGCTGTCGTGTCCGGCTCGAGCACCTGCTCGCAGCGCGGCAAATGCTTGGGCAACGCACCGATGTTGCGCCTCGCCTTCTTGCGCGGCTTCCCAGCCGGCTTCGTCGCAGGTAGATCGTAATCGGCATGAGCCCCCCACCTGGGCATCGCGCGAATGAGCTGCGATACAGCCTGGTATGACCTGTTTTTTTGGAGGTGGGCTATGGCAGATGCCATGCATGAAGCCATGCTTGATGCCAGGCAGGAAGGCGGCTCCTATCGTCGGATCGAGGTGATCACGGGGCAGCGTCGGCGACGGCACTGGACGGCGGAAGAGAAGGCCCAGATCGTGGCGGAGAGCTTCGAGGAAGGGGCCAATATTTCCGAGGTCGCTCGGCGCCATGGCGTTGTCCGTGGGCTGCTGACGGTGTGGCGGCGCAAGTTCGCGACGGCAGCGAGCTTTCAGGTGCCAGGCTTCGTGCCGGTCCGGATCGCTTCCGAGAGCGGTCCGGCGACGGCAGACGAACCGGACCGGTTCGCGTCCGCGCATAAGGTGCTGCCGCAGATGGCATCGCCCCCAGGCAAGCTTGGCGGGATGATTGAGATCGAGGTGGGCGGGGCACGCATCCGGGTCGAGCCCGGAGTGGAGCTGGCGACGCTTTCGACAGTGCTATCGGCGCTTCGGGGCATCCGTTGATTGCATTACGGTCTGACCTCAAGGTGGTGCTGGCGGCACAGCCGGTCGACTTTCGCAAGTCGGTGCACACGCTGTCGGCGCTGGTTAGCGAAGCGCTGCGTGCGAACCCGTATTGCGGCGACGTCTTTGTGTTCCGCAGCAAGCGCATGGACCGAGTGAAGCTTCTGGCGTGGGACGGCAGCGGCATGGTGCTGGTGACGAAGTGGCTGCACCAGGGGCGCTTCACCTGGCCGCCGATCCGCGATGGCGTGGTGCATCTCAGTGCGACGCAGCTCGCGATGCTGCTCGACGGGCTGGAGTGGACGCGTGTCTCACCCAAGCCTGTGAAGCAGCCGGCCGTTGTCGGCTGAGAGGCGAAGATTTTGCTGGAGCCTGTGATGCGCGGATATATCGTTCGATCATGGCGATTCGCCCCGAAGCTCTTCCGACCGACGCAGCGGCTCTGACCGAGATGGTGCTCGCGCTTGACGCCGAGAACGAGAAGCTGCGCGTGGCGATGCAGACGCTGAAGGAGATGATCTTCGGCAAGCGCTCGGAGCGGCTGGTGGCGATCGTGGCCGAGCAGCTCGCGCTCGAACTGGACGATCTCGCGACCGGCGTCACACCACCTGCGTCAGCCAACGACGATCTACCTGCGACGAAGCCGGCTGGGAGGCCGCGCAAGAAGGCGAGGCGCAACATCGGTGCGTTGCCCAAGCATTTGCCGCGCTGCGAGCAGGTGCTCGAGCCGGACACGACAGCGTGCCCGTGCTGTCAGGGCGCTCTGCACAGGATCGGCGAGGATGTGAGCGAGGTGTTGGACGTGATCCCGGCGATCCTGCGGGTACTACGCACGGTTCGTCCCAAATACGCCTGCCGCGGTTGCACCGACGGCGTGGTCCAGGCGAAGGTGCTGCCGCGTTTGGTTGAAGGCGGAATGGCATCGACGGCACTCGTGGCTCACGTGGTGGTCTCGAAGTTCGCCTGGTATCTGCCGCTGTACCGCCAAGTGCAGATCCTGGCTGGCCAGGGCATTCATCTCGACCGCGCAACGCTCGCCGGCTGGGTGAAGCGTGCGGCATGGTGGCTCAAGAGCCTTTATGAGCTTCAGCTGCGGACGATCCAGGCTTCGCCGCGGCTGTTCTGCGACGAGACGCCGATGCCGGTGCTCGATCCCGGACGACATCGCACTCGTATCTGCCAGTTCTGGGCGCATGCGATGGATGATCGCCCATGGGGCGGCCCATCGCCGCCGGCGGTCGCCTATGTGTTTGCCGATGGCCGCGGCACCGAGGAGATCGCCGGGCAATTGACCGGCTTCTCCGGCATTCTGCAGGTGGATGTGTGTGGACGCCCCAGTAAATGCAAGCAAAATTTAACTTCGGAGCAGGCATGTGGTCGGGTGCTGACGTGTGTCCGGCCTCGTGATGCGACCTCGACACGTCGCGGGCCCTTATGGAATGCGTGGATTGGATCCAATTCGGTTATGCGTGCTCTCTGGCACTCATCCACCTGTTGATTCTTCCAATCCCAGTCCTGACCGATTGCCCATAATCCTCCGTTAGACCTTACCACATTCCCGACGTCTCTCGGCTTCTGGCCCTGGTTACGCAGCGCCAGACGCTGGAGCTTGGTAAGCGCCACCGCGGACCATCAAGGCCCAAGCGATACGCGCCAATTTGTTCGCTAGAGCGACCGCAATCAGCTTTGGGGGCTTCTTCGAGAGCATTCTCGCCATCCAGGATCCTGCCGGCGATCCATATCGTCTTGCCCATCGCACGACAGCGGTAGCACCAAGCACGAGGAGTCGTCGGAGATCTCGCCGGCCCATCCTGGAGATTTTGCCAAGCCTCTCCTTGCCTCCGGAAGAATTCTGTTTGGGCGTGAGACCAATCCAGGCCGCAAAATCTCGCCCTTTGGAAAAGGTCTCCGCCGAGGGCGCCAAGGCCTCTATCGCTGTTGCGCAGATTGCCCCGATCCCCGGAATAGTCGTTAAGCGAGAGGCGACCTCGTCCTTTCTAGCGCGCATCCGTAGTCCCTTCTCAAGCTCTGCTATCTGCTCCGACAGGGCTTCCACATGCTTCAAGAGATTCTGGCAAAGGCCACGAGCAAGATCGGGCAGGTCCGGATATGTTGCCAAGAGCTCATCCAAGCGGGGGATATGTCTCACGCCCTGAGCAACGATCAAGCCATATTCCGCAAGATGTCCGCGCAAAGCATTAATCGCCTGTGTACGCTGTCGAACTAAGAGATCACGAACCTTGAATGCCATGGAAGAGGCTTGCTTCTCGGCGCTCTTGACGCCGACAAAGCGCATTGTTGGTCGAGATGCGGCTTCGGCGATCGCTTCCGCATCCGCTGCATCGTTCTTCTGACGCTTAACGAAGGGCTTCACGTAGGAGGGATGAATCAGCCGGACATCGTGCCCAAATTTACCGATCTCCCGTCCCCAATAATGGGCGCTGGCGCAGGCCTCCATTGCGACCACACACCTTGGCAACTCGGCGAAAAACTCGAGCAATCTGCTGCGGCTGAGGCTTTTTACGCAGGATCATCTTTCCATCCTGCCCCGCGCCGTGAACCTGAAACACGTTCTTGGCCAAATCCAAACCAATGATGCTAACCTCGTCCACGGACGTCCTCCTTACCGGGTTTCAACACCCACATCTTGGCACAATCGATGCCGTCGGGGGGCGTCCACTCCATCGGCTATGCCGCCTACAAAGCGCTTGCCCGCGGTCATGGCGGCGCGATCCAGCTCGCTTTTTGTCTCGCCCATGCCCGACGCAAATTCGTCGAAGTGTACAAGACGATGCAGTCGCCGTTCGCTCACGAAGTGATCGAGCGCCTGCAAGCGGTCTACGCCATCGAGGCCGAGATCCGCGGCTCGAGCGCCGAACAGCGGCTTGCCGCCCGCCGCACCAGGGCCGCACCGCTGATGGAGGTGCTGAAGGCGCGACTGAGCTCGATGCTCGACCAGCTGTTCTCCCAGTCGAAGCTGGCGGAGGCTATCAACTATACGCTCAATCACTGGGATGGGCTGACGCTGTTTCTCCGCGACGGCCGCGTTGAGGTCGACAGCAACACTGTCGAGCGTTCAATGCGCCCGATTGCGATGGGAAGGCGGAACTCATTATTCAGCGGCAGCGACGACGGCGCTTCATACTACCCATCTGCAGATCTCCTTAAAATTCCAGGCATTTCTGGTTGGATTCGGAAGGCGGCGGACGACGGCGTGATCTCCGACGAGAGGCATCCTGGGTAACGTCCAGACGCGTGAGATCGGTTTGTTTGATGATCCAAGTCGAGCCTTTACATAGTTGTTTCGCAGGCAACCGTCCCTCGACGATCATGCGACGGATCGTCGAGGGACTGACGTCGAGCATCTCGGCTGCTTCGTCTAACGAAAGTTCACCTCGATCCTTGCGCTCTCCCTCGCGATAAGGCTCGATCTCGCGAGTGCTGCGCAACGAACATACGCGGGTTCTCGTCCAAGATGCCCCGTGCGCGGTCGTTTTTCCGGAGCGATTGAGCACGGCCGCGATCGCATAGTCAGGCATTTGACGTGCGAGAACGCGTACGAGATCTACTACGTCGGCGTCGGTAGTCCAGCGCGTCACGCCGACGCGGTTCTTCTTGATCTTCAAACGCGTATGATCACCGCCCTGCCAATGGATGATGAGATCAAGATGCTCGTTGTTTTGGCCGACGTCGACGACAATCTCCGACAGCACTGTGCGCAGGATCTTCTTCTTGGTCTCCGAAGTCACGCCTGGGCGTTGCCAGGCGCGGACCAGATCGCCTCCCAACTTGAGCAGCGCTTCGCGATCGCCTGCACTAAGTCCGGGAGAAGGAGAGCTGCTCAAGCCCTCAATTTCTCGCTCGATCGCACGCACGGCATCGATACGCTCGTTCCAGCGGCGCTCAAGCTCACCAGCGACGTGACGATTGTCGGGGTCCACAGCGTCGTATTGGCGATAGGCCCGGCTCGCTTCGTACTGCGCGTGTTCGAGAGATCTTTGCAATTGGAGCAATTTTTCAGACTGTTCGACATCCTGAGCTTTCATTGCATTTAAGGCGGCCTCAACGCCGAGCGGCTGAAGGCGTTCCAGCACCTCTCGCGCCACCATCCGATCGATGCGCATTCCACCGAAGCCAAGACAGGCTACGGCGGCCGTTCTGGTGAACTCTCCGCGGCAGACATATCTCTGCGTGTTGCCACCTTTTCCAGAGTACTGAACGAACAGCCGCCGACCACATCGCCCACAACGCAGAAGTCCAGGGAGAAGCGCTTCGCCACGACGGATGGCTCCTCGGCCCAGATAGCTTTTGCCGTTGGCGTTGTCAGCAATGAGGCGCTGATTCCGTATAAAATCATCCCATGAGATATAGCTTTCGTGACGGTCGCGGAGCAGCACTTCCCAGGCTTTCCAATCTCGTTGGGGAGTTCGCTTCATCTTTCTCCGACCGTTCTCGATCGTCGTTCGGACGCCCCGCCGGCCGTACACGTAAGCGCCAGCATAAATCGGGTTGATAAGTATATGATACACCGTCGTGTAGCTTGGTGTACGCCATTCGATTTTTGGATCGTTTGAACTTCGAACCGCGACCGGCAGAGCGATCTTCTCCTGGATCAACCAGAGCAAAACTTGCCGGATCGATTGCAACTCCACAAACTTCCTGAAGACGAGATCAAGCGCCTCACGAACACGAACGTCCGGGTTCTTTTCGATCCGGTCGTCGTTCGTCTTCACGTAACCGACCGCAACCGTCGTAAAGTGCTCGCCACGTCGAGCTTTTTGTTTTACAGCTTCAACGGATCGCTGTCGAATGACGCTGAGCTCCATCTCGCTCATCGTTCCCTTCATCCCCAAAAGCAATCGATCGTTGATCGACCGCGAATCATACGACCACACAGCATGATGCCCCTATTCGGGAGCCATCTGATCAATTAGAGCAGATTACCGTAACCGACCCAACCCATCCACTATACGGACGGCGCTTTGATTTGGTATCGGCCGGAAGCTCGCTCCGCGGCTGCGTTCTCGTTCATTATCGCGACGGCATTTTGCTGAGAATTCGAGCTGCAGCAACCAACCTCTATGGCGAGCGGCTGTCTGTCCCGTCAAGCAAGCTTTCGCTCGAAAGCATTCGAGACTTGCTCCGGCTTTCAAGAGACGTGGTGCTGACGAGCTTGGCGAATCAGCCGACAAATGATTCTTTAAGGCACGGCTCCGAATCAAAATTGGCAAGCTCGCGTGGTTCGCTGGGAGAAGAGCCATGAGGTCGGATCTTGTGACGGGGAGCCACCTTTGTCGCAGAGCCGTAATTTACATTCGGCAGTCGACGCCTCATCAGGTGATAACCAACCAGGAGAGCCTGCGACTGCAGTATGCACTGCGACAGCGAGCCACCGATCTCGGTTGGGATGATACCAATATTGATGTCGTTGATGCCGACCTTGGATTGAGTGGATCGACAGCAGCGCATCGCGAGGGCTTCAAGGACGTTATCGCCCGCGTCACGTTGGGTGAAATCGGAATCATTCTCTCCTATGAGGTGACGCGTCTCGCGCGCAACTGCTCTGATTGGTACCCGCTACTCGATCTGTGCGGCTACCGGCAATGCCTCATTGCGGATCGCGACGGCGTCTACGATCCTGGCTCAACCAATGGGCGCCTGTTACTCGGCTTAAAGGGCACAATCTCCGAAGTGGAGTTGCACACACTGCGCGGCCGTCTGACGGCGGGGCTGCGCGCCAAGGCCGAGCGCGGCGAGTTGACGTTACTGTTACCGGCGGGTTTGGAACGTGACGCCAATGGTGTGGCATCGAAGGATCCGAGCAGGGAGGTGCAGCAGCGGATATCACTGGTTTTCACGACATTTCTGGAGGGAGGCTCCGTAGGCAAGGTAATCCGGTCATTCCGAGATCGTGCGCTCTCTATACCGCGGCGGGACCGGTTCGGCGATATTGCGTGGCGGACACCATCGGCCAGCATGATTTCCGGAATTTTGAGGAATCCGGCCTATGCTGGCGCTTTCGTCTATGGCCGCACCAAGTCCTGCCGCACGACCTATACGAGTGGTAAACTGAAGACGGCCCGCTGCCCAATGGCAGAGTGGAAGGTAGTAGTAAAGGACCGCTATCCTGCATACATCGATTGGGATGGCTTTGAGCGGATCCAGGCCATGTTGCGCGATAACCATGCCGAATACCAACGCAATCAGACGCGTGGCGTGCCCCGAGAGGGGGCCGCTATCTTGCAAGGCATCACCTGGTGCGGCCGGTGCGGCCACAAGATGTCGATACAATACAAGGGCGGGTCCCGCTACGTCTGCAATTCCCTGTTGAACCACCAAGGCAAGACGCTATGCCAGCATCTTCCCGCCGATCCAATCGACGCACAGGTGGTGGCTGCATTCTTTGCAGCGATCGCTCCCGCTGAGGTGGAGGCCTGGAGGCGTGCGCTCAATGCGCGGCAGCAGACTGACGAAGCGCTTGATCGCGCCGAAGAGCAGCAGGTTGAGCGACTGCGCTATCAGGCACTCCTGGCCGAACGACAGTATAATCGGGTCGATCCTGACAATCGCCTCATCGCCGCTGAGTTGGAGCGGCGATGGGAAAACGCGTTACGCGAACTCCGGCAGGCTGAAGAGGCGCTGACCACCCGCCGAGCCACGAAGAGCAAATCAGCCATGTTGACCCCAGAGGAGCAGAATGAGTTTCTTGCGCTTGGTCCACACTTGCCTGAGCTCTGGCGGCGGCCTGATGTGAGCCGGGCAGATAAGAAGCAGTTATTACGAACGCTGATTGACAAGGTTGTTCTCCACCGCATCATGCGCGATCGAATCGCGGTTCGGATCGTCTGGTGTGGGTGGTGGCGAGATATCCGAATTGGAAGTCGAGCCGAGGGTCCATGCACTGCATGCTCTAACTCGAGGGACTGAGATGCAAGCACGGATCCTTGAGCTGGCCCGCCAGGGCTTCGATGATGCCGAAATCGCCAACACCTTGACCCAGGAGGGGCACCGCTCACCGCGCCGAAATTATGTTCCAGTACGAACCGTTCAGATCGTGCGGCAGCGCCATCGCGTACTGCAGGACGGCGTCGCAACGCGTGCTCGTCACATTGCTGGTTGGCTGCCGGTGACCGCAATGGCAAAGCGTTTGGGAGTTTCGAGTTCTTGGATCAAGCGACGTATCCGCAGCGGCACCATTGATATCCAGCGCGATCCTTGCGACAAGCGATTCCTCTTTCCTGATACGGAAGCCAGCATTGTTGCGTTGCGAGAGCTTAAGACAGGAGCTCGAGATCACCTCGTTTTCGACCCGAGACCAAACAAATGAAGGTATCAACATGATCGATCGTAGACACCTTCCTCATCGACAATGAGTGTGCCAACTAAGCCGCAGAACTCCAACAATGTATGCCAGTCTCGACCGTTTCGGGCGAGCCGAGAGGCTTCGATCGAGAACACGGCGCCGACGCGCCCTTCACAGATTAGCGCCAGTAACCGCTCAAATCCACGTCGCGCGACGCCACCACCAGATTTTCCGAGATCGTCATCAATAACCTCGACGTCGCTCCAGCCAAGTTCACGGGCGCGAGCCTCAAGGCCATATTGTCTGCGTTTGCTCTCCAAGTTGTGCGCGACCTGGTCTACCGATGACTGCCGAACGTAAACTACGGCGCTGCGTGCCAAATGATCAGCGGAGATCTTCGTCATGACGCCCCTCCTGATCTGACTGGACTGAAGGTACGGGGACTTCTGCGACGGCTTCCTTTAGGAGGACCGATAGCAGCTTTACGGTTTTGGCTTCGACCACCAGAGGCAGACGTTCCGCCTGCGCCGTCGCGAACAGATCCAGTTGCCGCTTTCGCATTATCTTGGACATGAGCTCTTCCCTCACCGGGAGGCGATTCTCCCCGAGGCAAGGCTACGAGGACGTCAAGGAGCGCGCGAAGCTCAAGAAGTCGGTTCACGGGCAGAAGCGGATCAGCTACAATTTTAGCCGACGCTGCTTCAGGCTCTGTCATCCAGGCCGGCAGAAATTGGGAATGGGCGCTCTCGCGGCGAACCGTGAAGTGGCGACAGCCGTCGTGAATTTGTTCACTGAGCACGACCAGTTCGCGGCCAGCGTCAGGATGGAATGGATATGTTACCCGAACTTCCTTGCCCAAAATCCCTGCATTATGCGGCTCCTTCGGAGGGCGGTGCTGAGAGCTGGGCAATCCTCGCATCGCTGGTCAATACGGCAAAGCTCCATGAACTCGATCCGCAGGTCTATCTGGCCGATGTGCTGGAGCGCATCATCTCCGGCCAGACCAAGAGCCACCAGTTGCGCGAACTTCTCGCCTGGAACTGGAAGGCGGCCCGCGAGCTCAGCGCACGGGAGGCTGCATGAGCCGGCGCCGCCATTCATCATCATCTTCATCATCGATGGCGGCAGCCGCGATGCCGCTCGACGAACTTGAGCCTTGGCTGCAGGCTCGCGCCGCGCAGCATCCCATCGCCACGAGTCTTCCTATGCTCGACGGCTATGTCGCCGCGATCGTGGCCGGGCCGGTGTCGATAAGTCCGCCCGACTGGATCTGTCCGTTACTCGCCATCGACGCCGATGCGTTCAACCATGGCGGCACGCCTGAGTTCGCTGCGATTTCGGCCGTCGCGCTGCGCCACAACGACATTAGTAACGTTCTTTCCACCGCGCCACTGAAGTGGACCCTATGCTGAGGACCACTGGGTCCGGTTTCTTAAGTGGAACTGCTGCCGTTCGTTCTTGCCAATAACTTTACGCTACTCTTGCTTGCTGCTGTTGTGGCTGTGGGGATGTGGGCAACGCGCAGCGTTGTCCAAGCTTCTCGCTTGCGAGAAGCGTCATATCCACAGCCTCTTCGCCGAATGCGCCGGTGACACCGGCCCGCCAGACCGCCATCGGCGCGCGGTTTTCCAGCGCCTGATGAGGGCGCTGGAAATTGTAAAACTCGATCCATCGGGCGATTCCGGCTTTGGCCTCGTGGCCATCCGAATAACCCTTGAGATAGATGTCCTCGTATTTGAGCGAGCGCCACAGCCGCTCGATGAACACGTTGTCCATCCAGCGCCCGCGACCGTCCATCGAGATCCTGACGCCGGTGGCGGCCAGCGTGCCGGTGAAGGTGGCGCTGGTGAACTGGCTGCCCTGGTCGGTATTGAAGATCTCAGGCCGGCCGAAGCGTGCCAAGGCCTCTTCGAGCGCAGACACGCAGAACGATGTGTCCATCGTGTTCGACAGGCGCCAGGCCAGCACCGCACGGCTCGCCCAATCGATGATCGCCACCAGATACAGAAAGCCCTGGCCGATCGGCACATAGGTGATATCGGCCGCCCACACTTGATTCGGCCGGTCGATCGCCAGATGGCGCAGGAGATACGGGAAGATCTTGTGTCCCGGCGCCGGCTTTGTGGTTCTGGGCTTTGGTCCCAGCGCTGCGATGCCCATCTTGCGCATCAACCGCTGCACACGCTTGCGATTGATGCGACAGCCTTCGCCATTGAGCATTGCCGTCAGCCGCCGCGAGCCCAGGAACGGCCAGGCCGTGAACAGCTGGTCGATCCGCCGCATCAGCTCAAGGTCGTTGTCATTGGCCGGCCGCGGCGGCCGATATACGCTCGATCGCGCAACGCTCAGCAGTTGGCATTGCCGGCGGATCGACAGACTCTCATGATCGCGCTGAAGCAATCCTCGGCGATCCGGCGCGCTCATCTTCCGGACCTCCTGGCTAAGAAATCTCGCTCGACCGTCAATTGTCCGATCTTGGCGTGGAGCTTCTCGACCTCCAGTTCGTGGGCCGCCTCGCCATCCCGACCAGCGCCCGCGTCGAACGCCCGAACCGCTTGATCCTGAAGCTGCTTCTTCCAGGCGTAAATCTGGTTCACATGCACCTGGTAGCGCTGCGCCAGATCCGTCACCGTTGATTGTTCTCGCAGCGCCTCCAAGGCGATCTTTGCCTTCAGCGCCGCGTCGATTTTCCGTCTCGTCTTCTTCATGGTCCGCTCCGTTTATCAAAACGGAACGGCATCCGCACCACCTAAGCCGCTGGTCCAAAATCCGGGGTCCACTTCACCACATCGGTTCGCGCCCACCCATGCCCGCAAGCCAAATGGCGACGTTGATGCGCGGCCGTGGTGCCAGGGATTCCATGCCGCCATGCGGCTGAGACTATCGGCATGGACCCCGCTGCTCGACATCCGCAACATAAACCACGGCTTGCTCCTGCCCATCCTGCTGCATTGCGTCGACGATCAGGGGCGTCCACTGCTTGGACCACCAAGGAAAGGCCGCGAGACCGAGGAATTCCTGCGCAACGCCCATACCGACATTCCGGACGTCGTCGAGGCCATGCGCCAGTACTGGATGCCGACCCGCTACGCTCGCGCGCGCTGATCAGTCGTCCGTTCTTTAATCGCGGGCACGGTGTCAACCCCGATCGACAAAAATGATCCGCTGCCGGGTTCATGGTTCTTTCCGCGGTCGTCTCGATGCAGGAGCGCCGCATGATGGCGTTCAGGAGGTGTGGCATCCCGATGTTAAGAGCGCGGTGCGTGAAGCCCGCAGGGACGACTTCGGATTGCCCACACCTTCGTCCCGGCAGGGACGCTTGTTCCGCCGAAGGCGGATCTGGGTTGGTTTAAGACTGCTTCATGCGGTGCGCATCTCTGCCTGGAATTCGGTGCCATCGGTCCAGATGGCATGGAGGATGACAGCCATTTTGCGAGCGACGGCAACCTTGGCCTTTTTGGCGCCGATGCGTTTGGCCAGCTTGCAGCCCCAGCGCTTGAGCGCAGAGCCTCGCCTGACAACGGTCAGCAGGACATTCGCGGCCTCGAACAGATAAGTTCGCATCTGGTGGTTGCCGCGCTTGGAGATGCGGCCAGTACGATCCATCTCACCGGATTGATAACGTCTTGGTGTCAGGCCTAGATAGGCGCCCACATCGGCGGAATGTTTGAAACGAGTGGGGTCGTCGATGGTAACGACGAAGGACAGGGCAGTCAGGGGACCGATACCGGGAACGGTCATCATTCGCCGAACAGTTTGATCGCCTTTTGCCACTGCCATGAGTTGCCGATCGAACTTCTCAATTTGCTCAGCCAAACAGGACTGGGCAAGGAGCAACGGTGCGAAAATATCTTGCAAATCCGGCGCTTCAGCAAGCACGGCGTCGACTTTGCGAGCCAGGTTGGTCGAGCCGGCCCTGCCGAGCACTATTCCCAGCCCCTTGCACAGACCGCGCATTTGGTTGTCAATATCTCGCCGCAGGTTCACGAGCTTGGTTCGAGCCGCCAGCATCGAACGGGTTTTCCAGCTCTCCTCCCCCTTCACGGCCGCTTCCCGGTACCATCCCATGCGGGCCATTTCGGCCAACCCCCTGGCATCGTTCTGATCCGACTTGTTGATGCGCATCGATAATGCTGCGTTGGCATGACGCGCATCAAGACAAATGACCGGAAAGCCCAGCGCCCTGAGTTGGTGCCAAAGCCAATTTGATAGCGAGCCCGTTTCAAAAACGATCCGCTCAGCATTGCCGGCATGCCGCCGCAAGAGTTTTGCGATGGCCTCTGGCTTGGTGGGCACGTTACCTTCGAATGTCACGCCGCCGTTCTTGTCCAAGACGCAAATGCTGGTCTCTTCCATAGAGATGTCCAAACCAACGTACTGCTTCATGGCGCTGCTCCCTTTCGATAATCTGCGGAGACCGATCCTACCGACCCTCGTGTCCTCAAGAAGACGTCAGCCGCGATTACGCCATGTTAAGAAGCTGATTTAAGCGGTGAGCGGTCGCTGATAGCAGCGATGAGGGTGGTCAGGAAGAGGCGCCAAAGAGCGCTTAGCCAAGCGAGGATGCGTCGGAAGTTATGGCCGACGGCGGACAGGATGACGTTAGCCGCATCGCCGGCGCGGCCTTTGAGATAGCAACGGCCGAGGTGCCCCTCTGACTTCAGGTGACCGATGACAGGCTCGATGGCGGAGCGGCGGCGCAGCTCGCGCTTGATGATACCGAAGACCCCGCGCTTCTGGCCGGAGATGAAGACACGGCGCGGGTTGTGCGCGTCATGGCCGCGGTATCCTTTGTCGACATAGGCCCGCTCGATCGTACAGCCGGTGAGTGTCTCGGTGCGGTCGATGGCGTCCCGCAGGGTATGACCGTCGTACGGATTGTCGGGCAGCGCCTTGGCGTGCAGCACGAACAGGCCACCGGGAGCACGGCGGTTGTTGGTGACGATTGAGGCCTTCACCCCGAACTCGTAAGGTGCGCTGGCCTTGCCCTTGCCGATGCACTCGACCTCCGGAGCATGGAAGGAATACAGCTTCCAGCCGCGCTGGCGCTGCTGCTGCGAGCGGATCTGTGTGGCCCGGCCAAGCGGGAGTGCGAACGCGTCCTCGAGCGCAGCCTGACCTTCGATCTTGCGGCGGATGTCGCGGATGATTCGGCCCAGCCGGCTGCGCAGGATGCGCAACTGCCGCTGAAGCCGCTTGAATTGCTTGGCATGGGCGTAGCGCCCCGCCATCATCGCCGCGGTCTTGGCGACGCGACAATAGGATTGCCGCAGCTTGATGCCATGCTTCCTCGCCAGGCGGTTCAGTCCACGGATCGCCGCATGCAAAAGCTTGGCATCGGTCGGAAAGGTGATGGCCTTCGGCTGCACCGTGGTATCGACCGTGACCCGTTTGAGGTCCTGGCTGCGCAGCGCGCCGGCCTCGTGCGCCACCCGCAGGCTCTCGGCCAGCAGCAGTTCCAGCTTGTCGCCCAGCCGCTTGCGCCAGTGGCTCAGATCCGAGCGCTCGTGCGGGAATGCGTGTTGGAAGAACTCTTCGCCGGTGAAGTACTGAAAATACGGGTCGTGGAGCCAGCGCTCGCAGATCCCCTCATCGGACAGTCCATAAATGTGCTTGAGCAACAGCAGCCCGATCATGAAGCGGGTCGCGATACCCGGCCGGCCGTTCTCGCTGTAGAGCGGCGCGATCTCGCCGTCGATCCAGTCCCAATCGACCTTGCCGGCGAGCAGAACCAGCTCGTGCTTCATATTGATGATCTGGTCCAGCCTGGCCCGGAACAGATCGCCAGATCCCGTCGTCGTGTGCTTCTTCGGCCGCATCGCCCCTCCGATGCGGACAGGGAATCATGCTTCGTCCCCGAAGGGAATCCCGAACGTGAAATTGCAAGCTTCCGAGGCTCAAAGCCTCAAAACCTTGCAATCCCAAAACAGCCTCCCCGACAAATTACGATTCCAGATCAGTCGCTTGGTCAGCTCTTAACATGGCGTAATCGCGGCTGACGTCTTCTTGAGGACACGAGGGTCGGTAGGATCGGTCTCCGCAGATTATCGAAAGGGAGCAGCGCCATGAAGCAGTACGTTGGTTTGGACATCTCTATGGAAGAGACCAGCATTTGCGTCTTGGACAAGAACGGCGGCGTGACATTCGAAGGTAACGTGCCCACCAAGCCAGAGGCCATCGCAAAACTCTTGCGGCGGCATGCCGGCAATGCTGAGCGGATCGTTTTTGAAACGGGCTCGCTATCAAATTGGCTTTGGCACCAACTCAGGGCGCTGGGCTTTCCGGTCATTTGTCTTGATGCGCGTCATGCCAACGCAGCATTATCGATGCGCATCAACAAGTCGGATCAGAACGATGCCAGGGGGTTGGCCGAAATGGCCCGCATGGGATGGTACCGGGAAGCGGCCGTGAAGGGGGAGGAGAGCTGGAAAACCCGTTCGATGCTGGCGGCTCGAACCAAGCTCGTGAACCTGCGGCGAGATATTGACAACCAAATGCGCGGTCTGTGCAAGGGGCTGGGAATAGTGCTCGGCAGGGCCGGCTCGACCAACCTGGCTCGCAAAGTCGACGCCGTGCTTGCTGAAGCGCCGGATTTGCAAGATATTTTCGCACCGTTGCTCCTTGCCCAGTCCTGTTTGGCTGAGCAAATTGAGAAGTTCGATCGGCAACTCATGGCAGTGGCAAAAGGCGATCAAACTGTTCGGCGAATGATGACCGTTCCCGGTATCGGTCCCCTGACTGCCCTGTCCTTCGTCGTTACCATCGACGACCCCACTCGTTTCAAACATTCCGCCGATGTGGGCGCCTATCTAGGCCTGACACCAAGACGTTATCAATCCGGTGAGATGGATCGTACTGGCCGCATCTCCAAGCGCGGCAACCACCAGATGCGAACTTATCTGTTCGAGGCCGCGAATGTCCTGCTGACCGTTGTCAGGCGAGGCTCTGCGCTCAAGCGCTGGGGCTGCAAGCTGGCCAAACGCATCGGCGCCAAAAAGGCCAAGGTTGCCGTCGCTCGCAAAATGGCTGTCATCCTCCATGCCATCTGGACCGATGGCACCGAATTCCAGGCAGAGATGCGCACCGCATGAAGCAGTCTTAAACCAACCCAGATCCGCCTTCGGCGGAACAAGCGTCCCTGCCGGGACGAAGGTGTGGGCAATCCGAAGTCGTCCCTGCGGGCTTCACGCACCGCGCTCTTAACATCGGGATGCCACACCTCCTGAACGCCATCATGCGGCGCTCCTGCATCGAGACGACCGCGGAAAGAACCATGAACCCGGCAGCGGATCATTTTTGTCGATCGGGGTTGACACCGTGCCCGCGATTAAAGAACGGACGACTGATCACTGCAGACGTGGGAGCTCATGCCGGTTACGGTAGATCGTCGTTGGCTGACGCAGGTGGTGTGACGCCGGTCGCGAGATCGTCCAGTTCGAGCGCGAGCTGCTCGGCCACGATCGCCACCAGCCGCTCCGAGCGCTTGCCGAAGATCATCTCCTTCAGCGTCTGCATCGCCACGCGCAGCTTCTCGTTCTCGGCGTCAAGCGCGAGCACCATCTCGGTCAGAGCCGCTGCGTCGGTCGGAAGAGCTTCGGGGCGAATCGCCATGATCGAACGATATATCCGCGCATCACAGGCTCCAGCAAAATCTTCGCCTCTCAGCCGACAACGGCCGGCTGCTTCACAGGCTTGGGTGAGACACGCGTCCACTCCAGCCCGTCGAGCAGCATCGCGAGCTGCGTCGCACTGAGATGCACCACGCCATCGCGGATCGGCGGCCAGGTGAAGCGCCCCTGGTGCAGCCACTTCGTCACCAGCACCATGCCGCTGCCGTCCCACGCCAGAAGCTTCACTCGGTCCATGCGCTTGCTGCGGAACACAAAGACGTCGCCGCAATACGGGTTCGCACGCAGCGCTTCGCTAACCAGCGCCGACAGCGTGTGCACCGACTTGCGAAAGTCGACCGGCTGTGCCGCCAGCACCACCTTGAGGTCAGACCGTAATGCAATCAACGGATGCCCCGAAGCGCCGATAGCACTGTCGAAAGCGTCGCCAGCTCCACTCCGGGCTCGACCCGGATGCGTGCCCCGCCCACCTCGATCTCAATCATCCCGCCAAGCTTGCCTGGGGGCGATGCCATCTGCGGCAGCACCTTATGCGCGGACGCGAACCGGTCCGGTTCGTCTGCCGTCGTCGGACCGCTCTCGGAAGCGATCCGGACCGGCACGAAGCCTGGCGCCTGAAAGCTCGCTGCCGTCGCGAACTTGCGCCGCCACACCGTCAGCAGCCCACGGACAACGCCCATGGCGCCGAGCGACCTCGGAAATATTGGCCCCTTCCTCGAAGCTCTCCGCCACGATCTGGGCCTTCTCTTCCGCCGTCCAGTGCCGTCGCCGACGCTGCCCCGTGATCACTTCGATCCGACGATAGGAGCCGCCTTCCTGCCTGGCATCAAGCATGGCTTCATGCATGGCATCTGCCATAGCCTACCTCCAAAAAAACAGGTCATACCAGGCTGTATCGCAGCTCATTCGCGCGATGCCCAGGTGGGGGGCTCATGCCGATTACCGTGACACCACACCGAACGATCCGACACTGAATTCCTATGACCATGAGCAGGCCGTCACCCATACGCGCATGCTGGACGCGGACGCCGAAGGAGCAGGCTGGCGAGAAGTCATGGAGCGAGCCGGAGCGCGCCCGCCGCGCCTATGAGAGCTACCTCTCCCGCGCTAGGCGGGCGAGCAAGCAGTCTCCTTGCCGCTTACTCAGAGTTCGGGGGTGCCCAGCACCGCCAACAGCAGACGCGGTCGTCATATTCGCGTTGACCGTTCGCGCGTTAATAGTTGACGGGTCTTTTTGCGCCGACCGCCGGTTGAAAGTTCGGTGGCTGGTCATGTCGCCTCCCCCGCATTTGAGCGGCGCAGAGTTGACTTTGTTTGAGTTTCGAAAAGTTCCGTAAGGAGATCCGTTGCAGCACCTGCTCCGAGCAAACGAGTAGCATCCTCTGTGGCCGGATCGGCAAGCACGCTTCGCACGTCTTGCCCGGTATATTTGAGCGCACTTTCCGCAACTTCTACCGCGCTGTGATGCCCTACGCCGATCTGCATCGCGCAAGC
Organism: Bradyrhizobium sp. USDA 10063; assembly: GCF_054063735.1. NCBI lineage: Bacteria > Pseudomonadati > Pseudomonadota > Alphaproteobacteria > Hyphomicrobiales > Nitrobacteraceae > Bradyrhizobium > Bradyrhizobium sp. USDA 10063. The sequence continues at coordinate 310,938 of NZ_JBSSGP010000001.1, read as the reverse complement.
GCCGGCAAGACGGGCGAGCCGTGCTGCCCATTCTTCTGCACTAAAATGGTCCTTTGGTTCCGCAGAGCCAAGGCCTGCATTGATCGCATTCCGATGCGCATCAAGGGCCGCAGTGTATACGCCCTCGGCGCGACCGCACAGCATATCCCACACCATCAATAGTTCAGCAGGGGAGCCCGACATATGGGCAACGAGGGGCTCCTGGACGTTCAAGAGCCGTGTTGCTTTGATATGCATCGGCCTCCAAGTGATCGGAGGAATTCGCATATGTTCGGGCACGCCAAGCCTTTCGTCAACTTCGTCGCCAAGGTTGTGGAGCCCTCTTCGCGTGGCAGAGGCGTCAATTCGTTTCCTTTCCTCTTTCTTCCTCGGTCCCACGACTCCTGTTCCCGCGGAGAGTTTTGCTACTCGTTCCAGAACTTCATCAGAGATAGGGGTGAGTGCTTCTTCAGCAATTAAGCCTGACAACCTACCAAGAAATGCTTGCTTCTGTTCTGCGGACAATGAAAACGATTCGCTGCGTTTCTTAGAATCAGCGTAAAGAGCTCCCATATCACCCAACACGGAAATAAAGGCCGTTCGGTCTGTTGCGCTTGCACAGCTTGCTTCGCATCGCGCATCATCAATCAATCGCTCGAGGAGCTCAGTTAGTACGTTCGGCGATTTGCCTGCAAGCAGACAACCCGATGACACTAAGCGCGTCGACAATGTGCTTAACTCAGCATCTGTCAATTTCATCACAATGCGGACGAGTTTGCCTGCTGCTTTCGCGATTTCCTGTCGAAGCACGTCTCCCGGATGATACAGAAGTTGTCTTGCTGCGGATGCCTGTTTCAAGGCCAATCTGTGAGCATTGCCTTGATTTGCAATATCCGGGGGATAAATGAACTCTGCTCCTTCAAAACGCTCGAGGACAGATTGTCCGCCACGTGTATTCAGAGCTGGCAACAGTGATGCTTGAGACCGATCAGCCGATGACAAATTTGTAGCACCATAAGAAGTTTCGTCGGGCTCGTTATTAACTGGCGCAGTGTGGTGAGAGGCGGATGTGGTGCATGGTACAATTAAGGCCTAGGTGTCTCTACTTGTGCGTTGCAGCGGCGGCGATGTCACGTTGCGGCAAACGATGCCGACGCTGTTGCTTAGGGTTGGATCGACTGTCAGCTGGTGCTTGTCGCAAGCCCTCGCTCAGCGATGGCAGATGGCAGATGGCAGATGGCAGATGGCAGATGGCAGATGGCAGATGGCAGATGGCAGATGAGGTTACTCTGCCGCGATGTCCGGGACAAATAGCTTGTCGTTATGAAGGGATATTGCGAACGTATCCCTCCGGAGGCGCTCTCAATTGCCCATACTTCCAACACTCCAATTCGGCGCTGAGTTCGACAGCTGGTCTAGCCGCGCAGCTGCCGGCTGTAGATTGTGCAGCAGCGGCAATAAGGAACTGCGCCGTCGAGCGCCTCAAAGCATCGACAGTCGCTTACGCGGCGGCGCCCTCACGGTATCTGGCTCTACCACCATAAAACTCATCGGACGCGTTCTTGCAAACAGCTCTGTAGAAGTCGTCCGCGTCTTCGGTTGTGTATCCAGCCCCGGCACCGTATTCACCAGGTTCTTGATGTGAACCTTGGTGGCCGCACGGTAGTCCATCATGGACGCGAACTTGTTAGCTCCAACGATTCCAGGAGCCTTAACGTGGCTGGCAATACGATTCTTCTCTTCATCGGAAAGGCTACAATGAACTTGATAGTATTCTTCAGCTTGTTTTTCGGCCCTGGTAAGTCTGGCGTCGCTACTAAATCCCCCCTTTCCGTCGTGCAAAGATGTGGTGGAGAGGAAGAAATCGTTGGCCATCTTGTCATAAAGATAGATCACCCCGACCGCACCAAAAGCGTACTTCATCACGCGAGAGGCCAAGCCGGGCGAGTTGCCGCTTCCGCGTGTTTCCTCTCCGCCCCTGGATTCCGAGCGTTGATCTGACCCACGAAGCCTAGAAGTGACCTGATGAGCAGCACGACACTTGGTCGATGGCATCGTATTCGACTTGGCCCTGCGCGGCGTAACCATCATCAAGCCCTGTGATGCGATCTCGGCGCGTTGCGCCACCTGAAACACCGGTCCCAATTGACTATTTGTGATACGCACTTTCCATCACCTTTAGTAGGTGAACCGCCTGCCACTGAATTGTCACTCGGCAGCTGTTAGGGCCTCGGGTTCTGAAGCGAGATCAGATACCGCAATCAGTTTGCGTCCGACACGAGGTCCGACTTCAAGCACTTTCCCCACCTGCGCAATCAGCAAGGCACTCACGGCTTCTGCGGCGGAGGCGAGGTCGCCAGAGGAGATGAGACAGGCTGTCATATGGATCGGTGGATCTATCACGAGCAGCCTCAGATTTTCGTGGCCAGGAATATCGGGAATGTCTCCCCTGGGTATGATCGCATTCGCCAGACCGGCCCTGACCAAGGAGAGCGCACTGGCGGGCGTGTCGACTTCGGCGATGCAGTTCGGCATCACGCCGGCCGCTTCAAGCGTGCGGTCTAGTGCATCGCGAACTGTGTTTGGGCGCGTCGGCAATACAAGAGGAAGCTCAGCCAGTTCCTCAAGCGAAACAGTGGGCGCGACTTCTCCTGCATCGGGAGGACGTACCAGGCAGAGCCGCTGATGAAAGAGTGGCTGGCGGGTAACGCCTTGGATGGGCGCATCCTCGAGCACAGCGCAGATATCAAGCGCTCGTGATGCGATGAGCGGCTTCATCTGAAGGAAGTCACCCGTAACAAGATGGAGGCGCACCTTTGGGAGCACTGTCCGGCTGGCTTCCATCAAGGCGCAGGCGAACGAAGCCGCGATCGCCGAGGACATGCCGAGCCTCACCGTACCTTCGGCTTCTCCTGCCGTAGAGCGGACGATGCTGCGCAGTTGATCCACCTGCTGAAGGATGGATGTGGCCTCACGATAAAAGACCTTGCCCTCGCGAGTCGGGCGAACGCCGCGTACGCTACGGTGCAGCAGCGCGACGCCAAGCTCGGCTTCCAGGGCAGCCATCTGCAGACTTAGGGCCGGCTGCGCCACGTGGATTGTTGCCGCTGCCCGGCAAAAACTACCAGCATCCACGATGCCCGTGAAATATCGGAGATGGCGTAGTTGCATAAAACTAGAAGACATAGCACCCTAACATTGCCCGTCGTTGTTCGTACCTTTGATTGTCGCGTGCGCTGCCGGCAGTTCAAAATCACGGACGTTTATTGGGACCAATGCACTCTCCACTCTCCAAAAACGTGGAAACACATCACCGGGTGCACGGCAGGTCGGATACTATGCCCGCCGACAGTGGGCCGCGAGTCGAGGGAGCCTAAACCTGCGCACCTCATGCGATGTTACGGATAATGCCATTAAGCGCCTCGTGAACCGCTTTGATAATGGTCGAATTCAGGCTCAAGAGCGTAGTGTGTGTGTTCATTGAGAGCTGAAGCCGGAGCTGATCCATGGTGTCGTCCGGATTCATGGTCGCCATGTGACTTCTTAAGCTGCGCTCCGATGCCGCAACAGATCTGCCAAGAGAGCTACTTATAGTCCTGAAATCCACCTCACCTCTCCAAGCCAGAGGATGGTCCGCTGTGGTGGCGCATCCATGTTGCATTAACAACGTCTGTTGCGGCATCTATTGCGTCAACTAATGTGCACAATGCGTCGAAGTGCCGCCTCGTGACCCCGCCATCCATGTCACGTTTTAGCGATTGTCGCCAACTCTCGAACTCTCTCTCGAGGGCAGATAACTTTGCGCCATCGACGTCATCCACCAGCTGTTTCTCCAGCTCAAGCACGACCAGATGCTCGCTCACAGTTGATCCTCTTCTGCTATCCATTCCGGCTTGCTCGGATAGGGAACGCGTACGTCGGCCTCTCCGATACGCACGAGAATTCCGTCGTGATCGATGACAACGACCTTGCCGAAGTGATCGATGGTGTCGCCAACTTTCAGGCGCGTTCCGTTCTGAACGACGATGAACGGAGTCCGGCCGAGATGCACACCTTTCGCTGTGGGCAATACCACTAGCGAACAGTGTGCCTCGAGCCGAATGTGGGACGCGAACTTCTCCTCGAAGCGGGAAGCAACGGCTTTCCACTCGTTGTAGCTGGTTGGGGTCAGCGTCCCCGAAACAAGGACGACGTCTGGCTTTGCCACGATGCGAATCGAGCGACGAAGTTCGGGTGTCGTCGCGGTCTCTAGAAAGGTTCGCGCGCGGTCTGGCGTTGCGACCGCGTCATTAATCGTGCGGACCCCGGGAATATCCTGCTGCAGGTGACGAACGGCCGCTTTGACGACTGCATCGCTCGGGCCATATCCCGCTATTGATATCTCTCCGGCGCTTCCCACGCGAATACTCCCCTCGATGCCGAATGCCCGCATGACCGTCGTTGACAGGTCGATGATCTTTGTATCAGACAGAGTGGTGGCGGTCGCCGATTTCAGTGTGACCTCTGCCGCTAGCCCGGCGTCGCGCAGGGCTGCCTTGAACTTTGTAGCCTCACCAGGTCGCAAGTCGCCATCGATGACTAGCTTATCATCGAAGAGCGCGATGCTGACGTCGCGTGCGACATTCAAATCGCGAAGGATATTCCTGGCAATTTTAATCGGGTCAGTACCCGGAGCGGCCGCCGTGGTGAAAGAGGAAACAACCCGCCCCATCCCGGCACAAGCTCCATAAAAGATGATCAGGAGGCCACACGCGGCGGCGCCAAGCCGAAATGGCCGGGGTATCGAGTTCACCACAAGATGTGCTCGTCGACCCTGGGTCGACGGTCCTTCTGGGGCTGAGGCGGCATGCTCTGCATGCGGCCTTCTGCGCTCCACCACGGAGTCGATATCGGGAAAGCTGCCACCGACCGGGCCGATACTGAAAATCGTCCGCCCAACCCGAACCGGAGTGAGTGGATCGAGGATCGCCGGCTGCTCTATAGGACAATCATCACCGCCGACGAGCACGCCCGTTGCGAGCGCGGTGATCTGGATTTGCCCCGCCTCGATGACGATGCGAAGATGTGAACCAGCCAGCTCCGGATCTGCGAAGGTGAGGTCGTCAGCGTCGTGGCTACCGATCAGCCAGACTCCATCGCCCAGCGGCGTCTCGGCTCCCTTGTTGGGCCCAGATAGCACACGTAAGGCCAGCTGGGCCTGATCACCCGTCAGAACATCTTGCTCAATGTTCGCGTTTCTCATTGCAGTGATATCCGTCCCAATGGCTGTATGGAAATGTCGGGGGGAAGCTCCTGATAGGAGAGCACTGGAAGAGCGTAGAAGTCGGTTTCGATGATTTTGCGTACGTATCGACGTATATCCATCGAAGTCAGCAGGACCGGCTTGTGCGGCTGCTCGTTGAGGTTGCCGATAGCCTCTTGTATCGCGTCAATGATCTGACCTGTGGTTCGAGCGTCGAGGGCGAGATAGCTGCCAGCGGAAGTCTGCCGAATGGCCTTGCGCACCGTATCCTCAACCTCTGGCGTGAGTAGGTAGGCGGGCAGCAGGTTCATGCCGATACAATACGGGATGCAGAGTTGCCTCTTCAGCGCACAGCGCACATGCTCGGTCAGCAGGACAATGTCTTTTTCGTTCTGTGCCCGTTCGACCAGTGCGGCGAGGATGGTGCGCATATTACGCAACGAAACCTCTTCCGAGATCAGTCGCTGAAAGACCTCTGAAATCTTCTGCAGGGGCGCTGAGCGAAGCACCTCCTTTACGAGTTCTGGGGACCGCGCCTCAATATGGTTCAGAAGGGCCTTTGTCTCCTGGATACCGACGAACTCGGCCGCATGCCTGCGCAGGATTTGGCCAGTTTGGTGGCTAAGGATCTGAACCGAGTCCAGGAAAGGGATACTGGCTGCTCGCAACGATTCGCGATGTATGACGTCCACCCAGACCGTCTCGATCCGAGGAAGGAAAGATTGGTCCAGAACATATGGAATGCCTACAAGATCGAGGTTCTCAGGAGTATCGCACGCCAAAAGATGTTGCGACCGCAATCGTCCTTCACCGCACGGTATCTCATTTACCATAATGACATACGCTCCATCCTTACACCTGTCGTTGACCCGCACATTGATCGCTGGAAGAGGGACACCGAGATCACGAAGGAGGGCTTGCCGTTCTGCATCCAATGCTTTCTTTAACAGATCGGGAGGGATGATCGCCTGAACGTCGTGACCGATGTCGATCATCAGGGGCACGGTGAAGGTGATGCCGTTGTCGGCCGCTCCGTCACCGTCGGTCGGCGCGTCCGATTCCGTTAAGCGCGCTCCCGCTATCGTCGAATAACGACGTATCGGCGGTGCGGCCAGCCGCCGGTTGCGTTGCAGTTGCCACCCACCGCCTCCGACCACGAGTGCCAAGATCATGAAGATCCCCATTGGAAAGCCAGGGATGAACGAAAAGAGGAGGAGAATGAATGATCCGACAATAAGCGCGCGTGGTTGTGCGCTGACCTCGTCACCGATCTCATTGCCGAGATCTGCACCGCTATTTTCGTCACTAACCCTCGTGACGATAAACCCCGCAGTCATCGCGGTGAAGAGAGCCGGTATCTGACCGACGAGCCCGTCTCCGATGGTCAGGATCGCATAAACCTCGAGCGCTTCGTACAATCCCATTCCCTTTTGAAACGAACCGATCGCGATCCCGCCTATGATGTTCACGGCAATGCCGATCAAGCCCGCGATGGCATCGCCCTTGAGAAATTTCATGGCGCCGTCCAGGGCACCGTAAAGCTGGCTCTCGCGCTCAATCGCAACGCGGCGCCGACTTGCCTCTCGGATATCAATACTGCCGGCACGCAAGTCGCCGTCGACGCTCATTTGCTTGCCTGGCATCGAATCCAGTGAAAATCGTGCAGCAACCTCGGCCACACGCTCAGATCCTTTGGTGATGACGACAAACTGAACAATTGTCATGATCAAAAAGGTGACCGCGCCCACCACGAGATTGCCGGCCACCACGAAGTCCCCGAAGGTCTTGATGATCTGGCCGGCGTCCGCATGAAGCAAGATAGTGCGTGTCGCGGCGATGCCAAGCGACAACCGAAAGAGCGTCGTTACCAAAAGCACCGGCGGAAACGAGACGAACGCAAGGGGGGATCTAATATAGACCGCCACCATCAGCAGGAGTGCCGAGAGTCCTAGATTGACGGCCTGTAGCACATCCATGAGGACTGGCGGCAGTGGAATGATCATCATGAAGATGATCGTGATCAGCAGCACCACCAGAATAATATCATTGCGACCGGTCGCGACCGTTCGGACTCTGTCGAGAAACTTCAAACTAAAGCGGATTCCTGTCATTTAGAAGCATAGCCTGCGTGAGCGAAATAGTTGGTGCATTCGCGTGGGCTTAGTTGTGGGATGAACGAACGGATCGCGCGCGTGAGATGCGGAACTGTTCGTGCCGCGACCTTACGCAAGTATGCCTTAAATTTGCTGTAGGGCAGCTCGATCGGATTAAGATCAGGCGAGTATTTCGGGAGATACCGCAGGCCCGCCTTTGCCTTCTCAATCGCGTGCCTAACGGCAGGCGCCATGTGAACTCGGCAGTTGTCCATCACGACGATGTCGTTGCGCCGGAGGGTTGGAACCAAGCACTGCTCAACATAGGCGAGGAACATTTCTCCGGTCATAGCTCCCTCGATCACCATCGGGGCAGTCATTTTATTGTGGCGCAAGGCCGCCACGAAAGTGATGGTCTCCCATGACCCCAGCGGAACGGCGCCGATCACCCTGACACCCCTTGGCGCACGCCCCCGGAGCCGCACCAGATTTGTGCTGACCGCAGTCTCGTCGATAAAAACGAGCCGGGCGGGATCAAGAAAACCTTGCTCTCGTATCCAACGTCGGCGAGCGCGCGCAACGTCCTCTCGCTGCCGTTCAGTAGCCTGCAGGCTTTTTTTAAAGGTGATGTTGTGACGGTCGAGAAAGCGCCAGAGCGCGCTGCGGCTGGTTCGAATTCGCCGCTTGCGCAGCTCTGCAAGCGTCTCCACCAGGGTCAGGTCTGGATGCTCAGCAACCACAGCCAAAATCTCGGTTGCGAACTCTTCGAGCGGCGAAACGCTTCCGCCGCGCGGCTTCGCAGCCGCACTGTTATCGTCCCGCCAGCGCTGCACCCACTTGACCGCCGATGCTACACTCACCTCGAAGCGTTCGGCCGCCTCGCGCCGCGACGCGCCCGCAGCCACGGCCTCGATAACGCGCTCCCGCAGGTCACAAGAATAGGCCTTCGGCACCGCCCGCCCCCGCCGGCAAGGAGAATCAATGCACACAGTCTCCATCATCGCTAACCGTTTGGGAATCCCTCTGATTCAAATCGGGCGAAAACCGCTATAGCCAACCGCGCTGCATCCTCTGTAGGTGCGTGTCCGGCATGAGCGATGCGACGAATCATAGACAGGTTCCCGCCTCGGCTTGCCAAAATGCCTTGACTAACGCCCGCGGCGTTCGAAATCGGCCTTCGCCGTCCCGTGACAATGGTAGAATCCAGCTTGCAAGGGCAGCTGCCTTCCCGCAATTGTCCAGCGCTCGGCGGCGCGAGGAGCCCGGTGGTGTTGAGATCGATTTGTCAGTCGCAGCTGCCATCGTTCGCATGCATCTAAGCAGCGGTTCCCCGCGAGGCCTTGTTCGAGAGAAATTCGCTGAGCTTACGAGGTATGGTGGTGTAACGTATGCAGGTGGACTTCTTAGGCTTCGGGGCGGCTCCAAGCATCGCTCCGAATCGGCGCTTGCAATCTCCCCACGGCCGCCTTCGAAACAGTATGGTGGCGGGAAGCGGTCAGCAGTGTTCCCTCCCTTGGAGCGATTGGAAATGCGCGGACGCTGCTGTAGGACAAGCAGCGTCGGTCCCGTCGGCTCCCCCGAGCAAGTAGGGATCGTCCAACTGATATCATCGTTTTGCCAGAACATGCCGCGATCTCCTAAGTCTTGATTGATCGTCACGGCTCGATAAACCACAGCGGCGGTTTGGAAGGCTCGTTTCAAGATCAGTTCGACCTTGTTCAGAGGTAGCAATTATCGTGCCGACTCCGTTCTCGATCTAGCATTACAGTCGTAATTTTTGTTTGATATGGGCTTTTTGAGCAATCGCTTGGTGAGCGCGTCGCCACAGCGACCATGCGATGACACAGCCAGGTCGAATTCGTTTTCGCGCGAGCCGCTGCGCTATTCTGCGGATTTCCTGGACCGACCAACGGATGAGGTGTTGCGTGTTGGGGTTGCGCGCGATGTGCTTTTTTGGGGCGGCGCGTTAGCTTTCCGGCGAATGGCGGCCATCATGGCGAAGGTCAACATGACAAGCGACACATGACGATGCCAACCATGCCAGGATCGCGTTTCATTGTGATCAAGGCCCAACTCGTTCTTGGCGGTCTCAAAAGCTATCTTCAATCGCCCAGCGATGTCCTTCAACAGCGACCAACTTCTTGATGGAAGTCCCGGCCGGACACCAGGTGGTGAAGTAGGCGAGGTCGCCATCAACGATATGGCGTCGGATCAGCAGGCCGCGCGTCCACAGGCCGCTGCGCTCCTCGCTGAACTCGCCGGCGTCGAGATCGGCGAGTTCAAGGTAGGCCCAATCATGCAGGCGCGGCCCCTTGGTTCCGTCGCCAGCCGACAGGCGTTGCCAGTCGGCCGGCTTGAGCGTTCCGGCGATCTGTTTCGCTGAGCCGCTGACCAACCGCTTCTTGCTCCAGGAACCGAACCAGTGATTGGCGGCGACGCCGAGCACGTAGCCTTTGCCGGCCTGGCGCAAATCCCGCTCGATGTCGCCGACGCCGTAGACGCTGTCGCCCGCAACCCAGGCGAATGGGACGCGCGCCGCAATGGCGCGCGCGATCATCCTCGCGGCAAGTTGCGGTTTCGTCGCAAAGCCGACATCGCTTGGCGCATGAGCGGCTTTCAGGCGACGCGGATCGTCCGTCCAGCTCTTCGGCAGATAGAGCGCGCGGTCCATGAAGGCATGGCCGTGACGCGACACATAGGTCGCGAACACGCCGATCTGACAATTCGTAATCTTCCCGGCCGAACCGGTGTATTGTCGCGCCACGCCGCAGGACGCCTTGCCCTGCTTGAGAAAGCCAGTCTCGTCGATAACCAGCACCGCGCCTTCATCACCGAGATGCTCGACCACATAATCGCGCACCAGATCTCGCAGCTCATCCGCGTCCCATCGGTCTCGGCCCAAAAGCTCCTGCTGGCGCCATGGGCCGGGGTCGCCCGCTGCCTCCGCTCGCATCCAACCTGTCTTACGCCGCTCTTCGCTCAGCAATCCGTCAATGAACGTGCCCGCGCTCGTCGCCGTACGCTCCTGCGCAAACAACGGACGTATCCGTCGCTTCACGTCCCGAAGCGACGACGCCCACAACTCCAGCACCGTTTCGATCGACGCGCCCGTCGTCCATGATTGAGATCGAATCATGGTGATGCATCGAGTCAGAACTCGCGAAAGCGCGCAACAAAAATTACGACTGTAATGCTAGCTAAGCTAAGCAGAGATTCTCTGTTTAGCCAACGGATCGACGTTTCGCTCGGAGTTCAAGGAGGTTACGGCGGCGTGGATGGCTCGATCGAGAGCTTCGGCATCGGTGAAGGTCTTGTGGGCCAGATGATGAGCTTTGAGATCGTGCCAGACAACTTCGATGTCGTTGAGTTCGGGCGCGTACTTGGGCAGCCATTCGACGGTGAGCCAGGACGGTGAGCCAGTGGGCCCGGGCCGCGAGGGCCGCGGTTGTCGCCTTGCTGACGTGGATCGGCCCGTTGTCGAGCACGATGACGACGGGTTTCGTCGGCAGACCCGGCCTCGGGCCATACAGGCCGTCGAGCGTTTCCAAGAGCGCGATGAAATCGGTGCTACGCTTGGTTCGGCTGGTGTACACAATGAGCTTGCGGGCGGTGTGATCGAGCGCTCCCATCATCGCAACCTTCTTGGCCTGTCCTGGCGCCGGCACCCGCAGATCGGCGCCGCACTTGGCCCAGGCTCTGGCCAGATAAGGATGCGTCAACGCCTCGCTCTCATCGGCGAAGAGAAGCACGATATCACCGGCCTCGGCCTGCGCCTTTCGCAGTGCCAGCCTCAGACCCACGCGGTCGACGGCACCGGCGTCCTGGCGGCCCTTCAGGGTGTGTCGCGGCCGGCGCCAGCGGAACTTTTTTTGCGAAGCACCTTGGACAGACGCGATTTGGAGATGGTGACGCCCTCGCGGGCCTCGATCTCGCCAATGAGGCGCGCCAGCGTCCAGTTGTGTCGGTCGGCAACGGGCGCTTCCAGCAATGGCGTCGCAACTCTCAGCGCAGCTTCCGCTTTGACAGGGGCCGGTCCCGGTGCTGGGCTCGTCTTGAGTGTCCCGACCCCGCCGCGCGCAAAATCGCTGCCCGCGACAGCTAGGACTACATTCTCTTTCTTTCTTGGCTTCAAGATTTAGGCAAGAGGCCGCCAGCGGCGATGGATGCTGCTAGGCCCGCCAACACTGCTACAATCGTCCAAAACCAACCTCCCGAAGTTGCAGATGCTTCTTGAGGAGTTAGTTCGGTTACGCCATAGGCTGACATATCGGTCTTCATTGTTGTCTCCCTTTCTGTGATGTGAGGAGCAGCTATCAAAGACCGTGCCAACTACGCCCAGAAGAAAGCTGTTCGATAGCATCATGGAGCGCGCTCGCTTCGGCCTTCCGCGAGTTCAAAGGCTTCCTGAAGCATGTCGTGTTCACCCTGTTCGATTTGTCGCGTTTGCAACTCAGTGATATTCGAGCGGTCTGCTGCACATTGGCTGTTTAGCAAATAGAGAGACATTGAAAGCGTTTTCTGCCTTTCCTGAGCAGTTGGCACGAGACTTGAACTTGCTACCGGGTGGCAGCAGTCGCTCACCGGCCACATTCACGGTTACTGAAAAGGAAAAAACATGAGAATCGATATGTCGGCTCACGGCGTGACGGAATTGACTCCTAAAGAAGCATGGGCAACAGCAGGAGGGGAAGGTATCGCTCCGCAGGGTTGGCCTCCCATTGAGGGTGGTTTCGGCCATTTTCCACCTCCTTTTCGGCTTCCTTGCCCCAGGTTTCCAATTCCTCGCCCCGGGGAGCCCTAACCCTTAACTGTAAAAGTGCCAGCGACGCCTATCCTGCAACGCTAGGTAGCCCCCGAGAGCTCTGTGCGAGACGAAAGGTCTTTGGGCGCGCTGAGGTTGAGCGTTTGAGAAATCCCGTTCAACGGCTCTGTCGCGGGCGCAACGCCAAGGCTTCCACCGGCGTGCGGGGCTCTCAGCTAGCTAAGTGGCTGGATCGAACGCAAAACAGCTGTTCTAGATTTCTTGTGGAGCAATCGCATGATTGCTCCACACTTCTCTCTTCGGGTAGTCGAAGAAATTTGCCGAGCATAGTGTTCCACATCTGACAAGGAGATAACAATGAGGGTCGATATATCAGTGTATGATGTAACCGAATTGACTGCTGGAGAAGCCGCCGCGACTTCAGGAGGGTGGGTTCTCGAATTATTTGCAGCAGTTGTTGCGACGATGTTCGCAGCTGTAGCTGCATGGGAGATAATGCGCTAGCGGGCTGCCTTCGGTGTGAAGGACAATAGCCGGCGCACCTTCCCCGTGCGTCGTTCAATCCTGATTAGTCGTTTGGCGCTGCCAATCGTCGTAAATCCGTGACAGAGCTATTATGACTGATGTCTTACTGCCTCCGGAGATGGTCAGCTACACTGCAGAGAGCATCCTGTCACGGGAATCAGGACGATCTTTGGCGATCTACAAGATAATTGTGTTGTCTGTCGTTGCGGCGTTGGCGTCGCTGCCAGTCATCACCGTGACGCTGTCTGTTCAAAGTTCCGGTACCATTCGTCCCACCATCGAGAAGACTCCTCTGATAGCGCCCGTCTCCGGACGGATCTCTCGTGTTCTTGCCGTCGAGAACGATCTCGTTGGACAAGGCCGAGAGATCCTGGCTCTCGACGATATGGTCATTGAGGAAAAGATCGGTGCGCTTACAGGCGAAATCCGTCTGCAGCGCGATCGTGCCAGCGACCTCCAGGCCCTGATCTCGTCCGGCGCGCAGTCCGATGCCCCCGTCCGCCTTCGGACAGAGTCCGCCACGGCCGAGCGGCTGCACTTTCTCAACCTGTTGCGGGAGAACCAATATGTCCGCAGCAACGCCGCGGCGGAACTCGAGCGCGCTCAGCGACTCGTCGCGGTTGCTGCAGCGCCCACCAAGGCGGTTGAGGAAAAGGCTTTCGCGTTGAAGAGCCTCGAGGTGAAAGGCGAGATCCTCGCGCGGAGCAAATCAGCCGAATGGAACCAACTGCTTTTCGACACGAACCTCCGCCTTCAGGAACTCACAGCCAGTTTGCATCAACTCGAGAACGAACGCGATCTGACCCGCATTCGCGCCCCCGTGTCAGGCGCTCTCGAGCAATTCAACGGCCTTACCCCGGGCAGCTACGTCCAGGCGGGGCAAACTGTCGGTTGGGTCTCGCCCGACCGCGAACTAGTGGCGGAGATCTACGTTTCGCCCAAAGACATCGGCTTCGTGCAGTCTGGCCAGGCGGTGAGGCTCCAGGTCGATGCTTTCAACTACAATCAATGGGGGGTGATTGACGCGAGAGTGCTGGACGTTGCGCAGGACTTTACACTGCAGGACAAGAACCCGGTCTTCAAGGTCCGCTGCGCGCTCTCTCGCAGCTACCTCGAGCTCACAAATGGCATCATTGGTCATCTGAAGAAAGGCATGACGGTGAGAGCCCGCTTCCTCGTGGCGGAGCGCACTCTCCTGCAACTCCTCTACAATGAGATCGACGATTGGCTCAACCCGCTCCTGGCGGCTCGTTGATTATCCATTTCCAAGAAGTCAGTGAGCCGCCATGTCGGGGAAAATCATCAAGTTCAAGCAGCGCGACATCACGGATTGTGGGGCTGCCAGTCTTGCTTCCGTTGGAGCCTTCTACGGTTACAAGTTGCCATTGTCGCGCATCCGCCAGTATGCCTCGACAGACCGATCCGGCACCACCGTGTCGGGTCTTCTGCAAGCGGCTCAAAAGCTGGGATTCGTTGCCAAGGGCGTCAAGGGCGGCTTCGACAGCTTGTACAAGATCCCCAAGCCAGCCATCGCGCATGTGATCGTCAAGGACGTCTTGCACCACTTCATAGTGATCCAGGCGATCGACGCGAGGTGGGTTACCGTCATGGACCCCGCGTACGGCGAAATCCGCAAGCTGTCGCATGAAGAGTTCAAGAGGCAATGGACTGGCGTCCTGGTGCTCCTGGTTCCGGCAGACACCTTCGAGCGCCGCGATGAGACCACGTCACCTCTTCTCCGTTTCGCCCGGCTGCTTGCGTCGCACAAAGCGGCGCTATCGCAGGCGCTCGTCGGCGCACTGGTAACCACCCTTCTCGGGCTGTCGACGGCCATTTACGTTCAGAAGATCGTCGACCACGTGATCACAGCGAGCAACCGCAATTTGCTCAATCTCATGAGCGTCGTGATGTTGCTGATCCTGGTGCCGCAGATCGCAATCAACCTGCTCAGAAGCCGGCTAGTCCTGCAAACAGGGCAGAAGATCGATGTCTGCTTGATCCTCGGCTACTACAATCACATCCTAAGCCTACCACAAAAATTCTTCGACAGCATGCGCATGGGAGAAATCGTCTCCCGGATGAATGACGCGGTGAAAATCAGGAGCTTCCTAAACGACGTCTCGATCACCATGTTCGTCAACCTGCTAGTCATGCTCTTCTCGTTCGGGTTGATGTTCATCTACTCGTGGAAGATAGCCGCGGTCGTGGCTATCTCCATCCCACTATATGTCTTAGTCTATTGGACCATCAACCGGCTGAATAGGAAGCGCCAGCGCGCAATCATGGAGGATGCCGCCGATCTGGAGGCGCAATTGGTTGAATCGCTCGGAGCTGTTTCCACGATCAAGACATTCGGTGTGGAGAGCTTCGCTTGCCTCAGGATGGAAACTCGCTTCGTCAAGACACTGCACTCAGTCTACAGCTCCGGGCTCATTTCGATCGTCGGAGACAATGCCTCGACTTCCCTCTCAACTCTCTTCACAATCCTGCTAATGTGGTTTGGTACGACGCTTGTTCTGGATCAGGCCGTCACTCCGGGTGAGTTACTTTCCTGCTACGCGCTGCTCGGCTATATCACGCGGCCTGTCGCCAACCTGATCCAAAGCAACAGAATCGTTCAGGACGCCTTTATTGCGGCGGATCGCTTGTTCGAGATATTCGAACTTGAGCCGGTACGCGGCGGCGACATTGATGCCTCCAAATCCGAGCTTGGTGATATCCGCGTGGAGAATGTCACGTTCCGCCATGGCTCACAGCCGAAACTCTTCGAAGATCTTAACGTCACCTTTCGTCGAGGCGAAATGACGGCCGTTGTGGGAGAAAGCGGCTCGGGCAAGAGCTCGCTTGCGGCGCTGCTGCAGAACGTCTATCCGCTCGAGAGTGGTCGCATTCGGATCGGTACCTATGACCTCAAAGACCTCTCGACCGCATCCCTGCGTAAGGTGGTTGCTGCGGTACCGCAGTCGACGGACGTATTCTCAGGCTCGGTCATCGAAAATATCGCGCTTGGCGAGTTCGAACCGGAGATCGACAGGATTATGAAAGTCTGCGATCAAACTGGGCTGCGGGAGGTGATCGAGCATTGGCCGGGAGGCTTCCAGGCCTATCTAGGCGAAAACGGCGTACGGCTCTCTGGCGGCGAAAAGCAGCGCCTTTCGTTGGCTCGAGCTCTGTATCGGGATCCGGACATCCTGATCCTTGACGAACCGACCTCCTCTCTCGACTCCGTTGCCGAAGCCACTATTCACCGACTCGTTGATGATTTGCGTCGTGCCGGAAAGACCATCGTGGTCATCTCTCACCGACTTAGCACCATCTGTGGTGCCGACAAGATTGTCGTCTTAGACAAGGGGCGGATCGTTGCGGAAGGCAGGCATACTGATCTGCAGGATGAAAGCGCTTACCTTCGCTTGTGGCGGGCGCAAACAGAGCCAGCTAAAGTTGCAGATGATGGCTGATCGCGCTCGACGCTCGCTTCATGCTAGAAAGAATCAATGAATAAACACGCTCTGCTCATTCTGCTTAGAGCGTTTTCCACATGATGTGGATCATTTGGTGTATCCGGCATGTCTAAAGTAATTGGCGCACATCTGCGGCGCAAACGACCTGACGAGCTTGCCGATGAGTTTGAGCAGGGTGTCGACCGTGCGGGCGGCGCCTTTGCGCAGCGCTGCCTTCAACCGGGAGAATGCCTGTTCGATTGGATTGAGGTCGGGCGAGTAGGCCGGCAGATAGCGCACGCGGGCGCCGAGAGCCTCGATCGCCTCGCGGACGCCGACGATCTTGTGAGTGCGCAAGTTGTCCATGAAGACGATGTCGCCCTTGCGCAAGGTCGGCGCCAGAACCTGCTCGACATAAGCCAGGAACGACGGCCCATCCATCGCACCGTCGATGACATAGGGCGCCGTGAGGCCGTCGATGCGCAGCGCGGCAACAAGCGTCAGTGCCTTCCAGTGACCGTGGGGTACGTCAGAGACGAGGCGCTTACCGCGAGGAGAACGCCCATAGTGCCGGACCATCTTCGTCGTGACCGCGGTCTCATCGATAAAGACGAGGCGCGGCGTACGCAGCTTGGGCTGCTCAGCTTTCAGCGCAGCGCGCTCGGCAGCAACGTCAGGCCGATCCTGCTCGGCGGCGTGCAATGTTTTTTTTGAAGGTGATGCCGTGACGGTCGAAGAAGCGCCAAATCGAACCGATGCCGGCCTTTTGCCTTCTCTGGGAGCGCAGACGCACACGGATCTCCTCGAGCGTCAGGTCCGGCTCCGTGGCGATCAACTCGGTCAGCCACTGCTTGTGCTGCTCCAACGGCGAGCGGCTGTGCCCGGCGCCGGGCTTGGCCTCGACATTTCCGGTCTTCCTCCAGCGATCCATCCATCGGATCGTCGTCGAAGCGCCGAGGTTGAGAATGCGCGCCGCCTCGCGGGCGCTTTCGCCGGACTCGATAAGCTCAACCGCACGCACCCTGAGGTCATTGGAGTATCCCTTCGCCATCGTATGACCCCGCATGTTGCCGCAGGTGACACCGAATCTGATTTGCAAGTCCAAGGGAATCCCCTGTGACGCTCTGATTCACATCAACTGGAAACCGCTCTAGCGCCACCATTGCGTCTCCGGCGTTTGGCATAGCTGCCTTCCACAAATGGTCTCTCTCTCAAGAGGTCACCGGCTGAACAGGACGTCGCTGTATTCGCGCCCGTCGCGAGTTTCCAATCGATCGTCGTTAAGACTTTCTCTGATTTGACTTTGAAGCTGGCGAGGCATTCTGCGAGGATCAGCGCATGGGCATCGGCAAGGGTCGTCGGAAGCTCTGCAACGGGCGGCGTCATCGCCGTCCATCACAGCAGAGTCGCCGCCAATCTTCCAAACCTTTCAGCGCCCCGATTCAATTCGCCGCAGGTTATCAACCCATCGATTGCGGGCGCTTCACAGCCACCGGACGCACCTTCGTCCAATCCAGCCCGTCAATCAGCGCGAGCAACTGTGCATGGTTCAGCCGCACCCGGGTCGGCGCAATTTTCGGCCAGCAGAACCTTGCCTCCTCGAGAGTCTTGGCAAACAGGCAGACCCCGCTGCCGTCCCACCAAACCGCCTTGATCCGGTCCGCCCAACACGCGACATTCTGCATACAGTCTTCGAAGCGCGACAATTGCATATCCTTGGCATCCCCTTTTTGGACGAACGCTCCAAGTCGCGCCGTTCCGACGCGGTAAGGATTTGAAGTGCATCTACACGGAGGAGCGGCATGGGTTTAGTCGTGAGGTGCCCAATTGGATGTTCGACGAAAGTTACTGTGCCGGCATGGCGCTTGGCCCTCCGCAGGTCAGTATTGATGGGCTCAACGAACTTGCCGTTGTTCTGAAGCTTCTCGGAACGAATCAGGCGTCAGGCGCACGATCCCGTCCTTCGATGAAGAGGGAGAAAGGACGTGCGGAGAAAAAGCCAATATCGCGAGCCGATGCAACTGGGTCTGGATCTGGGTCGTCGGATTCCTCAGAACCCGCTGGGCGCCAATCCCAAAGGTCTGATCCAGGCGCTCGCCGATCTGTTGCTGGAAGCGGCGGGCGTCGAGACCGTTCAGATGTCGGGAGGTGACCATGAGCATCAAGATCACGCCTGATCACCTCGGCCGCACCGCCGTCGTCTATGTTCGCCAATCGACAATGTCCCAAGTCATGGGAAATCTCGAAAGCCAACGGCGGCAATATGACTTGGCGCAGGCCGCGGAAACCGCCGGATTTAAGTCGGTGACGGTAATTGACGACGATCTTGGCCGCTCAGGTTCCGGCAGCACTCAGCGGCCTGGATTTGAGCGGCTTGTGGCAATGGTGTGTTCGGGCGACGTCGGTGCCGTTTATTGTATCGAGGCGTCGCGACTGGCGCGCAATGGACGCGACTGGCATCACTTGATCGACCTATGCGCCCTCGCTGGCGCGTTGGTCATCGATCCCGACGGCGCCTACGATCGATCATGTTGATACCTTCATTTGTTTGGTCTCGGGTCGAAAACGAGGTGATCTCGAGCTCCTGTCTTAAGCTCTCGCAACGCAACAATGCTGGCTTCCGTATCAGGAAAGAGGAATCGCTTGTCGCAAGGATCGCGCTGGATATCAATGGTGCCGCTGCGGATACGTCGCTTGATCCAAGAACTCGAAACTCCCAAACGCTTTGCCATTGCGGTCACCGGCAGCCAACCAGCAATGTGACGAGCACGCGTTGCGACGCCGTCCTGCAGTACGCGATGGCGCTGCCGCACGATCTGAACGGTTCGTACTGGAACATAATTTCGGCGCGGTGAGCGGTGCCCCTCCTGGGTCAAGGTGTTGGCGATTTCGGCATCATCGAAGCCCTGGCGGGCCAGCTCAAGGATCCGTGCTTGCATCTCAGTCCCTCGAGTTAGAGCATGCAGTGCATGGACCCTCGGCTCGACTTCCAATTCGGATATCTCGCCACCACCCACACCAGACGATCCGAACCGCGATTCGATCGCGCATGATGCGGTGGAGAACAACCTTGTCAATCAGCGTTCGTAATAACTGCTTCTTATCTGCCCGGCTCACATCAGGCCCGCCGCCAGAGCTCAGGCAAGTGTGGACCAAGCGCAAGAAACTCATTCTGCTCCTCTGGGGTCAACATGGCTGATTTGCTCTTCGTGGCTCGGCGGGTGGTCAGCGCCTCTTCAGCCTGCCGGAGTTCGCGTAACGCGTTTTCCCATCGCCGCTCCAACTCAGCGGCGATGAGGCGATTGTCAGGATCGACCCGATTATACTGTCGTTCGGCCAGGAGTGCCTGATAGCGCAGTCGCTCAACCTGCTGCTCTTCGGCGCGATCAAGCGCTTCGTCAGTCTGCTGCCGCGCATTGAGCGCACGCCTCCAGGCCTCCACCTCAGCGGGAGCGATCGCTGCAAAGAATGCAGCCGCCACCTGTGCGTCGATTGGATCGGCGGGAAGATGCTGGCATAGCGTCTTGCCTTGGTGGTTCAACAGGGAATTGCAGACGTAGCGGGACCCGCCCTTGTATTGTATCGACATCTTGTGGCCGCACCGGCCGCACCAGGTGATGCCTTGCAAGATAGCGGCGCCCTCTCGGGGCACGCCACGCGTCTGATTGCGTTGGTATTCGGCATGGTTATCGCGCAACATGGCCTGGATCTGCGGATTTCACGGATCGTGAGCATTGATTTCGCGCGATCGTGAGCGACTGAATTCAGACGATCGTGAGCAGCCGCCGCGGCCGATGGAAAGATAGGTTCAGGGTTCTGATTTCCCGTCAAGGGGCTTTGCTCTGGCGGAGCGTTTTCGCATGCTTTCTCCGGTGAGCTGGAGACGGTGGGCGTTGTGGACGAGGCGATCGAGGATGGCGTCTGCGAGAGTGGGATCGCCGAACACGACAGAGTACCCCTATTTTGGAACGGGTCGTGTCTCACGTCACGATCACCGACCCGCATCATTTTCTGTTCGGGCACCGGCTTGAGGTGCTGAAGGAGCGGTCGGGGCGCGGTCCCGCCTACGTCGTTGTCGCGCTGCCGGACGGACGGCGGCGGGGGGTTCGGATCGCGTCGACGGACCTTGCCGAGACGTCGATCGCTTCCCGCCCGAACGCGGCCGATCTGCCACGCATCAGTGTCCGTACGCTGATCCCATTGATGCAACATTTGGGCGCGAGTCTGAACCTTCTCGACGAGAAGGTGATTCGCGATGACCCACCGACCGCTTCCAGGTCGCGTTGCGTATCGACCCCTGCCGACGTTGGCAAATCCACCCGGCCGTCCGACGGCCGACATTCCGCGCCTGTGTGGCCGAATCTGTCGACCGCGACGCAAACCCAGATCGCTCAAATCCTCGCCACACTGCTGCGGCGAATGCAAGCGGTTCCCGGCGCGCCCGGAAGGGGACTGGGTCGTGCTGATCAGCTCGAACGCCGCTGACGAGCGGCTCACGACCGCACACCGGGCCAAGTTGGCCTATGTTTACGTGCGGCAGTCATCCGTGAACCAGGTGCGCCAGCACCAGGAGAGCACGGAGCTGCAGTACCGCCTCGTCGATCGCGCCATCGGTCTGGGCTGGCCGCCGGAGCGCGTCCAGGTCATTGACGAGGATCTGGGCAAATCCGGTGCTGGCGGCGTGGATCGTCATGGTTTCCAGAAGCTGATTGCCGAGATCGGCCTTGGCAACGCCGGTCTTGTGGTGAGCCTCGACGCTTCGCGCCTGGCCCGCAATAACCGGGACTGGCATCAGCTTCTCGAACTGTGCTCGGTGTTCGGCGTGGTCATTGCGGATGGCGAACGGCTTTACGATCCGCGCGCCTATCACGACCGCCTGCTGTTGGGCTTGTCCGGCATCATGAGCGAGGCGGAGCTGCATCAGCTTCGGATGCGCCTTCACCAAGGCGAACGCCAGAAGGCGGCGCGGGGCGAACTGCGGCTGCCGCTGCCAGGCGGGCTCGCCTATGATCGGGCGGGCACAATTGTTCTCAATCCCGATGAGGAGGTGCGGGCCCGTCTTCATCTGGTGTTTGCCAAATTCCGGGAACTGCAAAGCGCGCGCCGTGTGATGCGTTACCTGGACCGGAATGGATTGTCCTTGCCGGTTCGGCCGCTGCTTGGACCATCTCCACACGAGGTCGTCTGGCGTGCGCCAGATAGTGCACGCGTCCTTAATATCCTTCAGAATCCGGCCTATGCTGGGGCGTATGTTTATGGCCGCCGGCAAAAGGATCCGAGCCGATGCCGGCCGGGATCGCTGACGGGAACGGTCCAAGGTAGCGATCGCGGATTGGGCGGTTTGCCTCCACGCCGCTCACCCAGGCTATATCAGCTGGGAGGAGTTCATGGTCAACCAGGGGCGACTGGCAGATAACGTCTGCCGCTATGAGGCAGGACACTCTGGCGTACCGCGCAAGGGGGCAGCCCTGTTACAAGGAATTGCGGTCTGCGGTCGTTGTGGACGGCGCATGAGCATGCGCTACACGGGCCCGCATGCCGACTATCCGGTCTATTGCTGCCGCTCGGATCGGGACCAGCAAGGCAGTGCAATGTGCCAGGAAGTCCGGGCCTTGGCGGTTGACGCGCTGGTTGAGCGGATGGTCCTCGATGCCCTGGTGCCGGATCAGATTGAGATCGCACTCGCAGCCGCGGGCCAACTGGAGCAGGAGAGCCGTCAGCTCGAGCGCCAGTGGGCGCTTCGGGTGGAGCGCGCCCGCTACGAGGCCGAGCGCGCTCGGCGCCAGTATGACGCCCTAGAGCCCGAGAACCGTCTTGTGGCGCGCTCACTTGAGCGGGCTTGGGAAGAGAGGCTGCGTGTCGTCGAGGCGGTCGAGCAGGAGCATGCGCGTTGGCGCGCGCAAGAGCCGCTTCTGATTGGCCCGGCGGAACGCGCAGGGCTACAAGCGCTCGGCGAGAACCTGCCGCGGATTTGGAACGCGGCCACCACGTCGGCAGCCGATCGCAAGCGCATTCTGCGATTTGTGATCCGCGAAGTCGTTCTTGACCAGAAGCGGACCCGAGGTCAGGTGTGGCTCAAGATCGTCTGGCAGACCGGTGCAACCAGCGAGCATCACGTGCAACGGCGCGTTCAGACCTACCGCGACTACATCGACATTGATCGGTTGCGGCAACGGATCGTCGAGTTGAACGCCGAACACAAAATGGATGGCGAGATCGCGGCAATACTCAATCAGGAAGGCTTCGTCGCGGCCCGAGCCTGCGCCTTCAAAGGCGAGAATGTCTGGCTGTTGCGGACCCGCTGGGGCATTCCTACCGTCAAAATCAACGGCGTGGACAAGAATCCGATGCGCTGGCCCGATGGGAGCTTCTCAATTCAGGGCGCCGCGGCTCAGCTCGGCGTAACCCCGCAAACGGTGTTCGATTATCTCGCGCGCGGATTGCTGGCAGGTCGTCAGTTAACCAAAGGCCAGCCATGGCAGATCGAGCTCTCAGACGACCAAATCCGTCAGCTTCGCAAGCGGGTACGACGCACCAAGCGTTCGAGGAAGGAGGCATCATGAAGTCATCGGCTCGCCGATGACTTCATGCCAAGTATCGACGGGGACCTGGCTGGTGACGACAGTGGATGCGCGACCATGGCGGTCGTCGAGGATTTCGAGCAGATCGCGTCGTTCGGCGGCGGTGAGCACGGATAGCCCCCAATCGTCCAATCACGTTGAGCTCAACGTGATTGGACTTATGTGCAGCGCGCAGTGATGTGGAGTTGAGGGTTGACAATCAGCGCTGGTCCGGTTTTTGACAGCCCCCAACTCCACATAATTTACCCTGTAGGTCATAGCCTTCTCAACCAATCAACAATGTTGATCGCCGCAGAAGAGACGTGCCCGGCGCGAGGCGGTGAGAGGATCTCGGGGAACACCTGCATAAGCGCTTGGCGTTTTAGATCGATGTCCGCCCTTGCATAGGTCATGGTTGTGTTCAGCGACGAATGCCCAAGCCATTGGCTGATGGTCGCGAAGTCGACTCCCGCCTTCAGGAGAAAGATGGCGGTCGTGTGCCGCAAGGAATGGGGATGGATCCGCTTCTGCTGCAGCGTGCGGGTTGCGTTGGCTCCGGCCGTGATGTGCTTCTTGAGCAGGTAACGAACGCCAAAGCGGGTCAACTTGTTGCCCTGGCGGTTCACGAACAGCGGAGCGTCGCGGCCTCCCGAATGAGCAACACTGTTCGACAGTTCTTGCAGAAGTCGTGCGGTTTGCGGCCAAACTGGACACAATCGCGTTTTGTCGCCCTTGCCGCGCAGCCAGACTTGATGAGGAGGATCGGTGCGGATGTCGCACAGCCGCAGATCAAGAATCTCCTGAACGCGAGCACCCGTGTTGAGCATCAGTGCGAACAACGCATAGTCGCGCTTACCCGCTGGCGTAGAGCGATCGATCGATTTGAGCAACGCTTCGACTTCCTGCGGCTCAAGGTATTCGATCGGCTTGCTCCGCGCGCCGCGTTTGAACGGTACGCCTAGCACGCGCTGCAGTTCGGCGAGATAGGCGGGCTGTTCGGTTGCGAGAAAGCGAGCGAACGTATGCAGCGCCGCCAGCCGCGCATTGCGAGTGGCTACTCCATTGTGACGCTCGGCCTCCAGAAACGCCAGGAAGTCCTGAACCTGCTTCGCCGTGAAATCTACGAGATCGAGATCCTCGATAGCCTTGGCCGTTTGCGACGAAGTAAAGCGAAGGAACAGAACGATCGCATCCCGGTAGTTGCGTATGGTGTGTCCGCTGGTACCCCGGAGCGTCGGCAGATACTCCCGGAAGAAGCGCTCGATGCTCTTGCCGAGCTCGTTAGGTCTTTGGGATCTCATGCGGCACCTCCTGTGATGAGGTGGCCGAAATGCCTCTCGAGCCGATCGCTGGCCGCAGCAGAAAGTTGTGGAATCCAACGGAGGTAATAGGTCGTCGAAACAATTGAGACGTGCCCCATGTACATCGCAAGCTTTGGCAGATTGGATTGGACATCCGCCCCTTGCTGGTACCATCGCAACAGCGATCCAACGGCAAAGCTATGGCGCTAATTCCGCCGGCGGAATTATCGCCATTGTTCCGGCAACCGGATTATTCCGGCAACGAACGGCCGAAGCCTTGGTTTCTGGGGGATCGCGCGATCGGGTACGCATCGGTGCCGGAATAATCAGAGGCATTTGCAGCGGCTCAAGGGCGACTGGTAATGAGCGAGACGGCTCTGTCCCGGAAGACGCGGATTTAAGGGGCCGCAATGCGGATTTTGATCTCGATCCTGTGGTTGCGATCGGTTCTGGTGTCCCGCTGGGGATCTTCCCCCAGCTTCCAGGAGACAACCGATGGGCGATTACATTGGGCCGATAGCCCCTCACATTAATCAATTTGCCGAGTTTCTCACAGCCGAGGGTTACGCTTCGCAGACCGTACGAAGCAAATGCGCGCTCGCAAAGAACCTCAGTCAGTGGCTCACGCGGCATGGATTGACGCTGACAGAGCTGAACGAGAAGGAGCTTTGGCAATTTTACACTCACCGGTGCCGACCAAGGCGACGCGGCGATCGATTCACCGGTGCTCAGTTGCTTGGCTTCTTGCGTGATCGCGGCCTGACTCCCTTACTACAGCCCAACATCGACCGATCCCCTCTGGGCCAGCTCGTACGCGACTACGAGAGATTCTTGAGCTGCGAGCGCGGCTTGGCACGTGCGACCGTGATGGGCTATTTGCCCATCGTGCAGAGATTTCTGAACGGGTATTTTCAGAATAAGGTCGTGCGACTTCTCGACCTCGCCCCGAGGGACCTGCATCGCTTCATTCTTCGTGAAGGACAGCGTGTTGGTCGCAGGTATACCAAGCTGACTGTCACGGCACTGCGCTCGTTTCTCCGCTTTCTGCACCAGCGTAAAAAAATAAAGACCGATCTGGCCAGTGCACTGTTGGGGGTAGCTCACTGGCGACTGTCCCATATTCCCAAGTCACTTGCACCAGAGGCGGTCGAGCGACTGCTCCACAGCTGCGATCGCAGTATGCCCTCCGGCCAGCGCGACTACGCGATCTTGTTGCTTCTGGCTCGACTGGGTTTGCGCGGTGGCGAAGTGCTCGCCATGACTTTGGATGACCTGGACTGGGAACGCGGCGAGGTCCTCGTGCGCGGCAAAGGTCAGCGCTTCGAACGATTGCCGCTGCCTCAGGACGTGGGCAAAGCTCTCGTTCAGTATCTGCGTCATGTGCGTCCAAGCTGTTCGACTCGCAAGGTTTTTATCCGACTAAAGGCGCCGTGGAATGCCCTTCGTCTCAGCGCCATTTGCTGTGTGGTGCGTCGTGCCCTCGAGCGTGCCGGATTAAGTCCAGCTTTCAAGGGAGCGCACCTATTTCGACATTCCCTGGCGACTCAGATGCTGCGCCGAGGCGCATCGCTGGGTGAGATCGGCCAACTCCTTCGTCATCGTCAGCCAACCACGACCCAGATTTATGCCAAGGTCGACATCGAAGCCCTGCGCGGCATTGCCCTGCCGTGGATGGGAGGTGCGGCGTGAGTTCGTTACACACCGCACTTGAGGAGTACCTGGGGGTACGTCGTGCCTTGGGATACAAGCTGCGCCTGCCCGGGTGGCTGTTGCGACGGTTCGTCGAATTCGCCAAACGTGAGCGCTCCCACTACATCACGACCCAACTCGCCTTGAAGTGGGCGACCCAGCCTGCCCATGCCACTCCGGCCCAGTGGGCCAACCGCTTGGGCATGGTGCGACGCTTCGCAATGTACTGTCACGGAAACGATCCGCGCAACGTCGTACCGCCGCCAGATCTGCTGCCCTATCATTATCGACGCGTCTCGCCCCATCTCTACAGCGACGAGCAAATCCTCGGTCTGATCAAGGCGGCCCGGCAATTACCCTCCGCGATTGGATTGCGACCGCACACCTTTGCCACGCTCTTTGGGTTGAGAGCTGGCTCCGCAAATTCGGACAGTCGAATAAGTGGATTTTCTGCCTGACAGCAGCGAAGGTTCTCGCTGCGAATCAGGAGCTAAGATGACGAAGAGATCGCGCCGGACGCATTCATCGGCGTTTAAGGCAAAGGTGGCTTTGGCCGCCGTGAAGGGAGACAAGACGCTCGCCGAGCTGGCGCAGCAGTTTGATGTTGATCCGAATCAGATCACGGCCTGGAAGAATCAGCTTCTGGACGGCGCCGCGGGGGTGTTCGGGCAGGACAAGGGATCGGCTGAGGCGCCGGTCGATTTGAAAGCGCTGCACGCCAAGATCGGGGAGCTGACGCTGGAGAACGATTTTTTGTCCGGCGCACTCGGCAAAGCCGGCCTGCTGAGCGCAAAGAAATGATCGACCGCGAGCATGAGCTGCCTGTGGTACGGCAGGCGAAGGTCCTGAACCTTGCCCGCAGCACGGTCTACTATCAATCTCGGCCGGTTTCGGCCGAGGACCTGGCCTTAATGCGTCGGCTCGACGAGTTGCATCTCGATTATCCCTTTGCGGGAGCGCGAATGCTGCGCTCGCTGCTGCGTCGCGAAGGCCTTTCGGTTGGCCGGCGACATGTGGTGACGCTGATGAAGCGCATGGGGATTTCGGCGATCTATCGCCGCCCGAACACGAGCAAGCCGACGCCAGGTCACAAGATCTATCCGTATCTGCTGCGGGGTGTGAAGGTCGAACGGCCAAACCACGTCTGGGCGATGGATATCAGCTATGTGCCGATGCGGCGTGGCTTCGTGTACCTGGCAGCGGTGGTCGACGTCGCCAGCCGTCGCGTGCTGGCGCATCGGGTGTCGATCACGATGGAGGCCGCGTTCTGCATCGAGGCGCTCGAGGAGGCGCTGGCGCGCCACGGTCAGCCGGAGATCTTCAATACGGATCAGGGCAGCCAGTTTACGAGCCAGGAGTTCACGAGCGTGCTGACGGCGGCAGGCGTCTCGATCAGCATGGATGGCAAGGGCGCCTGGCGCGACAATGTGTTCGTCGAGCGGCTCTGGCGCACGGTCAAGTATGAGGAGGTCTATCTGCGCGCCTACGACAGCACAGCGGAAGCGTGCGCATCGATCTCCAGGTATCTGGCGTTTTACAATCAGGGCCGCCCGCACTCGAGCCTTGACGGACGCACGCCCGAAGAGGCTTACTTCGGGCTGCAAGCGATAGCGACGGCCGCATGATCGTCGCCGAGCGATTTTGCTGCAGCTCTGGTCGGGCTACGCCCTCCCGACGCCGCAGCAAAATCGCAAAGCCCCGCGTTCAGTGTAACCCGGCAGGAATCCACTTAATCTCCGCGGGGTGCTGTCCAAACAACCGGAGCCAGCTCTTACAGCCGTCGCCGCTGGAGTCGAGACGAGGAGGATGACGAAGAATTTGAGGTTGCCGACGTCATCGACCGGGCGCTGTTCCTCTCCGAGTGGCGGCGACCGGATGGCAGCGAGGCTGGGTTCGACGATTTTCCATTCGATGAGGACGAGCTGTGCCCGTCTGACGCTTTCGAGGATCTGACGCCGGACGAGCAGCATTTTCACGAGGCGACGGGCAATGAAGGGGCGTCCTTCGAGCGCACCTATCGCCGAGCAGGTTTCGTGTTGTGGCCGACCGCGCGGAGGCTCGCGGTGCTGAATCAGGCCGGCCTCCGCACGACGCTGCCGTATCTCGAAGATCTGACGGCGCGCTGGGAAGCAAGCAAGGCATCGATCCGGTCGCCCTTGTGGCGTGAGGGAGATGAGCTTTCACGGCACATGCTGCGCTCCTGGCCCCGTTCGTCCTGGCGGGAAGACGAAGACGCCGAAGCCGGCCGGATGCTCGATTTGCAGATCCGACTGCGCAACGTGCAGTGCATCGATGCATTTCTCGCCGGCGTGTCCGCCGAAGGCCATTACGCCGCGCCCGACAACGAAGCGATCCTGCGTGCTGCCGCCTTGCTTCCAGCCCCGCGTGTAACGGAGCTGCTGGTCCGGATTCTCCGACGTAACGCTCCGGCCCATCTGGCCGCTTGCGGAGATCTGGTGCTGCGCTGCACAGCGGCGCCCGCCGGTCGGACGTGTGACCTCATGCAGATCGGCACAGCCTTGATCGAGGCCCTGCCGGGCCCCCCGACGAGGCAACAGGAGCGCGACCCCTGGACCCGGCCGGCGCCCGTGAAACCGGCCTTCGTCGCCGATCTGTTGACGGCGACAAGCCGAGTCAACGAAGGGCTCGCGGCGCGCGCGATCGAGCACCTGCTGGCCTGGCCGAAAACATACAAGCCGGACGACGTGCTCGTCCCCGCTGCTCGCGCGTTTGCCAAGCTGGCGGAAAGCACGGCATGGCCGGCGGTGGGGCGGCTCAGAGAGGCGTCGCTTGATCACCTGCGCAAGCGCATCGCCCTGCCGCTGGAGGCGCCTCGGGATTGGACCAGGGCCAACACGCTCACATGCAAATGTAGCGATTGCCGTGAACTGGGCGCGTTCCTGACCGCGCCGGATCAGCAGCAATGGCGCCTGAAGGCGGTTCAGGGTCGCAGGAGCCATGTCGAGGAAAGCGTCCGAAGCACGACGTGCGACCTTGACCTCACGACCGAGAGGCGTGGCAGCCCCCATACCTTGGTCGCCATCAAGAACCAGGCCAGCTACGAACGGCGCGCAAAGCAACGCCGGCAAGACCTGGAGCATGCCTCGGCGCTGGACCGATGACGTTGATCTTACGCCGTACGGAATGGGAAGCTCGAGTCCACAATGAGCCGTAAGAGCCGAATTCCACTCGCTGATCGTGTCGCCGAAGCCGCAGCTGCGGCGCTGGCCGCCCGGCGCTTTGTGAGCGCTATCGACATCCTCGTCGGGATCGGGTGGCTTGATCCTGAAGCGTTGGAGCGTTGGCGCCGCGGGCAGATCGATTGCCTGGAGGAAGTTGTCCGGACAAATCTGCCGCGCATATCGGAAGCCATGCGGCTATTCCGATCTTGGGCAACCGCGAGAGGATTGTTCGCGAGCCAAACCGAGTATGTCGCTCGTACACCGTGGCGCCAGACCCTGCGCTTCAGCCGAAGCGGAAATCCTGCCATCGAGGCGTCGTATCGCACGCATTGGGTCTCGCCCGAGCTTTCCGAGAAGAAGCGCGAGCGGCTGGCGGAAAAAGCAAGCCAAGCTCCGGAACTGGTGGTGGTCCAGCCCTTGAACACCGAATGGACATGCCATCGGTGCGGCGGCAGCGGTAATCTCCTGATGATGGAAACTCCCGGCCCAGCCTGCATGCGCTGCGTCGGCCTCAATGATCTTGATTATCTACCGGCGGGCGATCCCCTGCTCTCGCGGCGCGCGAAAGCGAAGAGCACGCGACATGCAGTTGTCGTGCGCTTCAGCAGGACCCGTCGCCGCTACGAACGACAAGGTCTGCTGATCGAGCCGCGGGCTTTGGCAGATGCGCGGCGCGCTCTCGCCCGATAGATGTGGTCTCGATCTCGGGTTCCCTCGAATCACATCGAAATTTTCAATCACATACGAGTTCGCAGTTTTATTCTGAGTGGCGCGCCATCGTTCTCGATGGCAAGTGAGGCAAAGTTCTTTCCTCGAACAAACGCGAGCCAGGAACGAGTGCTGCAGGAACAACTCGTCGATGCGCCGCATTAGCGCCGGATCATTGTCGTCGTTCGCCGCCCGCTGCCGGTAGACCCCCGAGCGCGACAGCACCAGCATCGCGCATCGCGCCCGGATCGACAGCTTCGCATCATTGCGATCGAGCATTCCTCTGCGGTCCGCCGTGCTCATCGTCCGGACCTCTTGGCGAAAAAATCGTTCTCGGCCGGCCGATCTTGGCGTGCAGCTTCTCGATCTCCCGCTCGCGCGCCTCGTCCGCCTCCATGCCGACGCCGAACGCTCGCACCGCATTGTCCAAGAGCTGCCTCTTCCAGGCATAGATCTGGTTCGGATGCACCTCATAGCGCTGCGCCAGATCGGCAATCGTCGCCTGTTCCCGCAATGCGTCCAAGGCGATCTTCGCCTTCAGGCTCGCATCGATCTTCCGTCTCGTCTTCTTCTTCATCGTCTCCGTCTATCACGACGGAAACGGCTCCGCTCCAATCAACCGCCTGGTCTCAAATCCGGGGTCCACTTCAGTATTGCCTTCCGTGTGGGCGTCAATATCGGCGATGTAATTGTCGAGACGCACGACATTTTTGGAGACGGCGTGAATATTGCGGCGCGCCTTGAGAACATCGCAGAACCCGGAGGAATCTGCATCTCGTCTTCTGCATATGATCGTGTCCGGGGCAAGGTCGGGGTTGAGTTTGCCGATATGGGCGAGCAGAACCTAAAAAACATCGCCCGCCCCGTTCGGGCCTATGCTGTGGTCCAGGAAGAACAAAGCCCAGCCGGACATGCCGAGCACGCAAGGCCGGGCACTCTATCAGCGCCTCGTCGTTCTATCGTTGTGCTCCCCTTCGCCAACCTCAGCCGGGATCCAGAACAAGAGTGCTTCGTTGACGCAGTGACCGAAAGCCTGACCATGGACCTATCACGGATCAGCGGATTGTTCGTCATCGGTCGACACACCGCATTGACATACAAAGGCAAAGCAGTCGATCTCAAGCAAGTCGGCCGTGAGTTAAACGTCAACTATGTGCTATTCTTACTGCGTGTGCGCCGGGAGGCCGGCAAGGAATAGATGGTGAGAGTCCATTACGATGAAGGAGTAGCGCCCCACATCGGCCCCGAGCCGTGCGGCAGCGTCCGTGAGGGCGCTGGTGAAGCGTCGGTAGGGGAGCATGCAGGCCAGCCATTGAGCCGCGAAAGAAGATTGTCCCGGGAGTCGACGCTGTACTCAGAGCGGAAGGCGACGCGGACGGGTGCGATAACGCGAGCACCTGGACGTCCCGGCGTGGTCGTAGACCCTGGCATGTATGGACGTTCCTTGCGCGGAAACCGGGAGATCTCGAGTCTGACCGGGGGACGGCCTGGCCGCCCTGGCCCGCACCGGGAAGGCGAGGAGCCGTAGCCGGTGATGCACGGACACGAGAAGTCAGACCCCGCCATACTAGCAACGATGCTGACGAACAAAGCCGGGCTACCGGCGGCGGAGTCGGTGGAGCGAAGGGCCGGGGCCAAGGGGAACGCGAACCAGCTCAGCACGCGCCGGGCGCAGGACCGGGAAAGCGTGTCACAGGCGCTGGAGCGTGTACGTCAAGCCGCAAGGCAAAGGAAGAAGGAACGGTTCACCGCGCTCTACCACCATCTCAGCCTGCCTATGCTCAGGACGGCGTTCTTCGCGCTTAAGCGGGAGGCGGCGCCTGGAGTGGATGGGGTGACGTGGCGGGACTACGAGGCCGATCTCGATCGCAAGATCGCAGACCTGCACGTACGGGTCCATCGGGGAGCGTACCGGGCACAACCAAGCCGCCGCCGGTATATTCCGAAGGCGGATGGCCGCCAGCGCCCGCTCGCAGTGGCTGCCCTGGAAGACAAGATCGTCCAACGCGCAACTGCTGCCGTGCTGAACGCGATCTTCGAGGAGGATTTCCTCGGATTTAGCTATGGTTTCCGGCCGGGGCGCGGCCAGCATAATGCGCTGGACGCCTTGGTTGTCGGGATCAACAGCACGAAGGTGAACTACATCCTGGACGCCGACATTCGGTCGTTCTTCGATCGTGTCAGTCAATCCTGGCTGGTTCGCTTCGTTGAACATCGGGTCGGCGACAAGCGCATCATCCGCCTGATCCAGAAATGGCTCAAGGCGGGCGTTCTTGAAGACGGGATCGTCACGACCACCAATGATAAGGGAACGGGCCAAGGCTCGGTGATCTCGCCGCTCCTTGCCAACGTTTACCTTCATTTTGTGTTCGATCTCTGGGCCGAGCGCTGGCGACGGCGCGACGCTACGGGCGATATGATCATCGTGCGCTTCGCCGACGACATCGTCGTCGGCTTCGAACATGAGGACGACGCCCGTCGCTTCTGGGATGCAATGCGAACGCGACTGCAGGAGTTCGCACTGTCGCTCCATCCGGAAAAGACCCGCCTGATCGAGTTTGGCCGCCGTGCTGCGGCCAACCGCGAACGGCGCGGGCTCGGCAAACCGGAAACCTTCAATTTCCTCGGGTTCAGCTTCATCTGCGGCACATCGCGCCGAGGCGGCTTCCTGCTCAAGCGGAAGTCGCGGCGCGACCGCATACAAGCGAAACTCAGCGAGATTAAGGATGAGATGCGACGACGGCGGCATCAGCCGATCCCCGACCAAGGGAAATGGCTGAGGCAAGTCGTCATCGGCTTCTTCGCCTACCATGCCGTGCCGACGAATGGGCGCGTACTGGAGGCTTTCCGCTACCACGTCATCGACCTATGGCGGCGCTCGCTGAGGCGACGCAGCCAGAAGGACCATCTGACCTGGGCGCGGATCACGAAGCTGTCGAACGATTGGCTCCCGAAAGCAAGGATCCTTCACCCTTGGCCAGAACAGCGCTTCGCCGTCAAACACCCGAGGTGGGAGCCGGATGCGGGAAAGCTGCATGTCCGGATCTGTCCGGGGGGCGCTCAGCAATGAGCGTCCCTACCGGGATCAGAGTGTCGCGGCCTTTGTCGACAGGAATCATATATTTGAGAAGACTCACTTTTCAGCGTGGGGAGGCTGAGATGGGTCTGACAAAATCGGGGGACGTAGCGTCGCGGTTTTCGGCATATATTGAGGGTCTTGCGAGCGTGATCGGGCATGCGGGACGGGCCAAACCGCTTCGCGATTACTGCACTGGGCTGATGATGCCGTGCGATCGGAAGAGTGTCGAGCCGATGGCGGCGATGACGGCTCCTGAGCGGACAGCAGCGCAACATCAGTCGTTGTTGCATTTTGTCGGTCAAGGCGATTGGTCGGACCCGCAGGTTTTGGCCAAGGTCCGCGAGATGGTGCTGCCGGAGATCGAACGCCACGGGCCGATCGAAGCTTGGATCATTGATGATACGGGCTTTCCCAAGAAGGGGCGGCATTCAGTCGGGGTTGCACGTCAATATTGCGGCCAGTTGGGCAAGCAAGACAATTGTCAGGTCGCCGTGACCCTTTCGCTTGCAAATCATCATGCGAGCTTGCCGGCGGCGTATCGTCTGTATCTGCCAAAGGAGTGGGTGACGGACCGTACACGTCGGCGCAAAGCCGGTGTGCCCAAGGAGATCACCTTCAAGACCAAGCCGGCAATTGCTCTCGATCATTTGCGCTGGGCCTGTGCGGCGGGCTTGCCACGCGGCGTGGTACTGATGGACGCCGGCTATGGCACCGACACCGCTCTGCGTGGGAATATCACCGCACTTGGCCTGAGCTATGTGGCCGGCATCCAGCCACAAACGTCGGTCTGGGCGCCTGGAACTGGGCCGCGGCCGCCGAAGAAATGGTCGGGGAATGGGCGACCTCCAAAGTTGCTGCGGCGTGATAGCAAGCACCGACCGATTTCGGCCAAGAAGCTCGCAATCGGCCTGCCATCGCATGCTTGGCACAAGATCACGTGGCGTGAGGGTACGACAGAACGGTTGTCCTCGCGCTTTGCCCGTGTGCGCGTCCGTCCAGCGCATCGAGATTACTGGCTCGCCGAAAGCCGGCCGGAGGAATGGCTGCTGATCGAGTGGCCAGAGGGCGAGGAAGCTCCGACCAAATATTGGCTTTCAACGCTTTCCTCCAACATTGGATTTCGTCAGTTCGTCGATATCGTCAAGCTGCGCTGGCGCATTGAGCGCGACTACCACGACCTCAAACAGGAGATTGGCCTTGGTCACTTCGAGGGGCGGGGGTGGCGCGGCTTTCACCATCACGCAACACTGTGCATCGCCGCTTACGGATTCCTGGTCTCGGAGCGAGAAACGATTTCCCCCTCAGAAGCAGCCTCCACCAAAATCTTCAAGAAAGCTGCTATTCCCGAAAATTATCGGCCGAGGGGATCCGCCATTGCGGCCTGAACGGCACGTTCCAAATTCGATTGCGACCGTCCGAAGAAGAATGAGTGCTGCTCTCGTCTCAACACTATCTCGATGCCCTTGTTGCATCAGGGCAATCTCAAGTCAAAGTAGCTATCGTACTCTATGATCCCGGTAGGGACGCTCATTGCTGAGCGCCCCCCGGACAGATCCGGACATGCAGCTTTCCCGCATCCGGCTCCCACCTCGGGTGTTTGACGGCGAAGCGCTGTTCTGGCCAAGGGTGAAGGATCCTTGCTTTCGGGAGCCAATCGTTCGACAGCTTCGTGATCCGCGCCCAGGTCAGATGGTCCTTCTGGCTGCGTCGCCTCAGCGAGCGCCGCCATAGGTCGATGACGTGGTAGCGGAAAGCCTCCAGTACGCGCCCATTCGTCGGCACGGCATGGTAGGCGAAGAAGCCGATGACGACTTGCCTCAGCCATTTCCCTTGGTCGGGGATCGGCTGATGCCGCCGTCGTCGCATCTCATCCTTAATCTCGCTGAGTTTCGCTTGTATGCGGTCGCGCCGCGACTTCCGCTTGAGCAGGAAGCCGCCTCGGCGCGATGTGCCGCAGATGAAGCTGAACCCGAGGAAATTGAAGGTTTCCGGTTTGCCGAGCCCGCGCCGTTCGCGGTTGGCCGCAGCACGGCGGCCAAACTCGATCAGGCGGGTCTTTTCCGGATGGAGCGACAGTGCGAACTCCTGCAGTCGCGTTCGCATTGCATCCCAGAAGCGACGGGCGTCGTCCTCATGTTCGAAGCCGACGACGATGTCGTCGGCGAAGCGCACGATGATCATATCGCCCGTAGCGTCGCGCCGTCGCCAGCGCTCGGCCCAGAGATCGAACACAAGGAGAGTAGGCCGAAGGAATTGCACCTTCGGCCTCTCGCAGAACGGTGCATGAGCCTCTCGACTCACACCGCTCCCATCAGACAAACGCGCCGATCCCTCCAAAACGCCAATGGGCGAACAAAGACGGGTTCTGCTCTGCAATTCTTTGCATGAGCATGCTGGCCCGCACTTTGTGTCCACGTAGCCGGCGGTATTTCCGCATGATCCAGGCGCGTATCGTGTAGTCTGCGTGCCTGTATATCGGCCACATCGCCGAGGGATAGAATTGCCCGTAGTAAGCGATCCAACCCCGGAGGATTGGATTGAGAATGCGAGCAAATTCTTCCAAGCTGAGATGGGACTGATTGCGGAGATTGAGCCGCCGCGTGTGTGCCCGCATAGCTTTAAGAGATTTTGTACTGACCGCAGGTGAGAAGCTTGTGAAGAGTACGCCCCTTGCACGCGTTCTGGCACCCCGCGCTCGGAACTCGTAACCTAAGAAGTCAAACTTCATGTTCGGGTACGAATCCCTTCGATTTGAGTCCTTGCAGTAAACAGTCTGCGTTTTATCTGGATGCATTTCCAGGCCACATGCTGCAAGTCGAGCTTGCAGTGCCGCCTTAACGGCGTCTGCTTCCGCTCCAGTCCTGCAATGCACGAGCCCGTCATCAGCATAACGGCACCAAGGAAGGTCTGGAAACATTCGCGTCATCCAGACATCGAACGCATAATGCATAAACAAATTACTCAAAACGGGGCTGACCACACCGCCTTGAGGCGTTCCTCGGGTTCGTTCAACCAGAGTACCGTCTTCTTGTTGAAGCGGCGCGATGAGCCAACGTTTGATGTAAAGCGTTACCCACTTACACGTCGTGTGTTTCTCGAGCGCCTTCAGTAGAAGCGCGTGGTCGATGTTGTCGAATAGACCTTTTATATCAAATTCCAAAACCCAATCGTATCGCCAGCAACGATCGCGGGTGACAGCGATTGCATCCAGCGCCGATTTCTTCGGACGATAGCCAAAGGAATCGGGCAGGAAGATAGATTCTAGAATCGGTTCAAGGTATTGCTTGACAACCGTCTGTGCCACGCGGTCGGCCACTGTAGGCACGCCGAGAATTCTTTCCCCGCCATTCTTCTTCGGAATGGCGACCGCTTTGACCGGCGGCGGAAAATAGCTTCCCGACGTCAGCCTGTTCCAGATTTTATACAGATTGCCCTTCAAGTCCTTTTCGAACTCAGTGATTGTCTCCTCATCCACGCCGGCAGCGCCCGCATTGGCTCGGACGGCCTTGTAGGCTTTCCACACTTGCTGTTTCGAGATATCAAACGGTTTCGCTGCACTCACGCGCCTCCTCCTCTTGCGAGTTGAACGCCAAATACAGCTGTCTGACCCGACCCCTTTGCTCCAGCCGCATTACCAGCCTTCATCGCTCGTACGAGTCGGTCCGTCCCAGTGCTCCGCATCGGGCGTTTCGCCTTGTGGTTTTGGCCACTTGTGCTTTTCCCTTGACATCGGAACGACTGGTTCCCGCAGTGCCGTACTGAAGCCTGAGTCAGAGTCACGCCCCCTATACACCGGCCGCCATCTGCCCAGTAATCAGGTTTCCGACAGATTTGTCCCGGGCTCTGCACTCGCGCCCGGTTTTGACGACGTTTGACTTTAACGACGCGTCTTCGAGGGTTTATTTGCATTCGTCTCTCTGACTCTTACCTGCTGGGGTTCTTCTCCCCACGCTTTACTCCCGCGCTCACGACCATGGCTCTTTACCTAGGCCGCCTGGAGTGGTTTGAAGCCTGCTCCTGAAAGCCGACTTCGGAGGGCCCGCCTCCATCTTCTGTACAGCTTCTTGTTTGATTGGATCAGTTCATTCTGAACTCCTCTCTTACGACTGCGGCACACAATGAAGGTAAACGTTGGCAAGGAGCGGCGAGATCACCGAGCCTTGGCCCGTTCCCTTATCATTGGTGGTCGTGACGATCCCGTCTTCAAGAACGCCCGCCTTGAGCCATTTCTGGATCAGGCGGATGATGCGCTTGTCGCCGACCCGATGTTCAACGAAGCGAACCAGCCAGGATTGACTGACACGATCGAAGAACGACCGAATGTCGGCGTCCAGGATGTAGTTCACCTTCGTGCTGTTGATCCCGACAACCAAGGCGTCCAGCGCATTATGCTGGCCGCGCCCCGGCCGGAAACCATAGCTAAATCCGAGGAAATCCTCCTCGAAGATCGCGTTCAGCACGGCAGCAGTTGCGCGTTGGACGATCTTGTCTTCCAGGGCAGCCACTGCGAGCGGGCGCTGGCGGCCATCCGCCTTCGGAATATACCGGCGGCGGCTTGGTTGTGCCCGGTACGCTCCCCGATGGACCCGTACGTGCAGGTCTGCGATCTTGCGATCGAGATCGGCCTCGTAGTCCCGCCACGTCACCCCATCCACTCCAGGCGCCGCCTCCCGCTTAAGCGCGAAGAACGCCGTCCTGAGCATAGGCAGGCTGAGATGGTGGTAGAGCGCGGTGAACCGTTCCTTCTTCCTTTGCCTTGCGGCTTGACGTACACGCTCCAGCGCCTGTGACACGCTTTCCCGGTCCTGCGCCCGGCGCGTGCTGAGCTGGTTCGCGTTCCCCTTGGCCCCGGCCCTTCGCTCCACCGACTCCGCCGCCGGTAGCCCGGCTTTGTTCGTCAGCATCGTTGCTAGTATGGCGGGGTCTGACTTCTCGTGTCCGTGCATCACCGGCTACGGCTCCTCGCCTTCCCGGTGCGGGCCAGGGCGGCCAGGCCGTCCCCCGGTCAGACTCGAGATCTCCCGGTTTCCGCGCAAGGAACGTCCATACATGCCAGGGTCTACGACCACGCCGGGACGTCCAGGTGCTCGCGTTATCGCACCCGTCCGCGTCGCCTTCCGCTCTGAGTACAGCGTCGACTCCCGGGACAATCTTCTTTCGCGGCTCAATGGCTGGCCTGCATGCTCCCCTACCGACGCTTCACCAGCGCCCTCACGGACGCTGCCGCACGGCTCGGGGCCGATGTGGGGCGCTACTCCTTCATCGTAATGGACTCTCACCATCTATTCCTTGCCGGCCTCCCGGCGCACACGCAGTAAGACTAGAAGGTTCGGTACAGCGTGGCAGTGATCGATTTCGCGTAAACGTTCAGCTCGTAGATGCCGAAACTGGGGCGCTTCTATGGGGCGATCGCTTCTACAAACCTGTCGCCGATCTATTCGATATGCAGGACGAGATCGTAGCGCAGCTTGCTAACGCCCGAAGTGCTCAACTCACTGAGGCGGAGGCGAACCGGGCGAAACGATCACCACATCCCAATTCAATGGACTTATTCTTCCAAGGTAAAGCTTTCTGGAACAAGGGATGGACGCCAGAAAATATGGCAGAAGCGCGCGGATTCTTTGAACGGGCGTTAGAACTCGACCCCGAAAATGTCGCTGCGATGGTCTCCCTCGCAGGTGCCAACACGGCGATGGCAGCGTCCTACCTGACCGACGACAGGGCCGCCCATCTGGGGGTGGCCCAGACGAGATTGGAAAAAGCGCTGTCCTTCGCGCCGAACTATGCCGCGGCCCACGTTGCGCTGGGTGGCGTGTTGGTTGCCACAAACCGCGTGGCTCAAGGCATAGCGGAGTGCGAGCGAGCGTTGGCCTTAGATCGTAACTTGGCAGAGGCGCACGCGATCATCGGAGACGCCAAAGTCTTTCTGGGTCGCGGGGCGGAGACTGAGGCCCATATGAACGAAGCCCTGCGGCTTTCTCCCCGCGATATGTTGGCCTTTCGCTGGCTGACGATGATCGCGTTCGCCAAGCTGCCGATCGACGCACCGGTTGAAGCAGTGAACTGGTTCCACCGCAGCATCGAAGCCAACCGAAATCATCCCATAGCGCATTTTGGGCTTGCCACGGTACTGGCGCTGCTCGGTTCCCTGGATGACGCAAGGGCCGCCGCGAAGGCCGGATTTTTGCTTGATCCAAGCTTTACGATCCGCCGCTTCCGTGACGGCGCATCGAGTGATAATCGAACCTACCTGGCTAAACGCGAATGCGTTTATCAGGGCATGCGAATAGCTGGGGTGGCGGAAGGGTGACGTCGGAGAGAGTCCACGAGCATCGCGCGACAATCTGGGGTCGCGCAGCTCTTTCCCAGATTGTCGCGCTATCGCCGCCACGGCCGGATATGCATGGCATGCGCCCAGAACTGGCAGATGCGGGTGCGATAACGTCCGGGATCGAGCACCGGCATCGGCGCCTGCCGGTAGGTATCGCACGGTCAAGCTGAACGCCCTGGTCGGCCAGGATCTGCAACCGGCGGTACGGCGGCAGATACCAGGCGACACGCGCGCCGGTACAATACAGCCACTGGCCTATGCGCGCGGCTTGGCGCGCGTTGCGCTTGCTGCGGGCCCGAGGATATTCACGCAGACTGAGGTTCTCACAGTCAGCGACATGGGGGGGCGCTGGAGGGTTGGCACGACAATGGGATCTGTATGTACTGAGTGGCTAATCGTCGCCACCGACGCCTACGGCAAAAGACCTTGGCTGCAGGTTCAGCGGGAGCAGATCCGTCTACCGTACTTCAATTTGGCAACGCGGCCCTTACCAGATCGTCTCAGGACGTCAATCTTTGCCCGAACGGCAAGGAGCATGGGACACCAGCGAGGTCCTTCCCTCATTTCGCTCCGATCGGTCCGGCCGTCTGGTGTTCGGCAGCGCTGGCGCTCTAAAGGGTATCGGCGCCTTGGTTCACCGAGCCTGGGCGATCAGGTCGCTACGTAGGCTGTTTCCGCAGCTCGGCGACCTCGAGTTCGAAACTGGCTGGTTCGGGATGATCGGAATGACTTCCGACCACCTGCCGCGCTTTCACAAGCTCGATCGTAACCTCGTCTCCTTCGGTGGTTACAACGGGCGCGGGATTGCACCTGGGACCGTCTTCGGCCGCGTGTTGGCGTCCTACGTCCTCGGCCGCCTTGCGGAGAAGAATCTACCACTTCCAGCCGCGCCGGTCGAATATCGGCGGTTTCGTGCAACCCGTTAGGCCCTCTACAGCGCAAGCTCTCAACTGGTTCACCTCACTGGAGCGTGGCTCTGATCCGCCTGGTGTCAGTCGTATATCCGATCCGGCAGGTTTCCCATCGGTTTGGCCATTCCCGGCACGTGGCGAGCGAATTGGCTTTGGTCGTGTGTCGTTCTTGAGAGAATGCTTGACATCCTCACTCGCGCGCGCCGTCACGCCTGTTGGTCGGCATCCATATAGCATCCCGACGTCCGCGGATTGGCAAACTCGCACATCCTGCAGAGCAGAAAGCCTTCCATTCCGTTCATGCGATCGACGATTTCGTGAAAGATTGGTCCTTCAAAAAGATACTCGTACTCGTCGCGCAAAAGATTGCCCAGGACATGACGCCGCTCAAAATCCATGCAGCACAGAGTAACGTCGCCGTTTGGAAGAAGGACATTGCGATATTGTTGTTTGCCAATACACGTCAAAGTTCCGACGACCGGCTGTCGTGGTTTGATGACATTCAGATCAATCCGTCCTCGCCTGCTACTCAGCGGCCGCAAGCGCTCTAGCGTTTTGGCGGGAATGATGTCGGCGAGGCCGGGATGGACTTTGCCCAGGACGACGAATCGAATTGAGGGAATGTTCGCTTCGACGAGTCGGCGCATGACATTGAGATAGGACTTTCCGACGAGTCGGCTGTTCATATAAGTGCCGTCATCAGGAACGTGGACGACGAAAGCCCTGAACTGGAGCATTCGCAAGCGCCGAACGTCACTCCCGTTCATTCCGACAAGGGTCGTGAAAATTCGGATGTCATGGCCGCGCGCGTAAGCGTGCTCAACCATCCTGGTGCACTGCGGATGCAGCCAAGGCTCCGAGTAGCCGGCAAAACTGATATCGGTCGCCGTCGGCACGCGTGCCAGACATCGCTCGAAATCTTGAAGACCCAGGTATTTCGCTTGAGACACAGGTCTTTGCCGATCGGCGAACTTGTCCTGGGGGCAATAAGAACACCGTACGATGCATCCTGCGGTCGTGGTTATCTCCAATACCTTGCGACCAGGAGCGGCGGCGCGTAAGTTTTGTAACACCATGGGATATGCCGTCATTCTGTCTGGTCCTTTCAGGTGCCGGAGCAAGAGCTGCTGGAGAAGGAGCGCAGCGTTCGGTGCGCAGCGGCTTGCTTTGCTCCTCATGGATTGCAAATACAGGACAGGCGCCGTTGGCGAAATGTCCTAGACCAAGCTCCTATCTCATCGCTAGCAATGCGCCGAGCTCGATCATGCGCTACCGAAGGTGGGATCGCGCGGGCGTGCCAACTCTTCTCTCTACTCTATGCGTGACTGCCGCGTAGCACCATTGGCTGTCACCGACATGCTCGTTCGAGTCGGGCACGCCAGATGCTGGGCTCGGTGTCCTCGCTAGAAAGGTCCGCGGAGATGGTTCCGGAGCCGTAGCGATGCGGAACCAACGTCGGACCCACCCAAACGGCACATCCTAAATGCCTTCCGATGGCAGCGCGGGTTCCGGGCCACTCTTTTATTTGTCGCGCAGGCGATAGCCCTCGCGAACGGCCTCGGGCGCCATGAATGCGATGGACAAGCGATCGAACATCGCGGCCCTTGGCGGATCGCCCGCGAAAGCTTCTTGTCCCGCCTAGATGGCAAGTTGCTGGTCAGGATGATGGACGAAGCAGACCTGTTGCCATGTTGAAGAACAAATAGGCCTTTCTCGGCGGAGCGGCCCTAACCGATTTCGTCCACGACGATCCACGTGGTTCGCGGTCAACGCACGATTATATGGCCACCAAGTAACTACTCCAAGTGCGGCCGTGAGGAGCCAAAGACGTCGCATCTTAAGGAAGTGGGAAGCTGCGCTCACATTGTGTCCTGTTTGGTGGCGCGAGCAGCGATGTAGCCGGCATTGGGCGACGCCTGTGCAGCCAGGATTGTTCTCATCGATCCACTGAGGCAGATCGAGTCAGAAAGTCAATGCGATCCTTACCTGCCGGAGCTGGTAGGGGGGACTGCCCGCGCTTTGGGATACTCTGTTGGGACGACGGCACGCTCGCAACCAAAACGCCACGGCAGCTCGAAACTATGGATCGCGACCTGTGGATCCCCAAGCTCTCGAGAGAGCAAAATCTGGGGAGACGATCATGAAAAGGCAATTGGCAGACTATAGAACCGACGGCGCGTGTAATATCCCGCTGAGCAATCTGGACGTAAGCGAAGCCAAGCGCTTTCAAGATGATAGCATATGGGGTTACTTCCAGCGGCTACGAAGGGAAGATCCCGTTCACTACTGCCAAGATAGCCCCTATGGTCCATATTGGTCCGTAACGAAATACCGCGATATCGTGGAGGTAGATACCAATCACAAAACATTCTCGTCGGAGCAGGGCGTCACTATTGTCGACGTGCCTGACAAGCACTGGACGCAGAGTTTCATCAAGATGGGTCCGCCGAAGCATCGCGAGCAGCGTGATACTGTAAGTCCGATAGTCGCGCCGGAAAACGTGACGAAGCTCGAGAGCTTGATCCGTCGTCGCGTCAGGACGATTCTGGACGGCTTGCCGCGCAACGATGACTTCAATTGGGTGGATAGGGTCTCCATCGAGTTGACGACACAGATGCTTGCCACGCTATTCGACTTTCCATTTGAGGATCGACGTCTCTTGACCTATTGGTCGGACGTAGCTGTTGCAATGCCGAGAACTGGCCAGCCCGTCGACAGCTGGGACAAGCGAAGTGCGATCTTGTCCGAGTGCTTGGCGTGTTTCGCGCGGCTTTGGAACGAGCGCATCAATGCCAAGCCGCGTCTCGACCTGATTTCCATGATGGCACACTCGCCTGCAACTCGACACATGGAGCCGAGTGAGTTTCTTGGCAATCTGATTCAGCTGATCGTGGGTGGGAATGACACCACGCGCAATTCGATTACCGGCGGCCTCCTATTCATGAACCAGCATCCGTCCGAACTGCGAAAGCTACGCGATAATCCCCAGCTGGTGTCGAGCGCAGTGTCCGAGATTATTCGATATCAAACGCCCATCGCACATATGCGCCGCAACGCCGCGGCCGATACCATCATCGGTGGGAAACAAATCAGGAAGGGCGACAAGGTCGTCATGTG
Source organism: Bradyrhizobium sp. USDA 10063 (assembly GCF_054063735.1). NCBI lineage: Bacteria > Pseudomonadati > Pseudomonadota > Alphaproteobacteria > Hyphomicrobiales > Nitrobacteraceae > Bradyrhizobium > Bradyrhizobium sp. USDA 10063. The sequence continues at coordinate 268,019 of NZ_JBSSGP010000001.1, read as the reverse complement.
GTACATCTCAGGAAACCACGACGATGAGGTCATCGAGAACGCCGACAGCTTCGTCATCGACCGCAAGAACGTGCGGCAGCATCTTTCGTTCGGATTCGGGATCCATCGCTGCGTTGGTCGACATCTTGCGGAGCTGCAGCTGAAAATACTCTGGGAGGAAATCTTAAAGGCGCGACTCGAAGTCAAGGTTGTCGGCGAACCCGAGCGAATTCCGTCGAACTTTGTGCACGGTTATTCCGCTCTTCCTGTGCGGATTGCAGTTTAAGCCGTGATGCTCCGGCTTGGCAGCCGCCCAGCGCCGCGGCTTGTCTTCCTCTTTAACCACTCTCGTCGCTGCACACTCCCTAAAGCGATTGATCGGCGTGAAGGAATATCCAGCTCGGGAACTAGGCTTAGCTACTTTCCGGCGCAAAATTCGGCGGCCTTGTGAAGCCGCGAGAATCGCTTGGTGTGATGAAACCTGCAAGGTCGGACGGACTGGCGTTGACTTGAGATGGCGACGCTGATTCATTCTTATGAATGATTCGCAATCGAGCCCTTCAAACGCGTGAGAAGCTGGTCGACCAGCTGCCGGTCACCGGCGAGCTGCTGCGCGGCTCGCTACTGGAGCGCACCATTCGTCACAAGAGCGGCTGCCCGAAGTGCGCACGAGGCGAAGGGCATCAGGTGTACGTGCTGACGGTGAGCTATGCGGGCGGACGCGTGCGCCAGTTCAGCGTGCGGCGCGAGCGCGTTGCCGAAGTGCGCCGCTGGTTGGACAATTACCAGAAGCTGAAGGACGAGATCGAGGCGATCTGCGAGCTCAATCACCAACTGTTGCGCCCTGATGCGGCGATGCCGCGCGGCAGGAGGAAGAAACGTGATTGAGATGCGCAGAGCGCAACTGAGCTTCGGCGACGGCTTGATCGCCGGGGAAGTAAGCGATCTTCGCGAAAGCTGGATGACCCATGCTGATCGGGTTCTCGCGGATGAGCAGATCGTAGGTGCGGTGTACGAGGCGCTCGCGAGACGACATCCCAGGAGCCGCAGTCGTGGTCGGCCGGGCGCACCGGCCGAAGTGGTGTTGCGGTTGTTGATCCTCAAGCACGTTCGCAACTGGAGCTATCATGTGCTGGAGCGCGAGGTGCGCGCCAACCTGGTTTACCGCGACTTCACCCGTGTGGGCGGCGACAAGACGCCGGACGCCAAGACGATGGGACGTTGGGGCCTGGCTGTGGATCCGGACACGATCAAGCAGATCCACGACCGGATCGTGCAAATTGCGCAGCAACAAGGGGTGACGCAGGGACGCAGAATGCGCGTGGATACGACGGTGGTGGAGACCAACATCCACCATCCGACCGATAGCACGTTGTTGGGAGACGGGGTGCGAGTGCTGATCCGCACCATGAAGAAGATCACCACGATCACGGGCGCAGTCGGAACGAAGCTGCGCGATCGGAGCCGAAGCGTAAAGCTGCGGCTGCTCGATATCTCGCGGATTGCGCGCGCCAAGGGGCAGCTCAATCACGAGAGGCTCAAGGAAGGCTACCGTAAGCTATTGAACTCGACGAGCCGAGTGGTGGGTCAGGCGAAGCGCTTCTCCAGCGAGATCGCTACCGGCGTGAAGCGGGCCAGGGGCATCTTGAAACGGCTGGCGCTGCAAGGCTTGCGGCAGGAGCTGGAGGCGATGATGCCGCTGGTGCGGCAGGTGATGCGGCAGACCCGGGAACGCATCTTCCGCGGCAATACGCGGGCAGAGGACAAGCTCTTCAGCGTGTTCGAGCCGTCGACGGAGATCATTCGCAAGGGTAAGGCCGGCAAGCCCAATGAGTTCGGCAAGATGGTCAAGCTGCAGGAAGCCGAAAACCAGATCGTGATCGACTACGAAGTCTACGACCGGCGGCCGAGCGATACGGACCTGTTGATCCCGGCCATCGAAATCCACCAAGCCAAGCTCGGTCGCACGCCGCGTCTGGTCGCGGCAGACGCCGGGTTCTACTCTGCCAGAAATGAAGCCGCGGCGAAGGCGAGCGGCGTCAAACGCGTCTGCATCCCAAATCGCTCCACCAAGAGCGTCGCCCGCAAGCGCGAGCAGAAGAAGCGGTGGTTCCGCAACGGTCAGAAATGGCGGACCGGATGCGAGGGACGCATCAGCGTGGCCAAACGGCGGCACGGGCTCGATCGCTGCCACTACAAAGGCAGCACCGGGATGAAGCGGTGGGTCGGGCTCGGCGTTGTCGCTGACAATCTCATGAGCATCGGCCGCGTGATGGAAGAACAGTCACTCCAAAGGTAGTCCTCTTCCCGCGCCAGTCTTGGCCTCTTCGCCCCGCCGCCCCCGCGGGGCTTCTCTATCTGCGCGGTTGACCCCGCCCTTCAGAACCACGAATTTTGCGCCGGAAAGTAGCTAGGCACGCCGGACCTCGCGTCCAGCGGTTCACTGAGCCGCCGGCAGCAGCCCAAGCGGGCAGAAAGTGCCCGCTGTCTTTGTGTGCTTTTCTGATGTGCGACCTCTTTGCTGATCAACTTCAGCCGCTTGCCCCCGGTCGGCCGAGAGGAAGCACCGCCCCGGCGCGGAGTGCAGATGGCCGCGCCGGGGCACACGACCTGGCCTCACGTACTGAGCGGAATATCGTTCGAAGGAATTCAGCCTTACCGCGCCGGAGTCGACATTTGCCGCGCGCGGGCGGAGCGAGCGAACCGTCCGCTCGACAAAGAGTCGTGGCAGCGCCTCGCTGATGAATGGCAAAAGCTCGCCGAACACGCCGAGAACCCGAAAATCAATAACTCTTCGGCCGATGCCCCACTTGGAAACTTGCTTAGGAATCCTGTCCGTTGGCTGAAAGGGCCATTAACGAATACTGGGATGCCACCCTGCCGAGAGCCCGCAAGAGCGGCCTTCGGCTTGTTCAGCAAGACGTGCTGGTCCGGGCCAATGCCGTGGTCGGGGATCTGTATGTCTTTCTCGTTCGAAACTAAGGGTTGCCCGGCAATTACCCCGGCGATCGCGGCTGCGACACGATGGAACTGCGGCGCAGGCCGAAGCTGATTCCGATCCAGCTCGCGCCTGCCACAATTAGATCGAGGCCGAGAAACAGGCCGAGGATATAAACACTGTTGATCGGCCAACGTGCTAGGACCAACAATCCAACCAGCAGAGTAATCACGCCGGATGCCGCCAGCCAGAACCGCGCCGTTTGGCGCTTCATGCTGAATGCCAGGATCACGCGGATAATGCCGGAGGCGACCAGCGATGCGCCCAGGATCAGCGTAAGCACCGCAGCAGCGAGCGCAGGATTTTCAAATGCCACAAAGCCGGCAACGATGTAGAGCGCACCCAACGGAGCCCACAGAAAAAACTTGCCCCAAGTCTCAACCTGGAAGGCGTTGATCAACTCAGCGAGCCCAGCGATGATCATCATCACGCCAACGACGAGCACACTCGCCACGGTCGCGAGCGCAACGCTACCGAGCGCCACGAAACCAGTGATCAGATAAACTATGCCGAGGGCGAAAATCCAGCGCCACTTCGGCAGTGAAGCGATGTACCGACCGGCTCGAAAACGCAGGATAGCAGAAGAATTTGCCATGATGGTGCTCCGATGGGAAGCTGCGCCGCTGCATGGCGCGTACCCTGAAATTTTCGCCGTCGCTCGTCGCGACCTGCGGCGAGATCACCGGGCTGAGCTCACCGTTCGTTGCGAGCAGCCGGCTCAGCGTGCCCATGCCATGCACGCACTGCGCGGGGTGCTCGCCGTCGACGCTCAGGAGGTGGGTTGCTAACGATCTCGCCCAGATCCCGGGGCCAAGGTCTCGAACACCACGTTGTTGTTCGGGCCCGGCGGCGACTTGTTGAGCATCGCGAACAATTCCCACGAGACCTTGCCGGGGTTGTTCAGTGCGGGATTGGGATCAGGAGCCTGGGCGCGCGCAGCGCCCACAAGCGCAAATGTGACAAGAAAATTGATGCGGTCCGCTCCATCGTTGCCTCCGATTATTGGCGTAATCGTAGTCGAAAAAGAGCGCTCCATACCCTCGCCAGCCGCAACGTACGGCTCCGGTCCGGAGGGAATAGCGCGCCGTCGGCCCGATCTCACGCTTGGCGGATTGCTTAACTTACCGCAGATTGATGGCTGTGTTTTAGATGATCCAACATCTTCGAGCCTTCGCTGAACGATTTCGACCAGGATTGCTCCGCGAAATCCACGTGGCACTTCAGTAGCTCAGAGGGAGTTTTGGAGTCGGCAAGAGTTTTCAGAAAAGTGGCCTGGTCGTGCAAAGAGGAAGCAGCCAATTTTAATCCGTCCCTCAGTGCCGCGGCGAACAGGTTTCTTGTCGCTTCGATTGATTTTTGCCATTCCGGAAACGTAAATGAGCTGCGCGATGCAGCTGCCGCCGTTTCTCCAACACCATCAGCTTCGCCACCTGCTCCAGGGGTTGATGTCTGGGCCAATTCGGGCACCGCACGCGTCCGCCGTTCGCGTTTCTCGTCTTCGGCTGTGGTCGCGGGCATTCGATATCTCCCGGAAATAATTGCTACGTGCGGAGTGGTTCGCTGCTCACTTACGATCAGCAAGCTTCAGAGGGTACCACAACCTTCAACATGTCATACCTGCCTTATCTGGTAGCGCTTGATCGCAGGGCAGAAGCTCGACATCCGTTAGGCCCCCGTCCTCAACAATGTGAAGTTCGCCAACGATTCTGGATGCAGTTGAAGGATGTGGTCAGGTCGTGTGCACGGGAGAGCTTGGCCACTTGCTCGCGCATATACGTTGAAGACCGCCGATATCGGTCGGTTTAGCGTCTGCCGGCTCGAGGCGCCGCATGGACGGTCTCTGTCGCCATCTCGATCCTCTGCTGTCGGGCAAAAGACCAAGCTACCTGAGTTGCAGACTGTCGGAGTGTCCGGCTCGCTGTCTCCGATCACGATCAGCTGGAAATAGCGATCACGATCTCCTGGAATGGCAATCACGATCGTCTGGAACGCGCAGGGGGATGTCCCGCTCGATGTTGAAGCTGGGAGAGCGAGCGTTGCGTGACATGGAGGTTACGCGACCTTTCGGTTGTGCTCAAGGGTATGGCGGTTTTGAATGGCTCTCAGCGCAGCCTTCAGGATCGGCAATTGCTTCCACGCCTTCAGCCGCCTGAAGCCCTTTGCTGCTTCGATCATGCCCGCAGCGGTCCAGCGCAGGGCCATGCTTGCGTCGCGCCATCGCTTGACGTTGCCGCAGACGCGGCGGATCGTGCCGTTCATGTTCTCGATGATGTTGGTGCAGGCGAGCGATCGGCGGAGTTGCTGCGGCAGGCCCAGGCGCGTGACCATGAGGATTTCATCGAGCCCCTCGAGAATGCTGGCCGCCACCCCCGGCGCCTCACGCTCCAGGCGGCGCGCCAGGTTCTTCATCAATTGCTCGGCGCGTGCCGTATCGTCGATCTCCCAGGCTTGACGCAGCGCCTTGCGGACCGTCGCATGCAGATGGCCCGGCAGGCGCTCGACGATGTTGCGGGCCTTGTGGATCTGACACCGTTGGATCGGCGTGTGACGGCCGAAGGTTTGGCGGATCGCCTTCGACAGCGCCTTGGCACCATCGATGATGAAGAGGCGACAGACGGTAGGATCGAGCCCACGGCCGGTCAGGTTGTCCAGCAGCGCCTGCACGGTCGCAGTATTCTCGGTGGCACCTTCGACAACCGCCAGCGGATGCTTGTTGCCTTCGCCGTCGATGCCAACGGCGGCGACCAGTGTCAGCTCATCGCGGATATGCAACCCATCGATCTGGATCGCGAGCAGATCGAGCCGCGACAGATCTGATGACATCCATGCGGCCATCCGTTCTGCCGACAACTCGACGAACCGGCGCGAGACGGCCGACTTGGACCGGCTGTCACCCAATTTTGCGGGAACGTCGCCCTCCGGCAGGCGGACCGCACGACCGAACCGGCGGGTCGAGACGTTCAGCAGCATCAGGTTCATCGCCCATTTGCCGAGCCAATCTTCCGCCCGCGCTACCTCCCAGCTCGGCAAGCTCATCTCACCGCCGTCCCGTCGACGCACACGCGGCCGCTCGACCTCGATTGTCCCGCCGTGGAAGGGAAGCCGCCCCGTGGTCCGTCCCCAGCGGTGGCCGGCTCTCTGGTCCGACCGCCCATGGCGTGGCCCGCAGAGCCGCTCGCTATCCTCTTCCATCATCTGCGTCAGGCTCGCGATCCCGGCCGTCAGGCAGAAACGGTCGAAGCTTTCCCCAACTGTTTGCCAGGCCGCTTCCACCATCGTGGTCGCATCGCTGGCCGTTGTCGTGATAGTCTTCTTCATGGCGTTGCTTTCCTTCTCGTGGATTCGACACCCCAAGCCTAACAGCTCAAGGCGAGCAACGCCGCTCCTCCTATTTCAACAGCACTCGGGAGTACGTCATGAAAGCTGATGCGCGCCTATGAGTGAGAGTCTCATCTGATCAAAGCCGTAGCAGGCAGATCAGGACCGAGTCTTGCGGGCGTCGCGGTAACGCGGCGTCTGAAGTGTAGACAGGGGCCATGTGGGGTGCGGGATTGAGCCACGAAATGCTGAATGTCACGGAGGCCGAGTGTGTTCCCGACCACGAAGGCAGAATGTGCGCCGTCGCTAAGCGAGACGGTGATGCTCCGTCGGGGTCGAAGGCCGGATCACGCATGGAAAGCACGCATCGGAACATGAGAGGCCCGACTGGGTCCACCGGAATGATCCCCGGTGGGGGATGGCGACAAGGCAACGCCGGAGCCGCCATCCGAGCTGAGGTCGGGAGTCGGACTGGTTTATATTACCGATGAAGCCATCGAAGGAAACGAGATGGGCTGAGGGAAGGAACCAGCTCGAGAGGAGCCCCAACGAGAGGGACAAGGACCGGACGCAGAGCCGGGGTGTCTTGCCGCCCAATCTCGCGAGGGTGAACGCGGCGGCCCGCAAGGCCGCCCATACCCAATTTACGGCCTTGCTGCATCATGTGAATGTCGAAGCGCTCGAACGAGCGTTCCGGCGGCAGAAGCGGCGAGCGAGCGCGGGGGTCGATGGGATCACGGTGACGGATTACGAACAGAACCTGGGGAGCAATCTCGAGGAGCTCTGTCAACGAATCCACACCAACCGATACCGGCCGCAGCCGGTCAGGCGTTACATATCCCGAAGGCAGATGGTGGACGGCGTCCACTCGGCGTGCCGACGCTGGAAGACAAAATCGTTCAAGGCGCGGTTGAGCAGCATCTACGAAGTCGACTTCATGGGGTTCTCTTACGGCTTTCGGCCGGGGCGCAACCCACATCAGGCTCTCTCAGCATTGCATACAGCGATCATGAGCCAGCACGTGAACTGGGTGCTCGATGCCGACATTCGCAGCTTCTTGGATGTTGCGTCATACTACACCTTCAGTTTTTTTGAGAGGGTCGAAGAGGTCCGGAGCAATTGCAGGTACTTGAATTCGTATGCCTTTTGCCCGTCCGCGATAGACGTGAACGGCCTTAAGCTCGCCGCGCTTTACACGTTGCAAGATGGTTTGCCGCGAGACGCCGAGTAGATTCATGGCCTTGAACATCTTCACGTAACCTTCGGGCGCGCTCTCCACAAAGCGCGACCGCAACTCGTCATTGATGCGGATGCGCCACGGCGCGCCAGGTGTGATCTGCTCTCCGGCAATGAAGCCATCGTTGAGGCAGCGATGCAAAGTAGAGGGTGCGATCCCGAGAGCGCGTGCTGCTTTATCGATCGTCATGCACTCGCCGTCCTGCACTTGCTGTTTCGGCTCGAAGCACGGGATCTCCCAGTGCGTCCGCAGGCTCGACACACGATTTGCCGTAAACGACAGTCCTGTGGCCGTTGTACGGCCTTGGCGATTGAGGATGCCGGCGATCTTGGTGTCGGGATAATGTGCAGCCAGTCGCCGCAGCAGATCGATCGTATCGTCGGCCGTGCGGATCGGCGATGGATGCGAGTGCGGCAATGGGACATTAACTTCACTGAAGAGACCGCCGCGCCAACGCAGCGTCAGGTGAGCGTTGTATTTATCGCGCTCGACTCTCAAGGTGACATCGTCAAGCAGCGTGCGGAGCAACTCCTTGCGATCGCGATCGCTCGTTGTGGGAGCGAACCAGATACACTTGAGGTCTTTACCGAGTGCAAGGATCGCGTCGCGTTCTTCGTGCGTAAGCGAGCGCGGTCGGGCATGTTCGCGGTCCGAGAGTTGGGATTCGGCAGTCTGCAGTTCCAGCAGCGCGTTTTCCCATTCTGCTTCGAGGCCACGCGCGACGAGTCTATTCTCCGGGTCCACGGCGCGATAGCGTCGCTCGGCGCGCTGCGCGTTGTAGCGCGCACGCTCGACGTCGCGACGGAACTGCGCGAGAGTCGTCTCGTGATCGGCGTCGAATTGCTCGATCGCCTGGAGCGAGGCTTCCAGGCCTGCGGGCGCGAGAGCCGCAAGGAACGCTTCGGCGACAGCCACATCGATCTGCACACCGCCGATGTTGAGGCAGTACTCGCCCCGGCCGTTGACGATGTTCTTGCCGGCGCAGTGATATCCGGGCGCCGAGAACCGGCCGCTGTAGTGTACGGCCAGGCGCCGACCGCAGTGACCGCATACGGCGAGGCCTTGCAGGAGTGCTGCGCCCTCTCTCACGGCACCCCCGCTCTGGTGCGGTCGAGGACGGATGTTCTGCGCCAGGCGCTTCTGGTTCGCCTCGAAGGTATTCCAATCGATGTATCCGGCATGATGGTCACGAATGAACACCGGCCACTGCTCGCGGTCGCGTTGTCTGATGCGCTTTCGGATTCGACCGCCCGCATCGAGATAGCATGTCTGCTGGGTGCGGCCATACACATAAACGCCGGCATAGAACGGGTTGGTGAGGACCTGGTGGATCTTTGTGTAAGTGGGGGCGACCCAGCGGAGATCGACAAGGCTGTTGGAGTGCAGCGGAAAGCGCAGGCCTTGTGAGCGGAACCACAGCCACACGCGTCGTACCGAGCCGAATTCGGCAAAGCGGTCGAAGACAGCATGGATCGCGGCTTGCACCGACTCGTCAGGATGCAACAGCACCTCCCCGTCGGCGTCGCCCCGTACCAGACCCACCGGCAGCCCGCGGTGCAGCTCTCCGCGTGCGGCCTTGTTGCGGATGCCACCGAGCAGCCGCGCACGCAGCACATGCAGCTCTGCCTCTGACATCGTACCTTTGAGCCCGAGCACCAGGCGGTCATTGAACAAGCCCGGATGATACGATCGATCATGTTGATACCTTCATTTGTTTGGTCTCGGGTCGAAAACGAGGTGATCTCGAGCTCCTGTCTTAAGCTCTCGCAACGCAACAATGCTGGCTTCCGTATCAGGAAAGAGGAATCGCTTGTCGCAAGGATCGCGCTGGATATCAATGGTGCCGCTGCGGATACGTCGCTTGATCCAAGAACTCGAAACTCCCAAACGCTTTGCCATTGCGGTCACCGGCAGCCAACCAGCAATGTGACGAGCACGCGTTGCGACGCCGTCCTGCAGTACGCGATGGCGCTGCCGCACGATCTGAACGGTTCGTACTGGAACATAATTTCGGCGCGGTGAGCGGTGCCCCTCCTGGGTCAAGGTGTTGGCGATTTCGGCATCATCGAAGCCCTGGCGGGCCAGCTCAAGGATCCGTGCTTGCATCTCAGTCCCTCGAGTTAGAGCATGCAGTGCATGGACCCTCGGCTCGACTTCCAATTCGGATATCTCGCCACCACACCAGACGATCCGAACCGCGATTCGATCGCGCGTGATGCGGTGGAGAACAACCTTGTCAATCAGCGTTCGTAATAACTGCTTCTTATCTGCCCGGCTCACATCAGGCCGCCGCCAGAGCTCAGGCAAGTGTGGACCAAGCGCAAGAAACTCATTCTGCTCCTCTGGGGTCAACATGGCTGATTTGCTCTTCGTGGCTCGGCGGGTGGTCAGCGCCTCTTCAGCCTGCCGGAGTTCGCGTAACGCGTTTTCCCATCGCCGCTCCAACTCAGCGGCGATGAGGCGATTGTCAGGATCGACCCGATTATACTGTCGTTCGGCCAGGAGTGCCTGATAGCGCAGTCGCTCAACCTGCTGCTCTTCGGCGCGATCAAGCGCTTCGTCAGTCTGCTGCCGCGCATTGAGCGCACGCCTCCAGGCCTCCACCTCAGCGGGAGCGATCGCTGCAAAGAATGCAGCCACCACCTGTGCGTCGATTGGATCGGCGGGAAGATGCTGGCATAGCGTCTTGCCTTGGTGGTTCAACAGGGAATTGCAGACGTAGCGGGACCCGCCCTTGTATTGTATCGACATCTTGTGGCCGCACCGGCCGCACCAGGTGATGCCTTGCAAGATAGCGGCCCCCTCTCGGGGCACGCCACGCGTCTGATTGCGTTGGTATTCGGCATGGTTATCGCGCAACATGGCCTGGATCCGCTCAAAGCCATCCCAATCGATGTATGCAGGATAGCGGTCCTTTACTACTACCTTCCACTCTGCCATTGGGCAGCGGGCCGTCTTCAGTTTACCACTCGTATAGGTCGTGCGGCAGGACTTGGTGCGGCCATAGACGAAAGCGCCAGCATAGGCCGGATTCCTCAAAATTCCGGAAATCATGCTGGCCGATGGTGTCCGCCACGCAATATCGCCGAACCGGTCCCGCCGCGGTATAGAGAGCGCACGATCTCGGAATGACCGGATTACCTTGCCTACGGAGCCTCCCTCCAGAAATGTCGTGAAAACCAGTGATATCCGCTGCTGCACCTCCCTGCTCGGATCCTTCGATGCCACACCATTGGCGTCACGTTCCAAACCCGCCGGTAACAGTAACGTCAACTCGCCGCGCTCGGCCTTGGCGCGCAGCCCCGCCGTCAGACGGCCGCGCAGTGTGTGCAACTCCACTTCGGAGATTGTGCCCTTTAAGCCGAGTAACAGGCGCCCATTGGTTGAGCCAGGATCGTAGACGCCGTCGCGATCCGCAATGAGGCATTGCCGGTAGCCGCACAGATCGAGTAGCGGGTACCAATCAGAGCAGTTGCGCGCGAGACGCGTCACCTCATAGGAGAGAATGATTCCGATTTCACCCAACGTGACGCGGGCGATAACGTCCTTGAAGCCCTCGCGATGCGCTGCTGTCGATCCACTCAATCCAAGGTCGGCATCAACGACATCAATATTGGTATCATCCCAACCGAGATCGGTGGCTCGCTGTCGCAGTGCATACTGCAGTCGCAGGCTCTCCTGGTTGGTTATCACCTGATGAGGCGTCGACTGCCGAATGTAAATTACGGCTCTGCGACAAAGGTGGCTCCCCGTCACAAGATCCGACCTCATGGCTCTTCTCCCAGCGAACCACGCGAGCTTGCCAATTTTGATTCGGAGCCGTGCCTTAAAGAATCATTTGTCGGCTGATTCGCCAAGCTCGTCAGCACCACGTCTCTTGAAAGCCGGAGCAAGTCTCGAATGCTTTCGAGCGAAAGCTTGCTTGACGGGACAGACAGCCGCTCGCCATAGAGGTTGGTTGCTGCAGCTCGAATTCTCAGCAAAATGCCGTCGCGATAATGAACGAGAACGCAGCCGCGGAGCGAGCTTCCGGCCGATACCAAATCAAAGCGCCGTCCGTATAGTGGATGGGTTGGGTCGGTTACGGTAATCTGCTCTAATTGATCAGATGGCTCCCGAATAGGGGCATCATGCTGTGTGGTCGTAAATCCCATCTCCATCACCGATGAGCGTGTGGGTCAGGCCACATAGATCGAGCAAACGGTACCAATCAGCATTATTGCGCGCTAGTCGCGAGACTTCCAAGCCGAGCACGATGCCCACCTGGCCGAGGCCGACCTCCGCGGTCATACGCGCGAAGCCGGTGCGCTCGGAAAAGCCGGAACCGGAAATACCGAGGTCCTCATCGATGACCTTCACCTGATCGCGTCGCCAACCAAGCCGCGCGGCGCGTTCGGCTAACTCGTACTGACGGGCAGTGGACTCGCGATTATGCTCGACCTGCGTCGTACTGGACTGACGCACGTAAACGATTGCGCATCGGCGTAGGTGCTCAGCGGTGATCTTGCTCAGTTCGTTCATCGTTGTGATCTCCGGCAGTGGCGATTGCTCGGGCGATTAGTCGGGCGAGTCGCAGCACGAGATATGCGCGCTGCTCTTTATCGAGGGCCTCCCATACGGGTACGGCACCGTGCTGAGGTGGGTCGAGAAAGCTTAGCTGCTGCATGGCTGTCCTCCGATTCCGGTGGCAGGACAGTATGCGCGGCATCCGATTGCCGCAGTAAAGCGTCGACGATCGTCCGGGCGTGCAGCAGCTCGGCGTGGGAAGCCAGGAATGCCGCTCGAGCGAATTGCGGGCTTGCATGCGGTAAATGCTGTGCGATAGGCAGATCTGTCCACGCGGCCGGTACAAGGGCACGGGTACCATCGGGCAGTACAAGCGTCAGATGAAGTTCGTCGCGTCGATGACACCAGCCAAGCACATTGAGCGCAGATCCCTCAAAGGGATGGCGCGACCGAACGATGGTTACCTGATCGGGATAGTCGTCGAGATGATGAGCGCGGTGGTGGGTAGTCTGTCGAGTAGTCTTACGACTCGATTGATCACGAGTGGCTGATGCGGATGGTGGCGCACAGGATTGCCGACCCTCGGATCCTCCGGCTCATTCGGATGTGGCTTGAGGCCGGTGTCCTTGAGAGCGGAGAAGCGGAGAATGGTACGAAACGGACAAGGGGACACCGCAAGGGGCGGGCATCGCTCCCCGAACGCAAAAGGTAATTTTGCGGATTTCGGCTCTGGTGGCCTCCGTCGCATGTCGGCGGCGAACTGTCCGGCGGAGAAGGTGCGCCAAGCGGGATACAGTGTCGGATAACGATGGTATCGTCACCAATCAGTACCTCCTTGACGACAAGGCGCACGATGCGCTGGCGCTCGATGATGTCAAGTGTATCAGCGGCGCTGCGCAGGCGCGTGAGGAACGCGGTGAGCGTCTCCGCCAAGCGCAAGAACATAGCGCGGTCGTTGAGCTGCTCGGTCATAACCTGGAGTTCGGCGCGCAGCGTTTGCTCACGCTGACGCAGTGGAGGCATGCGCTCGCGCAATTGTTCGAGCGAGACGAGTTCTTCCTGATAGGCGCTCAGCAACCGCTCGATGCTCCTGCCGACACGGGTCAGTTCTCTCTGCAAGCTCTGCTCGCGCTGCTTTGTCGGATCCGATGCCCGCGCCGCTGCGAGGCGGCGATCGAGTTCATGCTGAATCACACTGGGATCTTCAAGCAATCGGATGACTTCGGTCCATACGATCTGGTCGAGCAGGTCCTGGCGTACAAAGCGACCATTGTCGCACACGGGCCCACCGAGTTTTCGCCAGCCGTCCGAGCCGATGCACTTGTAGTAATGAAGCTTGCGCGCGCTGGTTCTCGTCGAGGTGCGAGAGAAGGCGTAACCGCACTTTTGGCAACTGACCAATCCCTGTACGATGCTCGGCGTAATCGTTCGACGCCGCGCCCGTATCTTGTTCTGCTGCAGAAGCTCCTGCGCTCGCGCGAAGCTTTCCTCAGTGATCAGCGCAGGAACCGGGATCTCGACCCACTCCTCTCGCGGACGTTCGTGTCCCGCGCTGTTGCGCTTGGATATTCCGCCCCGCAACCGCAGCGGCCGGGTGATGCGCGAGCGTCGAGCGGTGCGGGTCTTACCAAAGCAAGCAACCCCCCGGTAGGCGGAGTTGCGCAAGACGGCCCAGACGACCGAGCGCTCCCAGCGAACGCATTTTTTGCGCGTCGGCACACTTTCATCGTTCAGCCGCCGGGCGATTTCGCCGATGCTGTGCCCCTCGACGGTATACATCTCGTAGATGCGTTGCACGACGCGCGCCTCGGCCTCGATCACGATATACGCGGCGGGAGCTTCGTCGGTCTTGCGGATATATCGATAGCCATACGGCGCGCCGCTCATGACACTGATTTCTCCCGCTCGGGCGCGGTGGCGCTTGCCACGACGCGATCGCTCCAGGATTTGCGCGCGTTCGTACTCGGCAATCATGCCCTGGAACTGCACGAGCAACTGATCCTCGGCGCTGGCGCCTTGGGGAGCTTTGACGAACAGCGTCTCAACCCCGTGCCGGGCGAACTCTTCGATCAGCAAGACCTGGTAGGCGTACTTTCGGCTCAGCCGGTCCGGGGCGTAGACGAGCACGGCCTGGATCTGTCCCTCGGCGGCAAGATCTCGTATGCGCTCAAGGCCTGGCCGCTCAAGAGTGGCTCCGCTGTAGCCTTCGTCTTCGAACACCCACTCCTTCGGCACCTCGAGCTCGCGGCTCTTCGCAAACTCGATCAGCGCCGCCGTCTGGCTCGCGATCGTGCGTTCCTCGCGTTGCTGCTCCGAAGACACGCGCGCGTAGATCGCTGCCAGCTTCATGAACGCTCTCCCTTACCCGCTCGCCGACGAGGCGCTCTCGCGCGGGGACCAAGATGTCGTACGCCTGTGCGAGTTTGGACTCGCGCAGTCGGTCAAATGCATAGTCGAGACGAACTTCAAATGAGCGAGGCGTTGCGCGTCGCTCAGCCATGTCGCTTGAGAGCCCCCAGAAACCCCTCCAGCGCGCGTGTTACGATCACGCCGATGGTTAGGCCGCTGCTCTTGGCATACGAGCGCAGCGCACGCACCGTGGTCGGGGGGAGCTTGAGGGTGATGGGTACCGTCGGCTCGCTCGGTTCGATTGGCCGCTCCAGCCGACCAGCTTCTTCGAGGTACCGATATGCTTGACGCAGCGACAGGTCGAACTCGTGCGAAAGACGACGAGCGGCCTCCGCCAGCCCCGTCTTGCGCTCGAGGAGTCGGTAAGCGGCGTTCACATGCACCGCCTTGTCCGCTTTTGTGGATCGCATCATACGACATAAACATATTACTTCTTGAGGCGCAGGTCAAGCACCGGCCGATCCCTCCAGCCCCGCACCACGCGCTCAAACTGGAAGTTACCTTTTGCGTTCGGGGAGCGATCAGCCCGTGCCTCGCCAACATCGTCTTGCATTACGCCCTCGATCTCTGGGTGCATCAATGGCGCCGTCGGCACGCGCGCGGTCGGGTATCGATCGTGAGGTATGCCGATGACTTCGTGATGGGCTTCGAACGGCTGGCAGATGCCCGACGGATGATGGCTGACCTCAAGGAGCGACTGGCGCGCTTTGGCTTGGCACTCCACGAGGACAAGACGCGTCTCATTGAGTTCGGCCGCTTACCGGCCATGGCTCGACGGCAACGCGGCGCGCGGCGACCAGATACATTCGCCTTCCTCGGCCTCACCCACTACTGTGGATGGACCAGGGACGGCAGATTTATCGTAAAACGCAAAACGCAGAGCAAGCGCATGACGCGAAAGTTGAAGGCGTTGCGGCAGGAAGCGTGGCAGATCATGCATGCCCCGATGGCGACACAGCATCGCTGGTACTCCAGCGTGCTGCGTGGCCACTACGGCTACTATGGTGTCCCACACAACTGGCGCTCTCTCAACGGATTCCTGCAGGAGGTCCGGCGCATCTGGCTCACTTGCCTCAGACGGCGCAGCCAGAAGAACCGGAACAAGGGCCGGGATTGGTTTGAGACTGTGGAAGCGCGTTTTCCCTTGCCCCGGCCACGTATCATTCATCATGGGCGTAGGAGCAAACCGATGCTGGTGACTCTCGAGAAGAGCCGGGTGCGGGAAATCTGCATGCCCGGATCTGTGAGGGCGAAGCCGAATGGCTTAGCTACTCGACCATTCCCACGCGCAGAGGGTGTGGGGTAGTTCGACGTCACGTCCGCTCCGTGCCCGCGGGGCACGATTTCCCATCTCCCCGCGTCTTTCGTTAACCCGAGAAATATCCGCAGAGTTGATCTTTTGACGTTCCGCCCGTTCCGGGACTGCATGCCGCGGATGTCACCATGGCCGACGGAGGCGAACGGGTTAACCGTGAACCTTGCCTCGATATCGGCACTTGGCACGCCGTCGATCCAACCAGCGACACTCAGGGAGCGCTTGCATCGCGCGTGATATTCCTTGTCGCCGCTTGTTCGCGTTCGGAGTGCGCTGGCAAGGCTGTGCCATCGCGGCTCGCCGAGCGTGAGAATCCCGGGAAGCTGCTGTGCGAATTGCGCGTGACGAAGTCGCTGTTGTAGAGGCGAGACACGAGCGTCTGGCCCTTTTTCCACGTCAAGGCCACGAGCGTAGGAGTCGGGATCGTTGATGCTGCACTCACCCGCGCGATTCTCAGCCCGGGCTGATCGTGATTCAGACGCGCCGCTATGGCAACGCTAGCCGCGGGGCGACGGGTGGCACTTGGCGTGGCCCGCGCCCCCGCTTGCGGCCCCAAGCGTCGCGTGTGATAGATCGTTATCAAACACCAGCGTGTAGCGCATTTCGAGCTATGCGGGAAAGTGGGTGATGACGGGTTGAGAGAGGCGGCGTATCGAGGCGGGTGTCGAGCCTGCCAGAACCTCTCGAGGAGAGCGATACGCCATGAACGAGACTACCAACATCCTGGCCTTCCGTCAGCCGTCTGCGGTTGACGATCCACTGACAGAAATCCTGCGCAATGGAGCCCGTGACCCGCTCGCCAGGGCGGTCGAAATCGAACTGCAGACGTTTCTGGAGACGACGGCTGAGTTGAAGCTGCCGGATGGCCGCGCCCGGGTGGTCCGGCATGGCCATGGCCCAGCGCGCCAGATTGCCACCGGGATCGGCGCGGTGGAGGTCGCCCGGCCCAAGGTGAGGGACCGCGGCGCGCCCGGAGCCGACCGGATCCGCTTCACTTCGGCGATCCTGCCGCTGTGGGCGCGGCGGACGAAGAGCCTTGATGCCCTGCTGCCGATCCTCTATCTGCGCGGCATCTCGACCGGCGATTTCCAGGAGGCGCTCTCGGCGCTGCTCGGCAAGGATGCGCCGAACCTGTCGCCGTCGGTGATATCGGGCCTGAAGGCGCAATGGCAGGGCGAGTACGAGCGCTGGCAGAAGCGCGATCTGTCGGCACGGCACTATGTCTACGTCTGGGCCGACGGCGTATTCCTGCAGGCCCGGATGGAGGACCACAGCGAGTGCATGCTGGTTTTGATCGGCGCGACGCCCGAGGGCAAGAAAGAACTGATCGGCTTTCAGGTCGGCGTCCGCGAAAGCGCCCAGAGCTGGCGCGAACTTCTGATCGACATTCGCCGGCGCGGACTGCAGATCGCGCCTGAGCTTGCGGTCGGCGACGGTGCCCTTGGCTTCTGGAAGGCGCTGGACGAAGTCTTCCCCGGCACGCGGCGGCAGCGCTGCTGGCAACACAAGACAGTCAACGTGCTCAACAAGGTTCCGAGCTCCGTGCAGAGCGGCATGAAGAAAGCCCTGCAGGACATCTCGATGGCGCCGAGCCGGGCTGTCGCGGAGCTTGCACTCCAAGCCTTCGCCGAGAAATACGGTGCCAAATATGCGCGCGCCGTGGATTGCTTGAACAAGGATCGCGACGATCTGCTGGCGTTCTATGACTTTCCTGCCGAGCACTGGGTCCACTTGCGGACCACTCCGATCGAGAGCGTGTTCGCCACGGTGCGGCACAGGACTGTGCGGACCAAGGGATCGTTGTCGCCGCAGACCGCCAGGCTGATGGTGTTCAAACTGATCGATGCCGCGTCCAACACCTGGCGACGACTAAAAGGCACAAATCAGTTGCCGAAGATCATTGCTGGTGTCAGATTCGCCGACGGCATCAAGGTCGTTCCGACCCAGCAAAGCCACGCCGCCTGATCGGCCACATCACCCAAATTCAGGCATAGCTCGCGCATTTCCTCTCCACCCCACACGTGAATAGCCCCCAAGTACGTTCCCGAGATGTTGTCGGAGACGAAGCGTCCGTCGATATAGAGGCCCAAGCGACCATTCCGTACGGTAAAATCTCCATCGCAATCGATGTAGGACAGCGCTACGCGCGCCTTTCGCGTCTCGTCGTCGTCAGTACGAACGGCCGGTTTGCGCGCCGCGCCCTCCATATTAAGTGCAGCAAAGCACACACGCGGCGCATCGTTAGAGTTCGGCAACCACTCCGCGCAGATGCGACGCAGTTCGGACGTGTCTTGCGGTATCTTGGCCTCGTCGCCGTACACCGGCCCAGCGGCGAGCACGAGCAGAATTGCGATGGTTCGGTTCATTTGCAGTTCCTTCGAAAGTCATCAGAGTGCATCGCGCCCGCAGGCCGGGAAGCGCCGGAGCCCCAAGCAAATTGATTAGTCGGTATCGAATTTCACGGCCAGTTTCGGGCGAACTGCTACGTCTCTGATGTCGTACCGGTCACCTACCTTATCTGGTAGCGCTCGCTATTCGATTTCGTTAGGCATGCGTTAACCACGCACGTGCCCGAGCGAGAGCGCCGCCCCGAAGTGGTGGATGTTCCAATCGCTGTTGAACTACGTCGAGCCGACGTTGCCAGAATGAACTTACGCGGCCCTCGTAACGTGGGCAACGGGGTTGATCGTCATGCGATTGTGGTGAGCTTGAACAGCCGCACGCAAAACCAACAATTGCTTATGCGCCTTCAATCGTCGGAAGCCCCTTGTTGGCCTCGATCATGCCGGCCGCGACCCATCGCAAGGCCACCGGCATCTCGCCAGCGTTTGACTTGCGTGTGACGCGGTGAATGGTGCCCCATCATGTTCTCGGCGATGTTGGTACGGGCGAGCGACGTATAGACGGAGCTTGTCCGTGATCATCACGCCCGACGGCGTGCCGCGGATTTCAACAGCTTCATGAGCCGCTGCGCAGCGCGCGAGTTTCTTTGAGCGCAAGATCAAGACCTCGAGAACGAAGCCATCCTGGTCGACAGCGCGTCAGAGCCAATGTTGTCCGCCCGATCGCGATAACGACTTCGTCCAAATGCCGTTTGTGGCGACGAGCGGGGGCGCGCTGGCAGATCCGATCGGAGAACGGCTTGCCGAATTTCCTTCCCCAGTGGCGACTGGTTCCCCCCAACGACACGTTCCCGCCAGCATGTCCGCGACCATGCGCAAGCTTAAGTTAAACCGGAAATACAACCAAACGGCATAGCTGCTCACTTCCGGTGCAAGCGACGGTGGCGACAAAGAGAGCCCGGGCCGTCGGCATGCCGGTCATCTATCCCACGGCCGCTCCATTCCGTAACGTGACGGTGCCGACTTGACGAATCTCGGCGGATCTGGCCTACATGTAGCACTGTCACGATCTTCCATTCCCACATCTAGTGGATGGAAGCTAAGAGGGAACCCGGTGCGCCGGCAATATTCGGGGCTGCCTCCGCAACTGTAAGCGGCGAGTTGTTGTCATCATGGTCACTGGCGCGACAGCGCCGGGAAGGCCGACAGCTGCAGCGACCCGCGAGCCAGGAGACCTGCCGCGACAGAACGAAAGTCCTCGGGTGGGGTGCCCCGGTGGGTCGCTTGCAGCCGGGGACATTTGTCCGGTCGCCCCAAACAGCGCGGATTGCCAATGTCGCCGTCTTACAATTTTGATCAGCATGGTCATCTCATTGAGCTGCCGAGTGTGCGGCCGCCCCCAGCGCAGGCAAAGCCTACCACGCCTGAACTGTGTCTTGTGCAGCCATCGCCGGCTCCGCTGCCGAGGCACCTCGCGCCACCGCCAAAGCCGTCTGACCTCACGCTCGATCGGTCGCGCGACGACCTGCTGACCTCGTTTGGCAGGCTGACGCTGACCGACCGCTATCTGCTCCCCGGCGAAGGCCTCCAGGACATGTTCGCCCGAGTGTCTTGCGCCTTCGCGGACAATGTTGCGCATGCCCAACGTCTGTATGATGCGATGTCTCGGCTGTGGTTCATGCCGGCCACACCGGTGCTCTCCAACGGCGGCACCACGCGCGGCCTGCCGATCTCGTGCTTCCTTAACTCGGTGTCGGACTCGCTCGAAGGCATCGTCGGCACCTGGAACGAGAACGTCTGGCTTGCTGCCAACGGCGGCGGCATCGGCACCTACTGGGGCAATGTTCGCTCGATCGGCGAGAAGGTGAGGGGCGGCGTCACCTCGGGCATCATCCCGTTCATCCACGTTATGGACGGCCTGACGCTGGCGATCAGCCAGGGCTCGTTGCGGCGCGGCTCGGCGGCGGTCTATCTCGATATCCACCATCCCGAGATCGAGGAGTTCCTCGAGATCCGCAAGGCGTCTGGTGACTTCAACCGCAAGAGCCTCAACCTGCATCACGGCATCAACGTCACCGACGAGTTCATGCGTGCCGTGGGCGCCGGCACCGCAGTCGCTCTGCGCAGCCCGAAGACTAACGAGGTCGTTCGCGAGATCGATGCCCGCCAGCTGTGGCAACGCATCCTTGAGAACCGGCTGCAGACCGGCGAGCCTTATCTCTTGTTCATCGACACCGTGAACCGCGCGCTCCCCAAGCACCAGCGCGAGCTCGGCCTCAAGGTCTCGACCTCCAACCTGTGCAGCGAGATTACGCTGCCGACCGGCATCGATCATCGCGGCGAGGAGCGCACCGCGGTGTGCTGCCTGTCGTCGCTCAACCTCGAGACCTGGGACCAGTGGAATAAGGAGCCCGGCTTCATCGAGGACGTTATGCGCTTCCTCGACAACGTGCTCACCCACTTCATCACGGCGGCGCCGGACGGAATGAACCGTGCCCGCTACGCCGCCCTGCGCGAGCGCTCCGTTGGCCTCGGCGTCATGGGCTTCCACTCGTTTCTCCAGGCCAAGGGCATTCCAATGGAGGGGGCCCTGGCCAAGTCATTCAATCTGAACATGTTTCGAAAACTTCGTCGCGATGCCGATGCGGCATCCGTGGCGCTCGCTCGCGAGCGTGGCCCGTGCCCGGATGCCCTGGAACGCGGCGTGATGGCGCGCTTCAGCCACAAGATCGCGATCGCGCCGACCGCCTCGATCAGCATCATCTGCGGTGGCACCAGCGCCTGCACCGAGCCGATCCCGGCCAACATCTACACCCACAAGACGCTATCCGGCGCCATCTCGGTGCGCAATCCGCACCTCGCCAAGGTGCTGGCCGCGAAAGGCGCCGACACCTCGGCGACCTGGCAGTCGATCATCGCGCACGAGGGGTCGGTCGCCCATCTGGACGTCCTGTCGGAGCACGAGAAAGCGATCTTTCGCACCGCCTTCGAGATCGACCAGCGCTGGATCGTCGAGCTTGCCGCCGACCGCGCCGCGTTCATCTGCCAGAGCCAGTCGATCAACCTCTATCTGCCGGCCGACGTCGATAAGTGGGACCTCCACATGCTGCACTGGACTGCGTGGAAGCGTGGGGTGAAGAGCCTCTACTACTGTCGATCAAAGTCGATCTCACGCGCGGCGTTCGCCGGTAAGATTGCCGAGGATGCAACGCCAACGCAGCAGCCGGAGCGGCATCGCACCGACTATGAGGAGTGCCTCGCATGTCAGTGATCGATCTGTCGCGCGTCGATCCGCGCACGTTGATCGGCAAGGGGCGCGTCGGCCTCCTTGACTCGACCGGCAGCTATGACGTCGATCGCTATGCCTGGGCTTACGAGTTCTGGAAGCGCCAGCAGCAGACCCACTGGATGGGCGAGGAGGTACCGCTCGGCAGCGACCTGAAGGACTGGGTGTCGGACCGTGTCACGGCCAACGAGCGTGCGCTGCTTACTCAGATTTTCCGCTTTTTCACTCAATCCGACATCGAGGTCGGCGACAACTATCTCAAGCGCTACATCCCGATCTTCCAGCCGCTCACCGTCCAGATGATGATGGCCGCTTTCACCAACATGGAGACGGTCCACATCGACGCCTATGCGCTGCTGCTCAAGACGCTCGGCATGCCCAAGACCGAGTTCAAGGCATTCCGCGGCTATGCGGAGATGCGCGCTAAGGCGGACTACATGCACGAGTTCGGCGTCGACACCGTGGCCGATGTCGCCCGCACCCTGGCGATGTTCGGCGCCTTCACCGAAGGCATGGCGTTGTTCGCGAGCTTCGCCATGCTGCTGAACTTCCCGCGCCACAACAAGATGAACGGCATGGGACAGATCGTAAGCTGGTCAGTGCGCGACGAGAGTCTCCACTGCGAGGGCATCATCAAGCTATTTCACGAATGGCACCGCGAAACCGGCGCGGTGACGCGCTCCGTCCGCGACGACATCGTCGACGTCGCCAAGACCATGGTGAAGCTGGAGGAGAACTTCGTCGAGCTCGCCTTCGGCCTTGGCACAATCGAGGGTATGCTGCCTGAGCAGATCCACGCCTACGTCCGCTACGTCGCCGACTGGCGACTGGCCCAACTCGGGATTGCCCCGGTCTTCGGCTTCTTCGAGGCTAAGGAGGGCGGGTTCACCCAGCTCAAGGCGCATCCGCTGCCGTGGCTCGTCGAGATTCTCAATGGCGTCGAGCACGCCAATTTCTTCGAGCAGCGCGCCACGGAGTACTCCAAGGCGGCGAGCCGCGGCAGCTGGGACGGCGAAGACGGGGTATGGGCGGCTTTCGGCCGCATGTAGGCAACCCGAACAGCAGTTGGTGCGTCCGCTCGTGGTACATCTCGGAGGTTCGCGGAAGTCCGCTCTGCTGCTATGCTTCTGGAGTACAGCGGACATCAAGCGGCATGATCCACGCCGCTCGCAGTTATGATGGGGTTGTCTAATCGCTGCTGAAACGTCAAACGTCAAGCGTATAATCTCCTTGAGGGGACTGCCGGGTGCATGGTTGTCTTCGCGGTCGACAATAGGCGCCGCATGATGGAGCTTCGCGGGACGAGCCTTCAATGTGGACGACGCACTTTGCTGACTCAGCGGTGCAGCCCCATCAGCGGAATGGCCCGGCTCACGTCCCGGCAAGGGACACCTCAAGCGTTCAGTTTCTCAACGCTGTTCGGATTTCTATGCGACGGCTCCGGCCGTTGGATTGAACAGCTCGCCAGTCTTAAGCATCGTATGCATTATAACCGCCAGCTTGTGCGCTACAGCCACGGCCGCTCTTTTGAAGCCGATCCTCTCCCGGAGCTGCAAGCCCCACGTGCGCAGCGTGCTGCCGGTTGAGCTGCGCGTCAGAATGACCGTCGCTGCTTCGTAGAGAAGCCCTCGCAAATGGCGGTCGCCACGTCGGGATATATGGCCATCATAATCGACGTCTCCGGATTGATAGCGGCGCGTTGTCAGGCCGATCCACGCACCAACAGATCGGCATTTCTTAAAGTTGTCCCGCTCCTCAATGGCCGTGGCAAAGGCGGTTGCGGTGATCACGCCGATGCCGGGAATGGACATAAGGATGCGGCAAGCCTGGCTCTGTTGCGCGTCGCGGACCAACTGGCGTCCGAGTTCGGCTGCGCGGATGCGAATGCCACACCAAGCTTCCAACATCGGAAGCATGATCGATGCAAATCCGTCTTGATCGGCAAGAAGGCTCCGGACCTTCTTCTCGAAGGTGCTTCCCTTTCCGGCTGGAACGACCAGACCGAAGGTTTTCATGACACCGCGATCTGGTTGGAAAGCTCGGTGGCGATTCGGACGAGCCGCGCGCGCGCCGCCACAAGCGTGCGGGTCAGCATGCTGTCGAATCCATTCACGGCACCTCGCGAAAGAATCCGACTTCCGCCAGCTGCGCCAGACCATCCGCATCGTTCGCGTCCGTTGTGTTCGCCGCCATATCGAGCGCCGCTTTAGCATGGCGCGCATCAATGCAGATCGCCGGCAATCCCTCAGTGCGGAGAGAATGATAGAACCATACCGACAGCGGTCCGGTTTCAAAAACCACTCGTTTCACGGCCGGCCCCGCTTGCGGATGAGTTCGGCGATGATACTGGGATGTGATGCGCACTTGCCGCGCCAGATCCGTTCACCTGCTCGACGGATCGAGACTGCCGTCTCTTTGATCGACACGTCGAGACCGATATACTCGTCCATGGCTGTTCTCCATTCGATGCTTGGGCCCGGCGACCAGTCGTGAGCCCGTATTTCCATCCTATCGGGGAACAGCCGCTCTCCAAGTCTCGTGATTGGCTTTCGGGCAATTCGCTCCTGCGATTACCCCATGTCGCGGCGGAGGTCGAGGCCGAGCTTCGCTTCCGCCCTTGACGCTGTTTCGACGAACAGCGCCATCTGCCGCGAGGCGACCATGCCGGCCTCGTCCAGGACAAAAACCGTTTTGTCATCGAGGCCGTCCCGACCGCTTTTCCATCGCAATTCCCAGGAGGCCAGCGTGCGGGATTTAATGCCCGCCTCCTTCTCCAATCCCTCGGCCGCCTTGCCCGCCAAGGCGCCGCCAACCACGCGGTAGCCGGCGGCCTCCCACACCTCGCGTGCGGCCCGCATCATCGTGGTCTTGCCTGCGCCTGCACGGCCGACAACCGCCGCGATCCTCTCTCCGGATGCCATATGCGCGATGGCGGCGTGCTGCTCGGCCGAGAGGTGGGCGTGACGCGCGGACACGGCGGCAATGACCGGCGGCTCTACCTTGAAAGCCGTGCTGCCCGAGAGGTGGACCGCGCGCCGCGCCATCTCCGCCTCAAACCGGATCAGCTCGCGCGTCGTGTATTTTGCCGGCGCCTGCGCGCCGGTGGCGAAGTCGACCTGCTCCCCTTCCAGCCGGAGCGCATCGGGGCTTTGCAGCACCCGCGCCATCAAGTCTTGGAAGGTTGCGGCATCGTCGACGTAGCGATGCAGGAGCTTGCCGACGTCCCGTTCGTCAAAGACGCTCTTCTCCCGCGAAATCATGTCGAGCACGATCTCCGGACGGCGCTGGATTCGCCTCAAGGTCTCGGCCCGGTTCTCGTCGAAGACGCGCAGCCGTTCGAGATTGGGGTCGCGCCCCTCGCGCTCCGCCCGGCGCTGGATGGCCTTGGCCGCGACGCCGATATGGGTGGTTGGCATGACGTCGATCCCGCGCTCGGCGTAGGACCGCCCATCGACCCGAATCTCGTGGCCGTTCAGGGCCAGATGCTGGTTCTGCAGGTCGAGCCAGCCGCTGCGCTGCTCCAGGAACTCCTGCTTGTCGCCGGCCCAAAGCTGGTAGGCGATCTTGCCGGATTTCATGCGCAGCGGCTGCCCGTCCTCGCCGATGACCGCGACCCGCTTTGGCCCGAAACCGTCTTCGGTGAGAGGCCGCAGCGTCGTCATCAGGTGGACGTGCGGATTGCCCGGCTCGTCGTGATAGACCCAGTCCGCAACCTGCCCGCGGGACAATACCTGCTCGACCACGAACTGGCGCATCAGCGCGATGTTCTGTTCGGTCGAAAGCTCGACCGGCAGCGCGATGATGAACTCCTTGGCGAACTGCGCATCCGCCCGCTTCTCGAAGGTTTCGACCTTGTTCCAGAAGGCCTCCGACGCGCCCGCAACGGAGCGATCGGCGATCATCGTCCGAAGCCAGGCGGGTGCGTCGGCCGGGACCAGGAATTCTTCGTGGATCATCCCGCGCTTGTTGGAATAGTCGACGGTACGGCCCTCGGCCTCGAACTCCAACTTCGCGCAATGCCGGTAGGCGGCGGCCAGCACGGCGCTGCGGCCATCGCCACGTCCGATGAGCTGGGGCGTGAAATGGGTGATGGCCACGGCTGGAAGCGATCCTTAAGACGAACGAACATGCTGTTCGTCGGGATCGACCTGCCCATTTCTGGGCGGGAAGCAGGACGTCGCGCCAGCGACGTATTACTGCGCCCTTGGAAGCCGCTCCTTCGGAACGGCGGGATGATCTTCCAAAGCGTCGGCTCCGCCGACCCCGTTAATTACCCGGGTCGCGCTTCGCGCTCAGCCCGGATTTCCTGTCGGGCGCTTCGCGCAAAATGATAGGAAAGGTCTTCCGGAATGAAAAAGCCCTCGCGGCAGATCAGGGACGAAATCGCTCGGCTTCAGGATCAGCTGAAACAGGCTGAAACGCGGGAGGCCGAGCGCATCGGCCGCATCGCGCTGAAAGCCGGGATGGGAGAGATCGAGGAAGGCGCGCTGCTGTCGGCCTTCGAGGAGATCGCCGGCCGGTTTCGCAAGGGTGGGAGCCGAACCGCAAAGGCGGCCGCGATCGTCGCGCCTGGCGCGTCTTCGGGCGTGGCTGAACAGGGCTGAGCGCATGCGCCGCTCCGATGCGACTAGTGCCCGCAAGAAGGACACGCGGGAGAAGATCGAGCTCGGCGGCCTGATCGCCAAGGCCGGGCTGCGTTACGAGAAGCGTGCGCTGCTGCTCGGTCTGCTGCTCGATGCCGCTGGCCGTCTCCGCGACAATGAGGCGGAACGCGAGCGCCTGGCGGCGATCGGCGCGAAGGCGTTCGGCCATGAAGGCAAATAAGATCGCGCTGGCGATCGTGCCGGCCGTGCTGATGGCGGGCCTATGCCTTGCCCTCACCGGCATCGAAGCCTGGCTTTCGAAGTTCGGGACAACCCCGAAGGCGCACCTGGTGTTCGGCCGGATCGGCATCGCCCTGCCCTACGTGATGGCGGCGGCGATCGGCGTGGTCTTCCTGTTCGCGGCAGCCGGTGCGACGGCGATCCGCTCCGCCGGCTGGAGCGTCGTGTTCGGCGGTCTGCTGGTGGTCGCGATCGCCGCCTCGCGCGAGATCGCGCGCCTCCATTCCTTTGCC
This sequence comes from Bradyrhizobium sp. USDA 10063, assembly GCF_054063735.1. NCBI lineage: Bacteria > Pseudomonadati > Pseudomonadota > Alphaproteobacteria > Hyphomicrobiales > Nitrobacteraceae > Bradyrhizobium > Bradyrhizobium sp. USDA 10063. The sequence continues at coordinate 241,513 of NZ_JBSSGP010000001.1, read as the reverse complement.
AATGCCCTGCCGGCCGGAGATCGCCTTCTCGCCTATGCCGATCCCTCGACCGTCGTGGGAGCGACGATCGCCGCGCTCGCGGCCGTGTTCGGGCTGCGCGTGGCGATGAGAGGCAATGCCGCCTTCGCGGCCGCTGAGCCGCGCCGCATCCACGGCCGGCGAGCCATTCATGGCGAGTCGGACTGGATGACAATGAGCGAGGCTGTGCGGCTATTCCCGGAGAGAGGTGGCATCGTGGTCGGGGAGCGCTATCGCGTCGATCGGGATGCGGTCGCTGATCAGTCCTTCCGGGCCGATGACGGCGAGACATGGGGCGCCGGCGGCAAGTCGCCTTTGCTCTGCTTCGACGCGTCCTTCGGCTCGTCGCACGGCATCGTGTTCGCCGGTTCCGGCGGCTTCAAGACAACTTCGGTCACGGTGCCGACGGCGCTCAAATGGGGCGGCGGACTGGTCGTCCTCGACCCCTCCAACGAGGTTGCACCGATGGTCAGGGGACACCGGCACGGGGCGGGTCGCCAGATCTTCGTGCTCGACCCGCGCGCCTCGGCGATCGGCTTCAATGTGCTCGACTGGATCGGCCAGCACGGCGCAACCAAGGAGGAGGACATTGCCGCCGTCGCGTCATGGATCATGACCGACAATCCGCGCCAGGGCTCGGCGCGGGACGACTTCTTTCGGGCCTCGGCGTTGCAACTGCTGACGGCGCTGATCGCCGATGTCTGCCTGTCCGGTCATACCGAAAAGAAGGATCAGCACCTCCGCCAGGTCCGCGCCAATCTGTCCGAGCCGGAGCCGAAGTTGCGCCAGCGGCTTCAGACGATTTACGACAACTCGGAATCCGGATTCGTGAAGGAGAATGTCGCGCCCTTCATCGCCATGACGCCGGAGACCTTCAGCGGCGTTTACGCCAACGCGGTCAAGGAAACCCACTGGCTCTCCTATGCCAACTATGCCGCGCTGGTGTCCGGTTCAAGCTTCACGACGGCCGAGCTCGCGGAGGGCCGGACCGACGTCTTCATCAATCTCGATCTGAAGACGCTGGAGAACCATGCCGGTCTCGCCCGCACCATCATCGGCTCGCTGCTCAACGCCATCTACAATCGCAATGGCGAGGTGACCGGCCGCACCCTGTTCCTGCTCGATGAGGTCGCCCGCCTCGGCTACTTGCGCATTCTCGAAACCGCGCGCGATGCGGGGCGCAAATACGGCATCACCCTCTTGATGCTCTACCAGTCGATCGGCCAGATGCGCGAGGCCTATGGTGGGCGGGATGCCACCAGCAAGTGGTTTGAGAGCGCGTCCTGGATCTCCTTCTCGGCGATCAACGATCCCGAGACGGCGGACTATATCTCGAAGCGCTGCGGCGACACGACCGTCGAGGTGGATCAGCTGAGCCAGTCCTCGCAAATGTCGGGTTCGTCCCGGACGCGGTCCAAGCAGCTCGCCCGCCGCCCGCTCCTGCTGCCGCATGAAGTGCTGCGGATGCGGACCGATGAGCAGATCATCTTCACCGCCGGGAACCCGCCGCTGCGATGCGGACGCGCCATCTGGTTCCGGCGCACCGACATGCGGGCGTGCGTCGGCGAGAACAGGTTCTACCGGAAAGAAGCCGGTCAGCGGAGCTGATGGTCGTGAAGTCGCCGATGACTCCGCGAGAGGATCGTCACGCGAATGCGCGGAGAATGTTTGCGGACTCCGGGAGTGCCGTTTCCGGCGGCGCGAGTAGAGCCGTCCCCCGGAGGGGCTCGCCCAAATACTCCTACCGCTGCGAGATCGATTCCAAGACGATGGACGTCCCGAGCCGAGCCGAACAGAGCCAGGTCGAGAGCGACATCCCGCTCCCATGCGGATGTCCGAACGTCGGGCTACGCATCCGGAAAATTGACGCGCAAGTAGTCAGTTGCCGCGTCGGCCGTAGCGAACGTCGCCAGTTGCTGCGGCGCCTCGTCCGGCCGCTGGGCCTGCCGGACCACCAAGACCTGATCTGCGTCGAACTGGACGCAGGGGCGCTCCCGGAACTTGAGCCACTCCGCTTGCTTTGCCTCGGCCAGCGCGCAGGCCGCATCGTAATCATCGGCGATGCCAAGATGGGTCGAACGGTCCCACGCCCCGCCATTCAGGCACCGCACCTCGATGCGACCATCCGGCAACGTGACGCCATACGGACGATCCCACCATTGATCGAGCTGTGCCTTGCTTCGTGCGTCGTTCGCCGTCGCGTCGAAGGTCTTCGGCAGTTTGGGGTCGAGCGGAATTCTGTTTGGCATTGCGAACCTCCGATCAGACCGAAATTGTCAGAACGCGAGCTGAATTGGGAGAGCTAAATTGGGCTACGCCGGTGACCATTCGCCCACTGGCGGCGCCGCCGCCTGGCTCTTTTCGACTTCGCCGGGACACGCTGTGCGGGGCGTATTATCGTTCCAGGCGCGATCATAGACCTGTGAGATACCGTCGTCTGAATCTCAGGGAAGCCACGGTGGCGGTTACCGGGTCGTGCCCCGACATGCTGATCGAGACGCCTCCTGTTTGCAGCTGCCGGTCGGTATGATCATTCGCCGAAGGAATGCGGCCCCCACATCGAAGAGGGGATCGTGAGCTATCGGCTATTGTCGGATCAGCCGGCGGGGGGTGCCAATTTTTCTATCACAAACCCTTGCTCCGTAAGAAAGCGGTCCTATTTCAGGAGCGCGCCCGTACTAGCACTCACGGGCCTTGACTGCTAACACTCATGAAATCCGTCACTAATACAAATACTTAGGAGAAATGCATGAAATTCCGTCCGCTTCACGACCGCGTCGTGGTCAAGCGCATCGACGCAGAAGAGAAGACCGCTGGCGGCATCATCATTCCCGATACGGCGAAGGAAAAGCCCTCCCAGGGCGAAGTGATCGCCGTTGGCCCGGGCGGCCGCGACGAGAGCGGCAAGCTGATCCCGATCGACGTCCAGGTCGGCGACCGCGTGTTGTTCGGCAAGTGGTCCGGCACCGAGGTCAAGATCGACGGTCAGGACCTGTTGATCATGAAGGAAAGCGACATCATGGGCGTGCTCGACGTCCCCGCTTCCAAGAAGAAGGCCGCCTAATCCAACGCTCGCACCGCTCACCCCTGAGGAGCGCCTGCCGGGCGCCTCGTCAAGGGTGAGACAAGCCGTGAAGCAAAATCCAAGCACTCAGGGAAACCAATATGTCAGCCAAAGAAGTCAAGTTCGGCGTCGACGCCCGCGATCGCATGCTGCGCGGTGTCGACATTCTCTCCAACGCCGTGAAGGTGACGCTCGGTCCGAAGGGCCGCAACGTCGTCCTCGACAAGTCGTTCGGCGCGCCCCGCATCACCAAGGACGGCGTCACCGTCGCCAAGGAGATCGAGCTCGATGACAAGTTCGAGAACATGGGCGCGCAGATGGTGCGCGAAGTCGCCTCCAAGTCCGCTGACGCGGCCGGCGACGGCACCACCACCGCGACCGTTCTCGCCGCCGCCATCGTCCGTGAAGGCGCCAAGGCGGTTGCCGCCGGGATGAACCCGATGGACCTGAAGCGCGGTATCGACCTCGCGGTCGAGGCTGTCGTTGCGGACCTCCAGAAGAACTCCAAGAAGGTCACCTCGAACGAGGAGATCGCCCAGGTCGGTACCATCTCGGCCAACGGCGACGCCGAGATCGGCAAGTTCCTCTCGGATGCCATGAAGAAGGTCGGCAACGAGGGGGTGATCACCGTCGAGGAAGCCAAGTCGCTGGAGACCGAGCTCGACGTGGTCGAGGGCATGCAGTTCGACCGCGGCTACATCTCGCCCTACTTCGTCACCAACGCCGACAAGATGCGCGTTGAGATGGACGACGCCTACATCCTCATCAACGAGAAGAAGCTCTCCTCGCTGAACGAACTGCTGCCGCTGCTCGAGGCCGTGGTGCAGACCGGCAAGCCGCTGGTCATCGTCGCCGAGGACATCGAGGGCGAAGCGCTCGCGACCCTGGTTGTGAACCGTCTGCGCGGCGGCCTGAAGGTCGCGGCCGTCAAGGCTCCGGGTTTCGGTGACCGCCGCAAGGCCATGCTGCAGGACATCGCGATCCTGACCGGCGGCCAGGCGATCTCGGAAGATCTCGGCATCAAGCTCGAGAACGTCACGCTCAACATGCTCGGTCGCGCCAAGAAGGTGATGATCGACAAGGAGAACACCACGATCGTCAACGGCGCCGGCAAGAAGGCCGACATCGAGGCGCGCGTGGCCCAGATCAAGGCGCAGATCGAGGAGACCACCTCGGACTACGACCGTGAGAAGCTCCAGGAGCGTCTTGCCAAGCTCGCGGGCGGCGTCGCGGTGATCCGCGTCGGCGGCGCGACCGAAGTCGAGGTGAAGGAGCGCAAGGATCGTGTTGATGACGCGATGCACGCGACCCGTGCGGCTGTCGAGGAAGGCATCGTTCCGGGCGGCGGCGTCGCCCTGCTCCGCGCCACCGAAGCGCTCAAGGGCCTGCGCACCAAGAACGACGACCAGAAGACCGGCGTCGAGATCGTGCGCAAGGCGCTCTCCGCGCCCGCTCGCCAGATCGCGATCAACGCCGGTGAAGACGGCTCGGTCATCGTCGGCAAGATCCTCGAGAAGGATCAATACGCCTACGGTTTCGACTCGCAGACCGGCGAGTACGGCAACCTCGTCACCAAGGGCATCATCGACCCGACCAAGGTGGTCCGTACCGCGATCCAGAACGCCTCCTCCGTGGCGGCGCTGCTGATCACCACAGAGGCCATGGTCGCCGAGCTGCCGAAGAAGGCCGCTGCCGGCCCCGCCATGCCCCCGGGCGGCGGCATGGGCGGCATGGACTTCTGATCCAGCCGTTCAGGCAAACGACAAAATGCGAAACCCCGGCAGCGATGCCGGGGTTTTTGTGCGCTCTGGCAACTTTTGACCTCGTCAGATTATTCTACCGCGCGATCCGTATTGGCGTTGAAAAGTCGGCCAGTCGACGATCCCGCAAGGAAAGATCGTTGGGCTCGCTTCACACACATTTTAGATCGTTAGACCGCGCGCGTTCGATATCGTACGCCAAAATCCGCCGGCGGTGCCCCGCCTCATGCCGCCATCATCGCGGTTGCGGGAGTTCTGGACAGCATCGGCGATACCTGCGGAACGTCCGGGGAAGACTGGGCGCAGCGGGCGCCCATTTCGTTTAGGCCCGGTTCATGCGCAGCGTAGGTATCCTGAACGACTCGCCGGCGAGCGCGAAAGACATATTCCGCTTCGCAACGCCCGAATGCTTGGCCAAGACATCCTTGATGACAGATACATCATCCGTGAAAGTCATTTTATCGAGAAATTGCCGCAATGCGGCTTCGTCGGGACTCAATCGGCTGCAGATCCCGAACTTGAGTATCTCGGGGACGGTTTCGTCGAGTTTCAAGCCGTAGCTTGTAACCTTGCCGCTCTCGTAGACCGCGGAGCGCAGCCAGTAGCCGCCCCTGTCGAAGAATATCATTGGGGTGAAATTTTCGGCGTCCTTGGCGTAGTAGTTCCTTTCCACGTCCTGGAAAATCTCGCGCAGCGTTCCGCCGCCGCCTCGGCCGTAGATGATCCCAGCCCGTGAGTTGTTGACGAGCGCCTCCTCGCGAAGACTATTCTGATAATATTTGGCGTAGTGCGTCGCGAACGGCATCGTTGGCTCAGCACCGTACAGCCAGGTCGGAATGGCCAGGCTGAGAGGCAGCGTCGACGGCGCGGCCGAACGCACGTCGAGTGCAGCCGCGAGCCAGTCGCGGGCGGCCATCACGTCCTTCCGCTTCGATTTCTTGAGGCTGCCGTCGTTCTCGAAGAGATCGTCCAGATCGCCATAATCCGTGGTCGCCGCAAGCTTCGCCAAGGCTCTTTCGAGATCGTCCATTCCGTTTCTGCTGAAGGCCACTCCCACGTGCGCAGCCTCCATCACGCCGGGACCGCCTCCGGTCACGATGAGGTACCCGTCCTGCGCCACGCTCCAGGCGAGCTTGGCGATGTCGGCGAACGCCGGCGAATTGCGCTTGGCGGCGTGGCCGCCCATGAACCCCACAAGCGGCCGCCCAACGTCCTTCAGAAACCTCTTGAGGGCATCGGCGATCGTCGCATCGTGCCGCGCCTGCGACAGTCGCGTCTCCAGGGCGGACGGCACGGGTCCTCCGTCGGACACGAACTGCCGGAACACCTCGAAGTCGCGGGTGAGCGTGAAGCCCAATTCGTCGAACGGATTGAATCCATCGAGGAGGTCGGAGGCCGCGTACAACCTCTGAAGCATCGTCGGCAGCATCCAGGTTCTCCCTTCGAGGTCTAGTGAAGCGCCTTGTCCAGCACTCTCGCGAGCCTTGCCGCGGCAAGGGCTGCGCGGGTGCGGGCGACGTTGCGCGCGTTCGTCTCGTAGTCGCGCGTGAGTTGGACCGCGGCCGGTCCGGGCCCGACCGGCTGAGCGTATGCGAAGCTCTTCGCCGCCTCGAAACTCTCCTGTGCCCATCGATCGGGATCGAGCACCTTCTCCGCGTCGGGGTCGATCGCGACGGATCCGAGACCACCCCGATCGTCGGCGTCGAAAATAGCCCCGAAAGCGGAAGAATATCCGCCGAAGAGGCGATCCCAATAGGCGTGCAGCGCGATCGTCTCGCCGGTGGCTGGAACGACCATCTCGGCGTTGCCGCCGCGGTCGCCGTGCGGAAGCTCGGCGGTATAGCGGGCAATCGCGTGAAGCGGTTGATGGAGATCCCCGACGAGGTGCAGCAACCAGACGAGGTCGTAGGAACGGAGTTGATCGGAGGCGCCGGAGGCTGCGGGCAGCGCAGCAATCATGATCTTCGCCATCTTCGCGGCATCGACCGGATCCGGAGCGGGCAGGGTCGTGCCGTCGGGCGCGAACAATATGTCCTCGTAGTGCCAATAGCTGTGCTTGAGCTTGTCGTAAGCTACGTTCTGCCCGGCAGTCGTGTCGCTGACGTGATCCTCCCGGTAGTCGCTCTTCGTCTTGATGTCATCGGCCCAGGTCGCCGCGTGGACGACGGCATAGGTCCTTCGCAAAGCTTCGTCCTGCGCACCGCACGTCCAGACCTGATAGTCGGGATTGAGCCTGAGCAGGCCGTCGATCTTGTCCTTGATCGTGGGATCCAGCCGCTTGTAGGCCAGATAGGCGATCTGCATATGGCCTTCGTCCCACCACGCCGACGCCGGGCCAGGCACGAGCGCGACGAGGCAGGACAGCGCCATCAAAGCGGCTTTCTTCATGCGCGTTTCTCCGCGATCGCCCAATGGATTAAATGTCGGCCCCTGATCGCGATCGTCACAGGTTCCGAGGCAGAAGATCGGACTCGGATTTCACCGGAATCGCCGGCCGCGCCTCGCCTACGACAGGCTGATCCTTGGTCTCGAACGTGTCGGCCGATCTGACCTGATCGCCGAAGTCGAGGCCCGTGCGGCGTTCGATCTCGGTGATCGCGACGCGCCACTGCGAGACGTCGACGAAGGCCGGCGGCTTCGGCGGGATTCCGCCCTTGCGCTGTTCGGACAGCAGTTGACGCTGATCGACGACGAGGCCGACGGATTTCACGCCGTTCTTGCCCTTCCAGGCTATCACCTTGAAGAACGAGGACGGAATCTGGATGTCGTCCGCCCAAAGATCGACCTTGTCGTCGAAGATCGGTCCCTGGAAGACGCAGATGCGGTTGGCGGCTTCTTCCGAGATGGCTCCATTTTCGAGGACGTATTGCTCGGCGCCCTGCCAGAATTTCGTGCTCTCGTTGAAGCGGAAATGTTGCGGAGTGCAGTTGGTGAAATGATAGGTATCCGCATTCGCGCGTTCGGCGTCCTCCTTGCTTCCCCAGTCCGGGTCCATGCGTCGGGTCAGATGGCCCCGATCGAAGAGATTGGACCAGCCCGAATAGAAGGTCTGGTCGATGAAAAAGCTCGCGCTGATACGGGGATCGCCGTACCAGGTCTCTCCTTCGGCGCCGTCGGTGACCTCCCCTGTGGAGCGGTCGACGTTCAGGAAGCTCTTGCCATCGATGTTGGTGGCCGTGAAGAGAGCCATCTTCTTGGCCTTGTTCATCTTGATGCTGAAGTGCTCGTACTTCAGTTCGCCGGCTTCGGCGTTCTGTTCGCCGGCCCGCAAGGGAGCCACCTGCTTCGCAAGCTTGCCGACCGGCGTGGGCAGCGGAAACGTCACGCCGTGCACGAATCGCGGGTCGTAGCCGTCGCGATTCGAATAGTCATGGTCGACCGAGATTTTTTCCGCCGCGCGCGTGAGCGTCTTCTGGGGCGCGGGTGCGGGCGCGACGGGAGCGGCGGCCACGTAGCTTCCGCCCACCCGAACGCTCACTTCGATCGGAATCGTCACCTTGATCTCGTTTCCGCCGGCTTCGCTGGCCATGACGCCCTCCTCCCCGATCACCAGACTCTCTTGTGCATCCGCGGAGGGATGCGGCGGCGAGAGTCGCTTGCCGCCCGTTTGAACGAGAGCCGTCTTCGACAGTTCGAGCGCGGCCCGCAACAGGTCGCGATGATCCCCGTCGAGGGTCGCGAGCCGGTCCGAAAGATGCCGGTAGATGGCGCTGATCCGCACGCCTTCGTTGACGTTCGTAGGAATGGCATTGCCATTTTCGTCCTTACGTTCGAGGAACGGCTCCCCGAAGTGATGAAGCGCCACGAGCTCCCACGCATCGTTGAAGACTGCCGCTCCCGACGAACCGTGGTCGGTGTCGGTCTCGTATAGAAGCGTGCGCTCCGTCCGGTACTGCAGGATATTGTTCCGGATCGCGATCATCTTCGGCAGACCGTTCGGGTGCTGCACGATATTCATGTTCATGCCGATCACGTGCTTGTCAGGCCGATCGGACAGGAAGCACAATCCAAAATCTCGCGGGTCGCTATCGCCGGCGACCTTCTGCCCGAGAGCCACGATCGCGTAGTCCAATTCCTCCTGCTGCGAGAACAGGGCGAAACGGTCGGGCGCCAAACGGAAGACGGTGGTGGGCCGCATCGAGCCGTCCTCGCCCATTTCCCGATCGAACGTGATTTGGGCCGAAAGCGCAGCGGCTTCGTCCTGGATCACGTGCTGGTTCGTCATGAAGAGCGTGGGGCTTATCAGAAAGCCGGAGCCGGCCGTCCATTTGCCTCCAGCCGTCGCTTCGACGAACGCGATCGCCCGCCGTGCCGTCGCGCCACCCGGCAGGAACCACGACGCCTGCATGTCGTCGGGACCCTGCACGGCCTCGGCGCCGCGCGGCATGGTCTGTCGCGCGGCCCGCAAGCTGAACATCGCCATGCGCGTCCGGTCCGGCTCGGCCTGGCGCCACTGCTTGCTTTCCACGAGCTTGCGCACACGATCGCGATCTTCGAGCGTCTGCTCGACGACGCTCCGAAACCGCGCCCGATCGATTTCCATGATTAGCCCGCCCTGATCGAAAGCGCGTCGAGCCGACCTCTGAATGCCGCCGCGCTGCTCATGTCCGAACGTCCCGCCGTCATAGCAACGTCACAAAATGCCGCCATAGGCGTGCTCCATCCGGCGGTCCACTGGACATCGCGCTGAAAGTTTGTCGCGTATTCGCCCAAATCGCGCTTCGTGAAAGCGCCGGGCTCTCCAAATGTCGCGACATGTCTGCCCCGCAATAAATTCCGATCAAAAAATGCATGCAATCTTTAATTGCTGATCCTACATATATCGCGCGCGCGGTCAAGTTCGCCTGACAACAACGAAGAAACCAACGCGGCTCGTTGACGATCGATCTAGCACTACTTTGGCACTTTAGTCTTCGCGATATTTGCAAGGAGCAGGTCACAGTGAGGACATCGTCGGGGTGGAGGTCGTGTGAAGAGGTCGAGGATCGCTTGCCTGATGGCCGGCATGCTTGGTTGTGGTGGCGGTCCTGAGATTCTTTTTTTTCCGTCCCGCTGCTTTGAGGCGGCGGGATTGGAGGAAGGCGTAAGCGATCATCGTCATCAACGCATGTCGATGTAATCCCGTCCAGGATCTACCTTCGAAGTGGTCGAGCCCCAGCTCCTCCTTGAGCTGCTGGTGAGCCTGTTCACAGACCCACCTGGCCTTGATCGTGGCAGCAAGCGTCTTGATGGTGGCATCGGCCGGCAGGTTCGACACATAGTATTTTTGCTCCCCGGTCGACCGGCGCTCGCCGACGAGCCAGACCTCGTCGCCAGGCATGCACTGCATACGGTTATTGATCATCCGGCGCTTATGGCCATCCGCAACGCGGACACGGCGGGCCGTGAAGAGACATGTGAGCCGACCTTTGGTGCCCCGCCGCCAGCTGACCCTTTGCCATTTGCCTTCGGCCAACAACGCTTCAGCAGAGACCGGTGGCTGATCAGGGATGTGGTATTTGCGAGGCTTTCCGGTCTTCGCGATGGGGAAGATCAGGGCAACGTCGGCGGGATAGACGTTCTGGCGCCGCGACAGACCCACCGCCCACAGCAGACCGCGCTCGCTCAAAGCCTGACGGAAAGGCCCGCTGGAGCCGTACCCTGAATCGGCAAGCACACAGCCGAAACGCGCACCAGAGGCGATGACGCGGTCGATCTCCTTGATCGCAATCTCCGGCTTTGTCAGAGCAGTCTGTCTATCCTTCGGCACACCGGCCCGCGCCATGCGCTTAGGATCATCTGTCCAGCTCTCGGGCAGGAACAGCCTCAGGCCCACCATCACCGGCACCTCCCCCGACGCCAATGTTAGCGAGACTAAAGCGGATTCCTGTCATTTAGAAGCATAGCCTGCGTGAGCGAAATAGTTGGTGCATTCGCGTGGGCTTAGTTGTGGGATGAACGAACGGATCGCGCGCGTGAGATGCGGAACTGTTCGTGCCGCGACCTTACGCAAGTATGCCTTAAATTTGCTGTAGGGCAGCTCGATCGGATTAAGATCAGGCGAGTATTTCGGGAGATACCGCAGGCTCGCCTTTGCCCTCTCAATCGCGTGCCTAACGGCAGGCGCCATGTGAACTCGGCAGTTGTCCATCACGACGATGTCGTTGCGCCGGAGGGTTGGAACCAAGCACTGCTCAACATAGGCGAGGAACATTTCTCCGGTCATAGCTCCCTCGATCACCATCGGGGCAGTCATTTTATTGTGGCGCAAGGCCGCCACGAAAGTGATGGTCTCCCATGACCCCAGCGGAACGGCGCCGATCACCCTGACACCCCTTGGCGCACGCCCCCGGAGCCGCGCCAGATTTGTGCTGACCGCAGTCTCGTCGATAAAAACGAGCCGGGCGGGATCAAGAAAACCTTGCTCTCGTATCCAACGTCGGCGAGCTCGCGCAACGTCCTCTCGCTGCCGTTCAGTAGCCTGCAGGCTTTTTTTTAAAGGTGATGTTGTGACGGTCGAGAAAGCGCCAGAGCGCGCTGCGGCTGGTTCGAATTCTCCGCTTGCGCAGCTCTGCAAGCGTCTCCACCAGGGTCAGGTCTGGATGCTCAGCAACCACAGCCAGAATCTCGGTTGCGAACTCTTCGAGCGGCGAAACGCTTCCGCCACGCGGCTTCGCAGCGGCACTGTTATCGTTCCGCCAGCGCTGCACCCACTTGACCGCCGATGCTACACTCACCTCGAAGCGTTCGGCCGCCTCGCGCCGCGACGCGCCCGCAGCCACGGCCTCGATAACGCGCTCCCGCAGGTCACAAGAATAGGCCTTCGGCACCGCCCGCCCCCACCGGCAAGGAGAATCAATGCACACAGTCTCCATCATCGCTAACCGTTTGGGAATCCCTCAGATTCAGATCGGGCGGAAACTGCTTTAGCGATTGACAGTTGGCAGTCTTTCCGAGCGACGAGGCATATTGTGGCGCGACGCCAATTGAGTGACGTCCCTTCTTGGGCAACGCCGTATCATCGATGACAAGAAAACCCGCATCATCGCCAACCAATCTGTCTGCCTCCTTCAGCAGGGCAGCCTCGAGTGGAGCACTGTCCCAAACTCCGGCAGCGACAAAATGATGGAGCTGATCGTAACCCACCCCGCTGGCGCGTGCCGCCATCGGTTGAACGCTCTTGCGGTCTCCTGGACCAATCAAACCCGCGACGTAGAGAGGGCACATCCGGGCCCGCGTCTTGTGCCTTAGCGCCGCGACAAACGGCGCAAGCCAGCGATCGAGATCGGCTTGCCAGTCCATGTCCATAGATCGGCCCTCCATAAGCCGACCCCTCATGAATCACGCAAACCCTCTCTTGGGAATCCCAAAAAACTCGTCGCCGCTAAAAATGTGCCTAAGTAGTGCTAGTACCCGGAATCAGAGCTGAGTGATACGGCGACCTTTGAAACGGCGTTGACGGACCTTTTTCTTGGTCCAGACGAAAGGTTCAGCTTTGTCGTTGTACGCGTTGACGTAGGCATCGATGTGGTCCTGAAGCTGCTTAAGGCTTGTGAAGGAGGTGCCGCTGAGCGACTGCCCCTGCAAGATCGAGAACCATACCTCGACCTGGTTGAGCCAGGACGCACTTGTCGGCGTGAAATGGAATTGCACGTTGGGATGGGCCTTGAGCCAGTCCTCGTTCTTCTTGTGGGTGTTGAGGTTGTCAAGGATGACGTGAAGCTTTCGGCCCGGAAAGGCCGCGGTGAGGCTGTTCATGAAATCGAGAAACTCGACCCGGCGACGGCGTTTTGAATGCGTAGCGATGATCTTTCCGGTGGCGACTTCGAGCGCCGTAAACAATGTTGTGGTGCCATGCCGCTTGTAATCGTGGCTCTGGCCGGTCAAGGCGCGGCCATTGGGCAACCTCAGATAGCCCTGCGCTCGCTCCAAGGCCTGGATCGAGGGCTTCTCGTCCACGCACAGCACAATGGCCTTCGCTGGCGGGGCGACGTAGAGGCCAACGACATCGGCGGCTTTGGCCGTAAAGTCCGGGTCGTTGCTCTCGCACCAGGACTTGCGAGCCGCGAGGTCAATCTTGTGGCTGCGCAGGAACCGCCAGACATATTGCACGTCGACATCGCCTAGCGCCTCGGCCAACAGAGGGCCGGTCCAGCGCGCAAACCCTTGCGGGGGCGGCTTATCCAGCAGTTTCAGAATCCGCTTGTCGGTCGTCTCCGTATAGATCGGCTGCTTGCCGGGTCGCGGCCTGTCTTGCAGACCTTCAAGACCTTGGTCGGCATAGCGATGCCGCCAAAGGCTGACAATCCGCGGCTGGACCCCAACTTCTTTGGCGATCGACCGGGTGCTGCGCCCGGCCGCCGCCAACAGAACGATCCGCGCCCGCTTCAAATCGCGCTGCAACGTCATCGGTGAACGACAACAGGCTTCAAGCACCTTGCGATCTTTCCTCGAAAGGCGGACTTCTCTTGCTTCGGGTATCATCCCGACCTTGAATCACGACTCAGTGCGCCAGGAGAAGCTGGTGCGATCCAGCCGGTGCAAGACCGGTCCGGGTAAGGCCGTAGCAGGCCGCCCGGTAGTGAGTGTTGCGTGGCCGTCGGCGACGGCGGGTACGAAGCGTACACAGCAATTGTGTGGGGTGTGGGATTGAGCCACGAAACTGATAACAACGCAGGGGTCGAGGCTGTTGAGTCGGTCGAAGGCAACATGTGCGGCACCGCTATGCGAGGTGCTGTCGCCCTGCCGGGGTCGAAGGCCACATCACGCACAAAAGGATCGCAACGGAACCTGGGAGATCCCGCGTTTGACCGGGGCGGCGTAGCCACCTCGGCCCGCATCGGGAAGGCGAGGAGCCGTAGTCGATGATGCACGAACGTGGGAAGTCTGCCCCCGTCATAGTAGCTGTGAAGCCGACGAACAAGGCCGGGCGACCGGCTGCGGAGCCGGTAGAGCCAAGGGCGGGGACCAAGGGGAATGCGGACCAGCAAAACGCACGCCGGGCACAGGACCGGGAAAGTGTGTCAAATGCGCTGGACCGCATACGACGAGTCGCAAGGGAAAGGAAGAAGGAGAAGTTCACCTCGCTCTTCCACCACATCAGGGTCGAGCTGCTCGAAGAGGCGTTCTACGAACTTAAGCAGAATGCCGCACCTGGAGTGGACGGGTTGACGTGGCAGGAGTACGAGACAGCCTTCGAGCGCAATCTCGAGGACTTACATGCTCGGCTCCATCGGGGAGCGTATCGGGCACTGCCGTCGCGGCGAGTATACATACCTAAGCCGGACGGGCGGCAGCGCCCCCTCGCGGTCGCCGCTCTGGAGGACAAAGTCGTCCAACGAGCAGCGCTCGCAGTGCTGAACGCGATCTATGAGGAAGATTTCCTCGGCTTCTCGTATGGGTTTCGGCCTGGGCGCGGCACGCATGATGCGCTGGATGCGCTCATTGTCGGAATCGGCAGCACAAAGGTGAACTGGATATTCGATGCCGACATCCGAAGCTTTTTCGATTCGGTCAGCTGGGAATGGCTGGTCCGTTTCGTGGAGCATCGGATCAAGGACTCGCGGATGATCCGTCTGATTCAGAAATGGCTCAAGGCGGGCGTCCTTGAAGAGGGTGACTGTCAGTGATAGGGGAACTGGGCAGGGTTCGGTGATCTCACCGCTCCTCGCTAACGTCTACCTACACTACACCTTCGATCTCTGGGCCGAGCGCTGGCGACGGCGCGAGGCCACGGGCGACATGATCATAGTGCGATATGCCGACGATCTGGTCGTGGGCTTTGAGCATGAGAGTGACGCCCGCCGCTTCTGGGAAGCCATGCGCGAGCGGTTGCAGGAGTTCTCGCTGTCGCTGCATCCGGACAAGACCCGACTGATTGAGTTTGGCCGCCATGCGGCGACCAAGCGAAAGCAGCGCGGGCTTGGCAAACCGGAGACCTTCAGCTTCTTGGGCTTCACGCTGATCTGCGGCAAGTCGCGCCGAGGAACATTCCTGATCCATCGGAAGACCCAACGCGATCGCATGAAGGCGAAACTCAAGGAGGTCAAAGGAGAATTGCGACGGCGTATGCACAGGCCGATCCCCGAACAGGGGAAGTGGCTCAAGCAGGTCACCACGGGCTTCTTTGCCTACCATGCAGTGCCGACAAATTTTCGAGCTCTGCTGAGGTTCCGCTCCCATATCAGGGACCTTTGGCTGCGAACGCTACGGCGACGCGGTCAGAAGGACCACACGAGCGGGGAGCGGATACTGAAGCTTGCTGACGACTACCTCCCACAACCTCGGATCCTTCACCCCTGGCCCAATCAGCGATTTGCCGTCACTCACCCAAGGTGGACGCCGTATGCGGGAAAGCCGCACGTACGGTGTTGTGCGGGGGGCGCTCAGTAATGAGCGTCCCTACCGCGAACGTTCCAAGAAAAGTGGGTACTAGGGGCGCTTGTAATCGCTCCTTGTTAGAGAGACGTCCCATCCGTTTCGGGACGCCAACCCGTCGCAATTCCTTCATGACATTTCCAGGTGCGACCGTGGCCGAAATCGAACTGTCCATCGCAAGCTTGAGAAAAGAACTGCTGCCCGCGATCGGGAATGTCCGAGACCAGCGAGCTGAAGACTCGAGAAGCGAAGTTGGGCTGGCGTAGGTCGCCCTTAATCGGAACTCGGTAGGAGCATCACGGGGCAAGTCTCAAGGTGGGCGAAAACAGGATCGGGTCTTGAGGGAAGGATCAAAGGGAACGTTGAGGGACTCTCGCCAAGGCGAAGACAAGTCCTTGTGGCATGTCCAACAAGCGCCACGATCAACGCCTTCCCCGAGGAGCTTGTGGCACGCCCCTGATAGACGGAGGACAGACAGGTAGTCGGACTCTTACCGTTTTCCAAATGGTGGATACATAAGTCTCCGCCCAATTTCCAGACGGATGATTTCATCACGGCCTCGCTCGCACTATCTACGAGCCGCCCAACTTTTGCTCGTTCAAGCTGGCACAATTGCTCAAAGATTTGCGAGGAGAAGAGCACGTGAGCGACAACACAGATCTCGAAAGCAGGTCGTCGAAGCGATACGATACTATCGCGAGGCGCTCGCAAGGCTGGAAACTCTCGAACGAGAGGAAGCTTGCACGCATCGAGCGCTGACGAGCACGCTGGTGGATTTAAGTCGTGCCATGCGAGATGAAGCGTCGCCGCATCTCAAGGACAGCCTACTCCAGATTGGCTCGGCTGCGATTTCGCAGGTGGACAAAACATCGGCCGCCATGGTCGCGGCGACTGCAAAATTGGAGTCAGCTCGCCTAACGTTGGCCGCCTTGGAAGGTCGATTGGGATATATTCCAAGAGTTGCGTCGGGGTCGTATCACGAGTAGACCGGTTGCTATCGGACCCCGCAGCTCGTTACATCAGCAGGCGAATGCGCGGAGTTCGCCGTGGACGGCCCTGCGCACGGTTGTCTCCGCCCGGCTCAGAGCGACAACATAGAAAACGGAGACCACGATTCGCCCGCACTGGCTTTCGGAGCTGGCTTGGCTCGCATCCACATCAAAAACACGTCAACATCAAAACTCGAATCGCTCGGGCGGAATAGACGTCTCAGGGCGCGCAGGTTTGACGATTATCCAGGTGCGCTATCCATGAATGATCAATCAACTGGTCCGAGAAAAGAGTGCCAGCAACTCTATCGAATAGAACGACCTTGTCCCGAAAATTCTGTGCCTATCATTGCCAGCATGCCACACAGCGGCACCTTCGTTCCGCTATCAATTGCCGATGCGTTCACCCCACTTCATCTGAATTGGCTGAGAAACACCGACTGGCATCTCCCGCTGGTCTACGATTTTCTGCCTGAACTGGGCGTGACGACGATCGCGGCGACACACAGTCGGTATGTCACAGACCTAAACCGAAATCCCGACGGATTACTGTTTGGCTCCTTCAACGAGGCGGTGATTTCCGACTCGATGTTTGATGGGACGCCCATTTATCGAAAGCCCCCGGACGAACAGAGTCTTCGACAACGACTGGTGAAGTATCATTCACCTTACCATGAAGAGCTGTCCAATCTTATTGACCGCATGTTGATAGCGCATGAGCGGGTTCTGCTCCTTGACTTGCACGCGTTCTTTGGACCGATCGCGGACGATGTCTGCATCGGTAACCTGCGGAGCACGTCGTGTCGGCAAGAGACGACCACTTTGGCAAGCAAGGCTTTCAAGCGACAAGGCTTCCGCACGGTCTGCAACGAGCCTTTCTCGGGCGGCTACTTGATCCGGAGACACCACAACTCGTCAACCGAGGCGATACAGATCGAACTGCGCTACACAACGTATCTGGATTGCACTCACATCGACAAACCGATCCGACCGCAACTCGATCCGATGCGGCTTGCGAAGCTAAAGCCACGGCTTCGCGAAGTTTTTCGAGAAATTGTCGACCTTTGGCGCGACACGTAATCATGCGTCCTGAGAGACCGTGTTGGGAGCTAATTGAGCACATCATGTTTGTGTTGATTAATGCCCAACGTGAGACGGTCTTCCACGATCGAAATCAGTCCGATCATTACGAAGGGACGGCATCTCCTTCGACAGCCGCGCGTTCCAACCAAAACCCTGCCGCGTGAAACCAGACTCTTTCTGCATCGTCGGAGCCGGGATCACCGACATGCAGCGCGCGAATCGGAACCTTGCCGGGGCAGGCCTTCGAGCACGGCATGCAGACGTTTTCCCGCCTCGTCGTCGCGGCCCCCGATGCTAGGATAGATAGAAACGGCGCCAATCGAAGAGGCCTCGAACTCGTTTCGACGCCGGGTCACGCGAAGAAGAAAACCCCTCCAGGACTCGTCGGTCAGCGGCATCAGAAGCCGGCCGCCTTCGACAAGGGGATCGAGCCAGAGGCGAGATGGGTGGGTGGATCCGGCGAATACGATGACGACGTCAAGTTCACCAACGTCCACCGCCCGGCCGTCGCCTGAGACGACATTGACCTGCGGCCAGTTCACGAGATTCGCTCGGGCCTGCGAGGCCAGATTTGGGTCGGTTTCAACTGCCGTCACGCGACCGGAGGATCCGACAATCTCGGCCAGCACCGCTGAATAGTATCCGGTCCCGGCGCCGACCTGGAGCACGCGATCGCCGCGCGCGATGTCGAGATGCTCAAAGTTGCGGGCCCAGTAGCTTGGCATCCCGTTGTTGAGGTTGCGGCTCACATCGATTGTCACGAGGACGTCATGATAGAGCCAGCGCGGGTCGGTATCGGGGGTCAGGAATGCGTCGCTATACGGGTCCGAGATGATGCGCCACGGCCCCGGACCGACGAATTGCTCGCGTGGAACAGACGCAAATGCCTCAATCAGTTCCGGATTACGCAGGACCGGGACTTTGTATCGCAGGTCTTCGGCATACCAGCGGCGCGCCGCCGCCAACGTGTCGTCCATGAAGGCTCTCCTTTTGCGATACAGACGATGCGCCTGGAGTCCGCCCACGCGGACATGTCAAAACATTCTTTTATCCGCGTCCGTATTGGGCCCGGTGAAGCGCATATTGTTGTGACCATGGAACGATTGACGATAACTCCCAGGCCTGATGACGCGGTTGCCCCAGCCGCCGACGTCGCGTCCGCCATCGATGCCCTGTCGGATCTCGAACTCGTGCGGCTAAAGGCTCTGGCACGGTTGTGGAGCCGCGACCTGCCGGGAGGATTGGGCTGGAGCGACCTGCTTCACGAGGCAATCGCACGCGTCCTCGATGGCTCCCGCCCCTGGCCGCCCGGCGTACCCATCCTGGCGTTCCTGGCGGGCGTCATGCGCAGCATCTGCAACGACCATTGGCGGCGTGCGCGGCTTGAGCGAAGGCTGCTTGTGAGCCGCGATGATCCGGAACAGCTAAGTCGGCCCGGTGACGAGGCCGATGAGGCACCCGATCCGGAGCGGGTCCTGGCCGCCGCGCAGATGCTGGCCAACATCTATCGGTTGTTCGAAGCCGATCCGCTGGCACTGAAGATCATCGCGGGCATGGCCGATGGCATGGCGGCCAGAGAGATCTGCAAGGTCCACGATATGTCCGAGCTCGACTACGACACGACGCGACGACGGATGCGGCGCACGCTGCTGCGCGATCAACAGAACTGGAGCAAGTGATGACACGCTGGGACCCAAGTCTCGATCTGGCCTGCCTGCTCGAAGCGCTGACCGAGGAAATCCTCGCCGCGACCGATGAGGAGGTGCGGGAGACATCCGGCCTGCAGGGATGGACAATCGCCAACACGGCCCTCGAGGTCAGAGAGGTGATCAAGGCCGCGCACGGAGACGTGACTGGGAAGCTTGATCGGAACTTTGATCAGGACCGAAATGAAGATCTGGACGAAGGCGGAGCAGAGCTGCGGCCGACGCAGCGGCTCCGGTGCTTATCGCATAATCAGCGGCATTGAGCGAGCACGCAGGGCGCCCAGCAATGGCGCAATCAACTCGGGCCTTATGCGAGAACTTTCAGTCCGTGCTTCTGGACAACCGTAAGCAGCTTGAGCGCCATCCCGCTCGGCCGTTTGGCACCGGTCTCCCACTTTTCAACCGTGCTTTCGCTCGTGTTGAGGTAGCGAGCAAACACCGGCTGACTGACATTGTTGGCCTCACGAAGCTGCTTGATCTGCGCGGGTTTGATTTCGGTCGGAACGGCCAGGTGACGTGCGTCGAAGTCACGCATCGTCGCCTTGTCGAGTGCGCCGACCTTGTGCAGCATGACCGCAGACGAGTGGATCGCCGCGGAAATATCGCTCTTAAACTTACTCTTCCTCGGCATGACATATCTCCGTCAGGTCTTTGTCCTCTAAGAGCTTGGCGATCTGTTCATCATTCAGTGTGGCATAACTCTTTGCCAGGATGCGGAAATCCTCTAGTTCGTCATCCTCGATATTTGCCCGATCTTTTTTCGCGAACAGATATTCGTAAATCCAGTGTCGGCCGCTCTTCGCGAGAATGATGCTCCGGTGCATGTTCTTGTTCAGGCGCTTCTTGAAGACGCCGCCGCCCAAATCGTCGGCTTGGCCCTTCATCACCTCCTGAATTGCCTCGCATAGCTCGGCATCCTTGATGCGAGCTTTGCGCGCCGCCTTGGAGAACCAAGCGGTTTTGAAAGTCCGCGTGGTTTTCTCAGCGCCGGCCATGCTATAAATGTAGCACTGGGTGCTATCGTAATCAAGACCCCAACGAGATGAGATGTATCAATAAAATGAATCGCTCAGCCCCTCATCGATTCATAGAAAGCATTGGACCTCGCTTTTGCAGGAAGCGAGAATCCGCGCATGCCGAACTTCAAGCCAGCCCCGCTTCATCTTCGCCGTATCGACGCCACCCGCAACATGCGGCGGTTTTACTTGCTTTCGATCCAGCCGACCTTGTTCGGCGGGGTCTCGCTGATCCGCAACTGGGGCCGGATCGGCACCAATGGCCAGACGATGGTGCAGACCTTTGACGGCAGCGATGAAGCGGGCGACGCATTCGGACGATTGGAGCGCGCCAAACGCAAACGTGGATACGCGGCTGTGGAGGAGAAGGTCTGATAATTTGTCAGTTTTCCGGGGATTGTGGCTCTGCCTGTGATATCGGCCCTACCCGTCCGGCGCTCTTCATGTCAGACGGAGGAAAATCACAGCAAGATGGAGCCTGTTCCATGACCACCGCGAATGAAATCGCCGACAAGATCGCCGCCGAGAACAGCCTGACAAAGACACAGGCGAAGGCCATCGTCGACGGCGTGTTCAAGGCGATCGCCGATGCAGCCGTGACCGGGACCGAGACAAGCATCGCCGGTTTCGGAAAATTCAAGGTCAAGGATACGCCTGCCCGCGAGGGTCGTAATCCGTCGACCGGCGCACCGATCGCGATCACAGCTTCCAAGAAGCTTACCTTCACGCCAGCCAAAGCCATCAAGGACGTCCTCAACGGATGAGCGGAGCCGTTGCACCGTCGTGGTGTAAGTCGCTAGACGAGGGGGCTTACGCCCCCTCCTCCTCGGCCGCGAGTGCTTCGTCGCGCTGGCGGATGAGCTCGGCCAGTTCGGCTTCGAGCGCCTTGCGCTCCGCGGGCGTGAACAAGCAGTGCCGCAGCTCGGCGCGCAATTCCTCGATGGTGTCGATGATCATGAAGGCGTCTCCGATTGAAAGGAAGAAGGCCCCGCCTCGCGGCGGAGCCCTCTGGCGGAAGCCTCAGTCCCGGTTCGGCCGGGACCAGATCAGCTGCAGGCCTTCCTCGCCCTCAACCTCGATCAGGGTGGCGTAGATCGGAGCGGGGAAGCTCGGGTCATCCAGCTTGACCGAGAGGTAGTCGCGGCCCTCGTTGGAGACCTTCTGCCAGGCAGCGCCGAGTTCAACGTTCGCTCCTGCGAAGATGCGGAAGTGCGGTCCCTTCTCGGAGGGGTTCTCGACGCGGACCAGCTTGGCCTTGACGTTGAGGTTCAAAGTCTTGATGGCGCCAGAGAAGCCGGTGCCCGTGGAGGTGAAGGTGCCGATGGTAGCCATTGTCTCATTCCCTTGGTTTTCTCCGGCCGCGCCGATCGCGACCTCGATGGCGGTCGTGAGACCGGAGGCGATCGACCTGCACCCGAAGGGCCGAAACAAAGTGAAGGGCGGCCGGGAGCGACTTTCTTGAACCGCGAGGAATGGCGCGCAGCGACAGGGGAAGAAAGTCGAGGACGGACGTTGCAGGGACGAGATCGAGAGCGCGCGTAGCGGGATCGGCCTTCGGTCAGACCAGCCTCTATCGAGGACGCAGATGGGCGTGCCCGCCTCCGAAAACACAGGGAATGAAGACAGGCGCCGCTGGCCATTCGGATCGCGTGGTAACGAGCGCGGGGCAACGAGACGCGTCGTGCTCAACGAGGCCACTTTGGCGCCGCTCATCCTGCCTGAGAGGGAATCGCAGCTTTCAGCAGTCTGGCGCATCCGTCGAGTCGCTGCCGCAAGATCGCCAACAAGCCTGCCGACGTGCTTGTCGCGCCGATGCAACCTCGCCGTGCCAGATCGATGCCGCCGATCAACTTCGGAGGTGCCACGGCTAGCGATCTGCCGCGACGCAATCGCGAACGGAATCCGAAGGGCTCCGCCGCGAGGCGCGGGCCTCCTTTCTTTTCGAACGTGGCGCGCGACCTACAAAGACGCCAGCGCAACGAGCGCCACAAGCATGGTGGAACGCTGATCGCGCAGAGGAAAATCGTGCGCACCGCGATTGGGAAGGGCACAACGCCCTCCCCTCGGATGCACGGAGCAGGAAACATCAGGCGGCCTCCTGCTCGCTCTCGGCGTGCGGCTGAAGACTGTGTAGATACGCTACTGCGCGCTGCGCATGGGCCGCAGCCGAGAAGATTGCGCGCCGGTCGTTGGAAAGCACCTTGATCCAGCTTGCCACATAGGCCGCGTGGTCCGGCCTCGGCTCGAGCTCAGGGACGATGCCGAGATCGGCGCAAACGAGGGCGGATCCTATTTCCGCACAAAGCTCTTCGCGCGCGCGGTCACTGCGGTCTTTCGCGTAGCGGCTGAGATCGCGGCCGACACGGCCCGCCGTCCAATGAATATGTTCGTGGGCACTCACCGCCACGTATGACGCGGCATCACAGAAGCTTTCGAAGATCGGCATCTGGATGTTATCGCTCGATGGTGAATAGAACGCGCGCGAACCGCCATGCCGGATTACAGACCCGGTGTTGGCGAAGAAACGATCGGCGTGCCCGATCCGCTCCACGGGATCGAGGATCGGCGTCGGTCGGTGATAAAAGTGCTCCGGCAAACCTGTGATCTGCTCGACGTTGAACACGCTGTACGTCTTGAGAAATGGGATGTCCCGCTCGACTTCGCCGCCGTGTTCATCCGTCTCGGTCTTGGTAAACCGGCTGGCATAGATGACGGTTGATCCCGTCTCGCCCTTGCGGACATGGGCTCCTAGCTCGATCGACTGCCTGAACGTCATCCAGATCGGCGAGGTGAAGCCACGCGCCAATCCTTCCGACCACAACAGCAGCACATTCATGCCGGTGTATGGTTCGCCATTGTGGCGTAGCGGTCGGGTGATCCGGCCGTTCGTATTGCCGGAGCTCCAGGGCTGCAACCAGGGCCGCACGCCTTTCTCCAGATCGGCAACGATGCGTTCTGTGATCCGCGCATAGATGTCGGCGCGGCCGCCTTCTTTCTTCCCACTCATTGTCCTTAACCTCCGTCTTGGAGCCGCGCCCATCGCGGCCCGTCACGGCGGTCCGTTGCCGGGGAATTCAGGAGGACGGCGCACTCCCTGGCCGCAACGAAGTGGAGGGCGGCGAAGCCGCTGCGCCGGCCTCCGGCCCTGGCAGGACCGACAGCCGGGACGGCCGTGGGCGCGGCCTGCTCTCCTTGTCCTTTCCTTCCCATTGCTCTTTTCGTGCATCGCAGTCCCGGCGTTCGCGAGTTCGCTCGCCGCACGGCGGTGCCGACGGTGACATGACAAAGGGCCGGACCCATGCGGGACCGGCCCTGAGATGAAGGGATGGAAAGAGGGCGAAGCCGAAGCCTCGCCCGATGCGACTCAGCCAAGAGCTTCCATCTGGAGCGCGGCCGCCTTGCGATCGACGGCATTGCCCGGATTCTCGATCGGACGCTCGAAAGGCTTCCAGTGCTCGCCAACGACCTGCTCGTAGGCTGCGATCGCGCCTTCGGCTGCCATGCGGAGTGCGTGCGACTGAAGCGCCATGTCGGCGGCGAATTCGCGTTTGCGCTGCGCGGCTCCGTCGAAGCCGACCGGGCCATCGAGATCCTCGTCGCGAGCGTCGTTGGCGGCCTTCGCCGTAGCGTCACGGGCTTCCGTCACCGCGCGGCTGTAGAACTGGCCCGCGCCGTGGGCGGAGCCGACATAGGCGCCGACGATGCGCTGCAGATGGATCTGCATCGCGCGCTCGCCGAGGCCTTCGCTGAGGCTCGCGGCCGTCTCGACGATCAGGCGCTCATGGAGATCGCGGATGCCGTCGCTATCGAGGACGGCAAGGCCGAAGCTCTCGGAGATGCGGATGGCCTGGGTAGCGTCGGGGCAGGCGAGCCGGACCATTTCGAGGGTGGTGCCCTTGCGGAGCTGGACGACCTTGGCGGACTGGCGGGGAGCGCGAGCGGTCTTGGTCATGAAAACATCCTTTCCTTCGGTTTCTCCCTGAAGGCTTGGGCCGGCTCCTGCCGGTCCTCCCTTCGGGGTGCGATCGAAAAAAACCGGCGGCAAGACGGGCGCTTCAGGGTCCGGGGCATCCGGATCGAGCGGAGCGGGTTTGCGGACGAGCAGGGCTTTCAGCCCTCGCGCGGGACGCGGACCCGCTTTGCCGAGATCGGGGGTCCCGGCCGCAACGCGGCGCGATAGCGGCCTTGAAGCGCCCGGCCGCCGGTTTACGAGCGCGACAACCCGAGGGGAGATCCGGCGGACCGGAACGATGACGAGAAAACCCGACGGCAAGGATGGCCATGACCGATCGCGAACTCACGCATCGCTCCAGATATCGCGATCGGCAGCGATAGATATCGGACAAGTCGAATGCACCGAGGCTGTCGGCGTTCCAGCAGGTCGAGATGAAGTTAGCGACGCCGCACCACTGGCCGGTATCGATGATGGCGATACGGAGTCGCTCGAATGCCGCGCGCGTTGTCATCCATGGTGCCGCTCCCCATGGCTGCGCGACCGCACGGCAAGGCCGGGCCGATTGCACGGGTCGCGAGGATCGAGCCGATTGCATGGAAGCCCGTTGCGAGCACAGTACGCCGCGATGGCCGCATCCTGCCGGGCGAGCTTGCGGGACAATGCGTCGATCTCCGACTGACGTTCGGCCGTGATTGCCGCAAGATGCGAGCGATACCGCTCGAGGAAGGCAGTCGGATCCGGCGCCCTGCCACGCCGATAACTGGCGCGTTTTGGCTTCAGCTGCGGGATCAGCGCTGTCATCCGCCGCGTGATCTGGCGGTCGATCACGTCGAGCTGGCGCTGAATCTGCCGCCGCGCCTCCTGCATGCGATGAAGGAGCGCCAGACAATCCGAGGATGGGCTCATGTGACCCTCCCGGTCTGCCAACCGACGAAGTCTGATGGGCCGGCATAGACTTGATGCCGGTTTGGGTCGATCACGAAACCAAAGCGCCCGACCTCATATTCGGCGGATGGAACAAGGAGGCGTCGCTCCTCCGTTCCAGCTCCGCGCCTGCCGGCGGGCGTTGCAACGCATTCCACGAAGCCTTCGCAGCGACTTGAGGTGATCGCCGAGGTAACGATCCAGTCATTGGCATGTGTCAGCGCGAAACTACGACGATCCTTCTCGTAGGACTCGCCCGGTGTGAGCACAGTGCCGAAGATCGTCTCCCAGGCGTCCGGCCATGAATTCTTGATCGTGCGTTCGGCGCAGCGGCGCTCGAACGCGGTGAAGAGATGCGGAAAGGTGATCGCGACGATCGCCCATTCCGCATCTTCCTCATACCAGCCGCCCTTCGATCGCAGTCTGGGATGGACCTTGCGGTTTCGCTCGGCCGAGAGCTTGAAGCCGCCATGTCCAGCGGTCGAGTGCTGCTCGATGCCTTCCGCATAGAGGGTCGCGCCCTGCGAGGCGCCCCAGGGCATATGGGCACGCGAATCCACCTCGACGCGGCCGAGCATTTTGCGCTCGCGTTGATGCTCGGCGTTTTCGAGTACGGCGGCGCGGAATGCCGCCTCGTCGGCGAGCTCGCCGGAATGGCCGTAGAAATCGTTGCGCGTCCATTTGCCCATTGGTCGAGGAATGCGCCAGGCTGTGACGAGATAATGCCGGCCATCGCGGCCGGGCGCCATCGCGAACGCTGTCTCGCCGACAAGTGCGACGAAAAGGCCGTCAGCGCCGCGGCCGAAAGCGACTTCGGGAAATTCAGGCACGGTTTGGTGCTGGCGGGCGGGAGATGACGCATTCAGCCTGCCGTCCAGTCCCTCGGTGACATTTGCGGACATCGTGTCCTCCGTGTTTGCGGGTGTGGAAACAGAACCGCCGCCGGCCTGGCCGGCGGCGGCAGATCGTTCGGAGCAACAAGGCGGCGGGCTGTTATTCAGCCGCCTCCCTGAACGCCTCGGCGTCATCCTCGGCCGGGTCATCGGCGATATCAGCGGTTTCCTCATCCACCTCATCGGCATCATCCGAGACGGTCGTGCTCGACGAGAGCCATTGCAAAAGCTTCGTCGTATCAGGTGCGAAGAGCGCGGCCGGGTGGACGAAGCGTCCCTCCTTGAAGTGCTCGACGAGCGCGGCGCGGGTGTCCTTGGCGCGCTGGCGCGGAAGGACCGGCGTGTCCCTGCACGACGCCTCGAGCGCAGGGCGCGACAGGGACGAGAGAAAGTCCTCAGTACCCATGTTGGGCAGGAACTCGTCCGAGCCTATCATCGCGCCGGCGATACGGGCGACGATGCCGCTGTTGGTTGCATTCTCGCGGCACGAGAACACATCGCCCAGCATGGCGCGGGCTGCGACGCGCAGCGTATCCCTGTCGAAGGCGAGTTTGCCGTCGCCGTCGAACAGCACCGCCGTGTGCTTCGCCAGGCGGCTATGGCCGTTATGGAAACCGCCTCTTCCTGTCGTGACGGAGACGTTCTGACCAGCGAAGGCAAGGATCAGCAGCGCCATGAGCGTGTCGTCCTCTATCGGCGCGCGGTCGAGCGCTTCGCGCAGCGCGTCGGTCCGGTAGTCGCCGATCATCTCGACGCCCTTGCGCGTCACATCGGGACGAGGCTTCGAGCCCACACCGACATCGTCCGGAGCGCTGACCGTGTCCGGCGCAGCCTTGCCTTTCGGCTTCTTCGCATCTAGAGCGGTTTCCAGTTGATGTGAATCAGAGCGTCACAGGGGATTCCCTTGGACTTGCAAATCAGATTCGGTGTCACCTGCGGCAACATGCGGGGTCATACGATGGCGAAGGGATACTCCAATGACCTCAGGGTGCGTGCGGTTGAGCTTATCGAGTCCGGCGAAAGCGCCCGCGAGGCGGCGCGCATTCTCAACCTCGGCGCTTCGACGACGATCCGATGGATGGATCGCTGGAGGAAGACCGGAAATGTCGAGGCCAAGCCCGGCGCCGGGCACAGCCGCTCGCCGTTGGAGCAGCACAAGCAGTGGCTGACCGAGTTGATCGCCACGGAGCCGGACCTGACGCTCGAGGAGATCCGTGTGCGTCTGCGCTCCCAGAGAAGGCAAAAGGCCGGCATCGGTTCGATTTGGCGCTTCTTCGACCGTCACGGCATCACCTTCAAAAAAAACATTGCACGCCGCCGAGCAGGATCGGCCTGACGTTGCTGCCGAGCGCGCTGCGCTGAAAGCTGAGCAGCCCAAGCTGCGTACGCCGCGCCTCGTCTTTATCGATGAGACCGCGGTCACGACGAAGATGGTCCGGCACTATGGGCGTTCTCCTCGCGGTAAGCGCCTCGTCTCTGACGTACCCCACGGTCACTGGAAGGCACTGACGCTTGTTGCCGCGCTGCGCATCGACGGCCTCACGGCGCCCTATGTCATCGACGGTGCGATGGATGGGCCGTCGTTCCTGGCTTATGTCGAGCAGGTTCTGGCGCCGACCTTGCGCAAGGGCGACATCGTCTTCATGGACAACTTGCGCACTCACAAGATCGTCGGCGTCCGCGAGGCGATCGAGGCTCTCGGCGCCCGCGTGCGCTATCTGCCGGCCTACTCGCCCGACCTCAATCCAATCGAACAGGCATTCTCCCGGTTGAAGGCAGCGCTGCGCAAAGGCGCCGCCCGCACGGTCGACACCCTGCTCAAACTCATCGGCAAGCTCGTCAGGTCGTTTGCGCCGCAGATGTGCGCCAATTACTTTAGACATGCCGGATACACCAAATGATCCACATCATGTGGAAAACGCTCTAGCATGCGATAATGCACCGTTTGCACGCGGCCCTCGCGGTCCAGATATAGAGCAGTGCAATCAGACTTCGTCGGTTTGCCGTGGACTCGTTCGGCCTTCGGCGGCAGCTTCACCTCGCCCCAGTTCGTGGTCTCTGCGATGGTGCCCTTCTTCGGCAGGTTGTTCACCATCCACTCATGCTGCGCGCCGAGAAAGGCCTCGACATTCGTGGTGTAGCGGCTGTCCTCGTCGGCCGGGGCAAAGAGGTCCTCGACCCACTGGATTCCGTAAGCCTGGGCGAGATCGTCGCCGAAGCTGGCGTGCCGCGCATACATGCGCGTCTTCTGGAGGCCTTGCGCGACGCTCCACCAGGACACCTGCGGATCCGCCTTGGATGGCTTATGCTTCTTCCAGAGCTCCTTCTGCTCGACGAGCGAGGCGGCGGCGATGGTGCGCAGCTGCTGCTCGTTCGGCATGTCGCCCTTGGCCATGTGGTCGAGCATGGCGGTCAGCACGTTCGCGAGGAGGCGCAGCTTCCTGATCTGGCGCACGGCAAGCGCAAGCGCCACCCCGATCGCCTCCTCGGTCCAGCCGAGCGCCACGAGGCGCTCGATCGAACGCCATTGATCGACAGGATTGAGCGGCTCGAACGCGATGCCCTCGACCATCGAGCGCATGGCGCCATTGTCATTAGCCGCCTCATCGACGAGCACATCGATTTCGTCGAGACCAGCTATAATCGCTTGCTTCACGCGGCGATGGCCCGCGTTGATGACGTAACTGTTGCCGCCTCCGCTTTCCGCAGTGACGACGGGCGGCTGCACGATGCCGACGGCCTTGATCGTGGCCAGCAGCAGCGCGTCGGCCTGCGGCGAGGATTTCGTCTGGCGCGCGCGGTCGGGATTCTCCTTCAGTGCGCGCGGATCGACCTTGATGAGACGCATGGGAATGCTCCTTTTGGGTTGCGGACCGGCTGGGCCGGCCTTTCTCGTCTTCTTTTCCGAAGACATCCCCCGGCCCGCAGAGCGGACGGGCCGGTGCAACTGCGGGCGAGCATCCCTGCCCGGCAGGACGAGCGGGGCCAAAGCCCTGCGCAGGACGACGGGCCGGGATCGCGCAGGCGGCGGTTGAGCTTTTGGCGTCAGCGGCCAGCGCGATCTGCGAGCGGGCTTTTGCTCTTTTCCTCTTCTCATTACCCTGGCCGGCTCTGCAGCGAGCACAAGCGGAGGGAGGGGTGCTGAGGACGTCTAAGCCGCGATCGCCCTCACCTCACCTGTCCCTTCGACGTCCGAGGCGAGCGCCTTCTCGACGTCGACGAGTTGTCGGCGCTTCTCGGCGAGTTCGCCGGCGAAGGCGAAGTCGCCGCTCTCGCGCGACTGATAGGCCGCAAGGCGCCGATGTGCATCGGCGAGACGCTGACGAAAGCGCTCCCGCTCCCCATCGAAATCACCAAGCGTGTGCTCGAGGCGGGAGACCGCGCCAAGCGGCGTCACCGTGACCGGCAGTTCAATCTCGTAATCGGCGGCGCTGCGCATCAGCATGGTGGTGTAGCGATAGCCGTCGCGCCCGAAACGCTCGGCCGCATATTCCAGGTCGAATCCGCCGACCGAGGCGATGACGGTCTCGCCGTCCTGCTGAAGCTGCACGAGGTTGAGGATTTCCTTCATCAGCGCGCGGCCGGTCTCCTTGCGTTCGGTATAGGCCCTGCCATTCACGCTCATCGCAAAGGCCTCGCCGGTCGTCGGCACAAGGCGTTCGATGTCCTGTCCGATCTCGGCGATACGCCGGGTCGAGAACTCGATGTCGCGCTCGGCGTCGCGGATCTGGCGGCGCACGGCATGCTGATCATCGACATGGGCAGCGCGCAAACGCTCCAACCGTGCGATGTCGGCCTTTAAGCCCGCTTTCTGCATCAGGCGTGGATCGCCCGACGCGATTGCCTTGGCCATGGCGAACTGGTTCGCCTGCCCCTCGCCCAGGTCTTCGAGCTGCCGGATCGAGGTGTCGCCCGAGAGCGCGGCCGTGATGAAGCGGGCCTTGCGCTCGTTATTTTGCCACATCGTGGCATCGAGCGAGCCCTCGGTCGCATAGGCGAAGATATCGACCTCGTCGTGCTGGTTGCCCTGGCGCACGATGCGGCCCTCGCGCTGCTCGATCTGCGACGGAAGCCAAGGCACGTCGAGATGATGCAGCGCCTTGAGCGCAACTGGGCATTGACGCCGGTGCCCATCGTGTCGGATGAGCCGATCAGGAAGCGCACCTTACCGGCACGCACATCGCCGAACAGGCGCTGCTTGGCCTCGAACTTCCTGTAATCCTGCATGAAGGCGATTTCCGATGCCGGCACGCCCATGCTGATGAGCTCGTCGCGAATCCAGCGATAGGCCGAGAAAGCCTCTGGTTTTCTCGACGCTGATCGTGCCGAGATCGGAAAAGATCATCTGCGCGGCGCCGGGCAGCTCGAACGGCTTGCCGTCTGGGCGCAGATAGGTGTTTTCCGCAGTCTCCTTCCAGATTCGGTAGGCGTTCGCTATGAGATTGTTGAGCTTGTTGTCGGGCTCGTTGTCATCGGAGGCATCGACGAGACGCAGGTCGATCGCCGCGTGACGACCGTCGGTGATGACCGAGAGCAGGATGTCGTCGCCAGGCTCGGGCGGGCGATCGCGCATCTCGATCACCTTGATGCGCTCGCCGAGCAGCACCTGGTAGCGCCTGAAGGCCGCGGTCGGCCGGGAGGTCAGGATCTGGCGCCTGCCGGTCGCAATCGCCGGCACCTTCACATGTTGACGCAGATCCTCCGGCATCACGACGTCGGCGAAGGAGCGGAACATGGCAATCAGCTCCGGCACATTGACGAAGGTGGCGAAGCGGGTGACCGGCTTGTATTTGCCGGAGGGCTGCAGCTCGAGCACGGTCGAGACGTCGCCGAAGGTTGAGGCCCAGGCGTCGAACTCGTGCAGGCCGCGCTGCGCGAGCGCATCGTACCCGAGATAGCGTTGCACCGTGAACATCTCGCCGAGCGTGTTGGTGATCGGCGTGCCGGAGGCGAGCACGAGGGCCTTGGTTTCGATGAAGCGCGACTTCACATAGAGGTCCCAGGCGCGCTGCGAGCCGTTCGGATCGACACCCTTCAAGGTGCTCATATTGGTCGCGAAGGTGAGCTTGCGAAACTCCTGCGCCTCGTCGACGATGATCTGGTCGACGCCGATCTCGGAGATGGTCAGAAGGTCGTCCTTGCGGGTCGACAGCGATTCCAGCCGCTCCTTCAGGCCCTCCTTGAGCCGTTCGAGCCGCTTGCGCGAAACCCGGTCGTCGGTTTCGACCTTGGTCAGCAAGGTTTCGTAAAGCTCCAGTTCGTCCTGGATCATCTGCTGCTCGAACGCCGAGGGTACGGCGATGAAACGGAACGCGGAATGCGTGATGATGATCGCGTCCCAGGGTGCCGTCGCCGCACGCGACA
Organism: Bradyrhizobium sp. USDA 10063; assembly: GCF_054063735.1. Taxonomy (NCBI): domain Bacteria; kingdom Pseudomonadati; phylum Pseudomonadota; class Alphaproteobacteria; order Hyphomicrobiales; family Nitrobacteraceae; genus Bradyrhizobium; species Bradyrhizobium sp. USDA 10063. Next base: position 210,385 of record NZ_JBSSGP010000001.1, on the reverse strand, counting down.
GGAAACGCTGCCGCTTATCCTTGGTAAAATTGGTCTCGTCGGCGACGAGAATGCGCGCCGACGGGTAAAGGGCCAGGAACTCGCGCGCCGCCTGCGCCAGGCAATGGCCGGGCACGACCAGCATGGCCTTGGCAATCAGGCCGAGCCGGTGCTGCTCCATGATCGCGGCCGCCATGGTCATGGTCTTGCCGGCGCCAACGGCGTGGGCGAGGTAAGTCGAGCCCGCTGAGACGATCCGCCAGATGCCGCGCTTCTTGCGGGCCTTTACCGCGACGGACTGGCCGTCGAGAACCTGCATCAGGCCGTGGGCCTTGTCGAAGAAGAAGCTGCCCTCACGCACATGCCGATCGGATGGCAGGTCGACGGGAGCCGGAGCAGTTGCGTCCTCCAGATCGGGATCGATCATGTCGGGTTCGCCGTCGTAAATCGCTTCCGGAAGGAGGGCGATGACGGCCGAGAGTGCGGCGTCGAGGTCCTCGCCATCGCGAGGACGGCATGTGTAGGTCTCGCCGAAGGGACCGGGGGCGAGGTCGTGCGTGCCGAGCACAAACGCTGGATGATCCGCGAACCAGCGGTTCACGCGGATGGCGCCTTCATCTCCTGTCGTGGGTCGCACCTCGTCGACGTCGAGCCAGGACCGATCGCCTTCGGGATCGCCGATCTTGCGCTTGCGGAAGAACAGGATGTCGACGACGACATCGGCGCCGGCGCTGGCGCGGAAGCTGCCCTCGGGTAGCCGGATGGCGGCGACGAGGTCAGCGGTCCTGGCGAGATGCACGCGCGCTGTACCGTCCGCCTTGTCCATCGTGCCCGAACTGGTCACGAAGGCCGCCAGCGCGCCCGGCTTCAGCAACTCGATCGCCCGCGCGATGAAATAGTCATGCAGGCGAAGGCCGAGCGAGCGGTAGGCGCGATCCGAGCGCACCGTGCGATCGGAAAAGGGCGGATTGCCGATGGCGAGATCGAAGCTCGCCGGCAGCGCCGTGCGCGCGAAGTCGCCGGCGACGATCCGCGCCCGCGGCTGCAACAGGCGCACGATGCGCGCCGTGACGGGATCGAGCTCGATCCCGGTGACATGCGAGATATCACGAAGCCCTGCCGGCATCAGCGCCGGAAACAGTCCCGTGCCGATGCCGGGGTCGAGCACGCGGCCACCGCGCCAGCCCAGACGCTGCAGGCCTGCCCAGATGGCCCGGACGATGAACTCCGGCGTAAAGTGCGCGTACTGGGTACAGCGCGCGAGCGAGGCATGGTCGAGATCGCCGATCGCCTCCTCAAGATCAGATCCGATCGCCTCCCACCCCTTGCGAAACTCGGCCTCGCCCGGGCGCCGGAATACCGAGTTGGCGAGCTCGGACGCGCCGAATCCGATGAAGCGGATCAGCTGCTCCTGCTCCGCAGTCGTAGCCGCCCGCTCGTCGGCCTCGATGGCGGCGGCAAGCCGGATCGCAGCGATATCGTCGCGCGCGCGATCTTTCCAGCCCTTCGCCAGGGCGCGATAGTCGGCGAGATGGAAGTTCGCGCCGCGCTCACGATGCGCGGGCGATGTCGCGCGCGCGACCGCCGCGAACGGCATGGCCGGAGCGGGGGTCGCCGGATCGGGATCGTCATCATCGCCCGGCTCGACGGTAAGGCCGCCGGCGAAAGCGGTGACGCCGAGGCCAAGGCCGGACGACAGCGCCGTACTGCCGAAGAGGTCGAGGGTGAAGGGATCGTCTTGCGCCATGAGAATTTCTCCTTGTGATGAGGGCGCGTGCCGTCGCCCCGCCGAGCTGCCTCGGCGGGTGCTGATGGTCACGGTGGATTGCGGGATGGGAGGCGCTAGCGCACGATGATCGACAGCGCGATGTCTGCCTCGCTCAGCTGCATGCGCAGATGCGTGAATCGAAAATCACGATTGATGAGAGGGATGAGCCGCTCAGCCTCGATGAACTCGATGCCGTCATCGCCGCCGAAATGGCGGCGCTTGTAGTCGAACCAGTCCGGATTGCCGACCGGATGGCATTCCTCGGAATAGACCACAAGCGAGCGACCGCCATCGCTGAGCTTGCCGTTCGACATGATGTAGACGCCGTTGTCACCGACAAGCCAGAGGCCGGGCTTCTCGCCCTCACCAGGCTTGAGGCCGTAATAGGGATTGCGGAACCCGCCGTTGGCGGCGGCGTCGGATTTTCCGCGCTCGATGACCGTGCGGACGGATGGAATCGGGAATGTGAACATCACCATCTCCCTCACGCAGCGATCGCGTCAGGCAGGTAGCGCAGATGCACCGGCAGCTTCGCCGCGATCTCCGCGTCGGTCAGCTGGCCGAGGAGCTTCAGCACCGTGCCGCGCTGGCCGCCATAGACCAGCACCGTGCGCTCGCCGCGCAGATGCTCGGCCCAGCGTTCTCCGGCGTAGCCGCGATAATCATCATGCGCGCTCGACCAGATGTGCTCGAGCCGCTCTTCGCGCGTCATTGCCTTCGCCGGCCGCGATTCGCGTTCGATGATCGCGGCGCGCATCCGATCGGGCGAGCCCTTGTCGCGAAGATCGCAATAGCCGTGGAAGGTGCGTGGTTGGCCGTCGATCCTCAGCGCAAAGAACACGCCGGTGATGCTGCCGGTGAGGAATTCGCGGAGCGCGAACATCTCAGCCTTCATCCAGAGCGGCGGCAGGATCTCGAACATATGGTCGTGGTCGGCCTGGCCGATCTCGAACCATTCGCCGCGATAAAGAGCGCTGTCGTCGTCCTCGGAGCGGCTTGGCCGCTGCGCGTGGCGATCGAACATGCGGAACATCTGCCGGCGGTCGGCGATGCCTTGATAGACCTTGCGGATCGGAGAGAGGGTCATGAGCGGGCTCCTTTCAGCCTCGTCGGGCCGGAAGCGCGGCTCATCCTTCCGATTCCGCCATCGTCTTCAGCCCTTCCTGACCCCTCCTCCGCGGCCGCCTCTCCGATCGGCCGGGTCAAGGGCCGCGGCACGCGGGCGAAGCTTCACCCTTGACGCGGACGGCGGGCATGCGGCAGCCGGGTTTTCTTTCTCCTCCTCTTCCTTCTTCGTCTTGCTGCTCGGATGCAGCTGTTCGTTCCAATCCTCCGGCGCGGGCCGCAGCCGCTCGTACGCGCACCCCACCTCCCGCGCGGTGACAGCGAGCCGATCGGCATAGACCTCTCCTTGCCGGTTGTTATCGGTCGCGGCGACGAGCCGCGTGAGCGGCCGCGCGCTCAGCGCGCGAATGGCGGCGACCGTGACCGGCGCCCAGCCGCCGCCGGTGCTCAGATAAAGAGTATCCGGCCGCTGGTCTTCGATCGCCGCCAGGCTCATGGCGTCGATCGCGGCCTCGGTGATGCAGAGCCGGGTCGCGTTCGCCGGTCCGAATCGGAACAGCACCTTATCGCCGCCGCTGGCGAAGCCGCGCCATTGCGGACCGCGCTCCTCCCAGCCTGTGACCACACCGTCATTGTCGAGATGCGCCGCCCACATGCTGCCGTAAGGGCCTTCGCGCAACCGGTCATGCCGGATTGCTGCGCGGATGATAGCTTCGGGGATGCCACGCTCCTCGCACAGATAACGCCAAGTGAGAGAACCTCGCCACGGCTTGCGCCGCACGCGCCAACGATCCGCAGCGGCAATATCAGGATCGTGCGCGCGGGATTCTCGGGACCAGATGGGCTCCGTCGGCACAAAGCCGACCAGCTCGGAGACTCGCTGCAGCACCTCTGGAAACGCGATGCCGTCGAGATGCTCCACCAGCGAGAAGACGTCGCCTCTGGCGTCGGACAGCGCGTCGAACCAGCCCCTCCCCTGATGGATCACGATGATGATGTCGCCGCCGCGGCGATATTTGACGGCCTTGCGCGTGCTCTCCTTCAGATCGATCGCAAATCCGGCCTTCTCGAGCACGGCAGCGCAGGCCACGCGATTCTTCAGCTCTTCGATATCCTTCTTTTCCATCTCCGCTTCCCGGCGCATTGCCGCGCCAGACCTTTCTCGCTTGAGATTCCTTCTCCCGCACCTTGCGGGACCACTTGCCCCTGCCGCGAAGAGCGAAGGGGGCAAGGGCGCGGCTGGCAATTGATGAATTATGCGGGGCACCCGGTGTCATCGCGTCGGCCAGCCGCGGCGGCAGCTTCCCTTGCCGCCGCCCGCTCGCAAGCGGCACAAGTGGAAAAGCCGGCTCAATGAGCCGGGCCGAACTCGTGCGGATCGTATTCGTGCACCACGGTCAGATCGGCATCGTCGAGTACGTCGCTTGGTAGCACGCCATATGCGCCATCGACCTTGAAGAGCGTGACCGGGACCATCAGGGTGCGGGCGAGCTCGAAGGCGTTGGACTGGGCGAGGGAAAGATCGTGCGACATTTGAGGGCTCCATCTTGAGCGAGGCCGATCCCCGCTCGATGGCGTCCGTCAGTGTCCTCAACCGGCCGCGATCACCGCGTAGCCGAAGGCGCAGCGGCGGCATGCTCGCATAGCCGACCCCTTGATGAGGTGGAACGGCCCGCTCCAACAGCATCAGAGTGCTAAGATCGTGGCCGTTGTTGTAAACGCCACAAGGAGGGACCGTTCCGTGAAAGATGTTACTACTATTGGGCTGGATTTGGCTAAGCAGGTTTTTCAGGTTCATGGTGCCGACGCTGAAGGCGCGCCGCAGTTCAATCGAAAGCTGCGGCGCGCGGATGTCTTGCGCTTTTTCGCAGAATTGCCACCGTGTTTGGTCGGAATGGAAGCATGCGCCAGCGCGCATTATTGGGCGCGCGAGATCGCGGCTTTGGGTCATGACGTCAAACTGCTGCCACCTCAATACGTGAAGCCATTCGTCAAGCGCGGGAAGACTGATGCTGCCGGCGCAGAAGCGATCAGCGAGACTGTAACGCGAAAGACTATGCGCTTCGTCCCAGTCAAGACGGCTGAGCAGCAGGCAGCCGCGATGGTTCTGAAGACGCGCGCCTTGCTCGTGCGCCAGAGAACGCAAGCGATAAATGCTCTGCGTGCGCATATGGGAGAATTGGGTATCATCGCTCCGGTCGGAATATCCAACGTCAAAGGACTGGGCGAGATCATTCGGGATGAAAGCGATGCACGTCTGCCGCCAGCTGCGCGCTTTGCCTTGGCCGAGATGATTATACAGATCGAATTGCTGGCCGAGCAGATCGACAAGCTCGAGCGTGAAATCGTCGTCCGGGCCAGGCAAGATGCTGATATGCGCCGCCTTGCCACTATCCCGGGCGTCGGAGCCATCATCGCCATGGCCGTGAAGGCTTTTGTTCCCGATCCCGGTGGCTTCAAGTCAGGTCGCCACTTCGCAGCCTGGGTCGGCCTGCGCAGTTGATTGGCGCCCTTCTGCGCGATCTTTTCTCGGTCGCGGATTCATCGCGTCGCGTCGGCCGATAGACGGTCCCGGCTGCGGATCAAGGTCGCATTGAGGGGAAATGCGCCGACGGCCGACGCGATCTCGCCGTATCTGCTTTAACAACCCTCGCGAACATTCGGTCTGCGCCAAATCTGCCGGCAGCGCCCTCGCAGCTTGCCAAACGTCAGGTACCACCTGTGGCTCGAAGCGCATCGCAGAGCGAGACCTTCTGCAACTGGGAATAGAAGCGTTCCCCGGGCGCAGCTGGCAGAGTGATCGTCACCCGCACGGGCCGAAACCGCGACAAGCGGGTTCGGTCGAAGGCCGTCGGATGGCCTGAGATAGAGCACGGTCGCGCGCAGGCGCGGCTGCCACTTACGTTTACTCCGCGGCGACAGAATCCGGCGTGTGTTCTTGACGATATTCGCTCCAGGCCTGCCGCAGCATTCGCGCTGATGAGGTAAGAAAGATTCCTGCGAGGATCACGGCCACGATCAAATCGGGCCACGCTGTGGTGATTCCTCAAACGCCGAGCGCAGCGATCATAGCTGCCGTATTGCCGAAGACGTCCCCATCGGTCGTCAAGGACATCAAGGAAGTCTGCTCTCGCGGCGGAAGCGCGATCCGAAGGCTAGAATCGCGTCACCCGTTCCGAAGAGCCGGCGTTTCGACGAAAAACGGATACCGGATGTCGTCGATGTCCGGCGCTTCCTTCACCTGGGCAACCAGCGTCATCGTCAGTTCATCGCCGACGTAGCGTCTCAAGATGGCTACGGCGAACCCGAAGGTGAATTCCGAAAGATCGTTCGCGACCGGCGCCATCTCGCCGAGAAGCTGCCGGTGCGCCGCGTTCACATCGGCCTCTTCAGGCGCGTTTGCCATGCCATGAACTAGAACGAAGTCGGACACGAAGAAGAACGTGTTCAGCAGGGGCCTTGTTGAAGTAAATCGCCCAATCGGCGGCCTAGCTCCCTTCTCCGGCCGTCGCCTTCTGGAAGGCGGCCTCGACTTCGTCGACCTCCGGGTGGTGGAACGCGTAGTTGTTGCGGATCACCGCCAGCCTGTTGAGCTTTCCAAATCGTTTTTTGAGCCGCTCAACGCCTCAGCCGCAGGCGCATCGAGCAACGGCAGGTATTCACGACCCAGCGGTCACTTGAGGAACCGGCCTTCGATCAGCCTCCAGGCTTCCTGCATCGCTCCGATGGTGAGCCTGACGAATATCTGGGTCTGCGCGCCTTCCAGCCTCTGCTTCACCGGATCGCTCTCGTCGCCGTTGGTCAGGATGATCACCAGCTTCCAGAGCGCATTGACCTGGTTGGACGCATGACCGAGCGCTAGGAAGAGACATCGCTCCTCCCTCGCCATCTTGCGGAGGAGGTTCTCTGTGATCTCCATCCGCAGCACGTCGAGCATCAGGGCACGCCGACGTTAGGGTCGGTCGCCCGGACCGCGCTGTTGAATTTGGTGGGATCGACGCCCTTCTCCTTCGCCCACGCGACGAGGTTCGGAGGACGGTAGGCCGCGTCCGCGCGCCAGCGCTCGAACACCGAGCCGTCGATGGTCTCGTTGATGCGCGACGTCGTGGCCTGCGTTCCCTTCTCTGGCGCCAGCCCGATCGGCCGATAGAAGGGGCGGCTGACGAAGCGGTAGAGACCCCACGCAAATTCGTGGTAGGAATCCGTGACGGCCGGCGTGACCTGCGAGACGTCGATCGCGACCCGGTCGCGGAGGACGAGCCCGAGACCGGCGGCCTTGTCCATCAACCACATCAAAGGCCGCTGCGCCAGCGGATCGCTCGCGTATCCGCCTCCGACGTTCGCGTGCGCTCCGACGAACCAGCGCTGCTCAACGCTGTCGATCCGTCGCTCGGCCGCTCCTTCGTGACCGACCCTATCGGTCCTCGTCCAGAAGGTCGGCTCGAAGTTCTTGCGGTGTTCGTCCAGCGCGAGCGCATGGAAGGCATATTCGTTGTCGAGCCGCAGATGCGTGTCAAGAAACCGGTACTTACGGACCTTGCCCGCGACGCTAGCGAAGGGGAGTCCAAGCGAGCCGACGGTGTCCCACACTCCGACGAACTTTACCTTGGTCGGGCGCGAATACTTGGTCAGCCACTGCTCCTCGATGGATGCCGTCTGGGGCAACGGCTTCGCCGCTAGCGATCTGATCGTCGGCGCGTCGTAGATGCGATACCGGGCGTAGAGTTGCTCGATCGACAGCGGCGCACCAAGCTTGAGGATGCCGCACTTGCAGATCAGTCCCGACAGGCTGCGCGCGGTGTATGCACCACGGCTGAACCCGAAGATGAAGATGTCGTCGCCGTCATCGAAGTTTTGGATCAGCCAAGTATACGCTTCGATGATTTCGTTATCGATGCCCCAGCCCGTGACGCCGCCGCGCGAGGTCTCACCGCGTCGGGTGCCCACGCCTTGACTGTAGTAGTAGACGCGCTGATCGACAGTCTCCGCCGTGAGCGACTTCAGCCGCCACACGTTCGTGTTGTTGTTCAGCGTATTCCAGGTACCATCCAGAAAGATCGCCAGACGCTTCATATCCGCATATCCGCCCCCGAGATCGGCATTTCCTCAACTTCCGGCACCCGATCTCGCCGAAGGCAAACGGCGCCGAAGACAGCCGTTCTACATAGGGTTGCACGACTTTACGCAAAATGTATGACAAATTTATTCTTATACCACTACATGTGGATTACGTACTAAAATTTGTGCATCTGGAACCTCCCGGCCTACCGCGACGGTTGCATACCAATTAGGTCCGCGATAGAGCGCGATGGCGCCATCGCCGCACCGCCGCTGGGGAGTATTTTCGTGACGACGTCCGGGAAAATCGCGCCGCTCGGCTATCTGAGCGACCAGGAAACCAAGGTCGATCTCCTCAACAACGAGGCAATCGCGCGAACCATCGTTCGGCTGATCAACGAAACCGTCGATTCCGCGGTAACGATCGGCGTTCACGGCGACTGGGGTGCCGGAAAATCCAGCGTGCTGGAGATGGTCGAGGCCGCCTTCCCCGACGGAGGCGACGTTCTCTGCCTCAAGTTCAGCGGTTGGCAGTTTCAGGGGTTCGAGGATGCGAAGATCGCGCTGATCGAAGGCGTCGTGAACGGCCTTATCGAGAAGCGTTCTCTCGCGACCGAGGCGGCAGACGAGGTCAAACGCGTCCTGAAAAGCGTCGACTGGCTGAAGGTCGCCAAGAAAGGCGGCGGCCTGGCGCTGACCGCTTTCACGGGCATCCCGGTGGTCGGACTCGACGACCTCGTCGGCTCCGCAGTCGACTACGTGAAAAGCGTAGTGACCGACAAGGACGCCCGCGAAGCAGCCGTCAAACAGGTCGAGGAATTCAAGAAGGAGAAGGGCGACGAACCCGCCGGCCGAAGCGTTCCCACCGAGATCAGAGAATTCAGAGAGGCGTACAAGGAGCTGATCAAGAAGGCGGGCATCAAGCGACTCGTCGTCCTCATCGACGACCTCGACCGCTGCCTGCCTCAAACCGCGATCGAGACGCTCGAAGCGATCAGGCTGTTCGTGCTGTGGGATAAGACGGCATTCATCGTCGGCGCCGACGAAGGCATGATCGAAATCGCGGTCCGCGATCACTTCAAGAACCTTCCCGAGATCGACCTGTCGCCGAACAACGCGCGCGATTCCGGTCAGAACTACACGCGATCGTACCTCGAAAAGCTGCTTCAGGTGCCATTCCGCATCCCGGTGCTCGGCGAAACGGAGACCGGGATCTACGTCACGCTCCTGCTTCTTGGCCGGGTCCTCGGCGAGAACTCCCCGGAATTCCTGGAATTGCTGGCTCTCGGCAAGGCCGCCCTGGGCAAGCCGTGGGAGGGCAAGGGGATCGATCACGACGCGATCAAGACAGCAGTCGGGAAACGGTTCGACGGGCATCGTCAACTTAATCGACCGCCGAGCCGAAGGAGGCCATTCTCAAAGGTTCGAGATTCGGCGATAGCGCTGTCGTGGAGATCTCGCGCCAAGTCGCGAAGGCTCGCTCGCGCGAAGCACGATGGAAGTCGGCAGTGACGGCTCCGGGATAGGGGATGTGGAAAAGGTTCGCGACCTGATCATGAACTGCCAAAAACCGTTGAGCCTGACGGGACGATTTGAAACGCTTCATGATCCGCTCGCGTCGCCGCGTCGGCTGATGAGAATTCTCGGCCCGATTGTTGAGAGCTTTGTGCTGGCGATGTTCGACGTGCAAGCCCATCTTCGCCCTCGCAGCGCCGTACGAACGGAGCTTGTCCGTGATCATCACGCGCGGCGGCGTGCCGGCGGATTTCAAGAGCCTCTTCATGAGCCGCTGCGCAGCGCGCGAGTCTCTTCGGCGCTGGATCAAGACGTCGAGAACGAAGCCATTCTGGTCGACAGCGCGCCAGAGCCAATGCTGTTCGCCCGCGATCGAGATAACGACCTCGTCCAGATGCCATTTGTCGCCGCGAGCGGGAGCGCGCTGGCGGATCCGATCGGAGAACGCCTTGCCGAATTTCCTTCCCCACTGGCGCACGGTTTCATAGGCCACGCCAATGCCACGCGCCGCCAGCATTTCCTCGACCATGCGCAAGCTTAAGGGAAACCGGAAATACAACCAAACGGCATAGCTGATCACTTCCGGTGGGAAGCGATGGCGGCGATAAAGAGGGTCACGGGCGGTCGGCATGCCGCTCGTCTATCCCCTCGGCCGCTCCAATTCGTTAACTTGACGGTGCCCTCCGGGCCAATGCCTTCGGCGACGAAGTCCTTCAGCCGGAGCATTCCTCGGGTCTTCAGGAGGTCGAGCGCACGAAGCCGCTGGGCGGTGGTAGATGGCATGGACGGTGACGTTTCCTCTGACCAAGAAATATATAGCAGAGGTTTTATCACAAGGTCATTGGCTTGGATATCCCCAGGTTTCACCCATCACCATCCCTCTCGAGGTTTGGCCGAGAGGTGTCGAACGGCAGCGTCGTCGCCGACCTCGCATTTTCTCAGTACACCGGTGAGACGAGAAAGCGCGGCGAAACTCTCGTGGCCAGCAGCGGCTATCCTGTCAGCGTGATCCGACCGTCCTTCAGCCGATGCCGACTGGCTTGGGCCAGATTGACCGTATTCCGCACGAAATCGAGCCGCGCGATCCCAGCGTGGTAGGCTCGGAACGCCTCGCTCAAGGCGTCATCCGTCACCTCGGGCGAAACTTGATCATCCGTGCCTGTCGTGAGCGGCACATCATCGAGCGACAGACCGCGCCCGCAGAGAAACGTCGTCACGATGACCTCGAAGGTCATTGGCGGACGGTGATCCATATGCGCCTCGTCCCGCGCGATGCGTTCGCCCGTAACGGCACAGGAAACCAGACCGTCAGAACCGCTGTGGGTAGCGAAGAAATTATCGCGAGCCTTGTAGAGATCGAAGCGCACCGTACGTCGAAAGGCTTGGGCGACCTCCTGCTTACGGCTCGGTGGCCGCTCGGAGATGCAGTGTGGATAGGAGAAATCCGTGCCGCTACCATCCCTGCGGATGATCCGGAAGCATTGCGTCCCATGCTCGGTCATCATGACTTGGAAATGGCTGACGCCACAGCCCACCTTGGCGACATATTCAGTGTGGCGTTCGAGAAGGGCCGCAACGTCGAGGCCATCCTCGTCACTCACCCGCTCACCGGGCCGGTAGCGGTTAAGCATGGCCTTGAAGAAAGCCGTGGCGTCGCCTTGCTTTTCGAAGCTGCGCGTCGCCAGCTCCACGGGTTTTGAACGCCCTCCCATTCAAGCCGCCCCTGCCGGTGCTACCGCAAACTCGAACTGCGCCTCGCAACCCTCATGCGCGCATACTGGCTTTTTGAGAGTAAAAGGCCTCTGGAACTTTCTCCGGCTGCACTTCTTGCAGGCGAACTGGGTGCGGAAAGCCTTGAACTCCTCCCAGCGCGCCTTCTCGTCGCCTATCGAGCCGTCGCCATAAAGCCCGTCCTGGAAGTGACTGCCAAAATTCTCGATCTCGCCCTTCACCAAGCTGTCGAGGAAGCGGTTGTTGACCCCCGGCACCAGCGCAGGCGCGAGCTTGGCATCCTTGAGCAGGCCGGCAAGCGCCGAGGCCAACTCGCTGCGTTCGTAAGAATAGGCCCTCTCCAGCGGCCGGATCCGCACACTGACCCCGAAATCCCGACAGACGCCGAGAAGCCATTCTTCCTCGGCTTGGCGCATCTCGTTGGCCGCCGACTGGCCCGCAGCCCAACGCGCCTCGATCATCTCGTCGCTGACCTTGTGGTCAGCGAAACGCGGCCCGTAGGCCGGATCGAGGCCAATGATCCGGGTGAAGTGCCACGCCTTTGCCTCGAGCTGGTCCTTCAAATAGTTGAAGAACCGCTCGTCGTGGGTGGTAATCAGGATTTGGCTGCCACCGAACATGGTGGCGATGAGCCCAGCAATGGTGCGCCGATGATCGGCATCGTAGGAGGTGACTATGTCATCCAGCGCGATGATGGGCGCACCGACGTTAAATTGCTGGATCGCCGCCATCCGCAACGCCAGCGCCACCGAATGGATCTGTGAGTCGCTCAAATAGCCGCCCGGTTGCACGCCAGTGCGGTTCTTGGCGAAATCGATCAGGAGGTTGAGCCGCTGCTGGTTCGTGTCGTCTTCCGCCGGCAGCTCCAACCGGATTGGCGCGGCGCCAGCGCCCTGGATCAGCTTGTAGATGTCGTTCATCGGCGTCTGAAGCTTGTCGAGCAGGGCCTGCACCTTCTTGCGGATCTCGGCCGAGATTATCGTCGCCTGCGCCGTCAAGGCGTCGGAGAGCTTCCCCAGCTGAGCTCGCGTCCGCAGGGCGAGGTCCCGCTCGCTCTGTAGCTCCAGCAGCCGATCGATCTTCGTCTTGGCCTTGATATAGGTGTGGTCGCCTTGCTTCGACTCGATGTCGACGATGGCCTGATCGAGCGCAGCGAGCAGCTTGGCGATCGACGCGACGATATCGGCCGAGGCCGGCACGGCAGCCTGAGGCCAGCCGGCGATGCCAGCTTGATGCGCGATGAGATCGGCTTTCAGTTGTGCTTCACCGTCGCCGAGAATGCCAATCAGCCCCGGCAATGCCGCCACCAATTGGGTATGAGCTTTGATCGCCGCAGTCTTGGCCGCGTCGAGCACCTTCTTGGCGGCGGCATAATCGGCCAGCTCTTCCAGATGCTTGGCGATATGCCCCCGGATCGCCTCGGCGCTACCCGCCGCCGTGTCGGCTACGGGCGTTTCACAGACTGGGCATATAGCGGGTGCCGGCACACCCTCGGCGAAAAGCGGCTCTGCGGCTTTCCACAAAGCCTGAAACACGGTGCTCGCCGCCTTGCCGCGCTCCTCCGCTTCCTCCGCGACCGCTGCCGACAGCGTCCCCACTGCCGCATCAAAGGTCGGAATCGCGCCGCTGACAACGGTCTCGCCGCTCTCCGCGTCCGTTGCCTCCGCCTACAAAGCGGCCGCCGCATTGCGGATCTGACGCAGGCCTGCAAGCCCGATCTTGTTCTCTTCGGCCTTAGCGCGCGCTTCCAACTCGAGATAGGCCGGATCACCAGCCGTCAGCGCCGCCAGCACTAGCGCCGCGTCGAGTGGAGCAAGGACCGACGCGTTGGCATAAGCAAGTATCGCCGCCGAATCCCAGGCTTTCACCACCTGGGCCGTCTCCCTAGCAAGCTGGGTGTCTACACGCTGCAGTGCCGTCCCGTCCTCCGAGGCAGCCTTCACCTGCGTGCGCAGCGCGCGAATATTCTTCTGCACCTCGACCAGCGGGCCGAGCTGCAGCCAATTGGCGACATCCGTGTAGCGCTGTTCGGGCGTATGAATTTCGACGAAGGTGCGCAGCGTGTGCCCGCGGATGATTGGTGGCACCGCGAAGCAGGCGTTCACGGTCGCGGCCACTGCCGGCATCGGCCGCTTCGCCCCTGTCGCCGATCGGCTGCCGTTGGTGGCATTCTTGCCCGAGACGATGCCAATCGTGACCGCCGGAGCGATCTTCGCCTCCTCCGCCAGATTGTGCGCGAGCGCGACGGGGCCGGCCTGGTTGTTGATAGTGCGCTGCCCGAGCCTTTCGAGTGTGCCATCCTTGGAAAACATGAATTCCAGCGCGTCGATAACACTGGACTTGCCGCTTCCGTTCGGCGCGAAGATCGCGAGACAACGCTTCTTGCTGAAATCAAACGTCTTCGGTTGGAGATACGCGCGGAACCCGGAAAGTCCCAAGAATTGGAGGAAGTAAGGGTCAGCCATTGGTCACCTCCGGCTTCGGAGGATTGGCACGTTCGCCTGCGAGTTTCAGGATGGCGTCCTTGGCCTGAGCGACGGCGTTTTGCGCGGGCACCGCTTTCAGGATGTGCGTCTTCAGGATGTCCGCCAGGCCGGCATCGACACCTTCTCTCTGCTTCAGGCTTTCTCCCAATGTCGTAAGAAATGCCTCCGGCGACTCTGCCGGCTCTGCTTCACCTTCCACGCGCTTATCCCCCAGTTGTTTGCTCCTGACAATACAACGAGACTACGGATAGGAGAATGGCCCTTCCTTTGAAACTACTGCCTTAAGGGGAAAGCCTTCCCCCGCGGCCGAGCCCGAACTCTCGGCCAACCCCGTCTGCGGGGAAACGGTACGGGCGCCCCCCTGGCAGGGGACGAGTGTGCTCGACGGTCAACCGGCATCTATAATCCACGCGTTGACATCACGACGGCGCTGCAGGTCGCGATCGCCGGCGTCCGCTAGACTACTTTCCGGCGCAAAATTCGGCGGCCTTGTGAAGCCGCGAGAATCGCTTGGTGTGATGAAACCTGCAAGGTCGGACGGACTGGCGTTGACTTGAGATGGCGACGCTGATTCATTCTTATGAATGATTCGCAATCGAGCCCTTCAAACGCGTGAGAAGCTGGTCGACCAGCTGCCGGTCACCGGCGAGCTGCTGCGCGGCTCGCTACTGGAGCGCACCATTCGTCACAAGAGCGGCTGCCCGAAGTGCGCACGAGGCGAAGGGCATCAGGTGTACGTGCTGACGGTGAGCTATGCGGGCGGACGCGTGCGCCAGTTCAGCGTGCGGCGCGAGCGCGTTGCCGAAGTGCGCCGCTGGTTGGACAATTACCAGAAGCTGAAGGACGAGATCGAGGCGATCTGCGAGCTCAATCACCAACTGTTGCGCCCTGATGCGGCGATGCCGCGCGGCAGGAGGAAGAAACGTGATTGAGATGCGCAGAGCGCAACTGAGCTTCGGCGACGGCTTGATCGCCGGGGAAGTAAGCGATCTTCGCGAAAGCTGGATGACCCATGCTGATCGGGTTCTCGCGGATGAGCAGATCGTAGGTGCGGTGTACGAGGCGCTCGCGAGACGACATCCCAGGAGCCGCAGTCGTGGTCGGCCGGGCGCACCGGCCGAAGTGGTGTTGCGGTTGTTGATCCTCAAGCACGTTCGCAACTGGAGCTATCATGTGCTGGAGCGCGAGGTGCGCGCCAACCTGGTTTACCGCGACTTCACCCGTGTGGGCGGCGACAAGACGCCGGACGCCAAGACGATGGGACGTTGGGGCCTGGCTGTGGATCCGGACACGATCAAGCAGATCCACGACCGGATCGTGCAAATTGCGCAGCAACAAGGGGTGACGCAGGGACGCAGAATGCGCGTGGATACGACGGTGGTGGAGACCAACATCCACCATCCGACCGATAGCACGTTGTTGGGAGACGGGGTGCGAGTGCTGATCCGCACCATGAAGAAGATCACCACGATCACGGGCGCAGTCGGAACGAAGCTGCGCGATCGGAGCCGAAGCGTAAAGCTGCGGCTGCTCGATATCTCGCGGATTGCGCGCGCCAAGGGGCAGCTCAATCACGAGAGGCTCAAGGAAGGCTACCGTAAGCTATTGAACTCGACGAGCCGAGTGGTGGGTCAGGCGAAGCGCTTCTCCAGCGAGATCGCTACCGGCGTGAAGCGGGCCAGGGGCATCTTGAAACGGCTGGCGCTGCAAGGCTTGCGGCAGGAGCTGGAGGCGATGATGCCGCTGGTGCGGCAGGTGATGCGGCAGACCCGGGAACGCATCTTCCGCGGCAATACGCGGGCAGAGGACAAGCTCTTCAGCGTGTTCGAGCCGTCGACGGAGATCATTCGCAAGGGTAAGGCCGGCAAGCCCAATGAGTTCGGCAAGATGGTCAAGCTGCAGGAAGCCGAAAACCAGATCGTGATCGACTACGAAGTCTACGACCGGCGGCCGAGCGATACGGACCTGTTGATCCCGGCCATCGAAATCCACCAAGCCAAGCTCGGTCGCACGCCGCGTCTGGTCGCGGCAGACGCCGGGTTCTACTCTGCCAGAAATGAAGCCGCGGCGAAGGCGAGCGGCGTCAAACGCGTCTGCATCCCAAATCGCTCCACCAAGAGCGTCGCCCGCAAGCGCGAGCAGAAGAAGCGGTGGTTCCGCAACGGTCAGAAATGGCGGACCGGATGCGAGGGACGCATCAGCGTGGCCAAACGGCGGCACGGGCTCGATCGCTGCCACTACAAAGGCAGCACCGGGATGAAGCGGTGGGTCGGGCTCGGCGTTGTCGCTGACAATCTCATGAGCATCGGCCGCGTGATGGAAGAACAGTCACTCCAAAGGTAGTCCTCTTCCCGCGCCAGTCTTGGCCTCTTCGCCCCGCCGCCCCCGCGGGGCTTCTCTATCTGCGCGGTTGACCCCGCCCTTCAGAACCACGAATTTTGCGCCGGAAAGTAGTCTAGTTTCCGTCGCGAAACGGCTGAACTTAGGGGGTCCGATTGAAGTTATGCCGATAGATTGGGCATAAAGTGACGGAGAGTGGTGGAATCGGCAAGCTCGTAACGGGCGATTTTTTCGGTGCGGTTCGGAGTTGCGCGCCGTTTGTCAGCTTGGGATGTGCTGAGCCGCGGCCACTTTGGGTGACCGGGGCGGGCCGTCGTGTCGATCAAGCAGCTTTTCGCTTGCGTGACGGTCGCGCCAGCAGTGCTGCGATCCTCATGAGATTGTTGGCGAGCACGGCGGCGCCGACCCACAGCTCGAAACGGTCGCGTCCTTCGGCGAGGCAGCGCTTCATGCCGCGGCCTCGAAACAGCACGGAGATGCGTCCCTCGATGCCGGCGCGAAAGCGCTGACCATCCTTGAAGACCGTACTCTTCTCATATGCCTCCCGTCGTGCCGTCCGCTCGCCGCCACGCTGAGGAATGCACACCACCTTGACGCCGGCGTGCTTGCACGAGGCGAGGTTCTGCTCGCTGAAGAAGCCACGATCCGAGCCATACAGCTGCGGGGCGCGGCCAAAGGCCTGCCTGTGGCGCTGGAGGGAAGATGCCACGTGAACCTCGTCGGGTGGATTGCCCCTCAGCACCTCGTATTGCGTGATCAGGCCCTGAGCGCTTTCGGCGAGGAAGACCTTGTGGCCAAACTCGACCGGCGTGCGCACCTTGCCGCGCTTGATCAGGTCGGTATGAGGCTCGAAGATGGAATAGATCTTCTTGTCGGTAGCGAGCTGCTCACCAAGGAGCACACGACGACGTGACTGATCGATGACACGATCTCCCAGGTGGCAGAAGTGCTCGATCTGCCCGCGCAGTTCCTCGATGGCCATGTCGGCATCCTTGCCGCGGATCGTGCGGGTTCTCTCGAGCCCCGCGCGTGCGTTGCCTACGACCTCCTCGGCGATGTCGATGAGCACCCGGTATGTGCGGGCCTGCTGCTCGTGACGTTGCCTCGTCGTCATGCGCTGGATCTCGTACATCCGGCGCCGCGCCGCCCGCGTGCGATCGCAAAAGCCCTTGATTCTTCGCAATTCCAGCGCTTTGGCCAGACGGCGGACCAGGCGTGTGACAACGCGGACCACATCCCATAGCAACGTGTTGTCGGTTGGATGATGAATGTCGGTCTGCACGACCGTGGTGTCGACCCGCAACTTCGCGCCGTCCTCCAATCCGAGCTCGACCGCTGCCCGAACCACCAAATCGTTGACCGCTCTCAGCGTTTGTGGGGTCAGACGGATGAAGCCACGCTGAAAGGCGTCATGCTTCGGCACCGGCGCGCAGTAGAAGTCGGTGAACTGACGAAGCGTCAATCCATCTGCGATGCGTTCACGCAACTCGCGATAGTCCCAGTTCTTGAGCCGCATCAGAACCAGCGAGCGCAGAACCTGCGTCGCCGTTAATCCGTGACGACCGCTATCGGGTTGCTTCAGGCCACGCACCAAGTCCCGCCGGACGCGCTCGATGACGTCCCGCTGGTCGTCGAGAAAGCCGGATATCGCCTCCAGCAGCGGTTCCAGGCGAATGCCCTGATCGCGTTGCTGCATCAGCTCCCAATCGGCAAAGCTGATCTGTCGCGCCGTCGCTCTCACATCGCTCGGCTCTTCTTGCTTTTGGATGCTTCGGCGCGTTCTCGCTTCAGCGCTTTGATGTATCGCGGTGCCGCCTGGTGCAGCAGATCCTGCAGAGCGCGCCCGTTGTCCAGACTGCGCTGAACCTCCGGCACAAGCTCTTCCGGCACGTAGACGGCAACGCGACGTCCGTTCGCGCGACCGTAGAGCACATAACTTTGATGCTGTTCGCCAGACCGGCACGCCGGGCAATTCTCGCGGATACATCGGCTCCGACGCAGGCTCAGCGAACCCAGAAGCGCAGGCCAGAGACTCGTCGATTCGCTTCGCAGCCATCGCGCAACATCCAAAGGCGATTCCGAATCAACATGCTTCATATCAAGAATGTGATACTATGCACATGTACGGCGCAAGAAAAAACGTGCGCGAAAATCGCGCGATAACCCATATTTTTAAAGGGCGAAATGCGTTTCGCGACAGAAACTAGACTAGATGGACTTCACGGTAGCCTTCGATCACCGCGGCACTGGTGGCGGCGTTGATCCCGATTCTGCTTATGCTGGATAGGCTCAAGCAAAAAGAAGGGCTTGCGGCCGCCTTACCTCGGGGCCAATCTCGGCGGAACAGCGGGGGTTGCGCGTTCCATGGCGTCAGGAGATGGTCTCCAGACCAAGATTTTGCGACGGGCCAGGTCGCCCGCCGACTACGCCGTCTATCGTGCCGCCTTGGAATGGGGCCTGACCGATCCGATCGTGATCGAGAGCCGGGATGACTTCAAATCCGAATTTCGCTGGAAAGACCGGCTGGAGCCGTTCCACCATCAGGTGCAAAACCTCATCACATTCTGCCGGCGTTTGCCCGTAACGCTGCTGGCTGACGACGTCGGCCTGGGCAAGACTATTTCCGCGGGCCTGGTCGCAAGCGAACTGATTGCCCGCAACCGGGTTTCCAAGATCCTGATCGTGGCGCCGAAGCTGCTGGGTCCGCAGTGGAAGGACGAACTGGAAGCAAAATTCGATATTCGGGCCTCGGTCGTGACGGGAACCAAACTGGTCTCCGAGGAGCCGGATGAGGTTGGCGCCATCATCACGACCTACCACTCGGCCCGCGCCCACCTGGACAAGATACCCGACGACCGCTTCGATATGCTGGTCCTGGACGAGGCGCATAAACTACGCAACCTCTATGGCGTCGACCCTACGCCGCAGGTCGCGAAGGTTTTCCAGCGCACGTTACAGCAGCGCCGCTTTCGCTACGTGTTGATGCTGACGGCGACGCCCATACAGAACCGGCTCTGGGACCTCTATTCACTGGTCGATCTGTTGACCGTCGCACGAGGCCATGAAAATCCCTTCGGTAGCGAGGGACTATTTGCCCGGCGCTTCATCGCCGACAAGCGCGAGACGGCCCGCATCCTAAAGCCGGATGCGCGAGAAGATTTTCGCAAGATTGTCTATGGCTACATGTCACGCGTGCGGCGCAGCGACGCCAAGCTTGATTTTCCGGAGCGCAAGATACAACTGCACAAAGTCACGCCGTCCGCCGAGGAGCTCGCGCTCATCTCGACGATCGCCGAGCCGATACAGAAGCTTAACCGGCTGGCGCAAATAAGCATACTTCAGGCGCTAACCAGCAGCCCGCACGCGCTCATGGCACAACTCCAGACCATGGCTCGAAACGGCACGGTGCCCTCAGAGCTTGCCACGAGCGTCGAGGCTATCGTTACCCCTATGCGAACGAGCGCGAAGCTCGAAGGCCTGCGGCAGCTCGTTGACACGTTGCAAGCGCAAAACCCCACAGGCTGGCGCATGGTCGTCTTCACAGGCCGGCGCGAAACGCAGACGAGCATTCAGGCATTTCTTGACGAGCTGGGACTCAAAGTTGGCCTCATCAACGGATCATCCGGGCAGCGCAACCAGGACACCATCGCGCGTTTCCGCAGCGACCCACCGGAAATACGCGCCATCGTTTCAACCGAAGCCGGTTCGGAAGGCGTGAATCTCCAGATCGCCAACGTATTGGTCAATTTCGATATGCCGTGGAACCCGATGATCGTCAAGCAACGGATCGGTCGTGTCCAACGTCTCGGCTCGCAGCATAAGAACGTCGTCATTTACAACGTCATGCTGGCCGGAACTTTCGAGGAGTACATCGTCGGTCGCCTGATGACCAAGCTGCAAATGGCCTCCGACGCCATTGGAGACATTGAATCGCTTCTGGAAGCCTCTGGCGTGGGAGACGATGAGGAAGGCGGCAGCTTCGATGAGAAGATCCGCGAGCTCGTCATCGCCGCGCTCGCAGGCCGCGATATGGCAGCCGCCGCCGAAAAGATTGCCCGCAGTATCGATGCCGCCAAGAAGACGCTCGAAGAAGAAAAGGCGAATATCGACGCGACGCTTGGCGCCATGGACGGGTATGAATATGTCGGGCCGCAAACGCCCACCTTGCAGAAATTCGAACCATCCATGCCATTCGAGCCTTTCGTGCGTGCGGCTTTCGCCAGTCTCGGCGGAACGGTCACGGACGCCGCGCCGGGCGTACTGCGCATCGCGACCAAGGGCGCACCGGAGTATGCTCGCGTGAGCGAAAATGCCGATGCGAATTATGCCAAGGCCCCGCTTTATCGTCCCGGCACGCCAGCCTTCCTGCGGCTGATCGACCGAGTGACAACATCGGGCCTTCACCAGGTCCGCGACGCAGATACGAATCCACGGCTTGCGGTAGAAGAGATTGCCCACGACTGGGTATCGATTTTCGGAGGAACGGAGCCTGAGGTTACCATTCTGGGATCGCAAAAGCGGTTCGACGGCAACGCGCTTGCGCGGGTTCGTGCGACGACGGCGCATGACAGCTACGAACGCCTGGTAAATATCGTCTGTTCCCCGGCCGAGCATGCGCGGGCGGTAAAAGATCTGGATGCGTTGCCGGAGCTTCTGCAAGAGCCGCAGGCGACGGGGATTGACGTCGCGCGCATTCTCGACGAAGCGCATCGTGATTGCAATATTGTCGAGTTCAATCGCTTCTATCTCGAAAGGCGCGATAACGAGCTCCGCGCCGCGGGCACGGACGCGCGCAAGCGCAAGAAGCTGGAAGACGACTTCACGCCGCGGATGGATACGACCCTCGTCGGGCTCGACGGCCGCGTGACGCGATGCGTGACCGCCAGGGTCCGCTATCGGCTGGATGGCGCATCGTACGAAAGCGAACTTAGGGTCACGCCCGACGAAGGCCGCATCGTGAAGTCCCCTGAGCTGGAACAGTGCAGACTGGCCAACAAGTCGGTGCCCGCCGATTGTCTTGTCACCTGCGAGCTGTCCGGGACACGCGCAATGAAACACCGACTGGCCCGCTCCGACGTGAGCGGCCGTTACGCCTTGCCAGAGCATGTCCTGCGCTGCGCGCTTTCTGGTAAGGCCATATTGATAGACGAAGCCGGAATGTCCGATCTTACAAGTGCCGTTGTCGACAGGACTTTGCTCAAGACCTGCGCCGTGACCGGCCGCAAGGGCGAGCCGGAGAGTTTCGGCGTCTGCGCCTTTACGAAGGCGGATGTTCTCGCTGACCAACTAAGGCAAAGCGATATCTCCGACAAACCGTACCGGCCCGATCAGGAAAAGGCCTCCGCCGTATCAGGAAAGCGCGGCCACGCGCACGAGTTCGTCACCTGCCAAGAAACACGGCGACCGCTTCTCCCCACCGAAGCCGAACGCTGCGCCAAGACCGGAAAGGTCGTCGCACCGGGTATCCTCCAAGCTTGCGCCGTCACTGGTAAACGCGTGATGCCCGAAGTGCTCGGGACATCGTCGGTAAGCGGAAAGCGCGTCTTGCCCGAGTTGCTGGTAAAGAGCAGCGTTTCCCAGGCGTCGCTCCTTGAGGAGGAAGCGGTACGATCGGCCTACGGAAAATTCTGCGCCCCAATAGAGTCCAAGCCCTGCCAGTGGAGCGGCCAAGCGACCCATCCAGACGACCTCCGGACCTGTTCCCTGCTGGGACTTGCGGTTCATTTTCAGTATGTCGCCGATCCGTCGGGGCATTTGCAACCTGTTGACGAGCTTCTGGCAGGCACGCGCCGCACGGCCGATGCGCGTGAGCGGTGGGACGGAATTCATCCTCATCTCGCCGAAGTGTTGAAGACCTCGAAGTGCCGCATTGAGGCCGCGCAACTCTCACCGGACGGCCGCAAGCTGGCATTGGCGGCCGAAGTCAAATCCCTGTTTGGGTTGCGAACCCAGCATGCGGGCATGTTGTATTCATTGGACCAGAGTGGCGTTTTAGGACGCGTTGTTCTTGTGAAAAGAGACGGACGCGGAAGCTTCCATTAAGTCGTTTTCGATGTAGCGGCGGCGCCGTGTATGCCGCGTAACCAGATTCCCAGTTACCCGAGATGCCCGATGCTCGACGCCATTACAGCTATTAAAGCGTTCAGCAGCCTGGTCGGCCTCCTCAAGGGGCTGAAGGCCGCGTTGCCCAATACCGAAGAGCGCGACCGGCGGCTGCAAGACCATGTCGTAGGTGCGCTCCGGGCACTTTATTTCACGCCCAAAGGAATCCTTAGCCTGCTCTACGAAGTCGTGGACGGCGAGGAGTTATCCGACCGACGGATTCAACAGGCGCTTGGTGACTTCAATGATCGCGAATGGGCCGCGGCCGAAGCGCTTCAACGCATCGATTTTCTCAGTCTCAAACGCGAGCATGGGCTAAGCCTAGCACAGATGCGCGTGCTTGAGCAGTTGCGTTATGGCAAGATGAATCTACGGCAAGCTGTGCAACGCGAGGTCAATCTCTACGGGCAGGAAGGCATTAAACCGAAGAAGGCAGCAGCCAAGCAACTGATTGCCGCGATCGAAGACCTTAATTCTGAAATCGAGGATATTGAGGCCATCGTGAATAGCCGCGCGCGAACCGGACCGTCGCGCAAAAAAGCCTCGCCGAAGAAGACCGCCGCGAAGAAGGTGGCCCGCACCCGCAAAGCGACGGCCTCGCCGAAAGACTAGACGAGGCCCCATGCGTCGATAACCAGAACGGCCCGCCGCTGGCGCATGTCATGCGGCACGAGATCGACTAGCATCATGTCCCACCAGGCTATCGATCAAGCAGTCCTGGGCTTCGGTTGCAATAAGTCGGTCCTTGAAGCTATGCCTGAGTGAATAAACCGTGTGCTCTTCTGTTGGACGCAATCCGTTTTCGAGCAGAAACTTGTTGGCAGTAGCCGAGAATGTGGAGGAATTATCACGATAGCGAGGGAAACCCTCGGGCCTCATTTTCAGAGCCGCCAGCGCCACGGCAAAGTTAAATCTTCATTTATCCAAGTGGGCACAAATCGCTCGAAGATTCGAGGAGGGAAAAGCGAATGAGCGGCAATGCCGATCTTGAAAGCAAGACTGTTGAAGCGTTACGGCACTACCGCGAAGCCCTCGCCAAGGTCGAAAACCTAGAGCGGGATGAAGCTTCCGCGCATCAAGCGCTGACGAGCATGCTGCCTGATTTGGGTTGCGCCCTTCTCGAAGAAGGCGCGCCATCTCTCAAGCGCAGCCTGTTTGAAATTGGCTCGCTAGCGGTGTTGCAGTCAGACGAAATATGGGCTGCCTTGAGCGAGGCGACTGCGAAGCTGGATTTAGCCCGCCTGAGTTTTGCCGCCCTGGAAAAGCAACTGGGATATATTCCAGGCGTCTCGATAGCTCCGGGAGATCCGGCCTAGCTCGAAGAAGATCCGGCCCACCTGCGGACTCCCTTATCTGGTCCGCTCATCGCCTCGTGTTTCGTCGCGCCGATCGGCATCGACGCCCTGCTCCGCGCTGCGGCGCCGGGTATTGGCAAGCTCCGAAAGCTCGTTCTTCAGCGCATGCCGGCGAGTTTCGACAGCAGGCATGTCCGTGACGAATTGCCTAACCTGGCGGGCGAGCTCGTGATCTGCTGCCGCCCCAGAGCGCTGTAGCTCGGCGGCGTAGTCGAGATAACGCTGCGGGATCGCCTCCTGACGTGACTTGATCTGTTCGTCCCAAGGGTGTTTGGCCGTCCTGCCGCCCCTCACCTCCGAAAGCACCTCCTTACGGGCGAGCCGATCGACATCGGGCATGATCTTTCGCTTGCGCAGAGCGAGCACCGCCGCGCGATCGGCCTTTCGAACCCGTCCGCGGGTTCGCCGCGGCGTCGCCTCCGCCGCAATCCCGCGCAGCCGAAGTTCGCCAGCGAACCGTTCCCGCCAAGCCTGAAGATCCGCCTTGCGCGGGTTGAGGCGCTTGCCGTCGTGCCCCAGCGATCGAACGGTCAAGTGCACGTGAGGATGCTTGTCGTCGAGATGCTGGACGAAGACGTAGTCGTGATTATAGCCGAACGTCTCGATGGCAAATGCCCGAGCTGAATCCTTGACCGCGACGGCATCGGTGCCGGCCGGCATCGACAGAATGATGTTGATCGAAACCGATCCATCACGGCGGCGCTTGTCGTCGAGACCGGCATCATCCTCCCAGCGTTGCTGCAAGTCTTTCAGTCCGGAGCGCCCCGCCAGCGTCGCGCCCTGCTCTGTTTCCGCGTCGAGTTCGCCGTTTCGCGTGATGTAAGCCAGGTGCGACTTAAGATGCGCCACGCCCTTGGTGCGGCCGGTGATCTTGACCATCACCTCTGGTGCTCGGCGCACAATGCGTTCGAGCTTTGCACGCATCGCCGGCGTGAGGCGGCCTGCTGGAGCGGCCGGATCGACGATATCCCACTCGGCCCGCCGCGGGCGCCGATTGGGCGTTTCCCAGACATACGAGATCGGCGGAAGTTCGGAGGCCAGGTCGGTCGGCCGCGGCGAGCGCCGGCTCATGACCGTCCACCCCAATAATCCGCGTTGCCGTGCAGCGCACTACGCAATTGCGCGAGCTCTCTTTCGATGATCAATTTGGCCTCTTGAATTGCGGATAGATCGGGCTCAACCGCCCTGCCCTGCAGCACACTGGTATTTGCGGCACGCGCGATCTGGTTGATGTTGCCGCCGATTCGGTTGAGCTCGCGAACAATCGCGCGAAGCGCGTCATGCTCGTCCGGGGAATGCTGCACGGGTGACCCCAATCGCGAGCGCACCAGCGCAACGATCCAGCCGGTTCGCGTCATGCCACGCTGATGTGAGACTTCCGCGAGCTGCCGCATCTCGCTCTCGCGGAATCGCACCGTCACCTTCTCCGGCCGTCCGACCGGCAACGCCAAGATGCGGGGCGCCGGCGCAGCTAGTGCATCAGCAATGAGACGCCGTAGCAGGGCGGATTTGCCGCCCTGGGTAGCTGCAAGAACTGAGAACGCCGCCGCGACTTCGTCGGAGACGCGAAGCGAGATCAGAGCCATGCACTCCAATCCCAATTGCGATGTAATACATCGCTGGCGCGAAGCCTATCCTGCACTAGAAAGCGCGATTCCTTCCACCGCCTCCGTATTGGTTCGAACCAACACGCTCGGCGTTCGAGGCTCGGGAGTTGCTCCAGGTGAGCTCCAACACAGCCGACGATCGATGAGGAGAGCTCTTCTAGGAATGACGCAGCCGTCACCCCTAATGCTTGTGCCCCACGAACACCGCGCGGCCAGACTCCCAACATTGGCACCGAATATGTGGACCGCGGCTTTCCAGCAGCCTCCGGCCTCTCTACAGCGCTGTGGGGGGCGCGTTCGGCCTCCGGCTGCTGCGCTAACGCGCCATCCTTCGGATGGGAAATCCGCTCCGCCGGCGCACCAACTGCAGCAGTGTTTCTGAGGAGGCTGTCTAAGAGCGGCTTCATGCGAAGAGGATCTCTTCAATTGTGATGGCCGATGCTGGAACCTCTTCCGCTACTTCTGCGCCATCGATCAGCAGCACCGCATGGCGTGAGCCTTGAGACGCGAGTCGATCGACTAGAAGACAGCCCGTGCGATCTTGGTGACGCACTCTGATCGTCAGTGATGTGCTCATTCGCTCGCTCCGACTGACCGAAGAGTGTCCCGCGGCAGCCGTCTCACGGCCTCTCTCTATGGGTTGCGATGCGATTCGCGGTGCGACCGGATCTCGTGACGGTTGAGCTACAGGAGCACCTTCGTCATCAGCAAGTGAACCGCGGACTTTCCTGCGGACTTCGCGGGCCAGCTGACGGGCGTGTGCGTCGGTGAAGCTCTCCCGTGCTGCGCATATTGTCTCGACGGCGTTGGGCTGCTCACGCCAGGCCAGGTAGAGCTCATACACAGCACGGATGGATGAGCCGACAAGCTTCGACCGAAGGAACTCCGGCATACTCTGGACCGACGCGTAGCGCGACACCCAGTCCCTGGGCTTGCCGAGCTTGCGCGAGATGTCGGCTTGGTTATCACCCTGCTCCAAGCGCTCCGCGACGAACGCCGCAATTTCGGGGGCATTGAGGTCATCACGCTGGATATTCTCGATCATCTGAACATAACGATCTGCAGAACCAGCCGCATGAATGAAAGCCGGGATGTCATGGAGCCCGGCGCGCTTAGCAGCACGATACCGCCTCGCCCCCATAACGATCACGTACCGGCCCTCCTCGGTCGCTTGCCGCAGCACGATCGGTTGCAGCACCCCATGCTGAAGGACCGATTCCGCAAGCTCCTCTAGCTTCTGTTCGTCGAAGCTGCGGCGGGGCTGGTCCGGATCTTCGTCAATACGGTCGATAGAGATGCAAGTCGGTTGCCCGATTGTCGCGGCACCATCTTCCGCAGCCGCGATGAGCTGCTTGAAGCTGAGATCAAGCGCCATGGGCCGACTCGTCCATCTGCGCGACGATCTTGGCGAGAACATCGCGGATTTCCCGACCAGCCTCCTGCGCAGAGCGACGCTTCAGCTTCCAGACCGGCAGGCGTTCCGCGACGGCCTCAGCGTAGCCATCCCTTGCAACGATCTGGCCCGGGAACACATATTTGCCGGCCTCGCGCAAGAGTTGCTCAAGGTGCGTCCTTTGACGGGGCGATTTCGTATTGAAGTTCGAGGGCAGCAACCCGAGGAACTTCGTATCCTGGCGGCCATAACGCCTCTGCACGCCGATCACGGTCTGCATCAGACCTTTCACGCCCTTGATCGAATAGTCCTCCAGATAAATAGGGGCCAGCACATGCGAGGCCGCAACCAAACAGCCGACACTGCGAAGTCCAAGTGATGGCGGCGTATCGATGACGCAGGCATCGAACTGATCCGACGCGATCGCAAGGTTCGCTTGCAGAGTTGTTATGGCGGCCGCATTGCTCCGATCGAGATCAGTCAGCGAGCTATCGGCCGGCGCGAGCGTCAGGCCTTCATCGGCTCGAGGTACGACCCGCATCCCCGGCTTGAACAAATCCGCGGCTAACGTTGAACCCGCGTACTGCCTCAGCGTATCCGACGCATTGCTCTGCGCATCAACGTCGATCACGAGAACGCGGAGATTTGTTTCCGCCATAAACCAAGCCAAATGCACAGCAAGTGTCGTCTTGCCAACCCCGCCCTTTTGATTGTTGATGACAATGGTCTTCATATTGGGGTCCGAAGTGGGTCTGACGACGCGGGGGCATATCCATCGTCCATCATGACGTGGGGGATGTTGGTTTGAACCAACAGCGATTGCGAATCCGATCGTGCGAACGATCCCCAAATTCAGCCAGCGAATCCCCTGCCAGAAGAGTCAGGTCAGTCCATCTCCATCGGGAGGAGCAAACTCTGGAAAGCGAGACTGGGATCGTGCTGATTGCGGGGCTCGATCGCGAGAGGATCGTCACGCGAATGCGCGGAGACCACTTGTGGGCTCCGGGAGCGTCGCCGCGGCGGCGCGAGTAGAGCCGTCCCCGGAGGGGCTCGCCCAAGCCGACACTGCTGTAAGAGTGGACCCGCTGGATACGAATTCTTTTATCGGGCGACTATCTGCACCGATGGGAATGCGTTTTACCTATCGCGTCGCCCCTCTCGAAGCCGCCTGCTGTAGCGACAAAGTGCCGACACTGCCAAATACGGGCCGCAATAAGCTTTGAATCAAAGGCCGATCTCTTCGACCGGCTGTTGCGATAAAGACTGGCGCAATTGCAAGCTAGGCATTGCGACGCCGCGCATCCGGATAGCGAAGTCTCCGTTGACGAACGGTTTAATCCGGCGACGGGTCCGGCGTTTCCGGCGCAATGATCTATCGATAAAATGAATCGATCTGCCCGGTCGATTCATAAAACTCATTGGACGGCGCTTGCGAAGGGAGCAAGAATCCGTCCGTGCCGAAACCCGAACCAGAACCGCTTCATCTGCGCCGCATCGATGCCGCTCGCAATATGCGGCGGTTTTATGCGCTATCTACGCAGCCGACCTTGTTCGGAGAAATGTCGCTGGTCCGCAATTGGGGCCGGATCGGCACGAATAGCCAGACGATGGTGCAGACCTTCGATGGCAGTGCAGAGGCGGTCGACGCCTTCGCACGGCTGGAGCGTGCCAAGCGGAGGCGCGGTTACGCTGCAGCGGACGGAAACCTGTCATAGTCTGACAATTTTCGGGGACCGCGGCTCCGCCTGTGATGTCGGCTCTATCTGTTCCACTGCTTTGATGTCAGACGAGCAAAATCGAAACAAGATGGAGCTCGTCTCATGACGACTGCCAATGAGATCGCCGAAAAGATTGCAGCCGAGAACGACCTGACAAAGGCTCAGGCGAAAACCATCGTCGACAGCGTGTTCAAGGCGATCGCTGATGCGGCCGTAAGAGGAGCCGAAACGAGCCTTCCCGGATTCGGCAAGTTCAAGGTTAAGGATAGCCCCGCCCGTGAGGGCCGCAATCCGTCGACCGGCGCAACGATTGCGATCGCAGCTTCCAAGAAGCTGACCTTTACGCCGGCCAAAGCCATCAAGGATGTTCTCAACAGCAGCGGTCCCTAGCGACGGTGCGACGTAAGACGCAAGACGAGGGGGCTTATGCCCCCTGCTCGGCTGCGAGCGCTTCGTTGCGTTGGCGGATGAGTTCAACCAGCTCGCGTTCGAGCGCCTTGCGCTCCGCCGGAGTGAATAGGCATTCGCGCAGCTCGGCGCGCAATTCTTCAATGGTGTCGATCATGATCGCATCTCCTGTCGAAGGGAGCAGACCCCGCCTTACGGCGGAGCCCGCTGGCTGAGCTTCAGTCCCGGTTCGGCCGGGACCAGATCAGCTGGAGGCCCTCGGCACCCTCGACCTCCGTCAGGGTGGCGTAGATCGGAGCGGGGAAGCTCGGATCGTCCAGCTTGACGGAGAGGTAGTCGCGCTCGGTCTCCTTGGCGGTCTTCTGCCAGGCCGCACCCAACTCGACGTTGCCCGAGTAGATGCGGAAGTGCGGTCCCTTGTCGGAAGGATTTTCGACGCGGATCAGCTTGGCCTTGACGTTGAGGTTGAGCGTCTTGATCGCGCCGGAGAAGCCATTGCCTGTGGAGGTAAAGGTGCCGATGGTAGCCATTGTCTCATTCCCTTGGTTTTCCCGGGCCGCGCCTATCGCGACCTCGATGGCGGTCGTGAGACCGGAGGCGATCGACCTGCACCCAGAGGGCCGAAATGAAATGGAGGACGGCCGGCAGCGACTTTCTTGAACCGCGAGGAATGGCGCGCAGCGCCAGGGGAAGAAAGTCGAGGACGGACGTTGCGGGGACAAGATCGAGAGCCCGCGAAGCGGGATCGGCCTTCGGTCAGACCAGCCTCTATCGAGGACGCAGATGGGTGCGCCCGTCGCGAAAACAGATGGAATGAAGACTGGCGGTCCTAATCGGTTCAGCCATTCGGCTCTCAAGGCAACGGGCGTAGCAGCAAAACGCAGTTCACCTTAAGCAGGCCACCTAGGAGCCTGTCCAGTTAGCTCCGAGAAGGCGGTTTTATCCTAATGATAGCGGCTCATGCGGCCCTCGCCAGCTTGACGAGGTTGTGAGCGGTGCAGATCAGGGCCCATTCGGCCGTCACTTTGTCGATGCCGCGCAGCAGGCATTGCCTGAAGCCTCTCGCCTGTTTGATCTGTCCGAACACGGGTTCGACGATCTGCTTACGCAAGCGGTAGCGACTTCGGTAGCCGGCGCGCTTGAGCTTGGTGCTCATCCTGGCGATCAGCGATCCGGCTCTTGAAGCCGTTTTCGCGGTGGCGGACTGGGTGCCGTGCTGCTGCCTTCCGGTGGCGATGTAGCCCGCGATGCGCCGCCGCTTGATCGTGCGAAGATTGGCGGCGGAGCAGTAGCCGGCGTCGGCCGACACTTCGTCGGGATTGGTCCCCAAATTGGCCCTGATCCCGTCGAGCAACGGCGCCAGTTGCGCCTGATCGCTGGAGGAGCTGGTCAGCGTCTGCGCCACGATGATCTGATGGGCACCATCGACCGCGGCCTGGGCGTTGTAGCCCTGGATGTAACCGTCCTTGGTCTTCAGGATGCGGCTCTCCGGGTCGGTGAAATTGCGTTGCGCCTTGCCGTCGGGCTCGGTTTGCGTCGGCGTCTTGCCGCTCTTCGTGCGGCCTTTGGCGAGGCGACGCGCCTCGGCCCGCGCCTTGCGCTCCGCCTCGGCTGCAGCCTTGGCTTCGGCCTCCAGCGCGGCCTTGGCCTCGCGGATCTTCTCAAGCCGCTGCTGCTTGTCGGCCACCCAATCGGGCATTTCGTCGCCACGCTGGGCGCCGTAGCGCTTATCCTCTTCCGCATCGGCGGCCTCGGCGGCCTTGAGCCAGCGATCGACCTCCGCTGCAAGCTCCGCTTCCCGCTTCTTCATGCGATCGTAGCTCATCGCCTTGTGCTTGGACGCGTTCGCCTTGATCTTGGTGCCGTCGAGCGCAACGTGTCCGAGCTTCACCAACCCGGCCTTCTCGGCGAGCTTCAACACCTGCACAAACAGCTCAGCCAGCGCCTTAAGGTGCCGCCGCCGGAACTCCGAGATCGTGCGGAAGTCCGGCGGCTCGCCTGCCACGATCATCATGAAATCCGCCCGCTCCACCGTCGCCCTGGCGATCCGCCGCGACGAGTAGATGCCGCTCGCATAGCCGTGCAGAAGCAGCGCCGTCATCATCCGCGGATCAAACGGCGGCTGACCCAGCCCACGCCGGTAGCTGCCCAGGATCGCCGATAGATCAAGGCTTTCCCTGACCAGCGACACGATCAACCGCGAAACGTGGTCTTGCGGCACATAATCCTGCACGCTCGGCGGCAGAAGCTGGGCCTCATCGATCTTCCAGGGGCGAAATTCCGTGCTCATGGCTACGTAACGAATCAGACTCGCACCCTCTTGACCAGTCACTACTCAGACAGGCTCCTAGGCGCCGTGTCATCACTGGCAATGGAGATCGTCGCTGTCAGCAATATCGGCAGGTCTGTCGAAGTCGCCGATCGCCAGATCGATGACGAATCTGCCGACGTACTCGACATGTGGATGCAGCCTCGCCTTTCGCATCCAAGCGGGCCACCGCCCAGCGAGGCGCCAAGCAGACGTTCGAATCGATGGACATGCCGGCCGCCCACTCCGCGGCGGCTCCGCCGGCTCGCGCGATGGAACGAAGCTCAAAGTGCGAGTTGCAACGTCACAGCATTGCAGTTGGCTTGTGAGCATAATCGGTCCTCGGCAGCACTTCGGCGGCCGGGCTCGATCTCGATTGGACGCTATTTAGCCGGCGGCCGCAGCGGGCTATCCGCCCACT
This sequence comes from Bradyrhizobium sp. USDA 10063, assembly GCF_054063735.1. Taxonomy (NCBI): domain Bacteria; kingdom Pseudomonadati; phylum Pseudomonadota; class Alphaproteobacteria; order Hyphomicrobiales; family Nitrobacteraceae; genus Bradyrhizobium; species Bradyrhizobium sp. USDA 10063. The sequence goes on along the minus strand of NZ_JBSSGP010000001.1, from coordinate 179,131 downwards.
TTCGAGCGGCAGGGTCGTGCAGCGGATCGTCCTCGCAGGCAAGGCAAACATAGCGCGGCCGCCCATCGGCGACATCGTCGGGAATGGCCGTCATTGCCTTTCCGCACGACGGGCACAGCTTGCGGCTCGAATTTAGCGCAGCCATCGATTTTTTCCTGCCGAGCGCAGCTTGTTTCATGCGAGCCGCGGGCACAAGCGGTAAGCGCCGAAATCTCTCCGGGTGTGTCTCGCTCGTTTGACGCGCAGCCCGTCAAGAGTGAAATTGAGCCTTTCAGTGAAGTTGCGGGGGTGGCGTCGTGGAAGATTTCTACAGGGGCTTCGCGCAGCGGGCGCGCGATTTGGCCGAGAATGCGGACCCGTTCACCAGGCGGCGGCTGCTCGACCTGGCCCAACGATACGACCTGAAGAGCAAACCAGGATCCGGAGGCGGTCGGTCCATCCCGCCGCCGCGTGCGACGCCGCCGACCGTCCTGTTTTCCGGGTCCGGCGAAGCTTAACGACTCCTATCCGGGCGAATTGGCTCGCGACGTTGTTCACCGCGATCTAGCCGTTGCGACCTCAGTCGTCCACGCCCTCAGGGCGCAGAACTATGTCGGATTGAAATTCGACGGCATGGGGATATGCGCCCACATGATCGGTTCTTTGTCGATCGCGCTTCCACCGCGGCTCATCACCCACATGCCGCGTGCGCGGCCTTCCGGATAATTACCGGTCCATACGTCTCCATCCTCGGAAAGATAAAGGATCACTTCATAACTGTGGGGCTCGTGGACCATCGGTAACCAATCGAGCCATGGTTGGGACATCGGATGCGACATGCTGTTATGTTCCTGGCTTAAAAACGACGCGCTGGTTTGCGCTCGATCCAATCTGTAATCCCGTTCGCCCGCAAGATCAGATCGACGACGCGATCCGGCTCAGTCGTTCCTTGTCCTTGGACGTAGCGAGTCTCGAGGACCTGCGAAATAGCTGGCTACACCTGGGCGCGTTCGGCGAGCGCGGCACACTCCGTTTCGATCTCCTCCACTTTCTCGTCTTCTCCCGTTTCGCCTCGTCGAGGGCCACCTCCACCCTTACCTTTCTCGCGATGTGCGCGCCCTTTCGTCCAGTGACGCCTCCTGGGCGCGCTCGGCCTACCGCCGGGGGGTTTTCCTTTCAGCTCCGCGTTCGCGAGCCTTCTCATCAATCTTGCTCGGCCCGTTCGCAGCTTTGGCCTGACGTTTCTTGAGACACCGTCGCGATCCTCGCAGGCCCGGTCCGACGGCAGGGCGGCGTGCTCGGTAAAACGACCACTCGATCCGACCGGCCGCCGGCGCACGACGCCCGGGTGCGCAATCGTCGCACGGACGATCTCAAGGTCGCCAGTCTCCGGCTCGGCGCCCTGATGAAGAAATTGGATTTGACGCAGCAACCAAGGCCCCATCAAATCCGACCTCAACCGCAAGCTAAGACCACGATGCGCCGGCCCGAGGCGGTGGCGCACAGAGACGCTTACCCATCCGTCAGGCCGTTCGTTTTTCGTGGCGCTGGGAGTTGATCTGCGACATCAGGATCGGCCCAAGAGAAAACTCTCCGACCTCCGCTTTCCGCGTCAGCCCGCGCAAGTAGCCGCCAGCTGATCTGATCGTGGTGCCACGCTGCAGGATGCAGGCGACGACGACCGCCGCTTGCATTTCACCCAAGACGGTTTGCGCCTCCTCCCAGGCGCTCGGGCTGATCCCCAGCATTGATCTCACAACGGCCGCGGTGGCGAAGAAATCGCGCCAGTTTGAAATCCCGCCCTTGGCATAGTGGACGATGTCCGGGCAGGCACTCAGGACCATTCCCAACGAATACGAACCCTCGGCGACTCGCGCTGGTTGAGGTTTAGGCTCAGCTCCCGCCGCCCTGCCTTCTTGAAGGCTAGGTTCAAGTTCAATTAAGGCATTGGTATTTGAATTCTGTATGTGGCGCTCAGAATGGGACTCATTGGCGCTCGGATTCTTCGATTTGATGTGTGCTTCCAGAAGATTGAGGACATCGTCAGCCAGTTGCGACAACTCGTCGGCGATCGGCTCGAGCTCCTGGCGGGTCGCGGTGCGTGAAATCTGGGCAACCATTGCGCGGAAGGCGGCATGCACCTCCTGCCAATCGGCGGGCCCCTGCCCTGCCCTTCGCGTCGGGACGCCTTCCTCGATGCCGGTTGCAATCATCTTCGCGATGTCGCGCCGGCACAGCGTGATGCGTTCGCGCACCAGTTTAAGTGCGCGCGCTTCCGCTTCGATATCGGCCGCCAGGCTCTCGAACTCTTCCGAGCGCACGACAAGCGGTGACAGATCGAAGCCGAAGGCGAGCTCGATTTCGCCGGCAACGTCCTTCCGCGCGTATCGCTTGCCATTTGGACTATCGCGCCGAACGATCAGTCCCGCGTCGACCAGCACAGCCAAGTGACGCCGCAGCGTCGATGCCGGCATGCCGTGCGCCCGCCGACTGAGCTGATGGTTCGACGGGAAGACGATCAGATCATCCTCTCCTGTGAGCGCGGTCTCAGGATGAAAAGTCAGGAGCGCATTTAACACCGAGAGCGAGCGCTCCGACACGCCAAGGCGCGGCCGTGCCGTGCAGATGGCGTGGAAGATCTTCCACTTGTGCACGATCTTTTCGGGGGGGCGTTCTGTTGCGACCATTTGGCTTGCCACATGGGCAAGCGTCAACGATCGCCGCCCAAAGGGCGTCGTTGGAGAGTGTGACTGCATGTCTTTGCCTCATGCGGGCAAAGAAAATCTGCTCGCCAAAACGGCGCCGTCGCTAAAGACGCTTGACTGCGATTCGCGAAAGTGATTCTCTGTCAGTCGCCAAACGTGACGAGAGAAGGCTTTCGGACGGAGACGTTCCGGGGGCCTTTTTTCTTTTTCCGCTATGCTCCTGTGGTTAGAGGACGGAAACGCAGGTACGCATCGCGCCGCCCGACCTTGAGAGGTCCCGGCGGCGCCATATCCAAAGCAGCAAGACGCGCGATGTCACTCATCGGTGCGCCCCTCCCGAAAAGATCGGTAGAGTTCCGGCAGCCGCGAAATCACGAAATCTCCAAATGCTGGTGCGGCCTTTTCATCGAGCGCTAGAGTTACGCGATCTGCGCGACGTTCGATCTTGACGATCTTCTTGCCATCGTCATCAGCCCAAGTGGTCGGCCGTGGAGTTTTGGGCTTGCGAGGCGCGAGTGCGGCGAACACGATTGCGAAACGATCATCGGAGGTCGCACGCACGAAACGATCGCTGGCCACGGTGTCAGCTAATGACTTTTGATCGTGGCGCCCCGCCATCCGCTCTGCGAGTTCCATCCAGCGCCGACGCCCTGTTTTCGGCGCCGGCCCGATCGCGTCAATCAAGCTGCGTGGCAAAGCTCGGCAGACGGAGATGAGGCGCGAGAGCTCTGTCTTGTCGACGCTGAGCGCCGCCATGATGATCTCACGCTTGAACCCACGATCCTCAAGCGCGGCGCCATAACTTGCCCGCTCAATGAAGGACAGATCCTCACGCTCGCCATTCTCTTTTCCCTGTGCGACCACCAGATCTTCGTCGCTAAGGTCACGGACCACAGCTCGCGCGGGATGGCCAAGCTCAGCAAGCGCACGGACCCGGCGATGGCCATAGGCGATCTGAAACCGTCCTGGGCTGGTCGGATGTGGGCGAAGAAGGATCGGAACCAATTGCCCGTTGGTACGAATTGATTCAACGAGAGCAGCGTGCTTTTCATTCACGCCGGTCATGCGATCCGGAACGATCGAGGCATCGATTAATCCTGGATCGATTTCAACGACGGCCTGTCCGGTGGTGAGTTGTTCGGTCAGGGCCTTGGCGGCATCGCGCTCCGCGGACAACATCTCGAGCGAACGGCTCATAGCGCCGACTGCCCCGCGCGATCCGAGTGTTGGTTGTGATGGTCTCCGATTGTCGCCGGGCTCACCTGACAGCGGTTCGTTGACCGCGGTCAACTTGTCGTCCAAGAGGTCAGCAAGCAGGTTTTTGCGACCCATTAGGCCCTCCCCCATGCAGCCTGGATGAGGCTTTGAATTTCACCATTGACGCTGTCTAGCGATTCCATCGCGCGGTCGTAGGTAGCGCGTGTGAACTGATCGCGGCTGACCTCATAGAGCGTTTGTTTCGTGATGCCGGCGTCCGAGATCGCCGTACTTTTCAGCATCATATTGGTGACCATGCGATCACCGAATAGCGAGCGCATGAAGCCGACCATTTGGGCCTGCGGTCCATCACCGGGCTCATAGCGGGTGACGAGATAGCGCATCCAGTCGTAATTCATATTGCCACCCGCCTTGGCGACGACGGCAAGGAGGTCGGATGTCATGATCAGGAATTGGCACATCGACATGACATCGAGCATTTGTGGATGCACGGGAATCAGAATTGCGGTTGCCGCACAGAGCGCGGAGAGCGTGAGAAATCCAAGCTGAGGCGGACAATCGATCACGACGACGTCGTAACGATCCTGGACAGTGGCGAGAGCACGGGCAACGCGGGCGAAGAACAGTGGATCACCCGACTGGCGCATAGCCAACGCTTTCGGGGTTTCATGCTCGAATTCCATCAGCTCGATATTGCCGGGGACGATGTCGAGCCCGAGAAAGTATGTCTGCCGAATGATCTCACTCAGCTCCCGGCGCGCATCGTCGTAGCGGATGGCGCCGTAGAGAGTTCCGTTTTCCTCGACGTCAAACTCTGGCTGATAGCCGTGCAGTGCGGAAAGCGAGGCCTGCGGATCGAGATCGATCGCGAGCACCCGATATCCTTGCAGCGTGAGATGTTGAGCGAGGTGCGCCGCGGTGGTGGTCTTGCCTGATCCACCCTTGAAATTAACGACGCCGATGACTTGCAACTGTTCGCCCTCGACGCGATGCGGTCGGTATCGGCGCGCGCCCTTGCCTGATTCATCGAGATACGCTCGAAGGCTCTGAATGTCCTCGAATGTGTACGACCTTCGACCCGATGGACTGGTATCAGGCTGGGGGCCCCTCCCCTCCAGTGACAATTGGCGGAGATAGCCGTCATTAATACCGACGAGCTTAGCAACTTCGCCAGATGTGAGCCGGCGGAGATTCTTACGGGCTTTTGGCGGGAACAGCTTCATTCGGTGTGCATGAAGCTTCGCGGAGAGTTCCCGCGCGTCGGCAGCGATCGTATCATGGATCGCCGAGGGCGCGGCCAATGGAGCTCGCGCTATCGCTTGTTGGTCGTTCGGGGCCACGGCTTTCTCGCGTAGTTACAAATTTCGGGTGCGCGACGCGCGCAAAGCGTGGCTAGTACGCCCGATTCTAAGCGATAGCGCAACAATTAAAGGGTAAACGAATCCTTAACGGTCATTCGAGGTTGCAAGCGCGCCAATGGAGAAGTTGACCGCGGTCAACTTCTCCTGGTCCACCGCCGCCCTCTCCTGCAGTTGCCCCCAAGACTCCGCGACAGACCGCCAAAGTTGACCGCGGTCAACTTTCTCAAATTGGGCCGAATCGACCTTCCGCGACGGGCTGGGTGACCAAGGCTTCCTGCCCTTCAGCCGGTGCAAGGTCCCATTCGCGCCAAAGCAAAATATTGTGGGCCTGCACGTATCGTCGATGAAGCCGATCGTGCCGATTCATCGGGAGTGAGGACGCATCAAGCTGCGGTGGGCGCCGGCTTTTGGTTAAGCCAGCGAGAGCGAGGTACGGTCGCCCGCGGGCGGCGCCGTCAAAAGCCGTAGCTTCGATCCGCCCAGCGCAGCAGCACGCGAGCGTCGGGATCGGGCAGACGAACGCGCTGTGCCTTCAGACCTTGCGCTATCGCCAGGCCGATGTCGGGATCAACCCAATGGCCATGGGTCATCAGAAAGAACCAACCGAAGGAAAGGCCGACCTCGCACGGCCTCAATCCGATCCATCAGCAGATGTACCGAAACATCCGATGCCATGAGAAGCCGCTCCTTCGGATGCTTCAGCGGCCGGGGGATGAAACCGACTTCGCGCTCGCCCTTGTGGGTATAATCACGAACATCGAGCGCCCAATGCTCAAACACGCTCTGCGGCCTGGCGGTCGATTCCTCCCAATCTTGAAAGAAGCGCACCTCCCGCGGCACGTAGTTGAACCAGTCGGGGACCGCTTCGAGGAAGGGCGTTTCCCGCGTTCCCTGCGGTCCGACTTCGCGGATCACGCGCCGCTCCATCTCGGGCCGCTGGGCCTCCCGCTTATCGCGCTCGACGCGACTGCAGCGATCGAGGAAACTGCGGATATGGACGAATGCGCCGCCGGCGCGGTCGAGCAGGCGGTAGACCGGGCCGGCGAGGCGGTCCGTCTCGGGGAGGGACTGTCGGTGCCAGCTGGGATCGAGCAGTTCCTCTTCGCCCCAAGGTCGATAGTCCGGATTGACGATCGGACCAGCGCGCCACTCCACTTCTCGGCCAAGTGCGATCTGGATATAATCGGCGGTCCCGGGTCCGGTCGGGGCGAAGGCGAAGGCGAAGGCGCTGGTCCCGCGCCACTCGGTGATCTGCAGATCCGTGTCTTTCAGACGCGTCCAGAGCGCCTTGATATCCCCGCCATCTTTGGCGAGTTCGGCCGTCATCCACTGCCGCAACTCCCCGACGCGGGTGCCGTCGGGCCGAATGACCGACCGGGTATCGCGCCAGTAACCATCGTCGACCCGGGCGAGGCTGAAATCGAATCTCGGGAAAGCCGCGACGAGCGCGGGGATGAGATCCGCGTCGACCGAGGCGGGATCGAGCCCTGCCAGGACAGCCTCGATTGAGGCGGCATCGGGAAGTCGAAGAGGGATGGCGCTCATAGAATGTTAACCATAAAGAATCCAAGGCCTCTGTGCGAGATTTTACAAGTTTTCCAGCGAACTTGGAGAGAATCCCGCGGCCTTCACGCGGTGTATCCGGAATGTTATATAAGGATACACGATATGCGCTAGAGGAGCGCCCCATGGCCTTCCATATCAAGAATCCGGAGACCGACGCGCTGGCCCGCAGGGTCGCGGCGCTGAAGAAAATCGGACTGACCGAGGCCGTGCACACGGCACTCGCCCATGAACTTGAGCGCGAGCAGGGCAAGCCGTCATTAGTCGATCTGGGCGTCCAGTTTTGTCGCGATTTGAAGGCAAAGGGCAATCCGCAGAACGGCAAGCCTGCTGACAAGGCGTTCCGCGACAGCCTGTACGAGGATTCCTGATGTTCATTGACGCTTCGGCGCTCACCGCGATGCTGACCGACGAAGACGAGGCGCGCGAGTTGCTGGCGCGCGTGCAGCAAAGCACAACCCGGCTGACTTCGCCGCTGGCCGTGTGGGAGACGGCGATTGCCATCGCCCGCGTGCTCGATCTGCCGATCGCCGCGGCGGCCGAAGCGGTCGAGAGTTATCTCGCGCTTATCGAAATCAAAATGGTGAACGTTGCGCCCGAAACAGCCCGCATCGCGCTCGACGCCTTCGACCGCTTCGGCAAGGGCCGACACCCGGCGCGGCTCAATTTCGGGGACTGTTTCGCCTACGCCTGCGCCCGATATCTTGGCGAGCCGTTGATGTTCAAGGGCGCCGATTTTCCGCAGACCGATATCGAGGCGGCCTGACAAGCGCTACTTTCGAAGCGAGCCTGAGCGTGGCAGAAGTAATGAACATTGATTCGCGGCGAGGCCACCGAATCTGCGCTGGGAAGCCAGCCCGATAGCCGTGACAACAGTCGACTGTTTGGCGCCGACCGGCGACTAACGTTGCTTGAGGTCGCCGAAATTCGTTGATTTGCGACCCGAAATTCAATTCTGGGCGGTCCGGAACCCACATCGCTATGACGGAAGCGAAAGTCGTGTTAGCTTCCGTTTCGCTGGTTCTCATTAAGGTTATCAGGACCTTGCTGCCCACCTACAAAATCCCCAATCCGCTACCCTGGGACCAGCTCATCGGTGTCGCGTTGACCTTTATTCCGCACCATCGCCCGAGCACTGACCCTTGACGTGCAACATCAAGCGCAGGATCCCTCAAGCAACTAAGGTACGCTCAAACAGGCTGGGCCGCCAGCACTCGATATGTTGATCCACGATCCGCTCCTCGCCCGACTGGATGGCTTCGACCGCGAGATCTCCCATCATCTCAAAGATTCGGGCGGTGTTGCCCCGGGTCAGCCTGATTATGACCTTGAGGGCCTCGGCGCTCAGCGTCGACGGCGCCCGCAACGGCAAGGTCTTCAACACGGTCGCAATCAGCGCGGCGAACTCACCGTCGAGGTCCCAGGGACCAAGTTCCGAAAGGCCGAAGCGGCGTGCCAGCTGCGGATCGCCGGCAAACGCCTCGCGCGCATCGTGGGTGCCGAAGCAAACAAAGGAGATCATGAGCTCGTTGGAAAGGTACCGCAGTTCGGCCAGCATCCTGCGCTGCTCCCGGAAGCCGCCGGCCAGCAAGTTGTGCACCTCGTCGAAGACGATGACCTTCACTTCGAGATCGCGGAGCAGCCGCAACACCTGCATCTTGGTCTCGAACATCGAGCGGCCAACACCGTGCCGCACCCCCAGAGTTTCCAGCAGCGTCAGATACAAGATGCGCTGGGTGACGCCTGGCGGCATCTGCATCGAAAGCACCGGCATCGTGGTGCGGCCACGGTCGCGGCCGAGCTCCGGGGGATGCAATCTAGCAAACTTCCGATCGATCTGGGTCTTCCCGATTCCGGCTTCACCCAGGACCAGCAGGCTCGGCATACGCCAATTGCGCGGATGCGCCAGAATGCGCTCCATCTGATTGAGAATGATTTCGGCTCTTGGATAAGAGATCCAACGGTCGGACCTCACCTCTCGCAGGCGTGCCTCGTCACTAGCATCCGCAAGAAAGCCGCCCCGCAAGCGCTCGTCAGCCGCGCTATTTGTCATGAATGACCTCCACGTCGAAGAGGCGCAAGGAAGGATCGTCGGTATTGATCGCGCCGATCTGCGGACGCGATCTCTCGGCCGGCTGCGCGGTCGCGGGAGGGCGACGGACAACTTGCCGGCGCGCCTCCTTGGTACTGCGCCGCGCCGCGTCTTCAACAGCGCGTTGCGCCTCAATCGTTTCGAAGATCAGCGCTTCGTTCAACTCGGCGCGACCCTGCGCCCGCAGCCGGCCGACCGCGCGGCGATGCTCCCACAGACAGATCGGCGGCCGGCCGAGATCCCGGAAGGGGGCCTCGACAAATTGCCCCTGCGGGCGGCGGACATAGATCCGCGACAAATCGCGGGGATCATAGCGAACTTCCAGCCGAACATCGCTCCGCCCGGGGAGGTCGCCAAGCGCGTCCGACCAGTAGTGAATTCCGAACAAGCGCACCCCGTCGCGCCGGACCATGCGTCGCTCCATCGGCAGCAAACCGACAAAGAATGCCATGCGGTTCTTCGGCAGCGACAACGCCAATCCACGCGCGCGCTCCTCCCAGAGCGCGATCGGAGGGCGCGACAGACCAGCGTGAATCCGCTGGTGGTAGACACCAAGAATCTCAAGCAGCATCCACCGCTCAAGTTCCCCAAGTGTCATCGCTGCTTGAGCCTCGGACGGATAAGCCCCTTTCGCGATCGCGTTAGAAAAGGTCGTGCCCGGCAACAGATGCACCGCGCCCATCTGCGTTCCGATCAGCCTTTCCACATGGCCGCCGAAACGCGGCTTGCCGATTGGCCGATAGACGATTTGAATGCCGTGGTCTTGCAACGTGCGCGTGAAGGCGCTCGCATGAAACTCTCCGGCATTGTCGACATGAACCACACGAGGCAGCCCAGAAACCGGCCAGGGAAGGCTAACGCCGCGCGCCGTAAGCCAAGCCTCCTTCTCGAACACGGACTGGGAGAGACAGACACCTGCTCGCAACACCGACGGCTCATCGAAGCCAAGATAAAAGCCAGTGACCATGCGAGTCGCTACGTCGATCGCGAAGGTCGCCACCGGTCGCCCGACCGGCCTGCGATCGATGTCATCGACAACGATGACGTCGACAACCGTATGATCGAGTTGCACGACGGCCAGTGGTTCATCGATGCCGTAGTGACCAATCACCGGTTCGCAGCTGGCCGCGGCGGCTGCTCCCTCGCGGCATCGAAGCCGTTTTTGGAGATCAATCGCCTCAATCCGGCGCCGCACAGTGCGCCATGCCGGCTTGCTCATGCCGGCCCGGCAGGCCTCGGCCTGAATCCGCTTCACCACCGCGGCAAGACTTGGCGCCTCGCTCGACAGATAGAACGTCTCGATGGTGCGCGTCACAAGCGCCTCGAGGGCTGGGGCCAGAATCTGCGCACCTCTGCGCCGACCCTTAGGGGAGGGCAACAAGGACGATGCGCGTTCATCGCTGCGAAAGCGCCGGCGCCAGCGGTAGAGGGTGCTGCGATCGACCCCGAGCAGCCGCGCCGCTTCGCCGAGCGTCAGTTCACGCCGGCCGTCGGCGTCCGCAACCGTGCGTCGAAGGATAGCGGCCCTATCGCAGGCCACCTGCCAACCGACCACATCATAAGGCTCGGACATCGGCGCCGCTCACCTTCGGCGCCCCCGCAGCAGACTCGCGCCATCATGTCTCCGTGTCGAGCCAGATCGATGCGATCGCGCTCATCATCAACAGAAATGCGATAGCGAAATGAGCGTCCCATATCGCGTCGCCGCCGAGATTGCAGCGAGCCCTGCGTTCGAGCGGTCCAACGACGCCTTACTGCGGCTCGACGAGCGCCTCAAATCCAGCCCGCTTAGCGAGGGATTTGCGTCGCGCGCCGATTTCCACGAGGCCTGCGCCACGCGCTGGATGCAAGGAGAGCTTGTACACCTTGAAGATTTGGTGCTGCTCGACGCCAATACCAACCGCCGCATGGTCGATCAGGAGACCAGCCATGCCTGGACGATGGTGAGGGTGCGCCGCGTTGCGCGGCGGCAGCCCATTCAATGGTTGATGTCCGACGAAGGCATTTTTAATGGCAATGCCACCCGCCAGCGACACACGTAACCCACTGAAATCGCCTCATCCGACGTTGCAGATTTAACGGCAGCTCGACATCTCCGGCCCGCTTGTCGCTTTCCGTTAGCGATTTCAATTTGCAACGCTTAGCGGAAAATCGGCGCACGCTTTTCCGCTCGCGATTTCAGCGGGCGTCCGACAGCGCTTTGATCCAACAGGTATTTCGACCCCGGACCTTCGGAACCCTCGGAAAGACCGTCATGACCGATCTTCACCATTCCAGACCGGCCTCGCGATGCCCCCCTTGAGCGCCCGCCTTCCCGATCCCCTGCCATGGCGCGAGCTCGCCCGACCGCTCGCCCGTGCCGAAGACGCACTGGCGCGTCTCGACGAACGGTTGCGAACGAGCCCGATCCGCGACGGCTGGATCGCGAGAACCCACTTCGCCGACGCGGTCGCCGCGTTCTGGCTCGAGGGTGAGCTCGTCCATATCGAAGACCTCGTGCTGCACGACGCCGGCATGGACATCCGCGCGCCCACCCACGAACTCACGCGCGCCCATACGGTGTTGCGTGCGCGCCGGCGCATCGCCGACGCCGCGCCCGGTTGGGCTCTGTCGCCCACCGGTCTCGAGGCGCTGCGACGCAGGGCAGGGGAGTCCGACCCAAAGCATCCCCAGGTCGAATACCCGGAGCCCGAGGCCGACGAGGCGAAGCCAGCGTTCGAGCCGCCGCTCGCCGAGGACCGCGAATTTGCCGAATTGTTCGCCTCGGTCGACGCGGCCATTGCGCAGGCCGACAGAACCCTCGCCAGCGAACGGCGGCTCCCGGCGGCGCCGGCCGGCGAGCGCGATCCGTTCGTTTACGACCTCGACTGGGACGAGGACGCGCGCCTCGTGCAATGGCGGGCCATTGTCGACGAGACCCGCGATATGCCGCCGACCCTCGCCGCTGCGATCGCCCACGAGGCCTGGAGCGCGATCGAGCCGCTGCAGCGCGCGCCCGGCCTCGGCCGCCTGCTCGCCGCCGCTGTGCTGCGCGACCGCGATAAGACCCGCGCCCATTTGCCGTGTCTGGCCGAGGGCGCGAAAGCAGTGCCGCGGGAACGCCGCCGGGCGCGCGACGCGACGACGCGTCTCGTCGCCGAGCTCGAAACCATCGCCGCGGCGGCGGAAGAGGGCCTCAAGCAGCATGACCGCTGGCTCCTTGCCCGCACGCTGCTCATCCGAAAACTCGACGGCCGCCGCTCCACCTCGCGGCTGCCCCAGCTGATCGAGTTCGTGATCTCGCGACCGCTGGTCTCGGCCGGCATGATCGGCAAGGCGCTCGGGATCACCCCACGCGCCGCGCAGAACCTCGTCGCCGAACTCGCCTTACGTGAGGCGACCGGAAGGGGACGGTATCGGGCGTGGGGCGTCTTGTGAGCGCGCGGGATCCTGCTCCCTTCGCGCCGGCGCCCCGCGACGCGTCGGGCGTCGTCTTCGATCAGGTCGCCGGACTCTTGCGTGCGCCGTCGTCGGCGCCGCGACGCGTCGAGCGCGAGCCGCGGCGGACGGCGCAACCATAGGCCGCCAGCAAAGCCGCGAGGTCGACGCCAGCCGGTTGCGCCCGCGCAGACTGCGGCAATCACTGATGCTGATCGACGAAATCCACGAAACGCCCGATCAACCCGTCACGGCCGCCTCCGGCCAGGGTCGGTCGACGGCGCTGGTCGACGACGTGCTGATCCGGCCGATCGTCTCGGCCGGCATGATCGCGGCGGAGCTTAAGATCACGCCCGTGCGGCCCAAAACCTCGTCGTCGAGCTCGGCCTGCGCGAGGGGACCGGGCGGGGACGCTATCGGGCCTGGGGGATTTTGTGAAGCGGCCGAAATCGCCGCGCATCACGGCAGCGGGTCGATCCGGATGTCGGCCGCGCGCGTGATGGTCAGCACGGAATTCACGAGTAGGTCCTGCGGACGTTCGCCACCAGCGTCGGTGAGGTGCGCGATCACAATGGCCATCAGCCGTTGCGCCTCGTCGCGAGCGACCGACGGCAAAATGATCAGACCGGGGTGAACATCGACGCTGGCGGCGAGCTTTCTGAAATCATCGGCGTTTTCGGTGACGACGATGCGGTCTTCCTCAATAGCGCGCGCGAAGACGACGTGATCGGGATCGCGCAGCCGACCGCGATCGCGCGGATGGATCGCATCGTGCAGGCCATCCTGGTTGAGATGTTGGCTGAGCGAGGGCGAAATGCACTCGTCGATGAAGAACTTCACGCCACCGATCCCCGGTGGCGCAGCACCGGGCGGCCAACTTGCGGATGGGTTTTCGCGTAGAGGAGGGCCGCCTCGAACGCCCCGCGCGGGATATCGGGATAGTCCTCCATCAAGGTCTCAATCGTGTCACCAGACGCGAGGCGACCATGAATCGCGCTCACGGTCAGGCGCGTGCCCTTGATGACGGGACGCCCACCCTGGACGCCCTCGGCAACCTCGATGAAGGCATCCCGGGCCGCAGCATAGCGCTCCGCGCGCTCGACCGCGTCGCGGGTCAGGGAACCGACCCGTAGGACCACGGCTGGCGCGACCTCGATCTCGGCCGTCTTCAGGGCGGAAGGCGACAGCGCGGCCAGTTTGCGCGCGACGAGCTTCTTGTCGTTGACGGTGAGCCGTCGGCCGAGAGACTTCACCGCCGCGGCAAGGGCAACCGCATGCAGCGGCAGCAGCCGGCGGCTGGCACCGCGCCCCGCACCAAACACCTTCTGCTCGAGCGCCTTTTCCACGACTGTCTTCGAGGTCTCGGCCAGAGCAGCGACTTCATTGGGGGTTAACAGGGCAGCATTCATAATTAACTCCTTGCCAGGAATGAATTATAGGCTAAGAGGGGAGAATTCAAGGGGCCCACAGCGCAGACCTCCCGGAGGTAAGGACCACCGCACGAGCGCCGAGGGCCGTGCAATGCCGCAGGGCGGCTTGCAGGCAGCCGAGGCGATCACCGCCGCCACAGCCGAGCTAAGGACCACGACCGCTGGCTGAAGACGAGAAACCTACTCGCGAGCAAACTCGCCGAGCGCCGGCGCACCTCCCAGTTGCCGTGGCTGCTCGGCTATGTGCTCACGCGCCCGATCGCCTCGACCGGCATGATCGAAGTGGAGCTCGGGGATCACGCCACGCGCCGCCGAGGAGCTGGTGGCTTGGTTCGGCCTGCGCGGGCGACCGGACGTCGGCGCTATCGGGCATGGGGCATTCTATGACTGAGCACGCCGCAAACGCGGTCTGTCGTTTTCAGCAGTATGGGCGTCGCTGAGCTGACGGTCGAAGGATGAGATCGACGATGGCGTGGCGTACAGCCGGCAAGCTTGGCTGAGGCGGAGGTCCGTTGATTCTCTTTTCCGCCCCGATTGTGCGAGGCGACGGTGTTGCAGGAAGGCGTAGGCACCCAAGGTCCGCAAATGGATCGCCTCGGTCGATGACAACGCGCTGCGTTTGAGCGTGGCGACGCTGTTCGAGAAACGGCGCGGCGTCGAAATGCTGCCAAACTCGAACACCTTGGGCCTGCGTGACGCATGGTCCGCCTTAAACGGAGGTCGACTTTGGTCTATGTTGGCGTGCCACATGAACATTTAGGCGTGGGCTACAAGTTTGATCGAGAAGAACACTTCGGGGGAAATCGCACGCATTCGACGGCGGTTAGCTGATCTGAATGCAGAGCGGATGGGGCTTGAGCGTGAGTTGGAAGCGCATGAGCAAGAGCTGATCTCCGGTAGCCGTGCGGCCGAACGGCACGCTTTTGTCGATGCTCCTGTTACCAACAACTCGTCGTCTATCGAGAAAATCGAGTTGTTCCGGCGCCTATTCGCTGGGCGTCCCGACGTTTTCCCGGTGCGGTGGGAAAATAGAAAAGCTGGACGCTCCGGTTATTCCCCAGCCTGCTCCAACGAATGGGCGAAAGGAATCTGCGGGAAACCGAAGGTAAAATGTGGGGAATGCCCGCATCAGGCTTTCATTCCTCCATCCGAGGACATCATCGGAAGGCACCTTCGCGGCGGCGACGCCCGCACCGGTGACTTTGTCGCCGGTGTATATCCATTGCTCCAGGACGAAACATGCTGGTTCCTCGCCGCAGACTTCGACAACGAGGCGTGGGCGGAGGACGCCGGGGCGCTCCTGCAAACCTGCCGCGGCAGGGGCATTGCCGCCGCTCTCGAGCGGTCCCGATCGGGAAACGGCGGCCATGTCTGGATATTCCTCAGCGAACCAATCCCGGCGCGGATCGCGCGTCAGATGGGGGCGGCCCTGATCACGGAAACGATGGAGAAACGTCCCGAGATCGGCTTCTCCTCTTATGATCGGTTCTTTCCTAACCAGGATACGATGCCACTGGGTGGCTTCGGCAATCTGATTGCGCTTCCCCTCCAACGAAAAGCTCGCGAAGTTGGCAACAGCGTTTTTGTCGACAGAGATCTGCGACCTTACGACGACCAATGGGCCTATCTGTCGTCTCTGCTAAGACTATCAGCTGATGCGGCCTTCAGGATCGCTGGAGAGGCGGAACAGTCAGGTCGGGTTTTGGGCGTTCGCATGCCGGTGGACGACGAACATGCGGACGAGCCGTGGAAGATGTCGCCGTCACGCCGTAATGCGCCGCGGCGTATTGACGCTGCGATCCCGCCAAGCATCAGGATCGTGTTTGCCGATCAGGTTTACTTCGACAGGACGGACCTTCCGCCGGCCCTGATCGCGCAGCTTATTCGCCTGGCAGCGTTCCAGAACCCGGAGTTCTATCGCGCTCAGGCCATGCGGTTACCAACATTCGGCAAGCCTCGGGTTGTCTCATGCGCCGAGCTTTATGCGCAGCATGTCGCTTTACCTCGAGGCTGCCTCGAGGAAGCAATCGATCTAATCAAAAGCCATGGCGCCATTGTCCATTTGGAAGATCACCGCGAAATCGGCATGGCACTCCCTGCCGGCGTCTCCTTCCAGGGCGAGTTGCGACGGCCGCAGCTGGGGGCCTTCGAAGCTCTTGTCACCCACGAAAACGGCGTGCTTGCCGCAACGACCGCCTTTGGCAAGACGGTCGTCGCGGCGGCGCTGATTGCGTACCGTGCCCGAAACACGCTCATCCTCGTCCACCGACGAGAGCTGCTCAATCAATGGGTGGAACGTCTACGATCCTTCTTGCAGATAGACCCAAAGCAGATCGGCGTTGTTGGCGGCGGGAAAAGGAAGCCGACAGGCGTCATCGATGTGGCGCTCATCCAGAGCCTGGTACGCAATGGAGAGGTCGCTGATATCGTTGCCGATTACGGTCATCTGATTGTCGACGAATGCCATCACCTGTCGGCGGCGAGCTTTGAGCTTGTCGCGCGACGGTCAAAGGCGCGATACGTCGCTGGCCTGTCGGCGACCGTCGCCCGAAAGGACGGGCATCATCCCATCATCTTCATGCAATGCGGTCCCGTTCGCCATCGGGTCGATGCGCGTGTGCAAGCTGCCGAACGTGGTATCCGCCACCGCGCGCGCGATCGCTCGACGCGATTTGAATTGCCGTCGTCCTTGGCGCTGGCCGAACGCCCGTCAATGCCGGCGATCTATGCGGCCCTGGGGCAGGACAGTGGCCGAAATGACTTGATCTTTGATGATGTGCTGAAATCGCTGGAAGCCAAACGTTCGCCCATCGTTCTGACGGAGCGGAAGGATCATCTCGATTATCTTCAGCAGAGGTTCTCGCCGTTCGTGAAAAATCTTGTGGTGCTGCGTGGCGGCATGTCCGCGAAGGATCGCAAGCACGCCAATACGAAATTGAATGTTCCTGACGATGATGAGCGCCTGATACTCGCAATAGGTCGCTATATCGGCGAAGGCTTCGATGACGCCCGATTGGACACATTGTTCCTGACGATGCCGATCGCCTGGAAGGGCACCCTGGCGCAGTATGTCGGCCGTCTTCATCGCCAGCATGATGGCAAGAGAGACGTCTTGGTTGTTGACTATGTCGATAATACCGTTCCCGTTCTGGCCCGGATGGCAGCGAAGCGACGGGCGGGTTATCGCGCGCTGGGCTACGTGATCGAGTAGTGGCGCCGCTGAGAGCGGCGCGCCGCGCCTTGTCGTTGTCGTGGTCGTAGGGCTTGACGTTGGCCTGCGACGGGTCGATATCCACCCGACCAGCCCCTCACTGGCGTCATCCTCGCCGGAGTTCGCCTGCTGGCCTACGTAGCCTCGCCATCACAGGGCAGACCGCGGTCGCTGTTTTGTCTCGATCGCCCCCGGCGGGGTGGCTTGACACACAATGCAAATGCATCGCATCGGAAGGTACGGTATGCAACCCGGAGCCGGCCATGGCGAAAACGGCTGAAATTCTTTAAATCCCGGCCACCATCACCGAGCGTGGCCAGACGACTGTGTCTGCGGCGATCCGAAAGATGCTCGCTCTCGGCAAACGCGATCAGGTGGTGTTTCGCGGGCTTGCCGATGGCACCGTCGTGATCGCGAAGAAGGTCGCGCAGGTCGAGGATGGCGATCCCGTGATCGGCAAGTTTCTCGCATTTCTCGCGCGCGACATGGCGAACGGGCCGTCGCGGATTGGGCCGGTGCCGCGCTCACTCGCGTCCCGCGGCAAGGACCTGGTCAAGGACGTTAAGGTTGATCTCGACGCGCCGCTTGCGGATGACGAGGCGTGAGCGACGAGACGCTCGAAATCAACGGTTGGACGATCTACGCGCACCCGCTGTTTCTCGATCAGCTTGAGGCGATGATCTGCGCCGTCGAAAAATCGCATAAGAATGACCCACGCGAAGGTGATCGTGTTGGCCTGGTAAACGACAACACGACGTTGCGCGCCTATGAGAGCGGAGACGACGCCTCAGAGGCCCGCCACGTTGAGGAGACAAGCAGGCCTTCCGTGAAAGCACTACTCTCTGGAGAGAGCCTTTCGGCTTCTGATCACGAAGACAGGGCCGACGAGCAGCAGCACCAAGGTAGCGATTTGCCAGGCACGCCAGAAAATCGTCATTTGCGCCCAGCCAAACAATAGCTCGACAAAGGAGCCTCGCTCACAAGACGCCCCACGCCCGGTATCGTCCGCGGCCCGTCGCCTCGCGCAAGTCCAGCTCGGCGCGTCGCGAGCTCGCGTTTGAGCCGGGGATCCCGCAAGGCAACCGCCAGACTCTTGTGCAGGCCGGCGCCGCCGCCCCGACGCTTTGAGCGCGATCCGTCGCCAACGATGCGCGCATAGGCCGCCAGCAAAGCCGCGAGGTCGACGCCCGGCGGTTGCGCCCGCGCAGACCGCGACAATCGCTGATGCTGGTCGACGAAATCCACGAAACGCCCGATCAACCCGTCACGGCCGCCTGCGGCCAAGGTTGGTCGACGGCGCCGGGCGACAGCGTCGACAGACCCATCGTCGGCCCTTTGCGCGAGCCGCTCGAAGCAACGGATGCGCGCCGACGTCGACAGATTGGCGAGCGGCCGACCGACGCCGGCGACGGCGGGCGCGCGCAGCAGAAGCGCAACCCATTCGTGGATCGCCGGCGAACTCTTGGCGATTTCCGCCTTGCAGATATCGTCGATCGACCGTTCCAGCCGCCGCGCTACCGCCTCGACCGAAATCTTCGCGGCGCCGCGCAGATCGAAACCGCAGCGCACGCAGACGTATTGCGGGACCAATTCCGTCTGAGCGAAGGGAGCGATCCCGGCGCGGCAGGCGGGACATCGATCGCGCAGACCGCAGCCATGCGTGAAGCAGGAAATCCGCGACGCCAGTCGCCAGGACCGCCGAAAATAGGGAGCGCGATCGTCGGCAAGACACAAAGGGCAATACTGGATCCAGGTGGAGCGGCTCCGGTGCGCGGTCTCGCGCAAGGGCAGCCAAAGCGGCACCAACGCCCCATCCGATTCGAGACTGTCGAGCAACGTGAGGAATTCGTCGTGGTAGCGCCATCGCGGCGCCGCGAGCAGTTCGAACCGGCTCGCCATTTCGTCGGTCGCGTTGATGAAATCGTACACCGCGACCTCGCCGATCAGAACCGGCGATATGTCGAACTGGCGGCCGATCCGCCGTAGGAACGCCAGCACCGCCTCCACGTCGCGAGATCGGCCGCGCAGCGCGTTGTGGAACTCGTCGAAAATCAGGATTCTCGGCTTCAGGCCGTCGAGCAGATGATCGACCTGCTCGGCCTTGCGGCCGACGTCCCGGCTGTTTCCCGCCGGCGCCCGGAAGGCGCGCAGAATGCTCGCGTAGAAATGGGCGAGTCCTGCGCCCTCGCGGGTCTGGACCACCCACACCCGCTGCATCTCGTAGGCTTTCAAATGCGCGACGGCGAACCGTTCGGCGATCATCGTCTTGCCGTTGGCGTAGGGACCAACGAGCATCAAACCGCGCGTGCGTAAACTTGGCGACCGGGACAGCAATGCGTTCAGCCGCTCGAGCGCCTGCGTGGCGAGGTGGTGTCCGATCCATCGCGGCGCCTCGATGTAGGCGATCCGATCCTCCAGACTGCGGTCGAGATACGGGCGAACATGATCGAGCAGATGGTCGGCCATCTCACCAATCCTCGACGGGCAGCCGGCGCTTTTCGCGGGCCGGGTGCTCGGCGGGAACCTCCGACGCCATCGGGCACATGGCCTCATAGAGCTTGCTGGCCTCCGCCGCGTGAGTCCTGCGCACGGCGTCGCGCAGTTCGACCTTCGACGGCTTCGATCCGCCGACGATCTCGGCGATCTGGCGTTGAAATTTTACCTTCTCCGTGTCCGAGCGCGCGTTCGCGGCGCGGCGACGGGCGCGGTCGCCTTCGTGCTCCCACAGTGTCATCGACGCGAGTTGCCCATCGCGTCGTCCGACGGACCGAAACTCCCTCGTTTCCGGATCCCGGACATAGATGTGGCTGATGTCGCGAGGGTCGTACCGCACCTCGAGTTGGCCCAGACGGTCGCGCCGCGGGACCAGGCCGCCCAGCCACGGCGAATAATAGTCCACCGCGAACAGACTGACGCCTTGCGGCGAAAGCCGCCGCTCTGCTCCGGGCAGGAACGCCAGCACGACCCGCGCAGGGTCGTCCTCGAAACGCGGAAGATCCCGACCGCATTGCGCCCATTCCGCCGCCGGCGTCGTCAACGTCTTCGCATTCGGCTGCAGATTGTGATCGATCACGGCGAGCGCCACGCACCGCTCGAGGTCGGCGAAACTCAGGCGAGCGCGCCGCTCTGCGGGATAGCCGTCGCGGTCCGCCACGGATCGACCCGTCGACCCCGGGTGCATCGCGAGTACGGCGTTGAGCTTCCCGAGCAACCTTTCGATCACCCCGCCCTCGTGGACGCGACCGCGATCACGGTAGCGAATGCGGATGCCATAGTCCTCACACCCGCGCTGGAACGCGCGCCCTTTGAACTCTTTCGCGGAATCGGTGACGAGCAACCGCGGTCGCCCGAACATCGGCCAGCGATGCTCGATGTCGCGCGCGGCCAACCAATCCTCCTTTGGACACATCGCCTGCGCGAGGCACGGGGCGACGGACAACGCCGACGGCTTTTCGAGGGTCAGACAAAAGCCGAGGATACCGCGCGTCGCCACATCCGCGACGAGGGTCAGGTACGCCCGGCCAACAAAGACGCCTTCGCCCTCCACGAAGTGGATGTCCGTGGGCGTGTGATCGATTTGACAAACCTCCAGCGGCTTCGAGGCGCGGATATATCCGGGTCGCGGTTTGAGCCGCAGCAGATGCTTCGGGTTCGCCGACCGCTTCTTGGCGAGTTCCTCGGGGCTGAACAGCGCTGGAATGCGGCGGTCGACAGCGCCATAGGAGGGCGCGGCGAGCCCGGCCTCCTCGCAACGGGCGCGGATTTCGGTCACAACCGGCGCAAGCGGCGGCGCCTCCAGCGTCAGCCATTGCGCTCGCAAGGTCGCCGCGATGATGTCTTCGACTTCATGGTTGAGCCGCTTCTTCCTCGCGCCGTTTCTGCGCGGCAGCAGCGACGACACCCGCCGGTCGGCACGATAGCGCGCCAGCAAATTGTAGACTTGCCGGGTCGAGAGGCGCAGCTCCGCGGCCGCCCGATCGACCGCCGTTCGGTGCGAGTCCGCCTCATCGAGGATCCTGTCGAGTTCACGCGCAACGCGGCGCGCCGTCAGCCAGGCCTCGTCCGACGGCTGCGCCAACGCAGGGGCGGTCGTTCGGGTGTGTGGTCGGTGCGGCAAGTCGAGCGGACTGAAATCGTTAGCGGAAATTTCGGCTCGCTATAGCCCCTAAACCTAAACAACATATGAGGATTGCGCTGATGAAATCGGAAAGTGAAAGCGACACCGCTCGCGAACTTGTCCACCTCGATGACCTCGTGCTCCACGACGCCGGCATGGACGTTCGCGCTCCCACCCATGAGCTGACTCGCGCGCACGCCGTGCTCCGTGCCCGTCGGCGCATCGCCGAAGCGAAGCCTGAATGGGCGCTGTCGGCTTCAGGGCTCTCCAGCCTCCGCGGGCGGGGCGAGCGAGAGCAGGAGGCGAGCAACCGGAAGCAAGGTGAGGGACGTTTCGAGATCGACGAGGCCCCCGAGCGGGAGGAGGTGGGTCTCCAATTGCCCCTCGGTGTCCTCGAGACCGATCCCCATCTGGCCGCCGCTTTCGACGCGGTCGACGCAGCGAACGCCAGGGCGGAGCGCAGGCTTGCCGACGAGACTCGGTTTCGGGCGGAGCGGGATTCTCTCATCTACGATCCCGACTGGGATGAGGAGGAACGCCTCGATCACTGGCGCGATGTGGTCGACCAGACTCGCGGCTTGCCGCCGACCCTGGCGGGGGCGATTGCCGCCGACGCCTGGGGTGAGATCGAACCGCTCGAGCACACGCCTTGGCTCGGCCGCCTGCTCGCCGCGGCGTTGTTGAGGGACCGCGGCAAAACGCGATCGCATCTGCCGTGCCTGCATGCTGGGTTGAAAAGCATTCCGCGTGATCGCCGGCGGCCACGCGACGCCGGAGCGCGTTTGGTCGTGCAACTCGAGGCCATGACAGCCGCCGCCGAGTCTGGCCGCAAGGATCACGACCGCTGGCTAATGACCAGAAACCTGCTTGCCCGAAAACTCGCCGGACGTCGCACCACTTCAAAACTGCCAGCTCTCCTCGACTACGTGCTGACGAGGCCGATCGTCTCTGCGGGCATGATCGCGGCGGAACTCGGGATCACCCCCCGTGCTGCCCAAAACCTGGTCGCCGAGCTCGGCCTGCGCGAGGCGACCGGGCGGGGACGCTACCGGGCGTGGGGCGTCCTGTAGAGGCGAAAGTCCGTGCTGTGAACGCTCGGCAGAACGGCCGTCTCGTCCAGATGAATAAGGCACCAACAAAAATGCCGCGCGGTCGAAATCCAGCGTAGCGGCCATTTCCAGCGCCCGAGGGCGAAAACTCCGGTCACGCTCAAGACGCTGACCAAGGCCTTTATTCGTCCGGCACGCACGCGAGACGAAGGCTTGAAGATTTAGTTTGATCGCACTTATCGTAGTCAACCTACGATATAAACAATAAATCGAAACTTGCCCGTCCAGCTGGTCGCACGATACTGTGCGGAGCTGCCTCAATCGTCGTTGGTAAGTTCGTCGGGCCACATCTGCGCGCCATGGAGCACGCGCAAGATGCGAACGGTATCGCGGTCGACCAGGTACGCCGCGACATAAGTTGTACGCGGAATGACCAACTCGCGCGTCCCAGCGACACGCCCCGGCCGACCGCTATCCGGAAAGTCGAGCAGGCGCCGCGCGGCATTCGCAATGTGTTCGTCGACATGGACCGCGGCACGAGGATTCTCGGCCTCGATGTAGCTGAAAATGCTGTCGCGATCGGACAACGCGAAGCGCGACCAGACTAGTTTCACCGCTCCTGCTCCGGTGCCTTTCGAAGCGCAGCGGCACGGCGTTGTGCGAAATGCGTTTCGACCTCGGAATCATCGATATCGGGTCGCGTGTCGGCCAACGCCTGGCGCACCTTCTCACGAAACCAGCTGTCGTAAGCTTGGCTGTTGCTCACGAGTTCCAGAGGAAGCATCCCTTCATTGGCCGTGCGCGTCAGCAGGATCCGAACGGCGTCGGATACCGTGAGACCCATGTTTTCCAGAACCGCAGTGGCCTTTTCCTTCACGTCCGCATCGATGCGGGTTTGGACCAAGGCATTCGAAGCCATAGCGACCTCCCTATTCTCACGCGCAGCGAGATGTAATACATTTGAATGACATGCACCAGTGGCTATCACGGTTCCGTGACCCGAGGCTGTGACAGCGGGCAAATGGCCCCGCCTTTCGGCGGGGCCGTTGCCGTGGGCCCTCAATCCCGATTCGGGCGGGACCAGATGAGCTGTAGGCCATCCTGGCCCTCCACCTCGATCAGGGTGGCATAGATCGGAGCCGGGAAGCTCGGATCGTCCAGCTTGACCGAGAGGTAATCGCGCTCGGTGTCCCGGGCGGTCTTCTGCCAAGCGGCTCCCAGCTCGACATTGCCGGCGAAGATGCGGAAGTGCGGTCCCTTGTCGGAGGGGTTTTCGACCCGAACCAGCTTGGCTTTGGCATTGAGAGCGAGGGTGCGAACCGTGCCGGTGAAGCCGTTGCCGGTCGAAGTGAAGGTGCCGATGGTCGCCATTGTCGTGTCCTTTCAGTTTTCCGGGCCGCCCATCGCGGCCTCGATGGCTGGCGATAGACCGGAGGCGATCGAGCCGCACCCCGAAGGGGGCCGGCACGCAGTAGAGGGCAGCCAGGGCACGACTTTCTTGGCTTGCGCGAGGAATGGGCGCGCAGCGGCCAGGGGAAGAAAGTCGTAACCGGCTGTTGCGGGGTTCAGAGCGAGGCGGCGCTCAAGCGACGACGCCCTTCGGTCAGACATGCCAATCGAGGACGACGTGGGTGCGCCAGAAGAAACGGCCGACGAACACGACTTGCGCCCATCGACACTTTGACCGACGAACAACCCGATCACCGCTGACCGCACACATCTTTCAATTCCTCAGGCTTGCGGGTCGACGCCTCAAAACGGGTAAGCGCGCTGCTCTGCCGTCAAGAGAGCCACGCGGCCCGAAAGTGAATCCGAAGGCCGCGAGCGAGATTTGCTCGGCACAGCGACGACGCGCTGTGTAAGTCAGAACGTCGTCCTCCTCGAAGGACGGCACGCAAGGCCACAATCAGGTGGCGCAGCACGAGGAATAAAGGGACGCTGGCTCTCGAGCGGCCAACAAGAGGCCGCATCTCTGAGTCGAACCACCGGACAGCTAGGGGCCCGCAAGCGCCGGCGCCAATCACGTTATGCGCTCATCATGCTGCCTCCTCGACCTCGGCGGCCTTTGGCTGCTGGTCGTGCAGATAAGCCACAGCGCGTTGCGCATGCGCGGCAGCCGAGAAGATAAAGCGCTTCTCACTCGACAAAACTTCCAACCACGATGCGAGGTAGCTTGCATGATCAGGCCGCGGTTCGAGTTCGGGAGAGATCCCGAGATCTGCGCAGAGGAAGCAGCTCCCGAGCTCCGCGATCAGCTCTTCGCGTGCGCGCTCGCTCCGATCCTTGGCATATCGGCTGAGATCGCGGTTGACGCGGTGAACGGGAGCGGTCCAATGCACGGTCTCATGGGCTCTGACGGCGACATAGGAGGCGGTGTCGCGAAAGCTTTCGATCGTCGGCATCTGAATGTGATCGGACGAGGGCGCGTAAAAGGCCATCGAGCCGCCATGCCGAACAATCGCGCCGGTATTGGCAAAGAAAGCGTCGGCGTTCGCGTTACGCTCGATCGTTGATGCGACAGCGGCCGGCCGACCGTAATAATGCTCGGGCAAGCCATCGATTTGATCGACACAAAAGACGGTATAGGCCTTCAAGAAGGGGATATCCCTTTCGATTTCGTCGCCGTGAGCGTCGGTCTCTGTCTTGGTGAAGCGGCTCGCGTAAACCACGCTGCTGCCGGTCTCGCCCTTTCGGACATGCGCGCCGAGTTCGCTGGCCTGCTTGAACGTCATCCACATCGGAGAGCAGAAGCCGCGCGCAATGGCTTCTGACCAAAGCAGCACGACGTTGATACCCGTATAAGGCTGGCCGTTGTGTCGTAGCGGTCGCGTGATGTGGCCTGCGATATTCGCAGCCGTCCAAGGTTGGACCCAAGGGCGCACACCGCGTTCGAGCTCCGCGACAATGCGGTCCGTGATGCGGGCGTACAGGTCGCCTCGCGCCTTTTCTCCGTTCCTGTTCATTATAATGACTCCGTTCGGGAGGCCGCGCCCATCGCGGCTCCTCACGGGGTCCGCCAACGCCGGGCCCGAGGTCCGCGCACCCGCAGGGCCGAAGCAGCGCGAAGGACGGCAAAGCCGTTGCGCGGGCATAGGGTCCGGCGCAGGACCACGGACCGGGAGGAGTCGACGATGGCACGCAGCGCGGGCAGGCACCCTTTGTTGCAGCGGCGACATGAAAACGGGCCGGGCTCGGGGACCGGCCCGTGAGGTGGCTGCAATGGAAGAGGCGCGGGGCCGAGGCCCCGCGCCGGCAGTTAGTCGAACGCCGACATCTGCGCCTTAGCCGCCTTCCGGCCGACGGTGTCGGTCGTGTTATCGACGGGACGCTCGAAAGGCCTCCAGGTCTCGCCGACGACTTTTTCGTAGGCGGCAACGGCGCCCTCGGCGGCCATGCGAAGCGCGTGGGACTGGACGCCCATGTCGGCGGCGAACTCACGCTTGCGCTGTGCCTGGCTATCGAAGCCGACCGGACCATCGAGGTCCTCATCGCGGCCGGCGTTGGCGAGCTTGGCGGTCGCATCTCGCGCTTCGGTGACTGCGCGGGTGTAGAACTGGCCAGCGCCGTGCGCGGAGCCGACGTAAGCGCCAACGATCCGTTGAAGGTGAATCTGCATTGCGCGTTCACTCAAGCCGTCCTTGAGCGCGTCGGCGGTTTCGATGATGAGCCGCTCGTGCAGATCGCGGATGCCGTCGCTGTCCTGGATCGCAAGGCCGAAGCTTTCGGAGATGCGCTGCGCCTGTGCCGCGTCGGGACAGGCGAGCCGGACCATTTCGAGAGTGGTGCCCTTGCGAAGCGGGATGACACGGGCGCTGGCGCGAGAGGAACGAGCAGGTTTGGTCATGGTGGATTCCTTATCTGGTTTCGCCGTCTGGTTCGATCCGGCCCCTGCCGGACCTCCCTTCGGGTGCGCTCGCCCAGCGCCGCCGGGATGAGGGCGGCTTCAAGGTCCGGGGACCGCGAGGCGAGCGAGGTCCGGCTGCGGACAAGCAGGGTCCGGCTTGCTGGAGCCCTGCGCCGAACGCGGCCGGGCCTTGCCGAGATCGGCGGTTCCTGGTCGCTTGCGACTTGGCCTTGAAGCGGACCGCCGGGGGCGCAGACCGCAGCAAACCCGAGGGGAGGGCCGACAGGGTGCGGGCCGGGTTGGCGAATGCGGAAAGGTTCGACCCGGCAGACCGCCAGCTTCGCGCCGTGCTCAAGACGTTCGCCTGAGCGAGCCACAAAGTCAGCTTCGGCCTCGCTAGGCCGCAGCGCCGTGCCGCTTCCCCGGACGACAGTCGGCCGGACTGCGACATTCGTCCTTGCGATGTGAACGCTCCGGGTCGTCACGAGCGGGTCGAGACTCCGGCGCGCATCGAGCCCGAAGCGTCTCGATCGCGGCATCCTGCCGGGCGAGCTTGCGCGATAGCGCGTCGATTTCTGGCTGGCGCTCCGCGGTGATCGCCGCAAGGTTCGAACGATAGCGTTCGAGGAAAATGCTCGGGTCAGGCGGCTTCCGACGACGGTATCCGGACCGCTTGCGGCCGAGCTGCGGGATCAGCGTCGTCATGCGGCGGATGATCTGCCGGTCGATCATGTCGAGCTCGCGCTGCGTCTGGCGGCGCGCCTCTTCCATGCGCGAAAGCCGGGCGAGGCGTTCGGAGGAAGCCTTCATGGCGACGTCCTTCCCTGCCAACCGATGAAGCTCGATGGCCCGGAATAGACCGGGTGGCGGGTCTCATCGACGACGAAGCCGAAGCGGCCGATCCGGTACTCGTCGGACGGGACGAGGAAACGTCGCTCCTCAGTACCCGCGCCGCGTCTGCCGCCCGGCGTGGCGACGACTTCAACAAAGCCCGGCTGCTGATCCGACATGATCGCCGACACGACGATCCAGTTGTCGGCGTGCTCCTTCTCGAAGGTGCGCCGATCCTTCTCACGGGATTCGCCGGGCTGCAGCACGATCCCGAAAATTGCCTCCCACGCATCGGACCAACTATCTTTGATGGTGCGCTCGGCGCAGCGCCGCTCGTAGCCGGTGAACAGATGCGGGGAAGGTGATCGCCACGATCGCCCAGGCCTCGTCTTCCTCGTACCAGCCGCTCCGCGCGCGCAGTACAGGGTTGACCTTGCGGTTGCGCTCGGCCGAGAGATGAAAGCCGCCGTGACCCGCCGTTGAATGGCAGATAACGCCTTCCGCATAGACGGTTGCACCCTGCGACGGACCCCATGGCGTGTTCGCATTGGAGCCGGCGTCGCGACGGCCGAGCGCAAGCTTCTCGCGCTGATGCTCGGCGTTCTCCACGACCTTCGTCCGAAAGGCCGCCTCGTCGGCGAGCTCGCCGGAATGGCCGTAGAAGTCAGAGCGCTTCCATTCGGCAATCGGCCGGTTGATGCGCCAGCCGGTCGCGAGATAATGGCGGGCGTCACGTCCCGGCAGCATGGCGAACGCGGTGTCGCCGACACGAGCGACGAGATGGCCGTCGCCGCTGCAGCCGAACTCGATTTCGGGCAATCCAGAATTCGGGTCCGTCACGGGGGTGAGGGGTGAGGGCGTCGTCATGCGGCCGTCCTCCCCTCCATGACGTCGGTTGCTGGCGCATCGGCTGTCACCTCTTCGAGAACCGCATCTGGATAGCCGTGGCTCTGCAGCCAGCATTCGGCGTCGGCGCGGCTGCTGGCGAGATAGACGAGTTCGGCGTCCCCGCCGGGTTGGCTGAGCACGCGGACCGCACCGACCCTCGGGCGTTCGGTCACGACGAACCTCAGGTCGCTGTCGACCGAGAAGGTTCGGTGAACGCGAAGCACCACAACACCGCCGCCGCCCATAGTCGCCGGCGTGGAGTGTGATGGTGGCGCCAATGACGGTGTTGCCGGCGCGGCGTTCTGCCTGCTTGCGGATCAGCCGACTGCCGCGGTTGCGGTGTTCCCAGGCCGCGAGCTTCCTGCGGTGCCGGTCCGGTGGCCGCGGCATGCCGTCGGAAAACTGTATGATCGCTCCGAGCGGGTCGAGGTCGTAGATCAATTGCGCGGACATGGACGTCCTCCTGTTCATGGGTGTTGGAAACGAAGCCGCCGCCAGCTGGGCCGGCGGCGGGGTGTCCTTCGGATATGGTGGGCGGGCTATTCAGCCGCCTCACGGAACGCCTCGTTATCTGAGGCTTCCCCACTGTCCTCGTCGCCAGCGTCCGGGTCCTCGACCTGGTCGTCGGCGGTGATGGCGTTCTTCGCCAGCCAGGCCAACAAGTCGACCTTGTCCGGAGCGAACAGCGCTGCCGGATGGACGAAGCGGCCTTCCTTGAAGTGCTCGACCAAAGCGGCGCGGGTGTCCTTCACCTTCTGGCGCGGGAGAACCGACGCGTCCTTGCACGAGCCTTCGAGCGCGGCGCGCGACAGGCACGACAGGAAGTCGTCGGTGCCCATGTTTGGCAGGAAGTTGTCCGCGCCGACCACCTCGCCGGCGACGCGCGCAACGATGCCGCTGTCGGTGCGGTTTTCCCGGCACGAGAGAACCTCGACGAGGATCGAGCGCGCCGCGACGCGCAGCGTGTCCATGTCGAGGACGAGCTTGCCGTCCTGATCGAACATCGTTGCAGCATGGCGCGCAATGCGGCGGTTGCCGTAATAGGTGCCGCCGCTACCGGAATCGATTGAGACGTTCTGGCCCGCGAACGCAAGGATCAGCAGCGCCATCAGCGCATCGTCCTCGACGGGCGCGCGTGCCAACGCCTCATGGAGGGCGTCGGTTCGGAAGTCGCCGATGATCTCGACGCCCTTGCGCGTCACGTCGGGACGCGGCTTTGAGACCGCTGTGCTCTCGTCAGCAGCGTCAGCGCCGGCCGCCGTACCCTTGTCCTTCGACTTCTTCGCTGCAGGCATGCGGTAATGCACACTCTGCACCCGGCCGTCACGGTCAAGATACATCGCCGTACAATCCGACTTCGACGGCTTGCCGTAGACGCGCTCCGCCTTCGGCGGCAGCTTGACCTCGCCCCAGTTCGTCGTCTCGGCGATTATGCCGCGCTTCGGCAGGTTGTTCGTCATCCATTCCTGCTGCGCGCCAAGGAACGCTTCGACATTCGCGGTGTAGCGGCTATCCTCGTCCGCCGGCGCGAACAGGTCCTCGACCCACTGGATGCCGTAGGCCTGGGCGAGGTCGTCGCCGAAGCTGGCGTGACGTGCGTACATCCGGGCCTTGGTCAGGGCCTGCGCCACGCTCCCCCACGACACCTGCGGATCCGCCTTGGAGGGCTTGTGCTTCTTCCAGACCTCCTTCTGCTCGTCGAGCGACGCCGAGGCGATGGTACGAAGCTGACGTTCGTCTGGCATGTCGCCCTTGGCCATGTGATCGAGCATGATAGGCAGCACGTTGGCGAGTAGGCGGAGCTTCCTGATCTGCCGGACGGGCAGGGTCAATGCGACGCCGATTGCCTCTTCGGTCCAGCCGAGCGCGACGAGGCGTTCGATCGCGCGCCACTGGTCGACGGGATTGAGCGCCTCGCGGGCGATGTTCTCGATCATCGAGCGCATGGCGCCGTTGTCGTTCGCCGCCTCGTCGACGAGGACGTCGATCTCCTCGAGGCCGGCGGCGATCGCCTGCTTCACGCGGCGATGACCGGCATTGATGACATAGCCGTTGCGGCCGCCAGTCTCGGGCGTGATGACCGGCGGCTGGACGATGCCGACGGCCTTGATCGTTGCGAGCAGTAGGGCGTCGGCCTGCGGCGTCGACTTCGTCTGGCGCATGCGGTCGGGATTTTCGTTGAGCGCACGCGGATCAATCTTGATGAGATGCATGAGATTCTCCTGTTCGGGTTCGCGGACCGCGCCTTGGGGGCCCTTCCTCGTCTTCTTCCCGAAGACACCCCCGGGCCCCGCGGCGCGGTCGGGCCGGCACAACTGCGGCCGAGCATCCCCACCCGGCCGGACAAGCAGGGCTAACAGCCCTGCGAAGGACGACGGGTTGGGATCGCGCAGGCGGCGGTTGAGCTTCAGCGCTGCCGGCCCGGCCGATCTGCGAGCGGGCCTTTCCCTTCCTTCCTCATCACGCTGCGATAGCGCTCTCGCCCGCGCCCTCCACATCCGTCGCAAGGGCTCTCTCGACCTCCGCCAACTGCCGGCGCTTCTCGGCGAGATCGGCTGCGAATACGAATTCGCCGTCCTCGCGCGACCGGTATGAGGCGAGCCGGCGATGTGCGTCGGCGAGACGCTGGCGATAGCGCTCCCGCTCGCCCTCGAAGTCGTCGAGCGCGTGCTCGAGGCGGGAGATTGCACCAAACGGCGTCACTGTGAGCGGAAACTCGATCTCATGCGCTTCCCCGATGCGGATCAGCATGGTGCTGTAGCGATAGCCATCACGGCCGTAACGCTCGCCGGAGTACTCGAGGTCGAACCCGCCGATCGTGGCGATGATGGTCTCGCCCTCCTGCTGGAGCTGGACGAGGGTCAGGATTTCCTTCATCAGGGCGCGGCCGGCCTCCTTGCGCTCGACATAGCGCTTGCCGGCCATGGTCGCGGCGAAGGCGTCGCCGACCGTCGGAACAAGGCGCTCGATATCCTTGCCGACCTCCGCGATCCGCCGCGTGCAGAACTCGATGTCGCGTTCCGCGTCTCGGATCTGCCGGCGGACGGCGTGCTGGTCGTCGATATGGGCGGCGCGCAGACGTTCCAGGCGCGCGATGTCAGCTTCGAGCCCGGCTTTCTGCATCAGCCGCTGATCGCCGCTCGCGATCGCCTTGGCCATCGCAAACTGATTGGCCTGGCCTTCGCCGAGATCCTCAAGCCGACGGATCGACGTGTCGCCGGAGAGCGCCGCGGCGATGAAGCGAGCCTTGCGCTCGTTGTTCTGCCACATGCTCGCGTCAAGCGAGCCCTCGGTAGCATAGGCGAAGATGTCGATCACGTCGTGCTGGTTGCCCTGGCGCTCGATCCCGCCCTCGCGCTGCGCGATCTGCGAGGGTAGCCACGGCACGTCGAGGTGATGGAGGGCCTTCAGGCGGAGCTGCGCATTGACGCCGGTGCCCATCGTGTCGGAGGAGCCGATCAGAAGGCGATCTCGGACGGGGGCACGCCCATGCGGACGAGCTCGTCTCTGATCCAGCGATAGGCCGAGAAGCCGCGCGTCTTCTCGACGCTGATCGTTCCGAGGTCGGAGAAGATCATCTGCGCGGCGCCCGGCAGCTCGTACGGCTTGCCGTCGGCGCGCACATAACTGTTGTCTGACGTCTCCCTCCAGATGCGGAGGGCGTTCCTGACGAGAAGATTCAGCTTGTTGTTCGGCTCGTTATCACTGTCCGGATCGACCAGACGCAGGTCAATCGCCGCGTGCCGCCCGTCGGTGATAACAGAAAGCAAAATGTCGTCACCCGGCTCCGGCGGCCGGTCGCGCGTCTCGATCGCCTTGATCCGCGCGTCGAGCAGGGCTTGGTAGCGCTTGAACGCCGGCGTCGGCTTTGCCGTCAGGATCTGGCGCTTGCCCGTCGAGATCGCCGGGACCTTCACGTACTGTCGCAGGTCCTCCGGCATCACCACGTCGGCGAAGGACCGGAACATGGCGATCAGCTCGGGAACGTTCACGAAGGTGGCGAAGCGGGTGACCGGCTTGTACCTGCCGGACGGCTGGAGCTCGAGTTCCGTCGAGACGTCGCCGAAGGTCGAGGCCCAGGCGTCGAACTCGTGCAGGCCTCGATCCTGGAGCGCCGCGTAGCCGAGGTAGCGCTGCACCGAGAACATCTCGCCGAGCGTGTTGGTGATCGGCGTGCCGGAGGCGAGCACCAGGGCCCGCCCAGGGTTGTTGCTCTCGATGAAGCGCGATTTCACATAGAGGTCCCAGGCGCGCTGCGAGCCGTTCGGATCGACGCCCTTCAGCGTCGACATATTGGTCGCGAACGAGAGCTTACGAAACTCCTGCGCCTCGTCGACGATGATCTGGTCGACGCCGATCTCGGAGATGGTCAGGAGATCGTCCTTGCGCATGGCGAGGGACTCGAGCCGCTCACGCAATCCCTCCTTCAGGCGCTCGAGGCGTTTGCGCGAAACGCGGTCGTCGCTCGACCTTGGTCAAAAGCTGCTCGTAGAGCTCGAGCTCGTCCTGGATCATCTGCTGCTCGAAGGCAGACGGCACGCCGATGAAGCGGAATGCCGAATGCGTGATGATGATTGCGTCCCACGTCGCGGTCGCGGCGCGCGACAGGAAGCGGTACCGCTTGTCCTTCGTGAAGTTGGTCTCATCGGCGACGAGAATGCGGGCACCGGGATAGAGCGCCAGGAACTCGCGCGCCGCCTGTGCCAGGCAATGGCCAGGAACGACAAGCATGGCCTTGGCGATCAGGCCGAGACGCCGCTGCTCCATGATCGCGGCCGCCATCGTCATCGTCTTGCCGGCGCCAACGGCGTGGGCGAGATAGGTCGCTCCCGAGGCGATGATGCGCCAGATGCCGCGTTTTTGATGATCGTAGAGAACGAAGGCGCCCGAGGCGCCCGGCAATTTCAGATGCGATCCGTCGAAGGCGCGCGGCACGATGTTGTTGAAGCGGTCATTGTAGACCCGCGCCAGCCGGTCGGTCCGATCCGGATCGGACCAGATCCAATTCTGAAAGGCGGTCTTGATCTTCGAGAGCTTCTCCTTTGCCGCCTCGGTGTCGACGACGTTGAGGACCCGACGTTCGCTGTCGCCGTCTTTGATGGTGTCGAAGATCTGCGGGACGGAGGAGTTGAGCGCATCAGAGAGAAGCTGCCCGGCATGTCGCCGCTCCGTGCCCCATTCCGACGTGCCAGCGGCCATCCAGCCGAGCTGCCGGGCCTCCACGGTCCACGACGCCAGTTCCGGCATGTGGTGAATCCTGATCTCCGCGCCCATCGTTTCCTTGACGAAGGCGACGATGTCGGCGGCGGGAATCCACGGCGCGCCAAGGCGTGCGGTGATATCAGAGGGCCGGAGGTCGGCAGGCTGCACCTCGCGCAGGGCGGTCACGTTGCGCGCATAGGCGGGGTCGAGCGCAGCCACCGCTTCCGCAACCTTCAGCTTGTCGCGCACAGCACCCGACAGATAGGCATCGGCGGTCTGCCACGAGCCGCCGCTGGGATCGCGGAAGATGGCGCTGCCGAGCTCGGCGATGACATCGTCCGCGTCGCGGTGCACGAGCTCCGCGATATGGTCGGGGTCGACATGGCCGCGCTCGTTGAGAACGACGGCCAGCGCGTCGGCGGCGCTGGTGATGACGGGCAGCCGCCGGCGGAGCGATCACCCGCTCGGTGAAGATCGGACCTGGCGTCGCCGTGTCGGACTCGAGGTCGTAGTCTTCGATCGAGGCCACCAGCCAGCAGTCCGGATCGTCCAGGAATGGCTGGAGGTTCGGCCTGCGGTGCGTTTCACGGACCTCGCCGGTCTCGTCGTCCTCGGCCGTCGACACGACGGTCGTGTTGATCGGCCCGAAGGCGCGCACGAAGTTCGACCACGCGATGCGTAAGCGGACCTGCGCGTCCTTCCACGCCCGGTCGAGCTCCTGACACTTCAGCACCTCGCGGACCGCATCGCGGATCGGGATCAGCTTCTGGATGATCCGAGCGTGCTTCTCCGGAATACCATCGGCGCTGCGGCCCTTGCGCAACCTGACGGCGACTGGCCGGCCGTCAAGGATCTGCATCAAGCCATACTGGCTATCGAGCAGATAGCTGCCCTCGCGCGCCGTGAGGCTCGCCGAGCTCTCCGACTTCGCCGACACGGCCTCGCACTCGTCGTCAGGGTCGATCACCTCCGGTTCGCCGTCATAGATTGCGACCGGAAGGAGGTTGATCGCATCGTCCAGCGCGGTCGCGAGGTCCTCGCCGTCACTGGGCAGACAGGTGTAGGTCTCGCCGAACGGGCCGGAGGTCAGCGCGTGCGCACCGAGCACAAGGCGGCGATGGCGTGCGAACCAGCGATTGACGCGGATTGCGCCCTCGTCCTCGGTCGCCGGGCATACTTCATCCAGGTCGAGCCAGGACAGGTCGCCTTCGGGCTCGCCGTGCTTGCGCCGCCGGAAGAACAGAATGTCGACCACGACATTGGTGCCGGCATCGGCGCGGAAGCTACCTTCGGGCAGACGGATGGCACTGAGGAGATCGGCGTGCTTCGCGATCAGCGCGCGCGCCGAGCCATCCGCCTTGTCCATCGTGCCGCGGGACGTGACGAAGGCGGCAAGCCCGCCCGGCTTCAGCAGCTTGATCGCCTTGACGATGAAATAGTCGTGGAGCCGCAGACCGAGCAAGCGCAGCGCGCGGTCCGAACGGACGGTGCGATCAGAGAACGGCGGATTGCCGATCACGAGGTCGAACCGCGCCGGCAGCTCGGTGCGCGCGAAATCGCCGGTGACGACCCGCGCCCGGGGCTGCAATAGCCGCGCGATGCGCGCTGTGACGGGATCGAGCTCGACGCCGGTGACGTGGGAGACCTCGTGCAGAACCGGCGGCATCAGCGCCGGAAACATCCCGGTGCCGATGCCGGGCTCGAGCACGCGGCCGCCGCGCCAGCCGAGGCGCACCAAACCCGCCCACATCGCCTGGACGATGTACTCCGGCGTGAAATGGGCATACTGCGTACAGCGTGCCAGCGAAGCGTAGTCAGCCTCATCGACTGCATCTTGCAGATCGGCCCCGATCTCGTCCCAGCCCTTCGCGAATTCGGTTTCGCCGGGTCGGCGGAAAACGCCATCGGCGAGCTCCGAGGCGCCGAAGCCGATAAAGCGGATCAGTTGCCGCTGCTCCTCGACCGTCGCGGGCCGTTGCGCGGCCTCGATCTGTGTAGCGAGCCGAACTGCGGCAATGCTGTCGCGGGCGCGCTGCTTCCAGCCCTTTGCGAGGCCGCGCTCGCCGGAAAGATAGAAATTGTCGCCGCGCTTGCGGGGACCGGACTCTGAGCGCCGCGCCGATCCGACCGCCGGCGCTGCCGAGGCCGGCGTCGAGGGCGGCGGATCATCGTCATGGTCGTCACCGCCGACATCGGAAGCGAAGGCAGTGACGCCGAGGCCCAGGCTGGATGAAAGGGCGGTATTGCCGAAGAGGTCGAGGGTGAAAGGATCGTCATGCGACATGGGAAATGTCCTCCAGTTGGGCGCGCGCCGCCGTCCGCCGGCGCGGGCTGCGACGGACGGCACGGCGTTGCGGGAGTTGATGAGTGGGCCGGCACCTAGCCGGGTGGTGAAATGCGGCGCCCTGAGCGAGGCCGGGCTGCCGCGGGGCGGGGAGGGGAGGTCGGGCTAGGCCGCGGCCGTCTCCGGCAGATGGCGGAACTGCACCGGCAGCTTGGCTGCGATCTCTGCCTCGGTGAGGTCGTCGAGCAGCTTCAGGACTGTGCCGCTCTGGCCGGCATAGACGAGTACGGTGCGGCGGCCGCGCATGGCCAGCGGCCAGCGCTCGCCGGCATAGCCGCGATAATCGTCATGCGTGCTCGACCAGACGTGCTCCAGCCGCTCGTCGCGAGTCATCGCGCGCACGGGCCGTGACTCGCGCTCGATGATCGCCGCCTTCATCCGATCCGGCGATAGCCGATCGGAAAGATCGCAATAGCCATGGAACCAGCGCCGCCTTCCGTCGATGGCAAGCGCGAAGAAGATGCTTGTGACGCTGCCCGTCACGAATTCGCGCATCGCGAACATGCCGGCGCATATGAATAGCGGTGGCACGATCTCGAGCATGTAGTCGTGCTCCCGCTCGTTGATCTCAAACCACTCACCGGCGAAGAGATGCTGGCCTTCACCTTCGGCCATCGCGGGGTCACCGAGATGGCGGTTGAATAATCGGTGCATCTCATGGCGCGTCGCAACGCCTTCGACGACTTTGCGGATAGTGGGGGAGGTGTGCATGGGCGGCTCCTCTTGGCCTAGACGGACTGACAGCGCGAGCGATCCGTCTGATCACTTCGTCACTGCAGTTCTTCATCACACCTCCTCGCCGGCCGCCTCACCGGTCCGGCGGGTCAAGGGCCGCGGAACGCGGGCGAAGCTTCACCCTTGACGCGCCGGCCGGGCATGCGGCAGCGCCTCATTCCCATTTCATTCCCCTCTCTCATTGTTCGATCACCTTTTCCCTTCGCTCAACGCCGAGGCATCAGAGAGCCACTCATGCGGAGGCTTCGGCGCGGCCTCACCACGCAGCCTGCGCGTCGCCCTCGCGAGCCACGTCAAGAGGACGCCGTCAGGCCGTTAAATCCTCATTCCAGTCGCCCGCGCAGGGCCGCAATCGGTCATACCGGGCACTTGCGTCCGCCGCGATGGCGCGAACACGGTCGGCGTAGATGTCACCTTGCCGATTGTTGTCGGTTGCCGCCACGAGCCAAGCGTTCGCGCGGTTGGCCAGCCAGCGCACGGCGACATCAGTCGCGGGCGACCAACCGCCGCCGGTGCTGACATATAGGGTGTCAGGGCGCAGGACCTCGATCGCGGCGAGGCTCATCGCATCAATAGCCGCCTCGGTGATGCAGATCCGCTCGGCGTCCTCCGATCCGAATCGAAATAGCTCCTTGCCACCGTCCGTGGCGAAGCCCCGCCATGCGGGTCCACGCTCCTCCCAGCCTGTGAGCGCTCCAGCAGAATCGCTATGCGCCGCCCACATGCTGCCTTGGGGGCCCTCTCGCAACCGATCGCCACCGACCGCCTGCTTCACGATGTCTGCCGGCAGTCCGCGCTCGCCGGTGAGATAGCGCCAGGCTGGGGAGCCGGGGCGCGGTCTGAAGCGATGTCCCCACCGCTCTACAATGGACGCAAGGACCTTGGGTCTTGCGGGGCGCTGCCACGCAGGTAGGCTGGGAACGAAGCCAACTACATCCGCAACACGATCACATGCCTCGACAAAACCACCAGCACCGAGGTGTTCAGCGAGCGAAAACACGTCCCCCTTCGCCGGCGACAGGGGATCGAACCAGCCGCGGCCTTGGTGGATAACAATGACGATGTTGCTGTCGCGGCGATACTTGATCGCGCGCCGGGTACTTTCCTTGACGTCGACCTTCCAGCCGTCTTTTTCCAGCAGAGCCGCACAGCCAACCTTGTTGCGCAGCTCTTCGATTTCTCTCTTATCCATTTGTCTGCACCGGATCGCGCGAGCGACCTCCAGC
The DNA here is from genome assembly GCF_054063735.1 of Bradyrhizobium sp. USDA 10063. Lineage (NCBI taxonomy): Bacteria > Pseudomonadati > Pseudomonadota > Alphaproteobacteria > Hyphomicrobiales > Nitrobacteraceae > Bradyrhizobium > Bradyrhizobium sp. USDA 10063. The sequence continues at coordinate 141,919 of NZ_JBSSGP010000001.1, read as the reverse complement.
CCTTCTTCTGTTGGTCTCAGTTGTTCCTAGCCTTGCGGCACGTCCCCGCCCGGCCGCGAAGCCTGCCGAATGCAAGGGCGCGCTGACCAATCGTCAGTCGCCGCACCGTCGGCGCGGCGAAGCCTCCCTTGCAGCCGGCATGGCGCCAGCGGCAGCCGGTCACCCGTCTCAATGAGCCGGGCACCAGGGGTCGTATTCATGGACGATGGCGTCCTGATCGCCGTCGTATTCGCTGGAGACCATCACGCCGAACTCGGTCTCAGTCTGAAAACGGATCACGGGCACCATCAGCGTGCGGGCCAGATCGAAGGCGTGGTTCTGAGCGAGGGTGAGATTGTGCGACATGAAGGGCTCCCGTCTTGCGGCGGGGACCATCCCCGCTCGACAGGCGCCGACGTGTTCAGGGGCGGCTGCGGTCACCTCGCAGGCGAAGCCGGAGAGGTCGCACGCTTGCGTAGCGAACCCCTTGATGAGGTGGAACGGCCCGCTCCAACAGCATCAAAGTGCTAAGATCGTGGTCGTTGTTGCAAGCGCCACAAGGAGGGACCGTTCCGTGAAAGATGTTACTACTATTGGGCTGGATTTGGCTAAGCAGGTTTTTCAGGTTCATGGTGCCGACGCTGAAGGCGCGCCGCAGTTCAATCGAAAGCTGCGGCGTGCGGATGTCTTGCGCTTCTTCGAGAAATTGCCACCGTGTTTGGTCGGAATGGAAGCATGCGCCAGCGCGCATTATTGGGCGCGTGAGATCGCGGCTTTGGGTCACGACGTCAAACTGCTGCCACCTCAATACGTGAAGCCATTCGTCAAGCGCGGGAAGACTGATGCCGCCGACGCGGAAGCGATCAGCGAGGCTGTAATGCGAAAGACCATGCGCTTCGTCCCAGTCAAGACGGCTGAGCAGCAGGCAGCCGCGATGGTTCTGAAGACGCGCGCCTTGCTCGTGCGTCAGAGAACGCAAGCGATAAATGCTCTGCGTGCGCATATGGGAGAACTGGGTATCATCGCTCCGGTCGGAATATCTAACGTCAAAGGACTGGGCGAGATCATTCGAGATGAAAGCGATGCACGTCTGCCGCCAGCTGCGCGCTTTGCTTTGACCGAGATGATTATACAGATCGAATTGCTGGCCGAGCAAATCGACAAGCTCGAGCGTGAAATCGTCGTCCAGGCCAGGCAAGATGCTGATATGCGCCGCCTTGCCACTATCCCGGGCGTCGGAGCCATCATCGCCATGGCCGTCAAGGCTTTCGTCCCCGATCCCGGTGGTTTCAAGTCAGGTCGACACTTCGCAGCCTGGGTTGGCCTGACGCCAAAAGCACATTCGAGTGGCGGCAAGGAGCGCCTGGGGCGGATCTCAAAAATGGGAAATCAGGAGTTGCGGTCCTTGCTTACGACCGGGGCCGCATCCGTTCTTCGCCACGTGCGATACCACGACAAGGCATGGCCGTGGTTGAAGGAAATGCTCCAGCGACGGCCCTTCAAGGTCGTAGCGGTTGCGCTGGCCAATAAGATCGCTCGGATAATCTGGGCATTGTTGAATAGAGGGGGCATATACCGCGATCCCGTGCAAATAGTGGCGGAGCCGGTAAGGGGATGAGCACGGCCGCCATAAGGAGCTGACCGGCGAGGGCCGGCAGAAGCGAGGTGTATAAAGCAGACGATGAACCCACGGGACGAAATCCCGAGACAGTCTAGGCCGAAACCCACGACGCGCATAAAGCGCGCCCCCTTGATTCAGCCAACTGCTTCGCGGACTTCATCGAGGCCAGCGGTCAACTGCCGCGCAAACAGGCCGGACATATGACCGCACCGTCCTCGTGTTGGGAAATCGACTGAAAACACCCTTGCACCGCGGGCCGTTCCACATATGCGGGTTGATCGTGGAAGGCCGCACCAGAACCAAGGAAAGCCCATTCGAGAGCGGGGTTGGTCCTTCACCGGAAGCATGTGAGCGGAAACGCACATGGGTTCGTTCCGCGAATGCAGTGTCGGTCTGATTGACCGCGAGAACGTCGCCGTCCTTTTGTCGGAAACGAAAGTCGATTTGCCCACCTGGCCGGAGCTCCGCGCAATTTCCGCGTCCGTTCGACGTCATCGAGCCCATAGGCATCGCTTGCATTTGGGAGTTCGGATCCGACGCTCATACGGGAGCTTCCGAGAGACCCCGCACCTGTACGGGGCTCGGGCCCCTTCGCGTCAGGGATGGCAGCCCGTAAGGGGGAAGACCCGCCTGCGGGGCTTTAGCGAAGCCAACAGCCCGGCCCGCAGGGCGACGCCCATCTTCTTCGCAGTCAGAGGCGCACAACAGCCGATATATTTTCCGAGACCGGTCGCTGAGCCCCCTCAATGGCTTTCATCACCGGTATTAAACTTCTGAATCGAGAGCCCTGATCGATTCGATAAGTTAATTGGACAGCGGTTTCGACAGTTGCGATTCTTGCGCATGTCCGAAATCACGGTGCCATACCTCGTGCTTCAACGGTGCGATCCGGCCTGCAACATGGCCAGGTTCTATGTCCTCACGATCGAACCGACTCTGTTCGGTGACACAGCGTTGGTGCGCGAATGGGGGGCGTCTCGGCCAACGCGGCCGCCGGCGGATGGATCTGTTTGCCGGGAGAGTCCAGGCCGTCGAAGAGCTCGAGGCTTGGCTCGTCCGCAAAACGCGCCGTGGTTATGTACCAAAGAGTCCCGACCCAAAGTGCAACCACCCAGTCTCCCAACCTGATTGAACGGTCGATCTTGGGCACATTTTACAAGCCGGACGGCTGTTTTGCGCATTACGGGAGCAAGCCCTGCCGAAACGCAAGCGCCACAGCGTGCGGGAGGGTTAATGCAGCAAGATTTCGCCTAGCATTGTCCAGATGAAACTTCACGCCTCGCGGCGTAACATCAAGAAGCTCCGCAATATCCTGCATCGTCTTGCCATCAGATATCCATGCGAGACACTGCCGCTCACGCTGAGTTAGCGGGCTGATGCTGCCGTCGCCTACCGAGGTCCGTCCGATCTTGGCACTCACATGTGCATGGTAGGTCAGACCCACCATTTCCAACATGTCTTGAGAGGTTTCGATGAAACGATCGAGGCCAAGGCTGCGGTCGTCCGCCGCCAAGGTGAACGCCGCGAACTGGTTTTGGCTGGAGGGAATGCGAATGGTCAAGCCGGTCCTGATCTTGAAGCTGAGCGCGTCGTCAAACAGGCGGCGCTCTTTCGCCGAACGTGCACTTCGTGCGCCGCGTCCGTCCCAATGAATCATCCGGCTTGAGGTTCGCGGTTCCTGAAGAACGGGATCGATGTTGTGGTATCCTTCCCGAAAATAGTGGCTGGTCCAACTCTTCGGATAAGATGAGATCAGATTGGGGCCATTCGCGCGTTGGCCAAGATAGGCAAACCAACGGAAGCCCAACGCATGCGCCGTTCGTTCCGCGATACGCCGAAAATCATCCTTCGTATGCGCAGAGTGAAGACAATCTACAAACTCATCGCATGCTCGTTTAACATCTTTCATTGCGCCACTTCAGTTACTTACCTCATCTCCAAAACGCGAGTCCCTCGACGATTCGCGCTGTACGTGCATGGCGTCTACTGACACGTTGCGGCAGCTTTGCGGCAAGAACAATTCTAAACCTGCGTCCTGCCGGACTCGAAATCAGAATCGTTTGAGCTCCGCTCTCAGGCAGCAACGGCAAGCGCGACCGTAGAGAGAGAGAGAAGTGAAACAGCCCCTGATTGCGGCACTCTACACAACGATCTCTGTCTGTCTGTCTGTCTGTCTGTCTGTCTGGATGTCGAGAAATTCCATTCTTGCCCCGTCGGACTTCCGCATCCTCGTCTGTACCTTTTCCGAGACTGCGCGCGACGATCGCGCGCTGCGATTATTGCTCGCCGCCCCGACAGTTCCACAACTGCCCTGTCAGAACTGACAGCGCAACGTTGTGACCACGACTGCTTTTCTTGATTTCGATGCTGTGATTCGTAAGCTTGAGGTTAAGAATGAAGGTCATTGTACGCACGCGTTCGGCGCTCCTGCACGACTCCGAACTGGCGCTGGGAATGCATCGCCTGCGAGGGCGCGTGTTCAAGGAACGCCTCGACTGGGATGTCTCTGTCTCTGACGGATTGGAGATCGATCAGTACGATACATTCAACCCGACTTATCTGCTGGCACTCGAGCAGACCGACGTCGTGGGTTGTGTTCGCCTGCTGCCCACCACCTGGCGCAACATGCTGGCGGACACGTTCCCGGTGTTGCTGGATGGCAGCCCGGCACCGAAGGCGACCACGATCTGGGAGAGCTCCCGCTTCTGCGTTGACACCAAGAGTGTGGCGGCAACGGCTGAGAATGGTCTGCGTAAAGCGACGTTCCTGCTTTTTGCAGCAATGATCGAATGGGGCCAGCAGCACCATCTTCAGGCCATCGCAACCGTCACTGATCTGCGCATGGAACGCATCCTGCGCCGGGCCGGATGGCATCTCGATCGCCTGGGCGCGCCTCGTCAAATCGGAGCGACCAAAGCGGTGGCCGGATTGTTGCCGATCACCGAGGAAGCTCTCGGCACAATCCGCGCGGTCGGACAGATCTCAGGGCGCGCGATTGATACGCCGTCAAGCCTGCCACTCGCGGCTTAGGGTCAAACTTCTCAGTTCTGGACAAGAAGGCTCAACCATGGATCCAGCTGCATTCGCCGCTTTGGTCGAACGATGCGCTCCGACCGCAATGGTCCGGCCGCTGACGGCCATCGTGCGGCAGGCGAGTTCGTTCGAGCCACTGCTCATCACGATTGAAGGGCGCAAACCGATTCCGATTCAGGCCAATGATCGTGACGAAGCCATCCAGCTCGCGACCGAGGCCATCGCCACCGGCCAGCAAGTCCGCACGGGACTCGCCCAACTGGATGCTGCGGAAACGAGGAAGGCAGGGCTGACGGCGGCCACGACCTTCGATACCTGCCAGCACGTTGCTGGCCTTGGCAGATTGTTCGACGCGCGACTTCAAGCGTTGAGCATAAAAAGCGCAGACCGCGATCAGGCAATCGCGCACGTTGTCGCAAGTTTCGCGGCCAAGGCTCCGAGCCCAGCGCCCGAGCCTCATACGCAACCGATGGCAGCATCTGCCGATAGTGATCGCCCCACCGGTGATACGACAATCAATCTACCCGCACGATCTGCCAGCGAGCACCCGCGCTGGGACGTCTATCGCTCAGGAATAGGCATGTCTGCCTTCGTCTACCAACGATGAGCAACGTCGTTTTCTTGTCTCAACGCATTACCGCAGTCCGACCTACCGCCGGCTGCATCACCAATCGGAGCCGTGTCATGACTTCACCTCTCAAACACTCTGCTGCCCTCCTTTGCATGGGAGCCGTCCTCAGCCTCGCCTTGGTCGAGCCGGCACTGGCGCAGACCGCGAATATCGAAGGCGTACTGCAGAACATTGTGAACATGTTGACCGGCAACGTCGCTCGCCTGCTGGCGACCCTGGCGGTCATTATCGTCGGCATCGCCTGGATGTTCGGCTATCTCGATCTGCGCAAGGCGGCCTATGTCGTGCTCGGCGTTGCCATCACGTTCGGCGCTTCCGAGGTGGTCTCGACCTTGACCGGGGGGCATTGATGGTCGAGGCCACGCGTCTCACGGAGGACACCTTGTTCCTCGCCTGCACGCGGCCTGCCATGGTTGCCGGCGTCACCATGGAAGCCATGGCGCTCAACGTGATGTTCTCCTGCATCCTGTTCCTGGCCGCTGGGAGCATCGTCTATGGCCTGGTCGCGATTCCGATCCATGGGCTTTGCCGCATCATTTGCCGGCACGATCCTAACATGTTCAGGATCCTGCTCGCCTGGATCGAAACCCGAGGACGCGCGCGCAACGCGACCTTCTGGGGTGGATCGTCCTGCACGCCGCTCAAACTCATTAGGCGATATCGAACCAGGAACCTCGGTTATGCGTAAGGCGGCGCTTAAAAGCCGGGAGATCGAGCCCGATGTCTACCTGCCGTTTGGCCGGCATGTCACCAATACGGTGATCAGTCTGTCAACCCGCGCCCTGCTCACGGTGATCAGGATCGACGGCACCTCGTTCGAGACTGCCGAGACCTCGGACCTGAACGATCTTCATGGCAAACTGAATCTGACCTTGCGGAACGTTGCAGATCCGCAGCTGGCGCTCTGGACCCATCTGGTGCGCCGCCGGACGTCGGTCTATCCGGACGGCACCTTCCGATCGAGCTTTGCGGCGTCACTTGACGCACAATACCGCGAACAGCTCCGGAAAGAGGCGCTGTTTCGCAACGATCTCTATTTGACGCTGGTTTGTCATGCCGGGCGCGCGGCGACGGATACGGCGGCCGCGTTCTTCAGGCGGCTTGGCCGCAGCGCCGGGCACTCCCTCGAGGTCGACAGCGCGGCCCTGAAGCGACTTAACGATGCCACACGCGACATAGTCGCGGCACTCGACCGTTACGGCGCCCGCGCGGTCGGCTTGTTCGAGCGCGACGGCATCATTTTCTCAGAGCCCATGGAGTTGCTCCACGCGCTCGTCTCCGGGGAATGGATGGCGACGCCATTGCCGCAAGGACCGATCGGCGCTGCGCTCTATTCGAATCGCGTCATCTTTGGCCGCGAGGCCCTTGAGATCCGCGGCGCCGGTGGATCGCGGTTCGCCGGCATGTTCGGCCTCAAGGAATATCCGGCCTCCACCCGGCCCGGCCTATTGAATGCGCTGCTTTCGGCGCCGTTTGAGCTCATCGTCTCGCAATCCTTCGCGTTCTTGGCAAAAGCTGACGCCAAGACGGTCCTGACGCGCAAGCAGAACCAGCTGGTCTCGGCTCAGGATCCGGCCGCCTCGCAGATCGACGAGCTCTCTGACGCGCTCGACGATCTCGAGTCCAACCGTTTCGTGCTCGGAGATCATCACCTTTCGCTCCTGGTCTACGCCGATACGCCTTCGCAGCTGCAGGCTCAGATGAGCGTCGCGCGGCGCTCGCTCGCCGATGCGGGAGCGGTTGTCGCCCGGGAAGATCTTGGACTTGAAGCAGCCTATTGGGCGCAACTTCCTGGGCTGTTCAAATACCGAGCACGCACCGGCGCGATCAACTCGCGCAACTTCGCAGCGTTCTCTCCATTCCACACCTATCCCACCGGACAGCCAACGGGTAACCATTGGGGGCCGGCTGTGGCAATGCTCAAGACCGCCTCCGGCTCGCCCTACTATTTCTCCTTTCATCACGGCGATCTCGGCAACACCTTCATCTGCGGCCCCTCGGGATCCGGCAAAACCGTCGTGCAGAACTTTCTGCTGTCGCAGGCCGAGCGGTTAGGGGCGTCCTATATTTTCTTCGACAAGGACCGTGGGGCCGAGATTTTCGTGCGCGCCGCCGGTGGCACCTACCTGACGCTCCACAACGGCGTTGCGACCGGCTGCGCGCCGCTCAAGGCGCTGGAACTGACGCCCGCGAACTTGTCCTTCCTGGGCGAACTGATCCGGAAACTCGTCACGCCGGACGACCGTCCGCTAACCGTGATCGAGGAGGAGCGGATCGATTCCGGACTGCGAGCACTGGGTCAACTGCGGCAGTCGGAACGTTCGTTCGGGACTCTGCGAGCCTTTCTCGGCCAGCAGGATCGCGAGGGCATTGGTGCGCGGCTCGAACGGTGGTGCCGGGGCGCTCCTTTCGGCTGGGTGCTCGATGGCGATCACGACGCCATCGGCCTCGACGCCCGGTTCATTGGCTTCGACATGACGGATCTTTTGGACCATCCCACCGTTCGCACACCGCTCATGATGTATCTATTCCATCGCGTGGAGCGCCTGATGGATGGCCGGCGCCTGATCATCGACATCGACGAATTCTGGAAGGCGCTTGGCGATGAGGCGTTTCGTGATCTCGCCAACAACAAGCTGAAAACCATCCGCAAGCAGAACGGCGTGATGGTGTTCGGCACGCAGTCGCCACGCGACGCGCTCGCCTCGCCGATTGCGCATACCATTGTCGAGCAGTGTCCCACCCAAATCTTCCTGCCGAACGCGCGGGGAACGCGCTCGGACTATGTCGACGGCTTCCATCTGACCGATACGGAATTCCGCCTGATCAAGGAGGAGCTCGCTCCGGAAAGCCGGCGCTTCCTGGTCAAACAGGGCCACAACTCGATCGTGGCGGAACTTGATCTCGGCGGTTTCGACGACGCGCTCACCGTCCTGTCGGGACGCACGGAAACGGTCGAGCTGCTCGACGACATTCGCAAGCAGGTCGGCGACGACCCCGCGCAATGGCTGCCGGTGTTTCATGCGAAGCGGAGGAAGGCCCGATGACGGTTCAACGTATACCAGCGGTTCTCACCTGCCTGTCTGTCGTCACGCTCCTGATGGCCTCACCCGCCGGAGCGGAGATCGTTTTCGACCCCAACGTGTTTGCGCGGCAGTTTGAGCAGCTGACGGAATTGAAGAAGCAGGTTGAGACGCTGACGTCGCAGCTCAAGGTCGCGCAAGATCAATTGAACCAGTCCAAGCAGCTCTATGACAGTTTCAACAAGCGAACCAACGCAAACGACATCGGAGCGCTCTTAAACACGCCGCAGTTCCGGAAAGTCCTGCCCCAACAATTCTCCGACATTGAACGTTTCGTCGCGGGGCAGGGTGGCGGCTACTTCGCCGATGCCATCAACCATTATCTTGCGCAGAATCGCGCGTATACCGGCAACAACGGCAATTCGTATTACCAGAGCGAGCTCGACCGGATCGCCCGCCAGACCGGAGCGAAGCACTCCATGGGGCAGGCGGTGTACGACACCGCCTCGCAGCGCATTGATGCCCTTGAGGAGCTCAGAGCTCGCATCAGCTCGGCAACTGACGCCAAGGAGGTTCTCGATTTGTCAGCGCGGCTACAGGCCGAACAGGCGCTGCTGCAGAACGACGTGCTCCGAATGCAGGGTCTGGCAATGATCCAGCAGGCCCGCATGGACATGGACGGACAGCGCGAACGGGAGAAACAGCGACAACTGGTCGATGAAATGAAGGCGGCGCTGCAATGAGGATAACGACTCCCATCCTGCTGGTTGCCATCACAGCTTCTCTTGCGGGCTGTAACGACGCCGACAAAGGGCAACAAAGCAAAACCGTCGGCTGGTTTTTGGACCACCGAGATGAGCTTGCGATGGCTCTCAAGGCGTGCCGCGACAATCCCGGAGCGATTGGGAATACGCCGAATTGCATCAACGCCAATGAGGCTCGCAACAAGATCACCATCCAAGAGATGAAAGACGCGCTGAAGTAAGGATCGCCGCGATGGCTATAAACGTCTTTGACAGCTTCCTGAAGGAGTTCGAGCAGCCGATCACGACATTCGTGTCGACCTCGGTATCGAATCTCGCCTCCTACGTTGATGGCCCCCTCCGCACGGCCGTGATGCTCTATGTCATTCTCTATGGCTTTGCGGTGATGCGAGGCGCAATCTCTGAGCCGATCATGGAATTCGCCTGGCGCGCGATGCGGATCGTCGTCGTGGTACTGCTGGCCACCAATTCCAGCGCGTTCCAGCAGTACGTCACGGGGTTGTTCTTCGACTCCTTGCCAAAGGAGATCGGCAATGCCTTGGCCGGCTCTGGACTGAATACCAATTCCGGAGCGCCGTTCGATCAGCTGCTTTCCAAAGGAATTGACGTTGCCAACAAGATCTACGACCAGGCTGGCCTGACCAATATCGCGCCCGCCCTGATTGCGGCCATCCTTCTAGTCTTTGTGGCTGTCGGATCGTTCCTGCAGTTCGCGATCCTGCTCTACGCCAAAGTGGGCCTTGGCGTCGTGATCGCACTCGGGCCCATCTTCATTGCGCTCGGATTATTCGAGGCGACCCGCCCGTTTACGGAGGCTTGGCTTCGGCAGCTCGCGAACTTCGTGATCCTGTTGGTGCTGGTGGTCGCTCTGGTCGGGCTGATGCTAACGACCCTCAGCGGCTTCATCGACAGGTTCGCGGCGAACGCGGGAACGGCGGGCGAGTTAGTCGTGGCCGCAGTCGCGATCAGTGCGGTGCTGGGTCTGTCCGGATACATCGCGCTTCAGTTGCCAATCATCGCCGGCGGTCTGGCCGGGGGAGGAGCGTCGCTCGCAAGCCGACTGGTCACGAGCCCACTGATTGCCAATGCGACGGCCGCGGCTGGAGGGGCCTATGCCGGCGCCCGCTGGTCGGCTAACCGCGGCCTCGCCGCAGTAAGAGCCAGCCGCCAGGGCGGCAGCATGCGGCGCACCCGCTCGCAGGGGACTACGGCAGCCTAAACCATAGTAGTCGCCGACATCAGGCGACAAAAAACGATAGGGGCATCAGAACGATGTGGCGTCGACTATTCATTATTTGTGTCATCGGATGGCCGCTTGGCGGCTGCGGGACTTGGTCAAAGGGCCCACCGTCTTGTGATGGCCTGGCTCGACGGCCGCTCAATCGCTCGTTGTGGGACTGGGAATCCGGCGCGCCGCCCGCGACACCCGACCAGTCAGCTCCACCATCTGAACCCATCATCCGGAAGGGCGAGAGCAGCACGCCAGCATCCTCGACCCATCTCGCCGCGTCTGGCCGTTGGGCCGGGATTGCGGCCTCTTACCGCCCCTGTGGCAAGGAGGCGTGAGATGGTTGGGCATGATGACCTGAAAAGCTATTTCGACAATGCGCGGAGATGGGAACAGGATCTGCTGCTGTCGGCTCATAGCTCGCGGCGAACAGCGTGGGTGATTGCCGCGGGCGCCTGCGCATTGGCGGTCGCCTCTGTCGGTGCGGTCGCAGCGTTAGCGCCACTGAAGACGGTCGAGCCGTTCGTCATCCGGGTCGATAATGCCACGGGCATTGTCGACACCGTCTCCGCACTCAATTCGACGCCGGCGCGCTATGATGAGGCCGTCACCAAATATTTCCTTGGTCGCTACGTTCGCGCGCGTGAAGGTTACAGCTATCCGGAAGCCGAAACGAATTTCCGCACGATTTCGCTGCTTTCGGGTCAAGGCGAACAAGCTCGTTTCGCAGCCTGGTACCGTGGCTCCAATCCCGAAAGCCCGCAAGTCGTTCAAGGCCGTTTTGGGGTCGCCACGGTGCGGATCAAGGCGATCTCGCTGCTGGCCGACAATGTCGCATCCGTGCGCTTCATGAAAGAGAGCCGCAAGGGCGAGGAAACTCATGTGACCCACTGGGTCTCGACACTGACGTTTTCCTATGCCAACGCGCCGATGTCCTCCGCCGACCGCCTGATCAATCCACTCGGCTTTCTGGTTTCGGAATATCGCGCCGATCCGGAGGTCCTGCCATGAGGCGTTTCGCGCTTTTGATTGCCCTAGCCCTCGGATTTGGAGGACCGGTGCTGGCGCTGCAGCAGCCGGTGCCCGGCCAACATGATGCGCGTGTGCGCACGGTGACCTACGACCCGGCCAATGTAGTCCGCCTCAATGGCGTCATTCGCGCCTCAACCCAGGTTGTGTTTGCTGATGACGAGGAGATCGCGCATGTCGCGATCGGGGACGCGATCGCATGGGAAGTTGCCCCGGCGGGTTCGATCCTGTTCCTCAAGCCTCGCGAGAAACATCCACCGACGAATCTTCAGGTGGTCACCACCCGGCCCGACGGACGCAAGCGCTCTTATCAGTTCGAATTGTCGATCGCCGAGACGACGCTGGCGGATAGCTACTTCGTCGTCCGTTTCGCCTATCCCGGCGACGAGATCGAGCGCCGTCGCATTGAGGCGGCTGCCCGGGGCGCAGAGCGGGAAGGCGCGCTGATCGACCAGACCTTTGACCTGCATCATCATGCCTATGGCGCCCGCAATTGGCGCTTTTCGGCCCAGGGCTCGATCGACCTCGAACCCGAAGCCGTGTTCGACGATGGCAAGGAAACCACGTTCCGCTTCGCCGGCAATCGGGAGATCCCGGCGATCTACCTGATCAACTCGGACCGCTCGGAAAGTCTCGTCCCTAAGGACGTCCGCGGCGAGCTCGTGGTTGTCCACGCCACGGCTCGCGAGTTTCGGCTGCGCAAGGGCGACAACGTACTTTGTGTGTTCAATGAAGCGTTCGACGCGGTCGGGGTCAATCCCGGCACCAACACCACAAGCCCCTCGGTCGAGCGGCGGGCGAAGAGGTCATCTCCAACCCTTAAGGCACGATAGGCAGGCGCAACATGAGTGAACTTGAGAATGAGGCGCTTGCCGGCGATCGCGGCATTACCCCGGTGGGAGGAGGGGACAATGGTCGAGCGGCGATGCTCAAACGCGGTTTCGGCGCACTCGCGCTCACGGCCTTTGCATTCCTGATCATCTGGGGCACCTGGAAGAGCGATAAGCCGGTCAGCGATTCCGCCCGCAAACTCATGATCCGCCAGGCGGCGGCGTTCGAGCCCGTCGCGGAATCACCGGCAGCGCCAATCACCACTGCCTCCATTCCGGTCGCGCCAGTCTCAGTCGCACCCGCGCCCGCCCCGGACCAGATGCTCGAAAGCGCGCGGCGCGCGCCGGTGCTGGCCTATAACCGGCCGGTCACATCGGGGCGTCCGCCTCGTGATGGCCTAACCGGAAGCGTCCCCGTCGATCCCTATGATTTTGGGCGGGCCGAGCCACGCAACGAGCTTGCGGACAAGCTGAAACCCACGCCAATCGAAGGCGTGCGCGCGGCCCGGCTTCCCAATCGCAATCTTCTCGTCACCCAGGGCACGTCGATCCCATGTGTGTTGGAGACCGCGATGTCCTCGGATGTGGCCGGTTTTGTCTCGTGCGTCGTGTTGCGCGACGTCATGTCGGATTCCGGCAATGTGGTGCTGATGGAAAAGGGCACGCAAGTGGTCGGCGAATATCGCGGCAATGTCCGGCGCGGCTCCAAGCGGATGTTCGTCCTATGGGCTCGCGCCAAGACGCCGACAGGGGTCATTGTGGCATTGGCCTCGCCTGCCACCGATGCACTCGGCCGGGCCGGGTTCGACGGCGACATCGACACGCATTTCTGGGAGCGCTTCGGCTCGGCGCTGTTACTCTCGATCGTCAGCGACGCGTCCTCGATCGGACGCCAGCAGCTGCAAGACGGCTCGATCCAGATCAATAACACCACCGGCGCCACCAACACCGCCGCCGGCATTGCCGTCGAGCAGTCCATCAACATCCCGCCAACGCTGAGCAAGAATCAGGGCGAGCTCGTGAATATCTTCGTCGCGCGCGACCTCGATTTCTCCTCGGTCTATCAGCTCAAACGGATCGAAACCCGCACCCAGATTCTCGACCGCACCACGCTCGGCGGTATGGTCGGGCCGGGTGTGGTGACGAAATGAGCGCAGTCGCATCGATCGAACGCGATGGCGGTCGCCTGGTGCTGGCGCGTTACCTCGAGCCGCTGGCTCCATACCTGGCCGACAACACCCTGACCGAAATCGTCGTCAACCGCCCGGGCGAGGTTTTCGTGGAGGGGTCTGATGGTTGGTCCCGGCATGAGCTAGCTGCCCTCACGCACACCTATCTCTCCCACCTTGCAACCGCGGCCGCCAGTCTCACCCGCCAGGACATCGGACCGGAATACCCCGTGGTCTCGACCAGCCTGACCGGCGACGAGCGCTGCCAAATCGTTGTGCCACCCGCGGTCCCCGCGGGCATGATCAGTCTCACGATCCGCAAGCCCTCGACCTCGACCATGAGCCTGGACGTTCTTGAGCAGGTAAAGCTCTTCGATGAGGTCCGCTCTGCGAGTGACGAACTGGATGCCGACGAGCATCGGCTGCTCGCCCTGAAAGAATCCGGCCATTGGCGCGAGTTCCTTGAGCTCGCGGTACGCAGTCGCCGCAACATCTTGATCTCGGGGGCGACGGGGTCCGGCAAGACCACTCTGTCCAAAGCGCTGATTGCTGCTATTCCGGCGCATGAACGGCTCATCACCATCGAAGACACCGCCGAGCTGGTCGTCCCACATCAAAATTGCGTCCGGCTGATCTATGCCAAGGATGGGCAGGGCGTGGCCACAATCGGGCCCCGCGAACTCTTGAAATCGTCCTTGCGCATGCGGCCCGACCGCATTCTGTTGCAGGAGCTGCGCGACGGCACCGCCTTCTTTTATCTCAGAAATGTGAATTCGGGCCATCCGGGATCGATCACGACGGTTCACGCCGACAGCGCTCGCCTGGCCTTCGAACAAATGACCTTGCTGGTCAAAGAAAGTACGGAGGGACGTGACCTCCATCGCGACGATATCCGTTCGCTCTTGCTGCATCTCGTCGACGTCGTGGTCCAGATGCAGAAGCGCAACGGCCGCTACCGCATTTCGGAAATCTACTATGACCCCGTTCGCAAACGCGACCACGCCCGTTAAGGCAGCCCAGGGCGCGGCGCTTACACTCTTGGCGGGTGCAGTCTTTCTGCTCGTCGCTTCGAACGTTCTGCTGCTCGGGCTCAGGATTCACGATGGCGGCTTTCACTGGTGGGAGATTGCCACAGGCTGGCCGCGCTATGGCTCCGACCCACGCTTCGATCGCTGGCTGACGCTCTCGACCCTTGCCGGGCTGATTGCGGTCTTCGGCCTGCTCGGCGCCGTCTTCCGGCACCGGCCGCTTCCCCTTCATGGCAAAGCCCGTTTCGCCTCCGAGCGTGAGATCAAGGCCGCCGGCCTAAGATCTAAGGATGGCCTGCTGCTCGGCCGCAAAGACGGAAAGATGCTCTGCTTCGGCGGATCGGAACACGTCCTTCTCTACGCCCCAACGCGCGCCGGGAAGGGGGTCGGCTATGTCATTCCGAACTTGCTCAATTGGCCGGATTCAGTCGTTGCGCTGGATGTCAAGAAGGAGAACTGGGATCGCTCGGCCGGCTTTCGCGCTAGCCACGGCCAGGAGGTTCATTTGTTCGACCCGCTCGACGAGAACGGCTGCACGGCGCGGTACAATCCGTTGGGTTACGTGCGCAGCGATCCCGCCGACCTGTATGACGACCTACAGCGCATTGCAGTGATGCTGTTTCCCGCCGAGAGCCGCGGGGATCCGTTCTGGTTCGAGGCCGCTCGTTCATCCTTTGTGGCGATCGGCGGATATATCGCGGAAACGCCAGGTTTGCCATTGACGATCGGCGAGATCCTGCGCCAGCTCGCAGCAACCCAGGATCTCAAAGCCCACTTCAACACGGTCATCGGCGACCGCAAAGGGCGTCCTTCCCCGCTGTCGCGACACTGCATCACGGCGCTGAACGATTTTCTCGCCGCCTCCGAAAATACGTTGAATTCGGTGCGTAAGACCGTAACGGCGCGGCTTGGTCTTTGGCTCAATCCCCGCATCGATGCCGCCACTTCGACCAATGATTTTGACCTGCGGCAGCTGCGCGAACGGCCCATGTCGATCTATCTCGGGGTAACGCCTGATAATCTCGACCGCATGGCGCCCCTTCTCAACCTATTTTTCCAGCAGGTGGTCGACCTCAACACCCGGGAGCTGCCGGAACAAAACCCCAAACTCAGTCGCAAGGTCTTGCTCTTGCTGGACGAATTTCCGGCGCTGGGTAATGTCAATGTGCTGGCAAAATCGGTCGGCTTCATCGCCGGATACGGCATTCGCCTTCTCACTGTGGTCCAGAGCCCGGCCCAGCTGCGCGCGATCTACGGGATCGACGCGGCCCGCAACTTCATGACCAACCATGCCATCGAGGTCGTATTTGCTCCGAAAGAGCAGGACGTGGCGAATGAGCTCTCGGAGCGTATCGGCTATGACACCGTGAAAGCGCACAGCCGCAGCGGACCGAAGGGGCTTGCCATGCGCTCTACCAGCGAGACGGTCTCCGAGCATCGTCGCGCCCTGATGCTGCCGCAAGAGCTGAAGCTTCTTCCAAAATCCAAGGCCTTCATACTTGGTAGCGGCATCTCGCCCATCATCGCCGACAAGATCCTCTATTATGAGGACAAGGCATTCCTGCCGCGATTGCTGCCGGCCCCGGTCCCCGAGATGCCGAAGGGCCGCTCGAATGCGCTTCTTGACGCCGAAATCAAGGAGCTGCGCTCCGAGATCGCCGAGCTGCGCGCGGTATTCCGGGCTCGGCCCATGACCGACGATGAGGTAGCCGATCCGTCCACGATCCCAGCGAATGCCTCATTCGACTTTGGCGACGTGGACATCGACCTCGAGGGTCTCTCCGAAGACGACATGAAAGCCTGGACCTTGAACTACATCGATGCCCAAGCCATTCCGCCGGCGCGACGTTTCGGCCGCAAGAAACACGAGTCGCAGCATGAACGACACGCGTGACGATAGTGAGAACTTCAGCCGCGACCGGCAACGTCGCGCGGGGCGCGATTCCAATTTAGACAAGCGTAGAGAGGACACGGCAACAACGTCCGCGCAGACCGACAAGTCACCCTCCGCGGCGACCCTGGATGATGCATTTCCGGATCGTATCCGACGCAAGTACTATGTGGTGGCCAACAAGCCTGAAAGGGATGAGTCAAACGGCGTAGCCCGGCTGTACGCGGACGAACGCGGCGAGTATCTCGCGTTCAAGGTGACAGAAGATCGCCTTGTCACCCGGCTGGCCGCCGCCGAGGTTATCCGCGACATGGTCAGCGTGGCGCAACATCGACAGTGGGAGGCGCTGCACGTGCGCGGCTCCGTGGAGTTCCGGCGCGAGGCTTGGCTTGAGGCCGGTGCTCGCGGCATCGAAGTCCGGGGCTATCAGCCGACCGATCTCGATCGACAGGCGCTCGCCGATCGAAGGGAAGTCTGGAACCGAACACCTCCCCGCACACACGAGGTGGGTGTTGGTTCAACTTCTGACAAAGACACGCTCGCCGAACGACTCGACTACGACAAAGGTGTCTCAGGGCGGTTGATCGAGGTCAGCCGAGCACCTTATCGCAATCGCAGCGACGCCGAAACAACCACTTACGTGACCATCGAGCTTGACAACGGCCTGCGGCATCAGGTGTGGGGCGTTGGACTTGAAAAGGCGGCGGCCGATAGCAAGGCGAGCCCTGGCGATCGCATCCAGGTGCGCAGGGACGGTGTCGAACGCGTCGCAAAGGATATCAAGGTCATCGATGCAGCAAACGGGAGTGCACGTATCGAGCGGCGGCAGGTGCCGCGTAACCGTTGGCAGGTGACGGCGGAGACGATTCGAACCGCTGATCGACAAACGGCAAAGCGCGATGCCGATCCGGTCGCAGCGCAATCCCACATGGTCATCGTTGAGAAGGCGCTGGAACGCGTGTTTCCGGAGAATGAACGCGCGCGGCAGAGTGTTCTGGAAGTAGCCAAAGAACGGATCGAGTATCACCTCAAGCACGGCCATTCGTTTGCGCGCGCAGCAGTTCTCGACCGCGTTCAGGAGCACCAACGATCAGGAACCGAAAAACGCGAGGTTCGTCGCGCCGGACCGTCACGAACGCGCGAACAAGAGCGCTGATGTTTCGCTTCTTGCTGGGAGCTGGGCCAGGGCGCATGCGTTCATGCCATGTCCGAAGACGCGCCAGACGCAACGCCCGCGGCCGCCTTCGCGCCTCGGCTCCCGCCTTTGCGAAACCAGCTGGCGATCTCTTCAAAGGCCGACAGCAGCGCGCCTTCTTCGATCTCGATCTCTCCCATCCCGGCCTTCAGCGCGATGCGCCCGATGCGCTCGGCCTCCCGCGTTTCAGCCTGCTTCAGCTGATCCTGAAGCCGAGCGATTTCGTCCCTGATCCAGGCTTTCCTGCCGGCGCTTCGCGCAAAGCAGACAGGAAAGGCCTGCCGGAATGAAAAAGCCCTCGCGGTGAGCGCGAAGCGCGACCCGGGTAATTAACGGGGTCGGCGAAGCCGACGCTTAGGAAGATCATACCGCCGTTCCGAAGGAGCGGCTTTCCCAAGGGAGCAGTGATACGTCGCTTGAAGCGACGTCCTGCTTCCCGCCCACAAATGGGCAGGTTAGCGACCTTGCGCAAAGGGAGAGGTCTTCAATCGCTGACATTGTCGAGCGTGCGCTCGAAGCCTACGAGGTACGAACGGCCGCCCGCGAACCGCCAGCGGCCTTCTACGCTCGCCTTACTCATTGGTCAGAAATATAGACGACATTGCAGCGTTGGTGTATGCTATCGGCATGAAACGCGACGGCCGACTTCTTGACCACCGGACACTGGAAGAAATCCGCAGGATGGCGCTGGAACGGGTGCGCGAAGGCGAAAAGCCGAGCGCGGTCATCGGCAGCTATGGATTTCACCGCAGCGTGATTTACCGCTGGATGAACGCGGCGCAAGGTCGTGGGAAAGGCCTGCGGGCGCTGGCGTCGCGCAAAGGAACGGGACGTCCGAAGAAGTTGACGGCGGTGCAAGAGCGACAAGTGTTTCGCTGGATCAACGGCAAGAACCCGCTGCAATACGGGTTCGATTTTGGCTTGTGGACGCGGCAAATCGTGCGCGAACTGGTGGTGCGGGAATTCGGCGTGAGGCTGAGTCTGGCGTCGATCGGGGGGATGCTGGCGCGCTTGGGATTGAGCGCGCAGAAGCCATTGCAACGCGCCTATCAGCGTGACCCGGAAGCGATCGAGCGTTGGCAGCGGGAAACCTATCCGGCCATTGCGCGGCGCGCCAAGCGGGAGAAAGCGGATGTCTATTTCTGGGATGAATCCGGTTTCCGGGCCGATGCGGTGCAAGGCACGACGTGGGGCGTGAAAGGAGAAACGCCGGTGGTGCACACGCCGGGGCAACGGCAAAGCATCGGCGCGGCGTCGGCGGTGAGCGCCAAGGGCGCGTTCTGGTTCGCTACGTACAAGGGCGCACTGTCTGGTGAGCTGTTCGTGGAACTGCTCAAGAAGCTGATGTATCGCCGCAAGAAAGCGCTGCATCTGATTGTGGACGGGCTGCCCGCGCACAAGAAGGCGGTGGTCAAGGACTACGTGGCGAGCACGCAGGGAAAGCTGACGCTGCACTTTCTTCCGGGATATGCCCCGGATTTGAATCCGGACGAGCTCGTATGGAGCCATGCCAAGCGCACTGGCAATGCACGCCGGCCGCTGCGCGCAGGCGAGAAATTGGAAGACCGGGTCCGCACCCAGCTCGCCGACATCGGCAACAGACCAGCTCTGGTGCGTTCCTTCTTCAAGCATCCAGATGTCGCCTATATTTCTGACCTATGAGTAAGATGATTTGCGATCCCGAGGTAACCTTGAAGGCTTCATCCGGGAGGAGCGGCGTCCCACGCAGGGTTCAAGCTTTGATCTTTCCCAAGCCTCAGGGTGGCGGACCAAAGCCCGTCGTGGGCTCCGGGGCTTGCGGGATTACCGGGATTTCCGTATATTACGGGAATTAGGAGGATGGAACGATGAGTTCGACCGTCACCGCCGCCGAAATATCGAAGAATTTTGGCGCCTATCAAGATGCCGCCGTGCGCGAGCCAGTGATTATCACGAAGAACGGCCGCCCACGCACAGTGCTGATGGCCTACGAGGATTTCGTGCGGCTGTCGAAGCGTGAGCGCCGTGTTCAGCGCACCGTTGATCTGAGCGAGGCGGACATCACCGCGGTCGAGGCCTCGGAGATGGCACCGGGTTCCGAGCACCTCAACGCCGAGCTCGATAGAAAACATGCTGCCGACTGAAATTCGGGTCGGCTGGATTTTTCGCTACGCGTATCTGTGGGACTGGCAGCACCGCGAAGGGCGAGAGGAGGGCGACAAGGATCGGCCTTGCCTTGTGCTGGCGATCGTGGCGACTGACGAAGAGCGCACGTCCATCGTCCGGGTGCTGCCGATTACCCACACCCCTCCGGCGAATCCAGCCGATGCGATCGAGATTCCGGCCGCGGTGAAGGCGCGGCTCCGGCTCGATGACGAGCGCTCCTGGATCGTGCTGATCGAGAGCAACCGCTTCACCTTGGCCGGGCCCGGACCTTCGGCCCATCGACAGCGATAGCGGCTATTATGGCGCGCTGCCGCCAAAACTGTTTACAGAGGTCAAGCGGCGCTTCGTGGCGATCGCCCGCGGTGAGGTCGAGACGAGCACGCCGCACCAAAGCGTGCCGCGCACGACGTGAGCACCATCAGCCGGTTACATTTCCGAGCCATTGTCGTCTGAAGGAGGGCAGGGGGCTGTCTCAGCGATCATAGGCCCGCGGCCTTCGTGAGATTCACCCGGAATCGGTCGCGGCGGCGCTGGTAGCGGCGGGTTTGCTCGGCGCTGGCGTGCCCGAGCTGCTTCTGGACGTAGCGCTCGTCCACTTCGGCAGAGGAGGCGAGGCCGGCGCGCAGCGAATGCCCGGCGAATTTCTCTACCCGTTCGCCTTCGGTCAGGTCGGCGCGCACGCCGGCGGCCAGCGCCACGCGTTTGACCAGCCGGGCGACCTGTTGGTCGTTCAGGCGATCCGGTCCGACCTCTTTGCCTTGGCCCGTTACCCGGCGGAAGACAGGCCCATGGCCGATCCGCGCGAGCTTCAGCCAGGTCTGCAAGGCAACGATCGGGCAGGTGGCGTCCGACGAGCCGCGGCCGATCTCGATCTCGCGCCAGCCGGTCTTGCCGCGCAGGGTGACGATCATGCCCTTGTCGAGGATCTCCACCCAGCCTTGGCCGTCCTGGGTCTGGTCGCGACCACAATCCAGGCCGACGATCTCCGAGCGCCGCAAGCCGCCGGCAAAGCCGAGCAGCAGCATCGCCCGGTCTCTTAAGCCCCGCAGGGTGCCGCGATCGAGCGTCTCGAGCATGGCAATGACATCTTCCGGTAAGACCGCCTCCTTCTGCCGGGGCGGGGCGCCATGGGTGTTGCGGATGCCGGCAAGCACGGTCGCGATGTGGCGGTCCGCCCGATCGAGCGGGGTTCCGCGCTGCGCATAATTCCAGGTCAGGGCCGAAAGCCGGCGCTCGATCGTCGCGACGGAATTCGCCTGGCAATCGGCCGTTGCGGCGCCCGAGGCGCAGGCGGTGATGTAAAGCCCGACCGTCTGCGGCGACGGCGGAAGCAGCTCGAGGCCCTGGCGCCGGCACCACCCGGAAAAATGCTTCCAGTCGGAGGCATAGGCCCGGCGCGTGTTGGCTGAGCTCGCCGCGTCGACATAGTCGCGGGCGCGATCGGCGAGCCGCTCGAGATGCGCCGGCAGGCCGGTTTTTGGTGGCGGAAGAGGGGAGGGGAGGGATGCCTCGGCAGGATCTGTGTCGATCTCCGTCTGAGCGACGTCAGACGGGGCGGCGGCGAGCGGCTCCGGACCGGTCGCAGGACTGCTGTTCATGCCGAGGCCTCCCAAGGATTGATCACGGTTGCACCCGTATCCTCGAAATCCCCCACATTGCGGGTGACTAGGATGAGGTCGTGGACGATGGCGGTGGCGGCGATCAGCCCGTCGATATCGCCGCGCGGCCGGATCGCGGCGATGCGACCCCACTCGACGGAGATCTGGTCGGTCACCGCCAGGATGCGATCAGCATGGTCGTGGCGCAGCTTGCGCAACCATTCGGCAAGATGGCCGGCCGCCTTTGGGTCCGATTTCTGCTTGAGGGCGATGCCGCGCATGATCTCGCCGAGGGTGAGGGTGCTCAAATGGACGCTGGCCGGGTTGACCGAGCGCAGCCAGCCGGTTGCCTCCGGAGAGCCGCGCCGGGCCTCGGACACGACATTGGTATCAATGAGATACATCAGAATGCCTCGTCACGGCTGGGGGTCTTGGCGCGCCGCGTCACGGCCTTGGCCAGCTCGTCATCCCAGCCTGGCCCGGCTAGCAAATCGTCAACCAGGGTCGGCCGGCCGGACCGGAGCGCATCGTAATCGGCGGCCGACAAGACCACGGCGGCCCGCTCGCCGCGCAGGGTGACGACCTGCGGGCCTTCGAGGCGGGCCTTCTGCACCACCTTGGAGAACTGATTCTTGGCGTCCTGCAGTGGCCATTCCATTTTTGCGCGCTCCTAGCTAGACAGTCTAGCTATATAGGGGTGTTTTCGTGGGGATCAAGGATGCGACGGCCGTGCCGGCGACGCCTCGACGGCGGAGAGATCGACGGCCGGGGCGCTTCTCAGGCGGCCTGGAGGCTTCCGGAGCGCGACTTTCCGGCTTCCGGGCGGTGAAAACGAGCATGCTCTCTATAATGGCAAGAACGACCGATAAGGCATTATCGGACGTTTTTATTTCCCGACAGGCGCGGCGGTTTGGGTTGATTTTGATGGCGTAAAGCGCCGCAGTCGCTTACCCTTGCGCATGCCCGCGCGTTGCCGAACCGTCCCCGACCCGCCGCCGACCTTCGCCCCGGCGCCGAGCTGGCTGCGCCGTCGCGCACCGCCCGACATGGCCGCGGAAGCGGTGTTTTATGCCGGCGCGGCGCTCGCAGCGCTGCATCCGATCGCCCGCGACGCGCACCCGCTCGGCAGCCTGTGGCGCCAACGTCTCGCGCTCGCCTGCGCCGCTGCGCTCGCGCGCCAGGGCGGGCGGACGGACGACGAAGCGGCGCTGCGCGACCACTGGTACTTGCGCCGCGAGGCCGATGATCCGGGCCCCAGCGGCCGTCTTCTCGGCGCCTGGCGCAAGCTCAGCGAACGGGCCGCCTCCAGCGACGTGGAGGGATGGATTTTTGCCCTTGCGACCACGCTCGACCATCCGCTCGGCTCGCTGCCGAGCGAGATCGTCGAACTTGCAGCTCGGCATACGCGGCGCGAGCACGCCATGCCGGTGCTCGCTGCTGCGGAGATCATCGCCGCAAGCAGGCGCCTGCTCCCGAACGAGGAGGCGCTGCCGCTGTGGCTGGCGGACGCCGTCCTCGCCCAGCAGCTGCGCTGGCCGGCACCGGTGCCGCTGCTCGCGGCCCATCTGTCGCGCGGTGCGCTGCGCAAAGCGCCGCAGCACCTCGAAGGCGAGACCATCTTCATGAACGCACTCTGTGCGGCCTACACGACGGCGGCGGTGGCCGCGATCGACCTCTATCGTGATCTCGCACGGCGGGCGACACGCCTGCTGGCGGTGGCGCCGAAGCTGCGTGGCAAGGATGCCGACATCATGGTGGGGATCCTGATGATCGAGGACGCCCAGTCCGCCGGCGCCGGCAAGATGGCGAGCGATCGCAGCACACGGCGGCTGTTCGAACGGCTGGTGTCGCTCGGCGCGGTGCGCGAGCTCACGGGACGGCCGACCTTTCGATTGTACGGGCTCTGAGATGGGACGGCGCGCGCGACCGAAACAGGATCTCGACACTGAGCTGGCCGATCTGCCGCCGGCGCTGCGCTGGCGCGAATGGATGGGCCGGGTCGAAGCGGTGATCTTCGCCTCGTCCGCCCCGGTGACGCGCGAGGTCCTGGCGCGCGTCGTCGGCCGTGACTGCAGCATCGACCTTCTGATCGACGACATCCGTGACGAGCTGCGCGGCCGGCCCTACGAGCTCGTCGCGGTCGCCGGCGGCTGGCAGCACCGCACCCGAAAAGACTTCGCCGAGGCGATCCGGGCCGCGATCGGCGCTGGCGGCGGTGAGAAGACGTTGTCGCAGACCGAAGCGCTGATCCTCGCCTGCATCGCCTACTACCAGCCGATCAATCGCAGCGAATTGTCATCCTTCTTCGGCAAGGAGGTCAGCCGCGATACGATCGGGCGTCTGCGCGCTCTGGAGTTCATCGCTGCCGGGCCGCGCAGTCCGCAACCGGGCGCGCCCTACACCTATGTGACGACGAAAGCGTTCCTGTCGCATTTCGGATTCGACACGCTGCGCGATCTTCCGGACATGGAAATGCTTGAGGACGCCGGTCTGCTCAGCAAGGACAAGCTGCTGGCCGGAGAGTTTCCGGACCCCTTGCCGGCAGATGACGATGATGGTGACGATGATGAAGAAGCTGCAGATCGGACAGAGACAGGCTAGCCGCATCTGCCAAATGCCG
The DNA here is from genome assembly GCF_054063735.1 of Bradyrhizobium sp. USDA 10063. Classification (NCBI taxonomy): domain Bacteria; kingdom Pseudomonadati; phylum Pseudomonadota; class Alphaproteobacteria; order Hyphomicrobiales; family Nitrobacteraceae; genus Bradyrhizobium; species Bradyrhizobium sp. USDA 10063. The sequence goes on along the minus strand of NZ_JBSSGP010000001.1, from coordinate 118,135 downwards.
GCCGCCGACCGGCTTGCGTTCATTGCGACGGGGCTTCCGATCATTCATGCCAGCGCAATGGGATTCTGGTCTGCCTCCGCGGAACTGCAACAGAAGCCGCGCGAGGCCGAGGTGCTCGCCGGATTCGCCAAGGAGGAAGCGGCGAAGATTCTCATCCTGCTCGATGTGGTTCGCTGCCCAGAGAAGCGGGTCGCCGGCAGGCTCAATAAATTGGTCGGCCGGTTTTACGGGCACCTCGAACGGTTGATTTATGCCCAACTCACGGAGTGGTGGTCCACTGACGTCGTGGACCTGCGGAAGGCGGTCGAGCCGCTGCGCAAGACCCATGATCTCGAAGGCAATATGGGCGAGTTCATCGTCCCGAACGACACGCTTTACCGGCGGGAGAGCAAGCTCTATGCGGACGTCGAGGCCTACGAGGATGGCACGCCGGTCTGGAATGCGCCCGTCGTCCACCCAAGCGGTTTCCCGCCGCACGTGCCGGCCGTCGTGCAAGTTGTCGACGCAATGGCGGCTTGCGGAATGTTTACATTGGCGGGGCTGAAAGCCACATCTGAGATCTGGGGACAGCTTGAGTTTCAGGAGAAGGAAACGCTGCAAGACGCAGAGCGTCTGACCCAGCAACTTCTGGAGCGGCAGATTGCCCAGGGCTTGCCAGCCGAATCCGCGACTCAGGATCATGTCGATACATTGTACAGGCACTGGCCACTGCCGCTGTACAATGTCGACCTCGATCCAATCCCTGTTGCGCTCAAAGAACTGAAAGCCGAGCAGGAACGCCTCTATTGGGCGGAGGTCGGCGACTCCTGGTGACGCTATGTTCGGTGCCCTCAGAATGGCCTCGGGAGCACTATGACTGCGATGGGGTCATGTTTCGATCGGGATTTACAGATGAAGGCCCTGGACCGGGTCAGAGCCACTATAAAAAGGACACGCTGGCCTCCGCCGCGGTTCGTCGTAAGGCCAGGAAACTGCGGAGTGATTTCATGCCCGCGCTGCATGACGAGCTGGGATGAATTGTTGCGGGTGTGAACCCGCCATTAAGTCAGGTAGAGGCAAAGTGAAAATATCCCACCCGCAAAAAGGCGAATTCGGTTAGAATCCAGTCGATGGCAAAGTCAAAGGACCCTGAAATCAGATTGGCCTTGTATGACAAGAAGCTGCGCGTACACCGCGCGGCTCCGAATACGATTGTTGTGGACGAGTTGGGTCTTGCGCACGCGAAAGTGCGGATTGATGTGGCCGTCATCAGCGGTTGCGTGCATGGCTACGAGATTAAAAGCAGCGAAGACACGCTCAGTCGTCTGCCGGTACAACTCGATCTGTATACGCAGTGCCTTGAGAGGTTGACGCTCGTTTGCGCGCCGCGCCATATAGCGAAGGCGCAGACGATGGCACCGGATTGGTGCGGCATCATCGAAGCTCAGAAGGGCAATCGCGGCGGTATCACGTTCGAGACCGTTCGGCGGACTACCAAGAATCCAAGCGTCGATCCTGTCCAACTTGCACACTTGCTTTGGCGACCAGAGGCAGTAGCGCTTCTCGCGAAGCATGTACCGGAAGCGAAGCTGAGCAAATTGCCGCGCCGCGAGCTCTACAAGTCCTTGTCGGAGCTTCTATCTGTTCCTCAGCTGACGGCAGCGATCCGAGAATTTATGCAGCAGCGCCAAACTTGGAGATGTCCTCCAGTGCATGCATGATGTGGTGACTGATCGCCACCTGCTTCCAGCGCGGTTGATTGCTCGGTTGGACGATTTTCTTAGCGCATTTCTCGATGAAGTCGTCGCCTTCCGAAAACGTTGAACCGCGGAATTTCCCAGAACTCAGAATATAAGCACAGTGATCGTGCATCTGCGCGGGATTGTCGCGGAACGATCCGCCTTTGCGCACATGCCAATTGGCGGGTTCCGTATACACTACCTTGCCCCCCGACTTAATCTTGCGCATGTCGCGCGGCGTGAACTCCGGGTTGACGATGGTGTAGTCGCCGAAATTCGGGATCCGCGCGCTGGGCGGCAATTTTCCGATCAACGTCTGATAGAAAAGCCAGTCATGGCGAGGAATGTCGCCGCCCGGCTTGTCGAGGGTAACGGACTCGGGATAAGCGGAGCCGAAGATGACGAATGAGCGGTACACGCCCAAGTCACCGAGCAAGCTGACGGCGGCGATCAGTCCATCCGCGAAGTCGTCATACGGCTCATAAGCGGGAGCGCCAAGATCGATAATAAGATCGGTCAAGAAGTGCGGCACCCCGATCGAAGCCAAAAGGGCATCGATGGTCGCTTTGCAGCCTGGCTTCATAATGTGCGCGATGCGAAGACGGAGCCCGACGCCGCGCCCGTCCAGCTTTACGGCGGCGGCGGCGACGGCGGCGTTGATCGCGGGAGTGCTGTCCAGCGACACGACCGGCACCGCGCTCGTGCCAAGCGGACGAAGCGCATCGAAGACATGTGCGATCGGCAGCTTTCCGTCATCCATGAGACCGGCTTGAATTTTTGGATGAACGTCGATCCAAGCGGGACGGGTATCCCACTTCTTCTTGTACCGATTCGCAAAGGGTTCGACATGATCCTGAAGAGTCTTGGCAGGCTGCCATTTTTCGAAGTCGAATTCGATTTCAGGAACGACGATGAAGGGTACCACCCGACTTTTAGCGCTGTCTGACAGTCGCGAGAGTGCTTGATATTCGCCCAGACGCCAGCGTAATGACGGAACATAAGTATCCGGTTTAATAATCATTTGTCAGCCCCTTCAAGCTGAGCGCGCACTACGCCGTTGCCAACCAAATTGCTTAGGATGTGATAATTGCTTCGTTCTTTGCGAATTCTGCCCGCGATAATACTGGGGTGGATGCCGAGCTTTTCTGCATCAATCAGTACCGCTTCCTCGGATAATGCGAAGCGCGATAAGCATTGCTTCCAGAGTTGGTCGGGGATCAGGTTTGTTAAAGCAAACTGATCTGCCTCTTTTTCTAGTCCATCCCCATCAACGCCGTCCTCTTCGTCAAAGAAGTCGAGGCGTAGAGACGTATAAAGATGTAGAAATACGTGGCCAATCTCGTGAAACAGCACGAACCAGAAGTTATCCAATCGATCATGTCGAAGGGTGAGCGCCACTACCGGGTGGCCGGTCGGCGAAATCATGGCCGCGCCGTCCAAGTAGGTGCCTGACAAGTGCCGTTCGATAATTAACGCGATGCCGTGCGCATTTAATAGCTGGCGCGCCTTTTCAGGTCCGTCATCGAATTGGGTCAATGAGACGAGCGTATGGAGCCACGAGTCTTGAATTTCAAACTCGCCTATTCGTCCGGTCTCCAGCTCTTGCCGCGCAAGCTCAAGGACGCGAGCTTGCCATGCAAGCAAAGCGAACTCGTTCGGCGCATTGCCGCTGCGGACCTTCTTGCGGTGTAGGGCTGTGGCAAATTGCGGACCCGCGGCCGTGAGAAAGTAGGAGCGGGCCGCGCCTACTAAGTCTCGGCCTTTCAGCCAGCCACGCTTCGACATTTCTTTTAAGGGGAAGCGCGTCCAATCTATGCTGGCCGGATCGCTCCAGGAAAACAGCGAGCTTTCAACCGGGCTTTCAGTCGTCGCAAAAGACTGCGACACACGAACCTTTAGGGCACCCGCTATCTCGATTAATCGAGCAAGGCTTGCACTCATGTACTGGGTCGCCTCGTAGCGCTGTATTTGTTGCGCCTTCATTCCGAGTTGCTCGGCCAAGTCCGTCTGACTTAGTCCCTGCGCAATGCGCGCTTGGATCAGGATGCTTGGGAGGTCGGCAAGCGAATAGGTTTCGGAAAACGCGACTGAGCCCGATTTCAGTAGGTCATAGTTCGCAAGCTCGCCGTCGATCTCAGAAATCTGACTTTCGAGCGCGTTCACTTCTATTTTGCGCAGGCGCTCATGCTTCTTCGTGTCAGCACGCACGTTCGTCAGCGCTGACCGGAGTTTTTCAACTTGCTCCTTGGAGACTGCATATTGGCGATCGCTGAAGATCATGGCTTTAACCTCCGCGCTACTACCTCATCTGTTGTTAGCGAAATCGACAAAATTCCCTTCTTCTTGCCGGTGAACCCCTCAGTTTGAAAAAAATTGGCAAACGTCGCGCCGCTCGCGGCTTCAACCAGCGACGACGGAAAAAACTCGCCGCCGAAGCGAGCTTTCTGCGCGGCGCGCCCGTTGCTAAAATCGTCGAACACAGGATCAAGCTTCGCGAAGTCGACACCGGTCGGCTCCCAGCACGCGTCGTAGTCACCCGGGATCGGCTTGGCGGAAACGTAGCTGCCATCGAGCAGCACGGTTTGGCATCCCACCTGGCGCAGATGCACTGCAGCTTCGATCAGCCCCGCATAGAGCTCACGCCTACGAGAATTGTAGGTGTAGGCGGCGGCGATCTCAGTCAGGGTTGCGAGGTGAACGCCCGGCGGCAGCACATCCCACGGAGCGCCAGCTATGGCGACGAGCGCAGGAATCATGCTTACAACAATAATGTTGTAAGGCGCCGAAGTCAAGGCTAATCGTCCGTTTTCGGCTATTTCGGGCCATTTCGCGGAGCAAACCTTGCGATCTAGAACTCACTAAGTGCGGCGGCGGCGTGCCAAAGCACGGCAATGCAACTCAATGCGTTGCCGTGCTTGTTTTTGATGAGGCCCAACATAGGGCGCATCGAGACGGCGAAAATCCTGCCATATAACCAAAATCTAAGGGTGCTTGAACCAGCGTATGAGGCCCGCGAGCACGTCATCTTCTGGCCTGTCGGCGCCAGTTACACCGCTCCAGTCTTTGAAATTAGGTGGCGTGCCGATCGTGTACAGGAAGCTTCCGCCGTCCTGTTCATCTGCGGTGATGACCAGCTTGTGCTCTGTCCGGGCGTCGCTGTGCCGGCTCAGAAGGAGCGTACCGGCTTTTACGACCTGTTCGACCAGCAGTCCCTTGGCCCCGGTGTAGGCATTACTCATTGGTCAGAAATATAGACGACATTGCAGCGTTGGTGTATGCTATCGGCATGAAACGCGACGGCCGACTTCTTGACCACCGGACACTGGAAGAAATCCGCAGGATGGCGCTGGAACGGGTGCGCGAAGGCGAAAAGCCGAGCGCGGTCATCGGCAGCTATGGATTTCACCGCAGCGTGATTTACCGCTGGATGAACGCGGCGCAAGGTCGTGGGAAAGGCCTGCGGGCGCTGGCGTCGCGCAAAGGAACGGGACGTCCGAAGAAGTTGACGGCGGTGCAAGAGCGACAAGTGTTTCGCTGGATCAACGGCAAGAACCCGCTGCAATACGGGTTCGATTTTGGCTTGTGGACGCGGCAAATCGTGCGCGAACTGGTGGTGCGGGAATTCGGCGTGAGGCTGAGTCTGGCGTCGATCGGGGGGATGCTGGCGCGCTTGGGATTGAGCGCGCAGAAGCCATTGCAACGCGCCTATCAGCGTGACCCGGAAGCGATCGAGCGTTGGCAGCGGGAAACCTATCCGGCCATTGCGCGGCGCGCCAAGCGGGAGAAAGCGGATGTCTATTTCTGGGATGAATCCGGTTTCCGGGCCGATGCGGTGCAAGGCACGACGTGGGGCGTGAAAGGAGAAACGCCGGTGGTGCACACGCCGGGGCAACGGCAAAGCATCGGCGCGGCGTCGGCGGTGAGCGCCAAGGGCGCGTTCTGGTTCGCTACGTACAAGGGCGCACTGTCTGGTGAGCTGTTCGTGGAACTGCTCAAGAAGCTGATGTATCGCCGCAAGAAAGCGCTGCATCTGATTGTGGACGGGCTGCCCGCGCACAAGAAGGCGGTGGTCAAGGACTACGTGGCGAGCACGCAGGGAAAGCTGACGCTGCACTTTCTTCCGGGATATGCCCCGGATTTGAATCCGGACGAGCTCGTATGGAGCCATGCCAAGCGCACTGGCAATGCACGCCGGCCGCTGCGCGCAGGCGAGAAATTGGAAGACCGGGTCCGCACCCAGCTCGCCGACATCGGCAACAGACCAGCTTTGGTGCGTTCCTTCTTCAAGCATCCAGATGTCGCCTATATTTCTGACCTATGAGTAATGTTTTCGGACAGCTCCCTGATAGCTGCGGCCTCGCGCTGTTTCCGCTCTTCCTCTTTTCTGGTTTTGGCTTGCTTATCCTCGTTGAGTTCTTCCTCGCGCTGCATCAGAGACTTCATGCTTTCCCTGCCAATTGATTGTGTCGATACGGCCATCAAGTGGCTACGAACGGGCACAGAGTCAATCGATAGCTGGTCAGAACTGAACAGTCCGGCTCGATCGAACAGGATGCTGACATCGTGCTTTTGGTCTCCCGCGAGGAAATACTACCTGAAAGGTCAGGAACCGGCGGCCGGGACAGATGCTCATATCACATGGGCGGCGGAGCTCGAGGCGTCGGCGTTCGCGCCCGAGAGGTGATCCAGGCCGCGAAGAATGGCTGCTCCAACGTCGTCTAGATTCCATGCGGCGTTCGTGCCGACTTGCCAAATTACCAGCGCTGGTTTGAACGCGAGGACGTCATTCTTGAATCGCGCAGCCTTGTCCGGCGCCTCTTGGCCGTTCACGCCGACATTATGCATGTCAATCTTTGGGCCCGGGAAGCGGGCACTCAGCGCGGCAGCGAGCTTGTTCGGGTACGAGTTTTCCTTTGAGCTCGCTCCTTCGCCTACCGTCGACGAAGAACCGATGGCAACAATGCTTACATCGTCGGGACCATGCAGTGCTTCAGCCAGATGGGGCAAATGCTAGCCCAACGAGATGAGGTTGTCCCGCGTCTCGCAGCTTGGGTTTGTCGACGTCATCTTCTGCGCTTCCTAGCTCGATGGCGATCCGGTTGCCGGAGCTATCACTTCGCAGGCGCATAAGGGCACTCCGACGAACTGAAGACGTCGTTTAGGTACCGCGCCAAGCGTAGCGCCAGCGAAGCCTAGTTGCTGCGTTACGATTCAGAGCTGCGAGCGGTGATGCCTGAGCCCGATCAACCGATGACGAGGTTGTAGCATCATAGGAAGTTTCGTCGGGCTCGTTATTAACTGGCGCAATGTAGTGAGAGAGAGGTCGAGTTGGGCGGATGTGGTGCATGGTACAATCAAGACCTAGTGTCGTAACTTGTGCATTGCAGCGGCGGCGATGTCACGTTACGGCAAACGATGCTGCTGGGGTTCGATCGACTGTTTAGCTGTCGCTTGTCGCAAGCCCTCACTCAGCGAGGGCAGATGGCTAATGAGGGTGCTCTGCCGCGATGTCTTGGTCAAATAGTTTGTCGTTATGACGGGATATTGCGAACGTATCCCTCCGGCACATGAGCGGCTTTCAGGCGACGCGGATCCTCCGTCCAGCTTTTCGGCAGATAGAGCGCGCGGTCCATGAAGGCATGGCCGTGACGCGACACATAACACGCCGATCTGACAATTCGTAATCTTCCCGGCCGAACCGGTGTATTGTCGCGCCACTCCGCAGGAGGCCTTGCCCTGCTTGAGAAAGCCAATCTCGTCGATAACCAGCACCGCGCCTTCATCACCGAGATGCTCGACCACGTAATCGCGCACCAGATCTCGCAGCTCGTCTGCGTCCCATCGGTCTCGGCCCAAAAGCTCCTGCTGGCGCCGTGGGCCGGGATCGCCCGCTGCCTCCGCTCGCATCCCACCTGTCTTACGCCGCTCTTCGCTCAGCAATCCGTCAATGAACGTGCCCGCGCTCGCCGCCGTACGCTCCTGCGCAAACAATGGACGTATCCGTCGCTTCACGTCCCGAAGCGACGACGCCCACAACTCCAGCACCGTTTCGATCGGCGCGCCCGTCGGCCATGATTGAGATCGAATCATGGTGATGCATCGAGTCAGAACTCGCGAAAGCGCGCAACAAAAATTACGACTGTAATGTTAGGCCAGAGCGAATTTCAACCAGAGATTAAGGCCGTGATGCACGATCCGGATGCGTCGGCCCCTCGATCTTTGTCTGGTTTTTTACAGCCGTGTACAAAAGCTGTAAGATCCAAGACATCGCGCGCCGTGGCGCATGGCGAACTGTTTCAAAGCGTAACCAGGCGGTTTAATGCGCGAGGAGCGCTGGCATGGTCATTGCTCTCGCAGCAGGCAACAACGGCACTGGCTACTGCGCGTCTGGCGCGAGAGGAATGGTCCAATATGAGCTTGGTAAGGTCATTGGAAAGGGCGGAAGTTGACGCCTTCTATACTCTCAATGAGGGGCGTCTTGCATCCGTCACGCGCGAATTCACCGAGCATTTCTCAGGACGCGTGCTGTATGCGGTGAAGGCGAATCCGTTGCCCAAAATTCTTCACGCGGTCTCTCGCGCCGGAGTGGCCGGATTCGACGTGGCGTCGCTGGCCGAAGCCCACCTTGTCCATTCCACTATTCCCGGAGCCCGTTCATGGTTCATGAATCCCGTGAAATCTCGACGCGATATCGAACGGACGTTCCGCGATCTGGGGGTTCGCGACTATGTCATCGATTGCGATGCCGAGCTGCGGAAGCTCCTCGAAGTCTTGCCGTCGCATGATCCGGAAATACGAATCTACGTCCGGTTCAAGTGTAGCAGGACGTGCGCCATCTTAGACTTAAACGGCAAGTTTGGTGCCTCGCCCGCCGAAGCGAGCCGTCTGCTGGATCTCGTCAACGCGCAATCGCGCTGGACCACGGGGTTGTCCTTTCACCCAGGTTCCCAAACGATCGTTGTCAATCCCTATCTGCATGGCATTCGGGCGGCCGTCGACATTATAGAAGCTGTTTCTCCGGCCCCCACAGCGCTCGATATCGGTGGCGGCTTTCCCGGCCATTATCTGAACGTCCCCTATCACTCTCCCTTGCGCATGCTCTCCGAGATCACGAAACTGGTGCGCGGAACGGATGCACTAAAGCGTGTTGAACTGTTGTGTGAGCCCGGACGAGCACTGGTTCATGATAGCATCTCTTTGTTTTGCCGCGTGATCTTAAGAAAAGGCGAGGCGCTCTACTGCGGCGCGGGCATCTACAGCGGGCTCTCACCTGCCCGACAATGTTTTCTGCTCCCCGCCCGCGCTTGGCGTGGGGGACAGCCGATCCAGACTGAGGAGTGGCAGGACTTCATCATCTTTGGCCCAACTTGCGACAGCATGGACAGGCTTGGATTCGCGTATTCACTGCCACGCGATTTGAGCGAAGGCGATTGGATTGAATTCCAGAATGTGGGCGCCTATACGGATATGGCGCGATTCAACGGGTTTTCGGTTGATAAGATCGTGGCTGTAGGGCAGGATGAACTTACCATGTTGCCCGCCGCCATTCAGTAGTTGTTCATGAACATCCTAACGTAAATGATCCTGCCGCTCACCAATTCAACAAAGTTGACGATACCGTCCGATCGCTGATCCGCGCGTTGCGCCAGACCGGACAGTTGCTGGTCGCGATCAGGTTAGAAGTGGAGCAGGACGCCTCGCCGACCAGGCGCGCCGAGCAGATTTTTGACAAGAATAGCCTGGCCATGGTTGCCACAAAGAGCGGCGCAGGCGTTGCCGCCTCAGACTTCCGCGTAGACGAAAACGGCTTCACGAAAATCCTCGTCTGCGACCTCGGGTTGACGTCGCACGATCTCGGAGCGCTGGTGCAGCGGCTCCTGGAAATCGAGACCTACCGTCCGTTGGCGCTGCTTGGCCTATCGGCGGCCCTTGAGCTTGCACCGTGCTGGCGCGCGTCGTCGGCCGCGACTGCAATCTCGATCTCGTCATCGACGACATCCGCGAGGAGCTGCGTGGCCGGCCCTACGAGCTCGTCTCGGTCGCCGGCGGCTGGCAGCACCGGACCCGGAAGAATTTCGGCGACGTGATCCGGGCGGCGATCGGGGGAGGCGAGGACAAATCCCTGTCGCAGTCCGAAAACCTAGAGCGTGATGGCGTTAGCTTGAATCGATTGAGGATTCCCAAATCACATCGGTTCTGATTCAACATGCTGGCTGGGAAGGAGGCCAGCATGGGATGGGGCGGGCGTATTCGATTGATCTGCGTGAGCGCGTGGTTGACGCCGTCTGCGAGGGTGGCCTGTCGTGCCATCAGGCGGCGGCGCAATTTGGTGTAGGCATCAGCACGGCCATTCTCTGGGTGCAGCGCTTTCGCGTGACCGGCAGCGTCGAGCCGGACCAGATCGGCGGCTACAAGCCGAAGAAGATTTCGGGAAAGCATCGTGATTGGCTGGTGCAACGCTGCCGGGCGGCGGATTCCAGCCCCGAGCTCAGGGTGGCGGCGTAACAGCTCCTCGAAGATCGCGACAGCCCGTACGCCGGGGGCCGCCTTCAACATCGGCACGACCTCGGTCTCAAAAACACTGGCCAACGGGTCCGGTCGGCGCCGGCCGCGGGCTCCCTTCTTCTGCGATGGGAGCCTTCGATCCTTCTCGAAGCGATACGCGGTCGAAGTACTGAACGATGCCTTGGCGGCGGCCACTGGCGGGGTATCGGTCTGACGGTACTTCATGTAGAGCCTCATCTGGTGATCGGTAACGTGTCGGCCTGGCAAGCGAGTGATTCCTCTTGGCGGAAGAACCACTTGCACAACCAGCCGGCCGCGATCACCAGTCGGCGCGGTCCCCTGTGGATCGCGCCGACGCCGGGCGCCTAACTCCGGTCGGGCTACGCCCTCCCTGCGTCACGAGCCCGGCGTAGCTCTCTCATCCTGATTGACGCTCCACTGTCACCCTGATTGCCGCGCGGCAGTCACGCGCGGAATGGATGTCAATCGGCGTTCAAATTTGACCCCCGGCTTAGGGGGTCAATATTGCAGGCCGAATGACACGCACGATCACGCCGAGCGCCCTGCAAGGATTGTTGAGCTGCGCCAAATGCGGCTATGGGCTCTATCGCACCTCCAGCAGGTCGAGCGCTTGAACCATCCATTACTACCGCTGCTGCTTGGGCTCGGATGGCTGGCGCCGGCTCGGCGGGCCGGTCTGCGCCAATCGCCCGATGCGCCAGGATTTGCTGGACGAGGTGGTATGGAAAGAGATCGCGCGTTTACTTGAAGACCGACAGCTCATCGAAGACGAACTTGAGCGCCGCCTCAAGGCGGCGCGCAACGCCGATCCCACACAGCGCCGGGAGGAAACGCTTCGCCGCGATCTTGCGCGCTCCCGGAAAAGCATCGAGCGCCTCCTCACGGCCTATCAGGAGAGCCTTCTCTCACTTGACGAGCTGCACAGTCGCATGCGCACCCGCGCAAAACGCGATTTGAGGGGCACGTTGCTTCCCTCGCGCCAAGTGATCGTCCGCCAGTGCTTGGCCGGCAGGCTGAAGGCAAGATCCTTGACCTTGATCGGTTGGTGCTCGGCATCGCGGCGGAGCTGTTTGGTCGGCCGGCCGCGGCCCGGGACGTAAGGCTTAGGCGGCAAGGGCCCCGTGCCAGGCGCCCACACCGTGGTGTTCGAGAGAATGCCGGCAAATGTAAGGCAACCCAAGCGCCGTGACAGCCTCGCGTAGATCGATGTGAGTGCCATAGCCCGCATCCATCAGCACCACTCCGCGCGGCAAGCCCGCTGTGCAGGCCGCGCGGATCTGATCGAGCGCGATCTCGGGCTTGGTCTGAAAGACGATCTCCTCAGGCACGCCTGCCTTCTTGCGGCGGGCGGTGTCAGAAGCCCAGGTCTCCGGCAAATACAAGCGATAGGCCACCGGCAGGCTCGCATGAGCGTTGGCCAGCGACAGCGACACCGCGACTTGGCAGACCGTATGTTCGTTGTCCGAGAGGTGGCTCGTCCGCAGTATGCGATGAGCGAGGGTTGCGCCGGGTGGGCCGGCACCGAGCCTCTCGCATAGGAGGACGAGCCGTGCGGCAGGATAGCAAAATCTACGTGGGACTGGATACGTCGAAGCTAAAGATCTCGGTAGCCGTGGCCGAGGCGGGGCGCGATGGCGACGTGCGCTTCATCGGTGAGATCGATAGTGCGCCTGATGCGGTGGAGCGACTGGTTACGAAGCTCGCCAAAAGGCACCGGGACCTCGCCTTTTGCTACGAAGCCGGCCCGACCGGCTACGGTCTCCATCGTCAGATCACACGGCTTGTGCATCTCGATGTGAAGAGCGCGGTGCGTAACGCCCAGGGACGACTTCGAGATTGCCAACACCTTCGTCCCGGCAGGGACGCTTGTTCCGCCGAAGGCGGATCTGGGTCGGTTTACTCATAGGTCAGAAATATAGGCGACATCTGGATGCTTGAAGAAGGAACGCACCAAAGCTGGTCTGTTGCCGATGTCGGCGAGCTGGGTGCGGACCCGGTCTTCCAATTTCTCGCCTGCGCGCAGCGGCCGGCGTGCATTGCCAGTGCGCTTGGCATGGCTCCATACGAGCTCGTCCGGATTCAAATCCGGGGCATATCCCGGAAGAAAGTGCAGCGTCAGCTTTCCCTGCGTGCTCGCCACGTAGTCCTTGACCACCGCCTTCTTGTGCGCGGGCAGCCCGTCCACAATCAGATGCAGCGCTTTCTTGCGGCGATACATCAGCTTCTTGAGCAGTTCCACGAACAGCTCACCAGACAGTGCGCCCTTGTACGTAGCGAACCAGAACGCGCCCTTGGCGCTCACCGCCGACGCCGCGCCGATGCTTTGCCGTTGCCCCGGCGTGTGCACCACCGGCGTTTCTCCTTTCACGCCCCACGTCGTGCCTTGCACCGCATCGGCCCGGAAACCGGATTCATCCCAGAAATAGACATCCGCTTTCTCCCGCTTGGCGCGCCGCGCAATGGCCGGATAGGTTTCCCGCTGCCAACGCTCGATCGCTTCCGGGTCACGCTGATAGGCGCGTTGCAATGGCTTCTGCGCGCTCAATCCCAAGCGCGCCAGCATCCCCCCGATCGACGCCAGACTCAGCCTCACGCCGAATTCCCGCACCACCAGTTCGCGCACGATTTGCCGCGTCCACAAGCCAAAATCGAACCCGTATTGCAGCGGGTTCTTGCCGTTGATCCAGCGAAACACTTGTCGCTCTTGCACCGCCGTCAACTTCTTCGGACGTCCCGTTCCTTTGCGCGACGCCAGCGCCCGCAGGCCTTTCCCACGACCTTGCGCCGCGTTCATCCAGCGGTAAATCACGCTGCGGTGAAATCCATAGCTGCCGATGACCGCGCTCGGCTTTTCGCCTTCGCGCACCCGTTCCAGCGCCATCCTGCGGATTTCTTCCAGTGTCCGGTGGTCAAGAAGTCGGCCGTCGCGTTTCATGCCGATAGCATACACCAACGCTGCAATGTCGTCTATATTTCTGACCAATGAGTAAGCTCGTCGATCCAGCCATCGGCGTGGAGCGGTTCTCCCTATGCAATTTGTCCGCAATCGTCACGGCTACGCCAGCCCGACTGTGGTAATGCTGCAGAGGATTTTCTTGCGGCCGGCGCACCGGTCCTCCGAGGCTCTGCTACCAAGGCGGCGGCGTCATGGGCGGCTGGCCTAGGGCGAGGTTCAGCTCTCCTGACAGCGTGAGGATATGAACGTCCACCACGCAGCGAATGCGGCCAGTGGAACTGATGGCTTCGAAGTAGTCGGCATAGCCGGGAGGACCCTGACCTCCTCCGGAAGGCAGCGGCATCGAGCAAGAGGGGATGACCGTCGGTCGGCGTGTCGTCGATCCATTTTTCGGGCTTGATCACAATGTCCCGATTCTCGCCCTTTACCTCGGCGGTCCCAAACACGAGGGCACAGAGAAGGTGTGCGGAATTGTGGCGGGGATGCGAGCCTGTCAGAGCGTTGCCGCCGCTCTGAAATGGTCGCGAACCTTCCGATCGTGCGAGACTCTTATCTAGCCTAGTTTCCGTCGCGAAACGCATTTCGCCCTCTAAAATATGGGTTATCGCGCGATTTTCGCGACGTTTTTTCTTGCGCCGTACATGTGCATCGTATCACATTCTTGATATGAAGCATGTTGATTCGGAATCGCCTTCGGATGTCGCGCGCTGGCTGCGAAGCGAATCGACGAATCTCTGGCCTGCGCTTCTGGGTTCGCTGAGCCTGCGTCGGAGCCGATGTATCCGCAAGAATTGCCCGGCGTGCCGGTCTGGCGAACAGCATCAAAGTTATGTGCTTTACGGTCGCGCGAACGGGCGTCGCGTTGCCGTCGACGTGCCGGAAGAGCTTGTGCCGGAGGTTCAGCACAGCCTGGACAACGGGCGCGCTCTGCAGGCTGCACCAGGCGGCACCGCGATACATCAAAGCGTTGAAGCGAGAACGCGCCGAAGCATCCAAGAGCAAGAAGAGCCGAGCGATGTGAGAACGACGGCGCGACAGATCAGCTTTGCCGATTGGGAGCTGATGCGGCAACGCGATCAGGGCATTCGCCTGGAACCGCTGCTGGAGGCGATATCCGGCTTTCTCGACGACCAGCGGGACGTCATCGAGCGCGTCCGGCGGGACTTGGTGCGTGGCCTGAAGCAGCCCGATAGCGGTCGTCACGGATTAACGGCGACGCAGGTTCTGCGCTCGCTGGTTTTGATGCGGCTCAAGAACTGGGACTATCGCGAGTTGCGTGAACGCATCGCAGATGGATTGACGCTTCGTCAGTTCACCGACTTCTACTGCGCGCCGGTGCCGAAGCATGACGCCTTTCAGCGTGGCTTCATCCGTCTGACCCCACAAACCCTGAGAGCGGTCAACGATTTGGTGGTTCGGGCAGCGGTCGAGCTCGGATTGGAGGACGGCGCGAAGTTGCGGGTCGACACCACGGTCGTGCAGACCGACATTCATCATCCGACCGACAACACGTTGCTATGGGATGTGGTCCGCGTCGTCACACGCTTGGTCCGCCGTCTGGCCAAAGCGCTGGAATTGCGAAGAATCAAGGGCTTTTGCGACCGCACGCGGGCGGCGCGGCGCCGGATGTACGAGATCCAGCGCATGACGACGAGGCAACGTCACGAGCAGCAGGCCCGCACCTACCGGGTGCTCATCGACATCGTCGAGGAGGTCGTAGGCAACGCACGCGCGGGGCTCGAGAGAACCCGCACGATCCGCGGCAAGGACGTGCTCACCGCCATGGCCATCGAGCAACTGCGCGGGCAGATCGAGGCACTTCTGCCACCTGGGAGATCGTGTCATCGATCAGTCACGTCGTCGTGTGCTCCTTGGTGAGCAGCTCGCTACCGACGAGAAGATTTATTCCATCTTCGAGCCTCATACCGACCTGATCAAGCGCGGCAAGGTGCGCACGCCGGTCGAGTTTGGCCACAAGGTCTTCCTCGCCGAAAGCGCTCAGGGCCTGATTACGCAATACGAGGTGCTCAAAGGCAATCCGCCCGACGAGGTTCACGTGGCATCTTCCCTCCAGCGCCACAGGCAGGCCTTTGGCCGCGCCCCGCAGTTGTATGGCTCGGATCGTGGCTTCTTCAGCGAACAGAACCTCGCCTCGTGCAAGCACGCCGGCGTCAAGGTGGTCTGCATTCCACAACGTGGCGGCAAGCGGACGAGACGACGTGAAGCGTACGAGAAGAGCGCGGTCTTCAAGGATGGTCAGCGCTTTCGCGCCGGCATCGAGGGACGCATCTCCGTGTTGTTTCGAGGCCGCGGCATGAAGCGCTGCCTCGCCGAAGGACGCGACCGTTTCGAGCTGTGGGTCGGCGCCGCCGTGCTCGCCAACAATCTCATGAGGATCGCAGCACTGCTGGCGCGACCGTCACGCAAGCGAAAAGCTGCTTGATCGACACGACGGCCCGCCCCGGTCACCCAAAGTGGCCGCGGCTCAGCACATCCCAAGCTGACAAACGGCGCGCAACTCCGAACCGCACCGAAAAAATCGCCCGTTACGAGCTTGCCGATTCCACCACTCTCCGTCACTTTATGCCCAATCTATCGGCATAACTTCAATCGGACCCCCTAAGTTCAGCCGTTTCGCGACGGAAACTAGCCTAAAGCGGATTCCTGTCATTTAGAAGCATAGCCTGCGTGAGCGAAATAGTTGGTGCATTCGCGTGGGCTTAGTTGTGGGATGAACGAACGGATCGCGCGCGTGAGATGCGGAACTGTTCGTGCCGCGACCTTACGCAAGTATGCCTTAAATTTGCTGTAGGGCAGCTCGATCGGATTAAGATCAGGCGAGTATTTCGGGAGATACCGCACGCTCGCCTTTGCCTTCTCAATCGCGTGCCTAACGGCAGGCGCCATGTGAGCTCGGCAGTTGTCCATCACGACGATGTCGTTGCGCCGAA
Organism: Bradyrhizobium sp. USDA 10063; assembly: GCF_054063735.1. Lineage (NCBI taxonomy): Bacteria > Pseudomonadati > Pseudomonadota > Alphaproteobacteria > Hyphomicrobiales > Nitrobacteraceae > Bradyrhizobium > Bradyrhizobium sp. USDA 10063. Next base: position 101,984 of record NZ_JBSSGP010000001.1, on the reverse strand, counting down.
GGGTTGGAACCAAGCACTGCTCAACATAGGCGAGGAACATTTCTCCGGTCATAGCTCCCTCGATCACCATCGGGGCAGTCATTTTATTGTGGCGCAAGGCCGCCACGAAAGTGATGGTCTCCCATGACCCCAGCGGAACGGCGCCGATCACCCTGACACCCCTTGGCGCACGCCCCCGGAGCCGCGCCAGATTTGTGCTGACCGCAGTCTCGTCGATAAAAACGAGCCGGGCGGGATCAAGAAAACCTTGCTCTCGTATCCAACGTCGGCGAGCTCGCGCAACGTCCTCTCGCTGCCGTTCAGTAGCCTGCAGGCTTTTTTTTAAAGGTGATGTTGTGACGGTCGAGAAAGCGCCAGAGCGCGCTGCGGCTGGTTCGAATTCTCCGCTTGCGCAGCTCTGCAAGCGTCTCCACCAGGGTCAGGTCTGGATGCTCAGCAACCACAGCCAAAATCTCGGTTGCGAACTCTTCGAGCGGCGAAACGCTTCCGCCGCGCGGCTTCGCAGCGGCGCTGTTATCGTCCCGCCAGCGCTGCACCCACTTGACCGCCGATGCTACACTCACCTCGAAGCGTTCGGCCGCCTCGCGCCGCGACGCGCCCGCAGCCACGGCCTCGATAACGCGTTCCCGCAGGTCACAAGAATAGGCCTTCGGCACCGCCCGCCCCCGCCGGCAAGGAGAATCAATGCACACAGTCTCCATCATCGCTAACCGTTTGGGAATCCCCCAGATTCAAATCGGGCGAAAACCGCTATAGGACTCAATGGATCTACTTATGTCCGCCCCGATCGAGACTTTTGGAAGATATCCCAACTGCCGTTCCAGGGCAGCCAAAGTTCGACGGGCGGAATCCAATTTCGCAGTCGCCTCGACCAGGTCGGCCCATGTATTGTCCGACCGCGCAACCGCTGCGGAGCCAATCTCAAACAGGTCGTTGTTGAGATGCGGTGCCGCTTCGCCTCGCAGAGTACGCTTCACGTCGAGCAGAGTGCTCGACAGCGCTCCTTGCGCGCACGCGTGCTCTCGTTCCAGGTTTTCCGCCAGTTCGAGCGCTTCGCGATAGCGTCGGATCGCTGCAACGACTCTGCTTTCGAGGTCGGTGTTATCGCTCATCTGCTTTTCTCCTTGCAAATCGTTGGGCATTTTGTTGCGGCCTGAGCGGGCAATAATTAGGCGGCTTGCAGGTGAGGCGGGGCGAGGTGATGCGCTGGCTCGTACGACGAGCCGAGCACCGAGCCCGGTATGCCGTCGTTGCTGGATGCGTTTCGTCTCGACTTTCCATCTCCGACAATATTGCCGTTCCCCCGCACGCCCGTCTTTCCGTAGTTGGGAGCCAGCCGGTCTGTTGTATGCTGGCCGAGTCTTTCCCTGATCGCCGCTTTCGCGATGATCAGCTACGCCCGCCAGCTTCTCTCCGGTAGAACCTGTTCTCGCCGACGCACGCCCGCATGTCGGTGCGCCGGAACCAGATGGCGCGTCCGCATCGCAGCGGCGGGTTCCCGGCGGTGAAGATGATCTGCTCATCGGTCCGCATCCGCAGCACTTCATGCGGCAGCAGGAGCGGGCGGCGGGCGAGCTGCTTGGACCGCGTCCGGGACGAACCCGACATTTGCGAGGACTGGCTCAGCTGATCCACCTCGACGGTCGTGTCGCCGCAGCGCTTCGAGATATAGTCCGCCGTCTCGGGATCGTTGATCGCCGAGAAGGAGATCCAGGACGCGCTCTCAAACCACTTGCTGGTGGCATCCCGCCCACCATAGGCCTCGCGCATCTGGCCGATCGACTGGTAGAGCATCAAGAGGGTGATGCCGTATTTGCGCCCCGCATCGCGCGCGGTTTCGAGAATGCGCAAGTAGCCGAGGCGGGCGACCTCATCGAGCAGGAACAGGGTGCGGCCGGTCACCTCGCCATTGCGATTGTAGATGGCGTTGAGCAGCGAGCCGATGATGGTGCGGGCGAGACCGGCATGGTTCTCCAGCGTCTTCAGATCGAGATTGATGAAGACGTCGGTCCGGCCCTCCGCGAGCTCGGCCGTCGTGAAGCTTGAACCGGACACCAGCGCGGCATAGTTGGCATAGGAGAGCCAGTGGGTTTCCTTGACCGCGTTGGCGTAAACGCCGCTGAAGGTCTCCGGCGTCATGGCGATGAAGGGCGCGACATTCTCCTTCACGAATCCGGATTCCGAGTTGTCGTAAATCGTCTGAAGCCGCTGGCGCAACTTCGGCTCCGGCTCGGACAGATTGGCGCGGACCTGGCGGAGGTGCTGATCCTTCTTTTCGGTATGACCGGACAGGCAGACATCGGCGATCAGCGCCGTCAGCAGTTGCAACGCCGAGGCCCGAAAGAAGTCGTCCCGCGCCGAGCCCTGGCGCGGATTGTCGGTCATGATCCATGACGCGACGGCGGCAATGTCCTCCTCCTTGGTTGCGCCGTGCTGGCCGATCCAGTCGAGCACATTGAAGCCGATCGCCGAGGCGCGCGGGTCGAGCACGAAGATCTGGCGACCCGCCCCGTGCCGGTGTCCCCTGACCATCGGTGCAACCTCGTTGGAGGGGTCGAGGACGACCAGTCCGCCGCCCCATTTGAGCGCCGTCGGCACCGTGACCGAAGTTGTCTTGAAGCCGCCGGAACCGGCGAACACGATGCCGTGCGACGAGCCGAAGGACGCGTCGAAGCAGAGCAAAGGCGACTTGCCGCCGGCGCCCCATGTCTCGCCGTCATCGGCCCGGAAGGACTGATCAGCGACCGCATCCCGATCGACGCGATAGCGCTCCCCGACCACGATGCCACCTCTCTCCGGGAATAGCCGCACAGCCTCGCTCATTGTCATCCAGTCCGACTCGCCATGAATGGCTCGCCGGCCGTGGATGCGGCGCGGCTCAGCGGCCGCGAAGGCGGCATTGCCTCTCATCGCCACGCGCAGCCCGAACACGGCCGCGAGCGCGGCGATCGTCGCTCCCACGACGGTCGAGGGATCGGCATAGGCGAGAAGGCGATCTCCGGCCGGCAGGGCATTGGCAAAGGAATGGAGGCGCGCGATCTCGCGCGAGGCGGCGATCGCGACCACCAGCAGACCGCCGAACACGACGCTCCAGCCGGCGGAGCGGATCGCCGTCGCACCGGCTGCCGCGAACAGGAAGACCACGCCGATCGCCGCCGCCATCACGTAGGGCAGGGCGATGCCGATCCGGCCGAACACCAGGTGCGCCTTCGGGGTTGTCCCGAACTTCGAAAGCCAGGCTTCGATGCCGGTGAGGGCAAGGCATAGGCCCGCCATCAGCACGGCCGGCACGATCGCCAGCGCGATCTTATTTGCCTTCATGGCCGAACGCCTTCGCGCCGATCGCCGCCAGGCGCTCGCGTTCCGCCTCATTGTCGCGGAGACGGCCAGCGGCATCGAGCAGCAGACCGAGCAGCAGCGCACGCTTCTCGTAACGCAGCCCGGCCTTGGCGATCAGGCCGCCGAGCTCGATCTTCTCCCGCGTGTCCTTCTTGCGGGCACTAGTCGCATCGGAGCGGCGCATGCGCTCAGCCCTGTTCAGCCACGCCCGAAGACGCGCCAGGCGCGACGATCGCGGCCGCCTTTGCGGTTCGGCTCCCACCCTTGCGAAACCGGCCGGCGATCTCCTCGAAGGCCGACAGCAGCGCGCCTTCCTCGATCTCTCCCATCCCGGCTTTCAGCGCGATGCGGCCGATGCGCTCGGCCTCCCGCGTTTCAGCCTGTTTCAGCTGATCCTGAAGCCGAGCGATTTCGTCCCTGATCTGCCGCGAGGGCTTTTTCATTCCGGAAGACCTTTCCTATCATTTTGCGCGAAGCGCCCGACAGGAAATCCGGGCTGAGCGCGAAGCGCGACCCGGGTAATTAACGGGGTCGGCGGAGCCGACGCTTTGGAAGATCATCCCGCCGTTCCGAAGGAGCGGCTTCCAAGGGCGCAGTAATACGTCGCTGGCGCGACGTCCTGCTTCCCGCCCAGAAATGGGCAGGTCGATCCCGACGAACAGCATGTTCGTTCGTCTTAAGGATCGCTTCCAGCCGTGGCCATCACCCATTTCACTGCCAACCACCCATATCGGCGTCGCGGCCAAGGCCATCCAGCGCCGGGCGGAGCGCGAGGGGCGCGACCCCAATCTCGAACGGCTGCGCGTCTTCGACGAGAACCGGGCCGAGACCTTGAGGCGAATCCAGCGCCGTCCGGAGATCGTGCTCGACATGATTTCGCGGGAGAAGAGCGTCTTTGACGAACGGGACGTCGGCAAGCTCCTGCATCGCTACGTCGACGATGCCGCAACCTTCCAAGACTTGATGGCGCGGGTGCTGCAAAGCCCCGATGCGCTCCGGCTGGAAGGGGAGCAGGTCGACTTCGCCACCGGCGCGCAGGCGCCGGCAAAATACACGACGCGCGAGCTGATCCGGTTTGAGGCGGAGATGGCGCGGCGCGCGGTCCACCTCTCGGGCAGCACGGCTTTCACGGTCAGGGCACAGGAGATTGCCGCGGTGTCCGCGCGTCACGCCAACCTCTCGGCTGAGCAGCGCGCTGCCATCGCGCACATCGCGACCGGAGAGAGGATCGCCGCGGTTGTCGGCCGTGCAGGCGCAGGCAAGACCACGATGATGCGGGCCGCACGCGAGGTATGGGAGGCCGCCGGCTACCGCGTGGTCGGCGGCGCCTTGGCGGGCAAGGCGGCCGAGGGATTGGAGAAGGAGGCGGGCATTAAATCCCGCACGCTGGCCTCCTGGGAGTTACGCTGGAAAAGCGGTCGGGATGGCCTCGATGACAAAACGGTTCTTGTCCTGGACGAGGCCGGCATGGTCGCCTCGCGGCAGATGGCGCTGTTCGTCGAAACAGCGTCAAGGGCGGGAGCGAAGCTCGTCCTTGTCGGCGATCCCGAGCAGCTCCAGCCGATCGAAGCAGGCGCAGCGTTCCGCGCGATCGTGGAACGCATCGGCTATGCCGAACTCGAAACCATCTATCGCCAGCGCCAGCAATGGATGCGCGAGGCCTCGCTCGATCTTGCCCGTGGCCGGACGGGAGAGGCCCTGTCCGCCTATCGTCATCATGGACGTCTGTTCGGCTCGGAGTTGAAGGCGCAGGCGATCGACAATCTCGTTGCCGATTGGAACCGCGAGTACGATCCGTCCAAGTCGACATTGGTCCTGGCGCATTTGCGCCGCGACGTCCGTGCGCTGAATGACATGGCGCGCTCTAAACTCGTCGAGCGGGGACTCGTCGAAGAGGGGCATGTCTTCCGGACCGAGGATGGTGAGCGCCGGTTTGCGCCCGGTGACCAGATCGTGTTCCTGAAGAACGAGGGCTCGCTCGGCGTCAAGAACGGCATGATCGGCAGGGTCGTGGCCGCCGAGCCTGCGCGCCTCGTCGCCGAGATCGGGGAGGGTGAGGGCCGCCGCCGCGTCGATGTCGATCAGCGCTTTTACCGCAGTATCGACCACGGCTATGCGACGACCGTGCATAAGGCGCAAGGCGCCACCGTCGACCGCGTCAAGGTGCTGGCAACGCTGTCCCTCGATAAGCACCTGACCTATGTCGCGCTGACCCGCCATCGCGAGGATGTGGCGCTCTATTACGGCCGGCGTTCGTTCCAGAAGGCCGGTGGCCTGATCCCGATCCTGTCGCAGCGGCGGGCAAAGGAGACCACGCTCGATTACGAACGCGGCAGCCTCTATCGCGATGCGCTGCGCTTCGCCGCGAACCGCGGACTGCATATCGTCAAGGTGGCGCGCACGCTCGTGAACGACCGCCTGCGCTGGACGGCTCGCCAGAAGCAGCGCCTTGCCGATTTCGGCCGTCGACTGCGTGCGCTAGCCGAAAAACTCGGCCTCGTCGATGGCCGCAAACCCATCCTCAGCACCGCACCCAAGGAGGCGAAGCCGATGGTCGCAGGCGTAACGACATTCCCCAAATCCCTCATCGATACCGTCGAGGACAGGATCCTCGCTGACCCCGCCATCAAGAAGCAGTGGGAGGATGTGTCCACCCGCTTCCGCCTCGTCTTTGCCGATCCTGAGCGCGCGTTCCGCGCGACGAACTTTGACGCCATGCTGAAGGATGCCGCCGCGGCGTCGTCGACGATCGCCCGTCTTGCCACGAACCCGGAATCGTTCGGGCCGCTGCGCGGGAAGACCGGTCTGCTGGCGGGCAAGGCCGACAAGCAGGAGCGCCAGCGCGCCGAGGCCAATGTGCCGGCGCCCCAGCGCGACATCGAGCGTTACTTGCGTCTTCGCGTCGAGGCCGAGCACAAGCATGAGGCCGAGGAACGCGCGATCCGGCATTGTGTAACCATCGATATCCCCGCTTTGTCGCGCGAGGCGCGTCGCGTGCTCGAGCGCGTGCGCGATGCCATTGACCGCAACGACCTGCCGAGTGCGCTCGAATTCGCGCTCGCGGACCGGATGGTGAAGGCGGAGATTGACGGTTTCAACAAGGCCGTCGCGGAGCGCTTCGGCGATCGCACCTTCCTGCCGAACGCCGCCAAGGAGCCCAACGGGCGGCTCTTCGAGAAGGCGGCCGTCGGCATGGATCCGGCGCGGCGCGAGCAGCTGAAAAAAGCCTGGCCAGCCATGCGCGCGGCACGGCAGCTCGCAGCAGGGGAGCGCACCGCGCAGGCCCTCAAGCAGGCCGAGGCGCAGCATCTGACCCAGAGCCAGGGACAGACCCTGAAATGAGCATTCGGCGTTCCCCTCTGGCGATCTTGGCGATCGGCACCGGCCTCGTCGCTGCCGTGGCAGGTGCCGGCTGGGGCGCCGGACTGCGTATCAACATGACGCCGAGCTACCCGCGGGGTCTCTGGCGGATCGAGACGCTGGATCGGGCCGCCGCCGCCGGCGATCTCGTCTTCATCTGTCCGCCCGATACGGCCGAGTTCGAACGCGCATTCGTGCGCGGTTACATCCGGGGCGGACTTTGCGCCGGGGGCTTAACACTACTTTGGCACTTTAGTCTTCGCGATATTTGCAAGGAGCAGGTCACAGTGAGGACATCGTCGGGGTGGAGGTCGTGTGAAGAGGTCGAGGATCGCTTGCCTGATGGCCGGCATGCTTGGTTGTGGTGGCGGTCCTGAGATTCTTTTTTTTCCGTCCCGCTGCTTTGAGGCGGCGGGATTGGAGGAAGGCGTAAGCGATCATCGTCATCAACGCATGTCGATGTAATCCCGTCCAGGATCTACCTTCGAAGTGGTCGAGCCCCAGCTCCTCCTTGAGCTGCTGGTGAGCCTGTTCACAGACCCACCTGGCCTTGATCGTGGCAGCAAGCGTCTTGATGGTGGCATCGGCCGGCAGGTTCGACACATAGTATTTTTGCTCCCCGGTCGACCGGCGCTCGCCGACGAGCCAGACCTCGTCGCCAGGCATGCACTGCATACGGTTATTGATCATCCGGCGCTTATGGCCATCCGCAACGCGGACACGGCGGGCCGTGAAGAGACATGTGAGCCGACCTTTGGTGCCCCGCCGCCAGCTGACCCTTTGCCATTTGCCTTCGGCCAACAACGCTTCAGCAGAGACCGGTGGCTGATCAGGGATGTGGTATTTGCGAGGCTTTCCGGTCTTCGCGATGGGGAAGATCAGGGCAACGTCGGCGGGATAGACGTTCTGGCGCCGCGACAGACCCACCGCCCACAGCAGACCGCGCTCGCTCAAAGCCTGACGGAAAGGCCCGCTGGAGCCGTACCCTGAATCGGCAAGCACACAGCCGAAACGCGCACCAGAGGCGATGACGCGGTCGATCTCCTTGATCGCAATCTCCGGCTTTGTCAGAGCAGTCTGTCTATCCTTCGGCACACCGGCCCGCGCCATGCGCTTAGGATCATCTGTCCAGCTCTCGGGCAGGAACAGCCTCAGGCCCACCATCACCGGCACCTCCCCCGACGCCAATGTTAGCGAGACTAGCGATTGACAGTTGGCAGTCTTTCCGAGCGACGAGGCATATTGTGGCGCGACGCCAATTGAGTGACGTCCCTTCTTGGGCAACGCCGTATCATCGATGACAAGAAAACCCGCATCATCGCCAACCAATCTGTCTGCCTCCTTCAGCAGGGCAGCCTCGAGTGGAGCACTGTCCCAAACTCCGGCAGCGACAAAATGATGGAGCTGATCGTAACCCACCCCGCTGGCGCGTGCCGCCATCGGTTGAACGCTCTTGCGGTCTCCTGGACCAATCAAACCCGCGACGTAGAGAGGGCACATCCGGGCCCGCGTCTTGTGCCTTAGCGCCGCGACAAACGGCGCAAGCCAGCGATCGAGATCGGCTTGCCAGTCCATGTCCATAGATCGGCCCTCCATAAGCCGACCCCTCATGAATCACGCAAACCCTCTCTTGGGAATCCCAAAAAACTCGTCGCCGCTAAAAATGTGCCTAAGTAGTGTTAAGCCCACTCATCAAGACGGTCGCCGGCGTCAGTGGCCAACAGGTCGATGTTGCCGAACAGGTCTCGATCGACGGCCGCCCGCTGCCCGATTCCGATGTCCGGCATACCGATGCCGCCGGCCGTCCTCTCTTAGCCTTTGCCGGCGGCGTCATTCCCGACGGCGAGCTCTATCTCCACTCCGATTTTGCAGGCTCCTATGATTCCCGCTACTTCGGCCCGATCCCGTCATCGGGCGTTCTCGGCCTCGCCCGGCCCGTGTTCACCTTCGGTCCTTAGCGCCTGGCGCGCCGCGATGATGGTCATCGCGGCGACTGGGGTGGGCGCCGTCGCCTGGAGCGGATACGCGCTCGCCCTTCCGCTCGCCTGCACCTTCCCGACGCTGTGGGCGCTCGCGCCGTCGCGGTTGATCTCAGCCGTAGTGAGCGCGGCCTATTTCCTTGCGGCATCGCGCGCTCTGCCGCAGGGCGTCGTCAATTTCTACGGCACGGATCTCGGCGTCGGCATCGCCTTGTGGATCGCCGCGGCGGCCATCTTCGTCCTGGTCCACGCCGTGCTGTGGCAAAGCCGGCGGGGATGGGGGCGGGCGCTACGGTTCGCCCTTGCGGCGATCTTGATGAGCGTGCCGCCCTTTGGGATCGTCGGATGGGCGCAGCCGATCACCGCGGCCGGCATTTTGTTTCCGGGATGGGGATGGTGGGGGCTGGCCGCGACCGCGGCCATCCTGCTCACCATGACGACCGGCAAGTGGCCCATCGCGGCGATCGTCGTGGCCGGCTTCTGGGCCTGGTCGGCCGCGCACTGGATCGCGCCAGCGCAACCAGACAGCTGGGTTGGTCTCGATACCAAGCTTGGCAGCGCGCTCGGCCGGGCTCCCGATCTCGATCAATCCCAGGCGCTTCTCCAGCGCGTGCGCGAGGCTGGCACTGCCGGAGCCCGCGTTGTCGTGCTTCCCGAGAGTGCGGCCGGGCTGTGGACGGCGACTACGAGCCGCTTCTGGATGGACGGCCTTCGCGGCTCCGACGTCACGGTGATCGCCGGTGCGGCGATCGTCGATCGCGAAGGCTATGACAACGCCATGATGGAAATCAGCACGGGCCGCGCGCGCCGGCTCTATGGCGAGCGCATGCCGGTCCCGGTCTCGATGTGGCAACCATGGCTCGCATGGACGGGGCAGGGCGGAGGCGCCAGGGCCAGCTTCTTTGCCAACCCGGTCGTGAAGTCTACTCGCCACCACGTGGCGCCCTTGATCTGTTACGAGCAACTGCTCGTCTGGCCCGTCCTGCACTCGATGCTCCATTCGCCCGGCGTGCTTGTCGCTGTTGGCAACGACTGGTGGACCGCCGGTACCAACGTCCTCGCGATTCAAAGAGCCAGTACCGAAGCCTGGGCGCGCCTGTTCGGACTGCCGCTCGTGCTCTCGTTCAACACCTGAAGGGGGATCATCATGATCGATGCCGCCACCATTCATCAATGCGCCGATGCTGCTCTGAAGCCCGCGATCGTGGAGAAATTCATCCGCGCGGTCGGGGCACCCGATCCGCTCGCCGTCACTGTCCGGACCGGAAACCGCGTCATCCTCGTAACGCCGCCCAAGACGCCGGATGACGCCATGGAGCTCGTCCGTCGTTACGTCGGCCAGGCCATGGTCCGCGTTGGGGTGATCCAATATCCGGCCGGGCTCGGCGTCACCGACGTCGCCGAGCTCAAGCCCGACCTCGTCGACGCCTGCGCCAATATCAGAATGGGCACCGCGCTGTTCGGCAAGGTTTATCGCATCGTCACGAAATGGTATGGCGCGCCGGTCGACGAGGCGTTCGGCGATGCGATCGAAGCTTGGAAGAGCGGGTATTTCGAGGGGAAGTATGTGTTCGACGGGTACCGTCAAGTTAACGAATTGGAGCGGCCGAGGGGGTAGACGAGCGGCATGCCGACCGCCCGTGACCCTCTTTATCGCCGCCATCGCTTCCCACCGGAAGTGATCAGCTATGCCGTTTGGTTGTATTTCCGGTTTCCCTTAAGCTTGCGCATGGTCGAGGAAATGCTGGCGGCGCGTGGCATTGGCGTGGCCTATGAAACCGTGCGCCAGTGGGGACGGAAATTCGGCAAGGCGTTCTCCGATCGGATCCGCCAGCGCGCTCCCGCTCGCGGCGACAAATGGCATCTGGACGAGGTCGTTATCTCGATCGCGGGCGAACAGCATTGGCTCTGGCGCGCTGTCGACCAGAATGGCTTCGTTCTCGACGTCTTGATCCAGCGCCGAAGAGACTCGCGCGCTGCGCAGCGGCTCATGAAGAGGCTCTTGAAATCCGCCGGCACGCCGCCGCGCGTGATGATCACGGACAAGCTCCGTTCGTACGGCGCTGCGAGGGCGAAGATGGGCTTGCACGTCGAACATCGCCAGCACAAAGCTCTCAACAATCGGGCCGAGAATTCTCATCAGCCGACGCGGCGACGCGAGCGGATCATGAAGCGTTTCAAATCGTCCCGTCAGGCTCAACGGTTTTTGGCAGTTCATGATCAGGTCGCGAACCTTTTCCACATCCCCTATCCCGGAGCCGTCACCGCCGACTTCCGTCGTGCTTCGCGCGAGCGAGCCTTCGCGACTTGGCGCGAGATCTCCACGACAAGCGCTATCGCCGAATCTCGAACCTTTGAGAATGGCCTCCTTCGGCTCGGCCGTCGATTAAGTTGACGATGCCGTCTCGACTTGGTCCCCCACTGTCTCGTCTATAAGGTCGCTGCAGGCCTCGGCCTTGGACCGCCTGGGTGGGCACATCATGGACGTGCCCACCTTCTGGTCCGCTCGCTGGGTGCGACAGGAGCGAGCGTCCTCGTGAGCTTTCAGCCTCTGGATCGTCGCGCCGCGCTTCCCCCTCAGATCGCGACACGCCGGATTCCGGCAAGGAGCGGAAACGACGACGGTTCTCACCGATTGCGCCTTGCAGCGCAGCCGCGAGGCGTCGATGTGGGCCGGCGAGAGGACCGGCAAACCGGCCTGCACTTCCGCGCGGCGGGACGCGAGAATATGCAGCATCTGAATCCTGAGGCTCAGAACGTATCCGCTCCACAACAGAATTGAACGATCGGCCCTCTTCACCCGGACCAGAAGCCCGCCCAGTACTAGACCCCTCAGCGCCTCGACCTTCGTTGGCGCCAAATTCTGAAATGGGCGATTTGCCGCGCTCGTCAATGGGCCTCATAATCCATCTCCAATGTAGCGGAAACTGTGCAGGCTGCCCTCACGAGCGCGATAGCACGCGCCGGCTCGGCCGCTTGTCCTGGTCTTATTTGACAGAGCTGATTGAATGGATCGGATCCGCAAACGGCGAGCACGCAGACTCTTCAATTGCGTGCCCTTACGAACGAGAGATCGATGGAGCGCATCAATCACCGAGCCAAAACCGCTTTCGAGAAACACACTTAAGAATCCCAAAGTGAGAAACGGGTGCTTCATTTGCCGATGGGCTTTCGCGGACGTTGTCTTCCGCCGCAATGTACAACCTGACGCGAGGGCCGATACAAGCCTCCTTCGATCTGTTGCTGTCTCGGTTGTTGTCGGTACAGAACGAGCCAGCGACGCGCGCGAGGTTTAGCTGGAACGCTAGAGCATGATGGCGCTGGGGCCATAATCCTCCTATTTACGCAGTTAGAGTCTGTCCGGGAAAATCAACTTGGATTGCATAGCTTTCGGAGCATGAGGCGAATGGAGGCGAGCTTGAGGAAGGCGAGCGCCTTGCGATTGAGACATTCCCAATCCTTGGCTCAGAGCAATAGGCGTGGAATATCGCTTCATAATGAACATCTATTTGTCCTGGTCGTAGGAGAGGAGCACAGCAGATTCGAATACAACGGATGGCCGATCGCTCTTCGAGCATTGGGAGTGTGATCGAAAAGGATTTGTTATCGTTTGTGCTCAAGCATCTGGCGAATTGACGATGGGTGTAGTGGCACGCTCAAGGCCGCCCATTGTGCGAAGATCACAACCAGCGCATTCTCGCTTGTATTGGAGGCGCGTTATGACTCGCATCAGCGGACTTGGGAATCGCATTTGGCAATCTGCGGACGACAGCGCTGAAGGCGCGGCCAAGTCTCACACAGATGGCGTTTCTGGTGAGGGCGGTCAAACGAACAGTTCCGTCCTTGGGCGGATGGGCTCTGAGCCGCAAGATTTAGAGACTTGTTCTGCTCGCGTCCCTATCGACGATAAGGCTGCGCAGCGCGGGCATGGTGGAAGCTCCGAGATCCCGTATAGATCTTATCGTGGCGCACCAAGTCGGGCAGAAAGCTTGTCGCGTTCTGGCGGCGAGCACTGGCGGAGCGATCGAGCAGCCGGAAGCTCGCGAACAGAGGCGCTCCCGCCACATAGATATTCCGCGTCCGACCGAGCGGCTGGATCAGGAAGGCGGCCTGTCGACGATGTCGCCGCGCAGAGCGTCCATGGCGCAGGCTCTGAACGATCGTACAGGCCTTATCGTGGCGCACGAAGTCGGGAAGAGAGCTTGTCGCGTTCTGGCGGCGAGCACTGGCGGAGCGATCGAGCAGCCGGAAGCTCGCGAACAGAGGCGTTCCCGCCACATAGATATTCCGCGTCCGACCGAGCGGCTGGATCAGGAAGGCGGCCTGTCGACGATGTCGCCGCGCAGAGCGTCCATGGTGCAAGCTCTGAACAATCGTACAGGCCTTATCGTGGCGCACGAAGTCGGGAAGAGAGCTTGTCGCGTTCTGGCGGCGAGCACTGGCGGAGCGATCGAGCAGCCGGAAGCTCGCGAACAGAGGCGTTCCCGCCACATAGGTATTCCGCGTCCGACCTGAGTGCCAGGCCAGGAAAACGGCGCGTCGATGATGTCGCCGCGCAGAGCGTCCATGGTGCAAGCTTAGAGCGCCCCTATAGCTCTTCGAGCTCACTTAATACGGCGCTAAAGGACATTGATCGGGCTCGCAACGTCTATGCATTCTCAGGTGCAGTGGTGAACTATGCCAGGCAGTTGCGGATGCCAGACAAGGCAACGTTCCTGCAAAAGGCCGCCGCTGATTTCCGATACAGATTTGTCGCGCGCTTGGAGGAAAATATCCGCGCTGGTGAATCATGGAGCTACGCCAAGACATGCAACGCGGTGAGCGGGGAGGCTGGTGGTCGGGAGGGCATGGAAGCTTGCAAGGCCTTAGCAGCTCGAGTATCGAGGCTCGACGACGCGCTTATGAACGAAGTCGAGGACCGAGCCCTTGCGCTCTTCGCCGTATCATTCGGTCGGCACTCCCGGGTGCCGGAATGCCGCAGCGGGGCGATCAGAATCGCGGAAGTTTGTTGCAATGAAAGCCGCGAACTTTGGAGGCAGACTAATCAAGGCCTATCCTTACTGGTGAACGGCTTCAGCAAGTGGCCGGACGCGGCGGACTGTCGCGAGGCCGCCGTCGCGATCGCCGGTGAGGTTGCTCGCTGGCCCGGCAGGCTCTCTGATACTCCGCAGGGGCTGGCGAACCTGGTGAACGGTTTCAGCAAATGGCCGGACGCGGCGGGCTGTCGCGAGGCCGCCGTCGCCATCGCCGGTGAGGTGCCTTCCCAGCTCTCCAATTTTAACCCCCAGCAGCTGGCGAACCTGGTGAACGGTTTCAGCAAATGGCCGGACGCGGCGGGCTGTCGCGAGGCCGCCGTCGCCATCGCCGGTGAGGTGCCTTCCCAGCTCTCCAATTTTAACCCCCAGCAGCTGGCGAACCTGGTGAACGGTTTCAGCAAATGGCCGGACGCGGCGGGCTGTCGCGAGGCCGCCGTCGCCATCGCCGGTGAGGTGCCTTCCCAGCTCTCCAATTTTAAGCCCCAGGAACTGTCGAACCTGGTGAACGGTTTCAGCAAATGGCCGGACGCGGCGGGCTGTCGCGAGGCCGCCGTCGCCATCGCCGGTGAGGTGCCTTCCCAGCTCTCCAATTTTAAGCCCCAGGAGCTGTCGAACCTGGTGAACGGTTTCAGCAAATGGCCGGACGCGGCGGGCTGTCGCGAGGCCGCCGTCGCCATCGCCGGTGAGGTGCCTTCCCAGCTCACCCGTTTTAAGCCCCAGCAGCTGGCGAACCTGGTGAACGGTTTCAGCAAATGGCCGGACGCGGCGGGCTGTCGCGAGGCCGCCGTCGCGATCGCCGGTAGGGTGCCTTCCCGGCTCTCCAATTTTAAGCCCCAAGAACTGGCGAACCTGGTGAGCGGTTTCAGCAAATGGCCGGACGCGGCGGGCTGTCGCGAGGCCGCCGTCGCCATCGCCGGTAAGGTGCCTTCCCAGCTCTCCAATTTTGAGCCCCAGCAGCTGGCGGGCCTGGTGAACGGTTTCAGCAAATGGCCGGACGCGGCGGGCTGTCGCGAGGCCGCCGTCGCCATCGCCGGCGAGGTGCCTTCCCGGCTCTCCCGTTTTGACCCGCAGGGGCTGGCGAACCTGGTGAACGGTTTCAGCAAATGGCCGGACGCGGCGGACTGTCGCGAGGCGGTCGCCGCCATCGCCGGCGAGGTGCCTTCCCGGCTCTCCAATTTTAAGCCCCAAGAGCTGGCGAACCTGGTGAACGGTTTCAGCAAATGGCCGGAGGCGGCGGGCTGTCGCGAGGCCGCCGTCGCCATCGCCGGTGAGGTGCGTCGTCGCGCCGTCCGCACCGCCCGGCTTTCTGATTTTCCTCCGCAGGGGCTGGCGAACCTGGTGAACGGTTTCAGCAAATGGCCGGACGCGGCGGGCTGTTGCGAGGCCGCCGTCGCCATCGCCGGTGAGGTGCCTTCCCGGCTCTCCCGTTTTGACCCGCAGGGGCTGGCGAACCTGGTGAACGGTTTCAGCAAATGGCCGGACGCGGCGGGCTGTTGCGAGGCCGCCGTCGCCATCGCCGGTGAGGTGCCTTCCCAGCTCACCCGTTTTGACCCGCAGGGGCTGGCGAACCTGGTGAACGGTTTCAGCAAATGGCCGGACGCGGCGGGCTGTCGCGATGCCGCCGTCGCGATCGCCGGTGAGGTGCCTTCCCAGCTCACCCGTTTTGACCCGCAGGGGCTGGCGAACCTGGTGAACGGTTTCAGCAAATGGCCGGACGCGGCGGGCTGTCGCGATGCCGCCGTCGCGATCGCCGGTGAGGTGCGTCGCGCCTTCCCAGCTCACCCGTTTTGACCCCCAGCAGCTGGCGAACCTGGTGAACGGTTTCAGCAAATGGCCGGACGCGGCGGGCTGTCGCGATGCCGCCGTCGCGATCGCCGGTGAGGTGCCTTCCCAGCTCACCCGTTTTGACCCGCAGGGGCTGGCGGGCCTGGTGAACGGTTTCAGCAAATGGCCGGACGCGGCGGGCTGTCGCGATGCCGCCGTCGCGATCGCCGGTGAGGTGCCTTCCCAGCTCACCCGTTTTGACCCGCAGGGGCTGGCGGGCCTGGTGAACGGTTTCAGCAAATGGCCGGACGCGGCGGGCTGTCGCGATGCCGCCGTCGCGATCGCCGGTGAGGTGCCTTCCCAGCTCACCCGTTTTGACCCGCAGGGGCTGGCGGGCCTGGTGAACGGTTTCAGCAAATGGCCGGACGCGGCGGGCTGTCGCGAGGCCGCCGTCGCCATCGCCGGTGAGGTGCCTTCCCAGCTCACCCGTTTTGACCCGCAGGGGCTGGCGAACCTGGTGAACGGTTTCAGCAAATGGCCGGACGCGGCGGGCTGTCGCGAGGCCGCCGCCGCGATCGCCGGTGAGGTGCCTTCCCAGCTCTCCAATTTTAAGCCCCAGGCGCTGGCGAACCTGGTGAACGGTTTCAGCAAATGGCCGGAAGATGCGGCATGCCACCAGGCGGTAATGGACATCGCGCGCGGCCTCGGCGGACCGGGCCGACGCTTTGGTTCGTTCACGACGCTTGAGCTCGCCACGATCGCCAATGCTCTGGGACGCAGTGTCATAAGGGGCGAGGACGGTGGAGACGTTGCGGAGACGGCCCTGCTGAAGAATAGCCTACATCAGCTGGCTCATTACCTGCACTATGCCGATGATCGGCTGGAGCAGGCCGATGTTCTGAGCATTGCTACCATTTTCAAGGCGCTGGCGAAGGTCAGGCTGTTCGAGGACCTCGGTTTGCTCGCACCAACAGGGCTAGATCGCCTTACGGGATTGCATCGTGCCCCTGGTTTTGCCGCGGAGAATAACCTCGAAACCACGGGCAATCTTTGCGCCGCCCTGCTGCCGCTGGCGCGTAGCCCGCATCTGCGCTGGCACCGTAGGCAGGCTCTGAGCCTGCTGAACGACATCCAGCCCGTCGTGGAGCACAAGATCGAGGCGCATCTCAACGCAAGCGAGGCCGAACGGACCCGTGGGCCGTTCGCGAGCCGCTGCCCGGCGTTGTCGATCTATCAAGTGCTGAAAGCCCGTGCGGTCCTGGAGACGTTGTTCAAGCGGCCGTATGTCGAGGGCAAAAAGCCCGATTTGCTCGCACGGCAGGGCGAGCTGCAGCGCAAGACCAAGGAGATCCTGGACAGCACGCGCGACCTCATCGAAAGCGATCTTTCCAACATGAGCTGGAACCTGATCGCGCAGATCGAGTCGGACAATCCGCTCGATGTGCTGGACACGTTCATGGCGCAGGATGCGGCGAGGATCCAGGCGCGACATCCGGCATCCGTCTTCGACATGCATGAGGTGTTGCGATCGATGGACCATGAGCCCAGACCGCCGCAGGGTGATGCGGGACTGATGCAGTTGCCCGTAGTCGACATGCAGGGACGGCGCGTGGCGACGGAGCCCGAGACGCGCTATTCGATTTTTCATCGCCTGACCTCGGGGGCATTGCCGGTGGTCGCGGTGCAGCTGCCGGCAAAGCTGAGCACTTTCATGTTGGCGCGGACGCTCACCGTCGATGGTGTGCCGTACCGCCTGGACCTGTTTGGCGGCAGCAAGTTGAAACCACCAAAGCCGACCCTGTCGCAGATCGCCGCCCGGGCTCCAGGCGCGCAGCCAGCCGCGTCTTCCGGAGGCAAGCTGCTGGCCATTCCCTATGCCGAAACCGCTCCGGGGACGGCGTTCGAGCAACTGTCGCGCGCCTGGGCGCCGTTCAAAGAAGCCTATTGGTACACCCAACGCAGGGGGTTTGCGGCGCCACCGGCGATCAAAGATCTAGGGCCTCACAGACTACGCGCTGGAGGGCGCCTTCAAGCTGTTGCTGCTGCCAGACCGCCCGGCCACCAAGGCGCATCCCTTTAAGCTGACTGGACCGGAAGGTCCGATTGCCTTGCGACCGCATGACGGCTGCGGCTTCATCAAGGCCTCGCTGGCCGAGCAGATGCCAGCTGTTCACCGGGTTGGTCACCAGGAAGGTCCCGATCGGCTGCGGGCCTTTGGTGAGGGAAGGAGATCGTCCGTCCCTCCCTCGGCGCTGCAACATTACCCTCGCAACGACCAAGTGGCGGAAGAAGCGAGCGAGAAGGCCAAGACCTGGCTTGAGAGCCGAGACGGACGAGAGCTGACGTCCGAAGAGTTGTTTCGCACCGTGACGACCGGACACACCGATGGTCCCGGCGCGGTCGCCGTTCCATCCGATGATGGCTGCCTCCATGTGCCAAAGCTCAAGAGCGACACGCTGCCGGGAACGGGGGGCGTGCTGATCGGGCGGGCGCCCTATGATAAGCCCAACCTGCGTCCGCTCGCTGCCGAACGAGTCAAGTCGGCAGCTGATGGGGATCCGACTGCGGCATTCCTCGATTGGTGCGTGGCCATGCAATACAGTTTCAGTGTCGCCCAGAAATCGCGGGAGGAACTGGCGGCCGACGATCCGAGCTTCTTTGCCAAGGGCATTCTGATCGTGGTGCCGGATGAGATGTGGCCGGCCAACTACGCCGACCGTGGGCTGGTGATGTCGGCCGAGGACGTCAAGTGCCATTCGAGCTGGACTAAACGCAAGGACCGCGCAACCGTGGACATGCCGGTCGACTGCGTGGGCATCCTGCAGGCGACCGAGCTGTTCGCTCCTGGGTCGTTGGTTGCCGTCCCGCCCGATGAACAGAAGAAGCTCGACGGCGACTTCGACGGGGATGCCGTCATTATCATCGGCGACCGGCCGCAGCTTTATCAGCATGTCTGGCAGTTCGATGAAAAGGAGCAAGCTCGCGGCGTTTGCTCGCTCAAGCCGCCAAAGTCGCATACGCCGGCGATTGAGGATGGTAACTATCAGTTCAGTCGTGCCAGCCAGATCCTCGCGGCCACGACGAATGTTTTGGAAATCTATAGCAGCCTGCAGCGAAGCTTTCTGGCGCAGTCCCATCAAGCACGACGCTGGTTTGCCGAGCGGGCCATCTTTGGTACTTACGAGGGCGTTCACCACAAGCTACGGCACGACATCCGTCAGCTACTGAACCAGGAACAGGTGAGTGGCCAGGATATAGAGGACAAGCTCGAGCGGGCGAGGCGCGAGACCGAGGTCGCAGACCATCCGGTCGCCCGCGAAACGGCCGAGTTGCTTGTTGCCGACCTTAAGGCATGGGCAGCGAGGGCGGATGAGCAGGTGCTGCCCGAAACAGCCGAAAGCGACACCAAACTGACGGTGAGCCCAGCGTTCGTCGAGCTTTTCCCGGAACTGGCGGAGGCCTATTCGGCCGCTCCTCAGCCCCGCGACCGCATCCAGGTCTTGCTTGACCACTACCCTGCGCGCATCGAGCCCCGACCGGATGGTTACAATCTGGACGATCTCGTCCAAAGCGCAAACAATCTTCTGAGTCTTGGCATCAAGGTCGGGACCGACGGGTATAAATCCGACACCGGAGTCCACCTTTTCATGAAGAAAAGCCAAGAGCTGCAGCGACTCCTGCAACAGGTGCCGGGCCTGACCTCCGTACCCTTCAGCAAGAGCCTGGCGGCGACGCTCAGCCAGGGCCGGTTCGACGTCGATGCGGCCTTGGAGGATCTGAAGGATAATCCCACGCTGGCGGCGTCAGTCATGGAGGCCTCAATCAAGCTTGCTGCGGAGAAGCACATTCTGCCCGAACCCACTGGCCGACTGCTTACGGCTGAGGATGCCGCCATGACGGTCATGCTGACCCGCGAGGAGGCTGCGGAGCGTGCTCAAATGGAGGCCGCCCGCGCGGAAGTCGAAGAGACAGAGATCACTGCAACGGCATTCGAGGTTGCCAAGACGCTTAGCCAGGTGGGCGTCCAGGTGAATATGCCCCATCTCGATCGCCGCTTGAGATCGGAAGCCTCCATGACGGCCCAACTCACCGGGATGAGCGTCACGTCTGACGACGACTCTCAGCTGATCAGCAGCGCTGTTCGCCACGTCTTCGAAGTCCCTGACGAGGATTTTGCAAGCGCCTTCAAGAAGGCCGTGCTGGGCTTCGGTGAGCGGGGCTTTGCCGAGATCAGCACAACCAACTGGTTCAGAATGCGCAATCCGACGTTTGTCGGCATCAAAACCGTACTCGCCACTCCGCGAGGTTACCGCTTCGAGGCGGAGTTCCACACACCAGACAGTTACAAGGCCAAGATCGCCAATCACGATACCTACAAGGAGTTGGAGAAGCTTCAGCAGCAATCGAGCGGAGATGCTCTGTATAACGCCGAAGAACTGGCGCGCCGTGCGCGAGAAGTCTGTAAGAAGGTGGCTATCCCCGATGGCGCCAAGAACATCCCCCACTGGGGAGTAGAACCGGCTCGTAGAAGGCAGGCTGGTGCAGCCTTTACGGCGCGAGCTGCCGAGCCAGGAAGGCGCGAGATTGGAGAGATTGTGACGGCTCTCGGCGATCGACCGATCGTGCTCGTCGGCATGCCAGGTGCTGGCAAATCCACCATCGGCCGGCGTCTTGCGAAGCGGCTGCGGCTGAACTTCATCGATTCCGATGCCGAGATCAGGAAAGAAGCCGGCACGTCGATAAGGCAACTCTGCCAGACCTATGGCGAACAGTATTTTAGGGATCTTGAGGCTAAGGTAATCGCGCATGCGCTCAAGCAAGGGTCCGCGGTGCTCGCGACTGGTTCCGATTCGTTGATCCACGATCAGACCCGTAACCTGATCCATGACAAGGCAGTCTCGATCTGGCTCAAGGCCGACGCCGACGTGATAATGCGGCGCAACATGGGCCGGTCCGGCCGACGGCTGCTGCAGACCCCCGACCCGAAGGCGACCGTCACACAACTGATTAGGGAGCGCGAGCCGGTCTATCAAACTGCTGATCTCACGATTGGCTCGGGCAGCGGGTCGCATCAAAATCAGGCGGATGAATGCGTGACCGCGCTGCACGCCTATCTCTGCGACGCAGGGCAGGGCGCTCGGCAGACCGGCTTGTTTCAGGAGCTTCCTGTTGCGCCAAGCTCTCAGAATGCGGGAGCTTCGGGTATGCTCGTGCAGGAGATGCGGGTCGCCGCCGCCTCATCATCTGCGGTGGCTCGATCGTCAGACATCCATGCCAGCCGTGGAGCTCTGATTGATTTGCCTCACCATTTACGGGTGTCGTCGATGAAAGCTTCGGATGCTCGCACGGACACCTTGGATCCGACAGCCTCGCTCCACCGTCGCAGCAGCTTAGCGCTCGACGCCCAGGAATGGCTGGGCGACGAGCATATCGCGGCGGATTACGCGCTCCTGGAGCAGGAATGGCAGAGGGAGAACCCGGGTCTAGCCGCGCAGATCCGGTTCGCACCGCCCGCGCCAGTTCAACTACTGCGCTTGGCCGAGAACCCGAACGACATACAAGAAACTCTGATGGGGATCGTCCAGGACCATAATGGTAACGATACAGCCAACTTTCTGTTGCTGCCGGTGAACGATGGCGGCGCTGATCGGGCAGGCACCCATTGGTCGCTGCTGCTCGTTGATCGCCGCGTGCCGGAAAGGATACGCGCCTATCACTACGACTCCAGCGGGAATAGGAACCGGGCCGTCGCAGAAGAGCTCGCAACACGGCTGGGCGCCCGCCTCAGCATAGCTGCCATGGCCCAGCAGCAGAACGACTATGATTGCGGCGTCTTCGTGCTCGACGCCACGCGGGCGCTGGTTGAACGTTTGGCGCAAGGACAGCGGCCAGAGGCGCTGCACCTCGACAACATCGTCGCCGATCGGCAGGCATTGCGGAACCGACTAAGCTTGACTTTGGCCGAATTATGCGGCGTGGGCGAGAGCGTCCTGCATGCGGTGCCAGATATGGCGGGGAATTTCTATGGCATCTCGGTGAGGCTGGGACATGAAGGAAATTTGATGAGCCCATATTTCGCGTCGGACCGCCGCGATCGCATCGCTGAAGGTGAGTACTGATTTCGGATACCAGGCGGTGGTTCTGGGCTCGAGCTTCCGCGCCTTCGCGAGGTCGTGCGTCCATAGCGTGACGAGGGAATACAGGCCGAGCAAGATCGGAGTGGTCCGCAGAATGGCCTTGTCCGACCACTGGCGCTGGGTCTCGACACCCGAGGTGAGCGCGAACTTCCTCGAAGGTGACTTCAAGCTGCCAGCGGCTGACGAACCAGGCGAGGATGTCGTGCGGCTTGGCGTTGAGGTCGGTGGCGAGGAATGCTTGCGGTTCGAGTTCACCGATCGGATCACGGACGAGGAGCCAACGGATGGGCAGCGGCTTGACGCCGCTTCGATACCAGAGGGCGGTACCGGTAGCGATCTCGACGACGCGATTGGTTCGGCCGTACCAGAGGCTGATGTGGCAGCGCTGCCAGCGGACCTTGCGATCCTTGACGACTGCGGACAGCTTCTTCTGCGCCTTGCCTTTGATCGGCGGCCGACCGCGGCCCTTGCGCTTTGGCGGCGGGAAGTCGAACAGGTTGGCGTCCATCCGCAAGCGGGTGACGACGCAGACACGGCTGTGAATGGCGGCGAGGAATTCGACGGCCGCAAACGCACTGTCAGCGACGAGCACGATATAGCGTCCAGGAAGCCAGCGACTGATCTGCAGGACGGCTTGGCGGGCCCAGTCGAGCAGGGCCTTGGGCTGTCTCGGTCTGCCAGCATAGAAGCGTTTGGACGGGGCCAGCAGGGTCAGAAAGGGCAGCGCCATGATGCGGTCGGCCCACGGCACGCGCACCAACAGCATGGCGGACAGCCAGCGCAAACCGCTGGCCTTGACGAAATGCCTGCGCGTTCCAGACGATCGTGATCACCCATTCCAGAGCATCGTGATCACCGTTTCCAGGGGATCGTGATCACCAATTCCACAGGATCGTGATCGCTGTTTCCAGCGGATCGTGATCGGGGACAGCGAGCCGGACACCACTGACAGTCTGCAACCCAGGTAGCTTGGTCTTTTGCCCGACAGCAGAGGATTGAGATGCCGACAGAGAGACTGTCCATGCGCCACATTCGCGAAGTTTTACGCCTGCACTACAGCGTCGGCATGTCGCAGCGCGCGGTTGCCCGCAGCCTCGGCTTGGCCCAGGGCACGGTCAACAAGTACCTCAACCTGGCGCGCCGGGCCGGCCTGACCTGGCCGTTGCCGCCGGAGCTCAATGACGATGTCCGGCTCGAGAACCGCCTGTTTCCGCCACCGTCCGATCTGCCGAGCGATGAGCGTCCGCAGCCGGATTGGGCGCTCGTGCATCGCGAGCTGCGGCGGAGGAACGTCACGTTGATGCTGTTGTGGGAGGAGTATTGCGACTCCAAGTCCGACAGCTTCAGCTATTCGTGTTATGTTGCGGCCAAATTTATGTTGTGCAAGGAGCCATAATTGCGGGGAGCCTGAACACTGGGGGCATTGTTCACGCAACATAATTCGACGTCTGAGTAGCGAACCATTTGTCCAATGGAGCCTCGCTATGGATCAGACGATTTATTCCGTCCCCTTGACCGTGCCCCACCGTGATGACGCGCCATTCACCGACGAGCGGCACCGATACCTTCGCCACTGTGCAGAAGCCGGCGCGACCGCAGCTTCTCTCAGAGTCAAGCGGAACGAACTGTTGCGGATTGCCGCATATCTCGGTCCAGATGCTTCGGAGGGCATCGATATCGAGGCGCTCCAACGGATCGCGACCGAGCGTCTGCGCCTGACGGGGGCTGTCACCGCAGCACGAAGAGTGGTCGACATCGGACGACCTTGGCTTCGATTTCTCGGTTGGTGGCGTGAACAAACCGTCGTGTTTCAGTACCAGAGCCAACTCGACCAGTATGTGACATGGATGCGCAATGAGCGCGGTTTTACGCCATCGACGGTGGAGCAATGGAGCCGGATCATCGGTAGG
Organism: Bradyrhizobium sp. USDA 10063; assembly: GCF_054063735.1. NCBI lineage: Bacteria > Pseudomonadati > Pseudomonadota > Alphaproteobacteria > Hyphomicrobiales > Nitrobacteraceae > Bradyrhizobium > Bradyrhizobium sp. USDA 10063. The sequence continues at coordinate 78,459 of NZ_JBSSGP010000001.1, read as the reverse complement.
TTCCTACGCTGGTGTGATCAGACAAGCCGGCAACTTAGGGACCTTCAGCCTGGGGACGTTGACGCCTATTTCGTTACCCAGGCGACGGGACGATGGTCCCGCGTTTCGGTAGCCAGCACAGCCTCTGCCTTGCGGGGATTTCTGCGCTACGCGGCAAAGCGGGGAATGTGTACGGATCGCTTAGCGGCCTCGATTTGCCGGCCTCGGCTCTATCGACAGGAGTCGCTGCCGTATGCCCCAGATTGGTGCGACGTGCAGCGCATGTTGGCCGACGCCGAGACTGACACCCCCCGGGACATCCGTGATCGTGCGATCCTGCTGTTGCTCGCGGTCTACGGGATGCGCAGCGGCGAAGTGGCGGCATTGCGCCTCGATCAGATCGACTGGCCGGGTGGGACGCTACGGCTTTTCCGCCTGAAGCGCCGTCAGCCGCAGATCTACCCGCTGGTTCCCTCTGCGGCTGAGGCGCTCGCCCGCTACATCGACACGATGCGGCCGCTATCATCGTGCCCGGAAGTGTTTCTCTGCATGCACGCGCCCCGTCGGCCGTTGAAGGCAGGGAGCATCTATGATGTCGCTAACCGCAGATTTGTTGCACTTGGAATCGACGCCGCCCACCGCGGTGGCCATGCGTTGCGCCACGCCTGCGCCTCCCGGCTTCTTGCCGAAGGTCTGTCGATAAAGGAGATCGGGGACCATTTGGGACATCGCAGCGCGGCGTCAACCAGCATCTACGCCAAGGTGAACATGCAGGCGCTTCGCGACGTCGGAGCGTTCGACCTGGGAGGCCTCCAATGATGCTGACCCATGTTGTCGACGCCTATCTGGCCAAGCAACGGTCACTGGGGCCGCGTTTCGAGTCCGCTGAGGTCCTGCTCCGCAGGTTCTGCCGAGCGATGGGCAATCGAGATATCGGCGAAGTCACCCCAGAGGCGGTAGCCGAGTTCCTCCAAGGCAAAGGATCGCTCAGTGCCACCTGGATGCTGCGATATAGAGTTTTGAGCGGCCTTTATAGATTCGCCATCAGTCGCGGGTACGCGGCATCCTCCCCACTGCCGACAACGTTTCCAAAGCTGCCGCCGCAACAAACGCCCTATGTTTATTCCACGGAAGAACTGCGCCGCCTGTTGGACGCGACCTCGATCCTGAAGATTGGGCATCGCCCTCACGTGCCAGCTATGTACCGTACGCTCCTCTTGTTGCTGTACGGAAGCGGCATGCGCATTGGCGAGGCGCTTCGTTTGGTCTTGCAAGACGTGGATCTGACTGATCAGGTCATCACCGTCCGTGACACGAAGTTCTTCAAAACGCGCCTCGTGCCAATCGGACCCAAGCTCAACCAGGAACTGGTCGAGTACGTCGAGCGCCGTCGCCGGCTCCCTCTGCCGCGCGGGCAAGAATCTCCATTATTCACTACGCGCGGCAGTCGACCATGGCACTATGTGCGGGTCATCTCCTGGTTTCAGCATGTCCGCCGAGCGGCCGGAATCAGTTGCCCTGTCGGTGAGCCTCGATCTCCACGGCTGCACGATATTCGCCACACAGCCGCGGTGCACCGGGTGATCGCATGGTATCGCTCCGGTCAAGACGTGCAGCGACTGCTTCCGCAACTGGCAACCTACCTTGGCCACATCGATATCCGTTCAACCCAGCGCTATTTGCAGATGACGCCGGATCTCCTCCAGGCAGCCAGCGAGCGCTTCGCTCTGTACGCGATGGAGGCCGACCATGAAGGATAAGAACCTGCTTGGTCCGTGGATCCGGCGGTTCTTGCTGGAACATCTGGTTGCCGAGCGCAATCTTTCCCGCAACACCCAAGCCAGCTACCGCGACACGCTGACATTGTTGCTGCCGTTTGCCAGCAAGCAGGGAGGCTGCGCCATCGATCGCATGACCGTGGAAGAGCTGACGCCGGAAGTCGTCCGCAAGTTCCTGGACCACCTGGAGCGCGATCGCCGGTGCAGCGAGGTCACCCGCAACCAACGGCTGGCGACCATCCATTCACTGGCGCGCTTTATCGGGACGAGTTCGCCGGTTCACCTGGCCTGGTGTTCCGAGATACGGGCAGTGCCGTTCAAAAAGACGGCCAGGTCCGCGATCGGATACCTCGAAAAGGCCGAGATGGACGCGTTGCTAAACCAACCTGACAGACGCACGAGTCTTGGGGTGCGCGACCATGTTCTGCTGCTTTTCCTATACAACAGCGGTGCTCGCGCCGATGAGGCAGCAAAATTGACGGTCGGCAATCTCCAACTGGGTGCGTCCCCGTCAGTGCGACTTCACGGCAAGGGAAACAAGATTAGAATCTGTCCATTGTGGTCAACGACGGCAACCTCATTGACTCGTCTTGTGGCCGACCGGAACGAAAGTGAAGCGGTCTTTCTCGGGCGGACGAACCAGCCTTTGACCCGCTTCGGAATACACCGTCTCGTGACGCAATATGCCGCAATGGCGAGCGAAACAGTGCCGACGTTGGCGGCGAAGCGTGTGAGCCCACATACGGTTCGGCACACAACGGCCGTGCACCTGCTGCGCGCCGGCGTCGACATCAACACAATCCGTGCTTGGCTGGGTCACGTGTCATTAAACACCACGCACATCTATGCTGAAGTCGACCTGGAGATGAAAGCAGAGGCGTTAGCCAGGGTCGATATCAGTAGCCTGAGGCCGCCGCCTCGGCAATCCTCTCTCCCGTCGTTGATGGCATTCCTGAAGGCCCTGTAGGCCGAAAGGTCACACTCTTATGTTGCGGAGCGAGCCGAGGAGGTTGGCGAAATCCTTGGCTCACTCCAGCAGCGACAACATAAATCTGGCCGCAACATAACACGTGTAACCATAGCCGTCGGGATGCGCCGTCCGGTATTCCTGCCACAGCAGCGTCAGCGTCACGCCCTTGCGCTTGAGCTCCTGCGCCACCCGTGGCCACTCAGGCTCGCTCAAGTCCTGCGGGGGGCGCCCGACCCGCCGGAACAAGGCTCGCTGCAAGGCTGCCTCGCTCTCGTAAATCGGCGGCAGCGGCCAGCTCAAACCCGCTTCACGCGCTCGCAGCAGGTAGGTGGCAACCGAACTCTTGCTGATCTGCAGCCGTTCCGAGATCTCCCGAACCGACAGGTCCTGCTCGTACGTCAGCCTCAGGATCGATCGTAGGTCCTTCACTGTGGTTCGTTTCGCTTGCTTCCGTCTCGGCATTGCCCCTCTCAAACTCAGCTTGAGAGAGAACATTGCCTGAACGGCGCTCCCGAAAACCAACCTCCCGCAACTGTCCGCGATTTAGCGGAATCCCTGTCCCGGAATTACTGAAATCGCTGTCCGCGAATCAGCGAAATTGCTGTCCGGAAATTGCCGAAACACGCATGATGACGCCGAAGACGCCGCGCTTCTGGCCGGAGATGAAGACGCGGCGGGGATTTTGCGCGTCGTGGCCGCGGTATCCTTTGTCGACGTAGGCCCGCTCGATCGCACAGCCGGTGAGTGTCTCGGTGCGGTCAAGGACGTCCCGCAAGGTATGACCGTCGTACGGGTTGTCGGGCAGGGACTTGGCGTGCAGCACGAACAGGCCACCGGGAGCCCGGCGAGTGTTGGTGACGATGGAGGCCTTCACCCCGAACTCATAGGGCGCGGCGGCCTTGCCCTTGCCGATGCACTCGACCTCCGGGGCGTGGAAAGAATAAAGCTTGAAGCCGCGCTGGCGCTGCTGCTGCGAGCGGATCTGGGTGGCTCGGCTCAGCGGCAGGGCGAATGCCTCTTCCAGCGCAGGCTGGCTCTCGGTCTTGCGACGGATGTCGCGGATGATCCGGCCCAGCCGGCTGCGCAGGATGCGCAGCTGTCGCTGATGCCGGTTGAATTGTTTGGCATGGGCATAGCGGCCCGCCATCATCGCCGCGCTTTTGGCCACGCGAGCATAGGATTGCCGCAGCCTGATCCCGTACTTCCTAGCCAGGCGGTTCAACCCGCGGATCGCTGCATGCAGCAGTTTGGCATCGGTCGGGAAGCTGATGGCCTTTGGCTGCACGGTCGTGTCGACCGTGACCCGCTTGAGGTCCTGGCTGCGCAACGCACCGGCCGCGTGCGCCACCCGAAGGCTCTCGGCCAGCAACCGCTCAAGCCTGTCGCCGAGCCGCTTGCGCCAATGGCTCAGGTCTGAGCGCTCGTGCGGGAAAACGTGCTGGAAAAACTCTTCGCCGGTGAAGAACTGGAAGTACGGATCGTGGACCCAGCGCTCGCACACCCCCTCATCGGACAGTCCGTAAATATGCTTGAGCAACAACAGCCCGATCATGAAGCGGGTCTCGATCCCCGGCCGGCCGTTCTCGCTGTAGAGCGGCGCGATCTCGCCGTCGATCCAGTCCCAATCGATCTTGCCGGCGAGCAGAACCAGCTCGTGCTTCATGTTGATGATCTGGTCCAGCCGTGCTCGGAACAGATCGTTCGATCCCGTCGTCTTGTGCTTCTTTGGCCGCATCGTCCCCTCGATGCGCCACACAAGCACGGTTCACAGCGAAGGGGAATCCACAAAACGAATTTGCAAGGTTTGCGGCGCTCAAGCCTCAAATCCCTGCAATCTCAAACGGCCCTCAAGCCCAAAAAACAGACTCTCGCTCAATCGCTTAGAGGCTTGTTCACGGGCAACTCTGTATATGCGGGCCGGGCTCATCGCGATTGTGAGCTCGCTGGTTTTGTTCGTAGTTGGGTGCGTCACCCTGCCCGCCAACCTGCACAGCTAGCTAGCACTACTTTGGCACTTTAGTCTTCGCGATATTTGCAAGGAGCAGGTCACAGTGAGGACATCGTCGGGGTGGAGGTCGTGTGAAGAGGTCGAGGATCGCTTGCCTGATGGCCGGCATGCTTGGTTGTGGTGGCGGTCCTGAGATTCTTTTTTTTCCGTCCCGCTGCTTTGAGGCGGCGGGATTGGAGGAAGGCGTAAGCGATCATCGTCATCAACGCATGTCGATGTAATCCCGTCCAGGATCTACCTTCGAAGTGGTCGAGCCCCAGCTCCTCCTTGAGCTGCTGGTGAGCCTGTTCACAGACCCACCTGGCCTTGATCGTGGCAGCAAGCGTCTTGATGGTGGCATCGGCCGGCAGGTTCGACACATAGTATTTTTGCTCCCCGGTCGACCGGCGCTCGCCGACGAGCCAGACCTCGTCGCCAGGCATGCACTGCATACGGTTATTGATCATCCGGCGCTTATGGCCATCCGCAACGCGGACACGGCGGGCCGTGAAGAGACATGTGAGCCGACCTTTGGTGCCCCGCCGCCAGCTGACCCTTTGCCATTTGCCTTCGGCCAACAACGCTTCAGCAGAGACCGGTGGCTGATCAGGGGTAAGCGCGCATTTTACTGCACAGGCTGCGCGCAGGTGGCCGCGGCGTGGTGTGACGCCGGGCCGCGGCGGGATCATCGGAACGGCTTGGTTGACCTGAGCGTTCGAACGTCAGCCGTTGTTCGCAGCTGGCAGGTGTTTTTGAGCGGTGCAGTTGAACGGCAACAGATCTTCGATATCGGCGTCGGGCGCACGCTGAGGCAATTCAGTGAGCGCGTGACGTAGCCATGCATAGGGATCGACGTCGCATGCCCGGCATGTCAGCACCAAACTGTAGATCACGGCGCTTGCCTTGGCGCCGGCAACGGTGTCGCTGAACAGCCAACTTTTTCTTCCGGTGCAAAACGGCCTGATGTCGCGCTCCAGAACATTGTTGTCGATCGGGGCAAGACCGTCACTGGTGTAGCGGGTCAGATAGTCCCATTGGTTGCGCGCATAGGCGATCGCCTTGCCGGTCAAGCTTTCGGGCAGGACCTTCGGCGCCTGGTCGTCGAGCCACGTCTTGAAGGCGGCCAATACCGGCAGGCTATGCTGCTGGCGCAGCCGCAAGGTGTATGCGGCGCGCGTTTCGCCGTCGGGCGGCGTCAGGCGCGCCACCCTCTCGACCTCATACAACGCCTCGAAGAACTTGAGCGCTTGCAATGGCGGACCGCCGGGCGTCTTCCTGGCCTTGAGCGCATCGGTAAATTTCCTGCGCGCATGCGCCATACAGCCGAGATGGGTCGCGCCTGTCAGTGTGCGCCAGGCGTCATAGCCATCGCTCATCAACAAGCCGCGATGGCCGGCCAGGAACGCCTGCGGATACTCCTGACCGCGACCGGGCTGGTAATCGAACAGCACGACCGGCTGCGCGCAGTCCTGGCCGCTGCGGTAGGCCCACATGAAGGATTTGGCCTGCGCGTCCCGGCCTTCCTCTTTCAGAACCTGGACCCAGGTTTCGTCACCGTGGACCAGGGGCTGTGCCCTGAGCTTTTGCTGTAGCGCGTCATAGACCCGATGCAGATGCAACTCGCTCGCCCGGATCACCCAGCTGCCCAGCGTCCCGCGGCCGATGCTGACGTCGGCGCGCCCCAGCGCGTCCGCCACACGGTACAGCGGCGTGCCGTCGACGTATTTGTTGGCGAGCACCAGCGCCAGCGTCGATGGCGTGGCGACGCTACCCGGCAGCGGCTGCGCCGGCATCGGCGCGGTCACAATCGGGGTGTTCAGCGCGGTGCGCTCGCAGTGACGGCAGGCATATTTGAACCGCACATGTTGCAGCACCGACGCCTTCACCTCGACGTGCAACTGCTCGGTGACGGTCTCGCCCATCCGATGCATCCGATTTTGGCAGCACGGACAGTTCTTTTGATCCTCACCCAGATCATATTCGACGCGTTGGCGCGGCAGATCGTCAGGCAGCGGCTTGCGGCCGCGTGTCTTCGGCGCCGGCTTTGGAGCCTCCGGCAATCCCGTGTCCGGCACGGCGACCGCCTCGACATCGCCGTCGTCCCGGCTTTCAGCGGCGGCCTGCTCGGCTTCGTTGAAGATGCGCTCCTTGAGCTTTTCGCTCTTCGGCGCGTAGCGGTGCAAGCGCTCCAGGCGCAACTGCTCCTCAAGATGCAGGACGCGTTGCGCGAGTTTCTCGTTCTCCGCCTTCAGCGCCGCGATCTCGGCCGCGTGCGCCGCGATCAGGGCTTCCAGCTCGTGCGTCGTGGGCTTGCGACTCATCGTAGTCTTGAATCGAAGTCATGCCGCCGCGTCAACCGGGTTCCATGTAGTTGGCGGCGTCATCCGATCGCGCCGATGACGCCGCGCGCATCGAACACTGTCAGCCCACGCTCTGATATTGCCGCACCGGATGGCGCCGCACCGCCGCGATGTCGATGCCGTCAAGCAGCCAGTGCAGCTCCTCCGTCGTCAGCGTCAGCACCGCCTCCTGGCTTCGGGGCCAGTGGAATCGGTCCGCCTCCAGCCGCTTCAGCAGCATCCAAAATCCCGACCGATCATAAATCAGCAGCTTGACCCGGTCGCGACGGCGATTGCAGAACGCGAACACGGCGCGCTGGAACGGATCCAGCCCCATCGACTGCTCGACCACGATCGCCAGGCTGTTGATCCCCGCCCGGAAGTCAATCGGCGCGCGGTGAAGGTAGACTCGAAGATCAGACGCCAGCCGGAACATCGCAACGCCCCAGCGCTTCAATCACCGCCGACAACAACTGCGCGTCGCCGCCTTCCAGCGAAAGCGTCACGCCGTTGGGCATCGATGCCGTCAGCCGCCCAGCAGAGGATCGCTCCGTAGCGCAAAGGGCGATAGCGCCGGCAGATCGGGTTGGCGACCGCGACGGCGCGCTCACCGGAATAAACGCCGGCGCAATCGCCGCCCGCGCCTCCGGCTGGCCATTCCCGTTCTGAAGTTGTCGCTTGGCAACCCACTTCCGCAGCAGGTTCGCGTTCACGCCGTGTTGCAACGCCAGCCCCGCCAGCGACACGCCAGGCTGCAGACAGGCCTCGACCAGCCGCTGTTTGCTCGCTGGATCATAGCGACGCCGGCCATTCCGCAACATGCCGAGCGTCTCAAGCTTAAAAGGTTCTTCTGCAGTGATCATCGATGGTGTCCACCTTGTTCATGGTGGACACCTCATCCCATCCGGGTTCTCAATTGCACAGGTGCGTAGAAAAAAGCGCTTACGATCAGGGATGTGGTATTTGCGAGGCTTTCCGGTCTTCGCGATGGGGAAGATCAGGGCAACGTCGGCGGGATAGACGTTCTGGCGCCGCGACAGACCCACCGCCCACAGCAGACCGCGCTCGCTCAAAGCCTGACGGAAAGGCCCGCTGGAGCCGTACCCTGAATCGGCAAGCACACAGCCGAAACGCGCACCAGAGGCGATGACGCGGTCGATCTCCTTGATCGCAATCTCCGGCTTTGTCAGAGCAGTCTGTCTATCCTTCGGCACACCGGCCCGCGCCATGCGCTTAGGATCATCTGTCCAGCTCTCGGGCAGGAACAGCCTCAGGCCCACCATCACCGGCACCTCCCCCGACGCCAATGTTAGCGAGACTAGAGCGGTTTCCAGTTGATGTGAATCAGAGCGTCACAGGGGATTCCCTTGGACTTGCAAATCAGATTCGGTGTCACCTGCGGCAACATGCGGGGTCATACGATGGCGAAGGGATACTCCAATGACCTCAGGGTGCGTGCGGTTGAGCTTATCGAGTCCGGCGAAAGCGCCCGCGAGGCGGCGCGCATTCTCAACCTCGGCGCTTCGACGACGATCCGATGGATGGATCGCTGGAGGAAGACCGGAAATGTCGAGGCCAAGCCCGGCGCCGGGCACAGCCGCTCGCCGTTGGAGCAGCACAAGCAGTGGCTGACCGAGTTGATCGCCACGGAGCCGGACCTGACGCTCGAGGAGATCCGTGTGCGTCTGCGCTCCCAGAGAAGGCAAAAGGCCGGCATCGGTTCGATTTGGCGCTTCTTCGACCGTCACGGCATCACCTTCAAAAAAAACATTGCACGCCGCCGAGCAGGATCGGCCTGACGTTGCTGCCGAGCGCGCTGCGCTGAAAGCTGAGCAGCCCAAGCTGCGTACGCCGCGCCTCGTCTTTATCGATGAGACCGCGGTCACGACGAAGATGGTCCGGCACTATGGGCGTTCTCCTCGCGGTAAGCGCCTCGTCTCTGACGTACCCCACGGTCACTGGAAGGCACTGACGCTTGTTGCCGCGCTGCGCATCGACGGCCTCACGGCGCCCTATGTCATCGACGGTGCGATGGATGGGCCGTCGTTCCTGGCTTATGTCGAGCAGGTTCTGGCGCCGACCTTGCGCAAGGGCGACATCGTCTTCATGGACAACTTGCGCACTCACAAGATCGTCGGCGTCCGCGAGGCGATCGAGGCTCTCGGCGCCCGCGTGCGCTATCTGCCGGCCTACTCGCCCGACCTCAATCCAATCGAACAGGCATTCTCCCGGTTGAAGGCAGCGCTGCGCAAAGGCGCCGCCCGCACGGTCGACACCCTGCTCAAACTCATCGGCAAGCTCGTCAGGTCGTTTGCGCCGCAGATGTGCGCCAATTACTTTAGACATGCCGGATACACCAAATGATCCACATCATGTGGAAAACGCTCTAGCGATTGACAGTTGGCAGTCTTTCCGAGCGACGAGGCATATTGTGGCGCGACGCCAATTGAGTGACGTCCCTTCTTGGGCAACGCCGTATCATCGATGACAAGAAAACCCGCATCATCGCCAACCAATCTGTCTGCCTCCTTCAGCAGGGCAGCCTCGAGTGGAGCACTGTCCCAAACTCCGGCAGCGACAAAATGATGGAGCTGATCGTAACCCACCCCGCTGGCGCGTGCCGCCATCGGTTGAACGCTCTTGCGGTCTCCTGGACCAATCAAACCCGCGACGTAGAGAGGGCACATCCGGGCCCGCGTCTTGTGCCTTAGCGCCGCGACAAACGGCGCAAGCCAGCGATCGAGATCGGCTTGCCAGTCCATGTCCATAGATCGGCCCTCCATAAGCCGACCCCTCATGAATCACGCAAACCCTCTCTTGGGAATCCCAAAAAACTCGTCGCCGCTAAAAATGTGCCTAAGTAGTGCTAGTACCCGGAATCAGAGCTGAGTGATACGGCGACCTTTGAAACGGCGTTGACGGACCTTTTTCTTGGTCCAGACGAAAGGTTCAGCTTTGTCGTTGTACGCGTTGACGTAGGCATCGATGTGGTCCTGAAGCTGCTTAAGGCTTGTGAAGGAGGTGCCGCTGAGCGACTGCCCCTGCAAGATCGAGAACCATACCTCGACCTGGTTGAGCCAGGACGCACTTGTCGGCGTGAAATGGAATTGCACGTTGGGATGGGCCTTGAGCCAGTCCTCGTTCTTCTTGTGGGTGTTGAGGTTGTCAAGGATGACGTGAAGCTTTCGGCCCGGAAAGGCCGCGGTGAGGCTGTTCATGAAATCGAGAAACTCGACCCGGCGACGTCGTTTCGAATGCGTCGCAAGGATCTTCCCGGTGGCGACTTCCAGCGCCGCAAACAGCGTGGTCGTGCCGTGCCGCTTGTAGTCGTGACTTTGCCCGGTCAGGGATCTGCCATTGGGCAGTTTCAGATAGCCCTGCGCTCGTTCCAAGGCCTGGATCGAGGGCTTTTCGTCCACGCATAGGACGATGGCCTTCCTGGGCGGGGCGACATAGAGGCCAACCACGTCGGCGGCTTTGGCCGTAAACTGCGGGTCGTTGCTCTCGCACCAGGACTTGCGAGCCGCCAGATCGATCTTGTTGCTGCGCAAGAACCGCCAGACATATTGCACGTCGACATCGCCAAGCTCCCCAGCCAGCAGAGGCCCAGTCCAGCGCGCGTATCCCGCGGGAGGCGACTTATCGAGCAACTTCAAAATCCGTTTGTCGGTGGCCTTCGTATAGATCGGCTGCTTGCCTGGCAGGGGCTTGCTTTGCAGACCTTCAAGACCATGATCCGCATAGCGATGCCGCCAAAGGCTGACAATCCGCGGCTGGACCCCAACCTCCTTGGCGATCGATCGGGTGCTGCGACCGGCAGCCGCCAAAAGAACGATCCGTGCCCGCTTCAAATCGCGCTGCAACGTCACCGGTGAGCGACAGCATGCCTCAAGCACCTTGCGATCTTTCCTCGAAAGGTGGACTTCTCTTGCTTCGGGTATCATCCCGACCTTGAATCATGACTCAGTGCGCCAGGAGAAGCTGGTGCGATCCAGCCGGTGCAAGACCGGTCCGGGTAAGGCCGTAGCAGGCCGCCCGGTAGTGAGTGTTGCGTGGCCGTCGGCGACGGCGGGTACGAAGCGTACACAGCAATTGTGTGGGGTGTGGGATTGAGCCACGAAACTGATAACAACGCAGGGGTCGAGGCTGTTGAGTCGGTCGAAGGCAACATGTGCGGCACCGCTATGCGAGGTGCTGTCGCCCTGCCGGGGTCGAAGGCCACATCACGCACAAAAGGATCGCAACGGAACCTGGGAGATCCCGCGTTTGACCGGGGCGGCGTAGCCACCTCGGCCCGCATCGGGAAGGCGAGGAGCCGTAGTCGATGATGCACGAACGTGGGAAGTCTGCCCCCGTCATAGTAGCTGTGAAGCCGACGAACAAGGCCGGGCGACCGGCTGCGGAGCCGGTAGAGCCAAGGGCGGGGACCAAGGGGAATGCGGACCAGCAAAACGCACGCCGGGCACAGGACCGGGAAAGTGTGTCAAATGCGCTGGACCGCATACGACGAGTCGCAAGGGAAAGGAAGAAGGAGAAGTTCACCTCGCTCTTCCACCACATCAGGGTCGAGCTGCTCGAAGAGGCGTTCTACGAACTTAAGCAGAATGCCGCACCTGGAGTGGACGGGTTGACGTGGCAGGAGTACGAGACAGCCTTCGAGCGCAATCTCGAGGACTTACATGCTCGGCTCCATCGGGGAGCGTATCGGGCACTGCCGTCGCGGCGAGTATACATACCTAAGCCGGACGGGCGGCAGCGCCCCCTCGCGGTCGCCGCTCTGGAGGACAAAGTCGTCCAACGAGCAGCGCTCGCAGTGCTGAACGCGATCTATGAGGAAGATTTCCTCGGCTTCTCGTATGGGTTTCGGCCTGGGCGCGGCACGCATGATGCGCTGGATGCGCTCATTGTCGGAATCGGCAGCACAAAGGTGAACTGGATATTCGATGCCGACATCCGAAGCTTTTTCGATTCGGTCAGCTGGGAATGGCTGGTCCGTTTCGTGGAGCATCGGATCAAGGACTCGCGGATGATCCGTCTGATTCAGAAATGGCTCAAGGCGGGCGTCCTTGAAGAGGGTGACTGTCAGTGATAGGGGAACTGGGCAGGGTTCGGTGATCTCACCGCTCCTCGCTAACGTCTACCTACACTACACCTTCGATCTCTGGGCCGAGCGCTGGCGACGGCGCGAGGCCACGGGCGACATGATCATAGTGCGATATGCCGACGATCTGGTCGTGGGCTTTGAGCATGAGAGTGACGCCCGCCGCTTCTGGGAAGCCATGCGCGAGCGGTTGCAGGAGTTCTCGCTGTCGCTGCATCCCGGACAAGACCCGACTGATTGAGTTTGGCCGCCATGCGGCGACCAAGCGAAAGCAGCGCGGGCTTGGCAAACCGGAGACCTTCAGCTTCTTGGGCTTCACGCTGATCTGCGGCAAGTCGCGCCGAGGAACATTCCTGATCCATCGGAAGACCCAACGCGATCGCATGAAGGCGAAACTCAAGGAGGTCAAAGGAGAATTGCGACGGCGTATGCACAGGCCGATCCCCGAACAGGGGAAGTGGCTCAAGCAGGTCACCACGGGCTTCTTTGCCTACCATGCAGTGCCGACAAATTTTCGAGCTCTGCTGAGGTTCCGCTCCCATATCAGGGACCTTTGGCTGCGAACGCTACGGCGACGCGGTCAGAAGGACCACACGAGCGGGGAGCGGATACTGAAGCTTGCTGACGACTACCTCCCACAACCTCGGATCCTTCACCCCTGGCCCAATCAGCGATTTGCCGTCACTCACCCAAGGTGGACGCCGTATGCGGGAAAGCCGCACGTACGGTGTTGTGCGGGGGGCGCTCAGTAATGAGCGTCCCTACCGCGAACTTCCCAGGGAAAGTGGGGACTAGTCGACCGTTCTTTAATCGCGGGCACGGTGTCAACCCCGATCGACAAAAATGATCCGCTGCCGGGTTCATGGTTCTTTCCGCGGTCGTCTCGATGCAGGAGCGCCGCATGATGGCGTTCAGGAGGTGTGGCATCCCGATGTTAAGAGCGCGGTGCGTGAAGCCCGCAGGGACGACTTCGGATTGCCCACACCTTCGTCCCGGCAGGGACGCTTGTTCCGCCGAAGGCGGATCTGGGTTGGTTTAAGACTGCTTCATGCGGTGCGCATCTCTGCCTGGAATTCGGTGCCATCGGTCCAGATGGCATGGAGGATGACAGCCATTTTGCGAGCGACGGCAACCTTGGCCTTTTTGGCGCCGATGCGTTTGGCCAGCTTGCAGCCCCAGCGCTTGAGCGCAGAGCCTCGCCTGACAACGGTCAGCAGGACATTCGCGGCCTCGAACAGATAAGTTCGCATCTGGTGGTTGCCGCGCTTGGAGATGCGGCCAGTACGATCCATCTCACCGGATTGATAACGTCTTGGTGTCAGGCCTAGATAGGCGCCCACATCGGCGGAATGTTTGAAACGAGTGGGGTCGTCGATGGTAACGACGAAGGACAGGGCAGTCAGGGGACCGATACCGGGAACGGTCATCATTCGCCGAACAGTTTGATCGCCTTTTGCCACTGCCATGAGTTGCCGATCGAACTTCTCAATTTGCTCAGCCAAACAGGACTGGGCAAGGAGCAACGGTGCGAAAATATCTTGCAAATCCGGCGCTTCAGCAAGCACGGCGTCGACTTTGCGAGCCAGGTTGGTCGAGCCGGCCCTGCCGAGCACTATTCCCAGCCCCTTGCACAGACCGCGCATTTGGTTGTCAATATCTCGCCGCAGGTTCACGAGCTTGGTTCGAGCCGCCAGCATCGAACGGGTTTTCCAGCTCTCCTCCCCCTTCACGGCCGCTTCCCGGTACCATCCCATGCGGGCCATTTCGGCCAACCCCCTGGCATCGTTCTGATCCGACTTGTTGATGCGCATCGATAATGCTGCGTTGGCATGACGCGCATCAAGACAAATGACCGGAAAGCCCAGCGCCCTGAGTTGGTGCCAAAGCCAATTTGATAGCGAGCCCGTTTCAAAAACGATCCGCTCAGCATTGCCGGCATGCCGCCGCAAGAGTTTTGCGATGGCCTCTGGCTTGGTGGGCACGTTACCTTCGAATGTCACGCCGCCGTTCTTGTCCAAGACGCAAATGCTGGTCTCTTCCATAGAGATGTCCAAACCAACGTACTGCTTCATGGCGCTGCTCCCTTTCGATAATCTGCGGAGACCGATCCTACCGACCCTCGTGTCCTCAAGAAGACGTCAGCCGCGATTACGCCATGTTAAGAAGGCGAATTGAGCTGGGCGGGACGGACGAACGTGCGCCATAGCTGGACCAGGATGAGGCACAAGAGTTCTCTGAGCCAGGCGAGGACGCGGCGGAAGTTGTGGCCGACGGCTGAGAGGATGACATTGGCCGCATCGCCGACGCGACCTTTGAGACAGCAGCGGCCGAGGTGACCATCGGTCTTCAGGTGTCCGATGATGGGTTCGATGGCGGAGCGGCGGCGCAGCTCGCGCTTGATGACGCCGAAGACGCCGCGCTTCTGGCCGGAGATGAAGACGCGACGGGGATTTTGTGCGTCGTGGCCGCGGTAACCCTTGTCGACATAAGCCCGTTCGATCGCACAGCCGGTGAGTGTCTCGGTGCGGTCGATAACGTCCCGCAACGTGTGACCGTCGTACGGATTGTCGGGCAGCGACCTGGCGTGCAACACGAACAGGCCACCGGGCGCCCGGCGATTGTTGGTGACGATGGATGCCTTCACCCCGAACTCATAGGGCGCGGCGGCCTTGCCCTTGCCGATGCACTCGACCTCCGGGGCGTGGAAAGAATAAAGCTTGAAGCCGCGCTGGCGCTGCTGCTGCGAGCGGATCTGGGTGGCTCGGCTCAGCGGCAGGGCGAATGCCTCCTCCAGTGCAGCCTGGCCTTCGGTCTTGCGGCGAATGTCGCGGATGATCCGGCCCAGCCGGCTGCGCAGAATGCGCAACTGTCGCTGATGCCGGTTGAATTGTTTGGCATGAGCGTAGCGGCCCGCCATCATCGCCGCGCCTTTGGCCACGCGAGCATAGGATTGCCGCAGCCTGACCCCGTGCTTCCTCGCCAGGCGGTTCAACCCGCGGATCGCTGCATGCAGGAGTTTGGCGTCGGTCGGGAAGCTGATGGCCTTCGGCTGTACGGTCGTGTCGACCGTGACCCGCTTGAGGTCCTGGCTGCGCAACGCACCGGCTTCGTGTGCCACCCGAAGGCTCTCGGCCAACAACCGCTCCAGCTTGTCGCCGAGCCGCTTGCGCCAATGGCTGAGGTCCGAGCGCTCGTGCGGGAAAACGTGCCGGAAAAACTCTTCGCCGGTGAAGAACTGGAAGTACGGATCGTGCACCCAGCGCTCGCACACCCCCTCATCGGAGAGCCCGTAAATGTGCTTGAGCAACAGCAGCCCGATCATGAAGCGGGTCTCGATCCTCGGCCTGCCGTTCTCGCTATAGAGCGGCGCGATCTCGCCGTCGATCCAGTCCCAATCGACCTTGCCGGCGAGCAGAACCAGTTCGTGCTTCATGTTGATGATCTGGTCCAGCCGTGCCCGGAACAGATCGTTCGATCCCGTCGTCTTATGCTTCTTCGGCCGCATCGTCCCCTCCGATGCAACACAGAATCATGATCCGCAGCGAAGGGAAATCCATAAAAACGAATTTGCAAGGTTTGCAGCACTCAAGCTTCAAGTTCCTGCAATCTCAAACGCCCTCAAATCCCAAAAACAGACTCCTGCTCAACTGTTTAGAGGCTTGTTCACGGGGGACTCGCAAGTCGCCGAGCTTCGCAAGGATTGAGGATTCTCGCAGCAACGGAGCCCGAACAAGACTATCCGCTGCGCCACTACAAGGCTCTCCTCCCGTCCACAATTTCACTCGCGGTTGTCTGCTGCGATGTAGGATCTACGGGCTTCTCGAAAACGGCCCCCGCATCTCAGGAATGACGGCTCATCGTCCGCGTTGGTGTTTCTTCCAGAGAGAAATGAGCGTGCAACCCTTGGCGCGATCCTTGGCCCGTGACTGGATGGTCGTTGAGATAGGGAGATCGCGCCGAGATACCACGGCAATGGACAAATCGTCCCCGTAAGGGTGATCTCGGCAGTCGATCGCATACCCACTCTCAGCAGTGACAACGCCGCTGATGAGTGGAATTGAGTGTGATGCAAAGGCGGCTGGTTGCATGGCGGTGGTCCGTCGAGAAAGAGTATGTTGCGGCGCGAATGCGGCGTCATGCCATCAATCAGGAAGGGCGAAGATAGCGCGCTTCCGCACGGGCGAGTTCATCGTACCTCAAGAGGTTGAACACCTCGTCGAGCGTCGCAATGCTCGGTTCAATGCTGATTGTCGTCTCTTCAGTGAGGATGCGATGGCAGACCTGCTGTATTGCCGCTATTGCAGCTCGCATGGAGTGATTAGCCCAGATCACAGTGGAGATACGGGCCTTGCGATACGCAGAAGCCGGTGTTCGATAGTATTTGGTTGGAACGATCACGACCGGTAGCCTGTTCTGCCAGGCACCTGCGAACGCGAGGATCTCGTCCGCGGCGGTCCTTCGCGAGTGAATGAGAATCGCATCGGCTCCTGCGTCGGCGTAAGCGTGAGCGCGCAACACTGCTTCGTCCATTCCATGGCCGCCGATCAGGGCTTCGATTCGGGCTACAAGAACAAGGTCTTCCGCGACCGCATCCTTAACCGCCCGCAGACGGCCGGAGAATTCGTCGGTATCGGCGAGGGGATGTCGCTCGCCAATAAGCGAGTTCGTCTTCGGAAAGCAGCTGTCCTCCAGCGCGACACCGGCTGCGCCACGCTGACGGAGTTTGCGCGCCAGCAGACGAGCATTGTTGAAATTGCCGAAGCCGCCGTCGCCGTCGCCGTCAACCAGGATAGGCAGTTCGGTCGCGTCCACGATTCGCTCGACTGCGTCGACGAGTTGGCTCCATGACGCTTCACTGGCGTCGCGGTAACCCAAAGAGCAGGCAATTGAAAGGCCCGACGCCCAGAGACCTTTGAATCCTACGCGCTCGGCGATCGCGGCGGAGAGGCCGTCATGAGCTTCCATGAGGAAGGAGAGTTCGCTGCTGGAGCAGACTTCGGCACGTAGCATTTGCGAAGATGAGGAGCCAGAGGATTGATCTGGCCGCTTGGCGAGAACAGAGCGTGATTTCTCGTGCATGATGAGTGCCTGCGCGTGCGATTGACCAAGCGAGATTCGTCAGTGGACGCTGACATGTTTCTGTCATCTAGATCAATTGCGAGAATTGGTAGTTGATCGGGTCGCGCCATTGTTGCGTCGTCGCTGAAGATGAGCAGCAATGGTGTCACCACACACGCGGATGATCACAGGATGTGCGACTGGTGCTGCCGATTGAAGCGAGTCTTGCTTTTCCGAATGGGCAGTGAACGCCTCAATGTGGGAGCCTCATGCCAGGTCCGACCGTCTCGCGTTCCACCTGCGAAGCACGCTGGCACGAGCTGATACCTTCCGTTTCGCGATGAAATAACCTCACCAGTGTGAGCAGAAGGCTACCTTGTGCGCGGCGGCGATCAGGGTGAGACTCCGCTCTCATCCTGGTTGTCGCGCTATAACCTTGACAGTCGCCGATGCTTTCGGGGAAATAGCTGCATCCCAAACAATGGTAACAACGGCGTCGATGATCAGGTCAGAGCTCGTTCAACATATCGCCGACAGGCACCCACATCTTCGTCAGCGCGTCGTCGAAAATATTCTGAACGCCATTCTCGATGAGGTCATCGAGGGGCTGGCGCGGGGCGAGCGCGTTGAGCTGCGGGGCTTTGGAGTACTTTCGGCGAAGTACCGGCAGGCTCGCAAAGGCCGTAACCCAAAAACAGGCGACTACGTGCAAATTGAGAAAAAGCGTTTTCCGGTCTTCAAGGCCAGTAGGGCAGTGCATGAACGGCTGAACCGCGACCAGCTCTCGGATGCGATCAACTCCCCGCCTGACGTTGTCTAGCAAGAAGACAGGCCACGCACAGCCTGATTGGTTCCGGAGCCTCTGTCCCGAAATCCGCGAGCAAAGACACGATGATCGACCGGACGATCGACAGGGAGGAGCCGGGGCTCTCCGCTGACGGCAAAGCGGATCGCCGGTTGGTTCTCGCCAAGGCGGGCCGCGAGTGTCGCTCTGCGCGCGACGCGAGGCACGCGCGCTGTTAGTCTAATGTGGCGTTGAGTGTTGTACGCGTCCACACGCGTCTTACGAGCGTCCGACGTGGTCATCCACGAAAATTAGGCTCCTCGCCCGCCGTTGTCAAAACGTACTCTGCCGGCCAGCTGCGCGCAGCATCTCATTCTGGGCGGTGGCGTAAAGCGTCCGCCAGGATTCCCTCAACTCGGGGGTGAAGAAAGCGCCGAATTTGCGCTCAAAGCTCCACATCAGCGCCTCGCCCATTGCGACAAAGTGCGATGGCTGAACGCCAAGTCTGGCGTGCTTGTGACCGGAAAGCGTGATCAGCGATTGGAACATCGGTCTTTCGTCAAGCGAAGCGACCAGAGCGGTGATCATATCCAGCATCTTCATTCGCTGCTTCTCAGCATCGCCGCCGAACAAGCTCCTTGCATCAGGTGCTAGTTCGATGAACCTGTTGTAGCACAGGTCAGCGAGGTCGCGACGAATCGGCCACATCGCGTCAAATGATGTCCTTATAAGGTCGACCTGCTCGGGCGTCATTGATCAGACGAGCAGGCTCGTAAAGAATGGTTTTGTGATCTCATCGACTGAAGGCACCCTCTCGTCAGAAGTGATGATGGAGACAAACTGGTGTTTGCAGTTCCAGCAATGCCAATGATTCTGAACTTCATTCGCATTCACGCGTTCATGCCACTCGAGGGTGACTAATCCAGAACCACAGCGAACGCATTCTATGCGATGTCGTATCGAAATTGGGAGCATGCGGAACCTCTATTCTTATGCACAAGCGACGCATACGTAAGATGGGCGAGAATTTGTAAGCCGTCAGGCACCGGCTAGCGGTGTAGCGGTAAGCCCACTAGTCCAAGAACCGCATGCCGTGGCGAATCAGACGGATGCCAATTTGTCTGTAGAGACTGGCGGTCCCTTTGGAGGTCTGGGTAGGTATTGGCGATCACTTTGCCGGGCGACGTGCGTCTCCCGCCGAATGGCGGAGTCACATTCGTCGCTTGTGGAGGCGGACACTGTGTCGTGCCGGCAGTGACTGGCAGCGCAACCATTCAACAGCAAGTTATCTCGGCGGTCCTCTGTGAAGTGCCGAAGCGCAAGGGTAAGTGAGCCGGCGGCGGGCCGGGTTCACCCAACTTTCCGAAGCGGCAACCCGCCAGCGGGTCAGCAGCTACCGGCTCGCATGAGGCGCAAGCCGGTAGCTGGTGGACTACGCGCCGCCTACGTCAGCTGCCTTGGGATGCTGCGGAGAGTTTTGACGAAGACCGAGGGAGTTGCCGTCGGGGTCCTTGAAGAAGGCAAGCCGAACGCCGTCTCCCACATCATCTATTTTACTGACCTCCACGCCCTGCTTCTGCAACCGGTTACTTGCCTGCTCGATGTCATCGACGACAAGCGTTGCCACGGCACCGCCTGTTCCGACTCCGGTAGGGTGCACATTCAGTCCGATGGCAACACGTGGAAGCACACGGAATTGCCGCCATGTCGACGTGTGGTACTTTTCGTCTGGAATTAAGCCGAGCTTCTTTCCATAGAACGCCACGCTGGCATCCAAGTCTGATACATCTACCTTGGATACAAAAGCATATTCGCCAATAACATCTTTCAGTGCCATTATTTGCTCCCTATGCTGTGGCAACGCAGATTGCAAGAATTTATGCTACACGCAAAGCATGCTGTCGCCTCCTCGTCCTGGTAGGGGGTCCGAGGGTGCCGTCAAGTTCGACGAACTGGAGCGGCGCAAGGGGGTATACGAGCGACGTGCGGACTGCCAAGGATCCTCCTTATCACCGCCATCGCTTCCCGCCGGAAGTGATCAGCTATGCCGTTTGGTAGCATTTCCGGTTTCCCGTAAGCTTGCGCATGGTCGAGGAAATGCTGGCAAGCCGTTCTCCGATCGGATCGGCCAGCGCGCTCCCGCTCGCGGTGACAACGGTATCTGGACGAAGTCGTTATCTCGATCGCGGGCGAATAACATTGGCTCTGGCGCGCTGTCGACCAGAATGGATTCGTTCTCGACGTCTTGATCCAGCGCCGAAGAGATTCGCGCACTGCACAGCGGCTCATGAAGAAGCTCTTGAAATCCGCCGGCATGCCGCCGCGCGTGATGATCACGGACAAATGCCGTTCGTACGGTGCTGCGAGGGCGAAGATGGGCTTTCACGTCGATCATCGCCAGCACAAAGCTCTCAACATTTTCATCAGCCGACGCGGCGACGCGAGCGGATCATGACGCGTTTCAAATCGTCCCATCAGGCTGAACGGTTTCTCTCAGTCATGATCAGGTTGCGAATCTTCTCCACATTCCCTATCCTGGATCCTCGCCGCCGACTTCCGTCGTGCCTCGCGTGAGCGAGCCTTTGCGACTTGGCGCGAGACCTCCATGACAAGCGCTACCGCCGAATCTCGACCTTTGGGAATTGCCTCCTTCGGCTCGGTGGTCGATTAAGTTGACGATGCCGCTATGAATACTCAGTTCGCTTGACTCTCTTGAGTCAGATGACTGCGCGCCAATCTCGAATTTGGCGGCGCTTCAGTTTCACCGCCGAGCCAAAAACGCGCTCGCCATCGCAAAAGCGGGATGCAAATGAATGAGTCAGAACACTAGCACTACTTAGGCACATTTTTAGCGGCGACGAGTTTTTTGGGATTCCCAAGAGAGGGTTTGCGTGATTCATGAGGGGTCGGCTTATGGAGGGCCGATCTATGGACATGGACTGGCAAGCCGATCTCGATCGCTGGCTTGCGCCGTTTGTCGCGGCGCTAAGGCACAAGACGCGGGCCCGGATGTGCCCTCTCTACGTCGCGGGTTTGATTGGTCCAGGAGACCGCAAGAGCGTTCAACCGATGGCGGCACGCGCCAGCGGGGTGGGTTACGATCAGCTCCATCATTTTGTCGCTGCCGGAGTTTGGGACAGTGCTCCACTCGAGGCTGCCCTGCTGAAGGAGGCAGACAGATTGGTTGGCGATGATGCGGGTTTTCTTGTCATCGATGATACGGCGTTGCCCAAGAAGGGACGTCACTCAATTGGCGTCGCGCCACAATATGCCTCGTCGCTCGGAAAGACTGCCAACTGTCAATCGCTAGTCTCGCTAACATTGGCGTCGGGGGAGGTGCCGGTGATGGTGGGCCTGAGGCTGTTCCTGCCCGAGAGCTGGACAGATGATCCTAAGCGCATGGCGCGGGCCGGTGTGCCGAAGGATAGACAGACTGCTCTGACAAAGCCGGAGATTGCGATCAAGGAGATCGACCGCGTCATCGCCTCTGGTGCGCGTTTCGGCTGTGTGCTTGCCGATTCAGGGTACGGCTCCAGCGGGCCTTTCCGTCAGGCTTTGAGCGAGCGCGGTCTGCTGTGGGCGGTGGGTCTGTCGCGGCGCCAGAACGTCTATCCCGCCGACGTTGCCCTGATCTTCCCCATCGCGAAGACCGGAAAGCCTCGCAAATACCACATCCCTGATCAGCCACCGGTCTCTGCTGAAGCGTTGTTGGCCGAAGGCAAATGGCAAAGGGTCAGCTGGCGGCGGGGCACCAAAGGTCGGCTCACATGTCTCTTCACGGCCCGCCGTGTCCGCGTTGCGGATGGCCATAAGCGCCGGATGATCAATAACCGTATGCAGTGCATGCCTGGCGACGAGGTCTGGCTCGTCGGCGAGCGCCGGTCGACCGGGGAGCAAAAATACTATGTGTCGAACCTGCCGGCCGATGCCACCATCAAGACGCTTGCTGCCACGATCAAGGCCAGGTGGGTCTGTGAACAGGCTCACCAGCAGCTCAAGGAGGAGCTGGGGCTCGACCACTTCGAAGGTAGATCCTGGACGGGATTACATCGACATGCGTTGATGACGATGATCGCTTACGCCTTCCTCCAATCCCGCCGCCTCAAAGCAGCGGGACGGAAAAAAAAGAATCTCAGGACCGCCACCACAACCAAGCATGCCGGCCATCAGGCAAGCGATCCTCGACCTCTTCACACGACCTCCACCCCGACGATGTCCTCACTGTGACCTGCTCCTTGCAAATATCGCGAAGACTAAAGTGCCAAAGTAGTGCTAGCATGACTGCGATAGGTAAGCGTGCTCAGCGCAACGCGCAACTACCCATCCTTGTAGGTAGAAGGGGCTCACCTGTGAAATGGACCCCGGATTTTGGAGCGGCGGCTTAGGCGGTGCTGATGCCGTTCCGTTCCTATAAACGGAGCGGACCATGAAAAGACGAGACAAAAAATCGATGCAGCACTGAAGGCTAAGATCGTCTTGGAGGCGCCGCGAGAACAATCAACGGTGACGGGTCTGGCGTAGACCTACCAGGTGTTATGTGAACGATCAAGTAGTTCGGGCGTTCGACGCGGGCGCTGGTCGGGATGGCGAGGCGGCCCACGTGACACCGCCGAATAATGGGCTATTTTACGAAGCCACGTCGTGGTGATTCTCGCGGCCCCTAATGGACCGGCTGACGTATTGCGCGGTATATCGTTAGTGGCTGGGCCTCGATTTGGTTGCGATTTCCACGCTCGCTTCTTGATGCGACCCACGATCGGGAGTGGTAAGCTCGATGTTGACGACTCGTGCGTTTCATGTCGTTGCTGTCCGGGACGCGTAGAAGATGTATGTCCTTGCTCTGGTGACCCAAAAAGGCGGAAGCGGCAAGAGCACGCTGGCGGTTGGAATTGCAGTCGCAGCGTTGGGGAACGGGGAGCGCGTCGCAATTGTCGAGGCGGATCCACAAGGCACGATTTCAAAATGGAAAGTGCGGCGCGGCCATCCCGATCCCCGGGTCGTTCGGGTCGCCAATACGGCCGAAATAGAAGGGGCGCTCGTCAGCCTTGAAGCCGAGGGGATCTGGCTTACGGTTATCGATACCGCCGCCACGAACAATGCACTGGCCATGCGCGCCATCGCGGGGGCCGACCTTTGCCTGATCCCGGTGCGTCCGAGTCCGGCCGACATCGAAGCTGCGATACCGACGCTGATTGCTATTCGTAGGCTCAACCGCCGATTTGCTTTCGTCCTCGCTCAGACGCCACCGCGGGGCTGCCGCGTGAGTGAAGCCGCAACGTCGCTCAATTCGCTCGGGGTGCTCGCGCTTCCCTATATCGGACAGCGCAATGACCATCAGGACGCGCTTGGGGCAGGATTGGGCGTGACGGAGTTTGCACAAGATGGAAGAGCCTCGGAGGACGTTCGTGAGCTGTGGCACTGGATCTTGAAGAAGCTCGTCGAGGGGTCGTCAGATCATGAGCCACACGCAAGAAACGAAAAAGCCGCGTACTAGGCAGACGCGCTGCGCGCGACGCTCGCTCGTGGAGCTTACCGCGGCGGCGAGCCGAGCCGTTGACGATGGCCTGTTTGTGTTGTCCCGCGGGATTGCCGCTTCCAATCCGCGATCGAAGCACACAGGCGCGAATGCGTCTGATCAAACAATCTTTACAAGGCAAGCGACGGCTCCGAGTCCCGTTGCGGGGCTTGAATCTCGAAATGTGGTGGCGCCGCGCAAGGACGAACTCCTAGATTCCGACACTACCACCGAGATGATGGTGAGGGTTGCCGAGGACCCTCAAAACAGAGCTTCTGAAAACATCAAAGCCAGCCTGAATGCTGCGTTGGACCATGCAAAGGGCCTCGTAGAGACACTGGTGGAAGGCGAAGCGGCGTCGAAAAGCATCGACGGTTCCAGACCTGAATGCAATTTTTTGAGCGTTCTCAAAGAAGCCGCAACGGGGTTTCGCGCGGATGCAACCGAACTGATTATGCAGAAAGAACCAGCCGACAGCGCGGGGCAGTTGCAACCGCGATATATGCGGCGGCTCACTGACGAGGCGGTCAGATTGCTCGACGATCTTCGGAGCGGCAAGCTGGAGAATCAGGCGAACTTCATCCTGAGCGAGTGCTTCAGAGAAGCAGCCAGCGCGTTCTCTATCATCAATCAGCAGCTCAAGCGCGACGGCTATCCCGCGAGCATTGATCCATCAATCTTCATGTGGCTTGCCAATATCACCGAACCGGAAACGCGTGACACCGGGACCATGCGGCTTGAGATCGTACCCAACCACCAAGGTCGTCCGAGCACGTACACGCGCCAGGTCGCTCAATTCATCTGGCACCTTGTCGAGGGACAGGGCTGCCGGCGACAGGCCGCATATCGGGCGGCGCTCACGAAGTTCACCGTAACC
The DNA here is from genome assembly GCF_054063735.1 of Bradyrhizobium sp. USDA 10063. Taxonomy (NCBI): domain Bacteria; kingdom Pseudomonadati; phylum Pseudomonadota; class Alphaproteobacteria; order Hyphomicrobiales; family Nitrobacteraceae; genus Bradyrhizobium; species Bradyrhizobium sp. USDA 10063. Next base: position 54,071 of record NZ_JBSSGP010000001.1, on the reverse strand, counting down.
GCGAGTTTCGTCGAGAACGCTTATGCGTTTTGGGAGCCGATCTTCAAGCGGGCGGGACCGCCCGTGAGGATGCTAACCCGCATTTCAGATCCAGAAGTGCAAAGCTAGGCAGCGCAGGCGTTTGGAGCCCGATCGACCGAGGCCTAGCATTACAGTTGCATTGTCTTGAGGGTTCTGAATCCATGGGTGACCATGATTCGGGATCTGATGATTGGTGGCGCGTCGGTTGAGAATACGCTGGCGCTGTGGGCTTCATCGTTGCGAGATGCCAAGCAACGCATCCGTCCGCTGTTTACGCAGGAGCGGGTCGCGGCCTCGGCGTGGCAGTTTCTCGACGGACTGTTGGGCAACGAGCCGCGCAAGACGGGTTGGATGCGGGCGGAAGCGGCCGGCGATCCAGGCCCGTGGCGCCAGCAGGCGATCCTGGGCCGGGGGCGGTGGGATGCCGACGCACTACGCGACATTGTGCGTGAGTACGCACTGGAAGCGCTTGGCGATGAGGACGCGGTCCTGGTCATCGATGAGACCGGCTTTTTGAAGCAGGGCAAGGCCTCGTGCGGGGTCGCACGCCAGTACACTGGCTCGGCGGGCAAGATCACCAATTGCCAGATCGGAGTGTTCGCCTCCTATGTGTCGCGGCATGGCTATGCCTTCATCGACCGGGCGCTCTACCTGCCAAGGGAATGGACGGACGTATCCGCTCGCCTGAAGGCAGCGCATGTCCCGAGCGATGTGGGGTTTGCGACGAAGCCCAAGATCGCGCGTCGAATGATCGCTCGCGCGATCGCCGCAAAGGTGCCGTTCTCGTTCGTGGCGGCGGACAGCGTGTATGGCACCGGAGAGATCGAAACCCTGCTGCGCAAGGCGGGCAAGGGCTATGTTCTGGGTGTTGCTTCCAATCATGTGTTCCGTTCTTGGGGCAAGCCGCAGCCTGTCGCCGGCACTGCCTCCGCGATCGCGCAGAGCCTTCCCAAGACGGCCTGGCATCGCCTGTCGTCCGGCGAAGGGACCAAAGGTCCGCGCTGGCACGACTGGGCCTATCTTGAGCTGGCCGATCTCGACGCTGGAGAATACAACGACGACCTTGCCGGGGAATGGACGCGGGGTCTTCTGATCCGCCGCAACATTGCCGACGGCAGCTTGGCCTTCTTCTCCACATGGTGCCCCAAGGGCACGTCTATGCAGAAGCTGGTGTCGGTGGAAGGTCATCGCTGGGCTATCGAGGACAGCTTCGAAACCGCTAAGAACGAGCTCGGCCTTGATCACAACGAAACCCGCTCCTGGCATGGCTGGCATCGCCATGTCTCACTCGTCATGCTTGCCTTCGCCATGATGGCCGTCATCCGTCATCGGGCCAACACCGGGCCATTGCTCAAAAAACGCGACAGCGGCCTCGACCGAAGCATCGTTCTTGATCCGCTGGTCAATCCAAGAAATCCGGCGCATCGCCATGAAGCTAACCCAGCGGCGCATCCCCCACGCCCACATCCTCGCATGGTCGTCCTGGCGTAGGGCTCATCAGGCCAACGCGCGCAAAGCCCATCTCAGCAAAAAATTGCAACTGTAATGCTAGGTGGTGTGGACACTTACCGCAGCCAGAGAATGATGGCTGCGAGGGTGACGACCGCCCGATAATTTCGAGCGGTCTTTTCGAAGCGGGTTGCGACACGGCGGAATTGCTTGAGCTTTGAGAAGCAGCATTCCACGAGATGGCGCTGGGCATAGAGATGCTTGTCGAGCGGATATTTGTAAGCGCTTATTTTTCCGCACGGCGCGCGGGGGGTGGTCGCGGTGTCGTGTGACGCCGCGCCCCAGCGGGATCATCGGAACGGCTTGATTGATCCTGAGCGTTCGACCGTCAGCCGCTGTTCTCAGCTGGCAGGTGTTTTTGAGCGGTGCAGTTGAACGGCAACAGATCTTCGATATCGGCATCGGGCGCACGCTGGGGCAATTCAGTGAGCGCGTGACGTAGCCATGCATAGGGATCGACGCCGCAAGCCCGGCATGTCAGCACCAAACTGTAGATCACGGCGCTTGCCCTGGCGCCGGCAACGGTGTCGCTGAACAGCCAACTTTTTCTTCCGGTGACAAACGGCCTGATGTCGCGCTCGAGAACATTGTTATCGATCGGGGCGAGACCGTCACTGGTGTAGCGGGTCAGATAGTCCCATTGGTTGCGCGCATAGGCGATCGCCTTGCCGGTTAAGCTTTCGGGGAGGACCTTCGGCGCCTGGTCGTCGAGCCACGTTCTGAAGGCGGCCAATACCGGCAGGCTATGCTGCTGGCGCAGCCGCAAGGTATATTCGACGCGCGTTTCGCCCTCGGGCGGGGTCTGGCGCGCCACCCTCTCGACCTCATACAACGCCTCGAAGAACTTGACCGCCTGCAATGGCGGACCGCCAGGCTTTTTCCTGGCCTTGAGCGCGTCGGTAAATTTCCTGCGCCCATGCGCCATACAGCCGAGATGCGTCGCGCCTGTCAGCGTGCACCAGGCGTCGTAGCCGTAGCTCATCAACAAGCCGCTATAGCCGGCCAGGAAGGCCTGCGGATGTTCCTGGCCGCGACCGGGCTGGTAGTCGAACAGCACGACCGGCTGCGCGCAGTCCTGGCCGCTGCGATAGGCCCACATGAAGGATTTGGCCTGTGCGTCCCGGCCCTCCTCTTTCAGAACCTGGACCCAGGTTTCGTCACCGTGGACCAGGGGCTGCGCCCTGAGCTCTTGCTGTAGCGCGTCATAGACCCGCTGCAGCTGCAACTCGCTCGACCGGATCACCCAGTTGCCCAGCGTCCCGCGGCTGATGCTGACGTTGGCGCGCCCCAGCGCGTCCGCCACACGATACAGCGGCGTGCCGTCGACGTATTTGCTGGCGAGCACGAGCGCCAGCGTCGATGGTGTGGCGACGCTGCCCGGCAACGGCTGCGCCGGCATCGGCGCGGTCACAATTGGGGTGTTCAGCGCGGTGCGCTCGCAGTGGCGGCAGGCATATTTGAACCGCACATGTTGCAGGACCGACGCCTTCACCTCGATGTGCAACTGCTCGGTGACGGTCTCGCCCATCCGATGCATCATATGGCCGCAGCACGGACAGTCCTTCTGATCCTCACCCAGATCATGTTCGACGCGCTGGCGCGGCAGATCTTCAGGCAGCGGCTTGCGGCCGCGTTTCTTCGGCGCCGGCATTAAAGCCTCCGGCAATCCCGTGTCCGGCACGGCGACCGCCTCGACATCGGCGTCGTCCCGGCTTTCAGCGGCGGCCTGCTCGGCTTCGTTGAAGATGCGCTCCGTGAGCTTTTCGCTCTTCGGTGCATAGCGGTGCAGGCGCTCCAGACGCAACTGCTCCTCAAGATGCAGGACGCGTTGCGCGAGTTTCTCGTTGTCGGCCCTCAGCGCAGCGATCTCGGCCGCGCTCGCCGCGATCAGGGCTTCCAGCTCGTGCGTTGCGGGCTTGCGACTCATCGTAGTCTTGAATCGAAGTCGTGCCGCCGCGTCAACCGGGTTCCATGTAGTTGGCGGCGTCATCCGATGACGCCGCCGCATCGAACACTGTCAGCCCACGCTCTGATATTGCCGCACCGGATGGCGACGCACCGCCGCGATGTTGATGCCGTCAAGCAGCCAGTGCAGCTCCTCCGTCGTCAGCGTCAGCACCGCCTCCTGGCTTCCGGGCCAGTGGAATCTGTCCGCCTCCAGCCGCTTCAGCAGCATCCAAAATCCCGACCGATCATAAATCAGCAGCTTGATCCGGTCGCGCCGGCGATTGCAGAACCCGAACACCGCGCGCTGGAACGGATCCAGCCCCATCGACTGCTCGACCACGATCCCCAGGCTGTTGATGCCCGCCCGGAAGTCAATCGGCTCGCGGTGAAGGTAGACCCGAAGATCAGACGCCAGTCGGAACATCGCAACGCCCTAGCGCTTCAATTACCGCCGACAGCAACTGAGCGTCGCCGCCTTCCAGCGAAAGCGTCACTCCGTTGGGCATCGATGCCGTCAGCCGCCCGGCACAGGATCGCTCCGTCGCGCAAACCGCGATCGCGCCAGCAGATCGAGTTGGCGACGTCGACGGCGCGCTAACCGGAATAAACGCCGGCGCAATCGCCGCCCGCGCCTCCGGCTGGCCATTCCCGTTCTGAAGTTGTCGCTTGGCCACCCACTTGCGCAGCAGGTTCGCGTTCACGCCGTGTTGCACAACGCCAGCCCCGCCAGCGACACGCCAGGCCGCAGACAGGCTTCGACCAGCTGTTGTTTGCTGGCCGGGTCATAGCGACGCCGGCCATTCCCCAACACACCGAGCGTCTCAAGCTTAAAAGGTTCCTCTGGAGTGATCATCGATGATGTCCACCTTGTTCATGGTGGACACCTCATCCCATCAGGACACTCAATTGCACAGGTGCGTCAAGAATAGCGCTTACGGTAGTTCGCTAAATCGCGGTCGGTGCTGATAGCGCTTTCGGTGCCTAATTGAAGTAGGCATTGGCTTCGCTGTTTTCGGCGGAGCCAAGATGACCACCGCGCCGCTTGATCGGTTGTCGAGCTAATCGTGGACGCCGGAGAGTGGCAATCGCGCCAGCATGGCATCGAGCCGATCGATCGGTGCTTCGGTAGCCTTCTTTGTGCGCGCCCACAGAAGCTCCCTCTGACCGCTGCTTCATATTCGCCAAGAGGACGCAGCAACGAGGGCAGTGGAGATGGTGACGGTGAAAGTTCGGTAGCAAGTCAAACCTGGCCAAGGCAAGCACCGATAGACAAATGCCTCCGTCGAGACGAATTCGCTCCACTAGACTAGTTTCTGTCGCGAAACGCATTTCGCCCTTTAAAAATATGGGTTATCGCGCGATTTTCGCGCACGTTTTTTCTTGCGCCGTACATGTGCATAGTATCACATTCTTGATATGAAGCATGTTGATTCGGAATCGCCTTTGGATGTTGCGCGATGGCTGCGAAGCGAATCGACGAGTCTCTGGCCTGCGCTTCTGGGTTCGCTGAGCCTGCGTCGGAGCCGATGTATCCGCGAGAATTGCCCGGCGTGCCGGTCTGGCGAACAGCATCAAAGTTATGTGCTCTACGGTCGCGCGAACGGACGTCGCGTTGCCGTCTACGTGCCGGAAGAGCTTGTGCCGGAGGTTCAGCGCAGTCTGGACAACGGGCGCGCTCTGCAGGATCTGCTGCACCAGGCGGCACCGCGATACATCAAAGCGCTGAAGCGAGAACGCGCCGAAGCATCCAAAAGCAAGAAGAGCCGAGCGATGTGAGAGCGACGGCGCGACAGATCAGCTTTGCCGATTGGGAGCTGATGCAGCAACGCGATCAGGGCATTCGCCTGGAACCGCTGCTGGAGGCGATATCCGGCTTTCTCGACGACCAGCGGGACGTCATCGAGCGCGTCCGGCGGGACTTGGTGCGTGGCCTGAAGCAACCCGATAGCGGTCGTCACGGATTAACGGCGACGCAGGTTCTGCGCTCGCTGGTTCTGATGCGGCTCAAGAACTGGGACTATCGCGAGTTGCGTGAACGCATCGCAGATGGATTGACGCTTCGTCAGTTCACCGACTTCTACTGCGCGCCGGTGCCGAAGCATGACGCCTTTCAGCGTGGCTTCATCCGTCTGACCCCACAAACGCTGAGAGCGGTCAACGATTTGGTGGTTCGGGCAGCGGTCGAGCTCGGATTGGAGGACGGCGCGAAGTTGCGGGTCGACACCACGGTCGTGCAGACCGACATTCATCATCCAACCGACAACACGTTGCTATGGGATGTGGTCCGCGTTGTCACACGCCTGGTCCGCCGTCTGGCCAAAGCGCTGGAATTGCGAAGAATCAAGGGCTTTTGCGATCGCACGCGGGCGGCGCGGCGCCGGATGTACGAGATCCAGCGCATGACGACGAGGCAACGTCACGAGCAGCAGGCCCGCACATACCGGGTGCTCATCGACATCGCCGAGGAGGTCGTAGGCAACGCACGCGCGGGGCTCGAGAGAACCCGCACGATCCGCGGCAAGGATGCCGACATGGCCATCGAGGAACTGCGCGGGCAGATCGAGCACTTCTGCCACCTGGGAGATCGTGTCATCGATCAGTCACGTCGTCGTGTGCTCCTTGGTGAGCAGCTCGCTACCGACAAGAAGATCTATTCCATCTTCGAGCCTCATACCGACCTGATCAAGCGCGGCAAGGTGCGCACGCCGGTCGAGTTTGGCCACAAGGTCTTCCTCGCCGAAAGCGCTCAGGGCCTGATCACGCAATACGAGGTGCTGAGGGGCAATCCACCCGACGAGGTTCACGTGGCATCTTCCCTCCAGCGCCACAGGCAGGCCTTTGGCCGCGCCCCGCAGCTGTATGGCTCGGATCGTGGCTTCTTCAGCGAGCAGAACCTCGCCTCGTGCAAGCACGCCGGCGTCAAGGTGGTGTGCATTCCTCAGCGTGGCGGCGAGCGGACGGCACGACGGGAGGCATATGAGAAGAGTACGGTCTTCAAGGATGGTCAGCGCTTTCGCGCCGGCATCGAGGGACGCATCTCCGTGCTGTTTCGAGGCCGCGGCATGAAGCGCTGCCTCGCCGAAGGACGCGACCGTTTCGAGCTGTGGGTCGGCGCCGCCGTGCTCGCCAACAATCTCATGAGGATCGCAGCACTGCTGGCGCGACCGTCACGCAAGCGAAAAGCTGCTTGATCGACACGACGGCCCGCCCCGGTCACCCAAAGTGGCCGCGGCTCAGCACATCCCAAGCTGACAAACGGCGCGCAACTCCGAACCGCACCGAAAAAATCGCCCGTTACGAGCTTGCCGATTCCACCACTCTCCGTCACTTTATGCCCAATCTATCGGCATAACTTCAATCGGACCCCCTAAGTTCAGCCGTTTCGCGACGGAAACTAGACTAGCATATTGACAGAGAACGATTTCTCCTTTGGCACGATACATGCTTAATCGCCCTATAAAGGCGCATTGACTGAGGAGAAGTCGTCCGATGATCTCGCTCACCGGAAACTCAGACCAGGCTAAGGTCGCAGCTGCGATTCTGCCGGAGACGATATCTGGAGGCGTGGGGCCTGTCCGCGACATTGGGAAGATCTGGGCTGCGCGCAAGAGTTTGGGCACCGCCAATACCCCCCATATTGTGCAAGCGACTGCGGGCGCGGTTATCCCGAGCAAATTGAACCAGGGCGGCTGATTTGAGTCGCTACGTGGCGCGACGCCCATGGTGGGAACGCCCAGCTTGATGGATGGACTGCAGGAGCGGTGAAGATGACATATCGGGCATCTCCGGCGCGCGGGAGCGCCTGTCAACCAGGCGATCAGGGCAGGTTACCTGAAGCGCGATCGATCTCCTCTACCGTCGTTGTCGGCAGTGGTACGCTAGCTACTTTCCGGCGCAAAATTCGGCGGCCTTGTGAAGCCGCGAGAATCGCTTGGTGTGATGAAACCTGCAAGGTCGGACGGACTGGCGTTGACTTGAGATGGCGACGCTGATTCATTCTTATGAATGATTCGCAATCGAGCCCTTCAAACGCGTGAGAAGCTGGTCGACCAGCTGCCGGTCACCGGCGAGCTGCTGCGCGGCTCGCTACTGGAGCGCACCATTCGTCACAAGAGCGGCTGCCCGAAGTGCGCACGAGGCGAAGGGCATCAGGTGTACGTGCTGACGGTGAGCTATGCGGGCGGACGCGTGCGCCAGTTCAGCGTGCGGCGCGAGCGCGTTGCCGAAGTGCGCCGCTGGTTGGACAATTACCAGAAGCTGAAGGACGAGATCGAGGCGATCTGCGAGCTCAATCACCAACTGTTGCGCCCTGATGCGGCGATGCCGCGCGGCAGGAGGAAGAAACGTGATTGAGATGCGCAGAGCGCAACTGAGCTTCGGCGACGGCTTGATCGCCGGGGAAGTAAGCGATCTTCGCGAAAGCTGGATGACCCATGCTGATCGGGTTCTCGCGGATGAGCAGATCGTAGGTGCGGTGTACGAGGCGCTCGCGAGACGACATCCCAGGAGCCGCAGTCGTGGTCGGCCGGGCGCACCGGCCGAAGTGGTGTTGCGGTTGTTGATCCTCAAGCACGTTCGCAACTGGAGCTATCATGTGCTGGAGCGCGAGGTGCGCGCCAACCTGGTTTACCGCGACTTCACCCGTGTGGGCGGCGACAAGACGCCGGACGCCAAGACGATGGGACGTTGGGGCCTGGCTGTGGATCCGGACACGATCAAGCAGATCCACGACCGGATCGTGCAAATTGCGCAGCAACAAGGGGTGACGCAGGGACGCAGAATGCGCGTGGATACGACGGTGGTGGAGACCAACATCCACCATCCGACCGATAGCACGTTGTTGGGAGACGGGGTGCGAGTGCTGATCCGCACCATGAAGAAGATCACCACGATCACGGGCGCAGTCGGAACGAAGCTGCGCGATCGGAGCCGAAGCGTAAAGCTGCGGCTGCTCGATATCTCGCGGATTGCGCGCGCCAAGGGGCAGCTCAATCACGAGAGGCTCAAGGAAGGCTACCGTAAGCTATTGAACTCGACGAGCCGAGTGGTGGGTCAGGCGAAGCGCTTCTCCAGCGAGATCGCTACCGGCGTGAAGCGGGCCAGGGGCATCTTGAAACGGCTGGCGCTGCAAGGCTTGCGGCAGGAGCTGGAGGCGATGATGCCGCTGGTGCGGCAGGTGATGCGGCAGACCCGGGAACGCATCTTCCGCGGCAATACGCGGGCAGAGGACAAGCTCTTCAGCGTGTTCGAGCCGTCGACGGAGATCATTCGCAAGGGTAAGGCCGGCAAGCCCAATGAGTTCGGCAAGATGGTCAAGCTGCAGGAAGCCGAAAACCAGATCGTGATCGACTACGAAGTCTACGACCGGCGGCCGAGCGATACGGACCTGTTGATCCCGGCCATCGAAATCCACCAAGCCAAGCTCGGTCGCACGCCGCGTCTGGTCGCGGCAGACGCCGGGTTCTACTCTGCCAGAAATGAAGCCGCGGCGAAGGCGAGCGGCGTCAAACGCGTCTGCATCCCAAATCGCTCCACCAAGAGCGTCGCCCGCAAGCGCGAGCAGAAGAAGCGGTGGTTCCGCAACGGTCAGAAATGGCGGACCGGATGCGAGGGACGCATCAGCGTGGCCAAACGGCGGCACGGGCTCGATCGCTGCCACTACAAAGGCAGCACCGGGATGAAGCGGTGGGTCGGGCTCGGCGTTGTCGCTGACAATCTCATGAGCATCGGCCGCGTGATGGAAGAACAGTCACTCCAAAGGTAGTCCTCTTCCCGCGCCAGTCTTGGCCTCTTCGCCCCGCCGCCCCCGCGGGGCTTCTCTATCTGCGCGGTTGACCCCGCCCTTCAGAACCACGAATTTTGCGCCGGAAAGTAGCTATCAGATGCGCTCAGCTGGCAATTGAGATGGGCCACGTCATTGGTGCAGCGTTGTGTGCCGACGGCGTACTCCGCGATTGGGCTGTTCGTTCGAACATCCCGTCTGTAGCAAGCGTTGAAGAGCTCTCTTCTTTTTTCCTCCTTGGACCGCAGTCATAGCACTCGGTGCCTGTCCGCTGATGCATTGCCAAACCTGGGAGCGAAGTACAGCAAGCGAATGGTCCGCGTGCTGAAATGCACCGAGCATATGGGGCCTCAGCCTGTCCGCCAACGATCCGCCAAACTTGGGAACGCAGAGAAGCAAGAGAAATGCCCATTTCGTGAAACCTGGTCATCGAGCGAAGCCGTCAGGCAGCCCACCACCGATCCGCCGGTGAGTCCCGAACGCCGTCTAGGCTGGCTGCTCCCAACTCACATCTCATGTCGTATACACCGCGAGAGCCTAACGCGACTACATGAATCGGTGTACTCGCTCTCATTACGGTCGTCAGCTGGCGCCGTTTTTGGATCATTATGTCGAAGCGCGCTCAACCGGGCGCCGGTCGTTGTGACGCTCCCGTGTCGAAGTTCAATGGGCGATCAACTCCAGAGCGCGATCCACGTCTTAGGGACGACAATTCCGTCGACCTTCAACGGATTGCCATCGAAATCAACGTGGGACGCTTGGAATACCCTCACCGCAGCCTCAGTGTGCGGGCCAAAAACGTCTTCCCAACCAGATCGTCGCGCTATACCAACTTCTTTGAGGCGACCGCGCCAGCGGATCGCGCTGGCCGCGCTGACACCAAAGCGCTCGGCGCGCCTGTCGACAGGACAAGCCGCCGTCAATCGCACTGACCACCTTTGACGAAGATCAACGGAAAGCGCCTTGGCCATGCATGCTGACCTCCTTCGCCAGCATGCAGTTTGAATCTGACTCGCGTCGTCTTGGGAATCCCTAACGATTCATTCCGGTCGGAAAATGCTCTAGCGTCCGTCAACCAAGGCGGCCCTCAACGGATGGACACCTACATTGCGCCGGGCACGCCCATGCAGAATGCCTTTATCGAGAGCTTCAATGGCCGGCTGCGGGATGAATTGTTGATTCTTCACGCGCCCGACTTAAGGAACCCTTGATCGACCTAATCCGGAAAACTCCGTGCTTACGCAGAATCGCCGGAAACCGGTCAAACCGCAGACAGCGTGCCCGCACCATCGCGATTTGCAATCTTGATCCCCGCAACTGCAAGCGCACGCGCAAACGTTTCGTGGTGATAGTGATAATGTTTGAACTGCTCAATTTCATCAAGACGCTTCAGAAGCGCATTTGCACTAACGCCTTCTTCGCCGAACTCTCCATGCAGTTCTTCGGGCATAGCCCAGGCCGCCCTCTCTTGGGTATGGTTACCATCGCAAGTTGAAGCTTTGGTTGGCCAGCGGAGTTAGCGGCGCGTGACTTGAGGCGCGGGACGGCGTCCGCTCGGCCGACACCGACGGGCGTTAGGTCACCACGCGTATCGCGGCATTTCCCCCGGGCTCCTGGTTCGATCACATCGAGCCGAATGAACATGAAGGGAACACGGACGACGAGAAGGCGCGAAGGCTTCGGAAAATGAACGCAGAGAACGACTTCGCGGCGCGGCTCATTGATGCCGGGCGCCTTGCAACGATAGCCCGCACATGCGGCCTTAGAGCTGACGTCTCCCACTACGTTAACAAGGCACTCAAGGAGCTTTGGCAAACCCAGTCTCCTGAAGAGGCAAGAAAGATCGCCGAGCGCTGGGTCTTCTGGGACGCGGAGGGGAAGCCGTGGCCGTGCATGCCCCCGTTGGATAACGTGGTCCAGTTCCATCGCGCCGGCCCAACACAGATATCGATGGCGAGCCAGCCGGCTCACACCATTGCAGGCAATCTGGGATTGGTTCGAACGACAGGATGAAGAGGCGCGAACTGAGATTCTGGCATGGCGGCGCTTCTGGTGTTCAAAGGTCATGATCTTCTCGACTTTGGCAGCCGAGCGTGGTGGGAATATCTTCGGCAGTGGCTGAGCGAGATGAAATTATCAAACCAGACGATCATTGGCCGCGCATTGACGTTCCGGAGCTGTTTTGAGTATTTCGCGGAGTGCAGGTTCACTGAATCGGGGTGGGCCTGGTCCGAAAAGGTCGCCTTAGCGTTGTTGAAGATGCCAAGAATGCCCCCGATTCCGATGCCGCGCGCCTCGCACCGATTGCGCAGAAAATGCTTGATACGTTGCCCGCGCGTAAAAGCCGATGGATCAGCGTGCGCAAGTCCTGGAGGGAACTGGTTAGTGCAAGCCTCACACCCCGGGCTTTGAGGGTTTGGAGCGCCTCGCAGATGGAGAGAGTTCAGGGGCATTGGTCCAATCGAGAAGTGTTGAAGTGCACCAAACCAATGCGCCACCAATGGGTACAAGAAGCCTTATCCAGATGTCTCGCTAATCTAGGGGACTCCCAGTTGAAGACGAGATGAATGAGCTGGTGCGCGCAGGCCGCCCCGAACTGGTGACCAAGCGAACGACTTGCCTACGGTTGAGTCGCACGCGAGCGCTACGCCGCTTTGGTGGCGGCGAATATTCACAACCGGAATGTTCGCCGCCGCATTGTCGCGTACCGCTACCTGTCGCCATTGAGGAGTGGCAGCCATAGGCACGAAGTATTGCTTCATAATGAGCAATTATTTGTTCTCGTCACAGGGAATCTCTATCTGTCATATGTGGGAGAGGAAGATGGGCTGCCCAACGCGGCGGTCGCCTCCGCTTCGATGTCTTGCTACCAAGATCCACGGAGACGAGCCATACTGTCTCGGCTTAAGCCGAGGCGATTGATCTTCGTTTAATCGAGGCGAGACAATGCAGCATAAAAACAGTACGACCCGAACCAATCTCTTCGCATCTCGACTCGAACGGAGCGTTCCTATCTAGAGGCTGCTTGCAATGGTTCGTGTCCATTTTCGCGGCCTTTGAGGATCATTTTGTCCCGTCCGGCTGCGATCGGCCCAGCTGAAACTCGATCCTAATCAAACTAGAAGTGTCGGCGTCGTTCAACGTCATGTTGCGCGCCGGCCTACAACGGTTTGCGGTAACTGGCGCCACCGTTGCGCGACAATACGATGGTCTATCCCGTTTTTCGCTCTGTAGGAGATAGATAGTGTGGGGCATTAGCAACTGTTGCAAGACGCCGATCCCGGGATATATCACCGACGACGCTGATAGCGTGGAGGAATCTCCTCCCAGGTCGGCTGTTGGCCTTGAAGGAGCTGGCCCATTATCCTGCTGTGTCGTGGAGCAAACGCGCTCTGAGCCGCAAGGGGCAACCTCCTCTCGCAACAGCCAGAGCACCGGCGATGGCCGTCATCCACGAGGGCCTGAGTTACTCAGTAAGATTGCTGACCAGTTCAGTACGATGATCTCATCCAGCTTGTCGTTCTGTAGAAGATGGATCCAGAGGGATAGCGTTTCGCCTCAGAACCTTCATCTGCTGCCGGCGGACTTAATCGGTAAAATTGCGGAGTCGCTCAGCCCGATTGATCTGCTGAAGATGTCACAGACAAATTGCGGGCTGCGGGATGCCGCGCAGCAATATGATCCGGCGCTTCACGCAAGGCGCCAGAAAGCTATTCGGGTTCAGTCCGTCTGGCACAGGCTGACGGCCCCGCATTCAGAGGTTGCGGATCGCTTTGCCGCGCTGACAGATCCCGCCGTGATCCAATCACTCGCGCCCAACTTCAATTGCCTGACCAGGGGGCAGCAAAAGCACCTCGTCCACCTCACCGGGAGGCTCGCCAATTCCGAGCATCGCGTCCTCGTCCTAGGAAGCCTCGGAACGGGCGTGGCAGGGCTGACGCCCGCGCTGCAGAAATGCCTGGTCACCCTCGTCGAGCGGCTTAACAAGCCAGAGGATCGCGTTTGGGTCCTGGGAAGCCTCGGAACGGGCGTGGCAGGGCTGACGCCCGCGCTGCAGAAGCGCCTGGTCACCCTCGTCGAGCGGCTCAACAAGCCAGAGGATCGCGCGCACGCTGTGCGAAACCTCGGAGTGGGTGTGATAGGGCTGTCGCGCGAGCTCCAGGGGCGCCTCGTCTCCCTCGCCGAGAAACTCGCCCATCCCGCGCATCGCGTCCAAGCTCTGGAGGGCCTCGGAGCGCACATAGGACGGCTTGAACCCGCGCTCCAGCGGCGGCTCGTCGTCCTCGCCGAGGAGCTTAACAGCTCACCGCTTCTCGCTTTGGCCTTGGGATACTTAGCAATGGGCACGGCAGGGCTTATACCCGAACTTCAGCAGCGCCTCGTCGTCCTCGCCGAGGGGCTCGCCCCGTTCTGGCAAGGCATGTGGGCCCCGCAGAGCCTCGGACTGGGCGTGGCAGCGCTTGCGCCTGAGTTCCAGGAGCGTCTGGTCACCCTCGTCGAGAAATTCGCCAATCCCGACGATCGCGCCTCGGCTCTGCGAAGCCTGGGAGTGGGCGTGGAGGGGCTTTCACGCGAGCTCCAGGAGCGCCTCGTCGCCATCGCCGAGGGACTCGCCGGTCCCGCGCATCGCGTCCAAGCTCTGGAGGGCCTCGGACTGGGCGTGGCAGGGCTTTCGCGCGAGCTCCAGGAGCGCCTCGTCGCCATCGCCGAGGGACTCGCCGGTCCCGCGCATCGCGTCCAAGCTCTGGAGGGCCTCGGACTGGGCGTGGCAGGGCTTTCGCGCGAGTTCCAGGAGCGCCTCGTCGCCATCGCCGAGGGACTCGCCGATCCCGCGCATCGCGTCCAAGCTCTGAAGGGCCTCGGACTGGGCGTGGCAGGGCTTTCGCGCGAGTTCCAGGAGCGCCTCGTCGCCATCGCCGAGGGACTCGCCGGTCCCGCGCATCGCGTCCAAGCTCTGGAGGGCCTCGGACTGGGCGTGGCAGGGCTTTCGCGCGAGCTCCAGGAGCGCCTCGTCGCCATCGCCGAGGGACTCGCCGATCCCGCAAGCCGCGTCTTAGCCTTGCGAAGCCTCGGAGCGGCCGTGGCTGAGCTTCCGCGCGAGCTCCAGCAGCGTCTGGCTGCCCTCGCCGAGGGTCTTGCTCAGCCTGCGGATCGGGCTCAAGCCTTGGCGGCACTGGCGTCGTAGGGGGGAACGATTTGCAGGTCGGCCTCAACGGCCTCTGGAGTAAGAAGGGCATCGTCAACTTAATCGACCGCCGAGCCGAAGGAGGCGATTCTCAAAGGTTCGAGATTCGGCGATAGCGCTTGTCGTGGAGATCAAGTTAACGAGTTGGAGCGGCCGAGGGGGTAGACGAGCGGCATGCCGACCGCCCGGGACCCTCTATTATCGCCGCCATCGCTTCCCACCGGAAGTGATCAGCTATGCCGTTTGCTTGTATTTCCGGTTTCCCTTAAGCTTGCGGATGGTCGAGGAAATGCTGGCGGCGCGTGGCATTGGCGTGACCTATGAAACCGTGCGCCAGTGGGGACGGAAATTCGGCAAGGCGTTCTCCGATCGGATCCGCCAGCGCGCTCCCGCTCGCGGTGACAAATGGCGCATCTGCCGAGCTCGGCATAGGGCGGTCTCGATCAGCCAAGCGACTCAGGCCCAGTTCTCCGCGCCCTCATCCGAAGGAGCCGCATAATGCAGGGATTTTGGGCAAGGAAGTTCGGGTAACATATCCATTCCATCCTGACGCTGGCCGCGAACTGGTCGTGCTCAGTGAACAAATTCACGACGGCTGTCGCCACTTCACGGTTCGCCGCGAGAGCGCCCATTCCCAATTTCTGCCGGCCTGGATGACAGAGCCTGAAGCAGCGTCGGCTAAAATTGTAGCTGATCCGCTTCTGCCCGTGAACCGACTTCTTGAGCTTCGCGCGCTCCTTGACGTCCTCGTAGCCTTGCCTCGGGGAGAATCGCCTCCCGGTGAGGGAAGAGCTCATGTCCAAGATAATGCGAAAGCGGCAACTGGATCTGTTCGCGACGGCGCAGGCGGAACGTCTGCCTCTGGTGGTCGAAGCCAAAACCGTAAAGCTGCTATCGGTCCTCCTAAAGGAAGCCGTCGCAGAAGTCCCCGTACCTTCAGTCCAGTCAGATCAGGAGGGGCGTCATGACGAAGATCTCCGCTGATCATTTGGCACGCAGCGCCGTAGTTTACGTTCGGCAGTCATCGGTAGACCAGGTCGCGCACAACTTGGAGAGCAAACGCAGACAATATGGCCTTGAGGCTCGCGCCCGTGAACTTGGCTGGAGCGACGTCGAGGTTATTGATGACGATCTCGGAAAATCTGGTGGTGGCGTCGCGCGACGTGGATTTGAGCGGTTACTGGCGCTAATCTGTGAAGGGCGCGTCGGCGCCGTGTTCTCGATCGAAGCCTCTCGGCTCGCCCGAAACGGTCGAGACTGGCATACATTGTTGGAGTTCTGCGGCTTAGTTGGCACACTCATTGTCGATGAGGAAGGTGTCTACGACCACACAGCATGATGCCCCTATTCGGGAGCCATCTGATCAATTAGAGCAGATTACCGTAACCGACCCAACCCATCCACTATACGGACGGCGCTTTGATTTGGTATCGGCCGGAAGCTCGCTCCGCGGCTGCGTTCTCGTTCATTATCGCGACGGCATTTTGCTGAGAATTCGAGCTGCAGCAACCAACCTCTATGGCGAGCGGCTGTCTGTCCCGTCAAGCAAGCTTTCGCTCGAAAGCATTCGAGACTTGCTCCGGCTTTCAAGAGACGTGGTGCTGACGAGCTTGGCGAATCAGCCGACAAATGATTCTTTAAGGCACGGCTCCGAATCAAAATTGGCAAGCTCGCGTGGTTCGCTGGGAGAAGAGCCATGAGGTCGGATCTTGTGACGGGGAGCCACCTTTGTCGCAGAGCCGTAATTTACATTCGGCAGTCGACGCCTCATCAGGTGATAACCAACCAGGAGAGCCTGCGACTGCAGTATGCACTGCGACAGCGAGCCACCGATCTCGGTTGGGATGATACCAATATTGATGTCGTTGATGCCGACCTTGGATTGAGTGGATCGACAGCAGCGCATCGCGAGGGCTTCAAGGACGTTATCGCCCGCGTCACGTTGGGTGAAATCGGAATCATTCTCTCCTATGAGGTGACGCGTCTCGCGCGCAACTGCTCTGATTGGTACCCGCTACTCGATCTGTGCGGCTACCGGCAATGCCTCATTGCGGATCGCGACGGCGTCTACGATCCTGGCTCAACCAATGGGCGCCTGTTACTCGGCTTAAAGGGCACAATCTCCGAAGTGGAGTTGCACACACTGCGCGGCCGTCTGACGGCGGGGCTGCGCGCCAAGGCCGAGCGCGGCGAGTTGACGTTACTGTTACCGGCGGGTTTGGAACGTGACGCCAATGGTGTGGCATCGAAGGATCCGAGCAGGGAGGTGCAGCAGCGGATATCACTGGTTTTCACGACATTTCTGGAGGGAGGCTCCGTAGGCAAGGTAATCCGGTCATTCCGAGATCGTGCGCTCTCTATACCGCGGCGGGACCGGTTCGGCGATATTGCGTGGCGGACACCATCGGCCAGCATGATTTCCGGAATTTTGAGGAATCCGGCCTATGCTGGCGCTTTCGTCTATGGCCGCACCAAGTCCTGCCGCACGACCTATACGAGTGGTAAACTGAAGACGGCCCGCTGCCCAATGGCAGAGTGGAAGGTAGTAGTAAAGGACCGCTATCCTGCATACATCGATTGGGATGGCTTTGAGCGGATCCAGGCCATGTTGCGCGATAACCATGCCGAATACCAACGCAATCAGACGCGTGGCGTGCCCCGAGAGGGGGCCGCTATCTTGCAAGGCATCACCTGGTGCGGCCGGTGCGGCCACAAGATGTCGATACAATACAAGGGCGGGTCCCGCTACGTCTGCAATTCCCTGTTGAACCACCAAGGCAAGACGCTATGCCAGCATCTTCCCGCCGATCCAATCGACGCACAGGTGGCGGCTGCATTCTTTGCAGCGATCGCTCCCGCTGAGGTGGAGGCCTGGAGGCGTGCGCTCAATGCGCGGCAGCAGACTGACGAAGCGCTTGATCGCGCCGAAGAGCAGCAGGTTGAGCGACTGCGCTATCAGGCACTCCTGGCCGAACGACAGTATAATCGGGTCGATCCTGACAATCGCCTCATCGCCGCTGAGTTGGAGCGGCGATGGGAAAACGCGTTACGCGAACTCCGGCAGGCTGAAGAGGCGCTGACCACCCGCCGAGCCACGAAGAGCAAATCAGCCATGTTGACCCCAGAGGAGCAGAATGAGTTTCTTGCGCTTGGTCCACACTTGCCTGAGCTCTGGCGGCGGCCTGATGTGAGCCGGGCAGATAAGAAGCAGTTATTACGAACGCTGATTGACAAGGTTGTTCTCCACCGCATCACGCGCGATCGAATCGCGGTTCGGATCGTCTGGTGTGGTGGCGAGATATCCGAATTGGAAGTCGAGCCGAGGGTCCATGCACTGCATGCTCTAACTCGAGGGACTGAGATGCAAGCACGGATCCTTGAGCTGGCCCGCCAGGGCTTCGATGATGCCGAAATCGCCAACACCTTGACCCAGGAGGGGCACCGCTCACCGCGCCGAAATTATGTTCCAGTACGAACCGTTCAGATCGTGCGGCAGCGCCATCGCGTACTGCAGGACGGCGTCGCAACGCGTGCTCGTCACATTGCTGGTTGGCTGCCGGTGACCGCAATGGCAAAGCGTTTGGGAGTTTCGAGTTCTTGGATCAAGCGACGTATCCGCAGCGGCACCATTGATATCCAGCGCGATCCTTGCGACAAGCGATTCCTCTTTCCTGATACGGAAGCCAGCATTGTTGCGTTGCGAGAGCTTAAGACAGGAGCTCGAGATCACCTCGTTTTCGACCCGAGACCAAACAAATGAAGGTATCAACATGATCGATCGTAAATCCCATCTCCATCACCGATGAGCGTGTGGGTCAGGCCACACAGATCGAGCAGACGGTACCAATCAGCATTATTGCGCGCTAGTCGCGAGACTTCCAGGCCGAGCACGATGCCCACCTGGCCGAGGCCGACCTCCGCGGTCATGCGCGCGAAGCCGGTGCGCTCGGAAAGGCCGGAACCGGAAATACCGAGGTCCTCATCGATGACCTTCACCTGATCGCGACGCCAACCAAGCCGCGCGGCGCGTTCGGCTAACTCGTACTGACGGGCAGTGGACTCGCGATTATGCTCGACCTGCGTCGTACTGGACTGACGCACGTAGACGATTGCGCATCGGCGTAGGTGCTCAGCGGTGATCTTGCTCAGTTCGTTCATCGTTGTGATCTCCGGCAGTGGCGATTGCTCGGGCGATTAGTCGGGCGAGTCGCAGCACGAGATGTGCGCGCTGCTCTTTATCGAGGGCCTCCCATACGGGTACGGCCCCGCGCTGAGGTGGCGGGTCGAGAAAGCTTAGCTGCTGCATGGCTGTCCTCCGATTCCGGTGGCAGGACAGTATGCGCGGCATCCAATTGCCGCAGCAAAGCGTCAACGATCGTCCGGGCGTGCAGCAGCTCGGCGGGGGAAGCCAGGAATGCCGCTTGAGCGCATTGCGGGCTTGCACGCGGTAAATGTTGTGCGATAGGCAGATCTGTCCACGCGGCCGGTACAAGGGCACGGGTACCATCGGGGCAGTACAAGCGTCAGATGAAGTTCGCCGCGTCGATGACACCAGCCAAGCACATCAAGCGCAGATCCCTCAAAGGGATGGCGCGACCGAACGATGGTTACCTGATCGGGATAGTCGTCGAGATGATGAGCGCGGTGGTGGGTAGTCTGTCGAGTAGTCTTTCACGTCGATTCCACACGGGCCGCTGATGCGATGCCTGACACGGCGGATCGCCGACGGACGACTTCTCTCGACCATCAAAAGCTGGTTGACGGCTCCAGTGGTCGAACGGAGCGGAAGACGGACGATACAGACGGCAGATGCACGAAAGTTTAAGAAAGGGACCCCGCAACGCTCTCCTCTGAGTCCGTTGCTGGCGAACATTTACTTCCGACGCTTTCTGCTGGCTTGGCGCGACCACGGACACCAGGAACAACTCGATGCCTACGTCGTCAACTATGCCGACGATCTCGTGATCTGCTGCCGCCCCGGGCAAGCCGGATGTCTTCAACACGGATCAGGGCTCGCAGTTCACCGGACAGGCCTTTATCGGCGTGCTCGCCGACAATGGCATTGCGATCAGCATGGACGGCAAGGGAGCCTGGCGGGACAACGTGTTCGTCGAACGGCTATGGCGCAGCGTCAAATACGAGGAGGTCTATCTGCAAGCCTACGAAACCGTTGCTGACACGCGACGTTCGATTGGTCAGTATCTAGACTTTTACAATGGTCGTCGGCCTCATTCGAGCCTTGACGACCGCACTCCGGATCAAGCCTACTTCGATCTTCCGCCGCTCCGCGCGGCGGCCTAACCCCGGCAGACGCTCCACTTATCGACGCGGAGATTCTGTTCAGACAACCGGGACCAGCTCAGAATAGTGCTGTCCGGGGAAGAAACCGCGACCATGGACGATGGATTGTGAGCGAAACGGTTTTCGATCGATAAGTCATTTCGCTCTCTATGTCGCAAAATGCGCACGCGTAGCGGCGCCTGAATTCAGATGTATCAAACCGCCTGCAGCCTCTGCGAGGCTGCTGATGCGCGTGGTTTCCGGTCGATTCCTGTCGTGACTGCTCGAGTGCCGCAACAGCCTTCGCGGATGTGGATTCACCGGCGCCGGTTTGTCCGCCGGATAACTTGGAACTGGGCGGTGTTGCCACGGCGACGACTGGCCGTATCTTGGCACCAAATGGTACGTCGTCATAAGCGAAACTCATATCGAGCCGCGGCGGTCTCACTTTCGATGAATTGGGCTTGCTGGTTTCCTTACGTGCCAATCTTCGGCGTCGTACTTTTCCACCGGCAACTGCAATCGTTTGGCCCGTTCGTCGCGGTCTTTCCTTCGAAACTCACGCTCGCGGTGCTCGAATTTGGTTAGCTCGTCATTCGCGGCTCGCATGAAATCAGCGTGCGAGGTACCGGCGCTTTGAGTGCGGGCAGGCATACTCGTCTCTTGACAATTTGGTCAAAACGTAAACCGAAATGCCGGCGAGCGGCCCTCAAGCTTACATCATTTAGCGAACGTCGCAGCGAAATCGCAGCGATTTGGGTGGAAGTCACCGAAAACGTCGCGCAAACATCTTACAAAGCAAGATGAATCAACAACCTAGCGGCTCTTCCATCGCAACCCCGGCGGCGCTCGATGAAGTCCCAGATGTGTCCGAGCGGATCGAACACCGACGCAACGCGCCGGCCGGTCTGGATTGGATCGAATTGCGGATCATGGCCGTCGGCTGTCGCCAGCACATCGCTACATCCAAGTTGCGATGGTGAGCGGTACGGTCGCGCCCACCGCGCCAGCAGTCCTTCGCGACAAGGATCAACATGACCCGTCGCCGCGAACACGCGCTACGCGGTCAGCGGCTGGCATTGAAATCATCGGTCTTCATCACGGGCCCACGCCGTTGGCCTCGTTGTTCCACCGATTGTCGACGGAGCGGTGAATGGCGATGCCATCGGAGCGTCACAAGCCTGAGACATGCAATGGGTAAAGTCAAGGTGACTGCCGTGGATTATCGTTATGACACGCACGTTCTCTCAGTGGCTCGGCCACTACTCCACCGCAATGAGTCTGGACGATGTTTATGACTTCGCCCGGGATCGAACGCTGATTGTGCACGACATCATCTGCACATTTGTTCATCCATGCGGAGATCAGCACGACACGGCCGCCGTGCTGCTCGACGCCGGCGAGATTTCGGCGATCGCCGAGCATGACTTGGTTGGACTTGCATTATCCCGAAATCTCGAGAACTTTCTGGTGGGTGCACCGCTGTTCTTTGTCAATCCATCGAGTCAACACCTTGTCTTGGGTCAGAAGTTCGAGTTTGCGAAGATCGATCCACCAACGTTCGCGCCGTTGCTTGATGCGCTGGCACTGCAGGCAAAAGTCTGGCGGGACGGGCAGAACGCTGCGCGGTGACAGGCATTTCAAATGTGGCGGATTGCGCGGCGGCGGCTGAGGCTCGGCGTCGGCACCCAAGCCATCCGATCCGTATGCGAGTTCGGATCGTACAACGGCGCTGCAGGCCAAGCGCCTAGCGGGACGGGCAGAGAACGATGGACATTTCAAATGTTGCGGACCGCACAGCGGTGGCTATGACTCTGCGTCGGAGCAAAAGCGATCCAACCCCCATGCGAGTGTGGGATCGAGACAACGCCAGCGGACCGCCTACGCTGACTGATGACCAACGACGAGCGCACGAAAGGACGTCTGAACAACTGTCGATGGCCCGTGGAATTGTCGGTGCGGAGACATTGCACTCTGGAGACTCATGCGCCGAACAGGAAGTTGCTGGGCACGCAGAGCCGCCGCTCCGAGACAGCGTATCGCCGCCACCAGATGCCAACGGAGGGACGGAGCATCAAGACGCTCTCCCTGCTGGCCGCGCCCGATGGTGGAAGTTCACGCTCGGGCTGTTGGGCGTGAACGGAGCACAGGGTGCGTTCGAGACCTTTGTTGGTCGCCTCGCTGAGGTTGCGGTGCGCGCATTTTCCGGTGAGCCGCAAAATCCGCAGGAGGTCAGCGATAGGTCGATGGCGGCACATGCCGCGGTCAATGTGGTTATGGGACTGATCGCGGGCGCAAGAGCGGGCGTGCACACCTGGCGGGCAAGAGGCAATCCGGAGGCCTATTGCAGAGGATTTCGCGGTGAGCGGTTGGCGCAATCAGCGGCCCTCGCGATGGCGGGAACTCCCAACGTCCCCGCAAGCCAGCTGACGCGTCTCCTGCCTAGCTTGGTCGCGGCTGTTTTAACGTTCGCCGCCGCCGCGCATACCGGCATAAGCGCTGTTTCGCATCTTCGAAGCTCATCGAACGACAAACTCAATGCCTACGAAGCTGTGGTTCGGTCCAACGCCAACATAGCTTACTGCTACACCCGTGAGGTCGCAAACTTCGTGGCTCATGTCTTCCAGCTAGTCTCCCACGATGCTCTCCTGAACGCGCAAGGATTGACGGCCAGCTCCGTGGAATACGGCTTTAACTTGGCAGCGCAACGGAGCGTATTGAGTGATCCCGAACAGCCTAGGGGCTTCGATTTGCGCTGGCCAGCAGTCTCCGCTGTGGCCGAGGCTCTCGACGTTGCCTTTACGTCCGCAGCTGCCCGGATTGCAGACCCCGATAGGCCCGTGGAAATCTGGTCTGGTCGTCTGGCGGAGGGGACCTCTGCCGAGGCAGATCAGCCGTTAACACTCACTGTTATTGATGCAATCGATCGGGTGACACAACGTGCCGTCGGTCGGCAACTTGTTGGCGAGATCTCGAATGTCGTGCCCCATGAATTGGGCTTGTCGTCGATTGGAGCGCTGGCTGCGGGAACGCATTTGCGCGAACTGACTTGGCAAGCCGAAAACGCCAGTCGTGGCAGTGGCGCCGGTAGTGTCCCCAGTGATCCCGAGGCGCCCCTGCCCATTGGGATGTTGCCAAATGCAGGCAGCAGTGGGGTTCCGCCCACGCTGCGGCAAGAAGGTCAAGAAGTTATGGAGCTCCCCGCACCGCCGCCAGACGTCTCTGAGTCATCGTCGTCTGCCGAAGAGGCTGCCTCGAGTCTCGTGGATCGATCCTTGGAGGAGTTCGGACATCTCGTCGGCTTGGGCTGGGAGCACCGCCGCGACCGGGCTTCGCCTTCCTGATCGGTGCAACAGAAGGAGCGACCTCGCGAGGTTGCCGCATCTAAGCGCTCCACCGCCAGATCTACACGGCCTACCTGGAGCCGGGGAGTGGGGCGTCGACTATAGACAATCCGCTACGCGGCAATATCATGCCCGCCCCGGGGCTTGGGCTGAACCCCCACGGTCCAGCGGGGGCGCACATTGGTGAGTCGTCCTCCGCATAGGACAAGCCAGCTCGCAATGAAAGACGGATCGCGGGCGTACGACTTGCGCCGATAGCGGACTGCATCGCCCGATCCCCGTAGCAGCGGATGCAAAGCGCTCTCGGTAACGATCATTTTCTATTGGCGGGTGGTCGTGTCAAGGGCACGGGCCGCGCGCACTGTTCTATCCTTTTGCCTACCTAGTTACGGCCGGCCTCAAGGTAGCCGGGTAGCGAGCCACACTCGCGCGTCTATCGGAGGCGGGATCGTCGGCGCGCGAGCGCATCGTCTCGACGCCGCGCGTCTCCATCAACGTCGCCGTCGACCGGATGCGGTTTCTGCTACCAATACCAACTCGATGACGGCCCTGCCTCCTCCGTCGAGGGCCCCGCGCCGTCGTCAATAGCGCTCCGCCACTAATTGCCCAAGAAGCTTGAAGCGCACGTGGCGTCAGGTTGTACGATCAAAGGGAGGTTGAGAGCGATCTGTCATCCAACCAGCATGACGCGCTGTGGCTACGACCGTGCAAGTAGCGAGAACGAGCTATTGAGCGACCATTTCCATCTTGAAGAGAGGACCATCGAGGCGGTACGGCGTTATCGTGACGCGCTAGCCGCTGCCGCGAACTCTGAAAAGGCACAAGCTCGCGCACATCGAGCGCTCATCAGCATGCTCCCAGACCTGGAGCGCGCAGTGCTCGAGGATCGACCTCCGTCAATCAGGAAAAAGCTCTTTGATGCCGGTGCAAGAGCAGTCACTCAACTGAATGAAGCGCGGCAGCTCTTTAACGAGGCCACTGTGACGCTGGAGGGAGCTCGCCAGGCCTTGGCCGCTCTCGAGCAGCAGCTAGGATACATTCCAGATGTACCGGCGAAAGGAACTCGAGCGCGGTCTTGATCTGGATCATGGCTGACCGACCACTTACATCAACTGAGGTGAGGATCATTTGCGGGTGCGGGCGGTGATGATCGGTATAGGCTTGTGTCGAGAGGTAGCATCTTGGGTTTCTACTTCTAGTCGTCTCCATGCGCTGTTATTAACCGACAGGAGTTTGCTCAAGCGGTTTGGCATCAGTGCCCCGAATTCGCTTGCCTGACCGCCAATGCGGCAGCCGTCGAGGAGAGCATGATGGTTGGCAGATTGGCAGGCCGCGCAGACGCGCTCCCTTGTGATCAGCACAAACACTTGCTAAGCAACTGATTAAGCTAATCAATAATTGTTTCGCATAACATAGATTATGGAATAAATTCCTATTTCCCGAAAGACAAAACTCGCCGGCAAGCTACGCTTGTTACGACGCAATCGCTTGTCTTCGCCGGATAGCGTCGCGTTGGCGTCGGCTCCTCGGCCGAGCGGACATCAGGCAGCTCCGTTGCTTGGGCGGGTGCGGGCCGAGCCTCCATGATCTCGAGAACCGCGCGTCCCTTATCAGTGACACGCCAACCGCCGTTCATCCGCGCGATGAGACCTTGGGAGAAGATATCCAGGTCGGGCACGCGGGCTGCCAATCGCCTCGTGCGTTCAGCCCAGTCCCGCCCGCTTGTCGCCAGAATCGCCATATCGCGCTTGATGTCCTCCATGACGGCGAACCCGTCTGGATAGCTGACTAGAGCGGTTTCCAGTTGATGTGAATCAGAGCGTCACAGGGGATTCCCTCGGACTTGCAAATCAGATTCGGTGTCACCTGCGGCAACATGCGGGGTCATACGATGGCGAAGGGATACTCCAATGACCTCAGGGTGCGTGCGGTTGAGCTTATCGAG
The DNA here is from genome assembly GCF_054063735.1 of Bradyrhizobium sp. USDA 10063. Lineage (NCBI taxonomy): Bacteria > Pseudomonadati > Pseudomonadota > Alphaproteobacteria > Hyphomicrobiales > Nitrobacteraceae > Bradyrhizobium > Bradyrhizobium sp. USDA 10063. The sequence continues at coordinate 29,058 of NZ_JBSSGP010000001.1, read as the reverse complement.
TCCGGCGAAAGCGCCCGCGAGGCGGCGCGCATTCTCAACCTCGGCGCTTCGACGACGATCCGATGGATGGATCGCTGGAGGAAGACCGGAAATGTCGAGGCCAAGCCCGGCGCCGGGCACAGCCGCTCGCCGTTGGAGCAGCACAAGCAGTGGCTGACCGAGTTGATCGCCACGGAGCCGGACCTGACGCTCGAGGAGATCCGTGTGCGTCTGCGCTCCCAGAGAAGGCAAAAGGCCGGCATCGGTTCGATTTGGCGCTTCTTCGACCGTCACGGCATCACCTTCAAAAAAAACATTGCACGCCGCCGAGCAGGATCGGCCTGACGTTGCTGCCGAGCGCGCTGCGCTGAAAGCTGAGCAGCCCAAGCTGCGTACGCCGCGCCTCGTCTTTATCGATGAGACCGCGGTCACGACGAAGATGGTCCGGCACTATGGGCGTTCTCCTCGCGGTAAGCGCCTCGTCTCTGACGTACCCCACGGTCACTGGAAGGCACTGACGCTTGTTGCCGCGCTGCGCATCGACGGCCTCACGGCGCCCTATGTCATCGACGGTGCGATGGATGGGCCGTCGTTCCTGGCTTATGTCGAGCAGGTTCTGGCGCCGACCTTGCGCAAGGGCGACATCGTCTTCATGGACAACTTGCGCACTCACAAGATCGTCGGCGTCCGCGAGGCGATCGAGGCTCTCGGCGCCCGCGTGCGCTATCTGCCGGCCTACTCGCCCGACCTCAATCCAATCGAACAGGCATTCTCCCGGTTGAAGGCAGCGCTGCGCAAAGGCGCCGCCCGCACGGTCGACACCCTGCTCAAACTCATCGGCAAGCTCGTCAGGTCGTTTGCGCCGCAGATGTGCGCCAATTACTTTAGACATGCCGGATACACCAAATGATCCACATCATGTGGAAAACGCTCTAGCACCTTGAGAACCGTCACCTGGAAGTTCACTGCCCCACCCGTACCCGGCTTCCGCGAACTTACTTCCTCTACATCTTAGCTTGACTTTGGCCAATTTTGGCGTGGGTCTATCGACCGCGCGCGACGCGGAACATGGGATCGTTCTCTACGATCTCGTGAGCGCTGGTCAACATGAGTTTCATTACTCCCCTTACGCAAAAGGCAACTTCACCTTCGATCGGGTGATTTGTGGCTGGCGCAGAGGGCTAGCTGTGCTCGACCTGCGTCTTAAAAGGTAATATGCGTGCGGGGCTAGTAAACGAGTTGTTAACTATGGTTATGTCAAGAAGAAATACGTTTATGTCAGATGGCACGTTCAACGAAGACGCAGAAGGCCCTGAACTTGAACGCGGCGCACGGCCTGTTGTCGCGGGGAAGCAGCGTGGCAGAAGCGGCGACCATGTTGGCGCAGGAACGCGGCATCTCGCTGCGGCAAGCGTATCGATATCTGCAACGCGCGCGTGCGCTCCGACGTGCGATGCCGGTTGGAGAACCGTCGGTGCCAGCAACGTTCAAAATTCCCCGCGACGTGCTCGCGCAATTGCGTGCGTATTCCAGGCGCAGCGGTTTGCCGCTGAGCGTGATTGTCACCGAGGCGATCGAGAAGCGTTTGACCGCAACACGTCGGCGCGGAAGACATGGCTAAGCGCTCTGCAGAGCGTCCTGCCGTTTGTTTGGAATTTGCTTTCGATCGCCTGCTCCCCATCAAGTTACAACAAGCCTATGGGCTGCTGGTTGCGAACTGTGTTCGTCCCGTAGGGCAGGACTCCGAGAAGAGAGGAGACGGCCGTGAAGCCTGCAGCGATCTACGCCAGGGTCTCGTCGGACAAACAGAAGGAAGAACATACCATTGCGAGCCAAACGGAAGCTCTGCGCGGCTTCGCCCTACAGCAGGGCTTCAGCGTGCCCGATGAATGGGTGATCGAAGACGAGGGTTACAGCGGAGCTACGCTCGTTCGCCCGGGCCTGGAAAGGGCTCGCGATTTGGCGTCGGAGGGGCAGATCGATGCAGTCCTCGTTTATTCACCAGATCGACTGAGCCGAAAGTATGCATATCAGGTGCTTCTCATTGAAGAATTTGCACGACATAACGTCCAGACGGTGTTCATCAAAGCGCCCCAGACAGCTACAGCGGAAGATCAGCTGTTGTTGCAGTTCCAAGGCATGATCGCCGAGTATGAACGGGCGCAAATTCTGGAGCGGTCACGCCGGGGCAAAAGGCACCGTGCACTGCAGGGAGTTGTCAACGTTCTTTGCGGCGCTCCGTTTGGCTACCGCTATATCCGTAAGACTGAGCACGCACCCGCGTCTTACGCGATCATAGACGCTGAGGCGGCCGTGGTGCGCAAGGTCTATGAATACTACACCGTTGCGGGTTTGAGCATCGGCGCCATCACGCGTCTGTTGAACGAACAAGGCATTCCTACGCGCAAGCGTATCTCGCGTTGGGAGCGTTCGGTGGTTTGGGCGATGCTGCGCAATCCTGCGTACAAGGGAACGGCATGCTTCAACAAAACGAAGACGGCGAAACGACAACGCATCACGCGGCCAATCCGTCTGCGGGGCGGATTTGCCTCACGTGACAGCGCCCACCACGAGCGGCCACGAGAGGACTGGATCGAGATTCCGGTACCACCGATTGTCACCGAGGAAACCTTTGCACTGGCTTCGGAGCGGCTTAAGGCGAACAAAGACCGTGCGCCTCGCCGCACGATCACACCCAGCGTCGTGCAAGGCTTGGTGTCGTGCCGCAAATGCAGCTACGGTCTTTATCGCACTTCGACGCGGACAAGTGCGCGTATGATCCACTACTATCGTTGTCTTGGCTCCGACGCATGGCGCCGCCTTGGCGGGCCGGTGTGTGATAGTAAGCCGATACGACAAGATCTTCTTGACGAGGTGGTATGGCGTGAGATCCTCAAACTGCTGGAGAATCCACGCCTCATTCAAGAAGAACTGGAACGGCGATTGGCTGCGGCACGCACTGCCAGCCCCGTCAAACGCCGTGAAGAGCACTTGCAGCGGGAGTTGGCACGCGTACGAAAGAGCATGGAACGTTTGATGACCGCGTATCAGGAAGAACTGATATCGTTAGACGACCTCCGCCGTCGCATGCCCGAGCTTCGCAAACGTGATCAGGCAATCAGCGCCGAGCTAAATGCGCTTGAGACCCAACTTGCCGACCGCGCTGGATATCTGCGTCTAGCAAAAACCATGACAAGCTTCCTTGCACGACTACGCGAAACGGCAAAAACGCTGGAGGTCGCGGAGCGTCAGCGCATTGTGCGACTCCTGGTCAAGGAGATCCTGGTGGACGATGACACGATTGTCATCAGACACTCGATTCCAGCTCCAACCGAATCAACTGACGGCAGTGGGCCGCCCTCGCGCTCCAAAGGTCACCAACCGCTAGGCGACGCAAGTTACCTTTTGCGTAAGGGGAGTAAGGCGCCCCATGTTGCCGAAGGTCGTCCAACGACCTTTGACGTTCGACCAATAAAAGAGCTCGAAGCGGTCGGTATCTGGGATCGGTCGCAGTCGGGCAATCGGGTTTGAGCTGCGGCGATCGAGAATCGTATAGGCGCTGCCGCTCTTTTCCACGTTGTGATGCGTGAACTGGGCCGCGATCTGGGCAAGGACGGGGTCGGGCTTGGACATGACGGTCAATGTGCTCGACGACCGATGGGCATGCCAAGATGCATGAACCGGCTGATTCAATTTGTCGCACACCGGCAAGATTGCCGCGATTCACCGCGCCGATTCTACGGATGGGATGCAACCGTCCCGTCTTCTCCCCAGTTCTTCTGATCCGCTCCCACCTCGCTTTGTTGCCCGGCTGGCCGGCTTTGCCGACTTGTTCACGCGCCCAACCTGGTCGCACGTGCCGTTGCTGCTGGCCGGCGCTATCCTGGCGCCTGGCCGGCGCACCGTCGCGGCGGCTCTGCGCATTCTGGGGCGAGATCGCGAGCCCGACTTCTGCACCTTTCACCGCATCCTCAACCGTGCGGCATGGTCGTCGCGGGCGGCCACAGGACGTCTCCTTGTCTTGCTGGTCAGCAGCTTGGTGCCCGCGCACGGCCCGGTGGTGATCGGGCTCGATGACACCATCGAGCGGCGCTGGGGTGCCAAGATCAGCGCCCGTGGCATCTATCGTGATCCGGTCCGCTCCTCCAAGGGGCATTTCGTCAAGGCCAGCGGTTTGCGCTGGCTGTCCGCCATGCTGTTGGTGCGCGTGCCGTGGGCCGACCGCATCATGGCGCTGCCCTTTCTGACCCTGCTGGCCCCGTCCAAACGCTTCTATGCTGGCAGACCGAGACAGCCCAAGGCCCTGCTCGACTGGGCCCGCCAAGCCGTCCTGCAGATCAGTCGCTGGCTTCCTGGACGCTATATCGTGCTCGTCGCTGACAGTGCGTTTGCGGCCGTCGAATTCCTCGCCGCCATTCACAGCCGTGTCTGCGTCGTCACCCGCTTGCGGATGGACGCCAACCTGTTCGACTTCCCGCCGCCAAAGCGCAAGGGCCGCGGTCGGCCGCCGATCAAAGGCAAGGCGCAGAAGAAGCTGTCCGCAGTCGTCAAGGATCGCAAGGTCCGCTGGCAGCGCTGCCCACATCAGCCTCTGGTACGGCCGAACCAATCGCGTCGTCGAGATCGCTACCGGTACCGCCCTCTGGTATCGAAGCGGCGTCAAGCCGCTGCCCATCCGTTGGCTCCTCGTCCGTGATCCGATCGGTGAACTCGAACCGCAAGCATTCCTCGCCACCGACCTCAACGCCAAGCCGCACGACATCCTCGCCTGGTTCGTCAGCCGCTGGCAGCTTGAAGTCACCTTCGAGGAAGTTCGCGCTCACCTCGGGTGTCGAGACCCAGCGCCAGTGGTCGGACAAGGCCATTCTGCGGACCACTCCGATCTTGCTCGGCCTGTATTCCCTCGTCACGCTATGGACGCACGACCTCGCGAAGGCGCGGAAGCTCGAGCCCAGAACCACCGCCTGGTATCCGAAATCAGTACTCACCTTCAGCGATGCGATCGCGGCGGTCCGACGCGAAATATGGGCTCATCAAATTTCCTTCATGTCCCAGCCTCACCGAGATGCCATAGAAATTCCCCGCCATATCTGGCACCGCATGCAGGACGCTCTCGCCCACGCCGCATAATTCGGCCAAAGTCAAGCTTAGTCGGTTCCGCAATGCCTGCCGATCGGCGACGATGTTGTCGAGGTGCAGCGCCTCTGGCCGCTGTCCTTGCGCCAAACGTTCAACCAGCGCCCGCGTGGCGTCGAGCACGAAGACGCCGCAATCATAGTCGTTCTGCTGCTGGGCCATGGCAGCTATGCTGAGGCGGGCGCCCAGCCGTGTTGCGAGCTCTTCTGCGACGGCCCGGTTCCTATTCCCGCTGGAGTCGTAGTGATAGGCGCGTATCCTTTCCGGCACGCGGCGATCAACGAGCAGCAGCGACCAATGGGTGCCTGCCCGATCAGCGCCGCCATCGTTCACCGGCAGCAACAGAAAGTTGGCTGTATCGTTACCATTATGGTCCTGGACGATCCCCATCAGAGTTTCTTGTATGTCGTTCGGGTTCTCGGCCAAGCGCAGTAGTTGAACTGGCGCGGGCGGTGCGAACCGGATCTGCGCGGCTAGACCCGGGTTCTCCCTCTGCCATTCCTGCTCCAGGAGCGCGTAATCCGCCGCGATATGCTCGTCGCCCAGCCATTCCTGGGCGTCGAGCGCTAAGCTGCTGCGACGGTGGAGCGAGGCTGTCGGATCCAAGGTGTCCGTGCGAGCATCCGAAGCTTTCATCGACGACACCCGTAAATGGTGAGGCAAATCAATCAGAGCTCCACGGCTGGCATGGATGTCTGACGATCGAGCCACCGCAGATGATGAGGCGGCGGCGACCCGCATCTCCTGCACGAGCATACCCGAAGCTCCCGCATTCTGAGAGCTTGGCGCAACAGGAAGCTCCTGAAACAAGCCGGTCTGCCGAGCGCCCTGCCCTGCGTCGCAGAGATAGGCGTGCAGCGCGGTCACGCATTCATCCGCCTGATTTTGATGCGACCCGCTGCCCGAGCCAATCGTGAGATCAGCAGTTTGATAGACCGGCTCGCGCTCCCTAATCAGTTGTGTGACGGTCGCCTTCGGGTCGGGGGTCTGCAGCAGCCGTCGGCCGGACCGGCCCATGTTGCGCCGCATTATCACGTCGGCGTCGGCCTTGAGCCAGATCGAGACTGCCTTGTCATGGATCAGGTTACGGGTCTGATCGTGGATCAACGAATCGGAACCAGTCGCGAGCACCGCGGACCCTTGCTTGAGCGCATGCGCGATTACCTTAGCCTCAAGATCCCTAAAATACTGTTCGCCATAGGTCTGGCAGAGTTGCCTTATCGACGTGCCGGCTTCTTTCCTGATCTCGGCATCGGAATCGATGAAGTTCAGCCGCAGCCGCTTCGCAAGACGCCGGCCGATGGTGGATTTGCCAGCACCTGGCATGCCGACGAGCACGATCGGTCGATCGCCGAGAGCCGTCACAATCTCTCCAATCTCGCGCCTTCCTGGCTCGGCAGCTCGCGCCGTAAAGGCTGCACCAGCCTGCCTTCTACGAGCCGGTTCTACTCCCCAGTGGGGGATGTTCTTGGCGCCATCGGGGATAGCCACCTTCTTACAGACTTCTCGCGCACGGCGCGCCAGTTCTTCGGCGTTATACAGAGCATCTCCGCTCGATTGCTGCTGAAGCTTCTCCAACTCCTTGTAGGTATCGTGATTGGCGATCTTGGCCTTGTAACTGTCTGGTGTGTGGAACTCCGCCTCGAAGCGGTAACCTCGCGGAGTGGCGAGTACGGTTTTGATGCCGACAAACGTCGGATTGCGCATTCTGAACCAGTTGGTTGTGCTGATCTCGGCAAAGCCCCGCTCACCGAAGCCCAGCACGGCCTTCTTGAAGGCGCTTGCAAAATCCTCGTCAGGGACTTCGAAGACGTGGCGAACAGCGCTGCTGATCAGCTGAGAGTCGTCGTCAGACGTGACGCTCATCCCGGTGAGTTGGGCCGTCATGGAGGCTTCCGATCTCAAGCGGCGATCGAGATGGGGCATATTCACCTGGACGCCCACCTGGCTAAGCGTCTTGGCAACCTCGAATGCCGTTGCAGTGATCTCTGTCTCTTCGACTTCCGCGCGGGCGGCCTCCATTTGAGCACGCTCCGCAGCCTCCTCGCGGGTCAGCATGACCGTCATGGCGGCATCCTCAGCCGTAAGCAGTCGGCCAGTGGGTTCGGGCAGAATGTGCTTCTCCGCAGCAAGCTTGATTGAGGCCTCCATGACTGACGCCGCCAGCGTGGGATTATCCTTCAGATCCTCCAAGGCCGCATCGACGTCGAACCGGCCCTGGCTGAGCGTCGCCGCCAGGCTCTTGCTGAAGGGTACGGAGGTCAGGCCCGGCACCTGTTGCAGGAGTCGCTGCAGCTCTTGGCTTTTCTTCATGAAAAGGTGGACTCCGGTGTCGGATTTATACCCGTCGGTCCCGACCTTGATGCCAAGACTCAGAAGATTGTTTGCGCTTTGGACGAGATCGTCCAGATTGTAACCATCCGGTCGGGGCTCGATGCGCGCAGGGTAGTGGTCAAGCAAGACCTGGATGCGGTCGCGGGGCTGAGGAGCGGCCGAATAGGCCTCCGCCAGTTCCGGGAAAAGCTCGACGAACGCTGGGCTCACCGTCAGTTTGGTGTCGCTTTCGGCTGTTTCGGGCAGCACCTGCTCATCCGCCCTCGCTGCCCATGCCTTAAGGTCGGCAACAAGCAACTCGGCCGTTTCGCGGGCGACCGGATGGTCTGCGACCTCGGTCTCGCGCCTCGCCCGCTCGAGCTTGTCCTCTATATCCTGGCCACTCACCTGTTCCTGGTTCAGTAGCTGACGGATGTCGTGCCGTAGCTTGTGGTGAACGCCCTCGTAAGTACCAAAGATGGCCCGCTCGGCAAACCAGCGTCGTGCTTGATGGGACTGCGCCAGAAAGCTTCGCTGCAGGCTGCTATAGATTTCCAAAACATTCGTCGTGGCCGCGAGGATCTGGCTGGCACGACTGAACTGATAGTTACCATCCTCAATCGCCGGCGTATGCGACTTTGGCGGCTTGAGCGAGCAAACGCCGCGAGCTTGCTCCTTTTCATCGAACTGCCAGACATGCTGATAAAGCTGCGGCCGGTCGCCGATGATAATGACGGCATCCCCGTCGAAGTCGCCGTCGAGCTTCTTCTGTTCATCGGGCGGGACGGCAACCAACGACCCAGGAGCGAACAGCTCGGTCGCCTGCAGGATGCCCACGCAGTCGACCGGCATGTCCACGGTTGCGCGGTCCTTGCGTTTAGTCCAGCTCGAATGGCACTTGACGTCCTCGGCCGACATCACCAGCCCACGGTCGGCGTAGTTGGCCGGCCACATCTCATCCGGCACCACGATCAGAATGCCCTTGGCAAAGAAGCTCGGATCGTCGGCCGCCAGTTCCTCCCGCGATTTCTGGGCGACACTGAAACTGTATTGCATGGCCACGCACCAATCGAGGAATGCCGCAGTCGGATCCCCATCAGCTGCCGACTTGACTCGTTCGGCAGCGAGCGGACGCAGGTTGGGCTTATCATAGGGCGCCCGCCCGATCAGCACGCCCCCCGTTCCCGGCAGCGTGTCGCTCTTGAGCTTTGGCACATGGAGGCAGCCATCATCGGATGGAACGGCGACCGCGCCGGGACCATCGGTGTGTCCGGTCGTCACGGTGCGAAACAACTCTTCGGACGTCAGCTCTCGTCCGTCTCGGCTCTCAAGCCAGGTCTTGGCCTTCTCGCTCGCTTCTTCCGCCACTTGGTCGTTGCGAGGGTAATGTTGCAGCGCCGAGGGAGGGACGGACGATCTCCTTCCCTCACCAAAGGCCCGCAGCCGATCGGGACCTTCCTGGTGACCAACCCGGTGAACAGCTGGCATCTGCTCGGCCAGCGAGGCCTTGATGAAGCCGCAGCCGTCATGCGGTCGCAAGGCAATCGGACCTTCCGGTCCAGTCAGCTTAAAGGGATGCGCCTTGGTGGCCGGGCGGTCTGGCAGCAGCAACAGCTTGAAGGCGCCCTCCAGCGCGTAGTCGTGAGGCCCTAGATCTTTGATCGCCGGTGGCGCCGCAAACCCCCTGCGTTGGGTGTACCAATAGGCTTCTTTGAACGGCGCCCAGGCGCGCGACAGTTGCTCGAACGCCGTCCCCGGAGCGGTTTCGGCATAGGGAATGGCCAGCAGCTTGCCTCCGGAAGACGCGGCTGGCTGCGCGCCTGGAGCCCGGGCGGCGATCTGCGACAGGGTCGGCTTTGGTGGTTTCAACTTGCTGCCGCCAAACAGGTCCAGGCGGTACGGCACACCATCGACGGTGAGCGTCCGCGCCAACATGAAAGTGCTCAGCTTTGCCGGCAGCTGCACCGCGACCACCGGCAATGCCCCCGAGGTCAGGCGATGAAAAATCGAATAGCGCGTCTCGGGCTCCGTCGCCACGCGCCGTCCCTGCATGTCGACTACGGGCAACTGCATCAGTCCCGCATCACCCTGCGGCGGTCTGGGCTCATGGTCCATCGATCGCAACACCTCATGCATGTCGAAGACGGATGCCGGATGTCGCGCCTGGATCCTCGCCGCATCCTGCGCCATGAACGTGTCCAGCACATCGAGCGGATTGTCCGACTCGATCTGCGCGATCAGGTTCCAGCTCATGTTGGAAAGATCGCTTTCGATGAGGTCGCGCGTGCTGTCCAGGATCTCCTTGGTCTTGCGCTGCAGCTCGCCCTGCCGTGCGAGCAAATCGGGCTTTTTGCCCTCGACATACGGCCGCTTGAACAACGTCTCCAGGACCGCACGGGCTTTCAGCACTTGATAGATCGACAACGCCGGGCAGCGGCTCGCGAACGGCCCACGGGTCCGTTCGGCCTCGCTTGCGTTGAGATGCGCCTCGATCTTGTGCTCCACGACGGGCTGGATGTCGTTCAGCAGGCTCAGAGCCTGCCTACGGTGCCAGCGCAGATGCGGGCTACGCGCCAGCGGCAGCAGGGCGGCGCAAAGATTGCCCGTGGTTTCGAGGTTATTCTCCGCGGCAAAACCAGGGGCACGATGCAATCCCGTAAGGCGATCTAGCCCTGTTGGTGCGAGCAAACCGAGGTCCTCGAACAGCCTGACCTTCGCCAGCGCCTTGAAAATGGTAGCAATGCTCAGAACATCGGCCTGCTCCAGCCGATCATCGGCATAGTGCAGGTAATGAGCCAGCTGATGTAGGCTATTCTTCAGCAGGGCCGTCTCCGCAACGTCTCCACCGTCCTCGCCCCTTATGACACTGCGTCCCAGAGCATTGGCGATCGTGGCGAGCTCAAGCGTCGTGAACGAACCAAAGCGTCGGCCCGGTCCGCCGAGGCCGCGCGCGATGTCCATTACCGCCTGGTGGCATGCCGCATCTTCCGGCCATTTGCTGAAACCGTTCACCAGGCTCGCCAGCGCCTGCGGGTCAAAACGGGAGAGCTGGGAAGGCACCTCACCGGCGATGGCGACGGCGGCCTCGCGACAGCCCGCCGCGTCCGGCCATTTGCTGAAACCGTTCACCATGTTCGCCAGCTCCTGCGGGTCAAAACGGGAGAGCCGGGAAGGCACCTCACCGGCGATGGCGACGGCGGCCTCGCAACAGCCCGCCGCGTCCGGCCATTTGCTGAAACCGTTCACCAGGCCCGCCAGCTGCTGGGGCTCAAAACGGGAGAGCTGGGAAGGCACCTCACCGGCGATGGCGACGGCGGCCTCGCGACAGCCCGCCGCGTCCGGCCATTTGCTGAAACCGTTCACCAGGTTCGCCAGCTGCTGGGGGTTAGAATTGGAGAGCTGGGAAGGCACCTCACCGGCGATGGCGACGGCGGCCTCGCGACAGCCCGCCGCGTCCGGCCATTTGCTGAAACCGTTCACCAGGTTCGCCAGCGCTTGCGGAGGAAAATCAGAAAGCCGGGCAGTGCGGACGGCGCGACGACGGACCTCGCCGGCGATGGCGACGGCGGCCTCGCGACAGCCCGCCGCGTCCGGCCATTTGCTGAAACCGTTCACCAGGTTCGCCAGGTGCTGGGGGTTAAAATTGGAGAGCTGGGAAGGCACCTCACCGGCGATGGCGACGGCGGCCTCGCGACAGCCCGCCGCGTCCGGCCATTTGCTGAAACCGTTCACCAGGTTCGCCAGTTCCTGGGGCTTAAAATTGGAGAGCTGGGAAGGCACCTCACCGGCGATCGCGGCGGCGGCCTCGCGACAGCCCGCCGCGTCCGGCCATTTGCTGAAACCGTTCACCAGGTTCGACAGCTGCTGGGGGTTAAAATTGGAGAGCTGGGAAGGCACCTCACCGGCGATCGCGGCGGCGGCCTCGCGACAGCCCGTCGCGTCCGGCCATTTGCTGAAACCGTTCACCATGTTCGCCAGTTCCTGGGGCTTAAAATTGGAGAGTTGGGAAGGCACCTCACCGGCGATGGCGACGGCGGCCTCGCGACAGCCCGCCGCGTCCGGCCATTTGCTGAAACCGTTCACCATGTTCGCCAGTTCCTGGGGGTTAAAATTGGAGAGCTGGGAAGGCACCTCACCGGCGATCGCGACGGCGGCCTCGCGACAGCCCGCCGCGTCCGGCCATTTGCTGAAACCGTTCACCAGGTTCGCCAGCGCCTGCGGAGTATCAGAGAGCCTGCCGGGCCAGCGAGCAACCTCACCGGCGATCGCGACGGCGGCCTTGCGACAGTCCGCCGCGTCCGGCCACTTGCTGAAGCCGTTCACCAGTAAGGACAGGCCTTGATTAGTCTGCCTCCAAAGTTCGCGGCTTTCATTGCAACAAACTTCCGCGATTCTGATCGCCCCGCTGCGGCATTCCGGCACCCGGGAGTGCCGACCGAATGATACGGCGAAGAGCGCAAGGGCTCGGTCCTCGACTTCGTTCATAAGCGCGTCGTCGAGCCTCGATACTCGAGCTGCTAAGGCCTTGCAAGCTTCCATGCCCTCCCGACCACCAGCCTCCCCGCTCACCGCGTTGCATGTCTTGGCGTAGCTCCATGATTCACCAGCGCGGATATTTTCCTCCAAGCGCGCGACAAATCTGTATCGGAAATCAGCGGCGGCCTTTTGCAGGAACGTTGCCTTGTCTGGCATCCGCAACTGCCTGGCATAGTTCACCACTGCACCTGAGAATGCATAGACGTTGCGAGCCCGATCAATGTCCTTTAGCGCCGTATTAAGTGAGCTCGAAGAGCTATAGGGGCGCTCTAAGCTTGCACCATGGACGCTCTGCGCGGCGACATCGTCGACAGGCCGCCTTCCTGATCCAGCCGCTCGGTCGGACGCGGAATATCTATGTGGCGGGAACGCCTCTGTTCGCGAGCTTCCGGCTGCTCGATCGCTCCGCCAGTGCTCGCCGCCAGAACGCGACAAGCTTTCTTCCCGACTTCGTGCGCCACGATAAGGCCTGTACGATTGTTCAGAGCCTGCGCCATGGACGCTCTGCGCGGCGACATCGTCGACAGGCCGCCTTCCTGATCCAGCCGCTCGGTCGGACGCGGAATATCTATGTGGCGGGAACGCCTCTGTTCGCGAGCTTCCGGCTGCTCGATCGCTCCGCCAGTGCTCGCCGCCAGAACGCGACAAGCTCTCTTCCCGACTTCGTGCGCCACGATAAGGCCTGTACGATTGTTCAGAGCTTGCACCATGGACGCTCTGCGCGGCGACATCGTCGACAGGCCGCCTTCCTGATCCAGCCGCTCGGTCGGACGCGGAATATCTCTGTGGCGGGAGCGCCTCTGTTCGCGAGCTTCCGGCTACTCGATCGCTCCGCCAGTGCTCGCCGCCAGAACGCGACAAGCTTTCTGCCCGACTTGGTGCGCCACGATAAGATCTATACGGGATCTCGGAGCTTCCACCATGCCCGCGCTGCGCAGCCTTATCGTCGATAGGGACGCGAGCAGAACAAGTCTCTAAATCTTGCGGCTCAGAGCCCATCCGCCCAAGGACGGAACTGTTCGTTTGACCGCCCTCACCAGAAACGCCATCTGTGTGAGACTTGGCCGCGCCTTCAGCGCTGTCGTCCGCAGATTGCCAAATGCGATTCCCAAGTCCGCTGATGCGAGTCATAACGCGCCTCCAATACAAGCGAGAATGCGCTGGTTGTGATCTTCGCACAATGGCGGCCTTGAGCGTGCCACTACACCCATCGTCAATTCGCCAGATGCTTGAGCACAAACGATAACAAATCCCTTTCGATCACACTCCCAATGCTCGAAGAGCGATCGGCCATCCGTTGTATTCGAATCTGCTGTGCTCCTCTCCTCTCCTACGACCAGGACAAATAGATGTTCATTATGAAGCGATATTCCACGCCTATTGCTCTGAGCCCCTCGTTTCATCCAGGGATCCAGGGATGGGACAGGGATGGGAACAGTGGGTACCGTCAAGTTAACGAATTGGAGCGGCCAAGGGGATAGACGAGCGGCATGCCGACCGCCCGGGACCCTCTTTATCGCCGCCATCGCTTCCCACCGGAAGTGATCAGCTATGCCGTTTGGTTGCATTTCCGGTTTCCCTTAAGCTTGCGCATGGTCGAGGAAATGCTGGCGGCGCGTGGCATCGGCGTGACCTATGAAACCGTGCGCCAGTGGGGAAGGAAATTCGGCAAGGCGTTCTCCGATCGGATCCGCCAGCGCGCTCCCGCTCGCGGCGACAAATGGCATCTGGACGAGGTCGTTATCTCGATCGCGGGCGAACAGCATTGGCTCTGGCGCGCTGTCGACCAGAATGGCTTCGTTCTCGACGTCTTGATCCAGCGCCGAAGAGACTCGCGCGCTGCGCAGCGGCTCATGAAGAGGCTCTTGAAATCCGCCGGCACGCCGCCGCGCGTGATGATCACGGACAAGCTCGGTTCGTACGGCGCTGCGAGGGCGAAGATGGGCTTGCACGTCGAACATCGCCAGCACAAAGCTCTCAACAATCGGGCCGAGAATTCTCATCGGCCGACACGGCGACGCGAGCGGATCATGAAGCGTTTCAAATCGTCCCATCAGGCTCAACGGTTTCTGTCAGTTCACGATCAGGTCGCAAACCTTTTCCACATCCCCTATCCCGGAGCCGTCACTGCCGACTTCCGTCGCGCTTCGTGCGAGCGAGCCTTTGCGACTTGGCACGAGATCTCCATGACAAAGCGCTATCGTCGACTCTCGAACCTTTGAGAATCGCCTCCTTCGGCTCGGCGGTCGATTAAGTTGACGATGCCGCGCGACAAACCCGAGGGGAGATCCGGCGGACCGGAACGATGAAGAGAAAACCAGACGGCAAGGATCGCATGACCTGTCGCGAACTCACGCATCGCTCCAGATATCGCGATGGGCAGCGGACCCTACCGCTTTACGGGGCGAATCTACGGTTTTTTCATTGCGGTACAGATTGAGCGATATCGATCAGGCAGCGTTCGAAATCCAGTTCAAAAGAGCTGTCTTCAGTTTGGCGCCGACCGAGAAATCGGCCACTTCGCCGCCCTTGAAGATCGCGAGCGTCGAAATGGAGCGCACGCCCAATTGGGCGGCGAGTTCCGGGTTTTCATCGATGTTGAGCTTGGCGACCTTGATCTTGCCTTCCATCTCGACGGAGATTTCCTCGAGGCTCGGAGCAATCATCTTGCAGGCATCGCACCATTCGGCCCAGAAATCGACGACGACGGGTGCTGCGGATTCCAGAACTTCCGACTGGAAGTTATTGATATCGACTTTCACGGTAGCCATGGCTGCTCCTTTGACCGAAGAAGATGTTGAACCACATGTAACGGCTCGCGACCCGGCACCGGCAGTTCGTTTTTGTGCGGCGAATCCTCCTGTGTCATCCAGGCCGGATCAACTCGGCCATCAGGCTTCTCACGACTTTACGCATGCGATTCCCACTTTCATTAGCATTCGGCGCGAACCCGCACCCTGCACCAAGCCTGCGAAAGAACCCTTGATTGTTGCCGCCTAAAGCTTATCGTCCTCGACTTGAGCTTTCTCTGCTTCTCGTGGAAGACGCTAAATCCGCTCGTGCGTTACTGCCGGCCAGCAAAGGCTGCTGGTCGGCGGTGAGGGCGTCGAGGGGCAGCGGCCGTTCCCCTTCACTCAATGGTGCCGCCGGCGCCTGGATGGTTTCCACGACGGCGCCGGAAGCACCTGAGACATGTGTTATCTCGGCAGCGGGCAGAGCGGCTTCTCTGTCGCTGCACAGCAAAGTGTAGAGTTCCTTCTCGCAAATGCGGGCGTCCTTCTTTTCTTTTTGAAAGGGCGGGACGATGGGCAACCTGATATCGGCCTTTTGGTAGAACGGACTGCGCTCTTCGTACAGCTGGTCAACCTTCTGCTCGATGTCGACACCTTGCAGCAGCGGCCGGCTGGTGTCCCCCTTCAGGCGCCGGCGGAGCTCTTTCAGGTCGGTGTCGAGCCAGATCGACCTCGCCTTATTAAGGATCAGGGCTTGATTGGACTCCTTGCTAAAGCAGCCGCCGCCGGTTGCGATGACGATGGGCCCTCTCTCCAGCTGCTTGGCGAGCTCTTTGGATTCCAGGTCCCTGAAGTGCGCCTCGCCCCGGCCAGGGTCGGCGAACATCTCCATCAGATTGCCGTGCTCGGCGACGATACGCTGATCGATGTCGACAAACTCCACCCCCAACTCCTTGGCAAGCTGGGCGCCGATGCGCGACTTGCCGCTCGCCGGCATGCCGACGAGCACGACCGGCCGCGTACCGAGGGCCGCGAGGATCTCGCCGGCTTGTGGCGAGCGAGCGACGGCAATCTGTTGTCTTGCGACGGTGGTCGACCTGGAGGTCCCTGCCGCTCTCGACCTGCTTTCTCCTGACGAGCCCCAGTGCAATATCTCCCAGGCGCCACGGGGAATGGGGACCTGCTCGCCTTCGCTCTGCGCGGCCCGGTAACTGGCCGGCGTATGGAACTCGACCTCGAAGCGATAGTTCTGCGCGGTTCTGAACGTCGTGTGAACGCCGCGTAACCTCGGCGTGTCCATCCTGATGAACCAGTTGGTGGTCTCGACCTCGCTGCAGTCCCTCTCCTCGAAGGCCAGTACCGCCTTCCTGAAGGTGCGCGTAAAAGCCTCGTCCGGGATCTCGAAGACATGGCGCACGGCATTGGTGACCCGTTGGGCCGCCTGCGCCGCACTCACGCTCTGGCCGGTCAACTCGTCGGCTACCTGCCCGAGCGACCGTTGGTCAAGATGCGGCACTTTCACCTGGATGCCGTCCTGCTGCAAAAGCTCGGCAACCGCATGCACAGTTTCTGTAATCGCGCTTTCTTGCGTGGCGCGCTCCAGGGCCTGTTCGCTGCTCAGCGTTATCCTGCTGGCGGGGTCGTCGTCGGCCGAGATTGCTAAGGCGTTGGGCAGGATGCGCTTTTCGACGGCGAGTCTGATCGAGGCCTCCATGACCGAGGCTGCCAGCGTGGGGTTGTCCTTCAGATCCGCCAGGCTGCCATCGACGTCGAACCGGCCCTGGTGGAGCTTTGCCGCCTGCCCCTTGACATAGGGCGCCGGCTTGAAGCCCGGCCTCCGCTCCAAGAGCCGCTGCAATTGGTTGGCTTTCTGCGTGAACACCCGCGTACCGGTATCGGACTTGTAGGCGTCCGTGCCGACCTTGATGCCGACGCTCAACAGATTGATGGCGCTTTCACGCAGATCGTCCGGGTTGTAGCCGTCGGGCCGCGGATCGATGCGGGGCTGGTATTGGTTGAGCAGGAAGTCGATACGCTTCCTGGCGTCAGCGGCTGCCGGATAGGATTCGCTGAGTTTCGGGAAGAGCGCGCCAGCGTCGGCGCTGACGGCAGGCTTCACGCCGGTTGAGGCCACGGATCGCGCTAACTGCTGCTTGACGTCCGACTGCTCATGAGCCGGCTCGCTATTGAGCTGCAGGTTCCAGTCCTGGAGCTCGGCCACTAGCAAGGCGGCCAGTTCGCAGGCCACCGGATGCCTGGCGGCCTTACTGTCTTCCCTCGCCCTGGCGATGAGCTCATGGAGGGTCTCGCCATCCGGGCGATCTTCCTGCAACAGTGCGAGGATGTCGGCCTTGAGCTCAGGATGAATGCCCTCGTAGGTGCCGAAGATGGCACGCTCGGCAAACCAGCGTTGCGCCTCCAGCGGCTGCGCTAGCATGTTGCGCTGCAGGCAGCTGTAGGTCTCCAGCACCAGCCCGGAGGCCGACAGGATTTGCTTGGACCGGCTGAATTGGTAGCCGCCTTTCTCAATGGCCGGCGTGTGCGACTTCGGCGGCTTCATCGAGGCGATGCCGCGCGCCTGCAGCTGCGCGTCGAACTGGCTCACATGCTCGTAAAGGCGAGGTCGGTCGCCGATGATGATGACGGCGTCGCCGTCAAAATCGCCGTCGAGCTTTTTTTGTTCGGCGCTCGGAACCGCAACCAAAGAGCCGGGCGCGAACACCTCCGTCGCCTGCAGGATGCCGACGCACTCGAGCGCGGTGTCGGCCTTGACCCGGTCCTTTTCCTTCAGCCAGCGCGAATGGCACTTTACGTCCTCGGCAGACATCACCACCCCGCGTTCGGCGAAGTCCGCCGGCCACATTTCGTCGGGCACAACGATCAAGATGCCTTTGGCAAAGAAGGTCGGATCGTCGGCGGCAAGCCCAGCCCCCGACCTGTGTGCGACGTTGAAGCTGTATTGGAAGGCCACGCACTGATCCAGGAACGCCGCGGTCCGATCGCCATCGCGCGCCGACCTGACCCGGTCGGCGGCGATCGGGCGCAGGTTGGGCTTGTCAAAGGGGGAGCGTCCGACAAGCACGCCAGCGTCACGGGTCAAGGTCTTGCTCTTGCCCGTCGGCACATGCAGGTATTGGTCGCTGGACGGCACGGCGATAGCGCCCGAACCCCCGATATGCCCGCCCGTGACCGTCCGGAATAGCTCCTCGGCGGTGAGGCTTTGATGGGTTTCGAGCCAAGCCAGAGCCTTCTCGCGGGTCTCCTGTTCCACCTCGACGCTGCGCGGATAATGCTGCAGCGCCGAGGACGGTAGCGCCGATTGCCTTTTATCGGCAAAGGCCTGCATCCGCTTGGGAGCGTCATGGCGAGCCCGGGCAATGGCCGGCATGCGCTCGGCCAATGAGGCCCTGATGAAGCCGCAGCCGTCATGCGGCCGCAAGGCGATCCCGCCGTCTCGCCCCTCGAACCGGAAGGGATGCACTGTGCCTGCGGGACGGTCGGGCAGAAGGGACAGCTTGAAGCATCCTTCCAGCGCATAATCATGCGGACCAATGTCGGGAATGCTCGGCGGCGACGCAAATCCGCGGCGCTGGGTATAGTAATAGGCTTCCTTGAACGGCGCCCAGGCCCGCGACAGCTGCTCAAAGGCCGTCCCCGGAGCCGTCTCGGCATAGGGGATCGCCAAAAGCTTGCCGCTTGGGACCTCTTCGGCCGCGAAGGGCAGCTGAGAGGCAAGCTGGTTCAGGCTCTTTTCCGGCGGCCTCAGTTTGCTGCCGCCGAACAGGTCCATGCGGTAGGGCACGCCCTCCACGGTGAGCGTACGTGTCAGCATGGCGCCAGTCGGAGCTCCCTTTAGCTGAACCACCACCACCTTCACCGCGCCCGAGGTCAAGCGGTGGAAAATGGAATAGCGCAACTCGGCTTCGCCGCCCAGCGGCCGGCCTTGCATGTCAACCACCGGCAGCCGCATCAGTCCGGCATCGCCTTGCGCCGGTCTCGGCTCGTGGTCCATGGCCTGAAGGACCCGATGGACATCGAAGCTGGCGGCTGCATGCTGGGCCTGGATCATCGATGCGTTCTGCGCCATGAAGGCGTCGAGCGCTTCGAGCGGCTCCTTCGCCTCGATCTCGGCGATCACGTTCCAGCTCTTGTAGGAAAGGTCGGCGTAGATGAGGGCGCGGACACTGTCCAGGATCTGCCTGGTCTTGCCGTGCAGCTCTTGCTGCCTGGCCTGCAAGGCGAGCTCGTCGCCGTCGACATAGGGTCGCCGGTAGAGCGTCTCCAGCACCGCCCGGCTCTTGAGCACCTGATAGATCGAAAGCGCCGGGAAGCGGCTTGCATTGGCGCCGCTGGTGCGCTCGGCCTGGCCTGGCTTGAGATAGGCATCGATCTTGTGTTCCACCACCGGCTGGATGGCGTTGAGCAGGTTCAGCGCCGACCTGCGGTGCCAGCGCAACACTGGCTTCGGGCTGCGAGCCAGTGGCAGCAGGGAGGCGCAAAGATTGCCCATAGTCTCGAGGTTGTTGTCGCGCTTAAACTCGGGAGCGGCACGTAACACCTCGAGCCTGTCCAGCCCCGGCTGTGCCAGCGCACCGAGATCGTCCAACAACTGCGCCTTGCCCAACGCCTTGAATATACTCGCGATGGCATGGACATCGGCCTGCTGCAGCCGATCCTCGGCATATTGGAGGTGGTGCGCCAGCCGATGCAGCCGGTCCTTCAGCAAGGCCGGTTCGGCGACCTCCCCGGCGGTCTCTCCCTCCTCGATACTCCGCGACAGACCGTTGGCGACCCTGACTAGCGCGGGCGTGCTGAAAGTGCTGAAGCGACGGCCCTTGGAACCGAGCTCGCCGGCGATGGCAACGATCGCCTTGCGTGCTTTTTCTTCTTCCGGCCACTTGCCGAAACCGTTCACCAGATTGGCCAATTCTTGATCCGAGAATCCGTCGAGATTGCCGGCGCGGGCAACCACCGCGCCGGCAATGGCAACCGTCGCTTCACGCGTCTTCTGCTGGTCCGGCCATCTGCTGAAACCGTTCACAAGGTTCGCCAGTCCCTGTGAAGTAAAATCAGGAAGTTGGTCGGCGCGTGCGACGATCTCCTTGGCGATCGCTTCTGTGGCTAGGCCACAACTCTCCTCGTCTGGACATTTACTGAAGCCGTTGACCAGCAACGCCAAATTTTGATTTTGCAGTTCCTGAAACGCAAAGCTTTCATCGCAACAAAATTCGGCGATGCTGACGATTGCCGCGCAGCATTCCGCCGCCGAGGGATGCCGACCGAACGATGATGCGAAGAGAGAAAGGGCGCTGGGATTCATTTGCTTCATAAGCGTCTTGTCAAGACGCGACACCCGAACCGCCAAGGCGCGGCTAGCTTGTATGCCGGCCTCGCCTCCGGCTTCCCGGCTCACCGCGTTGCATGTCGTGGCGTACCCCCATGACGAGCGGATATTCTCTTCCAACTGCACAACAAATCGAGCGTCGAAACGGGCAGCCGCGGTTTGCAGAAACTCTGAAAGATCCTGCCTCCGCAGCTGATTGCTGTAACGCACCACCGCACGTGAGAATATTCCGATGTCGCGAGCGCTAGCGATTTCTCTTAGCGCAGCGTTTAGTTCATCCGATCGTCTAGGATGCCTTTCCGGCATTGCACCTTGGACGTTCTGCATGGTTGCATGGTCGATGTGCGCCCTTCCTGGTCCGCCACTCAAGCCAGAGCCGGATTGGCTATACGGGGCCAGCCCGCCTGTTTGCGAGCGTTCGGCCGCTCGATCAGCGCGCCAGAACTCCTCGCCACGCAAGGGGCCTGCGTCTCGACTTGGTCCCCCACTGTCTCGTCTATAAGGTCGCTGCAGGCCTCGGCCTTGGACCGCCTGGGTGGGCACATCATGGACGTGCCCACCTTCTGGTCCGCTCGCTGGGTGCGACAGGAGCGAGCGTCCTCGTGAGCTTTCAGCCTCTGGATCGTCGCGCCGCGCTTCCCCCTCAGATCGCGACACGCCGGATTCCGGCAAGGAGCGGAAACGACGACGGTTCTCACCGATTGCGCCTTGCAGCGCAGCCGCGAGGCGTCGATGTGGGCCGGCGAGAGGACCGGCAAACCGGCCTGCACTTCCGCGCGGCGGGACGCGAGAATATGCAGCATCTGAATCCTGAGGCTCAGAACGTATCCGCTCCACAACAGAATTGAACGATCGGCCCTCTTCACCCGGACCAGAAGCCCGCCCAGTACTAGACCCCTCAGCGCCTCGACTGAAGTGGACCCTATGCTGAGGACCACTGGGTCCGGTTTCTTAAGTGGAACTGCTGCCGTTCGTTCTTGCCAATAACTTTACGCTACTCTTGCTTGCTGCTGTTGTGGCTGTGGGGATGTGGGCAACGCGCAGCGTTGTCCAAGCTTCTCGCTTGCGAGAAGCGTCATATCCACAGCCTCTTCGCCGAATGCGCCGGTGACACCGGCCCGCCAGACCGCCATCGGCGCGCGGTTTTCCAGCGCCTGATGAGGGCGCTGGAAATTGTAAAACTCGATCCATCGGGCGATTCCGGCTTTGGCCTCGTGGCCATCCGAATAACCCTTGAGATAGATGTCCTCGTATTTGAGCGAGCGCCACAGCCGCTCGATGAACACGTTGTCCATCCAGCGCCCGCGACCGTCCATCGAGATCCTGACGCCGGTGGCGGCCAGCGTGCCGGTGAAGGTGGCGCTGGTGAACTGGCTGCCCTGGTCGGTATTGAAGATCTCAGGCCGGCCGAAGCGTGCCAAGGCCTCTTCGAGCGCAGACACGCAGAACGATGTGTCCATCGTGTTCGACAGGCGCCAGGCCAGCACCGCACGGCTCGCCCAATCGATGATCGCCACCAGATACAGAAAGCCCTGGCCGATCGGCACATAGGTGATATCGGCCGCCCACACTTGATTCGGCCGGTCGATCGCCAGATGGCGCAGGAGATACGGGAAGATCTTGTGTCCCGGCGCCGGCTTTGTGGTTCTGGGCTTTGGTCCCAGCGCTGCGATGCCCATCTTGCGCATCAACCGCTGCACACGCTTGCGATTGATGCGACAGCCTTCGCCATTGAGCATTGCCGTCAGCCGCCGCGAGCCCAGGAACGGCCAGGCCGTGAACAGCTGGTCGATCCGCCGCATCAGCTCAAGGTCGTTGTCATTGGCCGGCCGCGGCGGCCGATATACGCTCGATCGCGCAACGCTCAGCAGTTGGCATTGCCGGCGGATCGACAGACTCTCATGATCGCGCTGAAGCAATCCTCGGCGATCCGGCGCGCTCATCTTCCGGACCTCCTGGCTAAGAAATCTCGCTCGACCGTCAATTGTCCGATCTTGGCGTGGAGCTTCTCGACCTCCAGTTCGTGGGCCGCCTCGCCATCCCGACCAGCGCCCGCGTCGAACGCCCGAACCGCTTGATCCTGAAGCTGCTTCTTCCAGGCGTAAATCTGGTTCACATGCACCTGGTAGCGCTGCGCCAGATCCGTCACCGTTGATTGTTCTCGCAGCGCCTCCAAGGCGATCTTTGCCTTCAGCGCCGCGTCGATTTTCCGTCTCGTCTTCTTCATGGTCCGCTCCGTTTATCAAAACGGAACGGCATCCGCACCACCTAAGCCGCTGGTCCAAAATCCGGGGTCCACTTCACGACCTTCGTTGGCGCCAAATTCTGAAATGGGCGATTTGCCGCGCTCGTCAATGGGCCTCATAATCCATCTCCAATGTAGCGGAAACTGTGCAGGCTGCCCTCACGAGCGCGATAGCACGCGCCGGCTCGGCCGCTTGTCCTGGTCTTATTTGACAGAGCTGATTGAATGGATCGGATCCGCAAACGGCGAGCACGCAGACTCTTCAATTGCGTGCCCTTACGAACGAGAGATCGATGGAGCGCATCAATCACCGAGCCAAAACCGCTTTCGAGAAACACACTTAAGAATCCCAAAGTGAGAAACGGGTGCTTCATTTGCCGATGGGCTTTCGCGGACGTTGTCTTCCGCCGCAATGTACAACCTGACGCGAGGGCCGATACAAGCCTCCTTCGATCTGTTGCTGTCTCGGTTGTTGTCGGTACAGAACGAGCCAGCGACGCGCGCGAGGTTTAGCTGGAACGAGAGCATGATGGCGCTGGGGCCATAATCCTCCTATTTACGCAGTTAGAGTCTGTCCGGGAAAATCAACTTGGATTGCATAGCTTTCGGAGCATGAGGCGAATGGAGGCGAGCTTGAGGAAGGCGAGCGCCTTGCGATTGAGACATTCCCAATCCTTGGCGAGCCTTCGGCAGCGGCCGAGCCAGGCGAAGGTTCGTTCAACGATCCAGCGTTTGGGCAGGACGACGAAGCGCTGGGGCTGATCGGAGCGCTTGACGATCTCGATGTTCACGCTCGTCAGAACGTTGCGAGGTACCGTCAAGTTAACGAATTGGAGCGGCCGAGGGGGTAGACGAGCGGCATGCCGACCGCCCGTGACCCTCTTTATCGCCGCCATCGCTTCCCACCGGAAGTGATCAGCTATGCCGTTTGGTTGTATTTCCGGTTTCCCTTAAGCTTGCGCATGGTCGAGGAAATGCTGGCGGCGCGTGGCATTGGCGTGACCTATGAAACCGTGCGCCAGTGGGGACGGAAATTCGGCAAGGCGTTCTCCGATCGGATCCGCCAGCGCGCTCCCGCTCGCGGCGACAAATGGCATCTGGACGAGGTCGTTATCTCGATCGCGGGCGAACAGCATTGGCTCTGGCGCGCTGTCGACCAGAATGGCTTCGTTCTCGACGTCTTGATCCAGCGCCGAAGAGACTCGCGCGCTGCGCAGCGGCTCATGAAGAGGCTCTTGAAATCCGCCGGCACGCCGCCGCGCGTGATGATCACGGACAAGCTCCGTTCGTACGGCGCTGCGAGGGCGAAGATGGGCTTGCACGTCGAACATCGCCAGCACAAAGCTCTCAACAATCGGGCCGAGAATTCTCATCAGCCGACGCGGCGACGCGAGCGGATCATGAAGCGTTTCAAATCGTCCCGTCAGGCTCAACGGTTTTTGGCAGTTCATGATCAGGTCGCGAACCTTTTCCACATCCCCTATCCCGGAGCCGTCACCGCCGACTTCCGTCGTGCTTCGCGCGAGCGAGCCTTCGCGACTTGGCGCGAGATCTCCACGACAAGCGCTATCGCCGAATCTCGAACCTTTGAGAATGGCCTCCTTCGGCTCGGCCGTCGATTAAGTTGACGATGCCCCATTACCGCCTGGTGGCATGCCGCATCTTCCGGCCATTTGCTGAAACCGTTCACCAGGTTCGCCAGCCCCTGGGGCTTAAAATTGGAGAGCTGGGAAGGCACCTCACCGGCGATGGCGACGGCGGCCTCGCGACAGCCCGCCGCGCCCGGCCATTTGCTGAAACCGTTCACCAGGTTCGCCAGCGCCTGGGGCTCAAAATTGGAGAGCTGGGAAGGCACCTCACCGGCGATGGCGACGGCGGCCTCGCGACAGCCCGCCGCGTCCGGCCATTTGCTGAAACCGTTCACCAGGCCCGCCAGCGCCTGGGGCTCAAAATTGGAGAGCTGGGAAGGCACCTCACCGGCGATGGCGACGGCCGCCTCGCGACAGCCCGCCGCGTCCGGCCATTTGCTGAAACCGTTCACCAGGCCCGCCAGCTGCTGGGGCTCAAAATTGGAGAGCTGGGAAGGCACCTTACCGGCGATCGCGACGGCGGCCTCGCGACAGCCCGCCGCGTCCGGCCATTTGCTGAAACCGTTCACCAGGCTCGCCAGCGCCTGCGCATCAAATTCGGACAGATGCCGGGCGTTACAGATCTCACCGGCGATCGCGGCTGTGGCTTTGCGAGCGTTCTCCTGCTCAGGCCACTTGCTGAAGCCGTTCACCAACAATGCCAGATTGTGACTGTTTAGCTGCTTGAGTACCCGGCTCTCGTCGCGACAAAATTTGGCGATTCTGATCGTTCCATTCTGGCATGCCGTCGATCCTCTGTGCCGGCCGAATGACGCAGCAAAGAGCGCAAACGCCCTGGGTTCGACTTTGCTCATGAGCGCATCATTCGACGATGCCACTTGAGCTGCGATAGCCTTGCAAGCTTGTATGCCTGCCTGACCTCCGGCTTCCCTACTCACCGCGTTGCATGTCGTGGCGTAGCCCCAGGATTTCCTGCTACGAACGGCATCCTCCCAATGTGGGACAAATTCACTTTCAAAATGAACCGCGGCCCTCTGCAGAAAGTTTGTCAGCCCCCGCAGCTTTAGCTGTTTTGCATGAGCGACGACAGCCATTGAGAATTCGCAAATATCGCGAGCGCGACAAGCGCGATCAATGGTGTCGAGCGCGTCATGAAGTCTTGCTTGGTCAAAGTCCACACCTGTATGTCGCCCCGACCTTGCACCCTGCAGACTGTATGCGCCAACCTCGTTGACGCGCGGCCCTTCTGGTCTTCCACTCGGTTGTGATACGGATTGCCTATTGGGTCGGAACGGACCTGTTTGCGGGCTTCTGGGCCCTTCATCGCCTCGCCGAAATTCGTCGCCAGTACGCCACAAACTCTCTTCGCGATATGGCGCGCGACGAAAAGGTCTGTACGGTTGTTGAGAACTGACGTGGCCGCTCTGCGCGGCGAGATCGTCGATGCGCGGCCTTCCCGATCCAGGCCCCGGGTCCGACACAAATTGTTCATGCGGACCGAGCATCTCTCTTCGCGAGCTTCCGGCTGCTCGATCGCCAAATTCGGCGTCAGAACGCGACGAGCTTTCTTCGCGACTTAGCGCGTCGCGATAGGATCTGTACGGGATCTCGGAGCTCGCACCGTGCGCGCGCTGCTTAGCCATATCGTCGACTGGGGCGCGAGCAGAGGAAGTCTCTAAATCTTGAGGCGCAGAGCCCATCCGCGCAAGAATAGAACTGAACGTTTGGCCGCATTCACCAGCAACGCCTGCTGTGTGAGGTCTAGCCGCACCTTCAGCGCCGTCGTCTGCAGATTGCAAGATGTGCTTCCCAAGTCCGCCGATGCCGGTCACACCGTACCTCCAATGCAGGCGCGAATGCGCCGGCTAGATCTTTGATCACAGACGTCCTCGAACGCACCTCTACTGGCATCGCAGGATTTCATCAGATGCTCGCGCTCAAACAAGAACAAACGCCCTTCGGTGACGCATCTCAATGTTCCAAGATCAATCGGCAGTCGCATTCGATACGCCTTTACCAACATGGAAAACTTGCCAAACTCTGTCGCCTCTTTAAGTCTTCAGGCGAGCAACCAATGGCTCCAGGTCCAAGAACAAGAAGCGATTTCACTTGAGGATAAGGCAAGAACCTCCCTTCGCCGACGGGATCACGAGAGCCTAGCGCTCCCAACGTCGCCGCAAGTAACCAGGCTCTTGCAAAGCGCGCTTAGATAAGTTGAGACATTGCACGCTTACTTCCGATCATGAATCTTTTGGAGAACGTCGTTTGGAGAACTGGAGAACGTCGTTTGCCTGCTTTCAGGTGGTACAACCTAACGCTACGTACGCTTCAAGCCCTTGGACGCGAAAGCGCGTCCGCGCGCATCTCAGAGTCTGTCCGGGATCATGATCTTTTTTGACAAAGCTTTCTCAGCATGATGCGGATTGAAGCGAGGCGCAAGAACGCCAAGGCGTTTCGGTTGAGGCACTCCCAATCCTTGGCCAAGCGGCGGCAGCGGTTGAACCAAGCGATGGTACGTTCGACGATCCATCGCTTGGGCAAGACCGCAAAGCCCTTTGCGATATCGGAGCGCTTGACGATCTCCACGTCGATTTGCCGGAGAATTTTGCGAACGGCGGACTGAAAGATCGGTCCTTGATAGCCGCCGTCGGCATAGAGCTTCAGCAGGAATGGATGCAGGCCAAACAGTGTGGCCATCACCAGCACCCCGCCGTCACGATCCTGGATGTCGGCCGAGTGCACGAGGGCGTGGAGCAGCAAGCCTTGGGTATCGACTAGGATGTGGCGCTTCTTGCCCTTGATCTTCTTTCCTGCATCGTAGCCATGCGGGTCAATCTACGCCATGCTGGAACAGCCCGCCATGGCGGCGATAAAGAGGGTCCCGGGCGGTCGGCATGCCGCTCGTCTATCCCCTTGGCCGCTCCAATTCGTTAACTTGACGGTACCCACTGTTCCCATCCCTGTCCCATCCCTGGATCCCTGGATGAAACGAGGGGCTCAGAGCAATAGGCGTGGAATATCGCTTCATAATGAACATCTATTTGTCCTGGTCGTAGGAGAGGAGCACAGCAGATTCGAATACAACGGATGGCCGATCGCTCTTCGAGCATTGGGAGTGTGATCGAAAAGGATTTGTTATCGTTTGTGCTCAAGCATCTGGCGAATTGACGATGGGTGTAGTGGCACGCTCAAGGCCGCCATTGTGCGAAGATCACAACCAGCGCATTCTCGCTTGTATTGGAGGCGCGTTATGACTCGCATCAGCGGACTTGGGAATCGCATTTGGCAATCTGCGGACGACAGCGCTGAAGGCGCGGCCAAGTCTCACACAGATGGCGTTTCTGGTGAGGGCGGTCAAACGAACAGTTCCGTCCTTGGGCGGATGGGCTCTGAGCCGCAAGATTTAGAGACTTGTTCTGCTCGCGTCCCTATCGACGATAAGGCTGCGCAGCGCGGGCATGGTGGAAGCTCCGAGATCCCGTATAGATCTTATCGTGGCGCACCAAGTCGGGCAGAAAGCTTGTCGCGTTCTGGCGGCGAGCACTGGCGGAGCGATCGAGCAGCCGGAAGCTCGCGAACAGAGGCGCTCCCGCCACATAGATATTCCGCGTCCGACCGAGCGGCTGGATCAGGAAGGCGGCCTGTCGACGATGTCGCCGCGCAGAGCGTCCATGGTGCAAGCTTAGAGCGCCCCTATAGCTCTTCGA
The DNA here is from genome assembly GCF_054063735.1 of Bradyrhizobium sp. USDA 10063. NCBI lineage: Bacteria > Pseudomonadati > Pseudomonadota > Alphaproteobacteria > Hyphomicrobiales > Nitrobacteraceae > Bradyrhizobium > Bradyrhizobium sp. USDA 10063. Next base: position 1,477 of record NZ_JBSSGP010000001.1, on the reverse strand, counting down.
GCTCACTTAATACGGCGCTAAAGGACATTGATCGGGCTCGCAACGTCTATGCATTCTCAGGTGCAGTGGTGAACTATGCCAGGCAGTTGCGGATGCCAGACAAGGCAACGTTCCTGCAAAAGGCCGCCGCTGATTTCCGATACAGATTTGTCGCGCGCTTGGAGGAAAATATCCGCGCTGGTGAATCATGGAGCTACGCCAAGACATGCAACGCGGTGAGCGGGGAGGCTGGTGGTCGGGAGGGCATGGAAGCTTGCAAGGCCTTAGCAGCTCGAGTATCGAGGCTCGACGACGCGCTTATGAACGAAGTCGAGGACCGAGCCCTTGCGCTCTTCGCCGTATCATTCGGTCGGCACTCCCGGGTGCCGGAATGCCGCAGCGGGGCGATCAGAATCGCGGAAGTTTGTTGCAATGAAAGCCGCGAACTTTGGAGGCAGACTAATCAAGGCCTGTCCTTACTGGTGAACGGCTTCAGCAAGTGGCCGGACGCGGCGGACTGTCGCAAGGCCGCCGTCGCGATCGCCGGTGAGGTTGCTCGCTGGCCCGGCAGGCTCTCTGATACTCCGCAGGGGCTGGCGAACCTGGTGAACGGTTTCAGCAAATGGCCGGACGCGGCGGGCTGTCGCGAGGCCGCCGTCGCCATCGCCGGTGAGGTGCCTTCCCAGCTCTCCAATTTTAAGCCCCAGGAACTGTCGAACCTGGTGAACGGTTTCAGCAAATGGCCGGACGCGGCGGGCTGTTGCGAGGCCGCCGTCGCCATCGCCGGTGAGGTGCCTTCCCAGCTCTCCAATTTTAAGCCCCAGGAACTGTCGAACCTGGTGAACGGTTTCAGCAAATGGCCGGACGCGGCGGGCTGTCGCGAGGCCGCCGTCGCCATCGCCGGTGAGGTGCCTTCCCAGCTCACCCGTTTTAAGCCCCAGGAACTGTCGAACCTGGTGAACGGTTTCAGCAAATGGCCGGACGCGGCGGGCTGTCGCGAGGCCGCCGTCGCCATCGCCGGTGAGGTGCCTTCCCAGCTCACCCGTTTTAAGCCCCAGGAGCTGTCGAACCTGGTGAACGGTTTCAGCAAATGGCCGGACGCGGCGGGCTGTCGCGAGGCCGCCGTCGCCATCGCCGGTGAGGTGCCTTCCCAGCTCACCCGTTTTAAGCCCCAGCAGCTGGCGAACCTGGTGAACGGTTTCAGCAAATGGCCGGACGCGGCGGGCTGTCGCGAGGCCGCCGTCGCCATCGCCGGTGAGGTGGTGCCTTCCCAGCTCACCCGTTTTGACCCGCAGGCGCTGGCGAACCTGGTGAACGGTTTCAGCAAATGGCCGGACGCGGCGGGCTGTCGCGAGGCCACCGTCGCCATCGCCGGTGAGGTGCCTTCCCAGCTCACCCGTTTTGACCCGCAGGCGCTGGCGAACCTGGTGAACGGTTTCAGCAAATGGCCGGACGCGGCGGGCTGTCGCGAGGCCGCCGTCGCCATCGCCGGCGAGGT